>OZ255839.1:0-4323565 GCA_965277675.1 Candidatus Azotimanducaceae bacterium | reverse complement strand
GACAGGCATTACGCCAGACCAGGTCGGAATGTGAAGGTGATACGGCAACTTCTCGAATGGTGCGTACCTTACTGTCACAGGCTTCCTCACCGGTGTTTACGCTGCGTCGCACGGTGGTATAACGCTGCGCCTTGGCAAACTTGTTCATCAGACTCTGAAAAAGGCTGGTCTCTTCTTCCTCGGGCTCTGACAGGCTACCGGCGAGCACCATCACTTCGCCATCTTCAATCTGAATTTCCGAATTGCTGCCGAGGGATTGCGAAGTCCCGGATTCCTGATTGATCAGACGACCGCCGCCATCTTCACCGGTGCGAATATGATAGCCAGAAAACAGATACTTGGTACGACGAACTGGCGACCAACGGGTACCATTTCGACTGAACTCCACGCTGCCTTCAATTTGTACGAGCTTTGCTACAGGAGGTTCTTTGGCTATGACCTGCCCCCCGAACATAGAAATCGCCAACCCAACAAAGAGACTCAGGCCTATTTGTTTTATTCTCATCGTTTCCTCCGATTTCCTAATTTGCTTTTTAAAGTGGCTGTTTTTCAACCGTCACCGTTAGCGTTACACCAATGTCGCCATCAACTGGACTGAATTCATCATAAACCAGCGCATACATCCGCTTTCGCCATTGGTCGGCATTCTGGGAGCCTTGGTCAGCAATACGCAATGCAACACCAAACCTGCGACCTTTTGTGTCTAAAGTGAATGCTTACAACTAGTGCTTACTACGGGGACCATCTTATCCGACGAATGGCCTTCTGTTTTGAGGACTGCGTCACACATTGACGCTTGATTTGTAACGTTATTGTAAGTACTTGCTGAATGTCCCGATATCCAGGATCAGTCGATGCAGTACTCAAGCTGGAGATCAGCAACATCTATGCGGTCGCCCACATCAAGTTTTCGCGACTTAAATCCAATCGGTTCACCATTGACGATTGGCGTCTTGTCCCGCTCCTTACCGCCATCTACGTGAATAATAAAATGGCCCTGGGGTCGTTTGGACACTGCCGCCATCTGCACACCTGGCACGCCGATTGAAGTCATCGATTCTTCCAACTGCACGGTCTGGCCTGGCTCGCCACCCTTGATGAACTTAAGGTAACCATCCGCCTGACTGGTCACAGGCACTGCACGAACCCGGGTCACGTCACGGTTGAGGGGCTCGGGCACCGGTTTGGCTGGCGCCTGCCTGGTTGGCGGGGTTTTATCCACCACGACAATTCGCAACTGATGTTCGCCGATGGTGACGAGATCATCGTGTTTTAAGGCATGCTCTGTCACCTGACGGCCTTTAACGTGAACACCGTTAGTCGAGCCAAGATCCCTCAGGATGTAGCCATTACCCACAAACTCGATTTCTGCATGATTGCCTGATACCGCAGGATCTTTGATAGCGATATCACACTCCGCCCGACGACCAATACTGAGCTTTTCCTGTTCCATAAGGAGTTGCTCAACCGGCTTGTCTTCTTTAATGACAATAATCTTGATGGTCATAGCACCCTCTTAGTCGAACCAGTTAACGAGTCGTTTAATGAGTCCACCACCCGTCTCATCGTCATAAGGCTTATTGATTCGGGTCAGAATAACCGACACGTTGTCTTTACCACCGTTAGCATTGGCGAGGTCAACGAGATAAGTAGCCAGTTCCTTCAGGCCACTACCCAGTTCAATAAAGGCACGTTCGATGTCCCGATCAGGCACCATGTCGTGTAAACCGTCAGAACACATCAGGTAGATATCACCCACCTGGGTTTCATATTCATGACACTCCACATCCACAACCGGGGCGACACCAAGCGCTCGGGTAACAACATTTTTTTTGTTTGAGACCCGTGCTTCTTCTTTGGTGTACAGCCCTTTATCGATCAGTTCCTGGACGAAGCTGTGGTCTTTGGTCACCTGCTCAAGACTACCGCCGCGGAAACGATACACGCGTGAATCCCCGATATGTGCGACCGATACCTTATTGTCGTAGAACAGGCTGGCAACCAGCGTGGTGCCCATCCCCTTGCATTGCGGTTGCGTCTGAGAGGCATGGAACACCGCATCATTGGCTTGCTCGACTGCAGACCTGACAACCCGGGTTTCCATCGATAAATCTGATTCACTATGCCCGAGTTCAGCAGGCAGTAGCGAATCCCCCAGGCGATAAGCAACCAACGCCTCCATGAGAAGATGTACAGACATGGAACTGGCCACTTCACCAGCATTTAACCCCCCCATACCATCCGCCAGGATGGCGATACCCAGGGTCGGGTTATCGCTGATGAAGTCTTCATTGTGTTCTCGGATCTGACCTTCGTCAGTCAGGCCCACAATCTCGAGCTTACCCTTGAGGTTAACCGTCATAACTCAGTGTTCCCGGCTTCGTTTTCGGCAATGTTCAGACCCATTCTTTCCATAACCAGCTTCAAGTGTGCTGCGAGTTTCTTACCACTTTGATATCGTTTTTCCGGTCGTTTGCCGATCGCGTTGTGTATCACTTTTCGCAGCGCGGGGTTAATGTCCGGTTTCACCTGCTTAATGTCAATCGCAGGGTCATTCACAATCGAATACATCAGCGTTGCCATCGAATCGCCTTTGAAAGGCAGGTCACCGCTAACGAGTTGATACAGTACCACGCCGAGCGAGAACAGATCAGCTCTGCCATCCACCTTCTTGCCCATACACTGTTCGGGTGACATGTAATTCGGGGTACCCAAAACTGTACCGGTGCGCGTTTTACTCGAATCTGTGATTCGGGCAATACCAAAATCCGTGATTTTTGCGGTTTTAGTGTCAGGGTCGTACATGATGTTTGACGGTTTGATATCGCGATGAACCACCTGCTGGGCATGCGCGTAATCAAGCGCCAGGGCACAGTCATGCACCAGTTGCAGAACGTCCCCGAGGTCCATTAACTCGTCTGGCTTGATATGTTTGTCGAGATCGTACCCGTGCAATAATTCCATCGCGATGTAGGCCAGATCGTGCTCTTCACCGGCGTCATAAATGGCGACGATATTGGCGTGATTCAATCGGCCTGCCGACTCCGCTTCACGGAAAAAACGCGCTTTGACTTCTTCCAGCTCATCGTCCCCGAACTCCTGCGAAAGCGCCATGGTCTTGATCGCCACATCCCGGTTTATCTTCGGATCCTTGCCCAGGTAAACCACACCCATCGCACCCTGGCCCAGTTCTTTATCAACCTGATAACGACCAAGGCTCGGTTTCTCCACGCTGCCATCTTCATTGATGATCGTGGCACCCAGCATGCCAACGGTGGCGCCGCCCATGAGCACCGCATCTTCCATGGATTCACATCGCGTAATACGTTTACCGACATCGCGGAACGCCGCATCGGATTCAGCAATGAACTCGTAGCACAGTTGCGCTTTGTTGTATTGGCGCTTGCGCTCGTAGTCCAGGCCCAGATTGTAGACAAGGTTAAATGTATTTTCTTCCGGCGGGCAGCGGCGGTATTTCTCAAACGCCGCGTCCAGTTGTCCCTGTCCTTGATAAGCCAGACCGAGCATACGGTTACTCTCTGCCGAATCAGCGGCGCTGACCGCCTGTCGCTGCTCTGACTGAAGAAATAGCCGGATACTCGAAACGATCAGCGTCAAGAATCCAGCCAACATGGCATAGACCATCGACAGAACCATACCAAGGAACACATAAACTGCGAACGCTGCACCAATGTAAACAAGGTAGACCCCGAAAGCCGCCGACAATCTGCCACCTAAACTGCGAATGGCACTGGTTGCCAGCAGCAATATCAGAAACATCGCGGTAGCCAGTGTCTCAATCAGACCACTGACAGGGCGCAGCCGCACCCCGTTCATCATCGTACTGATGGTGTTGGCAATGATTTCCACACCGTAAACAGGTCCCACCGGCGTATTAAACTTATCGTGGGTCACCTCCCAGGTATCACCGACAAGCACAATCTTGTCACCAAACACGTACCGGTATTCTGCCGCTTCTTCATCACTGATATCTGCAAGTTCCAATATCTCAAGCGCAGAGAAGCCAGCCGCACCCTCGGACAGAAACTTGGTGCCAGGGTCCAGGCGAGGAAAATCGATGTAGATATCCCCGAACTGATCAAGCGGTGCACGCAGGTATTCACCCATCACCAGCGCATTGTCTTCCAGTCTGGGCTCGACATCCCAGAACATCGCCAATGCCTGAACGGCATAGGGCCAACCGTCTTTATTGTTGGTGATGTCGGCATGAATACGAACCCGGGCCAGATTATCAACAATGGCACTGGTGGGGTTCAGGTTCGTGTACCCCGTCATTGAGGTCTGCCCGAGCACCTCAGTAGGATAAGTCAGACCTGTAAACTTGCCATCATCAAAATTCGCATAAGAAACCAGCAGCACATTGCCTGCACGCTGCAGCATCTCAGCCGTGGGCTCATCCTCGCCATACGAGCTCTTGAAATCCATAAGAAAGTCGAGGGCAACAACCCTGGCACCAAAACCACTTAAGACCTCAGCGATCTTGCCGAGATCGGTTCGCCTGAAGGGAAAGCTGCCATATTCCTCATACAGCGCCTCGTCCAGCGCAACAATCATGATTTCGTCTCGCAACGTGGTCAGTTCCGGGTCGCCGTAAACTGTTCTGAAAATATGTCGATAAGATATCGTCTGGTCTTCGAGCAGGGACAGCACTTCGTAGCGCTCTGCCGGGATCGTCAGCAGCAGCAGCACAAACGTGATCGCAACATCCCAGCGCTTAAGAGGATTTTTCATATCTGATGGGTAACTCGCCAAGCGCTGCAGACCTCAGGCAGTCCAAGAATATTGCGCGCTTCTTTTTATTAGCGTTGTTTCGAGGGATTTTGCGTTATCGGCCAGAACATGTCCATTCCACCCTCAGGGCAAATTTAGTATTCTTACCGACTTTTAGGCCGATACCGGACGCCATGCTTACCGTCATTTCTCCAGCGAAGACCCTCGATTTCGACACGCCGTCGATTACCAGCAAAAATTCAAAGCCGGTTTTCGCGAAAGAAACAAACCAACTCGTTGAGGTGATGCGTCACAAAACACCGAAAGATCTGCAGAAACTGATGGGCATCAGTCCCAAACTGGCAGAGCTCAATGTGGACCGCTTTCAGCAGTACAAACCGCGAGGCGGCAACCTGAACAAGCAGGCCATCCTGGCTTTTAAAGGTGATGTGTACATCGGCCTGGACGCTGAAACCTACAACGAGCGCGACTTTAACTTCGCACAGAAGAATCTGCGCATTCTCTCGGGGCTTTATGGTGTTCTCAAGCCTCTCGATCTGATTCAACCTTATCGCCTGGAGATGGGCACCAAACTGAAAACACCCCAGGGCAAAAGTTTGTATGAGTTCTGGAACAGTGAACTCGGTGAGTCGCTGGCAACCGAACTCGGCGGTCATCGGAACAAGAGCCTTGTTAACCTCGCTTCCAACGAATACTTCAAGGCCATCGACACCAAAACGCTACCGGGCAGGATCATCACACCAGTCTTTAAAGACTACAGCAACGGGGCTTACAAGATACTGAGTTTCTTTGCCAAAAAAGCGCGTGGTGCAATGGCATCCTTCATCGTCAAGAATCGCGTCACCAAACCCGAAGACATCAAAGGATTTGATGAAGACGGGTATACCTTCAACGAGACCTACTCATCTGATGATCAGTGGGTGTTCACCCGAAAAGCCAACTAAAGCTTGAGTTCCTCGCTTGGCATTATCGTCAACCCTTTCTCTGGTCGTGACGTCAGACGCGTGGCCGCGCGCGCGAGCACCAGCGATCATCATGAAAAACAGCAACAGGTAACTCGACTGGTCCTGGGTGCGCTGTCGATGGGCGTCGACCGTATCTATCTGGCGCATGAGCCTTTTCGGATCAATGAGAAGGCCGTTGAAAACCTGCCGGAACGCGGTCAGATTGAAATTCTACGGTTCAAGTTAACCCATACCGCAGCCGACACCACGACCATGACAGAAATGATGTGGCAGGCGGGCTGCCGGGTATTTATTGTGCTTGGCGGCGACGGTACCTCTCGGATCTTATCCAGACGCTTTCCAGACGCCACCATTTTGCCGCTATCAACCGGTACCAACAATGTGTTTCCTTATCGGATAGAGGCATCCGTGGCAGGCATGGCGGCAGGCCTGGTTGCCACGGGCAAGGTTTCGAAAGACGCATGCTCACGCTGCAAACGCATCCATATCCAGACCGACGATGAACAGGATATCGCGCTCATCGACGCTGTACTGCTCAAGAACGATTTTCTCGGTAACCTGATGCCGTTCGAAGCCGACAACCTGGCGGACCTCGTACTGACGCGGGCTGAACCTGCTTCTGTGGGTATCTCACCCATCGGTGGTTTTATGCTGCCAACAGGTCATCACGATGATCATGGCGTATTTGTTCGCTGTGATCCGGGCGGGTCAATTCAGGTCACTGTACCGATCTCGCCGGGGCTTCACCAAAACGTCGGTATTGACAAGGTCCAACGCCTGGACCTTGCAGAAACCGTCATCTTTGAAGGACCTGGCGTACTCGCCTTCGACGGTGACCGAACCATTAAGCTGGGCCCTGGTGATATCGCCAGAATCAGTGTCCAAAGGGACGGGCCGCATATCATTGAAGCGGAACGAATCATGGCCAGCGCAGCGACGCAGGGTATCCTGACAAAGGGTACCCTGACGCAGCAGAGAGGCTAAACAAATTCGCTGCTAAAGATCGGGCAATCCGGTATCCTTTCCGACTTAAACCACCCAACCGACAATTCTTCCCAAACTACGGGGTTTGTAAGCAATAACATGACTCGTACTACCAAATTTCAACTCGTTCTTATCGTTTCGCTTCTGCTATCCCTATCAACAGGGATTCGCGCCGAGGAAAACAACAATACTGATGAACCTATCACCAAAACGCTGGTTTGGCCTGACGGTACGCGCTATGTCGGCGGTGTCGCGGACGGTAAGCGCACCGGCAAGGGCACCATCTTCTGGCAGGACGGCACCCGTTTTGTCGGCCAATTTGAAAATGACATGCGGAACGGCCCCGGCACCATGATCCTGCCAGATGGCACGGTTTATACGGGGTTCTTCAAGAATGATGAACTCGTGGATACCGAAGCCACGATCGCCGCGAGCAACGCCGGGGAATCCATCGCACTCGATGCTGCAGACACCGCAAGCGCGCTTGGTGATACGGAACTGCCGATGGAAGCAGACTCCCTGACTTCTGAACCAGAGGCACCAATCTCACAAGTTGATGAGTACGACCTGATTGAACCAACTCGCGTGGCTGCTGCCCCGGCAGAGGAAGCTGCCCCGGTCGCAGCAGTTGCACCAGTGGCGACTGCCGCAGTGGAGTCTGCCGCAGTGGATACTGCCGCAGTGGAGACTGCCGCAGTGGACACTGCCGCAGTGGATACTGCCGCAGCGCAGCCATCCAGCGAGGACTACTCGCTTGATGACCCCTACGCCACGGACGTCACCGAAATCACAGATAGCGTAAAAGACGAACTTATTGAAACCATAGATTTGTGGGCAGCCGCATGGTCTGACCAGAACGTCACACAATATCTGACCAATTACTCTCAAGACTTCGCTGTACCCGGTCGGCAAAGTCGACGCACCTGGGAAGCTCTGCGGCGAACCAGACTGACACGACCCAGCTTCATTAACCTTGGAGTCGACTACCAGCGTTTCGAACTGGTTGAAACCAACATCGTTGACGTGTTTTTCAGGCAGTCCTACCGCAGCAACAGCTATAGCGACCTGACCGATAAGGTACTGAGAATGCAGAAAGAAGATCAGGACTGGAAAATCCTGGTTGAACGATCTCGCTAAGATGTCTGAGCCGTCACCCGCACTCCCATCAGCAACTATTCTGATGCTTCGCGACGGTCCTGACGGACTTGAAACATTTATGGTTGTCAGACACCACCAAATCGATTTTGCATCGGGCGCGCTGGTGTTCCCCGGCGGCAAACTGGATGACGGTGATTATGTTGTTCGTGCGTATTGTGATGGGGTCGACGATGCTGATGATACGCTGGTCGCGACTCGGGCCGGCGCCATTCGCGAAGCCTTCGAGGAATGCGGCATACTGCTGGCAAGAACTGCCGGTGAAGACGCTCTGGTATCCGGACAGCGCCTGGCTGAACTCGAGCATTATCGCGACCCCTTAAATCGCGGTGAAATCAGCCTCAGCGACTTCCTTGAAAAAGAACATCTGCGACTTGCCTGCGACCAACTTGAGCCCTTCGCCCACTGGATTACCCCGGAGATGCTGCCCAAGCGTTTTGACACCCATTTCTACCTGGCCTGCGCACCTGAAGATCACCTGGCCATTCATGATGGTCACGAATCTGTTGATTCCGTCTGGATTTCACCAGAGGCTGCGATCAAAGGTAATGAAGAAGGCACCTACACCATCATTTTTCCAACGCGGGTCAACGTCGAGATGCTGGGCGAAAGTGATTCAGTCGATGCTGCGATGTCGGCTGCCACTGAACGCAACATTGTGTCAATTCTGCCCTGGCCGGAACAACGCGACGATGGCAACTATATCTGTATCCCAAAAGATGCCGGCTACACGTCAACGGAAGAAAAGATGCAGGGCCCTGTTTAGCTGGCAACCGGAATAAACCCGCGTTATCGATGGAATGACACCGACACTGTTGTTTGACATGTTGCCACTACTTGCGCTGGTATCGCTCAGCTTCGCTGCAACCAACATCGATAATCTGATCATACTGACTGGCCTGCTTGTGCATCGCCAGCAGACACACCTGACACTCTTTGCCGGCTATGCGCTGGGTATGCTGGCGCTGCTGTTTCTCTCTACATCCATTGGCACTGTGTCGTTACTCATTCCAATCGCCTGGCTTGGCTTTCTTGGTGCTGTCCCTGTTTGCCTGGGGATATGGACGATGGCAAGACTACTGCGCAGTGCCCCAGATCAGCCAACAACAACTGCTGCTTCAATCACTTCCCTGTTCACGCTGCAAATTGCCAATGGTATGGACACGGTACTTGTTTTCGCGCCACTGCTAACCGACACCAACCTTCGTGGTGATGGTCTCATTGTTAGCGGCTATCTGGTAATGATTGCCATCTGGTTCGGGTTCAGTGTTCTACTCTCTCAACAGGCGCGCAAGGTTGAGGTACTGATAAAAATTGGGCGATGGCTCGCGCCGTTAATCATGATCGCCGTTGGTCTTTACATTCTGGAGGATACAGCGATGGATATGATGGTGGGAGGATGAAGGCTTGTGGGACTTGTTGCCTTTCGCAGATCTCTTTTTGTGCTGAAAACACAAAAAATGAGTCACTGTCGGGCGTCGGTTAATTCGGCTCTGCCGGCACCCCTTTCGCAACTCACTTTTTGTGCTGAAAGCACAAAAAATGAGTTACTGTCGGGCGTCGGTTAATTCGGCTCTGCCGAATTAACCTCCGGTAAGGTTATGTCGTGCTTCAACGGCACCCCTTTCGCAACTCCCTTTTCGTGCTGATAGCACAAAAAGGGAGTTACTGTCGGGCGTCGGTTAATTCGGCTCTGCCGAATTAACCTCCGAAGTCATCGAGGAAGATGTTCTCTCGTTCTACACCGAGATCATCGAGCATGGACAATACCGCTGAGTTCATCATAGGCGGCCCACACATATAGAACTCACAATCTTCCGGCGCAGGGTGCTCCTTCAGGTACTCATCATAGAGCACGTTGTGGATAAAGCCGGTCAGACCATCCCAGTTTTCCAGATTCTGATCCGACAGGGCGATATGCCACTCAAAGTTCTCATTTTCTGCGGCCAGCTTGTCGAACTCGTCAACATAGAACAGTTCCCGCTGGTTACGGCCGCCGTACCAGAAGGTGATCTTTCGGTCAGTGTGGATGCGCAGCAACTGATCGAAGATATGTGCCCGCATCGGCGCCATACCAGCACCACCGCCGATAAACACCATTTCCGCATCTGTTTCCTTGGCGAAGAACTCACCATAGGGTCCAAAAATTGTTACTTTTTCGCCAGGCTTCTTCGTAAACAAATAGGAAGACATTTTACCGGGTGGGAAATCTGTACCCGGGGGCGGTGACGCAACCCGGATATTAAACTTCATGATGCCCTTCTCGTCAGGGTAGTTCGCCATCGAATAAGCGCGAATCGTCACATCATCAACTTTGGATTTGTGCTCGAACACGCCAAACTTTTCCCAATCGCCACGATATTCTTCCTCAACATCGATGTCTTTATAATCGATATCGTACGGAGGAATTTCAAACTGGACGTAGCCACCTGCCCGGAAATCAACTTCCTCTCCTTCCGGCAGTTTCAGGATCAGTTCTTTAATAAAGGTCGCCACATTGTGGTTGGACACCACCTCACATTCCCAGCGCTTCACACCAAAGAACTCTGCTGGCACCTCAATCTTCATATCCTGTTTAACAGCGGTCTGGCAAGACAAGCGCCAGCCATCATGCGCTTCACCACGGGTGAAGTGTCCGGCTTCTGTTGACAGCATTGACCCGCCGCCTTCCATCACTTTGCAGCGGCACTGTGCGCAGGTACCGCCGCCGCCACAGGCAGACGACAAGAAAATACCCGCATCTGCCAGGGTATTAAGCAACTTGCCCCCGGCCTGAGTGGTAATAGACTTCTCGGGATCACCGTTAATCTCAATCGTGACTTCACCCGTGCTGACGAGCAGCTTACGCGCGTAAAGAATAACGAACACAAGCGCCATAATGACGCCGGTGAACATGCTGACACCTAAAATTACTTCGATAAAGTTCATACTTCGACTCTAGGTTTCTCCCGTGAATTAAAGCGAAATGCCGCCAAACGACATAAAGCCAAGCGACATCAAACCAACCGTTATAAACGTGATCCCCAAACCACGCAGTCCTGCGGGCACGTCGCTGTACTTCATTTTTTCCCGGATGCCTGCGAGCACAACAATCGCCAGTGCCCAACCAACGCCAGAACCAAAACCGTAAACCACACTTTCGCTGAAATTGTAGTCACGGTTCACCATAAACAATGATGCACCCAGAATGGCGCAGTTTACTGTGATCAGCGGCAGAAACACGCCCAGCGCGTTGTACAGTACGGGGACATACTTATCGAGGAACATCTCGAGAATCTGGACGATCGCAGCGATGACGCCAATATAGGAAAGAAAGCCAAGAAAGCTCAGATCAACGTTGGGTAGTCCTGCCCAGGCGAGTGCACCATCAGCCAGTAGAAACTGATAAATCAGGTTGTTGACGGGTACCGTGATCGTGAGCACGACGACAACCGCAATACCAAGGCCAAGGGAGGTTTCAATTTTCTTGGAGATGGCGATAAACGTACACATCCCCAGAAAGAATACGAGCGCCATATTTTCGATGAATACCGCGCGGACAAACAGGCTTAAATAATATTCAACCATGATGCTACTCCCTAAACCCGAGACAAGGCGGTATGACCACCAATCTCGTATTCGGGCTCTTCAACCTGATCCGGCTTCCATTCCCGCAACGCCCAGATCAGCAGACCGATAATAAAGAAGGCACTGGGCGGTAACAGCATCAGCCCCATGGGTGAGTACCAACCGCCATTAGTTACGAGCGGCAGAATCTCAACACCAAACAGACTGCCAGATCCGAAAAATTCGCGGATGGTCGCGACGACCATAAGACAGACGCTGTAACCCAGGGAATTACCGATGCCGTCAATAAAACTGAGACCCGGTGGATTCTGCATCGCAAACGCTTCAGCGCGCCCCATAACAATGCAGTTAGTAATAATCAGGCCCACAAAAACACTGAGCTGCTTACTGATATCGTAAGCGACTGCGCCCAGTATCTGGTCCACCACGATGACCAGCGAGGCGATAATCGTCATCTGGACAATGATCCGAATACTGCTGGGAATATGATGACGGATCATCGAAATAAACAGATTCGACAGCGATAACACAAACGTCAAAGCCAGGCACATCACCAGCGCCACACTCATTTTGGTCGTCACTGCGAGGGCAGAACAGATGCCCAGAATCTGCAGACCTATCGGGTTGTTAACAAATATGGGGTTCAGTAGGACTTCTTTAGCACTCGCACTCATCTCGCTTCCCCTGTTAGCTTCTTAAGTCAGACAGAATGGGGCCAAAACCTTCGGAGCCCATCCAATAGCTGATCATGTTTTCAACACCCTTGCCGGTCAGCGTCGCCCCGGAAAGCCCATCAATCTGGTGCTCGTAGTTAGCGTTGGCAGGATTGGCATTACCCTTAATGACCTTCAGAGCAACGTCGCTACCGTCGTAGATTTCTTTGCCTGGCCACAGACCTTTCCAGGCCGGATTGTCGACTTCTCCGCCAAGACCGGCGGTCTCGCCATGCTCATAAAAGGTGATGCCGTAAACCGTATTCATGTCACCACGCAGCGCGATGAAGCCATAAAGTGTTGACCACAAGCCATACCCATGGATGGGCAGCACAACTTTTTCAATCGCGCCGGCTTCGTCCTTCAGCAGATAAATCACGCTGTATCTGGCGCGTCGTGAAATAGAAGCGACATCTTCGGAGGTTTCCAGCGCCTTTGAGACTGCCGGATCTTTGGCCGCTTTCCGCTGGTCGTACTTGCGCAGGTCAATACCCAGGTCTGAAGCCTCAAGCTCGCTCAACAGGCGATTCTCTTCGAGGTCAACCAGGCGTATCTCAAACTGTTCGAACTGCTCATTAATATCGATCTGGCCGCTGGTCTCGCGGTTATACAACCCAGCTGCTGCAAGGATGTTTCGGTTTCTATCCAGGTCCTTGTTGGCAATGCGCTGCGGCTTCAAGAACACAGCGGCACTTGAGACAACAACGGAACAGGCAAAACAGATCAGCAGCGAAACAACAATAATGTTCTTCATGCTGTCCTTATTTTTCTTCTCAGGCTCCGACACGTGCCAGCCTCCTCTTTACGTTACTTTGCACGACCTGCCAGTCGATCAGCGGCGCGAACAGGTTCGCAAATAGAATCGCCAGCATCATTCCTTCAGGAAACGCCGGATTGACAACCCGAATCAGGACACACATCACGCCAATCAGCGCGCCGTACCACCAACGGCCTGTATTCGTCATAGACGCGGATACTGGATCCGTCGCCATATAAACCATACCGAAGGCAAAGCCACCCATGACCAGATGCCAGTACCAGGGCACGGCAAACATCGGATTCGTCTCAGAACCGATCACATTGAACAGCAGGGAGGTACTGATCATCCCCAGCATCACACCGGCCATGATTCGCCAGGACGCCACTCGGGTAAACAACAGGATGGCTCCACCGATAAATATCGCCAGGGTCGATGTCTCACCCACTGAGCCTTGGATATTGCCGATGAACGCGTCCGTCCAGGTCACACCCGAGGCGAAAATACCCTGTAGCCCGTCCAGCGCGGCCAGCCCCAGAGGCGTTGCTCCGCTGAAACCATCAACCGCGGTCCAGACCGAGTCACCGGAAATTTCTGCTGGATAGGCGAAGAACAGGAATGCTCGTCCCGTCAGCGCAGGGTTCAGGAAGTTCTTGCCGGTTCCACCAAAGATCTCCTTGCCAATCACAACACCGAAGGAGATACCCAGGGCGGCCTGCCAGAGCGGGATGGTCGCCGGAACAATCAAAGAGAAAAGAATACTGGTAACAAAGAAACCTTCGTTAACTTCATGGCCGCGGATCACAGCGAAAATCACTTCCCAGATACCACCGACAATAAAAACGGTCATATAGATCGGTACGTAATGCACAGCACCGTAGACAAAACAGTCCCAGACACTGTTGGCATCGTAGCCGGCAACCAGCTCAAGAATCGTACCGCGCCAGCCAGCCAGGCCTTCAACGCCCATATTGTCCATCGCCACGTTGGCCTGCAGACCGGCAAAATACATGCCCGCCAGCATTGGGAAGAAAGCACACCACCAGACCGTGGTCATCACGCGCTTCATATCAACCGCGTCACGTACGTGGGAGCCTGTCTTAGTCACCATACCCGGTGAATAAAAAATGGTGTCCACCATTTCATAGAGGGCGTAGAACTTTTCGTATTTCCCACCTTTCTCAAAATGCGGTTCGATACCGTCTAGTACTTCTCTTAAAGCCATGCTTTAACTCTCTGCTTCGATCCGCGTCAACATCTGGCGCAGATAGGGTCCATATTCGTATTTGCCGGGACAGGCGAACGTACATAGCGCGATGTCCTCTTCATCCAGTTCCAGCGCACCTAACTCAATACAGGCGTCAAAATCACTCACAACCAGCGCACGCAGCAACTGAGTCGGAAGAATATCCATCGGCATGACTCGCTCGTAGGTGCTCAGGGGAATAATGGAACGAGATGAGCCTTCAGTCGATGTGGACATTTTGAACTGTCCACCCCGAACAGCGCCCAGAAAAAGCTTTGTCAGGGAAAACTTTTGGGTCCCTGGCATGATGAACTCAAGCAGTTCCCGGTCGGTACCTTCGCGGAGTGCTGCGACCTGGTGATGGAAACGGCCAAGAAAAGCAGTACCACCCGCCGCACGGCGTCCATCGAGGACCGAACCACTGACAATCCTGTTGTTACCGTCACCGATTTCCCCGGCGGTCAGCTCATCGGTGCATGCACCAAGCCGGGTGCGCAGGAGCCTTGGGCGATTGACCTCAGGGCCAGCCAGCGAGATAACACGGTCAAAGAAGAGTTTGCCATCAACAAACAGATGACCGATCGCTATCACGTCCTGATAGGTCGCATGCCAAACCATCCGGTTCGTATGTACGGGATGCAGAAAATGGATCTGGGTGCCAACGTTACCGGCCGGGTGTGGCCCTGAAAAAGATTCGTTAACCACCTGAGGGTTGTCCGAGGTTGGCAGCTGGCTGTCGGCATTGGAACACACGAAAACCTTGCCTTCCGTCAGTCTGGACAGCACATCAATGCCCGCGAGATAAGCCTCAGCTTGCTCGCTTATATAGAGTGCCGGGTCAGGGCAGTGTGGACGTGTGTCTGCCGCGGCGACAAATATGGCGTCCGGCTGTTGTGTGTCAGGTGCGGGGACCTTGTTGTAGGGTCTGGTGCGAAGCGCGGTCCACTGGCCGCTGGCAACCAGGTTTTCTACGACCTTGTCACGGTCAAGCGTTCGCAATTCGGTGGCGGGGTAGCTGGCGAAGGTTTGGGCATCATCACCATCAATTTCAATGACAAGCGACTCGAACACCCGCTTCTCGCCGCGGTTGATCGCAACCACCGTGCCAGCAGCCGGCGCGGTGTAGCAAACACCTTCCGTCTTCTTGTCGGTAAATACCCGTTGACCAGCCTTGACCCTGTCCCCCTCCTTAACTTCCATGGTGGGTTTCATGCCGGGATAGTCGTACCCCACAAGTGCTACCTGCCGGATATCCGGACCATTTTCGATTTTCTGTTCCGGACCGCCACTAATGGGCAAATCGAGTCCGCGTTTGGTCTTAATCATGCCTTCCTGACAACGCCCTTTCGAATCTCAAATACAAATGACTGTGTATGGTACTGGCTGCGTGTAAATATGCTGCGTAACAAACATGCCGCGTATAAAAACGGAGTTAATCGAGTGCTATTTCAACAGCCTCGATCAGGTTCACTTAAGGGGGCTACAACCCCTGAAAAACCGCGGCTAATTATATTGATACGACGGCCAATTTGCTAGAGCAAAGCTCGTCAATCCAACACAAAATCCACGGTTTTTCAGCGATTTAGCGAACTGGTCAGGCTGACTTGACCTGCGGCAGCTCTGCACGAACCGGTTCGTCGGTTAACGGTCGCGAAGGTACCACCGGATACTTGATACCCGCCATCTTCTGTCCGACGCGAACGACCTGACAGGAGTAACCGAACTCGTTGTCGTACCAGACATAAAGAATGACCTGGGCTCCCTGAACGATGGTTGCGTGAGAATCGATAATACCTGCGTGGCGATTGCCGATGAAATCGGTCGATACCACCTCGCTGGATACCGTGTACTCGATCTGGCGATTCATTTTGCTGTTGAGAGACACATCACGCAGGTAACCATTAACCTCATCTACGGTGGTTTCCTGGCCTACCGTCAGATTGAGTATCGCCATGGAAACGTTCGGCACAGGCACACGGATTGAGTTCCCCGTCAGCTTACCGTCCAGTTCCGGCAATAGCTTGCCAATGGATTTTGTCGCATTGGTCTCCGTCAGGACCATATTTAAGGGCGCACTACGGCCGCGACGTTCTTTACTGTGTGTATTGTCATGCAGGTTCTGGTCGTCGGTGTACGCATGCACCGTCTCCATATGGCCCCGAACAATCCCGAAGCGATCATTGATGCACTTGAGCACGGGCACGATCGCATTGGTGGTACAGGACGCCGCTGCGATGATCTCGTCTTCAGGCTGCACAAGATCTGAGTTAGCACCGGATACAATATTCTTAAGGTCCCCTTTACCGGATGTTGTCAGGAGCACTTTCGCAGCACCTTTTGACTTCAGGTGTTGCTCCAGACCGGCTCGATCACGCCACACCCCGGTAGAATCGATGATCAGCGCGTCTTTGATTCCAACAGCCGTGTAGTCGATCTCAGCGGGATCATTGGCATAGATAAACCGAATCACATTGCCATTGCAGATCAGCGCGTGGTTCTCCTCATCAACCCGAATGGTGCCCTTAAACGGACCGTGGACCGAATCCCGGCGCAGCAGGCTGGCACGCTTGATCAGGTCATCCACGGGATCTTTCGGTGGCCGCAGCACAACCGCGCGTTGCACCAGATTCTGGCCACCGCCGGCTTTTTCGACTAACAATCGTGTCACCAGCCGGCCGATCCGACCAAAACCATAGACAACCACATCACGCGGCTCATGGGTCACGGTGTCGTGACGTCCCAGAATTGCAGCGCATTCGCGCTCCACGTAGAGCTGCATCGAGAGCCCTTCGTCATCCGCCATATAGTTTGATGTCAGCTTGCCGATATCAATATGTGCCGACCCCAGGTCCAGCTCACACAAAATCTGCAGAATCGGGTGCGTTTCGAATTCAGACATCTCATTGTTTTCAATCTGACGCACAAATCGGTGTGCCTTCATCAGCTCGATCACGGACTGGTTATAAAGCGGAACTCCGTGGATATAGATAACGACATTTCGGCGATACAAAGAGCCGATCATCGGGATCATTGCCTCTGCAAGTGCTTCACGTTCTTTGAAATCAGGAAATGCACCATCTATTCCAGGTTTAGCCACAGGTTTTCCTCCAAGGGGGCAGTGAAAATAGTCCAAATTTTGATATCGGATCAGATCAACGGGGCGACCCGTTGATCGCGCGAATTATCACTATCTGGCCGGTGTTTCGCAATCAGAAGTGTGTCAATAATCTAACTTATTCCGACCGACGTGCCTCGAGCCTCAATTCGCTGGCATCCTGATCCAGAGAAAATTCAAATGCACTGAGAAAATCCATCCCCAAAAGCCCATCTACACGGCCCCGTCTGTCACTTGTTGATGACCGGGAAAGCCCCAGCGCCCCGACAGTGACCGGTCCCATCGCGACGCCATCCAGCGCCAGAGAGTTAATTTTTACCAGAGGTGCCTGCACCGGCCCGCCGGCAGTCAGGAAGGTGGCTAATGGGCCACGCAGCCCATACCCCAGAGCCCGCAGAATCTCTGGCGAGACAATCGTGGTAGAGGCGCCAGTGTCCAGCAGCAGAATGGCTTCCGCCTCGGCGTCAAGTCTGGCCCTTGCCAGAAACTGATCGCCAGACCGACGCAGTGGTATCACGGCCAGGGGTAATTCCAACGCCGGCGACGTTATTTCATCCATTAATGCCCTTGCCTGGCCGCCGAACTGGTGATGGTTTTCCACCTGCGCCAGCACCGGCAGGGCAAGCTCGCCATTGTTCATCCTAATGCGGTGTTCAGCCAACAAAAGAAAGTACTCCGCTCGTTCAGGCATTCTCAGCGTGAGCTGCTCATAAAGTGCATCAATCTCATCCAGCCGGCCAAGTTCGTTCAAACGCTCAACTTCAGCGATCACTAACCTGCCGAGCAAGGCGGATACCCTCAAAGACTCCGCAGGCGTCACCGCCAGGGTGTCAGCTGTCATGAGCTTGTCGAGTACAAAAGTATCCAGCAGCGAGGTGTCAGGGGAAAAAGGCGTATCTGGCTGCGCTGTCTGCCCCTCGATCTCCTGAAGCAGGCGAGCCAGAGCTGACAATTCGGGCGAAGGTTCCGCTTCAAACGTCATCCCACTTTCTACAACGGTGGGCTGACCATCCAGGAACGGTTCTGAAGAACCCGGTGACCACCAAAGGGTAAACCCCAGACCGATGCCCATCGCAAACCCCAAAGATATGAAAAATATTGGCTTCATCGGCACTATCTTAGCAATTAAGCTTAACGATTAAGTTCGGCAATTAAGCCCGGCAATTAAGGGCAAACCAGCCGTGGCGCTGCCAGGCCTGAATTCGACTTGCAGTTCGTCCGGGAGTGAGTAATCTTCACCTCCCCACAGGAATCCACCCGCTCATGTCCGACCAACTACTGCCGAGCCAGCCAGGAGACCGCAGACGCTGGTCCAATCTGCCGGGCGCGGCGGCAACCCATGCGATCGTCAATGCCCTACAGCATGATTCAGAGGTTACCGCTGGTCTTTCGCTGATCATTGCTGCAGATACACTGAGTGCGCAACGATTACATGACGAGCTGACATTCTTCGCCGCGGCTGACACCACAATCCTGCATCTCCCGGACTGGGAAACCCTGATTTACGATAGCTTTTCACCCCACCAGGACATCATCTCAGAACGTCTGACGGTCCTTAATACGCTGGCCACTCTGCAATCGGGCATCGTCGTCATCCCGGCCACCACATTGATTCAGAGAATGGCACCGGCACAATTTATACTCGGTAGCAGCTTACAACTGGCCGTCGGTCAGAAGTTTGATATCGCCGAGATGCGCCGCAAGCTACAGGGTGCTGCATACCGATCTGTGGAAACCGTTTATGACCATGGTGAGTATGCGGTTCGAGGCGCGATCATGGATATCTTCCCGATGGGTGCGAAGCATCCCTATCGAATAGACCTCTTTGATGACGAAATAGACTCATTGCGAACCTTCGACCCCGAGACACAGCGGTCTCTGGATAAGGTTGACGCGGTTTCCATGCTGCCTGCCCGGGAGTTCCCGCTCACTGGCGAGGCCATCAACCTGTTCAAGGACCAGTGGTTCCAGACCTTTGGCGGCGACACCCGCGATTGTCCGGTTTACCGCGATATTGCCAAAGGTCTGTCACCAGCAGGCATCGAATACTATCTGCCGCTATTTTTTAAGGAAGTTTCCTCGCTGTTCGACTATCTGCCCGAACACACCCGGATATTCTGCGAGGATATTGAAGACCACCTGCATGACTACTGGCGGGAAGCCCAGGACCGCTACGAAAACCTGCGCTATGACATCCAGAGACCGTTGCTCGCACCGAATCAGCTCATCATGAAACCGGATGAACTTTTTGGCTTACTGAAACACTATCCGCGTGTTGATTTCAGGGCCGAACCCGCTACCGGATCAGCGATCAACTTTGACTACACAACGCTGCCGGACGTCACCATCAAGGAACGCAGTGAAACACCCCTCGCGGATCTGGCAGGCTTCGCTGCACAATCTCCTGCCCGTCTGCTGATCGTCGCCGAATCAAACGGTCGACGTGAGGTTGTAGACGAACTCCTCGCCAAACATGGACTTCAAACCCAGATTGTTGATCGCTGGGCGGCCTTCCTGAACACCGATGCCAGCCTGGCAATCACCGTCGCGCCTGTGGAACGCGGATTAGCGACCTCTGAACTCGCCGTAGTCACGGAACAACAACTGTTTGGTGAGCGGGTTCTGCAGAAGCGGCGACGGGACCGGGAGCGCGAAAACTTCGCCGAGCTCGCGATCAAGAGCCTGACCGAACTGAGCATCGGAGCGCCAGTTGTCCATATCGACCATGGTGTCGGTCGGTACCAGGGGTTGCAGACCTTGGAGATTGACGGTCAGGAAGCTGAGTTTCTGACCCTCATCTACCAGGAAGAGGCCAAGCTCTACGTGCCGGTCGCTTCACTACACTTGATCTCCCGATACACCGGTGCCGAAGAAGGATTGGCACCGCTACACCGGCTCGGCAGCGAAACCTGGCAGAAAGCCAAACGCAAGGCTGCCGAACAGGTGCACGACGTTGCCGCTGAACTGCTTAATATCTATGCCCGGCGCGAGGCCAAAAAGGGTTTCGCCTATCCCGAACCCGATCTCAGCTACGACAAATTTGCCCGGGCGTTTCCGTTCGAAGAAACGCCGGACCAGGAAGTCGCAATTGAAAGTGTCATCGCCGACATGGTGGCAGATAAAGCAATGGACCGGCTGGTCTGCGGCGATGTCGGCTTCGGTAAAACCGAGGTTGCCATGCGCGCCGCCTTTATCGCCGTGCAATCCGGCAAGCAGGTCGCGGTACTCGTGCCCACCACGCTGCTCGCCCAGCAGCACACCGAAACCTTCAAGGACCGTTTCGCTGACTGGCCGGTGAATATCGATTCCATCTCGCGCTTTAAGTCCAAGAAAGAACAGAAAGCGGTAATCGAAACCATGGCCAGCGGCCAGATTGATATTGTTATCGGTACACACACACTGATACAGGACGGGCTGGACTTTAAGAATCTGGGTCTGCTGATCATCGATGAGGAACATCGGTTTGGTGTTCGCCAGAAAGAAAAGCTGAAATCGCTGCGCGCCGAAATCGACATATTGACGCTGACCGCAACACCGATCCCGCGAACACTTAACATGGCGATGTCAGGGATGCGGGATCTCTCGATTATCGCGACGCCACCGGCCAAACGGCTGTCGATTAATACCTTTGTAAGGCAACACAACGAAGGGCTGATCAAGGAAGCCATTCAGCGGGAGCTGATGCGCGGCGGACAGGTTTATTACTTACACAACGAAGTCAAAACCATCGAAAACACCGCCGACAAACTGCAACAACTGGTGCCCCAGGCCACCATTGCAATCGGCCATGGGCAAATGCGGGAACGCGAGCTGGAGCAGGTGATGTCTGACTTCTATCACAAGCGCGCGAATGTACTCGTCTGTACCACCATCATTGAAACTGGTATCGACGTACCCACGGCGAATACGATCATTATGGATCGTGCTGACAAGTTTGGCCTGGCGCAAATTCACCAGTTGCGAGGCCGGGTAGGCCGATCACATCACCAGGCTTATGCCTATCTGCTGACACCCCATCAGAAGTCGATGACCAGCGATGCTGTGAAACGACTTGATGCGATTTCTGATGCTGAGGACCTGGGTGCCGGCTTTATTCTGGCAACCCATGATCTGGAAATTCGAGGCGCAGGAGAATTACTTGGCGATGACCAAACCGGCAATCTACAAACCGTCGGCTACGCTCTGTATATGGAGATGCTGGATCGTGCTGTAAAGGCGATCCGGGAGGGTAAAACGCCCAATCTTGACCGACCGCTCAAAGAAGGCACCGAAATCAACATGCACTTGCCAGCGTTGATCCCGGATGACTATCTGCCGGATGTCCACATGCGGCTGGTACTTTATAAGCGCATTTCCAACGCTAATTCAGAGGACCAGCTCAGAGAGCTACAGGTCGAAATGATTGACCGGTTCGGGTTGCTGCCTGATGCCGTAAAGAACCTGTTCAGGGTCACCGCATTGAAGCTTCGCGCTGAAGGTCTCGGCGTGAAAAAACTCGATGCGGGCGAACGCGGCGGTAAAATCGAATTTGATCAGGAAACCACGGTCGATCCTGGCTCAATTGTCGAATTGGTTCAGGCTGAGCCACACAGATACAAACTCGCGACAGCAAACCAGCTGTTGATCGATGATAAGATGGAAAAAATCGATACACGCTTCAACAAGGTCGAGAGACTGCTGGAACGTCTGGAGAAAAAACGCGTTGCCATTGCCAGTTAATAAAACACGCCTCGGTTTGCTGCTCCTGGCATTAGTCGGCCCGTCAATGACCGCAACTGCCGAGTCACTGTTCGATGGTTGGTACCAGGTAGACACCATTATTTTCAAACCACGAAGTGCGTCAGTTGGTGACGAAAGCTGGCCAGAGCTGAACAGCACTTATCCTGCCGACGTTGTGTCCATTTACGACGGTGATGTTTTCAGCCTGTCACAACTGGAGCAGGCGGGTGTCGCTGAACTCGCGCCAGCTACTGAGCGTGCGGCCACGCTCAGTAGCAACGAGTTTGCCTTCGCGACACAAAGCAATCGCACTCGAAACCAGCGAATCATCGAGGCTGTTTCCACGCAACCCAACACCGCCGTTTCGGAGAGACCTGCGGCAGGCGGACCTGCGGCAGACGGACCTGCGGCGGAAACATCAACAACCAACAGTGAATCCGCGGATACATCAACGCTCGAGAACGCACCGTTGGACGCGTCAGCTATCGCTCGCATGATTGCCGAAATGGATGCGGTGTCACCGGGCAAACTGGCATTTTCTAGCCGAATCGACGATTCAACATTGAAGGTGATTTTACGAAGCCTCAATCGTTCATCCCGATACGACGTGCTGGACCATCGATCCTGGGTTCAACCAATCAACAACGAGCCAACGCCAATACTGGTGCAGACCGGGAAACGTTACGACGATCGGTTTGAGGTCGAGGGTACGCTGACCGTGAACAGATCCCGCTTCCTACATGTCCAGACAGACCTCTGGTATACGGTGTTTGAACCCAAAAGCAGCGGCAACAATCCTTATCGAGCTGCATTCACATCATCCCTGACGGATGAACAACTCGCAGGTTACGAGGATCTGGTTTCGATCGAGCAATCGCGGGGTCAGTATTACGCGGCTCGCGTACATCGCATGTCCCAATCCAGAAGAATGCGCAGTGATGAACTTCACTATATCGATCACCCACTGTTTGGCGTGATCGTCAGAATCACCCGATTCGATCCCGAGTCCGAATCCGACAACTAGCCAGCCTTACCCGCAAACGCTTTCAGGTCAGATCAAACACTAGTCTTTTTTGGCTTTGGCCTTGGCTTTCGCTTTCGGCGCAGCAACCTCGGTCCCAGGCTGATCTTCATCTGACGCCGGGTCTTTAGGCCGTCCTGCAACCCGATCAACCAGTTTGCCCATGCAGCCAAGCGACATCAGGTGACAGTAAACCCAGGACAGTTCGCCCGAACGGAACAATGCCAAGGCACTGGCGTCGTCAAGCTGCAATAGCTTACGTTCATCGATCGCCATCAGACCGGTAAGGCCAAATTGCTGACCGTCGACCATGTCAATTTTGGCATTCAGCGACATCAGCAGATCATTCTCGCGCAGCCGGGTAAGGAACGCCTCTGTGCGGCGATACTGATTTTGATATTCCTCAAGAAAGTCTATGGCTTGTTTGAGAATTGGCGTCGTTTCATCACCCTCAAACAACGGTTCACCTTCGGCATCGTTAAAGCCTTCATAGGCTTCATCGATACACACTGCCCGCTGACCCTCCTGGCCGGTTTCTGCCAGCACAAACGGATAACGACGAACAAAAGCAGGGATGTAACGCGCATCCCATTGACCTTCTGCATCGACGAACAGGTTCTCTTCATTACGCAGACCGAGCAGCGCCACCGGGACTATCGATTCCCCTGCCTGGGCAAAAACAATCGGGTACTCCTTTGCAGCCTCGCTGAATTCAACGCCTGCGAGGATGACCGAATTGGTCTTGGCAGCAAATGAAAAAGTTCGCCCGGCGGAACTGATCTTTTTGTCCTTGTGATCGGTTTTGTTGAGCGGAACTGGTTTCTTGTAAAAAAGGAGGTTTGCCATAAGTCTCTACTGATACATATTTTGCGTGCAGTCTACCTTATTGCGTCGGGCCCCGCACAGTGCTCTGGTTGCCAGCGGTCGGTTCATCTGCTTCCGGTTCTGCCATATGAATGGTCTGCGTGGGAAAAGCAAACTCGGCACCGTGTCCTTCAATGATATCGATGATCTGCAGCAGCACGGCCTCTTTCACCTTGTGAAACTCAACCCAGTTCGTGGTCTTGGTAAAGGCATACACCATGAATTCCAGGGAAGATGGCGCAAACGCGTTAAAGTTAACGATTAACGTTCTACCGGGATCGATATCATCGTGATCAGCCAGCATCTGGCGAACATCGTCGACAATCTGTTGTACCCTGGCCGCATCCACGTAACGGACACCAATATTCTCGTAGATGCGTCGGTTGCGCATGCGTGATGGGTTTTCCAGCGCGATGGTGGTGAATACTGCGTTCGGCACATAGAGCGGGCGCTGATCAAAAGTTCTGATGACAGTAAGCCGCCAGCCAATGTGCTCTACCGTACCTTCAACGTTGCGATCCGGGCTTCGGATCCAGTCCCCGACGGCGAAGGGTCGGTCCAGATAAATCATCAGACCGCCAAAAAAGTTAGCGAGTAGATCCTTGGCCGCAAAGCCCACAGCGATACCACTGATCCCGCCAAACGCAAGGACCCCGCTAATGCTCACGCCCATCGTTTGCAGACCGGACAGAACCGCCGTAATGATCACGGATATGCGGAGCAGCTTACCGACCGCGTTGGCCGTCGTAATATCCGCGCCCCCCGCGATAAATGTTTTTTCTGCTGCGGAAATGAACCTGACGAGGAAATAAGCCAGCAGCCCGACAACGGCGATGAATCTGGCGGGTTCTATCATCTGTTCCAGCGCCGAATCAGTACCTCGGGCGATAACCTGAGCCGCCCAACTGATTCCCAGCACCCAGATCATCCAGGCTGCTGGGCGCCTCGCGGAGCTGACCAGCGCGTCATCCCAGAGGTTTTTGGTTTTTTCCGTTTGTTTTTCAAGCTTCAGCAAAAGCCGGCGCGCCACATAGTTAGCGAGCAGCGTAAAAAAGACAATCATGAACACCCAGATCACTTCTGGTTGCGTCAGCAGTTGTTGTAGCTCGTCAATTGATTCGTTCATATCAGGTCTTATCTAATCGGGTCTGGTCAAAACTGGCGTGTGGATTCTAACTTGAGAAAGTCCTCATTCTGAAATTTGACCCATTGCTGTTACTTTTTTTGTCTGGGATCAGGAAAACCAGCGGCCTTGTTCAAACGCGCCGGATTGTAGTCTCCATCGTAATTGCCCGCTTCAGTAACAGCGCTGGAGGATCCTGAACTGGTATAACGCCGGGCAGTCCTATTCACCGCTGGCTGAACAGTTGCACGATCCATCGACTCCGGTAGTTCCGACAGGGTCGACAACGCTGCCTCTCGCTGTGTTGAAACATCACGCAGTACCCAGGGGCTCGACACACCAATGGCCTGCAACGCTCCCAGCATTAACGACGCTTGCCCGGGAGCAATGGGCCCGGCGAGTACGCGAAAGTAAGTCTCTCCCTGGATATCGGTGGACAACACAGAGATTTCGCAGGCAACATCCCCCAACTGACTTGCCAGACGACGAGCCGTTGCCTCAGATCGGAAACTCCCGGCTACCGCGTAATCTGCACCCAGGGGGAATTGTGACGGATTGCCGAAACACGCCGTATCAGACGCACGCTCATCGTCTCCCAACAGCGATGCGTCCATCTCCGCCAGCATGGCATCAATCTCAGCGAGTTCCTGCTCACCCAGCGACGTATCAAGATCAATATCGGCAAACAGTGTTTCCATGAAAGGCGTGTCATCAGCAAACCGCTGCCGCCAGGGCGCTGCCACATTGGCATCAGCCAGTCGTTGCTGAAGCTGCAACGTGGCTGCGGCGTCCTGAGGCTGCTCGATCAGCAGTCGGAATCGCCGCTGACCCTGAATCTCCAGGGCTTGCAGCAGCACATCAGAAGCCGTGCGTTCACTGATACGGTGCCCTTCGACTCTGGCAGCCGATTCATTGGCATAGCTGCCGATAACCAGAAAGGTCTGCCCTGCTTTGACGCCACCAGAGATGAGTAGAAACAGACAGAAAGTGAATAACCGCGACAGAAGCCGGCAGTCTGGAAGCCGCTCGGTCATCTGCTCAGATCGGCATCATGCACGATAACAAGCCTCGGCACTGCCATCAGAAGTTCTAACGATAAAGCGATATCTGGAATCATATGCGTTTCTGCCCCCGCTGAATCACCCCAGTATAGCTGATGCAGTCGTCAACAGGCGGAGGTGTCAGGTCTTGAAATAAACCGTTGCGAACCGGGTTTGACTGTATATAATCCCAGTAACTGTATATAAAGACAGTATTCAGACCGCAATACAAAAGATGGCAATACAAAAGACGGCGAGACAAAAGACGGCCATACGAGAGACGGCCATACAAAAGACCGCAAAACGAGAGACGGCAATACGAGAGATGCCGATTAAAAAGATGCCAATAAAAGAGATGCTAATAAAAGAGATGCTAATAAAAGAGATGCCAATAAAAGAGATATCAATAAAAGAGATATCAATAAAAGAGATAGCGCTATGAACAAGCTGACACCAAGACAAACAGAAGTATTAGATTTCATCAAAAGTTATCTGGACGAAACCGGTTACCCACCCACCCGGGCAGATATCGCAAACAAACTTGGTTTTAAGAGCGCCAACGCCGCAGAAGAACATCTCAAGGCACTGGCTCGCAAGGGCGCCATCGAAATGATCCCGGGTACCTCAAGGGGTATCAAGCTCCCGGATCAGAACGAAGGGCTACCGATTATCGGCCGGGTTGCCGCGGGGAATCCCATCCTTGCAGAAGAGCACATCGAGGATTACTGCGAGCTGCCGTCAAATTTCTTCAGGCCGAACGCCGATTATCTACTGCAGGTACGTGGTGACTCAATGATCGAATGCGGCATTCTTGACGGCGATCTGCTCGCCGTTCACCGGACCCAACAAGTTAACAACGGCGATATTGTTGTCGCCAGAATCGAGGATGAAGTCACGGTTAAGCGATATCAGAAGTCTCGCAGCAAATATCAGATAACACTGCTACCGGAAAACAAGGACTACGAGCCTATTGAGGTTGATCTCAGGCATCAGGCTTTCGAGATCGAGGGTCTTGGGGTCGGCATCATCCGACACTAGATCCAACACCAGCACCCCGCCGTCGGTATCAGCTACCGGCGGCCTTTTTCTTTGGCCGCGTCTCTTTTTCCGTCTCGACCCACTTGCCATTGACAAAGTCAGCACGCCAGCCAGAAGGTTTTCCCTTGTCATTTTCAGTCATGACGTAGTGTTCCTTCGTCTTCCTGGCAAATTTTACGAGACTACGGCGACCCGCAGGATCCTTCTCCGGTGCGCGCATCAAAAACTGATACTTGGGATCAATTTCATTCTGGTGCGGTAACAGTTCATCCAGATACGGCGCACGTGTCTCCCGGTTCTTGGGAAACTGACTGGCCGCCAGGAAGATACCCGCCGCGCCATCACGCAACACATAGGTATCTTCAACCTTCTGGCAGGTGAGTTCAGGCATCGGCACCGGGTCCATCTTGGGGGGAGCCGGTTCACCGCTTCGCAGCAACTTCCTGGTGTTCTTACAATCATCTGAGGTACAGCCAAAGTACTTCCCGAAGCGCCCGGTCTTCAACTGCATCTCCGCGCCGCACTTGTCACATTCAAGTATCGGCCCGTCATAACCCTTGATCTTGAACTCACCTTTTTCGATCGCAAAGCCGCTACAGTCAGGGCTATTGCCACATACGTGCAGCTTCCGGGTTGTATCGATGAGGTAGCTGTCCATCGCCGTGTCACATTTTTCGCAACGGCGTTTGTTTCGCAAAATTCTGGACTCTTCTTCCTCGTCACCATTGACGCTGACAACTTCATCACCCGAAATCAGGTTAATCGTATGTTTGCAGCGTTCTTTCGGAGGCAAAGCATAGCCGGAGCAACCCAGAAATACCCCGGTACTGGCGGTACGAATCTGCATCTCACGACCACACTTCTCACAGGTGATGTCGGTTTTTGAAGGCTCATTAGCCCGCATGCCCGATTCACCCTCGGCTTTTTCAAGCTTGGACTCAAAATCCTCATAAAACTCATTGAGCAGATTTTGCCAGGCCACATCACCTTCAGAGACTTTGTCGAGGCCTTCTTCAAGTTGTGCGGTGAAACTGTAATCCAGCAAATCTTCAAAACTTTCGCTCAGACGCTCCGTGACAATGTCACCGATCTTCTCCGCATAGAAGCGTTTGTTCTGCAACGTGACGTAACCACGATCCTGAATTGTCGTAATGATCGACGCGTAGGTGGAGGGTCGGCCAATGCCGCGCTTTTCCAATTCCCGCACCAGGCTGGCCTCACCAAAGCGGGGCGGCGGCTTGGTGAAGTGCTGGGACGGATGCAGCGCCTGTAAATCAAGAATCTGGTCTACCTTGTAGTCGGGCAGCGGTTGCTCTTCTTCCTTTCTACCCGCAGGCGGCTGTATGCGTGTGTAACCATCAAACTGGAGAATTCGACCACGAACACGCAATTCAAGATTACCGGCGGTCACCAGCACCGAGGTACTGATGTAGTCCGCGTTAGGCATCTGACAGGCAACAAACTGGCGCCATATCAATTCATAAAGTCTTTCCGCGTCGCGCTCCATACCCTTGAGTGCCGTCGACTTTACCGTCACGTCAGATGGACGGATGGCTTCGTGTGCCTCTTGCGCCCCCTCTTTACTGGAATAAAGGCGCGGGTTGTCAGGCAGGTATTTGTCACCAAACTCACTGCCGATCAAACCACGGCAGGCGTTTACCGCCTCACTGCTCAGGTTAGTGGAATCGGTTCGCATATAGGTGATGTAACCGGCTTCATAGAGTCGCTGGGCCAGCATCATGGTTTTCTTTACGCCGAATCCAAGTCGGGTACTTGCAGACTGCTGCAGTGTCGACGTGATGTAAGGCGCTGTAGGACGGGTCTGTGTAGGCTTGTCTTCCCTGCTGGTGATTCTGAACTCTGCGTCCCGCAGCACGTCAAGTGCGGCATCTGTCTGCGCCTTATTCAGCGGCCGAAAGGCTTTCCCATCCTGTTTCGTTACCTGAAACTTAACCGCATCAGGTGAGCCCTTGGCATCTGAGCTCGCCTGCAAAAGATCAGCAAAGACATCCCAGTACTCTTCTGGCACAAAGGCACGAATCTCTCGTTCTCTTTCGACAATCAGCTTAACCGCAACCGATTGAACTCGACCTGCCGACAGACCTCGGGCGATTTTGGCCCAAAGCAACGGCGACAACTTAAAACCAACGACCCGGTCAAGAAATCTGCGTGCTTGCTGCGCGCTGACCATGTCCATATCAATCTCGCCAGGATCTTCGAAGGCTTCTTCGATGGCTTTTTTGGTAATCTCATTAAAAACAACACGGCGATAACGGGAATCATCCCCACCGATTGCTTCACGAAGATGCCAGGCAATGGCTTCGCCTTCACGATCAAGGTCCGTTGCCAGATAAATCTCATCTGCATCCTTGGCCAGCTTCTTGAGCTCCGCCACAACCTTCTCTTTGCCGGGCAAGATCTGATAATTGGCTTTCCAGCCGTCGTCCGGGTCAATACCCATGCGGGTGACCAGCTGCTTACGCGCCTTTTCTTTTTTGTAAGCCGCTTTTTTTTCTGGCGCCATTTTTCGGGTCTTGGCGGCTTCTTTAGCGCGTGCCTTCGGATCAGATTTGCTGGTGCCGCTAACTGGCAGGTCGCGAATATGCCCCACACTGGACTTAACGATAAAGTCGTCGCCAAGATAACGATTGATCGTTTTGGCTTTCGCTGGTGATTCAACGATGACGAGCGATTTTCCCATGCAAGGTATCCGTATATCAGTGATGGCGCCTTATCTGGCGCCGAGGGGCGACATATATAAGGGCTGCAGTTTTGAAGGTCAAGCAACATTCTCTGAAAATGTCTGGACCGTCACAAAACACTTTACGCGCACAAGCCTGCTGATTGTCAAGTTTCGAACAGGCCGCGCACGCTAGATTGCATCGGTTTCTTCATCCGGGTCAACCGGCTCATGCAGAGGTAAGTTCGCGCAATCCTTAAGAAAATCGATCACCGCACCTTCAGTAAACTGTTGTCGCTCATGCCAGTAAACACTGATGGTATAAACCGACTCTTCTACCTGCTCAACGTCCTCCGGTAATTTTTTTACGGCGGCATCCAGCCACGCCCTGAGCGCCTGACTCATTGCTTCAGGCGGCTGTTCGCGCCAGTGCCACTGATTGTCGAGGTCGCGATACAGGCACCAGCCCACTTTGGGTTGCTGTCGCCAGTCCGTGTCCCGCTTTCGCTGAAACCGCCACGCAATCGCCTTAAGCACCGGCGGCAAGGCCTTGCCGAGGTGTGAGGTGTACTTTTCCTGTTTCGGATTAGGATCATCGATAGACGTCAGCTCAACCATCACTCCCGCCTGCCGCGCAACGTTACGCATCTTCATCTGCATACGCTGCCTGGCCGTGGGTAACACGGAAAATATAGGCACGATAATGAACAACATGACCAGCCCGATAATGACGTATACCAACCGTTGAACCTCCTTCATGTACAACCGAACTCACCTGTTGAGGCCGGCAGTATTAGTGTGTAAACATGTTAAACCAGAGGCAGACGTCCGCGGTCACTGATGGCTGCGACGCCAACGCTGGTGACCGATGCTCGACGACAGCTCGACGACAGCTCAACAACAGATAGCTAACACACAAAAGTAGCAACTATATAGGGTAGATGCGATGAGTGAGTACAAACACATTCTGGTAGGGGTCGATCTGACAGTAGAGTCTCGTGACGTATCAAAACGGGCCTGTGCGCTGCGTAATGCATTTGATGCCAGGCTAAGCTGCGTTCATGTCATTGAACCCTTGTCGTTAGCCTACGGCGGCGATATCCCCATGGACCTGTCAACGATACAGGAACAGATTCAGGACACCGCCAAAACACACCTTGCGGAATTCGCCCAAACCCTGAATATCGAAGAGACTGACAGACATCTGATTTTCGGCAGACCTGAAACTGAAATCCACACCCTGGCCAATGAGATTGGCGCTGACCTGATTGTTGTTGGTAGTCATGGTCGTCACGGCCTCGCGTTACTCCTGGGTTCGACCGCCAATGGTGTGCTGCACGGCGCGCCCTGCGATGTTCTGGCGGTTCGGGTTGGCCACAAGGACGACTGAAAAATCCTCAATCGTTCCATTAAGTATTCATTACTCGGGGACGCTGGAGTGATCGAATAGCCCCGTGAAACAACGCCTACTAACGCTTACGCTGTTCCTATTTTGCCTGCCTGCACTGGCGGATTTCTCTCGCAGCAATACTTACGACCCGACCTCAGGTCCTGATCGATTCGAGCAGCGACAGCAGTACCTCGATGCGCTTCACCTGATCCGGACAAGTCAGTTTTCCCGGCTGCAGAAACTCAAACCCGACTTGCGCACCTACCCGCTCTACCCGTACCTCGAATACACGGAAATGGCCTATCGCATTTCCAGATACAGTGAAGCCGAGGTCATGGCTTTTGTTAACCAATATCAGGACACCCCACTACCTGAACCCCTGCTGCGACACTGGTTGAAGAACCTGGCAGCGCGAGGGGAATGGTCGCTGTTTATGCGCAACTACGACAAGGTGACCTCAACCCGGGTACTGGCATGCCACCACGGCTATGCCCTTTATAAGACCGGCAGGACAGCTGAAGCCATGACCGAAGCGGCGCGACTGTGGACGGTCGGCTTCTCGCAGCCCGACGAATGTGACCCGATCTTCAGCGTCTGGCGAGGGGCAGACGGCATCACACCGGATATCGCCTGGCAGCGTTTTTCGATGAGTCTTCAGGAAAACGAGAAGAAGTTATCCAGCTACCTGCTGCGTTTCATCGAAAAGGCCGACAAACCCTTTGCAGCTAACTACCGTCAGGTCCACCTGAAACCCCAGACCGTGAAACGTCTGGGTGCTTTCTCGACCGACAATATCCGGAATCAGGAAATTGTACTGCATGGTATCCGGCGACTGGCCCGAACCGATCCGATGGATGCCCTGGAAACACTCAGACGCTACGAAGACCGACTCTCCTTTCAGCCTGCGGCGCTGGAAGATACCTATGCCTACGTCGGCATTCGACTTGCGTCCAAAACTGCTGACATCGCGCTAATGGATTCGCTGCCCGTCAATCTGCGTGAGCACCCCGATCTGGTCGAAGCGAGACTCCGCCAGAGCCTGAAATACAGCGACTGGAGCAATGTCATCGTCCTGATCAATCTGCTTCCAGAGGACAAGCAGCAATCGACTCGCTGGCAGTACTGGCTGGCCCGCGTCCTCGGCCAGTCAGATGATATTGCTGACCGGCAGAGCGCGGTAAAAATACTGCAGGGCCTCAGCAGCACGCGATCTTTTTACGGGTTCGTTGCCGCCGATATCCTGCAGACCCGTTACGAGTATCAGGACGAACCGGATATCGTCACTTTTGATCAGATTCTCTCTCTCGAGGAATCGCCAGGCATCCAGCGGGCCCTGGAGCTCTTCGCTCTGGGAGAACGCGCTCGCGCCCGACGCGAATGGTACTTTACAACCGCAGACTTCACTTACGCGGAACAGGAAGTTGCTGCCAAGGTTGCCCTGAGGTGGGGTTGGTACAAAGCTTCGATCCAGACCATGATCAACGCAGAGGCCTGGAACCATCTGGATTACAGGTTCCCGGTCGCTTATCAGGATACCTTCCTGGCACATGCACGACGTGCCAACGTACCCGTACAATGGAGCCTTGCCATTGCCCGTCAGGAAAGCGCGTTTATGCCCGATGCCCGCTCAAGTGCCGGCGCACTGGGCGTGATGCAACTGATGCCGTCCACGGCAAAACTGGTCGCAAAAAAAATGGGCGTGTCCTACAAAGACAATCGCAGCCTGACTCAGCCTGACCTGAATATTAAACTCGGCACCAACTATCTTGCTGAAATGTTGCGCCGGTTTGATAACAATCGGATTCTCGCTTCCGCGGCTTATAATGCTGGGCCTGGCCGGGTAAACCAATGGCTGGATGCCTCGCTGCCCTTCGACGTCTGGATTGAAATCATTCCCTTCACGGAGACCCGAAACTACGTCCAGAACGTACTGATGTTCTCGAGTATCTACAGCAGGCGGATGCAAGAGGAACAACCATTGCTGTACCAGCATGAGAGAGACTATTTCTCGCCGGTTCAGGTCGCGGGAATCAAGGCTACCATGCAGCAACACGGGATCGATGACTCACTCGCAGCGCCCGACGAAGCGACGATACCTTTGACACAGGTACCAACAACACAGGTACCAACTACACAGGTACAAACTAAACAAGATCCGGAACAGAGCTGAACCAGACCATGCTGATCGATATCGGTGCCAACCTGACACATGACGCCTTTGACCATGACTTCGAAGATGTCATGCGACGTGCAGAAACCGCCGGGGTAACGCAGATGCTGGTGACAGGCGCATCACGTGAAGGCAGTGAACGCGCCCACCAGATAGCCGAAGTGCACCCCAACCTATTTGCGACTGCAGGTATTCATCCTCATCATGCAGAAGAGACGGATGCCAGCACCCTGAACCTGCTCGGTTCACTGGCTGAAAACGAAAACGTTAAAGCCATTGGCGAAACCGGGTTGGATTTCTTCAGAGACTTCTCACCCAGAGACGTCCAGATTAAATCTTTTGAACGTCACATCGAACTTGCAGCCAGCAGCGGACTACCCATGTTTCTGCACGAACGCGATGCCTACCCCGCTTTTGGCGATATTCTGCGCACCTATCGGGCAGATATTTCCGGCGCCGTCGTCCACTGCTTTACCGGTGAGAAAGCGGCACTGTATGCGTACCTGGATCTGGACTGTCACATTGGCATTACTGGCTGGATATGCGACGAGCGCCGGGGCCAACATTTGCATGCCCTGGTAAAAGACATTCCAGCGGACCGTCTGATGATTGAAACTGACGCCCCCTACCTGATGCCACGCACCATTCGCCCGAAGCCCAAGACACGTCGTAACGAACCCATGCACCTGCCCGAAGTCTGCAAAACCGTTGCTGCCTGCCGCGAGCAGCCCTTCGATGAAGTCGCCAGGCAAACGACAAAAAACGCGCAACGTTTTTTTGAACTGCCAGAGCTTGTTTTTGCAGAGCCAGAGCCGGGTTATGAAGAGCCAGAGCTTGTTTATAAAGAGCCAGAGTGAAAATAAACCTATTCACAACACTGGGCTGTCATCTCTGCGAGGAGGCCTACGCCATGCTGCTTGAACTTCAGGCCGTGGATACAGAGATTGAGATAGCCGCAATCGAAATCGCCGACGATGACGCCCTTGTGGAACGCTACGGAATCAGAATTCCCGTCGTCCAGACGGCTACTGCCGAAATCGGCTGGCCTTTTACGCTGATCGAATTACAGACTTTTCTCACCGAGAACAGCTGATACCATTACCCTATGCCTCCATTACTGCAATGCCACCGGGTTACACATTCGGCGGGGACCAAGCCGTTGTTTCAATCGCTGGATCTAACCATCAATACCGGCGACCGCATTGGCCTCGTTGGACACAACGGCTGCGGCAAATCGACACTCCTTAAGCTCTTAAGCGGCCAGGAAACGCCCGATGATGGTGATGTTTCACGCAACAGCGATCTGCATCTGGAAGTTGTTGAACAGTTCATCAGCGAGGATCTTTTTGGCGCAACCCTGCTCGAGGCACTCAGCCAAAAACTCCCACCGGAAGAACAACTGACCCGTCAATATCAGGCAGAACAGCTATTAAACGCACTCGGGTTTTCAGCAGATGAACACGAATATCTCGTACGGGATCTGTCTGGCGGCCAACAGAACAGGTTGATGTTCGCACGGGCCCTGATCACCGAACCTAATCTTATTTTGTTTGATGAGCCAACCAATCATCTGGACCTTAAGACGCTGCTTGTGTTCGAACAGTATTTACAGTCATTGCGCGCGGCTTTCCTGTTGATTTCTCATGATCGCGATTTCCTTGATGCGGTGACAGCACGCACGGTGTTTCTGCGTGACCAGCGGTTTTATGAGTTTAACCAGCCATACTCAGACGCGCGTCAGGCCTTGCAGGAACAGGATGCCGCCGCCGCTGCCGCGCGCGAGCAGGAAGAAAGAACCATTAAGCGGCTGGAAGCCAGTGCGAAGCGCTTAGCAACCTGGGGCAAGGTTTACGACAATGAGGATCTGGCCAAGAAAGCGAAAACCATGGAGAAACGCATCGACCGATTGCGTGAGGAGCAAACCTTTGTCAGTCGTGGTTCAGGACTGAATCTGACGCTGGAGGTTGGCAGCACCCGAGCCAATCGAATGCTTGCTATTGAATCAGAAGATATTCTGGCCCCGGATAACAAACCGCTATTCCACATCCAAAACTTCATGATCAAACCCGGTGAGCGTGTCGCGCTGTTGGGACACAATGGTGTCGGTAAGACAACGCTCATTAACACCATCATGTCTCAATATCAGACTGCCAAAGAAGCGATGCAATCTGCGGGTAGTCTGGTGAAATTTAATCCCCAGTGCGACATTGGCTACTACGATCAGGAAATGGATCGGCTGGCACCCTCTCTCGGTCTGATGGAAACACTTCGCAAGCATTGCCATGAACCTGAAGCCAGCCTTAAAACCGCATTAATCAAAGCGGGCTTCCCCTACAAAGATCTCGATAAAAAAATGGGGGTCTTGTCCGGTGGTGAGCGCGCGCGGATTCTGTTTCTGATCCTTAAACTTAATCAACCTAACCTTTTGATTCTGGATGAACCAACCAATCACATCGACATCCAGGGAAAAGAAGAGTTGGAGTCACAGCTTAAGGAAAGCAGCGCCGCGGTCTTAATGACCTCACACGACCGCAGGTTTCTCAACAACGTCGCGGAGCGATACTTCATGATCGCGGACGGGCAGTTACAGGAAATCAATCGCCCTGAAATCTTCTATGAACTGGCCGCCCCGGAACCAGCAAAGACCGCTAATCCCAATATCCAGCCGCGCGGGTCCGTCAGCAACGGGGACGGGGACGAGGAGGTTCTGGCGAGAATTGTGGAGTTGGAATCGTTGCTTGAGGCTGACCGTGCGAGAAAACCGAAGTTTCAGAAGCCCAAACGACAAGCAGCCTGGCAAGCCGAATTGCACGAACTTAATCAAAAACTTTGATGGGATCAGGAAGCTAACGCATTAAGAATCGTGCACTCGACCGCTGGCGCCTCACCGCCAGCGCAGGCATCGGTGATCAACTGCAGCGCCGCTTTCATTTTTTCAAGCTCACGCATCTTCTGTTCAATGGCTGCCAATTTCTGCTCCGCCAACACCTTGACCTCACCACAGGTAGACTCGCGCCGATCAACCTGGAGTGATAACAGTTCACCGACTTCTTTCAGCGAGAAACCCATATCTCTGGCACGCAGGATAAAGCTCGCTCGCTCCACATCTGATGATGAGTAGAGTCTATAACCAGCCGGACTTCGTTTCGGCGCGGGCAGCAGGCCTTCAGATTCATAATATCGGAGCGTTTCTACGCTCGACCCCACCCTTTCCGCCAGTTGCCCAATTCTTAATGTGTTCATCATTCACCTCACTAACCCTGGCGTCTACTAGAAGGCAAATTCCATTGAATTTCAATGGATACGCCTTTGCGTAGCCCCAATTCCCTTCTAGACTGCGTCATTCAATGAACTCAGGTCACACGCTGTATATGGTACAAACAATGGTCAGCGGTCTCTGCTTCGGCGAGGGCCCCAGATGGCACGAAGGACAACTTTACTTTTCGGACATGCACGCAAGAACGGTGTTTGCGCTTGACCCTGACGGTCGGCTGGAGCGAGTGACCGAGCTCAATGGTGACGAACCCTCTGGGCTTGGCTGGCTTCCGGACGGCCGCATGCTGATTGTTTCAATGCAGAAGCAACAGTTACTGGTGCTGGACGACGGCGAGCTTCAGGTGTTTGCTGATCTGTCCGGTCTGGCCAGCTTCCACTGTAACGACATGGTGACCGACACACAGGGTCGCTCTTATGTCGGCAATTTTGGGTACGACCTGCACGCCAATGCGCCATCCAAACCAGCGGAAATCATCCTTGTACATCCCGATGGCACTACCGAACTCGCGGCAAACGATTTAGCTTTTCCGAATGGCACGGTCATTACGCCCGATGGTAAGACCCTGATCGTTGGCGAGAGCTTCGGTGCCAGACTGACCGCCTTTGATATCGAAACCGACGGAAAACTTACCGGACGACGCGAATGGGCCAGACTCGAGAATGCAGTACCCGATGGTATTTGCCTGGATGAAGCAGGCGGTATCTGGGTAGCGTCGCCCGTGAGCCACGAAGTTCTGCGTGTCATAGAGGGCGGTGAAGTGACTGATCGCATCCCTGTCAAAAATCAGGCTTACGCTTGTATGCTCGGTGGAGAGGACAGGAAAACGCTTTTTATTATGACGTCAAAAAGCTCGCACCCCGACGATTGTCGAACCGAGAAATCGGCGGCCGTCGAAATTGCGCAGGTCACTCATGCAGGCGCAGGATCGCCATGAGCCGTTTAAGGATTGCCGTTCTAAGCGGCGGCAACTCTGCTGAAGCGGAGGTATCGAGAAGCAGCGCCAAAGGCGTGATCACCGCACTCCAGGAAAATTTTGAACAGGTCACCAGTATCGAACTGGATCGCAACATCGCCAGTTCCCTTGCCGAATTTGCGCCCGATGTGGTGTTTCCTGTGTTACATGGTCCGCCTGGCGAAGATGGCACGCTACAGGGATTCCTGGAAATTCTGGGCTATCGCTATGTCGGCAGCGACGTCCACAGCAGCGCCTTCGCCATGGACAAGATCGTTGCCAAGGATGTCTTTCGTGCCGCGGGCTTACCGGTCGCCAACCAGTGCGTTGTCATGCGGGAAGCAGGTGTTGCGGAGGCAGTGGCACAGATTCTTGAAACATTAGGAGAGCGGGTTGTCGTCAAACCTGCCTGCCAGGGCAGCGCCATTGGTGTAACCCTCATCGATAATGCCAATCAGCTGCATGACGCCGTTGAGCAGGCATTTGAATTTGATGGCCGATTACTGATCGAGGCAAGAATAGAAGGTAAGGAAATCACCGTGGGCGTGATCGACACTGAAGCTGGTACCGCGCCCTTTCCAGTCATCGAAATCACGACACCTGAAGACAGCTGGTATGATTTCGACCATCGATATACCGTTGGTTTATCAGAACACCTGATGCCAGCAGATCTGCCGGAAACACAAACTATCGCGCTACAGAAGATTGCTGTTGCTGCGCACCAGGCACTCGGTTGCCGCGATCTTTCCCGGGCTGATTTTGTGGTCACAAGCACCGACATTTACCTGCTGGAAGTCAACACCCTACCGGGCATGACACCCACCAGCCTCTACCCCGACGGTGCACGCGGCTACGGGCTCGCTTTCCCGGACCTCGTGAAGTACCTGGTAGAGCGCGCCGCCAATCGCTAGCACCTCAAACAAGCGGCGCCGCGACAAACGACTTAATCGCGAGCGCCTGCGGCGCGGGCACTTACCATCCAATACCAACCATCTGAACAACTGCACACAACACCCCTCGCGACAAACAAATTAGTCGCGAGCGCCTGCCGCGCGGGCACTAACCCTCCAATACCAACCATCTGAACAACTGCACACAACACCCCTCGCGACAAACGACTTAATCGCGAGCGCCTGCGGCGCGGGCACTTACCCTCCAATACCAACCATCTGAACCACTACCCACAAAACCCCTCGCGAGAAACGACTTAGTCGCGAGTGCCTGCGGCGCGGGCACTAACCCTCCAATACCAACCATCTGAACCACTGCCCGCGAAACCGACCAGCAATCCCAGAAAAAAAACAAAAGCCCTAAAGATCATAACCCCGCTCATTGTGCTGGTTGATATCCAGCCCCTCGGTTTCCTCTTCCTCAGAAACCCGCAGACCAATCATCAAATCAATGACTTTGAGCAGGACAAAGGTAATCACCGCCGTGTAAACACCAACGGAAACAACACCTGTGAGCTGAACAAGCACCTGCGCGCCCATTGGCCCACCGTCACCCTGGCCGCTGAAGATACCCAATGCGCTGGACGCAAAGATACCTGCCAAAATTGTCCCGAGCGCACCACCAACACCGTGCACGGGGAAAACATCAAGGGAGTCATCAATGTGAAGCTTCTGTTTAAGAAACATGGTGGCGTTAAAGCACACAAAGCCCGCACTGATACCAATCACCAACGCCCCGGCAGGACCCACAAAACCTGAGGCCGGGGTAATCGTACCGAGTCCGGCGACCATACCTGTAACGGCACCCAGCGCACTCGGTTTACCGTATTTGACCCATTCAATGCACATCCAGGTAAACGCACCTGCGGCTGCCGACATGTGGGTCACCAGAATCGCCATTCCAGCATCGCCGTTCGCTGCCAGTGCGCTACCACCATTAAAGCCAAACCAACCTACCCAAAGCATACCGGCGCCGGTAACGGTCATGGTCATGTTGTGGGGCGGCATGGGTGTGGCTGGAAACCCTCGCCTGGATTTCATCACCATCGCAGCAGTCAGGGCAGCAACACCGGCCGTGACGTGCACAACCGTACCGCCGGCAAAATCGAGCAGACCCATCTCGCCGAGCCAGCCGCCACCCCAGACCCAATGAGTCACAGGGGCATACACAACCAGCAGCCAGATCGCACAGAAAAGCAGCATCGCTGAAAAACGCATCCGTTCCGCAAAACCGCCGACGATCAGCGCCGGCGTAATAATCGCGAAGGTCAGCTGAAACATGGCAAACACACTATCGGGAATATCGCCGTTGAGCGTGTCTTCCTGAGTCCCTGCCAAAAAGGCATTAGAAAGACCGCCAATAAACATATTGCCTTCAGAAAAAGCCAGCGAGTAACCGACAACCAGCCACAAAATCGAGACCACACAGGTAATCGCGAAACACTGCATCAATACACTCAGGACGTTCTTTACGCGCACCAGGCCGGCGTAGAACAACGACAACCCGGGAATTGTCATAAACAGCACCAGCGCCGTTGAGGTCATGATCCAGGCAGTATTGGCCTGGTTCAGCTCATCGGCTAATGCGAGGGGTGAAAACAACAACAGGGATACAACAGCGAGTGCTGCTTTGGGCATGAGTTACTCCTTAGACGAGGCGATCGGACATTTTTATTCTTGAATCGAGTGTACCGGAATGTTGGCAGAAAGCCCAAGTTTGGTGCGGCGCACCAGCTTATGACACGGCCGTCTATGCAACGCCCGGCTTATAGCGAAATGATCGTCGACAGCACACCGCTGCTCCGGTTCAATGGTAAGCCCTACTGGATTTTGGAGCACGCCCTATGCGAAGACAGAAACGCCAGCAGTCAGACAGAGCTTTTACCCGCGGATATCTGTGCGGCGTCAAAGGCAAGTCGAAAGACCTTTGTCCCTTCCACACTGAAACATCAAGACAGGCATGGCTTACCGGTTGGCGTAATGGCCGGGAAGATAACTGGGATGGTTTTCTCGGTACCGCCGGCGTCTGCCGCACTAGCGTCCCGGCACCCCACTAGCCAAAAGACCTGAGTAACCAGATCCAGGTCCACCCATAATCAGGTGCACCCATAATCGGGTGCACTCATATCCGGGCGCACCAAATTACCCGGAACCACTCGGCTCAAATAACCGTCGCCCTGACGGGTGTTATCATTCGGGCTTTGAACCTCACACCTGACCCGCGGTCTATAACCATCGCACGTCGACCAGATCCGTCGGCAGACCGTGACCTCACGGGGCTTGATTTCATGGGGGCCTGCCCCCAAATACCTCGAACCATTAACAGGAGTTGTATCGAGTAATGTCTCATCGTGCGCACATCATGGAACTGGAGAAATGGCTCGCCAGCCGCATCATCGGTCAGGAAAAGCTGGTCAATCGTCTACTGATGGCACTACTCGCCGATGGTCACTTGCTGGTTGAAGGGGCACCGGGGCTGGCAAAGACCAAAGCCATCAAAACACTCGCCGATGGCCTGGAAGGCGAGTTCCACCGCATTCAGTTCACACCGGACCTTTTACCATCAGACATTACAGGCACCGAAATTTACCGCGCGCAGGAAGGCACCTTCGAGTTTCAGCAGGGCCCGATATTTCATAATCTGATACTGGCGGACGAAATTAACCGAGCGCCCGCAAAGGTCCAGTCCGCCCTGCTCGAGGCTATGGCAGAACGGCAGGTCAGCTTTGGCCGCCAGACCTTTGAACTACCACCTCTGTTCCTGGTGATGGCAACCCAGAATCCGATCGAACAGGAAGGCACCTACCCGCTGCCCGAAGCGCAACTCGATCGATTCCTGATGCACGTTACGATCGACTATCCGGATGCCGCCTCTGAACGAAGTATTCTGCAGTTGGTCAGAAATGAATCCATGTCAACGACAGAAGACACACCGCCGCCAAAAGTCTCCCAGGCATCTGTGTTCAGCGCGCGCCAGGAACTGCTAAAACTCCACATGGCACCCGTCGTCGAGGAATACATCGTGCAGCTAACCATGGCGACACGTAACCCTGGCGCCTATGGTGAAGATCTTGCTAACTGGATTGATTTCGGTGCCTCCCCGCGTGGCACGATTGCGCTGGATATCTGCGCCCGTGCAAATGCCTTTTTACAGGGCAAGGATTTTGTTTCACCCGACGACGTGCAGGCTGTGGTGCACGATGTATTCCGACACCGCATCATCGTGAGCTTCGAAGCTGAAGCCATGGGTGTTAACGCAGACAAGATTCTGGACATCCTCGTTCAACGAGTTGCTGCTGCCTAGGGGGCCATCATGTCCGGCCCACTGACACAAACTAACGATAACCTGAAGGCGCTACACGAATATCGGGGCGCACATACCGACCTGCGCGATTTGATTCGTTTGCGTTATGCCGCTCGAGAAATCACAGATCTCGCGGACAACAAAACTTCGAATCCGCTGGCAGGGCTGCTGACTTCCAATTTTCGCGGACGCGGTATCGACTTTGCCGAAGTCCGGGTTTACCAGCCCGGCGATGATGTACGCACCATAGACTGGCGAGTAACCGCCCGAACACAGGTGGCGCACACCAAGGTGTTTCAGGAAGAAAAGGAACGTCCAGTCCTGATTCTCGTCGACCAGTCGGCATCGATGTTTTTTGGCAGTCAGGTGACATTCAAATCAGTATTGGCGGCCCGAACGGCAGCGTTAGTTGCGTGGGCGGCACTGGAACGCGGCGATCGGGTTGGCGGGCTTGTCTTTTCTGAAACAGGACACCGCGAGGTGCGCCCCCGCAGAAATAAACATGCGGTTCTGCGCCTGCTGAACGAAATCAATGATTTTAATCACGCACTTGGCCTGGCGAAATCGAACGAGGATACCCCGCAGAACGGGAAAAACTACTTCACCGAGGCGCTGGCCAATGTCCGCCGGGTCACGAAGCATGGCAGCGTCATTTTCATCATCAGCGATTTCAGGCGCTTCACCGACGAAGCCCGCATCCATCTGCAGCCGCTGGCGCAATCCAGTGACGTGATTGGTATCCATGTCGCGGACCCGCTGGAACGGGCGTTACCATCACCCGACCTCTATACGATCACAGACGGCCAGCACCGCCGCCGCATCAATACCGCGGACCGGAAGCACCGGGAGGCTTACGCGCGCCAATATCAGACACAGCTGGGTAACATTCAGCAGGAGTTTCTACGGATTAAATCCCCGCTCCTGACACTGATGACCAATCAGTCGCCGGTGGATGGCCTGAACCGCATGGTGGGTAGCAGCTGATATGGCCAGTGCACCTTCCAACGCGCCATCTAATGCACCACCCATCTCACAGGGTCCGCCTGGCATCATGCAGCAGGCCAGCGACCCACTGGCGGAACTCAGGGATATTCATCTGCCAGCCCCTATTGAAACCTGGCCACCGGCACCGGGCTGGTGGTTTCTGGCCGCGCTTGGCATCGTCGGGCTGCTGACCGCAGCCTGGTGGCTGTTCAGGCGCTGGCGCTCAAATCAATACCGGCGGGAAGCCCTGCGTGCGCTGAGTGTGTTACACGATAACTGGCAACAACATGGCGACAGCAACCAGTATCTGGTGTCACTACAGCAACTCCTGAAGCGGGTGGGCCTTACCGCGTTCCCGAGAGAGGATGTTGCCAGTCTGACCGGAGAGGCCTGGGTACAATTTCTAGACAAATCTACTGGCAGTCACGATTTTAGTATGTCGGACAACGAAGCGCTTATCGACGGGGCTTATCGTCAGTCAACAGACATTGATGTGGCATCGCTGGACCAGTTGGCCAGGCACTGGGTTCGCAGGCATCATCCGAAACATCTGGCAGGGACCCAGACGCCATGATCGACTTCCTCTGGCCACTGGCAGCACTTTGTTTACCCCTGCCATTTCTCGTTTATTTCCTCACGCCGAGAGCTGTGCGACGAGAACCTGCGCTGCAGGTACCTTTTTTTGGTGCCGCAGCCGCTTACGAAAGCAGCAGCGCCGCCAGAACCGGTTCACTGATCAGGCGAATATTCATGATTCTGATCTGGTGTGCCCTCGTGCTGTCCGCGACGCGACCACAGTGGATTGGCGAGGCCATTTCCCTGCCCACCTCCGGCCGCGATCTGCTACTGGCAGTCGACATCTCAGGTTCCATGGGTACAGAAGATATGTTGCTTGAAGGTGCCCAGAGCACCAGGCTCTCGGTGGTCAAAAACGTTGTCGGCGACTTTGTTGAGCGGCGTCGAGGCGACCGATTAGGACTGATTCTGTTTGGTACTCGTGCTTACCTGCAAACACCCCTGACGTTTGATAGGAACACCGTAAAAACCCTGCTGGAAGAGACACCACTCGGTATCGCTGGTGGTAAAACCGCTATCGGTGATGCGATCGGGCTGGCGGTAAAACGGCTGCAATCCAGACCTGCTGAGAATCGCGTGCTGATTCTGCTGACTGACGGTGTTAACAATGTTGGCGAGGTTGACCCCGTGCAGGCAGCCAGACTCGCTGCCCAGGAAAAGATTCGTATTTACACCATTGGCTTTGGCGCCGAGGAAATGGTTGTTCCGGGGTTCCTGTTTCAGCGAAAGGTAAACCCCTCGGCAGAACTGGATGAAGCCACCCTGACAGAAATCGCCACGCTGACCGGTGGCATCTTCCAGCGTGCTCGCTCTACCGAGGAGCTTTCCCAAATCTATGCGGCGCTGGATGAACTGGAACCCATCGAACAGGATCAGGAAACCTACCGACCCGTTAGATCCCTGTTCTGGTACCCACTGGCATTCGCGCTGTTACTCAGTATGTGCATGACGTTGATTCATCCAGGCCTGACCGCGTGGTTTTACCGATTATGGGCGACACGCACAGGGCCTGATGACAATGCCAAACCAGAGGCGCCGTCATGATGACTGTCGAAGCCTACTTCGCCGAATTCGTCGCGAACTTTCATTTTCTCAGACCCCTATGGTTCTACGCGCTAGTGCCCGGGCTGCTTCTGTTCCTCACCTTGCGCTATCGCCAGAGCCATCACAGCAACTGGGAAAACGCTATTGATCCACATCTGCTACCCCATATCCTTGAAAATCCCGATCAAAAGGTCAGCAGAAGCCCACTGACACTATTGTTCGTAGCCTGGACAATCGCCACCCTGGCACTGGCCGGACCCGTCTGGCGACAAACGCCGCAGCCAGTGCAGGAACGGGAAGATGCCCTGGTGGTTATTCTGGACCTGACCCGCAGCATGCTTGCTACCGACGTTAAGCCAGATCGCCTGGTTCGTGCGAAGCGCAAGTTAATTGATTTACTGGCACTCCGTGACGAAGGTGTCACTGGCCTCATTGTTTTCGCCGGCGACGCCCACGCCGTGGCCCCTCTGACTGACGACACAAATACAATTGCCGCGATGATCCCGGCACTGACCCCGGACATCGTGCCGGCGCCAGGCAGTCAACTGACCCCGGCACTGTTGCGTGCCATCGAACTCTTTCAGGATGGCGGCATGACCAGCGGCAGGATTCTGATTATCACTGATGAAATTCGCGACGTGATCGCCGCCCAACAGGTCGCAAGACAATTCCGCAACGCCTACCCGGTATCGGTGATGTCCGTGGGCACCGAACAAGGCGCAGCCGTGCCGCTGGTTGCTGGTCGACCCGATGCAGGCTACCTGAGGGATGCGCGGGGCAATATTGTTATCCCAACACTAAATGCAACCAGTCTGGAGGATTTCGCCGCGTTGGCTGGCGGCAGATATTCACCGATGACACTGACCGAAGAAGACCTGGATTATCTACTGGCTGATCAGCCGCTGTTAAACGAGGAGGCTTTTCGGGAACTGGATAGAGAATTTGACGTGTGGTTCGAGGAAGGCCCGTGGTTGCTGTTGTTACTTTTGCCACTAGCAGCACTGTCATTCAGACGTGGCTGGCTCTGGTCTGTTGCGCTGGTGTTTGTACTACCCGTCGATCAGGCGCAGGCATCGCTTTGGGATGACCTCTGGCAGTCCAGAGACCAGCAGGCCACCGAGGCACTCAAAAATGGGGATGCCGATCGCGCCGCTGAACTTTTTGAGGATCAGGCGTGGAAGGCAACCGCCAACTATCGGAGCGAGAATTACGACGCCGCAGCGAAACAGTTTGGTGATATCGACACAAGTGCTGGCAAGTACAACCTTGGCAACGCTTTCGCGCGACAGGGCCTTTTGAACGAAGCCATCGAAGCCTATGAGCAAGCCCTGGCAAACGATCCCGACAACGAAGATGCCGCCTTCAATAAAGCGCTGATCGAAAAGTTACTGGAGCAGCAGCAACAGGAACAGCAACAGGAACAGCAACAACAGGACAGCGCTGAATCAGAGGACCAACAGGACCAGGAACAGAACCAACAAGACCAGCAGGAGCAGGGTCAGGAAGAGGAGCAACAGCAGGAACAATCTTCCGAACAGGAAGAACAATCGGAACAACAGCAGGAAGAACAGGAAAACGAACGCAAGCAAGAAGAACAAGAGCCCACAGAAGCGCAACCACAACCCAGTGACGAGGAAGCGCAGTTGGATGAAGAAGAGAAGCAGGCGCTGCAGCAATGGCTGAGACGGGTGCCGGACGATCCGGGTGGCTTGTTGCGTCGAAAATTTCAACAGCAGTATGAAGAACGACTGCGAGAAGGAAAGGTATCAGGCAATGAAACAACCACTGATTGGTAGCGTTTACGCTGTACTGCTGTACTTCATCTGTACCTGCGCCCACGCGGGACTGACAGCCAGTGTCGATCGGACGGTCATTACTGACCTAGACCTCCTGACATTAACAGTACGTGCATCTGATGCCGCCAGCGACATCGACATTGATTTCAGTTCCCTCGAACAGGATTTTGAAATACTCAATCAATCCAGTCGCGCCAACCAGTCGCTGTCAATCGTTAACGGTCAGACCAACCGGGTGGTGTATCGCGATCATGTCTTTACGCTGCAGCCAAAACGTTTGGGCAACCTGTTCATCCCGGTGTTAAGAGCCGGCAACGAACGGACCGATCCGATCACCATTCGTGTGCAACAACAGGCTGCGTCGCAACGGGATCGGATGCGCCAGTTCGTATTTTTTGAAACGTCGGTTGATACCAACGAAACCTACGTGCAGGGTCAGATTGTGTACTCCGTCAAGCTGTTTTACACCGAGGCGATTGGCGGCGACTTCCCGCCCGCGCCAAACCTGCCAGACACCGTGGTGGAAACAATCGACAATGAAAAACGTTTTGAGCAGATCATCGACGGCAAGCGTTACTATGTGCTGGAAAAGCGCTACGCACTCTTTCCACAGCGCAGTGGCGAGCTGGAGATACCCAGTGAGCGGTTCATTGGCACCCGTGGTCGCGGTGGACTGTTCTCACAACGGCAACGCGTAAACGCTGTTTCCGAGGCACATACCGTGACCGTCAAACCGATACCCGCATCATTCTCCGGGGATGCCTGGATACCCGCCAAAGCGCTGGCGGTCCGGGCGAAATGGCCGGAAGACACACCTACCTTCCGCGTCGGAGAACCCGTTAACCTGCAGCTCGCCATATCCGCTATTGGTTTATCCAGTGCACTCCTGCCGGAACTGGGCAACCTGACCGTCGAAAACGCCAAGGTTTATGCCGATCCACCCGCCACTGAAAACCGCGTGACACCAGAGGGTATAACAGCATTTCAGGTGACCACTGTCGGCATCGTGCCAACACAGGCGGGTCAACTAAACCTGCCTGAGATAAGAATTCCCTGGTGGAATACCCGAACAGATCAAGCTGAAGTGACCGTCATTCCCGCCTCTACCTGGGAGGTCATGCCGGCAATGGGCGACGCCGCCATCGCACCAACGGTCACCGTGCCGCTGGCGGAACTTTCTGGGCCGAATGTTGTGTATGAAACAGCACCGCCCTACTGGCAATGGGCAGCCATCGCTTTCGGCCTGCTTTGGATCGTGACAGCCTGGCAGGGCCTGATGCTGCGCCGAGAGGTTCGCGAGTTGCGTTCAGCACAGGTAACACAGCTCGACCCTGCTGCCTTTGAAGACCCCGATGAAACGCGCGAATACAGCAAGCTCAAGAAAGCTTGCACACGCAACCAGGCGGCAGAAACCCACCGACAATTATTCCTCTGGGCCAGATCCCGCTTCCCCGAAGTTCAGTCGAATATCGATCTCGGTAAAAGACACCCCGCTATCGCTGATGAAATCAAACAACTCGAATCTCACCTGTATCGCGAAGGTGACAGTTCGACCTGGCGAGGGGATGGGTTGCTGAAGTTAGTTAACGAAGTAAGAACTCTCGGAACTGAAAAGAAAACTCATCGATCCCTGGTGAACGAACTCAACCCTTCGTAGAGATTACTCACAGCAATCCTCACATTATCCGTGGCAACACCTGTCACCTTTGCATTCGGTGCGCCAATTGCTGCGGCAATGTATACCGTTGCCATGTTCTCTGATTAGTAGTCAACTGGACCTCTAAGGAGGCCCTTCGACAACATTTCATGCGAGTCTGGGACAAAGTACACAAAGGAACACCTTCATACGACGCTGAGCCTAAGGTTTGGTCCGCGATTACCGGTTCTTTTCGTAGCGGTGAGGCGGCTCTTGATAGATCGATTACCGCTGGCAACCTGCTAAATCCTGTGCTGGTTGAGCTACCTATATCACCGGGAAGCTTTTACCATCTTGCTGACCTCCCTTCGGAACCGCTACAACAGGCGTTCTTTAAGCGAACGCTCAGGAACAGACAACTCGTCTTGTGGATAGCGGTTGTATACGCCCTATGCTCAGTGGTGATTTATTCGCTACTCCCGGCGCTACAAGCGCCTGCATTGTTTTTAGGCGTAGGATGCGCGTTTGTTGCCTGCTATCTGCTAATCGACAGAAACATAACTTTCCGAAACATTGAAAGTTTCGCAGAACGTGGCCGTTACTACGGCTGGTTATTCGTAAACGGACGCCCCTATGTGCGCACCTCGATCGTCTTTTTCCTCACCGTTGGCTTTGTTCAGTTTATTCTAGGCGGCCCTGATTTTCTTAAAAACTGGGGACTCTTGTATCAACTTGCAGGCGCCGAACCGTGGCGAATAATGACCGGTTCTATGATCCATAGCAGCGTCGCCCATTGGCTGACAAACGCCTCCATTGGGGTGGGCATTGCTGCGCTTGCTGGCCCAAGCCTGAAGCATTTTTTTGCACCCGTTTTTTTGATCGGGGGGATTTTCGCATTCTTAACAACCTATTTTTGGCAAAGCTATATGCCGGGGAGTACAGATGGGCTGGTCGGTACCTCGGGCGGTCTCGCCGCATTGATTGGCGGCCTGACCGCCATGGCGATCCGATTTCGTAACAGCTACCCGAAACATTTCTATTTCACACTCGGTTTCCTATTTTTGATCAGCTTTCTACTCGGCGCCGCGTTTTTCATCAATACCAGCGTTGTATGCCATCTCTCAGGCGCGCTGACCGGTGCTTGCATCGCGCTAGCCTTACCTGACTACCTCACCGAGAGCCAATAGTTAGGTAGCGGTTGATAATCCCCCAAACAGCAGACTCCAAATAACGTCAACCAAAATTGCACTGATTACTGGAACAGTTTTGGTCGACAGAAGGTCTCTCGGCTGCGCTCGAGACGAGACTAACCACCAAACCTCATCTCGACCGAGCGAAGCGAGTGGAGAGATCTCAGCCCAGGCTCACAATAAAACCAGCCAGCACCACTAAACTGAATAATGCAAAGACATTCCAATAGCTGAATGTTTTCAATCTACCTATTAACTAACCGCCACCACACAACACTCTATATCGGCGTGACCCGAAACCTGCCACAGCGGCTGGATCAGCACCGGAAAGGAAAAGGGTCTGCGTTTGTCAAAAAATACAGGCTAACGAAACTGATCTATGTTGAGCAGTGCGAGTCAGCAATGGATGCGTTTGAACGAGAGAAGCAGTTAAAGCGATGGAGTCGGAGCAAGAAAAACGCGCTGATAGCGCGGGTGAATCCGGGGTGGTGTGAGATAAGAATTTAGGGGTGGGGGGGGGTGCGGATCACGACCACCCCCGCCCGATCTCATCTCTACCGAGCGAAGCGAGCGGAGAGATCTGGCTACGAAGTGCGAAGGTCGAGATCTCTCGGCTGCGCTCGAGATGAGGTTGGGGGCATCTCAACCAAAACCTCGCCCCACCTCATTTCGACCGAGCCCCGCCCGACCTCATCTCGACCGAGCGAAGCGAGTGGAGAGATCTGGCTACAAAGTGCGAAACTCGAGATCTCTCGGCTGCGCTCGAGATGAGGTTGGGGGCATCTCAACCAAAACCTCGCCCCACCTCATTTCGACCGAGGCCCGCCCGACCTCATCTCGACCGAGCGAAGCGAGTGGAGAGATCTGGCTACAAAGTGCGAAAGTCGAGATCTCTCGGCTGCGCTCGAGATGAGGTTGGGGGCATCTCAACCAAAACCTCGCCCCACCCCATTTCGACCGAGGCCCGCCCGACCTCATCTCGACCGAGCGAAGCGAGTGGAGAGATCTGGCTACAAAGTGCGAAACTCGAGATCTCTCGGCTGCGCTCGAGATGAGGTTGGGGGCATCTCAACCAAAACCTCGCCCCACCTCATTTCGACCGAGGCCCGCCCGACCTCATCTCGACCGAGCGAAGCGAGTGGAGAGATCTGGCTACAAAGAGCGAAACTCGAGATCTCTCGGCTGCGCTCGAGATGAAGTGCTGCTGGCTAGAGGCTTTTAGTCACCACCTCGTAAACATCCGGCGAGATACCCTCAACCTCTAGAATCCGCTGCAGCTGACTCTTCATCAAGGCTTGCCGTTCGGCATCAAATTTGTGCCAGCGTGTCAGCGGCGACAGAACGCGCGCTGCCATCTGCGGGTTAATCGCATTCAAAGCAATGACTTGGTCCGCCAGGAACGCATAACCCTCACCGCTGCGATCATGGAAGTTCACAATATTCGCCATCGCAAACTGGCCGACCACCGCACGCATTCGATTCGGGACCTTTAAATCAAATGCGTCGTGCGCCATCAACTGCTTGACCCGCGCCAGTGTCCCGGGCAGTGAGCAGTTAGCCTGAATCGCAAACCACTGATCGATAACAAGTGCCTCGGCTTCGAAACGTTGATAAAAGTCCGTCAATGCCGCTTCCCGCGGCGCCACGGCGGCTTCCGTCGTCGCATTCACCAGGGCACGCAACGCGGCGCTGCGATCGGTCATATTTGATGCCGTTTTGTACTGCTCAACACAGAGCGCCACCATTTCTGTATCTGACGGCTGCATCAGGTATCCCAATACGACGTTCTTAAGCGCTCGTTCCGCGATCTGTTTTGCTTCCGCGGCGAATGGAACCTGCCGCTGATTCAGCTTGTATACCGATAACAACAAGCCGCTCAGCTTTTTAGCAATGGCATCGCGAACGGCTTCCCTCGCCTGGTGAATCGCTTCGACATTGGCGACATCAGACATTTCGATAAGATAACTTTCTGCAGGCAGCACCAGCATATGCGCGATCATGGCTTTATCCATGTTCGGGTTTTTATCACCGCTGATTGCCTGGGTCAGGTTGGCATCAAACGCGGCGATCAGGCGTTCATCGACCTTTATCGTCTCCCCGGCTTCGATCTGACCAATGACCTCCTGGATCACGTCAAGTGCAAGCCGCTGGCCCGCTTCCCAACGGTTAAAGCCGTCTGAATCGTGACTCATCAGAAAAGTCAGGTCATCGCGGCTATAGTCATAGTTGAGCCTCACCGGCGCAGAGAAGCCTCGCATTAGGGACGGCACCGGTTTGGATTCCACGCCACGAAACACAAAAGATTGTTCAGCTTCCTTAAGATTCAGCACCGCAGAAAAACCTGCGTCATCATCAATACTCGCCACATCCAGCCCCACCACGGGGAATCGCACATCGTTGCCTTCTGCATCCAGCAAACCCACTTTTAACGGCAGATGGTACGGCGCTTTTTCGTCCTGACCCGGCGAAGGTGGGCATGATTGACGAACGTTCAGGGTAAAGGTCTTCGCCGAGGCGTCGTACTCGCTGCTCACATCGAGCACCGGCGTGCCTGCCTGACGATACCAGACCCGAAACTGTGTCAGGTCTACGTCGTTGGCCTCTTCCATCGCAGTAACAAATTCTTCAGTGGTGACTGCCTGACCGTCATGACGGTCAAAGTAAAGGTCAGTACCGGCACGAAAGCGTTCCGGGCCCAGCAATGTCCGGATCATTCCGACCACCTCGGCGCCCTTCTCGTAAACCGTTGCCGTATAAAAGTTATTGATCTCAATAAAGGAGTCCGGGCGAATTGGATGGGCCATCGGGCCGGCATCTTCCGGGAACTGGGCACTCCGCAACACTGCAACATCGTTAACACGACAAACGGTGGGGGACCCCATATCGGCGGAAAACTGCTGATCCCGCAGGACCGTAAAACCCTCTTTCAGGCTCAGCTGGAACCAGTCTCTGCAAGTCACCCGGTTACCGGACCAGTTATGGAAGTACTCATGGGCGACCACTGCCTCCACTCGCTGATACCCGGCATCAGTTGTGGTGTCTGGTCTTGCCAGCACACAGGAGGTATTAAATATATTGAGTCCCTTGTTCTCCATGGCACCCATGTTGAAGCTCTCAACGGCGACGATCATGAAGATATCGAGGTCATACTCCCGGCCATAAACCTCCTCATCCCACTTCATGGCATTCTTAAGCGACACCATGGCGTAGTCCACCTTGTCGATATTGTGGGCTTCAGTGAAGATTTGAAGCGCCACTTTTCGGCCACTCATCGTGACAAACTCATCCTCAATAAACTGGAGATCACCCGCGACCAGCGCAAACAAATAGGCCGGCTTCATGAACGGGTCCTGCCAGGTCACCCAATGCCGTTCACCGGATTCACCGCGATCAATATCATTGCCGTTGGACAGCAGCACAGGGTACTGCGCCTTGTCGGCAACCACCGTTGTTGTGTATCTGGACATGACGTCAGGGCGATCCAAATACCAGGTGATATTTCGGAAGCCCTCTGCTTCACATTGCGTGCAGTACATATCGCCGGACTTATACAGACCCTCGAGCGCGGTATTGTCCTGGGGTTTGATTTCAACGATGGTCGTCAGCTCAAATGCGACCGGCGGCTCAAAGATAACAAGCTCATCATCGTCAGTCCGGTATTCATTGTCCGTGAGCGGCCTGCCATCGATAACAACGGATTTTGTCGCCAGACCCACGCTGCCATCCAGGACCAACTGCTGCTGATCAGCTAAGTCCGCAGCAGGATTCTTAGCCATTTTCAGCGTCGCAGTTACCGTCGTGACATCTTCTTGGATATCAACGTGTAGATTGGTCTCTTCAATCAGGAACGGAGGGACCTTGTAGTCCTTGAGGAATATCGCCTTGGGTTGTCCTTCTTTCATGCTCGCTGCCATTAAAAACCGGACCGCAATTCTAGCAAATCTCCTGCAGGACTTACCGCTTTTGACGACTTGAACATTTTTACAAATGGTTAATATCTATCACTAATCGTTTGTTATGGTCACTTTTTAATGCAACCGAAAAACCATAGCCGCAGCCAGTTTCAAGGCAAAATGCCTGCGATACTGGATGATCTGGATAGCGCACAACCTGCTTCGTGACGATAACAAAATCAAACGATGAGTTCCTAGATTCACTCAAAGGAACAAGAGTCGATACTTTCAGCCTTCGAATGGTGTGTAAGCCCTTTTGTTTTTGGGAACTTGCTGTGTTGGCAGACGGCGTCAGTTCGACTTTGAGGCGTCTGGTATCCCAAGAACCTGAAAGACTTGATATCCCCGGTGACCCCGCCCATCATCTGATTGCTGCGACGTGTGTTGTCCACAGAATGCCTCTACTGGCGCGCCGCAAGAAATCTGCGTCAGAGTTGATGCCGCTTGCCTGACAAAGAGCCTGACAAAAAATCTGGGAGTGGGTCCACAATGCAAGGTTTTCTGCGAAAAATGGCCAGCATGGTACCGGATGGCGGCTGTACCGATGAACAACCCGTGCAGTACTCGCTCAGACTCGGCGATGACAGCTACCCACTAAACCCGTTGCTCGGCAAAAAGCTGACTTTGCGACACACCGGCAACATTGAATGTCTTGAGTGCGGTCGAAAAACAAAAAAAAGCTTCAGTCAGGGTTACTGCTACCCCTGTTTCAAGAAGCTGGCCCAGTGTGATCTGTGCGTGGTCAGCCCGGAGCGGTGTCATCATGATCAGGGCACCTGTCGTGACGACACCTTTGCAGAAAACTTCTGCATGCAACCCCACATCGTCTATATCGCGAACTCGTCTGGTGTAAAAGTTGGCATCACTCGCCCGGAGAACTTACCCACCCGCTGGATAGATCAGGGTGCCATACAGGCGCTACCGGTTATGAAGGTCATGACGCGGCAGCAATCAGGGTTCGTTGAGGTTGCTTTCAAGAACTTCGTCTCGGATAAAACCCAATGGCAGAAAATGCTCAAGACGCAGGCCGATTATCTGGACCTGGCACAACAACGAGATGAGTTAATGCACACAGTCCAGGCTGAACTTGAACCCGTCATTCAACGCTTTGGTATTCAAGCCGTTCAGCCGGTGCTCGATGCGCAAGCACAGACCTTCGTGTACCCGGTGCTAGAGTATCCTGAAAAGGTGGTGTCTCTGAATTTCGATAAAACACCTGAGCTTGGAGGCACGCTGCTCGGGATCAAAGGTCAGTATCTGATCTTCGACACCGGTGTCATTAACTTAAGGCGTTTTACGAGCTATGAGGTGGCGTTCGAGGTGGCTGACCAGCCGAACCCGAAGACCGAGCCAGAAACCCAGCTAAAGCTCCTGTAATCAACCCACCGATTAGTCCTCCGAGATGGGCACCGTTGGCCAGGCTGCCAAGCCCCAGCAAATCAACTGCGCCTGTGAACCCGATCGCCAGATAAATCAGCATAAAGATGTAAACACCGTTTGCCACGCCCATGGATCTGGCCGGTACGAGTCGTGAAAATACCAGCGAGTGTCCCAGTAGTCCGAACACGACACCCGACATACCCCCAAAAAAGCCCGGAGATGCCATCAGAAACTGCAGCAGGTTAGCCCCAACTGACGCAACCAGTATCACCGCCACGTAAGCGGGTCCACCGTGCGCATATTCAATCCGCCGACCAATCTCCCAGACCCACAAGAGATTAAAGACGATGTGCAGCCAGCTGAAATGAACGAACATTGGCGTCAGCAAACGCCAGAATTCACCCTGCTCCAGCGTGTAACGCAGCGACGCAAAATAGAGATCACCATTAACCTCGACCAGAGACAGGAACATCATCTGGGCGAACAGGCTGTTCGGGTCCACATCGCCGCGATTCATACCTACTGGAAAAAGCATAAGACACAAAGCGATCAACAGCATGGTGATCGGATAACGCCACACGGCAACCCAGAGTCTTCGAACAACCCCAAACTGGGGCTGTGTGGCCTCGGCATCGCCGATGGGCAACTCACCGGCTTGATAACGGGCATAGGCAGCCTGAACGTAGGCCACCGCCTCCGCCTGCTGGACCCAGACAACCTGATTGATACCTTCCTCGGTGATTCTATGGGGTAAACCCTGAACCTGCAGGAATCGTGAGAAGTCGCCCAGGTCGATATCAGAGGGAATTTCGAGCGCGTTGATCAAAGGAATGCCTTTGGGTGTAAAATTGTATGATACGTGAGTTCGAGCGCTATCGACTATGGTTGAGATCCCTCGGCTACGCTCGGGATGAGGTGGCGCTAATACCTCGTCTCGACCGAGCGGAGAGACCTGGTGCCTCGGTTCAGATCCCTCGGCTGCGCTCGGGATGAGGTGGTGCTAAGACCTCGTCTCGACCGAGCGAAGCGAGCGGAGAGACCTGGTGCCTCGGTCCAGATCCCTCGGCTACGCTCGGGATGAGGTGGCGCTAATACCTCGTCTCGACCGAGCAAAGCGAGCGGAGAGACCTGGCACCTCGGTCCAGATCCCTCGGCTGCGCTCGGGATGAGGTGGCGCTAAGACCTCGTCTCGACCGAGCGAAGCGAGCGGAGAGACCTGGTGCCTCGGTCCAGATCCCTCGGCTGCGCTCGGGATGAGGTGGCGCTAAGACCTCGTCTCGACCGAGCGAAGCGAGCGGAGAGACCTGGTGCCTCGGTCCAGATCCCTCGGCTACGCTCGGGATGAGGTGGTGCTAAGACCTCGTTTCGACCGAGCAAAGCGAGCGGAGAGACCTGGTGCCTCGGTCCAGATCCCTCGGCTACGCTCGGGATGAGGTGGTGTTAAGACCTCGTCTCGACCGAGTGAAGCGAGCGGAGAGACCTGGTGCCTCGGTTCAGATCCCTCGGCTACGCTCGGGATGAGGTGGTGTTAAGACCTCGTCTCGACCGAGCAAAGCGAGCGGAGAGACCTGGTGCCTCGGTCCAGATCCCTCGGCTACGCTCGGGATGAGGCGGTGCTAAGACCTCGTCTCGACCGAGTGAAGCGAGCGGAGAGACCTGGTGCCTCGGTTCAGATCCCTCGGCTACGCTCGGGATGAGGTGGTGTTAAGACCTCGTCTCGACCGAGTGAAGCGAGCGGAGAGACCTGGTGCCTCGGTTCAGATGCCTCGGCTACGCTCGGGATGAGGTGGTGCTAAGACCTCGTCTCGACCGAGTGAAGCGAGCGGAGAGACCTGGTGCCTCGGTTCAGATCCCTCGGCTACGCTCGGGATGAGGCGGTGGCACTAAGCTCGGGATGAGGTGGTGACGCTCAATGCAGTGGGATGAAGAAAACCTCTCGAAAAATCTCGAGGTTAAGCATGGAGAAAGCAATGATCGAAAATGCGGACCAACAAGTACTCAGCCAGCTGACACGCTGGATTGAAGCCGGCAAAAAAGCCTGGCTCGCGACTGTCGTTAAAACCTGGGGCTCTTCCCCGCGCCCGGTTGGTTCACTGCTCGCCTGCAACGAAGACGGTCATGTTGCAGGCTCCTTATCGGGCGGCTGCATTGAAGAAGACCTGCTCGAGAGGATCACCCGAGGCGAACTCGCAATCGATAAACCGGAGGTCATGCTCTACGGCAAAACCACCGAAGAAAGCGAAAGATTTGGGCTCCCCTGCGGCGGCCAGCTACACATCGTCGTCGAACCGCAAATGGATAACACCAACCTCACGCACTTCAATGCCATCGCCGAAAGACTCGCACGACGCGAATGTATTGAACGCAAGGTCGACCTTGCCAGTGGCGAAATCAGCATCGAGGAAAAAGAACGGTTTAAACACCTGCAATTTATCGGCGACTTCGAAAACACAGAGACCCCCGGTGAAAAGTATCTGATCCAGACCTATGGCCCACGCTATCAATTATTCCTGATCGGTGCCGGCCAGGTCTCCCAATACCTCGCGCAAATGGCACAAATGCTCGACTACCATGTTGTTATTTGCGACCCACGTCAGGAGATGATCGACCAATGGACCATCGAAGGCGCACAACTCGTCTGCGACATGCCTGACGACGCGGTTAAGAACCATGCCAATGATCATTTCTCTGCCATTATCGCGCTCACCCATGACCCGCGCATTGATGACATGGGCCTGATGGAAGCCCTGAAAACTGAAGCGTTTTTTATCGGTGCGATGGGATCAACAAGAACATCCGCAAAACGTCGGGAGCGCTTGTTACAACTTGAGCTGACGGCAGAAGAAATCAACAAACTGCATGCGCCGGTTGGATTGCCAATTGGCAGCAAAACACCGGCGGAAATTGCCATCGCGATTATTGCGCAGCTCACAGCGCTCCGCGGTGAAAAGGAAAAACTCATTCAGGCTGACTTCCGTCAGCAGGACGTTGCCGCCAGTTGATGATCGGCGCACTGGTGCTTGCCGCAGGCAGCTCGCGGCGATTCGGCGGCGACAAGCGTCAAGCCAGGCTACCTAATGGCAAACTTGTTATCGAGCAGACATTAGAGAAGGTCACTGCTGTTTTTCCTGATGTGATGGTTGTGCTGCGGCATGATGACGATGAACTTCAGACGACGTTAAGTCGTCTTAATCCGGATGTTCAGTATTTTCAGGCGCCGGATTCGGCCCTGGGCATGGGGCATAGTCTGGCTAATGCAGCAGCGGAGATTGAAGGTTGGGATGGTGCGTTTATCTTTCTGGCGGATATGCCATTTGTCGCGGTTGAGACTTTGGCGGCGCTGAAGGATGAGTTTGCGCGGTTGGGAAGAGAGATCCCTCGGCAGGCTCGGGATGAGGGAATCGCAGTGGATGCTGGTTCAGATCCCTCGGCTTCGCTCGGGATGAGGAATGTGCCCCCCTCGTCTCGACCGAGCGAAGCGAGCGGAGAGACCTCGCTCCCCGGTTCAGATCCCTCGGCTTCGCTCGGGATGAGGAGCGTGCCCCCCTCGTCTCGACCGAGCGAAGCGAGCGGAGAGACCTCACTCCCCGGTTCAGATCCCTCGGCTTCGCTCGGGATGAGGAGCGTGCCCCCCTCGTCTCGACCGAGCGAAGCGAGCGGAGAGAACTCACTCCCCGGTTCAGATTCCTCGGCTTCGCTCAGGACGAGGATGAACAACGTCATCATTGTGCCTACCCACACCAACAAACCCGGTCACCCGGTCGGCTTCAGTCATCACTACTTCAAGGCACTCAGCCAACTGTCTGGCGACAAAGGCGCCAAGGCCGTCATCAACAAGCACAAAGCTGAAACTGTACAATGGCCAACTGATGATCCGGGCATCCTGAAAGACATCGATTCAAAGGAAGATCTAACGCCGAAATGAACCCTGGTTCTCGAGAAACCATTCATACGTATCCCGGAGCCCATCCTCCAGACCAATTGCCGCCTTCCACCCGAGCGCATTGATCTTGCCAACATCAAGCAGCTTACGCGGTGTCCCGTCAGGCTTGCTGGTGTCGAACTTGAGTTCACCCGAAAACCCCACAACCCGCTGAATGGTCTCCGCAAGTTCCCGAATTGTGACGTCCTCACCAGTACCCACGTTGATATGTGAGCACATCGGTTCAACCACCTGATCCAAGAGCGCTTTGTCCTGTTGCAGCAGATGGACACTTGCTGCGGCCAGGTCATCAACGTGCAGAAACTCCCGCATCGCTTTACCCGTGCCCCAAACAACCACCTCCGCAGCATTCTCAATCTTCGCTTCGTGAAAGCGCCGCATCAATGCCGGTATGACATGACTGTTCTCGGGATGGAAGTTATCACCGATGCCATAAAGGTTGGTCGGCATCAGGGAACGATAGTCCGTGCCGTGCTGCCGGTTAAACGATTCACAGAGTTTAATACCTGCAATCTTCGCAATGGCGTAAGCCTCATTGGTTGGCTCAAGCGGGCCCGTTAGCAGGGCACTCTCTATCATTGGCTGCTCGGCAAGCTTGGGGTAAATACAGGAACTGCCAAGAAACAACAAACGCTGACAACCCACATCAAAAGCGCTGTGAATCAGGTTAGCCTCGATCATCAGGTTGTCGTAAATAAAATCTGCAGGGTACGTATTATTCGCATGAATGCCGCCGACCCTGGCGGCTGCGACCACCACCGCTTCCGGTTTCAGGGTGCTAATCGCTGCTGAAACCTGGGCGCTATCTCTTAGATCAACCTCGTCTCTGGCAAGTGTAAGAACCTCATGTTCACCACCTTCCAGGGCTCGTGAAATGGCAGACCCAACCATGCCACGGTCACCGGCAACTAAAATTCGCATGACTACTCCTGAGGGTTGCTAACGTCAAAACCACTGGCGCGTAACAGCGACTTTTGACGGGCTTTGTCTAAATCGTGGTCAACCATCTCCTGTACCATCTCGTCCAGGGTCGTTGTTGGCTGCCAACCCAACTTCTGGTGCGCTAACGTAGGGTCACCCAACAGCGTTTCAACTTCTGCGGGTCGGTAGTACCTGGGGTCAACACAAATAATAGTGTCTCCCTGCTTTACCTGAATCTCATCACCCAAAGCTGCACTCGCGCTAACCGATTCAACAATCCCAACTTCGTTCACGCCCTCGCCTTCCCAGCGCAGGGTAATACCAAGATGCCTGGCCGCGTTTTCGATAAAGGCTCTAACGGTGATTTGCTGACCCGTCGCAATAACAAAATCCTCGGCCACATCCTGCTGCAACATACGCCACTGCATCTCTACATAATCCCGTGCATGCCCCCAGTCCCGCTTCGCATCGAGATTACCCATAAAGAGTTGGGCCTGAAGCCCGGTTGCGATTCCCGTCAGTCCCCGGGTGATCTTACGGGTTACAAAGGTTTCGCCGCGACGTTCTGATTCATGGTTAAACAAAATCCCGTTGCAGGCGTAGATGCCATAAGCCTCCCGGTAGTTAACCGTAATCCAGTAAGCATAGAGTTTCGCAACACCGTACGGAGAACGAGGATAGAAGGGTGTGGACTCCCGTTGCGGTACCTCCTGCACCAGGCCATAAAGCTCTGATGTCGATGCCTGATAGAACCGCGTTTTTTTCTCCAAACCCAGGAAGCGAATCGCCTCAAGCAGCCTTAGCGCCCCAAGCGCATCAACGTCCGCTGTATATTCAGGCGACTCAAAACTTACCGCCACGTGGCTTTGGGCACCCAGGTTGTAAATCTCATCCGGCTGACACTCCGAGATAATCCGGGTGAGGTTAGATGAATCCGTTAGATCGCCGTAGTGCAGGAACAGGCGCGCGGTATCAACGTGCCGGTCCTCGTAAAGGTGATCTATACGTTCCGTGTTAAATGAGGAGGCTCGGCGTTTGATGCCGTGGACAATGTATCCCTTCGCCAGAAGGAGTTCGGCCAGATAAGAACCATCCTGGCCGGTAATGCCCGTGATCAATGCTGTTTTTTGTTCCATGTACTTTTCTTAAGTCTACTGAATCGAAGAAGGACTGGCAGGTATATCAATCACCTGCCCACCACCGGCTGCCTGCGGCGAGTCATCCGGTGTTGTTAACGTATTGGTATCCAAATCCAACGTGATCGTTTGCGGCGAATCTTCGACGGCAGTCGCATCATCGTCGCTGGAAGTATCATCAGGGTCGTTGGCAGCATCATCGCTTCCTTGACCATCACTTTCGCCGCCAGCATCTAACTCAGCTTGACGCACCTGTTGCTCGAGCACCTGAACCACGGCCTGCAAAGCGGGCGGCAAATCATCAAGGCCCTGCAAGTCACCACCATTTTCGACCTGGACAATTTGAATCGGCTCGTCTACGCCAACAGACTGCGTAAACGTTGTACCATCCGCGCGCGTAAAAGTGATATCCACGTTACCCTCGGGAATGCTAATCGTCAGTTTTCCGCCTTCAAGCACAGCTTCAATAACGGTACCGCGCACCCCTATCATGCCGCTTGGTGTCGTAATTAGGGAGTGTTGCCGGCCAGGCGCAAAGCTACCCAACCGACCACTGGCATATTTAAAGCCGCCCCGTCGAACAGTCGCGTTAAAGCCGCCACTACCCGTTGACTCATTAAAACTGAAACTATCGAGCGTGCTGGAACTGTTCTGACTCAGGGTTAGTCGGGTCCCATCATTCATTTCAGCCCGCACAAAGGACCGTGCGCCAGTTTCAAGCGTGTAACCCGCGTGCAGATCACTACCCCGCTGAACTAGAAAGGTATCACCATCCTGATCGACACCCGTGACCGTACCGAGCAATAGCGTGATCTGGCCGATGACAGGCCCCTGAGGTGCAGCCAATGACATGGCACTGAACATCAGCAACAGTAAAAAGGCTGAATTTCTGGAAACTTTTAGCAACATAATCATGTCCTCGAGGCGCCTCTGGCCCAACCAAGTTTACTGCGACAAATGCCGTAAAAACTATGCCCGGGTGGGTGCACCAGTAACAGCTTTTCCCGTTTTTTGCGGATAACCAGCGATTCACCAGGCTCCAGCCTAAATTCCAAATGCGAATCAAAACTAACCTTCGCACTGACATCCGTCGCCTCCCCCAGCACAATCCGAATCTCATCCCCGCCTGGCACAACCAGCGGGCGGCTGGTAAGCGAATGCGGAAACATGGGTACAATCGCAATGGCGTCAAGACTGGGGTGCATAATTGGGCCACCCGCCGAGAGCGCATAGGCGGTGGAGCCAGTCGGTGAAGCAACAATCAGACCATCTGAATTTTGGGTATATACGTACTGATCGTTAACAAACAACTCAAGCTCCAGCATCTTCGGCATACTGGCAGAGTGCAATAACACTTCATTGAGGGCGGATGGCGTATCCAACTCTCCCTCGACCACACCTTCCAGCAGAAAGTGCTCCTCAGTGGTGTAATCACCTGACAATACCTCCCCAAGACGAGCTTCAATTTCATCCGGTGATACGTCCGCCAGAAACCCCAGCTTGCCGCGGTTGATACCAAGAATCGGCACACCAAAGGGGGCCATACTCCGAGCTGTATTCAGAATGTTCCCGTCGCCCCCAACAGCAATAACCAGATCGCAGGTCCGCCCCAGACCATCAAGATCCGTGCCCCCTCCTGATGCGCCAAGCAGGTCTGCGACAAAATTCTCCATTACCACGGTGCAACCTGAAGCCATCAGAAAACTGTGTACCGTTTGCAGCGACTCCTGAATCTGCGGACTCGACACACGCGCAACCAAGCCGACACTTTTTATTGGATCCATGACGCAAATCTGGTGATACCGGGGACCAAGATTTAACCACATACCAGCAGGAAGCCATAACTCGCTGCACTCAAGGAATTCCAAAAAACCGACTAGACCTATTCCCACAGCGAATGAGTTTGATCTTGAATAATATTTTGATGGGCGCAAAATTGCGGCCTCAAACCGTCAGGCCGCTGCAAATGCGTAACAAAATCAACAATCGCTACGCGAGAGAACTGGTTGAAGAAAGCAACATCGCTGATATACGCGCTGCTGGGTCACTGTGGAAGGCAATCCGGCATGAGGTCAAGCTCCGCGCGGACTTTGAGCCTATCATGTCGACCTTCTTTCACGCGACGGTCCTGAACCACGATACCTTCGAAGGGGCACTCAGCTTTCTGCTCGCAGGCAAGATCGACAGCCCGGTGGTTTCCGCCATGGCAATCCGCGAAATCATTGATGAAGCCTATCAGGAAGATCGGTCAATCATTCGCGCCGCAGAGATAGACATCAAAGCCATTCGAACCCGCGACCCGGCGTGCAACAGCTATTCCACACCGCTGCTTTTTTACAAGGGTTTCCACGCACTGCAAACCTACCGCGTTGCCCATTGGCTATGGCATCAGGAGAGACACAGTCTGGCCTTTTACTTCCAGAACCAGATGAGTCAGATATTCGGTGTTGATATCCACCCGGCGGCCAAGATTGGCTGCGGCATTATGCTGGACCATGCAACCGGGATTGTCATTGGCGAAACGGCTATCGTTGAAGATGATGTCACCATGCTACACGGCGTGACGCTTGGCGGAACCGGCAAGGAACAAGGTGACCGGCACCCGAAGGTGAGACAGGGTGTGCTGATAGGTGCCTCCGCGTCTATCATCGGTAACATCGAGATCGGTACAGGCGCTAAAGTTGGCGCTGGCAGCGTTGTGATGTCAGACGTCCCCGAACACGTCACCGTGGCAGGCGTGCCTGCGGTGGTCGTCGGCAGACCGTTCGGCGATTCCCCCGCTGAGGATGTTGACCAATCCTTCTGAAAAAGGCGTAAAATAAACGACCTTTCGATTCGCATTTGTTTCTATGGCATTGCCAAAGCCAGCCAGTAACGAGCAGCCCCTTCAGGACTCGGTTTTCCATACCCAGCGGAAGCTGATGCAGGAACACAAGTCCAGTGCCCGCTGGTTGCAGATCATCCTGGATTTCAGTCTCGTGGTGGGACTGCTTTATGCACACGCGCACCTGCGCGGCGTTGCCTTCGATACGGAATATCGTGCCCTGGCAATTCTAGCCGTGCTACTGATGGCTGTGATTTACCACATCAACGGCCTGTACCAGCACAGCTCATCTATCTATCAGCGTTTTATATTGCTCACCCGCTCGTGGCTGACGGTTGTCGGTTTGCTTGTCGGAATCGCATTCGTTACCAAGACATCGACACTGTTTTCCCGCGAGGTCATCCTGACATGGACGGTCAGCGCCCTGGTCGCCCAATTTCTGAGTTTTCTCGTTGTTAGAAACCTGCAGATGCGCAATCGAGCCGAGCAGATTCGCACGCTGGTTATCGGCAACGGCAAACTGGCGCAGCACCTGGCGAGCCATATTAACGAAAACCCCTGGATTCCGGACCGCGTCCTGGGACTTGTCTCTACGGACGATGACGTCGGCACAAGACATCAGGTGCTGGGTGCATTGGCAGATTTGGAACGGGTCGTTGACACCCATAAAGTGCAGCGCATCTATATGGCATTGCCGATGCAGCAAGCGGAACTGGTCAGGCCGCTGTATCTGGCCCTCGCACAAAAGCAGGTCGATATCATTTGGGCGCCCGATATCTTCAGCGTTGAACTGTTGAACCACAGCATACGTGAACTGGGCGGGGTGCCGCTGATCTCGCTTTCAGAAACACCGCTGATCGGCAGCAACGCTTTCCTGAAATCGGTACTTGATTATTCGGTTGCGTCAGCCGCGCTGATTGCACTGTCGCCCCTGATGCTGGTGACGGCTGTTTGTATCAAATTTGGCTCACCAGGTCCGGTGCTGTTTAAACAGAAACGACATGGCTGGAATGGTGAAGAGATTAACGTCTACAAATTCCGCAGCATGAAACTGCATCAAGAAACCGAAGGCAAAGTCACCCAGGCAAGCAAAGACGATGATCGCATCACCAAGGTCGGGCGATTCATCCGCCGCACCAGCATCGACGAGCTACCGCAGCTGTTTAACGTCTTGAGCGGCAGTATGTCTATCGTTGGTCCCAGGCCACACGCCATTGCCCACAACGTGCTATACGGCGAACAGATCAAAGATTACATGCGGCGGCACCGGGTCAAACCCGGTCTCACCGGTCTTGCCCAGGTAAACGGCTTCCGCGGTGAAACCCGTAATCTTGAAGCGATGGAAGGCCGCGTGCAGTACGACCTTGCCTACATCAACAACTGGTCGATTTGGCTCGATATCAAAATCATCATCAAAACAGCCTTTGTGCTGTTTGACAAAAACGCCTACTAGCTGCCGGGTACCGCGATCGGCGAATGGTAAATCACATACTTCTGATCATCGGTCAGTAGCTGCCAGTCGAGCAGCACACTATTGGTCCAGAACATCGGGTTTGCCGCGTCCGGACATTCACCAGGGTTCGCCGTGCCATTGTTATTGCTGTCATGCACAGCTGCTTCGCAAACAGGCGTGTCGTCAATCACATCCACCGCGCTGAAGTCTGCCTCGGTCGTGTGATACAAACCCAGTAAATGCCCCATTTCATGAAACGCGGTTTCTGCGGTGCTCTCGACAAAGACCTGCTGGGAACCACCCTGAAAGATCGTGGCGTCGATTAAGACCCCATTAAAACCATCAACCACACCAAAACTACCCGGTATACCCCCGGCAACCCCCACCAGGGATTCGTTATCAGAAAACGATTCTACAAAAAACAGGTTAACGGCATCCGGGTCACCCCGTTTTATCAATTCACTGGTGGTGCTATCCAGAAAGCTGCTACTGACCACATCAAAGCCTGAACCTGCGATCTCATCAATGGATTCAACAACAACCTGCAACTGATTGGCATCCGCAAGGAGCAGCATTTGCGATAATACGGCTTCGATATCCGTTAACGACACACTCGCTGTTGTCAAAAAAGCCTTCACATTAAGCGCGGCCGGACGCGCAGCTGCGAGATCTGGTTTGGGACCCGTTCGAACCGCAGCACTCAGCGCCAAGGTTTCAAAGTCGATAGCATCAAGATTAGATGCCAGGGTACCCAACGTATAAGTCCAGGTGCCGGCTTCCACGGTATAGTCAGGACGCCTTGGCACGAGACTGCTGCACAGGCCGCCCTTACAGAAATTCACGGTGCGTTGGAATGCCGGGAACGGCCCCGAGGGCGGCGTCAGGCTACTGATGAAGAGCCCATTTTCAGAAAGGTTGGCATCGGGCCCACTTAAACTCAGCAGCAGAGATACCGCGTTCGGCGGCACCTCAATCTGTTGCTGGGGCGAAGTCAGCACGGAACGCCCCAGTTCCGAGTCATTGGTTACAACGTATCCGGACTGCGGCACCGATGCGCCTTCAGACATCAACGCGGTGACCGTCAACGGAGACACGGTCACCGTGACCGACGCGAGGTTACTGGACGCGCCACTGGCATCAAGCGCCCGGTACTGAAAAGCCACCTCGCCGACAAAATCCAGTGGTGGCTGATAGGTAAGGTCAAGCCCGCTGCCGGAAACGATTCCTTCAAAACTACCCTCGATCTCAAACGCCGCAATCCCATCGTCAACATCAGTATCGTTCGCCCCAAGCGTGAGGGGCAGTGTATTGTCCTCAACCAACGCGAAGACATCATCACTGGCCACCGGCGCATCATTAATATCGGTAACCGTGACACTGACCGTTGCAGTTCGAGCAACCCCATCATTCCCTGTCACCCGGTACTGAAAACTGTCACTGCCTGAAAAATCAGCAGCCGGTGTATAGACAACCTCCGTGCCTGAAACCTCAGCGACCCCGTTTGCGGGATTACTGCTAATTTGAAGGCTGTTGGTATCAATGTCGGCATCGTTCGCGGTGACATCGATTACAACCGAGCTTTCTTCATCGACAGTGGCGCTGTCGTTAGCCGCAGACGAACCAGGAGGTTGAGGTGCTGGCGCACTCGAACCCCCGCCTCCGCCACCACCACAACCAACAAGCAAGGAACAAAGCACCAGGTAAGCAGGAAAACGCATTGAGTTAGTCCAAAGTGAAAACAACCAGTTTACTCCAGGTCGCCAAACGGCTTCACTTAAATTTCCGACGATCGGCGAGAAGACCTTGGCATATACAACGCCAACCACGGAATGGCCAGAACGCAGACAAAGGTGGCGGCATTGGCAAAGATCTGCAGATTAAAGTCTGTGGTTGAATGCAGCCCGATAGAAATCATCGCCATGGTGGCAGAAAACCCCATCGCCCGCGAAAAACGGTTTCGCCGGGTCAGCTGTGCCTTAAGCGCAGCGCCAAAAGTCAGGACTAGCAAAAGCACAAGAGGCAGCACACCAACCGCGCCTAGCTCCACGGGAAACTGCATTACATCAGCATGGGCATGCTGGTAGAGCAAGGATATCTCGTCATTCCTGACCTGAGGGAAAACCGTATAGAAAGTCCCTAAACCATGACCAAACCAGGGCGCCATTTCAAGTAGGCCCGCACTCAGCAAGACCGCTGTGATTCGCTGTTCTTCCTGAATATCTGTCTGCTGAAGCCGCGCCTGTAATTCCTCGATGCCAAAAAAAGTACCCAGCAAAAAAATGTCGATAATCAAAATGCTCACAAAGAGCGCCACCACACCGGACTGCGACTTTCTGAATACAAACAAACCGATTAGCCCCGCGATACCCATCCCGACAAAAAAAGCCGTGTTACCCATTCTGGAGCGTGTCAGTATCAACCCGATCACCATCAGGACCAGACACACCCTGATACGGACCTTTTCACCCAACAGCGTCTCAGTCCAACTGCGGAAAAACTGACGCCAGGTTCTTGATTTGCTTGAATTAAGGCTGGCAATCATTAGCCCGAGGCCCAACGCCAGGGTCATTTCAAGATAACCAGCGAGATGGTTGCGATTGACAAAGGTACCGGTAGCGACCCCTTTGTAGGCCACTTTAGGATAGTTCCAGATATAGTCTGTGCCTGTGACCGTCATTAATGTGCCATAAACCGCCTGGAAGGTGCCACTGATTATCAGTGCCCATACCAGCACGCGAAGCTGCTTTTCAGAATCAAACAACAGGAACATCAGACAGAACAACTGAAACAGACACAGGGTCTTGATGAGTTGTGCATAAGTTGCGTGTTGATCTGCCGATTGGGGTAACCCGGGTACAAACGCGAGCGTCACCTGCAGCAGCAGGAACAATGCAAACAATCCGATCACCGGCCAGCTCTGCTTAAAGGGATCAGATACCGACAACCTGCCCGCCGTGAACAGCGCCAGAACGCCCAGAGACAACAACTGGATCATAATCTCTGCGCTATACCAGTACATGGCCTGATTGCTGCCAAAGGGCAACGGCAGCCAAACGAGGACAACAATCAATGCATAGCCAGCCAGACTTTTAGCATCCAGAGACAATATCTATCCTCATTCCAGTTTCTACGGCAGAATACTTCATCGATCACGATCAGTCATGCACCAGGCAATGAGAACAACCATTCAATTTATCTTAATTTCAGTGGGTATCGTTTGCTGCTGCGCTGTGCTGTGGATTGCTGCCCATTGGGGTATCGCAGATCGAAACTACTATAACGCCCGGCTCGTTATGGACAGCTGGCGCGATGGCATTTCCCTGACGGATGAGAATCTGGCAGCGGCGCTCGAATATTCAGACCGGGCTGTGAGGCTTGCGCCGAGCCATCCGGTCTATCGAGACCAACTCGCCCGGCTACTGACCCTGCGTTACCTCAGAACAAAACAGCCCGCTGACCTGGAAACCGCAGAATCGCACCTGATTGCATCTCGATCGGTCCGTCCCGCATCCGCAACTAACTGGTCCTACTATATTGACCTTTTGCACTTCTCTGATCGAAACGGTCCTGAACTTGGAACAGCGATCATTGCCGGGGTTAATTCAGGTCCCTGGGAGCCGCTGATGCTACAAGCCGTAAGTCGCGCAGGGGTCGCAGCATTGCCCACACTCAATGAAAGTGCGCAACAGGCTGTTACCGAGAATGTTTTGCGTGGCTTAGTCAGCCCAATACCACAATTACCTGTGAGGACTGCGTCTCAGGTGTTAGAACATGCTCAGGGTTGGACACCGGGGTTTGTGGATGCGCTCGCTAACCATCTCAGTGCCAACTGGTCAACTTCAGGAAGCGCAATGTTCGCCAACACGCGGTTGTCTTTGGTGCTGTGGCCGATACTCACGACCCAACATCGTCAACTCGTCCGGGTGCAACTGGCAAATGCTATTCTTACCTCTAAAGACAGGCGTATTTTCAAGGCCATCGTCGACGAAAACAAGCTACCGATAGTTTGTCCGTACCTTCCAAGAAAGCAGCCCTACATTCGACACTGCAAAAAAAAACCCGGTCTATAACCGGGCTTTTCTTGCAGGCTTTATGTTAGGCCTCGCTTAGGCTTCCGATCGTGTCATCAATCTCGTCCAGAATATTATCAAGGTTCGCATCGTCCTCGAGCGCCACGACCGTCTCTGTAGCATCGTCTTCATTCTCTATGGCTGCGAGCAGCGCAATCAACTCGTCCTCAGCTGCTTGCTGTCTTTGTTGTAGGTCGCTCTGAATAACATTGAAACTTGCCCCCAATTCGGTGGCGACATCTCTAATTCGATCGCGGTCCCCAACGCGCTCAATCAAGAAGTTCACAATGAGAACGGGATTAGATTCCGCTTCAGTCAGTACGGCTCGATTAGCTTCTAGCTGCGTGATTTTCTGTACAACACGATTAAGCTCTGCAACCGACAGGCGCTTACCCCCAATGTTCAAGTTGGTGCGGTTGGTTTGCAGTGTCTGTAGCTCGGTTCGTAATTGCGTTAACGACTTACGCGTCCCATCAGGGTTTGTCACGGTAAGTCCTGTGGCGGCGCTTGCGCCCTGTGCGCTAGATTCAAGCGCTGCGATTGCCGTCTGAAGTGCAGTTTCTTCCTGACTTAATGCCGCGTCTTGCTGAATAGCCGCCTCAAGATCTGCTTTCGCTGTTCCAAGTGACGCGTTAGCTTCATCAGCATCGCCCAGCGTGGCAAGTTCAGCTTCAACTTCGGCACGTTTGGCGCCAATCGCTTCGGGCGTTGCTTCTACTGACTCAAGATCTGCAACCGCCGCTTCCGCTTCGGCTAACGCTATCTCAGCCAATTCAAGCTCAAGGGCAGCGAGTTCCGCCGCCGCGGCTGCTGCTGATGCCGCTGAAATCGCGACGTTAGATTCTTCTTCTGCTGAAGCCCGTTCTGCAGCGGCAGCTTCTGCTGCTGCCTGCGCAGCCGCCAGTTGTTCCTGAGCTGCTTGTGCGTCGGCAATATCCTGTTTCAGGGACTCAAGTGAATTCGTCGCCGCTGTAACGCTGGTCTGCGATTGCGACAACGCTGTTGTCAGCTCTGAAATAGCAGTCGACACCTCATTCGGAGAAAAACCGGCTGCTGCCAGGTCAGACTCGATCTGCGTTATCTGGGATTGCAGCGTGACCACTTCCTCCGCGGTTACGCCGGCACCACCGCCACTGGCGTTGGCAACCGTAGGAGTAACCGGTTGGGCTGAAGATATTCTTGAAACAGCACCCTGGATCTCGGATCTTTCATCGGGTGCCGCTGCGAGCGCCGCTGCCTCGATGCCTGCTGAATTTTCACCGCCGGTTGCGGTCAACGCGGACGCAACAACAGTCGCGGGATCTGCGCCTGCATCAATCGCTGCTTTGATAATCGCCGCGTAGTCTTCCGGCGCAACCACCATGGCAGTCGCCACGATCGCACTTGTCTGCGACGCATCAGCAGCAATCATCTGCGTGACGGCTTCAGCGGTGGACAGCTGATCAGCCTGTGCATTTTGCATGACAGTGACCAGAGACAATTCGGCATTTGCCATGTCACTTTTAACGTCCGCCATGGACGTAAAAGGCAACAAGGCCATAGATAACATAAACGCGGGCAGTAACTTCTTCTTCATTTGGTAGATCCTCGACGGAACGAGAGCAATGTGCGAAACATGATTATAGGAGAGCAATGACATTAGTGCAATCAGCGACAGCAAAACATGGCATTACAGAGCGAACGCAACACTTTGTTTTACAAAGAATATTTAAAGCTCACAAACCGCTCACAACTTAAGCCACATTCTAGTCGCGATTTTGCTTTACGCTCGCCTTGAAAAGGTTAGCAAGCGTCGGATCCTGGCAATAAATCTCGCGTTCAAGTTTGTTGGCTTTTTGCGTGCAGTACACCAAAAGGTCTTCTGTTTTAACGGGTGGGTTGACAGTTACTGGCGCAGGCATATCTTCTATCTTAGCGGCTGACGTTGACGGCGTAGCAGCGGCAGAGACTGCCGCATCCGCTGATCCTAGGTTCGAGGATGCGACCTTTGCAAGGGACCCGGCATTGATCAGGTCATCGTCCGTCTCCAATCGCCAGGGCGTTATGCCTGCAGCGACTATAGCCGAATTCGCCTCTGGTGATTTCTCAACGACCAACCGGAACAAACCATCAGATTCGTAAATCTCAAAAGTAAGCCCCGTCGAAACCGACAATCGAATGCGTTGCTGCTCTGCGTTGGTTTGATTAGCAAAACTACCGGCGACCCAGTATTCCGCCGCAGGTAACTGCCAGGCGGCCATCAACAAGAAAAAGCACAGCAAAATACGCATGACCACTCTCTACATTCGGTTGTTTCAATGAATCTTAGCAGGAAGTTACAATCAATCGTGGAGTGCGCCGATAGCAAAGCGACCTAGCAGGTTGCTCAATCAGCTAACAAACGCAACGACTGTAGTACCCGACACATAGCTTACAGATTTTACCGGGCACATGGTTTACATATTTAGGTATTTGGGAGCTCCCAGATGCCTTGGAAAGAGTGTAAACCTATGGATGAACGTCTCAGATTTATCGCTCGTCTGCTCGATGGCGAGAAAATGACCACTGTATGTAAAGATTTTGGTATCTCAAGAGTAACCGGATACAAGATCTTTAACCGTTACAAAGAATGTGGGCTCGATGGTCTCAAGGATCGGAGCCGTCGACCCTATCGTCATGCTAATCAATTGCCCTTCCAGATTGAGCGAACAATCCTGAAAGTTAAACGTGATCATCCTAGTTGGGGTGCACGTAAGATCCGCGATAAGTTGATCAAGGAATATCCTATGATCACACCCCCTGCCAAAAGCACAGTTCATGCAGTTCTGGATCGACACAACCTGGTTAACCGTCGCAAACGACGCAGGCACGGAAAGGCCCAGGGGACGCCGCTCAGCAACGTCCAAACACCCAATGGACTTTGGTGCGCTGACTACAAGGGAGAGTTCCTGCTAGGCAACAAACAGTATTGCTATCCACTGACGATCACTGACTATAGCTCGCGTTATCTTCTGACATGCGAAGGACTCTCTTCCACCAGGTCAGACTTTGCATTCTCGGTGTTTGAACGAGCATTCAAGGAGTACGGTGTTCCTGCGGCCATACGCACCGATAATGGTATCCCTTTTGCTTCGCCTAACGCGTTTTATGGCATGAGCCGGTTGTCTGTTTGGTGGTTAAGGCTAGGTATCAGGATTGAACGTATCAAACCGGGCCACCCAGAACAAAATGGACGTCATGAACGGATGCACCTGACGCTGAAGAAGGAAGCGACTAAGCCTGCTTCACCGAACTTTTTGCAACAGCAAGAACGGTTCGATCGATTTGTCGGGGTTTACAACAACGAACGTCCCCACCAGGCACTCGGAGGCAAGTACCCGGCCGAAGTATATACACCATCGAGCCGTGCCTATCGCCCGCCAGATGAACCAGAATACCCATTCCATGATCGGACTGTTCGTGTGACCAAATGTGGACGAATCTGCATCGGAAAGCGAAAAATCAACCTGAGCAAGTCCTTTGCATGCCAATTAGTGGGTATTAGAGAGGTTGCGGACAAAATCTGGCTTGTCAGCTTTATGGACTATGATTTAGGATTTTTTGATCAGGATGAATGTCGTGTAGAACCGACAACGAATCCATTTATATCGGAGAAACTGTAAACCATGTCTCCGGTACAAACTGTAAAGTAAGTGCCAGGGCAGCACCCGACAGGAAAATGGCGGACCGGACGGGATTCGAACCCGCGACCTCCGGCGTGACAGGCCGGCATTCTAACCAGCTGAACTACCGGTCCGAAGAATGTTACTGGTGGGTGTTGCAGGGGTCGAACCTGCGACCTACGGCTTGTAAGGCCGTCGCTCTCCCAACTGAGCTAAACACCCAGAAAATTGAAAGAGCGCATTGTACAGAAGGCCCTTGGCGTGTCAATCCCGATCTCGTACTAGAGCGACATATCGACGTTGACGCTAACGATATTCCTCTCAAAATCAAACCGGTTCAGATTCGAGTCTCGTTCTGAACGGGAAATAGTCGCGCCAAGTGTCATCCAGCGTTTCATACTGTAGGTGAGGCCAATGCTGTAATTGTCGCGTTCGTCTTCACGGGCGGAGTTGAAGAATTCGTCATCGCCAATCGCAACAGATATCGTCGATGTGAGCAGTTCGCTCCAGCCATGCATCCAGGTGACAGAGTAATCGCGCTGCTCAATAAAGGTACCAGTACCGTTGGTTTCGTTCGGTGTATTCGATGCACTAAGAAAAACGGAGGAATATGTACGCGGCGACCAGGTCAGATCCAGGTCCCAGACAGTGACGGTATCATCACCCTTGGGGGAAAAATCAAACTCCTTTTCTATCTCACCGATTTTTATGGAGCCCGTTGTTTTGGCTGTGGCTTCCCATTCAGCGCCAATTGCCCAACCCCACTCCGTACTATCAAGCGGTCCACCAACCAATGGTGTTGTATCGTATTCAAAGTCTTCTTCGCTGACTTCGAGGAAAAACTGGGTTTTACCCCCGCTCAGCTTCCCGTAAACCCGGCCAGCGATATATGCTTCATCTCGATCACGGAATTGCGTTTCCACGCGGTTGTTCTGGTATTCAATATCGTTGACATAGGCAATGACCGCCGCGCCAAACATCGCACTTTCACGACCCAGGTCGATTCGGCCGTTTAAATTAGCAATTTCGTATTCATCGGGTTCGTCCCGGAAAAGGCCGACAACGCCTTCTGATGCACCTTCACCGCGATTCTCATGCAGGAAACCGTAGGAGGCACCAACATCAGCGCGAAACATGTCCGTTGGCGAGAAATGTCCGTCAACACTGAAGGTGTGATCGTCATAGTTATCATCGTCACTATCCCTGTAAACGGCATAGTCACCGGTATAGGTTAGCGCGACAGAGCTGGCATTTTTTTCCTGGAGCCACTGAACTGATGGCTTAACGTTAAGAATTACGTCTGATTCTTCTGCAAAAGCCTGGCTAAAAATGTTGTCATCAGACTTTAAGCCGACTGACAACTGCGGGATGAGTTTACCGCCGCCAACATCGACAGATTGAGGGTCAGCAAAAGACTGACCGGATACAACCAAAAGACACGAACACACAGCGACTCGCAATGACATAGCGTTTTTACCAACCCAACATGATTCAACGTACATTGTAGATGGGAGTGCAACAAAACGCTACTTCCGGACACTTAAATTACTTATTACTTACAACTCGGGCAAGGCCTATCCAGGACTTGCTATTTGTAGCCTTTGCTAGCGTAACCGTAGCCGTAATAACCGTACTTGCTATTACCACCATAGTAGCCGTATTTCTCGGCGGTCGCTGCGTCGAATTGGTTGAGGACCGCGCCTATAATTGGCGCGCCGACACGCTCGAGTCGTTCAATGCCATTTTTTGCCACATTGGCGGGCGTGGAATCTGACTTGACCACATAGATAAGCGCATCTGCTTTGGTTGAAAGGACCATCGAATCTGAAACTGCCTGAGTGGGCGCCGAGTCTATGACAATTCGGTCATAACGCTCACCCAACTGATGCAACAGTTCTTCGAACCTGGCGGACGACAACAGATCAAGCGGGTTTGGGGGGACCGAACCTGCCGTGATCAGGTCAATGCCTAGTTCTTCCATGTGATGAATACATTCAGCTGCCTGCGCGGTTCCTGCGACCAGTTCAGAAAGACCAGAAGTGCCGCGCTCAAAGCCATACTCGCCGGCCAAAGATGGTCGACGCATATCGGCGTCAATCAAAATGACCTTTTCCATCTGGCCTAGTGCCAATGCAAGGTTGGAGGATACCGTGGTTTTACCTTCACCTGGTACGGAAGAGGTAACAACGGTAATTTTGTGGGGTTTATCCAGTCCAGAGAGAACGACACTCGTGCGAAGCGAGTTAACAGCTTCGGCAAAGGTATGGTGCCCTTTATCAAAATAGAGTCGAGACACATTCAACTCATCGGGCAATTTGCGCTCAAACGGCAACACGCCGAGAACACCTTGATTCAGCTTGCTCTCCAAATCTTCTGCAACACGTATCGTGTTATCCAATGCGGCTCTAAGCAAAACGATCAGCACGCCTAGGATCGAGCTCAAGACTCCCGCTAACAGAACAATTAGCTTTTTATTTGGTTTCACTGGCTCAAAAGAGCGCTGCGCAAGGTCCACAAAACGGGCATTGGCAGCGGCGAAGTCCGTCTGGTTGGTTTCCTGAAAACGCTGGAAGAACATATCGTAAAGCTGGCGGTTGGTTGAAACTTCGCGCTGCAGCTGCGAGAGCTCATAAGATTTGCGGTTAATCTCTTGAATCTCACGTTTTGATGTTACCAGTTCTGACTCGATATCTCTTAAATCCGCTTGCGCTCGGCGGTATTGATCTTCAAAACCAGAGACGATGCTTCTAACGCGTCGCTGGTAGGAATTTGTCGCGCTCGCGACTTGGCTTTGAGCGGCAACGTACTTAGGGTGCATAGGGCCATAACGTTTCTGTAGTTCGGCAAAACTATTTTCAGCCAAAGCAAAGTCGCGCTTAAGGTCCTGGGCAAGGTCGTCTTGCAGAACCCCCGTCAGCGTCTCCCATCTATACTGATACTGACCACCGGCATCCCCAGCAGCCTCGAATTGGTCTCGCGTAGCAGCAACGATCTTACGGGCCTCCAGCTGCTTGCGAGTCAATTCATCCAGTTCTTGCGCTGTGAGGGTTTTCACACCGCTAACATCGACCAAGTTTTCTCGTTCCTGGAAAGACCTTAAAGCTGCTTCTGCTCTTTCGAGATCTTCAGACATCCCACCGAGCCGCTCTGTCAGCCAATTCGAAGCCCGCTGAGTTAACTCAAGCCGAGCTTCTAAGTGACTATTGATATAAGCGTTGCCAATCGCGTTAGCCACTAATGGTGCAAGCTCTGGATCTTTGCTTTCGAAAGTAACGTTAACCAATTGAGTATTCCGGATCGGGGAGATTCTGAGATTCTCCATGAACCGATTCGTAACCCCCTGCCGAACCTGGTCTTCTTTGGGTGGCTCTGATGGAGGCAGCAAGGGAATGTAGTCCCTGTAGTTAAACTTTTTATCGTTCTCCGGTGAATAATCGACATGGTTGCGAATGTTGAGTTCGTCAATCACTCTCTCTGCCAATTTCCGAGAGCTTAAGATTTCGAATTGCGTCTGGTAGTACTCGCGCTGAGAGGAGTCGATTCCATACACTTCTTCTATAGAAACAACGTTGGCTGAATCTGACTCAATCAACAGAGTCGCAGTAGCCGAATATATGGGAGTAAGCGAGAACGACACAACGACAGCCAGCAGGCACGCCAAGGAAGCAAAACCAATAATGGGCCATTTGTTCCTATAGATAACGCCCCAGTACGCCATGAGATCGATTTCATCGGTTTCCTGATCGCTAACAGGTTCACGTCTCGCTAATTCAGTGGCGACGTTCATCCTAAAAGAAGCTCTGCTCGATGGTCACAATATCGCCTGGTGAAATGCTATCGTCCAAACTGATCAGCTCTCCCTTGTTAGAACTGTACGACTCACCATCGCGAATCACATATATCTTCGTTCGTGACGCGCGTTCCGTAAAACCACCAGCCAACGCTACAGCCTTCCTCAAGGTCAGGCCAGGAACAAAAGAAAAACCACCTGGTTGCTCAACCTCACCATGCACATAGAACTGACGGTACTCCGAAACCGAGACGCTCACGTTCGGGTTAATCAGGTAATCACCCTTAAGACCAGCTGTTATCTTTTCTTCCAATTGCCCCACGGTTAGGCCAGAGACCTGAAGTTCTCCGAGAAAAGGATAAGAAATTGTCGCAGCATCGCTCAAGCGCACTTCAAGCCCGAGTTCAGGTTCTTCATAAACGGATATTTTTATCGCATCACCGGAACCTAAACGATAGTCAGACAGACTGCTTGCTGAAACCGAATAGGGTAACACTAGACACGCAAAAATTATTAATAGTCTTGTTCTAACCATGGGCTAAATCGAGGCCTTCGTCTGGGCGCAGGATCTTAACATGCATAAAATAAACAGCCCAGAATAAACGGTCTTCATCTATGTCGCGACCTGCACAGATTGATCTATCGAATCGGGGCTGAAAAACGAGATGGGCTAACTGAAAGTCTGGCGATTAAATCAACAGTGAGGAGGCCGATAATTGATCTGCCAACTCAACGGAAGAACTAGAATTGGAGGCAGTAGGAAGCGAGACGTCGCAGAATATGAATAACTTGAACACATCGAACTGTTCTACAATGTAAAATGTGGTCATACTTAGAAAAATGACAAGGCATAGCGAGCTTTGAATAGCCAAACTCGCTGACAATGGGCCTTTTCCGCATATCTCTGACTGCGTCACACTTCTGACACCGATCTGTGGCAACCCACCCGAACATACGTGAGATACAAAATGAATTTCTCAAAATTCATCCGAGTTTTCGTCGAAAAGCTTGAAACACTCGGCGAATATTGCATTCTAAGAAATTATGCTGGGTTCCCTGACAAAAACGAAGGCACCGACATAGATTTACTGATACCGTCGGATAAAATTCCAATTTTAACTGCCTATTTCCAAACCTTACCGGACGTAACTATTACCAGCATTGTGCGTCGATCAATGGTTACTAGTGTCTTCATGCACGGCATCGCTTCGGCAGCGGGGGACCGTAGGGGCTTGCAAATTGATCTGATCCACACCCTTGGCTTCAAAGGACTTAGCTACCTAGATGCAGCGGCCGTCTTACAGGAATCTACCTATTTCAGGAAGAATGATTTCTATTGCAGGATAGCCGCACCTACACACGAAGCGCTAATATCTCTAATGTCCACCTATCTGATCGGTGGAAGGTTCCCAGAGCGTTATCGTGAACCCATAGAAAAAGGGATAGAGGGGATCGCCTCAGAAAAACCTATCGGCTGCATTCCTGGCTTCTTAACAAAAGACATAAGACGACAAGTAACCAGAGATATTCTTTCGGGCAAGGCCAAAAAGTCAACAATCTTTCGCTTGAGAGCAAATCTGGTAGCGTCTGCGTTCATGCTTTCTCCTCAACATACATTGAGCACCCTGCTAAACCATTATAGTAGGGAATTCCGTATTCGTTATTTGTCAAAAATGACGATGCACGTAGTGGTTCTAGGTCCAGATGGTAGCGGCAAGAGCACGCTGATAAACCATTGCACAACTAGCTTAATCGGGGCTGTTAAAGAAGTAGAGGTGTACCATCTCATACCTAAAAAAGGGGCAAACACTCCAACAAAGAATCCGCATAGCGATCCGCCAAGAGGCGCATTAACTTCGGCTTTAAAGATCTGCTACTGGTTTTTGCTTTATTGGCAAAATCGGCTTTTTTCGGAACGTAGACAACTAACTCTGGTTTTGTGGGACAGGTACTACTTCGATTTGCTCGTAGACCCTGAAAGATACCGCTATGGTGGAAGCCTCCGGATCGCAGAATGGCTAAGTAAATTTATCCCCCAACCTGAGTTAACTGTGCTCTTGAAAGCTGACCCGGACGTCATCAATCACAGAAAAGATGAACTCGGGAAAAACAAACTGGCGGAGCTAAACTTCAAATATGTATCGATGGCTGCAACAGACAAATGGTTGGTTATTGATACAAACTCAGACCTAACCGAAACCCAAAAACGATTTGAATCGGCAGTGGTAAAAGCCATAGAAGAGAACAAAGCGTGAGCACCCTATCTAAAGAGTGTGAGAAGGCGATTCGGTCATTTTGCCTTAACCACCAAATTGACAGTTCTACGGAAGAATTCATCCTACTCAAAACGAATGGTAAGGAAAAATGGCTGCTTCCAACCAGATGGCCCGCTCGAGCGATAGCTTCTTGGCGACCTTATTCGAGATGGTCTCAGCTAAAATGGTTCGTGCTGAAAGTAGTTTTTAATGCCAGGCTAAGTCGTTTGCTGAGACTCGGAAAGACGATCTTAGTCAAGCCAGATGGGCATCAAGTCGCGATACTGGTGGGTAACAATCCTGATGCCAGAGTCGCGATAATATTTATCGCCGGAGAGCATTCCGCCATTCTGAAAGTCGGCCTTAATCGGTCCGGGCTAGAAAGAATTCGCAAAGGATTCAAGGCGCATGAAAAGCTCATGAGTTACGACCTTCCTCACTTACCTTTAATTTATATGAACGAAAACGAGAACTACTGCTTGCAATCCAAGCTCGTTGGTCTTCCGTCTGGCAGCACTTTCAGCTTGGCCCATATAAGCTTTTTAGAAGCAGTCCCACTAACTTCAGAAACAACTTACACAAAAGAGCTGCAAAATCTCCTCCAACTGATCAGCTCTTCGCCTCAGTCACAGACTCTTTGTGAGCTGTTTACAAAGCAGCCGCAAATAGACTTTCCTTTTATGAACACGATTACGCACGGCGACTTCGCACCCTGGAACCTACTCATACAATCCAATGGTTCCATTGTCGCCTTCGACTGGGAACTTTCCGAAATCAACGGTTTACCATTATACGACCTGGTCTTTTTTCACATTTCTACCGCTTACCACTTGCACAGAGAGCTAACCTGGAAGGCAGTCGTTCAATTTAGTGAAGAACTTCTTTGTCGCACTCAACCTAGCTGTCAGCATCACACCGATCTAGTAAAACTAGCGCTGCTAAAGCTGATAATCCGGGCTATGGAAGACGGCGATACCATGCTTGCAAATTACGCAATGGATTGCCTTAAGGAAACGGAATGAAAGTACTGCTATCAGCATACGCATGTGAACCTGGAGTTGGTTCAGAACCCGGTGTCGGCTGGGACTGGGCCGTGCAACTTGCGAAATACGGCTGCGAAGTAACCGTCGTTACAAGGCGCAATAACAAGACCGCCATTGATTCAGCATTACCAACAATAGGGAGCTTAGAGTTTGTCTACTATGACTTACCAGCTTGGGCAACTTGGTGGAAAAAAGGTCAGAGAGGTGTTCAGCTCTACTATTTCTTATGGCAATTGTTACTTCCCATATGGTTGAAAAAAAACATTCAAATCTCCACTTTCGATGTCGTACATCACGTGACTTTCGGTGTCTTCCGCATTCCTTCGTTTCTTCACGTTTTGTCTAAGCCATTCGTTTTTGGCCCCGTTGGTGGAGGCGAAACTAGCCCAAAAGCGCTGAGATCCACGTTCCGCAGCCAAGCCAGATTCATTGAGGGTCTAAGAGATATCGTAAACAGGGTTTCCAATATCAATCCACTACTAATGTGGATGTATAGCAAATCAGGCGTGATCCTAACTAAAACTCAGGACACGCTGGCTTTGATACCAAGAAGATATCGCTACAAGTCTTTCACGCATGGCGAACTGGGCACCGAACCTGCCCGTGCTTCAACTGATCAAGAAAAATCTTTTCGAGATAACTCAAATACGGTTCAGCTCTTATTCGCTGGAAGACTTACCTACTGGAAAGGTCCTCATCTTGCTATTGATGTACTGCACGAACTTAAGCGCCGCGGGCAGCCCGCAAGCCTTTCATTCGTAGGTTCTGGAAAAGATGAAACCTGGTTGAGAGCGCGAGCGGACAGCTTCGGACTAAGCACCAACATAACTTGGCACGGAAACATAGAACAAGAAAAACTACTGGCGCTCTATCAGGAGTTCGACATTTTTCTATTTCCTAGCACTCATGACTCAAGCGCTTGCGTGGTACTTGAAGCGATGGAAAATGGGGTACCGGTAATATGCTTGGATTGTGGGGGGCCTGCATTTTTGACGGGCGATTCTTCAATAAAGGTGAACCCCAACGCTGAACCAGATCTCGTAATACAGCAGCTTGCGAACGCAGTAGTTGAGATATCGACGGAGCTACCGGAGTATCGGAGAAGAGCTTTAGCAAGAGCAGCTGAGTTTGCCTGGGACTTACAAGTAGCCTCCATGTACAAACATTACGAAAGAGCAATTTACGAGAAAAATCGATGAATGTCAGACTAGTTTTCCTTGAAAACCCAAAGACTGGGACCACCACACTGACCCGATCACTAAAGCTCTTCTATATGTTCGAGGCCGCGACCGGTTTCAACAACCCGTTACTAGCAACTGGTTATTGGAACAAATACCCCACAGCTGAACGCATCAAGATGCTGACAGCCTTGCCACTTAAGAAAAGGGAACAAGTCAGGATCGTATTCGCTGACACCTGCGACTTCGGCGTGCATGCCTCTTATCCAAGCGAAACAAAATATCTATCTCTTGTCAGAGAACCGATGGCGAGGATGGTTTCCGAAATCAACTACGAGTATCTGATGCTCGCAAACGTAAAGAGCGACTATCCGAAAGAGAGGTTCATTCGAGAGGATGTTAGGTTCGACAACTTTCAAACACGTATATTCGCAGGTGCAACTGGCCTTCCTTACGGAAGCTGTTCCGAAGCAACTCTAGTAAAAGCTCTTGAAAACATTGAAGAGCACTTTTTCTGGATCGGTATAAATGAATTTTTCGAAGAATCCGTCGCCCTTCTCTCAAATCTCCTTAATCGAAAGCTCGTGTATTTTTCTACAAACGTCAACCCGAAGAAACGCTATCAGTTTGGCCAAGAAGACAGTGAGTACCTGAGAAAACAAAACATATTCGATGCTCGCCTATACGACATCCTAAGAACTAAAGCAGAAAGCCTCACAACTAGCGAAGTTTCGGCCGAAGTAACGGCGCTGAGAAGGCGCAACAAAAGGCTTGGCGTTTTATCGGGACCTATGGAACTCTTGGCGTCGCTGTCACACGCTTCATTTTACCCTAAAGGCACCAACACCCTCAAAAAAGCCTTGAAATCCACAGAGGCCAACAAAAATTGAGAAAAAGCTCTCTGCTTCTCTTTTTGTACCTCTTCTCTATTCACTTTCAAGGTTTTTTAGTGGAAGGATTACAACGTGACGCTCACTCTCTAACAGCGTCACCAATTAACCTTTACAATCTCCTAAACACGCTCTGCTTATTCATCGTTGGCTTATCGACCATAGCCTATGCTATCGGAAGCAAGTCATTCGTATCCACAGCACGGGGGTTTTTAACGTACGGACCGACACGAACACTCACCCTAGTGTTCTTACTTGCATTTTTATCCGCCTTCTACTCTGCAATCCCCCTCGGCACTCTGTACAGAGCGATGCCTTGGCTAATATCGCTTTGTGCCGGTATCGTGCTATTAGACCAGATAGCCAAGGAGAGACACCCATTAGAGGCATTCGAGAGACTTTGGCGACTGCAGATAGACATCACTTTAATCTTCGTGATGCTTGTCTACGCCTCTTCACTACCGTTCTGGTTTCCCAACGGATTGCGAGTAGTCGACGGCGCACTATTGCCTTATCAACTAGTCGGCAGCTGGTTTCAGATTCACACCAACACCTTAGGCTTTTTGGGGCTCATGCTCTTAACCAACGCGATATGTGATAAGAAGCGTCGCGGGTTATATAGAGCATTTCTTTTCACGATCGGACTATCAACCCTTGTTTTTGCTCAATCAAGATCCGCATTACTCGCATCCGTTGTTATCCTGTTTTTGTACGCCTTCTGGACAAAGGATCCAATAAAGCTATTCGGCTTGGCGGCCGTAGCAATCATAGGATTCGTTTCATCTTCGTTTTTCCTGGACTTTTTAATGCGAGGACAATCACTTGAACAGTTCGCGACTTTGACAGGCCGAACTCTTTTGTGGGAGAGGGGAATTGAGTTCGCACTACAGAAACCATTTTTTGGACATGGCTTTTATTCTGGAGTTCGCTATGAAATGTCCCTGTTTTTCGAAGAAGATTATCAGTACAGAGTGCACGGCATAACCAATGTAGACAACTCTTTCGTTAACGTCTTCATAGAACTAGGGATCGTTGGCCTCGTTGTGTTTGTTTCTGCCCTGGCCTATCTTTCTAGTAAAACAATTGTGTCTTCGTTGGAAGTAGCAGGTAAGGGAACGAACTTTGAGATGCTGGCATTGCTGACCCTTCTGCTTGTTAAGTCCCTCACTGGCGTCGTCATCTTGTTCTATAGCGCAACTCAGACTTGGGCCTTATTCCTTATTTTGTACTGCGCAGCAATGGAAAGACGAAAAATCGTCACTAATCCACTGAATCCATGACCAAGCTCGCAGCTCTCATAAAAGATGGTTTGGCGCGAACCCTATTCCTAGATCAATGCATAGTAAGTGGCTCTAACTTTGTTTTCTCGCTAGTCATTATTCGAATGAGCGGACTAGCTGAGTATGGGACTTGGGTATTACTTTGGACCATCTACTATCTTTGCAACAATCTCGCATCCGCGATCGTTTACGGACCTATGTTAGCCATATCGCCAAAACTTTCAGAAAACGAACTTACAGATTATGTGTCAAGCACGTTCATACTTTTAGCCACGATCAGTGCGTTATCGTTCTTGGTTTTGCTAACGGGAAAAGCTCAGATCGCCGGCGCCTTAGTCGATGGAAATCCTTTGGATATCTGGTTGATGTTTACGCTGGCCATCTGTTCTAGCCTGTTGTTTGACTATTTTAGACGCTTGCAAATGTGCTTGAAAAATTTCAAGACACTACTTGCGGCTGACACTGGATTTCATCTCTTGCGATTCGCAATCATCGGTTCTCTCGCCCTAGGCTCAGGAAGCTTAAATCTCGACACCATATTCTTGTCAATTATCGTTTCGAGCGCAGCTGGCGTGTCATTTTTTTGCCTGGCTACCAAATTTGCACCACTTGATGCATCTGTGATGAAAAAACACTGGTCCAGGCATTGGTCAATGTATCGATGGACTGCACCGGTTGCCGTACTGCAGTGGGCAAGCGGCAATCTGGTATTTTTGCTAACAGGTATGTTACTTGGAGCACAAGCAGTTGGGGGACTAAAGGCTTGCCAGAACATACTTTCGGTTTTAAATGTGATCCTGCTAACAGCTACCAACTACATACCACTGCATTTGTCGAAAATCCTGAACAACGAAGGATTAGCCAAATTCAGGAAAGAACTGCTAGGAATCGCTAAGAGTTGGTTTGTTCCCATATTCACAACTATCGTCATCATCTCGATTTTCTCGAATTCGATCTTGGTTTTTGTATACGGCATATCTTCAACGCACCTAAATTTAACCCTCACGCTCTATTCTATGATTTACGTACTTATTTTCATCAACACCCTGGCTCAAGGTTCGTTAACCTCCCTTGAGCGAACCAAACCCCTCGCATTCGCTTTTCTGCTCTCAACACTTGTTTCCGTCGCGATTTCCGTAATGGCAATACCAATTTGGGGGATATTCGGTTCTCTAACAGCACTAGCCGCGGCTCAAATAGTATCTGTAGCTGCCATCCTAATTTCAATCAAAGCTGCGGGATCCGGCGGATTTTCCCGAAACGAAGAACAACCATAAAAAAAGCGGAATCGTAGTGAGGTATCGGTGCCACAACCTCTTGGGGTCAGAAACCAATCTAAAAAACCACTCCAATCCAAAATTGCTAACCCACCTTGGCGCCTCCCGATGCGGAAACGCAAGAAATTCGAAAACCGCTCCCACTCCGATCTGAACACAACGAAGTCCTGAGGTTGTTTTACTCATCCATAGTTCTTGTTTCGGGCAACCAAGGCCTACGAACAATATTTGAACGCCACTAGCGTTAATTTCCGATACCAACCCATCAATCTCAACATTCGACCACTCTCCAAAAGGGGGAGATAAAAGGCAGGCCAGCTTCAATCCTGGATGCTTCGATGAAACCTTACGTTCAATCTCATCCAGCACCTCTCTTGTTGAGCCAAAAAAGCCAACCGCGACCTCCTCTTTCTCGGCCAAGGCAAGTACTCTTTTTGTTAGATCACCACCTCTTAGATGTTCAGCTTCAAGACCTCTAGCCTTTGCGATCCAAAAGAGAACCCTACTATCAGCCAAGCTCAAATCAGAACAGTTGACAGCGTTCTGAAAATCTTCATTTTCCGTCGCGCTAACAACAGAATGAGTATTTACCAGGCAAACATAACTCGAGATCCTGGCACTCACCCAGCTAAATATTGCCGCTAGCGACGCATCCATCGTCGCAACGGACAAAAACGTACTAACGACTCTGTGCTTCCGAAATCGCTGCATCATATGCTTCCATTAACTTATGGTAGGTACTCCCAACACTATACCGATCTTGAAACTCCTTCCTAGCACCTTCGGACTTAGCCTGAGAATCTGAGGAAAGGTGTTCGAGGACAGTTGACCGCAATGCAACTTTGTCTCCAGGTGGAACCCTGTAACCAATTTTCTCGTTTACGACCTCACCTAGTGTTCCAATGTTGGAGACAACTACGGGAACCCCCATAGACAAGGCTTCCAAAAGGACCATCGGTAATCCCTCGTACCAAAGAGATGGCACTATGAGTAAGTCAGCATTCCTTATCAATGCGTACACTTCTTCACGATCCAGTTGGCCAAGATAGTCTATATTCAAGCGCGATGCAGCGTCGCTCACAAGTCCGTCAAGTGGTCCCGCCCCGCAAACAACGAGCTTTTCGTCGAGATGTTCCCAAGCGTCCAAAAGGACTTTTACGCCTTTCTCTTCACTCAGCCGTCCCACATATATCGCATATTTTCTGTCCTGTGGAATTCTAGAGTTGAGATCGTTGCCACCATCAGGTGAATCGAACACGAAGTTAGGCTTGACGATGACTTTGTTGGGCGGTAGCCCAAACTCAATAAATTTATCTCTGGCAAACTCACTTAGTGCTAAAAACCTATCGACCTTGGTTTTCCAAGTTCCCCTATTCTTGTGGTAGTCGATCATTCCCGCAACTAACAAAGTCAACACATACGAATCCCTGTACGCCCGCTTCTTCACCACGCTGTATGGACCCTTGACCAAGGAAGATTCGTCAATTCGACCGCCTATGTAGAAAGTAGCACTAGGGCATATTATTCTGAAGTTATGAAGCGTGTGGACAACCGGTATACCGTTCTCATAACACGCATCAAACACTGCCGGCGTGTATTGAGGAAAGTAGTTATGAACATGAGCTACATCTGGTTTGGTTCGCTGTAGAACAGCGCTGACAGCCTCATAAGATTTACTTGAATATTTTAGACTCCACAAAGTAGATAAAAGAACCCAAGGGTCTTCAAGATCTCTGTTATGTCTTTTATGCTGAATGACCTCATGTCCGTTTGCTTCCAGCTGAAGCCTTTCATTTTCAACGACAGTATCCTCTCCCCCACTTAGTTTATACTCATTGTGAAATTGTATGATCTTCATCGTTATAGGACCCCTAATATATGAGCAGCTTTAAGGTCGTACATATCCTCCTGGGCAAAGCTAATCCCAACAGACAAAACGGGGTAGGCGTCATCGTACATGATTTAGCTACATGCCAAGCCGAACACCTAGATGTCGAAGTTTGGGGCATTACGCGACGAGCTGAGACCGATCCGATTACTAGAGCCTATCAGCTGAGTTTGTTCAAAAAAACTCGTTCTCGCTTTTTGATTGATCAACGGCTAGCAAGCAACCTTGCTTCACTCCAAGAAACCGACCTAGTTCATTTACATGGAGTACTGATCCCTGAGTACTTTTCGATCGCCAGAATTCTAACAAGAAACAATGTTTCTTGGGTGGTTACGCCTCATGGAGCATACAATGAACAGAGCGTCAGGAATCACCGCCTACTAAAATCCCTGTATCTGAAAGTAATAGACCGCTTCGTTTTATCTAACGCAAAAGGGGTGCACGTCCACAGCCAACGTGAAATTTCTTTTGTTAGCAAGAAGTTTGCACTGAAAAATATTGTGGAATTGCCAAACGGACTAAATCTCCAACTAGCAAATACTCCCAAACATTTGACAGCACATTCAGGTTCTCCAACTCACGACGAAGAATCCTTGGTCTTTGGATTCTGTGGGAGATTGGCTATTGAACATAAAGGGCTAGACATCTTACTTGAAGGTTTTCAGTCATACATAAAGAACGGAGGTACCGGTGAGCTGTGGCTTATAGGTGGCGGTGAAGATCTACCCCAGTTAAAAGAGCACATAAACAAGTTATGCCTCGGACAAACCGTAAAACTATTTGGGGCCAAATATGGTGATGAGAAGCTAAAGCTAATTAGCAGCATGGACGTATTCGTCCACACATCAAGGTGGGAGGGAATGCCAATGGCAGTCATTGAAGCTTCTGGATTGAGTCGACCCATTCTCATTTCTAGAGAAACCAATATGGGCCAATATGTCGAAAAATGGAATTCGGGGAAAGTGCTAGAAACCAACGATGCCGAGCATATTCAGGCAGCACTAAAATACTTCGAGCACTTAGCGGTTACCGAAGGCCTAGACCAATTGAGTGAGCAATCAGGCAAGATGGCTGCAGAAGAATTTAATTGGCAAAAAATTTCTTCAACACTTGAAACAGAACTATACAAACTACCGCCACGTCCCGCTTAGGGTAACCTGGAAACGAAACCAAAAACCACCTAGCTCACGTTCCGGTACTTCAAAAGCCACGACCAAGCAGACTCCACAATTTGATCTAAAGAGTCTATGTTTGGGGTCCAATTCAGATCTGCTGCTGCCTTTTTGGGAGAAGCATACAGTGATGCAGGATCTCCTTCCCGACGGGGTCCAACCTTAAAGCGGATGTCTTGACCCGTTACACGCCTACAGGCTTCAATAACTTCCATTACCGAATGCCCTTCTCCTAATCCCAAGTTAAAGCAGTGATAGCCCGAGTGGGAGGACAAGTATTTGTCGCCGAGAATATGTGCGGAACATAGATCTTGAACATGGATGTAGTCTCTAATACATGTACCGTCATTGGTTTCAAAATCGGCACCGTTCAGCAATAGGTCAGTATCCGTTGCATCTCTGCCCTCGAAAACTCGAAGCGCTTGCATTAATACATTCGGTATTAAGTGTGGTTCGGGGTCATGAATCTCTCCAAGCTCCCCGTCCAAAGCGCAACCAGCCGCATTAAAGTAGCGAAAAACAACTGAATCTATGTCCCCCGCTCTCGCTGCGTCAGCGATAATATTTTCGCACATGGCTTTTGTATTGCCGTAGGGGCTAATAGGTCCAACTGACATGCTTTCCGTTATAGGGAGGCTGCTTGGTATTCCATAAACTGTACAAGAAGAGGAAAAAATAATTTTCCTTATCCCCAGCTTCTTCATTGCAAACAAGAGGTTTATCGTGCCCACCACGTTATTCTTATAATACAACAAGGGATCATGAACCGATTCTCCAACATACGCGAATGCGGCAAAGTGGAACACCGTTTCAGGCATTGTCTCAGAAAGCACCTTGTAGATTGAGTCGTAATCTGTGAGATCAGTTTTATTGAATGCTTCTTTTGAAACTAACTGGCCTCCTCTACTCAAGTTATCCACTACGTTCACTTGGTAACCCTCTTCTAGCAAGAGCTTGACCATATGAGACCCAATGTAACCAGCCCCTCCCGTAACAAGTACTTTGTTCATCATGCCTGTCAGCCAACTCCAGCGCTAATTCCAATGACTTCGTTTTTCAATCTAAAGCCGCTTCTCCCAAAAGAAAAACAACGAAAGGCTTAATCGTGACCTTTAATTATCGTCCTAAAGTAATCTATCGTAGCAACGAGACCTTCTTCAACACCTACTCTAGGCTGCCAGTCAAGTAGTGTCTGAGCCTGCGCAATATCTGGCTGCCTTTGCACTGGATCATCCTGCGGCAAGGGCTTGTTAATGGTTCTAGAAGTTGAACCTGATAGTTTAAGTACCAGTTCAGCAAGCTCGTTCATCGTAAACTCTGCGCAATTTCCAAGGTTTATCGGTCCGGTTGTCTCCGCTGCGCTATTCATTAGCGCAATCAATCCACGAATTAGATCAGAGACATAGCAAAACGATCTAGTCTGACTGCCATCACCATAAATCGTAATCGGTTCATCTCTTAGAGCTTGAACAATAAAGTTGGATACAACTCTTCCATCATTGGGATGCATTCTCGGACCATAAGTGTTGAATATTCGAGCAACCTTTATTGGAAGATCATGTTGGCGATGATAATCAAAGAAGAGTGTTTCAGCGCATCGTTTACCTTCATCGTAGCAAGCCCGAGGACCTATAGGGTTAACCTTTCCCCAGTAAAGCTCAGGCTGAGGATGGACATCTGGATCACCATAAACTTCACTGGTAGACGCTTGAAGAATCCTAGCACCTGTCCGCTTTGCCAATCCCAGCATGTTGATCGCACCGAAAATGCTTGTCTTGGTTGTCTGAATAGGATCATGCTGGTAATGAATAGGTGAAGCAGGGCAAGCCAGGTTGTATATTTCGTCAACTTCCAAATACATTGGAAGACAAACATCATGCCGCACCATCTCAAAATTCGGTTTGCCTATTAGCTGCCTAACATTCGTCTTTGCGCCCGTATAATAGTTATCGAGACAAATTACTTCGTGTCCATCCGATACCAGTGTTTCACAAAGATGTGATCCGAGAAATCCAGCGCCGCCAGTTACTAAAACTCTTTTTCTAGTATGTTTCAAAACCCGCTCCTATAATCTGAGCAATTCTACACGTCGAGCTATTAGACAGAAATCCCCAGCTACGAGTCGATGGTTTTACAATGCTCACCTTAGGAAGCAATACGCCAACTATGAACAGACGAACTGATCGTTAGACCACCGTTCGAGATCGCCCAGAATGATAATTTTAGCAGGAAGGTATTGCTGGCGCGTTGCGTTTGTAATCGTCGGCAAGTTTAGAACGTAAACAACTCCCGAAACTTAACCAAATCCTCAACCATCGTCGTATCCCCAGGCATCAACGCCTCAAGTCTAGGATCACACGCAACCGTCAAATCATGAAGCGGAATATGCTGATCAACAAATATCGTTTCAAGTTCCGGATAAAGCTCCCTCAGCGACTCAACAAACTCGAAAGAAGAAATCTTCCGATGTGAAAGATTATACGTATCAGAATCCATGTCTCTGTTCACCATACGGGCCAGGACCTCAACAACACGATAAAGGCTGATGTGTGTCAGGCTATGCCCGGGGTCGCCGTGGATCGCAACACGATTGGTGAAGTGTGCATCAAAAATCAGCTGATTGATCGGCGTTTCTACCCGCAGGTTCTTGGAGTAACCATAAACATTGGCGCAGCGAACAAGCTGGACGGGAATCTTTTCCATCAGGCGTAGTACATGATCTTCGCCGCGCATTTTCGAAATGGCGTAGTAGCTCTCCGGGACTCTCGCGTGGTCCGTGTCTGTGACATCGCCCTGACCGTATACAGACTGGCTGCTCAGGTAAAGCAGGCGCTTAACGCCAGCCTCTTCAGCCGCGTAAACCACTTCTGCTGTTCCCCAGTGGTTGGTTTGTTCAAAATCGTGGGGGTTCTGGTCGGCATAGGGCGTTTCAACTTTTGCAGCGAGATGAATGACGACATCAATGCCTTCCATCTCACGTTTGAGCGTTCGCGTGTCGAGGATATCCGCCTGGATGAAGCGAACATTGTTGCCGGGCACTTTTCTCAAACCCGTGAAGAGGTTGTAGTTTCCCTTGCACAGGTTGTCGTAAACCAGGATATCTTTGACTGCAGGTTCTGCAGACAGGCGATAGACCAGTTCATTACCGATGTAGCCGGCACCGCCGGTAATCATGATTCGCATTTAGTTGCCCCCGGAAACCAGCGTGGTATTGATCCCACATTCGGTTTTGTTCATACCAAACCAGCGCGAGTTGCGCTCGTTCCCTTCGCCGAACCCTTTTGATGTACAGGGTTCACAACCGATGCTCATGTAGCCCTTGGCTTCCAGGGGATGCTCTGGCAGATCGTGATATTTACGATAGTAGTAAACCATCTTGGTGTCCCAATCGAGCATCGGGTGGTAACGCAGGCAGTCGTGCTGGGCGGGCTCTTCTTCTGCCATGGCTGCACGTACCGCGCTTTGATCGGCTCGCACGCCGTTAATCCAGACGTCGTGGGACATCATCACGGGCTCGAGCGGTTGGACCTTGTTCAGATAGCAGCAGTGGTCCGGGTCGGAGGCGTAAAGGAAACGACCGGCGCGGTCCATCTGCTTGATCTTGGGGAGGTCAGGGCGCAGGGCGATCACATTCAGCCCCAGATCATCACGGAGCTGTTCTGCGAAACGGATCGTTTCGGGGAACAGAAAGCCGGTGTTGGTGTAATAGACCGGGATGTTTCGGTCGACCCGGCTGATCATGTGGAGTAACGGCAGGGACTGGGATTGGAATGAGCAGGTTGAGAACACTTTTTTGCCAGCATCAAGGTAGCCGTGCAGTCGTTCGACGACGGCATCGGCTTTTGCTTCCAGTTCTCTTTTGTCGAGGATGCCTGTGGCCATTTGCGATCTCCAGATCCCTCGGCTGCGCTCGGGATGAGGGGGCCGGGAAACCGCGCATTCTACAGGGGATTTGTTGGGGGGTATTAGACTAGTTGGTTAGGAGTTTATTCGGTTGGGGAATAAATGCTCCCTCGTTCCGAGCGGAGTCGAGGGACCTCTGGGGTTCGGGATGAGATCTCTCCGCGGCGCTTCGCTTGGTCGAGATGAGGGCTCGGGGTGGGTGTGAGATCTCTCCGCGGCGCTTCGCTTGGTCGAGATGAGGGCTTGGGAGCTGGGTGTGAGATCTCTCCGCGGCGCTTCGCTTGGTCGAGATGAGGGTTCGGGGGCTGGGTGAGAGGTCTCTCCGCGGCGCTTCGCTTGGTCGAGATGAAGGCTCGGGGTGGGCGCAGAAGAGAGACCTGCTTCTGGCCCGCGTCAGGTTTGCTCCAGGTAGTCGAGTATCTGAAGGACGCATTGGTCGATGTCGTTGGCGGCAGTATCCAGCGTGACTTCCGGGTTTTCGGGCGCCTCATAGGGGCTATCGATACCGGTGAAGTTGGGGAGTTCACCACGCCTGGCTTTGGCGTAGAGACCTTTGACATCACGGCGCTCGGCTTCTTCGATTGGCGTATCGACGTGGATTTCAACGAACTGGCCGTCTTCAAAGAGTCTTCGCGCCATGTCGCGCTCCGCACGGAAGGGTGAAATAAACGAGGTGAGCACAACCAGGCCAGCATCCAGCATCAACTTGGAAACTTCGGAAACGCGGCGGATGTTTTCTATGCGATCTGCTTCAGAAAACCCGAGATCCTGATTCAGGCCGTGGCGAACATTATCACCATCCAGAATATAGGTCCGCACACCTTTTTTGTGGAGTGCCTGTTCCAGGGCATCGGCAATTGACGATTTACCAGAGCCTGATAAACCAGTAAACCAGAGGACTCTGGCTTTGTGGCCATTTTGTGCCTCGCGAGCCTCGCGGTTTACTTCAAGCCGTTGCGCGTGGATGTTACTGGCACGGCGCAATGCAAAGTTAATCATGCCGGCGGCGACCGTGTGATTGGTGTATCGATCGATCAGTACAAAAGAGCCGAGCCCACGACTGTCCAGATAGGGCTCGAAAGGAATCGCGCGGTCCAGCGTGAGTGTTGCCACACCGATATCATTTAAGGCCATTTCTTTTGAGGACAGGTGTTCCAACGTGTTGATGTTGTACTTAAATTTTATATCGCTGATGGTGGCATTGACGTTGGTGGTGCTCGTTTTAAGCCAGTAGGCGCGGCCGTGATGGCCCACATCCTGGTCCATCCAGACGAGATTCACTTCGAATTGATCGGCGACTTCCGTTGGCGCATTGGCCGCTGTGATGATGTCGCCCCGCGAGCAATCAACTTCTTTGTCGAGGGTAATGGTGACGGCCTGATCGGTGGTGGCTGTCTCCAGATTCTTATCGTAGAGCACGATGTCTTCGACTTTGGCGAGTTCGCCGGAGGGCAGAATCCGGACGTCTTCTCCTTTGCTGATCTCGCCGGATACGACGGTGCCAGAAAATCCACGAAAGGTTCGATCCGGTCGGTTAACCCACTGAACAGGGAAACGAAACGGCCGCTCGACCAGGTCCTGATGCGCTTCGACAGTTTCAAGAAAACCTATCAGCGTCGGACCGTCATACCACGGGGTTCGACCAGAGCGATCGACAACGTTGTCACCTTCCAGCGCGGAAAGTGGAATGGCGGTAATACTTTCAAATGTAAGTTGCTCTGCGAATTTTCGATAGTCCGCCACGATACGGTCATAAGTCGCTTGATCGAAGTCGACGAGGTCCATCTTGTTAACAGCGAGCGCGATGTGTTTTATGCCCAGGAGTGAGCAGATGAACGAATGGCGGCGGGTCTGGGTTAATACACCGTTAACGGCATCCACCAGAATGACGGCGACATCGGCAGTAGAGGCGCCCGTGGCCATGTTTCGTGTGTACTGCTCGTGGCCTGGGGTGTCGGCGACGATGAACTTGCGGTGATCGGTTGAGAAAAAGCGGTAGGCCACATCAATGGTGATGCCCTGCTCTCTTTCTGCGGCGAGGCCGTCTACCAGCAGCGCGAAGTCGATGTCACCATCTTGCGTACCCTGGTGGCGAGAATCGTTCTTTAAGGTCGCGACCTGGTCTTCGAAGATCAATTGAGCTTCGTAGAGCATTCGGCCGATCAGCGTGCTTTTACCGTCGTCTACGGAACCGCAGGTGATGAACCTGAGGAGGTCCAGTTTTGACTGGGCTTCCAGGTATTCATTGATTTGGGTTGTGGCGTTCATTTTAGGTTCTCTTTGTTAGTTCTTGGCTTGTCCCGAGCGTAGTCGAGGGACCTTTGTTCGATGGGTGGGGTCTCTCCGCTCGCTGCGCTCGGTCGAGATGAGGGGGGATTCCTCGTCCCGAGCGTAGTCGAGGGACCTGGACCGAGGGGGAGGTCTCTCCGCTCGCTGCGCTCGGTCGAGACGAGGGGGAATTCCTCGTCCCGAGCGTAGTCGAGGGACCTGGACCGAGGGGGAGGTCTCTCCGCTCGCTGCGCTCGGTCGAGATGAGGGGGGGATTCCTCGTCCCGAGCGTAGTCGAGGGACCTGGACCGAGGGTGGGGTCTCTCCGCTCGCTGCGCTCGGTCGAGATGAGGGGGGATTCCTCGTCCCGAGCGTAGTCGAGGGACCTGGACCGAGGGGGAGGTCTCTCCGCTCGCTGCGCTCGGTCGAGATGAGGGGGGGATTCCTCGTCCCGAGCGTAGTCGAGGGACCTGGACCGAGGGTGGGGTCTCTCCGCTCGCTGCGCTCGGTCGAGATGAGGGGGATTCCTCGTCCCGAGCGTAGTCGAGGGACCTGGACCGAGGGGGAGGTCTCTCCGCTCGCTGCGCTCGGTCGAGATGAGGGGGTTGTCACGGGGCTTCCTCGATGTTTGAGATGTGGCGGATCGTGCCTCTGGGAATCAGTTGCCATATTCTTTCATGACCGTAGTAGATGAAGAATTTGGCGACAAATTCGATACTACCGATGGTGATGGCGGCCATGACATCACCGGTAATGAAGTAAGCGATGATGCCGGTTGTGGTGGTTGCGACGATACGCCAGGACAATGCCTTTAGCAGGCTTCTTAAGTGGGATTCTCGGTATTGAGGGAGTTCTGCTTCCATTGTTTTTATCTCTAGTTTTGGCTGGCTTAGGTTGTCGGGTTGCTTGCGGGGATTTGATATCTCTCCGCTTCGGTCGAGATGAGGTGGGTTCGACGTTCTGAGTTTAGATGGCGTCGTCCTGGGTTTAGAGCACCTCGTCCCGAGCGCAGTCGAGGGGCCTGAGACGAGGGTGAGGTCTCTCCGCTCGCTTCGCTCGGTCGAGACGAGGTATAGGGGGCGGCGCTCGGTCGAGACGAGGTATAGGGGGCGGCGCTCGGTCGAGACGAGGAGGCAACCTCGTCCCGAGCGGAGTCGAGGGACCTGGGCCGAGGGCTGAGGTCTCTCCACTTTGCTTCGCTCGGTCGAGACGAGGTAGAGGGTGCTTCGCTCGGTCGAGACGAGATAGAAGGGGCGGCGCTCGGTCGAGATGAAGGCGCCATCTAGAAATAGCCTTCTTGTTTCTTTTTCTCCATGGAGCCGGAGGAGTCCTTGTCAATCGCCCTACCCTGTCGTTCGCTGGTTCTTGCTTCGAGGAGTTCGAGCAGGATTTTTGGCAGGTCATCCGCGTCGGATTCGATGGCACCGGTCAGCGGATAACAGCCAAGCGTACGAAACCGAACGCGTTTGGTTTCAATCTTTTCGCCAGGGAACAGTTGAAGTCGGTCATCATCAACCATCATTAACATCCCATCACGCTCAATCACCGGTCGCTCGGCCGCGTAGTAAAGCGGCACAATTGGGATGTCTTCCCGGTAGATGTATTGCCAGATATCGAGTTCCGTCCAGTTCGACAATGGGAATACGCGAATACTCTCACCCTTGTTTTTACGGCCGTTGTAAAGGCTCCAAAGTTCTGGGCGCTGATTCTTCGGATCCCATCGATGGGCATCCGTGCGGAATGAGAACACCCGCTCTTTGGCACGGCTCTTTTCTTCATCGCGCCTTGCACCACCAAAAGCCACGTCAAACTGGTACTTATCCAGCGCCATTTTCAGGCTTTGCGTCTTCATGATGTCGGTATGCAGGGCGCTGCCGTGATCAAAGGGATTGATGTTTTTCTCAACCCCTTCCGGGTTGATGTGCACCAGCAGTTCCATGCCCGTTTCTTCTGCAATGCGCTGCCTGAACTCATACATCGCCTGAAATTTCCAGCGGGTATCTACATGCAGCAGCGGAAACGGTGGTTTGCTCGGATAAAACGCCTTCTGCGCGAGTCTTAGCATGACCGCAGAATCTTTGCCGATGGAATACAGCATCACGGGGTTTTCAGACTCCGCCATCACTTCACGAATGATGTGCATGCTTTCGGCCTCGAGCCGATCGAGGTGTGTCATGTCCATAATTGTCTCTGTTGATTTTTGCTTGTTATGTTGATCAGGCTTTAAAGACACGCTTGATCGATAGGCGGTTGTTGCCAGTTGCACAATGGCACCCTCCTCCAGCTTCAGCGTGTTGGATTTGAATGTATCTACGAGCTCACGCGCCAGGGGCAAGGCTTCACCATGGGGCCAGACAAGCAAGGGTTTGTTGTAGGCGCGGCCAAGCAGCCTCAAAAAAAGTGTCAGCTCGCTTTCGCCCGGGCGGGTCTCAAACGACAGCCATTTCCTCGCCTGCCGGCCATCATTGGCCATGAGCACATAACCCCTGGCATTCCGGTGCAATTGCAGCACCAGGGACGGTCGCCTCTGGCGTTTAGCCGTCGCTTGCAGATCTTCAAGCACCAGCCGATTTGGCGCTGCGCCGTGGTTGTCTCTGACATCGGCTACTTTGAGCGGCGCCGGCACCAGCGCTTGATCATTGATGGTCCGCTCGAGCGTTCGAAGCGACATATCACTGACCGAATCCTGAATCTGCGCCAGTAGTTGATGGCTGTCCCACAACCTGGCTTCACCATTCTCGGTGAGATTGCTGTAGGCGATATTGGGAAGTGGAACCATCTGTAAACGCTCTGACAAAAGAACCGACAAAAGAACCGGCTGTCGTGATTTGCAGAATTATGCGGCTGAACGGCAAAGAGTCAAGCATTGTATTGAAATATGCATATTGCGACACGCGCAATCCGCAAACTGCGACAGATGCCCTGTCACGCGCCCTCTCAAGCGCTTTGCGCGTAACGTTTCAACATATTATGGAGGCTTTCTTTCCAGGGCATGGGTACTCGAGCTGTAAGGGCTGACAGCTTTTCATTGTCCAGTACACTGTAGGCCGGCCGCGCTGCCGGTGTCGGGTAGTCAGCGGTTGTGATTGCGTTAATCTCGATCGAGTTCTTCAGCAGACCAAGGTCCAGGCCAATCTCATGAATCGCCATGGCAAAGTCATACCAGGTAATACCGCCGGCGTCAGTCCAGTGGTAGATACCCGGAGTGAAAAGGTCTTCGCGGTCTATCTGCCAGATCACATCGGCCAGGTTGCTGGCGTAGGTTGGTGAACCCATCTGGTCATTCACAACGCCGAGCGAGTCTCGCTCAGCCATCAACCGCAACATTGTTTTCACAAAATTGTTGCCATGCTCACTATAGACCCAGGCGGTTCGAATAATCATTGTCGCTGCGGGTGCCAGCTCCAGGGCAGCAACTTCCCCCGCAAGCTTGCTTTCACCATAAGCACCCTGGGGTCCTACAAGATCCTCAGGCAGGTAAGGTGCTTGCTTGCGCCCATCAAACACGAAGTCCGTTGACAGGTGGATCAACCGAGATTGACAACCCGCCACATACGACGCCATGGCGGCAACTGCGTCGCCATTAATCCGATGCGCCAGGGCAGATTCAGTCTCCGCCTGGTCAACCTGCGTGTAGGCGGCGGCGTTAATCACAAGTTCCGGACGAAACTCATCCAGGCATCTTTTTATTGCACTAACGTCCGCCAGATCACAGGCCTGGCGATCAATAAAGTGCACATTGGCGGCTTCAGATTTTAGGCGTTGCAGAGACCAGCCAACCTGCCCATTTGCGCCAAAAACCAGAATCGACATGTCAGGAACCGGCGGATGCGGTCGCCGAACGTCCAATACCAATGTACGTCAGCCCATAATCCGCACAGCGCGCCGGATTATAAATATTGCGTCCATCAAAAACCGTGGCTGACGAGAGCTGACGACTCAGCCGTCTGAAATCGGGTTGTTTGAACTGCCGCCATTCGGTAACGACGATTAGCGCATCAGCACCTTCTGTTGCCTCATACGGGTCGTCAACAAAGCTGACGCCTGGCGCATTGAGCGCCGCTCTGGTTGCGGGCATTGCCTCCGGATCAAAAGCCCGAATGGTTGCCCCCATGCCGGCCAGCGCTTCGGCGATTACCAGGGCAGGTGCATTGCGAATATCGTCGGTGTCTGGCTTGAACGCCAACCCCCACAACGCAAAAGATTTGCCGGCAAGGTCATTGCCAAACACACCAATAATCTTGTCCACAAGGACCCGCTGCTGCTTTTCGTTGCGGCGCTCCACGGCATCAAAGATGGTGTCCTGCAGACCGGCGGATGCCGCCATATCAACCATGGCACGCACATCTTTGGGGAAACATGAGCCACCATAGCCACAGCCCGGGTAAATAAACGACGGGCCGATTCTGGGGTCAGAACCAATACCCCGACGAACGTTTTCGACATCAACACCCAGAGAATCGCACATCAGTGCGACTTCGTTCATAAACGATATCTTCGTTGCCAGCATGGCGTTGGCCGCATACTTGATCATCTCAGCATCCCGGATACCAACGAACTGAATACAATCCTGTTTTTTGGAAAATGCCCCGTAAAGCTCTTCCATTGTGCGTTCGCTCTTCTGGTTATCCGTACCCACGACAATCCGGTCTGGGTACATGAAATCTTTTACCGCGCTGCCTTCTCGCAGGAATTCAGGATTGCTGACTACATCAAAATCGATGGTCACATCCCGTGCTGATATCGCAGCCTGAATCGTCTCGCGGACCTTGTCTGCTGTGCCGACGGGCACCGTGGATTTGTCGACAACCACGATTGGGTGTTCCAGGGTCTGACCAATTCCTGTCGCAACGGCAAGGACATGACTTAAATCTGCACTGCCATCTTCGTTGGGAGGCGTACCGACGGCAATGAAGACAACTTCTGCATCCAGGATCGCACTTTGCAGATCCGACGAAAAAGAGAGTCGACCAGCTGCCGTATTAGAAACCACCAGACCTTTTAAACCGGGCTCGTGAATCGGCACGATACCAGCGCGCAAACCGTCAAGCTTGCTCTCGTCGATATCTACGCAGACAACTTGGTTCCCCATCTCCGCGAAACAAGTGCCTGTAACAAGCCCAACGTACCCAGTACCAACAATGGAAATTTTCATGCCTTCATCTGCCCATAAACATAGTTGGTGGCTTCAACGAATCCATCCAGGCTGCCACAATCGAAGCGCCGCCCTTTGAACTTATACCCCAGGACCATTCGGCTTTGCGCCTGTCGATTGATAGCATCGGTGATCTGTATCTCACCGTTTGCGCCGGGCTCCTGGGTACGCAGGATGTCAAAAATGTCCGGCGTCAGAATGTATCGACCAATAATGGCCAGGTTAGACGGTGCATCCTCCGGCGCCGGCTTTTCAACCATATCGGAAATCTTAAACAGACCGTCCTGAATCTCGACCCCTTCGATCACACCATACTTATGGGTCTGATCCTGGGGTACTTCTTCAATGGCAACGATGGAGCATTGATATTCGTTAAAGAGGTCAACCATCTGCTTCAGTACGCCGACGTCATGGGTGCAAAAGTCATCCGCCAGCACAACGCCGAACGGGTTAGGTCCAACGAGCCGCTCACCGGTCAAGATTGCGTGACCGAGCCCTTTCATCTCAATTTGTCGGGTGTAGGAAAAAGTACATTTCTCGATCACCTCACGGACATCATCCAGCAAGGTTTCTTTGGACGTGCCCGCAATCTGGTGCTCCAGTTCGTAAGAGATATCAAAATGATCCTCAATGGCGCGCTTACCCCGCCCGGAAATTACCCCAATATCAGTCATCCCCGCCTCAATCGCTTCTTCAACGCCATACTGAATCAGCGGCTTACTGACGATGGGCAACATTTCTTTAGGCATAGCTTTAGTTGCAGGGAGAAAACGCGTGCCGTAGCCGGCAGCAGGAAAAAGACATTTAATGACCATGTAAAAATTCCGTAATTAGCAGGTTAATTTTTTAGCAAAGGATTATATGGTGAAGATTAAGAAACCCCGTGTTTAGCGGCCGTAGTTATCCTCAAAGCGAACGATATCGTCCTCGCCCAGATAGCTGCCAGACTGGACTTCAATGATTTCGAGCGGCTCGTCCGTCAAATTCTGGAGTCGATGCTGGGTTTCCGCCGGAATGTAGCATGACTCATTTTTATTGAGGTCCATGACTTGTTCACCAATGGTGACTGTCGCAACCCCCGACACCACAACCCAGTGTTCTGCCCGGTGATGGTGTAGCTGAAGCGACAGGCTCGCGCCCGAATTGACGCTGATTCGTTTGACCTGAAATGCGGGCCCCGCATCCACGCCTTCGTAGAATCCCCAGGGACGATAGACTTTACGATGCAGGGACCGTTCTTCGCGCCCGTCATCCTTCAGATGATTAACGATCGCTTTGACCTCCTGAGCCTGCGCCTGGGAAGCGACCATCACCGCGTCCGCTGTTTCAACCACAACAACGTCGCTCAAACCCACCACGGACACCAGTCGACTTTCCGACCAGACATAGCTGTTTTCAACCCCGTTCACAACGACATCCCCGATCAGCATATTGTTGTGCTCGTCTTTCTCGGAGATCTTCCACAGGGCATCCCAGGAACCAATATCACTCCAATCGGCATCCAGCGGCACAACGACGGCGTTCTTCGTCTGTTCCATCACGGCATAGTCAATAGAATCCGAGGGACTGCTACAAAATGCTTCAACGTTGACCCTTGTGAAATCAAGATCCGCCGAAAAATCTGAGGTTGATGCCACCATGGCCGCGGCAATGTCCGGTTTTTGCCGAGCCAACTCATCCAGATAAACACTGGCCTTAAACACAAACATGCCACTGTTCCAGTAATACTGGCCGGACTGAAAAAACGCTTTCGCAGTATCCATATCCGGTTTTTCAACGAAGCGGTCAACTTCATACGCCTCACCAAAAGAGGCGCCCCGTCGGATGTAGCCATAGCCGGTTTCAGGCCGATCCGGGACAACCCCGAAAGTCACCAGCTTGTCATCGCGCGCAAGTTCTATCGCCTGGGTAAGCACCTGCTGAAATACGGCTTCTTTGCGAATGACATGATCCGATGGCAGTACAACCAGCACGGCGTCTTCACCCTCGCGAACCGCCTGATGGGCAGCCAGTGCAACCGCTGGCGCGGTATTCCGGCCTTCAGGTTCAAGAATGATATTGCCCGTTTCGATACCAATCTCGCGCAGCTGTTCCGCCACCAGAAAACGATGGGCTTCATTACACACCAGCATCGGCGGGGTGATGTCCGGGTGCCCGGAACAGCGGGTGATGGTGTTCTGCAACAGCGAGTAATCATTCACCAGAGAAAGCAATTGTTTCGGGTACATCTCTCTCGACAGGGGCCAGAGCCGGGTACCTGCGCCACCACAAAGAATTACGGGGATTACCTTCATGTTTTACCTCTACTTCGAAGCCGGCTATCTTACCTCAGATCGGTTGATTCGGCTCGGTTGTATCGGGTTTAGCCGTATCAGGCAGGACGATTATCTAACCTTGTCACATTGCTCTGGTTATCGCGTTTTCTCGTGATGGCGTAGCCAGGATCTACGGTGGCATCAACCAGCTTGTAGCCGGAGACATGCTGCTCAAGTAACGCCCGCACCACCTCATAATCCGCTTCCTGGCAGGCCAGGGCTAAGCGTGCGGCCATATCCGACAGCGTCTCCCAACTGATGCCGGCTTCCCGGGCCTGCATGATCTTGGGATGGTGGGTACCGGCAACATCCTCGCCGATAATCAGTTCTTCGGTCAGCTTTTCGCCAGGCCGCAGCCCGATATAACTGATATCGATCACCTCGTGCTCGTCCGTGGGCTTTTCAACCGGGCCGGCAAGCTTGCCATGCAGGTGAATCATCTTGGCGGCAAGGTCTTTGATAAAAACAGGTTCACCCATATCCAGGACAAATATCTCGCCACCCCCGGCCATCTCTCCTGCCTGAATAACAAGCTCCGACGCTTCGCCGCAGGTCATAAAATATCGGGATGTTTCCGGGTGTGTCACCGTCACGGGACCGCCTGATCTGATCTGGTGCTCGAATCTTGGCACCACTGAGCCGGACGACTTAAGGACGTTGCCGAACCGAACCATACAGAACGTCTTATTGCTGCTGTCAGCGCGAGACTGCTCGGCAAAGCCCTGAACAATCAACTCGGCCATGCGTTTGCTGGCGCCCATAACATTGGTGGGCCTCACGGCCTTATCACTACTGACCATCACCAATTCGTTGACCTGGGTTTCTGCAATGGCGTTGGCAACCATCCAGGTACCAACCACATTGTTACGCACGCCCTCAATAATGTTCTGCTCCACCAGAGGTACATGCTTGTAGGCTGCTGCGTGATAGACCGTCTCCACGGCAAAGCTTTCCAGCACGCGCTTGAGATGCCCGGGATTCAGGATCGACCCAAGCATCACAACCAGTTCGGTATCATCGGAAAGCAACGGTCTGAGTTCTTCCTGCAGTTGATACAGACCAAACTCGGAGTTGTCATAGAGCACCAGGCATGCGGGTTTTCTTGCCAGAATCTTTCGGCAAATTTCAGAACCAATCGTGCCTGCAGCGCCGGTAACCAGAATCTTTCTGCCGGATAGCGCCGCGCTCATCAGCGTTTCGTCTGGTGGTACGCGATCCCGTCCGAGCAGATCGGAAATGTCGATCTCCCGGATGTCCGGTACCGCGTTGCTGTCTGACACGAGTGCGTTGATATCAGGAATCGTGTTGATCAGCACCGGCAGCTCTGCCAGCCGATTCAACAGTTTGCGCCGCTCTGCCGGCTCCTGATTCGGGGTTGCGATCAACACCCGCTTGACAGCATAGCTCTCAATCAACTCATCAAGATTGGCGACATCGATCACACGAATACCGTGAATGGTGTTCTTCTTCATACCGTGGGTATCAGCGATAAGCGCCACCGGCATGTATTCGTTGCCGTTGAGCAAGGCAATCGCCAGCTGAGCGGCAGAGTCACCCGCGCCATAGATGGCGACATTTTCTCGCACCAGATAATTTTTAAACAGTCCGTAGAAGTAGGCGCGCACAACAACACGCCCACCCCCGATGAACAAAATGGCCACAAACCAGAAGATGATAGGGACAGAACGCGGAAAGGTGGCAGCGCCGGTAATATAAGCAGACAAGGAGGCACCCAATGCCGCGATGGTTACACCATGAATCACCGGTAGCATCGAACTGGGCCCGATATAACGAACAATCGCCCGGTAAAGGTTAAACCTGCGAAAGGCCGCGACGCCCAATATCGCAACCAACGGAAACTGCCACCAGAACGCGGTCATGTCTTTATAGATGTCACCATAACGCAGCGCTACAGCCGCCCAGAGCGCCACTGGCAGCGCAATTGCATCCGCCAGCATCATCAACCAGCGTTTGGATCGATCGGATACTTTGACGGTTGCGGTGTCTTCCATGAGCTAGTCTGTGGTCAGTTTTGGGGGAGTGCCTGCCCCCAGGTACGCCAGATAAATCGCGAGGGGCAGTAACGCCAATACTACCAGAATCGCGCCATAGCCCGAATAGAGCATGGAACCTGCCGCAAACGGCAGCAGCCAGAAGGTGTTAACCGCCGCGATGATCATTAAAGTCTTTGGCGTGCCAACCGCTCGATTAAGGTGTTGATAGGCGTGCATGGAATGCGGTTCGTACAGTCGATCTCCCCGGAGTAGCCGTCTTAACAGCGTGACAGTGGTATCCACCAGAAACCATCCCAGCAAAATCAGCCAGGTCCAGACCGGTACCAGCAACTCAGACAGCACTGCAGCACCAAAAAACAAGCCCAGGAAGCTGCTGCCCACGTCGCCCATAAACACCCGCGCGTTCGGCCAGTTAATCACCAGAAAACCGACCAGCACGGCCATCAAAATCGCCCCGACTTCAGCGCCGCTGCTTGTTAGAAAGCCGCTGCCTAGTTGAAAGCCGCTGCCCAGGAGACCCGAGAGAAGCAGCGCAAACACCAGAATCAAAACCGCCTCGCCCGCCGCGATACCGTCGATACCATCCATAAAATTGTAAGCATTTGGCAAAAACACGAGCAGCATCCCCCCAAGCACCAGACCGAACGGACCGGCGTCGAACATTTCATCTGCCACCTGTAGCAATGGAAACCCGACCAGAGCAACAACCCAGAGCGCAGCCGCCAGGTGACAAAGTAACCTGGGCCACCAGGGCAAAGGTTTGAAGTCATCGACCGCACTAATTGCAGCAACCAGTAAAAATGCAGGCAGCAATTGCAGAAACCGGGAAGAAACCTCCGTCGCCAGGCCACCCATCGCCAGTAGAAAGAGACCGGCAGAAAATAGCGCAATAAAAACAAGGCCCGCACCTGTTGGCGTATCTTTGGCATGGGCGCTGCGATGATTGGGTCGGTCGACGATCTGCAACGCCAGCGCAAGGTTGCGAAAAAGATGTGTTAACGAATAACTCAACACCAACAAACCAGCGCACAGCACCAGAAGATCATCCACGAAGGATCCGCCCCGGACTTACCCGCACAACTGGCGTTAAATTATTGATCTATCCACCCCCGTGAATCTGCTGTCTGTCTGAGATTAGACAAAAACAAATTTTAGCGGATTTGCGTAGCGACCGCTTCGGCTACAATAAGCCGTCAAACAAGCTCAAGAGAATCCGCATCCAAATTCGCATCACCAATGCACTGTATTACGTCATCGCCGGCTGCCTGCTGCTGACAACCACACTCTACTTTCTGGTGGACAGTGGCAGTGCGAACAGCTTTCCAACGTACCTGCTTGCGATCGCTGTGCTGTTGCTGCTGGCGCTGAACCCGATCCAGTATCTGTTACTCGATCGAAGAATCACCCTATTGGCAATTTCTCTGCTCACCTATCTCGCGGTTTCAGTGGCCTGGAGCGGCACAGAGGAATCAATCGCCAAACACCTAGGCTATGGCGTGCTGATCCTGACTTTCTGCATCGCGATACCTGTGACCCTGACGCGCTTTCGATACGCGCTCTATTGGTTACTGCTACTGACGATTCTGGCAGCTGTCATCAGCTGCGGTTTTACCCTGTATCTACATTACACCAATCCAGACTACCAACCCTTACCAGAACCCAGACTTTTTGCCCTGGGTCGACTCAACAATCCGGTCATCAGCGCCCTGAGCTATGGCTTTGCTGTCATGTTGTGTGCCTACATGGTGATGACACGCGAACGCACTATCGCCAAAATCGTTTTCGCAGAGATCGCGTTGTTGCTGATTGGCGCCATTGTCCTGACCTGGTCAAGGGGGGTCTGGCTCGCTTTGGGTGCGGGGCTGATGGTGGGCGTCTATCTTCACTATCCGGGCCGACGGGTTAAGCCCCTGGCTATCGCCGCAGGCCTCTTAGCGCTGCTCGCCACTGTGGTTATCGCAGCGCTCGGATGGGACGTGCTATGGCAGCGGGCACTGAGTTTCCGGCCTGAAATCTGGTCAGAGTTTATCCGCCGGACCTTCGCTGAAAACGTACTGATTGGCGTTGGCATGACCACGGACAGCTCGTTCAAACTGCCTGAACTTATGATCAAACATCCTCACAGCCTTTTTGTATCAACCTTCTACTATGGCGGCCTTACGGGCCTCGGGCTTTATTTCGGTTTACTCGCCGCGTGTTTCCAACGAATCGCCAGGCTCGAATCGCGAGAGATCAGAACGCTGGCGGGGATGCTGCTGACCTACGGCGTTACCGCAACTTTCCTGGATGGTGATGAACTGTTGACCAAGGTGAACCATCTCTGGCTGTTGATCTGGCTGCCTGCTGGGTTGCTGCTGTTAAAGTCGCCTCCGAAGGATGCTTCAACGACCGCGTGACATCCGGTTCGTGACGACAAAATAAACCGTGCAACAGATCATGAACGCAACAAAGCTCCAGCTTTCGCTGATCCCGAGATAGAAAAGTGCAGCACCGACAGCGGCAAGCGACAGACAGATCAGAAACAGGCCATTGACCACCTGCGGGGTCGAATAGCCCCGGTCAACCAGCATGTAGTGCAGATGCTCCCTATCATCATCAACCGGCCATCGACTGACGCGGCTTCGACGCCAGATAACACCGGCGATATCGATGAGAGGAATAAACAGTAGCCAGAGTGCTGTCACTGGCGTTAGTACCTGCACCTCACCCTTGTAGCTGCCCTGACTCGCCATCAAAAACAGCGCGGCAATCATGAAGCCAAAGACATAGGCACCACTATCGCCAAGAAAGATACGGGCCCGGGGATTCCATGGGAAGCGGTAGTTGAACAAAAGAAAACCCGCGATCGTGGCGAGCAACACTAACGCCAGCGAAAACACGGTCGTGTTACCAGCAATATAGGCCATAACACTGAGCCAACTCAGCGCTGCTGTCATCACCAGTCCACACAGGCCATCCAGACCGTCCATCATATTGATCGCATTAACGCCGCCGACCACAGCAATACAGGTAAACGTCAGCGCATACGGCCCCAGACCCAGGTCGCCCATAAACCAGATATCACCCACGGACAAAAACGGCAGATTCCCCGCAAAATGAATCGCGCAGCCCACGCCGATCTGAATCAGGATGCGCACGGCGCTGTGGATATGGCTGAGATCATCAATGATGCCAACCACCATCAACACCACCACGGAGGCAAACACGACCCACTGTTGAATGAACAGTTCAGGCAAGGTGAAGTAAAGGGACATAAGCCCCAGCACAATGCCAATTCCGCCAACAGCGGGCGTCGGCTTTTCATGCTGCTTGCGTCCCTGCGGGTCATCGACCAGCCCGATGAATCCAGCGAATCGAATCAGCAGAAGAATCGAGAGACAGGTCACGACACCTGCGACCATCATGGCGGCAATCAGTTCGAACCACATAAGGCTGCCTCCAACAGTTGCAGCGAACGCTGTTTATTATAACGTTGATCGTAGAGTGCCCTCGCCGCCAGTCCCATACGGGCGCGACGTTCGGGTGAGAATTTCAGTTCCAGAATCGCCTGCCTCAGACCATTAACATTGCCGGGGCTGACACTAACGCCGATGCCATGGCTGCTTGCCATCTCACCAATCTCACCGGCGGGATCACCGATGTTAATCACCCCCCTGCCGGCTGCCAGAATGCCGTATATCTTGCTGGGCACAATCAGGCCTTCAAGGTTCGGATGCAGACTGATGAGGTGAATATCAGGTAACGGCAGGGTTGCCGATAACCGATCCCTCGGCTGATACGGTTTGAAAATACAGTTGGAATACCGACGCGCTTTGAGCTCGTCGAAGTAAAAGCCACTGCCAATAAACAGAAAAACAATGTCCTTGTTGTCCTGAAGACCTTCGATGCAATCCGCGAGGGTGTCAAAGTCATGCGCCCTGCCAAAGTTACCGGAATATCCGACGACAAAAACTTCATCTAACGACCATTCGCTTCGGAGTGCGGAACGTTTACCCAACGGCGTTATCAACTCACCATCCGACCAGTTAGGCACAACAACCACTCGGTCCGATTCGATACCCTGCGCCTCGATCCTGTTCCGCATCCGCTCGCCAATCGCAATATTCATTTTTGCCCGACGCAAGGACGAATTGCGGAGCGCCAGGAGCGGACGGGAGAACCAATTGGCGGCTTGCACACCGAGTGCTTGCGCAACTTCCGGAAAGAGATCCTGGTGCCAGTTAATCAGTCTCGCCTGTTTCAGCCGCGCCACCCAGGAAACGGGTACCGACAACATGGGTGGGTCGGTCTTGGCAATCAGCACATCATCAGCTTTAGCCAGTAAAACCAATTTAAAAACGACCGACAGATAAAAGGATAGATAATCTATCGCCCGGCCTGGCAGGTTATTGCGACCGAAGCTGGTGGACCAAAGCCGGTGAACGACGACACCCTGGCGAACCTCGTGATTCCGATAGGGTGCGCCACCTTCATACTGCAGCCGTGAAGTGACAACGTGTACTTCGTGGTCAACAGACAAGTACTGTGCGGCATCTGTCAGAATCTGGCTGGTTGCCGAAACATCGGGGTAGAAGTAGCGGTTAACGAAGATCAGTTTCATCTCTGCTTATCGGTAAACCATTTAGTGCTGATTAACAGTTCCAAGCTCACCGGGCTTCAACCAGATGCCTGGAAGGCAACAGCTCAGATCGTGAAACCTTCCGTCTTCTTGTCGACACTGCGAACATCACATAGAGCGCAATCAATGGCAGCAATGCGGTGGTAAACCAGAACAACGACCGCATGGATATCAGCGCAGCAAACACGCCTGCGGCGTACAAAAGAACCACAAATTCGTCATTGTCCGATCTTAATCGAGTGTTCCACCATGCTGACCAAATACCAAAGAACAAACTGGCGACAACGATACCGAAATTTCCGGCTGCCATATAAGCTTCTCCAAGGTAGGTTGCAGCCCAGGTCGCGGCTTTCGCACCTCGCTCCGATCTGACATCTTCTATGGCTACAGAAAGCCCTTCGGGCTTGCCTCGCCAAAGCACCCGGGGTATCGGTTTCGAGATGGCCCAAATTGGTACCTCCCAGCCAAGATAAGCTTCGGTTCGAGAGAAATACTCGACTACCCTGCCTAGCGTTAGCAAATTATAATCAATAAAAAAGACTTCACTAAGGTTGGTTTGCCGGGCTTCCTCGCCAGATAAAATCGAGCTGAAGTAACGCTGAAAACCGACGTTTCTGAATTCCAGGACCAATTGGGATGTCAGCATAAGGACCAACGCAGCGATCAATCCCATTCGAGCAAATCTAGCTCTGCTGATCTTTGGACTCCCCAGGAAATACGCAACCACGTAGGTAATCACAAAAACGAAAAAGACGTTACGAGTTCCACTGGTCAGCCCATAAAACAAAACGAAACCAAGAAACAACAACGCTATCCGCCGGTGCGACGCTTTATATCTTTGATGTCTCGCCTGGATGATTCCGGCAATTGCAGGCACCAGATAAAGCAGCAGCTGAACTTCGTGCAGCAAGTCACCAAACCCACCCAGGCGTGCCCTGGTCCAGGACTGGGTAAACCTGGCCCCGGTCATTTCGGATACGAGCCTGATGGGGTTTAGGTTAACTGACAGCAACATGTAAGAGATACCCAGAAAAAAACAAACCACCAGGATCCTAAAGACGGTTCTGGGCTTAAGCTCCAATTGACGCGGTGGTTGGCTCGGAAACGGCACATGACGTCCAATGGACAGCGAAATGATGCCTAAGAGAACTGCGTTGACAGAGGCGATCATGGCATCCTTTGTCAGCATCTGGTTGATTCTGCGCTGATCGAAAAAGAACTCGAGTAGCGTTAGACCAAACAACGCCAACAGCATCAGCACATCTAACCGCAACAGGTTTTTTGGGCTTCGTAAAAACTCAAGTATGAAAGACAGCACCAAAGCTGACATGACAATCTGGGCTGCAATCTGTGCAACACCGGCGGCACCTATCCCGTTAGGGCTGAAACTCCATGCGAGCAATACCCCAACCCAGATGATCATCGTACCCGCAGCACTAGGCCTGGACACATCCGTTACCCTTGCTGGGGTGCGGGCGATCACGTTCATCGATGCACTCCGGCAGAAATCCCGGGTTCCTCACGACAGGCGTTATAAATACCGAGAAGTCGCTCCGTTGAGGACGGCCAGGAGTAGGCGGTTCTAGCGAGGTCCCTGGCATTTTCAGCAAGTACTTCTCGCTCAGATGGATCATCAAGCAGGTTATCTAAAACGTCGACCCACTTATCTCCGTGCTCAAGATCCAGCGCGATACCAGCGTTGGCCTTCTCGATTTCAGGCCAGAGGTCTACGCCCTTTGATATCACCACCGGTAACCCGAGGCTCATCGCTTCGACAACGGCCAGTCCAAAATTCTCCTGGTGGGACGGCAGCACAAACACCTTGCCGACGGATAGTGCACCCCACTTTTGCTCATCGTCGAGATACCCTGCAAAGACGACTTGATCCACAACGTCCTCTTCCTTCAGTTTCGTCTGAAGAGCTCGAAGATAGATAGGGTCAGACTCACCAATCACAAGCAGTCGCAAATCACTATGCTTATTTTTCAGTTGGGCAAACATCTCAATCACTCGCCCAACACCTTTTTTAGGATGGACTCGCCCAAAGAACACGATCACTGCCTTATCAACCAGGCCGGAATGCCTGCTAAGAAAAATTAGCTTCTGCCTCTGCAGCTCGTGCGTTGAGGGGGGAGACGAAACCCCCAATGCGTTCACTTCAATACGATTATGGATTTTCTGGGAGATCGAATGTTTTTCATGCTCAGAGGTCGCAATAACACAGGCAGCTTTTGTCAGGTGACGCTTTTCAACCAACGCTAGAAAAAGCCACTTTTTTATCGCTTTCTGAGTCATGGGGAATTCAGCATACCGTGGGGCGAAACTAAATAAGGTATGCGACGTTTCAATGCCACCCGAATCGCTAACCAGTTCAATGGATGCCATAAGCAGTGCACATGAACAATATCAGCGCACCTGACTGCGGTGTCAATGCTGCGCAGCGATGCGTTGGTCGGAACGACGCCCGTCAGAGGCCATACCTGAATTATTGTGCAATCAAAATCGCTCTCTTGCTCAAGCTGCTTAGCCTCAGACTGTGAATACCAGTTTGTCGACAAAACGGACACCGAGTGACCCAGTTCGGTCATGTGTTTCACGTAAGCTTTTATCAGGACAGGCGGACCACCCGCGCGGTCGTCAATGTACGGACATACGTGAAGGATTCGGATGACTATTTCTCACTGGGCTGATCAATGGGCCAATCACTTGACTGCTCAACGGGCTTTTCACTGGGCAAAGACCCGCTTCAAGACAAAGATGTTGGCACATTTGGAACCAGCGCGCATCCAGATTCGCTATACTTAACGTGAATCGCCAGGCCGGAGCCCTTCCCTGAAAAAAGTTGACCTCTCGAAGTACGACAACAGCGACTACCACCCGGGAAAAGACCCGCTAATTCGTGTGTTGTGGTACGTCGTGAATGTCTTCGTCTTTATGAATCCCTTCATTCATCTATCGAGTTTAAAAGCTGCGATTCTGAGAGCATTTGGCGCAAAAGTGGGTTCGAATGTTGAAATCAAACCACGCATCAATATCAAGTACCCCTGGCATTTGCGCATCGGCGACAATAGTTGGATAGGCGAGGAGGTCTGGATAGACTCACTAACGACGATCGATATAGGCAGCAACGTTTGTGTCTCGCAAGGCGCCTATCTTTGTTGCGGGAACCACGACTGGAAAGCTGAAGCTTTCGACCTGATCGTTTCAGATATCTGCATACAAGACGGCGCATGGATCGGTGCTAAATCCATCATTCTTCCTGGCGCAAAAATAGGCACGCACTCAGTTATCGCAGCCGGAGCTGTATTCTCAGGAGAGAGCGAACCATCAGCAATCTATACGGGCAACCCCGCATCGCTAACGGGGAAACGCGAGCTCGGCGGACAGCACCAGGCGGGTTTTGAATCAGATCAAGCCTCAACTTAGAACCTGAAAATGGTGTCTCAAACAGACAAAAAAGCGCTAAAGCAATCAAAGCTGAGCATTCTGATTTTCAGTGTTACACCATCGCCTTACCAAAGAGATTTTTTTAAGGCCCTTGCCGCCAGGTCAGCATGCGAAGTTAAAGTGGTCTACTTCGAAAAGGCACCAGCAGAAGCCCCCTGGGAAATGGCTATGCTTGAGCCCTGGGAATCTGTCCTGCCAGGGTTCTCGTTTGGAATCGGGCGTTATCAGACACACTTAAACTGGCGACTGCCTGATTACCGTCCCTATGATGCAGTGATCGTGAACGCCCCTGTTACCAGCCTAACCGCCCAATATCTGTTCAGAAGACTTGGACGCAACAACGACGCCACCTGGTTTTTCTGGGCTGAACTCTTGCGGGCACACACAGGGTGGCGATTGATCGCACAAAACTTCCTGATCAAACCAATCGCCACTGCCAAAGGCATCGTTGCTATCGGAAAAAAAGCCCAAGCCGATTATTCGATAAAGTTTCCAAACCTTGATATCCGCAACATACCCTATGCCTGCAATCTCGATGCGTACCGGCCTGATCGAGGCAAAACAGGGGCAGAGAAGCCACAGCCATTTCGCTTCCTCTATGCTGGCCAGATGATTCATCGCAAGGGTGTGGATGTGCTAGTGAAGGCCTTCGAACGCCTCATTGAATCAGGTATGGAGCTGGAACTGGATCTGGTTGGAACCGAGGGCTTCCTGGAAGAGTACACACAGCTGTTGAGTAATCCAGCGAAAAAAAGACTGACGTACCATGGATTTCAACAGCCGGATGCGCTTCCGCCAATCTTCCAACAAGCGGATGCGTTCGTACTGGCAAGCCGCCACGATGGCTGGGGCGTTGTCGTTAATCAAGCGCTTGGCGCGGGCTTGCCTGTCATATCAACATCAGCTGTCGGCGCGGGCACTGATCTGATCAGAGATGGCGTAAATGGCTATCTTGTTAAGCCGGGGGATGTTACCGCACTAGCCAGCGCAATGGCGCTGCTGGCAGGCGATCGCGCCAAACTATCAGAGATGTCTGCAGAAGCGCTTAGAACAGCTGAAAAAATCTCGCCAGAGCATGCGGCAGCCCAATGGTTAGAGGTTCTTTTCGCTCAGAACGATTGATCAAAAGGAAAGTGCGTTTCGAGCGCCACGTGCCTCTATCTGAATGAGTCTTTCCGAAAGGTTTTCAAGACTGAACACCTCTATCTCACTTAGGTTTTCACGAAAATGTGCAAGAAGGCTCCGATCATGCGCCAGCCTATTTACCGCGTCGGTAACACTTGCCACGGAGACACTGTCCAGGAGTATGCCATTCTTATCGTGGGTAACGACTGGCGCACAGTTCTTGGAAGCGATAATCGGCAAACCAGAGGCGATGGCTTCCAGCTGCGTTATCGCAAAGCCATCAGAATGCGTCGGGAGCAAAAACACATCAGCGTTGCCAAAATAGCGCGGTGTATCAAGGTGACCGACGCTGCCGATCAGTTTTACTTTTGGACCGAGACGCTTGATTCGCTGCTTGATTTCATTCGGACCGTTACCTACAAAAATCCACTCTATGGGTTCGTCTCGCAGCTGGTGGGCTGCTGCAATGGACTCCATAATGCCTTTACGAACCGAGAGCTGACCGAGAAACAGCACTCGGAGGTGATGACTATCCGATCGATCGCTTGACGCCCAATCAAATGGCTTCCTTTCAAAAGGTTCGACCAGCGGCACAATGGTTACCTTGTTCGCATCTACGCCGGCCTCGAGCAAGCCTCGCCTGGACCACGCTGAATTAACAACAATGGTATCGGCGAGCTGACATTCCTGCTCCCATTGATCCCAATGCTCGGGCGAAGGTTCGTCTTCGATTGGCAAACCCCAGGTCTCTGACAGCTGCCTCACGAGTTTGTGCTCTACGATGCCAGGATCTATCTGACCTAGAATCGTCCTGGCACCCTCGGCCTTAGCGACCTCAAAAATGCGTCGTGCTGCGTAACTATAGGAGAAAACATGAGAAGGAAATACTGAACTCTGAGATAGTGCGCCTGCCGCGGCTTCACTGAACCATTGATTCCTGTGTTCAATCTGTGCCCATCCAGACTTACCTGACAAACGATACAATGCTTCCCGCGCGACACTGCGGACATTGAAATTGTGAACCTTGTCTTTGCTGATCTGTGCGTGGCATCGATTCTCATCGATGCCGGGTAGCCAGTAATCCGTGCACAAGCAGACTTCCCGCTTTGCGAGCAAGAGCGCCCGGGCGATCGAATATTGTTCGCGATGACCAATCTGCGCTACCCACCATCGCGGAGGAACCAGGCTATTGCTCAATTGCTTTTCCTTTCGACAAGAACATCGGACACCCCATCCGCAAAAACGCGTTTTACCTTACAGCAGAAAATCAGCGAAACGGTCGGGGTAGTAGATTTGGCGTACCCTGCTATATGCTCATATCTTCAATCCCATCGAGACGCACCTTAACATGAGATCAACCTACGTCGCTTCAGGTCAGACTCGTTTTAGACGTCTACTGTTCTGTTCATTCAGCCTGCTGCTGACCAACGCATCTCTGGCGACTAGTTGCGACTTTCCCGATGGACTCTGGAGTCATCGGAACAATACTTTAGATGCCATCGAACGATCAGCGGAGCAATTCAGCGGCATAGAAATGGATGCCTTTTACGACGATGAACGCGATCGTTTTGTTATCAAACGTTACTCAGACGGCATTGGCGAACTGACGCTTTTAGACGTGCTCAACCATTTCACGACTGAGCTCCCATGGATCTGGTTAGATCTAAAGAACCTAGATGCATCTAACGCTGCCGCAATCGGAACGAGACTACAAAAGCTAAACAGCGACCATTCTGCCGCGCGGTTTTTATTAATCGAATCTAGCAACAGCAAACCTTTAGCAGAAATCGGTGCGCTCGGTTTCAGAACGCTTTATTGGGTTCCTCACTATGAGGACTTTTCGTGGTTTAATCAGTTGAAGTTTGCCGTTCGAACACTGATGACGCATGAAACCCATTGCGCTGTATCCGCCCACTACCGGATGCTTCCCCACCTGGAACGCTTTTATCCAAACCATCGGTTTTATCTCTGGGTTCACTTTTCAGATGAGCTGACAATGACGGAAATTGAGCGCATTCTCGAACATCAAAACGTCTCTGTTGTCCTTGTCGACAATGCGCAGTTGAACCGTCACTAATGCATTGGGCTCGATATTTAGTCACGCCAGTCGTGTTTCTTGTGGTTTTTTATTGCGTCTACGGCTATCTGGCTTTTGAAATATACGGCCTCTTTCATGGCGGAGCATTCACCCTGCTCCTGCTACCCAGAATTTTTTGGGAGGCTTTTGGCTTCTACCTGTTGCTTGCGGTTTTAGTGTCTATCGCTCCGGCTAAACTCCGAAACTCGATCGTGCATGCCAGTGTGCCAGGGTTACTTCTGGTCTACATTGTCCAGTTTTTCAGCTTGTACTACTTTGGAGATCTTGTCACAAAAGAGATGGTTAACGACGTCTCTGGCGTCACCATCTTTGCCAACTCATCCAACTTCTTGCTTGCGCTGCCTATATTCGCCGTGGTCGGGCTCTATGCTTGCCTGATCGCTAAGGACAGGCACGTGATCAACGCGTCACTCGCATGCGTCAGCGCGTTTAGTTTGGCTTTCTTGTCCTATTACAGTTATCAGAGAGTAAGCCAGGATTGGGCGTCGAACCATTTTGTTCACACCCGCTCACTTGAGCTGAGCACCCTGGCGCTGCTGCAAAAGGATAACCGGCCAGACCGGCTTTTACCTGGTGAACTTGAGAAGCTGGATGCCCGATACCAGATGAACTTCAGCCATTCGGAGCGACCTGTTGCATCTGATTCTGGAAACAGGCTCAACGTTGTACTGTTGTTTGTAGAGAGCTTATCCGCTGAGTTAATCCCACCCTACAATGATCGCTTGAAGTTTCATACACCCGCTTTGGACAGGTTCTCAAAAAACGCTATCAAGATCACTGGGTACAAAAATCACACGTCGCCGACCTTTCAAGGCGTTCTTGGTCAACTGACCTCAGACTATCCACAACCGTGGCGAACAAATACCCGCAGGTCTTTAATCAGCCACTTGAACAAACATCAATATCACACGGCGATCGTTTCCTACGAGAACCGTGCCTACCCGCTACCAAGAGCACTCCAGAACCTGGCGTTCAAACAGGCACTCTACAAACAGGATGTAGAAACACTACTGGACACAGAGTCTCCCCGGGTTGATTACCTGAGCGACGATCAGGTTTTCGATGGCATGGTCTCCCTGATTGGGCAAATGTCGCATCAAAAGCCATTCTTTCTCGTCGGTACGACGGTAGGCACGCATATCGGGTTCAAGGCATACCCCGAGACAACTGACATGCATCCTATCCATGAAGCCGTCATCAATTTTGATCGGGCGTTTGGCAAGTTTCTTGTTGCGTTGGAGCAACAATCCTACGAGAAGGACACTATGATCATCATTACCGCGGATCACAGCCTGCCTTATTCCCCGCACACCAAATCCATTCTGAGCCAGCCTGAGCACAAACATTTCGACGATGTCGTTTTACTTATCCGGCACCCGCATCGTTTTGAAGCAGAGCTGCAAACCCGCAGCAACTCGATTGATCTCTCACCAACCATCCTTGATCTACTTAATCTCGAACAGCCAGACCATTTCCTTGGTCGAAGCTTGTTCGAGCATCGCGAAAGGACGCGGCTTGTTTTTTCATCAAACGAACAACTCTTTATTAAAGAGGCCTCACCGCTAACGATGTCGCCCGATGATCTGCTTAATCGCTGGTACAAATCCCACTAGATTCGATCACCAGTTAAGAATACAGACATCCAACCAATCATTTCACAGAGATTAAGCCCGACGTACGAATAAAGCCTTGCCAGACTTGAGCACATGGTGGTTTCATTTCATCTGTGCCTTTGGCAAGTCAGGTCTTCGAAAGCAATTTGAAATCAAAAATTTTAGCTAGCTCCTATCGGAGAATTTCCGAGTACGGTCTTCTACAGCGCCAAGCCGATGCGCTGAAAAACTTTTTGTTGCAGCAGGTTTATTCTCGTGGCACTTACTCCGGGAAAAAATTCGCCATCATCACGGAAGGCAGATCCGGAAGCTCTCTGCTCTGCGACTTGCTGGATCAGCATCCTTATATAAGGTGCCAGAGCGAGATACTCACCGATGCTGTTAAAGATCCCCTGGCCTTCGCTCAGGGTTCAGCTGCGTACTTCAAAGAGGCTAAGGCCTACGGCTTCAAATTCAAACCCTCACAAGTGAGAAACGGAAACGAATCATTGGCCGCGTTGGAACATTTCTTATTGGCGCTTTCTGAGCACCGGTGGGAAATCTACGGGCTGGTGAGGGACAACAGCCTGTTGTGCGCGATATCCTCATTGACCGCTTGGAAAAGAGGTAACCTCTATCACAACACTTCTGATTCGAACCCCCTACTCGGGCCAAAAATTTCTCTGGAACCAGAGCGGGTAGAGCGAAAGACCAGGGAAGTTGTATCTGAGAATCAGACTATCCGGGCCTTGTGCAAGAAATTCGCAAGGCGAACGTTTGTATACGAGCAAAATCTGGCGACAACACAGCAGCAGTTAAAAACGTACTCTCTCGTATTCAATGACCTGGAACTAACACCTTCCAGTGTTACCTCAGAGTTCCGACCGATTTCGACAGGTGACCCTGGGATGCATATCTCCAATTGGACACAAATTTGCGAACACCTTTCTCAAACCGACTTGAGTCACTTTCTTGAGTACGACCGACCCTGAACTGATTACTGAACCACTTCCCTGGGGGTCCGGCTCAAGCGCAACCAGGCCCAATAGACACGAGCCTTAACAGGATCACGTTTTCCGAAGACAGACCCCGCCGTTTTTATCGTCGACCACCACCAAACCGGTTCTCTCAACACCCAGGAAAACCCGCGCTTCAAGGCATACAGAAACTGACTCGCGATTCTGTAAGGAATCATCAACAACGCCAGAGGCAAAGGACACCTCATCAAAACACTCAGTAACTCGTTTCTAGCATGTCGGTGATGTGTGCGTATTTCGCTGCGTTCCGTTGTTGAATAAACGTGCCTGATCGTTATTGATGAGTCCAAAATCACCTGAAATCCCGCAGATAATAGTTGCAACGCGTAATCAGGTTCTTCATAAGCGTGGAAAAACTCTGAGACAAAACCCGGGCATTCGAGATAGACCGATCGTCGGTAACACGCGCCGGCATTTGAATACGAAGATGTTTGAGTCGCTGTTTTCGCCTCAATACCACCCAGGGTCTCGGGAAACTCATTTGAGATTTGCGGAAAGTGAATCAGACCCGCAAACGGGTTTTGATTGAACACCTCCCGGATTTTATCAATGCAGTCCACGTCGAGCGGATAACTGTCATCATCCAGTGATAACACCAGATCACTCGAAGCCAAACGCAACATGTAGTCTCTGCTCGCAACCGAACCTTTGTTCGTCTCGTTTACCACGAGGTGCACACCCGGGAATTTCTTGGCAACAAGGTCAATTGTGCCATCATCACAACCATCGGCAGTTACGATGATCTCCTCAGGTGTTGGCACTAACAACATCAGTTTACGAAGCGTTCGGTCAAGATCGTCAATCCGGTTGTGGGTTGTAATCATCACACCTACGGTCTTATCCATCAGCGTCTCGCTTTGATGACTGTTGCCGGAACACCTGCGACAACAGCATGATCAGGAACATCACGTGTTACCACAGCACCCGCTGCGATGACGGCCGAGTTACCGACCTTTACGCCTTTCAATATGATCGCCCCCGCACCAATCCATACATTGTCCCCAATCAACACTGGACTCACGACCATTGACTGATCGCGAACAAGTTCATCCGCTTCGGTACCATGATCACCATCGGTGATGTAGCAATGCGGGCCAATCATACAGTCGGCGCCAATCTGTATCTGAGCGTTCGCATCAATAATGGTAAATCGATTGATGTAAGTCTGCGGTCCAATATCGATCTTACAGGTGGTCCGGGCCGCCTCACCGCCACTCACAATCAAGACAACATGATCGTCAAGACTGCACGCTTGCTGAAGTCGAATCTGAGGCCAATGGCGAGGAATCGATATCGCACGCAGAAGGCAATAACCCTCGATCCTGACGCCAAGTGCCAGATACCAGAGATTCCGAATACGCGAGCAAACACCGAGATACGCTCTAACGATAAGGCTGAGCAATTGGGAGATGACCACTAGCTTGCCCTCTTTTTTGGAAGCAACGAACTTAAAAACCTGAACCAGAAGCCGATTAGGTACTTATACCTTCCCAAACGCAGGCCCCAGGGCAAGGTTCTCAGGTATAGGCTGATAGCTTGTCTAAACTCACCTTGTTCAAGGCTATCAAGTAGAACTGGTCTTACGTGCGAATAGATAATTTTTTGCCTGTCAAAGCGTCGCGATTCACCGCCAGGATAAACACCGGCAATCTCTCGATCCACCAGGGATTCGACGCCGGTAAATCTATCCGGCAATGCTGCAGACATATTACCGTCATGTAACCGATAGGCGACTGTTACCGGAGCATCTACCCAAACACACTTTGTTTCGAGTCCAAGCCTCAGCACCAAATCATGGTCCTCGGCACAAACGAGTCTGCTGTCGAATCCGGATGACGCTTTCAGAAGAGATCGTTTGACTGTCAACATCGATGCAGACACATAGAATGCGTCACGCACTGACGCATAGTAGTCTGAAAAATCGCTGGTCGCTAAGGGTTCCTGCTGAACGCTTTCTAACGTATTCGCATACCTGAAAAAGTGTATTCGGTTAATCACCAGGGAGGGATCATCAAACCCCACAATAACCGCGTTCAGAACGTCCAGCGTCCAGGGAAACCATAGATCATCACTGTCCAGGAAAACGACATAATTGCCAGTCGCCCAATGAATACCGGCATTGCGCGCGGTAGACGCGCCCTCTCCTGTTAACGTCAGCACGCGGCTCACTTTCCCGTAACTCGCAAGAAATTCTGCACTACCGTCTGTTGAACCATCGTCGATCACGATCAGTTCATAATCTAAAAACGTCTGAGCCTCGATAGAGTTCAGGGTGTGTTGCAGTAGTTGCAGACGATCTCTTGTCGGGACAATGATGGAAAACTGGGGCATGATCAGTGCTCTGCAGGCCTAAACCAATCCGCGATGGTTTCCGCTCGCTCGAACCCGAGCAACCGGTAAGTTAAACGATACCTGTCAGGTGCCGCTTCGCCTTTAGGGATAAATGACGGGTCGCTGTGCTGGACCTCAGAAACAATCTGCAGGGCTTCTTCTCTGTCATAGCACCAGGCTTTTCTTGCCATTTCAAACCTGCCCATATTGATCGCCCAGCGACGTTGGTGAGATAAGGTGTTGGTATCGCTAAGAAATGCTTCAGCCTTATCTAGTATGACACGACGTTCCTTTCTCACCCGCTGTTCGTTGGTTGTGGAGACCGTGCCATAACCCCAGTGCCGATAAACAGAGTATGCCCCGGGACAATAATGAAAACGTCCCGCATCCTGTAACAATCTCAAATACAGCTCATGCTCCTGGCAACAGGGCTGATCATCTTTCCAGCCGCCTACAGTTTTTATGGCGGACCTTCGCCATAGACTTGCGCCAGTTTGAGGCAAGTACCATCTCACCAGCAGGACCCAGAGATCGTGGGGCTCAGGAATATTCAGCGTCCTGATCGAGACAGTTTCTCCTGCATGTGACTCGATCTGAGATGGACTGAAAATCACATCCACGTCAGGTTCGGCGGTTAGCAATCTGACTTGAGTTGCGATCTTCTGGGGCAGAAGATAATCATCAGCATCGAGATACTGCAACCAATCTCCCTGGCTCAACTCAAGCAGACGATTTCGGGTCACATTGCCGCCTTGGTTCTCTTGCGACGCCCAGCGAATGCGATCGTCAAACGTTTTGATAACGTCCAGACTATTGTCCGACGAGCCATCATCTACGACGATGATTTCTTTATGTTCGTAGGTTTGTGAAAGCGCGCTCTCAATCGCCTGTTCAATCAAACTCTCCGCGTTGTAGCAGGGAATCAAGATACTAACCAAAGGCGATTCGCTCATTTTCCAGCAGCCAACGAAGATCTGTAACAGGAATGAGTCAGCGCTGCGGCACGCGCCCAACTGTTATCTGCTCTGACCCGAGCAACATATTGTTTCTCTGCTTCAAGGTTTGCGATCGCAGCCTCTGCCAGCAATCCATGCAGCGCTGCCTCGTCGTTTGGTTCAAACAGGAGCGAAGATTCTGACAGCAACTCACGTATCGCAGGGAAGCCAGGCGCTATCGTCGGAAGACCAAATGAAACAGCCAACAGCACACCTCCTGACGTTAGAATCTGCCGGTAGTTGAAAACCGCAATATCCGCAGCCCTGAATAACTGTGAAACTTCCTCATCCGTCTTCCGTCCAGGCAAGAAGACCACTGAACCACCTGAGAGAGTCTTTAGCGCGTTACCCAGGTCTTGATCCCCAACTTCTCCTGCGATCACAAGCACGGCCTGCTTCATTTCCGTACGGGACCATGCTCGAATCAGTTCAAGAATCCCTTTGTAAGGTCTGATCATTCCAAATGCCAGATAGACCCTCACATCCTTCGGCAGATCCAGAAGCTCTCGTGCCTCGGCCTGATCGGGTCCCGAGGGGTACCAACGCTCATAGGTGCCGTGATGGGCAATCTGAGTATTAGCCAACCGCACATTATGATGGCGCTCGAAAGCCGTGAGCGAAGACGAGGAATGAAAGATTGTACCGTCCACGGTACCGACCAGCCTTCTCATCAGCCAACCATCCAGCTTTGGCGTCGTCGTATCGTGAGGCAGGACATTGTGAATCGTCCATATAACGTGCGCACCCAACAGCCTGAGCATCATAAGTTCACAGACAAGTTTGAGGCCATAAAACATCCGAACTAGTGAGTTCTGACTTCGCAGGTAAGGCTCAATCCAATGAAGGTGAAGAATCTCGGCACGTCTCGGCAACCAGGCCCGTACCAGAGGCAGAATGCGCCGATAGCCATCAGGAAAAGTGACGCTCACGCCCTCGTCGATAAGTGCATGAACCAGGAGTGATTGATAGGGATTATCTTTACGATAATCCGGCAACATTAATACTGTGGTCTGAATTTCTTGAGAATCCTTTAGCATGTGCTCTTCACCTAAAGAATCGCGGTCTCATTGACCAACCTACGGATACCCTCGCCGTAGAACTGATGGCGGACCGCACCAACGTAATGCCTGGCTGGTCTATTTTGGCTACCGGGTGTCAGGGTCACCTGATATCCCCCGGGCAAGAGTTCAGCACCGAATCGACAACTGGCGACTGCATACAAAGTCTGTTCAATTCGCCAAAAATGGCCTTCTTGAATGTTCGGCAAGTTCAGCAACGATTCGATAACGTCCATTTGCACGGATGCCTTGTGAACCAGACCCAGCCCCGAGTTAAATCGTTCCAACAGTGGAAAACCCAACAGTCCCTCAAGCTCGAGACGATCTAGTGAATAAGCCGTATCAACGTCCTCGTTGAAACTATTGAGTTTATATTCAGGATCTTCGATTCGAGAGAGCAACTCTCCTGGCATTTCAAAGAAAAGGACGTCGCTGTCGAGAACCAGCATCCGATCGCATTCAAGGAACAATGAGAAGTCGATCAATTTCAGGGACAGTGGATGCTTGTTCCTGAAAGCGTAGGCGGAAGGAAACTCGGTTTTCAATGCCTCTGCCCGGACATCAGCCTCAGCTCGCCGAACAAGCCTTGCCTTGGGGAAATGCTGCTTCAGTTGGAGAACCGCCGCTTCGGTTAGCGTTCCATCCTCATGGATACAAAGTCTATATTGGCGTTCAGAAACCAGATAAAAAGACTTGAGCGTCCAGAGCAAATTGACCCAGTCTGCCTCACAGGTCAATACATGAATCTCACAATCAGACGCCTGTGTCGATGCGATCGCGGGGGTCGCAAGAATTCTCTTTCTCACGATATCTCTATACCAGGCGACTCTGAGGCCATGCTGGAATCGTTGTCGCAGATTCAGGAGCAAAGCCCCCGGTGAAGTTGAGATCAAGCGCTTGCCTCATTTCAGTGTAACCGGCACTCTACAGGAATCTACCCCTGACCCAAAGAGACTGCGCTTCCGCACGTGAGACCAAATCAATGAAAAACACGCCAAAGGCACTGCGCCCAAAAGGCGAACATTGGCCCTGGCGGGATGAGAACAATGCATCCTACTCCGCTAGCGGATGCACTATCAGTGTCATCGTTCCGACCTACAACCATGGCGAATACATCGAAGAGACTATCCGATCCATCTGTCTCCAGGACTACGATCAGATTCAGCTGATTGTAATTGACGGCGGAAGTCAGGATGAAACATGCAACATTCTCGAACACTATGATGCGGTCATCGACTACTGGGTGAGCGAACCCGACAGGGGGCAAACAGATGCGATCAACAAGGGATTGGACAAAGCGACCGGGGATATCATCGCCTACTTGAATAGCGATGACATCTACTACCCAAATACGATCAGAGCAGTCGCCGAGATCGCAGAAAACAATCCGACCGCTGCGCTCATCTATGGTCGATGTCGATTCATTGATGAATCAAGCCAGATCATCGGTGAGCGCACTGCAAATATTTTCACGCTGGCAGATATCCTGGATCTCTGGGAGGTATGGTGGAAAGAGCAGAACCTGGTTCAGCCAGAAGCCTTTTGGCGCGCAGAAATCACAAAGGATATCGGTTACTTCAATACCAATCTCTTTTTCGTCATGGACTACGAATATTGGCTTCGCATTCTCGCAGCGGGTGGTCGTTGCCATCGTATTGATCAGCATCTGGCCGGGTTCCGATTCCTAGAAAATCAGAAATCCGCTGATTCTGATGGTGCGGCAAGAGAGCTGCTCGAGGTTACGGGCGATTGGCTATGGAGGTCAGGTCTTCGAATTCCTTTCCTCACCAGGAAACAACTTCAGGGGGACTGGATTCATAACACACGATATCGAGATCTGATCAATGATTGTGTAACCCAGGGAGTACGCCCTGAAACCAGATGGCTTAAAGTGTTCTGGCTGGCTATGACCCACCCGACGCTCATGATAAGCCGACTATTCTGGCGTCGAATCGCCCTTTTCTTGAACCGCTAAGTACCCTGTCAGCCTAATCCCATCGGAGCCACTCGTATAGCTGTTACAACCGACAGAACGTCATCTACCGATTAAAAGGGTACTTGATCACTCTTTTTTTCTCACCGCGCCGTCAATGACCTCATAAACCGTCACTCGATCCATGTTGATAGGGCGATGCGTAATCATCAAAATTGTAAGTTCATCCGGCAGATCAGCAAGACTTTTTATCAATCTGATCTCAGTCTCTTTATCGAGAGCGCTCGTCGCCTCGTCTAGCACCAGTATTTTAGGTTGTCTGTAGAGCGCACGCGCAATGCCGATGCGCTGTCGCTGCCCTCCCGAAATATTTTCTCCCCGGTCACCCACAACAGTCTCGAGGCCTTGAGGCAAGCCAGCGATGAACTGATCAATCTGAGCTGTGGCACAGGCCTTTTGTACGCGATCCAAATTGATGTCCGCTTGAGCCTCACCAAACGCGATATTCTCGAGCACTGTCCCATCCAATAGGTAAATGTCCTGCGGGACATATCCGATGGCTTGCTGCCAGGCTTTCGTGCCAAACGTTTCCAGAGGCTTCGCATCAATCAGGACGACACCCTCAGTAGGTTGTCTTAAGCCGAGAAACAGGTCTATCAGAGTAGATTTTCCGGCACCTGACTCTCCCATTAAGACGATTCTGTCGCCTTTTTCTATTGTCAGGTCTAATTTGTTGATCACCCTCTTCTCATCGGCAGGATACTGAAAACCCACCTGACGATACTCCACCGAATGCTCCCAGGGTTTCACCGATTCGGAAATACTATCGCTGTCTTTAATTAACGTATTCGGATGAACAAGCACCCCATCAAATTCCTCTTGCAGCTCCTCCATAGAGTACTTCATGACGCTCAACTGGTTGAACTGCGCATAGAGCAACTGCAGAGATGGGAGGATACGGGATGCCGCCAAAGCAATGACGCCAAGATTAGGCAAAACGTCAGAGAAAGCCCGATCCTGGGAAATTAGATAAAGGACGTAAGCAACCAATCCACCAAATGCCAGGGGCTCGATCAAATAGCGCGGGAAGTTCCCGTAGAGTGGCATCACCGCAAGCACTTCAGCCTGTCGACGGGAATGCTTGAGGTACCTTTCAACAAAGTATCGACTCACGTCGAATATCAGAATCGCTTTGATACCACTAAAGAACTGCAACGCTTCAAAACTAGCCCCCCTGTTTGCCACCTTAAGTACATCTCGGTGGCGTTCACGAAGCGGACGCAGCCAGGAAAACAATAAAACGTAGACGGTTAGAAAAAAGCCCAACGTGAATACTGCAATCACAGGATCAACGAAGAAAAGCAGGACGCCAAGCAAGGCAATCACGAGCACTCTACCAGCGATATCCAGTGCTGGAAGTAAAACGCCGACAACATAATTCATCACATCACCGATCAGCTTTTTGTGAAGGATCGAGTAGTTACGCTCAGTAAAGTAAAGATAGCCCCTTTCAAGGTAGGCGGATAAAAGCCTCTCGCGCAACCAATGGCCGTAGCGATGGGCGTACCGGTTCCGATAGAACTCTGAAAAGATGTTGATCAGGTTCGCTAGCAACAATCCAGCGATGGCGATTCCTCCTGAATACACAAGCAACTCTCTTTCGCCTGCATTTGGAAAGAAATCGAGGAATACCTGGCCAAAGGTTGAATTGTTGATTCTCTGGGGACCTGCCGCGACAGCCAGGAACGGAAAAATTGATGCCACCCCAAGCACCTGGACCACAGCCTGCAGGATATTCACCGACAGGACCAACCAAAGCCTGGCAACGCCATAAGGCTTCGCCAGATGCCAGATTTGTCGGACGATATCTATCAACTGGCGTCCAGCAACTGCCTGAAGTACGCGATGGTCAAGTCCAGTCCATCCTGCAGACCGACCCTGGGCGACCACCCTAACTCAGTAACCGCCAGCGAAATATCAGGCCGGCGTTGTCTTGGGTCATCCTGAGGCAGCGCTTTAAAATCCATCGTGGACGTCGAACCTGTCCCCTGAATCACCCTTTCTGCCAACTCGATCATGGTGAATTCAGAGGGGTTACCGATGTTGACTGGTCCATGAAAGTCATCCCTCGTCGCCATGAGCGCGACTAAGCCGTCGATCAAGTCATCGACATAGCAAAACGACCGGGTCTGGTTGCCACTGCCATAAATCGTAATTGGTTCGTTTTGAAGCGCTTGAACCACAAAATTAGAGACAACCCTGCCGTCATTTGGATGCATGCGAGGACCGTAGGTGTTAAAGATTCTTGCTACTTTTATACGAACATCATGCTGGCGCTGATAATCAAAAAAAAGTGTTTCCGCACATCGCTTGCCTTCATCGTAGCAAGCGCGACTCCCTATCGGATTAACCTTACCCCAATAAGATTCAGGCTGCGGGTGTTCCTCAGGGTCGCCATAAACTTCACTTGTCGACGCCTGCAAGATCTTTGCACCAACCCGTTTCGCCAAACCCAGCATATTAATCGCACCATGGACACTGGTCTTGGTGGTCTGAACTGGATCGTGCTGATAGTGAATGGGGGACGCCGGGCAAGCGAGGTTGTAGATCTCATCAACCTCCACATAGAGAGGGAAACAGACATCGTGACGAATCAACTCGAACTTTGGGTGTGATAAGAGATGTTCAACGTTTGCCTTCGCGCCCGTGAAGTAATTATCCACGCACAGTACTTCGTGTCCCATGCCTATCAGGCGCTCACAGAGGTGCGAGCCTAAAAAGCCAGCTCCGCCTGTGACAAGAATTCTTTTTCGTAAGTGAAGCGACATACTGCCTTTCCCGATTCGTAAGTGGATAACCAGCACATACCAGGACGCGCGGGACCGGTTAAGGATACTGCAACGATAGACATCAATCATTTACGATCTAAAAAAAATTCTCGTCAGATCGTTTCATTAGATCAGCGAAAGTCACTCGCCGATGACCTCTGTGCTTATAATGACGCGTATCCATGACGCTTAGTACCGGTAATCTGGAGATATGGCGTGAGCAAGGGCAACCTACCCAACTTAGTCGTGATCGGAGCCATGAAATCCGGTACAAGCAGTCTGCACGCTTATCTAAATCTACACCCGGAGATAAGCATGAGTGGTGCAAAAGAACTCGACTACTTCGTTGCAGAGAAAGCCTGGTCCAGAGGTGAGGATTGGTATCGATCAAATTTTGCAGAACCAAACACGATAATGGGCGAATCCTCACCCAACTATACAAAACATCCCCGTTTTTCAGGTGTCGCCAAGCGCATGCACGAGCTGATACCAGATGCGCAGCTGATTTATCTTGTTAGAGAGCCAGTCCAACGCCTCGTTTCACACTACTTCCATCAAGTACTCGCGGGACAGGAAGATCGCAATCTCGAGGAAGTATGTGAAGCGCTTATCAACAACCATTATGTCAACTGCAGTCGCTACGGCTTTCAGCTGTCGCAGTTTCTCGAGTATTTCGATCGAGAAAAGATCCTCATATTGAAGACATCAGATTTGGAAGCCAATCCAGACGCTACCATGCGCGACATCTTTACCTTTCTCGGCGTCGACGCGGCGTTTAAACATGTCACGTTTGGCAAACGTCACCATGTAAGCGCTGATCGAAGACGGGTGAACAAACTGGGACAATGGCTACTGAAAATTCCAAGTGGCCTAAGGCTCGCAACTCTAATTGGACTTTCAGTGAGCGAGGAGATGGCAAAGCCCATGACCTCTGAATCAACGTCGGGCTGTTCGCCCTCGCGGCCAGGAAAAGTTTTCCAAACGCAACAATCCACTGCTACGAACCAAACGAGCTTCTCGCGCCTTATCTCAATGCCAACTGTGCATCGATAGCCGCGAAATGCTACGAGCAAGCGGTAGGTGAACAATCAGGCTACGTTTCCCTGGAGACTCAAGAAAACTCACTCCATTCAACCACCCAGGCCAGCGCCAATGGCACGGTTGAGCAGGTAAGCTTTCGCACTGCTATCGACCGCATGGGTGGTTATGTAGATCTCGTGAAACTCGATTGTGAAGGTGCGGAATGGTCGATTTTTCAAGATACGGAGGCCTGGAAACTCGTCGGTCGAGTCACGATGGAGTACCACCTTTGGGCAAAGCCCGATTCAACGATCAAGGACCTCGAAACAGAACTGAACAGACTCGGTTTTCGCGTAGAAGCCATTTCTCCCTCCTCCAACCCGGCTTGGGGTTTAGTGCAGGCAAAGCGACTACCTCGTTAAACTGCGCGTCCCAACGCGGGCCAGTGTTTAACCGATCGGGACTTCAGGATTGAATTGCGCCGTGCAACGGGCGCCGTGCAACGGGCGCCGTGCAGCGGATACGACCACTCAGCGTTAGTTGAGGGTTAATTGGTCGGGACGGCAGGATTTGAACCTACGACCACCACACCCCCAGTGTGGTGCGCTACCAGACTGCGCTACGCCCCGATTGAAGGGCCGCTATTGTACTAGATTCCACCCGAATTGAAACTTGGTTCGCCGGACCAGCATTTGGCGCCCGATCACTGCTTTGCTATACCGGCGGATTGCATAGTTTTACCCGTCGATAACAGTGACTGTTACCTTGGAGGTGCCAGATGAATAACGTCTATGTTCGCTTAACAGAATGTGACTTGCAGAAAATGAGAGAGGCCCTGATGGCGGATGAACGCCTGGGTCTCGAGAACCTCGTCGCGAAGCTAGAATTGATGCTAAAAGAGATGCAGCCAGGGACTTGCCTAACGCTAGAGGCAGTTAAGGCAACCGGTAGTAGGTGTTCCAGCGGGTAACTGGGTGGTGAGATCTCTCCGCTTCGGTCGAGATGAGAGGTCTCTCCGCTTCGGTCGAGATGAGAGGTCTCTCCGCTGCGGTCGGGATGACAACCTCATCCCGAGCGTAGTCGAGGGATCTTGGGTTTGATCTTGGTTAGGGCGAATACTGGTGGAGTGAAAGATCTCTCCGCTTCGGTCGAGATGAGAGGTCTCTCCGCTTCGGTCGAGATGACAACCTCATCCCGAGCGTGGTCGAGGGATCTTGGGTTTGATCTTGGTTAGGGCGAATACTGGTGGAGTGAAAGATCTCTCCGCTTCGGTCGAGATGAGAGGTCTCTCCGCTGCGGTCGAGATGAAAAGCTAGGCTTTTAGCACGTCCAGCACATCTTCCAGTTCCACAATCATCTGATGAATCAATTGCTTGAACTGGGTGCTATCTTCTTTCTGGTCTTCACCGGAGAGCCGCTGACGGGCGCCGCCAATGGTAAATCCCTGATCGTAAAGGAGCGAGCGTATCTGGCGGATCATCAGAACGTCCTGACGCTGATAGTAGCGGCGATTACCACGTCGCTTCACCGGCTTTAGCTGGGGGAATTCCTGCTCCCAGTATCTTAGAACGTGTGGCTTAACGGCGCAGAGTCCACTGACCTCACCGATCGTAAAATAGCGTTTCCCGGGTATTGCCGGGAGTTCGGCGTTGTTATCTGGGTCCAGCATACGCCTCTACTCTGGCTTTAAGTTTTTGCCCTGGACGAAAGGTAACGACGCGACGCGCGGTAATCGGAATTTCTTCGCCTGTTTTTGGGTTTCTGCCTGGACGCTGGCTTTTGTCCCGGAGATCGAAATTACCAAAACCAGAGAGCTTCACCTGCTCGTTAGATTCAAGGGACGCACGGACTTCCTCGAAGAAAAGCTCCACAACTTCCTTCGCTTCACGCTTGTTTAAACCAAGCTCCTCAAACAGCTTTTCCGCCATTTCAGCTTTGGTCAAAGCCCCCATTTTCAATTCCTTAAGCTGGCGCCAAAATCCGCTGCCAAAGCAGCAACAATCTTGTCGACCGAACTGTTGATCTCGTCGTCTGTAAGAGTGCGGGAAGCGTGTTGGAAGGTCAAGCCTAAAGCCAGACTTTTTCCAGTAGGATCAATACCTTTGCCCTGATACACGTCAAACAACTTTAGGTTTTTAAGGCTGTCGTCAGCCGCACCCAGAATACAGTCCCGGAGTTCCCCCGCCATAACCTTCTGATCAACGATGACGGCAATATCGCGTCTGACCTCCGGAAAACGGGACAATGCCGCACTTTCAGCCACTTTTTTGGTGAGAATCACCTCAATATCCAGTTCAAACAGGAATATCGGGTACCGAACATCAAGCGCCTGCTGTATTCGGGGATCGAGCAGACCCAGATAGCCAACGGTTTGGCCGTCTTTTTGGATCGCTGCACTCTGACCAGGATGGAGGGCGGGATGGGTAGCCGCAACAAACTCAAAGGTGTCGCGCTGTCCCGTCAACGAAAGAATGCTTTCGAGGTCTCCTTTAATATCATAAAAATCAATGACATCACTGTCATTTGACCAGTTTTCATCCTGCCTGGGTCCACAGGCCACGCCTGCGAGCTTTTTGATCTGACTGATATCATCGAAGCGGAGCCCCACCTGGTTGGGCGATTGCGAGAAACACAAGCCCGTCTCGAACAAGCGCACCCTGCTCTGCTGTCTGTTTACGTTATATATCAATGACTTGATAAGGCCAGTCCAGATCGTTGTCCGCATCACAGACATCTCTGACGATAGCGGGTTCGCGAGTCCGATGGGTTCTTTCTGGGGGTCCAGCGTACTCTGCAGGGCAGCATCAACGAAACTGTAGGTGATCGCTTCAAAATAGCCACGGGACACCAGTTGATCACGGACGCGATTAAGCGATATTTCCGACTCAGAATTTGGGAGCATCCTCAAACTGGTCTTCGGGGTACGGATAGGCAGGTTGTTGTAACCGTATACGCGACTGATTTCCTCGATCAGGTCCGCTTCGATGGCAATATCGAACCGATGTGAGGGGGCACTCACTATCCACTTGTGGTCGCCGTCCTCATCCAGCGTTGTGGTGGGAAAACCCAGCCTGGCCAGGATTTCATCGATTTCTTCATCCTCAATCCTGACACCCAGGACGCGGGCGATTCGTGAAGCCCGCAGCTCCACCACGTTGGTAACGGGCAGGTTCTCAGCATCGACGACCTCTTCCACGGGGCCCGGCTCTCCACCGGCGATTTCTGTCAGGAGTTCAGTGGCGCGTTCAATGGCCCGATTCTGTCCCTGCCAATCCACACCTCGTTCAAAGCGGTGCGCTGCATCGGTACTCATACCGTATGATCTGGCACGGCCAGCTATTGCCGTGGGTGCAAAAAAGGCCGCTTCAAGGAAGATATTCCTGGTGCTCTCCGTCACGGCCGTCGTCAGACCGCCCATGATGCCCGCAAGCCCAATAGGCCCTGAACTGTCGGTGATCAACAGAGAGTCTGCCTGGGTTTCGATTTCACTTTCGTCGAGCAACGTCAGCTTTTCAGCTGCTGTCGAAGTTCGAACCACGATCGGTCCCTTTAGCTTATCGAGGTCATAGGCATGCAACGGTTGTCCGAGCTCCAGCATGACAAAGTTGGTGACGTCGACAATCGGATCAATTGATCTCAAATCAGCGCGACGGAGTTTTTCCTGCATCCAAAGCGGTGTTTTTGCCAGCGGATCGATATTCCGAATGACGCGACCCACGAATCGCGGACAAGCCGCACCTGCGGCAAGTTCTACGGGAAAGGTTTCTTCGATGGCGGGTTCAATTCTGGGGCGACCGGCGTCTTGGACATCAAGCCGATTCATTAAGCCGGTTTCCCGGGCAATACCCATCATTGACAGACAGTCGCTACGATTCGGTGTGAGGTCTACTTCAATGATGGCATCGTCAAGCCCAAGAAACGCCCTGATATCTTCCCCTACCGGCGTGTCCAGCGGCAATTCCATCAGCCCTTCATGGCTTTCACTCAGACCCAGCTCACGCTCAGAACACAGCATGCCGAAGCTTTCAACGCCGCGTAGCTTTGCCTTTTTTATTTTGAGATCCGGAAATTTTGCGCCTACCAGGGCAAACGGCACCTTGATGCCCGCGCGAGCGTTCGGCGCACCACAAACAACCTGAAATTCCTCGGCGCCTGACGACACTCGACAAACAACCAGCTTGTCCGCATCGGGATGCGGGTTCACTTCAAGAATCTCGCCGACAACGACCTTGTCAAAATCAGCCGCAGCGGATTCAAAGCCATCTACCTCAAGGCCGGCCATGGTGAGTTGATCAACGAGCTGTTGGGTCGACAGTTCAGGGTTTACGAACTCTCTAAGCCAGGATTCACTAAACTTCATAACGTTTTCTCAGATGAGATATCTCCACATCGCGCTTATGCCACAGTGAAGGATCAATTACGGGTCGCGTTATTGGAACTGCTGTAAGAATCGCAGATCGTTATCCAGATAATGCCTCAAATCATCGACGCTGTAGCGCAGCATCGCGAGGCGATCAGGCCCCATACCAAAGGCGAAGCCGGTGTATTCCTCAGAATCAATCCCCGCGTATTCCAGGACTTTGGGATGCACCATCCCAGAGCCCATAACCTCGAGCCATCCGGTTTGACTACAGACCCGACAGCCTTCGCCATTGCAGTGCACGCATTGCACATCAACTTCTGCTGATGGTTCTGTGAAGGGGAAGTAGGAAGGCCGAAAACGAACTTCAAGATCTTCTTTTTCAAAGAACACCCGCAAAAACTCTACGACCGTACCTTTAAGATCTGCAAAGCTGATGTTTTTATCGACGACCAAACCTTCGACCTGATGAAACATCGGTAGGTGAGAGGGGTCTGGCGGATCAACGCGATAGACGCGCCCGGGGCAGATAATACGAATCGGCGGCTGCTGGGTTTCCATCACCCGCACTTGAACAGGCGAGGTGTGGGTACGCAGCAGTAGCTCAGGATTGAAGTAGAAGGTATCGTGCATGGCCCGAGCAGGGTGATGTGCCGGAAGATTCAGCGCCTCAAAGTTGTGGTAATCATCTTCGATTTCTGGCCCTTCAACGACGGTATAACCCACGCCGATAAAAAAGTCCTCCATACGGCGAAGCACCTGGGTAACGGGATGTAGCGCGCCAATTTCACCATGGCGACCAGGCAGACTGACATCAATGGTTTCCGAAGCCAGCTGGGCGTCGATTGCCGCACCATCGAGCGCCGCTTTGCGGTCTGCGATCGCAGCCTGCAGCGCTTCTTTGGCTTTGTTGATATCCGCGCCGGCAGCCGGGCGGTCTTCAGCAGGCAGTTTGCCAAGGCCTTTTAGCAGCCCCGTCAATTCACCTTTCTTTCCTAGGTATTTAACGCGCACGTCGTCGAGTGCTGCAGCGCTGTCAGCAGCAGCAACAGCACTTTCAGCCGTGCTTAGAATGTCTTCGAGAGTAGACACCTCAGACCTCCCTGATTCAGCCGGGAAACTTCCCCAGGCTTGCCTTAAGCGGCAGCCTGGGCTTCTTTAGCTTTTTCAGCGAGTGCCGCAAAGGCCTCTTTTTCGTTAACAGCCAGGTCCGCAAGGACACGTCGATCGATTTCGATGTTCTGCTTTTTCAAACCATCGATCATTCGGCTGTAAGACAACCCGCATTCTCTGGCACCAGCGTTAATACGCTGAATCCAAAGGGCACGGAACATACGCTTTTTAACCTTTCGGTCACGGTACGCATATTGGCCTGCCTTGGTAACCGCTTGCTTGGCAACGCGGAAGACACGCGAACGTGCTCCGTAATAACCTTTGGCGGCCTTAAGGACTTTTTTGTGTCGACGATGGGCGGTTACGCCACGCTTTACTCTAGGCATGGTTAATCTCCCAACAGTCGTTTAATGAGGGGCACATCAGCAGGCGCGATCGCTTTCATGTTACGCAGATGACGCTTACGCTTGGTGCTTTTCTTGGTCAGGATGTGACTCCTGAATGACTGGCGATGCTTGTAGCCTTTCCCGGTTTTTTTAAACCGTTTGGCCGCACCACTACTGGTTTTCATTTTCGGCATTTTTCAATACTCCGCTATTTTATCACTGTTAATCCCTGACGCTGTTGGAAACGACGTAACAGCGCATCACAAAGTGACACGCTGTTTTTTCAGGGTGAAAAGTTCAGGGCCATCTCAATCAAGATGGCCTGTTTCAAGACGCGCTATGCTGTCTTAAACAGGAATCAGCCTTCGCTTGCGCTGGCTGCAGAACCTTTCTTCTTGTTGTTCGGGGCTAACACCATGGTCAGTTGTCTGCCTTCCATTTTCGGAAACATCTCAACCGTGCCTATTTCCGCAAGATCATTTTCGATCCGCTTCAATAGCTCCATGCCCAGTTCCTGGTGCGCCATTTCTCGACCCCGAAAACGGAGTGTCACTTTGGCTTTGTCCCCATCATTAAGGAAACGTGTCAGGTTGCGTAGTTTGACCTGATAATCTCCTTCATCCGTTCCTGGGCGGAACTTCATTTCTTTAACCTGCATACGGCGCTGTTTCTTCTTTGCCGCTGCCTTGTCCTTCTTCGCCTCGAATACGTGCTTACCGTAATCCAGAATCTTGCAGACCACGGGGTCTGCCTGAGGTGCAATCTCAACCAGGTCCAGTTTGGCTGCCTGTGCTGCCTGCAACGCCTGAGCTATGGGCACAATGCCTACCTGCTCTCCATCAGCGCCAATCAATCGTACGTTGGGTACGTCTATTTCCTCGTTTATTCGAGATTTTTTCGAGTTTTCTTTAATGGATCAATCTCCGTCAGACCGGTTAAGGACGCGGATTATAGCAAAAACCAACCATTCGTCAGCATTTATGTTCGTCCCTTTTTCGCGACGCCATCCGTCAGCAGATCTGCAAAGGCATCAACCGACAGCGTACCCAGATCGTCACCGTTACGGGCGCGCACCGCCACTTCGCCGTTCTCGATCTCGCGATCACCCACGACCAGCAAATACGGGACCTTCTGAATGGTGTGTTCCCGGATTTTAAAGCCGACCTTCTCATTCCGGAGGTCAGACTCAACACGAAAGCCTTTGTTTTTCAGGGTGTTAACAACATCCTGACAGTAATCAGCCTGGCTGTCGGTAATATTCAGGACCACTGCCTGTATCGGTGCCAACCAGGGCGGGAACTCTCCCGCGTAGTGTTCTATAAGTACGCCAATAAAGCGTTCAAAGGAGCCCAGGATTGCCCGATGCAGCATCACGGGTACCTGCCGACTACCATCCTCGGCGACATATTGCGCATCCAGCCGGCCAGGGGTGGAAAAATCCACCTGCATCGTGCCACATTGCCAGACCCGGCCCAGACAGTCCTTCAGCGAGAATTCGATCTTCGGACCATAGAAAGCACCTTCACCCGGCTGGTATGCCCAATCAAAACCTCTCGCATCCAGCGCCTCGGCCAGCGCAGCCTCGGACTTGTCCCAGATTTCGTCACTGCCAACCCGTTTTTCCGGTCGGGTAGATAACTTGATGATCATGTCATCAAAACCAAAGTCGTCATAAACGCCTTCCAGCATTTGAATAAAGCTGGCCACTTCTGCCTGGATCTGATCTTCCGCACAGAAGATATGGGCATCGTCCTGAACAAAACCACGAACCCGCATGGTGCCCTGCAATGTGCCCGATGCTTCATTCCGATGGCAGGAGCCAAATTCTGCCAGGCGCACCGGCAGATCTCGGTAACTCTTCAAACCCTGGTTATAAACCTGCACGTGGCAGGGGCAGTTCATGGGCTTAATCGCATAGAGACGGTTATCGGTCTGTACTGAGAACATGTCATCAGCAAACTTGTCGGCATGACCGGACCTTTCCCAGAGTGACATATCTACAACCTGGGGTGTTTTGATTTCCTGATAATCGTTGGCGTTCTGCACTTCACGCATGTACTGCTCGATGATCTGATAGATCTGCCAGCCTTTCGGATGCCAGAACACCATGCCGGGCGCTTCTTCCTGTGTATGGAAAAGGTCGTGCTTCTTGCCGAGCTTGCGATGATCCCGCTTTTCGGCTTCTTCCAACATGTGGAGGTATTGCTTTAAGGCTTTCTTGTCTGCCCAGGCAGTGCCATAAATACGCTGCAGCATTTCGTTGTCGGAATCACCGCGCCAGTAGGCACCAGCAACCTTCGTCAGCTTGAAGGCACCCGCCTTTGAGGTACTGGGAATGTGAGGCCCGCGGCAAAGATCAATGAAATCACCCTGCTTGTAAAAAGACAGCGCTTCATCCCCAGGAATACTCTCAATGATTTCGACCTTGTACTTTTCGCCCATCTCTTCAAACAACGCGACCGCCTCATCTCTGGACAACTCAGACCGTTCAACGGTCAGGTTCTGCTTGGCGATGTCGTTCATCTTTTTTTCTATCGCTTCGAGATCTTCTGGCGTAAACGCTCGCTCGTACGCGAAGTCGTAGTAGAAACCATCGTCGATGACCGGACCGATGGTGACCTGGGCAGACGGAAACAACTGCTGTACGGCTTGCGCCATCAGATGCGCGCAGGAGTGGCGGATCACTTCCAGGCCATCCTCGTCCTTCGCCGTAATAATGCCGAGGTCAGCGTCTGCTTCAATGAGATAGGAGGTGTCGACCATCGTGTCGCCGACCCGGCCGGCTAGCGCGGCCTTCGCCAGGCCTGGTCCGATGGATTCGGCCACCTGGGCAACAGTAACGGGGGCATCAAACGGCTTTTGAGTACCGTCAGGCAGAGTTATGACTGGCATAGTATCCTCGCTTTCAGTGGTGACCCCTACCAAGGGCCACGTGGTTTTAGCAATGTTTTGGTGTGCGCTGTGCGAATTACCCACGGGGTGGGCGCTTTCGCACAAGCCACTGCGTGGCTTTTACTGTCGCGTACCATTAATTCGCTGCGCGAATTACCCACGGGGTGGGCGCTTTCGCACAAGCCACTGCGTGGCTTTTACTGTCGCGTACCATTAATTCGCTGTGCGAATTACCCACGGGGTGGGCGCTTTCGCAAAAGCCACTGCGTGGCTTTTACTGTCGCGTACCATTAATTCGCTGTGCGAATTACCCACGGGGTGGGCGCTTTCGCAAAAGCCACTGCGTGGCTTTTACTGTCGCGTACCATTAATTCGCTGCGCGAATTAATGGTAGGAATGGTCGGATTCGAACCGACGACCCTCGCCTTGTCGAGACGATGCTCTAACCAACTGAGCTACATTCCTACTGTTCTTAGTGACCTTCAGAGCGAAAATATCTGAAAGCTGGCTCTGGTATTCACACGAATGAACCCCCAAAGCCCTCACTCTCTGGCAAGCAGAGGGCGCGTAATGTAGCAATTCAGCGTAAACCCTTCAAGTTCTCTCGACAGACATCTTCAAGATCGGACAAACTGCTGCCGGAGTTCTTCAATCTGATCGCGTGTTCTGGCGGCCTCCTCAAACTCCAACTCCTTGGCATGCGCAAACATTTGCTTTTCGAGGGCCAGAATCTGCTTTTCCAGATCATCCTGATTCAACACCGGGCTGCCGCGATATTTACCCTTACCTTCGGCAACATTCTGAGATCTCTTGCCCCTTGCCGATGCATCCCTGGCACCTTCCATGATGTCTGACACCTCTCGTTTCACAGTGAAAGGCACGATGTTGTTTTTCTTGTTATGGGCGATCTGCTTGTTACGACGGCGTTCCGTTTCGTCCATCGCGCGCTTCATTGAGTCCGTGATTCGGTCTGCATACAGAATCGCTTTACCATTGAGATTTCTCGCGGCCCGCCCAATGGTCTGAATCAACGAACGATCAGAACGCAGATAGCCCTCTTTGTCCGCATCGAGAATCGCAACCAGGGAAACCTCGGGCATATCGAGGCCCTCCCGTAACAGGTTAATACCGACCAGCACATCAAAACCGCCCATACGCAGGTCCCGGATAATTTCGACGCGTTCAACCGTATCGATATCGGAGTGCAGATAGCGGACGCGAATTCCGTTTTCGTCCAGATAATCGGTCAGGTCCTCTGCCATTCGCTTGGTCAGAGTTGTAATCAGTACCCGCTCGTCTTTCGCAGTTCTTTCCCTGATTTCTGACAAGACGTCATCCACCTGAGTTTGTGCGGGGCGCACCTCAAGTGCCGGGTCCACCAAACCGGTGGGCCTGACCACCTGGTCGACAATTTGTCCGGCCTTCTCTTTCTCATAGGGCCCGGGCGTCGCAGATACGAATATAGCCTGGGGCGCACGCTGCTCCCATTCATCAAAGCGTAGTGGCCGGTTATCCAGCGCCGAAGGCAGACGAAACCCAAATTCTACGAGCGTTTCTTTTCGCGACCGGTCCCCTTTGTACATGGCACCAATCTGCGGCACCCCGACGTGTGACTCATCAAGAATAAGCAGCGCGTTGTCTGGCAAATAGTCATAAAGTGTTGGCGGCGCTTCCCCGGAAGCGCGCCCGGAGAGGTAGCGGGAGTAGTTCTCGATACCGTTGCAGTAACCCAACTCTTTTATCATCTCAAGATCAAAACGGGTACGCTGCTCCAAACGCTGCGCCTCAACGAGTTTGTTCACTTCTTTCAGGTGTCGGAGCCGATCATTGAGCTCTTCCCGGATACTGCCCAAAGCATTTTCGATGGTTTCTCGCGGCGTAACATAGTGTGATTTCGGAAAGATCGTTACCCGTGGGACTTTACGGCGAACTTCGCCCGTTAAGGGGTCGAAGAAAGAGAGCTCTTCGATTTCATCGTCAAACAACTCCACCCGAATTGCGTCCTTGTCGGACTCAGCGGGGAATATGTCAATGACATCACCCCGCACACGATAGGTTGCGCGGCGTAGTTCCATTTCGTTGCGGGTGTACTGGAGTTCCGCGAGCCGTCTGAGAATCCAGCGTTGATCTACCTTATCGCCCCGATCAAGGTGCATCACCATCTGCAGATAAGCGCCCGGGTCGCCCAGCCCGTAAATTGCTGACACCGAGGCCACAACAATCGCATCCTCTCTTTCGAGCAGGGCTTTGGTCGCTGACAATCGCATCTGTTCAATGTGCTCATTGATCGCTGCGTCTTTTTCGATGTAGGTATCCGAGGCAGGCACATAAGCTTCGGGCTGATAGTAATCATAGTAAGACACGAAATATTCGACGGAGTTATGCGGAAAGAATTCTTTGAACTCTCCATACAACTGCGCCGCCAGCGTTTTGTTAGGTGCCATGATCAGGGTTGGTCGCTGAACCTTTTCAATCACGTTAGCGACGGTAAAGGTTTTGCCTGACCCGGTAACACCGAGCAGTGTCTGATAAGCAAGACCTGAGTCGATCCCTTCAACGAGTTGCTCAATCGCCTTGGGTTGATCTCCCGCGGGTTTGTAATCTGAATGAACTTTGAACTGACCGGATTTCATCGTAGACCTCGAACTGGGCCGATATGATAACGCAGATAAGGTGTTCAGGAGTGTGGCAAAAGGTTGACTGGTGACAACGCAGTGGCAGCAGTACTGGCTAAATCAGCTATACAGGTAGACGAATCATTGTATGAGACAGCTTCAACTTAGTTTTCCGCATCGTGACGCGAGATTGTTGAAGTGGCTCCCCGACCTGGGCTCGAACCAGGGACCCAATGATTAACAGTCATTTGCTCTACCAACTGAGCTATCGGGGAACAGCTGAAGGGTGCGAATTGTAAAGATCACCCTCAACCACGTCAACACACGAAAACCGCCCATTAGGACGGTCGCCGTGAGCCCGACTATCTCGGGTGCAGAACTACTGGGTAATGATTCGGGACTGGTTTCTTTCGACCGTAGACCGGCCAATCCCCTTTACCGCTGTCAGTTCCTCCGCCGAGTAAAACGGCCCATGTTGCTCCCGGTATTCAACGATCGCCTGGGCTCTGGAAATACCGACGCCGCTGAGCGTATTGGCAATCGCCGCTGCATCCGCTTCATTGACGTTGACCGTCATGACCGGGGCTACCATCTCCTCGGTCAGGTCTTTGGCGAGCGTGACACTGCCCAGGGAGAGCAGCAACAGGGTCATTAGGCTTGCTAACAGTGTTTTCGACTTCATAGGGTTCTCCTTTTTTCGTAAACGAAATAGTGATAAATCGTGATGTTCCAATGTTTCTGATAAAGCGAGAACAAGGTAACAAGACGGGGTTTATCGGGGAGTAGGTGTTCTATGAAACGGACGCAAGTCCTTATCCGCCAGCGATGACATCTGTGAGCGGCAAGACCTGTGAGAGGAAGGCTATTCGCCCTCCAGGCCGAAAATCGGCTTGATGGTTGCCCAATCCTTGCACTGTGGACAGTGCCAGCGCATGCGTTTGCCTTCAAAGCCACAGCTATGGCAGCGATAAGCGGGTTTATCAGCAACCAGCGCCTCGGCAAAGCTCCGAAGAATCGCCAGGTTTTCTCTCGCAACACCCTGGGTGTTATCGATATGGAGATCGATGAGCTGGGTTAAACCACGAATCGTCGGGTTCTGCTTTAAGTGACTGGCAATAAACTTGGCGACCGCCTCGTCACCCAGTTCATCCCTGATACTCTTCGCCAGCATCAGGACAATCGAGATTGAAGGTGTCAGTTCAAGGCAAGAGGTCAGATACTGCCGAAGTTCTTCCTGTGGACGGTTATCCAGTTGAAAAGCCTGCGCCAACGCATCGAGAGATTCCGCGACATAAACAGGATCCTGATCGCGAATTCTGGTCAGTGCCGTGATTGCAAGGTCATAGTGCCCTTCGGAAACATCTATTCGACCGCGCACGAGCGACGTTCTGGGATTGTTAACATCGTGACCAATCGCCTCACGGATAGATTCCCGGGCGCCCTCGAGGTCGTCGCGGGTCAGCTGCTCCTCAGCAATCTCGCAGTGGTAGTGGGATATCGCTTTTTCGTAACGATCTGCATCGCCCCCGACAGCCAGTAACTTGGCAACCTCTATCGCCTGCGCCCATTCCTTCTCGCGCTCATAGATTTCAAGCGTGATATTAAGACTTTCTCTGCGCACCTTATCGGAACGTGTCTGAGATTCCTGGGACAATTTGACGCAAAGCTCCTCTGCCCGATCCAACAGCCCAGCCAGCAGGTAGTCCCGGGCCAACTCAAGCTGGACCATGCGCAAGTCATCCTTTGATAACTTGGCCTGCGCGAGAATGTTCTCATGCACGACAACGGCCTTTTCAAGCTCGCCACGACGTCGCAGCAAACCGCCCAGGGCAAGATGCGTTTCAAGTGTTTCCGGGGTGACCTCTAAATTCTCAATGAACGTTGAGACCGCCCTGTCGGGCTCTTCATTCAACAGATAATTCAGTCCCTTGTAGTAACCGGGACCGGCGACTTCAGGCGCATTTTCGCGATCGCGCCGCCCGAGCCACCAACCAATACCGATAGCAATCACTAAAAGCGGATAGAGCAACCAGGCATCCATATCAGCCTCCCTGCGATGTTGCCGGAGAAGGTGCCGGAGAAGAATCCGCTTTCAACTGGTCCAGCGCTTTCGTTCGCACCTCAGCTTTTTTGTTGGCACGACGGGCATTAAGACGCAGCCGCGAATTTGCAATCAAGTTAAGCACGGTGCCAAATAGCACACCGATCACAAACGCCGTTAGCATCCACCAGGAAATCGGCCAGACCGGCGATTGAAAATCGAGGAACTTCAAGGCGACTTCATCACTGTTATCTGCCGCAGCAAGCAGGGCAACGAGGAACGCCACCAGCGCCAGCAGGATAAACAATGTCCGCTTAATAAAGTTCATGTTGAATTCCTCCAGGCCCTACTTGCCCGCTATTTTAGCGCAAAAAGTCGCAGGCAAAAAAAAGGTGATCATAAGATCACCCTTTTCGACTTGCGCTATATCAACAGATCGTTCACACCCCGTCACCTCAGTTCTGGTTCTGCGGGTGAACCCACCTGTGCCAGCTCTGCCTGGAGCGACTGATTAACTCGCTCCCGCAGTTCCTTGCCAGGTTTGAAGTGCGGCACAAACTTCCCTTCCAACTCTACCTTTTCACCTGTCTTGGGATTTCTGCCCAGCCTGGGTGATCGATAGTGCAAAGAGAAACTACCAAATCCACGAATCTCGATGCGCTCGCCATCGGCGAGCGCTTCAGCCATGTGATCGAGCATCATCTTCACAGCCAGTTCAACGTCCTTGGAAGACAGTTGCGTCTGAACAGCGGCGATTTTCTCTATCAGCTCTGACTTGGTCATGTCCGCACTTCTGGGGTCAGCTACGACTAGTCGTTGCCGTCCATCTGCTGTTTGATGAGATCACCAATCGTCGTCGGCTGAACTTCGGCTTCACGTTCACGATGCTCACGCACGGCCTCCTCTTCATCAGCGCGATCCTTGGCTTTAATAGAGACACCAAGTACCCGATTTTTGCGGTCAACCGAGATGATTTTCACTTCAACCTCGTCGCCCACATTAATGGCGTTTCGTGCATCTTCAACACGATCAACACTAATCTCAGATGCCTTGAGCACAGCTTCTACTTCTTCAGCCATCTCAATCACAGCCTGCTTGGCATCAACCTCTTTGACCTTACCAACAACAATCGCACCGCGTTCGTTGACGGCGACATAGTTATTGAACGGATCTTCTTCGAGTTGCTTGAGGCCAAGTGAAATTCGCTCGCGCTCTGCATCGATTGACAGAATGACTGTTTCGATCTCGTCACCCTTGGTGAATCGACGTACCGCCTGCTCACCGGGTTCATTCCAGGAGATGTCAGACAAATGCACGAGTCCATCAATGTTTCCATCAAGGCCAATGAAGATACCGAAGTCAGTGATTGACTTGATGTAACCCTTGATCTTGTCGCCCTTGTTATGAAGCACGGCAAATTCTTCCCATGGATTACCCTGACACTGTTTGATGCCGAGGGAGATACGACGGCGTTCTTCGTCGATATCCAGAACCATGACTTCTACTTCGTCACCAACCTGAACCACTTTGCTGGGATGAATGTTTCGGTTTGTCCAGTCCATCTCGGACACGTGCACGAGGCCTTCAACACCTTCTTCGATTTCAGCGAAACAACCGTAATCGGTGAGATTGGTAACCCGCGCCATTGTTCTTGCGCCTTCGGGATAACGCTGCGTGATCGCAACCCAGGGATCTTCGCCCAACTGCTTGAGACCCAGTGAAACGCGATTTCTTTCGCGGTCAAACTTGAGGACCTTAACTTCTATCTCATCACCAACGGCAACAATCTCGCCGGGATGCTTGATTCGTTTCCAGGCCATGTCGGTAATGTGCAACAGACCGTCAACGCCACCGAGGTCAACAAACGCACCGTAATCGGTGAGGTTCTTGACGATACCTTTGACTTCCTGACCTTCCTGCAGAGATTCCAGCAGCGCTTCTCGCTCTACGCTGTTCTCCTGCTCGAGTACTGAACGTCGAGAAACAACCACGTTGTTTCGCTTCTGGTCCAGTTTAATGACTTTGAATTCAAGCTCGCGACCTTCCAGCTGTTCGTTCTCGCGCAGCGGTCGAACGTCTACCAGTGAGCCCGGCAGGAATGCTCGGATATCACGTATTTCAACAGTGAAACCGCCTTTAACGCGACCGCTGATCAGACCGGTGATGACTTCCTGCTTATCGTAAACGTTTTCCAGAATCTGCCAGGACTCGGCGCGCTTGGCCTTTTCTCTGGACAGTCGGGTTTCACCGAAACCATCATCCACAGCGTCCATGGAGACCTGGACTGTGTCGCCGATGGCAACTTCCAGCACGCCGCTTTCATTCAGGAATTGGTTTCGGGGGATAACCCCTTCTGATTTAAGGCCAGCGTGAACCGTGACCCATTCATTATCTATGTCGACGACGACTCCGGTGATGATTGAACCGGAATTCATGTCGATCGTATTTAGGCTTTCTTCAAAAAGCTCAGCAAAACTCTCGCTCATGTAATTGTTCCCAGGCTTGCGCCCATTAAGCTCCGTCAGGAGCACCACGATCCAACGCTCGTGGGTCAGTGATTAAAAAGACTGATGGGAGGTCTTCCTGGCGGAAGTGTTGGAACCTGCCGTATCAGCCCAGCTTTTCCGTCACGGCGGTCTGGACCTGACTCAAGACTTGCTCGATGGTCATATCCGTACTGTCGATGACAAAAGCGTCCTCTGCAGGTCGAAGGGGCGAAACCTCTCGGTTCATATCCCGCTCATCCCGGGCCTGGATGCTCAGAAAAAGGTCGTGCAGACTAACACCAATATCCTTATCTATCAACTGGTTATAGCGCCTCTCGGCTCTGGCTTCAGCGCTTGCTGTCAGATAAATCTTGAGCGCTGCCTCAGGGAAAACAACCGTGCCCATGTCCCGGCCGTCAGCCACAAGGCCCGGCAGACGCAGGAAGGAGCGCTGTCGCTGAAACAGACCGTCACGCACTGCAGGTATGGCGGCGACTCTGGACGCATCGACGCCGGCTTCGTCGGTACGAATTTCAAGCGCTACCTGCTCGCCGTCCAGCGTCACTGCCAGAGGCGCTTCCGGATTATTGGTGGCCTTGAAGGTAACGTCCAGGTTCTGCGCAATCTCACCCAAACGGGTCTCGTTCAGGGGTGTTTGCTCCAACTCAATCCCCTCTCTGCGGGCCGCCAGACCGACCAATCGGTAGAGCGCACCACTATCGAGCAGATGATAGTCGTAGCGGTTAGCCAGATAGCTGGACACAACACCTTTGCCTGAACCGCTCGGTCCATCGACAGCAATCAGAGGAATAAACTCAGTCATTGCCGCCGTGATCTCCGCGACTTCCGGATGTCTGATAAATACTGGAGAAATGATCTCGGGCTGCTTTCGCCCGGGTGAACACCGTTTTCATGCCATCACGATCACCCGTCTCGATCATGCCTCGCAGCGATTGAAGCTGCGTGATATATCGATCAAGGACGTTAACGAGCGGACCGCTATTGGCGTCAAATATGTCCGCCCACATGGCAGGATCAGACGCAGCGATCCGGGAAAAATCACGAAATCCACCCGCGGCATACTCAAAAACCTCCAGACTGTCGTCCCCACCCGCCAGCGCATCAACCAGTGCGTAAGCCAGAAGGTGCGGCAAGTGGCTGGTCTGCGAGAGAATATCGTCGTGATGATCTGCTGACATTGTCACAACTTCCGCACCCAATGCCTGCCAAAGGTCACTGACCGCGCTGACTGCAGCGTCATCAGATTTATCATGGGGGGTCAGAATCACGCGGTGTCGGGTAAACAAGCCAGGGTTCGCCGCAATCACACCATGTTTCTCGGACCCGGCAATCGGGTGTCCGGGTACCAGCGATTCAGGTAAGCGGCCATAGACGCGTTCGGCCGCCGTCAACACAACGCCCTTAACGCTGCCAACATCGGTGATAACCTGACGATCCGGCTGAAGCTCAGCAAAGGTCGCTTCCATGGCCATAACGGGTACGGACAGGAGCACCAGATCAGCCTGGTCACTGGCCTCGGCAACACTGTTGGCCGCCACATCGATAATACCCAGGTCACGACCCATGTGGAGGCTGAGATTATTGACATCGAAACCCGTGATCTCTCGCGCCAGGCCCTGCTGCCGGATACCAGCAGCCACAGACCCGCCAATCAGGCCAAGACCGATAATGGCAACACGGTTAAACAGCGGTTCAGTCATGGCTCAGCACTTTATGTCTATTTCTGCGGGTCAACGGACACTGTTGCCTGGCGCGCTATTCAGCACCTTTTGAAGTGCGTCGACGAAACGGGCATTTTCTTCAGGCAGGCCAATGGTTACACGCAAGTGCTCGGGCATACCATAGACGCCAATCGGACGCACAATAACGCCCTCGCGTAATAGCGCGTCATAGATCGGCATGGCGTCGCGGCCAAAATCAATGGTGAGGAAATTGCCAACCGAGGGAATGTATGACAAGCCCATTTGACCGCAGGCTTCTGTGAGGAATCGCATGCCTTCCCGGTTCATACGGACAGATTCCTGCAAATAAGACTCATCATCCAGCGCGATCAACCCGGCTGCCAGCGACATCAGGTTGACATTAAAGGGTTGCCGAACCCGGTTCATAAGATCAGCAATGTCAGGATGACTGACGGAATAACCTATTCGCAGTCCAGCCAGCCCATAGGCCTTGGAGAACGTTCGGGTGACAATCAGATTGTCGTATTGGTTCGCCAGGGCAAAACCATCCGGATAGTCGGCTTCCTCAACATATTCTGCATAGGCTTCATCCAGAACAACCAGCACCTCATCAGGCACCTGCTTCATAAAGGTGGCAAGCGCTTCGGCGGTGACCCAGGTGCCGGTCGGGTTATTCGGATTCGCAATAAATACAATGCGGGTTTTGTCAGTGATTGCCGCGGCCGTTGCTTCAAGGTCCTGGCCATAATCCTTTGCAGGGATAACCTTGACCTCCGCGCCCAACGATTTTGTCGCCAGCGGATAGACAACAAACGAGTGCTCAGAGACGATCGACTCGAGTCCGGGACCAAGGAAGACGCGTGCCACAAGCTCAAGCACATCGTTGGAACCATTGCCCACGGTGATTCTCGCCGGGTCGAGGCCGAACTTACGCTGTAACTTTTGTTTCAGCAGATACGCACTCCCATCCGGATAGCGAGCCAACGCCTGCAGTTGATCGCTGAGTCCCTGAACAACGCTTGACGGTGGGCCAAGCGGGTTCTCGTTGGAAGCCAGCTTGATAATGCTGCTGATACCCAGCTCTCGTTCGAGTTCCTCAACGGGTTTACCCGGTTGGTACGGGGACAGCTCGATGATGCCGGGCTGTGCGAGCTTCAGAAAGTCTGTCATGGGATTACCGATAGTTCAGTGCGCGTGGATAACTGCCTAAAAGACGCACCTCAAGTGCGTCGCGGTCAATTTCGCCCAGGACACGCTGAATCAATTCGTCTTCGGAGTGACCTTCAAAATCAATGAAGAACACGTAAGACCACATTCCCATGCGTGACGGGCGGGTTTCTATCGAGGTCAGAGAAACACCATGCCGGTGGAAGGGTTCAAGCAGTTTGTAGAGCGCACCCGGCTGGTTGTGTGTTGAGACAACGATGGATGTTTTGTCATTGCCGCTGGGACCGATATCCTCCCTGCCAACAACGATAAATCGCGTGGTGTTGTCAGACTCGTCTTCGATCTGACGGGAAACGACCTGCAGACCATAAATCTCTGCCGCGATTTCGCCGGCAATGGCAGCCGCATCTTTTTCCTCGGAAGCACGACGAGCCGCCTCGGCATTACTGGTGGTCGTCAGTCTAGGCACGTTGGGATAGTGTCCATTCAACCAGCGACGGCACTGGGCAAGTGTCTGCTGATGGGAGTAGATCTTTGTGATCTGTTCATCGGCGAGCCCAGGCGACACCATCAGGTTGTGGTGCACCCGCAGCTCAACCTCACCGCAGATCTTCAGATTGGAACTCAGAAAATTGTCGAGCGTATGGTTCAGAACACCTTCGGTAGAATTCTCAACGGGGACAACGCCATAGTTACAGGATTCAGAGGTCACTTCGCGAAACACATCATCCACCGTCACCATTGGGATGCCCTGCACGGCGTCACCAAACTGCTTCAGGGTGGCTTGTTGGGTAAACGTGCCCTCAGGACCGAGATAGGCAACCTGTAATGGCTCTTCCAGAGCGAGGCAGGCTGACATGATCTGTCGATAGACCAACGTGACCTTTTCGCTGGTCAGTGGACCTGGATTCAGCTCAGACATTCTGCGCAGCACCTGAGCCTCCCGTTCCGGGCGATAAAAAACGGGTGCTTCGCCGCCGGAATCGCGCTGCTTTACCTCGGCAACATCAAGCGCACAGCGGGCACGCTCATTCAGCTTGGCGAGGATCTCTTCGTCCAGCTGGTCAATGCGTTCACGCAGCTGATCGAGGCTCGGTAAATTGTCGGCTTCGTCTGTCATTGGGTTATTCTGTTATCGGATCACTCTGTTATCGGATCATAGCGCCTTGGCTAGTCGGCCAGAGTAAACACACTCAAACCTTGAGAGTAAAGCGGATCACGTGTTTCGCGACTCGTGGCCCGTATCTAGTCGTCAACCGCCGGAGTACCGTCGTCGCCATCAGGCCCGCCGTCTACCGGAGCTTCGCTATCTTCATCAAATGCTGAATCTTCAGGCTCATCAACCGGGGCCATGCCGACCAGGTGCTCACCGGATGATAGATTTATCAATCGAACACCCTGCGTGTTTCTACCCTGAGTCGAAACTTCATCGGTTGGAATCCGCACCAGGGTACCCTGATCGCTGATCAGGATAGCTTCATCACCATCGAATACCTGGACCGCACCAACAACATCACCATTACGATCAGACATTTTCATTCCGATTACGCCCTGACCACCACGACCAATCACTGAGAACTCACCAATGGCACTACGTTTGCCGTAACCATTGCGGCTGGCAATCAACACCTGGCCTTCGCTATCAGGAATCATCAAAGAGATGACCTGTTCATTCGGTTTTAACTTGATGCCTCTCACGCCTCTGGCTGTTCTGCCCATGGCGCGCACATCGGATTCCTTGAAGCGAATCACCTTGCCTCCGGAACCGAACAACATGACGTCTTTAGAACCATCAGTCACCGCGGCACCCACCAACGTGTTGTCATCATCGAGTTCAATCGCAATCAGTCCGGTACTACGCTGCCTGGCAAAATCCATCAGCGGTGTTTTCTTGACGGTGCCATTGAGCGTTGCCATAAAGATAAATTCATCTTCTTTGTATTCGTGGACCGGTAACATCGCGGTGATCTTCTCGTCTTCTTCCAATGGCAGAATATTGACCACAGGACGACCACGCGCGGTGCGACTTGCCGGCGGAATCTGGAACACTCTGAGCCAGTAAACCTTGCCCCGATTGGTGAAACACAAGATGGTGTCATGGGTACTCGCTACCATCAGATGTTCAATATAATCCTCGTCTTTTACCGAGCTGGCTGTCTTGCCACGACCACCGCGTCGCTGGGCACGATAAGTATCCAGCGGCTGCGTCTTGGCGTAACCGCCATGCGACAAGGTCACAACCATATCCTGCTCGGTGATGAGGTCTTCCATCGTGAGATCTTCCTGAGTCTCTACGATTTCAGTCAGTCGGCCATCGCCGTATTCATCGCGAATCGCTTCCAGCTCTTCTCTGATGATCTCCATCAATCGAACCGGATTGGCGAGGATCTCCAGGAGCGCGGCAATGTCTTCAATGATTTCACGGTATTCGTCGAGCAGCTTCTCCTGCTCCAGACCCGTTAACCGATTGAGGCGCATTTCCAGAATGGCCTGCGCCTGTTCCGGTGACAGAAAATAGTCACCGTTCGCTTTGAGCCCATAAGCTTCATCAAGCTCATCGGGTTTGGCCGCTTCAGGGCCTGCCCGCTCGAGCATCTGCATGACAGACTCTGAACGCCATGCCTGTGCCACCAGCTTCTCTCTTGCTTCCTGGGCGTTGGCTGAGCCCTTGATCAGTTCAATGACCGGATCAATGTTGGACAGAGCAACCGCCAGCCCCTCAAGTACATGGCCTCTGGCCCGGGCGCGCCGCAACAGGTACACGGTTCGGCGGATAACCACTTCCCGGCGATGCAGGACAAACTGCTCAAGTACCTGCTTGAGATTGAGCACTTTCGGCTCACCCTCAACCAGCGCCACAATATTGATACCGAAGACACTTTGCAGCTGGGTCTGAGCGTAAAGGTTGTTAAGTACGACCTCACCTACTTCGCCTCGCCGCAGCTCAATGACGATTCGTGTGTCGGTGGCTGATTCGTCACGTAACTCGGTAATACCCTCGACTTTCTTGTCTTTAACCAGTTCTGCGATTTTTTCGATTAATCGGGCACGGTTAACCTGATAGGGAATTTCCTTGATGATGATCGTGTCTTTGCCGGACTTCTCATCAGTTTCGATGTCGCACCGTGATCGTATCTGGATGCGGCCGCGCCCGGTCCGGTACGCCTGAACAATACCCCCTCGACCGTTAATAATGGCTGCGGTCGGGAAATCGGGTCCGGGAATGTGAACCATCAGTTCATCGACCGTCAATTCAGGGTTTTCAATCAGCGCCAGGCAGCCGTTAACAACTTCAGTGAGGTTGTGGGGTGGAATATTGGTCGCCATGCCGACAGCGATACCACTGGAACCATTCACCAGCAGGTTCGGTAATTTGGCGGGCAGCACCGCAGGCATCTGCAGGGTACCGTCATAGTTTTCAACGAAATCGACGGTTTCTTTGTCCAGGTCGGCCAGCAGTTCGTGCGCGATTTTCTCCATGCGTACTTCGGTGTATCGCATGGCAGCCGCGCTATCACCATCGAGCGACCCAAAGTTACCCTGACCATCAACCAGCGGGTAGCGCATGTTAAAACTCTGCGCCATCCGGACAATGGTGTCGTAGGCCGCGTTGTCACCATGAGGATGGTATTTACCGATGACATCTCCGACGATACGGGCAGATTTCATATAGGGACGATTGAAGGCATTGTTCAGATCGTTCATGGCGAACAGTACCCGACGATGCACTGGCTTAAGGCCATCCCTGACATCTGGCAAGGCCCTGCCAACAATGACACTCATCGCATAGTCCAGGTAGGACTGCTTGAGTTCATCTTCGATATTGATGGTGCTTATTTCTGACTCTGAATCTGTCATAGGTTCTTCAATCTAGGCTCAATACGCACCCATACGTGCAAACGCGACTCGACCGACTGGCGTCCTCGATGAGGATGTCATGGCTGGTTCAAGGCTGTTCTGGACGTAATCTGGCTGATTATTACTCTGGATATTCAGACAACAAACCCGGCTCAAAAGCGCGGTGGCAATCCGGCTCACCACCCTTTGGCAACTGCTGCTGATTCTCCCTCTCTACAAGCGACAAATTCTAACACAGAGCACCGGGTAATCACACTTATAAGCTATTGAATTCCCTTAACTAATTCGCGGAAATCATCGACCCCCGCGGGGACACATCACGGCAGTAAAAACCCTCGCCAGAAGACAGGTATAATGCGCGCTCCAGCGGTCGGGGACAGCACCCGGCTGCGCTCATTTTTTGTCATCACGGGGTGACCTTTTGCAAATACTAACGCCGACCTGGATTGCGCCGGTCAGACCCCAGCATACGCTGCTTACCCAACACAGCCTGGTGATTGATAAAGATCGCATTATTGACCTGTGCCCCTCGGATTCAGCACGTAGGCAATATTTGAACGCGCAAGAACTTGTGCTCGAAGGCCACCTGTTAACGCCAGGGTTCATCAACGTCCACGGTCACGCCGCCATGACGTTGCTCCGCGGTGTCGCCGACGATCGCGAAATGATGGATTGGCTGACTAACTGGGTCTGGCCTATCGAGGGTGAACTGGTTAACGGTCAATTCGTCTACGACGGCACCAGGCTGGCAGCGATGGAAATGATCATGGGTGGTACCACCTGTGCTGCAGACACCTACTTTTTCCCCGAACAGGCTGCCAGGGCCTTCACCGACATGGGGTTTCGTGCCCAGATCGGTATGCCGGTCATCCAGTTCAACAACGCCTGGGCGAAAGGTGAAGATGAGCATATCCGCAAGGGCCTGTCATTTCGAGACAGCATCAAGAATCAGCCTTTACTCACTTCGGCTTTTGCGCCCCATGCACCCTATAGCGTCACGGACGCAGGTTTGGAACGCATTCGCGTTTACGCAGAACAACTCGATCTGCCAATCCACCTGCACCTGCATGAAACTGCTACAGAAGTCAGCGACGCGGTCTCTGGTGATGGGCTTAGACCAATCGCCCGTATGCAAAAGCTGGGCATCCTGTCTGCGTCACTGCAGGCTGTGCATATGACGCAACTTAGAGCTGATGAAATCACGCTGCTGGCAAACCATGGTGTACAGATCGCTCACTGTGCGGAGTCTAATATGAAACTGGCATCAGGTTTCTGTCCCGTGCAGGCGTTACTTGACCAGGGTATTAACGTTGCCATCGGTACGGACGGTGCCGCCAGCAACAACGACCTGGACATGATTCAGGAAGCAAGATCAGCCAGCCTGTTATCGAAGGTATTGTCGAAAGACGCAACCAGCCTGTCAGCAGAAACCTGTCTTGAAATGATGACCATTGCCGGGGCACAGTTCCTTGCCATTGAAGATCACACCGGCAGTCTGGAACCGGGCAAACAGGCCGACATCACCGCCATTGACCTGTCACACCCCAGTTTGCAGCCGGTTTACCATCCGGTTTCACAGCTCATCTATACGGCAACCGCGAGAGACGTCAGTCACGTCTGGATTGCCGGCAAGCATCTGCTTGATGGGAAACAACTAACCAAAACCGACGTCTCCAGCGTAACAACAGCAGCAGAGAACTGGCGCACGCAGATCAACGAAATTACAGCCGGGGTAAACAATGGAAACAACACATGAGCGAACGTAACGTCGATGCCCACGAGGTCAACAAGTTCGATGAACTGGCGAAAAAGTGGTGGGACAAAAATAGCGAATTCAAACCGCTGCATCAGATCAATCCCCTCCGGGTCGGCTATATCCGCGACCGCGTGGACCTCAATGGCAAACGCGTACTTGATGTCGGTTGCGGTGGCGGTATTCTGAGCGAGGCAATGGCCGAAGCAGGCGCAGATGTCCTGGGCATTGACGCCGCAGAGGCGCCGCTTGGGGTTGCCAAGCTGCACAGGCATGAATCCAACCTGTTTCCTGAATATGCGCTAACAACCATTGAAGAGCTGGCGGCAACCCAGCCTGAGCCCTTCGACGTGATCACCTGCCTGGAAATGCTTGAACATGTGCCAGACCCCGCTTCGGTAATCGCTACCTGCCGGCAGCTACTGAAACCAGATGGGCATCTCTTTCTGTCCACCATCAACCGCAATCCGAAATCCTACCTGTTTGCGATTGTCGGGGCTGAATACATTCTGAATCTACTGCCCAGGGGCACCCACGATTATGACAAGCTGATCAAACCGGCAGAGCTGGTGAACTGGTGCCGGGACGCCGGGCTCGAAGTCCACGACCTGACCGGGATGACCTACAACCCGATCACCCGCACATACAAACTCGGTAATGACGTTGATGTGAATTATATGGCCCATGCCACGCACGGTGAGTTATGAGTTACGAGGCCAGTCCAGACCTGCTGAAAGATCGCATTATCCTGGTTACCGGCGCCGGGGACGGCATCGGCCGCGAAGCGGCCAGGAACTTTGCCAGATTCGGGGCAACCGTCATCCTGCTGGGCAGAACTACTGAGAAGCTGGAATCGATTTACGATGAAATTACAGCCGCTGGTGACCCCGAGCCTGGGATTGTTCCCATGGATCTCTCGCAGGCCGGCCAGGAACAGGTCGTTGAACTGGCGGAGGCAATCGCCAAAAACTATGGCCACCTCGACGGCATTCTTCACAATGCCGCCATTCTTGGCGAACGTGTCCCGCTGGAACATTACGGCATTGATCAATGGCAGCGGGTCATGCATGTCAATACAACTGCGGTTTTCCTGCTAACGCGACTACTGATGCCACTGCTGCAACAGTCGAACGATGGCCGTCTGATATTCACCAGTTCCACCGTGGGAGAAAGCCCACGCGCTTATTGGGGTGCCTATGCGGTATCTAAATATGCAATGGAAGGGATGGCAAAATTGCTGGCAGACGAGCTTGAACAGACCAGCCATATCCGTGTGAACATCTTGAATCCCGGGGCCACACGAACCAGCATGAGAGCGGCTGCCTATCCGGCGGAAAATCCGGCAAGCGTAAAAACGCCCGAAGATCTGATGCCGCTCTATCTCTACTTGTTGGGACCGGACAGTAAAAAAGAGCACGGCAAAACATTTACGGCAGACTGGCTCGCCGGGTAGCGTCGTATTAACTCGATGAGGGCGTCATCCCCGCCAGATCATAAAGCGCTTTGACATCGCGGGATTTCAAATCAGTAAAACGCCCGGCTTTGACGGCCGATGGAATGTAAAACGTACCGTAGCGCACTCGCTTCAGACGGCTCACCGTATAACCCTGAGATTCCCAAAGTCGCCGAACCTCACGATTCCTTCCCTGCATCAAAACAACATAAAACCACTGATTAGCCTTGCTCTGCTCATCTTCCGCCATGGGGCTTTGCTGGATATCAGAGAACCTGTAAATGCCATCCTCCAGCAACACGCCTTCACGCATGTTACTTAACGCTTCTTCAGAGACATCGCCAAGCACACGGACCGCGTATTCGCGCTCAATGTTCGACGAGGGATGCATGAGTTTGTTGGCGAGCGCGCCATCGGTTGTGAATAACATTAAGCCGCCGGTGTTGTAGTCGAGACGCCCGACGGCAACCCAACGCTGGCTCCGCAGCTTCGGCAAACGATCAAACACTGTCGGTCGACCTTCCGGGTCGTCCCTTGTGCAGATCTCGCCCTCCGGTTTGTTGTATAGCAGGAACCGATGCCTGACTGGCTTGTTACTCAGCGATCTGCCGTCAACCTGAATGCGATCTTCCGACGTAACACGATCGCCCAGCTTCGCTACCTGACCATTGACCCGGACACGGCCATCATCGATCCAGCGCTCAAGTTCCCGTCGGGAACCGAATCCTCTGGCGGCAAGGACTTTTTGAAGTTTCTCTGTTGGAAGTGGTTCAGGCACTGGCGATCTCAACCGTCACGCGGCTTGTCCGAAGTGTCATCGGACCCCGGTGTTTCGTTCTCGCTTGCGGCAGGTTCATCGCCGACATCGGTTGCCGGGTTCGATGCTAAATCTGCCTCTGGCGCGACCTCTTCGGTATGTGCGGCTGACTCAGCAGCATCGTCATCATCCAATTCGTCGAAGTCATCCTCCGCTTCCGGTTCAGGTTCAGGTTTGAACAGATTCTTAATGTTCTCCTGAATTGTCGTCACCTGCTCTGTGACCGCATCTAAATCTTCATCTGCCAACCCGGCGACAGCGGCTTCTTCTTCCGTGTCTATTTCGAGCGAACGCACCTCAATGAGTTCCTCTTCCATATCCAGCTCTTCGTTGAGATTGGTTAAATCCTTAATCTCAGCGAGGGTAGGTAATTCATCGAGACTGCGCAGGTTAAAGTAGTCAAGAAAGGTCTTTGTCGTGGCATAGAGCGCTGGATGACCGGGCACATCACGGTGACCAACCACCCTCACCCACTCACGCTCGAGCAGGGTTCGCATAATATTTGTGCTCACAGCAACACCACGGATTTCTTCAATGTCACCCCGTGTGATCGGCTGCTTATAGGCCACCAGTGCCAGGGTTTCGAGTAAGGCCCGGGAGTACCTGGGAGGCTTTTCTTTCCAAAGCCTGGAGACCCATTCGCCATAGGCTGTCCGCACCTGAAAGCGATAACCTGAGGCAACCTGCTTAAGCTCGAATCCTCGGCCTTCGCAATCGCCCTCAATTTCTATCAGCACTTCTCGAACCGCAGCGCGTTCCGGTGCGTCGTCATTTTCTTCAAACAGTTGCATGATCTGATCAACAGTCAGCGGTGACTCGGATGCCATGATGGCACCCTCGACGATCTGCTTAAGGGGCAAGCTCTCCATATGACCTAAAGCTCCGGTTCCAGTTCTTCAATACTTCCCGACCGCGATTTGACGTGGATCGGGGCAAATGGTTCGGACTGCACGATCTCAAGCAGAGATTCTTTGATGAGTTCCATAACCGCAATAAACGTGACGATAACGCCAGATCGACCTTCTTCAATTCTGAACAGTGACGAAAACGAAACAAACTGTTCACCCACATCAGATACCCGGTCCAGAATATTGGACATGCGTTCGCGGGTAGACAGTGGTTCAAGCGCGATATGGTGACTACCGTAGTTCTCGGCGCGCTTCATCACCCGGGAAAGCTCCACCAGCAGATCCTGCAACTGGACTTCCGGGAGGGGCCGCGCCTTTTCCATAACGGGCGCTTCAGCCAGGGCAACCCAAAACTCCCGATTCAGTCGCTCCAGTTCGTCGATATCAAGCGCAGCCTGCTTGAAGCGCTCGTACTCCTGTAGCTTTCGAATAAGTTCGGCGCGAGGATCATCTTCATCTTCGTCCTCTTCTGACTGTCTGGGCAGTAGCATCCGGGATTTAATTTCCGCAAGCACCGCGGCCATGACCAGATATTCAGCAGCAAGCTCAAACTGCATTTCATGCATCAGGTCGATGTATTCCATGTATTGCCGGGTGATTTCGGAAACCTTGATATCAAGGATGTCGATATTCTGCCGTCGAATCAGGTACAGCAGCAGATCAAGGGGTCCCTCGAACGCCTCGAGTATGACCTCCAGCGCATCTGGCGGAATATAGAGATCGAGCGGCAGCTGCGATACAGGGGCACCCTGAACCACAGCAAATGGCATTTCTGCCTGGACCGCGCCATCTTTCGTTTGCGACTCTTCTGTTGGTGCTGTTTCTTCCATAGGTAGTTCCTATCGGTAATCCAGTCCCATCGCAGTACGCACTTCTTCCATGGTTGCTTTGGCAATATTTCGTGCCTTTTCACAACCTTCCGCGACAATAGATTTTACGAGATCCGGGTTTTCTTCATATTGCTGCGCCCGCTCCCGAAAGGGTTGTTGCTCTTCAAGCACCTGGTCGATCAGCGGTTTCTTGCAGTCAATACAGCCAATCCCCGCGGACGTGCAGCCCTCTCGCACCCAGGCTTTTGTTGCTTCATCGCAATAGACTTCATGTAACTGGAACACGGGACAGACATCCGGGTTACCGGCATCGGTACGCCGAACACGTGCCGGGTCCGTGGTCATGGTTCTTATCTTTTTCACCACCGTATCCTGATCTTCGCGCATCTGGATGGTGTTGTTGTAGGACTTGGACATTTTCTGCCCGTCCAGGCCCGGCATCACGGAAGCATCGGTCAGCAGTGCCTGCGGCTCCGGCAGAATGACCTTGCCGCCACCCTCCAGATAACCAAACAACCGATCACGATCACCCAAAGAGATATTCTGCTGGTCATGAATCAGTGCCTGGGCCTTTTCCAGCGACTCCTGGTTACCCTGCTCCATGTATTCCCGCCGCAGTTCCCGATACATCTTGGCATTCTTTCGACCCATCTTCTTGATGGCTTCTTCGGCGAGTTCGACAAACCCGGTATCGCGCCCGAAGATGTGGTTAAAACGCCTGGCAATCTCCCGGGTGATCTCGACATGGGGTACCTGATCGGCCCCGACTGGGACATTGCCTGCCTGGTAGATAAGAATGTCTGCGCTCTGGAGGACGGGATATCCCAGGAACCCGTAAGTGGCCAGATCACGGTCATTGGATCTGGCAATGATGTCCTTGTAGCTGGGCACGCGCTCAACCCAGGAGAGCGGCGTAATCATCGATAACATCAGGTGCAGTTCTGCGTGCTCCGGAACCCGCGACTGGATAAACAGTGACGCAGAGCCCGGGTTAACGCCAGCCGCAAGCCAATCGATAACCATCTGCCAGACACTTTCTTCAATGACTGCGGGGTCCTCATAATGGGTGGTCAGCGCATGCCAGTCCGCAACAAAGAAAAAACAGTCGAACTCGTGCTGCAGCCGCACCCAGTTCTTCAGGACGCCGTGATAATGGCCGAGGTGTAAACGACCGGTCGGACGCATACCCGAAAGCACACGTTTTTGAGCTTCAATCTGACTCACAATCGCTCCAAAAGCCGGCGCGAGTTGGCCGGTAAATTTCTATGAATAGGATCGGGAAGGGGCCGAATCTTTGTCTGACGACAGTGGGGTTTGTTCAACGTTATTCTGGGAACCGTTTAATTCCAGATTATACCGATGAGACAGCGACCTGTCCTGTTGTTTTCCTGTCTCAGGCAAACAATCCAAGATCGCCCATACCTTCACGCACAATGGTGGGATAGCCCTCCTCCAGGCTCACAACGGTTGTTGTCTCGAGGCCGCAATAGCCACCATCGATAATGAGGTCTACCTGATGCTCCATCAACTGACGGATCTCATCGGGATCAGTCAGCGGGTATTCGTCACCGGGCAGGATCAGCGTCGTACTCATGATCGGCTCCCCAAGCTCAGCCAGCAGCGAGCGGCAGATCTCATTGTCCGGCACCCGCAACCCGATCGTTTTGCGTTTTTCATCAACCAGACGCCTTGGCACCTCGCGCGTGGCAGGGAGCACAAAAGTATACGGGCCCGGTGTCGCGGCCTTTATCTGTCGATAGGCCGAGTTATCAACCTTGGCATAGACGCCCAATTCCGATAAATCCCGGCAGACCAGCGCAAAGTGGTGATCCTGCTTCAGTCGCCGGATGTCGCGTATGCGATCTATCGCTTTCTTGTCACCGATATGACAGCCCAGCGCATAGGCTGAATCAGTTGGGTAAACCACGACCCCACCCTTGTTGAAAATCTCCACAGCCTGCCGAATCAGGCGTAGCTGAGGGTTTACGGGATGGACGCGAAAAAATTGACTCATAGTCGACCGTTATGCGGCAGGTGGCCGGCGGAGGCGCCATTGTAAACAGGTGATCACTGTTCACCAAGGCCACATCCTCATCTGCGAAAAAATGTTTTATGATCACTTTTTTCGCAACGACGCCCTGCTATGCGCCAGTTCATTGAATTTGTCCCCATCGCCCTGTTTGTGGCGGTGTATTTCACCACCCGGGATATCTATCTCGCTACCGCGGTACTCATGCTCGGTGTTTGCGTTCAGGTCGGATTCGAGTACGGGCTTGATAAAACTATCAGAAAACAGACCCAGGTCGTGTTTGTGGTCGCCATCGTTTTTGGTGGTATGACGCTCCTGTTTCACGATGATCTGTTTATCAAGTGGAAGCCGACCATCGTAAACTGGGTTTTCTCTGTGGCCCTGCTGCTCAGCCATTTTGTGTTGAAGACCAACCTGCTGAAGAAACTGCTGGGCGAACATATGCCGCTGCCGGATCATGTCTGGAGAAACCTGAATTACGGCTGGTCACTGGGCTTTTTTATCGCAGGGGCACTGAACCTGGTTGTTGCCTACGGTTTCAGCACTGACTTCTGGGTCACTTACAAGCTCATCGGAGGCATGGCGATCACGCTCACCTATATGATCATCACCATGGTCTATCTCGTTAAGGGCGGCTACATTCAGGAAGAAGATGCGGATCAGGACCTTAAAAAAGTTGATCCCACTGAAACGGATCCGAAAAAACGAATCACGACTTAACGGAACAGAGAAAAACATGCTGTATGCCATCATCGGTGAGGATGTACCGAATAGCCTCGAGAAGCGCCTGAGTGTGCGCCCCGAACATCTTGAACGAGTCCACCATCTCCAGGACCTGGGCAAACTGATCATCGCCGGGCCACTGCCCGCAGTAGATGACATTGATCCGGGCGACGCGGGTTTTACCGGCAGCCTGATCATCGCCGAATTCGATTCACTCGCGGCGGCAAGGGCCTGGGCGGAGGCGGATCCCTATGTCACAGCCGGGGTGTTCGAGCGCGTCACCGTGAAACCCTTCAAAAAGATTCTGCCCTGATATGCGCCCCACGATTTTCTGTTTACTGGTGCTGCTCACTGCCGATGCAATGGCCGACCGCGTTTACATTCGAGATACCCTCTATGTGCCCCTGCGGGGTGGACAATCAACGGAGCACAGAATCCTGCACCGGGGCCTGCGCAGTGGCACACCGCTCGAACGGCTCGAGATCAACGAAGACACAGGTTTTTCAAGAGTTCGCACGGATGACGGCCTGGAAGGCTGGTTGCAGACACAGTATCTTGTTGACGAACCCATCGCCGCCACCCAGTTAGAAGGGATGCAGGCAAAACTCGCCGCGATCGAAACTGAACACCAGCAAACACTCGCCAACCTGCGTACGCTTGGCGACGAAAACGAGGCAATGGCCAGTCAACAAGCGGACCTCGCGTCCAGCCGGGACAGCCTTGAAGGAGAACTGCAACGGGTGACGGCAATGGCCGCGGATGTCATTGCGATCAACGATGAAAACCTGCAGCTGACCGAAGACAGGAAAACCTTGCTGGATGAAATTGAACGGCTCAACAAGGAAAATACGGCGTTATTAGATGATAGCGCTCAGGAATGGTTTCTTCGGGGTGCCGGCACAATCCTCCTCGGCCTGCTGTTTGGCGTATGGATCGGCCGACGCATCTACCAACGACGCAATAATAGCGGCTGGTCATGAGCACAAAACTCTCCGTAAATCTGAACAAGATTGCCCTACTGAGAAACTCCAGGGAAACCAGCATCCCGAGTGTTGTCGAAGCGGCCATCACCGCGATTGAAGCCGGCGCCCAGGGCATCACCGTGCATCCCCGTCCCGATATGCGCCATATCCGGCCGGCGGATGTTTACGATCTGGCGACCCTGCTCAGCCAATCAAAATATCAGGACATTGAGTTTAATATTGAGGGTAATCCCTACGCCGGCGAAGAAGCGAACGGATTCCCGGGTTTTATGAAACTCGTCGAAGAGGTTTCCCCGCACCAGTGCACACTGGTGCCCGATGATCCTTACCAGCTCACCTCCGATCACGGCTGGGACTTAACCGGGGAATCAAACAGCCTGAAGCCGCTGGTCCGGAGCCTTCAGGACGATGGGATTCGGGTGAGCTGTTTCATGGATCCGGATTCCGAGCAACTGACCCAGGCGAAACATCTGGGCACGGATCGAATAGAGTTTTACACCGGCCCCTACGCGGACCACTTTGGCACACCTGCTGGCGATGACATTCTTGCGTCTTTTGTCAGTGCTGGTCAGCATGCCCGGCAGCTTGGCCTTGGCATTAACGCAGGTCACGATCTAAATCAGGATAACCTCGGACGCTTCTGCCAGGAGGTACCCGGCGTCGCTGAGGTATCGATCGGCCATGCGATTATCACCGATGCCCTCTGGCTTGGCCTGTTCGAGACCATCTCCCGCTATCGTAAGATTCTCGATGACCTGCCGTCGGGTAATGCCGACAACGCCTGACCAGAATTCGATTGAAGACCGCGTCACCAACGCGACAACTGAGGTGACACTAGCTGTCGGATGTGAACGTTTTCTCAATCGGGTCTCATAGGGCCAGGTGTTGATATTTCCCTTACCGGTGCGAATCAGTATCATGTAGCGCTCGAGTCACCTGCGGTCTCCGCAACCAAGGTATGGAATCAAGTTAACGTCATGTCACTTATAAAAAAAATCATCATCTCTCTTGTTATTGGCCTGATCGGCTTTGAACTCGCCAGTCTGGTTATCGATGGGCAGTTCGTACTGCCGGTAACTACCCCGGATATCAGCCTGCTTCTGATTTTTGTTGCGACTTCTCTGGCCACGGCGCTACTGCCAGGTGCCGGCTCAGTCAGCAGCGCAACCCCGCTGGACGGAGACCGGGAATCCGGCACCGTCAAATGGTTTAACGTCCGCAAAGGCTACGGCTTTATTACCCGCGATCAGGGTGAAGATGTGTTCGTACACTTCCGCAATATTGAAGGCGAAGACCGACGCGGCATCAGTGAAGGTCAGCGTGTCAGCTTTGTTGTTACTGATGGTGACAAGGGTCTGCAGGCAGACAAGGTCACACCGGCTTAAGCCATGCCTGAAATTATGCTGCTCGGCGTCGAGGAGCAGGTATTGTCGCTGGAAATCGGTGACAACCCCGCTGACAACTTCCCGTGCATGCCATGCGAAGGTGTGCACACTGAACTGCGCACACAACTCTACGCTCAACTTCTGGGCATCTTTTTCGACGAGGCGCAGTCGCTGGAACAACTGGTACTTGAGTTCGGCGGTGAAGGTCCGTGGGTCTTCAAGCTGGATGTCACAATTACCGAGCGCCTGGCGGAGATTGAAGAAGACGACATCGACGTTATTGCGGGCCACTGGAGTGAAGGTGCAGATATGTCCGATCTCGACCTTGAACCAGGCGACCTTCTGGACATGTTGTCTCGCTTTCTATACAACCTGGTGCACTTCTGTATGCTGGTTCGTCAGGAACCTGTGTTATCTGTATTCATCTATACTGAATGAGCAAAAAACGCACTGTATATACCACTGATCAGGGTACCCTTTGCCCGGATTGCAGGCAGGTCATCAAACAATGCCGTTGCAGCGAAGCAACTCACGCAGGCGATGGCGTCGTCCGGCTCATGCGACAAAGCAAAGGGCGAAATGGTAAACCGGTGACACTGATCACCGGTCTGGCCCTGCCTCAGGACGATCTGAAAAAACTTGCCAAGTCGCTGAAAAACAAATGCGGGGTCGGCGGCTCTCTGGAAGCAGGTAACATTCTGATACAGGGAGACAAACGAGAAATCATTAAACCCCTGCTCGAAGCGGAAGGTTTCTCGGTCAAACTTGCCGGAGGCTAACCATGAACCTGCTGATCACCGCAGACACGTTAAACCAACTGGCTGATTGCCGAATCTTTGACTGCCGCGCTCATCTGGGTGACGTCAACCAGGGATATCAGGACTACCAGGCCGGTCACATCCCCGGCGCGCAACATGCCGATCTGGATCAGCATCTCAGCAGTGCCAACACCGGGACCACCGGCCGGCACCCGCTGCCAGATCGAAGCGAACTCGCCGAACAGTTTCGACAATGGGGCATCAATGCCGATCAGCCGTTAATCTGTTACGACGCTGCCGGCGGCCAGTATGCTGCCAGATTCTGGTGGCTGGCACGTTGGTTGGGCCACAACAACGTCCAGGTACTCGATGGCGGTCTCGCTGCCTGGCAGGCGGCGGGATTCACAACAAACACAGAAACACCCAATTATCCCCAGGGTAACTTCGAGGCACGCACACCGCTGACCAGGATTTGCGAGGTTACACGGGTCCTGGACCCGGGTAATCATCTGATCGATGCGCGAGACGCCGCCCGTTTCCGCGGCGAAGTAGAACCCATCGATCCCGTTGCCGGACATATTCCAGGCGCGATCTGCGTGCCGTTTTCAGAAAATCTCGAACAAGACCGGTTCAGATCACCAGCATCCCTGCTATCCCGGTTCCGGGCTGCCGGGATCGAGGATTCAGAACGTCTGGTCTGCTACTGTGGTTCCGGTGTGACGGCCACTCACAATATTTTTGCCATGATGCTTGCCGGTTTACATGAGCCCGCCCTCTATCCAGGTTCCTGGAGCGAATGGGTCAGCGATCCCGAACGCCCGATTGCCACCGGTAACTCATGACGAACTACCTGGTTTCTCCGGGAGAGGTTGCTTGGCAGGAAAACACCCCCGTCTCGCAAGAATACGGGGACATCTATTGGCAACCAGACAATGCGCTGGCTGAAAAGCACAACGTTTTCGTCGCGCCACTCAAAGCGCTGGTTGGGCAAGGCCAGAAGCGCACACAGGTGACGGTCTGTGAATTCGGTTTCGGCTTTGGGCTTAATTGCCTGCTAACTGCCGCAGCCTGGCAGGAAATGCCAGACACCTGCATGCTCAACCTGGTGTCGATAGAAAAGCATCCAGTCAGCCTGGACAATCTGGATAGATTTTTGTCGGATCATTCGTTTCCGCATCAGGCAGAACTGCTGACCCAGTACCCGCCGCCCTATCGAGGTCAGCATGTCATCTGGCTGGCCAGGAATATCCGTTTACTGCTCATCTTCGAAGACATTGCTGATGCCCTGGGGAATCTGGATGCGCGCGTCGATTGCTGGTTTTTGGATGGCTTCGCACCGTCAAAAAACTCCGCGATGTGGGACGCAAAATTGTACGGGATGATGTTCGCGCGATCATGCACAGGGGCCGTGGTTACCACCTATTCTGCCGCCGGGCATGTCCGCCGCAGCCTTACAGCCGCTGGGTTTGAGACCAGTTTAGTCCCGGGACATGGCGCTAAAAGAGAAATGCTCCGTGCTTACCGACCGGGTAGATGGCAGGCAGCACCGCACGGACGGGAAAGCGTGACAATTGTCGGCGCCGGCATGGCCGGATGTTTCTGCGCCGAGGCACTGACCCGCAGAGGCTTACCGGCGCAGCTTCTCGATAACGGACAACCGGGCGCAAGCCAGCTACCGCAGCTGACCGTGCTTCCCCAACTCGCCGTCGCCGGGGAGGCCAGGTACCGACTTTCACTGTGTGCCAGCCAGTACATGGTATCTGCAGCAGGATTTAACCAGAGCGGCGTCTGCTGGATCGGACGCACCGAAGAAGAGTCAGAACGTCTGCACAAGATCTCGGCAATGTTTCCTGACACGATGATTGAGCGATTGCGTGATGACAGTGTCCTGTTTCGCAGAGCCGGCTGGTTTGAACTTGGGACGCTGAAGTCAGCTTTAGCACATACGCAGCTTGCATTTCACGCAGAAACCTTGCGTGCCATCGATAACGGCTGGCAATGCACCAATGCCAGCCTTGAGGCTATTGAAACGAATCATGTGATTCTAACAACGGGCGCGGATCGCAGCCTGTTGCCGTCGACGCTGCAGATTCGGACCATTGGCGGTCAGGCAATCAGCATCCCAACCACGCATCAGGGTGCAGTTATCAACGGCAAGGTCACGGTTTTTCCGGCGGTCGAAGGTAAATCCGTTGTCAGCGGTACCTACGAGCGAGGCAGCGAAATCGAACCCACTGCCGAGGCAAGTCGTTATCTCAGACAGACTGCTGGTGAATTCGTTGATATTGACGTTGATGCGCTCGAACCGCGGACCGTTCCCTGGACCGGTGTTCGTGCAGTTTCCAGAGACCGGCTACCGATCATCGGCCCGGCCCCGGCATGGGATAGTCTGTCCGAGATCAATCGTGTCAGTGCTGCCAGGCAGATCCAACCGGGCCTGCATTATTGCAGTGCTTTTGGCTCTCGCGGTGCAACCCATGCCCGTTTGTTCGCGGAACAGGTCGTTAGTAAACTGCTCAACGAACCGAGCGCCATCGGCCTTGCGGAACAGCGCCTACTGTCACCCGCCCGGTTTGTTATTCGAGACCAGAATGCCCAGGGGCAGTCTCGATAAACCACAGGTCGAGAGGTCTAGTTTTCCAAAACCCGCACATTAATCACGCCTTCGATCGCGCTGATCTCTTCAACCAGATCCTGTGATGGGCTGGTTTCGATATCAATCAGATTGTAGGCAACGTCATCACGGCTCTTGTTCAGCATGTCGACAACATTGATGTTTCGGTCGGCCAGAATCGACAGGACACTACCCAGAATCCGCGGCACATTATTGTTAGCCAGCGCAATACGATAACAACCTTGCGTGCGCTCCAGCGTCACTGGCGGGAAGTTCACGGAATTCCGGATGTTACCGTTCTCCAAAAAATCCAGAATCTGGTCAGCAACCATCATTGCGCAGTTTTCTTCCGCTTCTTCCGTGCTGGCACCCAGATGGGGGGTAGAAACAACACCGGGCTTGCCAATAAGACCGGGCGCGGGGAAATCCGAGATGTACTGAGAGATTTTGCCTGAATCCAGCGCGGCTATGATGGCGGATTTATCGACAATTTCCTCGCGCGCAAAATTGAGCAGCACAGCACCATCTCTGAACTGAGACAGGGCTTCTTCATTGATCATGCCCCGCGTGCTATCGAGTGCAGGCACATGCAGCGAAATAAGATCGGATCGGGAGAACAACATCTGCAGGTTATCCATCTTTTCAACTCGACTGGACAACCGCCATGCAGCCTCAACGGACAATGCGGGGTCATAACCCACAACATTCATTTCCATCTGCAATGCCATATCAGCCACCATGGAACCAATCGCACCAAGCCCGAGAACACCCAGGGTTTTGCCCTTGAGTTCACTGCCCTTGTACTGCTTTTTACTGGCTTCCACCAGCTTGTTCAGGGCGGCCTTATCTTCATGGTCGTGTAACGAGTTGACGTATTCGATACCCGGGATGATGCCGCGACAGGACAGCAACATGCCGGCCATCACCAGTTCTTTCACCGCGTTGGCGTTGGCGCCGGGCGTGTTAAAAACGACAATGCCACGGTCTGTGTAGTCTGCCACAGGAATATTGTTCACCCCGGCACCAGCGCGGCCAACGGCACGCAGGGTGGCCGGCGCGTCATCAAGGGTCAACTGCGCGCTGCGGACCAGGATGGCATCAGGTTCAGAGATCTCGCCGCCCAGTTCATACTGGTCCCGGGGAAATTTGGAGAGTCCCTTCTCAGAGATATTATTGAGCGTCCGAATCTTGTACATGGTGATCCTGCAAAAAAGGGCGCATTTTACACGGGCTGAAAAATTTCGCTCAGGAGATTTCTCATAGTGACTATTAGCGGGTTTCACTTACGAAACTGACGCTAACCGGACACTGACAAATAAGATTCCATGGGTCTCAGGAAAGCAGGTCAGAACAGACTGATACCACCCGAAACCATATCATGCAGCCAGTAGACCGCCGCATAGAGCCCCATGCCTGCCACCAGCCCCATCCAGTTGATATCCGACGCCTGGAATTTCTGCCGTCCAGCCAGCATTGCTGCAAACGGTATCATGGAGGTGTTTGCCATAAACGCCTGCCAGCGAGGATCTGTCTCTTCGCGGCGCCTGGCATCCATGGATAACATACCGAACAGTGAGACCGCGGCAAACGTACTGAAAAACAGCAGCGAGGCAATGTCTCCATTAGCGATAAGATGCCCCACTGCAAACAGGAAAATACCCCACATCATGGGATGTCGCGTCACCTTCAGCATACCGGACACCTCATGGGCCAGCGCTGCCTCATTCATCACCTGTGTTGGATTTTTGGTCAGGGTGCCCATAACAATGCTCACCAGGGCGATCAGCAACAGAACTTTAGTCAGCATGTAGGCCGCTTCAGACGGATACCAGATGAACTCGGTATGAGGCACCAGGCTATAGCCATAGATCATCAGCCCGAGCGAGCCGAGCGCCAGGACCGAATATATGCCGAGATACGGCTCGGCACCCAGCTTGTCCTGGAGCACGGCTCGTAAGGGTGTTCCAGATATCCCAAGGTGCGTGACTAGAAAGAGCGCACAACCCGCGAGCAGCATCGTCATTAGTGCATCATCAGTTTAAAGAGAAGCTTTTTGGAAGAATGATATTCCTGTTCCGATATCGTTCCTGCGCAATAACGCTCGCCCAGCTCAAACAGTTGCGCTCGATAGGAACTGCCGGGCGCTGTATTCGGCGCCCCGCTACAGGCTGTCAGCAGGCAGCTGACAAACAGCACCAAACAAAATCTAGATTTCATCTGCATTTCTCCTTAGCCAGATAGCGAGAAAAACCAAAACAACCCCAACAATCAGGGCGGACAACATTTGAAAACTGAACACCAGGTCCCAGACATTTTCGGCAATTGAACGCTGACGATCAAGGAACCTGATCGGAATGATATGGTCCTGCATCCAGTTACCGACAGTACCACTATCCGTTAAAATGGCCTCTACAATCCGCACCAGCAAGGGTATGCCGATGGCCCAGGCCAGGGGAGCGCTTTTAGCAAAAGCTGAAACGGCCAGGAGCCAGCCAAAAAAGGGCAGCGCCCAAACCGAATAGAACAACAGACTGCCAAGATAACTGAACCAGGTCACTATGAGCGATGCGGGTGCCCAGATCGTATTGTAGATTGGCACATCGGCACCCGCTGCACTGACACTGAGCAGGCAAAGCACCACTAGCTGCAGCAGGCCGATGCCAAGAAGATAAACCCCAGGGAGCGCCACCAGCGCCGTTACCAGTTTAGAGACCACCGTCATGCCATCCGAAACCGGCATGGACTTCCAGAACAATATGCTTCGGTCCCTGCGATCATCGTACAAAGCACCCAACAGATAAAACACGGTGACAAACCAGAGGCAGATCAATAGAGGAACACTCAAAGCACGTAACGCTGTGCCCAGGTAGCGGGCCCGATCTTCCGGCAGTCTGCCATCAAGCTGCCGGACCGTATACTTATAGAGGTTGCCATCAAGCAACAGGCCGTCGAAAAATTCGACCTGCTGATCACCCTGGGCTTCGATTCTGATATCCAGCGAATCCGTCGATGGCGCAATGGCTCCCAGCATCAGGAGTGCCAGCACAACGGCAACGATGATCGAGGGCAGTACCACAAAGGTGCCGCGATATTCCCAAAACTCTCTTCTAACGAGGATAAACAGTTGCTTCAACATCTGCTTCAACATCGCTCAGGCCTCCTTCATCTTCGCCACAAAAAGGTCGGCAATACTGGGCGTGTGCAGTTCTCCGAGGGCACTGAGTTCCTGCCTCGGGATGTTTTCGAATATCATGGACTTCTGCCCCAGCAGTTCACGCTCGTAAATCGGCAGTAGCGCCCGCGCCGCATCAAGATCCTCTGGTGCTAACCGAACCTCCGTGAAGATCTCCCCAACCTCTTCCATGGCGCAATCCAGCACAATGCTGCCAGCATTAATGAACAGCAGATGCGTGAGCAGTGATTCAATCTCTTCTACCTGGTGGGTACTGATGATGATGCTCGTCTGATGATCAAAGTAGTCATTAAGCAGTCGCTCGTAGAAAGTTTTCCGATAAAGAATATCGAGTCCCAGGGTGGGCTCATCCAGCACCAGCAAATCAACTTCAATAGCCATCACCAATGCCAGATGCAGTTGCGTGACCATGCCTTTGCTGAGCTGTCGAACGCGACTTTTGAGGGATATCTTGGTGTCGCCCAGAATTCTGAGCGCAAGCTCACGATTAAAACCAGGATGGACTGCCTCAATGTAATTCAGCGCGTCACTTACCTTTAGCCAGCGCGGCAGAACACCCACATCCGAGATAAAGCAGACCCGCTGCATGACCTCATGTCGACCGCGTCGCGGATCTTTACCCAGCACCGACATCTCGCCTTCAAACGCGCACAATCCCAGCAGAGATTTTAGCGTTGTGGTCTTGCCAGCACCGTTGGGGCCGATCAGTCCGACAATTGCCCCCGGTTCAATGTTGAAACTGACATCCTGCAGGGCGATAAAATCACCAAACTTTTTGGATACACCGCGCGCTTCAACGGTATTATTCATGATACTTCTCCAAGTAATTCAGGCAGGGAAAAACCAAGTTGCTCTGCCCGATTGCGCAGGGCCGGCAGTTCTTCGGACAAAAATATTTCACGTTCTCTGGCCATCAGTTTTTCGGTCGCGCCGTCGGCAACAAACATCCCTAGCCCTCGGCGCTTTTGCACCAGGCCACTGTCAACTAACAGCTGGAAGGCCTTGGATACCGTGATCGGATTGATGCTCTGTTGGGATGCCACCTGGCGAACAGAGGGCAAAGCATCCCCGTTGCGATAAACCCCTTCCAGGATCAACTGCCGCAGTTGTTCCGCCAATTGGCGATAGATCGGGCTCTTGTCATCAAAAGGAATCTGCATGGACGCCGCGTGAAGTGTAGTGTTATACATAACTATAACACTATAAAAGCAAATCACCAGCCTTTGCCAGCAACCAAAAGACCATCAGGTTCACGACACTGGTGCTGGGCTATTTACGGTAATCCAGGGGCGGTTCGCGGTCACCCAACAGCGCTTCATAACGAAAATCAGGGCCTCGCCTCGCGTCGAATTCGCCTTTGGCAGCAGCTCGAAGTTCAGGCCTCAGCATGAGATCACGAGTCATTAAGGCCATGGCCTGTGAGGCAAGCCGCATACCCTTGATGCCGATGGTGGTTCCGCCAGCGGCGATCGCCTGCCAGGAATGCGCTGCCGTGCCCGGCACCCAGGTACTTGTTCGAAGTCCGACCGTTGGCACAACCCAGCTGACATCACCGACGTCCGTTGATCCCATGCCTTGTGTGATTTCAAACGGCATGACCTCTCGTTCCATCCCGACAAAATTGGAAACGCCCAGCGTGTCACTGATTCGGTGAGCAAAAGCTCGCTCCTCATCGTTATAGGAGACACCACCCAGCCCAGAGAGAATATCGTGCATCTGACGGGAAAGGCGTTCGTTCGGCAGGACCGAGTGATTGCCATGCATCACCTCGATATCGACAGTTGTGCCTGTACCCAGCGCTGCAGCTTCCGCTGCATTGATGACGCGCTGCCAGATTTTCTGTAGGTAATCGGCTTCAGGATGCCGCACGTAGTAATAAACCTCGGCATAGTCCGGTACCACATTGGGCGCTGAACCACCCCTCGTGATGACGTAGTGAATTCTGGTCTGCTGCGGCACATGTTCGCGCATCAGGTTGGTCATAAAATTCATGGCCTCAACACCATCCAAAGCCGACCGGCCTCGCTCAGGCGCCGCGGCCGCGTGGGCAGATATCCCTGAAAACTTGAATCTTGCTGACTTGTTGGCCAGGGTACTTTCTGCGTTGGCAGAGTTTCGATCAGACGGGTGCCAGTGAATCACCGTATCCACATCGTCAAAGAGCCCAGCTCGCACCATATAGACCTTACCGGAGCCGCCTTCTTCCGCCGGTGTCCCGTAGAGTCTGATCGTACCGGACACCTGATTCGCTTCCATCCAATGGCGGATGGCAACTGCAGCTGCGGTTGATCCTGCACCAAACAGATGGTGACCACAGGCATGGCCCGCTGATTTATCAGGGTCAATTTCACGATGCGGCACTGCGGCCTGAGAGATCCCGGGTAACGCATCAAACTCCGCCAATAGGCCAATCACTGGCTGGCCTTCACCGTAACTGGCAACAAATGCGGTTGGAATGCCTGCGACACCCGTCTGAACCTCAAAACCCTCGGCAGCGAGTTGCGCCTGTAACCGACGGGTACTCTCGGTTTCCTGATAGCCAAGTTCAGCGAGTTCAAACAGCGTCATCGCCAGCGTGTCATAAGTTGGCGCCTGTCGGTCAAGCTGGGTGAGCAGCTGGTCAATATCTGAAGCCAGACATCTGACAGGCAGCACAACGAGAATCAGGTAAATCAGTATCTTTTTCATCGCAGGATTATAGCGATTTTCAAACCACTTCGTTGAGCTGATTGAAGATGAGCGCAACACTGTCGAGACGCTCAAAAGATTCGAGCCGTGTCCGGAAGTCTTCCGACTCGTTCTGTAACTGCTTGAGACACTGGAGGAAACCCGCATCTGTCAGGGTATCTTCGGTTAACACCAGGCTGTAACCCTTGGCAGAGAAGACGGCGGCGTTCTCAAGTTGATCTCCCCGACTCGCCGCCCGGGTGAGCGGGATCAACAGATGGGGTTTTCGAAGCAAAAACAACTCATAGAGAGAATTGGCACCTGCGCGGGAAACCACCAGCGACGCTGCAGCGAGGACATCACCAAACTCAGCACCCACAAATGATTTTTGCACATAACCGGGCTGACTCAAGCCAGTCTCGAGCTGCGCTTCTCCGACCACATGTACCAGATCATATTCTGTTAACAGCGCGGGCAGGATTGATCTGACCTGCTGATTGATTGCCGACGCACCCAGACTGCCGCCGAATACCAGGAGCACAGGCTTGTCACCCGAAAACCCCAGATATTCAAGACCGGCCGCGGCCTGACCATGAAGCAGGGATTCGCGCACAGGTGTGCCCGTCAGCCGCACTTTGTCCCTGGGCAGATAGGCCAGCGTCTCTTCAAAGGTTACGCAGATACGGCGACAAAAAGGATAGGCTAGTCGGTTAGCCAACCCCGGCGAGATGTCGGACTCATGACTGATCACAGGAATACGCAGGCACCAGGCAGCAGCGACCACCGGAACCGACACAAATCCACCTTTGGAAAACACCACGTCCGGGCGGTTTCTCATCAGCACCAGCAGGCTCTGCAAGCACCCAAACAGGATACGAAAGGGATCAATAAAATTCTGCCAGGAGAAGTAGCGCCGCAACTTACCGGAGGCGATACCGTGAAACGGGATACCGAGCGCTGTGATCATGTCGCATTCAATGCCGTCCGGCGAACCGATGTATGCTGTCTGCCAGCCACGTTTTTGGGCTTCAGCAATCAACGCAATGTTAGGGGTTACGTGCCCTGCTGTTCCACCACCGGTAAAAACTACATACATCCGAGAACCACCTGTCCTATAGACCCAGGGCAGCTTTGACAAACGGGATCGTCACCTTCTTCTGGCTTCGCAGGGTTTCCCGGTCGAGTTGATCAACCAGCATCGCCAGGTGATGCATGTCCCGCTGGGCACGAGCAAGAATAAAGCGGCAGACTTCATCGCCCATAAAGAAACCGAGTCGATCCGCTTTACGACGAATAATCTCTAACTTCTGATCATCGTCGGGAGTGTCAGTTTTCACCCGGTATGCGCCACGCAGCCGAGATTCAAGATCAGCCAGGCTCAGCTCCAGCGCCGCGATTGCCACGGAGGATGAAACAACCAGCGTCAGCCCCCTATCTCGCATCGCATTTATCAGATGAAACAAGGCTTCCTGCCAGTCAGGATCTTCAATGACATCATCAATGTCATCAAGGCAAACCAGCTGAAACTGATCAAGGCCATCAAGTACCGCCGCACCGAGAACCCGCAGAGAGGGCAGATAAAGCACGCTGACCTCTTCTGCCTGCGCCTTGTGACAGAGACCCTGAAGAAGATGGGATTTACCGGTTGCGGCCGGGCCATAAACAAAAACCAACCCGGACAGTGACGCCAACAGCGCTGCAGCATCACCGACATAATCTTCAAGATGCGTATGGTGATCAAGCCGATATTGAAACGCTAGCTGCTGGCTCACGGCTCGTCACTGACCCGGGAGTGATCATCACCCTGAAAGTAGTAGTTACTCTGGATATAGCTGTCGAGCAGGTATCGGACGAATACCATCACAACCGCAGCCATGGGCAACGCCAGCAAGATCCCAACGAACCCAAATAGTTGTCCGCCAGCAAGGACCGCAAAAATAACCGCCACCGGGTGTAGCCCAATCTTGTCGCCAACAAGCCAGGGGGTGAGTACCCAACCCTCGAGCGCCTGACCAATGATAAAAACAATGGCGACATATCCCAGATAGAGCGGATCCTGGAACTGAAACATCGCAGCGACCGCTGCGGCGACAATCCCCACGAAAAAACCCAGATAGGGTACGATCGAGGCGAGGCCCGCCAGCATTCCGATCAGGATCGCCAATTCCAGACCAACAAAATACAATCCGACGGCATAAATACAGCCCAGCAAGAACATGATCAGCAATTGTCCTCGAAGGAATGCACCCAGCACTTCATCACACTGCTGACACAATGATACAAAAGTCGGCTCTATGTCCCTCGGCACCATCTGACGAATACTGACAAGGATGTCATCCCAGTCACGCATGATGTAAAAGGCGACAACCGGCGTCAGCGCAACCACCCCCACGCCACCAAGGAATGCAAATCCGGACTGTGTTACCCCGGAGAGCACGGTCCCGACAACGCCACCCGCTTTCTGCCAGTTCTCGATCACCTGGGCGGCGACGGTGTCCAGCTTTACATCAAACGGATCAACGCCAAAGTAGTTGATGAGCAGCGGACTCGCGGTCTGCTGCAACCAGGCGATTGCACCGGGCAGTCGCCGAATTAATTCCACCAGTTCCCCGACAAGCAGCGGTAACAAAATCAATACCGCAGCGCTGACAATCACAAAAAAAGCAAAAAACACCACCAACACGCCGGCAGTTCTTGGCAGCCCGATATTCTCCAGTCGATCTACTATAGGGTCACCCAGGTATCCAAGAATGATCCCCGCGAGAAACGGCGCCAGAATCGGCTGCAAAAAATAAATCAGTACCAGAGAAAGCGCGATCAACAGGAGGCCAAAAGTTTTTTGTAAGGTCGACATCAATTCACCCACCGATACAGCAGTCGGCTGTTTGCCTCATCGCGGTTTAGCAGCAACAGTCTCTCGTCCAACTCGATAATCTGAATCAGCTGATCCAGTTGGCCCTCCGTTTCAAGTTCAAATCGCGCCACGTCACCTTGCAGAGCAACCACCGATGACGCCAACACCGGGGTTAACTGCTCAAGATAGCGACTGAGCGCAGCATAGTTTTTGACATCAGGGACATCCTCAACGGTGACACTGACGCGTGAACGCGAAGAATCCAGCGCAAACCGCGCCGCCAGCTGATCTGCCAGCTGGTCCACCATATTCTGAACCAGTTCTTCTGCGCTAAAGGCCTGCGTCTCCAGTGATGTCCAGGTGTCTGCAACACGATAGGACCAGCGAGCGCTCCACTGCCCGGAAACTTCCTCCTGAACACGTGCCGTGAGAATCGCATCGGGCTGATAGCGGCGCGAAGCTGTTTCTATACGATCCAGGAACGCACCCCAGATCTCTGCCGTACTGATACGCGAGGCATCCTCCAGATCCAGAATAGGCAGCAACAGGGGCACCCCACGGGCTGAGGCGCGGCGCGCAAACTGTGCTGTAATTTCAGAAGTGTCGGATTCGCCCAGCATCCGCCGTGCCTGCCCTTCACTGACGGCGACCCAAAGCATCACTGACGGACGGTTACTGCCCCAGACAGGGTAGCCGGCATCTCGAAGCAGTCCTGCAATAGCACTGGGTTCGAACAAGAGTCGCAGGGTCTTGGCCGCGACCTCCTGCTGGCCGATGAGTAACGTGGTGTCGCTGGTCTCGTAACTGTACTGGTAATAGTAGGCTGCTGGGTTACGGAGCGCGTTCTTGATGAGGCTGCTGGATTCAACCGCCGTTGACCCGGACACACGCACCAGCACCTGAAGTAATCCTGCCCGCGCTGCCGTTCGCAGCTGCCGCTCGCTCTCGTCAGCGACCAATACCTCTGCTTCATAGAGATCATCAACAACAATCGCCATTGCCCGCTCAGACGGAAACCACAGCAGCAGACTAAATATGAATACCAGCCATACAGGCTGGGAACTATTGGAGACTTTTTGCATCTGCTTATTGTAACGTCTTTGGACTAACCAACTTGAATTTATTCTCTGACATGCAAAACAAAATCCTGATCGGTACACTGATCCTGCTCATGAGCCAGCCACTGCTAGCTGAACGGCTATTCCGCGCGGAGTATCAAGCGGACTATAAAGGGCTACCCGTCAAAGCCATCGGCATCCGTGAACTGACCCGTCTCGAAGATAATCACTATCGGCTGGTTTCGTCGGCAAAGTCTGCGCTGCTGCGCGTTTCAGAGACCAGCGAATTTACCCTTCAAAATGGCCTGGTCCAACCCAGAAGCTACTACTACCAGCGGCGCGGCATCGGCCGAAAGAAATCCGAGACCGTTGGCTTCGATTGGGTAAACATGATTGCCAGTCACGGCGATACAACTTCCCCGCTGGATCCCGGGACGCTGGACAAACTGACTTATCAATATCAGATGCGTCTGGATGTTGCTGCCGGCGAAGCGACCGCGCTGAACTACCTGATCGCAGACGAGGAAAAACGCAAGAACTACGCGTTCAACGTCATCGGTGAAGACACCATTGATACACCCGCAGGTGAATTTCAGACCATCAAACTACAGCGAGTAAGAGCCGCTCGCGACGACAAGGGTCAGGATCGCGTCACCACGATCTGGCTCGCCAAAGACCACCATTATCTTCTCACCCGATTGAAGCAGGAAGAAAACGGCAAGGGCTTTGAACTGAATCTGACGGCATTCACTTTCCAGGATGACTAGCCACTGACCCAAACCCAGAGACTAGTGGTATTATCCGCTGCTTCATCTAAGGGGTCGTTATGAGTATCAAGTCAGATCAGTGGATTCGCCGAATGGCCGACAGCCAGGGCATGATCGAACCGTTCGAAGCGGGCCAGGTCCGGCATCATGAGAGCGGCGAGCGCGTCATTTCCTACGGTACGTCCAGTTATGGATACGATGTTCGCTGCTCCGATGAATTCAAAGTGTTTACCAACATCAATTCAGCCACGGTTGATCCGAAAGCTTTCGACGAAAGAAGCTTTGTCGACATCAAAAGTGATGTCTGCGTTATTCCCCCCAACTCATTCGCTCTGGCACGAACTGTTGAATATTTTCGTATACCGCGCAGCGTACTGACAATTTGCCTTGGAAAATCCACCTATGCCCGCTGCGGCATCATCGTCAACGTGACACCACTGGAGCCTGAATGGCAAGGACATGTCACCCTGGAATTTTCAAACACCACGACGCTGCCGGCAAAAATTTACGCCAACGAAGGTGTCGCCCAGATGCTGTTCTTTGAATCCGATGAAGTCTGCGAAACCTCCTACGCGGATCGCGGTGGCAAGTATCAAGGGCAAACCGGCGTGACACTGCCAAAAACCTGATCAATACACGGCGGATCATCAAGCCTGTTAGTCATCAAGAATATTGATACTCGGCGCCGTTGTAACATGGTCTGCCAGGAATTCATTGACCTGGGTCGCAACCTCTTTAAAAACCTGACTGGCCGGTGCGTCCGGCGAAGCGACAACAATGGGCGTGCCCTGATCAGACTGTTCCCGTAAATCGAGCGAGAGCGGTAACTGCCCGAGCAGCCGCGTTCCGTAGTCAGTCGCCACTGACTCGCCGCCGCCACTGCCAAATATCGCTTCTTCATGCCCACACGCACTGCAGATGTGCGTGCTCATATTCTCTACAACACCAATAACCGGCACCGACACCTTGCGGAACATTTCAACCCCTTTGCGGGCATCCAGCAGCGCAATATCCTGAGGCGTGGTCACAATCACTGCACCGGAGATCGGCACCCGCTGGGCCAGGGTCAATTGTATATCTCCGGTACCAGGGGGCATATCCACCACCAGGACATCAAGCTCTCCCCAGTTGGTCTGGGTCAGCAACTGTTGCAGCGCACCGCTGGCCATCGGACCGCGCCATATCGCCGGGGTCCGCTCAGAGGTCACAAAACCCATCGACATGCAGCTGACGCCATGGGCAATGACAGGCTGCATTAAGTCATTGGCAACGTCCGGCCGGGTCCCTTCCGGCAACCCCAACAAGGCGCCCTGGCTGGGACCGTAGATATCGGCATCGAGGACACCCACCTTCAACCCGGACTGAGACAGTGCCACGGCGAGGTTAACTGAGACCGTAGACTTGCCAACCCCGCCCTTGCCGGAAGCAACCGCGATAACATGTCTGATGCCGGAGAGATCAAATTTTTCAATACCGGGGTTTGCCAAGGACTGCTCCCTTTCTGGTTCGGATTTGGTTATGGGGCCGCTAGACTCACACGGCATTCAGCTTTATTCAAGCAGCTCATTTTAGCACCTTGCAACGAATCTGAACGTGCAATAACGGGTCTTCATCTATATATTTAGCACCCCAAATTCTGCCCCTGTCCGATCCACATGGAAAAACGTCGCATCCTCGTTACCAGCGCCCTCCCGAATGCCAATGGCTCGATTCACCTTGGCCATTTAATGGAGCATATTCAGACAGATATCTGGGTGCGTTTTCAGCGCATGCGGGGACACGAATGCATCTACGTCTGTGCCGACGATACTCACGGCACCGCAACCATGCTGCGGGCAGAAGAATTGAAGACAACGCCAGAGGCGCTGATAGAAACCGTGCAAGCCGAGCATTGCGCGGACTTCCAGGATTTTCTGATCAGCCATGACAACTACTATTCAACGCACTCGCCCGAAAACCAGGCGCTATCATCAGATATCTACACCAAACTGAAAGCCGCGGACCAAATTAGAACCAAAGCCGTCGATCAACTCTATGATCCTGAAAAAGAGATGTTCCTGGCTGACCGCTTTATCGTCGGCAACTGCCCGAAATGCAGCGCTGAGGGTCAATACGGGGATAACTGCGAAAACTGCGGGGCCACCTATGATGCCACTGAGCTGATTAATCCCGTGTCAAAAATCAGCGGCGCCAAACCCGTGTTGAAGGAATCGACACACTTTTTCTTTGCACTGTCCAATTTCACCGAGTTCTTACAGACCTGGACACGCAGCGGCACGCTGCAGGATCAGGTGGCCAACAAGCTGGCTGAATGGCTCGATGCTGGCCTTCAGGATTGGGATATCAGCAGGGATGCCCCCTACTTCGGCTTTGAAATTCCCGGAGAACCCGGCAAGTATTTCTACGTCTGGCTGGATGCACCGGTAGGTTATATGGCGTCCTTCCAGAACTACTGCGAAAGCAACAATATCAACTTCGATGATTTCTGGCGGCAGGGTTCTGACTGCGAAGTGCATCATTTTATCGGCAAAGACATCGTAAATTTTCATGCCCTGTTCTGGCCAGCGATGCTCAAGGAATCTGGCTATCGCACACCAACGCGGGTCCATGCCCACGGCTTCGTGACGGTAGACGGCCTGAAAATGTCAAAGAGTCGGGGCACCTTTATTAACGCCCGAACCTACCTTGATCACCTGGATCCCGAGTATCTGCGTTATTACTTCGCTGCCAAGATGAGCAGCAGCGTCGACGATCTGGACATTAACCTTGATGACTTTGTGCAACGGGTTAACTCAGACATCGTCGGCAAGGTCGTTAATATTGCCTCCCGCTGTGCAGGCTTTATCAACAAACAGTTTGACGGCAAGCTTGCAACGAGCGCTGATAACCCACTGCTGGATGAATTTGATGCAGCCAGCGAGCTGATCGCCACACACTATGAACAGGGTGACTATGGCAAGGCGCTGCGGGAGATTATGGCGTTGGCGGACAAAGCCAATCAGTTCATCGACGAACACAAACCCTGGATCATGATCAAGGAAGAAGACCGCCGCGATGACGTACAGCAGGTCTGCTCGGACGGGCTGAACTTCTTCAAAGCACTGGTGACATTCCTGAAACCGGTGCTGCCGGGACTGGCAGAAAAATCTGAGGCATTCCTGAATATTGCACCGCTCACCTGGCAAGATGCGGGTGTACGCCTGGCAGGGCACGAGATTAACAAGTTCAAACCGCTGATGACCCGAATAGAAGCTGAAAAAGTGGCCGCTATTGTCGATTCCTCAAGGGACAGCACCAAGGACGCGGAGCACGCCGATGAGAGCACAGCCGAGCCTCAGGAAGACGCGTTCATCCAGTTTGACGATTTCGCAAAGGTTGATTTAAGGGTTGCCCTGATCACTCAGGCACAACATGTTGAAGGGGCAGACAAACTACTGCAATTGACCCTGGATCTGGATGGCGAGACCCGCAACGTTTTTGCGGGTATCAAGGCGGCTTATCGTCCGGAAGATCTGGTCGGCAAACTCACCGTGATGGTGGCTAATCTGGCGCCGCGCAAAATGAAATTCGGCGTTTCCGAGGGCATGGTGTTGGCAGCAGGCCCGGGCGGTGAAAATATTTATCTGCTGGAACCCCACGACGGCGCCAAGCCAGGCATGCAAGTTTCCTGATCACTTCCCAGCGGCACACTTTCCAGCGGCAGATCGGCCGCGCTCTGGGTACAATAGCGCATGCCTGAAGCTCTGCTTATTCTGCTGACAACCATCTTCGTCAACAATTTCGTCATGGTTCAGTTTCTTGGTTTGTGTCCTTTTATGGGTGCCAGCCAACGAATGGAAACCGCTGTTGGCATGTCCGCGGCCACAACCTTTGTCCTGACGCTGGCCTGCGGCGTCAGCTATCTGGTCAACGAATATCTGCTGGTACCCTTGGATCTGGCTTATCTTCGCATCATCGCCTTCATCGTTATCATTGCGGGCCTGGTCCAGTTTTCAGGTCTGGTGATGCGCGCCACACAACCGGTGCTTCACGAAGTGCTTGGCATATTCGTACCGCTCATCACGACTAACTGTGCGGTGCTGGGCGTGGCACTGCTCAATACACGGGAAACCCATGGTTTCGCAGAATCCATCATTTACGGTTTTGGTGCTGCCATCGGCTTTTCAGGCCTGTTGATTATCTTCGCCGCCATTCGGGAAAAACAACTCGCCGCGGACATACCCGCGCCTTTCCAGGGTGCAGCGATTAACATGATTACCGCTGGCCTTTTGTCCCTGGCTTTTATGGGTTTCACCGGAATGTAGTCATGCTGACAGAACTTGCTTTCATTACGGGTCTTGGTCTGGTCACCTCGCTACTGCTAACAGTCGCCAGAAAACGTTTCTCTCCAGCAACGGACGAACTGATTGACAACATCAATCGGGTCCTGCCGCAAACCCAATGCGCCCAGTGTGGTTATCCTGGTTGCCGACCTTATGCCGAGGCGATCGCTGCTGGTGCAGCTATCAATCGCTGTCCACCGGGCGGTGAGCAAACCATTACCCTGCTCGCCGACATGCTCGGTCGTGAGGCGTCGCCTCTGGACCCTGATTGCGGTGAGCCAACCGGGCCGGTCGTTGCCAGAATTCGCGAGGCAGAGTGCATTGGTTGTACGCTGTGTATCGTTGCCTGCCCGGTTGACGCCATTATCGGTGCCCAGCACACCATGCATACGGTCATTGAGGCCGATTGCACCGGCTGTGACCTTTGCAGGGAACCTTGCCCCGTCGACTGTATTGATCTCGTTGAACTGCCGGTCGACAAACAGCCAACCAGCTTTCCGGTCCATGAAGAACCTTGTATTAACTGCGGTCTTTGCGCGCAGGCCTGCCCAAGAGATCTGCAACCCAGTCTGCTTCTCTGGTACCGCAAGGATACAAACAAGCTCAACGACCTCAATCTGATGGACTGCATCGAATGCCGACTCTGCGACAATATCTGCCCAAGCGACATTCCACTGACAGCAAACTTTAAAGTCTCAAAAACCATTCGCCAGGCAAAACTACTGGCGGATCAGACGGCGACCGAAGCTGAGCAGCGGTACGAACAACGACAGCGCCGACTCGCAGCCGCACAGCAACGGGTTGTGAAACGCCCGGACAAGACAACCAGAGATAAACTGCTACAGCAGCTTAAGGAAAGCACGTGACCACACGGCAAATCATGTTGCTGACGCTGGCGGCTCTGATACCAGGGGCGGCAGCCCTGACCTTTTTTTTCGGCGCTGGCATCCTGCTGAACGTCATCGTTGCCATGTTAACCGCACTCATCACAGACACCCTGATGTTGCGACTTAGAGATAAACCAATGGCCTCGCTAACCGATGGCAGTACGCTACTGACGGGCGCGCTCCTTGGCCTGTGTCTGCCACCGTTTTTACCGCTATGGCTTGTCGTGTTTGGGGTCGCTTTCGCGCTGATTTTTGGAAAACATCTCTATGGCGGCACCGGCAACAATGTGTTTAACCCAGCGATGGTCGGCTACGCCATGCTCATCATTGCGTTCCCACTGGCCATGTCCTACTGGCCTGGACCGGGTCTCCTTGTCGACTGGCGAGAACTGCTCCAGAGCAAATTGGCACTGTCTGCGGGACAGCCTGCCTTTGATGGCATCAGTGCAGCAACGCCACTGGACGCCTACAAGTTCCGCGGCGCAGAAACCAACCAGGAGTTTTTCGCCGGCATACAACAACAGAACTGGACAAGCTGGCTCTGGATAAATCTGGCTTTTCTCGCTGGCGGCCTCTATCTCTGCTACCAAAAAATTGTGCCCTGGCGCCTGCCAGCAGCCATGCTGTGCAGCCTGGGTCTGCTCGCTGCAATTTTCTACGATAGCGGTTCATCAGACAGCCTCGGCTCACCCCTGTTCCACCTGTTTACAGGCGCGACCATGATGGCCGCATTCTTCATTATTACTGACCCGGTGACATGTCCGACCTACGGTCATGGCCTGATCGTCTTTGGTGTTGGCGTCGCGATGATCAGCTTTATCATCCGAAGTATCGGTGCTTATCCCGAAGGAATCGCCTTTGCTGTGTTGCTGATGAATGCATGTTCACCATTGATTGATCAGATCATGCGCCAGCGGGCGGTGCCCCGATGAACATACCTATGAAAATTCTGCGGCCAACTTTACTGGCGCTGATCTGCGGCCTGCTACTGGCGGTGCTGAACAACCAGACCAGGGCCGTGATTGAGGAGAATCGCCAGTCAGCCGCTGAGAAAGTGTTCCTCGATATGGTCACTGCAGTGCCGGCAAGTCAGGTAAACCTGATACCAGATCCGACAGGCTTCAATGTGGTCAGCGATAGTGTGACCATTGCCAGGATCGATAGGGCCGTAACTTCGCGAGGTTACAACGGTGAGATACAGCTTTATGTTGCCTATGATACCAGGGGACAGGTGCTGCAGGCACGGGTCTCCCATCACAGGGAAACCCCCGGCATCGGCGACAAAATCGATCGAGAAGTCTCACCCTGGATTGAGCAGTTCATCGGTCGCAGTCGGCAAAACACTGACTGGCGGCTCGAACCCCTGGGCGAAATAGACGGTATGAGCGGCGCAACAATCACCGCCAGCGCCGTCATGCAGGCCATCAATGAGGCACTGCCAGAATGAAAACCATTGAACTGACGAGAGACGGTCTTTGGAAGAATAACCCTGCCATGGTTCAGTTGTTGGGACTTTGTCCGCTTTTGGCGGTTTCCAACAGCGTTACCACATCATTGGGACTCGGCCTGACAACGCTCGTTGTCCTGACCTGTTCCAACATCGTTATCAGCCTGATCAGGCACCTACTGGATGATGAGACGCGACTGCCCGCACAGATTATGGTGATCGCGACCTTTGTTACGATTGCCGATCTGATACTGCAATACGGGTTTTACGAACTGCATCAACGCATCGGACTGTTCGTCGCGCTGATCGTAACCAACTGCACGCTACTGGGTCGTGCAGAGGCGTTCGCTTCCCGAAACCCTGTGATCTCAGCGACTGTCGATGGGCTCGCCATGGGCACGGGTTTCTTGCTGGTGCTGCTCGTTATGGGCGCTATCCGAGAAGTCCTGGGCCAGGGCACCCTGTTTGCCAATCTTGACCTGCTCACCGGCCTGCCGGATATGACCATCCAGATCGCTGAGACAGGTTTTCTGCTAATGATCCTGCCACCTGGCGCTTTCCTGACGCTGGGATGCCTGATCGCACTGAAGAACTACATTGATGGAGCTGGCCGTGAACGCTGAAAAACGCTATGAGATCCTCTCTCGCCTGCGGGCTGAGAACCCAAATCCGACGACGGAACTGGCCTACAACTCTGACTTTGAACTGTTGATAGCGGTGATACTCTCGGCGCAAGCCACCGATGTCAGTGTTAACAAAGCAACCGAAAAACTGTTTCCTGTCGCCAATACACCGGAGACGATTGCGGCACTCGGCCTGCGAAAACTGAAGAGCTATATCAAAACTATCGGTCTTTATAATGCTAAAGCCGAAAACATTATCAAGACGTGCAAGATCCTGGCGCAGGACTATAACTCTGAGGTACCAAGAACCCGAGAAGCACTGGAGGCATTACCGGGCGTGGGCCGAAAGACTGCCAACGTTGTTTTAAACACCGCCTTTGGCGAGCCCACCATGGCCGTTGACACCCACATTTTCAGATTTGGTAACAGAACCCGCTTCGCCCCTGGAAAGAATGTTCTTCAGGTGGAGAAAAAACTGCTCAAGGTTATTCCCGATGAATTCATCAGGGATTCGCACCACTGGCTTATCCTGCACGGCAGATACATCTGCACCGCAAGAAAGCCAAGGTGCGGCGCCTGCGTCATATCCGATCTTTGTGAATTCAAAGACAAGACTGACCTCGACTAGGAGACTACAGCAGTTTCCGGCCGAGCTTGGTTGCCAACCGCAGACGCAAGGCGTTCAGCTTGATAAATCCGCCCGCATCCGCCTGGTCGTAGGCGCCGGCGTCATCCTCGAAGGTCACAATATCTGCGTCGTACAGACTGTCGCTTGACGATTCTCGCCCCACAACCGTCACATTGCCTTTATAGAGCTTAAGGCGAACTTTGCCGTTTACGTTGACCTGGGATTCGTCGATCAACGCCTGCAGCGCCTTTCGTTCCGGTGACCACCAGTAACCGTTGTAGATTAGCGAAGCATATCTCGGCATCAGCTCGTCCTTGAGGTGCGCAAGCTCACGATCAAGGGTAATGGATTCAATCGCCCTGTGCCCCTTCATGAGAACGGTCCCACCCGGCGTTTCGTAACAACCTCGGGCTTTCATGCCGACATAGCGGTTTTCTACGATATCGACCCTGCCGATCCCGTTGGCACCTGCTACCTTGTTCAGATGCGCGAGTACCGTTGCCGGGGACATCTGTTCACCATCGATGGCGACGACATCACCAGCCTGGTATTCGAGTTCGATATAGGTCGGTTCGTCAGGCGCGTCTTCCGGCGATACCGTCCAGAGCCACATCGGCTCTTCCGGTTCTGCAGCGGGATCTTCGAGAATTCCTCCCTCGTAAGAAATATGCAGCAAGTTGGCATCCATGGAGTACGGCGACTTTTCGCCTTCGTGCTTTTGATCGACCTTAATCTGATGCTGTTCGCAGAATTCCATCAGGGCTTCCCGCGAATTCAAATCCCAGTCGCGCCATGGCGCGATCACGGTGACATCCGGTTTCAGACCATAGACACCCAGCTCAAAACGCACCTGGTCATTACCTTTTCCGGTCGCGCCATGTGCAATCGCCAGTGCGCCAGTCTCATTGGCGATATCGACAAGCCTTTTAGCAATCAGCGGGCGGGCAATGCTGGTCCCAAGCAGGTATTCACCTTCATAAATCGTGTTGCAGCGAAACATCGGAAACACAAAGTCTCGAACGAACTCTTCACGAACGTCATCAATATAAATCTCTTTGACGCCCATGCTGGCTGCTTTCTCTCGTGCCGGCTCAAGTTCTTCGCCCTGGCCAAGATCTGCAGTGTAGGTCACCACTTCGCAGCCGTAAGTTTCCTGGAGCCACTTGAGAATGACTGATGTATCCAGCCCGCCGGAGTAAGAGAGCACTACCTTGTCAAAATCTGCCACGTTGCCTATTCCCTGGATTTAAGTCTCGATCAAAACGAGGCGCCATATTACAGGTTTTTCAGCATGGTACAATTTCTGCCCGCAAAGCCATCAGGTAACCGTCTAAACAACTATGCTCTCACTATCCATCAAACGCCCGGATGACTGGCACATTCACTTGCGAGACGACAATTATCTGCCACGAACCGTTAGCGATGCCGCCCGAATCTTCGGCCGAGTCTTGGTTATGCCCAACCTGGTGCCGCCGGTAACCACGGCTGATCTGGCACACGCCTATCGGGAGAGAATTCTCGCCTATGCACCCGCCGGTTTTGATCCATTGATGACGCTTTATTTGACCGACAGCACGACCCCAGAAGATGTCGTTGCAGCGAAAAGCTCAGGCTTTATTCCTGCGATTAAACTGTATCCCGCCGGCGCCACAACCAACTCGGCAGCCGGGGTCAACGCCATATCAGCGCTATACCCAATATTTGAAGCCATGCAGGAAAACGATGTGGTCCTCGCTATTCACGGTGAAGTCACCGAGGATCACGTGGACATCTTCGACCGCGAGGCGGCTTTCATTGATCAGGTCCTCGTCGATATCGCCCGGACCTTTCCTGAACTGCGAATAGTCTTCGAGCACATTACTACCCGAGAAGCCGTTCAGTTTGTGGAGGACACCAGCGAGAAGGTCGCAGCAACCATCACGGTCCACCACCTCATGTACAACAGAAACGACATGCTGGTTGGCGGCATGAAGCCAGTGCATTACTGTTTGCCGGTGCTCAAGCGTAATATCCACCAGCAGGCTCTGATCACCGCCGCGACCTCCGGGAATCCTGCGTTCTTCCTGGGCACAGATTCAGCACCTCACCCCCGGCATGCCAAAGAAAACGCCTGCGGCTGCGCTGCCGGCTGCTACACCGCACATGCGGCCATTGAAATGTATGCCGAAGTCTTCGCCAACGAAAACAAACTGGAAAAACTGGAAGGTTTTGCTTCGGAGTTTGGTGCTGATTTTTACGGCTATCCTCACCACACTGACAAAATTGAACTTGAAGCAACACCATGGACGGTTGAAGAGCGACTGACATTCGGTGATGATGAACTTATTCCCACCCGCGGCGGCGAGACAATCGGCTGGCGTATAAAAACCGGGGCACGCCCCTTAAGTGACGGTACAGGTTGAGCGACGGACACAAACTCCCTATTGCACATCGATTTCGTGGCTTCCTGCCGGTCGTTCTTGACCTTGAAACAGGCGGTTTCAATTCAAAGACAGATGCGTTGCTGGAAAGCGCCATTGTCATTCCGGAAATGAACGACGAGGGAATACTCGTCCCCGGTCAACGACTATTCTTCAATATTGAGCCCTTTGAAGGCGCCAACATCGAAGCGGCTGCACTGGAATTTACGGGCATAGACCCCCACCACCCCTTCCGCATGGCAGTCCCGGAAAAAGAGGCGCTGACAGAAACTTTCAGGGCTGTGCGCACTGAAATCAAGCGAACCGGTTGTAGCCGGGCAATCATTGTTGCCCACAACGCTTCCTTTGATCAGGGCTTTATTAACGAAGCATCAATGCGTTGTGACATTAAGCGCAATCCCTTTCACCCATTCTCGGCCTTTGACACGGCCACCCTTTGTGGTCTCGCTTTCGGCCAGACTGTACTGGCAAGAGCCTGCCAGGTCGCGGGTATCGATTTCGACAGTGACGAGGCCCACTCGGCAAAATATGATTGTGACAAGACCGCCGAATTGTTTTGCCATATCGTCAATCGCTGGCGCCAGCTCGGCGGTCTGCAGGATTAATAGCTCCCCGACAAAAAGAAAAAAAAAGACAAAAAAAAGCCCGCATTAACGCGGGCTTTTAAGTAACACCTGATTAACCGTCGAGGTTATCCAGTGCTTTCTGGAACCGGTTGGCGTGAGACCGTTCAGCCTTGGCCAGTGTTTCCATCCAGTCAGCGACTTCATCAAAGCCTTCGTCTCTGGCTGTTTTGGCCATACCTGGATACATGTCCGTGTATTCGTGGGTTTCACCAGCGATAGCCGCTTTCAGGTTATCAGAGGTTGAGCCGATTGGCAGACCTGTTGCCGGGTCACCCGTTTCTTCGAGATATTCCAGGTGGCCGTGAGCGTGGCCGGTTTCGCCTTCAGCCGTGGAGCGGAAGACAGATGAAACATCGTTATAGCCTTCAACGTCTGCTTTTGCAGCAAAGTAAAGATAGCGACGATTTGCCTGAGATTCACCGGCAAATGCATCTTTGAGATTTTGTTCTGTTTGAGAGCCTTTCAAACTCATGGTATTTCCTCGCGACGTATGTGGAGATATGAGGCGCCAGTATATCCGTGGACTTCCAGCGAACACAATATGTGCACGCTGGATTAAAGCTGAGCTATTCCGACGGCGCCGTTTGTGCTGCCTGTTTTATCATCGGCTGAAGTTCACCGCTCTGGTACATCTCAACCACGATATCGCAACCGCCAACAAGCTCACCCTCGATAAACAACTGGGGGAACGTTGGCCAGTCTGAGACTTGTGGCAGGGATGCCCGAATTTCGGGGTTAGCCAGAATATCGATGTACGCGAACCGCTCGCCGCACGCCATCAGCACCTGCGTTGTCTGAGCAGAAAAGCCACACTGTGGTTGATCGGGTGATCCCTTCATATAAAGCAGAATCGGGTTGCTGGCGATCTGATCGCGGATAGTTTCCTCAATGTCCATGTCGATTTCCGTGGTTGAATCCGACGCGCATTGTACCCTTTTTGAAAGGCGATGGGTCATGTCCATCAAGCTTGTCTCGGAATATGACTATTACCTGACGGGCATAACGTCTGGTGCATGTGTTTGAAGCGATAGCCACTGGTCGGAGCGATGCAAACTGGTTTATCATCGGCCCCTTTTCAGACTATTCAACCGCATAGGGCAAGTCCCCGGAGTAACTCATGTCAGAAGCCATCATGCCCACCTACGGGAGACTGGACGTCGCATTCGTTAAAGGCGAAGGCGCCTGGCTCACAGACAGCAACGGCAAACGTTATCTGGACGCGCTCTCGGGTCTGGCAGTTGTCGGTCTGGGACATGCCAATCAGGCCGTTGCCGATACCATCAGTGACCAGGCAAACACCCTGCTACACACGTCTAACCTTTACCGAATTCCAAAACAGGAAGAACTGGCTGACCGGCTCAAAGAAATCTCGGGTATGGACAATATGTTCTTCGGCAACTCGGGCGCTGAAGCCAACGAATGTGCCATCAAGATCGCACGCCTCTACGGCCACAACAACGGCATCGACAATCCATCGGTCATTGTCGCGGATGCCTCATTTCATGGGCGAACCCTGGCGACCCTGACGGCAACCGGCAATCGAAAGGTCCAGGCCGGTTTTGAGCCCCTGGTGAAAGGCTTTATCCGCGTCCCCTACAATGACCTTGAAGCGATCAGGCAGGTCGCAAAACACAACAAGGACGCGGTCGCTGTGATGGTCGAACCCATTCAGGGCGAGGGTGGTATTCAGGTGCCCGATGAACAATACCTGGTGGAACTGCGTCGCATTTGTGATGACAACAACTGGCTTCTGATGCTGGACGAGATACAAACAGGTAACGCCAGGACAGGGCGTTACTTCAGCTACCAGCACTTCAACATTCTGCCGGACGTCGTTACCGTCGCAAAAGGGCTGGGAAACGGCCTACCGATTGGCGTCTGTCTCGCCAGAGGCAAAGCTGCCGAAACCCTGGGTCCCGGAAATCACGGCTCAACCTTTGGTGGCAACCCGCTTTCCTGTGCCGTCGGTTGCACGGTGGTCGAGCAAATCACTTCACAGGATCTGGCCACCAGAGCCGGCGAGTTGGGTGATCGCATGATGAGCACCTTCAAAGAACGCCTGGGGCATCTCAACAACGTCAAGGATATTCGCGGTCGCGGTCTGATGATCGGGATTGAGCTGGATTCACCCTGCGCAGATCTTGTGGGTAAGGCGCTCGATAAAGGCCTGTTGATTAACGTCACTGTCGACAAGGTGATTCGCCTGTTACCGCCACTGACCATCACCGATGAAGAATCGGAACAGATCTGTGAGCTGGTGTGCGAACTGGTTGAATCGGTCTAGTTAGAAGGTCTGGCAGTAAATAGTGCGATAACGGCCTACTTCAGTAGTTCAGTGATCCTGATTTTTTTACCAATGCCCCAACCCTGCGCATAGTCGACCCCGATCTCACGCAGAATCTCGAGAATTTCTTCGTCTTCGACATACTCGGCAATTGTCTTCTTGCCCATGAAGTGGCCAATCTCATTGATTGACTTAACCACCGCATAATCGCTGGGATTCTCCTTGATGTCTTTCACGAAGATACCGTCTATCTTGAGATAGTCTACCGGCAGGTTTCGCAGATACGAGTAGGAAGAGAGCCCGGTACCAAAATCATCCAGCGAGAAGTTCACGCCGATGATCTTCATCTTTTCCATGAACTCGACGACATCATCGAGACTGCCAATGGCTGATGTTTCGGTGATTTCGAAGCACACCTTCGAGGTGGGCAGGCGCGTCTCGTTAAACTGCGCCAATACAAACTCCATGAAGTCTGCTTCCGTCAGTGAGTTGCCGGAGATGTTGATGGAAAAAGCACCGAGATGATCGAGCTTTAGAATATTGCTGGAAATGAACTCAAACGCGTTTTTTATCACCCAGCGATCCACGGCGCCCATGCGATTGAATTTCTCCGCGGCGATGATGAAATCCTGCGGCGGCATCGGATTGTCGTTTTCGTCCAGGACCGTGAGCAGAATCTCGTAGTGAACATCCGGATCATCAGGATCAATTGGACGGATCATCTGACAATTCAGCTCAAACCGGTTTTCATCCAGCGCCTTGTCGATGTGGGAGACAAACTCCATGATATCCAGACGATGTTCCATTTCGGAATCGTCTTCCTTGTAAACATGAATGCGATCCCTGCCCGCTTCTTTAGCTGCGATCCAGGCAGAATCCGCACGACTCATCACCCGCGTCGCAGAATCCGTATCCGAGCGCATAAAGTAAAGCCCACAACTCGTTGTCAGAGAGAAGACATCATCTCCCCAGGAGAACCGGAGTGCCTTGACCTCATCGGAAACCTGCTTGATCAGCGTGTTGCCGGCCTCTTCATCACAGCCATTCACCAGAATGCCGAATTCGTCGCCACCCAGCCGGGCGATCTCTGCATCAACCTGGTCGAGCGCACCTCTGAGCAGTTCACCGATAGATTCAAGTAATCGGTCACCGGCATCATGACCACTGGTATTGTTGATCACCTTGAACTGATCAAGATCCAGATACGCACAGAGATGCACGGTGTCTTCCCGCTTGGCATCTTCGAGGGCATTCTCCAGGGCTCGCTCAAATTCCTTACGGTTTAAGAGCCCGGTTAGCGGATCGTGCGTCGCCTGATGCGTCAGCTGGTTATGCATGTTCTGTAACATGCGATGTGAGGCACGCTCGGTAATCGGAATATCGGATTCGTCGAGAATCTTTATCGTGCTTTCAACCAGCATGCTTGCCAGTTCTTCGACAGAAAGGTCATGGGTCTTTACACCCCGCCTGTTAACGAACACAAAACGCGTCCCTTCATCATTCGCCCAGGCAACAATGCAGACTTCCGGTTCCCGGGGCGGAGTACTGGAAAATTCTACCCAGGCACCAACATGCAGCCGCTGAACTCTATCCAGGCAACGCTGCCAGAGGCTGTCTTCCTGGTGCGCTTCACGAAGTTGCTTTCTGACTACTTCCTGTTCTGTTACATCACCGAAACCCAGATTCTCAGCAATCGTCTGTTGTTCAAGGGCAACCCTGGGCATGTCCTGAACTGACACATCCCCCCGAATCACCTGCCGGAGAGAATTGATCAGCGGAATACGCTGACCGGGTTCGTAAGAAATGGAATCAAGCCCCGATTCAATATGCGTCAGCAGTTCATCCGGTGGCATGTAATCAGGAGAAGCTGCAGGATCGCTGTTAGGATCGAGATGCTGGAATACCTGATCAAGGGCCTGTACATGTTTGCGCCAACTGGGACTCTGCTCACCCTCTCGAAGATGCGTATTAACCAGCAGATTTCTCCAGCCCGGCATCAATAACTTGTAAAGCACTTCTGGCACTTCCTGCCCGGCGTAGCGCTGATCCATTTCGGAAACAACCGCGCGCTGAGCATTGATCAACGTCTGCTGACCCTGGCTTGCCTTCACCGTACGCTGAACATTGCCGGTAAACGCACGATTCTGACGTTCCACCAGGGGTTGCAGTTTCGTTAACGCACGATCAAATACTTCCGGGTCATCATCAAAGTCTGTATTAATCTCTTCAACGATCTGGTCAACAGCACGCTTGGCGCTACCGGATTCCGCACCACCCAATCGTGCAAGTTGGTTAACAACCTCCATGGAACGATGGGGATTCTTTTCACTGAGAAAGTCATCTTCACCGGCAGCAACTTTATCGAGGGTCAGCTCTAATTGCCGAATCCAGTTTTTGGCATTGCCCGACAGCATCGAGTCTTCTTCAATGGTATCAACGAGGTTTTCTACCACCTCAAGGTTCTGCATGGTTGTCGGCGACACCCTGCGACCACCCACCAGAGAGGCCGTTTCCAGCAGTCGTTTCCTGACCGGCAGACGCTGGCCGGAGGATTCCGACACCTCATCTTCGAGTGTACTCAGCAGATCCCGGACTTCGTCCAACTCAAAGAACTCAGCATCTTCTTCATAGGATTCTTCAATATTGTCTTTACCACCAATCAGATCACGAACCGAGCTGTAGATGTTTCGGATTGCATCGCCGACATCATCCGTTCGCCGGCGCTTGGGCGGCGGTGGTGGTTCGTCATAATCCGGATCATCGTCGTAGTCTTCTTCCGGTCTGCGCCGGCGGCGACGGCGACGGGAAGCAGGCTCTTTTCGACGTCGTCTGGGTCGCGGCTGCTCGTCCTCGTAGTCATCATCGTCTTCGTCTTCGTCTTCTTCCGGCTCCACGGGTTCGGGCGGTGGCTCCGGCGCTGGTTCAGGTGCGGGCTTTTCTGCCACGGCCGACTTGGCGACTTTGGTCGGAGCAATGTAATCCTCATCCAACTCCGGGAAGACGCCAGACTCCTCCATCAGCTTGGTTGCCGAGAGGAAGAGCTTGCGGAACAACGGCAAGACAACCGACTCATAGCCGGTATAGATTTTTTGTCGAACCTCTTTGGACAGGTCCACCTTCTGAATAGCTTCATCAAAAGCATGCGTGAACACAGATGTGCCAAGTGGATTCGCTTCCGCATGCCCCCAACTGTCGACAATCAGCCCGAGACGTTGCAGAAGCTCACTCATGAACTTCTCATACATCCGATCACTGCGGGAAATGATGTTGGCAACCGCCAGCCAGTCCTCGAACTCTTCTGTGTTAACAAGGGACAACTTGGTTCGTTGTTGTGATTGCGATTGCGCCTTACGCTCCTCGTTGGCCTTGCGGCGGGCTTCCAGCAATGAGCTCAGATCGCGGGGTTCATCGAACTGGTTAAGAATCTCGTCAAGAAATTCCTGAGAAACCTGTTTCTTTGCCTTTTCCAGCGCTGACATCGAGGCAAAATATTCGCTTTGCTCCGCGTTGGATTTCGCATCTTTAGCGAGTTCAAGCAGTTCCGTGTCCATATAGGAAAAGATGCGATTAGACATCTCCGGGACTATGGCCGCCGCCTCTTTGCGGAGTTCAGCAACAACTCGCTTGGCATCTTCGGGCTTCAAACCACCTGAAAGGAAAGGCGACCTGTTCGGGTCAACCTTGGCATCACCACCTGAATCCTTATCAGCACCGCCTGCGGAATCTTCTGGGCCCTCCGGTCTGACCGGTTCCAATCCAGAGTAGTCACCGAGCGCTGTCATCGCGTCTTCGTCCATACCGCGCGAGAAATTGATGCCAACACCAGTATCCATGACGCGGACAATTTTGCCTTCTAAACGGAAATGTTTGTCTTTTTCATCAGTCGGGACACTGAAATGGATACCAACAGTTTCACCTGGATTGATGCCAGGCAGACTGCGACGCGGTCGACCGTTTTGCTCCACCAGCAGCATACCGGCATCGCAGAAGTCCTGAATTTGACAGAGCCACGACCTGCCAACCTGAGGATGCACCAGGGCATTGAGGTTTACGGCATATCTGGGACTGGCGCGCTTATCCATATTAAAAACAGTTTACGGGTACCACATGATACCAAGAGCTACCGAATAGTGTAGTACCAGAAGGCCACTGTCTGCAGCTGTTCAACTCACTAGGGGGTTTAGTCTATCAACGAGAGGATTTTGTTAAGGACGGTCGTCAGTTAACAACAGAAAGTGCCGCCGAATCTGCGCCCGCGACCACAATCTTATTGCGGCCCGTCCGCTTGGCGTCATACAAAGCGCGGTCTGCCCGATCCAGCAGTTGCTGAACCGCATCACCCTGTCGATACTCGGTAATACCGACCGACGCAGTGACGCGGTATCGCGGCTCATCTCGGGTCACGTGCATATCACGAAGTCCACCCGCTAGACGTTCAGCGCAGCGCATTGCATCGATCTCACTGGTGCCTGCCAGCACCAGAACAAATTCTTCGCCACCAATTCGAGCAACACAGTCAACCTCTCGAACAACATTCTCTGCGACACGAGCAAAATTCCTGAGCACGTCATCGCCGGTTGAATGACCAAACCTGTCGTTCACTTTCTTGAAGTAGTCCAGGTCCACATAACAGATCGAAAAAACATAGTTTTTCCTGTCAGCCATCGCCTTCTCATGGTTCAACACTTCCATCAGGTGCCGACGATTGTGCAAGCCGGTTAACTCGTCTCTGACGGCGAGCTCCTTGATCTGATCAAGCGCCTTACCGAGTTCTTCGTTCTTGTCATTGATGACATTCTCGATCACGTTACGCTCAAACTGATACAGCGCCGGTCCGAATACCAGGACCAGGCCAAACGCAATAATCAGCACAATCTCTGTGACCCAGCCAAGAGAATCAATATTCGTCAGATAGAAAACACTAAGCATGTAGATGAACAGCCCGTAAGCAGCCACAAATATCTGTTGCGCGCGATTCAGGCGATTGGCGCCCATGACAACCATGGCAAGACCGGAAAGCAGTACCACGGCTTTCAGATCAGCTGCGAAGTGTGAAGTGATCACCACAACCGTTAGCGCCCAGATCATCTGAGGCACCGCGAGGTCAGGGTCTTCGAGCGAGAGATTCCATTCGACGCCGATCAATATCGCCAGAAAAATAAATCCGGCGATCGAAATAGACGACAACGCAAACAGCTCAAGCGCACCAATATTCATATAGCCTATGGACAGGACTGTCCAGCAGACCATCAGATGTACAAAAATCCCCGCACCCAGGGTTGCGACCCGATAGATTCGCGCTTTTTGCTGGGCGTTAATGTCATCAATGGCGGGCATACGGCACCGTAAAGCTTAATCGAGCGGCAATTTTACGTGCTAAGCACGGGCCAGTTGTTCTGGCTTTTGCGGATAAATGTAAGGGTTTTGTAAAGCCTGAGAACGCAAAAGCGTCTAATTAACCCGGACCCGCGCAACAGCATCCAGCCAGCCATGGTAGAGCCCATGGGCCTGCTCTGCCGGCATCTGCGGTTCAAACCGGCGTTCCAGATGCCAGCGCCCTGCCACCTCCGCAGTATCTGCAAACACGCCGGCCTTCAGGCCCGCAAGATAAGCAACCCCAAGGGCGGTCGTTTCTATGACTTCCGGTCGGTCCACGGGCAGTTGCAGGATGTCAGACAGGTGCTGGGTCACCCAGTTGTTCTCAACCATGCCGCCATCCACGCGCAGAATGGTGGGTATCGCACCATCGTGTTGCATCGCAGACAGAAGATCATGAGTTTGAAAACATACACTCTGCAAGGTTGCGGTCACGATATCGCCAATGCCGGTATCGCGAGTCAAACCAAAAATCGCCCCTCGGGCGTTGGGATCCCAGTAGGGTGCACCCAGTCCGGTAAAAGCCGGGACCAGATAGACACCATGACTGGTCGGATGCCCGGCGGCTATCGCTTCAGTATCTGACGCTTTCGCCACCAGCTTCAGGCCGTCCCGCAGCCATTGCACAGCAGCACCAGCAATAAAAATACTGCCTTCAAGCCCATAAGTGACTTGACCATTCAGCCGATAGGCAACGGTGGTTAACAGCTTGTTTTTTGACGTAATGGCCTGCGCGCCTGTGTTCATAATGACAAAGCAGCCGGTACCGTATGTGCTTTTTATCATGCCCTCAGTGAAACAACCCTGACCAATCAGCGCCGCCTGCTGGTCGCCGGCAATACCCAGGATCGGTATGGCAGCACCAAACAGCGCCGGTTCAGTTGCGCCGAAATCCGCACTGCAGTCTTCTACCTGCGGAAGCATCACGGCAGGCACATTCAGCCGAGACAACAGTTCTTCGTCCCACGCCTGACGATGAATATTAAACAGCATTGTTCGAGATGCGTTGGTGGCATCGGTCTTATGCGAAGCGCCCCCTGTTAATCGCCAGAGCAAAAACGTATCGATAGTGCCGAACAACAGGTCCCCAGACTGGGCGCGTTCCCTGGCGCCCGGGACGTGATCAAGAATCCACTTTAACTTGGTTGCAGAGAAGTAAGGATCCAGGAGCAGTCCGGTTTTCTCAGTGACCCAGGCTTCCAGTCCCTCCGCCTTCAGTTCCTCGCAAAAATCTGCCGTGCGACGGTCCTGCCAGACGATTGCGTTGTAAACCGGCTCGCCTGTATGGCGATCCCAAACCACGGTTGTTTCACGCTGATTGGTTATACCGATTGCGGTAACGTCCTCTGCCGTCAGGCCATTATCTGCCAGAACTTTGCGGCAGACCTCTACTGTCGTGTTCCAGATATCCTCAGGACTATGCTCTACCCAGCCGTCTTCAGGGAAGTGCTGAGCAAACTCCTGCTGTGCGACACCGGCTGACTGGCCGGCTTTCGTAAAGAGAATAGCCCGCGAACTGGTTGTGCCCTGATCAATGGCAAGTAGGTAGGTCATCTGATCTGTCTCATTTCATTAAGCCCCGCACTATTATGTATTTACCTGCTGAATTCAACGCTGTGTCGCCGGCTTGTGGCTACCTGACGATAGAGGCACAATAGCCCCCTTTTTTAAGCCACCAAAGCACAAGGGAGACCCAATGCGTGATGTAGTAATAGTAGATAGTGTAAGGACCGGGCTGGCCAAGTCCTTCAGGGGTACGTTTAACCTGACCAGGCCAGATGACATGGTCGCGCATTGCATCGATGCCCTGCTTGACCGAAGCCCGAATCTTGACCCGGCAGAAGTTGAAGACGTCATCGTCGGTGCTGCCAGCCAGATTGGCGAGCAAGGCGGCAATATTGCCCGGCTCGCGGTCATTCTTTCCAGGCTTCCCGTCACCGCCGCCGGCTCAACCATCAGCCGCGCCTGTTCTTCCGGGCTGAACTCAATTGCCTTCGCGGCGAACCAGATTGCCAGCGGCTGCTCTGAAGTCATGATTGCAGGCGGTGTCGAATCCATTTCCTCTGGCCAACGACAAACACCCGGCAAATCAGATCCCCATCCAACCATTCGGGAGAAATCACCAGATATCTTCATGGCCATGGGTAATACGGCAGAAGTGGTCGCACGACGGTACAACGTCACTCGTGAGTATCAGGACGAGTTTGCGCTGGAGAGTCAAAAACGCACCGCTGCGGCACAGCAAGCGGGTCTGTTTGACGACGAAATCATGCCCATGAAAACCAAGTGGAAGAAAGTGATCGATAAGGCAACTGGTGAAACCGAGATTGTTGATGGCGAATGCGTCGGGGACGAATGTAATCGCCCGGGTACAACCCTTGAAGGTCTTCAAAAGCTGCCACCGGCATTCGAAGAGGATGGTACGGTGACGGCAGGTAACGCGTCGCAGCTTTCCGATGGTGCATCCATGACCCTGGTGATGAGCGCTGAACGCGCCCAACAACTGGGCCTGGAGCCGATGGCTTATTTCCGAGGCTGGACCGTTGCCGGTTGCGAACCAGACGAAATGGGTATTGGCCCGGTCTTCGCTGTACCCAAGCTGCTCAAAGCCACCGGACTCACTATCAACGATATCGATCTGGTGGAACTCAACGAAGCGTTCGCTTCTCAGTGTCTGTATTCCAGGGACAAGCTTGAGATTGACCCGTCCATCTACAACGTAAATGGCGGCTCAATCGCGATTGGCCATCCCTTTGGCATGACAGGTTCTCGACTGACCGGTCACATCCTCAGGGAACTTAAGCGTCGAGAGAAGAAGTACGGCCTGGTGTCGATGTGTATTGGCGGCGGCATGGGGGCGGCAGGGTTGTTCGAATCCTGTTGATTTCAGGCATAAAAAAAGGGGCGTTAGCCCCTTTTTTTTGGTTTCTTGAATGCCCTACTGCCAGGCTGTTAACTGTGCCGACAGCGCCTCCATAAATGTCAGTGGTTGGTCAAGAAACAAATGATGTCGTGCATCTGCGAGTTCAGTAACTTCCAACTGGGGTAGCAATGCTTTCATGTGGGCCGCGCTTTTATGATTAAAGGATTCGCTGTCGGCACCATAGATCAGGGCAACCTTGCCACTGATAGACGCAAAATCCGTTTCCAGGTCTTCATAAGGCTGCATCCGGGTGCGCTGTTCTTCATCGAATTTCCATCCGAAACCATCATCAATATATTCGACTGAGTTGCGCGCGATGTGATCAACAATGTACTGGTTATCACACTGCTGTGGCGGCTGTAGTCTAAATCTGGAACGGGCGATCTCCGCGGTTGGATAGAGTTTTGCCCTCGCGAGACGCTCCGGCTCAGGTGGCCTCGCCTCTTCCGGATGTTTCACCCCGGAATCAAGCAGGACTAAACCTTTAAACCTACCCGGGTTGCTGGCAACTGCTTTGATCGACATGACGCCGCCGAAACTGTGTGAAATCAGTATGGTGTCGGGCCCCAGGTTGCAGTGATCCGCCACCGCAATAATCTCTGCGGCATACATCGATGCTGAATACTCATCGCGATGATCGCTATCCCCCATACCAGACAGGTCGAGTGCCACTGTCTGGTAATCATCTTTGTAGTTTGGGGCAATAAAGTCCCACCAGTGTGCATGCGCATTGTGGCCATGTACCAGCAGCATACCGGGTGCCTGCTGGCTGGCATCACTCCAGCAGAGATAATTGATATCTGCACCTTCAACATCCACGGAACCCGACGTCGGTTTAACGTCGATCGCCTCCCAGAACCAGTCTGGTGTGGTATAGCCGCTGTCCGTCATGCGACGTTCGCGTACTTTTTCAGATGGTAGTCGGCATTGCCAAAAAGCGTCTCGATGGCAGTAATTCGTTTGAAGTAGTGACCCACATTCAGTTCATCAGTCATACCCATACCGCCGTGCAACTGAACCGCGTTCTGGCCAACAAATCGACCACCTTTCCCCACCTGCACTTTCAATGCTGAGATCGCTTTTCTCGCTTCAACTTCATCATCTTCACTCAAACGCAGCGCTGCCATATAAAGTAGCGATTTCGCCTGCTCGTGTTCCATGAACATATCGACCATTCGATGCTGTAACACCTGAAACTTGCCAATTGGCTGGCCGAACTGCTCACGGGTCTTGCAGTATTCAACGGTGGTTTTGTAAAGCACCTCCATCGCACCCACGGCCTCAGCACTGACCGCGAGAATACCGTTGTTGATACCCGTTTCGAGCAAGGCAAGCCCATTACCGACTTCGCCGAGCACATCCTCGGCACCAACGGCGACATTCTCGAAAGTGATTTCTGATGCCTGAAGACCATCAATGGTTGGATAGTCTCTTCTGGAAACACCGCTCGCGGTGGCATCTACCAGAAACATCGTGATGCCTGATGCATCTTTCTGGTCACCGGAAGTCCGCGCTGGGACCAGTAACCTATCTGCAGACGGTCCACCGAGTACCACACCTTTAAAACCGGAAAGCGTATAGCCATCGCCAGCAGCGGTTGCAGTCGTCGCGACATCAGAAAGATTAAATCTTGCCTGGGGCTCAACATAAGCCAGGGAAGCCAGTTTTGTACCGGCCATGATCTCGGTCAGCAGCCCGTCTTTGTGCGCCTGACTGCCACCGGCTTCAATCACGGACCCGGCCATGATGACCGTTGAAATATAAGGTTCAACAACCAGCCCCTTGCCGAACTCTTCCAACATGATCATGGTCTCAACGGCAGTGCCACCAAAGCCTCCGGATGCTTCGGAGAACGGCAGCGCAAGCCAGCCAAGTTCTGCAAAACTGGACCAGTTCTCGCGGCTGAAACCTTCTTCTGATTTCAACAGCTTCTGACGAGCATCGAAGGTATAACTGTTTTGAATAAAGCGCTGCACGCTGTCCTGTAAAAGGCTTTGTTCCTCTGAAAGAGAGAAATCCATAATCTACCCCTGGAAAATTAAACTGCGGTGATCGGACGACGATCGAAGACCATGGATCATAGGGATTGTATGTCCCATTTTCAAGAAACTGCCCGGCACCGCATTGACGCGCCCTCAGACAGTTCATATGCTGATCTTTTGATCCGGCATTCAGCCCCAAAATCAGACACTCAATCTTAAAGACAGGAATCAGATATGGCAGAACCAGTGATTGCGCAGAAAGCTCCTTTTGGCGTTGATGTAGAGGCCGGAAAATCCTACTTCTGGTGCTCCTGCGGGAAGAGCGCGAAACAACCGTTCTGTGATGGTTCCCATCAGGACACGGAATTCCTGCCGCAGAAATTTGATGCCACAGAATCGAAAAAAGTATTCTTCTGTGGTTGCAAGAAATCCGCAGCAACCCCGATGTGTGATGGATCTCACAACGGCCTGTAGCCCGACCAGAATCGGCAGCTAGAATCAGCAGCTAGAATCGGCAGCTAAAGAGAGACTCAGGGCAGCGTGACGGTGATTTTCGCGCCGCCCAGGATCTCAGAATTCCCGATCTCTATGCCACCACCATATCGGGCAACGATTTCCGCAACCACTGCAAGACCAATACCCTGCCCCGCCTCGCGGGAATCCAGGCGCGTTCCCCGCTCAAGTACCCGCGCTCGATCACTGATCGCAATACCCGGTCCATCATCTTCAACCAGCAACTGAATCCCGTCGCCGTGGCAGCCAGACGAGATATAAACCTTGCCGTTGCCATATTTACAGGCATTGTCCAGCAGGTTACCCAGGATCTCCATCAGATCCCGTTCATCACCCGAAAAGTCAGCGGCAGAAACGCTTGACGTTATGTTCACAGACTTTTCCAGATAGACACGCGTCAAGGCCAGGGTCAACTTTTCCACCGCTGGCGCAATGCTTGTCGTTTGGCGAACCAGTGAACTGGCGCTCGTAACGGCGCGTTCCAGTTGATACGAGACAATTTCATTCATACGGTCGACCTGTTCATCAACCGACTGGAGCGGCCGGTCAGCATCATTCAGTCGGTGAGCCTCTGCCTTGAGTATGGCCAGTGGCGTCTTCAGACTATGAGCGAGATCCGCAAGACTTGTTCTATAACGCTCTCGCTGCTCCCGCTCCGAGGCCAGCAGCAAATTCAGGGACCGGGTAACGCCACTGATTTCACTTGGATAGCGGCCACCCAGATAGGCTTCCCGTCCTTCTTCAATCGCCTTCAGATCCTGTTCCAGGCCTGACAATGGTCGTAAACCCCAGTAAAGAATACCCGCCTGGAAGCAGGCCAGCACCAGGACACCAGCAATCAGCCAACCCCAAAGACTGCCGCGAAAGGTGGCAACTTCATTGCTGTAGGGCCCGAAGTCTTGCAGCACCAGGTACACATAACCATTTTCCCCGGCCTCACTCTGCCAGATCACCGGATAAGTCATGTAAAAGAGTGCGTCCCGCGTTTCTGATTCAGCCAGTTCGCCAAACTGGACGACCCCCGGTCTGGCGCCTTCAATCAGCGTACCGACCACCGACTGGGTCATACTGAGGTCAAGCGCAGATCGACTTCGCCAGATCTCCTCGCCGTCCGTCGTCACCAGCAACCCATACAAGCCTGAACTCATGACATTGAGTTGAGGCTCCTGCGATTCCTCGGGGAGATAGAGCGTAAACCCGGACTGCAGCGGTTCCTCTACGGTGGCGGAGATCAGTGCATAAATATGCAAAAGCAGACGTTCAGAGACAGATTGTTCAGCGCTCTGGCGATAGGCGTTATCCAGCACCAGGCCAACGACGCCAAGAAATACCGCCAGCACGAGCGAGGCCGAAAGCACCATCCGGACACGCAGCGACCCCTGGGGCGCGGCACTGGTCTCGGTCATTCCACCAGCCCGAACCGGTACCCCTGGCCTCGAACGGTTTCAATAGGATTCAATGCACTATCCGGGTCCAGTTTGCGACGCAGTCGGCCAACAAAAACTTCGATCACGTTGGAATCACGATCAAAATCCTGATGGTACAGGTGCTCCGTCAGTTCGCTTTTACTAACAACATGACCGGGGCGGAGCATCAGATACTCAAGCAGGTTGAACTCAAAAGCCGTGAGATCTACGGCCTCACCATGCACGCGGACGCTCTTTGCGCGTGTGTCCAGGCTGACCGGACCCAGCGTCATATCGCGCGTTACCGCACCCGAAGCCCTTCGGATCAGCGCTTCAATTCTGGCCAACAGTTCTTGCACATGAAACGGCTTAACCAAATAATCATCTGCGCCCACCGACAAGCCTTCGACCTTGTCCTGCCAATCACCTCTTGCCGTCAGAATAAGTACGGGGTAGTCCTTGCCCTGGTCTCTCAGTCGGCTAATCACTTCCATACCACTGAGTTTGGGCAACCCAAGATCGATAACCGCGAGATCATAGAATTCGCTTTCACCGTAAGCCAGCGCCTGGGCGCCATCAACCGCCGCATCCACGGTGTATCGGTGTCTGCCTAGGATTTCAAGCAATTGCTCACGAAGTTTGTCTTCATCTTCAGCCAGCAGGATTCTTCGGGACATATCGCACCTCTACTCGTTGCACCTCTACTCGAATACTTCTCCGGAACGGCCATCAACGAAAACAGATTTGACGACCCCTTGATTTGACAGGGTTCGGACCCGGTAGACGGGAGGACCACTTTCATCGAGCAGGGAAACACCCAGAATGCGCGCGCCGTTGTACCGCTGCTTTACCAGGGAGGCAGCACGTTTATTGGAAATACCAACAGGTGCAGGCAGCAGCCGATTGGGTGCAACTGAATGCGGCGTCAGCGCGTTCTTCATACCCGGTTTTCGATCTTCAGCGAACGCTGTATTTGCCTCCCAACAAACGATCAGAAAAAGCGATACAAACACCCACAGCGATTTCTTTATTCCTGTCAAAATGCCTCACCCACGATTATTTCCGATCCGTCAGCGTCATCATAAAAAAGTCATCCTACCATCGTCCAAGGTCCGATTCCCTGACGTTCAGAACACGTTAAGTCGATGTCACTGAACACGGCCTGAATTCAGGCCTCCGGCCTGCCATGGGTTAACAGACCCGCAATCTGATGGGATTCATTTAGCCGTACCGTCAACTCAGCCCGGCCCGGCATCTCTTCGAGCATCCAGCGAGTCAGGCGCTCATAGAGGCTGACAAAACCATGGATATCCGACTGGCTCATGATGTGAGTACCACTTCGCTCAGCCGCCAGCCCCTGTTCCTGCTGCCAGCGCCAGCGGTAAACTGCCTCCATCGACGGTGCCGCCATAAAAAGTCTGGCATCTGCAGCAAAGGCTGGTTGGTATCCCGCAAGTTCGTCATTAATCCATCGCCGCCAGCGACCGTCGCTATCCTGTTCAGCTTCCAACGCGTTTCGCGGTTCGGACAACCTTTCTGCAGGTTCCGGGATCGCACCCCAGCACCACCCCTCGCAGATAATGATTCGAGCCGCCGGCTGGAATTCCTCACCGACCCGATCGTCCGAGGCTTTATCAAACCGGGGCAATTGAACACTGGCCCCTTGCCGAAGCGCGGTGAGCACCTCAGTCATTAATACGGCATCGTGTGTACCTGGCACACCGCGTGTCTGAAGCAAGGGGTGCACAGTTGCTGCCAGTCGCTCGCGATCCATCCTTGGCAGATAAAAATCATCCAACGACAGCACGGCAACCGACGCCGAGAAACACTCGCGCAACATCAATGCGACCAGGTTTGCCAGTGTGCTCTTTCCGGTGCCCTGGGCGCCCGCGATGGAGAGGACAATGGTGTCAGAGGTTGCCATTAGCGACTGGGCAACACGAGATGTCAGCATAAACAGGCCGTCGGAGTCAGCTGCGCCCGCAAGCTCCCCAAAACGCTGACGATAACTCTCTGGGGCGGGTTCTGAACTAACTAATTTCACGGCGGAACGGTGGCAGTGCATCAAGAATGACGCGACCATAGCGTCGTGAAGCAAGGCGACGGTCAAGGATCGTCACCTTGCCGGTATCATTTTCTGTTCTGAGTAGCCGACCTGCCGCCTGGACCACACGCAGCGCTGCTTCCGGCAGCATGACTTCGTAAAACGCATTGCCGCCACGTTCTGTCACCCACTCAGACATGGTCGCACCGACCGGGTCGTCTGGTACCGCAAAGGGTATTTTTGCGATGATAACGTGATTGCAATAATTGCCTGGCAGATCGACACCTTCCGCAAAACTCGCCAGTCCGAAGATACAACTTGGCACACCGCCATCAATGGCTGACTTGTGCCTGGTCAGAATCTCCATTTTCGAAAGCTCACCCTGAATCAGTACGCGCTCCCGAAAATCCGCATCCGTATCATCATAAACCCGCAGCATCTGACGCCATGAAGTAAAAAGCACCAGCGTGCCGACAGATTCATCAGCGAGTTCCGGGATCATTTGAGTCAACTCCGCCGTATGGGCGTCAGCGTCACCGGGGTCACTGGTCATGGCTGGCACATAAAGCGTTGCCTGTTCAGCGTAGTGAAAAGGACTGGGCAGAGACCTGAAGACCTCAGTTGCGTCAATGCCGGACTTGGCCTGAAAATTACTGAAATCGCGGCCGACAGACAGGGTGGCGGATGTCACCACTGCGGCCGCACATCTCGACCAGAGCCGCTCATGCAATTCATCAGCAACAGAAACCGGGTGACTGGAAAGTTGCATCTCCATCCCCTCTATCTGGGACTGATTGGAGAATCGAATCCATCTCGCATAAGGCGGGTTAACCGACTTCTTGCCAAAATTGTTCCAGAGTTCGTGGGCTGCGGCCAAACGATCTGACATCGCGCCAACGGCAGATAACCAGTGTTCAATAGGTTCCCGTTCTGCTGCTGGCGTTTCCTCCAGAGTGCTTTCGATAATGGGCAGCATATTTGACGCAATTGATTCCAATCGGTCAAAACTCTGGCTGAGTTCAACTGAAAAACCAGCCAACTCGTCCGTGACCTCTCCTTTCGGGAATCGGTAGAGCCAGCCATCGTCGACGCTCTCCCCTTCGCTCTGGAACTGCTGCAGGTAGGCTGCGATCTCATCCAGGCGTTCCGTTGCCTGTGTGATCAGACCATCGAGACCAGCAACCTGATTAGCCAGCATCGGGATCTCCGCACAGGCCAGATCAAGACTGGTTGCCATCTGCTGGAGCCAGCTTCGCGTGCTGTAGACAGAAAGCACATGTGAAAAATGATTGCCTGCCTTGGCGGGCAGGTGATGGCCTTCGTCAAAAATGTAAATGGTCTCTTCTGGGTCAGGCAGCACTGCCCCACCGCCCATCATCAGATCAGAGAGCACAAGATCCTGATTAGTTACGATACAGTCGACCCGGTGCACGTCCTCGCGCGCACGATAAAAATAGCAATTGTCATAATAGGCGCAGCGGCGCTGTGTACACTGTGCGTGGTCAGTACTGATTCTGGACCAGGCACCGTGCTCCAGTTCTTCCGGCCAACTATCCCGTTCACCATCCCATTCGCCTTTCCCCAGCGCATCAATCATGGCACTAAATAGCTTGCCTTCGTCCTTGCCAGCTTCACGGGGCGCTTCAAACATGGACAGCGTCAAATTACGGTCATCGCCGCCCTGCAACGCCTGATCCAATCGGGAGAGGCAAACATACCGTCGCCGGCCCTTCGCCAACGCAAACGAAAACTCCAGCCCGCTGTGCGTCCGTATATCCGGCAGGTCCTGATAAACGATCTGTTCCTGCAGCGCGACGGTCGCGGTTGCGATGACGATTTTCTTTTTAAATGCTCTGGCGACGGGCAACGCTGCCAGCGTGTAGGCAATGGTCTTACCCGTGCCGGTGCCCGCTTCAATCACGCAGATACTGGCATCCAGGTCAGTGTCACCCAGGGTCTTTGCGATTTCTGCGATCATGGTTTTCTGGCAGTGTCTGGCGCGATATCCTTTCTGTTCGAGAAGGCTCGAGTAGGCCGTCTGAATCTCTTCCTTCAGCGCATTATTCAGCATAGGAAATCAACCTGATCCGTCAGGGATTGCATTCACCCGTAGGGTGAACGGAACCGGGCGAATAAAACAGGCAGGAACAATAGACATGAAAAAGATCATATCACTAATCCCCGTTATCTCTGGCAGTCTGTTGCTGATGTTCATGTGGGTAAACGCTGCAATCGCTGAGGACTTACCACTGGCAAAACTGAACCTGCCTGACGGTTTCGAGATCGAGGTCTACGCGCAAGCGACCAATCCCAGACAACTCGCCCTCAGTGACGGTGGTATTCTGTACGCGGGTTCATTCCGTGAAGGTAATCTCTATGCCGTCTTCGAGGGGGAGACGACGACAATTGATACCGGTCTCAACATGCCAACGGGCCTTGCTCTGAAAGATGGTGACCTCTACGTCGCTGCGGTAGAAACCCTGTACGTTTATCGTGATATCGATAACACTTTTGCCAGCGATCCAGAACCCGAAATTCTTTACAACGACTTACCCGATGAAACACATCACGGTTGGAAGTATCTCGGTTTCGGTCCGGATGGTGACCTCTATTTTAATATTGGCGCACCTTGCAACGTTTGCCTCGAAGATAACCCGTGGTTTTCAACGATCATGCGGCTGGACCTGGACACTTCACCACTGAAACCGGAAATCTACGCCCACGGGGTCAGGAACACGGTTGGATTTACCTGGCACCCTGAAACCGGTGACCTCTGGTTTACCGACAATGGCCGTGACTGGATGGGTGATGAAATCCCTCCCTGCGAAGTGAATCGGGCCACGGAAGCTGGCACACATTTCGGCTTTCCGTTTATCCATGGAGAAAATGTCAAGGATCCAGAGTTCTGGCAGCCCGGATTTGATTCCGAACCGCCGGTTGCAGAACTGGACGCTCATGTGGCACCCCTTGGTTTGAAGTTTTACATCGGAGACATGTTCCCGGCGCGCTATCGCGGCAAAATGATCGTCGCTGAACACGGATCCTGGAACCGGACACCTGAGGCAGGCCATGTTGGCTACCGGCTTACTCTCGTCGATCCTGAAACCGGTGAATGGCAAACCTTCATCGACGGTTGGCTGCAGGATAACGTCGCCTGGGGTCGCCCTGCCGATATACTTGAAATGCCAGACGGTAGTCTATTGATCGCCGACGATCACGGTCACGCGATCTATCGCTTATTCTACCAAAATTAGACCAACCAGTTTATTTTGGCATATTCAGGCTTGACCTGCCTGGCCTGGAGCGCCACACTGTGTCAGCAATTAACTTTCAGGAAACTGATATGGCAACTGAACGACGAGGGTCCGGCGACCGTCGCGGATCAGACCGACGCATGGGTGCAGAGAGACGCGCCCAGGAAAAATCGGTAGAAGCCGAACGAAGAGACGCCAGCCGACGGGCAAAAACCAGACGTGATGGACCCAGACGCACAAGTCCCTGATCGTCTCAACCCACAGAAACAGATCAAGTAGCAGATCCCGGTAAGTGGATGCATACTCCTGCCTTAGCGTGGCGGAGGAGAATGACCCATGATCGGTGCAGATGCTGTTGTCAGCGCACTACATAAAATCGGCGTAACCCACGTTTTCGGCATCGTAAGCATTCACAATATGCCGATTTTCGATGCGATTGCGCGGGATGGAAACATCAACACTGTGGACTGCCGGCACGAACTGGCGGCGGCCCACGCAGCAGATGGCTACGCACGGGCGACCGGTATACCGGGGGTTGTGATCGCGAGCACGGGGCCGGGAACAACAAACACGGTCACCGGGCTTTACGAAGCTCAATACGCCTGCTCACCGATCATACTGATTACAGGACAGGTGGAATCCCGTTACTACGGCAAGTCCCAGGGTTATGTGCACGAGGCAGAGGCGCAATTACCCATGTTACAGACAGTGACCCGCCGAGCAGAATCTATCCAGCGGGCCTCAGATATCGAACACACCTTACTTGAGGTGGCCAATGCGGTGACTTCCGGCCGCCCATCCTCTGGCGCGGTGGAAATACCTATCGACCTGCAATACGCCGAAGTTACTCCCTGCAACACGCCGTTCTTGCCTGCACAGCCAGGTATTGAGGGAGACGTCGAGGCCGCAGCAGACCTCATACAAAACAGTAAAAAGCGCATCATCATCGCTGGCGGAGGTGTGACCTATGGTGGCGCCAGTGCCTCGCTGACTGCCCTCGCCGAACAGCTCAAGGCCCCGGTATTCATGACCCCAAACGGCAGGGGCGCGATCCCGGAAACCCATGAACTGGCAATAGGTAATCTTTACCAGAGCCGAAAGCTACACGCGGCGATGGCAGAGGCAGATCTGACCATCGCGGTTGGCACAAGATTTCAAATTGGTGTGGGTGGTGTAGGCGCGGGACTCACGCCACCAGGAAAATTGCTGCACATCGACATCGATCCTTCAGTCATCGATCTCGTTCACCCCTCAGCTGCAGGCGTGATTGGCGATGCCAAAGCGGTGCTGGATGCGATTCTGAGCAGCATTAACCCGGAGCCCACAGACGCAGCATTTGTTGCGCAGGTGATCGCCGCTAACCATTCACTGCGCAGCACCCTCATTAAACGACTGGGCCCCGATTACGAAGGCATCATGCACAGTATTCGTCGCCTGTCACCTGACGACGCCATCATAGTGCGGGATTCAACTGTGCCCGCCTATAATTTCGTCAATCAGCTTTTGCCTGTGCTCGGCCCACGGACGTTTATCGGGCCGACGTCTGCCGCCATCGGCCCCGCCTTACCCCTGGCGATAGGTGCCGCTGCCGGAACCAGAAAGAAAACAATTGTCATTCACGGTGACGGCGGTTTTCTATTTCACGCGACCGAACTTGCGAGTGCCGCCCAATACCATTTACCGATAGTCATCTGCGTATTCGATGACGGTGGCTACGGCGTACTGCGAGGGTTACAAGCGGCTGAGTTTGACGGTCGGTACAGCGATACTGATCTTGGCGCGGTGGATTTCAAAAAACTGGCTGAGAGTCTGGGGGTACCGGGCTATACGGTCAGCTCCCTGGCAAGCTTTCAGGATGCGTTCGAAGCCGGCATTAAAGCCGACGGGCCCGTGCTTTTACACATCGATATGCGACATCTGATTCCCATGCAGGGCAGTATCCTGCCTGCGTCTCGGCAATCATGAAAACAGCCGACGGAAAAAGCCTCGATTAAATTTAGCTTCACATCGGTCAAGCTGAGCTCGATAAATACCAGCGCGTTTTGACACGCGGGTCGCAACGTCTTTCAGCCATTGTTTGTTTTTGAATGAACGCCTGGCAAAACCACCCTGGCCCTCATGATAGGCAAGATACAAATGATAGGCATCGGATTTGCTGATGCTGTTTCTGCGTTGACTCTGATCGTTATACCAGCCAATAAAATCTATTGCATCGTCAAACTTGTTGCGGTCAGCGCCGCCACGGCCGGTTGACCGTTTGTAGGCTCGCCAGGTCTCATCAGTCGCCTGAGCATAGCCATAAGCACTTGCCGGTCTTGGGCCAGGAATGACCCAGAGAATTTTTGTTCGTGGCGGCTTCGCCCTGGCCTTGAAAGATGACTCCTGATACATCATCGACATCATGACGGTGATATCCGTGCCCCACCGCCGCGATGACTTGCGGGCGTCCTTGTACCATCCGCGTTTTTCAGAAAATATTTCGCAAATGTTATCTGCATCCCTGGGGGGCGAACTGACACAGCCCACCATCAGCAACAAGGCAATCAGGGTTAACAGTCTATGCGCCATGTTGCGCCAGTAAACTCAGCAGCTCATCTTCACTCAGGATAGGAATGTCGAGCGTCTGGGCTTTGGTCAGTTTCGAGCCGGCGGCATCACCTGCTACCACATAGCTGGTTTTCGCCGAAACGGAACCGGACACCTTCGCCCCCAGTGACAGCAGTCTTGCTTTTGCTTCGGTACGGGTAAGATTAGTCAGTGTCCCGGTGAGCACAAAAGTCTGCCCAATCAATGCCTGCGGATTTTCAGCGCTTTCAATTTCTTCCCAGTGCACGCCCGCTGCCAGCAGCGCATCAATCACCCGGGCATTGACGTCCTGAAGAAAGAAATGGGCAATCTTCTCCGCCACGATCGGCCCGACATCAGGCACTTCCTGAAGTGACTCTGAAGACGCGTGTCGGATCTCCTCAATGTTGCCATAGAATTGTGCAAGGCTTCTTGCGGTGGATTCGCCTACCTCCTGGATGCCCATCGCGTAGATAAACCTGGGCAAGGTGGTAGCCTTTGATTTTTCCAGCGCGGCAAGCAGATTGTTAGCCGATTTTGGCGCCATCCGTTCCAGACCAATCAACTTCGCTTCCGTCAGCTCAAACAGATCCGCCGGACTGTGCACCAACTCCGCCTCGACTAACTGTTCGACCAGCTTGTCGCCGAGCCCTTCAATATCCAGTGCCAACCGGGAGGCGAAATGACGAATGCTTTCCTTGCGTTGCGCCGGACACTCGAGGCCGCCCGTACATCTCGCAATGACTTCGCCCTCGGGTTTGAGCACCTCAGATCCGCATGCAGGACAAGTGGCCGGCATTTCAATTTCTTTCGCCAGGGCCGGTCGCTTGTCGAGGGCAACCGAAATCACTTTGGGGATGACATCACCGGCCCGCTGAATGACCACCGTATCACCCACACAAATATCCAACCGAGCGATTTCATCCATGTTATGCAGGGTTGCATTACTGATAGTCACGCCACCCACCGCAACGGGTTCAAGCCGGGCAACGGGTGTCACAGCGCCCGTGCGACCGACCTGAAATTCCACGTCTTTGAGAACAGTAACCCCCTGTTCCGCCGGAAACTTGTGGGCAATCGCCCATCTGGGTGTTCGCGTCAGCATACCCAGCGCCGTCTGTTGAGCTATCGTATTAACCTTGAACACGACCCCGTCGATCTCGTAGTCCAAAGCGGGGCGCATCACCGAGAGACGCTCATAATAATCAAGACAGGCAGCCACGCCCTCGACGGCCTCCATCAGCGGGTTAATACGTAAGCCCCATAACGCCAGCTGCGCCAGGATGTCGGTGTGTGATTCTGGCACCGAGCCACCTTCCACCACACCCACACTATAAGCAAACATGGTTAACGGTCGTTTGGCGGTCAGGCGACTATCCAGTTGACGAAGCGTACCCGCTGCCGCGTTTCTTGGATTGGCAAACACTTTGGTGCCGGCCGAAAGCGCATCCGCGTTCATCTTGTCGAACCCGGATCGCGGAAAGTAAACCTCCCCTCTCACCTCAAGCCTTTCAGGATAACCGTTGCCTCTTAGCGACAGGGGAATCGCCTCAATTGTTCGGACATTCTGCGTAATATCCTCACCGGTCGCGCCATCACCACGGGTTGCACCACGCACCAGACGTCCACCCTCGTACAGCAAAGATACGGCGACACCGTCAATCTTCGGTTCACAGGCGTAGCTGATGGGTTCCTCTGATTGCAATCTGGTTCGGACACGGCGATCGAATTCACGCATGTCATCTTCACCAAAGGCGTTATCCAACGACAGCATCGGCCGTTCATGTGTGACTTGAGAGAAAGCATCAAGCGGGGTGGCACCAACGCGCTGCGTCGGCGAGTCTTCGGTGATCAGTTCAGGATGCTCAGTCTCAAGCTTTTTAAGTTGCTGGAACAACCTGTCGTAGTCACCGTCAGATATCTCTGGAGCATCCAGTGTGTGATAGCGGTAGTTGTGGTAGTTAAGCTGCTCACGCAGCCCCTCGATTTCTTCGGCGACGTTCACGGATGCAGACCGTTGGGGGTAGGTGATTTAGGTGCAGACACAGCGTGTATTGTCAGGCGGAATGCTTGAATTCAAATTCCCGGATCGATTGCCGACAATGCTCGAGCGTTTGAGGCGTCAACACGCTGCGAGTTTCATCCCTGACCTCGCCATTCAATACGGCAGCAATGGCATCGGCAACCGCCATCATCTGATCGAGTACGGCAAGCGGTTCAGCCACCTCATGTACTCGGAGAAACAGCGTTACCCCGGGTGTCGAAAAGGTCTGCATTTCAGACAGATCAAAAGTCCCTGGCTCAACTGCGCTGGCCAGGCTGAACAAGGGTTCACCCGCGTCATTCAGCGCATGAAAAATGTCCATCTCGCCAAAGGCCATACCGGATTCAAGCAATAACTCGAGCAACGGCTGGCCGGGAAATGGCGCATCGAGCGCAAGCACATGTACGACCACAAACTTTTCCGGTTTAGGAATTAGACCTGTCGCCTCCGGGCTTTCCCCGGCGGTCAGCACATCCGCATCTTCAACGCTGTGGGCAACCTCTGGCTCGAGTGAGGTCTCCACGTTTCTCGCTGGTGGCGCCTTACGAACCCCACTTTTCTGGGGTTTGTTGGCCTCCGGGGCCTCATCCAATGCCGATATCGGCGGGGTTTCGATAGCCGGATCAGGCTCTACGGCACTGATTTCCGGAAGATCGACAGGTTCCATCAGGACCGGGACGTTTTCGGCTGTCGTGTCCTGACTCGCGCTGTATTCAGCAGCCCGGGGTTGTTCAGCATCAGTTCGATCAATAACCCGCGCACCACCATTCGGCAGCTCTGCTTTCAACAGATTCAACTCATCAACATCCGCTTCCTGTCCGGGCTCGCTCAGGAAGCTTTTGTCCAGTTTCATCTTGATTTCATTCTGGCTGGCACGCATCCGCAGATAGCCGTGCAGCAGAACGCCTACAATAAACACCGGGCCCAGTATCAGCAGCCATTGTCGCAAATCAAAATCCACAGCTCATCTCCCAGCTATCGATCCCAGCTCTTGATTAAAAGTTCGGCCACTACACCGCGGCCATTGCTACTGCTTCATCTACATCTACCGACACCAGTCTGGATACCCCAGGCTCGTGCATCGTCACGCCCATCAACTGCTCACCCATTTCCATCGCGACTTTATTGTGCGTGATGAAAATAAACTGCACGGTGCGCGACATTTCTTTCACCATATCGGTATAGCGCACGACGTTCGCATCATCGAGTGGCGCATCAACCTCGTCCAACAAACAGAAGGGTGCAGGATTCAGGTTAAAAATTGAAAACACCAGGGCAATTGCTGTCAGTGCTTTTTCACCACCCGACAGCAGATGAATGCTCGTGTTTCGTTTGCCCGGCGGTCTCGCCATGATGCCAACACCGGTATCAAGAAGATCTTCACCGGTCATCTCAAGGTAGGCATGGCCGCCACCAAAGAGTTTCGGAAACAACTGCTGGAGCTTGCTGTTGACCTTGTCAAAGGTTTCCTTGAATCGGGTCCGGGTTTCGATATCAATCTTGCGGATCGCATTTTCGAGGGTAGCCAGCGCTTTCTCGAGATCTTCGTTTTGTGCATCCAGATACTGTTTGCGTTCTGATTGAACCTTAAACTCGTCAATCGCCGCCAGGTTAATGGCACCCAGCCGCTGAATGCGATTCCCCATCCGCGTCAGATTTTGCTCCCACTCTTCCTCATCAGCGTCGTCTGGCAACCCTGCCAGAACCTCGTCCAGGTCCTGTTTCTCTTCCTGGAGTTGTTCAACGATGGTGGCACGACGAACTTCAACAGACTGTCGGGCCAGCCGAACTTTTTCGAGGCTGCCGCGAATCGTCTCAATCTGCTCCTCGATATTGCTGCGTTTTTGTTCCTGCTGACGAATCTCATGCTCGGTTGCCTCAGATTTCTGGCGCACCCCGGCTAGTTCATTTTCGACCTCGAGTCGCTGAGCGAGCTGACTTTCCAGTTCAGTTTTCAACTGTCCCTGCGGTTCCTGACTGGCGGTAATATTCTCTTCCAGAGAAGCACGGCGCGCCGCCTGGCTTTGTTCCTGCTCCCGCAACCGGTTCATGGCCTGTTCCGTTGACGCAATCTGTGAGTTAAGGGATTGCACTTTCAGCGCAAGCTCATGGGACGCAGCACTGTCGCTGCGCGCTTTTTCTCGAGCCTCATTAAGCTGGGCTGTAATGGATTCCCGCCGCTTAACAAGTTCATCACGCTTCTGGGTATCGTTTTCCATGGCGTCGATGGCAGACTGCAACTGATTTCGTGCTTCACGCAAGGTGGCGTCGTCGTCCTCCATCTGGGTAATAGTTTCTTCAATCTCTTTGTTGGCACGCGCCAGATCATTACGTATCTGCTCCGCCTGTACCCGCTTGGCCCCTAATTGCGCTCGCGTCTCACCAAATGTGCGCTGCTGTTCCGCAAGTCGTTTCTGTTGCTGGTCTCGTTCACTTTCCGCACTCTGAAGGGCAGCCATACCAGCGTCGAGCGCGGTAGACAGTCTCTCAACATCCGATGCTGCGGTCTGAATATCCCCGGCTATCGCTACCAGCTCCTGCTGCCGCTTGATGACACCCGCTTCAGCATCCTTGTCCCGGGTTACTCGTAGCCAGTTCCTGCCAAGCCACAAGCCATCCCGGGTTACAACAGATTCGCCATCGCCAAGCTGCTCTCGGATTGCCATGGCAGCGCCCAGATCAACAGCCGTTCGAACCCCCGACAGCAGAGTGACTGCCGCGGCGTCGCCAGAGACTTTATCCGCCAGCAGGTCAGTACCGGTCGCAGGTGTTACGGGACCGGCACCAGAGACAAAACTCAGATGCCCCTTACCAAAGTCGTCCAGCAGGCCAGAAACCGCATCAAGGCCATCAACGCGAACAGCTTGTAAATAATCACCCAGAACAGTTTCAACTGCGATATCCCAGCCGTCTTCTACACGAATACTCTCCGCCAGCCGTTTCTGACCACCCATGCCGTGACGTTCAAGCCAGCTGACCTCAGCATCATCCTGCTGACCAAGGGCGGCTTGCTGGAGCGCTTCCAATGAAGCATGGCGACCGGAAAGCGACTGCAAGGCGCTCTTTCTTTCGTCCAGCTGTTTCGTCAGTGACTGGTTCTCAAGCCGCTGGGAATCAATCGTCCCAGTCAGCGCACCCAGCTCAGTGGTAATTCTTTCAAGCTGTGCTTCCTGGGTTGCGAGCATCTGCTCCAGCGGTTCAAGTTCTGCCTCAACGGTTTCTGCTGACAGGCGCTCAACATCTGCACGCAGCACCGAAATCCGGGTACTGGCACGTTCAATCGCTTGTTCCAGCCCTTCAATTTTCGATTGCTGGACTTCACCGAGCTGACGGGTCTGGGCAGCAGTGTCATTAAATCCATCCCACGCTTCCTGCCAGTCCTGCATGTTCTGCTCAGCGGTAATCAATCGTTCTGCTGAAGCCCGCTCCAGAGACTGCACCTCGTTCTGCTGCGGCGATGTATCATTCAACTCGGTACGAAATCCCGCCAATTGGCGCTCGTCTGCCGACAGATCAGCCCGGACTTTCTGAAGATTCTCGACCACTTGTTCGAGGTCCGTTGCCAATTGCCGGGTGCGCTCATTCTGAAACGCAATGCTGTCTTCAATTCGCGCGATTTCGGTGCCGTGGTCGTAGTAACGCTTCTGCACCTCGTTCAACTGGTCGGACAAGCCCGTCAGGGCATCCCTTTTTGACTCAATTTCCGCGTCAATATGACGCTGATCGGCAACCCTGGCATCCTGCTCAATCACCAATCGGTTAATTTCTTCATCCTGATGCTTGATCTCTGCGGTCAGAGAATTCCAGCGCAGGCCAAATAGCCCGGCCTTGAGCGCTCGCTCTTCCTTTTTTAGTTCCGTGTAGCGTTCTGCTGCTTTTGCCTGACGCTCGAGGTGAGTCAGCTGACGCTCCAACTCATCCCGCAAGTCCGTCAAACGATCCAGATTATCTTTGGTATGCCTGATCCGCCGCTCGGTTTCCTTACGACGTTCCTTGTACTTGGAAATACCCGCGGCTTCTTCCAGGTAACTTCTCAGATCCTCGGGCTTGGCCTCAATCAGGTCACTGATCATGCCCTGCTCAATAATCGAGTAGCTCCGTGGCCCCAGCCCGGTACCAAGAAACAGGTCCGTAATATCTTTCCGGCGACACTTCTGATTGTTCAGAAAATAGTTTGACTGCCCATCGCGGGTCACCTGCCGTTTGACGGAGACCTCGCTATAGGCCGCGTATTCCCCGGCAAGCCGACCCTCAGCGTTATCGAACAACAGTTCAATACTGGCCTGACCAACCGGTTTGCGGGTATTCGAACCGTTAAAGATGACATCGGTCATCGATTCGCCGCGCAAGGTTTTTGCGGAAGATTCACCCATCACCCAGCGCACCGCATCGATGATATTGGATTTACCACAGCCATTCGGGCCAACTACGGCGCAAAGATTTGAGGGGAAGGGGACTGTTGTAGGATCTACAAAGGATTTGAAACCAGCGAGCTTAATTGCCTGCAATCGCATATGATGATTTTACTCCAAAACACCCATGGGCACGGCCCGGTGCCCACCGGTGGAAAAGCTCCATTTTAGTCAAAATCAGGACTCGACAGTAGTGATTCTTGGACATTTCCGTGAAAAAATTCGCTTTTGGGGTCAGGTGTAGAATTCATGGTTGAACTGTTGCTCGCTATTGGCCTGTTTGTCGTCGTTTTGACCGCTGTTTTTCGGTTTGCGCCGAGGCCAAGACTCAATCCCGCCCCCCCACAATCCAGAGTACCGCAAGATCTGTCCCTGGATCAGTTGGCGTCGTGGCTCAGTCACCACGAGCAAAGCCACGCCGATGTTATCGACGGTGCCGAGGCAACAATCGATTGGCATGATGGACCCGGCGTTACGGATCTCTGTTTTCTCTATATCCATGGGTTCTCTGCAACACGCCAGGAAATCTCACCCGTAACCGCCCGTGTCGCGAGGCATTTTGGTGCGAATGCAGTGTACCCGAGGCTTGCAGGCCACGGCCTGTACGAATCATCCATGGAAGCAAACGCCGAAGACTGGCTGCAATCCTTGATCGACAGCTGGGACATCGCACAACGGATAGGCCGCAGGGTCATAGTCATAGGCACCTCTACTGGTGCACCGCTCGGTATCTGGTTGAACGCACACGCTGCCGAAAAGCAGAAACTGCTTGCGTTCATCTTTATCTCGCCCAATTTCCGAATACGGAATCCTTTTGGTTTTCTGCTGACCTGGCCCTGGGCGAAATCCTGGGTGCCGCTGATTATCGGCGATGAACACCGCTGGGAACCGAAAAATGAAGGCGAGGGCAAGTATTGGACCAATCAATATTCAACGCTCGCCGTGATAGAGATGCAGAAAATTGTCGATTGGGTGAATCAGCATCCGCTACCGCAGCGGGGTATTCCGCTTGCGACCTTCTATATGGAACATGACCCCACCATCAACCATGCCGCTGCCATCGATTTTCATGCGCGCTGGCCCGCCGGGAACAAGCACCTCAACAAGGTCGACATAGACCTGGAAACGCCGCAGCACGTCTTCGCTGGCGACATTACCGCACCACAACGCACCGAATGGTGTGTCGAGCGGTGTATCGACTTTATTGAGTCTCTGGATACACAGCCGTAAGAAGGATGCGCTAAACTCCCAGGGTAATCAGCCCGGAGACAAGCATGATCCCTACTCAAGAATTTGGCCGTACCGGTCACCACAGCAGCCGCATCATCTTTGGTGCCGCCGCCCTTGGTGGTATGCGTCAGGACAAAGCCGACAGCACCATCGACATGGTCAGAAATGCCGGTGTGAATCACTTTGACACGGCCGCAAGTTACGGTGATTCAGAACTACGACTGGGCGACTTCCTGCAGGATCACAGGGGTGATGTTTTCCTCGCCAGCAAAACTGGTGACCGTGACGGGGATGGTGCGCGGGCGAGCATTGAGCAATCGCTAACGCGCATGCGGATTAATCAGCTGGATCTGATTCAGTTCCACAATCTGGCCCAGGATGCTGATTGGGAAACCGTCATGGCACCCGGCGGCGCGCTGGAAGCGGCGCTTAAAGCGCAGGAAGAAGGACTGGTCAGATTTATCGGTGTTACCGGTCATGGTACCCGTATTGCGGAGATGCACCTGAAGAGCCTTGCCAGGTTCGATTTCACCTCTGTGCTGCTACCTTACAACTACGTGCAGATGCAGGAAGAACAGTATCGGAACGAATTTGAAACGCTGTACGCTTTGTGCCAGGAACGCGGTGTTGCCATGCAGACCATCAAATCAATCGCCAAACGACGTTGGCGTGAAGATGATGATGCACCACACTTCAGCTGGTACGAACCGTATCGGGACGATGCCATTATTGAAAGAGCCGTTCACTTCGTACTGAAACGTGACGCGCTGTTTTTGAACACCACCAGCGACGCCACACTTCTGGCTAAAATCTTCGCCGCAGTTGAAAGCTTCAACACCGGCACCGCTGACAACCTGGAAGATCAGGTCGCTGCAGACAATGCGGCAGAGGCAGAGCCGCTATTTGTACGCGGGGTTTCAGACGACGTCAGATTGTAAATAAAGCGCTATCGAGTAATAGATCAACGATCTCAGTTGCTGAAATTGTTGATAATCCGGATTGCCGCGCAGGCAGCACCATAGCCATTATCAATATTGGTAACGGTGACACCCGGCGCGCAACTCACAAGCAGTGATCGCAGCGCGGTTTCACCGCCCTTGACCATGCCGTAGCCCACGGACGTTGGTACGGCGATCAGAGAGGCTGGCACCAGACCGCCCAGCACCGTTGGCAGCGCGGCATCCATGCCGGCCACGCAAATGATAATTTTGCAGGCACGCAGTTCTTCAAGACGCTCGGTCATTCGCCACAACCCTGCAACGCCCACATCGTGGACTTCCAGTGCCTCATGGCCATAGAAAGTGAGTGTCCTGGCCGCCTCTTTTGCCACAGGCAGGTCCGTCGACCCGCCGGTAACGACGGCTATGGGATAGGGCTGGATAATCTGTTCTGGCAGGTGAAAAGCCGTGCCGGAGACTTCGTCGTAACTGAGCACGCCCGGATAGGCACTGTTCAGATGCGCAAACTGGGCAGCGGACAAACGGGTAAACAACATCGACTTTGACTGACTGGTGATCGTTTCACAGATTGTCAGCAGTTGGGCATCGCTCTTGCCGAGAGAAAATACGGCTTCCGCGAGACCGGTTCGATTCGCTCTCTCAAAATCGAGGTTAACGTCTTTTACATCAGGCATTGTGGTCTCGTTAGTCAACTGCCACCGTGGCAGTTGAGAGGGCGTTGGTAGCAACCGCATCCACTGACACTGTGTCGATTAAAAAGGCACTACCCTTTTCATAAGGTTCAAAAACAATGTTTGCCGCCTGGGCTTCGTATCCCCCGGCAATAAACTTCTCTCGAATCAGGCTTTCAGCCTGCTGAAATGTCGGACCGTTAAAATCTATGGTATCCCGCGTTTCTAACTGGATCGCAACTTCGTTTTCACGAATGCGACAACGTATCGTGTCAAGTTGCATCACGTTCGCAAGTAGCTCGCCAATACTGAGCTCAACCTCATTGACGATTGGCAGGACCGCCGAGTCAATCGCGATGCCTGTCGTCACCCGGCTGGACAGGCAGGGCGCGGCTGGCAGGTCTTTTAGCTCATCCAACCCTAGCTCTGCTGCTATCGCACGCAACGCCGCCTTATCAATATGGGCTTCAACATAGGGGTGACAGACCTGGTGTTCCTCTGCCGCTTTCAGTCCAGGTCGGTAGTCTCCGAGATCATCGAGATTAGTCCCGGAAGCAACCGTCAGGTCCGTATTTTCTACCACAGTGTCATAGAGGTTGGTCTTGCAGAAATAGCACCGGTTCGCAGGGTTAGCCAGATAATCGGGGTCATGCATTTCACCCGCATCGATAATGTTTAACCGCCAGCCTTCCTGCGCGGCATAGGCTTTCACTCTGGCAGTTGCCTGCACTGGCACTGCGGGAGAAACCGCATGAAACATTTCGGTACCCGGCATCGCCCGATGCGCCACCACCGCAAGCGTCATACTGTCCACGCCGCCGCTAACAGCAATGGCCATGGCCGGGCGCTGGGTAAAATAGTGTTCCAGTCTTTGTCGTGCGTTTAGTTCTGTCATTTCAAAATTCACCTGCCTGCTCAAGGGCCAGCGTTTCTGCCTTTATCCTGACTGTTTGGCGTGCCTGCCGGTCGAGCCGGGACATCATCAAATCGTCCATTTCCAACTTGGCAGTGTAACCGCCCGGCCGCTTTGCCAGCTTAACGCGATAATCCCGGCCATCCACCTGAACAGTGACGACACTGCGTTTCAAAATCGCCCGGTCAATGAGCTCACGTCTGATGCCAAGGGTCACCGTTTGATTAAAGCAGAGGGCCGTCACCGAATCTGCGTCCACTGGACTGCAAAGCACAGTGACGGAGGTTGCCTGACGCCCTTTCTTGCCAGAGATTGTGGTTCTTGCGACATCCAATACCCCTTGCGCCTCGGCAATTGTTGTCACGGCCAGGGCTATGTCTTCCGGTGTCTGATCATCCAACTCGAATGACAACCGCATAACCTGGTCAGTATCCCAGACCGGGGGCGATACCTCCGGTTCAATCTGCCGGTCGAACATGGCGACGCGCACCGCGTTGGAAATACCGGGAAATCTTTTGGTACCAAACCCGTAGCCTGTGCCCTGCAGGGTAAACCCTTTCGGCAACCGGCGGGCCGGTTTCAGATAACGAAGAATTACCGCGCCGGTCGGTGTTACCCGCTCACCTTCAATCCCGTCATCCAGTAATTCGAACCCTTCCAGCAATCTGGCAGTTGCCGGTGCGGGTACCGGCAACCGACCATGTGCCGTTTCAACAAAACCACGACCGGCGGGTATCACCGAGCAACTCCAACTGTCTGCGCCAGCCGACTCGATAAGATGGGCAGCCAGCACGATATCAGCAATGGAATCCCAGGCGCCCACCTCGTGAAAGGCAACAGCCTCCACTTCTTTACCATGAATGGCCGCTTCAACAACGGCGATCTCATGGAACATCGCAAGCGCTGCCTTCCGGGTTGCGGAAGACAGGGCGGAACCCTCAAGTATGGATTTAATCTCAGAATAGTGCCGATGCGCATGTCCGGCTTCTTTCTCAGCCGAGACGGTAAAACGCGTGCCGGTCAGCACACCGTCGTCAAACGGGGCCGATTCAAGTGATACCAGATCAGGAAAACCTGCCTGTTCAATCACTTGCTGAAGACCGGTGGCGAGGTCGGGAAAGACGTCCAGCATCGCGCTGATAAACATATCCCCGGACAAACCACCCAGCAGGTCCAGGTGAAGATGTCTGCTCATAGATTATCGCAACGTCAGGTCAGCATCTGATGCGTGGGACCGCACAGGTCAGCGATGGGTATGTCATAGGTACAGGCATCACGACAAGGGCTACCATCACAATTAAGGCACGGGCTGGCATTGGATTCCAACCTGGCGTACTCCTGCCGCGCAATCGAGAAATCGCCGTAATCAGTGGCATACATTCGCATGCGCAGAATGTCAGGGATCGGCACTTCAAAGGGACAACTGCCTTCACAATCATTGCAGACATGACGACAATAGCTGGCGTCTGTCATCTTGGCGTATTGATAAAGCAGATCCATATCCTGTTGCGTTACCGCGCCCGTACCCGAAGCGCCGAGGTATTCATCAATCTGATCCCGGTTCCGCATGGTAATGATCAGATTATCAACATCCGGCATGTTCAAAACCCAACGAAACGCGGCCTGTGAATAGGTGAAGCCCTGTTGCTCATAGGGCCGCATATCGTTCAACTTCGCACCCCTAAGCACCTTCATGGCAATGATGCCAACATCCTTTTCCTTCGCCTGCTTCATGTGTGGCTGCAGCCCCTGCTGATTGGCGACAAAATCAAAGGAACGGGTGAAGCGCTCGTAGAACGCAGGGTCTTCACCAAAATTAGTGGCCAGCAGCAGGACATCAAACATATCCCGTTCAACCGCATAGGAGACGCATTCTTTCAGATAGCCACCGTGCCCGGACATGCCAAGAAAGCGGACCTTACCCTGCGCTTTCGCCTGGTCTACAAACTTGTGCCATTCCTCGTTCTCGAGTCGGGCGACATCATTGACCGCGTGGTTGAAGAAAACGTCAACATAATCCATCTGCAGGCGTTTCAGGGAAGCATCGAGGCGGCGCATCATTGATGCCGCGCTATCGGATGCCCCCGCCGCAATTTTGGTCGCTACATAGACATCATCGCGTTTACCCTTCAGGGCGTTACCCATGACGATTTCCGAGGTGCCGTCACCATAACTTTCGGCCGTATCAAAGTAATTGATGCCCTGGTCGAGCGCGTGATGAACCACATGTTCTTCGCCATGACGCAGCGGAAAAGAACCAAAACTGATATCTGCAACCTTCATTTCCGTGCGACCAAGGCGCACATAGTTTTTTACACCCCGGCTCGGCGCTGACTGAGCAGGCGCCTGTTCGTTAGCCAATGTCTGAGCGCTGAGAGGCAATCCAGAAGCCAGCCCGGTTACTGCACCGAGCCTGAGGAAAGAACGACGATCAACTTTTTTCATAGCGATACACTCTGCAGAGATGCCTGATAGGACAATATTCAAATCACCCTACCCTTACCGGGATAGCGTGGCAAGCGGGTAGAATGTCCAGATGACATTGACAACCGCACGCAAAAACAAGGCACCGCAATGAAAATTGGACTGATCGCGGATACCCATATGCCCGGCGCCATCGACGCCTTGTGGCCACACGCGAGCGAAGTATTCACTGATGTCGATCTGATTCTGCACGCAGGCGACCTGCATACCCTGGATATCGTTGATCATCTCAGCGAAATGGCCCCCACCTACGTCAGTCGCGGCAATGGCGACGTCGGCATTATCGATGACCGGCTGCAGGACACCTGGCTTATTGAAGCTGCCGGGATCAAGATCGGCATGATCCACCACTTTCCCTCGCCGATCAGAAAATCCCCCGAGGTACTGGATCGCCATTTGAACAAGCACTTTCAGGCGGCACGCCCGGATGTATTGATCTACGGTCATACCCATCTCGAAGACGTGAGGACAATCAACGAAACGCTGTTCGTGAACCCCGGTTCGCCGACGCTGCCACGGAATCAGAGCCTGCGACCTGGCACCCTGGGCCTCATGGAGATCAACGCGGACCACGTCCACACCACCCTGCTGCAACTGACAGATCATGGGGTGGTGCCGCACCACGAACTATCGCCTCACAGACATCCCAAGTGATTGATAACATTCCATATTTACGCTCAATTGCCTTGCACCGGACCGGTAGCTGTGGCAGTTTGCCTTCCTCAGCAGGGGAACAGACTTGATACTCGATCTACACACACATTCGATTAAATCTGACGATGGCAGGGCCAAGGTAGAAAACTACTGCCAATGGATCCGCTCAAAGGACATCCCCATTGACGGCTTTGTCCTTACTGAACACCGTCAGCACGACTTCGAGTCCAGCTACGACGCGTTGGCTGAAAAACACGGCCTGGTTATCCTCAAAGGTAGCGAAGTAGAGACCGAGTACGGCCATGTGCTGGTTTTCGGTGTTACCGAGGCGCTAACCGAAGCCTTTGATTTCTCACGGACCGATCTGCCGCTCAAGATGGTGATCGAAACCGCTGACGCCCATGGGGCGGTTGCGGTGCCCTGCCACCCCGGCAGACCCCGCGTTGGCATGTTCGCCCACACCGAAGAACTGGGTATACCTGACGGCGTCAAAATCGTTGAAATCTACAACGGTGGCAGCAGAGACAACGAAGATCAGATCGCCATCGATAATGCGGAGACGCTCGGTTATCAGGGTATTGGTGGCAGTGATTCGCACATCGTCAGTCATATCGGACGCTGCGCCACTGAATTCGACGATCCCATCGGCAGTATGCCCGAGTTGGTCGCGGCACTTAAGGCCGGTGCTTTCAAGGCCGTCACCTTCAAAACCTGAAGAAAACTGACCGAAACCCATACCAAAAACACGCTATCCCGAGGAAGAGACGTTGGACGCAGATATTGAAGAGATTCGAGGCAAGTTCCTGAATCTCGATTTCGATGAAAACGAGTTTACGATCGATCCCGCAACAACGATTGAATACGCCCGGCTATGCGGGGAAACCGCAGAGCGTTTTCTCGATGAAAGCCACGAAGATTTTCAGGCGCCACCAACTTTTGTGGCCAGCCTCAACGGCACCAGAATGCTGCCCGCGGATTTCCCCCGCTTTGGCATTGGTATGGATGCCGGCAAAGGCGTTGAATGCCTGCAGCCGGTTCGGCCAGGCAGCACACTCATCGGCAAAACCCATTTGCACGACATCTACACAAAAACGGGCCGATCCGGTCGTATGATCTTCGTGGTGATCCGCATTGAGTTTTACGATAAAGACGGCAAACACCTGGCGAATTCAGACAGTCGCATGGTGATGAGGGAGAAACGCTGATGGCTATCAATACAATCGGCGAGGTTGAATTCGGCGAGGATCTGCCCGCCTTCAAACCTGACACATCACTGGATGTGACCCGACGTTTTGCAGAGCTCGTTGGCTGGGCCGGCGCCCGCTTCAGCGATCATGAAGCCGCCAAAAAGGAAGGCCTGGCCGGTGCGATGGTGCCAGGTATCCTGAGTCAGGGTTATCTGATCGCGATGATTCACAACTGGGCACCGCCAGCTGAGATCATCACCGTTGATACGGTTTTCCGTGCCCCGGTCATCGCAGACGAAGATCACACCATCACTGGGGTGGTGACCGATATTGATGAGGATGCCGGCACGGTTGAGATTGATCTCACCGTGACCAACGAAAAAGGCGAAACAAGGGTGTTTGGTACGGCCTCGGTAAGACTGCCTGCCTGATTAAACCGGCCTGAACAGTGGGATACAGAGTTCTTCATGTTCCTCCCACTCCAGCTGGACCGCCTGCCCGATCGATACCTGCGTTAATGGGTCATCCACACCGACGACGTTACTGAGGATACGTGGACCTTCCTCCAGATCAATCCAGGCGACCGCGTAAGGCACCAGATTGCGGAAAAAGGGATGGTAGCTCTGCCGCACGACACTGTAGCTGTAGACCGTGGCCCTGCCGGAAGCCGTTTTCCAGGTGAGATTGCCGCCGGTACAGCCGGTGCAATGTGCTCTGGGATAAAAAACCACGGTATCGCAGCTGTCACACTGCTGGTAGCGGAACGCTTTGTCTTTTGTGCCTGCCCAGAAAGCCTGGGTATCAAGCTCATTGGTCCTTGGTAACGGTCTGGTGACCGGCTTGTCTTTTTTCTGCTCTGCCATGATCAATCTCCTCCCAGAATAACGGTACCTGCACTGTGCCGACTTCCCAGCATGCCGCCATTACCGTGGGCAACTGCCAGGTTCGCGCCATTTACCTGCGACGTTGATTCACCGCGCAATTGCCGGGCGGCCTCTATCAACAAAAAGATACCTCGCATACCCGGATGGTTTGAAGAAAGCCCACCACCGTCAGTATTCAGTGCCGGTCCGCCAGATTGGTCAAACCGGAGACGCCCGCCTGATACCCAGGCACCGCCTTCACCTTTTTTGCAGAAACCAAGATCTTCAAGCAACGCCAGCACGGTGATCGAAAACGAATCGTAGATCATGGCAACGTCGATTTCTGACGGACTGATGCCCGCCTCGCCGAACGCGATTGGTGCGGACTGGGCGGCCGCACTGGTAGTAATATCTCCGCCGTTTTCCGGATACTTTGTTGCCTCGCCAGTACCCAGAATCCAGACGGGCTTGTTTTTACAGTTGCGTGCAACTTCCGGGGCAGCAATGACCACAGCGCCGCCACCGTCGGAGATCATGCAGCATTCCAGCAAATGCAAGGGGTCCGCAATCATTCGTGAGTTAACAACATCATCAATCGTTGTTTCACGGATATCCAAAAACTCGAGATCTTCCATGGCCGCGACGGCTTCAGGATTACGCATGGCGTGATAGCGTGTAGCGACTGAAATTTCAGCCAGCTGCTCGCTGGTAGTACCGTATTGATGCATATGGCGGTGCGCCACCATGGCATAGTTAGCCACCAGGGTCTGACCCGCAAAACCATCCATGTTATCCGCGGGATGCATGGAGGCACCACCACGGGCACCCACACCTATCGCAAAGGCATTACTGTGCGCCGTGGAGCCGTAAGTCAGCAAGGCGACCTTTGCCTTACCCGCAGCGATATCTCTGGCAGCGTGCGCGGCGTGGTACTCGTAAGAGCTGCCACCTACACCAGTCGTGTTGATCACTGTCGGCTTTAAACCAAAATACTCAGCAATGTTCAGGCCAGCCATACCGCCACCTTCACCCGCATCATAAATGGCGTCCACATCGGACCAGTTCAGCCCGGCATCTTCCAGCGCCCTTGCTGCAGAGGCAGCCTTTATTTGCAGGGGACTGACCTCCCCTTCAACATCCCGGGAGGGATACTCATGAATGCCTACAATGGCGGCAGATCGCTTCTGCGTCATAACGCTTTCCTTATGTGTTTTCTAACAGCGCGCGAGTCAACTGCGGCGTGGTGTTATCCGGCCGTCGGCGCCAGTTTTACTTCCAACGCCTGATTATCTCGCGCATGCCGTTCAAAATTGAGCAGCGGCAATAACATCAAAAACAGCAGATGGAGTCCAGCCATAAACAAGAACATCCCTGCATAGTCGAGATACTGGCTGAGCGGTGCGACCGCCGCGTTACCCATGGACAATGTCAGATTCGCTGAGGCCATATAGACCGCAAACTGCGTTGCGGCAATACGTGGCAGGCAGAGCTTCATGAAGAGCGCAATAATCGTAATGGTCACAAACTGGCTGGTAATCTGGGTCGCAAAAACCAATCCCTGAACGTAGGTCGAATCCTGCCAGATAGGCTCGGTGAGTCCGAATATACCGAACAATAAAAATCGAAGAAAAATCATGCCCGCCAAAACGCGAAAGGCCCCAATGCGGTCAACGAACGACCCCAGCAAAACACCCAGAACAGCCGCGACGATACCCGCCATCGCTACCAGGTTAGTGTAATCGGTCTGAACCCAGCCCAGATCTTGCACGGTTAGCACAGGGGCAATACTCGTCAGCATGCCAGAGGCGATGCGCTGCAGGCCCTCAAGCACAATCAATAACACACTGATAGGCAAGATGATGGCCCGGGTCAGTGAAACAGCGATCGACTGCCAGGAGGTATTAACACTGGCCAACGCTTCGGGGGAAGCCTCGCCCCTTGACCAGGGGACAATTCGTTCACCCTCTCGTTCCCGGATAAACAGCGGAACCATCATAATTACCAGTACGGTGCCTGCCATAATCAACGCGGCAGTGGACATGCCAAATTGCATGAGTGCGGCACTGCCGGCGGCACCCGCGATGCTGGTGCCTGCGATTTGCCCACCGAACATATAAGCATTCGCCTGCGCGCGCTCATCTTCTTCAAGCATATCGATGGCCATGCCATCAACCGCAACATCCTGCAGCGCGCCAAAGAAATTGGCGGCGAAGCCCAGAGCCGCAAGCAGAAAGTAAGCCTCGTTAGGGTCCGGTGAAAGCACCGCAATGACGACAAAAACTGAAATGATCCCCATCTGTGCTGCCAGCACCCAGGGACGGCGTCGCCCCATTGGCGGAAAAGAGAACCGGTCCATGACAGGCCCGGCAAGCAACTTAAACGTCCAGGGCAAAAACACAATGCCGACAAAGGCACCCACTTCCGGGAGCGAAAGACCTTCCGCGGCAAACCAGGCAGGGATCGCCACCTGAAACAAGCCGATGGGTAGACCCTGACAGAAATAGAGCAGGCATAACGCGCCAAAGCGGAGCCACTTGGACTGCTTGAGAACTGGTACTGCTGAAACCATCGCCAGTTTATAACACAAGTTTCCCCTGATGGCGTTTGTATATCACCTGTGGCAGATTACCGCCTCGAGTTACGCACGGAGTTAACGTGAAAATCATCTGTCTCACCGGCGGCATTGCGTCGGGTAAATCAACCGCGGTCGCTTATCTTGCTAAAAAAGGCGCCGCGGTTATTGATGCCGACAAACTCGGGCATCAAGCTTACAACCCCGGTACGCCTGCATTCGAAGCCGTCATCAGCGCCTTTGGTGAAGAGGTTCGCGGCGCGGACGGCACGATCGATCGAAAAGCACTGGGCGGCAAGGTATTCGGCCAGCCAGATCAGCTGACAAGGCTAACCGATATCGTTTGGCCTGAGATCCGCAGGCTTGCAGAAATTGAAATCAGTGACATTCAACAGCAATCGCCTGATCAACCGATTGTTCTGGAGGCAGCCGTTCTGTTTGAAGCGGGTTGGGATGATATTGGCGATGAGGTCTGGGTCATCACCGTTGACCGGGAAACCGCCATTACACGCACCATGGACCGTGATGGCGTCGCCCGTGAAGCTGTTGAAAGTCGACTGGCGGCGCAACTGTCCAACGAGGAGCGGTGCGCACGCGCTGATGTTGTTATCACCAACGATGGCACCGAACAGGCATTTATTGAAGCCCTTGAAGGTGCCTGGCAGCAGCGCACTGCGGGTTCAGGTTCGGGGCGATAAAAACCAGAGAAGCCCGGCACCAACAAACACCGTGGCGCCATAAACCGCAGCAACCACCCATAGATCAATCGACGGCAGCAGTGGTGCCATGAACATCAGGATGTGCACACTGAACAGGATGATGGCGACATTAAAGTAGGCCAGCTCCCTGGCAACCGGGGTCGATAAATCCGGATCCAGAATACGCAGTAGCAGCAGCCCACTGCCCGTTGAGCCTGTACAGCAGCCAAACAACGTCACCGCCCGTTCTATCGGCAAGGTATTGAGCAGCCGACCGAAGCCAAAACACAGGACCGCTGTTGTGAGCGCCACACTGATACAGACAAGCGCGATAGGCAGGGCATAAGCGGTTAGCAGCGACAGCTGGATACTCATGATCGTTGCCACCATCATCAGATCCACCGATGAACCCGTAATCCGTTTCTGTGTTTCGTTATCGATCATGTGACCATAGCCAAGTCGATCCATGAGCGCCCGGACGCCGAGACAAACCAGTAATCCATGAATGAAAAACAGATTGTGGGAAAACAGCAGGCCCATAGGGAGTCCGAGCAGCGTGGTGCCTGCCAGCAGACTTTGCGCCTGAAGCAGATAAGCATCAGTCAGCAGATAAGCCACACCCAGTATCCCAAGGTGGTACACCAGCGAATCGACATTGCCGGAATGGGTCACCTGCCGACCGGCCTCAGGCCGCTCCCCCGCCAGGTGCACGCCCTTTAAAAATACCTCGGAGAGTCTTGCAGACGTGTTCGCATTTAACCCGTGCTTAATGGCATACCTCGCCATGGGCACACCCACGAGAAAAGAAATTACAAAACCGGCCGAAGCGTAAATCAGCCCAAAACTGACGGCATTGGAAACCGCAAATTCCTGCTGCCAGATCGAGCCCATCGCCATCGCCTGCCCAGGTCCCTGGGTAAAGCCATGGGTAACCAGCATGCCAAGATAGGCCGACAGCTCGCCGTCCGTTGCCAGATTAAACGTCAAGATCACGGCCAGACCAACGAGGGCCTGAAGCGCCAGACTCATGGTCCAACCAATCGATAACCAGATACCGCCGGCCTGCACGGAAGGCTGCTTCGCTGTCTGATCCTGACCGGTCAGCACCAGGGACATGAAACTAAGCGTAAAAAAGTGAAATGCAAACGCCACAAAATCAGCACTGACATAACCAAATGAAAGTCCTGAACTGATCAATGCGAACCCGAGAAAACCGCCAATCAGACTGGCGGGCATCAAGGAAGCCTGAAGCCAGGGAATCCTTGCTCTGAGCACGGTACCGACCAGAATCATCGACGCCATGAAGGCAAAGGCGATCACGCCCGCGAAGGTATCACTCATAACATCGGCACCGGCGACTGGTTTTTGGTTAGCAAAGCGGCCCGTAAAGTGTAGCAGATGAGTTGCGTCGACAGGCGTGTGTCTCTAGTCTCTGTGTTTGTTGAAAAATAACTGATGGGAGACATCAATGAGCAGCTACGGTCTGGAAGTCATTCAAAAGGATCTCAGTCAAACACGCCTCGTGGATCTGCCAGATCCAGGTCAGGTTTCACTCGCTGACGGCGAAGCGATCATTGAAGTGAATAAATTCGGACTGACTGCGAACAACATTACCTACGGTGTTGCCGGTGACATTATAGGCTACTGGCAGTTTTTCCCTGCGGAAGGTGAATACGGACGCATTCCGGTGTGGGGTGTTGGCACGGTGATTGATGCCGGCACCACCGATCTGAAGGTTGGTGACGAATACTATGGCTACTACCCTATGGCGAGCTATCTGGTGGTGAAACCCGAGCACGTCAATGCTCGTGGCTTTACCGATGTCGCGGAACACAGAACGCCGCTGCCACCGGCTTACAACGGCTATTCGCTGATGACCGAGGAAAATGGATTCGACCGGGACTACGACACCCACCGGATGGTGTTCTATCCACTGTTCATTACCGGCTTCGTGCTGGATGACTACCTGTTCGACAATGACTTTTTTGGGGCAGAAAAAGTCATTGTTTCCAGCGCTTCCAGCAAAACCTCTTTCAGTCTGGCCTTTCTGCTGCACAAGAACCGCAATACCAAGGTCGTCGGCTTAACCTCGAAGGGCAATAAGGCCTTCGTTGAGGGCATGGGTATTTATGACGAAGTGTTCACCTATGATGACGTCGCCGATATGGATGCGTCAGAAAAAGCTGCTTTTGTTGATATGGCTGGTAACAGGAAAGTACTGGAAGCTATTCATCATCACTTCGGAGACAACCTGACCTGCAGCTGCGGGGTTGGTATCACGCACTGGGAGTCACGGGATGGTCAGCCACCCTCAGAACTGCCTGGTGCCAAACCAGAAATGTTCTTCGCACCCAGCCAGATACAAAAACGTCATCAGGATTGGGGACCGGAAAAAATGCAGGCGGAAATGCAGAAAGCCTGGTCAGCGTTCCTTGGGTCCGTCGACAACTGGGTGAATGTCAATGAACGTACTGGCCCGGAGGCTATGCAGGCGACCTATCTGGAAGTGCTCAACGGCGCGGCGCCAGACCAATCCTTCGCGCTGGCAACAAAATAGGCGTTCAACTGACGAACGGCTTGATCAAGTGAACCATTCCCGCGACGACCGGCCAGGCGGTCGTCATCGGGTCACGAGCTGATCTGTACATCCCCACGAATTTGATTACCATGGAAACACTTCAGGATTGAAGGCGGACCAGTGAGCGCAGAGACCTACGCCATTGTTTTCAAGGGTGACATCGTAGCAGGCTTTGAAGCCGCTACGGTTAAAGCTCAGCTATCAAAGCTGCTCAAGCTCGACGAGAAAAAGGCGGCTGCGCTTTTCTCTGGCAAACAGATCGTACTCAAAAAGACGACCGACAAGACCGCCGCTGCGAAATATGGCAAAGCCCTTAAAAAAGTTGGGGCCGACGTCAAAATCAAGATTGTGCGCAGTGATGCCGCAACACCTGCAGCGAAACCTGCAGCAAAACCCACAACCAGACCAAAAGCCCCGGACGCCGCACAAGCACCTGCCGCACCCGTCTTTCAGAAAGCAGAAGAGCCTGTTTTTCAGAAAGCTGATGACGCGCCACCGCCGGCTTTCCAGGCAGCGGAAGATGAAGCCCCCGCCGCTGAGGCCGCGGACACGTCAGCATTCACGCTTGCGCCTAATGAGGGCGATCTGTTTGACCCCCAACCTGATCCAGAATCACCCGCGCTGGACCTGAGTGAATACAGCGTTGCTGAAAACGATGGTTCGCCACTGGTTGAGGCTGAGGACGCCGATCTTGATCTGGATATTGATCTCTCGGCATTCAGTCTGAAAGACAACGATGGCAGCCCGCTGGTTGAAGCATCTTCGGCGAACGAACCCGTTGTGGATGCACCTGACTTTGGCCTGGACGAACCTGGCGCTGTTCTGGAAACACTACAGGAAGAAAAAGAACTGCTGACCCCAAACACCATAGGCATCACGCTCGCGATGCCCGGTGAGGATCTGGTCGATGACACCGATAAAAATCAGGGTCCACCGCCAGTTTCACCCGACACGAGCAAGATAAATCTCGTACCAAACTTCGATATCTAGACGGCCATTTCTCGCCTGGATCATTTACCCTGCTAGACCTCGATTTTGCAGCAGCGGCTTAACGTCTGGTTCCCGACCTCTGAAGGCCTGATACAAAGACATCGGGTCGGCACTACCCCCCTTCTCCAGGATATGTTCACGAAAGGCCTGCGCTGTAGCCTGATCGAAAATCCCTTTCTCTTTAAAGGCCTCGAAACCATCGGCGTCCAGCACCTCCGCCCAGATGTAAACGTAGTAACCCGCAGAATAGTTCTCACCCTCGAAAATATGACGAAAGTACGTTGATCGATACCTTGGATCTACCATCCCGATCTTGTGAATCTCATCCATGGCCTGTTGCTCCAATACATCAACGTCGGACACGCCGGCACCGGTCTGTTCGTGCCAGGCCAGATCCAGATAACAGGCGGCCAGATATTCCGTGGTTGCGAAGCCCTGATTGAACGTCGCACTCGCTTTTAATTTATCAATCAGTTCATCGGGGATTGGCTGCCCGGTCTCGGTATGCAAAGCATAGGACTTCAGCACCTCGGGCTCGAGTGCCCAGTGCTCCATAATCTGAGACGGCAACTCAACAAAGTCCTGTTTAACGTTCGTGCCTGACAGACTTCGGTACTTCACTTTGCTGAGGAGTCCATGTAACCCGTGGCCAAACTCGTGGAAGAGCGTGCGGACCTCATCCATGCCAAGTAAGCAGGGGTCGGATTTAGGAAAGTTGCAGCAGTTTACAATCACCGGGTGCTCGTGCTGATCCAGGCAAGACTGCTCTCGAAATGCGCTCATCCAGGCGCCCCCCTGTTTCGAGGCACGCATAAAAAAGTCGAACAGGAAGATGCCCACGCTCGATCCATCAGCATCAGTCACCGCATAGGCTTCCACATCGGGATGATAAACAGGCACGTCGACGGGGCTGAATTCAATGCCGTAGAGTTTGCGGGCAACCTCAAAAGCACCATCCCTGACCCGTTCAAGTTGGAAGTAAGGTTTCACCTCTTCCTCATCAAGATCGAAACGCGCCTGACGCACCTTCTCGGTGTAGTACCACCAGTCCCAGGGCGCCAGTTCAAAATTACCACCTTCTTGCTGAATACAGGCCTGCAGGTCTGCTGCCTCTTCAGCAACGCGCGCTCGGCAGGGTTCCCAGACACGATCAAGCAAACCGCGCACGGCTTCGGGCGTTTTGGCCATTCGATCGTCCGCCATATAGTGGGCGTGGCTTTGAAATCCGAGGAGCCGCGCACGCTCATCCCTGAGTTTTACAATCTCAAGAATGACCGGATTGTTATCAACCTGCATCGCACCGGAGGCTGTGTAAGCCTGGTACATTTTCGCCCTTAGCACCCGGCTGTCTGCATATTGCAGGAACGGTGTGATTGAAGAGCGAGAGATAGTGAAGGTATAGCTACCCTCGTAACCCCGTGATGCCGCCTCGGCTCTGGCGGCATCGAGTACAAAATCGGGTAGACCCGAAAGGTCGCTGTCATCCTCCAGCGTGAGTTCAAACTCGTTGACGTCCTTGAGTACGTTCTGACCGAACTGTGTTGTGAGTCCGGCCAGTGCCTCAACAATTTCGTTAACACGTTGGCGCTGCACTTCCGGCAAATCAGCACCGGCCCGAACGAAAGCCTGATAGGTTTCTTTCAGCAGCTGTTTCTCTTCAGGATCGAGACCCGTGGCGTTTTCCTGCACAGCTTTTACGCGCAGGAACAATGGCTGACGGGTAAATATCGTGCTCTGATGGGCAGCCACCATCGGCCCCATCTTCAATTCCAGCGCCTGCAATGCGTCGGTGGTATCAGATGACGTGAGGTTCCAAAAGACAGCCTCGACACGCGCCAGCAGCTCGCCTGACCTTTCCAGCGCCTCAACCGTGTTGCTGAACGTCGGGGCATCAGGGTGATCGATAATGGCTTGTACTTCCTGGCTTTGTAACTCGAAACCAAGTTGGAAAGCTTCCTCATAGTGGCTGAGCTGAATCTGATCGAATTGCGGTACACCATGATCGGCTGAGGGTTCGAGGAACGGATTAATAGGCTGGCTGCTCATGGTACTGGGACCTGAAAATGCGAAGTTCATGGTAACACTACCCTCGCTGCCAGCCAGACATTATGATCAACGGCATGAGTACAAAAATACTGGTAACCGGTGCCTCGGGTTTTATTGGCGCTCACTGTGTCCTGGATCTGCTGCTGCAGGGTTACGCTGTCAGAGGGACCATCCGGAATCTGGCGCGGGCTGACGCTCTGACGCAAATGTTTGCAAAACAGGGTGCTGATACCAGCCAACTTGAGTTTGCCGCCGCTTCGCTCACTGAGGAATCCGGCTGGGCAACGGCTGTTGCAGGCTGCGATGGTGTTTTTCATGTTGCATCGCCGGTACCGACTGTTCAGCCTAAGGACCCGATGGCTGTGATCGGCCCGGCAAAGGCCGGTACGCTGCATGTGCTGAACGCTGCGGCGCAGGCAGGCATCAATCGCATCGTACTCACCTCGTCCGTTGCTGCTGTTTTTGGCGGCATCTCCGAGCGACGAGCCTACACGCCGGCTGACTGGAGTGATCCCGATGATCCTGAAATGACGCCCTACGCGGTCAGTAAAACACTGGCCGAAAAGGTTGCCTGGGAATTCTGCCATCAACACCAGATTTCTCTGACGACCATACAACCCGCCCTGGTACTTGGCCCTGCGCTGGAAGCTGACTATGGCTCAAGTCTTGAAGCATTGCTGAAGCTTTTAGGAAACGACGTGCCGCTGTTACCTCGGTTCGGATTCGAGATCGTCGATGTTAGAGACGTCGCCGCGCTTCATCGGCTGGCATTTGAGAATCCGGAAGCCGTTGGCCAACGCCTGATCGCCGCCAACGGATTCCTCTGGTTCAGGGAGATTGCCGACATCCTGAAGGCACAGTATCCGGAACGGACGATTCCGCATCGCGAAATGCCCAATTGGCTGGCTCGTATCGCCAGCCTTTTTGTCAAAGAGATCGGTAGCTTTCTGAACGATCTGGACGTCATCAAGCAACTCGATATAACTGCATCCAAAGCGATCGGCTGGCAACCTCGTTCGCCCAAAGAAGCCATCATCAGCGGTGCAGAAAGCCTGATCCAATTTGATCGAGTCTGACCAGGACGGCAGCTAACCATGGTGTTCAGCTCAGCGACCTTCCTGTTTTTCTTTTTGCCGGCCGTGCTTGGCTGCCTGCTACTTCTACCCCGTAAATTTCATAACCTGCTGCTATTGCTGTTCAGCCTGTTTTTCTATGCCTGGGGTGAACTTTATTTTGTCCTGTTGCTGCTCATCTCAATCGCTGCCAACTACCTGTTTGGCTACCTCATTGGCGGGCTTGCCGCAAAGACCACAAGTGCGCGCATTGCACTGATACTCGGTATCATTTTCAACCTTGGGCTACTCGGCTATTTTAAATACGCCAGCTTCCTGATCGAAAACTGGAACAGCGTTGCATTGAGCCTTGGCTGGCAGCCCTACAACATTAATCAGGTGCACCTGCCGCTTGGGGTGTCTTTTTTTACCTTTCAAGCACTCTCTTATCTGATAGATGTCTATCGTGGTGATGCCCGGCACAGCCGCAACCCCGTGCACGTTGCTGTGTACATCGCGCTCTTTCCACAGCTGATCGCAGGGCCCATCATTCGCTACAAGGATATTCAGGCGCAGATTCTCGAGCGCCAGCCTGGTTTCGCGCTGGCTTACAGCGGCATGTGCAGATTCATCTTCGGACTGGCAAAAAAGCTGCTGATTGCCAATCCACTCGGCTATGTTGCCGATCAGATATTCGCACTTCAAGGCGACGATCTGACGACCCCACTGGCCTGGCTTGGCATCATCTGCTACACCCTGCAAATCTACTTCGACTTTTCCGGATACTCCGATATGGCGATCGGACTGGGCCGTATGTTTGGCTTTAAGTTTCTGGAAAACTTCAACTATCCCTATGCTGCAACCTCATTGCGCGACTTCTGGCGACGCTGGCATATCTCTTTATCCAACTGGTTCAGGGACTATCTTTACATTCCATTGGGTGGCAACCGACGGCACAAATCCCGCACCCACCTGAACCTGCTGATTGTTTTCCTGTTGTGCGGACTCTGGCATGGCGCAAGCTGGAACTTCGTGATCTGGGGGCTGATTCACGGCGCTTTTCTCGTTCTGGAACGAACCAGTTTCGGGGTTCTGCTTACCCGCACACCTGCACTGGTTCAACATGGCTACACGCTGCTGGTTGTGATGCTGGCCTGGGTCTTTTTTCGCGCTGAAACCTTGCCAGAAGCCGTGAATTATCTGACCACACTGTTCAGCGTTCAGGCACACGGCCCCCATGACCTGGCTCAATTCCTGCGCCCGCATATCATCGTGCTGATCATCAGTGGCGCCCTTTTGTCCCTGCCCGTCTGGCGTCGTTTTGAAGAGCGTTACCTGACCGCCGTCACGCCGAAGGGAGAATTTATCAGAGGCAGTATCGCAATTTTGCTGGCGGGTCTGTCTGTTGTGATTCTCGCAGCCAGTACCTACAACCCATTCATTTACTTCAGGTTCTAAGATGGCCGAAGGTCCAGCCAGATTAATACAGCAGTGCACGATGGCAGTGATCGTTGGCAGTCTTTTAGCCTTGATCGCTTTTCAGTTGTTACTGCCCGCGACAGAGACCAACGAAAACCGAAGGCTCGCCGGTTTGCCTGAACTACCTGACAGTGAACTGGCATGGCGGTTGTTCCCTGAACGCTTTTCCCGGTACATGGATGACAACTTTGGGTTTCGGCAACCGCTACAGCGTTTTTATAACCGGGTGCTGATTACAACCGGCAGCTCTCCGGCCAATAACATCCTGCTGGGGCGCGAGGGCTGGCTGTTTACTGCTCACATGGCGCTGACCGAACAACATCAAGGTGCAAGGCCGCTAAGCACAGTTGATGCAAATAACTACGTCGAGGCATTCCGTCGTCAGAGACAGTGGACGCAGGCAACAGGTGCGCAATACTTTGTGTTACCGATACCCGACAAGAATACGTTTTATCCTGAATATCTGCCCGACTGGGCGAGGCCCAAGCCAACCAGCCGTTTTCAAGAGTTTATCGAGGCTATGGATCAGGCCGGGGAACCGTTTGTTGATGTTTCATCCCGGCTGATGCAGGCGAAACAGGCAGGCGAACGCATCTACTGGCAGACAGATACCCACTGGACCTGCCTCGGAGCCTTTCGCGCCTATGAAGTACTTTTGCAGGCAATCAGCAAAACAAATCTTTCAGGTGTCACGCCCATCACATCAGATCAATTTCAGTTCAGAAACAACCCGGCTTCAAGCGGCGGGGATATGTCGCAGATGCTCAGGCTAGAAGACATTCTTACCGAACATTACGACGTCAGCTGTGGACTGGTCGTTTCAGAAACGGTTGATATCTCCGCAGAACGACTAGACGACGGCTTCAAACGAGACAACTACCTTGGCCGAAGTAAAAGCGAACGCTGGCGATATCGAAAAAAAGACAGGCCTTTGGAATCACGCGCTCTGCTGTATCGTGATTCCTATGCCCAGTTAATGATTCCGTTATTAATGCGGACGTTTGATGAGCTCGTGGTCGTACCAAGAGAAGAATTGCAGTTCAATGAATCGCACGTCTTGCTTCATAACCCCGACATTGTGATCTACCAGTTTATTGAACGGGATCTGATCTGGCAGCCCAACCGGGACCAGCTCGACTATTGAGTATCAACGCGCCAGGACTCGTATCTGCCAAGATCATCGGGTGTATCCACGTCCCACACCATCGAGAGCAGGCCATAGTTAGAATCAAGCTCATTAAGCTGAAGGCAGGTTTGAGCGAGCACTTCGGGCCCACCCCAGTCAATCCCGGAAAACACATTGGGCATGACATGCTTGCAACCGATCAATCCGTACCCCCCGTCTTCTGCGGGGCCCAGCACCACATCAACCTCGTCTAACCGATTCATTGCCTCGGCTACGTAAGACTTATCAATCAACGGCAGATCCGTACCCACCAGCACAACCTTTGCTGCCCGGGTGAGTCCGTTCTTTAACGCGTTAAACATCTTTTCACCGAGATCGTCACCCTGCTGGGTGAACCGAGGCAGTTGGAAGTTGTTGAAAAAAAGATGATCTGTTTCACACCAGATCTCTGCGCCCGGCAACGTCGAGATCGCCGTTACCATTCGCTCCGTCATACGTTCATGCAGAATGCGCGCGCCTTCCTCACCCAGTGCGGGAATCAGACGGGTTTTTACCCGGCCCTCCAACGGCGCCTTGGCAAAAATCTGTACGATGGTATCTGAGGGTCTCATGCTTATTATCTGCTAAAATCTTGACTGTGCCCTGGTAGCTCAGTTGGATAGAGCATCCGCCTCCTAAGCGGAGGGTCGCAGGTTCGACTCCTGCTCAGGGCGCCAGTTATTGTCTTACATTTATCACACCATTGATATTATGGCGCGTTCGGTTGTGATTCCACGTGGCAGCACCTACCAGATAACCGCAGGCCGTTTTCTCATCAAGATAGGAAAGATCAGTCCGCATTTGTGCAAAGTTAGCTGAAACAATCTGATCAAGTGCTTCCTGCTGATCCTCAAAAAAGGTATTCAGCTCGTTAACTTCATCTCTGCTCCAATTAAGATCGCGTATCTGTGTCCAGAAATCCGCGACGCTGTAACTTTCTTTGAGCGCATAGGCACAGTCTGACGCTGCTATCTGCTTTAACAGCAATATCGCTCCGATGTGCTCTCCAATTAACGTCATATGCAATCTTGACCCACTGAGCTTAACTTCGGTAGCCGCGATAAGTGTCGGACAAAAGACAGTGAGCCATAACAAGACGAGGAGTCTAATCAACACTGAGATCAATCTTCCCATCAGCGTTACCCTGCAGAACTTCTACGGGTGAACTTTCTACCTCAACTTTCTTCGCCGTCTTAAGTGCGACTAGATCCTTGTAAGGCAGCCACGCATCGTTCGCATCTCTGTAAAGCGGTTCCCGTACCTGCAATCGGCTCGCCGTATTCACGATGCGACTGGAACTTTCAGGTTCAAGACATGCGGATTCAAGGGGAATATCAAGACGTGCCAGAATCTGTGTAAGGCCAGGTTCAGGATCAGCAACAAGCTGCTCGTACTCGACGTGAATCATTCGATCCCCAAAAAACTGGGCCCAGTGATTCATCGTCGTTTCCTGTGCGTCATAGTAATTCGCACAGTCTTCAAGCAGGTGAGTGTACTCATGACCATCTGTGAAAGATGTCTTGAAACAGGACCAGATCGTCGCCTCGCGCTGGCGTGTTAACCAGATAACAAGCGCATTGGGAAACGCCGCTTTAATCGCAAAGAGATAGGCGAAGTTGCCGGGCAATTTATCGACAATATAGGGCGTGTCGACCTTCGGCATGTCTTTGTAGTAAGCATCCCTAATCGCACTCTGGAACTCAGGAGACAGACAAGCGCGTATGACACCTTCCTTATCCTTGCCATCGGAGAGTTTTAATCGTTCTGACTCAAAAGCCTGCCGCAGCCACTTCACTTCACCAAAGGGCGTGATCTTTGAATGTGCGCCCAACATCTGCTCCAGCAAAGATGAACCTGTTCTCGGCATACCCACAATGAAAACTGGCGCAGGCTGATCTGTCGCAAAATCCGGTGTACCCAGTTCGCCGAAGAAAGTTTCACCGAACATCTCCCGGTAAAGAGACAGTGCAGCTATGTCAGCGGCAGCATCAAACTTGGACCGCTTCCTCATCTGAAGGTTGCCGAGCGTGAAATGTCTGACCGCTTCTTCATAGTTACCGGTTCGCTCATACAGCTCGCCCAGTGCAAAATGAAAATCAGGCTCTGGAAAACCAGCCAGGTCATCTGGCAGGTATGCCTGCACATCATTCAGCCGAAGATCCTTGTCCATTCTCACAAGAAACGACAGCGCGCTACCCAGAACAACCCGAGGTAGCGAGCTGGCAGACCCCAGGAGCAGCTTGAGATCCGCCATGGCCTCAGGAAACTCATTCCGTTGAAACTCAAGTTCCGCCAGCATGTAAAGGGAATCGAGCCGTGCCTTATCCTGGGCATATGCATCCCGATAGTGTTTCTTGGCTTCTTCCTGGTCACCTTTCATTTTGTAGCTAGATGCCATCAGATGCAGAAACATCGCCCGGTCAGCGCCTGAATCGCAGCGTAGCCGTGCCTGCTCCGCTTCGTTGATCGCGTTTTCGAACTTACGCAACTGGGTCAGACACATAACCAATGTCTGAATTGCCATCTTGTCCGAAGGTCTTGCCACCAGGACACCGCGACAGGCTGTTTCGCATTCAGCGTACCTACGCTGTCTAAAAAGAGAGAGATAATCCTGCACTATGACTCCTTAAACTGCTGTACCAGCAGCCGCTTATCCAGCGGCCCGGTTTTGTTCTCAAATACGATTTCACCCTCTACCCAAAGCTCCTGGCACCTGACATCCTGATCCCGCCACTTCGCCATATTACTTTTTTCCACCCAGACAAAATCGAAGCTGGTGACGTAAGTCAGAACGATCTTTCCCGGGTTCTCAAGATTGATCATTGGATTAATGTTTTCGTTGCTGATGCGATCAGGCAGGTCCGCTTCGCGGCGCTTCGACTTGGGCAACAACAGGTGCGGACAGACCATCGCTGAATATCGCGCGCACTCATCATGGCAGGGTGGTTCCAGGGAAACCGAGTTATAGGCGTACCTGATGTCCGTTACAAAAGTAAACGCTTGCTGGTTTATGCCACCACAAACCCAGCAATGACGATCTTTCATCGCAGATATGTACTTTTTGTCGTCTATTTCACGAAGATCCCCGCCTTTAACAAACCAGGGTTTGAGATAGCCAAGCTCTGAGAGGGGTAAATGTTGCATGGCCGCAGGCACGGGCACCTCGGAACGCTTTCTGTCGCTCATGTAATTACTGGATCGTGGAAGTTCCTCTATTGTATGCAAGTCGACAGCATTGTAGAAATCTAAAGCGGAGATGCTTTGTATTGATCGCGGCTTTATGGCTAGATGGAAGCTGATTTTTCCAGCCACCACCGTCGCCTAGCCTGAACATTGCCTGACTTAACAGTATCTATCGTCATTTACGAATTAGACAAGCAACTGCTTAGCCAATGCCTGGATGCCTTGTGTGAAAGCCTAAAAGTCGCCGAGCAAGCAACACACCTCACGGATTGGGCCATTCACCTCGTCGACAACGGTGCCAACGAAAATTCATTGAAACAACTGCAGAGCGCTTTTGCATTCGATTTGACCTGCAACGACCGAAACCTGGGTTACGGAGCGGCCCAAAACCTGAGCATCCTGCGATCAGACAGCCGCTACCACCTGATTCTTAACCCGGACGTCGAACTCGAAGAGACCGCCATACTAACCGCACTGAAACACCTGGAAAACGAATCTGAAACCGTAATACTGGGGCCAAATGGCAAGGATTTGACGGGACAACCTTGCCATCTGGGTAAACGCTACCCCTCTATTTTGACACTCTTTCTCAGAGGTTTTGCGCCATCAATTGTGCATCCGCTATTTAGCGCAAGACTGGCAAAGTACGAGTATCAAGATATCAGTGACTCCGGTTTTTCGGAGGTTCAGCTATTAAGCGGTTGCTGCATGTTTGCAAGAACAGACGTGCTGAAAGAAGTAGGCGGATTCGATCCGGTTTTCTTTCTCTATTTCGAGGATTTCGATTTGTCACTTCGTATGGCTAAACACGGAAAGGTGGTTTATCTGCCCGGCGCAAAGATTGTTCATCACGGCGGCAACAGCGCCAGAAAAGGTTTAAAACACATTCGGATGTTTATTGAATCCGCTGGGCGCTTCTTTAACCGACACGGTTGGAAGATTGTCTAAAGCCACTCACGCACAGAAAAATCAACCAGCGACTGTAACGCTCGCAAGTCCGCTCTAAAGGACTTTCTCAAAAAGAAACTGGATACCGGTACATCTCCTGTTTGTGAGTGCCTCGCAAACACCTCTTCAGCGGCTACCGCCACCGGGTCAATCTCAAGGAAACGCCAAATCGAATTCAGCGTATCCGCATGATGTTCACGAAGCGCCGTTGTAGAAAGCAGGAGCACCTGGTGTTGTGAGAAGTGTCTGTACAAATTTTTTATCTGCTGCGCGTACAACCCTCTTGCCCGGTAGCTGTGCAAGCGATGTGCTGAATCGTGTTGATACTTGTTCTTATCCCTGCTGAGCCTGATCTTTTCCGCCAACAGCGCCAGCGCATAGGGCAAAGACTCCTGCTGTCTTTCCCGTTCCATCAGATAGTGGGAATAAGCCCTTTCGACGGGGTCTCGGAGCAACACTATGAGTTTGAGTTCAGGGTGGTAGTCGCGCAGTCTGGGCGCTATCTCCTCGAAATAGCAGTAAATCGGTGTCGCCTCACCCAATAACCTGCCCTTCGAGTTTTCGAAATAGCCCGAGTAACGCGCATCAATCTGGTGGCTCGATAACTGGTCAATATCCGGGGCATCAAACAGATGAACTTCTTTCCGGGACGACATTGAGATGTCAGGATGTTCACCCAGGAACGAAGCCAGCGCGGTAGTGCCACATTTCTGAGCGCCTATGATCATGAAATCAAGCTTGCGCATGAAGTAACCGTTCGGTGTATCGCTCAATATCCTGCGGGGAATACCAGGGTAAAAAGGCGTCCGCGTTTTCCATCAACGCATCATGCATCTGCTGAACTGACAGCATTGGCAACTGCGGGTACTGAAGTTTCTGGGATAGTGGCATTTGTGTTTCAGTATCTTCACTAATAACCGACAGACACTGGCCTGAAGTCGCCACGACCTCCTCATATCGGAGCACGCATTTATCCGGGAGTGCTTCTGAGAATTTTCGGAAAAACCAGATAAGCAATCTGATCTGTCTGTTTAACGTGTTTTCCATGCGTTCAAGCTCATCCAGCAATTTTGCATCAAACCTTTCCCCCATAGGAATGCGGCCTCGTTGGACCGGCAGGTCCACGGTCTGCCAGGAACACAGTACCGCCAGGGGATTTCTGACAATCGCAAAAACCGGTAGCACTTTCAGAAGTTCAGGCAGCAGCGCCGTAAACAGCGCGTTGTGCTTAATAACCAACCTAAATTCCTGGTCCAGGTCTTTTGTAATCTCCAATCTACCCAGTGAGACATGCTCTTTACGAAGCCCTGCTTCAGCATGCTCACTGACGGGGTTTGTCGGAACCACGCCACCCAATAGCTTGCTTGGCGCAACCCGGGATTCAAGAATCTGTTCCCGGGTTGAGCGTGCAAAGCTAGAGATGGCCGTTACCGCGGCAGACTTACCCGTGCCTTCAGGAAGGTCCTTCGGCGGCAACGGTTCATGCAGTGCTATCGTGTTTGTGTGCTGATTAAGCGTGCTACAGCAAAGGGTTGTACCGGATCGAGGCACACCCGTCAGGAGCACAATACCGTTTAGATTGTCTGCCACAACTGGTCCACCCTTGAGACAAGGTCAAGAAACGCCTGGCGTTCACGATCAAGAGAATGCGCTGCAACGGTCGCCAGCGCATTGTTTTTAACCATCTGTTGTTCCACGGGTTGGTCTAGCACCGCTAACGCATTGTCGACTGCCCTTCGAATGTCTTCGACGTTTTGTGTAGGTACATAGCAGTTACCACGTTTAACATCCTTGATGGCATCTATGCAAAAATCACGATTTCCTACGCAATCAGGCACCACCGCCAGATCAGCATATTGCATTGCTTCCAGACCAGGCAGATAAAAGCCTTCTGTCGCCGTGGGTAGCATCAGGGCAATACGGGCAGCCGCCAGCCGCCTTAAAAACACCGCTCTGGGAATACGCGTCGAAACCAGGTCAACCTTCAGACCCGCATTGGCAAAGTAGTCTGCAATACGCCCACCCAGGCCGGGTCGTTTCATCCCTGCAATGAACAGGTCAGTCGACTTGTCGATGACGATCTCTGGAAGTTCCAACCCGTTCTCTATGACAAACGTCGGACCATTTACAATTCCTGTATCCACGATCGCCTCTTCAACCTTTCGGCTGACGCAGATTCGGATCGCCTTCTCTGTAAGAAATGGGTTCATGGGTTGCCGAGGTTCGGCATGACGAACATGTTGGATCAGATTGATCACTGGTTTAGCAGGATCAACGCCGACTTTCTGATAGGCAAGCCAGTCAACGCCTGCCAGAAACAGGTAATCATGATCTGAAGGGGCAAAAGGAACAGCTTGGTGCCGATAGTTCGGATACCAGGGATTACTCTGGTCCCAGATAGTTTCCGCCGAGAATGCGATTGAAGCCCTATGCGAGCCGATCTGGACGTGTCTGAAGTAGTCAAAGACCTTCTGGTGTCCGCCGGAAGCACGGACAAAATCACGATAAAAAAGAAATGACTTCAACGTGCGCCAACTCTCACCTGACTATTCCAGGTCAGCTTCTGTAATTGCGTCTGACTCAAGCAAAGACTCGATCAGTGGCTGCAGCTCCTTCTCAAACTTTTTCCAGCCTTTGATCGAGGTCTTGTAGATTGGCTGACGGACCTGATCGTTGCTGGCGGTTCTCACAATTCGGTCCGATTTGTGGAAGTCTGTAATCTGATCCTCCCAGGACAAGCCAGCAAGTGATAGCATTTTTTCCACAACAGGCTGCGGGTCATTGACCAGATCTTCATACCGGGATTGATAGATCCCATCACCAAACATATCAGCGTAAAACGTCATCAACTTTTTATACTCACCGTAATACTGACCCAATAACTTCAGGTCCTGACCATATGGGTGATAACCGCCAAAGTTGGATTTATAGATGGAAAGGCAATTAGCCACCGGATCACGGAACGTATGAATGATGACGGCATTGGGGAACAGGTGCCTGATGAAGCCCACCATCTCGAAGTTATGCGGCATTTTATCGATGACATACCCTTTGTCGTGATCCAGTGCTTTTATACACTCAAGATAGGTCCGCCTCACCCAATCCCAGTGCACTTTTGTATACTGACGTGCATGGCCAAGAAACTCTTGCCGTCCGAAGTAGGACTGTGGCCGCAGAAAACCGAGCTCGCCAGCAGGATGCACCTTTGAATGTGTGCCGAGCAGCTGTTCAGTCAACGATGTACCCGATCTTGGCATCCCCAGCACAAATACAGGTGTTGGGTAATCCTTCGTAATATCGTTCTGGGGAAAAACTTCTTCAAGCGCTGTCTCAGTGAAAAACTGCTCTAACTTTGCGTAGTGGTCCCGCGTCATTTCGATGTTGTACGTCTTCACCGTACGCTGGTGCTTAACATCATTCGCCTTGCGATAATGGCCGAACGCAAGGGCATTTTGCTTGTCCGCTTCGAAAGCCGAAGCAAGCGCAAAATCCTGAATCATCTGCGCCTGTTTCTTCCGAGCGCCGCCGATGCTCTCCAGAACTTCGGCACCCGCCTGCGCACCACCCGGATAACTACCAACCCGCAGCAACATTAGGTGTGCTGGGCGATAATCAGGTTCTCGTTCAATATAGGCCATGGCTCGCTCCACAACCTGGTCTTTTTTACCGTGGGTTGAAAGCATGCCAATGATTTTCTGATCAATGGATTCGTCATTGCCGGGAACCAATTGCCGGGCCTGCTCAAATGCGTTAACGGCCGGCTCTGTTTCTCCCCGTAGCTCAAGGATCTCACCCAGCTCCATCAGAATGTAATAGGTGTTCGGTGACATCTGAACAGCATGCTGAATAGTGGCGAGCGCGCTATCCAGTTGATTAGCCTTGGCATAGATTTTTGCAAGCTTTACCACGAGTTCAGGGTTATCAGGTCGTAATTCAAGCGCCTTCTTGATAAAGGTTTCTGCCGAAATAGGATCCCCGACCCGCTGAGCAACATCCGAGGAAACCTCGTAAGCCTCGGGCATTTGCGCCGCAAGTTCCCTGGCCAACTGGGCAAATTTGTCAGCGCGAAATATATTGCCCCGTCGAATTTCCAGTTCGGCAAACGCCAGATTGCTGAACAGCGTCGCCGAGCCTTCTGGTCTGACCTTTAGTGCCTGGTAGTAGTAAGACAAAGCCTGCTTGAATTTTCTCTGCAGCCTGTAACCAATTCCCATCAGATGTAATACATCAAAATCTTTGGGTCTTTTCTTTAGCAGTTTCCGGCAGGTACCGACAACCTTGTCTCCTTGTTTCTGCTCAAGGAAATCCAGTGCCTTTTTAAACTGACTATCGTCGAGTAATGCTCTCATAAATCATCAAATCCAGGATCGATAGTATTGTAACCATTTCTTTTGCCCAAAAAAAAAGAAGGGCCGAAGCCCTTCTTTTCAAAGCGTTGCTGTAAAAGCGTTGCTTAGTTCAGTACGACAGTATCCGTTGAACCGTCACCCAGGTTAACCTGGTTGCTGGCAACATCAATTACCGTGCTAGGCGCGACTACTGTCAAAGTAGCTGCAGTACGCGTCTTGCCTTCCAGTGTCACGAGGTCAGAGGCTCTGATTGACAGAACTTCGCCCGCTGGCACTGTACCGCTAGCCATAGTACCGGCTGTCGCTGTAACACCATCTTCAGACGTAAACGTAACATTGTAGTTAGCGTCCTGGCTGTGACGGTTAACGATCACGATGCGCTGATTGTAGTCAGCAAAAGTTGTCAGATATGGGATCTGAACTGTTGTACCGTTTCGAGCAACTGTACCTGCCAGGTCTGATGAATCAGCCAGAGGTGCTACTGCACCGGTGACTGTTGTCCAGTCAAACACAGCTGTCAGAGCCTGCTCGGGGATCGCGTCTGTACCGTTAGCGATGGCACAAATTCTGTGAACCGCACCAGCATTGTCGAGATCAAGTCCAGCAACACCAGTCAGCGTCGCAGACAGTTCATCTGTTGCCAACGTCAGTGCTGTCTCGTCGCCGTCATCGTTACAGGCAGCATCGGGGTCAAGTTCCCAGGCAGCCCAGCCCATGTCTGTATCGCTGGAAATTCTCAGTACCGTTGTACCAACTGTGACCGAGTCAGATGTAGTTACTGGTGTGTTGTCAGATTCGACAGACGTCGTGACATCAAACGAGATCGCACCAATATCGCCAACATCGGTTGTACCGCCAGCGCCATCAGAGAACGCAAGGAAATCTGTGGAAACTTCGGCTGTTGCGATTGTTGGATCGGAATCTACTTCAATACCGTTAGTCAAACCGGCAAAGGTACCGTTGATTGAGTAAAGCGGATCACTAACGCCAACTGCCTGTGTCAATGTCTCATATACCGCTACAGTGACACTGCTATCACCGGAGAAAGGCAAACCAACAGGCGCTGTTACGTTCAAGACATCATTCTGCGACAAGTTCGTATTAGCAGTAACATCGAAAATCACGAACGAACCAGCCGCCGCACCACCCTGAGCAACGCCGACACTTGGTGCAGTACCAATCGGGTTTGTATTAGTGTTGGTGTTGGTGTTGGTGTTGGTGTTGGTGGTTGTACCACCCATCGTCGTCATAGACGTCGTAGTTGAAGTCGTAGTTGACGTTGTTGTGGTAGTTACGGAAAAACCAAGATGGCCATTCGTTACCGCACCACTGAATGTAGCATTGTCCAGATCAACCCGGATAAACACCTAGTTGTTAAGGGAAACACCAACACCGAGGTCAGTCGTTTCAACAACGCTACCGCTGAAGGTAAATGCTGTTGTGCTGCCTGCTACGAGGTCAGCAGAAACGATGGTATCTGCAGCGATTGCCGCGGGGGTATCTTTATCCGCTGGGTCGAGGTCAACTGCCCATGCCGAAGTACTAGCCCCCAATGCAGAAACCAGCCCCATAGTTATAAGTTTTTTACGCATTCTAGTACTCCAATATTGTGTCTAGAAGTTCAATTTTAACAACCACGAGAAAACTCATGATTTCCTAATTTGCCCGAGGGCTAACATACCGTTATCGAGGCAACATGACCCCAAGCACGGAACGTATCATAAGGTCTCAAATAAGGGATGTAAACACCTAATAAGGCACACATTTCCTACATCTGAGGAACGAAAGTCTAACGTGTTAACTGCAGGAACTCCAATGCTCTGTCTGTGATTTCGGCCGCCTCGTCTGGATTTTCGATAATGTAAGGTATCACCATCATGACCAGCTCTGTTTTGTCCGTCGTTTTAGAGTCCGCTCGAAACAGTCTGCCGAAACCCGGAATCCGGCCTAAGCCCTTGATTCCCTTGTCCGAATCCGAGTTCGTTTCCGAGATCAACCCGCCCAGCAGCACCGAACCACCGTCTCTCAGCGTCACGGTGGTTTCCAGCTTGCGATTAAAGATAGTCGGCGAGTCGATTGAACTGGTAGACGTCTGTTGTGCTTCGCTCAGTTCCTGGGCGATGCGAATATCGACATAGCCAGATGAATGGACAACAGGTTCAATATTTAAAATAACCCCAGTTTTTCTGTAGTTAACGGTTTGAATAACAGGCGCATCCGGATTTTCTGTGGACTGAGACGTGCTGGTCACAAAAGGAATCTCGTTACCGACATCAATTGACGCCTGCTGGCCACTCTTTACCATCAAGCGTGGCCGCGATCGGATATTGGCGCGATCACTACTGTAAAAAGCATTCAACACAGCGCGCGTCTCACCAGCCCGGTTAAGTGTCGCAGTAAGGCCGTTACCCCCCAGGCCTAAACCACCCAGGGTCGAGAAAGTGACATCGCCGGACCGGGCAATAAACTCAATGCCCGTCTCGTCCTGATCATTCAGCGTCACTTCTGCCAGGATAACTTCTACCAAAACGCTGGGCGTTGGCTGATCCATATCCTTGATAGAAGGAAGAAGCTCAACCCATTCCCGACCACTCCCCCGAAAGATCACCGCGTTCCGGTTTTTGTCAGGAATAAAACGCTGGCCGCCTCCCTGCGTGTCGTTGTTGGCGTTTCTTCCCCTTGCCCTGCGAGCAGGAAGATCAAGCTGATTGAGCAGACTTACCAGATATTCAACGTCAGCATTGCGCAAGCTATAACTAAAGATACCGTCTTTGATACCCGTGGTGTTTTGCCGATCCAGCGTTGCCGCCCATTCAACCACGTGAGTCATCACTTCCTCTGACATCGCCATGGCGACGATAAGGTTAGTGCTCTTCATTGGCAGCAACATGATGCCACCACTGCCCGGCCGATTGCTGGCACTGTAACCCTGCGCCTCCAGCACCTGCTCCAGGTCTTTTACAAGAACGCTGGCATCCGTAAAAACAGGCTCTATCAGCGTTGAAAACCCACCGCGCAGCGCAGGTTGATCCAACAATTCAATAATAGGTAAGACCTGGGCAATGTCACTTTCTTTGCCCTGCAATAGCAGTGAATTAGTCTCTGGCACAATCTGCATGGTCACACCCTGGCCACGCAAAATTGGCTTCATCCAGTTCTGCAGACTATTGCCTGCCACAATTTCCATCGGAAGAAACACAAACAACGGCCGATGACTTGGCGGCACATCGGGCAGGGCGCGCCCGCTAATAACAATCGGGACCCCACCAGACGTCGCGTCATCACTTCGACCAAAGACGTAGAGCCCCGACTGGTTGATGATGGACACCCCATAATTGGTAAGTGTCTGCCGCGCCACTTGAAAGAGTTGTTGGGCAGAAACCTCTTCAACAAGCCGCAGGCTAACCAGTTCTTCAAGGGACTGGACGTCAGGGTCAATCGAGAAAGATAACCCCAACTGATTACCGAACACCTCATTAATAAAAGTGGACACACCCATATTGTTATAGCTGGCCTGGAAGCTCTTATCCGGCAGGCCGCTAACATCTTCGAGCGATTCGACACCCGCCTGACCCATCCGATGCGAAGTAATCGGCGCGTCTATAATCCCCGTTTGCTGACCTTCCTGCTGTTCATCAGACTGATCGACATCACCACTGACCTGCTCTGCCAACGACTCTTTCGCAGGCCGAAGCTGATCTATCTCCAGCAACCTTTGTGTGTCGGTCTGCTGACAACTCACCAGGAATAGGCCGAGTAGCAGGATCGTCAATTTTTGTCGGTTGTTCATGTCTTTACTTCTTCTATTCACTACTTCGCTCTGGGACAGCAAAAAGTTCCACCCGCTGGATTTCCTCATCGCGCGTCGCGATGACCGCAGTTTCGAGAATCTCTGTCACCATCCAATCTCCGGTAAGCAGATCTCCTGCCATCACCTTGTTCACTTTCTTAGTGTCATCTAACTGTTCCTGCAGCAAGGCGTAAACAGTCTGTGAGTTTACGATTGCAACCAACTTGAAATCCTGATTGAACTCACCGGTCGGACCTTCAGGCTCTGAGGTTTCCAGCAACACATCCCAACGACCATTGCCAGCTATCCGCTGCAATTCGGATTCATTGTAGTCCGAAAACGTGACAATCGTTGCTTCCCAACTATCATCGCCCTTGCTGAATTCGGGGACATCCACATTGGTCAACAGATACCCCGCTAACAGCGCAGCCAAAAGGAGCCCGCCTAGAATCGCGACACGCTTCATGAGGCTTCTTCCAGCACGCAGGCCGCAACCGTTAAGTCCAGGGTACCAGCACCTCTACCCGCGACGTAGCGCACTCTTTCGACCGCAAAAAACGCTGCGGGTTCTTCCAGCGCAAAGACCATCGGCGGCACATTACCCTTATTTGCCCGCGCCCGTACCTGGGCTCGAATAAACCAGGCGGTTCGGCCACTGACCTCATGTTCTTCTGGCACCGCCATGGTCAACCGGACGTTTTCCAGTCGATGATTGGCAGCTACCTGTTGCAGAACCGTCTGCATGTCAGCACTCGCGATACCTTTGTTCGGCGCAACCCAGCATTTTTCAATCAAACTATGGGCTGATTGTTCTTCGCGTTCAAAACGACGCTGCCAGACTGATGCGCCAGCCACGGCATTGGCACGCGCGAGCTCACCGCTTAGCTGCTGGGTTGAGGCCCGCAACACCTGATTCGTGTCGTACATCCCCAACACAAGGTAACCCATCGCCAAATAAACGATCAGCCAGAGCATCGGCACCATCCTGGCGTTCGATTGGATTTCCTGCTGCAGCTTCGGCTGTAACGCCCGCAGCTTTGACTTCCAGTGACTCAGCGCGCTAGCCATCGCTGTTTGCCTGCATTCGAATCAACGCCCTGCCCTCACCGGCGACCGGCTCTATCTGAACGCTGGAAAACAATGTGCTCTCAGACAAGCTTTCTATATAGCTTCTATTATCCAGAGCTTCGTCTTCGATCGTTACTTTCAGCTCGCCATCAAGATAGTTCCATTCACGAATAGAAACCGTTGCCGGCATTCTGTCATCGAATTCGGCCAGCATCTTAAGCTGACTCGGATGCTGCAGCCAGCGCGACATGAGCTCGTTCTCCTGCTGCTGACGGCGGGCTTTCGAACGAATCTGCACAGTTGCTTCTGTACTGCTTCTTGCGGTTTCTACCTGGCTTTCAAGGGATGCGGATTCCAGTTTCCAACCAAGGTATCCGCCTGCCTGAAATGCCAGAACAACCGCCAGCAACGCAAACCCGACGCGCCACCAGAGACGTTCACTCGGGAAGAGGACTTCACTCGAGTCCTGCGCCCACGGCTCAGAAAGCGTGAGATGCTCAGCTTCCGCAGGTGTATCTATCTGACCTGTCCGAGCAGGCAACCACTCAGAAGAAACCAGCCTTCGATCAAGCCAGCGTTGTCTGTCGAAGCCACGGATGCAGCGGGTAATGGTCGCGCCTTCAGTCGTTCGCGGGTACAAAAGCGTTTCGGGTAAAGGCTCAAGTTGAACAAGCTTTTCCCTAACCGGGGCGTATAGTTCACACAGCTTTTCTACCGCCTGCTGCCTTAACGCTTCATCCCAAAGCCACACCATGGCGGAACCGTTTTCGCACCAGTAGACATATCGACCGGTTCTGTCAAAGGGTGAGAGGCGCCGGACTTTCTGCCCAAGCACCTTGGGTCGCTGCTTTTTCGGTATCTCAGACAATTCTACCAGCGAGTAGATCAGTAATTCGCGCCCGACTATCCAATAGTCCACCGCTGGCCAGGAGAGTTCCACCAGTTCACTATCAGGCTGAAACACAACCTCATCTTTGAGCTGCAGACAACTCCCGGTGGAAGTATGTGTCTGCGACACGCCCAGCAGATTTTCCAGTATCGAAATTACGTTCACGTTGGTATCTGTAGTCAATTTCCCAGGGCGTACGAACGCTCATGGGCGAGAAAAGAACCGCTATTGTACTGATTTTGCGGCTTGAGGCTGCGTAGATTTGGATTTTCACTTTGTAAGAGGGCAACAACGAAAAAAAATCCTCGTCAAAGTTTAAACGGTAGTTAAGTGTTTCTTCCAGATCAGCGACGTTGATAAACGGCTCCTGCAGCCTTCTGTTAACCAGAAACTCCGCTTCCTCTGGCGTCAGATCCAGAACAATCGGAATAAGCGCCGGCGGCACAGCATTCAGATTGATCCGTGATCGCCAGTTGGTTGTCAACCAGTCAAGATTGATCTCCGGTTTTGACTGCAACCATTGCTGCCAGCCATAAACCTTCATAAGTTCATGGGGCGAGCGCAGGTAGGCGTTCCTTGGCAGCGGCAGGCCAGCAACACGATAAGCCGGCGCCTCGCGACCGTTGGTTCGAGGTGCTCCATCTTCATCAATATAGTCGTACAACGAATTCATCAGCTGCTGCCGGACCAATCCGTTGGATTCATAGCGCTCAAGCAAGCCGCTCAAGTGAAGATTATCTTCCGAGTTCAAACCAATCAGACCGCTATAGTCGTTAACGCGAAACCGAGTTTGCCCGATACCCTCGTACTCCGAACCATCCAAACGGATGTATTGCTCACCGGCTTCAGAATCAATCACTGCAGCACCGTTTCTGTCGCTGCTGCCGATAGCAATGACATAAAGCAATGTCTGTTCGGTCGCATACTGATCAAGGCGCTCGGCGATTCGGGACTTTGAGGTCAAGGCAGCGTCAAGACTGGAATTAGCGTACGAGTTAAACAACCCTGCGAAGATGAGCATTATCAGGGTCAGCCAGACAACACTGACCAGCACAAAACCCTCGTTCCGCCTACTGGCGATCACGGCGGTTCTCCTCGAGTACCAGATTGGGCGACCGCCTCACTCTGACAGATGCAGTCAGCGTTGGACCATTCTCTGTAAGAATCCTGATGGATACCGGCAGTTTTTCAGGCTCCGTAAAATCTATTGGCCAGCGACCATGCCAACCGCCTGCGGCATCACGAAATTCAAAGACAGCGCCGGGTGGAAGTTCGAGCAACGCGATATCTGCCTCATCTTCCTGGTAGCGCAACATCTGATCTTCGATGCGCCAGTTGATTGGCGCTGATCTGCCTGCGACACCGAGCAACGGCTGGAAAGTTGTGCCCGAAACCAATTGTTCGGTGCCATCAAGAGACACGCTCTCGACGTCAGCGACAAGCGAGTTATTGACCTGCCTGAACCAGGCTTGCACGAGTATCTCTTCAGTCAAACGTTTTTCCCGGTGCTGCACGCGGTCATAAAGCGCGAGACCAAAACCCATGCCCTGAAGCAGTACCGTTGACACCAATGCAATGATGACGAAGACGACCAGCAGTTCAAGCAGCGACAGGCCTTTTTGGCAGGCAACCATCGTCAAAGCTCCAGAGCTTCACTGGGAAACCTGACCAGCTCAGACTCGACCTTACGGGTCACATATTCGGCGATCAACTGATCTCGACGCGTGATCTGTATGTGAACGTCATAGAAGGTGTGATCATAAAACCCCTGTGTTCCAAGGTTGTTTTTACCGCTCTTTTTCTCTCGAAGTCGCGCATCCCAGGACAACTCATAGTCATCGCGCTGCAGCTCGCCAGACCGACGTTCATCAAGATTAACGCTGTCAATCTCGTCAATCAGATCAGCGACCATGAGTTCCTGAACAAGCACCTGATCAGACCTGATCAGCGTCTCGATGCTCACATTGATCCAGCTGTAGGTAGCAAACAGCGACATCGTAAGAATGACGATCGCGGCCATCGCCTCAACCAGGGTAAAGCCAGTCTGACTAGATGGTTTCATCAATAATTCTGCAAAAGGGCGCTTGAATACGGAGGGTTTTAAAAACCTCATCCGACTCAAACCGCATCAGACCACCCAGGCATACACCAGAGGCATTAATCCGCAACGGTTCCTCGACCGACAACTGCCAGCTATCGCTTGTGCCGATGTACTTTCGGATGTCTGCGTCCGTAGCAACGCTGATGGCTTCTCCCGAAGAAAAGGACAGATAACCAAGCGATGAAATACTAATAGATAGCCGACTCAGTTCGCTGTTCAGCTGGGCACTCCGATACAGGTTAGCCAGGTTCGGCAGCACCAGACCGGTGGCCAGCGACACAAGCAGCAGGACAACCATCAGCTCGATCAGAGAAAAACCTTTCGTTGACCGATACACAATCTAGCTATCCGGCAGGTATCCGATGTCCGTATTCAGGCCTTCTCCACCTGCAACACCATCGGCGCCAAAAGAGTAGAGCGAGAACTCTGACATCCCTGAGGACTCAAGCCGATACTCGTAGGGGTTTTGCCAGGGATCCAGCGGCACGTTGTTATCAAGATACGGGCCCTGCCAGAACCTGGCAGACGAAGGTGCTCTCACCAGCGCTGACAGACCTTCCTCCGAGGATGGCAACCTGCCGACATCAAGATAGAAAAGGTTGATTGCACTCTTCAGCATTTCGATTTGCGTTTCCGCAGTTTGCACTTTCGCTATATCTGCCCGACCGAAAAAACGCGGCCCAACCAGACCGGCGATCAGACCAAGGATGACCATGACAACCATCAGCTCAATCATGCTGAAACCTAAAACTGATCTGTTATTCATTCAAATCGACACCGTATTAATACTTGTGATCGCCAGGATAATACCCAGCACCAACACACCAATCACTAATCCTATCAACAGAATGGCGATAGGCTCGATTAAAGCCACCACCGTCGTCATTCTGTTTTTGCATTTCACATCATAAAGCCTGGCAACGGACTCCAGCATCGGTGCCAGCGCACCCGACTTTTCGCCAACACGGATCAGGTTCGTCGCTGTGGGTGTCAGAACCCTGTGATCGGTGAGCGCGGCAGATAACGACTCGCCGTTTCTTACGTTATCAACCACGCGCTCGAGGCTTTTTCGCTTTGACTCAAGCCCCATACCTGTAGCCGCGAGATTCAGAGAGGTTAACAGTTCTACTCTGCTGCCAGTCATCGCCGCCATCATCGCTGCCCAGCGTGCAATTTCAGTCTCGAGCAACCAGACACCGACGATCGGCCAATGCGAGAGCTGATTATAAACAGTACTTCTTATTGCTGGTTGCCGGAGGGCCCATACGGCACCTGCCACCAACAATACAACCAACGCAATCAGCCAGGGGTAGTAGGCGTTAAAAAACATCCCGGCTGTCAGGACAGCGGAAGCCAGCCAGGGTAGGTCAGCGCCGCGCTCAAGGATATGTGCGAAACGGGGCACCACCAGGACAAAGATCAGACCAACTGCGACAATCCCGGAAAATATAAGGACCGCTGGATAAATTAGTGCCGATTTAAACTGAGCGGCGATATCCAGATCATATTCCATCTGTTCAACACCACGTCGCAAACACTGTGGTAGACCGCCGGACAGCTCACCACTTTGAATCAGTTGGATCAGATACTCAGGCAGCTCAAGGTCAGATTTTTGAATGGCGTTAGCCAGCGATTCACCGCTGCGAAGCCGCTGCGAGACGCTGTCAAAAAAGGCGTTCAACTCGGGATGATATTGGGCAGCGGATTGCGAATCTATTGCTTCGGCAATCGAAACGCCGGACTCTAGCAGGGTTGAGAGTTCAAACAGTGCAAGGACAACTTCCTGGCGCGTAACAGCTCGCTGAAACCTTGATGGCTTCTGCGCCGCCTTCTCACGGATCTCAGTGACAACAATGCCATCAGACTCGAGCAAGCGTATGGCCTCACGCTCGCTTGTGGCATCGATCTCGCCTTTGATCAGATTGCCATCATCAGCCTGCAGCGCCTCGTACTGCAATTTCAAATCAGGTCTCCACGCCGCTTGTGACCCGGATGACCTCTTCAACGGTGGTCAGTCCTCGCGCCGCCTTCAGCAAACCGTCCTGGTACATGTTGCGATGCCCTTCTTCAATGGCAAGCGCTCTGATTTCTGTGGCCGTGGACTTGGCCACGACCAGCTCACGCATCCTCGCCGAAATCGGATAGATTTCGTAAATGCCGGTCCGCCCCCGGTAGCCAACCCCCAGACAGCGATCGCAACCCATCGCCTGTTTCCAATTGTTGTCTGCATCCAGATTAAGCGCAGTAACCTGAGCGCGGACATCCTCAGATATCTCAGTCGGTTCGGCGCAATGTTCACAAAGTTTTCGAACCAGCCTCTGCGCCTGCACCAGCTTCATCGGTGCAGCAACAAGAAACGGCTCAACACCCATGTCAATCAAACGGGTAAACACAGAAAGCGCATCGTTTGTATGCACGGTTGACAGCACCATGTGCCCGGTAAGCGCCGATTGAATTGCAATATCAGCTGTTTCCTTATCCCTGATTTCACCCACCATGATCACGTCAGGATCCTGACGCAGAATGGCTCTGAGCGCCTTGGCAAAGGTGTAACCTATTTCTGCATGAGCCTGAATCTGGGTAACACCGGGAACCACAAATTCTACAGGATCCTCGACACTGATAATCTTTTTACGCCCGTCATTGGCGGCACCGAGCGCACCTGAGAGCGTCGTTGATTTTCCTGAGCCGGTTGGGCCGGTGACTAGAAACATGCCATTGGCTTCGCCAATCGCCTGCTCCACCAATGCAAGGTGGTCATGCTCAAGGCCAAGATTTTCAAGCTTTACCACGTCACGCTCTTTCGGCAGCAGCCGCATAACGATCGACTCACCATGTACGCCAGGCACAGTCGAAACCCGAATATCCATTTCAGACCCTGAGATTCGCGTTGTAATTCGCCCATCCTGGGGAAGCCGGCGCTCGGCAATATCCAGTCCCGATATCAGCTTGATTCGACTGGCCACCGCAGGAAATCGCTCAACAGGCTGCCTGAACCGCGTGTACAAAATACCATCGGTTCGCAGACGCACAGCAAAGCCTTCTTCATCCGGCTCAATGTGAACATCCGAGGAGTCTGTATTGATCGCCTGAGCTAGAATATTGTTAACCAGCTCAACAACTGGCGCTTCTTCTGCCAACTCGCGCAACGCCTTTGATGAACCTGCGTCGCTAATCAACTCGTCAACGGATTTTTCCTTCTTGAGAAAATCCAGAACGGCATCCAGCTCCTGGCTGGCAATCAGGCCATACTCCAAGACCTTGCCAGGAAAAAAGTATCGCAATGAATCTTCAACGAAAGGTGTCTGTTGTTTACAACAGCAAATCACCTTATCGCCTTCACGCCAGTGGATAACGCTATGGTCGAGATACCAGTCAAAAACAATGTCGGTTTCATCCATCGCCACAAACAGTTCGTGAAGTTCAGGCAACTGGATCTCTTCGCCAACGATTCTCTGACCTCTTTGACGAGCAACGGTCTGCAGCAGTCTTTCTTCGGAAAGCGCGCCGACGCGAATCAGAATAGAACCCACGAGACCACCAACAGATCGCTGAATATCCAGCGCCTTCTTGAGGTCAAGCTCGGTTATCGAACCATCTGATACCAGCAGGTCACCTAGCAATCTCTCGCCTTCTGGCCGCTCAAACACTTCGCTTGTCGTTTCTAAATCGGTCATGCCGCCATTCTAACTGAAAGGTACAGAAATACCCTCAATCCCGCTGAACATCAGATTAATACAGGTATAATGCGCGCTCGTTTTCAGCACGTGAAGTATTCCTTGAATCGAAAAGGCATTATTCTGGCCGGTGGCTCCGGCACCCGGCTGCACCCCCTGACAACCTCGGTGAGCAAACAGTTGCTCCCGGTATTCGACAAGCCGATGATCTACTATCCGTTATCGACCCTGATGCTCTCGGGCATTACGGACATATTGATCATCTCTACCCCCCGCGACCTGCCCGCCTTCCGTGACCTGCTCGGCGACGGCGAACAATGGGGCCTCAACCTGAGCTACGCCGAGCAGCCCTCACCCGATGGTTTGGCACAAGCCTTCATTATCGGCGCTGAATTCATTGGCGATGACAATGTAACGCTGATTCTTGGTGATAACATTTTTTATGCGCAGGGTATGCGCGGCAAGTTGCAGGACGTTAGCGAACAACAGACCGGCGCCACTGTGTTCGGCTACTACGTCAGCAATCCACAGGATTACGGGGTGGTTGCTTTTGATGTCGATGGTCGCGCAACCAATATCGAAGAAAAGCCGGCAGAACCCAAATCAAGCTACGCAGTAACCGGTCTGTATTTTTACGACAATGATGTCGTGGACATTGCCAAAAATCTGAAACCTTCGCCACGAGGTGAACTGGAAATCACCGACGTCAACATGCAGTACCTGGCCCGGGGTGATCTGAACGTTGAGATCTTTTCGAGAGGCACCGCCTGGCTCGATACCGGACAACACGCGCATCTTCTGGATGCTGCCAATTTTGTTCGGATTGTTGAAGAAAGACAGGGGCTCAAGATCGCCTGTCCCGAGGAGATTGCGTACAAGATGGGCTTTATCGACGCTGAGCAATTGCAAAAGCTGGGTGACGCCCTGGTGAAGAGCGGCTATGGCCAATACCTCCTGCAGATTCTGGATACAAAAACACCATGAACGAAATTTCACTCGAAATACCTGAGGTAAAGGTCTTTCAGCCCAGAGTTTTTGAAGACGACAGAGGCTTTCTATTTGAATCCTTCAGGCGTAGCTGGTTACCCGGGGTCGAGTTTCTTCAGGATAACCACAGTCACTCAACCCAGGGTGCGCTCAGAGGGCTTCACTACCAGTTTGAAAACCCCCAGGGAAAGCTCGTACGCGTTGTGATGGGCAAGGTATTCGACGTTGCCGTCGATATCAGGCAATCCTCAGCGACCTTTGGGCAGAGCGTCAGCCGCATACTCAGCAGTGATAACAAGGAAATCATGTGGGTCCCCCCAGGCTTCGCCCACGGCTTTCTAGTGCTCTCGGAGACTGCGGACTTTGTGTATCGCTGCACCGATTATTACGCGCCCGGAGACGAATATGGCATCCGCTGGAATGATCCAGACCTTGCCATCGACTGGCCGGATGCTGGCATGCCACCCAGACTTTCTGACAAGGACCGTGATGCATCGCTGCTGAAGGACGCCCGACTCTTTTCCTAGCTGCAACGCAAACCTACGAGGCTATACTCAAACAATGAAATTTATCATTACCGGCGGCGCGGGGTTTATTGGCTCCGCGCTTGTCCGGACGCTGATCAAGGACACCGATCACCAGGTGTTGAACGTCGACAAACTGACCTATGCGGGGCATCTGGAGTCCGTTGCGCCTGTCTCCAAAGACCCGCGCTACCAGTTTGTTCAAGCTGACATTTGCGATGGCGAAACCATGCAGTCGCTGATCAATGACTATCAACCCGACAAGATCATTCATCTGGCGGCAGAGTCCCATGTGGACAGGTCTGTCGATGCACCCGGCGATTTTATTCAAACCAATATCGTTGGCACGTTCAATCTGCTGAACGCCGCCAGGCACTACCTCGAAAATGGTGCCCCCGAGCATTTTATCTTCCACCACGTCTCAACGGATGAGGTGTTTGGCTCACTCGGCGATGCCGGCTTCTTTACCGAAGCGACACCTTACGATCCAAGGTCCCCCTACTCCGCCAGCAAGGCATCGTCCGATCATCTGGTCAGAGCCTGGGGCGAAACGTTTCAGTTGCCGGTGGTTATCACGAACTGTTCCAACAATTATGGGCACTATCAGTTCCCGGAAAAACTGATTCCATTAATGATAATGAATGCTTTCGAGAAGAAGCCGCTACCGGTCTATGGCGATGGCAGCAACGTTCGTGACTGGCTGCATGTTGATGACCACGCCCGCGCCCTCTATCTGGTGGCGACTGAAGGGCAGCCGGGAGAAACCTACAATATTGGTGGAAAGAACGAGAAAACCAATCTGGACGTCGTCGAAACTATCTGCGACCTCGTAGCAGCGCTGCGCCCATCTGCTGACGGTTTCAACTATCACAGCTTGATCACACACGTAACCGACAGACCCGGGCACGACTTCCGCTATGCCATTGACTGCAGCAAAATCGAGCGTGAACTCGGCTGGACGCCAAGAGAGACTTTCGAATCAGGCATCGAAAAGACTGTGGCATGGTATCTAACCCATCAAGACTGGTGCGCTGCTGTGTCTGGTGACTACCAGCAACAGCGACTTGGCTTAAGCAAGCATCCCTGATGCCATTCGCGACTGTTAACAACGCCAGGCTCTGGTACCAAACCTTGGGTGAAGGAGAACCCATTCTGCTGCACCACGGCTATACCGCCGCTCGCGATAACTGGTTGCCGGTTGCTGAACGACTGAAGAACGAGTACCAGGTCACGGTGGTTGAGTGCCGGGGCTGCGGCGAAAGCGAACATACGCAAGACGGTTACAACCTCAATCAATACGCCGAAGACGCGATCGCCCTGATGCGGGAACTTGGCCACGCACGTTTTACCTTTGCTGGACACAGCATGGGAGGCGGTGTTGGTATGGCCCTCGCCATCAACTTCCCCGACGTGCTTGAACGGCTGATTCTGGTTGGCTCAGTCGGCGCGAAAGGTTTGGTAGGCGACAGCTTCAGGCAGAACGTCCATGATCGCCTGGCCGCCCGGGCAGCAGGTGATCTCGACTTCTTCCTGCGAGAGCAGCGCGCCGGGTTGTTCAGGCCGGACGTTCAGACCGAGGACTGGTTCTCTTTAAGGGCAAAACACCTGATGGAGACCGTTTCCGAAGGGCACCTGATCGATTCGATGGCTTCAATGCAGTCCATGAACTATCGCGAGCAGCTTGCTGGCATCACTACACCCACCCTGGTGATTGCCGGCGGCGTTGACCCACTACTCAAAACAAACATCGAGGACTTCTATCGTCTGCCCGATGCGGCGTTACATGTCTTTTCGAGAGCGGCGCATGAGATTGCGCTTCACGAAACGGCAGGTACCGCGGACGTCATCGCTGCGTTCATGCGTCACGGTCCCTTAAACGCGGCAACGCTGAAAGCCTCCTTCACGCAAGCATAGCTCTGCCCGTCAAACCCCTCTAAAACGTCGTTAAGCAAAATCCGCGGCGAGAGATGCCCTAACGCCTTCAGAAACGACGAGGTCGTCGACCTCGTAATTGTCATGATCAACGCCAAAGGTAATGGCCGCGCCTGCCTTAACATCGGCGACCGCCTCGGCACTCAATTGAAATCGCAAGAAATGCACGGCCGAGGTTTTCTCATCATTCGCTCGCTCCAGATCTTCGTCGGCAATCGCAAAAAAGGCTTCGCCCTCACCGACCTTCGCCCAGATCCTGTTCTCAACATCCTTGAGCAACGCGAGCTTTTGCCTGCGCTCCTCGACATCCGGGTACTGGATCAGCATGCTGCATTTCCAGTTTTCACCGTCCGGAATCAAGGGATTGTAAGCGTCCAACTCTTCCTGAATCCCTTCGGCTTCAAATACCTTTTCGATCCGCAGCATCTCCTGTATCTGGTATCTGATCGTCAGGGCGTCCTCAAACACCAGAAGCATGTGTGTGCCCAGCATGACCCGTCGGTTTTGTTTGTGTGCAAGCACCTCCGTGCGAAACGCATCACGTTTGCTCGAGTACTCTTCCAGACTCCAAAGGTCCTTTCTTTCCAGCATGTTTCCTGCCATTCCCATTTTATATTCCGTAAGCTTTTCGGAGCAGGCTCATTGGATGCTCAGCCTGATCCACCTTGTCTGTCAAATTTGCGATGTGGGTTGCTGCCATCGGGCAGTCGGATGCAAAGTGGGCGGGTTCTTTTTGCTCCACCTGTCGAACCACCGGTCTTGCGATCTTCAGCGATTTCTCGCGTGTTTCTTTCTTCACCGCGTAAGTACCGTCGTGACCGGAACAACGCTCGATGGCGTTGACCTCGGTGTCAGGCACCAGGTTCAGAATGTCTCGCGTCTTGATGCCGATATTCTGGACGCGCAAGTGACAGGCCACCTGATAACTGATGTCACCCAGCGCCACCTGAAAGTCTGTGTTGAACTCGCCTTCTTTGTGGCGCAGGAACAGATACTCAAACGGATCGTAAAACGCCTTCTGCACTTTCAACACGTCTTCATCATCCGGATACATCAGCGGCAGTTCCTGCTTATACATCAGCACGCAGGACGGAATCGGCGCAATCAGGTCAAAACCCTCATCCACCAGTTTGGCAAGGACCGGAATGTTCTTCTCTTTCAGATCATTAACCGCATCCAGGTCACCCAGTTCCAGCTTCGGCATACCGCAACAGGCTTCTTTCGGCACAAGCTCGATATGAATACCGTTGTGACGATAAACCGAGGCAAAGTCCTCGCCCAGATGCGGCGTATTGTAATTGCCGTAACAGGTCGCATAAAAAGCAACCTTGCCCGTCGTCTCACCCACCTGCTTGGGTTCAAGCGACGATGCCGGAAACCGTTTCCGCAGGGTCTTCGAGTGATAGCTGGGGACCGGTGCTTCCTTGTGTACGCCTAGCGTGGTTTCCAGAGCGTTCCTGAACAGACTGTTGTTGTTCAGTGCATTCACGGTGACATCGACCACCGGAATAGTGGCCAATTTCCCGACGGTATCGGTACTGGTCAGCACATTGTCGCGGAATGATGCACCCTCATTCTTGTAGCGCTGTGCCTTGGCGCGCAACATCAGATGGGGAAAATCAACGTTCCACTCATGAGGTGGCACATAAGGGCACTTCGTCATGTAGCAGAGGTCACACAGATAACACTGATCGACCACGTCATAAAAATCGTCTTTGGCGACGCCATCTACTTCCAGGGTGTCGCTTTCATCAACCAGATCGAACAGCGTGGGAAACGAGTCGCAAAGGCTGACGCACCGTCTGCAGCCATGGCAGATGTCGTAGACTCGCTCAAGTTCCTCGAACAAGTCGTCCTTGTCCCAATACTGTTCCGTTTTCCATTCAATCGGGTGCCTCGTTGGTGCTTCGAGACTTCCCTCACGCCGTTCGCTCATGGTCTTTTCCTAATTAGCCGTCCAGATTATCAAGGGCTTTCTGAAATCGGTTTGCGTGACTACGTTCGGCTTTCGCAAGCGTTTCAAACCAGTCAGAGATTTCATCGAAGCCTTCGTCTCTTGCCGTTGCCGCCATACCCGGGTACATATCCGTGTATTCATGTGTTTCGCCAGCAATCGACGCCTTCAGGTTATCACCTGTGTTGCCGATAGGCAGCCCTGTTGCGGGATCTCCGACCTCTTCCAGATACTCCAGGTGTCCGTGAGCATGGCCAGTTTCGCCTTCTGCCGTGGATCGAAAGACGCTGGCGACGTCGTTGTAACCCTCAACATCGGCCTTTGCAGCGAAGTAAAGGTATCGTCTGTTCGCCTGGGATTCGCCCGCAAACGCATCTTTCAGGTTCTGTTCTGTTTTGGAGTCTTTCAGTGACATTCGTGTCTCCTTGGTTTACTCATTACGACTGGTAGGACCGGAAGGTTAGGCCCATGCAAAGATTGCGTCCAATGAATCTTTTCTTTCGGAATGATCAATAAAAGCGATCAATATACTCATCCGATACGACGCTTCTCTGCCTGAAACAGATCATCAACCGCTCGCCAGAGGACACCGGGTGCCCCGTTACCGATCTTTCGATCATTTACCTCACTCACCGGCCAGACTTCCTGCCCCGTCGAACTAACCCAGACCTCGTCCGCATTCAGTAATTCGGCTTCGGTGATTGGACACTCCTCGGTTTTCAACCCTGCCTGCTCGGCCAGACTGAGCAGATAATCGCGAGTAATGCCATGCAGGAGATAACAACTTTTTGGTGGTGTCTTGATCACGCCACCTGAGACAATAAAAACATTTGCGGCGGTCGCCTCAGTGACCTCGCCGTCCCGAATCAGAATCGCATCATCGTAACCTTCCGCCACCGCCTCATTTTTCAAAAGGCCGTTGGCGATCAGGCTGATCACTTTAATATCCCCCCGCCCCCAGCGAAAATCTGACTTGGTCACGACCCGTTGTGGTTTGATTTGCTGTCGCTCCAGTACCGGTGCATGCATAACCGTCATCAGCACGGTCGGCTCGACATTTTCTGGATAAACATGTGATCGGGGTGAAGCAACGCCACGCGTCACCTGCAAATAAAGATAAGCAGGATTCTCCTGACCGCGCGCCACCGCCTCAAGTATCAGGGCACGCCATTCATCATCGGAATGCGGTGAGGCGAGCCGAATCTCTGACTGGCTTCGGGCCAGTCTTGCCAGGTGTTCCTCCAGCGCAAAGACCTGGCCGTCGTATACCGCCATCACTTCATAGATCCCGTCGCCGAACATAAAACCACGATCGAATACTGAAATATTCGCGTCCTCTGGCGCCAGCCATTCGCCATTGAGGTATGCAATTGCCATCATTGAGCTCCGGCTCGTTAACCTTTGCTCATGATAGACTGTTTATGCATCCACGGTTTATAGAAACGTCCTTGAATTTCAGCATCCCGGCTCCGAGGGTGACTGGGGCGATGCAAGCCATAAGGCAAGCCATAAGACAAGCCATAAGAAAGGTAGTTAGAGGTACGCTATGAAATACACAGGCGGTTGCTTTTGCGGCAATCTGAGATTCGAATTTACGGGCGAAGAACTGCCGGTTGCAGATTGTCACTGCACCATGTGCCGGCGAACCAGCGGCGCACCCTACGTGACCTGGCTGGTAATACCCATCAATGATTTCCAGTACACCAAGGGCGAGCCCACAGAACTCGCTTCGTCTGAAGACGGCACACGCTATTTTTGTAACCAGTGTGGCACACCGGTCGCCTGCATCAACAAGACCCACCCGGAAATTATTGATATAACCCTGGGTAGTCTGGACCAGCCGGAAGCATTCACGCCGGCGTTTAACGTCTTCGACGATACGCGACTGCCATCGGTCATCACCCGGCTGACCCTGGACGCAACCGAAAACTAAACCTGCCGCCGGATGACAGTGAAACCTCATTACAGTAGATTCGTGTCTCTGCTGATCTGAGACGTTCTTATGCCTGTTCGAAAGCTGCTGATTGCCAACCGCGGTGAAATCGCCGTAAGAATCGCGACCACTGCGCGCGTCCTTGGATACACCATCGTCGCCGTTTATCCCGAAGATGATGCTGCCTCCCGACACGTGACCAGCGCCGACGAAAGTGTCTGCCTTTCAGGTGCCGGTGCTGCAGCTTATCTCAACATCGAGGAAATTATCCGGGCGGCAAAAAGCAGTCAGGCGGATGCGATTCACCCGGGCTACGGGTTTCTCAGCGAGAATCCGGACTTCGCCAAAGCCGTTGAAACCGCTGGCCTGACCTTCGTCGGGCCGACGCCACAGCAACTGGCCATATTCGGAAACAAAGCAGGAGCAAGAGGACTCGCAGCCGAACTGGGCGTGCCGCTCGTGCCGGGTACAAATGAAGACACTTCTCTGGCTGAAATTCAACGCTTCTGGGAGAACCGCGAGGACCAGGGTATCGTTATCAAGGCCATCTCCGGTGGGGGCGGCCGAGGCATGCGTATCGTCGAAGATGTTAATGAGCTCAGCAACCACTATGAGCGTTGCCGCTCCGAGGCTGAACTGGCTTTCGGCGACAACCGGCTGTATGTCGAAGCATACCTCTCAGATGCCAGACATATCGAAGTCCAGATTCTCGGCGACGGAACCGGCAACGTCATTCACCTCGGTGAACGCGACTGCAGCACACAGAGACAAAACCAGAAAATCATCGAGATTGCGCCAAGTCCAAATCTGCCCGAAGAGACACGCCAGGCACTCTATGATGCGTCTATCGCAATGGCGAAGTCCGCCAATTACCGCGGGCTCGGGACATTCGAATTTCTTGTTAATGCCGCGCAGCCGGAAACATTTTATTTTATTGAAGCAAACGCGAGATTACAGGTAGAACACACCGTCACCGAAGCGGTGACCGGCCTTGATCTTGTCGATCTGCAGCTAAAGATTGCCGAGGGTGCAGACCTGAAATCCCTGGGACTTGATTGCGCCCCTGCCCTGCGCGGTTTCGCTATTCAATGTCGGATCAATATGGAGACCCCTGGCGGCAACGGTTTGTTCAAACCTACCGGCGGCACGATCAATCTGTTTGAAATGCCCTCGGGTCCCGGTATCCGAGTCGATACTTTTGGGTACAGCGGTTACCAGACTTCGAGCCGTTACGATTCTTTGCTCGCTAAAGTGATTGTCTATTCAAGACAACAGGACTTTGCCGCCTGCGTGCGAAAAACAGCGCAGGCACTCAAGGCATGTCTTATCAAAGGATTTGACGTCAACCTGCCGTTCCTCAGGGCGCTGATCGAAACTGAAGCGTTTACCCGCGGGGAGATAACAACACGTTATGTTGACCAGCATCTGAGCGAACTCGCCAGCCTTGCGGATCCAGTATCCGATGAGCAGACCAGAGCCGGACTCGCCGGCACCCAGTTAAACTCGAAAGACCCTCTGGCGGTGCTTGCGCTTGGCAAGGGTAGCGGCACAATCGACAACGAACCGGTACAAAGGCTATCAACCGAGATAGAAGGTCCCGCCGATACCGTCGCTCTCGCCGCACCACTGCAAGGCACCATCATTGAGCTAACGATTACCGAAGGCGATCTCGTGTTTGCGGGTCAGGAGTTGATAGTCATGGATGCCATGAAGATGGAGCACGTCCTTCAGGCACCCGTGGCGGGCGCGGTGGCGATGGTCACTGTGGAAGTCGGCGACGCCATTGTCGAAGGTCACCCGGTACTATTCATTGCTGAACGGCAAGTCGATGCAGGTGTTCAGGAAACCCAAAAGGTTACTGACCTCGACACGATTCGACCGGATCTGCAGGAAGCACTGGCCAGGCAGGGTTACAAACTCGACGAAAACCGTCCTGACGCTGTCGCAAGAAGACGTAAGACCGGTCACAGAACGGTTCGTGAAAACATCGAGGACATCTGCGACCCAGGCAGCTTCGTGGAATATGGATCCCTGACGATCGCAGCACAACGCAGGCGGAGAACCGTTCAAGACCTGATGGAGAACACCCCGGGCGACGGTATGGTCACCGGTATTGGCAGTGTTAATCAGTCGTTGTTTCCCGATCAGGATACGCAATGTATTGTCATGTCCTATGACTACATGGTGCTTGCGGGCACTCAGGGGCTGCAGAATCACCGCAAAAAAGACCGGATGTTTGAACTGGCGGAACAGCTGCAGCTACCGATCATACTGATCGCTGAAGGGGGTGGTGGGCGACCGGGAGATACAGACGGCGCTGGCATTGCCGGTCTTGATTGCCTGGCATTCCAGTTATACGGGGCCTTAAGTGGTCTGGTGCCTCGCATCGGGATCACAACGGGGCGATGCTTCGCAGGTAATGCGGTACTGCTCGGAACCAGTGACATTGTAATCGCCACCGAAGATTCAAACATCGGCATCGGCGGACCCGCGATGATTGAAGGAGGCGGTCTCGGCATCTTTAAACCTGAAGAAGTTGGTCCAATGAGCGTCCAGGTACCTAACGGGGTAGTTGATGTTGCGGTCAAGGATGAAGCTGAAGCCGTCAGCGTTGCCAAGAAGCTCCTGTCTTACTTCCAGGGTCCCACCGATAACTGGACCTGCCAGGACCAGCGCGAACTCCGGTTTTCAGTACCGGAAAACAGACTCCGTGTTTACGATATGCGGGAGATTATCGCAACGCTGGCTGACGATGACTCTGTGGTTGAACTGCGGCGAGCATTTGGTATCGGCATCATTACCGTGTTTGCCCGCATCGAGGGCAGACCCGTCGGTATTTTCGCCAACGACCCAACCCACTTGTCCGGCGCCATCGATTCCGACGCGGCCGATAAAGCCGCGCGCTTCGTTCAGCTTTGCGACGCCTTTGATATACCGATTGTGTCGCTGGTCGACTGCCCTGGCATCATGGTGGGCCCGGAAATCGAGAAAACAGCATTGGTACGTCACGCAGCCCGGCTCTTTGTGATCAGCACCAGCATCACGGTGCCACTCATGTCGATTGTGGTTCGCAAGGGCTACGGTCTCGGCGCACAGGTCATGACCGGCGGCGGGTTTAAGGCATCTACATTCACTGTCAGCTGGCCCACCGGCGAGTTCGGCGGCATGGGGCTTGAAGGTGCCGTGAAGCTTGGCTATCGAAAAGAGCTGGAAGCTATCGAGGACCCCCAGGCGCGACTGGAAGAGTACGAAAAGCGGGTTGCCCAGATGTACGAGCGGGGTAAAGCTGTCAATTTCGCGACCGCTTTTGAGATTGATGAAGTCATTGATCCGATGGAAACACGACAGTGGATAATGGCTGGTCTGAAATCCGCACCCAAGCCTGGTCCACGGACCGGCAAGAAAAAGCCTTTCATTGATACCTGGTAGCGCTTCACCGAATGGATATTGAGCTGGAAGAATTATCGGTTATTGAGCCGCAGCGAATTGTCGATCTGCTCTCGGTCAAGAGCGGCTTATCAAAGGGTCGTATCAAAGAAGCCATGAATAAGGGTGCCGTTTGGTTAAATACCAATGGTCGCCCGCGACGTGTCAGAAGAGCCAAAGCCACCGTGACACCCGGCAACAAGCTCAGCCTCTACTTTTCAGAAGATGTATTGCAGCAAGTACCGACAAATCCAATGTTGATTGCCGATGCCGGGATATACAGTGTCTGGTGCAAGCCTGCCGGGCTGATGTCAGGTGGGTCAAGATACGGTGATCACTGCGCGATTAACCGGGTCATAGAAAAGCAACTGGATCGACCGACTTTTCTGGTTCACAGACTGGACCGGTTTGTCTGGGGCGTCATGCTGCTCGCCCACAGCAAGGAAGCTGCCGCCAATCTGTCGGAACAGTTTCAATCCAGAAAAACCCGAAAAATTTATCGCGGTATCGTACATGGGATCGTCGAAAAGCCCATGACACTCAACGGCGCAATCGACAGCAAGGACGCCGTTACCCACATTGCACCGCTGGAGATCGCTAACGATCTGACCTCGCTTGAGATCACCATCGAAACCGGCAGGAAACATCAGATCCGGCGGCATCTTGCTGCAGCGGGACATCCCGTTATCGGGGATCGTCAGTATGGCTCGGACGACAAGCGAGGGTTACAGCTGGCCTCAGTTTCACTCAGCTTCAATTCGCCGCTCGATGACACCTGGGTGACCTGCAGGTTGCCTGAAGATCAGTTACCCCGAATTCAAGAGGCAAACTGAATCAGGATACCGGCTGCCACCGCTGAGCCAATGACACCCGCCACGTTCGGCCCCATGGCGTGCATCAACAGGAAATTGTGCGGGTTCGACTCCAGCCCAACCTTGTTGGCAACCCGCGCTGCCATCGGCACAGCTGAGACGCCTGCAGCGCCAATCAACGGATTAATCTTCACCGTTGATATCAGATTCATCAGCTTTGCCATAATGACGCCCGTTGCCGTGCCAATCGAAAACGCCACCATCCCTAACAACAGGATGCCGATCGTTTCTGAAACCAGAAACTGCTCGGCCTGCAGTTTGGAGCCCACCGCAAGACCAAGGAAAATTGTCGTGATGTTAATCAACGCATTCTGTGTCGCTGAACTCAATCGCTCGACCACCCCACACTCGCGCATCAGATTACCGAAACAAAACATGCCAAGCAGCGGTGCGGCGCTCGGCACCATCAGCGCAACCAGCACGAGGAGCATCAGAGGAAAGAAAATCTTTTCACGCTGAGAGACAACCCGCAGTTGCGTCATTTCTATCTTGCGTTCAGCTTCCGTGGTCAGCAGTCGCATAATAGGCGGCTGAATAATGGGTACCAGTGCCATGTAGGAGTAGGCGGATACAGCAATCGCCCCCAATAAGTGGGGCGCCAACTGGCCCGCCACGTAAATTGCCGTGGGTCCATCCGCACCGCCGATGATGCCAATCGCCGCGGCCTCAGCAACGGAAAAATCAAAGATACCCGCAGAAGTCAGCACCAGCGCTCCGATCAGGGTCGCGAAGATACCGAACTGGGCTGCCGCACCAAGAAAAAGTGTTTTAGGGTTGGCGAGGAGCGGACCAAAATCGGTCATGGCGCCAACCCCCATAAAAATCACGAGCGGAAAAACACCGGTTTCTATGCCCATGGCATAAAATTGATGCAGCACGCCATCACCCACAGCAATATCGACGCCTGGAATGTTGGCGAGGATGCCGCCAAAACCAATGGGTACCAGCAGCAACGGTTCAAACCGTTTTGCGATAGCCAGGTATAGCAGCCCAAGGCCAATCAGGATCATGGCGAACTGATCAAATTTGAGCTGGTAGATGCCCGTGCCGTGCCAAAGTTCTAGTAGTTGTTCCATGGTCTAGGCCAGGATAACCAGCGGCTGCCCCGCATCGACAGCATCACCTTCCTGGACAAGCACCTCTGCAACCCTGCCGCCGGTTGCTGCCCTGATTTCTGTTTCCATTTTCATCGCTTCCAGCACCAGCACCACATCGCCGGAAGCCACGTTATCACCCGGCGCAGCGATCAACTTAAAAACATTACCGCCAAGCGGCGCCTTAATCTGCTCGCCACTGCCGGTTGGAACCGACGCTGCCGATGGCGCTGGTGATGACGGCACCGGGGTATCAAGCATTTCAACATCGCCGCCTTCCGCGACCCTGACAACAAAACGTTCACCCCCAACATCAACAGTATAAACCGCTGGATCGCCGCCAGATTGCTGGCTGCTTTGTTGAGATTCCGACGCTGCCGTCTCTACGGGCGCCTGATCCGGATGCGGTTCGAAGGCTGATGGATTGGTTCGATTAGCGAGAAACTTGAGCGCGACCTGAGGAAACAACGCATAGGTCAGCACGTCATCGTCCAGGTTTTCGCCAAACTCAAGCCCTTCATCTGACGCTTTGGCTTGAAGCTCTGCTTTCTGTTTGTCGAACTCAGGAGACAGTTTGTCTGCCGGACGACAGGTCATGGCCTCCGCCCCGTTCAACACACGCGCCTGCAACTCGGCGTTAACCGGTGCAGGCGTCGCGCCATACTCACCCTTCAAGACACCTTCGGTTTCTTTCGCGATGTTTTTATAGCGCTCGCCCAAAAGCACATTGATCACCGATTGAGTGCCGACAATCTGTGACGTCGGGGTCACCAGGGGAATAAACCCAAGATCCTCACGTACCCTTGGAATCTCCTCCAGTACCTCGTCAAGTCTATCCGTTGCATTTTGTTCTCGGAGCTGGTTTTCAAGGTTCGTTAACATGCCACCGGGGACCTGTGCTACCAGAATTCTGGAATCTGTGCCGCGCAGTGAGCCTTCAAACTTCGCATACTTTTTCCTGACTTCGCGGAAGTACCCGGCGATCTCTTCGAGCAAAGCAAGGTCCAGACCGGTATCTCGCTCCGTACCCTGCAGGATAGAGACCACGGCTTCCGTTGAAGAATGACCGTACGTCATACTCATGGAGGAAATGGCGGTATCAACGTTGTCGATGCCGGCCTCAATGGACTTCAAATAGGTTGCCGTGGAAAGCCCCGTCGTGGCATGACACTGCATGTGAATGGGAACCGAGACCGTCTCTTTAAGCTTACTGACCAGTTCGTAAGCGACATAGGGAGAAAGCAGCCCCGCCATATCCTTGATGGCGATAGAGTCGACGCCCATATCATCAAGGCGCTTGCCCATGTTGATCCAGGTATCAATGTCATGAACAGGACTAAGCGTGTACGCCAGCGTGCCCTGCGCGTGCTTACCCTGCTTGCGAACCGCTGCTATTGCGCGCTCAAGATTACGCGGGTCATTCATGGCATCAAAGACTCGAAATACGTCGACGCCATTAACGGCCGCGCGTTCTACAAACTTATCGACAATGTCATCCGCATAGTGTCGATAGCCCAGAATATTCTGACCGCGAAACAACATCTGCTGCGGCGTGTTCGGCATCGCCTTTTTCAGTTCTCGAATGCGCTCCCAGGGATCTTCACCCAGAAAGCGAATGCAGGCATCAAAGGTGGCACCGCCCCAGCTTTCCAGCGACCAGAAGCCGACCTGATCAAGCTTTTCAGCGATCGGCAGCATGTCATCGAGACGCATACGAGTGGCGAAAAGCGATTGGTGCGCGTCGCGCAGGACAACATCGGTAATCCCCAGGGGTTTGGTTTCGCTCATAGCTTTATTGCCTTGTTAATGTTGGTTCACTGTTCCTGTTGTCTCTCACAACTTCCCGATCGATCAATGACACGCTGCGGGGAGCCATAACAGTATAGCGTGCAGGATACATAGAAAAAGCGGGCATCTCCGGTCATTCTCAGCAGACACGGCCACCGGGCTCGCGAAAAGACAATAAATCCGGTCACCGAACGGCTAGCGATCTGGAATTTATGTCTCTATAATCCTGCCCTCGCCGCGCGCTGGTAGCTCAGCTGGATAGAGCATCTGGCTACGAACCAGAAGGTCGGGGGTTCGACTCCCTCCCAGCGCGCCATTTTTTCGTCAGGTCCTACTCTGCTAACTTTCCAGTGGCAGAACGCCTGTCGTTTTTAAGAGCGTCAATCGAGCGCGTCGCGATGTCGCTCAGGCAAAGTTTAGTTTCATCGCGTGGAGAGGTGGCCGAGTGGTCGAAGGCGCTCCCCTGCTAAGGGAGTATGGGTTAAGAGCCCATCGAGGGTTCGAATCCCTCCCTCTCCGCCATCATTAACCGGGTGCTGCCCTGGCACTTACTTTACAGTTTGTACCGGAGACATGGTTTACAGTTTCTCCGATATAAATGGATTCGTTGTCGGTTCTACACGACATTCATCCTGATCAAAAAATCCTAAATCATAGTCCATAAAGCTGACAAGCCAGATTTTGTCCGCAACCTCTCTAATACCCACTAATTGGCATGCAAAGGACTTGCTCAGGTTGATTTTTCGCTTTCCGATGCAGATTCGTCCACATTTGGTCACACGAACAGTCCGATCATGGAATGGGTATTCTGGTTCATCTGGCGGGCGATAGGCACGGCTCGATGGTGTATATACTTCGGCCGGGTACTTGCCTCCGAGTGCCTGGTGGGGACGTTCGTTGTTGTAAACCCCGACAAATCGATCGAACCGTTCTTGCTGTTGCAAAAAGTTCGGTGAAGCAGGCTTAGTCGCTTCCTTCTTCAGCGTCAGGTGCATCCGTTCATGACGTCCATTTTGTTCTGGGTGGCCCGGTTTGATACGTTCAATCCTGATACCTAGCCTTAACCACCAAACAGACAACCGGCTCATGCCATAAAACGCGTTAGGCGAAGCAAAAGGGATACCATTATCGGTGCGTATGGCCGCAGGAACACCGTACTCCTTGAATGCTCGTTCAAACACCGAGAATGCAAAGTCTGACCTGGTGGAAGAGAGTCCTTCGCATGTCAGAAGATAACGCGAGCTATAGTCAGTGATCGTCAGTGGATAGCAATACTGTTTGTTGCCTAGCAGGAACTCTCCCTTGTAGTCAGCGCACCAAAGTCCATTGGGTGTTTGGACGTTGCTGAGCGGCGTCCCCTGGGCCTTTCCGTGCCTGCGTCGTTTGCGACGGTTAACCAGGTTGTGTCGATCCAGAACTGCATGAACTGTGCTTTTGGCAGGGGGTGTGATCATAGGATATTCCTTGATCAACTTATCGCGGATCTTACGTGCACCCCAACTAGGATGATCACGTTTAACTTTCAGGATTGTTCGCTCAATCTGGAAGGGCAATTGATTAGCATGACGATAGGGTCGACGGCTCCGATCCTTGAGACCATCGAGCCCACATTCTTTGTAACGGTTAAAGATCTTGTATCCGGTTACTCTTGAGATACCAAAATCTTTACATACAGTGGTCATTTTCTCGCCATCGAGCAGACGAGCGATAAATCTGAGACGTTCATCCATAGGTTTACACTCTTTCCAAGGCATCTGGGAGCTCCCAAATACCTAAATATGTAAACCATGTGCCCGGTAAAATCTGTAAGCTATGTGTCGGGTACTACACCGGGCGCTGCTCTGGCGCTTATCTGAAAACTCGCGATAGCACGCGCCACAGCACCCCGCCCCCTGTTCAATCTATAACGTCAGTCATTTCTGCTATTCTCTGCACGACCCCACGGGATACGACACATTCGATGAATTTCTTGCTCACAAACACTTAGCCTATGGCCAAAATTACAACGGATAGAGAATGCGGCGATTGCACCGCATGCTGTGATGGCTGGCTGAAAGCAGACGTTGATGGCCAGAATCTGGTCCCGGGAAATCCCTGCAAACACGTTGGGCCAAAAGGTTGTGGGATTTACGATTCACGCCCCGTGCACCCCTGCAGGGTCTTCAAGTGTCACTGGCTTACCGATCCCGACCTGCCGAACTGGTTAACCCCAAAAAACTCAAAAGTCATCCTGAAGGCAAACTTCGTTTGGAAGCGACCTTCTTCCGATATCCCAGTGACTATTGCAATTACAGTTGGCCCCAGAGTACCAGGAAAAACCCGGCAGTGGTTGTCTTCCTATGCCGAATCGAGCCGGCGAAACATCCTCTGCATGGAACCCATTCGGGTCGGTAAACGGTTCACTGGTGATCGACATACATTTGGGATTGGTTCACCTAGCTTTGTGAAGGAAGTGAAGCATTGGAACGACAATGGCTATGAACTACTGGTAAGACCAGCTTAAAACAAGCAGTCCCCCGTTCACCGCCCATGCCGTCCATGTTGCATTACTGATTCAAAAAACATATGCCATGCTCCCACGCAAGAGAACTGGCAGTTGAATAGATACCAACTAGCGATCAAACTCTTTCGCCATGACCACCGAAGAAAAATTTTCAGAAGATCGTCAATGCGGCAAATGTCAGGTCTGTTGTTCCGCTTTGGAAATCAAGGCAATACAGAAACCTGCCAAGCAGCGCTGCAGGCACCTTTCCTCCAGAGGTTGCGGCATCTATGAGGAAAGACCGTCGGTCTGTGCGAAGTTCGAGTGTGTCTATTTGACCAGCAACTGGGTCGAAGGATAAGCGACCGGATAAATTGGGTATTATGTTTTTTGGTAGTGACAGAGGTCTTGAAGTTGTAGAGGTAAAGAAGAACGCACTCAAAAAACAGCGGACGTTTGTTAAGACGGTCAAGGATGCCTATGAGCAACAAACCAGAAATTCGATTCCTATTCGAACCCTTGACCCGTAATCATCTCCAGCCTCTGCTTCGCATCGTCATATCTTTCCTGTTCGAGTTCCACCCCAATGAAATTTCGCCCCAAAAGCACCGCCGCCAAACCTGTCGAACCGGAACCGCAGAAGGGGTCCAGTATCAGCTCTCCGGGGTGAGTCATGGCCTTCACAAGCACGGCCATCTTGTTGACGTTTCTAGCGTTAACATGAGTCGATTCAGGCAAGTTCTCCCAGGATTCAGGCACAAGGTTATCGAGTGTTAGCGCATTTCTGATGTGGAAGTTAGCTGCCTGACCGCGTCCATCATCGAACGCATCCGCGATCTTGAGGAAATTCATAGCAGGGTATTTCTTAAGGAGTAACTCCATCTTACCAGGGGGTTGAGAGAGAGCAACGCGCTTGACTTCATTAGTCTCACCTTTGGTGACACGCAGCATCTCAGCCAGAAAAGGTAAAAAAGCGTTCACATAGTCAATCGGGTTTCTCGAGAAACCGAAGCCCAGATAAGGCGGATCCGTAATCACGCAATCGACAAATCCATCCGGTAGCGATTTCATAAACGCCAGGCTATCGGCACAATGTACTTCGAATATACCTTTTTCGAGAAGTTGTTGATTCAAAACCTGATTCCCTAACGTATCGCCTGCACTAATCACAAGACTTGAGCTACACTAACAGCGCCCGAAACTATACAGCATATTATGCAAGACATCGTCGCAGAAGGCCTCAACCTCGCCATTTATGGCATGGGCACCGTGTTTGTTTTCCTTACCATGCTGGTCGGGGCAACCGTCCTGATGTCCTGGCTTGTGTCAAAGACGACAGCAGAAACACCTGCCGCATTGGAGCCTTCCAGACAAACAACAAACGCCCGGCAGATGGCCGCCGTAACCGCTGCTGTTCACGCGCATCGAAATAGACCTGTCTCCGGTTAAGTTTTGCAGGCAGCTGTGATAGTTTGCACGACGCAGTCAACCTGAGTTCACTTCATTGGAAATCCTACAATTACTGGTCAGCGGCATCTCCCAGGGGTGCGTCTATGGATTGATCGCACTCGGATTCGTCCTGATCTACAAGGCGACAGAGATGGTGAACTTCGCCCAGGGCGATCTGATGATGCTGGGCGCTTTTTTTGCTTACACCTATCTCAACATTCTTGACCTGCACTTTCTTATCGCGGTGCCCGCGACGATTTTCACAATGGCCATTATCGGTGCGCTGACAGAACGCATCCTGATCCGCCCCATGATCGGCGAGCCTCACTTTTCGGTACTGATGCTCACCATCGGTCTCGGCTTTATTCTCCGAGCCGTTGCAGGCGCACTCTGGGGTAGTGAGCCAAGGTCTATCGACACGCCCTATGCGGGCGGCGTTTTCGATATTGGTGGTCTGATCATCGGTTACGAAAACGTCGTGATCGTTTTGGGTACAGCAACCCTGTGCACATTGCTCTATCTGTTTTTCCGGTTTACTCGCCTCGGCATCGCCATGCAGGCAGCCTCGCAGAACCAATTGGCCGCCTTCTATGTGGGTATTCCTGTGAAGCGGGTTTATTCGGTTGTCTGGGCCATTTCAGCGGTTATCTCTGCCGTTGCCGGCATTCTGGTGGCTCCGGTTTCACTGGTTGATCCGCTGATGGGCTTCATCGGTATTAAGGCATTCGCAGCGGCCATTGTCGGCGGTTTCGGCAGTCTGCCGGGCGCAATTGTTGGAGGTCTGCTGATTGGCATCGTCGAGCAGTTCGCCGGCCTTTACCTGCCAACCGGATTTTCCGATGTCAGCGCTTATATCATCCTGCTGGTGATGTTGCTGATCCGGCCTCAGGGTATCTTTGCGACCATGCAGCAGAAAAAGGTCTGAGCCGTGAGATTTATCCGGAAAACGCAATACAAGCAGGATTTCCAGCTGTTCAAGCACGAAGGCCAGATGTTCTGGTATGCGCTGCTGGCACTGACGCTCTTACTCATGCCGTTTGCTGTTTCGGATTTTTATCTGGGGGAGCTATCCCTCGTCTTCATCTATGCCATCGCCGGCATAGGACTGATGCTACTCACCGGCTATACCGGCCTTGTTAGCCTCGGTCACGCGGGTTTTCTGGCGATCGGGGCGTATACCCATGCTTACCTGCTGGCGCAGGGCTGGCCACTACCGGTTTCCCTGATCACGGCGACTTTCTTCAGTGCTTTTATCGGCGCCCTGGTCGGCATCCCGGCATTGCGCATGACGGGCATCTATCTGGCGGTTGCAACCCTGGCATTCGCGATTATTGTTGAGCAGGTTCTGGTGCACTGGGAATCGGTCACAGGTGGTTTTCGAGGCATGGCCGTGGAGCGCCCGGCTATCGGAAACCTGTCTCTGGATTCAGCATTCAGTTTCTATTTTGTATGCCTGGGCGTACTGCTGCTGTGCTTGCTCCTGGCTCTCAATCTGTTGCGCTCACCGACGGGCCGGGCATTGACCGCCATTCGGGATTCAGAGATTTCGGCGCAAAGCATGGGCATTCATCTGGCCACCACAAAAACGCTGGCCTTTGCCATCTCTGCCGGCTTTACGGGACTGGCAGGTGGCCTGCTGGCACACAAGATCGGATATCTGGCGCCCGACAGTTTTACCCTGCTGACGTCAATACAATTACTCCTTATGGTCGTTGTCGGTGGGCTTGGCTCCCTGCACGGCGTGATCTACGGTGCTATTTTCATTGGTCTGCTGCCGCAGGCCATCGCGTTAATGCGGGATTCTCTGCCTGCGGGGATAGCACAGATACCCGGATTGGAACCAGGCATTTTCGGCATCATTCTGGTACTGGTACTGATCTATGAACCTCTGGGTATCTACGGGCGATGGCTGAAGGTCCGCAGTTACTTCGAACAGTTTCCGTTGTATCGCAAAGCGACCCATAAGAAACAACGCAGCTATCTGCGTACGGAGCGACTGCGATGAGCCTGCTAACGGCTGAGAACCTGTCCCTGGCATTTGGCGGTGTCCACGCTGTTGAAGACGTCAGTTTCAGCGTGACTGCCGGCGAGGTTTTCAGCATCATCGGACCAAACGGCGCGGGCAAGACCACGCTGTTTAACCTCATCAGTCGACTGTACGACGCGAACTCAGGACGTGTGACTTTTGAGCAGTCAGATATCAGTCACGTCCCTACACATCGCATCGCAGAACTGGGTATCGCCAGAACGTTTCAAAACACCGAGCTGTTCGAGCAGGAAACGGTGTTGAGGAATCTATTGATTGGCATGCAGGTACATCGGAAAACGCACCTCTGGCAGGAGTTCCTGTTTACGCCCGCCGTTCGACGCCAGGAGTTATCATTCCGCCGCACGGTAGAAGACGTTATCGACCTGCTGGATCTGCAGCACTATCGACACCAGGTCATCGCCAACCTGCCCTACGGCGTCAGGAAAATGGTCGAGGTCGCCCGCGCTCTTTGCATAAAACCGAAGTTACTGCTTCTGGATGAACCATCCTCCGGTCTTAATCCGGAGGAAACCGAAGACCTGTCGTTTCAGATAGAAGACATCAATGAAGAACTTGGCACGACCATCATCATGGTTGAGCACGACATGAACCTGGTTTCTCAAACCTCTGACCGTGTGATGGCACTGGCTGACGGTAAGCTTGTGGCGATCGGCACACCCGGCGAAATTCAGCAGCACCCGGACGTGCTTCGCGCGTACCTGGGGGATTAAATGGCAGTTCTTGAACTTACCAATATCGAGACCTACTACGGCCCAATTATGGCGATACGGGGGGTCAGTATGGCCGCTGAAGCCGGCAAAATCAGTGTGCTGCTTGGCGCTAATGGCGCTGGCAAGACGACCGTACTGAAGACCATCAGCGGCGCCATGGAACCGCAGAAAGGCCGAATTCAATTCAATGGGGCGGAGATTCAGGGAAAAGACCCGGATGTGACCGCTCGCCTCGGTATTGGTCATGTGCCGGAAGGCAGAGAGGTATTCGCGTTTCTGTCCGTTGAAGACAATCTAAAGATGGGTGCTTATTCACGTCGGGATGCCGGCATTCAGGATGACCTGGAAATGGTTTACGACTACTTCCCCATCTTAAAAGACAAGTCCAAGCAGCAGGCCGCTTATCTTTCAGGTGGACAGCAGCAGATGCTGGCAATCGGTCGCGCCCTGATGCTTCGCCCCACAATGATGCTGTTAGACGAACCGTCACTGGGACTGTCGCCGCGCCTGGTGTCAGAAATCGCCGACATCATTAAGCGAGTTAACGAAGAGCAAGACATGACCATTCTGCTGGTCGAGCAGAACGCCAGGATGGCGCTTGATATCGGTCACTATGGCTATGTCATGGAGGTGGGCCGAATCGTCATGGAAGACACGTGCGAGCGTCTCAAAGATGCTGCAGATATCCAGGAATTCTATCTTGGCGTCAAAGATGAGGGGGTACGCGGCCGGCGCCGATGGAAGCAGAGGAAGACCTGGCGATGAACGCTGAGCATTTGGTCGCTAAACACTTTGTTGATACAGCCTCAGAGCCGCCGCTCGTGACCGTTGATGACTGTGACAATATTGCAACGCTCTTCTGGCAGCGCGTCACCAATCATCCGGAACGGGTTGTCATCAGAGAAAAAGACTTTGGTATCTGGAACGAATACACCTGGTCACAATACGGGGAACTCGCCAAATATGCCGGACTGGGGTTGGTCTCTTTAGGTCTTGAACGAGGCGACGTTTGCTCCATTGCTGCCGAGGTATGCAAGGAATGGTTGTTTGCTGATCTGGGGATTGTCTGCGCGGGTGGCATTACCAATGGCGTGTACCCAACGGATGTGGCCAATCAGGTTGAATACCTGGTTAACGACAGCGGCACATGTTTCTATTTTGCCGAGGATGAAGAGCAGCTCGACAAGATTCTGACGGTCCGGGCTGATACGCCAACCCTCAAAAAAATTATCATCTTTGACATGGAGGGACTGCGCAACTTCGATGATGACATGTGCATCAGCTTCGAAACCCTGTTGGAACTGGGGCGCACCTACGAGAAGGCAAACCCTGACGCCTGGCAGACCCGAATAGACGGCGCCAGCGCCGAAGATTTACTGACGCTCACCTATACCTCTGGCACCACAGGCAGGCCCAAAGGCGCCATGATCAGCCACCGCAACATGCTGTATATGATGATCACGCTGCAGCGCATCTATGGAATTAAGGGACAGGATGAGCAGATCGGCTTTTTGCCTCTGGCCCATGTTGCCGGACGTATGTTCTACACCTTCGCAACAATCGAAGCGAATTCGATTATCAATCTGGTAGAGGACGTCGAGACCGTCTTTGAAGACCAGCAAGAGATAGCACCCAGCATTCACTTTGCCGTACCCAGAGTCTGGGAAAAACAATACAGCACGGTGTCCATCAAACTCAAAGAAGGCACAGCGCTCGGACGCTGGGCTTACCAGCAGGCAACGGCCCTGGGCGCGTATGTCGCCAAATTTCGCAAGGCCGGCACACAGCCACCCGCGCTCGCCCGCATCGGCTTTTTTCTCGCGGAACTGCTCGTGCTCAGAAATATTCGACGGTTCCTGGGCATCGACAATGCCCGCTGGCTATCTACCGCTGCAGCCCCAATCGCGCCGGAGCTGATCGACTGGTACTGGTCTCTGGGAAAACCCATGTATGAGGTGTATGGGCAAACAGAATGTGCCGGACTGATTACCGCGAACCTCCCTGGCAAAATGAAAGTCGGCAGTGTCGGCATCAAAGCACCGGATGCCGACGTGAGGCTTTCGGATCAGGGCGAGATCCTACTGAAGAGCCCCGGTGTGATTCGCGGATACTGGAACAAACCCGAGAAAACTGCGGAAACCTTTAAACAGGGCTGGCTCTACACCGGTGACGTAGGTCGCATTGACGACGATGGTTTCGTCTACGTTGTCGACCGCATCAAAGACATCATTATCACGGCGGGCGGTAAAAACATCACACCGAGTGAAATCGAAAACCAGCTGAAGTTTTCCCCTTTTATCTCGGACGCCGTGGTCATTGGTGACAAACGACCCTACCTGACCTGCCTTGTTATGATTGATCAGGAAAACGTCACCAAGTTTGCCCAGGATAACGATGTGCCGTTCACTAACTACACCAGCCTGTGTCACACTGAGGCCGTTAAAGATCTCATCTGGCAGGAGATCGAAATCGTCAACCAGAAATTTGCCCGGGTCGAAACCATCAAGAAATTCAGCCTGATCGACCAGCTACTGGATCCTGAAGACGATGAACTGACACCGACCATGAAACTCAAACGAAAAGTTGTTAACGAAAAATACGCGGGAATGATCGATGAAATGTATTAGTACAATCCTGATAGCCATGGTCCTTCTGTTGACCGGTTGCGGTGGTTCAGATTCAAACGAACCATCAGCAGCTGCTGAAGCAAAAGCTATGCCCGCAGTTCAGGGCATCACCGATGACGAAATCATTCTGGGCTCCCATACTGACCTTTCCGGACCGGTGGCAATCTGGGGTGTGGGTTCGATCAACGGGGCCCGAATGAGATTCGAGGAAGCCAATGAAGCCGGCGGCGTCAACGGTCGCCAGATTCGTTTTATTGTCGAAGACACAAGCTACCAAATCCCGAGGGCAATCCAGGCTGCCAATAAGCTGATTAACCGGGACAAGGTCTTTGCCATGGTGCTAAACCTTGGCACCCCGACCAACAATGCGGTGCTGACCCAACAGCTCAGAGCAGGCATTCCCAATATGTTTCCGCTCACCGGCGCACGCAGCATGGTGGAACCTTTCCATGAACTGAAATTTGCGCAGCGAGGCATCTACTACGACGAAATTCGTGCCGGTGTAAAGTATTTCATCGAAGAAGGCGGCAAAACCAAACCTTGTGTAATTTACCAGGACACTGACTATGGTCAGGAAATTCTTGAGGGTGCAGAAGATCAGCTCGAGGAGATGGGCCAATCACTGGTTGGTGTCAGCGCACATAAACCGACGGAATCAGAGTTCACAGCCTCGATCATAAGGCTGCGCAATGCGGGTTGCGATGTTGTCTTCATGGGTACGATCCATCGTGACACCATTCTGGTTCTCGAAGCCGCCAGAAAAATGAGTTTTGATGTGACGTTTGTGGGCAACAACGCAGCCTATGGTCAGGTTATCGCGGAACAGGAAAGTGGTTCAGGCGAGGGTTATCATGCCTTCGTGCATATGGCGAAACTTTACAGAGAAGACGGCCTCGATGCAGAAGTTCTGGCGTGGTGGGATCGATACGAAGCGCGATTCGGTGTTGAACCCGGTATTCCTGCGATGGAAGGCTACCGCGCAGGCGATCTGATTGTGACAGCCCTGACCAACGCCGGGGCCGATCTCAATCGTGAGAACTTCCTGGCAGCCGTTACGGGTATCAACGATTACCAGGATTTATTTGGCTATCGCGTTGAGTTTGGCCCGGGTGATCACAGCGGTGTCAGTGAGTCGGTACTTTCAGTTGTGGAAAACGGCCGTTGGAAAACACTCGCCACCGCCATTTCGTACTAACCCTTGCAGATGATTGAGCGGCATCCACATTAGCGCCTTTCAGCGAGGCATCGGCAATCTGATCGTTGCCGCAACATTTCTGCTGATCACCACGGTACTTGCCCTGAATCTGCAGTACCTGCCACCGGCGCCTGCCAACCTCTGGCTGATCGGGCCGACGGTTGCGCTGACAGTCGCGGCAACCTTGTCTCTGGCGTACAACCGCTCGCGCATATTTCTTGCCTGCTGCCTGCTGGCATTCACTTTATGGTTCAAAGAGCAGCACGCGGACACTCAATGGGTAGAATTCATCGTTGCAGGTATTGTGCCGGTTAACCTGCTGCTGATTGCCTTTCTGAGAGAACGCGGCGCTCTGACATTCCGTGGTTTTGTTCGGCTCGCGCTGATCACAGGTGAGCTGGCGTTTATTTTGTACCTGATCAATACGCAGGGTGCCCTGAACCCAGACTGGCTCGCCCCAATTGGCGGCACCTTTGCCGATGTCCTCGCCATCAGTCCGTTCCAGCAGAGTATTACGTTGCTGTTACTTGTCGTCGCGGTGAGTTTCATCATCGTTGTCGGTCTGGATGAGTCGCCTATCAGCCAGGGTCTGGCGACTGCGTTAGCCTGTCTTCTTGCAGGTTACTGTCTATCGGGAGAACGCACCTGGGAACTGTTCATCATGGCCGGCGCGGTCTACCTGATCGGCAGTCTCATTCGCGATTCTTACAACATGGCCTACCGGGATGAACTTACCGGGTTACCGCACCGGCGAGCACTGAACGAGCAGTTCCACGCGCTAGGCAGCCGATACGCACTGGCCATGTTGGACGTTGACCATTTCAAGAAATTTAACGATACCCATGGTCACGATGTGGGCGACCAGGTATTGCAGATGGTTGCTGCCAAGATACGCCAGGTCAGCGGTGGCGGCAAAGCTTACCGCTACGGCGGCGAGGAATTTTCTGTTGTGTTCCCCAGACTGCGCAGCGAAGACGCATTCTATTATCTTGATGAGGTCAGAAAAACTATTCAAAACTATGAAATGGTGATCCGCGAAGACCCCAGACAGGACGACCTAGATGCAAAAAATGCAAAAAATGCAAAAAAACAACGGCAGCGAGGATCATTCAGAACAGCCAGCAAAAAGGTATCGGTAACCATCTCCATCGGTGTGGCAGACCGGGTCACGATACCAGGCACGCCGGAAGATGTTCTGAAAGCTGCCGATGAAGCGCTGTATCGAGCAAAAAAAGCCGGCCGTAATCAGGTGTCTCTCTGAAAAACGATAAAACCGGTGGCGACAACACAAGATAGCCAAGGCATCCTCGACTTCTATTGTAGGCCGATCTGATGCAATACAACGCGATTACGATATTACAGTTTTACTTCTGGATTTATAAATTTCGTAATAATAGACTGCTAAGCCAACACGTCGCACCCATCAAGATATGAAACCTGCAAAACTGGTCCTGGACCTGTTGCGAACTTACGAACGGAATGGCACCAGCGTTAAAAACCTGATGTCGACAGCGAGCCTGTTTTCGATCAACGAAAACCTGATGCGCGTTACACTATCGCGACTGGCGGCACGGGGTCTGATTGAGCGTGTCAGTCGAGGACATTATCGGCTGACGAATGCTTCAGACCCGATCAGTGAATTCGTCGAAGAATGGCGCCTGGGTGAACAACGCCGTCGCCCATGGCAGGGTCGGTACCTGCTTGCACAGGCAACGAAATATCAGCACAAAGACACCTGGATCATGAATATCACAGGGTTCAGACCACTTAACCCAGGCTTGTGGGCACGCCCGGATAATCTGCGCAGGCAAGGTGACGAGCTGATCGAATGGCTGACCGGGTTAGGGCTTGAGGCCTCAGTTGTCGTGGTCAGTGATGCCAGCCTGACGAACAGGGATGCCGGACAACTCATGGATCAGTATGAGCTCCGACACCTGGAACTACGTTTGAAAAGACTGCGTAACAAGCTCGAGTCCAGCCTGACGCGTCTTGCCACCCTGCCCCAAAAGACCGCAATGAAGCAAAGCTTCTACCTGGGTGGCGAGGCCCTGGAGCTTCTGGCAAAAGATCCCTACCTGCCGGAAGAGATTCAGAACCCCGATGAACGCCAGCAGTTGTGGCAGACCATGATCAACTACGATGCTGCAGGCCGGCTGGCCTGGTCAGAATCACCTACAACAATGCCTGCGCCAATAACCACCTACGCATAGGACCCACAATGACGAACAACATTCGACAACTACTTAACGATGAAGAGTTATCTCGGGTTACGCGCAAAAGCGACTTACGTGCAGCGTCGATTGTGCTGTTCGACTGGAGCATTGTCATCGGCCTGTTCGCGCTCGCTGCAGCTTTTCCTAATCCATTAACCTGCCTGTTCGTCATCATCTTATTAGGCGGCCGCCAAATGGCATTCGGCGTGCTTGTTCATGAAACCGGGCACAAATCGTTTTTCACTTCCGACGCGGTCAACGACTTCGTTGGCAAGTGGCTGTCTGGATACTGGGTGTTTTCTGACAAAGCAGCCTATATGAAAGGTCATCTGATGCATCACAAAGACTGTGGCACGAAGGAGGATCCCGATCTAAAAAATTATGAGGCTTACCCCGTCGACACACAGAGTTTCAGACGAAAAGTGCAACGAGATTTAACGGGCCAACTAGGCTGGCGTCGCCTGAAGTCGATCGGTCGATCACTACTAAGGCTTGGTGATCTAAGACCAGCAGCCCGGGAAACGCTGGTACGGAGCGCCGGTTGCAATCTGCTGATGCTGACAGTGTTGACGCTGCTGGGGGTGCCATGGCTCTACGCTTTGTGGGTTATTGTGTTCATGACAAGCCACATGCTGATTACACGTATTCGCCAGATCGCCGAGCACGCTGCCGTTCCCGATAACTTTTCGGTGGATGCCAGGCTCAATACAAGGACGATCTACATCAACTGGCTAGAACGCCTGCTGGTTGCACCCCATGGTCTTAACTATCATCTGGAGCACCATATGAATGCGGCCGTGCCCATTTACAGGCTACGAGCGTTACATGAGTTACTGTTGAAGAAGGGTTTCTACGAGGGTGTGGAATTTCAACGGGGATATCTGGCGTTACTCAGACAGGTAACCGTGTGATGAATTCCTGTAGGACATGTTATGAATGTGGCGCCTGACGCCGCGTACCGGCACAGACCTGATCAAATCAAAATGATCAGCTGTTATCTTCATCCTCTGACTGGATGCGCTGAAATATCTCTTCTCGATGAACCGAGACTTCTTTAGGCGCATTCACGCCGATGCGAACCTGGTTACCCTTCACGCCTAGCACTGTCACTGAGATATCATTGCCGATCATCAACGTTTCACCGACTCGCCGGGTCAAAATAAGCATGCAATTACTCCTTTAATTTACACTTTCTCCCGCGCAACACTGGTGCCGCCTGCACGCCTTCTGGCGCTCATAGCCAGGCAAAAACGTCTAGAAACATCTAAGGTGCTTCGGCCAATCCAAATGCCGAATGCAGCGCTCTGGCCGCCAGTTCCAGATATTTCTCTGCGATAACCACCGAGATCTTGATTTCAGACGTTGAAATCATCTGGATGTTGATTGACTCTTCCGCGAGGACGTCGAACATCTTACTCGCCACGCCCGCGTGTGATCTCATACCAACACCAACCATGGAAAGCTTTGCAATTTTATTGTCACCTGACACTTCTCTGGCATCAATCGTTTTCGCAATATTTTCCAGAATTTCCTTTGCCTGTTCGTAGTCTTCCCGCTGAACAGTGAAAGTGAAGTCAGTACTCATGTCCGCAGCGACGTTCTGGACTATCATGTCTACTTCAATATTTGCCGCACTGATCGGGCCAAGAATCGCAGATGCCACGCCGGGGACATCCTTGACCCCAAGAATCGTCAATTTGGCTTCATCCCGGGTAAACGCGATACCTGAAATAATGGGTTGCTCCATGGATTCATCCTCTTTCGTGATCAATGTGCCAGGCGTATCGTCGAAGCTAGAAAGCACTCTGAGCGGTACCTGATACTTGCTGGCAAATTCAACAGCTCGGGAATGCAATACTTTCGAACCCTGACTTGCCAGTTCGAGCATTTCTTCAAACGTAATGGATTTGAGACAGCGCGCGCCTTCTACCACTCTGGGGTCAGTAGTGAACACGCCCTCGACATCGGTGTAGATCTGACATTCGTCCGCTTCCAGCACTGCCGCCAATGCCACGGCGGTTGTGTCGGACCCACCGCGACCCAGTGTCGTTATGTTGCTGGCACCATCAACACCTTGAAAACCAGCGACAACCGGAACAATGCCTGCTGAGATTTTTTCCCGCAAAGGCGCAGGGTCGATATCAAGAATCCGGGCTTTTGTGTGGCTGTCGTCGGTATGAATACTCGCCTGTCTACCCAGGACCGATTCAGCCGCGCAACCATGTTTCATCAGCATCATGGCCAAAAGGGAAATCGTCACCTGCTCACCCGTCGAGAGCAGCACGTCCATCTCCCGCCGGCCATCAATGCCACTGTAACCGACCTCTTCCGCGAGACCAACGAGACGATCTGTTTCATCGCCCATGGCCGAGACAACGACGACCACATCATGCCCGGCATGCTTCGCCTGCATCACGCGCCGCGCGACATTTTCGATGCGTTCGACTGACGCAACGGAAGTACCACCAAATTTTTGAACAAAGAGAGACATTCGCCGTTAACCGGTTATTACCTGCCTGAAAAGGGCGCCATTTAATAGAAAGGATCAGTCTGAGTAAAGGCCACGATTATCGAATCAGGACATTTGTGCACGAACAAATTCTTCGACACTTTCCAACGCCGCAGGTAACCCATCGGGTTCACTGCCACCTGCTCGCGCCATGTCGGCTCTGCCACCGCCTTTACCGCCTACCTGCGAGGCAACATGATTAACCAGTTCACCGGCGTTAAACCGGCTGGTCAGATCTTTGGTAACACCCGCAATCAAGCCGACCTTACCGCCGCTAACCGTGCCCAGGATCACAATACCTGACCCGAGCTTGTTCTTGATCTGATCCAGTGCGTCCGGCAGTGACTTGGGATCAGCACCATCAAGCTGCGATACCAGCAGCTTGAATTCGCCCATATCAACGGCAGAGGCTGTCACATCCTGACCGCCGCCCGTCGCCAGTTTCCGGTTCAGGTCGGCCACTGTCTTTTCGAGCTTTTTGTTTTGCTCAAGCAGGCCCTGGACCTTATCCATCAGCGTCTGCGGTTCCGCCCTGATCAAAGCGGCTGTCTGTTCCAGTAAATCCTGTTGTGATTCCACCAGGACGACCGCAGCCGTCCCTGTTACCGCCTCAATCCGGCGAACACCTGCGGCCACGCCCTGTTCGGAAGTAACCCTGAACAGGCCTATGTCGCCTGTGCGCGATGCATGCGTGCCACCACAAAGCTCCACTGAAAACCCATCCCCCATGGTCAGAACTCTGACTTCTTCCGCGTATTTCTCACCAAAGAGCGCCATGGCACCCTTGTTCTTCGCGGTATCGATATCCATTATTTCTGTGGTCACGGGAGAATTTTTCCGGATCTGGTCATTCACCAGACGCTCGATTTCACGGAGTTCAGCTTTGGTGACTGCCTCAAAGTGAGAGAAATCAAACCTGAGCCGCTCCGCATCAACCAGTGATCCGCGTTGCGCAACATGTTCGCCCAGAACCTGCCTCAGCGCCGCATGCATCAGATGGGTCGCGGAGTGGTTCAACCGCGTAGCATCCCGCGTAAGACGATCTACCTCGGTGCTAACGCTGTCTCCAACTTTAAGCGATCCCGCGGCGACGACTGCCTGGTGTACGAACGCTTCGCCGGCTTTTTGCGTGTCTTTGACCTCAGCACTAAAACCTTCTGCCCGGAGGCTACCACTGTCACCAACCTGACCACCGGACTCGGCGTAAAACGGTGTTTGATCAAGCACCACGAGCACGTCCTCACCTGCAGATACCTGTTCTACCGCCTGCCCTTCTTTTAGCAGCGCGACAACGATAGACTCGTCTTCGAGTGTGTCATAACCCACAAATCGCGTGACACCGTCAATTTCTAGCGACCCGGTATCAGCCGTTCCGAATCGGCTGGCAGCTCGCGCTCGCTCCCGTTGCCCATCCATCTCAATATCAAAACCAGCCATGTCTATCGTGAGATTCCGTTCCCGTGCGATATCCGCTGTTAGATCGGTGGGAAAACCATAGGTATCGTAAAGCTTGAAAACAACCGGACCAGGTATTTCTGACCCTTCGAGTTCATCAATGGCCTCGCTGAGTATTTTCATACCCTGATCTAAAGTCAGATCAAACTGTTGCTCTTCTTTCAGCAGAACTTTTTCTATCTGACGCTGTGTCTGCCGAATCAAGGGGTAAGCGTCACCCATCTGGCTGACAACCTCGGCGGTCAGTTTGTGAAAGAAAGGCTCGGTCGACTGGAGCTTATGACCATGACGCAACGCGCGCCTGATAATTCTTCGCAGCACATAACCCCGACCTTCATTGGAAGGCACAACGCCATCTGCAATCAGAAACGTGGCGGCCCGAATATGATCAGCAATCACTTTCAGCGAGGGTTGCGATAAATCACTGACGTTTAACAGCGCGGCAGCTTTTTGAATTAACGCCTGAAAAAGGTCAATCTCATAATTGTCATGAACCCCCTGGAGTACCGCCGCGAGCCGCTCCAGTCCCATACCCGTATCGACACATTGCTTGGGTAGCGGTGTGAGTGTGCCGTCAGCGGAGCGGTCATATTGTGTGAATACCAGGTTCCATATCTCGATATAACGATCCAGGTCACCATCAGCGCTCCCTGGGGGACCGCCCGGCACTTCTGGTCCATGATCGTAAAAAATTTCTGAGGAAGGACCACAGGGTCCGGTATCACCCATCGTCCAGAAGTTATCGTCATCTCCCAGACGTGTGATACGGGCTGGATCAACACCCACTTTTTCGATCCATATTGCCTCTGCCTCATCGTCGCTGTCATGAACGGTGACCCAGAGCTTGTCGGCAGGCAACCCAACCACCTCCGTCAAAAACTCCCAGGCAAAGGTGATGGCTTCTTCTTTGAAGTAATCACCAAAACTAAAGTTACCGAGCATTTCAAAGAAGGTGTGATGCCGTGCGGTGTAACCCACGTTGTCGAGATCATTATGTTTACCACCGGCCCGCACGCAACGCTGACAACTGGCAGCTCTGGTGTAGCCGCGGTTTTCTCGAAAGGCGAATGCGTCTTTAAACTGGACCATTCCGGCATTCGTGAACAGCAACGTCGGATCGTTGTCCGGCACCAGGGGTGAGGAATCAACAATGCTATGGCCCTTACCCTGGAAATACTCCAAAAAGGCACTGCGCAGTTCGCGGCTATTCATACTGGGAAAACGTCTGGAAAAAGAAGGGGCTAAGATACAGAAAATTCATGTAACCGGCCACTGGTACATCAACAGTGGCAGGGGACGAGCAACGGTCAGTAACAGTAGCTGCCTCAGCAAACCCCCGAGATGTGTTCATAGTTAAAGCCCCGCTGCTGGAGGAACCGGGACAAGCGGGCACGTTCTTTCGCGGGCATATCAGCGGACGACTGAAGTTCACCCCGGTACTTTTTTTGAGCGACCTCTCGAGCGAGTTCAAACCAGTCGACTTCAGCGTTTTCGAAAGCTATCGAAATAACCTCATCTCCAACGCCCTTACCTTTCAACTCCATTCGAATCTTGACGGGCCCCTGACCCTTTCTGGTTCGCGCCCGAATAAAAGCTTCCGCCAGGCGTTCGTCAGACTGCAGCCCTTCCTGGCCAAGCTTGGCCAGTTCTTCGTCGATCAGTTGCGTCAGGTCGACTGTTGACGCTGCCACGGAAAACTTCCTGGACAGCTTTTGTGAGAGTTCATATCGAGCGTGTTCCCGCCGTGCGAGCATATCCATCGCGGCACGGCGGATGTCAGTGGCCGACAGTTCGCTCACGATCCGGTGATCGGCGTGACGTTATCAGCGTCGTCTTCAGATTCCGGCGCCTCTTCTCCAAGCAGTTGCGCTCGAATCTGCGCCTCGATCTCTTCGGTGAGGTGCATATTCTCGGCAAGAAAATCACAGGAGTTCTTTTTACCCTGACCAATGCGGTCACCTTTATAGCTATACCAGGCACCCGCCTTGTCAACGAGATTAAGCTGGACACCAAGGTCAATGACCTCGCCAAGATGATGGATACCTCGACCATACATAATCTGAAATTCAGTTTGCTTAAAGGGCGGCGCTACCTTGTTTTTAATGACTTTAACCCGGGTTTCATTACCCACAATTTCGTCGCCTTCCTTGATGGAGCCTATCCTTCTGATATCAAGGCGAACAGAAGAGTAAAACTTGAGCGCGTTACCCCCGGTCGTCGTTTCCGGACTTCCGAACATTACGCCAATCTTCATACGGATCTGGTTAATGAACACCACCAGCGTATTGGAATTCTTGATGTTCGCTGCCATCTTTCTGAGCGCCTGGCTCATCAACCTGGCCTGAAGACCGACGTGGTGGTCGCCCATTTCACCTTCAATCTCTGCTTTGGGTGTCAGCGCTGCGACCGAGTCAACAATGACCACGTCGACTGCGCCAGAGCGAACAACCATGTCGCAGATTTCCAGCGCCTGCTCCCCGGTGTCCGGTTGCGACACCAGCAGGTCTTCAATGTTGACACCAAGATTCTGGGCATAAAGCGGATCAAGCGCATGCTCAGCGTCAATAAAAGCACAGGTGCCGCCCGCTTTCTGCGCCTCAGCAATAACCTGCAGCGTCAGCGTGGTTTTACCAGAAGATTCCGGGCCATAGATTTCCACAATTCGACCACGAGGAAGACCACCAATACCCAGAGCAATGTCGAGACCCAGCGAGCCAGTGGAGATCGCAGGAATCTTTTCCTGGGGTGAGTCTCCCAGCCGCATCATGGCACCTTTACCAAACTGACGTTCTATCTGTGAAAGTGCGGCGGACAGTGCCTTATCTTTGTTGGCATCGGTATCTGACATAATCTTAACTCCTGAATTTTTGTGCTGATTTTGATTGGGTTAGTGCCGGTCTGGTTCGAGCATCCTCGGTTAGATCTGACTCACCGTTCCCCAATAATCTGCATTTCGTTGAACTGTATGCTTATACAGTATTATGCATAATTACCTGGGAACGCCAAATACTTTTTTTTAACGTAGAATCGAAGCCTTTCTGAACCAGAGATCATCCCTTGCCGCCCGCCGCTTCCAACAATGCAGCATCGAAACACACGCCGATGATGCAGCAGTTTCTGGCCATTAAGGCACAACACCCGGAAGAACTTCTGTTCTACCGAATGGGCGATTTCTACGAACTGTTCTACGACGATGCCAGGCAAGCCGCAGAGCTACTCGATATCACCCTTACCGCTCGAGGCGCTTCTGCCGGCGAGCCGATTCCCATGTGCGGCGTGCCCTATCATTCCGTTGAAGGTTATCTGGCACGCCTGGTACAACTGGGCGTATCGGTCGCAATCTGCGAACAAATCGGTGACCCTGCAACCAGCAAGGGACCGGTTGAGCGCCAGGTCGTACGCATCGTCACACCGGGCACACTGACAGACGAGGCCCTGCTGGACGCGGGCAGGGATAACCTGATCGTCGCCATCGCCACGGAAAAGCAGGCATTCGGACTTGCCACACTGGATGTTGCCAGCGGTAAGTTCGAGCTCACTGATCTGAGTGATGCCACCAGCCTGGAAAGCGAACTTCATCGACTCTCTCCTGCAGAGATTATCCTTTCCGACGGCGCTGAGTATCCGCCGATTGCGGCAAATCATGCAGGTGTTCGTAGACGACCACCGTGGGAATTCGACCTGAGTGCGGCGAGAGATTTACTGACGAAACAGTTTGCCGTGAAAGACCTTTCCGGCTTTGACTGTGATGACCTTGACCTCGCGATCTGCGCTGCGGGCTGCCTGTTAGGTTATGTCAAAGCAACCCAACGAACGGAACTGCCACATATCCGACGGCTACAAAAACTGATTAGCGATGAGGCCGTCGTCATCGACGGTGCTTCTCGGAGAAATCTCGAACTCACAACCAATATTCAGGGCGGCGAGAACCACACACTGTTTTCAGTGTTAAACAAGACGACGACGGCGATGGGTAGTCGATTACTCCATCGTTGGCTCAACAGGCCGGTCCGTTCACGCGCGGTGCTGAACGCAAGGCTGGACGCCATTGATGAACTGATACAGGCAAAATACTTTCAGTCGACGGCCGATATCCTTCGAGAAATCGGTGATATCGAAAGAATCCTGGCCCGGGTAGCCCTTCGATCCGCTCGCCCCAGAGACCTTGCCAGACTCAGAGACGCGCTGGCAGCATTACCTGAATTGGAAACCACGCTGGCGCCACTCACCGCGACCCACCTCAGAGCACTCTCCGAACACTGTCGACCGATGCCAGCACTGGCCAAAGAACTCAGCAACGCGATCATCGACAATCCGCCGGTTGTGATTCGTGACGGTGGCGTTATTGCCACAGGATACGATGAAGAACTCGATGAGCTACGCGCGATCAGCGAGAACGCGGCCGAATTTCTGGTCAAGCTGGAAATCGAGGAAAAGACCGCCACGGGATTAAGCACGCTCAAAGTTGGCTTCAATCGGGTACACGGCTACTACATAGAAATCAGCAAGGCACAAGCTGAACAGGCTCCGGTGCACTACGTTCGCAGGCAGACGCTGAAGAATGCAGAAAGGTTTATTACGCCAGAGCTGAAACGCTTTGAAGACAAGGCGCTCAGCAGCAAGAGCCGCGCTCTGGCAAGAGAGAAACATCTGTACGAGGCCCTGCTTGAACGTCTGGTGACAGACCTCGCACCATTGCAAGCGATGGCCGGCGCCGTGAGCGAAATCGATGTCCTGACCACGCTGTCAGAACGCGCGGTGACGCTCCAGATGGTTAGACCACAACTCACTGATGACGCCGGGATTGCTATCGAACAGGGACGCCATCTTGTGGTGGAGGAGACGCTGGATGCCGCATTCATCGCCAATGACCTGATCCTCAGCGACGAACAGCGCGTGCTGATCATTACCGGACCAAATATGGGCGGCAAATCCACCTACATGCGGCAATGCGCCATAATTACCCTGTTAGCTCATGTCGGCAGTTTCGTACCCGCAAGATCAGCGAGCATCGGTGCTATCGACCGAATATTTACCCGGATCGGCTCCTCCGACGATCTCGCCAGCGGTCGATCAACGTTTATGGTTGAAATGACCGAAACCGCGTTGATTCTCAACAACGCGACGCGGAATTCGCTGGTCCTGCTGGATGAAATAGGTCGAGGCACTTCCACCTTTGACGGCCTGTCGCTGGCCTGGGCAGTAGCAAACGCCATGGCCAGCGAAATTGGCGCAATCACCCTGTTCGCAACGCACTACTTTGAACTGACCACGCTACCTGAGTCACTCACTCAGACCCGCAACGTACACCTCGCTGCCCGAGAATACGGCGACGATATTATCTTCATGTACGCGGTCAATGACGGACCCGCGAGCCAGAGTTACGGGCTTCAAGTCGCCAGGCTGGCAGGCGTACCCAGCAGCGTCATCGAAACTGCCCAGTCAAAGTTACGCAAACTCGAGCAGAGTGAAGCACGGCTGGAAGAGCATCCGGCCCAGTCAGATTTGTTCCACACGCAGGAACCCGATGCTATCAGAGCACTGCTTAAAGACCTGAAACCGGATGAGCTTACCGCCAGAGATGCCCTAAACCTCATTTATGACCTGCAACAAATGGCAGAGAAGGACAACTGAGGTGGATTGTCAGGAACCCAAAAGCTGCTAGAATGCGCTTTTTCTCGTAGAGCCCAAAGGATTCCGTATGACGTTTGTGGTAAGTGACGCATGTATCAAGTGCAAGCACACAGATTGTGTAGAAGTGTGCCCCGTCGATTGTTTTTACGAAGGTCCAAACTTCCTGGTCATCAATCCTGACGAGTGCATCGATTGCGCTCTGTGCGAGCCGGAGTGTCCCGTAGATGCTATCTTCTCAGAGGACGAACTGCCTGACGACGAACAGGAATTCCTGGAGCTGAATGCAGAACTCTGCCAGACCTGGCCGAATATTACTGAAAAGAAAGATCCTCTTCCTGATGCAGAGGACTGGGCTGAAACCAAGCCCAAGCGCGAACATCTGGTGATGGGCTAACCGCTCAACCTGTTGAAGGGGTTGCTGAACCGCGCCCCTTTCATCGAAACACGCCATTGCAACACGCCATTGAAACACGCGTTTCACGCCAACAGATTCAGCTGTGAAAGCTCAGCTGTTGATAAGCGATCACGCATAAAAAAACAGGAAACGACCGGCGAATCGTTTCCTGTTTTGCGCTTCCTTTCTTTGCTTCCTTGCCAGCCGACGGGCCTTGTCCATGTGTGGTGCAATCCCGCACCGTGAAAACAGTTTACCGGCGATCGATTGAACCGCAAATTTCGCTATTCGCCTGTAATCTATTTTCCTTTTCTATATCAATGCCTTAGCTGTATTTTGTAGGATATGTCCTACAGACATTTCAGCCTTCACTTACCTCGCTGCGACGCGCTGATAACTCTATCGGGTAGGCAGATAGCTCAGCGGGTTAACCGGTTTGCCGTCACGGCGGATTTCAAAATGCAGCATTTCAACATCAGCCGCCGTACTGCCAACGCGGGCAATCGCTTTTCCGGCTTTAACCTTATCGCCTTCTTTCACCAACATGGTTTCATTGTTCCCGTAAGCGGATAAGAAGGTATCGTTATGTTTGATAATAACCAGTTTGCCATAGCCCCGCAGATTACCGCCGGCATAAACCACCACCCCTGCCGCAGCCGCAACGACTTTATCGCCACGCTTACCGGCAATATCAATACCTTTGTTCACGGGGTTTTTAAGAGAGAACCGGCCTATCAATTCTCCTTTGAGTGGCCAGCGCCACGCGGAAACGGGCGCCGAGGGCGCCTTCGGCACAGGTGCCGGCTTCAGTGGCGGTGAAGCTTTGGCAACTGTGGGGCCACGATCTTTATCCGGCATTTTTGCACTGCCACGGAGCTTGATAACCTGATCCACGTATATGACATAGGGTGCACGGATACCGTTGATGCTGGCCAGACTCTTGTAATCAAGCCCGTACTTGAACGCAATGGAATATAGGGTGTCCCCGGTACGAACCACGTAGGTGCCACTCAGACCGGCCGTATAATTAGGTGGCAACCCCGTGCACCCGGCAAGCGACACCAGGAGCAGTAAGGTGATCCATGAAGATCGAAGTTTACTCGCCAGGCCTCGAATCATCTGACTCCGCCAATAAGGCAAATCTGTTCATGATAACAATCATCGCCATGCCGAGGCAGGCAGCGATCGCTGCAATGACAAGCTCAGCCGGGGCCCCTGTGAGCTGTTCATAAGCGTTAGGCAGCACAGGTTCCTGGACAAGTGGTATTTGACTGCCATCCGGTTTGAGCTGGTAACTGGTTGTATGCTGCCAGGGCCAGATGCGGACAAGAGACCCCACCATAAACCCCACCAGTGAAGCCACAGTGACATCATGGAATCGGTTAAGGAGCGCCGACAGGACTCGTGAGAAAGCCAACAGGCCCGCCACGCACCCTAGCCCCAGCCAGGTCAGCGTGAGCAGATCAAAATCCCGGATAGCAACAATCACCGCCTGATAAAGCCCCAGCGTCAACAAAATAAAGCTGCCGGACAAGCCAGGCAAAATCCAGGCACAAACTGCGATGGAGCCGCCGGCAAACAGGGCCAGCGGCGTGACCTCCGCTTCAACCGGCACCAGTCGGGTAACGATCAGCCCGATAGCAATACCAGCACCCAGGGCCGCACCTGCCGAGACGCCGCCTGTGACGACACGTTTGCCGACAATGACAATGGATGCCACAACAAGTCCAAAGAAGAACGACCAGATCCCAATCGGGTGAGTTTCCAGCAAATGGCTCACCACCCGGGCTAACAACACGACGGAAACACCCATGGCGCCAAACAGCAGAAACAGGAAACTCAGATCAAATTTCTGCCACCAGGCTTTCAACCCCAGCCTTGGCAGCAACAGCAGTGCCATCGGCGTTAATCGACTGATCGCCGTCAGCAATCGTTCATAGAGGCCCGATACGAACGCAATGGTGCCTCCGGAAACGCCAGGAACAACTTCGGCCGCTCCCATCAGCAGACCAACCAGGATCACTCGAAGTTTCATCGTTTAGTCAGGATTTCCCACCAAGCAGTGGCACGAACTTTACCGGCTCAAGCACCGTCTGGGTAACCTCATTACCATCGCGCTCAACCAGGATCAGCTCTTGTTGCCTGGATTCACCCACGGGTACCAGCATTCTGCCTGTTGGACTGAGCTGCTCGATCAGCGCTTGCGGTATCTCGCGAGGCGAGGCAGTGACAATAATCGCATCAAATGGTCCCTTGTCAGGCCAACCCATGCCGCCATCCGTGTGTTTAAACAGTATGTTCCTATAACCGATAGCGGCGAGACGCTCGCGGGCGCGATTAAGCAGACCGCTGATACGCTCTACCGTAAAAACCTTCTCAACCAGGGACGCAAGAATGGCGGTCTGATAACCGGAGCCAGTTCCCACTTCGAGCACAGAGTTAACCGGGCCATCAGCCAGCAATGCCTCTGTCATTCTGGCAACCACATAGGGTTGGGATATTGTCTGGCTAAAGCCGATCGGCAGGGCGGTATCTTCATAAGCACGATGCGCCAATGCCTCATCGATAAACGCATGGCGGGGCGTTTCACTCACCGCATCGAGAATTTTCTCATTCACAATGCCCTGCTCTCTCAGCCGCTGGACCAGGCGGCTTCGTGTTCTCTGCGAAGTCATCCCGATTCCCTGAATATTCAGATCCGAGGTCATACGGAGGCATCCTCAATCAGAAACAGTTCACGCAGGACACTGGTCGCAAAAGCGCCCGGTATCAGGCTAAAGGTTATTTGAGTGCCATCTGCCGTGAATTCCACGTTCAGATTTTCAGGGGTTACCATCAATTGCCGCTCGTCTACTTTACAACCCAGTTTTCGCAAGCCCTCGGCCCAGTTTTTCTCAAGCGCATCAAAGTCTGATTCGCCAGGCTGGGGATCACGGGCTTTGCCAATAAGCGGTCCCATCTCGGTGGGCGCAACGTTGCCTTGCGCCAATCGGCGATCGAGATAACCATTAAAAAGCCAGCCGCGTGCCGCAGATATCAGCATGTTCCTCGGACCAACCTGCCTGTCACCGCCCAGCAATCTATGCGCTTTAGCAAGATTAGCCCCCTCGCGACCGAAGCGTTGCGGTCCAAAATAATTTGGCGCACCCTGCTCTGCGATCGTCTTAAGGCGCGCTTCAAGATCCTTCTTACCGGCCGCTGAAAGCGGTGCGTGACGCACCAATATCTCAAAGGTGTTCTGCAGGAGATCACCGCGCCTGAGTTTAACCTTATGCCGGCAGGTACGATTGATGGTGACGCCATCTTCACGAAAGCCCTCGCAGGACGCAGCCTGTTGGCCTGGCAGATAGCAGCTGAACCACTGTCGGGTCACGGCATGCCGATCTTTTCGCCCGGCAAACCCAATATCCTTATCGTCGATTCCAAAGTGCTCTGCCAGTTGATGCGCGATCCAACCCGAGTTTGCACCGCGTTTGGTGAGGTCAACATAGAGGTGTTCACCCTCGCCATCAGGTTCAAACGGCAGCTGTTCATTGACGAGAAAGTCTTCTGGCACAGTCTTTATGACACCGCTGACCGATGGCGTCGCCAACATCCTGCGGAAGGCATCGTCCGAGTAACGGGGTTCGCTGGGGCGCGCCATGGCGTGCATCTTATCGGGGGCCTTCAGTCTTCGACTAATAAAAAGAAGGTCTCTCCCTTCTTGATCAGTCCAAGCTCGCTGCGGGCAATATCTTCCACAGCGTCCAAACCCTGCCTGAGGTCTCGTATCTCCGCTTTGAGTACTTCATTGCGCTGTCGCTTGCTTTCGTTTTCAGCGGACCGTTGGGTAACCTCTGCCTGCAGACCGCTGACGTGCGCCAGGCTGCCCTGACCAATCCAGAGGCGGTACTGCAGTGTTCCGATTGTCAGGAGCAGAACACCAGCAAAGATGCGAAACGGCGTAATCATCGACGAAATTCCGAGATTCCCTTGTAGATAGCGGCACTGTGGTCTTCTATTCTCAGCAACCGGTTGTACTTTGCAACCCTGTCTGAGCGGCATAGTGAGCCCGTTTTGATCTGACCGGCCGCCGTGGCAACCGCAAGATCTGCAATGGTTGTGTCTTCCGTCTCGCCGGATCGATGTGACATCACCGTGGTGTAACCGGCTTCCCGGGCGAGTTGCATGGCTTCCAGTGTTTCTGACAGGGTGCCAATCTGATTCACTTTAATCAGAATACTGTTGGCCACGCCCGCATCAATACCCTGCTTGAGAATCCTGGGATTCGTTACAAACAGATCGTCACCAACCAGTTGCACGCGGTCACCCAGCTTATCGGTGAGTATCTTCCAGCCATCCCAGTCACTTTCATCAAGGCCATCTTCGATTGACAGAATCGGATAGCGATCAACAAGGTCAGCCAGATAGTCGCAAAAGCCGGCAGAATCAAACCGCTTGTCTTCGCCGCCCAGGACATACTCACCATCTTTGTAGAACTCAGACGCAGCACAATCCAGCGCCAGGAATACATCTTCCCCAGGCCTGTATCCCGCTTTTTCTACAGACGTCATGATCGCTTCCAGCGCTGCCTCGTTACTCGGCAGATTGGGAGCAAAGCCACCTTCATCACCCACCGCCGTGCTGAGCCCTTGGGATGACAGCACACCCTTGAGGGTATGGAATATCTCAGCGCCACAGCGCAGCGCTTCGGCAAAGTTTGGTGAACCCACCGGCTGAACCATGAACTCCTGAATATCAACATTGTTGTCTGCATGCTCGCCGCCATTGAGAATATTCATCATCGGCACCGGCATACTGTAGCGGCCCGGGCTACCATCAAGTTCCGCCAGGTATTCATAGAACTGCACGCCACGCCCTTTGGCTTCGGCGGCCGCTGTCGCCAGCGACACAGCCAGGATCGCATTGGCGCCCAGTTCACCCTTGTTCTCAGTGCCGTCCATATCCAGCATGAACTGATCGATCTCAACCTGACCCGCGGCATCCCGACCGATCAGCGCATCACGCATTCTGGTGTTGATGTTTTCAACCGCTTGTAAAACGCCCTTACCCAGATAGCGGTCCGGGTCTTTGTCGCGAAGCTCGAGCGCTTCCCGCGAGCCAGTGGAGGCACCGGAGGGCACACAGGCAGCACCCGTGTGACCACCTTCAACTTCCACCTCGGCCTCAACCGTCGGATTACCGCGAGAATCCAGTATCTCCCGGGCACGAATATCAATGATTTCCATAACTCTCTACCTCTAGTTCAAACGCTAGCTGGAATTTCAGATACCGGCCAGCGCCGGTTTGACGACAGCATCAATTTGCATCAGTGATGCTAGCAGGGGTTTGATATTGTGCATTGGCCAACTGTTAGGACCATCGCTCATGGCGTTTTCCGGGTCAGGATGGGTTTCCATAAATAGACCATGCACACCGGCACCCACGGCGGCACGAGCCAACACCGGTACCATTTCCCGCTGACCGCCGGATGTTGTTCCCTGACCACCGGGCAGCTGGACACTGTGGGTCGCATCAAAGACCACGGGGCAACCCGTTTCCCTAAGCACCGCCAGGGCTCGCATATCAGAGACAAGGTTGTTGTAGCCAAAACTGGCGCCCCGCTCACAGACCATGATCTGCTCGTTGCCCGTTGCCCTGGCCTTGCTCACCACGTGCTGCATGTCCCAGGGTGCCAGGAATTGCCCCTTCTTAATGTTCACCGGCAGCCCGGACTCCGCCACGCGCTGAATATAGTTTGTCTGGCGGCAAAGAAACGCTGGCGTCTGCAGGACAGAAACAACCTCGCTGACCTCGTCAATCGGCGTGTCTTCGTGAACGTCGGTTAACACAGGCACACCCACCTCCTGCTTAACCCTTTCAAGAATACGCAGACCGGCTTCCAGCCCCGGACCGCGAAAACTGTCGTGAGAAGATCGGTTGGCTTTATCAAAAGACGATTTATAGATCAGGAAAATACCAAGCGCTTGGCACACTTCCTTCAGATAAGCCGAGGTTTCAAGCGCCAGTGCCTCCGATTCGATAACACAGGGACCCGCAATCAAAAAAATGGGAGACGTGTCGGTTACTTCAAAACCACAGAGTTGCATGTTTTTTATCCAGTTGTGTCACACGCGCGAGGCGTAACAAATCAGCGTGATTGATTGGCCAGCGCAGCTTCAATGAAGCTCGTAAACAAGGGGTGGCCATCGCGAGGCGACGAGGTGAATTCCGGGTGGAACTGACTGGCCACAAACCAGGGATGATCTTTGTATTCTATCACCTCAACCAGCACATCATCGGCACTCCGGCCCGCAACTCGCATACCCGCTGCTTCCAGGGCCGGGACAAAATTATTATTAACCTCGTATCGATGACGATGACGTTCCTTGATTTCGTTACTTCCATAAATCCTATGGGTCAATGAGTCGCAGGCAAGCCGACACACCTGTTCGCCCATTCTCATGGTACCGCCCAGGTCGGACGCTTCATCACGAAGCTCGGTTTCACCTTCCTCATTCACCCATTCAGTAATCAGCGCAATAACCGGGTGCGCCGTATCCGGATTGTTTTCCGTGGTATCTGCTTCATCCAGATTCGCCAGGTTCCTGGCAATATCAACCACTGCCGCATGTAACCCATAGCAAATGCCAAGATAGGGAATCTTGTTTTCCCTGGCGTAGCCTGCCGCTGCGATCTTGCCTTCAAAGCCTCTCGACCCAAAGCCCCCTGGCACCAGAATCGCGTCAGCATCACTTAGCAGGGATGTGCCGCGTTCCTCGATCTCCACGGAGTCGAGAAACTCAACATCCACGTGCGTCTTGGTATGAATCCCTGCATGAATCAGGGCCTCGTTCAGAGATTTGTAGGCATCAAGCAGGTCCATGTACTTACCCACCATCTTAAGCTTGATGGTGTGCTTGGGGTTCAGCTGATCCTTAACAACCTGATGCCAGTCCGATAGATCTGCCGGCGGCACTTCCAGTGCCAGCTTTTCAACGATAATGTCGTCCAGGCCCTGCTCGCTGAGCATCGCCGGTATACGATAAATCGTCTCCACATCAATAAGTGGCACAACGGCCTTCGGCTCTACGTTGGTAAAAAGGGCAATCTTGTCCCGGGCACTTTTGGGAATCTCGTGGTCAGACCGGACGATCAGGATATCCGGCTGCAGGCCAATGGAGCGCAGCTCCTTCACGGAATGCTGCGTCGGCTTGGTTTTGGTTTCGCCGGCTGTCGCGATATAAGGCACCAGGGTCAGATGCATCAGAAGCGCCTGCTTGCTACCCAGCTCGAAGCGGAGTTGGCGCGCGGCTTCCAGAAAAGGCTGCGACTCAATATCACCGACGGTGCCACCAATCTCCACAATCGCGATATCCGCATCACCAGCTGCAGCCAGAATCTTGGCCTTAATCTCGTCGGTGATATGCGGGATAACCTGAATGGTTGCCCCGAGATAGTCGCCGCGGCGTTCTTTAGCGATCACGTCGGCGTAAATACGGCCGGTGGTGAAATTGTTGTTTCTGGTCAGGTTGCTGCAGGCTCGGACGAAACGCTCGTAATGTCCGAGGTCCAGATCCGTCTCGGTGCCGTCAGCGGTGACATAAACCTCGCCATGCTGCAACGGGCTCATCGTCCCGGGGTCCACATTGATATAGGGATCGAGTTTGAGCATGGTGACATTGAGTCCCCTGGCTTCGAGAACGGCACCAAGAGAAGCGGCGGCGATGCCTTTTCCAAGAGAGGAAACCACACCACCGGTAACAAAAATAAAGCGAGACATTGAACTCCCATCTAGAAAAGGAGGCCGTCAGGAGCACGACCAAGATGGCTTTGTAGAATATCACGAGGGTCAAACTGCCTCAATGAAAATCCTGAAAGACCGGGCTAAATTAACCTCTCACACCCAGTCGATCGCCCAGACTCAGAGACACCAGAAGCCCGGGGGCGTCCGCAGCCGCCTGCCAGTCATCGGCAATCAACATCGGGACCCCCCAATCCGGCAACGCCCCGGTGCCCACCACTTCGTTGTCGATAGTCAGCAGGGGAACCCGGTCCCGAAGCCAGGGTGGCACACCAACCTCCTGAAACAGGTTCTTCAACGACCGATTTCTGCCTCGCCTGATTTTCTCGCCACCCTGCCTGCTGGTCACTCGATAGTCAGCGGTTCGTAGCCCGCCCGGCCCAGTCGTAGATTCGACCGAAAATTCACCGCCCCGCCAACCTGCCTGCACCGCATCTTCCAGCGGTTGGCTTGCCGGGGTGGACGTGGTCGGTGGCAAGGCGCGGGTGACGTAGAGCCGGTCATGAAGCACGTGATAACAGATGCCCCCGGAATGCCGATCAACCCGCCCCCCCTTTTTAATATCGTTAATCACTGCCAGCAGGAAACGACCGGAGGGCAATGGCGCATCCAATGCAAGCAACCACTGCGTGAGCAGGTTCTGAATCTGTTCAGATGCATAAGTTTTGAGTTTCGGCAGCGACAGCGCATCGGTTCCACACTGACAATGACTTAACTGGTCTTGCCACTGATTTTGCAGCGCATCCCGAAACCTTTCATCTCTTGTCATACCTGCCTTGACGGCGTCCCTGGCGCCAGGAAATCGCGCCTCGATCAACGGCAGCAAGGCATGCCGGATATAGTTTCTGTCTGCGGTGGTGGTATCGCTGTTTGTTGGATCTTCCACCCAGCGGAGCCGCTGAGCCTGCGCGTAGGCAGTGATCTCTCGACGACTGCAATCAAGTAGCGGCCGAACAAGCCGGCTCTCGCCCAGCGCTCTCGCCCGTGGCATGCCTTGAATTCCTGGGACCCTGCTTCCCCGGAACAGTTTAAACAGCGCCGTCTCAAGCTGATCATCTTCATGATGGGCAAGCACCAGCAGATCAGTGGCAGCAAGAAACGTTTCAAAAGCCTGATATCTGGCTCGACGAGCATTGGTCTCCAGACTGCCGGTAGCTTTAACCGTGACATCGATCACCTCGACCGGCAGCCCGTATTGCTGTCCGAGTGCCAGGCAAAACGCCGCGGCTTCATCAGCGTCAGGCTGAAGATGGTGGTTAATGTGCAATCCTGTGACTGGCAGCGTCGCGTGCTTTGCAAGTAAATCCAGCAGCACGACCGAATCCAGTCCACCACTTAAGCCAACGACCAGACGCGTCACACCCGGATCCTGGGACAATAGCGCCAGGTCAACGTGCTGCAGCATCAGGTTCAGGCGTATTGCAGGTGCACGCTTTCGGCACCGTAATGTTCTTTAAGGTTCTGCAGCAGGTCGTCATGCGGGATGACACGCCATTCATCACCCAGAATGACATCACCCTGGGAGAGTTCACTGATAATTTTCACAGCGACAGGGCAGCCATCGGTATTCAGCGGACGATACGGTTGCAGCAAGCCAGCAAGCTCGTCGATGAAATCATCACAAAGGTTACCACTGGTTAACTCCAACTTGAGATTGGAGGCGCGTCGAACGCGTGCTTCCTCGACAAGAAAGGCATCTGATGCACGAATCCTGATACCCCCGGTGAAGTCATCTTCTGCAGTCGAACCTTTCACGAATACGATCTGGTCTTTCTGCAACTTCTCGCGAACACGATCATGCAGCTCACCAAAAACCATGACTTCAACGCGGCCTGTCTTGTCATCCAGGGTAACGAATGTCATGGTCTCGCCCCGTCTGCTCTTCATACTGCGCAGTGCAACGATCAGCCCACCGATGACATGGTCTTCAAGGCCAGCCCTGAGGTCCGAAATACGGCTATCCACGAAGTGCCGAAATTCCTCCCGATACTCATCGACCAGATGCCCGGTCAGAAACAGCCCAAGCGAATCCTTTTCCTTGTTCAGCCTGTCCTTAAAAGATAAGCATCGAAGCCCTTCAAAGTGGTTGTAACGACCCACTTCCGTTTCCGGCGCCAGGACATCGCTGCCAAAAAGATCTGTCAAACCACTGTCTTCGTTGCGGGCCTTCTGTTCTGCGAGCCCAACCGCGTCTTCCTGATTGGCCATTAAAAGCGCACGCTTGTAACCGATCACATCTGGCGTATCGTCAGGAATATGTTCAACCAGCTGATCAAAGGCACCACTGCCAATCAGCGCTTCGATGGCGCGTTTGTTAACCTTGCGCTGATCTACACGCTCACAGAATTCATAGAGATCACTAAACGGACCCGCTGCCTCGCGGCATTGAACCAGCGATTCTATGGGCCCTTCACCTAAGCCTTTAATCGCACCGAGACCGTAGACAACGCTGCGATCGGTATCCGCGATGAATCGGAATTCGCCACAGTTAACATCCGGCGGCCGCAGGTCCAGTTGCATTTCCCGACACTCTTCGATGTTGGTCACAACCTTGTCCGTGTTCTGCATATCCGCTGACAGCACGGCGGCCATGAAGTCGGCCGGATAATAATGCTTCAGCCATGCCGTCTGATAGGCAATCAGCGCATAGGCAACCGAGTGAGGCTTGTTGAACCCGTAGCCAGCAAACTTCTCCATCAAATTAAAGATGTGATCGGCCTGGTCTTTAGCGACGTCGTTTTTAATTGCGCCTTCCAGAAAAACGGCACGCTGTTTGGCCATCTCTTCCGGTTTTTTCTTGCCCATGGCTCGACGCAACAGATCAGCATCGGCCAGCGTGTAGCCGGCTAGAATCTGGGCGATCTGCATCACCTGCTCCTGATAAAGCATGACGCCGTAAGTGTCCTCCAGAACGTGCGTCAGACTTGGATGCAGATAGTCGACCTCTTCCCGGCCGTGTTTACGGTTAATGAAGTCATCGGCGAGCTGCATCGGTCCCGGTCTGAACAGGGCCACCAGGGCCACAATGTCAGCGAATCGGTTGGGTCTGACCTTTTTCATCAGGTCTTTCATGCCCCGGGATTCCAGTTGGAATACTGCCGTTGTCTTAGCCTGTTGCAGGTCCGCGTAGATTTCAGGGTCTTCCAGAGGAATCGTATCGATGTCGATATCGGATTCGCCCGACCGCTGCCGACGCACATTAATACTCTTAACCGCGTTGTCGATGATCGTCAGGGTACGAAGTCCAAGGAAATCAAACTTCACGAGGCCCGCCTGCTCAACATCAATCATGTCGAACTGGGTCATCAACCCACCGCCGGCCTCGTCACAATAGGTCGGTGAAAAATCTGTCAATTTGGTGGGTGCGATCACCACCCCGCCCGCATGCCGGCCGACATTTCTGGCAAGTCCTTCGAGTTTGAAGGCCATCTCCATGATCTCCCCGGCCTCCTCGCTGGTTTCCACAAACTCCCTTAAAAGGGGCTCTTCCTCCAGCGCTCTGGTGAGTGTCATGCCGGGTTCAAACGGGATCAACTTGGATAACTTATCTGCCAGGCCATAGGGTTTGCCCTGGACCCGCGCGACGTCCCTGACCACCGCTTTCGCGGCCATGGTGCCGAAAGTAATAATCTGCGAGACAGCTTCACGGCCGTATAACTCGGTCACATGCTGAATGACACGATCCCTGCCATCCATACAGAAGTCGATATCAAAATCAGGTAGCGATACCCGTTCCGGATTAAGAAAACGCTCAAACAGCAGATCGTATTCGAGCGGGTCAATATCCGTAATCTTGAGCGCATAAGCCACCAGAGAGCCAGCACCAGAACCACGCCCCGGCCCCACCGGAATATCGTTGTCTTTCGCCCACTGGATAAACTCCATCACAATCAGGAAGTAACCGGGGAAACCCATGGAGTTAATGACTTCGAGTTCGAACGCCAGCCGGTCATCGTAGGCTTTGCGGCGTGCCTGATAGTCTTCTACTGACTTATCCAGGGTTTTCTCAAGGCGAGTGTCCAATCCGGCAGCGGAGACCTCACTCAGGAAAGATTCGGTTGTCTGACCGCTTGGCACCGGGTATTCAGGTAGATAGTAGTTACCAAGATCCAGCGTCACATTGCAACGCTTGGCAATCTCGACGGAATTCTCCAGCGCTTCGGGAATATCGGCAAACAGCGCGGCCATTTCGGCCGCTGACTTCAGATACTGCTGATCCGTATAACGCCTTTCTCGCCTGGGGTCATCCAATGTCCGACTGTCATGAATGCAGACCCGGACCTCATGGGCCTCGAACTCATCCTGCGTCAGAAAGCGCACGTCATTGGTCGCGACGACCGGACAATCATGATCCGCCGCAAGACCAACGGCCAGCGCATTGTAATCCTCTTCGTTTTCCCTGCCGGTTCGGTGTAACTCCAGATAGAAAGCATCGGGAAAAAGCGCCTGCCATCGCAGCAGCCGGCGCCTGGCTTCTTCCGGATTGCCAGCCAGCAGTGCCCGACCAATATCACCCTGACGGCCACCGGAAAGCGCAATAAGACCTTCAGACTGTTCTGCAATCCAGCTTCTGCGCAAGCCCGCTGTGCCCATAGACTGGCCTTCGGCATAGGATCTGGAAATCAGTTCACAGAGGTTGCGGTAACCCTGATCGTTTCTTGCGATCAGCACCAGGGGCGTTGCTTCTTCGCTGGAATTGTCGCCCATGACCCAGATGTCGCTGGCAATGATCGGTTTGATCCCAAGGGCTTCTGCGGCGTTGTAAAACTTGACCAGGGCAAACAGATTGTTGCGATCGCTGACCGCAACGGCGGGCGCACCCTGAGAAACACAGGCATTAATCAATGGCTTGATCCGTACCATCCCGTCACTCAGAGAATATTCTGAGTGGACTCGCAGATGGACGAATTGCTGATTCATCGAGATAAAATCACCGGGGGGAAATACGATCTCGATATTATACGAACCCCTTATGCCACTAAAGGGGCATCTATCTAAATCATCAAATTCGTCTCAGGACTTGAGTGAAAAGCTCATGCCCGCACGTTCGCCGAGACGCTCGATCAGGGCATCCCCCATGGCCACCGAGGGCGTCAGCATACCCGCCGATGTATTCAGCGAATCTTTCGCCAGACAAATAGCACTTTCTGCAAGCATCTTGGACGTGGCGCCATAACCAGGATCACGATCACCGGTGACCACAGCAACCAGGTTCTTTGCCGGATCATCTGGATTGGTCGCTAACAGTTCGATTTCAAAGAAGCCCCGCTCGATCGTCTCCGGGGAAGGTCCCTCGCCTGGGGAAGGCGCCAGCCGGCCAAGCAAATTTCTGGTTGGCCCAAATTCGGCCGCACGCATCACAAGTCCGGTACCACCGGCAACCACGGATGCCTTGGCAAAGCCTGACGGACCATCTCCAGTGAGCATGGCTTCATCGTATCGAAAATGTTCGCCCCAGGGATAACCCAGCAGCGAGTGCGAACGTCTAACCACGCGGGTATTGATGCCGGCCATCACAAACGGTGCGGTCCACTGGTGAAAGTCCTGATCGTATTCAGCTGTCGTCTGATCCGGCCCGTCTTCACCCCGGGGCATATTGAGCGGATTTAACGCATAGGGATCATCAATCACCTCAAGAATCTGCGGGTCGTGGCGAGCCTCTTCCATCATGTTCATGAGACTGGCGACCGTGCCGCCACTGACCCCACCATCGGAGCGGACCACCCGGTACTTAACCCGGGGGGCATACGCGCCATGGCGCTCATGCATCTTTGACTGCACGTAATAAGCACCGAGATCGGAGGGGATACTGTCGAAACCGCAGGTAAATACAATTTTGGCCCCGGTCGCTTCTGCGGCGCTCTGGTAGGTATCAATCATCTGCCGCATCCACTGCACTTCACCCGTCAGATCGCAGTAGTGGGTTCCTTCCTTTGCACAGGCAGCAACCAGCTTTGAGCCATACATGGCGTAGGGCCCAACCGTCGTGCACAGGGCGATGGTTGACGCCGCCATCGCCTGCAAGCTGCTTTCGTCATCACTGTCAGCGATGATATCCGGCACCTTGTCGGCATCTTCGCCAAGGACTTCCTGTTTCACCTCGGCCAGCTTGGCCTGGTTCCTGGCACCCACCGCCCACCTGAGATCACCGTCGACACCATAGGTTTTGTAAACATAGTCCATGACCAGCCGACCGGTAAAACCGGTGGCACCCCAGATGACTATCTCGTGTTGTCTATCGCTCATTGGTTCTCTGCCTTAAGGAATCGGTATTGCCTGTCAGTATTCATTGCCTTGCGGTTAGCTCGCGTGCCGCAGCACGTTACCGGGTCGAGCGCCAGTGTGCTGATCGTGCTCCAGAATAACTTCGCCATTACAGAGCGTCGCCCGGTAACCATTGGCTTTCTGGATGAAGCGTGCTGCACCACCGGGGAAATCATTGACGATTTCCGGCATCCGTTCAGACAACGCTGCCAGCTCAATCACATTGATGTCTGCCTTCTTACCGACTTCTAGCGTGCCTCGATCCTTCAACCCGATGATTCTAGCCGGCGCCGACGTCAGTCGTCTGACCACCTCGGGCAAACTGAAAAGCCCGGTATCCCGGTGCCAGTGTGTCATCACAAAGGTCGCCCAGCCGGAATCCATAATCTGACTGACGTGCGCACCGGCATCGCCGAGACTGGGCAGACAGAAATCGCTGGAGATCGCTTTCGCCAGGGCATCGATGTTCTGATTAAAGAAACGCAGCGTGAACAGCGCCTTACCCTCTGTTTCAAGGGACAGTCGGATAAAGGTCTGGGCAACTTCTTCACCCCGGCCTTCGGCAACGGCCTGAAGGCTTTCCGAGGGTCCACCCACATAGTTGGGCTTGTCACCATCACCGAGATAGTAAATCTGATCTGCCGTAATCAGTGGTCCTTTTTCCCGGGCACGTTCCAGCAGGCGCTCTACAAAGGTACCATCTTTAATCGCCGCGAGCCGTGCATCAAAGTCCATCTCCTGCAGTTCACTCCAGGCACCACCGCGCCATGGCAGATAGGCCTGCAGACCGGTCACGAAACCAGAGGACCGCGGAATGGCAATGGCATTGACGTCCAGCCCCTGCTCACGCATGTCCATAATGCGCTGTTCAACCTTGTCACCGTAGCTGGTGCTTCTACCGGTACCGTGACTGAAGAGCACCCGGGCACGATCAGCTTCTTTCTTGATCAGGTCCATCTCGCCATCAAAGTCACCGCCAAAATTGGTGACGTTCTGCATCAGAGCGCCCTGCTCACCCACCACTTTTGCTATCTCTTCCAGTTCCTCGTGCTCGGCGTGAGTACCGGGGACATGCCGACCATCGGGGATATAGTGTCCGAGGAATCTCGAGGTGGAAAACCCAACAGCGCCATCAGCAACCGCCTGCCTGACAATCTCGGCCATCTGCTGCTTCTCTTCAGGGGTCGCCTGTTCTTCGACGCTGCGCTCACCCATCACGTAATAGCGCAAGGCACAATGACCGATCATACCGGCAACATTAATGGCTGGATTCAGCGCCTCAAGTTCGTTGAGGTACTCACCATAGTGCTCCCAGTTCCAGGAAAGCCCGCTCATAATGGCTTCGCGGGGAATGTCCTCAACGGTTTCCATCATGCTGGCAAGAAACTCACGGCCGTCTGGCTTGCAGGGTGCAAAGGTGACGCCGCAATTACCCAGTAACGCCGTGGTGACACCATGCCAGCTGATTGGGGTAAGCATGGGATCCCAGCCTATCTGCGCATCCAGATGGGTATGCACATCAACAAAACCCGGGGTGACGATGTGACCTTCTGCATCAATTTCTTTTTTACCTGAGGCCTGCACCTCACCGACAATCGAGATCTCCTGTCCATCAATGGCGATATCTGCCTTGATTGGTTGTTCGCCTGTTCCGTCGACTACCAGTCCGTTTCTGATCACTAAATCATGCATGGCCTTGCACTCCTGATTGTTATTTCTCTTATCACTGCCGGCCGAGCCTCATTACTCGCCCCTGACAGTTTGTTGACGTTTCTTTGTGAGGCGTTCTTTGTACCACAGTCAGCTTTAATGCTGCATCTTTCGGCGTCATACCCGATAGTTGTCCATTGATACGAACTATGGGATAAACCCTTCTTAACTTACTGGAGCACCTATGTCCGTTGACCTGAACAAAAACGCCGTCGATCTCGGCATTGTCACGATCAATCCTGATGCGATGCTGGCTTTTTACCGGGACCTGTTGGGTTTCAGGTTCGAAGCAACCCTGGAAATGCCCGGCGGTATCAAGATGCATCGACTCTGGTGTGGTGACAGTCTGATCAAAATTCTGGAGATGACTCGACCACCAGCGGGCTCAGCACCGGCCGGTGGTATCCAAGGCGCAACCGGTTATCGCTACTGGACGATGACCGTGAATAATCTGGAAGAAATTACGGCCGCCTGCGAAGCAGCCGGGCACACCATCGCTGTACCCGTTTCGGCAATTCGACCGGGTGTTCGGATATCCATGGTTGAGGATCCAGACGGAAACTGGGTAGAGTTTCTCGAAAACAGCTGAATCTAGGCAGGCCCAGTGCGTGCGCCACTGCGTGCGCCACTGCGTGCGCCACTAAACAAAGCTTCGGCGTAGGGACCGAGGGTAATATGACCGCTCAGCTGATCGTCCTCCAGCGCTGCCGAGAAGCTGATCGTCATGGCGATAGGCCGATCCAGCTCACAGGACCATACCAATCGCCCATCTGCGAAGCCGCCATCACCAAAATACTGGGTGCCGAGCTCCCCTTCGATAACCCCGGAAAAGCCTGTGTCAGTAGACACAATCTTGATCCAAACCTGCTGCGAGCCCATCAATGAACGAATCGTGCAGCGCCAGTGTCCCTGCGCCTGCGCTATGTCAAAATCTTTCGTCACAGGGTCCAAGCTCTGTTGTCCTTCCACTTGAGACTCTAACGACCCGCAACCTTTACGGGTTGCGCGCCGAAGTGGCTGCGGTGCAGTTCCGCAAAATCCAGCACAAGTTTATTGATGCCGCGCGGTTCTGAATTGGTTAACAAGACCATGCCGGTGCCAGAATCCGGATGGAACACCATCGTGCTGCACATGCCTTTTACGTAGCCACCGTGATGCACAAAACCCTTTTCACCGGCGTAGTCAAAGACTCGCCAGCCAAGCCCGTAATAAACGTCACCCAGATCTTTCCGATAGGGGTAATGCGCCTGATGTCTGGAGGTCTTGATCGCCCCCTGGTGCATCTGGGTGAGCATCTGATCAGGCAATACTTCCGGGCTTTTACCCAACTGAGCCAGCAACCAGCTGGTCAGATCATCAATGCTTGCGTTAACCCCGGCCGCTGGCGCCACCTTGTAGTAATGCGGTGTCGTTTTCACGGCAACCCAGCGCTTACCGTTCCAGACATGGGGTCGGGCATGATTCTGATCCTGAATAAATCGCTGATAACCAAACGAGGCGCGTGACATTTGCAGCGGTTGAAAAAGTTTTTCGTTAACGTAATCCTGATAATCCAGTGACGTTTCCACCTGCACCAGATCAGCAATCAGACTGAACGCCACGTTCTGATAGCCGTAACACCGACCCGGCGGGCAAACGAATTCAACGCGGTCTAACCGATCAACAATGCGCCGAAAAGACATGTTTTCTTCAATCAGATTGGTATAAGCGTGCGGCATGAGCCCCGTGGACTGGGACATCAAATGAAACAGATTAATCTGACCGCCATAGTCTTCCTGTTTGAACTTAAGATCTGCCAGATTGTGCTTAACGGGCGTCTGCCAGGTGAGCGGTGACTGCGCCACCAGAATCGAAGCTGCGGCCGATGCGAAGGTTTTTGACAGAGAAGCAATCCTGAACAGGGTTTCCGTCGTAACAGGATCAGATGAAGCTTGATGCCGTACACCGAAGGTGGCCTTCCGCACGACCTCGCCATTTTCAACGATCACCAGCGCAGCACCGGGGGTCTGATCAATCAGCGGAATAACATGCTCCGCCTCAAGACGCGCGGCAAACTGGCCCGTCGAAAACACTTCCCCGCCCAGTAGGGAAAGGGGTTGTAGCAGGAACAGCGCTAACAAAAGCTGTTTCAAGAATATTGCTCACTAACGGCTGGACGGTGCTGGCGAACTTACAAGCTATTGAAATGATTGTAAATATATTTACTCCCCTGGGGTAAACTGTCGATCTCGCTTGCACTGACACAAGCCTCGACGCATCTGGGATTTTTCATATGGGATTTATCTATTTCGGGCTCTTTATCGGACTGTTTTTCGGTCTTGGCCTGTTTTTTCTTGTGATTTATCCCGCACTTCGGGAACGAAAAAGAGAGCGTGACAGTGAAGAACAGTAGACTCAGCCTCCAGGAAATCTGGCAGAAGGGTTGCCGCGAGGATCAACTGGATGTGGATGATCAAAAACGCTTCGCCTCAATGGCTCGAAGCCGTTTTCATACTTTTCAAATGGGTATTTCGCATGCTGCCAGCGATGACGATGCGGAAAAGTCACGACTCCTTATCTCGGGACTGGCAACAGAACTGCACCAGAACCCAGGCCTGCAAAAGCTATGGCACCGGATGGAAATCAGCCACTCTGAAAGCGGTGAGCAGGTCAGCCTGCAGGTTGAACGCCTGGGACAATCCGTTATTCACTGAGCCTTCTTTCACTGGGCTGTGTTTTACTGAACCCGTTCGCTGATATTCAGCTCAACTCTGGGTACCTCGCCAGTCAAATCAAGCACGTCAGACCTTGCTTCAAAATCTCCCGCCTGGGGGATCACCTCGCCGGATTGGGACAGCCGGGCAATAACAATCACGTTATCAAAATTCGCCAGGCTCATACCCTGAACCATCGCCATGGTTTCATCCAGAATCAGTGACATCGGTAACGCGGTCACCGGGTGCCTTTGCACGGCCAACGGTGCCGGCGGACCCTCGGCTGCGCGCGCATAGACAAACACCGCCGCCCCTGCCTCGGGCACGATCGAGCTATCCAGCATCACATCAATTTCAATACGCCTGCCCGCCACCGGTGTGTCGCCGGTGATCCGACTAATGGCGATACGAATTAACTCGGCCCGGCGACCCGTCACACCCGTTGCCAGGGCCTGTTCAAACCAGGATACGGCCTGTTCGGCTTCACCCGCCTGGAGCGCAGCTATCCCACTGATTTCAAGCATGGTCAGCTCATCAGGGTTAAGTGCGAGGGCCGCGTCAATTGCCTGCCGAACCGTTGCCGTCATCTGTCTGTCAGCAGACACATAAAGCACTTCAGCATATCGGGCCAGCAGATCAGCATCCTCAGGAAATCTCTCGGTCAGCCCCCGATAGACCGCTGCAGCTTCATCGTATTCACCGAGCGTACTGTAAACCCGCGCGAGCAAGAACTGAATATCCTCGTCGCCGGGTTTCTGATTCGCTCGCTGCTCCACCTCAAAAGCGAACTGGCGATACGCTGCACGGTCGGCAGGGTCGGTCTCCCTGAGTAGCTGGGTCAGTTGCACGTCCGGCATCGCACCCTGGCCAAAACCGAGGTCATGGTAAATCACGAAACCGAGCAGCGGTAACACCAGAGCCGCGCCAATAAACCAGTTCCGAGATCGCTCGCGCTGGGAGGGGGCAGCAATTTCGGTTGCGGTATCTGCAAGTAACGCCTTCTGGGCTTCAACCTTCAGCGGCGCCTGCTCCTCGACTTCAACCTCTGCGAACTCATCGAGGCTGGCCCGATAAACTTCAAGGTTCACTTTTTCTCTCGCAGGAGCATCATCAACCGGTGGACGCCGGAACAGCGGAAACAAAACAAAGCCGGCAGCAAGCAGCCCCAGCAACATGGCGCCAAGATAGAACATCAGGTTTCCTGGTCAGCTAACAGGCGATCCAGCCTGGCTCTTTCTTCCGGGGAGATCTGCGCAACCGCCTCACGCTGCTTCTTCGCACTGACAGCGACCCGAAACCAGATCCCTGCGGCAAGCAACAGCAACAGTGCCGGCCCAAACCAAAGTACAGCCGTACTCGCACCCACTCGCGGTTCATACAAAATAAAATCACCATAACGCTCGTACATAAAGTCCAGGATCGCGTCATCTGTCATACCTTCCAGCAACATGCGGTGCACTTCCCGGCGCAGATCCTGGGCAATCATTGCATCAGAACCCGCAAGGTTGGTGTTGAGACACTGCGGGCAGCGTAGCTCTTCAATCAAATCATCGTAACGGGCCTGCATTTCATCGTCTGGAAAGGGATAGGCATCAATCGCGGCATAAACCGGCACCTGAAAATGGCAGATGAGTAGCAGGGACAGCAGCCTAAACATCTACGTCGTCCCGCAGGAACTGCACCACGGGGAAAATCTCCTGCTCCCAGATCTCCCGGGTGACCGGACCCACATGACGGAATCGAATGACCCCGGCAGTATCGATGACAAAAGTCTCAGGCGCCCCGTACACACCAAGATCAATCGCCAGGGTACCTTCATCATCAACAATGCTGAAACGGTATGGGTCTTTGCGCCGCTCCAGCCAGTGGACGGCTTTGGCTGTATCGTCGTTGTAGTTAATGCCGTAGATACCAATATCTTCCTGCTGGCTAATACGCATCAGCTCGGGATGTTCAATCACACAATTTGGACACCAGGTTCCCCAGACATTGACCAGCGCAACTTCTCCGGTGAGATCGCCCTCGGTCCTTAGCCGGTTTTCATCATGTAAATCACGCAACTCGAACATGGGGAAGGGTTTGTTAATCAGCGCCGATGGCAGCAGGTGTGGGTCTTTAAGCTGAAAACCCAAACCGAGAAACACCACCAATAAAAGAAAGACGATCAGCGGAATCAGCAGACTCTTGTTCAGGGTCATGCCGGCACCCCATCCGGTATGGAATCACGCCGGACCTTGCGCAGGCGATAGCGTTTATCCGCCATGGTCACAAAGCCGCCCAATGCCAGCATGAGTCCACCGAGCCAGATCCAGCGCACAAAGGGTTTAACGTGAACACGAATCGCCCAGGCGTCATCGCCAACAGGTTCCCCCAGGGCAATATACAGATCACGCAGCAGGGTTGGATGCATGTCGGCCTCTGTCATCACGTTTTGTGCTACCGGATAAAACCGTTTTTCAGGCTGCAGCATCGTGACCAGCTTGCCGTTTCTGGACACCTCAAATGTTGCCTGGTCAGAGATGTAGTTGGGACCACGCACCTTGGCCACACCCTCGAATACAAAGTTGTACCCCCCGAGTTCAACGGCATCGCCAGGCTCCATTCGCACATCCCGCTCAGCGGAGTAATAAACCGTCACGACGACACCCAGAATGGCGATCGCGATCCCGGCATGCCCCAACACCATGCCCAGATAAGAAGGCGAACTGATTTTGCCTGAACGCCACACGTGCCGTCCCAAAAGAAACAGTATCCAGAGCGCCAGCGTTTCCATGGTCAGCGTGACCCAGTTAATCGCCGCTGACACAGCCAGGCTGACGGCTGCAGCCACAAAAGGGGCTGCCAACAACCAGGGCCAGTGCTGCTTAAAAAGGATTTGGGGTGACGTCTTACGCCAGCGTGAATAAGGACTGAAAACCATCGCCAAAAACAACAACGACACCACAGGAACAAAAACCGCATTAAAGTAAGGTGGCCCCACAGAAATCTTCAGGCCATCCGTGACTACCTCGTAAGCCAGCGGATACAAGGTCCCCAGCAAAACAGCCGCAGTGGCAACTGCCAGAAGCAAATTATTGACCAGTAACATGGCTTCGCGAGAAGACCAGGTAAATTGTGCTTCGCTCCTGATACCGGATGCCTTGACCGCGTAAAGCAGCAGTGAACCACCAACAACCAGCACCAGAAAAACAAGAATAAACAATCCCCGGGTCGGATCGACTGCAAACGCATGCACAGACGTCAGTACGCCGGAACGAACCAGGAAAGCGCCCAACAGGCTCAGCGAAAAGGCGGCAATCGCCAGGAACACGGTCCAGCTCTTAAAGACGCCGCGTTTCTCAGTTGCCGCCAATGAATGAATCAGTGCGGTACCAATCAACCAGGGCATAAAAGACGCGTTCTCTACGGGGTCCCAGAACCACCAGCCGCCCCAGCCTAGCTCGTAGTAGGCCCACCAGCTGCCAAGCGTGATGCCAATTGTCAGAAACGCCCAGGCAGCGTTAGTCCAGGGGCGCGACCATCTTGCCCAGGCAGCATCAAGCCTGCCTGTCGTCAAAGTCGCAATGGCCAGCGCAAAAGGCACAGCAAAGCCAACATAACCCATGTACAGCATTGGCGGGTGAACGATCAGGCCAAAATCCTGCAGCAGCGGATTCAAGTCAGAACCATCCGGCGGATAAAACGGCAGGTTGCGTTCAAAAGGGTTTGAGGCAAACAACAGAAAAGAAACAAAACCAATGCTGAGCAATCCCATCACGGACAGGACCCGGGCTTTCATATCAAGCGTCAGACTTCCGCTAAAGGTGGCAACCGCGAGGGTCCAACCGGCCATGATCAGCGTCCACAAAAGGAACGAACCCTCGTGGGCGCCCCAGATTGCAGAGACCTTGTACTGCATCGGCAGCGCGCTATTGGAATTGTTGGCCACGTAGGCAACGGTGAAGTCGTCCTGGACAAACGCCACCAGCAGGCAGAAAAAACTAAACAGCAGGAAGACAAACATGCCTGCAGCAATGGCGTCACCAGAGCCCATCAGCAATGTATCTTTGCGCATGACACCAGCGGCGGGCAGCACAGCCAGTGCCAGGCTGAAGCCGAGGGCCAGCATAATGGCGAAATTTCCGAACTCTGGGATCATCCTTCGTTGGCTTCCTTCTTTCCGTAAGCGTTTTCATAGGAGTTTTTGTAAGCACTATCGTAGGCATTGCCGTAACTGCCGGATGACGTGCTTTCATCGACGGGTTTGCCATGGGCCTCGGCAAGCGCTTTGGCGACTTCAGGCGGCATGTAATTTTCGTCATGTTTCGCCAGCACTTCCTCGGCCACAAACACCCCGGCACGATTCATCTGGCCACGGGCAATGATTCCCTGCCCCTCACGGAACAGGTCCGGCAGGATGCCATCGTAGGCAATGGTCACCTCGGCTGCCTGCATATCACTGATCACAAAAGTCACATCTAGGCTGTCTTCTGCACGAACAACACTACCTTCCTTCACCATGCCCCCGGCGCGAATCATTCGGTCTACCGGTGCTTCTCCGGCAACGATCTGTGCGGGCGCATAAAACAGGTTTATATTTTCATTGAGCGCCAGCATGGCGAAGGTTGTGGCGCCGCCGACACTGACCAGCAGAAACAGCACCAGGAACAATCGATTTCGACGATGGCTTTTCATAGGACCAAATTTCATCAGGGTTCTCCGTGCTGCGCTTGCGTTCTCTTCAACCAGTCTTTGTGGTCACGAACAATGGCCGCTCTGGTCTGCCTGGTCCACCAGGTGACCCCGCCAAACACCATAATCGTAATGCCGTAGGCTGCCCAGATGAACAAGCCATGTCCGTCCATATGTACAAACTCACGCAAGACTTCAAGGCTCATTGGGTCGCTACCCACTGCTTTACCCAGTCAGTTCGGCGCTCTCGCATCAGGATTTCATTGCGAACTCGCATAAACCAGACCGAAAAAAAGAACAGATAGTAGCCGATGACCATCAACAGCAAGGGCGCCCACATTTCCACAGGCATCGCGGGTTTCTCAGTCAGGGTGAAACTCGCCGGCTGATGCAGGGTGTACCACCAGTCAACGGAATATTTGATGATCGGCAGATTGACCACACCAACAATCGCCAAAATTGCGCAGGCTCGCCCCGCTACCTCACGACCCTCCATCGCCGATCGCAATGCAATCACACCGATATACAGAAAAAACAGTACCAGCGTAGATGTCAGTCGGGCATCCCAGACCCACCAGGTGCCCCATGTAGGTTTACCCCAGATGGCACCGGTGACAAGTGCCAGAAAGGTAATCGCTGCGCCCAGCGGCGCAATGGCCGTCAGTGCCATATCTGCCAACTTGATCCGCCAAATCAGAAACACCGCTGCAGACGCTGCCATCATCATGTATCCGGACTGCGCTAGAATGGCGGCCGGCACATGAATGTACATAATGCGAACGCTGTTGCCCTGCTGATAATCAGGCGGCACAAAAACCAGTGCCCAGACCATACCCGCAACCAGAATGAGCAGGCTCCCGATAAACAGCAGAGGATGCCAGCGCGCTGTCATCTCAAAGAACGTTCGGGGCGACCCCAATTTGTGAAACCAGTTAAACATGAACACACCAATAAACGAGCCGCAATTCTACCAGAACGACCTACTGATCCGTTGCAATTCGAATGGACGCTGCCGCCGCCAGTGGCGCCAGCGCCAGAGCCATGAGCAGAATTGCCAATAGCCAGTAGGCATAGCCCGTGACATCGCTGCCATTGCCTGCCGCCTGGACCATTGCCGTACCGAGAATCAGGACCGGCACATATAAGGGTAGTATCAAAATAGACACAAGCAGACTTCCTCGAGGTAACCCCACGGTTAAAGCTGCCCCAATAGACCCCACCAGACTGAGTGTCGGCGAGATCAGTAAAAGCGAAAAACTCAACGCAACGGTGCCCGGCGTTTCGAGGTAAAGCACCAGGCCCATCAGGGGTGTCAACAACACCAGTGGTAAACCCGTCAGCAACCAGTGCATGCAAACTTTGGCCACCACAAATACCACCAGTGATCGGCCTGACAGCACAACCTGTTCAAGGGTGCCATCCTCGTAATCTGAACGGAACATCAGGTCCATGGACATCAGCGTTGCCAGCAGTGCCGCAACCCAGATCACGCCCGGCGCAATCAGGCTGAGCTGATCAGGTGACGGCCCGATGCCAAGCGGAAACAGACTGATCACCACCAGGAAAAACACCAGCGGATTAACAAAGGCGGCAGGCCGACGCAGGTGAATACTGACATCGCGGGCAATTGTCGCCAGGAAAAAGTTCATGAGAGCGCCAATGACGTGATGGGATGATCAATCTCAACCGCCTGATGGCTGGACAGGATCACCGCACCACCGGTATCCAGATGGGCTTCAAGTTTTTGTCGTAACAGACCAAGACCGGTACCGTCGATAGCACTGAACGGTTCATCCATAATCCAGCAGGGATTATCGAGCAGCAAAAACTGCGCGAGGCCAACGCGCTTACGCTGCCCTTCAGACAAATTGCCACAATAGATGCTGCCGTAACCGGATAGCGCCAGGGTATCAAGGGCCTGCTCAAGGGCAACAGGGGTGGGCGTTGCACCTCGCAGAGCACAGGTCCAACGAATGTTCTCACTGACGGTGAGATGGTCCTTCACGCCTGGACGATGCCCGGCGTACAGCGGCGGAGCCTCAAGGGTCCAAAGAATTTCCCCTTGATAAGCAGAGTAAAGCCCGACCAGACAGCGCAACAAGGTGCTCTTGCCGCTACCGTTTGAGCCAACAATCTGCAGCAACTGGCCAGGCACAACCTGGAAAGTCAGATCCGTGAACAGTGATCTGTCAGCTCGCTCACAAGACAGCGCCTGAACCTGCAACATGTCAAACCTACAACCAGCTGTTAATCAGCGGCGCCAAAAAAATCACATTATAGCAGGGACCTTCGTGTAGAATGCCGCGCCTATGATTTTCAAGAATGCACACATCTACCGACTCACTGAGTCCATCGAATTTTCTGCGGAACAGGTTAATGATTTCCTCGGCGAGCGGGTCTTCGCACCCTGCTCCGGGATTCGGCCATCTTCCTTTGGCTGGGTGCCACCCGTGCAGGAGGGCGAACTTGTACACGAGGTTGCCGGTTGTTTTCTACTATGCGCCAAACGTGAAGATAAAATTGTACCGAGCAGCGCCCTGGCCGATATTCTGGATGAAAAAATAAACCGCCTGGAATCTATGGAAGGCCGCCCGATCCGGGCCAAGGAAAAGCAACGGCTTAAAGAAGATGCGCTGGCCGAACTGTTACCCCGCGCGCTGCCAAGATCAAAACAGATCTTCGGTTACATCAATACCAAAGAAGATTTGCTATTGATCGATACCGCCTCTGCCGCCGAAGCAGAGATGTTCTTATCCTGCCTGCGAGAGACTTTTGGCTCACTAAAAGTTGTGCCACCGCAGGTTCAGTCGAAGCCGGCAGATACCTTCACGCACTGGCTGAAGTCACGCAAGCTACCGGAGAACTTTTCGTTCGGTGATCAGTGTGATCTGGCGGACCCGGAGGATGCCAGCGCAATCAGCTGTCGCCGGCAGGCACTCGATACTGCTGAGATCAGAAATCACATCGATGCGGGAAAAATCTGTTCTCGAATCGCCGTGATCTGGCACGGCGACCTTAAGGTCACTATCGACAAGGATCTGGTGCTGCGGCAGATGAAAATCCTCTCCAGCGACGATACCGCGCCGGAAGATGACGACCCTATTGCTCAGCTCGATGCGGCTTTCGTCAATATGACGCTGGAAATGTCGAGATTTCTACCCGCACTGTTTTCCGCCCTTGGAGGCGAAGCGCGGGGCTAGTCAGATTGCATCTTCCGGTATTTCCGGTTCAGTCGACTCGTACTGAAAACGCTGCCCACCAATCGATGCTTCATACATGAGGCCACCCAGCGGGTGAATGAAGACCGCCATTCCCTTGTTGTACCCGGTTTCAACCTGACGGGTTGACGCCGGTCCTGTGCCGGCACTGGCAGACGTACCTGCCGTACCCGCCTGGGCCTGCGCACCCAGGACAATCACAACCGCCGATGCAGATGCATCAAACTCGAATCGCCCGCTGGTGAACTCATCGAATGCACGCTTGTCCTGCAGAAAAATGATCTGGCTGAACGCCTGGCCACCCATCTGAAAACCGATACTGAGCTTGGTCAGCGTGACGTTGCCAACAACTTTTTGTTGTTCGTAGACTCGCCCTTTACCGAACGAGCCACCCACCACAAGACCGCCCCGGCCAACCGTCGGAAAGACCGCATAACCATAGGCATGATCGAAGTATGGCTTTAGCTCAGGCGCGGATTCAAAAACATCCAGCGTACCGTCAAAACTATCCGCAAAGACCGCACCGGACAGGACCATAAGCAGGCCCAGTATCAAAAATTGTTGTTTCATGATTCCTTATACCTTTCCAGGTTGTGACCGAGTCTAACCGGCCTTGGATGAACTTACCTTGAACGTCAGGGGAGCCAGTCCCGCAACAAAAGCGCGAATCGATTCACCGGGCTTTATCGGACCAACACCTGCCGGTGTGCCGGTAAAGATCAGATCACCGGGTTGCAGAACAAACAACCGGGATAACCGACTGATGATCTCGGGGATTTTCCAGATCATCTGATTGATATCACCGGACTGCTTAATCACACCATCGGTTTCAAGCTGGATACGCCCATCACTAAGTTCACCGGTCCGCTCACCCGGGGTGATAGGGCCACAGGGCGCCGCATGGACAAACGTTTTCCCTGCTTCCCAGGGTCTACCCGCTGCCTTCGCCTGTCCCTGCAAATCCCGGCGAGTCATATCGACCCCCACGGCATAACCAAAGACCAGCGACATCGCATCCTCGACCGCGATACTACGTCCGCCCCGGGCAAGGGCCACTACTGCCTCCACTTCATGGTGAACATCTTCAGAGAATTCGGGGTAGTTCATGTCCTGATCATCGGAGAGTATCGAAAAGGCAGGCTTGATAAAAAAGAAGGGTGGCTCTCGGTTCGGGTCACCGCCCATCTCCATCGCATGGTCAGCGTAATTGCGGCCGACACAGAAAAGATTGTTCACGGGGAAACGTAAATCGCTGCCGACAACCGGCAAGGTTACGTCAGCCGCCGGATCAATCGCGTAATTCAAATTGGGCTTCACATCAGGCTCCTTTGAGCCGGGAGTTTAGTAGCTGACTTGAGAAAAGCAAAAAAAAGGCGGGTGAGAAACCTCACCCGCCAAGTTGGCTCGCCGTGTCTATGTGCGGCTTGCTTAGGCGACAAACTGATCCCGTAGGTGGGGTATCAGCTGTCTGGGGGAACCCTGTCGTAACAACCGGCCTTCTGACATCTCCAGAATCAGATCGTAACGCTCCAGACTTTCAAGGCGATGCGCGATGGTAATAACCGTTTTGTCGGCAAGGGCGGTGCGCATCAGCCGTTGAATCAAATCATCAGTTCTACGGTCCAGGGCACTGGTTGGCTCATCCATCAGCACAATTTTTTTATCCAGCAGAATGAGCCGGGCAATGCAGAGTAACTGACGTTCCCCCACACTGTAATCGCGGCCACCCTCCTGCACTGCGGCATCAAGACTGACGTCCAGGCCAACGGTGGCAAGCACTCGCTGCATTTCCACTTCAGAGACATCAAGATCACCTTTGAGGTTAAATCGAATATCACCCATAAAGAGATAGGGGTCCTGCGGTACAACACCAAAATGAGCGCGTAGCTGCTTAACCTCGAGATCGAAGATTGAGTGCTCACCAATGCGAATGTCACCACGTTGGTGATGAACCATTCTGAACAATGCCTGCATCAGCGACGACTTCCCGGCACCCGTTCTGCCTACGATGCCAACCTTCTTTCCCGCTGGAATCGTTAGCGACAATCCATCAAGAATACTTGGTAAACCCGGACGATAGGACATGGCGTACGCATCAAACACGATGTCACCTGAGAGCGCCTGTTCAGTCGGCGGCGCTTGCGGCTTAACAGGCAACGTTCTGCTCTCTTCGGTGGATTCATGCGGCAGATCAATCATAAAAAAGACCCGTCTCGCATGTGATGCCGTTTCACCCAGAAACGACATATCCCAAGCCAGGTTAAAAAACAGGCTGTTCAGATTGAAGACCGCGGTGATGATCACTGCTGCCAGGGTCGTGGTGATCAGGCCGGTATGTAACCCATATACCAGGAAGCCATAAACCACGATGGCATAACAGGCCGAGATCAACCCCATCCACAGCATGCCCCAGGCCATCAGGCGTGCGTAAAACAGCTGAATGTTCATGGAATCGCCGTAAGCCTTATGGATTCTCTCCAGCAGATTTTTTTGCGTGTTATAAAGCTTGAAGATGGTTCGCCCCTCAATCAGATCGGTTTCCCGGTGAAGCGTCTCACCAATCTTGACCGATCTGATTTCTCGCGCGTGACTCATCATCGGCGCCAGTTGTGCCTGCAGTGCCACGTAACAGAGCACGGCGGGCACGATCAACAAGCCAGCCGTCGGGTTGGCAACCATAATGAGCACGCCCACGCACAAGACTTCCATCAGCCCGTTAGCGGTATCGCCGTAGGACATCACACCCTCGAGTCGCAGCATGCCCCAGTCACCCAGTATCCGGTTGAGCAGACGGCCTGAAGGATTTTCATCGAAAAAGGTCGTCCGGACCTCTGATACTGACTGCAGCAGGTCCGCATGCACCCGCTGAGTTGACCACTGTCCGGACAACTCAAACAGCATCCAGGCACTGATCCGGCAGAACATGGCGAGCAGCACCAGCAACAATAACGTTGATAACGTTGCCGGCAACACCACTTCCCAGGAGAAAACCTGGTGCGTGACAGCACAACCTGTTTGCCCGAAGCAATTCACCATTTCGCCAAGAAACCACAGAAAATAAGGCGGGATTGCCGCCGCGAAAAACATCACCAGGACCGTTGGAATCATCACTTTGCGCAGCAGCGACAAGGACGCCGCGAACCTTCCCAGGGTCCTGATGTTGTTCTGCTTCTCGGAAACCTCTTCAGCAGAGACAAAATTCTGTATGTTCATTGTTATTCCTCCAATCCGAAATCGCCCGCACGAAGGTGCTGACTGAATTCTGAAGATGGGTCATTCATAAGTGTTTCGGGGCAGCCATCTTCTATGATGCGTCCCTGTTCAAGCACCAGTAGTCGATCCGTTAATCGCAACTCAGACAGGCGGTGACTGGAAAGCAGAAAGCCCGAAGTATGCTCAAGCAGGCTCTGCATCAGACGCGCCTCGGTATCTGTATCGACGGCACTCAGCGGATCATCGAGCACAAGAAATTCTCGACCCGAGTAAAGCGCCCTGGCGAGGTTTACCCGCTGCTTTTGACCACCGGATAGATTGACGCCGGTTTCACCAACTTCCTCTGCCAATCCTCCCTGCCACTGACTGATATCAGCTTCCAGCTCCGCCATCTGGATCGCCCGCATCACAGCACTATCATCAACCGCTGCGTCCATTGAGATGTTGATCGCAAAACTGGCGTTCGACAGATAGGCCTCCTGTGGCATGTAGCCGACACATTCGCGGTAGCGCGCATAGACGTTACCGTGCCAAAGGTCGGCCACCACCCCGTTGTCGAATTCCACCTGAATATTGCCGCCGGTGGGTTTGATCTCGGCACAAAGCAACTTCAACAAGGTTGATTTACCGCTGCCAACCCGACCAATCAGGCTGATGGACTGATCCATATCCAGCACCAGATAGAGCCCATCAACGACGGGCTGCTCATCGCCGTACTGAAAGGACACGCCGTTTAGATGAAGCCGAACGGGTTGCGCGGTACGCACGGACTGCTGCCATTCCGGCATCAGGTCGTCTTCGATATCCCGATGTTGAAACAGCGTCTCCAGACGGCTGACGCAAGCGGCTGCCGACGCATATTCAATGAAGATGTTGGGTAACCAGCGAATGTAGAGCGTAATGTGATTCAACATCCAGATGCTGCCAAACAGCGCCACCAGACTGTCGTTCGCCTGCCAATGATGGTTAGCCCAGATCAATACAATAATTGGCACCAGCCACCAGGTCACACTGATGCCAAAATTGATGAGGTTCACGCTGTGCTGTTTAGTCGCTTCAATCACCAGGCGGCGAACGTGACTGGCAACACGCGTCTGCATAAGCTGCTCCCAGCCAAGGAAACGCAAGAGCCGGACATTGGTCACCCACTCGCTGATGATCGTCGCGAGCGTGTCCTCTTCCCGTTTGATTTGCTCTTCTTTGCGGTGCACGTACTTGCCAAAGACAAACGCCAGCGGCATCGCTGAAAAGCCTGCCAGTATCGCCAGCAAACCGGGAATACCCATGAGATAGACAATCACGGGCCCAAGGATCAATAGCGCCAACACGCAGGGCACACCATTACGAGAGATGGCATGCAAAAAGTCTCCGATCCGATAGATATCACTGGATATCAACGTCTTCAGATTGCCTGTGGAAAAATCGGCAGATGCCAGCTGCCCCATACGCAGAAGTTTGGCATTCATCCGCAACGTGACAAACGTTCGGGTGCAAACAAGAAGCTGGCTCTGTAACAGCGCAGACCAGGCATTCACAACCTTCATACCCAGCTGCACTACCGCATAAAATGCCAGCAGCCAGAGCGCAGTCGTTAGCGTATTGGTCTCGTCAAGAATCTGCTGACTGGCCAATACCGCCACCAGTATCAGAAGCGTATTGATGCCCCGACCTGCCACCAGCAGTCCTAAATGCTGTCGATAGGTTCGCACAAAGTCCCACCAGAAATTACCGCTCATCAGCACGTCCGGATCTTCATCACGGAGCTGCTCGAATTCACGCGCAAGTTCACGCGGTACCGCTTGATCAGCAACCTCTGTGGTCGCCAGAAAATCTTTTCTTAACTTGACTGGATTAGCGAATATCGTCAGATCAAACATCGCTTTCCCCTTTTATTGCGGGGCAAAAAAAACCCCGGTTAGCATTTACCAACCGGGGTTTTAAATCTCTCCGGAAGGCGCTTGAATCATCAACCTTCCGAACGTTTTGTCAGTGTTCGTCAGGTAAGCAGGCTGCCTGTATTGCCGATTTTGGTGGAGTCATGACGCAAATTACTTCTCAACCATCCCGCACCGGCTAGTGCAGCAAACGTCAGGCGCAGGTAGCCCGTGAACGCGAATGCATACGCGATCGGCTGGCTCATCGAGAAAGAACTCGATACGCGGTCGTTGGTTGGGGAAAAATTATTCATCAACAGGTCTTTGTTAAATGGTTTTTTGGTGGCGCGTATCATAGGCTTCTGCCTTCGAAGGTCAAGAGGCAAACCGTGTTTTTTAAGTATTTTTTACGAATCCTTACAAAAAAAAGCTTCTGACTAACCTTCAGACTAACAGGGTAGCAATGGCGCAATGCAACAAACAAAAGACATCATTTGCCTGAACTGCGGCATGGTCATGCCCCATGGCACCAAACACTGCTTGAAATGCGATAACCGGATAGACCAGCAACACGATGGCTCAACCGTCACTATCGATATCGCCCACCACAGGGAAACCGTAAAGGAGGCACTGGCAAAACTAAAGACCGCTATTCGGTCAACTGGCGAGGGGTCGGCCCAGTTTCTGCGTGTCGTGGTCGGCTCTGGTCGAATTCGGGAAGAAGTTTTGAGCGAGCTGTTTTACATGGAAAGCCGACAACGCATCATCGGCTATCAGACCGAAGACAGAAACCCAGGCGCCATTGTGATCAAATTAAAACCCTGAGTGGTCGCGTCGCTCACACACTCATACCGCTTGGGACTCACGTAATGCTGGGGCGCTCCATAATCGCCGGCTCGTCCGCGGCTCGAATAAGATGTCGATGACGCCAGTTGGCGAATGTTGAAATCACGTGGTTCGGATCACCGTGGATCTCGGTAAATCCTCCAGTGACCGCCCGCGTATCATAGTAGGCTGCATGGACCTTGTTGGCATAAAGCTCACAGGCGCATTCAAAACCCATATCATCCAGACGCTGTTTCGCCGCTTCCCATTGCGTCTCGCTGACGAGATAAGCCACATGGTGAAAGCCTTCCTCGCCCTGCGCATACATATCCCGGTAGATAGACGGCAGATTGTCATGCTGCTGAATAAACTGAATCATAATGTCACCGAGATAGCCAAAGGCGTAGGAGACATCAGCCTCGACATCCGTACCCCGATAAGTGAACCGATTGGTTCTATGATGATCAGTGACAACAAAGGGTCCTGCACCAAAGAGATCAGACCATTTTTCACAGGCAGCCCTGACGTCGTTGACCAGATAGGCATGTTGGAACAGTGGATACGTAAGCATTTTTTATCTCCTTTCAGGATGTGAGACTAAGACAGTTCAGTGCAGCCTGACTGCCGACGGCTTGCTGCGAACAAAGTGATTTGAGTTGCTGATCATAGCCTGAATCAGGTGCTTCAAGCATCGCGCCGGTTGCCTGCCGCCAGCTGAACAGGGCTTCATGCAAACGCTGTAGATAGCGGAAGTTACGCCCGGTGAACAGTTGGTCAGGTTGCTGGAAGGCGGCTAACAGGTCGGCAGATTGCTGCGCGATAAGCGTAGTATTGTCCGGTGACATGCGGATCATAGCCATAACGTAACCGGTTCCCCACTGAAACCGGGTTGCCTCGCCGCTGGCATCAGCAAACGCCTGACTGCGCCATCTCAACGCCTGCTCAAATTCACCTTGCGCTTCATAGAGCCCGGCCAGTGAACTCATAAAGTAATAGGGCGAGGCAGATCGAGTCAGCTCTTTGGTCAGCAATGCTTTTGCTTCCTCGATCATGCCCGCCATTCGGTAAACGTGAGCGATCTGATTAACGATACTCTGGCGCTCAAAGTTATCCGGAGTTGCCCTATCAACCGCCGCCATCTCCGCTCGCAACTGTTCAGCAACATCATCTGCAACGCGCGTTTTATCGCGAGTCAGCAGGTAAAGCCGCGGAAACCACCCCGCAAGCTTCTCTGCTTTGGACAATGAGTCACTGAATCGCAGGGCAAAAATGTTTTCGGCCCATTGGTTGGCGAACAACGCGGTATCCATTGACTCAAGTGCCGGCAGACCAAGCAGATCCTCCATCCCGTAGGCAAGCGTATCCCAACTGGCCAACGTCAGTGTGTCCGAGCTGAGCACATGACTAAGTTCTGCGCTGACATCAATGGTTGCACGACTGACTGCCTGCTCTGACTCGCTCAATGCGACCAGATACAGCATCAGAAACCGGCTGCGGAGTTCTCCGGCCGGTGCCGCCAGCGTCAGCGATTCGAATACCGCTATGGATGATGTCTCCGGGGGGATCGCGCTCGCATCCTGGTACCAGGAATAGTAAGCCAGTTGGAAGAAGTCATTTTCTGATAGTGTCTCGGGCGCCTGCAGCGAGCGTTGCACCAATGCTGAAGTCGGCGTCATTTGATCAAGACTCAGTGCCAGGACCGAGTTGTAACGAGAGATATCGATCCCCCCGGGTAATCTTGTGACTTCCTCTCCGTCGGGATTGAATACAATCATCGTGGGATATCCCATTACCCCAAACTGGTCACCCAGCGCTTGTGCACGATCCGTATCGCCATCGAGATAGACCGGGACAAACAGGCGGGAGAGTTCAATAAATGCCTGGGACTTGAACACCGTACTCTTGATCTCCTGACACGGTGGACACCAGACGGCACCCCAGTAAAGAAACAGCGGTCGTTGCTCGTGCCTGGCGTGGGCAAACGCCTCATCAATCGTCCCGTCGAACCATTGGATGCCCGGCACGTTCGCTTTTTCGACCAGCGCCGCAACCTCTGGCTCACTTTCTTGAGCCCCGATATCAACACCGGTAGCCACTGACTGGCCGCCATCACAGCCGGCAAGCAGCAACAGCGTGCCCAGCAAAAACATCAGTTTGTTCATTGGTTTTTCGCCTCAAAATAAGGTGCCATATCCCACTGCGGCCATCGGGCCCTGGTGAGACTCAGCGTGCGCGGGGTCCAATAGTCGTGGCCAGGTTCGGGTATACCCAGGCACTTGAGTTGTGCGGGTGTCGCATGCCGGAGCACAAGAGACCAGTCTCGATCTGCTGCCTGCTGCCAAACGTGGAAGCCGATCATGTCATTCCCCGCCGCTTTGTAGCCAACCGTCATGGTATAACGCACACCCTGGTCGCGGGTAAGATTGGTACCCCGATGAAACGTATCGATGCCATGAGCGATCAGTGTCCCGGCGGGCCCGGCAGCTGACAACTCTCGCGCCTTAAGGGCTCGCTGCTTATCAGGGTCAGCGGCGCCGATTCTGCCGGGGCCAAGGACTTCATCAGAATCTGACTTCAACACGTAATGCAGTGCACCGAGATCATCAGTCACATCGGTGATATAAAAAATGAAATCAACGCTGCGATATCTGATCTCGTCCGAAGGCACCAGCAGCGTGTGGTTGCCAAAATCACAATGGAAGTCCTGTTCATAATCTGCCTCACCGGTGAATTTGGCCCAGGTGTGCGATTGATACAGATGCACGTCCGGCACCCCCAGTAATGCTGCGGCAAACTTAATTAGCGCTGGATGCAATGAAATCAGATTCAGAGCAATCGAATCCGGATAGGGCAACATATCCAGATGTCTGAATTGTTCATCCCGGAACTCGCCCAAAGTGCCACCGCCCTTTTCACCGAGGTTTTTACTGCGCATGGACATGGCGAGGCCGTCACCGCGAGCTGATTGACCGTAGCGCTGCTCAAACGCATGCAGAATTGGTGTGATCTCAGCCGGCTTGAAGAAGCCGGGAATCATGGCAAAACCCGTCTCCCGCCAGGCGACGACATCGGATGTTGTGAAGCGGTTCATCTGGCTACCTCCTGACCTCTCGCAATATAGCATCAACAATCAACTTGGCTCACCAGCCTGAATCTGGTTCACTCGGACCAATCACCGCCAACTCTACCGATAACAAAAGGAAACGCGCATGTCAGACCTGTTGGACCTGTCCTCATCAGTCATTGATGGCCACAAAACTGAAGCAGAAGTTGGCCCGATGAACCGGGTCAATTTTCGCCTGTCAGTGCTGAACGATCGGGTAGCTATGGTTGAAGCATTTTCCCACTGCATCACCTTTGAGACAGACGATGGGCTTGTTGCTTTTGATACGTCCGGACCTGCCGGCGGTCCCCGAGTGGTAGAGGCGCTGAGGCATTGGCGGAAGGCGCCTTTTAACTCGCTGGTATACACCCACGGTCATGTTGATCATGTCGGCGGTTGCGGGGCTTTCATCAAGGATGCTGAAGATAATGGCCACCAACGGCCCAACGTCATCGGTCATGAAAACGTCGAAAAAAGGTTTGATCGCTATAACTTTACCAATGGCTACAACATGGTCATTAACCAGCGACAGTTCGGCCAGTTTTCCAGGCGCGGATATCAGATGCAGGATGGTGCGAGCTTTTTACCGGAGGCGTCACCGAAACCTGACACCACCTACGATCAGACCATGGATATGAACGTGGGCGGGCTCGACTTTCATCTGATTCACGCAAAAGGTGAAACCGATGATCACACCTGGGCCTGGATCCCTGAACACAAGGCAATCTGCGCGGGTGACTTCTTTATCTGGTGCTTTCCCAACGCCGGCAATCCACAAAAAGTTCAGAGATACCCGGTTGAGTGGGCAGCGGCAATGCGCGATATGGCCGACAAGGGTGCAGAATTGTTCCTACCGGCACACGGCTTACCCATCGCCGGTAAAGAACGAATCCGGGGCGTTTTGACAACGGTTGCAGAAGCCCTGGAGTTTCTGGTCCGGGAAACGGTCAGTCGGATGAACGAAGGCGCGCGGCTGGACGAGATTATTCACGAGGTAAAAATTGATCAGGAAATTCTTGAGAAACCCTATCTTCGCCCCATTTACGACGAACCGGAATTTGTGGTTCGCAATATATGGCGGCTCTACGGTGGCTGGTATGACGGTAACCCCGCTCACCTGAAACCGGCCCCTGATGCGTCACTGGCTGCCGAGTTGGCCAATCTTGCCGGAGGTGCCAGCATCCTCGCTCAGCGGGGACACGATCTGGCTGATAGCGATATCCGGCTAGCCTGCCATCTGGTGGAACTCGCTGCACAGGCCGCCCCGAACGATCCGGCAGTGCACGAAATCCGCGCAGCGGTTTACCAAACCCGGCGCAATCAGGAGGCTTCTCTGATGAGTAAAGGCATCTATGGCTCAGCCGCCAATGAATCCAAAGACAAACTTGCCGACAGCTGACCGGCATTCACCGCTGGCAACCCTGGTCGGGGTGATTAAACTAGCGACGCGAATATGAAATCCCGCAATCAAGAGGCAACAAAATGACAGCATTCAGCGTTCTCGACCTGGCGCCAGTCTGCGAAGGCAGCAACGCCACCGAGGCACTTAAACAGAGCCTGGATCTGGCACAACACGCCGAACAGTGGGGTTTCAATCGTTATTGGGTTGCGGAGCATCACAATATCGCCGGCATCGCCTCTGCCGCGACTTCCGTTGTTATGGGATATGTTGCCGGTGGCACCTCAACGATCCGGATTGGTGCCGGCGGCATTATGCTGCCGAACCACGCTCCCCTGATGATCGCAGAGCAATTCGGCACACTGGCGACCCTCTACGGCGATCGCATTGATCTGGGCCTGGGACGGGCGCCTGGAACTGACCAACTGACCATGCAGGCTCTGCGCCGCTCCCTGACCCAGGAGGTCGGTGACTTTCCGCGCGATGTCGTTGAACTTCAGCACTATCTGAAGGCGCCGCAGGAAGGCCAACGCGTTGTCGCGACACCTGGCGCGGGTACAGACGTACCCCTGTGGATTCTCGGGTCCAGTCTGTTTGGCGCCCAACTGGCCGCCATGCTGGGCCTGCCATTCGCGTTCGCCTCTCACTTTGCGCCTCAGGCCATGATGGAAGCGATAGAAATCTACCGAAACACCTTCAAACCCTCGGCCCAACTGCAGGCACCTTACGTCATGCTGGGCTATAACGTTTGTGCCGCCGATACTGAGGAAGAAGCCCAATTGCTGCGGACCTCTTCCCTGCAGTCTTTCGTTAATCTGCGACGGGGCTCGCCAGGCAAATTGCCGCCACCGGTCGCCGATTATGAAGCAACGCTGTCTGCACCAGAAAAAGCCATGCTGGATACCATGGCACGCTGCGCGGCCGTGGGCACTGAAGCGCAGGTAGAAACACAGATTCGTGCATTCCTCGAGGAAACCGGTGCTGACGAACTCATCGTGGTCTGCTCAATCTTCGACCACAAGGCACGTCTAAAGGCCTACGAAATCACCGCCAGGGTCGCAGAACGCATTAACCGTAGTTGATTTTTATTCATGAAAAATAGCGGCAATACGCAATTTTTTTGACTAACCAATAGCCAGATCTCAGCAGAGCGCTAACACTCTATTAAAATCAATAAGTTACGAATTACAGACTGTTCGGTCTAAGATTTTCCGGCCTGCTCTATCGCCTGATCCAGACACTCAACCACAAACTCCTGACTCTCCGAAGGTATCCCGACCCAAAGCGGCAGGCGGATCAGCCTGGCGGCCATATCTTCGGTCACAGCAAGACTACCGTGCACTCTGGCATATCGCTTACCCGCCGGTGAGTCATGCAATGGCACATAATGAAACAGACAAGAGACCTCCTGCGCGTTGAGTGACGCGAGCACTTCACGACGATCAACATGGGGCGGCAACACCGCAAAGTAGAGATGCGCATTGTGGTCACACTCAACCGGAATAATAGGTCGACGCAGCTTGCCTGCCTGCTCCATCTGCTCCAGCAGACGATCATAGATACGCCAGCTGAGCAGCCGCCTTTCGTTAATATCTTCCGCCTCTTCCAACTGCGCCCATAGAAATGCAGCAATCAATTCGCCGGGCAGAAACGATGACCCCGGTGCCTGCCAGGTGTACTTGTCGACTTCGCCGCGAAAAAACCGCGATCGGTCTGTCCCCTTCTCGCGGATGATCTCAGCCTGATTCGCATCACCAGGATCGTTGACCAGCAGGGCACCGCCTTCTCCTGAAATAATATTCTTGGTCTCGTGAAAGCTGAGCGCCCCATAGTCCCCAATACTACCGAGCGCGCGGCCTTTGTAGCTTGAGAGCACCCCCTGGGCTGCGTCCTCGATCAGAGCGAGTTCATAGCGCTGGCAGATCGCCTGAATCTCATCCATCTCGCAGGCGACACCTGCATAGTGGACCACGCAGACCGCCCGTGTCCTTGAGGTGATCGCATCCTCAATCAGCTTCTCGTCAATGTTCAGCGTGTCCTCCCTGATATCAACAAAAACGGGCACACCACCACGCAACACAAAGGCATTCGCCGTCGACACAAAGGTAAAAGCCGGCATGATGATTTCATCGCCGGGTTGAATGTCGAGCAACAGCGCTGACATCTCCAACGCCGCGGTACAGGAATGGGTAAGCAGCGCCCGCGAGCATTCAGTGCGCTGCTCCAGCCATTCATGGCATAGCCGGGTGTAGGGTCCATCACCGGCCAACGCACCCTGAGCATGTGCCTGGGTAATGTAGAACAGCTCTTTGCCGGTCATGTAGGGTTTATTAAATGGTACGCGGGGCATGCTGCCGACCTCCAAATTGTTGCGTAGTCACGACCACCAGCTTCTACTATCCAGCCGGCTTATCGGTAAAAATCAGAAACTTCGACATCACAAAAAACAGTGCCGCCAGGAAAAACATCGCACCTAACTGGACTAACTGGTGTGGAAAGCCCAGCAAGTCAACAAAAACGTAGATGATCAGCAGGTTCAACCCATACCCAAAGGCGTGCATGGCAACATATTTACTCATGCTTTGCACCGCCCTGCCCTTATTACCAAAGGTCCAGCGTCGATTGGCAAGGTAGCTGATCAGGGTGCCGGCAGGATATAGAATCGCCACAGCAACCTTCGGATCGGTGCCCCAAAAAGTGATTAACAAGTAGACCAGATAGCCTAGAAGGTTATGAGTAGCCCCCACCACCCCAAACCGAACCAGTTCCCCGAAGGTCTGATGTACCGCTGAGCCCTGAATTTCCTCGCTTTCAGCCATTTCGCTTTTCTTAATTTGCCCTGTCTTAAGTATACTTCTCTGCACTGATTGTAACCCGGCAGGTCGTCCAGATAGGGACCGCCGATCATGAAAACGACCCGGAGGTCGAGATGTTAAAGGAAGTAGCAGGCCAGGAAGCCACGGAATCCAGCGCGCAGTTCGTCAATGCCGCACCGAAACCCGGCTATAACGAAATCAAACTGACCAACAAACTTCAGCAGAAGTCGATCGTCCAGCACATCAACAGTATCGACTGGGACAAGGGCTCCGACGCACCTCTGGTGGTTGAATTCGACCCAACCACCGCCTGCAACCTCCATTGCCCTGACTGTATCAGCGGCGACCTGCTGAACCAGGGCGCTTTTGAGCGCGAACGCATCCGGGAGATTACCCGCGAGATGGTTGATGCCGGCGTTAAGGCCGTCATTCTGATTGGTGGCGGCGAACCGCTTTCCCACCCGGAAGCAGGCTGGATCATCGAGTACCTGGGTCAACACGGCGTAAAAATCGGCATCACAACGAATGGCATTCTGATTAATCGCTATATGGATGTGATCGCGAAATATGTGGATTGGTGCCGAATCTCCATGGATGCAGGGACCGCGGAGACTTTCCAGAAGATCCGTCCTCACGCCTCTGGCAAAAGCCAGTTTGACCTGATCTGCGACAACATGCGGGAGCTGGGCAAACGCAAGCAAGGTCGAATGGGTTACTCCTTTATGATTTATTCTGAGGGTCATTTCGATAACTACGACCCCAACAAGATTGTCTCGGACAGCGAGTACTACACAAACGCAGAGGAGATTTATCAGGCAGCACAAGTGGCCAAGGAACTTGGCTGCGATTACTTTGAAGTGAAGCCCATGTACGATGTCAACCACTACGCCATTGCCCAGGCGAGCCAATACGTCGATATGATCCGGGATCAGGTCGAACTGGCCAAAAATCTCGCCGATGATAACTTCCGGGTGCTTCAGGCAACCAAGCTGCAGGCAACCCTGCGCGGTGAACCCACCATCGAAACCAAAGAATATACCCGTTGTGCCGTATCTGAACTGCGTACGCTGGTAACCCCGAGTGGCACCTACGTGTGCCCTTACTTTCGCGGCAAAGCCGACAAGGAATTAGGCTCACTGCACAATACCTCGCTCAAGGATATGTGGCGCGGTGAGCAGCGTGCAGCGGTCATGGAAAAGCTTGACCCATCCCAGGACTGCAAAATGCACTGCATCCGTCATGACTCCAATGTCATCCTGGAAGATATGATTTCAGGTAAGCCGGTTTCCGTCGTTGAGGACTTTGACCTCTTCATCTGATGGGCGCCCCAATGATCGATAACCCCGTTGAATGGATCGCGAGCTGGGTCACCGAGCGCCGCCGAGAGCCCGGTCTTGAAATCAATCAGGACACTGATCTTTACCGCTCAGGACTACTCGATTCGCTCGGCATCATTGAGCTGGTCGAAGCGGTCGAGGATCACTTCGATATGATGTTTACCGATGAGGAAATGCAGGCCGGCCTGACCACAGTGGCCGATTTTCAGCGTGCGCTTTCGGCAAGAACATGACAGCACCAGGTCAGGTGCTGCTCGATCAGTTCCAGCAGCATTGGCAGCACCAGGCGCTACGCACCCTTGATGGCAACGAACTAACCTACGGTGACCTGTGGGAAACAGCTCGTCTGCTTGCAGACCGCTGGCAGTCAGCCGGCTATTCACCGGGCGATATCATCGCTTTCAAACTTGAAAACAGCTACGCACTCCCCTGCCTGTATTTGGCATGTGCCATCGGCGGCTACCTTGCCTGCCCAATCGTTCCCACCCTCGCAAACGCGACCGTAGCGGAAAATCTCGCTGCCATAAAACCCGCTCTGCTGATTGAAGCAACGTTTGAACCAGACATAGTCAGAGCCACACAAAGAACGGCGAGCAGCTTGCAGTTTCATGACGACAGCAAGGCTTTTCTGATCATGTTTTCCTCTGGGTCCACCGGAAAAAACAAAGCGATCTGCCACAGCCTCGCCAATGTCTGCGGTTCAGCCGCCGGATTTGCCGCGCTGTCTGGATTTGATTCTGAGACCCGGCTCTATCATGTGCTGCCGATGACCTATATGGCAGGTTTTCTGAACACCCTGTGGGCAGTCCTGATCAGCGGTGGCTGCGTTGTTGAAGGTCCCAGGTTCACCATCGATACGGTAACGCGTTTCTGGCAGCATGCCCTTACCAGCGATGCCAACGTGCTAAGCATCATTCCACCAATTGCCGCCGCGGTCTGTCGTTTGACCCGTAACCCAGAGACCATTGCCGCCGTCTCAAAGCAGTTTGATCAGGTGCAATGCACATCGCAGGCGCTGCAAAGGCAGCTCAGAAAAAAGTTTCTGCAAAAATTCAGCCTGCCGCTTCGAGACTGTTATGGCATGACCGAACTGGGCGGGGCACTGACCTTGCAATCTGAAGCTGATGCCACAGCCATGAATAACGTCAGCACCCCGATGAAAGATATCGAGATCGAGATTCGCGCTGGTACCGCGCTATGGATCAGATCGCCTCATGCCATGCTCGGCTATCTCGTCGACGGTGAGTTGACCCAGCTCGCCGATGCCAGCGGCTTCATCGACACCGGTGATCTCGCGACGTTCCAATCCGGTAAACTGGAAATCACAGGTCGGGTTAAAGACATCATTATTCGTGGCGGCATCAACACATCACCCGCCCGCATTGAATCCGCATTAAGCCAGTGCCCGGGGATTGATGACATTGCCGTGGTCAGTCTGCCCCATGACTTCTGGGGCGAGGAGATCATCGCCTGCGTCGTCGGGGTAGCTGATGAAGCCGACATACTCAGCTACAGCAGAGAGGTGCTGGATAACCACGAGGTACCTGACAGGGTGGTATTTATGGCATCCTTCCCGCGCTCATTTATTGGCAAGGTACTTAAGAAAGATCTGCGCGAAAAACTGGCTGGCTATGCATAACTATTCAAGAGAAGAACTCCTGGCACTCGGTTTCACCGAGGTCGGCGAAGATACGGTGATTTCAAGAGACGTTCGGTTTTTCGCGATCACGGGCAAAATCGGCAACCGGGTGCGAATCGACACCTATACGATTGTCACCGGCCATGTGGTGCTGGAAGACGACGTCCACCTCTCGCCCCTGTGCTTTCTATCAGGCGCTGGTGGCTGTATCACAATGGCTCGAGGCTCTGGTATCGGTCCGCAGGTCGCCATACTCACAAAATCTGACGACTACACCGCGGCCGATTTAGACACAGGTGATGACAGCAAAATTGCTGGTGACATTTCTATTGGCGCCCAATCTATCCTGGGTGCGGGTTGCAAGGTGTTTCCCGGTGTTACCATTGGCAACAACGTCTCCATCGGGAGCCATTGCCTGATCAACAAAGATGTCAAAGACGGTGACATGCTCGTCAGCCGAAGCGCGACCGTTATGACACTCGGGAACAGGTTGAGCGACACATGAGCCCAAAAATATCGATCGTCACCGCGTTGTATAACAGCGAGTCATACATCGAGGAATTCATCACACGGTGCAGTGCTGCCGCTGAGAAGATCACTGACGACTACGAAATCATTCTGGTCAACGATGCATCTCCCGATGGCGCACTTGGCGTGGCCGTCGCACAACAGCATCAAAACCCGCATGTCGTGGTCATTGATCTGTCCCGCAACTTCGGTCAGCACAAGGCTAATTGGACGGGGCTACACCACGCGACAGGCGACTATGTTTTCTTGATTGAGGCAGACCTTGAAGAGCAACCGGAATGGCTGCCAGCGTTCTATGAACAGCTCACCAACTCACCCACGGCAGACGTTGTCTACGGGGTTCAGGCTGCCCGCAAAGGCGGCTGGTTTGAAAGAATCAGCGGCGATCTGTTCTACCGAATTTTTAACCTGTTCAGCCAGGTAAAAATCCCACCGAATCATGTCACCGTCAGGTTAATGAGCCAGCGGTATGTGAATGCTTTTGTCAGCCATCAGGAACGCGATCTTTTTGTCGGTGGGATGTACGAACTCGCGGGCTTTGGTCAGGAACCGCAGACCGTCAATAAGTTAAGCCATTCAGAAACCACCTACCACCTTGGCAAAAAACTGAACCTGCTGGTCAACGCGATTGTGTCGTTTTCATCCCTGCCATTGTGGTTGATCTTCTGGCTGGGCATCTTTGTTTCTTTCAGCGCGTTTGGTGTGATCATGTGGACCATCATTAAATGGGCCGTTGGTTCACCCGAGCCCGGCTGGGCCAGCATCGTGGCATCGATCTGGGCCGTGGGCGGCATGTTGATGGCCTCCATTGGCATTATCGGCATCTATCTAAAGAAAGTGATCGCCGAGATCAAGGCGCAGCCCTACACCATCATCCGACAGATCTATCGCCAGGACGAACCCGATAGCAAATAGCAGCGGTCGTCAGCGATTGGGGCCTGGATCATTGACCATCTCAAACAGGAACCAGCTATCCGCGCGGTGCTTTAATCGAACTCTAGGCTCATCCTGGAAAAAGACATTGGCGAACTCTGGTGTACCCCGGACCACAAAGTAATCGAATTTATCGGCTTGTTGAGCGGCCCAGTTGAACTCCTCAGGGAAAAACGCCAGACGTCCATAAACATTACCGGCAACCTCAGGCTTGTAGTGGGCATTCATGGATTGATAGTAAGCAAAGTTAAAATCGACCAGTCCCTTTTTGGCGGTTTGATACCAAACGGGATAGTGTAGATAAACGGGCGCACGGGTGAATTCTGACGTGCCGCTCTGCACCAGGCTCAGCGCGCGTTTTCCTGGCTGCATTTGAGCAAGGATCCGTTGAAACGGGGCCGTTTCCTGCTCGAACCCATAACTTTTCAGCCCCATTCGCCCGGCAATCGAGAGTCCAACCAGAATCGGCAGCATCCTGATGACAGGCATCATACGGGTGACACTCTCAGGTGTTTCAACCCGGGCGTCAGCAAGCAACAGAATCAAAAACAGTATGCCGAACATCTGAAAACGTTCGTAGGTGCCAAAATTACTGTAGACCGTCGATGGCGCGAACAGCATGAACAGCAGATAAAAGCCAAGCGGCAGCAGGTTCGAAAGCGTTCGTTTTGGTCGTGCGCCGGCAATAAAAGGCAGCAGAATCAGGATAGCCGCAAGCAGCACGGACAACAGGTTGTAATCCATCGAAAACACATCGGGCAACAGCTTCATCAGCCGATGTACTCCCCAACTCCAATCGATGGGCGTGACAATATTTCGGGGCTCGATTCGACTCACCATCCATGCGATACCGAGCGGGATAGAGAGTGTTAACGGCGCGATACGCCGGCTTAGGGTGGCCAGCGAACAGGGCGTCCTTAGCGCCAGGAGTGATGCCGTGACACAGAAAAACGCCAGAATCAGCAGATGTCCGAAAAACAGCACCACCACCCAGAGCAGAATCCACCAGGCGGACAATCGACCTTCCAGGAAGCGCAGATAAGAAACCAGAAACAGCGGCGCGAGCGGTGCTGTAACAATGAAGTTTAAAAAACCCCACTCGTAGGCAAAGCCAAAGGGTACAGCCAGGAACAACCAGTCCAGCGATGGTGGGGCATTGACTTCCCGACGCAACAACAGCAATGACCAGATGTATCCCACCACCGCCAGGGCAATAACCAACTTGGCCGCCAGGATATAGCCGAGGAGCGGCGCTAAAGACCAGATCAGTCCATGACCGAGCCAGTAAGGTTGAAACCAGTTGAACGCAAAAAGTTCAGAGAATGCATAACTACCGAAATGACTCTCATGCAGCACCATAACCGTGGCAACATGTTGCGGTAGGTCAACCAGGGGCGGAAAAGTCGGAATCAATACCGGCAACGCACAGAGCAGCGACGCAGCAAGCAGCCATGGGCTGATGGGATGACGATGTTCCAAGGGAAGGAGACTAACGACTTTCTAAAGGCGCTGAACAATCAGATAGATCAAATATCCAGCGGTAGCCAGCATACCGAGCATAGTTCCCAGGGTGCCAATCAAACGCCCGGCACTGACGCCAGCAGTCAAACTGAAGCCTACAGCATGCGCGATTCTAGACAGCGTAAACACCACGCCCAGGCCAATCACCCAGAGCGCATCACCGCCAATAATTTCTACCAGTGCCAAACAAATGAGAAAGGTCGGAACATTTTCAACAAAGTTCGCGTGCACCCGAATTTTCTGCTGCAGCTTATCGATGCCGCCATCCCCAATTACCACCTCTGAGCTACCGCGTTCACCAATCACAAGGAACATTAGAACGACCTGCATCACCATGAGAGACGCCGCCGTCAGGCCAGCGTAAACCGGCGCCTGTAAAATACCAAAATCCATACTTCCCCCTAAAGATGCCAGCATCTCACGCGCCGGCTTTTTTGATTCGCCCGGTTAGTCGGGCAGGCCAAGCACACGCTTGGCAATGATGTTCAACTGGACCTCTTTGGTGCCACCGGCAATCGTAAGCGATTTTTGATAGAGCCAGCGTTTCAGCGCGCCGACTTCAGCGTCCGTCGCGCCACTGGTTGTATCCCAGCGATAACCTTGAGTGCCCATGGCATCCATTAATATCTCATCACCGTCCTGAATGTTCAGCGCATTGGTCAGTTTAACCGCCGATGACGTGAATCCCGGCGCGCGGCTTTGCAGCTCGGCGATGGCGCGTTGCTGGGTGAGCTGCTGCGCCTGGGTATTCATTTCATGTCGGATCAGCCGCGTGCGCATGGCGGGTTCGGCGATACGACCGTCCGAAGATTTCCCCACATAACTGGCCACCTGCTCTGGCAGTTTGCTGTCTTCTGTTCTGCCGCCCTGGGAGCCAGAGATGTTAATCCCCGCATGCGTTGACCGCTCAAATTGCAGCAACCTTTTACCCACGGTCCAGCCTCGATCAACACCTCCAATCACATCGGTAACCGGTGCGGTAGCATTATCAAATGTCGTTTCACAAAAAGGTGACGCGCCGGAGATCAGCGGTATCGGGCTCACTGAAACACCGGGTTGATGCATATCGACCAGGATCAGACTGATGCCTTCATGTTTTGGTTTATCCGGGGAGGTGCGCACCAGCACAAAGATGTAGTCACAGAACATGGCATCACTGGTCCAAGTCTTGCGACCGTTAATCACATAATGATCACCTTCGCCCACTGCCCTGGTCGCCAGAGATGCCAGGTCGGACCCTGCCCCTGGTTCTGAGTAACCCATCGCCCAGGCACCCTCACCTCGCGCACAGACCGGCAACCAGCGTGCCTTTTGCTCGTCAGTACCGAATTCCAGAATCGTTGGGCCAATATAATTCACACCGCGGCCGGTGAGCGGCGGACGAGCACTAATGCGCTTGAGCTCATCAATCAGGATCTTGTATTGCTCGTTGGATAATCCAGCACCGCCATAAGCCTGCGGCCAGGTTGGCACCGTCCAGCCCTTTTCAACCATCCTCTGCAACCAGATGCGCGCATCATCCTCGATCGGTTGTGAACGGCTCCCTAACGGCACCGGCCCAGCGCCTCTGGCACCAGCCGGGCAGTTTTCCGCAAGCCATTGCCGCGTTTCCAGCCTGAATGCTTCCAGCGACGTCATCCATTCAATCCTATTTCACTTCCAGCAATTCAACTTCAAAGACCAGCACGGCGTCGGGCGGAATCCTGCCACCACCAGCACCTCTGCTGCCATAGGCAAGATCAGATGGAATAGCCAAACGCCACTTGTCGCCTTCCTTCATCATCTGCAGCGCTTCAGTCCAACCTGCAATCACGCGGTTCACAGGGAACTCCGCGGGCGTGCCCCGTTGAACGGAACTGTCAAATACAGTGCCATCAATAAAGGCGCCCTCATAGTGTGTTGCAACCGTCGAGGTCAGCTCTGGCGATTTACCATCCCCGGATTTAAGCACTTCATACTGAAGACCCGATTCAGTCACACGAACACCGGGCTTCTGGGCATTAATGTGGAGATACGCAGCACCAGGATCGACTGCGGGTTCCGCAGCTGCGACCTGCGAAACTGCCTCCGCGACCTGCTCGACAGCCTGGCTCGCCTGCGCCGCAATCTCTGCCGATTCACTTTCAGACATCTCACCGGCAGCCTGCGCCAGCGCTTTCTGCGCATCAGCGAGCTGGGATTCAACCTGCGCAAGCTCGCTTTCCAGCTGCGCCATTTCCTCCGCATCCGCCGATGCCCCCGTCTGCTCATCAGCACCGTCAGAACATCCGAGAAGCGCAACGATCCCAAGGGCAGCAAACCCGTGTTTCATGTAACCCATAACAACCTAATCCCGCGAAAAATCAGAAGCCTATCACAACAACTCAAGGGAACATCAGGATTGCACACTTGCAGCAACTGATCGATGACTGGTAAAAAGCTCGGCGAGTTCATCCAACAGATAACCCGAGAGTAAAACGATGTCAGAACACAATCCCTTAACGCCAGAAGAAGCCCAGGTCATCCTGCATAAAGGCACCGAAATGCCGTTCACGGGAAAGTACACGGATCACTTCGACCCCGGTGGTCACTATGTCTGTAAACAGTGCAATACCCCGCTGTATCGCTCTGAGCACAAGTTCCACTCACATTGCGGCTGGCCCGCCTTCGACGACGAAATCGAGGGTGCGGTAAGAAGAGAAGTTGATGCAGACGGCCATCGTATCGAGATTCTTTGCGCCAATTGCGACGGTCATCTCGGCCACGTATTCGAAGGAGAAGGCTTCACAGACAAGAACATACGCCACTGCGTTAACTCAATTTCCATGATTTTTGTGCCTGCGGAATAAACGGCCATCTGAATAATGGAGATTCCTCAATCCATGTCACGACAACTTATGCTTGTAGCCCAGCATAAAAGCTGCCTATACTGCGATCGTGCTGACGGCGATGACTCTGGCAGGTACTTACTGCACGGGCATTTGACCCCAGTGACGCAACTCAGTAATAGGAAGTAGGTAGCAACATGTCTACAACGACAGGAACCGTAAAATGGTTCAACGAATCCAAAGGTTTTGGATTCATATCGCAGGAATCCGGCCCCGACGTTTTTGTGCACTTTAGTGCCATTACAGGTGACGGTTTTAAAACTCTGGCCGAAGGTCAGAGAGTTGAGTTCACCATAACTCAGGGTCAAAAAGGTCCCCAAGCAGAAAACGTAACGGCGCTTTAGTCGCCCTTACATTTTGTCTGGATCCTTTACACCGTAGTCGTTAGCGATTTCGTCTACGGTGTAAATACCCCCCGTTCGCGACATGATGCCCGCATCTGCTGCAAGCGCTGCTATTGTTCGCCCGGAGAATCTAACGGATTGAGCTTCGTTCTCGTCAATCTCTATTTTCCCCTGCGCGACCATATCAAGGATAAACTCTGTTTTTACCTTGGACGGCGACAGTGACAGCGCGGCAACATTGAATGGCGACAGCTCGTGGGCAAAATCTTTTGCCATACGGTCTACCCCTGCCTTGCCAACACCATAGCTGGCGCTGAATACGTATTCTCTGCCACCTCGCGACGATATATTCACAATCAGACCACTTTTTTGCCGCACCATCATCGGTGCCGCAAAAACCGATGCGACGTAGTAGCCACGCAAGCCAACACCACATTGATCATCCCAGACGGAAACTGGTAGCTCCCAAAACCCTTTGTCCATCGCCGGTGGGTTCGGTATCTGATAAACATTATTTACCAGAATATCCAGGCGCCCCGTTTCCCGCTCAACACGCTCGAACAGGGCTTTAACCTCGTCATCATTATTGTGATCTACAGCTACTGCGATCGCTTTCCCGCCAAACGCCTCAACCGAAGCCGCCGTGGCCTCAATCGTGAGCGGTTTCGGGGGCTGCTCAGCACTGGTTGAGCGTCCGGTGAGGTAGACCGTACAACCGGCTTCACCGAGACCTTCCGCAACACCTTTACCTATTCCTTTACTGGCACCAGTGACCACGGCAACCTTTCCTTCGAGCAAACCTGACATATTGATTCCTTTTTAAAGCGCGTTAACAAAGCGCGCGATTATGACAGGGTCGCGACTAGAACTCAGCGTCCTCCGCGATATTACGGGAACAGTTCTTTGAAAAAGTGCCAGAACCGCGCTTTTTGGCCGTAACCACGGGCAACATGAACAGAACATGACCAGCTAAAAGCGCGATAGCAAGGATCCACATCCAATCACTCACAGCCATCCCTCTTTAAAACCGGTTATACGAGGCTATGGGCGATCCGGCGTCCGAACCCGGCGTTTGTTCGAAGCAGGTCCAGGTCTTTGGGCAGGTTCATTGATACATTTCACTTACATTGCCGTGTTAACAGAGCGCTATACTTCGAAAAAAGCTGATACAAGACAGAGCAGCCATTGATGGACTGCGGATTGTCCAGGGATCAAGGACAGACATGATTGAACATTCCATAATTGTTTCCAAGAACAGCGCATACATCGCGATCAAGCAGTCACCAGATCTCGCGACCTTCCTGCAAGCTGCCAAAATCTTTATCAATGACCCCGATTATTCACCTGCGCTCAACCGCATTTGTGACTTCTCCCAGGCGAACCTGAATCACATCACAGCGGAAGATTTCATGGGTTTCGTAGAATTTGCGATCACGGAAATCAAACTCGCCCCTGAAGCCAAGGTTGCCCTGGTTGTCCCCAGTCCTGACAAGCGCGGCATCTTCGAGAAGTTCGCCAACAGCATTGATACCGGCATTTTCAGACTGTTCAGCGAACCGGAAGACGCCATGATTTGGATAAATCAGGCACCTGGTGAGGATGATCTACCCGGACCGCATACAACCGGTCCTGCACGCACCGCCGAGTAAGCCTGAACGGATTGAGCACACACATTGATCAAATGTGAAAATTTCGGCGAAGTGATTGTAGTTTTTGGCGAAACTTGCCCTATCTCAGCACTTTATTAACAAATCTTAACATTCAGAACGACGCCCTCCTGAACAGGTTCGCAGTAAATACAGGCACTTAGCCATACCTTCCTTCGGTTTACTTACATAATCGTTACAATTATAAATTTTTGTTTATGCTACATTAACGTTCGATTAAGGCATTGCGAAGAATCTTAATGACCAGCCAACGCGCCTTCAGGCGCCGCTAACGACACTGGCAGAACGAATTAATGAGTCGCAGTAAGCCCTTACTAACCGCCCGGCAACTTGGCCAATCCAATACCGGGCACAATGCATGTACCTACCACAAAGCAGGTACCAAAAAGCACGTACGAAGTACGAACGGAGATAAACATGAAAAAACTCGCACTTATTGTTACCGGACTTATGCTCAGTGCGAGCATCTTTGCGCAAGAGCACATCGCGTCCGACGGCACACGTTTTAAGACCACTGACGAAACCCCTGCGGCACAATTGTGTATGGCCGCACTGGAATCCAGAGAAGCCATCAACGCAAAAGCACGCGAACTCGGTGTCAATCGCCGGGAACAAAAACAGGTGTCCTGTAACGGCATGAGCCTGGTGGAATTTGCAAAAACTCACCGCGATGATATCCGCGAGTGGGCAATCGCAACCGTCCAGTAACCAGAAAACAAGCGGCCAAAAAGGCGGCACGACCTGAAACAGGTCTACCGACTCTCCGCTTTCAGAAAAACGGGAAGGTATTCACGACCTTCCCGTTTTTTTTGTCCTTTTTCGGCCATCGGCCCGCTGAATATCGAACTAAACATCTTCATCGCTGAGTTCGATATCAACACCAAGGTCAGCCGATATCGCCGCCAATCGTTCTGCCAGCACGCCAATATCATAGCCAGGCGGTAAAGCGATCAACGCACGACCGCTGAACATCAGCCTACCCGTCATCGCCGCCGCAGACACCGCTGTTTCCAGCGCAAGAACATTAATACCCTCTGAGGCAAGTGCAGAGGAAACTTCTTTCACAATACCGGGCCGATCCAGCCCCAGCATGGTGACCGCTGTGCGGCTAGCTTCAGCGACTTCATCTTGCGAGGTGGTGGTCTCATCAACCACTTCCACCACAACGGTGAGCCCCTCAAGCGCCTCAAGTGCCAGCTTCAGCGAATCCAATTGCGCTCGTTCACCCTGAACCTGGATCATCCCCGCAAACTTTCCACCGAGTTGCCCCATGCGCGAGCCCAGCCAGTTTGCCTCGTGCGCATTAACCACCCGCGAAATTTGTTCAACGACACCAGGCCGATCGGCTCCGATGATCGTAAAAACTAATGAATCTGACATGAACGTTCGCCTGACAAAAAGCGACATTGTAGTACGGATTGAATGATGCGATGTAGAATCCGGTATGCCTCAAATAATTAACGCAGCACTATTCCCAATACCCGATGTGGTTGCCTTCCCAGGCACTGCCGTACCCCTGCACGTCTTTGAACCCAGGTACCGGAAAATGGTCCAGGATGCCGTGGATCAGCAGCAGATGATTGCCGTTTGCCATACCCGCAAAGAAATCAGTGCGGCGAAGACCGGACAAACCGTACAGGACGCCCTGAAATCAAACCAGGCAACCTACGAGCCACAGGAAATCTTCAGCGCTGGCTACTGCGAAATTCTCGAAACCACCTCCGATGGTCGTGCCTATGTGGTGGTGAATATCGAAAAGCGGCTACGATTTGTTAAAGAAATACAGACATTGCCCTATCGAATCGCCGCGTGCGAAGAGGTTGAAGACGAACTCTGTGATGCGGACAGCCTCGTTAACTGCCAGCGCGACATCGTCAGCACACTGCTGACGCTGATTGGGAAACAGAATCCCGCACAACTTGCGACCTTCGACAGCGAAGAATGGCTCCAGAAGGCACCGGCAGAATTCTCTTTCAGCGTCTTTCAGTTGCTTCGTTTTGATTCGGATACCATGCAGGACATTCTTGAAATGACCCACCCGCTGGAACGACTGGAAACGATCCAATCGGTCCTGACCCGAAGTTTGGAGGCAACAGATCGATAATCCCACACCCCTGGTGCGGCGACTTGGTGTCATTGGCGATGTCCATGCCGAGCATCATCGACTGGCGTCCGCGATTGACTTCCTCCGGGATGAAGCCGTCGATGACATCGTCTGTACCGGCGACATCGTTGATGGCCTTGGCTGCCCTAATCACTGCATCACGCTGCTACAACAGGAACAGATCAAAACCGTGCGTGGCAACCATGACCGCTGGGTACTTCAGGACAAAGCGCGGCATGTCGCCAACGCACATTTGAAAGCTGACCTGACCGAACAAAGCCTCAACTATCTTGAAAACCTGCCGACCCAGACCACCGTCAACACTGTCAGCGGGTCACTGATGCTCTGTCACGGCATCGGTGATGATGACTTACGCAAGGTCTGGCCAGGCACCGAACGCATGGGCGTCGAGCGCAGCAAGGGGCTGGATAACATCATCGAGACCGGGGAACACCAATTCCTCATTAATGGCCACATGCACTTCCGGACCCTGATCCATTTTGAAACCTTGACCCTGATAAACGCCGGGACGTTGAAAGGCGAACACTGGCCAGGGTTTTCCATTCTGGATTTTGAAGCGGAACAGATTAATGCGTTCGAATTTACCGATCAGGGTATCGCCGAAGTCAAAAGCCAACGACTTCAAGAGGATCACCATACTATCTGGTCAGATACCCAGGCTTTTAATGGTGGCTGGGACCCTGTTAGGCTGTTCTGAACGGTTGTTGCCTGCAGGGGACAAGGTTAAAGTAGTTGTCGTCGAAACGATCAGGGATTGGTCATGCACCTTATTTTTCTCCACGGTGTACCGGGCGTTGGAAAACGTACCATCGCCACGCAATTGGCCAGCGAACTCAGCTTTCCATTCCTGGATTTCCAGAACCTGACCCACATGCTCGGGCCGGTGTTTGGGTACAACTCTGACGCCTACGGCGAACTGCGTAATCGCGCCTATAAAGAAACCCTGGATGCCGCGCTGATGCTGCCGGAAGATGGCATCATCGCTTCATTTACCTACGACCGCTTTATCGATCTCAACCAATACGGGGCATTCATTGATCGCGCCAGAGCATCAGGCGGCATAGGTCTGTTTGTCGGTCTCACCTGTGACGAAGAAGAGTTGAAGGATCGAACCAGCAATCCCGGCAGGCACAGCGACGCTGCCTCGGGCCTGGCAATGCTGGAGGATGACTTCAGCGCCGAGGACCTCGAGACACCGGATCTGCCTGGACCTTCGATCACCATCAACACCACCGGTGAAGCACCGGAACATACCGTCCAGAATATTCTGGCAACCCTGCCCGATGACATGAAAGGTAACATCAGCTTCTAGCAGCACGTCATTCTGTCTACTGGCAGTCCTGCGAAGCAGGGTGTACGCTCGGACCATCGCTCAAAGAAACGGTTCAACAAACTGCCAGAGATGATCGCCGCCGATTCCACCAATACCTTCGTGTTGAAGCCCTATTCGCCACTCAAGATTCTATTCGTGACGTTATGCGCCTTTATCACGACCTGCCTGTGCTTCTATCTGATGTTCTTTCTCATCAGCAACGAGCTCGAAGCAGAACTGCACACTGAAACCGCGGCCCTGGCTAAACCATCGATCGTCGAGCATGAAGAACAGGAACCCATTAAGACCCGCGCCAAACCGGAAAAGATATTGCCCCTGCAGCCACCCCCTGACCCGGACGCAACGGTTTCTTATCAGAGCAAGCGCGTTGAGCTGGCCGCCGAGCGACCAACTTTCGGCAGCATCGCCGAGCTGATTGGCCCGGAAGACATTAACCTGGATCTGGATGCGCCGAACTCAGACCTGATGCCACTCAACGTAGTACAGCCTATCTACCCGCTGCGCGCCGCCATGCGCGAAGAAGAAGGTTACGTGCTGGTTGAATTCACGGTGCGGGAAAACGGCACCGTCGCCAATCCGATTGTCGTCGATTCAGAGCCCGCGGCACTGTTCGATGAAGCGGCACTCAATGCCATTGCGAGATTCAAATTCAAACCCAGGGAAGTTGGCGGCGACAGGGTTCAGGTTGACAGTGTACAACTGAGATTCGCCTTCAGCCTTGAATCGCTCTATGACGTCGACTATGCGGAGGCCAGATGAACTCATCCTTTCTGACACTACTATTGCTGCTGTTACTGCCCGAGGCGCTGCTCGCCCAGAGCAAGTCGACCTTCGGGTCCGACGACGCAACTCGCTGCTATCAGGAAAGTAATATGCCCTTCTCTACTGTTGGCATTCGGTATTGTACGGCCGCCATCCGTGACGATAGCCTGACCCTTCGCGATCTGGCCGCCACCCTGACAAATCGCGGTATCATCCATGCGGCCAACGGCTCACTGGACGATGCCATGACAGACCACAACGAAGCCGCTGACCTAATGCCCAAGATGGGGAAGATCTATGTCAATCGCGGCAACGTCTGGCATCAGCAACACGACTATGAGAAAGCACTGGCGGACTATGAAATTGCGCTCGACCTTGGCAATGTAAAACCGGATATCGTTCACTACAATCGGTCGTTATCGCTGATCAGACTAAAGCGTTGGGATGAAGCGCGCATTGCGCTGGAATCTGCCCTGGAATACAACCCGGATTCAACCCGGGTGAAAAGGAAACTGGAACAGTTCAGCGCGCCAAAAGAAAAACCAAGCCCTGAAGTTGTTACACCCGGTGAAGCACCGGAAGAATAGACGAGGGGACCGATCAGGTCCCCCCTCCCCCCGGCTTAAGCTTCGGCACCAACCTCGTAGCGATCGATTACCGCTCGGACCAGACCGCTTCTGACAATATCATCGCGTTCAAACTCATGGATACGCACGCCAGGCAGTCCTTTCAAACGGCCAATCGCATCTTCGAGCCCATTTCTGCCGCGGATATCACTCTGGTTCACATCGCCGTTCACCACCACCTTGCAGTCTTCCCCAATGCGCGTCAGAAACATCTTCATCTGGGCAATCGAGGTGTTCTGCGCTTCATCAAGGATGACAAAGGTGTCGCTACCAAAGGTCTTGCCTCGCATAAAGGCCAGCGGCGCGGCAACAATCCGACCATGGCGCAAATTGTATTCCACAGCACCTTTGCCTAAGCGCTCATTCAGGATGTCCCGGAAAGGATCGATATAGACGCTGAACTTCTCCTCGAGATCACCGGGCAGGTGACCAAGTTGTTCACCCGCTTCGACCGCAGGTCGCGTCAGAATAATGCGTTCAATCCGGCCACTCGCGAGCGCCTCAGCAGCCATGGCAGTGGCACAGTAACTTTTGCCAGTGCCAGCCGGGCCAATACCAAAAGTCAGGCAATGACTCTTGATGGCACATAAGTATTGTTTTTGGGCTTTGGTTCGGGCTTCAAGGGGCTGCCGAACTCGAGGCGTACTGTAGGCTGTTTCTAGTTGGGGACTGGGATGCAGCGTGTAGATGTCAGCGCTGTTATAACTATCTTGTTGCTGTTTGTTGGATTGCCGGCATTTTCTGCCGTCGGATTTTTTTCGATTTGATGATAAGCGTGCGCGGTTTCTCTTCGCCATAAAGTTAGTTACCTACATCGTTAATCGTTGAATGGATTCTCGTTTAGTGTCCTGATTGGCTGTCCTCCTGTTTGATCGGTGAGTGGAAGGTATGACTAAAATCATAGCCATCTAAATTCAAAGCACAATCTTTTTCGACGAAAAGGGTCAGGTTTGAATAACAGATTAACGCACTATAAAGATGCGGCTATGCACGATTAAGATGCACCCTTCGCTTGGAGCTGAGAGACCACATGTTCAGCGAACCCGTAGCCGGCCTCACCATAAAGATTGAACGAGATACACCCCAATGCCTCAAGCTCTTCCTGTTGATCAGGGAAACGGGAAACAACAGCTAAAGTACCGGTAAAACCAAGCTCTCGTGCAAGTTCAATGGCGACCAGGTTTTCCGAATGGTTAGTCAGGCTAATCAGTACCAGTGACTTGTTCCTCAGTCCGGAATGCGCCCAGAAGTCATAGTCGCTGGCATCTCCGTGCACGCAATTTACGCCGGTGTCAGAGTGTTGCAACACCTTCGCGTAATCTTCTTCCACGCCAACGATTTTACCATGGTGCATGTCGGCCAGACCTTCATAAGCGCCGCGACCAACTCTGCCCATCCCCAGCACAACGACGTCGGCATCACCTAAATCCGCAGGCACTTCTGCCTCCAGACGACCGGGGCGTTCCACCCGCTGGAACACATGACTGAAGTGTGAATAAAACTTGTGAATCCGCGCATTCAATGGCGTTGCGATAAAGAAAGATATCGACACGGCCAAAGCAATTGTTGTCAACCATTCCGCCGGCAGGGTGCCGTTGGCCACAGCAAAAGCAGCCACCACGAGGCCAAATTCGCTGTAGTTAAACAGGGCGGAACTGGCAAGCAACGAGGTGCGCGCACGCAACTGAAACGCAACAAAGAGCAGGTAGTAGATAAGTGGTCGAAGAAAAATCAGACAGGCCAGCGCTAACGCAACAAACCACATATGTTTTTCCGGCAAACCGTAGTAACCAATTTGCAGAAAGAAACCGATCAGGAACAGATCTTTGAGATCAATAAGGCTGTTATACAATTCTTTGGTCAGACGGGAATTGGAGAGCACCAGGCCCATCAGCAACGCTCCGAGGCCACCTTTTAGACCAACGGACTCAAACAACTCAGCGCCGCCCAGCGCCAACGCAAAACCCATCAGAATGACCAGTTCACTGTGTCTGGCAAGGTTGAGCATCCATAGCAGGATAGGCCTGGCGAAGAACAATAGCAGCAGTGCGGGTGCCCAAATAGAGGGCATCTGCCCTGAGGTCACGACCAGGAAACTGACCGCCAGAATGTCCTGAATCACCAGAATGCCGATGGCAATCTTGGCGTGATAGCTGGCACTTTCACCACGATCTTCGAATATTTTCACCGCAAACACGGTGCTGGAGAACGAAAGCGCAAATGCCAGGACCCAGGCCGACCAGAGATCATCCAGCGCCAGAATCGGAAACAGCATGCCCGCGCCGATGATCACCAGCGTGGTCAGGGGTACGGCAATGGCAATCTGTAGCAGCGCCACCGCTGATATCTGGGGCGAGGCGATCTCGCGAAGGTTCAGCTTCAGGCCGATGGTAAACAGCAACAAAAGGATGCCGATATCTGCAATAGCGGTGATCAGATCAGGCTGCCCCAGGGACAGGCTGTGGGCGATAAAGCCCGCCAGCAGATAGCCGGGCAGCGGCGGGTACCCGATACGTTTGAACGCTAACCCGGCGACAAACGCCAGCAGGATGACCAGAGGTTCCAAAATGATATCCACAGTGCTTTCCGACATCTTATACGGCGCCCCGTTATTCTGGAATCCGTCGAACCGTCGATGCGTCGATGCGTCGAACCGTCGATGCGTCGAACCGTCAACCTTTTCATCGAGCGGAAGTTATGGAACAGTTAGCTCCCGCTTTAAATAGCCAGACAGGTGAACCATGAACGTTTGCGGACTGACCAGTGCCGAAGTCGATAGAATCCAGCTGAGACTGACGCTGATACGCGATGAAATGGAAAAGCATCAGCTCGATGCTTTTATTGTGCCTCGCGCCGACGAATATCTTGGCGAATATGTGCCACCCCAGAACGAAAGGCTGGCATGGCTGACCGGTTTTACCGGCTCCGCAGGCACGGCGATTGTGCTGAAGGACCGGGCTGCCATCTTCGTGGATGGCCGCTATACCATTCAGGTCAGACAACAGGTACCAGATGTCGCCTTTGACTATCAACACCTGATTGAAACGCCGCCCGTCAGCTGGCTCACCGAGGAACTCGACGCCGGTGCCCGCATCGGTGTCGATTCCCGCATGCACACGCTGTCCTGGTTCCAGCAGAGCGACCGACTGTTACAGAAAAACGCCATGAGTCTGGTTGATCTGCCTCAAAAAAACCCCATCGACCTGCACTGGCAGAACCGGCCCGCACCAGACGCGGCACTGGCCATGTTACTTGGCGAGCAATACACCGGTGAATCCAGCGAATCCAAACGCAAGCGCATTGGCGCCGCCGTCAAAAAAGCGGGTGCCGATACCGTGCTGGTCAGCCAGCTCGACTCAATCGCCTGGTTGCTCAACATTCGTGGCAAAGATGTTCCCAGGCTGCCAGTGCTGCTGGGTTTCGCCACACTCGATACCGATGGCAACATGGCGCTGTATACAGACCCACGCAAGCTACCCAACGACTTCTCCAACCACGTAGGCGACGGTGTTGAGGTCTACGAAGATACCAAGCTGGGCGAGGCACTGACAGCGCTTGGCAAACAAGGCACGAAGGTGCTGGCGGACCCCACCATGGCCAACGCCTGGTGTCAGCGGCGCTGCCGTGATGCCGGGGCAACCCTTATTGCCGGAACTGACCCGGTGCTCCTGCCCAAGGCCCAGAAAAACTCAACCGAACTTGCCGGGATACGCAACTGCCACGTACGGGATGGCTCGGCTGTATCCCGATACCTCGCCTGGATTGATCAGGAGGTGGCCGCCGGCAAGCTGTACAACGAAGCAGAACTTGCCGACAAACTCGAAGCCTTCCGGCATGAACTTGCGGACATTCATGACCTGTCGTTCGACACGATTTCTGCAGCCGGCGAAAACGCAGCGCTCGCTCACTACAACCATCTGAACGGCACACCCGCCGAACTGGAGATGGACAATCTGTATCTGGTTGATTCCGGCGGTCAATATCTGGATGGCACCACGGACATTACCCGAACCATCATCATCGGCGAGGCCAGCGAAGCGCATCGCCGCATGTTCACCCTGGTGCTCAAAGGCCACATTGCATTGGCCTGTGCGGTTTTCCCCAAAGGGACCTCAGGTATCCAACTGGACGCGTTCGCCAGACAGTTCCTGTGGCAGGCGGGCAAAGACTACGACCACGGCACCGGGCACGGGGTTGGCGCATTCCTGAGCGTACACGAGGGCCCGCAGCGTATCTCGAAATCTGGCCCACAACAGGCGCTATTGCCGGGGATGGTGATTTCCAACGAACCCGGCTACTACCAGGAAGGCTGTTTCGGCATTCGGTGCGAAAACCTGGTGGTGGTGAATGAGCGTGAAGACGGCATGCTGCAATTCGAAACCATTACCTTTGCACCGTTTGATCAACGCCTGATCGAACCCTCACTGATGACCCCCCAGGAAACGGCCTGGCTGAACACTTACCACGCTGAAGTCCGCGACCGGCTATCGCCGCTGCTCACGGGGGATGATCTGGTCTGGCTAACCGACGCGACTGAACCGCTGGTCGCCTGATCAGCGGATTGCGTCACCGGCACCACACAATGGCCCATAAGGACTGCCGTTCAGAGTGATCTGCTGGCACGCTGCGCGCGTATTCTGAGAGCACATCTGACGAGCGTTAATATGGCCAAACGATACACGATGACGACCTTTATTCTCTGTCTGTTGGGCAGCGCCAATGCCCTGGCCGAGGCCACCACCGAGACTCGCGGCCCCTGGTTCTGGGGCTTCGATGCCGGCTACGTGCAGCAGATCGATACCGAGCTCGACGAGTCCGGAACCGACTTCAATCTAACGACGACCTTTTTTGATGCCAGTCTGAGTTACGCCTGGGACAGAAACACCAGCGTGAGCCTGTCTATTGGCGAGGTCAGGTCCGACTATGATTTCGACGCCGGCACCACTATTGAGGGGCTGACCCCCTGGGGGGATGTGAGAGAACAGCGCATCTCTGTGCCTATCCGGTTCGCCGCGACCGATACCGCAAATGTCATCATCATCCCGAGTATCCGTTCGAACTTCGAAAAGGACGCCAGCTTTTCTGACGGCCAGACCGAAGGTTTGATTGCCGGCGCAGGCTGGAAGCTTTCTGACACGCTGACACTTGGCCCGGGGTTCGGCTGGTTCAGTGAACTGGACGGCGGCAGCACCGCCTTCCCGATCATCGTGGTCGACTGGAAGATTACCGACAAGCTCTCGCTTGAAACCGGCAGAGGCCTGGCCGCCTCTCGCGGACCCGGTCTTACCCTGAACTATGCGCTCAATGACAAGTGGACCCTGGCAACCTCTGCCAGGTTCGAGCGGATTCAGTTTGCACTGGACAATGACCGGGGTATCGGCGAACACAGAAGCTCGCTGATCGTTGCCAACGCCAGCTATTCACCCTGGCCGATGACCAGCATCAGCATCTTTGCGGGGGTTGAGCTGGGCGGCCGACTTGAGCTGCAGGATAACAACGGCCGCAAGATTGCCGCCTCAGATTTCGACACCGCCGGTATTGTAGGCGTGACCTTTGTTTCGCGCTTTTAGACGAAGCGCATCAATCCAGCAAAAAGCCCATCACCACGTCGTAGAGCGCCGTCCGCTGGTTTTCAAGCAACAGTGAATGGGTACCGTCACCAATCACCGTCATTCGCTTTTCAGCGGCATTGGTCAGACGCGTAAACACCTCTCTGGCCTGCCCGGGTGTGGTCTCACGGTCATATTCACCCACCACAACCTGGGTGGGCGCCTGAATCAGCCCCGGGTCATACCAGGGTTCGCCGGTTCCGGCACAATGTTGGAAGTCTTTCAGCACGCCGGTCGGCGCGCGCAGCACACCTGACTCAGCGCCAGTAGGGTCACACAGCACCGCCGCTTCACACCACTGCTGAACAACGGCTGCTGAGACAATCTTGCTGAACAATGCCGCATCCAGCCCGATACGCCAACGCCTGGCCATGGCCTCCGCCGTGACCGTTCGGTAGGCACCCGGATCCGCAGCAATGGAACTGGCAGTTGCTCCTTCGGTCACCCAGAGCGCACCGCTCAACACCAGCTTGCTGACCTTGTCCGTAAACTGCCCGGCATAGGCACCACAGATCGCGGTGCCCCAGCTATAGCCAATCAGACTCAGCTGACTCAGACCACGGTCCTTCAGGATATAGTTAACCGCATGATCCAGCTCCTGCACCGCATGTACCGTATCAACGATGGCAGCATTAGATTCCGAGGGTTCATCCATCACTGATGGGCGATCTGATTCACCGTATCCCAACAGATCAAGACACCAGACATCAAAACCGGCCTGAGCCATCACATCCATCCAGGAACCGCCTGGCAGCGGATAATCAAAGGTGGACGTGGCGCCATAGGTCGCCCCATGCACAAACAGCACAGTGCTGCCCGGCAGAATATGGTCTGCGTCATTCAGATGTTTGTTTCGCAGTCGCACACCGTAACCATCGGTAACGCTGGGTATCCGGTAATCACTCTTGATGATCATGTTTGCCTCCCTGAGGTCCTAACGTATCATGCGTGACGCATAAAAACCGGCGAACTCTGAGGAAAATTCATGAAAGATGTTGCAGGCAAGGTGGCCTTTATTACCGGCGGCGCCAACGGATTGGGACTGGCCATGGCCCGCTCCTTCACTGGTGCAGGCATGAAGGTCGCGCTGGCAGATATCGAACAGAACGCACTGGATGCCGCTGCCGAAGAATTCGCAGAATCCAATGCGGATGTCATCACTATCAAGGTCGACGTCACCGACCGCGATGCCATGGAAGACGCCGCCCGGGAAACCGAGGCCGCGTTCGACAAGATCCACGTGCTGTGTAACAACGCAGGCGTCGCCGTCAATGGCAACATCAAAGACCACACCTACAAAGACTGGGACTGGGTCATGGGCGTCAACATCGATGGTGTGGTCAATGGCATGCAGGTCTTTACCAATCGCATTTTGTCCCACGGTGAAGGCGGCCACATCGTTAATACGGCGTCAATGGCAGGCCACGTCGGCATTCCTGGCATGAGCATTTACAACGCTTCCAAGTATGCCGTGGTTGGCATGTCAGAAGCGTTTGCTGGCGATCTTGCGCACTTCGATGTGGGCGTTTCTGTACTCTGCCCCGGCTTTGTCGCCACCAACATCTATTCCTCAGAACGTAACCGCCCTGCCGACCTGGGCGGTGCTGCGGCGTCCAGCTTTGACCTGACTCAGGACAAACTCCGCTCCGAAGAAGAAATTGAGGCCATCAAAGCCAGTCTGGACGGCATGATCGACCCAGCGATTGTGGGCGACATGACGCTGCACGCCATCCTCGAAAACGAATTCTGGATATTCACCCACGCCGGTTTCAAAGAGACTGTACTCAAACGCGCTGAGGGCATCGGCGGCGCATTCGATCGCTGGCACAGCTTCACGCAGGCCTGGAGCCAATAGCCGGATGACTGCCGAGATTTACCTGGATATGGATGGTGTTTGTGTCGACTTTATCGGCGCGGCCATGCGCATCCAGGGTTACGATGCCGACGACAAGCTGAAGCGCTGGCGCGAAGAACACCCGGGATCACTCTACCCGGAACCCATCATGGATAAACCCGCCATGGACTTCTTCACCCACGAACGACTCGGCACCAGCACATTCTGGGCAGGACTTACCCCCTACCCCTGGTTTGATCAACTCTACGAAGAACTGAATCGCCTTGGCCACGTTATCTTCCTGACCGCGCCAACGGGTCAACCCGGGTGCGTATCCGGCAAACATGAATGGCTGATCAGCCAGTTTGGTTCAGACTTCCATGACTTTATCTTTACCCGGCACAAGAATCGACTGGCCCACGACAACGCCTATCTTATCGATGACATGCCGTTCAATATCAAACCGTTTTCAGATCGCGACGGGCATGGCGTCCTGTTCCCACAAATCTGGAATGAACTGCATCACATTGAAGATCCGGTGCCACACGTGATTGAACAATTTTTGCAATCGATGAATAAAACCCCTGATGCCTAGTCGACGCCAAATATTCTGAACGTAATAAAAACCATCAGGGCAAACCCCAGCAACCAATGCACCGCGCGGCGCTGCGTCAACGCACCTGCAATGGTCAGCAAAAGAAACGGCAACGGGAACACCATATCCTGCCACCCATAATCATCTACCAGATAATTCAGCCGCGAAGTGCCAACAACAAAGCGCGAATTCAGATACTAAGTGCAACAACACAATTTAAGCCTCCCTTAGTAGGGGTGAGCTGGGATACTAGGAGTCTCTCTTATCCGGCAAGAAAAGGGAATCTCCCATGAAGTATCACCAGCTCACCTACGAAGAACGATATCTGATTGCTCGATTACGTGTACAGCGTCTCTCTATTCCGAGGATCGCGCAGATTCTACGGCGCCACCGATCCACGATCTGGCGGGAGATAAAGCGCAATCTGACTAATGAGGGCAAGTACCAGGTCGCCGAAGCGCAATCGAAGACCAACGGTAGACGGCGAAGATCAAGAAGAAACCGGCAGTTTTCCGAAGATCAGTTCGCCCTAGTCTCGAAGTATCTACGCCAGGATTACAGCCCGGAGCAAATCGCTGGAACCCTGAAACGACGGGCACTTTTGAGCATCAGTCACGAAACCATCTACCAATATGTCTGGCAGGATAAACGACAAGGTGGCTTGCTGTTCAAACACCTCAGGCAATCGTCGAAACAACGTCGTAAACGCCGAAACCTCTATGAATCGCGGGGTCGCCTGGCCGGGAAACGCATGATCGATGACAGACCCAAGATCGTCGACACCAGACGCAATAAGGGTCACTGGGAAATCGATACTGTGATGGGTGGTCGTGACACCCACTGCATCGTGACTTTGCTAGAACGCAAAACGGGATATGTGTTGATCGGCAAGCTCAAGAATCGGACGACAAAAGAAACCAATCAACGAACGGTCCAGCTTATGAATTCATCAGGATTGAAGTTAGACACAATCACCGCTGACAACGGCACTGAGTTTCATGCGTACAAAGATATCGAGCAGAAGACAGGGACGAGGTTCTTCTTCGCTCACCCATATCACTCATGGGAACGACCGTGTAACGAGCATGTGAACGGACTCATACGTCAGTACCTGCCCAAGAGAATATCGATGGCCGACGTTACACAGAAGATGTGCAACGCCATCGCTAAGAAACTAAATCAGAGACCGAGGAAACGGTTCAACTACAGATCACCAGAGGAGATGATGTATGCAAGAACCTAATCAGCGTTGCAGTTCAAACTTGAAGCTAAGTGGAATCTATTATTCGCTAATTCCCAACGCCGACTTCCTCGCAGCCTCATACTCCTCCTCGGAAATTGCTCCATCATCTCTGAGAGTCTCCAGCTCCTTCAGTTTGATCCCAAGTTCTGATTCATCAGAGCCGTCTTTCTCCGAAGCTCGAGCATCCTCCAAAATCTCATCTGGAGAACGAAGTGCTATATTGCAACTCTTTTCAACTGACGCGGTTCTTAAGGCTTCGTACTCACCTTTTATCTGTGCGTATTCAGTTGCTTCAGGACCATCGCCACCTTCCAGGGCGAACAATGTTGGCCAGAACAAGATCATACCTACACCCATTTGCCAGTTGTCTGCGGCGCGTTTCTTTTTCAAGCTCTGATACAGGACATTGGTTCGTTGTCCTATATAGGACATCTCTTGAGAAATTTGATCGCAGCTATAGTTAGCGTACTTCAGTGGCGAGACATAGGCTGCGTCAATGTTGTCCGGATTAGATGCGCATCCGGACAATGCGTAAATCGCTAGTATTAGGACCAGTCTATTCATCTTCTTCTCCTTTTTTAGACCTCTACATTACTACAGTGCGCAGACTTCCACATAACACCCAGTTAAGCCGCGAAGACGCCGAGGATCAAATTGTGATTCACAATTTGACCGCAGGTGCTTCGTCGGAGTGAGCGCAGCGAGCGGCTTCAACTGATTGTTAGGTGTCATTGCTCACAACCCCACAGTTCTTGAAGCGAAACGACGTACCAGTCACAGGATTCAGCGAAGTACTCTCGAATCGCTGGGCTTGACGAATGCATGTCGATTGCATATTGCTCCCATGTTGAAGACATTTCTTCGGGTAGATTCTCAAGCTGTATCATCACTTGTTCGAATAGATCAGTCCACATTTCCGCCATTGTTCTTGCGCGACTTACGGCAATCGAATCAGATTCTGCTAATGGGGCATTGTCATAGAACATCGGTCGAACCTCTGGATACTCCACCAGCATCTTCAATAGCTCCGCGTTTCGTTCGATTAGCATTGAGTGCACGGATAGTTCACTTTGATCGGCAAGCAGCGATGTCTGGTGTTGTTGATAGATTGCTCCAACTACGGATACGAGCAGCGCCATTGCCGCGATGATCGTTGAATAATTTTTGTTGCTGCTCATGCTGACACCTAACACCCAGTTAAGCGGCAAAGCGGCGAGGATTGAATTGTGGAATCACAATTCAACCGCAGGTGCTTTGTCCGAGTGACGGAGCCCGTAGGGCGGAGGAACGACTTCAACTGCATATAGTTGTCCCGCTCCAAGATCATTGCAGTCTCCTGTGAAGTTCATGGAACATGCTTCTACTGGCTACGAACACTTTTAACTGCAAGACATCTAGATGTTCTTAACAAGCAATTCGAGCCAGTAGAAGTTCTCACTCAAAACGCATACTCAGGGAACGTCCGCACGACTTTCTATAAGCACTGCGACGAGTGAGATCCGCACATTCCAACTGTAATCTAAACCGGGAGTATTCAAGATGAAAGCACTTTGTCTCAACGATTACGCACTCGTCATCGGTATCGACTGGGCCGACCAAAAACACGATATCTGTGAACTTGATCTCGATAATGACACGCATCACCACACAGTCATTTCAAGTCGGCCAGATGCTATTCAGCAATGGTGGCGCGAACTACAACAACGGTTCCCAGATCAACAGCTTCTGGTTGTCTGTGAACTGAAGAAAGGTCCTCTGGTGAATGCGCTGCTGAAGTACCCCAACCTCACACTGGTACCAGTACACCCTGCAACCTTTGCGCGTTATCGCAAAGCCTTCCAGCCCAGTGGCGCAAAGGCTGATGCCTCTGATGCGAAACTGCTCGCTGAAATGGTGGTGACGCACCTGGATAAGTTCTCTGCCATAGAACCGGCATCACCCTGTGTGAGAGCCCTGACGCAACTGGTCGAGTCTCGACGCAAGCTGGTTCAGGACCGTGTTGATTTAACCAACTCTCTCACCTGGCACCTGAAGAACTACTACCCCCAGGTGCTTGATTGGGTCAGCGAAAAAGACTCCTACCTGTTCCTCGACTTCATTGAGAAATGGCCGACGTTAGAACATGTGCAGCGAGCACGTAAGCAGACCCTTATCAACTTTATGCACCAGCACAACATCAGAAACGAAGACCTCATCACACGGCGTATCGAGGCGATCAAGCAGGCCGTTTATCTGACGAGAGATGAAGGTGTTGTCGAACCCAACCGGTTCATGTCAGAGACACTCTGCAAACAGCTCAGAGTGCTGATGCAGGCGATTGAACAGATCGATCAGCAGATCAAGACACGGTATGCCACGATGGCTGACCGTAAGATCTTCGACAGCCTGCCAGGTGCAGGCGCACAACTCTCGCCAAGATTGTTTGTTGCCTTTGGGACAGACCGGGCGCGCTATCGGGATGCGAGCGAGCTGCAAAAGTACAGCGGCATCGCCCCGGTAATCGAAAGTAGTGGCAATAAATCCTGGACGCATTGGCGCTACAACTGTCCGACGTTTATTCGCCAGACCTTTGTCGAATGGGCGGGCCAAACCGTTCGATTCTCGTTCTGGGCGCGTGCTTACTACGATCAACAAAAGCAAAAGGGTAAACCGCACAACACCATCATTCGCTCGCTTGCTTTCAAGTGGATCCGGATCGTCTTCCGCTGTTGGCAGGAGGGGGTGCCTTACGATGAGGCAAAGTATCTGCAGGCGCTTAGAGAGCGAGGTTCACCACTGCTTAAGTACGCTGCTCAAAGCTGAAAAAACTGGTTGCGGGACAACTCAGGGTGCCTTGTTATGCAGCTCCTTGTTCTCTGTATTCGACGATATACTGGCGCAATTTCTCAACTGCCTCATCTTCACCGCTCTCTAGCATTTTGTGGATGAGTTCTGTTGACCTTACTACCAAGTCTAAGGCCATCTCAGCAAAGTACTCGAATTTTTCGGGTTCCGGGTCTTTGTAGAAGGTCATTTGAAAGTCCTCGCCCTCAACTTCAGCATGCCTGTCTCTCAAAGCTCTCAAGCTGTTGTGAGAGTATGCACAAAGCATAGAGTAAATCGCAGCATGCTCATCTTCTAGGTCAGCTAGACGAAATTTGTCCTTTATCTCTAAGCGTGGATGGCCGTTATCCAGAATCTCTTTCTGTCGTGCTTTCTGGGTTCTAATTTCTTCTGGGACATCTTGGTGCTCACCTAGTGGCGCTAGATAAGGATTCTCACCGCGACGTGCTGTACCAAGAAAGTCTAGCCAGTTTCGAATGAAATCAAGTTCCAAGCTATACCCGTAGTTCGAATCATTGCATAAGTTGACCAGATCTACGTGGGCTTCAAGTAGCGATCTGAATACTACAGGGATCGCAATCTTAGTCTCGCCGTTCTTTAAAAAGACTATGGAGGACGCATATTCGACAACGCTACCGTAAAGGGCTATTGCGTGAAAATGGAGTCGATGCGTTTTGTCAAAATTGAGAGATGCTGCCAGTACTAAAGCGTCATCATGGACAGACTTCAGCACATCATAGGCGTCCATTCTAGCCTCGTGCTGCATAACACCAAGTTAAGCCGCGAAGACGCCGAGGATCAAAATGTGATTCACATTTTGACCGCAGGTGCTTCGTCGGAGCGAATGAAATGAGCGGCTTCAACTTCATGTTAGACGCCTTCTATAACTGTACCGAAGTATACCCTAACGGTTATGAAAGCCAGAAGACTGGCACCAAGAAACCAATGAAAGCCACGATTGACTGTGAACGCCCCCACTAACGCCATAGCTAAGAACAGAACTGGGAAAAGGACACTCGACCATTCGAAATCAGGCCGAAGGTACACACTACGAGAAGTGCCAATCACATAGGTAAACGCATAAAGACCAGAGAACGCCTTACAGACGTTCGTGTAATGTTCCTTCCATGAAGTAATTAGATCTGGATTATTCGGAATTAGGTACAGAGAAACTAAATAGTAAGCTAAGGGTGTAGTGATAAAGAGCACAAAACCAGGAAAGTCCCAAATTTGCACCCCACTATTTTCCCAAAGAGTCCACCAAAGACCGAGTTGCCATACGAAAAAAACACTGTACATGAAGACAAATAGTGGATCGAAAGCATCCTTTCTAAATAGATATGGTGCTGCCGTGAGTGTTCTACCCAGAGTTAGTGCAAAAAGAATGGATGCGCCAGCAGCGAGATATTCGAAGTGCGACATCAGGCGTCTAACACCGTGTTAAGCGGCGTGGACGTTCTGGCGCTTGGGTTGCATACGCAAGCCAAGTGACAGGTTGCCACGTCCGAAGGAGGAGCGTAGCGACGACTGACTTCAACACCATGTTATGTGCCTGCCGCTTGATACAGCGTGAAAGAACCAATGAGTATAAAGCCTACTCCAGCTATGTATGAAAGGACCTTCTCGCTAATAAACTCTGAGAGTAGTGTGCCCATAGCAACACCGATGGCTGACGCTACAACTAGCGCTGCCGATGCCGCAAAAAACACGGTCAACTTGCTGACTTCTTTATCGGATGCAAACAACATTGTTGCGAGCTGGGTTTTGTCCCCAAGCTCGGCTATAAAAACTGCGACGAATATTGTTGTGAACACTTTGAATTCCAAATCACTATTCCTATCGTTGGATCAAGGCTGAAACATCGGGCATATAACACCAAGTTAAGCGGCGTGGACGTTCTGGCAGCAAGTTTGCGAATGCAAATTTGATGACAGGTTGCCACGTCCGAGTGACGGAGCCCGTAGGGCGGAGGAACGACTTCAACTTTATGTTATGCGTCACACCGGATTCACCCAGTTAATGATTTTCAGTCTATAAGATTCGAGTTTGCCTGCGCATTGCTTTAATGCCTCAAAATCGCTATCGAAATCAGCTGGCAAGAGCGATTCTTCCTCTTCGCTCAATCCTGCTTTCTTCTTAATCTTGCTGTTCTGTCGAATTAGACCAGGTTGGCCATGCACATCGATCCATTCAAAATAGGTGGAATGAACAAGCGCATTTCTTCTTGTGCCTAATTTTGACAGTCGGTTGATTAGGGAATAGTAACCATCAAGTTCAGCCTCACTATCATCAATGGTATGACAGTCGAGAAATCGTTTAAGCAATGCACCGCTAACATCTAACTTGTTGTGGTAACCGAGGGGAGTAATCGCAATATCAACCATCTCGTCGTCCTTGGCGCGCATTAGAAGCCGAATGACCTCATTAAGGTTATCTTCCACACCCTGAAATCGAACCACAAACTTGCCCAACTCTGTATAGCCGCGTTGTTCAGTCATGACGCATAACACCAAGTTAAGCGGCGAAGACGCCGAGGATCAAAATGTGATTCACATTTTGACCGCAGGTGCTTCGTCCGAGTGAGCGTAGCGAACGGCTTCAACTTCATGTTAGGCGTGTGTACTCCGGTTTATCGCTATTTCGCTCGAACTCATTGTCTCTATGATATTCAAGATAGGGCAACGTAGAAGTCGGTACTTTCGTAAGCGCTGCATCTTTTGATACACCTAGTTGTTCTAGTTCATCGGTTTCAAGTATCGAGGACCTTAACATCCGCCCTCGATAATCAAAGCTCACCAGCCCTCTGTCGAAGAGCCTGTCTACTGTTGGGCTAAGCAGTAAACCATTGTATGGATCTAACCGTTCGATGTTCGAGCTGGTGCTCCAAGGCTTGATATGCGATGCGAGCAGCATCACCGGTCGCTTGTACCCTGTTACCGCACAGCCGCCCCAGAGCCGAATGAGTCCATCTCTAAACACTCCTTGACCAATTCTGCTCTTTGTAAGTGCCGTTCGTTCTGTTTCTGTGGGAGCAAAGATCTGTGGGTCGCCGTATCGGGTTTCAGGTTGCTTAAGTTGTGTTGGTTGATCCAAGTAAAAAATGAACTGGCTGGGGTTATCCTGAAGCTTATTGTGCTGCTCCAGCCAGATCTCCCCGAGGTAAACAAATGGTGAATGGTGTCGCTTTCTATGGAACAGATGAATCTGATCTCCCGCCTCATAGGCACCTATGACACGGTCATCTGTCGAGTGTTTAGTTTCACCTTCCCAGTGCAGAAAGCTGCCGTCTAAGTGGTCCGAATACTGCGTCAGAGATTCTTGCTTCTCCTCTGTCACAAAGAGGATGATCAGATTCAATCCGGCTGGAGTTACAACTCCTTTAGATATTGCTTGGTAACCTCGGTAGCCCCACAAATCTGCCAAGTATGGTCGCTCATACTCTTTTCCAATCTTTAAGGAACTGAGGTCTACGGGCATACGCCTAACACCCAGTTAAGCGGCGAAGACGCCGAGGATCAAAATGTGATTCACATTTTGACCGCAGGTGCTTCGTCCGAGTGACCGAAGGGAACGACTTCAACTGATTGTTATGTGGCGGCCAGTACATTGCGTGATAATAGCGCGTAGCGGGATTGACGGCTATCGGCCAACAGCAGACGATGACGACAGACCGGTAAAGCGGAGTCTGTGCGTAAGACAGGGATGTCGATGATGTTTAGGGATGAAATCATCGCCTTGCTGTAATTCCCCTAGTACTCTCAACAACCGTCTAGATCAGATCATTGGTGAAAAGCAAATAGCTCGCGACTACGACCAATGAGAGATGGGCGATAGCCGCTGCACCGCGGACCCAGTTTCTGTTAAAAATGGCGCCCGTCATGTTTAAGCCAACACCTAGCCAGAATGAAATACTCACGACGTCGAATCCATTGGTCTCTCCTACAGCAGACGCGAGCCCAAGCGTGAAAATTGAGGTCAGCGCAGCAAATATAAAGTAGGGTCGTGCCGCCTTTTGGAAATGTAGGGCCCAGTCATCGATCTGTGCAGCATCTTTCGATGCGAGAACGTGCGTCCTCAAAACGAATGTGGATGCTGCCAAAATGGAGCATGCATAGAGAAAATAAGAAGGTGAATCTTGAGATAGATTATTCTTGTATGCCCACAAAAAATTAATTGAATAAATGAACGTGGACCACAACAACACCTGCGGTATCCAATATCGCCGAGGGCTCGTCGTTGCATGATAAAGCCCCTCCAGACAACGAACTATAGCGGTTGCCAGAATCATGCTGATCCCAACCATCAGGAGTTCCATTTCAGACATTCTCTTTCCTTGTGTTGTGGGAATCGTCAGCCAAGATGCGTTCATTACAAGAGGCCGCTTTGCTATGGGTACTTCTCGAGACTGGTCTTACAGCTTCAGGGTTTGTATTTCTCGTCGATTCATCAAGAACGAATCGATGATCTACAAATAATCAATGATTCCGTTCCGCGCAAGTTAACATTCATTAGACTATCCGCTATGCAAAGCGATGTTCCCTTTGGGTCGTCTGCAGGCATTAACGAGCCACATAACACCCAGTTAAGCGGCGAAGACGCCGAGGATCAAAATGTGATTCACATTTTGACCGCAGGTGCTTCGTCCGAACGACCGAAGGGAGTGACTTCAACTGTATGTTAGGCGACGCCTTGAATAGAATTGGCAAGATCATGGCCCGCTGTTGGAGGAGGAAGGTCTTTGCCATCTTGACGGTACAGATCAATGGTTTCTTCCACAATTTCGCAAAGCTCCGCAAAGACTTGTCGTTCGTCATCGCCATGGCAGCCACCCAGAAGTAACCCCGGAGCACTTCCGACGTAGCACTGATCTTCTTCAGACCACTCAACGATCTTTACGTATCTAGTACTTTCAATCATTTCTGAGCCTCTCTAATAACCCGCTGTACCGCGCGGACTTGATAGATTTTAGCATCTTCGCCTGGTTTGCCGGAAATCGTGATAGGTCGCGTCACACGGGGGTGTACGAAGTTGCGGTGACTTCCTTTACCGCTTCGATTCTGAAATCCAGCTTTCTCTAGATCGGATATGAGTTCTCGAATCTTGGGAGGCATCTCGCGAAAAGGCGCCTAACACCCAGTTAAGCGGCGAAGACGCCGAGGATCAAAATGTGATTCACATTTTGACCGCAGGTGCTTCGTCCGAGCAGCCGAAGGCTGCGACTTCAACTGCATGTTATGTGCCGACCTCTCTATCAATGAGCTCGTTGACAAGCGTTCTAAAGTCTACCGGGAACTGCCCCATATTCTGTAGCCACCAACTTCGGAACGGTTCGCCACCAAGGAAAGACAAGGTTTCTGTTTGATACTCCTCTTCGCTAAAAAAATTATCTATTGCGCCGACACGGACGCTGTCCCAAATATTGAACTGTTGCCAAACAAATTCGCTGCACAAAGCGTCTAGTCTGACTTTTTCAGTTTCGGAGAGGTCATTCTCAGGATCAGTTGCTTTTACTATTAGTTCAGCATTCGATTCTTGAATGAGCATTTGTCGTGTAGAACTTGCTTGGGCGCCTATTGCATTGTATTCAGATCGGCTTAGCTGTTTTGTATTCTGCCTAATCTGAAAAGATAAATAGACTAGGGAAGCGATTACGGCGATCGAACTTAGGAATTCACCGATGTTGCCGAGATCGGATAATGTCATTGTTTGTAACACCTAGGCACATAACACCCAGTTAAGCGGCGAAGACGCCGAGGATCAAAATGTGATTCACATTTTGACCGCAGGTGCTTCGTCCGAGTGCCGGAGCCCGAAGGGCGGAGAAACGACTTCAACTGCATATAGTTGTCCCGCTCCAAGATCATTGCAGTCTCCTGTGAAGTTCATGGAACATGCTTCTACTGGCTACGAACACTTTTAACTGCAAGACATCTAGATGTTCTTAACAAGCAATTCGAGCCAGTAGAAGTTCTCACTCAAAACGCATACTCAGGGAACGTCCGCACGACTTTCTATAAGCACTGCGACGAGTGAGATCCGCACATTCCAACTGTAATCTAAACCGGGAGTATTCAAGATGAAAGCACTTTGTCTCAACGATTACGCACTCGTCATCGGTATCGACTGGGCCGACCAAAAACACGATATCTGTGAACTTGATCTCGATAATGACACGCATCACCACACAGTCATTTCAAGTCGGCCAGATGCTATTCAGCAATGGTGGCGCGAACTACAACAACGGTTCCCAGATCAACAGCTTCTGGTTGTCTGTGAACTGAAGAAAGGTCCTCTGGTGAATGCGCTGCTGAAGTACCCCAACCTCACACTGGTACCAGTACACCCTGCAACCTTTGCGCGTTATCGCAAAGCTTTCCAGCCCAGTGGCGCAAAGGCTGATGCCTCTGATGCGAAACTGCTCGCTGAAATGGTGGTGACGCACCTGGATAAGTTCTCTGCCATAGAACCGGCATCACCCTGTGTGAGAGCCCTGACGCAACTGGTCGAGTCTCGACGCAAGCTGGTTCAGGACCGTGTTGATTTAACCAACTCTCTCACCTGGCACTTGAAGAACTACTACCCCCAGGTGCTTGATTGGGTCAGCGAAAAAGACTCCTACCTGTTCCTCGACTTCATTGAGAAATGGCCGACGTTAGAACATGTGCAGCGAGCACGTAAGCAGACCCTTATCAACTTTATGCACCAGCACAACATCAGAAACGAAGACCTCATCACACGGCGTATCGAGGCGATCAAGCAGGCCGTTTATCTGACGAGAGATGAAGGTGTTGTCGAACCCAACCGGTTCATGTCAGAGACACTTTGCAAACAGCTCAGAGTGCTGATGCAGGCGATTGAACAGATCGATCAGCAGATCAAGACACGTTATGCCACGATGGCTGACCGTAAGATCTTCGACAGCCTGCCAGGTGCAGGCGCACAACTCTCGCCAAGATTGTTTGTTGCCTTTGGGACAGACCGGGCGCGCTATCGGGATGCGAGCGAGCTGCAAAAGTACAGCGGCATCGCCCCGGTAATCGAAAGTAGTGGCAATAAATCCTGGACGCATTGGCGCTACAACTGTCCGACGTTTATTCGCCAGACCTTTGTCGAATGGGCGGGCCAAACCGTTCGATTCTCGTTCTGGGCGCGTGCTTACTACGATCAACAAAAGCAAAAGGGTAAACCGCACAACACCATCATTCGCTCGCTTGCTTTCAAGTGGATCCGGATCGTCTTCCGCTGTTGGCAGGAGGGGGTGCCTTACGATGAGGCAAAGTATCTGCAGGCGCTTAGAGAGCGAGGTTCACCACTGCTTAAGTACGCTGCTCAAAGCTGAAAAAACTGGTTGCGGGACAACTCAGGGTGCCTTGTTATGCGTCGCCACCTCCGATTTCTGACTCCACAATCATATTGGCGAATGTGTATGCCATGTTTGCTAACCCGCATATCAGCATCATTTCGTAGATTGACTGGCTCGATTCAAATGGCCATGGACTCAACATCAACAGAAGCAGTAGAACCTGCACAACCAAAATTAAGATGCTCCCTTTCACCCAGCTCGTACCACGGACTTTCTTTAGGTTCACTCGGGACACGCCAAAAATTAGGGCCACAACAATTGAAGCCATTCCAATCAGTACAAGTGTAGAAAAAAACCATATATCGGTACCGACCAAACCGATTCGTTGCAGCCAGGTCGGGACCAAAGCAAAAACAACAACAATAGTCGCGGTGCCAAGCATGTGATAGAGCCGGACCTTATTAAAGCTGGACACTTGATTGTCCTTCGATCTTGCGCCTAGGCCAGTCATCACTGCCGCGAATCCCGCGAGACTTGCGGCGACCTCAGCGATAATGTGCAAGGAGTCTACATCTACGGTCATGACGCATAACACCCAGTTAAGCGGCGAAGACGCCGAGGATCAAAATGTGATCCACATTTTGACCGCAGGTGCTTCGTCCGAGCCCACGGAGTGGGCGACTTCAACTGTATGTTATATGCCATCTCTGAACGCCAAATATATAACGAAGAACGCGAATAGATAAGGCACAATATAGTCCGAAACGACTCTTGATCGAACTGCAAAAAGTACAGTCGCTAAAAGTCTGGAGAACTCAACAGCCAATGCTGATATCTCCGCAATAAATATCTCGGGTTCGATCTGATTTCCGTCGGCATCATATTTGGCTGGGTCTCCACTAGGATTCGCCTCTATACGATAAGTCGGGAAATCTGCTTTATCTAAGTGTTCATAAGAATAGTCACCCGCTAAGCCTCTTAATCCGTTCGGTTTGCATATGAGGCTAACGATTTTCTGCCTAGTAACAGCTTCAATATGGCTGCGGTATTCCATCAGTATCTTGTGATGGGCCCTATCTGAAGCAAAGTACAAGTAGTATCGCCAACCGAAGTAAGCAACTGCCAGATACAAAAGGGTATAGACAAAATCGGGATTTCCTATGACAAAAGATGTCCCAAACAATCGCAACGGACTTCCAAAATCGACTTGTGCGAACTCAATAAAGATAATGATCGTGCAGACTGCGATCAGGTTTCTTCTCTGCCTGGAAGTTGGTTCGCTTAACTCGGTTTCAGACATGGCGATACGGCATATAACACCAAGTTAAGCGGCGAAGTCGCCGAGGATCAAAATGTGATTCACATTTTGACCGCAGGTGCTTCGTCCGAGCCCACGGAGTGGGCGACTTCAACTTCATGTTAGACGCCTCTTTGCATCAATGTAATCTTGAAAAGACTCGGTGAAATTCGATCGAAACGTGTCCCACCACTCATCAAAGTCTGGCATTGAACTCACATTTCTCGATGCTCTGGAGTCAAACATATCCCATATTTCATCGTCTAGCTTTCCAACAAAATTCTGGTGATGAGCGTTATTAAAGTGAGAAAACAGTGCATAGAAGTAAAAGTCTTTCTGCACTTTTTCTTCACGCGATAACTCTTCACCTGCCATGCCTTTAACTAACCATGTCGATTTTGACTCAGACATTTGGTAAAGCATATCGGTAGAAGTAGACAATAGCGCTTGAGTTGTCCCTGCCCTAGTCGTTGATTCGTTACGCCGTATTTGTATAGCTAAGTATATTAGAGAAAGGACGACACCTATCGCTCCAACGATCTCGCCGATACTACCGAATTGTTCAATGGTCATGGCGTATAACACCCAGTTAAGCGGCGAAGACGCCGAGGATCAAAATGTGATTCACATTTTGACCGCAGGTGCTTCGTCCGAAGGAGCGTAGCGACTGACTTCAACTGCATGTTATATGGCGACTCCATGAGTTAAAGAACTCCAAGATACATCAAGACTGCTACTGCTACACCTATGAGTAGTAGCACGCCGGGTACTACTGTGAACACTACGTAGTCAGATGTGATGCGCTTTTTGCGAGCCTGACTACCATCATGGAAAGAAGCCGCGACTATGGCCAGAGACCCAACTCCTATAACACTTAGTGCAATCTCTTTATCGATTACTCCAACAAGCAGAAAAGCCGGACCGATTAGCGCGCCGATCCATGCGAACGCGACCCCTTTTGCTCCAATGTAGGTAGTGTAAAGGTCGTTATTCATTGCTTAGCCATATAACACCCAGTTAAGCGGCGAAGACGCCGAGGATCAAATTGTGATTCACAATTTGACCGCAGGTGCTTCGTCCGAGCCTGCGCAGCAGGCGACTTCAACTGCATGTTATACCGCTCTCCGCCTAACTGTTTCGTTAATCTCATTAGCAAGTAGCTGTGCGTTCTTCATAGTGTCGATCACCTGCTGCCAGTTGTCCCAATGTTGGCGCCATTTCTCAGCACCGACAATTTCCTCAAAGTTTACTCTAGTAGGCGTACCCCAGTTTTCGTAGTTTCTAAGCGTTTCTATTCTGGCATCAAGGTCTGCAACGCCTTTGGTCTTGGGTGAAAGAGGAGCCTCGCTCACAATCCAAGCGTCCCAAGCCTTATTGCCTTTGGATTGGTTACATTTCCCACAGGATGGAACGAGATTGTGGATTTCCGATATGAACCCAGTCGGTTTTTGATTCATGACAAGAGGACGGAGGTGGTCCCATTCTGTGTAAGTTGAACCGCAATATGCGCATTCAATCGTATCAATATCCATTTTAAGAATGGCTAAAGCTTCCCGAACGGTTTCTCCTGACGGCATCACAATTGGGATTATCGAGTTGATGAAAGAATTGGTGATACTGGAACTACGACCAGTGATCTTCATCGGGGTCGGCATTCGAAACACTGAGAGATAGTCGTTCATCGCAATGCGGTATAACACCCAGTTAAGCGGCGAAGACGCCGAGGATCAAAATGTGATTCACATTTTGACCGCAGGTGCTTCGTCCGAGCAGCCGAAGGCTGCGACTTCAACTGCATGTTATATGTCATCCTGACAGCGCTCCTATAGCTAAGCTAGTTAACACCAACGCTATCAGAGCCATCTGGCCCCAGGCAATTCGCCAAAGAGCGGGCCATTTAATCAATACGCCCCAATAGGCAAGCCAGCAACCAAAGATCATCACCCACGCTACCCACAGCACCTCAACAGGCATTCGAGCATAGTAGACATGCCAAAGACTAAGACCTGCAGAGACTAAGAATACAACTGAGATGTGATACCAGCAGGCGTGATAACTCGCAGTTACTACCGGATCTGGATTGAGCTTTTTTAGGGCAGGTAGAGGATGAACAATTCCCCACCAGACGTGACCGAACGCAAGTATCGTACAAACTACCGCGACAATCAGAAACGGGTTCATGATGCTCGCAAAGACATATAACACCCAGTTAAGCGGCGAAGACGCCGAGGATCAAAATGTGGTCCACATTTTGACCACAGGTGCTTCGTCCGAGCCTGCAAAGCAGGCGACTTCAACTGCATGTTATACGTCCTCTCCGTCCATCAATCTTTCTACAAAGTCGACATAGCTTTTTGAATAACTATCCTTTCTCGTAGGCCACCAACGCTTGAATCCTGGTAACCTAACCTGACGTGTAATCATTTCACGTGACTGAACCCATTCGTTATCCGATAGATTCTGTTGGGTGTACCGAAAATGCATCGCAGCGAAGTACCAACATTGCTTCCCCATCAGTCGGGCAAACTTTCTTTGTTCTAGTTCGGTGAGGTCTTCTCCACTGTTCCCCTTCCAATACAGGTCTTCGAGCTCGGGATTTAGCAACAATAGATCGTTGAAGTCAGCATACTGCCTCGTCATTTCTTGATTGGCGGCAACACGCGCGGAAATGTTGTTTTGTCGAATTTGGGTGGCTAAGTACGCAAGGGTGACAACAACTGCTATGGCTCCAGCCAGCTCAGCTAACGCACCGATCATGTCCCAGTTCATGGCATAGTCTCAGACGTATAACACCCAGTTAAGCGGCGAAGACGCCGAGGATCAAAATGTGATTCACATTTTGACCGCAGGTGCTTCGTCCGAGCGCATGAAATGCGCGACTTCAACTGCATGTTATGTGCCTCTCTGATCTTCGTCTGGAACATAAATTATCTGCGTTTCCACGGAAGGCTTTGATTTAGCTTCGCTCAAAATTCTGCGCTTATCCATCTTCGTCAGTTTTTCCTTGATAGGTTCAGCCCCAAACACGTCGTATCTATTCTTGGATATCACTAGACGCTTGCCTTTGTATCTATCTCGACATCCGATTAGCCAACTCAGATTTTCATCATCTACAGGTATCTGGAGAAGATCTTCATAGTTGTCTGTACCAATTTCTAGTTCACCACACTGAGCACATTTCGCTTGAATTCGTCCGCCACTCCACGAAAGTGGTGTTAGATCGCATTCCGTGCGACAAATCGGACAATCGTTCATTGCATACCACTAAGGCACATAACACCCAGTTAAGCGGCGAAGACGCCGAGGATCAAAATGTGGTTCACATTTTGACCGCAGGTGCTTCGTCCGAGTGCCGGAGCCCGAAGGGCGGAGAAACGACTTCAACTGCATGTTAGGTGCCTGTTGGTCCAAAGTCTTTGTGCGCATAGTAGCAGCCTTGATTGAACGCGTACTTCAAATTCTTTCGGTTTACCCATGGATAGACCTCGCAAAATTCTCTTTGAAATTCGTCAAAAGAAATATCTCGATCATGTTCTTGACGATACTCGTAAACAATCCTATGGCCAGCATTCATAGCGTCACGGCAAATTTCATCGTACTTGTTGAGTTGCTCCTCACTCAGTGCAGGGTAATTTTTGGACAGCCTATCTTGAATGGGCTTTAACCAGTTTGCACCGAAGGCCATTGCTTTGTTGAGACCGTCGTTAAGTATCTCAGTTTCGACGTAAGGTTCTTTCTTGCGCCACAGCCAGGAGAACACGATGGGCACCTAACACCCAGTTAAGCGGCGAAGACGCCGAGGATCAAAATGTGATTCACATTTTGACCACAGGTGCTTCGTCCGAGCCTGCGCAGCAGGCGACTTCAACTGCAAGTTATGCAGGCGACCCGCTTCAAAGTGATAGCTGCAACCTAAGAAGATCCAGCTTTGTGGAGAAAGACAAACCACAGCTACGTCCGCGCACACCGTTGTTGTAGGACTTCAATGTACTCCTGCTCTAAAAGAATGCCAACACCAGGGCAAACCAGATAACGCATGTTATCGATTCAGCCTTTTAGAATGTGCGGTAGGAGAGAGCTAATGATCAGTGACTATCTTGATTCCGCCAATATCGGCGGAAAAACGAGGACCTAAATTCCAAAGGCTGCATAACACCCGGTTAAGCGGCCAAGACGCCGAGGATCAAAATGTGATTCACATTTTGACCGCAGGTGCTTGGTCCGAGTGAGCGTAGCGAACGACTTCAACCGCATGTTAGACGCCTCTTCGATTCATGGCACATACACCAAGACGAAGAACGAGATACACAGTGCCGCCTTTACCAAGAACTCGCCGACTGATGCGTACCATATCTTCTTCGAACCCTCTGGATTAGACCACTCACCTGGCATGTCGTCGTCAAGGGTTACGAGATGACCTATCATCGTCCATCCAAGTAGAATAAGAGCTGGCGCTCCAACTACCATCCCAACAGCCTGATATCCTAGAAATTTCGCCGCAATTGCAGTAGCACCGGAGGCGATGAGAATAATGACAGCTACTGTCTGTACACGATTCCACATGGCGTCTAACACCCAGTTAAGCGGCGAAGACGCCGAGGATCAAAATGTGATTCACATTTTGACCGCAGGTGCTTCGTCCGAGCGCATGCAATGCGCGACTTCAACTGCATGTTATGTGGCGGTCGATACATTGTCTGTCGAGAGCTGGCTGAAAGAAGGCAGCTATTGACCAAGAAGCACCGGCGTTGCTTTGGGGAATGTTGTAACAATTCCTTTCGTGTGTTTAGGTTCGACTACTACTAATATACAGGGAAGTTTTCATGGGATCACACGTTACTGTCAAAAAAGAAAAGCGGCAATTCCTAGCACGATTTACAGGTCCATGCGCTGCGTTCTATTTCTATCAGATTACGAATCATGGCCCTGATCTACTACTAGTGGAAGCACTGGACCTTGGGCTTGAGCCCGGTGAATCAACATCAGTAGGGCCTTTCGGGTACAGTATCAATTTGCAATGTCCAATCTCTAGCGAGGGCGTTTCTAACTGCACGGTTTCTATGGTTGTTGGCATAGAAAATAGTAGGTGATGCTAATTGGGGGTCGACTGCGGTCGTCAACGAGCCGCATAACACCCAGTTAAGCGGCGAAGACGCCGAGGATCAAAATGTGGTTCACATTTTGACCGCAGGTGCTTCGTCCGAGTGACGGAGCCCGAAGGGCAGAGGAATGACTTCAACTGCATGTTAGGCGTACCGCGCGATGACCTAGACATCAATTTCATCATTGCCCTCAGCTTCCCATCTTTTCCTAGTCCAGATTTCAAAAGCAAAAGACACGGCATTCACAATACCTGCAACAACATAGACGACAATACGAAGATCCTTGTTCCAGGGTTCTGCATAAATCGTATAGAGCGCAAGAAAGAAAGCTACTAATGCAACAATACGTAACGCTCGATTTACATCTAGGTATGACATCAGCATCTCCTGCTAGTACGCATAACACCCAGTTAAGCGGCGAAGACGCCGAGGATCAAAATGTGATTCACATTTTGACCGCAGGTGCTTCGTCCGAGTGACGGAGCCCGTAGGGCGGAGGAGCGGCTTCAACTGTATGTTAGGCGGATTCACTCGATCTCCAAATGTGACTAAGTGTCGCATAGAAAACTATTCCACCGTAGATCACCCCCCAAACTAAGCCCAAAGCAAGAAACGCTTCAGCCATATCTAGAACCACGGCGACAGGTACACTCACTAAATGATAGAGCACACCTACCATGATGGTAGTTCTAGTAAGGACCGGAAGCTCGATAGCAAAATTGTGCTTCCTCGTCTTTACAACCATCACGCCGATCACACCGAGCACAGACAAGCTCCAACCTGTGAGAGAAGCTATCCAAATATGTTCAGCATCTAAGCTAGTTTTACGTAGCGCCAGTGGAAGAAGCGCGAAAAGGAGGACAGAAAAGGTCAGATATAGAAGAACACCTATTCGAGTTACAGCACCTTCCGACCAACCTGATTCTGGTCTTTGAAACGCGGCGACGAGACCGCTGAAACCCGCAAGAGTTATTGCAACTTCAGCGATGGTCGGGAAGAACTCGGTATCCATATCCGCCTAACACCCAGTTAAGCGGCGAAGACGCCGAGGATCAAAATGTGATCCACATTTTGACCGCAGGTGCTTCGTCCGAGCAGCCGAAGGCTGCGACTTCAACTGCATGTTATATGTCATCCTGACAGCGCTCCTATAGCTAAGCTAGTTAACACCAACGCTATCAGAGCCATCTGGCCCCAGGCAATTCGCCAAAGAGCGGGCCATTTAATCAATACGCCCCAATAGGCAAGCCAGCAACCAAAGATCATCACCCACGCTACCCACAGCACCTCAACAGGCATTCGAGCATAGTAGACATGCCAAAGACTAAGACCTGCAGAGACTAAGAATACAACTGAGATGTGATACCAGCAGGCGTGATAACTCGCAGTTACTACCGAATCTGGATTGAGCTTTTTTAGGGCAGGTAGAGGATGAACAATTCCCCACCAGACGTGACCGAACGCGAGTATCGTACAAACTACCGCGACAATCAGAAACGGGTTCATGATGCTCGCAAAGGCATATAACACCCAGTTAAGCGGCAAAGCGGCGAGGATTGAATTGTGGACTCACAATTCAACCGCAGGTGCTTTGTCCGAGCAGCCGAAGGCTGCGACTTCAACTGCATGTTATGCGTCTCTGGCACACTAGTGAATCTCATCATCGTCATATTCATTCAGCTCTTCGATGATAGGCTCATCGAGTGTGTCGATAATAATAGTGTGGCACTCGACGTCGAAGTACTCATCAAACAATTCAAGACTAGGTTCTTTCGGAAAGAGGGATTCATCCGGGTACCAGCTGCCTAGCTCATTTTCGAATAGTACCCTGTAGTTCAGTTCTACCCAGGCCCTAACAGTCTCATCGTTATCACCAGCATGATCAGGTACGAGGTAAACCGTCCGCTCATGATTTACATCACTCGGTTTTAGCGATAATGAGTCATCATGTGGTTCAGACTCGTTGATCCAATCAACAGCAGCCTGTTTGAATCTAAGAATGAGTGCTGCACGATTTATCATGACGCATAACACCCTGTTAAGCGGCAAATCGCCGAGGACCCAAATGTGATCCACATTTGGGCCACAGGTGATTTGTCCGAGTGGAGTGACCGAAGGGAACGCAACGACTTCAACAGCATGTTAGTTGCCATCATCCAGTAGCCCGTCTACTTCATCAACGAAACTTGAATCAAACTGCCATTTGTTGCTTTCCCACCAAGATCTTGAAAAATCATTAGAACCGGAATCTAAAGCAACCTTGATTGTTTCCCAATGCCTAGGTTCCATAACGCCCGCCTTAACTCGATCCCAGATATTGTAGTTGTTCCACATAGCCATGTTCATTAGAGCGTCCATGCGAATTAGTTCCGCCGGTGTAAGTTCCCCTGGGGATTCATTTGTTTTTACAGCCAATTCCGCAATCGACTCATCTAGCAGTGCTTGGCGTGTCGCATTCGACTGTTCGTATGTCGCATTCATCTCAGCTCGCTTCATCTGAGAGGTATTCTGACGTACCTGAAACGCCAAATAGAGTAACGACAGAACAACTGCAATCGAACTTACAAACTCTCCAATACTACCCAGATCTGAGATAGTCATAAGCGCACCATGGCAACTAACAACATAGTATCCAGCAAAAATGCTGGATAACCCGGCAAACGTAAGAAAAGCCCTTACCAATCAACACGATAACTTTGTCCTCTTTAGAAACGCACTTAGTATTGCGGGATAACAGGCAGAAAGGACGCAAAAGTGCGAGATAGTTCCTGCAACTAAAGTGCATTTGCCGCATAACACTAAGAAACACGGCATTTCTGCAACATATCCACGTCATCCTAACGTCCTTTAAGACCCAGAAACCCTCCGATCATAACCTGCCCAAAACGGCTCGCGCAGATCTTTTCGTCTGATTTTCCCGACCGGGCTCTTTGGCAACGGCTCTGTCGTAAAGGTCACGCCGCTCGGCTTTTTATAGGAACCGAGTCGATCGGCACAGAGCGCCATTACTTCTGCTTCTGTCACAGCCGGGTTATCCGTGGTTACGCAGACCGCATGCGGGGTTTCACCCCACTTATCATGAGGCACACCAAATACGGCGACTTCAACAATGTCCTCGTGATCAGAAATAACGTTCTCCAGTTCCATCGGCCAGATGTTGAAACCACCGGAAATAATCATGTCGTCGGCGCGGTCGACAATGTAAAGGTAACCGTTGGCATCCAGCCTGCCCATGTCACCGGTTTTTACCCAACCATTGACGATGCGTTCCTGGGTGGCGGTTTCGTTTTCCCAGAAGCCGGTCATCTGACCGTCGGACCGGGCGACGATTTCGCCGACCTCGCCCCGTGGGCGTGACTGGTTTTCTTCATCCCAGATATCGATCTGGGCAAATGGCAGAGGCATACCGCAGGCGCGCAGTGGCGTGCTGCCTTCGATTTCGGCAAACCATTGCGCAGGGCCCATCATGGCCACAGGCAGCACTTCGGTTTGCCCGTATCCCTGATAAAGCACGTCACCAAAGACTTCTCTTGCAGCCAGTGCGGTGGCATCGGCAATGGGGGCTGCCGCAGCCAACAGACACTTCAGGCCAGGGAATTTACGGCCCCTTGCTGTGTTATCGCGCACCACGGCATTTAACATGGTGGGCACCATAAACATGAACGCGATGGGTTCCTGCGCCATAACGTTCAGGGTTTCTTCCACATCGAAGTGATCCATCATGACGTTACAGCCACCGGCCAGCATGGTCGGTAAGTACTGATAGCCGGACCCGTGGGAAATAGGGCCCAGGTGCAAACACTTATCGCCGGGTTCAACCGGCGGGAAGCTATAAAACCAGTCGCGGCCTGCGGCAAGCCAGGCCTTGTGGGTATAGGCCACACCCTTAGAAGGGCCGGTGGTGCCGCCGGTATGGCGGATAATAAAGTTATCGTCCGGGCTGATTGCAATGTCCGGCAGCTCATTGGATTGGGATGCCAGCCAGTCTTCGTAGCTGCGATCGCGCACCAGTAGATGTTCGATGGTGGGTACCAGCGTCTGGATATCAGCAACCTCATCTACATGGTTAACGCTCACAATCAGGGCTTTGCAACCAGTGTGCCCCAGCATATGAACATGGGCTTCTGTACCATTACGCGGATACAGCGGCACGCGGACCAGATTGGCGATGGCAGCACCGTGGAACAGGTCTGCCGCTTCAATGGAGTTATCTTCCAGCACGCCAATGCGATCCCCCGGGTTAAGGCCCATAGCGATAAGCGCGTTGGCCAGGCGAATACCGCGTTCCCAGGCCTCGGTAAAGGTCAGCCGGCGCTCGCCGTGCACGACACACTCGCGGTCGGCGTTGTTGATCACCGCCTGATGCATGAGGGTGCGAACATCCATCAGCCTTCTTCCTGCTTCGGTGCGTTCATATAATCCTTGTAGTAGGTCATCATGCCGTCTTTCACGCGGTAAAGACCGCAGCCTTCGATATCACCGGCTGGTGTTCTGGCGACCCACTGGGCCCAGGCCGTATCTCCGCCACCAGCGATTTCCCGAACAATAAAGTCGGTGTCGCGGGATTGCATTTCTTCATTCATTTTTGCCATGAAACCTGCGATCGCATCGATACCTTCAAAGGTGCCAAAGAAGGGGTCGACCAGCACCGCGTCGTCCGCAAACAGCTCAACCACTTGGGTATAGTCGCCTTCGTCCTGAATTTTCCAGAACAGTTCTATCGTTTCTTTTGCTGATCTTGCCATGGTTCTCTCTCCCACTGATTAAAACGGAACGCTGCCGGTCCCTTGATTTCAAGCAAACCTGTTCAGGTCTTATCGTTTGGATACTAACACCACAGACAAAAGTGGTCTGGTATCATTGGCGCCCATGAATGACGTAACCATTGAACGCCTGCTGGCAGGCGATGTACCCATAGGCGAGACCGTCACCGTACGTGGCTGGGTCCGCAGTAAACGCGATTCCAAGGCGGGCATCAGTTTTGTGGCTGTGCACGACGGCAGCAGCTTTGACCCGATTCAGGCGGTGGTGCCTGAAGAACTGGAAAACTACCAGACGGAAGTGCTCACCATCACTACTGGTTGTGCGGTAGTGGTGACCGGGCTGCTGGTGGAATCCCAGGGCAAGGGGCAGAAGTTTGAGATACAGGCCGCTGCCGTTTCGATTGTCGGCGTGGTGGAAGATCCTGAAACCTACCCCATCGCAAAAAAGCGGCATACCTTTGAATACCTCAGGACGGTAGCGCACCTAAGACCCAGAACCAATACCTTTGGCGCCATCACCCGGGTTCGCACCACCCTGGCCAACGCGATTCACAACTACTTTTTTGAGCGTGATTTTCACTGGATCAATACACCCCTGATTACTGCTAGCGACTGTGAGGGTGCCGGTGAACTGTTCCGCGTCAGCACGCTGGATATGATGAACCTGCCGGTTACCGATGATCAGGTGGATTTCAGTCAGGACTTTTTTGGGGCGGAGTCTTTCCTGACCGTCTCCGGCCAGTTGAACGTTGAGGCTTATTGCCTGGCCATGTCCAAAGTGTATACGTTCGGCCCCACGTTTCGCGCAGAGAATTCCCACACGTCTCGCCATCTGGCCGAATTCTGGATGGTGGAACCAGAGATTGCTTTCGCCGATCTGAACGACGATGCCGATCTGGCAGAAGATCTGCTTACCCATGTGCTGACCCGCGTGCTTGAAGAACGCGAGGACGACATGGCGTTTTTTGAGCAACGCATAGAAAAAACCGTGATCGAGCGCATGCGCGCCATTATCGACAACAAGTTCGAGCGCATGGAATATGCTGAGGCCATCGATATTCTGAAAGCCAGCGGCCAGAAGTTTGAGTTTCCGGTGGAATGGGGGCTGGATCTGCAGTCAGAGCACGAACGTTTTCTGACAGAAAAGCACGTCGGCCGGCCGATCGTGCTGATGAACTACCCTGCCGAGATCAAGGCGTTTTATATGCGCCTGAATGACGATGAAAAAACCGTGGCGGCCATGGATGTGCTGGCGCCAGGTATCGGTGAAATTATCGGCGGCAGTCAGCGAGAAGAACGCCTTGATGTGCTGGACGCTCGCATGGACGACGCCATGAAGGCAGAACTCTGGTGGTACCGTGACCTTCGGCGCTATGGCACGGTGCCCCATGCAGGCTTTGGTCTCGGCTTTGAGCGACTGCTGACCTACGTTACCGGAATGGAAAACATTCGGGATACGATCCCGTTCCCAAGAACGCCGGGCAGCGCGCACTTTTGAGCGTTCCGGCGGCGTCAGCCGCCCATCATCTGCTTCCAGGTTTCCAGGTCGCCAATCCGCATATAGGTATTGTGTTGTTTTACGTCTCCCAGCGCGGCATTGGGTACTGCGGAATAATTGTGACCGGGCAGCAGCAGCGTTTCATCCGGCAAGCCAGCCAGCTTCTGAATGCTGTGCCACATGTCTTCGGTATCTGAACCCGGCAAGTCAACGCGGCCGCAACCATCAATAAATAGCGTATCGCCAGAAACCAGCGTCTGTTTGATCATGAAACACTGGGACCCGGGCGTATGGCCGGGCGTGTGAAGAAACTCAACTTCAACATCACCAATGTCCAGCGTGTCACCGGAATCCACCTTCACCATGTCGGAGTCAGAGATGCCGGTAACTTTTTTAACACCATCGGCTTCCAGCTTGTGTGTATAAATCTTGACCGGTCTTTTGCTGAGTAATTCAGCCACGCCTTCAACATTGTTCTGGCCAAAGCTGCCGCCACAATGGTCTGGATGGTAATGCGTGATCAGTGCGCCGGTGAGCTTGTATTCCCGTTCATCAATCAGATCCAGCAATCCCTGAACATCCCAGGCCGGGTCAACGATGGCGACCTCACGGGTTTCTTTGGAGCCCACCAGATAGGTGAAGTTCTGCATCGGGCCAATCTGAATCTGTTCGATAATCAGTTCGTCCTGTATTGCCATAGCGCTAACTCCTCAGCTCTAGTCAATGGCCGCGATAATCGCGATCTCAACGGTGAAATCCGGCGCCGCCAGTTTCGCTTCCACACAAGCGCGGGCCGGGGTTTCCCCTGGCGCTACCCAGGCGTCCCAGACCTCATTCATCTCAGCAAAGTCATTCATATCGGCAAGCCAGATGGTTGCTGAGATCAGCCGGGTCTTGTCGGTACCGGCGCTTTCAAGCAAGGCGTCAATCTCATCCAGAATGGCTTTGGTCTGGTGGGTAACACTCTGACCAGCAGCGGTCATGGCAACCTGGCCAGCGGTGTAAACGGTATTGCCGTGCACGACGGCCTGGCTCATGCGTTGGTTGGTTTTAAAGCGAGTAAGGCTCATGAAACATTCTCTGGCGTTGATAAAAAAGCTAGGCTATCACGTTACGGCCAACCAGCAGAACGTGTCGGGTCAGTCACGCACCTGGAATAAACCCGCACTCTTCCATAAACGGTTGCAGTGCCTGCACGTGGTCGCGCATCACCTGTCTGCCAAGGTCCTGGACTTGCTCCCTGCCCTCACGCCACTGTTGATAAGCGGGTGTTTCAACATCGGCCAGCAGGCGCTCGAGCGAGGCCACCGCGTCAAGCTGTTCAAAACTAACGCGGTTAAGATCGGCGACATCCCGTTGCACCCCGGCAACAAAATAGTTCATCACCACACGCCGGAAGATATCCGCATCCGGGTTTTTCATGCCCGGATAACACAAAGGCCCCGCTTCGCGGCGCTGTTCGAGAGCGCGATTCAATGGGGTCAGGATGCGAGCCAACTCGGCCCAGGCAGCAACAATATCGCCGCCGTTGCCAAGCGCGATTATTCTGAGCTGATCATCAAGCCGGGGCTGGTCCACCGCATAATCACCGCTGAGCCAGCGCTGAATATCACCGTTTAGGGCAGCGAGCGCCTGGGAGATCGAGACATCCACCGTGGTGGGTTGGCCCTGAGACTGCCAGAAGGCACGAAAGGCATCGCCGCCCAGGGTCGCCGTAAAGATCACGCGCGGCAACTCCCGGGTTTTCTGTGCCAGTACTGCTTCGAGTTCAGCCGCCAGATCAGCCTGGGCAGCTAAACCAGGCAGGCATTCATATCCCGCCGCCAGAAATTCAAGTTCATGCCCGAGCCGCGTCGAGGCACCCGCTAGCCGCCCCAATGAAGAGTTCCGCTCAGCAACCACCGCCTGCAGGCGGCAATCACCGAGCGCCAGGAAATCCAGCAGATCAATGCCCACTTCACTCACCGGCAGTTGTAACGCCCGCGGACGCGGCAGGCGTTGCCAACCGGATTCGCCGTAAACGGGTTCATCTAAAGTCAGGGCGCGCGCCAGGCGCGCGGCGTAATCGTCAACTGGACTGACTGGTTCAAAAACACAACCGCTGAGGAAAACAATCAGTATGAATGGCAAAGTTAGGCGCAAGGTTACAGCTACTGGTGATTACGCTATTATTATAACGGCAAGCAGCTATGGGGAGACGAGTTGGAAGCTCGCACAAAACCTCTGATTCTGGTGGTTGATGATCAAGTTACCATCATCAGAATCATGACCAGTATTTTACAACCGACCTACGATGTATGTGTCGCAACCAATGGCAAGAAAGCCCTGGATGTTGCCCGCACGCAGCGGCCGGATCTGATTCTGCTGGACAACATGATGCCGGAAATGACCGGTGTAGAAACCTGCATGGCCCTGAAGGAAATGCCTGCCACCGCCAATATTCCGGTGATCTTTGTGACGTCCATGGACGACAAACACAATGAGCAGATGGGTTTTAAAGCAGGCGCCGTTGATTATATGAACAAACCGCCATCACCTGAGCTGGTACATGCCCGGGTCAGCGTTCACCTGCGAAATCAGCAGCAGCGCGTGTTTCTCGAAGCCCTGTCTAACGGCGATATCACCGACATCTCGCAGATTCAGCAGGCAGCGAGCACGCTGCTCAACTAGTTCCGAACTGCCAGCCGGCAGGGTGCAAATGACATCCTGTGCACCGGTGACGGCCCGACTTCGTTTAATGCCTCAATATGCGCTTTGGTGGGATAGCCCTTGTGTTGGGCGAACCCATAAGCCGGATACTGCGCGTGCAGTTCCGTCATGGCCTGATCGCGCGCCACCTTCGCGACAATCGATGCGGCCTTGATGCAGTCGTTACGCGCATCACCTTTGATCATCCAGCCGCTGGGGGCAGCAAACCCGGGCGAGCGATTGCCATCCACCAGCACAAATTCCGGCGCGACCGATAATCCGGTAACCGCCCGCTGCATCGCCAGCAAACTGGCGTGCAGAATGTTGAGGTCATCAATCTCCGCGACGCTGGCGGTCGCAATACACCAGGCTACTGAACGCTCCCTGATCAGCACATCCAGCGTCATTCTTTTCTTTTCGCTGAGCTGCTTTGAGTCTCTGAGTCCGACAATGGGATTCAGGGGGTCCAGGATCACGGCGGCAGCATAAACCGCGCCGGCAAGCGGACCTCGGCCCACTTCATCAACCCCGGCTAAACCATCAAAACGGAACACTAGATCGACCTGTGGCACAGCTCGGTGACGGCATGCGCGGCTCTGCTGCCTGGGATTTCTCCCTGACGCAGGGTGGCATGAATATCGTCAAACCTGGCATGCAGTAAGGCTAGTTCAGCCGGGCTCGCCTGCAAATAATGCCTGACCGCTGCCGCCAGCGCATCGGGCGTGGCCGCGTCCTGAATAAACTCCGGGATCAGCGTTTCCTGCGCCAGGATATTGGGTAGCGCAAACCAATCGGTGTGTACGAGCCTCGAGACAATACCGTAGGTGATCTTGCCAAGCCGGTACGACATGACCATGGGTTTTCGGAGCAGCATGGCTTCCAGCGTGGCCGTACCCGAATTCACCAGCACCACATCTGCAGCTGCCAGCATCTCCCGTGATGCTCCGAGCTGCACCGTGACCTTGCCCGTGAGCGCGGGATATCCGGCAATCAAAACGTGTAACTGCTCGAGCCGCCGTTCATTCGCAGCCGGGATCAGGAACCGGTCGACCTCGTCTGCGATCAGTGCAGCAGCCGCCAGAAAATCAACACCGGTCAGTTTAACTTCACTGCCCCTTGAACCCGGCAGAATGGCAACCGCACGATCCTCTGCTGCCAGGTCAAACTGTTCGCGCGACTGACGCTGCAATGCCGCCGTATCAGCAGCGAGAAATTCATCAGCCTTGGGATGCCCGACAAATCTGACGGGCACCTGGTTTTCTTCGTAGAAAGCGGTTTCGAAAGGATACAACGTCAGCATCAGATCCACCGCGCGCCGAATACGTTTTACCCGACCCTGGCGCCATGCCCAGACCGTTGGCGATACGTATTGCACGGTTTTTACGCCACGCTTTTTCAGCATGCCTGCCAGCAGCAGATTGAAGAAGTTAGAATCGATACCAACGAAACAGTCCGCTTTAGCGGCGATGATTTCATCGCGAAGATCACGAAGCAGTTTGATCAGGCGGGGTAATCGCAGGAAAGGGTCAACAAAGCCGTTAACGGACAGGGTTTCAATATCGTGTGTTGCGGGAAAACCTCTGGCAATCATCGCCGGCCCGCCAAGGCCAACCAGGCTGAGTTGTACGCCCTGGTGTTCCAGGGCATTGATCAACGCGGCGCCCAGATTGTCTCCCGAAGTCTCCCCTGCCACCATAGCGACAGTGAGTGTTGCCTTCGGCGCCGCTGCCACGATCAGCTCACCTGTTGCTCGGCACAGGTCAGGAGTGATGAACACACCAGCGTGTCACCCACATAGGCTTTACCGGAAGCTTTCATCCAGTGACTACGCAGGTTCACAATTTCGACTTCCAGTCGCAGTTGATCACCGGGCACCACTGAGCGCTTGAATTTGGTTTTGTCGGTGCCTGCCAGATAGTAAATATAACCATCATCCAGCGTCCGGTTCTTGCTTCTAAAAGCCAGAATCCCTGAAGCCTGGGCCAGCGCTTCGACAATCATCACACCGGGGAAAACCGGTGTGCCAGGAAAGTGCCCCTGGAATACCTGTTCGTTGATGGTGACGTTCTTGATGCAGACGATGCGCTCGTTCTCTACGAACTCAAGCACACGGTCAACCAGCAGGAAGGGGTAACGGTGCGGCAGGTACTTCTGAATGTCGGTAACTTCCATGATTATTCTCTTGCTAGAGGGTCCTGTTACTTCCGACCTTTCTCAAGACGCCTGATGCGTTTCAAGATGTCATCCAGTTTACGGAATCCTACGATACTGCGCTTCCAATCGGCACCCGGCATAAGCCCTGTACCCGAGGAGTAACGCCCTTTTTCCAGAATGGATTGGCTCACCAGCGTCATCGCTGTGATCTCCACCTGGTCCGTTATCTCTATATTATCTATGATTCCAACGGCGCCACCAATCAAACAGTAGCTACCGATCCGAGTACTCCCGGCAATGGCTGTACAACCTGAAATCACGGTGTGGTGGCCAATTCTGGTGCCATGGCCAATCTGCACCTGGTTATCCAGCTTACAATGATCGCCCAGCGTCGTGTTATTCAGTGCACCACGATCAATGGTCGTGCCCGCACCAATCTCAACGTTGTCACCGATCTGTACGCCATAGATCTGCGGGATTTTCACGTAGTCGCCGGTCCCGGCATCAAACTCAAAACCAAAGCCATCAGCACCGATGACCGCGTTTGCGTGAATGATGCTATTCGCGCCAATCACCACGTCATGATAAACCACCACATTGGCATGTAGCCTGGTGCCAGCACCAATCCTGGCGCCCTCTCCGATGTGACAGCCGCTGCCAATCACCACACCCGGACCAATCACGGCACCGGACTTGATCACGGCGCCCGGCCCTATCGACACCCCAGGACCGAGTGAAACGGTATCACTGATCCAGCTGGATGCCTCGATAAAGGGCATATTGAGGGGCGCAGTATCAAACAGACCGGCGATGTGCGCCCAGGTTAATCTGGGATTATCAGAAAGCAGCCTCGGCTTATCCGTTAGTTCAGCATCAGCGGGACGCAAAACCACCGCGCCTGCCTGACTGGCGGTCAGTTGATCGCGGTAGTTGCTGTTAAACAGAAAGACCAGTTGCTCGGGCGTGGCTGCCTCGAGGCTGGCAATGCCGCTGATTTCAATCGCGGCATCACCAAGACATTCAAGCTGAAACTGATCTGCAATTTCGCTCAGTTTCACGGACGGGATTGACGCTTAGTTTTCGAGGGCGTTCATTTTTTCCGTGATTTTCGCGGTCACGTCATACAGCTCATGACGATAGTGAACGCTCTGACGCGGCATGATCAGGTCATACTTGTCGCTCAGAACCAGCGCTTCAACCGCTTCCTGATATCGCGGTGTCAGGCTTTGAATGAGGCGATCAGTCTGTTCCAGCTTAACGCGTTGCAGTTCCTGCAGCAGCTGTCCCATCTGGTTACGTCTGACGTTGATTTCCTGAAGCAGGTTCTGGAATTCCTGATCGCTCATCAGCTCGGTGTCTTTCTTGAGCTTTTCAAGCAGCGTGGTGATTTCCTTCTGCATTTCCTGCAGGACTTCTTCCTGTTCGACGTAGTTAGCGTTGATCTGATCAATGCCCTGTTTGCCGGTTTCTGACTGGAGGATAGCCCGCTGCGCATCGGATATACCGATCTTAACTTCTGCAAAAGCGGCGGATGACGCCATGGCCATGAGACAGGTGGCCAGAACAGCCAGAAAGCCTTGTTTTACTCGCACAATGATCTCCTTAGAGCGTGATGTATCTTGTGTTGATTTGTTGTTATGGATAGCGTCGGGTTCGCGACGGAGCGGATGTTTACACATACCCAGAAGCGATTCAATCGCTATTTTCTCTCGAGAATTCCGTGACTTATAGAGACCGCGGAAACGTTAGAAAGTTCGTCCCAGTTCAAACTGGAAGCTTTCTGTTTCATCACCCTGTTTGTCATTGATCGGGAACGACAGCGCAAAGCTGATCGGCGCAAATCCAGTGATCCAGGTGAAAGCGACGCCTGCACTGTAGCGGAGCTCGCCATCGCTCAGATCCAGGCAGTAGATGCTGACATCCGGACAATTGGTGTTGAAGACGTTACCGGCGTCAAAAAACATGACCGCACGCATCTGGCTCTGATCTTCAATAAACGGCAGCGGGAAAATCACTTCCGCGCTCAGTTCTACCAGGACGTTACCACCAATGGGGTCAGGGTCGTTGAACCGGTCCTGGGGTGACGGTGTCGAACGCGGACCGAGGGTGTTTCGCTCAAAGCCCCGGACTGAACCCATGCCACCGGCAAAGAAATTCTTGTAGAAAGGAAAGGTGTCCGTGTCACCGTAGGTATCACCATAACCAAGATTGGTGCGCAGCCGCAGCGTGAACGGGTTAAACAACGGGTAGAAAATCTGTCCGCTATAGTTAAGCCGATAAAACTCGAGTTCACTGCCGGGCACGGTTAGCTCCAGTGACAGCGACTGGGACTTACCGCCGGTGGGCAGCAGGCCCCGGTTAAGGGCTGACATGCTGTAAGCGCCCTGCAGGGTAAAGAGATCAAACTCATTACCTTCCTTGTCCAGAAACTCGGAGATTTCCTGCGCAGGCACGACCCCTTCCTGAATATCAGTATGTTCGTAACCAACGGTCAGCTGGATTCTTGATATTTCCGAAATCGGATAACCGAAGCTGATGTTCGCGCCGTAGCTGTCTGTCGAGAAACTGGCAACGTTAAATTCCTCAAAATCACTTTCCCGGAAGAACAACGAATAACCACGGCTGACCCCGTCAACGGTGTAATAAGGGTCAAAGAACGAGATATTCAAAGACTCCTGGAAATCGCTGCGGTTAACGCCCACGTTGATACTGTTGCCGGTACCAAAAACGTTGGACTCCTGATAACCCAGACCAAGAATCAGACCGGTATCTTCTGCAAAACCAACGGTGGCAGAAATCGAGCCAGAGGGCTGCTCTTCAACGGTATAGTTCACATCGATCTGGTCTTCTGTGCCGGGTACAGCAGGCGTTTCAACGTTAACGTCTTTAAAGAAGCCCAGCCGCTGCAGTCGAATTTTTGACGCTTCAATCATGGCGGTTGATGCCCAGCCACCTTCGAGCTGACGCATTTCCCGACGCAACACATGGTCCTGGGTCACGGTGTTGCCCTGGAAGCTGACCCGACGCACGTAGGCTCTTTTGCCGGCATCAACAAAATATTTGACCGTGACGGTCTCGCCAACCTCATCCAGCACCGGCTCGCCGGTTGCACTGGCAAAGGTGTAACCCGCATTACCCAGCGCGGCTTCAATTCGCTCTTCACTGGCCGTCATAAACTGCCGGGAGAAGGTCTGCCCCTCACGCGTAATAATCAGCGCGCGGATGTTCGCCTCAGGAATATCTCTCAATTCACCCGCAATTTCGACCCCGGAAACGACGAACTGCTCACCCTCGGACACGTTGATGGTGATGTACACATCTTCCATGTTCGGCGCAATCGATACCTGGGTGGAATCGATTCTAAAGTCCAGATAGCCCCGGTCGAGATAGTAGGATTCCACCGCCTCAAGATCGCTCTGGAGCTTTTCACGGGAGTACTGATCGTCTTTGGTATAAAACGACAACCAGCCAGGCAGCCTGAGTTCCAGCAATTCAATCAGCGTTTCGTCATCGAACACGGTGTTGCCAACGACGTTAATGTGGCGGATACCGGAAACATTCCCTTCGAAGACATCCACCTTAATTGCCACACGGTTACGTGGCAGGTCCTCAACGGTAGCTTCTACTGTGGCATCGTAACGGCCCTGAGAGACGTACTGACGCTCCAGATCTGAGGCAATCTGGTCCAGCGTCACCTTCTTGAAGATTTGCCCTTCAGCCAACCCGGAACCCTGCAAGCCCTCCAGCAGCGCCTCGGTCTTGATGGCTTTGTTACCCTCAAACTCAATCGAATCGATCGTCGGTCTTTCTCTGACGATAATAACCAGCACATTGCCGTCCCGGCCGACCTGCACATCGTCAAAAGATTCCGTCTGAAACAGTGAGCGCGCAATCGTCCTGATCTCAATGGAACCAATATTGTCGCCAACGCTATAGGGTATCGCCCCAAAAACCGTGCCCGCAGAAATACGCTGCAGGCCTTCCACCCTGATATCCGAAATCACGAACCCCAGAGTCGCCGAGCTGTAAACAAGAGAGAGAGCGAGAAAAGTCAGCGTAAAGCACTTTCTCAGACGTTGAATCGGATTTACCACAAATTATCCTAAAGTCTTGTTAGGTCGTTATAAAAAGCCAGCACCATGATACCGATTATCAGGAACATGCCTATCTGCAGACCCCAGACCTGTATCCGCTCCGGTACGGGGCGCCGTGTGACGACTTCAATAAAGTAATAGAGCAGGTGCCCGCCATCAAGTACCGGGATGGGTAAAAGGTTAATTACCCCCAACGAAATACTCAGCAGCGCAATAAATCCAATAAAACTTTCCAGGCCATTTTCTGCCGTGGCGTTGGCAACCTGGGCGATGGTGATGGGCCCACTCAGATTCTTAGGCGAAATGGCCCCTATGATCATCTTTTTAATGGAGTCCAGCGTGAACATGGTGACTTCCCATGTCTTCGCAACCGCCGGAAGCCAGGCGTAATAGAGGGGATAACTGGTTTCACGCAGCATCTCTGGCGGGAAGCTAACCGATTGCGGCGCAGCACCAATAAAGCCGATCCGCTTGCCATCACGCTCCACACCCGCGGGCGTAATCACCGCCGTCACCGAAAGCTGATCCCTCAACACCGTCAGGCGCAACGCAGACTCCGGGCTGGACTGAATAATACTGACCAGGTCGTTCCAGCCTGAGACCGGATTGCCATTTATCTCAACAATTTCATCACCCACTTCCAGGCCACCGGCTTTGGCACGACCGTCGCTGTTCAGACCGCCGACGATGGCCGGTAAATGGGGGAATGCCATCATCAGACCCAGTTCACGGGCTGGACTTGGCGAGTCCTGTTCGGACAGCCAGTCCTCGATTAACAGACTGTAATCATCGGTGGCGTCGTAACTGCCCGGCGCCTTCACGGTCAGCGTAATGGCACCACTTTCACCGAGCCGGTCAAAGAGCTGCATATTGACCTCAGTCCAGGTTCTTGTCTCAGTGCCGTCAACGGCGACAATCTCATGCCCCTCTCGGAGTCCGCTTTTGTATGCCAGTGCGTCTTGATCCAGTTCACCCAGCACCGGCACCACGCCCGTGACACCGGCGACAAACAGCACCCAATAAGCAACGATAGCCAGCAGGAAATTGGCAATAGGACCAGCGGCAACAATCGCTATGCGCTGCCAAACGGATTTTCGGTTGAATGCCAGATGTAACTGATCATCGGCAACATAACCCTCACGTTCATCCAACATCTTGACGTAGCCGCCGAGCGGGATCATCGCCACCGCAAATTCTGTTGGCGGTAAAGGCTCATTGCTGCGGGTCAGGATCGGCAGCGGTTTACCCTCGTCGTCGAGCACAGGCTGCGGTTCATAATTCGGCTGCTTCCCCTGCTTAACGAACAACGCCTTGCCAAAACCAACGCTGAATCGAATGACATGCACATTGCAGAGTCTGGCAACCCAGTAATGGCCAAATTCGTGGATGGTCACCAGTATGGATATGGTGACGATCAGGGCGAGGACGGTCTGAATAAATTCAATCATGGCGATAGTTTACGTTGCTCTATAGCCAACTGGCGAACAGAAGATAAAGGACAAAGGCCGGTGTTGCCGACAGCAGGCTGTCGATCCGGTCCAGAAAGCCGCCATGTCCCGGCAACAGGTTGCTGGAATCCTTGATATCCCGATGCCGCTTGAACATGCTGATTGTCAGGTCTCCCAGTACCGAGATCAGTGCCATAAACATACAGACAAGCATAAACAACGCACCTGACGCGGACATTAACGCCGGGCTACCGAAGTAGGTTGCCATACCGCCCGCAATAACCACCGCCGTAACAACACCGCCGTAAACGCCTGCCCAGGATTTACCCGGACTGACACGTGGCGCGAGCTTCGCTTTACCAAAAGCGCGACCGCTGAAATAAGCACCAATATCAGCACCCCAGATAAGAAAGAACAATAGGCAAATCAGATAACTGCTGTGATCGAAAGACTTGAGCACATTCAGGGCAACAAACCCGGGGAGCAGTATCACAAACCCGATACCCACTAGGACTGCTTTCTTGCCCCAGAGTTCATCCAGGTCCGGATACCGCCAGACCAGTATCAAGGCCAGTGTCCACCAGACCATACCAAGGGCCAGCAGCGGCCAGGTCACCGGCAACAAGGCGCAGCCCACCAGCGCCAGTGCTACCAGCGCGGCATAAACGTATCGCAGGCGCGCGCTGAGTCCGGCGAGATTCGCCCATTCCCAGGCGGAGACCGTCAGAATTGCGCCAACGAAGACAGCAAAATACGTGGGTGGTAGAAGAAAAACGCACGCCAGTACAATCGGCGCGACGATAATCGCGGTGATGATCCGCTGACGAAGCATCGGACCTAAAAGTCCATCAGGTCAGCTTCTTTCGCATCCAGTGCAGTCTCGATTTCCTTGATCTTGGCATCGGTCAGCTGTTGAATCTGCTCCTCACCTCGACGTTGCTCATCCTCGGTGATTTCTTTCTCTTTCAGAAATTCCTTCAGATCACTGTTGGCATCCCGACGAATATTCCGAACCGCTACCCGGGCATTCTCTGCTTCGGATTTGGCAATCTTGGTCAGATCGCGGCGATTTTCTTCGGTTAATGGCGGCATCGGCAATCGGATGTTGTCAGACGATGTGCTTGGGTTCAGACCGAGATCAGATTTCAGAATCGCTTTTTCGACCGTGGGAATTAGTGGCTTTTCCCAGGGCGAGATAACGAGTGTACGGGCGTCTTCAACCGTGATGTTGGACACCTGATTGAGTGGCGTTGGTGTGCCGTAGTAGTCGACGCTAATGCCATCGAGCAAACTGGGATGGGCGCGTCCGGTCCTGATCTTTGCAAAGGCCACGTCAAGGGCAACCAGGGTTTTGCTCATGCGTTCTTCCGCATCCTGCTTGATGTCATCAATCATGATATCTCCCTCAGAACTTTTTCAGACTATTGTTTACAGACTATTGGAAATCAGTGTGCCTTCTTCTTCGCCGACGACGGCATTGCGCAAAGCCCCGGTTTGTTCCATCGCAAAGACACGCAATGGCATGTTGTGGTCTCTTGCCAAACAGATCGCGGTGAGATCCATCACACCTAACTGCTTTTCGAGCACCTCATCATAGGTGAGCCGGTCGAATTTGGTAGCGGTCTTGTCGAGCACTGGATCGGCGGTGTAAACGCCATCAACCTTGGTCGCTTTCAGCACGATGTCGGCGTCGATCTCAATACCCCTGAGACAGGCTGCGGAATCCGTGGTGAAAAACGGGTTGCCGGTACCGGCCGAAAAGATGACAACGTTCCCTTCCCGAAGATGCCGCATGGCAATGCGTCGGTCATAGTGTTCAACCACACCACTCATGGGGATAGAGGACATGACGTCGGTGCTGATATTGGCTCGTTCGAGTGCATCACGCATGGCCAGGGCATTCATGACTGTTGCCAGCATCCCCATATGGTCACCGGTGACCCGGTCCAGTCCAGCTGCGTGCAACGCGGCGCCTCGAAAGAGATTACCGCCACCGACGACCAGACCCACCTGAACACCGATACCAATCAGCTGTCCGATTTCAAGCGCGGTTCGATCCAGCACTTTTGGATCGATGCCAACGCCGCCATCACCCAACGCCTCACCGGAAAGCTTGAGTAGAATCCGCTGATACTTGGGTGTGGCTTTGCTATATGGCATCTGTTTCTAGCCTTCGCCCAACTGCTTCTGGACTTCAGCGGCAAAATCCTCTTCTTCTTTTTCGATGCCTTCGCCGACCTCGAAACGAACAAAGCGGTTTACCTTGGCGCCTTCCTTCTTCAGCAGGGCGCCCACCTTCACGTCACCATCTTTTACAAAAGGTTGTTCTGTCAGGCTGATTTCGGCCAGGTATTTCTTGATTCTGCCTTCGATCATCTTCTCGATGATTTCAGGTGGCTTACCGGATTCCTGTGCCTGCGCCGTATAGATCTCACGCTCTTTGGCGATCAGATCTGCCGGTGCATCATCGGGTCCAACAACCGCAGGGTTAAGCGCCGCAATGTGCATGGCAACGTCACGACCGAGTTCTTCGTTTCCGCCTTCCATTGACAGCATGACACCGATCTTGCCGGTCGTGTGCAGGTACTCAACAACCGTGCCCTCGTCTTTAAAGACTTCAGCGCGACGGATAGAGATGTTTTCACCAATCTTTTGCACCAGCGCCTCACGCGTGGCTTCGAGATCCAGCGCAGCAATGTCTGTCGTGCCTGCCTCAAACGCCTTTGCAGTGACCGTCTGAACGAATTCAATGAAGCCTTCGTTCTTGGCGGCAAAATCTGTTTCGCAGTTAACTTCCGCGATCACACCGACACCGTCGGCAACTTTCGTGCCCAGCAGACCGTCAGCGGCAATACGACCGGCCTTCTTGGCCGCCTTCATACCACTGGACTTACGCAGATTCTCGATCGCGAGGTCCATATCACCCTCGGCTTCGCTCAGCGCTTTCTTACAATCCATCATCCCCAGGCCCGTACGTTCCCGGAGTTCTTTCACCATAGATGCCGTGACAGCAGCCATCTTCTATCCTCTCAATATCGGGGCCGCTAAACCCCTGGATTAATTACTCAGCCTTTTCAGCTTCAGCAGCGGGTGCCGCAGTTTCTGGCGCCGGGGCTTCAGGTGCAGCAGCTTCTGCTTCTGGTGCCGCTTCTGCTTCTGGTGCCGCTTCGGCTTCTGGCGCAGCTTCCTGGACCTCAACAAACTCATCCGCGCTGACATCACCCTGGAATTCTGCGGTACCTTCAAGCACAGCATCTGCAATGGCAGCCACAAACAGGCGAATAGAACGGATCGCATCGTCGTTACCCGGGATGACGTAATCGATGCCATCTGGAGAGCTGTTGGTGTCAACAATCCCGATCACGGGAATGCGGAGTTTTTTCGCTTCGGTGACCGCAATGGCCTCATGGTCAACGTCGATCACAAAGATCACGTCAGGCAGGCCGCCCATATCCTTGATACCGCCGAGGCTGGATTCCAGCTTCTCGAGGTCACGCTGGCGAGAAAGGGCTTCTTTCTTGGTCAGCTTTTCAAAGGTACCGTCCTTGGACTGTGCTTCAAGGTCTCTCAACCTGCGAATGGACTGCCGGATCGTTTTGTAGTTGGTCAGCATGCCGCCAAGCCATCGCTTATCCACGTATGGCATGTTGCAACGTTCAGCGTGCTCTTTGACAACCTTGCCAGCACTTCGCTTGGTGCCAACAAAGAGAATTTTGTTTCGCTTGGAAGCGAGATCCTTGACATGCGCCAGTGCCTCTTCGAGGGCCGGAACAGTGCTTTCAAGGTTGATAATATGGATGTTGTTTCTGGCACCGAAAATGAACGGATTCATCTTGGGGTTCCAGTATCTGGTCTGATGACCGAAATGCACGCCTGCCTCAAGCAGGTCCCGCATGGATACGCTAGGCATAATAACTCCGAATTGTGTTGGGTTAGGCCTCCACACACCCCATAATCCAACCAAATCAACGCGTTACGCCTTTTTGGCACCCGAACCATGTGTCGGTATGTGTGAGAATTTTTAGTTTACGCACCGGGGATAGTCCCGCAGCGCGGCGCTTTATACCATAAATAGTCGTAAAGCCCAATCCTGATACGACGCGGCGCTACCGCATCAGATGACCTTTTTTACCCTTTCTGTCCTGACGCTCTAAAGACCGACTTCTGGTATAGTGCGCTGCTCATATTTTTGGCCTCGAACCCGACATGTCCATAGAAATCAAAGACGCAGCAGCCATCGACAAAATGCGTGCCGTGGGTGCGCTTGCCGGCGAGCAACTGGAGATGATCGAGGAACACATCAAACCTGGCGTGACCACGGGTGAGCTGGACCGCATCTGCCATGAATACACGCTTAAGCAGGGCGCCATTCCCGCACCGCTCAATTATCGAGGCTTCCCCAAGTCTATCTGCACCTCGGTCAACCATGTGGTCTGTCACGGCATCCCCAGCGATGACAAGGTCCTGAAGAACGGCGACATCATTAATGTCGACGTCACCCTGATCAAAGATGGCTATCACGGCGATACCAGCAAGACGTTCCTGGTTGGGAAAACCAGCGTTCTGGCTGAACGTTTGACCAAAATCTGTCAGGACTGCCTTTATCTGGGTATTAAGGCCGTCAAACCAGGCGGACATCTCGGCGATATCGGCCATGCGATCCAGGGCTACGCTCAGAAAGAGCGATTCTCGATCGTTAAGGAGTATTGCGGTCATGGCATTGGTACCGTGTTTCATGATGAACCTCAGGTCCTGCACTACGGCAAGCGAGGCACGGGTCCTGAACTCAAGCCCGGGATGACATTTACCATTGAACCCATGATCAACGCCGGCAGGGCTGCCGTTAAACTGCTGCCGGATCAGTGGACGGTGGTGACCAAGGATCACAAGCTCACGGCCCAGTGGGAACACACCATACTGGTCACGGAAACCGGCTACGAAATTCTGACCTACCGGAGCGACGACACGATCGCGCAGTGCGGCTAGCCGCGATGCTGAATACGATTGCCAACACCCTGGAAGCTGATCTGGCAAAAGACAGCAAACACATTCCCTTGTTCAAGCAGGCACTGGCGACAGCGCGCGAGCAGATCACAGCCAGGTTCAATGACGGCGAAGATACCGCGCAACTCATCGCTGAGAACAGCGCGTTCATGGATAGCATTATCAAGCTCGCCTGGCAGCGTTACGCCTGGACTGAAAACAAACGCAGCTGGCGAAAGACAAGGATCTGTCTGATCGCGGTTGGTGGCTACGGCAGATCGGAGCTGTTGCCGAATTCAGATATTGATCTTTTGATCCTGCTGGAGCGCAACAACCACAGCAGCCATCGAAACAACATTCAAAGCTTCACCACGCTGCTCTGGGACATTGGTCTGGAAGTTGGTCACAGCGTACGTTCGCTCAGTGAGTGTCGAGCCCAGTCCGCTGACGTCACCGTCCTGACCGCAATGATGGAATCCAGGACCCTGGTCGGTGACGACGAACTGCGGCAAAAAATGCAGGCAAAGATCGCGCCTTCAAAAATCTGGCCCGCGAAAAAGTTTTTTGAGGCAAAGCGGGAAGAACAGCGAGAACGACACGAGAAGTCCGATCATACCGAGTACTCGCTGGAACCCAATATCAAGACCTCGCCCGGTGGCTTAAGGGACATCCAGACACTTGCCTGGATCGCCAAACGCGAATACGACGCAGACAGTTTCGAATCGCTGAGTCAGGCGGGCATCGTGACCCAGGAAGAGATTGATGTGCTGGTACAGGCACGACTTGAGCTTTGGAAAATCCGATTCGCCCTGCACCTTCTGACCGAACGCGACGAGAACCGACTGTTGTTCGAATACCAGCAGCAATTGGCTAATCAATTTGGCTACGTCGACGGCGATCAGCTTGCCGTTGAACAGTTCATGCAGCACTACTATCGCGTCGCCCTGCGGGTGAACACCATCAACGAAACGCTGTTGCAGCACTTTGACGAAGTGATCGTGCAAGCGGGTTCGAGATTGCAGGTCAGACCCCTGAACGATCGCTTCAGACTGGTCAACAACATGCTGGAAGCGGTCAGCGAGGATGTCTTTCGCAAGACGCCATCGGCACTGCTGGAGATGTTCGATCTGATCGGTCATGACGACACCATCGAAGGATTTCGGGCGTCGACTATTCGCCTGGCCCAGCGCCACGTCTACCTGATCGACGACGACTTTCGCGCCGACCCCGATAACGCCGCCTACTTCATGTCGTTACTCGCCGCCAACAACCACCTTTTTACCCAGCTCCGACGCATGGGTCGCTGGGGTGTGCTGGGTCGATATCTGCCCGAATTCGGTCGTGTTATCGGCCAGATGCAGTTTGATCTGTTTCACATCTATACCGTGGATGCTCATACCCTGCAGGTCGTTAGAAACATGCGACGCTTCCGATACAAGAATAACGAGCAACAGTTCCCTATCGCAGCGCATATTCATTCGCGCCTGCCAAAAATTGAACTGCTGTACATTGCCGGTCTGTATCACGACATCGCCAAAGGTATGGGCGGTGACCACTCGGAACTGGGCGTGGATATCGCAAAGCGTTTTTGCGAGCGACACAAGTTGCCAAACTGGGACACCAACCTTGTGTGTTGGCTGGTAAAAAATCATCTGGTCATGTCGACAACCGCGCAACGCAAAGATATTCAGGATCCCGAGGTTGTGCACGAATTCGCCACCCTGGTGGGTGAGCAGGTTCGACTGGACTATATCTATGCGTTAACTGTGGCCGATATGAATGCAACCAATCCGACACTCTGGAACGGCTGGCGAGCGTCATTGCTGAGTCAATTGTACTCTGAGACTAAAAAAGCACTGCGGCACGGACTGGAAGCCCCGCTCGATCGGGCTGACTACATTGAAGACGTTCAGGAACAGGCGCTGAACCGACTGCGTGAACACCACGATCTCGATATTGCCGATGTTGAAACACTCTGGAACCAGGTTGATGAAGACTACTTTGTCAGGGAGCGGGTCAGCGATATCGTCTGGCACACGGACGCCATCCTGAATCATCAGGGTATCGAGGAACCGCTGATTCTTGTCGAAGACGACATGACCCGCAGAAGCGATGCCGGGTTTACCCAGGTTTTTGTCCACAGTAAAAACCGGAAAGACTTGTTTGTTGCCATCGTTACAGCCATCGACCAACTGGGCCTGACCATTGTCGATGCCAGGATTGCCACGTCAGCCACCGATCTGACCTTTAACACGTTTACGGTACTTGAGAAGGACGGCCAGCCCGTTGGCGAAAAACCGGCCCGCCAGCAAAAGATTAAAACCACGATCGCGGCTTTCCTGAAGAAAGACAAAATTGGTCTGCCGCAGAATCGACGGCTGCCAACCATGCTGAAACAGTTCAAGCACAAAACCCGCATCTCGATGAGCGCGACGCCAGACAATCATGCAACAGCAGTCGACATACTGTCCCCGGACCGGCCTGGGCTGTTGGCCGTGATCGCGAGCGTGTTTACACAGTTTGAGATCAATCTGGTTTCCGCCCGGATCACGACACTCGGTGAACGCGTCGAAGATGTGTTCTACATCACCGACCACGACGGCAACCCGCTCAGCGACACCAAAATTATCGAAGATTTGCAGACCGACCTTCGACACGAAATCGATGACTACGTGGAAACGCTGGCAAGCTGATGAACGAACGACTGGCGCTGTTGCACCCGTATCCTTTTCAACGTTTTAACAAACTTCTGGAAGGTGTTCGCTCAAAGACAGACCAACCCCTGATCGCCTGGTCCATGGGTGAACCAAAACATCCTGCGGCAGATTTTCTGGTTGACCTGCTCTGCGACCCTGACGTGATTCGCCAGGGCTACGGAACCTATCCGCCGACGCGCGGACTGCCTGAGCTACGAGAAGCCATCAGCGCGTTTATCACAACAAGGTTTAAGCTCACCCACCCTATAGACCCCGAGACTGAAGTCTTGCCTGTTACCGGCACGCGCGAGGCGCTGTTTGCTTTTGCCCAGGCCATTGCCGGCACACAGAACCCCGGCAAAGTGCTGATGCCAAACCCTTTCTACCAGATCTATGAAGGTGCGGCGTTACTCGCGGGGTGTGAGCCCGTGTATCTCAACTGTGATGCAGATAACAACTATCTGCCGGACATCAGTGAGGTCAGCGATGACACCTGGCGGGCCTGTGATCTGCTTTACCTTTGCAGCCCTGGCAACCCCACGGGGGCAGTACTGAGCAAATCGGCACTACAGGAATACATCCGACTTGCCCGGACCTTTAATTTTGTCATCGCTTCCGACGAGTGTTACTCCGAAATTTATCAGGACGAAAGCAACCCGCCCTGTGGTTTGCTGGAAGCCGCCAATGATCTCGGTGATGGCTACAAGAACTGCATCGCATTTAACTCTCTGTCTAAACGATCCAATCTGCCTGGCCTGCGCTCCGGCTATGTCGCTGGTGACGCTGAGATTATTGAACGGTTCCTGTTGTATCGAACCTATCACGGGTCCGCCATGCCAGTGCATCATCAGATCATCAGCACTGCCGCCTGGGCAGATGAACAACACGTTATCGATAATCGAGCGATCTACCGTCAGAAGTTCACCGCAGTCAGCGACATTCTGGCGCCTGTCTGGCCAATGGAAACACCGCCTGCGGGCTTTTACTTCTGGCCGGAAACACCCTTTTCTGACACGGAATTTGCGGTGAAACTGATCGAGCTTGCGAACGTCAAGGTTCTGCCGGGCAGTTTCCTGTCGCGGGACACTGCTGCAGGCAACCCCGGACAAAATCGGGTCAGAATGGCACTGGTCGCGCCATTGGAAGACTGCGTAGACGCAGCGTCCAGAATCCGGGATGTCTGGCCACATCTATAAAATGCTTCTTTTTCGCTTCGGGGCAGTTCCCTGACTATAATAGCGGCCCTCACAGGGTCCGCTTAATCACCTTATCAACAATATTTTCAGAAAAAGGGCACATCACTATGTACGCGCTGGCAATCGGAATCGGCACCAAGAACACGAGCAACGAATGGCTGGAGGTCTACTATCCAAGGCCGGTGTTCAAACCTGAGCAGGCGCTGCTGGATGAAATCGCCGCCACCACGGGTTACAACGGTGGTAACCGGGACATCGAGCTGGACGCCGAAATGATTCAGAAACTCAGTGCCACGGTGACCGATGACCGTCAAAAAGCGCTGGTCAGCCAGCTCGCGGCGTCAACGAAGCCGACAGTTCTGACTCTGCTGGAGTCCGATTCGCCGCTGCAAAGCACACCAGAAACCTACCTGAAACTACATCTGTTGTCGCACCGGTACGTCCTGCCCAACGAGCAAAACCTGGAAGGTATCTACCCGCTCCTTCCAAACGTGGCCTGGACTGAACAGGGTGCCATCGATCTGGCCGAACTGGAGGAAAGACAGATTGCTGCCAGGCTCGCCGGTGGCGTCCTTGAAGTTGCGGCGATCGACAAGTTTCCGAAGATGACCAATTACGTGGTCCCTGCTGGCGCCCGCATCGCACATTCAGCCAGAGTCCGACTGGGCGCCTATGTGGGGGAAGGAACGACAGTGATGCATGAGGGTTTTATTAACTTCAATGCCGGCGCGCTTGGGCCCAACATGGTTGAAGGCCGAATTTCCCAGGGTGTTACCATCGGTGCGGGCACTGACCTTGGCGGCAGCGCGAGCACCGCAGGGACACTCTCGGGCGGCGGTAACATTGTGATCAGCATCGGTAAAGACTGTCTGATCAGCGCCAATGCCGGCACGGGTATTCCTCTGGGCGATCGATGCACCATTGAAGCAGGTCTGTACATTACCCCCGGCACCGTTGTGCAAATTCTTGATGAAGATCGAAACGCCCTTAAGTTGGTTAAGGCACGTGAACTGGCCGGCCAGGCAGACATGTTGTTCATCCGTAACTCTCAAAATGGTGTGATCGAGTGCCGGACAAACCGAAAGGCCATTGAGTTAAACAGCACGCTGCATTTACACAACTAACGTTACCGCCAATTACGCACACAAGTACGCACATAGAGAACTGGTCATTTTATGTCTGTGGACACCATCAAGCTGGCGCAGTCGCTGATTCGCGAACCTTCTGTCTCTCCGGAGGACGGTAACTGCCAGGCTATTCTCGGGGATGCACTGTCGCAATTGGGTTTTACGGTTGAGCCAATGCCCTTTGGCCCCGTCAAGAACCTCTGGGCCGTGCACGGCGCAAACCCCGGACCGACGCTGTGTTTCGCGGGGCACACCGATGTTGTGCCCACAGGGCCCGAAAGCGGATGGCAACATCCACCTTTCGCCGGCGTCATCGAAGCGGGTATTTTGCACGGTCGAGGTGCGGCAGATATGAAAGGCTCACTGGCGGCCATGGTGGCGGCCAGCGAACAATTCCTCAACAAACATCCTGATCATCCCGGCAGACTGGCTTTCCTGATCACATCCGATGAAGAGGATCTCGCCATTGATGGCACCGTCAAGGTGATGGATACCCTTGAAGCCCGGGGAGAGACAATCGACTACTGCCTGATTGGAGAACCCTCAAGCACCGCAGCGACGGGTGATGTGGTCCGGGTTGGCAGGCGCGGTTCGCTGGCAGGTACTTTAAAGATTCATGGGATTCAGGGCCATGTTGCTTACCCCGATGAAGCCCGCAATCCGATTCATGAAGCGGGTCCGGTGATCGCGGCGTTGACGACAACCCGGTGGGATGAGGGTAATGAATTCTTCCCTGCAACCTCTTTTCAGATATCGAATATTAACGGGGGTACTGGGGCCACCAATGTGATTCCCGGCGACGTGGAACTCGCATTCAATTTCAGGTTTTCAACCGAATCCACTGAAGCAGACCTGAGGGCCCGGACCGAGGCGATCGTCGCACAACACTGCACCCAATTCACGGTTGACTGGCGACTCTCAGGGCCGCCCTTTCTGACCACAAAAGGCAAACTGATTCCTGCTGTGCAACGGGCCATCAGTTCTCGCATGGGCTTTGAAACCCATCTGTCGACGTCCGGCGGCACTTCAGACGGCCGATTTATCGCGCCCCGTGGGATCGAGGTTATTGAACTTGGACCTTGCAACGCCACCATCCACAAACTCGATGAACAGGTTGAGATTGCGGAACTGCAGGCTCTCTCGCTAATTTATGAAGACATCATGACGACACTACTGGCATGACCGAGCAACCGGACATCGAAATCTATGTGAAGCGCGCAGAACTGGCACAGATCCAGGACTGGCTAAAGCAGTTCTTTACCATCCATGAAAGCCACCCGGCCGGGGAAACCCAGAAGCTTACGCTGCAATACGAGCAAAAATCTCTGTGTTGCACCGTGTTTGAAAAAGCAGCCAAGGGTGGCTACACGTCCATCTGTTTTGAACCAAACCATACGCCCTGGGAAACTGATGAAGACTGCGCCCGGCAGGCGTTCGAGTTTTTCGATCTGGAAACACGCTGCATCACCGGCGGCTGGTCAAACGGCGAAGCGGATCAGGGCGGCTGGTACCGGTTCACAGAGAACGGCCGCAGCGTGGTTAACTGGCTGACATGAATAAGTTTGTTTATGCAGCCGCAGGACTCGCGGCGTTCATTGGATTTATCGTTGTCATGGCACCAGCGTCGCTGGCGCTGTCAGCTGCCGATCAACACATCAAAGCGGTTAGAGGATTAAACGTCGGCAACGCTGAAGGGCGAATCTGGAACGGCAAAGTTGCCGCCCAGTACGGCCTTTTTGCACCCGTTGACGTGCAATGGGACCTGGCCGCAACGCCCCTGGTGCTCGGACAGGTCGCCGCAGCAATCGATGTCTCAGGCAACGGCCTTGATGTTTCGTTCCTGCTTGATGCCGAGGGAAACACGGCAAGCTTGTCTGACGGTCGCGGTGAGATTCAGGGCCATTACATCAACCAGGTGTCTGGCCAGTTCGGCATGGACCTCTCCGGCACATTCACGCTCACGGATATCGCGATTGATCTTGAAAACAACTGGCCGACCCGAATCTCGGGTGAGATCACCTGGCCAGGCGGTCTGATCAACATCGATACACCCCAGCAGTTACACAGCGTCAGTCTGCCGCCCATGCGCGGTCTGCTGAGCACGGCAGCAGATGCTCTCGTACTGACGCTGTATGGGGAAACAGAGGAACCGCTCATTACGCTGACGCTGCGCCGTGACGGCTGGGCAAAAGCCGCCGTCAGCTTTGCGTTTATGGCGCTGACTGAGATACCCATACCCGGCCAGACAAGTTCTGGGAATGGCATTGCGTTACTGCTCGAAGAAAAAGTGCTGTGACACGTTTATCTCCCATTAAGACTATCTATGGTATTTTTAGCGACTCCAGCCGCCGCTTAACCGAGCTCATGACCAACCGCCCGTGACAGGTATCCTAGAATTCATTACCGAGCACAATCGAAAGCTCGCTGCCGCTGTCAGCGTGCTGATTGTTGTACTGATCAGCCTGTCAGTGGCCAATACGGTGCTGTTCGTGATGGAACACATGAATCCACCGAGCGTCATTGCCCCGTCACAACCAGGCCAACCCGGCAGAACAGCCAGACCTGCGATCAAGGTCTCTACGCTGGAACTGTTCGGAAAGCCTAATCTTACGAGCGACGTTATCCCGATCGTCGATGCACCCGAGACCAGCCTCAACCTGGAATTACAGGGCGTGTTTATCGCCGAGGACGAAGCCCGTTCAACCGCTATCGTGGGTGAACGCAATAAAGCAGGTTTGCTGTATCAGATCGGCGAGAGAATACCCGGCAACGCGACGCTGGCTGCGGTTCATGAAGATCATGTATTGCTTCGGCGCAGCGGCCGAATGGAGAAGCTGCTCTTTTCAGACAGCGATTTTCGTGGCATCGCAGCCACGCAATCGCAGACAAACGCCGCCAGGTCCAGCGGCGGCAGCACCGGCCTCACTGGCAAGCAGCGAGCAAATCTGCAGCAGGTTAGAGATCGCCTGAGAAACAACACCCCGGGCATCACCGGGGGTAGCGCCCAGAACAGTGGCGCCAACGTTTCACCAGAGCTATCCGCCTATCGCGAGAAACTACAGAATGATCCGCAGGGTACCCTGGCAGAAGCGGGACTCGAACCCGTGTCCGTCGGTTCAGCTGAAGGCTACAAAATCGGCTCGGAAGCCCAATCGATGATCAAGCAGGCCGGATTGCAACCCGGCGATGTCGTCCTGTCAGTCAACGGACAACCCGTCGGTAACGCCACCAATGACTCCGCCCTGATGAACCAGGTCATGGCTTCTTCCCGCGTCCGGGTTGAAGTGCAACGTGGCAGTCGACGCTTCTTTCTCACCGTACCCGTGCCCAAATAAACTGGGATTGCTTATGACAGTCGCATATCATCAATGCATCGCCGAGAGTCCAACTGCATGACCGCCAAAATTTCAAGAACCCTGAATGCGGTGCTGCTCAGCTTACTTTTCCTGACCAGCACCGCTATTGCGGAAGAAGAAACCTGGAAGGTGAACCTGAAGAACGCGGACATCAGAGAATTTGTCACGCAGGTGTCAGCGATTACCGGCAGGAGCTTTGTTGTTGACCCCCGCGTTAAGGGTAACGTCACGGTCATATCCACCGCCTCCATGGATCGGCAAGCCGTCTACGAACTATTTCTATCGGTCCTGCGGGTACACGGTTATGCAGCGGTCCCTGCGGGCAGGGTGACCAAGATTGTGCAGCAGGTCCTGGCAAAGCAGAGCAGTAATCCCAGGGACTTCATGACCGATCAGCCGTCTGAAGAACTGATCACATCAGTGATTCCGGTCAGGAATTCGCCTTCCTCTGAACTGGTAAAAATTCTAAGACCCCTGATACCACAATACGGTCATGTCGCCGGATTGGAATCGCCGAACGCGTTGATTATCAGTGATCATGCCGAGAATATTTCGCGCCTCAAAGAGATCGTCGAGCGAATCGACATCGCCGACAATCAAACCGTTGAGATCATTGACCTGAAAGAAGCCTGGGTTGACGACATGGTGGGTTTGCTCGAAGAACTGGCACCCGACCAGATTGGCAGCAGTTCAAAAGGCCCGAATCGCGTCACCATCGTTGCCAGCGAACGCACCAACTCGCTGGTTATCAAAGGTGAAAGACAGACCGTTGGCCGCGTCAAGGCGCTAATAGATCAGCTGGACGTGCCCGCTAACCGTTCGGGGTCGACAAAGGTCATTCGCCTTGCCCACTCTGACGCGGTCGAGCTTGCCGATATCCTGAAGAACATCATCGGCGATGGTGATGAAGGCGATAGTAAAAACAACGTTAAATTTACCATTCAGCCCGACGAAGCCTTGAATGCACTGGTGGTGCGCGCTGACCCATCTACCATGCTTGAGATTCTGGATATTGTAGAAAGCCTTGATGTGCGTCGTCTTCAGGTGCTGATCGAGGCCGCTATCGTCGAAGTTAATGCGGATTTCACCCGGCAACTGGGTACTGAATTGTTCGTTGGCGATGCGAGCAGTGGCAACGTACCACTCGGGTTGACGGCACCTTCCGGCACTCTGGCACAGATTCTCCAGAACATTGCACTCGATGCACAGACCCCGCTTGATCTAGGCACCTCACCGTTGGTCGCCGGCGGCAGGATCAACGAGAACGGGACCAGCTTCGGCGTACTGATACGCGCCCTGTCAACCAATGGCGACGTAAACCTGCTGTCCACACCCAGCATTACCACGATGGATAACGAAGAGGCCAAAATTGTTGTCGGTCAGAATGTCCCCTTCCGAACAGGCTCAACCGCCACAGGGGCTGATGGAACAACCAACCCTTTCACCACTATTCAGCGCGAAGACGTTGGCCTGACGCTCGAAGTCACACCGCATATTCACGACGGCAATCTGGTCAGACTGAAAGTGAACCAGGAGGTATCTGAGGTTGATCCGGCATCGCTTAACGTCATTGGTGCCGATGGCAGTGCAGACCTGATCACTAACAAGCGCACCATCAACACCACTATCCTCGTGGATGATCAGGAGGTGATTATTCTGGGTGGTCTTATCCGGGATAAAGAAACCGTCAATGATTCCCAGGTGCCGGTACTCGGGAGCATCCCGGGCCTTGGCTTCCTGTTCAGCAGTAAAAGTACCACCATCGAAAAACAAAACCTGCTGGTGTTTTTACGCCCGACCGTACTGGGCAATCGCGACGCCATTGCCACCGTCACCGCTCGAAAGTTTGATACCGTATACGAGGTAGAAATTACGGGGCGTGACGCCCGCCAAGCTATCTCAGACCTGTTTGATGGCAATCCTCCCTAAACTCAAGGCACTAGGCCTTAGGCTTAGACACTGGCAGTTTTCGGTCTCCAGAAGCATCTTGTTTTTCTGGGTCCGCCCCACTTTTCTCGGCGGCAATCGCGAAGACCTGCAATTAGAGGCGACGGATGTCGTCTGCTACGTACTGCCTTTCCGCTCTACCGCTGACCTGCTTGTTACCGATATGGCCTGCGAACAGGGTGGCCTGCCATCGCCTGTGACGCCCATCGAGCGGCTGGCGGAGCAACGGGCCGTTTTTTTCCTGGGGAGACCGGAAGGGACACTCGGCAGAAAATCACAACGGCAACAATCGGAACGGATGACACGACTGTTTGAACACCAGACGATGCTGAACGCGTCTGACGCAAAGGACAAAAACATCAAGATTGTGCCTGTTTCGTTATTCTGGGGACACCAACCTGACCGGGAGAAATCCCTGCTGAAACTTTTCCTGTCCGAAAACTGGAGCGCAACCAGTGGCATGAAAAAGTTTTTTGCCGGCCTGTTTCACCCTAAACATATTCTTGTTCAGTTCGGTAAACCCATCCCACTTAACGAACTGATGGCATCAGAAGATGACCGTCAACGACAGATCAGGAAACTGCTCCGCCTGCTTCGAGTCCACTTTAATAACCAGAAGCAGGCGATCATTGGTCCTGACCTTTCACACCGCAGAACCCTGCTGAACACCATACTGGCCGCGGACGGTGTCCAGGAAGCCATTGATCGAGAAGTTCGTACCGGCAATGTCAGTGAAGGTGAAGTTGAAAAGAAGGCGCTGGCATACGCCCAGGAAATCGCCTCAGACCAGAGCTATCGAGTCATACGCTTTTTTGATGTCTTGCTGACCTGGCTATGGAACAAGCTATACAACGGTATTGAAGTTAATAACGTTGAGGTCGTTAAACAACACGCCCAGTCGCATGAAATCGTTTACGTCCCCTGTCATCGAAGCCACATAGATTACCTGTTGTTGTCCTACGTGCTCTACCACAACGGCCTGACCCCGCCACATATTGCCGCCGGACGTAACCTGAACCTCCCGTTGATCGGACCACTACTGCGCAGGGCCGGCGCTTTTTTTATGCGCCGCAGTTTTCAGGGTGACCCGCTGTACAAGGAAGTGTTTGATGAATACCTGCATCAAATGTTTACCCGGGGGTATTCGGTTGAGTACTTCATTGAAGGTGGCAGAAGCCGAACCGGTAGAACCCTGCCGCCGCGCACCGGCATGTTGCGGATGACGGTCAGGAGCTTTCAGAAAGACGCGGCAAAACCCATTGCCTTCATGCCGGTTTACTTCGGTTATGAACGTGTCCTCGAGTCTTCTACTTACACTGCCGAACTCTCAGGTAAAGCCAAAAAGTCGGAGTCGGTGTTTGATGTGTTCGGGGTACTGCCGTCATTTAAAAGAGACTTCGGTCAGGTGACTGTTAACTTTGGCGAGCCAGTGCTGCTTAGAGATTTTCTCGATGCGCGGATCGACGGTTGGTCTGAACCGGAACACGTCACGCCAGCGGCGTTCTCCGAAACCTGTCAGGATCTGGCGGACACCCTGGCAACGCGCATCAACATGGCAGTAGCCGTCAAACCAACCAGTCTCGTGGCAGCTGCGCTGCTATCAACCGCCAGACAGAATATCGAAGAACAGTATCTACTGAACCAGATATCCCTGCTGCAGCAACTGGCAGTGCGGTGTGGTCCTGAAGGCTCCAGTGTCACTGATCTCCCGGCGGACGAAATACTCGACGCAGCGATGGAAGTGATCGGCCTGCACCGCTCCACCCACCGATTCGGCAACATTATTTCTGCTTCACCCGAGCAATCTGTCGACCTGACTTACAATGCCAACAACGTGGCGCACGTGTTCGTCTTGCCATCCCTGGTGGCGAGGTTCATCCGCACCCAACATGAAACCGATAGCACCGCGCTGGCTGACTTCGTCAACACCCTGTTCCCCTTTGTGAGCGCAGAAATGTTCTTGCCCTGGCAAAACGCGGGGCTAACGGCACAGACTGAAGTCGCGGTGCAGGCGCTCGTCTCACTGGGGCTTATCCAGAAAACCGGGAAAAAGCTGACAGCACCCTCCACCGACTCACCGGAATTCAGTGCCCTCTCGGATATTGCCAGAATCAGCGATTCAACCCTGGAGCGTTTCTTTGTGGTTGTGGCGCTGCTAAAAAGTGCGGGCACCAGTAACCCCAAGGAACTGGAAACGGCATCAGCCGGTGTCGCAGAGCAGCTTTCGGTGCTGTACGGGATAAACTCGCCCGACTTTTTTGACCGGTCGCTATTCTCACGGTTTTTGACAACGCTCAAGGAACACGCGCTACTCGACGCAGGTCTTGGCATCAACGAAGAATTCGATGCCCTTGAAGCCACTATTTCCCGAACGCTCGACGCCGACGTGCAATACAATGCCCTGCAGGCTATCAGGCACTACGCCCGTCAGCGATCATAAATCTCGTAACAGGCATTACGGCTGGCAATCTCGCGAGTTGGTGGCAATGGCGGTTGCCAGGCCCCTTTAGGCGGGCGCTTTAAAACCACACGCGAAGCACCTGACCCCAGCGCATCCGCCAGCAACTGAGCAGCATCCTGATCCGTCCCCAGAAACCGTTGCAGTAATTGCATGGGACCACGAACTGCTGCGCTGCTCGTTTTCTCGGGAAACATCGGATCCAGATACACAACGTCAGCTTGCTGGCGTTTCAGGACAGAACACGCATCGCCGTGAATCAGCGTAATTCGTGAAACCGCGCCCGACAGATAGGGATGGGTAGATGCACGCTGCAGGGCATCTTCAAGCAGCAGGTGCATAACCTTCGAACGTTCTATCATCGTGACTCGGCAACCGAGATGGGCCAGCAGAAAGCCATCTCTGCCGAGTCCGGCCGTACAGTCCAGCACCTGTCGGTCGACAGCGATTTTAACTGCCCGCGCGACCAGCTCGTTTTTTCTTCCGGCCTGCTTCAGTCGCGTCAGAAATTCAGTACCCGAAAAGTCTGCGTGCAGGCAACGCTGCGTGGAGTAGGTATCGTTTAATCCGAGGCCAGCCTCGTCCCTCACCAGGTTGTACCTGGCCATTAAGCCTCTCCTGGTTTGTTCGCCACCTGCTCTCGAAGATAGACCGGTGACGCCGCCAGGGCCTGGACGCTTTCACCCTGGGCAAGGCTGGCACTGCCTAGTGCCAGCAGCGATGCTACCTCTGGCACAACGTGGATATCGGCAGACTCGAATACAGCGCCGGTGGCGTTCTCAATCTTAGATTGCAGTTGCGGACAATCACTGATGATATGCCAGCGTCCTGGCTGCAGGCGAGACAGATCAGTCACATCAGCCACCCCTTCGGCGATCAGAGGCCGGGCACTCTCGCCACTGACTTCATAGGCGCCGTAGTAAACCTCTTCAAGACGAGCGGACAGGGCTACCAGAATCTGCACGGGCTGCGAGAAGTGTTGCCCACGCGCAAAAGCCAGAGCAGCCATCGACGATACAGGTAGCGTCGGAATATTGAGCCCATAGGCGAGTCCCTGCACAACACCCACGGCAATCCGCAGGCCTGTGAAAGAGCCTGGTCCCTGACCGAAGACAATGCCGTCGAGTTCAGATGGTGGTAGTTCAGCATCAAGCAGCAATTGCTCAATCGACGGCAGAATCTCCCGGCTATGGGTCTTCACATGAGGGGTCGTGCGATCCAGCAAATCACCCCCGCAGGAAAGACCGAGGACCGTCGATTTGGTCGACGTATCTATAACAAGAAGATTCAAAATCCATGCCCCTAAAACTGGGTAGTATAGCCCCTGCGACGTGTAAGAGCCTGCGGCAAACCCTAATCCGCTCCGAGGTCCTTCAGCCAATCAAGCGCCGCCTGGTGATCGGTCAACCATGTCATTTCAGGCAGGTTAGCTTTTACCGTGCCCCGGTAACGTCGGGTTAACATCCTCGCGTCTCCAAGTACAAACAGCCCCCGGTCAGTGTCTTCCCGCATCAAGCGCCCAAACCCCTGTTTCAATGCCAGCATCATGCTCGGCATGGCCAGATCCATAAACGGGTTACCACCGCGATCACTTATCTGTTTTGCGCGACGTTCATAAAGAGGTTCACCCGGGCTTGGAAACGGCAGCTTATCGATAATCAGCAATCGCAGGCCTGAGCCTCTGACGTCAACACCCTCCCAGAAACTCTGTGTGCCCAGCAACACACTGCCAACTTCACGTTTAAACTTTTCCAGTAACAACATCTTGGATTGTTCGCCCTGAACCATCAGGGGGCGATCAATTCCGGCGAGGCAGCCCGCCGCTGTCTGCAAGGCCCGGTGACTCGTGAACAGCAGAAACGCTCGACCAGAATTTTCTCTCAACAGGTCCTCGCAGGTCGCCATCAGCTGCACGGTATGCGCATCCGTACCGGGCTCCGGTAGGTCAGGCACATAGGCTTTTACCGCCTGTTCATAGGGAAACGGGCTGGTAAAAACACCCGTGTCCGCTTCCTGTATTCCCAGTTGATCCGTGAAATGAGTGAAGGTGCCATCCAACGTCAGAGTCGCCGACGTAAACACCCACGATGATGCAGCGGCGAACAAGATGGGCTGCATGTCATCCGCAACGTGAATCGGCGACCGGTGAATAACATAACTTCGCGCTGTTCTTTCAATCCAGTGCACATAGTCCTGGTCATCGTCATCCGGTTCGGTCAGCAGGGCAAAGTGGTCCTGCAATTGCGCAACCCGACGCGCACATTGATCAAGTCCATCACTGCGAGCACCGATCAGAGACAAACGCTCGCTCAATTCGGTCAATCTGGTATCTATGTTGTGCAGCAGTTCGCCTTGAACGCTGCCAAACCATTCGTTGAAGAAGCTTGCCTCACTGGACAGCAAGGCATGATGCAGCCGCTGAAATCCGTCATCCAGTAGATCGACCATCGACGCCGTCATCGGATCATCCGAGCCCAGCAGCGTTAACTCGGACTGCAGATCTCTGGTCAGATCACGCAACTGACTACCGGACAGACGCTGACCAAAAAACTGTCTGGCTGTCTCCGGCACCTGATGAGCTTCATCAACAATGATGGTGTCAAAGCTGGGCAGGAGTTTTTTCACATGATCATCACGTTGTGACAGGTCGGCGAACAACAGATGGTGGTTCACAATCACAATGTCTGCCTCCAGCGCCCGTTCGCGTGCCCGGTAAAGCGCGCAGTTATCAAACTCGGGGCAGCGAGAACCAAGACAGCTTTCCCGCGTGCTGGTTACCAGCGAGTGAATGAGGCCCGATTTCTCCAGGTCCATGGCTTCATTCAGGTCACCGGTATGCGTTCGCGTCGACCAGCGTCGCACCTCAGTTAACTGATCTTCAACTGAAGCATCCCCGTGTGACATCTTGAGGTGCTTATTCAACCGATACAGGCAAAGGTAATTCGCCCTACCCTTGAGGATCGCTATCCGTCGTTCGGGGAACAGCTGGCGCAACAGAGGAATATCCTTCAGCAGCAGTTGGTCCTGCAGGTTCTTGGTACCCGTCGATATCAACACCGTACCCCTGCTTCTGAACGCAGGGATGAGATAAGCCAATGTTTTGCCGGTGCCTGTCCCCGCCTCGAACAGACCAATCGATTGATCTTCGATCACAGACTCAACGGCCTGCGCGAGCAGTAACTGCCCATCACGGGGTCTAAAGTCCAACCAGATACTGGCGAGTTCTTTATCAAAGACTTCAGTTAGCGCGCGCATGCAGTTAGCCTGTAACCTGAGGTGGAGGACACGATGGAAACAACAGCAATCGTACTGGCGGGCGGCAAGGGTTCAAGGATGAACAATCGCGAAAAGGCCTGGGTACTATATAAAGACAAACCGCTGATCCTGCACGTCATCGAACGCATTGCACCCCAGGTGAATCGCATCGTCATTTCCCGGAACCGGTTGGACGAAAGATACGAATCACTGCCCTATCACTGCGTAGAAGATCAAAATCAGAATTTTGACGGTCCACTAGCGGGTATCGCCGCCTGTAGCCAGCACGTTAGCACCGAATGCACACTTATTGTGCCCTGCGACACACCTCACCTGCCTGAAGATCTTGTTGTCAGAATGCAGGAAAAACTCGATAAAAGTGGTCTTGTTATCGCCAAGGACAGCGCCGGAGACCAGCCACTGATCATGCTCGCGCGAACCGATGTACTTCGCAGCATCCAGCAGTACCTCGATGGCGGAGGTCGTTCTGTTCGGGGTTGGGTTGATTCAGAGAACGCACAGCGCGTTGACTTTAAAGCGGGTGAACACTTCTTCAATATCAATCGGGAGGATCAACTGTTATCACAATAGCAGGGGAAATTACGTGAGGGACACACAAAGCCTGAAGCATCCAAAGCGCCATTCAAACGCACAACGAATCACCACGAATCACCACGAATCATTGGAGACGCGCCATCTCAGAAGACAGTTGCCTGCTTTCAGCTTGGAGAAGCCCTTAGCAGATTTGAAAGCCCTTAGCGGATTCGAAAACCCTTATCCGGCCCGAAAAAAACTACAGGCCACCGGTGCACCAGATACTCGATGTCACCAGCAAACCCCGGCACGCAAGAAAAACTTCCAGCGTCAGAAACGAAAAAGCCCTCCAATTGGAGGGCTATCTCATTTACTTACGCTTGGTTGCTTTCTTCTTAGCTGGCTTCTTTTTAGCCGCCGGCTTTTTCTTTGCCGCTGGCTTTTTCTTAGCTACCTTCTTTTTGGCAGCTGGCTTCTTCTTGGCAGCAGCCTTTTTCTTGGCTGGCTTTTTCTTGGCTACCTTCTTTTTAGCAGCTGGCTTCTTCTTAGCAGCAGCCTTTTTCTTGGCTGGCTTTTTCTTAGCCGGTGCTTTCTTCTTAGCAGCAGCCTTCTTCTTGGCCGGTGCCTTCTTCTTGGCAGCAGCCTTCTTCTTGGCCGGTGCCTTCTTCTTGGCAGCTACTTTTTTCTTAGCAGCAGGCTTTTTCTTTGCAGCTTTTTTCTTTGCAACCACTTTCATCGCTCCTGTTACGTTGAAAAGTTTGTCTGTTACCGCACTCGTATTTTAACCCGTGAGCTTTAGAACATTTTGCGTGTAAGCAGGTTTGTTAAAACCTCTGTTGCAAACAATTCATTAACTGTTGCGGAAATACGAAGCAGAGTTTAGAAAAAAAAGTTTCGATTTGCACACCTTTTTTAAAGTAATTTGCAAACACTTTTACGTAACTTAATGCAGCGCATCAATATTCATTCGTCGAGGTGATTGCGACACAACTCAACCGTTAGTTACTTTAGCTGCCTAACGGTTCCAGTATGTCGAAGATCACATCTTTAATATCGTCCGTATCACCCAGACCATCGATCGAGTGATAGCTCAGGTTCGCACTTCTGGTTGCCATTTCTTTATAAAAAGAAACCAGCGGTTCCGTCTGTTCACGGTAAACATTCAAACGCTCTTTTACCGTCGCCTCTTTGTCATCATCTCGTTGTATGAGCGGCTCGCCGGTGACGTCGTCTTTGTTTTCTTCTTGTGGCGGGTTGTGAATCACGTGATAGACCCGGCCGGAACCCGGATGCATGCGTCTTCCAGAAAGTCGTGAAACGATCTCCTCATCAGGTACGCTGATCTCAATCACGCAATCGATTTCTATGTTCTGATCAACCAGCGACTGTGCCTGTGGGATCGTTCTGGGAAACCCGTCGAAGAGATAACCGTTGGCACAGTCATCTTGAGAGATTCGGTCTTTAACGAGATCAAGGATAATCTCGTCCGTCACCAGCGCACCACTGTCCATAACAGCTTTAACTCGCTGGCCCAGTTCCGAGCCGGCACGCACGGCTTCTCGGAGCATATCGCCCGTTGAAATTTGAGGTATGCCGTACTTCTCAATGATGTACTGCGCCTGTGTACCTTTACCTACACCGGGTGCGCCTAAAAGAATCAGCTTCACGGGAAACTCCTGAACAATATTTTAATTTAACTGGGTGAAATCGTGCGTCGAGCGCTCATCACATTAGGTAGTTGCTCGATCTTCTCTAACGTTTGCAAAAGACGATTAAGCTGTGGCACTTCAATCGTCATTTTGAGATTAACACGGTTGTTCTGTTTGTCGGTATTGGTGATCACCGAAAGCACATTCGTCTCTTCGCGCATCAGTATGCCGGTAATATCGTGCAGCAATCCAAAACGATCATAGGCCAGGATTTCAACGCTGACGGGGAAAGTTACCTCGACGCCATCGGCCCACTCAAGTCGCATTAAACGACCATAAACATCTGCTCTGAGGGCCTGCAAACAGTCCTGTCGGTGCACATTAACGAGATCCTTGTCATCTACAACACCAACGATTAAATCTCCGTGTACCGGCTGACAACACTCTGCCATGCTATAGCCAAGATCTCCCTGGCCTTTAATCAGCGCCTCGGTCCTGACCTCGTCCATCTCGAGGCTGAGCTGGTGATCGCTGACATCCAGGTGGACGAGATCCGCGGCCTTCTCAACAACTTCATAAACAGCCATGTCACCAATCGCGATGGCATAAAGCAGTTCATTGAGGGTTTCGTAACCGACTCGCTCGACCAGGTCTGAAAACTCAAACCGTTCTATGCCCAGATGGCTGAGCTCCTCAACAAGCATGCGCTTGCCTTCTTCGACGTTCTTTTCTTTCTCACGGCGTGCGAACCACGCCTGAATCTTTGAGCGTGCGCGCGACGTGGCGACGTAACCCAGATGCTCATGCAACCATTCTCGTCGGGGTTCAGCCTCATCACCAACAATCACTTCAATCCGGTCACCAGAAGTCAGCACAGTATTCAGCGGCACAACCCGGCCATTAAGCTTGGCACCCCGACACTTGTGGCCAATCTCGGTATGAACGCGATAAGCAAAATCTATTGGCGTCGCGTGCGGCATCATGTCAACGACATCACCTTCCGGGGTAAACACATAGACGCGATCAACGGATAACTCCGCAGCCAGATCAATGTCCGTATCTTCTTCTGCGTCCTGACCTTCGATAATCTGGCGCAGCCATTCAATCCGTTGTTCGTAGCTCTCCGAGCCTTTTTTGTGATCCCCGTCCTTGTATTGCCAGTGGGAGCATACCCCGAACTCGGCTTCCTCATGCATATCCTGCGTTCGAATCTGGATTTCGAGCACCTTGCCTTCAGGACCCACAACCGCTGTATGCAGAGAGCGATAACCATTCTCTTTCGGGTTCGCAATGTAGTCGTCGAATTCATGGGGAATGTTACGCCAGAGATTGTGCACAACTCCAAGTACTCGATAGCAGTCGTCCGCGTGGTTAACCAGGATACGGACGGCACGGACGTCATAGACTTCCGAAAACGGTATTCCTTTACGCCGCATCTTCCGCCAGATGCTGTAGATATGTTTAGGTCGTCCGGAGACAGCACCTTCGATTCCAAACTGACGAATACGCCGTTCGATTTCATCGACGACACCGCCAATGTATTCCTGACGGACCGTTCTTTTTTCGTCGAGCAATCTGGCAATGCGTTTATAAGGTAGCGGCTCACGAAGCCTGAAGGAAAGATCTTCAAGCTCCCATTTCAGGTGACCAATACCCAGACGGTGTGCCAGGGGTGCATAAATCTCAAACACTTCTCGTGCGAGCTTCAAGCCTTTTTCAGTGTCGTTTTTAACAGATACTGCATTTCTGATAACGCAGGTACGTTCGGCAAGTTTTAGCAGCGCGACGCGAACATCATCCACCAGGGAAACAAGCATTCGCCTGGCCTGCTCCATCTGATCCTTGCGCTCGCCGAGAATCTTTTTTCTGGCACCGAATTGAATATCACTGATGGCCGCCATCTTGAGAGCACCCTCCACCATCCCGGCGACATCGACACCAAACTGTTTGCGAATATGGTTAAGGGTTAGCTGGTTCTCTCGAACAGCGCGATAAATGATAGCGGCGACAAGTCCGTCTTCATCGACCCTGAGTTCATTAAGTATCTCTGCCATCTCCAGCCCCGTTCGATAACTCGAGTGGCCAGGGGACCAGATGCTGTTCGACGCGATGGCTTTTTCTTCAGCCTGCTCGGAAAGCTCACAGGCATCTCGAAGTCGAGACAGGTTGAGTTCAGGACGATCATCACCAAGCTTACACAGCCACATCTCAATATTGACTGAGCCATCAACAAGTAACGGTTGTTCCTGTCTGACTTTAACCATTTAGTAGTGACAGTAGTTGTGACATGTGTGTGGTTTGACCTAAGGTCTATTCGGCGGATTGTTCCGGAGAGAACTAATCCCTGACAAACAGCGCGATGGACTCTACGTGCGTTGTATGGGGGAACATGTCGATGATCCCTGCACATCCAAGTCGAAATCCCTGTTCAACCAGTATTTTAGCATCCCTTGCCAACGTCTCCGGGTTGCAGGAAACGTACACTACCCTTTCGATATTAGACCTGGCAAGTGTTTTAACGAGGGATTCCGCACCACTTCTGGGCGGGTCAAGCAGCACCTTATTAATGCCTTGTAAGCCTTTGATTTCGTGGCTTTCCGCATGCAGGTCGGCCACCTCGAAACTCACGTTTTTTATCTGGTTATTTCGCGCGTTTTGTGCGGCACGCGCGACACTTGGCGCCGAACTTTCCAGACCGAGAACCTGACCTGCATCTCTGGCAATCGCCAGCGAAAAATTTCCGATCCCGCAGAAGGCATCCAGCACGTGATCATCCGGACTGAGCGCCAGGAGCGACAGTGCCTGATCAACCATTTGTCGATTGACATCCAGATTAACCTGCGTGAAATCCTGCGGTGAAAATTCAAAATTGAGTTCGTATGCGGGTAGCGAATAATGCAACAACGCCTCGCCGGCTGCAGGATGAATTCTGTGGGTTGTATCAACACCGCCTGGCTGCAGAAAAATCTGGAAATCATGTTCAAGACCAAAAGCCTGCAAACTGGCTTCATCCTCAGGTGTCAAAGGTTCAAGATGTCGAAAAATCAGCGCAGTTTCAGATTCCCCCGAGGCGAGTTCAATCTGTGGAATCGCCTTTGCAACCGATAGTTGTTCGATTGTTGCTGCCAGAGCACCCAGCAAATCAGAGACTGGCTTGATCAGCACCGGGCATCGATCAATCTCTGCGATGTAGGGCTTGAGTTTCTCTCTGAAGCCAACCAGCATGCGCTGCTTCTTATCGACATATTTGACGCCCAGACGGGCTTTACTTCGATAGTGGCTCGTACTTCCCTGAATCGGTGGCAACCATTGCTCTGCGGTTAGCGGCGCCAGACAATTGCGCACATAATCTGCCTTAAGCACCAGCTGATGATCATGCGCGACATGCTGGAAACTGCAGCCGCCACAGTAAGCCGCTGCCTCACAGATCGGCGTTACCCGATGCGCTGAGGCAGACTCAACCTCGGTGGTACGCAGATACAGACGTTTACGACGTCTGCTGATGGGTACCGCCGTAACACGTTCTCCTGGCAGAGAACCAAACACGGCATGTCGGCCGTCTGCATCATAACCACAGCCATCGACTTCAAGTCGCTCGATCTCGAGCAGGACTGGTTCGCGTTTCATTTAGGACCCTGGCAATCGAGCGTGATTAACCACGTCCGAAGACGCCGGTGGATAAATAACGGTCGCCACGATCACAAACAATAGCAACGATTGTCGCGTTTTCGACCTGCTCGCTAAGTTGCATCGCGCCAGCAATTGAACCGCCGGATGATACCCCACAAAAAATACCCTCTTCACGGGCGAGCCTGCGCATCATCACTTCTGCGACAGACTGCTCAACATCAATCACCTGATCAACGTGTTCGGCATTGTAGATTCTGGGAAGATAAGCTTCGGGCCAACGCCTGATACCGGGGATCTGCGAGCCTTCGACTGGTTGCAAACCGACAATTTGTATCTCGGGGTTAACTTCCTTGAAATAACGGGAACAACCCATAATCGTCCCTGTGGTACCCATCGAACTCACGAAGTGCGTCACCTCGCCGTTAGTCTGACGATAAATTTCAGGGGCGGTGCCTTCATAGTGCGCCCTCGGATTGTCCTGATTCGCGAACTGATCCAGCACTCGACCCTTACCTTCGGCCTGCATGCGCTCCGCCAGATCCCTGGCGCCCTCCATACCTTCCTGCTGGGTCACCATCACCAGTTCAGCGCCATAAGCAGCCATCGCCGACTTACGTTCGTCGCTCATGTGAGCCGGCATAATCAGGACCATACGATAACCTTTGATCGCCGCCGCCATCGCCAGCGCAATCCCTGTATTGCCGCTGGTTGCCTCTATGAGCGTGTCACCTGGCTTGATGTCACCGCGCAACTCCGCGCGTTGGATCATGCTGATCGCCGGCCGATCTTTCACTGAACCGGCCGGGTTATTCCCCTCCAGCTTGGCCAGGATCGTATTCGACGTGTTGCCGGGAATCCGCTGCAAGCGGACCAGCGGCGTTTCGCCAATACAGTCTTCAATTGTCGGGTAATCTGTCATAAAAGAGGTGGCTCGAATCGCGAGCCGCAATAATAGGAGAAGCGCCTGAATTCCTATAATATCAGGATAGTCTATTGAAATTCATTTGAGTCATAAGTTGTCAAACTTCTACCCTGATTCATGCGACTCTCCCGCGAACTGATAACCCTGGCAGTGACACTGATACTGCCGGTGCCACTGTTATTGCTCGCCACGCATGCCATGGCACTTTCGTCTGACTGGTTACTGTTAGCCGCCGCTCTTTCGATTGTGGCTGGCGCTGGTCTTATCTGGTGGTATTACCGCCGAATACAGTTACCCGTTGAGCGACTGACGACACAGCTGTATCAGGGAAAAACGCAGGCAGCACCGTCTTCCAGCGAAGCTCCCACGAGAACCAGCAAAAACCGTGCTGATCTTCTCGAAACCTTGCACCACGCCATTGAATTCTTCGGGCGCTACCAGCGTATCGAAGCAACAGAAAAGATTGAGCAGCAATATCAGGAACTTGGCACCCAGCAAGCCGCGCTTAACCGCGAGCACGTCGTTCTGATAGAAGAACGAGAGCGCCTGGACGCGCTACAGACGCAGCTTGAGGATGAACGCTGGCAACAGGAAGTCATCCGTTGTTCTGCCCAATCGCTGCTTAGAGATTTTATCAGTAGCGTCAACGAAGACGCCGAGGACGTTGGCACCATCGCAGAACACCTCGCGTTTCTCTTGAGCTCACCCGGGCGAAAATCACAGCCAGATACACATGCGCTGATTGACCTGATCGATGATGTCCTCATCAGGATTGCACCAGCGTCACGGTTAAAAAACTGCCGCTATCACGTTGTACCAGCGCCATCGAGTCCGGCTCTGATAGAAATCAACGCCCAACATTTTCAGGAAACACTGTTTCATCTGCTTGTGTGTCATCTGTGCGACTGCGAGGCAGGTGAAACAGGACTTGTACCCGGCTACGAAGACGGGCGTCTGGTGATTCGATTCGAGGGCAAGTTTAACCCGGGCATCACCGTCGATATGGACGAATCCTTCATTCAATACCAGGCATCGTTCGCGAACGCCTGTTTAACGTTCCCCGCACGAATGTCGGTACCTCAGTCAGTCAGCGATAGCGGCTTAACAGCACTGATCATTACCGATTCAGATGTTGAGCGCCGGGCCATAGAAGGGAGACTGCATAGACTGGGGATCAATTGCACCAGCGACTTCAATTCTGACCCGCCAGATGTGTGTCTGGTATCAGATGAAACCAGCGACGCCTTCAGGTCAGTGCAAAACTATCTGCCTGACTCCACCTACGTGCTACTCCTGAACAACCGCTCACAATACACAGAGCCATTGTGGTTACAAATCGCGGACCCGCTATCTCAACGAGCGCTTCAGGAAATCATGACAGACATCGCCGCCGTCAAAGATGAAACTGATCAGAAAAGCATCCTGGCGGTCGATGATAGCGAGGCAAATATGCAGTTACTCGATATGCAACTGCGAGAGCTCGGACACAAGGTTTCGCTGGCAAATTCAGGCACGGAGGCGCTGACACTGGTCGCGGAAAACACCTACGATCTGGTCTTTATGGATATCCAGATGCCGGACATGTCAGGCGAAGAAACCGCGCGCCGTATCAGAACATTTAACAAAAAACTGCCAATCGTCGGCCTGACCGCTCACGCAACCGCGCAGGAAAAAACTGCCTATCTCGATGCAGGCATCAACGACGTCATTATCAAACCCGTGCGAATGGATAACCTCAAGATCGTTATTCGCAGACTCGGCCGCTCAGTTGCTCGTCCGCCCCTGCGAATAGATGCAGGGAACGCCATCGCTATCTTTGATCTTGATCTTGCCCTGGCAAACGCCAATCAGCGATTTGATCTGGCGGCAGAACTACTGGACCTGCTAATCGCGGGATTGCCTAATGATCAGCAAGGTATTAACGACGCCGCTTCTGATCAGGTTGCCTTGAAAAAAGCGGTTCACAAGCTGCATGGTGCTGTTCGTTATTGCGGGGTACCCAGACTCACCAGGGCCATAGAGAAACTCGAAACCGCACTCAAGGAGCGTGATGAAGTCCAGGTTCCGTTACTACTCAATCTGCTGAACGGGGAGATCACCGCACTGATCGCCTGGCGCCGTGATCATCCGGATGTCCTTAGTCCGAACAGCGAAGCTAGCGGTCGTTAACCGCGACCGCGAAGGCGACCGCATACTGACGCTCGTCAGACAGACTGATATGAAACGTTGAGATCCCCAGTGCATCTGCTCTTTGTTTTGCAGCACCAATGAGTTCAACATAGGGTGCACCAGCAGGGGTTCGAAGGACCAAAATGGTTTTGAAATGAACGCCCTCGCGCATACCGGTCTGCAGGCACTTTGCGACAGCTTCCTTGGCCGCAAACTGACGACTCAAATATGGCGCGACAGGCACATCGGATGACGTCCTGAGCTCCTTTGGCGAGAGTATCCGGGCAACGAACCGTTCACCGTGCCGCGCCAGGACGCCCTCAATACGAGAGATTTCAACGATGTCTGTGCCGACACTGACGATCATCTGGCTGCGCTGCGAAACAGCGCCCGGGATTTTAATGGCCGATCGCCAAGCAGCACACCCAGCGACGGACGAGTCACCCATTTCAATTTCTGATCAGCAACACGTTGCAACTCGCCAGAAGCAATCTGAAGCAACTCTGCACCACTGAAGGATCGAGCAGTTGTTTCCGACGCGCGAAAAAAACCCTCGTTGACAGCGAACTCGTACTGAGATGTGGCCTCGATGGCCTCACCGTTTCTGGCGTCAAACTCGAAACTGATGCCGTATCCGAGTTCCTGCAACAACATCAATTCAAAACGCCTGACGGCGAGCACGCCCAAACCCTGTTCAAGTGAAGCCAGGAGAATCTCATATTCCTCAAATAGCGCCTCCAAAGGAATAAATCGACCCACAAGCCGGTAAAGCAATTCGTTGACGTAGAGCCCGAGCATTAGTGCATCACCACCGAATCGAAATGCAGGACCCGATGCATCAACCTGAGTGGATGTCTTTAAGTCGCCTCGACCAACTGATGCGACTAACAACGGTGCAAACGGCTGAAGCCGACCCCGAACGCGTGACTTAACGGACCGCGCACCTTTGACCACCATGGCGTAACGACCCGTGTTTCGCGTCAGCACGTCAACAATCAGGCTGGTATCCCGATAATCGCGGGCATGCAACACATAGGCAGGCTCGAGGGCACCTCGCTCAGACATCATCGTACCCGAGACTACGCATGGCACGCTCATCATCGGACCAGCCAGACTTCACCTTGACCCAGGTATTCAGCATCACCTTTTTGTCGAGCAGCCGCTCCATGTCCCCACGTGCATCAATCCCTACCCGCTTGAGTCTTTCACCGGAGGCACCAATCAGAATTCTTTTCTGGCCGTCTTTTTCAACGAGAATAGTGGCATCAATGTAAACCAGTTTTTCTGACTCCTCGAACCTGTCCACCTGAATCGTCAGCGCATAAGGCAACTCATCACCCAACTGGCGCATCAACTTTTCTCGAATGACTTCAGCAACCAGAAATCGTTCACTCCGATCGGTGATCTGGTCTACGCCGTAATAAAATGGTGATTCAGGCAGCCCTTCAACAATAACTTTTTCAAGTTGTGCGAGGTTTTCTTCTTTCTCGGCGGAAACAGGGACCAGTGCCGCATCCGGAAACTTCTGCTGAAGCGATTGCAGCATAGGCAGCAGCTTGGACTTGTTTTCCATCAGATCAATCTTGTTAACAACCAGAATCTGTTTTGCTCTAGATGCTCTAAAGAGTGCCGCCACCCGTTCATCGTCCGGGGTCATTCTGCCTCGATCAAGCAGCATCATCACCACATCGACATCCCGCAGGGCAGTTTCTGCACTGCGATTCATGTAGCGATTGATGGCCCTCGGCTGAGTTGCATGTATTCCCGGCGTATCCACAAACAGAATCTGATGGTCCTTATCTGTTTTGATGCCGAGCAGATTGTGTCGCGTCGTCTGCGGCTTCTTGGACGTAATGCTGATCTTCTGGCCCATCAGATGGTTCAGTAGCGTGGACTTGCCGACATTCGGTCGACCGACAATAGCGACATAACCACAACGCGTGTTCATAGCTCGACACCCAACGAGGCAAGTGCCAGGCGGGCAGCTTCCTGTTCAGCTCGACGGCGCGAGGTACCGGTTGCCTTGATCACTTCGGGAAATCGCGGCGAGTGGCAGGCAACCTCAAAGGTCTGATTCGGCGACTTACCAATCAACCGCAAGAGTTCATACTCTGGCAACGCTGCGCCCTGACCCTGGAGATATTCCTGCAGACTGGTTTTGGCGTCTTTCTTCAAATCATCAGCAGACAACTGCGCAATACGCGAACCCAAAAGATGATGCAGGAGTTCGCTGACCGCATGGACATCTTTATCAAGGTAAACAGCGCCGATGATCGCTTCGAGCGCATCAGAGAGTATCGAGGATCGCTCAAAGCCGCCGCTCTTCAGCTCACCACTACCCATCTTGAGGTAATCACCGAGATCAAGTTCGCGTGCGACGTCCGCCAGGGTTGATTGTTTGACCATTCTGGATCTCAGTCGGGAAAGCGCGCCTTCGCTGGCATCAGGGAATTTTTCAAAGAGTGCCGCAGAAACAACATAGCTCAAGATCGCATCTCCCAGAAACTCCAGTCGCTCGTTGTTATCCGAAGCGAAACTGCGGTGAGTCAGCGCCTGGGTGAGAAGTGCTTCCCGCTCAAAATGATAGCCGAGATGGGATTGCAGTTTGGATAGACTTGGCAAACCGTTGTTTAATCGCGCAGTTCGACTTTTTTGTCGAAGGCGGCGATCAGGTCGAGGTTGCTGACAAGCGGAACACGAACTTCGTAATCCATGATGACATCGGTGCCTCTGCCATGGCGTTCTATCTGGACATGCTTACCAACATCAAAATCGCGGATATTGTTTACCTTGAAACGCTTCCTGAGTTCCTCGCGAATCGATCCGTCGCCCCGGGAGCCCATACCCGGCTCTTCCGCCATCTTGTCCAGAATCGACGACATGGTGTTATGGTCAGTGTAGAGCGGCACAAGTTTTGCGCCAAGACTTATGCTGCCACCAAGGATCAAAATGACGAAGAAGACGCCACTCATACCGCCGGCCTGGCGGTGCTTGTTCAGTTCGGTTCTATTGGTTTGCATGGCAATAACCCCTACTGTATCCATCCGTTTCGAGAGAACTCAGGCAGACGCAATCCAGGCTTCTTGTGCATCCAGACAGCGACCGCTCTGCCAACTATATTCTCTTCTGGCACCATTCCCCAATACCGACTGTCACTGCTCTGATCCCGATTATCTCCCATCATGAAATAGTGGCCCTCTGGCACCACCCATTCATCGACCCGGGTCTCCCGGTAAGGATTACGTTGGATCAGGTGTTCGGCTTCTCCGAGTTTTTCAGTGTATTGCAGGTGCCTGGGATTAACGGGCGGAATCTGAGCGACAAATGTCTGCGCCTGCTTTTCACCGTTAATATACAAGGTCTTATCCTGATATCGAACCCTGTCACCGGGTATGCCGACCACGCGCTTGATGAAATATTCATCCTGATGAGGGGGCACAAACACCATGATCTCGCCGTTCTTGGGCAAATTGAGATCAACCACCTTAGTGCCAATGACAGGTAACCGAATGCCGTAGGTATACTTGTTGACCAGAATAAAATCACCAACCTGAAGTGTCGGTATCATGGAACCCGTGGGAATCTGAAACGGCTCGAACAGAAAGGAGCGCAGCACCAGAACAATCGCAAGTACGGGGAAAAATGACACCGAGTACTCCACAACCACCGGCTCTGCCAGCAATTGCGCGCGGGATTCCTCGCTAATATCACCGGCATTCTCAACGGATTTTTCCCGTCGTGGCCTCAGCACCAGGTAGTCAATCAACCAGATCAGGCCCGTTATACCGGTTGCGAGCACCAGGACGAGCGGGAAATTAATACTCATTTTTCCACCTTCAGCACTGCAAGAAAGGCTTCCTGCGGTATTTCAACGCTACCCAGTTGCTTCATGCGCTTTTTGCCCGCTTTCTGCTTTTCAAGCAGCTTCTTCTTTCTGGTGATATCACCGCCATAACACTTGGCGGTTACGTTCTTGCGCAGGGCTTTGACGGTCTGGCGGGCAATAATCTGGCCGCCAATGGCCGCCTGAATAGCGACATCAAACATCTGTCTTGGGATCAGCTCTTTCATTTTCTTGGTGAGCGCAAACCCTTTACCCCGGGCGTCGTCACGGTGAACAATCAGGGCCAGTGCATCAACGGTATCGCCGTTGATCAACACGTCCAGCTTAACGAGATTAGATGCCTCAAATCGATCAAAACTGTAATCGAGCGAAGCGTAACCGCGAGACACGGATTTCAGCCTGTCGAAAAAATCGAGTACAACCTCGTTCATCGGCAGATCGTAGGTCAGCGAAACCTGTTGACCAACAAACTGCATATCTTTTTGCACACCCCGGCGGTCAACACACAGGGTTATGACATTCCCGACATGCTCAGAGGGAACCAGAACATTTGCCCGGACAATAGGCTCGCGCATTTCCTCAATTGTCGAGATATCCGGCAATTGCGACGGGTTGTCGACTTTCACGGTTTCACCGGCTTTGGTGACAATTTCGTAGACCACAGTGGGTGCCGAGGTGATCAGGTCCAGATTGTATTCCCGCTCCAATCGCTCCTGGATAATCTCCATGTGAAGCATGCCAAGGAAACCACAGCGAAAACCACTACCCAGCGCATCAGAGCTTTCCGGCTCATAGACGAGAGAGGCGTCATTCAGGGTTAACTTTTCCAGGGCATCGCGGAAGTTATCAAAATCATCAGAACTGACCGTAAACATCCCGGCATATACCTGCGGCTTGATCTGTTCAAACCCTGGCAGCGCCGGAACGCTCTCCATATCTTTGGCAAGCACAATGGTGTCCCCTACAGGCGCACCTTTGACGTCTTTGATGCCGGCAACAACAAACCCAACTTCGCCTGTGCTCAGCACACCGGTTTCTTTTCGATGCGGCGTGAATATGCCAACGGAATCTACCTGGTGCGCCTTGCCAAGAGACTTGGCTACAATCTTATCTTTAACAGAAATTTGCCCTTGAACAACTCGTACGAGTGAGACAACACCCAGGTAGTTATCGAACCAGGAATCAATAATCAGCGCCTGGGTTGGCTGGTCACGCCGGTCTTCCGGTGGTGGGATCACGGCGACGATTTCTTCGAGCAGTTCTCGAACCCCGAGTCCGCTTTTGGCGCTGACCTGCAGCGCACCCGTCGCATCAATGCCAATAATCTCTTCTATTTCCTGGGCAACCCTGTCCGGTTCTGCCTGGGGCAAATCGATCTTGTTCAGAACAGGCAATACCTCAAGGTTCTGCTCAATCGCCGTGTAACAGTTTGCAACTGACTGGGCTTCGACACCCTGGGCAGCATCGACAACCAGCAATGCGCCCTCACAGGCGGCCATGGAACGCGACACCTCGTAAGTGAAGTCAACGTGTCCGGGGGTATCAATAATATTCAACTGGTAGGTTTCGCCGTCATCCGCATCGTAATAGAGCGTCACGCTCTGCGCTTTAATCGTAATGCCGCGCTCTCTTTCGATATCCATCGAATCGAGCACCTGTTCCGCCATCTCGCGGTCGGCGAGACCGCCGCAGGTCTGAATAAAGCGATCGGCCAGGGTCGATTTACCATGGTCAATATGGGCGATGATCGAAAAATTTCTGATACGGCTGGGATCAGTCACTGGCTATCCGAATTGCTGCTGGGTACAGGTGCGAAATGCGCTGAAGTCTATAGGAAACGGTCCTTCAGTACCATGTAACAGGCACCAGGTAGAACCGGGGCAGGTGCCCCCGGCAGGCTCCCCGGCAAGTCCACCCTCAAGCCATCAACTGGCAGGAATTCTTAGTGCCAGATACTGGGGTCGTTTGTTACGCACAATCCGCACGTGGACCGTAATATCGCCCGGCAACGCCTCGGCCAGTCGATTCAGTTCAACGGCTGACTCAATGGTCTCGCCATCGAAGTCGGTAATAACATCGCCACGTTCGATCCCGGCTTCACGCGCGGGGCCAGAAAATACCTGACTAACCAGAACACCACGTTCAACCCCCAGAGCAGGTTTATCGGCATCTTCAAGATCGGTGACATCAACACCAATGCGATTACCGCTGGCGGCGGAGGTAGAAAAACTGCGCGGGTTTTGCAGATCGTCGTTATCCAGCTTGCCGATCACAACGTCCAGCGTCATGCGATCACCGTTTCGAACGATCTCGATCTTCGCGGTGCTCTCGGCTTTAATCCGCCCTACGAGATGCGGTAGATCTGAGGAAAGGTCAATCATCTTGCCGTTGAAGGATACAATGATGTCACCCTCACGCAGACCGCCGGCCTCTGCCGGGCTGTCTGCAAACACCTGCGTCACCAGCGCCCCGGCAGCGCGATCCAGACCAAAGGATTCCGCCAGATCACGATCAACACGCTGGATCAGCACCCCGAGCCAGCCCCGGGAAACGCTGCCTTTGTCTTTAAGCTGCGCCACGACCTCCATCGCCACATCAACAGGTATGGCAAATGACAGCCCCATAAAGCCACCGGACCGGGTGAAGATCTGAGAGTTAATACCCACAACCCTGCCATCCAGGTCGAGCAACGGACCGCCAGAGTTACCCGGATTGATCGCCACATCCGTCTGAATAAATGGCACGTAATTGCCGTTGTTCTCGGGCAGGCTACGCCCGATGGCACTGACAATACCGGCAGTAACACTATGCTCAAAGCCAAATGGTGAACCAATGGCAACCACCCATTGCCCGGCTTCCAGATCCTCGGAACTGCCTATTTCGATGGTTGGAAGATCCTTCTCGGCGATCTTCAACAGCGCCAGGTCCGAAAGGGGGTCCTGACCGACGATTTCTGCGACGCGTTCACGGCGGTCACTTAAGGCAACGATGATTTCATCGGCACCATCAACAACATGGTTGTTCGTCAAAATGTAACCATCCGCCTCGATGATAAAACCGGAGCCTTCTCCGGCTCTCGGTGCGCGACGTTCGGGCATATCCCTGAAGAAACGCCTGAATATTTCAGGCACTTCCTGCTCGTCAAAATTTTCAAATCGGTTTTCTACTTCCCGGGTGGTTCTGATGTTGACCACCGCTGGCGAGGACTTCTTAACCAGGGCCGTAAACTCAGGGAATGCTGCAAACCCCTGAAGTGGCAGAAAAAGAACGAACAACGGCAACAAAAGTCTTTTCATTGTTTAATCTCAGAAACATTCAACAGGTTTAGCGACAGCGGACGGCAACAGACAAGGCCTGCGCAAAATGCCAGCATGGCCAGCGATACGGCCCAGCCATCCGACAGAGACCAAAAACTACTGGCAAACGTCGCCAGCATGACAAACAAAAGTGGCATTACCCAGCCATTAACCAGCATAGACCATTGATCTTTTGCGGACATCTCAAGCTGCGCTGAATTGCCCTTGAGCTGCGGCAAGCGGATAGCGGAGGGTCTGACACCACAACCAGCACATCCATGACAGGTGTCTGAATCGGTCAGGAAAATCGATTCGTCGGTGGTACTGCGTCGAACGTGAATCCTTGCCATTGAAATCAGTAGACAACAGTCTCGACGGATTCGGCGACTTTCTTTGCGGTTTGGATGGGCACTTCGCCGACCACTGTGATCTGCGGGCCAGTACTCTTCATTCTACGGGTAATCACCACCGTGCCGCCCACTGTGGTTGTCATCTCAGGCAGCGTTGGTGCGCCGGGTTTATCCACAAATACTGAAAAATTGGCGAGGCCGTCAGAAAAATGCAGGCGGTTGCCTTGTGACCTTACCGGCCTGAATCCGTCGGGCAACCACTTAACCCGAAAGACGGGTTGCTCACTGCCGTCATTGCTCTCAAGCGCCAGCGCATGTGACAGCGTTTCTCCGGGGATGGCCGTTTCGAGGTCAGCCATGCTGACGCCGCTGCCAACCTCAAGGCTGGTAAACTGAAATATCTCTTTCACCTTGCCGCGATCAATCAGATGCGACTGCAACAGCAAGCCCGTGGCCTCATCAAGCCAGATTCTATAGCCATATCGGTCATTGTTTCGTGGCGAGATCGCCAGTTTGACCGCAGATCGACCAGCAATTCGCGCCGTGCCATGAAGTGAGAGGTTGTACAAATTCCTGGTCGACAACACCCGTTCTGAGAACGCTGGCGAGAAGGGTCCTATCTGAACACTGTGATCCGAGATCGACTCTCCCAGCCTGACCGCATCCACCGGGTGATAACACATGACTTCGTCATCGTGGCGATAAAGCTCTCGCACCTCGCCATTGAGATTGAACAGACGCTCAGTCTCCTGTCCATTATCAGAGACGTGCACGATCCGCACCGTATCAAAGGTACTGCCGCGCATGTAGGTGAAAATTCCATCGTAGTTGGTTTGACGGAGCGCCTGACCCATTTTTCTGAGCCAATCGGCCGGGCTGGCCGCATCCGGCACTTTACTGGCGGCAGGGGCGTCACCGCTGGATTGCGCTTCAAGGCGAATATCCGGATGCGCGACAGCCGCGATCAGGCTACCGCTCAGTGTCAGCAGCAAGCTGGCAAGCAAGGATTTCCCGAGACTCGAAGACATAGGGTTAGACACTAGTTTCTGGTGTTTTCCTGAAAGTTAACGAACTGTTTGTCAGGGTTCATACGAGACATTCGGTCGTGTTGGTAGAGATACTGCCGGAGAAGTCGCTGTTTCTCTTCATCCAGCGCAACCAGTTCAGAAGATTCTGCAAAGGGTTCAGCGCCTGCAGCCAGATTGACCTGCGCGCCTGGCAGTGTGGAAACTGTTGATGTCTGAATTGGTCCGGACTGAAGAGATCCAGGCTGAAAAGTGGTGACGGGTGCAGACACAACTGATGGCTGGCCGGCAACCAGGGGGTTCGTCGTTTCATTCAAACCAGTCTGCTGCACGCCAACAAGGACGGCAACCACCAGCGAGGCGGCGACCGCGAGGCTGCCATATAGCGTTTTACGTGAACCTTGAGAGGCTACCGGTGCCGAGGCGTGATTTTCTTCTTCATCGATCGCGGCGGAGATCCGCGCAAATAACTGGTGATGGTGATCTTCGGTCAGCGGGTCTTTTTCCGCTCTCGCTGCGGTTCGGATGCTCTGGAAAGTCACCCAGCTCTGCGTCAAATCGTCGTCAGACCGAAACTCTCTGACGAGCCGATGCACTTCTATCTCGCTGGCTTCTCCATCAATCAGTGCTGACAAAGACTCTTTTCTAACTTCTTTCACGCTATTTCCTCAGATGTTGCAAAATATAGGGACATCATCCTATCGCTGCAATGCTTTTCTCTATGGCTTCTCGGGCCCTGAAAATACGGCTGCGAACGGTCCCTACAGGACATTCCATCACATCCGCTATTTCCTCGTAACTCAGTCCTTCAAACTCTCGTAAGGTCACCGCGACCTTCAATTCCTCGGGCAAATTATCGATGGCATCGAAGATCACTTTCTCAAGCTGATCCGTTGCCAGCGCGCTTTCCGGTCCCGCGACATCCCTTAAGACAGCAGAATCGCCCTGAAATTCCCCATCTACATCAATATCTGTATCCGGCGGGCGTCTGGAGCGGGAAACCAGATGGTTTTTTGCTGTATTAATCGCAATTCTATACAGCCAGGTATAAAAAGCGCTGTCCCCTCGAAACCTCGGTAACGCCCGATAAGCCTTGATGAATGCCTCTTGCGTGACATCCTGCACTTCATCGGCATCGCGCACATAGCGACCGACCAGAGACACAATCTTGTGCTGGTACTTGAGCACAAGAAGATCAAAAGCCCGCTTATCTCCACGCTGAACGCGCTCAACAAGTTGGCTGTCATTTACTTCTGTGGTGCTCAAAGTCCCCCCGGTTCGATCAAACTGTGCCTGTTCAGCCACAAGTCCGTCTGTACTGCCTTATCTGATTAACATCTCCGTCGAAAGTTCACGAGATCCTAAGCTCAATCTCTGACCATCGGCGACAAGCCGCCCATGATAGCAAATTGAACAGCCGCGACTGCCCCTGTACCGAACATTGTTGAAGGTGTACTCTGCTTGCCCTTTTGACCAACGCGCTGAATGAGGAACCAGGTGTCAACTGTCAGACATGAACACGATGTTTTAATCATCGGCAGCGGCGCAGCTGGCATGACGCTCGCACTGAAACTGGCACCACATCACCGGATTGCAATGCTCTGCAAAGACGATCCGAATGAAGGCTCAACCTATTACGCTCAGGGCGGCGTCGCAGCGGTACTGGACGAATACGATTCGATCTCGTCACATATCGATGACACGTTGATTGCCGGCGGGGGCCTGTGCCATGAAGATGTGGTCCAGTTCACCGTTGAGCGAAGCGCCACGATCATCAACTGGCTGGTCGAACTGGGCGTTAATTTTGACACCAGAACCGCCGGGGACGGCAGCACCGAGTTTCATTTGACGCGAGAAGGTGGTCACAGCCATCGCCGGGTTATTCATGCCGCTGACGCGACCGGTCGAGAAATCGCAGAAACACTCGGTCAGCACCTGCGGGAACACGATAACGTCGAAGTTTTCCCCAAATATGTGGCCGTTGATTTGATTACCCGGGACAAGCTTGGCCTGCCGGGTCGCGATTGTGTAGGTGCCTATGCCCTCAACCTGCAAAGCGGCGAAGTTGAGCTGTTCCGGGCGAGATACGTCGTGCTGGCCACTGGCGGCGCCTCCAAGGTTTACCTGTATACCAGCAACCCGGACACGGCATCCGGAGACGGCATCGCCATGGCATGGCGAGCGGGTTGCCGGGTCGCAAATCTGGAATTTAACCAGTTTCACCCCACCTGTCTGTATCATCCAGATGCAAAATCATTCCTGATTTCGGAAGCCTTACGGGGTGAAGGTGCGCGTCTGGTTCTGCCGAACGGACATAGATTCATGCCGGATTTCGATGAACGCGCTGAACTGGCACCGAGGGACATTGTTGCCAGGGCGATTGATCATGAAATGAAACGGCTGGGTTGCGACTGTGTTTACCTGGACATCAGCCACAAAGGCCGCGAGTTCATCGAGTCGCATTTCCCCAATATCTATCACCGGTGTCTTGATCTAGGTATCGACATTACCAAAGAGCCAATCCCAATTGTTCCCGCCGCTCACTACACCTGTGGTGGCATCATGACGGGAAAAGACGGTACGACAGATCTGCCTTATCTGTACGCCGTCGGTGAATCCAGTTTTACCGGACTACACGGCGCTAACCGCATGGCGAGCAATTCGTTGCTCGAATGCATGGTGTTCGCTGAAGCGGCGGCGCAACACATTGAGTCACACCCGGAAGCCCTGGACGACCAACTCACCATTCCACCCTGGGACGATACCCTGGTCACCAACTCTGACGAGGACGTGATCATTTCACACAACTGGGACGAGCTACGACGCTTTATGTGGGACTATGTGGGCATCGTCAGAACAGACAAACGGCTGCAGCGGGCACGCCGACGCGTTCAGCTGCTGCAACAGGAAGTGACCGAGTACTACAGCAACTATCGCATCAGCAATGACCTGTTGGAACTTCGGAATCTGATTCAGGTCGCAGACCTGATGATTCAGTGCGCATTACGCAGAAAGGAAAGTCGGGGACTGCATTACACCCTGGACTATCCGGAACTTTCCACACAGGCCGGCGATACAGTGCTGACACCCCCTTCTTTTGGTTAAAGCCGCTTATGACTAGATCGGCTTCTGCTTGAATCCGATTAAAGTGCGCGATCGACCAAAGAGTTTTCCCGCTCGCACATTCAGCAGTACGCCAAGATGGCGAAATTCAACCGGGTCACAGGCGTCCGCCGCTACCAGCACCGCTTCAGGACCCTGTCCCGCTACCCGGAACTTCAGCGCGATGAGAAAGGGGCTGACGAATCCAGGACTTACCAGTTGCATGCGTTGCCAGCGGCCATCGACGCGAACCAGGTACCAGGCGTCGCCCACTCGCCTCAATTTGCAGATCGCATCGCCCCGCCATAACAACCATCGGGTACCCTCTCGATAACCAGACAGGAGCAGCGCCAGAAACAACGGGCCCGTCAGCTCGGGAGAGATAAGCTCATTAGTGGCAATGACAAAGACTGCCAACCCATGTACACCAAGATTAAGACAACAGAGCCAGAGTGATCGAGTCATGATCAGTTCAAGCCTGTCATCAGAAAATGTCACCTAAGGCTGCACCCGTGCGAGGATTCGCTCAACAATCGCTGCGAGTTCAGGATCATCGGGAACACCCTTTCTGGAGAACCATTGCAGTAAATCCGGATCATCCTGCTCCAGGAGTTTAATGAACACCGATTGTTCTTGTTCCGGCAGACGACGAAAGACCTCATCAAAATAAGGCAGCAGCAGCAGGTCCAGTTCAAGCATGCCGCGCCGTGAGCGCCAGCGTAAACGATTAAGCTCCAGTTCGCTCAGGGTCAAAATCTACTCTCCTCGGGTTTCGGTGTAATATACGGTGTCTCAACAATCAACATACGCAATATCTTCAATGGCAGAATCCTATCGGCTCAATCATTTCGGTTTCCTGAAGGTTTCAGGCACCGACGCCGTCAAATTTATGCAAGGGTACACGACCTGCGATGTTCCTACGCTGGATGAAACGTCTGTCCAGCTTGGCGCCATGTGTAACATTCAAGGACGCATGGTGAACAGCTTCCTGGTAATACGCCAGGGGGATGACCTGATTTTTCGCATGGACCGAACCCTGATCGAAAAAACCATGGCATTTTTGGGTAAATATATCGTTTTCTCAAAAGCAGAACTGCAGGATATCTCTGCATCTCTTTTCTGCTATGGCTCACTAACGTCGGCAATCACCCAGGGTGTTGAACAGCACAAGGATGGATTTACCGTGAATCTTGGGCATCGCTGCGAGCACTGGTGCTATGCACCGATACCTGATGCGGCTGAAGACCCGGCACCCTATATTGACCAGGAAATCAGCGATGGCATCTGTTGGGTGGATGGCCCGTCAAGCGAGACGCACCTGCCCCAGCTGTTCAACTATCACGCTGACGGCGGTATCGATTTCGCAAAGGGTTGCTACCTCGGACAGGAAATCGTTGCCCGTATGCACTACCGCGGGCAGTTAAAACGTCGGCTCCATCGCCTGGACAAGCGCGTAATTGAAATCCCGGATGGCGAAGTCATCGTCGCAGGGCAGACACAAACCCTGGCTATTCTTGCCAATCACGGCGATGAGCCTTTCAGCCTGACCGACAATGACGGCCAGGTGATCACCGCAACGCCACTAACGTGACAGCGAATGACATCTTTGAATCGCGTCGAACCTCTGCCGGATGGTGCGGCTGAATTGCGCCAGGGTTGCGGCTAAATCAGGCAAGGTCAGCCAGCGGGTGCGGCCCTTCCCAGACGGGCGTGAAATGCGCCTCAATCAGATCGTCTGGCACTTCCGCGGGTGTGGGGAAACGCCACTGGGGATTTTTGTCCTTGTCTATCAGCAGCGCCCTGACGCCTTCGGGGAAATCATCGTGACGCGCACATTGGTAAGCGATAATCAGTTCCATCTGGAACATCTCCGCGAGCGACAGTCCTTTGGCGCGCTGCATCTGCTCAACAAATATCCGGGCAGTTGTCGGCGAACCGCTTCGATAAGTCTGCAGTGCAGCTTGCAACCAGGCATCGTCAGGCAGCGCCCTGCCCCCCTGTTCAAATGCCACCAGGTAGTCATCGGCATCAGCACAGGCCCGCATCAATGTCTTAATCGAATCACGATGCGCAAGCAGTTGCGGCGCCACTGACGCTGCAAGACGATGCTGCTCGCAGACCTGGGTCAGCAGCGCACAATTGCCAGCATGGTCATCCCCCCATTGAATCGCCGTCATATCGGTGAACAGACTTTGCTTGGCATCTGCCGCCACAATAGTATCAATCAACCCAAGTGCCAGCGCATCTGAAGCGGACAACTGGCAACCCGTCAATCCAGCAAACACACCCAGTCCATCGGGCATGGCAGATAAAAACGCCGTGCCTCCGGCGTCGGGGAACAGGCCGATAGTAATCTCTGGCATCGCAATCTTTGTCGTGGGCGTCCCGATCCGATGCGAGCACCCCCCCAACAATCCCAAACCTCCGCCCATGACAATACCGTTGCCCCAGGCAAGTATGGGTTTCTCGCTCTGATGCAGCGCGTAATCCAATCGATATTCATTCAGGAAGAAAGCATCGGCGTAGGCGTTTTCGCCACCCGCCGCCGCCTTGATACTGTGATAGAGCGCAGCAATGTCAGCACCAGCGCAAAACGCCCGCTCGCTACTACTATCCAGAACGATGCACTTGATGTTGTCGTCGTTGAGCCAATCGAAAATCTTTTCGGACAACTGATTTATGGTGTCCAGTAACAGGCTGTTGAGTGGTTTTTCGCGTACCAGGCGCGCAACCGCGATGCGCTGGCTATCGTCGAGAAAATCAAAAGTAACTAGTTCTTCCATGCTCAGGTTTGTCCGTGGTTAAGAAGTCATCGGTTCAGCCTACCCGCCAGTCAATCGGTGTTTCTCCCATATCCTGCAGTAGCTGGTTACAACTGGAAAAGTGTCCGCTACCCAAAAACCCCCGATGGGCAGACAACGGGGATGGGTGCGGTGCCGTCAAAACCTTGTGGCGCGTTCGATCTATCACAGCGCCCTTCTTCTGTGCGTAGGCTCCCCATAACAAAAACACACAGGGCCGAACGCGGGCAGACAAGACTTCAACAACCCTATCCGTAAAAGTCTCCCAACCTTTGCCCTGATGGGCCGCGGCTTTATGTTGCTCAACGGTCAACACACTGTTTAACAGCAACACGCCCTGGCGGGCCCAGGACTCAAGGCAGCCATGCTTAAAATCGTCAGGGGTCAGACCCATATCCGCCTGAATCTCTTTATAGATGTTGACCAGCGATGGAGGCAGTGGCACTTCTTGTTTCACGGAAAAACACAGTCCGTGCGCCTGGCCGGGGCCGTGATAGGGATCCTGACCAAGAATAACGACCTTAACAGCATCATAGGGTGTTGAATTCAGTGCGTTGAAGTACTCGCTACCCGCAGGATAGATTGTCTTTCCGGCCTGTTTCTCAGCCTGCAGGAAAGTTCTGAGTGACTTCATATAGGGCAGATCAAACTCCGGCAACAGATGTTCCAGCCAGCCTGGTTCGATTTGTATCTGCCTGGCGGCACTCATGTCAGCCCTTGGGGCGCATATGAGGAAACAGCACAACATCCCTGATAGAGGGAGAATCTGTAAACAACATCACAAGTCGGTCAATACCAAGTCCTTCGCCTGCTGTTGGCGGCAAACCATATTCCAGCGCGGTGATGTAGTCCGCATCAAAATGCATGGCTTCATCATCACCGGCTTCCTTGGCGGCCACCTGATCACTAAAACGATTTGCCTGATCTTCAGCATCGTTGAGCTCAGAAAAGCCGTTGGCAATTTCTTTGCCCATCACAAACAGTTCAAACCGGTCTGTGATCTCAGGGTTATCGTCGTTCCGGCGCGCCAGTGGTGACACTTCTGTTGGATGCTGGGTAATGAACATGGGTTCGGTAATACGATCTTCAACCAGCACCTCAAACAGCTCCATCACCAGCTTGCCAAGCCCCCAGGCATCGTTAACCTCAAGACCGGAACGTTTCGCCAGGGCCTGCGCCTGCGCCAGATCCTGCAATTCACCGGGTGTTACTTCCGGGTTAAACTCACAGATCGCCTCACTCATGGTTTTTCTGGCAAAGGGTTTAGCCAAATCAATGGTCGCATTGCTGTAGGTAATTTCGGTTGTACCCAGCACATCTACCGCGAGCTGCTTCAGCAGCTGTTCGGTCATATCCATGAGATCGTTGTAATCCGCATAGGCCCAGTAAAATTCGAGCATCGTAAACTCAGGACTATGTTTCGTAGACATGCCTTCATTACGGAAATTCCGATTGATTTCGAACACCTTTTCAAAACCGCCAACAACCAGACGCTTCAGATTCAGTTCCGGCGCGACTCGCAGAAACATATCGGTATCAAGTGCGTTGTAGTGGGTCATGAATGGCAGGGCCGTGGCCCCACCGGGCGTATTCAGCATCATGGGTGTTTCCACCTCCATGAACGCCCGATCAATCAGAAACCGACGGATACCGTCAACGATGGCCGAGCGTGTCCTGAACAACTGACGACTCTCTTCATTAACCATCAGATCAAGGTAACGCTGCCGATATCGCGTTTCTGTATCGGTCAGGCCCTTGTGTTTCTCCGGCAGTGGACGCAGCGACTTTGTTAAAAGCTGAATTTCGCCGACATTCACCGTCAACTCACCTTTGTTGGTTTTCATCAAGGTACCAGTGGCACTGACGATATCGCCGATATCAAAGCGCTTGAACGCCGTATAGGCCTCCTGACCGATATCATCCTGGCGGACATACAATTGAATGCGACCGGAAACATCCTGCAACGTGAGAAAACTGGCTTTACCCATCATTCGGCGAAGCACAATCCGGCCGGCCACAGCCGTGGCTTCCCCTTTCTGTTCGAGCGCTTCTTTGCTTAGTTCGCCAAAGGCGGCATGCAACGCTTCGGCGAGATGTTTACGTCTGAAATCGTTCGGGAAGGGATTACCCTGCTCCCTCAGTTCGTCCAGGTGCGCTTTTCGCAAGGCGAAAATATCGTTTTCACTGAGATCCTTTTCTTCACTCATAAACTACAAACCCATCTTGAGGCTGGCTTCAATAAACTGATCGAGGTTGCCATCCAGCACAGATTGCGTGCTACTGGTTTCAACGTTAGTGCGCAGATCCTTGATTCGCGCGGAATCCAGCACGTAGGAGCGAATCTGACTGCCCCAACTGATGTCGGATTTATTTTCTTCTATTTCCTGCATTTCCGCCTTCCGCTTCTGCTCTTCAAGTTCATAGAGCTTGGCTTTCAGCTGTTTGATCGCCTGATCCTTATTTTTGTGCTGGGACCGTTCTTTCTGGCACTGGACCACAATGCCACTGGGTTCATGAGTCAGGCGGATCGCTGAATCTGTTTTGTTGACGTGCTGACCACCGGCACCACTGGCACGATAGGTATCAACGCGCACATCAGACATATCCAGTTCAATATCTATGTCGTCATCCAGCTCCGGCGACACGAACACCGAGGCAAATGACGTATGGCGGCGATTACCTGAATCAAACGGCGACTTTCTCACCAGTCGATGGACACCGGTTTCGGTACGCAACCAGCCAAAGGCATACTCACCTTCAAAATAAATTGTTGCGCCTTTAATGCCGGCAACGTCGCCATCCGAGACTTCCATAATTTCTGATTTGAAGCCGTGACTTTCTCCCCACCGGAGATACATCCGCATCAGCATTTCTGCCCAGTCCTGCGCTTCAGTGCCGCCTGATCCAGCCTGTATATCCAGATAGGCACCGTTGGCATCCATCTCGCCGGAAAACATGCGCCGAAATTCAAGCCCTTCGAGCTTGAGATCAAGCGCGTCAAGATCGATGAGTGCTTCCTGCAGCAGCGAGTCATCCTGCTCTTCTGCCGCCAGCTCAACGATATCCTCGATATCAGACAGACCACTATCAAGCTGCTCTATGGTCAGAACAACGTTTTCAAGACCGGCTCTTTCCTTGCCAAGTTTCTGGGCATAGTCAGGGTCGTCCCAGACTTTTGAATCCGCCAGCTCGAGCTCAACTTCCGTTAATCGTTCTTTTCGATTTTCGTAGTCAAAGATACCCCCTGAGCACATCCGTGCGTTCCTTGAGTTCTTTGATACGGCTGAAAATAGCGTTGGTTTCTAACATCGGGAAGTGCGTTTGATTGCGACGCGGCATTGTATCTGAATGGTGTCTTTTGCGGTAGCATGACCCGGACCAAGACCTTTCGGAGCAAGGCATGATTCTCGAATCGCTCACCATCCCCACTGCACAATTTGAACAGGCCACTGGTTGGCAGATCAAACCGGAAGGGGCCTGCAAAGGAGAAGTCTGTATTCCTCTTCCGGAACTAAAGACAGATATGCTGGATGTGAGCAAGATTGCTGACGCCATGCAAATGCCGATTGCCGAAGAGCCTGCAGCCAATCGCTGGGCACTGGGGCCAGCATCCATTGGCGGGCGGGCTCTGGTGACCGCTAAGGCGCCGGAGCTTGAACTGCCTGACGTCCACGGCAATGTATTCAAACTATCCAGCCTGCTCGGTCAAAAAGTGATTGTCTACGCCTGGGCCCCCTACTGAGGATGCTCTCGTGAACTGCCCGTGTGGCAGGAAATCAGGAACAAGTTCCACCGTCAGGGCGTTGAGCTCGTCACTGTTGGCCTCGACTCACTTGGCGCAGCCGGCTGCGCGCCCTATATAGAAGCCGCAAACCCATCACATCCTTCACTGATTGATCAACATCATGTTGTGGCGGAGAAGTTCGGTGTTATTAATATCCCCTCGGCAATCTGGATTGACGAACAAGGCATGATTGTAAGGCCGGCGGAACCCGCGCCTTCGCCGCCGATTGAAACCGCAGAAGCACCACCGGAATTGCCGGCAGACCTGCCTGAACGACTGCAGGAGATGATGGGATACGCTGCGAAGATCACCAGTGATGGCGACGCTTATCACGCCGCTCTGGCAGACTGGATCGAAAAAGGCGCCAGCAGCAAGTTCGCCATGTCGCCGGAGACCGTCATACAGAGATCCAGACCGCGTGATGCCGACAAGGCGCTTGGGCACGCACACTTTGAGCTTGCCAGTCATTTTGCGGCCGAAGATAACCATGAACTCGCCGTGAAGCACTTCCGTGAAGCGCACAGACTGGTACCGGAAAGCTGGACGTTCCGGCGCCAGGCGTGGTCGCTGGAAACCGTGGGAGATGGTCCTTTAGCCCGTTTCTGGCAGGGACCAAACCCTGAAAACCCGGATGAATGGCCCTATGAGGGCGATTGGGTAGCAGACATCAAAAGGGAAGGACCGGAAAACTACAACGCGCCCTTCACCGAATGATTTAGAGAATCAGCGACACCAGCAGCTGCGGCTTTTCAAAGCCGCGGTAACGGTTTACTTCAAGACGATAAGCACAGCGGACGTAGCGGGTTTCTACCAGGTTGGGATGATTGAAGCAGATGGCTTCAACCGCGCCACCCAGCGTTGGCTGCAACAGCAGTTTCAGGTGACGCTCGCCAACGATGCGTTGTTCCAGTATTTCAAAGTCGTCATCAAATTCCGGCACAGGAAATCCCTGCCCCCAGGGACCCGCCGACTCCAGCTCGCGGGCCACGGCCAGGGTGATCTCCTCGCCAAGTTCGCCATCAGTAAGTACGACCTGTTCGATCACTGCCTCACCGAGTTGCCGCCTGACCTCATCATCAAAGGCCGCCATGAACGCTTTCAGTTTCGCTTCCTCAAGCGACAATCCGGCGGCCATCGCATGTCCGCCAAACTTCTTCAACAGGCCTGGGTTTTCCGTGGCAATAACATCCAGCGCGTCGCGCATGTGAAAGCCCTGAACCGACCTGCCAGACCCCTTAAGTTCGCCTGTGTCGGTTCTCGCAAAAGCGATGACTGGTCTATGGGAACGGTCCTTGATCCGGGATGCGACAATACCAACGATACCCTCGTGCCAGTCCGGCTGATAAAGACATAACCCGGCTGTGCGCTCTGTTTCAATGGCCAGGCCTTCCAGATACTGAAGGGCCTGTTCACGCATGCCGGTTTCGATCTCTTTGCGTTCCGTATTGATCGCATCCAGCTGGCGGGCGAGTTCATCAGCGCTGCGCTTGTCTGCCATCAGGCATTCAATGCCCAGGCTCATATCATGGAGCCTGCCTGCGGCGTTGAGGCGCGGTGCCAGAGAAAATGCCAGATCCTGCGACGTGGCATAACGCTGATCACATCCCGAGACTTGCAGCAAAGCCGCAATGCCGGGTCTGGCTCTACCGGCTCGGATACGACGCAATCCTGCCTGCACTAGCCGTCGGTTGTTTTGATCGAGCGGCACAACATCTGCGACAGTACCCAGGGCAACAAGATCCAGAAAATCTGCCAGGTTCAACGCCGCACCGGGATGCTGACGATGTCGCAGTTCCGCGCGTAACGCCGAAAGAAGATAGAACGCCACGCCGACCCCAGCCAGGTGTTTACTCGGAAACGCACATCCCTGCTGGTTTGGATTAACAATCGCTTGAGCTTGCGGGAGCCGCTGTCCCGGAAGGTGGTGATCGGTAATAAGGACATCAATATTGTAGCTTCGGGCGTGGTCCACGCCCTCGATACTGGATATACCGTTGTCGACGGTGACGATAAGGTCCGGTGTAAAACCCAGCGCAACATCGACAATCTCAGGCGTCAGCCCATAACCGAATCGGAACCGGTCTGGTACAAGGTAGTCAACGTGTGTACCGCCCATGGCACGAAGCACGGTCACCATCAGGGCGCAACTGGTCGCACCGTCGGCATCGAAATCACCGACAATCAGTATATGGCTCTGACGGATGAGATGGTCCGCGAGCAATGACGAGGCATCGGTGACGCCCAGCAATGCGTCGGGCGGCAACAGTGATTTCAGATCCTGCTCGCGTTCGGCGACGCCCTCGGCACCCCGGACTCTGTAGAGGCGATCGAGCAGAGGCAAGCCGGCATCGTCCGCTGCAACCGAATCGCGACGAACGATACGCTTATTCATGCCGCTGACTAAAGACTGGAGACACGAATCCTTGACACGCTTCCCAGGACAACATCCAGCGATTCAAGCTGAAGGATCGCAGCGTTCATTTCAGATTCTTGAACGTCATTGGTCAGAATAACGATCTGCGCGTGCTGGCCGCGTGCATCTTTCTGCACCAGCGCTTCGATACTGACGTTGTGCCTGCTCAGCACTGTGGTGACATCTGCCATCACGCCCGCGCGATCCTCGACCGCCAGTCTGAGGTAGTAGACAGTCTTAATGGCATCGATGGCAAGCATGTTCAGTTCTGCCAACTGGTTAGCGCCGAGGTTCGGTACCGAAATTCCACGGGCCGAGTCCATCAGATCAGCCATCACCGCTGAAGCGGTTGGTCCCGCACCGGCGCCTGCACCGTAATACATGGTCGGACCAGCCGCATCAGTGCCGACCATCACAGCGTTCATCACGTCGTTTACCTGAGCGAGCATATCGTCCTTCAGTACCAACGTGGGATGCACTCGCAGCTCTACGCCAGCTTCTGTGTTCCTGGCTATCCCCAGGTGTTTGATGCAATAACCCAGCTCATCCGCGAATCGAATATCGTCAGCAGCGATTGCAGAAAGACCTTCTGTGTACATCGCATCAAATCGCAAAGGGATGCCGAAGCTGAGCGATGCCAGAATGGTCAGCTTATGCGCAGCATCGATACCTTCGATATCGAACGTCGGATCGGCTTCTGCGTAACCCAGTTCCTGCGCTTCTTTCAGCACGTCGTCAAAAGAGCGATTGCTGCCGGGCCTGGACATCTCTGTCAAAATGAAATTCGTAGTGCCGTTAATGATGCCGGCGATCCAGTGAATACGATTGCCCGCCAGGCCTTCACGAATCGCCTTCACAATAGGTATGCCACCAGCGATGGCAGCTTCATAACGAACAGTGACCCCGTGTTTTTCGGCAGCGGCAAAAACCTCGTCACCGTGCAGCGCAATGAGTGCCTTGTTCGCCGTCACGATGTGTTTGCCGTTGGCGATGGCCTCGAGCACCAGCGCCTTCGCAACATCGGTTCCACCAATCAGTTCGACAAGCACATCGACCTCAGGATTGCGTGCAACCTCAAAGATGTCACGGGTCACGGCATAACCCGTCAGATCACAGGCAGGGTTATCCCGACGACACCCCACCTGAACCAGCGCCAGAGCATCATGCAAGCGACCATTAATAAGGTCCCGATTACCGGTATAGAGATTAAACAAACCCGATCCAACAGTGCCTAAACCACAGATACCAAACCGCACGTTATTCATCCTCAGCCGTTTTTTTGAACATTTTTCTGATACCACGCAATGCCTGGCGGGTTCGATGTTCATTTTCAATCAACGCAAATCGAACATGATCATCACCATACTGCCCAAAACCAATACCAGGGGATACCGCAACCTTGGCTTCCTGAAGCAGATGTTTGCTGAATTCTAGCGAACCCATGTGCGCAAAGGCCGGCGGGATCTTAGCCCAGACAAACATCGTCGCCTTGGGTGGTGTGACATCCCAACCGATATCATTTAGCCCGTCACAAAGAACGTCTCTACGCTTTCGGTACATCTCCCTGATTTCCTCAACACAAGATTGATCCCCCTCAAGGGCCGCAATGGCGGCAACCTGAATCGGTGTAAAGGTGCCGTAATCCAGGTAAGACTTAATCCTCGCCAATGCACCGACCAGCGTCGGGTTGCCGACACAAAAACCGACTCGCCAGCCAGGCATGTTGTAGCTCTTGGACATCGTGAAGAATTCAACGGCGATATCCTTCGCACCGGGGACCTGTAAAATGCTGGGCACTTCGTACCCGTCAAAAACCAGATCTGCATACGCCAGGTCCTGCACTACCCAGATGCCATGTTCTTTGGCAATAGCCACCAGCTTTTCAAAGAAGGCGAGATCAACACATTCCGTTGTAGGATTTCCGGGGAAGTTCACGACAAGCACCTTCGGTTTCGGCCAGGTGGTGTTGATGGCGTTTTCCAGTTCCTCAAAGAAATCAACATCACTGGTTAACGGCACATGCCGGACGTCAGCATCTGCGATCACAAAGCCGTAAGGATGAACAGGGTAAGAGGGATTAGGAACCAGGACAGTGTCACCGGGTCCAAGCACAGCCATCGCGAGGTGGGCTATCCCCTCTTTGGAACCGAGGGTGACAATGGCTTCGTTGTCGGGATCGAGATCAACGTCAAACTTGTCCTTGTACCAGTTACAGATCGCACGGCGCAGTCTTGGTATGCCTTTTGACTGCGAGTATCGATGGGTATCGCCACGCTGCACCGTCTCCACCAGTTTGTCGACAATGTGCTGAGGTGTTGGCTGATCAGGATTACCCATCCCGAAGTCAATGATGTCTTCGCCCCTCGCGCGCGCGTCCCGCTTCAGCGTGTCGGTAATACTGAAAATATACGGCGGTAGCCGCTTGATACGGGGAAAGTCATCCATCTCATTCACCTTTTGTTATCTGGAAGACATAAAAAAGCCGGGCCTGCACCAGAGTGCAGACCCGGCACTCTATTTGGGGTTCTAAATCGCTGCTGCGGTTGCAGCGGCGCTCGCCGTGCGCGCAGGAGTGAGGCTTGCAATCTGTGCTGCAACGTCCGCAATTCCTGTGTTCACTACGATGACCATGTCAGGTTGCCCTGTCGAAAGGGCGACATGTTACCTAAGTCGTTTCAACCTGTCATCACTGCCGAAGAGAAGCTTTGATCCGGTGACGCGGTTCCGGGACAGTCAACTGAACCATAATCGCACCAATAGAAAGAAAAACGATGGCAGCGACAAACACTGGCTCGTAGCCAAACCAGGTTGCTATCGCGCCCCCTAACAACGGGCCTATGGCACCAGCGATCTGGGAAACGCTGTTAGCAATGGCGATACGTGTGGGTCTGTTTTCACGATCGCCAAATTCAAGCACCAGACTTCTGGAGGAATTTTCAAATCCCTGCACAGCAGCCCCGATACCCACAAAAACCATGACTGTAAGCACCAGGCCAGGGGCAATCAGCAAAAACGCAGAGGAAACAATCCACAACAGCGTTGATAACAGAAATACCAGACGAAAGCCGCGGGCATCGGCGATGAAACCCCAGACGAGATTAGAAAAGGTACCTGCTATCGTAAACGCAAACGTCACAATGCCGAGGGTCACGCCGGAGAGACCGATGGTATTACCCGCATAAAGAATGTAGAACGGCATTGCCATTCTGCCCATGGTCGCGACCGCACGGGCAACAAAATAGCGGGTAAATGCCTGATCCGTCCTTAACAGGGCCGGTATTTCACGGAGTTGCTGTAGCAGAGAACTCTGCGGCCTGACCGTGGGAGGTTCCGGTTCCTTAACTGCCATCAGAGTTGCCAGACCAAAGGACGTGAGGACAAACGCCAGAATGAAGGTCCAGGAATAGCCGGTCATACTGTTATCTGCACCGATCAGGTAAGTACCACCGATGTAAGCAACCACAGCGGAAGTAATGCCAGCCAGGAAGTTACGCATGCCTGTCAGCCGACCCCGTTTGGAAACAGGAATCGTCTTTGACATCAGGAAGTTAAAGATCACCCCCTGCATCCCTTCAAAGACCCCAAAGAGCCCCATCAGCAGCACCATAGCAATCAGGGTGCCCTGATCACCAAAGACAAATCCGGCGATACCCATCAGCAGAACACAGAGCCGCATCCCAGAACCAACCACAAAACCAATCGGCAGGACTCGACGGCGATGAGAGATCAGATTTGCGCCAATCATCGGCGTCAGCATCTGGCCAAATCCCTGCAGCGCCAACGCCAGCCCAACCATAAAGTTCGAGCCGCCTGACAGTATCAGAATATAAGCCGGGATAAAGGTCGGCGCATTGATGAAGCGAAACCCGGTCTGCCCGAGCATGCCATGCACGAGATGGGCAACAAAGTTTCTGGTCAGATTACGCTGGACAAAAATGTCGTAGCGCTGCTCCGCGTGGCGGGCAGCACGTATCTCGCTCATGACATATTGCGATGTTTGGGTTTAGCGACTAGTTTAAACCAAGTCGCCGGGCAAGCTCAGGTGCAGGCAGATAACCGGGTTGTAGCGTTCCATCTTCATAAAAGATAGCCGGTGTCCCGGACAGTCCCAACTGATCTACCATCGCAAGCTGCGCTGCAACGGGGTTGGGACAGGTTTTCAGCTCAATGTCCTGGCCTGCCTTGGCCAGTGTCATCGCTTCCAGCGGGTCATCCGCGCACCACGCAGCTACCGCCTTCTGATAAGACATTGAACCAATCCCGGCACGAGGATAGGCGAGGTAGCGCACAGCGATACCCATACGATTAAGTTCAGGTACTTCCTGATGAAGCTTGCGGCAATAGCCACAATCGATATCTGTAAACACCGTAATGGTGGTTTTGATGTTCTCCGGTGCAGGCGCAAAGACCAACATGTCTTTTTCGTCCAGCGTCGCCAGCATTTCCTTGCGCTTTTCAACCCGGGCCATCTCTGTCGCATTAGTTAACCGACCCGGAGAGACGTACCAGAGGTCGCCAGCGATGAAGTATTCAGCCTGATCATTCATATAGAGAATCATGCCGCCCTGCATGACAACCTCAAAATAGCCGGTCAGCGCACTCTGCGTGATACTGCTGATCGGGAGGTCAGGGCGCGCCTGCAGCAACCGTTCTTTCGCGGCTTCAACGGTGAGTGGCGGCGCAGAGGTTTCTGACGGCGTTTGCGCAAAAAGCGTCGCTGGCAACAACACCAGCACCAGAAATAGTTTAATCAATCGCATGATATCGGGGGCTTCACTGAAAAAAGGCACTGTGCAACATGAGACCCAGGGATGCAACGAAAGTTTCCCGGGCCGCCAGATCAGCCGCGCGGATGGTGTACCTGGTGAAGTTCTTTCATTCGGTGCTGGGCAATATGCGTGTAGATCTGAGTCGTCGACAGATCAGAATGACCGAGCAGTAATTGTACAACCCGGAGGTCCGCGCCATGATTCAGCAGATGGGTCGCAAAGGCGTGGCGCAAGGTATGTGGCGACAACTTTTTTTGAATGCCAGCGGTAAAAGCATGCTGCTTGATCCGATACCAAAAGGTCTGCCGGGTCATGAGCACACCGCGATTACTGGGGAAGAGCGTATTCTCTGAAAGATTCTGTTTTAGCAGCGCCGGTCGTGCCTCGACCATGTAGCGGTTAAGCCAGTTAATCGCTTCTTCGCCCATAGGCACCAGACGCTCCTTTGAACCTTTACCGATAACCCTGATGACGCCCTGCCTCAGGTTAATCTCACTGAGCGTCAGGCCCGTCAGTTCGCTGACTCGGAGCCCACAGGCATAAAGCACTTCCAACATTGTACGGTCGCGCAGTCCGATGGGCGTTGACACATCTGGCGCTGCCAGCAGCCGTTCTACATCCTTTTCGGTCAAGGTGTCTGGCAGCGGTCTTCCGAGCTTGGGATTCTCAACCCGCAAGGTAGGGTCGGCCTGCAAATGTTTTTCCCGAAGCAGATATCGGTACAACGCTCGCAGACAAGACAAGCTCCGCGCCGTGGAGCGGGCCTTGAGCCCCCGGGCCATCCGATCGCTGAGATAGTGAAGCACGTGTTCACGACGAACTGTCGCCAGGGTCAGGGATTGGCTTGCCAGCCAATCCGCAAATTTTTCGAGATCGCTGCGATAAGCTTTCAGCGTGTTATCACTCAGCCCTTTCTCGAGCCAGATGGCATCAAGAAACGTTTCGATTAGGGCCTGATCAGCGGGATTAACCATCCACGGATATTAGCGCATTCTCTAGGACAATCTGAGCGACCAGACCGACGGGTAGTGCCGCTTAAGTATCTGCTTAGTCACAGCGGCAACTTCCTCATTGACAGGTAGCGTCGCAACACGGTGATACGTCATGCCATCGATGTTAACGGCAACCACACTCATCGGCATCGAAAGCTGCCGGGCAATACTGAGCGCAGATTGCACCGCCAGATGCTCATTAACAAAACTGGCAACCACGAGGGTGACTTTGCTGTTGTCGGGGTCGCTGACATCTGAGCCAGCATGGGAAAGGTTGGTCCAGCCGACCAACACGGTGAGTAAAAGAATATGGAGGCAGCGCATCGCTCATTACATTTGGATCAAAGCGCTGTTATATCAAGGCCAGGCCTGCGGAAAATAAAGATTTACATCTTCAGAACAAGTGTGAGTTCCAGGCAAAAAAAACCCGGCTGACGCCGGGTTTTCTGTGAACTGCTCTGGGCTAGTTCAACTTTTCTTTAATTCTTGCTGCTCGACCACTACGCTCCCGCAGATAGTAAAGCTTGGACTTGCGCACGTCGCCGCGACGTTTGACGGTAACGCTGTCAATCAAAGGGCTATGTGTCTGGAAAGTTCGCTCGACGCCAACACCGTGGGAGATCTTGCGCACAGTAAAAGCCGAGTTAAGTCCCCGGTTACGCTTGGCGATGACAACACCTTCGTAGGCCTGAAGGCGCTCGCGGTTACCCTCTCGAACGCGGACTTGAACAACGACTGTGTCACCAGCGCCAAATTCGGGTAAATCAGACTTTAGCTGTTGGCTCTCAATCTGCTGAATAATTGTGTTCTTGCTCATGTCAGTTTCCTTTCGTCTTGCTTATCGCAAGGTATTCGTCAATTAACGCTTTATCTTCCGCAGTCAGCGACCCTGATTCCATCAACGTCGCTATCAAATCAGGACGGCGTTCATATGTCCTTCCCAGTGCCTGCGCTTTTCGCCACCGAGCGATCTTTTCATGATCACCGCTCAGCAGCACTTGAGGTACCGTCAATCCATCAATGGATTCGGGCCTCGTATACTGAGGATAGTCGAGCAGACCCTCTGAAAATGAATCCTGCTCCACTGATTCCTGATCACCGACCGCGCCGGGCAGAAGGCGTGTCACGCCATCTATCAGCACCATCGCTGGTAACTCTCCACCACTCAGGACATAGTCCCCAATGGATATCTGGTCATCAACAATCGACTCAATCAGTCGCTCATCGATCCCCTCATACCTGCCAGCGACCAGCACCATGCCGTCTCGCTGTGATAACTCCGCCAGATCGCTCTGGGTCAGGGACCTGCCCTGTGGCGACAGATAAATCACCTGGCACTCCGTGCCCGTTCTCTCTCGCCCCGCCGCTTTGGCGGTCTGAATCGCAGCATTAACCGGCTGGACTTTCATCAGCATGCCGGGGCCGCCGCCATAAGGCTTATCATCGACCGTTCTATGTCGGTCCCTGGTGAAATCCCTCGGATTCCAACGCGCCACTTCAAGCAGACCTCGGTTCACCGCCCGGCGGGTTATGCCTGACTCGGTGACCGCATCGAACATTTCAGGAAACAGCGACACAATGCCAATCCACATGTTCTGTGCCTCCGGTCCTTCAGTAGTCCGCGTCCCAGTCCACTACCAGTTCACCCGCGTCCGTGTCGACCCGCTTGACGACTTCCCCTTCAACAAAAGGAATCAATCGTTCCTGATCATCAACGCTAGTCGATGTTGGATGCACCACCATGACATCGTTGGCACCTGTTTCGAGCAGGTGATTGATCTCACCAAAAACCTGACCGCTTTCGCTCCTGACGACAAGTCCTTCCAGCTCTCGCCAGTAGTACTCGCCTGCCTGCAGCTTTGGCAGTTCAGATTGCGCGATGGTAACCTCGTACCCGATCAACTCATCGGCCATGTCGCGGGTATCAACACCTTCAAGTCGCGCCAGTAATCGCTTACCGCTTAGTCGACCTTCTAGTACTTTTACTTCTCTGGATTCCCGACCCCGGCTTAGTACCCAGGATGAATAATCGAGAATCGCTGTCACGGGATCGGTATACGAGAACACCTTCACCCAACCCTTTACGCCGTGACTGCCGTTAATACTGCCTAAGCGTACCTCAGTCACAACCCGGGAGACGCGTGCTTATGCCGCTTCACCAGAAGCCGTGGCTGCCGTCGCTTTACGGTAGTCTTTAACCAGTTTCTTAACACGGTCTGACATCTGAGCACCTTGACGCACCCAGTACTCCAGTCGATCCAGATCGATTCGTGTGCCTTCCTCGGCACCCCGGGCGATCGGATTAAAAAAGCCGATTCGCTCAATGAAACGACCATCTCTGGAGATACGCTTGTCAGCCACGTGGATATGGTAGAAAGGACGCTTCTTACTACCACTTCTCGCCATGCGAATAGTGACCATCTACTTGTTTTCCTATGCAAAATTCTGTCATCAGCGCCCAGCCGGCGCCGAAAGGGGGCGTATTGTACGGGAAAGGTAGAAGAAAGAAAACATACAGAGCAGCATCTCGCACATCGCATCCGCGCGAACGCATCCCATTGTTTTAGAAGGACTTTTTCCCGAGCCTTGTGTTAGCGGCCAGGAAATCCACCACCAGGCGGCTGCATCATACCGCCCATGCCCCGCATCATGTTGGCCATGCCACCTTTCTTGCCGAGCTTCTTCATCATCTTCTGCATCTGCTTATGTTGCTTCAGCAATCGATTAACGTCCTGTATCTGGGTGCCGGAACCACCTGCAATTCGTTTCTTTCGGGAACCATTGATGCTCTCCGGGAAACGACGTTCTCCCGGGGTCATTGAGTTGATAATGGCTTCCATCTGACCGAAGGATTTGTCGCTGACCTGCTGCTGGGCTGCCTGGGCCATCTGTCCCATGCCAGGCAGTTTGTCGAGCATGCCGGTAATGCCACCCATGTTACTCATCTGCTGGAGCTGATCTCGGAAGTCCTCAAGGTCAAACTTTTTACCCTTCTTGATTTTTGTCGCGAGTCGATTCGCCTTTTTCTTATCGATCTTCTGTTCGGCTTCTTCAATCAGCGAGAGCACATCGCCCATGCCTAGAATCCGTGACGCGATCCGATCCGGGTAAAAGGCATCCAGATCATCGATGGTTTCACCCACTGCCATAAACTTGATGGGTTTGCCGGTAACGGCACGTACCGACAGCGCTGCGCCACCACGGCTATCACCATCCGCTTTGGTCAGAATGACACCGGTTAAAGGCAAGACATCAGCAAACGCCTTGGCGGTATTGGCGGCATCCTGCCCGGTAAGTGCATCGACAACAAACAGGGTTTCCGACGGTGACACGGTGACATAGAGGTCCCGGATCTCCTGCATCATTTCTTCGTCGATACCCAGTCGACCCGCGGTATCGATGATCAGCACATCGGCAAATTTTTTCTTGGCCTCACTTAGCGCTGCTTTGGCAATATCGAGCGGCTTCTGATCCGTTGAGGACTCGAAGAAAGTCAGGTCCGCCTGCTCAGCCAGGGTTCTCAACTGGTCAATAGCTGCCGGACGATAGACGTCGGTACTGGCAACCATCACAGACTTCTGCTCTCTGCCGGCGAGCCACTTGCCGAGTTTCGCAGTGGACGTTGTTTTACCCGCGCCCTGAAGGCCCGCCATTAAAATCACAGCGGGGGGTTGAACGGCAAGATTCAGTTCTCCCTCGCCTTCCCCCATCATGGCCGTCAACTCATCGTTGACGATCTTGATAAACACCTGTCCCGGAGACAGACTCGCGGTTACCTCCGTGCCAAGTGCACGTTCTTTAACCTTGTCTATGAAGTCTTTAACAACCGATAAGGCAACGTCTGCTTCAAGTAACGCAATCCGAACCTCCCGGAGTGCTTCCTGAATATTGTCTTCGGTAAGCTTCGCCTTACCGGTGATACTGGAGAGTGTGGCGCCTAGCCGCTCAGTAAGTGTCTCAAACACTGATAGTCCTGCAAGTTCACGCTGGGTGGGCTAGTATAACTAATCCAACTCACTGATAGTGATCTTGAATCAGTCGACGCCATGTTAATGACAATTTCCGGGATCATCGCCGGGCTCTGCTATCTGATTGCTTCCGGGCTACAGCTTCAGACCATGCGGCAGGGCACAGATCATCGCGTCCGAACCCGGCTCCTGGGTGGGATAGCGATTGGCTGCCACGGCGCAGCGACCTACATCGGACTGATCGAAACACCAGGTTACGATCTGGGTCTGACGCCCATGTTATCGGTAATGGCACTCAGCATTACCACCATCGTGCTGCTCAGCAGTCTGCGACGGCCTATCGATAACCTTTTTGTGGTCATTTACCCGTTCGCCATGGTCACCGTGCTCACTTACACCTTTTTTGGCCCGGAGACGGCAACCCGACACGATGTTACCGCCGGAATTTTCTCTCACATCATGCTCTCAGTGGTCGCTTATAGCTTGCTCACCATTGCGGCAACCCAGGCCCTGCTGCTTTCATTTGGCGTGAATCGACTGAAACAACATGAACTCGTGATCCTTCGTAACATGCCTCCACTGGAAACCATGGAACATCTGATGTTCGAAATGATCTGGGGCGGCCTGCTGTTTTTAACACTCAGCATCGTCTCGGGTTTTGTTTTTCTGGAGAACCTGTCTGGCCCTGGACTCATGCACCATACGGTGATCACCATGGCGGCCTGGCTGGTCTTTATTGTTCTGCTTTGGGGCCGCTATCAACTTGGCTGGCGCGGTGCTATCGCTTCGCGCTGGACGCTGACCGGTTTCGTGTTATTGGCCCTTGGATATTTTGGCAGCAAACTGGTGCTGGAGGTCATTCTCGGGCGAACCTGAGATCACTTGACAGGCTATAGTCGAAGCCGTACAACTGCACTCCTCTTTGCAACACGAGGTCTCCATTTTTGGACGATCCGTCGATTGGCGCCTTATTCGGCATCATCACATTACTGGTTATTGTTTCTGCCTATTTCTCCGGGTCAGAGACCGCCATGATGGCATTAAACCGGTACCGATTAAGGCACTTAAGCAAAGAAGGTCACGGTGGCGCTACTCGCGCAAACCGTCTGCTGGAGCGGCCCGACCGGTTGTTGGGCGTCATTTTGATTGGCAACAATCTGGCTAACTTTACCGCCGCGTCCCTGGCAACGGTGCTGGCACTCGAACTGCTTGGAGAAAGCGGCGTCGCGATAGCACCGATTATCTGCACCATCGTTTTTCTGGTGTTTGCAGAAGTTGCGCCGAAAACCATCGCTGCGCTTTACCCTGAAAAGATCGCGCTGCCGTCTTCGTATTTACTGCAGATACTACTCTGGATCACCTTTCCTTTTGTCTGGCTGGTCAATGGTATTGCTAACGCCATGCTGAACGTGTTCGGTGTTCGCCATGATGAGGCTGGTGAAGACCCGCTGTCCGTTGATGAACTGCGAACTGTTGTCCACGAAGGATCGCAAATCGCCGGCCACCACCAGGATATGATGCTTGGCGTACTTGATCTCGGTAAGGTCACCGTTGATGACATCATGGTGCCGCGCAATGAGATCATCGGCATCGACATCGATGATGATATCGACGAAATCGTCACGCAAATCAGATCTGTTCAGCATACCCGTCTGCCCGTTTTTAAAGAGGACGTGGATCGAATTATTGGCGTTCTGCATATTCGCAACGCCGCACGGTTCCTGATTGATGGTGAGCTCAGCAAGGCAGCACTATTGCAGGAAACCCAGGAGCCCTATTTCGTGCCGGAAAGTACGCCGTTGCAAACGCAATTGATCAAGTTTCAGGCGGAAAAACAGCGAATTGCGATGGTGGTCGATGAATACGGCGACATCCAGGGTATCGTGACTATTGAGGATATTCTTGAAGAGATCGTCGGTGAGTTCACGACCGATCTGGCCGCAACCAGTGTCGATATCCATCCTCAGGAGGACGGCACCTATCTCGTCGACGGTGGTACCCATATTCGACTAATCAATCGATCCCTGGACTGGGACCTGCCGGTCGATGGTCCCAAAACGCTCAATGGTCTGATTACCGAACATCTGGAAACCATTCCCGAGGCCAATATCTGCTTTACCCTTGAAAGCTATCGATTCGAAATCGTCCAGATTCAGGACAACATGATCAGAACGGTCAAGCTTTCGGTACAGCCTGAGCCTTTTTAGACTTACAGCCTGAGCCTTTTTAGACTTACAGCCTGAGCCTTTTTAGACTTAAAGCCTGAGCCTTTTTGTATCTAGAGCCTGAGCCGTTCTGATTCGATCTAGGCGCCTAGACCTGCCACTTGCGATTAACCGCGGCGATAATCGACTTGAACGCGGCAGTTGTTGTGTTCTGAGAAATGCCGACACCGTAGTAACGATTGCCGGCATCATCAGTAATCGCCAGGATACAGATCGCCTGTGCGTGAGCACCTTCGTTTAGCGCGTACTCCTGGTAATCAACGACATTGAGCGGTTCGTTCAGTGTTTCCACCATGGCGTTAACAAACGCGTCAATTGGCCCGGCACCTTCGCCGTTAATCTCTACTTTGTTATCACCCACCTGAATCTGGGCTACGCAGGTTTCTGCAGCATCTGATTCAGAACGAACCTGATAGTCGATCAGTTGATAAGGGCCTGCGACCTCAATGTATTCATTGACGAACGCATCCCAGATCGCATCCGGCTTCAATTCACCGCCTTCAGATTCTGACAGGGCCTGCACCACCGGACTGAACTCAATCAGCAGCGCACGTGGCAGTGACACGCCGAAATAGTGTTCCAGAATAAACGCGACCCCACCTTTGCCGGATTGACTGTTAACGCGCACGGTTTCGCGATAAGAACTGCCAACATCCGATGGGTCAATGGGCAGGTAAGGCACTTCCCAGGCCGAGTCTCCTCCGGCCTCCACAAAGTGCATACCTTTTTTAATCGCATCCTGATGTGAACCCGAGAAAGCCGTAAATACGAGCTCGCCGGCATAAGGTTGTCGTACGTGTATGGGAATCTTGGTACAAGCCTCACTGACCGCAACGATTTTTGGCATCTCACTCAGGTAAAGTTTTGGATCGGTACCCTGGGAAAACATATTCATCGCCATGGTGATGATGTCGAGGTTACCGGTACGTTCACCGTTGCCAAACAGGGTGCCTTCGATTCGCTCCGCACCCGCCATCAAACCAAGCTCCGAAGCGGCAACACCGGTACCGCGGTCATTGTGCGTATGCAGACTGATCACCGCGCGTTCCCGACCGGGAAGATTGCGAATAAAATATTCAATCTGGTCTGCGTAGATATTGGGCGTCGCCATCTCCACCGTCGAGGGCAAATTAAGAATCACTTTCTCTTCGCCTTCGGGTGCCCAGACGTCCATCACAGCGGCGCAAATCTCAACCGCAAAATCCATCTCAGTGGCGGTATAGCTTTCCGGTGAGTATTCGAGGGTCAGTTCGGTACCTGCTGCCACCAGATCACGGGTGTTATCTTTTACAACCTGCGTGGCATCGGTAGCGAGTTTGATAACTTCGTCACGACTCATCTGAAAAACAACTTTTCGTTGCAGGGTTGAGGTCGAGTTATACAAATGGAAGATCACCCGCCTGGCACCGGATACCGCCTCACAGGTGCGACGAATCAATTCTTCACGCGCCTGGCAAAGTACCTGAATGGTGACGCCCTCAGGGATTCGATCCTCTTCAATAATCTTTCGAACAAAATCAAAGTCGGTCTGCGAGGCAGCAGGGAATCCCACCTCAATTTCCTTGAAACCAATATCAACCAGCAGGTCCCACATATCCTGCTTTTCACTCGGCGTCATAGGTTCAATCAGCGCCTGATTGCCATCCCGGAGATCAACACTGCACCACCTCGGCGCCGCTGTGATGACCTTGTCCGGCCAGGTGCGATCTTTCAGCGCGATTGGCTGAAAAGGTTTGTATTTATGGAACGGCATGGACTTCGCCGTATCTTGGTTTGAATCTATCGATGGATTCTCAGCATTCATGTTCGTTATCTCGGTATTTTTGGTTGCCCGTGGCATTCACAGGAGCTCGAGCGATGCAGGTATTTTGAATGGCCGCCTACAACGGCAGTCGTAGCAGCAGGCTGTGTAGCAGACCGAAAAGCTGGGCAGGTGCAGACGGCATCAGGTTGATGCTGTTCGAAGGAACTGTGGCAGGATTTAACAAGTTCATCGATCTGCTGGAATTTGACAGTAATTAAAGCTCGCAACTATAGCTCGCCTTACGCCAAATGCAAGTCCACCCGATCAGCTGAGGGGCTTTAAATCCCGCTTGAACCGCTGGTAGTTTGCGACGTAACCCTGGGCACTGAAAGTCAGTCCCTTGATTGCGGCCTCGTTCAATTCCCGCACTACCTTGCCCGGCGAACCCATCACCAGCGAGCCATCCGGGATTTCTTTACCTTCGGGAATCAGCGAATTGGCACCAATCAGACAGTTCTTACCGATCTTCGCCCCATTCAGGACAACCGCATTGATTCCGATAAGCGAGTTATCGCCAATCGTACACCCGTGAAGCATGACCTTGTGACCGACGGTAACACCCGCGCCAATGGTCAACGGCATACCGGGATCGGTGTGCAGTACCGAACCATCCTGGATATTGGAGCCGGCCCCAACGGTAATCAGATCATTATCGCCACGGAGCACTGCGTTAAACCAGACGCTGGCATCCTGCTCGAGCACCACTGCACCCAGCACAACCGCACTGTCTGCGACCCAGTAATCACCCTTAAACTCCGGTGTCTTGTCCCCCAGGGAATAGATCATTAATTTTTCCTTAAATGCGACGTTTCTGTAAGTGCTCAGTCTAAAGGCTGGCGTCAGCGCAAACCAACGTTGAGGAACTCTTCAACAATCAATGCAGTGAGCCCCCAGATTTCATAGCCTTCATACTCATAAACCTTAATAGTGTAGCTTTCGCCGTGGCGAGCCACGTCGTCGATTCGAACGGGGCTGGTCTCGCCAAAAAATGTCAAAGGCACGGAAAACACCGATGCAATTTCGTCTGGATTCGGTGAGATCGGTGCGTGCTGATCAACCACCCCGACAAAAGGGGTCACCAGCAATCCGTATTTCGAGACAAATGGCCGAAGCGCGCCAAGTAAATGGACGGCTTCTGGCGTAATCCCAAGTTCTTCCTGATTCTCGCGCAACGCGGTAAATGCCAGGGAGGTATCCGTCTGATCTGCTTTGCCGCCGGGAAACGCAACCTCGCCGCCATGGCTACTCAACGCACCCGCTCGCTCAGTCAGCAACATTTCGGGTGGCGCACCGCGCCTTCTTCCAGCGCGCAAGGGAACAAGCACCGCAGCCTGATCCCGGATCAGGTGTGATTCATCCACGACAGGCGCTGCATGGCGTTCCAGTTTTTTCCTAATGTCATCCAGCATGGGACATCCTCTATAATGCCTGCATGAAGTATTGTAGCCAATGTGGCGACGCCGTCGCAGAGAAGATTCCCGCAGGTGATAATCGCCACCGGTTTGTTTGTGGCAGTTGTGAAACCATTCACTATCAGAACCCTAAAGTTGTCACCGGATGCCTGGCGTTCCATGAGGAAAAGGTTCTATTGTGCAAGCGATCAATTGCGCCACGGTCCGGTTTCTGGACGCTGCCGGCCGGCTTTCTCGAAAATGGTGAAACCACTTCACAAGGCGCACTGAGAGAAACTCAGGAAGAAGCAAACGCCAGGGCTGAGATCATTTCGCTCTATACCATGTTCAGCCTGCCCCATATCTCCCAGATCTACCTGTTTTACCTGGCACGCCTGACCGACCTGGATTTTTATCCCGGAGAGGAATCCCTGGAAACACAGCTTTTCGCTGAATCCGAAATTCCCTGGGAAGCACTCGCTTTTCCGGTGATCTCGGAAACCCTGAAACATTACTTCAGCGATCTTAAAACCAACGAGTTTCCCGTGCGGACGCAGGACATTGTTATCGACAGGACCCGCGACCCGATCCGCTAATTCGCGCTAGTTAACCCAGACACGCGCGTTTCTGAACATCCGCATCCAGGGCGCATCCTCGCGCCAATCATCGGGACGCCACGCGTGTTGCACCGCTCGAAACACTCTTTCCGGATGCGGCATCATGGCGAGCACCCTGCCGTCCAGTGACGTGACACCCGTCATGCCGCCGGGCGAGCCATTGGGATTCTGTGGATAGTTGGTGGTGGCATCACCGAAGTGATCGACATATCGCAGCGCAATCTGCTCCCGTTGCTCAAGCTCATCCATCATGATTCGCGTCAGCGTCGCCCGCCCCTCGCCATGACTGACAACAACAGGCAGCAATGAACCTCGCATGCCACGCAGGAAAATCGAGGGGCTACGTGCCACCCGCACCAATGACAGCCTGGCTTCGAATTGCTCAGATTCATTGCGAATGAACTTTGGCCAGGAGGTGGTACCCGGTATCAGATCTTTCAGCGTTGCCAGCATTTGTGCGCCGTTGCAGACCCCCAGCGTAAAGGTGTCAGGGCGATGGAAGAACTGCTCAAAATCCTCACGGGTTTTCTGGTGATAAAGAATAGACTTGGCCCAGCCCTCGCCAGCTCCAAGGACATCGCCGTAAGAAAAGCCCCCGCAGGCAATCAGCCCTTTGAACTGCCCCAGGGCGATTTCACCGCTGAAGATTTCTGACATATGCACATCAACCGCCGTGAAACCAGCCCGGGTAAACGCCGCCGCCATTTCCACCTGACTGTTCACACCCTGATCCCGAAGAATGGCAACCAGCGGTCTGACACCGGTCGCAATATAGGGCGCAGCAATGTCATCGTTTACGTCAAAGCGGTGCTCAACAGACAGCCCCGGGTCATAGTCTTCACCGATAGCGTCGAATTCCTGCTGCGCGCACTTGGGATTATCACGCAGTCGCTGAACCTGAAAACTGGTTCGACTCCATTGTCGTTCCAGTTCAGCACGCGCTGATGACAGCATGGGCTTGCCGCGATGCAGGATTCGTATCTGCTGATCAATGCGGATGTTGGCCACCCGAATCGAAGACAGGCCGAGTGATTCAAGATCAGCCTGCAACTGCTCAAGTTTGATGGTCTCAACCTGAATAAGCCCGCCTAGCTCTTCGTTAAACAGAAACGAAACCGGGTCAACATCTTCGGGGACCGATATCTCAAGCCCACAACGGGCAGAGAAGGCCATTTCAAGCAAGGCAACAACGAGGCCACCATCCGAGCGATCATGATAAGCAAGAATGTCTTCGCGACGCCCCTGCATAAAGCCAAAAAACGTCTTGAGCTGCGCGGGGTCATCCAAATCAGGTGGTTCGGCGCCCATTTCAGAATAACACTGGGCAAGAATACTCGCGCCCAGCCGCTGGCGCCCTGCTGCAAGATCAATCAGCAGTATGGTCGTCTCATCTTCCAGCGGATAAAGCTCGGGTGTGATGGTCTCGCGGATATCGAGCACGGGTGCGCAAGCCGTCACCACCAGCGACATTGGCGACGTGACCGATTTGGAATCACTGGATTCCTGCCAGCGGGTCTGCATCGACAATGAATCTTTGCCGACAGGTATAGAGATACCCAGTGCCGGGCACAGTTCCATGCCAACGGCTTCGACCGCATCAAAAAGGTTGGCGTCCTCACCTTTAGTACCACCTGCGGCCATCCAGTTAGCTGACAGGGCGATATCCTGAAGTCGCGCAATATTGGCGGAAGCAATATTGGTGATCGCCTCTGCCACTGCCATGCGGGCCGAAGCAGGGCTGGACAGCAGCGCTATCGGAGACCGCTCTCCCATCGCCATGGCTTCGCCCGTATAACCGGTAAAACCCGAGGCCGTGACGGCAACATCAGCCACCGGCGTCTGCCATGGTCCGACCATCTGGTCCCGGGCGACGAGACCGCCGACGGAACGATCACCGATGGTGATCAGAAACTTCTTGCTGGCCACGGTTGGATGGTTAAGCACCCGGACCAGCGCTTCAGCCAGATTGCGTTTGGTTGCGAATGGCTTCAACGTTGCCGGCAGGCGGGCAACATCCTTTGTTACTTTCGGTGGGTTACCGAACAGCACTTCCAGCGGCAATTCGATCGCCGGCTCTCCGAGGGCATTGTCGTTGACCTTGAGCAGATCGCCTGCTCTGGCTTCACCGACCAATGCATAGGGACACCTTTCCCGCTCACAAATCCGGGTGAACCGGTCAAGATCGGTAACCCGCACGGCAAGCACATAACGTTCCTGCGCTTCGTTACACCAGATTTCCATCGGGCTCATACCAGGCTCAGCATTGGGTACCCGGCGCAACTCAAAGTCACCACCAACGCCGCCATCCTTGATCAGTTCCGGCAGCGCATTGGACAGACCACCGGCACCGACATCGTGGATAAACTGAATGGGGTTGCTCTCGCCCAATTGCCAGCACTGATCAATGACTTCCTGGCAGCGGTGCTGAATTTCGGGATTACCGCGTTGCACACTCGCAAAATCGAGATCCTCCAGGCTATCGCCGGTCGCCATCGACGAGGCTGCGCCACCACCAAGACCAATCAACATGGCGGGTCCACCCAGCACAATCAGCGCCGCACCGACGTCGATGTCGTCTTTGCGCACATGTTCTGCTCGAATATTGCCAATGCCCCCGGCCACCATGATGGGTTTGTGGTAACCACGAACCTCGCCATCAACCTTGAGCTCAAAGCTGCGAAAATAACCTGTGATGTTGGGCCGACCGAATTCATTGTTAAAGGCAGCACCGCCAACAGGCGCTTCAATCATGATATCCAGCGCGCTGGCTATGCGATCCGGTTTACCGTAGGCGCGCTCCCAGGGATGCGTGCCATCCGGAATACGCAGGTTGCTGACACTGTAGCCGGTGAGACCCGCTTTGGGTTTTGCGCCCCGCCCCGTTGCACCCTCGTCACGAATCTCACCACCCGAACCGGTTGCCGCACCGGGAAAGGGTGCAATCGCTGTGGGATGATTGTGAGTCTCAACTTTTAGCAGAATATGAACGTCTTCTTTAGACTCCGCATACTCCCGGGTAACCGGATCCGGATAAAAACGACTGGCGGAGGAACCGCGAATCACCGCGGCGTTGTCACTATAAGCAGACAGAACACCCTCGCCATTGGTCTTGCGGTAGGTGTTCTGGATCATATCCATCAGTGAATGTGGCTGGGGTTCACCGTCGATGGTCCATGAGGCGCGGAAGGTCTTGTGGCGGCAATGTTCTGAGTTCGCCTGGGCAAACATCATGAGTTCGGCATCGGTTGGATTACGGCCAAGCTCAGTATAGGCATCAACGAGATAGGTGATCTCATCGCGGGTGAGCGCCAGCCCAAGCGAAATGTTGGCTACCTGCAGCGCTGTGGGACCCTGCCCCAACAAATCTACTCTGCCGAGCGGCGCAGGCTCTGCGGTCTCAAAAAGGTAACTGACCTCGGTTGTGTCGACGACCTCTTCGGTCATCCGGTCATGAATAAAAGGGTCTGCTGCTGTTGGGCTCTCTGTCTGGATCCGATAAGCGATGCCACGTTCGATGCGAATCACTTTGTCCAGACCACAGATACGCGCAATATCTGTGGCTTTGGAACTCCAGGGCGAAATCGTACCGCGGCGCGGCACTACCAGCCTGAGAAACTGATCGGTCTGCATGAGTTCCCGGCGCTGCTCCTCTACTGCGCCGTACTGCAGCAAGCCGGTTAACACAGCAAGTTCCTGTTGATTGAGCTTCTGGTCAAGATCTACAAAATGCAGGTACTGCGTATCTACCCTGCGCAACTCGATACCCGCCGTCGAGAGTTGCGATGTCAGCTTGCGGACACGAAAGGCAGACAAAGCGGTCGGCCCCGGGAAAACCAGCATAACCATTAGTTTCTTCGCTCCTTAAAAAATGACCTCATCAGCTGAGCACACCTGTCTTCCAACACGCCTTCAACAACCGCTACCCGATGGTTGAGCGCCGGGTTATTGAGTACAGCGAGCGCAGAAATCACTGCCCCCGAACGGGGTTCGCGGGCGCCAAATACTAACGTTTCGATTCGGGCATGGACAAGCGCCCCCGCACACATGCTACAAGGTTCAAGCGTGACGATAAGCTCACAGCCGGGTAACCGGTAATTCCCGAGGTTTTCGGCGGCTTCTCTCAGCGCAAGTACTTCAGCGTGCGCAGTAGGGTCGTGTCGGGAAATTGGCGAGTTAAAGCCGCCTCCAACAATGTTACCGTCCTGGATCACAACAGCACCTACCGGGACTTCCCCAAGCTCCGCCGCTTTTTCGGCCAATGACAGGGCCTGCTGCATGAACGGCTCGTAGTCTACTCCCATTCGATCGTCGCTGGTGGTTTGCTTGAAATATCGTAGGTCACCCGCGAAATGCCAGCGATCTCGTTGATGATTCTGCTGGAAACCCGCTCCAGGAATTCGTAAGGCAATCTGGCAGATCGTGCTGTCATAAAATCGATGGTTTCTACCGCACGCAGGGCGATCACATATTCGTAGCGGCGGGCATCGCCAACAACACCAACCGACTTCACTGGCAGAAACACGGCAAACGCCTGACTGATGTCATCGTAGAGCCCGGCTGCACGCAGCTCTTCCAGATAGATACTGTCCGCCTGGCGTAAGAGATCTGCATACTCCTTGCGGACTTCTCCGAGAATTCTGACGCCAAGTCCTGGTCCCGGGAAGGGGTGTCTGAAAACCATTTCATGGGAAAGCCCAAGCGCCAGACCGATCTTTCGGACCTCATCCTTAAAAAGCTCCCGCAGCGGTTCAACCAGCGCCAGTTGCATGTAATCCGGTAAGCCGCCTACATTATGATGAGACTTGATCACGTGGGCCTTGCCATCTTTATGGCCGGCAGATTCGATCACATCCGGGTAAATCGTGCCCTGCGCCAGAAACCTGACGCCATCCAGCTTCCCGGCTTCTTCATCAAAAACTTCAATAAAGGTGTTGCCGATCACCTTCCGCTTGGCTTCCGGGTCGGTCACACCGGCAAGCTTCTTCAGGAATCGCTCTTCCGCCGGCACGGTAATCATATTGAGCGCAAAGGTATTTTCGGTGCCCTGCCCCATCATGGCATTGACCTGCCTTGCCTCGTCCATCCGCAACAGCCCGTTATCAACGAACACGCACGTCAGCTGATCGCCAATCGCCCGGGAAAGGAGTGCCGCGACAACCGAGGAGTCAACGCCACCAGACAGACCCAGAATGACTCTGGCATCACCCACCTGGGCGCGCACACTCTCGATGATATCTTCGACAATATTACCTGGGGTCCAAAGGGCTTCACATTCACACACCTCCTTGACGAACCGCTCAAGAATCACATCACCGAGATGCGTGTGGTGGACTTCGGGATGAAACTGCAGTCCATAGAAACGCCGATTCTCATCGGCCATGGCTGCGACATCGGTGTTTTCGCTGCGGCCAAAAATCGTAAAGCCTGCCGGTACCTTGACAACCTTGTCACCGTGACTCATCCAGACATCCAGACTCTCGCTATCGTCCTGGGATAAGCCCGCCGTTAGTCTAGACGCGGCAATCAGGTCCACCCGGGCGTAACCGAATTCACTTTTATCAGCGCCTTGCACTTCACCACCGAGTTGCTTTGCCATGGTTTGCATGCCGTAGCAAATACCCAGCAGCGGCACACCCAGAGTAAAAACATAGTCCGGTGCCACCAGGGTCGCGTCCGCGTTAACCGATTCCGGGCCGCCCGAGAGCACAATACCGTTAGGTTTGAAGGCCCGGGCACGGGCTTCGTCAAGATCGTAGGGCAATATTTCGCAGTAGACGCCAACCTCGCGGAGTCTTCTGGCAATGAGCTGGGTGTACTGGGAACCAAAATCCAGGATCAGGATTCGCTCCTGATGAATATCAGGGTGTGACATGAAACTTTTCAGGCAGTTGGCAAGACGCAATTATACCTGCGTCAAACCGAAAAAGGTGATTGCTCTGTTAAGATGCCGCGATGAGTTCGAGCAATAGACAAATCATTACCGTTGCCGAGTTAAACCGGGATGCCAAGCGGTTGCTGGAGTCGGAGTTCCCCCTGCTGTACGTCGAGGGAGAGATATCTAACCTGGCACAACCCGGCTCCGGACACTGGTATTTCACGCTGAAAGACGACAAGGCCCAGGTGAGATGCGCGATGTTCCGAAATCGCAATCAGATGGTGCGATTTAAACCACGCAACGGTCAGCAGATCGTGGTTCGTGGCAGAATTTCACTGTACGAGGGCCGCGGTGAATTCCAGATGATCGCGGACTTTCTCGAAGATTCTGGCGACGGTGCACTGCGACGGGCGTTCGAGAACCTGAAGAGATCGCTCCAGCAGGAAGGCCTGTTTGATGACGCGCGCAAACGAGCGCTCCCGCCACTGGCCAGTCATGTCGCCATTGTTACGTCACCGGCCGGAGCTGCCATCAGAGACGTCATCGCCGTGATGCGACGCCGTTTCCCGGCGATCAACATCGGTATATTTCCAGTCCAGGTACAAGGGGAGGAGTCTGTCGATCAGATCGTCGAAGCCCTGGCTACTGTTAATCGACACCAGCAACAGTTTGACCTGATTCTGCTGACCCGGGGCGGTGGCTCCCTTGAGGACCTCTGGTCGTTCAACACTGAACCCGTCGCCCGAGCCATCGCGGCCAGTGAGCTGCCCGTTGTTTGCGCTGTAGGGCATGAGTCCGATGTTTCCATTGCAGACTTTGTTGCAGATCTTCGGGCACCAACACCCTCGGCCGCCGCCGAGCTCATCACGCCCGATGCCAGCGTCCTGCTGGACAGCGCGGAGTATATGGAGAAGCGGCTCCTGCGTGCCATGCAGCAACACCTGTCACGGGGTTTAGAAGCGACAGGCCATCTCTCTCGTCGCTTGAGACATCCCAGTTCGCGATTGCAGGAGCTTGCGCAGAAAACTGATGAGCTTGAACGCAGACTTACCGCAGCCGCGGGACGAATATTGGAACGGAAACATTCAAGTCTGAACAGGCTGCGCCTGACCTCGCCGACAACCATCATCCAAAGCGCCCAGCTTCGACTCGCGGGTCTGAACGAAAAACTTGAACGCAGAGGGAATCAGACATTAACCGAGGCGGGTCAAAAACTCAGTCAACTGGCCTCAAAACTACAAACCTTGAGTCCCCTGGCTACCCTCGAGCGAGGTTACGCAATCGTTACTGACGATAGCGATCAGCGTGTTCTGACGGACGCGACTGACATTGAACCAGGCAGTAAGATCAGAGCCCGACTTCAATCCGGCCAGGTCGTGGCTGAAGTCCTGCAAACAGAAATCGAAAAGAATCCAACGATCAAATGAACAGAATGCTTTTTTTGCTGACACTGCTATGCAGCGTCATGGCACATGCCCTACCCACGCACGACCCGGTACCCGGCGGCATCGCTATCATTGCGATCGGTGAAGCCGAGTCGGCCAGTTTCAAAGGGCGCCCTGTGATGGTGGTGACTGGTGATCAGGGTAACCACGCTGTTGTGGGGCTGCACCTCTCAACGTCCCCCGGCAGCTACCTGTTAGAAACACCCATCGAAGCGATTACATTTAAGGTCGATGCCAGGGCCTACGAGACGCAGGCGTTAACCATTGAGAACAAGCGGAAGGTGAATCCCTATGCACAGGACATGGATAGAATCCTCCGTGAAAGGCAGGAAATGGATAAGACCTTCGTCGCATTTGAGCAAACCGAAGCCCCCGCAGTACGATTCGAGTTGCCTTCAGAAGGCATTGTATCCAGCTCTTTCGGCCTGCGCAGAATACTGAACGGCCAGGCCCGAAGCCCCCACAGCGGTATGGATATTGCCGCGCCTGAAGGCACCCCGGTGAATGCACCCGCACCCGGCGTGGTCACGGCAACGGGCGATTACTTCTTTAATGGCAAGACAGTCATCCTCGACCACGGTCATGGCCTTGTCACAATGTACTGCCACCTGAGTAACATCAACGTTGAGCTGGGCACGCGCGTTGCCACCGGGGACCTACTGGGTGAAATCGGCCAAACCGGCAGAGTCACCGGTGCACACCTGCATTGGGGAGTGAGCCTGAACAATGCACGGGTTAATCCCGCACTTTTTCTCAATGACTGACCCGCTTGTCAGCCTGCGGCGCTCAGAACTAGTCTTTAGGTTTTCGTTTCTGTTTCCGCTTGCTTTTACGCACATGATCCATCATGCGTTTGCGGCGACCTGACTGGCGCTCTGTCAGTTTGTTTTTGCGGCCTTTAAACGGGTTATCTCCGGTACGGAACTCCATTCTGAGCGGCGTACCTTTCAAATTCAGCGCGTCGATAAATCGATGCATCAGATATCGTTTGTAGGTTTCTGGCACAGCATCTGTCTGATTGCCATGAACCACAACTACCGGTGGATTACTGCCACCGAGATGCGCATAACGCAGTTTGATGCGGCGACCGTGCACCAGGGGAGGCTGATGCTCAAAGAGGGCGCGTTCCAGAATTTCGTTTAGACGGGACGTTGGCACTTTAAGCGTTGCTGACGCATAAGCCTGATGGATCGATTCATAAAGATTGCCGACACCACTGCCATGGAGCGCTGAAATATAGTGGGTGGTGGCAAAATCGATAAACGTCAGTCTCCGGTCAAGCTCATCGCGGATATAAGACTTCTGTTCCTGATCAGTACCGTCCCATTTATTGACGGCAAGAACAAGCGCTCGGCCAGAATCAAGCACGTGGCTGAGCAGGTGCAGATCCTGATCAACGATCCCCTCTCTTGCATCGATCATCAGGACAACAACATTGGCGTCGCTGATTGCTTCGAGGGTTTTGATAATCGAGAACTTTTCTATCTTCTCTGTCACCTTACCCCGCCGACGCACGCCTGCGGTATCGATCAACGTATAGGCCTGTCCATCTCGTTCGTAAGGAATATAGATAGAGTCTCTTGTGGTGCCCGCCTGGTCAAAAACAACAACGCGTTCTTCACCAAGTAAACGGTTAACCAGGGTCGATTTACCCACATTCGGGCGACCGACCACCGCAATCTTGATACCGGTAATTTCGTCTGCTTCGTCAGCAAGAATGTCTGCCGGTAGCGCTGGTTGCACCACATCGTTAATAAGTGTCCGAACGCCGGTACCGTTACTGGCTGAAACAAAATGAGGTTCACCGAGGCCCAGAGCATAGAACTCTGCAGCCACAAAATCCGGGTTCTGACCGTCGATTTTGTTGGCGACAAGCAGGGTCGGCACTTCATTTTCCCGCAGCAGGCGAGCGATATCCTCATCACCCGCAGCCCGGCCGTCCCTGGAATCGACCAGAAACAGCACGATATCCGCCTCACCAATCGCTTGTTTCGCCTGATCTGCCATGGGCACATCAATACCCTGGTCGTCGCCGGAAAGACCACCGGTATCGACTACCACGTAGTCGAAATCACCAAGCGCCCCTCTGCCGTATTGTCGGTCACGTGTAAGGCCAGGAAAGCTCGCGACAAGCGCGTCCCGCGACTTCGTCAGACGATTGAACAGGGTCGACTTACCGACATTTGGTCGGCCTACAAGCGCGATGACGGGTAACATAATCGAGACCTAGCGGACTTCCAGCGCATACAGACTACCTTCATTACCCATGGCGAAAATTCTTCCGCCTTCGGATACAAGGTCAGCCCGGACGCCGGCGCTATCGACCCGTCGTCTGGCAACAAATCTGCCATCCGACTGGGCAAGAAGATGGAGGTATCCCTCAAAGTCTGTAAAGGCGAGATAACTTCCGTAGGCAACTGGCGCGGTAACATCTCTGTGTAACAAGGCATCTACGCGCCAGATCTCTCGACCATTGTCAGCATCGTAGGCGATGATCTGACTATCGGCGGCAGCGAGGTAAACATTGCCAAATCCTGCGCCAAGGCCATTGATACTCGAAGCTTCTTCAGCCCAAAGTGTCCGGCCGCCCGCAAGTTCAATGGCAACCAGGCGACCCTGAAAGCTGGCTACAAAAAGGCGGCCACTATCAACAAACATAGCGCCATCAATATCGACCAACCGTTCCAGGTCAGACGCACCTTGGGCGATGCCAATACGCTGGTCAAAAACAGCAAGCCCCTGTTCCTTACTGAGTAACGATACGCGACCATTGGAGAAGGCACTGACAATAATGTCGTTGACGATAATAGGCGTCGCGGTGCCACGCAGGGTCAACGAGGGAATGTTTGTTGTATACACCCAGACGCGTTGTCCATCAAAGACGTTATAGGCCGTGACCTTGCCGTCGATAGTCTGGACAACCACCAGTTCATCATCGATTTGTGGTGCGGACAAAATTTCACTACTGGCCGCTGCCTTCCAGGCCAGACTGCCATCACTCTGGTTAAGGGCGACAACGTCACCGGCGCCAGTGCCCACCACAAGCAGGTCGCCGCCAACACCAACACCACCGGTGATAGCATCCAGTTTCTTTGGAAAGCCGTAGGCGAGCTCTTCACCGGAGTAGAAATCACGTACCTCTACCGACCAGATTTCCCGCCCGGCATCGGTTGTCAGTGCGCTTACATTGCCATCAGCAGAAGCCGCAAACACCCGGCCGCCGACAACCGCTGGCTTCAGACGAATTGCCCGATCACCGGCGCCTGCACCAATCTTTTTGTTCCAGACAACACCCAGGGTTTCTTCCGCTTCAAACGGCAACAACGGGTTCGGCTTGATTTCTTCCGGGGCATTGTCGTCACCGCCGAACCAGCCACAACCGGATACCAGCAGGACCAGTAAAACAGCAAGCAGTCGGACAGGTGCACCGGATATCATGCGTCATTACCTTCACTGGCAGTTTCCCCTTCCAGTGGACCCTGCGTTTCAACGACAGGATCTTCGCTTTGTTGAGGCGCAGCGATCTGGGTACCCAGAGGTATATCTGCAAGCTTAATCTCAAGGATGGGCTTCTCCACACCTTCACCCAGATTTTGCACGGCAAGCTGATAGGAGGCTCTCGCATTTTCCAGGTCGCCCAGGGCATGATAGACATCCCCGCGCGCCTCCTCGACTGATGCCACCTGACCTGGCGGCGCCTCGAAGTTAATGACCAGCGCCATCGCCGCCGTGGCATCATTCTGAGCAAGTAGCACACGGGCAAGTCGAACTCGAACAATAGCTTCCAGCGCGGGGTCATCAACTTCACTAAGCGCCCATTCCAGTTCTGTCTGCGCTGCAGGCAGGTCATCGGCTTCAACGGCGAGTTTCGCCATCTGCAAGGCAGCGAATACAGAATAGGTGCTGCTCGCATGCGCTTCTCTTAAAGTGTTCGACAAGGCCGCCGCAGTTGCCTGCATGGCGGTGTCATCCACCGTCAGGTTATCGGTTGCCTGAACCAGATTTTCGTAGGCAACCGAGGCGTTTTCACCGGCTTGCTGAACGCTTGCTTCCCAGGCGCGAAAGCCAAAAATACTGCCGAGCACGACAACTATCGTCACCATAAGTGAGGTACCGTTTTCATCCCACCAGTTCTTAAGTTGCTCTAGTTGTTCTTCATCAGACTCAACCAATCTTGCTCTCCTTCTCTAAATACTTGCCACAGTAGGCCACGATTTCTGACCGGGCACAGCTTACCTGTTCCCCTCTATCCCGCAATGGCTTTACGGCCACAGTTTGTGCGGCAACCTCATCTTCGCCAATAATCAGGGCTAATGCAGCCCCGGAGGCATCAGCCTTCTTCATCTGCGATTTAAACTTGCCGTCACCACAATGCACCATGACCCTGCAGGCCGGGAGTGCTTCCCGCAACTGCTCAGCAACACTGATGGCGGTGCCTCGCGCGGCTTCTCCCTGGGAAACCATGTAGATATCCGCCTGTCGCATTGATGCCGTTTTTTCTGTCAGCATCAGCGAGATACGATCCAGCCCCATCGCGAAACCCACACCCGGTGACGGTTTACCACCTAACTGCGCCACCAGCCCATCGTAGCGCCCGCCGCCACAAACTGTTCCCTGGGCACCAAGGGTATTGGTGGTCCATTCAAAGACTGTCCGGTTGTAGTAGTCGAGGCCACGAACGATATTGGGATTGACGACATGGGCGACGTTGTTATCCGAAAGCAGTTGACGCAGCTGCTCGAAATGCAGTTTTGACTCGTCATCGACAAAATCTGCCAGCGAGGGTGCCTCGCTCAGAATCTCTCGGGTTTTCTCCGCCTTGCTGTCCAGAATACGTAGCGGATTTGTCGTCAACCGCCGCTGACTATCTTCATCCAGATCCTGCTGGTATTTTTCCAGGTAAGCCACCAGATGCTGTTTGAATATGCCCCGCGCTTCCGGATTACCCAACGAGTTAAGTTCCAGCGTGATATCCTTTTCGATACCAAGAGTTCGCCAGATCCGGGCATTCATCAACAGCAGTTCTGCATCGATATCAGGCCCTGCCATCCCAAAACACTCGGCTCCGATCTGTTCAAATTGCCGATAACGACCCTTTTGCGGACGCTCATAGCGAAACATGGAACCGCTGTACCAGAGTCGCTGTACCTGGTTAAACAGCAGGCCGTTCTCCTCAGCGAAGCGGGCACACCCTGCCGTACCTTCAGGGCGCATGGTCAGGCTATCGCCGTTTCGATCGTCAAAGGTATACATTTCCTTTTCGACGATATCTGTACTTTCACCCACAAGACGCTTGAACAGATCTGTCTGCTCCAGTATCGGTAAACCTATCTCCTGGTAACCGTATGAACCCAACACCGCCCGCGCAACATCCTCGATTCCTCTAAAAATCGACTTTTGCGCAGGCAATATGTCCTGCATCCCTCTAACTGCCTGAATCTTCATGGTTTTATTGCCGACGGCGATTGGCCGGATGAACGTCTGTGCTACTCGACGACTGTCAATTTCGCGGTTCTATCCCGGCTGATGTACGGTTCCAGATCAAATGGGCGGCCATTGTAAATCATCTCGACGGCGGTTGCCTTACCCAGTAGGAGTTCAAACGGTGAAGCACCGTAGACGGTAAGCACATCCCCTTCGCGATTGAGATCGTTGTAGATCTGCCCGCGTTCGGCATCTCGAACTTCCACCCAGCACTCGTCTGAGAAGGACAGCTCGAGTTGATCGAACCCGCCCGCATCAAGCGTCACAAAATTACGCGATCCGTCTGAGGTACGATCAATGGTGATGGGGGGGCGCGATGCCGCCTCGTCATCAGCGACCGATGCATCGTCAGCTGGGCTTGCTGTTTGTTCCGTCTGTGGCTCTGTCTGTGGCTCTGTCTGTGGTTCTGTTTCTGGGTCTTTCAGAACATCAGCGTCACCGACCACAGCCGTTGCGATTGCAGGCGCTATCGCGCTATCTGTCTCAGTTTCAAGTGAGCCCTCAAATATCCCGGGCTCTCCGGCCGCGACAGTCCCTGAAATTTGTTCAAGCGCAATCTCATCGGTCGTCAAGCTATCCACAGGGACCATTTCATCAGCCAGAGCAGTTTGCGGTTGCGTGACCACCGGCGGCGCGTCGGCATCAGAATCTGATGTCGCCCACCAGACGAGTGCAATCAACAGCAGCAAGCCACCAAGACCAATTACACCGGTTTGCAGGACCGGACCCGTAATGGCGGAGGAACCAACATTTTCCTCGGTCACGCCTTTGATTTCCGGGGCCGGCTCATGGGCTTCGAGTTCAGCCTCATAGAAAGCAACGATGTCATCCCCGGATAAGCCAACGACTCTGGCGTAGGACCGCAGATAACCTTTTACAAACGCGGGTTTGGGAATACTCTGAAACTGGCCTTCATCGATATACTTAATGAAGGTTGTTGTCAGAAAGAGTTTGTCCGCCACTTCTTTCTGAGAAAGCCCGAGCTTTTCTCGTGCAGCCACCAGCACCCTGCTTGGCGAGGGAAGCGGCACCTGCTGCTCAAGCACTTCCTCTTCTGACATTACAGAGACCTTTGATACGACTGGTTTTCGTCACTATTCGGAAAGATGCCCTCCAGCGCCTGACCACAGCTTGCTTCCTGATCATAGCTACTGAAAATCCGGGCAAGACGGACACACAGCCAGAGCGACTTCGGTGTCGACTGGGCTTGTTGCGAGTATCGTCGGTACAGATCGCGCGCCTCTGCATAGAAACGTTGCTCGAACTTGATATCAGCCAACTCGATCATTGACCGTGTTTGAGAAGGGTTCAATTGGATCGCTCGCGTAAAGGCGTATTCAGCACCCTCAAAATCACCGATGCGCCGGTACGCGACACCCAGATTTTCGAATACCGTTGGTCTGTTGGCGTAGTAGCGATTCTCACTGGCTTCCTGCAACTGTTTAACTGCCTCGTGATATCGATGTTCAGCAAACAGAAACGCACCGTATGAGTTTCTGGCCTGGGCGTTGTCCGGGTCATAACGGATCGCGTCTTTCAAATACTTTTCAGCATGCTCCGGCTCACCTTCCAGCTGAAACAATAGACCGTAGGTAGCGTGTGCAGCAGAGTTCCTGGGCTCAATCTCAAGGGCTCGATTCAGCTTTTCCTTCGCGCGCTGGTAATCACCATTGCGAAGATAACCCACTGCCAGATCGAGTTGGCGCTGAAATGATTCTGAGTTTTCCGCCCGGGTTTCCTGCTCGGACCCGGACTGCGACACACAGCCTGCCAACAGAACGATCAGCAGACCGCTTAAAACAAGGCGCATCAAGCGATCTCTCCGATCTGAATCTTTCGGTACTTCTCCTGGCGCCGGGTCTTGTCTGCAACCTCGCCAACCAGTTGACCGCAGGCAGCCTGAATATCATCGCCACGGGTGGTACGCACGGTCACGGAATAACCATCTTTAACCAATCGATCCTGAAATCCTCGGACTGCCATCATGGAAGGTCGCTTGTAACTGGTACCTGGAAAGGGGTTAAACGGAATCAAATTGATCTTACACGGAAATCCCTGCAGCAGGCGAGATAGTTGCAGCGCATGCTCTGGCAGATCGTTGACCCCATTGATTACCGTATATTCAACGGTGATGGTCCGCTTCTCACCGAGATTCCTTGCGTAGGTTGTACAGACATCCAGAAGCTCAGCGATCGGATACTTTTTGTTGACGGGTACCAGTACGTTACGCAGCTCATCGTTAGGTGCGTGCAAAGAAATCGCCAGGGAGACGTCCGTGCTATCAATCATCTTTCTAATACCCGGGACCACGCCCGCGGTCGAGATCGTTACTTTTCGCTTTGATATGCCATAACCAAGATCGTCCATCATTAACTGGACGGCAGGCAACACATTATCAAAATTGAGTAGCGGCTCACCCATGCCCATCATGACCACGTTGGTCACGGTGCGGCTTCTATCCGGGTAAACTTCTGCCAGCCTTCGGAGCGCAATACGCAGTTGGCCGATAATCTCTGCGGTTGTCAGGTTACTGTTGAAGCCTTGCTTACCGGTGGAACAGAAACTGCAATCCAGCGCACAGCCAACCTGGGACGAAACACACAGGGTTCCCCGGGTATCTTCGGGAATAAAAACGGTTTCGATCAGGCTACCGGAGGCAGCCTTGATCAACCACTTTCGAGTGCCGTCTTTGGAAACAAACTCTTCTTCAACCGGTGGCTCCAGGAGCTCACCGTTAGCCGCGAGGTACTCACGCAGCGACTTACTGATATCCGTCATTTCTGCGAAGTCATCGACAAACCGGTGATGAATCCACTTCATGATCTGGGCGGCATGAAACTTTTTGCCGCCCAGCTCTTCAAGCAGATGGACCCAGTCTGCCTGGGTATATCCCAGGTAATTAGCCTTTTGTTGTGCGGCTTCAGTCATGACTACCTATCGATCACAGAGTTGCTCTGCGGTGAAGAAGTAAGCAATTTCGCGCGCTGCTGATTCCGGCGAATCGGAACCATGGACAGCATTGGCATCGATGGACTCCGCGAAATCTGCCCGAATAGTACCAGCTTCTGCTTCTTTAGGGTTTGTTGCCCCCATCAGCTCACGGTTCAATGCAATGGCGTTTTCGCCCTCCAGTACCTGAACAACCACCGGGCTGGAGCTCATGTAATTGACGAGATCTTCAAAAAACGGCTTGCCATCATGCTCCGCATAAAAGCCTTTAGCCTTGTCTACGGTCAGGTGCTCCATGCGTGAAGCGACAATCCGCAAACCCGCTTTCTCAAACCTGGAAACGATTTTGCCAATCACATTTTTGGCGACCGCATCCGGTTTGATAATAGAGAAAGTCCTTTCAACGCCCATGATAAATACTCCAGTTCAATGTCAAATTTGCGCGCATTATACGCGCCTGACGAATCCAAAGAAGCCCGCCAGCAGAATATTGCTGGCGACTTCACGTCAGGGTTCAATAAATGGCGATTGTTGGCAGATGCGGCGCTAGCCAGGCAGATCACAGCCGACAGAAAAAGGGTGCTAGATTTCGTCCAGCCAGGCCATCTGAATAGCCTCAAGCACTTTTTCCCCGCACCGCTCGGGATCGTCATCAAACCCCGGCAGTCCCATTACCCACTCTCGAAGATCCGTAAAGCGCACCGCTAGAGGATCGACATCCGGGTAGGTATCCACAAGCTCTATCGCTATGTCGTTTACATCAGTCCATTTCATAGGCGCTCCTAATGGTTCTCTGAGACCTGGTTAATCGTGTATTTGGGTATCTCGATGACCAGATCTTCCTCACCCACAAGCACCTGACAGGACAATCGGGAATCGGGTTCAAGACCCCAGGCTTTATCCAGCAGATCATCCTCGAGTTCTTCCGACTCCTCGAGCGAATCAAACCCTTCACGCACAATTACGTGGCAAGTTGTGCAAGCACAGGCCATCTCGCAGGCATGCTCAATCTCAATGCCGTGGTCCATGGCAACTTCGATCAGATTTGCACCCGGTTCAACTTCCAGCACTGCACCTTCAGGGCAGCGTTCTTCGTGAGGTAAAAAAATTACCTGTGGCATAAGGTCCCGCCTACATCTCTTTGTCTAGTTCTTCGATCTGCCGACCCGCAAGGGCTTTTTTGACAGCAGCGTCCATTCGCAGTGCGGCAAATTCTTCGCTCGCACGGCCAAGCATTTCTGTACCCTCAGTGATGGCTCTATGGTCCGATCCCTCAGCGAGGTCTTTGAGTTTCTGAACGGCACTCTTTAACACCGCGACATCATCAGCAGGCAGCAGCGCTGCACCATCAATATCCAGCGCGTTACCCAAGGCTTCAATGACTCGCCCTGCTTCAACCCTGGCCTCCATCAACGAACGCTGACCAGCATCTTCCGATGCATGTTCAAAAGAGGTCCTTAACATGGTGGCGATTTCATCATCACTTAAGCCATAAGACGGCTTTACTTCGACACTGGCCTCAACATTGGTGCTGGTTTCCCTTGCAGATACCGACAGCAGACCATCGGCATCGACCCGGAAGGTCACTTCGACTTTCGCAGCACCTGCCACCATCGGCGGGATACCCGTCAGTTCGAAACGTGCCAGAGAGCGGCAATCATCAACCAGTTCTCGTTCGCCCTGTACGACATGAATCAACATGGCTGTCTGACCGTCTTTGTAGGTCGTAAACTCCTGCGCTCTCGCGGTCGGGATCGCCGTGTTCCGTTCAATGATCTTCTCTGCCAGACCGCCCACGGTTTCCAGCCCGAGAGAAAGCGGCAGCACATCCAGCAGCAACATCTCGTCATCAGGTTTATTGCCGACCAGCACATTCGCCTGGATAGCCGCACCTACTGCCACCACCCTGTCCGGGTCTATATCGTTCAGCGGCGTGGCATCAAAGAAACGGGCCACCTTGTCGATGACCTGCGGTACGCGCGTCGAACCACCAACCAGGACCACATTGTCGATGTCCGCTATTTCTATCTCGGCATCGCGCACAGCTCGTCGACAGGCTTTGATAGAGCTATCAATCAGTGGCGCAACCAGATCATCAAACGTTTGCCTCGAAAGCGTCGTGTGCAGCGCAAGCCCCTCTACCTCAAAATCTATCGTGATTTCCGCAGCATCAGTCAACGCTTCTTTGATCTGTCGAGCTTCCGTCAATAAGGCGCGTTGCAGGTTCGGGGCAATCGACGTGGCACTGGACTCACCGATCATCCACTCAGCCAGGGCATGGTCAAAGTCATCTCCACCAAGCGCAGAATCGCCCCCGGTAGCCAGCACTTCGAACACGCCCTTCCTCAGGCGTAGCAGCGAAATATCAAAGGTGCCACCGCCCAGGTCGTAAACGGCGATGACGCCTTCACTGCCAGTATCCAGACCATAGGCAATCGCCGCGGCTGTCGGCTCGTTTAACAGTCGCAGGACGTTCACGTCAGCGACCTGTGCCGCATCTTTGGTTGCCTGCCGCTGAGCATCATCGAAATACGCCGGCACGGTAATCACCACACCATCGAGTTCGCCGCCAAGCGTCTCCTGCGCCCGGACAACCAGGGTTTTGAGGATTTCTGCAGACACCTCAACCGGCGATACTGCTTTATCTTCGGTCTGAATACGTGGCATGCCTGCTGCTTCAACAAATTTGTACGGCAATGACTCGCTTAACGAGCGTACATCGTCAAGGCCACGCCCCATATATCTCTTAACTGAAACGATCGTGTTAAAAGGATCGGCTGAAGCACTGGCAAGCGCGTCATGGCCAACAACCACCTGCCCCTCGGTATAGCGTACAGCGGAAGGCAGCATGTGGCGTCCCTGCAAATCCGGCAGGGTTGCTGCATCACCCTCGCGCACACTGGCGATTAAGGAATTGGTTGTACCCAGATCGATGCCCGCTGCGCGCTTGCGATCATGCGGGTCAACAGCCTGGCCAGGCTCTGTAATCTGTAATAAGGCCATTAATACTCCAACAACTTTTCTTCTACGCGTTTTGCGGAGGATGACAGCTTATTCAAAAACTGCATCTCGTACACCAACGCTTCCGCTTGCTTGAGATCTGTCGGCATTGCCTGGGCAAATTCGGCTTCGACCCGCACCATCACACCCTTCAACTGCCGCCGGAATTCATCAAGCCCGTCCAGATCATCAGCGTTCTGTTCAATCGTATCCAGCTGTTCACGCAGCTCAATCTGTTCCATCAGGAAGTCAGGCGGAAGGGTGGGATTATGATCCAGTTCAACTTCCTGCAAACGCAGCAGGTAAATCGCACGAGAAAGGGGTGAGCGAAGCGTTTCATTGGCAGTATTTACCAGTGTCGCCCACTGCATCGCCAGCCGTTTTTCCTGGTCAGTACTCGCCGCAAACCGATCGGGATGCACTTCTTTCTGCAAGCCCAGGAACCGGTCGTCCAGTAGCGCCTGATCCACATCAAAAGACACGGGAAGCCCGAATATCTCGAAATAGTTTTGTTCGAAATTCACAATGATGAAGGGCCACTTACGTGACCCTTTCCCTGAGATAAGTTGTTAGATCTTAGATCTAAACGGTGAAGCTTTCACCGCAGCCGCATTCACCCTGGACGTTCGGGTTCTTGAATTCAAACCCTTCGTTCAAGCCTTGTTTGACGTAATCCATCTCAGTACCGTCGATGTAGACCATCGACTTGGGGTCAACAAACACATCGACACCCTGTGATGAAAACTTCAGATCTTCGGGCTGAATCTCATCAACGGGTTCGAGCACATACATCAGGCCGGAGCAGCCCGTGGTCTTAACCGCTAAGCGGATACCCAGGCCCTTGCCGCGGCTTTCGAGATAACCGGCCACATGCTCCGCCGCTTTTTCGGTCAGATTAACGCCCATAACAACGTCCTCAGGCTGCTGATGATTCAGCATCGCCTTCGTGCTTTGTTTTGTAGTCTTTGACAGCTGCCTTGATCGCATCTTCAGCAAGCACCGAGCAGTGAATCTTTACCGGCGGTAACGCCAGTTCTTCCGCAATCTCGGTATTCTTGATACCAGCCGCTTCGTCAATAGTGCGACCCTTAACCCATTCTGTCAGCAAGGAGCTGGATGCAATCGCGCTGCCGCAACCGTAGGTCTTGAATTTTGCGTCTTCAATAACGCCATTATCACCCACTTTAATCTGCAGGCGCATGACGTCACCGCAAGCCGGTGCACCAACCATACCCGTGCCGACCTCATCGCTGTCAGCATCCATTTTGCCGACATTACGAGGGTTTTCGTAGTGATCCAGTACTTTATCGCTGTAAGCCATTTGTCATTACTCCTAGTGGGCTGCCCACTCAATCTTATCCATATCCACACCATCCTGGTACATATCCCAGAGTGGCGACAATTCTCGCAGTTTTTGGACCGCTGATCTCACACTTTCAATTGCCTGATCAACATCTTCTTCTGTTGTAAATCGGCCCACTGAGAATCTCAGCGAACTGTGTGCAAGTTCATCATTCATACCCAGGGCACGGAGCACATAAGACGGCTCGAGGCTGGCCGAGGTACAGGCTGACCCTGAAGAGACTGCCAGGTTCGGCAAAGACATGATCAAAGACTCGCCTTCAACAAAGTTAAAGCTGATATTGATAATCCCGGGCACACGATGATCCATATCACCTGACACATAGACTTCTTCCATGTCGTTAAACCCGTCCCAAAGTCGCTGGCGCAGCTTGATGATACGCTCGCCTTCTTCATGCATTTCGGCTTTGGCGATGCGACAGGCCTCACCCATACCCACCAGCTGATGCGTTGCCAGGGTACCTGAACGCATGCCGCGCTCATGTCCGCCACCATGCATCTGTGCTTCCAGACGCACACGGGGCTTTCTTCGGACATAAAGTACGCCCACGCCTTTCGGGCCATACATCTTGTGCGCAGACAAAGACATCAGGTCGACCTTCGCTTCCTGCAGGTCAATATCGATTTTGCCGGCACTTTGCGCCGCATCGACATGGAAAAAGACCTTGTTAGCACGGCATACTTCGCCGATCGCCGCGATGTCGTTGACCACACCGATTTCATTGTTGACGTGCATGATACTGACAATGGTCGTGTCCTCACGTATCGCCTCGGCCACGCTTTCCGGCGTGGTGATGCCATCTTCGCCGGGCTCGAGGTAGGTGACTTCAAAACCTTCTCGCTCCAGATGTCTGCAGGTATCGAGTACCGCCTTGTGCTCAATCTTGGAGGTAATGATGTGCTTGCCTTTACCCTTGTAAAAATTCGCGACACCTTTGATCGCCAGATTGTCTGACTCGGTCGCGCCAGAGGTCCAGACAATTTCTCTCGGATCACAGTTGAGCAGGTCGGCGACCTGCCGCCGGGCAATCTCAACGGCTTCTTCCGCTTCCCAACCAAACTTGTGTGAACGGCTTGCCGGATTACCGAACTTGCCTTCGGCGAGCAAACATTCACTCATTTTTTGTGCAACGCGCGGATCAACTGGCGTCGTTGCTGCGTAATCAAAATAAATTGGCGTATTCATGTTCTTTCCTTCAACTTGTCGACTTGCTTGCTTTGCACTTGCTTGCCCGGTGACATTTAGCCTTCTGCGAAGGCCGGTAATCTGACAACGTCATCCCGCAGAGCATCCTGCCGGGCTGCAATTTCCTTAACTTCTCGTTTCGCGAGAATGCTCGCCAGATCAATACCAGCGAGGAAATGATGGATTTCATCGCTCAAATCTGACCACAACTGGTGCGACAGACACATCTCACCTTGCTGGCAATCTGCGCGTCCCGCGCACTTGGTGGCGTCAACGTTCTCGTCCACTGAATCAACGATTTCGGCAACAAAAATCTGGTCCGGTGCACGATTCAGGAGGTATCCACCACCAGGTCCACGGACGCTGTTGACCAGACTGTGTTTTCTAAGTTTGGCGAACAGTTGTTCCAGATAAGACAGGCTGATGCCCTGGCGACGGGAAATGTCAGCAAGACTGATCGGCCCTTCGTTTCGGTGTACGGCTAGATCCAGCATTGCTGTAACCGCATACCTTCCTTTCGCTGTAAGTCTCATAAACTATCCTCTGTTTCCGCCGCGGGATTGCTATCGCACATCTCTAACTCGCTTGCGGGAGCGCAGTATGCAATACCCGACTAATTTGATCAAGTAAAAGCCCGACCAATTTGGTGGGTTATTTGGACAAAGCCCGGACCGAGTTAGATGATCTGGGAATAATGGCGTAGCCGAATGCCTATTTCGGCGATAACTTGTTAACTGCGCTGAGAAAACCGCGGAGAATACTAACTTCCATCTGATCCATACGTACCCGGTTAAACAGCCGACGTAGCCGGGTCAGCAGCTGCCTCGGGTTATCCGGATCGTGAAAACCCACCTGCACCAGGGTCTGTTCCAGATGCTCAAAGAAGTGTTCCACCGAGGCCGCATCCGCTGGCGGCACATCCCAGTGTTCGCGCTGGCTTTCCCCGTGATCACTGCCAGAGAGACGAGATTGAAGAATTTCGTAGCAGACAACCTGCACCGCCATGGCGAGATTCAGGGAGGAGTAGGCTTCACCGGTCGGGATGTTGACGTGAAAATGGCACTTCTGCAGCTCTTCATTCTTGAGGCCGCTGGCCTCACGGCCAAACAGCAACCCTACCATCTGTTCAGCAGCGGCGGCGCTGGCAACTTTCTCACCGCAGGCTCTGGCATCGAGCAGCGGCGAAGGTATTCGGCGCTCCCTTGCTGACGTACCAATAACCAGCTGACAATCAGCGATCGCTTCATCAACGGAGGCAACTACCCTTGCACCATGCACAACATCTTCAGCGCTGGCAGAACGAAATACAGCCTTCTCATCGGGGAACCGCAGCGGATTGACCAGCACGAGCTCCGTCAGCCCCATGTTTTTCATGGCCCGCGCTGCCGCTCCGATGTTACCGGGGTGACTTGTTTCAACCAGAATGACTCTGACACCGGGGAACAGGTTTACAGCACTCATAGAACTTATAGCTACTTCTGGAACGGCCGTGAATCTTACAAGGTTTCTGGTATCATGCGCGACCGCAGTTATCCCGGAATACTCTATGGAACCCATGGCCAACATTGCCCTACGCGCCGGCCGCCTCGCTGGGCAACATATCGTCCGCGGCTTCGATCGACCGGATCTCATCAAGATCAGTGAAAAAAGCCACAATGACTTTGTCACCAACATTGATCGCGAGGCGGAGCAGATCGTGATCCAGACCCTCCAGGAGAAGTATCCTGATCACAAGATTACCGGCGAAGAATCAGGTGAATCCGATCATGTGGATGCTGAATATGAGTGGGTGATCGATCCCCTCGATGGCACGGCCAACTTCACGCGCCAACTGCCGCACTTCTGCGTCTCAATCGCCTGTCTTCACAAGGGTAAACTGCAACACGCGGTTGTCATCGACCCCATTCGCCAGGAAGAATTTGTCGCGAGTCGCGGCAAAGGTTCTACCATGAACGGCAAACGTATTCGTGCCAGCGATGTCGAGTCGCTCGACGGTGCGGCCATTGCCACGGGCGGCAGAGACAGGCATCTCTACCTCGATGAAGAAACCGCGCTGTATCGACACCTGCTGGCATCGCAAAGCATCACGCGACAACCAGGCAGTGCCGCGCTGGAACTGGCCTATATCGCATCCGGGAGACTGGACGGCATGTATATGCGGGGCCTGGCACGCTGGGATATGGCCGCTGGCGTACTTCTGGTAACGGAAGCCGGCGGCTTCGTGGGAGACTTCAAGGGCGGTGCTGGCTACATGCGGTCTGGCGATATTGTTGCCGGTTCACCGAAGTGTTTTAAGTCGCTATCCGGTGCCGTCAGGAAATATATGGGGTAGGTCTGGGTCTTGGGCTCGGTTGGTTTTGAGGAATACTGGGCTTTGAGAGTGCCTTTCGCAACTTAAGAGTCGAGGCTACCTTTCGCAACTTAAGATTTGTGCTGGGTAGCACAAATCTTAAGTTACTGTCGGTCGATATAGTCCTGGGGGACTATGTCGGAATCGTCATCCGCGCCCTCTTTCTCGGGCACAGCCAGATCATCCTGGGAAATATTCATAGCCAACAGAATATTACTGGCCACATAAATCGAAGAGTAGGTGCCGACCAGCACACCAATGATCAGACCAATTGCAAATCCTCGGATCAACTCACCACCCAGAGTCAGCAGGGTAAAAAGTACTAACAACGTCGTGAACGACGTTACCAGGGTTCGGCCCAGGGTCTGATTAAGGGAAGTATTAATAATATCCACTGGCGTGCTTCGACGAATCCTGCGGAAGTTTTCCCTGATACGGTCAGACACAACGATTGTGTCGTTCAGTGAATAACCGATCACAGCCAGTAAGGCGGCCAGCACCGTCAAGTCAAAGTTCCACCGCATGATAGAGAATAGCCCAAGGGTGATAACAACATCATGAAACAGGGCAACCACGGCACCCACCGCAAACTTAAGCTGGAAGCGAAACGCGACATAGAGCAACACAACACCGAGTGCTGTTAACAGTCCAATGCCACCCTGATTGGTCAGCTCCTGGCCCACTGCAGGACCAACAAATTCGGATCGCCTGAGTTCGATGTTCTCGCCGCTGGATGCTCGCAGCGAAGCAATGATTTCATCACCGAGCTGGGCGTTCTGGCGGGCATCCAGGCCTTTCTGTGGCGGCATCCGAACCAGAATATCCCGATCAGATCCAAAGAACTGAACTACATGTCCCTCGTAACCCGCCGCGTTGAGCTGGTCACGAATCGTTTCAGGCTGTGCAGGATTCTCATAAGCCACTTCGACCAGGGAACCGCCGGTAAAGTCGAGCCCCCACTCCACCTGATTGACGGCGAGTGAAACGATGGACGCCAGAACAACAACCACAGAGGCCACCGCCGCGATCTTGCGGTAGGCCATAAAATTCAAATTCAATTCCATTAGATCGCCAACCTCTCAATTTTGCGGCCGCCGTAAATCAGATTGATCAATGCCCGGGTGCCAACGATCGCTGTAAACATGGATGTCAAAATACCGATAGATAAGGTGACAGCAAAACCCTTAATCGGGCCAGTACCGATGCTATAGAGAATGACCGCAACAATTAATGTCGTCAGGTTAGCATCCAGAATAGTCACAAAAGCCCGTTCAAAACCGGCATGAATCGCCTGTTGCGGCGGCAAACCGTTTTTAAGCTCTTCCTTGATTCTGGAGAAAATGAGCACGTTGGCATCCACGGCCATCCCGACGGTCAATACAATGCCCGCAATACCCGGCAGGGTCAGCGTTGCACCCAGACTCGACATCAGCGCGACCAGCAACAGCAGGTTTGCTGTGAGCGCCAGATTGGCAGCCAGGCCAAATATCTTGTAGTAAACCAGCATAAAGATGATCACAAGGCCCAGCCCGACGGATACTGAAAACGCACCCAGTTCAATATTCTCTGCCCCAAGACTCGCGCCAACCGTGCGCTCTTCGGCGATAAACATATCTGCTGCCAGCGCGCCCGCACGCAGCAAAAGCGCCAGCTCTCGCGCCTCACCTCCCTGCAGGCCGGTAATTCGGAAGTTGACGCCAAGTGCTGACTGCACCGTGGCAAGGCTGATGACACGTCGCTCAACATAGGGCTCCGCGACCAGCACCTCTTCCCCGTTTTCAATAACCTTCTTGTCCCGGGTTTTGGTCTCAATGAAGATCACCGCCATTCGGCGACCAACATCGTGTCGGGTCGCCCGATGCATCAATTCACCGCCATTACCATCCAGCCTGATATTGACCTGCGGCATACCGGAATCTGGGTCGAAACCCACCTGCGCATCCAGAACACGGTCACCCCGCAGGATTACATCCCGCTCAATTCGAACAGCAAAACCCTCGTAATCAAATTCCTGCGTAGAGGAGGAACTCGCTCCAGACTCGGCCTCCATGCGAAATTCCAGTGTCGCCACCTTGCCAAGAATGTTCTTTGCTCTGGCGGTGTCCTGCACGCCCGGCAGATCAATGACGATCCGGTTTCGTCCCAGACGCTGAACCAGAGGTTCGGCAACACCGAGTTCGTTAACCCGGTTGCGGATGGCGGTCAGGTTTTGTTGTACAGCAAAAGTTTCCATATCCCTGACGGACGCTTCGTCCAGCGCAATACGCAGGGACGGCAAGGCAGGGTTAGTCTCAATCAGGTACTGTGGGTAAGCCTCACGTAACTTGCGTTGAGCACGATCCTCAAGATCTTCGCTAGCAAACTGGATTTCCAGCATGCCGGGTTCCGGTGACGTAAAACTGGTATAGCGAATGCGATCGTCCCGCTGCCGGAATGTGCGCTTGATTTCCTGCTCCAGCCCGTCGACCCGTTCCGCCAGGGCCGATTCCGTGTCCACCTCCATTAGAAAGTGCACGCCACCACGAAGGTCCAGACCATACTTCATGGGCTCACCACCAATCGCGAGGAGCCATTCCGGTGTTGTCGGCGCAGAGTTAAGCGCGACGATGTAGTCGTCGGGCAAATCATGCAGAGCAAGCTGGATCACATCGCGCGCCCGGAGTTGATCCTCGTTGTCACTAAAACGAATCAGCCCCCGGTTGTCGCTGAGTTCAGCACCGAAGTAGTTGATACCAGCCTCTTCCAGACCGGCAGTCGCTGTATCAAGTGCCCGCTCGGTAAACTCGCCGTCAGCGCTCTCATTAGATATCTGGACCGCAAAATCCGGCGGGTAGATATTAGGCAGGGCGTAAACGATGCCCAGTGTGATCACAAGAAAAACCAGCAGGTTCTTCCAGAGGGGATAACGATTTATCAAAAGTACCTGCCGTTAGATGTTTTTAATGGTGCCTTTCGGCAGGGCCTGCATAACCGCGCTCTTCTGCAGTCTCAGTTCAACGTTGTCCGCAGCTTCAAAAACAATGAACTGCTCTTCGACCTTGGTGATCTTCCCGACCAGGCCACCATTTGTGATGATTTCATCACCCTTGGCCAGCCCACCGACCAGTTCACGATGTTCTTTGGAGCGCTTGCTCTGCGGCCGCCAGACGATGAGATAGAACACCACGGCAAAAGCCACAATGATAAAAAGATCGAGAGGAATAGGCCCCGCAGACGGTGCACCAGCCTCCGCAGCCATGGCACTAGGAATCAGTAAATCAATCATAAAAGTCAGTCCTGCTGAATTGGGGTCGTGAAAAGCGCGCTATTTTCACCGATTTATAGCGGCGCCAGCAAATAGAAAACAACTAAATCTGCATAACAGGCTGTTGCCAACCCTCGTAAATCGCAGCCACTCTGGCCTCCAGCGCATTTTGCTCAATCGCAGCTCGCAGTTCTGCCATGATGTGGAGGTAGTAATGTACGTTGTGAATCGAGTTCAGCACGGCACCGAGAATTTCCCCACACTTATCCAGATGGTGAAGATACGACCGACTGAAGTGCTGACAGGTATAACAATCACAGGCAGGGTCGAGTGGTCCGGTCGCAGACTTATGGGGCGAGTTCCTTATCCGGACGACCCCGGTGGAGGTGAACAGGTGACCATTTCGCGCATTCCGCGTGGGCATCACGCAATCCATCATATCCACGCCCCGGCGGACACTTTCAACCAGGTCTGACGGCGTACCAACCCCCATCAGATAACGCGGCTTGTCTACCGGCATCCTGGGCGCGGTGTGGCGGATGATGCGCATCATGTCTTCTTTTGGCTCACCAACAGACAGCCCACCAATGGCATATCCATCAAAGTCGATATCTGTTAACTGCTGGAGTGACTCATCCCTCAGATCTTCGTAGACACCGCCCTGAATGATCCCGAAAAGGCTGTTTGGATTGCCGGCAAAGGCGGACTTACTGCGCGCCGCCCAGCGCATGGATAGGGACATGGACGCCGCCACCTCCGCTTTGGTCGCAGGAAACGGCGTACATTCATCAAAACACATCACGACGTCCGAGTTCAGGGATCGCTGAATATCCATCGAGATTTCCGGTGACAGAAAAATCGCATCACCATTCACGGGAGACCGAAAGCTGACCCCCTCTTCGCTGATCTTTCGAAGATCACCCAGACTGAAAACCTGGAAACCGCCACTGTCAGTCAAGATTGGGGCGTCCCAACCCATAAACCCGTGCAAGCCACCATGGTCTGACATGATATCCATACCAGGCCGCAGCATCAGATGAAACGTATTCCCCAGGAGCATCTGCACCCCGGCATCCTGAAGTTGAGTAGGCGTCAGCCCTTTAACCGAACCATAGGTACCACAAGGCATGAAAATAGGCGTCTGCACTTCTTTGACGGTGCCGTCCGCCCGCGTAAAGGTTAAGGTACCACGACGCGCCTCACCATCATTGTTAGCTATTGAAAAATCGAGCGACATAGCGACCTCTTAACGTGTGATGAGCATGGCATCGCCATAACTGAAGAATCGATAAGACTCTGACACCGCAGCCTGATAGGCAGTTTGAATGGCCTCAAAGCCTGCAAAAGCACTCACCAGCATCAACAATGTTGAACCAGGCAGATGAAAGTTGGTAATCATCATGTCCACGGCGCGGAACTCGTAGCCGGGATAAATGAAAATGTCGGAATCTCCCTCGAAAGGCTGAATGTCGCCGCTCTGCGACGCCGTTTCCAGTGACCGGACACTGGTCGTACCGACTGCCAGGACACGACCATTTCGTGCCCGACAAGCGTTGACACCTGCACATACGGACTCAGGTACCCGGAGAAATTCCTTGTGCATGACGTGATCTTCCACCGCCTCTACCCGGACCGGTTGGAAAGTACCCGCACCCACATGCAGTGTCACCTCATCGCGCTGAACACCTTTTGCTGCCAACTGCTGCAACAGCGGTTCATCAAAATGCAGACCGGCAGTCGGCGCCGCAACGGAGCCATCATGTTTGGCATAAACCGTCTGATATCGTTCTCGGTCACTGATCTCGTCTTCGCGATCAATATAGGGTGGCAATGGCATATGTCCGCTGGCAGCCGCGGCTGCAGAAACCCCTGGCGGTGGAAAGCGAAGCCGGTAAAAGCTATCGTTTTTCTCGAGCACAGTGACTACCGCTCCCGACTCAATACGAATGACGCTACCAGGTTTTGGTGATTTACTGGCGCGGATTTGGGCGGTCGCCTCTGTTTCGCTGACGACCCGTTCAAGCAGGATTTCAGCTTTACCCCCGGTTTCTTTTTCTCCGAAAAAGCGCGCAGGTATCACCCGGGTATTGTTGAACACCATAAAATCTTCCGGACGCAGAAGTGAGGCCAGATCTGAAAACCGATAATGATCAATCGTACCCGCCGCCGCATCCAGATGCAGAAGGCGGCTGGCGGTACGCTCGGGTGTGGGGTAGCGAGCAATTAACTGCTCGGGTAAATCAAAAGTGAAATCGCTGACTTTCATGGGAACCAGATAGAGATTGACGCTGCAACAATGATCAGGGAGGCAGCAAATTAACGCGGCGGCGCTGAGCCTCAGAGTGAGATTAACGCGAGTTTGCTAAAAATCCAGTTGGAACATGTGGGTCCAGTTGACGTAGTCCGGACTATTTTCGTCAATAAGCAGCCCCACATAATGTTGATCCTCATTTCGACACCAGCGGACTTCTCCTTCGAGTCGGTAGAGTCTGGAAGATAAATCCAGGCGCAAGCCGACAACGGTATCAACTGGCAGATCTAACGCACTGGCGACTTTCATCCCTGCCTCAGAAACATCAACGGTCCGACACGCCATGGCTGTATCATTGAGCACCGGATTCGTGCCGCAATGAATCACATCGATCAGCACGTCTTCTTCCTTTTCAATCCGATCCAGGCGCATCCTTATCCCTCTTGTATGCCCGACTCTCGCGGGTTTTTCGCGAGTTTAACAGTGCCCGCAGACAACCACCACCAGTCCCGCCCGGGACAAACAACCGTGTTTCAGTTCACCTCCATCCCAGGCATCGTTCCCTTTTCCCTCCAGGCTTCCATCAGTCTGAAGAAAGGATTAGGTCCACGTCCGTAGCTCGCGTTTTGCGCACTCCTCGGATCCGGCTGCCCCTCATTGTTGTAGTAGCCCGGCGTACATTCCGCCTGAAAGCGTTCATTGACACGCGAGAGTGAAACAATCTCCCGAACCCAGGCGTCTTCTGCCTCAAGGGTCGGTGCCAGCGTGGTGACGTTAGCCTGCCGGCAATGATTGACGATATAAGCGATATGCCGCGCAGTCTCATCCATGGCATGCGGGAAATTGGTGGTAAACGCTGCCTGGCCATTGCTGATGACAAAGAGGTTAGGGAAACCATGACTCATCAGACCGTGCAGGGTACGCATGCCATCCGCCCATTTCTCACTTAAACGCACGCCATCCTGCCCAATCACGTCATAACCCGCGCGCCGGGTGTAATCCGTACCCACTTCAAAGCCGGTGGCAAAAATAATACAGTCCAATGGATACTCGGCATCGTCAACAACCACGCCAGCATCCGTGATCTCTTGCACACCTTTGCCGTCGGTATCAATCAGATGCACATTCTCTCGATTAAACGTCGGCAAATACTCATCATGAAAACAGGGACGCTTGCAGAACTGCCGGTAATAGGGTTTGAGTGACTCGGCTACGTTCGGATCATCGACAATCGTCGCCGCGCGCGCCCGAATCTGCTCCATCTTCTGAAAGTCTGCCAACTCCATCAGTGCCGCGATTTCTTCACGATCAAGGCCCTTGCCCCGGTAATTCGCCATCGAAATCAGATTGCGAATAATCTCCGTCCAGCCATCCCTGACAAGATCTTCTTCAATGACGCCCCCGGACGTGAGTGTATTGAAGTTCTCCATGCGCGCACGCTGCCAGCCTGATTCAAGGGTCGACGCCCAATCCTGATCTGTGGGTCTGTTGTCCCGGACATCCACCGAAGACGGGGTTCGCTGGAATACGTAAAGTTCGGCCGCGCTGGCGCCAAGATGGGGAATACACTGCACTGCCGTTGCACCCGTCCCGATGATACCGACACGCTTGTCGGCCAGCCCGGTCAGTTGCCCTTCCGGCCCCCCGCCCGTGTAGTTGTAGTCCCAGCGGCTGGTATGAAAAGTATGGCCGCGAAAATGCTCGATACCGGCAATACCTGGCAACTTGGGTCGATTGAGAGGCCCATTGGACATGGCGACATATCGGGCGCGCAGGGTGTCGCCACGGTTAGTCCGCACCAACCATCTGGCTGTAGCTTCATCCCAGACCAGCGCTGTCACTTCCGTTGCAAAGAGTGCGCCCCGGTAAAGATCGTAGTACTTCGCAATGCGCTGACTGTGCGCAAGGATCTCAGGGGCCCTCGCGTACTTCTCGGTAGGCAGATAGCCCACCTCTTCCAGCAGGGGCAGGTAGATATAGGCCTCGGTGTCGCACGCTGCGCCAGGATAGCGGTTCCAGTACCAGGTGCCACCAACATCCCCACCCTTTTCGATCAGCCTGATGTCCTCAACCCCGGCCTCTCGCAGGCGGGCACCAGCAATCAAGCCGCCAAAACCACCACCGATGATGACAAACTCAACGTCTTCTTCGACGGGTCCTCGTTGGGGTGCTTCCCCAAGATAAGGATCGTCCACATAGTGCGTGAAATCCCCCGTTACCTCCTGGTATTGCTGACTGCCTTGCACCCGTAGCCGTTTATCGCGTTCCAGGCGATACTTCTGACGCAGCGCAATCGGGTCAAATTCTGGTTCCGTTGTTTTCGACATAAGTAAGATTTGCCAAGAAGTTTAGATGAGAGCAGCAACAGTCGCTGGCTGAAAACAGACGACTGCAAAAACACATTGTGCGAATATACCGCGCCTGCCTTAGCCTGTGCCAGAAGCGAGAAACGTGTTTGATCAAAACGATCTGATCAAGGTTGCCAATACCACCATGCCTTTCGGTCGTTACCAGGGCAGCACCCTTATCGACCTACCCGAGGCCTATCTACTGTGGTTTGTTGATCGCGGATTTCCGTCAGGCAAACTCGGTGAACTGATGCAACTGACACTGGAGATAAAGATCAACGGTCTTGAAGACCTTATCTATCCGCTACAGACGTAAGACGCCTAGTGCTGAACCCAGCGGGCTTCAGAAATCAGGCATAGCCCTCCGGATCTTGCCAGGAGTGGTCGAATTCCTTCGACAATCTTGTCGACTTCGGTCTCAGTTTCACAGGCGATGATAAACACCACATTGGTTGATGATCCCGTTGGCTCATCGGCACGCCGTTCCCCGCGATCACCCAAACCGCCGGCCTGATCTATCAATGTGTACCCGGGTACTTCCAACGCGACCAGCTTTTCTGCGGTGCGCTTGGCAAGGGTCTTTTCAATAACGATCTCAATACGGTGGCATGGCGTCATGTTTGGGCCTACTAAAGCAGTCGTAGAAGGAGTTGATGGTAAAGCGGGATACCAATCAAGAGATTAAACGGAAAGGTAACAGCCAGCGACATGGTCAGATAAAAACTTGGATTCGCCTCGGGTAAAGCCAACCGCATGGCTGCGGGCACAGCGATGTATGACGCACTCGCTGCAAGCACAGTCAGCAGAATGGCATCCCCCAGGTCGACGCCGACGATCCAGACTGCCACCAGTGCCAGTACGGCATTCAGCAGCGGAATTACAAGGGCCCAGCCAATCAGTTTCACAGCCGAGCCACGGGCCATCACGCGAATATCTCGAAATCTGCGCGCGGCAACGATGCCCATATCCAGCAGGAAGAGACACAGAATGCCGACAAAAAGACCGTCCACAAACAGCGATACCTGCGCCTTGCCTGCCGGTCCGGAGATCCAGCCGACCACCAGACTACCGAGGATCAGGAATACAGAACTGTTCAGAAAAGACTCTCGCAGGATACTGGTCTGGTGCATTTCCTTCTGCTGGCTGGCCATCCGGTAAAGCACCAACCCGAGGATAATGGCCGGCGATTCCATAATAGCCATCGCAGCAACCAGATAACCGCTCCACTCGATCTCGTTTGCATCAAGATAGCTGGTAGCCGTCACAAAGGTAACAGCGCTGATGGAACCGTAAGTTGCGGCGACCGCGGCAGCATCAGCGATACCAAGCGTGCGCCGCATGATAACAAAGACATAGAGGGGCACGATCACGGAAAGCGCGACCGCCACCATCAGGCCCGAGAACACATCGAAATCCAGCTCGCTGGTTGACAGTGCTACCCCGCCTTTAAAACCTATAGCCATGAGCAGGTATATCGACAGCAGCTTGCCAATTTGTTCTGGAATTTCCAGATCAGTCTTAAGCAGTGTGGACAACACACCCAGCATAAAAAACAGCAGTGGGGGGGATGTGAGGTTACTTAAGAACAGAGCGTCCAAGATTCTTCCAACTGATCGGTTCGGCGAATGTTAACGCCTGCCGGTTATCGGGTCCAAAAAATCTTTCCAATAATTCGGGATAGCCGATGAGAACTACCGTATAATTCGACTCAACAGTAGCTTTGCATCACCTTAAGCTCCGGCGTCTAACTTAAGGAGACGATTGATGTTCCCAACCTCGCTGGTGATCGCAACCGTTACTGCAATGATTTTTCTGGGCATTGTCGTGATGAATAACAGTCTGACACGCCCGATAAACGTCAAAGACAAACGCAGAAAAGAGGCGAAGAGGCTATCCAAACAACGAGATGAGGCACCTTAACTACACCCACCTGCTCTATTTCTGGACCGTTGCCCGAGAAGGCAGTATTGCCCGCGCATCTGAAGTCCTGAACCTCACACCGCAAACCATCAGCGGTCAAATCAAACTGTTAGAAGATGCTGTTGGCAGCCCGCTGTTCAATCGCGTTGGGCGCGGCCTCGCCCTGACCGAAACCGGACACGTGGTCAAACAGTATGCTGACGAGATTTTTACGCTTGGTGCTGAACTCACCCACAGGGTTAAAAGTCGTCAGGCATTGATGCCAACGACACTTAATGTCGGGGTCGTTGATTCAATTCCAAAACTGGTCGCGCTGCGTATCCTCGAACCCGCATTCAATCTTGAAACGCCAATCCGCGTGGTTTGCCGAGAAGGCGACCTGGAAAAGCTACTGGCGGATCTGGCGATGCACAATCTCGATCTGGTGATTTCTGATCGGGGTATCGCCCCCGGGACTGGCGTCAAAGCCTATGCACACATACTGGGTGAATCTGACGTCAGTTTTTTTGCTCACAAGAGTATTGCCAGAAAGTACAAAAAAGATTTCCCCGCGTGCCTGAATGAAGCACCGATGCTGTTGCCGGTAACGGAAAGTGCGGTCAGGAGAGCCATCGATTCCTGGCTCGAAGATCACGACATTCGACCTAACGTTGTCGCCGAATTCGAAGACAGCGCCCTTCTCAAGGCATTCGGCGAGGCCGCGGTTGGCGTGTTTCCGGCACCCTCGGCGATCGCCGAGGAAGTATCGTCAATGTATCACTCAGTGCTACTCGGTCACGTAGAAACTGTCACGGAATCGTTTTTCGCGATCTCCCCGGAACGGAAGCTCAAACACCCCGCTGTCCTGAAGATCACCGAGCACTCACGTAGCCAGCTATTCAACTGACCCGCGCTTTACTGACGCTCAAGCTGGTAAGGGCATTGCCTCACGTCTGAATCTTCGCTTGCGGGCAGATTGCTGCACCAGCAACTGTCTCGCTCGCCGGATAGAGGCTGCCATCGCCTTGGCAAATCGGCGGCCCTTCTGTTTGATGACAATCTGACTACCGTTATCAAGGAACAACTGAATCTGACAGATTTTGTCTTCGCCCTTTTGGTCACGCTCTACCTTGAGCGATACATGCATTCGGCGAACGGCACTGTTGAGGCGGCTGAAACCGTTAACAAATCGACGGGCCAGCTTTTGGTGTGAACGGCGTGGAATCATTGCCTCGTTTGTTTCAAGGGTTACATCCATATACTTCTCCTTATGTTTTACACCTGTTTTGCAAGATTGCCCGTTGATAATAGCGAGACGAATACATCGAACAATTCGGACTTTCACGATCGTTAATTCGGGAAATGTTGACTAATTGATAGATCGCAAAGCACCCCGAAAACACGATAGGCTAGGCAGCAACAAGAGGAGACCCCATGACCAACAATAAACGTATTTTGCTCACCGAAATCCCCAAGGGGAAACTCACCGAATCCAATTTCAGCCATGATGAAGTCCCCGTCACTTCCCCGGGTGAAGGCGAAGTCCTGGTCAAAACCCTGATCCTTTCACAGGACGCTGCCAATCGCGCCTGGATGCAGGGAGCCACCTATCGGAGCGCCCTCGAGTCTGGCCAGGTCATGTCCAGTGGCGGCATCGGCGAAGTTGTGGAGTCCGCGACCGATAGATTCAAACCCGGGCAATTGGTCACCGGTGATCTGGGCTGGCAGGAATACGCGGTTGTCGAAGGTCGGCAGCTTGGCGCTGTTCGGGAACATGATGGCCCACTCAGTCACAGTCTGTCTTTACTCGGCGTTGCTGGATTAACGGCCTATCACGGATTGATCAATGTCCCCGCTATTCATGCCGGAGAAACGCTGCTGGTTTCCGCTGCCGGCGGGTCCGTGGGATCGCTGGTCGGACAAATCGGAAGAATCAAAGGCGCCAAAGTCATCGGTGTCGCCGGCGGCACTGACAAATGTCAGTGGGTTGTCGATCAATTGGGATTTGACGCCTGTATAGACTACAAGGACACCAGCGCACCGCTGAAAGACCAGCTTCGTGAAGTTGCCCCTGAGGGCCTTGATGTCTACTTCGACAATACCGGCGGTGACATACTGCAGACTGCCCTGTTTGCCATGAAAATGAACGGTCGCGTTTCCTGCTGTGGCGCCGTCTCGATGTATGACGGTAAACCACAACCAGGTCCTTTCGGCGTTCCCGGCCTATTGGTCACCAAGCGACTGACCATGAAGGGGTTCATTGTTTCCGACTATCGACACCTGGATAGCGATGCCTTCCATGATTTGTCTCTCTGGGCAAAGCAGGGTGAAATCAAAGTCGTGGAAGATATTCTCGATGGACTCGAAAGTGCACCGCAGGGGCTGATAGGTTTACTCGCTGGCGAAAACCGCGGCAAGCGAATGATCAAAGTCGCCGACCCTAGCTAGACAAAGGCAACCTTGAGTTTAATCTGAAGCCCCTGGCATCACGATGGACGACTTTATTATTGTTGGCGCCGGTTCCGCAGGCTGTGTACTCGCGAACCGGCTAAGCCGTCATGCCAGGGTAACACTCATCGAAGCGGGTCCGGCCGATCATCGCTGGGACCCGCGTTTGCACATGCCCGCCGCACTCTCGTTTGTACTGGCCTCCTCCTGGTACAACTGGGCCTACCAGTCAGAACCTGAGCCACATCTGAATCATCGACGCATGTATTGCCCGCGGGGCAAGGTGCTGGGTGGCTCATCTTCGATCAACGGTATGATCTTTGTGCGTGGCAATCGTGGCGACTTTGACAACTGGGCAGGAACACATCAATTACCTGACTGGGAATACGATGCCTGCCTGCCCTACTTCAAGCGGTCTGAAAACGTGATGTTTGCGCATGATGAGACTCGCGGTGATCGGGGGCCACTGCCAATCACCCGCGGCGATAGCAATAATCCATTAAACGCTGCGTGGTTGGCTGCCGGCACCCAGGCAGGTTACCCACTGACCGATGATTTTAACGGTCGCTCGCAAGAGGGATTCGGCGCATTCGATCGCAGCATTTTTAAAGGCATACGTCAGAATGCTGCCCGCGCCTATCTGGATTCCGCCAGGCACAGGGCCACGCTCACGGTCATGACCAACACCCAGGTTAATCGCATCCTGATCAAAGACGGCAGAGCAACGGGTGTTGAAGTGAGGCGGCATGGCAGCATAGAAACGCTTGCTGCAGGCAAGGTCATCCTCTGTGGTGGCGCTATCAACTCGCCTCAACTTCTGATGTTGTCTGGCATTGGGGGACGTCAGGCGTTATCAGCAATAAACATGGCAACGCACGTTAATCTGCCCGGTGTTGGCCAGAACCTGCAGGATCATCTTGAGATCTACGTGCAATATGCATGTAAACAACCGGTTTCCGTGTATCCCGCCACCCGTTGGTACAATATGCCAGGCGTCGGGCTGAACTGGTTGTTACGCAAGCAGGGCGCTGGCGCCACCAACCATTTCGAAACAGGTGCTTTCCTGAAGAGTGATCCGAGCAAGCCCTACCCGGACCTGCAGTTTCATTTTCTACCTATTGCCATGGACTATGACGGCAAAGATCAGTATCGCGGCCATGGCTTCCAACTGCATACCGGTCCCATGAAAGCGACCAGCAGAGGGTCTGTTCGGCTCAGAAGCAGCCACCCGAAAGAACCACCTGTCATCCAGTTTAATTACCACGAAACACCCGAAGACCGGGCCACGATGAAACGCGCAATTCACCTCGCCGAAGAAATCGTGTCACAACCTGCATTCGACGCCTACCGCGACAAACGTTTACGGCCATTAGATATGAGGACCGACCAGGCAATCGAGGACTTTATCGCGCAGCACGCTGAAAGCGCTTACCATCCGAGCGGCACCTGCCGAATGGGAGTCGATGATGACGCCGTGGTGGACTCAAACGGCAAGGTTCACGGCCTGACAGACCTGCACATTTGCGATGCCTCGATTATGCCGGAAATCACCAACGGTAATCTGAATGCACCGGTTATCATGATGGCGGAAAAAATCAGCGACGCACTTCTCGGACACAAAGAAATCGACGGCCACAACAACTTCTGAATGGCGCGAGGCCAAAGCAGTTGCGCCCCAACGCTGGCCTGCTATGGTGTGAATCAATAATGAAAACCTTGAGAATTTCACGCCATGACCGATGAGTCACTGCCAAACGGTATCGAACTGACACCGCTGAACGACAGCTTTAGGGAAAATCCCTATCCGGCGCTCGCCGCTCTTCGAACGCATGCACCCGTTCTTCTCGATACTGAACTGGGGCGCGTAATTTACACGCGCCATGACACGGTCAAATCGATTCTTCGCGACCCAGAAATGTGGAGCGACCCACGCAAGGCTAACCCCGGGACCTTCACTCGGGAGTTTCTGGGCGCGAATATGGCCGAAGACGAAGAACCCTCCATGTTGCTTATGGATGAACCCGGTCACCGCAGACTCCGCTCACTGGTCAGTCATTCGTTCACACCGGCTGCCGTTGAACGCTGGCGCGAGCGCACTCAAACTGTGGTTGAGCGCGTACTTGATGCTATCGATACTGACGAGTTCGACCTGATTCAGGAGTTCGCCGGGCCGGTACCTACTGTCGTTATCGCTGAACTGCTGGGCATCGACCCCGGGATGCATGATGACTTTAAGACCTGGTCAGACACCTCAGTGATCTCAGCCTTCAACCCCTTCCCAACGGAAGACCAGAGGCGTGCCAGCGAGGCGGCCAATAAAAGTCTGTGGGATTTTTTCGAAAATGAAATCGCCACCAGACGACAACAGCTTGGCGACGACCTGCTTTCGGACATGATCCGCGCAGAGGAAGATGGCGACAAACTGACAGTCGAAGAAATGATTCGTCAGGCAAACCTGTTGCTGATTGCCGGGAATGTCACCACCACCGACCTAATTGGTAACGGCGTTAAAGCCCTGCTGGATAACCCTGAGCAATGGCAAATACTACTGGACGATCCTTCCCTGATCGCCAATGCGGTCGAAGAAATGCTTCGGTTCGACTCGCCTGTCGTTAACTCCGGCAGGATCGCAAACAGGGACATGGAAATTGATGGTTGTCCCGTCGGCAAAGGCGAATCTCTAAACACGTCGCTGGCCGCAGCAAACCACGATCCGGAAATTTACCCTGACCCCACTAAATTCGATATCACCCGGGAAGACACCCACCACCAGTCATTCGGTGGCGGTCGTCATTTGTGCCTGGGGGCACACCTGGCAAGGCTTGAAGCGCAGGAAGCGATTCTCGGACTCATGCGGCGTTACCCTAACCTTACCCACGGCGAACAAGGCCTCGTGTACCACGCCATCCCAAGCTTTCGCGGCATGAGCAACTTCTGGGTAAAAGGTTAGGCACTGATTTAACACCGTGAGAAGCACTAAACGATCAACAGACGAGATTATCGTCCTGGCACTGTGTGGCCTCTGCATGATGGGGCTTGCGCTGTTCACCTTTATCCGCTTTCAGCGGGGCGACATGGTCATTGCCCTGTTGGATTTCTCAGGGTTTCTTGCCGCTGCCGGTTTGTTTCTCTATGTCATTATTACCCAGAACCTGAAAGTCGCTGGCCCCACGCTGTCGATAATTTCTCTGGCGGGCACGGTCACCCTGATTGCCATCGGCGGCGTAGAAGAACGTTACCTTCTTTACCCCACAACTGTCGTGGCCTTCTTTCTGATGCGGCCATTGTGGGCGCTGACCGCATCCATCACCTCCCTGGTTGCCGTCAGCGTATTCCTGCTGCCAAAGCTGGAAATCTTTGTCTACGGCAAGTTCCTGCTGTCACTAAGCGGTTGCTTCCTGTTTGCCTACATCTTTGCGAGAGAACGAAACGCCCAGCGAGATGAGCTACTCAAGCTTTCCAGCCGCGATCCACTCACCGGTATCGGCAATCGACGCGCATTTAATGAGCAAATGGATGAACTGATCCGCATGCAGGAACGATCTCCGACCGCTGTCAGTCTGTTGGTTCTGGATATTGATAACTTCAAGTCGGTCAACGATACCCGGGGGCATGATGCCGGTGATCGCGTTCTCATCAAGCTTGCAGACACTGTCTCTGCAAGGATGCGTGCTGGTGATCATGCCTATCGGTTCGGTGGTGATGAATTTGCGGTACTCGCATTGGGACACGGCGTAACAATCCTGGCAGAGGATCTCTGCAAACGAATCAAAGAAGTCGCGATACAGGAAGCACTGCCAATATCGGTCTCCATCGGGGTGGCCGAACTTGATCCGCCTGAAGATGCTGACACCTGGATTAAACGTGCTGACAGCGCCCTGTATGAAGCCAAGGCAAAAGGTAAAAACCGCGTTGCCATGGCAACTGAGGCAAACGGACTAACGCAGATCGAATCCGGACATGCTTAGCGATCATATACCCATCAAACCGCAACAATTGGCTGGCCCGCTCATGCTGGCGACCCTGGCCATCGCCGCACACTATGTGCTGACCGACAACATCGCCTATGATCGCGCGGCCCTTGAGACAGGCGAACTCTGGCGACTGTTCACCGGCAACCTCGCCCACACCAACGACTATCACCTGATGATGAACCTGGGCGGTTTATTGGCCGTGTGGCTGCTACAGGGCGATGAATACCACGTGCGCGATTTCGCGCTGGTAACACTGGTTTCTGCACTCGGCGTCAGCCTGGGACTCTATTTCCTGAGTCCGGGCGTGACCTGGTATGTAGGCCTGTCTGGCGTGCTGCACGGTGTCTTTGCCTGGCGGGTAGTCACTGATCTTGCGGCCAGACACCAGTTTGGCCTGGCCCTGGCATTCGGACTCATACTGAAGCTGGGTCTGGAGCAGCAATTCGGCGCTGCTGAAAACACGGAAAAGCTCATTGGTCAGGCCGTAATCGTTGATGCACACCTTTATGGGGCTCTCGTGGGTGTCGTGACAGGGCTGATCATCTCAACGCGAAGGCAGCGTGTTTCCGACGACTCAACCTGATAGTCTACCGACGAAATTGAGAGCCAGACTCTCGGAAACCCAGTTAAGGAGACGCACATGTCCTTCGGCGCTACAGAACTTGCCATCATACTCGTCATCGTCCTGTTGCTATTCGGCACATCAAAATTGAAAGGCATCGGTGCCGATCTTGGCTCAGCCCTAAAAGGCTTCAAAACCGCGGTCAAAGAAGACGAAGAACAAACACCAGAACAAATCGCATCGCTGGAAGCCAGCAAAGAGACTAAATCAGTCTAGGGATTAGGTCATGCCGACAGCAGTAGTTTGTGGGGCCGGCGGTTTTATCGGCGGGCATCTCGTCACGCGGCTTAAAACCGAAGGTTACACGGTCATAGGAATAGATCAGAAGCTGCCGGAGTTTTCACGCAGTGATGCTGATACCTTTGAAGTCATCGATCTCCGCGAACATGATGCGAGAAAGATATTCTCACGTCATGTCTCGGAGGTTTATCAACTCGCCGCCGACATGGGGGGCGCTGGATACATTTTTACCGGTGACAACGATGCCGCCGTCATGCAGAACTCAGCCAGCATTAACCTTAATGTGCTTGAAGCCTGCCGCGAATTCGATATTCCAAAAGTCTTCTACTCCTCCTCCGCCTGCATCTACCCCGAACGCAATCAGATGGACCCGGACAATCCAGTCTGCACAGAAGACTCTGCCTATCCCGCCGACCCGGACAGCGAATACGGTTGGGAGAAACTGTTCAGCGAAAGACTCTATTTCGCCTATGCCCGAAACCACGGGATTGACGTCAAAGTTGCTCGATTCCACAACATCTTCGGCGAACTGGGTACCTGGCAGGGCGGCCGCGAAAAAGCGCCGGCCGCACTTTGTCGAAAGGTCGCCGAAGCTGAGGACGGTGGCGCCATAGAAATCTGGGGGGATGGCAAGCAGACCCGGTCTTTTCTGTACATCGAGGAATGCATTGAAGGCGTCAGACGACTCATGTCGAGTGACTGGCAAGGACCGGTGAATATCGGCTCTGACGAGACGATCACCATCAATGATCTGGCTCATCTGATTGCAGATATCGCAGGAAAAAGCCTCGAACTCAATCACCTTGATGGCCCGTTAGGTGTGAGAGGAAGAACCTCGGACAATCGCCTCATTCAGGAAAAACTTGGCTGGTCTCCCAAACTGACGCTACGCCATGGTATGCAACGTACTTACGAATGGGTGGATGGGCAGGTTAAAGCCGCCACGGATCAATGAATGGCCAAGGTCTGAACCCTGTGATCGACCCTGACCTGCTGCTTCAGTTGATAAAGCAGCACAACCAACGACACTCGCGAATCTTACTGTACTATCTCGCTGACAGAGGCTTCTTTGCAGAGGTCACATTTCTTGCCCGCGTGATGGTCTACGCTGTCCGGTACAACTACAGACTGATTATCTGCAATGATGACTTCCTGCATAAAGTCGCACGCGGCTGGCAGGACTTCTTTAAGCCGTTCTGCGAAACCTATGACCCGGAAATTCATCTGAATATCGACAGAATTGTACGTTTCGGTGATGCCAGATTATCGAAAGAATCACGCGGCCAGCCGCTTCAACATGCGATAGAGATCCTCAATCACTATCCATCCGAGTTAACCATCGAATCACATCAGCTAAAGGGTATACGGGCCATCAATGCCAGTTTTGTTAGAGCGATTTATCGCCTGAATGACAGGGTTGCTGAGCTGTCAAAAGACGTCATCGAGGCACTCGAGCTACCCGACACTTACGATTGTGTTCATATTAGACGAGGCGACAAGGTTGACGACGAAGACCGTTTTTATCCGGCATCGGAGTACTTTCAAAAGCTCGATCTGTCATCTTCACAGTCGCCTGTCTTTGTGATGACCGACGACTATGGGGCGCTGGCTGAGGCCCAAACAACCCTCAAAACCCGGGAGCTGCCAAATCGGATCATCAGTCTATGCGAACCCAGACATCGCGGTTTTGATATCTATGACTTAAGAAATCAAAAGCCCTTCTTCAGTCATGACGGCGACTCATCTGAAGCCACTGGATCAATGCCTGAGATGATCTACCAGGAAACCGTGCAGTTATTGACTGAAGTGGAAATCGCCAGAGCATCCAGAAAGTTCGTCAGCACCAATCGATCAAACGTCTTTAAGCTTGTTGCTTTCACCCACAGGAACCCGGATGCATGCTTCGGCATCAGTTGACGCCACATTGAAAAAACTGATCGCGAAACCCTAATTGTGAATAATTTTCCCTATATCGTTAACGTCGGTTTGCCACTTACCGGCAGTGCTGCATTTATCAACGCGGTCGAGCTATTGGGCTTCCCCAGTCTTCATGTCTGGCGAGAGGCGGAGGTAAATCAGGATCTTTTCGAGCGTGCCACCCTAAATCGCCCTCGACCAGCCGCATTTATACAAAAGTTCGGCGCGCTGGCTGACACACCCTTTTACGCCATGCGCCGCACCTTCGAGGAACACTATCCCGCGACCCATTTGATTTACACCACCTGCGACAAGGATGCCTGGCTCGCGCGCATGATTTCCCACAGCACAGCGGGCGGCAAATTTCTCATGGGCATGTATGACTTGCCACACTACCCTCATCAAGAGACATCCAGACAAGCACTGTCAGCGGCTTTTGACACTCACCACGCAGAGGTCTGCCGAGGACTGACTGAAATCAGACACGACATGTCTGACCGGGAAAAATGGGAAATAACCTGCCGGTGCCTGCCAAACTCACGCAGATTGCTTAGAAAAACACATGGACTGCCCTGGCCTGATGAACGCTAGTTCTTTTCGCTAGTTCTTTACGTAACGCCGAAAGAGCAGGTCGTCGCTCGATTCCATGTTTTGCGCGAGCATAAAATTGTTTTTCACGTAGGGCAGCATGCTCTCGTAGAGATCAAGAGACAGCAGATCAACATCGAAGTCCTCGGTCAAAGTAATAATGCCCCGCTCATCAAAAACCTCGGCAATCTCGCTGGCACCCCAGTAAACGGGTACCGTACCCGTCAGAAAACAATCCGTCAGCTTCTCTGTGTAGTAGAGCGAGACCTGACAGTTTTCCATCGCAACGCTGAAACAGAAGTCCGCCAGGCCCTTCGATTTTTCGAAAAACTTATGTGAACCAAGCCGCTTGCTGCCGTGGGCTCCACCAAAAAGCGACAGCTTATGCTGCAGTTTTTGCGCAACTTCCAGACGTTTTCTGTGACCAGGCAAACTGTCTTTAGGAGAGGCAACCATGCTACAGAGTTTTGTCTTGGCATAGATCTTCTGCTCTACCTTAGGAACAACGCTCAGCGTCGACCCAGCAGGGTGGTAGACAAACTTGGGATGTTTTTCTACCAGGCTGCGATCACTCGATAGCAACACATCGAAACTGTCAGCAACAAGCTGCGTATTTTGATGAATAAAGTCATAGACCAGCCCCCGGGTGACGTGCGGCGATTCCATCAGCCAGGCGATCTTTTTTCGCCGGCCAGGGCGATCTCCGCAACCTGCTCGCAAGCTGAATTCTGTATAAACAACCGCGTCTTCCGTTGCTTCGTCCGGCTCACTGGTCCATTCAAACAGCCTTGGCTTTAGCAATGAATTGGTCGAGTAGTCACTGCTGAAGCTTGCGTTACCAAAAAGCAGCAAGCGAGGCACTGGACGTGGGGTTTTGTTGTGCGGCGCTGACTTGGGTTGGGCTGATGAAACCTGCCTACCTGTCGACCGATACAGCCTGACATCCTCTGCGTAGATACTTTCGGCTATTGCACGCAAATCATCGTTCCAGAACGACGCTTTTAGCGGTGGGTGTTTGGCATCCAGTTCTATCGGTTTTCGATCAAATGATTGCCCGACATCATTAGTGTTGTAGGTCGTTCGATTCAACTGCGCCATCTGGTAGCCGGCGACCCCATGCCTAACGTTCAGCGCACCGATCGTCGTTCTAAAATCTTCAATGGGTATCACCTGATCGAACGTAACCCCCTGTATCCCTCGAGCCTGAGGCTTTAAATGATGCTGCGCCTGCCTACCCTGCGTGACGTGGTCTTTCAGGGCAACGATGAACTCAGAAAACGTAAACTCTGCAAGGGTGATTTCTGCCTTGTCATCCAGAAAGCACCAGTCACTGTCAGGCCCGACAACAAACTGAATATAAAAACTGACCAGCCGGTCAAGGGGATTCCGAATAAAGAGATAACGCTGGTAGTTATACTCTGGGGCCTCCTCCGGAGTCACCAGATATTGGTGAAACGGTTTATCTCGCTGTGAAGCCGGAAAGGTTTGGAGAACCCAGTCTTTAATCGTTGTGGATCCGCATTTCGGCGTGAAGTAGGCGATAAACTCTCGCTGGTGATTGATTGCTCTGTAGTGGACCATACTTCGGTGCTATTCTTGGCGGCTTCAAATCTATCGACGTGCGACTGGAAATACAAGTTGGAACTGGAAGACCATTGGGTACCCCGACACGCTTACGGGTTTTCCCTCGAAAAAACAGCGGAACAGCAATTCCTGCTGCAAAGTGACGATGGGCTCACTGTCATTGAGATGAATGAAACCAGCGCGTTAATCTGGCAACTCGTTGATGACCAGCGCACCCAGTTGGAAATCGTCGTTCTGCTTCAGGATCTATACCCTGAAGCGTCCGACGAAGTCGCCAGCCATACAAGACAACTTATTGCAGATATGATCGACTTCGGTGCCTTGTACACACTGATGTAACGGGCGAGTCACGCAGATTTAAGCGTTACCGGATCCGGCGGCACGCCGTTGATTGCATCCGGATGTGCGACGAAGTTCGCGCAATCGAGTCCCGAAAAAACATGAAACTCTTCCAGTGTCCGGTCACTCCCCAGACAATACCTGCCCAGAATTCTGTCAGGATCACCGGACATCAGTGCTTTCAAACGGCGTAGTGCATTGACGTGATGCTCATGACTGACGGCACCGGGGTTGTCTGAGAAGTGCTTACGATTAGGTTCCGGGTGACATCGATGCCAGACAACAATACTTTCGGGATTAAAAAGGTCATAACCCGAGGTGAACGACCGTAGCGTCAATGCGAACTCCTCGCCCGTATAATAATGTTCCGGATCCTGCATCACTTCACGATTCCATTGCCCAAGGGTAAATACAAAAGCACCGGAGAGAAACCGGGTTCTTCTGGGTTTGATTGCGTTGTTGGCGGGTATTTCCTCCGATGGGTGGTGAATCCAGCCTTCCGAGGCCCACTGCTTACAAACCGTTGTGTTCAGGTTTTCCATATCATCCAGCCGAGTCAGCCGGTCCACACCATTTTCTCTGAAATAAAGTGGCGGAAATCCAGTAATCATCGGCTTGGCGGATGGAAACCGCTTCATCATGTCAATCAGCGCCGAATCCCAGTGGTCCACGAATCTTGAATGGGCATCAATCTGGAGGGTGTAGTCTTCATCGGCGTACATCGTCTGAACAAGATGCCTGGCCCAGCAACCACCCTGACTATCACGATGATCAAACTTTACGATGCGAAAGCGCAAGTCTCCAAGCCTGTGATCCACGCAGGATTCGCTGATGTCAGGCTCCCCCTCCACATCGTATTGATGGCAGATACCAAATCTCAGACTCGCCGGATTATCTGCCTTATCAATCGCATCCTGAATGGTAAGGTCCAGTTCAGGTTCACAGTAGGAAGCCAGGGCAATAAAAATTGTTGGCGCTTCATTCATTGATCAGACTCAGTTGCTCAGCCACTTGTTGGTTCTCCAAAAACGCCTGCCAAAAACGGGCAGTATAAACTTCCGCGCTCCCGGCGTTTAGATGTGATGCATCGGCAGTCGTCAAACCATCGAAGCGCGGCAAGATGTAGGGGATCCCAAGCTCCTCGCTGAAGGCGCGCAGATGCCAGGTCTCAGTTCGAACAAAGGGTACCAACGTTGTCACCATCAGCGTATCCCTTTGCCCCAGTTCTTCATTTAGCCGCGCGGCTTTTGCCACGATGCCACGATCTGCCGGCCGGTCTTCCATCACCGCGACCGGGTATCGACCTGGTGGCTCTCTCAATATCCGGGTAAACCCATGCTGGTAGGAACGATAGTAAAGCCAGGCGGAGAACAGCGGCCTGTCAAAAACGTCAAGCCTGGGAATTAGCTGATGCAGATAATAGGCGGCATAAAAGCTGCTGGTTACCTCAAGTCGTTTCTTCATCGCCTGCCAGCGGGTCATCGCCATCGCCTCCAGCGCGGGCGGAGACACCCTTGGCCCATAGTATCTGGGGCCGCCCACAAAAACCAAAACCCTGGGACGCAGATCATGTTTGCGAATCAGTTCCATGGCAAAGGAGTGCATCTCGGCATGACCACAGCCCAATGAAAAAACGCTGACACCCGACGCCTCCGCGAGCGGTACAAGATAGTCCCCGCGTAGCCCCAGATTAAGGCGAGAGTTGCCAATAAAGATAACGTCAGCCTTTCTGGCCATATCAATAACGTTGCTCAAGTCGTGATAGAGGATCGACTGACTCAATTCGTCGTCCAGTGGCTCAGCGAAAAAGTATTGATCCTGGTCGGGTATATCAAAGGGCTGCCAATGTTGGGCTCTTGGCGGCTCACCCTGCCTGAGCGGCAGATCTCCAAGCAGCAGGTGGCAGGCGGCGCCACCTATTAAAAGGAGAACCACAGAGATCAGTATGCGTATGAGAATCTTCATGGCTAAAACTGAAAATAGATAAAGCCGAGCGTTGTCGGATACAGCGTCGCGATACCATACAACATCGCTCCGGTCAGCATAAGCTTCTCACTACGATGCATCTCCGGTAACCAACCCTGCTCAACCGCCAGATACCTGGCATGAGATAACCAGACAGGGATAGTGAGCCACAATGCCAGCGACAAATGCTGAAAATCCGCAATCCTGGTATCGCCAAGATAGCTGACCCCGCTGAATATATTCGCCAGAACAATCAGGCTTTCTTCGCCAGAGGTCGATCGAAAAACTGCCATACCAACAATCCAGGTGAGCTGAACAACAATGGCCCACAGAAAGATCCAGTTCGCTCCCGGTGCGATGCGCAGGCTGCGCTCAAGCGCAATGGCGATGCCATGAATAAACCCCCAGAGCAGAAAGTTCATCGCCGCACCGTGCCAAAGGCCGCTGATCGTCATCACCAGGATAAGATTGACCAACGTCAGCAACAGGCCCCGTCTGCTACCACCGAGGGCGATATAGATGTAGTCACGCATCCATTCTGACAGGGTGATGTGCCACCGTCGCCAGAACTCGGAAAAAGTCGCTGCAATGTAGGGCGCTCTGAAGTTAACCGGCAGCCGAAAACCAAGCTGGTAGGCGATACCCCTGGCGATGTCGGTGTAGCCGCGGAAGTCCGCGAATATCTGACAGGAAAACAAGACCGCCAGATAAATCATCAAGGCATTGGATGAATCGGGATCAGCGCCGTTCTTCCAATGAAGATCGATAACACGACCGATGTTGTCGGCGATAACCAGCTTGAAAAACAAGCCACGAACAATCAGGTAGGCGCCTTCGAGAAAAACCTTGAGCCGCGGTGGCCGATTCCTGTCAAGCTGATAAAAGAACTGCCCCGCCCTGATGATAGGCCCGGCAACCAACTGAGGGAAAAACGCAACGTATAGCAAAACGCGATCAAATCGACGCTCTCCAGGTAACTGTCCCCGGTACACGTCAATGGAATAGCTCATCGACTGAAAGGTATAGAAGGAAATGCCCACCGGCAGGAGAATATCCGCGATACCAACCTGAATATCCTCAGAAACCGAGACCACCCCAAGGCTAACGATCGCCTCCGTAATAAAACCTGCGTATTTAAAAAATGCCAGTAGCCCAAGGTTGATCGCCAATGACAGCACAAGCACGAGGACTGGACTCTCTGACATTACCCGCCGTCGGGTAATGAAGATGGCCGCAAAGTAGTCGGTCAGCACGCTCATCAGAATCAGCGCCAGGTACGCTGGCTCATGCCAACCATAAAAAAACAGGCTAGCGCCGATCAGAAAACACAGATAGAGCCGAGACCGACTATCGCGGCCGAGAGTAAGCCGCCCAATTAAGACCGACAAGTAGAAAACAACAAACGTGAGCGAGACAAAACTCAATCAAAGAACTCCGGTATCTACTCGTTGGGCAAGGTGACTTTCCGAGAATGATCAGGCTACAATCGCCCGCTCTCCTCAGAACGAAAACCTCCATTATGTCAGAACTCATTGGCACCGTTCCTATCAATGCCATGCAGATCTGCGGACGGGACGGAGAACCCTTTTTCCTGTTTCTCGATATTTTCATTCACGCTGAGCGAAAAAAGATTACAGCCTGCGCCGCACACTATGGTGATGACATGGATTGGGCGGCAGCTGGCATCAGCCTTGACGAGGTACAGCTGGAAATCAACGACAAGCGGGTAGTCGGGACCTGTATAAGGCATCGACTGGACAGCTGGGAACCCGCCATGTTGTTCGACTTTGAATCCGAAGATATTGCCACGGCCATCCAGACCGAGGACACCATCAGCTTTTCCATTATTGCTGGCGAGCACGCACAAAAGTTTGAACTGAATACGCACGCGGACGAAGCACACAAGATCGCCATGAGCGTCATCATTAAAAATGAAAACCGCTGGATCAGGCACTATCTCGATTACTACCTGACCTGCATGGAAGTTGACCATATCTATGTCTACAACAATGGCCCTGCGAACGATCCGGTGCTGCAGAACATTCTCGCGCCCTATGAGGCCAACGGCCAGATCTCAACGATCAACTGGCCCTATCGATGGCGGAACCATACCGATCAGAAACAAATCGGGCAGCCACCACACCAGGCCCACTCCCTGAACAGATTCCCCGGCGAGTGGATCGGTTTTTTTGATGTGGATGAATTTCTGCGAATCCCTGACAAGTCCCTGCCTGAATTTCTCGCTGACTACCCCGCAGCGGCACACGATGGGCTTTCCTTCGGATTGCGATGGTTTATGCATCAAGGCGACCTGAGCTTTAGTGAAATAGAAAACCCTCTGCTCAGCATGTTTCACGCAAAAAGGGATTCGTTAGGCAGAAAACGACAAAAGTTAATGGTGTCGCGGAAAAACGTTCGCTTTCTTCGTTTTCACTGGCTCGAGGAAGGCAAGCAGGAAACCACGATTCCTGACCATGACATCTTCTTCCATCACTACTACCTTCGCGAGCAACGCTTCAAGGAAGGTCTGGAGGAAGAAGCTGAAATCGACGATTACATGTTGCGGTTTGCACACAAACTCAGCCCACTTAATGACGTTGGCGAGCACTCAGCCGCAACCAATCCCGCACAATGGATAGGTCGCCTTGAAGAATGTTTCGAACGCGCCCAACAGGACAGAAATCGAGAAAAACTCGACCTGGAGATCGATGGTATTGGCAACCATACCCATTCATTGCTGGCCAATCTTGAAGCAGCACAACACGCTCAAGATGCAGGCCACATTATTCTGGCCGACCCACTGGCCGCCGAGACAAAACAACAGCAGATCGCCCAGTACATCAACGCGCATCCCGGTGCATTACTCACCGTGATTGAACCCGGCGAAAAAGACGGACCGCTCACAGCCTATGTTCGCTCGCTTGAGGACGCTGGTCTCGTCGAAATTGCCTATCAACGCGACTGCACCGATCAGACACATCTGGGTCAGGCACGTTGGGGAAACGGCCTCACCGCAACGCTTATAAAATCAACTGGCAACAAACAACAGCAAGGCCGCTGGACGCCCACCGTCAACATCATGATCATGAGCAAGGATCGTCCATTCCAGCTGGAAGCGTTACTTCGATCCAAGGAAAAATTCTTTAAGCTCCGTGACAAGACCGCAATCATTTATCGCGCAACCGACGATCTGGCCAAAAAAGGATACAAAAAGCTTATTGATGAATATCCTGAGATCGAGTGGCTCGAAGAACAGGTCTTTCGTGATGATCTACTCTTGTGGGTTGAACGGGTGCCAACCGAAGAACACATGATGTTTCTTGTCGATGACATCGTTTTCACCCGGGCAGTCGGCCAGTCACCAACGATAGCCATGCTGGTTAATGACCCGGAAGTAATGTGCATCAGCCTGAGATTGGGTGCAAATGTCACCTGGTGTCACCCGCGACAGATGACGACGGTACCCCCTGATCTTTCTAACGACGGTAAATGGGAATGGCGAACAGGCCACGCTGGTTACTGGAACTATCCTATGTCAGTAGACGGCAATATTTACCGTGCGGCCGACTTGAAACCCCTGCTGCCAACACGACCCTTTTTACATGCACCACAGGTGGAGGCCAGCCTGTCGGGGGCTCCGCTACCCCAGAAGTATCTGGTAGCCGACGAGGAACCGTCGCTGGTTAACCTGGCAATCAATCGCGTCCAGGACCTCTTTAAGAACCCGGCAGGTAATGTCAGCGTTGAATCTCTCAACCAGAAGCTTCTGGACGGAGAGGTGCTGGATATCGATGCAGTCAGGTTAGGGACCTACGACAGCTGCCACATAGAACCTGAAGTTCGTTTTACGAGATCACAGGATAGAAAAGCTACCCTCACTCTGGACCTTCGCGAGCTATCCGTTTTTGTCATCAACAAGCCCGACGACACACGCCGACGACAGTTTATGGAAACACAGCTGAACAGCCTTGGCATCCAGGCAGAATTTGTGCCAGCCATGACAGCAGAACCCGGATTTATCGGTCAGGCAATTTCACATCTGAAGGCAATCCGACACGAGCAGCTAGCAACACCTTTTCTTGTACTCGAGGATGATGTGCTGTTCACCGAAGACTTTGAGACCCGGTTTTCAGTACCTGCTGCTGCCGACGCTGTTTACCTGGGCGTATCGCAGTTCGGCACCGCCACCTCCGACGCATTGAGCTGGGGTAAAGCAGATGCTGCTGAGTTCCAGCCTTTTAGTGCGGGCTTCAAACAGATCAAAAGTATGTTGTCGCGTCATGCCATTTTGTATCTGACCGAGGACTTCAGACAAGCCTGCGTGCAAGCCTCTATGGAAGCGCTCACCAATCAGGAAGACTGCTTCCCCGGCGATGTCGGTTACGCGCAACTGCAATCGCGGTTTCTGGTGCTGGCACCAGAAGCGCAGTGGTGCATTCAGAATCCCAAGCTCAGCAAGAATGCCAACGTCACTGTCAGCCCCTGGCAGAAGACCGACAAAGTGCCAAGAGCGCGCCCGATCAGTCAGAAAAAACCGGCCTCTCCTGCCTTGCCCAAGCGGCGCAAGGTAGGGGACCCTGGAAAGCTACCCAAGGTTTACATCAAAGGGATCACTTTTACACCGAACAAACCCGAAAACAGCATTCCCGACCCGACTGACTTTCAGCTGACGCCGGACATTGAGGACGCGGATTCCGGTGTGCACATCTATGCCAACAGCGCATTACAACGACAGACCCGATTCCCTGACGAGGTTCCCGGGCGAAAAATAGCCTGGATCACCGAATCGCCTGCGATCGCAGGCAAGTTCGGTATCAACGATTTTGTGCGCGACCATGTAGAAAAAATCGCGAACACTTTTGACGTTTTTCTATGCGCCGATCGCTCGCTGGCAGGGCTACATGAAAAGTTTCAGTATCATCCCGCCGTTGCCAATGGCAGTTGGATTCGATCCCCCAGGATTCATCCGAAAGACAAACTCTGCTCGATGTTTGTGTCACCTAAAAAAATGGTCCCTGAACACGTCCTTCGTCACCAGGTCGCCGCACGCTATCAACATCAGGTTGACCTTTTTGGCGGACCTTTCGGCAGCCCTAAACTGGAGACAAAATACGCGGGTCTTGAACCCTACATGTTCAGTATCACCATGGAGAACAGCAAGATCTCTTTGTACTACTCGGAAAAGATAACGGACTGCATGGCAACAGGGACCGTGCCCATTTATTGGGGTAGCAGCGACATCTCCGAGGTTTACAATGCTGATGGGATTATCACGCTGGATGATCAGTTTGATCTAAGCACGCTGACCCGGGATTTGTATGATGCGATGATGCCTGCCATCGAGGACAATTTTGAGCGCTTCTTACAGCTGGAATCATCCTTCGATCGCTGCTATCGCCTTTACATAGAACCCTCGGAACTCAGGCTCTGATAACGCGGGGCCGATATCTGTCCGGCCCTGACCACCCCCATAATCTTGCCGATTGTCGCGCCCGTAGCCGCCGCTGGTTGGCGAAACGCAAAACTGTCATGCCGATCAAACGGTTCAGGAAAGACTTCTCGATAGATTTCCTCGTTGGCATCGTTCAGGAATGCGACCACCACAAAAGCATAGTCTTTTGAGGGGTCGGGTCTTTCCACAACCAGCATCTGACGTGTCATCGGGGTTATCGAGTTCGCCAAACGGTCAACCTCGATCTCGTACTCATAACGCTGATCAAACTCACCGGGCGCAAACATCGGCCAGATCAGGGCGCGAACGAGATTGTCTTCGAGCAGTTCAGGTATCAGATAGACGGGAATCGACGATTCAGCGCCGCTCAGGACGTTCGGGTCAACGATATCTTTCCGAAAGACTTCATCGCCCTGATCGTTAAACAAACAGAATATCCAGACCTCGTGAACACCGGGCGTGATGTCATCCGTCTTAAGATCAACCTCAATGCAGGTTTCACGATGTCCGGCATCATGGAAATTGACACGTCTTCCTTCCTGCGCCCACTGCTTAATTTCGCCGGTCTGAAAATTGACGCCAAACTGATGCTCAAACTCCTTGATCGTCCGCTTGCTACCGACGCCCTCGCCGCGATGCAATTTGGGTAACAACTCATAACCACTGGGGGTACCCGGATGGTCCTCCCAATGCAGCGGCCGCACCTTGGTCTCGCTCTGAATACGGTTGTCGTTGTAATCGTGAAAAACCATATTCTGCGGTGGCACAAAGAAATCCCAGCCATGGGTAAAGGATCGAATCGTCAGGCTGTCTTCTTCACCTTTGAAGTAAAGATTGGCGTCATAGGGTACTTCACTAACCCAGCGGCCATAGGTAAAAACAAATCCCGCGCCAATCCAGAACCCGGCGATCGGTGCCTTGCCCGCCACATTAAACGTCCCCCGCACGTGGAGGTAACCATCTGCATCAATTCTCTGCAGCGAAATACCGTTGGATACCATGTTATCGAGATAGCTATCGCGATCGTCGTCCTGCTCGAACGGGTTTGGATAGGTGCTCAGCAATGGTTTAGCTGATTTGCAGCTGTCCAGCGCACGTCGAAGGTAATCATCCCAGTCCGGTGCAAATCTCGAATGCGAGTCTACCTGCAGGTAATACTTCTCGTTGTTAAACAGCTGCGTCTGAATGGCCGCCCTGGCAGGGCCAGCACCTTCGGCCTCTGTATAAGGTATCGCCAACACACGAACCTGTGGATGATTATTAAACTCAAAAGCTTTGATCGCTTCTGGTGTCTCCTGCAGACATACGCCAACCACAACCCGCTCAGGATTTTTTGCGCGCTCAAACAAACTCCGGATGGTGTTCGCAACATCCGGATCTCGGTAGGCCGCAACAGACACAAAAATCTGATCGTTCGTGTAACTCCAGACCTCCGCATATTCCCGTGTCCAGGTCGACTGCCAGCCCACAAGCCATGACGGCGTTGACGGGTGCTGTTCACTGAATAGTGGCAGCAGATTCTGACTGGTGTTGTCGTAATAGTTGTTATCCAGCACATCGCACATGTAGCCACGCAGCCGATAGATATAACTGGACAACGTTGAGAGCGGATTGCCGATAAATGTTCTCGCTCTGGTGCAGATCAGTTGCTCAAGACAGGGGATATGATTCGGGTCCAGCCCGGGGTCGACGAGATGCGCGAGATCGCTGTAAAAAACGACGCGATATCGGGCTTTGAGCGGGGCAAGAAATGCCGTGTCGTCTGCATCCGTCGCAATGTACAAAACCTCGCCGTCAATCAGCAGCGGCGCAATATTGTTGAGTATCGTTTCACCATCGATAAACAGATGTTTGTATTGAAAATCGTTCCGCCGGATGTGCATCGCCGCGTAGTTGCCATCGCCGAGATGATCGACAAGCTCATAACCGGTCCGGAACATCGATTCATGGTAGTGAATATGTGCCGCTACATACCGACAGACTTCCTTCAGCCGGTCACCAAGATAAATCGTCAGGTAGAAGTTACCCAGCAGATTCTTGGGAAAGAAAATCGAATGAGACTGCAATTGCACCGGATCCAGCGCGATGCTGTTTCTTCCCGCGGCATAGTCCTCGTAGCCTGCCTCGAAGCGTTGTGAATCATCCAGGCACAGGAGGTTTGCCACGAGGTCATCATCAACTGTCAGCACCTTGTCTTCCGTGGCGCGGATTGCAGCCCAGGTATCCGGCAATGACGCAGACTGGACCACACCTATTTCATCGCAGTAGTCCGGGAAACTAATGGTCTCAATACCTAGATCTGTCAGGTCGAAAAAATCTTCAAAGCCACACTCACCCTCGAGCAGATAAAAATCGGTTCTGGGGGGCAATACCAACACCCGATTCAACAGAAAAGCCGCCACAGCGGCGAGTTCAAGTGACATGCGAATATTGTTAAAACCACCCGGGTACTGGTCGAACACGACGAACTTGTCTGACTGAGCCTGGTAACTGCCAAGGGCGTCCCCGGATGATTGAACACGCCGCCAATAAAGATAATCCGTCGCATCACTATCCAGTATCTGTTGATTAACGACTGACCGCAGCAGGCGGAGCATTCGATTTTCAACCCAGTTTGTTGCGAGTTCAGGCTTTGGCACACCCTGCCACGGTTTCGTCAGCGTGTTAGCCGTGAAATCCTGCTTGAAAAAAATCTTGTTACCGTCCTCATCGAGAAACGGGTTCGGGTAGTGCACTATTGAGGCAGGTTTATCGTTCAACACATCCCAGTTATTGCAAACCCCAAGGGTTTCCCGACTCTGGATATCAAGTCCCGCCTCAACGGCAGACAGCACCAGGCCGTACATATCTGATTCCCACTTTTTTTGCTCGGCGCGGATCTGGTAAGACAGTTCACAATATCGCTCAATCGTTGCCCGCACGTCCGAACTGTGCATTACGTAGGGATACATAAAAATACTGTCGTCGGTAAGCGCATCGCGACAACGGTCACCGTAAAGTTTGAACATCTCGTGCTCAACGTGGCCGTCTATCCATCGCTGTGCGATTACCTGACCCGGAACGACATCCACATCAATAGGCTCAATGAAAACCATATCGGGGTCGAGAAACAAAATAGAGCCCTCGATTGATTCGTCAGCGATCCAGGTGCGTAAGGACTCGATCTTGTTCGCTATCCCCCAGAAGTCGCCGCTATCCGCATTCCTCATGTAGCTCGGTAGCTGCACCACTTCTGCAATCGATGACTGCATCGGTGGCAAACTTCCATTCTCCCCTTCGGAGCACAAACAGATCAGTTTGCCTGTCTGGCCAGAGCGTCGATAACTTTCGTTCAGGAGCTCACACTGCCAGGCCTGATAGGGCGTATTGCTTGTGCTATAGACAACGTAATCAGGCATGAAACAACGCCAGGCCAACAGAGAACAATTTATTCAACAACGGATGCATGCCCTAGGGGTAGTAGTGCACGAACACAGAATCATAGAAATCACCTTGCAGCGGCAGCGGCCTGCCATGCTCAAGTCTCGCGCCTTCGTAAAGCAGCATTTCACCTGGCTCCAGGTACACCGCATGCTGTCGGTAAAAGGTATCTCTCACATAGAGCGGCCAGGGCTCATCAACCTGTTGATCGATATTGAGCGTCGCACTGATTCGATGGGTATTGTAGGTATCGATATGAGACTCAAGCAGGGCGCCGCGGTAATAACGGCGCACCCCGTAGACCAGAGAGGGCGTCAATGGCAGTTGAACCCAACTTTCCAGAATCGGTTTGAGCAGCGTATGAAGCCGTTCCCGAAGTGGCAGGGGCAGATCAATAAGTTCGCTGGCAACGCCGGATTGACTCTTGATGAAGTCGTCCGTCCCTATTTCTTTTTGTGCCTGGGCCAGATGCCCATCTTTAAAATCTCGGATTTCCTGCAGCAACTGCGGCGGGATGAGCACTTTCTGCATGTCATTGCCAGAGTATGCCGGCAGGTATTCGCCGGCACACTTGGTGAAGCGGGTTTTCTGCGTGGCGTCGGCGCTTTTTTGTCGGAACCATTTCGTGATAATCGCCTTCCGCCCTTTCAGAACCGGTTTACCTGCATGCAACGTGAACGGGTTAGGACTGCCTGCCAGATCCAGGTTGCGCCAGACGATGGCGCTACCCTGCCTGGGCGTATATTGAATGCCCAATCTTGGGAACTCGGTTTCACCGCCTTGTTCCACCTCGTTCAGAAAGATCATAAACGTCCAGGTACGTTGTCCGATATCTTCTACCAGCTTTGATGTCTCGCTGTTAAAGTCGAAATGCTGCTTGAACTCTTCACCCACCTCGTAGGACTGAGCCTGAAGCCCTTCTCCATGGCTCCAATGGATACCCATGTAGCGACAAATCCGCTCATCGATATCTGCAACCAGCGGATCACCCAGTTCTCCAAGGTTCGCCGAATCACTGGTTCTCAGTTCGTTCGTCCGTACTTCGTCCCCCTCAGTGGTCGTTGAGCGCTCGCCATGGGCATCGATGATCGGCAGCAGGGCCGCGCATTCTTCCGGGGATAAAAACTGCTCGATCCAGTAGAGCTCTACCTTTTCTATCGGTTCCCGGATGGAACGTGGCAGATACAGCTGTTCTGATTCATCGATCGGAAGATGACGTTGATGCGGGAAAAAGGCACCTGGATCGTGTTCTGGTAGCATGGCTAGCGGTTAATTCTGGCAAAACGAAGAACGAGCAGTGTATTGTAACGCGCCTCAATCTGAAACAGTGACCATCACCTTTGCACCTTGATCTGCAGAAAATGCCTGTGCTCGTTCTAAATATGAAAGAGGACAAAAAAAAACGCGCGTTCATGGCTGATCAACTGGATGCGATGGGGCTTGAACATCATTTTGTCGCAGGTATCCGCTGCGAACCGAAATCACTTGGCTGTGCGCTCTCTCACCTGAAAGCGATCAGTCAGTCAGGACTCAAGCCGCCCTTTCTGGTGCTGGAAGACGATTGCCAGTTCCTGCCTGACCGGATGAAAACCACATTCGAGGTGCCGGAAGACACGGATGCACTCTATCTTGGGCACTCAGACTTTGGACTGGCAGATAAACCTGACCAGTACGGACTTAGGTGGGGCAAGCCGGGCAATGTGAAATTTCTCGAAGTTGATTCGGCGTACATTCGCGTTCTCAACATGCTGGCACGTCACGCCATCATCTATGTCAGCGATCGATTTCACGAAGCCACATTGGCCGCCGGTTCACACGCGCTTTTTGACCACGATTTCACCATTCCCGGTGATATGGCCTATGCGCTGCTTCAGCCTGAGCACAGGGTCCTGGCGACGCGACGCCCGGTGTGCTTCCAGACAGCCGAACATGGCGGTATCGAAGCAGGTACACGGGGCTCTGTCATCGAGTCGGGTGAATGCCTGAAGGCCGCAGAGGACTTCGCCTGAGCCCGTTTTCGGGATTGCTATTTGAGCCGATCAGGATTACAGTTGCCCGGCTGAGAGAGGTATGACATGGGCGGCTTTGGGTTGTGGGAGATTTTGATTCTCCTGCTGATCGTAGTACTACTTTTTGGAACCGCTCGTTTGCGCAAGGCGGGATGGGATTTTGGTGAGGCATTTACGTCTCTAAAGTCCGCAGTTGGTCTAAAGCCTTCCTCAAACCCAGCAACTGAAAACGCGGAAGAAGAGCCACTTGTTTTGCCGTCCTCCGGTAAAACATCCAAGGACTGAGTGGCTTTGGTGACCAGCGAACAGGTCAACTGCATGCATCCGCCGGGCCATTGGCCCAGAAACTCGCGCATTGGCGTAAATTAAGAACAATCCACTCATCAGATCGTATCGATAAGGGCTTGCACGTTGGACGAAGAAAACACCGGAAATAACCCTGAAGAAAACAAAGGCAAACCAGGCCTGACCTCACGCGGCGAAGCGAGACGGAGTGCTTTAAAGAAGATTCTGATCTCCAGTGGTGCCGTGGGCGGGTCAGTCAAGTTTCCCGCCATGTGGATTCCACCGGTTGCGTTGTTTGCGCCGCAAGCCATGGCCGCACCGACAACATCACCCAGCGCGCCTGGCGTTCCAACCGTTTCTCCGACAAGTGCACCCAGCGCTCCGACGACAGCACCGACAGCTTCGCCAACGACTTCCGTGCCAACAATATCGCCAACGACTTCTCCAACAACATCGCCGACGGCTTCTCCAACAACATCGCCGACGGCTTCGCCAACAACATCAGCACCAACTACGTCGCCGACGGCTTCGCCAACAACATCAGCACCAACGACGTCGCCAACGGCTTCGCCAACAACATCAGCACCAACGACGTCGCCAACGGCTTCGCCAACAACATCAGCACCAACTACGTCGCCAACGGCTTCGCCAACAACATCAGCACCAACGACGTCGCCAACGGCTTCACCAACAACATCAGCACCAACTACATCACCAACTACATCACCAACTACATCACCAACTACTTCACCAACGGCTTCACCAACAACATCAGCACCAACTACGTCACCGACGGCATCACCAACGACATCCGTTCCGACAACGTCGCCCACGGCTTCTCCAACAACATCTGTGCCAACAACGTCGCCCACGGCATCACCAACAACCGTTGCACCGACGACAGCTGCACCGACAACGGGCGCACCAACTGCCATACCAACGGCCTCGCCAACGGGATCGCCCACCGCTTCACCGACGACCATCGCACCCACCACGGGCGCACCGACATCCGTGACGACAGTGGCACCAACTATCGCCGTAGCGCCAACTGCACCGCCGACAGCTGCTGTGACTGCAGCACCGACACCAGAACCCACACCAGCGGTCACCGCATCACCGACCATCTCGCTGACCACTCCACCAGCGCCAGGCGAAGATGTGCCTATTGAAGAAACGATAGACGTCAACCCGGCGGGCGTTGATGAAACCAATGATGAGGTTCTTACCAACTTAAGAGAACAGACCAGAGATCTTAAGAAAAAGGATCAGCTGAACATATTCACACAATCTGACGAGGACTAGCCCCTTGAACATCGCAAAGATAAGACAACGGCGTCCTCTGCAGACTTTCCTGACACTCTGCATGCTCTCACTGGGTTGCCATGCACTCGCAGCAGATGTTGACGGTGATGGCATCGACAGTAGCAGCGACCTTGACGATCGTAATGCCGAGATTGGCATTCCACTCAATATCGACAGCGCTGCTGTCCCCGGCCGATACGTGTCAATCGTGCCCGGCCAATTGTCTGACCCCGGCTTCGTCACCCGCTTTGTTAACGGCGTCACCTATAACTTCAACAGTGACGGCACCGGTACACTAACCGACCCCTATCAGGAACAGCCTTTTTCCTGGGCGGCCTTCAGCGACAGAATCCGTATTGTGTTCGATCAGCCAACCAGCGATGCAGGCTTCACCAAACTTTCCGTTGGCCTGCTTAAGCTGATGGGCATTGCGGATGCAGATCTTGCAGATGCTTACATTGCAACGAACGGTAACCTGCAGGTTGCCGTATCCGCGCAACGTATCCAGGCACAAATGTTTCTTGCCAGCGGAACCGTAGATAACGGTGATTTCTTTTCTAACGAGAGCGTCAGTTTCACGATTACAGACGAAGATCTTCGCCTGCAACTCACCGGCAGTTCAAACGCCAGCCCAACTTCACTCGATCAACTGGTGCTTGTCAGCTTCCGAGATATCGACCTGGTTACTGACACCACGCTGACCGCCGCTGAATTCGACGGCCAGATCGCAGGACCTTTCGGCGTTGCACCCAACGGTAACCTGCTACCCGGTGGCCTGGTAGACGGCGTCGCGACTTTTAACGCTGATGGCACCGGCACGCTGGCCGGAACAGGCGCCACCTTCACCTGGGCGGTTGCCAACAACGTGCTCACGATCACCTACGCCGATGGCGCCGTGGTTACTATCCAGAAAAGTGCCTTCGCTGATAACGTTGTCTTCGCTGAACTGAACGATCAATCAGAAATCGCAACGCGCTACGGTTTCCTGAATCCGGTTGAAATCACCGAGACCTCAGATTTTGAGGGTACCTTCCTGCTCAGCAGCTATGCCCAGACAGATCCATCAAGATACTCCAGTGAAGGCACCATTCGAACTGAACTTGTTTCCGGCTGGATTCTCAATACCGATGGCACAGCCAATCGCATCTATTATGAAAACTCAGAGCCCTGGTACTGGAGCAAGTCTGGCAACGACTACATTCTGACCGCGAGACAAGACGATACGGGACTGTTTGCACAATGTGAGCTTGCAGCCGCAGGCTGTACCATTGCGCTGCAAAGAACCATCACAACGCTGACGGTTGACGATAATCGTGTTTACGTGCTGGAAGCGCAGTTCGCCGACCCCGCCGGCGACAACACACCTACAATTTTACCCCGACAACACTACTACGTTCGCAATTTTGAACAGGATACCGACCTGGACGGCAGCCAGGACGTGAGTGAGGTTGTTGTTGGCACGGACCCTAATGGTCCTAAAGATATCGACGGCGATGGCGTCCTGAACGATCTGGACGCCTTCCCGGAAGACCCGGATGAAACGGCTGACTTGGATGGTGATGGCATTGGCGATAATGCAGATACCGACGATGACGGCGACGGCCTCCCTGACAAGGTTGAAATCGGCAATGGCCTCGACCCCAGAAATCCAGATGATGCACTAGCTGATCTGGATGGTGACGGCGTTTCCAACCTGGATGAATTCACGCAGGGCACCGGACTTGAAGAAGATCTTGAGGCACCCGTCATCACAGTCGCTTCACTGATCGAAGTCGCCTCAACGGGCAGACTGACGCCGGTCAACCTGGGTTTAACCGTCACTGACAATCTGGATACGGAACCCGAAGTCACTGTCACCCCGCTCGGACCCTTCGCACCAGGCAGTTACGATGTGACCATTACGGCAACGGATGACCAGCTCAACTCAACCGTTGAATCACTCACAGTGAATGTACTTCCCGTTGCCACTGTCTCCAGTAAGACGCTGGCAGCGGAAGGTGAAAGTATCGCAGTCGAATTTCTGCTGAACGGCACCGCGCCGGCCTATCCGGTCGTGTTGACCTATACGCTGAGCGGCACCGCATCCGCTGATGATGTCAGCGGCGCAACTGGCACAGCTACCATCGACGCTGGCGACTCGGTCAGTATCGACTTCGATATTCTTGCGGACACGGAGACCGAGGGCACCGAAACGCTGACGCTCACGATCACTGACGCGAGCAATGCAGAAATCGGCACACCCAGCCAGGTGTCTATCGATCTCTCGGAAGATAACCTTGCCCCAGCGCTCGCGCTTTCTGCAACGCAGAACAGTGTGGCATCCAATTCGGTCTACACCGATGGTGGTCCAGTGACTGTTGCAGCCAATGCCACTGATCCCAACGGTGATGTCGTGATCTACGATTGGAGTGCCTCAGCCACAACCCTGCCGATTGTCGGTGGCACCAGCAGTGCCGAACTTGTGCTTGATCCTGCGTCCGCCACAACTGGCACTGTTTTCACAGCGACACTCACTGCGATGGACGATACAGCCTCACCACTGTCCACCACACAATCGATTGTGCTTCGCGTCGCTGGAACCACACCCGTTCTCTCTGACGCACTCGATTCCGATGGCGATGGCATTTCCGATGCTAATGAAGGCCTCGGCGATGCAGACGGCGACGGCATCGCCGATTATCTTGACGCAGCCAATGCTCGCAATCTGCTACAGACAGACGCAGACATCAGCAACGGCTTCCTGCTGGAAACCGAACTGGGTCTGCAAATCAGCCTCGGTCGAACGGCACTGTCTGCCGGTGCTGAGGATGCGTCAATCAGCGAAGACGACGTCGCCAACTTTGGTGGCGCTGGCGGCAATAGTGGGCAGAACACAAACACTGAACTGAACGTTGTCTCGGATGTATTTGATTTCCGTGTCTCCGGCCTGCCGCGTTCAGGCGCGACAGTAGGTGTGGTTCTGCCGCTGTCCAGCGGCATCCCCGCAGGTGCGCGGTATCAGAAATACTTTACCGATCTGGGCTGGAGTGATTTTGTTGAGGACGCGAACAATGAGATCCTGTCTGCACCGGGTGAACCCGGACTGTGCCCCTATCCAGGCGATACCAGCTATGTCTCCGGACTCAACACCGGTGACTACTGTGTACTCCTGCGGATACAGGATGGCGGACCGAACGATAACGATGGCCAGGCAAACGGTGTGGTCGAAGACCCAGGATTCGTTGGTTTCCTCACGGATGCCACAGCACCCGTGCTGGTCGCCAGCGACGTCACGCTCGATGAGCCGGCGTCTCTGCTATCTTCAGACCCGGCCTTCAGCGACTTCTTTGCCGGTGCCAGCTGTACAGACGATATCGATGGGGTCATCACAGATATCAGTAGCGATGCGCCCGGTGCCTTCGTTGTAGGCACCAACCTTGTCACCTTCACCTGTGCCGATGCATCAGGTAATGCCAGCGAGGCAACCGCAGAACTGAATATTGTCGCAGCAGCAGAGCCGGTGGAACCGCCACCCACTCGAACAAGTTCAGGCGGCGGTGGTTGCTCTGTGGGCACGCCGCAAGGCATCGACCCAACATTCTATTTGATGCTACTTGGCGCGGTTGTCTATCTGGTTCGCAGAAGAAAAAACCAGGCTGTCTGATCAACTGAGGCTGCAGCTCATTGCTGCAGCCCTGGCTGGTCCCGCGATCTGGATTGCACTCGCGGCTTTTGTCCCGGCCGGTTACCCACAGGCACTCAATCAGACATTCCTGACCAAATTCACGCTGGTTGTGTTCGTTTATCCTGTTTTGGAAGAGCTGACCTTCCGGGGCCTGCTGCAGGGCGCCGCGCTCAAATTTGAGCCTCTGGCAAGAAGCTGGATAGGTTTTTCAGGCGCTAATCTCCTCGTCTCCCTGGCCTTTGTTTCACTACACCTGCTCTACCACCCCTGGATGTGGTCGCTGGCGATCATCGCCCCCTCGCTGGTGTTTGGCTTTTTCAGAGACAGAACCGGCAGCACGCTGCCTGGGATGCTGCTGCATATCTGGTACAACGCTGGCTTTTATTTATTCTTTGGAAACCTCTGATGACCACCGTTGATCCATTATGTGTTGTTTCGGAACGTCAACAGTTCATCTACGTCGGTATTGCAAAAAACGGCTCGTCTACGCTGAGAACCGAGTTCACTGCCGACCACTATGGTGGTGTCAACAAACCCTTCAGCCAGATAGCTGAAGTCCAGCGGAAAACTTTTTTCAGCTTCGCGGTGGTTAGAGATCCTGGCAGTCGGGTTTTGTCAGGCTATCAGGAGATATCGATGCGGCAGGCAGCGTCACCCGCGGACTATCCTGCTTTCGACTTCTGGCAGCTACCGGATGATTTAAGGAGACTCGAAGCGTTCATTGCCGAGATACGGCATAACCTCTTCGACAACCATATCCGCGAGCAGCAGGCTTTTCTGAACGGCATTGACGTCAACGCACTGCTTCGGCTGGAATCCCTGGAAGAAGACTTACAACCCATCGCCGAGGTCATTGGCTACCATTCGGCGCAACCACTGCCTAAACGACGATCCAGAAAAGAACGTGCGGAAGTCTACGACTATGATCGTTACGTTTTTCATCCCGATAACCTGACGCCCGCCTTGCGGGCGGCTATCAGAAGCATCTACGAAGCAGACTACGAACTCTACGCCAGCGCACCTCGCTACAGTTCGCTAAACGCCAAATGATGAAAATGAATCAGCGCGTCCATACTCTCCGTTGAAAACTTATAGTGAAACACGCCCGGTAATCGCTTCAGATCATTAATGGGCGTCGTTCGATAAATCGTCATGCCTCGATTCGCAATTTCAAGCGGTGGCTGACGATCATGGGCCAGCAGACGCCCGAAGGCGACATCGTCGATCAGTGCCGGGTCGAGCTGATCCTGATGATCTACAAGATATTGGGCAACGTCACGTGACAGCAACAGGTCACAGCCCGAAGCCAGATGTGTGCCGTCATGATGGATACACATCGGACCGCTATAGAGCCCGGTCGCAGATTGCCTGATCGCAAAATCGTAGAGTGCTGCCTGATCGATATAGCAGGTACAGTTACACCGGTAGATAAAGTCTGCGCTGTCATCATTGGCTAATACCCATTCCAATGCCCTGATGAACTTCTGCGTACGGACCTCGACCCATTGACCATTCTGATTGAAATGCACATCAGGGGCATCGCAGACCAATAGATTGTCATCTCGATAGGCACCATCAACCGGCGGAGCAAGCATGTCATCGCGACGTCCAAAATACAGATAGGTGGTCACATTGCCCACCTGTTGGGCAGCCCAGGTTGCCGCGACAGTCTGGGCGCAAGGACCATAACGCGGGTCATTAGAGGACTGGACTAGTATGACGAGTTTCATTGATGGAAGATGCAAAGCCAGAAACGAAGACTAACCGCTCAAGATTAACAGAAATCCGGAAGTAGATTCGCCATCGTGACCCTAAACATCAGACTGCTCGCCATCGTCGCTATCCTGATCAGCCTGACTGGTTGCATGAGCAGGCAACCATCAGCAGATAATTTTCGATCGCTCGAACGGGCAATAGAGGCACAACGGGAAATGCTGACCCGGTACTACAACGGCGATGAGGTGATGACACAGAGTTGGTTGAGCGCAAAGCCCCCTGAATTGGACAGACTGGCCAACAAATTCGCGAGGGCGCTGGTGTGGCAGGATAACTTTGTCGTTGCGACGATGGGCAGCTCAGTTACCCGGGGGGTCGGCAACTGTCAGGCCGACAATTACCCCAATCAGCTTGAGAACCTTTTGGGGCCCCTGCTCAATCAGGCTAACGTAACGCTGGAAATCCGCAACTCCTCATTGGACGGCCGCTGCGGCGACACCTCCAGAAACCAGATCTGGTGTATGCCAACCCTGGCGGGTCCGGCGCCGGACGTCCTGCACTATTCCTGGACTTACTTCGATACCAACCCGACACTGAGAGCACAAACGCACGAACGATTCCTGCGCTGGTCATTACTGCAACCCGGCGCACCCATCCCGCAGATTCTCTCTGCTAACGCTTGTACCAAGGCGACCGAAGCGGAGCATGCCATGATGCGTCAGTACGCGAGTTATGGCGCCGGTCGACTATGCATGACCCGTGGTATCGCCGCACAAGGGTGGCCCGGCAAAGTCTGGGGAGAGGTTGGAGACGGCCTGCACAACACTACCCGCGCCGGCATGGCCGCCGACACTTCTGATGCTAGGCGTGACTCTCTGGGTGTTGTGTTTCGAAACTGGCACCCTGGCCCTCTCTTGTTTCAGACCACCGCGGACACCCTTGCCTATAGCTACACTGAAGCACTGCTGATCGCGATCAATAAAATAAGAGCAACAAACAACCCTTACGCGGTGTGGCCAAAAGAACGACCGTCACTGTCTGCCTCAGATTTACCGGAGATCGCGCACTGCAATGACGTCTGGTGCCAATCCGACGCGCTCCCGGCATGCCTGACATTCAGCCACCCCACTTTTGGTGAATCAACCATCAAAACGTTGGAGGGCAAAGACAGTCACTGGTCTATTCAACGTCTGGGAGGCTCCGAGCCCTATCCGGAACAATCTCTCAATCTGAAAAGGTGCGAATTCGACTACCAGTGCGGCGGTCTCGTCCCTTCGGATGACGGTAACAACGCTATTCGCTTTCAGCTTCCAGCCATGCGCACAGGTCTGGTGGCCGTCTGCTGTCAGGCAAAAGATTGCGGAGAACAACTCAGAGATGCGTCGTGGCGATATGCACTCAACGGCATTGCGATCGAACCGACCGAGCAAACCTTTCCCGAGAGGAAGTGCCTGCTGATTCAATCGAGTGCTGACGAGCAAACTTTGGAGCGCGGCAGTCATGAACTCACCATCCTGGCGCCGGCAGGGCGCCGCGTTCCACCGCTCACCCATATCCTGTCCCGCTAAACGACTGCCTCCGGCTTTCGACAGACCATCAGGGCGTAGCCGTTGTGCCAATCACTGGCCTGCTTGTCGAGGCTAGGGTAGGACTCATCCTGGGTTGTCCGTATCTCGATTTTGGCGACCACCTTCAGGTCAAGATCTGCCAACGCCCTTTGCGTTCCCTGTCTGACCCGTGCCCAGTTCCAGTCATCAACAACCAGCGAGAACTCATCCGCCAGGGCCGGCACTGCACAGACTATCCCGTCGTATTGGTCCTGCTCACGATGAGGGCCGTCAAAAAGATAGAACTCAAAGCTGCCAAGTTGATCGTACTGAACTTCGCGAAAGTCCTGCTCAACGAGCTTGAAATCGATCAGGTCCGACTGGCATCGCCCGACAGATTCAAGGAATCGATCTTTCGGGCCACCGAACTGAGACCAGTTATCAATGCAGACAATATCCAGTGCATTGCCAAACATGGCAGCACAGGCCGTGGAACCTGCCCAGGAACCTACCTCCAGATAACGCGGTGATGGTGCAGCATGGATCAGATGGTTAATCAGGTCTCGATACTTGCGTCCGGACATCCCATCCATGTCACGCACCCAGTCAGGCAGGCGCGTTTCAAGAGCAAGAGAACGATAGAAAGCCGCTTGCAATCGACTCGCTGCGGGCGTCAAAAAGTCACCATCGAAAACAATAGACAGCTCCTCGCCGCTCTCCCTGTGGACCTTCTCTGTCATATCCTGTTTTCCCGGTTTCGCTGCATGCCCGTGACCTGGTGAATACGGTCACTAAAGACAGTTACTTTCTGCGATCTCCTGCCTTGAAACAAGCGCCGGACAAGCGAGACATAACCCCGGCGTCAGGCAATTGCCAACCTACTTTGATTTCGGCGCGCCATTGGCTTATCTTCGCGCTTCCTCACACGGTAACTATCGATGAAAATCTGGACCTCTGGTACCACAGCCTTTCTGTTAATTCTGGCGACCTGCTGGTCGCTGCCTGCCGCCTCAAAACCCATGCAGAACATGGATGTCTTCGAGCTGGAAGTTGCCGCTGATGTGCAGATTTCTCCTGATGGCAACCAGGTCGCCTACATCCGGCGCAGCATGGACATCATGAAAGACCGGGTCCGCAGCAACATCTGGCTGGTCGACAATGACGGCACCCAGCATCGCCCTTTGCTTTCCGGAACCGCTAACTACAACAGTCCTCGATGGTCACCTTCCGGTGATCGCATCGCGTTTATTACCCGCGCCGATATGCATGGCGCCGAACTGCATGTGATCTGGCTGGATACCCGGCAAACCGCACTACTGACACAATTGCCGAGTGCACCGTCGGATATCAGCTGGTCGCCTGACGGGCAACAGATTGCGTTCAGCAGTCTGGTTGAGCAGGCCCCACCAACACTCGCCAAGCCACCGAAAGCACCCAAAGGTGCCAAATGGGCACCGGCCGCAAAAGTCATTGACCGACTCCGCTATCGGGCTGACGGTGCCGGCTATCTGAAGAACGGCTTTACCCAGATTTTTGTTGTCCCTGCCACCGGGGGAACACCGCGCCAGTTAACCAGCGGCGATTTTCACCATGGCGGCAGACTGTCCTGGTCACCGGATGGTGAAACCATCGCCTTTTCTGCAAACCGTTCAGAGAACTTTGAGCTGCAACTTGATGGCTCGACGATCTGGTCAGTTAGCGTGGCAGACGGTGAACTGACCCAGTTAACCGAGCGACCCGGCGTTGAATCCAACCCGGTTTTCTCACCAGATGGCAGCATGCTTGCCTTTCAGGGGCTACCGGATAATCGCATGGCGTACCGGCAAGCCGCTATCTACATCATTGACCTGGCATCCGGCGAAACCCAAACCATTGAAGCTAATCTTGATCGATCGTTCAGCAAGGTACTGTGGCGCGATAAAAACACACTGATCGTTTCCTACAACGACTACGGCAAAACCGTGATTGCCGAACTTGAGCTCGATGGCAAGGTCACGCCGCTCACTGATCAGGTCGGGGGCGTTGCCATTGGCAGACCTTATACGTCAGGGTCATTTTCCGTTGCCGATAACGGCGCCTATGCCTTCAACTATGCGGCCACTGATCGTCCTGCTGACGTCGGCTATGCCAAGGGTAAACGAGCGCCCCTGCGACTGACCGATCTGAATACTGACCTTGTAAGTCAGCGCGAGCTCTCATCAATCGAACAGTTGCGCTGGCAATCTACGGATGGTCTCGACATTGAAGGGTGGCTGGTATTCCCACCTGAATTCGATCCCGAAAAGAAATACCCACTTATCCTCGAAATCCATGGCGGTCCACATACGGCTTACGGGCCGCAGTTTTCCGCCGAGATTCAGCTGTTCGCCGCCGCTGGCTATGTGGTGCTCTACACCAATCCGCGCGGTTCAACCAGCTACGGTGACGAGTTTGCGAACAAGATTAGTCGCAACTATCCCGGCGATGACTACTACGACCTGATGACAGGGGTCGATGCTGTGATCGCTCGCGGCTACATCAACGAAGACGAACTGTTTGTGACCGGCGGTTCCGGTGGCGGCGTACTCACCACCTGGATTGTTGGCAATACCGACCGGTTCCGGGCTGCAGCCGCGACCAAACCCGTGATCAACTGGATCAGCGAAGCCCTTTACGCTGATATCTCCGCGTTTACCACCCAATACTGGTTTGATACACCACCCTGGGAAGACGTCGAAGAATACTGGCGACGATCACCCCTGTCGCTGGTGGGCAACGTTTCAACCCCGACGATGTTGCTAACGGGTGAGCAGGACTTTCGCACACCTATCGCTGAATCTGAACAGTACTACCAGGCGCTGAAGCTTCGGGAAATCGATACCATGCTGGTGCGAATACCGGAATCCTCACATTCAATTTATGCGCGGCCTTCACAGCTCATCGCCAAGGTCGACAACATCCTGGCCTGGTTCGAAAAATATCGTAAGAAAACACCCGCCAAATAGCGGGTGTTGGGTCAATGGGCTTTGTTTTAGCGGTCCAGCACCTCGAACAACCAGAAGTCGCCCCGCTGCAGCGCCGCATTCAGTGCTTCGGGCGAGTTACCCGTGGGCAACGTTAAGCCGTATTTCTCTTCGTAAATGCCCATCACCTGGGGCAGTTCCGGGAGGGCCATCAGGCGCTGTGCACGCTGCTCGTAGAGCTTGCCGTCAACCCGCAGGATTATGCCATCCGATGCTTGCAGATAGCCGGGCCAGTGCTTCCAGACTTTGCCGTAGTGGGTGTTCATATAAGCACTGGCGATAAACAGACGGCCGTCGAGCACGGCGAGCCAGACCACACGCGAAGTGGCTGGTGACAGGGTCTGGAATTCGATTTCTGAGCGGCCCTTCAAAAAGCCCCAATCCAGCGGCCGACTGGCCAGTTCACCGGTCTTGAAAGGACCGCCCGCGAGGATGGCTATTGGGCCATCGTGAAAACGCATCCCACCCAGAACGAGCACGACGACCAGCGTCAGCATCACCAGCAGCAGGCCTAACCCTTTGAACAACTTGATCAAACTCACTTCACCAAACTAAGGCATTGTTGACCTACTTTAACACCTGAGCCCTTATCCCAAAGGGCTTAAGCGCCAAATTGCCCCGACAACATCAAACATGCACGAGCAGGCGAGAGATAATAGACTTAACGCAGGCTGTAAGAGTTTGCGTGTTTTGTTTTTCAGGTTTTTCATCGCTATTCACCTGCCGAGAGGCGCCATCACGTTAGTCGGTTTGTTAACGGCACTGTTGATCTCGCCAATCGCTACAGCAGAACTCTCATGGCCGCTGCGCTGCCCTGACGGTAGTGAGCGACAGTGCCTGATCAGCGTCAGCTATCCTGATGTAGACGGAGACGGTCATGACGCTGCCTGCGGCATCGCCTCTGATCGAGGACACACCGGCACCGACATGATGCCGACAGAAGATGCCGTTGCCGCCGGTGTATCCGTCATCGCTGCAGCGGCAGGTTCAGTGATCTTCGTGCAGGACAGCATGTTTGATCAATGTCCGGCAGATCACCCACAGTGCCGCCCCGCATCCAGACGCCAGATTCGGCCAGACTTTTCGGCTGGCTACACCACCTGCACGCCCCAGGGACAATACTGCACTGATGCTGAATCTGCCTGCTTCTGGTGCTTTTCAGGCAACTATGTCGTACTCGAACACGAAGACACCTTCACCGCTTATCTGCACCTTAAGCAAGGTTCGGTCAACGTGGCGCCGGGGCAAACTGTTGAAGCGGGCGACCCGCTGGGCCTGATCGCAAGTTCAGGTAACAGCGATGGTCCGCATCTGCACTTTGAAGTCTGGCGGGGCGGGTTTTTTAAACCGGTTGATCCCTGGCAGGGTGACTGCGGAGAAAGTGACGCACCCTGGGTCAGATAAAAGCGAACCGCATCAGGCATTGACCCGCCACCACCCGTTTCCGGTAAGCTGAACCCATAACGCATGAGAGGGAGCAATCGTATGTCGAACCAAAAAAACGCCAGATGGCTGGTCAAATCCTACCCGGAGGCCGATCTCAGCCCGGATAACTTCGAACTCGTCTACGAGGATCTACCCGCACCCGGTGAAGGTGAAGTGCTGATCAAGACGACCTCTCTCATTATCTCGCCGCCCCTGCGTATGGCGGTGGGTACCGGTGGCATCACCGGTAACGTCGTTAAACTTGGCACCATGATGCGTGGTAGCGGCCAGGCAGTTGTGGTCGAATCCCGGCACCCTGATTTTGAAGCCGGCGACCTGGTTGCCGGTGCCATGGGCTGGCAGGAATTCGCCATCACCGACGGCACCCAGCCCTTCCCACTGGAAAAAATACAACCGCGCCATGGACAGCCCGTTAGCGCCAATCTGCATGTCATGGGTGCCAGCGGTGCAACGGCCTATATCGGGCTTTACGATCTGGCTCAGCCAAAGGTTGGCGATGTCATACTGGTTTCAGCCGCCGCCGGCACCGTGGGTGCACTTGTCTGCCAACTGGCGAAACATTCCGGTTGCCGGGTGGTAGGTATCGCCGGTAGCGATACCAAGTGCCGATACCTGACAGACGAACTGGGCATTGATGGCGCCATCAACTACAAAACCGAAGACGTTGCAGCGCAGGTCAAGGCCCTGTGCCCTAACGGCATCGATATCTACTTCGACAACGTTGGCGGTGAGACGCTCGACATCGCCCTCGGCAATATTGCCCGGGGTGCGCGTGTCGTCCTGTGCGGCGCAACCTCGCAATACGAAGGTGACGCCAACTGGTATGGCCCCCGCAACTATTTCAATCTGGTATACAAAGAAGCGACCATGCAGGGCTTTTACATTTTCAGCTACGCCCATCGATTCAAGGAAGCCTATAGGCGCCTGGGTGAACTGATTAATCAGGGCGAGCTTGTCTATCGTGAAGACGTGCTTAACGGTATCGAGCAGACACCCGATGCCCTGGTGCGCGTTCTGGCCGGTGATAACTTCGGCACGCAACTGGTGAAACTCGGAGAATAGCCATGGCCCTGTCACTGATTGGTGCGGGCTTCGGGCGCACGGGCACCCTGTCACTGAAACATGCGCTGGAACAGCTTGGGTATCGCTGCCATCACATGATCGAGGTGATTCGCTCGCCAGAGGCCGTGCAAAGCTGGCTGGATGCGGCCGAAAAAGGCGATGCCGACTGGGACCAGATGCTGAAAGGGTTTGATGCCACCGTTGACTGGCCCTGCTGCCACTTCTACGCGCAACTGGCCGAGGCCTACCCTGAGGCCAAAGTGTTGTTGAACATCCGGACCCGCTGGACTGGTACAACAGCATGCAGGCCACCACCCTGCGCGTCATCCGCGCCCGTATGGCAGCTGCACCGGACGATACCAACCTTGGCCGCGAGATGGTGGTTAAAGGCGCCTTCGGCGGGGAAATCGATGACCCCGAACACGCCGTCAAAATCTTCGAACAACATACCCAAACGGTTATCGACACCATCGACCCAGACAGACTGCTGGTCTACCAGGTCAAGCAAGGCTGGCAACCCCTGTGCGAATTTCTGGATAAACCCATACCCGAGGAACCCTTCCCCCGCGTTAACTCACGCGATGAGTTCGACGACATCTTTTTCGGAGGTAAAAATGACGATTAAAGCCCGTACCGCTTTTGATTCTCTGGCCGGTAAAACCGTGCTCGTCACCGGCGGCGCCCGGGGTATCGGCAAGGGCCTGGCAACACGCTGCCTGCAGGAGGGCGCCAACGTTGTCATCACCAACCTCAACCGTGACGTTGGCCAGGCAACCGCGATATCCCTGTCATCACTGGGTAGCATTCGCGCGGCAGTCTGCGATGCCACAGATTCCGAGGCCGTCGCAGCCCTGGTCGACGATATCTACCAGACCGAAGGATCACTCGATCTGGTATTCAGCAACGCCGGCCGAGGTGGTGCCGAGCGCGTGTTGAGCGCCCCGCTCTCTGCATCCCAGGACATCATGGCAACCAACTATGAATCCGCGTTGGTCACCGCGCAGGTGTGCATTCCTCGCATGTTGGATGCCGGCCAACCAGGCCATGTTATGTTCACGGGTTCTGAACATTCACTGAGCCTGCCCGCCGGCAACGAAGCCCTGGGTTTCGCGTTCTACTCCGCATCGAAACACGCCATGCTGAGTCTGGCCGAATGGTTGCGCGCTGACCTGGCGGGCAGCCCCGTATCCGTGAGCCTGCTGATTCCCGGCCCGGTACTGACCGAAGGTGTCGCCAATGCATTCGAACTACTGGACAAGGACCCGGACCACCCGCAGATTCGTCAGCAGTTCAGCCGAGAAGTGGAAGCACTGCTGCGGGCGCGGATTATCACTACCGAGACCTGCGCCGAGATCGCATTACAAGGTTTGCGCAAAGGCCTGTTCTATATTCCAACCCAACGCCACATCCGCGCAGATGTGGAACAGCGCTACGCTGAAATGCTCGAGGCTTTTGATACGTTGCTCGCGTAAACGCGCTGCGGCTAAGTTGCTGCGACTAAGCTAAGGAATCGAGAGAAGTACACGGACATCTTGCAGGGCTAGCGTTGCCAAGCAATCGGCACTGATGCTGCTGGCAAGGCAAGTCTCTCTTGGTACCGAGGGTCGGTGCTGACGCCCTCTCTGAGCACCAATATGACCATAGCCATACGAATAATCAGTACTTTATAACGGTTTCTCAATCCGTCAAGGCATTAAAATGTCTACTGTTATGACTACCGACTACCATGTTGTCACTACAACCATTTTCTGAGGCCGTGTGAGCGGCTACGTGATGATTTCTCAGACGGTTGTACAGAAGTCTTTAAATAGCCCAACTTAAATTTCAGAATGGCAATCGTGTGCACCTAATTGGGTGCATAGCGGATTGATAATGATCGTCTGGGCTACTTTCAATACAACCATAGTCAGACCAGCCTCAGCGTGACTTCAAGATGGCCGGCAAGCTCAAGATGATCATAGGTCACTTCCTATACCCTCCCGTAAACAGACTACTTCCCTCCCTATTAAATATTGGTTGTAAGTACTGATATACCTGAGTTTGTTTAGTTAACGGGAGGATGGGAGGGTGAAAACATGAATCAGCAAAAATTTTAGTGAGCAATGGAAGTCATGTGTTGTTGAAGTAGATATCTAAAACAAACACAGAACTCAGACACAGAGTTATGCGTTACGCAGTAATGCATTACTTGTGGATGACAGCCAGTGCTTGTCACTGGGTGCAACATACTTCAACGAACTCATAGTCATAGCCTGTCACAGGCTCGTCCCTCGCCAGTGACAGAAACAACCACAACTTGCAGTTGTCGTTGTATCTGGGTGATTTTGGTTTACCGCTATAGTTCAGTCAGCTACCAATATCTGGTGGTAGTTGTCAGACATCCTCCCATCCTCCCTATTGAAGATGATCTCTGAGCTTGCTGGCCATATTCAGGGGCTTGCACGGCATTTGATAATAAAAAATAGCGGGAGGATGGTGGGTGTTATTGTCCCGTATACCCTCCCTAAAGGGAGGGAAACGGGTGGTTGTGACCATGATCAAAGAGGTTCGTCCTTTACCTTACCTTCAGCTACCAGCTTTTGATAACGCCTTAAGAGGTCATTCATTAAGTCCGTTTCCTGTTCAAATCGAATCTGAAGTTGCAGAAGCTCAAATTCATGAATGGTGTTATGCCATGCAATCTGGCGCTCTAGCCGTTCGTCACTGTGTACATCAGTTGGTGAAGGGTCCATATCCCCGTAATGTTGCGTAAATCTCTTCTCGTAGTCTTTGATCATCTAACACCTCCGGTTTTTGTGTATCTGACGAAGAGTATTTATATTGATTTACAAAGGTGTGATGACTGCCTGACTAGTTGTGTAGCGAAGCTCTTAAAAGACCTTAGGAAAGCCCACAGTGGCTTTAAAAAGTATTCGAATAGAAGGAATACGATCATGAAGATGATAAGAATAATAATCAAAATTATGGCCGTGGTTGGGATGGTTGGCGTGACTAGTGGGTGTGCTGCTGATGGTGAGGTGGTAGGCACAACTGATTTGACTATTGACAAACAAGATCAGATGGCTATCTGTGAGAAAAATTACGACAGGAAAAAACTTGAGAAGTCTACGCGTGATCTAACCGAAACCACCTATCCGGGTAAGAGCATTGGCTGGATGCTTATCAATACTGATTGTTATCTGATGGGCGATGGTTCTGGGACCCAAATGTCGTTTGTGAAAGCTGCACTCATTAATCAATGGGGTGAAGAGATTGTTCAGTGGGCGATGAAAGAGATTGGCAAGGAGGACATCACCTTCATCGAGGCGTTGCCTGAATGGATAGACAACAACCTACTTAAGGAAGAAAACAAAAGCATGGCTCACCGCAAGGTAAAGTTCATCCTCTATCTGCATGAGAAGGGGGAGTTATGAAGTCTGTGGTCAAAGTACTCTTAACATTGACGATGATGCTCTTCGTTAGTGGGTGTGCTGCCGAGGGTGAGGTGGTAGGCACAACTGATTCGACTATTGACGAACAAGATCAAATTTCAGTATGCCAACGACGTAATGACAGAAAGGTACTTGAAGAGAGGGTTCTTGAACTAATCAAAACCAACTATCCGGGTAAGAGCATTGGCTGGATGCTTATCAATACTGATTGTTATCTGATGGGCGATGGTTCTGGGACCCAAATGTCGTTTGTGAAAGCTGCACTCATTAATCAATGGGGTGAAGAGATTGTTCAGTGGGCGATGAAAGAGATTGGCAAGGAGGACATCACCTTCATCGAGGCGTTGCCTGAATGGATAGACAACAACCTACTTAAGGAAGAAAACAAAAGCATGGCTCACCGCAAGGTAAAGTTCATCCTCTATCTGCATGAGAAGTGAAGCTAGAACACTTTTTCACGTGCCCAGCTCTTAAGGGCCCGGGGAGGTGAGTATGACTTCCTGCGAGGGAGGCTAGTTGTGATAGCAACTCCTCCATTTCCTGAGGATGCTCAATGATTTTCATCTCCACCACCGTTTGGATGGCGAAGCAGTCTGCATTAGGCTCTGTGTTCTTCCATGGTGGAAGGTGGTGGTGAGCACATTCATGCGCATACCAGAACTGCCTCGTCGCTTCATGCTTGAGCGTTCCCATCACGATGGGATTCACCACGATTATGGGATTACCGAAACCATCATGTGTAGCAACTCCGATATTGTTTAGAGATGCATCCTCAAAGTAACTAACAGTCTTGTTGTCGTATGAAACACAGCGTTGTGGGCCTTGCACCTCGACTGTATGTGGTATCCATGAGAGTCGCTCGAACTCCACATTCATACCTTTCGCTCTCAGGCTTTCTGGTGTTGACTTGTTGCACTGGCGCTGCAGTCCCTGTGCAGCAGCAACGATTAGCCTTCTTGCCTTGCTCCATTCCTCTTTTAGTTCTGCTTGCTGCCAATCGAGATTAAGCACCAAATAGTTGTCGGTTGAACTACCTCCAACTGTTACACACTCCTTGCTCCCGATACACTCAAAAGTGGAATCATAGAAACTTGCCGCGACACTACGAATTTCACTGAGATTGAAACGTCCCATGTCAGATGTCTCGGTACTGCCATCACTAAAATGCCTAGATTCGGCGATTATAAGTTCACAATAAGTATCTCCATGTTCTAGGTGAGTCGTAGTCCGCTGAAACTCACTTTCCTTTTTTGAGTATGTTGCTAACAGGCTTTGCAGACTTGTGAATCCCAGCTGGGGAGAGGATACCGATAGAAGATCATCTATTTGTTTAGAAACGCGCGAATCACAATCGGCTGATGCACTGTGAAATGATTCGACAAGCTCTGCTGGCACATCGCCCCAACTATCGTCAAAGCCGTCCCAGTCAAAGAGTTGGGGAAGAAAAATGGACGACACAGAAAACCCAGCTGAGGTCAGAATACAGTCTCTATCTCCCCGGCATTCGACTTGAAGGCTTTCAGGTGGCACTAGGTCACCAAGGTGAAAGTGAAACTCTCCGTGATCATCGGGTTGATACTTGTCCCAAATAGATAGTCGGACACTGCAAAGATCAGAAGCGGACGTCCATAGATTTACGACTATACCATCGTGGCGCTTTGATACACCATTAGCATTCTCAAAGGATTGGTAGAGATTGTCAGCTGAGGTTTCGATACCCGCTGCTGCTGGAAGCGCCGATAATAAGAAGCAAAGTGGAAACACTAGAACTGAAAGTGTTTGAGTGATTCTCATTTTATACTCCTTCGCTGTGATTAGTATTGTTGGCTAAGGCCAAGGCTTGTGGCGTCGATAGTCTTCGACGACCCTGCTCATATCTATCTGAACTCCAAAGTTCTTCCATAGGTACCGATCAGCCTCTTTGGCACTTTTCAAGAATCCAGCATCTTCCTTGGCTCGCCCTTCTCCGCAGCCCCACCCACACTCTCCCATACGATCTACGCCAGCGACTGTCCAGTTCTGCCGTTGAACGTCACTCCATTGCAAAGTGCTCCACCTAGTGGGATCGACGGGATCATATTCATCCCATCGCTCCCGAAATGCGCCATAGTGAGCGAGAAGATAGGCTCTCAGATATGTTTGGCGGTCTTCTCCTCGTAAGTTGCTCATTATCCACTTCTCGAGTTCGGTTCTCGTTACGCTTCCCATGACACTGTCGTGTTCCAGCATCTGCCGAAAAACCCATGCGATAGGCCGTTTTAGACTAGTTTTGTATTTCTTCTTCCGACACTCCTTCCGCCAACAAGTAGGCTTTGAGATGTGAGTACCCGTAATGGTTCGCCCAATTCATTGCACTTTGACCCCACCTGCTGAGATCAAAACCCTGCTGGCTCAATAGTTTGGCTATCCCCGCGTACCCCTTCTCTATTGCTTTTCTATAGGTGAGATTAATCTGAACCCAGTCGCTGCCTTCTTCTTGCAAGCATCGTTTAACTTGTCGAAGAAGCCCACACCTCACTGCCTCCTCTAAGTCATCAATTTCCATACTCAATTGCCACTCACTAGAGTCCTCACACTCTTCACCTAATGCTTCTCGAGTTGCCAGTATCCTCTCTGAGAAGTCTTCTATAGGCAATGGAAGCCAAACCAATTTACCAAAAACATAGAGTCGATCCACCAATAGGTGGAGGTTACGTGACCCCATAAGCACCGTACGACCTGTAGTCAGAAGACGTTCGACAACCTCAAAATTGTTAACATCAATGTAGTGTAAGACGAGTGAAACGCGAACCATCAGCGAATCATCTTTTCTAAGACATCGGCGGTACTCTTCACCTAGCTCAATCGCTTCAACAGCAAGCTGACTACGGACTTCTGATCTTGCAGGTAGGCCATCTTTAAGAATCTCATCCAGACTAAGGCTGCCGTGTTTCAAAGAGTAGAAATTTTTAACCAAGCCATGCTGGTCAATAAGCTGCCTGATTTTAGGGTACTTACGATACTTCGACGCTTCGGATGATTCGATACCGAGGGCTTTGATGAGTTGTCGGTGTTTGTCTTTACTGAGAAGGTGAAAGAGTGCTGCTTCAAAATCAATAGTAGAGAGCAGGCTATGTCTAACCTCATCCGGGAAGGATGTCTGCAATAAAGCTTCTACTGAGTCCCAGTCGGTTAAATTCCAAGTCTCGTTTATCTCTATCTGCTTAACCGTCCAATTCAGATCGAAGGTTACGTTAGAGACTCCGTCACGGTGAGCGTCTTCGTTCTCGCTTATGACATCGGCTTCAGTGTAAGAAACCTTATGTAGATAACTATTCTTGGAGTCCCAATTTTTGAACAGAAATGGGGCAGGAGCTACACAAAAGGGGCCGTCATCTAAGTCTGGTGTTGACGAGAGGTAATACATGATTCATTACCCACATCTTGATTCAATGGCTGCTCCAAAAGAAGTCAGTACGTCTGGACGGCAAACCTCAATCGAGTCTACGGATGCTTGAAATGGAGGAACAAATGAGCAAGCAGCCGTGGCGACCATAATGAGAGTGGTGGCTACAAAAGGTCTCAGGTTTTTCATACTTCCCCTCTTTTTTCATCTCAATCTAGACCATTTTCTGCGAATCGGCCAGTTCAAACTACAGCAGCGTCGATACGTCTCCTAACCTTAGCTATAGTCCCCTTGGAAGCTCCCGTAGCTTTCATTACCTCACTGTAGGTGCATCCAGACTCCAGAAGCTTTGCTATTCCCAAGTTCCTCTCCACATTCTCCTGACGACCTTTATAGGCACCCCGCGCTTTAGCCTTTTCTATTCCTTGTGCAGCACGTTCACGACGCATCTCGTAGTCTTTGGATGCCATAGTAGCGAGTATGTCCACCAACATACTGTTCACAGCATCCAGAATACCTTGGGTGACTGCGTCGCCGGATTCGGTATCGAGTGCCTTGTGGCTGGTAGGTAGATCTACAGCGACAACGTGCAGCCCCTTCTGATTGATCATGCCCTTTAACTGTTTCCATTCATTGGAGGTCAAGCGAGTCAGCCGATCTATGGACTCAACTAACAGCACGTCACCAGAGGACGCATCGTTAAGGAGAGACATCAGTGCAGGACGTTTCAGTATTCGGCCAGAGTCATTTTCGGTGTAGTAACTGGCAATCTTGAGGTTGTGCCGGCCAGTGAATTCCTCAAGTTGGGGTTAATGGGGTCAGAGTAAAAATTAGACAGGATACCTTCTTAGCCAAGGCGTTTTAGGCATAGACTGTCTATAAATGAAATCTAGAAATCGGAAAAACCTTAGCCAAACCAACGTCTAGGGAGCTGTTTAACCATATAAAGCTTTACTACTGGCGCTGCTGGCCTCTCTTGGTACCGAGGGTCGGAATCGAACCGACACTCCCGTGAAGGAACCGGATTTTGAATCCTGGCTTTATCGTTCCCCTCAACAACACCCAGCACTAAACGGCAATATAAACAAAGGGTTAAGGTCACGAGTTTGTCAGACGGTATTGAGCATCATTGGCTAAGATTGAGGGGGAGTGCACCAAAAATGCACTATTTCTTCTGACGGATTGCCTCTTAGTTACCCTAATCGCCCCCCCTAAATAGAGAAACCTTGTATCCTGGTTTTTGCCAGTATCCAAGACGGATACAATTGCATGTAATTCGTGTATGGAAAGGATTCTAGATGGACGAGACGGAAGCTGAGAAGTTACTGAAAAGTGCTGTAGGTGACGATACTGCCCAGTTCCGGGAAGGCCAGTGGGAAGCGATCGATGGCCTTGTAAACCAACGTCGAAAGCTCCTGGTCGTTCAGAGAACCGGCTGGGGGAAAAGTTCAGTCTACTTCATCACAACGCGCATTCTTCGAGATCGTGGTGCTGGGCCAACTATAATTATATCCCCTCTCCTAGCATTAATGCGTAACCAGATTGAGGCCGCAGAGCGCCTGGGGCTTCGAGCAGCAACGATAAACTCCGCAAATGTCGATGATTGGCAGAAAATCAAAGGCCAAGTGCTCGCAGATCAAGTTGATACATTGTTGATATCGCCAGAACGGCTTTCGAATGAAAACTTTGTCGAGACAATACTATTGCCTATCGCAGACCGAATAGGCCTGCTCGTTGTGGATGAAGCCCACTGCATTTCAGACTGGGGACACGACTTTAGACCAGATTACAGAAGGCTCATTAATATACTGCAACAAATGCCACCCAATATGCCGATTCTGGGTACCACAGCCACCGCCAACCTTCGAGTAGTCGAAGACATTCAACAACAACTGGGAGATATCGATGTTCTAAGGGGAACATTGGTGCGCGAGAGTTTATCTTTGCAGACTCTTCGACTAAATGACCAACCAGCTAGGCTCGCTTGGTTGGCAAAACACATACCCGAAATGCCTGGTACGGGCATCGTTTATGTTCTGACCAAACGGGATGCAGAACAAGTATCAGCTTGGTTGAATTTAAACGGGATATCGTCACAGTCATATTACAGCGGGGTAAGTGACGAACGCTACGCAAACAGTGATGCCTACAGGCAACATCTAGAAAATCAGTTGATGGAAGATCAATTGAAGGTATTGGTTGCTACTAGCGCTTTAGGAATGGGTTATGACAAGCCAAACCTAGGGTTTGTCGTGCATTATCAAGCACCTGGATCAATCGTTTCATACTACCAACAAGTGGGCCGAGCAGGCCGCAACATTGACGACGCATGGGGAGTATTACTTTCAGGAAAGGAGGACGAAGAAATTCACGCTTTCTTCCAAAGGAGCGCATTCCCCAACGAAAAGGACGTTGAGTCGATTTTGCGCTTGCTAGAAGCTCACGACGGATTGAGTGCCAACGAAATCCAGGAACACCTGAATCTAAGATTCGGCAAAATAGAACAGGCGCTGAAGTATCTGAGAGTAGAAAACCCATCACCCGTGGCAAAGGACGGTCCTAAGTGGGTTAGAACTCCCGTTGCTTATCAAATGAATCATGAGGCGATTCAGAGACTTACACAACTAAAAGAAGTTGAATGGGAGGACGTCCAAGAATACATTGATAGCCAAACCTGTCTAATGGCATATCTTCAACATTCACTAGATGACCCTAATGTAAAGGATTGTGGGAAATGTGCTGTCTGCGTAGGTGAAAGCATCATTGGTACTAACCTAGTGCATGCAACCGCAATCCAGGCATCTCAGTTTCTGAAACAAGCCGATATACCGTTTAGGGCAAAGATACAGGTCGCCAAAGATGCGTTCCCAAGCTACGGGTTCAGAGGTAATTTGAGACAGGAGCTTAGAGCGTCGGAGGGGCGCATTTTGTCGCGTTGGGGCGATGCGGGTTGGGGTGGAGTAGTTATGGAGGACAAGCATGCTGGACAGTTCAGAGACGAACTTGTCGATGCAATGGCTGAACTTTATTTGGAGAGATGGGGGATCGCACCAAGACCAACCTGGATAACATGCGTGCCCTCAAAAAAACGGCCAAATCTAGTACCTGACTTTGCCAGACGACTCGCGGGGAAAATAGGTCTCCCTTTTATAGAGTCGATAGCGAAGATAAGGGATAATCAACAACAGAAAAATCAAAACAATCGTTACCATCAATGTAGCAATCTGGACGGTGTATTTGCCTTGAACAATGTACAAGACGGACCAGTATTGTTGGTCGATGATGTTATTCACTCAGGTTGGACCATTACGGTTCTAGCTGCATTGTTACGACAATCCGGTAGCGGTCCGGTATATCCCATGGCACTAGCAACCTATGGTAGTGACGACTAAATGTCTGTGCCTCCAAATACACAGGCTGTTTTGCTGCTTACCGCATATTTTTCCAAGCCAACTAAAGATTCCGTTAAGCCACTCAGCATAAAAGAGTGGGGACGCTTCGCTGTGTGGCTGAAGAAAAACTCACAAACACCAGAGAGCGTAATGATGGGTTCTCTAAAGGAATTGCTAGCTGGTTGGTCAGATAAAACTGTAACAGAGGGAAGAATAAAAGCTCTGTTAGACCGTGGTTCTTCTCTGGCACTAGCGATGGAAAAATGGACCCGGTCTGGACTATGGGTAATAACGCGATCAGACCCTGAATATCCAGCTTGGATCAAGAAAAAGCTAGGACCTGATTCCCCACCCGTATTTTTCGGTTGCGGTAATAAGTCTTTGTTAAATAGAGGTGGTCTTGCGGTTGTGGGGTCAAGAAATACTGTCGATTCCGATTTTGAGTTTAGTCGCGGACTCGGTAAGTTAGCTGCAGAAAGGGGAAGCTCGATCATCTCTGGCGGGGCTCGAGGCGTGGATGAAGCAGCAATGCTGGGTAGTCTTGAAGCTGAGGGTAACGCAATCGGCGTTCTTGCCGACAGCTTGATGAAGGCTACTTGTAGCGGCAAGTATCGACCTCACCTTATGGCAAACAATCTTGTATTGATCTCACCGTTTTATCCCGAAGCCGGATTTAACGTTGGCAACGCGATGCAGCGTAACAAATACATTTATTGTCTAGCTACTGCTGCAGTCGTGGTTCATTCGGGGCTAAAAGGCGGAACTTGGAGCGGTGCACATGAGAACTTAAAAAACCGATGGGTTCCTCTTTGGGTCAAAAAATCAACCGATACAGATGCAGGAAACGATTCCATTGTCCGAGATGGCGGCAGATGGCTTCCGAATGATCTCCAGCCTCTTGATTTCGACAGATTGATGGCTGCTAATGAAAGTGTAGTTGGCACTGCCGACATCTTCTCACCCAGTGTATCTGAACCTGAGCCATCCCCATCTCCCAAAACGGCGGATTGCACTGAACCATACCATGAGCCAGAGATCCCTAAAGAGAAGTTTGGCAAAACCGATAGAACACAGTCTGAAAACACAGTTACGAATACTCGTTCATCAGAAGACGTACTTCTAATTAGCTTTTACGAATACTTCCTTTTAAAACTGGAATTGGAACTCAAAGAGAAACCTGCCGGTACCGAAGAGCTAATGGCTTCTTTCGAGTTGAATAAGACTCAATTAAATACATGGCTCAAGCGAGCAGTTGACGAAGGCATGATAAATAAACTGGCAAAACCCGTCCGCTATGAATGGAACAACTCACAGCAACACCCATTGTTCGATTGATAGTCCTTGTCTCGAATATATCGCGACAGCTCCTAAGCAGGCGCACGGATTGCCTAAACATCAAGTCCGAATTACGATTCGTTGTTTGGAAATCACAGAGATCATCACCTGACTACCCAGCTTGACGTGAATTCGGAACCAATCGCGAAATGCGGTACCTCCCATAATGCGGGTTGTGCCTCCGGCATTGGCCGTTCGATTCACCTTGGCCAATACGGTCAGTGACCTTAGCTCGATCTCCAACTCTTTTCCGTCTTCCGCAAAGTAAGCTCATAGTCGACAGGGACATTGAAGAAACCCAGACGGTGATAGGTTTTGCTTATTGTTACTTTGAATTCGGGGCGAGTCCTGACACGATTCTCCGCCTTAGCTGGCTTTGGGAACGCACTATCATCTGTGCGAATTGGCGGCGTTTCGATCAATGGTGGATTCGATTTTGGCCCCCGTTCCAGGAGGTACGGAGCTGACGGACGATGTCATCTTCCAGTCCCGCCGCGAGGTCGATTCGAAACTGGCCAAGCTTTTGTGGCCTCGGATCTTCGAAAGCGTAAATCTGTACTTCCTGATTTTCGGTCTGTGCCTACTGGATCAGTCCGTTAGTGCGGGTGTTCGTGAGTTGTGTAGAACCTGGAGCCTGATACCCGTAAAGCCTTGGGCTGAGTTTCCGAGAGGTTTTCCAACGTACATCACCGTTTCGTTTATCAAGAAAGCGTACAAGGCCGGTGAAGCGCTTTTTAGTTTCTCAAGGTGCAAAAAATGGTGTGGAACTATTGTCGCCTGACAGCCAACGCCCTGCCTTTTGAAATCCAATTTGTGTGAGAAGCTCGATCGCCGCCATCAACGGAAATTGCGGCGGGAACTTGAACAAGTAAAGGCAAACGATGAGAACATGCAGCGCTTTGAGTTGCTCTTCAGGATTGGTAGCGCTGAGGAGCGATTAAATTATGCTACCTGCCCTGATGACTTCCAGGCTGCTCCTTTCCTAGCGCAACTAGCATATCGAAGACGATTCGCTGAAACCCTGCCTGGAGTTCTTTGTTATTCAGATACTGCATCATCTGGTTCTGGTTGGCTTCACTACTCCCCATTACAGCGTCGTCTGTCGCCGCGCTGAAGTCACCCAACAGCGCCTGTTCAGGGGAATTGTTGGCAATCTGGTGCATGACCGTCTCATTTTCGCTTAACTTGTCGCGAACCGTATAGGCGAAGTTGATCAAGTCCTTGTCTGACAAGCCATCGGTAATAAAGAGTTCATTTAGCCGTTCAATGATCTGGGAAAGCCAGACCTCCTCTTTGTCTCGTGCGCGGCCCGTACCTAGTTCCTTCACAGGGTAGAGGCCTTCTGCGCTGTCCTTCACCATGTTTAGATCTTGCTCCCGTATCTTGGAGAGACGATAGTGACTGAGTTCGACGGAGCTGAGATCTATGATGTCCTGGTCGGGCGAACGTTCGCGAAGCAAAGGGGCGAGATGGCGTGCGTACAGGCTCAGCATCTCAAGGTCCGTGCTGTCGTAGTCCACAATCTGGGACATGAATTCGTAGTAGCGGGTAAAGGCGGTCAGATCTGACTTGAAAAGCCCTAGCGCGTCCAACTCTGTCTTGGCGTCCTTCAGTTCCGATTCGGCGTTGGCTATCAGGGTTGCATCACCGGACGCCTTGGCGTGTTCCAGGAGTTGTCTACGTTTCGTGTGGTCGCTTGAGGCCTGTTCGTACCGGCTCTGCCAACGCTCTACCGCAGGCTTGCAGATGTTGCTAATGGCGGCATTGCTTTTGCTCTTGGCGAAAAAGAACTCGCTGAATTGCGTGACTTCCGTCCAGAGGAAAATGCCAGCGGCCCGCAGCTTCTCAAACAAATCCCAGATCAGGTTCGGGTCCGACACGTCGAGCAATGAAGCCGTCTGATAGTAAACCTGGAAAGCCGCCAGCACATCCGCGGGTTCATTGAAGAAATCCAGTACAAAGGTCTCTTGCTTGCCGGGATAGACGCGGTTCAGCCGCGAGAGTGTTTGCACGCAGTCCACGCCGCCCAGCTTCTTGTCCACATACATCGCACACAGCTTCGGTTGATCAAACCCAGTCTGGAATTTGTTCGCCGCAATCATGATCTGGAACTCGTCACTGTCGAACGCCTCACGCATGTCCCGCCCCTTTAGTTCCGGATTCATACCAGTCTCCGTAAAGCTCATGCCCACGAGGCCCTCGCTCTGGGGGTCGCTCGTGCTAAAGGTCACTTCACCAGAGAACGCGACCATCGCCGTGAGATCCGGGTATGCCTTCTTCGCCACGTACTTGTCGAACTCCAGCTTGTAGCGCACGGCTTCCTTGCGTGAGCCGGTCACGACCATCGCCTTGGCGTGCCCGCCGAGCAGCGTCATGATGTTGTCGCGGAAGTGCTCAACAATCACCATGACCTTCTGCGCGATGTTGTAGTCATGCAGCCGCACCCAATGATTCAGCTTAACTTGCGCCTTTTTGCTGTCGACTTCCGTGTCGGCGCTGGCTGCTCGTTGTGCCAAGTTGTAGGCTACCTTGTAGCTGGTGTAGTTCCGCAGCACGTCAAGGATATAGCCCTCTTCGATCGCCTGTCGCATGCTGTAGATGTGGAAGGGTTCCGGCAGATTCGTTTTCGATGGGGGCTCGTCTGGATTCGGCGACCGGCCAAAGAGTTCCAGGGTCTTTCCCTTAGGTGTTGCCGTGAACGCGTAATAGCTGAGGTTCGGTGATGCGCGCCGAGACGCAACGCTGGCCGTGAGCATGTCCTCTGCCGAGAGCTCTGTATCCTCATCGTTCTGCTCGCTGGTCAACACGGCTTTCAACTGGCCAGCAGTACGCCCGGACTGCGATGAATGCGCCTCGTCGGCAATAATGGCGTAACGCCTTGTCTTCAGCGTCACACTGTCTTCGATCGCTGCTAGCACAAACGGAAAGGTCTGGATCGTCACAATAATGATAGGTTGGCTGTGCTCCAGCGCGGTTGCCAACTTTTCAGATTTTGAACCCTGACCTTCGTCCCGGTTGATGCGTCCGACCATGCCGTCCGCATGCTCGAACTGGTAGATGGTGTCCTGCAGTTGGTCGTCCAACACGGTTCGGTCTGTCACGACAATGACTGAGTTGAAGACCTTCTCACCCTCATCATCATGGAGTTGCGAGAGCTGGTGCGCAGTCCAGGCGATAGAGTTGGATTTGCCGGATCCTGCGCTGTGTTGCGCCAGATACTTGTGGCCTGGCCCTTCCTCGCGACTCGCTTGGATGAGCCGGGTAACCAGATCCCACTGGTGATAGCGGGGGAAAATGAGCGATTCATTCCGGGTTCTTCTGCCCTGCCAGTCTTCCTCGGTCTTGATTTCCAGATGGATGAACCGCCCGATAATCTGCAGCAGATTCGCCGGACTGAGCACATCGTTCCACAGGTAGCTTGTTGCGTAGCTGTTCACGTCCGCTGGTAAATCGTTGCCCGGGCCGCCGTCGGCGGTTCCCCGATTGAACGGCAGAAAGTGTGTATCTGCACCTGCCAACTTGGTTGTCATGTACGCCTCGTACTGACTGACGGCAAAGTGCACGAGTGCGCCCCGCTTGAACGTAAGCAGTGGTTCAGGTTTGTTGGTCTCGGGATCTTTCGGCAGGCGGGTTTTCTTGTACTGCTTGATGGCGTTTTCGACAGCCTGTTTGAACTCGCTCTTCAACTCCATCGTGACGATAGGGATGCCGTTCAGAAACAGCACGAGGTCGATGCGCCACGCTTTGGCTTTGCTGCCAGTTTCTTCCAGCTCGGCCAGACTTGCGTAGGGGCTGTAGACCAGTTCGGGCACTATGCGCAGGATATTGCCTTCGTACATCGACTTCAGATCCGGGTTCAGGCCATGTTCGGGTTTGAACTGGCAGAGCTTGAACGAGGCGGACTTGTCGCGCAGTTCGTGACGCAGTACGCCGAGCGTGCCGAATGTTCGCAGGCTCTTGTCGGATGCCTGCGGATCGGCCTTGCCAATCTGGGAAGCGAGCTTTTCGATGAACGCCTGTTCGGGGTTGTTTGGGTAAAGCGTTTGATACTTTGCCCAGGCTTTTGGCTGAGTTGTTTTGACGTAGTCAAGACAGTCCGGCGTGTAGAGCGCTAGCACCCCGTTGTAGTTCGCAGGATCGCCGCGTTGCCAGCCACCTTCGATCATCTGGTTGATTATGTCCTGCTGGAAGGCGGCTTCCTTGGCGTCGGCGGTCATGCGACTTCTGCTTCCTTATCGGATTCGGGAGGTTGCCAGTCACGGACGTCGATTTTGCCGGTGACGGCGGCGGAGATTAGAGCGGCACGGCGTTCTTGAAGTAGCGTGTTTTGTTGAGATGCTAGTTCGATCGTGGCGCTGGTTTTCTCCAGCATGAGATCGATGTATTCGATAATTGCCTTCCTCTCATCAATCGGGGGTAGCACTATGGGAGTTTCCTTGATGTTGAACGAGGATATTGATGCGAGGTTCGTACTTTGCTTCGCCACTTGGTAGAAATGAAATTTTGCGTAGGCGGCTCGTGTCACAGTAGCAAGCCACTCTGGTTCAATAGTTAGCGGGCGAATGGCAAAGACGTGATTCTGATGGATGCAGTTTGGAACCTCGTTGTGCCAGACTGTACCTCGACCCAACTTGTCGCGATCGCCGCCTTCGTTCATTAGCACATCGTCAGCCTTGAGCAGGTATCTCTCAACCTGGGCTCGTTCGACCGGGATGTGGTGAACGTCGTCTAGTTTTAGCCACCCCTCTTGAACGTTAGCTACCCTTAGCATTGGCATGTCAACGGTTGTTGCGGAAGCAGGTTTGCCTTTTGGCATTCCCGACTGGATTTTGCACAAGCTTTTCAATCTTTGAACTTCCCAGTGGCTAGGTATCTCACCTAGCCATTCGACGCCGGAGTTGCGCATGGTGGCGTCGGGGTTCAGGCCCTTGGTGACCGCATGGCTGATGACAGCCTGCCGTTTCTCTTTGAGCAAAGCGATGAGCTGCTGCTGCTTCTCAATCAGCGCATCAATCTTCGCCGTCTCGTAGTCGAGGAACTCGGCGATTTGGTCCTGTTCAATTCGCGAAGGTAGCGGGCACTCAATATCGCCGAGGAGCTTTAGATTAAGACCATCCCTTAAATCACCGCCCGCCATGTTACGAATATTCTGGTAGTTGTTGGAGAGCCACCAAAGAAGGAAACGGGGTTGCAATGTGTTGAAAGGCACAATCGCGGCCATCGACTGATTGCAGGTTGCATCGAAGTCTAGCTGCGCAACCATTCCCTTGGTTTTACCTTGTCCCGCCAGAGCTACGAGAAGACTCTCGCGCTTTATCCATCTTGCGCTGCTGCTCTTCAATCCGGCTTCTGTGATATGCGAGGAAGCGTCCCTGATGAGGCCCTGGTTGACTGAGCCGGAGTTGAGCCAAGGAATGGTTCCGTTTTGCCAGAACGCTTCGTTCGTTTTAGAGGGCGTGCCTCCTGCGAAGATGGATGCTCCCCAACGCAGTTTTATGTGATGCCAACTTGATGGGAGTGAGTCCACCCAATCGATAGGCCGTTTAGAGTACTGAGGGTAGGGAGGATACTTGCAGTTCACGAAAGTACCGCCTTCAGCAGTTCCATGATATCCGCGCTAAGTACGTCAAGGTCTGCATCAATCTCCGCCAGGTCTCGCGGCGGTTCGTACTGATAAAAATGCCGATTGAATGGAATCTCGTACCCAACGATACCAATCTGCTCATCTCGCGCGTCGCACTTGCTAGCGTCAATCCACGCATCGCTCACGTGGGGTGCGACCTCTTTGTTGAAATAAGCTTCGTTCACAGAGTCGACATTGACACCTCTGGCGGTCTCGCTGGTAAGTGGCACATCTTCACTGTCGCGCAGGTTACTATCCGACTGGAACTGAACGACCTGGCCACAAAATTCAAAGGTTCCGTACAGCGGGTCAGGCGCGTCCTTTCCACCGGCTTTCAGCATCTTCTTAATGACTGGCGCAGCATCGGGATTGGTCCAACTGACAGTATCAAGGAGTTGCTTACGTTCTTTCGTCTCTAGCTTGATGCCCGCGGCCTTTAGGGCCGCCTTCAACGTTTCTTCAAACACGTTGAAATCATCGCACCGCTCAGTGCCGATCTCATTCTGAAGTCGAATCGCCCTATCGAGCAGCACATGCTGCGCAATCCAGGTTTTTGGCGTCAGCAGGTCCTTGATCTGTTTCTCCTTCAGGTCCGGGAAGTCTGCTTTGATCAGCGCGCGGACCTCGGTTTCAACGTCTGTCAGGTCGCCGTAGTTCTCATCGGTCCAGTGCTGCCCAAACTGCGCATAGACGCTTTGCATGGCGGCATTGAGCGGGCCGCTCGCAAAGCGTAGTTCTGCAAGCCGCTTGTCCGTGAACTGGACTGATAGTCGCAGGGGGCGCTCCACCGTGATGCGCCGGTAGCCGAATTCATAGTACTCGAAGATTTTGCTGCCGAATGTTCGCTTCTCAGATTTCTTCTTCGTCGATGCGCGCCGACCGCGCGAGCCGTTGCCGCCATTACCGGCGCCATCTATGTCGAGGTTGTAAGGTGTGACAGCCTCGAATTTGCCAAACGTTCGGGTGATCAGCGCGATGTCATCGTCTCCGAGCTGCTGCCGTTTGGAGCCGAGACTCTTGCGCATCTTCTGATAGAGATACACGCCATTGATGAGCTGCACCTTGCCTTTACGATCCTTGTCCTTCTTGTTGGAAAGAACCCATACGTAGGTTGCGATGCCGGTGTTGTAGAACATGTCCGTGGGCAAGGCGACGATGGCCTCCAACAGATCGTGTTCCATTACATATCGGCGGATTTCACTCTCCCCGCTGCCAGCACCGCCCGTGAAGAGAGGCGATCCATTGAGGATGATGCCAATTCGACCGCCGTTCTTGTCACTGTCGTTCGGATCATAGTCGCGCATCTTGTTGATCAGGTGCATCAAGAACAGCAGCGAGCCATCACTGACGCGTGGCAGTCCTGGCCCGAAACGCCCATCGAATCCCTTGAGCTTGTGCTCATCCTTGATCTCGCCCTCAACTTTCTTCCAGTCCACGCCGAACGGGGGATTGGAGAGCATGTAGTCGAACTTGTCGGCAAAGAGTTGATCGTCGCTTAGTGTGTTGCCGAGCTTGATCCGGCTCACGTCCTGACCCTTGATCAGCATGTCGCCTTTGCAGATGGCATAGCTCTCAGGGTTTAGCTCCTGGCCGAAGGCCCGCATGACTGCTTTGGGGTTCAGCTCGTGAACGTACTCCATGCCTGACGACAGGAAGCCACCTGTGCCCGCTGTGGGGTCGTATATGGTGCGGATGATGCCTTCGCCGGTGAGCGCGTCGTCGTCCTCCATGAAGACCAGAGACGTCGTCAGGCGAACGATATCACGCGGTGTAAAATGTTCCCCGGCCGTCTCGTTCGAGCTTTCTGCAAAGCGCCGGATCAGCTCCTCAAAGACCAGGCCCATGTCGTGGTTGCTGATAGCCTCGGGGCTGAGATCCATCGTGGCTACTTTCTGAACAATCTTGAACAGCAAGTTGGCGTCATCCAGCTGAGCCACGAACTCGCTGAACTTGAAGTAGTCGAAGATCTCCCGAGCACTTGGCGAAAAACTGTCGACGTAGGTCAGCAGGTTACTCTTCAGGTCAGCGCTCCCCAGCTTCGAGAGGTCCATGGGTGAGACGTTGTAGAAGGCCTGCCCTGCGTCCCTGATCAGGAACTTCTCGCGGGCATCTTCTTCGAGATTTTCCATGGTCTCGATCTTCTGGACCCGTTTCAGGACCTTGTCTTTGCTGCTTTCCAGCACGGATTCCAGCCGCCTGAGGATCGTAAATGGCAGAATGACACGGCCATATTGTGATTGCTTGAAATCTCCCCGAAGCAGGTCAGCGAGTGACCAAATGTTTGCCGCAGTTTGCGAGAATTGCTCAGACAAATTTCACTCCGTTTATCATCCCTGTTAACGCGACAAAATCACGCTCAGAAAGGATACAAGAATTCCTGACCCGCGGGGAAAGCTATTGTGACTAATACATATTGCGCAATAGTGATTCTGGGAGGTTTTAGGGAGGTTTGATGCCTCAATGAGACAAAGACTAAACACAGTTATTACTCTACATAGAGTTTGAGGCAAGGTGTAAACCTTGTCTAAACCTTGCCTTGTATCTAATTAGTTGTCATAAGCTTTGAGCCATTCATCTGTAGATTGAACAGACACATCAGTCGTATACCCTCCATCTTGATGACTTGAACCGTGGTATGGGTGACGCGTACCAGGAACTCGCTCCAGCCCAGTATTATTGAGCACTTCACAGTATTCCGTGTACCCATCCAGTGTTTCTCTTTCGTCTTCCGGGAGTCGCGCATCTGTCCTAAATCGCTCCCTATCGCGGAATGCAGCAATCAAAGATTGATGATCGATCTGTGCTAATTTGATGGAATTCTTGTCCAGCTTACTCTCGTCTAGCGGCTCGGCAGCCAATACAAGATGTTTCAGCAGATGCATTTTCTTGTGCATGGTTGACGGACGAGCTGGTTGCGGTAGAAGAAGGCGCCGCCAGAAGCGGCTGAACGCTCCTCCAGCCTTTGGGGTAAATTGACCCTTTGGTCTCTTCGAACCCGCATTTCCGGCTTTTGAACTTTTGGCTTTGGTCACATCGACATTGAAGACTGCATAGTGAGCGACCCTGCTCAAAATTGACTCGAAGTGGAGTGTAATGCCGCCACCCAGAAATCCACCATATTTTCCCGTGGTGTGGTACCTGAATTGATACAGGTCCAAACTCATCAGGCGGGCGATCTCACCAACAAGCCTATCCCTTTGATTACCGTCTAAGGACACACTGGATTCTTCAGGTATCTCAGTTTCAAGAACCAATCTTCCGTCAACTATCTCTATCAGGATTTCACGACCTATCAGCTCATCAAGCAGAGGTGTTCTGATCACACAGTTTCCTGATGAGAGTCCAACCAGGACTCGAACTGCTCAAGATCAATGACCCACTTAGTTCCAACCTTTAACAGGCAGGTCGAGAATCCATTCTCCCTTCGATTAAAAATGAGCCAGCGATAGGTCGGGATACTCCACCCGAGATGCGGGTAGTTCTCTGGCATTTGTCCTACTGACGATAAACGCCGATTAGTGGTCGTTGACATTGATTAGTACCTACAACTGAGTGTTGGAGGCATTCAATCAAACGGGAAACGCAAAGTTCCCCTACAGTGAGCAAGAACGCCCTAGCCTGGTCAATTTCTTGGCTTGAACACGAAGCCAGGATCCAACTCAGCCTTGCAAGCATCTTTTAGATTCAGAAGACATAACCTAAGATGTGCTTGGAAGCTGGTGTAGCGCACTTCATCCCTAACTTGTTTTTTGACGCGTTCAACCGAAATTTTCGCAATAGCGTCATCGAACTCGAAGGTATCGCTGTCTGATCTCGCCCTATCTTCGATGGAAGAAAGATTGGGTAGCATCCCCTCTTCAACAAGCTCGAAAACAATTTCCCTGACTCGTTGTTTCCAGAAGACCCTACCAGGGAGACAACGAACCAATGTCTCCGCTGACAGCTCGAACATCACCTGCTCTGGGTGAATTTCCACCAAATGCCAAATCAACTCAGTTCTGCACGTGGCGGGATTGCCGGGGACTCGGGTCCAATTGATGAACTGACGTACAGAAACAGGGAAAGTGATAGTAAGTTCATCTAAAGCATCTTGTATGAACTGAGACTCACGGCCCGTTAACCCCGGCGTGTATTGCTCATCCATTCTTTTTGCTTTCCAGGTCCCCCCTTCAATACGAAACAATCGATGTGGATGACGCTCATTGACGAACACCTTAGCTTGGGAGGAGCTAACCTGGTCCGCTTCAATCGCCGCTAGTATTTCTTTTTTACGCCAGCTCATGCGCCAAAGAGCGATTGATTCATTCTCGACACGACTTCCGCCTTATGGCTATCACTGAGATGCGCATAACGCTGAACCATCGCCAGAGTCCTATGCCCCAGGATGTCAGCAATCTCCGCCAACGAAGCCCCATTCATGGCGAGGTAGGAAGCCGCTGTATGTCGATTGTCATGGAAGCGATAGTCAGATATGCCTGCCAGCATAAGCGCCTCCTTCCAAGATGTATCGATTTTCATGGGTTTCTCTGGGGATCGGGAACCTGGAAACAAGAGTTTGGAATCCAATCGACGAATTTTCTTAAGATCCTTAACGTACTCAAGCGCTTTGCCCTGAAGAGGAACGACCCTCCGCTCATCATTCTTTGTTTCGTGAAGGACAATCGCACCCCTTTGAAGATCCACATCCGCCCAGGTCAATGACAGAATTTCGCCTTTGCGCATGCCTGTAGATACGGCAATGATGTAAATTGTCGCCAAGTAGCGATTATCGCTTTGCTCACAAGCACTAAGTAACCGTTCTATCTCTTCCCTTTCGAGGAACCGCAATCGCCCTCGCGGCTCCCTAGGCTTGGTAACGTTTCGAAAGGGGTTGTCGTCAATCCACTGCCACTCTTTGGCTGCTACGGTGAAAGCATGAGACAAAGCGGCCATGTAGCGAGCAACCGTCGCTGGGGAACGTTGTTTCCCCCGTTTAGACGTACTTGCGAGCAGCTTGTCTTTCGCTTCAGATAAAACGGCAGATGTAACATCCGATAGGAAAAGTTCACCAAGTTCCTGCGCCCACCAGTCGAGCTGATAAGACTGCTCATAGGCGCTCTTGGGTTTAGTGGGGAGAACCGACTTCTTGTATCGATCTATAAGTTCGGCGAGCGTCCGTCGTCTCGCTTCTGACTTTTTGAAGTACCTACCTTCCCGGATCGCTGCTTCAGTTGCCTGAACCCAGCGACTCGCATCAGTTTTTCTTGCGAAAGTCGCGGACTCTGGTGGGTGACCTTTCAAGCGAATCAGCGCTCGATAAGAGACTTTACCTGTCTTGCTTATCCGCTTTTGAATGTTTGCCATCTATACCAAGGCTCAACTAACGAGTCTCAACAAGGTACAACAAACGGCAATCTTGGACAATACCGGATATAAAATCCGGTTACATATATACTTATACTGTTGTTTATATTAGTTTTTTTCGTCTTATCAGAAAGAAAAGTGCATTTCTAGTTCAGTTGGCCACTTGAAATCTACTAATTCACCCAAATTCAATATGAACAGGATTCAATCTAGTCACACAAGATTCTTGTACACTACGCTCAATTCATTGCCAGTGGCAGTGAATCCATAGAGGCTTGACCGCTGAGCCAGCCTGGCGAATCAGCGGTAAACTATTTAAGTCCACATAGGGTTGGTGCGGATCCTCCCAATTGTGCGATTTCCGGCAGAGAATGCCGTAACAAAATCAGCATCCTGCCCATTCCCCTTTAATCGAATTATTACTACGTAGTTCCCTGACACGATAGTTACTCTGCGATCGGTAGAGGGCCTACGCACCCTATTATCCCAGCCTACCCTCATTTCAGCATTCTGGTCTTGAAGTGCTGCCACTATCCAGTCAATTCGCTCTGCACGAACTCGTGAAAAGGTATCATCTTTGCTATTCACGGTCTCATAGAAAGCGTGGTCGAATTGTCCTCTCCTGAAACGCACACGAATACCATCATGTGTTACCAAGGGGGCCGCGCAATAGATCTGATGAAAGTGTTGGCGATACTCCTGAACGGTCTGGTAGTGCACTAAAGGGGGATAAGCCAAAACTTACCACCCCCCATCCAAATTTATCCTGAATACATTAAATTTGTGCTCTGATCTAAAGGTCGGAGCGATCCGCTGACCCAACAATGACTCAAGATGAAGCACGACGTGTTCCTTTGCACCGCCTTCCCTAATGGATTCATTGATGCGTGCGGAAGCGATTCCAGTCAGCGTATCTGCAAGCTGTATAAGCACAGATTCTTCAGATCGTACCGCTTGGACTGTTCGAATGGAGGACGTGAGGTTTGCAGAAACAAGGATTTTACCTAGCGTTTGAACTCTGTCTCGAACCCGGTTGCTCTTATAGTCACAGAAAATCGAGTATTCATTGAAGTCGAGGATCCAGTTATGCAGCAGTTGATAATAAAACTTGTAGAATCCAAGCTCATGGTCGTTCCCGTGATAACGCATCAAGTTGACCTTCGTCCTATCAACAGCGATGCAACGAAACCGCAGACGGTCTCCACGACTAATAAACAAATCAATAAGGTCAGTGTAAAAACCTTGCTTTGAAGGAGACGTTTTCTGCCATTTGAACTCGCCACCAATTCGATGGACGTCTCTTAATTTATGGATGTCCCCCTTTAAATCTTCACGATCGGCGCTGGGTAACCACAATCCTCCTATTACGAGATATTGGGCTCCCGGACTTCCCGAAGTGAGCAAGTCAGGAAGACTCTCATCACAATAAACATCAAAATCCAATGTGTAGACCCGAAACTCAGATAAAGACTGAGCTTATCGAAACTTAGAGGCTTTCAAAGCAGCAATTTGCAAACCGATCACTCTAAAGTGCACCAGGAATGCACTAAAGCAGAATCAGCGGTAACGTCTTCCCAGGCGAGAATATGGCAAGACATTGTTTTTATTGGTACCGAGGGTCGGAATCGAACCGACACTCCCGTGAAGGAACCGGATTTTGAATCCGGCGCGTCTACCAGTTCCGCCACCCCGGCACGTGAGAAGCGCGATTATAGCAGTGAATCCTCACTTGCCAACCGCTGTGACAACGCCTTTGTTTCATTAACCAGGTGTGCGACCAGTTCAGCTGCCGGCATCTCTTGCAGCAGGTTAACGCCCTGCCCTGACCACATGACGGCAAATTCCGGATTATCTGTTTCTACCGCACGCTTTCTGATTTCTCTGGAGATCGAGTATTGCAGCGGGTATGGCAGCAATTGTTCGTTGAGCGCTTCCATCTCATTGATGTATCTGTTTCGCAAGCCGCGAGCAGGCCTGCCTGACATGGCGGTTGTGACGGTGGTCTGATCCGAGGAGGCAGTCTTTATGGCGTGGCGCCACATGTTGGGGATGCCGGATTCCGGGCAGCCCAGGAAGGCGGTGCCTAACTGCACCGCGTCTGCACCGAGCGCTCGACAGGCGACGATGCCTCGTGCATCCATAATGCCGCCTGCGGCGATCACGGGAATGCTGACGGCGTCTACGATTTGGGGTACCAGCGCGAGGGTACCGATGAGTGCATTCTGGTAATCGCCTATAAATGTGCCTCGATGGCCGCCGGCTTCTGTGCCCTGGGCTATGACGGCATCAACGCCAAGCGCTTCCAGCGTCTGAGCTTCTTGGACAGTCGTGGCGGAGGAGATGACCTGGAGACCGGCGTTCTGGATAGCGGTGACTTGCTCAGCTTCGACGCCAAAGTGGAAGCTGATCACGGGGACGCGTTCTTCTATCAACACTCTAAGTTGGGCTTCTGCGGGTCCGAATAAGGGGCCTGGTGTTGGGATGCCTTCGAGTCCCAGTTCGGTGTTCATTGCGCTGATCAGGGCTTTTATTTGTGGACCGGGAGTGGCGGTTTTGTCGAACTGTTCGGAAATTGGGGCGAAGAGATTGACGTTGAAGGGTTTGTCGGTTTTTTCGCGGATTTGATGGATTTGTTGTTTAAGTTTTTCTGGGGTCAGTGCTGCTGCGCCTAGCCCGCCAAGGGCGCCTGCGTTGCTGACGGCGGCGACGAGTTCGGGGGGTGAGGCGCCGGCCATTGGGGCTTGGAGGAGTTGGTGGGTGGTGTTGAATGGGGGCATTTTTTTGTTGGGGGGGTTGGGTTTGTGGGGGGAGTTTAGCAGGTTGGGGTCTCTCGGCTTCGCTCGAGATGAGGTGTGGGGGGAGGTCTCTCGGCTGCGCTCGAGATGAAGGGAGGTCTCTCGGCTTCGCTCGAGACGAGGTGTGGGGGGGGGGGGGGGGAGATCTCTCGGCTGCGCTCGAGATGAGGGGTGGGGGAGGTCTCTCGGCTTGGCTCGAGATGAGGTGTGGGCGGGAGGTCTCTTGGCTTCGCTCGAGATGAAGGGAGGTCTCTCGGCTGCGCTCGAGATGAAGGTGAAGGTTGGGGGCCTTCACCCTCTTGGGAGGTTAGTCTTCGACCAGGGATGTCAGTTCACGTTGTTCCTGGACACATTCACGGATGATGCTGCGCCGCTCGCGTTGGGTGCCGAGTGAATCGGTTAGCTCTTCGAGGGTGATGGCGCCGTCCGCGTTGGCGTCAACCAGATTGAACTTGGTGGTGGCGCGTTCGGTTTTGGCTGCCAGGAATTCATCGGTATCCAGAAAGCCTGAGTCATCGATGTCGGCATTGGCGAATATGGTTTCTCGGTCGGGCCGTTCGGGTGCGTCGCTACCTAGTGAGGCTTCGGCACAGGCGCGAACGGCATCCCGGTCAATCTCGGGGCGATCACCACCCCGGGGGCCTTTGGTGGCGAGGAATTCTTCGAGGGAAATCAGCGCATCGTCATCCGCATCGATTCGGTCGAACTGGTTGCCTGCCTTTTCCGTGGGTTTCGCCAGCCATTCGTCCAGGGTCACGGTTTCACTGGCATCTGCATCCAGCGCAGCAAACATGCGTTCAGCTTTTTGCTCGGGACTGCCGCCGCGTTCACCACGGTGCGGTCCGCGATCGCCTCCCGGGAAGGCGTAGGCAACGGTAGCGCTGGTAGCAACGGCGAAGACGAGTGTGGTTGCGGCAAGATTCTTCAATTTCATATGTAGCTCCTTAGTTTGGTCAGGGACCACCTTTTTCTGCGGCGGTTAACTAAGAAACGTTGGGGCAGCTTATCGGTTGACGCAGTTCATCGTACTTTTTGCGCCGCTGATCTCAACTACCGTGGCGGGCGCGCCTGGGGGGGCGGCATTCGCCGCTGTTGAGATTGACCGGGCCGACCCTGGCGCTGCTGAGAGCGGCGCTGCAATTCTTCAAGCACAGGGGCTTTGCCGGCCTGGCGTTCACGCTCGAACCGTTGCCGAATACGTTGTCGTTCTTCCGGGGAGCGCTGCATAAAGTCGCGCCGCATCTGGCGAACACGCTGCTGGTCGTCAGGGCTCAGCTGCTGGAAGGCGTTGAAACGCTGCATCAGTTCGCGTTTGCGCGGTTCCGGCATCCCCTGCCAGCGGCGGAAGCGTTGCTGTAACTGTGCCCGGTTCTGGTTGTCCATGTTTACCCAGCGATTGGCACCGATGGCAAAACGCTGTCTTTCCTCCGGGGTAAAACTCTGCCAACGATCTTCAAATGGCGCGAGCACCTGTTGCTGCTCCGCGCTAAGCGCCTGCCATTCCTGCGCATAAGCCGGCAGGGCAATCAGCAGGGTCAGTATAACCAGTGCCCTATTCATCCCTCGCCTCCTCGCTGGTCACCCAGATATCGCCTGGGCCCGAATCATTCGAGGTTGCGGCGGCATCATCACGGTAAGTCGCTTCCTCGAAGTGCTCAGGGCCAACCAGCTCATCACCCGCAGCAACCATTCCTCCAAGATAGTCCAGAAACTCAAGGGTGGGCGGTTCTGGATCTCGCACCACAATGAGCTCCTCGGCTAGACTATTCTGGACAAAGGCCATCATCATCAGGCACCTAAGTGTTGTCGACCCGTTCAACGGCTTCATCCTCTTCCAGCACCAGCCAAGCATAAAACTCCAGATCGTCCATGAGTTCGATGTCTTCTGCAATGGCTTGTTGGGTCGGGTCTTCATAGATCGTTGGTAAAGGCGGCGGTGCTGGCTCGAAGTAAACCACAGCCAGCGCAAGACTGGCTGCCACGGCACCCGCACCGGCCCAGCCAAAGGTGGCTGTGGTTCGCCGATCGCCATCCAGCGCTCGATTCCGTGCCTGATGTAATTTGGCGCGGGTGTTGCCATCAAGACCGGCTGAATGATCATCCAGGAGCTCACGAATGTGCTTGTCTTCAGTCATTTCTCATCCTCGCTAACCGCCTTCATTAACGCTTCTGTCGCTCGCGACAGATGGGTTTTAACCGATCCCTCGCTGCACTTCATCATGCGGGCTGTCTCGGCAACATTAAAGCCCTGCCAGGTTCGCAGCATGAAGGCTTGCTGTTGTCTTTCAGTGAGCTGATCCAGCGCTGCCAACAGTCGATCAATTGTCAGCGAGGCCTGCAGCGACTCCAGCGGTCCCGACGCAACAATTTCTTCACTGGCACCCGATTCGCCCTCTTCGTCCTTTTCCAGCCAGCCAAAGAGTCGTCGGGTCAGCGTCGATTTACGGTGATAATCCATGATCCGGCTGTTCAGAATCGTAAAGAACAACGGTCGCCATTCGTTCTCCGGCTTCGTGCCGTATTTTTGCACCAGCTTGATCATGGCATCCTGGACGATATCCAGCGCATCGTCAGCATTGCGCGTCGCAATCTGCGCCATGCGAAACGCAGGTGCCTCAACGCCCGCCAGAAAGCGGTCCAGTGCCTGTTTCCGGTTATCCACTACCGCTCGATCTTCGGTCTGATACGACAAAGTATACAGAAGCCCCGCGTCCTGGCGGGCGATCATGTCAGATTGCCTGTTCGTTTGGAGATCCCCATAGCTTATCAACGTCCGGCGACATCAACCGTTGACAACCACCCGCAAAAAATAGTGCTATAAAGGCCAGACAAAAGCATTCAATTGAGGCAGGAGACCCCATGAGTGAGGCACTAAAAGAAGAAAAGCCATTCTGGCTGAAAGATAACTTTGCCCCCATCTTTGAAGAAACAACCGCCACCGATCTCACTGTCACCGGCGAAATCCCGGAAGCCCTGAACGGCAGACTGCTTCGCAACGGTGCCAACCCACAATCCGGCTGGTCCGATCATTGGTTCCTGGGCAACGGCATGTTGCACGGCGTTGAAATACAGGGTGGCAATGCCAACTGGTATCGCAATCGCTACGTCAAAACACCGCTATATCTGAATCCAGAGGCGAACGTCATGGATTCCCTCGGTGATATGAACATGTCGTCCGCTAATACCCATGTCATTCATCACGCCGGCAAGATCATGGCACTGGAAGAGGGCCACTGGCCGTTTGTTGTGGATGATCAATTAGAAACCGTTGGCCCCAACAATTACGGCGGCAAGCTGCAGGGTCCGATGACCGCTCACCCGAAGACCTGCGCCAAAACAGGCGAACTGCTGGCCTTCGCTTACGGCGTCAGCGAACCGTACCTGACCTATCTGCGAGTATCGGCAGGCGGTGAGCTACTGCAGGTCGAGCCGATCACCGTGAAAGGCGCCACCATGATCCATGACTTCAACGTCACAGAAAACTTCGTGGTCTTCATGGATCTGCCAGCGGTCTGGAATTTCGAGGGCATGGCTGAAACCGGTTTGCCTGTCATGTGGGATGAGAGCTATGGCGCACGCCTGGGCGTCATGCCGCGAAACGGCAGCGACAAGGACGTGACCTGGTACGAAATCAACCCATGCTATGTGTTCCATCCACTCAACGCCTACGAAGACGGCAACAAGATTGTTGTGGATGTCTGCCGCATGGAAGACACCATGAAGCCCGGCTCCAATTCACCCCCAATGTTGTATCGCTGGGTAATTGATCGGGACAAGGGCACCGTGACCGAAACACAGCTGGATGATCGCGTGGTCGACTTCAGTCGCGTCTGCGATACCGTGGTGGGCCAAAAGAACCGTTACGGTTATTGCGCCGGCTTCTCACCCAAAGGGCCGTTCGCTGAAGGCTTTGTAAAATACGATATGGATCGCAACACCTCAGAGTTCCACGATCTGAAGGGCGGCCAGGGTAGCGAGCCCGTGTTCGTCAAAGACCCTGCGGGTCAGGCGGAAGACGATGGCTGGGTGCTGAGCTATGTTTATCAACCGGAAACCGATACCAGCGAAGTTGTGATTCTTGATTCCAGAGGCTTCGACAAGGCACCGGTTGCGCGCATTCATCTGCCTGTAAGGGTGCCTGCTGGCTTTCATGGTAACTGGGTACCAGACGGCTATTAGGTCGTTGGGACAATAAGGAGCACCGACAAAGATGGTAGACAACACAGAGCAGGCAGCCTACTGGAACGGCCGCATGGGTTCAGCCTGGGTAAGCATCGATACTTACCTCGATAACATGCTGCGGCCACTGTCCGATGTCGCTATTCAAGCCGCGGCGGCCAAACCCGGCATGCGCATTCTGGATGTTGGTTGTGGCTGCGGCCCCACCAGCATTCAGATGGCGCGCCAGGGGGCAGATGTACTCGGTGTTGATATCTCCGAAGCGATGATTGCTCAGGCAAATCATCATGCTGAGGGGATTGATCATGTCGCGTTCAGCGTCGCAGATGCCGCCACAGATTCCTACGCTGGCGATTTCGATGTTGTGTTTTCGCGATTTGGCATCATGTTCTTTGCTGATCCCGAGCTGGCGTTTACCAATCTCCGAAGCGCGCTGAAACCAGGCGGTCGGCTGAATGTACTGTGTTGGCGAGAGGTGCCAAAGAACCCGTGGATTGGTGCTATCGCCCAGGCAATTGCGCCGTTTCAGCCCGACGATGTGGTGCAGCCTGACCCCCAGGATCCTGGCCCCTTTGCATTCGCTGACACCGAATACTTCAGCAATATTCTCACCAGGGCAGGCTTCACTGATGCCGAATTTACGTCGGTTGAGAAGCCACTCAACATGGGTAGCACGGTCGATGAGGTTTTGCAGATGCAACATCAGGTCGGGCCACTGTCACGGCTATTGGAAGACGTTGATGAGGCAACCGGAGAAGCCGCTATTGATGCGGTCCGGCAGGTACTTGAAGGGATGAAAACCAGCGAAGGCATTCACTTGCCTGGCGCCGCCTGGCTGGTGACCGCCCGAAATCAGTAAATAGCCACAATCAAAAGGCTGAACACAAAAACCGACGCTAGTCCTCCAGCGCCCCATAGACAATATTCTTCAGCTGACCCCGAAAGTTAAAGGTCGCTGACGGCATCAACTGCGTCATGAAGATCACATACAGGTCTTCCACCGGGTCCACCCAGAAGATCGTCGACGCAGCACCGCCCCAGTAGTAGTCACCGGCACCAATGGTGCCTGCATCAATCTCGTCCATCGTCGAGGCAAAACCAAGCCCAAAACCAACACCATCGTAGGCTGTTTCAGAAAAGCTACCCATGGCATAACTGCCAAGATCGGCGCCACCAGGCAGGTGATTCTTCGTCATCAACGCCAGGGTTCGGCTGCCGATGATACGGTGTCCATCAAGCTCTCCGCCACGGCTCAACATTTCACAGAAGCGCGCGTAATCCGCGGTTGTCGAGAGCAGGCCACCGCCGCCTGAAGTAAATCGGGTCGCGTCGGCATAGATACTGGCTTCCGGGTCATCGAGCAGCATCAGGGATTTATCGGCGCGCCGACCGTAGTTCGCCGCCAGCCTGTACTGTTTATCCCCGGAAATCACAAAGCTGGTATCGCTCATACCCAGAGGATCAAAAATTCGTGTTTTCAGGAAGTCAGCAAAAGACTGACCGGAGATTATTTCAACCAGACAACCACAAACATCAGTTGCATAGGAGTAGCACCAGCGACTGCCGGGTTCAAAGCGCAATGGCACCTGAGACAGCTTATCAACAAAGTCCTGGGCCGTTTCCCCGGGGCCACGATTGACGCCAACACGCGTGTAAGACAGATCCACCGGGTGGTCCGTTGGGAACAGCGCTTCGCCGTAGGTTAAGCCGGCCATATGCGTCAACACGTGCCGCATGGTCACAGGTGTATCCGGCGTTTTGGTTTCCATGCCTTCACCATCACCTTCAACCCAGACCCGCTGCCCTTTCCAGCTGGGCACAAAACGGGAGACCGGGTCATTCAACTGAAACTGGCCTTCTTCAAACAGCATCATCAATGCCACGGAAGTAATGGGTTTACTCATGGAGTAGATACGGAAGATGGTGTCGTCGCTGACCGGCTTGCCGCGCTCCAGGTCTCGCTGACCGAAGGATCGGAAGTACGCGGGCACGCCGCGTCTGGAGACCAGCACCTGACAACCCGAAATCTTGCCGGGTTCGATATAGTTCTGAGTCAAATGGGTACTGATTCGTTCCAGGCGGTCTGCCGAAAAGCCAGCGGCTCGAGCATCAACATTCATAGGCGGGTTACTTTGGCTCTAAAAATAAGGGGACCAAGTTTAGGTGAACCGGCAGCAATCCGGAAGGCAACCTGCAGCGTAACCTTAAAAGACTCAAAAGACTCAAAAGACGCGCAAATCATGCACATTACCAAACTCAGCCTGCAAACCCTGCGGGACCTCAATCCTGCCATACGCCTGTTGCGTATCCGCAGCTGTGACCCGGAAGTTTATCTGGTCGAAATAGAATCCGGAGATGGCTGCTACCTGATCACCGATGAGCGCGGCAAGGTCGCAAAATTCCGTGGCATGACCGCTGCCAAACGGCCGTTTGAAGGGCTTAAGATCGAGCGGGCAGTACTGGTGCACGAAAGCGCCTACGACGAGATGATCGGTCAACCCGCCTCACATAACACGATGGAAGTGAACATCTCTCTACCCTGAAACCTGAGCCAGGATGCGTGGCCAGAATCACAATATCTTCGCCGGATTGACCAGCACTGTTCGCGACTCACCGCCAAGTCATTGATTTTTATGAGCCCCGATGCTGGCACAGGGTTTGCTACGCTTGCACTGAATTGTTTTTAAGTGCAGATTTGAGATCGCCATGAATGAAGAGCAAGCAAGAGAAAGAGTCGACGTACTGCGTGGTTACTATAGCCACCTGGCCAGCTATGTTGCGGTGAACCTGTTCCTGGCCGCCATTAACCTGGTCACCTCGCCGGGCAGCTGGTGGTTTATCTATCCATTGCTCGGCTGGGGAATTGGCCTGGCCATTCACACGGCAGAAGTTTTCTGGACCGGCACTGACTGGGAGGAAAGAAAACTTCAGGAATTGACCGGACTCACCCAGGCACAGGACGAATTGCAAAGGTTGTCTGAGCGCACCGACAATCTCATCACCATTCTTTCCAGCGTCGAGTGGGACAAAATCGACCCCGCATTGATGACCACCAAAGACAACCTTGAAGATGCCAGGAACAAAATCGTTGCGCTCAGGGCGCACAATGACCCAACCTCCCAACAGGAAGTCACCCGCGAGATAGAAAAACTCGAAGCCTTTGTGACCAGCTCAAAATTCGATTTTTATGAAATGGCCGCTGACGAGCGCAAGCCCGCCAGCTGAAACCTGATCAGGCAGGGTAGTAACCGAGCCTCAGGTACCACCGGTGACGTAAAGGCACTGGCCAGTGACCCAACTGGATGCCGGCGACGCCATAAACACCACCGCATGCCCGATATCATCAGGTGTACCCAACCGCCCCAGTGGCACGCCAATAATTTTTTCAATCGGTTTGCCTTCGGGGAAGTTGGTGGATTCATTAAAGTTCTTGGTTGGTACGGGTCCGGGTGCCACCGCATTGACGCGAATCTTCGGTGCCAGTTCCAGCGCAAAGGTTTGTGTCAGGCTGTTTACCGCAACTTTTGAAGCGCCGTAGGGTCCGTTCTTAACATTGCCCTGTGATTTTGCGGAACTGGAGGAAATGTTGATAATCGCCCCCGCTTCCATATTGTTAGCCGCTACCTGACAGGCGATAAAAACAGCTTTCAGATTAAGATCCATCTGGGCATCAAAACGATCTTCAGGCGTCCGGGTGAGATAGCGCGGTGTTGCGTCCGGCAGGCCGCCAGCGTTGTTTACCCAGACATCTATGCCACCACCTTCGACAGCGATAGCCGCCAGGTTTTCAAGCTCAGCAGACCGGGTGACATCAACAATCACTTTGGTCGCCTTTCTGCCTAACGCCTCGACCTCTTCCGCCAGGGAATCAAGATCCTCCTGCGTCCGGGAGCTGATCACAACATCCGCGCCCGCGCGCGCCAGTTGCAGGGTGATACCCCGGCCAATACCCTTGCCTGCGCCCGTAATCACGGCGCGTTTTCCATCCAGTCGAAATGGGTCTGTCATAACTTCCCTCAATTTATCGTTGTAATGCCTCTACAATACTGTGATGCCCGATCAAACTGAACCGTCTGTTGCACTTAAGTCTGCCGCCCTGAAGCAGATTCATCGGCAGACGCTGGCAGCGGCTGGCCAGTCACCCCGCATGAATGGGGACCAGCGATTCCAACGTCTGGGGCTGCGCGTGCCGGCAGTCAGAGCACTGGTTAAAACGGGTTATCCCTTTCTGGCAGATCAGTCGCGCGCCAACACCCTGTCGATCTGGCATCACATATTCATGAACACCCCTATCTACGAGGTCGCGCACCAGGCGATCTACGCCTATCAATATACGACCCTGAAGCAATATGAATTCAACACGGTCAGACAGTGGCTCAACCGCTGTGACTGCTGGGAGCACAGCGACGATCTATCCAAGATCTATGCGCAGGTGTTTGAAGAAAACCCGGATTGGGTCATGCCCTGGTACCGGAAATGGAACGCCAACAAAAACCCCTGGAAACGCAGACAAAGCGTTGTCGGCCTGATCGAATACGCGCAGAAGCGTCAGGCTGTGCAGCCCTTCGTTGTGCTGATCAGTTTCATCAAGCCACTGCTGGGTGACGATGCCTACTACGTACAAAAAGGCGTCGGCTGGACGCTGAGGGAGATTTACAATCTTTATCCCGAACAGACCCTCAACTTTTTCGAAGACTACCTCACAGATATCCAACCCGCTGCCTGGTCTGCAGCCGTTGAAAAGCTCAGTCCGGCCAGGCGGCAATCATTCAATCAAGCACGGGCCCGACATCGCCGGGCGCCGTCCATAGGATCGCCGGAGCCCGAAGCTATTGTGCGGTAAAACCGCCATCAACGCTCAGCACCGCACCCTGACACAGACTCGAATCTGAAGAGGCAAAAAAGAAAATGGCCCCGGCCACTTCATCTGCCGTACCCATACGACCAATCGGCATGGTCCCTCGCAACATATCCTTCGCTTCCTGCTTGTCAGGCATCAGATCAGTCCAGCGCTCCATCATGCCGGTATCAATCACACCGGGACACACACAGTTAACGCGCACCCCTGTGCTGGCGAGTTCAATGGCCATATCGCGCGTGAAAACAACAAGCCCGCCCTTGGCACTCCCATAGGCTGAAGACAACGGGAATCCCACCAATCCGTTCAACGAAGATATATTGATAACACTGCCTGAACCCGCTTCAACCATCTTGGGCACCAGGTACTTACACATCAGCCACGGCCCTTTCAGATCCGTATCCAGCACCCGGTCCCATTCATCCACCGTGGTTTCGTCATAAGCCTTGTTCAGTTCCGAGCCGGCGTTGTTCACCAGCACATCAACCTTGCCCCAGCGTTCGTGGGCGGCATCAGCCACCGCTTTGGCATCAGCTTCAAGGCGCACATCACATTTGACGACGGAGACTGCGGTACCCAGCTCATCTGCCAGCCGGTTCGCCGCCTCAAGGTCAATATCTGCCAGCAGGACTTCTGCCCCTTCAGCAACAAAACGTCGCGTGGTGGCCTCGCCAATACCGCCACTACCACCGGTAACCACACATTTAAGCCCTTGTAGACGCATCAGATTTCTCCCTGTTTTTTCTTCGAGCGTAACACAGCCTGAAGGTATGGCATCATTCAGGTACAAAACGATTTCAAGAGGGCAGGGATCATGAACAAAGACCGTGATGTGACCAGAGATTATGACGTCATCGTGATTGGCTCCGGGGTTGCCGGTCTGGCAGCGGCTGTTGCCGCGGCTGATGCCGGCGCCTCGGTTCTGATCTGTGAGGGCGATACGCAGGTAGGTGGCTCCTCCAGACTCAGCGGTGGTCACTTTTATGCGGCAGGCACCAGCACTCAGGCAGAAGCCGGCATCAAGGGTGACAACGCCGATGCCATGTTCGAACACTACATGACGTTGAATCAGTGGTTGGTTGATCCCGCTGTGGTCCGTCGTTATTGCGATCTCAGCGCGCCCACCTTTGAATGGCTGAAGCAACTGGGCGTCAAGTTCGCCAAAGAAGGCGTGTATCCGTCGGGCGTGGGCTCGACCCCGCGAGGCCACCAGCCGGAAGGTGCCGGTGAAGAAGTTGTCAACGTACTCGATGGGCATCGAAGTCACCGGGGTGTGGACATCGTCATGAATTCTCGCGTGTCCGATCTGATCACCGATGTTGACGGCAGGGTCACGGGTGTTCGAATCGGAGAAGACGAAGCCACCTGCGGTGCTGTCATCCTGGCAACCGGCGGCTTCGGCGCTAATCCTGAAATGATCAAGAAGTATTATCCGGAAGCGGCCGCTACCGGCGATTGGCGCTGGTACATTGGTTCAGAAGGTGCCCAGGGAGATGGCATTACGCTCGGCGAAAAAGTTGGCGGCGTGGTCGACGGACACAACCGCGGGCTCCTGCTGGTTACCCCCGGATTCAGTCGCGATCTGGAGGTCCTGCTGCCGCCGTGGCTTATTCTGGTCAATCAGCTGGGCCGCAGATTTACCAACGAAAGTGCGCCTTACACGGTCCTTGGAGGACTGATCAACAAGGAGGGTGGCGCTGCCTACGGGGTGTTCGATGAAACCGCCCGTGCGGCCGCAAAACCCGGTCCCATGTCGCAGGCCTATTGGGTGGGCGACATTCTTGAACAAAAAGCCAACGAAGGTCGAATTCATCGCGCCGACACGTTGGCTGAACTTGCCGTATCCATGGGCGTGGATGCAACCGGGCTTACCGGCACGATCGAGCGATACAATGCCGATGTCGAGACGGGTCAGGACAGCGCCTTCTTTAAACAGGGCCAGCTGACAACGATCACCCAGCCACCTTTTTACGGTGTCGAAGTCAGGCCAGCCATCGTCTGCTGGACCGGCACGGGGCTGCGCATCAATCCGGATACCGCTGTGCTGAATGGCGCCGAACGCAGTATCCCAGGACTGTTTGCTGCGGGCGAGACCATTGGCAATCTACATGGTGACCGCTACATTGGCGGGGGCGGTTCCTTCGGTCCTTGTATCGTGTTCGGCAAGGTTGCCGGCGAAAATGCAGCGCGGTATGCCCGCGCCATCAACGACTGATCAACAGCGGAGAACATCATGACCCTGGTACCCGAAAAACAACGAGAGACCCTGCCCGACCTGGAATCAATCTTTCAGGGCGTAGAGGCCAGCATGGGCTTTGTGCCCAACAGCATGTTCACCATGGCACATTGGCCGGCCCTGCTTCAGGGATTCAGCGGCTTTGCGGGCACCATTATTGGCGCCGGGGAGTTGCCTGTTAGCCTGAAGCAACTGGTTGCCTTTGTAGTCAGCAATGCCGCCGGTTGTCGCTACTGTCAGGCACACACATCGCAGAACGCACAGGAAAATGGCGTCAGCCTTGAAAAAATCCAGGCCGCTTTTACCTTCGAAACCAGCGACTTGTTTGATGATGCGGAAAAAGCTGCCCTGCGGGTGGCACTGCATGCGGGCATGACGCCAAACGCGGTAGAACCGGCACACATGGACGCACTAAGGGCACACTACACTGACAAGCAGTGCGTGGAAATTGTGGCGACCATCTCGCTGTTTGGCTTCCTGAACCGCTGGAACGATACAATGGCAACCACACTGGAAGGTGAATCCGCGCAATTCGCGGCCGATCAACTCGGTGCGTCCGGCTGGCAAGTCGGCAAGCATGCAGCAGACTGATTTAAGGAAACGGAAAATGGCAGAAGACAAAACCATCTTTGCGAAGATTATTGACGGCGAAATTCCCTCGCAAAAACTCTATGAGGATGAGCTGGCGATTGTGATTCAGGACATCAACCCCCAGGCACCCACCCATGTTTTGATCGTACCGAAAGCAACCGATATCCCGAGACTCGCCGACGCTAATGAATCCCACCAGGCCCTGCTGGGTCACCTGCTGCTGGTCGCCGGTAAAATTGCACGGCAATTGGGTGTCGATGATGCGTTCCGACTGGTTATCAATAATGGTGCTGAAGCGGGTCAGACTGTGTTCCACCTGCACCTGCATATCCTCGCGAACAAGACTTTCGATGAAGGATCGCTGGGCAACGCCTTCGGCTAGTAACAGGGTTCGGGGAACTTTCGCGGCTGACCATCGGTCTACACACCTTGACAGTTGACGTCCGGGGACGATTCCTCTAAAACTGCGCCATGCAAGTTACGGTCATACAAAAGCTACTGCTAGCCAGCTTACTGGGCTTTATGCTCAGTCTGCCGACGATAGCGTTGGCCGATCACCTGCATGACTCCTCGGTTGAAGAACTGAACTGCGAGGTCTGTGCTACGGCCAGCACCACCGCAGCAGCCGGTGAATCAAGACTTTGCACAACCGCACAACCCGTCAAAACTCAGGTTGAAGCGCAACCGCGTTTTATCCCGGTTGAAACTTTCCGCCTGCACAAATTCCAACGAGGCCCACCACTACTCCGCTAAACGTAACCCTAAAAATTCGTTTACCAAGGAGTATTCCAGTGAAGAAGTCACTCGGGCCTATTGCAGTCCTCGTGGGACTCGGCAGCCATGCATATGCTGACGACCCCAAACAGAAAGAACAGTACGACCATCACTATGATGAAGAAATCATCGTCAGTGCACCGTTTAACCCCAGCGAAGCGGAAACCGCATTGCCCGTCAATCTGCTGACCGGGGAGCGGCTCAACAAAGAAATCAGTAACTCCATCGGTGCAACCCTCCAGAGGCAGTTAGGCATCCACAACACCAGTTTTGGTACTGGTGTTGGTCAGGCGGTTATTCGAGGACAAACCGGCAACCGCGTTCAGGTATTACAGAACAGCGTCAACAATATTGATGTGTCCGCTGTCAGCCCTGACCATGCCAATGGTGTTGAGCCCATCCTCGCTTCGCGCATCGAGGTTGTTCGAGGACCGGCAACACTACTGTATGGCAACGGCGCCATCGGCGGCATCGTTAATGTCCTTGATGACCGCATCCCCGAGTCACTGCTGGAAGCGCCTGACTTTGTGATCGAGCAGAGCCATGACACGGTGAACGATGAAAACAAGACCGTCGCCAAGTTTAACGGCTCCGTTGGCGGGTTCACCTTCCACGCCAGCGGCTTCACCCGAAGCAATGACAATGTCGAGGTAAACGGGTTCGCGATTGATGAAGCGGCGCTCGAAGCTGAAGAAGCTTTGCATGGCCACGGGCATGACGACCACGACGATGATCATGATGATGACCACGGCGATGAGCACGATGATGATCACGGCGATGACCACGATGAAGATCACGGCGATGACCACGATGAAGACGGTCACGAGGATGAGCACGACGAAGAAATCGTTAACTCACGCGGGTTTATCGACAATTCTGATTCGGAAGCTTACGGTTTCAATTTTGGCGGCTCATTTGTCGGCGAACGCGGTTTTATCGGCTTTTCCGTATCCGAACTGGACAGTGAGTATGGCCTGCCACCCGGCAGCCACAATCACGATCATGACGAAGAACACGACGATGGCCATGATGATCACGGTGACGAGCATGATGATCATGACGATGACCACGGCGATGACCATGATCACGAGCACGAAGAAGGTCAGGAATTTGTGCGCATCGACCTGGAACAGATCCGCTACGACTTTCGCGGCGAGTTGAGGTTCGATAACAGCTTCGTGCAATCGGTTCGGGCAAGCGTTAACTACACGGACTATCAGCACCGGGAGATCGAGATTGAGCCAGATGGCAACGCCTTCATTGGAACTGAGTTCAGCAACGAGGGTTACGAGGGTCGATTTACCATGAACCACGCGCCGCTTGGCGGCTGGTCAGGTATCTGGGGACTACAACTGTCAGACACCGAGTTCAGCGCCATCGGCGAAGAAGCCTTTATCCCGGAAACCGACAGCAACAACATCGCGCTGTTCATTATTGAACGACTGGATACCGAGCATGCGACCTGGGAATTTGGCTATCGGCACGAACAACTGGAACTTGATCCCGGTGGCAGCTGTGACAGTGATGAGTCCACTTCAAGTCTCTCCGGCAGTGTGCTGTTCGATATGAATGAAGACAGTAACCTGCTGGTTGCTTTGTCGCGATCAGAGCGCGCAGCAACGCTGGAAGAACGTTACTCGAACGTACAGCTTGGCAACTGCATGCCCTCTGCGGACCGGGAAGACTGGGTCGTGCATGCAGCAACAGGTCTGCTCGAGATTGGTAATCCTGATCTCGACACGGAAACCGCGACCAATCTGGAAATCGGTTATCACAAGCATAGCGGGCGACTCACGCTGGAACTGAACGCTTACTACAACCAGATCGATGACTACATCTACCTGGGTGAAGATGGTGAGTTCGAGGAGACGGAAATCGCCAGGTATCTCGCCGAAGATGCTGATTTCTACGGTTTCGAAGGCCAGCTTCAGTACCGCCTGCTGCAGAATGATCTGGGTGAACTGGATTTGAGTATGCAGGGCGATATTGTCCGGGCGGAGTTTGACGATGCCGGCGATGTGCCGCGTATTCCACCAGCCCGGTTCGGTCTAGGTCTCGCCTGGCATTCCAGTAACTGGAATCTCGAGCTCAATCTGACCGAGGTGTTTGATCAGAACAATGCGAGCGTTGGCGAAACGGAAACGGATGGTTACACGCTGCTGGATCTATACGCGGATTATCACGTGCCCGTGGGCAACGGCGAGCTGCTGTTTTTTGCCCGCGGATCCAACCTGCTGGATGAGGAAATCAGAAACCATGCTTCATTTCTGAAGAACTACGCACCTGAGCCCGGCAGGGGCTTCCGTATCGGTCTCAGATACAACTATTAATCGCCAAAAAAGTCGCAAAAAAAACCGGGGAGGCAGAACCTCCCCGGTTTTTGCGACAACCGGCCATGGCGTAACCGGTTATCTTGTATAGGACAGAGTCTGGATTGCTAGGGTTGGTGTGGTATCCGGCCCCTGTCCCTACACCTCGGCAGACTATATAACCTGCATACCTGCAAAGATCACGAAAACCCCAAGACTTACAATGTTGATGTAATCAACAACGGTCATGGGCATCGGCTGTTCTCTTGCGTAAATCATGTGGCGCGTCCTGTGCGTTAAGCTGAAACCCAGTAAACCTGATAACGCGGGAACCCGGTGTGACTCAGGTCACAAAGCGTCTATATCTGTGACAGCGTTTGCTGAAAGTGTGGCCGCCATCACACAAGAAACGACTTCTGGATCACAACTTGCCGTAATCCACGGTCAACCAGCCCGCGGGTGTCAGAGACACCACGATGGATTCACCTTCTCCTTCCGGGTTTTCAGCATAGGCACGGCCCTGTTCTTCACCAAGATATCGAATCGCCATGCCAAGCAGCTCTGCTTGTGTTGAGGGCCTGATGGTGAAAGGGCCATCAATGGCAACGTATTGGTAAGGAGGTGTCTCTGTTTGCACACACAAGCTGATCCGCTCCGCAGCACGGATTAATCGCCCCTTGAGCGAATTGGCATCGGTGATCACCCAGGCATCGCCGCCAGGCGTGTAGTCGTACCATATCGGGACTGTCAGCGGACCCCTGCCGGGTCGCGGAATGCCGATGATGCCCACGTGTAATCCCGCCAGGAACGCCTCTCTTTCCGATTTCGTCATCTGCAACGACATATCTAAACTCCTGTTGTCCTTTTACGCCCAGCGTATCGGTATTCCCGGGTGCTGTCTTTAGCCAGTGTACTGCCCCTTCTCACCCATCAGTGCTTCGTGAGACACTTGATGCCCCAATAACGTGGAACCAGCGCCGTGTCTGAATCACTCGATTACAATCTGATGGAAGACGAAACCCGGGAGTGCCCGTTCAAGTACTTTCAGGCCATCAGACATCTCGACAAACCTGTGTACTTCATGCCGGAATTGCAGGCCTATTACGTCAGTCGTTACGAGGACGTTCGCTACATCAAAAAGCATCCGGAGCTCTTCAGTAGCGATATCTTTAAACATCGTGCCCAGAAAGGTGGCATGCCGAGGAATATCGCCGAGGAATACAAGGCAGAACATGGCTGGGCGCGGGTCTCAACCTTACAGAGAACCGACCCGCCGGTGCACACCAAGTATCGCAAACTGATTAACAATGCCTTCTCGGTCGCCCGTATTCGGAAAATGACCAACTACGTGGAAACCGTGGTGAATGACCTGATTGATCAGTTCATTGAAACAGGTAAGTGCGACTTCATGTGGGATTTTTCGATTCCGCTACCGTGCACTGTGATTGCAGACCAATTGGGAGTCCCGCGAGACAAGATCTGGGCGTTAAAAAAGTGGTCCGACGCAATGCTGGCGCCAGGCGGCGGCTTTACTGATGAGGCAGCCGCCCTGGAATGCGGCAAACAGGTGGTTGAAGCACAGCAATTCTTTGCCGAGGTGATGGCAGCCAGACGAGAGGCGCCCTGTGATGACATCATCACCGATCTGGTTCAGGCGCAACTTCAGGATGAACCGGATGGTCCCTTGCGCGAACTCGATATGTTTGAACTCCAGGACCTGCTCGACCAACTGCTGACCGGGGGTAACGAAACCACAACCAATGCCATCGGATCCGGCATGATGTTGCTGCTGCAGCGGCCAGAATTGATGGCTCGTATGCGAGATGACCCGAGCCTGATACGCAACTTCATCGAGGAATCACTCAGATACGAAACTCCCGTGCTACATCTCTGGCGGGTTGCGGTTGAAGACACAGAACTGGGCGATGTAAAGATCCCAAAAGGTTCAAGCATTGCGATCGGCTATGCTTCAGCCAATCGGGATGAAGACGTCTTCGACGACTCAGAGGACTTTGATATTGAACGCAAGAAGGCCGGCGCCCATCTTGCATTCGGCTCAGGACCGCACCACTGTCCGGGTGCTGCTCTCGCACGGCAGGAGATGTTCTCCGCCTTTACCATTTTACTGCACCGCCTCGACAACATTCGCACGGTTGATCCGGAAGAAAAATTCGCCCACGTGCCCAGCAGCTTCCTCCGAGGTCTTGAACACCTGCATCTTGAGTTCGATATCCGGCACAAGGCACCCTACTTTCCAAACGCTTCGGTCTACTAAAGAGAAGCCAAACTTCCATCAGGAGAAAACGCGCATGGCTGACTACCAGGAATCGGACGTCACGGATCAATCCGGAAAAACCATCTTTGTCACAGGTGCCAACACTGGCATCGGTTACGATACTGCCCGCGTACTGGCGGCTCGAGGCGCCAGAGTATTGCTCGGCTGCCGATCAGAAGATCGCGCTAATGAAGCCATCGACAAGATTAAGGCGCTGACACCAGACGCTGACCTTGCCTGGGTGCCTCTGGATCTTGGCAGTCTGGATTCGGTCAAGGCTGCGGCGGAACAGGTTAATCAGGAGTCGCAGCTCGATGCTCTCGTTAACAACGCCGGTGTCATGGTGCCACCAAAAACACTCACCCAGGACGGCTTTGAGCTGCAGTTTGGGGTCAATCACCTCGGGCACTTCGCGCTGACGGGGCAGTTGATTGAAAAGCTTAAAGATCAGCCCGGCGCTCGCATTGTTAATGTCAGCAGTAATGCGCATAAGGGTGGTCGCATCGACTACGACGATATCAATGCCGACAAAGACTATTCGCGGATTAAACGCTACCAGATGAGCAAATTCGCCAATATCCTGTTCACCTATGAGTTACAACGAAAGCTCGCCGCGGCCGATGCCCAGGCGATTGCCGTTGCCTGCCACCCGGGAGGCTCAGCAACGGAACTCGGTCGACACATCCCGCCGTTGTTTGCGGTGCTGTTTTTACCCCTGGCGCTGATCATGAACAGCTCCGCCGAGGGCGCCCTGCCCACCCTGATGGCAACAACCAGGCATGACGTGAAAGGCGGCGACTATTTTGGCCCCATGCGCTGGGGCGAAATGGCTCACTCCGCGCATCAGGTGGACACAGATCCGGCTTCCAAAAATGAAGATGACGCTGCAAAACTCTGGGCACTATCTACTGAACTCACCGGCACAAATTACGCAATCTAAGGAGTCACCATGAGCAAACCATTTCGATTCGCCGTGCAATCATTTAATGCCGATTCTACTGAGGATTGGGCAGGGCAGGTCCAGCAGGCGGAAACGCTTGGCTATTCCGCTTTCCATCTGGCGGACCATATCCTTGGCCCCGGTCCCGCATTGGAAAAGGCGGCTCACCCGGAGCAAAACCTCGCCGCTATCCCGGCCATGGCCTACGCTGCTGCAGTCACAAAAGATATCAGGATAGGCTGCCGGGTGTTCTGCATCGACTATCACCTGCCTGTCGTGCTGATCAAATCAGCCATGACAATCGACAAGCTATCTGGCGGTCGCCTTGAATTTGGTCTGGGTGCCGGCTGGATCACAGAAGAATATAACGCACTCGGTATCACCAAAGATGAGCCCCGGGTCAGAATCGACCGTTTGGGCGATGTTATCGAAGGTGTCAAAGCTTTCTGCGGTGACGGTCAGGCAGACCTTTCCAATGACACTATCAGCTGGAGCGACTTCAGCGGTGTACCCAAACCCCTGTCAAAACCACCGATCATGGTCGGCGGCGGTTCACCCAGGATTCTAAGACTGGCCGGCCGGGAAGCCGATATCGTGTCACTGAACTTTAACAACCGGTCCGGCATGATCGGCCCCGACGGGGTTGGTCTGTCTACCGAGGAAGAAACCAAGAAAAAGATGCGCTGGGTGAAAGAAGGCGCCGGCGACCGTTTCGACGATCTGGAAATCGAAATTGGTGCCTATTTTACTTTTGTGATGGACGATCCATCGCCCGTACTGGGTCCTTTCGCAGAAATGTTTGGTATCTCTGAAGACGAAATGCGCGTTCATCCGCACGCACTGTTTGGTTCCGTCGATACTATTTGCGAGGAGCTTGAACGCCGCAGAGAACTGTTCGGCATTTCCTACATCACCGTTAACAAGGACAACATGGAAGCCTTCGCACCGGTCGTCGAAAGACTGAACGGCAAGTAGTGCTACAATCGCAAACGGATCAAATTTCGGCCGCAGGAGGGCAATATGAAAGCCGCAGTTTTTGAACAAGCCAATAAACCACTGACCATTGAAGATGTCGATATCATCGACCCACGTGCCGGAGAAGTGCTGGTAAGAACCAGCTGTTCCGGTGTCTGTCACTCCGACCTGCACTTTGTTGATGGCGCCTGGCAACTGCCTGGTTCCTGCGTGCTTGGTCACGAGGCTGCCGGCGTCGTTGAGGCAATAGGCGAAGGTGTGACCTATGTGAAGCCGGGCGATCGCGTCATTATGAGCTTCCGGCCATTCTGCGGTAAATGCTACTACTGCCTCGGTGGCCGACCGAATCTCTGTAACGATCCTGAAATTGGTGCGGCATCTGCCAGCCGATTAACCTGGAAGGGCAAACCTATCCTGCAGTTTGCTTCTGTCGGTTCGTTCGCAGAAATGATGGTCACCAGCGAAAACGGCATCGTTAAAATACCGGAAGAAATGCCAATGGCAGAAGCAGCCCTGATTGGTTGTGGTGTGATGACCGGTGTCGGTGCGGCACTGTATACGGCTCAGGTTGAAGGTGGTGCGACCGTTGCCGTCATTGGCTGTGGTGGTATTGGCCTCAATATTATTCAAGGCTGCCGCATCGCGGGGGCCGCCAATATTATTGCGATCGACATCATGGATTCCAAGCTGGAGATGGCCACACAATTTGGCGCGACACACACCATCAACTCAAAGGAAACCAATCTGGATGAGGCGATCGCGGAAATCACGCAGGGTGAAGGCGTAGAGTACGCCTTTGAAGCCATCGGTGTGCCACAGGCGGCAACGCAAGCTTTTAATATCACGCGTCCTGGCGGCACTACCGTCGTGGTCGGCATGCATCCACTGGGTTCAGAAATCAGCGTACCCGGCCCTGCATTCCTTCAGGAAAAAAAGCTGATCGGGTGCATGTACGGTTCAACCCGCTTCCGTGAGCATATGCCAAAGCTGATTGACCTGTTCCTGCAGGATCGTCTGGATCTGACCAGTCTGGTATCACGTCGACTTAAGCTGGAGGATGTTAATGAGGCTTTCCGCTCAATGAAGGCGGGTGAAGTCGCAAGGTCTGTGCTGGAGTTTTCCTGAAACCGGTAATCTGACTCAGCAACAAAAAAGGCCGACATCATGTCGGCCTTTTTTTTACTTATCTCTTGGTTGAGCTGCTTAACAACGAGCCGTACTCATAAGCCGAGGACTTAGGCCCGGACCGGTGGCTTACGGATAATATATTTGATGAAGTTGTCAGGATCGCCAAAGTTATCCGAGATCGTTGCCTGAGTCGCTGGCGCATCAATCGCTGCTTCAGCAGCGCTCGCCAATAGATCGATATCTGTTTGTTCCTGCGTGCCCGTGGCGGCTGCAAACATGAACATCGTCACCAACATGGTAGAAGCAAAAAATCGCACTTGTCGCCCTCAGATCAGGTCTTTGCTAAACAATGCGCGAATCTTAAAGTCCACTTAACCGCGACTCCAGCGTGCGGTATCGAAACTCATGTAAACTTAACCCTTCTTTACAATTCCTTAATGATCTTTACCTGATCCTGAATTTGACAAGCCCTGCCAGTTAACCCAGCATCCCTCGCATCAATCAGTCCAATCCTTAAGGAACACAAAAAATGACAGAAATCAGCATTCCCGGCACCCAGGAACAGCGTGTCCTGGCAGCGGCTGACAAGCTTGAGATCATGGACCTGTCGTCAAACTACATGCGCGGTCTGGACCGGCTCGACGGCGAACTGGAACGCTCTGTTTTCTGGGATGACGCCTACTGCTCTTATGGGACCTACGAAGGCGGACCCGATGGCTTCGTGGAATTCTGTCAGACCGGTCTCAGCACGCATGCTGCTAACCATCACTTTCTCGGTCAGATGAATATTGAACTGCACGGCGACGAGGCATTTGGCGAGATTTACTATCAGGCCTTTCATCGCATTAAGAATGCGGATGGCGAAGATCGGGACCTGTTTATCAGCGGTCGCTACGTTGATCGCTACGAACGTCGCGGGGGCGTCTGGAAGATGGCCTACCGGAGCGAGCTGGTTGACTGGGTGCGAGACGACCCTGCGGCCGATGCCTGGTTCGCTGGTTCCAAGATGATCCTGGGTGCCCGCAAGCCGGATGATCCACTTTATGACCGCGATGCCATGCGCAAGACATCGTCATGAAGACCGGATTACCTGCTGGTTTGCTCAACGCCTATCTTGAAACGGACTACTACGTTTCAGATGACCCGCCCCTGCTGCTTAAGATCGGCGAGTCCAGCGACGATGCAAAGATCTTGCTGGCGAGTTTTGAAGTGACCAGTGCTGCCCTGATAACCGCATGGAACCCCGGCAGTTCAAGACTCAGCGACGACGAGAACGACGATCGCCAGGCAGAGCTCTTGAGCGAAATCGAACAGCGGCGGCTCAACTATCTGGTTGGCTACGGGGAGCGTGAGGACTGGCGGGAGTACAGTTATCTTGTGCTGGGTATCGACCGAGAGGACGCTTCAGCCCTGGCGAGCCAATTTGAACAGAATGCCTTTGTATGGGTGGACACCGGGGGTACTCCCGAACTGGTTACCCTCAGGTAATCTCTACCGCCTGACGACATTCCTGAACAACGGATTGCGGCAAGTGAATTAAAAACGCCACCCGCGCAATGTATTGCTCTTCAAACTTGTCCAGTCGGCCATCCGCAAACGCCACCCGCCACAGATTTTCGAGTAAGCGGTGCTTGTCATCTTCCGAGTAGTAACGGTTAACGAGCCGCGTGAAGTCATTCAGTGAGGTGGCCGTTGCCTCATTATCGAGAAGAAACATCAACTCTTCGATCCGTTCCTCGTCGATTGAAAAGGTTTGCTTAAGCAACTTCTCGATGGTCTGCTTTTCCTCGGGATGGTGCTGGAAATCGGATCTGGCACAGACCACCAGCAAAGCCGCTGCCGCGTAAGGCAGCGCTTTGTGATCGGCAGCACGAGACTCACGCGGCGCTGGCGTCAACCTTTCCGTAAAAAACGTTGTCAAATCATCAAGCATTATGAGGGCATTTTAATGGCAGCGTGACTGCCGTTTCCAGGTTGGAACTATGACAGAGCCGGCACTTGGTGAATAGTAGCGCTTCCTTTATATTGCTTGCCCGTAGACATTGGACAAAACGGGAGCCCGCCTTGAACAAAATGACCGCTGGATGCCTGACAGCATTGCTGGTGTTGTCACCCGGGGCTAACGCCGACCTGTTTGAACCCATTTCAACGTCCAATCTGAATCCTTTTGTCCAGCTATACGGTATTCCAGCAACGCGTTCCGCCCTGCTCACCTCAGAAGGTGCGCTGGGGTGGGAAATCCACTCAGACTTTGCCAATAATTTCACGGAATCCGTTGCCGGCGCAGAGGCCATTTCTCTTGACGGGGAGACCTATCGCACAACGCTTACGCTCCGCTATGGTCTGACAGATCGGTGGGAAGTGAATCTGGCTGTGCCTTACATTCAGCACAAAGGTGGCACCCTCGATGGCTTTATCGAAAACTGGCATGACGTCTTCGGCCTGCCCAATGGTGGCCGGGAGCGGGTTGCTGATGATCAGCTGGCCTATCTTTACCGACATGGCAGCACGCTGATTAACTTTCGTGAGCCCGCTTCGGGTCTGGGTGATGTCAGTCTAAACCTGGGTTACCTGCTAAGGGAAACAGACAGCAGCGCGCTGACCTTACGCGGCGGCGTCAAGTTTGACACCGGTGATGCCGAAGATCTCACAGGGTCAGGCTCCACAGACTTTTATACCAGCCTTCACTACAGCGACACTGATCTGATCAAACACGAGAACTGGTACTTTCATAGCAGCCTGGGCGTGCTGGTCCCGGGGGATGGTGATCTCATTGATGAACTGACAGAGGACTGGGTGGTTTTCGGTTCAGCCTCACTGGCCTGGCATACCTGGCGAAAAGTCTCGCTGAAAGCGCAGCTGGACTTTCACAGCCCGCTTTATGATTCAGAGTTAAAGGAATTAGGCGAGTTTTCAGCCCAGCTGGTCCTCGGTGGTTCGCTTAAAGTCACCGAGACACTGTTGCTGGATGTCTCTGTGGCAGAGGACATCGTAACGGACACATCCCCGGATGTTGTCCTCCAGATCGGGCTCAGGACAACGCTCTAGCCGCGACCGATAAAAGGCATCTTCGACGCCATAATCGTCATGAATTGCACGTTCGTTTCAAGCGGGTACTGTGCGATCTGAACAATGGCTTGCGCGACATGCTTAACATCCATAGTGGGTTCAGGCGCGATACTGCCATCGGCTTGAGGCACGCCGTCACCCATCCTTGCGGTCATGTCAGTCAGCGCATTGCCGATGTCAACCTGACTGCAAACGATATTATAAGGGCGCCCATCCAGAGACGTCGAACGCGTCAAGCCAGTAACCGCATGTTTACTCGCTGTATAGGGGGCAGACAGTGGGCGTGGTACGTGTGCGGAAATCGAGCCATTGTTAATAATTCGACCGCCCATGGGTGATTGGTTTTTCATCAATCTGAACGCCGCCTGGGTACACAGAAAAGTGCCCGTCAGATTAACCGCGACGACCCTTTGCCAGTCATCAAAGCTGATATCTTCGAAAGCGACCGGCATCGAGCCACCACCCGCATTGTTAAACAACACATCGAGACGACCACAGTCACGATTGACCTGATCAAACAAGGCATCAACAGACGCTGGGTCGGTGATATCTGCCGGCACAACAAGCGGACTGCCACCGCACTTCGCGGCAGTTTCCGAGAGCCTCGAGGTGCGTCGACCCACCAGGACCACCTGAAAGCCATGTTTAGACAGGCCTATGGCACATGCTGCACCGATGCCTGAACCTGCCCCTGTTACTAGTGCAATTTTCATCAGACAAGTCTACACGACCGTGCTAATTTGCGCCCAGAGAAGAGAAGATCCATGAAGACAGAATATGCCAAAGTTCGCCGCTAACCTGACAACGATGTTCCAGGAAATGCCATTCGAGGCGCGTTTCGCCGCGGCCAGCGAGGCCGGATTCAAAGCGGTCGAGATACTCGCGCCTTACGCCTGGGATATCGATGCTCTAAATGCCCTGCTTGCGAACCATGATCTGAAGCTGTTACTGATTAACATTTCGCCGGGCGCACCGGGCCAAACCGGTACTGCGGCGTTACCAGGCAGCCAACAGGACTTTCAGGATTCATTTAGTGAGGCTCTCCGATATGCCAGCGCAACCGGTGCCGGCATGATCCACGTTCTGGCAGGCCGCAGCGATGCTTCGGTCAGGGCTGACACGCAGGTATTTGTTGAGAACCTCCAATGGGCAGCCACGGAGGCCGCCGGCGCCAATATCCAGCTGCTGCTTGAACCCCTGAACAACCGGGATGTACCGGGTTACCTGCACAGTTATCTCGCTGATACGGCAGCGCTGATCTCTGAGATCGACCGGGACAACGTAAAACTGCAGTTCGATTTTTATCACCAACAGATCATGGAAGGTAATCTCACAGACAATATCGCCAGATATCTCGGTATGATCGGCCACGTCCAATTTTCAAGTGTCCCTGGCAGGCATGAACCCCAGTACGGCGAAGTAAACGTCGGCTTCCTGTGCGAATATCTCGATGACCTCGGCTACACCGGCTGGATTGGTTGCGAGTATGTCGCTAAACACGGTACCAGCGAGGGATTAAGCTGGGGCGCGCCATTCGGCATCGGGGGCTGATCCAACGCCCGCAGCTGCTACAAACGTCCATCAGTTATTCATACCATCTCCAGATACCTGTGATTTAATAAATAAAGAGGTGCATGGACATGCGAAAGCTCTGCTTAACTGCCAGTCTATGTCTGCTGTTGCTGAGTACGGTGACCCTCAAAGCCGAACAGGCATCAGTTGGAAATATCTGGATTATCACCATTGACGGGGCCATCGGCCCTGCCACAAGCGACCACGTGCTGCGCGGCTTTGCCAAAGCGCAAGCTGCCAGCGCCGATCTGATCATCGTTCAAATGAATACGCCCGGCGGTCTCGACCAGGCGATGCGGGACATTATTCAGACCATTCTCGCGAGCGACATACCCGTCGTCAGCTATGTCGGTCCCAAGGGCGCAAGGGCCGCAAGCGCAGGCACCTATATCGCCTACGCCAGCCACATATCCGCCATGGCCCCGGCGACCAACCTCGGCGCGGCGACACCCGTGCAAATTGCCGCACCGAGTATGCCATCTCCATCGGCCGGGGAAGAAGCAGAGCAAGCACCGCAGTCAGCGATCGAAAAGAAGATGATCAACGATGCTACCGCATACATCCGCGGTCTTGCCGAACTGAGAAACCGGAATGCTGACTGGGCAGAGCAGGCAGTTCGGGCAGGTGTCAGTCTGGATGCAGAAGCAGCATTGGCGCAGGGTGTGATCGACCTGGTCGTTGCAGACCTCAATGACCTGATTGAACAACTGGACGGGCGCAGCATCGACATGGGTGGCACAATCATCACGCTCAATACCGCCAATCCTGTGATCGAACGTCACGACCCTGACTGGCGGACAGAAATACTATCCATCATCACCAATCCCAGCGTGGTTCTGATCCTGGGCATGATCGGCATCTATGGCATTATCCTGGAGTTCTACAATCCCGGCTCCATGATCGCTGGTATCGTCGGGGTTATTTGCCTGCTGCTCGCTGGCTACGCGGTCCAGTTGCTGCCCTTAAACTATGCGGGTCTGGCGCTTTTGGGTCTGGGTCTGGGATTAATGGTTGCCGAAGCAATGATCCCGAGTTTTGGTATTCTGGGTATCAGCGGCGTGATCGCGTTTTCTATTGGAGGACTCATGCTATTTGATACGGAGCTCAGTGCCTTTCAGGTTGGTTTGCCAACCATCGCCGCGACGGCGATCGTCTCCGGCTTGCTGATCGTCGCAACCATCAAAATTGCACTCAAGGTGAGGCACAACAGAGTAACAACCGGGCTGTCAGCGCTTATCGGTGAACCCGGCCAGGCACTCAAGGGCTTCGATACCGAAGGCCAGGTTAAAGTGAGCGGGGAAATCTGGCGGGCACACACGAAAGAACCATTAGACGATGGTGATCACATCATCGTAGAAGACGTACACGGTCTGGAACTGACCGTTCGTAAAGCATAAGGGAGAATAAACATGGGTGAATTCTGGATCGTACTGGTCGTACTGTTAATCGGTCTGGCCTTTTATACGTTCCGCATCCTGCGGGAGTACGAACGAGGCGTCATATTCTTTCTGGGGCGATTTCAGTCAGTCAAAGGCCCCGGTCTTATTGTGGTGATCCCGGGCATCCAACAGATCGTCAAAGTAGACCTGCGGACTCTGGTCTACGACGTGCCCACTCAGGATGTGATCTCCCGCGACAATGTTTCGGTCAAGGTGAGTGCGGTGATCTATTTCAGAGTGGTCGATCCGGAGCGAGCGATTATTAATGTAGAAGATTACTTCGAAGCCACCAGCCAACTGGCGCAAACTACCCTGAGATCGATTCTGGGCCAGCATGAGCTTGACGAGATGCTCGCGCAACGCGACAAGCTAAACAGAGGTATCCAGGTACTGCTCGACGACCAGACTGAAAGCTGGGGCATCAAGGTAGCGAACGTTGAGATCAAACACATCGATATCGATGAATCGATGATTCGCGCAATTGCCAAACAGGCTGAAGCGGAACGGGAGCGACGAGCAAAAATTATCCATGCTGGCGGCGAACTTGAAGCTTCTGCAAAACTGCTGGAAGCGGCGGAAATACTCTCCAATCAGCCCCAGGCACTGCAACTCAGATACATGCAGACGCTGACAGAAGTCTCACGGGACAGAAGCTCCATCATCGTCTTCCCCTTACCCATTGATATGATCGACGCATTCATGAAGAAGGTCAGCAACGATGACAATACCGAGAAGCCGATAGACTAACGTTTATCGGGATCTTGCCGACTCAGACTCATGAACCGCTCTGCAACCCCGGTTGTTGAGAGGCAATGTTCGAGTTCATCCAACTGGTGCAGCAGGTCACCGCCGGTTTCATCGAGCACTGTCTGCACCGCTCGATCCAATATCGCCCATGACGACTCTAGTGCGCTGTATCGTTCTCTGCCCAGACTGGTGAGCGCTAACACCCGTTTACGCTTATCACCACGATCCCGATAAGGCGCAACCAATTTGGCAGCAATAAGTTCATTGGCAATTTTGTTGATGCCCGGGTGGGAGACACCCAGACCTTTGGCCAGGGCCGTGATGCTGGTCGGACCGTTCCTGTAGAGAAAAACAAACACAGAAAACCAGCGCGCCTCGAAGCCGGGATCAATCGCCTTGTAAACACTTGCCGTGTCCTGTGCCAATGCATCCGAAAGCCGTTTCAGGCGACCAGCCAAACCAAGGGCACCGAGGTCATTAATGTGTTTATGTTGCATGACAGGTTTTGACTAACTCCCGCGGTTTGCACGCTCACTAACCCGACGTATCTCGTCGAGCTGTCCTAAAACTGTGACTTCAGACCACTTACTCTTTGTGTAACTCTTTGCGCAGCTCTTTGTGCAACTCTTTGTGCAGCTCTTTGTGCAGCTCTTTCCATTTCCGTAACTAATTACGTACTATATTACGTATAACCATATCGCCCTAGACTACTCAAATTTGCCATCTGGTACCAGCGATCTGGATAAGTTACTGTTCTTCATCAAGAAATATTGGCCACAACTATGCAGATACTGCCTCTAACGGGATCAATTGGCGCAGATGTCAGCGGCGTTGACCTGAAATCAATGAGTGAATCGGCTTTTGAGGCCATTGAGCAGGCATTCCGCGACCATCTCGTTCTTTGTTTTCGAGATCAGCAGATGACGCCAGCCGATGTGTTAGCGCTCACTAACCACTATGGCGGTCCGGGAGAGACCCCGTACCTCGGCGGCTTGCCTGAACTGCCTGACGTTGTACCCGTTGTGAAGGAGGCGGACGAACGTTCACCCCATACCTTTGGTGCCGGCTGGCACACGGACTTCACCTTCCAGCAGCAACCACCAGCGAGAACCCTGTTATATGCGGTTGATACCCCAGATCACGGCGGCGATACGCTGTACGCCAACCTATATGCGGCCTATGACGCGCTGTCCCCCGCTCTTCAGACGGCGCTGCAAGGTTTGAAGGCGATCCATAGCGCGGTCCGCTCCTACGGACCTGATGCCACGCTGAAGGATCATATGGAGAACATGCGTATCAGTAACGACCCCAGGGAACCCGAACAGCAATCGCACCCGGTCATTATCAAGCACCCTGAAACAGGCAGGCCCGCCTTGTGGGTAAACCCAACCTACACCATCAGATTTGATGGCTGGACAGTGGCCGAAAGCCAGCCACTGCTCGATTATCTGAATCGTTTAATTGTGTCGCCTTCATTCTGTTGTCGGGTGCGATGGGCGCCAGGCACGCTCACCATGTGGGACAATCGCTGCACACAGCACTGCGCAACCGCCGACTATCACGGCCAACGCCGTGAAATGTGGCGCACCACCAGTGTTGGGGAAGTGCCCACAGCTTGGCTGTAAAGTGCCCACAGCTTGGCTGTAAAGTGCCCACAGCGTGGTTATAAAGTGCCCACAGCGTGGTTATAAAGTGCCCACAGCGTGGTGGTGAAGTGCCCACAGCTTGGCTGTAAAGTGCCCACAGCGTGGTGATGAAGTGCCCACAGCTTGGTTATAAAAAGCCCACAGCGTGGTGGTAAAGAGCCCACAGCTCGGCTGTAAAGAGCCCACAGCGCACCAAAAAGATTGTTAGAATACGCGGCTCGCTGATACCCGGAATCATCATTGGCTGAACCAATACCCCACGCCCCCCAACCACCTGTCCCCGCTGTCTGGTGGCTGCCCTATCAACTCTACAAGTGGCTGATCGTTGTTCCGGTATTGCTGCTATCTACCTTTGTCATCGGGACGTTGATTATCCTGTTTTGTTTTGTTGGACTGGCCAGATTCGCGTCGCGGCACCTGGCTGCCTTCTGGGCGCGCCTTAACGCACTCGTTATGCTGATGCCGGTCACCATTGAAGGGCAGGAAAACCTGCGGCCGGGGCAATCTTATGTGCTGGTTGCCAATCATTTGAGCCTGGTTGATATCTACTTGTTGTACGGTTTTACCGGCCTCGATATTAAATGGGTGATGAAGCAGGAACTGAGGCGCGTTCCTGTGCTGGGCTACGCATGCCATATGATGGGGCATATCTATGTTGACCGCTCAAATACTGAGTCTGCTCTGGCATCGATCAAGGCCGCTAAAACTTTAATCCAGGATGGCATGTGTGTTGTGTTTTTTCCCGAAGGCACTCGCTCACGCACACAGGAACTTCGTCAGTTCAAGAAAGGGGCTTTCCGAATGGCACAGGATCTATCCGTACCTGTTGTCCCGGTCAGCATCCACAACACCAATCGCGTGCTGCCGTCTGATACGCTGGAATGGCGTCCAGGCCGCGTGAAGCTCAAGTTTCATCCACCTGCAGAAATCAAGCAAGATACAGACGTCAACGAACTGGCCATTGTTACCAGAGCGCTAATCACCCGGGCTCTGGATGAAGAAATCGCTGCCTGAGGCGGAAAACCGCAGCAGCAAAAACAGAGAAGCTGATATGAGAACTAACCACGTGTTGCAAGCCTGGCGGCAGGACCAACAAACCATCGGTGCCTGGCTGGCTATTGACTCAAGTTATAGCGCAGAAGTACTTGCCCATGCTGGTTTCGACTGGCTGTGTCTGGATATGCAACACGGCATGCTTGACTACGACGACGTCAAACACATGCTGACGGCCATCTCTACATCGAACACCATGCCGTTCGTCCGCGTGCCATGGAACGAGCCCTACGAGATTATGAAAGTCCTCGATGCCGGTGCCTATGGTGTCATCGTGCCACTGGTCAACAATCGCGAGGAGGCGGAACGTGCGGTTTCCGCGTGCCGGTATCCACCGGCAGGTATCCGTTCACACGGACCAAACCGCGCGACACTGTATTCCGGCAAGGGCTACACCCGCGCAGCAAACAACGAGATCGCCTGTATCGTTATGATTGAAACCGCCGAAGCGCTGGAAAATCTGGACGCTATCATGTCGACGCCGGGCGTGGACGCGGTCTACATTGGTCCCAACGATCTGGCCTACGCACTGGAGCTGTACCCCGCCGGCGACAACAACGAACCCGAGCATGTCAAAGCGGTCAGCCACATTCTGAACACCGCAAAAAAACACGGCATTGCCGCCGGTATTCAGACCGGGTCCGTTGAGTTCACCCGCCGCTATCTGGACGAAGGATTCCATATGGTGACCCTGGGTTCAGATCGAGGCTGGCTGGAAAAACTGGCACGACAGGAGCTGGAAGCAGCAAGATCCGGTGGGAAAATAACAGCACGGGATGGCGGCTTCTATTAGAAACAGCCGTTATTCGACCACCGAAATTGGTGGGCTACTTTTTCTTTTTCCTATTGGATTTATTGCGTCGACGCTTTTCCTGACGCGATGCTTTCTCAAGTGACTTTGTCACCGACTTGAAGCCTTGCTGAACCTTCTTAAGTTTGGCTTCCTTGCGCGCATGAACATGGTCTTCCTTGGCAGAATCAAACGTCACGATCTCCGCTGTTGCTGGTTTTTCTTGCGCTGGTGTTTTGTCTTTGTTCATGTCTTGCCCTGTGCAACTACATCAAACCAGGTCCAACTTTATGCCTGCCTTTATCTTTCTTTTACGCTCAAACATTTCGCTGATCATTTTAGGCCAATTTTCGTTGAGGCCGGATTTGACTACCTAAATTCAGAATTTCCTATGCTACACTGAGCCCAAGTTAGTGTGGTATGGAAACAGTGTTTAGATATCCTGCAGACCGAATCCCGGTCGCCCTTATCCTTTCACTCACATTGTTAGATTTCGTTATGTACTTCACAGTAGACAACCTCTGGTTGCTCCTGGCGTACTTCGTTCTGACGATTATCCCCAAGGGTTGTATTTGTGCGTGGAACCACCACCACCAGCATACCAAGACCTTCACGTGGACCCCTCTGAATCGTGTTCTGGAGATGAGCTACGCGCTGCATACCGGCGTCACCACCAATCAGTGGTTACTGCATCATGTGTTTGGACACCACCACAACTACCTTAACCAGTCGATTGACGAAAGCCGATGGCAACGTAAAGACGGCTCGACCATGGGGGAACTGGAATATACGCTGAGCGTGGCCGCGACCGCCTACCCCCGTGCCTGGACAGTCGGTAAACGTTATCCCAAACACCTGCGCACTCATCTGATCTACACCGCACTGACTGCCGTTCTGGTCGTGGGACTACTGGCTTATCAACCCATGCAAGGCTTCATGGTGTTTGTCCTTCCTATGATCACCGGCATGTTGATTACTGCCTGGGCAACTTACGATCACCACGCGGGCCTCGATTCCGATGATGATTTTGAGGCGTCTTACAACACCATGAATTCTGCTTACAATATGATGACCGGCAATCTCGGTTATCACACGGCGCATCATTACAAACAGGGTGTGCACTGGTCCGAACTACCCGAGCTGCATGAACAGATCAAACATCGAATCCCGGCGGAGCTTTATAGAGCCTCCTATTGGGATCTCTTGACCTATGTTCCCGTCATCAAAATCTTCGTGCGAACCTGATCAGCCCTGATTTTCAGCCTCCACTGTGACATAGGGCTCATCGCCTGCGATCACAACCGAGACAATTAGCGGCCGACAACAGACCTGACAATCCTCCACGTAGGATTCATCCGATGACGGGTCAATCACGAGTTCGATCAGCTCACCGCAGCAAGGGCAATACTGTTTAACGGTATCCAGATGCATCAGGCTATTATGCGCATTTAGTCAGCCAGCGCTATTCCACAGAACGTTCCAGACTTGAGGGAGACCAGCCATTAATCAGCTCAGAACAGACGCCAACCACTGCTTCGTATGCGGTCCCGGCAACCCCATCGGACTACAACTGGACTTTGAGATTGTTGATGACGTCTGCCGCGCCACCTTCACACCCGGACCGGACCATTGCGGCTATGACAACGTTACTCACGGCGGTATCGTGTTCAGCGCGCTGGATGATGTAATGGCGAACTGGTTATTCCTGAAAGGTCTGAAAGCATTTACCGCGAAGTGCGACATTCGTTATCGAGATGCCCTGCCGATCGGCACCCCGGTGACGCTAGAGGGCCACTGCCTGAAGCAGAAAGCCAGGCTGACCGTCATGAAAGGGGTCATGACGCGCATCGACACCGGCCAGGTTGTCGCTGAAACAGAAGGTGCCTTTATGATGGCCGACTAGTTGCCGCCAGCGCCTGCGGCATCCCAGTCAGCACCCCGCTGCCAGATATCCTTTATGCCATCGCCATCAACCTCCTGCACAAGATCCGATAACACGAGATCAATGGATCGGGCCTGACAAAAAGTGGCCCAAGCGTTAACACCAACATCAGCGCTGATCGAGCCATGATAAACTCCCCGGATTGAATGCCAGCTTTCCAAAATGACAAACCCACATTCACCCGCGAGTCTCTGGCGTCGTCTTGCCGCCATGATCTACGATGGGTTTCTGATTGTCGCGCTCTGGTTCACCACCACGATTGTACTGGTTGGGGTTATGAACAACGGCGAGGCCATCACCGGTCCCATGTTTCAGCTGTTTCTCTATCTCGAAGCCGGCGCATTCTACGCTTACTTCTGGCATTTCAAAGGTCAGACCCTGGGAATGCAGGTCTGGAAGATACGAGTCACCAATGACACCGGACAGATCCTGACATTGAGCGAATGTGCAGTCAGATTCTTTTTCGCCACCTTTTCCCTGCTTTTTATGGGACTTGGTTTTATCTGGATTCTGTTCGATCCGGATAAACTGGCCTGGCACGATCGGGCGTCTGGCACACGGGTTTTATACCTTGGCAAAGACGCTTATCTAAAGGATGAAGCCGATGGGGCATCAACAGCGGAACAGCAACCGAACAAAGCCAGGAGAAAATCAAAAACTAGGAAGAAGAAATAGAACGCGCAAAGCGATTAGCGATGTTTTCCATTCGATCCAGTTGATACGCGCCAGCAACAATCAGCAGAAACACAACGTGTACGCCCCATAACCCGACGGCAGGCGGGACATTGCCATTCTCAACGGCGGATTTTGCGCCAGACAAAGCCACGATGTAGACGAAACAGAGAATCATGGCGGGCACCAATCGGGTGAAGCGGCCTTGCCGGGGGTTAACCCGGGATAATGGAATCGCCAGCAGGGCAATCACAGGCACCAGCAAAATCACGGATATTCTCCAGTGCAACTCGGAGATGGCCTCCAGGTCTTCTGCACCCATCAGCGCCAACGTCGACCGCGCCGACCGGCGTGCTTTGAAGCCAGATCCACCACCGCTATCAACGACTTGCCCGTACTCCTCATAAGTGATCACCTGATAACCTTTCTCGCCCGGCTTACCCTGATATCGCCTGCCATTTTGCAGGACCAGAAAGCGCCGGCCATCCGCTGCCAGCTGCGTTTCGCCAGCTTCTGCGATAACGGTGACCGCGTTACGCGGTAAATTGTTGAAGTGCACATCCCGGTATTCGTTGATGAATACCCCTGCAAGATCACCCTCTCTGGAAATCGACTCTGTATAGGTGACCCGCCTGCCGGAGCTGAGCGTCTGAAATCTACCGGGAATCAGCGTGTCAAACTCGGTCAGTTCCTTCTGACTTTGGAGCAGAGATTCCACCTGTTGTTCGCCAAGGGGTTTTAGCCAAAGTGATAAGAGCCCGGTCAACAACATTACAACAAGCCCCATCAGCAGCGTCATGCCGACCAGACGTCCTGTACTCATGCCGCAGGACTGCAGCACAATCATTTCATTGTCGACATAGAATCGACCGTAAACCAGCATGATCGCAAGAAAAAAGCTGACCGGTACAATCAGCTCAAGAAACTCGGGGAGTCTGAAGGCCATGAGCGCAAACAGTACTTCCGCGGTCATCGAACCGGCGGCCGCACTGTTCAGATAACCGCTGAAACGCCAGCCCATGGAGATCACAAGCACAATAGCCGCCACGGCTGACATCGTGAAAAAGACTTCTCTGGAAAAATAGCGTAGCAGTATCAATGGATTGTCCGGACTGACTGTTTTCGCATCTGGGTCCGCGCCCGAGTGACCGGTTCGGCTAGACACGTTATATTAGGCGAGTAGTTTACGCGACACATCCCTCAGGAGTCTCTATGAAGTATGGCACACGCATGGGTAATGCAGCCAAAGCGCGCACCCAGTGCACCGTAGTCGGTGTATACCAAGATGGTCAATTGACCGAATCTGCAAAACAGCTCGACAAGGCCAGCAAAGGCTACCTGAAGAAGGTGTTGAAGCGCGGCGATATTAAAGGCAAAGCCAATCAGCTACTGGTGCTGCATGACGTACCCAACGTCAACGCTACCCGCGTGATGCTGGTAGGTTTAGGCAAACCTGACTCGATGACGCCCGCCAGATTCGCAGGTGTCGTTCGCGCCACGACCGGACGCCTGAAAGCGATTTCAGCCACAAACGCCCTGTGTTGCCTGCTTGAAATTGACGTACCCGACAACTGTATCAGCTGGAAAACCCGTAAGCTGGTTGAACTCATTGACGCGGGACTCTACGCCTTTACTGAAATGAAGGGCAAACCACCCGAAAACGGACCAGACCTTGAGACTGTGGATCTGTTTCTGACAGATAAGGCAGATCAGGAGCCGGTTGCCAAAGCCATTGCTGAGGGCGAAGCACTCTCAATCGGCATCAGCACAGCCAGGGACCTTGGCAACTTGCCTGGCAATGTCTGCACGCCAACCTACCTGGCCGACCAGGCCAAACAGCTCGCCAAAGACTACGATTCAATCACCACTAAAGTGCTGAACGAGAAAGAAATCGAAAATCTGGGCATGGGCGCGTTTATGTCGGTCACTCGCGGTAGCGACCAGCCTGGCAAGCTGATTGTCATTACCCATAAGGGTGGCAATCCCAAGGAAGCACCCCATGTGCTGGTTGGCAAGGGAATCACTTTCGATACTGGCGGTATCTCGCTGAAGCCAGGCGCGGGCATGCACGAAATGATCTGGGATATGTGCGGCGCCGCAACGGTATTCGGCACCATGGTTGCCATCGCTGAACAGGGTCTGCCGATGAACGTGATTGGCGTGCTGGCGGCTGCAGAGAATATGCCTTCGGGCGATGCCTCACGACCAGGCGATATCGTTAAAACCATGTCGGGCCAGACCGTTGAGATTCTGAATACGGATGCGGAAGGCCGGCTGGTGCTGTGTGATGCGCTGACTTACATTGACCAGTTCAATCCCAAAACCGTGGTTGATGTTGCGACCCTGACAGGCGCTTGCATTATCGCCCTGGGCAGCCACGCCTCGGCAATGTATGCCAACGATGACGGCGTTGCCGCAGACCTGACCAGGGCCGGAGAAAAGTCTCTGGATCGTGTCTGGCGTATGCCGCTTTGGGATGACTATCAGGCACAGATCAATAGTGCCTTCGCTGATATGGCAAACATCGGTGGCCGTGAAGCAGGCAGTATCACCGCGGCATGCTTCCTTGCCAGATTTACAAAAAAGTATCGCTGGGCGCACCTGGATGTGGCTGGTACAGCATTTCGGGGCAGCGGCCCCGCCAAAGGCGCAACCGGGCGTCCCGTCAACCTGCTGTTTGAATACCTGAATAATCTGGCGGACTAGCCACCGCTATGACACGCATCGACTTCTATCAGGTTGGCGGTGACGAACACCTGTTCGCCTGCCGCCTGATCGATATGGTTTATCGAAGAGGCCACCAGATCTACGTCCATACAGCCAGCGAGGCAGCCGCGAGCGCATTGGACGAACACCTCTGGACCTTTAAACCCGATGCCTACGTACCGCATGTATTATTCTCGGAAATCGCCGATGTGCCTGTCAAAATCGGCTTTGAGAACGAACCTGATGAACATCAGGACGTCCTGATCAACCTGTCTGGGGAGATACCCCACTTTTTTTCACGGTTTGATCGGGTTGCAGAGGTCGTCCCCGTCGACCAGAATAGTCGTCAGTCCGCTCGCAAGAACTACGCTTACTACAAAGAACGGGGATACGTGCTGAACTACCACCAAATCGCGCAAGCCTGATGGACGAAGAAGAGAACAAACCGGGAACGACAATCCCGCTCATGCACGATATGGTTTTTGACCAGTCGCTACCGCTTCGACCCCCTAAAAAAACAACCCAACCCAGGGCTAAACTTGCCAGCAAGGCGATGCCCGGCTACGACCCGGATACTATCGACCTGTTCGCGGACGTGCTGCCACCAGAAGAGCATTTGCAGGCTGTGCAGGCCGCGCAGAACGAGAACCCAATCTCGCCGTCACCAACCACTGGAGGCGACGCTAATGAAAGCGCACAACCAGAACCTGAGTTAGGGTACGAGCTTCGAGCAGAACTCGCCAGTCAACTGCACGAGATTCTTGAGGACCTCGACGACAACAAGTCCAGCTAGACGTTCCCCGCAAGCCCCTTCCTAGAACCCCCGGCTACTGTATAATCGCGCTTTTTCTACCGGGCACTACTGCCCGACTAACCAGTCACGCGGCCTATAGCATGAGCAAGTATTCACCTCAGGATATCGAGCAGTCCTGGTACAGGAAATGGGAAGACAATAACTACTTTGCCCCGTCTGGAAACGGCGAGGCTTTCAGTATTGCGATACCCCCACCCAATGTCACCGGCACGCTGCACATGGGACATGCCTTTCAACACAGCATCGTCGACTCACTTATCCGCTACCAGCGGATGTGCGGTAAAAACACGCTCTGGCAAATGGGCACGGACCACGCCGGCATCGCCACACAGATGCTGGTTACCGAGCAACTCGCCTCCCAAGGCATCAAACCCGCGGATATCGGGCGGGATGCCTTCGTCGACAAGGTCTGGGATTGGAAAGAAGAGTCCGGCGGCACTATATCCAAACAGCTTCGCCGCCTTGGCGCCTCACTACATTGGGAAACTGAACGGTTTACTCTGGATGAAGGTCTGTCAAAGGCCGTGCTTGAAGTATTCGTACGCCTGCACGAAGAAGGCCTGATTTATCGCGGCAAGCGCCTGGTTAACTGGGACCCGCAGCTGAAAACATCACTGTCCGACCTGGAAGTTGAATCGGCAGAAGAGCAGGGTCACCTCTGGCATTTCCGCTACCCACTGAGTGACAACCCGTCTGAGCATCTGGTCGTGGCAACAACGCGCCCGGAAACGATGCTGGGCGATACCGCGGTCGCCGTCAATCCTGATGACGAGCGTTATACCCACCTGGTGGGAAAAGCCATCCGGTTGCCGCTGACTGACCGCGAAATTCCGATCATCGCCGATCATTATGTGGACAAGGAATTTGGTACCGGCTGCGTCAAGATAACGCCAGCACATGACTTCAACGACTATGATGTCGGTCGCCGCAATGACCTCCCCCTGATTAACCTGTTTAACGACGACGCATCGCTGAATAACGACGTCCCCGAAAAGTATCGTGGCATGGATCGCTTCGAGGCGCGCACCGCCGTTATTGCGGATCTCGATGCTCTGGGTTTACTCGAAAAAATCGAAGACCACACGATGGCAGTCCCAAGGGGAGAAAGGTCGGGGGTCGTCGTTGAGCCCTATCTGTCTGACCAATGGTTCGTGAAAATAGCGCCACTCGCCGAGCCCGCCATTAAAGCGGTAGAAGATGGTGACATTGAGTTTGTACCGAAAAATGCTGAGAACATCTATTTCTCCTGGATGCGTAATATCCAGGACTGGTGCATCAGTCGTCAGCTCTGGTGGGGACATCAGATACCCGCCTGGTACGATGATGCAGGTAACATCTACGTCGGCCGCAGTGAGCGCGAAGCACGCGAAAAGCACGGACTGACTGCAGATATCGTCCTAAAACGCGACCCCGACGTGCTCGACACCTGGTTCTCTTCTGCCCTGTGGACTTTTTCGACCCTGGGCTGGCCAGAACAGACCACTGAACTGGATACGTTTCACGGAACGGACATCATGGTGACCGGGCACGACATCATCAGCCTTTGGGTTTCCCGGATGATCATGATGACGCTCAAGTTCGTGGGCGAAGTACCATTCCACAAGGTCTATATTCATGGTCTGGTCACTGATGCCAACGGCCAGAAAATGTCGAAGTCTAAAGGTAACGGTCTGGACCCCATGGATATCATCGATGGCATCTCCCTTGATGACCTCGTTAGCAAGCGGACCAGCAACCTGATGCAGCCTAAGATGGCGCAGCGCATCGAGAAGGCAACCCGCAAGGAATATCCGGAAGGCATTATGGCCTACGGTACTGACCCGCTCCGATTCACCTTCTACTCCATCGCCTCTCAGACACGGTCTTTGCGTTTCGATCTGAAACGCGTTGAAGGGTATAGAAACTTCTGCAACAAACTGTGGAACGCCGCTAATTTCGTCAACTCTAATATCGCTGATCATGCGGACGAACTCGCGAGCGGCGACATCGAGCTTTCCGCGATTGATCACTGGATCAATTCAGAGTTACAACGCACCATCGCTGCAGTACATCTGGCCATGGACACTTATCGGTTCGACCTGGCTTCAAAAGCCTTGTACGAATTCATCTGGGATGAATTCTGTGACTGGTACCTGGAACTCACCAAACCGATACTCAACAGTGATAACAGCACTGCCGCCCAAAAACGAGGGACCAGACAGACGCTGGCAAAAACACTGGAAACCATTCTCCGCCTGGCGCATCCGTTCCTGCCTTTTATCACCGAGGAACTCTGGCAACAGGTACCCGATAGCGTCAGAGCATCTGGCGATTCGATCATGTTGCAGTCGTACCCCGAAATCGATGAAACCCTTCTGAATGATGCTGCTCACAACGATATCGCATGGCTGAAGAACGTCGTTACCGGTGTCCGCAACATCCGGGGTGAAATGGACATCTCTCCGGTAAAGGAAGTCCCTGTGCTTTTTTATAATGGCAGCGAATCCGACCAGGACAGACTCAACCGATTTAACGACCTACTGACCTTTCTGGTGAGACCTGAACGCCTTGAATGGCTTGCTGAAGATGCCAACAAACCGCTGGCTGCCACAGCACTGGCCGGCGACATGGAAATACTGGTGCCCATGGCGGGACTGATCGACAAAGATGCGGAACTCGCAAGACTCGACAAAGATATCGAGCGCAAAGAAAAAGACAGGTCGCGCACCGAAGGTAAGATCAACAACCCCAACTTTGTTGAAAAGGCACCGGAAGACGTGGTGCAAAAAGAACGGGACAAGCTACAGGATCTTGACTCAGCCCTTCAAAAACTAAGAGAACAGCGCAAAAGCGTCGCCGATATCTGATCTATATTTTTGGACACCTGTCCCTGATTTGTGGTTTTATGCCCGAAGGTCCAGTCTATCTATCAGACGCCTTAACGGTATAAACAGCTTCAGAACAACAGGAGTACACTGTCTATGTCGGACAGACATTCCGGAACCATTAAGTGGTTCAACGACGCCAAGGGATACGGTTTTATCGAACGAGAACAGGGTGACGACGTATTCGTACACTATCGTTCAATCCGAGGTGAAGGCTTTCGCACACTGAAAGAGGGTGCCAGAGTCGAATTCGAACTCTCGGAGACCGACAAGGGGTTTCAGGCAGAGGATGTCGCCGAGATCTAGCAACCCCCCTGGCTGACTAGTGCGTAACCGCGAGTATGACCTTACCTGTGGTTGTATCTGACGCCACCAGATCATGCGCAGCCGTGACGTCCTCAATAGGATAGACACGCTCAATAACCGGCACGATGTCGCCCGAGGCCATCTTCGGCCAGACCTTCTGCTCGAGTTCAGACATGATCACAGCCTTCTCAGCCACCGGTCTTGCCCTGAGCGTAGAACCAATGACCCTGGCCCGTTTGATCATCAGCTGCGCCAGATCGATTTCAGCTTTGGTACCACCCATTAAGCCGATGAGTACGAGGCGCCCACCCATACCAAGCAGCGAGATGTTATCGGCGAGATAGCTTGCACCCACAGGGTCCAGAATCACCGCAACACCGGCGTCGCCAGCAAACTCGCGGGCGCGCTCAAGGAACGGCCCGTCGTGACGGACTGCACCTGATGCGGCCCCGAGCTCGATGCAGGTTTGCAGCTTCTCTTCGGAGCCCAGGGTGACAAAACACGGTGATTCAAAAGCCTTACAGAGTTGAATCGCGGTTGTCCCAACGCCGCTGGCGCCTGCATGAACAATGACCTTTTCGCCGGGTTGCAAGCCGGCTTCCATAAACAGATTGACCCAGGCGGTGGCGAACACCTCGGGTATTGCTGCGGCCTGCTCAAGACTGAGGCCGTCCGGAATCGGCAGGACACTGCCCTCATGTACCGCGGCAAACTGACTATAGCCACCGCCGGCCAGCAACGCGCAGACACGATCACCAACCTGGTATCGACGACACCCTGCGCCCACTTCAACAATTTCACCCGCACACTCCAGGCCCATAACAGGGCTTGCGCCAGGTGGCGGCGGATAAAAACCACGACGCTGCATCAAATCGGCGCGGTTAATGGCCGTCGCCTGAATCTTGATCAGCACCTCCCGATCACCTACAACGGGGTCGGCAAACTCACCCCATGACATATTGGCATTGTCATCAACAAGAACAGCTTTCAATGTCTTTCCTTCTGGTTATTGGCGGTTAGTAGTGTGGCGGCCTTTCATCAGCCGGCGCATCGGGCAGGTCCGATTCCATTTTTGTTATCTGCTCAGAAAGCAGTTTAATCTGGTGCTGCAAGGTCAGTATCTGCTGTTGCTGGTCTGCCATCGCATCATCCAGTTTTTGGAGTGTATGCTCCTGAAAGGCAAGACGCTCTTCAAGCTGCTCCAGTCTGTTTTCCATCTCCGTCATCAGTACCTGAGGCGCACCTTCACGCCATGATCATGAAGCCACTGCTTCAGGCCGCTGACAGTGTACTCACCGAAGTGCACCATTGACGCAATCAGGGCGGCATCGGCTTTACCTTCAGTCAGCACTTCCAGCAAGTGTTCCGGCTTACCTGCACCGCCGGAGGCAATCACAGGAATAGAAACGGCCTCGGCAATCATACGGGTCAAATTGATTTCATAACCTTCGCGCGTGCCATCAGCGTCTATGGAGTTGACCACCAGTTCACCGGCACCCAGCTCTTCCCCCTTCAGGGCCCATTCCAGCGCATCGATACCCATCGGGGTCCGGCCACCATTGATAACAACCTCATAACCACTGGGAAACTCCCTGGATATTTCGACTCTGAGAATATCCATGGACAGCACGGTGTTTTGAGAGCCAATGGCATGGGAGCATTCAGCGATCAGTTCGGGCCGTTTCACGGCGGCGGAGTTGACGTTGATCTTCTCGGCGCCCGCCCAGAGGAGCCGGTTGGCATCTTCCACGGTCCTGATACCGCCACCCACCGAAAACGGTATGTAGACCTGTTGTGCCACATGCTCAACAACATCAACCATGATATTACGCTGATCGCTGGAAGCAGTGATGTCATAAAACACCAGTTCGTCGAGCCCGTCATCATAGTATTCACGCGCCTTGGACACTGGATCACCAATATCCTGGGTATCGACAAACTTGACGCTCTTGGCCAGCTTGCCGTCGCGGACGTCCAGACAAGCGATAATTCTTTTACTTAACACGCTGCACTCCAGGTCTTAAAGGCTCCAAGTAACTTCAGGCCAAGTTCTCCGCTCTTCTCGAGGTGAAACTGTGTGGCAAAAACGTTGTCTTTGGCAATCATTGAGCAGAACGTTCGACCACCATAATCTGTGGTACCCATGATGTGACTGGTGTCCCGAGGTTTCGCATAGTAGCTGTGTACAAAATAGAATTCATCGCCGCTGTCAATCTGCGAGAGCATATGATGCGAACCGACCACTTCAACTTCATTCCAGCCGATGTGTGGCACTTTGATAAAGCGATCTGTGAAATCAAAACGCTCACAAGCACCCTCAATGAGACCTAAACAGTCCTTGTTACCTTCCTCGGTATGCTCAAGCAATATCTGCAACCCCAGGCAGATGCCGAGCATCGGTTTACCCGTTCTGTAAAAAGTCCGTATCGCTTCATCAAGCCCGCTGGCATGCAGGGTATCTACCGCACTCGCCGCTGAGCCGACACCCGGAAAAATCAGTTTGTCTGCTGCTGCGACGGTTTCAGGATCAGAGGATATTTCTGCGTCCATACCCACATGCTGACAGGCCCGCTGGACACTACGAACATTTCCCGCATCGTAGTCGACAATTACTGGCATGAGCCCTCCCATCAAAAGTGCGCGATTATAAGGGAGGATGCGGAGCAGTGCGCCCTATGTTTTGTATCACTTGAGTGATACAGTTGATTTTATGAAAATTGAACGACAAAACACCTCAGGTACGCCCGTCTTCCAACAGCTTGTCGAGCAGATTCACTTCGCGATTACTGCCGGCGAACTCTCGCCCGGTGAAAAACTGCCAAGTATCCGCAGCGTCGCTACCGAATTCGGGATCGCACCCAATACTGTGGCAAAAGCCTATCGTCAGCTGGAGTTCAGGGGCCTGATACAAGCCCTGGATCGCTCAGGCTTTAAGGTCGCCGAACAGAAGCCGGAAAGTCGGTATCAGGCTAGAGGGGTCAGCGCCGACAAGACGGAAGTGCATGATGCGATCGACGACCTGGACGAAGGCATCTTCCCAGGTGCGTTCTGCAAGATCACCGAGGATTTTCTGTCCGGCGATCCCGAAAAGTGCAATGTCATTCACGCCGACGGTGCGGGCACAAAGTCTATTGTTGCCTATCTCTGGTACAAGGAAACCGGGGACCCCTCAGTGTTTCGGGGTATCGCGCAGGACAGCATCGTGATGAACCTCGACGATTTATTATGCGTCGGTGTTGATGGCCGTATCCTGATCTCCAATACCATTAATAGAAACGCCCTTAACTGTCCGGGCGAGGTTATCGCAGAATTGATCAATGGCACGGAAAGCTTTTTGGCGTCCATGCGCGATCAGGGCGTTAATCTCTATTCAGGGGGCGGCGAGACGGCCGATGTTGGTGACCTGACGGGCACACTGGTCGTTGATTCCTGTGCTGCGGCCATTATGGAAAAGCGTCGGGTCATTACCAATACCATTGCGGGGGAGCTTGCTATCATAGGCCTGTCCTCAACGGGACAAGCGAATTTTGAGCAGACCGCGAATAGCGGCATGGGCAGCAATGGCCTGACCAGCGCGCGACACGATATGTTATCCCCCCACTACGCCGAACATTACCCGGAAGCCTTCGACAAGAACGTCGATCCCGCGCTGGTCTATTGTGGCCCCTATCGTCTGGCTGACCCACTACCCGAGAGTGATTTCACCGTGGGTAGCGCCATTCTTTCGCCAACCCGCACCTATGCACCCGTGATCTACCAAATGCGAGCAACCCTCGGCGACGCACTGCAAGGTATTGTTCATTGTTCTGGCGGGGCCCAGACAAAATGTCTGCGATTCGGTCATGACGTCCATTTCATCAAAGACAACCTGTTTCCCGTTCCACCGCTGTTCCGTGCCATTCAGGCGGTATCCGGGACAGACTGGCGGGAGATGTTTAAGGTATTCAATATGGGGCACAGGATGGAAGTCTATGTTCCCCATGCCGTTGCCGAGGAGGCCATTGCTATTAGCGAGGCGTTCGGCATCAACGCGCAAATTATCGGTCGGACTGAGCCCGCTAGCGATAACCACCTGACGCTGACGAGCCCTGATGGCGAAATCTTCAACTACTAATTGCCCGGGGGTTGGCGCAGACCTGAGGATTGCTGCTGGCCAAGCTATGACCACAGTATTATCCTAAGCTGATCGCTAAAGGAGTTAGATCATGGCGCAAACTGATTTCGAGGAATGCCTGCGGATTCTGGTCGATAAGGAAGGATCAGATCTGTACTACAGCACGGGCGCACCACCGTCCGCCAAATTCTACGGTACTCTGAATCAGATTTCAGACGTCCCGATGCAACCAGGCGAGATCGAAAAGATTGCCCACAGCGTCATGAACGAAGAACAACGCGCCTACTTCGAACAATGCCCAGATCTGAACATGGCGATTTCCAGAGAAGGCCTGGGGCGTTTTCGCGTCAATATCTTCAAGCAGCGTAACGAAGTTTCCATGGTTATAAGGCGACTCGGTGACACCCTGCCAAACTACAAGGAACTTGGATTACCACCGGTTCTGCCAAAACTGATCATGTCGAAGTTAGGTCTGATCCTGTTTGTCGGCGGCACCGGTTCGGGTAAGTCTACATCCATGGCGGCGCTGATCGACTATCGAAACCAGAAGTCCAAGGGACACATCATTACCATCGAAGACCCGGTTGAATTTACACACCCCCACAAGGGTTGCGTGGTTAATCAGAGGGAAGTTGGGCAGGACACCAACTCCTGGGAAGAAGCACTCGCGAGCACCCTGCGACAGGCACCTGACGTGATTCTTATTGGCGAGATCAGGCACATGGAAACCATGGAGCACGCGCTGGCGTTCGCAGAAACCGGCCACCTCTGCCTCTCGACCCTGCATGCCAACAACGCCAACCAGGCCATGGATCGAATCATTAACTTTTTCCCGGAAGAACGTCATTCACAGCTGCTCCAGGATCTGTCGCTGAACATGCGCGGTATTGTCTCCCAGCGTCTGGTTAAAACCGTTGACGGAAAACGGGCAGCAGCCATCGAAATCCTGCTCGGGACGCCAAGGGCGGCTGATCTGATTGCCAAGGGCGACGTCAGTTCGCTCAAGGAATTGATGGAAAAGTCCGGCGAACAAGGTATGCAAACCTTTGATATGGCGCTGTTCAAGCTATACAAAGAGGGCAAGATATCGCTGGAAGAAGCGTTAAAGAATGCTGATTCCAAGAACAACCTGCGACTGAAGATTACCCTCGACAACAAAAACCCGGATAAGAAGAAACAAGCGGACGCGGACCAACCGGCTGCTGCACCCAAGAAGGCAGCACCGGCAGCGCCCAAATTGAGCCTCGATGACGCTGAGAAAAAACCGGCACCTGATGCCGATGATGCGGGTTCGCTGCAGGGTCTGTCCCTGGTATCAATGGATGACGACGGCGGCGCAAAACCCTGATTCTCGCCTAGTGGCGTTCGGCCAGTTTTGCGGTCAGCGACTGGTAGAAGTTCGCCACAACCGGCAGCGAGTAAGTTGATTTGCGCGCGACAAACCTCACCGGGCGATGCAACCCTTTATCACCGAGATTGATCAGGACTGACTCCGGCACTTTCAGGGTACGCGCCACACCAATGGGCACCATGCCATGACCAAAGCCAGCGATTGCCATCTGCGCAACGCTGAAAAAGGACTCGAGCGAAACCTCGCGCTTGATCCTGAGCTTCTGCACTTCATCGCGAAAAGAGCGCCAGGCACCGGAGTAGTCTTCAATGGTGATGACCCCAAGTTCCTTCTTCTTCGGGAACTTTATTGGCTGGAGACCGGACGGAATAATCACCATGGGCTCGGTGGTCAGCACCTCTGATTGCAGGTCCTTATCGAGCGTATCGGAACCCGTACAGACGCCCACCATAAACTCCCCGGAACGAATCCGGTCGAGCACGACCGGCGTGCGATGAGTATGAAACACAAAGTTAACATCAGGCATTTCCTCGCGGACCTGATGAAACACTTCCGGTCCCCAGGAGGACAGGATCGCATCAGAAACGCCAATAACCAGTTCACCTTTGGCACCCGCCATCTCATCCAAAAAGAGATCCCGCAGCTCCGAAAGTACCGGCGAGATCTTGTCGACAAGCCGCTGACCATGCTGTGTCAGCTCAACTCGCCGTCCCTTCTTCTGTATAAGCTTACGGTCATAGTAACGTTCAAGCGTTGATATACGCTTGCTGACGGCAGACTGAGTTATGCGTAACTCAGTACTCGCCTCCATCATCGTCCCTGTTCTCGCCAGCGTCAGCAGCGTTTCGAGATTTTCGATCATAAGAGTTATTCCTCAAGTGCAAGCATTGTATTCCAATGATTCTCTTTTCTCATCTATCGTTCGCGCCCACACTGCTGAACCATGACTTACCTACTACTGATTATCGCCACCCTGCTTACCAGCATCATCTCCGGCGTCCTGAGCATGGCCGGCGGTATGATCCTGATGATTGTTTTCGGGCTGTTTTTGTCTGTACCTGCCGCCATGGTTTTGCATGGCGTTGCCCAGGCTTTCTCAAATGGGTCGCGCGTCTGGATTTATCGACGATACATTCGCTGGCGAGTACTGGGCTATTACACGCTGGGTGCGCTGATTGTGACAGGTGCTTTTGCCTTACTGAGTTTTGTGCCAAGTACCGGCGTTGTCTTTCTCCTGATCGGCACCTTCCCCTTTCTGGCACTGGCGCTGCCAAAGTCCATTAATCTGGATATGGAACGCGGTCACGTCGCCTTTTCTTCAGGGGTGCTGGTCACCGCCGCACAACTGCTGGCAGGCGCTTCAGGACCGGTACTGGATATATTCTACGTGCAGAGCAGCCTGACCAGGGAGCAGATACTGGGCACCAAGGCGGTCACCCAAACTTTGGGGCATATCCTGAAGCTCGCGTACTACGGATCAATTCTGACCGTCGCCAGCGTAGCACTACCTTGGTGGATTATACCGGGCGTGGTTGCCGCTGCGATTGTTGGCAACTACGCAGCCAGCTTTATTGTCTCCCGAATGTCAGACAATCAGTTCAAGCAAATGGGCCGATACGTGATCATGGTGATCGGCCTGTTCTGCATCGGAAAAGGTATTTTTGAACTGTGGGTTTAGTCAGATTGGGCAACAACCGGCTTGATAACGAACAACAAATCCCCTTCGTTGACCTGTTGGCCACTGGCGACATTGATACGAGTAATCTCGTATTGCTGTCCAGAATTGTAAAGTTCGCCTTCATCACCTGCAAAGGTATTGAGATTAACCGGCGTAAACATCTTCATCGCCTCAAGCTGGCACAACGTGTCTTCGGTGGTAATTCGATCACCAACGTTGACGTACTCGGGCTCAGAAGGAGACGGCGTGCGATAAAAGACGCCCGTTGAAGGTGATAACACCTTTAACTCGTCGCTGTTATCGATGCGCAGCATTTCGAGACTCAACCCGGCGCCCACTGAACCTGATGCCTCTTCGATTTCCTGGATCAGTGCTTCCGCATCAATCCGTGCGAGAAACGCTGGCAGATAACCTGTGTCATAAACCCCACCGAGAAAAACATCGTCTCGCAGAATCTTTTTGATGAGCGGGATGTTGGTACAGATCCCATTGATTACGACACTATCGAGATACTCCGCCATCTTGTTAACAGCATCGTTACGATCCTTGCCGTAGCAGATGATCTGAATAATCAGGCTATCGTAGAAAGGCGAAACCACCTTGCCTTCGCCTGCCATGGAGATCAGCTGAATATGGTCAGCCTCCGGCAGTTCACATCGGGTGATTTCACCGGGCGTTGGCACAAAGGAGACCTTACCTTCTGCATCCAGGACCGCCTTTTCAGCGTTTACCCTGACCTCAAGGCCATAACCTTTTTCTGGAAACTTCATATCCGCAATGGAATCGCCGGACGCGATCTGAAACTGTTTTTCGACGATATCGACACCGGTCACAACCTCTGTGACCGGATGCTCAACCTGCAATCGCGTGTTCATTTCCATGAAGTAAATCGCATCATTAGGCACGTCGTAGATAAACTCGACCGTACCGGCACCGGTATAATCCACGGCGTCAGCAATCTTCTCAGCGTATTCCAGAACCGCAGTTTTCCAGTTCTCCGGCAGAATCGTTGAGTCAGATTCCTCCATCAGTTTCTGGTTGTTACGCTGCACGCTACAGTCGCGAATACCGATCACACGGGTATTGCCGTGCGTGTCTCGGAGCAACTGCGCTTCAATGTGGCGCAGACTGGTGACAAACTTCTCAATATAAACGTCACCATTACCAAAGGCCGCCTTGGCTTCCGACGTCACCTGATGGAAAAGTCGGTGCAACTGCTCAGGTTTCTGAACAACCTGAATGCCTTTCCCACCGCCACCGTGCACTGCCTTCAACAGCACGGGGTAACCAATCTGTTGCGATATTTCTGCTGCCCGCTCACTGGTATCAACGATACCGTGGCTACCGGGCACAACTGGCACATCAATGCTCATGGTCTTGTTAATCGCGTTCGACTTGTTGCCCATGGTTTCCATGGACATCACGCTCGGACCGATAAAGTTGACACCGTGCTGACGCACCAGATTCGCAAAGTTCGGGTCTTCCGATAGAAAACCGATACCTGGATGCAGTGAATCAACCTGCTCTGCTTCAGCGATACTGATAACAGACAGCGCATTGAGATAACTCTCGTCTGAGGTGTTGCCACCAATGCAGACCAGCGAGTGTTTGTCATCACCGCTCACCATGTCGGCGGGCACTGAATCCATATCCGGGTCTGATTGAATCAACACCACTTCATGCCCGAGGGCTTTCGCTCTGGAAACCAGTTTAACTGCTGTACAACCCCGGGCGTGGATCAGTGTTTTCTTGACAGGGCGAATGAGGTCTTCGTCTTTCGGAATGTTGAGATCAACCCGAGGGCCCTCAGCCACCAGGATGCCCGCCATCACCCGATCAACCACCTGCTCTACCGTTTCGGTCGGCAGCGGTATTGTCGGATCGATTTTGCGCAGCCCCGCATCGTGATCTTCGGAAAAGGGATGTTTAACAAGCCCGGCCATTGCGCCATCAGTCAGCGAGAGATAGTTACTCAACATGCACTGATAGGGCAGATTACGTTCAACAACCGCCTGGCCCGCAAACGGCATCCGCGCACCGGTCAGGTAATACGTCTGTGCCAGTGGATGCGTGACAAAGCTTGCCTGCGCACCACCCGTACAGTGACCGAAGCCAAACATAATGATCGGCAAATCATTGTCTCTGACAAATCGGGTAATGCGATCATTCACCACAGCCATGGTGAATAATGCTGCAGCCCCCTCTTTCGTTTGCATGCCGCCGGAGGAGACAAAACAAATCACAGGAAGGCGTTGCTTGGCGCACTCAACCAGCAAATGACAGAATCTGGCGCAGTCCGAGTTATCAATACTGCCGGCCTGAAAAGCCACATTTGATACAACCAGGCCGGCTCGATAGGAACCTGCTTCTGTTTTGAAGTCCCCAATCCCGGTGACGAGCCCGTGAGGCCTGACGTTCGCCTTCAGTGCAGATTCAATGGATGGTCTGAAGGTTGGGAAAGAACAGGGATTCGCAGACATCAGCGATTCACTGAGTTCTTCGAAATTATCCACGTACTTGTCCAGTATAGTTTCGTAGGTGGTTCTTCTTGAGCGGTTTTCCTGATTCAGGTATTCGTTGAACAGCAAATCACGATACGCAATTGTCAGCCGGTTCCAGAAGTCCTTCCGACGACCAATCCGAACGGGTTCAATCTTGCCTTCAAACCGTTTGCCTGTGCGTCGTGACGCATAGTATTCGGGCAGCACCTTTTCGAAAAAGAAACTGACGATGACAAACAGGGTGTCAGACTTGTCTTTATGAACAACCCGAATCCATTCCTCAACGGCCTTGAGGAAACCAGCGCAACCGGAATGTGCCGCAAGTTCCTCCATCCATTCTGCGAACGACTGCTGTACGTCAACATCGTTCTGCCCTGCGAACGTCGGCAGCTTCAGAACATCCTGAATAGATTTTTCCAGCAGACCAGCGATGAACTCGCGGGTCATTCGTTTCGAATCATTAGCCGCTTTCGCCATGGAAACCAGATCGGCAATCATGTTTTCGTAAACCGTGTCAAAGACGATCAGGTTCCTACAGGTACCGATAAAATCTTCACGGATATCTTCGTCCAGGATAACGTCGAGAATATCGACATCCTGCCCTGAGTGTTTCGACTCTACGTCAGTTTTGCGTTCTATATGCGACCAGAGCATGTCTTCAAGGAGACGGCGGTTGAGCGGAATGCTGGATTCGCGCGCCTCACCTACCAACGCAGTGGCCGGGCTGGAAAGGTTCTGATCGCCCAGCAAAGCCTCATCGTAGAGAGAGTCTCCTTCAAGAATCAGGTTGAGCTCTGAGATCAGCTGGGATAGCAGAAAGACAGCGTTCTTCTCTTCGATATAGGAGAGATCAAAGAGTTTCTTGCCCTCAAAGCTGAAGCGCTGTTTGAGATCGCGACGGAAATCATCATTGGCTTCAGAAAGCGCTTTCAGCAAACCTTTTACATCTTTCACATCCGTGGTGTTCAGGTAGTAGCTGCTGGTCTCTGTATCACCGAGATGCTCAATCAGCGCAGTCAGGTTGTCTTCAGCACTGGCCTTCCAGCGATTAAACAGATGTAGCCCGGAAACAAGGCATACCTCTTTACGAGCCGCATCAAAATTCGCCTGTGGTTCGCCAAAAATAAACTGCGCGATTCGGCCTCGCTCTTCTCCCAGGGAGGCACGCTTATCTTCAAAGTTTTTCCATGCTTTGTTGATGGAATCTTCGTAGAGCACCTTGTCTGGATCCTGCAACCAACCAAGAAATGCTGCACGCCGCTCTCGGTGTACCCGCTGAGAAAGTTCGCCCTCTGGGACTTCGGCGTCCATCAAACGACCGTACTGAGTGGTCGTCGTGCTTTTAATTCTTCTTCTCAAACCAAGATATCGAAGATAGCGGAAGGTGACGCCAAAAATATTCGGATATTCTGTGGGTGAGGTACGCAGCTTCAGTGTTGAGCTTGCGTGGATAGCTGCCAGCGTTTCTGACAGATTGAAATAGCGGTTGATGTTACGTTGATAATGCTCGAGCACCTCCGGGTGCTCGGCCACAAAAGTCTTGCTGCTGTCTTCGATTGATGTAATGCCAGAGACGATGACATTACGCAGATTATCGATTGTGTCGGTTTCTCCGGGATCGTAATCAATAATGCCGTCGATATTGCCCTGTTTGTAAAGCTCATAGGACGACACACCGACGAACTTGGCACACTCCTGCCAGGAGAGATTATATCGTCGCACCAGGTTGGCGAGGCTCTTGGGGTGAATCGTATTAAAAACACCGGTACGCAAGGACAACAGCAGATTGCTGGAGGCCAGAGGAATGGCACCACCGGAGTAGCCTTGTCCGATGATAATACCGAGTGTCGGCACGTCCACGTTACACAACTCGGCAATCAGCCGGGAGATGGCATGGGCCTGATTATTAGCGTTAGCCTCCTCGTAAGGATCTGCACCGGGCGTGTCCATAAAGGTAACAATCGGCATGGAACGGATGGCGTAGCCACTGGCGATCTTGGCAGCAAGATTGTGATGCGTCGGTCCCCAGACACCCGTGCTGTGCGCTCGGTTCTGAGTAATAAAACCGATTCGCCGGGGCTGCCCTTCAAACTGAAATTCCAGCTCCGCGCAGTACAGCGGGCCGTCTTCCACCTCATTAAACACAGGCACGTCGAGCGCCTGGATAATTTCCTTGCTGCCTGGCCGGGTAGATTCCTCGGTCGGTGCAACTGTCGCTGCGATGTAGGCATCAACCTCCATATTTCGGAGGTTTTCAAGGGCAATCTCAATCTGCTGCTCGGTCAGAAGACCGTTAATGACCGCAGCGGGTTCCTTGCGAGGGAAAAGCGAGAAATCTGTCGCCAGACTCTCAGCGTTTAAAAAAAGTTGATCTACGGATGCGGATTCCTGCCCCATAACTGCAAACATTCCAAAAAAATGAGAGGGAAAAACTGACTCAGAACTGGCGCTAAGCGTACTTCATAGAACCAATTCTTGCAATGAAATGGTTCTATGAAGTGCCGCTAACTTTATGATTTAAAGCACTTTTCTTAAAAGCCTAGAAACTCAGGCTTGCGTCACCGGAATCTTTCCAATCTTGCCCTGCCAGATTTTGGGTCCGGTCTGGTGAACAGACTCGCCCCGGGCATCAACAGCAACGGTGACAGGCATATCTTCAACTTCAAACTCATGAATGGCTTCCATGCCCAGGTCCTCGAAAGCGATGACCCGCGCACTTCTGATTGCCTTGGAAACCAGGAAAGCAGCGCCACCCACCGCCATCAGGTAAACAGCCTCGTGCTTCCTGATGGCGTCAATCGCAACAGGACCACGTTCAGCCTTACCCACCATGCCGAGAATACCCGTGTCCGCCAGCATCATTTCGGTAAAACCGTCCATTCGCGTTGCCGTTGTCGGTCCTGCCGGGCCGACAACCTCTTCACGCACTGGATCAACCGGCCCCACGTAGTAGATAAACTTACCCTTGAGGTCGACGCCCTCGGGTAAACCCTGATCACGAATACGTTTGTGCGCCGCATCCCGCCCCGTCAGCATCTTGCCTGAAAGCAACACCGTCTCGCCTGGCTGCCAGGCTTTGATGTCCTCAGCTGTCACGGTATCAAGATTTACCCGACGCGAATTCGGTCCTGCTTCCCAGGTGATATCGGGCCAGTCAGAAAGCGACGGCACATCGAGTTCAGCGGGCCCGGAGCCATCCAGCACAAAATGCGCATGGCGGGTGGCAGCACAATTGGGGATCATCGCAACAGGCAGGTTGGCAGCATGGGTCGGGTAATCCATGATTTTTACGTCCAACACGGTGGTGAGACCGCCAAGGCCCTGGGCACCAATACCCAGTGAATTGACCTTATCGAAGATCTCCAGACGAAGCTCTTCCAGCCGATTAGCTGGTCCTTTCGCCTGCAGATCCTTAATGTCGATGGGATCCATCAACGAGCGTTTCGCCATCAGCATCGCCTTTTCAGCGGTACCACCAATGCCAATACCCAGCATGCCAGGCGGACACCAGCCTGCACCCATGGTCGGCACAGTCTTAACGACCCAGTCAACGATGCTGTCTGCGGGATTCAGCATGACAAACTTTGATTTGGCCTCCGAACCACCACCTTTCGCTGCTACATGCACCTCAACCTTGTCGCCAGGGACGATCTCTGTGTGAATAACCGCTGGCGTATTGTCTTTGGTGTTAATCCGCTTACCCGCGGGATCAGACAGCACAGATGCACGCAGCACGTTGTCCGGCAGGTTATAAGCTCGCCGGACGCCCTCGTTGATCATATCCTCGAGCGACACATCCGACTGAAACTGAACGTCCATGCCCACGGACAGGAACACATTAACAATACCCGTGTCCTGACAGATGGGCCTGTGACCCTCGGCACACATCCGGGAGTTAATCAGAATCTGTGCCATCGCATCTTTAGCAGCCGGTGATTCCTCTCTTTCGTACGCTTCAGCCACACCCTGAATAAAGTCTGGCGGATGGTAATAAGAAATGTACTGCAGAGAATCCTGAATACTCTGAATCAGATCTTCCTTGGCGATTTTGGTCATGGCGCTTCCTGTTAGTCTTCGTACATGTAGCGGATCAACGATTCCGCAACGCAAACCGGCTTACCACCACCTTCAACTTCAACCGTGACTTCCCGTTTAACCTGAATGGTATTGGCGCCTTTAAGCTCTGCTTCTACCAGCTTGTGCCGTGCTCGAACCTTGGAGTTAACGGGCACAGGCGCGGGGAACCGAACCTTATCCAGGCCGTAGTTCACACCCATAAAGACCCCTTCCGAAACCTCTGGCTTCAGGGGTTTGATGGATGCACCGAGATGCACGATCAGCGAGAGTGTCAAAAAACCGTGAGCGATCGTCACTTTATAAGGAGACAGCTGAGCAGACTTCTCAGGATCAATATGGATGAACTGGTGGTCCAGCGTGGCATCAGCGAACAGATTGATCCGCTCCTGATCAATTTCGAGCCACTCGCCAATACCTTCTTCCTGGCCAAGCACGGATTTATAGACCTCTAGGGCCGCTGCAGCTTTCTGTGACATAACTTCCTCGCGGTTTCTGTTGTGAAAAAAAGGCCGAAAGGATACCACAGACACTGCAAAGGCATTAGCATGAACCGCCATGAATACCCTACAAAAAATCCTGGTTCTGAGCGCCGCTTTTGGTGTTTTTATAGGTCTGTGGCTGACCCAGATACCGCACAAAGCCCTTCCCCGCTATGCACCGCCGGATGCCGTCGCTAACGATGACCCGATGCCCGTGTTTGAAAGCCGTTGGGTTACCAACTACGAGACCACCGAAACCCACAGCGCGAATATCGCAATCGTTCAGGATGTGCCCGTCACCGTCTGGTACGGCGGCACGGAAGAGGGCCACAAAGACGTCGCCGTCTTTATGTCGAGGTTCGAGGCTGGCGGCTGGTCACCACCCGAGGTCATTACTAACCGCGCCATGGCCGAGGCGGGACTTGGGCGCTACATCAGAAAACTTGGCAATCCAGCCATTCATGCCTGGCCCGACGGCTCGTTAGGACTCTATTTTGTCACCGTATCTTTCGCCGGCTGGGCTGCGAGTAACATCACCTATATGGAATCTCCGGATGTCGGTAAAACGTGGGGCGCCCCGAAGCGGCTGGTGACCTCACCTTTTCTGAACATCAGCACGCTGGTGCGAACGGACGGCCTGAATCTGGTCGGAGGCGATCTTTCTCTGCCGGTTTACCACGAAATGGCCGGTAAATTCTCGGAAACGCTGCACCTGGGACGGGATCAGACGGTCCTGGATAAAGTAAGGATTTCCCGGGGTAAACACTCGCTGCAACCAGCCATCGCCAGCGTCGATGAGACACACGCCACCGCGATCCTCCGCTACGCTGGCGCTGAGCCCTACAGGTTGCTTTCTGCAAAAACTCTCGATGGTGGCCTGCACTGGACCCATCCGGAAAAACTGGATATACCCAACCCGAACGCTGCGGTGGCCACCATAAATCTCGGCGACGGCCGGCTGCTGATGGCGCTGAACGATCTCGAAGACGGCAGGCACAAGCTCAGCCTGGCACTCTACGAGAGCGGAGAGTGGCGGTTAATCAAAACGCTGGAAGCAGAATATGCTTACAACCCGGTCCGGGAGTATCAGTTTTCCTACCCGTCCTTTGCGATGGATGCCGACGGCTTTATTCATCTGGTGTATACCTGGAACGTTGAGCGAATACGCCACCTGAGATTTAACAAGGCTTGGCTTATAATGCCCGACCCCACAGAATCAAGACTTTAAACACAGGCAGGAATGACTATGAGTGAATCCGTATATATTGCTGGTGGTGCGCGCACCCCAATGGGCGGTCTGCAAGGCTGTTTCGCAGATCTAACTGCTGTTGAACTGGGTGCCGTTGCTATTGAAGAAGCGATCAAGCGCGCCAATCTCGAGGGTGCGGATGTCCAGGAAGTCATTATGGGATGTGTGCTGCCAAATGGCCTGCGTCAGGGTCCTGCAAGACAGGCTGCGATGGACGCCGGTATTCCGGTTGAGTCCGGCGCGACCACGATCAACAAGCTCTGCGGATCAGGTATGAAAGCAACCATGCTGGCCCATGACCTGATCAAGGCTGGCAGCAACGACATTATGGTCGCCGGCGGCATGGAGAGCATGACCAACGCGCCCTATATGCTGCCCAAGGCGCGCAGCGGTATGCGGATGGGACACAATGAAGTTCAGGACTCCATGTTCACAGATGGCCTGGAAGATGCAAAAACCGGTCGATTGATGGGTTCATTCGCCCAGGAAGTTGCTGACAAGTATCAGCTTACCCGCGAGGATATGGATGCTTTCGCCATCGCTTCACTGACCAAGGCAAAAGCTGCTATCGACGACGGTTCCCTGAAAGCTGAGACAGCCTCGGTCACGGTAAAAACTCGCAAAGGTGAACATGTGGTCGCCGATGATGAACAACCGGGCAATGCCAATATCGATAAAATTCCGACACTGAGACCGGCTTTCAAGCAGGACGGCACGGTCACTGCCGCAAACTCGAGCTCTATTTCCGACGGTGCATCCGCACTGGTACTTGCCGGTGAATCTGCCCTGAAAGAGAAAGGGCTGCAGCCTATGGCCAAGATTGTCGCGCACAGCACCAATTCCCTGCACCCTGCGGAATTTACGCTGGCACCTATTGGCGCGATCGAAAAACTGCTGGAGAAAACCGGCTGGAGCAAAGATGACGTCGATCTGTTCGAGATTAACGAAGCCTTCGCGATGGTCACCATGCTGGCGACAAGAGAACTTGGACTTGATCCGGAGAAGGTCAATATACACGGCGGCGCCTGTGCCCAGGGACACCCTGTCGGCTCAACGGGTTCACGGATTATCGTCAGCCTGATGTACGCCCTGCAAAAACTCGGCAAGAAACGAGGTATCGCAGCGTTGTGTATCGGCGGTGGCGAAGCGACTGCTGTCGCGATAGAGATGGTTTAATCCGGTCTCTAGCGCATGAGCTTTTAGGGGATTGTCTTTTAGGGCACTGGCTTTTTGAGCGCAGATTTTTTAAGCACCTGTGCTCTAAAGACAATATCACCCCAACCACGTACAATAACGGCTATCTTTTAGTCGTTAGCAACTCTCAGGAGCGTTAGTTTTGTCACGCCTGCCGGTAATTGTTGGCTTCGGCGGGATCAATCCCGCCGGTCGCAGTTCTTATCACCACGGATATCGGCGGATGGTGATCGAACGACTTAGCCAAGGCGCGCAGGATTCTACCTACGCGTCGCTATCAGCCCTGATGGGTCAAACCGATCCTGCGACAGCGGACACACGACAATGGATCAGAGATCACACCCTGATCCGCAGACTCGAAACCAACCTGTTCGACGCAACCCATATCCCGCTTCATAAGAAAGCGACCATTAGCGGTAGCAGCACCGAAACGGTTAGTTTCTCACTCAAAAAAAATCAGCTACCTGACAACATTCCCGCCAATTGGGATGTTCAGGCTAGCGCAGATGGTCTCGTTTGCGTCACTGTCACCGGCGAACTCGACGTTCTGTTCAATGACACTCGCAGTTCCCGGGTACTGGCAGCCGGTCAGTTGCCCAGTGGCTTTCAGCCCGACAAACTGTACCAGTCTCGTAACCATCCACGTGGTTTGCAACTTACTGTGTTTGGGGCTTCCGATGCCCTGAACTCCCTTGGAATCGATTGGGAAGAAGTACGCAAACGCGTACCTGCAGATCAAATTTCTGTGTATGCCAGCAGCGCCATGGGACAGCTGGATACCAATGGTTCTGGTGGTCTGCTGCAAGCGGGGCTGATGGGCAAAAGAGTCACCTCAAAGAACCTGCCGCTGGGCCTGGCGGAGATGACTGCGGATTTCGTGAACGCCTACATCCTTGGCAACGTGGGTACAACCGGCGCCAACATCGGTGCCTGTGCAACTTTTCTGTACAACCTCCGGCAGGGTATGCAGGACATTCGATCTGGCAAATACCGTGCGGTTCTGGTGGGCGGCAGCGAGGCACCTCTGGTACCTGACGTCATTGAAGGCTATCGCACCATGGGAGCGCTGGCTGAGGACGAGGCGCTCAACAAAATTGACGGTATCGCGGCAGGAGAAGCGAATCATCGGCAGGCCTGCAGACCCTTCGCGGAAAATTGCGGATTCACACTCTCTGAGGGCTCGCAATTCATTGTACTGTTCGACGACGAACTCACTGTGGAATTGGGCGCGAATGTTTACGGTGCTGTCGCTGATGTGTTTGTTAACGCTGACGGTTATAAAAAATCTATCCCGGGACCCGGCATTGGCAACTACGTGACCGTGGGTAAAGCGATGGGGGTCATCCGGGCCATCCTTGGCGAAGAATCTCTGAAACATCGCTCCTATATGCAGGCACACGGCACCAGCACGCCGCAGAATCGAGTCACCGAGTCACATATCTTCAACCAGCTAGCAGCGTCCTTCGGGATCACCCAATGGCCGGTGGCCGCTATTAAGGCTTACATCGGCCACTCGCTGGCCTGTGCCTCAGCTGATCAACTCATCGCCTCTCTCGGTGTCTGGCATGACGGCGTCATTCCGGGTATCACCACATCGAAAGAGATCGCAGAAGACGTACACCAAAGCAATCTGGATTTTATGCTGCAACACCGCGAAATGGACGTCGAAGCCATGGACAGCGTCTTTATCAATTCCAAGGGCTTTGGCGGCAATAACGCCACTGCAGCAATTCTCGCACCCCATGTGACGCGGCAGATGCTTGCCAAGAAGCACGGCAAGCAGGCAATGACCGATCATGCGAGGAAAAATGAAACAGTGCAGGAAAAAGCCGCTGCCTACGATGCATCTATGATCGCTGGTGAGAATTCTACGATTTATAACTTTGGTGTCGGTGTCATCGAAGGTGAAGAACTCAGCATTTCGTCGAGCAGTATCAGCATCCCCGGTCAGGAGATCGACGTTTCACTCGAACTGGACAACCCCTACATCGATTTCACCTAGCCGCACACAGCGGCTCTGGCCATCAATTGATCTCGCGGGTTGCGCGAAATTGAATGTCGGGCCATCGTTCCTGCGTCAGCGACATATTCACAGACGTCGGCGCGAGATAGGTCAGGTGACCACCACCATCGAGCGCCAGGTTTGATTCTGCTTTTCGTCGAAAGTCCGCCAGCATTTTTTCATCTTCGCAGTGCACCCACCGGGCAGTGGAAACACCGACAGACTCATAAGCACATTCGACCTTGTACTCATCCTTAAGCCGAAAAGCGACAACATCAAATTGCAACACGCCGACTGCACCAACGATCAGGTCATTGTTTGCCAGCGGCATAAAAACCTGTGTCGCCCCTTCTTCAGAAAGCTGAGTTAACCCCTGACGCAATTGCTTGCTTTTCAGGGGGTCTTTGAGCCGAACACGCCGGTAGAGCTCTGGCGCAAAGTGCGGAATCCCAACAAATCGAATATCCCGACCGTTAGAAAAAGTATCGCCAATCTGGATCGTACCGTGATTGTGAAGCCCGATAATATCGCCCGGGAAAGCTTCCTCGGCGGCAGATCGTTCACCTGCCAGAAACGTGACCGCATCGCTGACGCGGACATCTTTGCCGGAACGGACGTGACGCATCTTCATGCCCTGCGAATACTTACCCGAGCAGACCCGCATGAAAGCAATACGATCTCGATGTTTGGGGTCCATATTTGCCTGAATCTTGAATACGAATCCGGAAAAGTCTTCACTCCGGGAATCCACGGGCTGCTCGTTAGTTTCTCTGGGTAATGGTGCCGGCGCATACTCAACAAAACCATCAAGCATCTGATTGACGCCAAAGTTGCGTAATGCCGTACCAAAATACACCGGTGTAAGCTCGCCTGCGAGGTAGGCCTCAAGATTGAACTCATGGCTGGCACCGCGCACCAGATCAATCTCGTCTGCAAACGCTTCGTGATCATCGCCCAGCAGTGCGCGAGCATCATCTGAGTCCAGCCCTTTGATTATGGGCACATCAGCGGCAACATCGCTCTGACCGGGCTGATAGACATGAATTTCGTCATCGTAGAGGTGGTAGATGCCTTTGAAACGATTCGCCATACCAATAGGCCAGGTGATCGGTGCACATTGAATATTCAGGACGGATTCCACTTCATCCATGACTTCAATGGGGTCACGGGTTTCTCTATCCAGCTTGTTCACGAACGTCAGAATCGGCGTGTCTCTGAGACGACAGACCTCCATCAACTTGATGGTTCTGTCCTCCACACCTTTGGCGGCGTCAATCACCATCAGCACAGAATCCACGGCAGTCAACGTGCGGTAGGTATCTTCCGAAAAGTCCTCGTGCCCGGGCGTATCCAAAAGATTAACGACACGGTTTTTGTACGGAAACTGCATGACCGAAGTGGTAACGGAAATACCCCGCTGCTTCTCCATTTCCATCCAGTCTGACGCCGCATAACGATCAGACTTCTTCGCTTTAACTGTGCCTGCCAGCTGAATAGCCTTGCCGAACAGCAACAATTTTTCTGTGATGGTGGTCTTGCCGGCATCCGGGTGCGAAATAATCGCAAAGGTGCGGCGCTTGTCGACCTCTTGCTCAATCATGGGATTCTTGGAGTACTGCTAAATGAGGAAGCGGATTATAGCAGCTCTTTCGCCAGGACAATGGCGTCCTCACGACCAACGTACGCCGGATAATAGTTCTCTCGTCGGCCGACTTCGTTAAAACCCATTTTCTCATAGAGATCATGGGCCACGGTGTTGGAGATACGCACCTCCAGGAACATCGTGCTGGCCTGCCGTTCCTTGGCACGGTCCAGTAAATGCTGAACCATGACCCGACCAAACCCGTTGCCCTGACATTCCGGGTGGACACAAATATTGAGCAGGTGAGATTCACCTGCTGCCACAGAGACAATGCCATGACCAATTGTGCGAGCGCTGTACTTCAATAACCAGCATTCATTTCCGTGACACAAGCAGTCTTTAAAAATACCTTCCGTCCAGGGATGCGTGTAAGCGCGCCGTTCATTTCGCAGGACTTCTGGTAAATCTTCCATCTGCATACGGGAGATAGCCAGACTCACGGTGTGCTCTGCGGGGTCTGCCGGGAGGGCAACTGCGCTTGCATGGTCAGCAGCAAACGCTTTTTCTCAACACCGGAACGCATAAATTCGGATAAAGACGGGATCAGAAGAAACTGCTGGGGACCCACCCTGCCCGGCGAGAAGGCTTCAAGCGTATCGAGGGGTGGATAATATTCAGCGACGTCCTGTCCAAAAACCAGCACCATTGGCGGCAACAACCGAAACTTCTGAGTCACAACTTCTCTCGCCGCTTTGATCGACTGATCGATACCAGAGGTTGAAAGCATCGGCCATTCTAGCTGGTGGTACTTCACCGCATCGATATTGCCACCAAAAGATCTGGCAAGATCATCACAAAAACGGCGCGGCAGCTTATCCGCAGTATCCAATGACAGACAAAGGCCCAGGCTTCCGTAGTGAAACAGGGCAAGTCGGAATCGAGGAATCTCTGAAGCTTGCGCGGCGGTAGGCGTTGCAGGCGCTGTTGCCGCTTTTTTTGAATCGGATATCGGTGCGCTCGTGGCGGCGGTTGCTGATACTAAAGGTTTCTGCTGCGAAGCAGGCATCACCGGCTCAACAGCTGGCCGCCTGGTCCAGACATCGATACCCATCGCATCTAGATATTCTCGCTTGTTCAATTGCTTGTCTGACAACCTTCCGTCCGCCCGCACTTTCTTACTCAGGTATTCTAGCATCGAGCGGGTGCGCCGGTGGCCTCGCAAAGGCAAAACATAGAGATCCCGCGAGGGCACCAATGCCGAGCACGGAGAACGCCACAACATAATCGCCCTGTAAATCCACCATGTAACCCGCAAATATTGGCCCAATAGACATACCCAGCATCACAATCAACGAGGAAAATCCCATGATTGTGCCGAAAGACGAAGCACCGAAGTAGTCAGCCCGCAACGCAATCATCAGGGGACCACGAATACCCCAGGCCAGCCCGTGCAGCGCCGCGAACACAACCACCATCCAAAGCGTGTCGGCCTGGGCCAGCAGCAGTAACGCTGACGTGTGCGCGATCATACAAAGTACACAGATCACCTGCTTATTGAAGCGATCACCGAGATACCCCCCGCCCAACTGACCGATGAGCTGAAACGCGGTCAAGAGCGCTACAACCAGTCCCGCAGAAGCCAGAGAGTAATCCAGAGACCGGGTCAGATGGGGAACGAGGTGTACCATCAGCGATGACACGGTGAGCAGCGCGCAGGCATGCCCAAAAGAAATCAGCCAGAAAGCCCGGGTCCGCATTGCCTGCCGCGCGGTAAAATCCTGAGCGGATGAAACGCCCCGGACGCCACCGGTTTCCAAGGGTAACTCGGCCCCATCGGGAATCTCGCCGTAGTCGGACGGCCGATGCCGAATCAGAAAAATAAGCGGCAATCCCACCGCCAGTACAAACACGCCCGAATAAAAAGCGGTATCACGCCAGCCAAAAGCTTCCAGACAGAGGATCACCATTGGCACCGACAGACCGCCGACGGAGTAACCTAACTGGGAGAGCGCTACTGCCTTGGCACGGTGCCGGTTAAACCAGTTAACGATAGCAACCATCACGGTCGCGAATCCGCCAAGGCTGGAACCAACGGCAATGAAAGCAAACGTCAGATAGAAACCCAGGAGCGACTGAATCTGACTAAACAGCATGAAGCCAACACCGAAGATGACAATACCAACACTCAGGACAACTCTCGGACCGTAGCGATCAGTGAGCCAACCCTGGAGCGGCCCGAGAATGCCACTTTCAATGCGCGTCATCGCAAAGGCACCGGCAACAAGCGCCGAACTCCAGCCAAACTCAGCCTGCAGCAGCACCACGTAGGCCCCGTAGGATTGCATCCACAACAGACCCGCTAAAAACTGTAAGCCACCGGCAGCGCTAACCACGTACCAACCGAAAAAAACATGGCCGGCTGGTCTTAGCACCGCATCAAAACGGGTCAATATCGAAGACATGTTCAGGTCATCTTGGCGTTGAAGTAATGGCGAAAAAACCCATAGATTGAAATCAGCAGCCAGGCGAACTCAATCACGAAGGCGCTCAGGTTAAAATTGACGGTCAGAGAATAAAGCACCAGTGCTGCGCCAAGACCATTTACGGCAGAATAACCAAGATGTTCAGCAGAGAGTTTACCGAGTTGCAGCAACAGATAAGTCGACAGGATACAGAGAACCCCGAGATTGCCAACGAGGTCGTGCAGTTCGTACCCCATCATTATTAATGTCCCAGCAAATCAAACCAGCATAAACCATGGTTCAAAGATTTGTCAGTGATCGATGTAACCAATCGGTGCCACACGCCGAGCAGCGCTCATGGCGCGCTAGATCAGTTTGGCCCGGCCCAACCAGCGGTGCATGGTTTGCTGCATCCGCCACACCTTCGCAGGCGGATAAAGACTCTCGCGCATAAAACTATCAGGCTGAATCAAATTTCGAATACGTAGACTGCAATCGAGATCCTTGCAGATGACGTTGCCTAGAGTGTGCCTGCCTTCACTGCCCTTTACCTGAACCGTAAACATAGCTGTGCCATTTGCTTTATGGACGTGATGGCACCAGGTACACATTTCCATTCGTGGTTTCTTCGCGTTTCTCTTCATTCGGGACAATCGGATGCCGCGTATCTGACCGTCGTTCGGTGACTGTAAAACCACAAAACCGAGATGCCCTGATGGATGAACCCACCCAAAGTAATCGAGATTATCCCAGGGTACCGTCGTAAGATCGGGGACATTCAGGTCGTCGTTTTTACCTTCGAACGCGGCAGCAATTTCTTCATATTCAAGCGCCTGCATGGGCGCAACCTTAACACCTGAATGACGCAACTTCATTCTCTGTACTGCTATCTTGTACACGGCTTTTCTGCTTACATGACCCGATGAGTGAGCACGCCAACAACAACCGACTGGTACCGTTTTCCAGCAAATTCGCCTTTGGTGTCGGTCAGTTCGCGGAAGGATTGAAAAACACCGCATTCTCACTTTTTATTCTGTTCTACTACAATCAGGTGCTCGGCCTGTCAGGCACGCTTGCTGGCATGGCGCTCTTCATTGCCCTGCTGTTTGATGCGGTCACAGATCCCCTGGCAGGTTCGCTGTCCGACAACTGGAAATCCAAACTGGGCAGACGCCACCCCTTCATGTACGCGTCAGCCGTACCCTTGGCCCTGGCGTTTGTCGGCTTGTTTTCTCCACCAGAGGCCATGGGGCAGCTGGGATTGTTTGTTTGGTTAACCGTATTCGCCGTTTTAACGCGCGCTGCAATGACGCTTTATCATGTCCCTCATCTGGCACTGGGCGCCGAGCTGACCGAGAACTTTGAAGAGCGAACCCGAATTGTTGCTTTCAGACAGTTTTTTGGAACTTTTGGGAACGCCGCCGCAGTAGTGATAGGGCTCGGGTATTTTTTCGCAGATGATCACGGTGGTCGACTGTCCGTTGAAAACTACACGCCTTACGCCATTACCCTGGCCATTTTGATGGTTGTCACCATCTGGTATTCAGCATTCGGCACGCAAAGAGAGATTCCCCGCCTGTCAATCCCGCCAGAAAAACCAGCCAGCAACGTCATGTCTCGATTGCTCAAGGAAGCAAAAGAAGCATTTACGAACCGGTCATTCCGGTGGCTGTTTTTTGGTGTTTTGATCGTGTTCATCATGTCAGGGGTCAACAACGCCCTTGACCTCTATATGTTTCAGTACTTCTGGGAACTCAGTGGTCAGGAGATGCTATGGCTACAGGTAAGCCTGATGATTGGCCTGATGCTGGGGGTGTTTTTTACTGCCACCTTGCATCGCTATGCCGACAAGAAATTCGGTGTGATTCTGGGCACCGGTGCGTGGGCGGTTTTTCAGGTAGCGCCCGTCGTGCTTCGTCTGCTGGAAGTATTTCCCGAAAACGGCAGCGATTCGCTCATTGTCACACTGGTCGCCATCAAATTCATGCAGGGGTTACTGTTACAACAGGCCTTTATTTCCTTCGGTTCGATGATGGCGGATGTGACCGATGAACACGAGTATACAACGGGTGTTCGGCAGGAAGGGATCTTCTTCGGTGCCATCGCATTCTCAGCAAAGGCAACGTCTGGATTCGGCAACTTCATCGGCGGACTTGGACTGGACATCATTCAGTGGCCTCGTGGGGCGGGTATTCAATCAGCGGCCGATATTCCTGCTGAAACGTTGATTCACCTTGGCCTTTTGTACGGCCCTGTCGTCTCTGCTTTTGCGATCGTGTCACTCTGGTGTTACTCAAATTACCATCTCACCCGATCACGACACGAGGAAATACTGCAGATCCTCAGCGAGCGGCGCGCTAAAGATTCTGTCAAGCTCCAGGTCTGATCAAATCCTGCTCTCTTAGTTGTCTGGCTTTCTGCTTTTTCCTGATACGCTCTGCCCTCACGTTAGCGGCGTTTGATGACGCCGAATCTTCCAACTGCTCATAGACTCTAGCCAACTCGTCAAACAGCAGGGGATCATTTCGCTCAAGTGAAACAGCTCGGTTCAGACTTTGACTCGCCCCGCTCAGATCGCCGGTCTCTAATTGCATGCGGGCAAACTGCAGGTAGTAATAGGGATTTCTGCGATAGTATCGGGATACCGTTCTGAGGTACTGCTCCGCTTCTTCATCTCTCCCCTCAAGAAGATATAGTTGGGTGAGGTTAGCGAGGGCCGTGTAGTTCTGGCGCTGGTAGACCAGCGCCTGTCGATAGCTTGCCTCCGCCAGACGGACCTGTCCCTGCCTTCTGAATACTGTGCCGAGATTACTCCAGATATTGGAGTTTTCCCGCCAGAGTTTCAGTCCCTGAAGCGACTTGCGCCGGGCTTCGTCCATATCGCCGGCAACCAGTGACTCAACGGCGAGATTACTGTAATAAAGCGCCAGGGCCTGTTCATCGGATATGATTCTGGTGTCCTCGCTCTCCCCGGAAAATTCCGGCATAAAGTCGATCACATAGTTACGCTGGCCAACCGACCCGGTTGCAACAATATGTTCATACCTGATCAGCGTTGAACCCTCATGTGTCCAGCGGGGCGTTACCTGAACGGTCTGGAAGCGGGCGTCGAATCTGAGCAGTCTTGCCGCCGAAACAAACAAACTGCTCATAGCCAGGCAGTTACCACGACCGGAAACGAAAGTCTCTTCTGCTGTGCCGGTCGACCAGGCATCGTATTGAATATTTTTTTGATCACTATCGAAGAATAAACGGCTCAGCCTTTGAACCTTGTAAGTATCACTCCAGTCCCGATTGATCTGCGCGAGGATTTCCTCTGAAGAAGACTCACTCAACGCCAACAGCACGAGGTCCGGCGAATCAACCGAAACCCCTTGAATCATTTCGGCGAGTTCGGTTTCCAGCGCTGGATCAAGCTCCAGTGGTGCAATCGCACAACCAGAGACCAACCAGAGAATTGACAGCGGCAGCCACTTCATAGGTAATGTTATGGTCTGAAGCAAAAGCAATAGCAAGGGGAGCGAGATGGATACACGTGTAGTTGCGATAACAGGAAGTGCTGTCGGGATCGGCCGAGGCGTTGCTGAGAGTCACGCGGGAGAAGGCGCCACCGTCATTGCCATAGATATCGATCAAAACGAAAACGCAGTCACAAAATCGATGGTTGAAGCGGCCGGCGGCACCTGCCTTGCTTTCACCTGTGATATTGGTGACCGTCAGGCAGTAAAGGCGTTGTTTGCAAAGCTTGAGAGCGAGGTCGACAAGATAGATCTGTTGGTCAACAACGCGGCGGTTTTCAACGACACGACCCTGACAGGTGGTAGTTACGAATCTCAAACCATGGCTTTTGATCAGGCGATGGGCGCATGTGCAATGGGCGCCTATTACTGTACCGCAGCGGCGTTGCCGCTATTAGAAAAAGCCGATGAAGCGAACATCGTGAATATTCTCACTGACCACGTAAAACCGGGCCACGAACTTACCGGTGGACCAGCGACAGGGTACGATTGCGCCAAGTTTTCCTTGTGGCGGCTTACTGAAAACTGGGCCGCTGAACTTAAAGAAAAAGGTATTCGCGTTAATGGACTGTGCTTCGGTGCTACCGATACGCCGATGTTAGAAAAGTGGGCGCCACAGATGCTGGGGAAGGGGATGGTGGTTGGCGATGTTGATGCTGCCATCCGAAACGTGGTTAACCAGGGTCCGGATGGCGCGACAGGGGCGTCTTACGAATTTGGTATGGGCCCTACCCCGAGGGAAACAAGCCTCAATCAAATCGCTGCAATTAGGAACTAGACTCTACTCCCACCTGCGATTGCAGGTAGTTCTGCATGCCCGTGGATTGAATCAGGCTCAACTGGGTTTCAATCCAGTCGACGTGTTCTTCTTCACTCTCGAGAATCTTTTCGAATAGTTCTCGCGTAACGTAGTCATGCTTCTCTTCACAGAAAGTAATGGCCTCGCGCAGTATTGGCACGGCAATCATTTCCTGTTCGAGATCACATTCGAGCATCTCATCAACGGATTCACCGATCAGCAGTTTCCCAAGATCCTGGAGGTTAGGCAGTCCTTCGAGAAATAGGATGCGTTCGATCAACCAGTCCGCATGCTCCATTTCTTCGATTGATTCGTGTCGCTCCTTGGCAGCGAGCTTCTTCAGACCCCGGTCTTCAAGAATCTTTGCGTGCAGAAAGTATTGGTTAATCGCCGTGAGCTCATTTTTCAGAACTTTGTTCAGATAATCGATAACGACGGGGTCTTGTGGCTTCATTTTCAGTTTCTCAAAGGTATTTCAGAAAGCGGATGATAACGCTTTTTTGACGGGTTTCCTATATTTCCTTAAAAATCAACAACTTGATAATCGATTTCATTCGCAAGAAAGAGTGCAAATAAACTTGATATTACGAATCGTTCTCATTTAGACTAAGCACCATGATTGTATGCGTATGTAAGAACGTCAATAGCCGTCAACTCAGGGAGTGTCTCCAGAAAGGCATGTCGCTGGATGATATTTCCGAGCAAATGGGACTCGGCACAGGTTGCGGTCGATGTCTTGAATATGCGGTGAACCTGGCAGAACGAGAAGCGCCTCTCATTGCGCAGGAAAGCATGCCCGCCTAGCGACAATTGTTGTTGACTGTTGTTGAAACCACGCTCTCCATGCGCTGCGCTTTAGCGCGCCTTTGAACACCCCAACTATCCTCTGCCATCCACGTTCGACTGCCCCGGGATCTACCTTCAAAGAATATCGACACCAGGGTGCCCGCGAAGGTTGCCCGCGGATGGTGCCCACGGCGATTCATTTATGGGCCTTTTGCGTCTGGTTGGTGCGGAGAATTATCCTCATTCCTCAGGGAGCCTTATAAATCAACAGTTTAAAAGTTGGCATCTGCTTTGCATTATCTAAAGCAACTAAACCAAACGGAGTATTGCCTATAACACTGACTCTTAAATTGTAGGAAATTGACTCTCCAGCGAGGGTTTCTCCCTCTCCCTCGCTGGTCCTGCAACCCTGTGACGATGACTCGTTGAACTGCTTCCCAACAACCTTCTCGCCTAGAAACGGTATCCCACCGACACCATATACACCCACGGATTGATCTCTACATCAAACTTAACATCTGCTATCGCCGTAGAAATTTTGGCCTCGGTATCAATGTCGATGTACCAGACGGATGCGTTGATCAGCCAATGGTCATTGATCATATAGTCAGCACCAACCTCCGCCGCAAACCCCCAGCTTTGGTCCAGGCTCAAATCGGCATCGACAGTACCAGGCGGTAAACCAACGATACCATCGAGCGCCAGGTTTAACTCGTTGGAGACATCCTCTTCAAAAAAGATTGTGGTATTGAGTCCAATACCGAAATACGGCTGAAACCGAGAATCACTCTGCAGCGGAAAGTACTGTAGCGTCAGTGTCGGCGGCAGGTGCTTGGTATCGCCCGCAGGGAGGCCAATACCATCGACCTCAATGTCATGTTTGAAGGGTGTTGCCGCCAGCAATTCAAGCCCGATGTGGTCCGAAAACATATAGGTGCCTGTCAGACCCAGCTGTGTGTTGTCATCCACCTCAACACCCGGCAGCGTCACAATTCCCGCGACGTCGATAACATCGCTATCGGTATTCGGCGCCACCATCGCGGGGCCACCTCGTACAATCCAGCTACCGCTTTCATGAGCAACCGCAGGTAACGCGACACAGATCGTAAACAACGCTAATAGTAGTCTCATTCTTCTTTCTCCAGTTAATAACTAACGATAGCTTAGAGCGACCAATGGGAGACATAATTGCCCTGGATCAATTCTTAACGGACTATCAGAGAGCCACATGCTCGAGCATTAATCAGGTTTTTTTTGCACAAGCTATAAACGTCAATGAAACGGGGTAAACTTTCATCAACACAGCAATCTGGAAAGACTCATGCGCTATATGACGGCACTAATTTTGTTGTTTTTCGCTAGCTCTAGCATTGCCCAGGGCTCGCCTGAGGAAACGCTCGACAACTATTTCAGGATTTTGACCGGCCAGGATTTCAGCGGCATCTCTGAACTCATGGATGACGGCAGCATGGAAAAATTGAAACAAACAATGGATACCGCTATTCGCTTTCAGGCGAACCATGGCGTTTACCGACTGCAAAGGCGTGTATTCGGACGAAAAGTTTCTATGGCCGAGGTTGATGCAGCAACACCTGACTTTTATCTTGAGAGTTTGGCAGGCGAAATTCTGGAAGCCGCCAGAGCGCAACATCTGGTAGTTGACGACCGAAAGATTCTGGGCCGCATTGATGAAGATGAAACGACAGTACACATCGTTGCCAGATTAAGCATGCACCAGGATGAACACGCCGGTACCGATGTGCTGGTATACACCCTGCTTAAAGAAGGTAACGATTGGAAGCTGTCTTTCCCGGCGACAATAAAACAAATGCTAACGGTGATCGAATCTTCAGCGCGGCGCATCAACTAAAAACCACTACGACACGATAAAGCGTTTCATGGTGCTAAACGGCCAGCAGCGATGACTTAGTCATCAATGACCACCAGTGGTACATAAAGCGCGTAAACCTTCTGATAAAAAGCCCCGAAAAAGACCATCAAGATAGCCACGAAGAGACCTAGACCTGAGTCATAGAATTGGAAGTCGACGAACATTATCACCAACATAGCGGCAATACTTAATGTGATCGCGGTTATGCTGACTTCCACGTGTTTACCACATGACTCGCAGGATGTGCCATGTGGATAGACCTCAGCAATGCTGATGCCCGGCTCGCTGCAAAAGGGACACTTTCGGTATTCCTTACTCATAAACTATATTGAGGAAGAAGTTCTCACTTCTCCCGCGTTCCAGAATTAGATGACAAACCGTTCCTCGCTGAATAGGCTAACTATCTCATTTATCTGGAAGAAAACTACCCTGCCATTTTTGAGCAACCAATAAAAAAGCCCCGACTGCTTTCGCAATCGGGGCCTTTCTAAATAAATGCCTGACAATGTCCTACTCTCACATGGGAACCCCCACACTACCATCGGCGCTAAGCAGTTTCACTTCTGAGTTCGAGATGGGATCAGGTGGTACCTGCTCGCTATTGTCATCAGGCAAACTGGTGCGGCGTCGCCGTCCTCGGCGGCCCGAAAGATTCCCTCCTTCGGCGCTGTAACGGCGTGCCTCGGTACGTCCTCGCTTCCCGCTTCGGACGACCTACAACTCTTTAAGTCCTTATCTTTTTTACCTGCCCGAAGATTATCCGGGCCCGACGATTGAGATAAGGGTGTGTAATAAGTGATAAATCGACATCCTGCTTACCAGGGACACCTGCCAGGCCGTATTCGGCTCAGCTTGCGTCTCGAGTAAGCGATATTTCAAGGTCTTTATCCTGTATAGCTTGAACTTACAGTGAACTGGTTAGAGGTTTCTCTGCTTCGGGCTTACGCCCTCAGGTCGAGATGTCCTTTGGTCAGTTTCACTCGGCTGCATGCAGCCTCGTTCAAGTTATATGATCAAGCCTCACGAGCAATTAGTACTGGTTAGCTCAACGCCTCACAGCGCTTACACACCCAGCCTATCAACGTAGTAGTCTTCTACGGCTCTTTAGGGGAATCAAGTTCCCAGTGAGAACTAATCTTGAGGGGGGCTTCCCGCTTAGATGCTTTCAGCGGTTATCCTGTCCGAACGTAGCTACCCGGCAATGCAATTGGCATCACAACCGGAACACCAGAGGTTCGTCCACTCCGGTCCTCTCGTACTAGGAGCAGCTCCTCTCAATTCTCAAACGCCCACGGCAGATAGGGACCGAACTGTCTCACGACGTTCTAAACCCAGCTCGCGTACCACTTTAAATGGCGAACAGCCATACCCTTGGGACTGGCTTCAGCCCCAGGATGTGATGAGCCGACATCGAGGTGCCAAACACCGCCGTCGATGTGAACTCTTGGGCGGTATCAGCCTGTTATCCCCGGAGTACCTTTTATCCGTTGAGCGATGGCCCTTCCATACAGAACCACCGGATCACTATAACCTACTTTCGTACCTGCTCGACGTGTCTGTCTCGCAGTCAAGCACCCTTCTGCTATTGCACTCATTGCATGATTTCCGACCATGCTGAGGGTACCTTCGCGCTCCTCCGTTACTCTTTGGGAGGAGACCGCCCCAGTCAAACTACCCACCATACACTGTCCTTAATCCCGATAAGGGATCCAAGTTAGAACCTCAACGTTACCAGGGTGGTATTTCAAGGACGACTCCACACGATCTAGCGACCGTGCTTCAAAGTCTCCCACCTATCCTACACAGATAAAATCAAAGTCCAGTGCAAAGCTGTAGTAAAGGTTCACGGGGTCTTTCCGTCTAGCCGCGGGTATACGGCATCTTAACCGCAAATTCAATTTCACTGAGTCTCGGGTGGAGACAGTGTGGCCATCGTTACGCCATTCGTGCAGGTCGGAACTTACCCGACAAGGAATTTCGCTACCTTAGGACCGTTATAGTTACGGCCGCCGTTTACTTGGGCTTCGATCAAGAGCTTCTCCGAAGATAACCCCATCAATTAACCTTCAAGCACCGGGCAGGCGTCACACCCTATACGTCCTCTTACGAGTTTGCAGAGTGCTGTGTTTTTAGTAAACAGTCGCAGCCACCTGGTATCTTCGACCAGCCTCAGCTCACCCCGCGAGGGGGATCACCAAAACCGGCACACCTTCTCCCGAAGTTACGGTGTCATTTTGCCTAGTTCCTTCACCCGAGTTCTCTCAAGCGCCTTGGTATTCTCTACCTGACCACCTGTGTCGGTTTGGGGTACGGTTCTTAATTACCTATGCTTAGAAGCTTTTCCTGGAAGCATGGCATCAATCACTTCGCAAACCCGTGGGTTTGCTTCGTCCTCGGCCTCAGCCTTAAGATCCCGGATTTACCTAAGATCTCAGCCTACACCTTCTCACGCGGACAACCATCGCCGCGCTGATTTAGCCTTCTCCGTCCCTCCATCGCAGTAATTAAAAGTGCTGGAATATTAACCAGCTTCCCATCGATTACGCATTTCTGCCTCACCTTAGGGGCCGACTAACCCTGCGCCGATTAGCGTTGCGCAGGAAACCTTGGTCTTCCGGCGGGGGGGTTTTTCACCCCCCTTATCGTTACTCATGTCAGCATTCGCACTTCTGATATCTCCAGCAAACCTTACGATTCACCTTCGCAGACTTACAGAACGCTCCGCTACCGCGCACGCCCCTTCGAAAAGAGACGTGCACCCGCAGCTTCGGTGTACAGTTTGAGCCCCGTTAAATCTTCCGCGCGGGCCGACTCGACTAGTGAGCTATTACGCTTTCTTTAAAGGGTGGCTGCTTCTAAGCCAACCTCCTAGCTGTCTATGCCTTCCCACATCGTTTCCCACTTAACTGTAACTTAGGGACCTTAGCTGGCGGTCTGGGTTGTTTCCCTTTCCACGACGGACGTTAGCACCCGCCGTGTGTCTGCCATGATTGCACTCACAGGTATTCGGAGTTTGCATCGGGTTGGTAAGCCGGGATGGCCCCCTAGCCGAGACAGTGCTCTACCCCCTGTGGTGATACATGACGCTCTACCTAAATAGATTTCGCGGAGAACCAGCTATCTCCAGGCTTGATTAGCCTTTCACTCCGATCCACAGCTCATCCCCCCATTTTTCAACATAGGTGGGTTCGGGCCTCCAGTCCGTGTTACCGAACCTTCACCCTGGCCATGGATAGATCGCCTGGTTTCGGGTCTAAGCCCAGCAACTAAATCGCCCTATTAAGACTCGGTTTCCCTACGCCTCCCCTAAACGGTTAAGCTTGCTACTGAACTTAAGTCGCTGACCCATTATACAAAAGGTACGCAGTCACCCCGAAGGGCTCCTACTGCTTGTACGTATACGGTTTCAGGATCTATTTCACTCCCCTCTCCGGGGTTCTTTTCGCCTTTCCCTCACGGTACTAGTTCACTATCGGTCAGTAAGGAGTATTTAGCCTTGGAGGATGGTCCCCCCATGTTCAGTCAGAATTACACGTGCTCCGACCTACTTGTTGCAAACTTAGTTCTTCCAAAATGTTTTCGGGTACAGGGCTATCACCTTCTGTCGCCGGACTTTCCAGACCGTTCCCCTAACATAATAGATAAAGATTGCTGGCTGCTCCCCTTTCGCTCGCCGCTACTAAGGGAATCTCGGTTGATTTCTTTTCCTCCAGGTACTTAGATGATTCAGTTCCCTGGGTTAGCTTCGATGCACCTATGTATTCAGTGCATGATGACCTTACGGTCGGGTTTCCCCATTCGGAAATCCCGGGATATAACGGTTGTTTGTCACCTCCCCCGGGCTTATCGCAGACTACAACGTCCTTCATCGCCTCTTACTGCCTAGGCATCCACCATATACGCTTATTCGCTTGATCATATAACTTGAACGATCTGAGAAGCGGAGTGCGACTCAGAACTACTGCTGACCCAAACCTTTTGTGAAGCAGGGCCACATTCAAAGCTATATGCTTTTTACCGGATAATTACGCTTGAAATATACGAACTCTTGATTGTTGAGCTAACAACTGGCAACAAGTTGCCGGTCACTAACCTTCCAATCTTGAATTTAAAACAAATGATCGAGCTGTTCTTTGGAAAGACCGATTGGTACCTTCGACGTGCCGTTTGAATTACACGTTTGCCGGCGTGATCCCAATCAATAATAAGAACATCTCATTGCATTTGCGGATGTCAAATTTGTATCTGACTCTTAACCTCAAAGAGTTACCTCTCTGAGACTTCTCGGTTACGCTGCAAGCAGCTTCACGCGAGACGAGTCGTCTACAGACTTTATCACTTATACACATTCTTAAAGATCGCCTGTTGGGTCTACCAACAGAAAAACTCTGGCTTAGAGCGCCAGAAGTCAGAAGACTTGCACTGAGAACTACTTGAGTACCACGTTCCTTGAAACAAGGATCTCAAATCTCAAAGCCTTCTGACTTCTGATGTCTAGCAACATTCCCTATAAAAACAGCGCTGGATCAGGATGGCTTTTAATAAAAGCGCCTTGAGCGGGCCCCTGGTAAAAAGGACTTCAGCTGTTCTTATAAAGTGTGGAATCAAACAATAGGTTGTGAGTGCTTGCAGTTAATGCAATAGGTTAAGGAGGTGATCCAGCCGCAGGTTCCCCTACGGCTACCTTGTTACGACTTCATCCCAGTCATGAATCACACCGTGGTAACCGTTCTCCCGAAGGTTAAACTAGCTACTTCTGGTGCAACCCACTCCCATGATGTGACGGGCGGTGTGTACAAGGCCCGGGAACGTATTCACCGCGACATGCTGATTCGCGATTACTAGCGATTCCGACTTCACGGAGTCGAGTTGCAGACTCCGATCCGGACTACGAACAGTTTTTTGGGATTTGCTCCACCTCGCGGCTTTGCGGCCCTCTGTACTGTCCATTGTAGCACGTGTGTAGCCCAGGCCGTAAGGGCCATGATGACTTGACATCATCCTCTCCTTCCTCCGGTTTGTCACCGGCAGTCTCCTTAGAGTTCCCACCATTACGTGCTGGCAAATAAGGATAAGGGTTGCGCTCGTTACGGGACTTAACCCAACATCTCACGACACGAGCTGACGACAGCCATGCAACACCTGTCACTGAGCTCCCGAAGGCACCGATCTATCTCTAGAAAGTTCTCAGGATGTCAAGGCCTGGTAAGGTTTTTCGCGTTGCATCGAATTAAACCACATGCTCCACCGCTTGTGCGGGCCCCCGTCAATTCATTTGAGTTTTAATCTTGCGACCGTACTCCCCAGGCGGTCTACTTATCGCGTTAGCTTCGCCACTAAAGGGTCAAGCCCCCCAACGGCTAGTAGACATCGTTTACGGCGTGGACTACCAGGGTATCTAATCCTGTTTGCTCCCCACGCTTTCGCACCTCAGCGTCAGTATCAAGCCAGGGGGCCGCCTTCGCCACCGGTATTCCTCAGAATATCTACGCATTTCACCGCTACACTCTGAATTCTACCCCCCTCTCTCGTACTCTAGTTCATCAGTTTGGAATGCAGTTCCCAGGTTAAGCCCAGGGCTTTCACATCCCACTTAATAAACCGCCTACGCGCGCTTTACGCCCAGTAATTCCGATTAACGTTCGATCCCTCCGTATTACCGCGGCTGCTGGCACGGAGTTAGCCGGACCTTCTTCTGTAAGTAATGTCATAAGACGGAGATATTAGCTCCGCTTTTTCTTCCTTACTGAAAGTGCTTTACAACCCTAAGGCCTTCTTCACACACGCGGCATGGCTGCATCAGGGTTTCCCCCATTGTGCAATATTCCCTACTGCTGCCTCCCGTAGGAGTCTGGACCGTGTCTCAGTTCCAGTGTGGCTGATCTTCCTCTCAGAACAGCTATGGATCGTGGCCTTGGTGGGCCTTTACCCCACCAACTAGCTAATCCAACGCAGGCTCCTCCAATAGTGACAGGTCTCCGAAGAGATCCCCGCCTTTCCCCCTTAGGGCGTATGCGGTATTAATCCGAGTTTCCCCGGGCTATCCCCCGCTACTGGGTAGATTCCTACGCGTTACTCACCCGTCCGCCGCTCGTCAGCATCAAGTTCACCCCGAAGGGATCACAGCGATCTGTTACCGCTCGACTTGCATGTATTAGGCCTGCCGCCAACGTTCAATCTGAGCCATGATCAAACTCTTCAATTTAAGAGTATTACTCTGACCTCCCTCGTTACACCCTTTTGGGGCTCCCTCAGGACATCAGCAGCGGTTTGAGACCGCTAATCTTATACAGTGCCGAAGCACTGGCTCAGCTAAACAAGACTTACCAATGTGCTCACTAAAAGCTCACACAAAGGAATTACCGTTAAAAGTAAGTTGCTCGTCACATGCGTGTGCAATGTGACTTCGCGTGGTTACATTCGCCTAAGCGAGATGCAACCTACTCAATAAATTGTCGGTAACTTGTTGCTGAATATTTGTCGCATTCAACCAACAAGCACCCACACCTATTGTTTGTTTCCATCAATGTTAAAGAACAATGCCGACTAACTTATCCACAGTTGCGCATAACTTTCTGCGCAAAAAACCCCGCGTTGATCCTAAAATTCAACGGGCGATTGTATGTGTTGGTTAATCCGACTGGCTGCCTTTTCTTCTGCAGCCCTGAACTACTTGCGGGTAATTCAGCCTCGGTCTCATCAACCGAGGACGCGCATTATACGCCTTGGAGCCCTTGTTGCAACCACCTTTCGGTAATTTTTCGCAAATAAATTTGCTGGTCAGGAACTCCTGCCTCTTACCGTCATGTCGACGAAAGAGGCGCGCATGATAACAGGCTTTTTGATGATGTCTATTAAAACTTCGAGCTATTTAGCGCACCGTTTTTGCTTCAGATCTGAAGCGGATTTTTGAAGTTGAAAAAGCCCGATAAAACAAGAGTAAAACGACAATTGCGCCATAGATCACAGCATCCAGATAGCTCGCTCTCGCCAACCACACAATATGCACAATCGCTAAAACAGCGACCAAATAAGCGGCTCTGTGGAGGGCCAACCAGCGATGCCGTAACTGTCTCACCATCCAGTCAGTGGACGTGAGGGCCAGGGGCAACAATATGAGGTATGCCGAAAACCCTGCGGTAATGTACGGGCGTCTCCAAATATCATCAGCGAGATTTGAAAAATCCAGCGCCAGTAGAAAAACAAGATAGGACGCTAAATGCAATGTGGCATAGAAGAACGCGAACAGACCGAGCATTCGCCTGATTCGCATACCGCCCTGCCAGCCTGCGATTTTCCTGAGCGGCGTGATGCATAGCGCGGCCAGCAAAAAACGCAGGGCCCACTCACCATGAAAGTGGACAAGCACCTTGCCTGGGTCAGCCCCCAGATGATGGACGCCACCCGTCTGCAGGAGATAGATCTGGAACAGCGCATATCCTAACGGCACCAAACCCAAGAAAAACGTGAGAGGTTTGAGCATTAGTAGTGCTTTCGCAGATTCATGCCTTTATAGAGGTGAGCGACCTGCGGCGCATAGCCGTTGAATTTTAGCGTTTCGATGCGATTCGGCGAAAACAGCGAGCTTGGCAATCTCCGTTCGGTCGCCTGACTCCATCGCGGATGATCCACCTCGGGATTGACGTTCGAATAGAACCCATATTCACTGGCATTGCTGCGCTCCCAGGTGGTGCGAGGCCGCCTTTTGACAAACTCAATTTTCACAATTGATTTGATGCTCTTAAACCCATACTTCCAGGGAATCACCAATCGAATAGGCGCGCCATTTTGATTGGGCATTGCCTTTCCAAAGACGCCAACCGAGACAAAAGCCAGCTCATTCATGGCCTCATCCATACGAAGGCCCTCAACATAGGGATAATCGATCGACGCGAATCTCGCTCGCTGACCAGGCATCTGATCAGGGTCATACAGCGTGGTGAATTTCACATACCTTGCATCACTGGTTGGCTTAAATCGCTTGATCAAGTCTGCCAGAGGGAAACCGACCCAGGGCACCACCATCGACCAGGCCTCAACACATCTGAAACGATAAATTCGCTCCTCCAGATCGTGCGGTTTGAGTGCATCTTCGAGCGTAAACTTGCCTGTGAGCTCTGCTTCGCCCTTTACTTCAAGGCTCCACGGGTCAGTGATAAAGTCCTGCGCGTACTCAGCCGGGTCTGTTTTACCCGTGCCAAATTCATAAAAATTGTTATAGCCGGTCACATACTGATACGGCGTTATTGCCTCTCGAGTTGAATAAGCACCGGGACTCAGCCTGTCGAGCTTGTCTTCAAGCCAACCCGGTCCGGTAATCGTGGCATCCGTACGGGCCAGCGCGCGATCTTTGACTGAGGCCATAACAGACCCACTGCCAAGCGCCACGGCGCCAAGACCAAGGGCTTTAAGAAAATGCCTGCGCTCGTGGTAGACCGTCTCGCTTGTAATTTCAGAAGTCGGAATATCTGGTTTTTTACCAATGATCACTATCGTTACCTGTCTGATTCGTTTTGTGAACTGTCCGTCAATAGACCGTGCTAATCAGGAAATGTTACAGGCAGCCGGGGAATAGCCGAGGCTGTACAGATTGGCACAGTCAAAGCTGACGGCAGGGGTATAAGAAAGGGAAGGAAAGGTATCTGTCGCGTTTAACTCATACTGAGAAAAAAGCGCCCTTCTGCTGCGAGTTAACGTTCAGAACCAGCCTAAACCGTATCAGTAGAATCCGCTTCGCCGTCAGGCTTTCGGATAAGTCGAACAACGCTCTGGAGCGGCCCGGAACAGCCATAAACCAAACCCACCATGAGCAGCATCCCAGGTGGGTATACCGCAACAACAATGAACAACATGACCGCACCCAGCATATAGGGAAAGGGTACCCGGCCTTTGATGTTTTTTGGACTGTAATAACGAACATTGCTCACCATCAGCAGCGAGACAACCGTTGCAAAAACGCCAACGAGAATAGACACCTGAATACTTTCCATCGGCGGCAAATTATCCACCCAGGTCCAGACCATGGTCGCCATGGTGCCTGCTGCAGCAGGACTGGCGAGCCCGAAAAAGACCTTGGTATCCGGAGACGTGTTAAACCTGGCAAGGCGTAGCGCGGTACAACAGACATAAAGAAACGCGATGATCCAACCAATTTTGCCAAGATCCTGGAGCGCCCAGCTGAACAAGAGCACGGCAGGCGCGACCCCGAAAGCCACCAGGTCTGACATGCTGTCGTACTGCACACCAAACTCACTGGTGGTGTTGGTCAGTCTCGCAATCCGGCCATCAAGGGCGTCGAGAAAGCCTGCAATGACGATGGCAATACACGCTGCTTCAAAGGCACCCGTGGTGGCAGCAACGATTGCGTAAAACCCCGCAAACAAGGCGCCGGTCGTTACCATGTTAGGTAGCAGATAAACGCCCTTTTTCAATCCTTTACGTTCGGGAAGGCGTGTCACTGCCGGTTCTGTGTTGGGGGTTGGTTGTTCGGACATATTGCTTGTGGAACCAGGAACCATGAATTGGTGAGTATAGCGCGTTAAAAAGGGTTGTCGCGGGTTGTGGGTCTGGAGGTGGGGCTAACGCCGCATCAGATTCGTTCAAAACTCCGCTTCCGCAACTCCGAGGTGGGGCTAACGCCGCATCAGATTCGTTCAAAACTCCGCTTCCGCAACTCTGAGGTGGGGCTAACGCCGCATCAGATTCGTGATTGAGTATCACGAATCTTCGATACGGCTGCCGCCATTATCAAGTTGAACTTCGTTCAACTTGATAAGATCTTATCCCCCCTAGATACGCCGGAGACGCCGGTGCGCACAACCTCAAGCAAACTGCCTTCAGGTACGGCACGCAAAAAAGCATCAAGTTTCTGTGAAGTACCCGTCAGCTGAATTGTGTAAGCGCTCTGACCAACATCGATTATCTGACCGCGAAAAATATCTGCGGTACGTTTTACTTCCGCTCGTTGTGCACCGGTTGCCTTTACTTTTATCAGCAACAACTCCCGCTCGATGTGCTCGCCTTCGGTCAGATCAACCAGCTTGACCACTTCAATCAACTTATTTAATTGCTTGGTGATCTGCTCTACCTGCTCATCACTCGCCGGTGTTGTCAGCGTTAGCCTTGAAAGCGTTTCATCTTCCGTTGGTGCCACGGTTAACGTTTCAATGTTGTACCCGCGTTGCGCAAACAAACCTATGACACGCGACAGTGCCCCGGCCTCATTTTCTATCAGGACTGAAATAATCCGGCGCATCAGGTTCGAACTCCTTTCTTGAGCCACATATCGCGCATGGATCCGTTCGGTGCTATCAGCATCGGATAGACATGCTCTTTCGGGTCAACCAGAACATCAACAAAAACCAGTCGGTTCTTCAGCGACATTGCCTCTTCAAGCGTTGCGTCAAGCTCACTGCGCTTTTCAACCCGGAATCCGACATGTCCGTAGGACTCAACCAATGAAATGAAGTCAGGTAGCGAGTCCATGTAACTGTGTGAATGACGCCCTTCGTACTGCATATCCTGCCACTGCTTCACCATACCAAGAGACTGGTTGTTCAGATTAATGATCTTTACCGGCAAACCATATTGCGAGCAGGTTGATAGCTCCTGAATATTCATCTGGATGCTGCCTTCACCGGTGATGCAGATAACCTGCTCATCCGGGAACGCAATCTGCGCCCCCATGGCTGCTGGCAATCCAAAACCCATCGTGCCGAGGCCGCCTGAGTTAATCCATTTGCGTGGCTCATCAAACGGGTAGTAAAGCGCTGCGAACATCTGGTGCTGGCCAACATCACTGCTAACAAAGGCTTTACCGTTAGTCGCTCGATATGCAGCCTGAACCCCTTCCTGGGGCTTGATCAGTTCGTCATCGGCATCGTCGCGGTTCACTTTCAGACAATCCTGACGTCGCCAGCCTTCAATCTGCTCCCACCAGGCTTTGAGCATCTCTTTCTGCTTGTCGCTGCGCCGCGCAACTTCAGGCTCGAGTAGCCGGGTCATCTCTTCAAGCACCGTATCCACGGGCCCAACAATCGGCACGTCGGCATTAACGGTTTTCGAGATTGAGGCAGGATCTATATCGATGTGAACGATTTTTGCGTACGGACAGAATTTGGACACCGTATTGGTAATACGGTCATCGAAGCGCGCGCCAATAGCCAGTAACAGGTCACAATGGTGCATCGCGTTGTTAGCTTCAAATGTACCGTGCATACCAAGCATGCCCAAAAATTGATCATCCGTACCTGGGAATGCTCCCAATCCCATCAACGTGTTGGTAATCGGGAAGCCAAGCAATCTGACCATTTCTGTCAATTGATCAGAAGCATTGCCCTGGATGACACCGCCCCCGCTGTAGACCATCGGACGCTCGGCTTCGCCAAGCAACTTGATTGCCTTCTTGATCTGGCCAGTATGGCCTCGCGACGCGGGGCTATAGGATCGCATCGAGACCTTTTCGGGATACTCATAATCAAAGAGGTCTGTTGGATTCGTCATGTCCTTGGGGATATCAACAACAACAGGGCCGGGCCTGCCCGACGTCGCGATGTAAAACGCCTTCTTTATCGTCTCGGGGATATCTTCAGGCTTTTTGATCAGAAAACTGTGTTTGACCACGGGTCGCGATACACCGACCATGTCTGTTTCCTGGAACGAGTCGGTACCGATCAGGTGACTTTGCACCTGCCCAGAGATGACAACCATCGGAATGGAATCCATGTAGGCGGTCGCAATACCGGTAATGGCATTGGTGGCCCCTGGCCCGCTGGTTACCAGCACCACGCCAGGCCGACCGGTCGCGCGGGCGTAACCATCCGCCATGTGTGTTGCCGCCTGCTCATGGCGCACCAGAACATGTTGCATCCTGTTTTGCTTAAACAAAGCATCATAGATATGCAAAACCGCGCCGCCGGGATAACCAAAAACGTAGTCGACGCCTTCATCCTGAAGCGCACGGATCAGCATGTCGCCGCCCGATAACTTTTCCACCTTATTCCCCTGATTTAATAGCATTTTCCGACCCCTCTCGGGGGGCGGCATTCTCGTGTATCCCAAAGCATGAGTCAATCCGGCGAGGCCATAGACAAGTGACCCCGCGCCGCTAGTCAGGCGCTTCTCTGGGAAAATCGGCAATCTTACAGTAAAATTTAAGCTACTTAGCTGATTACAGTGGGTTCCATGGGAGAGTTTGGCAAAATGTCGTTGTTGATCGGACTATTTTTGTCACTGTTTATCGCGGTGCAGGCGACGGCCGAAGAAGCGGAGTACTACACCTGGGTGGACGAAAATGGCGTTGTGAACTACGCCGAGAGAAATCCTCAAGGGTATCAAGCTGAATATGTCACACGATCAAAGCGATTCGGCTTCTCCGCAAACGCGTTCGCCGAAACTGATGCCGCGACTGAAACCCAGACCAGCCAGACTTCTAACGATGAAGCAACACCAGATCTGGCGAGTGATGAAGCCTACCAGCAGGAAATGGCACAGCTTGAGCGCGACCTGGCCGAAGAGGAAGCCATTAGAACTTCCAACTGTCGGGTTGGACGTTTAAACGTCACCAGACTCAGCAACTTCAGCCGCGTCAGAGTCGAAGATGAAAATGGCGAGGTCAGAATACTCTCGGACGAAGAGAAACAATCGCGGCTGAAAGCTGCACAAAAGACCGTCGAAGAAAACTGCTGACACAGCCCCTATCCCTGGCGCCACAAAAAGCCACCCATCCTGCCCGTTACCCCATCGCGCCGATAAGAGAAGAAGCGCGCCTCATCACAATAGGTGCAATAGCCGCCGCCATGGACGGACACGGCCTCCGCTGTTAACTGCTGTCGCGCAATCGTATAAAGATCCATCATCAATTTATTACCATCCGGCATAAATCCAGTCGCCGACGAAAACGCACGGCGGACGTCTTCCTTTACTTCGTAGTGACATGGACCGATCGCAGGGCCCAACCAGGCGAACAGCGCCTGCGCACCCGCCGAACGCATCGCACGCACCGCCTCGGCAATCACGCCATTTGCAAGCCCCCGCCAACCGGCGTGTGCAACCGCCAACACGTCTCCCGTTTGAGTGCTGAGAAAAACAGGCAGGCAATCCGCTGTTAAAACAGCCAGCGCGCTGTTTGCTTTCGTCGTGACACTTGCGTCCGCATCAGGGACAGCGTCATGTAACGCTGCATCAACGCATCGGGTGCTATGTATCTGATTCATATAAAAGGGTTCGACCAGTCGGGGAAAACACGTTGTGCGGACCAATAATCTATTGCTCTCAACCGTGCCTGAATCATCCCCGACGTGCAGCCCCAGATTGAGTCCGCGATAACGATCAGTGCTGTTGCCACCGATCCTCGTTGTGAATACGGATTTGACACACGGATCAACCGGCCAGTCAGGTGTGATCACCTGCATGCGTTAGTTGAAACCGCGTTATTCACGATGCAGAAAATCCAGAAGGTCCTGAAAGTCTTCCGGTGCCGCGGCCTTCCATGACATCGACTGCCGGGTTACCGGGTGAATGAGTTCAAGCTTTCGGGCATGCAGCGCCTGCCGATTAAAACGCTTCAGCGTTTCAGCCAACCATTCATCGCCACTTCTGGGTCTGCGGTAATGGCCACCATAAACCGGATCACCGACGAGAGGATGCCCTATGGATTGCATGTGCACTCGAATCTGGTGTGTTCTGCCCGTATCAAGCTTACACTCGATCAGCGCATGCTCTTCATAACCCTCTACCAACCGATAAAAAGTTCTGGCTGCCTTTCCGCCAGGACGAATCGCCATCTTCTTCCGATGATGAGGGTGCCGACCAATCGCACCTTCAACAACACCTTCCCGCCGGGCTAAGGTCCCGTAGACGATGGCATCGTAGATTCTGGTGATATCTCTGGCCTGCAGCCCTTTTACCAGGCCATGTTGGACTTCAAGACTTCGTGCTACCACCATGAGCCCGCTGGTATCCTTGTCGAGTCGGTGCACAATGCCAGCCCGCGGCACATTCGCAAGCTGGTTGTCATAAGAAAGCAGCGCGTTAAGCATCGTGCCCGTCGGGTTACCTGCCCCGGGATGAACCACCAGGCCTGCCGGCTTATTAATGACCAGCAGGTGTTCATCTTCAAACACAACATCCAGGGGAATATCTTCCGCCTGATCTGTATCCGAAGGCTGATCAATCGCAATGGTTATCTGCTCATTACCGTAGACCTTATCTTTGGATCGCGCGGGCTTACCCCCAACTAACAGCGCACCTTCTTTGATCCATTGTTGCAGCCTCGCCCGCGAGTATTGGGGTAACTGGGCTGCAACCGCCTGGTCAAGGCGCTGAAGCGCACAGTCATCGGGAAGCACAAACTCGTGATTGATTTGCAGGGACACAGGCAGGGATATGTTGGGTTTGCGTAGAGGCTATGGTTTAATTAGCCGGTTTTCAAGCACTTAGCTCATTTCCCATGCGCCACATCAGTCTGTTATTGGTGGCTCTGCTCTTCATCACTGGATGTTCCAAAGATGATGTCGAGCAAGACCTCGAGGCAACCGAACTTGCCTACTACACTTCCGCTCAGGAAAGCCTGAGAGCCGGGAACTATGGGGGGGCGATACAAAAACTGCAACTGCTGGAATCCCGATTTCCTTTCGGTCGGTATGCCGAGCAGGCCCAGTTGGAAATCATCTTCGCTTACTATAAAAGTGCACAGCCAGAGGCCGCGCGCTCTGCCGCAGATCGGTTTATCCGGCTTCACCCAAGACACCCTAACGTCGACTATGCCTATTACTTGAAAGGCATGGTTTCCTTCGAGCAGGACAAAAACTTCCTCTCGAATATCGTCCCAATGGACCCTTCAACACGAGACCCGGGTGCGGCGAGAGAATCTTTCAACGATTTCTCTCAGTTGATACGCCGGTTCCCAAACAGCGAGTACGCGCCTGACGCGCAGCGGCGCATGAAGTATCTACGAAACCTGCTGGCGCAATCAGAAATTCATGTTGCCCGCTATTACATCACCCGGGGCGCTTACGTCGCTGCGGCAAACCGCGGTCGATACGTCTTTGAAAACTTTCAGGGTTCAGTGGCGGTACCAGACGCGTTGGCAGTAATGGTTGAAGCTTATCTTCTATTGGATATGGATGATCTGGCTGACCAGACGCTGGACGTCTTGGCGGCCAACTACCCAACGCACAATTCACTGGATAAGAACGGAAATTTCCGCAATAGCCAGACAGTCAAGAGCAAAGAACGAGGTTGGTTGAACTTACTGACTTTCGGTCTTTTCGGCTAAGCGCCAGTGAAACAGTTCGACCAATCTTTCCTGGAAGAACAACAAAAAGCCCAGCGGGCAACTATCTTCAGGGTGTACAATTACTATCGGGTCGGCATCGCCTTCCTGTTCCTGTTCCTTTTTCTAGACCCCAATCTAACGACCTTTGTTGGGCGTGTTAACCCGGACCTTTTCAGAACAACCATCCTGGCATACATCACTGTTAACAGCATTATCGGTATCGCAACGCTGTTTCTAAGCATCAGCTTCCTCGCCCGACCGGTCACCGCGATCATCGTTGTGCTCGGCGACCTGCTAGCCCTGACGCTACTCATGTCTGCCAGTGGCGGCGTAAGTTCCGGCCTCGGCAATCTGTTGATTTTTACACTGGCTTTCGCCGGCGGCATGGTGCACGGCCGCGTCTCAACCGTGTTACCTGCAGTTGCTTTCATCCTGACAATCTACAACGAATTTTATCTTTTCTTTCTGAACGAGAACGACACCCAGGCTTTCTTCCAGGCAGGGTTGTTGGGCATTGTTTATTTTGTCACCAATATCCTTTTCCAAACGCTGTCTCGACAACTCCGCTCCAGACAATCAGAAGTCCATACGCTTGAGCAGATTAATCAACTCATTATTGAAGGCATGCCGACCGGCGTCGTCGTTATGAACGAAAGCACCGGGGAACCTCGCTTTATGAACCAGGCCGCGGAACGATACCTGTCTCTGGAGACTGGATTGGTAACACCCCAGACACTGCTAAACGCCGTGGCTGAATGGCGCCAGGGTCCTCAGAAGCGAGCCGTCACCTTGAAACGCAGCGCAGGGCCTGAACTGGTTGCCACAATGTCTGAGCTGACGACACCCGAGGCAGATATCCTGATATTTCTGGAAGACAGCACCGAAGCACAGCGCCAGGCCCAGCAACTCAAGCTGGCATCACTTGGCAGACTTTCCGCAAGCATCGCCCATGAAATCAGAAACCCGCTCGGCGCGATCAGCCATGCGGCGCAACTCCTGGGTGAATCTGACAACCTCGACAAGGGCGACCAGCGCTTGTGTGAAATCATCCAGAATCACAGCGTTCGCATGAACGATGTCATAGAAAATGTCCTTCAGATGTCACGTCGCCGCACTGCAGAACCTCGAAACATCGTGCTCGACGATTGGCTCGACGATTTTGTTGAACAGTTTGAAGCGGGGCATCCCGGGCAGCCTGCCATAGAGATCGCGCTTGATCATGACAGAACCGAGATTCAGGTTGACCCATCACATTTATCACAGGTGCTTTCGAACCTCTGTCAAAATGGCCTGAGATACAGCGAGAAAAAGACCGGAGAAGCCAAACTGCTGATTCGCGTAGGACGAGAAGCCCTGGACGACGCACCCTGCCTTGAGGTGATCGATTTTGGCGAAGGGGTTGATGAACCGCTGGTAGAAAATCTGTTTGAACCTTTCTATACAACGGAGACAACCGGCACCGGTCTTGGCCTGTATCTTTCAAAAGAACTCTGTGCCGCTAACGATGCACACCTGAGCTACGCCCGCGCAGAGACCGGTGGCAGTTCATTCAAAATCAGCTTTGTGGAACACTAGATACCATGGCGAACAAAAAAGCACTTATTGTCGATGATGAACCGGATATCAGAGAACTTCTGGAGATCACACTGGGCCGAATGAATATCGACACCGCCAGCGCCGAAGATGTTGGCCAAGCCAAGTCGTTGTTGGAAGAAGCGAGTTTTGACTTTTGCCTTTCCGACATGAATCTGCCGGATGGCAATGGTATCGAACTGGTTCAACACATCAATCATCACTACCCTCAGCTACCGGTAGCGATGATCACTGCTCACGGCAGTATGGAGTCTGCCGTCGAAGCGCTAAAGGCCGGCGCCTTTGATTTTGTATCAAAGCCGGTAAATCTGGATCAGCTCAGAACCCTGGTTGATACAGCCCTGAACCTCAAGCCACTCGATAACCAATCCGATATTGATTCACCCTCTTTACTCGGCGATGCCCCGGCAATGAAAACCCTGCGCAAACAGATTTCAAAACTTGCCCGCAGTCAGGCACCGATCTATATCAGCGGTGAATCCGGCAGCGGCAAGGAATTGGTGGCACGGTCGATCCATGAAAACGGACCACATCAAGACGGACCCTTTGTTCCGGTCAACTGCGGCGCTATCCCAAGCGAACTGATGGAGAGTGAGTTTTTCGGTCACACAAAAGGCAGCTTCACCGGCGCAGTGTCAGACAAGGAAGGGCTTTTTCAAGCCGCAAATGGCGGCACACTGTTTCTCGATGAGGTTGCTGACCTGCCACTGCCGATGCAGGTAAAACTATTGCGCGGCATTCAGGAAAAGGCAATCAGACCCATTGGTGGTCAACAGGAGATTGCTGTGGACGTGCGCATACTCAGCGCTACCCACAAGGACCTGGCCACAGAAGTTGAAAAAGGCACCTTCAGACAAGACCTGTTCTACCGGATCAATGTCATTGAGTTAAGCGTCCCGAGTCTGCGTGAACGAACCGGAGATATTCCGGTCCTGGCAAAAGCGCTGCTGACACGGGTTGCTGAGGAATATCAGGTTCCAAAGCCGGTGATGACTCCGGAAACCATGCAGGCACTTGAACAGTATGGATTTCCCGGAAATGTCAGGGAGCTTGAAAACATACTCGAGCGGGCAGTAACACTCTGCGAAAATGACGTGATTACACCTGAAGACCTGCAACTCTCAGGACATGCCGCGATCTCGCCAAAACCATCCGGTGCGAACATCGAGTTTGACGACGACCCGGCTGATGAAGACGAGGGTTCTCCAGCGATGACTCAGGCCAGCGTCAGTCAACCCGGTTCGCCCTTGCCCGACGATGAAGAAAGCCTCGACTCCTATCTCGAAAATATTGAGAAAAATGTCATCGTGGAGGCGCTGGAGGCCACAAGGTGGAACAAGACCGCCGCTGCGAAAAAACTAGGCATCACATTCAGAGCACTTCGCTACAAGCTGAAGAAGCTGGGATTAGAGTAACAACGCTCACGCGATAATGGGATAAGCACCTACAGGCGTCGCGCCTGAGAGATTTTATTCTTTGTCGATGAAATTCCTGCATCGACCCTGGGGTTACACGCTCACAGAGCTTATCGCCGTCACTGGCATCATGGGGCTTTTGTCACTAACGGTCTTTCCGTCAGTTCAAGGCATGCTCGATCGACAAGCCACCACAACCGCCATCAACCGCATGGTTGTCGCCGTCCATGTCACCAGGCATTCCGCGCTCATTCAGCAAACAAGGGTCACACTTTGCAGCCTGAAAGCCTCAGGGAAATGCGGCAATAACTGGGCAGATGAACTGACCGTTTTCAAAGACCGAAACGGTAACGCCAGGCTGGACGCGGGCGAGGTCATCATCCGACAACTGCCGCCGCTACAAAACAAGGCAAGTATTACCTGGCGAGCCTTTCAAAACAGACAGTATCTGCAAATGACGCCTATGGGCTTCACTCACTACCAGAACGGGAACTTTGTCGCCTGCCCTGCTGATGGCAACCCACGATGGGCGAAACAGATTGTCATCAATCTGCAGGGGCGCGTTCGCAACAATCGCAGGGTTAACGAGGCAGGTATGCCGATAGACTATCGCGGCAGGTTATTGCGATGCTAGAACTCCACCTCCGTGGCGAAGTCAATTTCCTCAATACGAATCGCCAGTCTGTACTCGCCCAGATCAAAGTATTCAATTTCAAGCTTCATGCCTGATTTAAGCAGCTCAAAGGAACCGGCCGAGGTACCAAACAAGGTCACCGGTGTTTGAAAATTAGTACCCACCATGTATTTGTAGCCAGATACAATCATCGTCCGACTTGAATAGTCTTGTTGAGCGAGCACACCCTGCTCAACCCGGGTGTGGTCCGGCGTATCCTCGCCATTGAGCAGTTCAAAAAACGTCTCGGCGCTTGCTTGCACCGATAACATCGACACAAACAAGCCCAGTGAAAAGACCAGATTTCTCATAACTTACATTCCCCTTAGTAGGACTGATCCATGCGCTGCCAGGATATCCTGCCCGTGTTGTTGCCACTTGAAGTGTTGGTGTCGAATACCGTCAAGTCAGTACCCTGCTGAGTCACCAATTTACTACCAATGAAGGCTGAATCCGTTGGCGGCGTCGTGTTCTCCAGGATGACACCTGCAGCTGTACCACCATCTTCAAGCGCATCATTTGAGTCAAACTGGCCGTCATTATTCAGATCAAAGATTTGCTTGTTGAGGAAACAAAGCGAACTACCCGTATCCGGACAGAACGAAAGCAGCGCACCACCCGCCTGACCAACACAGCTTCCCTGCGGTCTCGGGAATACCGAGGCCGTGAAGGCCAGACCACCCCTGACCTGGATATTTCGAACCGCTTTCTCCCCAGGGAACTCAGGATCTGTTGTCGATCCATCAGCAGGTGCCACATCGAGATCGATGTACCACCCTTTCCGCTGACCGATAATGGAATAATCAACCGCTGTATCAGACAAGGTCCTAACCGAGCCCTGATTGCCGTCATCAACTGCCGTATAGCTCTGCATCTGCAAATCGGTTTTCAGGATCAACTCTGGTGAGAGGCGGTCCCAGATACCGTAGATAGACTGAATATCATTATCCGTCGCATCTCCCGTTCGCAGATAGGCACCTGTACCAAAAATAATGATGTGCCCCTCGTCCTCGGTGGGATGAGGAATCGCAATCGGTTGCGTGGTAATCGCCTGGATAGACTCATCAATAGTGTCAGGCTTGTACTTCGCCTCAAATATCTTGGTCACAGACCAGTCCGCGAAATCGTCTGACGTTAGATCAAAGCGGAAGAAGTTACCCTGCATGTCACCGGCGTAAGCATAATCCGCAGTACCGTTGTTATCCACATCGATCACCCTTGGCTCACCCAGACCGTTGGGTACATTGTTACCCTCGTTGTCCTGGAACACGCCGAAGGTCGTATCCAGTTTGACAAAATCGTAATCCAGAGGACCACAACCCGCTGGCAGTGGCGTTGCGTCCAGAATGTCGTTGTGCTGCTTGTCGGGGTGACACCAGGTGCCGTCGATACCCGCATCCAGGAACAGTACAAACAGCTTCGCGATGCCCGCTGTTGAGTTATAACCGTTACCCAAAACAGCAACCCAACGACTGGAGCCATCACCATCTTTGAGGTTACTGGGTACCAGCGTTGGCACACTGAATGAGTAACCAAGATCCTTCACAGGGCGAGGCACAGTCTGAAGGTCCTGCCGCTGACTATCATCATTGTTCGTCAGAGCAACTCTTACGCCTGCCTCTACCACAGTTGGATAGGCGTCATCGTCGTCAGTGAATTCCCACAGAACAACCTCTTCCGCGGTATCTTCATCGAACTTGGAGGGGTCTGTGATATCCAGTGCAAAGTAAGCCTTGGCACCCGCACCCTGACCATTGACCAGGACCGTACGCCACTCCTTGTCTGAATCGCCATCGTGATTAATAAAGACATCGTTAATCGCAGGCGATGAGTCGACGAAGTATTCATGCGTGTACTCATAGTTAAGCAGTTCACTGATCTTGCGACTGAACGTACCCGTCATTAGATTTTCTGGCACGTAGGCAATCTCTTCATCACCGGTCTCTGCATTGAATCCGTGCAACATGCCATCATTCGCGGCAACGTAAACAATCGCTTCTCTGCTTTCATTCGCCGTACGGAAAGCCGCATAGCTCGCATCCTGACCCAGCCTGTTTGGCGGACCAATAAAGGTAGGTGCGGAGTGAACGATGTCACCGAGTCGACCCTCAACACCAGGCCGCTCCCTGAAGTTTCCTGCGGGCCGCTCATTGGTTGGATCACCACGCAAATAGTTAACCCGCTGGTTCACTTCAAGATTCTGCTGCAATACATCGGCAGTTCCGTCATTGATAAACAGCGATCGTTGCTCGTCATTGAGGCTAAGTGGCCTGAAAGGAATACCCTCTGCGTAGGTTGCGCTGTTTGGATCCCGGTCATAAGTGATAATCACCCGCTCATCGTATGTCTTGGAATCCAGACGACCAGCGGCATTCCAGGCTTCATCACCGATCGTTACCAGTCCGGTATCGGGATCTTCTATGAATTCCTGTGCGATCAGATCACCCGTATTGTTCTTGGTGTTGTAGAACGCCCGGAATACCAGGGTATCTTCCTGCACTTCCTGCGAGTTAAAGCTCACCGCGGACGCTGAGCCACTACTCTTCTGGAATTCATTAAAGGCCGACAGCAGCGCATCGGCGAGTGCGGAAGCATTACCGGCACTCAGATACTCACCTCGACCGTTGACCGCCGCATGGCGGGCATCATCAACCTTTCTGGCTGTTGAATCCGTTGGCGTACCCCAGTTGAACGATTGGGTGTAGTCGGTCGGCACATCATCATCTTCAATCAAACCGCTGACCCCGAAACCGATCGTGTAGGTTTTCATGTGCTGATGCATCAGATCGTTACCCTGATCTTCAAACGCATCCAATGCTGCACCGTCGCGATCTCTCGCGGTCGTCGGTACCTCGTTGCTCAACAAGCTATGAAGATCACGCTCATAATAGTGCATCGCCACATCAGCCAGAGAGTTATCGAAGGATCCGGCGAACATCCCACCATCAAAATTCGAATCAATGGAGTCATCATTATCCGTGGGGTCATCCGCATCACCGATGTTGGGGCCCGTATTACTGGTCCATTCACCATCAGAGATCAGCAACGTGAAGTTCTGCTGACAGTTACCTGCTGGCGCTGCAAACACCGGGCAGCCAGCCTGACCGGGATCGGTGCCCGTGCTGGAATCGAAGATATCATTGGCAACACATTCAAAATATCGACCCGCATCTCTCAATGAGCGACGCAAGGGCGTACCACCGCTGGACTCTGTCAGGTAAATCGCATCTAGCAACTCCGCCTTCGCGCCCGTTCGCTCCGAGGCATTCATCGACGCTATCTCTTTGATGTTGTCTTCGCTGTTTAACTTGGCATAGCCGATCCGGATATTCTCTGACTCGGCAACCACGCGGCCCAGCGCAGATTTTGCGGTAAATTCACGGTTACGTGAGTAGGTGAACCAGTTAGCGAAGTTCTGCAGTTCTTCATCGTAAGTACAGTTACTTGGCAGCGCCACACAGTCAGACCGGTTCGGATATTTTGGATAAACATTGCCGGAGAGAATCTCAACCAATATACCCTCTGAGGCATCTGGGTTAGATATTGGAGAGGGCACAGAATCAACGACTTCATCACCATCTTTGTCATCCCAGAGGTAGTATCGCGGCAGCCAGAAATCTTCTACCTCAACGGTGGTGAAACTCGTTGATCCACCGGTCCTCTGCGTATCATATTCCTCACAGTCGCCATTCTTAGCAAACGCGACACACACTTCCTGCTCTTGTACCGGCTCGGTAAAGTCAGCCCTCCCAGTGTAGTTCTGGAGCGCCTCAAGGTTGGTCGCAATATTGTTTCCAGATGTCACCAACGGATTATGTAGCGCCTGATTTGGATTCGAATCCGGAAAATCAACGTCACTCGTATTCAAGCCATTCCAGGGCAGGTACTGAACTTCCGGATTGTAATAAACCTTGTTGTAAGCGGGACTACGCAGACGCCACAGCCCCTGTCCAAGTGACGCCTCTTCACTCGGCGCCACGTATGTAGTGTTACCCGCAGTTGCTGGCAACAGATACCTGATGTAGTTACCCGAACTGAAGAAATAAACGCCTGAGGTCTGATCCGTCAACAAGTCCCAATCCATGGAACCGGAATCATCATTAACAATAAGCACGTTAGCTTCAGGGCCTACCGGCAGTTCCAGGGGAATATTCGCCAGGTCAAAGTCGACCTCAACTGCGGATTCGGAGCTACCTTCTGGTGCACCCGTAATTGCATCAACGGCAATAGTGACGGTCACTCCAAAAATACAGCTATCTGCATCCAGAAAGTTGGTCTCGCAGACGTCGACGAGGAAGCTGTCCGATCCCGAGAAAGTGGCCGCCGGTCGATAGTTAAAACTACCGTCCCTCAAGAAAGGCGCAACCAGTTCACCTTCCGGCGTTGATGCCGACTGGAAGAAGAAGTACAACTCATCGGGCTGTGGATCGCCTGGGCCAGGATTACAGCCAGGATCATTGGGATCGCAGCCGATACCATCGATGTGGGTGTTATCAACTCCGGAGACCTTTGTTCGAAGCCCATCCTCAACAGGAACAATCAAAACCTGCGCCTGCTCCATCGGATAGATGATGTCCGAGGGAACTCTCGGCAAATCGTTAACCGGGTTAACCATCACGGTCACCTCGGCACAACGTTGATCCGTTGTGGGCGCATTTCTATCCGGTGTAAATGCCGGCTCAGAGCCTGGGAAGGCATCCTGAATACAATAGACAATACTGTCTTCGCCGTTAAAATCAGGACCCGGCTTATAGATAATTGAGCTATCAAGTATGCCTGAGCCATCGATCGTGGTCTCCGGCGATTCCGTGTCCTGACAACCGCTGGCAGCGCAGGAAACTTCACCGTTCATTTCGATGACGTAGGTAGCCGTGTTATTACGGTCAGTCAATCTTGAGGTTGTACGCCAGCGCTTGTTGTCTCCCAGAGAATCGGCAATCGTATCCCCCGCCGTAATTACGGTTGCCGGCGCATCACCGAGGTAATCGTTAGCCAGCACATTGATAATAATTGGTTCGCCGTCTTCATCCATGACCAGTGCAGGGTTTGTACTGTGATGGTCATCTGCTGCAACAGGCGTGTCATCACCAATACCCTGCACGGTAATCCTGAAGGATGCATCTGCAAACAATGGCACCGCTGGCGCAGGGTCGGCGGGCGGACGCCCGGAATCCTGACGTCGAATAGCGATATCAAGGTAGCCGTGCGCGTCCTGAGGCAGTTCGATGGTCATCTCAGGTTGATCGGTTATGTATACAACCGTTCGGCTGCCAACTTCAGGCACCCCAAGATCTTCGCTCACTTCCTCGAAGATTTCGATGTCGACGAAGACAGAATCGACGGCACTGACCGCCGGCGCATCAACAATGGTGATCTGATATCCGAAAGGGTCATCATTCGGGTCACTGTCTAAATCGACGTCAGCATCCGAGAAGGCGGCATCCAGTTGGATAACAATGTCACCCGAATCTTCCAGCACTGTCATGTCATCGTAATAGTTCGTTACGTATATCGGCGGATCATTCACGGAGACAACAGTCACCGTAAACGCCAGATCGACACTCGAGATATTGCCTGAAGGGTCAGCCGTATCTGTTGCTCGAATAACTAGATCTGCAGTGCCATGCTCATGGGCCGGGCTATACAACATGAGATCTGCATTGGAAATCGATGCGTTGACGAGGGCCGGATTGGTATTACCCTCAATAGTGAACACCAGGCTGTCGTTATCTTCACCTGTGTTGGAATCCAACTGCCCATCACTATCGATATCCAGATCCTGGAACAGGCCGTTCAGAACAACCGTGAGCTCATTGTTGAGGAAATACTGATCTTCGTCGTAACTTATGCCATCAGCGACTAACGTATCGCCCGCAGGCGTTAACTCGGGCTCATTATCGTTTTGTGGGTTAACGGTTATGGTCACGAGTACAGCGTTGTCCTCAAACACACCATCGCTGACAGTGTAGGTCTGCTGCACCTCAAACTCTTCAACCGTGTTGTCCGCGGTTGCCACAAACGTAGCCGCGCCACTTTGCTCGATGGTTAGCGTACCCACGTCTTTGCCATTCGCTGATAACACCTGGGCGACCCCTACTTTGTCAGGGTCACCAGCGACGGCAGAGACTTCCAGCAATTCTGCCGGCAAATCCGCATCCAGATCCTGGCCAGCGGTCAGCACATTAAAGTTCAACGTTGCGCCTTCATTCACATCGACCGCATCGTTGATACCTACGGGTGGATTATCGTTAACCGGATTAAGGTCAACGGTAATCGTCGCGGTGTCGTTTTCTACCGGCGCACCGTCGTCCGTCACTGTTACTGTCACGATAATCTGATCAGTCGCTTCACGATCAAGCTCAGAGGAGTTTGCGACGGTCAGTACACCGTCGTCGTCTATATCAAACGCCCCGCCAGTGACCTCAAAGAAGATATTCTGACAGCCAGGATCCACGCCAGGAGTACAGCCATTGGATTCTTCGTTCTCTGCGATCACGGTACCGACGACAGTGCCATTGGCGGAATTTTCATCAATGTTGAAAGCCTGATCATTAACGACCGGATCATCATTCAGCGGAACCACATCAAGGGTCACTGTACCCGGTGCAGGTCCGGCAAGGCCCTGATCGAGAATCTGAATCTGGAATGAGGAATCCTCGTCCCAATCGGTTTCCGCGTCAAAAGTCAGGGAGGCAAAAGCAGCATTCACGTTCGCCACCGTGTCGGTCATCGTCCACTCGCCCGTCAGGCTATTCCATGAGGAACTCCCCGGCGTATTAAGCGTCACCGGCAGGTAGTCCTGCATCGTGATGGTCACGGTAATCGTTTGCGGGTGATCTTCATCATCCACATCACTAATCACGATGTTAGGCTGGAGTGCATCAACCCCGTTTTGATCTTCATTGTAGTTAATGGTCTGCGTGGTGTTGGTCGCGATTGGTGTGTCGTTGACCGGCGTCACATCTAACGTAATCGTTCCTGATGGGCCCGCGCCGGCATCAGAAATGCTGACACTGATGGATGTGTCTTCGTCATAGTCTGCTGCAGGCGAGAACTGAACACTCGACAGCGCCGAGTTAACAGCATCCAGGTCGTCAGTAATCGTCCAGACACCAGACCCTGGTGTGTATGATGCCGCGCCAGAGGCGGTTAAAACGCCCGCATCAGTATCTGCCAGCGTTAACGTGGCGGTAATCGTTTGCGGATAATCAGCATGGTCAACATCACTGACGACGATGTCCGCGAAATCGACCATCATCTGATCTTCAGTATAAGCCACTGTATCGGTTGTATTGGTCGCCTCCGGGGCGTCATTAACCGGCGTGACGTCCAGGGTAATAGTGCCATCAGCAGGCCCTTCCCCATCCTGATCGACAACCCTGGTCGTAATGGTCGAATCAGTGTCATGATCTGCGCCAGTCACAAAGGCTACAGTTGCCAGGGCGGAATTGACCGCTGCCAGCGTATCCGTAATTGTCCATAGACCGCTGCCAGAATCGAAAGTGGCTGATCCTGGTGTTGTCAGCGCGCCTGCGATGGCTGGGCTGAGAGAAAGCTCGACCGTGATGTCTTGTCCTGTGAGACCATTGTCGATGTCGGACACCACAATATTAACCAGGTCAACAGACCCCTGATCCTCGGTATAGGCAACCGTATTGGTCATGTTGCTGGCTGTGGGTGCTTCATTGACGTTCTGCAACGCAACCCGTACGAGCTGAATGTCACTGCCACCACTATCATCGTTCGCGCGTACGGTCACTTCATAGGTATTGTCACCATTGTCATCTGACACCGCCTCAAAATCGCGCGCCGACGTGAAGGACAGCGCGCCACTAGCGGGGTCAATCTGGAAGACACCACCATCTGCACCGCCAGAGAGATCAATATCGTAAGTCAGCGCTACGCCCGAGGAGCCGTCATCACCATCGACGTCATCAGCAGATACCGATGTAATCGTGCCCGTTGTGTTTTCATCAAAGTTAACATCGACCGTGGCGCCGCCGTTGCTGGTTATTTCGGGATCATCATTCACCGGATCAACCTGGACCGTCACTGTCGCGGTGTTCGTCGCGCCCTGTGCATCAACTAACGTGTAACTGAACGTATCTGTTGTACCAGCGCCGCTGTTGGCCAGATTGTCGAACGCACCCGTCGGGTCATAATCAAACGTGCCATTACCGTTATCTGTAATCGACGCACCGCCAGCACTGGTCGCATCAACTGAATCAACCGACAATGTCGCTGTCTCACCCGTATCTGCATCCGTGTCGTTCGTCAGCACACTGCCCGTCGTGAACGCCGTATCCTCGTCTGTACCAAAACCTGCACCGCTGTCATCGTTCGCCACCGGCACATCGTTCACCGGATCAACCTGGACCGTCACTGTCGCGGTGTTCGTCGCGCCCTGTGCATCAACTACCGTGTAACTGAACGTATCCGTGGTACTGCCACCACCTGCAACCAGATTGTCGAACGCACCCGTCGGGTCATAATCAAACGTGCCATTACCGTTATCTGTAATCGACGCACCGCCAGCACTGGTCGCATCAACTGAATCAACCGACAATGTCGCTGTCTCACCCGTATCTGCATCCGTGTCGTTCGTCAGCACACTGCCCGTCGTGAACGCCGTATCCTCGTCTGTACCAAAACCTGCACCGCTGTCATCGTTCGCCACCGGCACATCGTTCACCGGATCAACCTGGACCGTCACTGTCGCGGTGTTCGTCGCGCCCTGTGCATCAACTACCGTGTAGCTGAACGTATCCGTGGTACTGCCACCACCTGCAACCAGATTGTCGAACGCACCCGTCGGGTCATAATCAAACGTGCCATTACCGTTATCTGTAATCGACGCACCGCCAGCACTGGTCGCATCAACTGAATCAACCGACAATGTCGCTGTCTCACCCGTATCTGCATCCGTGTCGTTCGTCAGCACACTGCCCGTCGTGAACGCCGTATCCTCGTCTGTACCAAAACCTGCACCGCTGTCATCGTTCGCCACCGGCACATCGTTCACCGGATCAACCTGGACCGTCACTGTCGCGGTGTTCGTCGCGCCCTGTGCATCAACTACCGTGTAGCTGAACGTATCCGTGGTACTGCCACCACCTGCAACCAGATTGTCGAACGCACCCGTCGGGTCATAATCAAACGTGCCATTACCGTTATCTGTAATCGACGCACCGCCAGCACTGGTCGCATCAACTGAATCAACCGACAATGTCGCTGTCTCACCCGTATCTGCATCCGTGTCGTTCGTCAGCACACTGCCCGTCGTGAACGCCGTATCCTCGTCTGTACCAAAACCTGCACCGCTGTCATCGTTCGCCACCGGCACATCGTTCACCGGATCAACCTGGACCGTCACTGTCGCGGTGTTCGTCGCGCCCTGTGCATCAACTACCGTGTAGCTGAACGTATCCGTGGTACTGCCACCACCTGCAACCAGATTGTCGAACGCACCCGTCGGGTCATAATCAAACGTGCCATTACCGTTATCTGTAATCGACGCACCGCCAGCACTGGTCGCATCAACTGAATCAACCGACAATGTCGCTGTCTCACCCGTATCTGCATCCGTGTCGTTCGTCAGCACACTGCCCGTCGTGAACGCCGTATCCTCGTCTGTACCAAAACCTGCACCGCTGTCATCGTTCGCCACCGGCACATCGTTCACCGGATCAACCTGGACCGTCACTGTCGCGGTGTTCGTCGCGCCCTGTGCATCAACTACCGTGTAGCTGAACGTATCCGTGGTACTGCCACCACCTGCAACCAGATTGTCGAACGCACCCGTCGGGTCATAATCAAACGTGCCATTACCGTTATCTGTAATCGACGCACCGCCAGCACTGGTCGCATCAACTGAATCAACCGACAATGTCGCTGTCTCACCCGTATCTGCATCCGTGTCGTTCGTCAGCACACTGCCCGTCGTGAACGCCGTATCCTCGTCTGTACCAAAACCTGCACCGCTGTCATCGTTCGCCACCGGCACATCGTTCACCGGATCAACCTGGACCGTCACTGTCGCGGTGTTCGTCGCGCCCTGTGCATCAACTACCGTGTAGCTGAACGTATCCGTGGTACTGCCACCACCTGCAACCAGATTGTCGAACGCACCCGTCGGGTCATAATCAAACGTGCCATTACCATTATCTGTAATCGACGCACCGCCAGCACTGGTCGCATCAACTGAATCAACCGACAATGTCGCTGTCTCACCCGTATCTGCATCCGTGTCGTTCGTCAGCACACTGCCCGTCGTGAACGCCGTATCCTCGTCTGTACCAAAACCTGCACCGCTGTCATCGTTCGCCACCGGCACATCGTTCACCGGATCAACCTGGACCGTCACTGTCGCGGTGTTCGTCGCGCCCTGTGCATCAACTACCGTGTAGCTGAACGTATCCGTGGTACTGCCACCACCTGCAACCAGATTGTCGAACGCACCCGTCGGGTCATAATCAAACGTGCCATTACCGTTATCTGTAATCGACGCACCGCCAGCACTGGTCGCATCAACTGAATCAACCGACAATGTCGCTGTCTCACCCGTATCTGCATCCGTGTCGTTCGTCAGCACACTGCCCGTCGTGAACGCCGTATCCTCGTCTGTACCAAAACCTGCACCGCTGTCATCGTTCGCCACCGGCACATCGTTCACCGGATCAACCTGGACCGTCACTGTCGCGGTGTTCGTCGCGCCCTGTGCATCAACTACCGTGTAGCTGAACGTATCCGTGGTACTGCCACCACCTGCAACCAGATTGTCGAACGCACCCGTCGGGTCATAATCAAACGTGCCATTACCGTTATCTGTAATCGACGCACCGCCAGCACTGGTCGCATCAACTGAATCAACCGACAATGTCGCTGTCTCACCCGTATCTGCATCCGTGTCGTTCGTCAGCACACTGCCCGTCGTGAACGCCGTATCCTCGTCTGTACCAAAACCTGCACCGCTGTCATCGTTCGCCACCGGCACATCGTTCACCGGATCAACCTGGACCGTCACTGTCGCGGTGTTCGTCGCGCCCTGTGCATCAACTACCGTGTAGCTGAACGTATCCGTGGTACTGCCACCACCTGCAACCAGATTGTCGAACGCACCCGTCGGGTCATAATCAAACGTGCCATTACCGTTATCTGTAATCGACGCACCGCCAGCACTGGTCGCATCAACTGAATCAACCGACAATGTCGCTGTCTCACCCGTATCTGCATCCGTGTCGTTCGTCAGCACACTGCCCGTCGTGAACGCCGTATCCTCGTCTGTACCAAAACCTGCACCGCTGTCATCGTTCGCCACCGGCACATCGTTCACCGGATCAACCTGGACCGTCACTGTCGCGGTGTTCGTCGCGCCCTGTGCATCAACTACCGTGTAGCTGAACGTATCCGTGGTACTGCCACCACCTGCAACCAGATTGTCGAACGCACCCGTCGGGTCATAATCAAACGTGCCATTACCGTTATCTGTAATCGACGCACCGCCAGCACTGGTCGCATCAACTGAATCAACCGACAACGTCGCTGTCTCACCCGTATCTGCATCCGTGTCGTTCGTCAGCACACTGCCCGTCGTGAACGCCGTATCCTCGTCTGTACCAAAACCTGCACCGCTGTCATCGTTCGCCACCGGCACATCGTTCACCGGATCAACCTGGACCGTCACTGTCGCGGTGTTCGTCGCGCCCTGTGCATCAACTACCGTGTAGCTGAACGTATCCGTGGTACTGCCACCACCTGCAACCAGATTGTCGAACGCACCCGTCGGGTCATAATCAAACGTGCCATTACCGTTATCTGTAATCGACGCACCGCCAGCACTGGTCGCATCAACTGAATCAACCGACAATGTCGCTGTCTCACCCGTATCTGCATCCGTGTCGTTCGTCAGCACACTGCCCGTCGTGAACGCCGTATCCTCGTCTGTACCAAAACCTGCACCGCTGTCATCGTTCGCCACCGGCACATCGTTCACCGGATCAACCTGGACCGTCACTGTCGCGGTGTTCGTCGCGCCCTGTGCATCAACTACCGTGTAGCTGAACGTATCCGTGGTACTGCCACCACCTGCAACCAGATTGTCGAACGCACCCGTCGGGTCATAATCAAACGTGCCATTACCGTTATCTGTAATCGACGCACCGCCAGCACTGGTCGCATCAACTGAATCAACCGACAATGTCGCTGTCTCACCCGTATCTGCATCCGTGTCGTTCGTCAGCACACTGCCCGTCGTGAACGCCGTATCCTCGTCTGTACCAAAACCTGCACCGCTGTCATCGTTCGCCACCGGCACATCGTTCACCGGATCAACCTGGACCGTCACTGTCGCGGTGTTCGTCGCGCCCTGTGCATCAACTACCGTGTAGCTGAACGTATCCGTGGTACTGCCACCACCTGCAACCAGATTGTCGAACGCACCCGTCGGGTCATAATCAAACGTGCCATTACCGTTATCTGTAATCGACGCACCGCCAGCACTGGTCGCATCAACTGAATCAACCGACAATGTCGCTGTCTCACCCGTATCTGCATCCGTGTCGTTCGTCAGCACACTGCCCGTCGTGAACGCCGTATCCTCGTCTGTACCAAAACCTGCACCGCTGTCATCGTTCGCCACCGGCACATCGTTCACCGGATCAACCTGGACCGTCACTGTCGCGGTGTTCGTCGCGCCCTGTGCATCAACTACCGTGTAGCTGAACGTATCCGTGGTACTGCCACCACCTGCAACCAGATTGTCGAACGCACCCGTCGGGTCATAATCAAACGTGCCATTACCGTTATCTGTAATCGACGCACCGCCAGCACTGGTCGCATCAACTGAATCAACCGACAATGTCGCTGTCTCACCCGTATCTGCATCCGTGTCGTTCGTCAGCACACTGCCCGTCGTGAACGCCGTATCCTCGTCTGTACCAAAACCTGCACCGCTGTCATCGTTCGCCACCGGCACATCGTTCACCGGATCAACCTGGACCGTCACTGTCGCGGTGTTCGTCGCGCCCTGTGCATCAACTACCGTGTAGCTGAACGTATCCGTGGTACTGCCACCACCTGCAACCAGATTGTCGAACGCACCCGTCGGGTCATAATCAAACGTGCCATTACCATTATCTGTAATCGACGCACCGCCAGCACTGGTCGCATCAACTGAATCAACCGACAATGTCGCTGTCTCACCCGTATCTGCATCCGTGTCGTTCGTCAGCACACTGCCCGTCGTGAACGCCGTATCCTCGTCTGTACCAAAACCTGCACCGCTGTCATCGTTCGCCACCGGCACATCGTTCACCGGATCAACCTGGACCGTCACTGTCGCGGTGTTCGTCGCGCCCTGTGCATCAACTACCGTGTAGCTGAACGTATCCGTGGTACTGCCACCACCTGCAACCAGATTGTCGAACGCACCCGTCGGGTCATAATCAAACGTGCCATTACCGTTATCTGTAATCGACGCACCGCCAGCACTGGTCGCATCAACTGAATCAACCGACAATGTCGCTGTCTCACCCGTATCTGCATCCGTGTCGTTCGTCAGCACACTGCCCGTCGTGAACGCCGTATCCTCGTCTGTACCAAAACCTGCACCGCTGTCATCGTTCGCCACCGGCACATCGTTCACCGGATCAACCTGGACCGTCACTGTCGCGGTGTTCGTCGCGCCCTGTGCATCAACTACCGTGTAGCTGAACGTATCCGTGGTACTGCCACCACCTGCAACCAGATTGTCGAACGCACCCGTCGGGTCATAATCAAACGTGCCATTACCGTTATCTGTAATCGACGCACCGCCAGCACTGGTCGCATCAACTGAATCAACCGACAATGTCGCTGTCTCACCCGTATCTGCATCCGTGTCGTTCGTCAGCACACTGCCCGTCGTGAACGCCGTATCCTCGTCTGTACCAAAACCTGCACCGCTGTCATCGTTCGCCACCGGCACATCGTTCACCGGATCAACCTGGACCGTCACTGTCGCGGTGTTCGTCGCGCCCTGTGCATCAACTACCGTGTAGCTGAACGTATCCGTGGTACTGCCACCACCTGCAACCAGATTGTCGAACGCACCCGTCGGGTCATAATCAAACGTGCCATTACCGTTATCTGTAATCGACGCACCGCCAGCACTGGTCGCATCAACTGAATCAACCGACAATGTCGCTGTCTCACCCGTATCTGCATCCGTGTCGTTCGTCAGCACACTGCCCGTCGTGAACGCCGTATCCTCGTCTGTACCAAAACCTGCACCGCTGTCATCGTTCGCCACCGGCACATCGTTCACCGGATCAACCTGGACCGTCACTGTCGCGGTGTTCGTCGCGCCCTGTGCATCAACTACCGTGTAGCTGAACGTATCCGTGGTACTGCCACCACCTGCAACCAGATTGTCGAACGCACCCGTCGGGTCATAATCAAACGTGCCATTACCGTTATCTGTAATCGACGCACCGCCAGCACTGGTCGCATCAACTGAATCAACCGACAATGTCGCTGTCTCACCCGTATCTGCATCCGTGTCGTTCGTCAGCACACTGCCCGTCGTGAACGCCGTATCCTCGTCTGTACCAAAACCTGCACCGCTGTCATCGTTCGCCACCGGCACATCGTTCACCGGATCAACCTGGACCGTCACTGTCGCGGTGTTCGTCGCGCCCTGTGCATCAACTACCGTGTAGCTGAACGTATCCGTGGTACTGCCACCACCTGCAACCAGATTGTCGAACGCACCCGTCGGGTCATAATCAAACGTGCCATTACCGTTATCTGTAATCGACGCACCGCCAGCACTGGTCGCATCAACTGAATCAACCGACAACGTCGCTGTCTCACCCGTATCTGCATCCGTGTCGTTCGTCAGCACACTGCCCGTCGTGAACGCCGTATCCTCGTCTGTACCAAAACCTGCACCGCTGTCATCGTTCGCCACCGGCACATCGTTCACCGGATCAACCTGGACCGTCACTGTCGCGGTGTTCGTCGCGCCCTGTGCATCAACTACCGTGTAGCTGAACGTATCCGTGGTACTGCCACCACCTGCAACCAGATTGTCGAACGCACCCGTCGGGTCATAATCAAACGTGCCATTACCGTTATCTGTAATCGACGCACCGCCAGCACTGGTCGCATCAACTGAATCAACCGACAATGTCGCTGTCTCACCCGTATCTGCATCCGTGTCGTTCGTCAGCACACTGCCCGTCGTGAACGCCGTATCCTCGTCTGTACCAAAACCTGCACCGCTGTCATCGTTCGCCACCGGCACATCGTTCACCGGATCAACCTGGACCGTCACTGTCGCGGTGTTCGTCGCGCCCTGTGCATCAACTACCGTGTAGCTGAACGTATCCGTGGTACTGCCACCACCTGCAACCAGATTGTCGAACGCACCCGTCGGGTCATAATCAAACGTGCCATTACCATTATCTGTAATCGACGCACCGCCAGCACTGGTCGCATCAACTGAATCAACCGACAATGTCGCTGTCTCACCCGTATCTGCATCCGTGTCGTTCGTCAGCACACTGCCCGTCGTGAACGCCGTATCCTCGTCTGTACCAAAACCTGCACCGCTGTCATCGTTCGCCACAGGTTCATCGTTGACAGGATTGACGGATACGTTAAACGTGGTTGACGCAGCCGCACTGGAATCCTCATCACCGTCCTCTACTTCAACACTGAAAGAAGTTGCCGAAACGTTATCGCCGGAATGGACAAGTTCAACGATGCCAGCGTCAAGTTGTGCCGCTGTAAAGCTGCTCTGGCTGACAGACGACACTTCTATATCCAAATTTCCAGGAAGAGACACGGTATACGTGATATCCGCATCACCGTCATTCGCGTCAACATCCGAATAACCGATATCGGCGGCTTTAATGGTGTATCGATCACCCTCATCAATGCTGGCACTCAGGTCACCACCCGAAAAAACAGGCGGGTCGTTAACACCATCGACCGTAATGTTCGCGTTTGCGGCCGCAGTTCCTTCAGTCGGCACATCGCGAATTCTGTAATTAAAGGAGTCCAGGAGCGTCTGGCCGGCTCCGAGAGCATCAAAAACACCACCGGTAGAATCATAAGATACAGAGCCATCGGCTTTGACAATGACCTGGGCCCCCTGATTCGTGGCAATTGGCGAACCCACAGCAGGATTGCCCTGAACCTCGATAACTTCGACATTCGGAAACCCGTTACTGATCGGCGGCAATGGACTACCACCGTCGTTATCGTTGTCGGTAACCGAGGCTGCCGGATTGAAAACCGTACCCGCATCGGCATTACCAAGATTGTCTGGTACAGCTATGGGCGGCAACGCATTTGCAGACAACGAAAAGGTAAGCATTGGCAAGAAAAGTGCCGATTTTATGATCCGATGCATATGCGTAAATCCCGAGGCTTTTGTCGCTAACCCAGGAAAACATCGTTTCGGAACGATAAACGTTTCTACAGTTGAATTTTGTTGCCTGTTCATGCTGTTTTCCCAGAATCTTTGTAAGTCGTTAGCCACAGGCATAGGGAGCCCTCGGCAACGCTAATATAGCGATTGCGATACGTGGGTAGTGGGGTATTTGGCTAAGTGGTCGATATTGGCGGCTGATTGGTCCTGGCGCCGCGGGAATTGAGGTTCAGGCTGGTTGGGTTACATCCGTTTACCGTAGTGGCTCTGAACAAAAACCGAAGACGAACCATCACCAAAACCGGACCCCCGGGACGTAATGCGGAAGATGTGCGTGCTGCCGGTGCCCAGTTCCTCACCAATATTGGTCAGATTCAAATTGTCTTCATCCGAAAGCACGATCCGAACATGCTCCACAATAAACCGAGGCTGACTATGAACCCCTTCGACTGCCGTCGAACCAACGTGATAGCCGTCGTTTGCGGACCAATCAATGCTTGCCCAGTTAGGTGTCGTACCAGGGTCTACCTCAAGATAGTTACCGTTAGCTGTGTCGGGGAAGCCCGCTGCACTGGCAAGTCCCTCAATGAAGTCTTCGCCGTCGCGCAATCCCACTTCAGCCGCCTGAAACGCAAGGTTAATGTCGTCTACACTTCGCGCCATCTGGAACTGAACGGTTGTTGTCTGAATTGACGACGCGCCAAGCGCGGTCAACAGCAATAGCATCACCAGACACATAAACAGCACAACACCTTCCTGATGTCGCGCCATATTGCTGAAGTTGCTTCCTCGTTTCACACCTAATTCCTCCTCGCAACGGTTCGACTGAAAGAACGGCGCTGCAAACCGTCGATCCCATCAGCCGGCTCGTCTGCGATACAAGTTTGCACCAAACACCCGTGAGTGGGCTGCATGGCGCCACCAATGTCATCAATCGTATTAGTGACGATGGCGACCCGCACGGTTTTCACTCTCTCCCATTGATCTGACGGTACCTGATTAGCATTAACATACTGTTCAGGGAAAGTCGTTCCGAGACCATAAAGCACCTGAAGATCTTCAACACCTTCGACCAGCTCTACTGGCGGGGAGATACCTTCTTTGCGCCAAAGCGACAGCGGCGTATCGCCATTGTTGTTTTCACCGATACCGGGCGCAATGTAATAAATCGTCGTTACCAGCGCACTGATTGATGCATCTGTCTCAAACAAACCCGAAAAAGACAGCGTGGAAGTCGCGTTCGACCAGTTATTCAAACCAACCTCATGCTCAATGGCAATTGGATCAGCGTCGGTGATGTCCGTTACCTGAAAGACCGTCGCCTTGTCACAATCATGCAACAGTACCAGCTCGTTATTACCAAACCCGAGTCCATCAACGCCGTCGGCTGGACGAACGACAAACAGTTCTTCATCGTCAGACTCTGTCATCGACACTTCAAGAAAGTTTGAGAGATCTGAACGCCTGATACCCCTTAGCACAAGCACATCGGTGTTGGGCACGATCTGATCGGTATCTATACCCGTACCATTTATGAACACATTGGTGTTAGTAGCACCCGCCGTTTTTGGCAGATCATTGAGACTGGGGTTCCAACCTGAAGCTGAGCCTTCATAACCTTGCAGGGCATTTCGAATGTTGTACTCGTAAGGTAACGTCGTGCTGTCCACCTGGTTGTAATAAAGTTTCGGGTCATCCGGTTCAAGATTTGAGTTACACCCCTTGCGGCCGGCATTTTCTATGTCGCGACGCATGTACTCAAGCGCAAATCGCGCTGATTCCTGAATGCGTGACTGCCCCTGAAGCATCTGATATGCCTCGGAGTTCGCGCTGAAAAGCTGCACAACACCGGCTGTGATCATTGATCCCACGGTCAGCGCGATCATTAGTTCTACAAGAGACAAACCTGACTGACGATGCATCATTTCACCCTCGTCTGCAGGACAACTTTCGAATAGGTCGTGCCATCAGTATTCAGCCAGCGAACTGCGACACAGTACTCACCTTCATCGGCGGACGAAAGATCACATTCTGCATAGTTCGATGGCCCCTCTATGGAGCCCTGACCACCAGGCAGGGAACCTGAAATCCCAAGAGTCTCGCAGGCTGGGAAAACATCACCGTCAGCATCAACCGAGTTGATCGAACACTGCCACTGCGCGACATCAAAATTGCGCATCTGCGTTTCACTGCAGATGGTGGTGTAACAGTTGTTAATCAAACTTGGCTCGTCAGTGTATTCGACCCCGGCGTAATCCACGAGATCACCGGTGTTTACAACCATGCGGTCAATCATGTCATTGCCCAGCAACTGGGCTTCTGAGCGCAGAAGTGCGGTTCTGTTCTGCTGCAGACTACTGACCTGCATGCCAGCCACGCCAAGCACGCCAACGGACATGATGACCGCCGAAACCAGCACCTCAATCAGTGAAAAGCCGCGGTGCTTTTTCAGGGAATATTGTTTTCTCATACTAGCAGTCCGGCTGAATGGAAGGGGGATCCGGATCACCCGCCTCAGCCTCTCTCCATACCTTTGCTCTGCCAATCAGGCCAATCTGTATTCGACGATCAAGCTGGTCCGGGTGGCAGAGGTCAACCACGCGCAATTGGTTCGACGTGCCCGCAAGCCCTCCCAGGCTATTAAAAGAAATAGCGTCTCTGGGCGTATTCCAGTCACCATTGTTGGCCGCATCATCAACACCCGACAACGTCGTTGTGCTGCCAAGCAGCGCACTAAATCTGCGTATAACAGGATCATCACAATCGCCGGGATCTCCGCGAACGATACAATAGCCTCCGCCAAACTCGTTACCCGCGGTACCCACAGCGGCCTGCAGCGTCACCGTACTGCCGAGCCGGCTCGCTTCAGAACGGGCCAGACTGACCGCCGCGACAAAGCTGTTTGATTGAGTGACCAGCCGGTTACGTTCCTGCATACCCTGGAAACTGGGGACGGCGATAGAAAAACCGACGCCAATGATCACGATGACCATCAGCACCTCTACCATCGTAAAGCCCTTATTATTCAGAGACTTGCTCATGCAATTGCACTAGTTGTAAGTGGTACCTGTCACCGCCGAAGCAGCACCGTGTTTAACGTATTTGCAACGTAAGCTCACGGGTATCACCGTGAGTTCGCGCAAACAGCACAACTTGGAAGTGTATAGAACCTGGCGAAACGTCAGCCAGACGGCCGATAAACGGAAAGAATCAGGCGATAGGTGGTATTACTCGACCCTTTCTGTGCCATCCGAATCAAGCTCGTAGCAGTAACCTTCACAGGCACCGACCGCCGGTGCTGCTCTGATAGTGTAGGCACTGGCTGTCGCAGTAGGCACAGTCAGTGTATACCGGGCATTACCTACCGCGCCATCTGCGGGAGACCAGAGGGTGCAATTGGCATCTAATCCATCATAGGTGAAGTTGTTTGTGTACAAGCGATCCAGGGTCAATGCACAGATCTTGACATCCGCCTGGGCCTGGGCGAAGTAGGTATCCTTAATGTAGCCCTGATAACTGGGGAACGCGATAGCACTGATGACGCCGATAATAGCGACGACAATCATCAGCTCTACCAAAGAAAAACCCTTGTTGTTGTTGTTCATGCCGACGCACCCCTGCCTGTGTGATGTTTTCTGCCTGCGATTATGCGTCATAGCCTTCCGCCTCTGCAATCACATGCGCGCAATCTCAGTGGAGACCTGTTCAACTGCGAGTATTTCAACGTCAAAGGTCAGGTCTTGTCCCGCCAATGGATGATTAAAATCCACTTCTACGCTTTCGCCGATCAAACGGGTAACAACACCCGGTCGCTCGCCACCTTCACCATCAGCAAATGAAATCACGAGCCCTGGTTCCAATGTCACATCTTGGAAGATCGACTGTTTCATGACATGAACGTTGTCCGGATTAGGCTGCCCAAAGCCGTGATCCGCGTCGATGTTAAACGAACCAGATTCACCTGCCCGCATACCAAACATGGCTTTCTCAAAACCAGGCATCAGACTGCCATCACCTATTTCGCAACTGGCCGACTTTTCGCCGGTCGCATCAATCAGATCACCGTCGCGCATTTTGAGCGTAAATCGTAATGTAACTTTGGTACCGGGACCGATGGGTATTAAATCAGACACCTGCATTTTCCTTTACTTGTTCCCGCTGTTCTTTTCGCCATTGCACGACCATATCGACAATTAACAGGCCAGCGCCAATGGAGATGGCTGTGTCGGCGATATTAAACGCGGGGAAATAATAAACGTCATAGTAGAAGACCAAAAAGTCCACCACATACCCCTGACTGGCGCGGTCAATCAAGTTGCCAATGGCGCCACCCAGAATGAAAGCTAACGCCAAGCTTAGCAGTTGTTGCTGTCGATAAATTCTGAACAACCAACCCGCGATAAACACACTGACCAGTGCCGAAACGGCAACGAGAAACCAGCGCTGCCAACCACCTGCGTCATGCAGGAAGCTAAAGGCCGCACCCTGGTTGTGAAGAAGCGTCAACTGAAAAAAAGACAAAATCTCGATCGACTCGCAGCGCCCCCTGACGCAGAGGGTCAGCAGATTCGACATCCAATACTTTGTACCCTGGTCTAGCAGGATCACGACAAAGCTCAGCGCAAAATAGTACACAGTCAGACGCCGACTTCTTCTGCGGGGTGATCACCCGGGGTTGCAAAATATTCACGTGCCCGCGCAATATCTGCGTGGATCGCAAGCTTCAGCGCATCCAGGTCCTCGAATTTCTGCTCGTCCCTGATCTTGTGCCGAAAAATAACTTTTACCGTTTCACCGTAGAGGTTGCGGTCAAAGTCAAACAGGTGCACCTCCAGAATCGGCCGCAGGGTTTTGTCGTCTATCGTGGGCCTCACGCCAACATTGGCAATGCTTTGAATCATCTCACCATCAATTTCGGTTTCGCAAGCAAACACCCCGGTGATTGGCGCAACGTATCGGTGTAACTGAATATTGGCCGTCGGAACGCCCAGTGTTCGTCCCAGTTGCCGGCCATAAATGACCTTGCCAATAATGGTGTAAGGATGCCCGAGCATCGTTTCGGCCAGCGCAAAGTCGCCGGCAGCAAGGCAATCTCGAATTCTTGTACTGGATACCCGAATATCCTCAAAAGCTATGGTGTTGATGTCGTGAACGGAAAAACCATGCGTTCGCCCAGCGCTCTCCAGCTGCTGATAATCTCCGCTACGGTCCTGACCGAAGCGAAAATCATCACCGACAAAAAGGGCTTTGACCGTCAGGTCCTTAATCAGCAGATCAATGAAACGATCCGCCGACATATTGCGAATCTCGTCGGTAAACTTGAGACACAGCACGAAATCTATTCCCAAAGACTCAAGCAGCTCGACTTTTTCTCTAAACCTGGTCAACCTGGCCGGTGCATTAAAAACGTCAAAGAACTCCTTTGGCTGCGGCTCGAAGCAGATCAGCATTGACCTGGTACCCAACGCCTCTGCTTTTTGACGAATCTCAGACAGGATCATCTGGTGTCCGGTATGGACACCGTCAAAATTCCCGATGGTAACGGCGGCACCTTGATGCCTTTCCCTTACGTTGATGAGACCACGTATCACTTCCATTTAGCGCACCAGCTTCCTCACATCCAGACCAGTTATCAATAACACAGCCCCATAGATTACTGCGCCTGCAAGGCATATCGAAAGCATTACAAACAATCGGTATGCAAAAGCATTTTCCAACCACCAGCCCGCCGGCGGCGCAAACACAAAAAGCATGATCACCATTGCGCTAGAGGCCAAGAGCAGTTGTAACAAAAACTTTGGCCAACCTGCCGTAAACCTGAGAACACCTTCCTTACGAAGCCCAAAAAATAACAGTCCCGCGTTAAGAAAGGCAGACAGGCTTGTTGCCAGAGCCAGACCCACGTGGGCCAGGTGGGTAATCAGCAAGAGATTGAGCACAATGTTAGTGACCATCGCGATCACACCGAAACGCACCGGTGTGCGCGTGTCCTGTCTTGCGAAGTAGCCAGGTGCAAGCACCTTAATGAGCATATGCCCCACCAGGCCAACGCCATAGGCAGCCAGACTCATGCCCGCCATACTGACGTCGCGGGGCGTCATCTCGCCCTGAAAAAACAGGGTCGCGATCAATTCGTCCGACAGATACACCAAAGCAATCGAGGCCGGTACACCAAACAACAGGACCATACGCATCGCCCAATCGAGCGTCTCTCCAAACGCCTTCGGCGAAGCCTCCGCGTGATCGGTCGATAGGCCAGGCAGGATGACCGTTGCCACCGTGATACCAAACAACGCCAGAGGCAGTTCAAGCAGTCGATCTGAATAGTAGAGCCAGGACAGGCTGCCAGTTTCCAGAAATGAGGCCAGCAGCGTATCAACAAGTAAATTGATCTGGCTAACGGATGCGCCGAAGATCGCAGGCAGCATCAACATGCCAATCCGGCGTACGCCTTCATCGCGAAATCCCGATCGTGGCCGCGGGACAAGCTTGATCTGGGCAAGGAAAGGCAACTGAAAAGTAAGCTGGGCCACGCCCGCAATCAGCACGCCCCAGGCAAGCGCCATTACGGGTTCCTCCAGTCGACCCTGGAGAGTAAACGCACAAGTGATCAGTGACACATTTAACAGGACCGGTGTGAAAGCCGGTGCTGCGAACCTGCCAAACGTATTCAGGATTGAGCCAGAAAGCGCCGTCATGGCAATCAGCAGCAGATAGGGGAAGGTCAACCGCAACATATCAACCGCGAGCAGGAACTTACCGTCATCACCGTGATAAAGATAACCAGGGGCAAAAACTGAAATCACGATTTCAGCACCCACCACGCCCAGTATTGTGATCACCAGCAAGACGAGCCCCAGGGTACCCGTGGTGAGATCAACCAGGTCCTTGACCTCCTGGTGAGAACGTTGCGACTTGTATTCTGACAGGACGGGGACAAAAGCCTGCGCAAAAGCACCTTCGGCAAACAGACGCCTGAAAAAGTTGGGTATGCGAAAAGCCAGAAAGAACGCATCGGCCCCGGCGGCTGCGCCAAAAAAGTAGGCGATCACCATGTCACGCACCAGCCCGAAAACACGGGAAATCATCGTCATGGCAGACACAACAATGCCCGAGCGAAGCAGCTTATTCGCCGTTTTGGTTTCTGTGTCTGACATCAGATCGTCGTTACCTACCCAGCGCCCATCATCTCACAGCATCACGGGAAATTGTTTGACAAAACAACATGAAATCGGCATAGTTCGCGCCTATTTTTTTGAGACCAGGTAGCGACCTAGTGGCAAACACAGCACAAGCTAGAAAACGAGCACGACAAAACGAAACTCGCCGCAAGCACAATGCGAGCCAGCGTTCGGCGTTCCGTACCGCACTCAAGAAAACCATCACTGCGATTGATTCCGGTGATTACGAGGTCGCGAATTCCGCGTACCTGAGCGCCGTACCCGTCATTGATCGCGCCGTCACCCATGGTCTTATTCAGAAGAACAAGGCAGCGCGTCATAAGTCTCGACTGAACACGAGAGTTAAAGCACTCAAAGCCTAAACCAGAGGTCTGATCCGACTTTCTAGTCGTTTGATCCCGCCTTCTAGTAGCCTGAATAGTAGCCTGAACCGGTCTTACTAAATCTCTTGTCAGCAGCAGGGGCTAGCGCCTTTGCTTGCTGACCGCTATTTCAGATCAAGTGCTATGTCCGTTCAAGTGCTATGTCAGAACAAGTGCTATGTCAGAACAAGTGCTATGTCAGAACAAGATTGTCACGATGGATCAACTCTTCTTCTGCGATGTATCCTAATCTCGCCTTGATCTGATCACTGCCAACACCGCGTATTTGCGCAACATCTTCGTGGTTATAATTGATCAGACCTCTGGCAAATTCCCTGCCGTCTGCATCGAGACAAGCCACAACGTCACCCCGGTGGAAACTACCCCTGCTGTCAGTGACACCAACAGATAACAACGAACGTCCATCACTTCGAAGCACTCGACAGGCCCCGGCATCGAGCGTCAGGTAGCCATTAACAGGTAACGATGCCAGCCACTGTTTTCTGGCAACAACCGCGCCACTGTCGGGCGTGAGCCAGGTACCCACCAGTTCCCCGGCAGCCAGCTTTTCTATGATATCTTCTGTCCGTCCTGATGATATGACTGTCTGCGCGCCACTTCTGGCTGCTGTTCTGGCTGCAGAAACCTTGGTTACCATGCCGCCCCGCCCCAGCGCACCACCGTCTCCAGCCATGGCATCAAGCCTTTGATCACTCGCAGCCATGATCTCAACAAGCTTTGCATCACTGTTCGTCGTCGGATTCGCAGTCATCAAACCAATTTGATCGGTTAGCAGCAACAAGGTATCCGCTCCTATAAGGTTTGTTACCAACGCGGCCAGGGTATCGTTATCGCCGAACTGAATCTCGTCGGTGACGACAGTATCGTTTTCGTTAACGATCGGCACGACGCCTAAATCCAGCAGCTCTTTTAACGTGCTTCTTGAATTGAGATAACGCTCTCTTGAGCGCAGATCGTCGTGAGTCAACAGCACCTGAGCCGTGTGCAAGCCATACTGCTGAAATGCAGCTTCGTACATCTGAACCAGACCCATCTGACCAACCGCCGCTGCGGCCTGCAGCCTGTGCAGAGAATGCGGTCGCGTGGCCAGTCCAAGTCGCTGCATACCCTCGGCAACGGCACCTGAAGACACGATCACAAAGCGCAATCCCTTTGCATGCAAGACTGATATCTGATTGACCCAACCCTGCACCAGAGACCTGTCTATACCCTCACCGTTATTCGTTAACAGTGAGCTGCCAATCTTGATGACCCAGGTATGTCCGGCGGCAAAGGAACTCATGGCTCGTAGTGAACGGTTACATCAAAATTATCATCATCGGCCTGCCCGCGATTGCGCTTTCGTTCCATTCGCTTCTGCAAGGAGTACTGGTGTACCTCTTCACGAATCTGATCATCGGATTGAAGCTCGTTCATCTCATCAATGCGCACAGCAATATCCCTCATCAACTGCTCGGTACCTTCCGCGGTGACCGATGAGATGCAGGCGTATGATTCCACACCAAGATTTTTTGCAATGGCGGCAGCACGGGCTTGCGCATCAGCACCCAGCAGATCAGATTTGGTGAACACCAGCCATCTCGGTTTTTCTGCGATACCCTCACTGTAGCGGGTAAGCTCCGCTTCAATAATCCGGAAGTTCTCTTCGGGGTCCGAACCATCGACAGGTGAGAGGTCTATCAGGTGGAGTAACAGACGCGTACGGGCGAGATGTTTCAGAAACTGCACACCCAGCCCTGCACCTTCGGCAGCACCTTCGATCAAGCCGGGAATATCCGCGATCACAAAGCTCTGCTCATGCCCAATGCGAACCACACCGAGATTCGGAGCCAGCGTCGTAAACGGGTAATCCGCAATTTTAGGCTTGGCCGAGGAGACGACACTGATCAACGTTGATTTCCCGGCATTAGGCAACCCAAGCAAGCCAACGTCGGCGATTAACTTGAGTTCGAGCCTTAGGTTGCGCAGTTCGCCGGGCTCGCCCGGGGTCGTTTGCCGCGGCGCGCGATTCGTACTTGATTTGAAGCGCGTATTACCAAGGCCACGCTTACCGCCAGCGGCAACCAGCAGGGTCTCTGCTTCATCACTGATATCGCCCAGATATTGCTCGGTTTCATCATCGTAAATGCTTGTGCCGCAGGGAATGCGAATATAAAGGTCCTGACCTTTAGCGCCCGTCTGATCGCTGCCTTTACCATGCTCACCCTTCTCTGCACGGTAGTTAGGTTGAAACCGGAAATCCACGAGCGTGTTCAATGAGGCGTCACCAACAAGATAAATACTGCCACCATCACCGCCGTCGCCGCCGTTTGGACCACCACGCTCTATGTACTTCTCGCGGCGGAACGACAGGCAGCCATTGCCACCCTTGCCGGCTTCAACCTTGATACTTGCTTCATCAACAAACTTCATCGCTTTTACTCTAGGCAAAAAAAAGCCCCGTCGGTGACAGGGCTCTTAATGCGTTATGAAACCGTTACGCTTGCGCCACCACGTTCACGTATTTGCGCTGCTTGGGGCCCTTAACGCTGAATTCTACGACACCATCAGACTTGGCAAAAAGCGTGTGATCCTTACCACAGCCAACATTGGCACCCGGATGAAACTTGGTACCACGCTGACGGACAATGATATTGCCCGCAATCACTGCCTGACCACCAAAAACTTTAACACCTAACCGTTTCGATTCGGAATCTCGACCGTTCCGTGTACTACCACCTGCTTTTTTATGCGCCATTTACCTTATCCTCCGCTGATGTCAGTGATCTTTACTTCCGTAAAGTACTGACGATGTCCTGCTTGACGACGATAGTGCTTACGTCGCTTCATCTTGATAATGGTGACCTTGTCGCCTCGGCCCTGGGTAACAACTTCCGCAGTTACCTTGCCACCCTCGACATAAGGCGTACCGATCTGGACGTTATCGCCCTCACCGATCATCATGACCTTATCGAAATTTACTGTTTCGCCTTCAGCGGCTTCTAATTTTTCCAGCTGCAGAACTTCACCTGGCTCAACCCGGTGCTGTTTGCCGCCACTCTCTATTACAGCGTACATGCTAAGAATCTCTTATATCTGCCCGCACTCTGCGGTATGTATGGATCGCAGCGGAACCCGCTACTTTCAGGACGCGCAATTCTAAGCGAACCCTAAGCTGGTAGCAAGCAAGAATTCCGCTTTCCTCCTTGACACAGATGACCCCCACACCTAGCATTCAACCCCTCTCAAATGCCCATGAAATCAGCCATTTAGATGAAATACGCGTTCTTATCAGCCGTCCAGGACGACTTCCGGGCGGTTGATGATCTTATTCGGGAAAATCTGAACTCAGATGTCCCCATGGTTGAGGAGATTGCGGCCTACCTCGTTGAAGCCGGTGGCAAGCGCCTTAGACCGCTTCTGGTATTGCTCGCCGCCAAGGCCTGCGGCTATCAGGGCCGCGAGCACATTAAGTTGGCGGCGGTTATCGAGTTTCTACACACGGCGATGCTGCTACATGACGATGTCGTCGACGAATCTGACCTGCGCCGCGGCCGAAAAACCGTGAACGCCGCCTGGGGTAACCCGCCCAGCGTTCTGGTGGGCGATTTCCTGCATTCCCGCGCGTTCGAGATGATGGTTGAAATTGGCAATATGCGGGTAATGCAAATCCTGTCAAGGGCAACCAACGTGATCGCTGAGGGCGAAGTTCAGCAACTTTGCAGCGTTAGAAACCCAAAAACGACTGAAAGCGAGTATATGGAGATTATTTCTCGCAAAACTGCCATGTTGTTCCAGGCGGCCTCACATGCAGGCGCCGTTCTGGCAGGTGCCGACGAAACCACAGAAGTTGCACTCAGGGACTACGGTTTGCATTTAGGAACAGCTTTCCAGCTTATCGATGATCAACTCGACTATGCTGGCGACGCCACTTCGCTGGGAAAGAACGTTGGCGACGATCTGGCAGAAGGCAAGGTAACGCTACCGCTGATCGCAGCAATGCGGAATGCTGATATCAACGAATCACAGTTCATAGAAACCGCGATACTTGAAGGCGGCGTAGAAAACCTCCCCAAAATGGTCGAACTTGTCAGCAGCACCGGTGGACTTGCGTATACAGCCGAAGCCGCCAAAAAAGAAAAATGTGCGGCCCTGGAGGCACTGACACATGTTCCTGTCTCAACGTTTCATGAGGCAATGACCGCACTGGTTAGCTTCGTCGTCGACCGACAACACTAAAACCTGGCGCACAAAAAACGGCGGCAGGTTACCCTGCCGCCGTTTATAGTTTCGTAATGCTGGTGCTCAGATATCAAACTTGAGATCAAACCGGTCCAACTGCATGACCTTGGTCCATGCTGCAACAAAGTCCGCAACAAATCGTGCTTCACCATCTGCGTAGGCATATACCTCAGCCACAGCGCGGAGCTCCGAATTCGAACCAAAAATCAGATCAACCGGGGTTGCCGTATACAGCACCTCGCCTGAGACGCGATCTATACCTTCATAGAGACCTGGCTGATCCGTCTTGCGCCATTGCGTGGACATATCCAGCAAGCTCACAAAGAAATCATTGCTCAAAGTGCCTGGGTCACTGGTAAATACGCCATGACGATTGCCATCAGCATTCGCATCAAGCACACGCATACCGCCAACCAGTGCAGTCATCTCTGGCACCGTCAGATTCAACTGGTCTGCGCGATCCACCAGCATTTCAGTGGGTGACCGGTAGGCGTCAGCAGTAACAAAATAATTCCTGAAAGCGTCCGCTTTCGGCTCAAGCAGATTAAAAGAACGCACATCTGTCTGGGCCTGGGTCGCATCTGTTCGGCCAGGAATAAAAGGTACGGTCACATCGTGGCCGGCAGAGGCTGCAGCCTGTTCCAATGCTGCTGCACCGCCAAGCACAATAAGATCCGCCAGCGAAACCTGTCGACCACCGCGGGCCTTATCATTGAACGAAGCCTGCACCTCACGGAGCGTCGACAGCACTTGATCCAAATCTCGCGGATTGTTAACCGCCCAATCCTTCTGGGGGGCTAAAGCGACACGCGCTCCGTTTGCGCCACCTCGCATATCACTTGCACGGAAGGTCGACGCAGATGCCCAGGCTGTCCGGACCAACGCTGACACGGACAGGCCTGTTTCAAGAATCTCTTCTTTCAATCGGGCGATATCGCGACCATTAATGGTGTTGTAGGTGACCGCAGGTACTGGATCCTGCCAAATCAGCGCCTCGGTAGGAACGTCGTTACCCAGGTAGCGGCTACGCGGACCCATATCTCGATGCGTTAACTTGTACCAGGCTTTTGCAAACGCAAGCTGATACTCATCGGGGTCTGCCAGAAACCTCTCCACGATCTTTCGATACTCTGGGTCGAACTTCAGTGCCAGATCTGCAGTTGTCATTACAGGGGGGTTAAATTTACCCTCGACGTGGGCATCAGGCACAATCGTATGCAACGATTCATCTGTCGGTATCCACTGGATAGCACCTGCGGGACTTCGCGTCTGCTGCCACTCAAAATTGAGCAGGTTCTGCAGATAAAGCGTTGTCCATTGGGTCGGTGCCTGAGTCCACGCACCTTCAAGACCGCTGGTAACAGTATCTTCAGAATGGCCTTTGCCGCACTTGTTCTTCCAGCCAAGACCTTGCTCTTCAATCGTTGCCGCACCTGGTTCCGGGCCCACACATTCTGATGCCTTGTGAGCGCCATGCATCTTCCCAAAGGTATGACCGCCCGCGATCAATGCCACGGTTTCTTCATCGTTCATGGCCATACGACCAAAGGCGACGCGAATATTCTTGGCGGACCCAACGGGATCTGGTTTGCCTCTTGGGCCTTCAGGGTTAACGTAAATCAGGCCCATGTGGGTTGCGCCGAGAGGGCGCTGCAACTTGCCATCTCGCTCCTCACGATCGCTGGCCAGCATCTCGAGCTCAGGCCCCCAGTAAACCAGATCTGGTTCCCAATCATCTGCGCGACCGCCTGCGAACCCATAGGTCTCAAAGCCCATATTTTCCAGTGCCACATTACCCGCGAGGATCATCAGGTCTCCCCAGGACAGACTGGCACCATACTGCTGCTTAACCGGCCACAAAAGACGACGGGCCTTATCGAGATTGCCGTTGTCTGGCCAACTGTTCAAGGGGTCAAAACGCATCTGGCCGCCATCACCACCGCCTCGGCCATCAAGCGTTCGATAAGTACCGGCACTGTGCCAACTCATCCGGATAAAGAAAGGACCGTAGTTGCCAAAATCAGCGGGCCACCAATCCTGCGAATCTGTGAGGACCGCGTCGATATCCGCTTTAACCGCGTCAAGATCCAACTGGGCATAAGCTGCTGCATAGTCGAAGTCTTCGCCGAGCGGGTTGGAACGCGCATCGTGATCACGAAGTGCAGACAAATCGAGTTGATCCGGCCACCAGAACTGGTTGGACTTGGGCTGTCCTATCGCTGCCTCGCCCATGCCTTTGGCACCGGCCGGCTTGCTACTTCCATTGTCGTCGCTGTAAGCCGATTGATTCACCAAAGACAGTGCCAAAACAGACGCTGACAACGCCCGCAAAGTACTTCTAACTGGGTTTTTCATGTCATTCTTCCTGATTACGCTGCCAAGGCAGCAGAGATTGAATTTTTACGTGCGCTATTCTGGGGCGTGGTGACACCTTAGTAAAATTGATAATTTTTGAGGGAGTGATCGGAAATCTTGATCGAAGGCGACAAGGACTGGCGATCAAGGAGACAATGAATCAATTCTTCGCCCCTGGAATCTGGTCGGGATGGCGAGATTTGTACCGGCAACCGCGTTGTCACGACATCGCAGTATTCCCGCATAATGGTTCTGGTCGGGATGGCGGGATTTGTACCGGCAACCGCGTTGTCACGACACCGCAGTATTCCCGCATAATGGTTCTGGTCGGGATGGCGAGATTTGTACCGGCAACCGCGTTGTCACGACATCGCAGTATTCCCGCATAATGAATCTGGTCGGGATGGCGAGATTTGTACCGGCAACCGCGTTGTCACGACATCGCAGTATTCCCGCATAATGGTTCTGGTCGGGATGGCGGGATTTGTACCGGCAACCGCGTTGTCACGACACCGCAGTATTCCCGCATAATGGTTCTGGTCGGGATGGCGAGATTTGTACCGGCAACCGCGTTGTCACGACATCGCAGTATTCCCGCATAATGGTTCTGGTCGGGATGGCGAGATTTGTACCGGCAACCGCGTTGTCACGACATCGCAGTATTCCCGCATAATGGTTCTGGTCGGGATGGCGAGATTTGTACCGGCAACCGCGTTGTCACGACATCGCAGTATTCCCGCATAATGGTTCTGGTCGGGATGGCGGGATTTGTACCGGCAACCGCGTTGTCACGACACCGCAGTATTCCCGCATAATGGTTCTGGTCGGGATGGCGAGATTTGAACTCACGACCCCTGCCTCCCGAAGGCGTTTTATCAGCATACCACTAGATACCCAAAGGTACACATGTAACCCTTCGCTATGTGCTATTTTAAAGGCTAGGAGTAACTTTCTTAGGTTCTCATGGTATGCCGAAGTTTCTAGATGGAGCTGGATATTGCAGTAATTGTGCAGGAAAATGCCCTGATGAAGAAAAAACTTACGACCCAGTGTGTCAATTCTCTGAAACCAAAGGAGAAAGTGTACAAAGTATGGGACACGCAGATTCCTTCCTATCACGTCAGGGTTATGCCGTCCGGGCTTGTATCGTTTGCCATCTTTTATCGCGTTAATGGAAAAGGGAAAGACTACACCATAGGTAAGCTCGGGAGGTATACGGCGACCACAGCGCGTGATGAGGCGGTCAGGTTGATGGCTGATCTATCGCGAGGCGTGGATATCCAAGCAAGCAAAAAAGAGACCCAAAAGAGGGCGGCTAGTGAGAAATACGAAAACCTTCGTGGCTTTATTGATGAAATGTATGGCCCTTGGGCATTGGTAGAACAGAAACGCGGGGACGAGACCCTGAAGTTGCTCAAGTTTAGTTTTGAAGCGATCTACACCAAAAAGCTACAAGAGATTTCGGTGAGGGATATTCAGGATTGGCGCAAGGAAAAGCTGAAACAAGGCTTAGCCCCTTCCACACTCAATAGGAGGGTGACAGCGTTGAAGTCAGTTCTATCCAAAGCAGTTGAATGGGAAGTGATCTCCGAAAACCCTCTGTCTAGATTCAAACCGCTGAAATTGGACGATGCTGCCAGAGTCAGATATTTGACTGATGAAGAAGAAACCAGACTGAAGAACGCACTTGATATTCGCGAGTCAGAGATTAGAGAAAAGAGGCGAACCGCAAACGAGTGGCGTCTGAAACGGGGTCTTGAACCCAAAAGTAACCTTGAAGAAATGCAGTATGCTGACTACTTAAAACCAATGGTTCTATTGGCTTTAAATACAGGGCTCCGCAGAGGTGAACTATTCGATCTCAAATGGTGTGATCTGGCTCTATCTCCAGAGAATCCGTTATTAACGGTTGAAGGGCTTACTTCTAAAACCGGCCAGACTCGTCATGTTCCGCTTAACGATGAAGCACTATCTGTTTGTCTATGCTGGAATACCAGAGAATCTTCTGGCACTCAGCTTGTCTTTCCAAATCCGAAGACTGGGCAACGATTCAATAACATAAAAACCAGTTGGTCCTCCCTGATTGAAAGGGCCGAAATCGAGAATTTCCGATTTCACGATCTACGTCATAGTTTCGCTTCTAAGCTCGTCATGAAGGGTGTGAGTTTGTACGTTGTGCAATCCTTGCTAGGCCATAGCTCAATAGAAATGACGCAGCGGTATGCCCATCTGGCACCGGATACCAAACTCGATGCGGTGCAGTCGTTGATCCGGTAATCATCATCCTGATTTCGATACGGAGGTCGCGGGAAAGAGGCCAGTGACTAAGACAGAAATTCACAATTCGAGTTACGACGCAACCTAACATCAGTTGGGCCGTGCAACGCCGCCACTTTGTTAAAAGCAAACCCCTCAACTGCTTTCATCTTCCTTTACTTCTTCTTGGGCTTCTTTCTAGCAGGTGTCTGAGACAAAGTACTACCTGCCGCAGACTTAGACGCCTTTGATGTTCGGCCGTCACGCAAGGTCTTGGATGCGGCACTCGCGGCCTTACTCCCTGTCTGACGTTTTGGCGTTCCTGTTTGCGACAAAGCACTAGCTGATGACTTCTTTGTGGTCTTACTAGTACTTTTACTTCGAAGAGTTTTAGATGCACTCGACGAAGCCTTCTTGCCCGTAGTTCGTTTATTCGCTGCCATAGTTTCTACTCAGTTTCTGCAACCATTCTTAGCACAGGTGACACGCTCCGATGTACTAACCCAGTGACTTGGATTCTCTCTTGTATCGAACCCACAACCCGTTTTACCGCCTTTCGCACCAACATGAACCTCACCAGTTGGAGTATGTTTTACCGCCATTCTGAACACCTCAGATTGTTGCCATTAGCTTCTAATTCTACGAATAACTGTATATATATCCAATAATGTATTCATATACAGTGCCGGTGTGAAAATCACTCGAATGGATAGTCACATAACTATCTCTAGTTTCGGCGGGCACGAGAATAGTTAAAACCCCTGATACCCTAAATATTCTTCAGAAAAATTCTGAGAATCATAGATTCTGAGTCGCTCGGCCATCGCGTTGCTGCGTGAAGGCCAAACTTAAACAGGGAATTTTCTGACGATTGGGACTTAATCCTTAGATTGAGTTTGCCATTGCATTGGCTGCTCTGCGCACTGTCATTCTGTTTCCCGCGGGACATCTTACAATTGATGCCTACTGCGAGATTTCAACGCTTTGTGTCACTATTGAGTAATATAGAGACAGGTTCCAAGGACGGAGTTTCAGTTGAGTTTAGCGATACCCCCGCCATTTCTTGAATTCATCATAGAGAGCACTGACTCAGAACCAACGGTACTCGTGCCTTGTGCTGGTTTCGAATCAGGTGAATGGAGAAGGAACTCTTTAGTCGCCCACGCCATCGAATGGCTTCCGGAATTCGCTCTAAGTTATTCTGAATGGAGTAATATCTCCCACGAATCAGCAGTGAACGCTCTCGCTCGGGCAGCACAGAAAATACATCAATCAGACAAATCTGCTAGTAGGGGTGAGCTTGGTGAGCTTCTATTGCACATCGTGTTAAGGCAACACTGGGGTACAGTTCCAGCTATATCAAAAATCCATTTCAAAGATGGCCCAAACGAGACCGTAAAAGGCTTTGACTCCTTCCACGTAAGTGTTGACAGCGAAGGTAGTTTTGATCTTTGGATGGGAGAATCAAAGTTGTACACAGACGGTAAGTCTGCGATTCGCAATGTGGCGACAGAGATATCCGACCACATGGAGTTTGGCTATCTCAAAAACGAGTTTAGCTTTATTCTGCCCAAGCTAGATAACCAATGGGAACACACTGAAGCCCTGTCCTCACTCCTAGGTAAGAATACGTCCCTTGATCTCATCTTCCCTCTTATACACATTCCGGTTTTTATTACGTTCGATAGTTCGGCAGTTGCTGCTAATTCGAAACATGGCGAACAGTACTTCGAAGAGCTGAACTCCGAAATTCTCGAATTGCAGCAATATTTCAACTCGAAGTCACCAAGCTTGAGTGCTGAAGTGAGTATTCATTTGATCTTTCTACCAGTTAAGAATAAGAAGGAACTGGTTCAGCGTTGGGATACCAGCCTTTCCGTTCTACAGGAGGTGTTGAAGTGAACATAATCGAAGCAGAATCGCTCCTTGCTCAGAATCCGATATCAATCCCTGATGTTAGCTTTGAACTAATTAGCTGTATTGCGGAAGAATACAACAAAGACACTGAAAGCCCTGATGTTCAGCGGCTGGTTCTTCGAGCTTTGCAGAATCGTGAGCATCTGAACGGTGAAGCAATTTATTTAAACTCCATCGCCCGACAACTCGGCCTGTTCCCGTACCTAGTTTATGAACAACTGAACATCCGAGATCAGATCGCATTTCAGTATCACAGTATTGAGAAGTTGGATGTAGTATTTCATAGCCCTCAGGCTAGAGTGTTTAGAGAGATACTTGAAGGTAACAATGTCGTACTTAGTGCACCGACAAGCTTTGGGAAAAGCCTGATAATAGATGCTGTGCTATCAGAGGGAAAATACACCAATGTGCTGCTGGTCGTACCGACGATAGCTTTGATGGATGAGACTAGACGTCGTCTTGCCAAGCTACCCATTGATCACAAGGTTATAACATCTGGATTACAGCAGCCTTCAGAAAAAAATGTGTACGTGCTTACTCAAGAACGTGCGTTGGAGCAAAAGGAACGTTTAGAAAGCATCGACCTACTGATCATCGACGAATTCTATAAACTTGATACTGACCGCGAAGAAGATGGAAGCAGGGCAGAACTGCTCAATCAAGTCTTTTATAGATACGCGAAAAAAGGAGTGCAGTACTACTTGCTTGGACCAAACATTAGAGCCGTTACCTCAGACCTCAGCAAACGATCTGAGTACACATTTTTTCAAGAGCCTTACCATACAGTAGTGTCGGTCGAACAAGACGTTAACGTTGCACCCGATCAAGATGAGTTTGACGCTCTTGAAGAGCTTTGCGTAAGAATTGGGGGGCCTACCATTGTTTACTGTGCGAGTGTTCCAAGGTGTTTGAGGGCAGCTAATGCTATTGCCGCCAACACAATAGTCGGTGAAGAGGCCATGGCACGAATAAGCAATGCCACATCTTGGATTGCTGAGCACTATCACCCCGAGTGGGGGTTTATCACGTCCATGAAAGCTGGAGTCGGTGTGCATCATGGAAGAATCCCCCGCTCACTGGCTCAACTTGTAGTGCGATACTTCGATGAAGAACTTCTCGATTTTCTGGTCTGTACCTCATCAATGATAGAGGGGGTCAACACCAAGGCGGAAAATATTGTGATCCTTGATAAGAAAGTCAGCAGGACTGATTTCGATCTTTTCACCTTCAACAATATACGTGGACGTGCCGGTAGAATGTTCAAACATTTTGTTGGGCAAGTGTATATGTTCCATGCCGCGCCTCAACAAGAACTGCCCTTTATTGACATTCCGGCATTTAGCCAATCAGACAATGCGAGTGATTCGTTACTACTGCAATTGGACGATGACGACCTTGCTGAAGAGTCGCGTAGTAAGATTGACTGGATTTATGACCAGCACGTGCTTATGCCTTCTACGATAAAAGCGAATGCAGGTATTGATCCCCATGACCAGATCGCGTTCGCCGAAGAGCTTCGCAGCGATATACCTGCTGCGGTTGCTATGTGTAGCTGGACTTCACGTCCGACTTGGGATCAGTTGACTAAGCTATGCTTTCATATGTGGAACACTTTTGGCGGGAAGAGGAGCCGCTCTGGGGTTTATTCGCATAAGCAGTTGGCAAGGAACATCATGGCATTGAGCCAACGCCCCTCTATTGCAGAAATGATCCAAGAGCAGCTTGATTACTTTAAAGATGACAAAATTGATGCGCATATTGACGACGTGCTTTCTTTCTTAAGAAACTGGGCAGGTTTTAACTTCCCTCGACTTCTCAGAACGATGGATTTAATACAAAAGGAAGTACTTGATGAGGCAGACGCTGGTAACTTTCTCAGTTATGCAGCGCAAGTCGAGTGCTGGTTTCGCGACCCAGTCATTTCGGCTCTAGATGAATATGGACTCCCAATGCAGATTGTTGACGAGATTCAAAACATCGTATTGGTTGAAGGTGACTTTGACGCAACTGTCGATAAAATTCGGGAACTGGACGTACAGAGTCTAAATCTTCACCCATTCTCATTAGAAATAATTGAAGACTTCCAGAACTCATTTAGATAACCCAACATTTACCCCGTACTTGCCTCGGAACCCACTCTACCCAACACGGGCCAAATCTCAGTTAGTTGGACCATTCAAATCAGTTCATTGAGGCCGAAACAGCCTAAATGGCATAGGTCGGTGCGATATCAGAGCCTATTGACAGGTGATGTATAATCTTTCCTGTTTTTGACTATTAATAGGAAAGTAGACACATCACCTATGAGTAAAATCAGCTACCTACAGTCTGCCAAGTGGTCCACCCCAGCCATCGTAAACGGGAAAGTTCCCAGAAAACCCTACAAAGAGTTACGGCCTCGGGAGTACTTAACCCCAGAGGAAGTAGATCGGCTGATGGCGGCTGCGAGAAAGCTTGGACGTCATGGTCATCGAGACAAGACCATTATCTTGTTGGGATATCGTCACGCTCTACGGGTGAGTGAACTGAGCAGTCTGCGTTGGGACATGATTGACCTGAAAACTGGCCTGATCCATGTCTCCCGGTTGAAAAACGGCATTGATTCGGTTCATCCAGTTCGCGGACCAGAACTACGAGCACTAAGACGATTGAAGAAGGACTATCCCAACACACCGTACGTCTTCGTGTCTGAGCGCGGGGGTCCGATGACAGATTCTAACGTCCGCAAGATGGTTAAACGGGCTGGTGAAGAGGCTGGTATTGGATTTCCATGTCACCCTCATATGCTAAGACACTCAGCGGGTTATAAGCTGGCTAACGATCAGCAGGACACTCGTGCCATCCAGCATTATATGGGGCATCGAAACATTCAACATACGGTGCGGTATACCGAACTGGCACCTGATCGTTTTAAGGATTTCTGGAAAGATTAGAATTGATACTTTCAGCTATCGGTTCAAGGAGTTCAGGTGCCTCTCAGAGCAGTCAATAAAGCTCGGGAGTTTCTGGCTTTTGAGTTCGAAGAAGATGAATGGGAAGAACTTAAAGCAACGTACAGGCAGCACAAGCTGTTGATGCCATGCTGTGCTGCTTCTGCGATACCGAAAACTAGCAAGCTAGGAAACTTTTACTTCGCACACTCTCGGAAAGCTGGGTGCGTCTATCCGCCTGAAAGCGCAGAGCATCTTTTCTTAAAGACGATCATCGCACGGGCGGCATCAAGTTCTGGCTGGAAGACCACCACCGAACATCGAGGTGTAGATAGCGATGGCAATGTGTGGATCGCTGATGTCTTCTGCGAGGATGGATCGAGGAAAGTAGCCTTAGAAGTCCAAATTTCTCGACAGTCTCGTGATGTGACTCTTGAGAGACAATATAAATACAAGACCTCCGGAATACGCGCAGCATGGTTTGGGGCCGATACCGTTTTCGAATCCAACTATATTCATGCGAACAAAGACACACCATTCTTTCGCATTACCAAGCCCAATCTGAGCAGTGTTCCGATGATGACAGATTTTGGCATCAGTCTTGAGTTATTCGTTGAGAAGTTACTGACCGGTAAGGTGAAATGTGAAGACGATCACTGGGAATATCAAATCGAGTATGTAGAAGACGTGTGCCCCGTCTGTAATAGTCAAGTCAAGCAGGTGGTCGGCTCCAGTATTGACGTATATGGGGAAAGAATTCTCACCATTTCGAATACGCCAAAGGTGCTCAGAAGGGTTTCACTTTTAGTAACGAACAATTTCTTGGTTGATCATGAGTTAAACAAACTGGGTGAAGATGCATCTGGAAACATGTCCAATATTTGCTTGCACTGTGGCGCTACTCAGGAGAATCATCGTGTGCTTGACCGACTCTCACGCTTTAAAGAAACAGGAACTGTGGATTTTTTAAGTCCAACGGAATTCACCAGTACGTGGGTTGTGAAATAGCTTGAACAACCTCTGCCCTGCTGTATGCCCTATCTTCAAGTAAGCACTTCAATTTCAAGCGTAGAGTGTTCAATCGAGTGCAATTCCTTCAACAACTCTCGTAACTCACTCTTTATGTCTTCCTGATGACCAAGCCGTTCCTTACGAATTTGGACATGCGCTTCCAGAGCACTCCGATGTTCATCAATTTGCCAGACGTGAACATGGTAAACGTGCTCAACTCCATCAATTGAAGTCATCGACTCGACTAATGACGGCACCGAAACATGTTCCGGTGTCCCATCCATCAATAACTGCATTACAACAGGCATGGTTGACGCTCCTTGCCAGAGCACGACACCTGCGATAACCAATGTCACCAAAGTATCAACCCAGTACCACTGAAAGAGCAGAACGAGTGACCCCGCCAACATCACACCAAGAGATGCCATGGCATCTGAAACGTTGTGAAGAAATGCAGCCTTGATGTTGACGCTATTTTTTGAGGACGAAAACGTCAAGAATGCGGTGATCAAGTCGATGCACAAAGCCACCCCGGCGATCACGACAACTATCCATCCTTCGATAGCTTCAGGGTTAAACAACCTCCACAACGCTTCATAGACTAGGTACAGGCCAACCAGAATAAGTGTCGTGAGATTAATCAGCGCCGCGATCACCTCTGCTCTCCGGTAACCAAACGAACGACGAACATCGGGAGGTTTGCGCCCGATTACTCTTGCTAGAAGTGCTATTCCAAGAGCACCGGCATCGCTCAAGTTATGGAGAGCGTCCGCGATCAATGACAGGCTGCCGGAGACTAAGCCGCCGATCACTTGAACGACGGTTAAACCGACATTAATGCCGATGGCAACAATCAGTTTCAAATCGCTCAACGATTCTGTGTCGTGGCTGTGCCCCTTGTGTCCTGTGAACGGTTCCACTTCTTACCCTTTCCCTTAGCTAAGTTTGCTTGTGCACTTCATCGTTCGCGCTCTCTTTTCGTTTCCATCCACTCATAGATCACTGGTAGCAACACGAGAGTCAACAAGGTTGATGTGATTAACCCCCCGACCACAACTGAAGCCAAAGGTCTCTGTGTCTCTGCACCGACACCAGAAGAAAGAAGCATTGGCATCAGACCAAGAATGGCAACGCTTGCAGTCATTAGGACGGGCCGCAATCTCATCTCAGCACCTTTCCTAACCGCTTCGGCAACATCTAACCCTTTCTCTCTGAGTTCATTGATGAAGCTAACAAGAACTATGCCGTTCAGCATCGCAACACCAAACACAGCAATAAAACCAATCGCAGATGGAACTGAGACATATTGGCCACTGATGGCAAGCGCGATTAATCCACCTACCGTTGCAAACGGCACATTGGCAATAATCAAGGCTGCATACCGAATTGAATTGAATGCGGTATAGAGCAGAACAAAGATGAAGAAAATCGTTAGCGGCACGATAATTGACAATCGTGCAAGGGCACGTTGCTGGTTTTCGAATGCACCTCCCCACTCGATCCAGTAGCCCGGTGGAAGTTCAACTTGAGCGGCGATGGCAGCGTTTGCATCCGCTACGAAACCATCAATGTCTCTGCCTTGAACATCCATTTGAATAACAGCATAGCGTTGAAGTTGTTCTCGTCTGATGAAGGAGTAACCTTCAGCAACGCTGACATCCGCAACTGTACGCAGAGGAACGATAGCGCCGCTACTAGCTTGTAATGGTATGTTCTCGATTGATTGCACAGATTCTTTTGAGCGATCATCTAGTCTTGCGGTGATATCGAATCGTCTGACACCATCAATGAGAGTAGATACGGGCTCATTACCTATCCCTGTTCGGACAACAGACAAAACGTCATCTGCATTTAAACCAAAACGTGCAAGCTGATCGCGTTTAACCTGAATTCGTATTTGAGGTTTTCCAATATTTGCTTCTAGTGACAAGTCAGCAACACCATCCACTCCAGCGATAACATCCTTAACCTCTTCGCTAACGCGGTCGAGTTCAGACAAGTCTTCGCCGTATATCTTTGCGGCGAGTGTTGCCCTCACGCCAGATATCAGCTCCTCAACTCTCATCTGGATAGGCTGTGTAAACGCAACCACAGCGGTAGGAACAACGACCTCCAACTCTTCTCTCATCTCTTCGGCTAAATCGGGAACGGTTCGTTTCTCGGGCCACTCATCGATAGGCTTTAACTCCGTGTAAATCTCCATGTAGTTCACATCGGCAGTCTCTCCCTTTTCTGCCCGACCTATCATCGCTACTGTGGTTTCAACCTCCGGGAAATTGGAAAGGGCATTTTCGATGTCTTTGGAAATCTCGATTGATTGATCAAGAGATGTGGATGGAATCGAAGTAACTCTCCACATAATGGAGCCTTCTTGTAACTGAGGCATAAACTCTTTTCCCAAGAAAGGGAACAAAAGCATACTCGCCGCCAGAACACCTGCGGCCGAGATGACAACGACGCGCCTATTCATAAGTGACCAGTTGAGAAGTGGCAGGTAAATCTTCTTGATATGCCTAACAAGCCAAGTATCTCGTTCTTCCTTAGGTTGAAGAATCAAAGCTGCTAGTACAGGTATCAGCGTGAGAGTAAGCAACAGCGAACCTGCCATAGCAAAACTGATGTTGAATGCCATGGGTTTAAACAACTTTCCTTCAAGCCCTTCAAGCGCGAAGAGAGGAAGAAAGACGACAATAATAATGAGAATGGCAAATGCTATTGGATTGGCAACTTCCCTCGCAGCCTCCAAAACGGCACTGGTCTTATCGACATCTTCACCTCTTTTTTTACGCTCGGCCATAATCCTGAAGGCGTTTTCCACCATGACCACCGCGCCATCGACCATCATTCCAATGCCGACTGCCAAGCCCGCCAATGACATCAAATTGGCAGAAAGACCGGCTTCCCCCATAAAAATGAACGCGATTAACATCGCAACAGGAAGCGCGGTGATGACGACAATGGCTGATCGAATTTCTCCAAGAAAGAGAAACAGAACGATAGCGACAAGAAGCGAACCTTCTACAAGTGCACGTACAGCAGTGCCGACTGCCTCATCTACCAAATCGGTACGTTCGTACACAGGCCGAAGCGTGACATCATCTGGAAGTGACTGATTAACGATCTCTACTTTTTCTTTAACAGCTTCAACGACGTTCGCTGCATTCTCACCCATGCGGGCAAGTGCCATACCCAGCACAACTTCCTTGCCATCACGCGTCACTGCACCAAAGCGAACTCCTCCAGCCTGTTCGATACTTGCGACATCACGTAGATAAACCGGTGTTCCATCTACAACTTTGACAACCATCGCGCCGATATCGTGTTCATTGGACACAAGACCCAATCCCCGAACAAGATACTGCTCGGCACCTAGATTAATGTATTGGCCACCAACCTGTCGGTTGTTTGCTTGTATGACCTCTATGACATCCGTGAAGGAAAGTTCGTATTTAATAAGGTTTAGAGGATTGATAACCACCTGAAACTGGCGCTCTTGACCACCCCAAGACATGACATCGTCAACGCCAGAAGCTGTTCGCAAAATTAACCTTACGCTCCAATCATGGAGGGTCCGCAGGTCCATATCGTTGATATCAGCATTCAGCTTTTCATCTTCACGCTCAAGCGTGTACCAAAAGACCTGACCTAAACCAGATGTATTGGGACCCATTTCCGGAGTCCCATACCCCTCAGGTATTCTGTCTCCCACTTCTTGCAGCCGCTCCATCACTAGACGACGCGCAAAATAGATATCCATGTCATCTTCAAAATAAACAGCGACGTAAGACAGGCCGAACAAGCTGACAGAACGTATTTCTTCAACTTTGGGCAACCCCGCCATGCCGGATTCGATGGGAAAGGTGAGCAATTGCTCAACATCTTCAGCGGCGAGTCCGGGAGATTCGGTGTAAATATTTACCTGTGCAGGCGTTACATCAGGAAAGGCGTCGATTGGAACACTGACAACAGCCCGCCAACCTAAGAACGCAATCACCCCGAAGGCAACCAACACTAAGAATTTATATTTAAGAGATGATTCAACAAGTTTCTCTAACATGATTGTCCCCTTTTAGTCGTGGTCGCCAATGGATGACTTCAGGAGCAACGATTTGAGATAAAACACGCCTGCAACCGCAATTTCATCTCCCAGTGAGATGCCGCGCTCGATCACGGTCCATTCACCAATCGTACTGTTAACTTCAATCGGGGCCGGGTAGAACTCATGTCCTTCTACACGAAGAAACACGTTCGGTTGGCCTCCGATTATGGTGACCGCTGTATTAGGCACCGCCATGACGGCGTTACCTTCTCCAACAGAAATCTCAACCTCAACAAACTGTCCGGCGTGGATCAAATCGCCAGCGTTGTCTACTTCAATGCGGATAGCCTGAGTTCTGGTTTCTTCGTTAAGCCGGTGGTGTAGTTGAATCACCTTTCCTATAAGTGATCGTCCACCCACGTCAATTCGCGCAGGTGTACCAGACTCCACGTGCGGCAATAGTGAAGGAACTGCTTGAGCGTTTACCCATTTTGATGACTCATCAGTGATTTCTAACAGGGCTCTACCGGGGTGGATAAACTCTCCCAACACGAAGTCATCTGATAAAACAGTGCCATTTTGAGAAGAGAGCAGATCAAACTCACCCGTTGCCAAACTTGCATCCCCTTGCTTGAGTAGGGCAGTGGCTTGTTCAGTACTCATACCGTATGCAATAACCTTCGCTAGGGATTGCTGGCGGTCAACTTGCGCTTGTGTGTAACGTTTCTCTCCAACCGTCTGTTCGCCGAGCTTAGTCACACGCTGCCATTCTTTCTCTGCAACGATTAGCTCACCTTGAGCTTCCGCCATTACCACACTTGATAGCGTCACCAAGCGTTGTAGCTTCGCCACTTCATCACCAAGCTTTACGTGACGGGACACGATTTGTGCAGGGATGCGAGGCGTTACACTAGAAGAGCGATAGGCATTGGCGATGACTTCGCCGGGGAGCCGAACGCTCTCCGAAAGCTTTCTTTCCTTTACTTGATCAACAACAATCTTTGCCTCAATTTGTTGCTCTGCGCTTAACTCTATCGCGGAGCCTTCCTCTTCTTCATGGCCATGTTCATCTTCACTGGAAAATGCCGGGAGACTAATTGTCAAAATCAATATAGCTCCCACCATCACTGCTAAGTTCCACATTTCATTACTTCCTTTATTTGTTAGATCGAGCCGCATTAGGATTCTCCTTGGAGCCAAGATTCAACCCGCCCAGACGCACGAAGCCATTCAAACCACGAATCCCACAAATCGAGTCGAAGTTCTATTGCAGTCTCTTGCACGTCCAATGTCTGGCGGAGTTGTACAAGATATTCAGTTGCACTTAACTCTCCCGACTCCCAGAGCTTGTTAAGCTCAGAACGCTGCTCACCAAGGCTTTTGAGACCAACATCTTCCCATTCGGTCCATGCTTCATACGAAATCTGATACCGGGTTATTGCACTACGTACCCTTGCTGTCGTCTGACGATGAATCCCGTCTCTGCGTTGTTTGGACTCCTCGCTTCTCGCCAACGCAGCGGAAACTTCAGCCCTGAAATTGTTGCGAACATGTATTGGCAAGGAAAACGACAGCGCCACTAAATCCTCATCACCTTCTTTACCTCCAACTAATCCAAGCGTCGGATCAGGCTTTCGTTCTTTTTCCCTGAGTTGAACTTCTTCCTCAGCTCGACGAACCGCCAGCCTTGCAACAACGTTTTCAGGTAACTCGCTGACATCGTAGGCATCGCTGCCACTAGGTGGGGTAGGAAAGGATTGAGCCAGTTTTGGCCAACCGACTGTGGATGGAGGAAAAAAGCTTAAGACTTGTTGACGAGCATCCGAGAGACTAACGACAGCATTCGCCCTTTGCATTTTCGCTTCTGTTACAGCCAAATGCGCAAGGTTCATCTCAACGCTGGTAAGGTCTCCGACGCTAAACCTCTTTTTGGCGATGACAGAAAAATCGTCCATTAACGATGCTCGGTCATTTGCAAGCCGTTCACGTTCGGTCCCGAGGTCGAACGCAGCCAAAAGACCCAACAGGTCTGTTATAACCTCCCATCTCGTCAGCTTGTATGTTGCTTCAGCAATCGCTTGCTCAGCATCCGCCATTGACCTTTGAGACTTGCTCTTGCGAGTCCAATCGAGTGTCTGGCTGAGACCCACGGTTCTGGTCTGTTCCTCAGCGTTTTCTGCTTCAAAGCTCAACTCCGGGTTGTACAAAGGGCGTCCGGCAGCTAGTGCCTCCGCTTCTGTGGCCTTGAGAGCTTGAAAGGAAGCTATTACATCTGGGTGACTTGCAACCAGTGTTGATACAAATTGATTTAAAGATGGTGTGCCATCATCTCCATGGGAGAAACTGGGCTGTAGTGCAGTGACAAGTGTTAACAGCACAACCAACATTGGATAGAACTTAGGATTCGCCATGAGCGACCTCTCTCTCTTAAAACTGGAATCGTTCCCTGAACGTTAGGCGCGAAAAAGCACCTGACAGATCAGGACGTTAAGAAATTGAGGTTAGACGTTGGGCGGTGGTGTCGGAGGAACTAAGACTTGAGAGACATGTCGGCCAGCATAACGGGACACTTGGTTATCCAAATGACGATCAGTTGAGAGTTCAGTTACGGTAGGCGTTGCCGCACAGTGCCCGTGACAGCAATGCTGGCAATGTTCGCCATCCAACTCCTCATCTGATAATTCTCCGCCATGGGAGGAGAGGCCGTGACCAAACTCCTTCAGGTGGCTTTGGTCATCATTGTGTAACAAATCACCGATGTCCAAATCAGACATAGCCTCTAAGCTCACCAAAATTAGCGATAAGATCAGAATGCGTGGAAGAATCAGCGACATGTTCACGATGTTATACGAGTCCTTCGTAGATTAGTAGTTTGCTCAATTTCTTGCGTCTATTGCGCAGTTCATCGTACCAGCGCATGTTGACGTGAGTCTCATAATATGAAATATTATTCATATGTCAATTACTTCATACAAGCCAAATGAACTACACACTAATATTTCTTACTTCTTGCTTCCTCATACTCGTTGTCTTCCTGCCTCTTGCACGTCTTAGGCTAACCACCGGTGTTTGGGGTATTGTTATTCGCGAAAATTCTGACGAAGTTGAAAACATCGTCCGAGTTGCCACATCTATCATGCTCTTAGGACTTTTTGGTCTGGCTCTGGTTGTTGCCAAAGTTGGGATTGAGGCGCTTTCACCTTTTTTGGCGGTTGATCAGACCAAACCTTTTGGCGTGATTCTTGGAATACTAGGTATGCTGGTCGTGATTGTGGCACAAGCTCAGATGGGTGCTTCGTGGAGGATTGGTATTGATGATGAGCCCACAGATTTGTGCACCAAGGGGACTATACGGGGTAGTACGGCATCCAATTTATACTGGTATCGTGATTTGTTTACTAGGTGTTCTACTGGTCGCCCCGACAGCATGGACTTTGAGCATCATTTTACCCGGCTTTCTACTGATATCCCTTCAAGCAAGATTGGAAGAGGCCCATATGCGACGACAACATGGTTCTGAATTTACTCGATGGGCACAACGTACCGGGCGGATTATTCCCGGACTAGGACGTCTTAGGACTAATCTTGATGAGTAAACAGAATAAGACATCATTTTCAGAGACAGTCGTTAAGAAAGGTGTCGAGTTGTTCGCAGCTTTAGCGCACCCAGTCCGCTTACGGATTCTTCTTGAGTTACGCGATCACGGCACGCTCTCCGTCGGTAACTTATCTGAGATACTGAAGATAGAGCAAAGCTCAATGTCACATCAGTTGGCTATTCTGAAACGCACTCATCTCGTCAAATCCAATGTCGAAGGAAAAAGTCGGATGTATGAGTTAGCGGACAAACACGTTGCACACATCGTCGGAGATGCTCTAATTCACGTAGGCGAAGCCTAAGGCCGTCGCTAATCGGCTTTCGCAATCGCAAGAATACGACGGGCTCCGTTTAACACGATCAGCCCGATAATTGTCCCAATGATCAAGTCAGGGAGGTTTGAAGCAGTAGCGGTGACAAGCGCACCTGCAAGAATCACTCCCGCATTTGCGATTACATCATTGGCAGAGAATATCCAGCTTGCCTTCATGTGAGCACCACCTTCACGGTGTTTGAATATGACGAGTAGGCACACAATGTTGGCTATCAGTGCTACAACTCCCATAGCGATCATAAGGAACGATTCTGGCTCACTGCCGTATAGAAACCTTCGACCAACCTCTAGCAAGACGCCGACGGCCAACAGTGCCTGTAACCAACCTGATACTCGTGCAATGCTTTGTTGCTCTTTCCGGGAACGATAGACGACGAGAAAAGACAGTCCATAGACGCTTGCATCGGCCAACATATCCAAAGAATCAGCAATCAACCCAGTGGATTCGGCGTATATCCCGGTTGCAAATTCCACCAAGAACATCGTGGCATTGATGGCGAGTAGTAACTTGAGGTCCCCTGACTCTTGCGCCCTGTCGGCTGAAGCATCTATTTCTTCATCCGATGCATCTTCCATCGAGAGAATAGAGGCACCTAGATTCAGAGTGTCTAGCTTGTTGAGGACCTCTTCAGAAGAATTGTCATGAATTACGTCAAGTTCTCGGTTGCCAAGATCGAACTGAAGCTGCTTGATAGCTGTGTTTTCGTCTAATGCCATCCTAACCATGCCTTCTTCAGAGGCACAGTCCATCTTTGATAATCGAAATTTCGTCTTTGTGAGCTGCATCATCTATTTACCTGCACGTTGCCGAGAATCAACTCGATTCGACGTTGATGGCCTCAGTCGTCCTCGATCTCGTCCTTAGCCAATACACCAAACCTATTATCAGTATCAAAAGTTGGACGACTAAACTCTCTAGATATGGATGAATGCCTAGTGCGTCTACCCGTAAGAAGGGCACTGGATGGGAATCCAATACACCTGCCTCCACCAGAGCGATCATACCTTTACCTGCTAGTATGAACGCCAAAATAAACATAAGTATTGCTGACAGTCGAAAGAACTCCGTTATAGGCAACTTCTTCGCATACTTCACCATGGCAAAACCCACAGATACCAACACAAGACAACCAGCAGCAAAACCATAGACAACCGCGGGTTTAACTTCCTGCGTGACTTGTAACCATAGGGCTTGATAGAACAGGACCGTTTCGAATACCTCTCTATAAACGGCTACAAAGGCGAGCCCACCCATACCCCAAAGTGCGCCAGATGAAACGACTCTTTCTGCGTGAGTCTTTAAGTATAATTGCCAGTTCCCGGCACTGGATTTGTTGTGCATCCAAAATCCGACATACAGCAGTATTGCGCTGGCGGAAAGTGCTGCGAAGCCTTCGGTGAGCTCTCGTGATGCACCACTGATTTTGAGCATTGATGAGGATATCCACCAAGTTGCTACACCTGCTAGAAGCGCGCTAATCCAACCGAGATGAATGTGAACAACACCCCTTGAACCATCAGACTTCCTTACAAACATCACTAAAGCCAGAACAATAAGAATTGCCTCTAGCCCCTCTCGCAACAAAATGACAAGGGCGCTGACAAAGGCAGTTGCAAATGAAAGGCTTCGATTATCGATCAACTGTTGGGCGGCCTGAAGTTTTTCACGAAGAGAGCCAATTTTTGCCTCTATCTTTTCAACTGGAGAACCGGCTGTAAGATCAGCGCGTAACGCAAGCATGTCGCGTTCAATTTCAGCTGCTAGGGTCTGATCTCGTGTAGCCAGTGTTGCTTCGATGAGTTCGTATCCTTCGAGGTATCCATTTAGGGCCAATTGGTACGCATGATCGATGTTGCCGCTTCTATACGCATCCAATGCCGCAGCAAGCTGCCTGTCGGCATGTAGGATCGGGTTAGGTTTCTCGGCAAATAGTGAATTCGGGTTTTGTCGAAGCCAGACTAGTTCGTTCACGCCATCAGCCCCCCATTCTGCTCTTGCATTGCGAGGGGTTATGCTCACAAGGTCCCGGATGGTGGCAATGTTGCGAGGTTCAATTTTGTCCCTTTCCAATTTTGAAGAAAAATTGCTCACATAAAACGCTAGAGACCATCGATCTGCTGTCGAGAGATGGGAAAAGCTAAACATTGAGGTGCCATCCACACCAACGGTAATAGCGTTGAAGAGCCCTGAAATGGAGCGATCAAGGGCTCGATTCTTATCGCTAAAATTTGTTGGTTGCGGGTCAAGCCCTCTGCTTGCCGGTCCCGCGCCCATGCCACCTTGTCCATGACACGAAGTACAGTTTTCAACATAGAGTGTCTCTGCTCTATCTAGATTGGGAGGAGTTATTGGAAGGCTCAATATGTCGTAAAAGTCGATCAGATTTTCAACCAGTCGAGTTGTGAGCGCACGAATCGCTTTAGGTTCTTTTTTTCCAAGAATCGCTAACTTCAAAGAATTGCTGTCATCGAGCAGTAGGGGTTTTCCATTGTTTTCGGGAAGAGCAGAAATGAGCACATTAACCTGATTCGAGAATTCGACCATTTCTTGGTACTCGGCTTCATTAATAATCACGCCATCTTGGACCGCTTCCGGATAATCCACAGAAATGTATTCGGTGAGTAGAAGCAGACGCTGATTCTCCGTTGATAGCGCGATATGAGAAAAGACGACCAGACAAAACGCAACGAACAGGCGCAAACGAATCTGTGCGAGTAGTTTTTCGAGAGCTGTAGACGGGAATAACGCTTCCAGAATCCAGCAGAATTTTGGCTTTACACTAGACATATTTATCAGATTCAAGCCTCTTTCCTCATACTGTACAAAGTCATTGTTCCAAACATTGTTGGCACTTCTTCCATCACCTGTATGTTTGTAAATCCACTTGATGCCATTATTGTTGGTAGCAAGCCCTCTACGTTATGTTGAGTAGTTTCAAAACCATCGAGTATCTGAATCTGAAAAAAGAGAAAACGCATCAATGTGTTAGTCGGCTTTCCCCAATCAGCCACAAAACATCTGCCTCCAATCTTTAACACGCGACGCATCTCTAAAAGAGTTTGTTTCTTATTTTCCAGAGTCAGATGATGGAAAAAGAGAGTCGATAAGCAGCAGTCAAACAATTCATCTTCATAAGGCAACTCGTAAGACAATGCTAATTGGAAGGTGATTTCAGTATTTAATAATAGAGCTTTTCGCTTGGCGATCTCGAGTATCTCGGGGTCTCCATCTATTCCGCAGACTGTAGCGGCTGGCGCTCTGTTTTTAACCTCTAGCGCAAGCGTACCCGTGCCGCAGCCGATGTCGAGAACCGCTTCTCCATTCTGAATGTCTGCAAACGTAATCAGAAGCGACTTGAATTTGCTCTCTCTTGTTGTGAGTGAGACGACAGGATCGTAAAAATTCGTTAGCCACCGAAATCGTAACGCTGGAATGTAGTCGGTTCCTTGCTGTTCCATTGGTTTCTCCACCCATCTCTAGTCACGAGCAGGTCATTTGCAGAATCTGAAGCCAAGCTAGGCTTGCTATGATTACATACTTGCATGATAATGCAATTATGCATGTTGTAAAGATTCCAATCGAAGACGTATTCCAAGCCCTAAGCGACTCAACCCGCCTTCGCATAGTTCGACTCATGGCAGTTACGAACGAAGAAGCATGTCTGTGTGAACTCGTTGATAGCCTTCTTGAACCGCAGTACAAGCTCTCTAGACATCTCAAGATTTTGCGACAAGCAGGGTTGTTGGATTCAGAAAAAGAGGGGAGATGGGTTTATCACAGGCTTTCAGGAAACACGGAGTCACTGCGCGATCTTTTAGGTTTTATCGTTGCATTATCGGATCACAAGGACCTATTTGCTTCAGATTTAGCTCGCTTCCAAAAGAGATTGGAGCACCGAGAGGATGGCCGTTGTCGGGTTGGTGTATTGACCCATGAACTTGAGTCTAATGCTGTTTGAATAATGGTTAATCTAGTTTGAGAGCTGGGAACTCTCGAGCTTCGATTGTCATTGCACAAGAAACCCAAACGTCGTTTGGTTGCCTGCACTTCAGCGAGAATCAACTCGATTAAACGCTACTCCCTTCCATATTCTTCAAGAAGCAGTACCATCTCTTCTGGTGATAGAGGGCCAACATGGCGGTGTAACTCCTCACCAATTGGTGAAAGAAGCAGGACCGTGGGAACGGCTGAAATCGAAAAGTTCTCCGCAATATTTACATCATCATCTATGTCAATTTTGAGGTTCGCGAATATAGACAACATATCGTCTACTCGCTCATCTGCAAAAGTTGTTCTCTCCATAAGTTTACATGCCCCACACCATCTAGCGCCAAAATACAGAAAAATCGGTAAGTTCTGATCTAGAAGTTCTTGTACTTTCTTTGGAATGGCCACCTTCTTAGTAGCGGTTTTTAGATTGACTAAACTTTCAGCCACCGTGGACGTGTAACCGAGAGATTTAATAGCTGTGAACATTGTGGCCGTCTGAACTTCGCTTTCGTCATAGGTTACCGTGAAGCGATCCTGCTCAATGTCTACATCTACTGAACTTACACCATGCAACTCTGACAGAGCCGCTTCGACCGCATTGGGTCAGCTCATTCAGGTAATGCCGGATTTACTTTTCATCATTCCCTGAACACCAATCGTTACTTTCTTCATTGAATCCTCTGAGGCATAAACCGAATTGCAGCCCAGTAGAACTAAAGCAGTGATGAGCAATAATTTCATAGCATACCTTTTTGTATCAACGGTGGAATGTAACCCAACTCCACCGGATTCTCCGTGTGTCTCAGCCTACCATCAGTTATCTAAAGAGGTTGTCCTCTCGTTCTCGTCTGCGATTCAACGTACTGGAAACCTTTAGCTCACGAGATGATTACCGCGAGACCGACACCCGAATGCTGAGCCAGTTTGCTAAGAATGCCTTCTAAGTAATAGATTGTAGAATTCAGCAGTGAGCAATCCTGAGACGGCAGCTAGTAGGCTCCAACTTATCAAGCCCTTCATGAACCCCGCTAAAGTAAGGGTGAAACTGAAATGCCCCGTATCAAGATGCAACATATGAGAGCTAACCTCTGACATTGAAGACGGTGATATCCAGACAAGAGCCGAACAAACAATCCACATTGCGGCAAACGCCATGGCGCATGCACAAGCAAATCTCACGCTTTTTAGCTTCATAAATCCTCCAAGTTCTAAACAAAGCTCATGTTGATAAGCCATCCCAGTAAAATGATCTGAGGTAGCGTGATAAGCGGCAGAAACAAAGCTATGCGCCACGACTTAGTGGTATCTCGCAGTATCATTATCTCTGTGTAGTCAGTTGCGACACCGCCCATCAGAAATGCAAAACTGTTTCCCGGTGCACCCGCTCTTGAAAGAATGTCAGCGGCAATCGGTGTCGAACCTTCGGAACAAACCTCCAACACTGTCGCAACGACTATCGTGACTCCCAGCCCTAGTAACGTGGGGCCAAAGTAGGCTTCGAATTGATCAGGCGAGACAAATGCCCTCACCACGCTGGCGAGAAGAACGCCAAACAAAATCCAGCGAACGACCATTCTAGAATCTTTGACACCATCAACCGTCATTTGCCAGATGTACGCTGAATTGACATCAAGATCAGATAAACCTTGTTTCGCTTCAGGCCAGAATTTGAAGTCCTCCGGCAAGTCGAATTGTGCTTTGTTTTGCGGCAGCACTGACATTGCGACGAGTCGGTCGAAGACAACCCCAGTTATCACAGCAATCAACATTGACAAAACAATGAACGCAATGGTCCAAGGAAAACCAATCAGCGCAATGAGAATGAGCGTCAAAGAAAAAGAGTTCCAAGGACTTGAAACTAAAAAGGCGATGACCTGTCCCGCGCTTGCGCCTCGCTCATAGAGTTTCGCACCCACCATCAAGATACCGTGACTACACAAATCCAGCAGCACCCCAGCAAGCGTTGCACGTACAATTCCACGTGTGCCTTTTTTTGTCCCAAGAGCACTCATAACAAATTCTCGCGGGATACGCCCGAGTGCCGCGATCATCACTATGCCAATCAAAACGCCCCACCAGACAGTGTTCACAAGCTCAAAAACGGAGTGTGTCAAAACGCCCAGCCACTCTATGGAATGAGCGAATTCCGGAGCCAGCGTGAACAGTAAGTAGAGCATCAAAACCGACGCACTAGACACCCATAACAGCCAATCTGGCTTCTTTGCTGGGTGGGGGCCGTGCTCTGCTCCATGACAGGAGGCGTGTTCATGCACGTCGCTAGTAACCGTATCTTCTCTCATTGTGATCATCTCATTCCACCGATAACACAAAGTGTAGAAGGTGTGAGCAACTCACAGGTCAAGCATTGATTGACTCAATCAATGTGCATACAGAATCACCCGTGGGGTGAGAATCAGGAAGATGACTCCACGACGCTAATGCTGCTTCCATCTTGGCATGTAACTCATTTAGCTCCCGCAGCCTTCTTTCTGCATCTGCCATTCGCAGTTCTAACACTGAACGTACTCTCGGACATGGGGATTCGCCTTGTTCTGCATCCGAAAAAATCCCCTTTATGTCTTTGAGTGTGAAGCCCAAGCTTCGGGCGGCCAAGATGAACCGGAGACGACGAACATCTGCTTTCTTATAAACTCGATATCCGTTATCAGGATTGCGATCCGGCTTGAGCATTTCAATTCGCGTGTAATATCTCACCGTGTCCGGTGAAACTCCGGCTTTGTTGGCCAAGGTAGTTGCAAACATGATTGCCTCTCTGCGTTATCTTTTTAAGACTCCTTTAACTTCGTGTCTTCTCTGAGTGTTGAACAACCAGACTGTAAATGGCCGGTAGCACCAATAGCGTCAATACCGTCGTGGTTAACATGCCGCCTATCATTGGCGCTGCGATTCTCTGCATAACATCAGCCCCTGTACCGTTGATAAACATGATTGGCAGCAATCCTACGATTGTTGAGGTAGCGGTCATGACAACCGGCCGAACTCGTTGAGACGTCCCATCCCTTACGGCATCTTGAATCTCCTCCACAGAGAGCGTTCTGGATGCATCGCCTTGCTCTTCAGCTTTCTCTGACCGTAGCCGTTTAACTTCCTCCTCGATGAATGTGAGCACTAATACGCCGGTTTCGATTGCGACTCCTGCTAATGCAATGAATCCCACCGCAACCGCAACAGAAAGGTTGTAGCCCAGCCAGTAAACGAACCAGAACCCACCCACAAGCGCGAAGGGTACTGAGAGCATTACCAGCATCGGTGCAGCAATGTTTCTGAAGTTGAAGTACAACAACATGTAAATAAGCAACAAGGTCAATGGAATCACCAATCGAAGCCTCTCACTGGCTCTTTCCATATATTCAAATTGACCCGACCATACGAGCGTATATCCGGGAGGCAACTCGACCATTTCATCAACAACTTGTCTTGCTTTGGCAACAAACCCACCTACGTCGGAAGTATTCAGATCAACATAAACCCAAGCATTGGGTCGAGCATCTTCACTTTTAATCACGGGCGCACCACGACGAAGTACGATATCTGCTACCTGCGAAATTGGAATCTGTGCTCCTGAAGGTGTTGGAATCAGCACTCTCGCCAATCTGTCTGGATCGTCCCTTAACTCCCGTGGATAGCGTAGATTTATTGGATAACGCTCCAAGCCCTCTACCGTCTCGGTGATTTTCATGCCACCAATGGCGGTCATGATGACATCCTGAACGTCGCCCACTTTGAGACCGAATCTCGCAAGCTCTTCGCGCTTGATGTCAAAATCTAGGAAGTAGCCTCCAGCAGCCCTGTCTCCGAATGCAGATAGAGTCTCTGGCATTGTCTTCATCGCCTGCTCAATCTCTTCTGCCACACTTTGCAGTACGACGAGGTCAGGACCGCTAACTTTGATACCAACGGGTGTCTTTATTCCCGTTGATAGCATGTCTATGCGCGTTTTGATCGGCATCGTCCACGCATTGGCCACTCCCGGAAACTTGATTGCCTGATCCATTTCTTGCATCAATTCCTGCGTCGTCTTGGTGGGATCAGGCCACTCAGCTTTAGGTTTGAGTCGGGCAATTGTCTCAAGCATTGAAAGCGGAGCAGGGTCCGTTGCCGTCTGTGCACGACCTACTTTTCCAAAAACAGATTCAACCTCCGGGAAGGTTGCGATGATTTTGTCAGTTTGCTGCAACAACTCTCGCGCTTTCGTAATCGAGATGCCCGGGAAGGTAGTTGGCATATACAGAATATCCCCCTCATCTAAGGGCGGCATAAATTCACTTCCGAGCTTCGAAACTGGAATTGCCGTTGCAGCCAGAAGCAATGCGGCTACACCCACAACCAACCACCTAGCCGACAAAGTTAACTTGAGAGCAGGAGCATGAAGTCGATGCAGTATCCTTGTGAGAGGGTTCCTCTCTTCGGAGACAATATTGCCGCGGATAAAAACACCGGCCAGCACTGGCACAAAGGTGATCGCTAAAATTGCTGCTGCTGCCATTGCATACGAACTGGTAAACGCCAAAGGCTTAAACAATCGACCTTCCTGAGCTTCAAGTGTGAATATGGCGAAGTAGGAAACGACGATTACCAACAAAGAGAAAAACAATGCAGGCCCAACCTCCAGCGAGGCTGTACGTATTGCCGCCCATCGCTGACTGGAATCCAGCTCATCGCCAAAACGTGATCGGGCAAGAGCAAGATGCTTGTGGGCATTTTCAACAAGCACAATCGGTCCATCAACCATTGCACCAATCGCAATCGCGATGCCACCTAGGGACATGATGTTGGCATTGATTCCTTGCAGTCTCATGGCGATAAAGGCCAACAAAATGCCAAGCGGTAAACTGACAATAACAACCAGCGATGAGCGGAAGTGCAGAAGAAATGCTCCGCAGATCAAGGACACAAGAACAAATTCAATAATCAGCGTGTTGGTAAGGTTCGCCACTGCACGATTTATCAAATCACTGCGATCATAAACAGGAACGACCTCAACACCTTCCGGTAATCCTGATGCTAGGTCCGCAAGTTTTTGCCTAACGCCTTCAATGGTTGCCAGCGCATTCTCGCCATACCGCATGATGACCACGCCACCAGCAACTTCTCCTTCACCGTTTAGCTCGGCTATACCGCGTCTTAATTCAGGACCAATTTGGACATGAGCAATATCCTTTAGCCGGATGGGTGTGCCTTTTTCATCAGCCTTGATTGCAATCTGTTCAATATCTGAAACTGATTGAATGTATCCGAGGCCCCGAACCATGTATTCAGTTTCAGCCATTTCAATCAATCGTCCCCCAACATCATTGTTGGAGCGCATGATGGCATGGCTTACAACCGAGATAGGAATGCCGTAGGCCGCCAGTGCATTCGGGTCTATCTCCACTTGGTACTGCTTGACGTGCCCCCCTATTGACGCAACCTCAGCCACACCTTCGACGGTTTGAAGCGGATAGCGTAAGTACCAATCCTGAATTGATCTAAGTTCAGCAAGATCATGACGCCCTGATTTATCAACCAGCGCATACTCAAAGACCCAACCAACACCAGTTGCATCTGGTCCCAGTGTCGGCGTCACATTATTCGGTAGGCGTCCACTGACGTAGTTCAGGTATTCCAAGACTCGGGCTCTGGCCCAATAGAGGTCAGTGCCATCCTCAAAAACGATGTAAACGAAAGACAAACCAAAAAATGAAAAACCACGAACATCCTTGGCCTTAGGTACGGCCAACATCGCTGTTGTCAAAGGATAGGTGACCTGATCTTCGACAACCTGAGGCGCTTGTCCTGCGTATTCAGTGAACACGATGACCTGTGCATCAGACAAATCAGGGATAGCGTCTAAAGGCGTGGTCCGCGTTGCCCATAACCCCACAACAACCAGAAACACCGCACTAACCCAAACTAAAAACCGGTTGTCGAGAGCCGCTCGGATGATGGCGTTAATCATGATGATGCCCCTCATGATTATCGGTCTCACCGCTCATCTCATGACCACGGTGATCAGTACCATCTGGCTGATGATTCATTCCGGAACGATCAAGCTCCATCTCGTGAGCCGTGTGATCCATCTCAGACATTTCATGATCCGTGTGATCCATCTCAGGCATCTCTTGATCACCGTGGCTCATCTCATGCTCACTGTGATCCATCACATGGCCGCTGTGATCCATCTGGGAAGTTCCAGCAGACATTTTGGCAACCGCTTCTCTCAACTTTGATTCCGAGTCGATCAGGAACTGAGCAGATGTCACTACCGACTCGCCTTCCTGCACACCTTCCAGAATCTCAACCCAACCTTTGCTGGCAAGTCCAAGTACAACCTCTCGTGGTTCGAATTTGCCTTCACCCACTTGAACGAAGACCTTCTCGCGAGTTCCTGATCGGATGACAGCTTCTGAGGGGACCGCAGTGGCAGACTCCCTTCTTCCAGCAGCAATCTCGATTTCTGCATACATGTCAGGTTTGAGTACTAGGTCTGGGTTATCAAACTCAAGACGAGCTTTTATTGTCCGGGTCTTTCTGTCAGCGTAAGGGTAGATGTAAGTTAACTGACCAGAGAATGTCTTTCCCGGTACTCCCCTAACTGACATCACAGCCTCATCACCTTCTTTTACCCAAGCCAACTCATCTTCAAAAACATCAACGAAGACCCAGACTTTTGCGAGGTCAGCGATAAAATAAAGTTCGGTCTTTGGCGTTACATATTGCCCCTCACGGGCACCAACATTAATGACGGTTCCAGAGGCTGGAGAATGAATATGCAGGTACTTCTTTACTTCACGTTTCTGCTTTAGCTCCTCAATTTGATGATTAGGTACATCGAGTAGCTCAAGTCTCCTTAAAGCTGTTTGTGCAAGCTGACCGGAGGCAGATGATGAGGAAGTTCCACTAAGTGCCAGCAAATACTCCTCTTGTGCCGAAACCAATTGAGGTGAATAGATGCTCAATAGAATGTCATCATGCTCAAGTGATTGACCCGTAGTCTCTACTCGCATTTGTTCAATCCAGCCCTCAGTTTTTGGATGAAGTCGAGTAATAGAGGTTTCGTCATAGTCAATTCGACCCAACGTATAGATAGTTTTCGCCAGTGACTTTTGAGCAACCTTTGTGGTTCTGACGCCAATCGTCTGGGTAGTTACGGGGTCAATCAAAACCGTACCGGCTACGGATGAACTCGCGTCACTGTCCGCATAAACAGGGATGTAATCCATTCCCATCTCGTCCTTAGCTGGTACAGGGGATGTAATTGCCGGGTTCATAGGATTTCGGTAAAAAAGTGGTGCTTTCTCACCACCTGCTTCAGGCATCACCATGTTGGTAGCAACCGCACTGCTTCCAAGCCAGTAACCAACAGCGCCTGTAATCAATGTTGTAATTAGTAAGACCGCAACTAACGTTCTGTTATTCATAGATAGACTCCTTGCCAACACCTGCTGCCAGCCTTGCCAGTGCCTGTTTGGCACTTGCCATTGCATTCCAGTAATCAATAGACGCGTTATAGAGCATGATTTGCCCATTCACGACGTTGAGAAAATCGACCTTGTTAACTTCGTAGCCAGCCAGCATCGCCGAGACGGTTTGTTCAGCCTGTGGAATAATTTCATTCTTCAAGTGCAATGCCTGCTCTCGGGCGGCTGAGTACTCGGCAGCTTGCACTCCTATTTCTGTTTCGATGATTCGTACGGTGTCGGACAAGCGATAACGCTCATACTCACGTTCATGTATTCGTTGCTGTAGTGCCTTGTCTTGTTTTTGCCCTGAATACAGTGGCAAATTGATGCTGAACATCAGGCTAAGGAAATCCGAACGACTTCCTCTAATAGGGTCACTGCCTTGTCGATCTGCATAGCCAACACCCACCTGAAAGTCAGGCCAACGATCTTTCTCTGCTAATTCGACCGTTTTGTCCGCTGCCTCAAGCTTAAGCTCAATGGCTTGAATCAAATCACGACGTTCGACGGCAAATTGTGTCAAGCTGGTGACAGACTCAAGCATTGGAAGCGTCTCACTTGGCGGCTCTTCGGGTAGGGTGATGGGATGATCTGGAACCCGATTAAGCAATCCGTTAAGCATTGCTTGAATGCGACGCCGATTCCCAGCTAATTGAAGTTCGCGGTTAGTCAGCCTCGATAGCTCAAGCTCTGCCAAAAGAACATCCTGCTGGAGACCTTTACCAACAGCGTATTTTGTCTTTGCAATTTCAACGAAGTCCCTGAGTAGTCGTTTGTTGCTATCCACTATTTGCAAACTTCGATCAACAGAGAACAGGCGCCACCACGCTTCACGTACTTTGCCAGTAAGCACATCTCTGTATTCGTCAGTTTGCTTCTGGGCGACACCAACCATTGTTTCCGCTACTTCCCGTCGTAGTTGACGCTTTCCCGGGAAAGGGAATTTTTGAGACAGCATTAGTTGTAGCTGCGTCATCGGCTCTTGATCCAGATCGAACGTATCTGTCGGCAGATTCATCGCATTAAAAGAGAGCATCGGGTCCGGGAGTGCCCCCACCTGCGAAGGTGCAAATGCCATTGCTTCCGCCTCCGCGTTAAGCGTTAGGAGCCTAGAGTTGGCCTCAAGGGCAATTTGGACTGCGCGGCCAATATTGAGCGATTCTGTTTCGCTCAAGAGTTCCGACGCATATATTCGTGAGGGTGCAGTCAGCACAATGCTGACAACAATCAACGATTGATAAAAAAATTGAGTAGTGAGAAATCTCATCTGCTTCCCTCATCAAGTTAAGGGTATTGTTTAACGACGTTTTTGTGTCTGAGAGACACAATCGAGCATTGCTGCTCTTAAACGGGAAGCAGATTTATTCCAGCAGCAGGTCGCGCCGGGTTACAGGTGTGGATGGTAGAGCGGCTGAATAATACGGTGGACCAGTTTCTGTTGCGCTTAAGGGTTTTTTATCAAAGGACGTAAGTATCGAATTGTTAGCCGCGTCATCGAGATCAACAAATTGGACTGATTTAGGCGTGAATTCAGTCTTACTGAACGCTCCTGTCGCAAGGCAACCATTGCCGCAATCTGAATGATCACAAGGCATTGCCTGATCCATTTGATGCATGGCACCGTGGTCGGTATCGCCATGCTCCATCGGCATCGCCTGCGAATCACATGCACAGGTTACACCTGCTACAAGCAAGCAAACACTGAGAATTGTTGATACAAACGCTTTCATGACACTATAATGCTATACCCCCCTAGGGTATAGGTCAAATCTTGCGCGAAGAAAAATCTGCTATTAGACAAAGGCTCCGTCGCATAGAGGGGCAGGTTCGCGGCATTGATCGCATGATTGAAGAAGAACGATATTGCATAGATGTGTTAACGCAGTTACAAGCTGTCAAAGCTGCTCTTGCGAAGGTTGAGGACGCCATACTTAACGATCATGCGGCTACGTGTGTTGAGGCGGCCATCGAAACGGGTGACCGGGGAGAGCAACATCAAAAGTTTTCGGAGTTGGTTGAATTGATCTCTAAAATAAAGAGGTAGACCGACAGGATGTATGGACGAACACTTTTTACCCTATGACGGAAAAGTTCCACACTTCGCTATTCCTATCAAACAACTAACGCATCTGGGTGGTAGTCCAGCCTTAATATGACGACCATATCCACATGACGTTATCTCGTAAGATAAAGGGTGATAACAGATTCGGTAACACCAATTTTATACGGTAATTCTTGATTCTGGATGACTAAATCTCGCTGTGAAGCCTTTTTTAACGATTCAAACAACTTCCTTTAACCTATCAAACATCGCAATGTGGTTGCAGAACCTAATCGCACTGCAAACCCTCCAGCAAATGGTCTCGCTTAACAGTAGATTCTTCAATCTCGTCATCATCTGAGATAAACACCCTGCCTAGCTTAATTTTCTTAAAGATACGACCACGGCTACGATTACCAAACTCGAAGTTCTTCTCTTTCAACTTCTCTGTGAATTGACGCTTCTTCATTGGCCATTCGTTGTTACGCTCAGCCCAAGCTTTGTAAGAGTCGAAGAGTTCTTGAACGTACTCAAAGTCCTTATCCGTAACCTTTTCGACCTCACAGCACTCATCTAACCATTGCTGCACTACATCCTGCTGCTTACGATAAGCGTCTGTCTGTTCTTCAACTTTCTGAGGTGTCTGCAAGCCTTCTTGTTGCCATTTGAGGCACCCTTCTATCATCCAGTTCAGGATACCGGGCAACTCCCTCAGCAGCTTCACATCCAACAGTTTGTCACGATCTTCTGGTTCAAAATATGCACCGAACTCAATCAGTCTTACACGGCGCCACATACCCTGATCTGTCCCACGAATATTCGGTCTATGATTGCCGACCATGAAGAACTTAAACTTAGGAAAATAAGAAAATGGGTCCTTGTAAAGGAAACGTGTGTCAATCTTGTCTTCGCCAGTAACCTTCTTCACCAAAACTTCACTCATGAGTGCGTTTTCTTCCAGTTCATTCGCCACAACAAGACGTTTGCCATCCAGCTTTGCAAGCTCGGGTGATGCACCTCCACCGCCATACTTCTTTATCATCAGGTTCTCTGAACTAATTGTGTCTGCGTAGTCTCCCATTAATGCGTCAATCACATTGATAAGCGTAGACTTTCCGTTAGCACCAGAACCATGCAGGAAGAACCAGCATTGTTCACGTGTCGATCCTGTCAACATGTAACCAAATACTGTTTGTAGGTAGTCCACCATAACTTGGTCACCCTGCATAACGTCCAGTAGAAAGTCCTTCCAGATGGGGCAATCTGCTACTGGGTTGTGCTCTACACGGGCCAGCTTTGTGATGAAATCTTCTTTTTGGGCTTCACGCACTTTCCCAGTCTTTAAGTCAACCACACCATTTTTGACGCCGAGCAGGTAATCATCGGTATCCAGTTCATATTTGGGTGTCACAACTTTCGGCTTGAATCGTTCGATAGCTGCATTGATACGTGCGTTTGCTTGGCTCTTGTTAAAATGCCCCCAAAGTTCCTTGGCGATTTCAGCGTTTCCGGCTTCACCCGCTTGTATGGCTTCAGTTTCAATGGAGTACACCATCTCTTCTGCTCTGATTTGAATCTGGAGCGCGTCATCGACCTCCCACCTATTGTCGTTCCACAAGATATACTTATCTAGTTGCGGGATATAACGAAGCGTCTCACCGAATAGCCTTGCCATCCGCTGGCCATTACCCATATCAGTCGTCGCTTCGTGCTCGATAGGGGTATTGGGGTAGGAATAGGCACTCTTGAAAATTGCCGCTACTTCATTGCTATCAAGTGGTGGTACGCACTTGCCGTCGTTTAGTTCGATCAAGGTTCGCAGTGCTGTCTCTTCCGGAACATCCATTGAACGTAATCTGCAAGCATCTCTGAATAATGCATCGTTACGTGATCCTTCACTGACAACGGCTCTAGTAGCACCAGAAGATTGAGACTCATCGTTTGCTGATTGTCGGATAGTTGTTGTCGAAGCCTTGGCTGGTACTTTCTTAGCATTCTTTGGCTTGTTTACAACCAATGTGGCCAACCAATCAGGGCATTCAGATATATTTTCGGTGTTGATACTAAACCCATTCATAGTAGACACCTCCGATCTGACTGGGTGGTGCAACGACATAGCCGCCATCACAGCGGAAATCGAGTCCATCCATAAAGTCCACACCGTTCTTATAAATATGATCAGGCTGTGGCCAGAAGTAGAGATGGAGACCACCAGTTGGTGTTTGTACCACTAAAGTCGGCAAGTCATCGTGCTCTTTCATGAGCTTGGCAAGGGAACGTTTCCCGTTCTTGTTTCCCTTCACATCGACATCGAGGACAACGACTGAGTCGAATCCTGTAGCGAGTCCCAAATTGGCGTCAGGATTCTGTTGCCACCACCTCGTGATGATTTGAGTGTCCGTGGTGGCGTCTTTACAGCCGTGGGATGTAATGGGTGTTTTAGCACCCGGTTTCAGAGGGAATACTGCCCAGCCGATCCCTGCATAGGTTAGTGCTGCTTCCAGCATCTTATTGTTGTTATTCATTTTTACTCCTCGACGAGGGGTTTTTTTGTATCTCGTCAGGAAGTATTAATGGTTGGTGCAATCCTAGTTTTTGGTTTTCCGCGAGCGCTTAGCGGGGACCTTCTCTTTCGCTTCTTCAGAAAGCCGCTTCATGTGAGCCTTCTGCTTCCTAATATAGAATCCAATCGTAGATTCAGAGACTTCCATGCCTTTAGATGCAAGGAGAGTTTTGATCTTGGCGTGAGTCAGCTTTTGATCATCCCAATAGGTTTGAATGATCGCCTTCTGCACCTCTAGCGGGGTTTTGTTAGCCACAGTTTTCGCGGCAGTTGAACTGGCCTCAAAATTTTCATCAGGTTTTTTCCGGAGTTGTGAAGCCCACTCTGAAAGTCGTTGATTGGGTATCCCTTCTTCCGACTCCAATTGAGCCGAAGTTTTCTTTCCATCAACAATCAGCTTTGCCAGACGCAGCTTCAATTTTGGCGGGTATTTCATACCTGCATGATACTAAAATATCCCGGTATGCGCTCGCGGAAACTGAGCATTCGCAATTTATTGCGAGATAAATACACCTGAGCATATCTTGCTGTGCGTTGAAAAAGAGTCATTCAAAGTCATTTGATGGAGAAGTGGAGTTTTGAGGGTGTTTTTCTATAACTTTTTATTTTTCTCTATATAAAAGTTTTAGAAATAGGGGGTTAAAACTCCACTTCTCCACCTTTTGAAATATTTGGGGAAGTTATTATCCAATCCACAACGCAAATGCATGAAGCAGCAGCATCACTTTAGGTCAATTTGCTACTTCAATCCTCGCGTGTAGGTGAGGCATGAAGACTGCGTACACCATGCCCTGCTTTACACCCAATTTTGGCATTTCAGCAAAAATGTATGGATCAATACCGCGTAACCCTGCAATACACGCGAGTTACAGGCAGACAAACTTCAAGATAGTCATTTAATACTGACCCTGAAGTTTGTGTGCACCTAATTCACACTCTTCCACGCAACTCTCCCCCGACCAGCTATCCCATCAACGCTAGACCGGGGGTATAAGTTGCATATCTACACTTTGTTAAAGATCACTAGCCATGGGCTTCATGGCATGGACTGAACTAGCACTCAAACATCAGCCGCCTACCATTCAGACTGAATACGTACGGGTCAGGATCAAGCAATTCTGTGTCCCAAACACCTTCCGTTAGATAGGTCACATCTAAAGTGGATTTGTCGAAGAGTGGTTGCGGGTTATGCACGGATTGATAACAACCCGTATTGAGAAACGCATCCCGGATAATAGCTGCATCAATTACTGAATATCTGGAATTCACATTACAGACAACTTCGACACATGGTCTGTCTTTGTGGCTTTGAATGATCACATAACCAGTGATCATCTGAAGGGCCTTTGAGACGTCGGTATCAGACTTCGCGGGAAACCCAACCTGACGCCTTAGACGCAGATTCACAGACCTAAACAGCCGTCGGAGCTGTCTGATATACAGGTAACCCGAGATGGGACTGAGTGACTCGAATCTCACCTTAAAATCATATGGCTCCCAAGAGTTGATACAATCACCAATGCCCACGGAGGGAACTAGAAAACCAGCCTCAACCAACTGATCAATAATTGCGTCAAGTTCAGCTTGGTTTTCGTGCTCTTGGTAGCTCTCTTCAATCGCGCGAGTTTCATGTATTGAATTGGCATTCATCGCACACCCCCTTCTTTTTCAGGCTGATTAGCAGCGTAAGAAGTATTGGCTATGGTTGGGAAACGCTCAATCCACTCATCTAGAATGCCTAGCTCGTAGAATACTGTCCGTCCCATTTTTCGATAGCATGGTGCTTCTTGGCCAAATAGCGTGCCTTTTGATCTTGAAATCTTAAGTGTCGTAGGTGAACAGCCAATGTAGGCTGCGGCTTGCTTTGATGTAAATCGTTTAGTTGTCATTGATAGTCTCCTTTTGTTATGACGAAAAGGAGTATCAAGCGATTGGTGATTTTGATGGCTCAGATGAGAATCTTTTATTCTCATTTGAGAAAACGTGGCTACAGGAGATCTGAACGGCCAATAGACTTTAGGCCTGATTTAATATGTTCTACAACTTTCGTTTCACCAACCCCTGTTACTCTGGGACTTTCTACGATTTGCCCCGCAAGCTTGGATACACTCAGCTTTGTCCCGCTCTTCTTTAAGAGGCGAAATCTGTCTTTGAGGGCATCAATCAAAAACAGAGACAACAACCCTAGTACGTTTTTATGCAGATTTGACTTTTGCGCATCAGAAGAGGTTCGATTGTGCGTCACGAAACGATTCCACTCTTCAACGGTGACAAGTGGTTCGCTAATCCGCACTTCGACAGGACGCCCATCTGTAACAACAATCTCATCACCAAAAAAGGTCTGAAACTTCGAAGTTACAATTGTTTGTTCAGGAACAGGTCTGCCACTATTTATTGGTAATAGTCTGTCCTTATAAACCACACTCGCAGATGCTAAATCAACGTACAAATAGGTTGGTACAGGCGTCGCCCAATGTTGAGGTAGATGTTCGGCTACGTCACCGGCCAGACCATAAGGGTCCAACTCGTCGAATATCTCAAGAACATCAAGGTCCTTGCGACGCAATGGTTCGATGGATGTCTCAGCAGCATTCACCCCTTCGTAGAGCCAAGAAGCCTCATCTGTCTCGGTGGAGTGGCAGCTCAGAGGCCGGCTATAGAACTCTTCGGTAGATGCTGTTCGTATTGCTAATCTAAGAGACTTAATGTCGTAAATGGCGTTCTCAATCTCTACTTTGTCACATCCAAGGTAGCCAGCAATGTCAGTAACAGTGAACGCTTCCGGAGTCGGTAATTTCACGACAATCCATCCTGATAGACCTCGATAGACTCCTGAATTAGCTCGATCAGGTCAGGTTCATGAAGGCTGGCTCCTTTCTCCTTCGCAGCTTCCATCAGTTTCTGTCTCAGCCGCCTAAGGTCCACGAATTCAAAACCTGAGCCACCTTTCAACGAGAACTTGCTATCACACTCCCCTAATTTTTTTACCATGGCCCCGATTGTTGCGAGTTCACTTTGAGAGATAGCATCGAGCCAACCTACACCTTTCTGACAATCGCTAGTAGCTGGTGGGACTTCACCATTGATAGATGAAACGAAGCGATCTCGCTCTTCACGAGTCACTATTAGTTCTGATGGACTCAGGTCTAAAAAGCCGAAGTCAGGAAATTCACCTTCAAATAAATACTCTAAGAAAACTTGCGTGTAATCGAACAGCATGAAACTGTGGATGTTAATTGTGTGCTGGGGAGTCGGCAGAGAATTCATAAGCGCCATCTTCTCGCCGCCTAGCTCAATAGTGTCGATAAACTGGTACACATCTAAATAGATGAATTCTGGTAGTTCGGTAACCGGGACGCGTTCTTCGACTGTCTCGCCAGACTCCAAACTAAAGGTATTTGCCCACCAACGTTCTGGCTCTGCTAGAAATAGAGCCTTAGCTTGGAAATAAGGTGGGCTTGCTCTCAGTTGTCGAGTTTCGTAAATATGGTACTCGATTAGAGATATAGGACAGGCGAATTGTGCGGCAAGTTCTTCAAGAGTGAAGTACGGAGGTTCGGATAGAGTCAGCGAATCAAATGAAACCTTTTGCAGTAATTGTGCAGTAATTATGATATTCCTCGTTTTCCAATCTGATCTTTTTTCCTGAAAAACATTGTATTTACTGGTCGGGATGGCGAGATTTGAACTCACGACCCCTGCCTCCCGAAGACAGTGCTCTACCAGGCTGAGCTACACCCCGACGCCAGGTTCCAAGGAACCCTACTAGCCGCCTATAGTAACATTCCTAACCCAAATCCAGATAGACCAGACACCGTGCAATATCCCATTATCAATTTCGGATCGATCTGCATCGATCACGTCTACGCCGTTGAACACTTTGTCAAACCTGGCGAAACGCTCACCAGCGATGACTATTCAGTTCATCCCGGCGGCAAAGGTTTAAACCAGTCAATCGCACTTGCAGCGGCCGGTCAAAAAGTTATCCATGCCGGAAGGGTTGGCAAGGACGGCCTTTGGCTCAAGCAATTGCTGGAAAAACAGGGGGTAGATGTCGGTCAGTTGGTGGTCGATGATGGGGCAACCGGTCACGCTAACATTCAGGTGACACCGGCAGGGGAAAACGCCATCGTATTGTATGGCGGCGCAAACAAACGCATCACCGAACAAGATATAGACCAGGCTCTGTCAACGACCAGGCCAGGCCAATTCCTGTTGCTGCAAAACGAAACAAGCGCTCTGGCATACCTGATTGCGCAGGCGATAGATCGCAACATGCGAATCGTGCTGAATGCCGCACCAATGTCCCCGGCCATTGCTGAATTGCCAATCAACAATCTCGAATTGCTCATCATTAACGAAACCGAGGGCGAGGCACTCAGTGGCCACCAGGCGCCAGAAGAAATACTGAATTACCTAACCAGACGCTACCCAAAAACAGGCGTGTTACTGACACTTGGGAGCGAGGGTGCAATCTTCGCGCGAGATCATGCAAGGATAAACCAGGCCGCCAGAACCGTTAATGTCGTTGATAGCACCGGCGCCGGTGATACTTTCACAGGTTACTTTCTTGCTAACTATTACAACGAAAAAGCTATTGCTGAATGCCTGGTTCGGGCAACGCAGGCCGCAGCCATCAGCGTCACCCGAGAGGGTGCCGCTTCGTCCATCCCCTCGCTAAAGGAGATGGACGCAATCAGCTATTAAAGCTCACACGTAATACCAAAGGTTCTGGCAATACCTGATGGCGGCGTGATCGTGGCCGTCAACGCACCGGCACCGAACCCGGTTGTCAGAGAGATAAACGTCCTGTCATCAACGTCTCCTCCAACCGTTACCTCACCAGAGTGGACACTACCTGAGTCCGCACCAGGATCATTGGAGTTAACGGCGACACCATTAACTGCCGCAAGCGTACATCCCTGGGAGTTATCAGACTCAATGACCACACTCGTATTAAATGGCAACTGGCCGTTGTAAACGTCAGTAAAGTTGACCCACAAATTGGTGATGGTCGTCGACAGACGCGGCACGGTGCCCCCATTTCCAAGTGTTTCACTGACACCTGGGAACGCGGTGGTGGCATTGATGGAATCACCGATATCAAACTGGACGAGCCCTGTGTTACTCAAATCTGTCGACGTAACCGTCTCACTGTTGATAATTTCGTAGTCGAGCTGGTTACCGCCGGTCACACCCGTAATCTCAAACTCACTGATCTCTGCGATCAGCAGCAAGGTACCGTCTGCTGATGCAATAATCAGATCGCCCGGGGCCGGTACTGTGAAACCGGATACCCGACAGGTATCAATCTGAGGCAAAACAATCGCGCCGCCAGATTCCCCACAAACCTCATCTCCGCCTGCACCACCGGCACCCGCCCCTGCATCAAATGTTAAACGCTGACCGGCGGCAAAGACTTCCACGCCCCCCTGGCTGCTAACGTTCTGATGATCGATTTGAAACTCAAGCGTCCAGCTTGCGTTCGACGTCGTGAAGGCACTTTCGATCGTAAACAATTCCACATCACGAACCGCACCCAGTGCCGTCGTGGTGGTATCGACGTCGGCGCCTTTCTGGATGGTGACATCCGTCACCGCGGTAGTGTCCGCAATCGTCCAGTCTGTAGGCGTACCCGAGGTATCGGGAATGGGTGAGCCACCCGCGAGCTCAACACGTTCCACGATCTCGCCACCGCCATTGGAACCACCATCATCAATGGTCCGGAATTCAACGTAAGGCGTTGTGCCAGCCAACAGAATCTGGGCTTCGCGACTGATATTTAGCAGTTCGGTCGTACAGACTGTCGTCAGAACGCCGTTCACTTCCTGCTCGGGTCGCAGGCATCGACTACCGTTGTAAATGCCGTTACCAACATCCATCACACCATCACTGTCGTTATCAATGAAGAGCTCTTCTTCTCCGCCGTCCTGATAACAGTAAACCTGCGCTTCTGTTGAATCATTACTACCGCCGACCTCGCCGATAATCGTTTTGGGTCCGTAGCAGGAGGGATTACTCTTTTCTCTTGCTTCACCGGGGGCATCGGTACCCAGCCCTGCATCCCGATAAGGTCCAACGGTGGCAGCTGTGGCCGAGTCACCGTTGACGTCATTTAAGACACCGTCTTCATTTTTATCTAGAAATGCTTCGGAGAGATCTTCGAATGATTCACCAAAGTCATATTCATCATTGCCATTCACGTCGACGAAACTTTCTTCACCGATGGCGTAAGCCAGAATCGTCGATCTGCCACCATAAGGCTGGCCCATGCCGCCCAGGTAAGCGGGTGCAGCGATGCGCTCAGGAGACACGTCATTACCGCCATCTTCAAAAGCCGTTGCGACTGTCAACGCGGTGTCCGAAGCGATTGCAGTGATCATCGACACCTGGTTGTTGACCTTCAGGCGGTCACCGACTGCCAACTCCAACTGGAACTGTGTACCAACCCCTGTTACCGAGGTATCGCCATCTGGATCGATCGCTCCGGTAATGCGCTCAATGTTTTCGCGTGCCGGTGCGAGACAGGGGGTGCTTCGAACAGCGAGGAATGGCTCTGTGGCAGCCCCGGGATTCAGCAGAACATGTGCCGGGTCACTGTCATCTTCCTCATCCAGCCACAACCGTCTGTATGTGACTGACAGGTTTGCACCGTTGGTACACGGTGCTGCGACACATTCAAATCCCCAGGAGCGCTGTTCGTAATGTGTTGTCTCTGTGAGTACCGTCGTTCCACTGGCAACTCTCAGGATCTCCCTGACGCGGTAGTCAGTTTGTCCATCCCCACCGCCAGGAACCACAGTTTCATCGTAGACAATCGAACTAGGACAATCATCAACGGGCAGCTGCTTGAAGCTGACCTCGGTATTATCAGGTGCTCTCGGGTCTGCAGAGAAGTAAGTGACATCGCACTGGCCACCGTCGGTTTCACAGCTATTGGTGATATCGCCAAGTTCAGCCGTAAACTCTACCAGTGTGCCATCGGGGACCGGGTTGTTAAAAAAGTCCGCAAGGTCGACTCGAATCGTCGCTTCCGCGTTGTTAAAAACATCACCTTCAACCGCAACGGTATCGCGAGTAGAGAACGACAGATCATTGATGCTCCGAGTAATAGTAAAACTGTTCTGGTCAGGGGCGCCACTGTTTTGGCCGGTGTTGGTGGCCGTGACCGAATCCATAATCATAATGCCGTTGATTGTGGCGGTTGCCGTGATTGTGGCTACCAATTCCGTCGCGTTAGAAGTTAGCGGTACAGTTGCGCAATCTGTTGGTTCCTTGATGAGCGAATTGACAGGGCAAGCTTCGAATTGAGTCACAATGGTTGAGTTAACAAGTTCCCCGAGGCCATCGACATCAAACTCTACTGAGACGCCTGCATCACTCGCATCAAGCTGACCGCCATCAAAGTCTGTAATGGTTGCCTCAAGATCAAGTTCCTGATTCCCGCCAAACGAGGTAATCGATTCGTTGGCTTTGTTCTTGATCAAAAGAACCAGCGTCGGCGTTTCTGCCGTCGCTTGCACGGTTTGCTGGTCCGTAACGGTAATACCATTGGAGAGTGTCGCATTTGCGGTCACCGTAACGGTACCTGGCATCCCATCTCCAACCAGCTGCGCCCTCGCCACACCGGGCGTACCTGTCGTAATGCCATACGCTGGACTGGCTGTGCCGGACGTGTGGCTATCATTGGTCAGGGAACCGCCACTTGCCACGAAAGTGACCGAAATGCCGTCACGCTCGACGCCATTCTCAAACACGGAGACTTCCACAAGTACTTTTTCGTTGCCGTCAAGAACGCCGTCAGTACCTACGTCAATAGCAGTCATTGACAAGCGATTATCTTCTGTATTCACACCAAGACTGTTCGCAACCGAGGAATCATCCAGTTCAAATGATGAAAAGGTTGCGGTAGCCGTCAGAGTACCCCCTACAGCGATCTCGGTACCGGTCAATGTCACCAGGACCTCGCCACTGTTATCGGTAACGCCAGAGGTGGTATCAATGTTAAGGGCATCTGCCGAAAAGGTGACACCAACGCCCGGGAGCGCCGTGCCGTCCCAGTCCGTGACACGCGCTGTTACCTGTGCTGTCTCTGCCGCACGAAGCTCAATGGTTTCTGCCGCTGAGCCATCTGCGTTCAGCAATTCAAGCGAGGGGCTGTCCGCACTCATCTGGACAACGATAGAGGCTTCAACTTCAGTACCATCACTTAGCGTCACGCCGGCTGTCACTGTAGCGCCGCCTGCAGTGCCGTCACCAGCGATCTCGACTGACGCGGTGCCTCCTACTGACTGGGCTGAACTCTGTAGCAATCGTCCCTGGGTGGTTGTAAACAACACAACAAGGTTGGCCGCTGCGCCATTTTCTGTGACCTGGGCCGTGAGCGTAGCCACCTCATTACCAGCGAGGACATTGTCCGGCTGACCGTTTTCATCAACCATGCCGGATATGGCGAGCGTGACAGTCCCCGTACTAGCGGCACCGTCCCCACCTTCGCCGTCACCTGGACCGCCGATGATCGTGCTGCCGCCGCCACCGCCACCGCCGCCGCCACAGGCGACCAGTACAAGTGAGAGTAAACAGACGAATAGAGTTCGCGAGAAGGAATCGATGCGCATTGGAGCTCCTCAGGTGGCCTGGCAGGACAGACCAAAATATTATCGTTATTAACGCGCCAACTTTAGAAGATGAATTTGCTTATTTCAATAAAAATCAGACTGTTAACTGTAATAGTTAGCACACAACGTGAATATTCGGCGCCAAAGGCCTATCTCTAGTAATAAACGGTAGGCACGCAAAACGCCCGCGCGTTTTCAGCACAGGCGTTATGGCCTAAATGATCAAAAATCAGGCGGGTTGGGCGACGTTCAGCGGGTTCTGCGGAGCAAACAGCCGTTCGCAGGCTTGTTCATAGGAACAGTCGTCCACCCAGTTGCTGGGCTTGTGACCTTCTTTTACCACCATTGATTCAGTCAGATACGCTGGATCAAATGGCACCAGGCGCTGACACACTTCACCGTTGCTGCCTAGGACTGCATCAGACATTGGAACAAATACTTTCATACCTACCCTTTCCCTCAAGATCTTTCCGCTACATACGCTAAAACTGACGGAAACCCACCCTGCACGACTTCAGGTTCCGAACGCTTTCAACGACGAAGGTCATTTGACAGGAAAATCAGCAACAGTGCGTTGAAGGAAAGTGAAAGTTCCCTGAACTAATGTGGAGAACTGGTGAATCCGCTAAAATTTCCCCTTAATCAGTAAGTTAAGCTGGATATTTCGCCGAATGCGCTGTCTCATACACTGGCACCACAGAACATAGAGGAACAAGCATGGCAAAAAGCATCGCGATTGTTGAGGACGACCCTGATCAGAGAAGCAACTACGTCGACGCGATCACGAAGAAAGGCTACGACGTCATTGCCTATAGCAGTCGCGCCGAAGCGCTTGCCGGTTTCGACAAAGCGCTGCCTGACCTCGCTATTCTGGATATTATTCTGGGCGACGAAGTCGATGCTGGTTTCGAAATCTGCCGGGACCTCCTGGTTCGCTCTCCATCACTACCGGTAATATTTTTAACCGAAAGAATCACTGAGATCGATAAAATATCAGGGTTACGCCTGGGCGCGTGGGATTACCTGCCAAAACCAATTTCGCTGAATTATCTGGCCGAAAGAATAAGCTCCTTGCTGAGGATCAACACGGCGAGAATCGAATCCGATGGCAATGCCTCCAGCGCAAAGATGGTTGGCGACATGTCGATTGACCAGGAAGCACTACTGGTCTCGTGGAAAGGCAGCCCCATCAATCTTTCCGGCACGGAGTTCAGGATGCTGGCCAAACTGGTCCGTGTACCCGGTCATGCGGTGTCCTACGATACCCTGATGAATGCGACGATGCAGTCACTGGTCACGAACAACACGATCAATACCCACATGCGAAATATCCGAAAGAAATTTGAGAGTATTGATCCGGATTTCGACTGCATCAAAAGTGAATACGGATATGGCTACCGTTGGTCAGCCAAGTAAGCCGGTGTTCGACTCGTGAGCACAACTGGCATCAGAGGCCCAAGACTCGGCACCAAGCTACTCATACTCATGAGCTTCGCCTTGATCGTCATTCCCTGGTTCAGCTATCTCTACGTATCCGAGATGGAAGACTTTCTTGTAGATAGTCAGGCCAATGCCCAGTTATTGACCGCCGAAGGTATCTCAACACTGTTAAACGGGCGCTCAGACCTGTTCTATGAGCTACCACTTTCGCCCGAGGGTTACGAACAACTCTACGCTCACCCCCTTCAGAGTCCGATCAGGATAGATGGTCGTGACAACGACTGGGAAGAGGTGCTTGCCTACAACATCGGTTTTGGCATGCTCGATATTGAAGGTGAGACTGACCCCGAGCTTAACCAGTTTCACCTTGCCCTTGGTGAACACAACGATCAGATCTATGCGCTGGTGACAGTGAAAGATGACGCACTTGTATTTCGCGATCGAAATATTCTAAGACTGGATTTATCCGACCACCTGCGCATTACGTTCACCGGGCAAGATGAACGCATCAAAAAGGTGGTGCTCACCATGACCGAACCGGGTGTCACCACGGCCTACCTTATCGACAACGACTGGCGATACGCGATCCAGGGAGAACCGGAAAACCGAATTCCTGGCTTTATGTCACGATCGGAGGACGGCTACGCTATCGAATTCCGAATTCCGCTGGAACTGCTGGGGTCAACCCGACAGTTTGGTCTCGCCGTGGTCGATGTCGATGATGCCGAAACCCGGGCAATAGAATCGATTACCGGCACGTTGCCGTCCGCGGGTCGAGAAGCTTACGGACTGGTATTACTGAAATCCCCGGAAGTTCTCAGAATCATTGAGGGTCTCGGCTACTCCGGTGCCAACATCCAGGTGATTGATGCCCAAAGACGCGTCCGGGCAGAAGTTGGCAGCTACTCGTCCGCACCGAGACAGGAGATACCAACTGCCGATGGCTGGGGAGACACCTGGTTTGCATTTGTCGGCCTTCTAATGGAGCCGCTGTACCAGCTTACCGAGGCGAACTTGAGAAGCTCTCCACTGGTAGACGACGAGATCATCAAAGAGTCCCTGGCGGGTAAGCCAACCTACCAACGCCGCTACTCTGATGAGGAAGGTGAGGTTATTGTTGCCGCCCATCCGATCATCGCTCAGAACGAGATTATCGGCACGGTACTGCTCCGCCAGAATACCGAGCGAATTCTCGAACTGCGCCGCGATGCGCTGCAACGGATCGTTAACTTTTCTGTTATTTCGCTACTGATTTTCGTGACGATTATCCTCGTGTTCTCGCTCCGGCTTGCAGGCAGGATCAGAAGACTGGGTGCTGAGGCAACGGGCGCTATCGACATCTACGGGCGCCTTAAAACCAACCAGATCAAAGCCGAAACCGAATCAGGCGACGAGATTGGCGATCTCGCTAGAAGCATTTCAGGCATGCTGTCACGCCTTCATCAGCACAACCAGTTTCTGGAAAACATGCCGCGAACGCTCCGACATGAAATCAACAACCCGTTGAACACGTTATCAACCTCGCTGCAAAACCTTGAATTCGAAGAGTCCCAGGAAGCCAGACAAAAGTACCTCGAAGCAGCGAAGCGCGGGGTCAATCGAATTGGCATGATCGTCCAGAACCTTGCTGATGCGGCCAGTCTGGAAGATGCACTGGACGCGGAAGAGCTGGAAGTTATCGACCTTTATCAACTCGTCCAAAACTATTGGCAGAACTGCCAGACCATTCATCCTGATAGAGAGTTCAGGTATCAGGGCGTCGAGGACGCAATCAATGTTGAGGTTTCAGATTTTCGAATTGAGCAGTTGCTCGATAAACTCATCGACAACGCCATTGATTTCTCAGCACCGGGGTCCACCATCACAGTGGGTATCAACGCAGACGCCCGCAAACTAACGCTGTTTGTGACCAACCAGGGTCCAACCATCCCGGATGACCAGGTAGATAACATCTTTGATTCCATGGTCTCGATCCGGGAGTCAAACCCTGACAACCGGCTACACTTCGGCATGGGTCTGTATGTTGTCAGAATCATTGCTGAACATCACGGCGGATCCGTCAAAGCAACCAATCTGTTCGATGGCAAAGGCGTCAGCATGAAAGTAACGCTGCCAATCTATCGAGAAAGCAAGGTTGAAGTGCCGGCCGTTGCCGCTAGCTAATGCCTTCGGAACACATCAACCAGACATAAAAAAAGCTCTAACACCGAGTCGGGGGAACAGGTGTTAGAGCTTTCACACGCTCATGTGCTATGGGGAGAGGTGTGTGGAAAGATCGTAACAACCTAACATGGAGACAATATGGAAGCTGGGTGAAAAGCAGTGAGCTAATAATTGATACTCTCGGAGAGTCTTTGCAGCTCAGTTGATAACCCGGTTGGCTGTCGCCGCGGCAGGCAATTCTGTATTCCCGAAAGCGAGCTGCCAACCACCTTTTGCGCTGACCGTCTGCAGCAACCGGGTCACATTAAAATTGAATTTGGAATCGAGCACCACCCGGATACCCTTTCCACCTTTAGGCTCGATAGTAAGCGCTAACTTACCGTTATCGATATTATACTTTAGAACATGTGCCAGTACGGGCTCCTCACCTATCGGGAATTTTTCACTTTCCTCATCACGAAAAGCTTCCTGAAAATTGCCCTGACTATTGGCCGCTTCCTGTTTGAATTCCTGGATCGCCTGACGTGCTGCAGGTGTCGGCTGGACAGAAACGTCAGGGTCTGATGAGCGGTGCTTTTCGAGACTCTGCAACAACAACTGACAATAACGCCTGGTCAGCCAGAATCGAAACTCCTCTTTATCCGTCGTATTGACCCGCAGGAGGACACGATCTTCCTCCGGACTGTATGACATCTGTAACTGACTGATTGCACCCATCACGAAAGTATAAACAAACTGACCAAAGTCGTCTGCGCAAAAGCACACCGCTTATATCAAAATAAATTGATATAGCGGGCACGCTGCTCTAATATATCGAAAATTATTGATATAGCCTCGCCTTGTCTGTTCCCGCACACAACGTTCCTGCACACAACATTGATACGCTTAGCAGCTACTGCAAAGCAACCGCAGATGCCCTTCGACTACAAACGCTTCGCGTACTCTCGCGAGAGTCGTTCGGTGTTCTGGAGCTGTGTCATATTTTATCCGCGGCGCAACCCGCGCTCAGCCATCACCTGAAAATACTGGCTAAGACGGGCCTTGTGGAAAGCCGGCGAGAAGGCACATCTATCTTTTACCGTCGGGCCCTTATACATCAGAACGACCCGCTGCGAGGGATGCGTCAGACGCTACTCGAATCCATCGACAATGTTTCGCTTGAACCCGATATGGAGAAGCGTATCGAAGAGGTTCATGAAAAACGTCATGCCCTTTCCAAGGACTTTTTTGCACGCAATGCGCATCGATTCCAGACCGAGCAGGATCTGATCGCAAAGTACGAACACTATCGCTCCTGCATGCTGGATGTGCTGGAAAATGAGCCACTGCCGGCCGACGCCACCGTTGTAGAAATCGGACCCGGAGAGAGCAACCTGATCCTGGACCTGGCAGCAAGCTTTGCGCAGGTTATAGCCGTGGACAACAATCAGGAAATGCTCGATAAAACGCGGCTCACTGCTCGCAAACAAAGCAACGTTGACTATCTCCTGGGCGAGTTGCCTGAACAACAGATCAACTGCGATCTGATGGTCCTGAATATGGTGCTACATCACCTGGCGTCACCTGCTACTTTTTTTCAGTCAGCCCGACAAAAGATCAACACTAACGGCCGGCTGCTGGTCGCAGATCTTTGCCTTCACGATCAAGCATGGACCCAGGATGCTTGCGGAGACCTCTGGCTGGGTTTTGACTCAGACGATATGGATCGATGGGCGGCAAACGCAGGGTTTAACAACGGACAAAGCCTGTACCTGGGGCTGAAGAACGGCTTCCAGGTGATGGTGAAAACTTATTTTTAACAACTTTTAGCAACCTTCAATAAACGAAAACGATTTTTAACACTGAGGATTAAACATGAGTGACTATAAAGTAGCCGATATCGAACTCGCTGAGTTTGGACGCGCGGAGATCGACCTCGCAGAAGCCGAAATGCCTGCACTGATGGCGCTGCGTAGAAAATACAAACAGGAACAACCCCTCGCTGGCGCAAAAATCCTGGGCTGTATCCACATGACGATCCAGACCGCCGTATTGATGGAAACCCTCATTGAGTTAGGCGCCCAGGTGAGGTGGTCTTCCTGCAATATCTTTTCTACGCAAGATCACGCCGCTGCGGCCATGGCTGCGAAAGGTATTCCTACCTATGCATGGAAGGGCGAAACGGAAGAAGAGTTCTTCTGGTGTATCGAGCAGACCATTTTGGAAAATGGCAAGCCGTGGGATGCCAACATGATCCTGGACGATGGCGGTGACCTCACCGAGATGGTCCACGACAAGTACCCGGAAATGCTGGAAAAAATTCACGGCATCACCGAAGAAACCACGACGGGTGTGCACCGACTCTACGAGATGATGGAAAATGGTGAGCTGAAAGTGCCGGCCATCAACGTTAACGACTCTGTCACCAAATCAAAAAATGACAACAAGTACGGTTGTCGTCACAGCCTGAATGACGCGATTAAACGCGCCACTGACATGTTGATGGCAGGCAAACGTGCCCTGGTTATTGGCTACGGCGATGTCGGTAAAGGTTCTGCTCAAAGCCTCCGCCAGGAAGGTATGATCGTCCGCGTGGTTGAGGTCGACCCGATTTGCGCCATGCAGGCCTGCATGGACGGCTACGAAGTGGTATCGCCATACCTGAACGGTAACAACACCGGCAAGATCGAGGACATTGATGCGGACCTGATGAGCAAAACCGATCTCATCGTGACCTGCACCGGTAACGTCAACGTCTGTGATTCAAACATGCTGAGCACAGTCGCCGCGAATGCAATCATCTGCAACATCGGCCATTTCGATACCGAGATTGACACCAAATTTATGCGAGACAATTGGAAGTGGGAAGAAGTAAAAGCCCAGGTCGACAAAATTTATCGCAGTGACGACCCCAAAGATTACGTGATTCTGTTGTCAGAAGGTCGACTGGTTAACCTGGGTAACGCAACCGGGCACCCCAGCCGAATCATGGATGGCTCGTTTGCCAATCAGGTGCTGGCGCAGATGTATCTCTATGAGCGTGCGTGGGCAGATCATGATCCACAACAACGCCAGGACGTGACTGTTGAGGTGTTACCCAAAGCGCTTGACGAAGAAGTTGCCAGCTACATGGTCGAGGGTTTTGGTGGTGTTATGACCAGGCTTACCAAGAACCAGGCAGCGTACATCAACGTGCCTGAGGAAGGCCCGTTTAAAACTGAAACCTATAAGTACTAGGCCTATGAAAAAGGAACTTGAAGACCTCCTGGATCTGCTCGACATTGAGCAGATCGAGGTCAATATGTTTCGCGGTGTCAGCCCCAACGAGGGCTGGCAGCGCGTCTACGGTGGTCAGGTTATTGGCCAGGCACTGGTTGCTGCTTCACGCACTGTTGAAGACACCAATCGAGTCGCACATTCGTTGCATGGCTACTTCCTGAGACCGGGAGATACGACAATTCCGATCCTCTACAGCGTCGACAGAATCAGAGATGGGCGCAGCTTCAATACACGCCGCGTGATCGCGGTGCAGCGGGGCGAGGCTATTTTCAGTATGTCGGTTTCATTCCAGGTTATGGAAGACGGCCTGCATCACCAGATCGACATGCCGACAGATGTAAAACCACCCGAGGACTGCGCCACCCAGGAAGAACTGCAGAAAGCTTACATTGACAAGATTCCAGAAGAGTACCGCGCCAATTTTGAACGGCCGAGGCCCATCGAAATGCGCTTCGCAGAACCGATTAACGATTTTGACCCTGAGCCTATGCCGCCTTACCAGAGCGTCTGGATAAAAGCAGCAGACGCCATGCCCGATGACATCAGGCTCAACCAGTGTCTGCTCGCCTACGCGTCCGACATGACGCTGCTGGATACCTGTTATCGGCCCCATGGCATTGGCTGGACGGATGAGAACTTTCAGGTCGCCAGCCTTGATCATTCCATGTGGTTCCACAAACCCTTCAAAACCGATGATTGGCTGCTGTATCAACAGGACAGCCCTTTCTCGGGCGGCGCCAGAGGATTCAATCGCGGCAGTTTTTACACCAGGGATGGCGAACTTATTGCCTCAGCAACACAGGAAGGTTTGATCCGAATGCACAACCCCTGAATGCTGATGCCTTCATAAACACCTGTTATGGCCTTGAATATCGCGCCGCGGGGATTGGGTCGGCGTGATTCATGGCCTGTACAATGCTCCACACCTGCCAAAACAATGAGCAGCCGCTCGCCAACCTACAACACGATTTTAAGGATGCCCCGTGGCAATAAAAAATGAGGACAAGCTCAAGGACGTCGACGTTATCAAGGATAACTTCGAGTCACTGGATTATATCTGTTCACTGGATATCGCGACGGCGGTTTTCCTGGCATACCACTTAGAAAAACCGGTACTGATCGAAGGCCCACCCGGCGTCGGAAAAACCGAGCTCGCCAAGACCACCGCAGACATGCTGGATTTACCCTGCATCCGACTGCAGTGTTATGAAGGCCTGGATGAATCCAAAGCGATCTACGAATGGAAATACGGCAAGCAGCTTCTTTATACCCAGGTGCTGAAAGAAACGCTGGGTGAGATTCTCGATGGCGCTAAAGGTCTGGCTGAGTCGGTAGAAAAATTACACGACTTCGGTGACATCTTTTTCTCCGAGGATTTTCTCGAACCAAGGCCTCTGCTCAAAGCACTCAAGGAAGATGAGAGCTGCGTCCTTCTGATTGACGAAGTGGACAAGTCCGATCACGAGTTTGAATCACTCCTGCTGGAGATGCTGTCAGACTACCAGCTCTCCATTCCAGAGATTGGCACCGTAAAAGCTATTCCCGGCAAAAAGCCACTGGTCTTCCTGACCAGCAACAACACGCGAGAAATCAGCGATGCGTTGAAGCGACGCTGTCTGCACCTTTATATCCCGTTTCCCGATGCCGATCTGGAGAGCAGGATTGTGCAGGCACGTGTCCCGGAGATTCCACCCAGGCTGAACAGCCAGTTGGTTGCCTTCATCCAGGAATTGCGTGAAATGGACCTGAAGAAGGTGCCTGCAATTTCCGAGACCATTGATTGGGCAAAGACATTGATCCTGTTGCACACAGAATCCCTTGACCCTGACCTGGTAAAACAAACGCTTAATGTGATCCTGAAGTTCCAGGAAGATGTTGAAACCGTGCAGGCTGAGATACAGAGTCTGACCAATCGCTCCATCAAAGCGTCCTGATCAGGCCAGCGTATGACTGAGATACACGACACCCTGGTTGATTTCGTCAAGGTCCTGCGGACCGCGGACATTAAAGTTTCACCTGCAGAAACGCTGGACGCGATGGAGACGATCGACCTGGTGGGCGTGACCGATAAGCACTTCCTAAAGCACTCACTGTCGATGGTCCTGTCAAAAAACCCGGAGGAGAAAGCCTCTTTCGATGATTGTTTTGACCGATTCTTTACCTTCGATAAGTTTCAGGCGGCCAATGAGCAACAGGAATCGCCGTCCGACAATGAAACAGACTTTGGTGATGACAGTTTCGATACTGACCAGGAAAACTCAGAGCAGTCAGGCGGCCAGGGAAGTGGCGGGGGTGGTGGTCAAAGCGATACCGCCGACGAAGACGATGCGGAAACAGAACAACTGGAGCCTCAATCGGCGCTCGGCAAGCTGCTAATGTCCGGTGACCGGATGCAGGTGATGGTGCAAATGGCGGAGGCTGGCCGTGAAGTCGAAGTTAACCAGATCGTTGTCTTTACGCAGAAGGGTCTCTATACACGCAAGATCATGGACGCGATGGGTCTCAAGGGTCTCCAGCAAGAGATCGGTGAACTGCAGGAAGAAGGTGGTAAGCCGGAACGGCAGTTGGCGGGCAAACTCAAGAACGCACGTGACCACCTGCGAGAGCAGATACGTGACTATGTCGAAAGGCAGTTCCTGCTACATGCCGATGAATCGGGTAAGCAGCTGCGAGAAGAACTGCTTAAGAAGGTAAAACTCTCCAATCTCGAAAAGCGTAACTTCAAAGACGTCAAAGAGATTGTGATCAAGATGGCGAAAAAACTTATCGCCATTCACTCGAAGCGCCGCAAGACGTTCAAGCGTGGCCAGCTCGATGTCAGAAAAACGCTGCGCAACAACATGCAATACGATGGCATGCTGTTTGATATCAAGTGGAAATCCCAGAAGGTCGATCGCCCCAAGGTGATGTGCATTTGCGATGTCAGCGGCTCAGTAAGTAACTATTCAAGATTCCTGCTGATGTTCCTGTACAGCCTTGCTGAGATCCTCCCTAAAGTCAGATCCTTTGCATTTTCCAGCGACCTGGGCGAGGTTACCCGGCTGTTCGAACAGAACAATCTTGAAGACGCCATGGCGAAAACCATGCGCGACTATGGCAATGGTTCAACAGACTACGGGCAGATGCTGGAAGACTTTAAGAGCCACTGCTTGAAAGACGTGGATTCGAAAACCACGATCATTATTCTAGGCGATGCCCGCAATAACTATGGCAATCCACGCTCTGAAATCCTGAAAGAGATGTACGACAAGGCACAACGCGTAATCTGGTTGAACCCTGAGCCCAAATCAAGTTGGGCAGTTGGCGATGCGGAAATGAAAAAGTACGCGCCCTGTTGCCATCAGGCAGAAGTCTGTAACTCACTGACACATCTTGAACGAGTCGTCGCCAACCTGCTTAAGGTAGCGCGCTAGCGAATTCTTCGCACACTAGCGAATTCTTCGCACACTAGCGAATTCTTCGCACATGCACTTTTCGCCCGACAGCGGGGACTTCCATGGTGTAGCCGAACCGGTTTTTGCGGATGATCACTTCCGGTGATTCGAGATTAGTCCGATAGGTGCTGGACTGTCGTTGCTCCCATATCTCACCATTTTCCAGCCTGAACCGGGTCTTGTTGTCCTTCCAGCCTCTGAACGTACCATCAATACGAGACCGAATAAGGTCGGGTTGCACAAGTTCGCGCTGGCTTTCTTCCAGCGCTTCAACACGGACATATTTCTGGGTCACCGGTTCTTCTTCGTCAACAGCTTCCGTTTGTGCTTCCGGCGAGGCAAGACGAACATAGCGCTTCCCCTGATCGGCTGATTCATTTTTGGCAACAGGTGCTGCAGTACTCTCTGGCACTGCCACCTCATCAGGGCGAGAAACAGGCTTCTCACTGGCTTCAGCCACCGCCGCACGCACTTCAGCTTCTGAAGTTTGAGGGGCTACCGGCTTCGCGATGACACGTTCTTCAACGGCGTTTCGCAGTATCCATTTTTCCAGAACCTGAAGTTGTTCCGCTGACAACTCACCGATACCCGATTGCTCGTACACCGACTCCCCCATAATTTCTTTAAGCACCGCCGATTCGGCAGCCAATAGGGAGGTTGGAAGGCAAACCAAAATTGCCAGGACCCAATTCTTCATGTCACAAACCCGCTTCATTCACCCGCGTAGATTAGCAATAAACAGCCCTGAGCGTTACTCGCAAAAAAGCAGATGGGACCCACAATAGGTCAAAGGGCAAAGCCGCTAAGTAGACGGCCATAAACAGCCCTGAGCCCTACTCGCCTAAAACAACAATGGGACCTACAAAAGGTTAAAGGACAAAGCCGCTAAGTAGACGTCCATAAACAACCCTGAGCCCTGCTCGCCAAAAACCCACCGCCGCAAGACCTCCGCTATCGCGCGCCCCAGGCCCCTGATCCGGTACCGCTGCAAGTACATCCATGTACGCTGGCTTTCGGGCGTCCTGCCCTCGAGCCTACCGGATCAGGGCCCTGGCTCGCACTTGCAAGAATGCAGCAGCCCTGAGCGTTACCCGCCAGAAGCACAAACGGGACCAGCAAAAGCCAAAACAGCAAAGCTACCAAGTAGACGTCCATAAACAGCCCTGAGCCCTGCTCGCCAAAAAAACCAATGGGCAACGCTCTAAAGAAGACGTCCAAAAAAAAGCCCCGGACATGCCGGGGCTTTTCAGGTCGTACTAAGTTGCTCTGGTTACAGAGAAACTTTGATACCCGCTCGAACGAAACGACCGATGGTATCGAGACTCACGTAGTCTCCACCAGCAATCCTTTCTTTCTTCGGTTCCCAATCAAGCACGTTGTTGATGTTGAGGTTCAAGGTCACTCTTTCGTTGAACTCGTACGTCACACCCATGTTGTTAAGGAAGACTTCATCGTAGCCATTTTCTGGATACTTGGTATCAGATACATCGTTTTCGATAACCGTTTCACCAATGTAGCGCACCTGCCAGAGAACCGTGAGGTTGTTCCAGAAGTAGGTGAAGTTCATCTGCACTGATTCTTCAGGTTGATAAGCAAGGTTCAGCTCATCGACAACCGCACCCAGGATCAGGGTTTCAGTTTCAGTCGGGAACGACATGTTACCGTGAATCTGCAGCGAACCAGGGTTATCCAACTTGTTCAGGACAGGCCATGATTTGAGGTCCGAGAACCAGTCAAATTCAACCTGTGTACCTTTGTAAGTCTTGATACCTGCATTCACGAAACCTGAAGTAAAGGCATTCGTTGGCGGCAGCTGACCGCTGGCTCCACGCGTAAACTGATCACAGAAGGTGTTAGGGAAGCTGGAAGCATCGTAACAACTTTCCATGATCTGAGTGAGCGTGAACGACTCAATCGCTTCTTCGATTTCGATCTCTACGTAATCGATAGACATCGTGAAATCAGGAATGAAACGTGGTCGCAGGACAACACCATAGGTTGTTGCATCTGCAATCTCGTTATTCAGACCCAGGTTACCACCGTTCTTACCGTTAACACTGGCCTGACGAACGTTCGAAGAGAAGTTGTCGGGGTCAGTGATGCCATCTGCAATACAGTTGGCGCGACGAGCAGCCGGGTTAGGACCGTCGTTAACGTTACTCTGATCACAAGGGTCAGCAGCGAACGAGAAGGTGTCAGACAAAGGTAGGAACAGCTCAGTGATTGACGGTGCTCGTACTGAACGCGTCACGTTACCACGGAACTCGATGTCTTCAATCGGCGCCCAACGGCCGCCAATCGTGTGAACATCATCTTTGCCCGCAAGCGAGTTATCTACCTGACGGAAAGCACCTTCAACAGACGCGCTGTAAACCAGCGGGATGTCCATGTCGGGAGAGACAATCGGCGCATAGAATTCTGCATACCATTCGTCCGTTTCATACTCACCGTTGGTTTCATCGATCGCTGCACTTCGGCCAAGACCAAGCTCAGTCACACCGTCAGTACCAAAAAACGCAGTTTCCTTACGATTTTCAAAACCAAGCGCGAATGAAAACTCGCCAGCAGGGAGATCAAACAATGCCGCGTTCGCATTGATACTGATCACTTCTTGCGTCAGCTTCGCATTGGCTGTTGCCAGTGCTGTAACGTAGCTGATCGATTCCTGACTTGCTCGACCTTCACCGAATACATCAAGCGGTAAACAGTTATCAAAGATAGCCGTTGGAGGCACTACATCGAACGGTGCACCAGGACTGGTGGGCCGGCTTGTAGGATCTGCAACAACACGACACTGCGGACCGTTACCAACATCAACAACGTCCAAAGCGTAGAGGAAGTTGTTAGTAATCAGCTCAACCTGTTGCGAATCCTGTTCAGACTCACCCTTGATCCAGGCAGCATCCCAGGAAACCGTTCGATCGGCGATTTCGAAATCACCACGGAAACCAGCGACAACACGCCAGAGGTTGTTTTGAGATTCACGACTTCGGTCACCCAGATCCGTTGACGCCCTGTGCAATGCAAATTGTGCAAGGCCCAGGTCATTCAGCGTACCGCGCGCCGCAGGTGTGAGCAGCGGATGCGTGGAATCAATAAGCAATCGTGCAGATTCCTCACCGAAGAAACCACTCTGGTAAGCGGGCTGGTTGACCAGTTCTTCAGCTTCTGATTCAGCCACATAGAACTCAGCGAACGCTTCAATATTGTCCGTCAGCTCGTAGTTGGCGAAAGCCGTTGCGATTTTTCTGTTCACTGGCGTGTACAGAGAAGTCAGGTTAGGCAGGAAAATACCCTCACCACCACTTGACCAGACCGCGTCACCCGTGGGGCTACCGGTATCGTAAGGTCCGATGGAGCCATCTGGCTGGAACGCCAGATAGACGGGGTTACCGTCTGCATCCGTTGTCGGCGCACCCCAGCCAAAGCTTGGGACAACACAATCAGCACCGAAAACGCCAAGACAGTTCGCATCACCGATGTTACCGACAACACCACCGTTAGAAACGATGTTTGCTGTGCCCTGGAAGATCAGCTCTCTGTCGAAGCCAGTATCAGTTGCAGGTACTCGCCACTGCCAGCCATCGGCCAGAAAGTCACGATCGGCCTGGATGATACCTTCACGGTCGTTGATCTCTAAACCAACAACCAAACTACCACGACCGTTGTCAAAGCTACCGCCGTACAACAGTTCGAATGTAGTCTCGCCCATGTCACCTTCGTCCATGGCTTCGCCATAGCTGGTGCTAATTTCGAGACCTTCGAAGTCATCCTTGAGGATCAGGTTGACCGTACCCGCGATCGCGTCTGCACCATAAATAGGTGCTCCACCCACGGAAACTGTTTCGACGCGCTCAACCATAGAACTCGGAATCATGTTCAGATCCACCTGAACGCCAGGGTTCTGGTTGGTGAACAAGCTGGGTGCACTTGATGAAACGAATCGACGTCCGTTAACCAGTGTCAGCGTTCGCTGAGAACCCAGACCAAAAAAGTTAACGAAGTTCTGGCCAGTACTGAATGAGTTCTGGTCACTGTCATCCGGATCGCCTTCACCACCCGCAAAACCACTACCTACACCACCGAAACTGGTAACTTCGTTGAGTGCATCGGCTACGTTTGTGTAACCTCGACGCTCCATAAACTCTGAACTGATGACATTCGCAGGAAGCATGGTGTCGAAACCTGTTCGCGGAATACGCGAACCAGTAACAACCACTTCTTCGATGACGTCTTCAGCATAGACAGGAGCGGAAAAAGAACCGGTACCTAAAGTTGCAGCAGCTACAACCAGGCCCAGCTTTCGCTTAGAAAAAATAGACATCAATTTTTTCCCCCAATATTAAGTGAAATGCCCGACGAACTGCTGGTTTGTAGCGACCAGCGCATAGTCGGCCTTGAGACAATAAATCTCCGGCAGCCATCATGACGGAGCAGTGCAACAAATTGAAGAGATATTTGCTAAATACTTGAGCAATTCTGGAGAATTCTTTGCTAAAGCTTAATAAACCTCATGATTTTGGGAACCAAACATGAACAAACCTAATAAATCGAGTTTCTGAAGTGGGCTACAATTATTTAACTTAAATTCTAAGCTGGTGTCGTTAACCATCTGAATTTGTTAACACCTTTTGATACCAACCAAGCCGGAAGTCACAACACTCTGGCTCAAGTTCTCAACAAAATGCGACACCAGGATTCAATTCCAAATAGGAATCCTCAGCATTACTGCTATGATTCCCACTTGTGCACCGCACATTTGCACAGCGAAGTTTCTGGCTCGCTGTTAAAATGCTGGACTACGACAAATTTAGGCAAAAGCGGTTAGCGACCGCTAATCAAGACGATATTGCCCTACCTGGAAAACAACAAAGAAAAAGATGGAGCTTAAGTGAGAGGATTCACTGTTTTTTTGATCTGTCTGGTCAGCCTGTCGGCCACGGATAAATCCTGGGCCAGCGCGCTCGACGCGCAGGCGCAATCCATCACCATTGCGCTGGCGCAGGAACCGCCCCAACTGAACAGCATGAAAGCCACAGATCAGGTCAGCGGGATGGTGCTCGGCCATCTGATGGAAGGGCTGGTGCGGTATGATCGCAGAGGCAAGGTTGTCCCGGGCGTTGCTGACCGCTGGGCACTGGATGATCAGCATGCGACCTTCTGGCTCCGCAAAGATGCTCGCTGGAGCGACGGTAAACCCGTCACCGCTCACGACTTCGTTTTCGCCTGGCAGACAGCACTCAAGCCGGAAACCGCTTCAGAATACGCCTTCATTTTCTTCCCCATCAAAAATGCACAACCCATCAACAACGGAGAACTGCCGGCAAGCGCCCTCGGTGTCGAGGCGCTGGATGATTTGACACTTCGCGTCACATTGGAGCGGCCGACTGCCTATTTCATCAAACTGACGGCATTCAGCACGTTCTACCCGATTCGAGCAGACTTTTATCATGCTCGCGGCGAGCGTTACGCCTCTGATCCTGAGGACCTTTTGTATAACGGTCCTTTTGTCATGACTGACTGGAAACACAGTGCTTCCCTGAAGATGATCAAGAACGCCAACTACTGGGACAAGGAAAACATCACGCTCAACGTTATCAACGCAAGCTACATTACCGCTGACACCAGAGCCCGGCTCAATCTCTATACCGACAACAAGATTGTATTCACGCGACTCGATGGAGAAACCTACAAGGACGCGCTGAGCCAACGCTTCAGAATTCGGCGCTTTACAACGGGCTCTGTGTTCTTCATTGAATACAACCACCGCCCGGAGCATCCCACCAGCAATCTGAACTTACGAAAAGCGATTCAACACGTTTTTGATGCCGATGAAATGGTCAATCGCGTTCTGGCGACCCCAGGTAACCTGCGAGGAGAAAGCATTTTCCCCGTCTGGCTTGACGGCGTAAACGACAAGTTCAGAAGAGAATACCCTGCGCCGATCGCAGCCTACGATGTCGCACTGGCCAAACAATATCTTGAGCGGGCAAGAGCAGAGCTTGGAGAAATCCCACCCCTTGTTTTGCTCGTCAGTGACAGCCCCACGGCGACCAAGCAAGGAGAATATATGCAGGGCGTCCTGCGCAATAAGCTGGGCATCGACTTAAAAATCGATGTACAAACCTTCAAACAGCGCCTGGCAAAGATGACCTCCGGTGAATTTGATATGGTCGGTGCTGGTTGGGGACCGGACTTTGACGACATCATGACCTTCGGAGATCTATTCGCCTCGTGGAATCTAAACAACCGGGGACGGTACAACAACCCCGCTTACGATGAACTCGTCCGAACCGCAATGAACAATACTGATGCTAAGGTGAGGATGGACGCCATGGGTAAGGCGCAGCAGATCCTGTTCGACGACGCCGCGGTACTCCCACAATACGAGCAGGGCGTCATCTATCTGTTGCACCCAAAGCTGAAGGGTGTCGTCAGGCGAGTTGTTGGTGCTGATCCTGACTATACCCGCGCCCGGGTCATGCCCTGAGGATGTTCGTCTACACACTGAAACGACTGCTTGCAGGTGTTATCACCGTGTGGTTCATCGCCACCGCGACATTCATCGCCATGCATCAGGTGCCTGGCGATCCCCTGATGAACGACAAAGCTGTCTCCGCAGAGATTCGTGCCAACCTCGAGGCAAAATACGGTCTGGATCGTCCGGTCACCGAGCAGTACTTCATTTTCCTTGGCAACATGTTACGCGGGGATTTTGGGATATCGTTTACCCAGCAGAACAGACAGGTGAACGACATCATTCGTGACCACTTTCCCGTTTCGGCAACGCTGGGAATCCTGGCTATCATTTTCGCAACGGCCGGCGGTGTCCTATGGGGTGCACTCACTGCGATTTACAGGAATCGACTCCCGGATGTGATCATCATGTTCCTCGTCATTCTCGGAATATCGGTACCATCTTTTGTCTTCGCGGCGCTCGGTCAACTGATGCTCGTTAACGTCAACGCTGCCGTGGGACATTCATTGATCCCTGTCGCCGGCTGGGGAACTATCTGGCACATGCTCATGCCATCACTGGTTCTGGGACTGGGTACGATGGCGTTACTGACCCGTTTAATGCGGTCGTCAATGCTGGAGGTGGTCAACGAGGACTACATCAAGACTGCACGTGCCAAAGGTCTTTCTTCTTCTCGCATATTTTTCAAACACCAACTCCGCAATGCGATCCTGCCCGTGATCACCGTGCTGGGGCCACAGATCGCGGCGATCACAACCGGCGGGTTTGTTGTTGAACTGGTGTTCGCGATCCCAGGCCTGGGTCGCTATTTTGTGCAGGCGGTGCAACAACTCGACTACACCGTGATCATGGGTACGACAGTGTTTTACGGCGCCTTTCTCGTGTTCATGGTGATCATTGTCGACATTCTCTACGGATTTATCGACCCAAGAGTCAGGCTGTCATGAGTACGTTTAAGCCCTCTCCCGTCATGTTCGAACCTCTGGCAACACAGCAGCAGACAGAGCAAATTACCCGGCCGTCACTCTCATACTGGCAGGATGCCTGGGTCAGACTGAAAAAGAACAAGCGCGCCATCATTTCGCTCTGGATCATCATCGGCCTGGCGGTTTTTACTATCCTCGGCCCCCTGATATGGCGGGTCGATCCTGCATTGCAGGACCTAAACCAGATATCCCAGGCCCCTTCAATGCCTAAGACTGCTTTGCTAGTAGCACCCTATCGTTCCTGGGAAGGTATAAAAATTACCAATTTCTCAAGCCCGGATGTCTATCCAGACAGTGTGCCACCTCCAACCAACTTTCGCGTTGAGGGGCAAGCGACGACACAATCCGTACGGATAGCCTGGGATCCTGTTCCCGGTGCCGACGGCTACAACATCTATCGCAACAATCGTGAACCCCTTAATTTTGACGACCTTGGGCTGCCGCTGGGTTCAACCTACGGTGACGAGATTAGCTACGAAGACAGGCTATCGCTCGAATCCCGCGAATACTACTATGCTGTCGTACCCACCGATGGATTCGATGAGTATTCATCCTTCTCACAGTTAGTCGTCACGCCCCAACTGGCCATGACACGCGCCGAAGCGCTGGAGAAAGGACTTATCGACTCCGGGGACGACATCAACATCGGCGAGTCCGTCACCACGCAGTTTCACCCCCTCGGAACAGACTACCTTGGCCGCGACATGCTTGCCCGACTGATGGAAGGTGCTCGCGTCTCTCTGTTTATCGGCATTGTCGCACCTTTTCTCTACGTGCTCGTGGGCATCATCTACGGTGGTTTCGCCGGTTACTTTGGCGGGAAACTGGACGCTGTTCTCATGCGCTTCGCCGACTTCGTGGTCGCCTTGCCCTTTCTGCTATTCATGATTCTGTTCAAGATCGCATTCGGTATCGGACCAGGGGAAAGCGGTATTCTGCCGATGTTGATTGCGCTCGTTCTATTAATGTGGCCCGCCACGGCCAGACTGGTCCGAGGTCAGGTACTGCAAATCAGGGAAGAGGGCTACATCGAAGCCGCAAGGCTACTCGGCGCAAAGAATCACTATTTGATCCTGCGACACATTATCCCCAATACCATGGGTGTGATTCTGGTGACACTGACCTTCGCGGTACCCGCGGCTATTTTCACTGAAGCTTTTCTGTCTTTCATCGGTATGGGCGTAGCACCACCAACACCGTCCTGGGGCTCCATGTGTAATGAAGGTGTTAAAACCATGTTGAGCCACCCTCACGAACTGTTTTTCCCGGCGTTGTTTATCAGCATCACCGTTCTGGCCTTTAACCTGCTGGGAGACGGGCTGACCGAGGCACTGGACTCAAAAATGAGGTCGAGAGAATGAAGCCGGACCCCGTTCTGTCAGTACGCGACCTTGCTGTAGATTTCGAGACCTACGGCGGCACCGTCAAAGCAGTAAGAGGCGTCAGCTTTGATGTGTCTAAAGGAGAAACGCTCGCCATCGTCGGCGAGTCAGGGTGTGGCAAGTCGGTAACCGTGCAATCGCTCATGGGCATTATCCCAATGCCGCCCGGAAAAATTGTTGGCGGTACCGCAACGTTACATGGCAAAAATATTATTGGGCTTGGGCACAAAGCCTCGAGGGCCTTTCGCGGTGTTGAAATCGGCATGATCTTTCAAGACCCGATGTCATCGCTGAATCCAACCATGACGATTGGCGATCAGATCGCCGAAACACTGATGGTCCATCGGGGGAAGTCTCACAGGGAGGCACTGAAACACGCCATTGAACTGCTGGAAAAGACACACATTCCTGAGGCCGCGAAACGAGCCAGACAGTATCCTTTCGAGTTTTCCGGCGGCATGTTGCAACGCGCGATGATCGCGCAGAGCCTTGCCTGCAACCCTTCGATTTTAATCGCCGACGAGCCAACCACCGCGCTCGATGTCACCATCCAGGCGCAAATTCTCGAATTGATGTCGGAGCTCCAGCGCACCGAAGATATGGCTATCATTCTGATCACCCATGACCTTGCCGTTGTGGCCAGAATGGCTGACAGAGTTGCTGTGATGTATGCCGGTCAGATCATTGAATCCGGCTCCGTGGATGACATTTTTTATCGCTCCGCACATCCCTATACCCTGGGACTGAAATCAGCGATGCCTTCCAACACCCACGACCGCAACAAATCTCTTACGCCTATTCTGGGTAGTCCCCCTGACCTGTTTCAACCACCAGCCGGCTGTGGCTACTGCGCGCGCTGTCCCTACGCGATGAAAGTCTGTGAGCAGCATCCACCCGAGGTGGTGGCTGTTGCAGGTCAGCATTCGGCACGCTGCTGGCTTCAGCACGAACAAGCCCCTGCAACGGAAGGCCTGCATCAGGTGGGGCGTTAACATGCTGGTTCGAACAGAAAACCTGACCAAACACTTCCAGATCGGACGTCAGCAAACGCTGCATGCGGTGGATGGCATCAGTCTGACCATCAGAGAAAACGAAATACTTGGGCTCGTAGGCGAGAGTGGCTCTGGTAAATCGACTTTCGGCAAAACACTCATCGGTTTGCATCCGCGTACATCCGGCAATGCCTTCTTTGAAGATGTCGAACTCCCCGCCAGATTCTCCGCCGCTGACCACCTGAAGTACTCCCGCGAAATGCAGATGATTTTTCAGGACCCTTACTCTTCATTGAACCCACGTATGACGGTACTGGATATCGTCGGCGAGGGTTTAAAGATTCAGGGCAAGCACCGATCAATTGAGGTCCGCGATCTGGTGGCGGACTGGCTGAAACGCGTGGGTTTGAACGCCGACCATATGTCACGTTACCCACATGAGTTTTCCGGTGGACAAAGACAGCGCATAGGCATTGCCAGAGCGATGATTATCGAACCGCGATTTGTTGTCTGTGATGAGCCAATTTCGGCGCTGGATGTGTCTGTACAGGCGCAAGTGATCAACCTTTTGGACGATCTCAAACATGCTATGGGATTGACCTTACTGTTTATTGCACACGACCTTTCCATGGTCCGATATGTATCGGATCGCATGGCGGTCATGTACCTGGGCGCTATCGCTGAAGTGGGTCCCGCGAACGATGTATTTTTCGAGCCCAAACACCCTTACACCCAGCTTCTGGTTGAATCCAATCCTGAACCCGATCCCGATATCGAACGTCAGCGAATGTTTAAACCGATCCTGGGGGAGATCACTTCGCCGGTGAATCCAGGGCCTGGATGCCGGTTTGCCGACCGTTGCCCTAAAGTGATGACACGATGCAAAACAGAGACGCCCGAACTGATTTCGGTTGCTGAAGACCATACGGTGGCCTGCCACCTCTACAGCTAAGTGACAGCTGAAGGCGCTTAGCGCGCAGCCAGCAGTAAGCGGGTCTTGTCCAGCATTCGCAGAATCGATAGTTCATCGGTGTAATCCGAAACCTTATCAAGCGGCACCCAGGCAAGGTCATTTGATTCTTCGCTGATCGCAAAGGTATCGGAACCTGCCGACTTCAGCAGAAAGCGACAATCGTAGTGGTAATGGGCAGGTTCCTGTTTGCGTTCAGGAATGAGATGAATATCGACATCAAGCAGGGTATCCGTCACGAATTCGATCGCAGCCAGCCCAGATTCCTCTTCTGCTTCTGTCAGCGCAACCTTTGCTACATCAGATACGCCGTCCGCATGTCCGCCAGGCTGCAGCCAACGGTTAAGTTTACGATGATGCGTAAAGAGGACACGTTCGCAGGCGCTATCCAGTAAAAATGCGGATCCTGTCACATGACCCAGCAGTTGTGAACGCTCGAAACAATCCTGATGGTTCTGCACGAATTCAAGATAACGCAGGACCATGTCATCTTCTTCCGGATGTCGTACCTGATAATCCTGCAGCAGAGCAGCCAGCGGTTGCCGCTTATCGTCAGGCAACATTCGGTGATCGCACAGGAGACTGACGGTTGGACTCTTCGTCAAACAAGTCGACAAGCTGTTCAGTCATGGCATCACCAAGTTGCTCAGCATCCGTAATCGTCACAGCGCGGCGATAGTGGTGAGTCACATCGTGACCAATACCAATCGCCACCAGTTCAACCGGCGAGTGGTTTTCAATCTGGTCTATCGCGTACTTGAGGTGCTGCTCAAGAAAGTTACTGGGATTAACCAACAGCGTTGAGTTATCTACTGGCAAACCATCAGAGATCACCATCAGTATCTTTCTATCTTCGGGCCGGCCGACGATACGGTTGTGCGCCCAAAGCAAGGCCTCACCATCGATGTTCTCTTTCAGTAACTCTTCGCGCATCATCAAGCCGATATTGGTTCGTGCCCGGCGCCAGGGCATATCCGCAGCCTTATAAATGATATGCCTGAGGTCATTAAGCCGACCTGGTTGTGCCAACTTGCCCTGCTGAAGCCAGAGTTCACGGGATTGACCGCCGCGCCAGGCTCTTGTGGTAAAGCCAAGAATCTCAACCTTAACGGAGCATCGCTCCAGCGTTCGCCCGAGGATATCTGCACACATTGCTGCAATCGTAATTGAGCGGCCACGCATTGATCCGGAACTATCAATTAACAGCGACACTACCGTATCCCTGAACTTGGTGTCTTTCTCCTGCTTAAATGCGAGCGGATGAAATGGGTCGATAATGACATTCGTCAAACGCGAGGTATCAAGCGTTCCCTCTTCAAGATCGAACTCCCAGGTCCGATTCTGTTGCGCCATCAGCTTACGCTGCAGCCGATTAGCCAGTTTGCTGATAATGACCTGAGAGTTTTGCAGGTGTTTATCGAGGACGCCGCGGAGTCGTTCGAGTTCCACCGGGTCGCAAAGCTCATCAGCCAGAATGGTTTCATCGAACTGTGTGGTATACGCCTTGTAGGCATTTTCTTTAGGGCGGAGCCAGTTTTTGTCGCCCGCGATATCAGGTGGTGCACCTGCCTCATCCTCATCACCCTCCATTTCAGCCATCTCCATGGCATCCATGTCCACCGGCACCTCGCCTTCAATGGCATCCGCCAGATCTGAGTCGCCACTCATGTCCTGCTCGGCAGCTTCATCTCCGGATTCAGATTCCATTTCCTCTTCTTGATCCTGCTGATCGTCGGATTCACCGTCAGCATTATCTTCGCCATAGTCATCAGACAGGCCAAGATCGGAAATCATTTTTCGCGCGAGTTCGGTAAAGGCATCCTGATCGAACATCAGGTCTTCAAGACCATCGAGATCTTCACCAAGCGCATACTCCAGATGGTCCCGCCACAGATCAACCACCACGTCGCCACCAACCGGTGGTTTTTGCCCGGTGACCTTTTCTCGGATCAACATTCCCAGCGCTTCATTGAGCGGCGCTTCACTTTGGCTTTCAATCTGCTGATAACCGTTATTAAGGCAGTGCTCGTATAACTGTGCTTGAAGATTGTTGCCGACACCCTTCATGAGATAGGCACCGATGCACGCGATGCGCGCATCTTCGACACTGTCATAAACTTCCTGGGCGATACCTGTCAGCGGTCTGTTCGAGCGATGCGTTGCGTCATCGTGAAACCGCGTGCGTAAAGCAAACTTGTCAGCATTACCCCGCAATGCAGCCAGCTGTTCTGGTGTGATGCCTGATTCCGGCAGGGGAATACGAGCGCGGCTACCTTGGAGATAAGGTTTTCCACGGCCAAAACTGACCTGCAGTTCCTCATTCCCGGAGATCGCTCTCATGGTTGAGGTAACCGCCTGCTTAAAAAGCTCGGTAGAGTCTTCCGGGTTCACGCTAACCTCTCAGGCAAAGACGACTCACGCAAGAACCATTCATGCAAGAACCATTCATGCTAGAACCATTCATGCAAGAACCACGCTAGCGCTTGATTCCGGCAGTTCTTCGCCCATGCAGCGCTGGTAGTACTCCGCAACAATGGCCCGTTCGGTTTCATCACACTTGTTCAAAAATGTCAGCCTGAAGGCAAAACCATAGTCATTAAAGATGCGGGCGTTCTCAGCCCACATGATCACGGTGCGTGGCGACATGACGATAGAGATATCGCCGTTCATAAAACCCTGTCGCGTTAGATTGGCAACGGAAACCATATTAGCCACCGTGCCTCTTTCGAGTTCAGGCAACTTGGAAACAATGATGTCTGTTTCCTTTTCGCGATCGAGGTAGTTCAGAGTTGACACGATATTCCATCGGTCCATCTGCCCCTGGTTGATCTGCTGGGTGCCGTGATAAAGACCTGTAGGGTCACCAAGGCCAATGGTATTCGTCGTCGCGAACATTCTGAAAGACTGATGTGGGCTGATCACCTTGCTTTGATCGAGCAACGTCAATTTGCCTTCTACCTCAAGCACACGTTGGATAACAAACATGACGTCCGGTCGACCAGCGTCATATTCGTCGAAAACCAGCGCGCAGGCGCGTTGCAGCGCCCAGGGCAGAAGACCTTCCTTAAATTCTGTAATCTGCTGACCATCCTGCAGGACAATCGCGTCTTTACCCACCAGGTCGATTCTGCTGACGTGGCTGTCCAGATTGATTCGAATACACGGCCAGTTCAACCGCGCCGCAACCTGCTCAACATGGGTAGATTTACCCGTACCGTGATAACCCTGAATCATGCACCGACGGTTGTAAGCGAACCCCGCGAGTATCGCGAGTGTTGTCTCGTGATTAAAAAGGTAACTGGGGTCGATTGCGGGAACGTGCTCTGACGCCTGTGAAAACGCAGGCACCTTAAGATCGACATCGAGTCCGAATACTTCTCTGACATCGACTTCTGTATCTGGAATGCCATCCCCTTCTAATGCACCAAGTATTTCTGCCATTACTGCAACACCTAAAAAATTGTCTCCGAAAACCGCAGCCAGACGATAAAATAAAGCCGGTTCAGTCGAAAAAAACTCGACCAACCGGGATCAGTATTTATCGAGACAGCGCGGGCTCGCAAGAATAGCTTTAATAGCCTGAAAATGCCATTCAAGGCACATGTTGTCATGCCAGGGAGCAGCACAATGACAAGCATCTATCTCATCAGACACGGCCAGGCTGCGGCATCATTTACTGACGACGCTGACCCAGGGCTCAGTGAACTTGGTCAGCAGCAGGCCATGACTGCCGCTGAGGCGCTCAGTGGACTCGGTGCGTTGACTGTCGTATCAAGCCCTTTGAAACGCGCCCGACAAACCGCTGAGGCTTATCGACATAGACAAGCAGGCCAACAGGCAGGCAGCATACTGATAGAGGAACGCGTCAGCGAGATTCCCTCATTCGGACTTGGCATTGAAGAGCGGGGACCCTGGCTACGAGAAATAATGACCGGACATTGGTCAGAACAAAGGCAGGCGCTACAGGCATGGCGACAGACGTTGATTGACTGTCTGCAATCACAATCACGGGATTGTGCAATTTTTTCACACTTTGTCGCGATCAATGTGGCCGTGGGTTACGCCGAGGGGAACGATGCCGTCATCGTGTTCAGGCCGGACAATGCTTCCATCACGGAACTTGCTACTGATGGAACATCGCTATCGCTGATTGCGCGAGGGGCTGAGGCTGTCACGCAGGTTAACTGATCAACCGCGGATCTGCTTTGTAAGCCCCAGCGGTCTGACGCCCGCTAAACCTAGCACAACGTCAGTTAACGCCCGCCAGGGGTCACCAGGCTCCAGACCTTTTACGGTCCGGTCAACAGTGCCCAGCATCACCTGGATATCTCGGAGTGAGGTCTGACCGTGTCGGCTTAGACATCGGGTAACCATGGGCACCTTCTTATCCCAGATTCTTGCTTGTTTAAACGCCTCCCTTTGAGACATCCCTGAAAGCACTGCCGTCGCTATCGTCTCCAGCATTCTGACTTCTCTCGATAGCATGTTGACAACGAACAAGGGCTCCACACCTTCGGCCCGCAACCCGTTCGTCATTCGCAGGCAGCGGCTGACATCACCCATCAACGCTGAATCGATCATCTTGAAAACATCGTAACGCGCACTATCAGCAACACCCTCAACGACATCCGCTTCCGAGACTTCGCGATCAATAACGATAAGTTTCAAGCGCTCGACTTCCTGAACGGCCGCCAGCAGATTGCCTTCGATTCGCGCCGCCATAATTCGGATCGCTTCCCGACTGGCACGCAACCCTGCCCGCCGGAACCGTGTTTCCAGCCATCGCGGCAGATCTTTGGGCTCAACAGGCCAGATCTGGACAAACAGGGCTTTGGCTTCTACGTTCTTGAACCACTTGGCGCGTTGCGTCGTCTGATCAGCGCGGGGCAGCACCAGCAGAACCGCAGTGTCATCGTTCAGGCTATTGACCAGTTCGGTCAATGCCTTACCCCCTGCATCGCCCGGTTTCCCGGTCGGCAATCTGATTTCAAGCAGCTTCCTTTCTGCGAACAGCGACATACTGTTGCCACTGTAAAGCAGCGCAGTCCAGTCAAAGCCTGTCTCTGCATGAAACACTTCCCGTTCCGAGAAGCCCGCAGATTTTAACGAGGCTCTTACCTCATCGCAGGACTCCTGCACCAGGAGCGGTTCATCACCACTGATAACAAACACCCGATGCTCCCCTTTTTGGAGCGCCTCAGCCAGTTTGTTTGGATAAACTTTCAATCGTCAGGGCACCGGCAATCAAGATGCCGCTGGTTCAGCGCCAGCCGAGGAATGGTTGCCGGACACCAGATCAATCCGTCGCACCAGCTTTTGTGCCAGTTCACGGCGCATCTCGGTCATCAGCAGCGTCTGCTCTTCAAAGCTTCCCGAAAGATTAGCCGAGTCAACCGCATAGACTCGCTCAGCAATAAGCATTGCATCGTCAACAAGGGCATCACCATTTTTCGATATTGAGAAACTTAACGACAGACTCAGTTCATATTCCGCGGCATCAATCACATTGGTCGTTGCCACAGAACGGCGCTGAGACTGCTCATCAAGAATATGCACGGCCAGGATGCCCGGTGCTGATGAAACAATCTGTACATCTCGGACTTGCAGCGCCTCCCTGATCTCACGAAAAGTGACCGGTGCGCGATTGGTCCCTGTAAAGCTGAGTTCAGATAACGCCTCCATACCGGCGCCACGAAGCTGAAATCCGCAGCCGCTTAACAGCAGTAACATCAGCGTTAAAACGCCAACCCGCAAGAGACCTGGTTCAGGAAACAACAAAATTCAAAATCTTGTTAGGTACATGGATCACCTTGCGAATGGTTTTATCAGCAAGAAACTTTTCGACGTTTTCCTGACTACGCGCGAGCGTCTCCAGGGCAGCCTGTTCCGCATCGACAGGGACTTCCATCTTACCCCGGACTTTACCATTTACCTGGACAACTATTTCGACTTCAGATTTCTCCAGCGCCTGTTCATCAAATGCAATCCAGTCTGCCTCTTCAATTTCACCCAGGCCAAGCTTCTGCCAAAGCTCATGACAGATATGCGGCGTAATGGGCGACATGATTAACACCGCGGCCGTGAGCGCCTCCTGCACTACCGCCCGGCCTTGCTGCGAATCATCATCGAACCTTGATATCTGGTTCATCAGCGACATCACGGCGGCGACTACCGTGTTAAAAGCCAGTCTGCGGCCGTAGTCGTCTTCACACTTTTTGAGGGTTTCATGGGTGGCTCGTCGCAATGTCTTCTGGGTATCGTTCAGGGTCGCCGGTTCGAGCGGCACGACAACCGCACCAGACGTATGTTGCTCGACAAAATGCCAGAGTTTCGTGCGTAACCAGCGATTGCAGGATTCAACCGCGTGTTCCGACCACTCAAAGGACTGTTCTGGCGGCGCGGCAAACATCATCGCCATCCGAACAGCGTCGGCACCAAAGGTATCCATCAGATGCTGAGGATCACCGGCATCACCTGCGGACTTCGACATTTTTGTGCCACCCTGCAAAACCATGCCAAGTGCCAACAGCTTCTCAAAAGGTTCGTCGGTTTCAACCAGGCCTTCATCGCGCATCACCTTGTGAAAGAAACGGGCATAAAGCAGGTGCAGAATTGCATGCTCTTCACCACCGACATAATGATCAACCGACCCCCAGTACTTGGCTCGCTCATCGAGCATTTGGTCCGGCGCGTTACTGCTGGCGAAACGTGCGTAGTACCAGGATGATTCCATAAAGGTGTCAAAGGTATCGGTTTCTCTTTCTGCCGCCCCGCCGCACTCAGGACAGGAAGTGTTAATGAAGCTCGCCATTTTTTTGATCGGTGAGCCAACACCTTCAAACTCAACTTCCGTTGGCAGCACAACAGGCAGGTCCGCATCAGGAACTGGCACCGCACCACACTGCTGGCAGTTAATAATAGGAATAGGACAGCCCCAATAACGCTGCCGAGAAACTCCCCAGTCACGGAGTCGGTAATTAACCTGTCGCTCTCCCAACTGCTTCTCAGCCAGATCGCGGGCAATCGCATCGAACGCCTCGCTGAAATCCAGACCGTCGTATGGCCCCGAGTTAATCAGTTCACCTCGCTCAGTAAAGGCGGCGTTTGATAAATCACATTCCAGGTCGCTGTCAGGCAACGGCTTAACAACTTGCGTAATGGGTAAATCATAGGCCCGGGCAAACTCCCAATCCCGTTGGTCGTGACCCGGCACTGACATAACCGCACCTGAGCCGTATTCCATCAACACAAAATTCGCGACCCAGACAGGGACCGCTTGCCCGGTAATGGGATGAATGACTTCGATACCCGTCGCCATGCCACGCTTTTCCATCTTCGCCATGTCTGCTTCGGCGACCTTGGTTCGATTGCACTCCTCGATAAAGGCAGACAACGCAGGGTCTGATTCCGCTGCCTGCTTGGCCAGCGGATGCTGGGGCGCGACGGCAAGATAGGTCACCCCCATTAAGGTGTCCGGCCGTGTCGTGTAAACCGAAAGCGGCGCTGTGTCAGCCATGGGGAAATGAATCTCCACACCTTCAGATCGACCAATCCAGTTGCGCTGCATCGTCTTCACTTTGTCCGGCCAACCAGGCAGGTTGTCCAGACAGGTCAGAAGCTCTTCGGCATAGTCTGTAATCTTGACGAACCATTGGGCCAGCTCTCGCCGCTCAACCAGCGCATCTGAACGCCAGCCGCGGCCGTCAATCACCTGCTCATTCGCCAGAACAGTCTGGTCGACAGGGTCCCAGTTCACCCAGGCAGCTTTCTTGTATACGAGTCCCTTCTTGAAAAGTCGGGTAAAGAACCACTGTTCCCATCGGTAGTAGTCTGGATCACAGGTCGCCAACTCACGACTCCAGTCAAACGCAAAACCCAAAGCCTGAAGCTGTTGCCGCATATAGTCGATATTGTCCCGGGTCCAGGCAGCCGGCGGAATGTTGCGTTTGATAGCAGCGTTTTCAGCCGGCAACCCGAAGGCATCCCAACCCATGGGCTGGAGTACATTTTTGCCGTTTAAGCGTTGAAACCGGCCAATTACATCACCGAGGGTATAGTTGCGCACGTGCCCCATATGCAGTTGGCCACTGGGATACGGGAACATTGACAGGCAATAGAACTTCGGTTTGTCACTATTTTCCGTGACGTTAAAAGTTGCATTTTCCTGCCAGAGACGCTGGACAGCTGTCTCGACGCTGCTGTGATTATAGGTTGTGTCACTCATGACCGTAGTTCGACTCAGGTACCGCGAAAAGCGGCAATTCTACATGATGCGAGGCCGCGCTGTTACTCTGCGGGCGTGGAATTTCGGAGGAAAGCGGTTGCCAGCAGCAACAGCGCCAACATCAGGACCGGCAGACTGCCAAATTGATGGAACAAGGTATCCCCGCGCCTGATCTCAACATCATAACGCAGCACGCCACGCTCAAACTGGGGCAGGCTAGCCAGCACTCTGCCCCGATGATCAATCACCGCTGTAATCCCATTGTTGGTTGCACGAACCATACTTCGACCGTTTTCCAGGGCACGCATTCGCGCCATCTGGAGGTGTTGCCAGGGGCCGATAGAGGTGCCGAACCAGGTATCGTTGCTAACAGTGAGGAGCAGATCAGGGGAACGCGCAGCGGTTCGCACCAGTTCCGGATAAACAACCTCATAGCAGATCGAAGGAGAAACAACCCAGTCCTTAACGGTGAGCGGCGGCTGTGCTGGCGGGCCCGGCTGGTTACGCGACATTGGCAGATCAAAGAAGGTAATCAGCCCGCGCAGATAGGACTCCAGTGGCACATACTCACCAAACGGCACCAGTCTGCGCTTGATGTAGTGCCCCTGTCCCAATCCGGCCGCCAGCAGCGTATTCTGAAAGCCACCGTCAATATCTCTGTCCGGGATACCCAGTACAAGCGCCGTGCCTGTTTTAGCCGCAGTCTCGTCCAACCCTGTCAGGAAAGGTGCTGCGGTTTCCCGAAACATCGTCAGCGCCGCTTCAGGCCAAAGAATCAAATCTCTACCCCACTCATCCTGACTGGCCTGCTCGTAAAGCTGCAGAATAGGAAGCCGGTTTACCGGGTTCCATTTGATGTGCTGATCAATATTGCCCTGAACCAGAGAGACCGACATGGAACCTGCTGGACTGGTTTGATCAAATCTCGCCGTCAGCAATCCCGCAGTCATGAAAAACATCAGAGGCAACAACCAGGCCGCGGAATGCTGTCGAAATGCAGCGACCAGCGAAACCATCATCAGAACCACAACAAAACTGAGCCCGAAGACCCCGATATAGGGCGCCAGATTGGCAATCGGCGTTGCCATCACACCATAACCAAGAAACAGCCACGGGAACCCGGTGAGAAACCAGGATCGGAACCATTCCTGTAACACCCAGAGTGCCGCAAACCCAAAAACGGTAGCAATCTCTGTGCGCCGAAACCAGCGAGCGTAGACATGAGCAAGCGGCACGGAAACCAGTGAATACGCTGCCACAAATAGACCTACCAGGCAGGCCGCGAGCCATACTGATGCGCCGCCGTATTGATGAACCGAAACAAAAATCCAGGATACGCCAACCCCAAACATACCGAGGTTGTACAAATAAAAGCGGATCACACTGCGCGACACGGTCGCCCGGCTAACCGCAAAAAAAAGTGCAAGGGGTGATATCAGCGCGAGGGGCCACCAATCAAACGGAGAAAGACTCAGCGGAAGCAACGCCCCGGCAGCCAGTGCCGCCAGATCCCTTACAATTGCGTCAACAGAAGGACGCACGGTTCTACTAGCTCTCGATGGTCATTTGGAGGAGATGGACGCGCCTGCCGTCGGCGTTCAGCACTTTAAACCGGAAGTCTTCGACAGTAATTTCTTCATCCCGTTTGGGCAAATGACCGAAACAACTGGTTACCAGGCCACCGATGGTATCGAATTCCTCATCACTGAGTTCAATTTCAAATCGTTCGTTAAAATCCTCGATCGGTGTCAGCGCCTTGATGGTAAAAGATCCATCAGCATGTTGATTGATAAACCCTTCTTCCTCAAAATCGTACTCGTCCTCAATCTCACCCACAATCTGTTCCAGTACGTCTTCGATGGTAACAATACCGCTGATACCACCGTACTCATCAAAAACCACCGCCAGGTGATTTCGGGTAGATTTAAATTCCTGCAGCAAGACATCTAACCGCTTGCTTTCAGGGATACCGGTACAGGGTCTGAGGCTGTCCCTGAGTTTAAATTTCTGACGACGGTCTTTATGCGCCAGGGCCAGCAGATCTTTAGCCAGGAGTATGCCAACCACCTCATCCTGATTTTCACCCAGCACGGGAAAACGCGAATGACCGCTGCCAATCACCTGAGGCAGAAACTCTTCGGGATCCTGGTCGATCCGCACAAAAACAACCTGGGAACGTGGGATCATGATTTCACGTGCCTGCATATCTGAAACCGTCAGCGCACCTTCAATAATCCGCAGCGCTTCACTGTCAAACAGTGCACGCTCCTCGGCAGATCGCAGCAGCTCAATCAGTTCTGTTCTTGAACTGGGTTCACCGCTCATCGCCTGAGACAGTTTCTCCAGCCAGGATTTTTCGTCCTGTTCACTCATAGGGATTACTCACACCCAATTGTTCAAGCAGCGTTGTTTCCAGAGATTCCATCGCCTGTCGTTCCTCTTCGTCCTGATGATCATGACCCAGCAAATGTAGCAGACCATGAATGAGTATGTGTCGATACCTGTCTTGAAATAGTTTTTGGAATTGCGCCGCTTCGCGTTGCAGAACAGGACTGCAGATCGCGATATCGCCCAGTACACTGACGCCCAGAATCTCGGCGTCGCCAGTCATCTCGGCAGGAAAAGACAGGACGTTTGTGGCGCCATCCCGTTGCCGATAGGCCGCATTAAGCTCAGCGATTTCCGCTTCCGCAACAATACGAATGGAGACTTCCGATGGCCCCTGGCCCAGGCTGGCGAGCACAAATTCTATATCTGCATGCAAACTGGGATCATCCGGCTCTTCATCCAGGGGGGCGATACTCCGGGAAATTCCTATCTGATGCTGGCTATCGACCATTATCTGATTCGATTCTGCCATAAGCCTCAACAATCCGTTGAACAAGTGGATGCCTGACAACATCTTTCGCGCCGAAGTGGGTAAAGGAAATACCCTTTACCTCGCTGAGCACACCTAACACATGCTTCAGACCCGAGAGCGTTTTAGGCGGCAGGTCGATCTGCGTGATATCACCGGTCACAACCACGGTAGAGCCAAAACCAATGCGGGTCAGAAACATCTTCATTTGTTCAGCGGTGGTGTTCTGGCTTTCATCAAGAATGATAAAGGAATCATTCAGCGTTCGGCCGCGCATATAGGCAAGCGGAGCGACTTCAATGACACTACGCTCTATCAGTTTTTCTACGCGTTCAAATCCCAGCAGTTCATAAAGCGCGTCATACAGTGGGCGCAGATAAGGGTCGATTTTCTGGCTGAGATCACCCGGCAGGAAGCCCAGCTTTTCGCCGGCCTCTACGGCCGGTCGCACCAGGAGTATGCGTCGAATACGCTCCTCTTCCAACGCCTCAACAGCACAGGCTACCGCAAGGTAAGTCTTGCCGGTTCCCGCAGGGCCGATACCAAAATTCACGTCGTTAGCACGGATCGCGTTAACGTATTGAATCTGATTGCCACCACGCGGTTTGACGCTCTTCTTTCTGGTCTTGATCAGGCATTCCGCCTCATCACCAGCTTCCATTAAGGCTTCCACACCAGACTCCTGTAAAAAAAGGTGCACTATTTCGGCGGTCAGATCTGTGCCGCCACTGATTTCCCGATAGAGATGATTCAGCAACTCACCGGCTGCGCGGACCATGGACTTATCGCCGGTTAGCTGAAAGTCGTTGCCACGATTCTTGATCGTGATGCCAAGGCGACGTTCAATCTGCTTCAGATGAGTATCAAACGGACCGCAGAGTGCGGCCAATTGGTGACTGTCGTTAGGCTCCAGGAGGACCTGGTGCGGGACTGGGGTTTGCAAATTCAAATTCTGGTCGCTATGGGATAACTAGGATACCCGTTCATCTCCGGCAGGAAAAGTTCACGAAACGCGCTGTCCACGTAATGAATTAGGTAACGCTTCACCAATCGCAATATCAACGAAGCGACCAACCAGACTATCGTCATCGCAGGTGAAGTTAACAACCCGATTATTTTCGGTCCTGCCCTGAAGTTGTCCAGGATCTCTCCGGGAACGGCCGGTGACCAGCACTGAATACACCTGGCCCACCATACTTTCACTGATACGCATCGCCTGCCCCTGGATACGGCCCTGCAAAACAGCGAGGCGTTGTTTTTTTACCGACATCGGCGTTTCATCAGGCAGATCAGCGGCGGGCGTACCCGGTCTCGCGCTATAAATAAAACTGAAGGAATGATCAAAACCGATGTCGTCGATCAGATTCATCGTATCTTCAAAGTCTGCATCAGTTTCGCCAGGAAAACCGATAATGAAGTCACTGGAGAGACTGATATCCGGCCTGATTTTGCGCAACCGACGGATACGGGATTTGTACTCAAGCGACGTGTAGCCCCGCTTCATCCTGGCCAGAATACGATCGGAACCACTCTGCACTGGCAAGTGGAGATGGTCGACCAGCTCCGGCACCTCTGCATAGACGTCAATCAATGAGTCACTGAATTCCATCGGGTGAGATGTCGTGTAACGAATTCGATCAATCCCGGGGATTTCGGCAACCACCGAGACCAGGTAGGCAAGGTCAGCAACCTGATCATCCTCCATCGGTCCGCGATAGGCGTTCACATTCTGTCCAAGAAGATTAACTTCTCTGACGCCTTTTTCAGCCAGTCGGTAAATCTCACGGAGCACATCCATTAACGGACGACTGACTTCTTCGCCTCGTGTGTAGGGTACGACACAGAAGCTACAGTATTTGCTGCAGCCTTCCATGATCGAAACAAACGCACTAGGACCATCAACCCGGGGTTCCGGCAAACGATCAAACTTCTCTATTTCCGGGAAGCTGATGTCCACCTGCGCTTTCTTGCCCTGCCGCGCCTGCGAAATCATGGCGGGCAGGCGATGCAAGGTCTGCGGTCCAAAGACCACATCAACATAGGGTGCTCGACCAATAATGGCATCACCTTCCTGACTGGCGACACAGCCACCAACGCCAATCTGCAGGTTTGGATTGTCTACTTTCAACTGACGCCAGCGACCCAGCTGGTGGAATACCTTTTCCTGAGCCTTTTCCCTGACAGAGCAGGTGTTAAGCAGTAAAAGATCGGCCTCTGCTTCGTTGTCTGTCAGTTCATAACCGTTGGCATCGCGAAGAATGTCCAGCATCTTGGATGAGTCATACTCATTCATCTGACAGCCGTGTGTCTTGATAAAAACTTTAGCCATGATGGGGTGGAAAATTCCACTAAGTCTTAAACCGGGCGCGCATTATAGCCTTGAAATATGGTGCGGAAACCCCAATTTCTCTGGATAGTTGACATCAGACCTGAGAAAACCAACACTCCGTCGCTCAATCGGACACAAGACCTATGACAAACACCCCAATCTACAAACTCATCTTCTTTAATCAGGGACAGATCTACGAGATCTACGCCAGGCAGATCTACCAATCTGACCTCTATGGGTTTATCGAAATAGAAGAGCTTGTTTTTGGCGAGCGCTCAGGCGTTCTGGTCGATCCCAGCGAAGAAAAACTCAAAGCTGAGTTCGAAGGGGTCAGTCGAAGTTATCTTCCCATGCATTCCATCGTTCGCATTGATGAAGTCGCAAAAGAAGGCATCGGCACCATTACCGAAGCCAAGAGCGGTAACAATGTGTCCATGTTTCCTTCACCTGCATTTACCCCTAAGGGATCAGGGGAGTAAGCCGTCTCATTGCGTTGGCAGGCGCCCGGGAAATCAGGTCTGCAAGGCTCTCCGGCCGGTGAGGAAACCGAAAATCTGGCAGCATCTCCTGCAGGGGCAGCAACACAAAACGCCTCTCTGCGGCCCTCGGGTGCGGCAATTGCAACGCGCTATCAGCTAATTGCACGCCACCAAAATCAATAATATCCAGATCCATGGATCTTGAAGCATAGGACCTCAATCCCCGAGAACCTGCTACCGTCGGTATCGCCTGCTCGGCACCGTCGACCACCCTGACCCGCCCGAAATCCGATTCCAGCTGCAACAGCCTGGCAAGGCATTCATGCGGCGTCATGGATGATTCAATTTCTATCACCGCGTTACAGAATTGCGGTACATCCTGCTCAAATCCTTCCGGCGCGCTGGTCCACACAGAGGAAGCGCGGACACTGGCTGAAGACAAAGTCGCCAGTTGCGCCGCAGCAGTGCACAGGTTCTGCACAGGGTTGCCGAGGTTAGAGCCCAGCCCTATTACTATTTTGTCCGCCATGACTGGAAATACCATGCTAGGGATAATCATGATAGTTTTACCGCTCGAAAATATCAGCAGTGTGAGGAAACCATGAAAGCAGCTGTTCTGCGCGAAGCCAACAAACCTCTGGAAATTGAAGAGGTCTCCATCTCCAAGCCGGGTCCGAGGGAAGTCCTCGTCAGGCCAATAGCCGCAGGGGTCTGTCACAGTGACCTGCACTTTATGGACGGTTCTTACCCCTACGCACTGCCGACCATCCTCGGCCACGAAAGCGCGGGTATCGTCGAAGAAGTTGGCTCTGACGTGACCTACGTTAAAAAAGGTGATCACGTCATCACCTGTCTATCCGCATTCTGCGGACACTGCGAGAAGTGCATCACCGGACATCTCTCTTTGTGCGCGAGTCCGGAAGTTGCCCGCACCCCGGAAGAGCAACCTCGAATTCATCAGGGTGGCGAGGCTATCCACCAGTTTCTCAACCTTTCTTCTTTCGCAGAACTCATGCTGATCCATGAACATGCCCTGGTAAAAGTCAGGGAAGATATGCCCATGGACCGCGCCGCACTGATTGGTTGTTCGACAACAACCGGTGTGGGCGCCGTGTTCCACACTGCCGGTGTTGAACCGGGTTCCAAGGTTGCCGTCGTCGGTTGTGGTGGCGTTGGCCTCGCAGCTATCAACGGCGCAGCCATTGCCGGAGCAGGCATGATCATTGCCGTAGACATGCAGGACTCCAAACTGGAAATCGCCAAGTCCCTGGGCGCCACCCACACGATCAACGCCAGCAAGGTTGATGCGGTTGGCGAAGTTCGGGAGCTGACACAAGGCGGCTGTCACTATACCTTTGAGGCCATTGGACTTAAGGCAACCACAGAGCAAGCCTGGCAGATGCTTGGACCGGGTGGCACCGCTACAGTGATCGGGATGATTCCGGTCGGGACGATGGTGGAATTACATGGCGTCGATTTCCTGGCAGAAAAGAAAATCCAGGGCTCGAACATGGGATCAAACCGGTTCCGCGTTGATATGCCGAGGTTTGTCGACTTCTACCTGAACGGCAAACTCCATCTGGACCAGATGATCTCGAAGCACATCAAGCTGAGTGAAGTTAATGAGGCCCTCGCTGCGCTCAAGACCGGTGAAGAAGCCCGTCACGTCATCATGTTTGATCAGTAGCACTGCTGACGCAGTTTTACATTCCAGCAACATCCAGGGTCTGGCGTATCATCGCCAGATCCTGTTTTGAAGACCAGCGCCCTAATTACCTTTGAACTGAGGCTCGCGCTTCTCGAAGAACGCCTTGATGCCTTCTGAGCGATCCTCCGTCTGCATCGTCAATAGATTCTGATCCGCATCCATATGCATCACCGCGCTATCCAATGCTGACGATACCGCATTGATACTTTGCTTGATCATCTGCACAGCAATCGGTGGCTGCGCCGCGTAGCGAGTGGCCATGGCTTCAACAGCGTTATCAAGGGTTTCCGGATTAACGACCTCGTCGAAAAAACCCCAGGAAAGCAGCGTCTGCGCATCTTCATGATCACCCAGCATGATCATCCGCTTCGCCCTCGCAGGACCGATCAATCGGACGCACAGCGGTAGAGACAACCATTGCAGATTAATGCCCAGGTTGACCTCTGGATAACCACAGAACGCATCGCTACTGGCAATACGAAAATCACATGCCGTTGGTATACAGGCACCCCCGCCCAGGGCAGCCCCATGAACGGCAGCAATTGTCACCTGTGGGATTTCCGTCAACGCACGAATCATCCGGCCACCCAGCGCTGCCCGACGTCGTTGTAAAACCAGATCCTCCGGTTTCGACCGCTCTTTCAGGTCAGCGCCCGCACTGAAATGCTTACCTTTCCCACGGAACACGACAACCCTTGTTTGTCCATCGTCGACAAAAGAACGTGCTACCCGCTCAATCTCAGACATCAATCCAGCGTTCAAGGCATTAAACGCGGCCGGTCGATTCAAACTGACCGTGGTCACGGTGTCCCGTGTGCTGATCTCAAGAAACTCGTATTGCTCTGTCATTCGGGGTTCACTTCTTCGATGGGCTGCAACATATCCGCAAGTGTTTTGTTCAACTCACCGTAGGCAAACTCACTGATCTCAAACTGCCAGTCTGACAAGCCCTGCTGGTCAATGTGCACCCAAAATGTGTCTGCTGACTGGACGGTGCTAACAACAATTTCCGTACCATCTACCAGGGTCACACGGGTCATAGACGGGTCGATAAAAAAACCTGACTGGTAAGGTTCAACATCTTCGAGCCGCAAATTAACGAACATCCTGGCAAGGCTGTCGCTAATACCTGCGTAGCGAAGTTCACGCCCTGCTGGCACGTTCTGAATCGCCAGTGCCTGCGCCGACTCGTCCCAGATGGCCCGGAGGTAACCGGCATCGCGCGTTCCTATCTCAACCTCACGAACCGAATCTGCCGCAACATCAATCACCACTTTATCCAGCCAATCCAGCGGGTTGCTGTTCACTTCCAGCGGTACATCAGTCAGGTAGACCTGAGCATCACCAGCGCGCCGGAAAAACGTACCTCGACTCGCGCCATCAATGCCCACAATGATTTCGCCAATATCAGGGCCCAGACCCACGCGCACGCCGCTATCGGGGCCCTCGTTCATCAGCCCCAGGCGCGCATGGTTTTCGGGACGATTGGTCTTTGTCTCGGCGATCTCGAGCGCAGCCAGGTTAAGCAAAAATCTTGAAACCTGCTGAATATCTGCGGGGTAGCCAGACTTCTCCACAAGGGACCAGCCCTCAGCCTGCCGGGTCAGCGTGGTCACCGTAGCGCCTTTTATACGGATTTCCTGAACCTCGTCGAGCCCGTCGGCGAGACCAGTAAACACCAGCTGAGGGCCCTGTTCTGCCGGGTTACGTTGCGTCGAAACAACCAGCAGGGTCGCAAGGCAGGCCACCACAACTAAACCGATGACTTGCTGATTCATTTAGTTGAGCTCCTCTCGTCGAGCAAGACCAAGATATCGAATGACCAGAAGCAGTCCTGTCAGTAGCAGAGGCATGATCAGAATATTGATCAACTTCAATCTACTGCCAAGCGTCTCGATATCCTTGTCGAGCTGATGACGGACATCTCGTAACTGCTTTCGAATTCGCAGCTTTTCATCCTGAAAACGATTGAGCGCGGCTTCCTGATCCGGTGACAAGGTCAGCAACCCGTCATCCAGGCGCGCTGACTCAAGCTCGCTAAGTTGACGATCAGTTTCTGCAAGTTGTGCCTGCAGATCTTCCGCACTTTGCAGATAACTGGCCTCGGCCTCCCGCCGCAAACGCTCTACCCGCTCGAAAGGACGCACAAACTGGCCTCTGGAACGGACCTGGATCAAGGCAGAGCTACCTGAAAGGTTTTCAACCATATTGGTGATCAGAGAACCGTTATCCGCAAAAGCTGACGCAATCTGCTGGCCAAAGAAACTCTGCACTTCAACCCAGAGACGATCAGAAAGGACATCGGAATCCGCCACAATCACCACCTGAAGCGCATCAGTCGCTGCTCTGTGACCATCGGTGCCAGCGTGAGTCTCTGAAAAGGCAGAACGCGCATTACCGGACAAACGCGTTGCCACAACAAACGCCTCATCAGCGGGCAGGAAGCCCGTCTGCAGGTCTTCAGGGTTCACGAGAAACTGAAATTGAAGGGCATCCAGGGTTCCAGCTCGATCACTAGAGACAATCAAGGAGTCCGCCTGGATACCGTCCGGGGGATCAACATCCAGAATACCCACCGTCGACATATTGATGACTTCAAGCGGCGCGGTCACTACATCATCTACCGCTAGCTGAGCCTGCGTAAAACCCAATATGCCAAGGTGTCTGACCGGCCGGCCATCAGCACCGCCTACGAGCAGCGCAATGTCCGGATCCGCAAGCACCTTACCCTCACGCAGGGTTACCCCCCAGGCAGTGGTCAGCCTGTTCAGATCAGAGGCACTAGCAGGCGACGCTACCGGCGAGCCAGGCGTCGCGGGCTGCGCCATCTCTGCCAACGGATCAATAAAGGCAATAAGTTTACCGCCTGCCATCACATGTTGATCGATGGCATACAGCGCATCTTCATCGATCCCCGTGGGGTGCACGAGCACCAACAGATCGATATCCGCCAACGACGCTGCGGTGATCAAATCGAGGGTGTTCACGTCAAATAGTTCACCCAGTTGATCCGCAAAGACCCAGCCAGGTGACTGCTGGAAAGTTCCGGGATCGACCTGACCGGTAATTGGCAAACCAGAGAACAACCCGACACGGGGTTTTTCTGTTTCGGACAGGGTGTAAACCAGTTTGGTTATTTCGTACTCAAGAAAAGCCTCACGTTCCGGCTGAAAAAAAGGCAGCACAGCTTCACCATCAATCGCATTGGTGCCAGCCAGACCAAAATAGAGTTCGTCACCCGCCTGATTCACCGGCACGCTCTGCAACCCGAAAGCTGCCGCTCTATCCTCATCTTCTGAAAATGGTTCCGGGTCGATGACGGACAGTCTTATGTTGGCGCCTGCCAGCAACTGGTACTCACGCAGCATTTCCTCGACCCGCTGGGCATAGGCCCGCAGCGAGGTGAGGTCTTCACTGACCTTGTCGGAGAAAAACAGATAAAGGTTTATGGGTTCATCAATATCCTCAAGAATTTCACGGGTCCCTTCCGAAAGGGTAAACAAACGATTTTCGGTCAGATCGACTCGAACACCGCTGAACAGGCTATTGTTGATCACCGTAAACATGAGGAATCCAACTACCAGAAGTACAACCGAAGTTATCATCGACTTTTTCATGCTTAACTCCCCTTCTTCGCTTCAAGTACCAGGGTTGTTGCACCCAGCCACAACACAATCATCGACACAAAATACAAAAAGTCCTGCAGGCTAAGCACACCTTTGGAAATCGCATTAAAATGGGTAAGAAAGCTCAGTGATGCAATCAGGTCAACAGCTGCCAGGGGCAACCAGCCCCGCACCAGATCAAGCACCAGCGGGAAGCCCGCCATCACAAACATCAGGGTCATGAATCCGCACAATACAAAGGCGATCACCTGACTGCGCGTTAACGCAGACATGCAGGCACCGATCGCCAAAAACCCGCCGGCCATCAGCCAGCTGCCAATATAACTGGCGACAATCACCCCATTGTCCGGGTCTCCGAGATAGTTGACGGTGATCCAGAGAGGGAAGGTCAACAGCAGGGCGATACCCGCAAACAACCAGGCCGCCAGGAATTTTCCCAACACAATATCAAATCGCGACACTGGCAACGTCATCAGCAGCTCCAGCGTGCCCGACTTGCGCTCTTCCGACCAGAGCCGCATGGATATTGCGGGAATCAGAAACAGGTAGAGCCACGGATGGAAGCTAAAAAACGGCACCAGATCAGCCTGCTGCCGCTCATAAAAATTGCCGAGGTAAAAAGTAAAAATGCCTGCGAGGACCAGGAAAATGAAAATAAAGACATAAGCGATCGGTGTCGCAAAATAGGACTGCAGTTCGCGTTTCAGGATCACGCCCAGTTTCATCGCGTTGCTCCTTCAGTCAATTGGCGGAAAACATCATCAAGCCTGCCCTGCTCCAGAAACGCCGCTTCAATCGGCCAATGTTGCGCCTGGGACAGGTTCATGACACTGGCAAACAGCCCGGTCGACGGCGTGTCAGGAATAACCGTGTAACGCGAACCTACACGAATCACCTCACTGACGCCCGGCAGTCGTCCAATAGCATCGATGACCTGATCAGCATCGGCTTCAGTCTGAATGGTCACCGCGTGATGGAAGTGACTCCTGGACAGTAATTCCTCCGGCGTACAGTCTGAGACCAGCTTACCCGAAGCCAGCACCATCACCCGATTACAGACCGCGGTAACTTCTTCAAGTATGTGCGTCGAGACGATGACAATCTTGTCAGCAGAAAGACCCTTAATCATTTCGCGAACCTCAAACTTCTGATTGGGGTCAAGACCATCAGTAGGTTCATCAAGAATCAACACGTCCGGGTCATGAATGATGGCCTGGGCCAGGCCAACCCGTCGTTTGAAACCTTTGGAAAGGGTTTCAATTCGCTGATTCAGGACCGACTCCAGCGACATGGTCTGGACAACCCTGCCAATGGCCTGGCTTGATGATGCGCCACTCAGACCTCTGGCGCCGGCAATAAACGCCAGGAACGCAAGGGGTGTCATCTCTTCGTAGGCCGGTGCACCTTCTGGCAGATAGCCAATGTGAGATTGGGCGGCCAATGGGTTCGACCAGACATCGTTACCCCAGATGGCCACACTACCGCTGCTGGGGCGGAGATAACCGGTCAGCATCTTCATGGTTGTGGACTTACCGGCGCCATTCGGACCAAGAAATCCCAGAATCTCGCCGGGCTTCAGCGCAAAAGACAGTCCGTCTACCGCAACGAAGTCACCGTAGTGTTTGGATAAATGGTTTACTTCAATCATGAAGTCTAGACCCTCTTCAGTTTCGCTCAAAAATCGACGGCGTATATTAAACCATTGGTACGCCATCTGCCTGATCTGTCCATAGACCACCAGATGGCACAAATTATCCGTTGAACGTTATTCCAGGCTCAGGAAACCAACCGAAGGGGTATTGGAGGAAGGAGTCTGCAGTGTTTGACCGACCTCCATCGGTCGCTGCGCGCCAACTGCCGTCGACCGGTCAACGTCGGCGGCAATCCGGGGAGGGACGGCGAGCAGCACACTGCAGACTCCGCCATGCCCTGCCAACCGCTAATATCGTGACTCCATAAAGGGCTTGTGCCAATATCCCGCCCCATGTCGTCACGGAAAGTCAGAGTTACCAAAGAGGAAGCCCTCAACTTCCTGCTTACCCACATTGTCGTGGAGCGCGGCCTGGTACTGACTATCGATCAGCTAGCACTGTTTAACCTGAATAACCTGGCCCAGCGCGCGGTTGAACAGATCGCTGAAACGGAAGGCATTATTCCGCATGAGGTGATTGAGGCGCTGGCATCAGAATACTTTGAGCAACAACCATGAAGTTACCCTTTAAACCTGCAGCCACCATTTTCGACCTGGACGGCACGCTACTGGATACCGAAATCCTTTACACAGAAGCCTCCCAGAAGGTGTTGGACCGGTTCGGGCACACCTATACGCTGGAACTCAAACGCAAAGTCATGGGAGGTGATTCCACGAGAAGCGCCCAGCTAACTATTGACGAGTTTTCCCTGCCCATGACGCCGGCGCAGTATCTTGCAGCGCGCGAGCAACATCTGATGAAGTTGTTTCCGATGGCACAGGAGATTGAAGGTGCCGGAGACTTTCTACAACAGCTGAGCGAAGAAGATATTGTCCTGGGCCTTGCCACCAGTTCTCATCAGCATTTGTGCGATCTGAAAATTGGTCACCGGACGTGGCGTGAGAAGTTTGCAGCCGTTGTCTGCGGTAACGACGCAGCGCTAAAGAACGGTAAACCGGCGCCTGACATTTTCCTGCTCTGCGCCGAACGGCTCGAGGTGAAACCGAGCCAGGTTATCGCCTTTGAGGACTCAAGGAATGGCGTACTCGCAGCCAAGGCTGCAGGCATGACTGTTATCGCAATCGACAGCCCCTACACAACCCAGGCAGATCTTGAAGATGCGGATCTCGTTGTCCCGGACTATCGCGCGCTACTGGCCTAAGATTCCTTATCCACCGGACGCTGAGGCGCCCGGGCCGCACCTGCCATGCGGTTCCAGAAATCCATATTCTGCTCCATGGCCTTTCGCATCATATTGATCGGTTCCGCACCTGCCAGACCACGGACGCTCCGCTGATAACGTTCCTGATGGTCAAGGAAGGTCATAATGCTCTGCTCGATATAGCGACCGACGATGCTTTGCATCGCATCACCATAAAACCGGATCAGCTGCTCAAGCACCCGGTCAGTCAGGATAGGTTCATGGCCTTCGCCTTCCTGCTCTGAGATGATTTGCATCAATACGGTTCGAGTCAGGTCTTTCTCTGTCTTCGAATCAACCACGGAGATGGATTCGCCCTTGAGGATGATCTTACGAATGTCCTCTACGGTGACGTACTTACTTTCCTGGATGTCATACAGCCTGCGATTCGGATACTTCTTGAACGTACGCATGATCAACTTCGCCGTTTTGTGCATTGAACAATAAAGTTTCGCGGAACCCGGCCGAAGTTGCAAATCAAACACGTTGGCACATAATGATGCGATGCAACAATAACGCATCAAATTGCGCTGAGGGATAACTCATGAAGATTAATGTAGAAGTCGATATTACGCCGGAAGAACTCAGACGTTTTCTTGGCCTGCCCAATGTTGAAGGACTCCAGGAAGAGATGCTCAAGATGGCTCAGGAGCGATTACAGGAATCAGGTCAGACCATGTTCAACGAAATGGTGACGGGTGCCGTGCAACCCATGCTTGCCTATCAGCAGTTTCTGCAACGCATGATGCGAGGTGGTGAAGGCACACAGGAATATCCAGAAAAATGAGTCGCGGCAGAGTATTAATCACCGGGGCTTCATCGGGTATCGGTGCGTCACTGGCCCGGGTTTTTGCTGAGGAAGGTTTTGATCTCATTTTAACCGCACGCCGCGAGGCCAATCTGGCCGCCCTGCAAAGCGAACTGAGCCAGGTAGATGTGGCGATTCTGCCCGCCGATATCGCAACTACCGACGGCGTTACCGGACTGCTTGCTGACATCGATGACCAGTTCGATCAGATTGATATCGTTGTCAACAATGCAGGCATGATGGTTGAGTCCGCGTTTGACGAGCTTAGCGAACCTGATTTATTGAACACGCTGAATCTTAACGTGGTCGCCTTGACGCGGGTCACCCACCATTTCGCCAAACGCATGCGTGCACAGGGGCAGGGCCGTATACTCAATGTGGCCTCTGTTGCTGCGTTCCATCCCGTTCCCGGCCTCGACCTCTATGCGGCCACCAAGGCTTTCGTGCTGTCACTGTCAGAATCTCTGGCTGAGAATCTTCGTTCCGACGGCATCACCGTCACAACACTCTGCCCTGGACTCACAGAAACCGAGATGATGGATCCCGGCATCGCCGCGGTACTACCACCGTTTATGAAATCAACACCCGATGCCGTCGCTCGCGAAGGCTTTGACGCCCTGATGGCAAGAGAAGCGCTCCGTATTCCGGGACCTGCAAACCGGGTCGCACTGACCTGGGCTCAACACCAACCTCGCTGGCTGTTAAGGGGTCTGGGTGGCCTGGCGGCCAGACTGACGCCCAGAAGCTGAAACCTGAACCACTATCGTTAACTGTTGCGAACCAACCTAGTGGTTACCATGGGGTTACTGTAAAGTGCAGAGCAATCCACCACCGTGTCTGTCCATCTTAAGTACTCAATGATCAAGCATCTTATTTTACTCTGGTTAGCAATCGCCCCTGTCATCGCCTCGGCAAACAGCGACTGCAATGACAAGGCCAACGAGGTCCGACTCACCGCACAACTGGATCAGGCTATCGATATTCTCGATGATTGCCTGGCAGAAGAATTAGGACGTGTCGCCAGGACTTATTTACTCCTGGGGCTTACTCACTACGATGCCGGAGAACAGCGGGCAGCGATCGCCAACTATTCAAAAGCGATTGAGTTTGCACCTGAGTACGTTACTGCCTTTGCCAATCGTGGCCTGAGCAATGCGCTACTCGGGAATTTTCGGGATGCGATTGCAGACTATGACACGGCCATCGATCTGGATCCGGGTTACATGCAGGCTTACTACTTTCGTGCCTATACTCACCAGCAGATGGGTGATTTCCGCGAAGCCATTGCTGACTTCACCACAGCCCTGACGCTGACCCGGGATAACGATGAGCTAGCCACGCTTTATTACAGTCGTGGCCGGGCCAACAAAGAAGCAGAATACCTGGTGCCAGCGATGGCGGACTATGATCAGGCTATCGCTCTGAAACCGGCACAGGCTGACTACTACTTTTCTCGTGGCCTGTTACACCACCAACAGAAGAGCGCAGATGCGGCCATCGCCGACTACTCACGCGCCATTGAACTGGACGACCGGCACGCCCGCGCTTACTACAATAGGGGATTACTCTATCGCAAAGCCGGGACAGACTTCCTCGCCTTGCGAGACTTTGAAGCAGCAACCGACATTGAACCTTCGTTCGCACGGGCCTACGCCAACCGCGGCTATACACACATGATTCCATTGCTGCCGTTGCTGATTATCCTGGCACTCGGCTGATACCCCCCCGAATCTGGCCAACGACAGCCAGCTTCAGATCAACAATGCCGACAAACGGTCAATCTGTCGGCGCATTTTGTGACGTGATTCACTTCGCCCGAAGCCCAGCTGAGATACCCTGAACTTCCTTAACAACAACGGGTTTGAACGGACGTGTACATCAAGAAATTCCTTAAGTGGAGCCTGATTCTGGTTGCATTTCTTGCCTTCAAATACATTGAAGGTCACGACGCGCCTGACCGTGAAGGCAGCCGGGTCACCTATCTGGTCAGAGAGTAAACATAACGTGCCACGCACTGGATGCGAGCCGTAAGACAACGTGCTATTTTCGCCTCACAGGCAGCGTAAAGAGCTCGTTACCCTATGCATCACAGTGACCACGAGTTGCCGGAAAAACTTATCCTCGCAAAGCAAGCTGACTTGCTGCGTGCATTCTACAAACTGGTCGGTCTGCTCACGATTGTTGCCCTCCTGCTGATCGCTTTCTTACCGGGTTTCGCTACTTCTGAAGACGTACTGGAACCCTTTGTGCGCAACACGGTTGTTCTCGGCGTTATCCTCGGCCTTTACTATCTCGTCGAAAAGGGACTTGTACTCGCGAGCATCTACGGCACGATCAGCAGTTGCGCACTCATCGCCAGCTACACAATTTATATGGAAACACCCGGGAATATGCAGATGCTGGCACTGATCATGTTGCCGACCTGCCTCGCGGGCTTCCTGCCCCGAAGACCGCAATTCTGGCTGGTTTATGGGCTGAACATGATACTTATGCTATTCACCATCTGGATGGTGATGACCTTCAAATCCGTTGATCTGGAATACCGCTCGGTCGTGACCCTCGGCATGCTGCTGACCTTACTGGCACTGCTGATTGATACGCTTTCCTCATCCTATCGAGACAGCCTGCAAACAACGTTCAATCAATTGGTTGCCATCGAAGCCGCAGAACAAAAGCTATCAAAGATGGACGAAGATCTTGATCAGGCGGTATCCGAGCGCATCCGGGCTGAAGATGTTTCCAGCCAACTGGCGCGAACAGAGCGATTGGCGCTTGAAGCTGCTGGTGCAGGAAAAATTGTGATCAATATGAACACCGGTCTCGTCGACCTATCACCGGAGTTCCTTACTCGCTACAAGATTCCCACACCACCCACAAATCTTGCGAATCTGCGGCACTGCATTGATGAAGCAGATCGTACCCGCTTTGAAGAACTGACCACAAACAAGGCACACCGCAGTGAACACATGGAGGGTGACTTCAAAACCGCGTTTGATGAACAGGTCTACTGGATGTTTCTGCTGGAGGCAGGTCAGCCTGACGGCGAAGGAGATATCAGGCAGGGGATCGTCGTTGACGTCAGCGCCCGGGTTCTGGAACAACAGCGAATAAGTGCCAGGGACAGCAAGATTCAGGAGTCCCAGCGACTGGAGAGCCTGGGCATGCTGGCGGGTGCAATCGCACACGATTTTAATAATCTGTTGCACGTAATCATGCTCAACGCCGATCTCGCCAAGCAGTCACTCGCCGCTGACACAAAGGCTGCCACTTCCATAGACAGAGTCATGACAACCGTCGAACGGGCTGCGGCATTATGCTCAGAGTTGCTGGCGTATTCCGGACGCGGACAGTTTTCAATCGAGCCCTTCAGCGTTGAGCAGCTTATCTGGGAAATGCAGTCGTTACTTGAGCTTTCGATTCCCAAGAGCGTTGGGATCAGCATCAACGCGGAGCATTCCGATCTCAACACACAGGGTGACAGAACCCAGATCAGCCAGGTATTCATGAACCTGATCTCAAATGCAGGCGAGGCGATCGATGCAAATGACGCCGGCACCGAGCCAGGTAAAATTGCTATTAGAATGGGCCGGCTGCTCGTGGATGAAGGTTTTTTTCTGGAACGCGAGTTTATTGAAACCGTGACAGCCGGTGAATATGTGTTTGTGTCAATCCAGGACAATGGCGGCGGCATGGATCGGGCGACCATGCAACGGATGTTCGACCCCTTCTTCACCACCAAGGAAACAGGGCACGGTCTGGGGTTATCCGCGGTCCTGGGCATTATCCGTGGCCACAAAGGCACCATCGAAGTTGATTCCACCAGCGGGCACGGCACCAGGGTAACCGTGCTGCTGCCTGTTTCCGAGGACATGCCTGAACTGCTGGCGCATGCAGAAGACGAGTCGCCGGGGAAGCAGGGTGTTGGCATGATCCTGTTCGCGGACGACGAACCGGAAATAAGAAGCCTGGCCCGTACTGTTCTCGAGGACATCGGCTATACCCTGCTGGAAGCTGAAAACGGTCGCCAGGCAGTCGACCTGTTCAAAGAGCACCATGCCTCCATCGATCTGGTGATTCTTGATCTGTTGATGCCGGGTAAAGCGGGGCTCGAAGCCTACGAGGATATTACTGCGATCGATCAGAGCGTCCAAGTTGTTTTCTCCAGCGGCTACAACGAAAACGAGGCACTGGATCAGCTTCCCCCCGAGGCAAGTTCCGGTTTTATCAAAAAACCCTATCTGGCAAGGGAACTGCGCATCTTCGTCCAGGAATTGATTGATCGCGAAGATTAGCTTGCCAGAACACCTTTCGCTGTTGGCAGTTCGCTGATCGCTGCGGCCAGATTCCGGTCCTTTTCCGTGATGGTGTTACCTGCATCATGGGTCGTTAATCTGATCGAGACGCGATTGTAGACATTACTCCATTCCGGATGATGTTCGAGTTGCTCCGCCAACACCGCCACTTCCGTCATAAAGGCGAAGGCTTCGACAAAATCTTTAAAATGCAACTCAGCAACGAGTGCATTGTCCTGTTCTTTCCACATCAGCTTCTGCTCACCTCCTTGGCTTGATGCCGCGAATGCTAGCACGTTTCGAGTGGCGTTCAGCGCGGCAGCCCTGACATCGCAATGGCCGAAATCGCCAGCGCACGCTGCACTTCCTTTACAAACGGGGAAACCTTCAGTGTCCGAAGCCGAAATGTGTACAATTGCGGTCTCGACAAAGAGGGACATGGCTTGAACGAGCAAACAACAGCTCAGATACCAAAACCATCATCTGATCAGGGCCTGCAAAGCGCGCTGAAATCCATGGGATTGCTCCGCAATCTGCTGCATGGATTCGCCGCCCTGTGTACGCTGATGATGCCGTTCGCCATGGCTGACAGTTATACATCCGGTTTCTGGGACGTTGTCTTTACTGGCGTGTTACCGGCAACAGCACCCCTGGTTGTCGTCGTTATCGGGCTGGACGGCATGATGAGTTCGATCTGGAAGTCAGACGCGCTTCAGGAAGACAGATTAGACGAAGCCCAGCGATACCAGCTGATCATTCGAACGCACCAGGTTATCGGCACCATCCTGGCACTTGCGTGGCTGGCTGTGTTCCTGCCCGCATTACTCTAAGGGCGCCCTGCGCATTGAGTAGAGCGGGTGCAACACGTGAGATCACCGCAACCGATGTTATGCTGCGAAGATGACTGTACCCACCATTGAGTTGGCACGTGACGTTGCCGAGGTTTTTGAACGCTATCCAAAACTGGCACAGCAACGCTTAGCGGCGATACGCGCCCTGATCTTTGACATCGCCCGGGAAGAATCTCTTGGATCCGTTACGGAGACGCTCAAATGGGGAGAGCCCAGCTATATCGCAAAATCAGGCACCACAGTCCGGCTTGGCTGGAAAGATAAGGATCCGGACGCCGTTCGGGTCTTCGTACACTGCCAGACCCGCCTTATCGAAACCTTCAGGGAAGTTTACCCGCAAGCTTTTGAGTACGAAGGAAAACGGGCAATGCGCCTTAAATTGTCGGGGCGAATCCCAAAGACACCACTCAAACACTGCCTGAGAATGGCACTCACTTACCACCAGGTAAAACACCTGCCATTGCTGGGTGCATAAGCCGCGTCAAAAGCTAGTCAAAAAAAGGGCAAAAAAAAGGGCGGTCATTATGACCGCCCTTTTTTGTTCCGTTCTTTCGAACAGCTCGATTAGAATCGCAGAGACGCTTCCGCACCCCAGATTCTTGGCTGGTTGACATAACCCAGCAGGTTGGCGAAATCGATACCGCCAATGACGTTATCCTCGTCCGTGATGTTTCGACCAAACAAGCCGATTTCAAAGCCGCCATCGAGATCCCGGTAACCGAGTCTCAGACCGCCTTCATACTGCGTGTCTGTGGTCCACTCAACGGTTTCGTAAAGGAAGTCGTTGGTTTCACCTTTCCACTTCCAGTCCGAGTAGAAGTACAACTCATTACCACTCTTCAGCGGATAGGTGTAATCGATCTCGATATTCAGCGTCCACTCCGGCGCGTGCTGGAAAGGATTGCCGTCGATCAGCGCGAAACCATTAGCATCAAGCGGATCACCCACTGTACACAGACCTGAACCACAAGGTGGCAGGGCCAGTGAACTATCGTTGACCTCAGTCTTGTTGTAGCCGTAGCCACCAGAAACCACCAGATTTTCAGTGATCACATAGTCCATTTCGAACTCAATACCATAACCCACACCTTCATTAGCATTCAGAAGCGTTGTTGAGTTATTGGCACCACCGACCGCTGTCAGCTGCATGTCGTCTACCGTGTAGTAAAAAGCAGCAACGTTGAATCGTGCTTTGTCCAGCAGGGCCTTGTAGCCAATCTCGTAGGACAAGATCGTTTCAGAGTCTGCTGTGGTTGCCGTGGGGTCATCTTCCAGACGATCCTGAACGGTTGGCGCTCTGAAACCAGAGGCTGCGCGGGCGTAAAGCTGGCCGCTTTCGTTCAGCGCATAAGATACTGCGAGATCCCAGCTGACGTTGTCGTCTTCAAGACTGATAGGCGCAAGCGGCACAGGACCCGGGGTGTACCGGATGTGCTGAGCGTCTTTCTCATCATCGGTATAACGGATACCGAAGGTCAGTGTCAGGTCTTCACTGAAATCGTACGAACCCTGACCAAAGACGGCCCAGGTTGTGTTTTCAATGTCTGAAGTAGAACCTGTGGTGAACGCCGTCGCACCAGCACTCTGTGCCTGTGCATCACCAAAAAACTCATCCTTGAAGTAAAAGATACCTGCCTGATAGTTGAAGGCACCTTCAAAGTTACTGACGATACGCAGTTCCTGAGTGAACTGATTCATATCCAGATCACTGCCGGTATCAACGTTGACAACAAATGGTGATGCAAACGGTGAAAACGGCTCAGAGGCAGGGCCCGCAGGACCACTACACGTGAACAGACAGCCGAAACCGCCATCGATGTCTCCACGGCCGAAACGGTCATAAACGTCCTGGTAAGACGTGATCGAGGTCAGTGTGTAGTCGCCGAGATCCCAATCGAGTGTCAGGGTTGTCCCGTGAGACTTGATTGTTGCGGGGTTACCATCACCACCGTCCCAATAGACAGTATCGCGGTCGTAGTTGTCATTGAGGCTGTTGCTTCCCTGGCTGAGGATGTTGGCACGGAACGCGCTCGCAGAACCATCGGCATCCTGACGCTGATGCATCAACAGTGCTGAAAAGTTATCCGAAGGGGTCCACATCAATTGCACCCGCATCGCCGTGACGTCGTGGCCGCCGGTAAAGTCATTTTCACCGGTGAATCCATTGTCGATCCAGTCGTTGCGATTCTGATGCAGGAACGAAATCCGGCCCATCAGGGTATTTTCGATCAATGAACCACCAAAAGCGCCTTCAACATTGTAGGTTGTATAGGTACCCGCTGACGCCTTCACATAACCTTCGGTTTCTTCTGTCGGCTTGCGAGAGTCGATCTTGATGATACCGGCAGTGGTGTTACGACCGAACAGCGTGCCCTGTGGTCCACGCAGAATTTCGATGTCTTCCATATCGAACAGCGGGAATGACTTCAGCGCTGCCTTTTCCATGGGTACATCGTCAAAAACGATAGAAACAGGCTGCGACGCTGCCTGTGTAAAGTCAGCATTACCCAGACCTCGCATATAGAAGCGAGGCGCCAGGCGGCCGTTGGAACTTTCGACGTGCAGACCAGGTGCAGCGCTGGCAAGCGCCAGAATATCTTCACCGGCAGCAAATCTCGCATTCAAACGGTCGCCAGCCAGTCTGGAGATCGAAATCGGCACTTCCTGAATATTTTCTTCCCGTTTCTGGGCGGTTACGACGATTTCTTCGAGTACATCCGTTGCTGGTAGAACCGGCATGGCAATCAGCATACCGGTAGCCAGGGCAGCACCCCTGGTTAATAATTTGTGTTTAAAAGACACGGACATCAGCTTCCCCCGTTGATAGTCACAGTGATTTTGAAGACGTTGATTCGCACTTTATTGTGCGCCTGCACAGTTTACCCCAATATCACTATAAACTGGACTATTATTAGGCCAGATTCAGCGATCAAAAAGACTATGCAAAGACGACAGTTCCTCGCCGGTTCTCTGGCGGGCATTTCCTACCTCTCAGCCAATCGACTGCGGGCCAACAATCATGTCATTCGCGGCAACGCCTTCAGTCTGGGCATCGCGTCCGGTGACGTTACCGAGGACTCCGCCATCCTTTGGACGCGCATTGCGCCGGAGCCATTGGCACAAGGCGGAGGCATCGACCCGGTGGATCTGCCCGTGACCTGGGAGCTCTCAAGCGATCGCAATATGCGCAAAATAGTCCAGCGTGGACAGCAGATGGCCATCCCGGAACTGGCTCACGCCATCCATGTTGATGTCCAGGGACTGGCGCCGGGTCAGGACTACTGGTATCGATTCTCTGCTGGCGGCCAATCATCAATGATCGGCCACACACGAACGCTCAAAACAGGCGCTCACCCGGACCTGACAACGCGATTTGTTACCACTTCCTGCCAGAATTACACGCACGGCTACTTCACAGCTTTTGAACACATGGTCAGGGACGAACCTGATTTTGTGATTCATCTGGGAGACTATATTTACGACACGTCTTTTGGCGAGACTTTCAGGCAACATGACAGCGAGCAAGCACCGGAAACATTGACGGACTTCAGAAACCGGCACGCGCTTTACAAAACTGACCCACAACTGCAATTTGCTCATGCCAATCTGCCTTTTTATACCGTAATCGACAACCACGATGCGCTCCAGGACAATGATCCCACGCAGTATGCGAAACGCGCTGCAGCGTACCAGGCGTGGTACGAGCACATGCCTGTGCGCGGATTCAACCGTCGCTCACCCAATCAGTTCACAATGCACCGACAAGTTCGGGTCGGCGATCTGATGCAGATCAGTCTGCTGGATACACGCCAGTTCCGGGATTCAAAATATCTCTGCAACGACAATCTCGACAAGGCCATGGGCTTTGGCAATTACCGAGAGCGCTGCGACGATCTATTGGTCAACCAAAGATCCATGCTTGGTGAGGCACAGGAAAGATGGTTGTACGACGCCATTAACAACAACACCGCGCACTGGAATGTGATCGCATCCTCGGGACCTGTTCTGCCGTTCAGACTGGATCAGGGCGGCGCAGAGAGCGATGCCTATGGCTACATAGGCGCGTGGGATGCCTATCCGGCAAACAGGCAGCGCCTTGCGAAAGCAATCGAGAGCGCGGCCACCGGACATCCGCTAATCCTGAGCGGTGATCTGCATTCTTTCTGGGCGATGGATGGCAACCGCATTTCAAATCCGGAAGATCGTGTCGCTGCGGTTGAGTTCGTGACTTCATCAATCTCTGCCAACTGGCCAGAACCCCTGTCAAAACCCATCAGAGATAATCTATCATTCAACCCCCATGTAGATTTCTACAATGGCGGCGAGCGCGGTTATCTGCTCCACGACGTTGCCCGCGAAGCCTGGCAGACCCGCTTCCGCGCTGTTGGCGATGCCAGACGCCGCGATGCGCCCATCAGAGATCTACAGACTTTCACGGTCGCTCACGGTGAACCTGGACTAACAAGGACAACATTATGAACACCTGGATGATGCCGCTGATATTGTTGGCACTGTTTTTTTGCGCCAGCGCCGGCGCCGGCGCCGGCGCCAGCGATGAAACCACAAAACCGAACCTGTTAATCGTTATGACCGACGATCAAGGTCGCTGGAGCCTGGGTGAATACGACAATCGCATCGCCACACCCAACATCAATTACCTGGCACGGGCTGGTGTAAGATTCGATCAGGCGATTTCACCCACGCCTGTGTGTTCAGCTGCAAGAGCCAGTTTTTACACCGGCAAGACTGCTTCCCAGCACGGCATCCATGATTTTCTGTCGGATGCAGACAGCGACAAAGACGATTGGCTGGCAGGCGAAACCCTGATTTCGGAGGTGCTATCTGATCAGGGTTACCAGGTTGGGCTTTTCGGTAAGTGGCATACCACAACCAAAGGCTGGCTGCCGCAACGCGGCTTCGATCGCTGGCTGACTTACGATGAGCGGGAAGCAGCATGGATCAACCAGTACCAGCATTCCGGTACCGTGTATTTTTCAGATGATGGGGAGCCGGTTACACATACGGGCGTGCAGGCGCATTTCCTCAGCGAGCAGGCCGTGGCATTCATTGACGCCAGTAAAGAAAAACCATTCGCTGCTTTCATTAACTTCGTTGAACCACATTTCCCATTTGCCGGATTACCGGAAAGGCTGGTCAGCCAGTATCGACCAATTGCCAGAGAGATCGTGGCAGCCGGTGATACGTCGAGCATGGCACTGTCGCGCAACGTGGCACCGGACGCCGCCGGCCATGAGGAAAAGCTTGCCCAGTACCTGGCGGCCGTCAGCCTTGTTGACGAACAGGTTGGACGGCTGCTCGATGCTCTGATGGGTCGGGACCTGCTCGACAACACGATCGTCATCTTCACTTCCGACCACGGTCATCTGACCGGGCAATACGGAATGTATGGTAAAGGGAACGCCACGCAGCCCGTGAATATGTACCAGGCCTCGATCAACATCCCTCTGGTTATTTATGGTCCGGAACACTATGTCACGCCGGGACAAGTCAGACAGGATTTCGTCAACTTGTACGATATCTTCCCAACGATCCTGCAGGTCATTGGTGCCGGCGACGCGATGAAAAGTTATGAGGGGCCGGGCAAGAGCCTGCTGCCTTTAATGAAAGGAGCGCGATTGACGCAGTTCCGCGACTTCCAGGTCGCCGAGATGGGTAACACCCAGATGATACATAACGGTCGCTGGAAACTGGTGCGTTACTACCAGCGAGACGAACAAAGCCAGCCCGTGGAGCACTGGTACGATCTCGCCCACCCCCTTGGTGAACGTCGACCCGTGCCACCGCCTTCAGCAGCACAACAGGCAGAACTCTCCCTGGCACTGACGGACTTTTTCGACACCTACAACGTGCCCGAACACGCTGGACGCCAGTTCTGGAATCTACCAAAGCACAACGCGCTGGAAGTATGGCGGCGTCAATAGTATGAGGGATTCAATGTTAAGACTCCGCGCCTTTGCACTCACGCTGTTCATCACACCGTTCAGTCTCGCCGATACTCAATCAGAAACTGTGATTGACCTGCTCATAGAGGGCGACCATATCGTCACCATGGACACAGATTTTCGGATCATTACAGCGGGTGCGGTCGCCGTCAGTAACGGCGAGATACTGGAGATCGGAAAAGCCAAAGATCTGCGAGCGAAGTATCAACCCGGGGAAACGCTGGCAGGTACTAACAAGGTTGTGATGCCGGGTCTGATTAACGGTCATTCACATGCGGCCATGACATTGCTGAGAGGTATTGCCGACGACCTGTCTATCTATGAATGGTTGAACGATTATATCTTTCCCGCAGAAGTTGCATTTGCTAACCGGGACTTTGTTGAGGTTGGTACGCGTCTCGCCTGCTGGGAAATGATCCGGGGTGGCACGACCACCTTTGTTGATATGTATTATCACTCCGATGTTATTGCCTCTGTTATTGAGCAGTGCGGTCTCCGGGCGATGATCTCAGCGACGGTGATTGATCAGCAAAGTCCGGATGCCAAGGACGCCCAGGATTCACTCAACAACGCCATCAGGTTTGTTGAAACCTGGCAGGGGAAAAACGAGAGAATCACCCCCATATTTGGCCCCCATGCCAGCTATACACTGTCGCCTGAACAACTCAAAGCCACCCGCGCCGCAGCAAAAAAACTTGCTACCCCCATCAGTATTCACATGGCGGAGTCGCCCTATGAAGTTCAGTACGCGCGAGACAACTACAGCATGGGAAGCGTTGATCTGTTCGAGTCCATTGATTTCTTTAGTGGTCCGACGATCGCTGCACACATGGTCTGGCCATCAGAAAAGGAAATTGAGGTATTAGCGACCCGCAATGTCGGTGTCGTTTATAACCCGACTTCCAATATGAAAACTGCTGCAGGCATCGCCCCAATTGCAAAGATGCTTGAAGCAGGTATTGCCGTAGGTATAGGCACGGACGGTGCTGCAAGCAATAACGATCTGGACATGTGGGAGGAGATGCGCCTGGGTGCGCTGCTACAGAAGGTCAACGCCATGAATCCCGAGGTGCTACCCGCCAGGACTGTGCTCAAAATGGCGACGAGCCTGGGCGCGAAAGCGATCGGGCTTGCCGATAGCATCGGCAGTCTCCAACCCGGCAAACGCGCAGACCTGATCCAGGTCGACTTCAGTGATGTCCACCACCTGCCGACCTATGATGTCGTCTCGCATCTCGTGTACGTCACCGATGAGCAGGACGTTGTCACCGTCGTGGTCGAGGGGAAGATATTGATGCGCGACAGGGTGCCGCTGACAATCGATAGACCCGAAGTCAGGGCCCGCGCCAATCGAATCGCCGCAGACATCAGCCGGGCCCTCGAGATAGAACAAAGCGACTAGGCCCGCGCTATCAACAGACGACCCCAAACGGCCCAAATACGCTCTCCATAGCTTCCCAGATCAAACGATTTTCCCGATAGAAAGCTCGAGAAAAATCGAGTAGTGCCCTTTCACACTCAATACTAGACTGCGCCTCCACAATCTATGGAACTTCATGTGAAGGAGTCACTATGAACTTAAATAAAATACTCGTCGTCGCGGCGCTGACAATGGGTGCCATGCAAGTACAGGCACACCAGCAGGGCGACTTCATCGTGCGCGCAGGTATCGCCAACGTCGATCCTGACGCCAGCAGCGATGCGCTGGCGCTGGATGGCGCACCCATTGCTGGTTCTGAAGCAGATGTCGCAGACAATACACAACTCGGCCTCACCTTCACTTACATGCTCACAGATAGCTGGGCCGTCGATGTGTTGGCTTCGACACCTTTTGTACACGATATCAGTGCTGATACTGGCGCACTCGGCCTCGGCACTATCGATGCGGGTGAAACTCACCACCTGCCACCCACCGTGTCACTGCTCTACTTCCCTGCTGATACCACCAGCAAGTGGCAGCCTTACTTTGGTGTCGGACTCAACTACACCCACTTCTTCGATACTGACATCGCCAGTGACCTGGAAGGCGTTCTTGGGTCCGGCGATCTGGAACTCGAGGATTCCTTCGGGGTCGCCGTACAGGCTGGCGTCGATTATCAACTAACCGAGAACCTGTATCTGAACGCCGGTGTCTTCTGGATCGATATCGACACAGAAGCGACCTTCGAATTTGACGGTGGTAACGTCATCGAAACTGACGTTGAGATCGACCCTCTGGTCTATCTGGTCACCTTGGGCTGGAAATTCTAAGAACAACGCATGTGAGCAGTCATCCGCTCGACCGCTCACATGCCCCTTTTTATTACTAGTCCGGCAACAAAAATGCTGGCTGTTTGACTCCGATGACCATCGTCATACTTGCATCGGTACAGTTACCCTCAATTGCCGTTTGTTGGATCAGCATCAGGAATCCACCTTCAGACATCTGTCCGGATACACTAACGTTCGGACCCGCATCAAGACTCAGTGCACCAGACGGACTGATGTTGACTGAAAAGTTCCCTTCACTTTTGGTGTCGGTTTCATAAAGACCGCTCAATCTTTGCTCGTACTGCAGCAATTGATGGGGTTGAAAATACAGAGTTTGACCGTCTGCGGACGCAGTCGTTAGCACCGACCGAACGGAATTCCCAGATTGCGACTGCTCTTGAAAGTAGTCGACCGCATCCTGCGTTCCAAAGATATTTGGGTTAGCGGGATCAGCAGTGTCCCCACAGGAGAAACTCTGGTTTTCGAAAAAGACCGATGAGTAGGCGCCAGTGAACTGGCTGCTCAGTCCACCCGCGAGCGCCGCTAGCTGGATTTGAATCTGGGCAACTTGACGCTCGAGCTTGCTGATCTTCTTGAAGTTTTTGTTCATACGACCGTGCGCATGGTCATTGGCAGAATAAACAGGGAAGACCAATGCTGTCAGACACAACCCAACAAACAATTTTTTAATCAGTACGTTCATTTTTTCCTCACATCACTTAAGAAACTGGTTACATAAACTTCGCCCAATTACTGATGCGAAGCACTTCTGTGCTTTCGCATCATAACCAGCAATGCCTATTAGACCAACCACCCTAGATGGCGAAGCGCCATCAGAGTAGCCGAACGGTAAAAGCGAAACGGGAAAAGCGCCCGCTTTTCTTTTATGCCACCACAGGCTAACACTCTAACAAAGGATTGGGCCTCACCTGTTCAGGTGATAGGGTTTAACCCATGGGTAATACTGAGCGGTGGTTTACCATCATTTCCGATCTGTGAATGTTTAGTCCACGCACCTTGACCAAGCTGGTATCTGCCTTCGCAGCGCTGTTTCTGTGCGCCCAACTCATGCTCATCTTCTATCCGCCTTACGTTGGCTTCGACCTTCACGCTGATGAGAACGGTAAAATGACGATCAGCAGACTTGATGGCGATACTGTGTCGAGCGGCTTAAATCTGGGGGATATCGTTACCCGAATCACTTCAGGAAGCGGCAAATCTGTTGACCTCACCCCTGCCAGTTATCCACAAACCACCATAGAGGCAAGAACTCACCACAAGACGATTGGCGATCAAATCCGCGCTCACAATCTGATGTATGAGGTGTTATCAGACGCGCCAATCACGCTTACCCTCGACAACGGCAAACAGGTGTCGCTTGAGCTGTCTCACCATCGACCACCCGGCAGCCTGGACGTCGAGGTCTGGGTCTGCATTTTTCTGAGCATTATCTGCTGGCTTTTGCCCGCTTTGATTTGGGCCTGGCGACCGCTGGACAAGGACATTGTGTACATGTCGCTGGCGGGTTTCGGTCTTGGCCTGGCAACGATCAGTGCCGCCACGTTTTATCAGATCGAGCTGTACTTTATGCCACCACCGCTATTCTGGCTGGTGTTTCTGCTGGTGGGTATCGGTAACTTTATGATGGTGGTTTTCGCATTTACTGCCTTTCTGTACTTTCCGCAAAAGCTACCCTTTGCTGATCAGATATCTATCACCACGATCCTGGCCGTGGTCGTTTATTCGGTCGTGGTGATTTTTGACGGCTGGCAGTCGGGCTTACCGCTCACAGAGCAGTTGCTTTACTTCCAGTATGAGGAGGTTTATCTCATCGAAGTTGTCGGTTATCTCGGCATACTGGGTGTGTGCACAGCCCAGTGGCTCCATAGCAAGAACAAACCACTCGCCAGAATTGAGTCTCTGTGGATTCTCTTTGCCGCCGGCCTGACACCGGCCCTGTTTTTTGCGGTCTATCTGGTACCGGTGCTGCTTGGCTATGAGGCGATTCTCACAAGAACCTGGACAACCGCGCTTATTGTTTTTGGCTTTTTCCTGATGACCATCGGCATCAGCCGCCTGCGTTTCCTGCAGTTTGAGAGACACGTCAGTTCAATCTATCAGTGGACGCTGTTGACCCTCATTTTTCTGGGTATCGACCTGATGTTGATCTACCTCACGAATCTTGGCGTCATGGGCTCAACAGCGCTGGCGACAGCGGTCATCCTGCTGGTCTACTTTCCGCTCAGAGCCTGGCTATGGAACCGGGCAGCAAACCAGAAACAACTGAATTATCAAAAAATGTTCAGCAGCGCTACCGAAACGCTTGTTGATGGTTCTATGAATCTGACAACTGATCCCGTCGTTATCTGGAGAACATCGCTCAGACAACTTTTCAAGCCGATCAGCGATACAACCGCCGAGCAGATAAAACAAACAGGAATCTCGGATCGCGGTCAAAGCTTAATGATCGCAGCCAATCGATTCGCCCCAGCGCTGCGTCTGGACTACGCAGATGGTGGCGCAAGATTGTTTGAACCCCGCGACGTCGACCTGGTGGACTCACTCACCCAGGTGTTCATCCAGCTTTTTGATTACAAAGACGGCTTCAGCAAAGGACAGATGGAGGAACGGGAACGCATCCGCCGAGACCTGCATGACCAGATTGGCGGTAAGTTGCTCTCCATGATTTATGGCACCACTGACGAAGGCAGCAGGCGCATGGCAACCGAAACCATGGATCAGTTGCGAGAGTTATTGAAAGCGATCAAACAGGAACCCATAGCTATTTCAGCGCTGGTCGCTGAACTGCGACAAGTCTGCGAAGACGCCTGCCAGTCAACGGGTGTTTCTCTAAACTGGCACGACAATTTGTCCGGCAGCCTGATCGACGAAACGCGGCAACTGCCCTCGTTTCACTACCGTTACCTCATGAGTATTGCGCGGGAACTCATCTCCAATTCCGTCAAACATGCGCAGGCATCGAGCGTAAACTTTAACTTTGAAGCAACAACCTCGAGCATTAACATCAGCTACGCGGACGATGGATCCGGTTTCGACCCGGCACACGTTGAGCGCGGTAATGGCCTGAATAACATTGAAAGCAGGCTTGAAGAGATGGAAGGTAGTGTTGTTTGGGCGGCAACGGACAAGGTGCTCGCCGTGATTTGTGTACCCATTAGCCCCTAGATGCACTGGCCGAATGAAACCATGAACGACGAAGTCACCGCCATACTGATCGTTGAGGACCACCGGGACGCAGCCAATGTTCTGAATTCGGTATGTGAAGAAACGTTTTCCCCGGACCTGATACAGGTCGCTCATAGCCTGGCGGCAGCCAGAAAACTGATCAGCGCGCAGCGCTTTAACCTGGCATTACTGGACATTGGCCTGCCCGATGGCAACGGTACCGAGTTGATCCAGGCCATCAAGCAATCCGAACCTGCTGCGCGCTGCGTCATTACAACCATCTTTGATGATGACCAGCATCTGTTTCGGGCGCTGAAGTCCGGCGCAGACGGCTACCTCATTAAGGGCCACCCGCCAGCTGAGTTGAAGCTGTTCCTGATTGACGCGGTGGCGGGCAAACTGGCACTTTCAGCCAGTATCGCGCAGTCGATTCTGGCATTTTTTCGGGAAGAGCAAGCAGAAACCCTGGTCACAACGGGCGTACCGAACCCGTTAACCCAGCGAGAAACCGAAATTCTGCAGCTGATCGCCAAAGGTTGCCAGGTGCGGGAAGCCAGTGAGCTCTTGTCGATCAGCGAAAACACCGTCGCTCACCACATCAAGCAGATCTATCGAAAACTCAATGTACACAATCGGGCCGAGGCCACAGCGGCCGCCGTCAATATGAAACTATTTAACCCCGATTGACGCAGCGCAGACATCCCACCAGCCTCCTGAGGTATGATGAAGAAAAACTCAGGAGGGAAACACATGAAGGTAGGACTCGCATTTGCAAGTAGCGTCGGCATTGATGGCGCAGAAGCACTGGAAATCTGTCAACGTGCAGAACAAAGTGGCTTTGAATCTTTATGGGGCGGGGAACACGTTATCCTGCCGGATTCTATCGCCTCCAAGTACCCCTATACCGAAGACGGCAAAATCCCTGCAGAACCGGAAACGCCGATTCCAGACCCTTTAATCTGGCTCGGATTCGCGGCAGCGGCCGCCCCTACACTGAAGCTCGGCACCTGCATTCTGATCGTCCCGCAACGCAATCCGCTAATTCTGGCGAAAGAACTGGCGACCCTGGACAGACTCTCTGGCGGCCGGGTAGAACTCGGCCTGGGTGTCGGCTGGATGAAAGAAGAATTTGATGCCCTGGGTGTCCCCTGGGAAAAGCGCGGCAAGCGCAACGATGAATACATCGAAGCCATGCGTGCACTCTGGGCCGGTCCACACGCAGAATTCCACGGCGAGTTTGTCGACTTCGAACCGGCAACCTGCAGTCCACGACCTGTGAACGGCAACATTCCCGTGATTGTTGGCGGGGACTCTGAAGCCGCGTTGAATCGCGCAGTGCGACTGGCCGACGGCTATTTTCCGGGTGAGGGCGATCACGCCAGACTTGATGCTTTGCTCGGCCGACTCCGCTCAAAAGCTGACGAAGCCGGCCGAGACCCCGGCTCAATTGAAATCAACGCCATGTTCGGCGCACAGATGGCAGACCCGGTTGCAGGTATTGAACAAATGGCTTCCCTGGGCGTTGGCCGGGTTATGGTGCCAGCCTTCTTTTTCGCCGGACCCGGCGGGATGGATCGACTCAGTGAATTCGCTGAAAAAGTTATGCCGGTGGCCAACAGCATCGGCTGATTGCCAGGCGTCACGAACGGCAAAACCGTGTTTTGCCGTTCGATCGCATTCTGAAGATGGGAGACACCTTCATGATCAGAGCATTTCTGATTGTTGCCTTATTGCTTGGTCTGGTTTTCGGCAGTATTTTCGGATGGAAAGCCTGGCAGCAGTCCCAAATGGCAGCCCGCATGGCAGCGGCTGGTCCCATGGCTGTCACTGTTTCTTCAACGGTCGCGCTGACCGAACGCTGGCCACAAATGGTAACCACCGTGGGCAGTTTACGTGCAGTTCAAGGTGTTGAGGTCAGCGCAGAAGTGGCAGGGGTGGTTGATACCATCAGTTTCGAATCCGGCGGTCAGGTAAAAGCCGGCGCCGTGCTGCTTAAGCTGGACGGCACCGCAGAGCGCGCAGAGCTTCGATCGCTGGAAGCACAACTGGAACTGGCCCGTCAGGACTACGATCGGGCTCGCGGTCTGGAGGTCAAAACCGTACTTTCTCAGGCACAGCTGGACCGAGCCAAGAGCGTGCTGGACTCTTTTGCGGCACAAGCCGAGGAGCAACAGGCACTCATTGCCAGAAAAACCGTCAGGGCACCATTCAGCGGTGAACTGGGTATCCGGGAAATCAGCCTTGGTGAGTATCTCTCTCCAGGCACACCTATTGTTACTCTTCAACAACTTGATCCGATTTTCGTCGACTTTACCGTCCCCGAACGATACCTGAACTTGCTGGGACCCGGACAAACCACCGAGATTAGCGTTGCTGCCTACCCTGACGTTGTGTTTAAAGGCAAGGTCAGCGCAATCAGCCCCAGGGTTGCTTCGGCAACCCGTAACATCGAACTCCAGGCAACATTGCAAAATCCCGAAGGTAGGCTAAGGCCCGGCATGTTCGCTGAGGTGGCTGTCATGCTCGGCGGTGTCGAAGACATTATCACGCTACCCCGGACCGCGGTGGATTTCCTGCCTTATGGCAACAGTGTTTTCTTGATCATCAGTGCAGGCGATGGTCAGGAAAAAAGCCTCAGCGTACAGCGACGCCAGGTAGAGACCGGTCGTGTTCAAGGCAACCGGGTTGAAATTATCAGCGGACTTGATGCCGGCGAACGCGTAGTCAGTACCGGCCAACTCAAGCTGCGCAATGGCCAACTCATCAAGATCAACAATACGGTCACCCTGCCCGGCGGGGCTACCCGGGGATGAAAATCACCGACATTTTTGTCAACCGGCCGGTCCTTGCAACAGTGATCAGCCTGTTGATTCTGCTGGTTGGCATGCGCTCGATGTCGTTACTGGAACTCAGGGAATATCCACGCGCTGATAGTGCTGTGATATCAGTCACGACGGCCTACCCCGGCGCGGATGCTGATCTCGTCCAGAGTTTCATTACCACGCCACTGCAACGTGCAATCTCCGAAGCTGAAGGCATCGACTACCTGGTATCCAACTCTAATCAGGGTGTTTCGATTATTCAGGCGCACATGCGACTGAACCAGGATGCCAATATCGCAATCGCAGAAATTCAGGCCAAGGTTGCCAGCCAGCGCAGCGCGCTGCCCAGAGAAGCCCTTGATCCAGTCATCGACCTGCGCACGGGGAACTCCTTCTCGCTGCTGTACCTGGCCTTCTCCAGCGAGGAAATGAATCCCAGTCAGATAACCGACTATCTGATGCGCGGCCCGATTCCCAAAATTCAGGCAATTCCCGGGGTCGCCAAAGCACAGATCAGCGGCAATCAGACCTACGCCATGCGTGTCTGGCTCGATCCTCTGCGCATGGTAGCGCTGGGGGTGACCGCAACCGATGTTCGAGATGCCCTGCAACGCAACAATTTCCAGGCCGGAGTCGGACGCACCAAGGGCGACTATATCGGTATCGATCTGATGGCCACCACCGCCATCTCAGAAGTAGAAGCGTTCCGAAATCTGATTATTCGCGCTGACGATGATGCGCTGGTGCGAATGAGTGATGTCGCTGAAATCTCACTGGATGCCAAGAACTATGATCAAACCAGCTGGTTCAACGGCAATCCCGCCATTATGGTCGGCATTGAGGCGGCCCCGGGTGCTAACCCGCTATTGGTTTCTGATGCCGTCCGCAGTCTGGTCGATGATATTGAACAGCAACTGCCAGAAGCGCTGACACTGCACAAGGTGCACGACGGCAGTCAGTACATCGAAGATTCTATTAACGAGGTGCTTCGAACCCTGGCAGAAGCCATGGTTATCGTGCTGATTATTATTTTATTGTCACTGGGTAGCTGGCACGCTGCCATTGTGCCCGCCGTATCCGTGCCACTCGCGCTTGTCGGTGCCGGGCTGATCATGCTGATGCTGGGGTTCACACTGAACCTGCTAACACTCCTGGCGTTGTTACTGGCGATCGGTCTGGTTGTGGATGATGCCATCGTGGTGGTCGAGAATGTGCACCGACATATTCAGATGGGAAAAACGCCACTGGCCGCCGCCCAGGAAGGCGCCCGCGAGCTTGCAATGCCGATTATTTCAATGACCACGACATTGCTGGCCGTGTATCTGCCGATTGCTTTTATGGAAGGGCTTGCCGGCATACTGTTTACGGAGTTTGCGTTTTCTCTTGCTGGTGCCGTGCTGATCTCAGGATTTGTTGCCCTGGTTTTTTCTCCGATGCTGGCCTCCAAAGTCCTGAATAACCGGGATGAACCGGAACGATTCGAGGCGACGGTTGAGCACTTTTTTGACGGCCTGGCATCAGCCTACAGAAACTCTCTCGATAAGGTACTGCAATACCTGCCTGTGGTGCTGCTGTTTTCAGCAGCCATTGTCGTCAGCATCTACTTCATGTTCATTACCAGTGCTTCCGAGCTTGCTCCCACAGAAGACAGGGAAGTTGTGAACGTCCAGATCAAGGCACCGGAAACCGCAACGCTGGAATACAAGGTTGCGCATATGCTGGAAGTCGAAAAGATTGTCGATGCCATCCCGGAACATATCAGACACTTTTTCCTGATTGGCGGCGGCGGCACGCCCGCAACATCGTTTGGTGGCATTCGATTCCTGCCGGTTGCGGAGCGGGAGAAAACCCAGAGACAATTGCAGGCGCAGATTCAGGGTCAGTTCGGGACCATTGCCGGCGTCAGGATTGCCGTTTTCTCCTTCCCTTCTCTACCGGGCGCCGCTCGCGGCGCACCGCTGCAGTTTGTTATCACTTCAGATCAGGATTTCAGCCAGCTGGACGCCGTTGCCACCGACCTTTTGGGTAAGGCAATGGCCAGCGGCAAGTTTATCTTTCTGGATAAATCCATGGAAATGACGCTGCCCAGAACCACGATTCAGATCGATCGTGATCGGGCGGGTGACCTGGGAGTCGACATGGATGATATCGGCACGACCCTGGCTGTCATGCTCGGTGACAACTACGTCAATCGGTTCTCACTACAGGGTCGCAGCTACGAGGTTATCCCTCAGGTTGTCAGAAAATATCGGGGTCATCATGACCTGCTCGACAACTTTTATGTTCGCGCTGCATCCGGCGCACTGATTCCACTGTCGGGCCTGGTCAACTACGAGACAACGATTGAGCCCACCCGTCGCACACAATTTCAGCAACTCAATGCGGTCACGATCAGCGGCATCATGGCACCCGGTGTCAACCTCGGAGAAGCGATTGAATTTATGGAAGCGGAGGCCACGGCCAGCATGCCGCGCGAATTCAGTTTCGATTACACCGGAGAATCCAGACAGTTCAAGCAACAGGGCAGCGCACTAATTGTTACCTTTTTCCTGTCGATCCTGGTGATTTATCTGGTCCTGGCAGCGCAGTTTGAAAGCTGGCGAGACCCGCTGATCATTCTTGTCTCGGTGCCGCTTTCAATCGCAGGGGCACTGATTTTTGTGACGCTGGGGTTCGCAAGTCTGAACCTGTATACCCAGGTAGGCCTGATCACATTGATCGGTCTGATTGCCAAAAACGGCATACTTATCGTCGACTTTGCCAACCGGCAACAGGAGGAAGCAGGCGCGACCAAACGCGAAGCCGTGCTTGCAGCCGCGACGGTTCGGCTTCGGCCTATTCTGATGACAACCCTGGCGATGCTGGTTGCCATGATCCCACTGCTCCTGGCTTCCGGACCTGGCGCTGAGAGCCGTTTTCAGATTGGCCTCGTGATTGCCACCGGCCTTGGCATTGGCACCTTTTTTACGCTGTTTGTGGTCCCCGCTTTTTATCTGCTCCTTGCCAAAGACAGAAATGCCGCCTGATGCGATTCCGAACAGGTTCTTAGTATCCAAAGCAGCGAGTTGTCAAAGCGTCCGCCTTTGAGACATGTACCAAATCTCACCTATACTGTCGGTCTCACTTCAACCGAATAACACGCATGAAAGACGAAACGATTGCCATCCACGCGGGCTACGACACTGACCCGACGACCCACGCGGTCGCGACCCCTATCTACCAGACGGTCGCTTACGAATTTGATAACGCCCAACATGGTGCTGATCTGTTTAACCTGGCCGTACCCGGCAACATCTACACACGTCTGATGAACCCAACCAACGATGTGCTTGAGAAGCGTGTTGCGGAACTCGAAGGTGGTGTGGGCGCCCTGGTGCTCAGCGCCGGCAGCGCCGCGATCAATTATGCGATCCAGAACATTACCGAAATTGGCAACAATATCGTCACAACGCCGCAATTATATGGCGGCACTTACACGCTATTCGCACACATGCTGCCGAAACAGGGCGTCCAGGTGAAATTCGCAAAATCAGACTCTCCGGCAGATATCGAGGCAGAAATTGATGCCAACACCCGGGCCGTATTCTGCGAAACCATCGGCAATCCGGCAGGTAATATTGTTGATATCGAAGCGGTCGCTGCAGTCGCCCATGCCCATGGCGTACCGCTGATCGTCGACAACACCGTTGCCACGCCGATTCTGATCAAACCGATCGCTTATGGCGCCGACATCGTGGTTCACTCGCTGACCAAATACATGGGGGGGCATGGTAATTCCCTGGGCGGCGCCATCGTAGATTCCGGCAAATTCCCCTGGCAGGACCATGCCGAAAAATTCCCAGGCCTCACTTCCCCTGAAGCGTCCTATCATGGGGTTGTGTATACCGAAGCGATGGGACCTGCTGCTTACATCGGTCGCGCCAGGACAGTACCGCTGCGAAACACCGGTTCAGCCTTGTCACCGTTTAACGCCTTTCTCATTCTTCAGGGAATCGAAACCCTGGCACTGCGCATGGAACGCCATTGCGACAATGCCATCGCCGTTGCTGAATTTTTGGACGCACATCCTAAAGTCAGTCAGGTCAGCTTTGCAGGGCTTCCCGGCGATAAGCATCACGCCCTCGCGCAGAAATACTGTGGTGGCAAACCTGCCTCGCTGCTGACCTTTGAAATTGACGGTGGATTTGATGCTGCGGTGACCTTCTATGACAAGCTCGAACTGTTCAAACGACTCGTGAACATCGGCGATGCTAAATCCCTGGCCTGCCACCCCGCTTCCACCACACACAGACAACTCACCCCGGAAGAACAGGCAAGCGCCGGCGTCACCCCGGGTATGGTTCGATTGTGTGTCGGGATCGAGCACATCGACGATATTCTGGCCGATTTAACGCAGTCGCTTTCCTGATACTGTTTCGAGAATGGTTGAGGCATTTTGCTTTCCGAGCGCACGCTTGAATCTGGGTACGCGCACCCAACTCTCCTTATTCAGGAAGGAAGCTGAGACATGACAGACACCCTCGAATGGCACAAAGCGGCAGACCTCGATGAATTGCCGGATCGCAGAGTTAAAACAGTAACGATTGATACCACATCGATCGCGTTAACCCACTACGATGGCCAATATGCCGCGATGGACAATCGCTGTCCACACCAGGGCGGCCCGCTTGGCGAGGGTTCAATTGAAACGGGTGTTGATGGCCAGTGCTGGTTGCGCTGCCCCTGGCATGGTTGGGATTTTGATCCGTTAACCGGCAAACCACCGGGCGGTCACGAAGATGCCGGACAGAAACTGTATCCAACAGACGTCAGAGCTGACGGTATCTACGTGGCATTGGAACCCAGGACGCAACACGAACCAACGGTGTCCGACATCATGGCGCAAACCATGATCAACTGGGGTGTGAAACGTGTCTTTGGCATGGTGGGTCACTCTAATCTTGGCCTGGCGGATGCCCTTCGCAGGCAGGCGAACACAGGCAAGCTGAGCTATATCGGTATTCGGCACGAGGGTGCCGCCTCATTCGCGTGCTCCGGTTACGCCAAACTGACCGGTACTCCCGCAGCCTGCCTGACGATTGCAGGACCCGGGGCGACCAACCTGATGACCGGACTCTGGGACGCGAAGGTTGACCGGGCTCCGGTTCTGGCACTGACCGGTCAGGTTCAAACCCAGGTATTCGGACCCGGTGCTTTCCAGGACATTGACCTGAAATCTGCTTTTGAGGCGGTGACTCGTTTCAGCCAACCCGTACTGAACACATCCAATCACGCTGAGCTGATGTCGCTGGCCTGCAAGAATGCCATTGTCCAAAGGGATGTCGCCCACCTTATCTTTCCTGACGACGTGCAGACCCTGCCGGCGGGAGACGCCAAAGCCCAGACACCTGCAGGTCGGATGGGCGATGAATCCCTGGCGCCGGACATTGAAAGTTCAGCGATTGCCCTGGCTGCGGTCAAGTCTGCTAAACGCCCGCTGATTGTCATCGGCTATGGCGCGCGAAACGCGATGCCTTCGATCCTCTCTCTCGCAGAGACACTCGGCGCCCCGGTGGTCACCACTTTCAAGGCGAAGGGGCAGATATCCGACCATCATCCCAACGCAGCCGGTGTCCTGGGTAGATCGGGTACCCCCATCGCTTCCTGGTTTATGAGCGAATGTGACCTGATGATCGTATTGGGTGCTTCGTTTTCAAACCATACGGGCATTGAAAAAAAGAAACCCATCATTCAGGTGGACTTCGAACCCATGCAGCTTGGCAAATTCCATTCCGTCGACTACCCGGTTTTGGGAGAGATCGGGCGAACCGTCGATCAATGGCTGCAAGATCTGGCCGACCATCAAACGGCTAATGACCAGCTCACTGAACTCGCATCGCGCTGGCAGAAATGGCGCGAAGAAAAAGAAAGCAGAGTGCTGGACAATCTGGGTAAAGGCATTAGCTCTGCAGCGGTCTTTAAGGCACTCACGACAACAGCCCCGGCCGATGCGGTGATTGCGGCCGATGTCGGCAACAACACCTACGCTTTTGGGCGCTACTTTGAATGTCAGAACCAACGGGTTCTCATGTCAGGTTATCTGGGTTCGATCGGCTTCTCGCTGCCTGCGGCCATCGGTGCCTGGTGCGCCACACAGGACCATGAGAAATACCAGAATCGCAAAGTGCTCTCTATCAGCGGTGACGGCGGCTTTGGGCAGTATCTGGCGGAAATGACAACCCTGGTCAAATACAACATGGATGTGACCCACATCCTGCTTCACAACGGCGAACTCGGAAAAATCACAAAAGAACAGCGCGCTGGTGAATGGCCGGTCTGGGAAACCGATCTGCACAACCCAGGCTTCGCCGCCTACGCTGAGTTATGTGGTGCGATGGGTATCAAGGTGACCGACGCAGTGGATCTCGAATCTGCGATGCAAACCGCGATCGACCATCCGGGTCCGGCACTCGTAGAGATCATGACTGACCCCGAACTGGTTTAATGCATGCCAACAGGCCAAGCTAATCCGGCGTGCCGTTACCGTAAACGTTAATCGCCTTGTTGAACGGCGCCTGTTGGTCTTCGTCATAGCCGGAAGCGATTTCAAAATCCTGCTGCCACAGAATCTGCGCTTCCGGATAGGGCAAAAGCGCTTGTACCTTCGCTTGAGCCTGCGCATCCAGATCAGAAAATGCCTGGCGCAAACGTTCCAGACAATGGACCCGATACCTTGAAACCGGCAGGGACTGATAACGGCAACCCTGCACCTGCATGTCAAATTTCCCTTGCCCCGCCCCGTAGGCTGAAGCGTTCGCAGTGAGCTGTACCAGGTGTGTTTCTGAAATTTCCTGCAACATAGGGGCAGCTGACCCAGGCACTGTTTCGACAAATGCAGTCACCTCAGGTGCGCTCGCATTCCACAGTCGCGCCACCCATTCGTAAACAGCCGGCCCTTTGTTGCGCATGATTTCCTGTGGCGTTGGGTCCTGGCCAAAGTGTCTGAGCATCGGCCCCATCAACCCAAAGTCTGCGATGGACGGCGAATCGCCCAGGACAAAAGGACTTTGCGTCAGTAACTGCGTCATGTTGGCGAGCGCTGTGAGATACCCCTGTTCGACATGATCCCGGGTATCTGTCGTGACGCCATCCTTGATCACAAAGCTGTTACGTTGACGTCCGGCTATCGTTCTCAGTTTAAGGAAGCGCGGCGCCTTCAAATGACCGGTGATCTCATCAACCAGAATTCTGGATAACAACGCCCGATCATGCTCGTAGCTCCAACGATAGTGCATCGCTGCCCGCCACAACCATTCATCGGCATAGTCTTCGATTAACAATGCAACAAATCTGACCACAGGGTCCGCAGGCATAATTGACGAGGCGGGGTATTCCTTTTCCAACTGCAGCAGGATTGGCGTGCTGTCTGACATCCAGCGGCCATCATCCCGATGCACCATGGGTACCTGAATAGCACCGGTCTGTTTGATAATTTCCCGGGCATCCGCATACGGTGACACCAGTTCATAGGGCAGATTTTTGTAACGAAGATAGGCTTCAAGTTTGCCAGTGTAGTAAGAAACACTGACGCCATAAACTTTCATCGGTTGCTGCTCCTGTTTTTTTTGCCACACCCAAATAACGATACATCAGAGCTGCACGCACTTGTACCTACCGTGGAAAAAGCTAAAACTGCCACGATAGAGAACGTCAGGAGTTATCGGATGAGCGCCAGAATATTACTTATCACCTTTCTGACACTATTAATGAGCTGCCAGGGCCCATCCGTTTCTCAACTACCTGCGACCCTAAACGGCGATGTTCGCATACGAGGTAATCAGACAGTCATTATTGAAGGGGCAAAGCTGCACATAACGCTTCAGGATTTGTCACTCATGGATACTGCTGCAAAGGTTGTCGAGGAGATCAGCGTACCCATTACAGGCTCTCCGCCTTACCGCTTTTCTCTCGTTTATGACACTGCGAATATTTTCGCTGGAAGAACCTATGGCATCAGAGCAACGATCACCGCCAACAAACAACTCATGTATACATCCACTGAATACATCAATCCATTCCTTGAGAACCCGCTTTCGATCAATCTCTCTAGCGTTGCGAGACAATCGATGTCAGAAAAACCCGATGCTTCTCTAGCGAACACTTACTGGCGCGCAGTAGATATCTATGACGTCCCTGTTGAACAAGCAGGACAGCGCAAAGAAATTCACCTCAAGATGATGGCAGGACGTGCCACCGGAACAGGAGGCTGCAATCAGTTTACCGGCACCTTTGAAACAGACAAAAGCCTTATCAAACTAGGTCCTTTGGGCACCACCATGATGATGTGCGCTGACGGCATGGAAATCGAAGATCAATTCTTCCGCGCCCTCAATACGGCAACTCGTTATCTTGTTCACGGCGACATACTGACGCTCTATGCAAACGACATCGCTGTTGCCCGCTTCGAAGCGGTTTATCTGCTGTAGAGTCCAACGCCTGAATGACGTCGCCTCACTCCACCGTCAGCTCTGTATGCACCCTTTCTCCGGAAGATACCGTCAGACTGACCGGTGCAGCAATTCTTATTCTTTCTGGCGCCATTGCTGAAAGCACCGCCACGTCACCTTCGTTGGATGCAAGCAACGCTGCCCGTATGACGGCTGCTCTCGCGTTCGCCAGATGCGTCAAGGCCTCTGGCGGAAGCGCAGTGACCTCCAACAACAGATCCTGCAGTTCAGCGAGATAAGCGAACATATCAAGCCCTAATGTCTCTTCGGCATCCTGGCGCTGATGCTTCTCGCGCAAGAAACTCAGATCCTGATCGGGCCGGCGTTCCACCATGAGCGCCTCAAGAACCTCAGCCACCTGATCATCCAACATGCCGCTATCGAGCTGAAACTCAGCATCCAGACGCGTTGATACCTCCGACCGCAATGACTGAAGTTTTAATGCAGGCGTATCCAACAGGGGGTCTGTGGCACCGGCAACAACCAGTGACAAGGCTGGCCGCTGCTTTAGCGCTTTTTGAAGCGTGATGATTTTTTCGCGTTCCGGCGGCGCGAGCACAGCCTCACCAGGCTCGAACTCAATAGACCCGAGGTCATCGCTATCAACGCCCACCAACCCACCCAGCAGTCTGAAGGGTGATGTCACGGCTTTCGTGATGACATTAACAAAAATTTTAACGATGGCATCACTCAACTCAAACTCCGGGTCATCAACGTCGCCACTGACCGGCAGCTCGATATCGATGACACCGTCCGGGTCTTTAAGCAGCGATATGGCCAGCTGTAGTGGTAGATTCCGGGCATCCGGATGCGCGATCTTGTCTCCGAGTGTCAGTTCCGTCAACACAACCTCATGGTTGCCGACCAGTTGGCGGTTCCGGATGTCATAGTTCAACGACAGATCGAGTTTGCCCGTCGCGATTTCACGCCCGGCAAAGGCCACCGTATAGGGCGAGTAATTCGCGACCGTCAGATTTCTGAAAGACACATCAAGTCCTGTATGTTTCATCAAATCGGCGATATCAATCTCACCCTCAACCTGACTGGTTCCGAATTCGTTGACGACACCCTGCAGAGCGACGGATGCAGGCTTCTCTGAAGCCGTCGAAATACCGGTGACACTGCCTTCAACCGCTTTGACAATTGCCGCGAAAGGCAGCGGTAGAGAATCATCCGAAAAGTCGATTTTGCCATCTGCAACACTTATCCGAGCGGCACTAAAGACGGCCGCCGGTCCGGAGCCAGACGCTTCCTGCTCGACTAGCAGGGTCAGGAAGTTCAACTGTGCCTCGGTGTCAATCGCAAACCGCAGATAAGGCGATTGAAGTGATACATCAGAAACCTGATAGGATTCAGGACGCAATTCAAATCGATCAACCGCAAGCACCTGCCACGCGAGTAAACGCTGACCCTCAATACCATCGATCATCTCCAGGTCATCAATGGCAAGGGCCCCATCCGCAGAAAAATCCCCGCTCTGGTGTACCGCTAAAGCCAGGTCCATGGTCAGACTGCCCTGTTTGATCCCGGCATTCATCAGCGCGGCAAGGTAGGGAGAAAAACCGCTGAGGGGTAACGATTCCAGTGACAGCTGTCCGGATACGTCGGATTCGTCATCCAGCAGGGCTGTGCCCTGAAAATCAGCTTTTCCTCCGCCAACACCCAATTCGATCTCAACGGGAAAGCGGTTGGCCAGGGACTGATTGAAGTCTCGTAATGCCAGCCTGGGAACCTGGACGGGCATAAAAAAGTCGTTGCGCCCATCCTCTATCTCAATCTCGCCTCCTAACATCTCGAAACGATCAAAGGAAAACTGCCAGGGATCAGACCCGGGGGCCTTCGCACCTTGATCCGACGGTTTCATGAGGCCAGAAACATTAAGCTCGCCGCCTGCTGAGGTCCAAAGTGAGAGCGCAGGTTCGGTAACCCTAACCTGGTCCAGATGGACCACACGATCTAAAAGCCGCAGCCGGCCACCGGTAATCGACATCTCCGGGATGGCAGCCAGCTCACGCTGTGATTGAGCGGCCGAAGCCTTAAATCCTTCAACCTGCAACGACAAGTCCGACACCTCCAGATCGAGTTCGCCGCGACTGGTCTCATCAAGCGAATACTCAAAACTCGCGGAGACAAACGCTCTCAGCGTATCCAGATGCAGCAATTCCTTAAGATACGGCAGAGCAAGCCCCGGATTCACATCACTGATACTAAACCTGCCGGTTGAGGACAGCGGGAATAATGACAATTCACCTTGCCAGCCGATCGCACCCCCTTCAGGCAGCTTAATTTTCACGTCCTGAGAGCCGTTACGCTCGGGCAGGTTGTTAAGGTCGTTAATCGCAATATCAATTGGTGAAAACAGTACTGCTGACAGCTCCTGAGGCACATGGTCCATCACCTGAAGCTGCCCCTCGGAAATGACAAGGCGATGCAGAATAAACCGCGGCATCGCACCTTCTGAGTCGACCGCAGCAGCGCTCGATGTCGCCTCGGGCCCGGCGAAGTTTTCGAGCAGTCGGGAAAGCCGGGAATCGGTCATGGTGAACCGTTCATACAATACATAGGGACGGACCAGACTGAACTCTTTCAGCGTCCACGCCCGGTTAAACAGACTTGATAGCTGCAGGTTGGCATATAGCTGATGCAGCGAAACCAGTCGGGTCTGGTCTTCATCAAGCAGGGTGACGCCTTCCAGACGGACATCCAGCAGGAATGGATTAATCCTCACCTCTGCGATCTGCAACTCACGCCCGACCGTGGTTTCTGAAAATTCTATGAGCTGTTGCTTCAAAAGATAGGGCGCTAGCAGGAAACCCGCCAGGGTATACACCAACATGCCCAGCAGTAGCCATGGCCAGGGCTTTTTGAAATTCAGTAGCGACGATGCGACGCGGTGATACATAAAAACAGGCTGCCATATCATGAAGACACCTGTCATAGCTTACACACTCAATAGCCGGACGCTAGCAGACAGGTTCTGGCGCATTATCGCGGCAATCATCGCGGCAGTCGCAATCGGCTGTCTCCGTTAAAAGCGGAGAGGAACTGGCAGCGGGCACCCTACCCCAGGTGTTCCCGTTTCTCTCAGCAGCAATGCTGCTTGTGATAAATTAGGCGCTGACATGCAATCAGCTGAGCAAGGGGAACCCGTCGATGACATCTGAAGAAACAATCGCACAAGCGAAACCACAAAAGCGCGGGGCGATTATCGGCGCGCTTTTCACTGGCCTGATGATAAGCTGCGCGCCGATTGTCACGATGGCCTCTGACCACACACCCAAACTGATTGTACAAATCACTATCGATGCATTCCGCGGCGACTTCCTCAGCAGGTACGACCATATGCTCGGCGACGATGGCCTGCGCTACCTGACCACAAACGGTATCCATTACACCGATGCGCACTACGAACATGCCAATACCGAGACTATCGTGGGGCACGCGTCGCTGGCTACCGGCACAGTGCCTGCAAGACACGGCATGGTTGGTAATGTCTGGTATGACCGCAATCAGAACCGTCTGGTTTACAACATTGAAGATCCGGCGTATCACCTGCTGACCGCAAACAGTGACGTGGATCAGGCCAATGAGATTGACCCCACCCAGCGCGCGGCCAATACCGATGGTCGTTCACCACGTGCGATCCTGGCGCCGACCTTCAGCGATGAGTTGGCCACGCACTACAACGGTGAATCAAAAATCTTTGGTGTTTCGGTCAAAGACCGGGGTGCCGTGTCACTCGCGGGGCACGCGGGCAAGGCCTTCTGGTTTTCAAAAGCCAGCGGTGAGTTTGTCAGCAGCAGCTACTATTTCGATCGCTATCCTGACTGGGTCAACCGCTGGAATGCGGCAAAGCCGGTTAATCAATTTGCCGGCACCAGTTGGCAACTTGCCCATGATCGAAGTCGTTACAGATATGCGGAGGCCGATGACCAGCACTACGAAACAGATTTCCCCGGGTTTGGTCGAACCTTTCCCCATCCTTTCGGCGAAGCTGACGATAAGTACACTACAACCCGTCTGACATTAAGCCCCGCTGGCGATGAACTCACTCTTCAGTTTGCAACCGCACTGATGAAGAATGAAAAACTTGGCACCGATGACATTCCTGATTATCTGGCCATCAGCTTCTCCTCAAGCGACTACGTCGGTCATATCTTTGGAGCATCCAGTCTTGAAACGGAGGACAACGTCGCTCATCTGGATGCAACCATTGCCGCACTGCTGGCGATGCTTGATGAGACAGTCGGCCTTGAAAATACACTGCTCGTCCTGTCAGCCGATCACGGCCAGCCGGAAGTGCCGGGTCATCTGCACGCCATTGGTCGGCCTGCTGCCCAGTACTTTGAAAAGCACCAGATCGATGAGGGCACCGTGAACCAGACGTTAATGTCCCAGTTCGGCACCGATGAAAGCCTTATCGAGGCATTTTTTCAGCCTTACATCTATCTCGATCTGGACGTGATCGAAAAACATCAACTGGACCCCGCGATCGTCGAACAGGCCGCAGTCAAACTCATCGAATCTCTTGATGGCGTCCATACCGCCTTCTCACGATCAGCCATGACAAGTGGTCAGATGTCAGAAACTGTCCTCGCTCGTCAGGTCAGGAACAATTTTCATCCTGATCGATCCGGGGATATTTATGTGGTCTTCGAACCGCAGGTCTACATCAACGATTTTGATGGCCTGACCGTCGCTTCAACCCATGGTTCACCCTGGCAATACGACACCCATGTCCCGGTCATTTTTGCAGGTCATGGCATTCGGCCTCAAAAGATTGCCAGACGGGTGACACCTTATGATGTGGCACCAACCCTTGCCGCCATACTCGGGGTCACGGCACCTTCTGCAGCAGTTGGTGTGCCGTTAACTGAGGTTCTGGAAAAGGATTGATGCCAACCGGACGACGGTAACCGGTCGTGTGGTTTGTTAACACCGCCAACCTGCCCAGAATGATGGGGCGACTCTTTATCACAAGTTGCACCTGGTTTCTCTGGATACTCAGCCCAGCACTTCTTGCCGAAAGCGAACAGCTTACCGTTCCGGTTGATGACGTCGAGTTCGTGATGTTTGATAACTGGGAAGCCGCGGCACCTGAGGCCAATGACCCTCAGGTGAACTGGGCAGACAGTAGTCAGGCCTATCTGAGCAACCGGACCCAGGCGCTTGTGAACTGGATGGATAGTTTTTTTGGTGACACAACCTATGACACCGAACAACCCGAGTCTATTTTGCGCCTGGAGCTGGATCAGGACTGGACCAGCCAGGACGGCAACAGCACCGGTGTCAAAATTCGTGGTCGAGTCCACCTGCCCAATCTGTCCAACAGAATCTCATTGGTGTTCAGTGGCGATGAAGAAGACGTCAACATCTCCGAGGAATTGGCGCCCGGAGAAGAAGAGGAAGATCGAATTGGTTTACAGTTCGTTGGACTCAATACCAAACGCTCACGGTTTGATTACACCCTGGGTTGGGCTGCGGGCCATCCACGACCCGGCATCAGATACCGACATCAGGGACCCATTGGCAGCAACACAAGCTACCGCTTCACCGAGCGGATTCAGTACGAGCACGAAAAAAACTTCTACTCACGTACCCAGTTCCGGTTAAGCCATCTCATCGATGCGGACAGCGTCATTAACTGGTCCAGCCGATTGAACTATGGCGAGCGGACGCAGGGTGTCGAGTGGTCGAGCCAGGTATCTTTATTCAATCGCTATCGAACCGACCATACTCGGCCAATCGCAATCTCCTATTTCGCCGGTGCTGCTGGTGTCACCCGCCCGGATAGCTACACCAGTAACTATACGCTGGGATTTTTATTCCGGCGGCAGTCATCCAGGGATTACCTGTTCCTGGAATTCGAGCCAAGCCTGAACTACCGAAAGCTAACTGCGGGCGAAAACCGCGACCTGATGTGGCGTGCCGTGGTTCGACTGGAAATCGCCCTAAGCAAATCTCATCGCGGTATACCTTAGTACCAATGGCCGTTTGCCAAAAATGACAACCCTACCGTTGTAGCATCAGCGGTGCCGACAAGTTAGTTTCAAGTATCGTACCCCGGGGAACGTAGATGCTAGCACCTCCGGTCATCAGTGAAGCGCCGGCACCAACTTTCGCGCCTGTTCGGGCACCAGAACGACCATCCACAAGTCCACCAAGCGCAGCTGCCCTGGCCGTTCTACCCAGGGTGCGACCACCTTCACTACCTCCCTGCGCCTTGAGTTCGCTGGTAACGATCGGGAAAAGCTGATCATCCAACATGATGTCTGTGAACTCGATTGCCAGTGAACTGGAACCCGCAAGGCGGCCAGATTGTTTAGCCTGTGTAATACGGCCGTGAACGAAGGTACCACGCGGCGCGATTGTCATGCCGTTTATGACCAGCGCACCCTCAAGCTGTCCCCTGAACCTGTGGCCAACACCGTGACGGGCGCTATCAATAATATCGATGACCCGCACCACCAGTCTGGACCCAGCGGGCACAGTAACAATGTCGGCAGCAGGGTTGCCGGCAGAAGCTTCTCGGGTAGCCACACCTTCTGAAAGAAAAATCCCAATCACATCAGATTCAGGATAAGCCTCAATGTTATCGCCAGTATTGAACATGATGATGCCGTTACTACTGCCGACAAAATCGCCTTCCAGTAAGGTGCCATCCGCTAACTCCAGGGTATCCGCACGCAAGGGCGAGGTCACGCACAGCAGTGCAGCCATTAAGATTCCGAAACATTTCATCTTCACATTCAATCTCCTTGTGATTTAGCTACTTAGACAGGCAATATTCGACACGATACACATTAGCGGCGTCTGCCCATAGACGCGCGAGTCGGACGTGACATCTGATTCCGCGTGCCCATCTGGCGCTGTTGATTGGCGCGATTCAGACCCGCATGGTCCAGTGATCGGCGTTGCATTGTTTCTCTGGTCCGATCGCGCTGCATGGTGCCCGCGGTACTACCGATCGAAGCGCGAGGTTCATTGCGGGTCCACCGCCCATTTTCCCGCGTTTCCCAGTGGTTATCTGCACGCCGCGCCACACTTCCGCTGCGATCGGCAAATACATCATTAGCCCGGGATGGTAATGGCTGTGCCTGCCTGAAGTCCCTGCCTGCGGGTTTGCTGCGCGCCAATCGTTCACGACTTTCAGGCCGGTTGTAAACGTTATCCCGGGTACGATCCAAACGGGCAGGCGAGTCACGCTCGATGCGATCACTAATTCGATCCCGGTTACCAACATTGATGTTGTTACCAATATTGATATCCCCGGTATTGATAACAACGGGTCGACGGTAACCCCCACCATACCAGCCTCCGCAACATCCCCAGGGTCGGTAATAGCCACCATAGCCACCACCCCAGCTCATACCAAAAGAGAAAAAGCCGTTAGACCAACTGACACCATAGCTCCAGCCGGTCCAGGGGTTGTAGCCAACATGCAAACCCCAGGTTGGCGGTCTCGGGTAGTAAACACGACCGTAGTAGGGCGGGTAGTACCAACCCGTACCGTATACAGGCACACCGTAGTAGGGGAAGGACCACAGATAGCCAGGCGTATAACCCACGTACACCACTTCAGGTGTCGCTTCATAGACATGCACGTGTGTGACGTTATAGACGGGTGAACTCGCAGGAATTTTGCTGATCTCTTCATCGGGTATCGAATCTGCAACAGCCCATGGACCTTTCGAAGAACTTGAAACAAACCAAACCCCGTTATCCACTGCGTAATAACGACCGTCAACATTCAGCACCTGACCACCGGTATTCACTGCGTAGGATACCGAGGTCCCCGGTATCGACTCGAATTTTGGCGCGCCATCATACTCAACAGATAAGCTCGCTTCATCGCGTTTAATCGCCGCAGTCTGGGGAATCTGCGCGTCCAGGACGGCATCTGTTGCTTCTGGCGTGCCTGCAATAGAAACGCGCAGGCCACCCAGGTCGGAATCTGGCGAAATGTCTGAAAAACTATCGGGGACTTCGTCGCCACGAACAAATGTCCAGGGCCCCTTGTAGCTGCTCGACCGATACCATCTGCCGGACAAAAGCAGATACATATTGTTCGTAGACAACTCTCGCAACCAGGGCGTTTCAGTGTTGGTCACGTACAGCAACTTCCCTTCAGCAATCGTCTGCCAGTTAGGCCTGCCGTCGGTGACCACCAGTTCGGTGGGCTCATCGGCAGCAACAATTTCAGGAGGCGTTGCAGGTTGCTCCCCGGCAGTGTCCGGATCGGGCAACAACTGCAGCAGGTCAGCCGGTGGCGCAGATATTAGTTGCCATTCTCCAAGTGCCTGCGCTGCCTGATACCAGTATTTACCACTGGAAAGATAGAAACGGCCATTCATTTTATGGCGTACCACCAGAAATGGCGTATTAAGCACTCGCTCATAGTTACTGTTCTCCACGTCTGCCAGATGTGGATCTCCATCAAACAACAGCAGCACCGCAAGTGCCTGGCGGAAAATAATCGTCGGTGGATCATGTTTAATCTCCGCCAGGCCAGCACGTTCAAGCTCGGCGGATTCCAGCGTCGCACGCAATCTTTCGATCGAAATTTCGAAACCAGTCTGGGGCACAGCTGCGTTCACAACGGTGGTAAATCGCTGCTGATCGGCGTCGTTTGCGGCTGGCCAGCGCACCTCTGTCACCTTCACATCACGAATCAGCGCGGTGCCCCTATCCCTGTCAGTATCGATACTTGCAGAAAACCAGAACACACCAAATATAGGTTCCTCCCGTTGCACAAGCTCCAGAGACATCGCTGCCCGGCCGGTGATCCGATTCCCCTGCAGGGATTCCGGTTGAGGTTGATAGACAATGATCACACCCTCTTCTGCCGTTATCTGTTGAGGCCAGTCCAGCGCTATTGAGAGGCCCGGCAACAGCATCAGGATCAGGATGAGTAAAGTTCGAAGTTTCATAGGCCTGCTGCCTGGTTAAGGAATGTGCTGTGGTAAAGCATTCGGGTAGATCCCTACGACGCGTCGCCGGGATTCTGACAGGCGAAATTTAGGGCAAAAATGGGGTAAGTGCCAGCAGCAACCCTTGAGCTAGAGGTTGACAGCTACCTTGACTGAATCGCGGACGGCGCCCGCAAGTGCCGAGTGCAGAGAGATCATCGGTCTTCGAGACTGGCCGTAAGCGGCGCGTCCGGGAGTCTTGCCCAATCGCTCGGCCATACACAACCCAGTAGTTCATCTTTGCCGCTGGGTACCCCTTTGAAGATAGCGGCAATACCAAAATTTCGATCCTTGCTGGCATTAAAACCCAAGAGCCGATCCGCATCGTCTGATTTAAGCGCGTTCAGACAAGAGCTGTGGGTGACAAAGAATTGATTGTGATCTCCGCTGAAGCTCTCGACATAATGCTGAAAGGTATCCTTGCAGGGCTTGGTAATAGCCACGTCTTCAGCGGATTCACCGAACGCGAGTTGCGCCGTTTCACGTGTGCGATGGAGATAACTGTGATTGGCTTTGAAATCGCCTCCGAGTGTTCTGCTGACCCCCAGGCCTATCTGTTTCGCCTGCTGCCGGCCTTTTTCAATGAGCGTTTCATTACCATTCACACATCCATCGACCTTGTCGGGGTCGCAATCAGCTGCGTGCCGCACCAGCGCGACAATCTGCTGTTCTGACCAGTCTTTCTGGACCTGCTGCCAGTGCTGCGGATGATCTGCCAGGCGCAGGCAATCGTCTGAGTGGTGGTGGTGCACGATGGCATAACCCCCAAGCAGACCGACCATCAATGTTCCGGCAACTCCCAACATGCGCGTACGATACAGGGATCGGACCTGTTCCGGGTCTGCTTTTACCGAGGGTTAACCTCGGAAAAACAGGCTGATTCAAGCGCAACCCGTCACTCTACTAGAGCACCGGGGCCGCCCGCTGGCAGGCTGATATCGCGCTGTCGCCCAAGTAAAGGAGCTGTCATTCTTTCGCTTTTTGCCATCTCTTCAATCAACGCCTCTGAGACCAGGGTCTCGGAAAAACGTATCTCAAGGTCGTCAAACATCCGATAGTTTTCACCACCAGTTGCATTGAAGGACCCAGTCGCAAACGAATAGACACGGTCATTGACCAGCGGTTCACCACCGATGCTCACCCGTTGCAGGCGCTGTCCCGGGTCGGCGGCACCATCGTAGATTAGTTCAATGTTAGAGAACTGGGAAAGCCCATATTCTAACGACAACGACTTTTCAAAAACCTGTTTAAGCACGGCCCCTGACATCTCCGTCACGGCAACGGTATCGGTGAATGGAAATACGTTGAGCACTGCTTCAAAGGAAACGTCGCCAGCCTGCAAGTCAGCCCGAATTGCACCCGCCGGGATCATTGCGACATCGGTATCAGCCCATTGCCGAAGCAGATCCGCCAACAGATTACCGAGAATGGATTCACGGTAGTAGCGCCTCGGCGCACCGCTTGCCAGGTAGGTTATCTTTCTCGTCAATTGTGGATGGCCGGAACGCGCCCGTTCGATCAGGTTGGTAACACCAAGATCTGGTGCAAGCTTGCCGGCATCTATCGGTACCAGTCTGTCCTCCAGCAGGCTGACCTTCCCAGCGTCATCGATTTCGAAACGGGCATAGCCGAGGTGCATCCCCTGCCCGAATGTCATCCCAATGAGCGTGCCCGTATCCGGGTGTTTCACCAGACGCGCAAGGCCGTTGTCCGAATGACCACCAATAATCATGTCAACGCCCCGAAGCTGACCTGCCAGCGCGTAGTCTTCATCAAACCCGCGCTGCACCTCGGGGTCCGCCTCTTTGTTAGTTTGCATGGGCGCCGTCCGATTTTGATGGGTCAGCACAATCATCAAATCAACCTCTGCCCGGAGTTCATTGATGATAGGCTGCAGAACCTCCGCCGGCGGACGCACATAGAGTCCCTTTCGATTGGCTTTCATCATGGTGTTCAGAAACGCATCAACACCCATAACGCCAATGACGCCTACCCGGACATCTCCCTGTTGGAGAATCGCGTATTGCTGACCAATGGGTAGTTCCGTACCCTCAAAGAATACGTTCGCGTTCAGCACCGGGAACCTTGCCCGTGGCATCACCTTTGTCAACGCCTGCCAACCATATTCAAACTCGTGGTTACCCAGATTGACCGCGTCGTATCCCATCTCGGAGTAGAGATCAAAAACCAACTTACCCTGGGTCGCTTTGGACAGTGAACCGGTAAAAATATCTCCGGCATCAAGCAATACACTTTGCGTCGCTGCACCGCGAAACTGCTGAATCTGCGTCGACAGAAAAGGCATACCCCCCATCAGGGTGATGTCGTCGCGCCAGAACGCTTCTACCGGCTCATACACGCTTTCAATATCGTTAGTGTACAAAACGGTGATTTCCCTGGCCGTCACAGCAGGACTCAAAACCGTCACAAAGACAACCAGCAAACTTGCCCATCCAACTGAAGTACGCATGACCATCTTCCTCACCACATCTTCTCTTCAGCATACGCTGGGTAATTTGCGTCGTAGCCATTAGCATCAAAACCAGTCTGAAGTTCTTCAATGAACTGACCGGCGGTTGGCACCTGTCCGCTTTCATCATCAGCGACCCACAACCGGGATCTCATCAGCGCCTTCGCGCACTGGAAATAAACTTCTTTCACGTTGATCACGATGACGGTCTTCGGCTGCTTGCCTGACCTTGTAAAACATGTCGTCACATCTGCGTCAGCTGTCAGCACTGCCTGCGCATTTACCCTGACCACGTTGTTCGAGCCGGGCACCATAAACAGCAGGCTTAACCGACCATCCCTGACAATATTGCGCAACGAATCCATGCGATTGTTGCCACGCCAGTCAGGCAACCACAGCGTTTTTTCATCAACAACACGCACCACAGGACCGTCATCACCGCGGGGACTGGCATCTGTGCCTTCAGGGCCTACGGTAGTCAAGATCAAAAACCTCGAGGCTCCAATCCAGGTTCGATATCTCGGGGTCAGATGGTCACAGACCTTACGGGTCGCGATTGGTGAGACTTCGCCGTAAAGCGCCGTCAGTGCGTCAATGGAATCGATAACCTGCATAAAAGTACCCGTATCAGCGCGAGCGCTCATTCTAACGCAGTCAATCAGCTTTGAAGACAGGCACGGGCGGAGGCATCACCAGGCGGCAATTTTTGTAGTACAGTTCAGTTTGGTATTCGAAAATCAACATCAATAATAAAGGGAGATACCCATGGACCCGAAGCTTCAGGAACTACTTGATAAACAGGCCTGCCAGGACCTCGTCGCCCGCTATGGCCGAACTCAGGACTGGCTTGATACACCTGGCCAGGATTCCTGTTTCTGGCCGGACGCAGACATCGATTTTGGTTTTTTCAAAGGCAATGGCGCTGACTGGGTGAAAACAGTGATGCCGCATGAGCAGGAAGCTATTCGCCGATGGCACATGTGTGCCAGCGCCATTATTCAGGTGTCTGGCAACAAGGCCACCGGGGAGTGTTATGGGATTGCAGTCGGTACGCAGAAGGACGAAGACGGCAACCTCGTTGACAATATGTACGGTGGCCGCTATCTGGATGAATTCGAAAAACGTGGCGACGAATGGCGGTTTTCGAAACGCACTTACGTTCTCGATTGGTCGACGGCATTCCCGAACGCCATCGAAAGCATGACACCGGATGATTTCGCACTGAACATTTTGCAGATTCGCGAACCTGGCCATCCCAGCTATCGACCGCTGTAAAGCCACCCGTCTGTCGGAAACAACCCAAGCCGGCCTGTTGAGACCGGCTGGGGTCATCCGGGCGGTCGTTCAGAATCCAAGGCCTGTTGGCACGCCAGTGGTTTGTACCGCCTGCAGCTGACCCATCACTTCACGTGCTCTCGCTTTGTGTGCCTCGGTTTTTGTGGGCATGGCGAACCCCATCTGACTCGCGTATTCACGTCGATCTGTCACAAATTCGGGAAAATCATCGTAGCGACACGTATCCGCCAGGGTCAGGAGATCTTCCTCGGTAATGATATCCTTCATTTCCTGCCACTTGCCCTCCAGTGACAGTCGATGCAGCCGCATACCCAAATCTTCAAGACCATGTAATCGCAGAACATGGTGGTAGCTTCGGGTTGAGCCATAAAAGGATAGCGGCTCCCGATACTTTTCCAGGCTCGTCGCAATTTCTTCATCGGTTTCGCCCAGTGCCAGATATCCACTCAGCGCGATATCAATATCATCCCAGGTACGGCCGGATCGCTCTAAACCGATTTTGATATTGGGTAACATTACCTCCCGCATGTACTTGTCCGTCATGATGCCGCCATGAGGCAGCACACCATCGGCCACCTCGCCCGCAACCCTCGCCATCGCAGGCCCAACCACGGCGAGATAGATTTTAGGTTTTGGAAAGGATAACGGACCCGGGTTGAAATTAGGCGTCATCAAGGTGTAGCGATACTCTTTGCCCATGAAGTCTGCTTCGGCACCATCCTGCCAAGTATCCCAGATTCGCTTCATCATCTGGATGTACTCTTTCATCCGCGGCGCGGCCGCAGACCAATGACCACCGAAACGTCTTTCATTGTGGCCTTTAACCTGAGAACCCAGGCCAATATGAAAGCGACCCTGCGATAACTGGTGAATATCCCAGGCCTCCATCGCCAGCACCATGGGTGAACGTGGGAAAGCAATGGTCACCGAAGTCATCAGTTCAATATTTTCAGTCTGAGTGGCCGCGAGGGCCATGGTTAACATGGAGTCGTGCGCCAGTTCGCCGCAACTCACCAGATCGTACCCGCTGTCTTCCGCCTGTCGTGCCTGAGCTGGTGCGCTCGAAGGCCAGCCACCGATAGTTGTTCCTAGTTTCATTTGCACTCTCCCTCCTGTTCAGGCACCGCGAACGCCTGTTTAATCGTTACCTTGAAAGGTTGCAAGATACTCGTCCATCTCTTCAACAGAAGCGAAGATCGTCAGGTCGGGCAAGGCCTTTACGATCTCAAAAACCTTTTTAACACCTGGACTCATATTGCTAACGGCAACACGTCCACCCGCCGCTTTTTGTTTCTTAAGCGTTGCGAAAATCACACGCAGACCGGCTGAACTGATGAATTCAAGGGCTTTCATATCGAAGACGACGGCCTTGGTGTCATCCGGTAACGCTTTGAGCGCACCATCCAGAATCGGTGCGGTCTCGCTATCAAGTGATCCGACGAGAGCGACGCGGGATGCACCGGGTTTACTATTATCTACATCGACTTCTAATGGCATGACGGGGTTCCTTCTTCTAATTAGCGTTCTGATCAGCGCTATACGGCGCGGTTTCTCGAGTTATTACAGGCAGGCCTTGGCATTATATCGACAGTCTCCGCCTAAGCACGAGCCTGTTTTTATCCTGTTCGCGCTCGTAGTGCTGGTCCAACGTCAGTGACTTAACCAGCAGCACCCCCATGCCGCCAACTTCCCTCGCTTCAATCGGAATATCAAGATTCGGGCCTTCCAGAAGCAGAGGATCAAAGGGGATCCCGTCATCTACAATTTCCAGTCGGATCTCAGAATCAACGAGTTCAACCGACACAACAACATAACTGGCTGACGCGTAGTTAACGATATTGATCATGAGCTCATCCAGGATCACTAACAGCGCCTCCGCATCTTCGAGATGCAGTTCACCCCCATCACGACAGGCTCGAACAGCTTCGAGCACAGTGCCAACAGGCTGCTCAATCTGTGCCAACTGGAGCTCAATGCGAATCATCAATTTCGCTCCAGAACCATCAGAGTAATATCATCTGACTGTGGTGCGCTACCTGCGAAGGCGTCTACTGCCGCCAGGATATCTTCGCCAAGTTCGACCGGCGACTTTGTGCCTGCCAGATCGTCCACCAGGCCGACCAGTCGTTCGTCGGTAAATTCTTCGCGAGCTTCGTTAAACGCCTCCGTAATACCATCCGAATACATCACCAGTGTCGTTTCAGAACCAAGTGACAGTGATTCTTCTACATACTCCACACCGGGGAACAGCCCGAGGGGTGAGCCCGCGTTCATCTCCAGCAACCGGGTGGCGTCTGCGGTTTTCAGTACGGGCGGATTGTGACCAGCACAGGCAAACCGAAGCTCTCCTGAAGAAGGATCGTAAATGCCGCAGAAGAGGGTAATGAACATACATTCATCGTTGCCTTCGACCAGTTCTTCATTCAGATCAACAAGCAACCGGGCGAGGTTTTTACAGCGAGGCACCAGCATCTTGGCGAGCGTTACGGTTCGCGACATAAAGAGCGCCGCCGGTATTCCCTTGTCTGAGACGTCACCGACTGCCAGAAAGAATTTCCCATCCGGCAATGCTATAAGTTCATAAAGGTCCCCGCCTACCGCTTTGGCCGGTATCAATCGCGCATAGAGCCTGTCTTCTCCCAGCGAGTCGGCTAATTCACCTGCGCCTGGAACCAGGCTCATTTGGATATTGCGCGCGACGTTGAGTTCACCCTCAAGCCTTTCTCTGGCCGTGGTTTCAGCTTCAAGTTCGGCGATGTACTTAACCAACGATTCCCGCATGGTGCGCAGTGCCAGATTAAGATCACCGACCTCATCTCGACTTTTTATCTCAGGCAACCAGAATTTAAAATCACCTTCGCCAACCTTCTCTATCGCCTGATGCAGGTTTCTGAGCGGCGTTGAAACACGATTCGCCAGGACCCAGGTCAAAGGCACCACAAGCAACAGGAGCAGCAGCGAAACCAGCATCGTGTTGCGCTGGACCTCACGTAGTTGCACTACCAGTTCTGCTTCAGGTACCAGAATCGTCAGTCGTGGCAAAATGGTTTCGCTCAGCGGCAACGCCGCACTATGCACCAGCCAACCCGTGGGTAACTGATGTTTCTCGAAGTCTTGAAGCGTTGTATTCGGCAGCTCGCCTAATCGCATTCGCCTTAAGGAATCGTCCGGCGCCCGCGTGATGACACTTTCAGTACCACTCCAGGCGACAACACCACCCTCTGCATCCAGCACGACGACTGTGCTTTGCGTGATCTTTTCTCCGGCGAGCACCGTCGACAGTGAACTCAGCACAATATCGATCGCAATCACCGCAGTCTTATCGAGGTTCGCCTGCGCTGTTGTAATACCAACCTCTTCCATAAAGAAAAACACATAGGGGCTGGTTGTTATGGTCCGATCACTTTCAAGGGCCTGCCTGAACCAGGGCCGCGTGCGGGGATCATAGGCAGATTTAGGCAGCTGCGTTTCCCCAAGCGGTTTAAGCGAGGCATCATAAAACCAGCGTTCGTGCATCCCGGTATCACCTGAAATATGATCAGCGGCGTACTGCGTACCCGGTGGTGCTGCAAATTTGGACCGGAGTAATTCCGTCGATAAATGCCGCACAATGTAATAGTCACCAGTTTGACTGCCAACCTGAATTGCGGCTGCAGTTGGCAGATCATCGAGAATGCTTGTGAGTCTGGGCAGGAACGCCAGCCGTGCCTCCGCGGTTTCAGCCAGGAGCAGCTGCGAATCCGCCAGCAGGGTCGTTGCCCAGGCTACCGGTTGGTATGCGTCCTGAAGTTCTGCGCCGATGATTCCCGTGGCTGAGGCGAACATCCGTTCACTGGCCACATCCACCATGACGTTGCCGGCACGATAGCCAAAACCAGCGAGTGCCAGCCACAACAGGAGCGCGACGGCGGCAACGCCTGCGGCGATCTTCGTCCGTATCGAGAGACCTGACGATTGTTTTTCAGTCATTGCTGATCTCCCTTAAAGACCTTGTCATCAGGAGTGCCGCTTTAGAGCTGACGCGTTAGAGCTGACGCTTTATAGCTGACTATGAACGGGCATCACTCTCACAATGCTTGCCAGCAGTCGATCCCACCAGGAAGTCTGTGGTTCCTTGTGAACCGTGATATTTTGACCATTTTCATCGCGGGTTTGCCAGACAAGCTTGCCTCGATCATCCAGGGTCACCTTCCAGGCCGTCTGGGACAAGGCATCGTCAATACCCCTGGTGACAAGATCCACTAGCTCAGGCGATTCGATGATCACACCCATTTCAGTATTGATATTGGCAGACCGTGGATCGAAGTTAAAAGAACCGACAAACAACACCTTGTCATCGACCACGAAGGCCTTGGTGTGCAAGGTCGATTTTGCCCCACTGGCGGCCACCAGTTCCTGACCGGAAAAATGCGCATCCCGCCGGATTTCATAAATTTCAACGCCCCCTTTAAGCAAAGGCTTTCTGGACCCCATATAACCACCGTGCACCGTGAACTGATTGTTAGCCGACAGCGAATTCGTTACCACCGTCACATCGATGCCGCGCGCTTCAAGCCTGAGCAAAGATTCAACGCCTGACTTCATAGGCACAAAGTATGGCGAGATGAGAATGATCTGTTGCTCCGCGGACGCCAGCGAAGCTGAGAGAGAACGCTTCATCGTGGCTGCTTCTACCGCCTGCTTTTTGTAGGTCTTTTCTGGGGAGTCTACCGCCAGTTCGTAAGGCGCCCAGAAATACAAATCCTGGGACATCGCCAGCATGGTTTCTGCTGATGCCCTCACGGCCTGCGCATAGACGCCGCCTGACACCGCCTGCCGCGCTTCTTCCAGATTGCTTCGCACGGTTTCCAGGGTAAGCTCATTGTCAGGCTCCAGTCTGGCAAACGCCTCTGGTGGCAGCGCCCGCTCATGATTCCAGTAGAGATCAAAGGAATCCGATACCTCCTCGACCACAGGGCCCACAGAGAGCACATCAAGGTCGCCAAACCGGGCGTCAAGTCGACTGCCAAAGTACTCATCAGCAATGTTCCGGCCACCAATGATCGTGATCTGGTTATCAACGGTGAACGATTTATTGTGCATCCTGCGATTGACCCGCGACAGGTCTGTGATGCCATCGATGAATCTCAAAGAGCGTGATGCAAACGGATTAAATACACGAATTTCCAAATTTGGGTGGGCGTCAAGCGCGGCAAGTCCAAGGTCCTTACCCCCGGTGAACATATCATCGATGAGCAGTCTTACCCGCACCCCCCTATCGGCGGCCGCAAGCAATGCCCGGATAAACGCCGTCCCCGCATCGTCCGGTTTTACCAGGTAGTACTGTGCATCAAGCGTTTTTTCGGCCCGTTCGGCCAGCAGCAATCTGATGGCCAGGGCGTCAATGGCATTGGGCAACAGATGGAATCCCGACTCGTCCTTTGGTTTGTCCTCCAGCAAATCGATCGCATAGCGGCCAAGTGACGTTTCCGAGCTCTCAAAGCTGGTGATGGCGTGGGATTCATCACGAGGGTAATCAAAATCCACAGTTGCGCAGGCACTCAATAGCAGGACACAAAAAAACGCCGGCAGTCGGGAATTCCAATAGGCTGTCATCACAGCACCTTGATTCTCAATAAAACGGAGATTCTAGGATGAACCGAGCATCCTTACCACGGCTTACCATCGAAAACCAAGGCCATGCCAGCTTCGGTAGCGACAATCTAAACGAAGCGTTTCTAGCACGGCATTAGTTCGGTTTACGGGTAAAACGTCTTATCTGTCCCTTGAACTCAAGTGATTTCGCGGTGGGTAAATCAACCGGCATATCGACTTTCTGAAAGCCTGACTTATCCAGCGCTCGCGCAAACGTCGGCAACCAGCCACGACCGGGATCAACGAGAATAACGTCAGCGCGGGGTTTGGCTCGTTCAGCGATAAAATGGGCGAGCAGTTCCGGGTGATCTGGCTCATAGAGCACATCACCGCCGATAATCAGATCAAACTCGCCTATCGACTCAACTTCAGGATCATCGGCCCAGCCAGTCCGGATAAACGGAATAGGTTGGCCATCATTGAGTTGTGTATTCCAGTTCAGGTATTCCTGAGCGCGAGGGTGATAGTCCGTTGCGGTGATATCGGCGTGACGCCAGTTCAGTACAAGACTCGACAGTCCAACACCACAGCCAACCTCAAGGATTCGGAGATTGGCGACGTCGTATTCCGCCATAATTCTTGCAAGCACCTCACCGGACTCCCAGACCAGGCCAAAAAGGGGCCAGGAAGCCGGCGAAACGCCCAGCGCTTCGGCCATGCCGTCGGGATCACTGAATTGTTGATTGTCGCGCAGGGTGCGGACATGAAGGTCGAAGTCGTCGAACTCGAGGGTGCGATATCGATATCGGATTTTCGATTTCGTTGACTGAGAGATGGAGGCCTAGGCCTGCGACTTCTTCGAATTGCCCAACTTGATGTGCTTGTCTCGTGGCGCGCTGCTATCAACGCCGCTGCGGCCGGTTTCGATAACCTCGATAACACCACCTTTTTTCAGAAAAGCATCAACATCCGCCTCAAGCTCTTTTCGCAGCACATCTTTGGAGACATCATTCTTTACATTCTTAGCCAAGGTAAACCCATCCCTTATTCTTAAATTGTCAGTTGTCGCTTTTCTTTTATTCTTTTTACTAGCTGTTTTCTGCTCTGCCCGATCATCGTATACCCCACAGGCAGACGAAATGCGTGCCCGTTCTAAAGGGAACGTCGAGAGTAAGAACGCAGCAACAGCGGCTAGCGGAGACCAGATGAGTACTAGTTCAACAGGACGAGAGTAAATTCAGCTCGAAATGTAAGCGAAGCATCGGATGCTCAGAGCTGTGCCCAGCATATAGCCTTCCCGCGCTATGTCAAATGACCGGCTGAAACGCAGCGCCCGATACTGGTGCTGATGCAGTATGATTGGGTCTTGCTACGCTCATCCGCATCGCCTTACTTCAACTTGCCTGTGCGCGAACACCCTGACCTCTTTGCTGACCTATAAAAGGTAACTGACCTTGGTATCAAGCCCTTCTATCTTTGAGCATCTGAAGTACTATTCACTCGACGAGCAGGACATTGCAACAAATCATCTGGGACAGCCGCCCAGATGTTCGAGGATTGTTCAGCTCACGGGCCGGCTGATTCTGCGAATAGGCCGCTGGCGTCTGGTTTCCCGACAACTGCCAGTCAGGAACTTTATCGTCATCGCCGCGCCACATACCTCAAACTGGGACCTTTTGTGGCTCCTGGGCGCAGCCTGGTCCCTTGGTGTCCACATTAACTGGCTCGCAAAAGCCTCGGTGTTCCGCGGACCTGCCGGCCCCGTATTAAGAGCGATGGGTGGCATACCGGTCGAGCGAGATGGCCGAGGCAAGCTGGTTGGCCGACTGAGCGAGCAATTGGCGAAAGGTGAGGGCCTGGCCCTGGTTATTCCCCCGGAAGGCACACGGAAGTATCTGAATCACTGGAAATCGGGTTTCTATCGAATCGCAGAGAACACAGGCGTGCCAATTCTGTGCTCTTTTCTGGATTACAAAGAAAGGGCCACCGGCATCGGGCCACTGTTTTCAACAACCGCGAACATGCAGGCTGATATGGATAAATTCAGAGCATTTTATGAACCGTTTACCGCCCGTTATCCTGCGGACAAATCTGACATACGACTGCTTGATGAAACGGAGTGATTCAACGACTGAATCATGCCGGCGCGCGCAGTGACACAGCTCTAGCCACCTGCCAGGCAGATTCAATCGCGCCTTCATGTAAGCCGTCATAGAGATAGGCGCCAGCAAAAAAAACCCGATCAATACCACTCAATGCCCTGATATCTGCCCGGGTGTCATTCGTCGACTGAAAAAGCGTGGTGTTGTGTCGCCATCGATGGAGAATCTTTTCAGGGTCGATCCGATCCTCCAGGTTGAACGCCATAAAATAATGCGGTTCTGTCTCTGCAACGCCAACTAACCGGTTGAGGTAAGCATTGTAACCGGCATCCCCACCCTCATTTTTTTCAAAAATATCAAATTCCGTATACTCCGGCGGCTGCCATCGGTCATAGATAGACGTATCCGTATGAATGATGGTCTCGGCCACGTTTTCCTGCCAAACACTAAAGCTGGCACGTTCTCCGTCACCTGGCGAGGAGATGATATTAAGCACCTCATGGGGTGGTACCGCCAGCACCGCCAGATCAAATTGTGTTGCTTTACCGCCTCCGTCGATCACAAGACCGTTTTCTGTTCGCTCAAGCTGCAACGATTCAGCTCCGCAGTGAACCTCTATCGGACACCGCGACAGGATAGCCTGCATGTAACGATAAACGCCGCCTTCTATGCGCATCCATCGCCGGTCGTTTACCATCCGAATAAGTGTCTCCCGGGCGAATCCGATCGGGAACTGACCAATCCTGGTATACGGCATGGAGAAAGCGTACATCATCAGGCCTTTAAGCCAGCGCGACATCATGTCATCACCCAGGTAAGCGTTGACGGGCGCCTCGGGATCCGCCTTACGCGAACGGAAATAGCCCGGCGCAAAGCCAAGGATCGCCTGCATCAGCTTCAGGTATCTTGGCAGTCTTGCGGAAAAGTCCGGCATCCGGCTGATCGCACTGGGCATATGGAAAGAGCCGTTCTTCTCGGTAAACAGACTGGTGGACCCGCCCTGAATCATCTGTGTTGGGACGCCGAGTTCAGCGAGTAGTGCCGAGAGACGAGGGTTCGAGTTTGCAGGAAACTCAATGACGCCGTTATCGATATTCAACGCCTCAAGTGCCGGGGGTCCCTGCGTATTCAAACCAAGCGTCCGGACATTACCACCCAAGGACGCTTGTTTCTCATATAGAACTAACTCATGATCTCCGGCTTCAGAAAGGTAGTAGGCTGTTGCCAGACCAGCTGCGCCACCCCCAATAATTGCAATTCGCATAGACACGAAGTTCACAGCCAAAATCAAATTATAGATGCCCCTAGACACGAAAAACCACATTGACTATCTGATCGTCGGCAGCGGTCTCGCCGCACTGGTGTTTGGCGCGCTCGCCGCCAGGTCTGGTGCCCGGGTAACCATATTGGAAGCTCATGAACATGCCGGCGGCTACGGTCGCACATTCAGTATGGGAAAGTCGGCCCGATTTAATGCGCAGTTCCACTACGTCTGGAATTGCGGTGAGGGGCAGACGGTTAATCAGGTCCTGCAGGCACTCGAACTGGACCAGACAGTGACCTTTGAGCAGTACGACCCTGATGGGTTTGATCGCATGGTTGTCCCGGGCTATGACATGAAGATTCCGGGGGATTCACAGGCACTGATTAGCCGTCTCACCGCCGCCACACCTTCGGCACACGCCCAGATCGCCGCCTTCATCAAACGAGTCCAACAGGTTGCCCGGGGACTCGACCTGATTGCATCTGAAAAAACCTTCAGCCGTCTCGCTGAGGATGGCCTGGCTGGATTAGTGGCGGCAAGATATGCAAAGGCAACGCTGCAGGATGTCTTCAGCCAGTTCAAACTGCCGCAAGTGACGCAGGCATTGCTTGCCTCGCAGTGGCCGGATTTCCTGTTGCCGCCCGAAAAATTATCTTTTTTCGCCTGGGTCATGCTGTTTACGGGCTACCAGAGAGGCGCCTATTACCCGACCCACCATTTTGAATCCGTCATCGACGCGCTGGTTGACTGCATTGAAGCACACGGCGGCGCCGTCAATCTTAATCAACAGGTCACCGGATTCACGCAGTCGCAGGGCAGAGTCACGGGCGTCCAAGCGCGAGACACAACCACCGGCCAAAGCTACGAGCTGCCGGCAGACCATGTTGTCTCAAACATGGACCCAAAGGCTGCAGCGGCGCTCATTGGCCTTGATCAGTTTTCTGGCAGAGAAAGGAAAAAGCTCAACTACGAGTATTCACCTTCCAATTTCATGATCTATTGCACCGTGAAAGATCTGGACCTAGAGGCTTACGGATTCGGTCGCTGGAATACGTTTCATTCCGGGGATCTCGATATCAATCGCACCTTCAAAGCGATGTATGAAAACAATGACTATACAAACCCCAGCTTTGCCCTGACCACGCCTGGCTTGCTCACTGATGACGCCACAGACCGACCAGCCGGACAGCAAATTGTTGAACTGCTGACGGTTGCCAACTACGCGTACTTTGAAGATCTGCTGGCAACGGACCGAGGCAGCTACCTCAGGAAAAAGAAGGAGATTGTGGACAACATCTTCGACGTCGTAGAAGAAAAGTATCTACCAGGATTCAGAAAACATCTGGCGTTCAAGGTTTCCGGATCACCGACAACCAACGAGCGGTTTTGTTGGGCACCCCGGGGTAATTCTTACGGCTCAAACATGACACCCGACAGCATCAGCTTTGGCAGAGTCCCCACTGAAACGTCAATACCCGGTCTCTACTTCTGTAACGCCAGTTCCGGTTACCCGGGCTTTGCCGGCGCCTTCTGGAACGGTCGCGATCTGTTTAATCGGTTGTTGTAACGACAAGCAGGTGCTGACTAGTGCTCACCCAGCTCGGACTTGCCAGACCAGTCGTGCGTTACTCGCTTGTTGGGCTGGCGAGATCGGCTCACGTAGGCATACAAAACAGGCAAACAGATCAGCGTCAGGAAGGTTGACGTACCCAGCCCGCCAATGACGACAATCGCGAGCGCTTTAAACATTGAACTGCCCATTGCCAGAGGTAACAGGCCGACGATACTGGTGACAGAGGTCAGCACGATCGGCATAAAACGGTTGGTACCCGCTTCAATCGCGACTTCATCGATCGGTTTGTCGGGACTGAGATCACGTAGCTGGTTGCCCTCATCCACCAGCAAAATGCTGTTGTTGATGACAATACCCATCAGACTGGTCAGTCCTATGAAAGCGAGAAACGATATCGGCTGGTCCGTTGGATAAAGCAGCAAAAACGCCCCGATGAAGCTGAGCGGAATGGCGGCACAGATAATCAACGGCTGCGAGATGGAACCAAACTGAAACACAAAAATCGCGAGGACTATCAGACCGATAATACCCACGTACTTGCCCATACCGCCAAATGACTCCGACTGATCCGCAACCTTACCGCCGTATTCAATGTTGTAGCCCTGAGGTAACTCAAACTCCGCGACCTTTTCCTTTACCAGCGCAGTCAGTGTTGAGACTGAAAATCCGGGCTCAGCCGTGATCTCAATTTTGACCTGCGGTTTGAACATTGCGTGCCTGATATCAAACTCATCTTCCTTGAAGTTCACCTCAATCACCTGACTAAGTGGTATCTTTGCGCCCGTTGATGAAGCAACAAAAATCCTGTCAAAGCTGTTCAGGGGATCCGGTGAGTCAGCCTCAGCACGCAGCACAATCGGGTACTCTTCCCCACCGCCGTCCCGGAATTTGTCGATTTCCTTGCCATGTGTAATGAGGACCAGAACATCATCAACACTCCGCCTGTCTACACCCAGCGCAGTGGCACGACGTTCCAGAAAACGAATATTCAAGGCGAAGTAACGTGACGTCGCTTTGTTATCAATATCCCCAAGACCTTCTATATTCGACTCACGCAGAAAAGCTTCAATCTCAGTTGAAAAGTCACGGACAGCGTCAATTCTCGGACCAGAGAGTTTGATCTCTACATCACCCAGGTCGCCACCCCCGCCAACGCTGAAAGGCGATGCTTTAATCTGAGCCATGGAATCAAAGCGTTCAAGTGCGACATTGAGTTCTGCGGTTAACTCATTCATTCGGGTCGCATCCCGAAACCCGACGGTACAGAAAATTTGCGCGTTATTACGACGGGTGCCAACCCTGGAGATGCCGGTATTCACCATCGGGAATGAAGCACCGACCACACTGCTGCAGTTTTCGATCTCAGGTGTCCCTGCGACAACGTCGTAAACATCCGCTGTCAGGTCGCGCAAAAAATCTTCATTGCGGTCAGGCGCCGCTTCGATGTTAACCGTGAAGTAAGGGTCTTCACTATCCGGGAAAACGATAACTTTAAGCCCGCTCGCTACCATCGCAGTGATTCCAAGAAGGCCTGCGATGCCAAGAATCAACACCCAGGGATAGCGGATAAAGAAAGTCAGTACACGCCGATAATAGATATCGCGAAAAGGCATCAGCGCAATCAGGAAACTTGGCGGCGACGGCAGATACTTCACTTTGTTCTCGGTACCTATCCGCGCAATCATGATGGACGAAATCGCTATCGCCGCGATGAGTGACGCGGCCAGACATAACCAGATCACCGCCACCAGCGAGTGCAGGAACAGACCCGTTGTCGATGTCAGCAAATAAAGCGGTGCAAAGGCCAGGGCCGTCGTTGCCGTTGAACTGAGCAAAGGCATAATCACCGAGGATGTCCCGAGGATCGCGGCTTCCTCATGAGACTTACCACCGTAATGGTTAAGCTTGTAGGCGTTCTCCGTCACGACGATGCCGTTATCGACGATCAGGCCAAGGGCAATAATAAAGCCCGCCAACGATATTTCCTGAATCCCGTACTCAGTAAACGACAAACCAATCACCGACAGAAACAGTGCTGATGGCAGCGTCATGGTAATAATAAATGCCGATCGTAAACCCACGGCAAAAAGCAGTACGATGCCAAGAATCGTGATGCCCATCAGGATGTTCGAGCTTAGTTCTCGCAGTTTGTGGTCAACGCCAGGTTCGGCATCGAACAGCCAAAGCACATCGATATGATCGGGTTTCCTGACAGAATCAATGGCTTCCTGAAGGGCCTCTCTGGCTTCAAAAATGTTGGCAGATTCCGTGAGTTTCATGGTGATGAGCACAGACTCATTGCCGTCGGTTTGCATCAATACCGCGTTAGGTTCATTTTTACGACGAACCGTCGCGACATCTCGAAGCGCCAGCGCCTTCCCGTCCTGGTTGATAATCAGGGTGTTCCTTAGCTCTTCCAGGGACGTATAACCATTCCCAAAAGCCAGGACTGACAGGGCCTTGTCTCCAATGTTAAACGTGCCCGTTGGCAGGTATTGATTGTTCCCCTTGATCGCATCCTCAATCGCTTTTACGCTGAGCCGCGAAGCCTCGATTCTGGCAAGATCGAGATCAATACGAATTTCCTGTTCGGGCGCGTGGCTTTCGACATCCTGAACGGTTTTGATTTGTCGAAGTTTGCGTGTCAGTGCTTCACCGACCAGCTCAAGCTCGGTCGTCGTTGCCGTTTCCGAAGTGACGCCCAGAACAAATGAAACAATGAGATCAACTGGACTCTGCTTGAGGACCGTGACCTCTGTATTCTTGGGTAAGTCGGCCTTGATGTTGTTGATCTTTGAATTAACGTCAACGTATTCGTCGTCAATATCAACGCCATAGTTATAACGAATCGTTATCGAGGCACGACTGTTGTAAATGTAGGTATCGAATTTGTCGAGGTCGCGCAGATTCTGCAACTTATCCTCGATGATATTAATCACGCGCTGCTCTATCTCACTCGCCGAGGCGCCGGGCAGCACCACATTGATCATCAACGTCGGCAGCTTCACCACGGGATATTGAGATATCCGTATCTCAGGCAACTGAATCCATGCAACAACCAACAGAATCAGGAAAAAGAGCAGACTGAAAGAACGATTAGTTACGATATGCCGAACGATCGTTTCCAAACTGCTATTCCCTCTTCAAGGCCGGCTAATGCCAGCGTTACCTAATTCTGTATTTGTATAAGCGCCTGATCTTTCAGGTTCTGATGACCGCGGACCACAACTTCAGTGAACTCTGACAAATCCTGAACCAAAGCGACTGATTGGCCGTTGATGTTCTCAATCGTCACTGAACGCTCTAAAACGCGGCTTTGATCTGGTGAGACAACGTAGATAAGACCTTTATTCTTACGCAGCGCCAGCAGCGCATCGAACGGCACAACCGAATAAGTCTTGTCTGAACGCTTTGAAATGTCGACCTCAGCGACCATACCGGGTCTCAGCTCGCGGCCTCCGGTAGCAATGACAATCTCTGCGGTATAAAGGCGATCCGCAGCATTCGCAACCTGCGCGACCTTAACCACCTGCCCCTCGAACGTTTCGTTCGGATAGGGTGAGAAGAAAACTTCAGCGGTAGCGCCCTCCGCCATAAAGAGCGCGTTTCGATCCGTCAGGTCAACCTTCGTTATCCATTGCTCATCATCACTTTGAAAAACGAACAGTGACTGACCGGGTGAAACACTGGTTCGAGAATCAATTCGTTTCTTGAGGATGAGACCGTTGCTGGGCGCGCGCAAAAAGCATCGCTCAAGATTTGTTTCCGCCTGCTCCAATGCCAGTTTTACCTGATCGAAATCGGCCTGGGCATCTTCCAGCTGTGATATCTGAATTGAACCGGATTCATGGAGTGTTTTCATTCTGGCCAGCACCCGGGCAGCATTCTCAAGGTTAGTCGTTGCCTTCTGAACGGCATCTTCCGCATCCAGTGTTTCCAGTTGCGCGAGTAAATCGCCGGCGGCGACCAGATCGCCTTCATCCACCAGGAAGCTTTCGATTCTGCCAGGTATCTGGAACGACATTTCTTCCACGTTCGGCGCAAGAATGCCGAACGTACGCACAGTATGCTCAATCGCCTGCGTCTTTATCTCGGCAACCCTGACCTTCTGCTGCTCGGCTTGGGCCACAGAGAACATTGATGCCAGAAGCATCAACCCGGTCATGTGAAGCAGAGGAAGCCGCCCGTATTTCATACAATGTATCCTGAGGTTGGGGGGGAGAAAGAACGTTAGCGCATTGTGTCTGATATCAATTTCACCATCAAGCTAACCGCGCGTGAATCAGGCCCTTGTCTGAAAAACCTGTTCATTGGGTACTCAGTTCAATACCAAGCACGCTAATTTGATTTTCCTCTCGTGCCAGGTTGTCTGTCATCACGGGTCGACTCTGTAACCATCCACTTTCAAACGTGAGCTTAAGACTGTTCTTCCGCGCGGTCACCTCAAAGTCTGGCAGGATGCCATCCTGACGTTTGAAATTGAGCAGGACACCGAGACGCAACAACGCTATCAGGCGAGCCACTTCACGCGGCCGATAGTGAAGGAATTCATTGATGGCATCGGGCCGGATACGCTTTTTGTGACAACCGATAATGGCCGCCAGTAACTGCTGCTCTTCCTGGTTGAAGCCAGGCATCTCGACGCTCTTAACGATGTACCTGGAATGCGTGTGTACGTCTTTTGAGTTAATGTTCAAGCCGACCTCATGCAGCAGTGCGGCCCAACTGAGCAAGTCCCGCAGACCCTTCTTATCAAGCCCCCAGGCTTCGCTCGCCTGGTCATAGAGCTTCAGCGTGGTTGCTTCCACACGCCTGGCCTGCGCCAGATCAACAACATAACGGGTTACCAGACTTTGAGCAGTCCGATCCCGAATATCGATGTCAGACAATCGATCTTCCATCTCATAAATAACACCTTCACGTAGCGCACCTGCCGAGTACTCAAGCGTTTCGATTTCAAGGCTCTCAAAGAGCGCGGTCAATATCGAAAGACCAGCTGCCAAAACATGGCGACGCTGCTCACTCATCCCTGAAAAATCAAGATGACTGCTGTGCCCCGCCGCCACGCAACGGCCTATCAAATCGCGCAGGTCGCCTAGCCCAACGGTGCCAGGTCGGCTCGTAGTACCGAGGTTATGCACGATATCGATAACCGTTTTGATCGTGCCAGAGGACCCGACACAGTGAGACCATGAAGCCTGGGTCAGCGCATTGGTCACAGCTTCAACTTCCTGTCGCGCACTGCGAATCGCTTTGTTGAAGTCTTTTTGTCGTAACCGCCTGTCCTCAAAAAACCGATTGGAGAAGGTGACGCAACCCATCGGCAGGCTACGCAGCACTTGAGGTTCAAAGCCCTCACCCACCACCAGCTCCGTCGAACCACCGCCGATATCAATAACCAGTCGTTTGCCTTCGTGATGGTTGGTGTGTGCAACGCCCAGGTAGATGAGCCGCGCTTCTTCAATGCCGGACACTATTTCTACCGGATACGGCAGGATCTTTTCTGCCGCCTTAACAAAATCAGCGGCATTCCTGGCTTTACGCAGGGTATAAGTTGCCACCATGCGAACCTGATCCGGCTCGAAGTCACTGAGGCTTTCCACCATATACCTGAGGCTTTCAAGGCCTCGCTGGATCGCGGCCTTGGAAAGACGATTGTCTTTATCGAGGCCTTCAGCAAGCTGCACGCGCAACTTCATCTGGTGAAGAATCTGGACATCATGCGCAACAATACGGGCGATAACGAGATGGAAGCTGTTAGAACCCAGATCCAGTGCGGCCACCTTTCTGATCTGACTGCCCGCATCCTGGTTGGCCGAAAGGCTTTCACCTCGACCTTGATCAGCCTGAACAGACATGACGCGCTTGCTTCCTGGGGAATCGCCAACCAGTCTGTCAGCAGCGTCCGGCAATCTCAACCGAAAACTCTGTCGGGGCAGCAAGTACCTAGTCGGTATCGAAAGTGAGGTTTGTTACATAACCACCCGGTGATTCGAGCAAACTTTGTAGACGTAGCGCAACATCGCTGCTGACAATGACACGCCATTTACCCGCGCCATCACCCAGCGCACCTGCGATATCTGCCCGCCCCATCTCGAGTTCGGCGGCCGTCAGACTGATCGCCTCACCGGCCAGCAGGTTAAATGTAACCTCACCACCTGGGGCTGGTTCTCCCGCATCATCAATCGCTGTAATCACAACGCCACCTGCCTGGGATGAAACATTTACAAGTCGCAAACTGCTTCGCTGATTCGGATTGGAACCAGGATTCATGATGATAAGGCTGGCGTTCCCGGCCACGGTTGCTTTCGCAGCACTCATGTTGGTTACAAAGCCGTCCGGGGTACGAATCAGACTCATCACCTCTATCGGTTGGTCCGCTGCAATGGCTAATCGCCAGCGACCTTCACCGTCGCCGAGCGAACCCAGCAGGCCCTTGGCAGAGTTACCCGATTCGAGGTCCGTTGCCGTCATCTGCTTCGATGCACCAGGGGCCAGCACCAGGCGGACTTCACCATTGGGGGCCAGAGCACCCGAATCGTCAATACCGTTAACCGTGACATTGGCGATACTCAACGATGTGTTACTGACTCTGATAAAAGACTCATAGTCTTCTTCACTCGCTGGACTGACAAAGAGCACGACAGATTCATCGTTGCTATCGCGGGGCACAACCGAACTCAGGTTCGTCAAAAAGCCACCCGGCGCCCTCATCAGACTCATCACAGCGATGTTAATCTCAGCGCTGACAGTTAATCGCCATTTACCAACGCCTTGCCCGAACGAACCACTGAGTCCTTTGGCAGCATTGCCAGTTTCAAGATCCTCAGCCGTCACCTGCAACGAACTGTTAGCCGCAAGCGAAAAGGTGACACGATTGGCTGTGGCCTGACCGGCATCATCCACGCCACGGATGGCAACCACCCCGGATTCATCCGAAAGGTTAGTGATGCGCACAAAAGACTGCTGATTGGGGTTCCGTGCAGGATTGGAAAAATTGAGTTGGTGAACGCCGTTAGCTTCAGGCGCCAGCGCGCTCATACCCGTTAGAAAACCATCCACGGAACGAATAAAGCCTGCTATCTCAATGGGCTGGTCCGCGCGGAAGATCAACTGCCACTTACCGTCAAGGTCACACAGCGAACCCGACAGCCCTTTCATGGCATTGCCGAGTTCCAGATCGCCCACCGTCACCTGCCGAGCAGATTCCGCTGGCAGCACCAGTGTTACCGGCGGATTTCTGCTGGCACTACCCGCATCATCGATACCGTAGACTTCGATACTGGCTTCCGTTGACGTGGGATTAAGCAACCTGATGAAGCTCTGACGGACAACATTGGAACCCGGGTTCGCCATCGAAAGCCGGCGTTCGAACATGAGATTTGAGTCTGCAGCCAGCGGCGCCTCAACACCCGGGTCATCACAAAAACTGGCTGGGTCTGCGACCTGCGGATCGCTGCCGCGCAGATACTCCTGAAGATTCGTGAAGTTGTCCATGTCCGGGTCTTCTGACGCGTCATCAAACAGGGGGTCCAAAAGATTAGCGCGTTCAAATTCATCGGGCATGCCGTCATTGTCGTCATCAGTATCGGCGTTGTTGCCGACGCCATCACTGTCCGTGTCCTCGAATTCTTCGGGATCTGAAGGGAAAGCGTCTTCGTCATCCGGGACGCCATCATCATCGGCATCGTCGTCCGTCACAGGCGGCGGACCACCACCGCCACCACCGCCGCTACCACCACCGCCACCAGTGCTGGTAGCGCCGTCAGAAAAACGGGCAACCTGAAAACGGGTGATATTTAATGCCAGTACCGCATTAGCGGGTTCGTTCTCGCCGATGTCGATGCCACAGGGCTCAAGCTCACATAAGAGAATGTCCGGATTCGAGAAATACGGCAGGCGGGCCTCAATGTCATATTGCACCGGCGATGACATTATGGTGGCAAAGGTGCGCGACACGCCGTGGCCGCGCGCCCAGACAAAGGTCCCGGAGGCGTCCTCATCAAAGGAATGGTTTAGGCCCATGTTGTGACCAATGCCATGCATCATGGTCAGGTCGTCACAATCGGCTGCATCCAGCACACTGACAGAAATGTGCTCACTTCTTGCCAGGTGTCCTTGTGTTGGATAGCCTCCCTGACTGGCTAGCCCACATGATCCAGCCTCGTCATCGGCCAAAAAAATAACCACCAGATCAGCCTCGGCATTATCTCGCAAGGTTTGCAGCCCCGAGAACACACCAAGAGAATCCTCAGCGCTGGCCAGCAACGCCGCCTGGGACGTTGCGCTGCTATACGCTAACTGCGCCGATTCAACGAGACGCAAAGACATTGCCACGCCGCTGTCATTCAGCGCCTGATTAGAAGCGGCGATCACGGCATCAATCCGTGGTCCCGGATCGCCGCCATAGAGTGCCGCAACATCACTGTTATAAACCGCCAGAACATCGACCATGCTATCTCCAGGCGTTGAGGCCGCTGAGACAGGGTCAGTCCCCTCGAGGCGCTCGTTGGCATCAGCGACACCATCGCCGTCGGTATCAGTGAGGTAGTCGATCTCTGACGTTGAAAAGGCGAGGGTATTAAATGACTCAGATGACTGAACCGTGTGCACGAGGTGCACAACCTCATCGCTGAACACCAGGACATGATAAAAAGGCAGGGCTGGACCCGGGTCAGTAAAATCAAGATTCAGGTTTTCTGCGCCGCTTTGTTGCGCGGCTTCAATCGCCAGTGCACCGGGGCGAGTCGCAACAACCTCAAAAGTGCTCACCAGACGAGGCGTATCCGTCGCGATCACCTGAACCTGCATGCTGATATCGTCAAGGCTACCATTACCGATACCGGGCAAGGTCAGGCTCAAAGTAGATCCTGCAATCGAAATCGACGGATCACCGACGAAATACAGACCGGTACCCCGATTATCAACAGCAAGATTGTCGGCAAAGGTGATCAAGCCCTCTGATCTTGACTCGTCTTTGACAACGCCGTCTTCGAGCAGGACCAGCGTGACGTAATAGTCACCGGCCATGGGCAAGGAAAGAGGAAGTTGTCGGTCCGAATGCTCGATTGAGCTTGAACCCGGCAGGACGCTGATCAGGAGTGTCTCGCTGATCAGGTGCGGGGAATCAGCATCTCGATAGCTGGCTGCGGTGTGCGCGTAGACTTCCAGGGTCAAAACACCGGTTTGCTGCTCAAGACGATTGATAACACCAAAACCGGTTTCAACTGAGCTCGACGAGGCTGACGAGATTGTGCAGGGGCACACCAGTTCAATCTCGGCACCAAAAGACGTATCACCGAGCGCCGTATCAATGGCCAACAGACTCACCAGGGTCAGGCAGAGAAGAATGGGGGGGAACTGCTTCACGTTGCAATGGTCTCCTTTAGACGGCGGCATTGTATCAATATCTTTGCGAGCTTAAGAAATATGGAGAGTCAGGGCATTGTCCACAGATGGTGAACTGACGCACAATGACTTCTCGCTACCCTTAGCCTAAACGTTGCATGGAAGATAAAACAAAAAACCCACTAGGACTGGTCACCACACGCCATTTTCCAGGCTGGATGGCCGACCAGAAGGTCAGTCTGATGTTCACAACCTACGAAGCGGGCAAACTGTTTTCTCTTGGCCTGCAGCCGGACGGCAGATTATCGGTGTTTGAGCGAACTATGCCCCGATGCATGGGACTGTTTGCAACCGACGATGCCCAGACGCTTTTCCTCAGCACCTTATATCAGATCTGGCGATTCGAGCGGATCAACCGCGAAGAACAGCAGTATCAGGGTTTTGACGCGGTTTATCTGCCTCAGTCGTGCAGCGTTACCGGCGATGTGGATGCCCACGATGTGGTGGAAACGGCTTCCGGGGATGTCATGTTTGTGAACACCCTACTCAGCTGTGTTGCAAGAACCTCGGAAAAACACAGCTTCGAACCGATCTGGAAGCCGCCTTATATCAGCAAACTGGCCGCTGAAGATCGCTGTCATCTGAACGGTCTGGCACTGCGTGATGGCGAAGTCCGCTATGTCACCAGCGTCAGCCAGACCGATGTCAATGATGGCTGGCGCCAGCATCGCCGGGATGGTGGCGTGGTTCTCGATCTCAGCAACAATGACATCATCGCCTCAGGGCTCTCCATGCCGCATTCACCGCGATGGCACAACGGCAAACTCTGGTTACTGAATTCAGGCGAGGGTGAGCTTGGATACATCGACGAAGCCACCGCGAAGTTCGAACCGGTCGCTTTCTGCCCGGGGTACGCGAGGGGCCTCGCGTTTATTAATGACTATGCCGTTGTTGGCATGTCCAAACCCCGGGAAAACCGCGCTTTCAGCGGACTCGCCCTGCAAGATCTCCTGGAGGTAAAGGACATTAGCCCCCGCTGCGGCATTCAAGTGGTTAATCTCAGGACAGGTGATGTGGAACATAGTCTGGAGCTCAGCGGGGTTGTCTCGGAGCTTTATGATGTCGCGGTACTCCCCGGTGTCACCCGGCCCATGACCATTGGCTTTAAATCGAATGAAATCCAACACATGCTCAGCATCGGTGGTCCGGACTAACCCACCGTTGGTCCGTTTACGGCTTAACATTCACGACTAAGTGTGTGATTTTACTCACGATTCAGTACATTTTTTTCACATCAACCCACCCCTGGTGCGTTAGCATGCAACTGATTCATGGCGAGCCACGAAAGTTTTCTGGCGAATTTTAACATTTTCAATAAAATCAGTAACTTGACGCGCATCTAGCGCCTACTCCGTATGACCAAGCGATCAACTAACAACGCAACGAATCCAGCAATCACCACCAGGCGCATCGGTGGTGGCCTTTTGTCTCTGGAACCGCGATTTATGTTCGATGCCGCCGGCTTTGTTACCGGTGCAGAAGTCACCGCGGACGCCGTCGCCGAATCCCAGGCTGATGCCGTCATTGAAAATACAACACCACAATTTGAAAGTAGCGGGTCAGATACAGACCTTCTGATGGCCGCGCTCGCAGGCACGCCGAACGCAAGTCCGGCAGCAGAAATCGTGTTTATTGATACGTCCGTTGCCGATTACGAAGTTTTTCTTGAGGGCATCGATCCAAATGCGGAAGTTGTGCTGCTGGATTCGGGACAGGATGGCCTGGCACAGATTGCCGCCACCCTCGAAGGCCGCACGGATATCGACGCCATTCACATCATCAGCCACGGCGACAGCGGCGAGCTGCAACTGGGTAGCGCCAATCTGAATCTACAGGCAATGCAGGGTGAATACGCCGAAACACTGACCACGCTCGGCAGCGCGCTCAGTGCCGACGCCGACATTCTGATTTATGGCTGTAACTTCGCTGAGGGCGAAACCGGACTAAAAGCGGCCGAAACCCTCAGCACCCTGACCGGGGCAGATGTTGCCGCGTCCACCGACCTTACCGGTCACAGCGATGCCGGTGGGGACTGGGCGCTTGAGTACCAGTCCGGCAGGATAGAGGCAGCAAGCCAGGTTTCTGCAGCCGCGCAGCAGGCTTTCAGCGGCTTACTGATGGATACCGACGGTGACGGGATTGATGACTCAACCGATATCGACGATGACAATGACGGTGTGCTCGACTCGGACGAAGGTCTGGGTGAAGTCGTCACACAGGCGTCCGGCAACTACGACATCCTGCCGAACGCCAACACCAACGCACCATCAACATTGACCACCACAGTTAATCTGACGGGCACTGGTCTTGAAGACGGCGACATTGTCACCCTCAAAAATTTTCTGGCCGACGGTGATCTGAACAGCAGCTTTGAAACCTTTGATCTTATCTTTAATGATGGACGACCCAGTGAGCTCAGCGATGGGACCACCACAGGGCTCCTCACGGGAGGTCAGTTCGGCGGTCTGGAACCGCTGAACAGCAATCCGACTTACAGCGTGACCGTGGTCGACCTGGATGGCCCAGGCGGCAGTGACGACGTTGGTATCCTGCTTTTCGCTGAGGCTAATGCCAGCGTTGACGCCCTGGGTAACCCTTACGTTGTCCGGATTACCTTTGATATCGAATGGACGCAGACAGACGGCCAGGACTCAGACGGCGACACCATTCCCGATCACCTGGATATCGACAGTGACAATGACGGTATTACCGACACCGTAGAAGCCCAGGCCACCGAGGCCTACCGCATCCCCTCCGGTGCAGGCGCAGGCATCACCGACGATAACAGCGACGGCCTGGATGACAACTTTGACGCCGGCGTGGTGGTGATTGACGGTGTGATAGACAGCGGTGCCCCCACGGGGTTCGGTTTCACCCCGGTTGATTCCGATGGTGACGGCCTTGCGGATATCCTTGATCCTGATTCCGATAACGACACAACACCGGATATCGCTGAACGCGGTGACCAGCAACCCACGTCTCTGACCTCAAGCACGGATACCGACGGGGATGGCCTGGTCGACATCTTTGAGAGCAGCTCGATTATCGATGCTGACGTGAACGATGAAAACCTGACCGGCCTGGTGTTTAACCTCGCTGATACCGACAACGATCTTGCGCCAAATGGCGCTGATGCAGTTGGCCTGACCCAGAACCTCGATTTTCGTGAGAACGTCAACAAAGATGTCGACGAAGACGGCATCACCAACAATCTTGATGTCGACGCCGATAACGACGGCATCATTAATATCAACGAAGGCTGGACGGTTGTTCCCACCTCGGTGAACTCGACCACACTGCCAAACTCTCAGGCAACCACCAACATTGAAGTTGTCCCGGTCGGCGGCGGTGCAGGCAGCTCCGATGTCAATATTGACTTAAGCGGCACCGGGCTTGAAGTTGGCGACAAACTCACCGTCTCTAACTTTCTGGTGGATGGGGATCTTAACGGCGGTGGCGAGACCTTCTCACTTAATTTCAACAGTGGTGAGCAGTCCGCAAGTGGGCTCAGGACAGGCGCACAGTTCACGGGGTTTGTCGCATTAACGACACCACTGAGCTGGGAAATCACAGTTGTCGATATCGACGACGGTGCGGGTGTGACCCCCGGCATCAACGTCGTTGCTGATATTACCGCGGCCGTGGACTTCTTCTCCGGCAGAACCTATGGCATCGCCTTTAACTTTGATCTCGATTTCGACACCTTCACCGAGACCGACTCAGATCTAGACGGTGTCCCTGACCATCTGGATATCGACAGCGACAACGACGGCATCACCGATACCGTTGAAGCCCAGGAAACCAACGCTTATAAACTGCCCTCTGGCGTAGGCACGGGTATTGTAGATACCAATATCGACGGTCTGGATGATAACTTCGATGACGTCGGCCTGAACGGCGTTGGTTTAAGCCTGGAGGACACCGATAACGACGGCACCGATGACCTGCTTGATGCTGACAGCGACAACGACGGCATCCCTGATATTGAAGAGCGCGGCGATGGCGCACCGATCACCGTCACGTCAACTTCCGACATTGACTTTGATGGTCTGCTCGACATTTTCGAAGGCAGCACAATCGTTGATCTCGATATCAACGATGAAAACGTTTCCGGAACATCTACGGCAACGCTGGTTTTTAACTTCGCGGATTCCGACGCCGATACCGACGATGACGGCCAGAACGCCTCACAACCCAACATCGATCTGGATTATCGCGAAAACCAATTTGCGGACATCGACAACGACGGCTTTACCAACGACGTTGATATCGATGCTGACAACGATGGCATCCTGAATACCGATGAGGGCTTCGGTGCAACCACTATCAGTTCCGGCAACCTTGATGCCAGAACCGGGGCTGACGGCGAAGCAGATCCGGTCACCGTCGTTATCGACCTGTCTGCCTACAGCCTGGCGATTGGCAGCAGCGTCACCATCAGCAACCTCGAGGCAGAAGGCGATCTGAACAACGGCGGGGAAACCTTTGATCTGATTTTTAATCAGGGCGAAGCGTCCGAAGAAAGCGATACCGGTCTTGCAACCGGCCAGGACTACGGTGGATTATCAAGCGTCACCACGTCTATCAGCACCGTTGAGGTCATCGATATTGATGGCCTGGGCACACCGGGTATCAAGGCAACCGTCGAAACAACCGATAACGTTGATGCCAACAACGGTTTTACCTACGCCGCCAGAGTGGTTTTTGATATCTCTTTCACCTCCGTGCGCGATACTGACGGCGATGGCCTGCTGGACTATCTGGACATTGACAGCGACAACGACGGCATTACAGACAATATCGAAGCTCAGGACACCAATGCCTATATCTTTCCGGCAGGCAGTGTTAATGGTAGCGGCCTCGACACAAATTATACCGGTGGACCCGGACTGTCACCGGTCGATACCGATGGCGACCTGATTCCCGACTTTATCGATGCCGACAGCGACAACGATGGCCGTGGCGATATTGCCGAGCGCGGCGACGGTCAACCTGTCGTCGCCAGTAACAATGCCGATGCGGATAGCGATGGTCTGCTGGATGTCTTTGAAGGTGCCGTGCTGTCAGACCTTGACGCCAATGACGAAAACGTTTCCGGCACAGGCACCATGACCCTGGTGTTCAATCTCGCAGACACCAATGACAATACCGACGACAATGGCGCCAACGCGTCACCGCCCACAATAGACCTTGATTTCCGCGAGATTCTGACCGACGCCGATGGTGATGGTATTCCCAACAATATCGACGTCGATGCGGATAACGATGGCATCCTGAACACAGATGAAGGCTCGGCGCTGGGTGGCTCCATCAATACGGGCAATATTGATCTTGGCAATGGTGCCGCTGATACCGGCGTTGTGAATATCGATCTCAGCGGTAACGGCCTGATCGTCGGTGATACGGTCTACGTGACCAACGTGCTGGCTGATGGCGATCTTGACAGCGACGCCTCCATTGAGTTTTTCAGACTGACGCTCAATCAGGGTGAGTTTGTTTCCCAGAATCTGGAAACCGGGCTCGAGTTTGCAGGGCTTGCCGCGATTTCGGAGCCTATCAACGTCCCGTTGACTGTCGTCGATATCGGCTCGGGCGTCCCAGGCATTCAATACCAGATCACAACGCCCGAGGGCGTGAACGACATTAATCCATCACCCTATGGGGTCAGAGTCACCTTTGATGTGGTCTGGTCAGCCCCCGACTTCGACGGCGACGGCCAACCGGACTGGCTGGATATTGATAGTGACAACGATGGCATCACCGATAATGTCGAGGCGCAGACCACAGGTGGCTATGTCGCGCCGTCTGGGGTGGATAACGTCTCCATCGGCGGTGCAGCGGTACCGGACGGACTCGATGACACCTATGGTTCGGGTCTGGTACGCGTGGATACTGACAGCGATTCAACGGCTGATGTCTACGATGATGACAGTGATAACGATGGCATCGCTGATATCGCTGAACGTGGTGACGGCCAGCCGAGAACAGTTTTTTCAACGGTTGATACGGATGCTGACGGGCTGCTCGATATCTTCGAAGGCAGTGAGCTGTTCGATCTAGACCCGAACGATGAAAACCTCGACCCCACGGACACCACTTTTAATCTGTCTGATGTCGACGGTGTTGACGATCTGGACTACCGGGATCGCACGGACACCGACGGTGATGGCGTTGACAACGTGGATGACGACGACGCCGACAACGATGGTATTCTGAACGTCAACGAAGGCCTGACGGCAACACCCGGTTCGCTGACATCTCCGAATATTGATATCGCTGAAGGCGATACCATGACATCGACGGCAACCACAACGTCTATCAGCCTGGCGGGAACCGGGTTAATCCTCGGCGACACGGTGACGGTATCGAACGTGCTCGCTGACGGCGACCTGGATGATGCCATCGATGAAGTCTTTTCGCTGGAGTTCAACAACAATGGTACCGTCTTCGACGATCTTCAGACCGGCGAATCCTTTAAAGGCCCCACTGACCTGACTACACCGATCAACACAGAACTGACCGTGATCGATATCGGTTCCGGGGTCCCGGGCATCCAGGTACAGGCCGTGACCACTAACGAGGTTGAGGATGAAATCTCTTTCGGTTACGCCGTTCGTTTCACCGTCGAGGTCTCATGGACAGCGCCTGATACCGATGGCGATGGCGTTTTTGATTATCTTGACCTTGACAGTGATAACGACGGCCTCAGTGATCTTTTTGAGAGCGGCTCAACCGCTGGCATCGCTGCAGATACCAATTTCGACGGCACGATCAGTCTCAGCGAAAGCAGTGAATCCGGCGATGGCGATGGTGTTCTGACGGTCTTTGAGACAACCGGCACCACACCTCAGGATAACGATGGCGACGGGATCGACGATCTGCTTGATCTGGACAGCGATGACGATGGCATCGCAGACACCATCGAATTCAGACCAACTGCCGGCTATGTGGCGAACGATGGCGATGTTCGAGACAACGACGCTGACGGCGATGGTGTGATCGACCTGTTCGATAGCAACGACAACACGACGGGCGTATTCGGTGGCACTTTTAGCGCCGTCGCCAATGATGCCGACGGTGACGGCACGCCGGATTATCTGGATGCCGACAGTGATAGCGATGCATCTAACGACAGTGTCGAATCCGGATTCACGTTTGATAGCGCCGATCTCAACCTGGATGGTATCGACGACAACGCCAGCATCGGTGTTTCCTTCGCAGACCCCGACGGCGTCGTCAGCAATCCGGCCACCGATCTGCCGAATCAGGCAGGTGACACCAGCGAAATCGCGTTCCGGGAATCAGAACTGGTGGCAACCGATGATATCGTCCAGATCGGTGAAGTTAACGAATCCACCGGCGCTACCTTGTCGGCTGACCCGACGGGGAACGACACCTACGATGTTGACCCGTTCGCCGAGATTTTGGTGACTTCTGTTTCAAGCGCAACCTCCAGCGTACCGACACCGGTTCCGGGCGTGGGCTCCGTCAGCATTACCACGGACCTTGGCGCACAGGTGACGGTCAGTGCCGATGGCACAATCGTCTACGATCCTAACGGTCAGGCTGCATTAACCAACCTCAACTTTGGTGACGCCCCGGTACTTGATTCATTCACCTACACCATCACAGTCGCCGGCATATCTTCTTCTGCCAGTGTGGACATTACTGTACAACCCAACAATGAATTTGAACTGGATTCGTTAACCAGCGGTGACGGCTCTGACGGCACTATCTTCGCGGGCAGCCAGGCGGGCGATTACGCGGGTTTTCAGGTCATGGGACTGGGTGACATTAACGGCGATGGCTATGATGACATTGCCATCAACGCGGTAAACGAGAGCACCAACGCTTTTCGGGCAGGTGCAACCTACGTCATTTTTGGCACCCCAGATGGCCTGGGCGCAACTTTCGATCTGGACAGTCTGGATGACGGCGGCGGTACTGACGGCTTTGTTATTCGAGGCATCGACAACAGCGATCAGAGTGGCCGGGGTATCTCTGCCGGTGACATCAATGGTGATGGTTACAGCGATATTATCTTGAGCGCGTCTCGCGCAGATCCCAACGACGCCCTGGCATCCGGCGAAATCTACGTGATCTTTGGCACCGATGATTTTGCGCCCGTACTCAGCATGGATTCTGGCAACTCAGGTGTGTTCGAGCTGGCGAGCCTGGCGCCTGGTGATGGCACACATGGTTTTGTTCTGCACGGCGCAGCAGCGGATGATAACGCCGGTCGCTGGGTTGCTTATGCGGATGACGTTAACGGTGATGGTTTCGGTGATTTTCTGATTGGTGCACCCTTCGCTGATTACAACGGCGGTTACGCCGGCGAGACCTATCTGATTTTCGGTCAGAGCACGTCTGACTTCATGTCGATTCTCGGCACTGCTGAAGGCAGCGAACCGGGCACTTACGAACTTGCTGATATCGCAACCGGTGATGGTACTGTCGGCACCGTCTTCTACGGTGAAGCCGGCGGCGACTACAGCGGTAATTTCGTGGCGGGCGCAGGCGATTTTAATGGCGATGGGCTACACGATATTGTCATTGGTGCCTACTACGCCGGCGCAGGATACGAGGGGGCCAGCTACCTGATCTACGGCGATACCAGCGGCTTCGGCGCGGAGTTCGAATTGTCATCCCTGGATGGCAGTAACGGCTTTGAGGTCACGGGTGCCGCCGGTGACTTTAGTGGCAAGTCGCTGGCCCTGTTTGATTTTAACGGTGATGGTCTGGACGATCTGGTTGTTGCAGCGCCTTATGCGGATGTTATCGATGGGCCAACCACCTATTCTTATGCCGGGGTTACCTATGTCATCTACGGGCAAACCGGCACGCCTTTCAGCGGTTCACAAACGCTGGCCGCAACCGCGGATATCGCTATCAACGGCGCTCTGGCTGACAACACCGGTGCTGGGTTTAAAGTAACCTCCGCTGGCGATGTTAACAGCGATGGCTTTGACGACCTGCTCATCGGCCGGCTACCTTATGCCGGTGTTGATGAGGGGGCGGCTTATGTCATCTTCGGCGGTGACTCTCTCGCCTCAACCATCGAGCTGAGCTCAGTGGTCCCGGATTCAAGCTCAACGGCAGGTGGCGGCGCAACCCTGACCGTACCCACAGGTTTTGTGCTTGCCGGCATCAACTCAGATGATTACGCCGGTCAGGCAGTTGTCACTGTCGGCGACTTTGATGGTGATGGCTACGATGACCTGCTGATCGGCGCCTACTATGCCACCGCAAACGCTACCTACTCCGGCGAAGCTTATCTGATCTACGGCAAAGACTACCTGGATGACCAGCCCCTTCAGGGAAGCGATACCGACGACACCTTGTCAGGTTCGCTGGCGCAGGAAGTCTTGATTGGCGGTGACGGTAACGATCTGCTGAGTGGCGGTCTCGGCAACGACGTCCTGATTGGTGCCAACGGTGATGACACGCTTGTGTTCGAAGGTAACGATTCCAGGCGAATCGATGGCGGTGGCGGCGAAGATACCCTGTCATTTGTTGGCCGGGCCGGCATCACGCTCGATCTCACAACTGTCAGCAACGCTGTGTATCGGGATATCGAAATCATTGACCTGACCGGCGTGGGAAACAACTCCCTGGTGTTATCAACACTGGACCTGCTTGCCCTTTCCGGATCAACCAATGTCCTGACCGTCAATGGCAATAGTGACGATACCGTGGTGCTCTCAGACTTTGTAGACTGGACGTCTGAAGGCATGCAAAGCGGCTACAATGTCTACAGCAATGGCGAAGCCGAAATCCGAATTCAAAGTGGCATCGAGGTCTCTGATGCAGCCGCTGAAGAAACGCTGGCCCCGGCAGAACAGACGGACGCAGAATCTGAGTTGCTGGCTGAACTGCTGATGCCAACGGAATCGTTACTGGAAAGCCAAGCCAGCATTGCCGGACTGGCGACCTTCTCTGATCAGGTGTTTGCCGCCCAGAGCCAGTTCAACGAGCGCGCCAGTAACCTGTTGAATGCGCTGGTAGACGTCTAGAAAGCGGAACCTCGAACAGCCGCCGCGGCGACAACCTCAAAAGCGCGGCGTGCATAGCTTTTACGTGTACCGTCAATCTTTGCCACACCTCGCACGACCTGGTCAGGTAGCCTGCCATCAACTTCAATAGCAAGCTGGAGCCGATAAATCGCAGCTTCAGGCACTAACCCACCCTGATCATCCCGGCGAACGGCAATCGGTCCGCCATAAACTGAAGCCAGGTAATCCATATCCAGGATATTGAGGTTTGCCCGATCGATATCGGTGACCGTGGCGACAAAACTGTGCAGACTTCCATCATCAGGAATAAAGCGCGCCGCCTGAGCCAGTTCAACCCTCGCCAGGTCCTGCTCAGCCAGCACCGCTTTGACAACCAGCGATTGCTCATTGGCAAGAAACGCCACCGGCAGAGACTCGTTAATCCAACGACCGACATGCAGTGCATCACCCAGTTCAACCACCGTGCCATCTATCGGACTACGAAGAACCAGTTGCTGGGCCATTTCATTCAACGCCGCTACCCGGGAGCGTTTTTCCTGCAGTCGCTGCCGCTGGACCGTCAGCGCCTCAAGCGCGTCGGTGCTGGCCGCTACCCGATTGAGTTGCATTTCGATCACGCTGATTTCTATGCGTAACCGTGCAAGTTCTTCGGCAAGACGAGGCGATTCGAGCACAACAAGTGTCTCGCCTTCCTGCACCCTATCGCCGACCACAATCGGCACCGATACGATGCGCGCGGGTGCAGGCGAGTAGATAGTCGCGGACACGGCCGGCGCCACTATCGCTGGCGCCGTGATGGTTGTACGCCATGGTATGAAGACAACCAGCAACAGACAGGTCAATCCGGCAACAAGATAACCTGCCCGGAATCTGCTGATGCTGCCTCTGCGCTGCCACCAGACAAGTAGCTCTTTCAAGATCGGCCCCAGGATAAAGGTGTAAAGCACACCAAGAAAAAGTATGACGCCGAGCAGCTTGAAAAAGAAGTGATAAACCACCAGCCCAATCGCCAGGAGCAACAAAAACCGGTAGGTCCAGGTTGCCCAGGCGAACAGTACAAGAAACCGCTGCATGCCGGCACTAAACGGTTCCGGCGACGGCTCACCCAGGGCAAAGCAGAACTCACGAAGCCGCCACTTTCCCAGCGCAAATGATCGCGCCTGTAAATTTTCGATTCCCAGCCAGTCCGCGAGAAAGTAATAACCATCGAAGCGCAGAAAAGGATTGATGTTAATCAGCACCGTTAAGGTAAAACTGACTGTACCGATAACAAAGACAACACTCCTGAAAACGCCGTCCGGCAGAATACCCCACAGGAAAATACAGATCAGTGCCAGATAGAATTCGGTCAGAATACCGGCGGCAGAAATATAGAGGCGCCGGTTCCGCGACGTCAATCGATAGGCATCGGTGGTGTCCGTGTACAGCACCGGGAAAAACACCAGAAACGCGACGCCCATGGTTGCCACTCTGCAACCGAATCTGGTCGCGGTCACCGCATGCCCCAGTTCGTGACAGATCTTGACAACGGCAAGACCGAGGAAATAAAAGCCCAGCCCCTCCAGGGTAAAAAAGTACAGGAAAGTATTGGTGAATGCCGTCCATTGCTGGTTAATCAGGAGCAGACCGATCACACCTAACAGTAGCACGCCGTTTCTGACCCAGTGCGAGAACAGTGGCGCAAGATAAGGTGTTAACTTTTGCAGATGTCGATCCGGACGGACCAGTGGCAGCCGCAAAAAGAGGTAGTGCTTCATCAACCACGCAAGGGGACTGCTTCTCGTGGCCTGGTACTGCTCGGAAAAATCTTTCACCGTGTCTGCAGAAGAGGCCAGCGTCAGGTTGTTGGTATACAGAAACCTGACAAGCCCCGTCAGATCATCAGGCCCCACCTCGCAGGTGGTTTCGTTTTGCACCCGGCCCAGTAAATCCGCCGCCGATGCAGCCGACCATCGTGAAAGCAGTTCGAAAGCTGCCCAGTTAATCCGAAAATACCGATTGCGCACGGGGTCATAAATCGCCCAGGTCGGTGCACCGTCATGGGATTCAGGTCCGGGCAACAGTCGGATATCCTCGCGCAGGTCAGGCAGTGTCAGTTCATCCTGCTGCGCGGTTGCCTGATCGTTCATATCCCGAACAGCTGACGCAAAGCGGAAATTGGCCTTCGAAAGACATAAAAGAAGACACTGACTTTCTCGCCATATACTCTCGCGGAACCCTGCAGGCCGATTCGGGCCCCGGCGCCGGTCTCGGTAATCTCAGCGTCAACGCGATAAGCGAGCACACTCTCGGGCGTCAGATAGGCGTTGTAGCTGGTTTTAGTGACCGTCGCACCGATCGATTTTAAGGGCTGCGCATGCAAGAACACTTCGACCTTCGCCCCATCGCCAAGAACAATTGCATCATCCACCGGCAGACTGATCCGGAACTGCACCTGTTCGGTATCAACAATCTCCATCACACGTTCACCGACGATAACCGGCTTGCCCACCCAGTCCGAGGCCTCGGAGTAAACCAGGAGTCCCGCTTTATCTGCCCTGACTTCCACCTGCTGCAGCAATTCTGCGGCATAAGCGAGTTCCGTTTCCTTCAGCGACAGCTCAGCCTGCAGCAGCGCAACCTGACCACGCGAGGCATCGTCCCGAAACGCACCCTGACTTGCCTGGCGTAACCTTGCGGTGGCGACATTTCGAGCCTGCAGGGCGATTTCGTAAGCATTACGGAGATTCGTGTCTTCATACTGAAACAGCACATCACCCTGATTGACGGGCGTGTTGGGAGACACCACCAGCGCTTTAATAACACCATCCATCGGTGCACTTACTATCGCGGGATCAAGCGCAACAGTCTCAGCCGGCGCAATGGTCGACAATCTGACCGGCAGCAGACTGATAACCACCAGCGCTGCAAACGCAGCGCCGATCAGCCAACGCTGCCGACTGCTGGTACCCGCAAGGTTACTGCGTCCCACCAGGGCGGCCCAGGCATGGGCGTAGGTTTCACACAGCCTTTTGATCAAAACCAATTCGTTATCTAACCATGGCGTTTCTCGTGCCAGCCAGATGCCACCGATCACCAGGCCGTCGCTCAACCGCAGAGGACACCAGATGACGTGCTGAAAAGACAATGACTCAGAGGTTTGTTGGTCTTCCTCAGGCAGCGCTGCAGCGTCTATCTGCAGCACCTCATCGGTATCAATATCCCTGAAGCGACGTGATGCAAACAACTCCAGCCAGGTCACCATCGGTGAGTCACGATCTACCAGCGACAGACTTGAAGCCGCTTCTACCTGATAACGGGTTGCACCTTTGGTTGTGCCTTTTTTTGAAAACAAAAACGCCTGTCGAAAATTCAGCAATCGGCGGGTTTCATTCACCATGAGAAATTGCAGTGCTTTTTCGGATTCCGCTCTGCGCGCCATTGACTCCAGCTCCAGCAGTGCTGACAGGCTGCGGTTTTCAACATTGGATTCTGGCGAAGTCATTGCTGCCGGCTACTGTGAGTCATCGAAACTGGCATTGCCACTCATGCCGGCACGCACGCTACCATCGGCCTGCTCAAAAACACCGATAACCTGCACCGTCTGACTCACCGGATCCACCATCGCGCCAATGCGGGCAACCTGTGCTTCATAGACCTGATTGGTTTCATCAACGCTGAACCGGAAACGATCACCGGTCCGCAGCCAGCTCAACCAGTCGGAGGGTACAATCAGGTCAATCTCGAGCGCGTCGTTACTTAATATAGACAACAGCTTCGCTCCAGCACCGACACTTTCGTGTTCGTTTGCCAGCAACGTGATCACGGAACCCCGGTAGGGCGCCCGGATAGTACAGGCCTCTACCCTGAGTCTCTCCATCTCAAATCTGGCTGCCGCCCGCTTCGCCTCGCTGCCTAGAATTTCAACCTGAACCGGACTGGTGGCGTTATAGCTCAGCAGTTCCTGTGCATTACTAAACTCGGTCGCTCTGGCATCTCGATCAGCTGCTGCCCCATCAAGCTGGGCGCGATACATGCCGCAATCAAATCTGACCAGCACATCTTCGCGGGCAAACGCATCACCGGCCCGGAAAGGTATCTCTATGATGCGCGCTGATATTTCACTGCTGATGGTGGTCTGGTTCTTCGGTTGAATCAGGCCTCTGACGTTCTCGACTTCCTGTGCGGCCGCCTCGAGCGGGATCAAAGTCACGGTCCCGAGCCAAACGAGCAGAGCAGTCGACAATGAAGCCATCAGTCCACGTTGCCGGAAACGATCAGTATATGCTGCTATCAACGCGACTCCCCTGATGATCATAGTAGTGCCTCAGCGACGCCGATAGCGTCTGCAGATTTGTCGTATCAAGCCTGTCGAGATCAGGACTGAGCCCCATGGCCGCATGCAGATCGGCGAAGGCGCCCTCCAGTTCCGCGTAGGCAATATCGTATCGGACCTCCGTCAGCAGGGCATTCATCTGTTCGTTAATCAGCGTCTGCTCACTGGTTGCGTTCGCCTTAACGCCAAGTTCAACCTGTTGTCGGATTTTCCGCTGCGTCTGACTCAGGTCCTGGGCGATCAGATATTCATTTTTGATGTGATGGTATCGTGCCACGCCGACATGCACCTGCGTCAGCACGGCGGCACTGAGAGAAAGCCGCTGTGCGTCCAGGGTCTCCGACTGCGCCGCTGCGACGGCCCTGGTATCAGGATAACGATACAGTGCCAGAAGATTCCAGCTGATTCGGGCACTGTAGTCGGTCCAGTCGGAGTTAAAAATCAAGCTGTTGCTGTCATAGTTTCTGCCGTAGTCCAACCTGATGCCTGGCAATATGCCGACCAGCGCAGCCTTCACCTCGTTGGCGTTGATACGTTGGTGATAGGTCACTTCACGCAACTCGGAACGGTTCTCGAGCGCCAGCATTTCCATCTGATCCGGCGTGAACGGCAAACCGCCGGGTTCTGTCTCCTTGTGAGACGGTACAAGCTCATAGTCCTCGTGCACGGGAATGTTCATCAGCGCCGCAAGTTCAATTTTTGCCCTGGCCATATCCTCGTAGAGCGCATACAACTCGCGTTTGTTGTACAAGAGCTCTCGCTGATACATCAGCGCCGACAGCGGTGCTTCCAGCCCCCGGGATTCTATCTGTCGGGATTCCGCCAGCTTCTCGGACACTTCCGCCATCAGGGCTTCAAGATCAGCAATCAATCGGTCATAGCTGACCGCGCGCCAGTAGGTTTTCTGCACATCCGTCAGGATCCGGTTGATGACATTTTTCTGCTGTTCGTGTGCCAGCAGTACCCGGTCAGATGCCTGATGTGCCCTGAAATACGAAACACCAAAATCCAGGATATCCCAACTCAGACCGAGATCGTCGGACTTGGTGTATCTGTCAGTTGACGTTGATGCCTCCAGCGACTCGCTGCCTGTGATCAGCGATCTGCTGGAACCACCCTGATCGTTACTTCGTCCGTCGGCGACGTGACCCGCGACAAACTCAGGCAACTGATCGTGCCGGGACATACGCAGTTGCTGCTCGGCAAGGCTGGTTTTGTATTGCTCAAGTTTTAAATCAAGATTAAACGCAAGGGCCCTGGCCATCGCCTCGTAGAGCGAGATCGGTCCATCCACCGGCTGGGAAGTCATTCGAAGTAATTGACGATCAGCGACAGCCCTCGCTGTTACCGCCTCTGAAGTGATCGGTTCCGGCTGCACGGCGCATCCGGCAGCAACCAGCGCAAATAGAAATACAACGGCATGATTGACGATCGACATAGCTCTAGACAGCCCATCAGAGACAGGTGAGATTGTAGACGAGTTGACGGGAAGATGCTGAGGCTGGGGCGGCTTTACGGAGTCGTGCTTAAGGGAAATGGTATTCACAGACGTGTTCAGCTAAGGAAACCTCGTAGTCTGGCCTCCTCCCATCATACCCATCCCCATTTCCTGCATCGGCCCAGTGCCACCCGTCGTGAGCTTGGTGATCCGACCGTGGCAGGTCAACCGGGGTGCCTGATAAGGCTTTTTCTTGGTCTCTTTTTCCATCTGAGAATTGAATCACGCGTATCCCGCACATTCAAGCAGCGAGCGGTAACGTTGACAAGCCAGCAACAGCCCCTACCCTGTGATGGTTGATGAAAGCGGCGAGTGGTCGGATTGAAGTATCGAGCAGAGATTGACGGGCTACGCGCGATCGCGGTTATCGGCGTTATTCTCTACCATGCCGATCTCTCGATGCTGCAGGACTGGTTCTCCGGCGGTTTCCTGGGGGTCGATGTTTTTTTTGTCATCTCAGGTTATCTGATCACCAGCCTTATCCTTACTGATGTCGGTGCAGACCGATTCAGTTTTTCCGATTTTTATCTGCGTCGTGCCAGGCGACTGTTGCCGGCACTGTTTGTGGTGACCTTGTTCACCATCGCAACCGGCTGGTGGCTGATGTCACCGGCCGGGTTCGACGAACTGACCGGCAGCATCATCGCCGCGCTGCTGTTTGTCTCGAACTTCTTCTTTTTATTCCAGGATGCCTACACCGCCGAGGCCGCACCGCTCAAACCCTTTCTGCACACCTGGAGCCTGGCCGTTGAAGAGCAGTTCTATCTGATCTTCCCACTGTTCCTGGTCGTGGCATGGCGATACGCCCGGCAACATCTGTTTATCATTGTCGGCCTGCTGGGTCTGCTGTCTTTTGGTCTGGCTGTCGCGGTCACTGCAACAACCAATGACATCGCCTTCTATCTACTCCCCACGCGCATCTGGGAGTTGATTGCCGGCGCGCTCATCGGCGTCGCTGAGTTTAAAGGCCGCTTAAAGCCTGACAGATTTCACCGGGCCATCAGAGAAGTTGTCGCCCTGTTGGGTCTGCTGCTTATCGGTCTTTCCTTTGTACTGCTCGACGATACTCAAGCCGATCCTTCCTGGCATACGCTAATGCCTATTGTGGGCTCTGTCCTGGTGATCGTGTTCGCCAGTCACACAACGCTGACCCGCAAATTACTGGCCTCGTCAGCACTGGTGGGCTGCGGCCTGATCTCCTATTCCCTTTATCTCTGGCATCAGCCGTTACTGGCTTTTCTGCGGATCGGCTGGATCGGCAATATCACCGATGCACATACCCTCATCGCAATCGTGGTTGCCTTCATGGCGGCATACCTGAGCTGGCGCTACATCGAAAAGCCAACGCGAAACCCTGGCGTGGTCCCCACAAAATCCTTCCTTAGAATTTTGCCAGCGGGCCTGTTGTTGGTCGTGCTCGCAGGGCTGTTTCAAAACATCGGTCCGGCTAATACGACCCTTATACCTGACAGCGGCGTCGTTGAACTAACGCCCTACACACCCGGGGAATCCGTTGACATGCTGTTGATCGGAGACAGCCACGCCGACCGGTTTGGCAAAGCTCTGAACGCTGAAATGGCGGCCCGAAACCTGATTCTCAGGTCAAAAATCAAGTATGGCTGCCCATGGGTCTACGCCGCTATTCAGCAACGCAAGGACTGTAATCAACATAACGCAGCACTGTATGAGGCACTGATCGATAGTGATGTCCAACATGTGTTCGTGGTTTCCCGCTACACCGCCGCATTAGCCGGGACCGTTTACACCAATGCCCAGGGGGTCATTGAGCCGCCCTACGACCTGCCTCGATGGCGACATCGTGAATCAGGCAAACCCGCAGAGCCGCGCGACGTTGTCAGTCTGTTAGAAAAGGATTTATTGGCACTGGTAGCTGCAGGCAAGCAGGTGTATATGGTAACGCCGACACCGGAACTGGCCATTGATCCCGTTCGTTTCTGGCAGCAGCACCGGGATCAACCGCCGATCAAAGAACCCTTCGATCACTACCTCGCGCGCAACGAACCCTACCTCGATATGCTGGCAAGATTGGCCGATCGTATTCATGTGATTGAGGTCAGCGATGTGTTCTGCGATACCGCGTACTGTTACGCCAATCGCAAAGGCTGGTTGTATACTGACGATGATCACCTCAGTCACCAGGCGGCGATACCCATCGTCGAACGGCTTATGCGCGTAGTTGACGCTAATCAGCTCAAAGGCCAAAGTCCGGTTGCTGAGGAATAAGTCAAACGTCAGGTGCGTCTTCTGACTGCAGTAGCGCATCGCCTGTCAGCAGTTCGTCAATTTCAGACCGGGTGTAGCCGATCTCCGCAAGGACTTCACGAGTGTGTTCACCCAGTTTTGGTGGCATTCGCCGGATACTGGCAGGGCTCCTGGAAAATCGGGTGGGTGGTCGTGCCTGCACAATCTCACCCTCACTGGGATGCGCCAGACTGGTAAACAGATTAACCGCCTCAAGATGCTCCTGGGCGCGCCGCTCAGCAAGCGAAGCAAAATCAGAGAAGGGAATGTCCAGCGAGACCAGTAATGCTCGCCATTCTTCGGTCGTCTTCTCACGGGTCAGTTCACGCAACCGGGCATATAGTTTGTCGATATTTCGGGCCCGCTGAACGGGGTCACGAATTTCGTATTCTTCGATACATTCAGGATGGCCGGTCGCTTCGAAGAAGCTCCGCCATTGCGCTTCGGTATAAGGCAGGATCGCGATCCAGCCGTCTGCCGTTGGCGCTGGCTGGCGTTCCCGCACGCGATTATAGCCGGGGTCACCAATCGGTGGTTCAAAAGCAAACCCACCCAGCATTTCAATACTGTTGAACGCAGCCAGTGTTTCCAGCATCGGGACTTCAACCTGCTGACCTTCACCTGTCCGGGCCCGATGCAGCAGCGCCGCAGTGATACTGGCAGTGAGTTCGAGCCCACAGACCTTGTCTGCGATCAGACTCGGCACCAGGGTCGGTTGTTCCGGTGTACCAATCGATGTGGAAAAACCCGAAGCAGCCTGAATAATCTCATCAAATGCGGGCCTGGCTTTCCAGGGGCCATCCTGACCAAAGCCGGTGGCTGACACAAAGATAATCTCGGGATTCAAGGCACAGCAGGCCTCATAACCAATCCCCAGTCGCGCCAGCGCCTCCGGACGGACATTGCTGATCAGTACGTCCGCAGACTCCACCAGGCGATCGAGCACCCCTTTACCATCTGGCTGCTTCAGATCAATAGCGATACTCCGCTTGTTTCGATTGACCGACATGAACTGGCCACCCATACCGTGACTGCGCGCATGGCCGGTGTAGCGCCACAAATCACCGGTCAGGCCCTCAACCTTAATCACGTCTGCACCCCAGTCACCGAGGTTGCGAGTCGCCAGCGGACCAAACAGCACATTGGTTAAATCAATGATACGTATCCCGCTGAGCGGGCCAGCGGCCGTTGTCATGTCAGGAGACATTACGCGTGCGACCGGCCCAGTAGGGTTTGCGCAATTCTGTTTTGAGTATTTTGCCGCTCGGGTTTCTCGGAATGACTGCCATCCAGTCAATACTGGTGGGACACTTATAGGCCGCAAGGTTTTTCCGGCAATGCGAGATCACATCTTCTTCGCTGAGACCTTCATCAGACCGGGTCACAATCGCCTTAACGGTTTCGCCCCATCGGTCACTCGGAATACCGATCACGGCCGCATCAGATATTCCGGGGTGTGCCATCAGCACATTTTCTATCTCAGCGGGGTAAATGTTTTCGCCGCCGCTGATAATCATGTCTTTGACCCGATCATGAATAAAGAGATAACCATCAATCAGGTAACCCGCGTCACCAGACTTGAACCAGCCATCGGCAGTGATGCTCTCTTTTGTCGCCTCTGGATTGCGCCAGTAACCTCGCATGATCTGAGGTCCTCTGATCCAGATTTCACCCACTTCATTGTCTCCGAGTAAATCACCTGAATCGCGATCAACGATCCGGATTTCATGATTGATCACGGCTTTACCACAGGAACGCAGCAGGCCCGCACGCGGGCCACCAGGATCATGGTCTTCGGGTAACAATTGCGTGATGCCCGCCGTGGTCTCAGTCAGGCCGTAGACCTGGTAAAAGTCAGCCCCAAAAGTTTCCATCGCGCCGACCAGTACTTCTTCGGTAATGGGGCTCGCACCATAAACGATGGCCTGCAGAGAAGAATAATCAAATTCACTGACGTTCGGCTGGGCCAACAGGAACTGCAGCACCGCTGGCACAAACACGGAATGAGAAACCTTGTGTGCCTGAATCACCTGAAGAATTTCCTGCAGGTCCACATCCCGAAGCAGGACAGAGGTGGCACCGGAGTAGATGCCACCAAGCGCCCAGCCGCTGCCAGAGACATGAAACAGCGGCATACAAACCAGAGAGACCGCGGATTCATCCATTCCAAGCGGGCCGGTAAGCGTCTGCTCCAGCATATGGATCATATTACTGTTGGTAATCTCAACGCCTTTCGGCAGGCCGGTGGTCCCACTGGTATACAACTGGTAGCAGGTATCCTCCGGGGTGACAGGCGTGTTGGGATCTGAATCGGGTTGACCGGCAAGCCACTGCTCAAAACTCGGATAACCACTGTCACCGGGGTCGCCGATAACGATGATGTTGTCACCCAGGGCCAGATCCATTTGTGCGAGGTGGCCGAGAAAATCCTCGCCGATAATCAGAACGCGGGATTCACTGTTGTTAAGAATGTATTCCATCTCGGGTGCTGCAAGCCGCCAGTTCACGGCCACGGAAACAGCATTCAGTTTGGTACCGCCAAAAAAAAGCGTGAAGTACTCCGGCGCGTTCTTGTCGAGATACGCGACTCTATCCTGGGGACCGACACCCATCGCCTGCAGCGCGTTGGCGACCTGACAGGCCTCACGATCGAGACTGTCATAGGTCCAGGTTCGACCATCTGCGGTAGCATGCAGGGCAGTTTTTTCTGACTGGTTAGCGCGATGCGCACGCGTTATTTCAGCGAGTTGGGAAAACGGCATAAGAGATGAGACCTTGGAAATCGACTGTTCAGAGTTTATATCGAGCGCAAAGACAGGGGTCAAATCAAAAGCGATGTATCAATTTCATTGAAGCGATCAGCCGCCGCAATGAGCGAACCAGCCGTCAGCGTTCTGACACCAAACACCGTAGATTTTACCTTGTGCACAGACGCCAGTTTGAGCAGCAGCAGATCAAAGTCGCCATCGCCGCTCAGCAACACAACCTCGTCTACCTGATCGGCCGCATCCAGGGCATCAATAGTGATCCCAACGTCCCAATCACCTTTGGCAGAGCCATCACGCCGTTGGATAAAAGGTTTCAGCTTCACAGTAAAGCCCATGGATCTTAAAGCATTCTGAAACTTCATCTGCTGGCTATCACCACGCTCAATGGCGTAGGCATTGGCAATGACGATATCGCCGCCAGCCTGGATTCGCTGCCACAGGCGCCGGTAATCAAACTTTCGACCAAACGCATGCTGTGTTGTGTAATAGATGTTCTGGACGTCTGCGAAGATCGCGATCTTTGGCAATACGGACTCCACCGCGGATGAATACCCCTAAACTACCTTACCCTGACACTGATTGCGCCTCTTTCCAAAAACACCCGCTGATCAATAGCGGCCCGACCGTACGCGGCCCGACCGTATGCGGTCCGAATGGCACGTATCTTGCCGAATCAATGATTGAATGGATCACGAGTAAAACGACATGCCAGTTGGAACCGGAATAACCAGACGACAATTTATTCACCTTACCGGCCTCGCCGCCCTGGCGACAGCGGTGCCCGGCTATGCACGGGATTGGCCAGACCTGACACTGCAGCTCGACTGGCGACTCAATGCACAGTTCGCGGGTCCTCTGATCGCCGACCATCTTGGTTTGTTTAGCGCCAACAAGGTCAACGTCGAGATCAGACCCTGGCGCTCAGGATTATCAGTAACCGATGAGGTGGCCGATAACTATCTGACCGTGGGCTGTGCAGAACAGAATCTGATTCTGGCAGCGCAGGCAGAAGGCGCACCGCTGCGCGCCATCGCTACCATGTTTCAGGCATCACCCCTGGCTCTCATGACCCTGCCAAAACACAAGGTGACTCGCCTGCAGGATCTCTCGGGTCAGCCGGTAGGTGTGCACATTGATGGCTTGAAGGTTATGCAACTGGTCCAGGGCTCCGACCAGATCACCGGCGAAGCAGTCTCCTTCGAGCAAATTCCTTACGAAAACAAGTTTGAAAGACTGCTGAGCGACGAGTTCCGAGCGATCCAGTGCTACGCCGTTGATGAACCGATCAGCTTCGCCAACAGCACCGGTATCAAACCCGACGTACTACCACTGGATGACTATGGATATGATGCCTACGCTCAGGTCATTTTCGCCCACGAGCGCCTGATCAGGGAACAGCCGGAACAAATTAGGGCAATGCTTGCCGCCATGTTTGATGGCTGGTCGCGTGCCGTTGCAGACATCCCCGCCGCTGCCGAGATCATCGTTGCACACTATGCTGCGGACAACAGCAAGTATCAGGATCTCAACTATCAAACCCAGTCACTCCAATCGATTCAGGCATTTCTTTTTCGTGGCATCACGCCGGATCAACTTGGAACGGTTGATCCAGCGCGATGGCAGCGCATGAGTGAGTTGTTCGCGAGATATGACATCATCGACCGGGCACCGGCGCTGGCAACATCGCTCGATACGCGTTTCTGGCCATAAAAGGCTCCCCGTTTTGGTGCGTGATTCCTTCGTGGGCACAGTTTCTGGGCTTAACCCGCCCGACCAGAAGCCGTCAGCGGCGCGGTTTGCTTAAACGTTTAAGCCGATGAGCGACACCGTTCGGTGGCATGCTTATTGCTCCCCAAGTGGGCATCCTAGAAGTCATTAGAGCATTATGTCCAAACCCCTTTCGATATGGCTGGCGTTGCTGCTGGCAAGCCCCTCACTCTCCGCGGAATCCCTGGAAGACGCTGTCAGCATGCAATCCGACATGGATAGCCAGGCGCAGGCAACGCAAACCCGGATCAATGAACTCGACGACGAGATATCGCTGAACCTGCAGCGTTATCGACTGGCAGTACAGCGCAAGGAAAGCCTGGAAATCTATACCGCGCAACTGCAGCGGCTGATTGACTCACAGCTGACCGAGATAGATTCCGTGGAACGACAAACCCAGGAGATCGATGCCATCGAAACGGGTTCGCTACCGTTAATGATCGAGATGACGCAGACCCTTGACGAGATCATCGCTGTCGACGTTCCGTTTTTAATTGCTGAACGTGAGGAGCGGGTTGAAAAACTCCGCACGCTCATAGACCGGGCAGACGTCACCGCCGGAGAGAAATTCCGCCGAATCATGGAAGCCTATCTGGTAGAAGTTGATTTCGGACGCACGATTGAAGCCTATCGCGGCGAAATCGAAACCAATGGTGAAGTTCGCACCGTCGACTTCCTGAGACTGGGCCGCATTGGTCTCTACTACCAGACCCTTGATGGGGCCGAAAGTGGACGGTGGGACAAAGACAGCGAGCAGTGGTTCACCATCGAGGGACCGGCCCGCCGACAGATACAGGTTGGTCTGCGTATTGCCCGCAAGCAGGCACCACCTGAACTGCTGACCCTACCCGTTGTAGCGCCGGGAGCCTGAGATGAAAAAACAACTGACTCTTATAGGACTCATACTTTCACTGACACTGCCCGTCCAGGCAGCGGACAATCTCAAGGACCTGTACGAACAAATCAAAGTCCGCGCTTCTGATGAAGGTACGCACAACGCGGAGCGGGAAAGTCGATTCAAATCTTCTGCAGACGAACAGCAGAGAATGCTCTCGGAAGTTGAATCCGCTGTCGCGGCGCTGGAGCGGAAAAAGACAAGTCTGCAAGGCACTTTCGATTCAAACGAAGACAAGCTGGTAGAACTCAACACACAACTTGATCGACGCGTCGGTGACCTCGGTGAGCTTTTTGGGGTTTTCCGTCAGACAGCGGACGACACACAGACCCTGCTCTTTGATTCGGTGGTCACCCTGGAATACCCGGAAAGACGCGATGAAGTCGCGGAGCTGGTCAACAACAAAGAAGTACCCACCATTGCAGAAATGCAGACACTCTGGCGACTGCTGTCCCAGGAGATCGCCATGTCAGGCGCAGTGACGGCATTTGATGCAGACGTGATTGAACCCGGTGGTACTACCTACAACGCAGAAGTGATCCGCGTTGGCCTGTTCAATGTGGTCAGCGGTGACAAATATCTGAACTACCTTTCGGACCGGAACGCACTGGCAGAATTACCCCGGCAACCGGCAGGACACATTCGGAATACGGCTACAGATCTGAGCGATGCACCACCTGGAGTTTCCGTTAATTTTGCTATTGACCCATCAAGAGGTGCGCTACTTGGCCTGCTGGTGCAATCCCCCAGCCTCATGGAGCGCATCCGACAGGGTAAAGAAGTTGGCTATGCCATTATCGCGCTGGCGGTGGTTGGCCTGCTTCTGGTGCTTGAACGCATGCTCAGGCTTGCCAACATATCAACCCGCATCAAAAAACAAATGCAGAATCTCGACAGAATCAGTGACGAGAACCCGCTCGGGCGCATCATGGGCGTGTACTACGAAAATGAACACCTCAATGATCTTGAAGTCATTTCCCGAAAACTTGAACAGGTTGTGATCACTGAAGTTGCCGAAGTTAAACGCGGCCTGCCGACGATTAAAGTACTAGCCGCTATCGCCCCCCTGATGGGTTTGTTAGGCACAGTGACAGGCATGATTGGAACCTTTCAGGCGATCACCCTGTTTGGTACCGGCGATCCCAAACTGATGGCCGGCGGTATTTCCCAGGCGTTGATAACAACGGTTCTGGGCTTGTGCGCCGCCATACCACTGCTGCTGTGTCACTCCATGCTGAACTCACGCTCTCAATATTTGAGCAAGGTTATCGGTGAGCAGGCTGCCGGCATGATGGCAACCAAAGCCGCCGAAATCGCCGAGACGCGGAAGTAGCAGCCATGGAGCTTTATACCAGCTACCTGGACTTCATGGATCGTGGCGGCCTCGTGCTGTGGGCCATCCTGGCGCTGACCATCGTTCTAACCTGGATGATCGTTGAGCGGTTCTGGTTTTTCTTCCGGGAATTTGAACCGAAACTTCAGGCACAGCTCACCATCTGGCAAGCCCATAAAGATAAATCTTCGTGGTACGCGATGTACCAGCGACGGCAGCTGATCTCCGAACTGGAGTGCGATATGGCGATTAATCTGAAGGTCATTCCGGTGCTGATCGCACTCCTCCCCATGTTTGGTTTGCTGGGCACCGTCACTGGCATGATTCAGGTCTTCGATGTTATGGCCAGCATGGGTTCCGGGAACGCCAGAGCCATGGCTAACGGTGTTAGCGCGGCCACCATACCGACCATGTCCGGCATGGTTGTGGCTTTGTTCGCATTGCCATTCGCCACCCGGCTGGAGCGCATCCACCGCATCAAAAAAAAGCAGATTACTGAGGCTATAAGCCAGGACTAAACCGTGAGTGATTCATCCCGATTTCTTGTAGACGACGAAGAAGATAGCCAGATCGATCTGACCCCCATGCTGGATGTGGTGTTCATCATGCTGATCTTCTTTATTGTTACCTCGACCTTCGTCAAGGAAGCCGGCGTCGATGTGACGCGGCCCGAGGCGGAGACCGCCGTGCCAACTGACGCCTCGAGCATTCAGATTGGAATCACATCGAACAACCAGATATGGATCGACAAGCGACAGGTCGACAAACGTGCCGTTCGCGCCAACGTCGAGAAAGGGCTGGCCGAAAGCCCGGGGGCTGCTGTGATCATTATTGCCGACGCCCTCTCTAATACAGAGACACTCATTGAAGTGATGGACCAGGCCCGTATGGCCGGCGCCGCAAGTGTCTCGGTAGCGACTGACGAAGGTTGACCGTGACTAAAACCGCAAGCGCAGGTCTGGTTGCCGTCTTTATCAGTGCGATGCTGTTCGCACTGATGGATTTTCTGATCAGTACTGACACGATACTGGAGAAAACCGACGCCAGCAGGAGCTATCTGAACTTCATTCGTATCGACCCGGTTAACGAAGACGTCAGAACCAAAGACCGAAAGCTGCCGGAACCGCCTCCTCCGCCCGAGGCGCCGCCAGAAACCCCGGACTTCTCAGCCGATATGGACATGGTTAACACCGATCTCAGTATGGGCATGCCAAGCATTGGTGTCCCCATGAATGACGGTAGCGGACCTTATCTGGGGACGCTGCAAACCGGTCAGGGTATGGCGGGCTTTGATACCGACGTGATTCCCGTAGTACAGGTCGCACCGGCCTATCCAAGAGTTGCCAGGCAATCCGGCATTGAAGGTTCGGTGACCATGGAAGTGCTGATCCGACCGGACGGCACTGTGTCGAACGCCAAGGTTATGGAATCCGATCCACCTAAAATATTTGATCGCGCCGCGATCACCGCCATGCGCAAATGGAAATTTAGACCCAAGATCGTTGATGGTAATCCGGTTGCTCAACGGGCACGCCAGACCATCGAATTCTCGCTCAGTGGGGGTCGATCATGATGAGGGCAGTGCGTTATGGATTACCGCTACTCACACTGCTGCTTGTTTTGTTCAGTGGTGCCGCCCATGCAGATTCAATTACCGCCAAAACTTACAAGCAGCTTCAGGAAACCCAGGAACTGCTGGGCGAAAACCAGATTGAAGAAGCCATCGTGGTATTAACCGCGCTGCTTGAAACTGTGCAGGAAGATTCTCTCGATGAAGCCATCACACGACAGATGCTCGGCTATGCAGAGATGGGTGCGGAACGTTTCGATCTGGCCATTAAACATCTGCGGAAAAGCCTGGAAATTGGCAAGCTGCCTGAAAATGTTAAATACAACGTCGGCTATATGGTCGCGCAACTGCACGCCGCTGAGGGAGAATTCGACGAGGCACTGGCATTTGCGGCGCAGTGGTTTACCACCATTGAAACGCCAACCGCGTCCCAGTACATGTTCATGGCAAACATCTACGCGCAGCTAAAGCGCTACGAGGAAGCCATTCCCTATGCGGAGCAAGCGGTCACTATTGCTGAATCACCCAGAGAAACCTGGTACCAGTTACTTACCGCTGCCCATTTTGAGCTTAAAGACTATCCCGCTGCCATCCAGACCCTGAGTCGGATGGTCGAAAGATGGCCTGCCGAGACAACCTACTGGGAACAGCTTGCCAGCGTGTACATCATCATGGAGCAGGAAGCGGAAGCGCTGGCTGTCCTGAGGCTGGCCTTTGAGTCCGGAGTGCTCGACAAGGAGAGCTCAATTAGATCCCTGATCCAGCTCGCGGTCAGCCGCGGGATCCCGGAAAATGCCGCCAGACTCATACTGGCAGCCATGGAAAGCGAACTGGTACCCGAAGATGAGACCTTTACCAAAATGTTAGCCAACGCCTGGATGAGCGCACGGGAAGATGACAAGGCGATCGCCGCCTTCAGGGACCTTGCCAGGATCACGGAAACCGGCGAACCGCTGATGCGGGTGGCTAACCTCTACATCAAGTCAACAGACTGGCAAAGTGCTGAACAGGCGATCCAGCAAGCCATTGATCTTGGCGGGCTTGATAAACCCGGGGACGCCTGGTTAATGATGGGTATAGCACTCTGCGAGCAGGAAAAGTTTGAGCAGGGTTTTGCTGCACTAAGAAAAGCCCGCGCCTTTGATGGCACCCGGAGCAAAGCCGTTCGATGGCTGCGCTACGCTGAAGATATGCGGCGGCAGGTGGAGTGGCAGAAGACTTTCCGAAGCTGATTCAGATCAGCTGCTGCAATCGACCCACCTCGGCTCGCGCCTCGAATTCCAGTTTTTCCGAATCTATACCCAGGACCTTGCCATCGCTCACGACGACCCGGCCGTTAACCATGGCGCAGGCCAATTTAACGGGTTCACCGCAGATTACGGGCGCGAATTCCCGCTGCCAAAGCCCCATGAAGCGGGGTTCATCGAGATCATAGATCACGAGATCAGCCGCCTTGCCTGGTTCAAGCCTGCCCGTTGCCAGTTGGAGCAAGTCGGCAGCAGCCCCGGTCGCCCAGTCCAGCACAACACCAGGATCAGTTGCATCAGCGCCGTCTTGCGCCCGATGGATCAACCAGGCCTGCATCAACTCATTAACCATGCTGCCAGATTCCGCAGAGGCTGACCCATCAACGCCCAGGGTCACCGCAACACCGGCTTCTGCCATCGCTGGAATGGGTGCAATACCGCTACCCAGCCGACAGTTCGAGACGGGGCAGTGCGCGACGCCGGTCCCGGTTGCCGCGAGTTTTGTGATAGCCGACTCATCGCAGGCGACGAGATGGGCGAACCACACATCAGGACCCAGCCAACCGACGGACTCCGCATATTCAATCGCCGACATACCCGTTCGCGCCAGCGCAACATCGTTGTCTCGTGAAATTTCCAGCAGATGACTATGCATCAGTAACCCCTGCTCCCGGGCGAACGCCGACAGACTCTGTAAATCTTCTGCGGTAGAACTGTGAATGAGCGAGGTGGGTGCCACGGCAATGCGTGTCATGGAAAATTCACCGGGATCATGGTGCGCAGCGCAGGTCGCCTGCATCCGTCTCAGGCAGATCTCCAGCGTTTCAGTCATACGCGCTGACCGCTGCCCGGCATGCGTACCAGCATGGGTAGAACCGCCACGCGCGAGCACAAACCTGATACCAATTTCACTGGCTGCCTGAAAAATCGCGGCTTCCATTTCGGCATGCTGACCTGCCGAGTGTGCGGATTCCGAATAGAGGTAATGGTGATCGACACAGGTTGTTGCACCGGAACGCAGCAGCTCCGCGAACCCCAGACGGGCAGCAATATAAAGAGATTCCGGCGTTAGATGCGGCCAGGCTGAAAAAGGTACCTGACCGAGCCACGCATCGAGACCACTGTTGAGCCCTGTCGGCACGCCTTTTAACAGCGACTGGGCAAGATGATGATGGGTGTTGATCAGACCTGGCCAAACCAGTTTGCCGCGGGCATCAATCACGTTTAGATCGACAGCGCCCGATTCTGTCAGCCCGGACCCCACTGCTTTGATGAGATTTCCGGAGACCAGTACATCAGCCACGCCATCGGGGGTTAAACCACCCCGAATCAGCGTGTCAGTCATTAGTCGTCAACACCAAACGGAAAGGTCTGCTCAATATCGACCTCGCCGTCCAGCATATCCAATTGATCCAGTTGCTCCAGCAAACGGGCCACACGCGCCCGTTCAAATCGGCCGAGATACTCGCCGCGATCCTCATAACCATGAATGAGGGAATACTCAGACATGGCATTCTTTGACCAGGCCATCGAAGCCTCGGAATGCTGAGAGTTCAGCGCCGCGATAGCATCATGAGCCAGCTTGCCATCACCCTCGGCATAGGCTTCCCAACCCCGTCGCGTCGCCTCAATAAAACCGGCAACCACCTCGGGATTCTCCTGAACATAATCACCATTGGCATAAACAATCCGGTAGGGATCGAAACCTGAGGCTGACAGCGGAATCATATGTGCATCCACACCCGCCTGCGTGGCATAGAAGGGTTCGTTCGTCAGGAAGCATTGTTGAATAAACTCAGGATCAGCCAGGAATCTCGTCAGACTGTAATCCAGCGGTACAATCTGCAAGCGGATACCCAGGGTGATCTGTAGATACTGCACATAACCCGTACCGGGGGAGATCATGACCGTTCTGCCATCGAGCTGTTCAAGCTCGGTAATGCCGGCCGACTTATGGGTCATGACGCATTGCGGATCATGCTGAAAGTAGGGAAACACGGCTACCAGGGGAATGCCCCGGGAGACGGCCATCATCAGATTGTCACTGGTTCCCACAGCAAACTGGATTCTCTGAGTCGCGACCATCTGCGGGATGTTCGTCATGTTGGCCCCGGGCCTGATAGTGACGTCTAACCCTGCCTCTTCATAAAAGCCCGCCTCTTTTGCATGGTAAAAGCCCGCATGCTCGGGCTGAGCATACCAGTCTGTCTGAAGTAACACGGGGGTCAGTGCCGGCTCGCCCGCCTTGGGCTCAATGGCAGGCTCAGGCTCACTGCAACCCGCCATTAGCAAAAGGCAAAGGACTGCCAGGGTAAACCTTAATGCGTTTGTTAGCAGTTTCATTTTATTCGTCTCCAAGATAGGCGTCGTGCCATTTGTGCAAGACCCACCAGGAAAACCAGTTGACCAGGCCGACAAAAAGAAATCCGATACCACAGGCCGTAAAGGCCGCAGCAAACAGCGCAGGGACTTTAAACTGGGCGCTAAAAATCATGACCACAAAGCCCAGCCCAGCGTCATCGTTAGATCCCATACCGGCAACGGTATCCCCATAAAGGGCACCAATCGGTGTAAGCGCAGCAGCCACGCGCAAACCCGTCATAAAGTAAGGTAACGCAGCCGGCAGCCGCAGCCACAGCAGCTCCTGCCAACCATTGCCGTTATAGACTTTAAACAGGTCAACCAGGTTGGGATCGGTAGAACGAAGACCCATGGTGGTGTTCGCGACAATCGGGAAGAAGCAGATCAGAAAGGTAATGATCGTGATACTGACCAGCCCCTGTCCTGACCAGAGGATAATAATGGGCGCCAGCACAATAATTGGCGTCATTTTCAGAATCAGAATATAGGGGTAAACCCCCTTGTAGGCCCAACTGCTGGAGGCCAACAAAATGGATAACAAAATCCCCCCAAAGACAGAGGTGAAAAAGCCAATAAGGCAGGCAATCAGCGTCTGACCTGCACCAGTCATCAGCACATCGCGTTCATCAATCCCTGCTTCCGCAATTCGGTGTATTGGGGGCAACTGATACTCAGGAATCGCAAACAACGCGATGGCCGCATACCAGGCACCAATCAATATCGCGCCGAAGATGATCGGCGACAGCACGCCATCAGTCATGGATTTCAACATGGTTCAGTGTCCTTTACATGCACACTCCGCAAGGCTTTGGTCACTCTGACAACCAACTCGCTGAATGCCGGGTCTTCCCGTGTTGCGGCCGTACGTGGGTAATCGAGCGGAATATCGATTTGTTCGAATATCGCTCCGGGGTCCGGCTGTAACACCACAACACTGGAAGAGAGAAACACCGCTTCTGCAACCGAATGCGTGACAAACATCGCCGTCCAACCGGCAACGGCGCGCAGGCGGAGCAATTCTTCATTGAGCACATCACGGGTCATCTCATCGAGCGCACCAAAAGGTTCATCCAGGAGCAGGAGCCTTGGTTCAACACAGAGCGCCCGGGCAATGGATACACGCATTTTCATGCCGCCAGAAAGTTCTCTGGGATAAAGGTCAGCGGCATGGTTCAGACCAACCAGGTCAATAAACTTATTGGCCTGGTCGTGGCGTGATGCCTTATCTACCCCTTTGATCTGCAGGGGCAGCGACACATTGTCACGAACCGTCTTCCAGGGCAGCAGCGTGGCATCCTGAAACACATAAGACAGATGCTGATCTACCTCGGGATCAGTAAAGTTGATCGCCCCGGACGTCGGCGAGATCAAGCCCGCAATCAATTTCAGAATCGTAGATTTGCCGCAGCCGCTTGGTCCGATCAGGCCGATGAAGTCGCCTTCTTCAATAGACATATCAAGCGACTTCAGGACATCTCGTTGACCATCAAAGGACTTACGAACCGCATTTAATGCCAGGATCGCCTTACCTGACGACACGTCAGGTAAGGCGGGATCCGGGGTCGCTGTTTCAGATGTGGACTCAGACAAATTTCTACTCAGAATAGTTGTAAACAAAAAGGTTATGGATCGAACGTGAAGTCGATCGTTGTGTCGTACGGATGGTCATATAGCGCGCCATACAGAGGTCGAGCAAGAGCCGTGCCAGAAGCAGAGCTGACGGCGGTTCCAGGCAACGGGCGGCGTCACGATCTCGCGCCTTTCATGGCCATAACCTCTACTTCAACTTTGAATTCAGGGCGGGTAAAACCGCTGACGATCATCAGGGTAGAGGTCGGTTCCGGCGCGACGATAAACTCGTCGCGCACCGCCATATAGTCTTTAAAAAAAGCTCGATCCGTAACAAACGCCGATAACTTCAGCACATCGGCAAAGTTCATCTCGGCTTCCGCAAGGATATTCTGAATCGCCTGAAAACAGAGCCGGGCCTGTGCGGTCACGCTCTCAGGAATGGTATCGTCTGGTGCCATACCCAATTGGCCCGATGACAGCAGCCAGGTGGAGGAGGCATCTGCCGAGAATTCAACGCCATGATGATAATGACCAAAAGGTGCACGAACACCGGGCGGATTAAAGAAATGCCTGTCAGCTTGCATGGAACACCTCAATTCGTTGTAACGCAGCTCGCAACACGCTTTTTACACATGCCAGCGTTCACGTTTCTCGGTCTGCACAATCAGTTGACCGGATTTAAAAGTTGCCAGCCGTGCAGGCGGGTTAACGACCGCGCTGATGGCATCGGTTTCATCGAGCACCACCAGATCAGCATCAACGCCGTCGGCAATCCTGCCGCCGCCACTAAAATGCGGGTCAGCACAATCCGTGACAAGATCAAATGCGCTGGCAAGACTTTGCTGATCAGTCAGCTGGCCCGCCAACACCGTAAGTTGCATGGCCACTAAAGGATCGTAGTTGCCGAACGGGTTAAACGGGTCGTGGACATTGTCGCTGCCGGCACAGAGCGGGATACCGGCTGCCAGAATTTCGCGTGCGGGCGCGACGCCCCGGGGTTTCGGCTCAATCTCTCTACCCATCAATACCAGGTTGCACATAGGCAGTGTTACCATTGTGATACCTGCCTGCTTCACCTGGGTGAGACTCTTTGCCCGCTCTGCGGGCGACATGAACGCCAGCGAGCAGCAGTGGCCGGCGGTCACAGGTAAACTGAAGCCGGCGTTCATCACTGTCTCAGCCAGTGCCACCAGCGTACGAGAATCAGGATCCTCGGTTTCATCGATATGCAGATCGAGCGGTAATTGAAAATCCGAGCCGGCAGTCACCAGTTTTTGCACCGCTTCAAGCGGTGCCCCCTCGAGAGCTGGACACCCACCGAGTAAATCCATGCCCGCGGCCTGAGCCTCTGAAACAACCTCAGGCGACTCATTGAGCAATTGAACTGACACCATCCCGACCAGTTGCAGTTCAATCGCTGCCTGATAACGTTCACGAAGACTTGAAATGATCGAAAACAACGCCAGGTCTTCGGCGCTGCCAAGATTGATATGGCTCCGCATTCGGGTCACGCCGGCGCGAATGGCTGCACGCAGGCCACGTTCCGCACGATCATAGACGTCCTGTTCGGTGCGCGTCGCAAGCGTTTGCCGGAAACTTTCTATGGCACCTCGCAAGGTGCCTGATTGATTGCTGAAATCGCTATAGGTCTTGTCAAGATGCACGTGCATATCGGCCAGACCCGGCAGTACCAGCCTGCCTTCAAGGTTCCAGCGGTCAACGCCCTCGGGGTCGCTACCTGGCGGCAGAAGCCTGACCTTACCTCGCTCCAACAGCAGATCGAACTGTCCGGACTCACCGGGCAGCCTCGCGTTCTGTAATAACCAGTTCACTGAAACTTCACCTTTGACTGTTCACAGAACAATCCAATAATCGTGCCGACCTGCGACCGTCGACAGACCCCGCCATTCGCGATGGGGCACCAATCCAGTGATTACTTTTGGTGCGCTCGCCTTCAACACTGCCCCGATTTAGTACGCGCCGCCCGACGGTATTCACTACGTACGCTTGTTCCTCGGTGATTAAAGACAGTTTCGAGCGGCTTGCCTCCCTGCTACGAGTGGTATGCATGTTGCTGTGTAAAACCGTACATCACGATCATCGCGTAACAGGATAAATAACTTGTGCTAATTACCCGCCTCTCTAAAGCTTTTCTGGTCGCCTCTGTGGCCTTGTTTGCATTCCTGGTAGGACTGAACAATGTTGTTGACTACGACTCCAACTTCGCCTTTGTTCAACACGTGCTGTCGATGGACACCACGTTTGAAGGCAACGCCCTGATGTGGCGAGCCATTGAAGCGCCCTGGGTGCATCACATCGCCTACTGGCTGATTATTGTCGCCGAGTTTTTGACCAGTGCGTTGTGCGCCTGGGGAGCTGTTGCCATGTTTAGAGCGCGAACTGGCAGTGACGAAGCGTTTCAGGCCAGCAAGACCATGGCAACCCTCGGCCTGATTACCGGCATCTCACTGTGGTTTATCGGATTTATGTGCATCGGGGCCGAGTGGTTCCTGATGTGGCAATCAGAGATCTGGAACGGCCAGCAGGCAGCCTTTCGCTTCATCGTCATTCTGTTTGCCACCCTGATCTATCTGAATCAACTCGAGGCGAGGCAATAAACACATGTTAGTCACCCGTCAACCCGTACTGCGTCGTTTCTGGTACACCACCGTTCCCATGTCCTACCTGGATGATGGCCCCGTACCCTTTACCCTGCTTGGTGAGGCGATTGTCATCTGGAAAGACCAGGACGGTAATCCCGCAGCTGCGCAGGACCGGTGCTGCCACCGGACTGCCAAACTATCAAAGGGTTATGTCGAAAACGGCAATATCGTCTGCGGCTACCACGGCTGGACCTATAACCGGGAAGGTGCCTGTGTCTTTCTGCCGCAGGCACCGGAGCAGATTGAGCAGCGAGATATTCGTGTGCCCGCCTATCACTGTGAGGCGCGACATGGCTATGCCTGGGTCTGCCTGGATGAGCCACTGCTGGATATCCCTGCTATCCCTGAAGATGACATGCCCGGCGTACGCCGGATCGACCAGTTCTATGAGCAATGGCAGACCAGCAGCCTGCGCTTTCTGGAAAACGCATTTGATAACGCACACTTCAGCTACGTCCATAAAGATACATTCGGCGACAAAGGTAACCCGCTGCCCTCGAGCTACGAACTGGACGAATACGACTGGGGATTTGAATCCCGCACCGAAGTTGAAGTACTCAACCCGCCGGAGAGCCACATTCTCACGGGCAGCAACGAACCGAAAACTACCCGGTTTCTTCAGAACACCTACTACCTGCCCTTCGCCCGCCGATTTGGATGCAGCTACGCCAACGGACTGATACATACCATCTTTAACTGTGCGACCCCGATCGACGACGAAAGACTCATGCTCAGCCAATGGTTGTATCGAAACGATACCGAGGAGGAGGCCCCGGCAGCACTGTTAAATGCATTCGACAGGAAAGTCACAGCGGAGGACCGGGATATCCTCGAATCCACCGATCCCAATGCCTGCGTTGACGTTAATCGCAGAGTTGAAAAACACATGGTGTCGGACAAACCAGGACTGCTGATTCGAGCTCAGCTGCTGAAGTTACTCCGCGCCCACGGTGAAGAGGAAGTTTACGAATGAAAGCAAAACCATCACTGACCTATCTGCGAGGGCTCGCAGTTTCGCTGGTACTGATCCTCTGCCCGGGTATACAGGCAGAAACCATCAAGGTCGGCATTCTGCACTCACTGTCAGGCACCATGGCCATCAGCGAAACCACGCTGAAAGACACCATGCTGATGCTGATAGAGGAACAAAACAGGCGGGGAGGATTACTCGGGAAACAACTCGAACCGGTGGTGGTCGATCCGGCCTCGGACTGGCCTATGTTTGCCGAGAAGGCCAGAGAACTTCTGGATAAAGAAAAGGTGGCCGCTGTTTTCGGTTGCTGGACTTCCGTCTCAAGAAAGTCGGTACTGCCTGTCTTTGAGGAACTGAATGGACTGCTGTTTTATCCGGTTCAATACGAAGGGGAAGAGTCTTCGGCAAACGTTTTCTACACCGGTGCCGCACCCAATCAACAGGCCATTCCTGCGGTCGACTACCTGATGTCGGAGCTTAAGATAAAGCGATGGGTGTTAACTGGCACAGACTACGTATACCCGAGAACCACCAACAAAATCCTGGAAGCCTATCTCAAATCACAGGGCGTCAAAGATGAGGATATTCTCATCAGCTACACACCCTTCGGTCATGGAGACTGGCAATCCATAGTTGCTGAGATCAAACGATTCGGTTCTACCGGTCGCCGCACCGCCGTGGTCTCAACGGTGAACGGCGATGCCAATATCCCCTTCTATAAGGAGCTCGGCAATCAGAACATCACCGCAGCAGACATACCGGTAATCGCATTTTCCGTGGGCGAGGAAGAACTGAGCGGTATCGACACCCAGCCGCTGGTCGGCCATCTCGCTGCCTGGAACTATTTTATGAGTGTCGACACGCCCGTAAACGATGACTTCATTGATACATGGCTGGACTTTATTGGCGACGAGGCGCGCGTAACCAACGACCCAATGGAGGCGCACTATCTCGGGTTTAACATGTGGGTCAACGCGGTTGAAAAGGCCGGCACGACGGAACCTGACGCGGTCAAAGACGCCATCATTGGCGTTGCGGTTCCTAACCTTACCGGCGGTATCGCAACCATGATGCCGAATCACCACATCACAAAACCTGTTCTGATCGGAGAAATTCAGGGCGACGGGCAGTTCCAGGTCGTCTGGCAAACCAGCGGCACCGTGCCAGGAGATGCCTGGTCTGACTACCTGCCGGGTTCAAAGGACCTGACCGCAGACTGGCAACCCCCCATGCGATGCGGCAACTATAATGTCAGGACGGGCCAGTGTTCCGGACAATAGAAGCAGCGGTGACGGTCTGCCTGCGGACCGGCCACTAGGTCCGTAGACCTGAACCAGGACCCTGCCTCATCAGACCTTCACTTCACCACCTGTTAACGGCTTTGTGCCTCGGATTGATACTGGGCTATGCCATGCCTGTCCGGGCGGAAAACAACCTGGAAACGCAGGTTACAGCCCTGGCGGAAGGCGATCTGGACGACAGATTGATCGCCGCAACGGCGCTGGCCTCGAATCCAGACGACCGGGTGGCGCCAATACTCCAGGCACTGATCGACGGCACCTTGTACGTCGATAAAAAGCGCAAACGAATCGTCTTTGCCAAACGACTGGAGGGCAAGCCAGGCTACCAGGTTCAGGATGTTCTGGTCCCGGAAGCGCAATGGGAAGTGGGTCGCCGGGGTGCTAAACGCATCGCCGTGAACAATAACCTGAGAGCGGAAATTAACACGCTGCTGGCAGCTCGCGAATTGTTCTCTACCGATGTGGTTGTTCGCCGGGCAGCGATGAACAACATGCTCGGCAGCGATGACCCGCAACAATTGCAGCGCCTCATTGAACAGGCGGCCACCGAAACGGATGCCAAAGCCCTGGCACTGATCAGCCTGGCTGAAGTCTCCATGGCGCTCCGCGCGTCCGAGGAAGCCATTGTTTTAGCAGCGCTCGATCAGGCCAGCAGAATTGTCCACCCCAACATCACGGCAATCACCCTCGAACTGGCTGGGAATATCGATCAAACCCCGGCGGTTCGCGCGGCTGCGAACTCGGCGATGCAGCGTCAGCAGTCAAGATTGCAACTGTACGATTTTCTGCAGATGCTGTTTTTCGGACTAAGCCTGGGCTCAGTCCTGGTTCTGGCTGCCATTGGTCTCTCGATTACCTTTGGCGTCATGGGCGTCATCAACATGGCCCATGGTGAACTACTGATGATCGGCGCCTATTGCGCTTTTGCCGTGCAGCAACTGCTACCCGGCTCCCCGGGTCTCGCTCTGCTGCTGGCACTGCCAGTAGCATTTATGGTCAGCGGGCTGACTGGCATTCTGATAGAACGCACGGTGGTTCAACGCCTTTACACCCGACCGCTGGAAACACTGCTAGCAACCTTCGGCATCAGCCTGATTCTTCAGCAGGCAGCCCGATCAATTTTTTCACCCTTGAACCGCACGGTCGTTAGCCCGGAATGGTTAAGTGGCTCGATTGAAATCACCACAGGTCTTTCCCTGACCAGCAATCGCCTTGCCATCGTCGTATTTTCTGCCTTGATGTTCGCCGCTGTCTGGCTGATCTTTAACCGAACCAGGCTGGGCCTCGAGATCAGAGCGGTGATGCAGAATCGTGAAATGGCCAGCGCCATGGGCATCAGGACCAACCGGGTCAATATGCTGACTTTTGGTCTGGGCTCGGGCATTGCCGGCATTGCTGGCGTCGCGCTTTCGCAAATCACCAATGTCGGCCCCAATCTTGGCCAGAGTTACATCATTGATTCCTTTATGGTGGTCGTCTTTGGCGGCGTCGGCAGCCTCTGGGGCACGCTGGCAGGCGGACTCACGATTGGTATCGCCAGCAAGCTGCTGGAACCAGAAGTCGGCGCGGTCACGGCAAAAATCATGCTGTTGACCTTTATCATTCTGTTTATTCAATCACGTCCGCAGGGCCTGTTTCCGCCCAAAGGCCGGTCACAGTGACCTCGCCTTTTCTCGGATCTTTAATCGCGCCGCTAGTCGCAGACAGGGGTAGCCGCTGGTTCCTGATCTTTGTGATCCTGATCTCCGTGGTTGTCCCCATCGCCAATCTTTGGGTCCCTGAAAGTTCACCCCTGCATGTCTCAAGCTATACGGTCTCGATCCTCGGTAAGTATCTCTGCTATGCCATCCTCGCCATCGCACTTGATCTGGTGTGGGGTTACTGCGGTATTTTGAGCCTCGGTCATGCCGCGTTTTTTGCCCTGGGCGGTTACGCCATGGGGATGTATCTGATGCGACAGATTGGCGAGCGCGGCGTTTACGGCCATCCCGAGCTACCCGACTTCATGGTGTTTCTTAACTGGGAAGCGCTACCCTGGTACTGGTATGGCTTTGATCAGCTCTGGTACGCCCTGCTGATGGTGATCTTCGTACCCGGCCTGTTTGCGTTTGCCTTCAGTGCACTGGCATTCCGCGCCCGGGTTAACGGCGTCTACTTCTCCATCATGAGTCAGGCCATGACCTTCGCACTGATGCTGGCATTTTTTCGGAACGAACTCGGCTTCGGTGGCAACAACGGCCTCACCGATTTTAAGGACATCGCCGGCTACAGCCTGCAAGCCGACGCGACCCGAGTCAGCCTGTTCCTGCTCAGTGCACTTACGCTGGGGTTGATCTATCTGCTTTGTCGATGGCTGGTCAGCTCAAGGTTAGGACTTGCACTGCAGGCAATCAGAGATGAAGAGGACCGGGTCAGATTTCTTGGCTATCCCGTTGCCATGCATAAGACCGCGCTGTTCACCTTGTCCGCGGTATTGGCCGGTATTGCCGGTGCCCTGTATGTTCCCCAGGTTGGCATTATCAATCCCGGGGAGTTTGCGCCACTGAACTCTATTGAAGTGGTGGTCTGGGTCGCCCTCGGTGGCCGCGCTACACTCTATGGCGCAGCAGTCGGCGCTTTTACGGTTAACTATCTGAAAACCCAACTGACCCAGATGCTACCCGAGCTATGGCTGTTTGTACTCGGGGCGCTATTTGTACTGACCACGCTGGTCCTGCCAAAGGGCCTGGCGGGACTGTGGCAGCGGAAAAAATCCCGTGAATCGTGACGGCTTCATGCTTTACCTCGAAGACATCTCCGTGAGCTTTGACGGCTTTCAGGCGTTAAAGGATCTGAACCTATACATCAGACCCGGGGAACTCCGATGTATTATTGGTCCGAACGGCGCGGGTAAAACCACGCTTATGGATATCATTACCGGCAGGGTACGCGCCGACAAGGGCACCGTTTATTTCGGCGCTAACACCGACCTCTCAGAACTTGCCGAGGCAGACATTGCCAGGCTCGGAATCGGCAGAAAGTTTCAGCGACCCACGGTGTTTGAAGCACACACGGTGAAGCAGAACATCGAACTTGCGATGGCAGGCCCCCGGGGTTTCCTCGGCCTGCTGACGGCCAGACATTCTCACGCTGAACGGCAACGTATCGAGGAACTCCTGACCCTCGGAGGTCTAACCGAACAGTCTGACCGTTTGGCGGGCATGCTCTCGCACGGCCAGAAACAGTGGTTGGAAATCAGTATGCTGATCGCACAGAACCCGGCGCTGCTGCTCATCGACGAACCGGTTGCTGGCATGACCACCCGTGAAATTGATCAGACCGGCAGGCTGATGCAGGAACTTGCACAAAACCATACGGTTGTCGTCATAGAACACGACATGGATTTTGTCAGAAGCATCGCAGATCAGGTCACGGTGTTACATCAGGGCAGCGTGTTAACCGAAGGCAAATACGAAGCCGTCAGCAAAGATAAACGGGTACAGGAAATCTATCTGGGCACCTGAATGCTGGAACTGACAAACCTCAATCAACACTATCGCCAGGCGCACATTCTGCGTGACATTTCCCTGTCAGTATCCAAAGGCAGCATTGTTGCCCTGCTCGGCCGCAACGGCGTTGGCAAAACAACCTTACTCAAATGTGTCATGGGGTTGCTGCGCACCAGCAGTGGCAACATCAACTACGCGCAAACCGATATCACCAGCAAGCCGGCAGAACATCGTGCCGGGCTGGGTATTGGTTATGTGCCCCAGGGCAGAATGATCTTCCCTTCGCTTACAGTCGAAGAGAACCTGATGACCGGACTCGGCGCCGGTCGAACGGTTGGCAGAAAGATTCCGGACAGCATTTACGAACTGTTCCCCGTTCTCAAAGATATGTTATCCCGTAAGGGCGGCAATCTGTCCGGCGGCCAGCAACAACAGCTGGCTATCGCCAGGGCGTTAATTATTCGTCCAGACCTGCTGATTCTCGACGAACCAACGGAGGGCATTCAGCCCAGTATTGTGCAGGAAATCGCAGAGACCCTGAAACAACTGAACAGGCAAACCGGCACCACCATCTGGCTGGTCGAGCAGAAACTGGCGCTGGTGCGCAACCTGGCTGATGAGTATCACATCCTCAACCGCGGCGAAGTGGCACACGGTGGCAGTATCGATCAACTTGATGACACCGTGGTTGACAGGTACCTGACCGTCTAACGGGTCCGGCAGACCTTCGAAGAACCCGTTCTGGCACAAAACCTGCTGCACCTGTGTGTATGAGTACTTTATTGATTCGCAATGCAGATACCATCATCACCCAGGACGACATGGGGCAGGTTTTTTCCCAGGCCAGCGTCCTGATCCGGGACAATCTCATTGAACAGGTCGGACCGGCAGCAGCGCTCCCCGCGACCGCAGATCAGGTGATCGACGGCAGCGGACTCATCATTCTGCCTGGCCTGGTAAACACCCATCATCACTTTTTCCAGTCACTGTTTCGTGCTGTGCCCGGCGCTCAGGACGAAGGCCTTTTTGACTGGCTGGTCCGCTTGTTTCCGATCTACGGCGAGATCACCAACGAGGCGGTCTATGTCAGCTCAACAACAGCTATGGCCGAACTCATTCTGTCAGGCTGCACAACCAGCAGCGATCATCTTTATCTTTATCCTAACGGTGCCACCCTGGATGCTCAGATCAAGGCCGCCGCCGATATCGGTATGCGCATCCACGCAACGCGCGGCGCCATGTCCCTGGGGCGCAGCCAAGGCGGCCTGCCACCTGACAACATCGTTGAAACAGAAGAGGCTATTCTCGAGGATAGCCAGCGTCTGATTGATGCCCATCACGATGCCAGCGCACTATCCATGTGCCGCATTGCATTGGCGCCCTGCACGCCGTTTACCGTCACAAAAAATCTGATGCGTGAAACCGCAAAACTGGCACGTGCCCACAAGGCCGTCAGGTTACATACCCACGTCGCAGAGACGCTGGATGAAGAAGTCTACTGCGCCAGAGAGTTTAACCAGCGACCGGTTGCCTACATGGAAGAAGTCGGCTGGCTGGGGGACGATGTCTGGTGGGCACATACCGTACACATCAATCGCGATGAGATTCGCCAACTGGCAGATACCGGAACCGGCGTAGCCCATTGCCCGTCATCCAATATGCGACTCGGCTCAGGTATTTGTCCGGTTGCGGACATGCTGGAGGCAGGTGTCAACGTCGGCATTGGGGTTGATGGATCAGCCAGTAACGACTGCGGTCATATGTTAGGTGAAGCAAGAAATGCCATGTTGTTACAACGCGTCTCAGGCGGCGCTGCTGCACTCAGCACGCGTGATGCACTACAACTGGCTACACTTGGGGGAGCCAGCGTCCTGGGACGTCCAGAAATCGGCAGACTTCAGCCTGGCTACGCTGCTGACCTGATCGGCGTCAGCAACCGCACGTTGCAGATGGCCGGTGGTGCTGTCCACGACCCTCTCTCTGCACTGTTACTCTGCCAGGTTGACCGCGTTCAGCTATCTATCATCAACGGTCGTCAGGTGGTTGATAAAGGCAAACTGCTCACCGTTGACTTACCGCAGTTGATTGAACGTCACAACCAGCTCGCCGCTGAGTTTGTTGGCAGACATCCCATTGCCGATCGATTTTCTCTTGTCTGACTTACAGGGAAGCCATGACCTATTCAAACAGTACCGAAGCCAACACCGAATTCACAACCTTCAACGAGTTGCTTTATCGCGGCGCTCAGCGCTGGACTGATCGAAGATTCCTTTACTGGGTCGACAAGCAGCGCACACTCACCTTTGGCGAAGCCTACACACTCGCCGCCAAAACCGCGGGCGCGCTCGCAGCACTGGGTGTCGGTCGCGGCGACCGGGTCGGGATCTTTGCCCACAACGGTCTCGACTACATCATGGCCATGTTTGGTGCCTGGCGTTTAGGCGCTATTTCCTGCCACATCAATGTCCTGCAGGCTGAAGACATCGCCTATTTCGCCAACGATGCAACACCCTGCGTGCTGATCTACACCCACGACATGCTGCCGGTGATCGACGCGAACCGCACAGTCATGCCCAGTATCAAACATTATCTCTGCATGGATGGCGCCCAACCAGGCGGCGAAGACTGGCCAGCCCTGGTGAATACTGCCAACGCAGCCCCTGAAGTTGATGTCCCCGCCTCCGCACCGGCACATCTCTCATACACCTCCGGATCTTCCGGGCTTCCCAAAGGGGCGCTGCTGGCCCACGGTGTCACCGCCCGTGCAACTCACTGTATTGCGGAAAGACTGCAATTTTCGCCTGAAGACTTCACCTTGCAACCAACGTCACCTGCCAGTTCCATGGGATTGGTTGCCAATCTGTTGCCAGGGTTACATCGGGGCGCCACGGTTGGCTTGATGTCCCGCTGGTCTGCACCCAGGGCCTGGGATTTCATGTCCGAGAACGGTGTCACCTACGCGGTGGGTAATCCTTTGCTGTTTTCTGAACTGGCCGAAGAATGCGCAACGCGCGGCTCCGCACCGACCCGGTTATCACGCCTGGTATCTGGCGGCGCGCCGGTGCCAGCGGCCCTGAAACAACAGTTTCTCGCCCGGGATGTCCATCTGATAGAGAGCTACGGTCAAAGCGAACTTGGCGGATTTGTCGCACTTGGCAGACCTGAAAACGAACCGGCATCGCGATTTACCGCCATTGGCCCGGCACTACCCGACAAAGAAGTTCGCGTGATGGACGAGACCAACAAAGAGGTACCTGCCGGCTCACCTGGAGAACTTTGCATACGCGGCGGCTTCATGCTCGGCTATTGGAACAAGCCAGAGAAAACCATGGAGGTCATTCGCGAGGGCTGGCTACATACCGGCGATATGGGGGTGATGGACACCTGGGGATACATCAGCATGCTGGGTCGCTGGAGCGAAAGGATCGTCAGGGATGGCACCGTCCTGTTCCCCAGGCGCATGGAAGAGGCACTGCTTGAAGATCCCGCCATCCGCTACGCCGCGGTGATCGGCAGCCGTGATGATAAACGCGGTGAACTCGCCAAGGCCATCGTGACCCTGAAGGAAGGGTATGACGCTAACCCGGAGACTTTATTGCAGGCGGCGATAGCCAGGCTCGCTGATCAACCGGCACCGGATCTCATCGAAATCATTGACGAAATGCCAATGACGGCTACCGGGAAGATCGGTCGGGCTACCCTTCAGGCGAAGGAGCAGGCGTCGATTCGGTCTGCCTGAAATAGTTGACCAACAGATACACCAGGGGTGTATCAACCATTGCCACAACCACCTTGAACAGCCAGTAGCCAAAGGTCATTGCAGCAAATGCTGCGAGTGACGGTCGTTCATCTGCAAACAGATAGAACGCAATACCGTTAAACACAAGACTGTCTACCAGTTGAGAGCTCATGGTGCTGAGGTTGTTTCGCAACCACAACATCCGCCCGCCGGTCAGGCGCTTTACCCAGTCGAACACCAGGACATCATTGATCTGCGCCAGCAGGTAGGCCGTGAGCGAAGCAAATACAATGAGTGGGACGGCACCGAGCACGGTCGCCAGTTCCTGCTGATGGGCATAAAGAGAAGAAGGTGGCAGCGCAACAGCTATCTGGGTGAGCACCACCATAAGCACGTTGGCAAGAAACCCGAGACCGACAAACTGCAACGCTTTGCGTCTGCCGTAGACCTCACCCACCACGTCTGTCACGGGGAAGGTCAGCCAGTAGGCGATGATGCCAGCAGAGATTGTCAGTTCACCAAGCTCAAACAGCTTGGCACTGACGACGTTAACGAAACTCATACATGTGACAAAAACCGTCAGCAGGACCAGTAACTTGATGTCGTTACCGGACTGCTGAGCGGTTGATGTGGATTGCATGAATTTACCGCCAGGTAAACTGGCGGCGGCGCGATTAGAAGTTAAACTTCAGAGAACTGAGAATCGTTCGTTCCGGCGCTTTCGTCAGCAGCGTGTTTGCCGCAAACACCGGATCGGCACCCAGGTAGTAATCTTCGTCGGTCGCGTTTTCCACAGCGATCCCGATTTCCCAGGTTTCCCCTTTATAGCTTGCACCCAGGTTAATCAACCAGACATCAGGTGCTTCCTTGGTGCGGTCAAAATCGACCCAGAACTCTTCCTGCCATTCAGCCGCAGCACTGACAGCGAAGCCATTGCCGAAGTCATAAAGCCCGAACAGCTTAAAAGTCTTCTGAGGCGTGCCCGGGTAGACGAGATCGGGGTTAGCCGTGGGTCGACCATAATCGCGAACCCGCCCGTCGAAGCTACCGGTAGAGAAGTTAGAGGTCAGTTCACCACCGTACAATGCCCAGTCCTGTTCAGACATAGGGATTGAACGGAACCCAAGATCATCAACCCGGCGTACTTCAAGATCCGTGTACGAGGAAATCATGGTAAAGGCGTCACTGACCTGCCAGGTGGCTTCAAATTCAAAGCCTTCTGCTTCCAGCTCTTCACTTTGACCTGCTCTTACGTCAAAGGTGCTCTGCTCCCATTCATAGGCCGCACCGGAAACGAACAACCGGCCGTCAAGGAAACTGGCTTTGAAACCCGCCTCCCACATGTTGTTGTCGGCAAAGTTCTGTTCACCAAAGATGGCACCACCCTGAGTTGGGTCAATAGAGGTACCTTCCTGCCAGCTTGCATAGAGGAACACATCTGTCGCGATCTCAAGACTGGGGCCAAAGCTGTAACTGACATAGTCAGTATCACCACTTTCGGCTTCAAGTATGGCCGCGTTTCCTGCCGCTCTTTCCGCTTCGCCCGGCAGGCCAATATCATAATCGGCCAGTTCGTAACGAACGGAGGCAATAGAGGAGAGTCGCTCGGTCCATTGTGTCTCGAACGCGGCAAACACGGCGGTCTGCAGTAGCTCGGACTCAACGTTTGCACCACCCACCGCTGTCGGTGACCAGAGGTTCAGACCGCCAATAGGCGATTCGTCACCCACCAACAAAATGGTATTCGGCGTAATCTTTGGTGAGGTAATGTCTCGTCTTGCAAACGGTTCCGCAAAGAAGTCCTGCAGAATCAGCGCGTCTGTATAGCGAACACTGACGCCCAGGGTTGTGACCGTGTTCCACAGCGTTTCCCTATCTGTCATAAAACCTTTTGCAGCAAACACCGTCTGCTCGGTATCAATGGCATAACCATAAGATGATCGTTTCTCGGTCTTCAGGTCTTCGTACAGAAATTTAAGCGTGTAGGTACGCATGGGGTTACCGCCGAAAACGATATCACCAAACAGGACCAGATCTTCTGAATCCGCAAAATCCTGCTGATCAGCCAGAACCGTATCGCCATCGATCTGCGTGGTCAGCACTTCACCACCGTTGGCAAAATAGGCCGGTGTGTAGATGTAAAGGTCCTGCGGCGTAGCACCGTTGGCATTGAGCGTATCAATCAGGTCCTGCGGCAGCGGACCACCAAAAGCATCGGTGCCGCTGGCGTCATAGACGACAGCACGGTCAGCTGCGCTGTTCATATTCAGCATATCAGCGAGGTTAGCTGCCGGGATCATATCGCGGGCAACGTCGCCAGGTATGCCCATGGCAAACAGCGCTGGGTTGATACCCGCAGCCGTCGGAAACTCAACCGCATTCCTGTTTACCGTGCCACGCCATACCGGCGAGACCATGGCTGCAGGTTCACCGATCACGTAACGACCATCATCGATCAGCTGTTGCGTCGGACGGTTCCAGCCAGCATTTTCGTTAGATTTGAAGTCGAAATACTCACCACCTACAAAGACCGATACGGTATCGGAGAGCTGAAACTTCAACGAGCCATACAACGACGTGAAATCGTTGTCGACATTGTCATAGTAGCTTTCGCCGTCTTGTGACGTCAGCGAAACCCGATAGGCCGCAGGCTTGTCACCTAACAGAAAGGGTGCGCCGACATCACCGGTGATGCGCTGCATGCCCCACTGATCCATATCGACAGCGATAGAGCCCGTGCCTTCACTATCGTAATAAGGCGTCTTGGGCAGCAGGTTAACGAAGCCACCAATTTGCGTCGGTGAAAAATCAGCGGGCGCAGGGCCTTTCACAATCTCAATCGCTTCGAGGGACCCAAAAGACAGTGGCATTTCATTTCGCTGAAACGCGCGCAGCATCCCGTTTAAAAAAGTACCACCCTTAGCACCGCGAATGATGGGTGCGCCAGGAATCCCGTAATAGTTAATCGATTGTGTGCCCGAGCTGACTTTGGTCAGATCCCCGAGATCATCAATGTTAAATTCATCCAGAATTTTGGGAGAAAGCAGAGACACCGCCCGCGGCACCTGCAGAATATTGGTGGTATCCCCAAAAATACCGGATATCTCCCGCTCCGTTGGCAGCAACGTATCTTCCAGTGCGGCATCGGTCTGTGAAACGATAAATCGTTCCAGATCGGTAACTTCTTCTTCCTCGGCCAGCAGCGAAGCCGGGAAGGTTAGCGCTGCTAAGGCAATCGCCCGCAACGCAACATGATTGATCCTTTTTGGATACATGATTTTCCCCATCGTTTGTTCATCGAAAAGTATTGCTATCGGCTGAGTTTGATATTGGCCGGCAAACTTCATCGAGCTACCAGAGGCAAAAGCTATGCCAGAACCTGTTATCACCCACCGACGCCCCTTAAACCGCTTGGGTAGCGCAATTAACGGCGACAATCAGCGCACCTTATTTGTTCGCGGTAGCGATTGGGCGCACCAAAGCGGTTAGCGCCAGCGACTATCCAGCGCGGGCCAGCGCGGGTAGATCCAACCTGATGCTGGCCGCAAGCCCCAAAGTCACCGCCATGTCAGGACCGGCATCCAGCGACGCGTGAAAGGTCAGTTGCTGCTTTTCCATGGCATCATCCTTGCTTCAAGTAAGGCCTGATACACGGAAACCGAGCTACTGAGTCAATGAGTGAAATAAAATACTGGCAAGATCTCACCACCCGGGACTTCGCCGAATTCGACCCGGAACGAACTGTCGCCCTGCTACCGCTGGGCGCCATCGAACAACATGGACCACACCTGCCGCTGTCAACCGATGCCACCATTGCTGAAGAGATGTGCCTGCGCGGCGCCGCCAAAGCTGATGAAGATCTGGTTATCCTGGTAATGCCCACCCAGGCCGTGGGTAAATCCACAGAGCACCTGCAGTTCGAAGGTACCCTCACACACACTGCTGAAACATTGCTGCACAGTTGGATGGAGATTGGCGATAGCGTCGCACGTGCCGGCCTGCGAAAACTCGTCTTCTTTAATGGCCACGGCGGCCAGCCGCAGATCATGGAAATCTGCTGCCGGGAACTGCGGATCAAGCATGACATGCTCTGCGTTGGTTCAAGCGGCTGGAGTTTTGGCCCACCACCCGATTCCGAAGTACCCGATGATGAGCGCCGCGTGGGTATACATGCGGGCACGGTAGAAACTTCGATCATGTTGTATCTGCGTCCGGATCTGGTCCATATGGATCAGGCGGAAAACTTTGAAGGCCTGCTGGCTGAAGTTGCACGCGACTACGATCATCTGCGCATTATTGGCAGCACCTATGTCGGCTGGCAGGCGCAGGACCTGCATGTCGGTGGCTGTTCCGGTGATGCAACCAAGGCGGACGTCGAAATCGGCAGAATCTATGTCGAACATTCGACCACGGGGCTGGCCAACCTGCTTCGCGATGTCGCGAACTATCCACTGTCCAATATCCGGAATCGCACCTGAACCCTGAGGCACTGAAACATGCCAACGACAATCAATCGTCGGGCCCATCACTTTCTGCTAATGACCATCGTCTGCCTGGCCTGGGCAATGTCGGCCACGATGGCAATGGCAGAGCTCAGGGTCACCGACGCAGTCGGTGAATCCCGGCACTATAGCTTTGCCGAACTGGATGCTCTGATTGGAACCACCGAAAGACAGATACCGGATGACTATCTGTTTAAAACCGAAAAGACCTACCTCGGTTATGATCTGAATAAGCTGTTTGATGTGTTATCTCTTCCCAGAGATCAGCATTATCTGCTGGTTTGTACTGACGGCTACGAGATCGAATTTGATGCTCGCCACCTTAACGACGAGAGGTTTAAGCCACTGCTTGCCAGAGCGGATGTGGATGCCGGTGATGCCGTGTGGCTACCTTACAAAGTCGGCGTTAACCCCGCCGCACTGAGTCCGTTTTATCTCGCCTGGGCAGCTGACAGCGATGAGGCCCAGACAGAAGCGCGGGCAACCCTGCCGTGGCCCTATGCGCTCAATGAAATTCGTTTTCATGACCCTGAAGGTCTTCATGCTGCCGCGCATCCCGGCAAAAATGCACCCAGCGATGTCCTGCATGGCTTTGAGCTGTTTACGGCGCATTGTATGAAGTGCCACAAGATAAACGAATCCGGCGGTTCTCTGGGTCCTGAGCTGACGACCAGCCCCGCAGTGACGTTTACCACGGACGAACAACTGGCCGATGTGATCGCCAACATCAAAACGTACTACCCAAGTTCCAAGATGCCCACCTACGTGAAATCGCTGACCCCTGAGGAAATGGACGCCACCGTCACCTACCTGAGACACGTCAATCGCGAGGCTTTACAGCCCTGAGCGGGTAAACAGCCCTGAGCGGGGTAAACAGCCCTGAGCGGGGGCAAAGACAGCCAGCAGTCCTCCGTCAGGCTGATTTTTCCTCCAGCGCGTGCAGGTGTCCGGGGTTCAGCAATCCATGTGGATCCCAACGCTGCTTGGCGCTCAAAAATTCCTCGTCATACCAACGCGTATCGTCGTCGAGATAGAAGGTGTGCGGATTCGAGACACTGATACCATTAGCCTCGCACCAGGCGATAAGTTCATTCAGCCGCGCCTCATTCTGATAACGCACGACGGTTAAACCGCCGGCAAATATCTCTCCGCCGCTCGTCGTGAACTCTATGTGTTCGATCAGTTCACCGGGAAACGCGGCTTTACGCGCTTCAATCTGTTCACGCATCCGGCTGAGTTCCAGACGATCCTGAAGATAGGTAAATCCAGGATCTGCCTTCATCGCCCATTGCGTCGTATGGTTCCAGGTGTAATCGTAGATCTGAGTGCCACGACCTTTGCCTTCGTTAGGTGGTTCATGCAGAGAAACGACCGCGCCTATATCTCCCGCTAACGCTTCGGCAGCATCGATGTCGATATCGGTATAGAGGAAAACGGCACTCTTGCCTTCCGGGCTTGCCCCCTTTTTGACCAGCGGGATGAAGAAGCTCGGCATCGGCCATTCGAAGGCAGTGACCAAACGCTTATTGAGTGAGGTATCTTCCGCCATCTGCTGCGCCGCGCTAAGCGCATCATAGAAATCATCAAAGCTGAACACATATTGGTGCCAGTCGGTCTTTGGTGCCAGCGCCAGCGTGACCTCGGTGACAAAGCAGGTCAAACCACAATTGTGCAGCACGCCGGCCATCTCAGGTCCCGTCACCTCAATCACCTGGGGCGACTCCTCGATGGTCATGATCTTCGCACCCCGGACATTGTCCGCTTCACGCAGCATGCCATACTTGATAGAACCGACACCGCCGGAACCACCGGTAATAAATCCAGCGGTACTCGAGGTTGGCACCGTGCTCGGGAAACAGCGCAACTCTGCGCCTACATCTGCTGCGGCCTTCTCTATTTCATAGAGTATGACGCCTGCTTCAGCGGTCACCTCATCAGCGCTCAGACTAACGATGCGATTAAGATCCTTGGTATTAATCAGCACGCCACCAAACAGCGGCACACCCTGACCATAGTTACCGGTACCTGCGCCCCGCGGGGTAATAGGTATGCGATGCTTTACCGCACAACCAATCAGCGCCTGCAGCTGCGCCTGATCTGCCGGCTTTACAATGACATCCGCTGCCTTGTCTTCAAGCTGCGGAATGAGTACCGGTGAAAAATGAAAACAGTCCTTCGATCCTGACAACCTGTCTTTTAACTCCAACGTAATACGATCATCGGTGATGAAACCCTGGATCTCTTCTAGAAACTCTTTGAATTGACTGCTCAAGCTGACTCCATTTTCTGGTGCAAAAAAATCTTCGTGTCTCGGATATTCAATAATCATGCCCATCAAAGAACCCGACAGGTAGGGTTACAAGGCTGTGACAAACGCGAATTCGCAGACCAGTTTGGTGCGCTAGCGATCACGAAAGCCCCATTGCAGGGCGCGCCATGGAAACCTGCGATAATTGTTTGAACAACCCCCGGAGGAATGAGTAGGGTTATCGTTGGTCGTTCACATCAGGAGCTCACAGCGTGAAATCAGCCCTTCAACTATTAGCCCTTGTCTTGCTTTTCTCTGCGCAAGCAACCGCAAACGCCAACGAAGTGACGCTTCGAGTGATGCAAACTGCGGATATTCACATGCACCTTCTCGATTATGACTATTACGCAGATAGACCCAATGTCCGCTACGGGCTGGCTAGAACGGCAACGCTGATTAAGCAGGCTCGCACAGAAGTGAACAACAGTGTCCTCGTTGATAACGGCGATCTCCTTCAGGGTAATCCCCTTGGTGACTTTATGGTTCGCGGGCGACACCTCCGGTTCGGCGAGGTGCATCCGGCTTACCTGCTGATGAACCAGCTGGAGTACGACGTGGGTAACATCGGCAATCACGAGTTCAACTATGGCCTCGATTTCCTGATGAAGTCTCTGAGCGGTGCCAGCTTCCCCTACATCTCCGCAAACGTCGCGCTGCCTGACAGCGAGTCCGATCAGGGCGAAGGTCAACCTTACTTTCAGCCGTGGATTATCCAGAATAAAAAGGTGACGGATGTCGACGGCGAATCCCATGAACTGGGCATCGGCTACATTGGTTTTGTGCCACCCCAGATCATGACCTGGGATGCAAGACACCTGACCGGACGAGTCGTGGCCAACGATATCGTCGAACGCGCCCGTTACTACGTTCCCCAGATGAAAGCGGCCGGCGCGGATATCGTCATCGTGGTCGCACACAGCGGTTTGAACGTATCAACCAGCGAGGGTATGGACGAAAACACAGTCTACTATCTGGCCGACATTCCAGACATTGACGCCATCCTGTTCGGGCACTCGCACCGCGTGTTCCCCGGCGATGCCAGCTATAACGACTTGCCAGGTGTCGACAACAAAACTGGTCGCATTAAAGGCGTCCCCGCCGTGATGCCAGGCTTCTGGGGCAGCCACCTCGGTATTATTGATCTCACCTTGCGGTCGAATGGACAGGACTGGCAGGTTGTCGATGATCGCGTCCAGATAAGGGCCATCTCAAAAAGAGAGGGTTCAACGACTATCCCCCTGGTAGAACCCGACCCACAGGCAGTTGCCGCTGTAAAGGCACACCATGACGCAACAATGGCTTATATGGGTAAAAAAGTTGGAGAAACAAGCGTTGGCATCAACAGTTTTTTTGCCCTCATCAAAGACGACCCCTCAATTCAATTGGTTAACAACGCACAACTCTGGTACGCGAAACGTATTATCCACGGCACTGAGTACGGGCATCTCCCGCTGCTGTCAGCCGCAGCACCCTTTAAAGCAGGCGGTCTTGGCGGGGCGGATTATTATACAAACGTACCCGCTGGTGACCTTGCACTGAAAAACGTTGCTGATCTTTATATCTACCCGAATGACCTCAAGGTTGTTCAGCTAAGCGGTGCTGAAGTCGTTGAATGGCTTGAACGCTCTGCCGGTCAGTTCAATCTCATTGATCCCGACAATCCCGACGGACAGTGGCTGATTAACCATGACTTTCCCAGCTACAACTTCGATGTGATCGATGGCATCCGCTACGACATTGACCTGACGAAGCCTGCTCGGTATGACAATGATCGCAACATCGTTTCCCCGCAGCATCGAGTGATCAATGTGCGCTACGACGGCAAGCCGCTGGATCCGGATCAGTCCTTTTTGATTGTCACCAACAACTATCGCGCCGGCGGTGATGGCGGCTTTCCCGGTCTGGGTAATGATCGAATCGTTATTGATTCACCAGACAAGAATCGGGATGTCATTGCGGCGTATCTGCAGGCAAGTCGCTCCATCAACCCGTCAGCCGACAACAACTGGCAGTTTGCGCCCTGGGGTGGTGCGCCACTCTGGTTTAAATCTTCACCCAAAGCGAGCGGTCTGACCACTGACGGCATCACACCCGGTGAACTGTTGCCCGATGGTTTTCAGAAGTTCGAGCTTCAGGGGCTATAAGCCAAACTGAGGGACAACCTAGTTTGTTTGCTCAATCTCGGCGCGCAGGGTCTCAAGGAAAGGGATGTTCTGAAACTGATCCGGTTGGACACGAGACCAGTCGATGGGACCCGGGACGCTGTAAGCCGCAGTGGTTTCAATCAATTCCGACGGTGTCGCAATAAGATTCAAACCATTGTCGTGCGCCTGCATCACAATCAGATTGTCATCGACCAGCTGACTGTCATGGACGGTGGTCACGATCGGTGTATCTGCTGAAATCGCACCATAGTGCCGAAACACACCCATCTCCAGGTCCGCAAAACCGGCTCCCTTACCCGTTCGTCCACCATCTCTGGTGACAGCAACGCTGCCAACAACAAAGAAGTCTATGGGCGCAATATCTGCAAACTGAACTCGCTGACCGTGCGCTATCGCTCCTTCTGAATACATCACCGCTTCAAAGCTCACACCTTTGCTTTCCAGCACTTCAGGATCAAGCAGCAGAAACGGAAAATCCTGGACCAGCTCAGGCACCGGTGTATAAACCACTTTACCCTGCTGCAATGCCTGGAGCCTGACCCATGCCTGCGCCCGATCTGGGTTACTCTTTACAACCTTTGCAGACTGCCAGACGGGCAGATCGTTTAGTCGGGTCGCCGCAGCCTCGGCACCGACAAAGTCCGGAATGGTTGACCAGGGATCACCTATCGCTGCACCGGTTTCTTCCAGGGTCTGCCACACCGATCTTCGAAGCGCGTCCTTGTCTGCATGTCGACCTTTCCAGCGTTCTAGTTTTGCCATACTGCCGCGTCTCCTGTGTGTCCTAGAGAAGATAATTCAATCATTATGCTGAACATTTTGACGGCCGACGGCAACCCTAAAGGAGAAAATCCTGAATAAGACAGGTCAATTGAGGACGTGCGGTTTATAGTTTGCGGGCGCGAAATGAACGCCCTTTGACCTTGCCCTGTTGCAGCTGTTTTAACGCTTTGTTTGCAACAGCGCGGTCAACAGCGACCATCGCCATCAACTCCGTTACGTTGATTTTGCCAATCTGGTGACCATTGATGCCACCGTCGCCAGTCAGCGCACCCAGAAGATCACCGGGCCTGACTTTTTGTTTCTTGCCACCATCAATCTGCAACGTGACCCGGGGCGGCGGTTCAGGTGCAACCAGACCTGATCGCTTCAGCTGGTCACCTCGTTCAATGATTTCACCAATCTCTGCTTCCAGTCTCTCAATGTTGTGGACTTCGCCGTCATGGAATATCGAGCAGGCGAGCCCCGCATTCCCTGCCCTGCCAGTACGGCCAATTCGATGGGTATAAACTTCTGGATCGCGAGGCAGATGGTAGTTCACCACGAGATCCAAAGATTCGATATCAAGACCTCGGGCTGCTACATCGGTCGCCACCAGCACGCTAATGCTGCGGTTGGCAAATCGGAGCAGGCGAGAATCACGATCCCTTTGCTCGAAATCACCATGGATCGCTTCGGCGACAAACCCCTGCTGAACCAGATCCCCTGCCACTGATTCGGTCAGCACTTTGGTGTTGCAAAACACGAGCGTTGACACAGGTTGGTGGTGCATCAGGATATCGATGAGCGTGTCTGTTCGAGACTCTTTGGATGGGGTTCGATACAACAACTGACGAATCTGATCTGGCGCATCCGATTCTTCTACTTTGATTTTTTCGGGCTTCGACAATACCCGCGCAGCGAGTCTGCCAATGTCTTCAGGAAACGTAGCGCTGAACAACAAAGTCTGCCGCTGCCTGGGTAACATCTTGATAATCGCATCAAGCACTTCGCTGAAACCCATATCCAGCATTCGGTCTGCTTCATCCAGGACAAACGTGGACAAATCAGCAAGACTTAAATTTCCCTTGCGAAGATGCTCCTCCACCCGACCCGGCGTACCCACCACGATATGGGCACCATGTTCAAGCGAGCCCTTCTGCGGGCCAAATGCCGTGCCACCACAAAGCGTCAACACTTTGATGTTGTGGACGCCGCGACCAAGTCTGCGAATCTCCACAGCGACCTGATCTGCCAGTTCACGGGTAGGGCACAATACCAGTGACTGGACGCGGAATCGTTTAACCTCAAGTCGCTGTAACAGACCGAGTCCAAACGCCGCTGTTTTTCCAGAACCAGTGCGTGCCTGAACAACGAGGTCTTTGCCTTCGATCAGCCAAGGCAGACTTTGCGCCTGCACCGGCGTCATCTCGGTGAACCCGAGAGAATCGAGGTTATCCGCCAGGGCTGGTTTAAGTGCGAGGTCTGAAAACTTCAGTCCCTCGCCTTGGTTTGCTGCAGCGATTGCTAGGCACCCACCCAACCGGCGTGGAAACCGTAGGGTACGCGAAACGGCATGATAATGGTGGCAACCGGGCCTTCACCAAGTTTCTGTGCGTCGAGGATCAGGCACTCGCTCTGGTTCTTGCTTTCGTCATGAATAAAGCACACCAGATACCCATCATCTTCCGCGGTAGCACCGGTGCGTGGCGCAAATACGGCTTCGCCGCCAAATCGATCGTCGCCATATTGATATTGGGTTGTGGCGTCGGCTTCGTTGTCATATTTCATCACCCCGTCAAACGTAAACGGGCGAACCGGATTGAACACAGCGGCGTAAACATAACGGGTAGGCTGGCAGGCATAAACATCATTGACCCTGGTGAAGTCGCAGGGTAAATCGCTTAAACGCCGCTCAGTGACTTCGTCAGTTTTTAGATTGATTCGCCATTCATAGAGTTGACCCTGGTTATCGGCCAGATTGTTACCTTCCGTTGTCCCCGCACCAGCGATATCTGCCGTCTTGGATCGTGACGCCTGCAAAACGACCTCGTCGCCATCATCCCAGGCATTAGCGGTATGAACAACGACGCCCGTGGCGACTTCGAACCATCGCACATCAGCATCGGTACCGTGCCTCGGCATGACACCGATCCGAGACCCATGTTCAGGCTCAAAACCGAGGGCTGGTCCGCCAGACATCGCTCGCTCAATATCCAGCGTAATCGGGAAATCCAGAAACAGGGTGTACTTTTCGCTGACCGCAAAGTCATGCATAAAAACGGGCTTCGGAATGGTGACGGGTGTGCTGTGCACCAGTTCGCCCTCGGCGTCGATCACCGAATAGGTGACGTAGGGTGCCTGAAACGAATAGCCGTAAGTCATCATTTCACCGCTTTTCTGATCGACCTTGGGATGCGCGGTAAACGGGTGAGTCAGTTTGCCACCAAAATCGGTGGGGCCAACAGTCTCCAGATCAGGCAGATTGATCACCGTGGGCTGCGACGGCTCATGCAGCGCATAAAGGGTGTTGTTATGGTAAGTGAACGCTGTATTCGCCAGATTCTTATTACCTGGCTCACCTTCCGGCACCCGGGTCGGCGTCGGATCAAGCATTGAGTTCATCCCCTTATAAATCCAGTCGCCGCGCGCCTGCTCAAGCAGGAAACCCTGATTTCTGACAAAACGATTGCGGTAGCTGGCGCTGCCGTTGGCGAATTCAATGGCGTGAATCATGCCGTCGCCATCAAAGGTGTGATAAGCCTCTTCACTGAAGATATGGACAGGATTGGGTCCAACCCTCAGGAAGTGGCCATTGAGATCGTCGGGTATCGAACCAAGAACTTCCATTCCCTGCGCATCCCGTTCCTCAGAGACTGGACTGAAATTGCCATCGAGGAAATAGTTAGTTGAGTTCGCTAATGCTTCTGACATCCGGGTACTCCCAATCGTTGAATTCAAAACGAGCAGACTATAACCGGTTGTTCATCGGCTAGATATGCGCATTTTTCTGCCGGCGCTGGACACTCAGGCAACAACCGTACGTTTGCGCCAGACCATAGTTCCGGCAGCCCGCATACATTTATTATTTGAACGTGTTCATTTAATTATCCAGCTCTGCTATGCTCCTCGCTAATCAAAGAGGACAACATGATGAGTCAGCAGAAAGATCCAATTGTGAACCGGGAATTTGTCGAGCGATTCATGTGGGCGGTGGACCGACCGATGGAATATGGGGTGTACTTCCTGTTTCACGACTGGTGGGCACAAGCCCCACAAAAAGCCATCGATGCTTATCTGGAGCAACTGCACACGATACCCGGCGCCACGGCATTTCTTGCAGAAAAACACATTCCGGCACCCATCGAAGTTGAACGCCTTGCTGCCTGCAAACCCGGCACCCTGGGCAAGGGCTACTATGACTTTGTGATCGAAAACAAACTCGAAGACAAGTTCGCGGTTAACTACCGGGCCTTTAACGACAAGCTGAGTGGTTCAGGAAAGCTGGACCGATTACCTGAAGACATGAGCTATATGATGGTGCGCGGCACCCAGATTCATGACTTTCAGCATGTCCTGGCCGGTTACGATTCCTCACCCTACGGCGAACTTGCCCTGGCGGCGTTCTACCTTGCCCAGCTGCGCTTTCCCTATCACGCCATGCGAATGGCGGTGACGCTGAGTCATGCCGCATTTGTCAATCCGGATATCACCGTTGATGCCATGGATGCCATCGTCGACGGCTGGATGCGGGGTCGTGCTTCCGGCAATATTAACTTTGCACACTGGGAAGAAGAATTGGATACACCGGTGGCCACGCTACGGGATCGTTTTTCGATTCAGGCTGCAGCCTGAACAATGGCCAGGAAACCGGCAACCGACGAACAAAAGGCAGCGGTACGCGCAAATATCCGCAACGCCGCGCTGGCACTTTACCGGGAACAGGGCCTAAACAATCTGACCGCAAGGACGATCGCGGTACGCGCCGGGATTTCCGTTGGTACCATCTACACGCACTTCGGCAACCTCAACGAACTCGCCCAGAGCCTGTGGCAGGGACCGGTCGAAAAATTCGAAGATGAACTTAAAACCAGAGCGGCCCAGCACCAACAACCCGCAGCGCGCCTGAAGTCCCTACTGATGACTTATCTTGAATTCGCGGGCAAAAATGTAGAACTGTATCGAGCGGTGTTTATGTTTGTCCGAGCGCCCGGGGAGACGCCCGTACAACAGCCCTTTACCAATAGTGTGTTTGCAGATCTACTGATTACGGTGCTCAAGGAAGGCCAGCGGGAGGGTATCTTCATAGCGGCACAACCAGTTTCACAGGCCCAGATTCTCTGGTCAGCACTGCACGGCTTAATCGCCCTGCCGATCAATATTGATCGATTCAGCTGGGCAGGAACTGACGAGCTCCACAGCCAAATGATAAACGGACTGCTTCGAATGATTCAGGTTGATCCGGCATCCGCATCCTGAGGATCTGCACCGGCGGTATCCGGCAAAAAATACGCGGGGTGTTCGGACAAAAACCATTGCCCAAATTCTGATGCTGCATCAACACTCAGATGGTTGCGATCGTATGTCAGCAGCTTTCGATCCGCACCGTAGAACAGCCGACACGAACGAACCGCCTGATCACAAAAGAACCCTGTTTTTGACACAAACAGCCCACCATAGTCGTCCGCTAATTGAGCCAGCCCTGCATCATGCGACCAGGTATCTTCGAGTAGATAATTGGCGACGTATCGCTCAAGTCTGGCAGGGATGCCTCGTTTCACGACTAACTCAGGCAGATCATCCAGGTAGCTGGGCGCATTACCAAAAATCAGTATCTCACCACGGAAATCAGCCGGTAAGGTCGACAGGAAAGATCGCAGGTGCTTTGGCTCGAACCAGGAATAGGATAGCGAGAACACCAGATAATCAATGTTCTTGTAGAACCCAGGTGCTGACAGTTTGCCAACGTGTTCCCGGCACTTTTCATAATTGGGATGGTTGCGCCGCACCAGCTGCGCAAAATCATCTGGCGTCATGGGCGGACACCCGCCCAGTGCCGCTAGGATAAAGTGCAGGTCCGGATTTAGCGGTGCCAGTGTGTTCAAACCGTCAATGCCATGACTGTCACCAAGGATGACGACATTGCGCTGGGTCTCAGACAATTGGTCACAACGGTGCCAGGAGCGCTCGCGACAAAGCGCCTGATAGTGCTCAAAACGTTCCGCTTTTTCAGCTTCGGTCTGCACCACAATCTCTCTGATTTCCTGTGGGACTCGCTCAGGGAAACCCGACTCCCGGACTATCCAGGCAAAAATACTGACCAGAATAAATACCAGCAACACAAATACAGCGGCCACATGCGTATTGGTCTGCCAGAACCGGCTGGGACCTCTCAACGGCTTTTCAATCCAGTGATAAGAGGCAACAGACAGCAGCAGCGCGATGACAATAATCAGCAGCTGATCCGACAACTCAAGCCAGGGTGTAACCTCATACTGGTAACAGAGAATCACCACCCAGTGATAGAGGTAGAGCGAGTATGACAATCGGCCGATATAAGCCATCACAGGATTGCCGAGCACCACCGCCGCAAAATTGGAATGGCTGCCCGACCAGATCAGCACGGTCGTTGCGATACAGGGAACGAGGAACAACAGCCCGGGAAAAGACGCGACGTCAGTGACAAAGGCGAAACTCCAGACAAGCGCAGCGAGCGCCAGGAGCGTCAGCGTTTCCCCAAGCCACCTAGGTGGTGTCTGCCAGGTCACCCAACAGAGCAGACCACCCAGGGCAAACTCAGCAAGGCGAAAAGGCGCCATGTAAAAGGCCAGATTCGGGTCCGCGCGCGTCACAAAGAACGACACTGCCGTTCCAAGCAGCACCAGTGCGAACATCATCAGCCACTGCCCCCGATTCGATAACAACACCACTGCGAGGAAAATCAGCGTTGGCCAAACCAGATAAAACTGCTCCTCAACGGATAGCGACCAGGTATGCAGAAATATCTGGGTGCTTGAGGCGGCGTCAAAATAATCGCTGTTAAAGTAAAAGTAGACGTTTGAAATTGACAGAATCGCTGCCGTGCCGCTTTGCGCGAGTTCCATCAGGCGCGTCGGACTTAGAGAGATAGCCCCCCACAGCGTGCTGAGACAGATCACCACAAAAAGCGCCGGGAAAAGTCTTCGAACCCGCCGGGCATAAAAACCTGAGAAAGAAAAATGGTTCTCTTCGGAACCACGCTTAATGATCTGCGTGATCAGATAACCACTGATCACAAAAAAGACATCAACCCCAACAAACCCGCCCCCGATCCAGTCGACATCCAGGTGATAAAGAAACACTGACATCACCGCCAGGGTTCGGAGGCCGTCGATATGAGGAATGTAACGCCGCTGGGCAGCTGACGATGGCATGCTGCCGGACAGGTTATTCGCCACCACTAGCCCCGTATTCCCGTGCCCTGGCCCGCAGGAAACCGGCAAAACCAGCCTCCGCAGCCTGGGTGCCTTCAAGTAGACGTTGTGCCGCCATGTTGTCACCCGACAACTGCAGCAGATAAGCCAGCCGATAGCGCAGGACTCGCTGATGATGCTCGGTCAGCGGTTCGCTGACGAGCATCCGTGCAGCATCACTGATCATCTGGTCAACAGACTCATCATTCAGTTCGTCGTCAGCAGGGTGACCAAGCAACAGCTGACGTTGCGATTCAAAACAATCGTCTGCTACAAAAGCACAGCTGCTGACGAAGTTCTCTTTTTTACCATCGAAGCAGGCATATTTTTCGAGCACGCAGTTGGGTAGCGCCGCTTCGTAATTGGCCCGGCTCCGGCCACCCTCAACCAACACACTCTTTAGATAATTGATCACAAAATGTGCTGCTCCAGCGGTTGTTCCTACATAGGGCAGCTCTACCCTGTCTCCCGGCAACCAAAGCAGCTGGCCGTAACCGGACAGCCCGGCAAGTTCTTCATTGGGCAAAAAATAGTTGGTAATCGGCAGCAGGTCCGCATAGTGAAGGGCAACTTTTCTGTCTGCCATGGGTACTGGTGCGAAGTTCAGATTGGTGACCGGGACACCGGCATCGGTCAACAGCATGCTAACCAGTATCGCTACCGACCCGCCAAGACTGTGCCCGGTCACAACGATAGGGAGAGAAGAGTCGGCAAGCGCCGGATACACTCTGGTGAAGATGTGCCGGGCGACTTCGAGATAACCCTTATGTACGAGGCCAAGATTTTTGTAAGGAACCAGCGCCGCATCAACGGTGGTTTCGATATCCCTCGCCCCCGAGGTCCCACGAATAGACAAGTAGCGATGTGCGGCGTCCCGGGCCATGAAATACTCGGTGTCTCTAAAGCCGGGATACTCTGAAGAGTTCATCATGCCGCTGTGCAGCTCCATCTGGAATCCCTTAACAAACAGGAAGTCCGCCAGGGCTGTGCCGTTGTAGACGTAGGCAAGTTCCGACAACGCCACACTGCTGTAAACCGGCGCATCCATTGGATAGGGCACCATTTCCAGGACCGCTTTATAGGATTCATCGTTGAAAGAAACATAAACACCGCTTTCATCCGTGATCGGCTCTTCACTGATCAAGTACTCATGATCGCCAAGTGCCGAACACTGGCAGACGAGCGCGTCATCGAGCCGGTTGATCCACACAGTGTCCGCGCTGGAAGTCGAAGCAACCTCGTTAAGTCTGGCGACGAATCTGATACCACCCGTTCGCGCATTAACAACTGCCTGGGTTTGGAGGTGCGACCAGACAGACACGGGTAATGTCGGCAGATTTACAAACCGGTCTTTGGCAGGCAAAGCGATGCACGCGGTGGCTGCCAGCGCCGCATAAAGCATCAGGATAATTTTGATTGATCTGTTCACGCAGCTTGCGAGCCCTTTGCTGCTCACGCATAGTGTAGCCGCATAGTGTAACCCCATATTGTCATAAGACCGCGAGTCAGCAGAGGTATTCATTGTCCCCCAGTTACGAAGAGAAGCCTGCCTTTATTCTCCCCAGTAGCCTGCTAATCGCTTCCCTTGCGCTCTATCTTTGGCGCGATACGTGGATGATCACGCTGGTCACCCGCTTCCCGGATGAGATTCGAGCGGCTTACCTGCTGAATCGAGCGTTGCTGTTAGCGCTCTGGGTAACTGGCACCTGGACCTTTCTTTCGTTATCGCGAAGTCTGGTCAACCTGAAGATATTCAGCCTTGCCGAAGGCCAACGTGTGCCACTGCTGGTCACGCTGCTATTTCGGTTTACGATCATTCTGGTGGCGACGGTCTTTGTACTCGTTTCGGTGTTTAACATGTCGCCGCTATCAGTGGGCCTGCTGTTTGCCGGCGGAGTTGTGCTGGGTGTCCTGTTCCTGCGTAACATCTTCAGCGAGCTAATGGCCGGACTGTCGCTAAACCTGGATCGCCGATTTACGCATGGTGCGCGCCTGGCCCTGACCGATGGTACCTTTGGTGCGATCAAGGAAATGAACTGGCGCTCGGTTGCCCTGGAAGAGGACAACGGTGGCATCGTGGTTATTCCGAACTCCTATCTCATGAACGCAGTCGTTCGAAACCTTGACGCCAATGGGGATCAGAGAGCAGTTGAAATGATGCTCACACTGGATTTTTCCCTGCCAGTGGAACGCGGCAATCGAGTCCTGACAGCAGCGGTCATGGCGGCAACCCAGGAGGCGGGCATCGTAAAAAACCCGGAACCCGTCGCCTTCGCTTTTGGGCCTGGCGTGTTTGGCGTCGAATACAAAATTTGCTTTTCCTACCATGCGAGCACCATCAACGAAGGCCACGCGAGATCAATTGTTATCCGGCATGTCATGCGGCACCTGAAGGAAACGGGCTTATCCATCTCTCTACCCAAACAAAACGTCTTTGTTGGTGAAGCGAGGATGATGGCGAAAAGCTGGGATGAGACGCTGGATAGAGAAAAGTTGATCAGCAGTATCGCCCTGTTTCGATCTCTTGAACCCCATGAACTTCGCCAACTTGCCGGTGATCTGGTGATTCGCCGATTTGAAACCGGTGCTGAAATCATCAGGGAAGGAGAAACCACCACCTCCATGTATGGCCTGGCAGAAGGTTTACTTGAAGTCACGGTCACAAACGAGACTCAAGATCTTGTCGTTGCCGTGATTGAGCCGGGTCAGTGTTTTGGTGAAATGTCGATGCTGGCGGATGAACCACGGTCAGCAACGGTAACTGCCCTCGTAGAATCGGTTGTGTTCGAGATTCGACGGGACAGTTTTAGCGAGATCCTGGTGCATCGTATGGAAGTTGCCGAAACCATATCTCGCCTGATTGCTGAACGTCAGCTCTCAAACAACGACAAGATGCAGCAGGCCAGTGAGCAGGAACGCAGCAACGAACTCACTAGCGTCAGCGATAATTTGCTTGACCGTATCCGATCGGTTTTCTCGCTGTTTTCCAGGTCAGGTGATCAGTGAAGACCGACAAGCACAGTGACTTTGGTGTTACCGATCACTCCGCGACGGCAAAGATACTGAAAAAAGGGGTCTCGGAACGACTCATCGAAATTCTGCCAGAAAGCTATTCGCCCAATGCACTGACGCTAACGGGCGGTGCGCTGGCAACTTTGTCCGCGCTGACCATCTGGTTCCTGTTCCCGGAAATGCAAAGTGGCACGACCCTCGGCAAGCTGGCCATGATGTCGAGCGCCATTCTGCTCATCATGTACGCGGTGTTCGATCAACTCGACGGCATGCAGGCTCGGCGGCTCAACCGCGCTTCACCCTTCGGGGATTTTCTTGATCACTGGGTCGATACCATTATCGCCAACAACCTGACGGTACCCGTAATGGTCATGTTGCAACTGGATCATTCCAGGATGTGGCTGATGGCATTTATCGCCTCACTTGCCTTCTGGGCACATAACTGGGAGACCCGAAACAGCAACTACCGCAGCCTGCCGGTGATCGGTGGCCTGGAGTCGGTATGGACAGGTCTCGCGATTATGACGGTGACTTCAATTTACGGACTCCAGGTCTGGCGACTCGAATGGCAAAGTATCAGCCTGCTGGACGCGGTCTACTGGTACGGGATTGCGGCACTGGCCTGGGTGGTCATCAAGGCCGTTCGCACCTCGCAGGTCAGGCTGATGGATTACCTCGGCTTTATCGGCACTCTGTTGCCGATCTGTATCTGGCATCTGATGCTGGCGCCGGTCTTTGAGCCCGAGCCGCTGATCATTTGGGTCAGCTTCGTGACCATGGGCTTTATTGCAACACAATCAACCGGCTACCTGATGCGGCACCTCTGGCTGGGTGGAAACTATCAATCTTTTGATCTGATCGGTTTTCTACTGGGCGTTGCCCTGTGCGGTGCCACCATCGTTGCGAATCTGACGGACATGGCGCCTGGGTTAATGCTGACAGCGGCTCTGCTGATCGCCGGTATCTCGATGTTACGTGTTGCCGTGCAGGGCATCACGTCTTATCGGCAGATGATGCGCGGCTGATGGCTTCAAGGGAACTCAACGATCGCTTTCTCAGCTCTGTGCTGCTGACGCCTTCAGTACGGGGGAAAATCAGCAGGCGATTTGGCGTCACATGATTACTGTTGTCGTCACCATGCACCAGCAGATCGATAGCGTGCTGATCAAGCAGAGCTTCGGTGATCAGCCACGGTGTCGGCACCACTTCACTGACATGACGAATCGCCAAAAGTATCTCGCGACGCTCATCAAAAGAGAGCTCAGGGACATACCGTTTTTTTTTGAGAATCTCGTCATCGGTAGTCAGACCAACCACCACCTCACCATGGCTGGCTGCCCTCGCGAGTATTCTGATGTGACCGTGATGGATCAGCGTTGCTGACATGTCGACCATGATGCGTTTCGTTGTCACGGAATTGCCTCGGCTACCTGCTGGAACTCAACATCTTAATCCACAAGCAGACCGAGGCAGTACGCCAAATTTAACGCCGCAGCGATAATTTCAGGAACACGTTACGCCCGGTCCCGGGCAAACGATTCCCCAGGTCAACATCTGAATCCCGGACTCGATTGTAGCCCGCGAGGTGCTGCTCGTACTCACGGTCTAACAGGTTTTCAACGCCGCCGGAAAGCTGCAGCCCATCATTGACCTGCCAGGACGCAAACAAGTGCATCAGGCCGTAACCGGAGGTTGCCTGCTCGCTGTTGGTAACAGAGATATCGTCCTGAGCCCGCACGGCCTCACCAGCAAGCGATACCGACCAGGCGGGTCTGTCATAGACCAGCGCCATACTGAAACTGTCAGGAGAAATTCGATAAAGATCATCATCAATATCACGCCGTTCACCACGTACAACAGACAGGACACCTTCAATTCGGAAATTTTCAGCAAACTGCCAGCCATAGCTGGCATCCACACCAAACATGCGTGCTTCAACATTGGCGAAGCGAAGCGGCGAAGGGTCACCGTTCATCGTCGACACCATTTCGACCGGTGAGTCAGTCACACCCACCGTGCTATCGAAAGGAACACCCTGAATGTAGTCATCTACATGGTGATAGAACACGGATGGACGCAGCCACCAGGCGCCGCCGCCAATATCAATACCAGCTTCAGCGATCCAGGCGGTTTCCACGTCAAGGTTGAGGTCTCCAATGTAGTTATTGCCATCAGCCAAACCAGCGCTGGCCGCAATTGGCAGCCAGCCGTAACGCTCCAGATAGGTTGGCGCCCGGTTCTTCCTGGCCAGACTCAGTCGCCAGGTGCCCAGTTGGCTGTCTTGCCAATATCGTGCGAGCAGGTCGACGGTCGTGTCATCCCAGCGCCTGTCTGCCTGATTGAACGCATTGGCCAGCATACCGGCCATCGGTGGCAAGGCGGGACCGGTGGTGGCAGTGCCGGACGTATCACTGACGCGATCAATTCTGACGCCGACATCGTAGCCATTTGCGCCAGATTGCGCCTGCCAGTTAACGTAGGCACCGATACGATCCTGCTCAACCTCAGGAATCGGGGTTACCAGAAAACCCGAATTGTTCGGATTCGTGATGATTGCGTTGTGTTCACCCTGCTCGGCATCAACACCGTAGCCAAATTCACCACCCCCAATGGGCGTGACAAAGTCGAATGCCAGGGTCAGGGTGCGCGCGGTTGCGGTGGTTTCGCGAAACCGCATGGCCGGTGGTGGTGGCCGTTGATCAAAATTGTTCATACCATGGGCAACATCGCTGTAACCAAACGCAACCGCCATGGTTGTTGCGCCAATTCTGCTATCCCACGCAAGCCGGGCGAAGTCGGTCTCAACATAATCGATATCCATGGCAAACGGCGGGTTGCCCGTGGGGCCGGTATCCTGGCGCCGGAGCTCCAGGTCAAACTCATGGTCACCCTGACGGAAGCCAATGCCAGCGCCATAGACGCGACGCTCATAAGACGTATTGTCTACCTGACCATCCGGGTACTCCCTATCGCTGCCACTCTCATCCGAATAGTAGCCATAACTACGAAACACATCGTTGGCCAGCCCGCCGACCAGTCCAAGTGCGTGACTGGAATCCGCGCTTCGGCCAATGGCCGTGACGTCGTAACCGGTGACGAGTTTGGCAGTATCGGCAAAGGGAACCTGCTTAAGCTGAGTTTCAACGCCACCAACCAGGGATGGACCAAAAGATACCGGCGCGGCACCACGATTCACCTCAATGGTTTCGACCAGCGTCGGGGGCGCATAGTGCATGGGCGGGTCCATCAGATTTGGACCGCCGGAACGGAAAGCCTGACCGTTAAGGCGCGAACCCACCCTGAATCCTGAGGCCCCTCGAAACTGCACCTGTCCGGACAGGCTGCCATTGCTGACCAGGGCGGCACCTGGCAATCGGGCAATCATGGCGGCGCTGTCGGCCGCCATCGGCATAATCTCATTGCCATAAATCGTGTTTATCCGGCGTTGCTCGCGCGTCGCTGTGACGACAATCGTTTCTGTAAATACGTTAGCTCTGTCCGGAGTTTTGTTTGACGCGATCTCGGTTGCCAGCACCGGCACCGCAACCAATAGGCTCACCCAGAGCGAGGCGCCCTGACTTAAAATGCGACTGTTCATGTTCATTCCTGAATAGCATGCAGAACCCCTCAGGGTTCTGGCGATAAAAACTGATGTTTTGCTGCTTGTCCGCCGACATGGCGAAGCGTCATTCAGGACAGGTTCGGGGGACCTCGAACCGGGGGTGGTAACAGTGGCATCGTCGCGGCGGTGACAACAGGTGCTGAAACGACAACCACGGAGGGTGCGATCGAAACGCTGGCAAGTACCGGCAATTCAGCGATTGCCGCGCCGGGCAGCGCGAGGGGACATTGCTGACTGGCACCGGATTTATGACCGGCATGCTCATCGGTGACCAGCGGGTCAATATCGTCAGCCGCGATGACTACTGGCTGATGATGGCTGTGATGAGGGTTGTGATGGGGCTTATGATGATCGTGCGATGCGTGCTGGCTGTGATCCTGAGGTGGGTGGTCACCATGTCCGCCCGCACCCAGCGCCGCCAGATCTGATGCACTGAAAACGCTCGGGCAAAGCCCAAGGACCAGTTCGCCAGATTCGGCATTGCGGTGGGCCATAAAGCCTGCGGGCACCAGAGACGGCAACAACACTGCGGTCAGAAACAGCAGTTTCAGCAGTTGAAAGGTTGCAGCACGGCAGCGGCTTATGCGCACGAGTCGTCCGATATCCATAGAAAACGCAGACACTATACAACGGTCGTTGGGTCAGCACCATGACACCCGTCAATCAACCAGGCGACATCCAGGTTGAGACGTTCATGGCCCTATTCATGGGAGTCCTGGATGCAATCGGTGTATCGTTATCCCTTTAACCGAGCAAAGAAGAATCCGATGTCCCAAACAACAAAACTCGTCGCGCTCGATATCGACGGCACCTTACTCGAACCCGGTGCAGCGCTGGATGCTGTGCCCAATGATGCACTCGTTGATGCCGTCGCCGCCTTGCAGAAACGCGGCGTCATCGTCATGTTGGCAACGGGGAGAATGTATCCAGGTACCGCACCGATCGCCGCGCGCCTGGGGATCACAGAACCCATGATCTGCCAGCAGGGCGCCTCTGTGCATGAAGCCGACGGCCGCCTACGACATGGTCTTACCATTGAGCAGGATATTGCGCGGGAACTGTATGAGTACGCCATGGAACACCACTACAGTCTTTCCTGGTTCGACCATGAACGATATCTGGTGACCAGCAAGACGCCAGCAGCAGAATTCTTCGCCGCCGTTTCAGGTGTTGAAATGGAATTACACCCCAATCCGTATGAATCCGGTGTGCGGGCAACCGGTATCGACATCATCAGCAACGAAGCGGTGTCTACCGATATTCATCGGCTGCTGGAGGCGCGTTACGGCAATAGAGTCGCGCTGCTGGACTTCACCACGGTCACTGCGGTGCACGCGCCTGGTGCCAGCAAGGGAAACGCCCTTGCCCAGATCGCCGCAGAACGCGGTGTTGCGCAGTCCGAGGTCCTGGCCATTGGTGATGGTATCAACGACGTTTCCATGCTGACCTGGGCGGGCCAGAGTGCCACACCGGCACACGGCGATGTTTTCGCCAGGGATTCCGCCAAAGAAGTCCTGGAAGGCGATGGTGTCTCTGGTGTTGTCGCAAGGCTCCGTGCTGCGTTATGAAGAAGCTCGTCTATTCCCACCCCAATTCGATGATTGTCGGGAGTATGGCGAGCCTGCTGGCGCAGGCAGGCATTGAAACCGAAAGTCGCAATGACTTGCTGGGTGGCGCTGCCGGCGAACTCGCACCCGGAGAAACCTGGATTGAGCTCTGGGTCGTTGATGGTTCGAGGGCGGCGCAGGCAACACGCCTGATCGATGAAACCCTGGCCAAGCCAGAAGGGGAGGATTGGCCTTGCCTTCGATGCCAGGAGGCCAATCCAGAGACGTTCGAAACCTGCTGGCAGTGCGGCGCACCGAAATCGCCTGAATAACGGGCAAAAAGCTAATGCCATTCGGATGTGAGAAGCGAAGAAATTACGAAATCTTGTGATTTATGGGCTTTTATTGATCAGTTTTTACCGTCACTATTACTCGATAGAGACTACTTTTATCGATTCATCAGCTCTGGTAGTTTCCAGCAGCCTATTCGCTAACCGTGAGAGCACGCTATGCCGATTCTTCAGGAAGCCCTATCAAGCGCCAAAGTCATTGCCACTGACATCATACCGCTTGTCTATCGGATGGCGATAAAGCCGCCCTCCCCTGACGACATCGATAATCTGCCGCTCAGGCTCGCCAATACCGCCAGCGCCTGCCCGGACAAGATCGCCATTATTTTTGAGGGACGCCGGATTACCTGGGGTGAACTGGATCGCCGGGTCAGCCAGGTTGCCCAGGGGCTGAGGGATCGAGGCATTGGCTTTGGCGATACCGTCAGCCTGATGATGGACAACCGTATTGAGTTCATCGAGAACATGTTTGGCACCATGCGGGCAGGCGCTGCCGTGTCCCTGATCAATACCAACCTGCGCGGGCCGCAACTGGTTCACTGTATTTCGACCACCGATGCCAAGGCGCTGATTGTTGGCAGTGAACACGGCGACAGTGTCGCTGAAGTTAAAACGGAATGTAATCTGGACGAAGGCAAAGACTTTCTGATGGTCGCCGATGTTGACGCGCCACCGACGCCCAACTGGGCCGTGGATTTCAGCCAGATCACTGAAGAGGCTGATCCCATTGAAGAGCGATACATTCCACCGCTGCGTCAGAAAGACCCTGCCCTGTATATCTTCACGTCAGGCACAACCGGCTTACCCAAAGCCGCAATTCAGAAACAAAGCCGGCAGACACTGTTCTGCGAACTGGCCAAAACCGTCGGCCTGAAACTGAAAAGAGACGACTGCATGTACATCTGCCTGCCGCTCTACCACGCCACAGGCTTGTGCGTCGGTTTTCTCGGAGCACTCAACGTCGGTGCTACTGTCTTCCTCAAACGTAAGTTTTCCGCCAGCCAGTTTTTAAACGACGTTCGGGAAAACAACTGCAATACCTTTATTTATATCGGCGAGCTGTGCCGCTATCTGCTTGCGCAACCGGTGAAACCTGACGATGGTATTAACCCGCTGGAAAAAATGACCGGCAATGGCTTGCGACCGGATATCTGGATGGAGTTCAAAGAACGCTTCCAGGTACCCAAGGTCTATGAGTTCTATGGTGCCTCAGAAGGTAATGCGACATTTATGAACTTTTTTAACCGCGATCAGACCATTGGTGCATCTATCGTGCCGCCTTCAATCGTCGAATACGATGTGGCCGCAGACGAAATCGTCCGGGATGCTAGCGGCTTCTGCAAAAAGGTTGAGCCAGGACAGGCAGGACTGCTGCTGGGTGCGATTACAAAATCAACCGAGTTTGTCGGCTATACGGATCGCGAAGCGACCGAGAAGAAGATCCTGCGAAATGTCTTTAAACAGGGTGATGCCTATTTCAATACAGGTGACCTCATCCGGAGCGTTGAAGCAGGCTTCGCCTGCGGGCTCAAACATTATCAGTTCGTTGACCGGGTTGGTGATACCTTCCGATGGAAAGGTGAAAACTGTTCTACCAACGAGGTTGGTGAAATTATCAACGGCCATGCGGACATCGATGTCTGTAACGTCTACGGTGTTGAAGTCCCGGGTACAGATGGTCGGGCAGGCATGGCAGCACTGCTACTGAAGCAGGGAGCGAGCTTCGATGTTGCAAGCGTGTCCCAGTTGATTCAATCAGATCTCGCCGCCTATGCTCGCCCGGTATTCATCAGAATACTGCCAGAACAACAATTGACGGGTACCTTCAAACTTCAGAAGGGTGACTTAAGAGAGGCCGCTTTCCATCCTGAAAAATGCCCTGATGATCTCTACGTCTGGAAACCTGGTGCGACCGCATACGAAAAACTGGACGACGATTTCTACCAGAAAATCATGGCAGGTGAGGCCGGCTTCTAAAGCACCAGCATCCTGACTGGCGTAAACCAGGCAGGTCAGTCCGTCGATTGACCTGCCATCTGCCTCAGATTATTGAAGTGTTTCAATCTTGAAAAGAAGCCCCGCCCGTAGACCCGAATAACTTCAGCCACGGTTGTGGTTCCCTGCGCAACGCGCGCTGCAAAACCTTCAGCGAGAAAGCGGGTACCGCTTTCGACTGCCAGGGTTTCCATTTGATCAAGATCCTGAACATCCGCACGCAGTAATCTGCGCATCTCGTCAGTGATCTCAATAATTTCAAGGACAGGTACCCGACCCGACATCCCTGTTGAGTGGCAATGTTCACATCCCACCGCGCGAAACCTGGGCGGCGAAACCATCCGGGAGAATTGCTGTTCGTCCGCAGACATTTCATCCTCCGAGATAGCCACCTTGCAGTGTTCACACAAAGCACGCACCAGTCTCTGGGAAGCAACAGCGTGCAAGGCATCGGCAAGGGATACTGATGAAACGCCAAGGTCCGCCATACGCACCAGAGCCAGCAACGCATCCAGTGTATGCACAGTCGACAGCACAAAGTGTCCGGTGAGTGCTGCCTGCGCAGCGATCTGCGCGGTTTCTTCATCCCGGATTTCACCGATCATGACCACGTCAGGGTCCTGGCGCAGGATCGAACGAAGTGACTTTGCGAAGGTAAGCCCTGTCCTGGTGTCCACGTTAATCTGGGATGCACCGCGAAGCCGATATTCAACCGGTTCCTCGACCGTCATAATGTTGATATCCGGCGTGTTTTTCTCTGCCAGCATCGCGTAGAGCAGCGATGTTTTTCCGGAGCCGGTTGGGCCGGTCATCAGAATCATGCCATCGGTGCTTTGTGAAATCCGCTCGAGGCGCTGCTGCTCTGCTGGTTCAAGGCGAAGCATACCGAGTGCCCGGACCTGGTTCTGGGGCAGCAGCCTGGCAACCAACCGTTCGCTGCCACTAACCGGCAATACCGACAATCGCAGGTCAATCTCCTGATGACTGACTTCCATTCGAAGCTCGCCATCCTGGGGGATCATGTGCCGGGTAACGTCCATACCTGAAATCGCCTTAACATGACGCACCAGATGGTCATGAACACTCGCTGGTAACTCAACGCTCCGGTAGAGCACACCATCTATTCGGTTCCGAACCACGGCTCCTTCGCCGTAAGGCTGGATATGGATATCACTTGCGTTCAATCTTACTGCCCGCTTCAACAATTCAACCAACAGTTTCGAGGTAGCACTGGTACCGGTGGCAATCGCTGAACCGTCATCGCCACGCAGCACAAGATCGTCAGCCAGCATAGAACTGGTAACGCTGCCCCAACCTTCGAGCGTTTCGTCGCGTGCGGTGTAAACGTCAGCAAGCATCGCCTCGATTTCCTGTGGCGTTGCTATGCATACCCTGACCGGCATGCCGAGCGTGAACGACAATTCGTCCTGGGTGCTCACGTCAGCTGGATCGATCATCGCCACCAGTGCATGTTTCCCGTCTGCAATAATCGGGACAACCATATGGGTCCGGGCAACACTTTCTGGCAGCTGACTCGCAAACTCTGGTTCCAGCCGGCTGAAATCGGCACGTTCGAGATCGAAATAAGTCGCCGCAGCAGTCGCAAGTTCCTCAGGGCTGAGATCCATCGCCTCGATCACTGCTTGCCATTTATCTGTGATATCACCGACTGGCCGAAAGTCAGCTGCCGGTTGCCGCGCCCTGTCCACCGTAAGCGCTGCAGATACCAGCCAATGGTTGATGCTCATTCCAGACCCACCGTATTTGCAGTACTATTTCCAGCAAAGTGCAACAGCGATTCGGGGTCGTCACCTCGCTCAAATTCTAGTACCAGTTCGCCAAGTCGCCCCGTCACAGTGTAGCCATCTTCGGTTCTGCGGTAATCGAGGCCTGCTGATTCAGACCAGGTGGCATCCAGGTAATCGGGCAGGTGGCCAGTGCGTTGGCGATAGGTTTCGATGCGATGAACCAGGTGATACATGGCGATCGATGTCCTGACCTCCACACTCTTGGTGCCAGCATGAAATGCCTCCCAGGGCGGGTTCAGATTAATCGAGAGGCCCACGGTCATCGCCAGCAACCAGGCGAGGATAACGAAACCGGGCCGGTTAAGCCGGGGTTCACGGTTGGTGACCCTGCTGGCTGGCTCGAGAAGGTCAAGATCTTCCGCTGCTGATGCCTGTATGAGCGATTCGATATCCGGATCAGACATTGATCAAGGCCCTGATATCAATAATGAAATAGTGATCGTCGATTTCTACCAGTGATTCCGGTGGCAGCAGCTCCTGCAGTCGCAACAGCACCAGCGTTTCGGTTTGACCACTGGAACCGTAGTCCAGTAATACGCGCAGAAACGGTTCACCGGGCGCTAACGGCACCCTGAAGGGGTGACGAAAGAAGGCGCGATCAATGGTCGGCTCGTAGCGCACCAGTTGCAGGACCATACCAGCATTGGCGTCACGGTGGAGTCGTGTGACATCCAGCCCCTGATAAGGCACGGCGCTTTCATCGAAGGGGTTATCATAAATTCGCTGGTTGTTGGGGTTGTCAGGAAACCAGCGGCCGGTTTTTTGATAGTAGATGCTCACTGTCTCTGCCACGGCTGTGATGTTTGCCGCAACTTCTCTGGCCTGCGATTGCAGGCTTAAATCGCGAGTAATCTGATGCGCGATCAACAGCAGCGTAATGAGCAGCGCAATACCTGCAAGGCCAAGGTCAAGTCGAGTCGGTTTCATGGTTGCTCGTTAGTCTGCCGGTAGACATGCAGCTTGTCTGATTCCAGCACCATCGTCACATTACTGACCGTCGCCGTCAGAACAAAGCTGATTTCACTACGCCGATCATAATCTACCAGACCACGTATTGCCGGATTCGGCAACAGCGGCGGCAGTGAACCGCTTTCATCACGATATTTTCTAACGGTACCTGCAGCTGTATTCAGGATAGTTGTGAGGTCGGCCTCTATCTTTGATTCTGCCGGACCGAAAACGGTGGTCACGATGCTGGTGAACTGAAAGCTGACGAGGATGATGGCGAGCAGCCAGACAAACATAGGGAAAGAGAGGCGTGGCAGCTGGATTTTCGATGCGATTTTGGTCTCAGGTTTCTTCTGACGTTTCGCATGAGCGCTGGTGATAGCCGATTCAGTCTCGTTAACCAGATCTTGAAGATTGTCTTTCATCGTGCCCCTCTGGGCTGAATGCCGTATCTAGACGCCTGATTCTAATAGATTAGCTTGTTAGTGAGTAAAAAAATGCGAAAAGGTCGAACCCATTGCAAACCTGGCGACATCGTCTAGTTTGTCTAGTATCTTGTCTGCAACCAATAAGAAGAATAATCGGGGAGAAAAATCTCCATGGTTCAACCTGAAATTACTGAACGCAGCAAGAAACTTGCTACCACACCCATCCTTGAGCGAATCGCAGGGATGAAAGAGTCGCTAAAAGCAGCGGGTGATGAAGCACAGCAGATCAGACATCTACCGGCCTGGGCGTCAAAAGAGATGGCGGAACAGGGACTGTATCGATACGCCTTGCCGCACGAACTCGGTGGTGAAAATCTGACAGCACGACAGCAGATTGAAGTCATCGAAGCAGTATCGGCAATTGACGGTTCCGTTGGCTGGTGTACCCAGATTTCGTCCGAGATCAATGCGCTGGTGATCCGGCAGATGGACATCGAACTTGCGATAAAAATCTTTGATCAATGGGATGTCCTGGTTTGTTCAGGGCACGGGCCCGCCAATGGTTCTAACCCCGGCCGCGGCGCGCAGCAGGACGGCGATGGATGGCGACTCAACTACCAGGGCTCATTTGCCAGTGGTTGTCATAACGCCAACTGGAATTACCTGATGGGTGCCATGACGATTGATGAAACAACCGGCAAGCCGGCTCAAGCCTCATTCATGGTGCCACGCGGGGAATTCCAGATTATCGATACGTGGGATACAGCCGGCATGAGAGGTTCCGGTAGCCATGACGTGCGCATGGTTGACTGCTACGTACCACCCGAACATCTGCTGCCGTTCAGGTCGCTGGCACCCAGCGAAACCTGGGATAACCCCACCTACCGCAACCCGACCCATGCGGTCTATAACAAAGCCGCTGTCGCGCTTGGCGTTTGTCGGGGAGCGATGGATTCGTTTATCGAACTGGCCATGGAAAAGACTCCCTGGGGCGGTTCTTCGACACTCAAAGACCAACCCCAGATTCAGTATCGGATCGGTGAAGCCCAGGCAAAACTGCTGGCAGCTCGCAGCTTTATTATGGAAACCCAGGATCAACTCGAAGCGCACCTGGGGCCACTACCGAAAGACGGCGGTCGCCTGGAACCAGAATGGGAACATTACTGGCCGGCATTGCTGGCCTGCGCCCATGCCGCACAAACCACACGAGAAATCGTCAGCATGCTGAACAACACCGCCGGCACAACCGGCAGCAGAATGGACAGTCCGCTCGAACGTCAGCTAAGAGATGCTCACCAGGCAGCCAATCACGCCCTGATTTCATATCGTCACTACGAAGAACTCGGCAAAACCTTCGTCGGCCACGAACCCGGCCCCGGCTACATGGAACTAAAACGCGCCTGAATAATTGGGGTCAGAGTAAAATTTACAATTCGCCAAGAATAATTGGGGTCAGAGTAAAATTTACAATTCGCCAATAACTAGTTTCAGCTTTCTCGCCGCTGCAAGGTTGCCAGATCACCTGGGATTACGCAGGAAATATTATTGGTAAAACCCATGGATCAACATTAGGGTTGGTTAATTTTACTCTGACCCCAATTGTTCAATTGTTTCTTAGGGTTGGTTAATTTTACTCTGACCCCGATTGTTTTGGTTTGTCTGCGCCATGGACATTGCGTGGCTGCTTGGGCACGATGAGTTGAAGCATCGTGAGTGAGGAACACGCCGTGTCAGATACGATCTTATGCATGTTTTCCGGAGGCATTGACTCTGCGGGCGTTTTGCATCAGATGATGACTGACGACGCCTACAAAGATCGGCAGTTGATCGTGCATCACATATATCTGCAGAATCGGGAAAACCGAGCAGATGCTGAAAAAGCCGCCGTAGAGAAAATCCTGAACTACTACCAAAGGAGCTACCCCGCTCGAGCCTTTACCTATTCCTCCAACGTGTTTGATACACGGGGGTTTAGTCAACTGAAGAGCAAACGTTTCCCTGTTGATATCGACGTCACACGTTTCATCGCCGCTAACATCGCCGTCATCAGAAAAGATATCCGTCTCGTGGTTTTTGGAAGAACCAAGACCGATGTCGACGCTGGTGGTGATAATCTGCAACGTAGAATCCAACGCGGCATCGCCATCTTTGATGCCATGTACATGAATGAGCGTGAGCCAATACCCGATATGACTAATCCGTTGATCGATAAAACGAAAAGAGAGGTTTGGGAGATGTTACCTCCATCGGTGCAAACTGCCGTCTGGTATTGCCGTCGCCCTGTTTACCAGGATGAAACCGCCATTGCCTGTGGCAAATGCATCACATGCATTGAGGTCGCCGAAATGTTGGCTGAACCCAGTGAGTTATCAGGATAACAACACAAAGACATGCCGGAGCCAAAGAAGCACCCCGCAGATGCCGCTTTTACCAAAGTTATCGAACTGGTTAATCAAAAGCAGCTGAGCGCAGCGATCCAGTCAGCAACTGCTGCCGTGAACAACTACAGGAATGATGTCAGGTTGAATGCCATTGCTGGCGGCTTACTCCTGAACGCTGGAAATCTGACAAAAGCAGAGCCATACCTTCGGCACGCGGCAAGCCTCGCGCCAGATTTCGCAAAAGTACAGGAAGACCTCGGTTACCTATTGCTTAAAGCAGGAAAGAACGAGGAAGCAGTCGTCTACTTGAAAAAAGCGGTTACCCTCAATCCAGAGTCAAAGTCCGGAAAACGCTGGCTTGCGCGCGCATTGGCGCTAACTGATGCAGCGAATGCTGATGGCAGTTTTGACAACGACACACTCGACCCTGCTGAGGCAGCTTTGGCTCAAGCCAAAGCGTTATCAGATACCGGACAGAAAAAAGCCGCGGAAAATATTTACAATAGCTTACTGGCTGAGCACCCCAACAATCCCAGTGTCCTGGGCGCTATTGCTCGTGTCTGTGCCGCCAACAAGCAACTGCCTGAAGCAGAAAAGCTTTATCGGCGAGCCATGGCACAAGCGCCTCACGACGCGGATTTACTGGCCGCATTTGGCACATTTCTCAGCGAACAAAACCATCACGACGAAGCTCTGAAACATCTGACGCAAGCCACCACAAGGAAACCTCAAGACGCTGGCACCAGGCATCAGCTAGCCTGGGCTTTCGTCAGGGCTGGTCAAACAACAGTCGCGACCGATCACTTCAGGGCCGTGTTGACTTTACAACCGGATCATCAGGGTGCCTGGCTTGGTCTGGGGCACAATCTAAAAACCATCGGCAGGCTGGCAGAAGCCATCGAGGCTTATCGCAACTGCATCAAGCTCCACCCAAACGACGGTGAGGTCTATTGGAGCCTGGCAAATCTTAAAACCTACAAATTTTCGGATACTGACAGAAACGCAATGAAAACTGCGCTCGATCATGAGAATCTGACTGACCGCTCAAGAGTTAACTTCCTTTTTGCCCTGGCCAAGAGCTACGAAGACATAAACGATTACGCAAACTCCTGGCAGAACTATCAGGCGGGCAACAATCTGCAGCGATCGCTGATTCAATACAGCGCCGCACACACAGCAGAGCGCCACAGCAAGATCATCGATACTTTCTCCAACGCATTTTTACAGGACCGGGCTGATACAGGGAACGACAATCCAGCGCCCATATTCATTGTTGGTTTACCACGTTCTGGCTCAACGCTGCTGGAACAGATACTGGCTAGCCACAGCATGGTGGAAGGTACCTCGGAGCTAACCTATATCAGTAGACTGACAAACTCCCTCACACACGGTGCGAGCGAATCGAACCGCTATCCGCAGGATTTGGCAAAACTGCAGCCGAGCGACCTAAAACGACTCGGTACAGAATATCTCGGTGAGGCCAGGCATCATCGGCTAACGGATAAACCTAGATTTATCGACAAAATGCCCAACAACTTCCCCCATATCGGCTTTATTAAGCTGATCCTGCCCAAGGCGAAAATCATTGATGCACGACGCTATCCCCTGGACTCAACGCTGAGCTGCTATCGGCAATTGTTCACCCGTGGCCAAACATTCGTTTACGAGCTGAAAGACATTGGCCAGTACTTTCTTGAGTACCAGCGTATGATGGATCACTGGCATGCGGTGATGCCTGGCGAGGTGTTGACCGTGCAATATGAAGACGTCACAACCGACCTCGAGTTCCAGGTACGACGCATTCTCGATTATTGCGAGCTACCCTTCGAGGACACCTGCCTTCGATTTCACGAGAACGACCGTCCCGTAAGAACAGCCAGTTCGGAGCAGGTACGGCAGCCTATCTATACAGGCGCCATACACCAGTGGCGACAATTTGAACCTTATCTGGGTGAGTTAATCGATACGCTCGCGCCGATCCTGCCAAGATATCAGCAGTACGAGTCAATAAACAAAACTTGATGCTTGTAAGCTTCAGTCTTCGTTGAAACTGCGCGCCATGGTGTTAGACAGCGGCTTGAACAGATACTGCAGGAAGGTTCTCTCACCTGTCGCAATAAAGACTTCTGCCGGCATACCCGGTAGCAACTGCAGTTCGCCCAAATCCTCCATGCCCTCAGCAGTTACCTCTATCCGCGCCTGATAATAGGGCGCACCGGTCATCTCATCGACAAAACTATCCGCCGAAAGATGAATCAATCTGCCAAAAATTGTGGGGGCCATGTTCCCAAAAGTCGAAAATCGAATCGTGGCTTCCTGATTGAGCGAAATTCGATCAATATCAATCGGTGACACCTGCGCTTCGACGATCATGTCATCACCATCCGGCACAATATCCAGGATCGGTGTTCCGGGACTGATCACACCACCCACTGTATGAAACTGCATACCGTTGACGAAACCCGCTTCCGGAGCGCGAATAGTTGTTCGCGCGACGACATCCTTAAGTGCCCGAACACGCTCACGCGCATCATTAATAGCAGTCTGGGTCGCCGCGAGTTCGTTAACCACTTCTTCCTGAAACTGACGCTCAAGCTGAATCATCTGCAGCCGGGTCTCGCCGATCTGAACCTGTGTAGATGAGATCTGGGCAATCAGGTCAGAAGTTTCCCCGGCGTGCGTGGCGTAAGCACGTTCGAGCTCACGTAAGCGGGTCCGCTCCGAGAAGCCTTGATCAAGCAGGGTTCTGACATCTGCGAGCTCTTCATCATAGGAGGCGGCCATTTTCTCTTCGCTTTCTCTTAACGCGGTAAGGCCCGTTATCTTTGATCTGAGTTGTTCAACCCGTTGCTCTAGCACCTCAATGCTTGCGCTCATCGCGGCTGTTCGTGCATCGAAGATTTCTTCCTGGGCCGCTTGCTCCGCCTGCACTTCAGGCGTATGCACGGCCATGCTTTCCGGATAAACAATGCGATCAAGCGTGTCACGTTCAGCCAGCAACCGCGCCTCCTTCACCTGCAGCGATAACAACTGCACGCTCGCTATCTGCAACATCGCCTGGGACTGCGTTTCATCCATCTGAATAAGCGGTTGACCTGCCGCCACCCGGTCGCCATTTGATACCAGGATTTCCCGGACGATCCCGCCTTCAAGATGCTGTACGGTTTTGCTGTGAGAAGCGACTGTCACCCGCCCCATGGCATAGGCCGCGCCATCCAGAGGTGCCAGTGCCGACCAGAGGCCAAAAACACCAAAGACCAGAACAAACAGCGTCAGTCCCAGTCTTAGCGGTTTGTCCATACTGGTGAGTGAAGTGCCATCAAGCTCCGTCATTATTTACTCCTTGACCGGTCACTACCTTGTTGCCGCCTCGATTCATATTGCTGACCTGCATCAGCTTCGCCAGGACCTCTTCTCTTGATCCATACTCTGCCTGAATACCGTTATTTAATACGAGCATCTTATCCATCGCCTGCAGAATCATGGTGCGATGACTGATCACGACTACCGCAGATCCGGTCGCTTTCAGTCGATTCACGGCTTCGACCAACTCACGTTCCCCCTGATCGTCGAGGTTGGAATTGGGTTCGTCAAGAATGACTAACCTCGGTTGATCGTAGAGTGCACGTGCCAGCGCAATTCGCTGCCGCTGCCCGCCCGAAAGCACACCACCTGTCGCACCAATTTCAGTGTCGTAGCCTTCCGGTAACTGCAGAATCAACTCATGCACACCCGCCATACGCGCGGCTTCCACGACCTTTTCAGCATTCAGTTCACCAAAGCGCGAAATGTTGGCAGCAATAGTGCCATCGAAGAGCTCAATATCCTGCGGCAGATAGCCGATATGTGGCCCTAACTCTGCGCGGTCCCACTGGCCAGTTTCAACACCATCGAGTCGAACCGAACCCTGCCTGACCGGCCAGATACCGAGCATGGCTCGAGCAAGACTTGATTTCCCGGCGGCACTCGGTCCCACCAAACCGAGCGCTTCCCCAGGCAGCAGTTCCAGTGAAACTCCTTTAACGACGGGATCCTTGGCACCTGGTGGAATAACAATGGCATTCTGCAGCGTTAGCTTTCCTTCCGGTGCCGGCAGCGGCATGGCGTCTGAGGGTGCAGGCAGTTTAGTTAAGAGCTCACCCAGCCGTCGGTACTGCAATCGAGCAAGAGAAAAGCCCTTCCAGCCTGCTACCATTGCATCAATGGGGGCGAGTGCCCGGCTGAGCAACAAGGCGCCGGCAATCATCATGCCTGGTGAGATCTGCTGCTGAAGCGCCAATAGCGCACCCAGCCCAAGTACCAGCGACTGCATGGTCAACCGAAATGTTTTCGATGCGGCATTAAAACCAGAAGCCCGTTGGCTCGCACCGGTCTGCAGTTTAAGCACTTCAATGAGTGAAGACTGCTGTCCCGCATAGAGATTGTTACCCATCCCCATCGCCGCAATCGATTCCGAATTGCGCAGATTACTCGACACCTGACCAGAAACGCGCGCATTCAGAGAGTTCGCTTCCTGAAGTTTGTCGTTGGTCGTTTTTTCATTCGCGTAGGCAAGCACCAGCATCACAATGACAGCCACTGTCGCAGCCACGCCAAACCAGACGTGAAACAGATACATCACCGCGAGATACACCAAGACCCAGGGTGAATCAAAGAAGGCGAACAAACCGTTGCCGGTCAGATATTGACGCAGTTGCGTCAGGTCATGCAGTGGCTGCGCTCCTCCCGCCATTCCGCCTGACAGCAGGGCGCGTTGAAAAGTCGCATCAGATACACGCCGATGCAGGCGCTCTTCCATGCGGTTACTGGCGGCGATCATGATCTGTGAACGCACCCACTCAAATCCGCCCATGGCCATGAGAAGCCCAAGCATAATAAGCGTCAGCATGGTCAAGGTGGCAAGACTGCCGCTTGCCAGAACGCGGTCATAGACCTGCAACATATACAGAATAGGCACCAGCAGCAGAAGATTAATCGCCGCGCTGAACACACCAACATAGACAAAGTAGCGTTTGAGGTCCTGAAGGACCTCCGCTAGCTCAGGGAATTCAGCGAGTGATTCGCGCAGATTACTCATGGTTGACCAATATCGTTTAGACGAACCGAAGTATAACGGTTAACTCAACCATAGACGCTGAAGTTAAGCCTGCCTAAACAGCGCAGGCTAAACATCAGGTTCAGTCGCCAAGCAATCGATAGTTATCGGTATCGGTGACCGAGATATCAACACCCGTAAGAGCGAGTATCGGCACATAGCCATCACCACCGCCGTCAGAGTCGTACCAGACAAAGGTGACACCAGATTCACCTTCCAGATCATCAAACTTCAAATAGCCAAGATCAAACGCCTGGCTACGATCGGCCAGTCCTTCAAACTCAAGACCCGTGAAATCCAGGATGTCACCGTCTGATAACGAGAAGGGAGAACTGCCGTGACCCAACAGGGGAACCACCAGAACTTCGTCAATCGCAACCGTCCCAGGCTCAGGTCCGATATCTTCCAACTTCAACGTGGTTGTCGAAGAGGATGCATCCAGGAAGTACGCATATCGGTTGTAATTGACATCGGGCATAGCAACCAGGTTCGGGTGGTTGGCTGGTCTGGCCGCGTCGTCATCCCAGGTGAAGTTGATATAAGCCCGCTCAAGGGAATCCTGTTCCTCTCTCGGTGCACCCAGCTTGAATCTGACGAAATAGTTCTGCCCAGCCTGGGTCGCAAAGTCTTGCGAGATAGAGCCTGCATCCAGATTGACCGTATGGGTGCCGTCTACCGCATTCCAGATGCCATTGACGTGCTCGATACCACTACCACCAATCGTCCAGCCGGATAACGCGGTACTTCCAGCAGCCAGATCCACCGCAGTGTCGGCAGCGATTGAAGAATCTTCAAACGAACCATTCACCAGCTCCACCATCAGGCTCGCAATATCATATTCCTCAGGTTCCGCCGGCGGAAACGGACCGTAGTAAGGGCCGTAATAGGGCCCATAATATGGCCCATAGTAACCACCATCTGGATCGGGATCTCCATCGGCCGTGTTGTTCGTCAGACTGACTTCTACCTCATAAGTGCCAGTACCACCATCGTCATCCGTCGCAACAATCTGGAATTCGTATCGATTGTTTTGATCGGCATCTTCCGGGTTCTCGAAGTCGCCTTCACTATCAAACTCAAGGAAACCGGTCGACGAATCGATACGGAAGTTGTCGGCGTCCGCACCCGCAAGCGAATAGGTAACGGAATGGAAGTCATCGGCATCCGTGGCTGTATAGGTGCCTAGTTGTTGCCAACCGGACGTCTCTTCCTGACGTTGCAGTCGAATCCTGGTATCGGTTTGGTCGATGACGCGATTGTCTGGATCCGCGTTACCCTGGCTACTACCATCTGTGGTCGCCGCCAAGAACACCGGATCACTGTTTACCCAGGCATCAACGCCGACCTGCACAACCAGAAAATCCTCAGCGCCGGTGGGGTCTTCCACATAGACAAGCACGTTATAAATGTTGTCGCCGTTTGCATCCGCACCGCTCGCCACTGAGGGTATCTCTTTAAAGCTCAGCTCCCCGGTCGCCGCATCGATGGTAAAGAAATCCACATCGGCATTGCCTTCGAAGGTCTCAGCAGGGTCCAGCGAATAGGTGAGCGGCTCATTATCGATATCCTCCGCAGTAAAAATTCCCGCTGACGTTGTCCTGTCCGTCGCGGTACCTTGCGCTGTCGGATGCGGCGAGCCACCATAGCCGTTGAACGTCGGCAGGTTATTGAAATCATTCAATATGGTGATCGTGATCGTCTGCGAGGTGGTTTGCCCCCCCGGTGGGCCACCAGGTCCGTCGTCCGGAAAGCCGCCCGGACCATCGCCGCTTGGCTCCTCACCTCCAACCGCATCTATGGCAACAATCACAAGCTCGTACACATTGTTACCATCAGCATCGCTGGGGTTGGAATAATCCACACCAAAATTTGGCGCAATCCTGGCCTGGCTCGGGCCATTCGTACCGTCATTGTCGAGAGTGAACAGATGAGCATCTGGGCCACCGACAATCTCAAACTTAACATCCGCGCCTTCTTCATCCGTCGCGGTTAACGTGGCAACCGTCGCACTCTGGTGCTCATACACCTGAAAATTCTCCGGGCTGGTGATGACCGCAGGTTCATCAACGTCCGTCACCGTCACCGTCAAAGTGGTGGTGGTCGCACGATTCGTACTGTCGGTGGCAATGATATTTACCTTGTACTCATTGTCCTGATACGGGTTCGTGCGATCTTGCGGGTCTTCGAAATTGCGCAAGCTGACGAAGCTAAGTTCTCCTGTAATAGGATCAATTTCAAACTGCGAAGGCGCGCTGCCAACGACGGGTAAACCATCAAAGCCAGTGCCAATCGCATAGGTGATGTCATCACCATTGGCATCCTTGGCCTTGAGCTGAGCCACGAAGTCGTTGTTTTCTTCGACGTTAAAGCTCGTGCCAGACAAGAAGGTCGGCGCATATTCTGCCTCAATGACGCTAACGCGATCAGCCCCACCAGCGACATTGACCAAAATATCGATGCCATCAAAACTATAGCGTTCGTGGAGTGTGACACCCAGCTTGGTTGCACCACGCGGAATCACTAACGTGTCACCTGTATTACCTTTAATCACCAACTGGAGCGCTTCGTTGCTGGAAAGATGGCGCTCAGCATCATTGCCTGCCAGATCCATGGCATGAGAAGGATCAATAATCAGGGTATTGTCGCCGCTGCCAGTCAGGTCAATAACTTCAATATTCTCGACCGCACCTCGCTGAATCTGATTGAAGTCGAGCGTGATACCACCGCCGCTCAGGGCAAGGGTATCAGCACCCGCACCACCATCAACCCGGAAAAAGTCTGCCGAGGTGATCTGAATCAGATCATCACCGGGTGCCCCTTTCGCAACGCCGTCTGCACCTATCGTCAGGGTATCGCTGCCCGCTGTGCCAATAGCACCGGATGTCGTGCTGAAATCTCGACCGTAGATTACGTAAGCCTTGCCAGGATCGCCCTCGCTATATTCCCCGCCGTATTCACCGCCGTATTCACCGCCGTATTCACCGCCGTATTCACCGCCATAGCCACCGTAGCGATCATACTCCGGACCTTCCCCAATGATGATGTCATCAAAGCCGTCGCCATTGACATCACCCGCACCTGCAACGGCGCCGCCCAGGTTGGCGCCGGTAGTCTCGCCTACAAGAGAAAAACCGTTTAAACCATTTAGCGAAGACAGGGCCACTGAATTGCCTAAATCGTCACCACCAAAGACAACATAGACGGTGCCCTCGTAAGACTCATAACCTGATAACGACGTGTTGGGTGCGCCAACTGCGATATCATCGAACCCGTCACCGTTGACATCGCCGACAAAAGCCAGCTCAAGACCGTAATAGTCATCCTCGTAACCGCCCGGTGGAAACACGAGGGAAATAGCCTCGCCGTCACTGAGATAGCCTGCTCTTAGAACCGCATCGAAGCCATCACCACTACCAAGAATGACTGAGGCACCATAATCTTCGACGACCAGAAGGTCATCGAAACCATCACCGTTAAAATCACCACCACCGGCAACAGCATCACCCGCCCACTCAATAGCAAAACCATTGGCACCATTCAGCGACTCAACTTCAAGCTTCTCTGACCCCGTTTCTCCGCCAAAAACAACATAGTTCATTGCAGAAAACTGTTGGCTTACGATGAAATCATCATAACCATCGCCATTGACATCACCAGCGCCTGCAACGTCAGCACCCAGTCTTACATGGGGTTCGTCGACCAGAGTCAGCTCAAAACCGTTGGTCCCATCGAGTGCTTCCAGATCGAATGACTCACCAAAACCGCTGGTGTTGCCAAAGACCACGTAAGCCGCGCCTTCTCTGCTGGATTCCTGAGTTTTGTAGTATCCAGAGATAATGAAATCGTCAATACCATCACCGTTGAAGTCACCGATTCCATCTATATCGTAGCCGCTGAGTGCGCCCTCTCCCTCAGGGAGAAGCTCGCCCAGGTCTGTAGATTTTATATCTTCTGTGACGTTGCTATCTGCGCCATAAACGATGAACGATTTGCCTTGAGAGGTGTAGTTCGAGCCATACCCACGCCCCGCTCGGAACGCACCAATGCCAAGATCATCAATACCATCCCCGTTAACATCACCCAGGCCACCAACACCTTTGCCGAGGCCACTGCGATCGGCACCGTTGACGACAAAACCCTGGCCATCCGTGGTTAGCGAATCCAGTTCAACGGGATCGACCGGAGCACCAGAGAGATCTTGGCCGTAAATGACATAGGCGCGCCCGCCTTCGGCCATCTCGCCACCGTAGTCGTACTCACCAGGGCTTTCACCACCTTCCTCGCCGTAGTCATAGCCATATCCATATTCATAGCCGTAGCTGTATTCATCCCTGCTATCTTCAAAATATGGGGTAACGGCTCTATAAACACCCACGACAACATCCGCAAAACCATCGCCATTGATATCGCCCGCGGAGGCGACGCTAAAGTCGTACCATTCATCGGCGGATGCACCATTGATGACAAAGCCATTGGTGCCGTTGATATCGCTGGGGGTCAGCTCTGCAACAGGCGGCGAAGCCAATCGAACTTTTACGCCGGATTGAACCTCCAGAGTGTTAACTTCGCCATCCTGATAGGTATCAAAACTGACCCCATCAATCATGGTTCCGCTCGTGACCAACGTCCAATTGCCGGTTGCGACAACTTCATCGTCCGGGGTTCCAAGAACGCGGAAACTGTCCGTGTCAGATAATGTGGTAAGCGCTGCGGTATCCAGTTCCAGTCGATTGCCGCCAGTACCCGTCAAATCAATCACTTCGATACCGGATAAGGTATTCCCGGCGGTTGATTGCAGGTTCAGTGTTTCGCCGACGTTATCAAAGACCAGAATGTCGCTGCCAAGACCACCATCGAATTGGTCATTGCTTCGGTAGGTGAAGGTGTCATCACCACCGAGACCGGAGAAAACGTTATCTCCGCTATTGCCGGTAAAGATATTGGCGAGATCATTACCCGTGCCATCAATATCATCAGCACCCGTCAGGATTAAATTTTCCACATGGTCCGGTAACGTGAAGGTCACCGAGCTTTCAACCCGATCAGTACCTTCATCTGCCGCCTCGATCACGGTATCCGACGTGCTGTCCACGATATGCAGGTCGTCCCCAGCACCACCTTCGGTTCTGTCGTTACCTGTGCTGCCATCCAGGGTATCGTTATTGGCACCACCGACCAGCACGTCGTTGCCTTCACCACCGGTCAACCAATCGTCACCTGCTGCTCCGTTAATGAAGTCGTTACCGCCTTCTCCGGACAGCGTGTCATTACCCGTGTTACCAACGAGCGTATTGCCTAATACGTTACCGGTACCGGTCGAATTATTGCCGGAAGTAAAGCGCAGCTGCTCGACGTTGTCGGGAAGCGTGTAGAACTGCAGCGCCGTATGAACTTGATCGTTACCTTGGTCCGGCGCTTCGCCCACCACATCCTGGCCGTTATCAACGACATAGATATCATCGCCATCGCGACCGAGCATCGTGTCCGCGCCGCCAGCGCCATTGAGTATGTTGTCGCCGGAGTTTCCGTCCAGCAGGTTGTTAGCGCCGTTACCGGAGGCATTGATACCAGGCAATCCTGCGATAGCTGGTACTTCTGACAGATACAAACGCTCTACATTGCCAGGCAGTGTGTAGCTGACCGTCGAGCGAATAGTATCTACGCCTCCGAGATACTCGTAGTAGCCCGGGGTCTGACTAGTCGCAGGCACCCAGACAATCCCCTGATCTTCTATGACCACGTCACCAGGATTGTCGACATAATAAGTGTCATCACCATTTCCGGCTGCCATGGTGTCAGCACCCGCCAATCCGTCGACGGTATCTTCGCCGCTGTTTCGAATATTCAGGTCGTTATCAAGATCGTTACCCTCGGTGCGGAAATCATCATCACCATTGGTAATCAGCAGGCTTTCAACGCCATCTGGCAAGGTTTTCTGAAACCCATTGGGGTCATGTAACTCGATATGATCCTGACCACCCTCAACCGCACCGGTCAAAGACACGCCAAATTGTCCGAGAATATCGCTGGGGTTGTTTTCATCTATTGCGTCAAAGACACGAATTTCGAGCGCGGTCGAAGCGGATACACCATCTGCCGTTGCCGTCAGAACCACGTGATAAACATTATCGCCATCACTGTCCGGTGGATTGGATGCCTCAAAGTCAGGTGCGTTAATAAACTTCAGCCGATTGCCCACAAACTCAAACAGATGGCCATCGGGACCACCGATTGCGCCAATCGTGATAGGCGCACCTGAATCCACGTTCGGCAGGAAGTCGCCGACATCGACGAGGTTCTCTGACACCGTGGTGTAATCGTTGATACGATCAGTGACACGCACTTGTACAGGCTGTGATACCAGGGGTGCGGAACCCACTTTGAGATTCAACGTCACGTCGTAGAGGTTATCTCCATTGGCATCCGTTGGCGTTTCAAAATCCGGCGGCGTGATAAAACTCACGTTGCCTGACGCATCCACTTCGAACAGAGAAGCATCGTCACCGGAGATCGAATAGACCGGGGTGTAATTGCCATACTGGACGGCACCTGGACCCGCCTCTACCGGCGTTTCAACACCTTCGTTTTGAATATTGACCCTGATAGACCGCTCATCTGAGTGGTATTCAACCACCTCACCGTCGACCTCTCGGGTTGCTGTGACCCCAACCGTAACCTCATAGAAAGGCGTTGGTCCTGCAAGTCTGGGGGCTGTTTCATAATCAGGCGCTTCTGCAAAACTGATGTCTCCGGTCACCGGGTCAACTTCGAACAGCGAAGCCGTCGGCCCGGAAAAAGAGACCTGATATTGCCAACCATCTCCCGCAGGCGTTCCGGGAACCACATCGACGACATTGGCTATGAACGTGTCATTTTCCTGAATGAGATACCCATCCACGAAAGACAACTCATTCAGCAACGCTGAGGCATCGAGCACCAGCGTCTGATTCTCTGCCTGCAGGAACTCAGGCAGCTCACCCTGGACCGAAAAGGATCCATAGGCGATGTAAGTGTCGTTGCCTGCATCACCATAAAATGTATCGGAACCATCACCACCGCCATCCAGCACATTGTCACCAATGGTGCCGCGCAGGATGTTATTGCCTGTGTTACCGGTCGCGTTCAGATCACCGGTGCCCACCAGAACAAGCTCTTCTGTATGCTCGGGCAAGGTATAAGAAATCGTTGAATTGACGATATCCCATGAACTGCCTGAATTCGGGACTTCCTGAACGAGATCGCCAACATCATCCACGTAATAGGTATCGCTACCGCCGTTACCGGCCATGGTATCGGCGCCTGCGCGCCCGTCCAGCTTGTTACTGGCTTCGTTACCCACAAGCCGGTTGTCGCCAGCATCGCCATAAGCATCAACGTAGTTTGTGCTACCGCCGGACAAGGTCACATTTTCGAAATGTTCGATGTCGCTAGTGTAGGTTTGGGCGCCTGTATTCGTGGCCCCGGCAAGATCGGTGGTAAACGGGGTTACCAGCGTATCGTTACCGCTCAGAATCGCTTCTTCAAAGATATCGTCGGTCGAGTCGATCACGTAAACATCGTTGCCAGCGCCACCGATCAGCGTATCGCCGCCTGCACCGCCATCCAGAACATCGTTACCTGTACCGCCAACCAGTGAATCTGCATCGGCACCACCTTCGAGGGTATCGTTGCCTGAGCCACCCAGCAGGATGTCTTCGCCGGCAGCGCCAACGAGGCTGTCGTTGTGGTCACCGCCGTCGAGGGTGTCGTTGCCGTCACCACCCTCCAGAACATCGTGGCCATGTTCACCCAGGAGCAGGTCGTTTTCGGTGCCGCCCTGAAGCAAGTCATTATTAAACCCACCAGCGAGTTCGTCCGCACCGGCGCCACCAATCAGGGTGTCATCGCCCGCATTACCACCCAGACTGTCATTACCCAGGCCACCGGTAATAAGATTGTTGCCATCGTTACCGGACAATGCATTGCTTTCATCCGAACCGACGAGATTGAGGTTTTCGGTGCCACCCAACGCCACGTTCTGAATCTGATCTTGCGCGGCGATGCCGTCGTTGAAGATATCCAGTTCGAACCCGTCGTTACCGGGATTGTTGGATGCAAAGGTCAGAATGCCATCGGTCGCATCAGTCTGCAGAATGACATCCTCACCGGAAGCATCAATAACAAAGAAATCCGCGCCAGGTCCACCAATCAGCGTATCGGCACCTTCGCCGCCATCCAGAGAATCGTTACCCTCACCACCTTCAAGGTAGTCGTCACCTTCACCACCCAGGATCGAGTCATTGCCCGCATCGCCATAGAGGTGGTCGTTTCCTTCGCCACCCAGCAACTGATCATTGCCATCGCCACCTCGGAGCGTGTCGCGACCGTCACCCGCATCCAGCGTATCGTTACCTGCAGCACCTTCAAGCGTGTCCTCACCACCAAGCCCGAACAGGCTGTTGTCACCCTCATTACCGATCAGATAATTGCCGTTGCCCGTTCCGGTTGCAGAAATCGGGTTTTCGCCGGTCAAAATAATGCGCTCAATCGCATTGGTCTCGACGCCGGCAATGTTATAGATCAGATAGTGATATTGGATGTACGCGAACAAATCAGGATCACTGGTTCCTGTCGAAAACTCTTCGTCATCCGTGCGAATCTCGCCTTCTGCGACGAGTTGCTTTGCCTCTGTGAGGAGTTCGTCAGTTGTCGCAGTGCCAAGGTGAGATCGATCGTAACCTGCGTTTTCATCTGCATAGGTGTTTAGTAAACCCAGCAGCTCCGTATGCAATCGAGCATCCACTTCGAAGCTGACGCTTGAGAAGACCGTGTCGCCCTCAGGATGAAACAGGTTGGCGTTACCCGTCTCGATGACCAGATCGTCGACACTGTCTACAATGTATTCGTCGTTACCCAGACCGCCCAAAAGTACATCGTTGCCGGTACCACCATCAAGAATGTCATCACCATCCCCGCCGACAATAATGTCGAGCCCACCGGAACCGATGATTGTGTCATCACCGCCACGACCGGCTTGAATTCCGCTGGAATTGTTGCCTTTGATCAGATTGTCCTGACTGTTACCGACAACATAGAACTGACCAACATCTCCAAGCGCAACGACAGCTTCGATGCCTGAATTCAACGCAAGTTCATAAGCATCCAGAGGTCCACCGCTAACTACCGGTAACATCAGCGTATCGAATCCACCCACGTCGTAAATAACGTCCTGCGCGATATTGTTCGAGTTCAGCCACTGAATCGCGGTCAATACATAGGTGTCATTACCGGGACCGCCTTCGAGAAGATCAGCCTTGAAGTCGTCGCCACCAAAAAGCGTGTCATTACCCGATCCACCAAAAAGCGAATCTTCGCCATCGGCGCCGTCAAGATAGTTGTTCCCGTCGTTCCCCGTGAGCCTGTTATTGCCCGAGTTTCCGGTGGCACGGTTATCAAGATCACCCACCAGGACCAGCTGTTCAATCGGGGCTGGCAGGACATAATCGGCCGCACTGGATTCAACGGTGTCGCTGCCGGAAGAATCGAGCAGCACATCGCCCGGGTTGTCGACTCTGTACAAGTCATTTCCGGCGCCGCCGTTTAAGGTGTCCGCGCCGCCAAGGCCATCCAGTATATTGTCGCCATTGGTACCGGTTATGACGTTCGCCAATCCATTACCGGTTCCCTCAATGGCGTCGCCCTCCAGCGCCAGGTTTTCAACATAGCTCACCTGACTCGTGACAAGCTTGACCTCCTTGAACTGATTGTTTGGGTTGTTGGGGCCGCTGTCAAAAGTGCCATCAGATCCGGTTAGAGAAAAGCTGAAAGAATCTTCGCGCGCGCCCGGGTTAACCTGCTCGTAGGCGAGAAGGCCCGCTGAAATATCTGCATGACTGAAGGTGTCGCCAAGCTGGGCCGCCTGACCAGACAAGGTAAGATTTCCACTCTCAGGCAAGTCTGTAATCGTATACGTGATCAGTGCACTGTCGCCGTCCGGATCCACTGCAGAGATATCAGCCGTCGTAAAGACATGACTATCGCCTATACCAACGCTGACGGCCTCGCTGGGGATAATACCAAGGTTCTCAACAACAATACTTTGCCCCTCGAGCAAGGGATCTTCAGTCCAGAGCCTTAAGCGGAAAAAGTCCCTATTACCAAAGGAATCAACATAATCGTTGCCGTCAGCATCAGCGACATAGATGAAATAGGTGTCTGTTGCGGCATCGTTCGTTTGGATGGCGACCCTGCCGTCCAGGACATCCTGGCCTGTAAAGCTGAACCTTCCTTCAGCCTCCACCAGTACCCCATCAAATAACCTTTCGGTATCACCGGCAGTAACGCCCCCGCCGGTTTCGAACCGCAGCTCAGCAAACTCACCATCATCATAGATCGGAAACATATCTCGGGTCAGCGTGACGTTGTCATTACCCGCAACCACGACATTGATTCCAGAATCCGGCCAGGTTACTGGTGCATCGCCTACGCTGATACCTACAGTGGCACCAGTGACGAAGCCCGAGCCATCCCGAACAGAGAGTCCCATAGCATCTGACGTGATGTCACTACCATCATGCTGAAACGCAATTCTGCCAACCGCAATATCGTTCTGGGAGAATGTAGCGCCTACTGCCAGCGCCACACCGTCTTTGGTTATGGCGCCAGAGCGCGCCAGGGCATCGACGACATAGATTAATGAGGCGTCAGCTGTCTCTGCATCTGTTGACGAAAGGTCACGCAACGTCAGGGTTTTGGACTGGCCGGCAGAAAGCCGAACAAACTGGTTAGTAACCTCAGGCGCAGAATCGACCAGAGAATAATTCGTACTCACGACAACCGTGTCTATGCCTTCTCCCGAGGCTTCATCAAGCCGGCTATCGGGTATGCTCTCGCCCAGGAAGTAACGGTCATTGCCACTGCCGCCTGCGAGCGTGTCCATACCGGTGCTCGCATGCAGATGATCCTCGCCCTCGCCTCCTTCCAGGCGATCATTACCCGCGCCACCATCCAGGGCATCATTGCCGCGACCACCCAGCAGGGTATCATTACCTTCCGCCCCCACAAGCAAGTCGTTAGCAGCCAGGCCGGACAAAATGTTGTCGCCCGCATTACCCGTCAGCGTGTTATTCAGGTTATTACCCGTGCCATTCAGGTTCGTTGACCCCGTCAACAACACGCTTTCGATGTAGCCTTCACTGTCTGTCTGATCGGCCAGATGTATATTGAGTGTGCCCGATCGGACCGTATCATTACCCGCCCCGGCGACTTCCCTGATGTCGACATTGGTCAGCCAGTTCGACTCCGTGTAATCTGGTCCTTCAATGATATAAGTGTCATCGCCAAGACCGCCTTCAAGGGTGTCTATCCCATCTTTGGGCGTCAGAAAGTTATGCTCGTCGTTACCGGTGATGGTGTTGTTGCCGGTACCACCAACAGCAGAAATGACGCCGCCCTGCAAAACCAATTGCTCAATAACACCGGTGCCTGCACCTTCAGCGCGAGACAAATCAAAGTCCGTGGTTGCAAAGACGATGTCGTTGCCACCTTCATCAATGATGACGTCGGTCCAACCCGAAGAGAGACTTTCTGCGTTAACAAAATAGGTATCGTCATCCAACCCACCTTCGAGGGTGTCGATACCACCCTTCTGTCCATCGAGTGTGTCGTTACCGGCGTAGCCCTTCAGGGTGTTGTTGCCGTAGTTACCCACCAGCAGGTTATCTAGATTGTTACCACCGAGGTTTACGTTGGCATTACCATCCTGGGCGACCACATTTTCGACGTTGCCAAATATCTTGTGCTGATTCTGTTTCTCAGCGATGTCAAAATGAGAACGCGTTTCAACGGTATCAGTACCTGCATCGGAGTTTTCATAAATGATGTCTGAGTCATCATAGATATAGTAAGTGTCATCACCGTCCCCGCCGAACAGGCTGTCCGCACCGCCACCACCGTCCAGCGTATCATTGCCATCTGCGCCGAAGAGTTGGTCATCGCCGCCTTCGCCGTGAATATAGTTACCATCATCATTGCCGATGATGTTGTTCGCGCTGTTGTTTCCGTAGACTTTCACATGAACGTCGTCGCGACTATCCGTGCCTTTGACACCATTATCAAGGATAAGGTTTTCTATGCTGCCGGGGAGTTTGTAGTCATGGTATTGGGCATCCGGCTCACCCGCATCAGCCGTATCGAAGATAAGCCCGCGCTCAAGTATGACCGTGTCTTCGCTACCGCCATCATCGATAATAATATCCCGAGGTGTACTTGACTGCCCGTCGCCTGGCGCATCAATGAAGTAAACATCATTACCTTTGCCACCGGTTAGGCGGTCATTGCCAGGGCCGCCATTCAACACGTCGTCGTAATCTCCAGCGCGCGTCGTGACCGTGTCGTTGCCCGCGCCCGCGAACACAATCATCGGGCTGACCTGTTCCGCTGCGGCACCGAGGGCTGTTGTAAACACGTTGACAGGATCAGTCCAGGAAAGAATGCTGCCTGCACTAAGGTCACTCTCAAAGGTTATGAAGTCACCCCTGTCACTACCCTTGAAAACGAGCGGTTCCGCGTCCTTGATATTGAACAGCGTATTTACCGAAGTCACCGCCGCGTTGAAATTGCCAATAAAACTCAAGGCATCGCCAACGCCAGGCACCTCACCCAAAACAATATTGACAAACGCCAGTACATTTTCGTTTTCGATACCCATGTAGCTACCCAGCACTTGCACAGGATCGGGCAGGGTCGGGAACTGCGGACCAGCTTCAGCACTGGGTGCCGTCGGTACGTTGAAACCATCACGGCTGACCGATGCGGCATCGATTGCCTCAACATCACCCCGAAGCACAACGGTGTTGCCACTCTTTGTATAGGTGTCTATGCCGTTAAATGACCAGGAAGCGAGCGCTTCAAAAGCAACGCGATCCCCCTGACCGCCGGTGATCTCAAGATAGTTGCCGAAGTATTGCCCGATGGCCTGATCGTTAATGATGACCAGGTCTTTACCGCCAGAGGCGAGCTCGAGTTCCTCAATGCCCGCAATGCGTGGAATGTTAAGTATCTCTGGGGCTTCAAGTGCCGTTAAGTCAACAGAACCTGCGACCTGCATGGTATCGTTGCCCGAGCCGCCATCAATAGAGTCGTTGGAGCCAAAACGGATGACGTCGTTGCCGCTGTCACCCTCGACCCGGTCCGCACCTGCCCCGCCATTTAACGTATCGTTGCCCGTACCACCATAAATGATATCGTCCCCGGTACCACCGCTGATGCTATCGTGGCCCGCGTTGCCTCTGAGCACGTCAATGTCGGCGCCACCATTAATAGAATCGTCGCCACTGGCGCCGGTTAGCGTGTCTTTACCGCCATTGCCGAACAATTTTCGTGTTTTGTCATCGTTCCCACCACCGACATTATCGGGTCCATCTCCACCGCTGAAAATCACCGTATCTTCGGCAATCGATGACCCAGCGAGGTCCGCCAGATTAATAGTCGTACCGCCATCGCTGCCCTGAAGAGACAGTTCTTCGACGTCATCCAGTGTGAGCGTGAAGTCAGGTCCGCTGACGATGATGGCACCCGTTTCCGGGTCAACTGTGACATCGACTTCACTGGTATCTGCGTCCTGCAGCGACACGCTGACCAGATCAAAACCGTCGCCGCCACCAATCGTGTCGTTACCGTCGCCGGACTCCCAAAGCAGCAGGTCGCTACCTGAACCCGAGGTAATAGCATCGTCACCGGCACCACCAATAATAATGATGTCCTCGGTTTCCGCAGATTCATCGAGTGTGTCGTCGCCATCACTGCCGACCACAACGTCAACCAGCAGTGATGCTGTGCCGGTCGAGGTGCCACCGGATTCATCTTGTACGGTGTAAACGACCTGCGCCGAGGTGAGCCCTGCCAGCCCGTCATAGATCAGCGTTTTGCCGTCCGCGGCAATATCGATACTTGAGTGGAAAACTTCCGTGATCGTCAGCGCCTCGCCTTCAATATCGGAATCGTTGGCGAGCACATCCAGCACGGTCGTTACACCGGAGTCGGCGACAATGGTTTCACCGGCCACAACCGGGGCGTCATTGGTACCCGTGACCGTGACGGTAACGGTTTGCGTGTCGGTTAGGCCACCAGCATCTTCAACCTTTACTGTGAAGGTATCAGTCTGGGTTTCTCCTTCTTTTAAGGCCTGAACAGCTTCTGCTGCGTTGTTCAGTGTATAGGTCCAGTTGCCATCCGTTTCTGTCGCGATGGAGCCATAAGCGCCAGCTGCCGCAGAAACCAATGACCAGGTGCGCCCAGCACTGTCGTCGGATGCCGTTAACACGCCAGCGACCGTTGTGGATGTGCCGTCTTCTGACACGGCACCACTCAGCCCACCATCAATCACCGGCGCATCGTTTTCTCCGCTGACATCCACGGTCACCGACGCGGTTGATGTTTCACCAGCAGCGTCTTCCATGGTGTAGCTGATGACGACGGAGGCGCTGCCATCTTCTGCCAGATAGTCGTAATCTGAACCCGGATTCCACTGCAGCTGGTTGCTGACAATCGTGGCTTCTCCGTCACCTGACGTGATGGAAACCGAGGTTAAGGTTTTGCTATCACCGTCATCGACATCAGTATCGTTGCCCAGCACATCGACAAGGATAGTTTCATTCTCACCGGCAGCTGCTGTATCAGCCACAGCAAGCGGCGCATCATTCGCACCGGTAACGGTCACGGTAATCGACGCTGAAGACGTGCTTTGCGCAGCATCTTCCATGGTGTAATTCACACTCACGGTTGTCGTAGCGTCAGCAGCCAGATAGTCGAAGTCGGTGCCAGGATTCCATTGCACTTTACCGTCTACAATAGCGGCAGCGCCTTCTCCCTGGGCGGCCCCGGCTGCCGTCAGGATTTTGGTGTCACCCTCGTCTGCATCGGTATCGTTGCCGAGGACGTCCACAGAGATGGTTTCGTTTTCGCCAGCATCGGCCGTATCTGCGACCGCCACCGGGGTATCGTTGGCACCGGTAACATCAATGGTTAGCGACGCGGTCGATGTTTCCCCTGCCGCATCCTCCATGACATAACCAATGGTGACCGTCGCTGTATCGTCAGCAGCCAGACCGTCGTAGTCGGTGCCCGGATTCCATTCGAGCTTGTTGTCGACAATGGCAGCCGAGCCGTTGCCAGAGATGATATTGACGCCGGTCAGTGTCTTGGTATCACCAGCATCTAAATCCGTATCGTTGGCAAGTACGTCCGCGCTGATTGTCTGATTCTCGTCGGCGGCTGCAGAATCAGTCGCAGCGATCGGTGCATCGTTGGTGCCTGTCACTGTCACTGTAGCGGTAGCAGTAGATTCCAGGCCGGAACCGTCTCGCACGGTGTAGGTGATTTCGGCGGTATCGGTGGCATCAACGGCCAGAGCATCATAATCAGTGCCCGGGACCCACTGGACCTTATTATCAACAACAGTTGCGGTGCCACCACCTGCTGAAACTGAGGCTTCGGTAACTGTCAAACTGCCGCCGTTATTGCTGGCATCATTGGCGGCAACGTCGATCAGGATCGTTTGGTTTTCAGTGGCATCAGCCGTATCGGGCGTAACCGAAGGAGCATCGTCTTCCCCGGTGACGGTAATCGTTAGCGTCGCTGTGGACGTCGCCCCGGCGATGTCACGCATCGTATAGTCAATCGTGACCGTGGCCGTCTCGTCAGCGACGAGGTCATCGTAGTCAGAGCCCGGGGCCCATTGGATCTTGTTATCAACAATGCTGGCCGTGCCATCACCAGAGGCAATGTTCACTGCGGTCAGTGTTTGTGTATCGTCCTGGTCGATATCTGTATCATTCGCCAGCACATCAACGGATACGGTCTCGTTTTCTCCAGCGCCGGCGGCGTCATCCTGCGCCGTGGGCGCATCGTTGGAACCTGTCACCGTGATTGTCAGGGTCGCAGTATCTTCAAGTGTTGATGAGTCGACCGCGGTGTAACCGATAACCACCTCAGCCGTGTCGCCGAGCCCAAGGGTTTCATAGTCGCCATCTGGGTTCCACGTGATCTGACCGTTGGCGGTACTGATCTCACCTGCACCACTGATGATCGACGCACCCGAGAGCGAGATAACATCGCCCGCGTTCGGATCAGTGTCATTGCTTAGCACATCAACCGAGACGCCCTGAGATTCGGTGGCATTTGCTGTGTCGTTGTTTGCGGTAGGGGCAGTGGGGGGATCAAAAGTGCCCGTGTAAGTCAGGGTTACTGTCGCGGTATCAGTATCACCATCTGCATCAGTGACGGCATAGGTGAACTGGACGGTATCTGTCTGACCAAGCGGCAGGGTCGAAAAGGCGTTATTGGGATCGTAACTGAAGGATCCGTCGTCATTAAATGTCAGCAGGCCCACGTCAGGCCCGACAAGCAGGGATACGTCGCCTACCAGATCGGGTACGACATCATTCGTGAGGACATTGCCCGCGAGCGTCTGTGTGCTGCCGGCACTGAGATACTGATCCGCTGCGGCCGATACCGGGTCGTCGGCTGCGGATATTTCAACTCCGTCGACAATAACAACGAGGTCTTCAACGTTCGTGACGCGCAAATTGAGGGACGAAAACGTATAGGCGTTCTGCTCCCCGGAAAGCGCCGCGAGAGCGCCAGCAACATCTAACTGTACCGACGCTTCCTGCCATTGCGTCGCCGACATCTCAATACGGACTGTATCGCGCCCGGAACCGCCATTGAATTTGTCCCACGCAAACCGGGACTCTCCCATTCTGAAAATCGCAGTGTCATTGCCAGAACCACCTAAGAGATCATCACCGCCTTCACCGCCGTCGAGCACATCATTGCCTCGACCACCGCGAAGCACGTCGCGACCGGATCCGCCCTGGAGTAAATCTGCACCACGGCCACCAACGAGATTGTCCTGACCATTACCGCCAACCAGGGTATCAGCACCGCCACCGCCTACAAGCAGGTCGCTACCATTACCCCCATATAGTCTGTCCGAGCCATCGCCACCGTCGAGTTGATCTGCGCCGGCTCCACCAGAGAGCAGATCCCGACCGCCCTCGCCGCGCAACACATCAGAACCCTGTCCACCGCGAAGCTCATCCCGGCCCGCGCCGCCAATTAGCGTGTCCTGACCCTGACCACCCTGGATTTCGTCGTCACCCCGATCGCCGGACAATTCATCATCGCCCCAGCCACCAATGAGCGTGTCATCACCATCAGCGCCGTGAACGGTATCGTTACCGCCTCTGCTCTTGATCAGGTCGTCTTGCGAATCACCGTCAAGCACATCGTCACCAAACGTGCCCCTCGTTTCATCACTCATCAAACACTCCGACTATCATTCACCAGTTGCACAGCCCTTCCGTTGGCTATTCAAACATCCTGGTACGCGGCTTTAACGCGTCCTCAACAAAGCGTGCGTGGACTTCTGACACACACAGAAATATCCCTGAAGACCAACAGGGAAGCTGGCGGGCAATTTGGTTGCTGGATTTCGCCCACCCAGATCCTCGAAGGTCTTCTTTGGCCGAAATGCTGGGTCAAAAACCCAGCTTCTAGACTAATTAGTCGAGAAAAAGCGACTAGATTGACTATTTTTTAAATTCCGCGCCATCTTCGAGTGTCCTAAAATGTAAATGAAGTCTCAAGTGAAAATTGGGTAAATTCGACAGGCGTGTCAGAATTGATAGGCGCAAACAAAAAAAGCACTGTTTTTGTGCACAATAGCGAGCAGAAAGCACTTTGAGATCACTTTTTATCCACCAGAACTTTCCTGGACAATTCAAACATCTCGCCAGCACGCTCGCTGACGAGCCAGGCAATGAAGTCCTGGCGATTGGCGAGGCCGGCAATCTAGGCCGCTTACAGCACGCCGCTATTCGCGAGATCGCCTACAAGCGCCCCCAGGGCCCGGGACAAAATACCCACCATTATCTGAGATCATTTGAAGGTCAGGTGCGCCGGGGTCAACAGGTGGCAAGAGCTGCCAACCACCTCAAGAAGACCGGCTTTAAACCCGACATCATTTGCTGCCATCCTGCCTGGGGAGAAGGCCTGTACCTGCGCGAAATCTGGCCGGATGTACCGTTACTGTTCTACTTTGAGTTTTTCTACAAGAGCGAGGGGCTCGATACCGGCTTCGACCCGGAGTTCCCCAGCAGTTTCGACGACCAGTTCAAGACACCTACGCGCAATGCCAATCACCTGCTGAGCTTTCACATCGCTGACTGGGGGATTTCACCCACGCATTGGCAGCATTCAACCCTGCCGCCCGAGTACCAATCTAAAGTCAGTGTGATCTTCGATGGTATCGACACCAATCTGGTCAAGCCCAACGCCCATGTCGAGATGAAAATTCAAGAAGATCTGACCCTGACATCAACAGATGAAGTCATCACCTTTGTAAACCGGAATCTGGAGCCCTATCGTGGATTTCACACGTTTATGCGGTCGTTACCCCGACTTATGCAAGCCAGGCCAGACGCGCATATCGTGATTCTGGGCGGGGATGAAGTGAGCTACGGTCGCCCTGCCCCACAGAACACAAGCTATAAAACTCAGTACCTGGATGAAGTTAAGGACCAGATAGACCTGCGGCGTGTACACTTTCTGGGGCGCATACCGTACGCCGATTACCTGAGGTTGCTTAACCTGTCCTCCGCACACGTCTATCTCACTTACCCATTCGTACTTTCGTGGTCGATGCTGGAAGCCATGAGCGCCGGATGTGCCGTTGTTGCCTCGGCAACACCACCCGTTGAGGAAATCATCGAGCATGAGACCAACGGCCTGCTATTCGACTTCTTTTCACCGGATGCGTTGGTCGAGCAAGTCTGTCGCGTGCTGGAACATCCAGATAGGATGTCAAAGATGAGAACTGCTGCAAGATCCACAATTACTGAAAAATACGATCTCAACAACGTTTGCCTGCCTAAACAGTTAGCGCTGATCAACACGCTGGCTGAAGGGAAGCTACCTTCATAGCCCAAAGGACTCTATGGAAGACTATTCATCTGATGCGGACAGCCCCCTTGAAAAGGCTGAGGAATCACCAAAATTTGAATTGTCCAGTTCGAGACAATTTTCCAGCTGGCTGGGTGAGCAGAACCTTTCCATTGCTTTCACGACCTACCAGGCGGGGAAAGTCTTTTTTGTTGGCCTAAATCCAAACGGTCGGTTATCTGTATTCGAACGAACGTTCGCGCGCTGCATGGGTCTAGCGGGTGATGATCAAACGCTTTGGATGAGTTCTCTGTTTCAAATGTGGCGGCTAGAAAACACCCTGCCCCAGGGTGAGCTGTCGAACGGCTATGACCGCTTGTACGTACCCCGGGCAGCGTACACGACCGGCGATCTGGACGTTCATGACATCGCGGTCGGAGAGGACGGTAAGCCGATATTCATCGCCACACTGTTTAGCTGTATCGCCACGATCAGCGACACACACAGCATCAAACCTCTATGGAAACCACCCTTTATATCGCGGCTTGCCGCGGAAGACCGCTGCCACTTAAATGGGCTGGCGACAGAGAATGGTAAACCGAAATATGTGACTGCGGTCAGTCAAACTGATATCACCGATGGTTGGCGAGACCACCGCCAAAATGGCGGCATTTTGATGGACGTCGAGAATAACGAGGTGATAGTGAACGGCTTATCGATGCCGCATTCACCGCGCTTGCATGATGGCGGGCTTTATCTTGCCGATTCTGGCACCGGTCGTTTCGGCAAGGTCGATTTAGGCACCGGGCGATTCGAAGAAATCGCCATTTGCCCGGGCTTTGTGAGAGGCGTTGCGATTGTTAACGGTTTTGCCGTGATTGGTCTTTCAATGCCGCGACACAACAAGACTTTCTCTGGCCTCGCCTTGCAGGAAACACTCGCTGAAAAAGGGGTAGAGCCTCGTTGCGGCATCATGGTTATCGATCTGAAAACAGGCGACACCGTTCACTGGCTGAGACTACATGGCATGATTACCGAGCTTTACGATGTGGTTGCTCTGCCAAATGTCCGCCGTCCTTCCGCACTCGGCCTGAGGTCTGACGAGATTCGCAGGACCATTAGCCTTGAACCAAATCAAGGTTAGCGATGGGCCCCAGGACATTCACCCCCGCCATTGCTGATGAAAAGCTCGAGCAACTGAAACGCCGTCTTAATGATACGAGTTGGCCCGAGGTCATCGGAGCGGATGACTGGTGCTACGGTGTACCGAGCGAATGGCTAAAGGACATGGCGAACTACTGGGCCAACGACTGGGACTGGGCCAAGGTCGCGCATGCGATGAACAGCTATACGCACTATCAGGTCATCATCGATGGCGTGCCCATTCACTACCTTTACGAACCTGCTGACCACCCGGACGCACCCGCGCTGATCCTCACACATGGTTGGCCCTGGACCTTCTGGGACTTCAAGGAAATGATCGAACCGCTGGCGCACCCTGAAAGATTTGGTGGCGATGCCGCCGACGCATTTAACGTCGTTGTGCCTTCACTGCCTGGGTTCGGATTTTCTACACCGATGACAACTGCGGGCATCAATGTGCCGCGCGTCGCGAAAATCTGGGTGACGCTGATGACTGAGGTTTTGGGATTCGACAAGTTCTGCGCTCACGGTGGCGACTGGGGCGCACTGGTTACAGCCCAGTTATCTCATGCACACGCAGAAAAATTGATTGGGGCACATCTGGCGCTCACGCTGATCCCGGGCGTTGACCGGAGCCAGCTTGGGTCAGACGCCTATGCCGACGATGAGCAATGGATGTTCGAACGTAATCTTGAATCTGCAAACGATATTACGAGCCACGTCACCGTCCACCGCCTTGACCCCCAGACGCTCGGTTACGCGCTCACTGATTCACCAATAGGCACCGCCGCCTGGATATGGGAACGCCGGCGCAATTGGAGTGATTGTGATGGCGATGTTGAATCTGTGTTTGACCGTGAACATCTCTGCACGACAGCGGCACTTTACTGGTGTACCGGCGCGATCAACTCATCAATGCGGCTATATCACGAACAGTTCAAAGCCGAGTGGCCGCTGAGCCACCAGAGAACGCCACTATTGGAAGCCCCCACAGGGTTCGCCGTTTTCCCGAAGGATGTCGTCCACATGCCCCGCTCAGTACTGGAGGCCAACTGCAACCTGCAAAGGTATCGAATAATGCCACGGGGCGGCCATTTTGGTGCCGCGGAAGCACCTGAGTTACTGACACAAGAACTCAACAATTTTTTCGGTCCACTGATCTCTTCCGAAAGGGTTGCGTAAGATTACTATTTGAATGAGACACAGATATGCAGGCCATACTAATAGACCCTGTCGCCAAGGCGATCAGCCATATTGAACTAAAGGACGGTGATGATGTTAAGGCAATCATCGGCTTTGACACGGTTATCGCCGACGAGATCAATGGCAGCAGCGATCACCTCTACTTCGATGAAGACTGCTTCATTCGTGGAACTGAGGGCCGGTTTCAGCTTGACACCTTGCCACCAGTCGCTGGCAGAGCCGTTGTGCTGGGCGCAGGACCCGATGCTGACTTGGCCGCACCTTCTTTGACGATCGACGAGTTAGAGGGCCGAATCAAATTTACGTGATAACTCCCGGCAAGCAGCCAGAGATGGCGGCCAAAAGATAATCACGATCAACGGCTTTAGAACCTCAAGCGCCCACGCAACTGCAAAATATTGAAACTCATTCTCATCATATCGAACACATAGATTGCTAACGCGGTGAGCATGCACGCCTGCGTATGTGAATAAAGTGAATCTGCCAGCAGCAGAACAACACCTTTAGCAGCTAACCGTGCAATTTTTTGATTCGGAGATTGATAAAACGATAATTTTACTCTGACCCCAAATTATTGCCCGCGTGGTGATGGGGGACGTTTGCTACGCTAGGCTACAATTCTGTGATGACTGAATTTAGAGATTGAGGCTTACGTCCTGATGGCCGAGAGCGCGGGTAACTTACGACACTGGGTGACGGCCGCGCGTCCAATCGGACATGGCATGATCGCTATACCGTTATTGTGGGGCCAGGCGCTGGCGCTGATATTTACAAACCAGTTTGCGTGGCAGTGGTTTTTTATCACCCATGTTTTCGGTTTGTTGATTCAGATCTACATCCTTTACCTGAATGATTATGCCGACGAATCCATCGACCGGCTGAACGAGACCTACTGGCTCTCCGGTGGCTCCAGGGTGATTCCGGACGGACACCTGAGCGGCGCGCATCTTTTTAAGGGTGCGATGGTTGCGGTGAGCTTAATGCTATTGGTGAGCGCCATCTGCCTGGCCCTCGACAGACCCTGGATGCTGCTGTTGGCTGGAATTGCGGCGACCCTCGGGTGGACCTACAGCCTCGCCCCGCTGCAATCTTCTTATCGTGGATTTGGTGAGCTTCACCAATCACTGAGTTGCGGTCTGTTCTTGCCGGTCATGGCTTTTTATCTGCAATCAGGCACCTTTGAAACCTTCCCCTGGCTCTATCTTCTGCCAGTCTGTCTTATTTTCTTTGCCGGCAATATCGTGACCGCTATGCCAGATGTAAGCGCCGATCGGATGGGCAACAAGCGCACCTATCCGATTCGCCACGGCGGCGAGAGAGCCAGAAGAGATGCCGTACTGCTCATCCTGGCAGCCTGCCTGTTGATTGCTGGCACTAGCGCCGCATCATCCGGATTCATCGCGGGTTTGATTATCGCTGGCCCGGCCGTCGTCTTGCTGTTGTACGTTTATCAATCCGATCTGATCCACACGGCCGACGCTGAAAATCGCGCGCTTTGTAAGCGATACATCGGATTGACGACAGCCAGTCAGCTCTGGGTCATGTTAATGTGGACCATCTATTTATTCTGGTATGGGCTACGGATTGCCTGACCGATTGAGAGCAACAGACTCGTGAAAATTGCAGTCATTGGGAGCGGGATTGCCGGCCTTGCCGCCACCTGGTACCTGAGCAGAAACAACCAGGTCACGATTTTTGAACGTGCACCAAAGATCGGCATGGATGCCCATTCAGTTGAAGTCGATGATGGTCATGGCAGAGTGCACCTGAATGCGCCAATGCGGGTGTTTTTTGAAGACTATTACCCGACACTCACGCAGTTGTACCGTGAAATTGATGTGGCTTTCGAGCCCATTGAGTATTCAGCTTCCTTCAGTCGACCGGGCGACCGCGCCTACTTTCGCTATCGGAACTACTCGTTGGCATCAACGGTCGTACCCTTTCTGGCGGGCCGCAGCGCGCTTAGCCCTCGTGCGCTGAAAATAGGGGCCGAACTGGTGCGATTTCTTCGCCGGGCAAAAAACTACAAGCAGTTCAATCAAGACGAAACAGACAACTTAACGCTTGCGGAATACATCGAACAGTACGGTTTCTCCACAGAATTTGCAGCGCTGTTTTTGTATCCGGCGTTTGCCGGAATCTGCACCTGTAGCTACGCACAAATACGAAACTATCCCGCATCCATCATTCTGGCTTATCTCGACAGCGGGTTAACCTGGTCCAGGGTCAACCGCCTGACTGAGGGCACCCATGACGTTACCGCTCGCCTGGCAGCCGTGGCCGCGGAAGTCCGTTGCAGCACACATCTCAAAGCCGTATCACGATCAGCCGGTCACGTCTCGCTCACGGATGAAAACAATCATACCGAGGATTACGACCATGTGGTGATTGCCACACAGGCAAACCAGGCGCTTAAGCTAGTGGCAGATGCCAGCGCAGAGGAACGCACAACACTGACACGATTCCAGTACGAGACAAGCCGAACAGTTGTGCACACTGATCGGCGTCTGGCACCCGCCAACGAAAAAGACTGGGCACCGGTTAACTTTCTGCTATCGAATGACCATGACAAACCGATGGCCAGTATCTGCATGAACCAGATTTACCCCAGGCTGGGCGATGACACGCACTACTTCGAAACATGGAATCCGTTTCATGATGTCGATGACGATAAAGTGCTCATCGATGCCAGGGTTCAGCGACCCGTTGTTAACCGCGATACGCTGCTGGGTATCAGGCAAATTGAGGCGTTGCACGCGCAGCGTGATCGTCGAATCTGGTTTTGTGGTTCTTATGCGAGCCGGGGCATCCCGCTGCTGGAGAGCGCTGTGGTTTCAGCGAAGGGTTTGGCTGAGAGGTTAGATCGCCAGAGGCAGGCGAGCTAAGTTTTTTTGGGGTACCCGCGACAGGTTTCTGGCTAGATTGAGCGCGCAAGAGCGAGATCTCTCGGCTACGCTCGAGATGAGGTCGCAAAGCCTAAAATCCTGCGAAGAGCGCCGCCCCCCTCATCCCGGCCGAAGGGCGAAGCCCGACTCACCCCACCTTCCTCATCTCGACCGAAGGGCGCAGCCCGCAGCGGAGAGATCTCTCGGCTGCGCTCGAGATGAGGTCGCAACGCCTTATATTCTTCGAACAGAACCGGCCACCCCATCTCGACCGAAGGGCAAAGCCCGACTCACCCCACCTTCCTCATCTCGACCGGAGGGCGCAGCCCGACTCACCCCACCTTCCTCATCTCGACCGGAGGGCGCAGCCCGTAGCGGAGAGATCTCTCGACTACGCTCGAGCTGAGGGCGCAAGCGGTTGCAGTTACCTAATCCCCCCAACCATTCCAATAAGTCACATCTTCCACGGGGTTACGTTTAGCAGGCTTAAAATCGGTCCCCGTTGTATAAGCAACCGGTATCAACGCCACCTGTATAAAATCGTCAGGAATTCCCAGCAGTTCTGCCGCATCTTTCTCCCGCACAAGGTGCAGCGACGTCCAGACTGTGCCAAGCCCCCTTGAACGGGCAGCCAGCATAAAACTCCAGGCCGCAGGTATGATTGATCCATAAAGACCCGCAACCTCAGCATTGGAAGCACTCTCCACCTTGCCCCGAATACAAGGTATCACCATGGCGGGGACTCTATGCAGCTGATCCGCAAATTCGATGGCAGAACGATAGACCCGCGCGGTCTGTTTATCCTCGTTGTCCTCCGCAAGCCCCAACATCTGCTCCAGCAGATCTACCCGCGTCCGATAAATATCCGCCAGAGCGGCTTTCTTGTCATCGTCGGTCACAACAACCCAGCGCCACTGCTGGGAGTTGCCCCCGGTCGGCGCCTGAATAGCAATACGCAGGCAATCCTCGATGACCGAGCGCTCAACCGGGCGTTCCAGATCCAGGCGCTTTCTTACAGCGCGCGTTGTCGTTAACAGGTGATCAGTGGCAGTAGTATCCATGGCGGTGGGCTCCCTTATTAGTTTTTAAAACATCATCAACTATCAGACTGACTATGAACAGCCTTTAGGACATCGCCCTCACACGCGATTTGGTACACTCGGCAAAACAAAGACCGAGAGTCACAATGATATTCGCCTACATTTTTCTGCTTGCACTGGGCATTGTTTTGGCCGCTTATGGCTGGTTTTTCCTGACGCTCAGCAAGATCGGCAAGCAGACCGCAGGCGATGCTTTTTACAACCTCACTCTGGAGGGTCGTCGACAGCTTCGTGCAAGCATCCAAAAAAAGGCCCGCTGGATGCGACTTCTGGCTGTACCACTGACAAAACTGGGCATGCGTTCGCCCGTCATAGATTTCGAGGGTACCAAGGTGCCAATAGTGTGCCCGCCAAGGACCATGGCTTTTGCGCGCGACTATGAACCTGTCGCTAACGACATCTTTGTGGCGACGCAAATGAAATGCGGCACAACCTGGATGCAACAGATTGTTTATCAGGTGTTAACCCGGGGTGAAGGTGAATACTCGGATGAGGGACATCGGCACCTCTATGCCATGTCACCCTGGATTGAATCAACCGGCTCTGTCAGCCTGCCAGACGCACCACTGGTCGCGGGTCATCGGATTATCAAAACGCACCTTGGTACCAATTTATGCCCTTACAGCAAGGCAGCTAAATACATCTATGTCGTCCGTCATCCTGCTGCCTGCCTTGCCAGTTCAATCGATTTTGTGAACAAGTTAATGGGTCCTATGGCACCTCAACGAGACAACTTTGAAGACTGGTTCTGCAGCGAGGATATGTGGTGGGGGTCCTGGTCCGACCATGCGGACGGCTGGTGGCGATGGAGCACAGAAAGAGACAACGTCTTGTTCGTTCACTATGAGTTATTGCTGGCGGAACCCGAGCAGCACATCCAGCAGATCGCGGATTTTCTGGAGATTGCATTGACCGAAGCACAACTAGAAAACGCCGTGGAAAAATCCAGCTATCAGTACATGAAAACCCATGATCACTACTTTGAAATGTCGCCGCCAACCCCGTTTGATACCGGCGATGAAAGCTACTTCGTGAAGGGCTCCTCTAATCGTGGCGATGATGTGAATGCAGAGGTCAGGCAGCGCGTAACCAGCTATGCTGCCAACAAGCTCAAAAACGCCAGCTATCCTGTTGCTGATTATTATCCTGACGTGGTGTAACAATCTTGATTGCCAATGGTCCAAATGGTTATTAAAGGGACTTTCTGATGCGTTTGTTTTTTCTACTGCTCGTACTATCCGTTTCCAATCCACTGTCAGCACAGACTTCTACCGCCGTTTTCGCCGGGGGCTGCTTCTGGTGTGTCGAAGCAGCTTACCAGGAGGTCCCTGGCGTTATGGACGCGGTTTCCGGGTTCACCGGCGGCACAATGAAAAACCCAACCTACAGCGGCAACCATTCGGGGCACTTTGAGGCAGTCGCCGTGACCTTTGATCCCGCCGTGATTTCTTACCGGGCGCTGCTCGATATTTACTGGCGCAACATTGATCCATTTGACGGCGGCGGGCAGTTCTGTGATCGAGGTCACAGCTACCAGAGCGCAATTTTTGTTGCTGACGATCAGCAGCGGATACTGGCGCAGGAAACCCGTTCTGAGGTGATAGCGCAGTTCCCAGCATCAGAAGTGGTCACTGAAATACTGCCAGCCGCTGACTTCTGGCCGGTAGAGGCCTATCACCAGGATTACTATCTTAAGAACCCTTTACGCTACCGTTTTTACCGCGCTGGTTGTGGCCGTGACAAACGCCTCGAGCAAATCTGGGGACCATCTGACGGCCACTAGCGTCTGGTTTCCGCGGTCAACGATTCCTTCCCCGTTGGCACAGAAATCGGAGACATTGATCTGGTCACTTCTACGGACCGTCTACTGACACAAGGCTGTCACCAGCGGTCTGATAAGCTCCAAAGCCACTGATCGAATCGAGAGGCTAACACGATGAATGCAATGGAAATTGGACAAAAAATGGTCGCAGCGGTGAATAAAGGCCGCGATGCTGAACACGCCTTCGTGCTTGAGTACTACGACGAGAAGATCGTAAGTATTGAGGGGCAGGGTGATGAAAACATGCCGCAACAAATGGCGGGCCTCGACGCGGTCAAAGGCAAACACACCTGGTGGTACGACAACAACGAAGTACATGGCAGCGTTGCTACCGGACCCTACTGCGGACATCGGGATGACCAGTTTGTCGTGCGTCACAATATGGATACGACGCCTCAGGGCGGGGATCGCGGGCAGATGGAAGAGGTTGGAATCTATACGGTTGCCGGTGGGAAGATAGTGCAGGAGGAGTATCTGTATTTGATGGGGTGAGATCTCTCCGCTTCGGTCGAGATGAGGGGTGGATGGTGCTCGGGCTGGAACTGGATGGTTAGGGTTGCTCGGTCTTTGTTTCAGTATCCTCCCGGATAAGTCCGTGCCGCACAGCTTCGCGGACACACAGAGTCCTGTTGTGCACCTGGAGTAGCCGGAAGATTTCGCTAATATGAAATTTCACGGTGGCTTCAGCGATTCGTAACTCAGACGAAATTCGCTTGTTGGAATATCCGGCAGCCATCAGTTGCAAAACTTCGGACTGACGTGGCGTCAGCCGCTTTTGCTCAGAAGGGTCATTCAAATGATCATAAAAAGCCTCTGGGAAACACTCTTCACCGTTTACTACGGCCAGGATTTTTTTCAGCATATCTTCTGCTGGTTCAAATTTTCGAACAAAGCCGTTTGCGCCAAGATCATAGGCCCGCTGCATATCAGTCACATCGTCAGAAGCTGAGAGAACCATGGTCAAACTTTTAAACGCTCGCTGCCTTATTGTCGCCAGCAGATCGAACCCGGTTTGCTCCGGCATTGAAATATCCAACAGGATCAAGTCGAACCTCTCCGCCTGATCAAGTAGCGAAACAGCGCCAGCAACAGAATGTACCGCCTTGATCTGGGGTAGCGTGCCCACCTGACGGACGAAGCCAGTCGCTCTCAGAGCAGAGGTCAACCCGTCGGTAACCAGAGGATGGTCATCTACGAGCAGAATATTGAATGGCTTCATAATGTCTTTTCCCCCAACACAATCTGACGCAGGTCTCCCGGGTTGACGGGCTTGATCATGAGTCGTACATCCGTGCGCTCTTCCATGGTTTCCAGGCCGTGCAGATCTGCCGTCATAATAATGGCAGGCACCGCGTCGTTTACTTCGTCTCTCAAAGCGTCGATCAAGGCCAACCCGCTATCCTGATGTGAGAGCCGATTATCGACAATCAACAGTGTCGGCGGCGCCTCAAGATTTATCATCACCTGTAACGCTTCATCGAAGGAATGTGCGGTAACCACGCGACAACCCCAGCTACTCATCAACGTCGCCATACTGCTGGTAATCGCTTCTTCGTCATCCACCAGAAGAATACGAGCCTCGGAACTAACAACAGATTCGGTAACATCGGACAATGAATCGACAGCATCTTCAGCAAAGTCCATGGACAAAGTGAAGGCTGAACCCACGCCCAGTTCGGATTCAAGACTCAGGTCAATGTCCAGCAATTCAGTGAGCCGCCTGACAATCGACAAGCCCAGACCCAGGCCTAATTGATCGGACCGGAGTGTGGTTAACTGGACATATTCATCAAAGATACGGCGTTGATCGTCCTCCGCGATACCAACACCCGTATCGATAACGCGGATGAGGTGTTGCGTGCCTTCCGTATCTGTCGCTAGCGTTACGGTCTCGTGTGGCGGTGTGTTGCGAATCGCATTGGACAATAAGTTGCGCACAATTCTCTTTAACAAGGAGGGGTCCGTGTGCACCCGTAACGACTGAACATTAATGTTCAACGTGATCCCGCCACGCTGTGCGTCCTCTCGAAACTCCTCAGCGACCGTTGTCAGCAGATGGTGCGCATCAAAGGTACTGGCTTTCGGCCCGATCAAACCGCTATCAATACGCGTGATGTCTGCGATGCCCTGCAAGAGGTCTCCCTGGCTTTGCCAGCTCGCTTCTATTTTGTCCAGAAGTTCCAGTTGTCGATCAGTTGTTAAAAGATCGCGCAGCGCGTGAATGAAGTAACCCTGCGCGTGAATAGGCTGGGAAAAGTCGTGTACGGTTGCCAGCATGAATTCAGATCGCTCCGAACTCGCCTTTGCGATGTTGGCGTTTTGCTCCTGCAGCTTCGCGTTCAACGTCTGCATGTTATTGCCAAGCACAATATCGCGCATGTTCAGCTCGGCTCTGGCACTCGCGATCAACCCAAACACGTAGTAAACCAGGAAACCGATGGCATAAAAATTCGATGGCGGCGTCATGGTAATAAACCAGTAGCAACCCACCGGCAATACGCAGGTACTCAGAATCGCAATATAGGTCGAACGATAGGCTGAACTGGGAAACATGCCGCCCAATGTGATCGACATTGGAATGATGGTTGCGATGTACATGCTGAGCAGAGAGCCCTCATCGAGTTGGTAAATCGAAAAACCACTCCAGACCATGCCGGTGGTCGCGGAAATGACGATGTGACCTCGCAGATAACGTTGACAGCTCGACGCGTTAATTTCCTCGCGAAAAATTAGTCGGGAATAAGCGAAGACCATGGCAACCATCAGAGAAGAGCCGACAATCCAGCCTAGTGCCAGCATCGGCTGGCCGTTGACAACAAACATTGGGGACAGCGAGAGGATAACGATCTCGACTGTCACGCAAGATGAGACTACTGTCTGCTGCAGACGACGCGCCTGCTCCAGTCGCAGCGCGTCAATAGATACGGGGCTTGTCGACGGTGCTGTCATAAATTGAACTGCTCGAACGACGGACAAGAATTCACAGTTTTGTCATCGTATCCAGGAAATGATCATTTCATTATACGAGAAGTCGTATGTGTGCTAACTAACCGTTTGGATAGGTGTCGGATAAGGGAGTGAACTGGTGTTTCGGGGATCAAGGTCTCTCCGCTACGGTCGAGATGAGGATCTCTCCGCTTCGGTCGAGATGAAGTCTGAACAGGCCGGTTGGATGGTAGAGTGGGTCTTCTGATCAACTTGATTCTTGATGTAGACAGGGCATGAATGCCAGACCTGACGTGGGATAAGACACGAATCGCAAACGGCACTGGCTTTGCGGTGGGTATTGCCTTGTTCATCGTGTTTTACGGCCCGTTCCTGGTTGTACCGGGGGCGTTCGGGATCGTTGATCACGACTATTTCCTATCCTGGCAGCTGGCGGTTAATGACGCGCTACGAAGCGGCGAGGTGCTGCATTGGTTTCACCACATGTGTGGGGGCGTTCCCGGATTGGCGAACCCGCAGTCAGGCGCACTGTCACCGCTGAACTTTCTCGGTCTGATGAGTGGTCCGGTGGCACAGTTCAAAATAGAGCTGGTCATTCATGGGCTGCTTTGCCTGATTGGTTTTTTTTACTTTTGCCACCTTAAAAAGATTCCTGGGTGGTACGGTTTGTTTGGATTCATGATCTGGATAGGCAATGGATTTGTTGCCACCAGAGTCCTGCATGGGCAAACAACCTACTACCCACTCCTTCTGCTGCCGATTTTTGTGGCGCTCCTGTATGCAACCGATACAGGCGATCAGGAGAAAGGCTGGAAAATCTCCAAACCCTCACCCGGCGTCCTGATCATGGGCACGCTGCTGTTCGTCTTTGTGCTCTATCAGGATGGCTTCCACGTTTTCATTTACAACTACCTGTTTTTGGGGCTGCTTGCGCTTGGCATCGCCGTTCACCGCCGAGATGGGGCCCCCGCTCTGGCACTAATCATCTGGACCGTAATTGGCGTCGGCCTGGCATTACCAAGACTGCTACCCGTTTTTGAGCTATTGCAACACTTTCCCCGTCAGGTCCCCGATAAAGAATTCATCGGTTTCATTGATGCGATTCGGGCGTTTATTAATCCTGACTTGAAAGGGATATACACCAACGCGTTTATTGCGCGGGTCGACATGCATCGACTGGGGTATATGGCCTATGTTGGCGCTGTACCCCTACTGCTATCAGCTTACTTTTTTATCTTTGCCCGGGACCCGGACAAGTACGTCTGGCTCATCGCTATGCTGCTGAGTTTTACTTTGATGCTGGGGCACTTATCAGCCTGGTCGCCCTGGGCTCTCATGCACACGCTGCCGGTTTTTGATCAAATTCGGGCGCCCTTCAAATTCGTCTCTTTTCTGCTGCTTTCTCTGGCGTTCCTGGCGATCATCGCCAGCCACCATATGATCGCGCGGATTCAGCAACACCTGACCAGGCACAGAAAACCTGCGTGGCTGGCATCCGGACTAGCGGGAATACTACTGGCGTTACTGGTATTCGATCTCAGCCGGGCTCATCAGCCATTGTTCCTGTGGGGTTTCAGCGATCATCAACCGAGTTTCGAGACAATCGACCATACCCAGCCGTTCGAATCGCTCAATTTGAGACCCGGCGTCATGTTTAGTGGCGTCGCCAACAATCTGGGCATGCTTAACTGTTATGACCCTATCCAGTTAAACAACAGCGCAAGCGTCGATACACCGCTCGCGCGCATTGTTTCAGGTTCAGGTCGGGTCGAGGCGCGCCTTCTGCCAAATCGTATTGTGATCACTTCTGTTATCACCAGCAAAGACGCGCGAATTCTGATTAATCAAAACGACCATCCCGACTGGTTTGTTGAAAGGGGCATCGGTGCGCTGGTCCGAGATACAGACCTTCAGGCGCACGGGGGGCTTTTACAACTCAGCATCCCTGCGGGTGAAGCGGTGACCCACTTGAGCTTTAAACCAGAGACATTTGCATATGCGGTGATCTTCTCGCTCTTTTTCTCAGGGTGCCTTCTGTTCTCTGCGATCAACCTTTATCTCTGGCGCAGACTCAGGCGCAGACTCAGGCGCAGAATTAAAGCGCAGGCCGTCTGACACCGTCTGCGAGGCTAAACGAAGTTTCAAGTGGATAGATATTTTACTTTGAAACCTAAACGTTTATCTCTCCAAAAAAGCCCTTAAAGTCCAGTATACGAGCACAAAAGTGCATATATATGCTTAGTGTTCTACAATACGCATCTTTCCAATTCAAAACAGTTTTTCAGTTCGAACCAATCCCGGGGGGAATTATGTTCAAGAAAAAACGCCTGCATATCGCAGTCGTCGCAGCCGTCACGGCTATGGGCGCGTCGCAGCTACATGCGGCAGAGATCGAAGAAATCGTCGTCACCGCGACTAAACGCGCTCAACCACTGCAGGATGTCGCTGTTTCTGTGACAGCACTGAGCGAGGAAACCCTCGAACAGATAGGTGTCTCAAATTTTGATGACTACATGCTATTGCTGCCAGGTGTTACCGCAGGCGGCAGTGGGCCAGGCCAGAACACCATTTATATTCGCGGCGTTGCATCAACCACACCAAACCTCACGACCGCCGGCGTTGCCGGGCTTGCACCTAACGTCGCGTTTTATCTCGACGAGCAACCCCTGGCACAACCAGGCAGAAATCTGGATGTCTACACAGCAGACCTTGCGCGAATTGAAACACTCTCAGGTCCCCAGGGCACCCTGTTCGGCGCCAGCTCACAAGCCGGTACCGTGCGACTGATTACCAACAAACCGGACGATTCCGGCACCTACGGTAAGGTGAAGTTCGGCACAGCCTGGACAGAAGACGGCGAGATGAGCAACAACGTCGAAGCCATGTTTAACGCCCCCATCACTGACACAATCACCGCACGCGGTGTGGTCTATGTCGATAACAAGGGCGGCTACATTGATAATGTTCGGGGTACACGAGACCTCCGAGAATCCGCGCGCTTCCGTGAAGCGGGAACCATTAGACGCAACGGTGAGCCTGTTTCATCGCGTCGCGCAGGTTTCCAAAGTGCTTCTGGTGCTGCACTGGCTGCGGCTCAGGGCGACACGTTCAACCGGGGCGCCCGAGACCCGGACCTTTCCAATGTTGTTTTCCTGACGGCCGACAACTCTGCCCTGGTAGAAGAGGATTTCAACGACACAACCTACAGTGGCGGCCGAGTCAGCGTTAGCTGGAACATTAATGACGACTGGAATCTGCTGGTCGGTTTTGCGCAACAGGATCTGGACACAGAAGGCGTTTTCTTCGCCGACCCTGATCTTGGCGACTACGAGATTGAGCGTTTCCATGAGGACGACGTTGAAGATCAATTCCAAAACTACAACTGGACACTGACTGGCCGTCTGGGTGAACTGGAAGTTGTTTACACCGGTGCTTTCACTGATCGTGAAACCAACCAGACCGTTGATTACACCGATTACATGTTTGTCGGCCAGTACCTGCCCTACTACATTTGCGACAGCAGCGTGTCTTACCCCGAGTACAACTACTCGGAAGACCCAGCCCTGGGCTACACCAACAACCTGCCCGAGGGTACGTGCCAGGCGCCAAATACGTTTGTTCGCAGCGTCACCGAAACCGAAGTTCAGACCCATGAACTCCGCATCGCAACCGATCCGGACAAACGCTGGCGTGTCACCGCAGGCGGTTTCTATAGTGACCTGGAACTCACAGAACGTAATGATTTTACCTACCCTGGCGCGACCGCAATCTCCGGCTTCCCGGGTTTTGGCGGCGGCACCGGTTGGAATCCAGGATTCCCCTTTGGCGCTAACGGCGAAGGCCCCGGCGCTTACAACTCAGACGCAGGACCTTTCCCGGGGGATGTCATCTTCCGGAATGATATCCGTCGAACCGACGAGCAAATGGGCGTGTTCGGTGAATTCAGCTTCGACTTCAGCGATCAGCTAAGTATGACAGTTGGTGCCCGTTGGTATGACATTGAGGTCGACTTCGAAGGTGGCGCCAATGGCCAGTTCTGTAACGCTGGCGGTAACGGCACAGACCGCAACCGGTTTGGTACCAACATCTCAGACCTTTATGACGGAGACGGCAGCTTTACCTTTATTGGTGACTGTACCTCTGGCGGTGGTTTGACCTTCACGGCGGATCAAACTTTTGAGGAGATTTCCGCCATCATCGCCGCGGCCGACCCCTACAGCTATGGTCGCGGTCAATTGGGCATCACCGCGCCGAACGCAATCAGCAATGGTGAAATTCAGGGTATCGTGAACTCAACCCGAGCACCCGATAGCGCTGAGGCCGATGGCACGATTGTCAAAGCAACAATGAGCTGGCGTCCGAATGGCGATCAAATGTACTACGCCACCTTCTCTGAAGGCTTTCGCCCTGGCCTGCTTAACCGTCCCGGTGGTGCCATTGGCGCCAATGGCTTCACGGTACCCTTTGAGCTACAAACGGATGACATGACCAACTACGAGTTTGGTTGGAAGTCCTCCTACCTCAATAATTCACTGCGGTTTAACGGCAGCATCTTCTTCCTCGAGATTGAAAAGCTGCAGACGACAATTTTCGACCCGAGCATCTCGAACCTGTTTTTCTCTGACAACGCAGCAGATGCTGAAGTCATGGGTATCGAAGGTGACCTGGTCTGGTTACCTAATGTTGAAGGTCTGACGATTTCAGCGGCTTTCTCATTACTGGACAGTGAGATCACCGAGGTACTGACCCCAACCAATGATGTTCGGGAAGGTGACGAACTTGCCTTTGCACCAGAATACCAGGGTAACATCCGTGCCCGGTACGAATGGGGTGTGGGCTCAGGTTTGATGGCGCACTTCATGCCACATATGACCTTTTCCGGTAAGTCATATACCGACATTGTCACCATCAACCGCATGGAACTCGATAGCTGGGTCATGGGTGGTCTCACCACCGGTGTGTCTTCTGATGACTGGACGGCAGAGCTTTATATCGACAATATTACGAACGAGCAGGCCGAGATGTCCGGCAGCTTTGTCTTTGATGTTGAACGTGTCGTCTATGCCCGACCCAGAACCTGGGGTCTTCGTATGACGTACCACTTCAACCCCTGATACAAGGTTGTTGTTAACTGTGATTTGCGCCCCGTTCAGGGGCGCATTTCGTTTTGGAGAACACACTTGCAACCGCATGACGTTGATGAATTTCTAAAATCAGTCCAAGCGCTGATCGTTGCCAAACAGTACCCGGCCGCGCTTGCCGAATTGGCTGAGCATGAAGGCGAGTTGCCGGATAACAGCGAAGCACTTTACATGGAAGCGGTCTGTTATCGATATCTGCGACGTTACGAGGATGCGCTGCAGACGCTAGCGATCCTGCAAAGCCAGGTTCCCGAACACGGCCGCGCTTACCAGGAAGAAGGCCACACCTATCTCGCCATGAAAGATTCGCAGCAGGCACTGCGCGCGTTTCGACTGGCGACACGCTTCAACCCGGCGCTCGTCGCCAGTTGGAAAGCCCTGGTGCAGTTACTTGGTGAGACGCCCAACGGCGAAGCCGTCAATCAGGAAGAAGCGAATCAGGCCTATGCACAGCTGACGTTTCTGCAGAACTTACCCAAACCATTGCTCGCCGCTCGCGATCTGATTTCTCAGGGCAAACTGCTGAAAGCCGAGGATGTCTGCCGGGCCTTTCTTAAAAAAACACCCCACCATGTCGAGGCCATGCGATTGCTGGCAGACATCGGTCTGAAGCTTGGCGTGCTCGATGATGCAGAATTCCTGCTGGAAAGTGCGGTCGCCTTCCAGCCTGACAACCTGGGGGCGCGAGTTGACTATATTCAGGCACTGAGGAAACGGCAGCGATTCGATAAAGCGGTCAGTGAATCACAAATTCTGATGGAAAAGGCACCCAATAATCTGCAATTTCAGTCCCTGTTTGCGATCAGCGCCATGCAGACCGGCGACTATGCAGGCGCGGTCACACAATTCGATCAGATACTTCAAAAGAAGCCAAAAGATCCAGTCACCCTGACCTCGCGTGGGCATGCGCTGAAAACCCACGGTGACTACGATGACGCCGTGACTTCTTTTCAACAGGCCATTAGTGTTGACCCGCTGCATGGTGAGGCCTACTACGCCCTCGCCAACCTGAAGGTATACCGGTTCTCCGATTCCGATATAGAAAACATGTTGTCTCTGGAAGATAGCCGCGACCTGACTTTTATGGATCGTATCTATCTGGACTTTGCACTCGGTAAAGCTTTCGAGGATCGCGGTGACTACGTTCGAGCATTTGAGTTCTACGAAAAGGGTAATAGCCTGAAGAAAATACACTGTCGCTATGATTCACAGCAGGTGACTCAGGAGATGGCAGACCAGGCTCGCGTCTGCAACACCGAACTGTTTAAGGTCAAAGGTGACGCTGGATGTTCAGACCCGGACCCTATCTTTATCGTTGGCCTACCGCGCGCAGGTTCCACGCTGCTTGAACAGATTCTGGCGTCACACAGCCAGATTGATGGCACCATGGAACTGCCCAACATTATCTCGCTGGCACACAAGCTTCGCCGGCAGGGGCAGCAAACAAAAAGCGGCTATCCATCAATCCTTCAGGAACTACCGGCAGAACAGTTACGCGCTTTAGGCCAGGAGTACATCGACGACACTCGGATTCACAGAAGGGGTGCGCCGTTTTTTATCGACAAGATGCCAAACAACTTCAGACACATCGGGTTGATCCGGCTGATTCTACCCAACGCAAAAATCATCGATGCCAGGCGTGAACCGATGTCATGCTGCTTCAGTGGCTACAAGCAGCTCTTCGCGGAGGGCCAGGAGTTTAGCTACTCACTCGGTGACATTGGCGCCTACTACCGGGATTATGTCCAGCTGATGAATCACTGGGATAATGTGCTACCCGGTTTCGTCTTGAAGGTGCAACACGAAGATGTTGTGGCAGACCTTGAAGGGCAGGTGAGGCGAATGCTGGACTTCTGCGGCGTACCCTTTGAAGCATCCTGTGTCCGCTACCATGAAACTGAACGCGACGTCCGAACACCAAGCTCGGAACAGGTCAGGCAGCCCATTTTTACGGATGCGCTGGAACAATGGCGAAATTTTGAGGCCAATCTCGGGCCGCTGAAGGAAATCTTGCGATGAGAGACTACGACGACGTTTTGATATCACTTCGCCGGATAACCCGCGCGATTGATCTGCAATCGAAAAAGCTGGAAAAGCAGGCGGGACTAACGACCTCACAACTTCTGGTCATGGATGCCATTCACAAACTGGGTAACCCCTCACCCAGTGCCATCGCGCGCGAAGTTGTGCTTTCACAGGCTACCGTGACAAGTCTGCTGGATCGGCTGGACAGAAACGGGCTGATTGAGCGCCGGAAAAACCTGCAGGATAAGCGTCAGGTCAGCATTACACTGACTCAGGAAGGTGAAAGCCGGCTGAGTGACGCACCGGAACTGCTACAGGCGGGTTTCCTCCGAGAGTTTCGCAAGTTACCTGACTGGCAACGCAGCGGCCTGATCGCCGCGCTACAGCACATTGCCTATATGATGGATGCCGAAGAGCTCGATGCATCACCGGTACTGGATGTGGGTGAGCTGCATGCTTACGCAGCGTTGGACAATCAGACCTCTGCATCACAAAAAAAGCCCAAGCAACCTTCGTAGGTGCGCTTCCTATATTGCTAAAGGCTGATGAAGCCAGTCACCGCTAACGCTTCAAATGGGCGATAGCCGCGATGTGCTCTGGCCCCAATCCGCAGCAGCCGCCAAAGATTTGCACCCCTGACGCCATCCAGGCCTCTGCGAACTGCGCAAAATGCTCGGGCGTCATGATGTCCACAAACTGCCAGTTAGGCATTTCGATGTAACCCGAATCTGGATACGCCATCAGGACGCCGGGTTTCGTTTCACGAAGCGCATCGAGAGACTGATCGATGATCTCAGCGGATGTGTGCATCACCCCCCACACATCAAAATTCTGTGCTGCCGCAGCCGCAACATTTTGGCTAAACGGCACCCGCGCGTCATGGGTCGCCACCAGATGCCCTTGCCTACCTTGCCTGACAGAAAGCCCGCACCATACAGGTAGATCGTTCGCTGCTACGGCCTTGAACACCGCCGCCATGCGATTGGGTTTCGACATCATCTCAAGCAGGATGACATCAACGCCACCTGCAGAAAACAACGAGACCATTTCACTAAAGGCATCTTCCAGTTCGGCATCACTCAGATCGTCCTCAACGGGTGCCGAGCCGCTGCGTATCTGCAGCGGTATCGCATGAGAAAGTGAACCTGCGATAAGCACATCGCCGGCACCTGACTGCGCTCGCGCGGTCAGCGCCGCGTCGATGCTCCTCTGATTGATTTCTTCAACCTTCGATGCCAGTCCTGCCGGACCCAACATTAATCGGGAAGAAGCGTAGGTGTTGGTGGTAATGATGTCGGCGCCGGCATCGATGTAAGCCCGATGCATATCGACGACCACCTGCCAGTGATCAAGAGAAACCCTGCCGGACCAGACCTCGTCGGCCATCGGAACGTCGCGGCGCTGCAGTTCCGTTGAGACGCCGCCATCGAGTAGTAGCACCCCGCCAACATTAAGCCTGGCGATTGCCCGCTTATATGCCTCCGTCGCCATTGCTGATGCCTCTGACTTAAACCACTGGTAACTTCGTCAAGGACACTTCGTCGTCCATGACCTGAGCGTGCAACATACCATTGTCAGGTCTCTGGACCTATCGATGCTTGCTCCCCTGGTCGAGGCCGGTTAACCGGGGTACGCCCCGGTCATGCGTCCAGCATACTACGCAGCATCCAGGCAGTTTTTTCATGCACCTGCAGCCGCTGCGTCAAAAGGTCAGCCGTGGGTTCGTCACTGGCGGCGTCCGCTATCGGGTATATCTCCCGCGCGGTTCTCGCTACCGCCTCATGGCCTTCGACCAGGCGCCGAATCATGGTTTCGGCATCGGCCTCATCTTCGTCCTCAGGAATAACCGTCAACGCTGCATAGGCGCGATAACTGCCCGGTGCCGGGTGCCCGAGGGCACGGATTCGCTCTGCGATCTCATCAACCGCCGTCGCAAGCTCTGTGTACTGGGTTTCAAACATCAGGTGCAACGTATTGAACATTGGCCCCGTCACGTTCCAGTGATAATTGTGCGTCTTGAGATAGAGCGTGTAGGAATCTGCCAGGAGTCGAGCCAGGCCGCTGGCAATGTCTTCTCGTTGACTTGCATCGATACCAATATTAATTGCTGGCGTATTCATTTTTTCGTCCTGTTTCCAATTGAGTGCGCAGTTTGGCGCAGCCCTAATGATCTGTAAAACGAATTATATTTAGTTAAACAATCGATTTTATCAATATTAAACAAACCGAAAATTTACGGAATTGTGATATTTGCGTGAGGTTTCCAAAGACGGTGATGGTCAGACTTCGTTCACCCCATTGACTAAGGAAATCCAAGGAAATGAACCTCAAATCAATCTCTGCAGCACTGCTTTGTGCTTCGGTCTCCACTTCTGCCATGGCTACCGACTTCAGCGTGACCGTGACTAACCTTACCCAGGGCGTCTATTTTACGCCCCTGCTTATCGCTGCTCACCCCGGCGACAGCCGATTGTTTACCACCGGCGCTACCGCCAGTGCCGGGCTTCAGGCCATGGCAGAAGGCGGGGATATTTCGGGTCTTGTTACCGATCTGACACCCACCGGCGCGGTCGTGGTTGAAAACCCGGCTGCGGGTCTGCTCGGCCCAGGCCAAAGCACCACCGCGATGCTGAACACAGACGCAACGCCAGACAACGCCTATCTTTCGATCGTTGGCATGCTGCTGCCCACCAATGACGGGTTTCTGGGCCTCAACGCTGTCGAAATCCCTTCCGAGGCCGGCACCTACACTTTCAACGTGAACGCTTACGACGCTGGCAGTGAAGCCAACGACGAAGTTCGTGGCAGCGGTGCGCCCGGAGAACCCGGCTTTCCGGCACCCGGTCCTGTTGATGCCAGTTCCGGGATGAACGGTTCAGGAATAAACGCAAGCGCAGAAGGCTTTGTCCACATACACCGAAACGTTTTGGGTGATACCGATAACAGTGGCGGTCTCAGTGATATTGATGCCACGGTCCATCGCTGGTTAAACCCGGTGGTTCGCGTTTCAGTTACGGTCAACTAGGGAGCTGCACATGAAATCGACAAAAACCGCACTTGGCGTATTCGCGTTCTGTGCCATCCTGGCTGGATGCAGTAGCGACAACGATAATGATCCGGTACCTGTTACCCCAACGCCTGCGCCCGCACCTGAGCCGGTGACTCGAACCTTTGAGGTTAACGTTGTGAACCTCACTGCCGGCCAGCCCTTCTCACCCCTTGCTCTGGTTGCGCACGAAGCAGGCTACACCGCCTTTGTGGTCGGCGAGCCTGCATCCAGCGGTCTGGAACTGCTTGCTGAAGGCGGCGACAACGCCGAGTTTTTGACGGAAGCGGCAGATCAGGATGCCGTGCTGATGACAGCCTCTGCGGGCGGTCCACTGCCTCCCGGCGCGACCGAGACCATGATGATGGTATTGGCAGAGGACGAAGCGGAAATGGCCTATGTTTCTGCCTTCACAATGCTGGTCAACAGCAACGATGCCATCACCGCCGCCAGGGGTATCGCCCTGGGTGCGATGGAAGTCGGTGATGCCATGAGCGTGACAACGATTGGTTACGATGCCGGCACCGAGGCAAATTCAGAACTGGCCGGAACGATTCCCGGTCCCGCCGATGGCGGAGAAGGTTTGAATACGGCCAGAGATGACACCGAAGACGCGGTGCGAGGACATCCAGGTGTGCTGACAATCGATGACGGCTTGACGAGCTCTGTTCTCGCAGAAATTCACCGTTGGGACAACCCTGTCGCTCGAGTGACCGTTTCCCGAATTGAGTAGAACGAAACGAAAGACGCAGACCTCCGGTCTATTGGGTCTGTGTCTTTCGTTGTTTCGGGAACGTGAATTTATGTCAGTGGATGTCAGCACTGCAGTCGGTGAGCTCGCCTCACCCATGCTTGAACCCCGTCGAATCCTTATCGTTGAGGATGACCCGGATATCGGTGCACTGCTGATACTCCATTTTGGCGATGTCTATTCAACGGTTGAACTTTGCCAGGACGGCCTCAAGGCACTGGAATTGGTGCACGAGCAGTCCTGGGACCTGGTGCTGCTGGATATTCGACTACCGGGACTGGATGGACTTGAGGTCTGCCGCAGGATTCGTGCGAATGAGAACTATGTACCCATTATCATGCTCACCAGCAAGGTCACCGAACTGGATCAGGTACTGGGTCTGGAAATGGGTGCCGATGACTATGTGTTCAAACCGTTTAGTGTCGTCACGCTGCTATCGCGCGTCAAAGCACTGCTCAGACGAGCATCAAGAACAGACGCTTCCGACAAGGCAGCGCAAAGCACATTACCCGAGACGCTTAGACACAACGAGATCGAAATACGCAGAAGCAAACGACAGGTATCTGTTTGTGGCAAGCCTGTTCAGCTGACAGCAAAGGAATTCGACCTGCTCTACCACTTCGCTCGTTACCCTGGCGAGGTCTTCAGTCGCGCGGACCTATTGGATCAGGTCTGGGGCTATGGCCACGAAGGTTATGAGCACACCGTGAATTCCCATATCAATCGACTGCGCTTGAAAATAGAACAAAACCCGGCCGCCCCCTGCCACATTATGACGGTCTGGGGTGTGGGCTATAAGTTAGGCGAGTGAACACCTATGACTAAAACACTCTACGCAAAACTCTCGGCGAGCTTACTGGCAATCACCATTGTATTGACGTTACTGCTTGTCACCATCTCAAGCCAGGTGAGTGATCGTTATTCTCAGGAAGTGACGCAGCGATTGAATCAGAACATCGCGATGTACATCACCGACCAGCAACAACTGATTGTCTCAGGGGTGGTTAATCGCGAGGCCGTCAACGAGTTGGGCAGCAGGATGATGACAATCAATCCTACCGTCGAGGTTTATGTGACCGATGCGGCGGGCAAGATACTGGCGCACGCGCTCCCTCCAGACATTGCGATTGCACCGGTGATCGATCTGACGCCACTAAAGCGATTTCTCGCCGGTGATCATCCGTTCCCGTTGCTGGGCACTGACCCGAGAAATCCCGGTAGTAAAAAAACATTTTCCGTTTCACCCATCGTTGAAGGCACTGTCACTGTGGGTTACCTCTATGCGGTACTGGGCGGAGAACGGTATGCATCTTTGCAGCGCATGGTCGAGGAGAGCTACATTCTTAGCGTCGGCGCCCTGAGTATCATTGCGAGCCTGGCGGTTGCTCTCATCGCCGGCATTCTGATCTTCTTTCTGCTGACCAGACGCCTTACTTTGCTTCGAGGTTATGTGGATGACTTTCGCAATGAAGATCCGGCACAGACCGTTTCATTCGCTGCCCCCAACGTGATAAGGGACGAAATTGACGAACTGACATCAGCCTTCCATGAAATGGCCACGGAGAATCGTCAGCAATTTCAGGCGTTACAAAACCTGGATGCAACCCGCCGTGAACTGATCACAAACGTTTCCCATGATTTAAGAACACCGCTGGCCTCCATGCAGGGCTACCTCGAGACCTTGCTGATCAAAGGCGCATCGCTATCAATTCAGGACCGCGACACCTATCTGAGAACCGCCCATAAACACAGTCGCCGACTTAACGATCTGATTGGGGAGTTGTTTGAGTTGTCTAAACTCGATTCTGGCGCGGTGAGTCTCAACACCGAAGTTTTCTCGCTCATGGAACTGGTGCACGATAGCGTCCAGGACTTCCAGTTACAGGCAGAACAGAAGGGAATAACGCTGTCAGTCGAGACATGCCATGAAACGGGATTCGTCAAAGCAGATATCGCGTTGATTCAGCGGGTCCTGCAAAACCTGCTGGACAATGCGCTCAGACATACGCCGAAAGGCCAATCAGTGACAGTCAGGGTTGATGATATGGCGCACTGCGCGCGGATAGAGGTTGCTGATACAGGACGCGGTATCGCCAGACATGATATTCCACATATCTTTGAGCGACACTACTACACGCGCAGTCAGGAGTCCGCAGAGAAGCTCGGGTCAGGTCTGGGCCTTGCCATCGTCAAGCGAATCCTCGATCTTCACCAGGCATCTATCCAGGTCAGTAGTGAACTGGAGCGAGGTACCCGCTTCACTTTTGAGTTACCCCTGCAGCCGGTCTGATCGTCGGCGCCTGAGCACACGGAAACGGTTACACTGACCCCAATTTTTGGGGGGACAAGATGGTCGAGGTACATGGCGAAGTCGGTGCGGGGTTTGAATCTGTCAAAAAGCTGTTCACGGAAAATATGTCGACCCTGGCGGAGGAGAACGCGCAGCTCTGTGTCTATGTTGGCAACGACAAGGTGGTTGATCTCTGGGCATCAGCAAACGGGGATGACGCGTTTAATGCAGACAGTCTGGTCAACATCTTCAGCAGCGGCAAAAGCCTGGAAGCCCTGGCGCTGGCACTACTCGCCGATCAGGGACTGATCGACTACAACGCCCGGGTTGCCGAGTACTGGCCGGAATTCAGCGGCGGCGGCAAAGCCGGGACAACCATCGCTGACGTGATGCGGCATGAAGCCGGTCTTGCCAACTTCAATCAGAGCATTGCACCGGAAGATCTGCATCGCGAAAACCTGAAAGCGAACAAACTCGGCGCGCTTATCGCCAACCACCCCGCCTCCTTTGTTGATGAGACATCACCCCGCGAGTACCACGCGCTCACGCGCGGCTGGATCGTCAACGAGATCGTACGGCGCGTACATCCTGAAGGGAAAACAATCGGCGAGTTCCTGCAGCAGGCGGTATTCGAGCCGATGGCTGTCGATGTTCGTATCGGGCTTTCCAGCGAAGACATGGCGCGGGTATCTTCCGTTCAACTGCTGCCGCTCCTGAAGCACATGCGCCATACGTTCAGACCGGCGCCCCTCGGCAGAAGAGTCAAACACAACGTCTTTGATCTCAGCAGGAACCTCATGCCGCTGATTGCTCGCGCCAGGAAATCCGGCGCCAGTGACCGGCCGCCAGTGTTCAACGACATCCGGTCGATTAATGATTTGATCGCCTTGTTTAACAGCCCGGTACTGAGACAAGGGGAAACGCCCTCCGCCAACGCGCATGCTTCGGCGCGCGGCCTGGCAAAACTCGGCGCAATGCTGGCGTCCAAAGGCCATTGGGATAATACAGACTATCTGGCCACCGAGACCTGGTCACAGATGCACGCTGAACCGATCAGCCGACATATGTTGATGACCACACACTTTTCCCAGGGCGGCATTAACCACTATCAGATGCCTAACATTGCTTCTCATCAGGACCGCTCAGGTAACCACGGTCGCGAGGGTTTCTGGGGTTGGATGGGGCTGGGTGGCTCTGTTTTTCAATGGCATCCGGAACACCAGATTGGTTTCGGGTTTGTCCCGACTTCCCTGCATGCACTGGATTTCCTGAATGAACGTGGCAAAGACTATCAGGCAGCCGTACTGAAATGTGTGGGTGCTCGCACCTGGTGATAGTGGACTTAACAGAACCACCCCATCATGATGATGTGAAACCAGAGTTCAGCGGCCCTTGATTCATACAACCAGTTTCATCACTCACCCACTCGCTCTGGTCTGCCTGCTGATCTTTGTTGCTGCTTATTGCCTGGTGATCGCCGAAGACCGTTTGAGTTTACGCAAGTCCAAGCCTGTGATGGTCGCTGCGGGCTTTATCTGGATTCTGGTGGCGGTGATTTACGCTGGGACCGGCGATAACCATTCTGCGCAGGCATTGTTTCGCCACAACCTGCTCGAATTCGCTGAATTGTTTTTGTTCCTGCTGGTGGCGATGACGTACATCAATACCATGGAAGAACGGGGCGTTTTTAATCTACTCAGGATCAAGCTGGTGACGCGCGGTTTTTCACTGCGTGCGATCTACTGGGTGACTGGCCTGCTCGCATTCAGCATCTCACCTATCGCTGACAACCTGACCACTGCCCTTCTGATGGCAACGGTCGTTTGTGCGGTTGGCGGATCTAACACAAAATTTATCTCAATCGCCTGCATCAATATCGTCGTTGCAGCCAATGCAGGCGGCGCATTTTCCCCCTTTGGTGATGTCACGACCTTGATGGTCTGGCAAAAAGGCGTGCTGGGTTTTCATGAATTCTTCTACCTGTTTCTGCCATCGATAGTGAACTGGCTCGTGCCTGCGATCATTCTGATGTTCGCTATCCCGAAGGGGCAACCTGAGCCAGTGGAACAAACACGCTTCAAACTCCGTCACGGGGCCTGGGTTATCATCGTGCTGTTCCTGGTAACCATCACACTGGCAGTGTCCGTGCACACCTTCTTTCATCTGCCACCGGTGCTCGGCATGACAACCGGGCTGGGCTTGCTGAAATTTTACGGTTACTCCCTGCAACGCAGAGATGCCCGGCGGGCCAACAAGGCCATCACCCGACAAACCGAAATCAATGTCGGAGAACATGAAGTCAGGCTGGAAATAACAGAACGCGCACCTAATCAAAGCCCGCAAGGCAAAGAACACTTCAATATCTTCCGATCACTGGAGCGGGCCGAATGGGACACGCTCATGTTTTTCTACGGCATTATTCTTTGTGTCGGTGGGCTGAGCGCGCTCGGCTATCTGACCCTGATGTCTGAACTCCTGTATGTCGACCTGGGTGCTTCAACTGCCAATGTCCTGGTTGGGCTCTTGTCTGCCGTGCTGGATAACATTCCCGTGATGTTTGCGGTCCTGGCCATGTCACCCGATATGTCCGACGGACAATGGCTGCTGGTAACGCTCACTGCAGGGGTCGGCGGGTCCTTGCTGTCTATCGGCTCCGCTGCTGGTGTCGCTGTCATGGGCACCGCGCGCGGCATCTATACCTTTTGGGCACACCTCAAATGGAGTTGGGCGATTGGGCTGGGTTACATCGCCAGTGTCGCCACGCACTTTGTCATCAATGCCGACAAATTTTAGACCGGCAGCGCTGTATCGTTCGTTCTGCAAGAGGGGTGAAGCTCAGCGTTGGTACGGTTAAGATAAAGCCCCTTTCGCAAAGAGCTGAGCTATGTTGCTTCTCATCGTTGGACTTGTTCTGTTTATCGGTATCCATTCGGTTTCCATTGTCGCCGAGGGTTTCCGGAACCAAATGGTCGAGAAATCAGAAATCGCGTGGAAACTCGGCTATACCATCGCTTCGCTCGCGGGGCTTGTGCTGATCATCCGGGGGTATGCCGATGCCCGCCTCGACCCGATTTTTCTGTATGCGACACCGGGATGGATGCGACATCTGGTCTCTTTCCTGCTGCTACCTGTGTTTATCCTGTTCTTTGCTTCTTATCTGCCCGGAAAGATTTCTGCGGTCACTAAACATCCACAGTTAATCGCGATCAAGCTATGGGCGCTTTCGCACCTGCTGGTCAACGGCACAGTGGCGGACGTTCTACTGTTCGGATCATTTCTGGCCTGGGCGGTTGCAACCCGAATCTCACTGAAGCGTCGCACGCCAAGGCCGCTCCCCGGCTTGCCGGCTTCCGGCATCAACGATGTGATCGTGATTGTTCTGGGGCTTGGCCTGTATCTGGTCTTTGCCATGTGGTTGCACGTACGCTGGATCGGCGTCTCACCCTTCGGCTAGAAGCTAGTACTGGATATTGCACCCGATATAAGCCTGGGTATCGTTTCGGTCCGTCCGCAGGGTCGCCTCACCGGCGACCGCTAACGACAGGTTACAACCCACGTTACCGGAAAAACTTGCTCTGACGGACAAACCAAAATCCCAGATCTCATCTTCACGACCATTATCGAATCGACCCTGACCCGCTTCGACAAAAGCACCAATCGCCAGACTCTTCACGATATTGCCGGCCTTGCCCAACTGCTCTGCCTGCAGTGGCGGCGCGTTCAATGTTTGAGTCACGTACCAACCTTGATCACCGGCAACCTCACTCGCTTGATAGGCCTTAAAAACATTCGGACCCCCGATGGCAAAGTTGTCGCTGCCGGCAAGTTCCTGATCTGACAGCTGAAGAGAAACCTGGGTTTCCGTTGACCATTGGTCCCAGCGATCACCAAACAGCGGGGCGAGCTGTTGCACCCGGGCATAGCCCAGTACGAGATGTTGTGTCGATGCCTCACCCGCCAGGCTGTTATAGAACTGCCGAAAATTCTGATCAGTGTTGCGATCCGTCACACCTTCAAAACTGATCACCAGATTCGCTGTGAACTGATTGGTCGCGGTCTCTTCCTGCCAGTTAAAGACGCTGTTCGCTCCCCATTGCACCGAATCAAATTCAGCACCACCAACATTCACAAGATTGAAGAGGCTGTCTCTTTCGAACTGCTTCAGGATCGCGGATGTGTCGACCCGCCAGCTCCAGGACTCCCCCTCGGCTAGCGGTACTGCATAGTTGACCGTGTACTGCGTCGTGGTACTGGCAGACAGAATGCCAGGGATATTACTGGACGCGGTGTCTGAGTAGTTCGCAGAAACAGACAGGGTATGGCCCAGCCGGTTTGGCATTCTGTAGCTGAGGGAATAGTTTTCAAACTCATCCCGACTGTCACCGAGGGTGACGTTGAAAGATACCTGGTGCGATTCAATCGGTAAGTTGGCGAAAGAACCGCCGATGGTATACCTGTTTTCTCCGGACAATTTTGTCGCATGGTTGTTGTAGCCCGCCGTCAGATTCCAGGGTTTCTGCTCGCTGACCTGAAGCGTTGCCGCGCTTTGACCCACCTCCTCGCCGGGTTCAAAGATAACCCGTACCTGTCGAAAGGGGTTCTGGTTGAGGTAGGTCACTTCTCGATCAAGCGATGCCTGACTCAAGACCGGCTCCGCCATAATTTTCTTCATTGCACCTGCTATCGACCCCGTGTTGCTCCAATGGGCGGCATCAGCAGAGAAACCGCCCGCACCATCGGCGAATATGATCGATACATCGGATAGCTGAAACTCATTCACCAAAATCCGAAAGCGACCGTCGGTCACTTCCTGCGGCGGAATGACAACCGACATCAGCGGATAACCCAATGCCCGGTATGCATCAGTGACGTCCTGCTGAATCAACCGGAGATCGCCCAGTTTCAGGGGCTGTTCGCGATGGATCGCCAGTTTCTCGGCGATCGCATCATAGATACCTGGCGTCTCGATCTGGGCTTTTGAGCGACCCCGAAAGGTCACAAAACCAGCCCCAGACGTGGCCTCGCCCGTCTCAACAAACTCGACTTCAATCCCGGTCACAAGCTCGAGCACCTCGGTGCCATCCTGGTCCGTCGGTGCGCGAATCAAAGAGGGGAAATCAATGAAGTTCTGATCCAGATCAGGCTCGACGATCGGGGCTTCATACTGTTCAACCGTAGATTCCGGACCCTGGACTCTGGCATCCTGCGCCTGAACGTTCACGCTAAACAACCCGGCGAAGGCGCAGAAGACGGTAACCCCTGATTGACGCAATCTGATATTCACCCTAGCCACCACCCGTGGTCCACATGGCCGCTTGTTGTGCCATTTCTTCCGGCTTTTGACCCAATAGATCAAGCGTGGTTGCCGCCTCATTGACCTTATTCTCTAACTCGCCCTGAACGTAGCCGGATATCGCGGTTTTAGCCGCCGTGACCGCAACCTGCTCCTGTTCCTGCGCCTGGGCTGCAGCCTTGGCAGTAACAACGTATCCGGTGACCTGACGTTTGGCGTTCTCGATGCCTACCGCAAGTTTGTACTTGTCCTCTGCCATTTTCTTCGCGGCCATAAGATAAGCACTGATAGCTTTTTGTCTGTTCTCCGCCGCTTCAGCGCGACGTGCATTTTCCCTTGCTTCCATAAACGCAACCTCTTCAGCGCTGGGTCCTTTATCACCGCCCAGGCCAATTGCGCTTAAACCTTCACCAATCACATCGCTCCCAAAATCCGCGACGGCTTTGACTGCCTGCCCCATGCCACCCAGCTTGTCCGCCGCTTTGGATAGCTCGTTCAGCGCTGCGCGCGTTTGTTGCGCGGCTGCTGTAACCGCTGTCTGTCCTACTTTATCGGCGCTGGCCAGCGTACCCTCGAAGCTGGTGAAGTTTTCTGCTACATCAAGCATTTGGGCTACCGCCTGTTCCGGGTTCTCGATGGCACCAATCACAAGGTCCTCAGGCGTACCGCCCAGAGCGGCAGCGACTTCATCGTCAAACGCAGCATTCACGTTGTTGATCGCTTTCACGGTACCGGTCTTGTCTGCCTTTTCCGCCTGGGCCATCGCCGCTTCCTCGGCAGCAACGCCTGTCTTGAGTCCTCGAGCGAGCTGATCTTTAGAGGCCTCGTCTCTTAGCATTTCTGCTTTGATGTCCTGAATGACGTCTTCCGGCGAGTCCCCCTGCGCCAATCGTTGCAGCGCATCTTTGGCCATCAGTGCCTGTTTCGGCTGCGTGTCTTGTAGATAAAGCTCCAGGAATTCCTCGGCATTCTCCGCGTTCTTATAGTCTTCGGCGCGCTCTTCTATCGCCTCGATCAACAGTTCTTCAGGGGTATTACCGAATTCATCAACAAAGGCCTGCTCCGCCGAACGTTCGATATCATTGACGCTCCTCAGAATACCGGTGGGGTCTTGTTCTTCAGCTTCGGCCATCGCTGAATCCTTCAGTACGCCGCTCAATCTGATGCGTGCGGCAGCCGTTTCCGTTGCCAGATCAATCGCGCTGTTTTTATCCGTCGGCACTCTGTCTATTGCTTCATCGAGTAGAACAGTCGGATCTTCGACAACCTCGTCCGTTGTCAGACCAAACTCCCCGAGGACGGTATCGGCAACACGTCGGTTGTATCGATTGCGCGCATCCGTGACCGGGTTACCGGTGTCTGTATCCAAATAAACATCGGCCATTGAACCGACAGGATCATCACTATCAAGCGAAAGCGGTCCGCCGAGGTCGGTCTCAAGCTTGCTCTGTACCATGGCTATGGACAGTCTCTCGAGTTGAGATATCGGATTACCGTTAACATCAACTTCGGGTACCTTACTTAAGTCAAAACCAATGTCCTGAGTGATCGACTGCAGCAACTGGTCCGCTGCTTCTGCCATCTTCTGTTCTACAAATTCGTTCCATTCCGGGGAGGTTAAGTTAATACCGAGACTTCTCGCCTCCGCCATTATTTCCGCTGTCTGCGCCTGGTCGAATTCGATCGCCGCGCCCAGATCTCTTACTAGAGATTGTTGCTGCCTGACCGAGTCCTGGTAGTTCTGTTCAAGTTGTTGCAGGTCCGCGGATGCCGCCACCAGCCCATCTCTAATTTCCGCCGGTGTCCGCTGCAATCCCTCCGGCGAGTTTGCTTCGGCCGCCAGCGCCTCCGCAAAAGCGACACCATCCGCACCAAGAGACTTCTTCACGACTTCGGAAAAGGCTTCGTTTGCAGCCGTCGCTTTGCGTGTTGCTGATTTCGCCTCGATCACGCCTAAATCCTGTTCATAGAGATTTTCAGCCGTTCGCACAGCAAGGTCTGAATTCGCCAGGGACTGTGTTTCCGCCAGTCTGGTGTCAGCTTCTGCTTTTGCTTCCGCCAGATTCTCCATGCGCGTGGTGAATAGTGCTTCGCCTTCTTTCCTGATTTGCTCGAGTTCTTCTGCGCTTCTTTTTGCACCCTCTTCGAGTTCAGCCACCGCACTCCGCGCCTTTTCAATGCGCGCTTCGCTTTCGTCTATCTGCACCAGAAGCTCTTCGGATTGAGATACCAGATCAACGATCTTCTGCTCCGATGCTGCCAATCGATCACGACTGTCTGCCGCCAACGCATTCAGGCTGTCTTTCTGCGCGAGCACCTCCGCTTCCTGAGCAACAATGGCCTCGGCATCCGCGATGATCTGCTGATACTCTGCGACGTTGGCTCCACGACCAAGGCGAGACGCCTCTTCGATCTTCTGTTGATATTCATCGATTCGACGTTTCGCTTCATTGATGGTGGCAATGTTCTCATCAACCTTGGTCAATTCCACCTCAATGCGCGTCACCTCCTCCTGCAGGTCATCAAGCAATGCCGTTTCAACCAGAATGTCGCGTTGGGCATCGTTGTATGCCACGCCAAGTGATTTGAATAACCGCGCCTCTCGCCCGTAGTCAGAAACCGAGTTGTCGTAGGTGTTTTTGGCTTCCTGCGCATACCAGGCGGCCTCAACATAGGCTTCGGTCATTGAATCCATTTGTTCCGGCGGCGTATCCAGAATACCCGCAATGATTGCGGGTTGGGCCACCGAGTTTTCAGGCGCGACGGCTTCAAAATCGACCAGCGTGATGGTATCCGCTTGCTGAGCCGCAAATTCCGTTAACGCTTCACGTTCTGCCAGCAGCGTCTGATCCGCAGATTGACGCAACACCTCGGCGGGCACCACATCGGTAATGACAGCAAGTTCAGCGAGAATATTACCCAGTACGGTCACGACGCCAATGGTGTAGTTAATGGCATCTGTGCCGGTCAGTGACAGCCCTGCAACCTCAACCGGCTTATCGTTACCGACGGTTGCGTCAAAGAACGACGCGATAGCATTACTGCTATCCAGACTGACACTATCGCCGGTAAAGAATCCTTCCAGCTGCCCGCCACTGAACGTGGCTTGCGCGGTACCGTCAAAAAACTTTTCAACGATTTCGATACCCGTAACAGCAAGTGGCGCGGGGCTGATTTCAACGGTGACATCCAACGGCTGACTCACGGTGTAGTTGCCCGCATCTGTACCGCCTAGCGCAAAACCCTCGACCAAGACTGGCTTATCTGACCCGGCATTGGGGTCATCCGTTTGGCCAGTGGGTGCGCCAGCCAGCACAACGTCATCACCGGCAATCACAGCATCAAGTTCACCCCCTGCAATATCGACGCTGGTGGTCTGATCGTAGCTGCGATCCACGCCCGCAGCATCGACGATAAGGAGTTCTCTGGGCGTAATGGCCGCCGTCAGATCGAAGGGAAAGACCAGGTTATAGTTCCCGGCATCCGCACCAGAAAGGCCATCGCCGGACAGAGATATGGAAATATCGACGCCAACATCCGACTGTGCGAAGTCGGCGATGAGTGTCGCCGCATCAAATGTCACGACATCGCTGGCCAACACGTTCAGGTTCGGCGTTCCCGATAAGGTCGCCTCACTGGTGCCGTCATAAACCTTGTCATTAGCGAAGACGCCACTCAGTAAGATATCCAGAGGCAGGATGCTTGCCTGCAGTTCAGGCACTGTCAGCAAGTAGTTGCCAGCGTCCGGCCCGGCGAGCGAGATACCTACAATACTTACGGCTTTACCCTCACCTGCGTCCTTTGTATCAAACGCTGCCGACAACTGACCCGCAAGGCTGACACTGTCGTTGCCCAGCGTGTTAAAAATCGGCGTGCCACTTAAAGGCGCAGTGGTGGTGCCGTCATAGGGCTTGTCATCTGCAATGATGCCCGAGACCGTCAGGGGTGCCGGTGTGATAGAAGCACTCAGGCTATTGGGTTGAATCAACAGGTAGTTGGCCGCGTCGACGCCCGTGAGCGTAAACGGCGTAATCGACACAACTTTGTTGCTGCCGACATTCTTGTCACTGAAAGCCGCGCTGTTACCACCCGAGAGCGACACCGCGTCTCCGCCAAGCGTATTAACGCTGCCGGTCCCTGTTAAAAATGCCAGATCAGTCCCGTCGTAGACCTTGTCGTTGGCAGCAACACCGGTAACCGTCACCGAGAGCGGCGAGACACTGCCCGTTAACGTCGTCGGCAAGATCAGGTTGTAGTTATCTTTATCGGCCCCTGCGATTTCCAAACCACCCACATCAATCGCTTTGTCCGTACCGACATTTTTATCCGCAAAGGAGCCTGTGGCAGCGCCCGCTAAAACGGCATCATCCACGACCGGGCTGGATGCAAGCGTCCCGAAATCGAGCACAGCTTCGCCGCCCACTGGCGCGGTGACCGTCCCATCGTAAACGCGATCCTCGCCGGTTAATCCGGTAACGATGACTTCTGCGGGTGTCACATCTGCGGTCGTCTGTGGTGTTACAAGGTTGTAGTTAGTTGCGTCTGCACCACTGACCAACAAACCATTTACGTCTACCGTCTTGTCTTCACCGACGTTCTTGTTATCAAAACTCCCGGCGCGGGCGCTCTCATCCAGAATCACCTCGTCACCAGCAACAACCCCGTCCAGCGTACCTGCGCCGATCAGTGTTGCCACATCCGTTCGGTCATAGATCTTGTCTTCGGCTGCTATGCCCAGCACATTCAGTTCTTTCTCAGTGATCGTGCCCGTTATGCCCGTTGGCGTCGCAGCGTTGTAGTTGCCTGCATCCGCGCCGCTCAGCGTGATCCCGGACAGTGCCACCGCTTTGTCCTCACCGACGTTTTTGTCAGCGAACGTAATATTGACGACACCCACGTCAATCGCCAGATCGTCACCTTCTATAACGCCACCAAAGTTTCCGGTGCCGGATATCTCACCAGCTGTGGTGCCATCGTAGACCTTGTCGGCAATGGTGAGGCCTTCAACCGTGATCCCTTTCGGCGTAATGTCGCCGCTCAAATTGCTCGGCTGCGTCAGTTCATAATTACCTGCATCAGAACCCGATAGCGCAAACAAACCACTGATAGAAATCGGTTTACCCGTCGCCGCGTTCTTATCAGCGAAAACGGTGGTGACACTTGAGTCATCCAATTGAACAAGGTCGCCTGCGAACACCGCATCAAAGCCCGCGTGGGTCAGCGGTGCGTCTACCGTGCCGTCATAAATCCGGTCGCCGCTCACGCCTGTCAGATTCAGCGGGGCGGGCGTGATATCGGCCAGGAGTCCTTGCGGCTGCGTCAGAATGTAGTTCCCGGCGTCGACACCAGTCACACCAAAACCTGAAGTACTCACCGGTTTGTTGATCCCGGCGTTTTTGTCAGCAAAGGAACCGACAGTGGTTGTATTCAGCTGCACGGTGTCCCCAGTGATCACACCTTCAAGCACACCGCCGGATAGGGTTGCCGCGAGGGTGGCGTCGTATTGCTTATCTTCCGCGGTAACGCCGGATATTGTCAGCGGTGCGGGGGTAATATCCGCAGTAAACCCGCTAATGGCGCTGGCATCATAGTTGTTTGCATCAGTACCACTCAGGCTGACACCTGAGATAACAATCGCTTTCGCGCTGCCGGCCAGTTTATCGGCAAACGCAAAACTAAAACCGCTGCCGTCAATCGTGACGCTGTCGCCTGGCAGAATACCGCCAATCTCTGGCGACCCGGAACCCGTCGCGGCGACAGTTGCATCATATTGTTTGTCATCAACATCAAAGCCGGACACGGTCAGCGGTCTGGCGGTGATATCTCCGGTCAGCCCGACCGGTTGCAGCAAGCTGTAGTTGATCGCATCGACGCCCACCAACGTGAAGCCAGTCACTGCAATCGCAAGATCGTTACCTACATTTTTGTTGGCAAAGCTCGCATCAGGTATGCCCCCTACAGACACTTCATCATCACCGAGCGATGCCACTACTGGCGCGCCACTCAGCGTCGCTATCGTCGTTGCATCATAAACCCGGTCATCCCCAGCGACGCCCGTCACGGTAACCGGCAGCGGGTCGATGTCCGCCGTCAAACCTGTCGGCTGGATCAGATTGTAGTTCCCTTGGTCCGCCAGCGAGAGCGAGTAACCGGTGACAGTCACTGCCTTGCCGGTACCTGCGTTCTTGTCTGAGAAGACGGCAAGCGGAGACCCGCTGACCGCCAGGAGATCACCCGCCAGGCCATTGATGACCGGTACACCCGACAAGCCAGCGTCAGCGGTTGCGTCATAGATCTTGTCGTCCGCGGTAATCCCCGTGATGAATAGATCAAGCGCCGTCACCGATGCAGCCAACGAACTGGTCAACGACAAGGTGTAATTGCCAGCATCAGCGCCATCCAGCGTTAAGCCACTCAGCAGAACAGATTTGTTTTCACCCACATGTTTGTCTGCAAAATTTCCAGCAACCGTACCCAGCAGCGACACAACATCACCCGCCAGCGGGGTAATCGTGGCGGTCCCGGACAAAGCAATCGCTGTCGTTGCATCGTAGACACGGTCCGCCGCCGTCAGGCCAGACAGCACCAACTCAAGGGGGTCTATATCTGCGGTCAGATGCGACGGCTGGTTCAGATTGTAGTTGCCCGAGTCTGTACCATTAAGCACGAAGCCCGATACAGTAAGCGGTTTGTCGGTGCCTGCATGCTTATCCGTGAAAGACGTGGTCGCCGACAAGGTACCGCCCAGGCTGACATCATCGCCAGCCAGGGTATCGACCAGCGGGGTACCAACGAAACCGCCGGCACTGGTACCGTCATAAACTTTATCTGCGCCGGCAATGCCCGTGACGAACAACTGTTTCTGATTGATGGTCAGGTCACCGGCGCTGAAGACCAGATCGTAGTTATTATCTGAACCACCGCTGGCGGTCAGTGCACCCACATACACACCAATGTCTGTATCAAGTGATTGGCTGCTCACCAACGCCGGTGCGACATCAAGCACACCGGCGTCATCGCCAGGAACAAAACCGCTGTAGGTGATGGTTAACGTATCTGCAGTGCCATATTCCCGGGTATGGTTGTCCACATCGCCGGACAGCAACGCTTTGCCGACCGTGAGATCACCCGCCGAACCGGTCGTCACATCCAAACCAAACACACCGCCGGTTGTTACCATGGCTTTGGGGGTCGCTGTCAAACCACCGATATAGCTACCGGCATGCGCAAAGCCGGCTGCGCTGGTAACGACGCTACCCGCAAGCCCGGTATCAACCAGATTGGACAGATCAACGCCAACAAACCCAAAATCAGCTAACCCCTGCGCATCCAGATCAACGCCGGCCACTGTTGCACCACTTAAGCTCAAGGCGGCCGAGGCCTGCTGCCCGTAGGTAATGGCGGCATCGCCAACATCCACCAACAGCGCAGGTTCAACGGTATAGACAAATCCACTACCCGCAGGCAACGACGCCGGGCGCGGGCTGTCTGGGTCAAAATCTGCACCGTACAAGAGAAAATCCCGGCCAGTTACACTGACATCCTTGGCCAGGTTCGCCTGATCCGGTGCACCGAGTCCGTCGGGTCGTGAGGAGTAAACGACAAAACGACCACCACCGGCCGCATCAAACAGGAAAGGATTCGTTGCACTGCTGCGGTTTTCAAAACGATCACCCCCGTTAATCGTCAGGGTCCCGGTGCCAAAATTCAGGATTGCATCGTCATTCGCCGCGTCTTTTCCGAGCACCACAACGCCTTCACCAGCACTGCGCTTGCCAGGGTCTGCGTCCGCGTCGTTGGCGAAGAGATTCAGGTCACCGTTATCCGTTGTGATGTCATTCAGAACCAGAATACTGCGACCGGCTTCAAGCGTCAGATCACCACCGTCACCATCCGGATTATCGACCGTTACCGCCGAAAGCACGGTGATGTCATTGTGGGCCTGCAGGGTGATGTTTGTACCCACCGACAAAGAACCTGCCAGTGAGTTGGCCGACAATGTCACACTGTCTGATTCGTTAAATCCAAACGCGTGGCGGCTGTTCAGGTCATAGGGCCCTTGATATTCGTAAGCCATACAGGTGGAGACATTACTGCTCTCATTGGTGTTATCACAGGAGGCAGTCACAATCGTTGTGCCGCTAATCGCAATGGCATTAACCGCCGTGCCGTCACCACCATCTGAGCGGCGTAACACCGCCACCATGTTAGCGATGCCGTCTGCCCAACCACCCTGTTTTTCAAACACAAAGATTGAGGTCTTATTGCCCGCTCCGTACAGCGGACTATTACTGACAATGATTCGATCGCCGTCAATGTCCACGCGAGCACCAAAATTGGCAACGTCATCGCCGGCAGACAATATCGCAACCGGATCTGCAGAAGATGCCCAATCACCGGTTCTTTCGTAGACAAACGCCCCACGCGTATAAGGCCCACTCACACTTGACGGGTTGATCGATTGAACCTCACCGTGTCCAACCACAATCGTGTCGCCTGAGAGCGCTAATGAGCCACCAAAACCGCCCCCATGAACGGCGTCATCGCCAGGCGTTAGAATGGTTTCTACCGCGGTGAGCCAATTGTCGTTGACGTTTTCGTAAACATAGACGTCGGCGTCGGTTCGGTCACCAGTAAGTAATATCCTACTGGCGACCAGCGTATCCCCTTCGAGTGCAACATCGAACCCAAACCGATTATCCGGGATCGCACCGCCACCATTATCAACGTTTACAAAGCTGAATTCCCCAAATGGACCATTGACCGAGTTCGCCCAGGAACTGGTAGATTTCTCAAACAGCCGGACAAAACCGCCAAAAGGATCGGCGTTAGTCTGCACCAGGGCAAAGGCATCCTCATCCAGGGCAAGCGCCTGTACCGGAGCTGATGCGGTCGCTAATGAACGAACCAGATTATCTGCATGACCGTTTTTCCAGCCATCGCCCTTCTCGAAAAACAAGATGTTGGGTGCTGACGCTTCATCCGATGCAACAATGGTGTCACCTGCAATATCGACATGCGACCCCAGTCGAACGGTGAACTTGTTTGAAAAAGGGGAAAAAAACTTTTTGAACGGTGCACTAAGCAATGCAGCGAGAGCACCATTCTCATAAACAAAAAGCGCCCCGGTATTACCCGCCAGTTGATTCCCCCATCCGGGATCGCCTACAACATAGGTGTTGCCATCAATCGCAACCCCCTGACTGGTGCGTTCCAGCGAGCCGGGATCGGTGCCAAACAGCGATCCGAAATCGACAACAGCAGGTCCGATAGGTGAAGCACTAACCTTCCAATCGTTTCTGTTCGCAAAGTTTGGAATCGAACTGTGATTATAGATCCAGGCTTTGCCTGTGCCGGCTGCAGTATCCGGTGTCGCGCCGCCCCTTGCACCAACGACCGCGACCGAACCGTCAATATCAACAGCAGAGCCGAGCCGGTCACCCACGTCACCGAAGAAGAAAGGCCCGGAAGTGCAGGGAAAAGTAGGCGTACAAGATGACCAGCCAGCATCCGGCTCAACATAAAACACAACACGGCCGTTTTGACCAAGGCTGCTGTCTCTTGAGCCCGTCGCCTGATCAATGTTCTCATTCGCCAGAAGCACGGTGTTCCCCGATACCGCGCCACCGGTAGTGCCTGGCCCCGAAGGACCACCGCCTCCCAGATAGAACATATCGACATGAACATCCACGGGGTTTCGTGTCAGCGTGCCGCCAACATCCGTAAACTCATGGATTCTGAAACCGAAATTCGTCCGCTGGTACAAGTCACCATCGACGGTACCTATAAGGCCAGAGAAGTCCCCCGAGAATTCCGACCTGGCACCGGACAGCACAGAGAACGCCGTCAGGTTTGCGCCGCCATAGGTGACAAAGAGGTTGCCATCGTTGGCGCCTGCAAAATCGCTCCCAAATCTAGCGTTCGCTTGTATTGTGCTCGCTCGAACCGTGGTCAAGAAGGACGCTTGACCTGTTGGACTAATTGACGAGTAGGCAACCTGACCGGCATTCATCAAACTCGAAGAGTGCGAGTAGCTTGAATCTGACACGGCGACATAGATCGTATCGTTCACCTCGAACAGCTCGACACCCGCCCGGCCAAAGCTGGTAAACGCCCCAGGCGTACACGCACTACAAATATTCCAGGGGTTAAATAATCGGGCCGTCTGACTGAGCGATCCATTTTGCCAACCCGCGCCTTTATAAAACAGACTGACCGCGCCCAGTTGAGTTGAACTTCTGGAATCACCGGTATCAACAACCGCGATGATGTCGCCAAGGATATCAACGCCAGACTCTCCAAACACATCACTCGTGAATTGAGAGCCAGATATTGTTGGCCCCCGGGTCAGCCTGGCGGCAATTTGACCGTCTTCAAAAACGTACGCCGCGCTTTCGTTTACATTGCCAGAGGTTCGAAAGCCCGCGGTCACCACCACCGTGTTCCCGCTCACTGCTACCTGCCGACCAAAATCTGTCGCTGTGGTGTTCGCTCGAAACCCGCCGGGTGCTGCTGCATTGGTACGAAGCTCGTTAATCGGGTCACCCACTTCATCGATCGTGATGTTGGTGGGGTCCAGCAGCCACAGACCATCATTGCCATAAGCCGCACTTGCAGAAGCATCCACGGTGCCGGAAACACCAAGCCCCTCAAACCCTGAGGTTTCAACAAGGCCACCGTCACCACCTTCCACGCCACCGCGCGCATAGATGCTGCCTGCAAATTCTGTAACCCCGTCGGACCAGACAACAACGGTGCCGCCTTTGCCCAGATAACCTGCGTCGGCGCTCAATAAGCTGGTTTCACTGACATAGGTACGCACAGAATTGCTAACGTCAAATGGCTGATCACGCCCCGAATAGACCGGCTCACCCTGAAAGCCACCACCAAGATAGATTTCACCGCCAAGCGGTCCACCATCCGCCCGAATGTCACCGCCGAGCAACGCGACATGTTTGCCCATCAGGCTAACTCGACCACCCTGCATCTGACCTGACGCTGAGAGACTACCTGAAAAAATCAACCGATCGCTGCCGGCAGCAATCGCCACCTCACCACCATCGTTGGCGCCATCGGCCTGAATGAGACCGGCTGATGTGAACAGGGTCTCCCCGTTCGACTCAATGTAAATGTTGCCGCCGTCACCCACGGTGCCGTTAGCCAACATCACCGTATCGCTCACGATTGCGCCAGTATTGATATCAATTGTGCCGCCGGTCGTCCCCGACACATCCTGAAGACCGCCATAATTTTCAACCACCAGCGCATCGATATTGATCTGCCCGCCTTCGCCATCCACGCTCGCCGTAATCGTGCCCGAACTCTGCACAAGTCCTTCGTCCGCGGTTAGAAAAACCTGACCGCCTTCGGAATGAACGCCCGTGGCCTGAATCAATCCATCGTTGTTACCCGCTAGCGCGTAGATGTTGCCGTTATGGGTCCGGAGCTCCGCTACAAGGCCTGAAATCCTACCCTCGTTGGTAATGTCATTGCCTCGCTCGCCAACCTTGACTGAATAGGCACCTCTTCCCCATGAAACATCCGTTAGAATGTCAATCTCTGTACCGGTGGCCAGACCAACGCGGCCAGCAGGCGCATCGATGACACCGCTGTTGGAAATAGAATAAGCAGAAAGGAAAACATCGCCGCCCGTGGAAGAAATTCGCCCAAGGTTCGTAATGCCGGCATTCGATTCCCCGATAAAGGTGAAGCCACCACCGTTCAGGAAATCATCGTTAGAAAGTGTCAGTGTAGAACCAACAAAGTCGCCGCCGGTCAGAATACTGCCGCCCTCACCCACGATGATGCCATTGCTGTTTAACAGATAGACATTACCGGTTGACGTCAAACTGCCATAGATATGCGAAACATCAACCCCAACAACTCTATTGAGGGTTGAACCAAAGCCATTATCAAAATGTACGCTGTTGTCGGTGCCTATTGAGAACGACTGCCAATCGATGATTCCGTAGCGACTGGACTGATCAACCTGCATATTCTGATGCGCTGTGGTGATGTTGATATCACCGTGTTGCACATCAGGCAGCTCCGGCAGGGTAAACCCGGGTTGTGCATTGGCCACACTAACAACCAGGCAAACACCTGTGATGAATAGTGATAATCGAATGAAACTTCCGGCCATGGACGGTCAAAGTATTTTCTCACTGCGAAATATAGGGAACCCCGCGGCGATTGTTACCTAGCCATACGGTTAGGTCGGCGCCTCTAATTGTAGATTTTTACTTACAATGATGAAGATGGCCCCGCTGATAGGCCCCGGCCTGAGCGATTATTCCAGACTGGCTGGGCTGCCGCTGACGGGCTGACTGAGATTGGTTAGAAAGCCGCTGGGGGTATCCAGCAGGCTCTGAACACTAGTGGCCATGGTTGTCGTCACCCGAAGCTGCCACTTGCCGGCGCCGTCGCCAAGTGCACCAACAAGCCCGAGTTCGGCATTACCAAGCTCCAGATCAGTTGCCGTCAGATCATAGGCGGTTCGTCCGGCCAGGTTGAAACTGATATCGCCGCCGGGAGCACTATTACCGTTATCGTCAACGGCAGTAATCGTCACCTCGCCTGCTGAGTTAGTGAGGTTCACGATACGCAGGGTGCTACGCTGATTAGTGTTGCTCGCAGGATTGAATATCCATACATCGTGAATATTGGCTGCTGCCGGCGCGAGCCGGCTGAGATTGGTCAGAAACCCATCAGGGGTTCGCACAAGGTTCTGCACACGAAGCGGCAGATCTGAAGCAAGCTCAAGCTGCCAGGTGCTACCGCTACGACCCAACCCGCCCAGGACGCCTTTGATCTGGTTACCATTTTCGAGATCGGCGGATGTCACCTGCAGCGCCGCATTGGCTGCAAGGCTCATCATCACCTCGCCGCCGGGTGCTGGATTACCCTGCTCATCAAAACCTGTGATCGTGGCGATACCATCCTGGTCACTCAGATTAATGATTCTGATAAAGGTGGTCTTATCCGTCGTATTGGCAGAAAGCACAAAGGGGATCTGGGTCGTCTCATCATCGCCGTCGTTTTCAACCACACCACTCAGATTGGTCAAAAATCCGTCTGGTGTGCGGATCAGACTGGCGACGCTGAGCGTCAGGGGCGAGTCAATGGTCAGCTGCCACTTCCCTGTGCCATCGGTGAGGTTGCCGCTTAAATCTTTACCTGCATTGCCTGCTTCCAGGTCCTGCGCCGTGAGTTGTATCGATGCGTAACCGTCAAGATTAAACGATAGGGTCGTAGGTGAGGCAACACCGGTATCGTCTACACCACTAATAGTTACAGCACCTGCGGACGCCGACGCGTTGGTGATTCGTAGAAACGTCTGCTGATTACTGTTACTTGCCGGGTTTGCAAACCAGACAAGATTATCTGCCCCGCTGGTGGGCACATCGCTGCTGAGATTAGTCAGGAAGCCGTCCGGGGTGCGGATCAGGTTAAGCACTTCGATCTCGGCAGAGGAACGCACCGCAAGCTGCCACTTACCCGTGCCATCACACAGATGCCCGGCAAGCCCTTTGCCTGTGTTCCCAAGCTCAAGATCCTGTGCGGTGATCTGCACGGAAGCCCCCGCTGCAAGATTGAAGTCAACCGGACCGAGCCGGCTCGGCTCGCCGGTGTCATCGATGCCGTAAATTTCTACGGCAACGTCACTGGTAGCGGGGTTAACGAATCGGAGCAGCGTTTGTTGATTGGCGTTCGATCCCGGGTTTGCAAAAGTGACTCTGGTTTCAAGGCTCAACGCAGAACTGCTGGCAAGGGGCCCGGATATTTCCGGGTTGACGCAGTTATCAAAATCAGTGGCATCGTCAGGATCAGTACCCGACGTAAACTCCAACAGATTCGAGATACCGTCACCATCAAGGTCTGCGGCTGCATCATCAAAAAGTGGATCAAGGCCATTAGCCATTTCAAACAGATCCGGCATGCTGTCGTTATCATCATCGGTATCAGCGACATCCCCGGTGCCGTCCGTATCGGTGTCAGCTACCTCGGTCGCATCCAGCGGGAAGGCATCTTCTGCGTCGTTCACGCCATCGTTGTCATCATCGGTATCGCTGTTATCACCGACACCATCAACATCGAAGTCTGAGGATTCGGAATCATCCAGCGGGAAGGCGTCGTCGATGTCCAGTACACCATCGTTATCGTCGTCTGAATCCACGGAATCACTGATGCCATCACCGTCGGTGTCAGTGGCGACTTCCGCGCGAATAATGGTGACGAAGATGTCGCCGTTGATCTCGCCGTTGAAGTTTATGGTTGGCACATCAGTAAACGCGCCACCAAAGTCGTTGATCGGCAAACCGACGATGCCGTCAACGACTGCCATGCCATTACCGATGACCTGCCCGAAGACCGTAAAACCGCCGTTCTGGTTGTCGAGATTGCTACTGTTATTAGAAAGATTGACGAACCACTGACTGGTTGCGCTATCGGGATCACCTGACAACTTGGCCATGGCAACCGTACCCCGAAGATTGGAGCGACCAAATTCATTGACGATAGGCGGGTCTGTTTCAATGTCATCCGCGTTACCAGTGACCGTATTGAAACTGAATCCACCACCCTGAAGGACAAACCCAGGTAATGCCCGATGAAAGAAAGACCCGTCGTAGTCACCCCGGTTGACGTAGGCCAAAAAGTTGGCGACGGTAACTGGCGCCTCGTCATCAAACAACTCGATCTGGAAAGTGCCACGGTTGGTTTCCAGTGTCACTACCGTGTTGGCATGGGCTGCATTCAGCGAGCACAGGCAGGTGCCCATCAAGACGAGAAGAAGCAACGGTTTGATAGACAGACGGCTTTGGCGCATGAGGGGTGCATCCCAGTGAAAAACGACGGGCATTTTATCCTGATCAGGTCGAATTTGTTATTGTCCATCCTGGCCCACGTCCGGACTCGGGTATCGTCCGGTTTTGGCCTTTCGTTGTGATACCCAACCTGCGTCATTCATTTATTGGAATAGCCGTTTCATGAAGCCAACCACCCATCTCGCCAACCACGGATTTGCGCAGCGCGCCCTGGCGATAATTGCAATGTTAGCCTGTCTGATGTTGGCAGCACCCGGCGTCTTCGCGGTGGGTTATCAGGTATCCAGTATCGAAACTGATGCCCACGGCGAGCAAACGGTGCTGGCCGCGTTTCTTTCTGAGCCTGATGTCGCTGACCTGGTTTTGATCACCATCACGGCGGACAGCCGCCGAACCATGTCCGTCCTGCGGCAGCAGTCAGGTGAGTATGTTTTAGCGACAGATGCCTTTGAGTTACCCGGCGATCTCGTAGCCGTCGATGTCGGTCGCCGTCTGGGGCGGGACATTGTTGTTGGGTTCACGCAGTCGAGCGCTTATCAAATCGACCCCGTTACCGGAAAGACAACGCCAATCGCCGCGATATCAACGATCTACGGCGCTGCAATAAAAGACTCCGTGCCCCACCTCGATTTTTTTACTGATATCAACGGTGACAGTCACGATGACCTCGTACTGCCAGGATTCAATGGTTTTCAGATTCATACCCAGCGTCCTGACGGCACCTTCACGGCAGCCGTCAACTTATCGGCACCACCGATCGTGGAAGTCTCTCTGAACGATTACCCCTGGTACCAACCGCGACAAAAGCATCTCGGCGATATGACGCTGGATGGCAAAGTTGATATTTCGGTACTGATGGATAACGAACTGCATGTATTCCCGCAGCTCGATAATGGCCAGTTCGCAGCAACACCCCTGCGGATTAGTACCGGGGTGCCCTTGGAATTTGGCGGCATGGACGAACTGAGTGTTGCCATGCGTGACATCGATCAATCCGACAATCTATCGCGGGCACTGGTGAAGCTGAAAGACCTTAATGGTGACGATCTGACCGATATGATGGTGATCTCGGTGCGCAGTCAGGGTGTGTTTCGCAAACAAACTTCCTACCAGATTTACCAGGGTATCGATTACGACGGCGCGCTGGGATTTTCCAAGGAGCCGGTCACAACCATTGAAAGCAGTGGCTATCAATTCGAACTCGAAAGTATCGATTTGAACAACGACGACCAGATCGATATGGCGATCTCTGCCGTGGATATTGGCCTGGGTAAAGTCCTGGGCGCGCTGCTGACCGGGTCGGTGAAGATTGACCTGAACTTCTATCAGATGAAAACCGGTGGCTATCCCAGGAAGCCGGATTTGAAACGCGAGGTTACCGCAACGTTCGATTTAAGCTCCGGTGAATTCTTTTACCCCTCGGTGCTGCTCACGGATGCCAGCGGCGACGGGCTTGAAGACCTGTTGGTACAAGCGGGCAGTGACCAGCTTGAACTCTACCTAGGGTCCGGCGACGATAAACTGTTCGCCAGGTCGCCAATTGTTTTTGATGTGGCTATGCCGACAGACCCTGACTATGTGTCCGTGGTGGATCTGAACCTCGACGGTAAGGCAGACATTATTATGCGGCACGAACCAACCAGCGGGGCAAAGAAGCTTGTGGTGATGGTCAGTCGTTAACCTTGTAAACGTTTTGACTTCGCCGGAGATTAAACGGTCTTAGACTCGACGCGAGCCCCGAAAACCCGGAGCAACCAGTTGGCCTGACCTTTACCCAGCAAACAGCCTAAGCGCTGCAAGCTTTTTTCGGCCGAGTTGTTCCTTCGCAAAACCACTTGATCTCGAATCGGCTCTCAGCAGAGCTCACCGCTGGTTCTAGTTGGAAATGATTGATCCTAAGAACACTTTGTTTACCCGACACATGTAAGCGCCTACCGTTACTTGATCCGATACGCATAGTAAAAACCAGGTGAGAGGAAATAGGGGCATAAATCACCTGTTTCTAGGGGTTTCTTAGCTTTTCTCGTGGATTCACGGATAGTTTCAACAAGATTTAGGGAAAAGTTAGGCGTATATTGCTGGTGTAAAGGAGGTTATTTCCATGGGTAGTTTAAAACTGCTTGGAAGAATCATCGCCCTGATAGCGTTAACGCTATCGGGTAACCCCGCTCTTTCCCAAGACGTAGAACAACGCTTCAATCTAGAAGAACTGAAGGTGAATATCACTTCGTTTGGTCTCGTTGATCTTAGCGTCATTTCGAAAACCAAATTCGAGGATCAGATATCGGCGGTGGCTACAATCGAGAAGCGTTTCGAAAACACTTTGATTTTTCGCCGCTCAGGCTTGGTAGACATTGTTGTTTTACCACGTGGCTTTGATCACGTTGAACCGGACGGCGAAAATCTAAGTGTCTTTCAACCACTTATACAAAGAGCTTCGCTGTCAGATCAGGCCGACCAAACCAACCTTTCTCTTGAGGAGGTTCCTCCCTACGTTGAATTGTTGAAGTTGGCCTCAGCGCAAGCCGACCATCAATTGATCTACAACAGAGTCGTAGGCCCCAAACAACCAAGTCAAGCATACTCTTTCACCCTCGAGTACATCGCTTCTGAAGATTCGATGTTGCCGGTGCAAAAGAACGGCAGGCCAGGTACCGCCAGAGAAATGGAGGGATACTCCAACTTCCATGGCGTTGCGTCATATATCAAGAGGCACGAAGCTGAGTTTGTTGTCGCAAGACGAGATGAGGATTGGTTCTTGAAACTGAAAGAGCAACCCGAATCTTCCATCATGTTGTCCATGAACTCAGGTCAACTGGATGTGGTGATGCAAAACAATTCGAACGCTTCTAATTTTCAACAGTTTGTAATTGCCTTATCAGGCTCAGCGGAACAGATGTTGATCCGAACAGAACTATTATCCGGCGGCCAGTCAATCGTGCTGCTCGATTCTGTGGAGAGGACCAAGCCATGAACAAATTTTTCGGCGCTTTACTTGCCGCACTGCTCATCACCCCAAAGGCTATCGCGGACAAATGGGCTCCCGGTGCCAACGCATTATCAAACCAATACCAAGACGACTTTCGCATCAACGTCGATTTAGCGCTACCGAATCCACCAAGTTGGACCGTGAACGTTAAGGTCGTCGGCCCTGTAACACTCTTTGAATTGAACACGACTGGCAAGTTCGACGTTGGATACCAGTACGATTTCTCGTACTCCATCGGTGAGGGAATCGATGTCGGCTCTGATGGTTTGTCTGACCCACAATTGCTCTCGAGGGCTGACCTGGACTTCAGCGCCGGCGCATGGCTAAAAATCCAGGGCCCGGGTGTACACCTTGATTTCTGGTCTCTCGAACCTGTTGAACTGGATTTACTGGCGCTTTTAGGCGTCCAAAGCAATATCGATCTTGAGTATGAATCGCCAACACTGGACTTTTCCCTGCCGTTTCTCTCAGACAGGACGAATGTCGCGCTGCCGGTTATTCCGTTTTCTTTAGGGCTTTACGAGGGCAAGAACTCAAAGGGTGACTACGAGCCTACGATAGATTTCAATCTTGGCAGATATATTGGGCGTGCCGTTGATGCAAAAATTGGCTTTGCACCAGGAATCAACGGCGATGTTGCGATAGGACTAGATCGCATCAGGTACTTCGACCAAAGCAACATAATCGGCGATCAACTTGGCATTGAACAGGGCGTAGATCTGATGGGCAGGGAAGGCACGTCGGTTGTCGTTTCCAGCAGAGACTACCACTTCGGACTAGACCCTACTGTGCAAGCAGGTGTCGCGTTGCACGCGGAAGTTGGCTTCCTCGGTTTCAATGTCAGCACTTACTTCCAGAAGAGCGGCAAGGAGCATTTGTTTGCTGAAACTCTGGATTGTACTCACAGTCTGGTTGACCGATTCTGCACCAACGACACTAAAGTAGTGCCCCTACCTGCGCTGAAAGCGAGATATTCAACTTCGTATCAGGTACCAGCTGAGCCCGCCAGTGATGACGGCACTCCGCCGCCGACCACCAACAAACCAACCGCCGAACTGGTCCTGTCGGGCAGTGATTTCGTCCAGGGACAAATTGTCAGTGCTACAGTGCTCGCGGACGATAACGAGGGTCGGCGAATTACAGATTATGAATGGGCGCTGATTGACCCGACGGGCAGATCTCAACCTGCAAACAGCTCGACTAGAAATTTTAGTTTTTCAGCGAAAGACGAAGGAACCTACGTGCTTAGGGCGAGAGCTTACAATGGTGCGCGTTGGTCGGATTGGACGTCAGAAAACGTCTCAGTGCGCAGAAAAAGCGCGCCTCCCAGCCCCAGGAATTCAAGACCAAGGGGCGTCGCGGAAGATTTTGAACCAGAGGACTATGTGGTCGGCAACGAATACCGCGTAAAAGTGCGTGGTTACGATTCAGACGAAAACTTGTCCCATGTGGATTGGCGCGCCTTACCTGCAGACTCAGTCGAATTATTCGAAAGCAGAGATACTTTCAATAAGGGTACCAACGACACCGAATCCGTACGCTTTCGATTCAGGAACGACAATGGTGGGGAGCGTATCCATATAGAAGCAACAATTTTCGATACCGAAGGAGCAAGTTCATTTAGTCCTGTAGTTTTTAAAATGCTAGCAAGGGTATCTCATGAACCAGCGGTGATTGACCCAAAGGTTTTCGATCGAACGAGTACCGAGCGGTATCAGGATGGTGAGGGGCTGACGAAAGTTGAATTAGGTGAAACTAGTTTTGAAGTATCGCTTACTGATCTCGACGACAATCTGGACACAGCTACCTGGAGCGTTAACGGATCCTTCGCCGATAGCCACACAGTCTCTGCTAACAAGACCTACGATTTCGAGCACACGTTCCTGAATGAAGGGTTACATACAGTTTCAATTCAAGCTGTAGATGACGAGGCCAATGAAGTAAACCACACCTGGCAATTGTTGGTGTCCAAGGCATCTTCTTCGACCAAACCTGAAGTTTCTCTGAGCCTGGATGCGGATGAACTGCCCTATGAGTTGTATCGAGCGCACCGCCCATACTGGTTTCGAGCGAGCGCTATAGATGCCGACGCGGACCTTCTGGAATTGAAAATATTCGTCAAGGACGAATTGGTTTACCAGGAAGAAGACGGTGATGGCGATGATGTGCTGAGAGAGACGATACCCATTTTCTTTAAGGAACCAGGTCTAAATACAATTCGAGTGGAGGCGAAAGACCTTGGAAACCAGATAACCAGCGAAGAATGGATATACGACGTCTTGCCAGCGGACGACTCTCGCGGCGCCGCTCCAGTTATAGAAGCCTTTTTCCCGTCATCGAACACACTTTACGTTGAGCCCACAAGATCATTTAGAGTGGGTGGAATAATTTCGGACCCTGACTATGACCTCTATCAGCTTCGTGTGTACTTCAACGGCAATCTGCTAACGGAAGAGAGCTACAAATTCGACCGGGAGCCCTATAACTTTGATTTCGCGATCGATTCAGAAGATCTGACAGGCACTCAAACCGGAAATCACAGTTTATCCTTCGTGGCTGTCGATCTAGCAGGCAACGAAAGCACTCCCGTTACGAAGACACTTTCGATAACTAACACAAAGGGGCACAAACCCTCGATACGTCGCTCGCTCCCCGCCGAGGAGATGCTTGTCGTCAAGAAAGACACAAAAATCGAAATTATTGCGTTAGTGGACGATCCGGATGGAGATCTCGATGTCGTTGTATTTGATTGGGGCGGCGTAGACGCAGAGGATTTGGACGACGACAGTCATGTTGGTCGCTATTTCGATGTGGGTACTGCGAGCTTCCTCGCTTCCCGATCAGGAACGATCACTGCCACGGTCTTTGATGATACCGGTCAAAGCTCGTCTACTACCTGGCGCGTGCAGGTCCAGGAGAGTCTGCCTACAGAAGCTGATAAACCCCGCGTCATCGCGCGCAAAGGGGAGATACCAATGAACGGCGAGAATGTCATCATGCCCTGGACACGGTACCAGCAGTCTTATGAATTCGCTTTGGATGTATTCGATAACGGGGATGACCTTGGCGAGATATTGTTTCAATCACCGGACGAGGAATGGACCTGGACACGCACGGGTCAAAACGAATACGCAAAGAGCTTTTTCAGCGAAGGCGAGGATACCTCCGTAAGCAGCTTCGAATATGGTGACAACGGTCTAGTACGCGGTGAAACATACAACTATCAGGTCCGGGTAACTGACACCCAAGGATTGGTCAGTACGCACAGCTTCTCGATTACCCAAGGTCCAGTTGGGAAGTACAACCATGCACCAATAGTCCAGAATGATTCATTTACGGCCTATGCAGGCGAAACGACTTCATTTGTTGTTGATATTGTGGATGAGGAAGGCGATCGCCCAAAAATGTCGCCGATCAACTTGCCTGCCGAGCACTCACTGATACTGGGAGATTCGCGGGGTGAACTAATTTACGAACCCCCTGAAGGCTTTCTAGGTTCACTTGACGTAAGACTGCAATGGGACGACGGATACGGTGGCGTTTCTGAAAACCTGATAACAATCAGGGTCGAAAACCCTCCGACGCCACCGACCCTATCAAGCTCAAACCTGAACGTCACCGTTTCCGATTCAGTATCCGAATTTGAGCTTGGGGCATGGTTACGCAATAACGTTGTGTCTCCCTGGGATAATCTTGAATTTGTTGTTACCGATGCTGGTGATATCGCAATAAGTGGCGATACGGCAACCGCTGGTTACATCATCAATGCGTCACTGATTATCAATGACGAACTCGGAGGTAAAAGCCTGTCAGGCTTTGTACAGGATCCACAGGGACGTCAGTCTCAATCCGTTACATTCGTGTTCACATCTCTTGCAAGCGAGCTAGATTCAGACTCGGATGGATTTGTGGATGCTGATGATGTCTGCCCCGAAACCTACGACCCCAACCAGGCAGATTTTGACAGCAATGGCATTGGCGATTTTTGCGAGGACTCTGATCTAGATGGTATACCCGATGGCTGGGAGCTTTTGTTCGGACTAAACCCACTGAAACGCTCAGACGGATCACTGGACCCTGACGAAGACGGACTAACGAACAAAGAGGAATATGAGCTTGGCAATCATCCTCAAGTCGCTGATCGCAGCAAGCCGTTACTTGTAGATATCGATGGGAATAATTTCGTAGACGTACTGCTTAGAGACGAAGTTTCTGGCGAATGGTTCGTACATCTGCTGCAAAACTCTGGTATTCGATCTAGTGGTCGTGTGTGGCTACCTAAAGGTCATGGTTGGAAGTTAGAAGGAATGGCAGACGTTAACACCGACGGTCGGGCGGACGCCCTGATAAGGAACAAAGCTGATTGGTCATTGATTCAACTCGACGGAAGAAAAATCTTGGAACGCAGCACCATGAACTTCCGCGGCAATAAGAAATGGGGCATTCAGTATTTTGGCGACGTGAACGGAGACCGGTCAGCGGATTTGATACTCCGAAACAATGTCACGGGGAGATTCATTGTCTACCTGCTTTCTTCGGATGATGTCATCGATACAAAATGGCTGCCTCAGAATTGGCCGATACAGTGGATTACCGTTGGTTTCGCGGACATAAGCGGAGACACAACCATCGATATTGTCTTAAGAAATATCTTTACAGGAGAAATGCGGGCGATTCTACTTCAACCTGACATGACTGCCACTAACAGAAACCTTGGCATCTCTGTTACTGAAGGCAGCGAAGTACTTGCTGTTAGGGATTTCAACGGTGATCAAAGAGCAGATATTTTGGTCAGATCCAATACCGGAGAATGGCAACTTTATCTTCTTGATTCTGAGGGCGTGCAAAAGAGCAAAACAATCGACCTAACTAATAACCGCAATTGGAGGCTCATGGACATCCGAGACTTCACGGGAGATGGTAAAAACGATCTGATTCTGCGTCACGCAAAGAAAGGTACGTGGCAAGTAGCTCATCTCGATGAAGCATTGGTAATCGAAAAATCCAGACCCGCTTTACCCAAGAGTCTTCAGTGGTCGTACATCGGTTCTCTAGATTTCAACGGCGATGGCACGAGCGATGTTTTAGCAAGACACAATGGCACCGGTAAGTGGCGAGCATTTCAATTTGAGGACGGCAATATCGACAAAAAGGTTTGGTTGAAGATGAAGTCTAACCGGCGTTGGAAAGTTGTGAGAGGGAGCGAATAGGATAAGAGAAACTTTTCTCTACGAGACACATTGCGGTATTGGCCTTACTTATTCAGACATACACCACAACTTCTCACGAGAGAATAGCGCTATCTCATAGATTGTTGAACACTAAGTAACCGCAGCTGAAGGTCCCGACAGGACATAAAGCGAAGTCATCAAGAGCGGCATAATCTGATGGCTTAAGCGGCGGAAAAAATTAGGATTATCAACTTAGCGTATTGATACTGTGCTGGTCAGAAATCAGAAGACCGCGTACCTCTAGAATCAGCCTTTGGCGCGAGCGTCAGCTTTTTGCCTGGCCATCAGATACTCAGATTCCGTCAACGAAAACCTGAACATCAGAAGCAAAGCGACTAAATGCAGCGCAGCTGGCGCTGCCGATGCCAGCAGCATCATGCCAAGCACGGTTTCTTCACTCTGAACCACATTGGGGACAAACCCGGTTGTCGCCAACATAATCCCGATCATCCAGATGGCGACGCCACCAGCCGCTTTTTGAACAAAGTTCCAGGCGGCGAAGTAGGACCCTTCTTTTCGTTCACCCGTTTGTGCCTCATCCCAGTCGACCACATCCGCTTTCAGAGATGGCCCGATGACCGCACCAGAGCCATTCATCAACCCGAAGCCTATGGCGATGATGAGCATTGGTATGAAGTCGCCTTCGCCCAAAAAGAAAGCCATCCCGAAGAGTATCGTTTTGACCGCAATTGAGAACATCCAGACCGGCTTCTTCCCCAGACGTCTGGACAGGTAAACCCAGATTGGAATCGACAGCAAAGCAGACCCAATCGCACCAAACAGATAAAGCCCGGTGCGGCCGGGTGTCACCACGACGTAGTCTGAAAGGTAAGGCATGAGTGCGACCAGCGCAGCAAAACCCAGTTGCTCCAGAAAGAACACACCAATCAAGATTCGCGAGTGAGGATTGGCCAGCACATCTGCAAACGAGCGCCATGGGTTTGGTCCGCCGCGCCCCTGGAACTCCGCGCGTTCACGAACTTTCCAGGCAGCAAACAGCACAAGTGTGGTGGCAAAAGCGCCGATCGCCAGGGCCACCAACCTTGCCACGTGTCGCGGATCTTCAGCATTCTCCAAAAACGCCAATACTGCCGCCGCAGACAACATCCCGAGACTTTCAACGGCCTGCATAATGCCAAACACCCGGGTTCGGTCGTGATACCCGCGCGAAAGTTCCGCGCCCAAAGCGATGTGAGGTACCCGAAAGGCGGTGTAAGCGGTATAAAAAAGCAGAATGGCGGCGCCCACCCAGAAGGTTAACGCGGATCCCGTTAGCGACTCAGGTGGACTCCACAACATCACAATAGACAAACCGAGCGGAATCGCTGAACCCAGAAACCAGGGCCTTCGCCGGCCAATCGACGTGCGCGTCCGATCCGAAAGCCAGCCCGCCGCAGGATCGGTGACGGCATCCCAAATCCTGGCCGCCAGCAACAGCGTACCGATGGTGGCGGGTCCGATAAGCAGCACATCCGTTGAGAACTTCAGCAGGTAAAAATTCACCAGCATGCCAGCCATAAATACGCCGAGCACCGGTGAGCTATAGACTATTATCGCCGAGGTAGAGATGCGTTCTTCGAATGGAGTGCCTGCTGCCATGACTTAGTCTAACACCTGCCTGACGATGATCAGCCATTGGGATGCCTCGCTGAGACGGAAAGTAGCGGACTAAAAGTCTGAGCTTACTCTGGCACTTTACTCTGACCCCACTGGCTCTGACCCCACTGACTTGTGTCATTGGTATGGGGGGTTAATGTCGTTGCAACCATCCTTTTTCCAAAACTGAGTCGCCTTTGAAATCTAGACAACTTGCGCTCGTCACCATCTGGATTACGCTGATCTTCAACATGAATGTTTCGGTTGCCGAGGAAGTGGTTCACAAAGCTGGTGATTCGACGCTTCTCACTGAAGGCGGTGTAGCGAATCTTTGTAAGGCCTGGGAACGTGATGCCTATAACGAATTTTTCGGCGAGCTGGCCCGCCTGGGTGTCACCATCAGTGATGTTTACTATGAGCTGAACTGTACCATGGGTGTGAGTGAAGGCATGGATCTGTTTCGTATGTCGTTTGTTACGCCTGCTACCACTATTCAGAGCGTTAAAGGTATGAGAAAGCAACTCGCCAAAGAAAACCCGGAAAGGCTGAGCTGCATCCTGACGGATATCGGAAGAAGCGCCATGAATCTTATGTCCTATCTCGCCTGGGACTTGAGAAAATACGAGGAAGATCTGGCAATGGAACGAGCGAAGGTTAATCCTGATGCCGGTTTCATCAGTAATTCGGTTCGCTCCATTGGCGCCCAGAGATCGGCGGAATACTATTTTCGCCGGCACCTGATTGAGCACCTGACCCAGCATCCAGCCATGCTCACCTATATAGACTGGCAGAAGCGCAGACTGCAGCAGTTGATTGAAGCAGAAAACAACAAACCCGACCCAGATGCGTTTTATTTGGAAGATTATCAGACGGATCTTGGAGATCTGAAAGCAGCTGAATTGGCACTGCACGCCCAGATCGCCAGTAACCCGGCTGCGAACCCTGAGGGGATTTGTCCCAGTTTTTGGCCGACAAAGCGATGATTAAGTGGTTTGCGGCACGGGGTCTTTTGTTGATTAGCCTGATCTTCAGCATGAACACTGCGGTCGCCGAGGGGGCGGTTCATGAAACTGGTGCGTCCGTTCCGTTGTCCGAAGGTCAGAAGGTCATCCTATGTAAGTTATGGGAAATGGACGCCTATAACGATTTTTTCGGCGAGCTCGCCCGCCTGGGTGTCACCATCAGTGATGTTTACTACGAGCTGAACTGTTCGTTTGGGGCCGATGAAGGCATGGATCTGTTTCGTATGTCGTTTGTTACGCCTGCGACAACCAAAATCTCAGTGGACAAACTAAGACGTCAACTCGCTAAAGAAAACCCGGAACGGCTGAGCTGCATCCTGACGGATATCAGGAAACGCAGCATGAATCTTATGTCATACATCGTCTGGCGTTTAAGGGGATATGAAGAATGGCTGGCCAATGAAAGAGCGACGACTCAACCTGATGAAGGTAAAGTCAGTTACTATGTTCGCTCCATAGGCGCGCTTCGGAGTGCGGAATACTATTTTCGCCGGCACCTGATTGAACACCTGACCCAGCATCCAGCCATGCTCACCTATATAGACTGGCAGAAGGACAGACTGCAGCAGTTGATTGAAGCAGAGAACAACAAATCCGACCCAGATGCGTTTGATTTGGAAGATTATCAGACAGATCTGAAGGACCTGAAAGCGGCAGAACTCGCGTTGCAAGCCGAAATCGCCAACAATCCCGCAGCAAACCCTGAAGGTATTTGCCCCCGATTTTAGCGTCGTCCCTGTAGCCAGGTGACGCAGATCATTCGACGATGCTGAAGTCCTCGATGTGGCGCTTGACCAGCCATTGAAACGCGTTCCGTCCAATACCGAATCTGGTGAGGTCCTGCTGGGCGAAGCGGGCGGCGTCGGCGCTGATAGGCTTTGGATTCCTGACCTTCATATGCACTTCCGCGACACGTTCCATCAGGACAAAGCCACCCACGGCTTCGGCCACACTGTCCCCCACTGTCAGCAGGCCGTGGTTTCGAAGAATAATGGCACGCGTCTGGCCCAGCGCGTCTGCGATCCTTTGGCCCGCCTGCAAACTCTGAACCTGGACTTCCTCGTCATCGAACAGCGCGTGGTCTTCGAAGAAGATACAAGCCTCCTGCGAGATGGGTTCCAGTAAGCGAGCTTCCGAAGAAAACGGGGTGCCCCAGCCGGTGTGCACATGCACCGCACTCACCGCATCCTGGCGGGTTGCCAGGATCGGTTGGTGAATAAAGTAGCCCGCTTCATTTACCATGCCCTGGCCTTCTGCAAGCGTGCCATCGGGCGCCACCAGCACAAGATCTTCGACGCGTGCCTGGTGATAGCTGATGCCATAGCCCAGCATCCAGAAGTGATCGGTGCGTTCGGGATCACGGGCACTGATATGGCCGTCCCCGGCATCACCCCATTTCTGGGCGGCTAATAGGCGGTAACCTAATGCGCAATCACGTTTCCGACGGGCACGAACCTGCTCCGTGGTGTATTCGATTTTTTTGGCCTCGGACATCGCGTTTTACCTGCTGTGGTTTTAGTGGGTTATCAATCTTTGGTCGACCTTGCGACAAGTGCGCTAGTTTACGGGCTTTCCCCGACACAGAGTAGTCGATGCTCTGGCACTGAGGCTAGCTGCACGTTGTACCGCGAAAGCCCCTACCTTATAGTCATGCGCTTTTGTGCGGTGGATGTCATGAGCGAACTGATCGAGACCTTCAGAGGCAGCGTGAATCGATGGGAGTGTGATGAGAACGATCACCTCAACGTTCGGTTTTACGCCCATAAGATGTACCAGACCCTGCAGGCAGGGTTGGTTGAATGTGGCGTCGTTGCAGAAAGCGATGTCGATGTTACCGAGCAGATCCGGAGCATCCATATGCGGTACATCGCGGAGGCGCGCATCGCGACACCTGTCTCCGGGTTTATGGGTGTAACTGAACAAACCGCTGATGGTTTGGCCGTTGTCGTTGAGCTTCGGCACACCGCAAACGATACGCTTCTGGCCAGCTATCTGTTTGAGCTGTCACTGCACAGTCCGGCAACACTCAACACTGTCGTGATGCCCGAGGGTGCTGGAAGTCGCGGCTTGCCCGCGACCCGATCGGTTTTCGCCAAATTAAGCCTGGCAGAAGCCGAACAAAACAAACTTGTAAAGACCGGCCAGGGCGTGGTTCAACCTGACGAGTGTGATCCATCGGGACGGTTGGTATTCCATCAGTACATTGGACGGGTCTCGGATGCGGTGCCCAATCTCTGGGCCGTCCTGGAACGCGGATCTGTTCGCGGCGAAGGTATGTTGGGCGGCGCTGTTCTCGAATATCGCACCGATAAACTGGGCACCCTTAAGCTGGGTGAAGCGTTTACGCTGTTATCCGGTTTTAAGGGGTTTGGCGATAAAACCAAGCATCTCGTACATCTGCTATTCAGTCAGCGAACCGGTCAATGTATCGCTGCCAGCGAAGCCATTGCCATCAATATGGACCTTGTTGCGCGCAAAGCGGTTGCGATCCCGGCAGACCAGCGTGCCATTCTGGCGCAGCTTCTGATCGACCCATGAACCTGACGCTCTATTGATCGAGGCCCAGCGCCGATATTAGCGGCGTACAGCGCCAATCCGGGTCAGGTCGGCTGCCACCAACGGATCTCTTGATGCCCAGACAATGAACGCTGGCCGCGCATGGCCTGCGGGATGGTCTGCGGGATGGTCCGATTCGCCACCGGTAACAAAGCATCGAGCAACATGGCCGAGATAACCAGTATCTGCTATCTCAGTGACTTTCTCAGAATTAACCCAGTCGCTCGCTATGCCATTGCAGATGGTCTTTCATAAAAGTGGAAATGAAGTAATAGCTATGGTCATAACCCGGCTGCATTCGGAGTTCGAGGTCAATGCCGGCATCGTTGCATGCTTCAGCCAGCAGTGCTGGTTTTAGCTGATCTTCAAGAAAATCATCCGCAGTTCCCTGGTCGACCAATATGGCGGCAACCTTGTGCCCGGCGTTGATCAGTGAAACGGCGTCATGCTGCCGCCAACGGGATTGGTCGTCGCCAAGATAGCCTGCCAGCGCCTTTTGTCCCCAGGGAACCTGCGAGGGTGCAACGATAGGTGCAAAGGCACTCACCGAGCGGAAGCGTTCAGGGTAACTTAATGCAATCGTCAGCGCCCCGTGGCCGCCCATCGAATGTCCCATGATGGCCTGTCTGCTCATATCCACATCGAAGCTTTCAGCAACCAGTGCCGGAAGCTCCGCCGTGATGTAACGCCACATCTGATAGTGCTTGTTGAATGGTTCAACAGTGGCATCCACATAAAATCCGGCACCTAACCCAAAATCATAAGCACTTTCAGGATCATCGGGCACCGCATCGCCGCGCGGGCTGGTATCGGGTGCGATGAAGATCAGGCCGAGCGCCGCACAGGCCGCCCGGTATTCACCTTTCTCGGTCACATTGGCATGTGTGCAGGTAAGCCCGGACAGATACCAAACGACGGGCAGCTTATCGCCGATGCGATGATCAGGGATAAAAATACTGAATGTCATCGGGGTCGACGTGGACGTGCTTTGATGACGACAGACATATTGTGTGCCGCCGTGGCAGCGGTTTTCCGAAATGGTTTCCATCATGCGCGAATTATACGCATTGCCGGGAGCCACATCCGAACATTTTGAAACCAGAACGCGGTGAGACTTGAAACGCTGAGGCTATCGTGACTTGTGCGGCATCAGCACAAAGACCAGCAGGCAGCAGAAAATCACAAGCGCAAATACAAAGGGATAGGCCGGGTTCACGCTATAGAGCATCGTGCCTACGAGCGGGCCAATGGTGAAACCCATGGGCGGGCAGGAACCGGCAATACCGGCAACCGCCCCCTGCTCTTCAGAAGAAACAGCCAGCGATGCACCGGCCATGAATCCCGGTCCGGCCAACCCCATGCCCAGACCAAGCAACGCCATCGACCCCAGCAACATCGTCTCTGTCTCAAATGCCGCCATGACGTAAAACGCCGCAATCAGCAACGGCATCGCCAGGCGAAGTAACGCAAAGGGCTTCAGCTCTAACATCTGAACCAGAATCCCCTGGGCGAATAACGAGAACACAGCGGTGAGAATCATGCCTAAACCGAAGGTCCGCGCGGTTTCGATGCCGGTGAGGCCAAGTGCATCCTGCATCCGGAACGCCATCGTGTTCTGAACAATGGCAAAACCCATGAACATGAAAACACCGACGATCACAAACGAAACGATTCGCTTGTCAAAGTAGCTGAGCCGGGGTGATTTTCGTCCCTCAAAGTTACGTTTGGGGACCTCAGGCAAAGTGAACGTCGTGACCACAGCGGTGAGGAATATCACGACAGCAGCAAACCACAGTGGCGTCAGCAATGAAAAAACCGCAAGGCCCCCACCCACCGCCGGCCCCAGTATCGCGCCAATATTGTTGGCCGCACCAACCGCGCCCATACCTTTGGTGCGTTGCTCGGCAGTTGTGATATCGGCCATATAGGCAGAGGACGCTGGCATCGTCGCCGACATGACTGAGGCATGCATGACCCGCGATAGAACCAGCGCCAGAAACGCGGGTAACCCAATAATTAGACCCACCAGGGCCAGATGAAAGACACCGGCAAACAGGGCCGTGCCGAGTGTATAGCCGAACATACCAATGAGCATGACCCGCTTTCGCCCCCAGCGGTCACTGGCCCGGCCCCACAACGGTACCGTCAGGAATACGGTAATCGACGATGCAGAAACAATGGCACCGACCTGCAGTTCGGTCAGCCCCGCTTCTCGCCCAAGGGGCGCCAGCACGGAAAACAGAATCGTCTGGCCCATACCCACCGCCACAAGGCAGGTGAGCAAGACACGTCTGGCGTATTGCATCGGGAACTGGCTAAGATCGAGATTAGTCACATCAGGGCTCGGGGTGAGGGTCGCCGTCAGATAAACGCTGGCATACGGGCGCTTACGGGCGGGAACATCATCTCACTGGATTTGAAGATTGGCAGTATCGCGGCGGCATTATAGCGCGATGAGTTGGCGCAGATCACGGAGCGCTGCAATCGGGCATCCACTCCATGCAGCCCCAAAGATTCGCACGACTACCATCTAATCTGCTAATTCGAGCCTCGCGGCGCAATTGTGGGAGAATCTTACTGATAGACCAACAAACATTCAGGGACACAATAATATGGGCTTCAAAGAAAACGCTGACATAGAAAACTGGATCGCCAAAGAAAACCCGGAAGCAGTGCTGGAGCCGGACCTGCCCATCATCGACCCACACCATCACCTTTGGGATTTAAGATCAATCAATGGTATGGGGTTTAGGCAGGAGGTTTATCTTTGCGAGGAAATCAGCCGCGACATCGCGACTAGCGGTCACAACATCACCCAGACCGTCTTTGCCCAATGCGGTGCTTTTTATCGCGCCGATGGCCCTGAGGAAATGCGCTGCATCGGCGAAACCGAATTTGTGCATGGCATCGCCGCCATGAGCCGATCAGGACTCTATGGCAATACACGACTTTGCACCGGCATATTCAGCACAGCAGATCTCAGGCTCGGTGCTGCCGTTGAACCTGTGTTGCAGGCGCACCTGCAGGCCAGTAGCAACTTCCGGGGCATCAGGAGTGCTTTCCCCTCTGATTTGAACGAAACCTTTCTCAGTGGTTTCGCGATGTTGGAGAAATATGATTTGAGCTATGACAATTGGTCACCCGACTTTAGCCGCCTGCCTCGTCTGGCAGATTTAGCTAACAAGTTTCCTGGGGTGACGTTTATCGTTAACCATCTGGGCGGAAGAATAGACCCCAATGCAAACGAGGAAGAGATCCGCGCCTGGCAAGCCTCTATCGATGCCATCGCCGCCTGCCCTAACGCCGTCATGAAGCTGGGCGGTGCCCAAATGCGCATTGGTGATTGGGAGCCGGCGTATCACATGCATCAAACGGACACGCCCTGGAGTTCCGACGAGCTGCTGAAAACATTGCTGCCGCGCTACCAGTACGCCCTGGAAGCCTTTGGGCCGGAACGCTGTATGTTTGAAAGCAATTTCCCGGTGGATAAAGACTGCGTTTCTTACAGAACCCTGTGGAACCTTTTTAAGAAACTGGCAAACCAGCTAGGGCTTTCCGAAACGGAGAAATCCGATGCTTTCAGCGGGACAGCTTCAAAGGCTTATCGATTGGGATAGCACGGAATTACCTAAATCGCTGCTTCTCGATCCTCTGCGATGGTGACATATTCCGGTGCCAGCGCCGGGCGGCCAAGAATCATATCAGCCGTTTTTTCCGCAATCATGATCGTTGGCGCGTTGGTATTGGCACCGACCAGCGTTGGCATAATGGAGGCATCCACCACTCGCAGTCCCTCAACCCCGTGTACCTTCATGGTGGCATCGACCACGGCCATGTCGTCTGCACCCATCTTGCAGGTACCCACCGGGTGATAAAGCGTCTCGGCTGTCGCCTGAATCCAGGCATCATATTCATCATCCGTGTTCACCCCTGGTGGCGGCTTTAAACGATCACCGCGATAGGGATCGAACGCCGCCTGCTGGAAAATTTCCTCGGTCGCGCGAATACCGTCCCGCATGGCGCGACGGTCATCCTCTGCTTCAAGATACATAGGCTGCATCAACGGATCATCCATTGGGTCGGCGGACTTGAGGCCAAGATATCCGCGACTCTGCGGGCGTGCTGGATACATGATGCAGGAAAAACCATGTGCCTCGTTGATGCCTTCCCGGCCGTGGCTATCGGGCATGGCGACGCTGACATAGTGCAACTGCAGATCGGGCAGTTCGAGGTCTGGCCGCGTCTTCATAAAGGCGCCGCTCGCCGTTGGCGGATAGGATGCGTCACCCTTGCCAAATAGCAAATAGGATACACCTGCCTTGATTCGGGCCAACGCGCCCGCGGACCGATGCAGAGTAATCGGCTGGGTGCAGTTAAACTGGCTGACCACGCCAAGATGGTCCTGAAGATTCTGGCCCACACCCTTGAGATCAACCACGGGCTGAATGCCAAACTTCTGCAGGTAGTCTGCATCGCCCACGCCGGATAACAGCAGCAACTGCGGCGAGTTGATAGCGCCCCCCGACAAGATCAGTTCCTTATTGATTTGAACCTGCTTCACAACCCCTTTCTGCACATATTCAATGCCGGAAACCCGGGTGCCGTCGAAAAGAATGCGTGTGGTCCGTGCATCCGTTTCAGCGACCAGGTTGTTACGATCGAGTGCCGGAACCAGATAAGCCTGCGCGGCGGAACAGCGCTTGGAACCCTTGATGGTGTGCTCATAGCGAGCGAAGCCTTCCTGCTGCGCGCCATTAAAGTCGTCTGTCAGCGGATGACCCGCCTGTTGCCCGGCCTCGACAAATACATCAAGCAGCAGGTCATTGGTACGCGTCGACTTTTCGACGTGCAGCGGACCGCCCTGACCGTGAAAAACAGTATCGTCGCGGTTCGAGTGTTCAGCCTTCTTAAAGTAGGGCAGGCAATCCGCATAGGACCACCCAGGGTTACCGAGCTGACCCCATAGGTCGTAATCGCGTGCATGACCACGGGTATAGACCATCGCGTTGATCGAAGACGAACCACCCCATCCTTTACCGCGCGGCCACCAGAGCTTGCGATTGTTGAGGTGCGGCTGCTCTTCTGTTTCGAACCCCCAATTGTGTGCATTCTTGGTCCCGACTAGCTGCGCATAGCCTGCTGGCATGTGAATGAACAGGTTCTTGTCACGGGGCCCAGCCTCAAGGATCAACACCCGCGCGCCTTCATCCTCGCTTAACCGGCTGGCCAAAACACAACCCGCGCTGCCAGCGCCCACAATCACATAATCAAAAGCTTCCATCTCATCCTCATCTATCACCTGCCGGTGCAATCGCCAATTTAACCACGCCCACGCCAAGACACATAAACCTGCTGGGGTCAGAGTGTGGGGTCAGAGTGTGGGGTCAGAGTAAAGTGCCGGAGTAAAGCGAACGCTGCGACCATGCGCCAGTCAGTTCTAAAAGGCCATACAAATCTTACTCTGGCACTTTACTCTGACCCCACACTCTGACCCCACAGCTAAAAAAAAGGGGCGCATAAAGCGCCCCTCTCGGATGGATCTTGCCTGGTCCTTTAGAAGGAGGCAGACAGTGTCACACCGTACATTGCAGGTTCGTTCCACCAACCGCGAGTGGCGATGCCACCGATGGTCGCCCATCGCTGTTCACGCTCATCAGTGATGTTGCGACCCCAGACCGCCACACGATAGTTCTCGTAAGCGTAACTGATCGTTGCGTCAACATTGTCGATGCTATCCAGTGAACCCAGTGGGTTGTTTGCCGCATCGGTCTCAATCTCATCGCGGAAGCGATAGGACACAACACCGTTAAAGACACCTGGTCCTATTTGCTTCGTGTAAGAAGTTGTCAGACCAAATGTGTTTTCGGGTGTGTTACGGGGTACCAGATCAGAGTTATCTGTCACTGTGCCTGAACCGAGGTCAGCGAGGTAGTCGTCGTACTCCGCCTTGAGGTAACCATAGGTGACCTGCATATCCCAGTTTTCAGTGATCTGGTACATCATCTCCAGTTCAACACCGGTCATCTCGAGCGTTGACGCGTTACGAATAACAGTCGCGACATTAGTTAAGTCGACAGGTACCAGAATCGATTCCTGCTTGTCATCGTAATCCGCGTAGAAAAGCGCACCGTTCAGGATCATGCTGCCTTCCAGCAGTGTCGTCTTCCAACCGAATTCATAGTTGGTGACGTACTCAGGATCATAGGAGGGATCAATGTCGTAGTTCGCCTGACGGGCGAAGAAACCACCACTCTTGAAGCCTTCGCTATAAGACGCGTAATACATAAAGTCATCACTAGGCTGGTATCTCAGGCTGACTCGTGGCGTGGTTTCTGTCCACGTCTGGTCGGCGACAAAGGGGTTGAAAATACCGGGCCATGGCTCGCCACGAAGTGGGTAGTAGCCTGGCGCAGCGGCGCCACCGATGAAGTCTTTTTCTTCTTCTGTCCAGCGAATACCTGTGGTCAGCGTCCACGCTTCGCTAAGGTACCAGTCCGCCGAGAAGTAACCGGCGATAGATGTCGTCTTCTGGCTCTGACCATTGTTGCCGGCAAGATCATCTTCCCATGGGAAAACATCAACATAACCGGGAACGCCCTGTCTGCCTGGCGCCCAATCCGGGTTGCCCAGTCTTGAAAGCTGATAGAACAGGCCAAAGACATCCCAGCGCTGATCAAACTCGGTTTCCCAATCGTAGAGACCCACGATGAACTGAACCTTGTCTGAGAACTGTGAGGTAATTTGCAGTTCGTGACTGGTCTGCTCCCACTCGTTGAAGAAGTTCATACTCAACATATTGACTGGCGCGCCATCAAAATCCTGATTGTTTTCTTCGTCCATATCCCGGTTTGAGTAGATATAGGTGAACAGGAAATTTTCAGTGTCGTAATTCGCCGTCACGATCGTGGTTTTGTACTCATTGTCACTGAAGTTCGTGCCATCAGATTCAGTAAGGTCATCACCCTGGACCGCGGCAGATTCACAACCGTTGGCTTGTTCCAAACCGATGATGTTCAACAGACATGCCAGGTCTCCCGGCGTGTTGCGGTTGATATAAGCACCCTGCTCACTCTTGTCTTCCATAATCTCGTAGTGGAGCTGAAGATCAAAGTTGTCAGTAGGTTCCCAACGCGTGGCAAATCCGTAGTTGGTTTTATCATCACCACCCACATCTCTGCCGAGTGTAGAGCTTTCGACAAAGCCATCATGCTCAATCTTTGTGCCGAAAAGTTTCAGTCCCAACTTGTCATCAATAATAGGCACCTGGGCAACCGCCTGGATGTCCTGACGACCGTAGTCGCCCGCGGTGACATTAATGTCGAAACCCATTTCGTTCATCGAGACAGGTGTTCGAATGATGTTCAGAATACCGCCAGTGGTGTTCTTACCGAACAGCGTACCCTGTGGACCGCGAAGTACTTCGATTCGCTCGATATCAAAGTTATCGAGAAGCACGCCACTGGATGTACCCAGGAACATGCCGTCAACAACAACACCTACGCCTGGATCGAGACTCTTGTCACTTTCCAGTGAAGCGACACCACGGATCGTGATAGATGCACCGCTGGCGATACCGGGTGTTCTGTTAATGAATACATTCGGCGTAAATGCCTGGATATCCTCCAGTCGACGAACGCTTTCTTCCTGAAGCTGATTCGTGATAGCTGAAACTGCTATCGGCACATCCTGAATAGATTCATCTTTTTTACGTGCTGTTACCGTGACTTCTTCGAGTACACGTCCATCAGCTGCCTGTACATCGCTTGACGCGGCGCCCAGACCCAAAGCCCCCAACGCAATCGACAACATCGCCGTGCGTGAAACCAGGTATTGATTAATTTTCGGCATCCCGAAATCCCCTCCCATTACTCTCTCCAAATTGGTGAAACTAGCTGTTATTGCTTTTTTGCCTTGCGCATAGTCTATCTTTTATGACGATTTATCCAGCATTTTTGCAAGGTCCGCAGTGACTATTCGCCAGAAACCCGGTACTTTCTTCACCATTATGGATAAATTTGATCCTGCGAGGCTAAGAACCCTGCGCAAACAGCGGAAAATCAGCGTTGCGCAGGTTGCAGATGCGCTGGACGTCAGTGTTGCGCAGATTCACCGAATCGAGAACGGCCAACGGCGATTAACCGTCAACACCCTGCTCGAGTACTGTCAGGTCCTCGATCTCGATTTATGCCAACTGTTTGCTGAGCAACGAACCATTACGGTTACCGGCATCGTCAACGCCGAATACGAGGTGCTGCCAACTCCACCGCAATCGATTCAGCAAATATCACTGCCCGCTATTCTTCCAGGCATCAATCGCGTCGCTGCGCTGCGCTGGGAACCCAAAGGGCATCTTTCTGGCATGACAGGACACGTCCTTCTTTACTATCAGCACGACGATGGTGTGCCAAATCGAGCCTGGGATACTCGCTGCCTGATCGTCAATCAAGAAGGCGCGCAGTGTATCGGCTGGCCAATTCGAGACAAGCGCGCCACCCACATCGAAATTCCGGAAGGTCGGACGCAGTTTAATGTGGATCTCGCGTGGGCGTCCCCTATTCTTGCGGTGCTCTCACCCGCGACCGTGAAGATTCTGCAAATGCCCACCTGAGTCTGCGAGAAGTCGCAGAACTCGAGGAATAGGTGTCCGTACCAGAAGAAAACTTTTCTGTAACCTCTGATCCGTCGCAACCCTGTAAAAAGTGCTCATTCACTGATAACCGAAAGTTGGTATGGTTGTGCCACCGGAACAATATTGAGGAAGCACTATGAAATCGTTGGCTTTAGTTGCGGCACTGCTAATGCTGCCATTTACCTCGGAAGCCGCGTTTTTTAGCAAGAAAGAAAAGACCGCGGAAGAGACAGCAAAAGAGATTGCTGAAGAACAGCAAGCGATTCGCAAGATGCGTACCGAAACACTCAAGGAGCTCTACGCTCTAAATCCAGAGGCCAAAGAGGCGGTGATGAATTCTGAGGCTTTCGCGGTATTCAGTTCACTGGGTTTGAATCTGTTTCTGGTTTCAACTGCCAGGGGTGGCGGTATCCTGCGTGAGACTGATTCAGGCAAGGAAACCTTTATGCGCATGTTTTCCGCTGGTGGTGGCTTTGGCATGGGTGCCAAAGATTTTCGGATCGTCTTTGTATTCCACTCCAAGAGCGCTTACAAAAATTTCCTGGAATCCGGATGGGACTTTTCAGGTCAGGGTGATGCCGCAGCCAAGGCTGGAGAGGATGGCGCATCTGCCGGCGCCGCCGCAACCGTGACCCAGGGCACCAGCATCTATCAGATTACCGCGAATGGTCTGGCGCTGCAGGTGACGCTTCAGGGCACCAAGTACTACATTGATGAAGAACTGAACAACCAGCAATGAAGTGGTGGATTGTAAATTTTACTCTGACCCCATTTATTTCTATGAAGTGGTGGATTGTAAATTTTACTCTGACCCCATTTATTTTAGGGCGCAGTGGCGAGTAGGCGTTCAATAGTTGCCGCATCCGGATAGCCATCGGCGATCAATCCCGCGTCCTGCTCAAAGGCGCGGAAGGCTGCTCTGGTTGCAGGTCCCAAAATGCCATCGGGTTTGCCCGCATCATAGCCGCCGGCGTTTAAAAGCGCCTGCCAGTGGGTGACATCCTTGTGGGATACGGCTTGCTGATTTTCGGGTGGGGGTCTGGTCAGGCCACCAGCACCGGAGATTCGATCTGCCAGATGGCCGACGGATATGGCGTATGACTCAGATCTATTCCAGCGCATGATCACTGAGAAATTGTCATAAACCAAAAACGCGGGCCCCTCATGACCTGCGGGCACAAGTACTGCTGCCTCAATGTCTAACTGCGGTAACGCGTTACCATTGACCTGCCGAATCTCCATATCGGCCCATTCAGAGAGCGGCCGCTTCTGTTGCCGGTCGGCTTTCTCGTAGGAAAAGCCCGGCGGCAAAACCACCTCCCTGCCCCAGCGCAATCCGCTTTCCCAACCGAGTTGCATGAGAAAGTTTGCGGCAGACGCCAGCGCGTCTTCTTCACTTCGCCATAAATCTATCGTGCCGTCATCGTCACCATCCACCGCGTACAGCAGGTAAGAGGAGGGCATAAATTGTGTGTGCCCCACCGCTCCCGCCCAGGAGCCATGCATATCGTCAGCTGACAGAGATTCACGCTGCATCAGTCGCAGTGCATTGATAAATTCCACGGTAAAAAATTCACTGCGACGTGAATCACAGGCCAGTGTTGCAAGCGAATCCAGCGTCCGCATCTTGCCAAGATAGCTGCCGAAGTTGGTTTCCAACCCCCAGAACGCCAATAGATAGTGGCCGGGCACGCCATATTCCTGCGTCAGTTCGTTCAGAAAGGCTCGACGCTCCTGATACAGCGCTCGGCCACGGCTGATCCGGGTATCGCTGACCCGGGTATCCAGGTACTTGCCAAAGGTTTGGGTAAATTCGGGTTGCCTGGTATCCAGGCGCAGCACATTGGCTTGCTGCGTCAGCGTGGGAAAGACGGCCGTCAGTATCTGCGAATCTATGCTGGCGGCAACCGCCTTGCCCTGCAGATTTTCAAGGCAGGTGCTAAAGTCGTCATCGGCGGCATTCGCCTGGACGGCAACCAACGCGAGTACACACCCTAAAATTTTGAAGCACTGTTTCACGGCCTGCACATTCGGAAAGTGACTGGAGCGCATTAGTTTACCTGTATCTGTGAACCGAGGGTTATCGCCTATCTCACACGCACCATCTAAGGTCCTGCGGGGCAGTCAGTACAAAGCACATAAACGCCGTGGGGATCATTCAGTTGCGCAGCAAATTCAAAGTCAGCTCTGAGTCTCTGAATAAACGCGCTTAAAGGGTCATGAACCCGCTGTGGTTCCAGGGCAACTGCTTTGGCAAGAAACTGCTGAATAATCTGCTGTTGCATTGATTTCTCTTTCTCCACATACCAGACCGAGTAATCATCAGCCTCAGCAAGTTCCGCTGCAGCGGCGACGGCATCCTCCAGATCGCCCAATTGATCGACCAAACCCAGCTCCTTCGCGATGGCACCCGGCCAAACGCGACCCTGGGCAATCTCGTGCACTGCTGCCGTCGTCATGCCGCGACCTTCTGAAACCGTTTTCAGAAAGTGTGAATAACCATATTCGATGCTTTGTTGAAGCAGATCCGCAGTGTAGGCGTTCACCCCACGTTCGAGACTCACGCCTCCCACCAACGGCGTCGTCCCGAGACCATCAGAGTGCACGCCATAACGCGCCAGCGTTTTCTCAAGCGACGGGATCATCCCAAAAATACCTATGGAACCTGTGACCGTGGTCGGTAGCGCCCAGATCTGATCGGCTGTTGCAGAAATCCAGTAGCCGCCTGAGGCCGCCACCGAACCCATTGAAGCAACCACCGGTATTCCCTTTTCCTGCGCGTGCTGAAGTTCGCGGCGTATCATCTCGGAGGCACTTTTGCTGCCGCCACCTGAATCAACTCTGAGCACGATCGCTTTGACATTCTCATCTTCATGAGCACGACGAATCAATCGGTTCAGTGAATGACTGCCAATGGCACCCGCCTTGGCTTCACCATCTACAATGCCGCCCACGGCAGTAATGACAGCGATCTTTGTATCTTTTTGTTCAACAGGCTCACGTTGAACCTGCAGGTAGTCCATAAATGTTACGTGCCTGAACACCCCTGAGTCCTCGTCTTCACCCACCAGATCTTTGAGATACTGACGACGCTCATCGGCCGGCATCAGCTGATCAACCATGCCTGTTTGCAGAGAGAAAGCGCCTGGATTCCCGCCTGCTGCCCGCAATCTGTTTGGGCCATCATCGAACATCTCATCAATGCTGCCTGGCGCGAGGTCGCGCGCTTCTTCAACGGCCGAGGTATAGGCATCCCACCAATTGTTGAGATATACAAGCTTTGCTTGCTTGTCTTCATCAGACATGTCGTCTCTGATGAAGGGCTCAATCGCGGACTTGTACTTGCCCACCTTGAAGAGGTTTACCGTGACGTCAAAGTCATCCAGCAATGTCTTGTAGTAAGTACGATAGGCACCAAAACCTTCTGGTAACGCCATACCTTCCGGGTCGAGCAATACCTCATCCGCGTGCGCGGATAGATACAAACCTGCCTGGTTATAAAAGGTCCCAATCGCTATGACCTTTTTGCCGCTCTCGCGAAACCTGGTTATGGCCGCTGCAATTCGCTCAAGTTTAGGTAACAGCCCACCACCCAGGCCATCCAGATGAAGCACCACGACACTGATCCGTTCGTCTTCTGCCGCAAGCTCAAGTGCGTCCAGGACATCCTTGACCAGCGTTTCCTCGGGTAGGTCACCCGTTCGGAGAACCGTTTGAAAATCGACAGCGGATTTCTGCTCAACCAGCGGACCCACGGGGTTCAATACCAGCGCACCGCCTTCCGGCACCTCCGGACCATCCTGACCAGCAACCGACACGCCAAGCGCGACCAGAATCGCGAGCGACAACACACCAAAAACGACTGTATTAAGCGTCTTTAAGGTGCTCAGGATTCCGCCGCCAACCACTTTAAGTGTGTCGAACATGTCCGTTTCCTCCGATCAATTGAGGCACCAAAATAGCACAATTCAACACTAGTGCATGCCTTATCAGTAGAGTCCTGCTCCACCTATGGTGTATGTTTCCATCATGGAAATCGTTGACTCACAGATTCATTTCGGCCCGGGTGGCATTGCTGAAACGCTCGCTGCGATGGATGCGCTTGGGATCAGCGCCGTGCTTGCCGATGAATTCTGGGGGCTGGATAACTGGGGTCCCGGATATCGACTGAATAACGGTTTACTTCGTGTCACAACACCCACGGTCGAGTTGGCTCATGCACAACATCCAGACCGGTTTTCTTATGTTAAGCGTGTTGAGCGGCTCGACCCTGAAGTCGATAGTCTCATCCGGATGGCAGCCGATGCGCCGGGGTGTCGAGCGATTCGGCTGCTACCTGGCCTGACCGCGGAATCGCTGAATGCGTTTTCCGCAGGCGGATACGATGAGGTTTTCAGCACCGCGCAAGACGTCAACTTACCGGTATTCCTGTATATCGCTGGTCACGTTGAGTTAATGCACGATTACCTTAAAAGGTTTCCGCAAGTCACTTTCATTGTAGATCACTGCGGTATGCCGATGGAGCAAGGCATTAGTTTCCTGGACGAAGAAACACCTGAACAGGCGAGTAGTGACGGTGCACACTATGGCGCCGACGTGACGTACTTTGATGAGGTATTGAAACTTGCCGATCATCCGAACGTGGCACTCAAGTGGAGTCATGCACAGGGGATGTTCGGCGTATCCGGCTACCCTTTCGAACCGCTCATGCCCTATCTGCGTTCAGCGGTGGATGCGTTTGGCGCTGAGCGGATCATGTGGGCCAGTGACAACGGCGGCAATCAAACCGGTGAATCCTGGGCAGAACTACTGTACTACCTGATCGATTGCACGGCGCTGAATGCAAACGAAAAGCGTTGGATTCTGGGCCAAAGTGTCAGAAACCTAATGAACTGGCATGAGCAGGAGTAAATAGATGAATCGTTGGCAGCTTGGTGACGTCACTATCACGCAGTTCGTTGAATTAACGTTCGAAGGGCTGGAAGCCTTCCTGCCCGAGGCTACACCTGATGCCGTTTTACCCATCGATTGGTTGCAGCCCGACTTTGTAACGCCGGAAGGCGTGCTGCGATTTAGTATCCACGCGCTGGTGATAGAGACGCCCGATCACCGGATTATCGTTGATACCTGTGTTGGCAACGACAAACCGAGGGAAATGTTTCCCGATTGGCATCAACTGCAGACCAGCTTTCTCGATGATCTTGAGGCGGCGGGATACCCGCCCGCATCTTTCGACTTCGTCCTTTGCACCCACCTTCATCTTGATCATGTAGGTTGGAATACGATGCTGGTGGATGATCAATGGGTGCCTACATTCCCGAATGCCCGCTACCTTATTGAGCAGAATGAATTCAACTATCTCCATGAAGAGGCTGAAAACGAACACGTCGAGCAATGGTTGAAAGACTCCAACAGGGATGTCATGAACGATTCGGTCATGCCTGTCGTCAATGCCGGGTTGGTGGACTTCGTACCAGATAATCATCAGTTGTGTGACGAGATTCGGCTGATTCCAACGCCAGGTCATACGCTCGGTCATGTCAGTGTGAGTATTATTTCGAACGGGGCATCTGGACTGATTACAGGAGATTTCATTCACCATCCGTGTCAGCTTGCACACCCCGAGTGGTCGGTGACCACTGACTATGACGGAAAGCAATCAATCAAAACGCGAGAAAAGGTATTCTCTGAGGTGGCCGATACGGACACACTGATTATTGGTACTCACTGGCCGGCACCGAGTGCGGGGCACGTTGTCCGCCAGAGTGAAGGTCAGGTTTACAAACTGGTTTATTAGCCGACGCTAAACACGGGGAATGATTTATGGCCGACTCGAATCGGGAAATTGTCGAGAAAATATTCGCGGCCTCCGCCGCATCAGACTGGGAGCTTGTCAGAGCTCATCTGCATGAAGATGTACGCATCATCGAGGCGGACTCGTTACCTTATTCCGGCATCTTCAGTGGCCCCGATGGATTCATAGCGCTCAACCAACAGGTCTTTGGCACCTGGGAGGACAGCAAGAATACGATCGAACATATTCTCGCAGATGGTGACCATGTGGTGATTCTGGGGACCATGTCTGGTCGTGGTCGAGGTAGTGGTGAGTTCTTTACCGTGCCACTTGCTGCGGTTTGGCGATTCGAGGATAGCAAGGTCAAGGAGATCAGACCCTTCTACTTTGACACCAAGCTCATGCACGATGCGCATTATGGCAAGTGAGACACTGAGGAATTCCAGATGGACAGCAAGTTCGCATTAGCCAGCCCGGACTGGCTTGATCTGTTAAGAGAAATTCTTTCAGATCTGGTTCAAACACATGGCCAGCCAGGAGAATCCTTTAGCATGTGCGAAGTTTTTCTTGGTGCGCCACCGGGTTCAGTCGGTTATACAGCAGATGGCCGATCAACCTGGTATCTTGAGATCAATGGCAAGCATCTGGTTGTGGCGCCAGGTGAACGCTCTGACGTGGATCTGAAACTGACGCTGGACTACGCGGGCACTTTACCTTTCTCTAGGCACGTCGTGCTGGAAAACGATCCAGGCGTTCTGCAACCACAGATCGAAAAGACAGAAGGTAACCCGGAACTCACGCCCTCCTACATCACTGAGTTACATAACCTGCTGGCACCGAGAACGCGGTAGTCATGTTTCCAGCTTAGTTCGTCCAAACTACTTGGGGTGATCTTCGTATCTGTTAGGCCCCTCGTCCCCTGGTAGGGTGAACCACTACAGCAGAACGAGCACGCCAATAATCGGGACAAACTGTATCAAGAGCCACCGGCCTGATCGACCGAGAGATCGCGTTTAGGCTTGCGGATTCACAGAGACATTCTCATGTATTCCGCTTCGTCCAGCAGCTGTGCTGCCAAGGTTTTGAGCTCATCGACATTCCAGGGTTTAGTCATGAAATGCCTCACCTGGCATTGGCTCATCGCCCTTTCGAGATCAGGTTTATCCGCGTTGCCGCTAAGCATCACCTGGAGTGTCTTTGGATAGCGTTCAGTGACGATCGCCAGAAACTCAAGGCCATCCATACCCGGCATTCGAAGATCTGTGATAACAAGGTGGAAGTCATGTTCCTTCATGAGTTCCAGTGCCTCAAAAGCACTCTCAGCAGCGCGTACGTCAATTTGCTCTCGACGCAGCACGCGGACAACGGATTTAAGAATATTGATGTCGTCATCAACCAGAAGAATGGTGCGCGTGGTCACAGTGATTCTCCCTATAGTCCCTTCACGCGAGTAACATCGTCCGTCGATATTTCACGGTGACCGAGATTGAGGGAGTCTCCCAGGACCTTAAGCAGTTTGAGGTCATAAATTTCGCTGCCACGTTCCAACATCATACGGTATGCCCTTTCATCTCCGATGACGCTCGCCCGGTCGTCGAAATCGGCGGCTATCCTGACAATCCTTGCGCCCAGCGGTATGAAGCCGCCAACCAGATTACTCGGGTAACCCCCACCGTCCATGTTCTCCTGGTGGTGTCTGACAATCTGAATGACTGGCTCATCCTTATCCTCATCAGCAAGCACCGATGCCCCTAGTTCAGGATAGCTTTGAAAAATTGTCAGTTCCCGTTCGCTCATCTCCGTCAAGGGAAGCGCCAGGATGTGATCAGGAAGTCCCAGAAACCCCAATTGATGCAGTTCGGCAGCCAACACGATCTGCTCTCGTTCATTGGCCGGCAAATTTAACGTCGACGCGATCTTTGTCGCTAACCTTGCCGTCGCCTTGGCGTGTTGTCTTGCGCCGGGGATCTTGCTTTCAAGTAACGGCAAGAAGATTCGGATCGCAGCCCTGAAGTGACTGCCCGCCAGCAACGCAGCGGTGCCATCGAGCAGCTTCGCGGTGAAGTCAGCCTTTTCTTCGATAATTTCACTACGTCTGCCCATCGCATTGAGTTGCTGAGAAGTGCCACGGTGCTCAAGGTATTCATTAAGTTCTTCCACGATTGAACGTCGCAACTCGTTGGCATCCCAGGGGGTTGTGAAGTAGCGATTAATCTTTCCCGAGTTGATGGCATCAATGGTGGAGTTGAGTTCGGCGAAACTGGTCAGGACAATTTTTCGAGTCCATCGATTAATCTGGTTTACCTGGGCAAGGAACTGATTAACGTCGATATCCGGTCTGTTCAGATCAGCAATCACAACCTGAATTTCATACTCGCGACAAAAGGTCAGAGCACGTTCTGTTGAGCTGGCAGCAAGCACGGTTGCATCCAGCGAGCGAACCAGGCGATTAATCGCCCGGAACATCGCCTCGTCATCGTCAAGTAGCAGTATTGTTGTCGCCATGATCAGAACCCGGTTTCTGGCCGGGGTTTCCCTTTTTGTTTGATGGTTATTTAAACAAATATCGTGCCAGAAATGCTCCCTTATAAAACAACAAGATAGGTCTTTGGCATGGCGCGATTTACCAGTTGCCCTGTCAGTAGGGGTCCAAAACTGACGCGCCTGTTATGATCGCTGTCATTCGATTGATATGCACGGTGAAGTCTATGAAAGGTATTGTCATGAATCTCCTGAACGAGATGGTTGAACAACAAATGGGGATGGCCGAATGGAATGCCGTGCTTGATGAAACAGGCTATTCCGGCAGTTACACAGCGGCTGGCCTTTACGACGATGCCGAACTTCTGACGATTGTCGGCACGCTGTCAGAGCGATCTGGCATCCCAATCTCAGATCTCGTGTTCGCCTTTGGCCAGTTTATGTTCCCGGCTTTTAGTGAGCGTTATCCTGAGCTGATCGACAAAGACATGGGATTTTTGAATTTTCTGGCAACGATTGATGAAGTCATCCACGTTGAAGTCAAAAAGTTGTACCCGGATGCCTCGACGCCGGACTTTGAACATCAGCGCATTACCGAAAACTCGTTGCTACTGCGTTATCACTCTGAGCGACAGTTGTGCCGCCTCGCGGAAGGTCTTATTTCAGGGGCTGCTGAGTTCTTTGATGAGACATATGAGCTGACGCACGAACCCTGTATGCACCAGGGTGCTGATCATTGCGGACTGCTTGTAAAAACACGATGAGCGATGAATTCGAAAAAGCCTACAAGCGGGAGAAAGCGGCGAGGCTCGCGGCAGAAAAGCTACTGGAAAACTCCAGTCGTGAACTCTATTTCAAGAACAAGCAGCTCGAGGAGGCTAACGAAAGCCTGAAGCGTAATCAGCAGACGCTGGTGCAACAGGAAAAAATGGCATCGGTGGGCTTTCTGGCATCGGGTATTGCCCATGAGATTAACAATCCGCTCGGCTACTCACTGAGCAATCTGACAGTGCTATCAGAATATGCTGAGGATCTAGGTCGTTTGCTGCAGGCAATTGCCAGCAGTGAAGATCTGGATCAGGTTAAAAGTAAACTTGCTGACGATGACGTAAAGCACATCCTGGCTGATCTGCCGGAGCTTATTGAAGAATCGATCACCGGTCTTGAGAATGTAAAGCAGATCGTCGGAGATATCCGTGGCTTCGCGCGATCCGGCGATCATGCAGCCGTAAGTGCGCAGATCAACGATGGCATTCGCACGACGCTGAACGTCCTGAAAGGGCAGATCAAGAACAAGTATCAGGTTGAAATATCACTGGGCGAGTTACCGGAAGTCAGCTGCCAGATCGGCAAACTGAACCAGGTATTTGCCAATATCATTATGAACGCCACACACGCTATGCCTGATGGTGGTGTGGTTTACGTGAACTCCTTCGTTGATGGGCAGGCAGTCGTCGTTGAGATTTCAGATGATGGCCCAGGTGTGCCAGAAGCGAACTTGTCAGAAATATTCAGTCCGTTCTTCACGACCAAGCCGGTGGGACAAGGCACCGGGCTTGGGCTATCGATTTGTTACAGCATCGTCGTCGAGGATCATGGTGGAAATTTAACGGTGGCCAATGGTAGTGGTCGTGGCACCGGAGCCACCTTTCGCATCTCCATTCCTTTAAAAGATGCTAGCGCTTAGCATCCAGTGCCGCGATAAACGAGCGCAATCTGGCTATCGCGGCATCATCTGCGTTTGTTGCGACACGTAGCAAGCGCCAGTGTGTTTCATCAAACGACAGGCTGGACGCCAGTTTGGCAACCAACAATTGACTGCCTGGATATCGTTTACCGTTCACCTCCACCAGATATCCGACAACCTGCTTGTCAGATCCCTTGTCTGCACCGAAGTAACTGAGGTTACCTTCGTTACTCATTGGGTCGAGACGCCAGCCGGCACTCGCATAACAATATTGGGGCGGGTGGATATGACTACGGCTGCTGGAGTTAACTTCCAGAACGGACACGGCCCCCTGAATTGATGTGTATTCGCGCTTGGTCATTGTCGCACCGCCAAAAAGCATCTCCTCGGAAAGCGCCAGCGGAACATCCCCGCCGCTCCATTCGCTCAGGTTGTAGGGCATTTCCTGGTGGCGACTTGGTGAGCCCGACACAGGTGCCTCAACCATCATCGCGATAGCGAAAGAGAACGCTGCGATGCATACCGCCAGGTAGCGAATCCTGGGAGATTTGAGTATTCGGGATGAAACATGACCAAGTGGTGATCTGCTGAGTGCGATCATTAACAGTGCAGCAACATACAGCAGGGGTGTCACCTGTCCGGGGAAAAACTGAATCAGAAATTGTGACAGCCCAGGCAGGCTGAACAGATAACAGATAAAAAGTGTGGGGAGATAATCGTGTCCTGGTTTTTCACCGGCCAGCAGTCCCGTCCCAGCGAGCAGTATCCCGACCAACCAAACGAGCTGGATACTTGTGATCAGACCCATCAATGTGAGTAGCCCCGCGACGCCAAGAACGACCGGATGAAATCTCGTCGTCTCTGGCGCGCGCCTGGTCTTGTAAATTGTCATCGCCGTCGCCACCAACAGCAGCCCGGACATCATGGCGTCGAGAGGAGACTGGCTGTAGATTCGAAGACTGTAGAACGTTATCAGGCTAAAACAGAAAATCGCGAGCGTTCGACCCAGGTATCTGCTGGCGCGCCATTCAAAGCGCAACCATAGATTACCTGCCGCAATGGCCATCATCATCGCCAGTACAAATGTCACCAAACCTGTGAGGCTGTGAAGCTTGCCCATGGCGAGGGAAAGATCACCAAACAGTGCGAGACAGGTTATTACGATCACTCTTACAGTGTTCGCAAAGATAGTGATGGGCACAATAGCCAGTGCCATCGCCGTAACATTTATGTGCTTCGCCAGGGCCCAGGACATCATGAACGGCGTCAGAACATAGAGCGCATTAAACCCTGCACAATCCGGTGTCACCGCGACTTCAATACCGGCAACGGTCAGGATAGTGCCTGCTTCATGAACCTGAAAAAAAACTGACAGCATCGTTGCTGTCAGTTTCGCGGTCAGCAGTTGCATCGGATACGGACCGAGGTTATACGCGATCAACACAATGACCGCTGTAAACATGGCCGCGACCCAGGCATCCCAGGAAAATCGCCAATGCAGGTTAGCTATGCACATTGCGGACGTATGCTCGCTGGAAACTGTGTGTAGACAATCGCGAGGGCGATCAGGATAAGCAGCCAAACTTCAGGTTCAGGTGCCGCCGCAACGACTTCAATGACATTGTCCAGACCGATGTCGATCGCGATCATGAGGTCGTTATAATCCTGGTCACCACCGCCCCACAGGTCTTCGAAACCCAGTGCCAAAAGGCCGTCTTCACCAGTCGCGCCAGCAATCACGTGTTCGATGCCGTCCCCGTTATACTCTCCTTCAGTGTAGTAAATGGGATTGTTCGGGTTGTTATAACCGTTGGCGATCAGAAAGAAACCCAGTTCTGTATCCGCAGGCAGTTCACCGAGGGAGACCGAATCACCGACCGCCAGATCGCCGCCGCCCGCAAGACCTCTGCCATTTCCTGATGCATTGCGCCAGATGATGTTCCGGTTCGCTGCAACCGTAGGATCCGTGGTGGCATCGTACCAGCCAAGAGAGTTCTTATAGCCAGCGCCTTCGCCAAGGAAGTAAACCGTCACCACGGCATCCTGGGTAAGAAACAGTTGTCCCGGATCGATACCGAGGCTGGTGCTGTCGCCTATGGATTGGCTCTCCGACAACGTTGTGAAAAGGTCAGGCAGCGGCGCTGCCTCGGCGTACGCAGTTCCCTGGAACAGGCCAATGCTGCTAGCCAGCAGCAGGTTTATTAATTTCATGTTTCTTGTCCTCTATTCGTTTGTTGATATCCGCCAATGTTGCCTCGAAGCTCCTTTTTTCCGGCATCTGCAGGTGAGCCCGTCGGGCAAGAATCCTTGCCTGATCCAGCTCTTCATCCTGTTGGTACATGACCCTGGCCAGGTTATGAAGCACGAGTGGGCTGCCTGACGCGTCCTGCAGCAGTTGTTCGTAAAGTGCGCGGGCACGTTCATAAGCACCCTGGTTTGCCAGGATCCCGCCGGCTTTCAGTTTCATGGCAGGCGCCTGTGAAGACATTGCTAGTGACAGCGCTTCGGTTGACTGACCCGCACTATCGAGTGCAACAACACGCAAAATTTCAGCGCCCAGATTTGCATGGGGTGGTGCGGTCAGTTCAAGGGCCCGTGTTATATCGCCGCCACGCAAAGCGAGAATCGCTTCAATCTGTCTTGCCAGGGGAAGTTGCTGGTTACTCAACCAGGACCTGGCTTCAGCGGTGCGTCCCTGGGCGACAAGCGCATCTACATAGACAAGCAGTGCTTCGTTGTCATTGGCGGCGATCGTTTCTGTGATTAATTCGGCATCCTCAAAATGTCCCAGTTTCAACAGCAGCTCGCCGGCGAAAGACAGTTCTTCGTTCGATCTTTGCCCGGGATCGATGCGCGTCAGCGTGTGGTAGGCACCCTCGGTATCGCCCTGCCGTGCTTTTGCATAGGCCAGGAGTTTCAGTGCTGGTGGACTGTCAGGCATTCTCGAGAGAACAACTTTTGCCTGCGCCATGGCGCCGGAGACATCACCTGTCCGGAGACTGACATCGGCAAGTGCGATTCTTGCGTTATCGATATAGGGGAGAGATAACAGACCCTGATGCAGATATTCATAAGCCAGTGACCAATCGGAAGAAGCATAGGCGAGGAGTCCAATAGTCACCTGCAGTCTGCCGCGTCCTGAGATACCTCGGTCAGCGATTTTCAGTAGGCGCAAGGCTTGCGTGAATTCAGAATTTTCCAGGGCCAAAAGCCCCCGGCCATAGCTGCGAATAGCATCCCAGGTTGCGTTCCTGACCGACATAGAGGCGGTAAATTCGTCCAGTTCGGGCAAGCGCTTTTGCAGTGCAAAAACCTCTAGCTGCAGAACACTTAACTCAGGCGTTTCGTAGAGATCCCCGGCATAGCTTTCAAGCTGCTTCGACGCACGAGCCAATGCACCGGTTCTAAGATGATATTCAACGGCAAGTACGGTGAGGCGCTTGTCGCCAGGGTTTTCATCCAACCAGGAAAACAGTGGGCCCGGATCCTTCTCGATGAAGAACAGCGCGTTCACCAGGGACCTGCTGGTGCTCACTCGCTGTTTCGCCTCTGACAATAAGTCCTGCGCCAATGCCAGTTTCCCCAGCTTTCGCGCCATCATCGCGGCATCAGGCAGCAAGGCTGGGTGAAGACTTGCGCCGTCCTGCAAACGCTGCAGAGCGGCAGCCTCCTTGCCAAGCCCGGCCTCGATCTGCGCGAGTGTCAGCATCTCTTTAACCGGGTCTTGCCAGTGAACGAGGGGAAATCGCTGATAGGCAAGCGACCAATGTTGCGCCCTGATCTCCAGTTCGAGCGCACCTTTGATGGCCTCATTGTTACCGGGATCAAGCGCAACGGCTCGAAGGAACCAGGCGTAAGCTGATGCCCAGTTGCCCTGTTCCCGCAATGCTTTTGCCCTGCCCAATGTCGCCCGGCCATGAGCGCCATCCTTCAACAGAACAGCACGAAATTTTTCTTCTGCCAGGATCGGTTTACCCTGATCGAGCAAACTATAGGCGGCCCGGGTTTCTGACTCGAGATCACGGGAACACCCCCCCAGCAAAAGCGCGACGACCAGGCAAACGTAACACCATCCTGGCTGACCGGTTTTCTTCAGTTTGTTTGTCTTCATCAAAGACGACTCCATGGACTCCTCCACATAGACAGCAATGTCCATGCCATCGGGAGAATCTCTTGTTAGTTAACGGGTTACGTGGGAAGACTGCTCCGATCTGCGTTGCGGTTCGCAAAGGCTATTCGCAGTTCGCAACGCGATCGTCTCAGTTTGAAAAGTTTATAGTCAGCCGACTCGCTGAACCCTGGAGTCCTGGCTGATGGCGCGAGCGTCTTTTATGCCCGCCTCGGACAGTGTCACAAAGCTGCCATCGGTTGAGATGACATAACTATCGGTGACGATTTTGTTTTCCAGACACAGACCTGCAGGAATCTCCAGGTGAGCCCCCAGAATTTGAGTGCGCCTGAGAATGGCACCTTTTCGGACAACGCAGTTACGAGCCACTGTGCACGTACCATCAAACACCGCACCGTCTTCAACGATCGCGCCACTGTCGACGAAAAGTTCGCCGCGGAAAACAATTCGCAGTGGATCTATCACGGCACTCTTGTCGACCCATATGTGCCTTCGATAACGCAGGGGCGTCGGCCGAATGTCTGTTTCCATTCTAAGTATGGCTTGGGTTGAGATATGAATATCCTGAAGCTTACCGACATCCAGCCAGCTACCTTTTGCTTCGACTGCGATGAACTTGACACCTTTGGCCACAAGATCCGGGAGCAACTGACTGCCGATATCGTATTCACCGGTTTTTGGAATAAAGTCGAAAACCTCAGGGCTGAAGAGGTAGATGCCCGTGTTGATCATATTCGAGTGAGCTGTGCCTGCTTTGGGCTTCTCCTGGAACGACTGAACATCTCCGCGCTCGTTGTATTGCACGACACCATAGTTAGTGAGCGTCTCCTCAGGCATTTCCTTAACGAGAACGGTTGCCACAGCACCAGAGCGACGATGTTCAGCCATCGCGCCCTTCAGGTCGAAATCGAAATACGCGTCACCACAGACGACGGCGAAATCCTTGTCAAAGTAATGGTACTGCTGCTGAATCTGGCGCATGCCTCCGGCGCTGCCAAGAGGCGCTGGCAAGAGACCGCCATCAAGCGTGCCACCCTCATAAGAATGCAGCAGATCCACACCCAGTTGTTTCCCATTACCATAGGTATCCATGATCTTGTTACCCAGGTGTGCTGAGTTGATGGCAATATCCTTAAAGCCCTGGACCGCTAGTTTGCTGATGACCCGATCGAGCAGGCGCGAACCCACTAACGGGATCATTGGCTTCGGGATATCTTCTGTCACCGGGTGCAGTCGCGTGCCTTTTCCTGCGGCAAGAATCATTGCTTTCATGTTGTTACTCCTTGTTTCCTGTATTGATATTCAAATGTTGAGTTAGTAAAGACTCATTCCGGTCCTGGCGAGCACCATGGATGGCAGAATCTGGTTAACGACCTGTGACCATTTAGCAAGTCCCGTTGGCGGCACGAACACGATGTCGCCCGGCTCCATCGCAATATCAGTCACGCGACCGGCGTAGATATCCTTAAGGTTCACAACGTAGAGCTCCGGGTCCGTCAGTGATCCGCGAACCACGTGTATGCGGTCCAGATCAGCGATACGTGAGAAGCCTTCCGAGATGACCAGCGCTTTGGTCAGCGACATACCCTCCCGATAGGCAAACATGTCTGCCCGATTGACCTCACCCAGGACGTAGATCTCCTGTTTCAGGCCTGAGGGGATATAAATGTAATCACCGGATTGCAGCGGGATGTCATAACGTAGATCACCGCCACTGAACAGGGCGACAAAATCGATCGGCAGCATGTTCCCCTCACGGGAAATGAAAGAGTGACTGAGGTCTGCAAGTTCAACGGAAGTCGCATGGAACTGCCCCTGCTTAAGCCCACCAGATTTGGCCAGTGCCTGGGTCAGCATGACCTTGGTGTTAAGCGGATAGGTTCCCGGGGTCACAACCTGACCCATGATCGTGTATTGCTGGGAATTGAATTGTCGAACCATGACGCTGACTTTCGGCTCAACTAGAAACTGTGCAAGCCGCTCGGTAAGTTCTTCCCTGATTTCAGCCGCTGTTCTACCCTTCGCCAGAATGTCACCGATCAGCGGAAAAGAAATTTTGCCATCAGGTCTGATGGGGATGCCGTCAATGGTGAGATCAGATTCGTCGTAAACCGAGACAAAGAGCACGTCGCCCTGACCAAGGATGAAGTCAACCTCCGGCAGGTTACGCAGCCCTTCGAGCTGGGCCATACGTTCTTCCTCTGACATGCCGACTGTCACCATGTCGGGTTCTGGATGTTGCATCGGCGCAATGTACTCGGGGCGCTTAACCGGTTCGGAAGCGCAGCCGCTCAGCAGGATGCTCAGTATCAGCAGCGTGGTCAGGCGTGTTTGCATTTTTCTATCCGTAGCGTGTGTTTGCCCGCTACAAAGCGATTCCTGTGCCAACTCTGCTAAATCATTGATATTTGCGCGCTATAAGCGCTTTACCACGGCAGTGGGTATTGCCAGTCATTGCAAAGTGCAAAAGTTCTCGCGTCAGATTCACGGAGATTCCTGTTTTGCAAAGGCAACGCCGCATCTCAGTCGAAAGAACTGCAGATTGCGGTAGGTTTCCGCCCGCAGATAGGTGGCACAACACTTGCTCTACTCACATCAACTACTTGAACAACAAAATTGCTTACGGAGAAAATGATGGGACAACCTGCAAGAATTCTGATTGTCGATGATGAGCCACAGGTCAGAAGCGCGCTTTCCCGTGTACTTCGCCAGACGAATCTCAATATCGATACGGCTGAAGGTGCGAAAGAAGCGCTTTCATTTATGGAGAAGGGTGACTACAACCTGATTCTTTCCGACCTCAAAATGCCTGAGACGGATGGCATTGAGTTGCTGACGATGGTCAGTGAACTTTATCCCGAGACCAGCAGAATGCTGCTCAGCGGTCATGCAGAACGGCACGACCTGAACGAGGCGATCAACCAGTGCAAAGTTGATCAGTATCTCGATAAGCCCTGGGATAATCAGCAGTTAGTTGCCACGGTGACTGCGATCACCGAAGAGAACCAACATAAACGACAGCGCCTGGCTGATGCAGGTCATATGGACCGAGAGCTGAATTCCGCCATGGCACTACAGCTGTCAACGTTGCCTGAGGAAATCGACGCGGCGAATCTAAATGTGAAGTGGATGTTTCAGTCGTGCTTCCGCCTTGGCGGCGACGGGCTGAACTATTGGATGCGGGATGATCAGCTCCACTTTTTCATGCTTGATGTTGCCGGCCATGGCGCATCCGCTGCGATGGAGTCGTTCGCGCTGCAGCATATGCTGTGTCAGACAGATCTGAGCAATCCAGCAGCGGCAACACAACGGCTTCATGACAACTATCTGTACCAGGCTGATGCCCTGCGCTACTTCACGATGATTTCCGGTTGTCTGGATGTGCGCAGCAGAAAGCTGACATTCTGCCAGGCCGGGCACCCCGCTCCGCTACTGGTCAACAAAGAGCAATTTGAAATTCGTCGAGTGGGTGAGGGCGGATTCCCCGTCGGTTTGCTGGAAAGCGTTCATTTTGAGAATCAGGAACTCACCGTCGGTGAAAAAGAAATGCTGATCCTGCATTCTGACGGTCTTGCAGAAAATCGTTGTGAAAACTTTGAAGCTTTCCTGCTGTTGAATAGTTGTGTGCAGCCCAACGAGCTAGCTGATAAAGTCGTCGAGTGGCGCAATGGTAATCCGATCGAAGATGATATTTCTGCCTTGTTCATCTCCCTCCCTGCTTAATGTTCAACTGGCCAGTGACCTGGCCGAGGTAACTGATGCCGTCGGCGAGACGGTGTCAGTGCTACCAGAATCCTATCGAGAGTTGACGCCAAACATTGAACTGGCGCTGACTGAAACCCTCAATAATGCCGTGATTCACGGCAATCAATCGCGACCGAACAAGCAGGTCTGGCTTTCCGTTGTCTGTGTATCAGGCTGTCTTGAAATTCGTGTTCGGGATGAAGGGGCACGTTTGAGCCAGCGACATCTGGATGAGGCAAAAATGCCTGAAGGTCCCGCAGAATCAGGTCGAGGATTGGCCCTGATTAAGGCGCTGGTACCGGAAGCCAGGATTGACGAAGGTGGCCAGCTGTTATTGCGCTGGTCCCTATGAGTAGCTTGCCCACAGATCGAGTAGGGCCCTGGCTTCCTGCTGAACCTGCTGTGCGTCATTCTCTCGGAGCAACGCAGCAAGCCTGTTCGTAATTCTTTTTCGCGGATGACTAAAGACCGCCAGGTCGCCCCTGGGTAACCGCGTGTCACGCAGATGTCGCAAAAGATTCTTGAGTCTATCGACAACTGAAGCGTTGTCTTCGGTGCAGCCAGGTGCAATGCGGTTCAACTCAGTGACCCAGGCTTCAATCACTTCGGGCAGGTCCTCAGCCTGCCAGGGCGTGCAGGCATCGGGTCTCATCCGGATATCGATGGCACGCTGGTAACAGGCGACAAGGCCCTTGTCCTTTAGCACCTTGCTCGCAGCATCCCGTTTCTCGAGATAGGAAAGTGCATAAGCGCCCTCACCGGCGAGTTGGCTGTCGCCAATCGCAAGCCAGGCCTTGTTGATGAACTTGGAGAAGTCCTCCGACGCCGGATTAAGCTGATTCATCAGCAGCAGACAGCCACGGTTAGTCAGAAGGCGCTGAAATTCCTGTTTGGGCACCTCACTGAGAGGCATATCGGGCATGCGATCCAGAATGTTAACGTCACCCCAGATCACTGCGTGACCGGCGCGCATCTCCGCGTTCATCAACGAGAACTCCAGTTTTTCGAGATCGCATAACCGCAGTGGGAAGAAGTCGACGTCGATACCGGTTTCATGTTCCAGATCCGGAATCATGCGCGTTAGTGCCCGGGCTTTTGCCAGACTGACGTCCCGATAGATGACGAAATAGTCGTAATCATTGTAGGGCGCTGCACGGCCACGATCATCAATGACGTAAGCGCCTTCGGAGCGCCCATAGCCACCGATCATGACAATCGCAGCGAGATTTTCTTCAGGCACGGCTTGCTTAACCGTCGCGATGATCAGTGATTGATGATCCTGAATCACCCGTTCCGCAGCGGGATTACCATCGAAAGTGAATTTCATGATGCCATCTCCGTTCGCATGCCCTGCCATCTGCCAAGCTTCTGGGAAATCCGCAGAGGAATCGTGTGAGCAAGTCCGTCCAGGGATAAGTGCCTCAGCGACCACAGACAGTCTCTTGTGATCTCGGCCGCAAGCGGTGCTGCGACATAGCGCAGGAAACCAAAGTTCATTTCCCTGTCGGTGAAGATAGTCGCTTCAGCCTTCCCTTCGCCATAGTGACGCTGCCACGATTGCTTCAGCGTGTAGTTGTGGGAATGACAGGCCGAGGCGTCAGCAACGTACTCGATTCTGAGCCCGGCCTTTTTTAGACGTAACGACCACTCGATGTCCTCGGAGTATTGAATGTCAGTATTGAAAGGGAATGCCTCAAGGACGTTTCGTCGAGCGGCAGCGTTGGCCATCGAGAAGAAGTGTGTCCATGCAGAAGCGGTGCGGCCGTCGCCAAACGCTCTTTCCGTGTCCTTGCGGAACAGGGTTCGGCAATCCGGGCGGGCTGTTTGTCTGCCAAAGACCGCACCCACCTGCTCATCTTCAAGTGGCGCGATCAACTTCTCCAGCCAGTCATTTGTCTCGGGTGTCGCGTCTGAATTGATGAACACAATAATCTCACCCCGACACAGCGTGACAGCTTTGTTGAGAATCTTTCCAGGCACATAGTCTTTCGGATCATTCACCAGAATACGGTCATGATCGTTTTGCGCCATGATCAGCTCGAGTGAACCGTCGCAGGAACTCGAATCATGATTCCACAATTCAAAATCCTGAAACGTCTGGCGGCGCAAAGCATCCAGTGTCTGCGAAATTGTATCGATATCGTTGTAGGAGCGCATCACGACTGATACGCGAGGTGTGCCTGTTTCCATTGTAATTGCCTTTGTAGGAGGTGAATGACTTGTGCCCTTTTGAGGCTTCTGGATACTTTTGGCAGTGCCACCAGAAAGCCTGCAAGCATGAAAAATTCGATGGTGATGTACGTCTGCCGGAAGACCCATTCGAGACTGCCCTGCAGTGTCAGCACCACAATGGCGACGGTAATGCCGATGGCAAGTGTGGCTGCCAGTGATGATTCTGAACGTGTGATGGATTGGTATCCGAGACGTACGAAATTAAATATCAACGCCAGGTAAACAAGCATGCCTAACCATCCCATCTCTGAGGCATGCAGTAAGAACGTGTTATGAACAATGCCGCGGTCCACCGGGTTATCGATGTAACGGATATAGTTCGTTTCGTTGATCACGTGTGAATAGTTGTTGAGCCCCACGCCCAGGAGGTGATCGTTGGCCATGGCAGTGGCAGCAATATTGGCGTAGTTGCGGCTTTCCCCGGATTCTTCAGGGGCATACAGGAACCGCTCCAAAAGCGCCGGCCCCACTTTGATGACAACAGGCAGCGCCAACAGACTCAGTAACAGCAGAATCATGGTTTTTCTCATGCTGAACTTATGTCGATAACTGAGCAGGACGATCAAACCGTAACCCAAAACCATGGCCACGATCGCGCCTCTTGAGAAAGACGCCAGAACGATCAGGCTGCCCATACCCAGCGCCACGATATGCAGCCAGCTTTTCTCTTTTTGTCCGAGAAGCAGCGCGAAGAACACCATGTTTATCATATTGATGTAGTTCGCCAGAGTGTTGGAGTGCGGGGTCGTGCCATGGGCGCGATAGATGCCCGAAAACCGCTGTTCAATCACGAACAGGAATTCCATCGCGACGATGGCAGCCAGAATAGTGATGATGAACTTCAGATCGTCTTCATCCTGGATGTAGTTGTAAGCGACGATAAATACAACGGTTGCCCTTAACAGCTTCATCAGTCCGAACCCTGCATAAAGCTGCACATAGGCGACAAAGAAACTGAGCAGTGCAACCAGCAGATAGATCGTCAGCAAACCGCTGTTCGGTGGAAACCATGTGAACTTGCGCTGTTTCCATCTGGGAGACAGCAGCATCACGCCAAGCAGCGACAGTATCATCCAGTCCGTCAGGCCGATTTCAAAACCACGGGTGTCCCCACGGTAGGTTTCAAGAGAAACGAAGTTAATGTCGACGAGGTAGGCCGTTGACAGAAACGCGCCCGCCACGAGCCCACGTTCGATCCACTTGCTGGCCATCGCGGCATAGGTCGCCGAGGGTATAAAAACCAGCGTCAGCGCAATGAAGATCAGATGTTTCGTTTCCATCGGGTTTACTCGTTCGATGTTTTGACCAGCGCCTAGACGGATTTCAGCGCGCGCTCTTCGCTATCGAAGATATCGAAGATGTGATTGAGTCGAGTCAGTTCAAACAACAGGCGTGCCTGCTGCGAAACTTCGCAGATAATCAGCTTCCTGTTCTGCTTCTCGATTTCCTGATGCAGAGAGACGAGAAAGCCAAGACCGGTTGAATCAATGAACTCAACGCTGCTCAGATTCAGAATGACTGAACACCGATCTGCCGTGATCTTTCTGGTGATCTCCTGCCTTCTTTTTTCAACGGAGTCGGCGTCCAGACGCCCGCTCAGCCTTACGATCTTGTGTTCAAGAGACAGATTTTCTTGCTCATTTTTCAACATCTTCATTTAGTTGCTCCTCAATACTGCCCTGGGTAGCCATTTGCCTGCCAGAACCAGGTTTGTCTTCAAGTTACCGGTATGTGCCTGATAGTTATTGGCTATCAGAATGTCTAGTTCACGCTGCTCACCGAAATCCGCCAGGCTGATGACACCGGGTGCTTCTGCTACCGAGTCTTCAAGCTCACGACTGCCGAATAGTGGCAACTTCCCTTTCAGTACCGCAGCAAGCCACGGTATGCGTTGCGTAAATCTTGATGCTGAATCCAGCCTGGTCAGCTCCAGTGTCCTGCTCGCACTTGTACCGTTGAAGCCATCTCTATCGAAGATAGAAAGACGCTGTTTACTTTTCGGATACAGCACCAGTAAAGGACAGGTGAGTAAGAGCAATATCCCTGCCAACACTCTCTCGATCGTGGAAACTTTTTGGGAAATTTTTCTGAGTCGGGTTGCGATCATGGGGTCATCGACCTGTAACACGCAGTCCGAATCGACCTGATAAATGAGGGAACCGTCAATAATCATGCGGTCTACCGCAAGGTGTGAGCCCAGCCTCGTGTTGCCGAAGATGACGGAATGACTGATTTCGCAGCATTTGGCCACACGCACGTCCTTCCCGATGACGCTGTTTTCCAGTTTATTTTGGCCCTCCAGAAGCACCCGCGGTCCAATCGAAAGGTTCTTCTCCATCCGCACGGCCGGGTCAATAAAAGAGCCGGGTTCAATTTCCCGCTGCTTCAGTCGAGCCACCATTTGCATATTGATCAACCAGAGATCCCGGGGTTCGCATATTGCGAATGCCGGTGTTTTTCCGTAACAGCGCGCCGTGTTATCGCCGAACCAGAAATCGCTGCTTCTGGCTAATCGATTCACGGGTTCCGTGGGGAATGCATTGAGCGACACAAATACAGATTCTCGGATCGTGTCCTCGTCCAGCTTTGCACGAATTTCGTCCCAGGAGCGTGGATCTGCGGTGCTGATGAACTCGATTTTCTCAAAGCCCCAACGTTCACCGCGACCTACGTACTGTCTGATTTGCTGAGCGAACGCGCCGGCAAACAGCGTTAGCTCGGTGACACCGGCATTGGCCAGCGTGTCCAGCCAGTGATGGATAACGGGTTTACCCAAAACTTCCAGCATGGCCGCGGCCCGGTTTTTGACAAAAGGTGCCATGACCTCGCGATTTTCAAATTGAACCAGTACCGCACTGGTAGTCGGAAAAAGTCTGGCCGGTTTAGTAGGCTGTTCGTGCATTGTCATGATCAGTAGGCTCCTTTAGCCAGCAATACTGCCGGAATGGTTTTGAGAAGTAGGCGCAGGTCCTGGGTCAGAGATCGCTCTCTGATATACCTGAGATCCAGATCCACCTGGCCCACAAAATCAATGTCTGAGCGACCGCTAACCTGCCAGATACAGGTGATCCCTGGTACAACCTCGAGACGACGGCGTTGCGCCAGGGTGTATTGCACAACCTCGGCAGGCACCGGCGGTCTTGGTCCGACCAGTGTCATATCGCCAAACAGTACATTGAAAAGCTGTGGTAATTCGTCGATAGAAAACTTCCGAATGACCCTGCCTACGCGAGTGATACGGGGATCCCGTTTCATTTTGAAGAGCACACCCGCTTGCGATTCGTTTTGCGCCATGAGTTCACCCTTGACCTTTTCCGCGTCCGCGCGCATCGAGCGAAACTTGAACATGGTGAAGGTACGGCCACGGAAGCCCACCCTTTGCTGCTTGAAAATGATGGGCCCAGGGTTATCCAGGTAGATAGCCAGCGTCGTCAATAGCAATATCGGTGATAGCAGCAAAATGGCCGCTGTAGCTACACTGATATCAATCAAACGCTTGATGGTCAGGTAGGCCCGCGTGTGCCACCAATAGCTCAGTTCACGACTGGCTGCCTTTGGCTTGCTGTATTTCTTTCCGACCTCGTCCAGCAGTTCGAAATCCTGCCAGAGATCGAACTTTGAACCTGAGGTTCGAAAATCGATTTCGGCCGGACGCAGGGTTTCCTGTGCGTCTGTCCGTACGTCGTCATGTCTGATGACACGCCACAGGAAGAGCGGGTTCCCAATGAGATAGCGTTTAAGCAGTCGTTTCGGTTCGTTTAGCCAACGAACAACCCATTCAAGACCTAGCGCCCTGACAAGTCTTGGCGCTCGTCCCACTTCTTTAGCCAGAAAATCGAATAGTCCGCCAACACCGATAGCAGCGCCTATCTGCAGGTCTTCAAGGTGTTCGGCGATAAACAGATCCTGGTCTGGCGCACCGAGTGCAACCAGTAAAATGTCAGCCTTGCTTTCATTGATATTTCGGATGACGTCGTCCGTCTCATCCGTCGTGAAGAAACCATGCTGGTAGCCTGCAATAGCAATACCTGGATACCGTTGTGTGATACGAGCCACGGCCTTGTCTGCAACCCCGGGACGTCCGCCCAGAAGGTAGATAGATTTACCCTCAGCGCGTGCCTGTTCGCACAGCAGGGGCAACATGTCAGTACCGTTGACGTTGTCGATAATTTTCTGACCAGTCATATTGCAGGCATACCGAACGCCGGAACCATCACCAAAGACTCTCGCCTGATTCAGCACGGATTTGTATTCGGCATTCCCGAACGCGATGTTCAAACAATCTGCATTAACGAAGGCGAACTGGGACGTTCGACGATGGTCCCGGGTCGCTGCCAAAACGTCTTTCACCGCTTTCACCAGGGACACGTTGGCGATATCAACACCGAGAACTGTGACGTGGCTTTGCATACTTAACTCCAAACAAAAATGATCTGAACCGCTAAAAGCAGAACTCGTGCCAATCGGAGAAAAGCCTTTGTTTCCAGCCTTTCGAAAAGGTTAATCGCGCACGATTTGCAGGACGCAATGTCAGGCAGGGTGTTTTTTGCAGGATGCAATTACGGCGTATGCAGAATGCACTTAGCTTTGGATATCCCGCGCAAACCCCTTTAAACCGGGCTTGCCAAGCTGGCACGAGCTTTGCTCTTACCTGCGTCAATCAAACTTGACAGGAAAATCCCGTGAAACGCATGAGCCTATTTATTTTTATCGACGCCCTTGGATGGGAGGTGCTTCGTGACAGAGAATTTCTGGAACAGGAACTGCCATACCGTAAGAAACTTCGATCGGTGTTCGGCTACTCATCAGCCTGTGTGCCCAGCATTCTTTCCGGAAAACTTCCGCAGGATCATGGTCACTGGTCTTTCTACTACGTCAATGAACAAAGCTCACCCTTTCAAGGCCTGCAGTGGTTGCGGTTCCTGCCGTTCCAGAACCGTGGGCGTGTCAGACACCTGATCAGCAAAGGGCTGAAAAAGCTCCTCGGCTGGACCGGCTATTTTCAGCTGTACAACATGCCTTTCGCCTTTCTCGACCGCTACGACTATTGCGAGAAGAAGGACATCTTCGCAGCAGGTGGTTTGAACAAAGGCCGGCAGATTTTCGAAGACCTCGATGCTCAAGGTATTCCCTACCACGTGTCTAACTGGCGTGACGGTGAGCCGGAGAACATAAACGCACTGCGCACTGCTATCACTGAGGACCAGCCGCGGTTTGCATTTCTGTACATGGCAGCTATGGACGGACTGCTTCATGAGGTCGGAAAAGAAAGTCCGGAAGTCGATCAGAAGCTCGCCTGGTATGAAGAGCAACTACGTCAGTTGTTTGATCACGCACGTGCCCAGTACGACGATGTCGACATCTTTATCTGTTCAGACCACGGTATGGCGACGGTTGAGGAAACCGTCAACCTAATGGGTGATGTGGAAGCCCTTCCCTGTGTGTTTGGCAAAGAGTACCTCGCAGCCTACGACTCCACGATGGCCAGGTTCTGGTTTAAGTCAGAATTTGCGCGCCTCGAGATCATGGGTCTGCTCCGGAAAAAGACCTGCGGTCGGATACTTTCCCCCGAAGAGCTCACTTTACTGGGCTGCCAGTTTGACGGTGACCAGTATGGTGAGCTCGTTTTTCTGCTGGATGCCGGCAAAATCATCTGTCCCTCTCACATGGGAGAGACGCCAGTGACCGGCATGCATGGTTACCATCCCGACCATCCCGATTCGGACGCCGTCTTGTTATCCAGCAAGCCAGCAGCGCTTCCGGTTGATGGCATTTATGACCTCAACAGGCTGATGTTTCACGAGGCCAGACGCGCATGATCTGGTTGCGAAACATTGCCTCTAATTACCTGAGGTTTATCACCAGCCTGATGGTCATGGCAGTCATGACACCAGTCATCATTCATTCGATCGGTGTCACCGCTTATGGTGAGTGGGCAATTGTTTTTGCGGCAATTGGGCTTGTCAGTCTGTCAGATCTGGGTTTTGCGACGGCCGCTATCAAGTTTCTGGCTGAAGCCGCTGTGGAATCCACTGAGCGACTTCAAGAAGTCACCGGCAGTCTGCTGATGGTCTATGCCGGAGTGACGCTGCTATGCGGCGTCATCGTCGCTGCAGTCTTTGGTGCCGGTGTCATGCCGCTTGACCAGGTATTCCTGCTGCTCGGTGTCTCCACGACATTCATTATGGCAACGTCTGTCCACCGCGCATTCCTGATCGCAATTGGCCGTCAGGAAACCGTAAATTGGATCACGATCCTGGGCACCCTACTTCAGGCAATGTTGACCTGGAAGTTGCTGGATCAGGGTTTTGGCGTCCTCGGTATGGCACTGGCTCACGCCGTTTCGATGAGCGGCCAGGCTGTGCTGTTTACGCTGCTCGCATCGGCTCATCGATTCCCATTACCTTCTGTGCACGGGCTGGGAGAGCACATCGGTCAAATCGCTTCATTCTCGGTCTGGGCACTGATTGCGAATGTCTGCTTCATGTTGATTCTTCGGGTCGATCCGCTACTTATTGAAGTGCTGATGAATCCTGAAGCAGTTGCTTTGTTTGCCATAGCGCTCAAGGTTGGTGAACAGATCCTGCTGTTTAACAAACAATTCTCCAACGCGTTGCTGCCGCTTATATCGCAACGGCAAGCTGCGGATCAGAAGTCCGGTCGTGCGGCGCTTCTGATTTTCTCGACGCGATATCTGATGGTGTTTGCGGCACCCATTACTTTACTGCTTGCGTTCAATGCTGAGGACCTGCTGGTGCTGTGGATAGGCCAGAGTGTTGCGGGCGCGAGCCTGTCTTTAGGCATCCTTGCCGTTGCGGTTCTCGGATCCACGATGCAATTCAATGCGGCCAATATTGTGGGGATGTCCGGTCATCCCCGCTACGTCGCCATGACCATGGTGGGGTCAGCTTTTGTGAAAGTCGCGTTGGGCTGCCTGCTGATGTTGCATTTTGGTATCGCGGGCGCGGCTGTCGGAACGCTTGTGGCTGCGCTTTGTGTGGAAGCTGCACGCAATATTTACAAAGCCTGCGAACTGACGGCGGTCCCGTTAAAAGTCTTTATCCACCGATCACTTCTTCCTGGCCTGATCTGCACCCTGCCCGCCGGTGTTCTCGCCCTTGTCGATGCCCCTGCCGAGAATCTGTTGTCACTGGTGGTGAGTTGCGGCGCCTACGGCATGTTGAGCCTGCTGATCTTTGGCCTGATTTTTGTAAGCCAGGAAGACAAACAGTTTTTTCAGAATTTTTTTCATAACAGGGAGACGCCGTCATGCGCGCCATCTATCGCCAGCTGAAGTCCATGCAACAAGGTTTAAGACATCAGTTACTGTCGTTGAAGCTAAAGGAAATGGGTGCTGATGTGCACATAGAACCGACGGTAAAGCTCGATTATCCGGATCACATCACTATCGGTGACCGTGTTCGTGTTGCCCACTGCACAGTGCTGCGAGGCAATACGCAATATGACGGTCAATCGGGCATCGTGCTTGAAGACGATGCCTATGTTCAGGATTTTTGTCTGCTGAATGCAAACGATGGATCCATCACGATCGGCGAACGAAGCTGGTTGGGCGCGGGAAGTCACATCTACGGTAACGGCCATGTAAAGATTGGCAGCGATGTGCTGATCGCCGCGCACACAATCATCAACACGGTTTCACATCATCACGATCGCCTGGATAAGCCCATTAACGATCAGGGCATCTTTGTCGACCCGGTCACCATTGAAGATGATGTCTGGATCGGCGCGGGTGTTCGCATTATGCAGGGTGTCACCATCGGCCGAGGTGCGATCGTCGGTGCCAACAGTCTCGTCAACCGGGATGTGCCCGCCTATTCGATCTCTTATGGCTCACCAGCCCGGGTCACGGGCTATCGCTCCATGGAGATGTGCGCATGAAAATTATCCATATACCCAGAAGGTTCACGACCCGGGCGTGGGGCGGCACAGAGACCTGCATTATCAATCTCGCCAGGAGCCAGCAGCGTGCCGGTCATCAGGTAGAGATCTTTACGTCGAAAGCCCTGGATACCACTGAGCGAGAAACGATCGAGGGCGTGAGCGTCCGACGGTTCGACTATTTCTATCCCTGGCTGAACCTTTCTGAATGCGAAAAGCGTCAGATGGATCAGTCCGGCGGCAATCTGTTTTCACCCTCGTTGTTCCGAGCGCTCGTTGCAGCACCGAGGGCGTCGCTGTTCCACACGCATACCGGAAAACGTCTCGGCGGGATTGTTCGCGCAGCGGCGCGGCTCAAAAAAATCCCCTATGTTGCGTCGATGCATGGTGGTGTATTTGACGTCCCAGCTGAGATTTCTGTACAGCGCGAACAACAAACCCGACAAAAATTTGAATGGGGAAAAGCCCTGGGAGCCATGGTCGGGGCTCGAAAAGTGTTCAACGATGCTGGTGCCGTTTTTTGCCTCAGCAAGGCAGAGCTGCAGGCATCGTCGGATGCGTTTTCTTCAAAAATCGAATATCTGCCGAACGGCGTGGATGCGGGTCGCTTCGCTTCCGGCGATGCCGACGGCTTCCGTCAACGTCACGGCATTCCAGCCGATGCTTCTCTGATCCTGGTCATGGGACGAATTGATCCGCAGAAGAATCAGCGGCAACTTGTCCAGTTAATGCCGGCTCTCCGGCAGCGGGTTCACAAGCCCTTCCTGCTAATGATCGGACACGTGACAGATCCCGGATATCACGATGCCTTAATGGTAGACGTTAACCGTGTTGGAAAATCCGATATCAAAGTGATTCCGGGCATCGACCATGACAATCCCGATATCGTAAACGCCTATCATGCGGCGGACGTGTTCTGTCTGCCATCCATTCATGAACCGTTCGGCCTTGTTATCCTCGAGGCGTGGGCTGCGGGTACCCCGGTGGTTGCCTCGGCAGTTGGCGGGATTCCTGATTTCACGCGAGACGGCCAGGATGCATTGCTCTGTCAAAGCCCGGATGCCTGGGTTGGTTCGATTGCAAGCGCACTTGATCCAGAGAAACGCACCGCCCTGTGTCGGGCCGGGCAACAAAGAATCATGACTGAATTCGACTGGTCGATCATCTCTCAGAAAACGACACGCATCTACGAGGAGTTGGCAGCATGAGAGTTCTGCATGTGAACAACCAGGCCAATTTTTATGGTGGTGTCGAGCGCATCCTGCATGACCTGGCCGTAACAATGTCTGAGCAGGGAGAGCAGGGTCTGCTCTTTACTTATGGCGGCAGTACGTCAGATTTTGATATGCCCTTCGACTGGTATGGCATGTGTCTGAAGGAAGCGCTGGAAGACTTTCGACCCGACGTCGCTCTGATTCATAAACTCGATGACGCTGATCTGATTGCGAGGATATCGGCAGAAGTGCCGACACTGGTCTATGTACATGATCATGATTTCACCTGTCCCAGGCGCCATAAATACATCCTGGGTAGTGATCAGGCCTGTACCCAAAAAGCAGGCATCTCTTGTCTCAGTAACCTCTGTTTTGTCGAACGCGCCCCCGCAGAGAACCTTATTCCTGTCACGCTCTTTGAGGGTATGCAAAGGCAAAGGCGACAACTGGCAGCTGTGCGACAAGCGCACGGCCTGATCGTCGCATCAGAATCCATGCGAGCGGAGCTTGTTCAGAACGGCATTCCGGACAAAAAGGTGTCGGTAATTCCACCGGTTCCTCGAAGCATCGATGATATCCATGTGCATCCCGCTACGGACCAGCAAAATCTGCTTTACGTCGGTCAGGTGATCCGGGGTAAAGGTGTGGATCTACTCATCAGGGCAATGCAGAAGCTTCCCGAAACAGTCGCATTGACGGTTGTTGGTGCAGGAAATCATCTCGACACCTGCCAGCAGCTGGCTACCGAGCTTGGACTGACGCACCGGATTCACTTTGCCGGGTGGGTCGATCATGAAGCCTTGAATGCTTTCTATGATGCGGCCCAGATGCTGGTTGTGCCCTCCCGCTGGCCTGAACCCTTTGGCATGGTCGGATTGGAAGCCATGGCAAGAGGCCGGCCGGTCGTTGCCTTTGATACCGGGGGGATCAGTGACTGGTTGCGTGACGGCGAGACAGGCTTGCTCGCTGAACCTGGGAATGTATCGGATCTGGCACAAAAAGTGCTGATGTTGGTTAACGACAAACATCAACGACAGCGAATGAGCAAGCAGGCAATCATGGCCGTACGGGAAAGGTTCTCACACGGCAGGTGCATTGCGGCGCTGACTCGCAAATTACAGGAAACCCGCGATGAAAATTCTCATCTCAGCATGCGCCACAGATAACGGAAAATCCGGTATCGGTCAGTACACTCGAGCAATCATCGAGCAATTCGTTCGCCAGCCCGGTGACAGCCTGCAACTTACTATTTATACAGACCATGAGGCGTCTTTTCTCGAGGATCTAACGGTGCGCCCTGAAGTCAACGTCGTTGCCCTGCCACGAATGTTCAAGTCGGTAATCGGTAGCCTGGTTTGGCATTTTTTTGTACTGCCAATACTAACGCTGCTGAGAAACCCTGATCTGGTGCTGTTTCTAGCGGCTAATCGCCGTCTCAGCTGGATCCCCTGGGTACCGACCATCGCAGTGGTACATGATCTCTCGCAGTTGCACATCAAGGGAAAATACGACGCGTTCCGTACGTTTTATGTTCTCAGGATCCTGACCTTTCTGATGCGGCGAGCCAGTCGTGTTGTTTCTGTTAGCCATTCGACCCGCCGTGATCTGGTGTCTTACGCCAGGGTCAGAAAAGCGCGTGTCTCCGTGGTTCACAATGGCGCTGAACTCGCCAGGTTTACCCAGGCGGGATCACCTGAGGTTCTGGACAAATATGGCATTGATCGACCATATCTCATCTATACAGCAAGGTTGGAGCACCCCGGTAAAAACCACGTCAATTTGATTCGCGCTTTTAGCAAAATGCGAAACCATCGCGAAATGCAACTTGTGCTGGCTGGTTCACCCTGGAATGGCGCCGAAGCGATTTATGATGAGGTCACCCGGCTGGAGCTTGAAGAGCACGTGGTTTTCACAGGGTTTGTGCCTGACGCCGATCTGCCAATGCTGGTGCAGACCGCAGAAGTCTTTGTGTTCCCGAGCCTGTTCGAGGGGTTTGGTATTCCTTTGCTGGAAGCCATGGCGTCGAGCACGGCTGTCTGTGCTTCGAATCGTTCCAGTCTGCCAGAAGTTGCCGGCTCAGCGGCGCTTCTGTTTGATCCGGAGGATTCCGATGATATGGCACGTGTCGTGCAAGAAGCACTGTTGATACCGGAACTGCGGGCGGAACTGGTGTATCGAGGCCGGAAAAGAGCCGACCGATTCACCTGGCAGAAATCAGCTGCTGAGCTGCTGAATGAGTGCCGCAGGACCGTGTTGCTAAGCAACCCACAGGAAATGACACGGCAGATTACAACATGAATGCACATGCAGACATTTCAGGACAGGATATGACGCCTGTCGATTTTTCAAAGCTTCTTGGCAACGAGGAGACTGAGGATTCGGTTCGTCTCGACTTCAAGCGAATTCTCTGGGGTGTCTGGCAAAGAAAATTCCTGATCCTGGGAATGACCTTCCTGTTTGCCTTGCTGGGCATCGTACTGGCATTGGTGCTGGTCGAGCCAACCTGGAAAAGCAGCACCACACTGATCAAGAAAGCGCAGCAGGATGAATTTCGAGTCGGTCGATATGGTATTCCTTTTAAAGCACAGAATTATTCCTTCAAGACACTTATCGATACACTGATGCTGCCGGGCACGCTGGAACGGGCGATGCGTCGAGGCGGCGTCTATATGTCCACCACAAACTTCTTCAGGCTTGTTGATATCCGGGTGGGCAAAGAATCCAAAACCTTCAGCCTGGGTGTTACCTGGACCGATCCAGAGACAGCGGCTGCGCTGACCAATCACCTTGCCGATGTTTTTATTGAGCGAAACCGGGCTATGCGCATGCGAGAAGTTGAGAATCAGCTGATCAATTATCGTTCCCGACTTGAAGCTTCCCGAACCAGCGTTCTGGCGGCCGCAGATGACCTGAGAGACTTTGAGGCGAAGAACGAGATCTCAGATATCAAGACACAGCTGACAGTTCTGCTAGAGAAACGACAGGAAGTAGAAGTCAACTTGACCACGATCGAGAGCAACCTGCTGGCCAAACGTGAGCAGCTGAATCGACTGGGCACTTCGATTGGTGAAGAGCCGGACATGATCGTACAAACCTCCTATTTCGTTAACCCAATGGCGAAAAACCTGGCGAGCCTGGAGTGGGAACTGGCACAAGCGCGGGGGCGTTATACCGATGACAACCCCAAGGTGAAGGATCTGCTCATGCGGGTTGAGAAGATCAAAACAATTATTGAGGACGGTAAAGATCAGCAGACACCTTCCCAGACCTTTGCGCACAACCCTGTGAAGCAGGAACTGGCGATTACCCGCTACGAAGTTGATGCAGAGGCTTTGCGCCTGGCAACTCAGCGCAACGGCCTCGAGCAGAAGTTGCAGGAACTGGCCAATCGAATCACGCGACTGACGCAAACAAGAAAGCAGCACGAAGTTCTGGTATCGAAACGTGATGCCGCGCAAAGACTCATGAGGGACTTGCGCGAACGCGTGGACTCCATGGAGGTGATCTATCGTGGTGACCTGGGTGATTTCGAAACACTTGAGCGCGCGACGGTGCCCGTGGACCGGGAAGCCTCCGGGCGAAAGATTCTGGTAATCGCTTTCACCCTGCTCGGCGGCCTGATTGGTATCGGTTACGTTCTCGCGGGCGAGTTGCTCAATCCCAGGCTGCGAACCCTGAAAGATCTTTCTTTTATCGGTGATTTCGACGTGCAGGCCGATTTCGCATCCTCAAAGACACCTCGAATAGATCCTCGGCAACCGGTGACAGACCGCGCCATGGATTACCGCCGCTTCAGCAATGATCTGCAGATTGCACTTGATCGAGCCAATGTACGAACGCTTTGTTTCGCCGGGGTAGACAGTGCGTCAGGTGTTTCCACCGCTGCCATAAATACAGCGTTATCACTATATCTCAAGGGCGAAAAAGTTATCTTTGTGGATGCTGACCTCCGGCATGACAGAAACAACCTCGTGATGCACGCGACCCACAGGACAGCCCCTTTGCTTGATCTGTTGCGAGGAGGAGCTGAGCTGGAAACTACCGGCTCTGGGCTGACCTATGTGCCCGGGGCACCTATCGGTCATCGTACAGAATCGACTGTGCTCGAGATTGGTGGTCGACGCATGGGCCAGTTCGAAAAAAAGTTGGCGCAAGAAGATGCCTACGTGATTTACAACCTACCACCGATACAGGAAGAAGCGGCCTTTGAGGCCTTGAAACAGATCGGCATGATGGTCATGGTGACGCGTTCGAATCAGACGACCAAGCGCAGCGTCAGTAAAACAATGGATCGAATGAGCCACCATGGCATTAACGTGATCGCTGGTTTGATGACGGACGTGCCAACTGAACTTGCGTGCAATGGTACCTTCGACCCGCGAAACGACGTATCTCAGATGTTCTCGGATGCAAAAGCCTGGATCATCAGTCGAGTTGCTCAGCGGCGGCCGCTAGCGACGGTCTGATTAACTCGCAGAGTTGGTCTGCGAGCGCAGGCAGGGCTGACAATTCATCTGTTTTAAAGGCAGCTTCAACATCGCGGCAGATCTGGTGAAGTGACATCGCGCCGAACATCCCGGCACTGGAACCCAGTGCATGCGCCTCTGCCGCCACCCCCTGCCAGTTCTCTTCCGCCAGATGATTGACGATCTTTTCTTCTCGAGACGCGGCGTCGGTCTCAAATGAGGTCACCATGGCACCCATCGCCTCCGTACCAACACTGTCGGCGAGCGCCCTGAAAACAGTTGAATCTATCAGGTCAGCGAGCTTTCGTTCACTCGCCGCTAACTCAGGCGGCAGGATTTTATGCGCTTGTACGGCTGCCAGGAGATCTTCACGGTTAAAGGGTTTGCCCAGGAAGCCGGCCATGCCACTGGAAAGAAACCTGGCCTGTTCTTCGGGTTGAACATGGGCACTCATGGCGATTACCGGGGTCGACTCAGCGATCAGTCCCCCCGACCTGAGCAGGCCCAGTGTTTCTATGCCATCCATACCCTCCATGGAGATATCCATAAAGATAAGACCATACTCTTTGGGGGCAGTGGTCAGTGATTCCATGGCTTCCTCCCCCGAAGCCGCTTCATCAACTTCTGCGTCCAACTGTTCAAGCATGGCACGCACAATCAGTCGATTGGTCGGGTTGTCATCCACCACCAGGAACTGACAGCCCGCCAACCTGACTTCGTCTTCACCGGACGCAGCTTTCATGACAGGTTCTGTTTCAGGCAGCGCCAGCCTGACTGTGAAGGTTGTTCCCTGGCCTTCTTTGCTGCTGACCTGAAGATCACCGCCCATAAGTTTTACAAGCTGGCGGGCAATGCTGAGCCCCAGTCCAGAGCCGTCTTCTCTCGGGCCGGCAGAAATGACCTGCTGGTAGGCCTCAAACAGATGCGGCAGTTCCTGCTCGGGAATGCCGACACCTGTATCGGCCACCTCAATTAGTTGACCGCCATCTTTACACTGGACAACATTCAGCGTGACTGACCCGGAGTCAGTGAACTTTATGGCGTTGCCAAGAAGATTGATCAGCACCTGCCTGAGTCGCAGATCATCGCCCATGACATGAAAGCCCTGCGGGATTTCAGCTGCCTGCAGTCGAAGCTCAAGTTGTTTTTCGTCCGCCAGTGGGCGCAGTGACGATAGTATGTCGGTCAGGAAACTTCGAAAACCAAAGGGGTATTGATTGAGTTCGAATTCGCCGGCCTCGATTTTTGAGAAGTCCAGAACATCATTGACGATATCTCTTAGATGCTCCGCTGAGGCCATGGCTGTTCTGAGCATTTTTCTATTATCTGCGGCGAGTTCGTTCTGATCGAGCACCTGCAGCATACCGAAGATGCCGTTCAGTGGTGTCCTGATTTCGTGACTCATCATGGCAAAAAAACGATGCTGAATTTCTGATTGACGAATCAGGGTTTCGTTCTGATGGCGGATCGTTTCAACCAGCCGCCTGTTATTCTTTTCCAGATCCAGCCGGTCAACCAGTTCTCCCAGGGCAAGTCTGAGGCCATCATTTGACCAGGGCTTTTCAAAGTAATAAATCAGCTGTCCCTTGTTCAGCGCTTCAACCAGGGAAGGCAAGTCAGCATTGCCAGACATCAGCACTCGACCAACCTCCGGGTGTCGTTCAGCGACGATCTCAAGCAGTTCAACGCCGTTCGTGTGGGGCATATTCAGATCAGAAACGATCAGCAGAACCGGCTCTGTCGCGAGCAGATCCAATGCGGTCTCGGCACTTTCAGCAAAGCGCATTTCATAAGGTTCACCGCGCAGTGATCGCTTTAGTGCATTGAGAATCTGCTTCTCATCATCAACGAAAAGCACAACAGGCTGACTGTTCAAGTTGACTACTTCTTGCCGAGTTTTCGGTACAGGGTTGATGGACTGACTTCGAGCAGGGCCGCAGCTTTCGGAATACTGCCATCGCTTGCAGCGAGGGCGCTTTGGATATGCAGTGCCTCCATCTTCCAGAGCGGGAGAATTTCAGAAGGCTCCGAGGCTGCACTATCACTCTGGGTAATCGTGGCAGCTTGTTCGAACGTCGGCTGCCCCTGTGCTGGCGTCTCGATGGAATCCGGATCGCCTCCGGACACGGTGGATGGCAGCACAGCAGGTGGCAGCATAGGCATTGTCACTTCTTCTGCATCGTTCAGTACAACAATCTGCCTGATGATGTTCTGCATTTCACGCACGTTGCCAGGCCAGCCATAGTGAGCAAGCACGGCCGCGGCATCGGTTGAAAATCTTCTGAAGGGTTTGTTCTCCTGCTCGCTATATTCCAGCAACAGGCTCTCGGCGATCAGCAGTACATCGTTGCCACGCTCACGCAGTGGCGGCATCTGTATACTGATAACGTGCAGGCGATAGTAAAGGTCCTCTCTGAACCGTCCGGCTTTCACTTCTTCCATTGGGTTTCTATTCGTTGCACAGACGATACGAACGTCGACTTCGATTTCAGTGTCGCTTCCAACGGGGCGAAAGCGTTCCGTCTGCAGAAATCGAAGCAGTTTTACCTGCAACTCGAGGTCCATTTCACAGAGTTCGTCGAGAAACAGCGTGCCGCCACTGGCTTGCTGTGCTGCGCCTTTCCGTTCTTTGTTAGCACCAGTAAAGGCACCTTTCACGTGCCCGAAAACTTCACTTTCGATCAACTCACTGGGAATGGCACCGCAGTTGAGTGCAACAAAAGGCTTATTAGCCCTGGGACTACGATCATGGATGGCTCTTGCCATGACTTCCTTGCCGGTTCCTGATTCCCCGGTAATAAACACCGTGGCTTTACTGGGCGCGGCTGATTCCACCATATGGTAGACCGCCTGCATCGAAAGCGATGATCCGATAAAACCTTCAAAGCGATCCCGCGATTCCTGTTCGAGTGAATCAACCAGATTCGACAATCTGGTTTTCTCGAGCGAGTTTGCAACCGTTGTTCTTAATCGCTCTGCTGAAAAAGGTTTCTCGAGAAAGTCGTCCGCACCGTTCTGTATTGCAGCAACGGCATTCTCGACAGAGCCATCCGAAGTCATGACGATGATGGGTAGTCGCTGACCAATCTCTCTGAGTTGACTCAGGAAATCAAGACCAGAACCATCAGGCAACTGGATATCAAGCACGAGAACATCCGGTGGGTCGGACTCAAATATTTCTGTCGCTGTGCGCAGGTCTTCGGCGGTTGTGACTACGTAGTGAGTCTTCAGAAACTCAGTGCAAGCCAGTGCCAGTGGGGCAGAGTCTTCAACGACTAGTACGCGTTCGATGGTGTTTCTCCTGTGTTGAGCGCAATTATCTTAGCATGTCGCAAGTGTGCTCAATCTGTTTTGCATTTTGCAATGCAGGGTGCGAATCGAACAGAGACAAAACCCATAAAACGGGGAAAAAGGCCTGCCCACGGGACTTGGCATGCCCATTGCTCTATAGCTGTCAGTTATCACCAACGACTTATGGAGACAGAAATGAACAGCATGGAAATACGGGGTAAACAGGACGCGCTCATCAACGATGAAATCAAGGTGCCGGTACGCCATGAAGCACTGGACCTGGACTCATTATCCGAATGGGAACTTGCCAGAATGACCAGTAAAACCTGGTCAATGGAACAGGACTAGCGCAATGATGTACGAAATATTTTTTTTCATCATTCTGTTTGTGATGTTTGCTGAAGCCGTCTGGGGGGCAGACGGCCCTGGAGGATGAGTTATTGTCCTACAATAGATGCTGCGCCCTCAACGCTTATTGACTGACGACTCATATGGATCTCAATGAATTTCTTGAACTTGATTATCTGATTTTCAGCGCACACAAAACAGGCACCCAAACGCTGGTTGCGACCCTCAATGCAAACGGCTTTAACGCCAGACATTGTCACACCCTGGGCAATCTCTCATTGACCAGACGAAGATTCAGGCGGTATTTGAAAAGCTATCGGGAAGAAAGAACCAAGAGGCTGAAAATAGTCTCGGTTTTCCGCGACCCCATGGAACGACTCATTTCGAGCTTTTTCCAAATTTACGGCACAGACCCCGTTAACCAGAAGGCGGTATCAGACTCGTCAGAAACGCTTATCGCTGCCCTGCCCGTCAATCAGTTGCAGCAAAAATTTGAGCAAGAAATACGAATGCAATCCTTAATCGGCCTCGAAGAATCCATTCCGCGCCTGTGCCAGATACTTCAAGTGGATACAGGATCACTAAACTATGACGTGGTAAAGAAGTTCGGCATCGTTGACGGCGAACTGTTCCAGATTACGCTTTTTCAGTTCGCGTCCCTGTTTGAAAATTTTTCAGAACTGACGCTTCAACTTACCGGGAAGGAGCTAGCGCCAGAAACAACCAACGTGGGTGAGGACAAATGGTATCGTGACATCTACTCGCTGTTCAAAGATGACCTGCGTCTGCCAGAGACCACCATTAGGGCTATTCTCAGCGACAGAAAACTGCTGATCGATGTGTTCTACCCCGATGCTTACCCGCAACTGCAGGCAAACTACTTGGAACAGTACGGCGAAAAATCGTAGCGTCGTTCGGCACCTTCACCAGCGCATCAAGAATCTAGGGGGGTCAGAGTAACGTCCCCGAGTAAATCTACGCACATGGTCGTTTCCAACTTACTTTACGTTCAAGATTCATCGTTCTTTCATCAAACCATGTTGCCCATTACATCTCACTCGAGAGGGAACAGGTCTGACCCTTACTCTGGCCCGTTACTCTGACCCGGTACTCTGACCCGGTACTCTGACCCCTTTAACTCTTTAACTCGCACATGGTTCGGGGAACCGGCGCTTAAATCGCAAGCCGCCTAATAGTCGTGTGCTTTGCTGAGGGAACAAAAATGTAGTTTATACTTGTGACTCCTCGGTAGCACAGTTGATCAGATAGAATGGACAAAGCCCGGATTCTGGCACACAGGGGTCTTTGGTCCCATGAGGAACAACAGAACACAAAACTTTCGATCACAAATGCTCTTCGCTCAGGTTTCGGCGTTGAAACTGATTTACGCGATCATCTGGGCACCGTCGTTGTATCACATGACCCGGTTAAGAAGGGTGTGTCACCCTTGTCTTTTGAGGAAGTTTTGGCTGAATACCATTCCAAAAAGTACAGTGGTTTATTAGCACTGAATATAAAATCAGACGGATTGGCCCCCGCGGTGGCTAAACTCCTGGGTCATTACGAGCTGACGAATTACTTTGTGTTCGATATGTCGATCCCCGACACAATGAGCTACGCCAAAGAGGATGTTCGGTTTGCTCTTCGGGTAAGCGATTACGAACCTCAACACGATTTACATAAATCTGCCTGCTGCATCTGGTTAGACAGTTTCAGTGCAAGCTACGACAGAAAGCTTGCTGGTATAGCATCGCTGATGAAGCTAAATGATGTTTATATCGTTTCTCCGGAGCTTCATAATCGCCCCTTTACTAATGTGTGGAAACAATTACGAGCTGCTGACATCGGCTCTGAGGTTGGCCTGTGCACTGACCATTCGGCACAAGCTGCGGAGTTTTTCAAATAACCATGGGTATTATAAAAGCAGTTCTGTTCGACATGGACGGAGTGCTTATTGATGCAAAGGATTGGCACTTTGAAGCGTTGAATAAAGCACTGGCAGAATTTGGTTATCATATTCCTGCAAAAACACACAACAGCACCTATGACGGATTACCTACCAGCAGAAAACTCGAGCTCCTGACTTCATTGGAAGGTCTGCCGACCGAATTTTACGCGCAGATAAACAAGCTGAAGCAAGGTTACACCGAGGAGATATGCAAGCGTCGCTGCATACCGTCACGAGAACACATTCAAACGCTCATTGGACTTAAGTCCGCAGGCTACAAGCTCGCTGTATGTTCGAACTCTGTAAAAAGATCGGTAGCGCTTATGATGCGATTGTCAAAGCTTGAGGACTATCTCGACCTGCAGCTATCTAATGAAGACGTCATGCGACCAAAGCCGGCCCCTGAGATTTACCTCACTGCAGCAGAACGTTTGGGTGTTAAGACATCCCAGTGTCTGGTTATCGAAGATCATGAAATCGGTGTAAAAGCTGCGAAACTAAGCGGCGCGCATGTGATGCAAGTACAATCTGTTGAGGATGTCACGTACAACGCGATATCAGAAGTCATAGCAAACGTATGCAATCTGAACCACAGTGAATCTGGGAATCAACAATGACATCCAAAGTGCCAGCAAGTACCACCATCAATGTAGTACTCCCAGCGGCTGGTGATGGTCAGAGATTTAGAGATGCAGGTTACAGGCGTCCAAAACCGTTCATCGAAATAAACAACAAATCGATGATAGAGAACGTTATCGACAATCTGAAAATGAGCGGCGCCGAATACACCCTGTTGCTAAGAAGAGCACACATTGAGTCAAACCAGGAAGCCGTTGAAAAACTAAGCACCAAAGGTTGTTCAATTGTCAGTGTGGACGAGCTTACAGAGGGTGCAGCCTGTACTGTCTTGCTCGCAAGGGAATATTACGATTCCGATCAACCTCTGCTTATCGCAAACACAGATCAGCTGGTTAACTTCAGACTTGAGGAATTCTACGAAGACTGCGTGGCGAGAGATCTTGACGGCTCTATTCTGGTGTTTGAAGACCTTTCAAGAAACCCCAAGTGGTCCTTTGCTCGCGTGAACGAAACCGGACAAGTTGTTGAAGTTGCTGAAAAAAGACCTATCTCTGATCTGGCGACAGTGGGAATCTATCTCTTCCGGCGGGGTTCTGACTTCATTCAAGCTGCACTGGAAATGATTGATAGCAACGATCGCCTCAACAATGAATTCTACACCTGCCCGGTTTATAACTACCTCATCAACAAGGGCGCCAGAATAGGCATATACCAGGTTTCGTCAGACGATATGATGGGGCTGGGTACGCCCGAGGATCTGAAAAAGTATCTTGAGATCACCCCGCAAAAGAAGTGACGGTCAACTAAAATCTCGAACAAGCTTTGTCACGGCTGCAGGAATGATCTTGTCGAAGCCGATACCTTGTCTATCAAGAAAGTAAGCATAGATATATTGGTTAGAGTATATACCGTGCTCGTATCGACCCTCCGGATAGAGAGCCCGCTCAGACTGTCGCGCTTCAGCCCATTCCAGGAAATGATCGTTGTTAAATATCTCTGTTTTCATGAAGTTGTAAAACTCACGCATGGCAAAGATATTCTCTGGCGTTGAGATAGCGATAAAATCGCCGTAGAACACAGGACTGGGTCTTGGCACCTTATTTACACAAAATTGTGTCGGATCCAAATCATCCAAGTCTATCGGTTTCAGGAGTACGCAGTCGAAACGGATAGAAATCGCCAGATCGTAGCGATTACCCAGACTCTCTCCCAGTTCAGCCGTCTTCGAAATGGAGTATGCATAGGAGAACAGATTCTGAAAATACTGATTGTAGTGAATATCTCGATATTCATCGAGAGAAGCCTTTTTGTGAAGATGTTTGTATCTTTCAAGAAGAATTGACTGGTGGCCCTCAACACCCAGATAGTCGCGGGTAAACTCCCGCTGCGTTTCCAGTTTCGCTGCAACGCTTCTGTATTCTTCAGCCACCAGCGGGGCCATGGACTCATCAGCGACCCACCCATGGAGCACGGTATCGAAATTGTATCGATCGCCATTCGGCACAAAGATATGCTCCTTCAGACTATCCAAGCCTCTTTCATAATCAACTTGTTCAAGCTTCCCGTTCTTCGCATTGAGGTTTTCGTCTTTACATTTCCCACGCAGACAAACAAGCACGTCCTTCTTTTTCAACCTGTTGTCCCCGCTATCAGCTCGCAATATGAATGCAGGATACCTTAGACTCAGATACGGACAAACTCTCTTGTCAGCTGCTCTGGCTAACCCAGGTTCAAGTCCGTAAAAAGCGGAGCTGTTCGGAGTATCAAGCCGCAAGCGCAGTGTTTTTGATCAGACTGAAAAAGCAGCGAGGAAGCTCCACAGTGAAGTGAAACCTCAGTAACCCATGCCTGGTGACAGATGCCGTCCGTACTTTTGCGTGCTTTTCCGGCACAATGCGAGCAGATGAAAAAGTCGATCGCAATCGCGGGCAACATTGGTAGCGGCAAGTCCACACTGCTGGAATTTCTGGCGAGCCACTTCGATATACAACCCTTTTATGAACCGAACGCCTCCAACCCTTATCTGCCCAGTTTTTACGAAGATATGAATGCCTGGGCGTTTCACTCACAGCTCTACTTTCTGGCAAACAAATTCAAACTGCACCAGGAACTGGACCGGACACCGGGTGTTGTCGCGTTGGATAGAACGATTTTTGAGGACGCAGAAATCTTTGCCACCGCGCTGCACCGCATGGGGCACATTGATAAACGAGACTGGGCAACCTACCAGGATCTTTACGGCGCAATTTTAGAGGCAATCAACGCGCCTGATTTACTGATTTATGTTCGCTGTGGCATGCGAACGCTGCGCCAACGGATTCGTATGAGAGGCCGGGAAATGGAACAGGATATCGATCCTGGCTACCTGCGACGCCTGCAACGACTGTACGACAAGTGGATCGAATCCTACACACTGAGCGATGTCATGGTGATCGACTCGGATCGGTTGGACTATGCGTCTGACCTTGTAGACCAGTTGGATTTAATAGAACGTGTCGAAGCCATTGTGTGACCCGCCTGTATTTGTATCGGGAGGTTTCTGATTAAGGATGATGAAAAATGATTGAAGACTTTGAACAGCGCCATCATGACTTTGATGGTTGCTTTAATTTCCGCGACATTGGCGGATACCCCACGAAAGATGGACGCCGCGTAAAGTGGGGGAGATATTTTCGTGCCGGTCGCCAGGATCGCATGACAAAAGCGGACCTTGAGCGGCTGGCCCGGCTGAACGTTGGCGCGCAAATCGATTTGCGGGGCAACGAAGAGATAGCGGATCAAGGGCCGGGTCCCTTACCTGAAATGGGTGCTGACTATCATCATCTTCCCGTCATCCCTGAAGGCGGTCGGGAAAAGCTCAGTCAGCTCGTGGGTGACACGGGCATCTCCGGCGAACGATACCTGGGCTATCTCGCGTTCGGGACTGACACCTGGCTTAGTCTGTTCGAAATACTGGCCGCACCCAGCGATGATGCGCTGATTATCCATTGCACGGCGGGTAAAGACAGAACCGGCGTATCCACCGCTTTTCTGCTATCGGTCCTTGGTGTGGATCGGGCATTCATTGAGGCTGATTATCGGTTAACCAATCGCGATGTCGTCCGCCAGGTGGACTTTCTGGAAGCATCGGTGGGGCTGCCTGAAGATATGACCAGAGAAGAATTGCTTGTACTTGCCGGTGTCCCCGAAGCGGCTATCTCTGTATTTCTGGACGGCCTGGCGTCAGAGTATGGTGGTGCGACTGAGTATCTCCGCCATGCCGGGGTAACCGATGATCATTTCGCAGCTGTCAGAGCGCGCTTCCTCGACTAGTGTCATCGATAACCGGACCGATATCGGAAAATGCACCCAATTGAGACGGCGTGCGATGACGGTTATTCTGATCGAACGCGCTGTCGGGGCACCAGGAAAGCCGTTGTGGATAACATATACCTGCTTCGTCGAATCAATCGATCCGGCATCAGTACTTTTAGATTCTCCCTGATTACGATGACCGGCGGCCTCTGCCTAGCTGCAGCGCTGCTTTATTTTGGCTTGCAGGAACCAGCGGTCCCGGGTTTCGGATCCATGCTGCTGCCTGCAATCACCTCTATCCTTGTTTTTATGGGCAGCGCTTTTACCTGTCTGGCGCTGTATTTTGTGCGCAACAACGTCGCTGATATGGTCGCGCTGACTAAAGACCATCCGGCGTTAACTGATCTGCTGAACTCAATCGTGCTGACCCGTTTCTTCCAGCTGGGGCTGTTGCTGATACTGATCACAACCTATTACGGCGCCTTTATTACCGTCGAATTCAACATGTTTCCCGAGCGCACTCTGCCAGAAAGATGGCAGCGCATTACCGGGACACTGGTACCTGCGACGCTTTATTTCGTGGCGACACCGATTCTAACCTTAGGCGCCTGGCTGTTTACGGCTGTCGTGCTCCAACAACATCTCATGCTCATGCGGTTGGCCAGGCAACTGCCGATCAGGATCAGCCAACTCATTAATTACCAACCCATATCTAACCCTTTTGTCCGAATGGTGATTGTCTTCAGTCTGATGTCAACGCTGTTCCCAGTCGTATTATTGACGTCTGATGTGGTCCCAACGGAGGCGGTTGTTATGGCGTCATTTTCCTTCGGCTCCTTTCTCGTCATCAGCTCGCTGTATTTTGCACCCGTGGTTGTCCTTAGAAATCGTATTCGAGATGTCGCTAACAAGGCGCAGCTTGCGCTCGCGCAGGACATGGCCGCGACCGACCTGACGGAGGTGGAACATGATCGTCTGATGATGCGTCAGATGTATCTGGAATCGCGATGGGAATGGCCGATCGCCTCAAACGTTCAACGGATCATTGTTTTTGGATTGCTGCCACCAGCGGCCTGGGTGATGGCGGCAATCGTCGAAAATGTTTTGTTCTAGCCGTTGGCTGCAGACTATCTATGTCAGCAAGCTCACGAAAGACACAGGGACATTCATGGACTAAGATTCAAGCAGTGACCTGGTGGTCGATCTTTGCAAAGTGTCGCTCTGTGTTTTACCGAATAGGGCGTAACCAGTGTTTCGATTGCCTTCGCACCTGACGTTGTAGTTTCCGTCTAACACCTCTCCCCCACCGAGGATATCTCATGAAAAAAATGCTGATATGGATCGCAGGCTCAGTGACGCTGGCGTTAGCATCTGCCGCGCTGGCAAAACCCCAGGCGACAACCGTTGCCGGTGATCTGGATATTCCGTGGGCCATCGTCTGGCTGCCTGATGGCGACATGCTCGTTTCCGAACGACGCGGCGACATCCAGCGCTTCCGCAACGGTGCGCTGATCGCAAGACTCAGTGGTGTGCCGGAAGTTGACTACAACGCACAGGGCGGCCTGCTGGATCTGGCACTACATCCTGAATTTCCGGTCAATCAGCTCGTATACCTGACGTATTCAGACGTCTCGGGTGACGGCGCTGGCAGCAATACCGCCGTTGCCCGGGGCCGACTTTTAGGCAATGCACTGACTGACATAGAAGTCATTTACAAAGCGGAACCAAACACCCGGAGTGGCTATCACTACGGCAGCCGAATCGCCTTCGATCGAGATGGCTATTTATTTTTTTCTGTCGGTGACCGCGGCAAAAGGGACGATAATCCGCAAGACTCATCACGGGATGGCGGCAAGATCTACCGACTGATGGACGACGGCAGCGTGCCCCCGGACAATCCGTTCGTGGGTGACGATAGCGGCGATGCCATTGAAGCCATGTACTCACTCGGACACAGAAACACGCAGGGTATGGCATTAAACCCCAGGACCGGCGAGATCTGGACCCATGAACACGGGCCAAGGGGCGGTGATGAGATCAACATCATCAAACCCGGTGCCAACTACGGCTGGCCAATCCTGAGCTATGGCATCAATTACAGTGGCACCGCTTTCGCAGAGGGAACAGTGCGGGAAGGATATGAACCACCAGCGTGGTATTGGGACCCTTCTATCGCACCTTCTGGCATGGCTTTTGTTACCAGCGATAGATATCCCGAATGGCAGGGACACCTGCTGGTCGGAGCCCTGGCTTCAGAGTCCCTCGTGCTCTGCAGACTTAAAGATAATCGAATTATCAGCGTGGAAACGGTGGTAGATGATCTGGGCCGGGTTCGCGATGTGCGCCAGGGTCCTGATGGCTTTATTTATGTTGCCATTGATGACCTGGGCATACAGCGGATCGAACCTGCGGACTAGTTACCACCGCAAAGTCATCGTCGCAGGTTAACAACACTGGAGATGCATGAACGATAATTCATCGAGACTTGTCCCAAGTCAGCGCAGATTACAGCGGCCTCCCGACTTTACGGGTCATCAGCTGAACACCTTCAGCGCCGTGTTTTTAAGGCACGGACTCCCCGGTGCGCTCCTGGGATTACTGCTCCTTTTGCCTGACGACACCAGAGGTGTGCTTTTGGTTGCAAGCGAGCGGGCCATCGCAAATCCCGGGCACTACGCTGCGGCGGCCGCAACCATACTCCTGTGTCTCAGTGTCTATGCCATCACGATCAACCGATGCTGGAACCTCAAACAAACTGCCTGGATTCTTTACCTCGGGGGACTTTCAGCCTGGGAGGAGTGGCTGTTCAGACTGGCCCTGCCGTATGGCTTACATCTGCTCGGCATGGACCTTGTCCTGGCGGCGCTGGTCTGCAATGGACTCTTCGGACTGGTTCACTACTTCACCCTGCGCTGGAAGTGGCCATGGTGTATCGGCGCGTTCCTGGGTGGTTTGGGGCTAAGCGGCCAACTGGAGCGGACCGAGGATCTGCTTCTGATCATTGGTATTCACTGGATCGTTACCTTTATTAATACACCGCGTATGCCGGGCGAAAGAGCCGACTCATCCACACGCGCGTGAGCGCAAGATCCGTTTGTCTCAACCCGATGCAGGTGGCGCCATCATAAAGTCGATCAGCGCAAGAAACTCATCGTCAAAGCAACCGCCGCAGAGTCCTCGAGCAGGCATCGCGCGATAACCGACCTTGGTTGATTGCAGCAGACCATCACGACCGCGCTCTGCGAGACGGACGTCCCAATCTGCAACGTGCCCGGTTAACGGAGCGTTAACACCGGCGATACCATGACAGTTTGCACAGGAACGGGCGTAAAGACGTGCGATGGTTTCATCCTCAGGCCGCGCTGATCTGGCGTACGCGATCTCGGCATCAGACGGACGAAGTCGATCAGTGCCTGCACTACCGGACGGTTGCTCGCCACAGCCTGCGACGATCATCAAAAAAGCGAAATAAACAAGGTAACGCATAACCATTTACTCTCCGACCGTAGGCCTCTCACTGGCCTCAAAGGCCCTAACCATAACGCGACTGCGGGTCGTATTCCCAGACGGCGCAGCGGTGTGTGCAAAGATTGTATAGCCTGATTCGTTCCGCCGTCACGCTTCTTCTATAGGTGACGTAAAATAAAGAAGACACAGGCAAAAGCAATATTCCTCGTCAATGTACAGGTGGTAAAAAAGGTCATGTCACTGAGTAAATTCAATTGGCAATCACCTCCCTGGCAAGGTGGCACCCGCAAGTATCGACTGGGTCTACGACCCATCGCCTTGGATAAATGGTTTGCAACGCCCATCAGCGATGCCCTGTATCACCATAAAAAAGCGCTGATGGACGAACAGTACAACAACGTTGTCCAGGTGGTTGACGGCAGCGCCGCCGCGCAGGCCGCACTCGCTGAAAACTTCGACCCTGAAACACTGAAGCGCTTTAACTACCCGGATGTTATCGCTGGCTTATCTCTCACTGTGTCCGATGATCTTTGCCTGATTGAAGCCCGGGGCGAGCAACGACTGCTCGCCGCCAGCGTTTGCTCGCCCTCTTACTGGAACCTGCGAGACAAGATCGGACGGCCACTGTCAGCCATACATGCGCCAGTACGAACATTGGAAGAAAAGATCGGCGAAAAGATCGCCCGATTTATCAGCAACGTGCCAACACGCACACCGTTCGAGCGCATCAACTGGTTCGTACACAGCGACCGGCAGCGATTTCACCCGGAGACCAGCGCGCAAACTCTCGGTGACCCTGCAACGTGGATCGTCCGCTCTGAGCGGGAAACCCTATGCCGTTTTACGGATGATCTGGCGCTGTTCACGATTGACGTACGGTTCGCGGACTTGGCGGTGATTCACGCGTTCCCGCAAGCCAGACAGGATCTGGCGTCATCACTGAGCGGATTCGATGATGATGAAATCAACTATTTTGGTGGCAGGGAAAAAGTCAGAAAGTTGAGCGCCTACCTTGCCGCGGAGCCAACACCAGACCCCGTTTTTTAGTTGCTTCCCCCTTGCTGGTTAGACCAGTGAAAAATACGCAGTTTTAACTGGGAGGAGGCGATCGCTCACCACACCTCGTACCAAGGACTTGTATCCGATTCCGGTCAACTCTCACATTGATTGAAAGCAAAAATTGAAAGGAAGAAACTATGTCGAACAGCAGTGTGGTTTTACTAGTACACGGTATGGGCACCCACAAAAAGGGTGAAATGAAAAAAGACTACAAAAAGGCGCTCACGCAAAGACTAGACAGCTTTGGGCTCAGTGGAGAGAACATAGTAAAGGGCGTGGATTGTGTAGAGTTTAACTACAGCGACTATTTCGATGCCGTGCGTACGCAGTTTGCTGATAATGCTGAAGCTCGGAAAAAGGGCTTCAAGTATCTGACGGGTGGAGGATTCGACGAGAAACTCGTCACACAGCTGACAAATTTCGAAGCCAAGTTTGGCAAGGACAGCTTTTTCTATACACATTGGCTGGATGTCATCCTGTATGGAACGATGTACTTCGGCGAGGTGATTCGCAAGGACTTCCTTGTCCAGTTTGAAAAGCTTCTTAAGAAGTATGGTCATCAGAACGTACACGTGGTTAGCCACTCCCTCGGGACAGCGCTGGTCCATGACGCGTTTGCTAAATACTATCGAACTGACTCAAATCCATACGATGACATTCCTGATAAACCTTTAGGTGCTTTTAATGTCGCTTCACTTTGGACATTCGCTAACGTCAGTAGATTACTGAATATATTGAACCAGTTGGCAGACCCACTCACCTCTTCGGTTGCTACCGGCAACCAGGGTTGTACGAACCGCTTCGTCAATGTTTACAACCAGTTCGACCCGTTCACCTGGTTCAAGCGATACCAAAGAACTATGCAATACGGCGTCGATATCGAGATCGAGGCGATTCGAAAGGTTAATACCCATGATTTTTTTGAATACATCACTCACCCCGATGTAACCAGAGGAATATCCCAGGTCATTTACAAAAAGAAAATTACCCCAGCTCAATTGAAGAAGGGCGTCAAAGCCTATGAAGTCGGTGATTTGGGTGCTCAGGTCAAAGAACTCAAAGACAGAGTGATAGAAGCCAAGAACAATCCTTCAGTAACAAATTTGAAAACGGCAATCGACGAGTTCAAGGACATCCAAGCGTTGATTGAAGCGTTGAAGGATTCCGTTCAGTGATTGCGTGGAAACAAGGAAGGAGTACCAATATGAAAACTATTGTTAAGCAAACGGTCCATTCAGGCTTGTTAATAATCCTCGTCACTTTTCTGCATCAACCAATTGAGGTGATAGCTGAGGATGCTGCAGAGCCCTCGATCAGCTGTGAACACGTAGCCTACGATGGAGAACTCTTTACCAAGACCTACGAGCAATCTCGGATCGTTCAGAACGTCATGTGTGATGTACTGAAGGAAAGAATCGCTACAGGGCAGGCCAACAACGATCTGTTACGGTCTCATCTACAGAAGTATTCGATGGGAGCCCTTGAGGAGTTGAAGGACTTCGGTGTGCAAGATCCAAACACCTATGCGCCACAGTTTTCAGCGCTGAATCACCGATTTGAGAATGTTGACGTTAACAACCCGTTACTACCTGACTTTACGACAATTCCTGCCCTATTTGCCGAACCGGACGTGGCGGGGTTCAGTGGACTTGCGAGCCCTATAGATCGTTTCGAAATTACCGCCGCTGACGCTGATTGCACAGCGATTGCCAGTGTCACGAACTGTCTGGCGTTTTTCGATGAGTTTGGGAGCGCCTTTAACACGTATCGCGGGCCCTATAATGAGCTCTACGACAACACCGAACTCTTGGACACTATCAGTAAGGAGTGGGATAAGTTTCTAGAAGTCAGCAAATCTCAAACAGCCTTGGAGGTGATCTTAACGACGCAACTTCAGAAAAGTCATTTCAAGAAAGACCATCTTGTAGGTCCACCGCCATTTCAAGTGATCGCGATTCATCCAGATATCGCCTACAGCCACGTTAGTGCTTTGGACGATGGTGACAATGATGGGTTTGGTCTGTCTGTTGAGTGGATTGGGGTCAACTTTTGGAATGCACGAGTACCCTGGGGCGTCTCCCTGGCGAGCTTGTACTTAGACGAGGAAGACATCAAGGATACCGGGCATGGTCTCCAATTTCATTTTTATAACAGGTATTCAATCGGGTGGTCCAAACACGATGACGAAGACGCGTTTTATGTAAACGTTGATGTGCTTAAGTTTTTTGAGAAAAGAAAAAGTAAGTATCAGAAATACCTGGATAAGTACTTTTAGGCTTTGGCGGCTAATAATCATGACCCTGTGCACCTGTAAGTATCGTCACCACTAGTCCTTCCTCGGCAGCCTTTGCTTTCCGCTGACATGTTGAATGACGGAAGGGTAGAGGATTTAATGAAGACCACGCTGGTTTGAATGTTCAATAACTAAGGGTTAGAAACCAGGTGGTAGTAGCGCAAGCAGTCCCTGATTACACAAGCAGCTAAACGATAGAGGTACAGATACTGATGTTGAGGATTGACTACTGGTCAGACGTGCTCTGCATCTGGGCATGGGTCACCCAGGCAAGGCTTGATGAGCTTCAAGAAAAGCTGGGAGATCAGGTGTTCGTCAAGCACCATTTTATCGACGTCTTCGGCGATTCAGTCGGGAAATTCGACACGCAGTGGGCTGACAAGGGCGGCATGCATGGCTATCGGGCTCATCTCGATGACGTGGTCGCGCCCTATGACCTGACCCTTAACGAAGCAACATGGCGTGACGTTGTTCCATGTTCGTCGTTGAATGCGCACCTGGTGCTAAAGGCCGTACAAAATACCGCCGGTGAAAACGAGATAAGAACAGCACTCGATGCGATGCGAAAATCCTTCTTTGTTAAAGCAAGCAATGTCAGCGATTTCGATTCACTGCTATCGATTGTTGAAGACGTTGATGTCGATATCAAAGAGATTAGAGCAAACATTTCAAGCGGCGCTGCCGCCGCCTCGCTTATGGCCGACTACAAAGAAAGCGATGCGTTACACCTTCGCGGCAGTCCTTCGTTTGTGTTGGACGGCGGTCGCCAGACATTATTTGGCAACGTCAGTTTTAGTGTATTGAACGCTAACGTCGAAGGGCTGTTGGAAAGCAGCGCTGGCGCAAGTTGGTGTTGATGAACAGGCTCTGGTAACTGCTTCCACCATAACATTTGCGCTATCGGAAATTTTTGCATCCTTAATTCTGTAGCCAACCCTGGTGACTCCAGATCGGGCCCCAGTAGACACTCTACTTATTATTAATGTACATTAATAAATATTTATATCGAGTAGAGATCACCATGAGCGAACTATTGTCGGAAGTTGAAATTACGAGGATCCGAGCACCGCTCGAATCGGGTTGGACACTACCGCCCAGGGCCTACAAGGATGCCGACATGTTCAGCCGTGAGACCCGCGATATTTTTTATCGAGAGTGGATTTGCGTGGCACGGGAAGAACAGCTCCCCACGCCCGGCGACTATCGTGCGGTTCAAGTGGTTGAACAACCATTGATCATCGTTCGCCAGAACGACGGGACTCTACGTGCAATGTCCGCCATCTGCCCCCACCGCGGTATGCCGGTGGTCGAGTCCGACGGCAACGCCCAGAGTTTTTCCTGCCCCTACCATCTCTGGAAGTTTGCACTGGATGGCGCGTTAGTAAGCGCGCCCTTGATGGATGGCGTTGCGGCACTGCCTTCAGATTGTGGACTGGCCGCTGTAAAGGTTGAGACCTGGCAGGGTTTCATTTTTGTGAATCTCGACCCGGATGCGCAACCACTGCGTGATCGGCTTCCAGGGCTGGACGAGCTGGTCGGCGCCTATGATATGGGCGACATGCGAATTGCCGGCAGCGTTGACTATCACTGCCCGTGGAACTGGAAGCTGCTGATAGAAAATTTCATGGAGGCTTATCACCATATCGGCCCACACAATGCGTCGCTACAGGGCACTTATCCCGCTAAAAAGAGTTACGTATCGGGCAGTGTTGAAGATGGCTGGTCCGTACTGCATATGCCCAGCATTGAATCCCACGGGGCAGACAGCCCACTACCACCAAGACCCGGATTGAATGAGGCCCAGGCGAATCAGTCGCTGGCGTCAGTCATTATGCCGACCTTCTGCTGGGTGAATTCACCTTCGGTTGCTTTCTGGTACCAACTGCAACCGAAGGAACATGACGAGATGACTTTGACCATTCATGCGCTGGCACCCAGAGAGCTCTTGGACGGTGATGCCGACGGTGCTGCCGGAGAGTTTTTGCTCGCGGTCATTAAAGGCATTCACGATGAGGACATTCCAGTTAACCAGGGACCCTGGAAAGGTATGCATGCCCCCCTGACGAATCAGGGTCGACTCAGTCTTCTCGAAGAATCTATCTGGCAGGTCAATCAATGGTGGGTCGAACGGATTATCAATAATGGATAAGTCGACTCACCGCGCTGTCGGTCGTCCGCGGGCGGGCGGGAAACCACCGCTTGAACGCCGAGCAGTACTTCTGGCAGCGGGTCGTCTCATGACCGAGCATGGCTATGCAGGAACCAGCCTTCGCATGGTGGCCGAAGCGCTGGGTACCAGTGCGCCGGCGATCGCCCAACGATTCGGAAGCAAGGCTGAGCTCCTGAATGAACTGGTCACCACGATGGCGGCATTTAGTATTCGCTTCCACACAGAATTAGAGACATTGAACCCTGCTGCTGATGTCAGGCTTTATAAGATGGTTCATGCCGAAGTCATGGCATTGGCCAATGCTGGTCATGCACCGATCAGCGTTTTTTATCTCCCGGAGCTAAGCCAACCTGAGTTCAAAGCCTCGCAGGAGGCTCGCTCAAACATGATGCGTTTCTACTCCGACGTCATCAAAAAGGGCATTGACGCAGGTATGTTTCATCCGGTTTCGGTGAGCGTCGCGGCAGAACAGGTTTTTCAGCTCACAGAAACGACCATTATTGCCCAGGATAAATCGGCCATGGGGGCGCCAGCTCAGCTGGCAGCGCATACGGCAGACTTTGTTCTCCGGGGCTTGCTGGCGAAGCCCAGTCGACTCAACAGCATTCGTCGAGCGGCCGGCAAGCTCGATATCACTATGACGTAGAACAACCTAGTTGCCTGGATATCGGTGTGGGCACCCTCAATCCGGGAGACTGTTCACCCCACTCTGCGCCCGCGGGTTTTTGGCATAGTAGAGCCGGCCGTCTTCGGCGCCAACCAACAGATCCGGGATGCCGTTGCTATCCCAGTCCACCGTTGTTGGACTGGATGTATGGCCGGATATCTTCCGAGCGTCAATGGCGCCCTGATTATCCAGAAGCACCATGCCATCGCGCTCTCCGATGTTGCGGTAAAAGTCTGCGTTGATACTGTTAAACAGGATATCCAGGCGACCATCGCCGTCCCAATCAATAACTTCAAGTTTGCGCCGGCCGCTTTTACCCGCCGGGCCCCAGACCAGATTCAAATCCTCGCCCTGAGCGTTGCGAAAAATGCGCCGGCCAGGCAGCAGCTTGAGACCATCATCGGTGTCGCGGCGCTCGAACAAAGCGAGCTCGCCCTGATAGTCAATCATGACGATATCCATCAGGCCATCGCCGTTCCAGTCCGTTGCCACCGGTGTGGTACGCCATTGGCTGACCAATGCCTGGCCACTGGGACTCCACCAGTTCCAGGGCGGTTTAGGCGGCGCCCCTGGCCAGTCCACCTCAACAGGTTGCGCTGCAGCCAGTTTGGGCGCAGTCGCAGTGCCGATATTGGGGTACCAGATAACCTTGCCCCAAATCGAGTTGGCCAGAATATCCAGCAGGCCATCGCCATTCCAATCCGCCACGGTAAGCGTGGTATAGCCCCACTTGGCTTCAGCCGGGCCCTGAATCGAACCATTAGTGCCCGCCTGAATGCGGATCACCTCTCCACCGGCTTCAAGCAGTTTGACTCGATTCCAGACAGGCGTTTCATCGCCGCCGAGATTTTCGAAGAAACCAATATAGCCTGCGGTATTGCCGCTGAGGATGTCTTCATCACCGTCGCCATCCCAGTCGATGCCGAAAGGCGTGGCTAGCGCGCCAAATTTCACCTCCCGGGTCTTCTGCTGGAAGTACACCGGCCCAAGAAAGACCGGAACGCCCGCTTCGATGCGCCCACTGTGTTCAACAAGCGCCACGCGCCCATCTTCATCGCCGGTGATCAGATCCATGTCGCCGTCTTTGTCCCAGTCGAAAGCCACCGGGACGATCATCTGTAAGTCCATGCGCAGTGGCTTGTCGCCATTTGTGAGTTTCACGCCGGCAGCATACAGAGGCTGAGTGCGGCTGCCGGTATTTTCAAAATAGGTAAAGGAATCCAGGAACTCGCCGCAGATCAGGTCCAGATCACCGTCACCGTCAAAGTCCGCAAAATTGGGCGACGGCCAACCAAAGACTTCAACAGGTCTGTCCGCTGCATGGATAAACTTTGGCTGCCCGTAGTCCGGCTCGGCATCCGTACCCCGATTGCGCAACCAGAGCACAAAGCCTCGCAGCGGGCCGTTGGTCCAGTTGCCCGCTTCGTCATAGGCATCATCCCAACCGTAATCCGCCCACTCATCGTAGCCGGCGACAATGTCCTGAACCCCGTCGCCGTCATAATCCAGATACTTCCACTGCTTGGCTCGGCTACGGTCGCGGGCGACAAACACATCCTCATCTTTGACAGACAGCTCGATACCACTATCAATTCCCTTGCTGAAAAATTCATGGTGCTCTACACCCGGTGAAAGCACTCGCGGTTTGCCATCGACATAAGACACCTGCACGTTTTGCTCGCCCTTGCTGATTCTTACAGGTGCCTCAAACACCGGCTGCTTGACGTTGCCTTCCGTATTCTCAAAAAAGTAGGTGCCGTTATAGGGCTCATCCGGGGAGACCACAACCAGATCGTTGTCGCCGTCCTGATCAAAATCCATCGGTAACGGCCAGGCCCAGAGGCCGACACCCAAATCTACAATCAGCCCGGGATTGTTGTATTCAAGGGCTTTTAGCTGGGCAGGCGCATTATTAGAAGCGGTCTGTAAACCGCTGATTTGTGCGGCATCCTGAACATGCTCGGCCGAAAAACTCTGGCCGGCCAGCATCAGGGAGAGCAAGGCTCCCGAGACTATTCTTAAGTAGCAAATTGCGCGCATTGACGGGGCAGCCCGGAGGTTTGTAAGAAGGTCATATTATACTGGCCCACCTAACCCAATGTCCTGAACGGGTGGTCTGGTCTGACGTTGGGTGATGGATTACAACGAAGAAAGGCCACACGAAAGTCTGGGCAAATTACCACCGGCGATGTATCGCCAGAAACTGGAAAACTCTAGATTAGAAGTGTCTCAGTAATGGGGAAGTGGACAATGCAGCTAGCCCTATTGTAAGTCATCGTGTAATTCCCCCTGATAGTAGCTGTGCTCAAAAGTAGAATTTTCCAGCATAGATGAACAATAAATCTTGCGGGTCATGACCAAACGTCAGTTCCAACTGACATCTACTGACATCTACTGACATCCGCCCTGGCACTTGGTCCTGACCCCTTATCGTTCATGACCCCTTATCGTCATAGCCGAGAAAACTATGGGGCCGCACTCGCACGGACCTGACTGACAAGAATCGACCAGTCCATTCCAAGTGCCGTGTATACTTCTGCCGCTTCAGGTGACGCGTTGTCTTTAAGTATTTCAATCATCAGGCTGGATGCGTCCGCTGTGACAACGCCGCTCTGTATTAACCTGGCAATTCCGGTTTCTCGTTTAGTGCTATTGAATGTGCCGCAGGCGTCGACAGCGACATATGCCTCATAACCTTCCCTGACTGCGCGCATGGCGGGAAACGCCGCGCAGACTTCCAGGGAAAGTCCGGCGAATATCAGCTTGGATCGGCCAGTTGATCGGATTGCGTCTTCCACATGGGAGTCGTCCCAGGCATTTACAGTGGTCCTATCTATGAACTTCTGCCCAGGCAATGCTGCTTGCAGTTCCGGAATAGCCGGGCCCCAAAGCGTTTCAGAGGACGTGGTCGTCGTGACGATAGGAAGGCCAAGCGCCCGAGCTGATTTCGCCAAGCCAACGATGTTGTGCTTAAGGTCCGCGATGGAATAGTCCCGTATACCGGTCATTAGTCCAACCTGGTTATCGACAAAAATCACTGCAGCATTGTCCGCCGTCAGCGGATCTGGATTGTAAGTTTGTTGGTTCATAGCTGGTTTCCTTTCAATAGGGTTGATTGAAATCAAAGATTGCCGCTGATGCTGCCGAACTCGTTCGCTTCATAAGCGGCCTTGATTTCGGCGATTTGTTTCTCTGTGCCCATCACAAAAGGGCCATCCTGGACGTATGCTTCATTGATCCGAGGACCATCGAATAAGGCAAAGTGAACCGCCTCACTGGATCTATTAGTGATGTTGATGCTTTCGCTGCCACTGGTTGTTGCTGCGACCGCCTGACCGGGAGCCAAGGAGGTTGAGAATTCGCCAACGACAACACCAGAACTTCCCTTAATGGCTTGAGTCCATATCCCTCGATTGGCAGCTGCGCCGTGAACGAAAGTTCCCCCTGGTTCTATCCAGCCCACTAATACAGTCAGTGGGGTAGATGGGGAGGCAGCGGCGCGAACACCATTCGACGCGCCCATCGCGACTTTTACCCGATATTCCGCGGTTTCGATCACCGGCATGTCTTCTGACCGAACGAGGCGAGATATTGGGGCCTCGAATCGTTCTTTTTGGGAGACGTTCACGAATAACTGAAAGCCATGGGTGCGAGCGTTTGCGCGAGGGTATTCATCATGTATCGCACCACTGCCGGCGGCGAGCCAGTAAAGGTCTCCAGGTCTCAGTTCGAAATCGTTTCCCAATGAATCCTTATTGTGGAAAAGGCCTTCGCTATCTTCGAGCAATAAAGTCACGGCAGACATGCCCGCATGGGGGTGCGCGCCGAACGTAGGTTCTGTCATCACATAGTGATCAACCATAACAAGTGGATCCATCATTTCGCCGACATCTTTAGCGCGAAAACTCTGTGCCGTGAATCCACTTCCTATACTGAGCTTGTCTCCTTCAAGGGGATCGGATAAGGAAGCGAGGTTTCCATTAGTGAAATTTTTTCTTCCAGGTGTTGCGTTCATCTGGTGCCTCTTACATTCGAGTAAATTCGAATAGAAGTATAAAATCAGAACAATTATGGTAAGAAGTGCCAATATTCGAACTTATAATTCCATAAACGAAACAATATGGGCCGAACTATGAAGGCTTCCGACCTGAATGATTACTACTACTTCGTGCATGTTGTCGATAAAGGCGGCTTTACACGTGCGGCGGATGCACTTGGTATTCCCAAGTCACGTCTCAGCAGACATGTAGCGCAGTTAGAAGCACGGCTTGACTCGATCCTTATCCAAAGAACAACCCGTCAGTTTAAGATTACTGAGCTCGGTGAAGTCTTCTATCAACATGCCAAAGCAGCTGTGGAACACATCGAACTCGCTGAAGCTGCGTTGAAGCGTAAGAAGAATACTGTGACGGGTAAGGTCACATTGAGTTGCTCGGTCGGCGTCGCGCAATTTGCATTGAAGGAAATTCTTGCTCGCTTCATGGCGGAGAACCCGGATGTCAGCGTTCTGCAACAGGTGACGAACCAAAATATCGATCTTGTTGCTACCGGCGTCGATATGTCAATTAGAGGCCATACCGGAGCTCTACCTGACTCGACCCTGGTGCCGAGATTGCTGGCTGTTGTTGAGTGGAACCTTTTTGCCTCACCCGGTTATCAGCGTGATACGGAATCCATCACAACCCCTGCAGATCTGGCACAGCACCAGACACTCGCGCTTGGGTGGCAAGCACCTGTTGACCGCTGGACTTTGGAACATTTCTCGGGGGCTAAAGAAGTCATCCAAATTACGCCGAGGTTAAAGAGCGAGGATATGTCGACCCTGAAAGAAGCCGCAAAAGAGGGACTAGGTATCGTTGCACTGCCTGCTTACACGTGCCGCGAGGAGCTGGCATCAGGTCAGTTAATCACTGTTTTGCCAGAATGGCACGCTGGCATGGCCAATCTAAGTTTAATCATGCCGAATCGACGTGGCTTTACGGCGCCTGTTGAGGCTCTTATGGAATTCCTTCAAAAAGAACTCGCCAATTTTGTTGAGATGCCCCGGTGAGGTCTTAGTCAACGACCTCTTCGTCCCTTAACTGTAACTAATTGATTCGCAAAGCATGAGCGAATTGCTTTCGTCAGTCCTCGTTGCGTCAATTAAAGTCATTTGGGCACGGCACGGGCACAGGTTTTCGACGGGACCCGATTGAAGAAGGTGCGGCATTGCCGCACAAACACTTGGTGTTTACCGTAATCGAAACGCCGGTCTATTCCAGAAAAGCTGAAGCACTTCTATCAGACAGCGAAAGAGAAGACTTTGCAGTTTTCATCTCCAGAAACCCAACTGCGAGTTCTGTCGTTCGAGGCTCTGGTGGCGTACGGAAGGCTAGGTAGATTCGATCTGGTCCCGGCAAAAGTGGTGGCGTGAGAATGACTTACTACAACATGCTTGAAGAGGAAGAAATCTGGCTCCTCACCCTGTATACGAAGAACGAAAGGTCCACCATTCCTGGACATGAACTTAAACTGATCAAGGAGGCGATTGAGCGTGGCTAGCAAATCCAAGATGAGTGGTGAAGGTGCTGAACTGCTCAAAGCTGTTGAGCAAATGAAAAAAGGCAAGAAGGCTCGGGTTTACACTGAAGAGCAACTTCTGTCGATTTCTGCCAGAAAATCTGCAGACCTGACGCAACGGCAGTTCGCGGAACTTCTCAATGTTTCAATTGATGCAGTCCAAGACTGGGAACAAGGAAGACGCTCTCCGCGCGGTGCAGCCAAGACACCCCTGAAGATCGCACAGACCCATCCGGACATCCTGGAGGAAGTGGGCGGTTAGTAGGAATAAACACCCTTTTTCAACATTCAGAAAAGAGCGGTTAGGAAGAATAAATACGCTTTTCCCACCCTGAGAAAAGTATCCTGGTTCCAGCCAGTTAGCTGCCGCCCCCGTTAGCCCATCTGAACATATGTTGTGTGATCGAAAATTTTGGCGCAACGATTGAAAACTTGGTGATTCGGCCTCGAATCCAGACGCTGGCCGAACGCGACCGTCACCGATGTGTTATCAGTAAACTGGAATTCTTAAATAGCGTCGTTTGTTGGTCGTTCAGATCTAACGGCGGTGAGCGGTTCTGTGGATCATCGGGGATGCCTAGTCTGGCTGATCCAGCCCCAGGTGCTTCAGGACCTGAACGGTCCGACGCATCGGGGATGACATCAGGACGGTTCGACGCATCGACAATGATCCGGACGGATCCACCACACTTCTCACATTTCTCGATCGGGCCGCGTTCGGATCGATGGCGGAAGGCCGCCCCGCGATAACACACCATGAAAACGCGACTCGGCGCCCCCGTTAGGTTGACCCGTGGTTTTGGTACCAATGCTGCCAGCCGCCCTACGAATTCCATTGGACTGAGTGGGGCCGCCGTCGGACGACATGGGTAGTTCCGTCGTCGTACAGCGTCTTCAAGGCGATGACGACGTTGCCGTTGTTGGCCAGAGATAATCGTCTCTCCGCAATCGCGGGCCAGGTAATGTAGCGGCGGGGGCGCCCAGCCACAAGCGCTCAAGCTTCTTGCGCTGATGAGATTTACAGCCGATTCCGGCGTGCAACGAAAAGCCTGCTTGCTGGCTTACCAGGTCGTCAGATCATTGAGAGGTGACTTGAGATCGTTGACGGGTCAGGTTGGGGACATACCTGGAATAGATACGAAACAGCATCTCTGTCGTGCTATGCCCCATCTGTCGGGCAATCCACTCTGGATTTTCGCCAGTTGCTAACCACAACGTGGCTGCTGTATGGCGGGTTTGGTAAGGCCTTCGAAGTGGCAGGCCAAGACGCCTTAACAAGGGATACCAGAGTCGTTTTATGACGTTGTGCACGGAAGGCACCAAATATAGACGTTTTCTGCGAGAGATTGGTGCGCGCGACACCTGTTTAACCCAATCACCCGCGCTTTCAGGGGCTCTCGTAACACGTAACGATTGGTTCGCATCTTGCACAGTGATCTCCCGTCGATAAAACATGCCGAACTCATCGGGCTCGTGCTTAACGGTTAACTATCCGCTGTTACCTATACACTTGGAGATATAGAACAATGCGATTCAACCATTATTTTCTAAGCATCCTGATGCTGTTTATCCTGCTTGGACACACAGCAACCTACGCTGATGATGCGAGCCTGATGATAAGGAACGCGACACTAATCACTGTTGACCCCAACAAACCAGACGCCTTTAAAGGATATCTGGTTGTCGGGGGTGATGGTCGCATCAGCCACATTGGTGAGGGTAATCCGCCAACTGACATCATTGCCTCAAAAACGATTGATATGGGCGGTCAGGTGGTTGCACCTGGCTTTATATCAGCGCACAGCCATCTCTATATGAGCCCGCTGCGTGGTCTGGGGCATGACCAGAATCTTTATGGCTGGTTTAAGGCATGGGACTACTACCTTCGCCACACGACGGCAGAAGATAACTATTGGTTTACGCTGCACGGCAGCCTGGACTTTATTCGTAATGGCATCACCACCGCTTACGATTTTACTAATTCCGCTGCGATCGACAGACTCGGCGACGATCCTGCTCAAGGTGTTATGCCGGCGATACTGAAACCAGGTCCTTTTGAAGAGAACCAGATTCAGGCAAAGATTGATGCAGGTTTGCGCTTCATCAACAGTTCCTGGCTCTCAGAAGTAGGCTCGGACGAAGACATACTTGGTCGCTATGACGCGGTGTTTAACTGGGCGAGCCCGATCATTGAAGAGGAGCCATTGTTTCTCAAGATGGCAGTATCAGGCTCTCAACAGTTCAGCCCAACGAATCGGGCCGCCAAACTCGAAGCCGCCATCATGAGCAAATACAAGGTGATCAATCAGAGTCACTTCCTTGAGAGCCCGAACGAAGTCGAAGAACAACAGAAGAAGTTCGACTGGTATCTGGAGGCAGGCGTTATTGGCCCCGACTTTATTTTTGGGCATTTCATCCATACCAATGACGAGATCCTTGAAGTTGTCGTTGAAAATGGGGCAAAGATGAGCTGGCAGCCAACTTCAAACGGGCGGCTTGCGGACGGCATCGCCGATGTAGTGAAGTATCGGGAACTGGGCATTCCCGTCGGCGTCGGGCTGGACGATCAGAGCTGCACTGACGTCAGCGACCCGTTCCAAAATATGCGCATCGGCTTATATACCATGCGTGCATTGCATGAAAAAGCTGAGGTGCTTTCGATCAAGGACATGTTGTTTCTCCATACTCTGGGCAGTGCTGAGGTACTTGGCGTGGAGCAGGACGTTGGCAGTCTGGAGGTAGGCAAATTCGCCGACTTTATCGTTGTCGATCTGAGAAGCCCTGATACGGGTCCAATCTATGAGCCACTGGCATCTTTTGTTCTGGCCAGCAGTCTGCGCAATCTGAAGCAGGTATGGGTTGGCGGCGTGCAGGTCGCGCAGGACGATAAACTTCTTCAGTATGACGAGGCGGTGGTGCGCAAGGAAATCGACACCCGCACCGATCGTATTCGGCGTGTCGCTGCAGCCGCCGATGCCAATATCTCAACCGGCAAATGATTGGCCGCGTTGATGAATGCTTTGAGAGCAGCTCTGCGACCATTATGACCCTTGCAGACCTACAACATTTGAGTCTGGTATGTGCATAGCTAGCTTCCAGAACCGGATAGCCTTAAGTGCAGATTTCGAGTTACAACTCTTTTAGGAAAAACCATGACAATAACCCGACTAATTTTCATAGGTCTGTGTGTAGTGACATCTTCTTGTGGCCTGGCAGAAGAGACGACTTATAAGTCGCTCGTTCATGGCGGCCAGATTTTGACGATGGATCCAAACAATCTGGATCCGATCGATGGCTGGTTTTTAGTAGATTCCAGCGGGAGGATTGCGGAGATCGGAACGGGTCCTGTACCAGAGGGAATAAGTGCTGAAACAGTGATCAATGCTTCAGGGAAAATTATATTGCCTGGCTTTATCTCCGCTCATAGTCACCTTTGGTCAGCGCCTTTTCGAGGAATCGCTTCCGAAAGTACACTCTTTGGCTGGCTCGCGGAGGCGCACACGCCTTTTACTCCGTACTATCAACAGGGCGATTTTTACAACTTCACTCAGTACGGTGGATTGGATTTTCTGAGTCACGGGATCACAACAAACTATAACTGGGTGAACAACAATGGCTATCACTATGACCATTGGATGGAGCAATTTGATGCGCAACTTTCTCTCAAACAAAGATTCATCTTGGGCTGGGCCATTGATATCACACAGTCTGAGACTGTCAATCGTGAACGCTTATCTGCGTTTGTTAAAAAAGGCGAATCGCTGAAAAAAGAAAATGACCACCTGTTGGCGCTTTCTATCAGTGCACTCGGTTTACTGCAGGGAGATTCTGAATTTCCTTATTGGGAAGGCCGTATGATGGAGGACTTTGATCTCGACGCACAGGCCCATTACCTGGAGGCATCAGAGATTGAATCGGTTCAGCAACAGCAATTTTCGATTCTCGAGGACTCCGGCATGCTGTCCCACAGATTGCACTTTGCGCACTACATCCATTCCAATGACAAAATTTTGGAGAAAACAGTCGCAGCAGGAACGCGCATGATCTGGAATCCACTTTCCAACGGGCGGCTCGCTTCAGGTCTGGCCGATATACCAAAATACAAACAATTTGGACTGCGCATGGGTATGGGCCTCGACGGTCAAGCCAGCGCCGACCTTGCCGATCCTTTCGAGAATATGCGAATGGGCCTCTATGCCACTCGCATGCAATACCGTTCGGCTCAAGTGATGACGCCATACCAGATACTTTCAATGCACACTCTCGGCAGCGCAGAAGTCCTTAATGTTGCTGATCACGTGGGCAGTTTAGAGGCCGGGAAATTCGCTGACTTTCTTGTGCTGGACCCAAAGCAGCCTGATGTCGGCCCGATCTTTGATGTTTACGCAACGGTGGTCATGACCCTAAGTACTCGCAATATGGAATCAGTATTCGTGGGCGGTGAGGCCGTCTTCAATCAAGGCGAAATTCTTTCCCATGACTTCCCGGCGATCCGGGCTGAAGCGCATCAACGAGTTGCCCGAATGCTTAATCAACTGGAGGCAGATGGTGAATCATTGCCGAAGCCGACCTACAAAACACATTTCACGCTGCCTTGAGAGGTGAAGCAACGCTCCACTGAGGACTTTGGCTCCAATCTTGCGGGTCACAATCTTGCGGGTCAGGACCAAACGTCAGTTCCAACTGACATCTACTGACATCCGCCCTGGCACTTGGTCCTGACCCCTTATCGTCAATACAGCAGCACAGCCTGCAAGAAGATACTTGAGGCTCTGGACATAGAACCGAGCATGAGTCGACGAGGAAACTGCCCCGACAATGCGGTTGCAGAAAGCTTCTTCGCCAACTTGAAGAAAGAGAAAATCAGGCGGAGAACGTACCGGGCGAGTGATCAGGCACGGCAGGCAATTTTTGAGTACATCGAGCTGTTCTACAATCCGAAACGACGTCATACTTACAACAATCGAGTAGCGCCAACGGTTTATGAACAGCGGTACTTAATGAAGAACGAGAGCGTCTAGGAAACCCAGGCCGTATCACTTATTCGACCTTCAAGATAAGAATGCTAAGGTGGAGTTAGGGTAACTAGAATAAAACCTAACTATGACTTCAAATGATTACCTTTCAGAATAAACGGCTGACTAACTTTGATTTTCTAAAAGGTTTTGTGGTGTGTCTAGCTTTATTGGAACACTTCGCCTATTACCTTAATTATTGGTATATCTGGCCAAGGCAGAACTACCAACATGCAGAATCTTCCCTTTTTAACTTCCACCAACAATTTATTGGTGAAGCCAATAGCACTGATGGTTTGGGTACATTTTTATTGTGGCTTTTTACCCCTTGGGTAAGTCAGATATATCTATGCTTAGCCGCATTTGCTCTCGCAAAACAAAGCCAAGTAGTTTTCAAAAAAACATATAGGAACAAGTTGTACCTCTATTCTTGGCTTTTTATTTTATTCTTAGCTGAAAATGCCTTTGTATCTGAGAATTCGGGTGTAATGTTTTCTTTTTATCCTCTATTAGCATGGATGGTAATTCTCATCACCCTGACACTTATGTATCGCTTTTTAGGCATACGTTGGATTGCCTTATTCTATGTTCTTAGTCTCTTCCACCCACTAACTAACATTGACCTATTTTTCGATCAAATTGAGCAATTTATTCAGTCGAACTTTCATGCAGACTTTGAATATGATGCCCGGATTCACTATTTCTTTTCATCAGGAAGCCTTGGTTTCATACTAGGTTACATTCATTACCAACTAAAAGGCTTTAATCAAATAGAAAACATTCACTCCAAGAAGATCACGATGGGATTATTGACCATCGCCTTTTTAATGTATTCGATTTGGTGGATTTTTGGGTCTTCATTTTTGGTTGACCCTACCGACGTTCTCAGACATGAACATGACTTTAATCTAAGTGTAACAGGGATCTTATTTAATCAGAGTGTTCAAATTTTCCTGCTAACAACGTTATTGATATTACACTTTAAGGACATACACATACCCGGTCGTTTCTTTATATGGATAGGGATTAATTCATTACTTGTATTTTTCACACACAGGCTATTCTTTTTAGAAATTATTGGCCCTGTTAGAGAGATCGTTGGCGGCATTATGCATTGGAAAATGACGGCTTATACTATTGAAGTCGTATTCTACTGTTTAGTAAGTATTGCAATGAGTTATGCCATTACTAAATCTCCACTTCCATTACTACTTTTTGGTCGATCCTCGTCAAAAACTAACCGCCAATAAAAACGACTTCGGTTGTGGCTCAGTAGGCCGGTATAATGTCGGGATGAAAAATCTGATTAATCTCGTGTTCGTGTTCGTGTTCTCACTGCTTTTCGGTCAGCACGCCCTCGCGATCACTGATGCAGAAAAGAACTTGTTAACTCAGTTTGTGAGCGATGTTCTGGAAGCTGGGAAAAGTCGGGATTTGGAGTCGATCGCAAGGTTTCTTGATACCGACTTTATTGGTATCAGCGAGTCGTTGGAAGAACCCGATCTGTCTATGAATCGCGATGAGTATCTAGAGTACGTTACGGAATGGCTTCTTGAAGCGCAATTCTACGACTATGAAACGGAGACACGGGAAGTCTTTCGCTTGCCCGATGGCCAGGGTTACGGTGTCGAATCCCGAATAACAGAAAGGTACGTCGTAGACGGTTTATATCAGCGAGAGGCTTTTACACAGATCTGGTCCATACGTAATACACCAGACGGGTTTAAGGTTTTTAAGGTCATTTTGCAGGATTGATTGAGTCAGGAGATTTCGGGGTCAGGACCAGGGATTTCGGGGTCAGGACCAGGTGCCAGGTCCAACTGACCAGATTTCGGGGTCAGGACCAGGTGCCAGGTCCAACTGACAACTGTTGGGGTTCACCACCTGATCAAAGTACCGATCAGTCTCCTGGAAATAACCACCGGGTATAAGACGAATTAACCCCATTTCTGCTTCATCAGCCAGGTATCCGTCCACACGAAAAAACAGAGTTTAGCGCAGTGTTCGATGAAATCTGGTGATGTTTTGAACAGGCTCACGGCGCGAGCCACAGGTAATCCCCCCATTTATAACTGACGCTAAAAGTAAGAACTTTATGCAGCCCTGTTTAGCTTCTGGGTCGGCGTGATACCCCCCAACGCCATGTTGGGCCGTTCGTTGTTGTATCTCCAAAGCCATTCGGTCGCTGTCTCCTGAGCATGCTGGATTGAATCAAACAGGTGCTGGTCCAGCCATTCATGTCGAACTGTTCTGTTGTACCGTTCAACATAGGCATTTTGTTGTGGTTTGCCTGGTTGGATGTATTGCAACAGGATACCTCTGCGTTGCGCCCACTCCATCAACTGGCCAGATATGTACTCTGGACCATTGTCGCAACGAATCGCTCTCGGTTTACCTCGCCACTCGATAATCTGATCCAGCGCTCGAATCACTCTCAACGCAGGTAAAGACTTATCGACTTCAATGCCAAGTCCTTCTCGATTGTAGTCATCCAAAACATTGTAGGTTCTGAACGAACTGCCATCAGCCAGGCAGTCGTGCATAAAATCCATCCGAGAACATCCCGTTTCTATCGGAACTTCGATCGAAAATCGAAGGTGGTAAAGCACCCGAATAGATTGGCGTGTTTGACGCTAGCAAAGCACCTGGTGTCCGCTTGCCGTTCTGGCGTACTGGACGGGAAACTTCCAGAGATCATTAACCTGCGTTGGTGTCAGCAGCAGATCAGGCCGACCGGTTGCAACGATCCTTCCCCCGTCCAGCAGGGTGCATTGATCGCTGTAGCGAAGCGCTTGGTTAAGATCATGCAGCACGGCAACCACCGCATAATCCTGTCGATGGCAAAGGTCTCTCGCCAGATCCAGTACCAGGTGTTGTTGTCGTAGATCCTGTGCAGATGTCGGCTCATCCAGCAATAAGAGTGGTTCCCGTTCTGCCTGGCTGAGTTGCAAGAGAACGCGGGCAAGATGCACGCGCTGTTTCTCGCCGCCCGACAGCTGAGGGTAAGGTTTATCGGCCAGATGTTGGCAATCGGTCATGGTCATGAATCGCCGGCAGGCGTCGGCAAGGGCCCGCCATCCGAGATCGAGAGGTGTTGCACCTAGCGCCACCACCTCTTCAGCCCTGAAGGCAAAGTTCAGCTCACTCACCTGCGGTAATACTGCGACGTGCCGCGCGCGTTCCATGGCGTGCCAGTCGTTCCCGGGTTGACCGTGAAGTGACACACTGCCCTCTGACGGAATTTCCGAGGCAATGACCTTTAGCAACGTTGATTTGCCTGCACCGTTTCTGCCGAGCAGTACACTGAATTCACCGGCTTCAGCGAACCATTGTGGGACGACGAGTGCAAAGTTTCCCGTTTGCGCACTCACTTCAGTCAACGAAAGGACGGTCATACACGCTCCTTGAGCTGCATCAGCAGGACGATGAAAAAGGGGGCGCCAAGCAGCGCTGTTAACAGGCCAACGGGTAACTCCGCGGGAGCAATCACAAGGCGCGAAGTGATATCAGCGATAAGTAGAAGTAAACCGCCACCCAGGGCGGACACGGGCAGTAGTAGCCGGTGATCCGGTCCGAACAGCGTTCGAAAGATATGCGGCACAACCAGCCCGATGAAGCCGATGATACCTGCGCAGGCGACGGCAAGCCCTACGCCCAGCGCCACCAGCAGGATCAGTTCTTTTTTCAGCCGTTCAACATCAAGACCCAGGTGCCTTGCCTCAACCTCACCGAGCAGCAATGCATTCAGTGCCCCAGCTCGTTGTTGAAAACGCCACGCCAGTAAAAGCGTTGCGAAGAGTGCCAGCCACACGCGTGTGCTGTCGGCGGCGGCAAGTGAGCCCATTTGCCAAAGCGTCAGATCCCGCAGACGAGCATCATCAGCGACGTAAGTAATAAGGCCGATAAGACTGCCGGCAAGTGCTGAGACGGCGATGCCAGCCAGAAGTAAAACGAGTACAGATGTGCCGAACTGCCCGCGGGCAAGTCGATAAATCAGCAGGCTGGTGCCGAGACCCGCGGCAAAGGCGGCTCCTGGCACCGTCCACCAGTTGGCATCCGGTGGTGAAAGATAAATAGCCAGTACTGCACCGACAGCTGCACCCGCTGACACGCCAATAATGCCGGGATCGGCCAGCGGATTTCTGAAGAGGCCCTGCATGACTGCGCCGCACTGTGCCAACATGATACCCACCAGCACCGCCAGCAGGGTTCTGGGCAAGCGCAGCTCCCAGATAACGGCTGCCTGATAGTCAGCAAGATCGTTCATCGCGGTACCCGATACCCGATCAATGATTGACAGCAAGCCCTGACTCAGGGGTACGTTAATAACGCCCGATGCAATTGAAACCAGACACGCAGCCAGAAGCAGCGCGCACAGCGCCAGCAGGCTGGGAAGGAGTGATCTCGTCAGCGTCATCGCCCGGCCAGCATCTGGTGATGTTCCCGAAGGATTCGTGCTGCTTCATTCAATGCGGACGGGCTGAGACCTGCGACCAGCGTTTCGGGGTTGACGGTAAATAGTTGATCCTCGCTAACAGCCCGACTGAAGCGCAGGAGGGGAAAATGTTTCAGCAGGTCGTCTGCATCGTTGCCACCGGTGTCGGCAAGAATGAGGACATCAGGGTCGAGTTCAAGTAGTCCTTCCGATGTGATGGACCGGTAGGCCCGATAGTTCGCGGTATTGGTCAAACCCAGTACGTCGATAAATCCGGCACCTGCCGTGTTGTCACCCGCCAGTCTGAGCTTGCCACCCTCGCCGCGAAGCAAAAAGGCCCCGGTTAAACCTGCGAGTTTCCTGTCATGAATGCTGTGGGCTGTGTCTGCAATCAGTTGGACTAACTCATCCGCTTGCTGCGGCTGAGCGATGACCACACCCGCCAGCTGCTGAATGTTTTCCTGGAGTTGAGGAATGTTACCCGCGGCCGGTAGCGTCAGGAGCCTGGTGCCGGAACGCTTGAGATGGTCCACAACGTGAACCGGGCCCATGGTTTCGGCACCAATCACCAGGTCAGGGTCGAGCCCCAAAAGGCCTTCCACGGCCAGGGCACGGTGATAACCGAGACGCGGTAACTCGTGACCCTGGGGCAGACGACTGGATGTATCAACGCCAACCAGACGATCAGCGGCACCCAGCAAAAGCAGGATCTCTGTCGCGGCCGCGTCCGTGCTGATGATGCGTTCAGGCGTTTCATCGGATACAGCGAGAACCCCATGACCGCTTGCCATCAACACGGTCCACAGCGTGAGTAATGTGATTTTCATGCTTGTCTCCTTGCGAACTGTCGCCAGTGTATTTGTTGCTAATACAAATCGCAATGAGAATGATTACTATTTACAAAAAGCGAAAACGATGAAAAGATTGCTAACTCTCCACGTCAGCGGCCGTTGCTGCGGGAGAACAAAGGGACAGCAAGAAAACGAAACAAGCCATAACAACCGGGGCAAGCTTACATGAGTAACAAGACAATGAATCCAAGGGGAGTCCTGGGACTGGCGGTGCTAGTTGGGATGCCCTGGGCAGGCATCGCGGCACCGTCCGACGATACCAGGCGCGGCGACCACAAATCTGAAACTATTGAACATATCGTCGTCACTGCGACTCGAACTGATCGTGACCCCGCCGAGGTCGCGCGGAGTATATCGATCGTAGACCGTGCAACGATCGAATCCATCCAGGGGCAGTCGGTGGCGGACCTGCTGGCTTATCTCCCTAACGTCACCGCAGCTGGTGGCCCTCGTGCGGGTTCACAGACCGTAAATATTCGCGGTCTGGGTGGCAACAAGCTGCTCCAGACCGTTGATGGCGCCAGGATCTCATTTGAATCAGGACACCGGCCGAGCTACTACCTTGATCCTGAACTCCTTAAAGCCGTTGAAGCACTGCGAGGACCTGCCAGCAGCCTTTGGGGATCTGGCGCGCTAGGTGGCGTGATTGCGCAGCGTACACTGGATCCGTCGGACCTTGTGGGAGACGAAAGTTTTGGCGGGTTCGTCCGCAGCGGCTTTAATAAAAACTCCAGCCAGTCGACCACGACAATTGCTGTTGCCGGTGAGGGCGAGTCCCTTGACTGGATGCTCAGCGGCTACTACCGGGATAGCGATGACCTTGAACTCGGGAATGGAGAAACGCTGACCGGTTCCGCCAGCCGTGACCAGGGTATGCTGGGTAAGCTCCAATGGCAGCTCGGTGATAACCACGATATCCAACTGAATGTCCGGGCGTCGGAAAACGAAGGCACGGTGCCGACTAACGGCACGGCGACGATTAACCCCCGCAGCAATTTCCTGATTGACCGGAAAACAGAAACCGTCAACAGCACGCTGACCTGGGACTATGCAAATGGCGGCGACTGGCTGGATTCACGGGTACTGGTGTACTGGAATCAAATCGATATCAGCGAAGCCAGAGCGTCTGACTTGCCCTCGGATGACACACTGCTGGACGAGTATGGTGTAAACCTGATGAACGTCAGCCAGTTAGGTAGCGTCAGCCTGCAGTACGGTGCAGACATTTACCGTGAGGAGTTCAGTGCTGATCGCAGTGGTGCCAATCGACCGACGCCGCCAAAAGCCAAGAGCGATATTTGGAGTCTCTATGTTCAGGCGTCAGTACCACTTTCAGATCAGTGGCGAGTTGACCTTGGCATGCGTCATGATGATTTCGAAACGCAAGCCGACAACCTGGGTATTGACCGATCCGACGGTGACACTACCACGTCTCTCGCACTTGTCTGGACACCGACTGATTGGGCGAATCTGGCCGTTAGATATGACGAGGCCTTCAGGGCGCCGACGGCGGAAGAGCTTTACACCAGCGGTACACATTTTTGCCTTGGCACTGGGTTCTGCAACCGCTTTCAGCCAAACCCGGAGCTGGATCCCGAGCAGGCGGCGAACGTTGAGTTTATTGGTGAACTCACGTTTACCGACGTGCTCGGTACTGACAACGCGGGTTTGCAATTGTCGGTCTTCAGAAACGAAGTAGATGATTTCATTGAGCAAATCGTCAGCGGGCCAAGCTTCTTCCCGTTTCCCGACGCCGGCACCACCAACTGGGTTAACGTCAGTGAAGCTACCATCGATGGCTTTGAGCTCCAGGCCAGCTATCAACGGGACGCATTCGATTTGCGTCTGGCTTACGGGCAGACCCGGGGAGAGGACGATCTCAGCGGGGAAGACCTGACCAACATCCCGGCTGACACGCTGACGGCAGATGTAAGTTACCGTTTTCTGGCTGACACACTGATCACCGGTTTACGAGTGACTCATGCGGATTCGCAGCGGCGGACGCAGTATGGCGCCAACATTGCGGGTGTCACTTATGACGGTTACACGGTCACCGATTTTTATGCGAGCTGGGCGCCCCGGCAGGTGCCGGGTGTACGCCTCGATCTCAATATCAACAACCTCAGCGATGAATTTTACAATCGAGCATGGGATCAACTGCCGGAAGCTGGGCGCGAAGTCATCCTGACTGCTCGGTACAGTTTCTGAAGATGGAGCGCGCGATGGTTGATCAGGACACACATTTTCTAACGGCAGCTCAGGTTCTTCCGTTACTCAAGTCGCTACCCGACTGGGGGCCAATGGTCACCATCGTGTTTGCCGGCGGCAGCGTCTTTGAATTCAAAGGGCCGTTCCCACCCGGTGACATGGGTGACGATTTCTACAACCTGGAAGGTGGCCCGTCTGGCTTACATGGCCATCTCCGGCTCTCGAATCTTCACCAGGTGAGGTTCCAGGATCGACCTCACCGTGGCCGCGCCAGCTATGCCTTTGTCTTTGAAGATGCAACAGGCGCCACGGTCTTTAAAGTCTTTCTGGGGCGAGACGACGCCGGTGAGATTTTTCCGACACAGCTGGAACGGTTCCGGAAGATTCAATCAACACTTGATGTGACATTACTTGAATCAACAACAGATTCGAAAACACTTGATTCAAAAAGACTTAGTTCAAAAGAACTTAACCCAAAAAGACGGGAGGTGCTGTGAAAAACCAGGCAATGCAAACACGGTTAAATGAGGAAGTGCTCGCGTTCATTGAGACACGCAAGAGCCTACAGCTTGCGAGCGTGACGGAAGATGGCGTGCCTTTTGCTTCTTATGCGCCGTTTGCCATCGGGGATAACTGTCTTTATGTGCTCCTAAGTGAAATCGCCATTCATGCGGTTAACCTACAGCGCAACCCCAGGGCGTCGGTACTGATTATCGAGGATGAGGATACGGCCGGTGAGCTCTTTGCCCGTAAGCGGGTCAACTATACCGTCAGGGTTGATCATCTAGATTACGACAGCACCGAATGGCAATCCGGTATGGGGGCACTAACGGAGCGGCACGGTGAACGCCCCCGCAATCTGGGTGAGCACGCCGACTTCAAAATGTTTCGACTGGTGCCTACCCGGGGACGGTTCGTCAAAGATTTTGGCAAAGCCTATACGCTGGCTGGCGAATCCCTGGCCGGTGAGGTGGTGGATCATCTCCGTGACGGTCATCAGGCAAGATCTGTCGCATAGGTCTGTCATGTAGGGTCTCGAACGCCAGATTCACGATAGTTACCTACCGCTCGCGGTTTCGTTTATTCTTCCTGCTTCATTCAGAACACAAGCGTTCTACGTGGAGCAGGGGCTGATATGAAAGCGATTGTCCTCGTTATGGTGCTTGCTGATTGGCGTGCCGGCCGCTGCCGATTCCCGTGAGTTTGCACAGGCGCTAACGAGTCTGCCGACCCGACATGTCGAAGCCAACGGTGTGGAGCTTGCTTATAAACTGTTGGGTGAACCCGACCGTCCCACCGTCATGCTGGTCATGGGGTTGGGTGCGTCTCACCGGCTCTGGGGTGACCAGATTCCGTTTCGTGGTTAGGAAGAATAACCACGCTTTTCTCACCCTGAGAAAAGTATCCTGGTTCCTGCCAGTTAGCTGCCGTCCCCGTTAGCCCATCTGAACATGTGTTGTGTGATCGAAAATTTTGGCGCAACGATTGAAAACTTGGTGATTTGGCCGCGAATCCAGACGCTGGCCGAAGGCGACCGTCACCGTTATGTAATCGATGTGCTGGCCTTCAGAATAGCGTCGTTTGTTGGTCGGTCAGATCTAGCGGCGGTGAGCGGATCAATGGATCAGCTGGCTGATCCAGCCCCAGATGCTTCAGGATCTTCTGAATGACATCAGGGTCCTCAATGGACGCAATGATCCGAACTTGACCACCGCACTTCTCGCATTTCTCAATCTCGATGGCGGGAGGCCGCCCCGCGAACACACGCTTGAGCCGCTGCGCCCCCAAAAGAACAGTGGGTCATCGAATAGGCCTTCGGTTTCGGGTTCTCTGGTTCTTCGACAGGATGCTGCGGAACAACGTCTTTACGCAGTTTGCTATTGGGCGAGAACACCCCATGAAAACGCGTGAGGTTCACTCGTGGCCTTGGCACAAGTGCAGCCAGCCGCCCCATGAATTCCATTGGACTGAGTACCACATGAGTGGTGCCATCATCGTAAGGCGTCTTCAACGCGATAACGACATTACCGTTGTTGGCCAGGGACAATCGTCTTTCCGCAATCGCGGGTCGGGTAATGTAGCGACATAAGCGCTCGAGCTTCTTGCGCTGATGAGACTTGCAGGCGACCGATGCGTCGGACCGTCCAGCATGCAGCGAGAAGCCAGCTTGCTTGGTCACCAGATCACTACCTTTGCACGATTCAGTTCTGACAGGAACTGTCTGTAACGTTAACGCTTTCCGGCCAGCATTGGGACCGAATGCCAGGCGATAGGTAATAGATGCACCCACGATAGCGCCCATGGCATCCTCCTCGTCCTGCATCAGATCCAGATATTCAGACTCGGCATCACGAACCAGATAACCTGCTTTCTCCAGGAACCGTGAAACGCGCCGGGCCATCGTGTGGGCAATCACATCCAGATCCTCACAAGTAGGTGGTTTGACTGGCCAGAAGTAGCCTGTGGCATCGTAGACGCCATTCAGGTACAACCTATGAAAGTGAGGATTTAATGGGCCGCATCCGGATTGAGAGCCGAACCGAAGCGCTGAATCAGCGTAACCGCACCACTCTGCGCACCTGATTTGACGGTCATGCGGGCGCGTTTGATCAAGAATGTACTGATTACGCGATGTACGATAGTGAGCACCAGACTCATCACCTTCGGGTTGGTCGCGAAGAGATAGCGTAGCGGATACGGAACACTAAGCACCCATTGCCGTATTGGTCGTTTGGGTAGGACCTCATCTACCAGGTGTGCAGCACTGTCCACCATCCGCCTCGCGCCAAAGGACGGACAGAAACCCCGCCGCTTACAGCTGAAGGCGACAAGTTTCTCGTGATGGCAGTTATCACAGCGAACTCGCAGAAACCCATGTTCAAGACGGCCACACTTCAGGTAGTCATCGAACTCACGAGCGACATAACCAGGCAGTTGTTTACCCTGTGCGGATAGCATTGCTTTGAACTCAGGCCAGTGACGCTCCACCAGCTGATACAACAGCGTTGTCTCTGGGATATGGCGTTCGTAACGAAACGAACCTGTCGGCCAGAACATGTCCTGACTGTTGTGTAGTGACACAGCACGAGATCATTGAAAGTTGAATTGAGATCGTTGACAGGTCGGCCTTTGGATATCAGTCGTTGTTGCTCAAAATGCTGTGGCCCTGAGGGACCAGGAGGTGTGGGTTTTATTCACTCAGAGTGCGCTTCAGCAGTAATTCAAACGCTGAACCATCCTGCCGGGTCAGGTTGGGGACATACCTGGAATAGATGCGAAACAGCATCTCGATTGTGCTGTGGCCCATCTGTCGGGTAATCCACTCTGGATTTTCGCCAGCTGCTAACCACAACGTGGCTGCTGTATGGCGGGTTTGGTACGGCCTTCGAAGTGGCAGGCCAAGACGCCTTAACAAGGGATACCAGAGTCGTTTTGTAACGTTGTGCACGGATAGTGGGTTACAACACGAACACGGATACGATAAGCGCGTTGTGTGACTACTTTGAGGTTGACCCGGGTGAACTGCTTAAAAAGGTGTGATCTTTGGGCGCAAGTTGGGCACGGTTTGGGCACAACCCGTCGCGAGAGTGAAGACCGGCTATCGCCATTTCGCTTCGCGAATTGGCTGCCGCCCTTCATGTTTGCGCTTCGCGCAAGCCAGGTGCTGCCCTGGCACTTACTTTACAGTTTGTACCGGAGACATGGTTTACAGTTTCTCCGATATAAATGGATTCGTTGTCGGTTCTACACGACATTCATCCTGATCAAAAAATCCTAAATCATAGTCCATAAAGCTGACAAGCCAGATTTTGTCCGCAACCTCTCTAATACCCACTAATTGGCATGCAAAGGACTTGCTCAGGTTGATTTTTCGCTTTCCGATGCAGATTCGTCCACATTTGGTCACACGAACAGTCCGATCATGGAATGGGTATTCTGGTTCATCTGGCGGGCGATAGGCACGGCTCGATGGTGTATATACTTCGGCCGGGTACTTGCCTCCGAGTGCCTGGTGGGGACGTTCGTTGTTGTAAACCCCGACAAATCGATCGAACCGTTCTTGCTGTTGCAAAAAGTTCGGTGAAGCAGGCTTAGTCGCTTCCTTCTTCAGCGTCAGGTGCATCCGTTCATGACGTCCATTTTGTTCTGGGTGGCCCGGTTTGATACGTTCAATCCTGATACCTAGCCTTAACCACCAAACAGACAACCGGCTCATGCCATAAAACGCGTTAGGCGAAGCAAAAGGGATACCATTATCGGTGCGTATGGCCGCAGGAACACCGTACTCCTTGAATGCTCGTTCAAACACCGAGAATGCAAAGTCTGACCTGGTGGAAGAGAGTCCTTCGCATGTCAGAAGATAACGCGAGCTATAGTCAGTGATCGTCAGTGGATAGCAATACTGTTTGTTGCCTAGCAGGAACTCTCCCTTGTAGTCAGCGCACCAAAGTCCATTGGGTGTTTGGACGTTGCTGAGCGGCGTCCCCTGGGCCTTTCCGTGCCTGCGTCGTTTGCGACGGTTAACCAGGTTGTGTCGATCCAGAACTGCATGAACTGTGCTTTTGGCAGGGGGTGTGATCATAGGATATTCCTTGATCAACTTATCGCGGATCTTACGTGCACCCCAACTAGGATGATCACGTTTAACTTTCAGGATTGTTCGCTCAATCTGGAAGGGCAATTGATTAGCATGACGATAGGGTCGACGGCTCCGATCCTTGAGACCATCGAGCCCACATTCTTTGTAACGGTTAAAGATCTTGTATCCGGTTACTCTTGAGATACCAAAATCTTTACATACAGTGGTCATTTTCTCGCCATCGAGCAGACGAGCGATAAATCTGAGACGTTCATCCATAGGTTTACACTCTTTCCAAGGCATCTGGGAGCTCCCAAATACCTAAATATGTAAACCATGTGCCCGGTAAAATCTGTAAGCTATGTGTCGGGTACTACACCATGAAGTTGGTAGCTACGGGTGGACTTGAACCACCGACCCCAGCATTATGAATGCTGTGCTCTAACCAGCTGAGCTACGTAGCCACATCTTCGGAAGGCCGCGAATTGTCCCGGTTCACCAATTTCTTGTCAAGAAAACCAGCCGTTGGATCGTTGTTCAGGCAGTAATTTCACCCTCAAAGCCAATATTTCTCATATATAACAATGGGTTATCTCTTGCCGGCTCAAAATTATTTTTACACGGCGGCTATAGAACCTGAAACCCGCTTGATATATGATGCGCCCGCGCAAAAGCGACCCACTTCAGGGTCTCAGCCAATCCGGCAGATAAGCACACCTGCCCGGCTGAATGCGGTCCCTGAACTATCCGAATTTGAACACGAGCCATTGTGATGACTGACCTTACTAAATATAGAAACATCGGCATCTTCGCCCATGTAGACGCCGGCAAAACCACCACGACCGAGCGAATCCTGAAACTGACAGGCAAGATCCACAAGCTGGGTGAAGTACATGATGGCGCAGCAACCACTGACTTCATGGAGCAGGAACAGGAGCGTGGTATCACCATCCAGTCCGCTGCAACAACGGCATTCTGGGCTGATCACCGCCTGAACATCATCGACACCCCTGGACACGTGGACTTCACCATTGAAGTTTACCGTTCACTTAAAGTGCTCGACGGTGGGGTTGGTGTTTTCTGTGGCTCTGGCGGCGTTGAGCCACAATCTGAAACTAACTGGCGGTATGCGAACGAATCTGAAGTTGCACGTATTATCTTCGTAAACAAGCTGGACCGTCTTGGCGCCAACTTCTACAACGTTGTCGATCAGATCGAGAACGTACTGGCAGCTAACCCGCTGGTAATGACTTTGCCTATCGGCGAAGAAGATGATTTTGTTGGTGTGGTTGACCTGCTGACCCGAACCGCCTTTGTCTGGGACGATTCCGGTGATCCCGAGAAGTACACCGAGCAGGAAGTACCAGCAGACATGGTCGACAGGGTTGAAGAGTTCCGCGAAAAGCTGATCGAAACCGCCCTGGAACAAGACGATGACGCCATGATGATGTATCTGGAAGAGGCAGAAGAGCCTGACATGGATACGCTCAAAGCCTGCATTCGCAAGGGCACCATTAATCTCGACTTTTTCCCGACCTACTGTGGTAGCGCCTTCAAAAACAAGGGCATTCAGCTGGTACTGAACGCCGTTGTTGACTACCTGCCCAACCCGACAGAGGTGAAACCTCAGCCCGAGGTTGATCTGGAAGGTACAGAAACCGGCGAATTCGCAATCGTTGACCCAGAAAAGCCGCTGCGCGCCTTGGCATTCAAGATTATGGATGATCGCTTCGGCGCACTGACATTTACTCGAATCTACTCGGGTAAACTCAAGAAAGGTGACAACGTCCTGAATACCTACACGGGTAAAACAGAACGTATCGGCCGACTCGTAGAAATGCATGCGGATGAACGTATCGAACTGGATTCAGCCCAGGCCGGCGACATCGTTGCCCTGATTGGCATGAAGAATACTCAAACCGGCCACACGCTGTGCGACCAGAACCAGCCAGCGACACTGGAACCGATGGTATTCCCGGATCCGGTTATCTCGATTGCCGTTCATCCAAAAGACAAGGCAGCGTCAGAAAAGATGGGCGTCGCCCTTGGCAAGATGATTCAGGAAGATCCTTCGTTCAGGGTTGAAACAGACGAAGAGTCCGGTGAAACCATCCTTAAAGGTATGGGCGAACTGCATCTGGACATCAAGGTCGATATCCTGAAGCGTACTCACGGTGTTGAAGTTGATGTCGGTGCGCCACAGGTTGCCTACCGTGAGTCAATCACAAAACTCACAGAAGACAGCTACACGCACAAGAAGCAGACGGGTGGTGCGGGCCAGTTCGCGAAGATCGATTACGTCGTGGAACCAGCAGAGACGGGTACCGGGTTCGAATTCCAATCCAAGGTTACCGGCGGTAACGTACCACGTGAGTTCTGGCCGGCCGTTGAGAAAGGCTTCAAGATGAGCATGGAAGAAGGTCCGTTGGCCGGCTATCCACTGCTGGACGTTAAAGTCACGTTGCTCGATGGCGCCTTCCACGCGGTTGACTCATCCGCGATTGCTTACGAACTGGCTTCCAGAGCGGCTTATCGACAGACCATGCCGAAAGCTGGACCGCAACTGATGGAACCCATCATGAAAGTCGACGTGTTCACGCCCGACGAGCATGTGGGTGACGTGATCGGTGACCTGAACCGACGCCGTGGCATGATCCAGGGCCAGGATGCGGGCACGACCGGCGTCAGGGTTAAGGCAACCGCACCGCTGGCTGAGATGTTCGGCTATATCGGTGACCTGCGCACCATGACTTCTGGCCGTGGTCAGTTCTCGATGGAGTTCAGCCACTATGCGGGTTGTCCGAACAGCGTCGCTGAGGAAGTAATTAAAAAGGCTAACGAAGCCGCTTAAAGCATCAGGTCGGGTGCGCTCTGCACCCGACCGCTTTACCTCGCTACCCCCCACTTTATTTTCACTAGAACATCTCACCCCGACAAACAGAAGTAAGCGCTCGCTAACACTGCATTAATTCTGTGTCATTTTTTACCGATTGCTGTAACGTTTTGCCGTTGGCTTTCTCTATGAAACCATCTGTGCAATTAACAGGTCTTATTACAGAGACGCACACCCACTAACCGTGCATCTGTACAACGCTGGCCGAGTAACTCGGCGGAACAATCGACTAAAGGACGTTTTAGCTATGAAAACATCAAAGAAGAATCTTTCACTCGCAGTTGGAACCGCGCTCGGCGCCACGCTCGCACTTTCTCCCATGGCCAATGCCGATACCAATCCGTTTGGTATGACCGAACTCCCAGGTGGCTATATGCAAGTTGCTGGCGGACACGGCGAAGGTGGCTGTGGTGAAGGTAAATGTGGTGACGATAAGGCCCACAAAGAAGGCAGCTGCGGTGAAGGCAAATGCGGCGGCGAGAAGAGCAGTGAAGGTTCTTGCGGCGAAGGCAAGTGCGGCGGCGAAAAGAGCAGTGAAGGTGCTTGCGGCGAAGGCAAGTGCGGCGGCGAGAAGAGCAGCGAAGGTGCTTGCGGCGAAGGTAAGTGCGGCGGCGCAGCTTAAGCAACCGTTACTTCCCATAGCCAGATAGAACTGGCAACAATCAGGTGGTCCCTTCCGGGACCACCGAACTTCGAACAAACAACACCATGCTTTCACATATCAAACCGGTCTCCGGCGCAGGCATCGGCCTTCGGCGTGCGATGACAACCGAACTCGCCCGCGATGGCGTGCCCGATGACATCGACTTCCTGGAACTTGCACCAGAAAACTGGGTTGGCCTAGGCGGAAGGCTCGGGCGCCAGTTACGAGAAATCAGCGAACAGAAAACGCTCGTTTGCCACGGCCTGTCACTGTCTATTGGCGGCCCCGCGCCACTGGACGAATCCCTGATCGAAGATATCAGGGACTTTATCGGCACTCACGGCGTCGCGATTTACAGCGAACACCTGTCCTACACAAACGACGGCGGACAACTTTATGATCTGCTACCAATGCCGTTTACTGAGGAAGCCGTCACCTATACTGCGAACCGGGTAAAACGCGTACAGGACATCATCGGCGAGCGGATGGCGCTCGAAAACGTTTCTTACTACCTCACACCCAAACGGGAACTGGAAGAAGCCGACTTTGTTCGTGCTGTGATCGAAGAAGCGGATTGTGATCTGCTGCTCGACGTCAACAATGTTTACGTCAACAGCGTTAACCACAACTACGAACCGATGGATTTCATCCGCGCAATGCCCGCCGACAGAATCAGCTATCTGCACATCGCCGGGCATTACGTCGAAGATGACGGGCTGATTGTCGACACCCATGGCGCCGACGTAATTGATCCGGTCTGGGAGCTGCTGGAACAAACCTACGCAACAATCGGCAACCGGCCGACCCTGCTGGAACGTGACTTCAATATTCCAACACTGGCGCACCTGCTCACTGAAGTTGCAGAAATCAGGCAGCGACAGAACCGATTTGAGTAACACAAGATGAGCGAGCTACTGGCACTGCAACGCGCATTCACAGAACACCTGCGCAACCCCGATCATGTGCCGGTACCCGAGGGTCTGGATAAACGCAGAATGGGCACCTACTCGGAACTGATCTTCAACAACGTTTCATCTCTGCTGAGCGATTTCTTCCCCGTCATTAGAAGTATCCTGCCTGAACAGACCTGGCAGACGATGGTACGGGACTTTTTCATTTCACATCAATCGCAGACCCCCTACTTTATGGAGCTGTCCGGCGAATTTGTGCAATACCTGTCGCAGCGACAACTATCTGCTGACCTGCCTGCCTTTCTGCTTGAGCTTGCACACTACGAGTGGATAGAACTGGCCGTGTTTACCCTGGATGAAACGCTGCCCGACGAAGCGATCGATGAATCGGAGCTGGCCAGCAGCCGGTTGTCGCTGACGGAGCTCGCCGAACCGCTGGTGTACCAGTACCCGGTACATCGCATCAGTAAAGATTTTGTCCCGAGCAGTCCTGGCAACGAGCCCAGCTATCTGTTGGTTGGCCGACAGCCGGATGAGTCCGTTAAGTTTTTTGAGTTGCAGCCATTGGCTTTTCATTTACTCCATGACATGCAACAAGCAGGCAGCCTCGTACCCGAAACCTGGCTGGCTGAGAAAGCCGACGAATTGCAGGTAACCGATAAATCCCTGTTTGTTCGTAACGGAATTGGTTTACTCACGTCTTTTAACCAACTACGAATGTTCTACAAAGGATAAGGTTCATGATTGGATTGGCTAACAAGTTCCAGGACTGGCTTGAGTTAACCTACAAGCTGGATTTCATCGCACCCCTGTTGATTCGTGCCTATCTGGCACCCATTTTCTATATGGCAGGGATGAACAAGTACCAAGGCTTTGATAACACTGTGGCCTGGTTTGGCAATCCAGATTGGGGCCTTGGTTTGCCAATGCCCTGGCTCATGGCATTTCTCGCAACCGCAACCGAACTTGTTGGTGCATTTCTGCTGGTGTTTGGGTTTGGGACTCGCTGGATTGCAGCACCACTGATGATTACCATGCTGGTCGCCGCCTTAACCGCACATTGGCAAAACGGCTGGCTGGCTATCGCTACTGGCAGCGGACTCTTTGCAACTGAGCGAACTGAAGGCGCCATCCAGAGACTGGAGCGCGCCAAGTCTATCCTGCAGGAACACGCTAACTATAGCTGGCTCACAGAAAACGGCAGCTTTGCCATTTTAAACAACGGGATTGAGTTTGCCGCGACCTACTTTGTGATGTTGCTGGCGCTGTTCTTCCTTGGCGGCGGCAGATACATCAGCGTCGATTACTGGATTGCACGCAAACTTCGCAGCGGCAACGAAAAAGGCCAGGGATAACCTGGCCTTTTCACTAATCAGGGTTCGAATCTGTCACTAGACGTTAAACCTGAAGTGAATAACGTCACCATCAGCGACGATGTAATCCTTGCCTTCGAGCCGCCATTTGCCGGCCTCTTTGGCGCCACCCTCACCGTTATGTGCAACATAGTCATCATAGGAAATGACTTCTGCCCGAATAAAACCTTTCTCGAAGTCCGTATGAATGACGGCCGCTGCCTGGGGCGCACTGGCACCGGCACGAACAGTCCAGGCTCTGGCTTCTTTAGGACCGGCCGTGAAGTAAGTCTGCAGGCCCAGAAGTTTGTAACCCGCGCGGATCACCCGATCCAGCCCGGGTTCTTCCATTCCCAGATCCGCCAAAAACTCAGCGCGCTCCTCGTCGTCCAGCTCTACGATCTCGGCCTCAAGCTTATTGCAGATAACCACTAACTCAGCGCTTTCTGCCGCTGCGATTCCCCGAACCGCATCCAGATGAGGATTGTTTTCAAAGCCATTTTCATCAACGTTCGCAATATAGAGAACAGGTTTCATTGTCAGCAGGTGCATGCTTTTCAGCACAGCGTCATATTCCGACGATACCTCAAAGGTGCGCGCAGGCCTGCCTTCATCGATATGCGCCTGCAGTTGTTCCAGATAGCTGACCTTGGCCATCTCTTCCTTGTCGCCGCTTTTCGCGACCCGTGAAACACGGCTAATAGCGTTCTCAATGGTCTGCAGATCTGCCAGTTGCAGCTCCGTATTGATCACTTCGATATCAGCGGCAGGGTCAATCTTGTTCGCCACATGCGTTACGTTTTCATCTTCAAAGCAGCGAACCACGTGAGCAATCGCATCCGTTTCCCGAATGTTTGCCAGAAACTGATTACCCAAGCCCTCACCCTTGGAGGCACCTTCCACCAGACCTGCAATGTCGACAAATTCCATGGTGGTGGGAATCACTTTTTCCGGTGAGACAATGTCAGCCAGGTTATCCAGACGCGGGTCGGGCATCGGTACGACACCCGAGTTTGGTTCAATGGTGCAAAAAGGAAAATTCTCAGCGCCAACGCCCGCCTTGGTAAGTGCATTAAAAAGCGTTGATTTACCGACGTTTGGCAGGCCGACGATACCGCAGTTAAATCCCATTGTTAGTTTTCTCCCTGAAAAGGTTGAGCGGCATTGTGCAATTGCTGCATAGCACCCTGCCAATCGCCCGAAACCGCTTTTGGCATTGCGGCCAGCGCTTCATCTAAACAGTCATCTATCATTGATTGGTCTTTCGCTGAGACCTTACCCAGAACGTGCCCGGTCACACCGCTGCGATCACCTGGATGACCTACCCCGATTCTCAATCGGTTAAAGTCCCTGGTCCCGGCCAGACGGCTTGAGATATCACGTAAACCATTGTGCCCGGCCAGCCCCCCACCCTGCTTGAAGCGGATTTTTCCACAGGGAAAGTCAATTTCATCATGGGCGACCAGCATCGACTGAGCGCTGAGTTTGAAGAAGTTAACCAGGGCCGCAACACTTTTGCCTGACTCGTTCATGTAAGTATCAGGCACCAGCAATTTGACTTCGCTATCCGCCATCCGGATGGTCGCCACTTTGCCAAAGAACTTTTTTTCTGGCTTGAAGACACCTGCATACTGTTGGGCCAGTCGCTCGACGAACCAGACACCCGCATTATGGCGGGTGTTGGCATACTCGGCACCTGGATTGCCAATACCGACAATCAGGGTTACGGGCTCGCTGATCACTGGTGTATTCACACCAAGAAAACGAGGTTACTCGTCTCCAGCGCTATCGTCGCCTTCAGCTTCTGCAGAAGGTGCTTCAGGTGCAGCGTCCTCGTCAGTGGTTTCTTCAACACGCTTGGGCGCGTTAACAGAAACAACCACGTGGTCATGATCAGCACCAAGCGCAAGCGAGGGTATCGTCAGGCCTTCCGGCAGCTTCAGTCCACTGATATGTACTGAATCACCGATATCCATGTCTTCGATATCAACTTCAATGTATTCCGGCAGATCACCGGGCAGACAGTTGATTTCGATCGAGCTCATATTGTGAGAAATCTGGCCGCCAGACTGACGAACACCAAGACATTTCTCTTCGTTAATGAAGTGCAGCGGTACCTCGACCGTAATCGCCTGATCCATTCGAATGCGAAGGAAGTCCGCATGCATGATGCGGTCTTTGGCTGGGTGACGTTGCAGGTCTTTCAAAATCGCCTGCTGAGATGCGCCATCGGCGTGCAGGGTAATGATGTGAGAGAAAAACGCTTCATTCTCACAGGCCTTGTGAATATCTTTGTGTGCGATAGACAAAGGCTGTGGGTCTTCGCCCGCGCCATAGATGATGGCCGGGATCATGTCTGCATTGCGACGAAGGCGGCGGCTCGCACCTTTCCCTTTATCGCTGCGCAGCTCGGCATTCAATTCAAAATCTGCCATGAGTTACTCCTTAGTAGGTTTAATTCACACAGCCGGCTGCGACCACCTGCTGCGTGTCTTTGTGACACCCGACCGCTAAAACAACGCCGGTTGGATGCGCTTTTTAAAGAGCGCGCTTAGCGACTCTTCGTTACTGATTCGACGAATCGATTCAGCCAGCTCGTCAGCAATGCTGAGTTGCCTGACTCTCGGTGACGCTGCAACCTCAGGTTTCAGAGGAATCGTATCGGTCACCACAACTTCGTCCAGGGTCGAGTTGTTAATATTTTCCATTGCTGCACCCGACAGTACCGGGTGTGTGCAGTAGGCCACCACTTTCTTGGCGCCATGTTTCTTTAGTGCGTCCGCCGCAGCGCAGAGCGTGCCGGCAGTGTCCACCATATCGTCTACCAGCAGACACGTTCGGCCATCAACGTCACCGATAATATGCATCACCTCAGATTCATTGGCCTGAGGACGCCGCTTATCGATAATCGCAAGGTCGGTATCGTTCAACTGCTTGGCCATCGCCCGGGCTCTGACCACGCCCCCAACATCCGGGGAAACAATCATCAGGTCCTCGTAGGCCTGCCGCTCGATATCTAGCAGCAATACCGGCGTTGCGTAGATGTTATCCACCGGGATACTGAAAAAGCCCTGGATCTGATCCGCGTGAAGATCGATCGTCAACACCCGGTCAATTCCGGCGCTGCCGAGCATATCGGCCACAACCTTCGCGGTGATCGGGACTCGTGACGATCTGACTCGACGATCCTGCCTGGCATAACCAAAGTAGGGAATCACTGCCGTTACCCGGGCTGCAGACGCACGCTGCAGGCAGTCTGCAATGATGACCAGTTCCATCAGGTTGTCATTGGTGGGCGCACAGGTCGGCTGAATAACAAAAACGTCTTTGCCCCTGACGTTTTCGTGGATCTCGACGGCAATCTCACCATCGCTGAAAGTGCCCACGTCCGCGGCACCCAATTCCATTCGCAGACGATCCACAACCCTGGTTGCGAGCGCTTTATGGGCGTTGCCTGAGAAGATCTTTAGTTCAGCCACAATGATTTCCAGATCTAGCTGTGTGGGATATGGCTGGGGTGGCAGGACTCGAACCTGCGCATGCAAGGATCAAAACCTTGTGCCTTACCAACTTGGCGACACCCCAAAAGTATCACATTGTTTCCCGGGCTTGGCTGCCCTGAGCAGGCACCTTCACGGGCCGCTCATTCTATCAAGGCCAAATCAACATCACCAACGTTGCGACGGACCGGGCCTGAAAAAGGGCGCTATTGTGCTGATCACTGATGCCCCTGTCAAATCAGATCACAGGCGATCTGTTTCTGCGATAGCCGCCCATTTCAGGACTTTCAGCCGAACCGCAAATTCATCCCGCGTAAAAGTCATCAGCACAGGACCATTTTCGTCTTTTTTCAGGATTTCCATGACCCAGAATCCGCTTTCAAATGGCGTGGGCAAAGGCCTGCCAGAGGCATCGATACCCCTGACCCAATAAGACAACTGCTGCCAGGGTAGATCCTGAACTGACATCTCAGCAGCCAGCAGATCGTCGAGCCTGACTTCGCCCTCACCCTCATCCGCCCAGGCACCATCGGGGCTGACCCGCAGTTTGACAGCGCCACTGCCAAACGGGCCTGAAAGCACGATGTTGCTCTCATCACTGGATTGCAACCAATCGATACTGACGATACGGGTGCGACCATCAATCCTTGCAGAAAGCTTGCCCTGCATGGTCCAGTGTCGGTCGTCTATGGGTTTGTCCGGCAGCGTCGTGCAGGCGGACAGCAAGCCAGCCAATATCGCGACCAGCAGCGCGCGACAGGTCAAACCCCGGGGTCCTCACCTTCGGCAAACCGGTTGATGACTCTTTTCAATATCTCGCTTTCGGGTGTCAGGTCCAATGCGTCCTGCCAGACCTGCATGGCTTCTTCTCGCTCACCAATCACCCAGAGGACCTCACCGAGATGGGCCGCAACCTCATCATTCTGGAATAGTGACAGGGCACGGCGCAGGTGTTTGAGTGCTTCATCATAATTCTTGAGCCGATATTGCACCCAGCCCATGCTGTCGATAAAAGCGGGCTCATCAGGTTTGATGGCCAGTGCCCGCTCAATCAATTCAAAGGCTTCTTCGTGGCGATCGGTCTGATCGGTCAGGGTATAGCCCAGCGCATTTAAGGCATCAGCATTATCAGGGTCAATCTCAAGCACGCGTCTCAAGTCGCCCTCAAGAACATCGAGTCGATCAAACTGCTGACCAGTCATTGCCCTAAAATAGAGCATGTCGATGTTATCGGGGTCTTCACTAATCACGGTTTCAAGGAAGGCCAGCACTTCGTCCGCCATGCCTCGTTCAGTCAACAACTGCGCCTCGAGGAACGTCAACTGCTGCCGATGCTGCGGGTACTGCTGGCGCATACGCATCAGGTGATCTCTCGCCTCTGCCACACGGCCATCATCCGTCAAAATGGACGCAATCCGCGCCTGCGCTGGAATGAACTCGTAGCCAGTACCGGCCTGCATATAGGACGCCAGGGCTGCTTCATTTTCACCAGCACGCTCGGAGATGCCGCCCAGATAGTAATGCGCCTCGCCAGGTCGGCGATTCCAACGCACCATCCGCTCGAAATATCGTCTGGCTTCCTCATCCAGGCCCTGATCCAGCGCTATGAGTGCCAGCGCAAACAGGACATCTCCGTCATTTGGCGATTCTGCCAGCACCTCGCCATATTGGGTTTGTGCTGCTTCCAGATCGCCCTGCTCGAACAGCATGCGCGCCAGAATGATGCGTAAACGACGATTATCCGCACTGCCGCTAACTTGCGCCTCAAGGAAGCTAACAGCTGCATCATCTTCCCCCAGGCTCGACAACAGACTCGCCTTGAGAATAACGGCATTAACATTGTCAGTGATCTCCAGCAGCGCGTCTGTCAGGACAAGCGACGCCTCATAGGCCTGACTCTGCTCAAGTAACACCGCCTTGGCGAACATTAATTGCTCATCTCCGGGGTGCCGAGCCAGCATTTCGCTGACGGCCTGCAGAACGCCGGCCCGTTGTTCGGGCGTAAGATTCGCGGAACGGAACGCAAACAGGTCAAAACGGGCCAGGCCGCCGAGATCCTTAATCGCCTCCATATGAATAACAGCCTCTGCGAGCCGATCCTGTCGCAGCAACAGGTCAACCGCAGCACGATGTGCCTCTTCTTCCTGTGGCGCCTCTTCTGCCCAGATCAGTGCTGTTTCGAGCGCCGACTGTTCATCCTTCAGATACAACGCCAGTCGAGTTGCTCTCGCTGCCACACCGGGATCGCGCGTTTCTCTGGCAACATCGAGATATTGTTCCAGCGCGACGTCATAACGCATCCGGAAACCTGCGACCTCTGCGGCCAACAGGCTGTAGAGGGTGTCTGAGGTGAATGGCGCTACCGGATACTCTGGCGGTTCAAGCGGCTCGGGCAATGCCTGATCCGCGGGATCGACGGACCCTTCGGCGGCAATCTCATCTATTTCTGCCAGATCAGGTTCCGGCGTGTTGGTTGTCGGTGTCGATGTTGATGTGGCACAGCCCGCCAACAGCAGCGACAGCGACAGCATGGTTATCAAGCGCCGAATCACGGCAGCTGAATCTGTATATTGGATATTCAACTTGGGACAGGTCTCTCTTCGTCAGGCCGGGTGCACCCGGATTCTCTCGTCCAACGCTTTATCACCAAAAACCCGGTGATTTTGCGTACAATGGGCGCCCGCCCCAGCGGTGAACGCTCGGGAAGGCGGGGTTTGACCCCCTCATTGTCGTTTTGTTTAAACTCTTCAGTGTGTAAACAGGGCTAAGGGGTTCATTTTACTACACCGGTTACCTATGAATCTGCTCATCGTTGGCATAAATCACCATTCAGCTCCTGTCGCACTCAGGGAGAAGGTCGCCTTCACGCCTGAACAATTGGCTGACGCACTGCAAGATCTGGTTGCCCAGTCGGCGTTGACCGAAGTCGCAATTCTCTCTACCTGCAACAGAACTGAAGTCATCGCCACCTGCACCCACAGTGACAGTCACCGCGTCATCCAGTGGCTAGCAGACTATCACAGGATGGATACCGACGAGCTAGCGTCCAGCGTTTATACACGATTTAACAAAGAAGCGGCGTTCCACGCGATGCGGGTTGCCTGTGGGCTGGACTCTATGGTCGTCGGGGAACCGCAAATCCTGGGACAGTTCAAAGACTGTTTCGACCAGGCCAGACGTATCGGCACGCTGGGGACAGAACTGGATCATCTCGCCCAGACGACGTTTCGTATCGCAAAGCGTGTCAGGACAGAAACGGCAATCGGGGAAAACTCTGTGTCGGTGGCCTCAACCGCAGTGACCCTGGCAGAGCAACTATTTTCCAATCTTGCCGATTGCCGAATTCTTTTGATTGGTGCGGGAGAAACCACCGAACTGGTTGGCAGGCACCTGCAATCCGCCGGCATCCAGCAGATGACGATTGCCAATCGCACACTTGAAAACGCAAGGCGCCTGGCACAGCTTCTGGAAGGTCAGGCGATTGATCTGCAGTCGATTCCAGGCAGATTGCCGGATATCGACGTGGTCATTGCCGCTACCGCATCTCAGCTACCCATTCTTGGCAAGGGTACCGTAGAGCGCGCGCTTAAAAGCCGCAAAAACAAACCGATACTGATGGTCGATCTCGCCGTACCCCGGGACATTGAACCGGAAGTCGCTGAACTGCGAGATATTTACCTTTATAGCGTCGATGATCTTGAGCAAATCATCGATACCAATCTGCAGGGCAGGCAGGAAGCTGCGGAACGCGCTGAGGTTATTCTGCAGGAAGAAGTCTCCAGCTACCGTTCCCGGCAGGAGATGAAGGCGGCAGATGCCCTTCTGGTAAAATTCCGCACCCAGCACATGGCGTTAAAGGAACGAGAAGTTGCCAGGGCCCTGACTCGACTGGAGAAAGGCGAGGCACCGGCTGAGGTGATTAACCAGCTCGCCAATCAACTCACCAACAAAATTATCCACACCCCCTCCGTTGAAATGAAAAACGCCATCGCACAGGGTGAGGAAGACTTTCTTAAAGCCGTAACGCGGCTCTACTCGCTGGATAAAGACTTTGAATAACTCACTACGAACAAAACTCGATCAACTGCTCGAACGCTACGAGGAACTGGGCGCACTGCTGAGTGATAGTGATGTGATCTCAGATCAGAATAAATTTCGTAGCTATTCCAAGGAGTACGCGGATATCGAGCCGGTGGTGATGTGTTTCCGCAAATTTGAATCAGTCAGTGCCGAGCTGGCTGATGCCACGGTCATGATGGAGGATCCTGATCCGGAGATCCGGGAAATGGCACAGGCAGAACTCTCTGAGCTGACCGAGAACGAACAAAAACTCGATGCTGAGCTGCAGAAGCTTTTGCTACCCAAAGATCCCCACGATGGTAACAACGTCTTTTTGGAGATTCGCGCCGGTACCGGTGGCGATGAAGCCGCTATCTTCGCCGGCGACCTGTATCGGATGTATGCTCGATACGCGGAAACGCAGAAATGGCGTGTGGAAGTGCTAAACGAGCGGCCCGGGGAGCACGGCGGTTACAAAGAAATTATTGCCCGGCTCGAGGGCAAAGATGCCTACGGCAAGATGAAATTTGAATCCGGTGCGCACCGGGTGCAACGGGTACCGCAGACGGAGTCACAAGGTCGAATTCATACGTCTGCGTGCACGGTTGCCGTTCTTCCCGAAATTGACGACATCGAGGAAATCGAAATCGAGAAGAACGATCTGCGTGTGGATACTTACCGCGCTTCCGGTGCCGGCGGCCAGCACGTCAACAAGACTGATTCTGCGGTACGTCTAACCCATCTGCCAACCGGGATTGTGGTGGAATGTCAGGACGAACGGTCACAACACAAAAACAAGGCCCGAGCGATGAGCCTGCTTCAGGCCAAATTGATGGACAAGGCGCAATCGGAGCAATCCCAGGAGCAGGCTGAAACCCGGCGCTCGCTGGTCGGCAGTGGCGATCGTTCCGAGAAGATCAGGACCTATAACTTTCCTGACGGCAGAGTCACTGATCACCGTATCAATCTGACGGTACACCGCCTGCCGCAGATTATCACCGGTGAACTCGACCCCATTGTTGATCAGCTGATTATCGAACATCAGGCAGATCAGCTGCGTTCCATGGGACAGGGTGATGAATCCTAAAGTTGGTGAGCTGATCGACCAATATACGGCGCTGTTTCATTCAGTTTCAGACTCACCAAGAACAGACGCACAGTACATCCTGACCCATGGCACCGGTCGACAAAAATCATGGCTTTACAGCCACACCGAAGAGACATTGTCTGAACCCGAGCTGGCCCGGGTGCAGACACTGGCAGAACGGCGTGCGGCCGGCGAACCCATCGCTTATCTGATGGGTGAGCAAGGTTTCTGGAACCGCCAGTTCCAGGTCACCGACCGCACCCTGATTCCGCGACCGGAAACTGAACTATTGGTTGAAACCATCCTGGACCGATTCGATAACACGCCATTACGCGTGCTCGATCTGGGCACTGGCTCAGGCGCTATCGCCGTCAGCCTTGCAGCAGAACGCGCAGCCTGGCAAGTCACTGCAACAGACATTGATGCTGAGACCCTGGCAACCGCCCGCACCAATGCTGTGGATGTCCCTAACGTCAGTTTCCTGGTCAGTGACTGGTTCAGTGATGTTACCGGCAGTTTCGATCTGATCGTCAGCAACCCGCCGTATATCCGTTCGGATGACCCACATCTGATAAACCTGGCCTATGAACCAAAACAGGCGCTGGTATCGGGCGAAGATGGTCTGGATGCTATTCGGTCAATCATCGCCGAGGCAAAAAGTCACCTGGTACTCGGCGGCACAGTGATGCTTGAACATGGCTACGACCAGCAACCGGCAGTGACAGCACTTCTCAACGACGCCGGTTACCTTAATATCGAAACCTTCAGCGACCTTAATCCTCAGCCCCGTGCTGTTCTCGCCAGGACCGCAACATGATGAATGACGAACAATTACTGAGATATTCACGCCACATCATGTTGCCCGACATTGATGTCGAGGGTCAGGAGCGACTACTGGATGCCAGGGTGCTTATCATCGGTCTCGGAGGGCTGGGCTCTCCTGTGAGCCTGTATCTCGCTGCATCGGGCATCGGTACACTGGTCCTGGCAGACTTTGATACGGTTGATGTTTCAAACCTGCAACGACAGATCGTGCATACCACCGCCCGCGTCGGGCAGCCAAAACCAGCCTCTGCAAAAGCGGCGTTGCTGGCGATCAATCCAGACATCGCCATCCGGACGATTAACGAAAGACTGACCCTTGCGCAGCTGGAAGAGGAAGTCGGCCTGGCTGATCTGGTGGTCGACTGCACCGACAACTTTGAGGTGCGCTTTGCGATCAACGATGCGTGTCTGCGTCAGAAAACGGACCTTGTCTCCGGGGCGGCCGTGCGCATGGATGGTCAACTGATGGTGGTTGATACGCACGACCCGGAAAAACCCTGTTACCGATGCCTCTATCAGGATACCCCGGATGTTGAACTCAATTGCGCAGACACCGGCATTGCTGCGCCCGTTGTTGGCACTATCGGTACGTTGCAGGCGTTGGAAGCGATCAAGGTGTTACTGGGGATTGGCGAGACGCTTGCAGGTTATGTGCTCACCTTTGATGCCAGATACATGGACTGGCGCAAGCTTAAACTCTCGCGGAACCCTGACTGCTCAGCTTGCAACAAATATCGCCACTAGCAATCTCTGGCCGGGCCAGGCGAGCCGATACCCCGGGTTAGACCGGATCGAAATCGCCTGCCGCCTGCAGATCAGCATGATAGGAAGAACGCACCAGCGGACCGCTGGCAACGTGCGTAAATCCGAGTGACTTGCCGATGCGGCCGAGTTCATCAAACTCGTCGGGATGGACAAATCGTTCTACCGCCAGATGATCCCGGCTTGGTTGGAGGTACTGACCCAGGGTCAGCATATCGACGTTGTGGGCACGGAGATCTTTCATCACCTCTACCACTTCGTCATTTTCTTCGCCCAATCCCAGCATCAGGCCTGACTTGGTCGGCACTTCAGGGTTATTGGCCTTGAAGGCCTCAAGCAGATCCAGAGACCAATCATAGTTAGCACCGGGTCGCGCCTTTTTATAAAGCCTCGGCACCGTTTCCAGATTATGGTTAAAAACATCCGGTGGTGTTTGGGTCAGTGTCTCAACCGCAATCTCCATTCGCCCACGAAAATCAGGCACCAGCACCTCAATCGTGGTCGTCGGATTCAGGTCACGCATCTCGCGAATACAGTCCGCAAAATGGCCTGCGCCACTGTCTTTCAGATCGTCTCGATCGACAGAGGTGACCACGACGTATTTAAGACCCATCTCATGGACGGCTTCAGCCAGCTGAATAGGTTCGTTCGGATCCAGCGCATTGGGACTGCCATGGGCGACATCACAAAACGGACAGCGGCGGGTGCAGATTTCACCCATGATCATGAAAGTTGCCGTACCGTGAGAAAAACACTCAGGCAGGTTCGGGCAGCTCGCTTCCTCGCATACGGATGCGAGTTTACGACGTCGAAGAATCTCCTTAATACGGGTGATTTCCGGGTTTGCAGGAATCCGTACGCGAATCCAGTCTGGCTTGCGCAGCATGGTTTCCGTCGGTACAACCTTCACGGGTATACGCCTGACTTTTTCTGCGCCGCGCAGCTTTTCGCCGCGCACCATTCGATTTTTGTCGACCATCAGGAATCTCTCTCGTCTGGAGCCGCATGATACCCGATTCTTCGGTGAAAAATGCCGATCAATACCTGGGCAAGCGCTCCCTGATCGGCAGCGATACCGAGGTGCCGGGTGTCTATGACTTCAAGTCCCTCATAGCCACAGGGATTAATGTCAGCAAACGGCGTGAGATCCATATCAACGTTCAGGCTCAGACCGTGGTAACTGCAGCCCTTGCGGACCCTCAGACCAAGCGCCGCGACCTTCTTGCCATCGACATAAACACCGGGCGCATCTTTACGGGCTATTGCCGTTACGCCGTGATCTGACAGCGCTTCGATCACAGTTTCTTCAATCAGGGTAACCAGCGCACGGACGCCAAGACCGGCTCGCTTCAGGTCTATCAGGAGATACAAAACAAGCTGTCCCGGACCATGATAGGTCACCTGCCCGCCACGGTCAGATCTGACGACAGGCACCTCTGACCGATTGAGGATATGGGACTCTTTTCCCGCCTGGCCAAGCGTAAAAACGGGGTTGTGCTCTACCACCCAGATTTCATCCGGCGTATCTGCCTGTCGCTGGTCCGTAAAGTCTTTCATGGCGATCCAGGTGTCCTCGTAGGGCACCCTACCAAACTGCCTGACACGCAAACTGGCCAGCACGGCTACAACACCATTCGTACGGCTTCTATCTGCTGTAGATCGGCGAACAAGGCCTTAATCTGCGCTTCGCTCTCAGCCACCAGCATGAACGATATGGAAACAAAGTTGCCCTTGCGACTTGTTTTTTGCGACACCCTGTCTGTTGTCATCGAGGGGTCATGCCGAACGACAACGTCGAAGACCTGATCGTGAAATCCGGGGCTGACATCCCCGACAACCTTGATCGGGTAGTCGCAGGGATAGGTGATGGTGATGTCATCTTCCGTCACGGCTTGTAAGCAAGCGGATCACCGCCAAAGAGCTTGAGGAAAAAGAGCGAAATCGCGTCCCAGAGACCAGCGAAGAAACCTGCTTCCTGAACACCGTTAAGTACCACCAGCGGAATGACCATATCTTCCCCGTCCGGCACGGTGATTTGCAATTCGCCGACCGCGTCACCTTTCGTCAGGGGTGCGTGTACTTCATCCTGAAGGTTAATTTTTGCTTCCAGCTGATCACGGCCACCGCGAGGAATCGTCAACACAACATCCTGCTCTATTCCCAGATTCACCGAACCGTGTCGCCCGCCCCAGACGCGAACCTGCTGCAGGGAGTCGTCGGCACGATAGAGCCTGGCCGTTTCAAAATAGCGGAAACCGTAAGTCAGCAACTTCTGGCTTTCAGACGCCCTGGCTTCTTCGGATGTCGCACCCATCACGACTGATATCAAACGCATATCATTGCGGAGCGCTGATGAGATCAGGCAATAGCCCGCGGCTTCAGTGTGACCGGTTTTTACGCCGTCTACTGAGCTGTCGCGCATTAACAGCTTGTTGCGATTCGCCTGTCGGATGCCGGCGTAGGTAAACGTTTTTTCGGAATACATTTTATAGTGTGACGGGAATTCCGTGATCATGGCGACGGTTAACAGACTCAAATCGCGGGCTGTGGTGTAGTGATTCTCGTTCGGCAAACCGGTCGCATTAACAAAGTTTGTATCTGCCATACCCAGCTGCGCGGCGTACTGGTTCATCACATCCGCAAAGGCATCTTCGCTGCCGGCTATGTGTTCTGCCAGAGCAACACTCGCATCATTGCCCGACTGAATAATCATGCCCCTCAGCAGATCTTCGAGTCGAACCTTGGTGCCTTCCTGGATAAACATTCTTGAGCCTTCCATCCGCCAGGCTTTGATCGAAACCTCAACCTCGTCGTCCAGGGAAATTGTGCCCAGCGCCAGCTCTTTGGCTGCAATGTAGCTTGTCATCAGTTTTGTCAGGCTGGCCGGCGGCAATCGCTGCTCAGCGTTAAATTCCACCAACCGGGTACCGGTCGCGGCATCAACCAACAGGTAACCTTCTGCAGCCAGCTGAGGTGGGGCAGGAATAATAGGTACCGCGCCAACACCAGTACCCACCAGCATCAGCAGGAACGTGGCGATGATCTGACGCAGACTAAAAGGCGCGAACATGCTGTTCTCCTTACGTAAATGACTCAACATATAACGACTCAACTTTATTCAATTTTAACGCGTAGAGGATTACCAAGATTTCTATCCCTGATGCGATCCTCAATCATCAGCTCTTCTTCAAGACTGGCAACAGGCCCAATCCAAACCTTGTACAGTAATCCTTTTTCAGTCTCGCTGGTAAGGATTCTCGACGAAACATCCACCGGTAACGCTGCCCGCACCTGGTCAAGACGTGCGCGAGCCCCGGCCTCCAGGGAAAAGGCACCAACCTGAAGATAGTAGGTCTCCTGATCGGGTGGCGGCATCAGTTCCGGATGATTAATTTCATCCAACGCCTCAACCACAACCGGGGCCGTTCCCTGATGCTCAAAGCCCAGCTGCCTCGCCGCCTCATAAGAGAGATCAATCACACGATCCTCATGAAAGGGACCGCGATCATTCACTCTCAGGACAACCGTACGACCATTATCCAGGTTCGTGACTTTGACGACCGTCGGCAGCGGTAGTTCCTTGTGCGCCGCGGTCATACCATACATATCATAAACCTCTCCCATCGCGGTTAGACGGCCATGAAATTTCTTGCCGTACCAGGAGGCGATCCCAATCTCCACATAACCCAGATTGGAGTCCATGATTTCATAGACTTTGCCAAAGACTTCGTATTGATTTGGCCCCAACGGTGCTTTTCTGCTTTCCGCGATCTGCACGGTTGTTGCACAGCCGCTGATCAGTGCACATTGAATCAGCAGAAACGCAAGAAGTCGTCGAGGCATGCAGGAGAAGTTAACGAGCAACGATGGCATCGCCGCCTTTTTTCAATCCTTCGCTCAATTGAAAAACTGCCATGGCGTAAAGTTTGCTGTGGTTGTATCGGGTTATGACGTAAAAATTATTTAACCCCACCCAGTATTCCTTGCCTTGTTTACCCTCGAATCGCATGGGCGAGACTTTCTCTTCATCATCAAGACCTTCCAGCGCTGAACCAAGCCCCTGCTCGCGTAGGGCACCAGCGGTACTTGATGGCTTCAGGGATACATTAAACAGTGCCGCAGGCGCCTGCCCTGCATCAACGACCCGTGTGATTTCAGCATTTCGCTGCCAGCCGTGCACATGCAGGTAATTGGCCACGCTACCGATTGCATCCGTTGGGTTGTTCCAGATATCCCTGAAACCGTCACCATCAAAATCTATCGCATAAGCCCGATAGCTACTGGGAATAAACTGTCCGAGCCCCATGGCCCCGGCGTACGACCCTGTAAGGTCAGTGATCATCTGCTTTTCTTCCCGGGCCAGTAGAATAAACTCTTTAAGCTCTCCCCGAAAAAACTTGGCGCGCGGCGGATAATCAAAGGCCAGTGTCGACAGCGCATCAAGCACTCGATAACCACCGGTGATACGGCCGTACATGGTCTCTACGCCAATGATAGCGGTGATGATGACCGGTGGGACACCATAGGTTTCATAAGCCGCCTGCAGTGCTTCACTGTTCTCCGCCATAAAGGCGATACCGGAAGTTGTGCGGCGTTCGGTCAGGAATATGTCCTGGTACTCGGCCCAGTTCAGTGTTTTCTCAGCCGGTCGACTGATGGCGTCGATGATATTTTGCTTGTACTCGGCATGGCTGAAAATACTGAGCAATTCCCGCTCATCGAAGCCACCTTCATCAGCAAGTTCACGAACGAACTCGTGCACCTCTGGCCGGTCCGCATATTCGATTGCGCTGGCACTTGCGCAACTCATCAACAACATCAAACAAATCAGTTTTTGCATCACAATGTGATTCTGCGATGAGTGTGGATCGACATAATAATGCCGAAGCCAGCAAACAGCGTCAGTATCGAGGTCCCTCCGAAACTTACCAATGGCAGCGGCACACCAACAACCGGCAGCACACCACTTACCATGCCTATATTAACAAACACGTACACGAAAAAAGTGAAGGTAATACTACCTGACAATAAACGGCCGAAGGTGTCCTGAGCCTGAACGGACAATATTACCCCTCTGCCAATCAACAGAATGTAGAGAATCAACAGCGTCACCACGCCTAACAGGCCGAGCTCTTCTCCTAGCACCGCGATGATAAAATCTGTCTGGCTTTCCGGCAGAAAATCAAGGTGTGACTGGGTACCTTCAAATAGACCTTTACCAAACAACCCGCCGGAACCGATGGCGGTCTTTGACTGAATGATGTTCCAGCCTGCCCCTAGCGGATCGCGTTCTGGATCCAATAACGTCAGTATGCGCTGGCGCTGATAGTCTCGAAGGACAAACCAGAGTGCCGGCGCAGACAGAAGACCAAGACCCACCGCAGAAAACACCAGCCTCCAGGAAACACCGGCCAGCAACAGAACGAACAAACCGGACGCAGCAATAATGAGCGAGGTACCCAGATCAGGCTGCATGGCAATCAGCATGACCGGAATCGCAATAATCACAAGAGACCAGAAGACGTGCCTTGCCTTGGGCGGCAGATGCCGATCATGGAAATACCAGGCAAGTATCAGGGGTAACACCAGCTTCATTACTTCAGAGGGCTGGAAATTGATGACCCCGGGGATACGCAACCAGCGCCTCGAACCTTTGACCTCAATGCCAAAAACATAGATAAGACAAAGCATCCCTAGACTGATCAGGAAGATCCAGGGCGCCAGCCGCATGTAGAAAATCGGCGATATCTGCGCGATTATGATCATCGCTCCGATGCCCGCCATGAGCTTGATGCTTTGCGAGATAACCGGTCCCGTCTGCTGACCCACCGCGCTGTAAAGAATCAGCAATCCATAGGCAGATATCGCCAGCAGCAACAGCACCATCGGCATGTCCAGATGCACGGCATCACCGATGCCCGCCTTGCGTTGCGTAACCAGCCCGGAACCGGGTAACTGTCTGACAAAATCCTGGCTCAACCGCCGCTCCCGACCGCGGCAATCACCTTGCCTTTGGCGGCCGTATTTTTCAGCAGATGATGATCTAATACGGCGCGTGCAACCGGTGCGGCGAACTCACTGCCACCGCCGCCATTCTCAACCAGCACAGCCAGCGCGATCTGCGGATCATCAACCGGCGCGAAGGCCACAAACCAGGCATGTTTACGCTGCCTTTCGTCGAGTTCCTCTTCGTTGTATTCCTCACCCTGCTTGATGCCGACAACCTGGGCCGTTCCAGACTTGCCCGCCATGCGATAGGGAATATCCTGGCCGATATAAGCCCACGCGGTACCGTTTTCTCCGTAAACCTGGTTGCCACGGTGGACAACTTTTTCCATGGCACCGATCACGAGATCCCAGACATGGGTCGGTATCATGTCGATACTATCCAGGCGAGGCACACTACTGGCGTTTACCAGGTCACTGCCTGATTTGAGCATACGGGGCGCAATCCACTTACCCCGGTTGGCAACTACCGTGATGGCAGTTGCCAGTTGCAACGGCGTCACCAGCATATCGCCCTGACCAATACCAATGTTGACGGTGTCACCCGGATACCAGGGCAAACCACGGGTATCCTGCTTCCATTCTCTGGTAGGCAGAAGTCCGCTTCTGGCTTCGGGTAAATCGAGTGCGGTATTCACGCCGAAGCCAAAGAGCGCGAGATAGTCGTCCATCCGGTCAATACCCATCTTCACGGCCAGGTCGTAAAAATAGACATTGCAGGATCGATAAATCGCCTTTTCAAGGTTGACCTCACCGTGACCACCCGCGCCACTGGCTTTCCAGTTCCAGTCCCGGTAGAGCCGCTTGTTGTTAGGCAAACGGAACCAACCCGGATCTTTGATGGTGTAACCCTCAGTCGTCATGCCCGTCACAAGACCAGCAAGACCGATGAGCGGTTTGATCGTGGAGCCCGGCTCATACTGGCCCTGAAGTGCCCGGTTAAACAGCGGGACGTCTCGAGAATCCCTGAGCGAAGCATAGGTTTTGTGATCGATGCCGGTAACAAACAGATTCGGGTCGTAACCCGGTTTGCTGACCATCGCCAGAATACCGCCAGTTTTTGGTTCGATCGCCACCACCGTACCACGGCGGTCTCCCAGCGCATCGCTCGCGGCCTGCTGCAGGGTACTGTCCACATGCAGGACGAGATCCTTGCCCGGTACAGGCAAGTCAGATTCCAGAATTTTCATGACCTTGCCGCGAGCATCAATCTCAACCTGCTGGTAACCGACCTCTCCCAGCAAATCGGCCTCGTAGTAACGCTCTACGCCGGTTTTGCCGATATGATCCGTGCCAGAGTAGGCGACTGAATCAAGACGGCGAGCGTCATTTTCATTGATTCTTCTGACTGAACCAACGGCATGGACCATCAAGCCGCCCTTCGGATAATGACGGACCAGTCTGGCTTCAACCTCGACACCGGGCATCGCATGTCGATCCACGCTGATTCGGGCAATTTCTTCCGGGGTCAGCCGAAACTTGAGCGGTACAGATTCATAAGGGCGCTGGCGACGCTCAAGCCGCTTCTTGAAGCCCTCACGGTCTTCCTCGGTCAACGCCATGATGCTGCCCAACCTGGTGAGCGTGGCATCAATATCCTCAACTCGCTCGGGGGTCAGCGTAAGATTAAAACTGGGAGAATTGTCCGCCAGCAGCTCGCCGTTTCGATCATAGATCAGTCCTCGAATCGGTGGCAGCGGTTGGACCTGAATCCGGTTTTTGTCGGACAGCGTGGCGTAAACATCGTACTGTACGATTTGCAGATAGAAAAAGCGCGCGACAAGGAACAGGGTTAACACAACCAGCACGCCGAACCCGACCACAATGCGCTCGAAGAAGATTCGACTCTCCCAGGAGTGATCTTTAAGTGCTAACGGCTCAACCATGGTTCATTTCGACAGCGCCATTACTTGTGATAAGGGTGATTGGCATTGAGCATCATTGCGCGATAGATCTGCTCACTCAAGAGCACTCTAACCAGAAAGTGCGGGAAGGTTAAGTTCGATAACGACCAGACATCGCTGGCTCGCCTGACAAGCGATGCGTCAAGTCCATCGGGACCGCCGACAATCAACTGCACGTGCCCAGGCGCCTGGCTCCAGGTTTGAATGCGCTTGGCCAGTTGCTCGGTACTCCAGTTTTTGCCGGCACGATCAAGCGCCACGAGATGGGCGGATTCATCAATCTTCGATGCCAGTCGCTCGGCTTCCTGTTGCTGATGTTTTTCGATACTTTGCTTTTTGTTCCTGTCGGAGGTCTTCACCTCCTGCAGACTGAATCGGCATTGTCCTCGCATTCGATTGACGTATTGGGCCATGCCCTGTTCAACCCAGTCAGGCGCCTTGGTACCGACAGCAATGAGGTCAACTTTCAGCAAGGCAAACTAGTGCTTTTTGCCTTCTTCGGTACCGGGACCAACGCTCCAGAGTCGCTCCAGATCGTAGAACTCCCGCACCGCAGGCAACATGACGTGCACAATCACATCCGCCAGGTCGATGAGAATCCACTCTCCGCCATCAGCACCTTCGACACTGAGAACCGGCACGTCCTGCGCTTTGACCTTCTCAACGACGCTGTTAACCAGGGCTTTGACCTGCCGGCTGGTAGTGCCACTTGCGACAATCATGTGATCAGCAATATCAGTCTGTCGGGTAACATCCAGCGCGACAATTTCCTGCCCCTTGATGTCCTCGAGGGCGTCTATCACCAGTGCTTTAAGTGCTGCGCTTTCCATTAATTTTTCTCATTTTGCTAGTTATTCAAGTATAAGCCGTGCGTGGCGATGTAGCTTGCAACATTCGGATGTAACAACGTACTGACGTCTTGCTCGCTGGCCACTGCCGCGCGCACCTGCGTCGCAGAAACATCGATCTGGGCCAGGGTGACATGACAAACATGGCCATGCTGCAGATCCCTGAGCTGACCCAGACTATCAACCCGCCTGGACAGCGACCAATCTGCCAGAACCTCGGGTTCCTGTGCATCCGAGCCCGGTCGCATCAGCACAATAAGATGTGCGTAATCGCAAAGCCGCTGCCAATCGCGCCAGGTCGGCAGGGTCAGCCAGGAATCGAGCCCCATGACAAATCCGAGCATGCCAGACGTTCTTTCCCGGTAGCTGCGCAGCGTATCAACCGTATAAGACCGATCAGTGCGGTGAAGTTCACAGTCATCGACGCTGATACCTGTCTCGTCCGCAACGGCCAGTTTCAGCATCTCCAGACGCTGATCGGGTGTTGCAGCAGGTGTTGGCCGGTGAGGCGGCACCTGGCAGGGGATCATTGCCAGGTGAATTCCGTCAAGCGCCTGCTGCAGGGCTTTCGCCGAACGAATATGACCAACATGAACCGGATCAAATGTACCCCCGAATATCAGGGTTTCACTCATTGGCGAATCTGACCATCACCGAACACAACGTATTTCTGAGAGGTCAGACCCTCAAGACCAACGGGGCCACGGGCATGTAATTTATCCGTGGAGATGCCGACCTCAGCACCCAAACCGTATTCAAACCCATCAGAAAAACGTGTTGAGGCGTTAATCATGACTGAGCTCGAGTCGACCTCGCGAAGAAACCTGCGCCCTGTTGAATAGTTTTCCGTGACGATCGTATCTGTGTGTTTCGACCCATACTGATTAATATGGGCAATCGCGTCATCAAGCCCTGCGACTGTTCGGATGGACAGGATCGGGGCCAGGTACTCGGCAGTCCAGTCCGAGGCCTCAGCCTGACTGATCTGGACTTCGCTCCCAAGCAGGCTGACTGTGTGCTCGCAGCCTCTGAGTTCAACACCCTCGGCCTGATACCCTTCGGCCAGACGTGGCAGGATCTGATCGGCAACAGCCGCTGAGACCAGCAGTGTTTCCATCGCGTTGCAGACCGCGTAGCGCTGGGTCTTTGCGTTTAGTGCGATAGCGAAAGCCTTTTCCATATCGGCATCATCATCTATATAAACATGACAGATACCATCGAGATGCTTGATCACCGGTATGGTGGCTTCAGCTGTAATTCTGGCCACCAGACTGTTACCACCTCTCGGTACAATGACGTCGACAAACTCATTCATGGTGATCAGTTCACCGACCAGCGCTCGATCGGTATCCTTGATGACCTGGATACTGTCTGCGGGCAAACCGACAGCTTCGAGGCCAACCTCAATGCAGGCCGCAAGCCCCAGATTCGAGTGAATCGCTTCGGAACCTCCCCGGAGAATTGCGGCATTACCTGACTTTAGGCAGAGGCTTGCTGCATCGATGGTGACATTAGGTCGGGACTCAAAAATAATACCGATAACGCCCAGGGGCGTTCGCATCCGGCCAATTTGCAGACCATTCGGCTGAAACGACATATCAGTGATTTCACCCACCGGGTCATCGAGTGCAGCGACCTGCTGCAATCCTTCGACCATGCTTTCAAAGCGCGCCTGGGTAAACTTCAAACGATCAAGCAGTGGCTCGCTCAGGCCGTTTTCCCTGCCCGCCTGCAAGTCCAGTTCGTTGGCCTGCATCAGCGACTCCCGTCGGGCCAGAATCGCATCTGCAATCGCCAGGAGTGCATCGTTCTTCAGCTGCGTTGGCGCGCGGCAGATCTCTGCTGACGCTCGCCGCGCTCGCGTACCCACTGCCTGCATATAGTCCGATCTGGCCATCTTCTAGAATCTACACTCGTAAAACCGCGCATTATAACCTGCTTCTATCGCTGAAAGTTACAAAGCATTGTTTCAATAAAGTGCGATTCAAAACCAAATCGCGGAGGGAGGATATTACTCGTTAGCCTTCTGAATCCTTTCAACCAACTTGTCGAGCTCGCTTAATCTGATCAGCGGGTCCTTCATCTCCAGCATCCGCTGCTTGAAGTGATTAGGACATGGCAGCAGCTCTGTGAGTCGGGCTCCAACTTCAACGGCCTGGCCTAGATCGCAGGAAAGGCCGAGGCGCTGCACTGCCTCATGGGACATCAATGACTCAAGCAATCCAGACAGATGTTCTCGATCCTCTGGCATGGCCACGCTCGTCTCGTCTTCGAGAAACTCAACACTCGCCATCATCAATCTGTCTGGCCGCTCGTACTGATCACGGATGGCAAATTTTTGACGGCCTTCAACCACCAGGCTCAGGAGGCCGGATGAGGACTGGTCAAAATCAACGATCTCACAATAGGTGCCACAGAAAGATATCTCTGGCAGTTGTTCTTCAGGATTCGTCAGAACCTGACTACCGTCGGTGATCATGACCACGCCGAACCCGGTTTGCTCACGCAGGCAATCCTTCACCATATCGAGATAGCGGGTTTCAAAGACTTGCACCGGCAGCCTGCCACCGGGAAACACCACCAGAGGCATCGGGAAAAGAGGGATGTCTTTCATACATCCATTCTAGTGGATCACGTACCCGTTAGCACTTCCTGCTAGCGATGGTTAAACTGCGCCCATAAGCTCACGCTCGCTCACCACGCATTCTTTCAAAAGGTACGACTTTGGAGTTCCTGCAGGCAATCTTCCTGGCACTGATTCAGGGTATAACCGAGTTCTTACCGATCTCGAGTTCTGGCCATCTCATTCTGCCCCACGCAATATTGGGCTGGCAGGATCAGGGGCTGGCTTTTGATACCTCGGTTCATCTGGGATCATTGATTGCCGTCGTCGCCTACTTCAGGCGAGATTTAGCCAGGCTGGCCGGGGCGCTCGTCAAGCGAGTACGTCAGGGAGAGACATCCGAAGACAGCCGCTTTACCGTTAACCTCATGATCGCCAGCTTACCGATTATCCCGGTTGGCTACTACGCACGTTTCCTGGTGGAGTCAGAACTGCGGGCGATAGAAGTCATCGCAGCGACCACTATTATCTTCGGGATTGCGCTGTGGGCTGCGGATCACTTCAGAAGCAATCAACAACGTGAACTCACCCCGTTTCGCGCGCTTATGATTGGCCTTGCACAGTGCCTGGCGCTGATTCCGGGCACGTCGCGCAGCGGCATTACGATTACCATGGCCTTGTTGCTCGGGTTTACGAGGACAGAAGCCGCGAGGATCTCGCTACTCCTGGCGATTCCAACGATTGCCGGTGCAGCCTTGCTGAAGTTATGGGATCTGGCACATCAACCCGTGCCTGATTGGGGGCCACTGCTGGTGGGCACCGTCGTTGCAGGGCTGTCTGCGTATGCCTGCATCGCCTGGTTGTTACGGTTCGTTGAGCAGATCGGCTACCTGCCTTTTGTGATTTACAGGCTGCTGTTAGGCAGCCTGCTGATCATGATGATTCTCTAGAAAGGAATATCATCGTCAAAGTCGTCTGACGGTGGCGGGCCGAAGTCATCTGGTCCGCTGCTGGCACCGCCGCCGCTGGCAGGCGCACCAGCACCACCGCTATTGCTGCCCCCGCCGAAGTTACCGCCGCCACCGCCCATGTCTCCACGGCTGTCGAGCATCTGCATCTCGTTCGCAACGACCTCAGTGGTGTAATGCTTCTGCCCTTCACGCTCCCATTCGCGCGTTCGAAGTTCACCCTCGACATAGACTTTCGAACCACGCTTGAGATATTCACCAGCGACTTCTGCCAGGCGATTGAAAAAAACAATGCGATGCCACTCCGTGCGTTCTTTCTGTTCTCCGGAATCTCGATCACGCCATTGTTTGGAGGTTGCGATTGACACATTAGTCACAGCACCACCACTCGGCATGTATCGCGTTTCCGGATCCCTGCCCAGATTACCGACCAGAATTACCTTGTTTATTCCGCGAGCCATAACTTTCTCCTTAGGGATTGTCGCCAGCGACAACCGCTTCCAATTGTTCGTCATCTATTCGTTGTTCATCGACCTTGAGGTACGCCACCTGCTCACTTCCCAGAACAACTGCATCGATTACGCCGTCAACGGATAATAACGCAGCGACGCGCTCAAGTGCAGATTCACTATCGAGATTTGATAACTGAATCGTTCTGTTACCGATAGCCCCGAGCCGAGGAAAGGTCAGGCAAACAAGAAACCATGCCGCTGTGATGACCATATTTACCATCAGCAACGCAGAAATATCGTAACGCATTAATATCCAGCCACTGACAAGGCCGCCGGCGAATATACCCAGAAACTGGCTGCTGGTATAAACACCCATACTGGTACCCCGGCTCCCGGCAGGGGACAATTTGCTGACCTGTGCCGGCAGCACAACTTCCAGGAGATTAAACCCCATAAAGAACAACGTCACACCTGCCAGGATCGCGTAGTATCCGGGCAGCAGACTCAGCAGCAGAAATGCCGCAAAACACAGACCCACCATTGCCAGCACCATCGGTCTCGAATCCGTCATCCGGTCAGAAAGTAACATCAACGGAATCATCAGAACGAACGACAAAACCAACGCCGCCAGATAATAAAGCCCCTGCTCATTCGTTTTTGTGACGCCCGCAGCTTCAAACAACAACGGAAATATTGAAAAACCACTAACAAGCAGCAAATGCAGACAGAAGATGCTGATATTCAGCCGCCAAAGACTGGCGTTTCGCAGCGCGGCAGCGAGCGTGTCTAACTGCACGGAAGAATCCAGATTGTTGGTCATCACTGTTGGTGTCGGTATGCTGACGAGCAGCAGGACAATGCCGAACAAGCCAAGGGCGCCGGTGAGATAGAAGATGCCCGACAAGCCGAAGGAGCCGGCGATCAGAGGACCCAGCACCAGGGACAAACCAAAGGAGCTGGCAATAGCAATGCCAATGATCGCCATCGATTTCGAGCGTTGGTTGACCCGGGTAAGGTCTGACATCAGGGCCAGGAGAGTACTGGCAATCGCCCCGCAACCCTGAAGAAAACGACCCAGTATCAGCGTGTAAACATCATCGGCGGCACCCGCGACGAAGCTGCCTGTCACAAAAAGTATCAGGCCGGCAGCAATCACCGGTTTCCTGCCAAATCGATCGGAGAGAAAACCCAGAGGAATCTGCAATACCGCCTGCGACAGCCCATAGACGCCAATCGCCAGACCAATAAGCAGTGGCGTTGCCGCGGGAATTTCCTCCACAGCAAGCGGCAGCACTGGCAGGACCATAAACAGTCCAAGCATGCGCACAAGGTAGAGGCATCCGATCGCAAAAGCGGCGCCCAGTTCCTGTTGATTCATAGTGACTTGACCGATTCCGCACAACGCTTTTGCGCGGCGACCCACAAACTTATAACATCTGTGCCCTGCCCATTGGGGTAGGCTCGAGCGCGAAGGAAAAGAGCAGAGAAACTCTGCTTTGCAAGTGATGGATGATAGCAAAATTCAGCTGTCTCCGGCAGCGAACCCACCTTGTCAGCCACTCGACAAACATCCATTTCTCATAGCAGGAATAGCAACCAGATGAATCTGACAGGGTCCTTTGTCTGATGGATACGATTTCCATTCATGGCGCCAAAACACACAACCTGAAAGATATCAGCCTGGATATCCCGAGAGACAAACTCATCATCGTGACCGGGCTGTCCGGCTCCGGAAAGTCATCCCTCGCATTCGACACGCTTTACGCCGAGGGGCAGCGACGCTATGTTGAATCACTCTCTGCTTATGCCCGGCAGTTTCTCTCTCTTATGGAGAAACCCGACGTTGAATACATCGAAGGGCTTTCCCCCGCAATCTCGATCGAGCAAAAGTCTACCAGTCACAATCCCAGATCCACCGTTGGCACCATTACGGAGATCTACGATTATCTGCGACTACTATTCGCCAGGATCGGGGAACCCCACTGCCCTATCCACGGCCAGAAACTGGAAGCCCAGTCCATCAGCCAGATGGTTGACCAGGTACTCGATTTACCGGAAGGCGCTCGGATCAACCTGCTTGCACCCGTGATTCGAGAACGCAAGGGCGAGCATTTACATGTATTCAAGCAACTGGCATCACAGGGTTTTGTGCGAGCACGTATTGACGGCATCGTTACTGATATCGATGACGCACCTGCGCTTGATAAAAACAAAAAACACACTATCGAAGTTGTCGTCGATCGGTTTCGCATTCGTGACGATCTGAAGACTCGACTGGCAGATTCTTTCGAAACCGCCGTCCAGGTTTCCGACGGCATTGCCGCCGTTAACTTCATGGATGAAGAGACGGATGATTTGTTGTTTTCATCCCGATTCGCATGCCCGCAGTGCGGTCACGCAATTCAGGATCTCGAGCCTCGACTGTTCTCCTTTAACAATCCAGCAGGCGCCTGCCAGACTTGTGATGGCCTCGGGCTCAAACAGTTCTTTGACCCCGACTCAGTTGTACAGGACCCTGAACTGTCTTTGGCTGAAGGCGCCATTCATGGTTGGGATAGAAGAAACGTTTACTATTTCCAGATGCTGGGCTCAATCGCGCAACACTATGGATTCGAGCTAGACACACCATTTCGTCAGCTTTCAATCGACCACCAGCAAGTTGTTCTCAACGGCAGCGGCAACGAAGATATCGAGTTCCGCTACGTCAATGACAGGGGCGATGAGTACACTCGCGCCCATACCTTCGAAGGTATTATTCCCAATATGGAACGTCGGTATCGGGAAACGGACTCACAGATGGTTCGTGAAAACCTGTCCAAATTCCTCAGCACACAGGCCTGCCCGGACTGTGGTGGAGCACGACTAAACGCAGACGCGCGAGCAGTCACCATCAATAATCAATCACTGACCGAGATCACCTCGCTGTCTGTTGGCGATGCGCACGCGTACTTTTCAGGGCTCGAGCTTCAGGGTCAACGGGCCAAGATTGCTGAGAAAATTCTAAAAGAAACCCAGGCCAGGCTGGGGTTTTTGATCGATGTAGGACTCGACTACCTAACGCTTTCACGGAGCGCAGATACCCTCTCCGGTGGAGAAGCGCAACGCATTCGCCTGGCCAGCCAGATTGGTGCTGGTCTGGTCGGCGTGATGTACATTCTTGATGAGCCATCCATCGGACTGCACCAGCGAGACAATGAAAGACTTCTGGCAACACTGACCCGGCTACGTGACATCGGGAATACCGTGATTATCGTCGAGCATGATGAAGATGCGATACGCGCGGCGGATTACATTGTGGATATCGGACCCGGCGCTGGCGTGCATGGCGGCGAAGTTGTCGCCGCAGGTTCGCTGGATGACATCCTCAATGCAGAGGGTTCCATCACCGGACAATTCCTCTCAGGGAAACGGGAGATAGAAATCCCGGCCAAACGTCATGTGTTTAATGACGATAAAGTCATGTTGCTTAAAGGCGCATCGGGTAACAACTTGCGGGATGTTGATTTTCATATCCCACTTGGACTGATGACTTGCGTTACCGGCGTGTCAGGCTCGGGCAAATCAACCCTGGTGAATCACACGCTCTACCCCATCGCCGCACGGGAACTCAATGGCGCAACCAACCCACAGGCAGCGCCGTATGAGGAGATCATAGGTCTTGATCAACTGGACAAGGTTGTTGATATCGACCAAAGCCCTATCGGCCGAACACCCAGGTCAAACCCGGCCACCTACACCAATATTTTCACGCCAATCCGGGAACTGTTTGCCGCAACCCAGGAAGCAAGATCGCGCGGTTATAAACCGGGCCGTTTCAGCTTCAACGTTAAAGGCGGACGCTGCGAGGCCTGTCAGGGTGATGGTCTTATCAAGGTAGAGATGCATTTCCTGCCTGACGTCTATGTCACTTGCGATGAATGTAAAGGCAAAAGATACAATCGTGAGACACTGGAGGTTCTCTACAAAGGTAAGAACATCCACGAAGTGCTGGAAATGACCGTTGAAGACGCACACGAGTTCCTGGGTCCCGTGCCCATGGTCGCGCGACGTCTAAAAACGCTACTCGATGTTGGGCTTGGCTATATTCGCCTGGGTCAGAGTGCCACCACCTTATCCGGCGGGGAAGCACAGCGGGTTAAACTGGCCCGTGAGCTCTCGAAAAGAGACACCGGTAAAACGCTGTACATTCTGGATGAACCAACCACAGGACTGCATTTTCACGACATAGAACAACTGTTAGCGGTAATCCATCGTCTGCGAGATCACGGTAATACAATCGTGGTCATCGAACACAATCTTGATGTGATAAAAACTGCAGACTGGGTTGTCGATCTGGGACCGGAGGGAGGTTCAGGTGGCGGGGAGATTATCGCGACTGGTACGCCTGAGCAGATTGCCGCGATTCCCCATTCCTTTACCGGACAGTTCCTGAAGAAGTTACTTCAGGCGTAACTCTCTCGAACCGCATCCGTCGCGACACCTTTGTTGATGTGCGCATTGTAGCCGGCCAAAACAGATTCGAGCGCATTGACGCAGAACATGACGTTCTTGGGGTTACTGGCGTAGCCCATCAGCCCAATGCGCCAGACCTTGCCTGCAAGCGCCCCCAGACCAGCACCAATTTCAAGATTGAACTGCTGCAGCAATTGTTTACGCACGGATGCTTCATCGACACCGTCAGGAATAGTCACCGTGTTTAACTGCGGCAGGCGATAGGCTTCATCCACGATAAAAGACAGACCAAGCGCTTCCAGACCCGCTCTCAGTGCGAGGTGATTGCGTTGATGTCGCGCCCAGGATGCTTCCAGACCTTCTTCCTGCAGGATGACCAGGGCTTCGTGCAGACCATAAAGTGCATTGACTGGCGCAGTGTGATGATAAGCACGCGTCTGACCCTCACCCCAATAGCCCATCACGAGGTTCAGATCCAGAAACCAGGAGCTAACCTGGGTCGTTCTGCTTTTGACCCGTTTAACTGCAGCGTCACTAAAACTGATAGGAGATAGTCCCGGCACGCAGGAAAGACACTTCTGGGTACCACTGTAAGCAGCGTCTGCACCCCAATCATCGAGGTTAACATCGACGCCGGCTACTGACGTGACGCAGTCAACGATGGTAAGGCAATCGTAAGATTTGGCGATAGCACATAACGTTTTTGCGTCAGAACGTACGCCAGTTGAAGTTTCTGCATGAACAAAAGCAACCAACGCAGCATCCGGATTGGCTTTCAACGCCGCTTCGAGTTTCTCTGGGTCAACCGGCGCCCCCCACTGATCTTCCACCAGCACGAGCTCTCCACCCAGGCGTCTAACATTATCAGCCATGCGCCCACCAAAAACACCGTTAGCACAGACGACAACCTTGTCACCGGGCTCAATCAGATTGACGAAGCAGGTTTCCATACCCGCTGACCCAGGTGCAGAAACCGGTATCGTCAGTTCATTGTTTGTTCTGAACGCGTACTGAAGCAGCTGCTTGATTTCATCCATCAGGCGAATGAACTCCGGGTCCAGGTGACCAATCGTTGGTCTGGCCAGGGCATTAAGAATTCTGGGATTAACGTCTGATGGACCGGGGCCCATCAGTGTTCTGGGAGTAGGGTTAAATGAGCTGACCACGAGGCTTCCTTTGGTTAACACTATAAATAAAAAGGCCGGGATAAATCCCGGCCCAATCAATACTACGATGCGTTACTCTTCGTTATCGTCATCATCAAAATCGTCGAAGTCATCATCGTTGTCCGGCAAAGGCCGATCAACCAACTCCACAAAAGCCATCGGTGCAGCATCGCCGGCACGGAAACCGCATTTCAGGATCCGTGTGTATCCACCCGGGCGTTCCTGATAGCGTGGTCCTAGCTCACCGAACAGTTTCCCAACTGCAGCCTTGCTGCCGGTACGGGCAAAAGCAAGTCGACGGTTTGCTACCGAGTCGCTCTTTGCCAGCGTAATCAGCGGCTCAGCGACGCGCTTCAGCTCTTTGGCTTTGGGCACTGTTGTCTTGATCACTTCGTGCTCAAACAAAGAACAGGCCATATTGCGGAACATCGCTTTACGATGAGAGCTGTTCCGGTTTAGCTGTCTACCACTTTTTCTATGGCGCATGACGTTTCTTCCTGTCTAATAGGTCTATGGGTTCTGTTTAACCCAGTACTCGATCATCACCACGGAGGCTTGACGGCGGCCAGTTCTCAAGGCGCATGCCCAGGGATAGACCACGTGAAGCCAAAACGTCCTTGATTTCCGTCAGGGACTTTTTGCCGAGGTTTGGTGTCTTCAGCAGTTCGACTTCTGTTCTGCGAATAAGATCACCGATGTAATAAATGTTTTCTGCTTTGAGGCAGTTCGCAGAGCGAACGGTTAACTCAAGGTCATCTACGGGTCGAAGTAGTATTGGATCAATTTCGTCTTCTTCTTCAACGACTTCCGGTTCGTTCTCGCTTTCAAGGTCAACGAACACCGACACCTGCTGCTGCAGAATCGTTGCGGCCCGGCGAATCGCTTCTTCCGGGTCAATCGTGCCATTTGTTTCGAGATCGATGATGAGCTTGTCGAGGTCAGTACGCTGTTCTACTCGAGCGCTATCTACCTTGTATGAAACCCGACTTACAGGGCTGTAAGACGCATCCAGCAATAGAGAACCGATGACACGGCTTTCTTCTTCGTCTGCGATTCTCACATCAGCCGGTTCATAACCGCGGCCACGACCAACCTGAGCCCGCAGCTTGAGCGTGCCGTTCTCGTTAAGGTTAGCGATCACATGATCTGGATTTGAGATTTCAATATCGTGACCCAGCTGGAAATCACCAGCGGTGACGACACCTGGACCCTGCTTATCCAGCGTAATTTCTGCTTCATCCGCGGAGTTAAGCTTTACAGCAACACCTTTGAGGTTAAGCAGAATCTCAATGACATCTTCCTGAACACCTTCGATGGTGCTGTATTCATGCAAAACGCCGTCTATTTCTGCCTCGACTATTGCACAGCCAGGCATGGAAGAAAGTAGAATTCGGCGCAGTGCATTGCCCAGCGTGTGTCCGAACCCGCGCTCGAGCGGCTCCAGAACGACACTAGCACGGGTAGAGCTATGCTGCTCAACCTGGATGTGCTTGGGTGTCAAAAACTCTAATGAAGAATGTGGCATATTCTCACCTTTAAGATGAATAACTGTTCTAGTTTGTCGAGCTTACTTGGAGTAAAGCTCGACGATCAGATTCTCGTTGATTTCCTGCGGCAACTCATCACGCTCCGGGAAGGCCTTCAACACGCCTTCCATCTTGTCGGCGTTTACTTCTACCCAGGGAACCGGCGCTCGGTTCGCTGACAATGCCAACGCGCCTTGAATCCTAAGCTGGTTACGTGATTTCTCACGTATAGCAATCACATCACCCGCTTCAACTTGATATGAGGGGATATTGATGACGGAGCCATTCACGATGATGGATTTGTGCGATACCAGCTGGCGCGATTCAGCACGCGTAGAGCCGAAACCCATTCGGTAAACCACGTTATCCAGGCGACGCTCGAGGATACGCAACAGGTTCATACCGGTTGGTCCCTTTTGTCGATCCGCCTTCTTGTAGTAGTTACGGAATTGCTTCTCAAGCACGCCATAAAGACGACGTACCTTCTGCTTCTCGCGCAGCTGAACAGCAAAGTCTGAATTACGGGTACGACGCTGCCCGTGTTGTCCTGGCGCGCTTTCCGCCCGGCACTTTGACTCGAGAGGACGAACACCGCTCTTCAGGAACAGGTCTGTTCCCTCTCTTCTTGATAATTTTAACTTGGGTCCGAGATATCGGGCCATTGCTACTCTCCTCGGTTAAACCCTTCGCTTCTTCGGGGGTCTACACCCGTTGTGCGGAATCGGTGTGACATCAGTGATATTAGTAATTCTGAAACCAACAGCATTGAGCGCTCGAACAGCTGCTTCGCGACCTGGTCCAGGTCCTTTTACAAACACTTCAAGATTCTGCAGGCCATATTCCTGGGCTGCATTTCCAGCGCGCTCCGCGGCTACCTGTGCGGCAAACGGTGTGCTCTTTCTTGCACCACGGAAACCTGATCCGCCAGCCGTCGCCCAGGAAAGTGCGCCGCCCTGACGATCTGTGATCATCACAATGGTGTTGTTAAAGGAAGCATGAATGTGCGCCAATCCATCAACAACCTGCCGCTTACCCTTCTTGATTCGAGGTGCGGTGGGTGCCGGTGTTGTCGTTTCTACTTCAGACATAGGTCGATTCTCTTGTTTTACTTATCGCTTACTTACGAATAGGACGCTTGGGTCCTTTTCGAGTTCGCGCGTTCGTCTTTGTTCGCTGGCCGCGCAATGGCAGACCGCGACGATGGCGGATACCACGGTAACAACCGAGGTCCAGCAATCGCTTAATGTTGAGCTGATTTTCTCTTCGAAGATCACCCTCGACATTCAGCTTGGCAATCTCTGCCCGCAACTTGTCTAACTCTTCTTCGGTCAGATCCTGCACCTTGGCAGACCGGCTCACACCCGTCGCATCACACAACTGCTGAGCAGTAGTGCGGCCAATGCCGAAAATGTATGTCAGAGAAATCTCTGCGTGCTTGTTGTCGGGGACGTTGATCCCGGCTAATCGAGCCATTACGTTTGCTCTCCTCTATCCTTGCCGCTGCTTATGACGTGGTTCTGAACAGATAACCCGAACAGCACCTTTACGACGGATGATGCGGCAATTTCTGCACATCTTTTTTACTGAAGCTCTAACTTTCATCGCTTGTCTCTCAGTTAGCGTCTTGATCCAAAATTCTGTAAGTTCGATTTCTTCATCAGTGATTCGTACTGATGAGACATCAGGTGTGTTTGCACCTGTGCCATGAAATCCATGACAACAACCACAACGATCAACAGCGCTGTACCACCCAATTGGAAGGTGATATTGAACTGCAGGATCAATGCCTGTGGTAACAAGCAGACTGCGGTCATATAAAGCGCACCCACCAGGGTGAGGCGCGTCAAGATTGTGTCTATATGTCTGGCGGTCTGATCACCTGGTCTGAAACCGGGGATGAACGCGCCTGACTTCTTCAGGTTATCGGCAACCTCTTTCGGGTTGAACATAATCGCCGTGTACCAGAAGCAGAAGAAAATAATCCCCAGCGAGAACAATATGATGTTCAGGGGTTGGCCTGGTGCAATCAACAGACTCAAATCCTGCAACCACTCCATGCCTGGCGACTGACCGAACCACTGCCCAATAGACGCAGGGAACAGCAGTAAGCTGCTCGCGAAGATTGCAGGAATAACACCCGCCATATTCACTTTAAGCGGCAAATGACTGCTTTGAGCGGCATACTGCTGACGGCCTTGCTGGCGTCTAGCATAGTTGACCGTAATTCTGCGCTGGCCACGTTCGACAAATACAACGCCAGCAACAATGATAATTGCCAAAGCGGCAATGCCGAGCAACGCGATAATTGATATCTCACCCTGTCTTGCCTGCTCAAAAGACTGCCCGATGGCGCCCGGAAAGCCCGCAACGATACCGGTAAAAATCAAAATCGAGATGCCGTTGCCAATTCCTCGTTCGGTTACCTGCTCGCCCAGCCACATCATGAACATCGCGCCGGTCACCAGGGTTGTAATGGCAACGAAGTGAAACGCGAAATCAGGTGCGTAGGCAAGACCTTGCGAAGCGAGACCATTGCTCATGGCAAAGCCCTGAATCGTTGCCAACAACAAGGTGCCGTAGCGTGTGTACTGGGCAATCTTGCGGCGCCCTGCCTCGCCTTCTTTTCTCAATTGCTGCAACGATGGTGTGGTAGCAACAATGAGGTTAGAAATAATGGATGCCGAAATATAGGGCATAATGCCGAGCGCCAGAATACTCATCCGCTCAATAGCTCCGCCGGAGAACATGTTGACGAGATCCAGGATGCCGCCCTGATTCTGGTCGAACAGCGCTGCTAGTCGATCCGGGTTGATACCAGGCAGCGGGATATGGCTACCAATTCGATAAACAATAATCGCGAGCAGCACAAAGCGCAGCCTTGCCCATAACTCGGACAAACCGCCGCCTGCCATCATGGCATTTGCTCTTTGTGCGACAGAACTACTCATCTTGTTATCGATATACTCCGTTGTTTTCTTGTGCTTTCTTTATGCTTTACTGTTTCAGCTTTGCAGCTTAAAACTACGCTTCGACTTTACCGCCGGCTGCTTCAATCGCTGCCCTGGCACCTTTAGTCGCTCTAATCCCTTTAATCGTTACCGCTTTTTCGATAGCGCCCGACAAAACGACTTTTGCCCGTTTCATGGTGCCTTTAATAATGTTGGCATCGATCAGCGCCTGCACGTCAATCACGTCTGCATTAACTTTGGCCAACTCTGAGAGTGTTATCTCAGCAGTGACGCGGGCTTTCGCCGAGTTAAAACCAAACTTGGGCAGGCGCATCTGCAAAGGCTGTTGACCACCCTCGAAACCGGGACGAACACGACCACCTGATCGTGATTTCTGCCCTTTGTGACCGCGGCCACAAGTCTTTCCGAGACCGCTACCAATACCGCGACCCACTCGCTTGCGTGCATGTCGGCTGCCTTCAGCCGGTTTCAATGTATTCAGTTGCATGTCTTACCCCAATTACTCTTCAACACTGACCATGTAAGACACTTTGTTAATCATGCCTCGCACAGCGGGTGTATCTTCAACTTCTACGGTATGCCTGATTTTTCTCAGACCCAGTCCGGCGATGCACGCCTTATGAGATTTCAAGCGGCCAATTGTGCTTTTCGTCTGAGTGACTTTTAGTTTGTTTGCAGCCATCTTTATTAACCTGTGATTTCTTCAACAGTCTTGCCGCGCTTATCAGCGACGCTATCGGGAGAACGCATGTTCTGTAGACCTTTAAACGTTGCCTGCAGAACGTTAACCGGATTGGTTGACCCGTAAGACTTGGCCAACACGTTATGGACACCTGCGACTTCCAGCACGGCGCGCATTGTTTTGCCCGCGATCACGCCCGTACCTTCTGATGCAGGCTGCATGTAAATCTTTGAGGCACCGTGGCGCGCTGTAATCGGGTATTGAATGGTAGAGCCATTCAAATCAACCTGAATCATATTGCGACGCGCAGCTTCCATTGCCTTTTGAATAGCCAAAGGCACTTCTCGAGCTTTACCCCGGCCATATCCAACGCGACCGTTGCCATCACCAACAACCGTCAGCGCGGTGAAACCGAAAATGCGACCACCCTTAACGACCTTGGCAACCCGGTTAACCTGAACCAGTTTTTCCTGAATGCCTTCTTCGTTTTCCTGCTCGTTATAAGCCATTACTAATCCTCAAATGTCTGCTGCAGCTTGCTTAGAACTGCAAACCACCTTCTCTTGCGGCTTCGGCCAGCGCCTTAACCCTGCCGTGGTACTGATAACCGGAACGATCAAACGCGACCTTCTCGATACCTGCTGCTTTCGCTTTTTCCGCGATAAGCTTGCCGACTTTTGCAGCGTCATCAGTATTGCCCTTGTTGTCTCCGCGAAGTTCGGGATCCAGTGTCGAGGCGGCGGCCTGAACCTGGTCGCCTGCCGCGGCAATAATTTGCGCATAAATATGTCGGGGCGAGCGGTAGATGCACAGTCTTGGCATTTCCAGCTCTCTCATATGCATTCGAGAACGTTTCGCCCTCTTCAAGCGCGCTGCTTTCTTCTTATCCATAGCTACTTATCTCTAACCTTTACTTAAGAAGTCGACGTTACGTCTTACTTCTTCTTGGCTTCCTTACGTTTCACGTATTCGTCTACATACCTGACGCCTTTGCCCTTGTATGGCTCTGGCGGCCTGAACGCGCGAATCTCTGCTGATACCTGTCCAACCAACTGCTTGTCGATACCTTTAACAATCACCTGGGTCTGGCTAGGTGTTTCGATATCAATACCTTCTGGCACGTCGTACACAACCGGATGCGAGAAACCAAGAGACAGGTTGAGTTTCTTGCCCTGTGCCTGAGCCCTGTAACCAACACCCTGTAATTGCAGCTCTTTTTCAAAGCCCGCGCTCACGCCTGTCACCATGTTGTTAACCAGCGATCTGAACGTACCTGCCAGAGCAACGGCTTTCTTGGACTTTTCCGTTGCCTTGAGCTTCAGTTGATCTTCTTCCTGAGCGATCTCAACCAGGTCGTGCATTGTCATAGACAGGTTCCCTTTGGAACCCTTGACACTGAGATCACGGCCGCTGATCGATATCTCAACTCCCTTGGGAATCGACACTGGATTGTTTGCTATACGCGACATACTTAATACCTTCTTATTTTCCCAGCGTTAGAACACTGAGCAGATAAGTTCTCCACCCAAACCTTGCGCCCGCGCGGTCCGGTCAGTCATTACACCCTTGTTAGTAGAAAGGATGACGACGCCCAGACCACCTTTGACTACAGGGATCTCGTCTTTGTTCGTGTACTGACGCAGGCCTGGTCGGCTCATGCGTTTGATTTCTTCAATAACCGGTCTGCCGTCGTGATACCGAAGCTCGATACTCAGGTCCGCCTTGCCACTCTCGCCCTGCGCAACACTGCAGTTTTCGATGTAACCCTCTTGCTTCAGAACTTCAGCAACGGCCACTTTAAGCCGTGAAGAAGGCATGGACAGACTGGCGATGTTCGCCTGCTGTGCGTTCCGAATGCGAGTCAGCATGTCTGACATTGGATCTTGCATTGTCATAAAATTCTCCTTTAACCCTTACCCTGCGGGCGCTACCAGCTCGATTTAACCAAACCTGGCACATCACCACGCATGGCGGCTTCGCGAAGCTTGTTGCGAGACAGACCAAAACGTCGATATACCGCATGTGGGCGGCCGGTCAATCTACAACGACGGACCTGTCGACAAGGGCTGGCATCCCTTGGCAATTTCTGCAGCTTCAACTGAGCTTCCCACATCTCGTCATCGGTGGTCTCAGGATTGGCGATAACTGCCTTTAGTGCCGCTCTTTTAGCCGCGTACTTCTTAGCTGTCTTCTGACGCTTAAGCTCGCGGTTGATCATTGATACTTTTGCCATCGGTAAATAAGTCCTCTTGGGTTACCCGTTACTCGCTTCCCGAAGCGGGAAGTTAAATGCACGGAGCAGCGCCCGGCTCTGGTCATCAGTCTTAGCTGTTGTGACGATCGCAATATCCATACCTCGGATCTTGTCGATCTTGTCGTAATCGATTTCTGGGAAAACGATCTGTTCCGTAATACCCATCGCAAAGTTGCCTCTGCCATCGAAGGACTTGGGGCTTATGCCTCTAAAGTCTCTCTGACGAGGAATCGCAATGTTGATCAGACGATCCAGAAATTCATACATCCTGGATTTTCTAAGCGTTACCTTGCACCCGATCGGATATTCTTCCCGAACCTTGAAGCCAGCGATTGATTTTCTGGCTTTGGTCATGACAGGTTTTTGGCCTGCGATTGCTTCCATATCTGATATCGCCGCATCCAACTGCTTGCGATCAGCTATCGCCTCACCGACACCCATGTTGAGGGTAATCTTAGTAATGCGTGGTACTTCCATCACATTGGCGAGCCCAAGCTCTTCTTTCAGCTTTGGCCGAATGTCCTGTTCGTAAACTGTTTTAAGGTCTGTCATCTTTATTAACCGTCTATCTCTTCGCCGGTAGACTTAAAGACTCGGACTTTCTTGCCGTCCTCGAGCTCTTTGATACCTACTCTGTCTGCCTTGTTAGTTGCGCTGTTATAAATCGCAACGTTCGAAGCCTGGATCGGCGCTTCTTTTTCAATGATGCCGCCAGGCTGATTCATCTGCGGATTACCTTTCGTATGCCGCTTGATCATATTGACGCCAGAAACATAGACTCGTCCGTCGTCCAGCATGCGAGTTACCGCACCTGTTTTTCCTTTGTCTTTGCCGGTGATAACAATCACCTGATCGTCTCTCTTAATCTTCTGCATGTTTAAACCTCTACAAGACTTCCGGTGCAAGGGAGACAATTCGCATGAAATTGTCATTCCGCAGCTCACGCGTTACCGGGCCAAAAATTCGAGTGCCAATTGGCTGCTTCTGGGCATTGAGCAAAACCGCTGCATTACCATCAAACTTGATCAAGGAACCATCTGGTCTGCGAACACCTTTCTTTGTTCGAACAACAACGGCGTCAAGCACCTGTCCTTTCTTAACCCGACCACGTGGAATCGCTTCTTTTACCGTGACCTTGATAACATCACCAACACTAGCGTAGCGACGCTTGGAACCACCCAGGACCTTGATGCACATAACACGGCGCGCGCCACTGTTATCCGCGATATCTAAGTAGGTTTGAACCTGAATCATCTTGTTACTCCAATGTCCGTCTTTCGACGACTGCTTATTCTTTTCAGTTAGCTAATGATGGTCGCTTTGCGATCAACAGAGCTCAGCTTCCAGGCTTTGGTCTTGGAAATAGGTCTGGTCTCTTCGATCGTTACCTTGTCACCTTCCTGACACTGATTCTCAGGATCATGGGCATGGATCTTTTTGGAACGCTTAATATATTTTCCATACAGCGGGTGCTTGATTCGTCGCTCAACAAGGACAGTGATCGTTTTGTCCATTTTGTTACTGACGACAGTGCCGCTTGCGGTACGGGCCAGGCTATTTTCTTCGCTCATTCCTATTTCCTACGTCGCTTAACTAACGCTATGCGCTAGCGCTTTGCTGTTTTTCACGAAGCACGGTTTTAAGCCGCGCGATATCTCTTTTAATCTGACCAAGCAGATGTGTCTGACCCAGCTGGCCAGTTGATTTCTGCATGCGGTAGTTGAACTGCTCTTTCGCCAGGTTATTGATTTCCTGTTGCAGCTCTTCTACAGATTTTTCTTTCAGTTCCGATGCTTTCATCTGCTTAAATCTCCAGTACCATCGAGTGGTTTACATAACCACGCGTTTTACGAATGCTGTCGGGAAGGGCAGTTTCGCTGCCGCCAGGCGGAATGCATCCCTTGCTTCTTCTTCGGACACACCTTCCATTTCGTACAACACTTTGCCGGGCTTGATCTGGGCAACCCAGTATTCAACGTTACCCTTACCTTTACCCTGCCTGACTTCCAAAGGCTTGTTGGTAATCGGCTTGTCCGGGAAAACCCGAATCCATATCTGACCACCTCGACGCACTCGTCGGGTCATAGCACGACGGCCAGCTTCTATCTGACGCGCTGTCATACGACCGCGACCCGTTGCTTTCAGGCCGTACTCACCAAACGAAACCGAACTGCCGCGGTGGGCCAAGCCACGATTACGACCTTTTTGAGCTTTCCTGAATTTTGTTCTCTTCGGCTGAAGCATGATTACCTACCCAAAACTCTGAACATTACCGGCTGATCCCTCTTCGCGAGAGCCGATCACTTCACCTTTAAAGATCCAGACCTTTACGCCCAGAATCCCATATGTTGTTAGCGCTTCTGCAGTCGCATAGTCAACGTCAGCTCGAAGCGTATGCAGAGGCACACGACCTTCGTGATACGTTTCCGAACGAGCAATCTCTGCACCACCTAAACGACCCGCAACCCGAACTTTGATGCCTTGTGCTCCAAGACGCATCGCATTTTGCATAACACGCTTCATAGCCCGGCGGAATTGAACCCGACGCTCAAGTTGCTGTGCCACGTTCTGTGCGACCAACTGTGCATCCAGCTCTGGCTTACGGATCTCTTCGATGTTGATATGAACTGGTACACCCATCAGCTTGCCGACTTCTCGTCGCAGCCGCTCAACATCTTCACCTTTCTTCCCAATCACAATGCCGGGTCTGGCAGTGTGGATAGTGATTCTCGCAGTCTGCGCTGGACGCTGAATCTCAATCCTGCTGACCGATGCCTGAGCAAGCTTCTTGCGGATGTATTCCCGAACTACCAGGTCTTCATGCAGCTTTTCTGCATAGGCGGGGCCATCTGCATACCAGATAGAGGTATGGTCCTTGACGATGCCAAGCCTTAGTCCTGTGGGATGTACCTTCTGACCCATATTGGTCTCCTACTTGTCCTTACTTGTTGCGACTAGTCAGCCACTCGAAGAGTGATGTGACAGCTACGCTTTAAAATTCGGTCTGCCCGGCCCTTTGCTCTGGGTCGGATGCGCTTCATCGTCAAACCTTCGTCAACGAAGATGGTTGCGACTTTCAATTCATCAACATCCGCGCCTTCGTTATGTTCGGCATTGGCAATCGCCGACTCAAGCAGCTTGCGAACGAGGTGTGCACCTTTTTTAGTGCTGAAGTTAAGAATATCGAGCGCTTCGCCCACTTCTTTACCTCGAATCTGATCTGCAACCAGTCTCGCTTTTTGCGCTGAAATTTTAGCGCCTTTGAGTCTCGCTCCTACTTCCATCACTGCTTCCTCTAAATCCTGTTACCGCTTAACTTTCTTATCAGCGGCATGTCCGCGAAAAGTTCGCGTCAGCGCGAATTCACCAAGCTTGTGCCCAACCATGTCTTCACTAATAAATACCGGAACATGCTGTCTGCCGTTGTGTACCTGGATTGTCAGGCCGACAAAATCAGGCGTAATGAGCGAACGACGAGACCAGGTCTTAATAGGTCGTTTGTCGTTGCTTTCGACAGCTTTTTGAACTTTGTTTGCCAGGTGAAGATCGACAAAGGGTCCTTTTTTCAAACTACGAGGCACTATCTTCTCTCCTATCGCTTGGAACGACGTCGGACAATCATCTTGTCCGTGCGCTTATTCTTGCGAGTTTTATAACCTTTGGTTGGAACTCCCCAGGGTGATACCGGATGACGACCACCCGATGTCTTACCTTCACCACCACCATGCGGGTGATCTACCGGGTTCATAACCACACCACGTACCGTAGGACGTACGCCTCTCCAGCGCTTGGCGCCTGCTTTACCGAGGGATCGGAGGTTATGTTCTGAATTTGATACTTCGCCGAGCGTCGCCCGGCAGTCTGCCAGGACCTTACGCATTTCGCCTGAACGCATACGCAATGTGACGTAGCGACCTTCTTTAGCAACAAGCTGCGCTGATGTGCCGGCGCTTCGCGCCATTTGGCCACCTTTTCCGGCCTTCAATTCGATGCAGTGAATAACACTACCCATCGGGATATTCCGCATTGGCAAACAGTTGCCCGCCCGGATCGGTGACATTTCACCTGACTGCAGCTGATCACCAGCTTTCACACCCTTGGGTGCAATAATGTATCGGCGCTCACCGTCTTCGTACTTAAGCAAAGCGATGTTCGCTGTTCGATTGGGATCGTACTCGAGCCTTTCAACAACTGCCTTGACACCGTCTTTGTTACGCTTGAAGTCGATAACTCGATACTTCTGCTTGTGCCCACCACCGATATGACGGGTAGTGATGCGGCCATTGTTATTACGACCACCGGTCTTGGACTTCTTCTCAAGAAGCGGCTTGTATGGTTCGCCCTTGTGAAGGTCTGGGTTTACGACCTTGACGACAAATCGTCGGCCCGGTGATGTTGGTTTAGCTTTTACGACTGGCATGATCTGCTCTCTTCAATCTCTAAAGGAAAGGCTCAACTACGAAAAGTCGATGTCGTGACCGGCTTCAAGGCTGACGTACGCCTTCTTCCAGCCAGGACGCCGGCTGCTGCCGCGCCAATTTCTCTTTACCTTTCCTTTTACGTTCATGACGGTGACTTTCTTAACCGGCACCTCGTAAATAGTTTCCACAGCTTCCTTGATTTCAGGTGCAGTGGCGTCTTTCGCTACACGGAACGCAAACTGATTAACTTCATCTGCAATCACGGATGCTTTTTCTGAGATGTGCGCCCCGAGGATAATGTTGTATAGACGTTCCTGGTTCATGCGAACAACTCCTCTGCCTTTTTCAGCGCGCCAACGGTAAACAGCACCTTCTCAAAACCGATAAGGTTGACCGGGTTTACACCCTGCACATCGATCACATCAACACCTTTGAGATTGCGCGAACCCAGATAAAGGTTGTCATCAACTTCTTCAACAACCACCAGGACATTCTCCAGAGCCAGCTCTTTCAGCTTGGCTGCAAACTCTTTGGTCTTTGGCGCGGCAATAGCAAAATCTTCCGCAACCACGAGTCGTTCCTGACGAACCAGCTCAGAGAGGATCGCCTGCATGGCACCGCGATACATCTTCTTGTTAACTTTCTTGGAGTGGTCCCTTGGCTTCGCGGCGAACGTTGTGCCGCCTCCGCGCCAAAGCGGGCTTCTGATCGTACCGGCACGCGCGCGGCCAGTACCCTTTTGACGGAAAGGCTTCTTGCCACCGCCCTGAACTTCAGATCTGGTTTTTTGAGACTTAGTGCCCTGTCGTCCGCCTGCCATATAAGAAACGACAACCTGATGCACAAGCGCTTCATTAAATTCACGACCAAAAGCAGTATCTGCCACGTCGACTCCGTTGCTTGCGCCTATAATATTGAGGTTCAAGACTCACCTCCGCTTGCTGCTTTGACTGCTGGTGTCACGATGACATCGCCACCTTTGGCACCTGGAACAGCGCCTTTGATCAACAGCAGATTGTTTTCCTGATCAATTTTCACAACTTCAAGCGTTTGAGTTGTGACTTTGGCGGCACCCATGTGACCGGCCATTTTCTTACCTTTAAATACTCGTCCGGGTGTCTGGCATTGGCCAATCGATCCCGGGGCACGGTGAGATACCGAGTTACCGTGCGTCATGTCCTGAGTCTGGAAGTTATGACGCTTAACAACACCAGCGAAGCCCTTACCTTTGGACTGGCCACACACGTCAACCTTCTGACCTTCGACAAAGGCTTCAACGGTCAGCGCATCACCAATCGCAAATTCCTGCTCAGCCGTTGTGCGGAATTCCCAAAGCCGGCGACCTGCTTCGACCGACGCTTTGCTGAAGTGTCCCGCCAGCGGCTTGTTCACGCGAGAAGCTTTTACCTGCCCCGACGTTACCTGCACTGCTGAATAGCCGTCTGTTTCGTCCGTCTTGACCTGAGTCACTCGGTTTGGCGTTGCCTCAATTACAGTCACAGGCACTGACACACCATCTTCCGTGAAGATGCGTGTCATGCCTCGCTTAATTCCTACAATACCGATGGTCATCTTTCTGCTCCGTTATTCTTGCTACCGCTGGATTAACCCAAGTTGATCTGAACTTCTACACCGGCGGCGAGATCAAGCTTGGTCAGCGCATCGACGGTTTTTTCAGTGGGTTCAACGATATCCAGAAGGCGTTTGTGCGTGCGGATCTCATACTGGTCGCGAGCGTCCTTGTAGACGTGCGGCGAAATCAGGACAGTAAATTTTTCCTTGCGAGTGGGCAGTGGGATAGGGCCTTTAACCTGTGCACCTGTTCGCTTGGCTGTGTTTACAATCTCTTGAGTTGAGAGGTCGATCAGCCGGTGATCAAAGGCTTTTAGTCGAATTCTGATTCTTTGGTTTTGCATCCAACCCGTCTCCGCTGGGATCTTACGTTTTAACAAAGCCTTATGTGGCTTTTACTGTTTCTCAAAGTGCAAAAAGCCCCCTCCCCTTGCTGGGGAAGACGCATATGATGCTAGTGCTCTTGTCGGAGCTACCCGTGGTGCCCAATTGGCGCCTTGTTTGAAAGGTCAGCTAGACCGTTTCAATCTGCCTGCAGTCACTGTCTCAGTAGGACTATGGCTTTCAGGCTTCATGCAGGGGTCACCTACATGAGGGCGCGAATAATACGCGGGTTTTTCAGGAATTGCTACCCTTTCTTCACCCAGGATACGGAGTCGGGTAATGTAAGCGCTTACCAACGCTGTAAGTCCTACCGCAGCTATGGAGTACACCTGGATGATCATAAGGGGTGGCTTCTAAGACGACTAAAGCTTCACTTACAAATAGAACAGCAATCTGCTGGCTGAAAGATGAGCTAAGGCTGATTACCTTCTTTTGGAGGAACGGGGAATATGGGTCTGCGGAATTTGCCGCGCTTATCAATCAAGAGGAAAATAACATGAGAGAACTCACACAAAGAGAACTTGAGCAGGTCGATGGTGGTAATTTGATCACCTGGACCTTTGGAGCAAGCCAGGTATACGGCGCTTATCAGATAGGTACCGGAATCGGTGAACAGATCAACGCATTCAATCGAAGACAGTCAAACATGTCACTAGGCGAAGCTCTATATCGGACTTTTAACTAGTAAAAAGATAAAGGAGGAGATGGATCAGTGGCCAAAAACTACGAATTCGGTTATCAATCCAGAAAACAAAAGCTGATTTTGCTATCGCTCAAAGTCTTTGTCGCGATGTTTATCGCCTCTGCAATCGACTCCTTGGCATTCGCTGACCTGGCAGTGGAAGAAAAGTACGGGCATATCGGCGGGGTGTGCATTGGATTTTGGGCGTATTCAAATCTATGCCGCGTCAAGATTGAGGTTCAAGAACTGTTTGTTCCGCCTTATGACAATATGCATATGTTTGAAGCTGTGATTGTCGGTGGAATCTTTACAACTATAGATACCTATCTGATTGTCGCGGATATCGCTCGAATGCAAGGCTGGTTCTAGCGTCCGCACCCAACTTTTTGCCCAAACAAAAACGCCGGGCAATGCCCGGCGTTTTCTCAATCCCCGCTTGCCTTAGCCGGAGATCTTGGTGACAACACCGGCGCCAACTGTTCGGCCACCCTCGCGGATAGCAAAGCGCTGTCCTTCTTCCATCGCAATCGGCGCAATCAACTCAACCGCCATCGTGACGTTGTCTCCAGGCATCACCATCTCTGTGCCTTCTGGCAACTCACAAGATCCCGTGACATCTGTCGTTTCAAAGAAAAACTGAGGCTTGTAACCCTTGAAAAATGGCGTGTGACGACCACCTTCGTCTTTCGACAAAACGTAAACCTCACCTTCAAACTGCGTGTGCGGCGTAATCGAGCCCGGTACCGCCAGTACCTGACCACGTTCTACGTCTTCTCGCTTGGTGCCTCGCAGCAGCACACCAACGTTCTCGCCCGCTCGACCTTCGTCAAGCAGCTTGCGGAACATCTCAACGCCAGTACAGGTCGTCGTCTGCGTATCACGAATACCTACAATCTCGATCTCGTCACCAACCTTGATGATGCCGCGACCAATTCGGCCCGTCACAACCGTGCCTCGACCTGAGATCGAAAACACATCTTCTATCGGCATCAGGAACGGCTGATCAATCGCTCGCTCCGGCTCCGGAATGTACTCGTCCAGCGTCTCAATCAGCTCCTGCACCGCTGGGGCACCAATGTCTGACGTGTCACCTTCCAAAGCCTTCAGCGCACTACCAATAATAATTGGCGTGTCATCACCCGGAAAATCATACTGGTCAAGCAGTTCTCGTACTTCCATCTCAACCAGTTCGATCAGCTCTTCATCGTCTACCATGTCCGCCTTGTTCAGGAACACGACGATGTAAGGCACACCAACCTGCTTTGACAGCAGAATGTGCTCGCGCGTCTGTGGCATGGGGCCATCAGCAGCAGAGCAAACCAGAATCGCACCGTCCATCTGCGCCGCACCCGTGATCATGTTCTTCACATAGTCAGCGTGACCCGGACAGTCCACGTGCGCGTAATGGCGATCTGGCGAATCGTACTCAACGTGAGACGTCGCAATCGTAATACCGCGCTCCCGTTCTTCCGGGGCGTTATCAATCTGGTCAAACGCCTGAAATTCACCGCCATAGGCTTCTGCGGCAACCTTTGTTATCGCCGCCGTCAGCGTCGTCTTACCATGGTCTACGTGACCAATTGTTCCTACGTTTACGTGCGGTTTCGTCCGCTCAAACTTCTCTTTAGACATGTGCTACCTCGTTTGTAACTGATTGATACCGGTTGGTATTTATTTACTAATCACCATTTCGGCGATGTTATCTGGTACTTCGCTGTACTTCGCAAACTCCATGGAAAAAGTGGCTCGCCCCTGGGTCGCTGATCGCATGTCAGTGGCATAACCAAACATTTCAGCCAGTGGCACTTCCGCCCTGACGGCTTTGCCGGCAAGTACGTCTTCCATTCCCTGAACCACACCCCGACGTCGATTTAGATCGCCAATAATGTCACCGTAATAATCTTCAGGGGTCACAACTTCTACATTCATCACTGGCTCCAGCAGGACAGGGTCGGCATCAAGTGCACCTGACCGCATCGCCATGGACCCCGCAACCTTGAAAGCAACTTCACTGGAATCAACATCGTGATAGGAGCCATCAAACAGTGTTACCTTGACGCCCTGCAACGGATATCCCGCGACCACGCCGTTTGCCAGTTGATCCTGAATCCCTTTATCGACAGCACCGATGTATTCCCGGGGAACAGAACCTCCGACGATTTCGTCAACAAACTCGTAGCCATCACCTTCCAATGGCTCGATCTTCAGCCAGACGTGACCGTATTGACCACGGCCACCGGTTTGTCTGACAAACTTGCCTTCGGATTCCACTGAGCCTCGGATCGTTTCCCGATAAGCAACCTGCGGCTTACCGATATTGGCTTCCACGCTGAACTCGCGCTTCATGCGATCAACAATGATATCGAGATGTAACTCGCCCATGCCGCCGATAATGGTCTGCCCCGACTCCTCGTCAGTTCGAACATGGAATGACGGATCCTCAGCGGCCAGCTTGCTGAGCGCCACCCCCATCTTTTCCTGGTCGGCTTGTGAGCGCGGCTCTACGGCGACATGAATGACCGGCTCCGGAAATTCCATCCGTTCCAGCGTGATGGCCTTCGATTCGTCACAGAGCGTGTCACCGGTTGTCGCCAGCTTGAGCCCGATCGCCGCGGCGATATCGCCAGCCCGTACTTCTTTAATCTCTTTTCGATCGTTGGAATGCATTTGCACCATCCGGCCGATTCGTTCTTTCTTGCCTTTGATCGGGTTCCAGACGGAATCACCGGTTTTAAGGACACCGGAGTAAACTCGAAAAAATGTCAGCGCACCCACAAATGAATCTGTCGCGATCTTAAAGGCAAGCGCCGCGAACGGTTCGTTATCGTCTGCGCGACGTTCAGCTTCTTCTTCTGAGTCCCCGAGAAAGCCTTTAATCGCTTTCACTTCGTCAGGCGCTGGCAGATATTCAATAACCGCATCCAGCATCGTCTGGACACCCTTGTTCTTAAAAGCGGAACCACAGAGTGCTGGCACGATTTCGTTCGCTAACGTTCTGGTTCTGATGCCTTTCTTAATCTCTTCGTTACTTAGCTCACCATCTTCAAGATAAGCTTCCATCAGCTCGTCGTCGGCTTCAGCCGCCGCCTCAACCAACTTCTCGCGATACTCATCTGCCAGTTCTTGTAAATCTTCTGGGATGTCTTCCTCGACGAAAGTCAGGCCAAGATCATCTTCGTTCCAGTAGATAGCCTTCATCTTGACCAGATCGATAACACCACGAAAGTTCTCTTCAGCGCCGATGGCGAGCTGCAGACAAACCGGCGTCGACCCGAGTCGCTCTTCGATCTGAGCAACCACGCGCAGGAAGTCGGCACCCGCACGGTCCATTTTGTTGACGAACACCAGGCGCGGTACTTCGTACTTGTTAGCCTGGCGCCAAACAGTCTCTGATTGCGGCTCAACGCCTGAGGTGCCGCAGAATACGACGACGGCACCATCAAGCACACGGAGTGACCGTTCTACTTCAATCGTGAAGTCGACGTGCCCGGGGGTATCAATGATATTCACCCGATGCTGGTCAAACTGCTTCTGAGTGCCTTGCCAGAAAGTCGTGGTCGCTGCAGAAGTGATGGTGATGCCACGCTCCTGCTCTTGCTCCATCCAGTCCATGGTGGCTGCACCATCATGAACTTCGCCGATCTTGTGGGATAGACCGGTATAGAAAAGCACACGTTCCGTCGTTGTGGTTTTACCCGCATCAACGTGCGCAACGATACCGATATTACGGTATCGCTTGATTGGCGTTTCTCTTGGCACGGTAGTGTCGCTACCTGGTCAGGTAGCTAGAATCGGTAGTGTGCGAACGCTCGGTTCGCTTCTGCCATACGATGCGTATCTTCACGCTTACGTACAGCAGCACCACGGCCTTCAGCGGCATCCATCAGTTCACCGGCAAGACGAAGTGACATGGACTTTTCGCCCCGGTTACGCGCGGAGTCAACCAACCAGCGCATGGCCAAAGCGGCGCGCCTTGATGGGCGAACTTCGACGGGTACCTGATAGGTTGCACCACCGACACGGCGGGATTTAACTTCTACCGCTGGGGCTACCGCTTCCAGAGCGGCATCAAATACTTCGATTGGATCGCCGGAGCCTCGCTCTTTAATTCTGTCGAGCGCGCCGTAAACAATCTTTTCAGCAACAGACTTCTTACCGCTGACCATGACGTGGTTCATGAATTTAGCGAGCGTCTTATTCGCAAATTTCGGGTCTGGCAGGATGTCGCGTTTTGGTGGGACTCTTCTTCTTGGCATGATACTTCCTCTTCAGGTTTATCGGGCATGCTGCCCGGCCTTACTCTTAGAAGTTTCTTGAAAATTTGCGACGCAAATTTTCTTAAAACTTCTTAGACCCTGAGCGAGCCGACAGGCGAGTCGAACGGGTCTTTCAGTTTTCCCAGATCCCTCGGCTACGCTCGGGATGAGGGGTGGCTTTAGTTAGAACCGGGTCGAGCCGACAGGCGAGTCGAACGGGTCTTTCGATTTACCCAGATCCCTCGACTACGCTCGGGATGAGGGGTGGCTTTAGTTAGAACCGGGTCGAGCCGACAGGCGGTTCGAACGGGTCTTTCGGTTTTCCCAGATCCCTCGGCTTCGCTCGGGATGAGGGGTGACTTCAGTTAGGACCGGGTCGAGCCGACAAGCGGTTCGAACGGGTCTTGAGGTACTTAAAACCGGATTATGCTTTTGGTTTCTTAGCGCCGTACTTGGAACGACCCTGTTTTCGATCGCTGACACCAGTGGTGTCCAGCGTGCCGCGAACCGTATGGTATCGCACACCTGGGAGGTCTTTTACTCGACCGCCGCGAATCAGTACAACAGAGTGCTCTTGCAGGTTATGTCCCTCACCGCCGATATAAGAAGTGACTTCGTAACCGTTAGTCAACCTGACACGACAAACCTTTCGAAGTGCCGAGTTAGGCTTCTTCGGGGTCGTTGTGTATACGCGGGTACAAACACCCCGCTTTTGGGGACATGACTGCAATGCAGGCACGTCGCTCTTGGCGACTTTGCGTCTTCTGGGCTTCCGAACCAATTGGTTGATTCTGGCCATATATGACTTTGCTCCGTAAGTTAATGGCGGTACCCCGCCATCGCGAGGGCCGCATTCTACAGTCGCGACCGCAAAAAGCAATGCTTTTGCGGCGACGACTGCCTGTTCTCCAGCCTTAGCTGGCTTCTGACGAGTTAAACGCTTCTGACAGCGCCTGTTCCACGTCGCTCACGCTGACCGTCGTTTCACCACCCGAATCACGCCGTTTCTTGCGCTCCTCATGGTAAGCAAGGCCAGTACCCGCCGGGATCAATCGGCCAACAATCACATTTTCTTTCAAGCCGCGGAGATAATCGCGCTTACCGGTAACCGCCGCTTCTGTGAGGACACGTGTTGTTTCCTGGAAAGAGGCTGCGGAGATAAACGATTCAGTTGCAAGCGCCGCCTTGGTAATACCCAGCAGCACACGTTCACCTTTAACTTCAACATTACCCTGCGCTTTGAGCTCGTCATTGGTCTCAAGGAACCTGTTGAATTCAACCTGCTCGCCTTTGATCATGCCGGAGTCACCGGGCAGCGTAATTTCCATCTTGCGCAGCATTTGACAGACAATCACTTCAATATGCTTGTCGTTAATGCCCACACCCTGCAAACGGTAGACGTCCTGAATTTCCTTGACGATATAGTTCGCCAGCGCTTCAACACCTTTCAGTCGCAGAATGTCATGGGGGTTTTCCGGTCCGTCAGAAACAACCTCGCCCTTCTCGACATGCTCACCTTCGAACACTGTCATATGCCGCCATTTTGGAATCAGCACTTCATAGTGATCTGAACCTTCCGGCAGAATGCTGGTGTCCGCTGGCGTAATGACCAATCGGCGCTTGCCCTTGGTCTCTTTGCCAAAGCTGACAGTACCGCTGATTTCTGCAAGGACCGCTGCATCTTTGGGCTTTCGTGCTTCAAAGAGGTCAGCAACTCTCGGCAGACCACCTGTGATATCACGGGTCTTGGAGCCTTCCTGAGGAATTCGAGCAATGACGTCACCGGCTTCGATGTGGTCACCATCTTCGAGACTGAGAATGGCGTTAGCTTCCATGAAGTAGTGTGCGGGTACATCCGTACCTGCCAACAGGAGACTTTCACCTTCGTCATCAACCAGACGTACTGCTGGGCGTGTATCCTTGCCCGCGCTGGGTCGATCCTTCGGATCAATAATCGAGATGCTGGTCAAACCAGTGAGTTCGTCAGTCTGTCGACGAATCGTAAGACCTTCTTCCATCCCTTCGAATACAACCTTACCCTGTACCTCGGTAACAATCGGGTGAGTGTGCGGATCCCAGTTGGCTACAATTTCGCCAGACTCTACATGCTCGCCTTCGCCCTTTTTGAGTACCGCGCCGTATGGCAGCTTGTACCGCTCACGCTCACGACCACTCTCATCATCGGATACCGCGATCTCACCAGAGCGAGACACAGCAACCAATTCGCCGTTTGTCTTGGTAATAGTTTTCAGGTTATGCAGCTTGATTGTGCCCGCGTGCTTAACCTGGACGTTATCAATGGCTGTGGCTCGAGAGGCTGCACCACCAATGTGGAAGGTACGCATCGTAAGCTGTGTGCCTGGCTCACCAATTGATTGCGCCGCGATAACGCCAATTGCTTCACCAATGTTAACGATATGCCCGCGACCCAGGTCACGGCCGTAACATTTGCTACAAATACCATATCGGGTTTCACAGGTGATCGGGCTTCTGACGAGGACTTCGTCAACACCAGAGGACTCGACCTTCTCGACCAGCTTTTCGTCGATCATGGTGCCGCTTTCAATGACAACCTCGCCATCAGCGCCCACTAAATCGCCGATAATGACACGACCAAGAACGCGGTTACCCAGCGCCTCAACCACGTCACCACCTTCGATAACCGCAGTCATCAGCATGCCTGCATCCGTGCCGCAGTCAATTTCAGTGATAACCAGATCCTGAGCAACGTCGACCAGACGACGTGTAAGGTAACCGGAGTTCGCCGTCTTAAGTGCCGTGTCCGCCAGTCCTTTCCGCGCTCCGTGAGTCGAAATAAAGTACTGCATCACTGAAAGACCTTCACGGAAGTTCGCCGTAATCGGTGTCTCAATAATGCTGCCATCCGGTTTGGTCATCAGACCACGCATACCGGAGAGCTGTCTGATCTGAGCGGGGCTACCACGAGCACCTGAGTCAGAGTACATCCAGACACTATTGAAGGAAATCTGCTCTTCGTCCTCACCTTCACGGTTCTTGACCACCTCTTTAGAGAGGGTATCCATCATGGCCGCACCTACCATGTCGTTGGCACGGGTCCAGATGTCGATCACCTTGTTGTACTTTTCACCTTGCGTCACCAGACCGGAAGCAAACTGCGATTCGATTTCCCGAATTTCGTCTTCCGCTTCTGCAATGATCGTTGCCTTTTCATCCGGGATAACAAAATCCTCAACCCCGATTGAAGAACCTGATCGGGTTGAGTATTCATAGCCCATGTACATCAGCTGGTCACAGAATACGACCGTCTCTTTCAGACCGACCGAGCGATAACACAGGTTGATCAATCGAGAGATGTGTTTGTTACCCATCGTCTGATTGATGTGCGCGTAATCAATGCCGTCGGGCACTATCTCGAAAATCAAGGCACGACCAACCGTCGTTTCCAAAACTTCGCGTTTGGTTTCAAACTCGCCATCTTCATTAATAAGACGCTGAATTACACGAACCTTGACTCTAGCCTGGAGGCCTACCTGGCCTGACCGATAAGCTCGAGAGACTTCTTCTACGTCAGCGAAGACCATACCTTCGCCTTTGTCATTAACCCGCTCGCGCGTCATCCAGTAGACACCAAGCACTACGTCCTGCGAGGGCACAATGATTGGCTCACCGTCCGCCGGCAGCAAAACGTTGTTGGTCGACATCATCAAGGCGCGGGCTTCAAGCTGCGCTTCCAGCGTAAGCGGTACGTGCACAGCCATCTGGTCGCCGTCGAAGTCAGCGTTGTACGCGGTACACACCAGCGGATGGAGCTGAATAGCCTTACCTTCAATCAATACAGGCTCAAACGCCTGAATACCAAGACGGTGAAGCGTCGGGGCCCGGTTAAGCAGCACAGGGTGCTCACGGATAACTTCCGCCAGGATGTCCCAGACTTCAGCCGTTTCACGCTCTACCATTTTCTTGGCGGCTTTGATCGTCGTCGCTAGACCACGCGCTTCAAGCTTGCCAAAAATAAAGGGCTTAAATAACTCAAGTGCCATCTTCTTGGGAAGACCACACTGATGCAGGCGAAGCGTCGGACCAACAACAATCACCGATCGACCGGAGTAGTCGACACGCTTACCGAGAAGGTTCTGACGAAAACGACCCTGCTTACCTTTAATCATATCGGCAAGGGACTTGAGCGGACGTTTGTTAGTACCGGTAATGGCTCGACCGCGACGACCGTTATCAAGCAGAGCGTCAACAGCTTCCTGCAGCATTCGCTTTTCGTTACGAACGATGATGTCCGGTGCGGAAAGATCCAGCAGTCTCTTGAGACGGTTGTTACGGTTAATAACCCGGCGATAAAGATCGTTCAGATCAGACGTCGCAAAACGGCCACCTTCAAGCGGTACCAGAGGACGCAGGTCTGGCGGCAGAACCGGCAGGACATTAAGAATCATCCACTCCGGCTTGTTGCCGGATTTTTCGAAAGCTTCCATCAATTTCAATCGCTTGGTCAGCTTCTTGATCTTGGTGTCAGAGTTCGTCTGGGGAAGTTCTTCGCGGATCGTCTGGATATCATCCACCAGATCCATATCTTCCATGAGCTCCTGAATCGCTTCGGCACCCATTTTTGCGTCAAATTCGTCGCCAAATTCTTCCAGGGCTTCGTAGTACTGCTCATCAGTGAGCAGCTGACGCTTTTCTAACGTGGTCAGACCAGGGTCAATCACAACAAATGACTCGAAGTACAACACCCGCTCTATATCGCGCAATGTCATATCCATCAACAGACCAATACGTGATGGCAGCGACTTGAGGAACCAGATATGAGCAACCGGGCTGGCAAGTTCAATGTGCCCCATTCGCTCACGACGAACTTTCGCAAGAGCAACTTCAACGCCACACTTCTCACAGATGACGCCGCGATGCTTCAGGCGTTTGTATTTACCGCAAAGACATTCGTAGTCCTTGTTCGGCCCAAAAATCTTGGCACAGAACAAGCCGTCGCGTTCCGGCTTAAACGTTCGATAGTTGATCGTTTCGGGCTTTTTCACCTCTCCGTAGGACCAGCTACGGATCAAATCAGGCGAAGCGAGTCCGATCCGCAGGGAATCAAACTCTTCTGACTGTCCTTGTGCTTTCAGTATGTTGAGCAAATCTTTCAAGGCTTTTCTCCTAAATTTTTGTCAGTCGATATCTTGTTCAGAGTTCCTTCAGCTCGCTTTCGCGGCCTCTGGTTGACCCAAGCGGGTCAATCGTTCTCCAATTCGATATCGATGCCCAATGATCGGATTTCCTTAACCAATACATTGAATGACTCCGGCATACCGGGTTCCATACGGTGATCGCCGTCGACAATGTTCTTGTACATCCGGGTTCTACCGTGAACATCATCTGACTTAACCGTCAGCATTTCCTGCAACGTGTACGCCGCACCATATGCTTCAAGTGCCCAAACTTCCATTTCACCAAAACGCTGACCGCCAAACTGTGCTTTACCACCTAACGGCTGCTGCGTCACAAGACTGTACGATCCAGTCGATCTTGCATGCATTTTATCGTCAACCAGGTGATTGAGTTTAAGCATGTACATGTAACCCACTGTAACAGGGCGATCAAATTGCTCACCTGTACAACCGTCATAGAGGACGCACTGACCATCTGTCGGCAGGTCCGCCAGATCCAGCATGACCTTGATTTCTTCCTCAGAGGCACCGTCGAAGACGTTCGTTGCCATTGGGACACCGCTGCGCAGGTTATCTGCCATTTCAAGCAGCTCGGGCTCTGAAAACTCGTCGAGATTTTCAGTACGACCACTCTGATTATAGATCTTGTCGAGGAAGTCCTTGATTTCAGCCGCATCGCGCTGTGAATCAAGCATCTTGCCGATCTTGATACCAAGACCATGCGCAGCCCAGCCAAGGTGAGTCTCCAGAATCTGACCAACGTTCATTCGCTTGGGAACCCCCAGGGGGTTCAAGACGATATCGACAGGCTCGCCATTCTCATCAAACGGCATATCTTCGACTGGCTTGATCACAGAGATGACGCCCTTGTTACCGTGTCGCCCTGCCATTTTGTCGCCTGGCTGAATACGTCGTTTGACCGCCAGATAAACTTTAACAATCTTGAGAACACCTGGCGCCAGATCATCACCGGTTTCAAGCTTGCGCTTGCTTTCTTCGAACCGCTCATCAAGATCCTTGCGACGTTCTTTCAATCGCAAATCAGCTTGCTCAAGCAACTCGTTCAAGCTGTCTTTTTCCATTCGCAGTTTGAAAAAGTCTGCGGGCTCAAGTCCAGCAAGAAATTCCCCTGTGACTTTGTCCCCTTTCTTCAGGTTGGGACCTGCAACAGCTTTCTGATTCGTCAGCGAACCTGTCAACCGTTCGAAAGTCGCTGTCTCAACAATGCGGTACTCTTCATCGATGTTCTTGCGGACCTCGTCCAGGGCTGCACGCTCAATGTCCAGCGCGCGCTTGTCCTTCTCGATGCCATCCCGCGTGAAGACCTGGACGTCAATAACAGTACCGCTGTAACTGCTGGGTACTCGCAACGAGGTATCTTTTACGTCCGAGGCTTTCTCACCAAAAATGGCTCGAAGCAGCTTTTCTTCCGGTGTCAGCTGGGTCTCACCTTTCGGTGTGACCTTACCCACAAGAATATCGCCGGGATCAACCTCTGCACCGATGTAAACAATGCCTGACTCATCCAGCTTGGACAGCGCACCCTCGCCGACATTTGGAATGTCGCAGGTGATTTCTTCAGAACCCAGCTTCGTGTCTCTGGCAATACAGGTGAGTTCCTGAATATGAATCGTTGTGAACCGATCTTCCTTCACAACTCGTTCGGAGATCAGAATCGAGTCCTCGAAGTTGTAACCATTCCAGGTCATAAAGGCGATACGGATATTCTGACCCAATGCCAGCTCCCCGATATCAATGGAAGGACCATCAGCCAGGATGTCCGCTTTGGCGACAACATCTCCCTCACGAACCAGCGGCTTTTGATTGATACAAGTATTCTGGTTTGATCGGGTGTACTTGGTCAGGTTGTAGATATCAACACCTGCTTCACCGCTTTCAGTTTCAGCATCGTTAACGCGAATCACAATACGGCCGGCATCAACGGTTTCAATAACTCCACCACGTCTGGCAACAACACAGACCCCAGAATCTCTGGCGACTGTGCGCTCCATACCAGTACCAACCAGCGGTTTTTCGGAACGCAGTGTTGGCACTGCCTGACGCTGCATGTTGGATCCCATCAGCGCCCGGTTGGCATCGTCGTGTTCCAGGAAAGGAATCAGAGATGCTGCGACCGAAACCACCTGCTGAGGTGATACGTCCATAAAGTTCACTGACTCTCGCGGCGTCTTGGTGAACTCACCCTGATGACGCGTGTCAACGAGGTCTTCGACCAGTCTGCCTGTGCTATCCAGCTCGGAACTGGCCTGGGCAATCACATAGTCTGCTTCGACAATCGCTGAGAGATATTCAATTTCATCGGTCGCCTGACCATCCACCACCTTGCGGTAGGGGCTTTCCAGGAAACCGTACTCATTGGTCCTGGCATAGGTTGCCAGCGAGTTAATCAGACCAATGTTCGGGCCTTCCGGTGTTTCAATCGGGCAAACACGGCCGTAGTGAGTCGGGTGAACGTCCCGCACCTCAAAACCAGCGCGCTCCCTCGTCAGACCGCCTGGGCCTAATGCTGAGACCCGTCGCTTGTGAGTAACTTCTGACAACGGGTTATTCTGATCCATAAACTGCGACAGCTGTGCAGAACCAAAATATTCTTTTACTGCCGCGGCGACGGGCTTGGCGTTAATCAGATCCTGAGGCATGAGCCCTTCAGATTCTGCAAGAGACAACCGCTCTTTCACCGCACGTTCCACCCGGATCAAGCCAAGACGGAAGGCATTTTCTGCCATCTCTCCGACTGAACGAACCCGACGATTACCGAGATGGTCAATATCATCTACGGTGTCTTTACCGTTGCGGATATTGATCAGACATTTCATGACTTCGATGATGTCTTCGTTCGAGAGGGTGCCTTCTCCAACTTCCTCTTCACGGCCAAGACGTCGGTTGAACTTCATTCGGCCAACCGCTGTAAGGTCATATCTTTCTGACGAGAAGAACAGATTCGTAAACAGGTTCTCTGCCGCTTCTTTGGTGGGCGGCTCGCCAGGGCGCATCATGCGGTAAATTTCCACCAGCGCTTCAAGGCGGTTACTGGTTGGATCGACGTTCAGCGTGTCAGAGATGAACGGCCCGCAATCAAGGTCGTTTGTGTAAATGGTTCTAAAGGCAGTGACACCAGCTTCTGACATGCTGTCCAGCACTTCCTCTGTAATCGTTGTATTACAGGGAATAACAATCTCGCCGGTTTCCTCATCAATGATGTCTTCAGCAAGCACATGCCCACAGACGTATTCAGACGGGCAATCAAGTCGTGCAAGACCTGCTTGCTCCATTTCGCGAATGTGACGAGCCGTGATACGACTGCTTTCTTCAACAATAATGTTGCCCTTCTTGTCGACAATGTCGAATCGGGCTGTTTCACCGCGAAGACGGCCAGCAATGAGCTCCAGAGAATAGGACTCTTCGGTGACTTCAAAGTTGTCCGTATCGAAAAACATTTCCAGGATTTCCTGGGAACTGTATTCCAAGGCTCTCAGCAGCACGGTCGCAGGCAGCTTCCTTCGACGGTCGATTCTAACGAACAGCGCGTCTTTGGGATCAAACTCAAAGTCGAGCCAGGAACCTCGCATCGGGATTACCCGTGCAGAGTAAAGCAGCTTCCCTGATGAGTGCGTCTTACCCTTGTCATGGTCGAAGAATACCCCGGGTGACCGGTGCAACTGGGAGACAACAACACGCTCAATACCATTGATGACAAAAGTACCGTTGTCCGTCATGAGCGGAATCTCGCCCATGTAGACTTCCTGTTCTTTAATGTCCTTGATGGCCTTGTTCGATGAATCTTTATCGTAAATAACCAGGCGAACTTTAACGCGCAGCGGGACGGCATAAGTCACGCTGCGAAGCTGACACTCTTTCACATCGAAAGGCGGTTTACCGAGCCGGTAACTGACATACTCCAGAGAGGCATTTCCGGAATAACTGACGATCGGAAATACTGACTGAAAAGCGGCATGCAGCCCCTTGTTGAACCGTTCTGCAGGTGTTGTTTTGTCCTGCATGAATTCCTTATATGACTCAACCTGTATCGCTAGCAGGTAAGGAATATCCATGACCTGCGGCAGCTTGCCGAAGTCTTTCCGGATTCGTTTTTTCTCAGTGTAAGAATAGGCCATTAACGCCTCCACGCTGGTTAATTTGGGACCGGGCTATGCCAATCCCTGATTTTCTTTTTCAGACGCAAAAAGGCCAGGCAGCGCAAACAAGCACTGCCAGCCTCTTGTACCTGATTCCAGGATAAAAATTCCTGGATTACTTGAGCTCAACAGACGCGCCTGCTTCCTCAAGTTGCTTCTTGATGTCTTCTGCTTCGTCTTTGGTGACACCTTCCTTAACTGTGGATGGCGCCTCATCGACAAGTGCTTTGGCTTCTTTCAAGCCAAGACCTGTGACTGCCCGGACAACCTTGATTGCGTTGACCTTCTTTTCACCGGCTGAAGTAATAACAACTTCGAACTCGTCTTTTTCTTCTGCGCCACCAGCAGCGTCACCGCCACCAGCTGCTGCAGGTGCCGCTGCGACAGCAGCCGCGGCAGATACACCAAATTTCTCTTCCATTGCTTCGACAAGCTCAACAACGTCCATGACGCTCATCTCTGCAATTGCGTTTAAAATATCGTCTTTAGATAATGACATCTGTCCTATCTCCTAATAGTAAGTTTAAGCAGCTTCTTCTTGCTTCTGATCCCGAACTGCAGCAACAACGCGTGTCACCTTGCCTGGAACATCGTTCAATGTTCTTACAAGCTTGGTAACCGGTGCCTGCATAACAGCCATCAGCAGTGAAATCGCTTCATCGCGTGTCGGCAGTTTCGCCAGTGCGTCAATCTGTTCTGCGGGCAGCAATTTGCCACCAACAGAAAGTGCCTTGATTTCAAAGTCATCATTTGCTTTCGCAAAGTCTTTGAAAACCCGCGCACCTGCACCAGGATCCTCCAGCGAGAAAGCGAGAATGTTGGGTCCTAGCATCGCTTCATTAAGGCACTCAAAATCTGTACCTTCAAAAGCTCGCTTGGCCAACGTATTGCGAATGACTCGAACCTGTACACCAGCCTCTCTGGCCTGCTTTCTTAGTGCTGTCATGTCGTCTACCGATACACCCCGGTAGTCCGCCATTACAGCAGAAAGCGCCTGGCTGGCAGTCTCGTTCACTTCTGCAACAATCGCCTGCTTTTCTTTAAGTCCTATTGGCATGAGTGTTTGACTCCTTAGCCTTTACATAACGTAAAAAGACTCGTTAAAAAAAACTGCAACCATCTGTTCATCGGTGCAGCGCTACTTACGGCGATAGATTCAAAATTCTGAATCGGGTCCACCGTCTGCGCAGGCTTCCGTAGAAATTAACCCTTTCCGTCAAGGTCAGGGGCCTGCGGTCTTTGACGAGTTCGGCTCAAATTGACACCAGAACCCCAAAGTCTTTCGTTGACGCCCCTGTCCTATACGTCGAGGGAGGTCTGATCAATCGGAATGCCCGCACCCATCGTTGTTGATAGAACAACTTTCTTCAGGTACGTGCCTTTTGCGGAAGCTGGTTTCGCTTTTTTCAAATCAGCGATCAGCGCTTCCAGGTTTTCTTTAATAGCTGTTGGCTCAAAACCAACCTTGCCAATGCCTCCGTGAACGATGCCGTTCTTATCAGTTCTAAAACGCACCTGACCGGCTTTGGCGTTTCTTACGGCTTCACCAACATCCATCGTTACCGTGCCCAAGCGTGGGTTTGGCATCAGGCCTCTTGGACCAAGTATTTGCCCTAACTGGCCAACAACTCGCATGCTGTCAGGGGTCGCAATCACAACGTCGAAGTTAAGCTCACCGCCCTTAACAGAATCCGCAAGGTCATCCATACCGACGATATCTGCGCCAGCTGCACTTGCCTCGTCTGCTTTGTCGCCCTGCGCAAAAACGGCTACGCGAACGTCTTTTCCTGTGCCGTTCGGCAATACGGTAGCGCCGCGAACAACCTGATCTGACTTCTTGGGGTCAACACCAAGATTAATGCTGATATCAAAAGATTCTGTAAACTTGACCGCAGAGAGGTCACTCAATAAAGAGACGGCCTCATCAATTGCGTAAAACTTGCCTTCTTCGACCTTTTCTCTAAAGGCCTTGGCTCTTTTCGACAACTTGGCCATTACACAACTCCCTCTGTTTCAATACCCATCGAACGCGCGCTGCCCGCGATGGTGCGAACTGCAGCGTCCATATCCTTGGCCGTGAGGTCAGGATTCTTAGTCGTTGCGATTTCTTCCAACTGCGCCCGTGTCACCTTGCCAACCTTGTTAACGTGAGGCTCGGGGCTGCCCTTGTCCAGGCCTGCAGCTTTCTTCAGGAGAATTGATGCGGGCGGCGTCTTCTTGATGAAAGTGAAACTCTTATCACTGTAAACCGTGATAACCACCGGAACCGGCATGCCTGCCTCAAGCGATTGCGTCTCTGCATTGAACGCTTTACAGAATTCCATGATGTTTACGCCATGCTGACCCAGGGCAGGACCAACGGGCGGACTTGGGTTTGCCGAACCTGCAGGGACCTGCAGCTTGATATAGGCATCAATTTTCTTAGCCATGATTTTCTCCTGTGGGTTCAAACGCGAGCCTGGTAACACCAGGTTCCGCTCCCCGTAAATGACAGCTTCCGGCTACAGTTGCTGTCAGATTAAGTTTGATCAGCCTTAAAACGGTCTGACCGAAATCGCTCTAACCTTTCTCTACCTGACCGAAATCGAGCTCGACCGGGGTAGAACGTCCGAAGATAGTTACCGCCACATGCAAGCGGTTCTTCTCGTAATTAACCTCTTCAACAACACCGTTAAAATCGTTAAACGGTCCATCTATGACACGAACCAGCTCTCCGGGTTCAAAAACAGTCTTCGGCGTGGCCTGCTCAGTACCCGCCTGAACACGTTGCAGGATCGCAGCGGCCTCAGCATCACTGATTGGCGCAGGTTGATCCGCCTTACCGCCAATAAAGCCCATGACGCGTGGCGTTTCCTTCACCAGATGCCAGGTATCGTCATCCAGCTCCATCTCTACCAGCACGTAACCAGGGAAAAACTTACGCTCGCTGCGACGTTTCTTGCCAGCTCGCATCTCAACAACTTCTTCAGAGGGCACAATGACTTCGCCAAATTTTTCCTGGAAAGAAGACAAGTCGATCCGCTCCTGCAAAGCACGCATAACCTGCTTCTCGTAACCCGAGTAGGCATGCACAACGTACCAGCGTTTAGTCACCTTTATCTCCTAACCAATGGCGGTTGCAACGCCCCAGCTAAAGACTGAATCCAGCCCCCAGAGGATCAATGCAACCACGATAACGACAGCAACAACAATGAGCGTCGTCTGTGTTGTCTCCTGGCTCGAAGGCCAAACGACTTTTCTGACTTCAACTCGCGCTTCTTTCGCGAGCTCCCACACAAATGCACCTTTCTCAGTCTGGAGCGCCACAGCAACAGCAGCGGCGGCAATGACGACACCTGCTAAAGCTCGGAACAGCGGCTCGATGGCAGCATAGTAGGAGTTGGCATACACGCCACCCGCTATAATTGCCACGACGACCAGCCATTTCAGACTGTCCAGCTGATATTCGCCTGTTTCCGCTTTCGTGCTCATGCCGTTATCCAGTAGCTCTGGCAGGCCAGGAGGGAATCGAACCCCCAACCTGCGGTTTTGGAGACCGCCGCTCTGCCAATTGAGCTACTGGCCTAGAACCTCTTGAGTGAGTGCCTTTTAGTTCGCCTTAGCCGGAGATCTTGGTGACAACACCGGCGCCAACTGTTCGGCCACCCTCGCGGATAGCAAAGCGCTGCCCTTCTTCCATCGCAATCGGCGCAATCAACTCAACCGCCATCGTGACGTTGTCTCCAGGCATCACCATCTCTGTGCCTTCTGGCAACTCACAAGATCCCGTGACATCTGTCGTTTCAAAGAAAAACTGTGGCTTGTAACCCTTGAAAAATGGCGTGTGACGACCACCTTCGTCTTTCGACAAAACGTAAACCTCACCTTCAAACTGCGTGTGCGGCGTAATCGAGCCCGGTACCGCCAGTACCTGACCACGTTCTACGTCTTCTCGCTTGGTGCCTCGTAGCAGCACACCAACGTTCTCGCCCGCTCGACCTTCGTCAAGCAGCTTGCGGAACATCTCAACGCCCGTACAGGTCGTCGTCTGCGTATCACGAATACCTACAATCTCGATCTCGTCACCGACCTTGATGATGCCGCGACCAATTCGACCCGTCACAACCGTGCCTCGACCTGAGATCGAAAACACATCTTCTATCGGCATCAGAAACGGCTGATCAATCGCTCGCTCCGGCTCCGGAATGTACTCGTCCAGCGTCTCAATCAGCTTCTGCACCGCTGGGGCACCAATGTCTGACGTGTCACCTTCCAAAGCCTTCAGCGCACTACCAATAATAATTGGCGTGTCATCACCCGGAAAATCATACTGGTCAAGCAGTTCTCGTACTTCCATCTCAACCAGTTCGATCAGCTCTTCATCGTCTACCATGTCCGCCTTGTTCAGGAACACGACGATGTAAGGCACACCAACCTGCTTTGACAGCAGAATGTGCTCGCGCGTCTGTGGCATGGGGCCATCAGCAGCAGAGCAAACCAGAATCGCACCGTCCATCTGCGCCGCACCCGTGATCATGTTCTTCACATAGTCAGCGTGACCCGGACAGTCCACGTGCGCGTAATGGCGATCTGGCGAATCGTACTCAACGTGAGACGTCGCAATCGTAATACCGCGCTCCCGTTCTTCCGGGGCGTTATCAATCTGGTCAAACGCCTGAAATTCACCGCCATAGGCCTCTGCGGCAACCTTTGTAATCGCCGCCGTCAGCGTCGTCTTACCATGGTCTACGTGACCAATTGTTCCTACGTTTACGTGCGGTTTCGTCCGCTCAAACTTCTCTTTGGACATCTCAGTCCTCTCCTTACATTGACACCTGAATTGAAATGAACACTCAGTATTCGCCGATTGATGATGGAGCTCATAACCGGATTTGAACCGGTGACCTCTTCCTTACCAAGGAAGTGCTCTACCGACTGAGCTATATGAGCGCTAACTTTATCTCCTTCGCGATCGAAGTCCTTGGAGCGGGTAGCGAGGATCGAACTCGCATCATCAGCTTGGAAGGCTGAGGTTCTACCGTTGAACTATACCCGCCAATTTCGCTAATTCTTGCCTTGATCGAACACCTTTCCCGAACACCCGTTCGCTCGCCTGGGCTATCAAAATTTGCACTTCCCGGCGCGCAAAAATCGTACGATCTATCCAGCCCACCTTGGTGGAGGGGGGTGGATTCGAACCACCGAAGCTTACGCGTCAGATTTACAGTCTGATCCCTTTGGCCGCTCGGGAACCCCTCCCAAAAAGAGGCGCTAGATTCTGCCTACGAGTCTAGTGCTTGTCAAACTAAATTTGCCGAAAGTCATGATATTCCGAGGGCTTGCGCCGAATAGCTGACGCCATTCCTCAATTCCCTGTCCAGAAACCTGAATACAAAAAAAGCACCCTGTCTGGGTGCTTTAGAACTATTCCTTTCCGGAACACACTGCCATCTTCTCGGGCCAGTGCCAGCTTCCGGGTCACTTCTCCGGAAGATTGTTGGTGCCGCCACCAAGAGTCGAACTCGGGACCTACTGATTACAAATCAGTTGCTCTACCAACTGAGCTATAGCGGCAATAACTAAATTCTATTTTATCAATGACTTACAGCGAACCAGACAAAAAGCCTTTCAGCCCACCTCAAGAGCGACGCGATTTTATGCGATTGTCTAGCCACGATCAACGCGAACATTGGGTTTTTATCAAAGATGTCTCGTTATCGGTCTTTGCAAGCTCATCTGAGATCACGTTTTCCAGGGCCGGCTCATCACTAATGACCCAATAACCTCGAGAAACCCGCTGGATCTCTTTGATGCGCGCCTGGTATCCCATCCCGGCAAGTTCTTGTTGATACGACTCAGCACTCGCTAGGGTCGAAAATACGCCGAGGGAAATGCTTTGCGCGTCTTCACCTTCTGTAATGACATAACTATCGATTTCCCTGGCCCTGAGTTCTCGCAACCGTCGAAAGGACTCCTGCAGGGAGTTCAACGGACCCATGACCAGGCGGTGATCCAGCTCTCCGGTAGGCGTATCCCGCGCCTCCAGCGATACCGAAGCACCAATGCTATTAAGTCGTTCTGCGATATCCTGCGCTGCATTCATATCCTCGATCGGCCCAACACCCAGACATGCCGGCGTTGTAAGCGTCGAATCAGGCTCAGCGGACAGCGCAACCGGATTGCCCAGCACTTGCGTCAACTCGATTTGCCTGTCGTCCTCGCCACCACGCTCAGCAAGCAGCAGCAGTTGCTTGACCCCTGAGGCATTATCAAGCGGTCGTTGGTCTGCAGTGCTATCGTCCGGCCAGGTGTACCAGGCCAGTAAAAGCAGATTGAACACGAGCAGGGACAAGAAAATCAGCCGCATTCTAACGCTTCGCTCTCATGCTGACTTCGCCTGAATTGTGGGCTTGAACTCCAGAGGGAGTCGCCACCAGCAAGTTACCTTCCGCATCGATACCTGCATCTAATCCTTCGAACACCGCCTCACCCCGAAACACAGATATTGGTGAACCGGAGAACAGGTTGTATGAAGACCAATATGGCATGAACGCCGCAAAACCCTCGTTTTTGAAAACTTCAAAAGCGCTGATCATGCGGCTACTCATCGATACGAGTAATGCGTTCCTGGATATCTTTTGGTATCCCTCTGCTGCTGACCAGGGCTGATCAATCTGCCGCGCTTCATGCGTCGAAATAGAGAGGTTGATACCCACCCCTGCCACGACACCGACGCGATTACCGGGCAGTCGCTTCAGCTCTACAAGAATGCCTCCAAGCTTACCGTTATCGAGCAGGATGTCGTTGGGCCACTTCAAGCCGACCTGAATGAGCCCCATTTCACGCAAGGCGTCAACGACCTGCATGCCGACGACGATCGATAAACCACCAAGTTCGGCCAGGTCGAGATCAAAGCTCGTGCCGTAACTGAGGTAGATGTTTTTTCCAAACGGACTCACCCAGTGCCTACCGCGTCGCCCTCGACCTGCAGTCTGCATTTCAGCGGTGCAAATAAACGCCCTATCCGGCTGCTCAACCAGGCGCCGCAAAGCTACATCGTTGGTCGATCCGATCACACGGTGAATTTCGAGCGTGAAGTTTTCACTCAGATCCTGATCCAGTGACTGCGAAAGTTGTCGATAAATCTGCTCAGCATCGAGCAATTCAAGCCCTGGCGAGAGCGAGACCAGCGCTGAACCATGCTCGAAAGGAACGCCCGCTTCTTCCAAAAACGCGATCAAATCAGGGCTGACCGGCACCGAACCGCCGCCAGCCAATCTCTCTAAATCAGGGTGAGTACTCTTTATCATTCAGGTCGTTTGTAAATAGTTTTGCTGTGCGTATAATACGCGCCCTCGGCCAGATGCGTAGCATCTGTTCCGGCCGCCGGGTCTGTAGCTCAGTTGGTTAGAGCGCACCCCTGATAAGGGTGAGGTCGGTGGTTCAAATCCACCCAGACCCACCATAAGCTGGCGCAGCCAGGTTATGGTGTAACGGGACAAGGATGAGGTCGGTGTCCGAAGCGTCGGTCCGATCAATCCACCCAGACCCACCATAAGCTGGCGCAGCCAGGTTATGGTGTAACGGGACAAGGATGAGGTCGGTGTCCGAAGCGTCGGTCCGATCAATCCACCCAGACCCACCATAAGCTGGCGCAGCCAGGTTATGGTGTAACGGGGCAAGGATGAGGTCGGTGTCCGAAGCGTCGGTCCGATTTGTCCACCCAGACCGCTTGTGTACTCAGCATTCACAGGCAAAGAAAGTTTTGGGGCCATAGCTCAGCTGGGAGAGCGCCTGCCTTGCACGCAGGAGGTCGGCGGTTCGATCCCGCCTGGCTCCACCAATCAAAAAAGGGCATCCAATTGGATGCCCTTTTTTGTTGCCAATCGCAAACATATCTCGTACCGAAATCAGCCCAGGATCTCGTCGGGATGCCGCACAGCCGGTGCCACGAGCCAAGCGCTAGTGATCCAGCAGCACGAGGTGATGGTTCTTCTTGCCCTTTTGAACAATAAAAAATTTGCCGTGCAACGCCTCACCTTGTTTTAACGTCATTTCAATATCAGTGATTTTTTCGCCGTTCACGGAAACACCATTGCCCGCAATGAGCTTGCGTGCCTGTCCGAGCGTCACCTCACCTCGTGGCGTTTTTGCGAGGCCAGCCTCCACCAGCACCTCCGCCAGAGCAGGCTCCCCTGTCGACCGGGAACTGGCCATTCCATCCTGTGCCAGTTGCTCAAGGTCTTCCGCTGTAAGCTCTGTCAGGCGGTTCGCAAACAACGCATCGGTAATTCTTTGCGCAGCTTCGAGCCCGGCGTCTCCATGCACCATCCGGGTAATATCCTGCGCCAGGGCTATTTGAGCCGCTCGTTGCCCGGGATCTTGCTCGTGGGCCCGCTCAAGCTCCGCCAACCGTGACGGTTCCAGGAAAGAAAACACGCGCAGGTAGTGCAACACGTCCGCATCAGCGGTATTACGCCAGAACTGATAAAAACTGAAGGGTGACGTCATTTCCGGATCAAGCCAGATAGCACCACCAGAGCTCTTGCCAAACTTCGTACCATCAGACTTGGTTATCAACGGGTAGGTGATTGCATAGGCCTGCTTGCGCGCCATGCGGTGAATGAGATCGATTCCCGCGGTGATGTTTCCCCATTGATCACTGCCACCCATCTGAATGGTGCAGCCATAGTCTCTGTTCAGCACAACAAAATCATAGGACTGCAAAATCATGTAACTGAACTCGGTGTAACTGATGCCCTGGGTTTCGTCTTCAATTCGGCGACGAACAGATTCCTTTTGAATCATGGTGTTAACGCTGAAGTGTTTGCCGATATCACGCAAGTAATCAATGACCGAGAGGCCTTGCGTCCAATCCATATTGTTAACGACAACAGCCGAGTTCTCACCGCAATCGAAATCTAGAAACTGCCGGGCCTGGTCTCGAATTCTGGCTAATTGCCTTGCAACCACGTCAGCGGATTGCAACTCTCGCTCGCTGTCACGCCCACCGGGATCACCGATCATGCCCGTGGCACCACCAACCAGCAGTAATGGTCTGTGTCCGGCCAGCTGAAATCGCCGCAATGCCAGCAAAGGCACCAGGTTCCCGATGTGAAGACTGTCTGCGGTAGGGTCAAAACCACAATAAACTGTCCTTACGCCGGTACTCAGATGCTCATCCAACTCACTGTCCGCGCTCACCTGCGCAACAAGTCCTAATTCGTTTAGCTGACTGACAATACTCATTTAACTTTCACTTCGATTTGGTGGCCTGGATTCAGCGCGGCGCGCTAACTGGTGAGGCCGCAACTTACCGGATTCGTGACCAAATACAAGCATGTGAGGCGGCAGGAAGGCGACAGCCAGAAGCTCGCACAACAGATCCCAGGACTACGGGCCAAGAATCTTTCATTTTTTGTATATTTTTTATATAGTTACCGCCAGTTTTTCACATGAATTCACAACTATTCGGTTTAGCTGCCTGCTTTTATGAAATCCTATCCACGAACACATCTTGGCGCGGCTCTCCTGCTGGCCTGCACATTGGTCATCGTCATCACTGCATTGCCCGCCAAAGAGGGGCCTGCCCAAAGGGCGCTACCGGTATCTCTCGATCTGCGACTTCCGGAGCCGGATCAATCCGCTGAGATCGAACCAACCGATGTCAAAGCCGAGATAGAGCGGCGGGCAGAGCCGGCAACGCTGAGCGCCAATACAAGCAAATGGCTCGAAGTCACGGTTAAGCCTGGCGATAACCTGGCGCTGATCTTCAAGCGGCATGATTTATCTGCACGGGATCTACATCACATCCTGGCACTCGGAAAAACAGTCGCGGTACTCAAGAAAATCCTGCCCGGTCAGACCCTGGCGTTCCAGATAGGTGCAACTGGAAAGCTGCAATCGATTAAGTTCGAGCAAAACGCTTTCGATACACTGGTCGTGCAGCGACAGGAAAACGGCTTCCAGGCTGCCTGGCAATCAGCGACCCCGGAAACGATCATCGCCTATACCAATGCCCGTATCACCAAAGACAAGCCTTCGCTCTACCACGCCGGGAAAGCCGCTGGACTCAGTGATAACGTCATCATGAAACTCGCGAACATCTTCCAGTGGGATATCAGTTTCGCCCTTGATCTTCGCGAAGGTGATCACTTCACCTTGATGTACGAACAGATTTTCGTTGATGGTGAAATGGTCAAGGAAGGGGATGTGATCGCTGCGGCGTTTCAGAACATGGGCAAGAAGCACGAGGCGATTCGGTACACTGATCTCACCGGTCGGGACGACTATTACACGCCCGACGGTCTTAGCTTACGTAAAGCATTCATCAGAGACCCCGTGCACTTCAGCCACGTGAGCTCGTCCTTCAACCTCCGCAGACTGCATCCCATTCACAAGCGCGTTATGCCTCACCGAGGTATCGATTATGCTGCGCGCAAAGGAACACCAGTGATTGCTTCCGGCGATGGCAAGATTTCAATTCGACGACAGAATGAAGCGTCAGGTAAGTATGTCGTGATCCAGCACGGGGAACAGTACACCACCAAATATCTGCATCTCTCCGCGTTCGCCAGAAACATCAAGCCGGGCAAGAAAGTGAAACAGGGACAGGTTATTGGTTATGTCGGGGCAACAGGATGGGCGACGGCGCCGCACCTGCACTACGAGTTTCTCGTGAACGGTGTCCATCGTAACCCTCGAACCGTGCAGTTACCGAAGGCGTTACCTATTCCAAACGACGAGCTTCACCGCTTCAAGAACTCCATCGCGCCCGTTCTGGCACAACTGGAATCCCTTACCGGACGAGCCCTGGCGAATTCTTCCCAGCTGAACGATCCTTCAGAAGGCTAAGCAGGGCCTGGGCCCGCGTACTTTCAACTCAGTCAGATCGAGAAGGAGTTCCCACAACCGCAGGTGGTTACAGCACTTGGATTGGTCACCACAAAACGCGACCCCTGAAGGTCTTCTTTGTAGTCAATGACAGAACCCGCGAGATATTGGTAGCTCAGAGGATCAATGAGTAACGCGACGCCCTGTTTCTCGATCTGGGTATCATCGTCTTCCATATCCTCGTCAAAGGTGAACCCGTATTCAAACCCGGAACAGCCTCCTCCGGTGACGAAGACGCGCAGCTTGAGATTCTCATTTTCTTCCTCGTCTACCAGCGATCTGACCTTGTTAGCCGCTGCATCCGAGAAAGTCATTAATGTTGGGTCGTAAGTATTCGCTTCCATAGTGTCTTAGATGGGGATGTCCCTGATTAGTTTCAAGCTTTACCGGATTTACTGACCGCGGCAACCGCGGCGACCGGGGTTTCTTCATCGACTGTCTCAGCAGCCTGGGACTGTTTCGTATCAGCCGCTTCTTGCTTACCATCCTGAAGATGGACCAATTGACCATCAACTCGCGATCCCTTAACCATTTCTATGAGATGGTAATAGACATTGCCTTTTACCTCTGCTTTCGCAGCCAGTTCAATGTGTTTGTCCGAGCGGATGTCTCCGAAAACCTTGCCATTCACGATGACATTCGGCACACAGATTTCTCCACGCACCCGACCTTTTTCGCTGACGGTCACCGTCGCCTTGGAACCCGCCTGCGCATAAATATTCCCTTTTACGACACCGTTAACGAGTAATTGATCACTAAAGTGAACATCGCCCACCAACTCACAGTTGGTCGCCACCAAGGTGATGCCTGATTCGCTGCGCCCATCCTTTTTAAACATCTGTTCTCTCCTGACGAGCTAGCCGCCGTTTAACGACCAGTCAAAGGTTTTTTCCAAGCGTTGCCCTCTCGCCCCAGACGATTGCGCAACGACCATCACTTCACGCGGCTCAAATCCGTCCGGCAACATCAGCTCGCCGTTGATGTTTTGAAAGTACCGGAACCGAAACCTGATCGCGCTTTCTTTGTCTGTATCCAACTCACTGAGAGAGAAGCTTTTCTCAAGCTCTCCCTGCTGTCCGACAACCGAGATCTCAACGCCGCCCTGGACAAAATCGTGCTTATCAACCACCTGAGTCAGCAGTAGCGAGTACTTTACTCGACCCGGTGAATTCGAACTAACGTTCAATCTCTCTATTCGCAGACCCTTGTCGGCCACATTGGGCAGCATGACGCCTTTATAGAAACTGATTTCTTCATTGAGCTGCGCAATCTGCTCCTGCAGTTGTTCTATGGTCAGGCGAACCTCTTCGTTGGCCTTGTCATCAATTTCTCCACCGACCTGCAAATCTGCAATTTCCTGACGCATACCCGATACAAGCTTCTGCGCGTCAGCCAACTGTTTGCTGATCAGATCTTTCTCTCTAACGACCTCAACCTTAAGCGCCAGCCCCTGATTCTTTCCGTATTGATACGTCAGCCAGCTGAATGCGCCCAACGCAACCAGAAAAGTCATGAATATCATGGCTTTATACATGGGCCGATGTGGAACAACGACCATTTGATGTTGTTTGCTGCCTCTTACCGCTGCCATAACTGCCGGATAATACTGACAAAATGGGCCGTATAGCTTAGCACAATTCGCTAAACTCAAACTTTCAAATCATGATGACCCTGATTCCACGCCCGGACGCCGCCAGATAATCCTGTATGCGCTCTATCCCGTAACAAAATCTCGAAACAAAGGTTAGCCTGCGACAAATGAAGTATCTGCCCCGCATATCCATCAAGACATTTCGTCGTCGCCTGGCATCAATCGATTCAGTGCCTCAATTCGCCCTGCTCGGCGTACTATCCGGCCTGGTGACAGGACTGGTCATCATCGCATTTCGACTGGCGATTGAATGGCCCCTGAGCCACCTCCTCGATGCCGGCCCCGAAAGCTTTGAATCGCTACACCCGCTGTTCGCATTTGCTCTGCCAATTTCAGGGGCACTATTGCTCATTCCGATCGCCGTCTACCTCACACCAACAGATCGGCGAATCGGGGTGGTGCATGTCATGGAAAGACTCGCCAGACATCAGGGACACATGCCACTCAAAAACGCTGTGGTCCAATTTGTCACAGGTGTCATCGCCCTGGTCTCCGGTCAGTCAGGCGGGCGCGAAGGACCCGCTATTCACCTGGGTGCGACCGGCAGCAGTTTGATCGGCCACTACATGAAGCTGCCAAACAACAGCATTCGCGTGCTGGTAGGCTGCGGGGTTGCCGCGGCCATCTCCGCGTCTTTCAATACCCCCATTGCGGGCGTCATTTTCTCCATGGAAGTGATCATCATGGAATACACCATCGCCGGCTTTATCCCGGTTATTCTCGCCGCCGTGGTCGCGGCGGTGCTAACGCAAATGGTATTCGGTTCGGCAACCGCTTTTGATGTGCCCGCGGTTTCAATCTCATCCGTCCTTGATATGCCCATTCTGGTCGTCGAAGGTGTTTTCATCGGCGTCATCGCAGCGCTATTTGTGAAACTGTATCTCGCGGTCTACCGCTATGCGCCAGATCAAATCTGGCTGCGACTACTAACCGCGGGGGCAATCACCGGCGGTGTTGCGCTAATCGCACCAGAGATCCTGGGTATCGGCTACGACACCGTCAACCTCGCGCTGGCAGGGGAGTTAGGCTTGACCGTGCTTGTCATCATTTTTGTGCTAAAGATTATTGTCTCGGCCACGATACTGGCACTTGGCATGCCCGTTGGCATCATTGGACCCACGCTCTTTATTGGCGCCATGGCGGGCGGCATTTTTGCCGTTGCTGCTGGCAATCTTGGCACCAACCTTTCCGATGATGCGCTGTATGTCCTGCTTGGCATGGCAGCCATGATGGGTGCGGTACTACAAGCGCCGCTTGCCGCGCTGATGGCTGTGCTTGAACTGACCAACAACCCAAACATCATCCTGCCGGCAATGCTGATCATCATTATCGCCAACATGACCGCGAGTCAGCTCTACGGCGTGCAATCCGTTTTTCTTATGCAAATGCAGGCGATGGGCCTCGAATTCAGACAGAACCCCCTGTCGATGGCCTTAAACAGGGCATCGGTTGCCTCCATCATGGAAAGAAACTTCATCAGGAGTAAGCGATACATCGATCTGACGTCAGCACGAGATCTTATGAGAGACAAACCCTACTGGATTCTCGTTGATGGCGAGCGTGGCCCGAACTTTATCATGCGAGCCGAGGACCTTGGGGACTACCTTAAAGAACCCGCAGGCGATGACATTGACCTGGCCGCCATACCGGCGACCCGAAAAGACGTCACCGGTGTGCTGCTGCAGGCAACACTGAGCGAAGCACTGGACGCCCTTAATCAGGCTAACGTGCAGGCGCTCTACGTCAACAGAATCACCGCGCCCCTGATGGATTCACCGGTCGGCATCGTTACTCGCGAAGATATCGAAAGCTACTACCGGACCTGAACACTTCCGAGCTAACCGACGCCTGATTTGAAACCTTTATCGTCAAATGCTTGAATGCGCCCGCACAGACAGGAACCAGCCAGAATATGACGAGATCGGAAACCTTCTTCGAGGATGCCAAGCAGCATATCCCCGGGGGCGTAAATTCACCGGTTCGCGCATTTGCGCGGGTCGGCGGTCAGCCGCTTTTTTTCAAAAAAGGACGCGGCGCTTACCTCACTGATGAAGATGACAATCAATTCATCGACTACATTGGGTCCTGGGGTCCGATGATCCTGGGTCACGCACACCCGGATGTTATCCGCGACGTCCAGGACACCATGGCGCAGGGCCTGTCATTTGGCGCCCCAACAGAAATCGAAACGCTGGTGGCCAAAAAAATCACTGACATGTTGCCTTCGATGGATCTGGTGAGGATGGTGAACTCAGGCACAGAAGCCACAATGTCCGCGATCCGGGTGGCCCGCGGGTACACCGCCAGAGATATCATCGTTAAATTCGAAGGCTGCTACCACGGCCATTCAGATTCTCTGCTGGTTAAGGCCGGCTCAGGCGCTTTAACGCTCGGCGAGCCAGACTCCCTTGGCGTACCTGCCAGCTTTGCCCAACACACGATCACTCTGGAATACAACAATGCCGAACAGGTTGAGGCATTCTTCAATGAACGGGGCGACGAAATTGCTGCCGTTATCGTCGAGCCTGTCGCCGGCAACATGGGCTGCGTACCACCGGTACCCGGGTTTCTGGAAACCCTCAGAGAAGTCTGCACGCGGTCCGGCGCCGTGCTCATTTTTGATGAGGTCATGACGGGCTTCAGGGTCGCAAGAAACAGCGCACAAGGATTCTATGGGGTTGAACCAGACTTGACGACGCTGGGCAAAATTATTGGTGGCGGCATGCCAGTCGGTGCGTTTGGCGGCAAACGAGAGATCATGGAAGTTGTAGCACCACTGGGCGGCGTGTACCAGGCGGGCACATTATCGGGCAACCCGGTTGCCATGCGTGCCGGGTTGACCACCCTGAACTTACTGGACACTGATGGCTTCTTTGAAGCGCTCGACGCGAGATCAGCCACACTGGTTTCCGGTATGCAATCACTGGCCAACGACGCTGGCATCCCTTTCAGCACGAATCGTGTGGGCAGCATGTTCGGCTTTTTCTTCACCACGGCAGACCCGGTGACAAGCTTTACCCAGGTTATGAATGCCGATAGCGCGCTATTCAATCAATTCTTTCACGCAATGCTGAAACAAGGTATCAACCTCGCGCCGTCTCCTTTTGAATCAGGTTTCATCTCGGCGGCACATGGCGACCAGGAAATCGAGGCGACCCTGGCCGCAACACAAACAGCTTTTCGCGAAATCGCAAACTAACCGAGAATTCCCGATGAAAAATTATGATGTCTATGGCATCGGCAACGCGCTTGTCGATACTGAATACGAAGTTGACGATGCGTTCCTGAACCGTGCCAAGTTGCCGAAAGGGATCATGACACTCATTGAAGAAGACGACCGTCAGCGCCTGATTCAACTACTTGAACATGAACACGAGCATCTGGCGGTAAAACAAGCGGGCGGAGGTTCAGCGGCTAACACCATGGTTGTTATTTCGCAGTTGGGTGGTCAGGCTTTTTACAGCTGCAAAGTTGCCAACGATGCAACCGGTGACTTCTTCGTAAAAGACCTGACTACCGCAGGCATCGACACGAACCTCAGTGATGATCGGGAATCTGGCGCGACCGGACAGTGTATTTCGATGGTCACCCCGGATGCCGAGCGAACCATGACGACTTGTCTTGGTATTACAAACTTTCTTTCACCGGGAGAATTGAACCCGGATGCATTGCGAGCCTCATCAAGGCTATATATTGAGGGCTATCTGGTCAGTTCGATAACAGGTTTCGAAGCGGCTAAAGAAGCCCAACAAATAGCCAAAGCACAAGGTGTCAGCGTTTCTCTGACCCTGTCTGACCCTGCGATGGTTGAGAACTTTAAGTCCAACTACGAGCAGCTTTTCAATGAAGGCGTCGATTTACTGTTCTGCAATCTGGACGAAGCAAGATTACTGACAGGCGCCGATGACATCGATACCTGCGCAACCCTGCTTAAAGCGATCAGCCCGGCCTTTGTCATCACTTGTGGCAGTGACGGTTCACTCGCCTTCGATGGTCGAGAGATGATTAGAACCAGCGGTGTACCCACCAAACCCGTTGACACCACGGGCGCAGGCGACATCTTTGCCGGCGCATTTTTGTATTGCCTGGCCAAGGGTAAAGACTTTGGTGAAGCTAACCAATTGGCCAATCGATCAGCATCTATGCTGGTATCGAATTTCGGTGCGCGGCTGACTCAGGCTGACGTCGACGCAAACTTAAAATAGCCCCATTTGTTTGTCAGTGATCTGGGCCATCGTCTTGCCTTCCAGACTCAGGATAGCATCGGCAACTGGCCCAATCTGACGTTCGATATAAAACTGGTAATCGATCGCTGATTCCACGTAGCCGAGGGGCTCAGGTCCGTTGAGCGTCATCACATATTCTATCCAGCCACCCCCGTTAAACAGCTCAGGCAAACCCCGTTCCCGGCGATGGGATTCAAGCCGACGTGCTGCTCTGACATGTGGTGGCAAGTTCTTAGTGTAATCCGCAAGTTTGCGACGAATACGCCGTCGAAGCGTTAACTTGTCATCTAGCTCTCCCGCAACGACACGCGCAACTGTTTGTTTGATAAACGGCAGATAATCCTCGTCAGTAAACAGACGCCGATATAAGGCTTGCTGAAACTCCCGAGCCAATTGAGACCAATCGCTCCTGACTGTTTCCAGACCTTTGAAAATCAGTTCCGGCGAGGGTGATCTCTCGATTAAGCCCGCATACCGCTTTTTACTGCCTTTCTCGGAACCGCGAATCGTCGGCATAAAAAAACGGGCGAAATTCGTTTCAAACTCTATTTCCAGAAAACTCTGGATGCCGAATTCTTCATTCAGGTGCTGACGCCACCATTGATTTAGGTACCTCGCCAGATCCTTACCAGCAGCATCAACCGTGTCATCCACTGTCTCCATATGCACAAAAACAGAGTCAGTATCACCATAGATTACGGGGAACCCCTTTTGTTCTATCAACGAGCGGGTGGTCTTTAAGATGTCGTGGCCACGCATGGTAATTGAACTGGCAAGCCTGGGATCAAAAAAACGACAGCCAGGCGTACCAAGCACCCCATAGAAAGAGTTCATGATGATCTTGATCGCCTGAGACCCGGCTTTGTCGTTAGCAAGTTTTGCTGCATCGCGAGCAGCCCAAAGCTCTTCAATTATCCGAGGCAAAATTGCGCGGCTTCTGGAAAAGCTGGCGCCAAGATATCCGGGAATACCATCTTGCCGACTGGTAATCATGGCCAGCGGGTCAACGTGAAACGTTCGTATAATGCTGGGATACAGACTCTTGAAATCAAGTACGATGACATCACGATACAATCCAGGCGTAGAATCGAGTACATAACCACCAGGACTGTGAGTGACTGATTGTTCATCAACGACCGGACTGACAAATCCTGCCCGGTGGAGTTTTGGTAGATATAAGAAGTCAAACGCGGCAACAGAACCACCGGCACGATCCAATTCGAGCCCTGTCAGCTTACTGCGCTGAATAGCGAACGCCAGCAACTCTGTGTGCTCAAAAATATCCAGCACCAGGGCACAGTCTTCCAGGTTGTATCTGGCAAGTGCGGCTTTGTCCGATTCGTACAGCGTCTCGATTTCCTGGGCACGTGCATCAACATCGTGGATTAACTTGCCTCGACCGAGCAGCTCTCTTGCCACATTCTCAAGCGAAAAACTCTCGAAGCTATAGGTTGCCGTACGCAGCAACTCGATGCCGTCCAAAACCACCCGACCGGGCACCAGTGCGACAAGTCGCTGCGGTCCAAGCTCCAGAGAACGCCAATGAACCTGCTCATTCGCTCGCCCCAACGTGAACTCGACCCCAAGCGCCGTGCAGCGATCCTGCAGGTACTTGAGATCAAAGCCAACAACATGCCAGCCAATGACGATATCGGGATCAAGCGCTGCGAACCAATCAAGAAACCTTATGAGCAACAACTTCTCAGTTGCTACAAACTCCAGATAATCCAGATCCGTAGCTTCAGCATCACCCACCATGAAAACCTTTTGAAGGTCGTGTCCATAGATCGCTATGCTGAGCAACACGCCGCGGCTGACGGAGGTTTCTATATCCAGGGATACAACACTGAGCTCCGGATCAAATTCAGCGGCACCAATTCTTGGATTATCGAAAACCGAGTAACCCGGCGCGACCCTGGGTTCCCCTGAAAAGGCCAGAGTTCCCCTGACAAACCGTTCCATCAGAAACCGGTCTGTTGGCCGAATATCAGATTCAAAAGGCGTCAGGCCACGTTCTTTCAGCCGGGCTCGAGCAAAACCCAGGTCGCGCTGATTCCTGAAATAGCAAGCAATCGCCGGCTCTGGCGATTCACTGAAGCAGTTAAGACTTAACCTGGCATGTCGCCAACTCAAATCAACAGGCAACGCACTGCGGGCCAGCTTCAGCTCGGATTCGCGAAGAAAAAGCACGCTCTCCTGATTAGTCACTTCTATTTTCACGGGACCATCATCGGTCGCCAACCAAAAGATCAGGCATTGCCCTTCACCCTGGTCTCGCCACTGCCGGGTTAAAACAAAACCCCGGTTAACCGCCTCGTCCGAGCGCTTACTCAGCATTGGCCGTAAAGTAATGGGAAATCTGACCTGCAACATTTTTCACAGGTGTCTGAAAAGTGGCCTGAAGCCGGTCTTCCGTCAGCACTTCATCAGGTGTGCCAAAAGCAAGGATTTGACCGCCTGACATCAATACAATTCGGTCAGCGATAGCCGCAGCAAGATTGATGTCGTGCATCACCACAAGCTGACCCAAACCATGCGATGCAAGCTGCCGCAATAGTTTCGTGACCAACACCTGATGCTTCAGATCCAGGGCGGTCATGGGTTCATCGAGCAGCAGGTACGCATCGCTGGGTCGATGCCAAATCTGTGCGAATACCCGGGCGAGCTGAACGAGCTGGCGCTCACCCCCGGATAAACTCAGATAACTCTGGCCGGCCTCAATGCCCAGCGTTGTCAGTAGCTCAACAACCATCGGGTCATCAGTGTTTACGCGACCGAAGGGCGATCTGCCCATGCCGACAACTTCCGCTGCGGTGAAGGGAAAATCCAATGCGGTCTTTTGTGTCAGCACTGCGAGCTGTTGAGCTCTTTCAGCAAGCGGCATCTGGTGGACAGATTTACCTGCAAACAGCACTTCACCCGTATCAGCGGCGGCAACCCCGCCAATCACCCGCAGCAAGGTAGATTTACCCGCACCATTGGGTCCGAGGATTACCGTGATCTGCCGACTATCAAGCGTTGCTTCTATATCGGCCAGCAGCCGTTTTGGGCCTGCCGACAGACTGATATTCCGAATCTCAATCTTCACACCAGGACCCGGTCTTTTTGTTCAATCAGAATCAGGTATATAAAGAAGGGGCCACCCACCAGAGCCGTCAGAATACCAACCGGTAATTCCGCAGGTGCTAACAAAACCCGGCTACTGGTGTCGGCAATCAAAAGCAACAACCCACCGAGCAGCGCAGACGCTGGAATCACAACCTGGTGGTTGGAACCAAATACCAGCCTGACCAGATGCGGGACAATAAGACCCAGAAAAGCAATGACCCCCGTCAGCGCAACACCAACGCCCACGGCGATCGCGCAAAGCAAGACGATACGACGTCGCAGCGATCGGTGAGAAACACCAAGATGCATCGCCTCTTCATCTCCCAGGGTCATGACATTGAGCGCTTGCGCATGTCCTAGCAAAATAATCGTCACCAGCGGAATCACCAACGCAATGGCAACTGCCTGCCAATCTGCACCATTAAGACTGCCAAGCGCCCAGAAAGAGATACTCCGTAGCTGCATGTCAGTTGACAGATAAGACAGTAAACCCACGCCGGATAACGCAATGGCATTAATCGCGATACCTGCGAGCAGAATCAGAGAGACGCCCGTCGCCCTGCCGCCAACTGCCAGGACCAACCAGGTCGCCAATAAACCACCGAGAAAAGCGCTGACCGTCATGCCCAGCGGTGCCAGATTACCGACCGGGCCCAGAACAACAAACAGCGCAGCAAATAGCGCCGCGCCGGCTGAAACACCGATGAGCGCGGGGTCCGCAAGTGGGTTCCGGAACAAGCCCTGGATCGCAGCACCAGACGCCGCGATGCCAGCACCCACCAGTATCGCCAGACAAACTCTGGGCAACCGAATATCCAACACGATTGTTTCGCGTTCCGGTTCGGCTTGCCCCAACAGCGCACCTGTAATCTCATGAAGGCTTAGCGATACACTGCCAACACAGACAGAAACAATCGCAGCAAGAACCAGCAGGCTGACCAATAACAAAAACTTCATAGCACAACCGGCACCCTGCGCCAAAGTCGAAAGCCTCCGGTGTTTTTGCGCACCTTGTAAGCCAGCAATTGCACACCCCTATCGAAAGACTGGCGCAACAGTTCGGCGTAGACCGGATCTAAATGTTCCGCTGGGCGAACTTCCTGAATGCCGGTGTGCTGAACACAAAACAGCAAGACGGCTTTCGCCTCACCTGTCGTCGCTATCGCCATCAACTCTCGCAAATGTTTTGCACCCCGATCACTGACCGCATCCGGGAAGTAACCTATACCGCTGGACGGCGGGTTTTCGAGCAGTGTCACGCTCTTAACCTCGACGTAGGCCTGACTAACAGCACCTTCGGGCGCCGTCGAGTCATCCAACAGAAAGTCTATGCGGCTGTTTTCACTACCATACTTAACCTCGCGCCGGAGATGATCAAACGCCCGCAATTCTTCTATAACACCGGATCGAAGGGCCTCCTCAACCAGCGTATTCGCACGACCGGTGTTAATCCCGATGACGTCACCTCTGGCAGTCATCAGATACTCCCAGGTGTGGCGATACTTTCTTTTCGGATTATCTGAGGTCGACAACCACACTCGTGCGCCAGACTCAGTGCAATTCTTCATCGATCCTGTATTCGGACAGTGTGCGGTGATCAATTCCCCGCTCGGCAGTTCTATATCTGCAAGAAAGCGTTTGTAACGCCGAACAAGCGTTCCTTCAATCAGGTTCTTCATGGCAACAATCGCTCAATCCGTGAGATAGCCGACTGCAATCTGTCGATATCCTGCGCGTAGCTGATTCGCACGTGTCTGTCTGCTTCATGAAAACCAAAATCCGTACCCGGGGTAATCGCTACAAAAGCCTGTTCAAGGACTTGATCACAAAAGGCCTCCGCATCAGCCACCGCTTCAGGCAGTTTGGCGTAGACATAAAAAGCGCCATCCGGGACGGTTGGCACACCGAAACCCAGACGCCGGAGTTCCGGTACCAGAAAATCACGACGAGCCTGTAACGTTTCTCTTTGTTGCTCCATGATCGCGATGGACTGATCCGAAAATGCGGCCAAGGCAGCCTCCTGGGCGATTGACGATGCGCAGATAAAAAGGTTCTGGGCGAGCTTTTCCAGCGCGTCCGTGACCCCGGCCGGGACAACAACCCAGCCAAGTCGCCAGCCGGTCATACCAAAATATTTTGAGAAACTGTTTACCACGAATACCTCATCACTCACCGTCAAAGCGCTCGGTGCCTGTGAGTTCCCGTAACAGAGACCCTGATAGATTTCATCGCTCAGCATCGCACCGCCTTTAGAATCGACTGACGCATGCAAGGCTCCGAGCGCGCTACTGCTGAGTATAGAACCCGTGGGATTCGCAGGTGATGCGACAAGAATCCCACGGGTCTGATCGGTCCAGTTCTGATTCACAAGTGCCGGTGTCAGTTGATAATTCGTATCTGAAGAAACCGGTACCAGCAGTCCATCCGCATTAAAACTGGAAAGAAAATGTCGATTACACGGATAACCGGGGTCGGTCATCAGCAAATTTTCTCCGGGGTTCATCAGCAGCGCAGTTAACAACAGCAAACCACCGGATGCCCCGGCGGTAACGAAAATTCGATCGGTTGATACGCTAAGACCCGCACTCTGAAGATAGTAATCCGCTATCGCCTGGCGCAAACGCAGGTCACCACGAGCATCCGTATATCTGGTCGCGCCAGATTCCAGCGCCTCGATACCCGCGCTAACGATCGGAGCAGGTGTGGCAAAGTCAGGCTCCCCAACGCCAAGGTGAATCACATCATGGCCAAGCTGCGCCAGCTCATTCGCTCTGGCAAGCAGCGCCATGACCTTAAAAGGGGCAATCATGTCGAGTCGATCTGAAAGGTTCAAAAAGGTGCACAAAATGCTCTGTTGAGAGCGATATTACCCTAAAAAAACCGGGAACAGCGGCTACCTAAATTCCCTTGGCGAACGTTAATCATTCTGGTAATGTTCGCGCCTCGTTTTATAACCGATAACGTTGTAACGGACATACTTATGGCAGCAAAACGCAAAGCAGCCGCAAAGGCAAAACCGAAAGCGAAGAACAAAGCCAAGGCGAAGTCATCGCCAGCTAAGAAGCCCTCTGCAAAAAAGACCCCTGCAAAGAAGACCTCGGTGAAGAAGACCTCGGTGAAGAAAGCACCCGCTAAGAAAGCACCCGCTAAGAAAGCCACTGCAAAAAAAGCCCCTGCGAAGAAGACAAGCAAGAAACCAGCACCGGCAAAGAAGACGGCTGCCAAGAAAGCCCCTGCGAAGAAGACAAGCAAGAAACCAGCACCGGCCAAGAAGACGGTTACGAAGAAGGCGCCCGCTAAAAAGGCTGCCACCAAGAAAGCTGCTGATAAAAAAGTAACGGCAAAAAAAGCACCCGCTAAAAAAACGGCTGCCAAGAAAAAGCCGGCACCTAAAGCTACAACGAAGGCAACGACAGCCAAGAAAAAGCCGGTAGCCTCGAAAACGGCTGCGACCAAGGCGACCAAAAAAACACCGGTCAAAAAGTCTGCAAAAAAGAAAACAGCACCTGCAACACGCTCAGTAGAAGCGGCGAAAGCTAAAGCGCCAAGACCCAAGGGACCCAGACCTCGAACAGTATCCACTGAACCCGACTTCACGCCTTACAAGACAAAGCGCAACGAAGAGTACATGAACGAGGAACAGCAGGCGCATTTCCGCGATATCTTAATGCAGTGGAAATTTCAGCTGATGGAGGAGGTTGACCGCACGGTTAACCACATGAAAGACGAAGCTGCGAACTATCCTGACCCCGCAGATCGCGCCAGTCAGGAAGAAGAGTTCTCTCTCGAGCTGAAAACTCGCGATCGAGAACGAAAGCTGATCAGGAAAATCGACAACACACTTGAACTCATTGATCAGAACGACTACGGATATTGTGAGTCCTGCGGTATTGAGATCGGTGTTCAGCGGCTTGAAGCCAGACCAACCGCCACGCAATGCATCGACTGCAAAACCCTTGACGAGATCAAGGAAAGGCAGATTCACGGGTAACGCACCCGATGGTGTATGTTGGCCGTTTTGCACCATCACCAACAGGTCCTCTCCACTATGGCTCGCTTGTTACTGCACTGGCGAGCTACCTCGATGCTCGCCATCACCAGGGTCGCTGGTTACTCCGAATAGAGGATCTCGACCCGCCACGAGAATCAGAGGCGGCGCCTGATATCATCATGCGTCAACTTGAGGCTTTCGGCATGCATTGGGATGGGCCAGTCTTATTCCAGAGCACGCGGCTTGAGGCCTATGAAGCTGCATTGCAATCGCTAGACAATCAGACCTTCGAGTGCATCTGCACCAGGAAATCCACACCCCCCATCTACCCGGGAACCTGCAGGGACAGAACGCATCCTGAAAACACACCATTTTCGGTCCGATACGAGATTGCAGATGAACATATGACTATTCATGATCGATTGCAGGGCAAACTTAGTTGGTCATTGCCACAGGATGTCGGTGATTTCATCATCAAGCGAAAAGACGGCCTCTTTGCCTATCAACTGGCCGTTGTCGTTGATGATATAGCGCAATCTGTGACAGATATTGTCAGAGGGCTTGACCTGCTTGATTCCACGCCACGCCAGCTTGCCCTTTATCAGGGACTCGCAGAGCCTGCGCCTAATTATCTACATCTGCCACTCCTGGTGGACCGCCAGGGTAACAAGCTGAGCAAGCAAGCCCACGCAACTGCGGTCCCAATCAGTGATCTCATGAAAACCATCCGCCTGGCACTGAAAGATCTTGGTCAGCAGCCGTTAGAAGATGCGGATAACATGGAAGATCTGCTTCGTGAAGCCGCTGCTAACTGGCAGGTAAAAGACATACCAAGGACACCTCAACGTCTGGCACCAGCCCGGTTTCTTCAGCAGAGCACACAAACGTGATAACTTTCGGGCATTAACTGCACATGACATGTCGAGAAAAAAATTGAATATTTTGATCGTCGATGCAGATGCCGTATTCCGTTCATCTCTCAAAACATTCCTGGAGAACAACAATCACGCCGTGGACGAAGCCGGCTCGCTGGAAGACGCTATTCGACTGGACCCGACGTCAGCCTCAATTGTCATCATTGATAACAAGCTACCCGATGCAACAGGCACAGACATTCTGAAGATCGCAGGTTCGACACCCGTCATTGTCACCTGCGCGCAGGCAAGCCTTCGATCGGCTGTTAATACCATCAAGCAAGGGGCTGCAGATTATCTCCCTAAACCCTACGACTTTGATGACCTGTTGGAGATCATCAAAGAAATTAGCGGTACCGGCTGCAACCCGGGACAGGAAAACAATATCCTGGGAAATTCTGCCGCCATTACTGAAGTCTGTGCGCAGATCGAGAAGGTTGCACCCACTGATACCAACGTACTTATTGAGGGTGAGTCCGGCACCGGGAAAGAACTCGTTGCCCGAAGAATCCATCTGCTCAGCGCCAGAGCGAATCAAAAGATGACGGTGCTGAATTGTGCAGCGATCCCTGACACGCTCATTGAATCAGAGTTATTCGGTCACGATAAGGAGGCTTTCCCGGGTGCATCTACTGATCGCGCAGGTCTCGTGGAAATGGCTGATGAAGGCACGCTTTTCCTTGACGAAATCGGAGATCTGCCGCTGAGCGCACAGGGACGTCTGCTGCACGTCCTGCAGGACGGCGAGGCACGCAGGATAGGCTCTGTTGAATCAAGGCCCGTTTCTGTACGCTTGATTGCCTCAACGCACCGCAACCTACAAGCCCTGGTTAATCGCGGCGAGTTCAGGGAGGACCTGTATTATCGCCTCAACGTCGTGAAGCTGAAACTACCGCCACTGCGTGATCGTAACGAAGACATTGGCTTGCTCGCAGACTATTTCCTGGCTACCGCTAATGAACATCTGGGCAAAGCAAAATTGGTATTCAGCGAATCGGCACAACAGAGAATTCGATCTTACCCCTGGCCAGGCAACGTCAGAGAACTTGAAAACGCGGTACAGCGCGCCGTTATTCTTTGTGAAGGCGGCGCAATAGATCCGGAACTCCTGGGTGTGGAGATTACTCAGGCCAGCGCACTACCCAATTTCGACCTGAATAACGATGTTACTTCTCTGGAAGATTACTTTGTGAGATTCGTCAGAGAACATCAGGATCATATGACCGAAACGGAGCTGGCCAAAAAGCTGGGTATCTCACGAAAATCTCTATGGCAGAAGCGCCAAAAGCTGGGAATTCCGAGAGAACGGAGTCGATCAAAATAACGATGCGCAGGAGTGTTACCTTTTTACCCAAATTGCCCTTTTCGGTCAGGCCTGCAGAGAAGCAAGATAGCATGTTTTGTATAGGTTATTGATTTATATAGCTATATCTAACCTTGTGCACTAACACCTATTTCTGGGATAGTTACCTCAGCCAGTCGTCCTTACAACAATAAAAGCAATAAGCGTAAAGACATCGCTGGTAATAAAAAGATAAAAATAATAAGAAAGATAAGAAGAAGAATATTCTGGCTCGCTAAATGGGAAAAGTTCGCTTTTCCCATTTTCTTTTCTGCCCCGGAAAAATCTAAACATCCGAGAGCTTGTCTGTTCTATCCAAGAGCACAGTCCAAGAGCACAGTCACGCTTACTCTGGTAAACTCCCCCATTCGAAGTAACGACTCCCACCGACTCATGAAGAAGATGATGCTGCGTTCAGATTCGCGGCCCTGCGTTATGCAAGCGCAATGAATTCAACTCTCAGCAACATTGATCAGTCCCGAATCAGCGTCAACGCGCTCAAGGTCGTTGCACGTCTCGCGGAACATGGTTACCAGGCTTATCTCGTGGGTGGCTGTATCAGGGATCTTCTGCTCGGTAAGACACCCAAAGACTTTGATGTGGCAACCGATGCCCACCCTGAAGAAGTCAGCGACCTCTTCAGAAACTCACGGATCATTGGCAAACGCTTCCGCATTGTTCATGTTCGATTCGGTAGGGAAATCGTTGAAGTCACGACATTCCGCGGCCCTCATGATGATCAGTACGATGAAAATCATTCGGAGTCGGGGAGAACGCTGGTAGACAACGTCTATGGCACCTTCGAGGAAGACGTTTTTCGCCGCGACTTCGCGATGAACGCGGTCTACCTTCAACCCGGTACCGGTGAGGTCGTCGATCTCGCAGACGGTGTCGCGGATGTCACGTCACAGATTATTAGGACGATCGGCGATCCAGAAAAAAGAATGCGCGAAGACCCCGTGCGAATGCTTCGTGCGATCAGATTCAAAGCCAAACTCAATTTCAGACTGGAACCAGAACTTGAGAGAACGATTAAGTCTCTTGGTTATCTGATTCAGGACGTGCCACCAGCACGACTGTTTGAGGAGGTTCTAAAACTCTTCATGTCCGGTTATGGTCGCGCCAGTTTTGATGCGCTGGTTGAATTGGAACTGTTTGGCTGGCTGTTTCCTGATTCAAATCGGTCACGCGATTACGCCGCGACTGAAGACATCGTCACGGCTGCCCTGGAAAGCACAGACAAACGTATTGCAGAGGATAAACCGGTAACCCCCGCGTTCGTCTATGCCGCCATGTTCTGGTACCCCTTCGTTGCAGAAAGAGACCGGCTGCAACAGGAAGAAAATCTGACCCAGGTCGATGCTTCACACGAAGCCGCGAACAACATAATCTCCAAACAGCAGCTGTTTACGTCAGTGCCTAAACGCTTCACCGGTCCGATGCGAGATATCTGGTTTCTTCAATTCCGGTTACCTAACCGACTGGGGAAAAAGCCCGATGTCTTGATGGCACATAAACGCTTCAGAGCCGCTTATGATTTCCTGCTAATGCGAGAAATCGCTGGTGAGAAGACAGACAATCTTGGCCAATGGTGGACAGACTACCAGGAAGCCAACGAAGATCAGCGTGGCGGAATGAAGCAGGACCGAAACGAAACTGGATCGGGAAACAAGCGCCGGAGAAAAAGAAAACGGCGCCCTCGGAATCCCAACGCCGGGAACACCACCGCTTAACCACGAACGCATCTCACTGTTTTAAGGGGCCTGACAATATGGCACCCTTACGGTCCTTTACAGTTGATTGCATGAAGGAACGTCGATGTCGGAACATAAGATCTACCCGGTCAGCAAAGAAGCAGAAAACCATGCGCACATCAGGAATGATCAATATCTTGCGATGTACGATGCTTCCATCAGACGCCCCGAAGAGTTCTGGTCACAGAAGGCTGACGAGTTTCTTACCTGGTCGAAACCCTGGCAGCAGGTTTTTCAGGCAGACTTTAACAAGGGCGAAGCCAACTGGTTTATTGGTGGTGAACTAAACGCCTGTTACAACTGTGTTGACCGTCACCTGCCTTTGAAGGCTGATCACACCGCTATCATCTGGGAAAGTGATGACCCTGGCGTCGACAAGACAATCACCTATCGGCAACTGCACGAAGAAGTCTGCCGGCTCGCTAACGTGCTGAAGCGTCGAGGTGTTGGTAAGGGCGATCGCGTTTGCATCTATATGCCGATGATCCCTGAAGCCGCCTATGCAATGCTGGCTTGTGCCAGGATCGGCGCCATTCATTCAGTGGTGTTTGGCGGCTTCTCCCCGCAGGCACTGCAGGACCGAATACTCGATTCCGATTGCAGGACAGTCATCACTGCCGATGAGGGTGTCCGCGGAGGTCGCCCTGTCCCGCTGAAGGAAAACACCGACAGGGCACTCGAAGGCTGCCCGGACGTTTCCACCGTGCTCGTCGTTAAGCGCACCGGGGCTGATACCGGGTGGTCCGAAGGGCGAGATATCTGGTACGACGAGGAGACCAGTAGCGCAGACACACAGTGCGCACCTGAACCCATGAGCAGCGAAGATCCGCTGTTCATTCTTTACACATCAGGTTCCACCGGCAAGCCGAAAGGTGTGTTGCACACCACCGCTGGCTATCTACTGCATGCAGCAATGACCCACAAATACGTCTTTGACTATCACGAGGGAGACATCTATTGGTGCACCGCGGATGTTGGCTGGGTCACCGGGCATTCATATATCGTTTATGGTCCGCTCGCAGGCGGTGCTATCACCCTGATGTTCGAGGGTGTACCGACCTACCCTGATGCTTCACGTTGCTGGCAGGTTGTAGACAAACACAAGGTCAATATTTTCTATACCGCACCTACAGCACTACGGGCGTTGATGGGACAAGGGGATGAATTTGTTACTCAAACCGACAGGCGTTCCCTAAGATTATTGGGCAGCGTTGGCGAACCCATTAACCCGGAAGCCTGGGAGTGGTACTACCATGTGGTCGGCGAGGAGCGATGTCCGATCGTTGACACCTGGTGGCAGACAGAAACTGGCGGCATCATGATTACACCATTGCCAGGTGCAACCGCATTAAAACCAGGTTCTGCAACACGACCCTTTTTCGGCGTAGAACCTGTGTTGCTGGATGAACAAGGCAAAGAAATAGAAGGCGCCGCCGCCGGCAATCTCGCCATCAAGGGCAGCTGGCCCGGGCAAATCAGAACTGTGTTCGGCGATCATCAACGGTGTATTGATACCTATTTCTCGACCTATCCCGGCTATTACTTCACCGGCGACGGTGCCCGCAGAGACGAAGATGGCTACTACTGGATTACCGGACGCGTGGACGATGTGCTGAATGTTTCAGGCCATAGAATGGGTACTGCAGAAGTTGAAAGCGCCCTGGTGGAACATGATCTCGTTGCTGAGGCTGCTGTTGTCGGCTACCCACACGATGTAAAAGGACAGGGCATCTATGCTTTCGTCACGCTCATGCATGATACCGAGGGTACGGATGCGCTAAAAGAAGAGTTAAACGCGCTGGTTCGATCAGAAATTGGCGCAATTGCAAAACCTGACGTATTGCAGTGGGCACCAGGTCTACCGAAAACCCGATCCGGTAAAATTATGCGCCGCATTCTCCGCAAGATCGCGGAGAACGAGCTCGACAACCTTGGCGATACCAGTACGCTGGCTGATCCTTCCGTTGTAGAGGATCTGATCAAAAACAGTCCGGTGACCGGATAAGTCAGAAAGAAATCGCGGGCAAAAAAAACGCCGTCACTTGACGGCGTTTTTTCCGGAGCAATCTAACACTGATCAGCTGGCTAGCTCTTCAGCGTCATCGTCTTCCTCATCTGCAGCAGGCTCTTCATCCTGAATCAGTTCTTTCATGGAAAGCTTGATTCGGCCTCGGTCAACGTCAAGAACTTTGACTTCAACCTCCTGCCCTTCACTGAGATAATCTGTCACTTTCTCGACACGCTCTTTCGCGATTTGAGAAATATGAACCAGACCATCTTTGCCAGGGAGGATGTTCACGAAGGCACCGAAGTCTGCAATCTTCACCACTTTACCGGTGTAAATCTGACCAACTTCCGCTTCCGCCGTGATACCTTCGATCATTGCTACAGCAGCATCTCTGGAGTCTGCGTCTTCACCGAAGATGGTAATCGAACCATCATCTTCAATATCAATGGACGCACCAGTTTCTTCAGTAATACCACGAATTGTTGCACCACCTTTACCGATAACATCTCTGACCTTATCTGCATCAACCTTGATCGTAACCATCGCCGGCGCATTTTCAGAAACATCCTGTCGAGACTGGCCAATGACCTTGTTCATCTCTACGAGGATATGCAATCGCGCGTCGCGCGCCTGATCCAGAGCCGTTTCCATGATTTGCTCTGTGATGCCCTGGATTTTGATGTCCATCTGCAGCGCAGTAACACCAGTTTCGGTACCTGCAACTTTAAAGTCCATATCGCCAAGGTGATCTTCATCACCCAGGATATCGGTCAGTACCGCAAAACCCTCATCTTCCAGAACCAGTCCCATGGCAACACCAGCGACCGGTGCTTTCAGTGGCACACCCGCATCCATCAACGCGAGGCTAGCACCACATACGGATGCCATCGAAGAAGAACCATTTGATTCCGTAATCTCCGAAACCACACGTGTGGTGTACGGCCAATCCTCATTTTTGGGCAGCATCGCAGCAATACCGCGGCGAGCCAGGCGGCCGTGACCAATTTCGCGGCGCTTAGGGCCACCGGAGAAACCGGTTTCACCCACACTGTAATGGGGGAAGTTGTAGTGCAACAGGAACGAATCCCTGTAAGAACCCTGAAGCGCATCGATAATCGCAGCGTCTCGCATTGAACCAAGCGTGGTAGAAACCAACGCCTGCGTTTCTCCACGAGTAAACAGCGCACTACCATGAGCTTTCGCCAGCACGCCAACCTCAACATCAATCTGGCGAACCGTCTTGGTGTCGCGGCCATCAATTCTTGGCTGACCATCAACGATCGCTTTGCGAACCGTTTTCTTCTCAATACCGCTGAATGCACCGCGAACTTCGTCTGCATCGACTTCGTCATTTACAAACGCTTCGATAGCGGCATCTTTAAGCTCACTTAAGCGCGTTGTTCGCGACTGCTTTTCAGTGATACGGTAAGCCTCTGCAATGTCTGCAGCGTACTTTTCGTTAACGGCATCAATCAGGGCTGTATTCGCTGCGGGCAGTTCCCACTCCCAGACTTCTTTACCCGCTTGTGCTTTGAGCTCATTAACCGCAGCAATCACGGCCTGCATTTCCTGATGAGCAAACAGCACCGCGCCCAGCATCTGGTCTTCCGTCAGCTCATTGGCTTCCGATTCAACCATCAATACAGCAGATTCGGTACCAGCTACCACCATATCGAGATCGGAACCGGCCAAAGCTTCATAACCAGGATTCAAAAGATAACCTTCCGGCGTAAATCCAACGCGGGCAGCACCAATAGGCCCCGCGAAAGGAATGCCAGAAAGAGACAAGGCAGCTGATACACCGATCATCGCGGGAATATCAGGATCAATATCTTTATTTGCAGAAACCACCTGACAGGTGACCTGCACTTCATTCATGAAACCTTTCGGAAACAAAGGACGGATGGGTCGGTCAATCAGACGAGACGTCAACGTCTCTTTCTCTGACGGTCGACCTTCACGCTTGAAGAAGCCGCCCGGTATTTTACCGGCCGCATAAGTCTTCTCTTCGTAGTTAACGGTGAGCGGGAAAAAATCCTGCCCAGGCTTAACACTTCTACGGGCAACAACGGCAACGAGTACTGTCGTTTCTGCCATTGTTACCATGACCGCCGCGTCCGCCTGTCTGGCGACCTTACCGGTTTCCAGCAGCACTTCATGGCCGCCATAATTAAACTTTTTACTTACATAACTCACTATATTCTCCATAGCCGATCCCTATGATCGGCAAATTCACTACCGACGCAGACCTAACTTTTTAATAATTGCAGAGTAACGCTCTGAATCCTTGTTGCGCAGATAGTTCAACAACTTGCGACGTTGGCTCACCATTCGAAGCAGCCCGACCCTTGAATGATGGTCGTGGGCGTGATCTTTAAAGTGCGATTGCAACTGTTCAATATTCGCAGTTAACAGCGCCACTTGAACCTCTGGTGACCCTGTATCGCTTTCTGATGTGCCGAACTCCTTAACGATTTCAGCTTTTCTTTCACTTGTTAAAGCCATTTATTTTCTCCAATTTAATATGCCCAACCTCAATAACTACCTGAGATCCGTTACGTGTAAGGAACATCCACGCATATTTATAGATGCCCTTATATTCATTCGAGACACCGCACTCCTGAGGCTACTCGCACTTGCAGCTTTTTCATGCTGCGCTGGATACTTAAGTTTCCAGCTTGATTCTGTCATTCCTTTGACAGATGAATTCTGACTTCTCACCTTTGAAAAGCGACAACCCAGAAAAATAAGATTAGCCAGCTACCAGCCGGCGAGGGGCAATCTTCCCATCATCGAGAATTTCACCAACGCCAATGAACGCTACTTCATCATTCATGGCTTCCTCAAAAATACTCACCCAACCTGAAGTTGGTGCGTTAGATATCTGGACTGGTTGACCCTGCCGCAAAAAACTTGCCGTAACATCGGTCAAAGCAACTGCCGGCCAATCCTTGACCGCCGCGCCGATGGGCTGCAATTTCGCGTCCATCGCTGCATAGTCACCTGCCAATGTTTCCAACTGCTCAATAGAAACTGTTTCTTCTACGAGAAACGGACCTGCAGCCAGCCTTCTTAGGCCAGCGACATGCGCTCCGCAGCCAAGGTCGCCTCCAATATCTTCTGCCAGAGACCTAACATAGGTACCCTTGCTACAACGAACATCGATAGTAAGCTCTTGCTCCGCTCTATCCAGCAACTTCAATTCATGGATAGTGACCTGCCGAGCTTTGCGTTCAATTTCCACACCCTGTCGAGCAAGCTTGTAAAGTGGCTGACCATCAACTTTCAGTGCCGAAAACATTGAAGGTACCTGACTGATTTCACCACGATAGTTTTCAAAAACCCGCTCTATTTCTGCATCACTGAACGCAGGCACTGGTTTTTCTTCGAGCACTTTGCCATCAGCATCGCCGGAGTCTGTTGTTATGCCAAGCCGGATTCTTGCTCTGTAATACTTGTCGGCATCCAGCAGGAACTGGGAGAACTTGGTTGCCTCGCCAAAACACAAAGGCAGGACACCTGTTGCCAGGGGATCAAGTGAACCGGTGTGACCCGCCTTGCATGCGTTGAATAAACGCTTTACCTGCTGCAAAGCTGCATTTGAGGTTATCCCCATCGGTTTATCCAGCAACAATATGCCGTTGATGTTACGACCCTGACGACGACGGCGACCCATTAACCGTCTTCCTTCGGGTGGCTTTCGTCTTCAGCCAGGGCTTTGTCTATTGCACGACTGAGGCGATCACCATTTTCGATCGTATCGTCATAGTGAAATCTCAGTCTGGGGGTCGTTCGTGTACTCAAGGTCTTGGCCAGCTGAGAACGAAGAAAGCCACTTGCCTGATTAAGAACTTCTTCCACGGCCTGTGTGTTTTCTGCTGGTAGTACCGTGAAATAAATATCCGAATACGCAAGATCACGACTGACCTTGGCTTCATTGATCGTGACCATGCCGATACGAGGATCTTTGACTTCTCGCTGGATCAGCATGGCCAGCTCTCGCTGGATAAGGTCGGCAACTTTCCGACCTCGACTCGATTCTCTGGGCATCATTAACGGCCTTTAGAGTTCCCGAGCCACTTCCCGGGAATCAAAGACCTCGATTTGATCACCGACTTTTACATCGTTGTAGTTTTTAACACCGATACCACATTCAGTACCGCTGATGATATTTTCTACTTCGTCCTTAAATCGGCGCAGCGATTCAAGTTCACCTTCATAGATAACGACGTTGTCACGGAGCACTCTGATTTTCTTGGAACGGGAAACTGTACCCTCGATAACCATACAGCCAGCGATACTGCCCAGTTTCTTTGACTGGAACACATCTCTGACTTCCGCGATGCCAACAATCTCTTCCCGAACTTCGGGTGCAAGCATGCCAGACAGTGCTGCTTTGACGTCATCAACGAGATCGTAGATAACCTTGTAGTAACGCAGGTCCAGGCCTTCTGCCTCGACAACCTTTTTCGCCGCATTGTCTGCACGAACGTTAAACCCGAACATCACCGCACCCGACGTTACTGCATAGGTCGCATCGGACTCTGTAATCGCGCCGACACCCTGCATCACCACGTTGACTTTCACTTCATCGTTCCCGACTTCATTCAAAGCCGAGACAATTGCTTCCAGGGAGCCGCGGACATCCGCTTTAACCACCACATTCAGCGTCTTCGCAGCCGCTTCGCCAAAGCTGTCAAACAGGCTATCGAGTGACGTGCCTGTATTCAGCCGCATCTCATTCGCTTTCTCTGCTCTGAACTCTGCAACTTCCCGGGCGCGTTTTTCGTCTTTGGCAACGATAAAACTATCACCTGCATTCGGAGTACCGTTTAAACCAAGTACTTCGACTGGCGTGGCGGGTCCCACCGTCTTTGTTTTCTTGCCGTTCTCATCGCTCAGCGCGCGCGCCCGGCCAAAGTATTGCCCGGCAACAATGATGTCGCCTTGAGCCAGCGTACCGTTTTGAACCAGCAGCGTTGCAACCGGACCCTTGCCTTTGTCCAGTTCCGATTCGATAACAACACCTTGTGCAGGACCATCTTCAACGGCAGTCAACTCAAGCAGCTCTGCCTGCAGCAAGACAGCCTCCAACAGGCCTTCAACACCTTCGCCAGTAAGCGCGCTACAGGGGACAAACTGGGTGTCTCCACCCCAGTCTTCCGGAATAACATCACGAGCAGCCAGCTCGTTCTTAACCCGATCAGGGTCAGCGCCTTCTTTATCCATCTTGTTTACGGCTACAACAATCGGTGCTTGCGCGCCTTTTGCATGCAAAACAGCTTCTTCTGTTTGCGGCATCACACCATCGTCCGCTGCAACGACCAGGATTACGATATCCGTTGAGTTCGCTCCCCGGGCTCGCATCGCTGTAAAGGCGGCGTGACCAGGTGTGTCAATAAAGCAGATCTCACCTTGATCCGTTGCAACCCGGTAAGCACCAATGTGCTGGGTAATCCCGCCTGCTTCGCCGCTCGCAACTCGTGAGTTCCTGATGTAATCAAGCAACGATGTCTTACCGTGATCAACGTGCCCCATTACAGTGACGACCGGTGCTCTTGGCGCAGCATCTGCCTCATAGACCAGTTCGTCTTCCAGTGTTTTTTCTACAGCATGGGCATCGAGCAGTTTGACCGCGTGGCCAAATTCTTCGACGACCATCTGTGCTGTTTCCTGATCAATAGATTCGTTGATAGTTTTCATAATACCTAGCGAGAACAGCGCCTTGATGACATCGCTGGCTTTGACCGACATCTTCTGGGAAAGCTGCTGAACCGTGACGCTATCACCCAGCTCGACTTCTCTTTTTATCTCTTCTGTCGGTGCATTAAATTTGTGCTGTTTCGCTGGCTTGCCACCAGAGGCGCGGCGAGTCCTCGGAGAGCTCAAGCCCAGGGTTGCAGCTTCTTCTGGCTTCTCCTCGAGTATCTCGGGCGTGGCAACCAGGTCTTCTTCCAGAAGGTCGTCACCAATGAGTTCTTCAACCCGGCGTTTTCTATTACCCTGTTTGGTTTTCTTCTGCTGAATATCATCATCATCGAGATCACTGCGATCACGCTTGTCTTTACGCGTTGATATCTTCGCTTCTTCTGATTCTTCCGTCTTGGCAGCGGTTTTAGCTTTTTCGGCTTTCGCCGCTTCTTCTTCGAGCCGCTTCTTCTCGGCTTCCTCTTTTTCTTTGGCTTCTTTTTCAGCCTGCTCCGCAAGCAGTTTGGTTGCTTCCTGCCGCTTCTTTTCAATATCAATGTCAGCATCAGCGCCAGTTATCGGGCTCTGAAGCTGATCTGGTTCGACCGCCTTGGGCTCTTCAACAGGTGCTGGCTCTGCTTCGCTTTCAACTGTGCCGCGCCGCACGTAGGTTCGCTTCTTTCGAACTTCAACGTTAACGGTCCGACCGCGACCCGCACTACCGCCTGTTTTGAGCGTTGATAATGTGCGTCGCTTCAGTGTGATTTTTTTCGGCGCGCCTTCATCTTCACCGTGACTCTTCTTCAGGAAGGCAAGCAGCTGTTCTTTCTCGTCTTCCTTGATTGAGTCATCGGCTGATCGTTGCGGCAGCCCTGCTTCTTCTATCTGAAGCAGCAGTCGCTCGATCGGCGTGCCGACTGTCTCCGCTAATTGTCCTACTGACTCTTCAGCCATATGTAATACCCCTTAGGCCTCTGCTTCTTCTGACGTCTCGTCTTCAAACCAGGGCGCACGCGCAGTCATGATAAGTTCGCCTGCACGCTCTTCTGTCATTTCTTCGATTTCCAGCAGATCATCAATCGCCTGCTCTGCGAGATCTTCCATTGTGATGATGCCATTACCCGCCAACACATAAGCCAGGCGACGATCCATGCCATCCATCGTAAGCAGGTCTTCAGCAGGCTCAGTGCTACCGAGCTCTTCCTCGTTGGCAAGCTCGAGTGTGGTTATCGCGTTCTTGGCACGCGACCTGAGCTCTTCGACGATGTCCTCGTCAAACCCTTCGATGGCAATCATTTCTTCGATTGGCACGTAGGCAACTTCTTCCAGGGTTGTGAAGCCCTCCTCAACAAGCACAATTGCAACGTCTTCATCAACATCCAATTGCTGCATAAAACTTTCAATGATCGTGCCCGCCTCTGCTTCGTGTTTTTCAGCAGCTTCTTCTTCGGTCATGATGTTGAGCTCCCAACCGGTAAGCTCACTGGCCAGCTTCACATTCTGGCCGCCTCTGCCGATGGCCTGGGCAAGGTTATCTTCGGATACCGCAATATCCATGCTGCGAGTTTCTTCATCGACAACAATCGACACAACTTCGGCGGGCGACATGGCATTGATCGCCAACTGAGCAACGTTGTCATCCCACGGGACAATATCGATTCGCTCATTACCCAGTTCATTGGAGACTGCCTGTACGCGGGAACCTCGCATGCCAACACAGGCACCTACAGGATCGATACGGCCATCATTGGTTTTTACTGCGATCTTGGCACGCGAACCCGGGTCACGGGCACAGCCAAGTATCTCAATAACGCCGTCTGCAATTTCCGGTACTTCTATTTTGAACAACTCAATCAGCATGAGTGGCGCGGTTCTTGTTAATGCCAGTTGCGGCCCGCGGGCTTCAGGGCGGACCTCTTCAAGTAACGCTCGCAGCCGATCACCAATGCGAAAAGTTTCTCTTGGTATCCACTCCTCGCGCGGCAAGATAGATTCCGCATTGTTGCCGAGGTCAACGATAACCGCTTCTCGGGTCACCTTTTTGACCTGGCCATTCACAAGCTCGCCAACCCGACTTCTATAAGCATCAACAACCTGTGCACGTTCAGCTTCTCTGACCTTCTGCACGATGACTTGCTTCGCTGTTTGCGCAGCAATACGGCCAAATTCGACCGATTCCACAGGAATCTCATACCGGCCAACGACGTCCAGGCCAGCATCTTTTTCTTTCGCTTCTGTGACCGTCAGCTGAGCACCAGGGAACTCGATTTCTTCATCATCCGCAACAACATCCCAGAACCGGAAGGTATCGTATTCGCCGGAAAGACGGTCAATAGCCACACGCAGTTCCGCATCTTCTTCATACCGCTTCTTGGTCGCCGTCGCCAAAGCCAGTTCAAGTGCTTCGAATATGATGTCTTCTGAGACACCTTTCTCATTCGAAACCGACTCAACAACTAACAGTATTTCCTTGCTCATCGCTGTACCTCTGGTTACTCCAGCTCACCTGGAACAACATTTGTCCTTTCTATTTCTTCGTAGGGGAAGAGAATTTCTTCATCCTGAAAACCCAGGACAATTTCATCTCCCTCAATGCCTCTCAGCTGGCCCGTGTACTTTCGCATCCCGCCAAACGGGCGCTTAAGTCGAATGCGAACCTGCTCACCAATATATGCCCTGTACTGCTCAAGCAGAAAAAGCCGCCTGTCCAAGCCGGGCGATGACACCTCTAACGTGTATTCACCGTTTATGGGGTCTTCGACATCCAGCAAACTGCTAACCTGCCGACTCACCTTCGTACAATCTTCAATCCCGATACCATTTTCTGCATCGATATATATCTTCAGCGTGGAGTGACGTCCCATCGAGAGGTTCTCAATACCCCAGAGCTCACATCCAAGCGCTTCCACAACCGGCTTGATCAGTTCAGTCAGCTGGTCGTCCATTGACTATTTCCTCACGTACCGTCTGCACAAACAAAAAATGGGCCTAAAGCCCATTTTAAGTTCGATGGGCTTGTCGTCCCACCTATCCTCCAGCGTCTGAAACCGGAGTTAATAAAAAGCCCCTAACAAGGGGCTTCTATACATATTGCGTGGTAGCGGGGGCTGGCTGCCAACGGTATCTACCGTTAGTCACTGCCTTTGATATCGCCTCTAAGCCGCAACCCCTGAGTGCGTTACTATCAAGCTTAGAGGGAGCCCGCACCGATCTGGCCGCGAATTCTAACCGAAAACCCCCTTCTGTATCAATGGGAGGGCGAAAAAATGGCTAGAAAGCGTCCTCCCTCCAAGAAGACTTATCCGGCACCATTCTCCGTTCGTCTGACCGAACAGGAACGCGCCGAACTGACAAAGCTGGCAGATGGCCAACCCTTGGGGCAGTTTATCAAGGATGCCATTTTGCAAAACGGCGTCCGGCCACCGCCGTCCCGTAAACCAAGGATTCAGGATCAGAAGTTGCTGGCCAAACTGCTTGGCGCGTTGGGGCAATCCCGTATCGCCAGCAACATCAACCAGCTCGCAAAGGCGGCCAACTCAGGCTCCCTGCCCGTCAACGAGGAAGTGCTGCAAAGCCTGCTTGATGCCGTAGCAGCCATTCGCTGGATGCGCGACACCTTAATAGAAGGAATGGGGCTGAAGCCGCAAAGCCAGCAACCGCCACCGGAGCCATTCGAAGGGGCGAGCGATGATCCTTAAAGGCAACCAGCGTGCCGGAGGGCGGCAAATGGCGCTACACCTGCTCAACGGCGAGCAAAACGAGCATGTGAATGTCCATGAGGTTCGTGGGTTTATTGCTTCGGACGTATTGGGGGCACTGAACGAAGCCTATGCCCTGTCCAAGGGTACGCAATGCAGGCAATTCATGTATGCCCTGAGCCTGAACCCTCCGCAGGACGAGCGGGTTTCCATCGAGACTTTTGAAGCTACGCTGGATCGTGTCGAGAAAAAGCTCGGACTCGAAGGCCAGCCGCGTGTCGTCGTCTTCCACGAAAAGGAAGGCCGCCGTCACGCGCACTGCGTATGGAGCCGGATTGATACCGAGGAAATGAAAGCCATCAATATCTCGCACCCCAAGATCAAGCTGAACGAGATAGCCAAATCGCTCTATCTGGAGCACGGCTGGCAGATGCCGGACGGGTTTCGGGACAAAAGCCGCAAGAACCCTCTTAACTACACCCGCGCCGAATGGCAACAGGCTTTACGCATTGGCCGCAAGCCGTCCGACATCAAGCGTGAACTACAGGAAAGCTGGGCGATATCGGACAGCAAACAGAGTTTTTCCAATGCTCTGCAAGAGCACGGCTACTATCTGGCGAAAGGAAAACGCGGCCATGTAGCCGTTGACCTGCATGGCGAGGTCTATTCCCTGACCCGCCAGCTCGGCCAGAAAAAGAAAGCACTGGAAGCGCGGCTCGGAAAGGCTGAAAGCCTGCCTTCCGTCGATGACATTAGAACGAACATCCATGGCAGGCTTAGCAAACTTTTTCGAAACTATACCGATGACCTTGCCCGTGAATACCGAAAGGCAAAGCAGCCGCTCAAGGCTGCAAAGCTGGAAATGGTCACGATGCACCGAAAAGATCGAGCGAAGCTGGAAGCCGCTCAACAGGAGCGCTGGCAGGCCGAAGAACTGAAGCGTTCTTCCCGCATTCGCAAAGGCTTCAAGGGGTTGTGGGACAAGATCAATGGTCGCTACTGGAAAACCAGAAAGCGCAACGAGCAAGAAACTTGGCAGGCGCACAAACGCGATCAGAAAGAGCGCGAAGAGCTAATTCATAAACACCTCACACAGCGCCAAAACCTGCAAGGGCAAATCAACCTGCTACGTGAAAAACAGGAAAAGGAACGCAAAGACCTGTTTCGCGATTTGTCACAGTTCACGTTGCAGGAACAGGCCAAGGGCAATGAAGCTCTCGAAAAGAACTGGCTCCATGACCTCGAATTCGATCAGCGCGGCGAGTTCGAGCGGGAATTCGATAACGATCTGGACATGGACGATCCCGATATCGACATGGAACCGGAAATTTAAGTGAGATTATGAGCTTGATCGAATTCATAAAATGATGATCTTATACCTTAGTAAATCGAGTGATGGCGATGCGCTTGAGACTCCTGCAAAAGGTTAAAGAATGAAATTTAGACAATCCCAGAAAACCGATGCCGACAAAATACGGCGTCTTTTTGTTAGTACATTTTCCGATTCAGAAAGCGAAGAAGAAGGCATCACCGTTGGCAATGTCGCGTATCAGCTTGTTGCTGAAGCTGACGAAAGCGATATTTTCGGATTCGTTGCCGAGGATAGCGGTGAGATTGTTGGCTGCATCACGTTCAGCCGATTACGTTTCGAAGACGAGACAAATGCGTTCATTTTGTCACCTGTGGCGGTACATTCCGACCACCAAGGCAAGGGCATTGGTCAAAGGTTGATTAGCTTTGGAATAGAGCATTTGAAGGATAAAGGGGTCGATTTGGTCATGACCTATGGCGACCCACGTTTCTACTCGAAAGTCGGATTCATTCCGGTGACGATAGAGACAATTCCCGCCCCCTTGGAACTGAGTCAACCAGAAGGCTGGCTCGGACAGTCACTGACTAGCGATACCATTAAACCGATTTCGGGCGTCTCATCGTGCGTAAATGCGTTGAACAAGCCGGAATTGTGGTAGGCAATCTTCAACCAAAGAATTTTGACCGAGCGGCCACCCGTTTGCCGCGACTGGCCGCCAAGCCAGCGCAAGGCTTGGCGGCGCAAATTTTCGCCCCCCTGAAATAGGACGAAAGCGAAAATCTGCCGCCGGATGATCCGGCGGCATCACTATCAACGATCAATGACTCCAGAAGACGTGCACTTCTTCATAAGCGGTCTCGATGGTGTAAATATCCCCGCTTAAATCCATATCACGCCCCATGCGCTCATAGTCGATGTAGTAAGCGAGATTTTCAGGAATCTGGCTGGTGTCTTCGGTTAGTTGTTCTGCATAGTCCGCTAGGGACTTGTAGCAACCGGAATAATTCTCTTCCATAGCCTTTCTGGCATCCTCAAGATGCCCGCCAAAGTGGCTCAGCAATTCCCCTGCAAGGTCGGGATGCTCTTCAATGAAACAGGCAATTTCATGCAATGATTGAATACCTTCGTATTCGCTCACCGAATAACCACCAAAACCCTCATAGTCGTGAATGGCGTATTCTTCCGCGAAGCCTTCGGGGCTTTCGGCCAGCATGGCATTAATTTGGTCTTGGATGTCGTTAATGTCTTGGGTCGCATCAATCCATACGCCGTGTAACTTGCCGTTGTTATAGGCTGCGAGGTCTGCCACATAAATTCTGATTTCTTCACTCATCGTCTTTGCTCCTAAATTCGCTGTTGAGGTTCTTACAAGCACCGCTTGTGGTGCGCTGCTCATGAACCTCTGGCGACTAGGCCGACTAGGCGGGGGTGAAAGAATCCAGAAAAATTGCGGAGGGTCTGGCTCCGCTGGAAACCGTCATTTTTCTTGATTCTGAGGGGATGCAATGTCCCTCAATTGCTTCTCGATCTATCACGCTCACCTGCAAGGTGGATACTTCCTTCTCTTCCATTGATGGCCGCTCATATTCGATGACTGCCCTTCAATGCGTACCGATTACTCGTAACGCTCCATCTTTTCCAGCCGCAACCTGCGGCCTTTTCGAGTGACCTATTTGTTGCATCAGCAAGCCATAGACCAGCAAGCGTGCCGATCCTGTACGGGCACGCTTCTCCATATATTTCGACCATAGGTGCAAGTCATGACCTCCTGCGCACAAGCGGCCACACGAAAGGCCGCGATGGTCGCGGCCTCCAAGAACAGGAGGTAACAATGAAACTGGTTACGCGATTTGAACTGGCAGCCAAGAACGAAAACGAGCTGCACGCATATTTAAGAGAGGCGTTTAACGAACTTGCGAGAAGTGAGCCTGAAACTCATCAGCGCAGAAACGCACTGGCATCCATCGAGAATATTCAAAACGAACTGGCTTCAAGGGCACCTTGCCCTTGAGCCAACCGTGACTTAGAACGGATCATCATCACCCGCGCCAGATAGCTCAGTGAAATAGGAAAGCTCCATTCGTTCCTCGAAGAATTGCTTTGCCGTCTGGTTTTCATACTCAATCCGTTCGGGTGTAACATTTAAGAGCGAAGCTATTCGGTTTTTCTCCTGCGAAATACGTTCAGGAACCAAATCTGCTTTGTCCTCAAAAACAGGCGCGACAACTAATACCTTTAGGTATTCGCTCCGCGTTACGGCTTGCCCAATAAGGCCATTCACATAGTCGTCGCTAAAACTGTATCCAATTACCACGATAAACCTCAGCGCTTCGTTCAACGAATATTTCCGAAGCTCATGAACATAGAACAGGTATGGATCAATTGAACTTAGTTTTGCCGCCGTACCAAAGATTAGCTCAGGGCTCGGCTGAGGATTATCGCAGAGCTTCAAGATATTGCCATTCCCTTCGTCTCTTTCCCAGTCGATTGATCCGTGGAGTTTATAGAGATACATACCCACATCGGTGTTCTCGTTAGCATCGAACTTGGTTGCCTCCCATTCGCGACCACTATTAAACCCAAGCTCAATACCAAAACCGGTTCCCGCCAGCGCTTTTTCTACGCAAATATCATAATTCAGTGTAAATACACGAACCGCACTGCCTATATCAGCAACAAGGTCTTTGAATCCACGAAAGTATCTAGCGTTATCGTAGTTGCTGATGTTAATCCACTGAAACAATTGGCCACGTATCTGCTTATCAAGCTTTGCTACTTTTTCGAATTCCTCACCAGCAACTTTGAGCAGGTGGATGTTCCATCCACCAATGAAAGGGTATAGCTTGTTCTGGTGCTTTTGATTGATCTCCGACAACACATCCAGCAACTCTTCAATGGTTGCTGTCTGATCGTGAAACGCCCCTTCAAGGCCACGCTGATAAATGATAGAACTTTTTAGATAGTTATAGAGGTCGTCAAACTCTTGGAATTCTGCGTCTGATCGGATTTTTTCTTCGATATCAAGTGTCATCGCCTTAGCGTGCTTGATTCCTGCATCAACACTCGCGCCCGCACCAAGGAGGAACAATAAGGAATCTTCTCTTAAGCTCATTTTGTTCTCCTTTCTACAAGAACCATGGCGCCACCGACTCTGCGCTCACTATGCTCATATCATCTACATCTTTGAGATGTGAAAACTCCTTCATGAATTTCGCGATTAAACGAGAATACAAAATGGATATCGGCTGAGCTTTTGAATTGAACCCCCGCCAATTTGCGCCAGTTAAATTAAGAATATCTTGAAGGCAATCCTTCTTTGTCGCCCACTCTTCTCGTGACTCAATAAAGTCTACATATAGCGGCTCGGAGACTCGCTTATGCAGCACCTCTTTCCCGTACTGCAAACCCTCCGCCCATATCAAAAACTCATTCTTTGAAAGCTGAACGTAGCTACTCTCGTAAGGAACACAAGTATTGTGATCGCTAAAGCCCAAGAATTTGTGCTTTGTATTTATTCTTATGATTATCACTTCAAATTCATCGTCACCTCTAATTTCGCCAACAACTTTTTTGATAACGTCTACTTCGTTCCGGCTGATTTTATAAGGCAAATGCAATACAAGTGATTTATATTGATCTCCTAGCTCGCTGCTCAAAACCTGTGACAAATTTGTCTTTAAGTTTTCGAGATAGGCTGATTCATCGTTAGAAGATGAAAGTGGCTTAATATATTTAAAGTCACCACTGGTATCTAAACAAACGGTATACGCGGTATATCGAGTAGTAGAGCCATCAATTCTCTCTTGGACGCTCCCAATACCAAAAATGAGACAATTGCTCTTTGCAGGCTGCACGAGCCATGGAGCACCGCCAAGCTTGCTAAATATTTGCAGCCCGATATTCGAAACAGACCACTTTAATTGATCCTTTTTAAAGAAAGTATCTTCCGTCACGACCTGACAATACGCATCATTTCTCAAAGCCATTAGCTTGAGATGTCCGTATGCGTCGAAAGCGGCTTCAACGCCTTTGAATCCTTTCGGGAGAACCGCGACGAGCATTATCTTGTCGTTTGCATGCGCCGCTTTCAGCTCTTGTACTTTCGATTCAACAGCCTCTATTGCGTTCGCGTCGAAGGTCTCTACAAGGTGATGCTCGACTATGTCCTTGTGAATCGGCACTGAAAACATCTTCTGAAGACCCGAGAACTGTCCGGGGAAAAGCTTACCCAGCAATCCAAGATATACATCTCTCGCTAATGATCTCGTTCTTTCTGTGAATAGGAACAGATATCTAACGTTATCCTCCATCAAACGATATGGGCCATTCGACCTGATACCCATGAACTGAGATTTGGCTTTACTTCCCTTGCCAACCAGATAAGTTTTTACATCGAGTTGTTTCGCGGGAAGGCACTCGAATTCTATTTCAATCTCAAGAGGTGAAGAGGCCATCAACGGTGCCAGCACATCACGTGAGAACGATTCGATTACCGTTTTCTTGTCTTTGTAGAAATAGATATTCGGCTTACCTGACTTGTCTAAAGACAAGCTGCGAATTTGCGTTTGTCTATTGAACGGCTCTCCTTCATTAAGAGAGTACTTGTGCTCCAAAAGGAACCCGAAAAGCTTTTTCGACTTCAAGTAATAGGGCTTGACGACGATCTCCGTTGCGCCATCGTCGTACTTTTCTGTGACGAACCGAACTTCTTTCAGGGATATCGCCTTTTTTGGTGTGTAATATTCTATCTCCGCTTCAGCCGAACCCATATGGCCAAGCAAGTCTGAATAAATCAGATGGACTGTTAAAACAGAATTCTTGCTGAACTGATAGCCGTACGATTCATAGTTTTCTTTCTCAGATTTTGAAACGTCAAATAGACGCCACTCATCATCGCCTTCCTGCACGGGGAGATTTACACGAAAATCGTCATCGGCCTTGGGCAGGGAACTATCTTCAACAAGCTTCCGGTAGATCGTCACACTGCGATTTTGCTCTTTAAGCGGAACGAAATTGAGAGCGATATCAGACATACTCATTTCCTCCGCATCTTGTTGAACCAATTTCTCTCACCTGCGCCATCGTCATCCCCTAGCTCGCCTCCCTTGCAGGCACAATTCCGTTGTCGGTCATCCAAGAAATTGTCCTTTCCAGCTTCTCGACGGGAAATCTGCTTTTCTGTTCTGACCACGCATAGAACTTCGTTGCCAGCAATTCATTGGAAACTTCATTGCCGGATTGTAGAAGCTCTTCCCAACACGCGTATAGAGTGGCTACGGCTTCCATTTCTTCTGATCTGGCTCGCCTAAACAAACCAATGGTGCGAGAAATCGCGGACAGGTCGTCTGCAAAATACTTCTGGAAGTCGCCCTTGTGCGAACCAGCCTCACCAAGCGGTTGGTATTTGTGTAGCTCACTTTTTCTATAGTCGAACCATTGCTTATCGCGTAATTGCTTGTCTATCGAGCGAGCCATTTTAGGATCATACGGCCCCGCCGCCTGCTTCAAGAAATTAGTGGGTAACTGCATACCCTGTGTTCTTTGGCACAGAAAGATAAGCTTTTGGAGTTTCAGATGGCCAAGCGTAGGCTCGGTCTGTAGCTGATCGACAATTTCCGCAGCGAGAAGCGTGCGCTTGTAATAATCAACTTGTTTCGGCCTAAAAGAATCGATATTTTCCAGTGACTGCTCTTCAACCAATTCGTCTTTCGCGGGAGCACTTGAAAACGCCTGATGCAATACCGCTCGCATCAGAGCATCTGTGTCACTTTGGTTCTTGACTATTAGTAGTTGAAGCTCGTCGCAAAGCGCGAGTAACCTGTCTAGTTTAGATATGATTATTTTTAGCTCTTCCTTTGGAGGCAAAAGCAAAGGAAGGTTTGCGATTTTTCCGGTGCTCAAATTGTAGAGTCCTGTTGATGTTCTCGCTTTTGCTTCCAAAATCTCTCGACCAAGCGGAGACAAATAAAAGAAAAGCACCCAATTCACGTAGCTCTTGTCCATAAGTCGAACATTGATTAGGTGATTCTGATGTATGCATGGTTTAACCGTCTCATCCCATATCGCCACACGTCCCACTTGATCTCGACTGCCGTTGCCTTCTACAACCAATAGATCGCCTTTTTCGAGCAAATACTTTTCAACCTCCTGCTCCGCAACACCAATTTCTTTAACTTCAGTTAAGTCAAGTCTATTGGCGTAGACATTTGCCACTCGCAAATACGGAAGTGATAGTTTATGGCCAGCTCTCTTAATCGTATTTTTCGTTATGCCCCCCCGCACGTCGGAAATTTTCCCAAGTCTGGTCAAAGCCCACGTAGTTGGAATGGCGAACGGTATTTCTTCTTCACTTACTGGCTGCAAGACGGCGCTTTTTCTTGCGTTCTTGGTTTTGGCTAATTCAGCTTTTTGTGACGTGAGTTGATTGAGCATAGAGGACGCCGACTTCACATCTAAATTGTTGCTTCGCCAAAGCTCAGACAGTTTCCCCTCTATCGCTTCCTGCAAAATCTCTTGACGCACTTTGTTCAAAAGCGTGTTCTGATAACCCAATTCACTACTCAACAGGTTTTTAAGGCCAAGAGTGTTTTTCAGCTTGCCTATCCAAAAGTCCTGTTGCTCAATTTCAAAATACGGAATCTCATGCTTTTTTAGATTGGTTTGATTTATAGATTCCTTCGAAGTGCCTGATTTGGTCGCGGTGACTATGGACTGCCTCAAGGAACTGAAAACAAAGTGATAGAATGTGAGGTTTAAGGGATACACGTCTTCATTCTTTGGAGTAAGAATGAAGCACAGATCACTGCTAGTGAATTTTCCATCAACATAATGCGTGCGCCCTAGTGATCCTGATGCGGCAGCGGCAAAAACTAACGCCTCACATTCATGTGAATACTGATTATGAGTCTTCCAGCCTTCTGCGGCTGTAATGAAGTCGAATTCACCAGCCGTGCACTTGGTACTTTGCAGACTTCCTTTTTCAAGGTTGAACAGTTTCCCAATGGGCAACATCCGGTTCGACATTAGCCCAGCTCCTTTCGTAGCTGCACCAACAACTCATCCCCTTTTACGAAAGACTTATGGAGCATATCGAGCAATTCTGCACTGGTATGATGCTGCTCTTCGTCTGGTTGGTGAGGATTCTTAATATCGAGGTTGTAACCACTGGCCTTGATTGCTTCAAAGTCGACCTGCCATGCTTGGTCGGTCTCTTGTCGCTTCGTCCACCATTGATTTAGCCCATCAAACTCTGCGTATTGAATAGGCTTCGTTTTGGAGTAAGCTTTGTATCCTTCCGGCAGTGTGTGTTGGTAATACCAAATTGTTTTCGTCTGCTCCCCCTTAGTGAAAAATAGCAAGTTGGTCGCTACCGATGCATAGGGCTGAAATACCGAGTTAGGCAAGCGCACAATTGTGTGCAGGTTACAGTCTTCAATTAGCTTTTGCCGTATACGCTGTTTAACCCCATCACCAGCAAGTGACCCATCAGGCAAAACAATGGCTGCGCGACCTCCCTTTTTGAGCAGGTGGATCATCAGGATCAAGAAGAGATCAGCCGATTCCTTAGTTCGATAGGTCAGTGGGAAATTATTTTCGTTGTTGTTGGAAACGACCCCACCAAACGGCGGGTTCGCCAGAATGACATCTACTCGATCTTTTCGCGTGTACTCCGTTAATGGCCGCTCCAGTGAATCGCCATAGCGAATTGAGGGGGTCGTTATATCGTGCAGAATGAGATTTGTGTTTGCGAGCAAATAAGGCAGCGGCTTGTATTCCCAGCCGCGAACATTCTTGCCAATCGCTTTTCGCTCGGAGACGTTCTTCGCCGTGTGCTTAAGATGCTCAATTGTTGCAGTGAGAAAGCCACCCGTGCCGCATGATGGGTCGAGTACAGTTTCCCCATGTTGCGGATCGACCAGTTCGGTCATCAACTCAGTTAATGCGCGTGGTGTGTAGAACTCTCCTAAAGTCCCCGCACTTTGCAGCTCGCTCAGAAACGTTTCATATATCTGCCCAAAAACATGCTTGTCTTTGCTGTTGTTGAAGTCGATTTCGTTGAGTTTATTGATAACCTGCCGAAGATGGATGCCGGACTTCATGTAGTTATAGTTATTGTCGAAGACTTCGTGCACCAAAAGCGCACGTTTGTTTCCAGCGGAAAGGTCGATGTTGGATAGCGTTGGAAACAGCTTGCGATCTACAAAATGCAACAGTTCGTCGCCTGTCATGCCTTCGTCGTCGCCAGCCCATTCATCCCAATGAAGCTCTGGTGGTATCGGTGAGGTGTAGTCGTCATCCAACAATTCCAGCTCTTTGTCTTTATCGCTGAAAATCTTAAGGAATAGCATCCAGCCCAACTGGAGAATACGCAGCTCATCGCTTCCAGTGCCCGTATCCTGCCGCATAATCTTTCGCGCTGATTTCACGATTCCAGAAATATTGCTCATGCGTCAGGCTCCCCAATGCTCTTTTTCGTAGGCGCTTTGATCCTCACGGCTCAACGGCTGCGACGAACAACCTGAACGAACGAAGAAGTCTTCTTTGCCCTCGAAAGTTACAAATACCGGCTTGCTACTTTTGGCAACACGAATGCGGCATATCTGAACATCGTCATAGACTGGAAAAGTCGCCTTTATGTGTGTGCTGTAGCCTCCACCGATGTATTTCTTGATGATTTCGACAAGATGCAACTCGAAGCCATCAATGTTCTTCTTACTTAGCGTCTCAATATCGTCCGTTAGCCCAAGGGCATTCTGTTCATCGTCAATACCGATAAACAAGTCTCCACCTTCACTGTTAAGAAACGCCGCAATCGTTTTTGCAATAACGTATTCAAGCTTTTTGTTTACAGATTTTGCCCGCAGGTCGTACCGAAGCGTGGACTTGAATTCGACCCTATCGCTCTCACCAGCCACTACTAGCTCCTGAACCTCTTCGTTGGCTGGCTCCTTGTGACTGAGGTCGATACGCGCTTTCAACTCAGCGAAAATACGTTTCGCTCGTTCATTCAGGAACGTATCGTAGTCATCGCTCTCAATACCAAAGCCATTGATATCAATGAAGTGGGAATTTAGTGCCTTATTGATATCGGAGTTCTCATCGCTGAAATCACCGACATAGCTGGAGGGCGCTCTTGCCCGAATAGTGCGTTTATTCAGGCGATCACTGACAAAAGTGATATTGACGAGACTGTTACTGTTCGCAATCTCATTGTTTTCGAGATACTTCTTCGGAAAAAAGTGGTGATAGTTCTTGCTGCTCGCGATCTTGAGCCACGAGTTATCAAGAATGACTTTCCCGTTATCCTGAAAATCCTTTGGCTCCTGATATGCCAAAAGGCAGAGAACCGCCTTGCAGTAGCTATTTCCCGCACTGAAATTGGTATCAATGAGCGTTTTTGGTGAATCAAGATCAACTTTTATGTCGCTATAATCTGGACGCTGGTTCTTCAATATCAGGTCAATTCGTTTGATATCTTGCGCCAGCCGCGACTCCGTGGAGCTTGAATAGCGATAGGACAGAGACATTCGCCAGAAAAATTCTTCCAGATACTTTCGCTGATCGGATTCCGGCTTCTCCTTGTTAAGGAAGTAGAAGTAGGCAAACGGCACGAGTAGCGAGTCATATGGAAGAAGTTGTGATACCGGAATTCGATATGTCGTCCGAAAATAGTCGATACTGTCTTTGAGCGCTGAGATAGCATCTTCCCAATTGTCGATAATGGCTTGTTTGTCGAGCGCCAGAATTGTCTTCCGCTTGCATTCTTTGGTTCGACTCAAAACCAGCGAAAGCAGGCTTAGTACTACTGTGCTGGACACACCTTCATACTTGATGGCCTCCAGCTCTTTTATGAAGCTCTCCCATTCGGCCTGCATGTCAAATTGTTGTTCTTCGTCATAAGTCTTCGCTGACATGATTTCGAAAAGGGTGAGTGTCTGCCCGCCTGTATTGATGCGCGTGAATACTTCAATTGCGGAATCAATGTCTTCCTTGCGCAGAACAACTGTAGAGAACTCGTAGGTCTTAAACGCAGTAGAATATGCGTTTATCAACTCCAGTTCGTCTTCGCTGAACTTTTCTGAAAGTTCTCTCGCCTTGCTATAGCTGAAATTCAGCACATCAAACAAAGAAATGTGTTTCTCTCCGGTCGGCTCTGCGGTAATGACTTGATCGTCATTCTCGCCAAGGTTCTTATCCAAATTGACAACGATCCCGCTGTAATCAGTGACTTTCTTTTCCCCTGTCTTTTGAATCTGTGCACCGAGATAAGCGGCAAAGAGGGACGTTATTCGTTGTTGACCATCTAGCACATATTGGACTTTCGTGCCGTCCGGCGTTTCGGGTATCTCCAGATTTCCAACATTCTTGATGTCGTTAATCCGCTCATCGGTCTGCCAAAGAATGAACGTTCCAATCGGATAGCCCTTCAAAATGCTGTCTAACAGCTTGGCCGTCTTGTCGATACTCCAGACAAACTCGCGCTGAAACTTTGGAATTTTGATTATTCCCTTCTGTATCTCATTGATGAGATCAGAGTATTTCTTAGAGTCCGGCTTGGGTTGTTCAAAATTCATTCAATGCTTCCTGTTCATGCGGCGCTGTAGATTGCCTGTTCAAGGTTGGTAACGGCCATCATGTATTGATTCTTACCGCCGAATAAACTGACAATTTCCATCGGGGTTCCAATTTCATCAAAAGGATTTACTGTCAGTATCTTGATGTCTTCGATGTTTTCGATACCTTCATCTGCGTACTTATCCAACAACGCTTCGAGCACTTTCTTTGCCTGCTCTCCGTACTTTGTGAAGTAATCGCGCTTCTTCACATTATTTACCCTCTCAGCTCTTGTGAGCGGAGGCTGGTCGAACGCTGTGTGACAGATCAGATCGAAAATATCCATTTCCTTGCTGATCGCCTCTTTGAGATTTTCAAATACGATCCCTTGCTCAGTTAGCTCGTCAATAATGGCCTGCTTTCTTTCTGCTGAGTTCCACTCATTCAAGAAATCATCTAAAGACGCAAAATGCTCTCTGACTTTTTGTCTGGTGTAATCTCTCAGGCTTCCTGTTATGAGCTTGCCATTACCATCCATGTATTGGACGCGCTCGTTGAGAACGGCGACATTGACGCCATTAACGTAGTATTTCGGTCTCGGCTCGCCGATGATGTCTCCGCCAGTCGTAATGTCCGGTTCTTGCGGGATCGGATCGAAAATCACGGCTTCACCGTCTTCGTCAACAACCTCGTCTGCGTCTTCGATCTCTTCTTCGTATGTGTCGAATTCATCAGTATCGTCGAGTTCTTTGATTCTGACGGGATCGCCATCAAAGTCAGGGTCGGCAAACAGATCAGTAACATTGCGAAAATCCATAATCGTGAAGAAGCTCTTTCCGTACTCTTCATTGATACGGGTTCCGCGCCCGATAATCTGCTTGAACTCCGTCATTGAACCGATATTGCTATCAAGCACTATCAGCTTGCATGTTTGTGCATCGACTCCGGTAGTCATCAGCTTGGAAGTCGTTGCGATAACCGGATAGTCCTCTTCTGGATTGATAAAATTATCCAGCTCTCGTTTTCCTTCTTGGTTATCGCCTGTGATCTGCATGACATACTTGCTATTGCTCGCCATGAGATCGCTGTTTGCATTAGCGATGGCCGAACGCATCCTTTGCGCATGGTCAATATCGGTACAAAAAATGATGGTTTTGTCGAAGCGGTTGGTTTTCTTCAAGAACTCAGTCACCTTGTCAGCGACCATTTGTGTTCGCTCATCTATGACGAGATTTTTGTCGAAGTCTTTTCGGTTGTAGATACGATCCTCGACCACAAGCCCCTGCTTGTCTGTCTTTCCAAACTCTGGCCTCCAGCCCTCCAGATCAACGTTCAATCCGACCCGAAGCACTTTGTAGGGGGCAAGAAAACCGTCTTGAATCCCCTCTTTGAGGGAGTACGTATATAGCGGCTCGCCAAAATATTCGGTACTGGAAACTGTTTCTGTCTCCTTGGGCGTGGCCGTAAGCCCGATATGCGTTGCACTATTGAAGTAGTTCAGGATTTCGCGCCAAGCACTGTCTTCCGCTGCGCTGCCTCGGTGGCACTCGTCAATAACAATCAGGTCAAAGAATTCTGGACTGAATTCCCGATAGGCATCTTTGTCTTCGTTGTAGTCCGTGAGACCTTGATAAAGCGCCAGATAGATTTCGTAGGACTTGTCTATTTTCTTATGCTTCACGACCGTCATTTTGTTTTTGAAATGACGGAAGTCACCACGCTTGGTTTGGTCAATTAGTGCGTTCCTATCAGCGAGGAACAGAATCCGTTTTTTTGTCCCGCTCTTCCACAAACGATGAATAATCTGGAATGCCGTGTAGGTTTTTCCTGTACCCGTCGCCATAGTCAACAAAATCCGAGATTGACCTTTGGCAATTGCCTCTACCGTTCTGTTGATGGCAATTTGCTGGTAGTAACGCGGGGTTCTTCCTGACCCATCAAAGAAATAGTCTTGGGAGCTAATTCTCTCCTGTTCTTCGGTTTGAATACCCTTGTATTTTTTATAGCGTTGCCATAGCTCCTGTGGGGAAGGAAAGTTATCGAGCGATAACTCTCTTTCAATATTCCCATCACTGCATGTTCGGTCATGCTCGTAGAAGGCGTCACCATTACTACTGTAGACAGTGGGGATGTCGAGAATTCTTGCGTAATCTAGTCCTTGTTGGATTCCGTCATTGACCGAATGCTTGTTGTCCTTCGCCTCAATGATTGCGATAGGTATATTCGGCTTGTGGTAGAGAATGTAGTCCGCTCGCTTTCTTTTTCCTCGTGTGGTCAGGTTTCCTTTGACGTAGATTCTTCCATCGGTGAAAGAGACTTCCTCGCGGATTTGCGTCAGCATGTCCCAGCCCGCCTTTTCCAAAGCTGGACTAATAAATTTCGAGCAAATATCGCGTTCCGATAAGTCCTTCTTAGAGGTCATCCGCTAGCTCGCTTTATTCCTGTTACCCAAGTCATACCGCTACTTTTTCTCATTCGTCTTACGCTGTTCTATCCAGTTTTCGACATCCGCTTTCTTGAAACGCCAACTGCCCCCGACTTTGAAGCCGGGCAGTTTCCCCTCTGCCGCAAGCCTGTAGGCCGTCTTTTCAGCCAGCTTCAGGTACGCAGCAACCTCTTTGAGGGTCAGAATTTCGTCGTTCATGCCATTTTCCACCGAAACGATAGGTGAGAGAATAAGGGAATATTGAGGAACCGACAACCGCAAATCTCCTATTGCGTTCAAGGAGTTGTGCGATAGATTGATAATTGAACCGAGGAAAGAGAGTTCGTAGCCGATGCCAAGTGCACCAGACCTGCCATTGATAAAGCCGAGTGACGCCAAGTCATGGTCTCTCTGTGCACGGCGAGTCTGGTTGGACAACAAGGGTGATTTCGACCTCCAGACCATAGACGATCCATTCGAACAACTGGTGATCGAGCTGGGTCTGGCGCACGAGCAAGCCGTCCTTGAGCGGCTTTCCGGCGACATGGCTGTTTACACAGCCAGTTCACCAGAGGATACCGCCAGTCTCATGGCCGACCGAGTGCCTGCGATCTACCAAGCACAGCTCTTAAATGAGACTGAGGGCATTATTGGCTTGCCAGACTTCCTCCTTCTGGACGAGAGCGGCCAGTATCAAGCGGCTGACGCCAAACTTTCCCTGAGCGAAGAAAAGAGAGAAATTCAGGTGCAATTGGGCATCTATCGTCGATTGCTGGGCACTGGTCTGCCTGCCATTGTATTCCTCGGCGACGGCGAGCAAGCGTTGATCGGTGATGAAGCCAACGCCGTCGCAAATCAGTTCGCAACGGAAATGCGAGAGCTTCTTTCATCAGAAGACGAACCTCTGGTTCGATACAGCCACAGCAAATGCCGCGCCTGTCCCTACTACGCGCATTGCAAGCCTCCATTCGAGCAAAAGGGAGAATTGTCGTTGCTCTATGGCATACAGGGGCGTGCCGCAATTGGATTAGAAAGTGCAGGTATCGACACGATAAGCAAGCTGGCCGATACCGACGCGAGCGCAATTCCCGACATCCCTTACCTCAAGGGCGATGACAAGAAAAACAGAGCGGTGCTTCAAGCCAAATCCTACCTCTCGAATGAGGTTTTCTGGCTCAAGCCTGTCGAATTACCGGAAGGCCACTGGATACATTTCGATATTGAAGACAACCCCTTGACTGGAAACGGCGAAAAGCACGTTTACTTATGGGGCTTCCTCGTGCCGGACTTTTCCGACAATAGCGATGATGAGGGCTTCGAATACGTATGGACAGATCGTGATGATAAGGACGAACAGGGCTGGCTTCAGTTTCTCAAACAGGTAGAGGGCTATAAAGGGCAATACCCAGACCTGATTTTGGCGCATTATTCCAGCCATGAGCGCAGCACAATCCGTGCTTACGGCAAACGCTACGGAATGGAAGATCACCCCACCGTGGTGTATCTGCTAGGCGATGAAAGTCCGCTATTTGACCTGCAAAAACCCGTGCTGGAAAGTCTGGTCTTGCCGTTGCAGGGATATGGCCTGAAGGATATCTGCAAACATCCTGATCTGGTCGATTTTCAGTGGCAGGACGAAGAATCCGGCTCGCAGTGGTCAGTCGTGCAATTCAATCGCTTCTTGGCGGAACCTGATCCCGAAATAAGGGCACGTCTCAAGGGCGAAATTCTCGGCTATAACCGCGATGACGTGACCGCTACGCGACGGCTTGAAGAATGGCTCCGTGCCAATTTTATGAGTTGATCCACGCCCCATTTTGTTGCGCCGCATCCAAGGACGTTCCTTGGTCGCCATCCACTGGCGAGACAGTGGTCGGGGTTGAGCGCCGAAACGCTCACGGCATCCAATCCGCGCAGGGTTGGTCGCGATTAAACAGCGATCTGTTCACGGTATCCAAACGGCGAACGGTTGGTGCATGGTTCAGTCCAGATGGAGAGGCACTTCTCCAAGCTCTGGTCGATGGGGTTTGCGGGAGCGCTGAAGGCTCCCCAATGGTGATCGAACGGCCACACGTTCGCTGGTGCAGCAAAGGCTCGATGCCTTGTATGCACCACTCAGCTCTTGCCTGAAGGTGCAGGTTTCCTGCGGCTGAAGCCTAGAGCGGCCATGAGGGATGCAACGGGAGAGCGGCTAGCTATCTCCCTTGCCAAGATGGTGCGGGGAGGACGAAATCGAAGATTTTGTACTACACGCACACATCTTGCGGTCATCGCAGACACGGGTTTTCGCCAAAACCGAAACTATGCTGCGCCCGCGTCGCACCGTTAGACACAGGTGCAGGATTCGCGATGACGGTTGTGCCGGACTATGCCCCAAGCACTAACCTGACGGCAATAGGAATATATGCCGCCACATGCTAAAAGCGAGCCGCCAGATCGGCTGTACTGTTTTCGCGACAGGCTATCCGCTGGCACGGCTACCGCCTGCCGCTACTCATTACCGAGCGAAACAGGTTCAGCACGCTCAGGCAGGCGGTATGGCCAAAGCGCGATATGCGCAGAGGCCATACGGGCGGGTTTTAGTGGCCGGACGGTTTTCCGAGGCCACAGCGAGGCCGAAGGATGAAAACCGTTCGGGGGCAATAGGCTGTGGTCAAACTTGACAGTGATCGTGTAATCACAGTAACCATAGTTATGAATATTAGCGATCAATGCAGACAGGCAGTTCTGGAGCACGGCATTCTGATGAATGGCGACGAACCTGCGGGCAGACACCTAATGTCGCTCCCTGCAATGAAGATCGCAATCGTCGAGGGCGAATTTCCACCTGAGCTAATGACCGAGGAATTTTCTGCTTATCTCGCCGAGAAGCAATTCGATCTGGGCGAGCCAGATACTTTCCCCGATGGCATTAAGGACGCTGTGCGCCAAGCCATTGGGTTCTGGTACACAGGGGAAATCGAGTTTGTATCCATAGATCAAAATCCCGATCTACGCATTTTCGCGTTTGATGGAGATAGCCATATAAGTGGCTTTGCCAGCTTCCCAAGCAATGACAACGATGAACTTGACCAATTAGGAAGAAAATCATATTCAAGTCTATCTGAACCAGTCATTGGCATAGACATGGGTGCGCAGCGATTCATGCAGGAACACACAGTGAGCCAACGATTTTCGTTGCTCGAAAAAGTGCAGGATACAATTACACACGAATTCGGTCATTCCATTGGCATAATCCATACGAATGTTGCGCTTGCGAACATACGAGAAAATAATCCGAACTCTTGCACAGCTAGCGAGTTCACAACCCTAGGCAATCAATTCGGAAAGAGTCACATGACGAATGTGTCTGCGGGAATATCTGAAAGCGCAGAGGTAGACGAAACATTTCGGGAAGCCATCAGTAGCGGCCTCCCGAAACTCCAGTAGAGAAGAGCGGCTTAGTTACCGCTCTCTGTCTCTTCTGCATCCTGCTTCACTGGAACGGCATAAAAACCGCCATCAATGACCTGCGTTCCGTATAGCTTGACGTAGAAGCCACCGTCTTCTCGTGCCCATGCGACACCGATAGTCTCGAATTCGGTTTGCTTGCCGTAGCCGATCTTCTTGCGAAGGTTATGAGTAGGCTTCGAGCTGGCTTTCTGCGTTGCAGTTTTTTCTTGAGTTGTCATGAGTAATCTCCTTTTTCTTGTTTCAAGAACCGAGGTATTTCAGCCTTGTGAACAGCGATCAACCCGTCAGGAGATAGGCTCGTGTCAAAACATTTTGTGGGGGACTGTTAGCGGCTGTTGGCGACTTATCGCCTTTACAGCCGTTTACGGGAAAAATGATTTGATGCGAGCCACTTGTCGGGTAGCGTTCACGCAATAAGGCATGAAATCACCATTCTTCGGTTCGCAAGGCAAAGGGACTTAATGACACGCTCTGAACTGCACCGCCATATCGAAAGCCGCTGTGAGCGTGCATCTTTCGGCAAGTATTAACGAATTGTTAAGAGACTTAGCGTAGCATTAGGTCAGAGGTGTGGCTTCTTCGAGAGCACGAACCACTTCCCGTCATTGACGGTTTGCCTCGTTTCCAGACATGGGTGCAGTGAAGATGAGCGGCAACGCCGCCCGTTAATTTGCGAAAGGATTGCACCATGGAAGAGATTCTAAAGGGCAAAAGCATCAAGGCAGATTTTGAAGCGCAGGTCACTGCCGCTTTGATGATTCAAAGCAACGCGTTGATACCGATAAAGCTGGCAGTGAAACTCTGCGGCATATCCCGTCGAGAGATTAACCGCAGGATCAAGTGCGGCACTTTTCCAGCGCCTCGTAAGATGTCGCGGAAAAAGAACTCGAACTACAAAGCTTTCTATTTGCGGGATTTGCACGAATGGATCAAGAACCCGCACCGATACCACCAGACTACCCAGCAGGAGGCCACCTAATGGCACGAAGCGACTGGAGTCTTCAATACTGTTTATCGAAGTGCAGGCCGCACCGTGCTTCCGGCAGCACGCTGATCGCTCCAGTACAGGCACGTCTGGACAAAGGTGATATTAACTATGGTGATGTTGCTCAGGCGTACCAGTTACTTGCACGGATCGTCAGCAAATATGGCGGCAGGTACCTGCCACTATTCGAAAGGCTGCACCGCGAAGTCAAAAAGTACGAAAACCAAGACGATCTGTTGCAGCTTGCCAAACAGGTAGCTCAAGAAAGGTTATCCACAACTTTCATAACGGGCAGAGCGACATGATTTTTTTCACACACTTTTTGACACAATTTTCACACACCGAACATTAGCGAAGAATAATAAGCATTCTATTTCAATGCGCTAGCCTGTCTCGAAGGTGCATTTCCAATCCGGCCCGGGGAGCCATTTTCACACAATTCCCATCATTCACCGCTGAAAACCAAACGCTTGCTCACTGTGCGTTTTGATTAAGTCATTGACGTAAAGGGTATCTTTACGTATTCGCTGTATATTGAAATTTTCACACAATTTTCACACGTTTTTTGACACATGCGGCGATACATCAAAATAGGAAAATGGTTTCACTATAAGAGACGAATACCAAAACAACATCGAGAACACTACGGCGGAAAGCAGTTTCTCCAAGTAGCGTTAAAGACGGATGCGGAGTCCGTCGCCATACAACGCGCTTCTATTCTCGACAGAGAGATCGAGAGAATCTGGTCGAGATTGACCGACCGCCCGACCTACGATAAGGATCGGGCTTTCCAGCGTGCGATTGAGATCGCACAGGCTTACGACTTCTCATACAAGTCCGTTGAGGAACTGGCACAAGACGAGTTGCACAAGATCATCAACCGAACCAACGCGCTCGCCGCGCAGGAAACACCGGACGAGGAAACGGTAGGCGCTTTGCTCGGCGGTTTTGACAAACCGCGTCTTCCACTGGATGAGCTATGGGAAGACTACTACGCCTTTACGAAACCGAACCTGATCGGCAAAACCGAGAACCAGCTCCGCAAGTGGAAGAACCCGCGCATGAAGGCGTTTCGGAACTTTCTGGACGTTTGCGGTGATTTGTCAGCCGATGAAATCAGCCGCGATCATATCCTGACATTTCGGGCATGGTGGGCTGATCGTCTTCAGGAAGAACGCATGTCGCCCAATTCGCCGAACAAGGATTTAACGCACCTGAAGTCCCTGCTCACCTTCGCGCAAGATAACAAGGATGTCCCCTTTGATGTGGATGCGCTGTTTGCGCGTATCCACTTCAAGGAAGGTGACAGTGAGAAAAAGCCTTTTGAGACGGACTTTATCGTCAACACATTACTCAATCACACGAACCTGAAGGGCTTGAACAGCGAAGCAAAGTATTTCCTCTTTGCGTTTGCCGATACAGGGGCAAGGCCGTCCGAGTTGGTCGGTCTGAATCCTGAAGCCGGAGATATTAGGCTGGATACCGAAATTCCATTTATCTTTATCCGGCCTGACGAAACCAAAGAAATCAAGAATCGCTACAGCAAGAGGCAGATTCCGCTGGTCGGCGCTTCGCTCTATGCCTTCCGAGAATTGGGCAACGGCTTTGATCGGTACTACCGCAAACCAGACCAGCTATCAGCGAATTTGAATAAGTACCTTCGGGATCACGACTTACTTCCGAGCGAAAACCATACCGTCTACAGCCTCCGCCACAGTTTCGAAGATCGACTGACCGCCGTTGAACCTCCTGACAAGGTACAGGCAGCGCTGATGGGGCACCGCTATGACCGTCCCCGTTACGGGGATGGTCCGAGCCTGAAACAAAAGCTCAAATGGCTTCATAAGATCGCTCTGGACGTGGATACAGCGAACCCTATTCACTAGGAATGGCCTATATATGGATCACGATAGAGCTTTGTGGTCTATATACGGATCAATCTTTGCGGAGAGTCAGGCCATGTTCCCGTAACATCTGATCTTATTTGAATTGCTACGAATCAGGTTTCCAGTATCGGATTTCTTCGGGTGAGGTTCTGGCCATACTGAGTAACACTTGGAACTGACTTTCTGAAACTTCCCACAATCCGTCAGCACCAAAAAGATAGACCTCTTCCAAGACGTTGATGTCTGGGATCATCTGGTCTGTGTCATAACAATACTTTTCCGCCGTATCTGGATTGTTCTGCCGATCCCAGTGAATACGGGCAAGTACAGTCCCGTATTTGAAGTATTCGTACCGCTCATCCTGATCGACAACATCGGCATAGTCTGGCGGGCTTTGATACGCATCAAGAAGTTTTTCAAGTAATACGCTTTGCGCTTTTCTTGTTGTGCACTTCAGTTTGCCTTCGATCTGAACCAGCCAGAATATTCGTGCCCATTGAATGTAGAAGGTCGTTTCAGCAAGGCCGCGCATTCGCTTTGATTGCTCACGTAAGCGGTTTATGACCTCATCATTGGCCATGGCAATCGGGTCTAATTTCATCCATTGGAGTAATCGAGATTCACTTATAGTTTTCTCGATTTCCGAGACTCTATCCGGCTTATAGACAAAGTCTCGAATAGCCGAGAGATCAGACTCCGGTGTATCCGTCTTATCGGGTTTTCTATCATGCCGATATTCAAACGCCAGCATCCATAGATAAGCGCCCGACCGTTTGTATCGCTCCTGAACGCTCTGCCGAGAAATTGACTTTCCGCCGCGCCGCTTGTTCCAGCGAGTCAGAATTTGACCTGCACGACTAGCTGTTAAGCCTCTGACATAGCAGGTAAGCACCGCGATGAACACCGTATCCGAGCGCTTTGAATACGGACAAAAACTGTTTTTTGGTCTGTATGTCCTCATCAAGAATCTGCTATCGGGGCATTGTTCCTGACAAGTATAGCTTTTTCCCATCCGTGTGGGGCATTCTTCCTGACGTGGATGCGACACTTCGCTTCTCGGATTGTGTTGCTTGAAATAGCATTTCTTCCAAGCTTTGCGCAAAGCCTCTTAAACCGAACAACCGTTAGATGCCCTGCTTGGCAGGGCAAGGAGGCTTTAAATGTCCGACTTCATCGTCACGATCTCAATCACGCTCGAAGCGGCAAATGAACCCGTTTTTGAGCCAACACCGCCGAAACCGAGCGGCGATGAATCCCGCTGCTATCTCTGGTCGGAGTGCCACGACCCCCTTTGTTTCAGGGCGGGCTGCGTGAATGACGTCTTTTCACCTAGCGGGGAGAACAAGTCATGAAATTCGATAAACCATCAATCTTCGAGGGTATGCGCCCGCCAAGTTTTGCCGCTTTGGCCGTTCTTGGGTTCTTCATATCGCTTGACGGTGCAATGTGGACGATGTTCTACGCGGTTTATACCGAAACCATCGGCCTGATGAATGAAACTTATTTATCAGAGCTGCCTGTTATCGGGTACGCCTTCACCGCCATTGATCCCGACGCCAATGCTTCGCACATCATCTCGATGCTGCTGGCGACCTTCTCGGTCGGCACGCCGATATTTATCTGGTCTGAAATCTATCGGCAAAAGATTCTGGATGATCCCCAAGAATGGTTCTCGCATCCACAGAACCAGATCATAGCCACCTTTGCAGGTCTGATCCTGATCCTAGTGATCGGTCTTGAGGTCATTAACCTTTATACCTTGGTTGCCCGCGAAATCATGCCATCCGGCTTCGTTGCTCAGACCGAGCAAAGCGGCGTCATGGCGTTCTTGGCAGAGAACAAGGGACTTGCAATCGGTGTGAGTGCCGTGATCGCAGTCATCAATATCGTTCTCGCCATGTTTACGACTCGCGCCTTCCGCAATCTGAAAACACCACAGGAGTAACAGCCATGAGATTTTTCCAAATCATTTCATTGTGCATCCTTCTGGCTGCCTGCGGAGAACAGACTTCGACTCCGACAAAGCAGCCTACCGAAGCTATTTTCGTCTTGATCGAAAACGGCGGCACCGTCGCGGAGAACGACCGCGACGCTGCCATGGATACCGCTCTCAACATGCTTCAGCAACTCACCTCGCTTGAGCGTCGCAGAGCAACCCGTAACGCACAGATTCATATCGTCCTGAGTGCGTCGCCAAACCGTATCGCATGGTCAGGTACGCCTACCCAGCTCTTGGAACAGGCAGGGGAAGTTACGAACCTGATTGTCTTCAAGCCATCGTTTTCTGATCTGGTCATGGCCTTTGAGCAGATTGAAACCACGATCAACCTGTCCCAGCCCGATAGGGTGCGCATGTACTGGATTGGCTCGACTGTAAATGTGCCATTTCAAAACATCAGTGACTCAAGCGACATTGAAGTGAAAGTGCCGCAGGAAGTGCCAAGCAATCTGGCATTGGGGCATTTTGCTGATCGCCTGAGCGTCCTGAAAATCATGCGCGTGCATCCCGATCAGGATCAAATGCTTCAAGCCTACCTTGCCTCGATTGGCGTCTTGGGGCGTGCCCGTTCCGGCGACTTGGACTTTTCCCTGCTCGGCGAAGCCCAGACTCGTTCCCGCCTGAAGACATTGCTATAGGAGGCCGGAATGATGAAAGCATACAAACTAATGGCAGCCATCGGCACCTTGTGTGTTGGTGGCTTAACCTCTGCGGGAAGTTTCGGTCAGGAAGCCGCGATCAGCATCACATCGCGTACCGACAATACCGCGCCAATCATCACGCTTCGAAGCCGTTACGACTTTGAACAGAGTATTTCGCTGAAGGTCAGGACTGATCCGAAGCTATTACCTTCCGATGTCCTGATCCGAACAGTCTCCAATATCGGCATGACCGATACGCGTGGTATCCGCATAACGTCAGGCTTTGATATTGATCTGGATAATGATCTTGTCGTCGCCTTCAGCGGTGGTACGTCCGAGATAATCAGGACACAACAGACCCCGAACGGCTTGCAGATTATCACCAGCTTCAAGGACAGTAATGGAAACTTCGTTTCTCCGCCTGCGGACAGCTTGGCGGTCTATACCATCGGCGGGCGCAAACTCTGCTTTGACTACAAGACCGTTACCAGCGCCGCGCCGAAAATGGCTTTTACGCTCTTGCTGGATCGTTCCGGCTCAATGGCCAGCGTTGTCTCCGATGTCCAGCAAAGCGCTAACGAGTTCCTGAAGGGCTTGCCGCCAACAGCGGAATGCGCTGTTGCCAGCTTCAATAGTGGCTACAGCTATCACAATAATGTTTATCAAAACTGCAACGCCGGAGACTTCAAACTGGATTCACTTGTTGCCGAAGGCGGGACGGACTTATTTCGCCCGTTGGCCAGCGCCTATGACAATCTGAATCAGTCGTATTTCGATAATCATCAAAAAGCGGTCATTGTCATAACCGATGGACAGATCGGCACCGATGACGCGCTCCGACAACAGGTAGAAGCAGCCAAGAACAATACACTGACTTTTGTCTATTTTCTTGGCCTGCGGGAAGACCGCTACCTCACCGGACTGGCAGATGCGTTTCTGCACAGCACGACTGATATCAGCCAAAACCTGACGAGGTACTTTCACTCTCTGAGTGCCGCTTACCGGACTCAGAAAGTCTTGAGTGTGCAGGAATGCACGGGAGGCAGCTATGCAAACCCGTGAGCAATATGAGGCGGCACGTATCTATAGCCGCGATCCGAACATGCACGGTTCCGCCCGTTGGGCAGACAAGGCGCATCTGAATACTCGTCACTACGGCGAAAGTGGAAAAATTTTCCTCGGCTATGGCTTGCCGGATAACGCCAAAGGTAGGGCATTCGCAATCACCTCAAACACGCAGCGCCACCTGCTCACCGTCGCCCCTACTCGTAGCGGCAAGCTGCTAACCAGCAGTATGCCGCGCTGCATGGATCATCTGGGTTCTCTGGTAGCCGTTGACGTGAAAGACGGTGAACTGGCACTGATTTGTGCCCGATACCGTCGAGATGTTCTCGGCCATAAAGTTGTAATCGTCGATCCGTGGGATGAAGCCTGCTCTCATCTTGGATTTACGCCAGCGCGGTTTAACCCGCTTGACTGGCTCGATCCTGACAGTGATGACTTCGTGGAGAATGCACTACTTATAGCGGATAGCATCGTTACGGATCGGGGTGTTAAAGAACCCTTCTGGAACGATGAAGCTCGCAACCTGATTATGGGATTAATTCTTTATGTGGCCGCCACGTCACTGCCACTGATACCCACTCAGAAAAAATCCCGCGACCTTGCTCAAGTTCGCCGTTTGCTCAATCTCTCTGCACGCGACTTCAAGGCCATGGTTGCTGGTCGATTTGAAAAGGATGATGACGACAATGTTCAGCTTGTACATCCGGGCATGGCACAAAGCCACAACGAGTACGTCCGCGCTGCTGCTGCGCGTATCCTGAACAAGGCTTCCAAGGAATTGTCTGGCGTCATATCCACCGCGCAACAAAATACGCATTTTCTTGAAAGTCCGCGCATCCAGCGCTCGCTCTCCGAAACGAATTTTTCCTTTGATGAGCTGGAAAACGGCGAGACGGATATCTTTATCGTGCTGCCCGCCGGACGGCTATTCACCTACAACCGTTTTCTACGGATGTTAATCAGCATCGGGATAACTTCGGCCACGCGCTTCAAGACCAAACCGAATCCGCCTATCTACTTCCTGATTGAAGAAGCGGCGGCGTTGGGACGAATGGAGACCATTGAAACGGCTTTTGGCTTAATGGCTGGATACGGGATGCAAATGCACTTGGTCGTTCAGGACTTCAACCAGCTTGCAGATTTGTATCAAGCACGCTGGCAAACCTTCATTGCCAATAGCGGTGTCATTCAGATCTTCGGCACGAACGATCTGATGACTTCTGAATATACATCACGTCTATGCGGAATTGGTACAGTCGAATCCGTTAGCCATGCCAGCGCCGAACGGCGTGCCGGATTGCTGTCCGATCCTCAATATTTGAGCCGCGATGATGGCTTGATTTCCCGTAGCCTCATCACGCCTGATGAAGTGACGACGATGCACCCTGCGGCGCAAATTCTCATCCTGTCGCACGCCTATCCGGTTGCGTGTTTCAAGACCGCATATTTTCTGGACAAGCGATACCGCAGGAAGGACGGAAGCCCACTATTCGATATTCATCCCCACTATGCGGATCGACCTTTGGCGTCGCCCGTCAATTTTCTGCGTGCCGGCTTCGATATTGGTAAGGCGCTCGACAAGATTTTCGACGTAGGCTAATGATGATGAAACGGGTTTGGATCAACATCATTTTGCTCTTGGCGTTCGCCTACGGTGCATATGGTGTTCTGGAGAACGCCGATAGCCGTTATACACCTGCGTACTGGCAATACTACCTCTATGCCGCCTCCCCATGGTTGCTGCTCTTTGGCGCACTCAAGGCATGGTATCGGAGCTTTATCTGGCGGCGCATGGTGCATCAACGCCAAGCAATACCGATCCTAAGCCGTGGCGAACACCGGATAGAGAACGCGGTACAACGCCCCAGCATCTTGGAATATGCCTCGATTGGCATGGTGCTGTTAGCGCTCGCAGCAATCCTCGAACAGTTCTCGGTATCCGATATCCCGTGGTGGATTGGATCACTCGTCGGCGCGTGGATTGTGCTGCGCATCACCCTGAAAAAGGCGGCCTGAAGATGACCATTCAGCCGCGAACATCCAAGTTTTTGCAAAAAATCGCAGAATTCTGCGGGTTTTCGGGCTGCTCTTTACCTTTTGTTAAGACTTTCGGCTCTACTATGAATGGTAAGAGAGCACTTATGGGCAGCTTCACGTCCAGTGCTCTTTTTTATTTGGTCGCCAAGTTCGTATGCGTGTGTATCACCCATCGCACGCCCGCTCTCAACCTGCGAACTCTGGCGCACAAGCCCCAAACTTCAGCGAGAGCATGTATATGCCTCTCGCTGTTTTTTCTTGGAGGGTTGCGATGAGCAAGCTTCCGAGAAAGGACAAGGCAAACGGACGAGATGGGGCGATGGATTTGAAGACTCATGGAATTGCGAGTCATAATCACATCTCACCTGACGAGCGCCTGATCCGGCTCGTGAAACTACTGGCACGACGTGCCGCTGAAGCTGATTTTAATGCGTGCGTCGCCAATCGTCCGAACCGAGGTGGACTAGATCATGACACAACGCATTAGCATATATGCACGCTATTCCAGCGATCTTCAAAGCGATGCCTCGATTGAAGATCAAATAAGGCTGTGCTCTGAGCGAGCCGAAGCTGAAGGCTGGAAAGTCGTCAACTGCTACACCGATGCAGGCATATCCGGTGCATCACTGATGCGGCCTGGCATCCAGTCTCTTCTAACAGCCGCCATGAATGGCGAATTCGACATTCTGCTGGCGGAAGCCTTGGACAGGCTTTCCCGCGATCAGGAAGACATCGCTGGCATCTTCAAGCGCATGGAGTTTGCTGGCGTCAAGATCATCACCCTGTCTGAAGGTGAAATCTCATCACTACATATCGGCCTTAAAGGCACGATGAATGCCATGTTCCTGAAGGACTTAGCGGACAAGACGCGCCGTGGCCTGCGTGGCAAAGTCGAAAACGGCAAATCCGGTGGCGGCCTTGCCTATGGCTATCAGGTGGTCAAGCAGTTCAATGCGCAAGGCGAAGCCATACGCGGGGATCGAAAGATTGACGAAGATCAGGCTGACGTTGTGCGCCGTATCTTTCACGAATATGCCCACGAGAATAAATCACCGAAGGCCATTGCCTCCGGCCTGAACGGGGACGGGATTCCCTGCCCTTCCGGTAAGGCGTGGGGGCAATCCACGATTAACGGCAACCGTAAGCGCGGAACGGGTATCCTGAACAATCACCTCTATATCGGGGAATTGATCTGGAACCGCCAGCGTTTCATTAAAGACCCTGCTACCGGACGCCGCGTGCCTCGGTTCAACCCTGAATCCGAGTGGATACGCCAGAGCGTGCCCGACTTGCGCATTGTCCCGCAACCGCTTTGGGAGGCCGCAAAAGCTCGCCAGAAAGAGCTGGATAAGCGTTCAGGCAATTTGGGCAGTCGCAAGCGACCGCAATATCTCCTGTCCGGCCTGCTGGTCTGTGGGAGCTGTGGCGGCGGGTTCTCCAAGATCAACAGTGAGCGCTACGGCTGCTCTGCTGCCCGAAACAAGGGCGAGAGCGTCTGTACCAACAAGAAAACCATTAAGCGCGACGTACTGGAAGGGAAAGTCCTGAATGCGCTCCAAAGTCACCTGATGCGCGGCGAGCTGGTGCAGGTTTTCTGTGAAGAGTATGCCCGCCACATGAACGCCCTGAGAGCCGCCCAGAACGCCGCTCTGTCCAGCCGGAAAGCTGAGGCGGCCAAGCTGGCCAAGGAGAAAGAAAACATCGTACAGGCGATCAAGGACGGGATTCCGGCCTCAATGGTCAAGGACGAGCTGGAACAGGTTGCCAAGCGTCAGGACGAATTGGCTGCGCTGATGGAAAGCCACCAAGAAGAGCCGCGCCCACTGATCCATCCCACTATGTCGCGCCGATATAGGAACGAGATTTCAGCCCTAACGAGTGCGCTCACCAATGGTGGGGCTGCTGAGGCCAGAGAACAGGTTCGGGGGCTAATCGAGAAGATCGTACTCACATCTAAAGTCGGTCAGGATGAACTGTCCCTCGACCTGTACGGCGACTTGGCGGGTATCCTGAAAATTGCCTCTGAGGACAAGTCTATGAAAGCCAAAGGGAAGATAGAAAAACGGCTCGAAACTATGGCTGTCAATGACAACGATAACTTCGAGCCGTCTGTTCAATTGGTAGCGGGGGCAGGATTTGAACCTACGACCTACGGGTTATGAGCCCGTCGAGCTACCAGACTGCTCCACCCCGCATCAACAAGGGGCGAGATTATAGGTGCGCTGTATCATCGGAGTCAACCGTTGTACGGCAGGAAACGGGATTTACTTCAGATTGTAAGTATTTGTTTTTATTTAAGTAAAAGATTCGCTTGCTGCGAGGGGCCCAACAGCCCTCTGGAACAGGCCGTTGGCGAGGCATCATCAACGCGTTCAGCCATCAGGTTATGACAATAAAAAAGGGCTGCGATTGCAGCCCTTAAATTCATGGTGCCGAAGAGAGGACTTGAACCTCCACGGGATTTCTCCCACTACCCCCTCAAGGTAGCGTGTCTACCAATTTCACCACTTCGGCATTTACACAAACTGTTAACTTCCTGGTATCTCAGAGTCAATTTCTGAGGCACTATCCTCAAATGCTGGCATCTCGTCGTCCAGACCATCGAGCAACTCAACCGGCAATTCTTCAACCACCGTGGGGATACCCAAACTGGCTGCGGCCTGAGATTTTTCTTTCGCGAAAATAGCCAGACCGAAACTCGTCACAAAAAACGCAATGGCGATACCCGTTGTCATGCGCGTCAGAAAACTCCCGGCACCACCAGATCCAAACACTGTCGAACTGGCGCCACTACCAAACCCGGCACCCATGTCCGCGCCTTTCCCGTGCTGAATAAGCACCAGGCCAATAATCGCCAGGGCCGCCAACACATGGAACACGAGCACTAATGTCTCAATTGTATTCATAACTTCCTATAACTCTTCTGCGGCCCTGCAAATATCAACAAAGCTCTCTGCCTGCAAAGATGCTCCGCCTACCAGAGCACCATTAATGTTCTCTTGTTCAAACAACAACGCCGCATTGTCTGGTGTTACGCTTCCCCCATAGAGGATTCGTGTTTCCTGCGCGAGGTTTTCGTCGATACCAGCGAGATGTTCCCGCAAGCTTCGATGTACCTCTTCCGCCTGTTCAGGCGTTGCGTTCTTACCCGTGCCTATGGCCCAGACGGGCTCGTAGGCAACCATCAAGCCAGCGAGAGACTTGCTACCGGCTGCTTCAACGACTGCCTGTAGCTGTCTGGCAACCACCGCCAGCGTCTTGCCGGCTTCACGCTCTGCCAGGGTTTCACCGACACAGACAATGGTTGTTACGCCTGCCTCGAGGCATCGCAGAAACTTCTCCGCGACAATCTCATCACTGTCCGCAAACAATGTCCGGCGTTCTGAATGCCCGACCAACACTGCTGCTGCACCCTGGTTCGCCGCCATCTTCGCTGAGATGGCCCCGGTGACCGCACCTGAATCTCGCTGGTCAACATCTTGTATACCCACGCTGACCGGCGATGCGTTCAGTTGTCTGACCACTGACTCAAAAAAGATCGCGGGCGGCAGCACCATCATCTCGCAGCGCTGCAGCGGTTTAGCCGCCAAACCCTCAATGATGCCCGCCAACAAAGCCTCTATAAAGGCGGCGTCACCATTCATCTTCCAGTTGCCTGCTACCAGCGGCGCTATCATACGCGCCTCTCGTGGCTGACCCCAGAAAAAGGGCGGCAAATGTTAACCAGTTTGCAGATAACTTTCAAACGCAGTCCTTATGCTAATTCCTGGGCCACAATATCCGCCAAATCCGCTGTGAGACTGGCAACTTTCGCATCATCTTCACCTTCAACCATGACCCTGACCACAGGTTCTGTGCCTGATGGGCGCAACAGTACTCTGCCCCGCCCCCCAAGACTGGCTTCAATGTCGGCGATTGCACCTGAAATTCTGGGTTGTTTATCCAGGTTGATCGGCCGATGGCAGGCCACGTTGATCATATGCTGCGGATACTTGTTCATACCCTGTCTCAAGTCGGCCAGCGAAGCCCCCGTCGCCTGAACCGCGGCCAGCACTTGCAGCGCAGACACAACCCCATCGCCCGTGGTGGTTGCATCCAGGCACAATAGATGGCCCGAACTCTCACCGCCAAGCTTCCAGCCAAGCCGGTGAAGCTCCGCGAGCACATAGCGATCACCGACAGCAGACCGAACAAAAGGGATACCCAGTTCTGCAATGGCTTCTTCTAATCCAAAATTGCTCATCAACGTGCCGACGACACCGCCAGCCAGGGTCGCCTCAGACTGTTTCTGCCGGGTAATGATGTACAAGAGTTCGTCGCCGTCAACCAGGCTGCCGGTGTGATCAACCATAATCAGGCGGTCGCCGTCGCCATCGAGCGCAATCCCAAGATCTGCCTGCTGTTCTACGACGGTCGCCACCAACAGGTCCGGCATGGTAGAGCCAACACCTTTGTTAATGTTGTAGCCATCAGGGGACGTGCCAATATCAATGACCTCGGCACCCAATTCTTTAAGCACGTTCGGTGCGATGTGATACGTCGCACCGTGGGCGCAATCAAGCGCAATTTTCATCCCTTTCAGATTCGAGCCAACGGGAAAGGTGCTTTTACAAAACTCAACATATCTACCGGCTGCATCGTTAATACGAGAAACCTTACCGATCTTGTCAGAAGGCACCATCTGCATATCCGCAAGAAGTTCTGTCTCGATCGCCGCTTCGACCTCGTCATCAAGCTTCTCTCCCGCGCTAGAAAAAAACTTTACGCCGTTATCATAAAACGGATTGTGCGAGGCGCTGATAACAATGCCCGCACTCGCGTTAAACGTTCGGGTCAGGTAAGCGATCGCCGGTGTCGGCATCGGCCCAAGCAGGGCAACGTCAACACCGGCAGAGGCAAGACCGGCTTCCAGTGCGGATTCAAACATGTAACCGGAAACCCGCGTGTCCTTACCAATAAGTATTCGACCGGGTCCGTCTTTCGCAAACACTCTGCCGGCGGCCCAGCCAAGCCGCAGCATGAATTCTGCCGTGATCGGATGCTGACCGACCTTTCCCCGAATACCGTCGGTGCCAAAGAATTGTTTTTCCATAACCGTGTTCTTGTGCTTAGTCCCTGATCCACCTTAAGCGCTGAATCAAGACAGTGGCTGTTCACTTTCGATCGACTGCCATATTCTGAGCGCAGCGACCGTTTCGGCGACGTCGTGAACTCTCAGGATGTTCGCACCATTGCGCCAGGCAGCCAGCGCACCGCTAACGCTGCCGATGAGTCGATCTTCAACAATAGCGCCAATGGTACTCTTTCTGGAGAGCCCCACCAATAGAGGTAATCCGAAGGACTTATAGCGGCTTAGCCGGTTGATCAAGGTCAAATTGTGAGCGGCGGTTTTACCAAAGCCAAAGCCAACATCGAGAATCAAACGGTCCGAAGCTATGCCAGCCTCGGCACAGGCCTTGATGCGCGCGTCAAAAAAGCTGGCAACATCTTTCACCACATCTCGATAAACTGGCGCTTGCTGCATATTTTCGGGATTACCCTGCATGTGCATCAGACAAACAGGCAGATCGTACTGCGCCAGACACGCGAGGGCACCAGGGTTTTGCAGGGCACGGACATCATTGATCAGATCGACGTCTTCAGCGGCGACTGCTGCCATGACCATAGCCTTAGAGGTGTCCACGGAGATCGCAACATGAGGGTGTTTGGCTCGCAGGGCAACAATAATCGGCAGAACGCGCTCAAGCTCCTCTTGCGACCCGACCGCAGCAGCACCGGGTCGCGTTGATTCTCCGCCGACATCAATAATGTCAGCACCTGCAGCGATCATATCCTCCGCGTGAGACAACGCGGCGCGAACCTGCAGGAAACGGCCACCATCAGAAAAAGAGTCGGGCGTCACATTGAGAATCCCCATGACCAGGGGACGACCCGTCCCCAGCAGGGCTGCAAGACGCGTCATGGAACCTGTGCTTAGTGGTCCGCCGCGGGATCACCTACAGGGCCAGGGTCGATGTCCCGCTTATGATTCGCTTCGGTATCATCAACATCATCTGCTGATGGCGCAGGCGTCCCTGAGTCGGTGTCATCCCAGCTTTCAGGCGGCTGGGGCTTATTACCTGCCATGATCGCATCAATCTGCGAGCGATCGATGGTTTCATATTCGAGCAAGGCTTCAGCCATCATGTCGAGCTTGTCACGATTTTCCTCGAGAATCTGTCTTGCGGTGCCGTAACAATCGTCAATAATCGATCGCACCTCTTCGTCAATCTTCTGGGCGGTTTGACCAGAGACCTGGGAACGAGACGCACCGGCAGACATGCCGAGAAACACTTCTTCGTCCTCTTCATCGTACATGAGCGGGCCGAGGCTTTCTGAAAGTCCCCACTTCGTGACCATGGCTCTTGCCATTTTGGTCGCCCGTTCAATATCGTTAGATGCGCCGGTAGTAATTCCGTCAGGTCCGAGCGTTAACTCTTCTGCAATACGACCACCGAACAACGAGCATATCTGCGAGTGAATGGAACGCTTGCTCATTGAGTAGCGATCTTCTTCCGGGAGGAACATGGTGACGCCTAAAGCCCGACCTCGGGGGATAATTGAGACTTTGTAGCTGGGATCGTGTTCAGGAACGAGATAACCCACAATACAGTGACCCGCCTCGTGAAAGGCTGTATTACTTCTTTCTTTTTCTGACATCACCATGGATTTGCGCTCAGCACCCATCATGATCTTGTCTTTTGCCTGCTCAAACTGACTCATGGTAACCGTGCGTTTGTCCTGTCGTGCTGCAAACAACGCCGCCTCGTTAACCAGGTTAGCCAGGTCTGCGCCGGAAAACCCGGGGGTGCCACGCGCGATGACTGCAGCATCAACGTCTGCGCCTAACGGCACCTTACGCATGTGTACTTTCAAGATCTGCTCTCGACCGCGAATGTCGGGCAAAGGTACGACGACCTGTCTATCAAATCGGCCCGGTCGCAGCAGCGCCGGATCGAGAACGTCAGGTCGGTTGGTAGAGGCGATAACGATAATGCCTTCATTGCCATCGAAGCCATCCATCTCAACCAGCAACTGGTTGAGTGTCTGCTCTCGTTCGTCATGGCCGCCACCCAGACCCGCGCCACGGTGACGACCCACAGCATCAATTTCGTCAATGAAAATGATGCACGGCGTCTGTTTCTTAGCCTGCTCAAACATATCGCGGACCCGCGATGCACCAACACCAACAAACATTTCTACAAAATCGGAACCTGAAATACTGAAAAATGGCACCTTCGCTTCACCGGCGATCGCCTTCGCCAGGAGCGTCTTACCCGTACCCGGCTGGCCCACCATGAGGATGCCTCGAGGAATTCTGCCGCCCAGTTTCTGGAACTTGCTGGGGTCCTGCAGAAAATCAACCAACTCCTGCACATCTTCTTTCGCCTCATCGACGCCGGCAACATCGGCAAAGGTCGTCTTAATCTGATCCTCACCAAGCAGCTTGGCTTTGCTCTTGCCAAAGGTGAGCGGGCCACCCCGGCCACCGCCACCACCCTGCATCTGGCGCATAAAAAACATAAAGACCGCAATGATGACGAGAATCGGAAAACTCGCGACCAGGAGTTGGGTCCAGATGCTTTGCTGCTCCGGCCGGTTACCTTTGAAATCAACGTTGTGGTCCAGCAGATCACCGATCAGGGCACTGTCTGAAATTTGTGGCTGGATCGTCTCAAACGATTGGCCGTCAAGTCGCTCGCCCTTGATCGTCAATCCGTCGACTTCAACGTTACGCACCTGGTTCTGATTTACCAGGTCAAGAAACGATGAATAATCAATTTCTTCCGTCTCAGGTCGAACATTGAAATTCTGAAACACCGTCAGCAACACTGCTGCGATGATCAGCCAAAGCAATAAATTCTTTCCCATATCGTTCAATGCTCTATCCTCAACTCATTAAATTCCCGCAATCAGGGGAACCCCACATTATACTTGTACGCCGGCCACTTATCATTTGACCAGTTCTAGCGCGATTTGTTACCGCGATATCCACGCCCCAGGAGATAAATTTCTCTCGACTTTCCGCGTGACGCCTTTGGCTTAACATTGCTCAACTGATTGAAATTATTACGAATTGCGTCACGCACCGGGCCAATTCCCTCACCTTCGAAGCATTTCATCAACAAGGCCCCGCCAGGCTTCAGCGTCTGATCGGCAAAATCTATTGCCAACTCAACAAGGTGCATTGCCCTCGGTTGGTCGATATCCTTCATACCACTTAGATTGGGGGCCATATCGGAAATTACAAGATCAACCGCCCGATCACCCAGGGCATCCAGCATTTGCGCAAGCACGGCATCCTCCGTGAAATCACCCTGAATGAAGCTGGCATCAGTAAAAGGTTCAATCGACAGCAGATCCACGCCTAGAACAAAACCCTTGCGGCCAACCAGCTTGATAGCGACCTGCATCCAGCCACCGGGCGCGGCGCCCAGGTCAACAACGGTTGTGCCCGGCTTGATCAAATCATACTTTTCATGGATCTCCAGCAACTTAAAGCTGGCCCGTGATCGATATCCTTCGCGGCGGGCACGCTGCACAAATTCATCGTTTTCGTGATCGTTAATCCATCTGGCACTGGATTTTGACTTCTTCATACCCCAAGAGTATCGCAAACCACTGCCCAGGTGGGTACAATCGCCGGCCTTTCCGCGAGACATCCACGCACGCTTATGCACGCAAAGTTAAAGAAAAAGCTCCGCACCATCGGCCACAGCCTGAAACCCGTGGTAACTATTGCCGGCAATGGGCTGTCTGAGTCAGTACATACAGAACTGAACAGGGCACTCGATGATCATGAACTGATCAAGGTGAAGATCGTCGCTGACAGGGACGACCGAAAAGCGGTTATCGCTGAACTTGCGGCGCTGAACGAAACCGCCATCGTGCAGCAAATCGGCGGGATCGCCTTGCTCTATCGGCCGGCGAGAGAACCCAAAGCCAACCTGTCCAATATTCTCCGCGCAGAACTACTTTAAAAAGCAAACTGGTCTAGAAAGCACGCTGCCTAGATGTGTTCGACACTGCAAATCTCATATTCAACCTCACCATTAGGCGTGGTAACCACAGCAACATCACCAGATTCCTTACCGATCATTGCCCGGGCAATTGGTGAGTAGACAGAAATCTTGCCGCTCTTGATGTCCGACTCATCATCCCCGACGATCTGGTAATTCAACTGCTCATCATTTTCCAGGTTCAATAGATTCACAGTGGTTCCAAAAATCACTTTCCCGGATGCAGGGATCTGCGTCACATCGATGACCTGCGCATTCGAGAGTTTGCCTTCAACTTCCAGAATCCGGCCTTCAATAAATCCCTGCTCTTCCTTCGCGTATTGATACTCGGCGTTTTCGCGCAGATCACCCTGTTCGCGAGCTTCAGCAATCGCCTGAACAATTCTGGGACGCTCCTGAGATTTAAGGCGGTCCAGCTCTGCTCGAAGCTGCTTTTCGCCATTCACGGTCATAGGAATTTTATCCATGGGATTCTCTCGGAGTTAAGTGCGATCTAACGCTGGTAAAAATGAGTAGTGTCGAGAAGATTAACGAGTTTGTCCAGCTAGCGCTTTTGCAGACTCTGAAGGCTGTGGACGGAAGTATCTTCTCCATGACGGAGTGCCGCTACGCTCGCCCGGCCACCAGCCATGGTCGTCGTGTAGCAGACTTTGTTCTGGAGCGCCGTGCGACGAATCATAAATGAGTCAGCAATCGCCTGCTTACCTTCTGTGGTATTCACAATAAAATCGACCTCCTGATTCTTCAGCATGTCGACAATATGCGGCCTGCCTTCCTGCACTTTGTTAACAACCCGGACCTCCATGCCCGCATCCGCAATCACCTTGGCACTACCGCGAGTGGCTACCAGCGAAAAACCAAGATCTATCAAACCACCGGCGATTTCCGGCAATTGATCTTTGTCTGCATCTCTCACACTCAGAAATACACAACCCTCGCTGGGTATCGTGTCGCTTGCTGCCGTCTGCGCTTTGCCATACGCCTCCGCGAAGCTCATGCCCACACCCATCACTTCGCCCGTTGATTTCATTTCCGGCCCAAGTATGGGATCAACGCCAGGAAACTTGCCAAACGGAAAAACAGCTTCTTTCACACTGAAATAATTCGGCACGATCTCTTCAGTGAACCCCTGCGTCTCGAGACTGATGCCCACCATACAACGGGCTGCGACTTTGGCGAGGCTGATACCAATACACTTGGAAACGAAGGGCACGGTTCGTGACGCTCGTGGATTTACCTCGAGCACGTACACGTCTTCTCCCTGGACCGCCAACTGCACGTTCATCAGCCCGATCACCCCTAGCGCTTTGGCCATGCGTTCAACCTGATCACGCATCTGCGCCTGTAATTCATCCGACAGGCTATAAGGCGGCAACGAGCAGGCTGAATCGCCGGAGTGAATGCCGGCCTGTTCAATGTGTTGCATCACCGAGCCAATCACCACGGACTGACCGTCTGAAACAGCGTCGATATCGACTTCGATTGCCTGATCAAGAAAGCGATCAAGCAAAATCGGTGAATCTTCCGAGACTTCTACCGCCTCGCGCATATAGGATTTAAGTTCTTCCTGACCATAGACGATCTCCATCGCTCGGCCACCCAGCACATAAGATGGTCTTACAACCAATGGGAAGCCGATCGTTTCTGCCGCCGCAAACGCTTCATCCTGAGTCTTAACGGTCTTGTTAGGTGGCTGTCTGAGGTTGAGCTTTTCAATCATCTGCTGAAACCGCTCGCGATCTTCAGCCTCATCAATGGCATCAGGCGGTGTGCCGATGATAGGAACACCAGCAGCTTCAAGTTCTCTGGCAAGTTTAAGCGGCGTCTGCCCGCCGAACTGCACGATCACCCCCTTGGGCTGCTCGAGATCAACCACTGCCATAACGTCTTCAAAGGTCAGCGGTTCAAAATAGAGACGATCCGAGGTGTCGTAGTCGGTCGAAACCGTTTCCGGATTACAGTTAATCATAATGGCCTCGTAACCCTCAGCCTTCATGGCAAGCGCTGCGTGCACACAACAATAATCAAACTCAATCCCCTGGCCGATCCTGTTAGGGCCACCACCGAGGACAATAATTTTTTCCCGGTCAGTCGGCATGGCCTCGCATTCGTCTTCGTAGGTTGAATACATATAGGCCGTAGACGATTGAAACTCGGCGGCACAGGTATCAACTCTCCGGTATACCGGCTTAACCCCAAGCGAAAGCCGGTATTCGCGCAGCACTGGCTCAGCGACATCCAATAAGGTCGCCAGACGAGAGTCAGAAAAGCCCTTCTGCTTCAGTCGAAACATTTCTGCTTCGCCTACATCTGTGAGGGCGCGTCCGGCCAGGGAACTTTCACGGTCAATCAGGTCCTGGATCTGAATCAGGAACCAGGGATCCATCCCCGTGAGTTCTTGAATTTCCTCCAACTCAAAGCCGTGGCGCATCGCATCTCCGAGATAACGGATTCGGTCCGCGCTGGGTATCCGGAGCTCCTTCCTGACAGTGCTCTGCCACTCCTCGCGAGACAGATCGAGGATCGGAGAAAGACCGTCAATACCAATTTCCAGGCCTCGAAGGGCTTTCTGCAGAGACTCCTGGAAGGTACGGCCAATCGCCATAACCTCACCCACGGATTTCATCTGCGTGGTAAGGCTGTTTTCGGCCTGGGGGAATTTCTCAAAAGTGAACCGCGGAATCTTGGTAACGATGTAATCAATGGATGGTTCAAAGGATGCCGGGGTTGCGCCACCGGTGATGTCGTTAGACAGTTCATCAAGGGTAAAGCCAACCGCCAGCTTTGCCGCGACCTTGGCAATCGGAAACCCTGTTGCCTTGGATGCCAGCGCAGAGGAGCGGGACACTCTGGGATTCATCTCGATCACGACCAGGCGACCCGTATCGGGTTCAACACCGAACTGCACGTTAGAACCACCGGTCTCGACGCCGATTTCACGAAGCACTTCAAGCGATGCATTGCGCATCATCTGATATTCTTTATCAGTGAGCGTTTGCGCCGGGGCAACAGTAATTGAGTCTCCGGTGTGGACGCCCATGGGATCAAGGTTTTCGATTGAACAGACAATAATGCAGTTGTCATTCTTATCGCGAACAACTTCCATCTCGTATTCTTTCCAGCCAAGCAAAGACTCATCGATCAGCAGTTCGTTGGTCGGCGAGAGATCAAGCCCCCGCAGACAGATTTCCTCGAAGTCTTCCTGGTTATAGGCAATACCACCACCTGAACCACCCAGCGTGAACGATGGTCGAATGACACAGGGATACCCGAGCATGCCCTGAACCTGCTTGGCCTCTTCCAGAGAATGTGCAATGGCGCTGCGAGGTGTTTCGAGGCCAATAGCCTTCATCGCAGTATCAAACTGCTGCCGATCTTCAGCCTTGTCGATCGCTTCTTTGGTCGCGCCGATCAGCTCGACGCCGTACTTTTCAAGGATACCTTCGCGGGCGAGATCGAGTGCGCAGTTAAGACCCGTCTGCCCACCCATGGTCGGCAGAATCGCATCAGGTCTTTCTTTGGCGATAATGTTTTCAACATGCTTCCAGTGAACGGGCTCGATATAGGTTGCATCAGCCATTTCCGGGTCAGTCATGATGGTGGCCGGATTCGAGTTGACCAGAATGACTCGATAGCCTTCCTCGCGAAGCGCTTTGCAGGCTTGCGCGCCGGAGTAATCAAATTCACAGGCCTGCCCAATCACAATCGGTCCGGCCCCAATAATCAGAATGCTTTCAATGTCGGTGCGCTTAGGCATGCTGCTTACTCATCAGGTCAATAAAATGGTCAAACAGCGGTGCTGCATCATGCGGCCCCGGACTGGCTTCCGGATGCCCCTGGAACCCAAATGCAGGCCTGTCGTTTAGATGTATTCCCTGAATCGTTTGATCGAACAGGGACCGATGTGTCACCCGAACATTGGCCGGCAATCGGCTTTCGTCTATGCAGAAGCCATGATTCTGACTGGTAATCAACACCGTGCCATCTTCCAAGTTCTTAACAGGATGATTAGCGCCGTGGTGGCCGTGGTTCATTTTCATTGTCTGCATACCTGAGGCAAGTCCGAGCAGTTGCAGCCCCAGACAGATGCCAAAGACCGGCATATCGGTTGCCAGAATTTCCCGGATGGCTTCGACCGCATAGTCACAGGGATCAGGGTCACCAGGGCCATTGGACAAGAACACGCCGTCCGGGGACATAGCCAGCACTTCTGCGGCAGATGTTTTGGCGGGAACCACCGTCAATTTGCAGCCACGATCCGCCAGCAGCCTGAGGATGTTTTTCTTAACGCCAAAATCATAAGCGACCACATGAAACCTATGGTCTGTGATCTGTGTATGACCGACGCCGATCTGCCAGCTGCCTTCCTGCCAGTGGTAATTCTCTGACGTCGTCACTTCCCTGGCGAGATCCATCCCTTCAAGACCGGCGAACTGTCTTGCCTGCGCGAGCGCATCAGCAATATCAGCATCAGTGAGGTTTGCGCCAGCGATAATGGCACCGTTCTGAGAACCCTGATCACGCAGCACCCGTGTCAGCTTGCGCGTGTCAATTTCCGCAATACCCACAACCTGCTTACTCACCAGGTAGTCCTCAAGGGTCATTTCCTTGCGCCAGTTACTGGCCATCATAGGCAGGTCGCGAATGACCAGACCTGCTGCCCAGACATGAGAAGATTCTTCATCTTCCACCGTCACGCCAGTATTGCCGATGTGAGGATGGGTGAGCGTGATGATCTGTCTTGCGTAGGAGGGGTCGGTGAGGATTTCCTGATAGCCGGTGATCGACGTATTAAAAACAACCTCGCCGACCGAGACACCATCAATACCAATAGCAGTACCCTCGAAGATCATGCCGTTTTCGAGTGCAAGTACTGCGCTACTTTTCAAGTGTCAGTCTCCGATTTGCGGGGTGTCTGGTTATGTACCGTTCGAAAAAAAGCGAGATGAAGGGAACCTTCAATCTCGCTTTCCAACTGTTCTAAGAGGGGTGTCATCCTAGGCGCAGCATTGTAATAGAGCGCCACTTTCGGGTCCAGTCATTGCGCCCAATTCAGCGAATTGATTACGCTAGGAACCCAGACCAAGGACGTCACCCATGTCGTAGAGCCCGGCAGGCTGGCCCGGGACCCAGGCCGCTGCGCGCAGCGCGCCTTCAGCAAAATTCTCTCGGCTCTGGGCACGATGGGTAATCTCCAGTCGTTCGCCCCCGGCAATAAACATCACCGTGTGCTCACCGACAATCTCGCCGCCTCTGATGGCATGAAAACCAATAGTTTCTCGATTACGCGCACCTGTCTGCCCTTGGCGGCCGTGTTCCGCAACATCATCCAACGATCGGCCAAGACCCCGTGCAACCCGCTCACCGAGGGTAATTGCGGTACCCGAAGGTGCATCCACCTTGTGTCGATGATGCGCTTCAATAATTTCCACATCCACGGAGTCACCGAATATCTTTGCCGCGCTCTCAACCAGTTCAAACGTCGCATTGACGCCGACACTATAGTTGCTGGCAAACACCACGGGCAGATCCAGACTGATCTGCTCCAAGCGACTGATTTCCGGCGCGGACAGGCCTGTTGTCCCAATCACCATGGCGGTGCCGGTTTGCGCGCAGACTTCCATGTTAGCGACGGTCGCCTTCGCGATGGTAAAGTCGATCAACACATCCAGTGTGCCGGCGACGGCAGAAAGGTCATCGGTGATCACAACGCCAGCGCTATCGACACCCGCAATCACACCGGCATCTGAGCCAAGCAGCGGCATCCCGGGATACTCGATCGCTGCGCTCAAAGTGAGATCTGGCGATGCCTGAATCAGTGATACAAGGGTTTTACCCATCTTGCCTGCAGCACCTACAACGCCGACCTTTATCATGGTATCCACCGCTAGTTTTTGTTCTGGAAGACAATCTGGCTGCTGTGGCCAGGCGCCGTTATTGTAACGTGATTAATCCGTTAACGAGTCAATGAAGTTCTTAACGCGATCAAACCAGCCTGTTTGCTGGGGTCGCTGATTTTCATTTGTCTGGGATGCAAACTCGCGCAATAGTTCTTTCTGTTTGCTGCTGAGATTAACCGGCGTCTCAACCATGACCCGACAGAACAAATCACCCGTACCGCCGCCTCTCACCTGGGAAACATCGACACCTTTGCCTCTGAGTCTGAACTGCTTACCTGTCTGCGTTTCCGCAGGCACTTTAAGACTCACCCGGCCATCAAGGGTTGGCACTTCCAATTCACCACCCAGTGCAGCATCGACAAAGCTGACGGGCACATCGCAATATAGATGTTCGCCGTGACGCGTAAAAATATCATGATCGCGAACCTCAACCTGAACATACAGGTCGCCAGCCGGACCTCCCACGGAGCCAGCTTCTCCTTGTCCTGCCAATCTGATTCGATCACCTGTATCAACACCCGGTGGCACTTTCACTGACAGTGTTTTCTGTTCCTGCACGCGCCCCTGGCCGCGACACTTCTTGCAGGGGTCGGTAATGATTTTGCCCTGACCCTGACAGCGCGGACAGGTTTGCTGGATAGAAAAGATTCCCTGCCTGGCGGCAATCTGCCCCAGGCCACCGCACTGGATACAGTCTGTTGCGGTTGTGCCCTTTTCAGCACCAGAACCCAGACATTCCATGCATTCAACCAGGGTGGGCACCTTGATCTTCGGATTACAGCCGCGCACGGCTTCCTCTAGATCAAGGTTCAACACATACCTGAGGTCGGCGCCCCGGCTCGGTCCGCCACGGCGGCCGCCTCCCGCACCACCAAAGATATCGCCAAAAACGTCCTCGAAGATCGAGCCGAAACCGCCCGCACCCGACCCGCCAAAACCACCGAAACCACCAGCGCCGCCTGAGCCATCAAAGGCCGCATGCCCGAACTGGTCGTAGGCCTGACGTTTCTCAGCATCCAGCAGCACCTCGGCTGCCTCACTGGCCTCCTTGAATTTGGATTCCGCATCCGCATCGTCGGAGTTTCTATCGGGATGGAATTTCATGGCAAGACGACGATAAGCCTTCTTGATCGTCTGCTCAGAAGCGTCCCGCTCAACGCCGAGCACTTCGTAATAATCTCGTTTTGCCATAATTGGTATCTTCTCTATATCGCAACGACGCGGGTTTCCCCGCGTCGCACTGCTATTGTCTGAAGCCTCGAACGATTACTTATCGTCTTTAACTTCCTCAAACTCGGCATCAACCGCATCCGGGTCACCGCCATTGTCAGCTGATGCTGTCTCTGGTTGCTCCGCTTCCTGTTGAGCCTCAGCGTACATACGTTGTGCGAGTGACGAACTGGCCTCGGTCAGCTTCTGCGTCTTCGCCTCAATGTCATCCTTGTCATCCGTCTTCAGCGCCTCTTCAAGCTCTGAGATGGCGGCTTCGATCGCTGTTTTTTCGCTTTCCTCTACCTTGTCACCCGCTTCTTCCAGCGTTTTCTTCGTGGCATGGACCATGCCATCGGCCATGTTTCGGACGCCAACAAGCTCTTCGAATTTACGATCTTCTTCGGCATTCGCCTCGGCATCACGCACCATCTTGTCAATTTCTTCGTCCGATAATCCGCTGGATGCCTTAATAACAATCGACTGTTCTTTCCCTGTCGCCTTGTCTTTCGCGGACACATTCAAAATGCCGTTTGCATCAAGATCGAAGCTGACCTCAATCTGCGGCGTACCACGCTGTGCTGGCGGAATGTCCGTCAGGTCGAATTGTCCCAGGGACTTGTTCTGGCCCGCTTGTTTACGCTCGCCTTGCAGCACATGGATTGTCACTGCCGGCTGGTTGTCTTCTGCGGTCGAGAAGACCTGCGATTTCTGCGTAGGAATCGTGGTGTTCTTCTCGATCAGCGCGCTCATCACACCACCCATGGTTTCAATACCCAGGGAGAGTGGTGTCACATCCAGCAACAGCACATCTTTAACATCGCCAGCCAGGACTGCCGCCTGAATAGATGCACCCAATGCTACCGCCTCATCCGGATTCACATCCTTGCGTGGATCCTTGCCAAAGAACTCTTTAACTTTCTTCTGCACCAGTGGCATACGCGTTTGACCACCCACCAGGATGATGTCGTCTACCTGAGAGACACTGACATCGGCATCTTTTAATGCCGTACGCAGGGGTTCCAGCGTTCGATCCACCAGATCTTCAACCAGCGACTCAAGCTTGGCCTGTGTCACTTTAATGACCAGATGCTTAGGTCCTGAGTTATCTGCAGTGATATACGGCAGGTTCACCTCGGTCTGTCCGCTGGTAGAAAGTTCGATCTTGGCTTTTTCCGCAGCTTCCTTGAGACGCTGGAGTGCGAGCGGATCGTTGTGCAGATCCATACCTTGCTCTTTCTTGAATTCATCGGCGAGGTAGTCAATCAGACGGAGGTCAAAATCCTCACCGCCGAGGAAGGTGTCACCATTGGTAGACAGCACTTCAAACTGCTTTTCACCATCGACATCTGCGATCTCAATAATGGAAATATCGAAGGTGCCACCACCAAGGTCATAGACCGCAATAGTCGAATCCCCGGTCGCCTTGTCCATGCCATAAGCGAGCGCAGCCGCTGTCGGCTCGTTGATAATGCGTTTCACATCCAAACCGGCAATGCGCCCCGCATCTTTGGTTGCCTGACGCTGGGAATCGTTAAAGTAAGCGGGCACTGTGATAACTGCCTCGGTCACTTCTTCGCCGAGATAGTCTTCGGCCGTTTTCTTCATTTTCGTCAGGACCTGCGCCGACACCTGTGGCGGCGCCATCTTCTGACCCTTAACCTCAACCCAGGCGTCACCGTTGTCGGCCTTGGCGATGGTATAAGGCACCATCTTGATATCCCGCTGAACAACCTCATCGTCGAACTGACGACCAATGAGACGTTTCACGGCAAACAGCGTGTTCTGTGGGTTTGTGACCGCCTGTCGTTTGGCTGCCTGCCCTACCAGAATTTCGTTGTCGTCTGCGTAGCCGACCACAGAAGGTGTGGTTCGATCGCCTTCAGAGTTTTCAATAATCTTAGGCTCTGAGCCTTCAAGCACGGCGACACAGGAGTTTGTTGTGCCGAGGTCAATTCCAATAATCTTGCCCATGTTTGTTCTCCATTCTCACCATGCCTGACATGGTGTATTCAATAATCTTGCTCTCTATATTGTTGCCAGCGCGCCTAATTCAAGGGTCTGACCCAAATTTATCCTTGCCTGTGCGTTACTCCGCCGGGGCTTTCGTGACCATCACCATGGCAGCACGCACAACACGGCCGTTTAACTTGAAGCCTTTTTGAACAACCGCAAAAACTGAATTCGGCTCCATATCGGGGTTTTCGACCATGGACATGGCCTGGTGCTCATTCGGATCAAACGGCTCGCCTACCGGGTCTACTACTTCGACCTGCTCTTTGGCCAAAACGTCGAGGAGCAGTTTGTTACAAAGGCGAATACCTTCGACCATTGGATCATCTTCGGTGTCGGCGATTTGCTCCGCTGACTCAATTGCCTTCTCCAGACTATCGACCACTGGGAGCAGGTTCTGGAGGAACTTTTCCAGCCCGAACTTGTGTGCGTTTTCCACGTCTCGCGCAGTGCGACGCTGCATGTTCTGCATTTCCGCTTCCGCTCGCAAAGCCGCGTCCCGAAACTTATCAACTTCCTCGAGCGCCGCTGCCAGCGCAGCCTCCGTGGATTGTTCCTCCGTGGATTGTTCCTCCGCGGCTTGATCAGAACCCTCCTGGGGCTCCTCGGCTTTTACCGACGTATTATCTTCAGTGGCTTCCGCTGAATCGATCGCCGCCGCTTCGTCGTCGGTGGCACCATCAGCTGTCTTCGTGTCTTCCTCAGGCAACGCCATCTTCTACTCCTGCATACCGTGAGACTAAGTTTGTCATGCAGGCTATATGGGGATTGCCCCCAACGCATTCAAGGGTATTGCAGGAATTCGGATTTGCCGCTGATTCAGCCGCTAGCGGCGACTGGTATCCAGTGCCGCGCTGAGCAATCGCGCAGTGGCGTCAACAATGGGAATCACTCGCTCGTAGGCCATACGTGTTGGGCCAATGACCCCGAGTACACCGACCAGTTCACCTTCCACCTGATAAGGCGCCGTCACCACGGAGCACTCATCAAGTACCTCGTAGCCGGACTCATTACCGATAAACAGCTGCACACCTTCGGAATCCATGCAGCGATCAAGCAGATGCAGAATATCGCCCTTCATGGAAATGGCCTGAAACAACTGGCGAATATCATCGAGGGCCTGATTGGTTGCAAGCAGGTTTTCCTGCCCCTTGACCACAAAATCACTGGTGGATTCTGTCTCGAACGCCTGATCAACCACTTCCAGCGTGGTACGCATCAGCGAATCCATATTTTCGCGATCCGCTTTCATCGACGACATCAGCCGATCTCTGATATTTCCCAGCGCTATGCCGCTGAACTGCGCATTGATGAAATTAGCAGCCTCGCGCAGCTGCACCTCGGAGTAGGCCTGCTTCGTGTAGATCACCCGGTTCTGCACCTCGTGATCATCCAGCACCAATATCACCAGAACCCGGTTACCCTCCAGACTCAGAAACTCGACATGACGCAACGTGACCTGATCCCGCTTCGGGATCGTTACCAGACCGGCCATACGGGTAAATTCCGAGAGAATCCCGGATGCTGACTCCACCAGTTCCTTGGACGACATGTCGGGATCGAGTGTGCGATTAAGGCTGGCCAGATCATAGGTGTCGATGGCCTCGACCCGAATCAGACTATCAACAAAAAACCGATAACCTCTGGCCGTTGGTATCCGGCCGGCAGACGTATGTGGGGAGCTGACGTAACCCATTTCTTCAAGATCGGCCATGATATTACGCACGGTCGCCGGGCTTACCTGAACCGATGCAGCATCTGCCAGGGTCCTGGAAGCGATAGGTTGTCCGCCCGCAATGTACTGCTCGACCAGCGATTTAAGCAGGATCTTGGACTTTTCGTTGAGCCGGGTTGCCTGGGTCATGAAGGCATACTAAAACAAAAATCGAATTTGTCTCAATTAACTCTCACTTCGACAATTAGCGAAAGCTTACGGGGGCAACTGATACTAGCAATTGCTTCCGCTCTGCAGGTCGATGTTAAATAGCCGGATGCTGACCCACCTATCCATCAACGCGCTGACCCTGGTCGACCAGTTAGAACTGGAATTCAGCCAGGGCATGAGTGTTGTCACTGGCGAAACCGGGGCCGGCAAGTCAATTTTGCTCGGTGCACTGGGTCTTGCTCTCGGCGACCGTGCGGACTCCTCGCTGATTGCGCCCGGTAAACGCAAAACAGAAATCAGTGCCTGCTTCGATCTACACAATCACGACGCCGCCCTCGCCTGGTTGCAGGAACGTGATCTTGATGACAACCACGAGTGTATTCTCAGACGCGTGGTATCAAAAGATGGTCGATCCCGGGCTTTTATTAACGGTGGCGCCATTACGCTGTCTGAGCTGAAAACGCTGTCGGAAAAACTGCTCGACATACATTCCCAGCACGAACATCAGTCACTCCTGAAAAAAGAGACACACCGAAAGCTGCTCGATGAGTTCGGTGGCCTGGGCGAGGTTGTAGCAGAGGTGCGGAACAAGTTTGCTCATTTGCACCAACTAAAAACGGAACTGACCAACCGCCGCCAGGATGCAGAGGCGCAATCTGCGAAGGTGCAGTTACTCACCTATCAAGCGGCTGAACTTTCAGAGCTTGCCGTGCAAACCGGAGAACCCGCAGAGCTCGAAGCTGAATTGAAACGTCTGAGCTCAGCAGAAGAAACACAGAACCGTATTCAGGAAGCGATCACCTTTTGTGACACCGACGACAATGCCGCATCAAACCTGCTGGCACGTGCCCTTGCCTGTATCGAAGGGATCGAAAGCAATGACATCGTCGGTATTCGAGAATTACTGCAGAGCGCCGCTATTCAGCTCGAAGAAGCCAGCGTCGACCTTAACCGGATCGTTGAAAACTTTAGCGCAGATCCAGGGCGCCAGCGTGAAGTGGAAGACAGACTAGGTCATATCTACGAAACCGCGCGAAAGCACAAAGTCCAGCCAGACGAATTGCCAGAGCTTACCCTTAGTATCGTCAATTCCCTGGATGATATTCTGAACAGCGAAGCCAGACTTGAATCACTTGAACAGGAAGTCAAAGCCGCAGAAGGCGTTTTCCAGACGATTGCAGAAAAGCTGACAACTTCCCGACAAAAAACCGCACAGCTCCTGGCGTCTGAAGTTACAGACGCGCTCCACTCACTGGGTATGGCTGGTGCAAACTTCAGCATCTTCATGGAACCCGCCAAAACACCATCAGCTAACGGCATGGACAGCGTCGAGTTTCGCATCGCCACACTGCCAGGGGCTGAGCCGGGCAGTCTGGCGAAGATCGCCTCTGGCGGCGAGTTATCACGCATCAGCCTCGCCATTCAGGTGATCACCGCAGGGACATCCAATACGCCGACCCTGGTGTTTGACGAAGTTGATGTTGGCGTTGGCGGGGCCACGGCCGAAGTCGTTGGCAACCTGCTACGAAAGCTCGGCACCAGCGCCCAGGTCATTTGTGTGACCCATCTTCCGCAGGTCGCCGCACAGGGTCATCACCATTACGTCGTCAGCAAATCGACAACGGCGGACAGCGCGACAACGCTGGTGCGGCGTTTGACGGAGGAGGAAAAAGTCGACGAAATCGCCAGAATGCTGGGTGGTATCGAGAAAACAGATCAGTCCATGGCCCACGCCCAGGCGATGATCTCAGGGGTAGAGGGTTAGAGGGGTCAATGGATAGAAAGCCGGGGCTTTTTTATACCAGGGGTTGGCTATACACCCTCAGCGACAGTCAGGGCAAAGCCCGTACATATTGAGGTTGTGATCGGTGAGTTCAAAGCCGAGCTTCTCAGCCACCTGCATTTGCCGCCGCTCGATTTCTTCATCGGTAAATTCTTCAACCTTGCCACAACGGACACAGACAATGTGATCGTGGTGCTTGTCTGAGGACAGCTCAAATACTGAATGGCCACCCTCAAAGTTGTGCCGCGATACCAGCCCAGCCTGCTCGAATTGCGTTAGCACACGATAAACTGTTGCCAGACCGATCTCTTCACCATTACTTAGCAGCAACTTGTAAACGTCTTCCGCACTCACATGATGGACATCGTTACTCTCAAGAATCTGTAAGATCTTGATGCGCGGAAGTGTGATCTTGAGACCAGCGTCCTTGAGTTCCTGGGATTCAGCCGCCATTGTGCGAAAAAGCTCCGGATTGGATTGGGGTTAAGCAGTGGTATCCGCAACGCGGATAAATTACAGTATAGCGCCAATTGTAACACCTAAATAGAAGACTTCCTTTGAACCGACACCTCTCTCGCCTGATTACACTGACGTTTGTTATTCTGTTTGTCAGCGCCTGTTCCACGTTTCGCTTTCCAGGTGTGCATCGCATTACGGTGCAACAAGGCAACGTCATCACGCAACAGATGATTGATCGACTAAAACCCGGCATGACAAAAAGCCAGGTCAGATTCGTGCTCGGCAACGCGGTTATCGATGACGCCCTCGAAGCAGACCGATGGGACTATGTGTACTCCATCCAGATAGCCGGAGGGCAACCCATCAAGAAAGTGCTAACCGTGTATTTCCTTGATGAGAGACTGAGCTACTTCACCGGTGATTTTGTACCGAGCGAGGAATACGAAGCTATCATCGAGCGCGGCGTCGCGGGTTAACGATCTGATTGCTGTGCGCGCTGTCGTCGCCGCGCTTTGGGATCGAGTTTGAGGTCACGATAGATCTCCACCCGGTCGCCAGTAACGAGTTTCGTCTCACCACTTTTCACCGTATTCCAAATGCCCCGCCTCAGTGTCGAGAAATCCAGCCCAGGGAAGTGCGCTGCAATGTCTGACAAGGCTATCGCCTGATCAATGGTGGTACCTTCAGGCACTTGCAAAGCAACAACTTGCTGACGTGCTTCGTCAGCAAACGCAATCGTGACGTCGATCTTACCCATACAGACTAACCGCCCGGTCGCTGAACGCATCCACCATGGTATCGGTCGCTTGCCCGAATACCGCGCCCAACGTCCTGTTCAGTAAAGCCGAACTGAAGTCGAATCTGAGATTCATCTCGGTCTTACAACCTTCATTCCCCAGCGCCTGAAAACGCCAGTATCCGTCCAGGGAAGAAAACGGGCCATCAACCAGCGCCAGGTCAATCCGCGCTGGCCGGTCCAATCGATTTCGGGTCGTAAAGCTTTGAGTCATGCCCGCCTTTTGCAGGGTTAACCTGGCGATCATCAGCGTATCGCTTTGCTCAAGAATTTCGGCACGCTGACACCAGGGCAGAAACTCCGGATAGCTGCTGACATCGTTAACGACATCAAACATCTGCGCACAGGAAAAAGGCAGCAGGGCAGAACGCGAAACCTGATGCACGTCAGATAATCGACATCACGAAGACGACAAAAATCCCGGCCGGTGCGACAAACCTGATCAGGAAACTCAGCAGCGAAATGATGACCTCGGGTGTACCTTCGAGTTGTGCCGAAAGCAGTTTTTTGTCCAACACCCAGCCGGCAAACAGACTGATCAATACGCCACCCAAAGGCAGCAGGATATTGTTCGACACAAAATCCATGGAATCGAAGAAAGACTTGCCGGGTAGCAGTGTTACATCCGCCATAATGTTGAAAGAGAAGGCGCTTCCCAGCCCGAGCAACCAGGCGAGGAAGCCAATGGTGATCGCTGCTTTGGCACGCGTGATTTTGGTTTTCTCAACGAGCCAGGCAACCGCAGGCTCACCAATAGAAATGGCCGAGGTGATCGCCGCGAAGCCTACCAGCAGAAAAAACAACGTTCCAAATACCTGCCCGCCGGCCATTTGACCAAAAGCCAGAGGCAGCGAGATAAACATCAGACCAGGTCCGGCTGAAGGTTCCAGGCCATTGGCAAAGACGATCGGGAAGATGACCATTCCCGCAAGCAGGGCAACCAGCGTATCGAGCATCGCAATCTGCGCAGCTGAGCTGACAATCGACGCTGACTTAGGCAGATAGGCGCCGTAAGCCATGATGGCGCCCATGCCTAAACTCAACGTAAAAAACGCCTGGCCCATCGCCATCAATATCGAATCCGCTGAAAACTGTTCAATTTTGAAGCCGAAAAGGAACCGCAGACCTTCCTGAAAATGGCCAGAGCTGAAAGCCGCCCAACCTACCAGCACCAGCAACAACACAAACAGCGCTGGCATCAGATACTTCACTGCGAGCTCTATACCCTTGCCAACACCACGCGCGGCAATCACGGTAGTGAGGATCAAAAACAGCGTGTGCCAGCCCACGACTTTCCAGGGGTTACCGGTCAGATTTTCAAAAGCGGAACTGGCATATGCCGCGTCCGCGTCGACAAAAGCACCGCGAGCCATCTCGATCAGATAGGCAACGGCCCAACCCGCAATCACTGCATAAAAAGACAGAATAATGAACCCGACCAGTGCGCCCATCCAGCCAATCGCCTGCCAGCCGGGGTTAGCCCCTGATGATCGGGTCAACGCCTGCATCGTATTAATCGGACTTTGTCGGCCTTCCCGGCCAATGACAATTTCCGCAATCATCACGGGAACACCAATCAGCAGGATGCAAACAAGATAAGCCAGCACAAACACCCCGCCGCCGTTTTCACCTGCAACGTAAGGAAACCGCCAGATATTGCCAAGGCCCACGGCAGAGCCGGCCGCGGCGAGAATAAACATCAAACGGGAGGACCACATTCCGTGCACGGATTCAGTCATGCATTAACGCCTTAATCTGTTGGTCCGCGTATTTTGGCAGCCGTGTGAAAAGTCACAACCCTTGCAGCATGACGCCTGTGGGCTCTAATCCCATCAATACCCGACCACCGTCTTCTATATGGTGACTGGCAACCGTCGCATGCTGCCGAACAACTCGAACATCACGACTGATCCGCTCAAGCGGATGGGATCGAAAATTGGCACTGGTGCCAGCAGCATCTGCGATCAGGTCTACCGCTGAAACACAGCGAGCCACAGCATCTGAACAGGCTATCTGAAAGACTGCGCGCTCCTTCAGGGTGATCGCTTCACGACGAATGACCTTCTCCCAGAGATCTTCAACCAGATTCAGCACCAACGTCCTGGCCGAGAGCACCAGCACTTCAGCCTCTGCCAAAGCGCTTTGTGCTGAAGGTCGATCTTTCAGGGACGAGGATGAAAACCGAGGATGCTTACCCGCCGCCAGTTCAACGAAGGCATCCAATCCTGCCCGGGCTATCCCCGTGGCAACCGCAACCTTGTTGTAGGACAGTCTTGATGTCAGAGGAAAGCGCATGAGCGGATGCTCCGACGCAGCGGTACCGATACGCGGTACCAGTTGTTCCTCAGGTATCAAGACATCTCGCACGGTCACATCGTGAGAACCGGAACCGCGCATACCACCGACATGCCAGGTATCCTTGATTTCAAAGTCTGGCGCAACAATCATCGCCGCAGCAGTGCCCGGCAACGATTCTCCATCTTCAATGACCTCAACAGTGGCGCTGAATACGGTCCCGTTATGACAACCAGAGACGAACTGCCAGTCACCGCTAACAACATAACCACCGGCCACTTTTTCTGCTCGACCAACGGCTGCGGTTGAACCACACATGATCGCCTTCGGGTCTTCGAGCAGATAACTACAGCTGGCACACCCAGGTGCTGACAGGCCAAAAATCTCAACGCCAATCATCAGGTTCCAGCCAGCCGAGCCATCGAACCGTGAGATCGTCTCGATCGTTTTAATCTGTGTCATCGGATCAGCTTCTTCACCAAGGTAGGCTCGGGGCGCACCAATCCGATACAAACCCTGTTCAGCGAACCCTGCCGCGACTGGGGCAGGTAATCTGCAATTCTGGTCTGCATCATCGGCGTGTTGCCGGACCAAAGACTCGAGCGTTTCAGCTCTCTCTACGGGTGAACTCTTGAATTCAGGCATGTCGCCATCATACACAGCAACTGTACATTCCAATACCGCAGCCTATAATGGCGCCCCCCGAGGGGCAGGCAGATGGCAAAGAAACCCAAACCCAAAAGCAACACCATCGCCCTCAACAAGCGAGCCAGATTCGACTATCACCTGCATGACAAGTTTGAAGCAGGGGTCGCGCTCGAAGGTTGGGAGGTAAAATCCTTGAGGGCCGGCAAATGCCAGCTCCTGGATACCTATGTACTTCTGAAAAATGGTGAGGCCTTTTTACTTGGCTGCAACATTACGCCCATGGCTGCCGCCAGCAGTCACGTTTCGGCCGAACCACAGCGCACAAGAAAACTGCTGCTTCACAAGAAAGAAATCGCCCGCCTGATCGGTGCCGTGCAACAGAAAGGCCAGACCTGCATTCCGGTTGCGCTCTACTGGAAAGACAATAAGGTCAAACTGGAGATTGCCCTCGCGACAGGTAAGAAGGAACACGACAAGCGCGCGAGCATTAAAGAACGTGACTGGAGTCGGGATAAGTCACGGATGATGAAACTGAACCAGTAGGTGGTCAGTTCAAATTTTGGTGGAGGCGGCGGGAATCGAACCCGCGTCCGTCAGTTCTCTGCCTTCGGCTCTACATGTTTAGTTTGTCTATTGTTTAACCTTCCGCTAGCCCGGCAAACAGGGTTCGGAAGGCGAGCTTACTTTAGTTTTAACTGCTTCAACCGCAAGCGGGGTCTGGCAGCGGTCCCATGAGTCGTGCACCCGGTTTGAATACATGGGCACATCCGCCCCGGGTCAAGCTAAAACTTAGGTCTTTCTAAAAAGAAAGTCTTAAGCAGCTAGTGCGTAGTTTTCGTCGTTGGCAACTATAAAAGTTACAGCAATTGTTTAACGAGAGTCACTACCCTCTCGACATGCACCTAAGGTTTCGCAACCAGCGTCGAAGCCAAGTCGCCCCCAAAAGTGTTTCAAGCATAACATGTTGTATATGGCGACGCTTGAAGCGGATTCAAGGCCGGTTTACGGGAAGACGGTGATAGAACCCATTTGGCTACCAGCCGCCCGAATCGCCAGCGCCCTTTATGGGCCCTTTGAGATTAGGCGTAACCCATCCACCGTAGTAACCGCCAGGCTGAGGCGTGGCCCGTTCATCGCCGACAAAACAGTCGAGCACAGTCGGATAAAAAGCGACCCAGAGATACAACGATTCAAAGGCCGGAAACATCTGCACGTAACGCCACGCCGATGATGGTACACCTGCCACCTGGAGCGGTTGAGCAAGCCCCTTCCATTCACAGATTGATCCGCCAGCGCCTGGTTCGAGCGGCACCAGCACATCTTCAGGGGGGAAGTAGTAGGTCGGTGCACCTGCCGTTTCCAGCACGCGCTTGCCACGTTCGGTACGTGCGATAACCGCACCGTCGTGCTCAACACGCAGCACCTGCTCAACCACCTCGATCCGGGGCGGTCGGGGAAAATCCCAGACAGACTCTTCACCGGCACCGGTTGCCTCGGCAAAATCCGGTCTGGTATCTCCACGATATCGCCAGTGACTACGCGCCGCCTCAATGCGAGCATCTTCAGGCAGCATCGGTACTTCAGTCATATCCTGTCAGCCTGTATCGGATGCTATGCAGCCTTAAACACCTCTGGCGTAAAGAAGCCGTGGAACTGGTGCGGCACATGGTGTTTCAGTTTCATCGTGCAGACATGCTCATTCAGATCATCGGCGCGAAAAACCTGCAGTTCGCTTTTATGCTCGAATCCGTTGTAAACCACTTCCATGATGTAACCGTCGTCTTCCTTTTTCGGATTTGTGCTGGGCACAAACAATGGCTCCGACCCATAGCTGCCCGGTGGCAGAGCAACAACGGTTGCGTCCCCATCAAAAGTGACCCGTGAAATGCCATTAAAAAAGCTGTTCGCGCCGTTATCCACGGAGCAGGCAGTGAAGGTTACATCGTTGCGCTTGCCACCCAGCGTGGTATTGAAAGTCGGGAATTCACATTCCGTTTCCATCACCTGCTCTGACCGCAGCTCGCCGGTTTTCATATTCAGGTAATAGCGGTAGTACCAGCCACCGCCAAAGCGACCATCCGGATTAAACACATCGGTTAGCGTTTCGTTAGCAGCAAAGTTATCCTGGAACATGCCATCAATGATGATCTCATCGCCCTCTTCAAACGCGTTGCCAAAGTGAATAATCGCACCCGGGTCCGTCTCAAAACGGCGCACTTCCGTGAGCGTATCCAGATCAACCACAACGATCTGCATGGCGATGGATTCGTCAAACACCACCTGATCAGAAATCGTTTTAGTACCCAGGAATACTGGCAACATGTTGCCGAAGACAATTGAACCGAGAAAGAAAATGGCATACCGGTCGGACAACGCATAATCATGACAGAACGGAAAGGTTTCGAGTGGTATGTGTGCTTTCTTGTATAACGTACCCTCGGCATTGATTCGGAACATATTGATACAGGGCTTGGGTCCGGTAAGACCAAATCCTGAGATGCCCGCACCATAATTGATGTAATCGCCGGTGCGTGGATGAACTTTGCCATGGGCACTGAATACCATCGAGGGCTCTATCTGACCGTCGTAGGTGAACTCACCAATCGTATCCAGGTTGCCAGGTTCCAGCGCCCAGGGTTTGCCACCCTCGTTCAAAGCCAGCAGGTGTCCACCGTGATAAATCGTGTTTGTGTTGGCGGGGTTGGCCGGCATTTTTAGAAAGTTTTTGCGCAGTCCGCCCGGCACCTGTGTGCCGAAACCCCGGTACAGAATTTCTTGTGCGGCAGTTTCCTCGATGTACTTGGGTGTACGCACATAACGATTTTTGAAATGGGCTTTGCCCGCATCAAAGGTGAAGGCACAAAGCATGCCGTCACCATCAAACCAGTGGCCATATTTCTCGCTGCCGATACGCTGGCGGCCAGGCCCATTGCGAAAAAAGGTGCCCTTAATGTCCGTTGGTATCTCGCCTTCGATGTCTTCAAGATTGTAGTCATACTCAACGTCCAGGTTTTCCAGACCGCCGTGACAGGAGGGGATTTCGTTTGCGCCTAGTGCTTGAACACTCATGGTGTGGCCCTTTCTTATTGAACGAGTTTTTGAGGGAATCTAGTTGCAACGGACGTTACACGCCTGAATTCTCGAGGTCAAAGCGCAGCCGTCGGACGGCAGCCGTCAAGTACCGAAACGCGCTCGCCGTAACGGGCGTAACCGGCGTAATCGCGCACAGCCTGATGCTGGGCGCAGCGGTTATCCCACATCACCAGTGTTCCGGGCAGCCATTTCACCCGACACTGGATACGAGCATTACGCGCGACGAAGTCCTGCAGCCCCCGAAGCAGCATGTCGCTTTCCCAGCGTGGCATCCCCTCAATGTGGGAAGTGAAGCTACCGTTCACAAACAGCAACGGTTTGCCCGTTTCCGGATGAGCAACAATAATCGGGTGACTGGCCGTCGGGTAGTGCTGACCGGGCTTCAGGCGAATGCCATAGTTTCGCAGATCAATTTCGCCGTCATGAAAGGCCGTCTTTGAACCCAGCAGCGCTTTCAACTCATCCGATAACTCACGGTAAGCCTCGTACATATTGGCAAACAGGGTATCACCACCGCCATTTTCAGGAATGCGCGTCACATAGAGCAATGACGCCATGGGCGGCGTTTGCTCGCAGCTGACATCAGAGTGCCAGAGTTCGCCGTTACTCTGGGTTGCGTCAGGTCTGGTATCGATGACAAATATCTCGGGGTCACCCGTTTTGTTCATGCCCGACTTATGGGAGGGGTGAATATGTAACTCACCGAAGTAGCGACCAAACTGTTTGTGCTGCTCGCGGGTCAGTGACTGATCCCGGAACACCAGGACGAGATAATCAAGAAATGCGCGCCGCAATTGCGCAATCTCCTCCGCTGCCAGTGGCGCGGATAAGTCCAGACCGCGGACTTCTGCGCCAATACTGGGGGTGATAGATGATATTTCAAAACTCATGGACGCATTAAACCACCCAGTCTCTGATGACTACAAACACAGGAGTAAAAGTGCTATTAATGCAATCCATTATCAGTCACCGAGGTTTACCCCATGTCCGAAGCGGCAAAACAAGATATCAGTGCCGATGTCAGCTACCCGCCCGTAGCTGGCTCGGTTCAGGAAGAGAGAACTGAGCGGAAACGAAAGCTCACCGCGGCACTCAGACTATTCGGGAAATTCGGCTTCGACGAAGGCGTCGCCGGGCACTTTACCGTCAGAGATCCCGAACACACCGACGAGTTCTGGGTGAATCCCTTTGGCCGGTCCTTCAAACAGATGCGAATGTCAGACCTTATTCGGGTCAATCACAGCGGCGATATCGTTGCAGGTAGCGGGCTGCTCAATCGGGCCGCCTTTGCGATTCACTCGCAGATTCACAAAAATCTACCTCACGTCACCGCCGCAGCACATACCCATTCTCTCTATGGCAAAGCCTGGTCGTCCCTGGGCAGGCTGCTCGATCCGTTAACGCAGGACTCCTGTGCTTTTTATCAGGAGCATGTCCTGTTTAACGATTTCACCGGTGTGGTTCTGGACACCTCCGAAGGAGAACGGATCTCATCAGCGCTTGGTGAAAAGAAAGCCGCTATTCTTCAAAACCACGGTCTGCTCACCACAGGCAAGACTGTTGACGAAGCTGCCTGGTGGTATATCACGATGGAGCGAACCTGCCAGGCACAATTGATGGCAGAAGCAGCAGGTACACCTATCAAGATTCGACCAGACATTGCTGAACTGACAGCGGGCCAGGTTGGTAAACCAGCCGCTGGCTACTTCAGTTTCAAACCCATCTTTGATGTCATTGCCGAAGAACAACCTGAGATGTTTGACGAGTAAGGGCAAACCGAACACGCCAGGGCGCCGGTCAACAAAAGCCGGCGTCTCTGGCACCTTGGGTTCCGCGTCATGTGCCACTGACCAGTGATCTCGACCATCAGCCTCGGCGTAATGACCATGGCGGCTGACACATAAAGCTCTGACCGCTAGACTCATTGACCCCACATAAGGACCATGACTTTGCCTGCCGACAAAACCGTCATCATGCTGGTTAACCTTGGCACGCCCGATGCGCCGGAGGCGGACGCAATCCGGGTGTATCTCAAGCAATTTCTCTCGGACCCTCGTGTCGTCGATTATCCGCGCTGGTTCTGGCTACCTATCCTGAATGGCATCATCTTGCGGACCCGACCACCAAAGCTGGTCGAAAAGTACGAAATGGTCTGGGGAACACGCGCCGGACCGATTAAGTCCATTACCGAAGCGCTCGCTTTGCGCATGCAGAAACACCTGCCGGCGTGTCAGGTTGTATCGGCCATGACCTACGGTAACCCGTCCATGCCAGACGTCCTGAACCGCGTGAAAGATGCAGAACGCATTCTGGTGCTGCCGCTATTCCCGCAATACGCGGGGGCAACGACGGGGGCAGTCGCGGATGCATGGGATCACGCTCTGGCGGAAATTGGCATTGAGCCAGATTGGGAGCTTATCGAGGAATACCACACCGACAACGGCTATATTGACGCCCTCGCGTCTTCTATCGCCGCTGCCAAGGCTTTTCGTGATAGCGAGCCACACCTGGTTTTTTCCTTTCACGGCATCCCCCAATCACAGTCTGACCGGGGTGATCCCTATGCGAGGCAGTGCCAGACAACCGCGAGGCTGGTCGCGGCAAAACTTAACCTCCCCGAAAACCGATTCAGAATCACCTTTCAGTCGCGTTTTGGGCCACTACCCTGGTTGCAGCCTTACACCGATAAAACCATGGAGGCATTGCCTGGCGAAGGCATTGATAACGTCCTGGTGGTTTGCCCCGGCTTTTCAGTCGATTGCCTCGAAACCATAGAAGAGATCAAACTTCAGAATAAAGACATCTTCATGGCGGCTGGCGGCAAACACTTCAATTACGTCAAGGCGCTAAACGCCACCGAAGCCCATGCGGCGCTGCTCGCGAACCTCGTCAAAGGCAGGCTAAACGCTTAAAGGGCGTCCAGAAGGTTGCTCAATGACTAACCGGGTGAAGACTCGGTTTCTGCCGTTTCTTCAGGAGGCTTATAGTTAAAGCCAGCGACGCGATCGCGCCCCTGCTCGACCGCAAATTCCAATGCTTTTGAAGCATTCGCGATCAGGTCTTCCGGTGATTCGGTACCGTGGAAACTGGTAATGCCACCCGAGGTTGTCACCTTCAATTCTTCATCGTCCTTGATTTTTATCTGGCTGATCAGTTGACTGATGCGATTAATGATCATCACCGCATCATCTTCGTTCGCACCCGAGAGCAACAATCCAAAGACATCACCGTCGATACGCGAGATAACATCGACTTCACGCAAGGCAGCCTTGACGATCCGTGCGTAGAGCTGCAGCGTCTCATTGCCACTGGCCAGCCCATGCCTGTCGATGATTTCCGCGAACTGATCCACCTGCACAATCGCAACGGTAAAATAGTAACTGCCACGCACGCTCATCGCGCGATGCTGAATAAGCACTTCCTTGAAATGCGCCTCGTTGTAGCAACCCGTAAGCTCGTCCAGCGTTGTGACTGAAGAGAAGCGGTCTTTAAGGCTTGCGTATTCGTCTGACACTGTCGCCAGTTCGGACTCAGCAGTTTTCGCCCGGCTTTCCAGAAAGTTAAGTGCGCGGTTAATCACAAGGGACGGCATAATCATCATAGCCGCCATGGCGATACCAAGGACAATCAACTGCCCGAATTCCATCTGCGGCATTAGGAAGAAGATCAACCCGTAAAGAACGAGCGTATTGATCCCTAACAGGAGATGGATTCTGTTCTTGTTCATCTGCGCTCGCCGGGGTGTCCGGTTAAGTTTAGCGGGTCTTGTAGCTGGACCTGCGGGGTTACAAGATAATAATGTAATCAACGCAAACCATAAAGCATCTGTTGCCAGCCCAGGCTGGAAGGAAACCCTCAATGAGTCTACTGTTTTTTCTGTTGTCCCTTGGCTTCGGATGGTTGGCCTGGAACCTCTACCACCCGCATTATACGAATCCGAAGTTGGCAGTCCTGAGCTTCGCTGCCGGCCTGACGACAGGCGAACTGGCGCCTCACGCTATATTCTGGCAAGTCATGGCCGTGGCCTTTTTTGTCCTGATAGGAGCCGTTTGGGGCTTGTTCGGCGCCGTCGGCTTTCTGATCTGTGCCGCCTCATGGGCCGCAATCGCACTTTATTACTATCGCGGGGTGGGAGCGGAAAAGGAGACTGAAGCAGCGCTCCAGGCAGGGCTGGGCAAGAACTATCGACAAAAAATTGCCCCTCGGTTTCGGGAGCGGTTTGCTGAGGCCCCGGATAAACAGCTCATCAGGCATCCCTTTCGTCACCACGATCCCGACGTTGAACTGGTAAAGAACGTGCCTTTCGGTGACTTCGGCCAGAAACTGGATATCCGGCTACCCAAATCTGACAATGAGTCGGACCGGCCAAGGCCCGTACTACTACAAATTCACGGCGGCGCATGGATGTATGGCAGGAAACATGATGGCCAGGGTGTCCCGCTGATGAACCATATGGCCAAGCGCGGCTGGATCTGCATAGCGAGCGCTTACCGGTTAAGCCCGAACGCAACTTTTCCGGACCACATCATCGATTGCAAGCAGGCGCTGGTCTGGATCAAACAACATATTCACGAATATGGCGGGGATCCAAATTTCGTGGTCGTGACCGGCGGTTCTGCTGGCGGACACCTCAGCTCTTTGCTGGCCTTGAGCGCCAACAATCCGGCGTTTCAGCCAGGATTTGAGGATGAGGACACAAGTGTTCAGGGGATGGTGCCATTTTACGGGGTGTTTGATTTTACGGACAGCCACGGGCTGCATCCAAACACCGGCATTATTGAGCTATTGGAGGATTCTATTCTCAAACAGTCGCTCCCAGGAAACGAAGAGAGCTTTCAGGCTGCCTCACCTATTCACCATATTTCAGCGGACGCCCCGCCGGCTTTCATCATACACGGCAACTGCGACACGCTTGTGCCAATCGATTCAACCGTCGCATTTGTCGAGGAACTGCGCAAAACGTCCAGAAACAAGATTGCCTATCTGGAAGTCAGTCAAGCACAGCATGCCTTTGATGTTCTGCCATCAATACGCTCGGAGCATGTGAAGTTCGGGGTAGAACGGTTTCTAGCCTGGACCTACAGTCAGTACTTGAAATCCGACTGAGGGGTACTGACCGCCAGCTCTTTCTCGGTGATAAACTCCAGCAGCGCCGGCTGGCCTTTTTCGGTGGCCTCGATGCCGCGCCTGATCGCATCTGCAATTTGATTGGGGTCGGTGATGCGCTCTCCATAACCGCCGAAGGCTTTGGCCATATCGGCATAATGACCTGAGATGTCGGTGCTGCGATACTTCTCAGTGGCCACCTGCATGATCGGCAACTCAATCGCCATCGAGAAGTTGTTGAACAGAATCGAAAGAATCGGAATACGTTCACGCACCGCCGTTTCAAAATCCATACCCGTGAAGCCAATCGCCGCATCACCCCAGACATTAATACAAAGCGCTTCGGGACGTGCCAGTTTGGCCCCCATGGCGAGGCCGAGACCATAACCCAGCTGCGTTGTTTTTCCCCAACCAATATAACTGAGGGGTGTTGTGCTTACCCAGAAAGGGGTGATCTGATCCCTTGGGCTGCCAGCATCATGCGTTATCACGGTATTTTCCGGATCAACGGCCTGCATTAATTCCCAGATCACGCGGTAGGGACTGATGGGTGCCTCATTGCTGGTCAACTTTGGCATCCAGTTACTCAACCAAGCCTCACGCGCCACCTTGATACGATCAGCAATACTGGCTCGGGCTGATGCTTTGCGCTTGTCCTTTGTCTGAAGTGCACTATTGAGTTGCGTCAGTGTCAGCTTCGCATCACCGGCCATGGTGTATTGCGCAGGGACATCTTTGTTCAGGTCCATGGGATCCAGGGTTGCATGCACAATCGTTTTACCCCGGGGCATCTGGACACCAAATCCCGTCAGCGCAAAGCTGCAACCGATACCAAAGATAACGTCGGCCTCCTGCAGGAAGTCATGTACCGGTCTGGGCAGGGCGCGCCCGCCGGAGCCCAGCGACAGCGGGTGATCCTCAGGGAAAGCACTCTTGCCTTCAAGGCTGGTTGTCACGGGTATATTCCAGGTTTCCGCAAGTTCGCGCAGCTCATCCCAGGCTTTGGCGTAGTGCACACCCTGACCGGCATAGATCACCGGGTTTTCAGCCGCGGCTAACACGGCAGCCACCTGTTCTACGTCTGCTGGGTCGGGCGCGGTACGTGATTTAAAGCTCGGCACATAAACAAAATCATCGGGGACTTCTTCCCGGAAAACATCTAAAGGCACCTCAACCAGGACAGGACCTCCCCGGCCATTACGCAATTGAGAAAATGCCCGACGCATGACCTCAGGTACCGCCTTACCCATACTGATAGGCTCGGCCCACTTGGTGATATGTTGCATATTGAGCGTCGAGTTAAAATTGGGATAGTAGTTCGCGATTCTTCGTTGATAACCAGCCGGCATCACCAGGATTGGCACGGATTCACTGTAAGCCTGAGCGATACCGCCGAAGGCATTCTCCGCACCCGGACCGTGCTGCATCACAAAAACGCCGATGTCTTTCCCGGACGTCAATCGACTGACAGCATCAGCCATATGCAGGCCAACCCGTTCCTGACGCACAATGATCGTTCTGATGTCCGCTTCCGCTGCTGCCTCGATAATCGGGTTTACCGGATAACCAATAATGAATTTGACCTGCTCGCGCTTCAGTACTTCTGCAATGGCTTCTGCGACCTGCATTCTGCTCTCCCTTTAATGGTTCGATATGATCTACCGGTTAGGTCCGCGGTCCATCGGATAAGGTTGCCAGCGTTCCAGCGACACTTTCGGTAACACGGTCGGATTAACGCAACTCATTGGCCACTTTCCTTCAAGGACCAGACGAACTTCACGGCCCACTCTGCGTCGGGTTTCGGGACGCATACGGTCCGTCGCCGAAGCTGCGTGCGGTGATAACAACACGTTATCCATATGTAAAAGCGGATTATCCGGCGCAGGTGGTTCTTTTTCGAGCACGTCCAGGCCTGCAGCTGCTACCTGGCCTGATTGGAGCGCACGTATCAGTGCAGCTTCATCAATGGTCGGACCACGACCGCAGTTAATGATGCAGACATTGTCTTTCATAGCAGCAAACTCATCATCGCTTAACATGCCGCGCGACGTATCATTCAGCCCTGGGTGCACAGAGATATAGTCTGACAATTCCAGCAGTTCCTGGAGCGACACAGGCTGGACGCCCTCCGCCGTCATTTTAAGTTCAGTGACATAAGGATCGTAGGCGACGACATGCAAGCCAAACGCTTTTGCCCTGCGGGCAACTGCCGTCGCAACGTTACCAAAGGAGATTAAACCCAGGGTCTGGCCCCAGAGCCTGGGCAGTTTCTCCAGAAGCGGCCGCCCCTTGAACCAGTCACCGTCTCGAACCAGCTTGTCCATCAATTTGGAACGGCGATGACAGGCCAGCAAAAACATCATCGTGTGATCCGCGACCTCTTCAATGAACACGTCCGGGACATTCGTCACCACGATGCCAGCCTCGGTGGCGGCATCCACATCAACCATATCAACGCCGACGCTGCCAACACCAATCACTGAACAGTTCTTCAGACCACTGATGATTTGCTTGTTGATATGAATGCCCCAGGAAGTAATCAGGGCATCGGCATCTTTAGCGCCAGCGATAAAACTCTCAGCACTGGTGCTATCAACTTCGATGAGTTCGGCAACGTCAGCCAACGCTTCGAGTTCCAGCGAGTATCGCTGCTCCACTGATATCTGTTTGGCGACAGCAGGTAACTGCACAGCAACTTTTTTCTTGCTCACTTTTGACTCCCCTCGAAGACCCATTCACACTCGTTAGGCAACATACCGCAATTAAGGAGACGCTGCATCGTGATGCAATGGCAGATTGGTAACACCCGGGTTACCCGCATTGAAGAAATGATTGGACCCATGTTCGATCCCATACAGTTCTTCCCTGACTATGATCCTGCCTGCTTCGAGGCGCAGCGCGACTGGCTGTACCCGCACCACGTTGATGAGCAGCGTGGCAGAATCATCGCCAGCATGCACAGTTGGCTGATCGAAACGCCCCATCACAAGGTGCTTATCGATACCTGTGTCGGCAACGATAAATCTCGAATGCCCTACCGAAACTGGCACCAGATGCAGTCTCCATGGCTGCAAAACCTCGCTAAGGCTGGTGTCACGCCGCCGGACATCGATTTCGTGATGTGCACGCATCTACATGTTGACCATGTCGGTTGGAACACCCGGCTTACCGATGGTCAGTGGGTGCCTACTTTCCCCAACGCCCGGTATCTGTTCTCTCGGGACGAGTTCGAATTCTGGCAGCACGAACGCGGTCAGCAGAAAGAGGAAACCTTTAATCAGGTGAATGATCAGACATTTGATGACAGCGTACTGCCGATCATGCACCTGGCAGAACTGATCGAGGGCGAATCTGAAGTGATCGCTGACCTGCTCACCATCAAACCCGCACCGGGTCATACACCAGGATCAATCGCTATTGAGCTCAGCGATCAGGGCAGGCTGGGCATCTTTACAGGAGACATCTGTCATCACCCTATCCAGGTCGCTTATCCCGACTGGAACAGCGCCTTCTGTGAATTACCAGACCAGGCGCGCGGAACAAGGCGTCACATATTGGAGACGTGCTGCGAGACTGGAGGGCTGATGTTACCGGCGCACTTTGGACCAGGCTTCGCCGGCACAATCACCGAAGCCGGCGAGGGATTTAGAATTCACTTTGATCAGGACTAACGCGCTTCCCAGCCCGGGTCCAGCACGGAGAAGAACTGATCCAGCATCCGATAGGTCAGGCCCCAGACAATTTCCTGACCCACGCCGTATCCCGGATAATTGACAGTTTCGCCGCCAACGACGAATTCTCCCATGGTATGGGAGCGACCGGTGTGCATATCAATCAGCGAGCCCCAGAGGACGTCGGCGACTTCGTAGTTGGGATCAAAAGGCACACTGTGGTCTTTGAGCTCATAGACAAACGGGGTGACAACAATATCCATCGCCCTGCCTCTTGGGTTGGCCTGAACCGGATCGATCTGGCCGATAAACTCGCCTGCGCTGAGCAGATCCAGGCCGATCTCCTCCTGTGTTTCGCGCTCCGCCGTATGTCGCAGCGACGCATCGTGTGTCTCGTAATGCCCTCCGGGGAAAGCCATATGTCCAGACCATGGATCTCCAGGTTTCGTTGCACGCAGGATAAACAGTGCCTTGGTATCCCAAGCTTCCTGCTTCAGGACAACAGAAACTGCCGCCTGTCGGGTAGCAGGCCTGATTTCATAGGACTTGGGGGCATGATCAACGATCGACTGCCTGATACGATCTACAGTTAGTAAGCTCATGGAAACAATCTGGCGGATACGTGATCCATTGTAGCAAGAACAGAAAAGCAGCAAGAACAGAAAAGATGAGAGTGCCTATGTATCAATGGATTAAAGCCCTGCTCCTGGCCCTGTCACTGACAACTGGGTGCGCAACCAACCCGGTGACAGGTAAAAACGAGCTGGCCCTGGTAAGCCAGGGTGAAGAAATATCTATTGGTCATCAGCAATACACACCCGCCCAGCAATCCCAGGGTGGCCAATATGTGGTCGATCCGGCGCTGACCCGGTATGTGCAGACTGTCGGCGATCGATTAGCCGCTGTCAGCGATAGCGACCTGCCTTACGAATTTGTCGTGCTCAACGATTCTACGCCGAACGCCTGGGCGCTTCCCGGCGGCAAAATTGCTATTAATCGAGGGCTTTTGACAGCCCTTAATAACGAAGCGGAACTTGCTGCCGTGCTGGGACACGAAATCGTACACGCTGCCGCCAGGCATGGCGCGAAATCCATGGAAAGATCGATGCTGCTACAGGGCGCCATACTCATCACTGCAATCAGTGCCAGCGATTCTGACTACGCCAACTACATCATGGGAGGCGCGACGCTAGGTGCACAGCTTATCAGCCAACAATATGGTAGAGGTGCAGAACTCGAGAGTGACTATTATGGCATGCAATACATGGTTCGCGCCGGTTACGATCCACGCGCGGCTATTACGCTTCAGGAAAAATTTGTCGCACTCAGTCAGGGTCGTTCCGCATCCTGGATACAAGGGTTGTTCGCCAGTCATCCACCGTCAGAACAGCGGGTGCTGAAAAACAAAGAAACCAGCAAAACACTCATGGCGGAGACTGACGGGGACTGGATACTAGGGGAGCAGTCTTATCAACAGGCACTTGCTTACCTTCGATCAAAGGAGGATGCCTACGTAGCGTTTGATCAGGCGATGTCACTGGCTGCAAAAAAGGAATATTCCGCCGCGACAAATCGCGTTAATCGTGCCATAGAACTGGAACCCAAAGAGCCGAGATTCTATGGCTTAAAGGGAAACCTTTACTATCAGCAAGAGCAGTTTGACCAGGCGGTTACGCAGTTTAATGAAGCCGTCGCGCGCGATGACAACTATTACGAATACTATCTTGGGCGCGGATTCAGTCATGTCAGACTGGGTAACAAAGCGCAGGCACAGATGGACCTTGAGCGAAGCAACCAGTTGCTGCCCACAGCCATGGCGACTAACGCGCTAGGCAACCTGTCTCTGGCCAGTGGTAACCTTCAGGCGGCAAAGCAGTATTTCGGAGAAGTTGCCAATACCGGCGGCAGCCTGAGCAAACAGGCAGCAGCACGATTTGTTGAACTGGATATTCAGGACAATCCCGCACGCTACTTTCAGGTTAGCAACCTGCTCCGTGACGGGTATCTTTACTCTATCATTACCAATCAAAGCCATCTCACCATTACTTCTGGCGTTGTCGGCTTCTCTGCGGTCATCAACGGCAGACCCTTAAGGGGTCAGGCAACCGTGACGAGCCTCGGCCCCGGCGGCACTGCATCAGTGACACCGGGTTGGCGCATCAGTGAGACGGATCAGGTTGAACAATTGCGCGTTCAGATGATTCAGGCCAGGCTTTAGCAAACTGCTAAAGCCCCAGTCTTATGAAGTGCTCAGCCGGTGCGTCGAGGTCACTCAGCGCATGTCGAAGCATCTCGAACATACTTGCCTCACCAGCTTGCCCCAGGCGGTTATTTTCTTCTCCAGGATCGTTATAGAGATCGTACAATTGATGATCACCCACCTTCGGCTCCATCGCCCAGAAAGGCAGCAGATCACCCTGAACAAAGGGTTGCCGCATGACAGGAATGTCAGTGCCCGGCATGAAATCCAGCGTCGCGCGCTGATCTGGATTGGGTAGTCGAAGGCCCGGGATCGAGGGTATCGGCATCGTCGACCAACGATTTGACCACATAGACAACGGATAACCATCTACATCCGGCGCTCTGATGTACTTGTGTCGGCCATCACATATCTGGACCCACTGACCGTAGACACCGCCCAGGGCATATTCCCTGATAGAACCCTCGGGGTTCTCCAGTAGCGGCAATATAGATTGCCCGTGTGATCGATACACCGGGTCAACACCAAACAGGTCTGCGAGGGTCGCATTGATATCAACATTAGTGGTTAACGCGTCGCAATCAGCCCGGCCGATACCAGGTGCTGCAATCATCAGGGGTGTATGCCCAAGCGTCTCATACTGGGGCACCCGTGGTTTTCCCCAGATATCTTTTTCACCCAGGTAGTGACCATGATCAGTACACAAGATAAACAGCGTATCCTGCCAACGATTATCCCGATCCATGACATCGAGGAGCTTGCCCAGCCAGTGATCAATCATGCTGAGCTTGGCACCGTAATTAGCACGGATCTGTTGCCCCTCTCTTTCGGTGAGGACACCGTTGCTTATCCCATCGATCGCGTAAGGTGGCCAGATCAGTGGTTCACCCTGCCACTCAGGATCGTATTGTTGGTTCCATGGTGCCGGAGTATCGAAAGGCTCATGAGGATCGAACTCATCAACAAACATTAAGAAGCTGTCATGAGCCGCGCCGTGCTGACTCAACCAGTCCGCCGCAGCATTGAGCGTTTTTGGGCCGGGGTAGTCGAGCTCTTCACGGAAATAGGTTCTGGAAAGATCGTAGTGATGCAAGCCGCCTGGCCCTGCATGGTTGGCAGCCTGGCCGGAAGAGGCAGGCGTACCAATCCAGGAGGGATCTGCTCGCGTTTTCCAGGGATCACTCTCGTGGCCGCGCAGGTACTCCCAGGCAAAAAAGTCCGTGTGGTAGTTCTCGCCGCCCACCTCAAAAAGATGAGGGTGATCGGTAAAAAGCATCGTCGGAACATCTTTGCGACGCAGATAGTAGGTAATGGGCCTTTCCCATAATTCTATCGAACCCCAGGGCCGCCAGAGAAAATCCATGTTGCCAACAAGAATGTCATGCCTTGCCGGCATGCAGGGTAGCGACCCGGTGTAGTGTTTCTGAAAAGTCATCGCCCTACTGGCAAGCCTGTCCAGATTCGGCGTACTGAATTCCGAACCTCCATATGCACCAATCATATGCCTGTTCAGGCTATCCAGCAGCACAACGATGGCCTTCTTTGGTTTCGTTGACAAGTCTCTTGCGCCTTATTCGTATCGTTAGAATTTGCGTATCAACTGATCGTGCTAACATCTCACGATGACCGATCAGGTTCAACCATCCAGTCGCTTTGAAAGCACCTTCAAAGCTTTTCAGATTCCCAATTATCGCTGGTTCTTTGCCAGCCAGTTCGGCAACTTCGCCTCAATGAACATGCAGATGTTTGTTCGAGGCTGGCTGGTGTTTGAACTCACCGGCAGCTACGAAAAACTGGGCTGGATGACTGCGGCTGGAGGTCTTGTTGGACTGGTTGCCGCACCACTGGGCGGCGTTGTTGCAGACCGGGTCCGGCAAAAAAAGTATGTCATCCAGTTCTCAGGGCTTGGCAATATGGTCATCGCGCTGTCGATTGCCTGGCTTATCTGGACCGGCACTATCGCCTTCGTACATCTGCTGATTGCATCGGTCGCCCAGGGTGTGGTTATGAACACCATGATGCCTGCTCGGCAAGCACTCACCAAGGATGTTGTCGGTGTAGACCTGCTGACTAACGCCATCGCGCTCGGCACCTCAGGCATGAATACCGCGAGGTTACTCTTGCCGGGGCTTGCTGGCGGGCTGGTGGCAGCACTCGGGGGCGGGGATGGCTATGTCGACCCCGCAAAGTGGGTGTATCTACTAATGAGCCTTCTGTATCTCTTAAGTGCGCTCGCCATGTTCATGGTTGAAGTCGATGACAATCCTGGTCCAGCCGGTGAGCATGAAGCCTTCCTTACTGAGCTGATGCACGGTTTTCGCTACGTGCTGCAAACGCCAGTCATTCTGATGCTACTTGGCACCAACTTCCTGATGGTTTTTTTCAGCCTAACCTATTTCATGCTTCTACCCGGATTCGTTAAAGACGTGCTGGACGCGGGCCCGGAAGGATTGGGTCTGCTCATCTCTATCTCGGGTATAGGATCGCTGGCAGGCTCGCTTATGGTTGCGTCCATGCGCAACCGGAGACGGGCAAGAGTGTTACTGTGGGGCGGTATGCTCACCGGTGTAGCGCTGCTCGGGTTCGCGATCTCCACCCACTATTGGTTCTCCGTACTGATACTTACCTTTGTTGGGCTTGGTCAGGCAATAAGAATGTCGCTGTCTAACGTTTTGATTCAATCCTATGTCGATGACGAATTTCGCGGCCGGGTCATGAGTATATACATGCTTGAAATGGCGGTGTTGAGCGTCGCTATCTATCCGGTCAGCGTGGCCGCAGATATCTTCGGGCCACAGTGGGCCGTAGGCGTTTCAGCGGTATGTCTGATCGCACTGATCCTTGTACTCGCCAGTATCCCGGCCTACCGGCGTCTGAACTGAGTTCTGGCAAGCCGGGACCTGGATATGCGCTAGTCTTGGTTTTACAGCCGGGGCATACTGACCTCCGCAAGCTCGGAGCAAGACATGCACAAACACTGGGAGAACCCCGAAGTCATCGCCTTTGGACGCCTGCCGGCCCACGCGAGTTTCCAAAGAGACAGCCCTGCCCTGGATCTCGGCGAGCACTGGCACTTCAAACGGTTACCGGCACCACCTGGCGACGCAACCTGGCTGACCCAGCCAATTGAGGATTGGCTCCCGGTAACCCTGCCCAGCTTATGGACCATGGACGACCGGGTACCAGAGGATCAGCCCATTTACACGAATGTACGGATGCCATTCCGTGCCGAACCGCCGACGATCCCACAGAATCCGGCAGGGTTGTACCGACGATCAATCAATCTGGATAACATCGATGGCCGCTGGGTGATGTGTCTTGACGGTGTTGAGAGCTGTTTTTATCTGTATTGCAACGGCGAGGAGATTGGCTTCTCGAAAGACAGCAGACTCCCCGCTGAATTCGATCTGACTCCTTTTCTGAGATCAGGCCGGAACGAACTGGCAATTCTGGTGCTCCGCTACAACGATAGCAGCTACATAGAAGATCAGGATCAGTGGTGGCACGCTGGCATACATCGCCGGGTGACTCTTTACCGCACGCCTGAAACCTACATCCGTGATGTGTTCGCAAAGCCAAGCTACGATGTTTCGGATGGCAAGGGCGCGCTCGATATTCGCATACGACTGGGCGGCCCGAATCGAGACACCATCGGCTGCAGCGCAGCAGTTTGCGTCTTTGATAACCATGAACGTCCGCTTTACCGACAGTCCTTCGAAAGCCAGGTGACAAAGGCCAGCTTTTATCCGGTAACCGGGAGGGGACCCACGCTCGATATTCTTTGCCCGGCACGCAAGGTCAAAGCCTGGTCTGCCGAGACACCAACGCTTTATCGATTGGAAATCAGTCTGATTGACCAGCAAGGCGAGCAGATCGAGAGCGTACAATTACATATTGGCTACCGAGATATCCGTATCGCCGATCGCGAACTCCTTGTTAATGGCATGCCGGTACTTATCAAGGGTGTCAATCGTCACGACCATTGTGATACCACGGGCAAGGTCCTGACCAAAGCTGATATCCGCGCCGACATCGTGGCAATGAAACAACACAACATCAACGCCATCAGGACCAGCCACTACCCCAACGACAGCTGTTTTTATGCGCTTTGTGATGAACTCGGCATGTATGTGGTTGATGAGGCCAACCTCGAATCTCACCATCACTATGCGCAACTCGGACAGGATCCACAGTGGTCCGGCCAGTTTCTCTCCCGCGGTATGCGTATGGTTGAACGGGATAAGAACCACCCCTGCATTATCATGTGGAGCGTTGGCAACGAGACCGGTTTTGGACCCAATCACATGGCCATGACCGCATGGATCAGGGAGTACGATCCCTCTCGCCCGATTCATAATGAGAACGCGATCTGTGAACAAGCGGTGCGGGACATGTGGGATGAAAATCTGCATGGTACTGACGTCGTGTGCCCAATGTACCCCTCCGTCGATGACATCATTCGACACGCGCGGCATAGCGATGACCCGCGGCCACTGATCATGTGCGAATACGCGCATGCCATGGGCAACAGCTGTGGCAATTTGCTGGAATACTGGCAGGCAATTGAAACCTGGCACGGTCTTCAAGGGGGGTTCATCTGGGAATGGAAAGATCATGGCCTTAAGTCAACCGCTAACGGTATCGACTACTGGGCTTACGGGGGCGACTTCGGCGAGATGCGCCACGACCTTAATTTTGTCTGTGACGGCTTGTGCTGGCCCGATGGCGAACCGCATACATCACTGCTTGAATACAAAAAGATCATCCAACCCGTCACGGTACGCCTGAGCACAGCATCGCGGCCTTCAGCCAGGAAACGCCTGTTTGACGTCGTCAATCATCATGACTTTTCTGATCTTGGTGCCTACGCTGTCAGCTGGGTTCTGTATCAGGACGGCGAACCCCTGAGACAAGGCAAGCTTCCCAGATTTAAAACGCCGCCGCAGCACTTCGAGAGCTTTACGCTGGAGGTCGGGGAATTCGACAGTTCGAAAGAAGTAAGCCTGGTGTTCGAGTTTCGGCTTCGAGGCGCGCAACCCTGGGCCGACGCCAATCACCTTGTTGCCTGGGACCAGATTCTGCTTCAACCAGCAACGCCGAAAAGAAAAGCATCCAATCCAAAAGCTAAAGTCGTCAGATCAGGCAACACCCAGACCCTGACCAGCGGCTGCAACAGCCTGTCGTTCTCTGACCTGGGCTTAAACTCCTGGCAACACGCAGGAGAAGAATTACTTGATGGCGCCACAACCCTGAACTTCTGGCGTGCGCCTACCGATAACGATGGTATTAAGGGGATGTCAGGGCAGGATGAAAAGCCCTGGGGTTTGTGGCGCAAACTGGGTCTTGATGATATCTCATGGCAACATCAATTGCGCACCAGCGCTTCAGGTCGCCGCGTGATTCAACATTCGAATGGACATTGCGCTGGTGGGCAACTGAACGTCGAGTCGACCTACCAACTATCTGTCGCAGGACTCGAGGTGCTGCATACGTTTAGGGTTCCCCGGGCATTTCAGGACTTACCAAGAATCGGCGTTCGGTGGCAGCTGAACCAGGCGTTTGAAGCACTCAGCTGGTTCGGCAATGGACCTCACGAAACCTACATTGACCGCAAGACATCGGGACAGAAAATTGTGCACCACAGCCATGTCACTGACCAATACGTGCCTTATATTCTGCCCCAGGAACATGGCAACCTGACCGACGTCAGCTGGATCGCGCTTTCAAGTACAGAACACCGGCTCGGCGTTACCGCAACCAGCGTGCTTCAGGCCTCCGCATCACGCTATCCACAGGAAATGTTAACCAACGCCATGCATACCTACGAACTCAACCCAACAGCCAGTATCTGGTTAACCCTCGATGCGGGCCAGCGTGGTTTGGGAGGTGCCAGTTGTGGTCCAGATACGCTACCGGGGTATCGCCTTGGCCCCGGTAAGTACACGCTCCAGTATCTGATTAACGTGGAGGCAAGTTATGACCGATAAAGTGACCGTTAAACGCGTGTGGGATCTGCCTGTTCGGCTGTTCCACTGGGTTCTGGTCGGATTGATCGCAGTATCAATCTACACCGGAGAAAATGGTGGCTTCAACGAGATGGACTACCACATGCTGTCAGGCTACGCGATTCTTGCACTGGTTCTGTTTCGCATCGGCTGGGGTTTACTGGGTACCCGGCACGCCAGATTCAGTGATTTTGTAAGGCCAACAGAGGTTGTTCCCTATCTGCGTTCGCTGGTGACTGATGGCAAAGACGCAAGCAACACACAATATAGCGGTCACAACCCACTGGGCGGGTTGAGTGTCATCGCGATCCTGCTGGTTCTCGCGACTCAGGCAGGCACGGGACTATTCGCCAATGACGACATATTTCTGGAAGGTCCCCTCACGCATCTCGTCGATGATGACATGAGCGATCAACTCACAAGCATTCATCATCTCAGCGCCAAAATCTTGTACGGACTGATTGGACTACATATCGCTGCCATCATCTTCTACGAACTGGTGAAACGACAGCGATTGATCCTGGCAATGATCACCGGCAAAAAAACGCTGCCAGAATTAGAATCAGCGGAAACAAACGACACCGAGGGCGGGCTTGTTAAAGAGATCGCCACCGGTACCATTTTGATGGCGGCCGCAGCTAGCGGCGTCTACTACCTGATTAACTATGTCTAGCTGACTATGTCTAGCTGACTATTTCTAGCTAACTGCACCTCACTTACTCGTCGAAGCAAGAACAGGTTTCGACAAAAAGCCAGATCTGAACGGGGTCAACTGACGGCAACTCAGTCGCGCACGGCAACTGAGCTGCCCAATTGGCTAATCAGCCTGGTAGTCGTCGTGACAACCTTTGCACGAGCCACCGAGTGCCTGCACCGCGGGACCAATCTGTCTCATATCACCGGAGCCAGCGACCGCAGCCATGCCCTCAGCCGCCATGACAAATTTATCCATCGCTGCCTTAAAACCTTCTGGGTCTTCCCAGGCAGCAGGCAGCGTTTTACTTTTCTCCGTATCGCTGCCCTCGGGGAATACATTGGGTGCAACCTTTGACAGCGCTGCGAGACCATCGGCATGCAAAGCCAGGTCACCCATATGGACCTGATTTTTTAATATGGTGCCAATCGCGACCATGTGACCGCCAATTGATTTCATGACGGCCTGGCGATAGTCAACTTCTACTTTTCCATCAGCACTGGCAATCATTGGCGCGATCAGTAATCCGGCCACACACACTGCACTAACAAACTTCCTCATTACACTCTCCTCGACTCATTGCGATCCCAGAGCATACCCCATATTGTCGACGTGGCTGTAATTGACCTGAAGCTGGCAGCGCCGTATGGTTGCCGATTTACTCGATCCCGCAGACAAGGTCTGACAGATATTATGGCCGCGAAAAAAAGTTACCCCTTTGAAGATTCCCTGAAAAAGCTGGAACAACTGGTTGAACGCATGGAACAGGGTGATCTCAGCCTTGAAGATTCGCTCAAAAATTTTGAGGAGGGCATCAAGCTGACGCGAGAATGCCAGCAGGCATTGTCCAAGGCAGAACAGAAAGTGAAACTGCTGATAGAAGAAAACGGTCAGTTGGCAGAACAAGATCTCGAAGATCGGGATGACTGACAGGCACCCGCCGTTCGAGCAGATTCCCACTTCAAGGCCGGAAACCCCCCTTCTCGATACGATTAACTTTCCTGATGCATTACGCCTGCTTGAACCAGCCGATCTGCAACAGCTTGCCTGGGAACTTAGACACTTTTTGTTGTTTACCGTCGGTAAGACCGGTGGTCACTTTGGGGCGGGCCTTGGTGTTGTTGAACTGACCGTCGCACTGCACTACGTCTTTGCAACACCAGAAGATCAACTGATTTGGGATGTCGGGCATCAGACTTACCCGCACAAGATTCTGACCGGGCGTCGCGAAAGCATGCAGTTGCTGCGGAAACCTGGTGGCATCGCCCCGTTTCCAAGTCGGGAAGAAAGTGTGTTTGATGCCTTTGGCACGGGTCATTCCTCAACCTCACTCAGTGCCGCGCTTGGCATGGCGCTTGCGGGCCAACTAACCGGTAATCAACACCACACTGTGGTTGTTATTGGTGATGGCGCCATGACGGCAGGCCAGGCGTTTGAAGCGCTGAATCATATCGCTGCCTGCCAGGCTGACGTTCTGGTTATTCTGAACGACAATGCCATGTCTATTTCGGAGAACGTTGGCGGTCTGGCCAACTACTTTGCCCGTAACAGCGCCGATACACAGGCACAGATAACAACCAGTCCCGGTAGCATCTTTACGGACCTCGGATTTGACTACCATGGCCCGATAGACGGCCACCATCTTCCCGCGCTGCTTAAGGCACTACGTGAAATAAAGGAACAGCCCGGACCAAGACTGCTACACGTGATGACCAAAAAGGGTAAAGGTTATGCCCCGGCCGAGGCCGCGCCCGTAGATTCTCACTCCTTAACCAAACTTGAGAAACAGACGTTACAGAACGCGGCCCCTGGCTTCTCGGGTATCTTTGGAGACTGGATTCTCAACAAGGCCGCAGGGGACAATCGCCTGGTAGCCATTACCCCCGCGATGAAAGAGGGCTCGGGTCTAGCCGTCTTTGCTGAGCGCTACCCCTCTCGGTTTCATGACGTTGCGATCGCCGAACAACACGCGATGACCTTTGCCGCCGGGCTTGCTGCTGGCGGCGCAAAACCCGTGTTAGCTATCTACTCGACCTTCCTGCAGCGTGCTTACGATCAACTGATCCATGATATCGCGCTGCAAAATCTGGATGTGCTGATCGCTGTTGATCGAGCGTCACTCCTTGAGGATGGCCCTACCCACTCCGGCATTTTTGACTATGCGTTCGCTCGCACCGTCCCTAACCTGACCATCCTTGCGCCATCAACGGACTGGTCTATGACTGCGATGCTGAATTTTGCTTATCAGCAGCCAGGCCCCTGCCTTGTCAGGTACCCACGAGGCACAGCTGTCATCGGAGAACCGGAAGCAGAGATCACTCTGGGTTGCGGCGTTACGCTCCGGCAAGGTGAGCGCGTTGCACTACTATGCTTTGGTGCTGTTCGCGCTCAACTGGTTGAACTCGCGAACACGCGGGACTACACGCTGATCGATATGCGCTTCATCAAACCGATTGACGAGGCACTGATCTGTGAGCTGGCGGCTTCACATCAGCTACTGGTGACCGTGGAAGAGCACGCGATTGCCGGTGGCGCTGGATCCGCAACCGGCGAAGTACTGGCACGACACTGCATCGGGATCGATTTACTCAATCTTGGTATACCTGACAGGTTTATAGAACAAGATGAACCGACACTCATGCAGGCTGATGCGGGGATTTCACTCGAGGCCATCGACGCGGCAATAAGCCATAGGCTCGCGGTGTTAAGAGATGCTTAGCTAGAAAGTGATCCGAGAGGCCCTAATGATCTGTAAAGAGATGCCCGAGCTTTCCTGCTTTGGTAGCGAGGTAGCGCGCGTTGTGATCGTTATGGCCAGTTTCGATCGGCAGCCGTTCCGTAATCTGAAGGCCAAGTTTAGTCAGTGCTTGCACCTTGACCGGATTGTTGGTCATTAACCTGAGCTTGCCGACCTGAAAATGCAGGAACATGGACTTACAGATGGTGTAGTCCCGAAGGTCGGCATCAAAACCTAATCGCTCGTTGGCTTCTACGGTATCCGCGCCCTTGTCCTGAAGCTCGTAGGCGCGAATCTTGTTTATCAGGCCAATACCCCGCCCTTCCTGACGGAGGTACAAAATGATGCCGCTACCCTGCTCCGCAATTGCGGTCATGGCATGCTTCAATTGTGCACCGCAATCGCAGCGCATACTGAACAGACAATCGCCAGTCAGACACTCGGAATGGATACGACATAATACGGGTTCGTCTGTCGCAAGCTCGCCAAACACCAGCGCAACATGCTCCTGGCCGGTTTCAGCATCCTCAAATCCGTGCATCGTGAAGTCCCCAAACAGTGTGGGTAGTCGACAAGACGCAATAAAAGTTGCGGGCAAGCGCTGCTCCGGATTTAAAACGGGCCGCTAGTGTAGCAGTTGGCAATTCAATAGCAAACGCATCAAAGCTTGCTTGTTAGCACCATCAATCCAGCATTTTCAGCGATATCAACGTGCTGAAGAAAACTCATGCCTAGCAGTACGTCTGCGGGCTGTGGGCCATCCATGATGATAGCAGCAACGTTAGCCACCTTGATTTCACCAACCTGGACCTCTCGAAGATTGACTATTCTTGCTTGCCGAACGTCGCTGGCGGTTGTTACCCGGGTTGTCCTGCTGGCCGTGAGATCAATACCTAACGATCTCGCAGTGTTTTCATTGATAGCGATGGAGGTTGCGCCGGTGTCGACCAGGAATCTTACTGGCCTGCTGTTAATGCTCCCGGTTGTCAGATACTGACGCCCGGGGCTCATGTTGATATGAACCTGGACCTTTTCAGGCCGGGAAAAACTTGTCCCTATGTGCTCGCTCAAATGTAGCGTCAGTGTTTCATCCCCGACCCTCAGGATAGCCCGGGTGGTGTCTGCTTCCAGCAACTCTACGCCTTCAGCACTTACCTGCCCCACTTTCAACAGCCGTTCACGCCCATCGATCGATAGCACTGCGGCATCGGTAAAAAGCCCCTTTACTTCAATGTTGGCAGCGAGCGCTGGCAGACAAAAACACTGCAGCAAAAGAAGTAACAGCCTTGTATTGATCAGATGTCGAGCGCGGAGGATTGAGGTCATAAGCCGGAGTCTAAACGACAAACCTGAATACAATATAACCGGCGAGTTGCACCACCCCGAGCGCCGCGAGCCCCGCCAGAACGTCATCAAACATAATCCCCAGTCCACCGGTCAGCTGCCTGTCAGCCAGGCTGATTGGCCAGGGCTTAAGAATGTCGAACAGACGGAATAGCAGAAAAGCCGGCACCAGCCAGATCAGGTCTGGTAGCCAGAGCATGACTATCCAGACACCGACTATTTCATCCCAGACAATGCTGCCAGGGTCTTTTACCTGCATATCCTCGGCGACACGATCACACAACCAGACACCCAGAAAGAACGCCGCAACAATGATGGCAATCTGAACCAGGACCGGTAGCAGCATGACAGGCAGGAACAATACCACCCCAACCAGCGTACCGGCTGTCCCCGGCGCGCGCGGGGCAAGACCGCTGCCAAGGCCAAAAGCCAGAAAATAGTCCGGACGGGTAAAAACTTTTTCAGCGTAACGAGACATGCCTAGAAGTGCTGATAGCCGCTGCCACCGAAGACAAGGACTTCTCCGTCTGGGTGGCGGGCATTAACACCTGGCGTTTCCATTATCTTGCCGATGCAAGTCATGGGCAGATTCAGCGCCTGTGCCGTGTCCTGAATCTGCCGTGACTTATCGCTGGGTGCGGTAAAACACAGCTCGTAGTCATCCCCGGCAAACAATGCCATGCGCACCGCGCTTTCAAATCCACTGGTCGACAACAGTGGTTCTGAGAGGGGCACCAGTGCCGTCAACACCTCCGCACCCATGACCTTGTCTTCACACATATGTCCAAGCTCTGCTATCAAACCGTCAGAAATATCAATCATCGCAGTAGCGATATCGCGCAACGCGAGTCCCGCCTGCAATCTGGGCGTCGGTTCACAGTAGCGTGCGACCAGATATTCCTGCTGACCGCCGCTCTTGAGCAGCTCCAGTCCTTTTGCGGCATCACCGAGAGAGCCCGTGACATAAATATCTTCCCCGGGTGAAGCGCCGTGGCGGGTGACGGCCGTTCCCGCCGGAACGCAACCCATGACGGTCATCGTCAGTGATAGGGTGCCCTTGGCCAGATTACCCCCTACCAGCGGTGCATCATATTTACGGGTCAGTACCGACAGCGACTCCGCAAACGCGGCTAGCCATTGCTCATCCGGTTCCGGCAAGGTCAGCGCCAGGACACATCCCAATGGCTCTGCGCCCATCGCGGCGAGGTCAGAAAGATTTGCGCCAAGCACCCTGGCGGCGATTGTTTTTGGCGAGGAATCAGGTAAAAAGTGTACGCCTTCGAGTAGCGTATCTGTAGAAACACAGACCTCCATACCTGGAGGAACTTTCAGAACCGCGCAGTCGTCTCCCGGGCCCAGGCTGACATTGCCATCCGGCGCTGACAGATCCTTAAAGTAACGATCGATGACATCAAATTCGTTGGTTGTCATGTTGTTCAATGGCTCTGAGGTCAGTCGACAGACTATCAAGAACAGAGTTAACAAATCGATAGCTGTCTGTTGCACCAAAAGATTGCGCCAGCTCAATCGATTCGTTGATGACGACACGATAAGGCACATCGATTCGATGTTTTAGCTCGTAGGCCCCGAGCAGTAATATGCCTCTTTCTACAGGGTCGAGCGCCTGATAGGTTTTCTCAGCAGCCCCCTCTATCAACGAGATCAGCGCTTCCTGATCTGCATTGATGCCATGCAGGGCTTCCTTGAAATAGGTCAGGTCTGCGCGCTTCATATTGTGATCATTCATGAAGGGGATGATCACTTCAGCGAAACCCACATCAAGCATTTGCGCCTGATACAAGGCCTGAACCAGAAACTGTCTTGTCCGACTACGGGCTGCGTTTGTCTTGTTCATCCAATGGATCTAAGCAGGCTGACCATTTCCATGGCTGTCATTGCCGCGTCGACCCCTTTGTTACCTGCCTTGGTGCCGGAACGCTCCACTGCCTGCTCAATGGTATCTGTCGTCAAGACCCCAAAAACCACCGGGAGATTGTTATCAAGGCCAACACGTGCAAGCCCGCTTGAGCACTCACCTGCAACAAAATCAAAATGTGGCGTGCCGCCTCGAATAACCGCACCGAGGGCAATGATCGCATCAACGCCACCGGCATCAGCGACCCGCTTGGCAGCGAGCGGCAGTTCGTAGGCACCGGGGACCTTAACAATCTTGATGTTTGCTTCGGGTACACCGTGGCGGCGCAATGTATCGATTGAACCACTGACCAGGCCGTCGACAATTGACGAGTTAAATCGTCCAACGACCAGAGTGAACTTGGCTGTATTGGCGGAAAAATCGCCTTCAATCACTTTTATCATGTCTACCTTTGCTCCGTTATGCCGGACCTGCAATCAGACGGATATCGGGCCCAATCTGGGTTACATCGTTGATGGTCAGTTCCGCGAGGTCGCACATTCTATCAACTTCTGGGAGATTAAGAAGCGAGCGTCCTGAAGCACCAATAAACCGGGGCGCGACGTAGAGAATCAGCTCGTCTACCAGGCCTGCATTGAGTATTGCACCTGCCAGCGTGGCACCACATTCAAACAATACTTCGCTATGTTCACGCTGGGCGAGCGCGTTCAGCAAGGCATTCAGGTTAATCCTGTCGCCCTCCAGCGGCAGCACCAGCGCCTCACAGGGTAAATTGAGGTCCGGGCGAGCAGTCACAACCACCGTATCCGGCATCTGCAACAGATGGGATTCTACGGGGATTCTGCCTTGGGTATCGAGCACATAGACCGGCCTTGCAACACCAGCCGCTACGTCAGCCTCTGCAATAGCTAATTCTTCTGCGCGCACCGTTAGCCTGGGATTATCCGCTATCACCGTATCAACGCCCGTAACGATCGCGGCGCTTCTTGCGCGCCATTGCTGCACATCGGCCCTGGCCTGCGCGGAGGTAATCCACTTCGACTCTCCGGAGGCCAATGCTGTCTTGCCATCCAGCGTCATAGCCAGCTTCAGACGCACCAGAGGCAGTCCTTTCGAAAAGCGCTTGATGTGCCCTTGCATGATCCGGGCAGCACTGTCCGCCATAAAAGGCGTCTTCACTTCTATACCTGCGGCCTCGAGCATGGCAACACCCCGGCCTGCATTTCTTGGATCAGGATCCAGCATGGCGACAACCACCCGGGTAACACCCGCCTCAATGAGTCCTGTTGCGCACGCAGGTGTTCGGCCAATAAAGCTACAGGGCTCCAGCGTCACATAAACCGTGGCCTGACTCGCGGCCGAACCAGCGTCACGCAAAGCATTTGCTTCCGCGTGGCCAGCGCCGGCAATACCGGTATGTCCTTCGCCAACCACGCGGCCTGCTTTAACAATGACGCAGCCCACACTGGGGTTCGGGTGGGAAATGCAACGCCCCTGTTCCGCCAGCCGCAACGCCAGCGCCATAAACTTTTGATCGGTCGCCTGCAAGGCGGACATCAGGTGTCCTTCTCGGCGCGATGTTTGTCCATGGCCTCGATTTCGCGCTGAAACTCGTCCAGGTCCTGAAAACTCCGATACACAGACGCAAAACGTACATAGGCGACATCATCCAGTTCACGAAGGGCATCCATCACCAATTCTCCAACCTGTCGGGTGTGGACCTCCCGCTCCCCTGTCGCGCGCAATTGGTGTTTGATCCGATCAATAGTTGCCTCAATCTTTTCAATTTCTACAGGTCGCTTTTCCAGGGCACGAAGCAGGCCACTCCTCAGCTTTTCTTCATCGAACGGCTGGCGCGATCCATTAGTCTTGATGACTCTGGGCATCACCAGCTCAGCGGTCTCAAAGGTCGTGAATCGCTCGCCGCAGCTCAGACACTCACGGCGGCGGCGAATCTGATTGCCTTCTCCCACCAGACGGGAATCGGTAACCTTGGTTTCGCTGTTAGTACAGAAAGGGCAGTACAAAACGCGTTCTCATTCATGAAAGCTTCATTCTACTGCATAATAGCGTTTTCATTGTTTTGACACAGAGCTATGGCGCAATACGTATATACGATGTCGCAGGTTGGCAAGGTTGTGCCACCCAACCGGACAATTTTAAAAGATATCTCACTGTCGTTTTTTCCCGGTGCAAAAATCGGTGTGCTCGGCCTGAACGGTGCCGGTAAATCAACCCTGCTAAAAATCATGGCTGGGGTCGACCAGGAGTTTCTCGGTGAGGCCAGGCCACAGGCCGACCTGAAAGTCGGTTACCTCCCCCAGGAACCGGCGCTCGATCCGAACAAAGATGTGCGTGCCAATATCGAGGATGGTCTCGGGGAAATCACGGAGCTGCTTCAGGAATTCAATGGAATCAGTGATAAGTTTGCGGAACCCATGTCAGACGACGAAATGGCAGAACTGCTCGATAGACAGGGTGAATTGCAGCTAAAAATCGATGCGATCGACGGCTGGAACCTGGACAGAAAAATGGAAATCGCCAGCGATGCACTGCGCCTGCCGCCCTGGGATGCCAATGTTGAGACGCTCTCTGGCGGGGAAAAACGTCGCGTTGCCCTGTGCCGGCTGTTGATGTCAAACCCGGACATGTTGCTGTTGGATGAACCCACAAACCACCTGGACGCAGAAAGCATCGCCTGGCTGGAACGATTCCTTAAAGAGTTTCCAGGCACCGTCGTTGCAATAACTCACGACCGGTATTTTCTGGATAACGCGGCCGGCTGGATTCTTGAGCTTGATCGAGGCTACGGCATTCCTTACGAGGGCAATTACAGCGATTGGCTGGATGCCAAGGAAAAGCGCTTGCAGGTTGAAGAAAATCGCGAAGTTGCCAGACAAAAATCGATCAAGGCAGAACTTGAATGGGTGCGTACCCAGCCTAAAGCCCGACAGGCAAAAAATAAGGCACGGCTGGCAAAGTTTGAAGAACTGAACTCACAGGATTTCCAGACACGCAACGAAACACAGGAACTGTATATTCCGCCGGGACCAAGACTCGGCGATACAGTGCTTGAAGTCTCACATATCAGCAAGAAGTTTGGCGATACCATGCTCATTGATGATTTGAGTTTCTCCGTCCCCAAGGGCGCAATTATTGGCATCATCGGGGGCAACGGTGCCGGTAAATCCACATTGTTCAGAATGATCGCTGGTGCAGAGCAACCAGACAGCGGTGAAGTAAGCCTCGGTGAAACCGTTACCCTCGGTTACGTTGACCAGTCAAGGGATGCGCTGGACGGTGACAAAACGGTTTGGCAGGAGATTTCCGAAGGCAATGAAATCATTCAAATTGGTAGATACGAAACCCAGTCCCGGGGTTACGTCAGTCGATTTAATTTTAAGGGTGCGGACCAGCAAAAACTGGTTAAAGACCTGTCGGGTGGGGAACGCAATCGCGTACACCTGGCAAAACTGCTGAAGACCGGGGCAAACTTCCTGATGCTCGACGAGCCGACCAACGATCTGGACGTCGAAACCTTACGCGCACTGGAAGGCGCGATAGAAACCTTTCCTGGCAGTATGATGATTATTTCTCACGACCGCTGGTTCCTCGACCGCCTGGCGACACATATCCTGGCGTTCGAAGGTGACAGCCACGTCGAGTTTTTCCCGGGTAACTACACTGAGTATGAGGAAGATCGCATGAAGCGCCTGGGCACCAAAGAAATTGTGCCGACACGGGTTAAATACAAAAAGCTCGCGTAGTCCGGGCCAGCCTGGCCTGAACCGGGGTCCAGGCGTCTATCGCCGGCTTTCAGTTGACCAGTTCCTGGAACGCCGCCAACGCATCGCTGAGTTTACTCACCGGTTTTACGGTCAGGTTATTGATGGGCTGCTTGGGTTTGTTACCTGCCGGAACAATCGCGTGGCGAAAACCGTGTTTAGCCGCCTCCCGCAGCCTTTCTTGACCGTTGGGCACGGGGCGAATCTCGCCGGAAAGCCCGATTTCACCGAAACATACCAGATCCGTCGGCAACGCCCGGTTGCGGAACGAGGACACCACCGCCATAAGGAGCGCCAGATCGCTGCCAGTTTCCTCAACCCGGATACCGCCAACCGCATTAACAAAAACATCCTGGTCGCCAACCTGGATACCGCCATGACGATGCAGGATCGCCAGCAGCATCGACAGTCGGTTATGCTCAAAACCGACGGCGACCCGCCGGGGATTGCCCAATGCGCTGGTATCCACGAGCGCCTGCGCTTCCAGCAGGAGCGGTCGCGTGCCTTCCCAGACAACCATAACGATACTGCCAGGTGTCGCATCTTCGGTTTTCGAAAGGAAAATGGCTGACGGATTACTGACTTCCTGCATGCCTTTTTCAGTCATCGCAAAAACGCCAAGTTCGTTGACCGCGCCAAACCTGTTCTTGGCACTTCGCAGTGTCCTGAATCGCGCATCGCCATCACCGTCAAGCATCACAAACGTGTCAATCATATGCTCCAGTATTCTTGGTCCTGCCAGCGAACCTTCTTTGGTGACATGGCCGACGAGAAACAGGATTGTGCCCGTTTGCTTTGCCTGACGAATCAGTGCTGCGGCGGACTCGCGGACCTGCGCAACCCCACCAGGCGAAGCATCATTGGTTTCGGTATGCATCACCTGAATTGAATCAACGACAACCAGCGCAGGTTTGGTGTCGTTCCAGGTTTGAATCAGGCGCTCACAGCTGGTCTCCGACATGATCTCCAGTTCATCCATCGGCAGACTGAGCCTTCGTGCCCGCATCGCAACCTGTGACAGCGATTCTTCACCGGTCACATAGAGGGAGCGATGCGAGGCTGCCAGGCGACACATGACCTGTATCAGCAAAGTGCTTTTACCCGCACCGGGGTTACCGCTTATCAGCACGGCAGATCCAGGTACCAACCCACCGCCAAGCACACGATCCAGCTCGCCTATACCCGTTTCAATCCGCGGCAAGGCCTCGGCAGAAACCTCGCTTAACTTCTTTGGCGGTTCCAGTTTGCCAGTAAACCCGGATCTTGCCGAAGCGCCTGCATCAACGGACAGGCTGGACAGGGTGTTCCAGGCTTTACAGTCATGACACTGACCCTGCCATTTGGCGTACTCCGCACCACAATCGCCACATACATAAACTGTTTTTGATTTAGCCACGCGGATTCTTACCCCGGTAGTGCCTGTAAACGCGCGCGGTCACACCCGACATCAGCGTATAAGGAATGGTACCCGATGCTTTAGCAACGGTTTCCAGTGCCAGTCCCTCACCCCAGAGCACCGCACGATCCCCTGGATCGACCTGGTCACCCGGCGACAAAGCCACGCAGACCATATCCATTGAAACCCGGCCAACAATCGGGCGCTGCTCACCATTAATCAGCACTGGCGTGCCCGGCTCAATCTCTCGCGGGTAACCGTCTGCATAGCCCGCCGCAACCACGGCAACCCGAATATCGGCGGTCGCCGTATAAATGCCACCATAACCAACAGACGCGCCTTGCTTAAGAGGATGCACGGCGATAACCGGCGCGCTGAATGTCATCGCCGGCATTAGTTCAGACAAGGGTCTCAAATCATCAAAAGGTGAGGCGCCATACAACATCAGTCCCGGGCGAACCCAGTCCGCGTGGACATCAGGAAAAGACATGATGCCTGCGGAATTGGCAATGTTCATCGTTTTCAGGCGAACATCGCGCTGGCGATCAGCCAACGCCCTGATCAATGCCAGTTGTCTGCTGGTGATATCAGACGAGCGATCGCTGGCATGAGACAGGTGCGTCATCAGCCCAAGCAGATTCTGTGAATCCAACTGGGTAACAACCTGCGCCAGTTCAGCTGGATCGAAACCCAGGCGACTCATCCCGGTATCTACCTTGATCCAGACGGGGCGCCGGGCACCGGCAGCTTTCATCAGGTCAATCTGATACTGGCTGTGCACGACAACCTGGAGTTCAAAAACGCTGGCGAGATTGAGCTCTTCGCGGTCCGTCACACCTTCGAGCAGGCAGATAGGTTGACCGATGCCTGCTTCACGAAGTTTGACAGCCTCGCTGACACGAGCCACCGCAAACGCGTCAGCTTCTGACAGGGCTTGAGCAGTCTGCACCGCGCCGTGACCGTAGGCATCGGCCTTGATCACAGCCATGATCTGACTGGCGGGTGCAAATGATTTTGCCAGTTGAAAGTTGAACCGAATGGCATCCAGATCGACAACGGCAGTCGCCTGACGACTACTCATCTAGTAATAGTCGTCGTAGCCGACGGCAAGATCTTCGAACTTGGTAAATTGTCCGACAAAGGCCAGCTTCTTCTTGCCGATGGGGCCGTTTCTTTGTTTGAGAATAATAATTTCAGCAATGCCTTTTTCTGCATCCTCGTGATAAACCTCATCACGATAAACCGCCATGATGACATCAGCATCCTGCTCGATCGCACCTGATTCGCGAAGATCCGACATAATAGGCCGCTTGTCCGGCCGCTGTTCAAGACTTCGATTCAACTGCGAACCGGCGATCAGCGGGCAGTCAAATTCTTTTGCGATGCCTTTCAGGGATCGCGATATCTCCGAGATTTCACCCGCTCGGTTTTCTGGCGTACCTGAAACCTGCATCAGCTGGAGATAGTCAATCACGATCATCCCGAGGTTGCCATGTTCCCTTGCCACCCGGCGCGCTCTGGAGCGGATCTCATTCGGCGTGAGCGCCGGCGTATCGTCGATAAACAAGGGTTTATCATTCAGCAGTGTGACCGCGGACGTGAGCCTAGGCCAGTCGTCATCACCCAGTTGCCCTGTGCGAATTTTGCTTTGATCAATTCGACCGAGTGAGGAGAGCATCCGCAATACCAGGGAATCTGACGGCATTTCCATGGAAAACACCAGGACCGGCGCTCCACCACTGATGACCGCGCTTTCCGCGATATTCATCATGAAGGCCGTCTTACCCATGGAGGGTCTGCCGGCAACAATAATCAGGTCAGAGGGCTGAAGTCCTGTGGTGATTTCGTCGATATCTCTGAAGCCAGAACTGATACCAGTCAGTGCACCCTTGGTTTGAAACAACTCATCAATGCGCTCAACCGCTTTGGTCAGCAGCGGCCTGACCGATTCGGGCCCGCCGGTACTGGGGCGATCATCACTAATCTTGAAGACTTTAGATTCGGCCTCATCAATCAGCGTCGCGCTGTTCCTGCCATTCGGGTTGAAACCACTGTCGGCGATATCATGGGCAACAGAGATCAGATTACGGACAGTTGCCCGTTCACGGACGATCTCCGCATAGGCGTGTATGTTTGAAGCAGTTGGCGTACTGCTGGCGAGATCAGAGATATAGGCAAGGCCGCCAACGTTCTCCAGTTCGCCGACGTCATCGAGCGCTTCAGAAATGGTAATAACGTCGAGGGGTTTGTTCCGCTCTACCAGATCCCCCATGCAACGAAAGATCGTGCGGTGATCGCCACGATAGAAGTCTTCCGCCGAGACGGCGTTGGAGACAGTGTCCCAGGCGTTGTCATCCAGCATCAGGCCCCCGAGGACTGAGCGTTCTGCCTCAATGGAATGCGGGGGGACCTTTAACGGGCTGGTGTCATCCAATGGATAGCTCGAGATTCAGCTGAGCGAAACAGAAAATTATCAGGCTTCCGCGACAACTGCCAGCTTAACCACAGCATCCACTTCTGGGTGGAGATGAACGTCAACTTCAAACTCACCCAGTTCCCGAATCGGACCTTCGGGCAATCTGACTTCGCTTTTCTCAAGCACAACGCCCTGCGCTTCACAGGCATCCGCAACGTCCCGAACAGTAATAGACCCGAACAGCTTGCCTTCTTCACCAGCTTTTGTGGTGATCGTGACAGACAGTTCATTGATTTTGTCCGCACGCGCCTGCGCTTGCGCAAGTTTTTCACCTGCGACCTTTTCGAGTTCAGCTCTTCGAGCCTCAAACTCTTCCAGGTTTGCCGCAGTTGCAGGTACCGCTTTTTTTTGCGGGATCAGGTAGTTGCGACCATAACCAGACTTAACGGTGACCTTGTCACCCAGATCGCCTAACTTTGCGACCGTCTCAAGCAATATCACTTCCATGGGTTTAATCCTTTTGCTTTATCTCAATTCTGTTTCTGATATTGAACCAGCTGTCCATCAGCGCCACTGACGCTAAAAACGGATATACCAGCTGAAACAACAGGATCAGGCTGGCATAAAAGCCGCCGATCCAGCCACCGGATAATGCCTTCGCAGATATCGTCCAGTGCACCAATCCAATCGCTGCAAAAAGCAGCGGTACAGTCAGTAATGGCAGCCATTTGCCGAGTTGTTCATCAAACACAAAACAAACCAGCATCGCTGCAACAATCCCTGCGCTAACCATCGGCGACAGCCGAAGCGCATGAAACTCTTTTCTAAAACCACCCGGGTTGTAGAGCGCACTTTGACACCAGCGCGCAATGATCAACATCACAACCATGGCAACCGCCTGACCAAGCGCGAAAAAGCCGATTAAAAGCGTTTTCGCCTGCGCCGTATCTATCGCTAAGGCCGCATCAATCTGACCAAGATACTCCACATACAGGTTGGCAAAATTTTCCAGAATGCCAGCTGCAACCGTCTGAAAAACCAGTGCGCCAACGGCGCTAAGCAGTACCGCTGTCACCAGCACCAGTTCCCATGAGAACGTCTGGCGCAACAGCATTGCCATAAAAAATGTGCCAAACATGGCGATCATTGGCGATGGGTCACCCAGCAGGTAAAAAGAAGCCCCTACCGGCAATAGTGCCCACAACAAGATCAAGGTCCCGGCTGCCGCACCCAGACGTAAAACCACCAGCGCGACAATGACCGTAGACAACCAGCCTAATAACGGCAAAACGCCCGCGACAATGGCTGTTCCTACAGCATGCCAGCGGCTTCGCATGGCAAACTCGGCTATTGCGCGCATGGCTGAAGCCCGTTCTAGCTATGCGCGTCCGTGTAAGGGATTAACGCCAGGTAACGTGCCCGCTTGACCGCCTTGGCCAATTGCCGCTGGTATCTCGCTTTTGTACCGGTAATTCTCGAAGGGACAATCTTGCCTGTTTCAGAGATATAACCCTTGAGCAGTTCAATGTCCTTGTAGTCAATCTCAGTGATGCCTTCGGCAGTGAAACGACAGTACTTGCGTCTTCTGTAAAATCTGGACATTCGGCTACTCCTCTACCGCAGCAGCTTTTTCTTCAGCTGGCGCTTCTTTGGCTTCAGTTGGCTGTGCTGGCTCAGCGCGCGCAGCGGCAACGGCTTCATCGCGTTCTTTCTTTTCTTTGCTTTCGCGTTCGATCTTCATCAACGGAGACTCTTCAGTCTGCGGATTCTTGCGTTTCATGATCAGATTGCGAAGCACAGCGTCATTAAACTTAAATGCTGTAGAAATCTCTTCCAGGGTGTCCAGATCACATTCAGCATTGATCAGCACGTAGTGTGCTTTGTGAATCTTGTTGATTGGATAGGCAAGCTGGCGACGGCCCCAGTCTTCCGTGCGGTGAACAACGCCACCATTCTGGTTAATCAGGTTGGAGTAACGTTCCACCATTCCGGGCACCTGTTCTGACTGATCAGGGTGCACCAGAAACACTATTTCGTAATGTCTCATCGAGGCTCCTCTCGGGTTAATGCTTCCTGTCGTGCCCGACATGGGCGTTGCAGTGAAGCAAGGAGAAATTAGGGACGCGAATTGTAGGGAAAGCGACGTTCCGATGCAACTACTCTGGAAACGCCATCAAGACCGCTGTTTGCGAGCCTCATAAAGACAGATGCCGGCGGCAACGGAGACATTCAGGCTCAGGTCGGGATAGCTGCTGGGAATTTTGGCCAGGAAATCACAGGTTTCGCGGGTTTTTAGCCGGATACCGGTTTCTTCTGCCCCAAGCACCAGCGCAATGTCTCCAGCAAGATCAACATCGCCGAGGGACTGATCGCCATCAAGCACCGTGCCCACTACCCAGACATTTCGCTTTTTCAGCTCGCGCAGACAACGGGCCAGATTAACGACCTGATACACCGCCACCAGGCTCGCCGCACCACTGGCGGTCTTGATCGCCGCATCATTCATGGGTGCTGCGTTATCTTTCGGCACAATAACGCCGTCAACACCGAAGGTCACCGCGGAACGCAGACAGGCACCGAAATTGCGTGGGTCAGTCACACCGTCGAGTACAAGATACAACTTTGCCTGATCAGCACGTGTTTCAAGGTCAGAAAAAAGGGATTTCTCCGAACGGTAAGCGGGCTCATTGACTTCAAGCGCGACCCCCTGATCAGCGACTTCAATTGATTCACCCTGCCAATCAGTGACCACCACATCACAACCATAGCCACGCGCGAGGTCCATCAGGGCCGTCACGCGCGCACCAGGTTTACCGTCTTTCACCAGGAGCCGACGACCCTGGCCTGCCTGAATCGCGGCCGTCACCGCATGGATACCAACAATTTTCATCATCGTTTGCTTCGCCTGCGTCGGGACCCTCGTTTATCGGGTCGCTTTTTCGCGGACTTTTTAACCGGCTTTTTCGCAGGTCGCCGCTTCCGACGAATCGGCGAATGAGTCAGTAACTCAAGATCTACCTTGCGCTCGTCGACATCGACCCGGGCAACCTGAACCGAGACAAGATCACCTAACCCGAAAGACGTGCCGGTTCTTTCACCAACCAGGCTCTGATCACCCATCTCGTAGTGGTAGTAGTCACCGGATAGCGTACTAACATGCACAAGTCCTTCCACCAGAACTGATTCAAGCTGCACAAAGAACCCAAATTTGGTTACCGCAGAGATGATGCCTTCAAAATCGCCACCAACGTGTTCGCTAAGATAATCACACTTGACCCATTCCAGCACCTCATAAACCGCATCGTCCGCGCGCCGTTCGGTATACGAGGTTTGCTCACCCAGTGTAACCACAGCCTCAGTATCGTAGGGATAAAAGCTGGTGCGTTTCGGTTTACCGAAGGTCCGAACTTCCTTTATTGGCTGCTCTGCGTGTATCAGTGACTTAATCAGTCGATGAACAAGCAGGTCAGGATAGCGACGAATCGGGGACGTGAAATGCGCATAGTGGCTGTAGCCTAGGCCAAAATGACCGAGGTTCTCTGGCTGATAAACCGCCTGCTGCATCGAACGGAGCAGGGCAATCTGCAGGACCTGACCATTTTGCAACTGACGCAGTGCATCCACGGCAGCCTGGTAATCCGCGGGCCCACCATCGCCGAGATCAATACCAAACGTCGCGAGGAATTCTTTCAGGAAAGCGATCTTTTCAGCTTCCGGCTTTTCATGGACCCGATAAAGTCCTGGTTTTCCCGATCTCGCTATCAGCCGTGCAGCGCAGACATTGGCGCACAACATACACTCTTCGATCAATCGATGGGCAAAGTTACGGGTCACCAGGTCAACCCTGGAAACCCGGCCGGACTCATCGAAATCGAAGCCAACCTCACGTGTATCAAATTCCAGGGCGCCTCTGGCCTTGCGCCCCTTGATCATCAGCTTCGCGAGTGATTCGAGACTGGCAAGACTTTCAGCGTGTCTGGGAAAACTGCCCTGTTCGATCCACTCGCCAACCGTGGTGTAAGTCAGCCTTTCCTTTGAATGAATGACACCCTCATAGAATTGATAGGTCCCAATTCGCCCCTGGTCTGAGATCGTCATTTCACAGACCATCACCAGGCGATCCACCTCCGGGTTCAGTGAACAAAGTCCGTTACTGAGCTTTTCCGGCAACATGGGGACAACATACTGGGGGAAGTAAACCGATGTGCCTCGTTGCTGCGCTTGCTGGTCGAGTTCAGAGCCGACCTGGACGTAATGGGCGACATCAGCAATCGCGACATAAAGTCGGTAGCCGCCTCTGCGCTTTTCGCAATAAACGGCATCATCAAAATCGCGCGCGTCCTCACCGTCAATAGTGACAAAATCAAGCTGCCTTAAATCTTCACGCTGACGCTTCGCCTGCGGTTTAACCTCGTAGGGCAAATCGTCCACTTCCTGCAGGGCGTCGTCAGGAAACTCAAACGGAATGTCATTGTTGCGGAGCGCTATCTCAACCTGCATATCCGGTGTCAGGTGCTGGCCCAGCACAGTGACCACCTCAACCGAGGCCAGTCCATGCAGCGTTGGTTGTTCGGTCACGCGGCCGACGATGATCTGGCCCTCCTCCAGTTCCGCGGCTGGATTTTCAATCAGGATTTCATGATCAATCCTGCGGTTCAGCGACTCCACCAGGGCCAACCGGTTATCAAAGTAAACCCGACCAACGAGCTCACGGGTATTTCTTGTGAGCACTTCAACTATCTCACCCTCGTCCCGACCTCGACGATCCCGGCCACGAACACGGACCAATGCCCGGTCTCCATGGAACACAGCGCGCATCTGGCGATGAGACAGAAAAATATCATCCCGTTCATCGTCACAGATCAAAAAACCAAACCCGTCCTGGTGCGCAGATATCTTGCCAGCGAATAACTCAAGGCGGCTGGCAACCGCATAGACGTTGCGTCGGTCACCAACGATCTGACCGTCCCTGATCATGGCACGGAGCCGGGTTTGTAACGCATCTCTATCGCGTTTCTGTTCGAGCCCCAACGTCTTGGCCAATCGCTTGAAAGCGACCGGCTCTGCAATCTCACCCATACAGAGCAAAATCGCCTCACGGCTGGGAATAGGGTGCTCGTAACGACGCTTTTCTCGATCTCGATGTGGATCTTTCATAGATGCCTTTTTGGTTAACCATATGGTTTGACATGGACTGATGCTAATTGTAACCTGCGCGACCTCATGCCGAGGTGGTGAAATTGGTAGACACGCTAGCTTCAGGTGCTAGTGGGGGCAACCCCGTGGAGGTTCAAGTCCTCTCCTCGGCACCAACCACTGAATATCCAATCGTTTATTCAGCCCCGCGACACCGGGTGCCGCCAAAACTAGCAGGACCGTGATATCAGCCAGACGGTCGACCCAGACAGTCAATCCATACACTGGCAGCACGTCACATTTTCCACAATAAGTCTGCGTCCGACAGACCTGTCGGTCTAGTATCTGTTTACAAAATAACAACATTCTGTTGTGCTGGGTTTGTTTTAATAATGGCACTCCAGCGTCAAGGTCCTCACCATGAAAAACCGAGCACAGGCAGGCTTCACACTCATCGAACTGATGGTTGTTGTTGCCATCATCGGTATTCTTGCTGCGGTCGCCCTGCCTTCTTATCAGGACTACATCCGCACGGCTAACATGAGCAAGGTGCAAACGCAGTTTATGGCGGCACAACGAGCAACGGAGTCCGTGTACGTACAGGGCTTCGTAAAAATACAGTTGGCTCAGAATCTCGACATGCCCGCAGACGATGCCGAGTGGATCGCTGTTTATAATCCTAAGGGGGTTACAGCACCCGGCGGTGGACCCGCTTTTGTCGCCGGGGCTGCCAATGCGACGACGGGCGCGATCGGTGTTACCAGCAGCGGCACTTTCCCTGCAACCGCGCAGGTGATTCTTGAACTGCCGGCTTACCAGACCCTTGTCGGCGAATCGATCACGATTCTGCCGCAAACGAACCTTTAACCAAAAGGTCGATTCAGAATAATGGTGTCTTCTCTGTCCGGGCCTGTAGAGACAAAGTCTACTTTCACATCACAGGCACTCTCAATTCGATCGAGATAAGCGCGGGCATTCGCGGGCAAGGCGTCCAGTGATTTTGCATGGACCGTCGATTCCTGCCAGCCCGGCAACACTTCATAAACGGGTTTCGGTGCATCGGAATCAGGCTCTTCATAACCGACACACAAAGACACCGACTCCAGTCCGTCAAGCACATCCAGCTTGGTAATGCAGAGCCCGGAAATACTGTTGATGTTAATCACGCGACGCAGTGCGTGCGCGTCGAACCAGCCGCAGCGACGGGGTCTGCCTGTCGTTGAACCGAATTCATTGCCGACCCTGGCGAGATGACTGCCCACAGCATCAAACAACTCCGTTGGGAAGGGTCCTGACCCAACCCGTGTGGTGTAGGCTTTGGTAATACCAAGGATATAGTCCAGATCCAGAGGGCCAACACCGCAGCCGCTGCCGATAGCACCCGCCGTGGTATTGGAAGATGTCACGTAAGGATAGGTACCCTGATCGATATCCAGGAGCGAACCCTGGGCCCCTTCAAACAGTACATTGGCGCCCTGTTTTCTCAGTTGACTGAGCGCCTCGACGACATCGCTCACCATTGGTTTAAGTTGCGGTGCATAAGCCATCGAAGCATCCATCACTGCTGAGACACTAACCGCTTCCGTATTAAAGTATTTCGTCAGAACGAAGTTGTGATAGTCGAGGATTTCTTCGATTTTTCCCTGGAAACTGGCCTCATCAAAAAGATCTATCACTCGCACGCCGCGTCGCGCGACCTTGTCTTCATAAGCAGGGCCGATTCCCCGACCGGTCGTGCCAATCTTTTGATTACCCCGCAGATTTTCACGCATCTGATCGAGACGGATATGGTAAGGAAGAATCAGTGGACAGCTTCCGGAAATCTGTAATCGTGGCTGGACACTGACGCCCGCAGATTCCAATTCGTCGATTTCCTTAAACAGATCAGGGACGGACAAAACGACCCCGTTACCGATCATGCAGGTTACCTGAGGGTGCAAGATGCCCGATGGAATCAGGTGCAGTACTGTTTTCTCACCACCAACGACCAGGGTATGACCCGCGTTGTGGCCACCCTGAAACCGGACAACAGCCGCCGCTTTTTCGGTGAGCAGGTCAACAACCTTACCTTTGCCTTCGTCACCCCAATGTGTGCCGATAACAACGACATTTTTACCCATTACGTTTTTCTCCTGGTGTGAGCAGCCAGGAACCATCCTGAAAGTTCAGCACATAGTCATATCTGTTACTTTCACCGGACTCAACAACGGTGTACCCGTCATGCCTGAGTCTCTGTATCTCCTGCCAGAGGCTCTCCGGTTCAGACACTCCGCTGTCATCCACCAGGACCGTTTGCCGGTTTACCGGCGCAACCGTCGCGGCGTCCGCAAGCAATCTGACGTCCACGGAAAAACCGGTGGCACCCCGGGAATCTCTGCCAAAGACTTCACCAATTCGATCATAACGGCCACCTTTGGCGACCACCTGCGACTCACCTTCCACATAGGCAGCGAACACAATACCGGTGTGATAGGCGTAACCTCTGAGTTCACTGAGATCAAAATAGACCTCAACATCATCAAAGCGGCGGGCAACAGTCTCAGCAACTCGCGCCAGGTTATCGATGGATTTCAGTACATCCGGTGTAGCGCGAAACAATTGGCGCGCACGGTCCAGGACACTGATATCTCCAGCCAACATCGGTAACTCAGTGAGCAGGTCAATATGATCGGTGGCAAGACTTAACCTGTTACAAAGGCTTTGAATATCAGCCACCGACTTTTTCTGGACAGCATCAAAGAGCAGCTCCTGATCCGATGCCTCAAGCTGCAAGGTGTCAAGCAGTTGCCGGAAAATAGACACGTCACCCAAATCCAGGTTGGCTTGCTGAAAGCCAAGTGCGCGCAGCGACTCCACCATCAGACAGACAATTTCAGCATCGGCTCGACCGCTCTCGTCACCAAACAATTCCGCGCCGACACTCAGCGGAATACGGCTCGCCAGCATAGAATCCGCTTGAGACTGCACGACCGTGCCTGCATAACAAAGACGCACAACACCTTCTCGATTCAAGCTATGCGCGTCTATTCTGGCGACCTGAGGCGTAATGTCAGCACGAACGCCCATGGTTCGGCCGGTCGCGAGGTCCATCACCTTAAAGGTCTTGAGATCAAGATCTCTGCCGGTCCCGGTTAACAGCGATTCCAGGTATTCCACCATGGGGGGAATGACATACTCGTAGCCCCAGGTCTCGTAGAGATCAAGCAGGCACCGGCGCGCCGCTTCCAGTCGCCGCGCTTGCGGGGGGAGCACATCCGCTACGCCATCAGGCAGCAGCCAACGGTCGACAATCGCCATTTCTTTATTCCGAATCAGTTGATCAAATAGAGCAAGCCGGTACCAAGTAACATACTTGTCAAACCAGCAATTCTCATTGTTCTGTCGTCGACTTCAGCCAGCGTCGAGACCATTTCCCGCCACCGTTTGGGGTAGAGAAAGGGCAGAACGCCTTCGATGACGAGCACAAGACAAAGTGCCACACCTAAATCATGCCACACAACAATTCACCGCTCCCGAAAACGAGATAACCGGGGAGCTACAACATAGCTACCCGGCTATCAAAGGCGCAAACTAACTTTTTATCCTGATGGGGTCAACGTTTGCGGCTAACCCGACCGTGGATCAGTCAACACTAAGATTTGCACCATTCATGAATTTAAAGAAGTCGCTATCCGGCTGGATCAGCAACACGTCCCCTTTATTCGAGAATGTTCGTTGATAGGCGGACATGCTGCGATAAAATTCGTAGAACCGCTTATCCTTGCTGAATGCGGAGGCGTAAATATTAGCCGCCTGTGCATCGCCTTCACCGCGAATCTCTTCAGCGCTACTGTAAGCCTCAGCGAGCATCACTTCTCGTCGCTTGTCCGCATCAGCTCGAATACCAACAGCCATCTCTTCACCTTTGGCCCGGTGTTCTCTGGCCTCAATATCACGCTCTGTATTCATTCGATCGTAAACGGACTGACTGACTTCCGGTGGCAGATCGATACGTTTAACCCGGACATCAACAACGGTCACACCCAGTTCACCGGTGGCAACCCGGTTGAGCCCTTTGGTGAGTTCGCGCATCAGTTCATCGCGCTCCCCGGACACAACCTCGTGCAATGTTCGTTTACCGATCTCGTCACGAAGGCCGTCGTTGATGCGCTCTTTCAGCAGTTCTTCAGCACGACGCTCGTCACCAGAGGTTGCTGTGTAGAAGGTCTGTACGTCGGACACTTTAAACTTGGCAAAAGAATCGACAATTACGGCTTTCTTCTCCTGGGTCAGATAGCGCTCAGGCGGCGCATCAGAGGTGAGAATCCGGCCGTCGAACTTACGGACATTGTTGATGACCGGCAGCTTAAAGTGCAGACCAGGTTCAATATCGTCCCGAACCACTTTACCGAACTCCAGCAGCACCGCACGTTCCATCTCGGTAACAATAAACACCGAGTTCATGCCGAGTAGCGTCAGTAGCACGAGAATAAAACCAACAACAAAAGATCGATTACCCATTATCTTCGCTCCCTTATGTTGCTCCGCTGTGTTTCACCGGAGGTGTTATACGATGGTCTGTCCTGCTGTGACTGAACTGTCGAGTAGTTACTGGCACCAGACTGCGTCTGCTGCATAATCTTATCCAGAGGCAGGTAAAGCAGGTTGTTGCCGCCATCAACGTCAATCATGACCTTCGTTGAGTTGGACATCACACTTTCCATCGTGTCTATGTACATTCTTGTTTTGGTCACTTCTGGTGCGAGCGTGTATTCGGCATACAGTTTATTAAAGCGCGCCGCCTCACCACGGGATTGGGCGATAACCCGCTCCTTGTAAGCTTGTGCTTCTTCAAGCAACCGCTGCGAGTTACCACGTGCTTCCGGTACGATCTGATTCGCGTAGGCATCCGCCTGGTTTCGGAGCCGCACCTCGTCCTCACGGGCCTTGATCACATCGTCAAACGCCGCACGCACCGCATCAGGTGGTGCGGTTTCGTCGATGTTGACCTGCGTGACGCGAATGCCAGTTTCATAATCTCTCATGTAGGTCTGAATCCGCGTTTTAACGTCCAGTGCCAGGGCTGCACGACCTTCCGTCAGGATGTCATGCATTTCTGTGCTACCCACAACATGACGCAACGCGCTTTCCGTCGCCTGATAGAGGCTCTTGTCCGGATCTCTGACTTTCAGCTTGTAATTCATGATGTCATCAATCACGTATTGAACGGTCATTTTCACCTTAACGATGTTCTCGTCCTCGGTCAGCATCTCAGACGAATGGGGTCTGGAACGAACGCGCGTGACGTTCTCAATCAGTACCTGATCAATCAGTGGTGGATTCCAGTGCAGTCCTGGCAGCACCACTTCGTCGACTTTCTCACCGAATCGCAGCACCACGCCACGCTCCTGCTGATCGACGGTATAAACACCCATCACGCCATAAACGATGGCAAGCACAATCAAAACCAGCCAAATCAAGCTGGTATTCATTGGTGCCGCAGTACCGCCACCACCTGAGGTGCTTTTGCTCCCACCGCCAAACATCTGCGACAGATTGTTCTGAAGTTTGCGAAACGCCTCGTCAAGATCGGGCGGACCCTCGTCATTGCGATTACCCCACGGATCTCGATCCCGGTCTCCCTGGTTTCCTCCGCCTGGTTCATTCCACGCCATTTTTCTCTCCTCTCAAAGCGGGGACGTATTCTCCCACTTTTGGTTACTAAAATCCCCAGTCTCAATGCAGACAGTCTGAAGACAGACAGTCTGCATGCGAGTAACAGCGGAATATTGAGCTGGTATGGCTCTAAGAAACAGCGGGTATTGCTAGATCCCGCGTTATCTTCTTCAGGCGGCTTTCTTCAATACGAAGATGCATTTCCACTGAACCATCTTCGCATGCTTCTTCTCGCATCACCGCGCCTATTTCAAAAAACTGCGCTCTGAGACGTCCGTCTTCAGGCCGAATTCTGACACTGGTTTCGATCACAGCTTCGCCAATTCGTTCCGCAATCGCATCAAGCAACAGCTGTTTTCCTTCACCCGTTACGCTGGAAAGCCATACCCTGCGAATAACACCGCGCCTGTCTCTTTCAATACGAGGCGATTCACCAATCAGATCGACCTTGTTGTAGATCATGAGCTGAGGAATCTCATCTGCACCAATTTCTTCCAACACTTCATCGACTTCGCTGATGCGTTCCTCCCGCAAGGGGGTTGCAGCATCAACGACATGCAGAATTAGATCAGCCTGGCTGACCTCTTCCAGGGTCGCACGAAAAGAATCCACCAGTGAGTGCGGGAGCTGTCGAATAAAGCCAACAGTGTCAGCCAGCACGGCACTACCGATCACTGGCAATTCCAGCTTGCGCAGCGTCGGGTCCAGCGTCGCAAAAAGCTGGTCCTGCGCTTGGACATCGGCGGCACATAACTGATTAAACAACGTCGATTTTCCCGCATTGGTATACCCAGCGAGCGACACCGTTTTAACATCCGATCGGCTGCGACTACGGCGATTATGCGCCCGCTGACCCCGGACCTTGTCCAAACGCGCGTGAATTCGTTTGATCCGGTCAGCAATCATGCGCTGATCCGCTTCAAGCTGCGTTTCACCGGCACCACCGAGCCCCGACGATGCACCCGCACCGCGACCGGAGCCACCTCGCTGCCGATCCAGATGCGACCAACCTCGAACCAGCCGTGTTGACGCATGCTCCAATTGAGCAAGCTCTACCTGAAGCTTGCCCTCATGGGTGCGCGCCCGTCTGGCAAAAATCTCCAGAATGAGTCCGGTACGCCCAAGCACGCGCTTGCACAGTGTGGTCTCAAGGTTACGCTCCTGGGTTGGCGACAAGTCGTCACCGAAGACAATCAAATCGCAATGGTGTTCAGAGACCCAGTTTGAGATTTCTTCAACCTTGCCGCCGCCAATAAAGGTGCCGGGATGCGGAAAGCGGCGACTGCTGGTTAAGCAGCCCACTGGGACGAGACCGGCTGAACTGACCAGTTCGCTGAGTTCAGCCGATGTGGCCAGTTCGGAATCTGTTTTCTGAATATGAACCAGAAGCGCTTTGCTGCCCGATTCAGGGCGGTCTAGAAACAAGCTTACTCTTGTCCTTCGGTGGGCATCTTCACAGCCCGTGAAGGCACGACCGTTGAAATCGCTGACTTGTAAATCATCTGATTCACCGTGTTTCTCAAGAGAATCACGAATTGATCAAAGGATTCAATTTGTCCCTGCAGCTTGATGCCGTTTACCAGATAAATTGCGACGGGTATTCGGTCCTTGCGCAAGGCGTTAAGGAAAGGGTCTTGTAGAGATTGCCCTTTTGACATTGTTGCTCTCCTGTAACCCCTGGGATCCGACTTCAATCGAGCCGGCGGGGTTGGTAAATTTAAGATATGAGCATACGTTCGCGGCAATGAGGACATCTACCTGGCTCGTGGCAAATGCATGCGAATGCGGACGACTATCCCAATATGGTGCTGTTACCGATGATTTTCAAGGCCTGCGAGGTATCCGGGCTATTGAGCTGATGAAGATCATCCCAGCTTCTGAGCCATGTGTACTGGCGTTTCGCCAGTTGGCGAGTTGCCGCTATGCCTGAATCGACCATGCTTTGTTCATCTTTTTCACCATCCAGAAACGCCCAGACCTGCCGGTATCCTACGGCTTTGACGGCCGGCAAGTCAGCATGGAGATTTGGATTTTCGCGCAGATTGCGCACCTCATCGACAAAGCCCCGCTCAAGCATCTCATGAAATCGTGTCGCAATCGCCTGATGCAACAGCGCGCGGTCAGGCGGTACAAGCGCGATTTCAAGCAGGGGAAATGGGCAAGGCTCTGCACCTTGAAGATGATGCTCGGTCAACGAAACGCCTGTGCTGCGATAAACCTCAAGCGCCCGCTGCAGTCGCTGGGTATCTGACGGGCGAATGCGAGCCGCCGCAACAGGGTCAACCCGAGTGAGTTCAGCATGCAAATGCACCCAACCCTCCATCGCTGCTTCCGCAAGCAATTGCGCCCGAATCTCGGGCACAGCTGCAGGCAGCGGTGCCAAACCTTCTTTCAGCGCCTTCAGGTAAAGCATCGTGCCGCCGGTTATCAAGGGCAGCTTGCCACGCGCCGTGATTTCACCAACAAGCCTGACAGCATCTTGTCGAAAATCAGACGCGGAATAGGGTTCGTCCGGAGCGCGAATGTCAATCAGATGATGCGGCACCTGTGCCTGAATACTCGCATCAGGCTTCGCGGTACCGATGTCCATACCAACGTAAACCTGCGCTGAGTCTGCACTAATAATTTCAGCATCCAGGCGCGACGCCAACGACAGGGCCAGGGCCGACTTGCCGCTGGCGGTTGGCCCTGAAATAACAACGGCGCCTGACACAGTTAGCGACCTCTGAGGAACAGACTATCTAACTCTGCCAGGTTGAGCTCACACCAGGTTGGCCGACCATGATTACATTGTCCGGATCGCTCTGTTTCTTCCATGTCCCGCAAAAGCGCGTTCATTTCCTGCAGGCCAAGCCGCCTGTTAGCCCGCACGGAACCATGACACGCCATCGTCGAGAGGATTTCATCGCGATGCTGCTGAATGCGGTTACTGCTGCCGAATTCGACGAAGTCAGACAACACATCTCTGACAAGCTGCTCGACGTCAGTCTTCGAAAGAATCGTCGGTACGGATCTGACCACAATTGAGGCTTCGCTCACCTGTTCCAGAACCAACCCCAACTGCGCCAGCTCATCAGCGCACTCATCGACCAGGGCCGCTTCTTTTTCCGAGACAGCAACAGAGATCGGCACCAGCAATGGCTGACTCTTAATCCCTTCATCGTCGCTGGCGGCTTTCATATACTCGTAGGTGATTCGCTCATGTGCGGCATGCATATCAACCAGCACTAGACCCCGGGCGTTCTCGGCAAGAATGTAGATCCCATGTAGTTGGGCAACCGCAAACCCCAAAGGCGGCATTGAACTGTCATCACCCTCTGGCAGGGGCCTTGGATCATCGGTGCGTAACAGCGCCTGATAAGCGTTCATTGTAGGTTCGCGTAATTCCGCAGCAATCGTTGGCTGACCATAGGGTCTGGCACCGAAAGACATTGGTGCCTGTTGGGGTGCCCGTTGGGGCGCTTGTTGGTGAACCGGTGTTGACTGAAAGAAACGGTCATTCGCACCGGCGGTAGCACCATCGTCCGGCCGGACATCTGCCAGGACCCGATGAATGGTCCGGAAAACAAAATCATGTACGTCACGGCTTTCCCGGAATCGCACCTCATGCTTTGTTGGATGCACGTTGACATCTACGAGGGCAGGATTAATTGACAGGAACAGACAGTAAACCGGATTTCGGCCATGGTAGAGCACGTCAGAGTAAGCTTGTTTGACCGCGTGTGTAATCACCTTGTCGCGGATGATACGGCCGTTAACAAAGAAGAATTGTTGGTCCGCCTGACTGCGGGAGTAAGTTGGTTGCCCAATCCAGCCACGCAGCTCAAGGCCGCCACGTTCCTCGGCAAAAAATATTGCATTCTCAACAAACGCCTGACCGAAAACGCTGGCTACGCGGCGGGCTTCATCATCCGCAGCATATTGGCGGGTTATCTTGTGATTGTGTCCCAGAGAAATACTGACTTCCGGGTGACTGAGCGCAATCTTTCGGACAACTTCTTCTACCTTTAGATATTCCGTTCTTTCTGTCTTTAGAAATTTTCGCCGTGCGGGCGTGTTAAAAAACAGATCCCGAACTTCTGTGGTTGAACCACAAGGATGAGGTGCAGGCGTGATGCTGGGGGCCATGTCCATTCCGGTTGCTTCAACACACCACCCCTCAGCGGCATTGTCAGTTGTGTTGGTTGTCAGAGACAGGCGTGAAATGGAAGCGATACTGGCCAGCGCTTCACCGCGAAAACCCAGCGTTCTGATCGCTTCAAGATCGTCTGGCTGCTTGATCTTGCTGGTCGCATGTCTGGCCAGCGCCAGGTTGAGATCATCAGGGTGAATGCCAGACCCGTTATCCCTGATCCTGATCAATTTGACGCCACCAGACTCAAGCTCGACTTCTATTCTTGTGGACCCGGCATCCAGGGCGTTTTCCAGCAGTTCTTTCACCACCGATGCCGGCCGTTCAACAACCTCACCTGCGGCAATCTGATTTGCCAGGCGCTTGTCCAACAGCGCTATTCTTGATCCCTGCATTTTGAATCCGGAGCCCGTTTCAGCCGGGCGGTATTTTCAGCTTCTGACCAATCCGAATAGTATCATTGCGCAGGCCGTTATAGTCCTTGAGTTTCTTGAAGCTCACCCGGTAACGCTGGGCAATCTCTGACAGCGTGTCGCCGCGTTCGATAACATGCGTTATCGGATCGTCTTCCCGGCCTTGTTTGACCCACGCCAGGTAAGATCCGGCGGGGGGATTGTATTGCATGGCGTCACGCACACCTTTAAAAATTGCATTGGCAATGTTGGTCTGATGACGGTCGGTGGCAAGCTTACGCGCCTCGGCCGGGTTTGATATGTAACCCGTTTCAATCAGCAAGCTGGGAATATCTGGTGATTTCAATACCGCGAAAGCCGCCTGCTCCACGGATTTTTTGTGCAGCTTATTCACTTTCCCCAGCTGCTTCAGCACCCGATTACCCATTTCAAGGCTTGCTGACAAACTGGCCGTCATCGACAGGTCAAGCAACACACCGGCAAGCAGGTCATCTTTGTCATCAAGCGAGACACTGCCAACACCGCCAATCAGGTCAGCGCGATTTTCCTTTTCTGCGAGCCAACGCGCGGTTTCACTGGTTGCACCTTTTTGCGATATCGCATAGACCGATGCACCGCTGACTTTGGGCGTTTTGAAGGCGTCTGCGTGAATAGACAGAAACACATCCGCCTGACTGCGGCGGGCGATTTCTGTCCGTTTACGCAGCGCAATATAGTAATCCCCCGTCCGAATGAGCGTGCCTCTGAAGCCAGGCTCTGCCTCAAACATATCTCGCAGTTTCTTGGCGATCGACAACACGACATTCTTCTCAAACGTGCCCGTAGGGCTGATTGCACCGGGATCATCACCGCCATGACCTGCATCAATCGCGATGACCACCTCTCGCATCTGGGTCAGGGTACGCTCTGATTTTTGTACTACCGGTGCGGTACGCTGAACCTGCTCGTCGTATAGATCAATCACCAGACGATCGCCGTATTGCATGATTGGCTTCAGTACAAACGACCGGGGTTTTACTTCTTCGCTGAGGTCCAGAACAACACGAACATCTTGATTCTCGTTGCGCCGCGATGTCCGGATGGATCGAATAGGTGTCTTATCAAGATTCAGGCTGGTGATGTTTGCCCGGAGTTCTGCATCAGCAATATCAATGACCAATCGATGCGGATTGGTGAGTGAAAAAACCTTGTGCTCTACAGGACTGCCCAGATCAAACACAATCCGGGTTCGTTCTGGCGAAGGCCGCACTCGAAGCCCGTCAATCGCTGTTTGGATCGCATAGGATTCCGGCAGCAGTGTGGCTGTTATCGCAAGCGCGAAAAACAGCCGCCGCCAGTCCAGAATAGCGTTCAAACCGGATGCTTGATTGAAAATTTGACGACCTGATCGCAAACCCTGGTTCCATGGTCTGTGTTCGCAGTTAAGCTTATGATCCGTTTTTCTCCCGATACATCAATCTTAATCTTAAGGTCATGTTGCGGTAGATAACCTTGTGCTTTTTCAGGCCACTCAAGCAGACAGAGGGCTGCCGGATTGAAGTATTCGTCTACCCCGATGTAGTCAAGTTCGTCTGGATCACTTAAGCGGTAAAGATCGAAATGATAGACCTCCGAATCTGCCAGCTCATAAGGTTCGACAAGCGTAAAAGTAGGGCTCTTAACAGCACCTGAATAACCCATGCCACGCAGTATTCCACGGCAAAGCGTCGTCTTGCCGGCACCCAGATCGCCCGTTAGATGCACGGCGCCGTGACCTTCAAGTGCGCTCGCCAACGCCATGCCCAGGTTCACCATATCAGCCTCGTCGTTGATGATGAGCGTGTTCATCGATGTTCGAGCCGGCGCGGGTTCAGCAATCTTCGTACCTCAGGTATCAGTTCCGTTGCCAGCAGCCCCCTTTCGCCCTGATTACCGGTCAGATTATCCGCGGCAAGGGCATGCACAACGGCACCCAACTGCGCGGCATCCATCGGTAGCAGACCCTGCGCCATGAGCCCGCCAATGATGCCTGACAGAACATCCCCCATACCCGCAACGGACATCCCAGGATTGCCATAGGGACACAGACCTATACCCTGACCGTCGGCGATTAGCGTGCCAGCACCTTTAAGCAGAGCAACCCCGCCATAACGTGTCTGAAGATCCCGAACGGCTGAATGGCGATCATCCTGGACCTTGCGTCCCAGCAATCGACCCGCCTCTCCAGGGTGCGGTGTGAGCACCCAGTTATCGCGATGTATCGGGCTTTCCGCCAGCAGATTCAGGCCGTCAGCGTCCACGAGTAATGGCATATCACTGCCCATTACTGCGTTAAAAAGCATCTGGCTCCACTCACTTTTGCCGAGTCCTGGACCCAAAACAACAACCGTGGCACGGGAGAGCAATGGCGCCAGCGCATCTATTGAGGTAACGCCTCGCGCCATCACTTCAGGTCGTCTGGCAATTAGCGGGGTAATATTTTCGGGGTGCGTCGCCACAGTCACCATGCCTGCGCCGCTCTGTATGGCCGCTTCTGCGGTCATGATCACAGCGCCTGGCATGCCCAGATCGCCGCCCACAATCAGCACATGACCATGCGACATCTTGTGCGCATTGCGATGCCGTGGGGGCAGCTTTTGCAACGCCGACAGATGGTCAAGCATCACCGCTGCAGCTGGCAGGCGATCAACCGCTTCGGCGGGTACCTCAAGGTCATCGAACACCACTGTCCCAGCATGCTGCACGCCATCGTTGGTCATGAGACCCAATTTGCGTGCGATAAAAGTGACGGTAACCTCAGCATTGACCGTTGCGCCGAGATTTCGCCCGGTATCGGCACATAACCCCGATGGCAGATCGACCGCCAGCACGGGTTTACCGCTGTCGTTGATCGCCTCAATCGTTGATTTGTACAGCGGCCGCACCTCGCCTGAAACCCCTGTACCGAGCAGCGCATCTACCAACAGATCGGCAGCGTCAATAGCCTGTTCCACAGAAACCCGTTCTGCAGGACTCTGCATCGAATAGTCATACGCAAGACCGGCATCGGACGCTTGCTCCGGTATCTTGCCGATTAGCGCGACCTTAACCTGATAACCGCGATTAGCCAGCAACCCGGCGATGATGAAACCATCCGCTGCATTATTGCCAGAGCCACAAAACACGGCAACAGTTCCCGGTACCGACCAGTTCGCCAGCAACGCCTTGATACAAGCCTCTGCGGCACGCCGCATCAGGACGATACCTGGAATGCCATGTTCTTCAATGGCGATTCTGTCGATTTCCCGCACCCCTGCGGCAAGGTAAAGATTGTCCATAGACTTGTTCAATGATCTACAAAGCTCGATTATAGGCCATCACCTCTATTCACGCTGACAACTGTGTCGAACCTGCAGAAACTGACCGAACATATTGAAACCTGGGCCACTGAGCTTGGGTTTTCTGCCTGCGGTATCAGTGATATCGATCTGGACAAACACGGAGACAGGCTCAATCAATGGCTGGCGGAGGACTTCCACGGCGAGATGGAATACCTCGCAAGGCATGGCAGCATGCGCTACCAACCCCAGGCACTGCACCCCGGCACACAGTCGGTGATCACAGTACGCATTGACTATCTTGAAAATGAACCGGCACCGGATGATGTTCTGGACACGCCTGGCAAAAGCTACATCTCGCGATACGCACTCGGGCGCGATTATCACAAGACAATCCGCGCAAAGCTTAAGAAGCTCGTTAGTAGCATGGCCGCATTCTGCAGGACACATCAACTAGGTGAACTGGACGCCCGCGTGTTCACGGATAGCGCACCTATCCTGGAGAAAGCACTTGCAGAAAAAGCCGGCCTGGGTTGGATAGGAAAGAACACCCTATTGATGAACGAACGCGCGGGTTCCTGGTTTTTTCTCGGTGAGATTTTGACGAACCTGCCACTGCCTACCTCGCACAACCCGCAAAAAAATCGCTGCGGATCATGTCGCGCCTGCATCGACATTTGTCCGACTAAAGCCATTGTTGCTCCCTACGTGCTGGATGCAAGACGCTGCATCAGCTACTTGACCATTGAAAAACGGGGCGAGATTCCAGAGGCGTTTCGAAAGGCCATCGGTAACAGAATCTTCGGATGCGATGATTGCCAGCTGGTTTGCCCGTGGAATCGCTACGCCAAGCCTAATGAAGAACCCGATTTCAAGCCGCGACACGGGCTTGAGCAGGCAGAAATTATGGCACTGTTTGCCTGGAGTGAAGCCACATTTCTGGAAAAGACTGCAGGTTCTGCCATTCGCAGAACAGGCTACGAAGGCTGGCTGAGAAATCTTGCTGTTGCCCTTGGAAACGAACCCGCCAGCCAGCAAATTGTTACAGCGCTGACCGCACGAAAAGGTTTCTCGGACCTGGTTGACGAACATATTGAATGGGCGATCAAACAACACCAGCGCTCGCTAAGAGACGCCGGGTCACCGTGACTAGCTCAACCTGAAGAAGTGCTCACGATAATGCTTCAATTCCGCAATGGACTCCTTGATGTCATCGAGGGCCCGATGTGCATTGCTTTTACTAAAACTACTGGCCACCTCTGGCCGCCAGCGCGCCGCCAGTTCTTTGATTGTACTGACATCCAGGTTTCGGTAGTGGAGATGCGCTTCGAGCTCAGGCATGTACTTGACGAGAAATCTTCGATCCTGCCCGATGCTATTGCCGCAAAGTGGCGAGGTGCTTTCAAGGGTATGTGCTCTTAAAAACTCGAGCGTCGCAAGCTCTGCTTCTCGCTCAGCGACCCCTGCTTTTCGGACCAGTTCAACCAGCCCTGAAGCCGTGTGATGGGTAGTATTCCACTCATCCATCGCTGCGAGCAGCGATTCCGGCTGTTTTACATACAGCACGGGACCCTCCGCAATAAGGTTCAATTCAGAATCAGTTACCAGCGTTGCGATTTCCAGAATGCGCTCTTTCTCTGGGTCGAGCCCTGTCATTTCCAGATCTATCCAGACCAGATTCTGTTCTTTTGGCGCCTGAGTCATTAACTGTCCGAGTTGGCCACACGGCCGGGACGGCTATGTTAACTGAAAATCGACAGATTCCTCCACGATGTTTTGGTCACTCCGTGTACAATATGCGCCCCTGATCAAGGGGAGAAACCCGGAGTCCCTGATGCTGCCATTACTAATTGAACCCGAAGCCCTGCATGAAATTATTGCCCAGGGAGACAAAGAACTGACAGATACATTGCTGATCATAGATATCTGCTCGGATGAAAATTTTTCGCGTCACCATATCCCTGGGGCTGTTCACATCTCGCCTGGCGAGCTGATATCGGGCGCACCCCCTGCGGTCGGTAAACTACCCGACATCAACCGGTTAGAAAATCTGTTTGCCCGAATCGGCTATTCGCCGGAAAAGACTATTGTCGCCTACGACGACGAGGGTGGTGGCTGGGCTGGCAGATTTATCTGGACCCTCGACGTCATTGGCCACAAAAAGTCCAGTGTCATCAACGGCGGGCTTATCGCCTGGGCAGACAGCGGTTTGCCAATGACTGATGAGATCCTGACACCTGAGCCAACGCTGCCCGAAATCTCAGTGAATCCGGCCGTGATCGTGGAAAAAGCAGATGTTCTGGCGGCCCTGCCGCGTGACGACGTTCAAATCTGGGATGCCAGATCCGCAGAGGAATATGCCGGCATCAGAATCGCAGCGGCAAGGTCAGGACATATCCCAGGCGCAATCAATCTGGACTGGGTCGCGCTCATGGATCGCCAAAACGCCTTGCGCCTGCGCGCAGATATCGAGGCCGTGGTCGCTGAAAAAGGTTTCTCAAAAGACAAGGAAATCATCACCCACTGCCAGACCCATCACCGCTCCGGTTTAACCTACCTGGTCGGCAAATTACTGGGATACAACATCCGCGCCTATCATGGTTCATGGTCCGAATGGGGTAACGACCCCGATACACCCATCGATAATCCCGCCAACTCATGATTTTCGCTCTGACCCAACGGCTCGCACCGCAACATCTGCTTAGCCGACTTATCGGCGCCCTGTCTAACAGCCAAAATAGGCTCATACGACGTGCAGGTATTGGTCTGGTCCGGTCGTTTTACGATATTGATTTGTCAGAGGCCGAGCGATCGAACCCGGCAGACTACGTCTCGTTCAACGATTTTTTTACGCGCGCGCTGATACCCGGCGCAAGACCGCTGGCCGGTGAGCTGTGCAGCCCGGCAGATGGCAAGGTCGCCTGCGCTGGCGCCATCGAAGCGGGCACAATGATCCAGTCAAAGAACCACAACTATTCAATCTCAGCATTGATCGCTGAAAAAGATACGGGTGATTATGAAAACGGGTCTTTTCTGACGGTTTATCTCGCACCCCATAACTATCACCGTGTTCACATGCCTTGCGACGCTACTTTGATCAAGGCTGTTTATGTGCCTGGCGAACTGTTTTCCGTCAGTACCCGAGCAGCGCTGGAAATCCCCGGTTTATTCGCAAGAAATGAACGACTCGTCTGTCATTTCGATTCAGCTAACGGCCCCATGGTGATAGTCCTGGTGGGCGCCATGCTGGTGGCAGCAATACAGCCGGTCTGGATGGATCGACCCTACACACCTAAACTCGCCGTGACGACCGACATGAAAATGGCTTTCCGTCAGGGTGATGAGCTGGGACGATTCCAAATGGGCTCAACCGCCATCGTCGTGCTGCCAGACCAACATCGGTTTTCCGTGGCAGAAGGCGACCTGGTCCGTTATGGGCAGGCGATCGTCTAAACTGCAGTTATCGTCTCGGCACCGCACATCACCATCAGCAACCTGTCAATGCCAAGCGCAGCACCCGCACAAAACGGCAATGCAGCCGTGGCTTCGAGTAAGTCCGCATCATCAGGCATTCTGGCTTTTCCGAGCGTCTGCCGTTGCTGATTGTTTTCTGCCATACGCGCAGATAACTGATCACGATCACGCAACTCCTGGTAGGCATTCGCAATTTCAAGGCCGCCGAGGTAGAGCTCAAATCGATCAGCCACCTGCCGACCTTCAGCGTCATTCTTGAGCTCTGCCATGGCAGCCTGACAGGCCGGAAAATCAAAGACGATAGAGGCGCCAAGGGATGGTTCAATACGGCTTGAGAAAAGACCATCCAGCAGGTCTGCCCGACGTGATACGCCAGTCAGATGTGACAGCCGAGCGGCAGCCGCCGCTTCCTGCAATTGACTGATATCGGCATCATGGGCACTGAACTCAAACGTTGACTGGAACAGCGAGTCATAGGAAATACGTGGAATACGGCCATTCGGCAATTCAATGTCCCAGTCCGCTGACGAACAATAGGTCCTGATGCTGGCAAGCAGCCGTTCAAGATCATCCATCAGCGATGACAGGGAGAAGCCAACGCGATACCACTCCAGCATTTGAAACTGCAGCTGATGTCGATCACCCATTTCACCAGCGCGAAAGGCGGCACATATCTGATAGATCGATTGACCCGTTTCCGCAACCAGTGACTTCATGGCCGCCTCAGGCGAGGTTTGTAAATAACCCAGCGCCGGCACCGCAACATTATCAAGATGGACTTCACTGGAGCCGGCGTCCCGTAACAGCGGCGTCACCACTTCGATAACCTGTTCACTATGAAAATAGTGACGAATCGCAGCGAGCAGGGTGGCCCGGCGGATGATTCGTGCGGTCATTCCGGGTTATTGCTTAACCCGGTTTTGATATTCGGACGTCCGGGTGTCGACTCGAACAACTTCACCTATGTTGATAAACAGCGGTACCTTCACTATCGCGCCAGTACTGAGCGTCGCTGGCTTGGAACCACCACTGGCTGTGTCGCCCTTCAAACCGGGGTCGGTTTCGACGACTTCAAGCTCAACAAAGTTGGGCGGGGTTACCGCAATGGGTACCTCGTTCCATAATGTCACCGTCGCTTTGTCGGTTTCTTTCAGCCACGGGATACTGTCTTCCACTGCCGCTTTATCAGCGGCAAGCTGTTCGTAACTGCCGTCGGTCTTCATGAAGTGCCAATACTCGCCGTCGGTATAGACATACTCCATGTCGTACTCCATGACATCAGCGCCTTCCAGCGATTCCCCTGATTTGAATGTCCGCTCCCAGACACGGCCGGTCTTCAGGTTCTTCAGTCTTACCCGGTTAAAGGCCTGACCTTTTCCCGGCTTCACGAATTCGTTTTCAACGATACTGCAAGGGTCTCCTTCCAGCATAACTTTAAGACCCGATTTAAATTCGTTGGTAGAATAACTCGCCATCCACTCGATCCTTCATTTTCTTCGATGACAATCATACCCTTAAGCGCGACCGGATTGCAGAGTCACCCCTGGCAATGGCACCTGCAACATGCAGTCAGAGATATCACCGAACTGCGAGGCCTGCTTGGGCTGTCCGCAACCGACCTCCCTGCAGAGGCATTAAAATTCCCGATACTGGTGCCAAAACCCTTTGTTTCGCGAATGCGGCAGGAAGATCCTGAAGACCCACTGCTTCAACAGATCCTGCCAACAGCCGCCGAGGCATTGAATGTCGCAGGGTTTACCGGAGACCCTCTGGCAGAGCAGCGTGGCAGTGGCCCGAAAGGCCTGATCCAAAAATACCAGGGCCGTGTCCTGGTTATCACCACCGGTAGCTGCGCTGTGAACTGCCGATACTGTTTCCGTCGGCATTTCCCCTACCAGGAGAACCGGCTAAGTCCCGATGACTGGCAAAAACTGATCGACCACATTGCCAACGATGACACGATCGCTGAGGTCATTTTCAGCGGCGGTGATCCGCTGATGATCAGCGACGAGAGGCTTTCGGCCGTAACCCGGCGCCTCGCGGACATCAGGCATGTCAAAACGATCCGTTTTCATACTCGCCTGCCCGTCGTTATTCCGCAAAGGATCAACGATGAATTGCTTGATTGGGTCTCAGGGGCAGGGACGGCAATGGTTTTTGTCATGCACATCAATCACCCACAGGAGATTGATGATGAACTACACCAGGCGCTGGCGCGCCTCAATCAGCCTAAAAATATCACGCTGCTCAACCAAAGCGTTTTATTGAAAGGTATCAACGATCGGCAGGACATACTCGTGGACCTCTCGAGCAGATTGTTTGCAGCCGGCGTGCTGCCCTACTACCTGCACCTTCTTGATCCCGTCGCCGGCGCAGCGCACTTCGATGTGCCTGAGTCCAGGGGTCGGCAACTGATCGAGGAAATATCAGCAACCCTACCGGGTTATCTGGTCCCGAGACTCGCGCGAGAAGAGCCGGGCGCATCGTCAAAAACCGTCATTGCATGAACTTTTTTCAGCTCAAAAGGCGCCCTACGCCGGACCAACGCCCGACCAAGTAAACGCAAGACATGATCTCGCCGTGTTATAGTACGTCACCGATCGCAAGGGCCTTCGATGAGCGACCAGGACCCCATAAGACTTCTGATTCTGGAAGAATCACAGAACAGAGCCGAAGAACTCATTGTCTTGCTGAGAACTGCAGGACGGGCAACTCGCGCCCATCAGATAGAGTCTGACGCTGACTTTTCCCAGAAGATTTCTGAGCAAAAATGGGACCTTGTTCTGGCGACACCCGAAGCGAACGGATTCACGGCACAGGCCCTGATTGCCCAGATCGAGACCCTGGACAAGGATATCCCGGTCATCATGCTCGCCGACAACCGCGACCCCTCTTCCATAACCGAGGGGCTCAAACTCGGCGCAATGGACGTTGCGCTGGATGATGACGACGAACGTCTGGTTCTTATTATCGAGCGAGAACTCAAGAATCTCAAAAATCGCAGGTTACGCAGACGCGCCGAGGTCGAACTCAAGGAAACTGACCGAAGGAACAATCTGCTGCTGGATTCTTCGACAACCGCGATTTCCTATGTACACGAAGGCATGCACATCTACACTAACAAGGCCTATGTGGAACTTTTTGGGTACGAAGACGCAGATGAGTACGCTGGTATCCCGATCATTGATCTCATTGCGAGCGAAGACCAAGGCAAGTTCAAAGCGTTTTTAAAATCTTTTGACCCTGAGGCAACGAGCGAAGAAGAGTTCAGCTGTGTCGACTGTGAAGGCTCGACCATTCTCACGACCCTTGCCATGTCACCGGCCACCTATGATGGAGAGCCTTGTACCCAGGTGACCTTCAAGCCGCTGGTGGACGATTCGCAGCTCGAGGATCGGATCAAGGAAATTTCCAGCCAGGACCTGCTGACCGGCTTGTTTAACAGGCAGTACTTCATCGAGGAGCTTGACCTGGTCGTCGACAACGCCAACCAGGGCAAACAATCCGCGATCATTTACTACATCGCAATCGATCATTTCCCACGCATTCGCTCGGAAGCCGGACTTTCAAATGCCGATCTTGTCCTTGGCGATCTCGCAGCACTGATCAGAAATCAGGTGCCCGATGATTACCTCATGGCCAGATTCGGTGATGACGTGTTTGCCGTGCTCGCCAAGGGCAGTGACAAGGCAAAAGCAGAAGGGCTTGCCGATACCATCCGGGGTGCCGTCGAAGGGCATATGTCTGACGTTTCCGGTAAGAACTATCAGGTGACCGTGAGCATTGGCATGTCCGTGATTGCCGAGAACACATCAACCGTGGAAGAAGCCATCTCGCGGGCACACCAGGCAGCGGATTCGATCGAAGAGGGCAACGCCTTCGCATTTTACGAACCGGCCAAGGTGACCGTGGGCGAAGAGGGTAAATCGGTTTCCGCGGACGCCCTGAAGGACCTTATCTCCCACTCGCTCGAAAAAAACCTGTTCCAGCTTCACTTTCAACCCATCGTTTCGCTGCACGGCGAGGACGAAGAACAGTTCGAAGTGCTGCTTCGGCTACCCGACGCTGAAAGCAACCTGCTGAGACCCGCCCAGTTCCTTGGACCCGCTGAAGAAGCTGGACTATTGCAGAAGATTGACCGCTGGGTTGTGCTCCAATCAGTGAAACATCTCGCTGACCAACGTGAAGCGGGTGGTAAAGCCAGACTATTTATTAACGTCAGCCACAAAACCCTCGGAGACGGTGAATTTCTGCCCTGGATGAGCGTTGCGCTCAAGGCTGCGAGACTGCCTAGCGATGCTATCATTTTTCAGATTCATGAAAACGACGCCACTTCCTACATCAAGCAGGCCGCAAAGTTTGCCAAGGGATTACAAGAACTCCACGTCAAATCGTCAATCAATCATTTCGGCTGCTCACTGAATCCGTTCAACCTGTTAAAACACCTGACGCCGGATTTCGTGAAACTGGACGGCTCCTTTGCCAGTCAGATTGAGAATAGCGACGAGAAGCAGGCGGAACTTATTGAAATGGTGCAATCGCTTCAGGCCACTGGCGTACTAACCGCGATATCAGGCGTTGAAAACCCCGCAATTCTGCCAACCTTGTTCATGACAGGCATCAATTATATTCAAGGCAATTATATCTCCGAGCCTCTGGAAGATATGGACTACGATTTCTCTTCCGAAGATCTCTAGATCTTTACGATTTCTGCGTCTCTGATGCCTAGAAGATACAACAAACTATCCAGGCCCAGAGTAGAAATGGATTGTCCTGCGCTCTTTCTGACAATAGGTTTGGCATGAAACGCGATGCCCAGTCCTGCCACCTGCAACATCGCTAAATCGTTAGCTCCATCACCAACCGCAATGGTCTGCTTCAGCGAGATGCCTTCCCGTTCTGCCAGTTCCGTCAATAATGAAGCTTTGCGCTCAGCATCAACTATCGGATCAACAACCTTGCCCGTAAGCACCCCGTCCTTGAGCTCCAACTGGTTGGCGAAAACATAATCCACGGAGAGTTTTTCTCTGAGAATATTACCGAAGTAGTTAAAGCCCCCGGAAAGTATCGCGGTCTTATAGCCGAGATGATTGAGTGTTTGAAAGAGATGCTCTACCCCTTCGGTCAAAGGTAATCTATCTGCCACCTTTATCAGTGCGGTTTCAGGCAGCCCTTTCAGCAAAGCAACCCGGTGCCGAAGACTCTCTTTAAAATCGAGCTCACCTGCCATGGCGCGCGCTGTAATTGCAGCCACCTCATCGCCAACGCCCGCTTCTAACGCCAACTCGTCGATGACCTCAGTCTTAATCAGGGTACTGTCCATATCGAAGGCGATCAGGCGTCGGTTACGCCGATAAATCCCGTCTTCCTGAACGGCAACATCAATATCAAGATCTGCACACACCGCCAGCAACTGTTCACGGAAAGACGCACCGGGCGTACCCCGCAATGAAAACTCGACACAGGCTTTGGTGGTTTTGTCCGTTTCATCAAGCGGCACCCGACCCGAGAGCCTGGTGATATTGTCAATATTGAGTGAGTTACCAACGATAACGTCCGAAACGGCGGCGATGTGGGATGCTTTAATTCGCCGGGCAAGTAGGGTCAATATGTATCGCGAGGCCCCTTGAAGCCCAACCCACTGCTGATAGCTATCCTCTGAAATCGGATTAAATCGTATCTGAACACCCATCCGGTGCGACTCAAACAACAACGCTTTAAACACCTTGTCGGAAGATTCCGGCACATTCACAAGAATACCCAGTGACAGGTGGCTATGAATGACAGACTGTCCGACATCAAGAATGTCGACATCCCAATCACCTAACAACTTGGCAATGGTTGCTGTAATGCCTGGCTTGTCTTCGCCGGACACGCTGATAAGAACCAGCTCTTTCATAATATGACACGCCTCCCCCGAATGCGCGTATTATCCCGTAATCGCCCACTGTAGCAACGATATCCGCTATACTCTCCGCCGTCCCGTTAATCTCAGAATCTCATGGCTGTAGAACAGAGCGTTCTCCGTCCCAGGCTCGTCAGCCTGCTGATTGTGTTGCCACTTGTGATCACCCTGCTCGTCGGCACAATCCTGGTTCAACAATACGAAGCCCGAATTTCCGAGACACAATCACACTATGGCCAGATCACCGCGGTACAGATCTCCGAGCTGGTCTCTCAGTTGATCGTCGACGATGACCGGCTTTCCCTGAACGTTATCGTTGCCAGAGTTACCCGGGAAACCCCGGTCCACTATGTCGCGATTTACGATGCAACCAACAATCTGATCGCACAGAGTGGTCGCAGCGAAAGAGGCAGTGCGTCCTTTGCCTCCGATATCACTTTTCAGGATGCCATGGTCGGCAGTGTAAGAGTGAACCTGCAACAGCGCAGACTTTCGGTTTCTCTGCTGTTACCGCTGCTGGCTATCAGCATTCTGATTTACGGAGGCTTGCTGTGGTGGTTCTCGCCAAAAATTATCAACTGGCTCCAGGCTGAACCCGACGTTGATGAGCCGCCAGAAGAGGAAAACGTCTCAATACCTATTGTCACCGCACCCGCGTATCTGCAAGAGGCACCAAATACCGAGACGTATATTCTGGTCATCCGCATCCGCCCAGCGCGACATCTGGAGGCAAATTTCGAGAAGTTTTACCAGGCAGCAAGGCTGTATGGTGGCATCGTGGAGCAAACAACCACAGAAGAGCTGGTGATACATTTCGAAGGTTATGATGCCGCCTATAAGGCAACCTGCACAGGCCTGCTGATACGCCACCTTACAGACCTTTTACCGGGTAATATTAACTTCGGTGGCACACTCGATATCATCGAAGACGAACCTGATCGAGCCAGGAAGTCAGCGAGTTACCTTGCGTCGATCTCGGATGGTGATCTGCTCATCGCAACACCGAATCCAAAACTCAAAGACCGCGTCAAGCTGCAGGCCTTCCACCATTCACTCGTTGACTCTGAGCATCTTTCGAAGATAAACGGGCTAGCCAATCAGGATCTGCTCGAGGCGCAAGCAGCGCAGCTCATGATCAGACACTAGCTGTCGCCCTTCTCCAGCACGACTGCATCGACCTTCTGAAATCCACGGGGCAGCTTCAAACCCCGCCTTGCCCGCTCTCCCCGGTAGTGCTCGAGGTCGTTAATCGTGAGCTTCAGATTGCGCTTGCCGGAATGCACGATCAACGTATCCACTTCCGAGAAGACGCGCACAAACGGCATAAACTCTTCTCTGGATTCTACCCGCGGTTTGGGAATGTTCATGATCTTGACACCCTTACCCCGGCCGAGGGCAGGCAACTCAGCAACGGGAAATATCAATAGACGGCCCTCATTACTGAAGGCGGCGATAAAGTCATGTTTCTGATCGTTAATCAGTGCCGGGATATTCACAACACCGCCTTTGGGTACCGACAACACGGATTTGCCGGCCTTGTTCTTGGTAAGCATGTCGCCGAGCGTCCCGATAAAGCCGTAACCGGCATCACTGGAAAGGACGTATTGCGCATCTTTATCAGCGAGCGCAACGCCCGTAAAAAACGCGCCCGCTGGCGGGTTGAAGCGTCCCGTGAGCGGCTCTCCCTGCCCCCTGGCCGAGGGAAGGGTATGCATCGCCGCAGTATAGGCGCGGCCGGTTGAATCAAAAAACACCGCATCCTGATTTGACCGCCCCGCAATAGCCTGCAACAGGCTATCACCACTTCGATAACTCAGTTCAGTAGCACTGACCTCGTGACCTTTTGCTGACCTGATCCAGCCCTTTTCTGAGAGCACTACCGTCACCGGCTCCGTTGAAATCAGATCCTTTTCAGCGAACGCCTGGGCGTCATTACGAACAACGATTTCCGAACGTCGGTCATCGCCAAAGGTTTTGGCATCCTCGACAAGCTCTTTCTTAATCAGCGTTTTTAGTCGCGCTTTGGAGCCGATCGTCTTTTCAATATCGGCTTTCTCGGCTTCAAGCTCATCCTGCTCACCCTTAATGCGGGTTTCTTCAAGCTTGGCCAACTGCCGCAAACGTAAATCAAGGATCGCGTCCGCCTGAATGTCAGATAGCTTATAACGCTTCATCAAAACAGGCTTGGGTCTATCTTCGGTCCGAATAATCTTGATGACCTCATCGATGTTCAAATAAGCAATCATCAATCCTTCAAGGATGTGTAATCGGTCAAGAATTTTGTCCAGCCGAAACTGCAATCGCCGCAGCACGGTATCCGATCTGAACTTGATCCATTCGGAGAGCATTTCAACCAGCGGCCTAACCCTGGGTTTACCGTCTATACCTATGACATTGAAGTTGACCCGGTAGGTTCGTTCCAGATCAGTTGTGGCAAACAGATGCGCCATTAGCTGTTCTGCATCGACGCGGTTGGACTTGGGCACCACGACAATGCGCGTCGGGCATTCGTGATCTGACTCGTCCCGCAGGTCAACCACCATGGGCAGTTTCTTGGCCTGCATTTGCGCCGCAATCTGCTCAAGCACCTTTGTGCCTGACACCTGGAAGGGTAATGCAGTGATCACAATGTCGCCGTCTTCACGGCTGTATACGGCCCTGGCGCGAATCGCACCACGGCCGGTCTCGTAAACTTGCTCGATCTCCTCAACCGGCGAAATAATTTCAGCACCCGTTGGAAAGTCTGGTCCCTTAATGTGCTCCATCAAGTCTTTAAGGGTCGACTTGGGTTTGTCGAGCAACCGAAGACAGGCGCTGACAACTTCATTAAGGTTGTGTGGTGGAATGTCCGTTGCCATACCCACCGCAATGCCGCTACCACCATTAAGCAGAATATTAGGCACCCGGGCAGGAAGATTGACAGGCTCCGTCAACGTTCCGTCAAAGTTAGGAATCCAGTCAACCGTGCCCTGTTTCAGCTCACCTAGCAGCACTTCTGCGTAGGCGGTGAGCTTGGATTCGGTGTAACGCATAGCCGCATAGGACTTGGGATCGTCTGGCGCGCCCCAGTTGCCCTGACCATCAACCAGTGGATATCGATAGGTAAACGGCTGCGCCATTAACACCATGGCTTCGTAGCATGCCGAGTCGCCATGAGGATGAAACTTGCCAATCACATCGCCAATTGTCCGGGCAGATTTGGTGTACTTCGCGTCTGCACCAAGTCGTAACTCGTTCATCGCATAGACAATACGGCGTTGAACCGGCTTTAGCCCGTCCCCAATATGCGGCAGCGCGCGATCGTTGATCACGTACATCGCATAGTTCAGGTAGGCGTTCTCCGTATATTCAGCAAGGGATATCTTCTCGATATCTCCATCCATCAAGGTTTCACTCATACGTTTGGATTCTCGTTAGTTATGCGTTCAGGCAAGCTCTGCCAGATCGCCTTTCTTTTCCAGCCAGGTTTTTCTATCTGGCGAACGTTTTTTGGACAGCAGCATATCAAGCAGTTCATTAACGGCTTTCGGCTTTTCAGCGGTGAGTTGCACCAGGCGACGAGTATCCGGTGCCATCGCCGTTTCACGAAGTTGTATGGGGTTCATTTCACCCAGGCCCTTAAAACGCTGGACAATCACCTTACCCGGCAGCTTGTCCGCCTCGATCCGATCAAGAATGTGCTGTCTCTCGCCTTCATCCAGCGCATAAAAAACCTGCTTCCCGACATCGATACGATACAGTGGCGGCATTGCGACATAGACGTGTCCGCCGGCAACCAGAGCACCAAAATGTTTTACAAACAGCGCAATCAGCAGACTGGCGATGTGCAAGCCATCAGAATCAGCGTCGGCAAGAATACACACCTTGCCGTAGCGCAATTTTGAGAGATCATCCGAACCCGGATCAATGCCCAGTGCCACCGAAATATCATGGACTTCCTGAGAAGCCAGAATGTCACCTGAGTCGACCTCCCAGGTGTTCAGGATTTTCCCCCTAAGCGGCATGATCGCCTGGGTTTCCCGGTCTCTCGCCTGCTTGGCGGAGCCTCCAGCGGAGTCTCCCTCCACCAGAAACAACTCACCCATCATGGCATCGTTGCAGGAACAATCCGCCAACTTTCCTGGCAACGCAGGACCCGACGTCAGCTTTTTGCGAGCAACTTTTTTGCCCGCCCGTAACCTTGCCTGAGCACTACTGATCGCTAACTCGGCTATCGCTTCACCTGCCGCGATGTGCTGATTGAGCCACAGAGAGAAACTATCCTTCACAACACTTGAAATGAAACTGACAGCCTGGCGAGAGTTCAATCTCTCTTTGGTTTGACCGGCAAACTGGGGATCAATCATCTTGGCTGACAACACGTAGTTGCACTTGTCCCAGATGTCTTCCGCAGTAATCTTGATACCCCGGGGAATCAGGTTTCGAAATTCACAGAACTCCCGGAGTGCTTCCAGCAGACCCGCCCTCAAACCATTGACGTGTGTACCACCCTGGGTTGTTGGAATCAGGTTCACGTAGCTCTCAGTAATCAGGTCGCCGCTTTCTGCCTGCCACTGCACCGCCCAATCGACGGCTTCTTCCTGGCCAGACATCTCACCCGTAAATGGCGTCTCAGGCAGCAACTCAAGCCCCTCAAGTTCAGTCGCGAGGTAGTCCTCAAGACCGTGCTCGTAAAACCACTCGTAGGTTTTCTCTTCGCCCTTACTGGCAGTTTCGTCTTCAAAGACCACCTTTAAGCCCGGACACAGGACCGCCTTGGCACGCAATAGATGTTTGAGCCTGCCAACCGAAAATTTTGCTGAATCAAAGTACTTGGGGTCGGGTTTAAAATTGATCATCGTGCCCGTGTTGCGTCGCCCGACCTTATCTTTTACGGTCAATTTGGTGGCTTTTTTACCGTCTTTAAACGCCATGTGATGCAACTTGCCATCACGTTTTATAAATACTTCAAAATTCTCAGACAGCGCATTAACAACGGAGACACCGACCCCGTGCAGACCGCCGGAAAATTTATAGTTATCGCTGTTGAACTTGGCACCGGAATGCAGGCGCGTCAGGATCAGCTCTACACCGGGCAGCTTTTCCTTTTTGTGAATATCAACAGGCATACCTCGACCGTTATCACTGACTGACATAGACCCATTTTTGCGCAGGGTAACCCTGATCTCGCTGGCATGTCCCTCGAGGGCTTCATCGACACTATTGTCAATGACCTCCTGGGCAAGGTGATTAGGCCGAGTGGTGTCGGTGTACATTCCCGGTCTCTTTTTAACCGGATCAAGTCCTTCGAGAACCTCGATGGAATCTGCTTTATAACTTGTTGCCATTGATGACCAAACTGTAAACGGAAATTGAGCCTCAAATGAGGCAAGCGCGACTCACTCGACAGGAAATCGAGCGCAGACTGTTGGGAAGAAATTATAAGGATTTAGGAGCGGATTTCTCGAAAAAGATCACGGCGTCGGTACCGCGTTCAGTCAGGTCGCAAATTCAACGGGGTCGAGAGAATAACCATGCTCGATACAGTAGTTGAGCAGTTCGCCCAGGTATCTGTTGATCTGGGACTTTTCATCAGGCTGAAACATATGCTCGTTCGGCAGTGAGTAGCGATATCTGAAATTGCGATGCCGCTCAAAACTGACCACTTCAGCGGAATTAACGTCGTGGTAAACCCGGAGCTCCAGATTCGGCCAGCGGATCAGGGGGCGATCTTCTTCCGCAGTGACATCTACCGATACCATGGTTGTAAAAGGACAACGCTCACGAATCCTGATCACCACAGTCGCACCTTCTTCTGTGCGCGTGCGGATGCCGAAGCGCTTACCATCTTCGGCGTCCATATCGGGAAACAGTTTCCGCAACCGGATGTAGTTCGCATCACACTCTGCCATGTCTGCGACAAGGTCCGGCACGTAAATGTATGGGTTCGTCATGATTTCTGTAACTGGCCAATCGGCAATAACTGCGTCAGAGGTTACCACAATCTAAAGACAAGTAAGCCTGTAACGACCCTTGAAATTACCATGAAATATCAGGCGAATAATGCTATGTCGGATGCCATCAGGGCCCGTCGATTCGCCCATAAATAGAGACTGCTCAATCTTCTTCGAGGGCTTTATGGATACAACGAAACACACGATCCAACGCGCCCTGATTGCGATGCAGAACCTGATCCGCGGCGCTTACCATTGCCTGTCTGCGTGCGTCGTCGATCATCAGTTCAACCACGAGACGTTGCAGCACAGTTTCATCATTTGCCACGCACATACCATCAACATCCACGAACTGGTGGGCGATATCGTCGATGTTATCCAGATGGCTACCCATGACAACCGCGCTGCCGGCTCGCACGCCTTCAAGCAGGTTGTGCCCACCCACAGGTACAAGCGACCCGCCAACGAAGGCGACACGCGCTACCGCATAGTAAGCCGCCAACACGCCCATTGTATCGATCAACAACACATCAGCGGTTACCGGCTCGCCGGTTTCGTTACGCCGTTGCACATTGAAGCCAACGCTTTCACAGAGTTGGGCAACCCGGTCCGCTCGATGAGTATGTCGGGGTGCAATGATCAACAACACTTCAGGCAGTATCTGCTTCAACGTCGGCAATAGCCTGAGCAGCGCCGCCTCCTCACCCTCATGAGTACTCGCACCAAGCAAAACAGGCCTGCCAAGAACCTGCTGTTCCGCAAGACTGACCTGGGCTTGATGATCAGGGGCAACGGTAGCATCGAACTTTAGACTGCCGGTGACTTCAACACGGTCTGGCGAGGCGCCCAGTGACAAAAAACGCGCTTTGTGTTGCTCGGTCTGCACGGCAAGGTGATCCAGATTGCCGACCATTTCAGAGGACAACGCACCAATCCGTGCATAGCCTGACGCTGATCGGGCTGATAGTCGGCCGTTGACCAGCATGGTCTTGACGCCGGACACCCGACAAATGTGCAACGTATTCGGCCAGAGCTCTGTATCAATGGTCAGTAACAGTCTCGGTCGGTTATTCCGAACAAACCGGTCCACAGCGCCAGGGAGATCGTAGGGCGCATAACAGTTCTCTATCTGCGGACCTGACTGCGGCTGTGCGGCAAGGAGTGCAGCCACACGCTCCCGACCTGCAGGTGTCATATTGGTCACAAGACAGGTAAACCCCGCGGCCTTTAGTCGCGCAATCAGTGGCGCTGCGGCAATGGTTTCGCCGGCCGAGACGGCATGAATCCAAATCACCTCGCCAGGCCGGGCCGTCTGGAAGCAACCAAATCTCTCAGTGATCGCATGCCGATAAAGTGGCTCTTTTCGAGATCGCCAGAGAAGACGTAACAGGGCAAAAGGTATGGCCAGATAGAAGATCGCGCTGTAGATAAGTCGGTACAAGGCGTGGCCAGGCAGGCTTGGAGGTGGACAAAGAATAACCTTCGGTTCAACACCTTGCCAGCATCACAACGCAAGGTGGAAACGCACTGTATAATGCGAGCCGCTATGACCTATGAATCTCATGTTGACGTTGTATTGATCGGCGGCGGTATTGCCGGTCTCTGGTTACATAACCTGCTGACTGCCCGGGGTTATACCAGCGTGCTTATCGAAAAAGATCAGCTTGGCAGCGGCCAGACACTAGCTTCACAAGGCATGATTCATGGCGGCATCAAATACGCACTTAACGCCGGCCTGACACAAGCATCTGAGACTATTGCAAGTATGCCGGCAAGGTGGGCCGCCTGCATGGCTGGCGAAGACCCTGTTGACCTCAGGGGCGTTAAAGCACTCTCCCAGGACTATTACCTGTTTTCTGACGCGAGCCTTACGTCAAAGATCACTGCGTTTTTTGGGAGCAAGGCCGTAAAGGGGCGCGTTAATCGTCTGGACAGGGAAGCCTACCCGGAAGTCTTTCGTACTTCTCAGTTCAAGGGCTCACTGTATCGACTGCAGGACATTGTTGTCGACGCACCTTCGTTGATCAATCATCTGGCAACATGCCACCCTGAACGGATTATCAAAGGGGATCCCGAGTTCGAAAGATTGGATGGTGACGTCGGTGCCGTGACAGTTAACAATCAGCGGATCTCGGCGAACCACTACATACTTTGCGCCGGCGCTGGCAATCAAAAGTACATCGAACAACTGGGACTCCCCGTCACGATGCAACTACGCCCCCTGCATCAGGTTGTTATCAAGGGGGAACTGCCACCTATTTTTGCGCACGCTGTGTCGCTGAAGTCTGGTGACAAACCTAGGGTCACGTTCACCTCACACCCCTTAAATAACGGCAACGCCTGGTATCTTGGCGGCGCGATTGCAGAAACAGGCGTTAATCGCAGCGAGCAGGCGCAAATTGAATTTGCCAGAAAAGAAATGGCTGACCTGCTCCCCTGGATTAGCTTCGAGCATTGCGAATTTTCGACACTGCATATCGACCGGGCCGAAGCAGGGCAAACCGAAAATCTCAGGCCGGACGCGCCCTATGCCGCAAGATTCAGCAACACCATCGTATGCTGGCCCACAAAACTCACGCTGGCGCCCATGCTAGGGGATGAGGTGACGAAGATGCTCGGCGCAACAACGGGCGGCAAACTCAGCGGTAACTTTGAACCCGCAAAACCCGGGGCAGCACCATGGCTGTAACGCTCACAAAACGCAGACTCGGTGATACGGCATTATCCCTGGCACCCATCTCTCTGGGCACGGTTAAATTCGGCAGAAACACAGACATCAAGTATCCCAATGCTTTTGAGCTGCCCAGCGATGAGGCGCTGGTTTCGCTGCTGCGTGACTGCCAGGACCTTGGTATCAATCTGCTGGACACCGCGCCCGCCTATGGCAGCAGCGAGTCGCGTCTGGGCAAACTACTACCAGGTAAACGACAGGATTGGATTTTGTGCACCAAGGCTGGTGAAACCTATGAACAACAGGCATCACACTACGACTATTCTCAAGCTGCGATTGAGACCAGCGTAGAACAGAGTCTTGAGCGGCTGAACACAGACTATCTTGATATCGTGCTGATACATTCGGATGGCAATGACCTCGATATTATTCACCGAAGCGACGCGGTTCAGACTTTGATTGATCTTAAGGCGCAGGGTTTGATTGGCTATATCGGCATGTCACCAAAATCGCCCAAGGGTGCCGCCGCTGCCATGGCGTTCAGCGACGTGCTGATGCTGACGCTGAATCTTGAGGACCAAAGCCATCTGGCCGTTATCGGGGAAGCAAGCAACCAGGGTTGCGGTATTTTGCTAAAGAAGGTGTTCGCTTCCGGTCATCAGGCAGCAGCAGAGAGCCTGGCCTACGTCCTTGGAAACGAGCGTATACATTCTGCGGTAATCGGCACGCTCAACGCCGACCACCTGCGTTCAAATGCTGAGTTCGCAAGCAGCCTTAGAGCTCCCTGATTTTCTCCGCCAGCGCGCTGGTGGAGCAATCGTCTACCAGGCTCAGCACTTTTACTTCGCCGCCCGCACCCCGGACAATATCTGCACCAACGACCTGATCAATTGAATAATCGCCACCTTTAACCAGTACATCTGGTTTCACCAGCTCCAGGAGGTTCTCGGGCGTGTCGCCGTCAAAGGCCACGACCCAGTCAACCGCAGACAATCCTGCCAGCATGGTCATCCTGTGATCAAGAGAGTTAATCGGTCGCCCCTGCCCCTTCAGACGATGAACAGACTCATCGGAGTTAATGGCAACGATCAGTCGATCCCCTTCCTTGCTGGCATCACTGAGATAATCCACATGCCCCGCATGCAATATGTCGAAGCAACCATTTGTGAAAACAATTTTCTCGCCTCTTGAGCGAGAGACTTGCACGGCATGTGAGAGCTGCTCCGATGTCATCTTGCCTTTATCAGTGGGTGCGGTGATGTCTATTTCTGCCCGCAGTTCTGGTCCAGACACGCTGGTAACACCAAAGTGACTGACAACAATACCTGCAGCGACATTGGAAAGTGCCACCGAATCCTTGAGTGTCTGCCCGGAAGCCAGTGACGTCGCCAGGACGGCAATAACGGTATCGCCAGCACCGGAGGTATCATAGACCTCGCGAGTTCGCGCAGGGAAATGGCTGTCGGATTCAAGTTCGATCAGCGTCATGCCTTCCGAAGCACGCGTAACCAGCATCGCCGTGCAACCAATATTACGCATCAGCGTTCTGCATTTTGCCTTGAGTTCGGCATCGTTATCCCAGCCACCGAGCGCATGTCGCAACTCGAGCGTGTTGGGCTTTATCAACGTCGCACCCTGATAGGCAGCAAATGGTTTGAATTTTGGATCAACCAGGACCGGTTTGTTCTGTTGAGCCAGCGCCTCAATCAGTTTGACCGGCTCATTAAACAGACCCTTGTCGTAGTCAGACAGAATGACACTGTCGTAGCCATTAAGGGTGGCCGCCTGCTCAATTAGCTGCGCTGCCGCAACCGCGTACATTTCTTCAAAATCTGCCCGCACCAACTGCTGACTTCGGGAAACCAGCCGGACTTTAGTAATCGTTGGTCGCTGCGGATCTTCGATAAACGCACAGGCGATGCCGGACGCGACGAGCTTCGCTTTAAGTATCTCCGCCATCTCGTCGATGCCGGTCGCAGCAATCAAGGAAGATCGGGCACCGAGGGTAGCGACATTGAGCGCCACGTTGGCAGCACCGCCAGGGCGGTCCTCAATTTCATTGATATCAATAACCGGAATCGGGGCTTCCGCGGAGACACGCTCAGTTTCGCCATGCCAGTATCGATCCAGCATGGCATCGCCAATTGTCAGTATGTGCGCAGTGTCGAATCTCGGAAGCTTCATGTTTCGTGTTGAATCATTTTGCGCGGCATTCTAACACACCATTAAAGCTGCTAATGTGACCGCCGTGAGTAGCCCCTCCCTGACACAGATCGAATTCTTTAAGCCCCGTTACTGGCTGACATGGCTGGGAGTCGGGATCATGTTACCCGTCTGCTATTTACCGCTTCGCATCCGTTTTTTGATTGGCCGTTGGATTGGCTGGATTGGAATGCATGTTGCCGGTAATCGCAGGCATATCGTCCACACAAATCTCAAATTGTGTTTCCCGCAACTTAGCGAGCGGGAACTTAATCGGCTGACCGCAGACAATTTTACGTCCACCGGAATCAGTCTGGTTGAAACCGCCGTGGTCTGGTTCCGACATGCCTCAAGCTTTACCGATGTCGTTGATTTTCATGGTCTTGAGATACTCGATGAAGCGAAGGCGAAGGGTAACGGCGTCATGCTGATTGGCTCACACCTGTCGACCCTGGATTTCTGCGGCGCCGTTATGGGCACTGCCTGTGAAGTGGACGTGATGTATCGTCCAAGTAAGAACAAGCTCATTGATGCCATCATGACCCGAGGCAGAATGAGGCACTTTCCCTCGGCTATTGAACGCCAGGATATCAGGCAAGTCATCCGGCGACTGCGAGAAGGGGCCGTTGTCTGGTATGGACCGGATCAGGACTACGGGCGCAAGCACTCTATTTTTGCGCCGTTTTTTGATATTCCCGCCGCCACTATTACCGCAACAGCAAGGATCGCGGCCATGACCAAGGCAGAGATCGTGCTCTACTCCCACTATCGTCATCTCGACACCGGTCGCTATTCTATTCATCTGAAACAGCTGCCAGTTCCCTTCCCAACCGGAGACGCCGTTGAAGATGGCACCATCATCAACCATGCTGTGGAAACGGCGATCAGACATGCACCGGAGCAGTACTGGTGGCTGCATCGGCGATTCAAGACACGGCCAGAAGGAGAAAGTCGACCCTACGCTCGCAGCAGCTGATCGACGCCGGCAAGCAACTGACTGGTAAAGGCCTGCCTAGAAAACCCGCTGGCCGCCGCATGCCGCGCAGCGGTGCCCATCTCCGTGCGCAAGGCGCGAGATGCATGCAGTGTTTGCACGGCTTTAATCCAATCGGCCGCTGATGCCGCCAGGTAGCCGGTTTCGCCATGGGAGATCACATCTCGATTCGCGCCCACAGCGGAACTGACAACAGGCAATCCAGCCGCCATGTATTGAATGACCTTCAACGCACATTTACCCCTGGTCCAGCGATCATCGTCCATGGGCGCTATGCCGACATGTGATTCTTCGAGCAGCCTCGTTTCGTCCAGCGCAGACCAGGGAACGTTTTCGACGGCCATATTGTTCAGAGAGAACGTAAAATCACCGATCACACGCAGTGTTAAGTCTGGTATCGCGGCACCAAGCGCTTCGAGCATGTCACGATGTGATGCCAGATACCGGGACGTCGAACGGCTCCCAATCCAGACCAGCGTAAACCCCGGTAACTTGTTCTCCCGGGGATGGTAACGATCTACGTCGACGGAGGTCGGCAGTAAATCGATACGCCCACTATGCTCGCCCGCCGCCTCAACCAGATAGGAGTTACCGGCAAACACCAGATCGGCTGCGCTTATCGTAACCCTGAACTTGCGTCGTCGGGTTCTTGACGGGACGCCAGAAGAACGAAGAAATATCGCATCATCAAAATCAAACACCAGGTGTCGCGTTCGCCGACGGAGCAGCCACAACATGGGAACGCTAAGTAACTTGCGCTGGATAAAAACCAGATCGTATTTGCCGCCAAAAAGACTTAGCTGCAGCTGAGATTGAAAGTCAGGCTCGTAAGCGGTGATGACCTCGTCACCACGAGCACGAAGTATTTCGAGCAGAGGCCGCAGTCGATAGCGCGTCGCCGGGTTTGCTTCTGACTTACCCATCAGAAGACATTTCATCAGGCAGGTTTTTCCGCGATGACAATAATCTGTTTAGCGAAATCGATGCCGATCAGGCGAAACAGCGGATAAAACACGACACGCCGCAACAACTTCTTGATCAGTGAATCATGATAAAGCCGATAGATAGCCGTGACCCTGAAGCCTGCCAATTCCAGCAGTCCGCCAAGCTCGTCATAGCAAAATGCTGTTCGGTGAGTGGCGTCTCGCATAAACGCAGGCGGGTAGAAGATATTGGGTGTGGTCAGGGCAACATGGCCACCGGACCTGGTAACTGAAAACATCTGCTCCACCATATGCACAGCCTCTTCCAGCGACAGGTGTTCAATCAACTCGAAGGCACAGATGACATCAAACTGCCCTGTGACCTGGTCAATGTGCTGGAAGTTATGGTCATAGGTGGGGTCGATATCGCAAGAGACATAGTCAAACTCACCCCAGTATCCGGCCATTTTAGTTTTGAAGGCTCGATCACCTGCACCGATTTCCAACAGTGAGGTGCCCTGCCCACCAACATCCGAAACCACCTGGTGATATCGCTTTCTAATCGGAACGGACCAGATGTCACCAAAACGCGTGGCGATATCGTAGCGACACTGATACAACTTTTGCCAATCTATACTCATCAGCGTTTCAAAATGAAATTGGTGCGTGCTGTTCAATCACAGGGATTGACCGCAGCCGCTGCACCATCGTTGAGATGGAAAACTCCTGACCGAGCCTTTCAATCGCCCGGGATGTCATATCGTCAATGACTTCGCGCGGGGCGGACCTTATCGTATCAAGTTGCTTTGCGAGCTGGTCGACGTCGTTATTGGTGAAAACCAAAGCGGTATCACCGACGACACTGACAGGGCCCGGTGTGTCCGAACAGATAACCGGTACTGAAGCTGCCATAGCCTCGAGTAGCACAATACCAAAAGCTTCTTCTTCCGTAGAAGGCAGAACAAAGGCATCAAACGCCTTCATATATCGTCTCGCCTCGTCGACAGCACCGCAGAACACCACGCGATCGTGGATTCCCAGGCGTTTGGCGGTATCTTGAAGCTGAGCGCGCAGTGGTCCATCACCTACAATCGCCAGGATTGAGTCGCCGTCAGTCTTTGCCATAGCCTCAAGTAGAACCTGGTGATTTTTCTTACGCACCAATCTGCCTATCACGCCATAACAGAATCGTCCGAGCGGAACCCCAAGTGCATGCCTGGCTGACACAGAATCGTGCAGGACTGGCGCTTCAATCGAGTGAGGTAGCACGTGCAATCGCTCATTGAGATGTTCACGACCCATCCTGGCATCGCCAACCACAGGCTCAGAGACACCAATCAGGTGCACGTTGTCTTTCCAGTATCGGGACAAGGTTGAACGCGACCAGCGTTTAAGAAAGCCATATTCGTGCATGACCCCGACAACAGCGCCGACAGGCAACTGATAGTTCAGTAACATTGAGACAAAAAACGGCTTGTAGCGATGGGCAATGATCAGATCAGGTGGTGAATCCTTAACCATCTCCCGAACCTGCCTGGCCACATTGAGTTTAAGACCACCAAGATCACCGGCGGGCAAGGTTAAAAACTCGACCTCACCATGAATATCTCTCGCGAGGCTAACGGACATCGGGCCGCGCAGAAAAAGTGTTGTAACATCGCAATCTGAAAAACACCCGGCATACTGTCTGGCCACGGTTTTAAACGGACCTTTGTAGTCGTGGCAAAGCTGCAGTATGCGAGGCTTATCTATCATTTGTACGACTTTAGCATTTACGAGACTTTAGCATTTATGTGGCGTAATCAGTTACGGGACCCGATCATTTAGGAAAAATTCGCCTGCTTCGTGACCAGCAGATCCTCCAGCACAAGGTATTGAAGATCTGATCCAAAGAACATATTCAAGGCATCTGTTGGCGAGCAGACCATCGGTTCGCCCCGCCGGTTCATTGACGTATTCAACACCACGCCGTTGCCGTTCTCGCGCTCCATTGCTTTCAGCAACGCGTAGTATCTTGGATTCGTTTTCTCTTCAACGACTTGCACACGACTGGTGCCATCTTCGTGAACAACTTCCGGAACGCGTTGCTGCCATTCTTCCGCCACCTTAAAGGTCATTGTCATATACGGCGCGGGGTGATCTGTTTGGATCATCTCGGCGGCCACCGAATCGAGAATGCTAGGGCAAAAAGGTCGCCAGCGTTCTCTAAACTTGATCTGCTCATTAATCTTGTCCGCAATCCCAGGATAACTTGGACATCCGAGAATACTGCGCCCGCCGAGTGCTCGGGGTCCAAACTCCATTCGCCCCTGGCACCAGGCAACGGGGTTTCCAGCTGCCAGCAAGGTAGCCGTTTTATTAACGATATCATCATAGCGTTCATAGACAGGGTGTTGTGGATGCTCATCACAGGCAGCGATACACGCTTCGGTCGAGTAACTTGGCCCCAGATACACATGCGCCAGCTTTTCCGGTTTGATGCCGCGACGCCAGGTAGCGTAGGAAGCCGCGCCCACCGCCGTCCCTGAATCGCTTGCTGCCGGTTGAACAAACAGTTGATCAACGTAAGGCAGTTCTAGAATTTTCTGATTCAGCTTGACGTTGAGCGCGCCACCACCTGCAAACACAAGTTTGCCGTTTTCAGCAATGATGTCCTTTAAATAGGTGTCAATGAGCTTAAGCGAGATATCCTCGTACATCTTCTGAATCGAGGCTGCGTAATGAACATAGGGATCATCAGCAAAATCACCCTGACGCCTTGGACCCAACCAGTCAATCAGCTTCTGACTGAAGTAATAACCCTTGCCGTCCTCTTTGTATCGTCGCAAGCCAACGGTATTAACCAACGCCGTATTAACAACAATTTCTTTACCATCAAACGCGATTAACCGAGAAAGGTCATACAACTCAGGGTCGCCATAAGGCGCCATACCCATCACCTTGTATTCACCGTCCAACATCTCAAAGCCGAGATATTCGGTGAACGAAGCATAGAGTTGGCCTAAGGAGTCCGGGTCAAAGAATTCCTTTATTTTGTGAATGTGGCCGTTCTCGCCATAACCAAAAAAGGTGGAGGCATATTCACCCTTGCCGTCGATACCCAGTATGGCTGTTTTGCCCTCAAAACCAGACAGGTGATAGGCACTGCTGGCGTGTGCAATGTGGTGCTCAACGGCGTCGAATTCAATATCTGCCCACCGGATACCCAGCTGTTCAAGGAGTGCTTTAACCCGCCTGACATTGCTTCGGTAGTGCCGATTACCATTGAACAACGCATCGAGCGCACGTTCCGGTGCATACCAATAACGTTTCGCGTAATGCCAACGGGCTTTCTTGAAGAGACTGATTTCAGCGAACGGAAACGCAACAACATTGACGTCTCCAGGTTTGATACCCGCCTCTTTCAGGCAGAATCGCGCGGCATGCAACGGCATCGCCTGTTTGGCATGTTTCTGACGCGTGAAACGCTCTTCCTCGGCCGCCGCGATCAGTTTACCGTCGACGTACAGGGCCGCCGAGGGATCATGCGTCAGCGCGCCAGAGAGACCAAGTACTACCAGTGCCAAGACTTAACGCTCTCATCAAAAAACAGGTCGCACATTCTAGCCTACTTAACTCAAATCACCCCAGTAGATCCGCGAATCGCCGGCCGACACCGGGCACCTGCTCCCAGTTGCGCATAAACCGGGCCAGATCTTTTTGTTCCGCTTTTCTTTTCGATTCCGGGTCATGGTGCTCACGCATGGAATCAAGGTCAATGATCACCGCGCCATGTGTCGCCAGTAAAAAGTTACTCGCTTTCAGGTCCCCATGAGTGACGCCAGCCGCAGACAAACGTTTCAGGAGATCAGCAATCGATATGATATCCGCCGATGGATCTTCTTTTTCCAACAATGCGCTGGCGTCCGGTGCTTCGACGTATTCTGTCACGAAATAGGCGCGACCACGCAACGGTCCGATTCGTTCTTCCACCAGAGCAACGGGTCGAACCGTGCTGATTCCCAAGAAATCCAGACGATGGGCATTGGCCCAGGATATCCAGCCCCGGGAGCGCCGAAAAAGACGTGAAACGCGGTGCCAGAAATTCTTCAGGTTGTAACGTTTAACAACCAGGGGGCCTGAGGGTCCTTCGATCAACGCAACAGTCGCAGTATTACCATCTTTTAGCGTTCGACCGGCATCAATCGCGCTGTCCAAATCTGACAACAGCGACATCATATCTGACGAGTGATACCGGCGATCACAAACGGAAAACCGGAAGAACGATTTTCTGCAGGCGAAGCGCGTACACTCTCTAAAGGCTTTGTTAATGTAGTTTGTTTTGCGGCGTTTTCGAATGTCATCTACCAGATGCCGAAGTCGCTTAAGATGTCCGGGTTGCAGCGACCAGGCACGGGTCCGGCAATAAACGACAAAGAACGCCTCGATCAGGTGATCGTGTTGCGCATCGAATTGAGCGAACAGCAGTGCCAGATTTTCCAGGCTTGCAGTCTCGCTCAGTGGCCGGTTCCGGTTATGACTGACATCACCCCCGTCAATGGTGTACACCAGATCATCGCGCAACAGAAAATTTTCCGGATGGATATCATGCTGAATGACGCCGGCTTCGTGGAGGCCAACCATGACCGGAATGACTTTTTCGAGCAGCGCAGCACGACTGCCTGTCGACGCCGCGTCTTGCCATGCATCAGAAAAATTCTGTGCGCCGTCGATGTATTCGAACGCGAGCACATAGCCGCCTTTTGACTGCAGCCGCCCGTGCCACTCTACAGCGGGTGTGGGCACACCGGAATCCTCAATGGCCTGAACCCCGGCAATCTCCCTTCGAATGTTACGGCGCGCAGAATTTCCGACAAAGACTTTGATGAGAAATGTCTGTGTCTGGTTTTCAGATTGTGTTTGAGCCAGCGCCACAATCCGCTTGCCAGGGAGCAATCGAAGCACATTCTGGACAGTCAGTTGAACAGGCTCACCATCTGCTCTGGTGACCGACAGTTGAAACGGCGTTGCCACCTGTCTGCCTGCTTTGATCAGGCTATCTGCATCCAAGTTATTCATGTCTGTTAATCGCGTCCTTCAAAAAAGGCCAGGACTCGTCGTATCTCCATTTTATTCTTCACGGTCAATCCAGGCTCACCCTTATAGCTCAGATAAAACCGCAGACGATCAGTACGGCTCAGCGTCGTTGCACCAAACCGATCAAGACAGGCCAGATCCTTGATCCTGCCTCGTGTCAGTAACGGTCCGAACAGCTTTCTACCCATCGGACAATCAATCAAATAGATCGCCGGATCGTCACCACAAGTTTCTACCAGTATATTGCGCCATTTAAGATCGTTGTGAACGAATCCATCAAGGTGCAAGGCACGAACAGCATCAGAAAGTCGACCAATGACACCTGCTCGCCACTTCTTGTGACGAAAAAGATGGCTGCTCTCTAGTGCCAGTGCGGCGAGGTCCCGGGTTCCTCTCACTTCTCTCGTGACAACAACGCCTTGATAAGCCCCAGCATTGTTTGCCTCGCCATAAGCAACCACCTCAGCGACCGGCAAGGACAGGGCCGCAAAGTACTGCAGATTCTCCCACTCCGCTCGTACGCGGCTGCGTCCGGCAAATCGCCGCAAACCCATCCCCCGTGATGTATAGGTCTTTACATAGTAGGCCGCCTCAGGACCAGAGACCCGAACAACACGGCTCATCCAATTGCCGTTAATTTCCTCTCCTTCGGCATTTGCGGCTGTTTCCAGATCAGGAAACAGCGTCGCAACCTCTGAGACGGCATTCCAGTTACTCAATAGCATCTACTCAGTTGGGCTCGCCAACAAGCTGGTGATGTCGACGGGTAGTTCATGGTGTTCCTGCAGATATAACCGGGTCGCCCGGCGTATCACCTGCCGCCAGAGGTTCACGTCTTTTAAAGCGGCACGAAGATTACCACCACTGTATGTTCGAACAAAGCGGAGCAGATCGCGACGCGTCAGGTGCTTATCAAAAGCCGAGAACAGCAAACCACCAATATCTTTCACTTGCCATCGGGTTGGCACCTGATCACGGATCTGAGCGCGATGCAGATCAATAAGATGTAAGCGCGGTAGGCTCAGGTTCTCGACGTCCATCAGAAAGTGGCACAAATAGAAGTCTCTGTGATTGAGACCTGCGCCGTGCATATCTCTGGCAATGATAGCCACTTGCTCAAGAATACGCCGTTTGACTAAGGGGTCATCGGTAACAAAGTCTTCCAATGAAATTTTGTGTTCCAGCGCCTCGGTCATAATCGCTGACCTTCGGTTGGCGGGATTCCTGCCACGCTCACAGAATAACGACGCCGTCATCGTTGGTACACCGCAATGGTGCAGACGTTCGAGCGCGAGCCATTCGTTTCGGGCACCCAGCACGGGCAGACGCCCCTGCGTCAGATTCTTGATAATTTCAGGCCACCCGACCCCTAAGTGAATCTTGACGAAATAGAAACGGCCCGCAATTTCTACTTTCAGTGTTCTACGATTCGCAAAAGACCTGAAAAGCTCACCTTCAAGCTCACAGACTTGCCGAAACAAATCACCGCCATCGAAATGGTCACGCAGCTCAGTTGCAACAAAATCAGACATTGGCGATGAACCCGGCGGCTTGCGTTGGCATATCATAGATATCCGCGACCTTCGAAAAGGCGATGCCGTTTTCAGACCAGGACGCATCATCAAGTTGCGCCAGCATATTTTCCAGCAGCTGATTGAACGTCTCCTGTCGATAGGGCGAAGGAATAACCTCGCCAGCCTGCGCCTCTTCGATATAGTGCGCATAGCCACAGACATCCGTCGCGATCACAGGCAAACCAGCAACAACCGCCTCCAGAAGGACCGTCCCCGTGTTCTCGACATAGGCGGGATGCACCAGGAGATCGGCGCCCAACAGGAAACGTGGAACATCATCGCGGCCCTGGAAGAATTCTACGTGGTCTGCCAGACCCAGCTTGCGTGCCATCCGCAAAAACGGTCCTTGCGTGTCCTCGCCAATCACCATAAGTCGGGTTTTAGCGAGCACCGGATCGGGTAGTGCGCTTAATGCGATCAAGGCACGATCAAGGCCCTTGGTAATAAAGCCCGAACCAATCATGAGCAGCAGATTATCGTCGGGCTCAAGGTTCATTTCCGCCCTAAAACCTGCCCTGATCTCGTCACGGTTCGCCGGTGCCATCCGATCCCGGGCGATACCCGGCATCAGCATCTGGAATCGATCATCCGATGTTTCGTAGTAGCGTTTGAACAACGGGACTTGCCTGGCGGATATCATCAGCACATCAGTATTGGATTCACGCCCGAAGACCGCGCGTTCAAACTCGGCAAACAAAGAATATCTGGGTAGCTGACGATATAGCCAACTACGCTGATGACGGGCTTTATCTTCGTAGCAGCTGTCGGCAGCATAATAGACATCCAGCCCGGGCATTTTGTTGAACCCCACGGTTTTCGTAACAGGGTTCTGCTTGATGTCAGCCATGACCCATTCGTGATACTTGCGGTACTTGTCGTGATTGGTCGCCGCATTAACCGGCACAATAATAAGTTCAAAATTCTCGGGGAGGTCTCCCTGCCAGCTCAGAGTGTAGACCCTAATCCTGTATCCCAGGGCCTCGGTTTTCTCTGCGATGCGAAGAAAATCACGCTGCAGGCCACCGTAGGGGAAATACTTAAACAGACAGAAGGCTATGGTAGGCCGGTCAGCGTTCTGCTTCCGGGCGAGGGCAACCTGAACAATCTTTTCAGCGGCCCGGCCATGGAGCGAATAAATATCCGCAGACGCCGCATAGTCACGACCTCTTTGTATCCAATGAATTCGATCTTCGTCTGCCAGCATATTGGCCAGTTGTCGATTCAACTGGCGCTGGGCAAATGGTAACGGCACCACTTCACCCATGCCTGCCTCAATCACATATTTGGCGTAACCACAGTTTTCTGTCGCAAGCACAGGCAACCCGGCCACGACCGCTTCAAGAATTACAATACCCGCAGCTTCATCGAGCGCTGGCAGGATAAGCAGGTCAGCAGCAAACAAAAATTCCGGGACGTCATCGCGGCCGGATAAAATCGTTACCCGATCACTGATACCAAGCATGATCATCAACCGTTTAAAGGGTCGTGGGTTATCTTCCCCGATCACGATAAAGCGCGTGTTCTGACGTTGCTGCTTGGGTAAGGCGCGAAATGCATAAAGCGCCCGACTGAGTCCCTTCTTGATAAAACCTGAACCTACCATCAACAGTAGTTTTTCATCAGCACCCAGACCCAGTGATTCCCGTTTCATCTGTCGCCGCGCCAGAACATCAGATGGTGCAACCCGGTCTCTGGAAATCCCCGGCGGCAGGAACAACATCCGGGCTTCCTGGGTTTGATAATAATGATCAAAGAGCGGTTTCTGCACTTCGGAGATCATTAGAATTTCTGTCCGGGCCTCACGACCGAACACCGCCTGCTCATACTCAGCGAAGTGTCGATATCGGGGCAGCAGGCGGTAAAGCCAGCCACGTTGGGTATGCGCTTTTTCTGCATAGCAGGAATCGGCTGCGTAATAAACATCGAGTCCCGGCATCTTGTTGATTCCGATAACCGCGTCAACCGGATCTGCAGCAAGCTGATCTCGGACCCAATCACTGAATCGTTCGTACCGGGTGTGGTTAGTGAGTGCCGTCACGGGCACCAGCGTCACATCAAAGCCGGGCGGCTTATCACCCTGCCACTGCAGGGTAAAAACACGAACATCGTGCCCCATCGCCTGACATTTGAGGGCGATTCGGAGGAAGTCTCTCTGCAGACCACCATGAGGGAAGTATTTGTAAAGGCAAAATGCCAGTCTCAGGCGAGGTGCCGGGTCGAGCTGCCGATCTGCCTCTGCAACGCTTGCCACACTGTCTCCGGCGTTATCTGTTCAAAGCAAGGAGGATAAATAATACTTGAATCAGCGGGTATCGGATACCGGCATACTCTTTTCTTGCAGGGAATGCATGGTAAGTGAGCGCTTGCTAACAATGTAACCCGTTTGCCCGAAATCCCCGTCAACAATGGACTTGTCGCACCAAACAAGCCAACCGCCGGTACACCCAGAGCCGGGGCCAGATGCCCGAGCCCGGTATCAACAGAAACTACCCCGGCACAACCCGCAAGTGTCGACATCAGTTGATCCAGCGGCAGTCGATCCAGCACACGCCCCCCGGCCTCGGTTAACGACATCGCACGCGCCAACTCCTCCGGGTTCCCAGCGGGTACGACAATATCGTATCCGGACTGTCTGATGATGTCGGCGAGCGCTTGCCAGCTTTGCTGCGGCCACTCCTTACTCTTCCAGGTCGTTCCGTGGAGCAACATAATCTGCTGCCTGACCGGCACCGGCACCGAAAGACCAAAATCCTGTTCTTCGTCAGGCGCGTAACCCAGCGCCGCCGCAAACAGCTGTTTCTGACGAGTAATGGCATGCTGCCCCTGCTGCACCATCGCTGATTGAGTATAAAAGCGACTGATCCAACCCTCCCGCGCACTGGCACGGTCAAATCCGAAAGTGTTGCCACGCGCCAGCCAGGACAAGAGCGCACTCTTGAACAGCCCCTGCGCATCAATAACCAGGTCATAGTGCGCTTTTCGAACCGCGGCGAGGCCAGCAAACATCTCAACACGATCAGCAAAAGGATGACGTCGCCAGCGCCGGATTTCGACAGGAATCACCCGTCTCACGCCAGGGTGGCAGGCTGGAATCCCGGCAAAGGCGCGTTCAACAACCCAGTCAAACTCAAGCGCCGGGTTGTGCCGCAGCGCTTCGGTCACTGCCGGTAAAGCGTGCACAACATCACCCAGGGAAGACGTCTTGATAATCAGAACTTTCACGACAACTGCTCGATCACCTGAGCAGGCATCAACTGATTCAGACAATTCTTATGCCCCAAAGGACACTCCCGCTTAAAACAGGGGCTGCAGGGTAGGTCCAGACGAAAAATATTCGCATGCTCAGTCAAGGGCGGCGTGAATCCAGGACTGGTAGATCCATAGATCGCAGAGATCGGCACACCAACCGCCGCTGCGATATGCATTAACCCGGAATCGTTAGTCACTATGTGTTCGGTCGCTGAGATCAGATCAATAGCATCAAGGATAGATGTCTTGCCCGCCAGATTGCGGCACCCTTCGCCAATCCCTGCGGCTATGCGCGAACCGGTTTGCACATCTGCAGGTGAACCGAATATCCAGACCTGTTTACCGCGGGCAATCAGCGCCTTACCCAGTTCGATAAAATGGTGCTCCGGCCATTTCTTGGCATCGCCAAATTCCGCGCCCGGGCAAAACCCCACAACAGGCTGACCCGGTGCCAGGTCATTGGCCGTTATCACCCGGCTGAGGTTAGCCTTATCAATCAGTAAACCGGGTGAAATCAGATCTCGACCGGGCTCGTCCAGAAGCGCCAGAAACCGGTCTGTCATTCTGGGCAGTCGTTTCTTGTCCAGGAACTTGATGTCATTAAGCAGGTAGTAACGATACTCCCCCAGAAAGCCTGTTCTGCGCGGAATATCCGCAAAAAATGGCACAAACGCGGACTTCAGCGAATTTTGTGTAATGATTGCCTGGTCATAACCATTCTCAGCGAGCTGCCGGCCAAGACCCCGCCGGTAACCAAAACCAAATTCACCATGGCCCAGCTTTAGCAATATACCGCGCGAGACCTCCGGCATTCTTTGCACCAGTGAAAGCGTGGCCTGCGGGGCCAATACATCGATCTGGGCATCCGGATGGTCCCTTCGAAGGGACGAATAAATCACCTGAGACATAATCATGTCGCCGACCCAGGCAGGGCCAACGATGAGTATTCGACGAGGTTTTACAGGCAAGATCAGGCCACGAAGGTAGACCATTCGGGGTTTTCGCTGCGACGCCCCATGACCTGGTCAAAATACATGGACTGCAATTTTTCTGTGATAGGGCCACGTTTTCCTGATCCTATTGTGCGGCCATCAAGTTCACGGATTGGCAGGACTTCTGCTGCGGTTCCCGTGAAGAATGCTTCATCAGCGACGTAGACTTCATCCCGCGTGATGCGCCTCTCTTTTATCGTTAGCCCCAGCTCGGCAGCCAGATCAAACACTGTTTCTCTGGTGATACCTTCAAGACAGGAGGTTAACTCTGGTGTCACCAACTGGCCTTTCTTAACAAGAAAAATATTCTCACCACTACCTTCTGCAACATAACCTTCGTTATCCAGCAGCAGCGCTTCTTCGCAACCGCTGTCCAGCGCTTCCCTGAGTGCCAGCATCGAATTGATATAATTGCCATTCGCTTTTGCTTTGCACATGGTGATATTCACATGATGCCTGGTATACGAACTGGTGCGCACCTTGATGCCTTCATCCCTGGCTTCAGGGGTCATATAGTTCGGCCATTCCCACGCGGCGACAATGCAATGCGGTTTTAGATTATCGGCGCGCAGTCCCATACCTTCTGAACCGTAGAAACACATCGGCCGAAGATAGGCTTCTTTCAGGTTGTTTTCTTTAACGACCTGAGTCTGGGCAGCATTGATATCCGCTTTACTCCAGGGAATCTCAAAGTTGAGTATATGCGCCGACCTGAACAACCGGTCCGTATGGTCGTGCATACGAAAAATCGCCGGACCCCTGTCTGTCGGGTAGGCTCTGACACCTTCAAAAACGCCGAGACCATAGTGCAGGGTATGCGTTAATACGTGCACCTGTGCTTCTCGCCACGGTACCAACTTGCCATCGAACCAGATAACGCCATCTCTATCTGCCAGGGAATCAGACATTTCTTCTCTCTACAATTAAGTTAATCACTCAGACGCAGTCATCTGGGACTGCCAAATCTCATGCACCTGCGTACGATATGCTCGGAGTCGCTCATAGTCTGTTTCCAGACCTAGCCACTCATGGTGCACGGCTGCTCGCAATGACAGATAAGCACGCTGCAGCGACTCGACGTCGACATCCGACATCAAACCAAAAGAAGCCAGCTCATCCAGCAATCGCATCACGTCGGTCCACCGCGCCAGTGCCGGATCATTGGCCGCCGCCGCGAGGACCGCGTATTGCACCATAAATTCGATGTCAACAATAGCCCCGGCGTCATGCTTCAGGTCGAACTTGCCCAGAATCTCGCTACCGTCAGTGGCCGACAATTGACCTGCATGCTGTAGCCGCATTTTTTCGCGCATCATCAGGACATCCGACCGCAAGGATTGCGTATCTCTTGGCCGGGTCAGGATATCTCGTCGAATGCGGGCAAACGCCTCACCAATGGAAACATCCCCCGCCAGAAAACGCGCCCGGATCAGCGCCTGGTGTTCCCAGGTCCAGGCCTCGGAGGACTGGTATCGTTCGAACGCCGGGATAGTTGCTACCAGGGGCCCCTTGTCACCCTGCGGACGTAACCGCATGTCCGCCGTGTAGAGAACACCAAATCGGGTAAAACTGGTCAGCATATGAATGATGCGTTGCCCCACACGCACATAAAACACGTTGTTGTTGATAGGCCGGCCACCATCCGTCATACCCTGGATGTATGCTGGACACAGGAAAACCATATCCAGATCGCTACCATAGGCGAGCTCCAGGCCACCGGCTTTGCCGTAGCCGATGATCGCCATCCGCTCAGCAATCGCAGCGCCTTCCCTATCCGTGGGACTGCCATGGCGAGCTTCCAGATGCATCCAGGCCAGATCGTGAACTGTTGCAAGGATAACCTCCGCCAGGGCCGTCAGTGCATCGGACGCCTGCATGACAGATATCTGATCCATCAGCTCCATTGCTGCGATCTTGATGGTGACACCAAGCCGGAACTGGCGCAGGGCATCCATCTGTAATTCAAGATCGACAGCGTCGACGGAACGCATAACTTCCCTGAGTTCACCCTGCAGGCCGCTCTTGGCAACCGCGACATCCCGAAGCGCACGATCAGTCAATTCATACAGCAGAATCGGGTAGCGCTCGAGTTGTTCAGCAATCCATGGACTGACAACAACCAGATGCAACGCTCGCCGCAACGCCTCGGGGTTTTCGTTAAGGAAAGCAAGATAGGTTGACCGCCGCAGTATCGCTCGAACGATTAGCAACATGCGTTGTAGCGCCAGATCTGGCTCACCCGTTCCGCCAGCCGCTTTGATCACTTCCGGCATCAGTTTGTCCAGGGCGCCCGTGACGGTAGCGTCCAAGGGGCGGGCATAAAGTTCCTGGCGAAAATCGATGAGCACGGACTCTTCAGGGTCCTGCCAGCGATTTTGCCAAACCGTCTCGGAAGCCGCTGTATCCGATTCGCGCGGCCCACTGACAAAGGTTGCGAAACATCGCGAGACTTGTTGACGATGATACGCCAGGGCTTCAATGTATTTCTCATATTCAGTAAAGCCCATGGCCAAAGCCACGCGTTGCCGGCTTTTTTCCCCGGCAGGCAACAGATGCGTCTGACGATCGAACTCTGCCTGAATAACATGTTCACTGTCCCGCAGGAACGTATAGGCCTGCGTAAGGCAGACGCAATCCTCAGCGGGGATAAAATCAAGGTCAACCAATAGCCCGAGCATCTTCAGCACGCTGCGTTGCTGTAATGCCGGATATCGCCCCCCCCAGATCAGCTGGTGCGCCTGAACGATAAACTCAATTTCTCGAATCCCGCCGGGGCCCAGCTTCAAGTCATGAGATACCTCTTTCAACGCTACCTGTCTGGCGATAAGGCCCTGCATTTCTCGCAAAGATTCGATCGCAGGGAAGTCCAGATGCCGCCGATAAATAAAGGGTTTTAGCCAATCAAGAAAATCTTCCCCCGCCCGATGATCACCGGCAATCACCCTGGCCTTGATAAACGCATAGCGCTCCCAGTCTCGGCCCTGTTCCACATAGTACTTTTCCATCGCCGCCCGATGCAGCACCAGCGGACCGCTTTCACCGTAGGGCCTGAGCCGCATGTCGACTCGAAAAACGCAATGGGCACTGCCTGCATCATCAAGACAGGCAATGAACTGACGCGCCAATCGAAGGAAAAACTCCTGATGGGTGAGCGATTTAGCGGCGTCAATCTGCCCGGGGTCGCTATAAAAAAAGATCAGGTCGATATCGCTGGACAGGTTCAGTTCAAAGGCACCGAGCTTGCCCATCCCCAGCACAACCAGTTTCGCAGGCTGACCATCTTCGCAATAGGGCTGGCCATACTTCTCGATGGCCTGCTCATAACAAGCGTCCAGCGCCAGATTGATACAGAAATCCGCGAGATGAGAGAGCTCGCTGGTCGTACCCATCGTTTCTGCTCGCCGGGTCAGGTCTCTGAAAATAATCCGGATCATTTCATGGCGTCGCAACCACCTGAGCTGTTCAGCAACCCCCTGATGGGTCGACGAGCTTAAGTCAATAAGCTGCTGATACCGGGCATGTAGCGCATCTCGAGAGAGCGCATCATCGACCGAGCCGAAAGATGACTGATGTAACTGAGGTTGCTGGACAGCTTCCGATAACAGTTCACTGAAGAACGGGCTAAGTTCACCCGTTCGGAGAATTTCGGGGTGCAGCTGTGCCTCGGCGATACCTGACAATGCTGAGGGATCAATCACGTCAGGCTGGCACTACTCCGTACCGGAGAAAGGCGCGACTCGCAATACTTCGGCAATGGTGGTCTCCCCGGCAGCCACTTTTAAGGCGCCGCTGAGACGAAGTGTTTTCATACCTTCCTTCATGCCAGCCATACGGAGCTTGCCGATATCGACATCTTCTTCGACAACGGACTTGATCTTGTCTGACATCGGCAACAACTCGTAGATACCCTGCCGCCCTTTAAAACCGGTGTCACGACAATCGAGACAGCCAACAGGATGATACATGCGAACCGGCATTTTCATCTTCCATGGCGCAGTCAGCACCCGCCACCCATCCGGATCAGGGTCACCTTGCGCCTTACAACTTGTGCAGAGTGTACGAACAAGCCGCTGGGCCATAATGCCAAGTACGGTTGCCTTGATCAGGTAAGGTGCCACACCCAGTTCCAGCAACCGGGTTACCGCTGAGGGGGCATCGTTGGTATGCAGCGTAGAGATAACCAGGTGACCAGTAAGGGCCGCTTGAATTGCCATCTCTGCGGTTTCAAGGTCCCTGATCTCACCGACCATAATGATATCCGGATCCTGTCGCAGCAGCGCGCGTACACCATCGGCGAAGGTCAGGTTGATATTGTGGTGGACCTGCATCTGATTGAAGCTGGGTTCAACCATCTCTATCGGGTCTTCAATGGTGCAGACATTAACGTCAGGCGTCGCCAGATGTTTCAGGCTGGTGTAAAGCGTCGTGGTTTTACCCGAGCCCGTTGGTCCGGTCACCAGAACAATGCCGTTCGGATTGTCGACCATCGACTCCCAGCGCCCATAGTCATCGTTGGCCAAGCCAAGCTGGGCAAAGGTTTTCAGCAAAATGTCAGGGTCAAATATCCGCAGCACCATCTTTTCGCCGTGGGCAGTCGGCAGGGTTGCCAGTCGTAGTTCCACCTCATGGGCATCTGCAGTTTTTGTTTTCAGTCGGCCATCCTGAGGGCGACGCTTTTCAGCGACATCCATTCGACCCAGAGTCTTCAGACGACTGATCACCGCCGTCATCACTGGCGCAGGTAACTCGTAGACCAGATGCAGGACCCCATCAATCCGAAAACGCACCCGACCTTTTTCCCGGCGCGGTTCAAGATGGATATCACTCGCTCGTTGCACAAACGCGTAGTTGAGCAGCCAGTCAACGATATTGACGACGTGCGCGTCGTTCGCTTCCATCTGCTCGATCTGACCAAGCTCAAGCATCTGTTCGAGATTGCTCAATGAGCTGGTCTGAAGTCCCGCCGCATTCGCCTTATTGACGGAACGGGCCATGGTGTAGAACTCTGTGGTACAGCGCCTGATGTCAGCGGGATTGGCGACAACCCGGGTCAAAACCTTGCCAGGTTGGGATTGCTCAATGGTGGCTTCCCAGGAGTGAACGTAGGGCTGGGCGCTGACAACAACCACCTCATCGTCTTTGACCTCAAGCGCCAGAATCTGATGCCGCTGGGCAAACTCGTAGGACATGATCCTCGTCACGACGATCGAATCAATCTTCAGGGGGTCGATGCGAATGTAAGGCTGCTTGGATTTTTCCGCCAACCAGATCGTCAGCACTTCCAGGTCAAGGTGTCGACCCGGATTCTTGGCATCCTCAAACAGCTCTTCTGCGATCAGCTCAAGCGGGTTCCAGTTTAGCTGCTCTTTGCGACGCGTCTTCAGTGACAGCTGTTCGGAGTCTTTTTGAGATAGCCGGCCATCCTGAACCAGTTCGTCGGCAATCGTACGCAGGTTTAGGGAAATATCCGGTTTCTTAAGGGCTTCCTGAATGCTCAAGGTGGCCTCACAGCCGACATGCAATGGCGCTACTTTACACCTTTTCTCCAGCCTTTTCCCGAAAGGGATGCGCTAGACTGAGTCATGGCTAACGTTACCCCAACAATCAAAGAAATGGTCAGCCGGCTTGTCAGCACGCCGTCCGTCAGTTCCACGCAATCTGAATTCGACCAGTCAAACAGCGACGTCATTCACCTGTTGGCGAACTGGCTTGATCCCATCGGCTTCGATGTCACGATCGCACCCGTTGCGGGTTCAGCCGGTAAACACAATCTGATCGCGAGAATTGGCGGCGGAGAGGATGGTCTGGTCTTGTCCGGGCATTCCGACACTGTGCCGTTTGATCAGCATCTCTGGGAATCGGACCCCTTTAAGGTCCATGAAGCAGAAGAACGCTGGTACGGTCTGGGCAGTTGCGACATGAAAAGCTTCTTCGCGATTGCGATCGAAGCTGCAAGACCCTACCTGAACAGCAAACTCCAGGCACCGCTGATCATTATGGCGACCGCGGACGAAGAATCATCCATGTGCGGTGCCAAACAGCTGACCCGGAACGACGTGAACGGCGCCGGATTCGCCATTATCGGTGAACCGACGGACCTGCGACCCATCGTAAAACACAAAGGCATCATGATGATGAACCTGCGAATTGAAGGCACCTCAGGTCACTCATCAGACCCCTCGCTCGGATCCAATGCAATCGAAGGCATGCAGAGCGCCCTTGCCGAACTCATGAGTATCAGAGCCGCGATGCAGGAAACCCACCAGGACAGTCACTTTGACGTGAGCTTTCCAACGATGAATTTTGGCTGTGTCCATGGCGGCGACAATCCAAACCGAATCTGCGATCACGTAGACCTGGCTTTCGATCTGCGCAATTTACCGTCAATGGATATGGCGGGTTTCACCGACGATGTGCAAGACCAATTGATGGCAAGACTGGCCCCCGAAGGCTTTACCTGCAGCCTTGAGATGCTGCATTCTCCGGTGCCCGCTTTCGATAACTCTGGCTCTGAATTCGCTGAAGAAATCGCCAACTACGCTGGTAACCCCAGCGGTACCGTGGCGTTCGGCACTGAGGCTCCCTATCTGAAGAACCTGGCGCTGGATACGGTGGTCATAGGTCCCGGGTCAATCAATCAGGCGCACCAACCGAACGAGTACCTGCCGCTCGAACAAATCGAACCCGCTGTCCAACTGATACGACGGGCGATTGAGACCCACTGTAAACCTGATAGCTGAAAGGATGCCCGATCTCTATTGCGGGACCGGGCAGTGGCTCGCACTCATCACAAATAGTGCTTATAATCCGCCGCCCATTTAGGAAGGGGGCACCAGCGTGTCTTCTCACGCAGAACACATCAAGTGGTTCCGGGACTCAGCGCCCTATATCGATGCTCACCGAGGCAGAACCTTTGTCGTCTGTCTGGCGGGTGCCGCTATGGACTCGAGTAAGCTCGAGAAACTTGTCTCGGACTTTGCCCTGCTCAATACCCTGGGTGTCAAACTGGTACTTGTCTTCAACGGCGACCCAGCCATTGACAAAATACTTGGCGAGAAGTGGATCACAGGACAGCGAGGCCCTGCTACCTCGGATGAGCAAATCGTCAGCGTTTCCATGGTCTTAGGGGGCCTCAGTCATAAACTGGCCGCCATATTCAGCGCCAGCTCGCCCGCGTCGCCGTCACAAAGGCGAGAAATCCAGACGACCTCGGGCAACTTCATCAAGGCACAGCCAATTGGGATTGTCGACGGCATGGACTATCAACATGCGGGGCGGGTTCGAAAAATCCAGGCACCAGCCATCGAGCGTCATCTTGAAGCCGGGGCTATTGTGCTGATGCCACCGATTGGCTTCTCTCCGGCAGGCGAAACCTTCCATCTCAACGCCGAGGCCGTTGCCTGCGAAACAGCCTGTGCCCTGGCGGCCGATAAACTCATCTATCTCACAGATCAGGCCGGCCTGCTTGATGATCGCGGGGAACTGATAACCGAGATTGATCTCAGCCTGCCGCTTGAGGACTCACTCACCGCGTCACCTTTACTTGATCACTGCAATCGGGCCTGCCAGCAGGGTGTTAAGCGATGCCACGTACTCAGTTATGAAGCTGACGGGGCCTTGCTGGAAGAACTGTTCACCCGTGATGGATGCGGTACCCAGATTGTGGGTCACAGCTATGAGCAGATCAGAGCGGCGGTCAACGACGATGTCCCCGGCATCCTGCGGCTCATCCGTCCGCTTGAATCCCAGGGGATTCTGGTCGCTCGCTCCCGCGAGCATATTGAATCAGAAATAGACCAGTTCATTGTTATCGAGCGTGATGGTCTTGTGATCAGTTGCGCAGCGTTACACGTCTTTGATACTGCCGGTGAACTGGCTTGTCTGGTGACACACCCGGATTATCGCAACGGCGATCGAGGTGATCGTCTGCTGGATGCTATCGAACGCCGCGCGAAGCACGCCGGGCTGGCAAAACTTTTTGTCCTGACGACGCAGAGTACTCACTGGTTCATGGAGCGAGGCTTCGAGAGTCAGTCTCCCGATGCGCTGCCACAGGCAAGACGTGAACAATACAACCGTGTTCGAGGCTCGGCCGTGCTCGTTAAGACGATCTGATCGTTCTGCTGTATGCCTGGACGTGACGCACCAACGCCTTGACGTTCTCAACAGGTGTTTCTGGCAAGATGCCATGTCCCAGATTGAAGATATGGCCCGGGCGCTGACCCACTTCGTCCAGAATTTCCGTTGCGGCCTGCAGCACGGATGCCTCAGTGCCAAAAAGCGCAACCGGATCCAAATTTCCCTGCACGGCTTTTACGCCAATCTGATCCCAGCTTGACGTCAACGGCGCACGCCAGTCCAGCGCCATCACATCACCTCCAGCTTCCGCCATCAGCGGCAACAATGCGGGATTACCGGTACCAAAATGAATGATCGGCACTCGACCTGAAATTTCAGTGATGAGCTTTTTGCTATGTCGAAGCACATGCTTCTCATAGTCACCAACGGACAGACAGCCTACCCAGCTGTCGAAAATCTGTATGGCTTGCACACCCTGATCAATCTGGTAGTTCAGATAGTCCACCGCAGTCAGCGTCATCTTTTCCATGACCCTGGCGAACGCGCCCGGATCACTGGCCATCAGGCTTTTGACATGGATATAGTTCCGCGACCCCTGCCCCTCAATAGCGTATGAAGCCAGGGTGAAAGGTGCACCACCGAAGCCAATCAACGGGATATCTGCCGGCAACTCCTGACGAATCAATGCGATAGCTTCACCGATGTAAGGCATAGATTCAGCCGCGGGTAATACCTGGAGTGCATCTATTGCTGCATTTTCCCGTATGGGATTGGCTATCTTCGGGCCGAAGCCAGGCAGATAGTCGAGTTCGAGACCCATCGGTTCCAAAATAGGGAGCAGGTCAGCAAACAGGATGGCAGCATCGACGCCAAGAATTCGCTGCGCGTCACAGGTCACTTCCGCCGCCAGATGCGGTGTCTTAAAAAAGTCGAGGCTGGGCGTATCACCCTTACTCGCATGGTATTCCTTCATATAGCGACCCGCCTGACGGTTTAACCAGACAGGCGTGTAATCGGTGGGTTCCCCCCGGGCAGCTTTCAGGAAAGCAGACTCTTGTAAATTGGAATTCATCGGCGCTCAATCTCAGAGAGCGCGCATTATACATGACCTAGGATAAGAGTCTGATGCTTTCAGACTGCCAGTCTCTGGACATCGCCTGCGCAGCAAAGACTTTAACCGGTCGCCTGATGCCCTTAAGGTTTCTCGTCCCTCTCGGCAACACCTGGACGGCGCCGGCGACCAGCTGCCTGGTATCGTCCGAAATCAGGATTTCCCCTGGCAGCGCTGCCGCTTCAAGCCTGCTGGCCAGATTAACGGTGCCACCCAAGGCCGTATAGTTGCGCCGGGCGTCACAACCAAAATCGCCCACCAGGCAATAACCGGCGTGGATACCTACCCGCAGTGCCAGACCTGAAAAGGCATCCGCTTGACCATATGCCCGTGATTTTTCCCTCGCTGTTCGCTCGCTCAGCATTGCGAAGGCCTGTTGCATATGAAGTGCCAGCGCAACACATGACTCGGCGTCTTGCCGAACGCCCTGTGTCAGGGGATCGCCAAAGAACACCATAAGACCATCACCAATAAACTTGTCCAGGGTCGCGCCTGCGCCATCGGCGATCTCAGACATACAGGAGAAATAGCGATTCAGAAAATCCGCAACCACGGATTCATCCACGGTATCCATAAGCCGTGTAAAGCCCTGAATATCTGCGAACAGTACACACAATTGACGACGACGCTGTGGTGGCAGGCTCTGCTCGGCAGACGATCGAGACTCGGAAAGTTGCTTCGGGACAAAAGAGGCGAGCCAGTGACGGTCGATAACCAGCGCCTGCAGTTCTCGCCAGGCAGCATTGCGTTCAATGTTGAGTCGCTCGGTTTCCTTGTGGACCAGCAGCCCAACGAACACGATATAACTGAGCAGGCAGGCAAAGCTGACGAAGTAAAAGGACTCGTCCCCGATAAACTGCTGCGGGTGCAGCAACACGCCCGCCAGCGAAGCAACCAGGACAATAGGGAGAAGCGTCACCAGAATCCCTATGCCACCAACGATCAACGCGCTGATCGACAACAACGACAAGAGCACAACACTGGCTTCAAGATTGAATCCGACCAGACTCACGAGCAGGCCAACAACAATCCCGTCAAAGGCCATGATGCCTAGTGGGGAGAGGTAACCTGCAACACGACCCAATAACCATCGGAGCATGGGCGGCAAAAATAGCAGCAGAACCATCCAGCCATAGACATAGGCTGAAGGGTCTACCAATGTCGCCAACAGCAAGCTGGCTAACATGTAACCAAAGGTGCGCGGTTCATGCGTAACCGCTGCAAGATGTGATAACGCCATCCGCCCATGCTGCCTTAAACCTGACAGCCCGGATGCCGGCCATCACCCCATCAGTTCGTCAGCATCTTCAGGCTTCGCCTGCCTGCAATTCAATCGCTACTTCCGGGTCAACGTCTGCATCATAGTCGGTTCCGGGCACCTCAAATCCATGCAGCTCCAGAAACGCCTGTCGATATCCGACAAAATCCGTCAAGTCGTCAAGGTTCTCGGCACTGACCTTGGCCCAGTTATCGGCAACAAACTGCTGGATCTCAGGAGTAAGCTCCAGCTCATCCATGCGAATCCTGCCACCCTCATCCAGTCGCAGCTCACCGTCACCATAGAGTTGGGTATTGTAGAAGCGAGTGGTCTGTTCAATACAACCTTCGTGGGTCCCCGCACTTTTCATTGCCTTGAATAGCAACGACAGATAAATAGACATCCCCGGGATCGCTGAAGCTGCCTGTGTCACCAGCCCTTTCATGACGACCACATAGGCCTTGCCATCGACACTCGCCATAGGTGCCTGCAGTGCTTTTGCGGCGCGATCAAGATCCTCTTTCGCTTTGCCAATCGTGCCATGGTGGTAGATAGGCCAGGTAATCTTGCTACCCAGATAGGTGTAATTGGTCGTCACAGCACCCGGCGCGAGCAGTCCCCGCTCAGCTAAAGCCTCGATCCAAAGCTCCCAATCTTCCCCACCCATCACTTTAACTGTATCGCTGACTTCTTCCTCGTTCGCAGGCTCCAGAGAAACAGGTTTCAATTCACCGCTGTTAAAATCGATCGTTTGTCCTTCAAACGGTTCGCCAATCGGCTTCAAGGTTGAACGCACAACAGAACCATCCGGTAACTGCCTTGCCGGTGCCGCTAGTGAGTAAACCACCAGGTCAACCTGACCAAGGTCTTTTTCAATCAAATCGCAGGTCGCCTGCTTAATCTCAGCGGAAAAAGCATCACCATTTATGTTGGCTGTGTACAAACCCGCTTGTTTCGCGCTTTCCGTGAACGCTGCGGTCTTGTACCAGCCAGGGGAAGCCGTGCGATTACCCGCCGCCGGACGTTCAAAGAAAACACCAATCGTTTGAGCACCGTAACCAAACGCCGCACTGATACGTGAGGCCAGTCCGTAGCCACCGGAGGCGCCAATAATAAGAACACGTTTAGGGCCAGCCGACCGAGTCTCCTCACTGCCGGATTGAGCGCGAACATGGGCAATCTGTTGTTCAACATCTGCAGCGCAACCGGCTGGGTGTGCTGTGGTACACAGGAAGCCCCTGATTCGAGGTTTGATGATCATAACTTACTCACCTTCTGTTGATTTAAATAGCTGTAGCCTACCAATCCCAGGCCGAGCAACAACATCGGTAAGGACAACAATTGGCCTGTCGTTACCCAGTCAAGCAGCACAAAGCCGATGTGGCCATCCGGTTCACGGAAGAACTCTGAGAAGATGCGCAGACTACCATAACCGATCAAAAACATACCGGAGACTGCCATCAACGGCCGGGGCTTCATCGCAAAAAGCCAAAGCAATACGAAGAGCACCGGACCTTCCAACAGCGCCTGGTACAAGCTCGATGGATGGCGGGCAACAGCTTCTCCGGGGTAGACAACCGCCCAGGAAACGTCTGTCACCCGACCCGGCAGTTCCGCATTGATAAAATTACCAATCCGGCCACAGCCAAGTGCAAGCGGAATCGAAGGCGCAAACGCGTCAGTGATATCAAACAGGCTGCAGCCTTTTTTTCGTGCAAACACAGCAACCCCGATTGCTACGCCGATCAACCCCCCATGGAAGGACATACCACCTTCCCAGACCCTGACAATGGATAAAGGATCTGCCTGGAGGTTTTCGAGGCCATAGAAGAACATGTAACCAAAACGCCCGCCAAGCAGCATTCCCAGTACGCCATAAAATATGGCATCAGCCAGATCATCATCGGTCAGACTAAGACCATAGGCGCGAACCCGGTACTTCAGCGTCATCCAGACCAAACCAATGCCAACAAGGTAACTGATCGCATACCAGTAAATACTTATAGGACCAAAACTGATCGCCACGGGATCGATTTGAGGGTAGTGCCACATGCGGTGCATTCCTGAGGAAACCGCCATTATCCGACATACACGGCGTCTGATAAACTCGCGGCTCTTCTTTCCAGACATAACACCAGGCGGGTCTCCAGATGTGCTTGATTTTATTCGCGGTCAACCCCTCGCCAGAGCATCGCCTGATCGTCGCGGCGAACCGGGACGAGCTCTACGCCAGACCCACAGAGGCTGCGGCTTTCTGGGCATCCGATCCTAATATCTTAGCTGGACGCGATATCGATGCTGGTGGGACCTGGCTGGGCGTTAACCGTGCCGGCTGTTTCGCGGCAGTCACCAACTTCAAGCAAAGCGCCGATGATCCAGAACCGAGTATTGATCCACCACGATCACGCGGTGAGCTTCCTCTGGATTTTCTTCGGGACAGGCCAGCGGCATCCCGGTACGTTACCGAAGTTGCTGGCCAGGCAACCGAATATCGCGGTTTTAACCTGATCGCTTCCGATACAAACAGCACCTACTACTTCGGCAATCGTGGCAGGGGACCCCGGGAACTGAAGCAAGGATTCTACGGTCTGAGCAATCAGCTGCTGGACTGCGACTGGCCAAAAGTCATCGAGGGTAAGTTAAAACTCAAGGAAATCGTTAGCGAGCAACGGCAGGACCTTCCCCAGGCACTTTTTGAGCTGCTTCTCGATACTGGTGACGACCGGATGTTTTCCAACAGCTTCATCGAAGCTGACATCTACGGAACACGAGCAGCAACCGTTGTAATGGTTTCCACCGCCGGCGAAGTGTACTTCGAAGAGCGAAATTTTGGCCCCGCAGGGAAACCTGAGGCAAGCAATCATTACGCGTTTAAGCGTATCGACGACTTCTGACGATATTGCCCAGTCCGGCTTTGCGCATTTCCTCATCAACATAGTTTCTGATGAGATAGGCGTTATCCATCTTCAGGACAGTGCTTAGCATCTCCTTCGCATGCGACAATTCGAAGTTTGATAACGCGTGCTTCACCATGACCAGACTGGTCGAGTTCATTGACAGCACGTTGAAGCCCATGGCCGCCAGCAGCACCGCCGCAGAGGGGTTTCCCGCCATCTCACCACAGATTCCAATCCCCTTATTCTCTGCATGGGCCGCCTGGACCACATGGTTAAGGGCCCCGAGTACTGCGGGATGAAACTCCTGGTAGAGTTCAGCCACCTGAGCGTTGTTGCGATCAACGGCCAGCATATATTGGATGAGGTCATTGCTGCCAACAGACAGAAAGTCGACCCGTTTGATGATATCCCGGGCCTGATAGACTGCGGCAGGCACTTCTATCATGACGCCCACATCGGGCATTTCGACCTGCACGCCTTCTTCGATAATTTCCCGATAGCACCGACTGATGAGATGTTGCGCTTCATCAATTTCTGCAGTGCTGCTTACCATCGGTAGCATGATCCTGAGTTCCGAGTCGATCCCCTCGTTGGCCCGGATCATGGCACGAACCTGCGCCAGGAAAATCTCTGGATGATCGAGGGTCACCCGGATGCCCCGCCAGCCAAGAAAAGGGTTAGCTTCTGCAATAGGAAAGTAGGAAAGCGCCTTGTCACCACCAATATCCAGGGTCCTCATGGTCACCGGACGTGGCGCAAACGCCCGCAAGTGCTCGCGGTAGATCGTGTACTGCTCTTCTTCAGTCGGAAACCGGTCATTCATCATGAAATGCACTTCCGTGCGATAAAGGCCAACACCTTCCGCGCCGCGATCCAGGGAGCGCGCGACATCAGTCATCAAACCCGTATTTACCCACAAGCGAACACGATGACCATCGAGGGTATGGCACGGTTGATCACCGGAAACCTCAAGTCCTTTGACCAGCGCTGCTTCCTCGTCGGCAATGCGCTGGTAATAACGGATCTCTTCCTCTTTGGGGTAGGTAATCACCACACCGTCAAAGCCGTCAATAATCAATGGCTTCTCGTCCAGCAATTCTATTGGCAGATCCTCGACCCCCATAACGGTCGGCACACCCATCGCTTCAGCAAGAATCGCGACATGAGATTTTCCTGAGCCCTTAACAGAAACAAACCCAGCCAGCTTCTCTCTCGGCACCAGTGCGAGGTCAGCGGGCGTCAACTCCTGGCTTACCAGGATAGTTCCATCAGGAAAATGTTGTGGCCGTGTGTCCTTGGTCTGCAGGTTTGCCAGAACGCGATTCCCGAGGTCCCGCACATCGGCACCTCGTTCCCGAAGATAGTCATCCTCCATCTCTTCGAACTTTGCGACGTGAGAGCCAATCACCTGCCGCAAGGCGCTTTGCGCCCATTCGCCTGCATGGATTCTGGAAATCACCTCACCGGATATGGCACTGTCATCCAGCATATGTAGATACGCTTCGAACAATGCCAGTTCTTCTTTCTGCAAACGATCTGCAAGTTGTTTGGCAATGTCAGAAATATCCTGCTGGGTAGCACGAATCGCAGCTTTAAAAAGCTCAATCTCCGCCTCAATATCATTGGTGCGACGAAACGGTACCTTGTGTAGTTCCGCCTCAGGTACGCTGACAATGGCCGTCCCAATGGCAACCCCTGGTGAACCCTGCATGCCAGTAAACCTGGCAGATTCACCGTGCTCTTCATCCCGCAACATGAGTGCACCGGTTGCCTCAGCATGCGCTATAACGCCAGCAAGCTGCGCAGACAAGGTAATCAGAAACGCTTCTTCACTTTCGTCAAACCGTCGGGTCTGTTGCTGTTGCACAACCAGCACACCAAGTATTTTTCGATGGTGAATGATGGGCACACCCAGGAACGCGTGAAACGGCTCTTCACCAATCTCTTCGAAAAAGCGGTTTCTTGGATGGTTTTGCGCATCCTCAAGGTTAATCGGCTCAGCGCGCTCCGCCACGTATCCAACCAGCCCTTCATTCAGACCCATCGCGACCTTGCCTAACGCATCCAGATTAAGACCCCGGGTTGCCATGAATACCAGTTGCTGATCGCGTTCATCCATGAGGTAAATGCTGCAGACTTCCGTCTGCATCGTCTCTTTGACGCGCGCGACAATAATATCCAGGACACTGGCCAGGTCACTGGCACGGTTGACCTCCTGGATGACACTGCGCAGCACGTTGAGCATTCAGCTCACCGCACAAAACATTTAGAGAGATAGGGCGCAAGTTCTTTCATGGCTTTCCGGTAAACATCCTGTTTGAAGGTAACCACCTGGCCAAGCGGGTACCAGTAGCTCACCCATTGCCACAGGTCGAACTCCGGTGATTCTGAACTGGTGAACTGCACTGCGTCATCATCCGCCAGCATCTTGAGGAGATACCACTTCTGCTTCTGACCCACAAAGGCAGAGTTGTTTGAACGCAACAGTCGTTTAGGTAGTTTGTACCGCAACCAACCTCGGGTCGTGCCAACGATTTTCACGTGTTCAGGTTGAAGCCCGACTTCTTCTTCAAGCTCTCTGTACAACGCTTCTTCAGGGGACTCACTGGTCTTTATGCCGCCCTGGGGGAACTGCCAGGCATCTTGCCCAACACGCCTGGCCCAAAGCACCTGCCCTTCACCATTCGCAACGATAATCCCTACATTGGGTCGGTATCCGTCTTCATCTATCAAGTACCTGGACCTTTAATTCGTATTGCAAATCATTGTGCTTGAATCTCGAACATTCAGCAAACAAGCTGGACGCGATACACTGCGCGTTTACATTGAGAACCAGACCCGATGCCGCTAGCCATTTTCGATCTCGACGAAACACTGATTGCCACAGATAGTGATCATGAGTGGGGCGAGTATGTTTGCGACAACGGATTGGTTGACAGCGAATACCATCGCCGACAGAACGACGCTTTCTATGAGGACTACAAAGCCGGACGGCTGGATGTCGACAACTATCTGAAATTCGCCTGCGCAGTGCTGGCGGCCCACGACAAATCCTTTCTTGAGCAACACCGCAGCAGCTTCTTCGAAGAGCGCATCAAGCCCAGGATTCTCGAACCGGCAAGGACATTGATAGAATCACACCGGCAGAAGGGGGATACCCTGCTGGTCATTACCTCTACCATTGAGTTTGTAACCCGGCCCATTGTCGATGCTCTGGGTATCGAGACACTGATTGCACCTGTCCCGGAAATCGTCGACGGCCAGTACACGGGCGAAATCGTCGGCGTGCCCAGCTTCGGTGAAGGCAAGGTCACCCGGTTGATGGCCTGGCTGCAGGATACCGGACACGCAATGTCTGGTGCGGCATTTTACTCCGATTCTCACAATGACCTACCCCTGTTGGAACGCGTTGATCATCCCATTGCCGTGGACCCGGACGACACGCTGCGGCAACACGCCACCGCCAGAGGCTGGCGAATTATCAGCTTGCGCGCATAGATGCACCCGCTGCGATTTTGGCTGCTTGCGGGCGTCATTCTTTTTAATCTGGGTTGTGGTACCGAGGAGCAACCCGGCGGACAACCTGTAGTTGATGCGGTTGCGCTCGGAGAAGCCTTACAAGCATGGCAGCTGGCCAAAAGTGAAGCGGTTGTGAGCAGTACCACTCATCTGGTCAACAACACCAGAGCATTTCTAGAGGCGCCGGATGACAAGGCTCGAGAACAATGGCAAACAAGCTGGATTGATGCCCATGAGACTTACCTGAGCGCCTCGCTGCTTCTGGCAGAACCCTGGACGCGCACTATCGATAGCTGGCCAATAGCGCCGGGATTCATTGATTCGATCGAGGGATATCCAACATCCGGGATTGTGTTCGACGAGACGCTGCAAATAACATCGGCGGCAATTAGGGACCAACATCAGATTACCGACAAAACCGAAGTCGCCCAGGGCTTTCACGTACTGGAATACTACGCCTTCGCCCGACCATTGGAAGACATGCGCCCGGTGACAACCGGCAAGGACATCATCACCGAAAGAAGACGGAAACTCATCACGTTAACCGGCGATTTGTTGCTGATGGACATCATGCAATATCGCCGACATCTGGTGACCAGGGACGATGACACACAGGTGTACGAATATGCTGATCTACTGAGGGTGTTGCATGACCGTTGTAACGCCATGTTCTCTGACTACAACCTGATCGGTGAGCACAGCCCCTTTGCAAAGCGAGACACCCGCAGCATCAGTGTGCAGTTGACCGCGATTCATGAGCTGTTGTCAGGCACCGTTGATCTGAATCGGCACCTGTATCAGCAGGACGCTGCCAGAGCCGCTACGCTCAACGACACGCTTGAGGAAGCGATTGCTCTGGTGCAATCTGACGACGACAGTGAAGCAACGCTTACTCGACTGCTGTTGTTGTGCGCAGCACTGTCGCACCAGTTTGAAGAATTCCAGCAAGCATCAACGCGCTAGCGCAAGATCAAGCTCCCTTGCTGCTTTGACGTCATCCAGGCGTTTGATCGGCATGGTATGGGGTGCCTCGGTCACCAGCGATGGGTTAGTCCTGGCTTCCTCCAGAATAGCCGCCATGGCGGCAACAAAGCCGTCTATCTCTTCACGGCTCTCCGTTTCCGTCGGCTCAATCAGCAGGCACTCAGGAATCAACAGCGGAAAGTAGGTTGTGGGAGCGTGATATCCATAGTCGAGTAATCGCTTGGCAAAATCCATGGCGGTGACACCCAGCTCTTTGGCTTCTTTAGAGAGTGTTACAATGAATTCGTGGGTTGCACGACGCTGGGGGTATGCCAGCGTAAAGCCGGCCTTCTCTAATTCTTTCGCCATGTAGTTGGCATTTAACGTCGCATATTCGCCGACCCGGTGCATGCCCTCGCGGCCCAGTAAACGCGCATAAGCATAAGCCCGCAGCAAAATACCAGCATTACCCATAAATGCTGACAGACTGCCGATGGTATCGGGAATATCTTCTTTGGTCAGCCAGCGATAACCCGCTTCCGTGTGACCCACAACCGGTGTCGGCAGAAATGGTTTGAGCCTTTCACCGACCCCTACGGGTCCCGCACCCGGTCCACCGCCGCCATGAGGCGTGGCGAAAGTTTTGTGCAGATTCATATGTAGCACATCAAAACCCATATCTCCGGGCTTCACCTTGCCCAAGATGGCATTAAGGTTGGCACCATCGTAATAAAGCAAACCACCGGCTTCATGAACGACGGCCGCAATCTCCTGAATCCTTCGTTCAAACACACCGCAGGTTGACGGGTTGGTCATCATTAGACCCGCAGTCTGCGGTCCAACCGCAGCTTTCAACGCATCAAGATCAACGTCTCCGTCCGGGGTTACTTCAATTTCCCGCACCTTGTAACCGCACATCACGGCCGTTGCTGGATTGGTGCCGTGAGCAGCGTTTGGTACCAGAATCTCACTGCGCGCAACATCGCCGCGCTTCTCATGATAGGCCCGAATCATGGCAACACCAGCGAACTCACCCTGGGCCCCCGCCATCGGGGTCAGCGACACAGCCTGCATCCCGGTAACATCCTTCAGATATTCCTGAAGCTCGTACAGGCATGCTAAATAGCCCTGCGAATTGGCTTCCGGCGCCAGCGGATGTCGCGCCAGAAAAGCAGGAATACTGGCCGCTTTGTGCGCGCCCCTGGGGTTGTACTTCATTGTGCAAGAGCCCAGGGGATAGAACTGGCCATCGATAGAAAAATTCTTTTTGGAGAGATTTGTAAAATGTCTGACAACCTGCAACTCAGAAACCTCCGGTAACCCCGCCGGGGTTTCACGAATATGATCCGCCGGAAGCGAAGCGGGGATTTCCGTTTGTTTTTCATACTGTGCGGCTGCTCGCCTGCCTTCACTGGATAAATCGTAAATCAACATGCACATTCCTCCAGAGTTTCTGTCAGGCAAGTGACATATCTCGCAAGATCTGCCGCTGTCTTGGTTTCGGTGACGTTGACGAGGACACAATGATCAAGATCGGCAAACCACTGCCCGAGATCATAGCCACCAAGAATTCCCTTTGCGGCCATCGCGGATAACACAACGCTCGCTTTGACCGGCAACTCAAGCACCGCTTCGTGAAAGTTCATACCAGCAAACTTCTGTCGCACATTCTCGATCGCTGTCGCTTGCGAAAGCAGGTCCTGGAGGCCTGTATGAGAAGCAAGCGCAACAGAGCGCAGCCCCTCATCGCCAAGCAGGCTCAGGTAGATTGTTGCAGCTGTGACTAACAAACCCTGGTTGGTACAGATGTTTGAGGTCGCTTTGGCTCGTCTGATATGTTGCTCTCTGGCCTGCAGCGTCAGGGCAAAACCGGGTAACCCGTCGACGTCTGTGGTCTTGCCAATAATCCTGCCAGGCATTTGCCGCACAATCGCCTGCTTGCAACACATGAACCCGCAGTAGGGTCCGCCGGAGGCAACGGGAATCCCCAGTGGCTGTGCTTCACCGACAGCAATATCTGCACCGGCCGCACCCCAGTCTCCCGGGGGCTTTAAGAGTGCCATGGCTGTCGGATTAACGACACCGATCATCAAAGCGCCTCGTTCGTGCGCCCAATCGGTCAGCGCATCCACGTCAGGCAACCCACCAAAACAGTTAGGATAGCTCACCGCGACCGCTGCAAAATCCTGGCCGACCTCCGCAACCTGCACGGTGCCACTTACGGCATCATAAGGTAGCGTGACCAGTTCCAGACCCTGGTTGCTTACAATAGCCTCGCAAGCTGCCAGGTATGAGGGGTTCAGGTCTCCGGCAACCAACACGGTTCGCGACTTACTTTTCTTGTTAGCTCTAATGGCCATCAGCATCGCTTCGGCCAACGCGGACGCGCCGTCGTAAACGGATGCATTGGCGACATCGAGCTTCATCAAGCGAGTCATCATCGTCTGGAATTCATAAATGAGCTGCAACGTACCCTGGCTCGCCTCCGCCTGATAGGGCGTATAGGCTGTCATAAACTCACCCCGACCGACGAGGTCCCAGACTGCAGCTGGTATGTGATGCTGGTAAGCACCGGCACCAATAAACGAAAGCGCCACCTGATCACTGGCGGCACGCTCGTTCATTAATCGGAGCAACGCCATTTCACTGATACCAGCAGGTGTCTGGTTGAGCTCTCCGCTGCGCAGGTCTTCAGGGATTTCATCAAACAGCGTCTCTATCGAAGTAACGCCGATGGCGGCGAGCATTTTTCGCTCATCCGCAGAAGTGTGGGGTACAAAAGGCATAAGCGCTTAGTGATCCTCTGCTTCGCAGACCGCCTGATAGTCCGTCGGACTCAGCAGGCTATCCAGGTCTGCGGGGTTATCGGGACGAATCTTGAAAAACCAGCCGTCTCCGTAGGGTGATTCGTTAACCAGTTCTGGCGCGTCTTCCAGGGCTTCGTTGGTGGCGATGATCGTACCGCTGACCGGGGCATAAATATCAGACGCGGCTTTCACGGATTCAACGACAGCAATTTCATCTCCAGCAGCGCAGGCCGCGTCGGCTTCAGGCAACTCAACAAATACCACATCGCCCAGCGCATCCTGGGCGTGATCCGAGATGCCTACGATGACGATGTCGTCTTCCAGTCTCGCCCACTCATGGGTGGCTAGATATTTCAGATCACTTGGAACTTCGGCCATATCAGTCTCTCCGACTTATTTTGTTATTTCTTTTGGTTTGTAAACCTGTTTACCATTTCTGACAAAGGGTGTCTCAACGCACTGCACTGGCTGCTGCTTATTCCTGATTTCTACCGTCATATTGGCTGAGATGGCAGAAACACGCGCAAGTGCAATACCCCGCTGCAGGGTTGGGGAAAAAGCGCCCGACGTAATTTCACCGACCCGTTCACCATCACTGAATACCGGATAGTGCGATCGCAGCACACCTTTTCCTTCCAGCACCAGTCCCACCAACTGCCGCAGATCACCCGCTGCCTGTTGCTGTCTTAGTGCATCAGCGCCGATAAAATCACGTTGCGCCAGAATGACGGTGCTCGCCATATTTGATTCGAGCGGCGAAACCGACTCATCCATATCGCTGCCGTAAAGATTCATCCCGGCTTCCAGGCGCAGGGTGTCTCTCGCACCCAAACCAATCGGTTTGACGCCGACGGCGAGTAACTGGTTCCAAAGGTCCACCACGTCCGCTGCGGGCAGGATAATTTCAAGGCCTCGCTCGCCGGTATAACCGGTCCTGGCGATAAACCAGTCCTGTCTGTGCCCGGCCGCGCCCTGGAAAACCTTCAGCTCATCAATGACAGTCGCGTCTTCCTGGCTGACAACTGACCTGGTCTTGTCGATAGCTTGCGGACCCTGCACCGCCAGAATAGCAAGATCGTCGCGGTGCCGAATTTCACAATCGAAGTCCGCAGCAACCTCACGCATCCACGCCAGGTCTTTCTCTCGGGTCCCGCAGTTTACAACCACCAGAATCGGGTCAGTCGTGTGATAAACGATCAGATCATCCAGCACGCCACCATCAGCATTCAACATGGCCGAGTACATGGCTTGCCCGGGCCTTGTGAGTCGACCGAAATCGTTGGCCAGGAGTCGGTCCATCAGCGCAGCACCAGCGGCACCGAAGACTTCAACGACTGTCATGTGTGAAACGTCAAAGACACCTGCGAGCGCCCTGACCGCATGATGCTCTTCGAGCTGGGAACCATAATGGACGGGCATATCCCAGCCGCCAAAATCAACGATCCTGGCGTCTAGGGCAACATGATTTTCATACAAAGGCGTTCGATAACCCATTGGACTTCACGGCGTGCAAAGCGGCGTATTCTACTAAACTCCACCAGCCGCGACACTAACTGCCAGGCGCTTTAGTACCTTATTTTCATGGACGAAGCCTAACCCTTTGCTTCGAAGCAATCCGATCACGGGTGAATCCGAGGTAAAAAGCCGATGAAAACCTTCCATCGCAAGCGCAGCAGACCGGTTTTCCAGCATTCGTGTCCGTTCAAATCTTTTCAGGGCACCAAGCGCTCCAGGACGTTGACCTTCGATCCGGGCCATACCCAGTTCTCGCGCCAGACATTCGGCGTCCGCAAATCCAAGATTGGCGCCCTGACCAGCCAGCGGATGAATCGTGTGTGCGGCATCACCAAGCAGCGCAGCACCTGGTTTGACATAGGATACCGCCGCCTGTTGCTGCAGGGGAAAACTGAATCTGGGACCCAGTTCAGAAAAGCTGCCTCGCATGCCCTCTGTTGCCGCATCAAGCTGATCCAGAAACGCAGACGCATCCAGCGCAGACAAATCTTCCGTATGCGACCAGATAACCGCCACTGTGTTCGGTTCAGCCAAAGGTAATAACGCCAGGGGTCCATGCGCCAGAAACCACTGGCAGGCCGTCGCCTGATGGCGATCAGCGCACTTAACCGTACAGACCGTTGCCCGCTGATCATAGCGGTAGCCCAGCTTCTTGAAGCCAAGCTTCTCGCGGGTCACGGAATGGGTTCCATCCGCGGCCACAAGCAGTTCAGCATCGATATCTGCTAGATCAGCCTCGGTCTCCCAGTTAACGGTAACCCTGTCTTCTGCCGCCTGCGCAAGACGCCAGCGCAGGGCCGCCTGATCAACGATATGCCCGAGTTCAGCCATGCCAGCATCCTGCGCCGTAAACGTGATCTGGCCTGTGCCTTCGCCGTCAATCACCGTCATGGCCTGATACGGTGTGATCAGGTACTCGGGAATACCCGACATCGCATCGATGGACGACAGAAATTCGCGGGAACGGCTATTCAGGGCGATGACATTGGAGCCAGGTGTTTGGGGTTCCAGTGGGGGCGGCGCACGATCATAAACAACAACGTCAAAACCCCGCTTGCCTGCCGCCAGCGCGAAACCAAGGCCAACAAAGCCGCCGCCAACTACCGCTATTTCAGGCATCCTTTGCTCCTGCCATTAGTGCTTCTATTTCTTTGATTGATCTCGGCACATCGGCGGTTAAGACATCATGGCCATCTCTTGTGACCAGCACGTCATCTTCTATCCGAACGCCGATGCCCCGGTAGGAGGCTGGGACTTCCATCATATCCTCCGCGAAATAAAGACCGGGCTCGATAGTCGTTACCATGCCTTCTTCAAATACACGCCATTGACCATTCACCTGATAGTCACCCACATCATGTACATCCAGCCCCAGCCAATGCCCGGTGCGCCTGGCGCAATAGGGCAGATAAGCCTCCGCAGCGATCAGCGATGCCAGATCACCCTGCAAGACGCCCAGGTCAATCAAACCTTGAGTCAACTTTTGGACCGCGGCGGCATGGGGATTGTTCCAGGTATTGCCTGGTTGAACCTCTGCAATAGCGGCGAGATGCGCGCCCAGCACTATCTCATAAATCTCAGCCTGAGCAGACGAAAAACACCCGTTCACCGGAAACGTCCGGGTAAGATCACAGGCATAATTCTGATACTCCCCACCGGCATCTATCAGCACCAGGTCGCCATCCTTGAGCACATCGTCGTTGGCAATGTAGTGCAGCACGCAGGCGTTCGCGCCGCCGCCAACAATCGCAGGATAAGCGGGCGAGCGCGCACCATGGTGACTGAACTCATGGTTCAGCGCGGCTTCGATTTCATACTCCATCATCCCTGGTCGGGTGTTTTGCATGACACGACGGTGCGCTTCGCAGGTTGCTTTGGCAGCAAATTTCATCAGTTCGATTTCGCCCGCGCTTTTGAACAACCGGAGTTCGTGAAGGTAATGCTCGAGTTGCACAAACTCGCCGGGCGGCGCAGCGCCCAGATGACCGCTGCGACCGATCTTTTGAACCCAGTCAATAATCTGACGATCAAAGTCCCGTTCAACCCCCATGGCGTAATAGAGCCTCGAGCGACCTTCAATCAGTCCCGGCAGGATGTCGTCGATATCAGATATCGGGAAAGCATCGTCCATCGCAAACCTGGCCATCGCCCGCTCCGGACCACTGATACTGCCGTGCCAGCGTTCCTGCTCTGAATCCCGCTCACGACAGAACAACAGCGACTCGCCATGCACTCTGCCTGGGATTAACACAAAAACTGCATCAGGCTCATCAAAGCCTGTCAGGTAATGAAAGTCGCTATCCTGCCGAAAGAGATAGTGCACATCGCCATTCCGGGTTTTCTGGCGCGCGCCGGGCACGATGGCGATACTGTTTTCCTCCATCAGTGCTGCCAGTTCTTTGCGCCGTCGCCGGTATTCGATCGGCGCAATTTTTTTGCGCGCGTGTTTCGGCTTTCGTGGCGCCAACGCTAGTGTGCTCCTCGCACTTCAGAAGCCGCAAAAATGAGCAGGGCACTGATCCGCACAAACTCAACGATCTCCATCAGGTCCGCTTCGTTCTCTTCGCTATCGGGCACCTCGTCTGTCATGCCGGCGATCTTTGCCAGATCAGACATGGCCTCACTGACCTCGGCGTCTTTGTCAGGGTCCAACTGACGACCAGACTCACCAAATCCGGCAAGAAACCCGCCGCACCAGGCACCAACACCCCTGGCCCGTTCTGCAATCGAGACATCATCACCCGGAATCAGCAGGGTAAAATCAAAATCTGCAAACTCGTCAAGATTCTCCATCGCCGAGGCAAAGGAGGCTTCCAGAAGTTCAGCAAGTCCGGCCGGCACCTCATCGCCGATCCATGCACGATAAATGGCCTGACGTTGGTTTTTCGCTGCGCCACCCTTGACGGCGCAGAGGTAACCAATCAGCAAGCCGTGAAGCTCGGATGGATGTAATTCGATTCCATGGGACGACAATTGGTCGTCGTAATGCTGATACAAAGACATAGGCATTCCTGTTAAGGCCTGAATTTTACTCGAACTCTGCTTGAACAACAGGATTGATGGGCTTTATAGTCTAGTCCGACCTGACAGCAAAGACTGCCCTGTGGATATTGCGACCCTTGAAAAACGAATAGACGAGCTCATTGCGCTCTGTGATGAACTGGAAAGAAAACAGTCCTCACTGCAGGCTGATCGTGATTCATGGATTCAGGAGCGGACCCGGCTACTGGAAAAAAATGACATGGCCAAGGCAAAGATTGAGGCCATGATCATGCGTTTAAAATCGTTGGAGCAAGACTGACATGTCCGACGCTAAAACCGTTCGTGTTTCCATTCTCGACAAGGACTATCAAGTCAGCTGCGCTGCAAACGAAGTGGCAGCGTTGCAACGTTCAGCAGCATATCTGGACCAGAAAATGCGCGAGATGCGGGACAACAGCAACGTGATCGGTCTGGACCGACTCGCCGTTATGGCGGCGCTGAACCTCACAAACGACTTGCTGGCAGAGTCCGAAAAGACCAGCGAACTGGATAACAAACAGAGTGAGATTGTGTCACGCCTATCGGGTCAGGAGCAGGATCTCGCTAATCTGGCCGAGAAACTGGACTCAGCGCTCGCACGCCTCAAGCCCGAATCTTAGCGCCTAAAGTCAGAGAACGGGCGCTTTTCAGTTTTTGTCCAGCAACGTAGCCGTTATACTCCCTTGTGTTCCCTGGGTTGTTTGCCAGTCGATATGTCCTCGACCCTTTATGCGACACCCAGGAGGTCTTTTTTCATGAACCATGTGCATGTCCGTTCAGCGGAACGCCTACGGCCATAAGGAGACCACCGCCTTGAACCGCTGGGTTCAAGGGCCTATCCGAACAGCGGCAACTTGGGGAACTTATTCTGGAGGACGATATGTCTGCCAATGAACAACCATCGGCTACCGCCATCAGCGAATCCAGCATCCTGCGCCAACAACTTCGCGCCCGCCGAAAAGATCTCTCGCCTGACGTCCATCGGAAAGATTCAGAACAAATCGCACAATTGATCAGCCGATACCTGCCTTACATCCGCGCAAAGCAAATCGCCGTGTATGCTTCACTACCCGAAGAAGTTGATACCCGGCCGCTGATAGCGATCGCTCACGAACAAAACAAGCAACTCTATTTACCCGTCCTACCCGGCAACAACATCCGCACGCCGGCAATGTTGTTCGCACACTACCAACCTGACACCACACGAATGAAGGTGAATCGATTTGGGATTCCTGAACCCGATGTGCCAATTGGCGAATGTGTGCGGGGCGATCAACTGCCCCTGGTGTGTGTGCCGCTCGTTGGCTACAACGGACGTTGTGACCGGATCGGAATGGGCGCGGGTTACTATGATCGCGCATTTGCTAAAGCGGGCGTCAAAAAAACTACACTCCTCGGACTGGCGTTCAGTTGTCAGCAGGCTGACTTTGACCCTGCACCCCATGACGTGCCAATGGCTGCGATTGCAACCGAGGCCGGCATTATCGAACGGCGCCCGACCTCTCGCCAGGTCTGACAGCCACTCGAAACTGGCAGGGTACTCGTCGATAATGGGCCAGATCAAAGGGCGTAAGTAAAACACTCCTCAATGGTGAAAAACATAATTACACCGCAGAGTGCCTATAGATAAAAATGTTTGAGGTAAGCGAGCGCTTACCTATTGACAGGAGAGAGTGATGGCGATAAGAAAAGTAATCCGAATGGGTCACCCTAACCTGCGGATCCCGGCGGTGGATTATCCCACAGCAAGTATCGGCTCTGATGAGTTTATCGAACTGATTGAGGACATGCGCGAAACCCTGCATGCCTATGGCGGTATTGGCCTGGCCGCACCGCAGATTGACGTCGGTTATCGCATCGCCGTGATCGAGATAGAACAGACCGAAACCCGCTACGGTACGCTCGAGAGAGCGCCTTTCGAGGTCTATGTGAATCCAAGCATTACGCCACTTGATGGCGACGAGAAAGGTTATTGGGAAGGCTGCCTGTCAGTACCCGGCATGATGGGATACGTTGAACGTCCCCAACTCATCAGGGTTGATTACCTGTCGGCGACGGGTGACCAAAAAAGCATCGAGGCACAGGGGTTTCTGGCGACCGTGTTTCAGCATGAATTTGATCATCTCGACGGGGTGCTGTACGTGGACCGGATCAAGGATCCCGGTCTGTTCGCCTTTGAAGAAGAGTACCGACAGTTTCACGCAGACAACAATTAAACACTGAGAAATTTGAGATAGGCGGGGTTACCGGATTCGTTCCAGAAGCGGTAACCAAGTGTGCCCAGTCGCTTCAGAAACCCCTTCATATCATTATCGGGAATCTCAATACCAACAAGCACCCGACCAAACGCCGCGCCATGGTTACGGTAGTGAAACATAGAAATGTTGAAGTCATTGCCGAGCACAGATAAAAACTTCAGCAGCGCACCAGGCTTCTCGGGAAACTCAAACCGAAACAGCTTTTCGCCGGCAATGCTGGCGACACCACCGACCATATGTCGAATATGCAGCACGGCTACCTCGTTCTCTGACAAATCCACAACCTCATAGCGACGGCTCAGCTTATCGATCAATGTCTCTCTGTTCTCGTTGGGCGAGGTCTGTATACCGACTAAAACGTGCGCAGCCCCTTCAGCACTATAGCGATAGTTGAATTCTGTAATGCTGCGCTTGCCTATCGCTGAACAGAACTTCAAAAAACTGCCGGGCGCTTCAGGAATGGTAACGCCAAGCAATATCTCCCGGTGTTCACCAACTTCGGTACGCTCAGAAATATGTCGGAGTCGATCGAAATTTACATTGGCACCGGAAACAATGGCCGCGACCCGGTCGCCAGCGCTGGCGTGTTTTTTCAGACCGGCAACCGAAAGCACACCGGAAGGCTCAGCAATCACGCGGGTGTCTTCGAACACATCCTTGATCGCAGCACAGATTTCATCAACGGACACTGTCACAACTTCATCAATGACTTTTTTGGCAAGCGCAAAGGTTTCCTTGCCGACCTGGCGCACCGCTGTTCCATCCGCAAACTGATCAAGATCTTCTGCTTTCAGTGTTACCCGACGACCGGCCTTCAACGCGGCGGCCATTCCTGCCGAGCCTTCACATTCAACGCCAATGATGCGGCATTCCGGGTGCAGGTATTTAACAAAAGCACCAACACCCCCGATCAAGCCGCCGCCACCCACCGGAACATAAATCGCATCGAGCGTTTCAGGACTTTGCCGCAGGATCTCCATGCCAATGGTTCCTTGTCCGGCAATGACGTCCGCATCGTCAAAAGGATGTATATAGGTATAGCGGTGTTTTTCGGAAAGTTCTCGAGCATGGGCTGCTGCCTCGTCGTAAGAATCTCCGTGCAGAATGACCCTGCCGCCGTAAGCTTTGACCGCATTAACCTTGATGCTGGGTGTGTTCTCACCCATGACGATACGCGAGGCGATTCCAAGGCGCGTTGCCGCCAGCGCCACACCCTGGGCATGATTACCCGCAGAAGCCGTAACGACACCGCGTTCACGCTGTGTCGGTGTAAGTTGGCTGATCCGGTTGTAAGCCCCACGAATCTTAAAACTGAAAACCGGTTGCAGGTCCTCGCGCTTAAGCAAGACATTAACGCCTAACCGTTTTGACAAAATCGGCGCCAGCTCCAGCGGCGTTTCTTCCGCCACGTCGTAGACATTCGCTTCGAGAATTTTTTTAACATACTTTTCCATGCATGCATCTTAGCGCTACACCCATGCATGGTGTTAGCTGACACTTGCCAACAAAGAACGAGGTGTCCAACGAAGGACGAAGCCATGGCGCGTTTTGGTAGAACAGAGGGTTTAAAAAAGCTGCCGTTAGAGACAACGATCATTAGAATTATCAAAGCGTTAAGAACAAATCAGGAAAGCCATGAATCAGGACGAACTTAAAAAAGCGGTTGGTGACAAGGCTGCAGAATACATCAGACCGTTACTGAACAGCACCGCTGTCGTGGGTGTTGGCACAGGATCAACCGCAAATCGTTTTATCGACGCATTAGCTGACATGAAGGATGACTTTGAGGCGGCTGTCGCCAGCTCAGAAGCGACGGCGGAACGACTTAAAGGGCACGGCATCGATGTCTACGATCTCAACGATGTGAACGAACTGGTCGTGTACGTTGATGGCGCTGATGAAGTTAATCCCAACCTCGAGTTGATCAAAGGTGGTGGCGGTGCACTGACCAGGGAAAAAATTGTTGCCTCAGTCGCCCGGAAATTTGTCTGCATCGTCGATGAGAGCAAACAGGTAGACGTCCTGGGAAACTATCCGTTACCCGTCGAGGTTATTCCAATGGCGCGCTCCGCTGTCGCCAGAAAGCTCTTCGGCCTCGGCGGTCAGCCCGTTTACCGGGAAGGGTTTGTCACCGATAACGGCAACATCATCCTGGACGTACACGGGCTCAGCATCACCGACCCCAGCGGCATGGAAGATGCGATAAACGCGCTAACCGGCGTGGTGACCCAGGGCCTCTTTGCGAAACGACCAGCCGATGTTCTGCTGGTTGGCTCAACTGACGGCGTTGCCGAAATCACGCTCTAGCGAGGTCTGTTTCAGCCGCACCCTTGCTAGGTGTCAGACGCGCGTTTCACAAGATATTGATCAAGACTGAGTCTGCCAGTTCCCAGTGCGGCGACCATTAACAGCCCGGCCGTAATACCCATGTTTTTGAAAAAGTTCTGGGTTTCATGGTTACGCTCAAGACCCTCTGCAAGGTCCCAGAAATTATGCATATAGATGTTGATCACAAGCGTCAGGCCAGCCAGAAAAAACCCCGCAAGCTTGCCTCTGAACCCGACGATAAGTGCGGCACCAAGAGCTATCTGCATCACAATCGTCAACGGCAGTAACACCGAAATCATCGGCACGTTGTGTGCTTCCATGTAGGCGACAGTACCCTCGTAACCCGTGATTTTACTGATACCGGGCAGGATGAAGTAGACGCCAAGTAAGAAACGGCCAATCAGTAGGCAGGTGTTTTCAATAACTCGTTGCATGTGATTTCCTTGTTGTTGAGTACCATCATCCAGCAAAACCACAGCGGAAGAAACAAAAGCGCCAATCCCTCGGAATGTAAGTATTTAAACAACTTTGCCGGGATTCATAATCCCATCGGGATCAAACACCTGCTTGATGCCACGCAGCGCCTGAATCTCAGCTTCAGACCTGGAGAAACCCAGCTGCTTTTGCTTCAACAATCCGATGCCATGCTCCGCTGAGATGCTGCCTTCATAACCTGCCACCAGGCCAAGTACTTCCTCGCTGACTCGCTCACATTCTGCTTTGAAGCGCGCAGGTTCCCAGTCTTCAGGTTTCAAAATATTGAGATGCACATTGCCATCGCCGATATGCCCGAACCAGACAATCTCGAACGATGGGTAGCGAGCGCGAACGAGCGCATCTATTTCGTTCAGGAATTCGGGAACGCGACTGATCGTAACGGCAATGTCATTCTTATAGGGCGTGCGCGGTGTAATGGCTTCGGAGATACGCTCGCGATACTGCCAGAGCGTTTGTGCCTGTTTACCGCTGGTAGAGACGATGCCATCAGTTACCCAGCCCGCAGAAACGCAGTGTTCAAAAGCCTGTGTATAAGCTTGTTCGTCGGTATCGTCACACTCAAGTAACACATAAAAATCTGCGCTTTGACTGAAAGGTGATTCCAGCCCCGTGTGCGCCAACACATGTTTTAGCGCAAGGTCAGAAAAAAACTCAAATGCGGATAACTGAACGCGGCTTCGGAAGGTCGTCAGAATAGACAAACAGTCCGACATGCTGCGAATCGCCAGAAGAATCACCTTGCGTGGCGGCGGCGGTGGCCCCAGCTGAATAGTCGCTTCTACGATAAAACCAAGCGTACCTTCGCTCCCAATAAAGAGATGCCGCAGGTCATAACCCGTATTATTTTTAACCAGACCCCGATTTAGATTCAGAATTTCACCGGTGCCGGTAACAACCTTGAGCCCAAGCACTTGATCTCTCGTCATGCCGTAGCGGATAACCCGGATGCCCCCGGCATTGGTCGCGATATTGCCACCGATCTGACTGGCACCGCTGGCAGCGAAATCGACCGGATAAAATAGCTGTTTCGAGACAGCAAACTGTTGCAGTGCTGCCGTGACCATGCCCGCTTGCACGGTCACCGTTGCTTCAGATTCGTGATACGCGAGCAGGGTGTTCATTTTATCGAAGGAGACGACAATCTCGCCGTTGGTGGCGCAGGCGCCGGCAGACAGACCGGTGCGACCGCCGGAGGGCACCAATCCCAAACCCTGGTCTCTTGCGAGCACAATCAAGGCAACCAATTGCTCAGCGCGTCTGGGGAAAACTACTGCGAGCGGATCAGGTTCGAGGAACCGCGTCCAATCCAATCCGTAAGTCTGCAGATCCTGCCGGTCTGTGGAGACATACCTGTCACCAAAGATATCCGTCAGTCGCTGCAGTACGGATCGACTCATAGATAAAAAGCGTCAGGCTGCTTTCTGATCCAGTTCCCCACTTCGATAACGGGCAGACATATCATCCAGAGAAATCGGTTTGATCTTTGAGGCATTGCCCGCGGTGCCGAACGCCTCATAGCGCGCGATCACAATATCGCGCATCGCCTTCTGCGACTCGGCAAGATATTTACGCGGGTCAAATTCCGCGCGATTATCACTCAGAAATTTTCGAATGCTACCGGTAGAAGCGAGGCGCAGGTCCGTATCAATATTGACCTTACGAACGCCATGTTTGATGCCTTCCTGGATTTCTTCCACAGGCACACCATAGGTCTCGGGGATTTCACCACCGTTCTCGTTAATGATCTTGAGCCAATCCTGCGGGACACTGGAAGACCCATGCATCACCAGGTGAGTGTTAGGGCATGCTTCATGAATTGCCCTGATCCGGTCAATGGCCAGAATGTCACCTGTCGGAGGTCGCGAGAACTTATAAGCACCATGACTCGTGCCAATGGCGATTGCCAGCGCATCGCAGTTAGTTTTGGACACAAAGTCACTGGCCTGCTCGGGGTCCGTGAGGAGTTGGTCCATGGAGAGCGTACCCACGGCACCCACGCCATCCTCTTCACCAGCTTCACCGGTTTCAAGCGAGCCAAGACAACCCAGCTCCCCTTCAACGGTGACACCACAGGCATGCGCCATCTCAACGGTGCGCCGGGTGACGTCAATGTTGTACTCGTACTCAGCCGGGGTTTTTTGATCTTCCAGCAGAGAACCATCCATCATGACGGAGGAAAAACCCATCTGAATACTCTGCTGGCAGACTGCGGGCGACGCGCCATGGTCCTGATGCATAACTACAGGGATATCAGGGAATTCTTCAACCGCCGCCAGAATAAGATGTCGCAGGAAGTTAGGGCCCGCATACTTTCGGGCACCTGCTGAAGCCTGCACGATAACAGGACTGTTTGTTGCCTGCGCACCTTCCATGATGGCGCGCATCTGTTCGAGATTATTGACGTTAAACGCAGGCACACCGTAATCGTGCTCTGCTGCGTGATCCAGTAGCTGCCGCATACTTACCAATGCCATGATCTACTCTCCAAATAGAATTCTTAAGTTAGCGAATCGCGCGCGCTTCGAGCGCGGCGACTGCCGGTAATGTCTTGCCTTCAACAAATTCAAGAAAGGCGCCGCCACCTGTTGATATATAAGAAATACGTTCCGCAACACCGAACATATCAATTGCTGCGAGTGTGTCCCCACCGCCCGCAAGCGAAAACGCCTGGCTCTCTGCGATACCCAGGGCCAATGCTTCAGTGCCGGCCGCAAACTGCGGGAACTCGAACACACCGACGGGGCCGTTCCACAGAATCGTTTTTACCTGATTCATGAGGCCTCGCATACTTGCGGAGGTCTCCGGCCCCACGTCCAAAATCATCTCATCCGGCTTCACATCCGTCACGGCTTTGGTTTGCGCAAGCGCGTCGGCCGACAGTTCAGTCGCGACAATAACATCCGTCGGCAACGGTATGTGTGCTTTATCAAGCAGCGCCCGGGCCGTATCCAGAAGATCAGGCTCAAAGAGTGATTTACCCACTTCCAGGCCGGATGCCGCCAGGAACGTATTGGCGATGCCGCCTCCAACAATCAATGAATCCACTTTGTCTACCAGCGCGTTCAGCACTTCCAGCTTGGTCGACACCTTGCTGCCACCGACAATTGCGGCCATCGGCTTGGCTGGGTCCGCCAGCGCCCGACCCAATGCCGTTAACTCCCCAGCGAGCAAGGGACCAGCGCAAGCAATCGGCGCAAATCGCGCGACACCTTCGGTGCTTGCCTGGGCGCGATGCGCGGTACCAAACGCATCCATGACAAAAACATCAGCGAGCGCCGCCAGCTTTCTTGCCAGTGTTGCATCGTTTTTCTTTTCGCCTGCATTAACTCGGATATTCTCAAACAGGGCAATGTCCTCATCCCCGGATTCGAAACCATCCAGATACTCCTCAACGAGACGCACTTTGAGTCCTGACAGCGCGGTAATCCTTTCCGCGACTGGCGCCAGACTCGCCTCCATTTGTTCGCTGATCGGTAAACCTTCTGTGGGTCGTCCAAGATGAGACATCACCATCACACGTGCGCCTTTTTCAACCGCATATTGCAGGGTTGGCAGTGCAGCCCGGATACGGGCATCACTGGTGACCTGGCCTGTCTCCACCGGCACGTTCAGGTCTTCACGGATCAACAAACGCTTGCCCGCGATATCCAGTGATTTAAGTTCGATAACGTTCATTCTTTTGTTTTTGTCCGAAATGGGTCTATAAAAGTTCTTTGGCCGTTGCGACAACCTGGTCAACGGTAAAACCGAACTTTTTGAAAAGATCGCCGCCGGGTGCGCTGGCGCCAAAACTGGTCATACCGACGACCGCACCATCAAGACCAACAAACTTGCGCCAGTAGTCCACGTGGCCCGCTTCGATCGCCAGCCGCGCCCGCACGTCGGATGGCAGTACGGATTCTCGATAGGTTTCACTCTGTTGCTCGAACACCTCGACGGAGGGCATCGAAACAACCCGCACGGCCGTCCCGTTTTCTGCCAGGACCTTCGCGGCTTCCAGTGCAAGACCCACCTCGGAGCCGGTCGCAATTAAAATGAGCGCAGGCGACCCGCCAGATTCATAAATGATATAGCCACCCTTTGCGATGTCGGCGAGCTGCGCATCCGTGCGGGCCAACGTTGGCAGGCCCTGTCGGCTGAACACCAGCGAGGTCGGTCCCGAAGACTTCTCAATCGCAGATTGCCAGGCAAAAACAGTCTCAACTGCATCGGCCGGACGCCAAACCGTCATGTTCGGCGTGCCCCGAAGGTTAGCCAGCTGTTCAATCGGCTGGTGAGTGGGACCATCTTCGCCCTGACCAATGGAATCGTGGGTATACACCAGGATATTGGGGATGCCCATAAGCGCAGACATACGTGCGGCATTACGGGCATATTCCATAAAGATCAGGAAAGTGCCAGAGAAAGGCCGCAGGCCACCGTGCAGCGCAATACCGTTGGTGATTGCCGTCATGCCAAACTCGCGGACACCATAATAAATATAGTTGGCGTCCCCGGTGTCTGCTGACATGGGTGTCATGTCGGGCCAGTTAGTCAGATTAGACCCGGTCAGATCAGCCGACCCGCCGAGCAACTCTGGCAGTTGTCTGGCCATGTGGGCAATCACCTCAGCCGAGGCATTTCGCGAAGCCACTGTGCGATCCTGCGCCTGCATATCGACTGCCAGCTGCTGCATAGATACAGCCCAGCCATCGGGTAAGCCACCCGATAAGGCGCGCTCGAGCTCCACAGCAAGTGCCGGGTGACTACTCTGATATTCAGCGAACCTTTGTCGCCAGGCATTTTCCAGGTCAGCCCCTTTTTGTCGGCAATCCCAGGCGGCATAAACATCCTCGGGGATCTCGAAGGGCGCGGCGTCCCAGCCGAGCGCTTCCCGGGCCAGGACAATTTCGTCATCACCCAACGGCGAGCCGTGACTGCCAGCCGTGCCCTGTTTGTTGGGTGAGCCAAAGCCAATGGTCGTTTTACAGCAGATCAGACTGGGTTTGTCTGTTTGCTGCGCCGCCAGAATAGCGGCCTTGACGGCTTCCTGGTCGTGACCATCCACGTCACTGATGACATGCCAGTCGTAGGCCGAAAAGCGCGCAGGCGTATCATCCGTAAACCAGCCATCAATTTTTCCGTCAATTGAAATACCGTTGTCATCGTAGAGACAAATCAGTTTGGAGAGGCCCAGCGTCCCCGCCAGTGAGGCCGCTTCATGGGAGATACCCTCCATCAGGCATCCGTCCCCCACAAAAACATAGGTGAAATGATCAACGACGTTAAAGTCTTCCAGATTGTAGCGAGCCGCCAGAATCTTTTCGGCGATCGCCATGCCTACTGCATTGGCAAACCCCTGACCAAGCGGCCCGGTGGTGGTCTCAACCCCGGGGGTTTCACCATATTCAGGGTGTCCTGCCGTCTTGGAACCGAGCTGTCTGAAATTGCGGAGTTCATCAATCGACAAGTCATAACCCGTTAAATGCAGCAATGAATAGAGCAACATCGAGCCATGGCCATTAGACAGGACAAACCGGTCTCTGTTGGTCCAGTCAGGATTGGCGGGGTTGTGCCGCAGGATATCTGTCCAGAGGACATCAGCAATATCCGCCATACCCATCGGCGCGCCAGGGTGGCCACTTTTGGCTTTCTGTACTGCATCCATAGTCAATGCGCGAACCGCATTGGAAGTTCTGCTGCCTAAAGTCATAGAAAAACCGGCGAAAAAATTCGCGCGTATTCTCTCCTACGCCCAGTTAATCATCAATGGCAGCAGACCTGACAATGAAGGATATTTGCCTGCGGGATGAAGGAATATCAGCTAGGGCTGCTGGGCATGGGTCGGGTCGCCTAGTAGAATGGCCGCCTTTTTGACGAATCCACACGAGTGTATCCATGACCGTAAACCGAACTTTCACCTCAGAATCCGTCAGTGAAGGCCATCCGGACAAGATGGCTGACCAGATTTCTGACGCCGTCCTTGATGCCATCATCGCTGAGGACGCCGATGCGCGTGTTGCCTGCGAAACCATGGTTAAAACCGGCATGGTTGTGCTGGCTGGGGAAATCTCTACCAACGCCTGGGTCGACCTGGAGGAAATCTGTCGGGAAGTCATTCTGGACATCGGCTACAACAGCTCAGATGTCGGCTTCGACGGTGCCTCCTGCGCCGTGTTGAATGCGATTGGCAAACAATCTCCGGATATCGCGATGGGCGTTGATGAAGGTGCCGAAAAAGAACAGGGTGCGGGTGATCAGGGGTTGATGTTCGGCTACGCGTCCGATGAAACCGATGTGCTCATGCCCGCCCCGATTACCTATTCACATCGGCTGGTGGAAAAGCAGGCCACCGTCAGAAAGTCGGGGAAACTGGACTTTCTGCGCCCGGATGCCAAGAGCCAGATTTCTTTCCGATACGACACCGACGGCAACCCTGTCGCCATCGATGCCGTTGTCCTGTCCACACAACACTCACCGGACGTCTCCCTTGCAGACCTGCAGGAAGCCGTCATGGAAGAAATCATCAAGCCGGTACTGCCAACAAACTGGCTGCACGCCGACACCAAGTACTTTATTAACCCAACCGGCAATTTTGTCATTGGCGGACCCGTGGGGGACTGCGGGCTGACCGGCCGGAAGATTATTGTTGATACTTACGGCGGTATGGCACGCCACGGCGGGGGTGCCTTTTCCGGCAAGGACCCGTCAAAGGTTGATAGAAGCGCCGCCTATGCAGGCCGCTACGTGGCCAAGAACATTGTCGCTGCCGGTTTGGCAAGACGTTGTGAAATTCAGATCTCTTACGCCATTGGTGTCGCGGAACCGACATCCATCAGCGTTAACACTTTTGGTACCGGCGCAATAGATGAAGCAAAGATTGAAGCGCTGGTAGCAGAGCACTTTGACCTGCGCCCCAAGGGTCTGATCGAGATGTTGAATCTTAAGCGCCCGATCTATCGAAAAACGGCAGCTTACGGCCATTTCGGCAGAGAGGATGCTGACTTCACCTGGGAAGCCACCGACAAAAAAGACGTGCTGGCTGCGGCGCTTTAATCACTGATGGAAAACAGCCAACTGTTCAGCTTTGAGTTTTCCGCACCAAAAACCGCGGAAGCCGCAGAAAAGGTTAAACGAGTTCACCAGAAACTGAGCGCGCTATCGCCTCACTTTTTTTCGGTGACCTATGGTGCCGGTGGTTCCACCAAGGATGGCACCAAGCAGACAGTGCTTGATCTGGCGGCAACCGGCAGCACCGTTGCACCACACCTTTCCTTTGGCGGCGATGCGCCTGAACTGATACTGGCGCTGCTCAAAGAGTATCAATCCGCGGGCATTACCCGACTGGTCGCGCTCAGAGGTGATCGTCCCTCGGGTATTGGCAACAGCATGCGCATGACACACGCCAATGAGCTGGTGAGCTTCATCCGTGAAAATACTGGCGATCACTTTCATATTGATGTTGCTGCCTATCCGGAGATACACCCGGAATCCGATAGCGTTGCCAGTGAGATCCACTATTTCAAGATGAAAGCTGATGCCGGCGCCGATAGCGCGATTACGCAGTATTTCTATAACGCGGATGCGTATTTTCGTTTTCGAGATCAAAGCATTTCCGCAGGCATCGATATCCCCATCGTGCCCGGCATCATGCCGATTACCAACTATCGCGGTATCGTCAGATTTTCTGAACTCTGTGGTGCAGAAATCCCACGCTGGATTGAAAAGCATCTGCAGGCCTACGAAAACGACCCGGAAACACTCAAAGCTTTCGGGGCTGAGGTTGTCACACAGATGTGTCAACGACTACTCGATGGCGGCGCACCCGGTTTGCATTTCTATACGTTGAACCAGTCTGTGCCTGCCCTCAAAATATGGGATAACCTCGGTTTATAGGTGGCACCGGTATGGCGTTACCGAGAATTTACCTGGATCAAACGCTCGAGCCCGGCGCTGTTCTGGCTTTGCCGGATTCAGCGTCACATCACCTGACCCACGTGCTGCGAAGGTCTGCCGGCGACGCGCTGATCGTCTTCAATGGCCGGGGCGGTGAATACACCTGTGAGATTACCGAGCAACGCCGCAAGGCAACCGCTATCACCGTTGGCAACCACAACAGCGCTGACCGCTGCGCGCAATTGCAGGTACACCTCGGCATGTGCGTCATCAAGAAAGACGCCATGGACGCTGTAATCACGCGGACTGTTGAACTTGGTGTTTCCTCAATTACGCCACTGTTGAGCGAACATTGTGCAGTTTCACCCAAGGTAATCCGCAATCGGGTCTCGCATTGGCAAAAAGTGATTATCGCTGCCTGCGAACAATGCGGTCTCAATCGCTTACCAGTTTTGCATACCCCGATTGAGCCAACCGACTGGATGCAGGCGCAGGATTGTCCCGTTCGACTCATCGCAGTACCTGATGCAGCAACACTGCAGCAAAGCCCGGCGGACAGCGCGTCTGTTGCACTAATCGTTGGCCCGGAAGGTGGTTTCAGCGAGGCGGAACTCGCCGGCGCTCACCAGTCCGGCTTCGTGCCGGTCACCTTTGGCCAACGAGTCCTGCGCGCAGAAACAGCGCCGGCGGTCGCAATGGCCGTTGTGCAAAGAGTCTGGGGAGATTTCTAGCCTAGCTGATCAACGCGTTGAGCAAGGCGGCTTCAATGTAGTCAAGATTGGGCACCGACAAGACATCATTGCCTAACCTGACTTTGGAGACTTCCGTGTGCTCAACAGGTTCACCGGTTTCAAACAGCATTTCTTCTGATATCTCCTGAAACACGGGCTGGGTCTGGGAGACCAACGCATAAAAGGGCAGTGCTTGCTGATCTGCGTGCCCTCTGACAACCACCAGACTTGCTGAAGCAACGCTAACAAGCGAAAAGCTGGCTCTTTCAATGGTGAGCATTTCAAAAGAAACCACAGGCACCTGCACGCCGCGCCAACCCAACAGGCCAAGAAACCAAACCGGCGTCTCTTCGATCCGCTGCAAAGGCTCGTAAGGAATAATCTCAGCGATGGCATCGGCTGGCAAAAGCACACCCTGCTTCTGCATTGTGAGCATGTAGGTTCTCAGCTGGTCAGGTTCTGACACGGTCAACCCTGCGTATCAGACTTGGCGCTCTTGATCACCTCGTCAATGGTGGCTAACAGGTTAGCTTCTTGAAACGGTTTGCCCAGGTATTGATTCACACCAAGCTCCATCGCCTGCTGCTTGTGTTTCTCACCCGTTCTGGAGGTGATCATAATAATCGGCAAGTCTTTCAAATTCTCATCTCGCCGAACGCTTCTCAGGACTTCAAACCCATCCATTCTGGGCATTTCAATGTCCAGGAGCACAACGTCAGGCTGAAAGTCCTGAAGCTGGTTCATCGCGTCGATGCCATCTTTTGCGGTCGTTACTTCGTAACCCTGGCGCTCCATCAAGCGAGACGTGACTTTACGAACAGTGACAGAGTCATCAACAATCATAACCGTACGCACCCTGGCAGCAGGTTCGGCAGTATCAACCACCGCTTCAGGTATTTCAGCCGCAGCAACACTTGTCTCGTAGGAGCGGACTAGCGCCATGCAATCGAGAATAATGACCACGCTTCCATCACCAAGTACAGTAGCGCCAGATATACCGCCAACGTCTCCGAATTGTGGACCCAGCGTTTTCACCACCACTTCACGAGAACCGATCACCCGATCGACTTGCAGTGCAACCGCCAGATCACCACTGCGTGCAAGAATAACTGGCAGCGGCGCTACCTGGCCGGAAAGGCTTGGATCTTCGGCCTTATCGAGCATCTTACCCATGTAACCCAGCCGATAAGGTTGGCCCGCATACTCGAACATCGGTGCATCGGGCTGATAATAAGCTTCAAGTTCGTAGGGACTGACGCGCACGATGCCCTCGATCGTATTCAGTGGCACCGCATAGGTTTCTTCCTTAACTACGACCATCAACGCTCTGTTGATCGATACCGTAAAGGGAATTCTTATGGTGAACTCTGTCCCGACGCCAAAGGTCGAATCGATTGTAATGCTGCCGCCGAGCGCCTTAATTTCGCTACCAACGACATCCATGCCAACACCGCGACCAGAAATCTGAGTCAGCTTTTGCGCCGTAGAAAAACCGGCGTGCATGATGAACTGCATCACTTCATGATCCGTGACTTCTTGTCCTTCACCAATAATGCCTCGCTCCACGGCCTTACCGCGTACCGCATCGACATTAATACCACCACCATCATCGCTGATCGTCAGGACAACGTAGCCACCCTCACGGGAAAGCCTAAGACTGATGCGACCCTGCTCAGGCTTGCTGGCAGCAACGCGCTTTTCTTTGTCTTCAATCCCGTGATCAACCGCATTTCTCAGCATGTGCTCCAACGGCGCAACTATGCGCTCCAGCACATTGCGATCCAACTCGCCTTCAACGTTGTAAGCATCGAATCTGACAGACTTTCCAACTTCACCGCTGATCTGTCTGACAATCCTTCTAAGTCGCGGGATCAATCGAGCAAACGGAACCATACTGGTTCGGGTCAGCCCTTCTTGTAGTTCAGAGCTAATACGCGCCTGCTGATGCAGCAACGTTTCAGCATCCCGGCTTCGATTGCCAAGAGTATCCTTCAAATCCATCATGTCAGACGTCGCTTCGCTCAAGGCTCGCGAGATAGTCTGCAGCATGGTGTAGCGATCCATTTCCAGATCATCAAACGCGGATTCAGCTTTTTCTGTTTGCTGCGTTCGAATGAGCGTTTCCCTGGACTCTGCCTCTATCTCGAGGCGACGAACCTGGTCGCGAATCCGGTTGATTGTTTCTTCCATCTCCTGCAACGATTCACCGAAGTCACTGATCTGCTGCTCGACACGACCTCGAGTGATACTCGATTCACCGGCAAGCCCAATGAGTTCTTCCAGCAAATCTGCGGAAACGCGGACCATTTCCTGACTAGCGCTGGCTGGCGCTTTTTCCTGCACAGCATCCGTTCCGGCGGATGCCTCAGGGACAGGTACCGGGGATACCGCACTGTCATCTGCTGGCACGGATTCGAGCGTCGGTTCAATTGCACGAGTCAGCGATTCAAGATCCTCAGCTGTGGCAGCGCCGACCGACAGCGCTTTATAGATCTCCACGCGTCTGATGACTTCATCCTGACGTTTGTTCAACAACGCAAAAAAATCGTCATCAAGTTCTACGGGGTTCTGTTGAGTGCCAATCAGAAAGGTTTCGAAATTATGCGCATACTCGCCAAGGCTATTTAGACCCGCCATTCGCGCACCGCCTTTAAGCGTGTGTAAATTGCGCAGCAGCACATCAAGCGTATCAAGATCACCCGGCGATTCACTCCAGGACTGGATGGTCGCTTCAAGCTCCTCAATCAGATCGTCAGATTCCTCAAGGAAGATTGGCAGAATATCTTCATCAACCTCGTCGCCAGGCAGTTCCACTTCTGTTTCGGCAAGCACGGTCTGGGAAACCTGCGTGGACGTCGCCGACGCTTCGGGCGGTGCCGAAACGGTGGGCTCAGTAGCTTCGCGAACAGCATCACCAGACGTGGGCTCACTCACTGACGCGCCGGGTACAGGCGCCGTTTTGAGAGATTCAAGCTCTGTAGCTGAGGCCGAGCCGCTCGCGAGTTTCAGGTAAATCTCAACGCGACGGGTAATCTCGTCCTGCTGCGAATTCAGCAGAGCAACAAAGTCCTCGTCAAAATCAACGGGGTTGGCCTGGAGCCCAATCAGGAACGTCTCAAAATTATGGGCATACTCGCCTAAACTGGCCGCGCCCGCCATACGCGCACCGCCCTTTAACGTATGCAGCTGCCTGAGCAGGTTATCCAGATTCTCTCCTGGCTCGCCCGTTTCAGACCAGCCAAGGATGCCGGCATCAATTTCTTCCAGCAGCTCTTCGGTTTCTTCCAGGAATATTGGCAGGATATCTTCGTCAATTTCATCCGCCGGTAACTCAACGACGGATTCTGCAACCACCACCGGTGCCGCCGGGGCAACCTCGGCTGCTGGTAACGGCGCTTCAGGCGCAGAACTGAACTCAACCGCGTTCAGATCTGCAATAACGTTGTCTGCAGGGCGCACTGACTGCGATGAAGCAATGGCATCAAACATAAAGACCAGATGATCGTGTGCGCGTTTCATCAGCGACAGGGTCAGATCATCGGGCATCGCGTCGGCATCGGTATAAATCCGTAACATGCTGGTGATTAATTCAGAGAGGGCTGGTTGATTAATCAATTCCGCCTGAACTTTTGCCTGCTGTAGCTCAGCGGTCAGGGCGTCAATGGTTTCCCAGCCGTCTACCGCTATGTTCGCTTCACTCAAGAGCTTAATTTGACCGAAGTCAAAAGTAGCTTCAGGTTCAGACTCAGTTTCCTCACTGATAATCTGCGCCAGCAAAGCATCAGTTCCCGCTATGGCATCGCGATAGCTATCCAAATCAGAAAGCACGGTTCTGATCAATTCCGCGGATCGAGACACAAGATCAACCAAACGGTCATCCGCCAATTTGCTTTGAATCAGATAGTCATTACACAACCGCTCCATGGGCGCCGCGATTGTGGAGATTGCAGCGATCTCGGCCATCGCTGAAGAACCCTTCAGCGTGTGGAATGCGGCGACCAGGTCGCCTGAAACTTCAGCGGGGTTCGCCAGAAATCCATCGACAACCTGTAGCTTTTCTTCTGCTTCTATCGCAAAGATCTCGTCAAGTTCAAGATCATCATTGTCGAGCAGTTCGTCTGAACCTGAGGTTGTTGCTTCGCTCGAAGGTGCTTCAATATCTTTGACCGCGTCGAGCTCAAAACTGTCCTCAATGTCTTCCAGATCGTCCAGCTCAAAACCGCTGACCTCGTCCACCGCGTCTGAGGGTACCGAGATTTCTGAAATCTCTAGGCTGTCAACAACTTCAGGCTCAAGGCTGTCCACAACTTCGGGCTCAAGGCTGTCCACAACTTCGGGCTCAAGGCTGTCCACAACTTCGGGCTCAAGGCTGTCAACAACTTCGGGCTCAAGACTGTCAACAACTTCAGGCTCAAGGCTGTCAACAACTTCAGGCTCAAGGCTGTCTTCAAGCTCAAGGCTGTCGTCCAGCTCAAGGCTGTCTTCGAGCTCAAGGCTGTCCAACTCAGTGGCGTCAGAGAATTCGTCTTGAAGGGGTGCTTCAATAGGTTCGTCGACCGGTGCCTCAGTTTGAGCTTCGACAAATTCTTCGATTTCTAGACTATCGAGCTCGAGGTCTTCGCTTTCGGTTGGTTCAAGGCTTTCTAGTGCGTCGGATTCAAGGCTGTCTTCCAGCTCAAGGCTGTTCACAACTTCGGGCTCAAGGCTGTTCACAACTTCGGGCTCAGGGCTGTCAACAACTTCGGGCTCAGGGCTGTCTATAACTTCCAGCTCAAGGCTGTCTTCCGGCTCAAGGCTGTCTTCCGGCTCAAGGCTGTCTATAACTTCCAGCTCAAGGCTGTCTTCCGGCTCAAGGCTGTCTGTAACGTCCGGCTCAAGGCTGTCTTCCGGCTCAAGGCTGTCTATAACATCCAGCTCAAGGCTGTCCAACTCAACCGTATCAGAGAGTTCTTCCTTGACCGGTTCTTCAATCGACTCGTCGATCGGAGCTTCAAGAACTTCTTCGAGCTCGAGGCTGTCGAGTTCAATGTCTTCGCTTTCTATTGGCTCCGGGGTGTCTATAGCTTCAGGCTCAAGGCTGCCAACAACTTCTGGCTCAAGGCTGTCAACAACTTCTGGCTCAAGGCTGTCAACAACTTCTGGCTCAGGGCTGTCAACAACTTCTGGCTCAGGGCTGTCTATAACTCCAGGCTCAGGGCTGTCCACAACTTCCGGCTCAGGGCTGTCTATAACTTCCGGCTCAATCGCGTCAGCGGCGAGTGGTTCGTTATCGATGGCTGCTGGTTCGGGTGGTGTTTCACCATTGGCCAGGGCGTCAGCGACAGCCGCCAGTGCGTCCGGCTTATAGCTGAACTGGTCACCCAGCTTGAAGGCTTCTACCCCCTCCGGCACACTTGCCACGACACGCTCGATGATCTCAAGAATAGCGGCATTAGGTGCTACGGTTTCATCGATCACCCGATTCAACAAATTTTCAATAGACCAGGCGAGCTCACCAACTACGGTGGCACCAACCATTCGACCGCTGCCTTTCAGCGTGTGAAACGCACGTCGGAGTTCAGTCAGCGCTTCGCTATCTGTCGTATCCAGTCGCCACTGAGGTAGAAACTCGTTAATCGTTTCCAGAACTTCTTCTGCCTCGTCGACAAATATCTCCAGGATCTCATCATCGATAAGGTTGTCGTCTTCAGTTTCAAGAACTGAGGGTTCTGGGTCCGCTGAGGGTTCTATCTCTGCTGAAGGCTCTTGTTCAGCTGAAGGTTCTATTTCTGCTGATGGCTCTTGATCCGCTGAAGGCTCTTGTTCAGCTGAAGGCTCTTGTTCAGCTGAAGGCTCTAAAACAGCCGCAGGCACCGTTGGCGTTTCGCCTGCCGGGTAACCTAGTTTGGCGACGGCGGCTTCCGCCACTTCCAACATCTGCAGGTAAGGATCACTGGCGTTTTCCAGCAGGCGCTCAAGGAAATAGTCAACCGAGGTGATGGCATCAGCCAGATCATCCATTTGTTCGAGTTCTGGAGAAACGCTGCCGGCGAGCAAACTCATTGAGACATAGTTAGCCGCAGATTCAAGCACGGCACCGGCCCTGTTTTGACTAACAATTGTCAGGCCGCCTTTCAATGCGCGCAGCGAGCCGGGCAGGTCAGCAATTTTATCGTGATCGAACTCAGAAGAGATAAAATCGATAACCGCGTCTTTGCCTGCCGCTAATCCAATCCTGGTTTCACGCACCACGGCAGCCTGGGCTTCATCAAGGTTGGCAAAGGAATCACCCTCACCTTCGCCGGCATCCAGGACCATCGTGCCTAACGTCGCCTGTATTTCGAGCAGCGACTGCGCCATGTTAAGCAATGCTTCTTCGTCGGGTTCGCCGTTAGCCTCTGTCTGGCGAATGACATCAATCTGTTCGGAAACTGTCTTCTGCTGCTCACCATTGCCGAGCACAACCATGGTGCTCGAAATCTGCTCAAGACTCGGTAGCAGTTCAATCAGATCACCGGCGCCTCTTGATGAAGACCGTACATACAGATCAAGTTTCTCTGTAACACCCGTCAGCTCTTCAATCAGTATCTTGGCGACGGCAGACATCGTTTCGTCATCAGGGCCAATGGCAACTTCTTCCGGCTCAACCGCTTCACTGGCATAACGTTCACGTAGGGCAGAAATGCGTTTCGTCACTTTCTGCGAATTCTCAATCAGTCCTATCAGACCAAGTGCCAGGTCTTCAGGGATTGGATCCACCAGACCATCCTGGCCCTTTTCTGCCAGCGTCTTGAGGACGTCATCCACTTTTTTCAGCAGACCTGCAGATTGGTTATCCAGCTTGATGCCACCGTTGGCGATACCCTCAATGGTCCCGAGACCAAGCTCAGAGACATTGCCAACCGGGGATTGGCCACATAAGCGAATCAGCATAGTAAAAAGCTTGCCGATCGTTGTCAGGTTCTCGCGAATGTCGCTTTTCTTGAGTATGGCACCAAGAGAACGCTGATACCGGGCTCGAATTTTGGGCAGGTTGCCTTCGCCATCAGCCTGGAAGTAGGCATTGATAACCGCATCACTAGGCGGGGACGTAAGCAACGAAAGGTCCGGACCCGCGCCGGACACCTGCGATGGTTCTGAACCGGGAATCCGTTCTTCGCCGCGCGCAGCACGCAGGTTATTCACCATCGGCAAATAGTTCTGCTCAGAGTCTTGTTGTTCGCGATGCAAGCGATCGAGATACGCGGGCAGTTGCAGGATCGCCTGCATAAGCGTTTCCTGCGCCAACTGCAGTTCAGGGACAGAACCGTTCATCAGCGACTGGGCAACCTGTTCCATTTCCCCGGCCACCTGTGAGGGGCCTTCCAGCTGCACCATTTTGAGCGTGCCATGAACCTGATGAATTGCCGTCAGGCAGGCGCGCATGCTGGCAGCATCTTCCGGCGATTCCGCCACGGCTTCCAGCGCGACTTGTGCATTCTGCAGCGTGTTCGAGAGTTCACCTCGAATCCACTCGAGAGCTACATAGTCCTGTGTTGCGCTCATGTCACTTTACCTAGTTTATTCCGGTAACTTAAAACCACTCACCGATGACCTGAGTTCGTTGGTCATTTCAGCGAGATTACCCACAGCGGTAGCCGTTTCCTGCGTACCATCCGTGGTTGCTGTAGTAATTTCCTGAATACTCTTCATGGTGTTGGAAATCTTGCCGGCTGAAGCAGCCTGTTGCCGCGCTGCATCAGAAATGTTCTCGATAATTTCCGCCAGGGATTTCGACACACCTTCAATTTCTCCGAGAGCAACCCCGGCGTCTTGAGCAAGTTGTGTACCCTGAACAACTTCCGCGGTGGTCTGCTCCATCGAACTCACTGCCTCGTTGGTATCACTCTGAATAGTTTTTACCAGCGCGGAGATCTGTTTCGCCGCAGCACCCGACCGTTCTGCAAGTCGCTGAACCTCGTCGGCAACAACCGCAAAACCTTTACCTGCATCACCGGCCATCGACGCCTGGATAGCGGCGTTGAGTGAGAGAATGTTGGTCTGGTCTGCAATATCGTTAATCAGCGCAACAATGTCGCCAATTTCCTGCGAGCTTTCACCCAGTCGCTTAATCCGTTTGGCCGTTTCCTGAATCTGTCCACGGATGTTATCCATACCGTCGATCGTGTTCTGCACCACGACGGCACCTTTGCTCGCAATATCAACAGAGCGCTCCGCGACGGACGAAGATTCTGCAGCGTTGTAGGACACCATATCGATGGACACCGCCATTTCATTGACCGATTCCGATACCTGCGCAATTTCATCCGCCTGACGCTGGGAAGCTTCAGAAAGCGCACTTACTGAGCGCTGGGTCTGCTCCGCCGCAGTTGATACCAACCCCGAAGTTTCGTTGATTTTTGCGACCAGGCCGCGCATCTGGTCAATAGAAAAGTTGATCGAATCGGCTATGGCGCCCGTGAAACTTTCGGTAACAGTCGCCTGAACCCGGAGATCGCCGTCGGCAAGATCAGCAAGTTCATCGAGCAACTGCAAAATCGCAGCCTGGTTTTCTTCATTCTGCTGGGTCGTTTCTGTGACGCTTGAATTAGAAGCCCGGTAAACAAGAAAAGTGATCATGATAAAGACCACCAGCATCGCGCCAGTCAAGCCGTAGGCAATCTGGATAGAAGCAAATGGATGCCCACCTTCAATAGCGGCAACGGCACCAGCGAGCTTATCCATCGCCGGGCCAAGTTCAGCAACCTGCGCTTCTATGGCTGAAGTCATAGCAGCAAGTTCTACCAACTCGCTTGCCTGCGTCATCAAAGCCGCCGTTGTGCTATTCACGGACCGAAACAGCTCATCAATGCGGTCAAGATTGCCAACGATTTCAGTGTCCGTGACCTTGGTCAGCACGAGATTACTGTCACCATTTTTAAACCCGCGCAAAATGGCCCGGAAGGTCTGGCTGTCACGGGTGAACTGATCCGCCAGGGATTGCTCAAAACCGCGGTCTACAACTTTGTCGGCGCTGTGTCCGATTCGCTCAATCAAGAGCGCCTGGCGTTGCGCCGTGACAATCTCATTCGGTGCGACGTTGTTGCGAACCAGAGCCCGCACTACTTTATTATTTTCCTGCTGGATCAACTGCAGGTTGATATTGATATCCGCACTGTTTTCCTTGAGCGTATCAAGCGCTTCACGCTTGCCAAGGATGACCTCGATTCTTGGCTTCGCTTCAATCCAGAGCTGTTCAACTTCGCCCGCCGGACCGGCGATGGATACGGGACCACTTTTGAGCTGGTTCAGCCGCTGATCGAATTCAGCAACGTGGCTGGCGAGCTCATTCAGCCCTGCGCTATTCCCTGATGCTGCGTTTGCTGCATGCCGAACAACGCCTTGTGACAGGGCGTTCAAGTCAGCGACCGCTCGCACATAGGGATTCGCACCGCCACTACTGGTGCCCAGCAGATAAAGGTTCCCGCCGAGGCCGAGGACAAGCACAACCAGCAACCCGACCATGCCAAGCAATGCAGGACTCTTTAGCACGTTAGATGATTCCGATTCAGCCATTACTTACTCCAATTCTTCTGAGCCCTACTGGGCGGCAGCCAGTTGTCCTAATCGAGGATCACTGGCCAGGGTGCTCAAACTCAGGACTGGCCAGATCACACCAGCGATCTGATAAGAGCCCCGCACAAAATTACTAAACAGTTCCGGGATATCTTCAACTTCCTCACTGAAGGCATCACTGGGAAAATGCTGCATTCCAAACGAGTCGTCGATCATAAATCCCAGGAGGTTTTCATCGTCTTCAATCGCCAGCACTCTGCGCTGGCCCCTCGCGAGGGTAGACGGCTGACCAAAAAAAAGCGCGAGATCGATGACTGACATCAATCTGCCCCGAACATTACTGACGCCGACCACAAAATTCTTTACACCTGGAATACGGGTTACCTGCGGCACTCTCATCAACTCACTGACATCATCCATGCTGCTGACAAACCGCTGCCCCAACAGGCTATAACCCAGGCCGGTAGAGTGGGTCTGCGCGGATTGCACGGGCGGTAACTCGATCGCGGTCGCTCTGGCTTTATGGGCCATATCAACGAGCACGGAGAAAGAAGCTAGCTCACTCATCACATACATGCCTGCATGACAGAGACCAGTTCCTGGGTATCGACGGGCTTGGTGATATAACCCTTTGCCCCCTGGCGTTGACCCCAGACCTTGTCGGTTTCCTGATTCTTGCTACTAACAATGATCACGGGGATATGGCTGGTAGCATCACCTCGCGCGATCTGTCGAGTCGCCTGAAACCCATTCATATCTGGCATAACAATATCCATCAGAACAATGTCAGGTTGCTCCTGAACAGCCATCAGCACACCATCTCGACCGTTGTCTGCTGTGATGACCTCATGCCCCATTTTTTCGAGCATTTCCTTGAACTGAAATATCTCAGTAGGGGAATCATCGACAACTAATATCTTTGGCATCTCTTCGCTCCCTGCGTGTGCCTAATCCGCTTTTACGTGGTCGCGGATTGCGCTTAATAACTCATCCTTGCTGAACGGTTTAGTGAGATATTGATCAGAACCGACAATTCGTCCCTTCGCTCGATCAAAAAGACCGTCCTTACTGGAGAGCATAATCACAGGGGTACTTTGAAATTCAGCGTTGTTTTTGATCAATGCGCAGGTCTGATAGCCATCAAGCCTGGGCATCATGATGTCGACAAAAATGATCGCGGGTTGCGAATCAGCGATTTTGGCCAAAGCATCAAAACCGTCAGTCGCGGTAATGACCTCACAGCCCGCCTTGGAAAGCAAAGTCTCAGCCGTACGGCGAATGGTCTTTGAATCATCAATGACCATGACTTTCACACCTTCAAAGTTGTCGTCCATAGTATCTACCCTTATGCCTTCTCAAAGGTCACGGTCAAGCGCCGGGAAACGGCCGCAGCCAGCGTCGAAAACACGAAAAACGCATTGCTTCCGGTAAGTTGCATCGCGTTTTGTAACACAGTTGTTAAACTCAATCCATAAGTACCCGACACTTAAGGGAATTTTCTCACACATCGCTATAAGTTGGTTTACAATGATGCACCGACCGGTGTCACAGTTTCAGGCGCAATAAACCTTGCCAGGCGCGTGTTTCTTGATGCTCACATAAATGGCGGTCTCAGCCAAGAGGGGGGTTCCAGTTGAGCGTATCCATCGGGGTTTTAATGGACCCCATTGATTCTATAAATCCCAAGAAAGACAGTACTTTAGCGATGATGCTTGCTGCCCAGGCTTACGGCTGGCAGGTGTCTGTTTTTGGCCAGCAGGATCTGGCTGTTGAAGATGGCGAGGTAAGCGTTAACGCGACCGAAGTCACCTTGTTCGATGACCTGAACACCTGGTTCACCGCCACAGGACAACGCAGGCATGCCGCCAGCGAGTTCGACGTGATCCTGATGCGTAAAGACCCACCCTTTGACATGGAATATGTCTACGCCACCTATCTCCTTGAAATGGTTGAGGATTCTGGAACACCGGTACTAAATCGGCCCGGCAGCATCAGAGATAGCAACGAAAAATTGTTTGCGTTGCGCTTTCCGCAATGCGTACCTCACCACATCGTCAGTCGCGACCCTGATCGACTCCGAGAATTCCATGACACACACAAAGATGTGATCTACAAACCCCTTGATGGTATGGGCGGCACATCAATCTTCCGAGCGCGCGAAAATGAGCACAATCTGTCCGTCATTATCGAGACGCTGACAGACTACGGTAAGGTGCAAACCATGGCACAGCGGTATATCCCCGAAATCGTGCACGGTGACACCAGAATTCTGCTGATAAACGGGGAACCTGTACCCTACGGTCTCGCCAGAGTACCCAGCCAGGGCGAAACTCGCGGCAACCTCGCTGCCGGTGGCTCTGCGGTTGGCAGGGAATTGACCGAACGCGATCACTTCATCTGCAGTCAGGTTGGTCCGGCGTTAAAAGCCAGAGGGCTGTATTTCGTTGGGATCGATGTCATCGGCGACTACCTGACCGAAATCAACGTGACCTGTCCAACCTGTATCCGCGAGTTGGATGCTGCTTTTGAACTCGACATTGCCGGTGATTACATTCGATTTATTGACAGCGAGATTTTGAAGTAACCGCCAATGGCTGCTACCTCCGCACCCCTAGGTTCTGCAGTTAGCGGCCCAGCCGTCAGCACCGGTGACAGGCTCAGCTTCACGATCTTTCTGGCCGTTGCGCTGCATGCCGCACTGATCCTTGGGGTCACCTTCACCTACGTGACCAGCAAACCGGCAACCCACACCATGGAGGTCACTCTGGCCCAGCAACGCAGCAAGAACCGCCCGGATAAAGCTGATTTCCTCGCCCAGTTCAATCAGGTTGGTAGTGGCACACTGGACGAAAAAGCGCTGATGACAGCACCAACGGAAGCACAATTTCAGGATACCGAGATCCGTGAAGTCAGCCAGACACTACCCCAGGAGCAATCCGCCAAACCCGTTGAACAAATGCAGACCGTCATAACAACCACGGCGAGCAGCGACAATCAGGTGATCGTCGAGCAGCAAACCACAGACGCCACGCCCGCCGAAACCATCGCCGAGGCAAACAAAACGCTACGAACACGGGCACTTGAGATAGCCAGTCTCGAAGCCAGACTGGACCGCCAGCGACAGATTTATGCAAAACGACCAAGAATCAAACGACTGACAAGCCTCTCAACGGCATCTAGCGCTGATGCCTTTTATCTGAATTCCTGGCGCCGCAAGATTGAAAGTATTGGTAATCTGAACTACCCCGACGAGGCCCGAAAGCAAAAACTCTATGGCTCACTGAGGCTCATGGTCGCCATCACGCCCGACGGCGCGCTAAAGGAAGTTGAGATACTGGAATCGTCCGGTCACAAGGTGCTCGATGATGCGGCGATCAGAATAGTGAGGCTGGCTGCACCTTACGCACCCTTCTCGGACGAGCTTCGTCAAACAACAGACGTGCTGGAAATCATCAGGACCTGGCAATTCCGCAAGAACTCCTCACTGCGGAGCTATTGAGGTGAATAGCGGGTCTACGGATGTTTTTTCATCACTTGCCGGGCAAATGCTGGTATCAATGCCCAGCATGCAGGGCGACTATTTCTCTCATACCGTCACGTTGTTGATTGAGCACAATGAAGAGGGTGCTTTTGGACTGGTAATCAACAAACCCATTGAAGGACAGCTTTCAGATTTGCTGGCTGACGACTCATTGAATTGTCCCACCGACATTGCGCTACTGGAAACAGGGCCTGTTGAGCGCAATCGACTATTTTTTCTGCACAGCAGCGAGGTCACCTTTGAAAACTCCATCGCTATCAATGAGCACCTGCTGCTAACGACCACTCTGGACGTCTTCACCGAGGATCGCAAAGCGCCTGAAAAGTTACTGGCTGGTCTGGGTTATGCCGGGTGGGCTGGCGGGCAACTGGAAGACGAAATCCTGGCAGACGTCTGGTTGGTCACACCCTACACTCAGGAAATCGTCTTCGACGTGCCATACGAAAGGCGTCCGGAGCACGCAGCACGCGCTATCGGTATTGATCTCAATTTGATTTCACCTACACCGGGACACGGGTAATGGCGGAATTCATTATGGGATTTGATTTCGGCACGAAAAGAATCGGTGTCGCCATCGGCCAGCGAATTACTGCAACCGCGACCCCGCTTGGCATCATTCCGGCAAAAGATGGTAAACCCCAGTGGCAGCCACTCGACGCCCTGATCAAACAATGGCAACCCGCAGAATTTGTTGTCGGACTGCCGCTCAACATGGACGGCAGCGAAAGCGACATGTCTTTGCTGGCAGAAAAGTTCGCGCGAAGACTCCACGGACGATTTCAGATCCCTGCGAATCTATGTGATGAGCGACTCACGACCTTCGAAGCGCGATCTTTCGAACAAGAAGATCAGCTTGACGCAATTGCGGCCAAGCTGATCCTCGAATCGTATTTCTCAAATTGAACTACTGTGCGGAGTCCTCCAGCGAGAGCCCTTGTGCCGGGGCAAACTGAGGTTGCTCTGCGCCAGAGAGCTTAATAAGCAGCCGCAGATCGTTGGCTGAATCCGCAGAAGCGAGAGCCGACTCGTAGGTAATCTCACCAGCCTTGTAGAGATTAAACAGGGCCTGATCAAAGGTTTGCATTCCCTGTTCCGTGGATTTGGTCATGATTTCCTTCAACGCATGGACATCGCCCTTTCGAATTGTGTCAGACACTAAAGGCGTATTAATCAGCACCTCAATCGCCGCACGCCGACCTTTACCATCAATCGTCGGGACCAGCTGCTGCGCCACCATACCTCGAAGGTTCAGCGATAAATCCATCCAGACCTGATGCTGACGATCTGAGGGGAAGAAGTTAATGATTCGATCCAGCGCCTGGTTGGCATTGTTTGCGTGCAGCGTGGCCAGACAGAGGTGGCCGGTTTCCGCAAAAGCAACCGCATAGTCCATTGTTTCTGAAGTACGAATCTCACCAATCATGATGACATCGGGGGCCTGGCGGAGTGTATTCTTCAGGGCTATTTCAAAACTCGGTGTATCCACGCCGACTTCTCGCTGCGTCACCATGCAACCGCGGTGTTCATGGACGAATTCAATGGGATCCTCGATGGTGATGATATGACCCTTGGAATTCTGGTTACGGTAACCAATCATTGAGGCGAGCGAGGTAGACTTACCGGTACCCGTGGCGCCAACGAAGATAATAAGACCACGCTTGGTCATCGCCAGCTTCTTGATGATATCCGGCAGCATGAGATCGTCGACATCCGGGATCTCGGTTTCGATTCGCCGGAGCACCATGCCAGCAAAGTTTCGCTGGTAAAAAGCGCTGACCCGGAATCGTCCGGCAATCGGCGAATGAATAGCAAAGTTACATTCCCGCTCTGCCTCGTACTCCTGAATCTGCCCTTCATGCATGGTGGAGTGCACCATTTCCCTTGCCTGTTCCGGCGTCAGCGCCGTTTTCGACATCGGTAACATCTTGCCGCTCACCTTGATGGAAGGTGGCAGCCCTGCCGTAATAAACAGGTCAGATGCGCCCTGTTCAACGACAACTTTAAGCAGCTTGTCAAAATCTATCATGTCTTCCCAACCCGTTATTATCTGTTCGCCATTCTATTTAAAGTCATCCGGCATTTTCGCTTTCTCTTGCGCAGCTTCCTTGGTGATGACATTTTTTTCCAGTAGTTCCTTGAGGGTCTGGTCCAGTGTTTTCATACCCAGCTGCCCCCCGGTTTGAATCGCGGAATACATCTGGGCCACCTTGTCTTCCCGAATCAGGTTACGAATCGCCGGCGTACACAGCATGATTTCGTGCGCCGCGACACGGCCACCACCAACCTTTTTCAGCAGCGTCTGCGAAATAACCGCTGCCAGCGACTCCGACAACATGGAACGCACCATGGACTTTTCAGCCGCTGGAAACACGTCAATCACCCGGTCAATTGTCTTCGCGGCCGAGGACGTGTGCAGGGTGCCGAAAACCATATGGCCGGTCTCCGCCGCCTCCAGCGCAAGCCGGATGGTTTCCAGATCACGCATCTCCCCTACCAGAATAATGTCCGGGTCTTCCCGCAGTGCAGATCTCAATGCTTCGTTAAATCCCAGGGTGTCCCGGTGAACTTCCCGCTGGTTAATCAGACATTTTTTACTTTCGTGGACAAATTCAATAGGGTCTTCGACCGTCAGAATGTGCTGATAACGGGAGTTGTTAATGTAGTCGAGCATGGCAGCGAGCGTGGTGCTCTTACCAGACCCCGTTGGTCCCGTGACGGTCACCATACCCCGGGGGGTTTCAGAGATGTTGCGGAAGATTTCTCCCATACCGAGCTCTTCCATCGTCAGCACTTTAGAAGGAATGGTTCTAAAGACACCACCCGCGCCACGATTATGGTTAAAGGCATTAACCCTGAATCTGGCAACACCCGGCACCTCAAAAGAAAAGTCGCACTCGAAGAATTCTTCGTAGTCCTTGCGCTGCTTGTCATTCATGATCTCATAAATCAGACCATGAACCTCCTTATGATCAAGGGCTGGCAGGTTGATGCGTCGAATATCTCCATCAACCCTAATCATGGGTGGGAGACCGGCTGACAGGTGCAGGTCTGAAGCACCCTGTTTTTCACTGAACGCCAGTAACTCGGTAATATCCATAGTTTTGTCCTGTAGAAGGTGGCTACGCCACTGCAGAAAAAAGCAGTATAACCCCGGCATGCTGAATCTGCAGCCAAGTCCGCCATGAACCGACTACAATAGGGTGCAAGGGAGAATGATGCCAGACCCAGACAATTCAATCACTCAACAGCTCGCGGACATTAGCGACCGTATCGCCCGAATTTGCGAGACCAGTGGCAGAGCGCCGGGGTCTGTGAAATTACTCGCGGTCAGCAAAACCAGATCTGCTGACGATGTTCGCACGGCCCTCGGTGCCGGCCAGATCAATTTTGGCGAAAATTATCTACAGGAAGCCATCGACAAGGTTGACTCAATACCGGAGGCGACCTGGCATTTCATCGGAGGTATACAGAGCAACAAAACGCGCGATATTGCCAACCGCTTTGACTGGGTGCATTCGGTCAGCAGCCAGAAGGTTGCCAGGAGGCTGGCCGCACAACGACAGGTGGAACGAGGAAAACTTAACGTGCTTGTTCAAATAAACCTCTCTGAAGAACCTCAAAAAGGTGGCATTGCTCCAGCGCAGGCCATTGATTTCGTGGGAGAGTTAAGGGCGCTGGATACATTGCGACTCTCAGGCCTGATGGCGATTCCAGCGTCCACTGGAGATCTGAAGACACAGCACAGTAATTTTGCCAGGCTGAGGGCGCTCAAAGACCAGATCGCAAGCGAACTGGCTTTGAAGGATTTTACAGAGCTTTCTATGGGCATGACTCAGGACTATGAAGCCGCCATTGCTGAAGGCGCAACTTGGATTAGAATTGGTACAGCGATATTCGGTGCCCGGGCACCTAAATCCAGGGGTGTCTGAAACCCGCTAACCAACCCGCTTAAGGAACCATCATGTCTTCAATCGCATTTCTCGGCGCCGGCAATATTGCCCAGGCCATCATGGGCGGGCTTGCTCAGGAAAACGATCATCTCGTGGCTTACGATCCTGTGCCCGAATGCTGTGATAAGGCAGCCGCGATGGGTGTTCAGATCGCCTCCAGTATTGAAGATGCGGTCTCCCGGGCAGAGGTAGTGATGCTTTGCGTCAAACCCAATGTTGTCGCCGGACTGTTGACTGAAAGCACCAAAATGCTGTCCGGTAAGCTCATCATCAGCGTTGCCGCCGGCATTACCACTACCACCATGTTGGCAGCACTCGGCAGCAATGCCGCAATCGTCCGATGTATGCCGAACACACCCGCATTACTGCGCGCAGGTATCACAGGTCTGTTCGCAACAACCAACGTCAGTGCCGAGCAGCGGCACAAGGCTGATACAATTTTAAAAGGTGTCGGTGACACCCTGTGGGTGTCTGAAGAAACGTCACTGGATATTGTGACCGCCGTCTCGGGCAGTGGTCCAGCCTATTTCTTCCTGATGATTGAGGCACTGATCAATGCCGGTGTTAAAGAAGGCCTTGATCGCGATACCGCCACTCAACTGGCACTTCAGACCGCACTGGGCACGGCCATGATGGCGAAACAAAGTGACGAAACGCCCGAAGCGCTTCGAAAAAACGTCACATCACCCGGTGGCACAACTCAGGCCGCGATCGAGTCTTTTGAGTCTGGTGGCCTCAGATCTCTGGTAGACAACGCCGTTCATGCGGCAAGAGTCCGGTCCGTTGAGCTATCCAAGCCATAATGCTGCCAACGTACGTATAATCAACACACTCATTAGGTTCAGGATGACATCATGACAGGGAATTTGGCCGGCGCAGGAATATTCCTGATTCAAACTTTTGCAGGGCTTTACCTGATCATGGTGCTGTTGCGGTTTCTGATGCAGGCATCGAGGGTGGACTATTACAATCCGATTTGTCAGGCGATCGTTAAGCTGACAGATCCGCCGGTGAAACCGTTGAAGCGGATACTGCCTTCATTCCGAGGTGTCGATTTTGCCACGCTGGTCGTTGCACTGATCGTACAGTTGGCCACCGTGTGTCTGATCATGGCCATTTCCGGTGGTTACCCGTTCCATCCTGCCTATATCGCCTGGTCACTCGTGGGTCTGGTTTCCACCCTGGTGGATATCTATTTTTTCGCACTGATCGTTATGGTTATCGCCAGCTGGATCGCACCTTACTCAAACCATCCCGCCATGGCGTTGGTTTACCAGTTAACCGAGCCTGTCTGTGCGCCGGCAAGAAAACTATTGCCGGCCATGGGTGGTATCGATTTTTCAATTATTCTGGTCTTTGTTGCCATTACACTGATCGACTCTTACCTGGTCATCAAGCCGCTCGCTGCCATGCTGGGGATACCCCAGGGTCTGATTCTCGGGCTCTGACGTGATATTCAAAAAATGCCTGCTACTGTGGCTGATAGCGCTGACCAGCACTGTGAGCAGCGCTGCGCAGTTTGTCGACCATGCCGGTTTTAGAATTCACTACACCACATTCTCGAGCATGATTATTCCGGCGGATGTGGCGGGTCTGCACCAGATTACCCGGGCAGAAAACCGGATAGTCCTGAATATCTCGGCCATCAAAGATGAACAGCCGGCTGAAATCGGCGTTACCGGTTCTGTCACCAACCTGCTGAACCAGGAGTATGAGCTAGTGTTTTCTGAGGTAAATGAAGCCGAGGCAATCTACTACCTTGCCAGTCATCTTGCCCTTGAGCATGACATCCTGAGGTTCAACATCAACATACAGCTATCGGATGGCGATAGTATTCCAATACGATTCATCAGGCGGTACGACTGATGCAACTGGTTCTGGCAAGCGGCAATGCACACAAGGCAGAAGAGCTTTCTGCCATGCTACAACCCAACTACTCGCTGATACGGCAGTCCGAACTGGGCGTGACATCGGTACCGGAGACTGGCTGCACATTTGTCGAAAATGCATTGATCAAGGCTCGCCATGCCGCCAGGATGACCGGACAAGCGGCTATCGCCGACGACTCAGGGATTTGTGTGCCGTCACTCGACGGCGCGCCGGGTATTTACTCGGCACGATACGCCGGGGCGCAGGCAAGCGACGACGACAATATCGACAAATTACTGTCAACCATGGCAGGTAGCCGCAACCGCAGCGCCTACTTTTATTGTGTCCTTGTGGTGCTACGGAATCACCTGGACCCAACACCGCTTATCAGAGAAGCCAGCTGGCATGGCAGCATTGCGGCAGCAAGAAGCGGCCAGCAGGGCTTTGGCTACGATCCAATCTTTATCGACGGCGAACGCGGCATAAGCGCAGCCGCAATGACGCAGGAAGAAAAAAATCAGGTCAGCCACCGGGGCCAGGCACTAAGCCTGTTGACTGAAGGACTACGTGAATACTATCCCGCTTAGCCTGTACGTTCACTTTCCCTGGTGTGTCAGGAAGTGTCCATACTGTGATTTCAATTCCCACGAAGCCAGCGGAGAGATTCCTGCAAACGAGTATGTTGAGGTGCTTATCAGGGATCTTGATCAGGAACTGATCAACGAACCAAGGAGGCAGCTACGTTCCATTTTTATGGGAGGCGGCACGCCCAGCCTGATACCACCTGAGGCAATCGCCAAATTGCTGTCAGCGATCAGACAGCGCTTCGATTTGGAGGATATCGAAATCACGCTCGAAGCGAACCCAGGCACCTTTGATCAAAACAACTTCGACGGATACCACGCGGCCGGTGTCAACAGAATCAGCCTCGGTGCCCAGAGCTTTTCCGAACCTGCATTGCAGGCGCTCGGCAGAATCCATCAGCCCGATGACATCACCAGAGCTTTTGAAGGTGGCAGAAAAGCAGGCATTGAGCGCATCAATGTTGATCTCATGCATGGACTACCCGGGCAAGATTGCGCCGCCGCAGAAGCAGACCTTCATGCAGCGATTGCCCTTTCACCCGAGCATATCTCCTGGTACCAGCTAACGATCGAACCGAACACAGTCTTTCATAAACGGCCGCCCCGGTTACCAGAAGATAAAGTACTGGAGGATATCTATTTCCGCGGCCAGGAGATTCTTGGCGAAGCCGGGTTTTACCAGTACGAAACGTCTGCTTACGCCACGGCGCAGGAGCAATCACAACACAACCTTAACTATTGGGAGTTTGGTGACTATCTCGGCATTGGCGCAGGGGCCCATGGCAAACTAACCCGAGGAGAACAGATCATTAGGACCACCAAATCCCGAAAGCCTGCGGACTACCTCAATAACGCCAGAGCGAAGCAGGCGATGGTACCTTCTGATGAAAAGGTGACGGAGTTCTTAATGAATGCCTTGCGTCTGACCACTGGCTTCCCGGTTTCCCTGTTCGAAGCTCGAACGGGGTTGTCGCGAGATGCGCTGCTACCTTTCATCGAACGTGCGTCAAACGCCGACTTGCTGGTGAGCGATCAACAATGGCTTTGCCCGACAGAACTGGGTCAGCGTTTCCTGACAGATTTACTGTTACTGATCGACTAGCACAAAAGCGAGGTCAGTCACTTTATGGCCAAGTCGTAAACCGCGTCGCTCAAATTTGGTCTCAGGTCGGTCCGGCACGACCGTTGCCTGAAACTGCGGAAAGTCGGCGAATACTTCGACCATGGCTTCCGCGTAAGGCACCCAATCCGTGGCCAGATGCACAATGCCGCCGCTTTTCAATTTCTGTGTCAGCAGCGTCACAAAATCTTGATTGATGATACGTCGCTTGTGATGCCGTTTCTTGTGCCAGGGATCAGGAAAGAAAACCTGGACACCTGACAAACAGTTCGGCGGGATGCAGCGGTGCAGGACTTCAATACTGTCTTCCGCAAAGACGCGCACATTGCTCAACCCCTGTTGCTCCAACAACATCAGCAGGTGACCAACGCCGGGGCGGTGCACTTCGATCCCCAGGTAATTAAGCCCGGGGTTCAGTTCCGCCTGCTGAGCAAGCGATTCACCCATACCAAAGCCTATTTCAAGAATCAGCGGTTGCGCATTCTGAAAGAGCGTCAGGGGTGAGATTGTGCCGCTATCGAGTGTAAGCCCGAACCTGGGCCACTGATGTTCCAACGCACGAGACTGGCCTTCGGTTAAGCGGCCCTGTCTGAGCACAAACGACTTGATGCCGCGTCTGTTATCCGACACCTGGCTAGCCGGTTCTCGATATGCCGTGGGCGAGCAGGGCGAGCCAACCGACGATCAGACAAAGCCCACCTACCGGGGTTACCGGACCAAGCCACTTCATATCAGTGAGCACCAGGCCGTAAAGGCTGCCAGAAAAAAGCAGGATGCCCAACATGAAAGCACCCAGAGCGAACTCAAGGGTGAGGGAGCGGGCGCTTTGTTCGGCCAGCACCACAACCAGCAGGATCGCCAGCGCATGGACCATCTGATAATGAACTGCGGTTTCAAAAGTCCCCATGAGCCTGGGTTCCAATGTATCCCTCAGTCCGTGGGCACCGAAGGCGCCAAGAACAACACCCAGGCCGCCAGCAGCTGCAGCAAAAATCAGCGCAAAGTGAGTGATCATGTCCTATCAGAGAATGTTGTTTTTCAGTTTTTTGATCGCATTCTGCTCGAGCTGTCGGATACGCTCTGCGGAAACACCGAATCGATCAGCGAGTTCCTGCAGGGTGGCCTTATTGTCCGCCAACCAACGACGCTGAATGATCTCTCTTGATCTCTCATCCAACTGTGTGAACGCTGCTGCTAACCTTTGCTGCTCATTTGACTTTATATTGTCCGCTTCCGCGATCACCGCGGGATCAAGGCCTGGGTCACTCAGGTACTGGGCAGGGGTGTAAGCATCATCGTCGTCACTATCGAGCTCAAAGGCCTCATCGTATGCCGACAGCCTGTTTTCCATCTGCCTGACATCTTCGGGTGAGACGCCCAGTTGACTGGCGACATCTCGGACTTCCTGGTCATTCATCCAGCCCAGCCGCTTTTTGGCACTGCGCAGATTAAAGAACAGCTTGCGCTGCGGTTTGGTCGTTGCAACCTTGACGATGCGCCAGTTCTTCAGAATAAACTCGTGAATTTCTGCTTTGATCCAGTGAACAGCAAAAGACACCAGACGAACCCCATACTCAGGGTTAAACCGCCGCACGGCTTTCATCAATCCGACATTGCCTTCCTGGATCAGATCCGCTTCAGAGAGCCCATATCCGGAATATGACCTGGCTATGTAGGCCACAAAACGCAAGTGAGCAATTACTAACTGGCGTGCCGCGTCGACATCACCGTCGTCATACAAACGATGCGCGAGTTCTTTTTCCCGTTCCGAGGTCAGTACCGGGATGGCATTGACTGTTTGCACATAGGCATCCAGATTACCGCCGGGAACCAGGTTTGGCATTGCTGCTAGGTCTCTCACTATAGGTCTCTTGCCGTCGGATTGGCTGTTCAGGGGGCGCGAATTCTAGCACTCCGGACAACAGACTGCTAATGCCGGCGTGGACCTCAGCGAGGCTCAATCTCGGTCAGATGCCTGGACACGGCCAGCAGACTACCCAGCACACCCATAGCAGCACCCAGAACCAGCACCGCAAGAATTCCCGCCAATCCAGGACCCCGCAAGGCAAAATCATCTCGATAACTCTGTGCCAATAACTCTACGGGTCCAGACAACAACACAAGACTCAGTTGCAGCAGGCCGAGGGCCACCACCGAACCACCTAAGCCATACCAGAAGCCGAGATACAGGAAGGGTCGCCGAACAAAAGCGTCGGTGCCACCAACCAGTTTTACAATCTCAATTTCCTGACGTCGATTTTCAATGGCCAAACGGATCGTATTGCCCATAACAAGGATGACACCGAGCCCCAAAACCAGCGCAAGTGCCGTCACCAGACGCTCAGCAAATACAAGCACCGCAAACAAACGTTCCAGCCATTTCAGGTCAACCGAAACCCGCTCAATCAGAGGATTGGACTCCCAGTTGGTTACCAGGGCTGATAGCGCAATGGGGTCGGGATCAACCGGCACCACCTCAACGACATGAGGTAGCGGATTCCGATCCAGCGTACCAAGCACTTCACCGAAACCGGATCGTTGTTGAAACTCCGCCAGCGCCTCGTCTGACGAGATGAAAGTAACCGCCTCAATCTCGCCACGTTTCTTAAGGTCTTCGGCAAGTTGTCGGGCGTCGTCGGTTGTCACTTCATAAAAGAAATACAGACTGACTCTGGGTTTCCCACCCCAGTCACCGCTGATTTCTGAAACATTCTGCAGAACCACGTACAAAATGGCCGGCAAACCCAGCGCAATCCCGATCACAAGCCAGGTCATGGCGCTGGCGAAGGGCACACGGAACAATTGCAGAAGCGTTTCTGTCGATACCTGCCGGTGATTCACTGACCAGGATTTCAATCGATCGAGTGGCCGGGTGACGGCCGTGGTTGCACCAGAACTAGGCTGCTTCACAAGAGATCACCGGCCGCCATTCTGCCTTCGAACAACATTAACTCCCTTTTGCCCATCCGCCGGATCAGATCCAGATCATGCGTTGCAACCAACAAGCTGACGCCCACCTGATTAAATTGTGTAAACAGATCCATAATTTCCTGCGACAGCGCAGGATCCAGGTTGCCGGTAGGCTCATCGGCGAGCAGCAATGGTGGTTTATTCACTACGGCTCTGGCGATACCAACTCGCTGTTGCTCGCCACCAGACAATTGTTGCGGCAGTTTCTTCTCTTTATCACCAAGCCCCACCTTCGAAAGCGCAGCGCGCACGCGCCGCCCGACTTCTCTTGGCGAAAAACCAGCAATGGTCAGGGGCAGGGCGACATTGTCATAGACGGTTCTGTCAAAAAGTAGCTGATGATTCTGGAAGACAACACCGATGTTTCTTCGAACCTGAGGAATGTGTCGCCGATGAATGCGGTTGAGATTAGTACCATTGACAATCACCTGACCCTGACTGGCGCGCTCCATGACGATGATAAGTTTCATCAAGGTGCTTTTCCCGGCACCGGAATGCCCCGTAAGAAATGCCATTTCGCCATCAGCAAGCTCAAAGTTAACCCGGGAAAGCGCCTCTGAGCCACCCTCGTATCGCTTACTGACCTGATCAAATCTGATCATCTTATTCGAACAATGCCTTTACAAAGTCTTCCGAAACAAACGGTCGCAGATCGTCGATCTGCTCACCAACACCAACGAACCTGATTGGTATACCCAGCTGACGCGCCATCGCGAAAATCACACCACCCTTGGCAGTTCCATCAAGTTTACTTAGCACCAGTCCAGAGACGTTTACTGCCTCCTGAAACTGCGTCGCCTGCGAAATCGCGTTCTGACCGGTGCCTGCATCAAGCACCAGCATGACCTCATGAGGCGCCGTGTCATCAATCTTACCCATAACACGGGTGATCTTGGTCAGCTCATCCATCAGGTTTTTCTTGTTCTGGAGACGACCTGCGGTATCCGCAATCAATACGTCAGTCTCGCGGGCCGTGGCGGCTGCTACCGCGTCGTAAATCACCGATGCGCTATCTGCGCCCGTATCCTGGGAGACAACCGGCACATCATTCCTTTCACCCCAGACGCGTAACTGTTCCACCGCTGCTGCTCTGAAAGTGTCGCCGGCCGCCAACATGACTGACTTGCCATCCCTCTGGAACTTCTTCGCCAACTTACCGATTGTTGTTGTCTTACCGACACCATTAACACCCACCATCAAAATAACAAATGGCTTCTTCTGAGAGACATCGAGCGGCACTTCAACGGGTTTGAGCATATCCGACAGATAACTTTTCAGATGTTGCTGGACAGCCTCAACGTCGTTCAACTCCTTGCGACCAATTTTTTGTGTGAGCTCGTTCAGAATCTCCTGGGTTGCCGTCACGCCCACATCCGAGGTCAACAGGATATTTTCAAGTTCTTCCAACAGATCGTCGTCAATCTCTTTGGCGCCAAGAAAAACGTTTGCGATGCCTTCAGAAAATTTGGAGCGCGTTCGGCCTAGCCCTGATTTAAGGCGCTTAAAAAAACCTGGCTTGTCTTCGCCAGCGTCATCTGCAACATTAGTGGACATCAGTTAGGTGCGCCTATTCAATTTCATTTATCAGGTATTCATGCTGCGATCGCAATCTATCAGACCAAACCAGAAAGAAAAGGCGGTTCATGAAACACCATGATCGAACATTACGAATTATCGGTGGAAACTGGCGCGGCCGCAAAATTACCTTTCCTCAAATTGACGTTATCAGACCCACCAGCGATCGTATCAGAGAAACGCTGTTCAATTGGTTGATGCATGATATCGCAGGCAGCCGTTGTCTTGATCTGTTCGCAGGCAGCGCGGCGCTCAGCTTTGAAGCCCTTTCAAGACAAGCAGCACACCTGACGATTGTAGAGCAAGACGATCAGGTGATTCAGGGAATCCAAAAGAATCTCGATTCACTTGAAGTGCCAAAGGCCCGTTATGACCTCCATAAAGCAAAGGCAGAAAACTGGTTGCCCGCCTGCCAGGATCAGTTTGATATCATTTTTCTGGACCCACCGTTTGCCAAGGTTAATCTGCCAGAACTCTGTGCGCAGTTGGCAAGACAGGGCAATGCAACTGGCTTGATATACATCGAGAGTGGTGCCCCCCTGACCAGCGAAGATCTACCTGCTCACTGGCAAATCCACCGACAAAAGCGCGCCGGTTCCGTACATTATTGCTTATGTGACGCCAGAGGCTAGCTCGCCAGCTGTTGAAATCGCCGCAGAGCCATCTGTATGATGGCGCCTTTGCCAAACACGCTAAATCGTTATGAGAAAAGTATTGTATCCGGGCACCTTTAACCCTATTCACAATGGTCACACTGACCTGGTCGAACGGGCCGCACAACTTTTTGACGCGGTTGTCTTGGGTATAGCGACCAGTCCGCATAAGTCGCCCAGCGTGCTCGAGCTGAGAGTGAATCTAGCGAAAGAGGCATTGGCTCATGTCGATAACGTCGAGGTGATCGGGTTCAACAAACTCACCGTTGAATTCGCCAAAGAAATTGGCGCAAGCGTTATCCTCAAGGGCATCAGAACGGTCACCGATTTTGACTATGAATTTCAGATGCTGAATATGAATCGGGCACTACAACCCGATATTGAAACGGTGTTTCTGGCGCCGTCTGAGGAGAATTCCTACATTTCCTCGTCACTGGTGCGTCAAATCGCCGGCTATGGCGGAGACATCACCAACTTTGTTCATCCCCGCATTGCCGAAGCGCTGCACAACAATGAGATCAACTGAAGGCTGTCTATCGCTGACAGCTCACACAGAACACCGTGGTTCTGTTCCCGAGGCGCGTTTCCTTTAGCGGCCGGGCACAATTCACGCAAGGCTCGTTGCCCCTGCCGTAGACCGATAATCGCTGTTTGAAGTAACCGGGGGAACCATCTTCGTGCACAAAGTCTCGTAGCGTCGTACCACCACTTCGTATAGAACGATCAAGTACGTGCTTGATCTCATGCACTAATTTTTCGTACCTTTCGAGACTAATCCGGGAGGCACTGCGATCCGGGCGTATTCCCGCCGCGAACAGTGCTTCATTCGCATAAATATTACCAACGCCCACCACTATCCTGGCATTCATGACAAACAACTTTACCGAAACCTTGCGTCCGCGAGCCCGCTCATAGAGATAGGCCGCGTCAAATTCGTCGGTCAGGGGCTCTGGTCCGAGATCATGAAGCAGTTCGTGGCTTTGACCCGCCGGTAACCAGAAAATTGAGCCAAATCGACGGGGATCGTGATAGCGCAGGCAGGTATCGTCAGCAAAGACGATATCAACATGATCATGCTTTTTTAAAGGAGTGCCGGGCGCGGTGATTCTAAGACTCCCTGACATGCCGAGGTGAACCATCATATGGCCGGTGGGCGTCTCAAACAGCAGATATTTGGCCCGGCGGGTGACATCCGTAATCGCACTGCCAGTCAGAACCTGACCAAGCTCCGGTGACACAGGCCAACGCAAACTGGATTGCCTGACGACAACCTGTCGGATAGTTTTATTGAGCACATGAGGCGCAATACCGCGCCGGGTGGTTTCTACTTCAGGAAGTTCCGGCATAAAAACCGTCCATACCCGTGGCGGACACAGCAGGCGTGGTTCTCATTCCGGTCAAACGGAGGACTACCAGAATCCGTTACTTGATCTTGGCTTCTTTATAGATGACGTGCTTACGAACGACGGGATCAAACTTTTTGATTTCCATCTTGTCCGGCATGTTGCGCTTGTTCTTACTGGTCGTGTAGTAATGACCTGTACCCGCAGATGACACCAGCTTGATTTTCTCTCTCATGACTTAAACCTTCCCACCTTGAGCGCGAATGTCATTAACAACCTGCTCGATGCCTTTTTTGTCGATAATTCTCATACCTTTCGCTGAAACCCGCAGCTTAACGAAGCGGTTCTCAGTTTCGAGCCAGAATCTGTGGTCATGAACATTGGGCAGGAACCGACGTCGGGTTTTATTGTTCGCGTGCGAGACATTGTTGCCGCTAACCGGACGTTTGCCTGTCACCTGACATTCTCTGGACATGTCAAATACCTTTAAAATCAAATATTTACCGGATGGGCCCTTTTAAACGATCTGCTCACCGGCGCGAGAGCCGTGCTTTATACCAGAAGCACCTTACGAGTTCAACAAACATCCCTCATTACGCCATCAGAGAAGGCCGGTTTCTGCGAAGCTGACAACGGCTGTGTCACCAACAACAAGATGATCCAGGACCCGAATATCAACGAGGCTGAGTGCTGATTGCAGACGTTCGGTAATTCGTCGATCCGCCTCCGAGGGCTCAGCCACACCCGAGGGGTGATTGTGCGCAAAAATGACGGCTGCCGCATTATGCGCCAGCGCACGCTTCAGCACCTCACGCGGGTGAACGCTGGCACCATCAATGGTCCCGAAAAACAACTCTTCGTAGCAGATAAGCCGATGCTGGCTATCGAGGAACAGGCAACTGAATACTTCCTGCTCGTAGGCTCGCAGCTGACTCATCACATAAAGCCGGGTCGTTGCCGGATCACTGATCACCTGACCCTTTTTCAACGCTTCGGTCAGATAACGTCTCGTGATTTCCAGCGCAGCGATCAACTGGCTAGCTTTCACCGGTCCAACCCCGTGCACCTCGGTTAAACCATCAACGCCGGCACCGACCAGACCGCGCAGACCACCAAACCGATGAAGCAAGTGATCCGAGAGCGCCTGTACGTTCAGACCTTTGACCCCGGTTCGGAGGAAAATCGACAACAATTCGGCATCCGACAGCCATTGGGCACCGTGGGCGTGCAACTTTTCTCTCGGCAACATGTGCGAATTCACTGGATCAGACACCGTAGTGAGTAACCACTTCAAGGAAAAGCTATGCTAATCTCTGGGACCGCAAAAACAATGGTGCAATCACCCGCAGTGGTCCACGACGTTGGCCACGCGTGTTGCCAGAGATCAGAGTAAACGCATGGCGGTAGATCGCTTAACGAATAAACGCATCCTGCTCGGCATCACCGGCGGCATTGCCGCGTATAAAAGTGCCGAATTGACTCGCCGGCTGCAGGACGAAGGCGCTGAAGTCAGGGTTGTGATGACCGCATCGGCCGAGGCATTTATCACGCCGCTAACCATGCAGGCACTCTCAGGTAATCCCGTGCACACAGATCTCCTCGATACCGAGACAGAGTCCGTAATGGGTCACATTGAACTCGCACGATGGGCTGACGCCATCGTCGTCGCACCGGCAACGGCAGATTTTATCGCCCGTTATGCCGCCGGCAAGGGTGATGACCTGCTAACAACTCTCTGTCTCGCAGCTGAATGCCCTATAGCTATTGCCCCCGCCATGAACCAGGCGATGTGGGCTAAAACGACGACTCAGCGGAACCTCTCCGACCTTAAACAAATGGGTATTGTGGTCTTAGAGCCCGATGAGGGTCTACAGGCCTGCGGCGAAATCGGCGCGGGTCGCCTTATGGACGTGCCCGACATTGTGACGGCAATGACAGGCATCTTTGATACCGGTTTGTTAGTCGGCCGACATCTCGTACTGACCGCAGGCCCGACACGTGAGGCCATTGACCCGGTTCGGTACATTAGCAACCACAGTTCCGGCAAACAGGGTTACGCTATCGCGGAAGCCGCTATCGAAGCTGGAGCACGGGTAACACTGGTAACGGGCCCTACCCATCTTGTTGCCAATGACCGGGCAACTGTTGTGCCGGTTGAGTCCGCTGAAGAAATGCTGCAGGCCGTTCTGGCCGTTATAGAAGGCGCAGATATCTTTGTTGGTGTGGCCGCAGTCGCGGACTATCGGCCCGTCAGCAGTGCCACGCAAAAAATAAAGAAAACCGGTGCCGACGGCATGACCCTCGAACTTGTCAAGAACCCCGATATTCTAAAAACGGTCTCCAGCCTGACACAGGGCCGACCATTTACCGTTGGCTTTGCAGCAGAAACTGAAAACCTGGCTGACAACGCCAGAAAGAAATTGCTCAGCAAACATCTGGATATGATTGTCGCCAACAACGTCAGCCATAGCGATATTGGCTTCAACAGTGACGACAATGCAACGCTGGTTCTCACCAAAGAAACCGAAGACCAACTGCCGAAAGCCTCCAAGGAAACTATTGCCAGGCAATTGATCGCCCGAATCGCAGCAGCGCTGGAAAAAACACCGGAGCACGCGGCTTGAAATCTCTACAAATCAAAATAGTAAACCCAAGGGTTGGCAACGACATCGCACTACCGGGGTATGCCACAGACGGATCTGCCGGCATGGACCTGCGCGCGTGCATCGACGAGGCAATCAGCGTAGCGCCGGCAGAGACCACACTCATCCCCACGGGTATTGCCATCTTTATTGAAGACCCGGGCTTTGCGGCTCTGATACTCCCGCGATCAGGCCTTGGTCACAAGCATGGCATTGTCCTCGGCAATCTGGTGGGACTGATTGATTCCGACTATCAAGGCGAACTGATGGTTTCTGTCTGGAATCGCAGCCAGCAGACCTTCACGATCGAACCTGGCGATAGAATCGCCCAGCTCGTCGTTGTACCGGTTGCCCAGACAAGCTTTAACATCGTTGATGAATTCACAACCACCGAGAGAGGAGCCAGCGGTTTCGGCTCTTCCGGCAGACGTTAAGGAGCAGGCGTGGCTAGAAAGAAAAGCAGTCTGATGAGTAACGGGATGATCCCGATGGCTGGCGCAATTTCAGGCTTTATCCTGGCAACGGCATTGGCGCTGTTCCTGGTGCAGTCCAACGTCAACAGCAATCACCGTAGCGCATTGGGTGAAAACCTGACCAGAGAACTGGCCCAGCAGGTGAATATCAAAGCCATGCTGTTGCGGAACCAGATAGAGAAGCTTGCTGCGAGCGATATCGCGGTCACTGCGCTGGATGGCTCCGTCTCTGAAATCATTCAATCGGAGGCAACGCTGGCCGAGGTTATTCCTTATGCTGCACGGGTAAGGCTGATCCCCGTCGGAGAGGCACGAACCGACCAGGGTTTCCCGCCGTTTACCTTTATTGCGCTCGACATGGTGAAAAGCATCGAGGCTGGCGAGCAACCAGAACCGGAGGTCATCAGTACGCAACCGCAACTGGAGGGCGAGAAGTGGGTCATTATGGGGGCTCCAATTGTCAGACCCAGCGGCCAGATCAGGGGCACACTGTTTGTCTACCTGAACGCCAGCGTGCTGACCTCAGACTTATCGGATAGCAACGCTGGACAGGTCAGCGTGTTTCAAAATGTTGGCAGCAACCCTCGCCCCGTCGCCACCGCAGGTAGTGGTGGCAGTGACGTCGTTTTCACAAAGAATCTGGCAAATCCAAACTGGTCAATACAGTATTCCCCGAGCGGAGCCATTGCGGAAAGCAGCCCAACAAACTTCTTGCTGTTCCTGATTCCTGGCGTGGTCATGCTAATCACATCGCTGGCCGGCATCATTTACGCCGCCAGCCAAACCGGCGGAAAACTGCAGGAAAATCTACGAATGCTGGGCAGTCAGATCGGACGGGTAGCCGGGGGCAGTTACGAAAACGATGTCCGCTACACGCTGCCGGGGTTCGCTGACCAGGACTCCAAGCTGAAGCAGTTTCTTGACTATGGTCCAACAAAGAACGATGACAAAAGTCCTCAGAAGACTAAGTCGCGGCCAAAACCGGCACCAAAATCTGAGTCTGAAGAAGTCGTCGAGATAGAAATGACAGACGAGGTTGTCGAGGAAATCGAAGAATTCGAGGTTGACGATTTTGATGAAGCCGTCGCTGCCGCCAATGCTCCGGAACAACCTCAATCACCCGCAAAGGAACTACCCGACTCACTCGCATCAATTTTCCGCGCTTACGACATCCGAGGCATCGTCGGAGAAACACTCAGCGAGGAAATCGCTACGCTCATCGGCCGTGCCGTCGGTTCTGAAGCTGAGGCAAGAGGGCAGCAGACCATACTGGTAGGCTATGACGGCAGAGAGTACAGCCCGGCACTCGCTCAGGCACTTATCGAAGGCCTGACGGCCAGTGGTCGCGACGTCATTGAAATCGGCGCGGTACCCACGCCCGTGCTGTATTACGCCACCCACAATAGTACAACCCAGAGTGGCATTATGGTCACTGGCAGTCACAATCCACCGGACTACAACGGCTTCAAAATTGTGCTGGATGGCAAGACACTGGTTGACGATGAGATCACAGCGCTTTACGAGCGAATTAAGAGCGACAACTTTTCCTCAGGCGCTGGCACCGTATCAGACGCAGACATTGCACCCGATTATATGGACGCAATTTCTGACGATGTTGTTGTGGCGCAGCCCCTTAAAGTTGTCGTTGACTGTGGGAACGGGATTGCAGGATCAATCGCACCGGAACTGCTCGATGCACTGGGTTGCGAAGCTGTGCCGCTGTATTGCGAAGTTGATGGCAACTTCCCCAATCATCACCCGGACCCAACCAAGCCCGAGAACCTCATCGATTTGATCGAAACCGTGAAAGGCCAGGGCGCAGACCTTGGCATCGCTCTGGACGGCGACGGCGATCGCCTGGTGGCCGTGACTGCAAACGGCGATATCGTCTGGCCAGACAGGCTGCTCATGTTATTCGCGAAAGATATCGTTTCCAGAAACCCAGGCTCAGACGTTGTCTATGACGTCAAATGTACAAGACACCTAAACGGTGTGATCTCTGGTTTCGGTGGTCGCCCGATAATCAGCCGGAGCGGTCATTCCTTTGTGAAAGCGAAGGTCGCGGAAACCGGCGCTTTGTTAGGCGGTGAACTTTCTGGACACATCTGCTTTTCAGAACGCTGGTTTGGTTTTGATGACGGTCTTTATTCGGCCGCGCGACTGCTTGAAATCGTTGGTTCTCAGGAAGATGGATTGGCTGAACTATTGAGTGAGTTTCCAGATAGTGTCACAACGCCCGAGATACACATTGCAGTGGATGACGAGGACAAATTCACGATCATTGACGCGCTCATCGCCTCAGCAGATTTCGAAGATGCAACCATCACAACCATTGATGGCCTGAGAGTAGATTTTTCTGATGGCTGGGGACTGGTGCGCGCATCCAACACGGAGCCTGCCTTGACGCTGAGGTTCGAAGCAGAAAGCGAAGCCGTCCTGGAAGATATCAAGGTTGAATTCAGAGAGCTCATTCAAGAAATCAACCCAGTGCTGGACTTCGAGTAACGTTATGACCCTTTCCAAAGACGCGGCAATGAACATTGCCAAGGTACTCACCGAGGCACTGCCTTACATTCAGCGCTTTACCAATCGAACCATCGTCATCAAATATGGCGGCAATGCCATGACGGAAGAAGCGCTTAAACAGGGCTTTGCTCGGGATGTCGTGCTCATGAAGCTGGTCGGACTGAATCCTGTTGTCGTTCATGGCGGCGGTCCTCAAATAGGATCACTGCTTGAACAACTGGGCATAGAATCTTCGTTTATTGATGGCATGCGCGTAACCGATAGTCAGACAATGGACGTTGTCCAAATGGTCCTCGGCGGCGCCGTGAATCAGGAAATTGTGAGCATGATCAATCAGGCCGGTGGTAAAGCCGTTGGTTTGACCGGTAAAGATGCCAAGCTGATTAAGGCCAAAAAAATGCTGCTGGAAAGAAGTGGGCCTGAGGTCAAAGCGCCCGAGATAGTTGATATCGGGCAGGTCGGCGAAGTCGTTGAGATTAGTCGCGACGTGATCGACCTGCTTACCAGCAGCGACATCATTCCTGTCATCGCACCGATTGGTGTCGGCGAGGATAACGAGACTTACAACATCAACGCTGACCTGGTTGCCGGACGGCTGGCGGAAGCACTGGGTGCAGAAAAACTCATTCTGCTCACCAATATCGCAGGCCTGCAAGATAAGTCAGGTAACCTGCTCACAGGTCTGAGTTCAAGTGAGGTTGACGATCTGATTGCTGACGGCACCATCAGCGGCGGCATGTTGCCAAAGATTGATTGTGCGCTATCTGCGGTCAAGCGTGGCGTGACCAGTGCGCATATTATTGATGGCAGGGTCGCTCATGCCGTTCTGCTGGAAGTGCTGACGGATGAAGGCGTTGGTACGTTGATTACAAATCGCCAGGATTGACGGCAAACTTTAGGGAAAAGCGTTATGAACATGGAAACGTCGGAGCCGGGATCCGAAATCGCCGGGTCGCAAACACCAACGCCGAAACCTTCGCGCAAGGATCAAATTCTGCAGTCGCTGGCCACGATCCTGGAACAAAGCCCGGGCGGCAGAATCACAACCGCTGGTCTCGCCAGACATGTCGGGGTCTCGGAAGCTGCCCTGTACCGGCACTTCCCCAGTAAAGCCAAGATGTTCGAAGCGCTTATAGAGTTTATCGAGACGACGCTGTTCTCGAGAATCTCACAGATCATGAACGACGAGGCAGAGGCCGAGCGTCGCTGTGAGAAAATCCTGGGACTTATTTTGACCTTCTGTGAACGTAATCCAGGAATCACTCGAATTTTGACGGGCGACCCGCTGGCAGGCGAAACCGAGAGACTCAGACAGCGAGTGACACAACTTTTTGATCGGATTGAAGCGCAGCTCAGACAGATTATGCGGGAGATACCGCTACGAGAAAGCAGTCCCCTTCAGGTTGACGCCATTGTCGCAGCAAACCTGATGTTGTCGCTGGTTGAGGGCAGAATCAGCCAATATGTCCGCAGCGATTTTGTGCGGAAGCCAACGACCGAGTGGGACGCGCAGTGGCAGATGCTGCGAAAAGGGTTATTCGTCTAACGCCTGTAGAGCTCTCTGACTCGCTTTAAATCAGCGGCATAAGCAAGTTCCAGCGCCTGCTTTTCTTCTTCTTTCTTGGAAATCTCGTCTTCAACCTGCGCAATCCTGTTATCAATGGCGCGGATGCGTGAAAGCCGGTCTTTGCCAATAACACCACCGGCTCTTTCTATATCAGCGAGCTCGGATTCCTGTTGCCGCTTCTGGTTTTCTAACCGTTGAATATTTCCGGACTGGGTTTTTATCAGGCTGTCGATACTCGCGATCCTTGCATCTCGCGCCCGGATAACATCGCTTGGGGAACCGTAGAGCCGCATGAGATTCTCATCAGCAATCTCGCGTTCGCGTTTTTCTCGCGCGATTCTTTCCGCCTCCGCCAGTCGGCGATCCCTGTCTCTGATCTCCTGCTCGGAGAGCGCCCGCGGCACTACTTCCAGCACCCGGCCGTCCAAACTAAGAATGGTGTAGCCATTTTTGACATATCTGGCGGGAACGTGGCTGTCCAGAACAGTCACATCATCTTCATTCTTGTAACGATAGAGCTCCGCTGCCACCGTGTTGAATTGAACACTGGCACCTAGCACACCAAACAGCAGCAGATAGCGAACCCCTTTAATCATAGGCCAGATGCTATTCCAAACTCGGCTCGATAGGAACCTATGGCATTAAGTTCCTGTTCATAGACAGCTTCTTCCTGCATATACTGGACGATATCGTCTAACGAGATCACGTTGATAACTGACAGGTCAAAAGTTCTTTCAACCTCCTGAATCGCGGACCGGTCTCCCTGGCCCTTCTCCTGACGGTCGATGGCGACCATAACACCCACTGCACGGGCATTGTCGCCCTCGAAGTAGGGCATCACCTCGCGGATCGCGGTACCCGCAGTGATAACATCATCAATAATCACAACATCCCCTGCTAGTGGCGCCCCAACGAGCGTGCCGCCTTCTCCGTGGTCCTTCGCTTCTTTACGGTTGAAAGTATAGGGTATATCAAGCTGATATTGGCTCGCCATCGCCACTGCGGTTGCGGCGACAAGCGGTATCCCCTTGTAGGCCGGCCCAAACAAGCCGTCAACATGGATACCGGAAGCTTTCAATGCAGCCGCATAATATTGGCCGAGTTTCGCCAGTGCGTTGCCCGTATGAAACTGCCCGGCATTAAAAAAGTAGGGGCTGATGCGGCCGGATTTGAGCTGGAATTCACCAAATTTCAAAGCGCCCTGGGCCAGGGCAAATTCGATGAACGATCGCTTGTATTCCTCCAGCATTAACTGCCTCCCGCTAGCGCAGCCCGCTGGATATCCATCAACTCACGGGTACCCTTTTCAGCAAGGTCAAGAAGCGCTGTCAATTCGTGGCGATCAAACGGTTCTTCTTCTGCGGTTCCCTGAACCTCAATAAAGCGTCCGTCTTCGGTAACCACGACATTCATGTCAGTGTCCGCTTTGGAATCTTCGACATACTCGAGATCAAGTACGGGCACGCCATTGACGATACCAACAGATACCGCGGCAATGAGCTGTGTCTCCGGTTTTGATTTCAGCGTGGCGATCGCATCCATGAGGGCAACACAGGCGCCGGTAATTGAGGCCGTCCTGGTGCCACCATCTGCTTGGATAACATCACAATCGATTCGAATAGTGACTTCACCCAGTTTGTCCATGTTAACCGCGGCGCGAAGTGAGCGGCCGATCAGGCGCTGAATCTCAACAGTTCTGCCTGATTGCTTGCCGCGCGCTGCTTCTCGACCCATCCGCGTATCCGTTGATCTCGGCAACATGCCATATTCTGACGTGATCCAGCCCTTGCCTGAACCGCGAAGAAAAGGCGGGACGCCAGATTCCACGGAAGCGGTGCAGATAACTTTGGTGTCTCCAAACGAAATCAGTACAGAGCCTTCTGCGTGCTTAATGACGTTCTTTTCGATCGTTACTACCCGAAGTTCATCGGGTTCACGTGCTACCAGTCTGCTCATAACTACTCCGTTATACAAAAACTCCATTATACTTGCCGATTGCCTCGAAGAACGAGATATCGCATGACAAGAAGTATGACCGCATTCGCCCGTGCCGAGCACGGTGCAGCAACCTGGGAGATACGGTCGGTCAATCATCGTTATCTGGATGTCAGTTTCAAAATGCCCGATAACCTGAGGCACATGGAAACAGACCTGAAAGCATCTTTCAAAGATCTTGTTCATCGCGGCAAGGTTGAGTGTCAACTCCGCATTAACGCGAGTGAACTGCAGAGCACACTGATTATCAATGAGGAACTGCTTGCCGCACTGACTGAAGCACTGGGGAAGGTACAGGCGTTGACGGGTATGAGTAATCAGGGAGACGCATTGTCACTACTGAAATGGCCAGATGTCATGCGCACAGAGACGTCAGACGACGCATTGGTAGAGGACGTGCGGCGCTGCTTCAAACAGGCGGTGACGCAAATGACTGACATGCGCGCCAGAGAAGGTGCGGAACTGGCCGGCATGATCGAGACCCGACTCAGGGATATTGAGGCAACGGTGATGGCGCTGCGTGAAGAGATTCCTGGCATTATCCAATCACAACAGGAAAAGCTGCGGAAACGGCTGGATGACATCAAGGTCGAAGCAGATCCCTTAAGGTTGGAGCAGGAGTTAGTCATGCTGGCGCAAAAACAGGATGTTGACGAGGAATTGGACCGACTTGCCACCCATGTTATCGAGGTGCGTCGAAATCTGGGTTTACAGGAACCTGTTGGCCGAAGGCTGGACTTCCTGATGCAGGAACTGAATCGTGAAGCAAACACGCTGTCCAGTAAAGCCTCTGCCGCCAGCACCACAAGTCGCGCCGTGGACCTGAAAGTCTTTATCGAACAAATGCGCGAGCAAATTCAGAACATCGAATGATCGAACACTCTCAGGACAAAAAAACCGGCAGCCTGTTCGTTGTGTCTGCACCTTCCGGCGCAGGCAAGACCAGTCTCGTTAATGCATTGCTTGATGGCGATAGCCGACTTGATGTTGCGGTGTCTCACACGACGAGACAACGCAGACCAGGAGAAAGTGATGGCAAGAACTATCATTTCGTCGATCGGGACAGTTTTGAGGCACTGATCGAAGCCCAGGGATTCCTGGAATGGGCAAACGTCTTCGACCATTTATACGGTACCAGCGTACAAGCAGCTAATCGGGTACTCGATACGGGAAAGCACCTGATACTCGAAATTGACTGGCAGGGTGCACAGCAGATCCGAAGGCAGTTCCCTGCGACCCAATCCATCTTCATTTTGCCGCCGTCGCTGGCTGCCCTGCAGCAAAGGCTCGATCATCGAGGTCAGGACGATGAAACAACGGTCCGCAAGCGCATGCAAGCCGCCTTTGAGGAAATCTCCCACTGGCAGGAATTCGATTATCTGATAGTTAACGATACCTTCGAGGATGCCCTGGCAGATATCCGTGCCGTGGTCGCAGGAGAAGGCGAGAAACTAAAACGTGATGTCCGCTCGAGCGAACTGGCGGAACTGATCACGAATTTGTTATCACAAAGCTCCGCATAATATTGTTTAATAGCATTGATATCGCTACAATTCGCGGTCCTTTGGCCCTGCCCAGCAGCGGGCGCCTTATCCAGAGATGAAAGTGGAGTAACCCATGGCACGTGTGACCGTAGAAGATTGTCTCGAAAACGTCGCAAATCGATTTGAATTGGTAATGGTTTCGAGCAAGCGCGCAAGACAGATTGCGACAGGCGGAAAGGAACCAATGGTAGCCCTCGAGAATGACAAGCCAACGGTTTTGGCACTGCGAGAAATCGCTGAAGGTCATGTTAATGCTTCCATTCTCAACGAGCCTACCCAGGAAGAAACTGAGGCGATGGCGTTAAGCGCAGTACAGGACGGACTTGAACAGCACGAACAAGAGTTCAGCAACCTCTAAAGGTTTAGAGAAACTGGTTGCCAATCGGCAATCCTTTCAATGGCAGGACGCGTCTTCGTCCTGCCTTCCTTCGATTGATAAAGCTTTGTTTGATAAAGCTTTGTTTGATAAAGCTTCGATTGAAAAAGCTTCAATTGGCAAAATCATACGCAGGCCATTAGTGCCGTGCTAACCATCAGCAGCTTCGCCCAGCACCTGTCATCCTATCTTGAGCCCGGCCAGATCGATCAAGTGGTCAAAGCTTACCATTTCGCTGATGTCGCCCACGAAGGGCAGAAGCGGAAATCTGGTGAACCCTACATCACACATCCACTCGCCGTTGCCAATATTCTGGCAGGGATGCATATGGATCATCAGTGTCTCATGGCTGCGTTGTTACACGATGTTATTGAAGACACCAGTATCCCAAAACATACACTCGGTCAGGAGTTCGACGAGGACGTCGCCGAACTCGTTGATGGCGTCAGCAAACTAAAAAGTGTGTTCCAGTCGAGAGCGGAAGCGCAGGCTGAAAACTTTCAGAAAATGACCCTCGCCATGGCGAAGGACATTCGGGTGATCCTGGTAAAACTGGCAGACCGGTTGCACAACATGCGCACACTGGGCCACCTGGAACCCGAAAAGCGCCGACGCATTGCCAAGGAAACGCTTGAAATTTATGCGCCCATTGCACTCCGACTGGGGATGAACACGATCAGGATCGAGTTTGAGGAGCTGGGTTTCAAAGCAATGTACCCACTGCGCTCCAGCATGATTGAAAAGGCTGTTAAAAAGGCGCGAGGCAACCGAACAGAAGTTGTCACCAACATCCAGGAATCGATTAGTAATTGCCTTGAGCGCGTTAGCATTCGATCCCATGTGTTCGGCCGCGAGAAGCATCTCTACAGCATCTACGACAAGATGCGCAGCAAACGAAAGTCTTTCGGGGAAATCATGGATGTGTACGCATTTCGTATTCTCGTGGACACCGTTGATGACTGCTATCGCTCACTGGGCGCCGTCCACAATTTGTACAAACCGGTTGCCGGCAGATTCAAGGACTACATCGCTATTCCCAAAGCAAACGGCTACCAGTCCTTACATACCACCTTGTTTGGTATGCACGGCATACCCATTGAAATACAGATCCGAACGCATGACATGGAGACCGTCGCCAACGAGGGTATTGCCGGGCATTACCTGTACAAGACCAGTGACGAGACGGGATCACACGAACGCGCCAGAGAATGGATGAAAGGTCTGCTTGAGTTGCAACAGAGCGCCGGCAACTCCATGGAATTTATCGAGAACGTCAAGATCGACCTGTTCCCCGACGATGTCTATGTGTTCTCGCCCACCGGCGAGATTTTCGACCTGCCCCAGGGCGCGACACCCATCGACTTCGCCTACGCCGTGCATACGGATATCGGTAACACCTGTGTCGCCTGTCGTATTGATCGGCGCCTCGCACCGCTATCTGCGGTACTTGATTCCGGCCAGACCGTTGAGATTATCCGCGCACCCGGCGCACAACCAGATCCTTCCTGGTTGAGTTTCGCCGTCACCGGCAAAGCACGCAGCTCTATCCGACACGCACTGAAACAACAGCAAGAACACGAATCATCCGTACTTGGCCGACGCCTGCTCGAACAGACACTCGAGCATCAGGGCATGACGATTGAGGATATCAATGCCGCCGCCCTGGCCACGGTGCTTGAGGAGCGAAAGATTGACAGCCTGGAAGCGCTGCTGACCGAAATTGGTCTGGGTAACCAGATGGCTAACGTGATCGTTAAACGCCTGAAGGGAGATAGCGAAAACCTTGCAGATACCGTCCCCGGCGCACCACTCGCTATCAAAGGTACCGAAGGTATGGTCGTCACATACGGCAAGTGCTGTCGACCAATACCTGGCGACCCCATCATCGGCCATGTTTCCGCCGGACGCGGTATCGTTATTCATGTTGATAACTGCAAGAACATGGCGGATCTTCGAGAGAAACCTGATGAGCTAATGGCCGTCAGATGGGAGTCAGGGGTCGATCAGGAATATTCGGTTGAATTGCGGATCGAACTCGAACACGACCGCGGCATCATCGCCGCCATTGCATCCACCGTCACCAATGCCAACGCCAACATTGAACGCATCAATATGGTGGAGAAAGACGCGCACCTGGGTATCGTTAATCTTGTCATTTCGGTTCGGGATCGCATACACCTGGCTAATGTGATCAAGCGCCTCAGAACACTGAAAGACATCAGTCGCATCTTCAGGATAAAAAGCTAATGAAAGAGGTCGTTACCACAGATGCTGCCCCAGCAGCCATTGGCACTTACAGTCAGGCGGTCGCTCACGGCGGTGTGCTGTATGTCAGCGGTCAGATTCCCCTGATTCCGGAGACCATGTCTCTGGTATCCGACGATATTGAGGCACAGATAAAGCAGGTATTCGATAACCTCACCGCGGTTATCATTGCAGCCGGCGCGGATCTAAACGATACCCTCAAATTTACGGTTTACCTGACCGACCTGGCGCATTTCTCGCGCGTCAACGATCATATGGCGGCACGACTCTCTCAACCCTTTCCTGCCCGCGCAGCGATCGAAGTTTCTGCGCTGCCGCGTGAGGCGCTGGTCGAGATCGATGCTATCGTCGCGCTGACTTAACAGACCTGCTATGCCCCGCGACCTGGCGAGCATACCCACTACGGACCTGAAAGGCGTTGGACCCGCACTTGCCACCAAACTGCAAAAGCTGGGTATCGATACGCTCCAGGATGTTCTGTTTCATCTGCCTTTTCGCTACGAGGACAGAACCCGCATCACACCCATTGGCTCCGCCAGACCCGGCGAGAGCTACGTGCTCGAGGGTGAGATAATCGCCTGTGACGTAACCTTTGGACGACGGCGCAGTCTGCTTGCGTACCTTGAGGACGGCACCGGCCGAATTGGACTGAGGTTCTATCACTTCTCTAAAGCCCAACAACAGAATCTGAAATCTGTCGGCAGTATCCGTTGCTTTGGCGAGGTCAGAGCTGGTGCATCCGGCCCGGAAATTTATCATCCCGAGTACTCTCGACTGTCCGAAACAAGCGACATGGCGTCAGCACTGACGCCTGTTTATCCGGCAACCGAGGGTGTCAGTCAGGCAAAATTTCGCAGCCTGGTTGAACAGGTTCTAACGCTGCTGGCAGACAACCCAATCGCTGATATCGTTAAGAATCCCGATCAGGATACACTCACCGAGACCATTCGATTCCTCCACAGCCCTCCACCAGAGGCTGATACACAAGCACTCATGGATGGCCGCCACCCCGCTCAGCAAAAACTGGCATTCGAAGAACTGACCGCGCACCAGATCAGCCTGCGTATTGTCAGGGCAGAGATGCAGAAGTTGCGCGCGCCCGATCATAACGCTCCCGCAGCAACCTATCGTGAGGTCACAGAGTCCTTCGGTTTTACACTCACTCAAGCACAACGCCGTGTCGCCGCTGAAGTTGCCGAAGACATGATGAAGCCCCAGCCGACCTTGAGACTGGTTCAGGGCGACGTGGGTTCCGGTAAAACAGTGATCGCCGCCCTGGCCGCAACTCACGCCTCGGAGAACCATTTACAGACTGCACTGATGGCGCCAACAGAATTACTTGCAGAACAACATTTCATCAATGTCTCAGCATGGCTTAATCCCCTGGGGATCAAAACAGCCTGGCTTTCCGGTCGAATAACCGGCAAGAAACGTGAAAGAACAGTCGACGAAATCGAATCGGGTAATGCCAGCGTTGTGATCGGCACACACGCGCTGTTTCAACGTGACGTTAATTTCAAGAATCTCGGTCTGGTGATTGTTGACGAGCAACATCGATTCGGTGTCCACCAGCGTCTCGCACTCAAGGACAAGGGCAGCGAGGGAAATCAGTCACCCCATCAACTTGTAATGACCGCAACCCCAATACCCAGAACACTATCAATGAGTATGTACGCCGATATGGATGTCTCTGTCATTGATGAACTACCACCGGGTCGAACGCCCATCACAACCACCGTTATCTCTGAAGAACGCAGAGACGCGGTCATCAGCCGAGTCTCGGACGCCTGCGCCGATGGCAGACAAGCCTACTGGGTGTGTACGCTGATCGAAGAATCAGAAGCATTGCAATGTCAGGCGGCTGAAGTTACAGCAACAGAGCTGGGAGATTTGTTGCCACACATCAGAATTGGTCTCGTTCACGGCAGAATGAACGCCGCCCAGAAAACCTCGGTCATGAATCAGTTCAAACAGGCGGCGCTTGATCTGCTGGTTGCGACCACGGTCATCGAAGTGGGTGTTGATGTTCCCAACGCCAGCCTAATGATTATCGAAAATTCCGAGCGACTGGGCCTGGCGCAGCTACATCAGTTGCGAGGACGCATTGGCCGAGGTTCTGCTGCTTCACATTGTGTGCTCATGTACAAAAAACCACTGGGCAAAAACAGCAAAGAGCGCCTCGAGGTCATGCGTTCGAGTAACGATGGATTTTACATCGCAGAACGCGACCTTGAGATTCGGGGGCCCGGAGAGCTCCTGGGTGTCAGGCAATCTGGTGATCTGCAATTCCGAATTGCCGATTTACTCAGAGATCAGGAGATGCTGCCAGACATTAGACAAGCCGCTGTCGCTTTATTGCAGAACGATCGGGGTCTTGCGGAACTACTGGTAAGACGCTGGATCAAAGACCCGGAGCGTATCGGGCAGGTCTAACCTCGACTGGCCTCGTTGTTGTCGAATACGGCCTGATCAAACTTGCCTTCACTCTTGGCAACAACGGTGGCAATTGCTGCATCGCCGGAAACGTTAACCGCCGTTCGCATCATATCCAGCAGTCGATCAACGCCGATAATCAGCGCAATACCTTCTACCGGCAGTCCAACCTGTTGCAGCACCAGGGCAAGTGTTATCAGGCCAACACCCGGGACACCGGCTGTGCCTATGGAGGCGAGGGTCGCGGTCAGAACAACCATCAGATAGCCGGTCATAGAAATATCAATGCCGTAGGCCTGGGCAATAAATACAGTGGCTACACCCTGCATAATGGCCGTGCCATCCATATTAATGGTTGCCCCGAGCGGCACTGTAAATGAAGCAACCTCATTTTTGACCCCAAGTCGGTGTTCAACCGTCTCCAGCGTAATCGGCAAGGTTGCGTTCGAGCTGCTGGTCGAAAATGCGTAGGCCATCACCGGGTAAAAGTCGCGGTAAAAACTTATCGGGTTGAGGCCCGCGACGAATCGCACCATCATGGAATACGTCAGCAGAAAATGCAGTACCAGAACACCCGCTACCGTGAAGAAGTACTTGATCAGGTCTGCGATGGCCGAAAACCCCATGTTGGCAAACAAGCTCACCATCAGACAGAAAACACCGATCGGCGCGATCGCCATCAGCATCATAATCAGACGCATAATGACTTCATTCCAATCATTCAGCGAGGCGCGTACCCGTTCCCCGGCTTCGCCACATTTAGCGATCGCAACGCCAATCAAAATGGCGAAAACAATCACCTGAAGCATGTTGCCTTCTGCCATTGCCGCAATAGGATTGGTGGGGACAATACCAACAATGACGTCTTTCAGAGACGGACTCTCACGACCAACAAACGTTGTGTCTGTGGTCAGCGCCATACCCAGGCCCGGGTTAACGATGTTAGCGACTGTCAGGGCAAGGGTGATGGCGATGGCGGTGGTCAGCAGATAGAGACCGATCGTCTTCAGTCCGATGCGGCCCAGACTGGAACCGTCCGATAAGTTACTTGCACCACAGGCAAGCGACACAAACACGAGGGGTACAACAAGCAGTTTAAGACTGGCAACAAAAGCTTTGCCACCGATATCGATGATACCGTTGACACCATAAACAAGCAGCGGGTTTTCACTATTCAGCGACAGTGCGTGAACGAGGGAACCGAGCAGCAATCCCACGAACATACCAACCAGGATGTTGCGTGTGAGTGCTGCGCGATCAATCATCTCAGGCTTCCATCATCTCGAAGTCAGCTTTACCGACACCACATTCAGGACAGACCCAATCCTCGGGGATATCATCCCACGCAGTACCAGGCGCGATACCTTCTTCTTCCAATCCTTCAGCTTCATCATAGATAAAGCCGCAAACAATACATTGCCATTTTTTCATGCGGTTGAGTAACTCCAAAATGCACCAGGGAAACTGGCCGTTAACATTTGTCCGGCCGAAAGAGCGACGTATACTACATGAATTGTCCCCGCCAATGAACTCAAGTGACCCACGCGCTGCATCGATTTTATCGCGAACTGAATGACCGTTTTCCCCGACTCAAACATTTTGTCGAGGTGACCCGGTTCGACCGTCCCATTGGGACACTATTGCTGCTATGGCCGACCTTAACTGCACTTTGGCTGGCCGCTGAAGGGTGGCCGGGCTGGCACCTGTTGATCGTTTTTTCGCTGGGCACCCTATTGACCCGCTCAGCAGGTTGCATCGTCAACGACTATGTTGACCAGGGATTCGACGGATCGGTTGAGCGCACAAAAAATCGACCACTGGCAACGGGCAAGATCGATGGTACAGAAGCGCTATTACTGACCGGCATCATCGGTTTTCTCTGTTTGCTACTGGTGCTGACGACCAACTGGTACACCGTTGGCTTGTCGTTTGTCGCAGTGATCGTGGCCACGATTTATCCGCTCATGAAACGTTATACCTATCTGCCGCAAGCCGTACTCGGCATCGCGTTTTCGATGGGTATTCTTATGGCGTTTACGGCTGTTAGCAACGAGATCAGCAACGTGGCCTGGCTGCTGCTGATCGGCAACCTCATTTGGGTCGTGGCCTATGATACGGAGTACGCCATGGTGGACCGGGATGATGATATCCGACTCGGACTGAAGTCCAGCGCGATTCTGTTTGCTGACCTGGACCGACACATGATCGGCATTTTGCAAATCGCTTTCTTGTTTATTCTGCTGCTGATACCCAAATCTACCGGTCTGGGCCTTAGCTATTACGCAGGACTCGCTGTTGCCGCAGGCCTGCTTACCTATCAGCAATACCTGATTTACCAGCGCAGTCGCGAGGGTTGTTTCAAAGCTTTTCTAAACAACCACTGGGTTGGGTTCAGTATCTTTACCGGTGTTGTCATTCACTACGCCCTGATTTAGTCAATATTATCAATTAGTTACCGGCCTGTTGCTGAGAGAGCCAGGAGTTGCTATCGTGCGCGCCTATCAATAGTCACTACTTAGGTAGTTATTATATGGAATTCGGTGGAATCCAAAGATCATGAACATTATCGAACGATTAGGCAGCCTCGGTTTCACCATAAACGAGGCCAAGGCCTACACGGCGCTGCTCAGGTGTGAGCCCGCTAGCGCTTATGAAATCGCTAAACAGGCTGGTCTGCCAACATCAAAAATCTATGAAACCGTATCACGGTTAGTTGAGCGCGGCGTTCTGCTGCCTGATGAGGATGACGCTGGCCAACTGAGGTATCACGCGATGCCACCGGCTGATCTGATGAGCAGCATCCGCAACCGCGCCATTTCCGAAACCGAACGGCTGTTACCCGAACTTCAAAAGGTTGGCAGCAGCACACCGAGCAATTTGATCTGGCCGCTACAGGATGAGGCGCAGGTCAAAAGCCGTGCCCTGAACCTCATCACCAATGCGAGCCATACATTATTGGTGTCAGCCTGGCCCGAGGAGTTGCAATGGTCGAGCCTGGCACTAAAAGCGGCAGAAGCGCGAAACGTCGCCGTGGCACTGGTGCATTTTGGACAACCGAAGGTGAGTATCGGTGCAACTTACCACCATCCCGCGGAGCAGACCCTGTACGCGGAAAAAGGGGGCCGAGGCTTAACCATGGTCGCCGATGGCGAAGAAGTTGTTATCGCCAATTTTCAAGAGGACCTTTCTGTCGATGGTGCCTGGTCGCGCAATGCCAGTTTCGTCACGGTCGCTGAGGATTATGTTAAGCACGATGTCTATATCACAAAAGTTACCAGGTTCCTGGGGTCAGCCGTCACTGAAAGATTCGGTGAGGACTACAGTCGCCTGAGAGATGTGTTCAACCCTGACGCCTAGGAGCAGGATCATGCAGGTTTTTTCTATTAACGGTCAGCCGTGCGAGGTAGCGGAAGCAAAAGTTCCAGTGACGGATCATGGCTTCTTGTACGGTGACGGTGTGTTCGAAGGATTACGGTTTTACCGCAAACGAATTTTGAAATTGGGCGCGCATCTGGACCGACTGGTGACATCCGCTAGAGCGCTGCAGTTGGCATTGCCGATGTCACCAGTGGAGATCGAAGCGGCATTAACCGAGACCGTCCAGCGGTCACCACACGAAAACGGCTACATCAGGCTCATCGTTACTCGTGGCGTTGGACCGTTGGGCATTGATCCAAGGCCCTGCCAACCTGGCAGCGTGATCATCATTGCAGATCAACTGAGCATGGTTGCTGAGCAGACCAGAGAGCAAGGCGCAAAACTCAATATCGCCAGCACCCGCAGGTTTGCCGGCGATCAATTGGACAGTCGCATCAAGTCACTGAATTACCTGAACCAGATTATGGCCCGGCTGGAAGCCAACGCCGCTGGCGCCGATGAGGCCGTTGTGCTGAATCAGCAAGGGTTTGTCGCTGAAGGAACCGCAGATAATATCTTCATCGTCAGGGGCGGCCATATTCTTACGCCCCCAATAAAGGACGGTGCACTTGCCGGCATCACCCGGGCGTTGGTTCTTGATATTGCAGCAGATTTGGACATCCCAGTTGGCGAGCAATCACTTACTTCTTTTGATCTGTTCACCGCCGACGAGTGTTTTCTGACCGGTACCGGGGCTGAACTGATACCCGTCAGAGAGATCTCGGGACGCGCTATGCAGAAGTCTCCCGGGCCAATCTTCAACAGGGTTCGAACGCAATTCATGAAGGCGCTCGAGGGCGATGCTGTCTTCAGTTGACGCGGCAGCCGTCGTGCATATGTTAATATGCCGCGCGTCCAAGCGGAGGCCAGGCTATCGAACACATTTCCACCATCATCGACCGTGTTAACGATTTTATTGGTCGCACGATTGCCTGGTTGACCGTGGCGATGGTGTTCGTGACCTGCGGTGTAGTCGTCGCACGTTATATCTTCAGTGTCGGCTCTATCGGTCTGCAGGAGTCTGTTACCTACATGCATGGCATGGTGTTTATGTTGGGCATCGCCTACACACTAAAAGAGAAGGGCCATGTCCGGGTTGATGTGCTGCATGAAAAGTTCTCCGTGAAGACCCGGGCCTTGATCGACATCGCCGGCAACGTTCTGTTTCTGATCCCAGTTGGCAGCTTCCTGTTCTGGACCAGCCTTGAGTACGTCAGCTTTTCCTGGTCTGTCCGGGAGTCTTCCGCACAGCCCGGTGGGCTGCCTGGCGTGTACCTGGTTAAGACACTGATTCCAGCCATGGCATTGCTACTGGTCATGCAGGGTGTTTCCGAAACCCTTAAATCCATTGTCGGCCTGAAGGCATCATGAGCCTCGCCCCCGTTTTCCTGTTTCTGGCCGTATTCGCCGTGCTTATTCTCGGTTATCCCGTTGCCTTGTCTCTGGCAGGCACAGCGCTGATTGGCGCCGGCATCGGCATCATGATGGGGACCTTCGACCCGGCCTTCCTGCACGCCATGCCCAGCAGAATGTTTGGCATTATTTCTAACCAGACACTTATCGCCGTACCGTTATTTGTGCTGATGGGCGTGACACTTGAGAAGACACGCATCGCAGAACAACTGCTGGATGCGATGAGTAGCGCCTTCGGTCGCTTCCCCGGTGGTCTTGGTCTGTCGGTCACGATCGTTGGTACGCTCATGGCCGCCAGTACCGGCATCGTTGGTGCCACGGTTGTTACCATGGGTCTAATGTCGCTGCCTGTGATGCTGAAAGCCCGCTACAACGTGCCGCTCGCTACGGGCACCATTTGCGCCACAGGCACGCTGGGCCAGATCATTCCACCTTCTATTGCACTCGTATTGCTCGGCGATGTGCTCTCAAACGCCTATCAGCAGGCGCAACTCTCCATGGGTATTTTTAGCCCCAAAACTGTATCCGTTGGTGATCTCTTTGCCGGCGCGATTATTCCAGGTTTGATTCTGGTCGTGATGTACACGGTGTACATCGTCAGCACCGCGCTCTTGAATCCAGAGAAAGCACCACCCATTGACGCCGAGGACATCACCTTTTCTGAGATCCTGGTGAGTATCTTTCCGCCGCTGTTACTGATCTTCGCCGTACTGGGGTCTATTCTTGGCGGCCTAGCGACACCCACGGAAGCGGCGGGCGTCGGGGCCATGGGCGCACTGCTACTGGCTGTACTAAGACGTGAGTTAAACATCACTCAACTCCGAGATATCGCGATATCCACCACAAAAACCACATCCATGGTGTTCTTCATTCTAATCGGGGCTTCTCTGTTTTCGCTTGTTTTTCGCGGCTACGGGGGTGAAGAGCTGGTAACGGAGTGGTTCAATCTGCTGCCGGGTGGGGTTGTTGGGGCCACGTTCGTCGTGATGCTGGTCATCTTTCTGCTAGGTTTCATTCTCGACTTCATTGAAATTACATTCGTGGTTGTGCCGATCGTCGGTCCGGTCCTCATGGCAATGGGTGTTGACCCTGTCTGGCTGGGCATCATGATCGCAATCAATCTGCAAACATCCTTTCTAACGCCGCCGTTCGGGTTCGCACTGTTTTATCTGCGCGGTGTCGCACCACCAGAGGTTGCAACCACGGATGTCTATCGTGGCGTTGTCCCGTTTATCATTATCCAATTGGCCATGCTGCTGGTCCTGGCAATGCTGCCTGAACTTGCTACCTGGCTGCCTGAACGAATCTATCACTAGAGACCCATCCCATGTCTGAATTCAGGCTTTATGTCGCACAGTACAGTTGCTCGTTCGCCGCTCATGTCTGCCTGGAATACGTCGGCGCAGACTACGAGGCGATCCACCTCGATTTTCAAAACGAAGCCCAACGATCAAGCGAGTATCTGCAGCTGAACCCAAAGGGCAGGGTGCCTACCCTCACCTGTGAACAGGGCTCGCTAACGGAGACGCCTGCCATTCTTGCTTACCTCGCACAACACTTTCCCGAATCTAGGCTGGCACCCATCGACGACGCCTGGCAGTTCGCTCAGATGCAGGCTTTCAACAGCTATCTTTGCGCTACGGTTCACGTTGCCCATGCGCATCGATTTCGTGGCTATCGGTGGGCAAGTGAAGATCGGTCTTTTGAGGATATGCGCGCGAAAGTCCCTGAATCCATGGGAGCGTGTTTCGCATTGATCGAACAAGAGATGCTTGCAGGACCCTGGGTCCTGGGTGAGAACTTTTCTGCAGCAGACTTTTATCTCGCGACGGTGTCGCGCTGGCTGGAAAGTGACGGCGTCGATCTGTCGTTACTTCCAAAGGTCATCGACCACAGGACGCGTGTCCACGAAATACCCGCGGTTCAACGAGTCATCGAAGCTGGCGGCTAGTCAGGTAAGAAGAACGAACCGAAATACAGCATCGTCGCCAGAATAGCGAGCGGATAACCGATTGGCGTGATAGGTGGCTGAAACATTTGCTTCAACTCGTATTTGAACTGCGCCACATTCGCGTACAAGAAGGCCGCTGTCAGCACCAGCGACACATGCTGCATCCGATGCTCAATGCTCTCCGCAGCGACACTGTTAAATGTTGAAAAAAGCAGCACCATCACCAGGCAGGTTTTAACGGCGATCACGGACCATTGTGCACGCAATCCGGCTTTCCCGAACTCAAACTGCTGCTTCGTCAACTGAACCTCCTGCTTACCCCTTAAACGCTTGCGCTCATCAATTCGGCTAACTCCAGACGTCGGTCCCCGCCGCTTCAACCTCCATCAGCCGATGCAGGTCGTGACTTAGCACTTTATCGACCTGCAACTGCATCATATGGCGATCCGGTGCATCGAATTTGGCGATTTCCTCTGCCAGCCGCGCCGGTGAAGGCGCTTTGCCCCCTGCTGCTCTCGTTAGAAAGCCATCGGTGAACTTCGCCAACAGATCAGCGTCCTGCATAATTTCGATTCGACCACGGAGGGTCACCTGTCGACCAATTGTTTTTGGATCCCAGATGCAGAATGACGCCGCCGGGTTTCGCCGCCAGGCATGGTACTTGGCTCGATTGGTTGTGGATGTCACTGTGATTTTTCCATCAACAATGACGTACAACATGACCGCCGATACTGGCTGATTATCTTTTGTCACCCAGGAGACGACCGCATGCGTTGCCTTACCGATCAGCGCCTCCGCTGCCTCGTCGTCCAACGTAAAAGGTGCTATCTCACGCCTGGCAAACCAGGCTGGTCGTTCGCTGGTTTCGCTCACGATGCCATTCTCAGTGACGGCAACAACTCATCGAGATAGTCCGCACTACCAATCTCGATTTCAGAAAGTTTATCCAACTCAGCCGCCTTGTCGGGATAAGCCGCTTTAAGATTTTGCCATGCTCCTGCTCCCTGCCTCTCGGCGTTAGCCTGAATAGCCATTTGTTCAATCGGCGTGTAATTCTCAAAAGCGGAGTAGTAGGTTTCTTTTGCCTTGGGGATGATCGAGGCAACCAATGCTCGATGTTCCTCCGAGGCAGGAAACATCGCTTCGGCACGATCTGCAATCTCATCTTCCCGGGCTGCGCACGCCAGTATCCCTTCTCGATGTTCTGGCACGGCTTCGGCCCAACCTCGATATCGGTCTGCTGCCGTTCTCTCCAGTTGAGACAGCATGTAACCGTAGGCTTCCTGCGGCACCCCGCCGAGATGTTCTGCTAACAGCTCGCCAAAGTTTGGTATCTCTAGTTCACGCATGTTTTCTCCTTATAGATGGTTTATCCATCATCTCTCGCATTAATGTAAGCCCGCTCAGAGATCTCATGATAATCAATCACCCCTTCACGAAACTGTTTGTAAGATTCATAAATTCGACCCGCCAATTCATCGGTCTCAGCGATTTCCTCTGTCTTTTCAAGGGAGACCACTTTGATCGCTTCAAGCACATCATCCGGCAGGCGACGAAGTTCAACGCCATGCTCGTCAACGAGTTCTCTTAGCGCTGTGTTGTTTCGCGCCGTGTATTCCGCGAGCATATCGGTATTCGCAGTAAAAGCAGCGCTCTCAACGATAGCCTGCAGATCTTCAGGTAACGCGTTCCAGGCATCCTGATTGATGATCACCTCAAGCGCTGGGCCAGCTTCCTGCCAGCCTGGATAGTAATAATAGTCGGCCACCTGGTGCAGTCCAAACGCCAGATCGTTGTAGGGCCCAACCCACTCCGTGGCATCGATGACGCCGGTCTGCATGGAAGTAAAAATTTCACCGCCTGGTAAGTTGACGGCCGTGCCACCGATCTGCTCGAACACCTCTCCGCCCAAACCGGGGATACGCATCTTCAATCCTTTCATATCCTCGAGCGAGTTAATCTCTTTGTTAAACCAGCCAGCCATTTGCACACCCGTATTACCACCGGGGATGGGCACCAGATTGTATCGATCATACAACTCACGCCAGAGCGCCAGGCCACCGCCATGCAGGAGCCAGCCATTCATCTCCTGAGCCGTCAGACCAAAGGGTACAGCAGTAAAAAACTGTGCTGCCGGCACCTTGCCTTTCCAGTAATAGGCTGCGCCATGCCCCATCTGCACCGTGCCCTGGGAGACTGTCTCAAACACCTCCAGTGCAGGCACGACTTCGCCGGCACCATAAACTTTGATATCGAGTCGACCGTTACTCATTTTTCGTATGTTGTCCGCCATACGCTCTGGTGCCGTACCCAAACCAGGCAGGTTCTTTGGCCAGGTCGTCACCATGCGCCACTTATGAATCTTTTGTGGTGCTGCAGCATCACCGCTCACAGGTCCCTGATCACCGCCACCACAGGCAGCAAGTATCAAGGTCATACATAGAACACATAACTTTTTCATACGCTGACTTCTTTTCGATTAACCGACAGGTTGCAGGTTAGCATAGGCCATCACCAGCCATTTGCTACCGGCATCAAAGTTGACCTGAACCCTCGCTCCCGCGCCCTGACCCTCGTAGTTCAGGATGACGCCCTCACCGAACTTTTGATGGAATACACGCTGTCCCAACTTCAAATCAGTGCCCGTTACCTCGCCAGTGTTGGCGGCGTAGGAGGATGCTACCGGACGCACGATGGTGTTCTTTATTCGAACCTCCTGAATGACGTCCTCTGGAATTTCACCGATAAACCGGGAGGGACGATTAAACGTCTCGCTACCGTTGATACGTCTGGATTCAGCATAGGTCAGATAGAGCTGCTGCATGGCACGAGTGACACCCACATAACACAGGCGTCTTTCTTCCTCGAGCCGTCCCGGTTCTTCCATTGACATCATGTGTGGGAACAAACCATCTTCCATACCCGCGAGAAACACCAGAGGAAACTCAAGACCCTTGGCACTGTGCATGGTCATTAACTGGACACAATCCTCGTTAGGATCGCCCTGGCCTTCACCGGCTTCCAGCGCCGCGTGGCTCAAGAATTCGTCCAATAGTGTGAGCGGCTCAGCCGGTTCAGCGTCCGGATCATCTGAGGTCAGCAAATAGTCGTCGTTGGCGTTGTAGGTTTTTGCAGCAGTGACCAGTTCCGCCATATTTTCCACACGTGCCTGACCCCGCTCACCACCTTCTTTGGCGTGGTAGTCCTTCAAACCTGAGCCATCAATCACGGTTTCCACGAGTTCCCCGAGATCTGCATCGAGGGTTTGTTCGTCCAGTGCTTCAATCAGATTCAGAAAGCCTTCAATTGCCTTTCTCGCTCTGCCTGAAAGCAGTTCCCGATCAACAATCTGCGTCGCGGCCTGCCACAGCGAGGTCCCACTTTCCCTGGCGAGCAGTCGGATTTCCTGCACGCTCTTGTCACCAATACCTCTCGTTGGCGTATTCACCACCCGTTCGAAAGCAGCGTCTGAATCACGCTGACTTAACAATCGCATATAGGCCAGTACATTGCGGATTTCGGCCCGTTCGAAGAATCGCTGGCCACCATAGATACGATAGGGTGTTTGGGCTCTGAGTAACGCTTCTTCCAATACCCGCGATTGGGCGTTGGAACGGTAAAGGATCGCGGCTTCAGAATGGAGATTCCCGCTTTCAACCCAGGACCTGATTCGCTCGACAATATAGCGAGCCTCATCAATTTCGTTATAGCCCCCGTAAAGCTGAATCGGATCGCCCTCGCCGAGATCAGTCCACAACTCCTTGCCAAGGCGACCGGCATTCTGATCGATCAGCCCGTTAGCGGCCTTGAGGATATTCGAGGTTGAACGATAGTTCTGCTCGAGCCGGATCGTTGCTGCGTTAGGAAAGTCTCGGGTGAACTGTTGAATATTCTCGATCTTCGCACCACGCCAGCCATAAATTGACTGATCGTCATCGCCAACCACCATGAGATTGTCTTTGTCGCCAGCCAGGACTCTGAGCCACGCGTATTGAATGGTATTGGTATCCTGAAACTCATCAACAAGCAGTGCCGAGAACCGGTTCTGATAATGCTTCAACAGGGTAGGGTGCTTCAGCCACAATTCGTGCGCGCGAAGCAGTAGTTCCGCAAAATCGACCATGCCGCCCCGATCACATGCCTGCTCATAGGCACGATAAACCGCTAGATGGGTTTTCAGATAGAGATCACCATAGTCCTCTATCGAAGCCGGTCGCAATCCTTCATCTTTCTGACTGTTGATCCACCAGACCGCTTGCCTGGCAGGCCATTTCTTCTCATCAACATCCAAACTCGCCATCACCCGCTTCACCAGACGAAGCTGGTCATCCGCATCCAGGATCTGAAAGTTCTGGGGTAAACCCGCTTCCTGGTAGTGCGCACGCAACAAGCGATGTGCAAGACCGTGGAAGGTGCCGACCCACATGCCGCGAACCGGCAGTTGCAGGAGCTCTTCGATTCGTCCCCGCATTTCGGCAGCAGCTTTATTGGTAAACGTGACCGCCAGAATACTAAAAGGCGACAGACCTTCCGTCTGTATCAGCCAGGCAATGCGGTGAGTCAGCACACGAGTTTTACCACTGCCTGCACCGGCAAGCACAAGGGCGCTACCACGCGGCGCGGCTACTGCCTCACGCTGTCTTTCATTTAAGGGATCAAGTAGATGGGAAACGTCCAAGCCGGTTATTCCACGGTGACTGATTTCGCCAGGTTCCTCGGTTGATCAACGTCGGTGCCTTTAAGCACGGCAACATGATAGGCGAGTAATTGAACAGGCATGGTATACACAATAGGCGATACCATAACGGAACAGGCCGGCACTTTCAGCACAGTCACGCCGCTTTGTTCAACCATGGAAATATGTTCATCAGCAAAGATGAGCAGTTCTGCACCTCTTGCCCTGACTTCTTCCAGATTCGATTTCAATTTCTCGATCAGGTCATCACCTGGTGCCACTGCAACAACAGGCATGTCGTCATCTACCAGTGCCAGGGGACCATGCTTAAGTTCGCCCGAGGGGTAACCTTCCGCATGGATATAGGAAATTTCTTTCAGCTTGAGCGCACCCTCCAGAGCAATCGGGTAATGACTGCCTCTTCCCAAAAAAAGCGCATGATGCTTTTCGACAAACATTTCTGCGATCTTCTGGATCTCCTCGTTCATCAACAGGGTTCGCTCCATGGTCTCAGGCAGAGCATGCAGCGCAGAAACAATCTCTACATGCTGCGCCTCACTCAGGCCATGATATTGACCGACTGCTGCAACCAGCAACAGCAAGTCAACCAGTTGATTGGTAAACGCTTTAGTTGAAGCCACACATATTTCTACACCCGCCTCCAACATCAGCGTCAGATCACACTCGCGTACCATGGTGCTGTTTGGGACATTACAGACGCAGAGTTTGGCGAGGTAGTGTTCGCTGGTTGCTGCTCTCAGCGCGGCCAATGTGTCCGCCGTTTCACCGGACTGCGAGATCGCAACCAGTAGCGTACCCGGCAACACCACTGTGCTGCGATAGCGAAGTTCACTGGCTACTTCAACCTGACAAGGCAGACCGGCATAGTGCTCGAACCAGTACTTCGCCACGAGACCCGCATAAAAACTACTGCCACAAGCCACGATCTGAACCGCGTTAACCTCTCTGAAGACAGGCTCTGCTCCGGTACCAAATGCCTGCGTGAGCACATGCCTGTCGCTCAGCCTGCCCGATAGGGTTCTTGTAACGGCATCCGGTTGTTCAAAGATTTCCTTCATCATGTAATGCCGGAAGTTACCTTTTTCGGTTGCATCGTGGCGGTAATCGAGCTTAACGGTTCTACTGTCGATCGATGACTCGCTGTGCCCAACTATCGAAACGTCCGAACGGGTAATCTCAACCAGTTCGCCCTCTTCCAGATAAATAAAGCGATCCGTGACCGGCCGAAGTGCTTGCGGATCAGATGCAATATAATTCTCGCCAATACCAAGCCCAACAACTAACGGGCTCCCCAGACGCACAGCGACAATCCGCTCGGGATCGCTCTTGTCGATAGCCGCGATGGCATAAGCACCTTCTAGCTTGTCGACCACCTTGGACATGGCTTGTTTAAGATCATCAGAATCGGCCTGCGCCTGGTGCAATAAATGCGCGAGCACCTCAGTGTCTGTATCAGATTCAAAGACGTATCCTGCTTGTTGCAACGCGTGACGAAGCGGCTCATGGTTTTCGATGATGCCGTTATGAACAACGGCGACACCTGCAGAAACATGCGGGTGGGCATTTCTTTCACTGGGTTCACCATGTGTCGCCCAACGGGTATGCGCGATACCGATATGACCATTCGGTGGCGTCAGCTCACAGGCCTGATCGAGCTCTGATACTTTGCCGAGGCGGCGTACCCTCTGAATATCACCGTCTTCACCTATTAGCGCGACACCTGCTGAATCATAGCCGCGATATTCCAGCCGCCGGAGACCTTCCAGAAGAATCCCTGTGACTTCGCGTTGTGCAACAACGCCGACGATGCCGCACATACGCTACTCCTTTTTCCTGGGTCGTTGCCAGGAAGAAATCGAGACTTGCTTACCTCGCGCAACCGCGAGCACATCCGGTTCAACATCCTTAGAGATGGTCGAGCCCGCGCCAACAGTCGCCCCATCACCAATAGATACCGGCGCTACCAAAGCGCTGTTGGAACCAATGAAGGCACCATCACCGATATGTGTCTCATGCTTATTAACACCATCGTAATTGCAGGTGATCGTTCCCGCACCGATATTGACGCCTGCGCCAATGGTTGAATCGCCGAGATAACTCAAATGACTGGCTTTGCTACCGGGCCCCAGAGTCGTTTTTTTGATTTCAACAAAATTGCCAACACCCGCCGCTTCACCGAGCACGGCTCCTGGTCGCAATCTCGCAAAAGGGCCGACACTGCAATTAGCGGCTACCACCGCACTTTCAATGACAGAGTTTGCTTTGATCACCGAGGCGGTGCCGATATGGCTGTCAGTAATCGTGCAATTGGGGCCAACGCTGACGCCATCATCGAGTACGACATCACCCTCAATAATGACATTACAGTCAATGCGAACACCCTTGCCCACCCGTAGTTGGCCTCGGATATCAATTCGCGTGGGATCCATAATCTGAACACCCTCGGACATCAGTAATTCTGCCTGTCGCAATTGATACTTTCTTTCCAGACTGGCCAGTTGACCGAAAGTGTTGATCCCTGTGACCTCTAGCGGGTCGCTGGACTTAACCGCGGTAACTGGCGCGGATTCTGCACCAGCGTGCTCAACAATGTCGGTCAATAGATATTCGTTCTGGGCATTGTTATTGTCGAGTAGCGTTAGCCAGCGCCGCAGTGATTGTGTCCCCGCTGACATGACGCCCGTATTGATCTCGGTAATCGCCTGCTCAGCCTCGGTGGCATCTTTTTGTTCAACGATTTTCTGTATCTGTTCGCCCTGCCTGACAATTCGGCCGTAGTTAAACGGGTCTGGGAGATCAACAGTCAGGATCGCTAGATCAGAAGTCGATTCAACCAGTGAAGTCAGTGTTTCGGTTTGAATCAGGGGGGCGTCACCCAACAGAATCAGGGTTCGGCCATCGGTTGCAAGGTGCGGCATCACCTGCTGCATGGCGTGACCTGTACCAAGGCGCTCTGCTTGATAGACCCAATTGACCGCTCGATCAGCAAAAGCCGCTTTAACTTCATCCGCACCCTGACCAACAACCACATGCACTGAATCAGGATTGAGCTGTTCAACGGTATCAAGCAGGTGAGCGAGCAGGGGTTTGCCAGCAAGCGTTTGCAGGACTTTTGGTTTCGACGAGCGCATACGGCTGCCCATGCCGGCTGCAAGAATGCAGATTTCTAATGACTTTGACATGCGAACGGAGTTTACCCGAAAAGAGCGCCATTTTTACTCGCAATCACGCGCTCGACCAACCCCACCATGTGTCAATTTTTTCCTGACGACGATGAACAGCCATGAGCGTTGCTCGGCAAAACCTAAATGGGACCTAACAGATTTAAAAGGGACACAAACCTAACGTAGACGGCCATAAACAGCCCTGAGCGTTACCAGGCAAAACCTAAATGGGACCTAACAGAAATAAACGGGATACCAACCCAACGTAGACGGACATAAACAGCCCTGAGCGTTGCTTGGCAAAACTCAAATGGGACCTAACAGAATCAAAAGAGACACCAACCCAACGTAGACGGCCATAAACAGCCCTGAGCGCTGCTCGGCAAAACCAAAATGGGACCTAACAGAATTAAAAGGGACACAAACCTAACGTAGACGGCCATAAACACCCCTGAGCGCTGCTTGGCAATGTCCAATGGGGCCGAATAATGACAGAAAGGAATAAAGCAGAACAAGGCGGCCAAAGCCGCCACAAACAATCTAGTGTTTCTTATCGCGAATCTTCTGGATGGTTCGCAGCATCGCCGCCTGTTCCTGAAGATCTGCCGCGACCCTGGCAAAATCAATATCCGCCTTCTGGTCTGACAGTTCCTGCTCGGCTTTCTTCTGAGCATCTATCGCTGCTGCTTCATCAAGATCGTCGGCACGCAGCGCAGTATCCGCAAGGATCGTTATGGACGTGGGTTGCACTTCCATATAACCACCGGAAGCAAAGAAAATTTCTTCCTCACCACCTTCCAGAATAAGACGCACCGGCCCAGGTTGCACACCCGTGAGCAGTGGCGTGTGACCCGGCATGATACCGAGCTCACCCATGGTGCCGCTCGCGACAACCATCTCCACCTGCCCGGAGAAAATTTCCTGTTCCGCGCTGACAATGCTGCAAAATACTGTAGAAGCCATAACGTTTTCCGTCTTTAGAGCGTCTTGGCCTTTTCGACCGCTTCCTCAATGCTACCTACCATACTGAAAGCTGCTTCAGGCAGGTCATCATATTCACCGTCAAGAATTCCCTTGAAGCTTCGAATCGTATCGGCGAGCGGCACATATACACCGGGCTGCCCGGTAAATACTTCCGCAACGTGCATGGGTTGTGAGAAAAACTGACTGATTTTTCGAGCTCGATAAACGGTCAGCTTGTCTTCTTCCGAAAGTTCATCCATACCGAGGATCGCGATGATGTCCTTCAGTTCCTTGTAGCGCTGAAGAATACCCTGAACCTGTTGAGCAACTTCGTAGTGCTCTTCTCCAACAACCAACGGGTCCAGCTGGCGAGACGTTGAATCAAGCGGGTCAACAGCAGGGTAAATACCCAGCGCGGCGATATCCCGCGACAGGGTGACCGTTGAATCCAGGTGAGCAAAGGTCGTTGCAGGCGACGGATCGGTCAGGTCATCCGCAGGCACATAGACTGCCTGAACAGATGTAATAGAACCATCTTTGGTCGTCGTAATACGTTCCTGCAGAACACCCATCTCCTCAGCAAGTGTCGGCTGATAACCTACCGCTGATGGCATACGACCCAGCAGCGCTGATACCTCCGTACCCGCCAGGGTGTAACGATAAATGTTGTCGACAAACAGCAGAACGTCTTTGCCTTCGTCACGAAACTTTTCAGCCATCGTCAGACCAGACAGTGCAACACGCAACCTGTTTCCAGGTGGCTCGTTCATCTGACCAAATACCATTGAAATCTTGTCGAGAACGCCGGCTTCCTCCATCTCATGATAGAAGTCGTTACCTTCCCGGGTTCGCTCTCCGACACCGGCAAAAACTGACAGTCCTGAGTGCTCTTTGGCAATGTTGTTGATCAGCTCAAGCATGGTGACGGTCTTTCCAACACCAGCACCACCGAAGAGACCAACTTTACCGCCCTTGGCAAACGGGCATATCAGGTCAATCACCTTGACACCTGTTTCCAGCAGATCTCGTCCACCAGCTTGCTCGTCAAACGCAGGCGGATCACGGTGAATCGGCATACGCTCGGATTCGTTGATTGGACCCTGTTCATCGATCGGGTTACCCAACACATCCATGATTCTACCGAGGGTTGCTTCACCAACCGGCACAGAAATAGGTGCATTGGTGTTTGAAACCGAGAGGCCTCTCGCTATGCCTTCAGATGAACCCATGGCAATTGTTCGAACGACGCCATCCCCTAACTGCTGCTGGACTTCCAGCGTGGTGGCATTGTCGTCGATTTGAAGGGCGTCATACACCCTGGGCACTTCGTCCCGGGGAAACTCCACGTCAATGACCGCACCAATAACCGATACGATTTTTCCGCTACCCATTACTCAATCCTCTATCTATTAATCTTTCGCTAAGACCCATCGGTTCGCTTGCGCCAACTCGGGGTTTACGATGCCGCTAGACCGCTGCGGCACCTCCAACAATTTCTGACAGCTCCTGCGTAATCGCTGCCTGACGAGCATTGTTCATGATCAATTCAAGCTCATCGATAAGATCACCGGCATTATCCGTTGCGCTCTTCATGGCAATCATCTTGGCTGCCTGTTCACAAGCCACATTTTCTACGACCGCCTGATAAACCTGAGACTCTATGAAACGCGTTACCAGACCTTCGATAAGGTCGCGCGCTTCCGGTTCATAGATGTAGTCCCAGGGATGCTGCAGGTCTTCTTCTGTAGAAGCATCGAGCGGCACCAGCTGTCGAATCGTTGGCTGCTGAGTCATCGTATTGACAAAAACGTTGTTCGCCAGATATATCTTGTCGACCTTGCCTTGTTCAAATGCGTCTAGCATCACTTTGATACTACCGATCAAGTCGGTCATCACCGGTGTTTCACTGACATGGCTGCTCGCTGCAACCACGTTCCCGCCATAACTGCGGAAGAACTGCGCACCTTTGTTGCCAATCAGACAAAGATCGTATTCGATGTTCTCGTCAACTTTCTTCTTGATATCGTTAATCACTGATTTCAAGAGATTGACGTTAAGACCACCGCACAAGCCCTTATCTGTTGTCACTACAATGTACCCGACCCGCTTGACCTCTCGTTCCACCATAAACTGATGGCGATATTCAGGGTTCGCGTTGGCGACATGGCCAATCACGGAACGGATATGATCAGAATAGGGTCGCCCACGAGACATACGCTCCTGGGCTTTACGCATCTTACTCGCGGCTACCATTTCCATGGCGCTAGTAATCTTTTGCGTATTCTTGATACTACCGATCTGTTTTCTGAGCTCTTTGGCGTTGGCCATAACCGATTACCAGGTCTGCGTTGACTTGAAGGTTTCGAGCGCACTTCGCATACGGTCGATTACTTCATCGGAGTATTTACCTTCCCGATTAATTTCATCCATGAAGTCCGCATGCTCTGCCGCCATATAGGAGATCAGGGCTGCTTCGAAATCTAGAACCTTGTTCACTTCGACGTCTTCCAGGAAACCCTCGTTTGCTGCGAACAACACCATGCCCATTTCGGCAACCGTCATCGGCGCATACTGCTTCTGTTTCATCAACTCGTTGATCCGCTCACCATGCTCCAACTGACGCCGTGTTGCATCGTCGAGGTCCGAGGCGAACTGGGAAAACGCTGCCAGTTCACGATACTGGGCGAGCGCCAGCTTGATACCACCGGAGATCTTGGACATGAACTTAACCTGTGCGTCACCACCGACTCGTGATACCGAAATACCCGGGTTCATGGCAGGGCGTTCACCAGAGTTAAACTTGTCAGTTTCCAGGAATATCTGACCGTCCGTGATAGAAATAACGTTGGTCGGAACAAACGCGGAAACGTCACCGGCCTGAGTTTCAATAATAGGCAGTGCTGTCAGAGAACCCGTTTTACCCTTTACTTCACCATTCGTGAACTTTTCCACATAGTCAGGGTTAACCCGCGCGGCACGCTCCAACAAACGAGAGTGCAGGTAGAAAACATCACCGGGGTACGCTTCACGACCCGGGGGTCGACGTAACAACAGAGAAACCTGGCGATAAGCCCAGGCTTGCTTGGTCAGGTCATCATAAATAATCAGGGCATCTTCACCGCGGTCGCGGAAGTATTCACCCATGGCACAACCGGAGTAGGCAGCGATGTACTGCATCGGTGCAGGGTCTGCCGCACTGGCGTTAACGATGATAGTGTTCTCCATCGCACCGTGCTCTTCGAGCGTTCGGACCACGTTTGAAACCGATGAGTTTTTCTGACCAATCGCAACATAGACACACTTAATACCCGAGGCTGCCTGGTTGATAATCGTGTCAATGGCGATGGCGGTCTTACCGGTTTGACGGTCACCGATGATCAGTTCTCGCTGGCCACGGCCGACCGGGATCATGGAGTCGATACACTTCAGTCCCGTTTGCACGGGCTGATCAACGTGCTGTCGGGCGATAACCCCTGGGGCGACCTTCTCTACAGGTGAGGTCGTGGTCGAATTAACAGGCCCCTTACCGTCGATGGGATTACCCAGCGCGTCCACGACCCGACCCAACAATTCAGGGCCGGTCGGTACTTCAAGAATTCGACCCGTGCATCGGGCTGTCTGGCCTTCCCGCAGTGCCTTGTAGTCACCGAGAACAACAGCACCAACGGAATCACGTTCCAGGTTCAAAGCGAACCCGAAAAGGTTATCCGGGAATTCAATCATCTCACCGTTCTGGACATCTGCCAGACCGTGAATTCGCACAATACCGTCAGATACGCTGACGATCGTGCCTTCGTTTCGGGCTTCTGATGAGATATCAAGCTTTTCAATTCGCTGCTTGATGATCTCGCTAATCTCGGAAGGATTCAGTTGTTCCATATCCTGTTTCCTCTATGGGAATCAATAATTCCCGATTCAATAATGGCTAGTTTAATATCTGAGACAATCGGCTGAGTCGGCCACGAACGGAGTCATCAATCACAGTATCGTCGGCCTTAATCAGCACACCGCCGATTAGTGACTCATCGAGCGTCGTGTGAATGTTGACGTCGCGCTGAAGTTTTCTTTTCAGTGCTTCCGCCAGCTTTTCCTGATCTGACTCTGAGACATCGAATGGGCTTTGTACTTCGACCTCGATGGTCTTCTCGTAGCTCGCTTTCAGTTGCTCAAACATGTCTGCAATGGTCGGGATCAGTGTTAACCGATCGTTTTGCGCCAAAACATCGACAAAATTTGAGCCCTTTTCTGTGAGGTCATCACCCATAAGTCCGGCGATAGCCTGCTTCTGGGACTCAGTGGTTAGCAGCGGATCATCCAGCATGCTGCTGACCCTGGGTTCCTCAATAATAGCTTTCAGCAAAGCCAGCATGCGTGACCAGCTTGTCAGGCCAGCATCTTCGTCCAATGCACAGGAAAATGCTGCACGGGCATAAGGGCGGGCGACTGTGGTGACTTCTGCTTCTGCCATCGTTTAGAGCCCTGCAGCCAGTTTGTTAAGCATTTCTTCATGGGCAGAGCGATCAATCGTTGATTGCAGGATCTTCTCTGCACCTTCAACAGCCAGATCGCCGACTCGCTCACGGAGCTGTTCTCGGGCGCGATTGATTTCCTGGTCGATATCGCCTTGCGCACCCTCTCGGATACGGTCAGCTTCTTCGCTCGCCTGAGCTTTTGCTTCTTCGACAATCTGGTTCGCTCGACTGCGCGCCTGGGCAATCAGCTCTGCTGCTTGTACCTTGGCTGCGTCAAGCTCTTTGTCCGCCGCTTCATTCGCCTGTTCGAGCTGTTGCTCTGCAGCCGCGGCATTTTCCAGACCGTCCGATATTCGCTTCTGTCGCTCTCGCATTGCAGTGGTCAGCGGCGGCCACACGTATTTCATGCAAAACAGCACGAACATGGTGAAGGCAATCAGCTGGCCAAAAATGGTCAAATTGATGTTCACGTTATACCTCGTGGCTTAAATGATTATTTCGCGAAACCCGGAGATTTATAGTGCGAAAATCATGTAAAGAGAGATACCAACTGCAACAATCGGCAGCGCGTCTACAAGCGCCAACGAGATGAACAGCTGCGTCATCAGTAGCGGCTGAAGTTCTGGTTGTCTTGCAACACCTTCCAGATACTTACCGCCCAGCATACCAATGCCCAAACTACTGCCAATTGCGCCAAGGCCCATCAGCAGAGCGCCAGCCAGATAAATTAGAGTTTGTGCCATCTCCATTTAGGTTACTCCCAATTCAAAAAAAGTTAGTCAGTTCTTCGATCACACACAAGTGATCCGTTCAGTTACTTAGTGCTCGTCCACTGCATGCGCTTGTGTCAGGTACACGATCGTCAGGATCATGAAGACAAACGCCTGCAGCGCAATAATCAGAATGTGAAAGATCGCCCAGGGCAGAGAAAGTACCCACTGCAAATAGAAGGGCAATAGCGCGATCAGAATAAAAATCATTTCTCCGGCGTACAGGTTGCCGAACAGTCGAAGACCATGGGAAATCGGCTTCGCGATCATATCGACAAATTCAAGAATGAAGTTGAACCAGTACATACTCCAGTGCGGAATCGGATGCGTGAACAATCCGGCGCCGAAGGTTAGTGGGCCCTTAATCTTGATGTTGTAGTAAAGGACCAGGATGAAAACACCACCAGAAAGACCAAGCGCCGCATTAAGATCTGTCGTCGGTACAATCTTGAAATAGGGGATACCAAGCAGCGCCGCGGTGTGGGGAATCAGATCGATAGGGACCAGATCCATAAGGTTCATGAGGAAAACCCAAACCAGAATGGTTAAAGACAATGGTCCGATAATAGGGTTGGGTCGATTGCCGAACACCTGAGCGATGTTGTCTTCAACAAACTCTACCAACATCTCACAACCATTTTGCAGACCACCCGGGATACCGGTAGTCGCACGGCGGGCCGCCGCTGTAAATATCGCCAGAAAAACGAATCCTAAAAACGTCGACCAGAACATCGTGTCCACGTTGATTGACATAAACCCCATGGCGGCGATTTCTTCCTGGGACGCTGCAAAGCCCCATTCACCGTCAGGAAATCTGCCATAGGTCAGATTGGTGAGGTGGTGTGAGATGTACTCAGCTGAAGTCTCGTAGCTAGCTGCCATATCCTGTCAAGCGTCCTTCTATCTATTACGCCGATGTATTCATTGTTAAACGTGCTTTTTGAAGTCTAGCTTCGATCAAGCTAACTTCAATTACCCCGGGGGTAGCGGATTTAATTCACTGTCATGACGATCTATCCTATCGCCGACGCCGCAAACGTTGTGCTTCTTTCAAGGGAATCAAAATGTTGAACCCCTGAAGAGCGACAAAAACCCCAAAAAAAACCAATGCATTCAATGGTTTCAAAAAAACAAACACCAGGACAAACCCTGCTGCACTCAGCAAAAACCTCCCGGTCTCTGCTTTAACTGCCAGTCCAAATCCCGAATCCCCCACTCGAACCTCGCGGACACTTAAGACCAGAACATAGAGTCCAGGCACCAAGCAGACGAGTCCTGCAACCAGCGCTGATAGCGCTGCTGCCGTGTCTTTGACAAGTACGTCAACGGTCAAACAACAGACCGTCAGGATCAGCGTTGCGAGTAACTGAGCAACCAAAATGCGATAAAACGGTGAGCGCTTAATCGTCGTCAGGTAGCGCTCTCTCATCGCCCGAGCTCGTTACTCAAAACCACCAGGGTCATCACGGGGGCGGAGTATATAGATTCGTGTTTGTCGGGGCAACAAACCAAAGCTCTGTTTTAATCGCGGTTATACAAGGTTTTCGCGAATTGTAGTGGCGCGATCATTGTTCGTCGTTTTCGGTTGGCTGGCGCTATTCCTCGTAGCCCATTCGACTGAGAACGCCGTCGAGTTCATCCAGCGAATTATAGCTGATGATGAGCTTCCCCTTTCCTTGTTTCGCATGCTTGATCTCCACAGGCTGACCAATCTGTTGCCCCAGATTCTGCTCCAAACGACGGGTGTCTGGATCAACAATCGGCGTCTTCGATTTCTTTTCCGACGGATTGGCCAGATTCCTCGCCAGCGATTCTGTCTGTCTTACGTTAAGCCCTTTCGAGACGATAGTTCTCGCGATTTCTACCTGCGCCGATTGTTCCAGCGTGAGCAGCGCACGGGCGTGGCCCATCTCCAGATCACCGCGCATAAGCATTTCAGCCACTGAATCATCAAGCTGAGTCAACCTGAGCGTATTAGTCACCGCACTGCGCGATTTACCAACAGCGGCTGCAACTTCCTGGTGCGTGAACTGGAAATCGTCGATTAAGCGCTGCAGCGCCACAGCCTCTTCAAGCGGGTTCAGGTCCTCGCGCTGAATGTTTTCTATCAGCGACATGGCGAGTGCCGATTCGTCATCAACTTCACGAATAACGGCGGGTATCTTCTCAAGCCCCGCTCGCTGGGCTGCGCGCCAACGGCGCTCGCCGGCAATCAGCTCGAATTGCTGATCCGCGAGTTGACGAACAACAACCGGCTGCATAACGCCCTGGGCCCTGATCGAATCCGCCAACTCTTCAAGCGCCTCTTCGGCGAAGTGCGTCCGAGGCTGAAATTTGCCAGGCCTGAGCCATTCTACCGGCAATGAATCCAGACCGCCTGACGGCATCGGCGTTTCAGGCTTGGTTCCCTTGGGCAGCAGGGCTTCAAGCCCACGTCCCAACCCGCGCTTTTTTGCAACCATCAGGCACTTGCTCCACTTATTGCTTCAGGATGTCGATTCAACACCTCTCCAGCCAACGCCAGGTAGGCCTTGGCACCACGAGAGTACTTATCAAAATATAGAACGGGCACGCCATAACTGGGTGCTTCCGCGAGTCGAACATTCCGCGGTACCAGCGTCCGGTAGACGGTATCGCCGAAGTGATCCACCAATTGAAGAGAAACATCCCGGCTCAGACTGTTCCTTGGGTCGTACATGGTGCGGACAATACCTTCGATCTTCAATTTAGGATTTAAGCCACCAGAGACGCGTGTGATGGTATCCATCAATGCGGTTAGACCCTCTAGCGCGTAGTATTCGCATTGCATAGGGATAATCACCCCGTCTGCAGCAACCAGGCCGTTCAGGGTCAACAATCCAAGCGCTGGCGGACAATCTATAATGATAAAATCGTACCGAACACGAATACCCATGAGCGCATCACGCAACCGATATTCTCGCCGTGCCATTTCTGTAAGCTCAATCTCGGCTCCTGTCAGGTCCGCGTTGGCTCCCAGCAGGTCATAGCCTGCTGCTTCCGCCGGCGTGATTGCCTCGGCTGCCTGGGCATCACCTACAAGCACGTCATACACTGAACGTTCAAGGTCCTGTTTGTCGATCCCGCTGCCCATGGTTGTGTTGCCCTGTGGATCCAGATCAATCAACAGCACTTTCCTGTTCATCTGCGCTAAAGAAGCTGCCAGATTGACGCTTGTCGTGGTTTTACCCACGCCTCCTTTCTGGTTGGCTATGCCAAGCACCAGGGTCATGCTGCAACCTCAACCAGATAGCGTTCACCCTCAAGACCAGGGATAACAAGTGGATGAACAAGATACTCAAGACCCCCAACCAGGGTTCCATCGCTCAAACTCGTATTGTTGACTTCTCTTGGCCCTTTCATCGCAAGCAGACTGCCGCCTTCTTTTAATAACGGTTTCGCCAGGGTGACAAATTCGGTCAGTGAAGCAAAAGCCCGACACATGATCTGGTCAAAAAGTCCTGATATCGACTCTACCCTGTCATGGACAACTTCCACGTTGGTTAACCCTAACTCAATTGTTGCTTGTGTCATGAATCTGGCTTTCTTGCCGTTGGCGTCGAGCAGTATAAAGTCTTTATCTGGATTAAGTAGCGCCAGGGGAATGCCTGGCAAGCCAGCTCCGCTACCAATATCGAGCAACGTTTGACCACGAATGAATGGCTGCAAGGCCACGGAATCCAGTAAGTGATGAGCAATCATTTCTTGCGGTTTTTTGATCGCCGTCAGGTTGGTGACGCGATTCCATTTTTCAATTAGCAACAGATACGCTTCACAAAGTTCACTGAGCTGAGGTGTTGACGGTATCTCAAGTGCTTCAAGTCCGCGGCTGATGTCCGCCTGCATCGACATCGTCAGGCCGACTGTTTCGCTACGCCGTTTTCACGCACTACTTTTCGCTTTTTAAGATGGATCAGGAGCAGGGACACTGCCGCCGGTGTGATACCGGAGATTCTCCCGGCCTGTCCAAGCGTCACCGGCTTGATCTCATTGAGTTTTTGGACCGCCTCATTGGATAGCCCCTTGATTTCGCCATAGTCCAGGTCAACCGGCAACGGGTAATCCTGTTGATCTTTAACCCTGTCTATCTCTTCCTGTTGCCTGACAATATAGCCGTGATACTTGCAGTCAATCTCTACCTGCTCAACAACCTCTTCCGAGAAATCGTTGCTATCAATGCAGTCGATGAGGTCGGCAACGCCGACATCCGGTCGCTTCGCCAGATCATAAAGCGAATATTCTCTGGCTAGTGGTTTACCCACCACCCCCTCAATCCTTTCGTTACCTGGCTGCACAAACTGCCCCTTCACAACATCGGTCAGCGTATCTATTGCCGAAACTTTCTCACAAAAGTGGCGCCACCTTGTGTCGTCAACCAGGCCCATTTCCCGACCCATGGGCGTCAGACGCCGGTCCGCATTGTCCTGCCTTAGAATAAGCCGATACTCTGCTCGAGATGTAAACATCCGATACGGCTCTTTGGTGCCCATCGTTATCAGATCATCAATAAGCACACCAATGTAAGACTCACTTCTTTTTGGTAACCAGGGCTCTTGTTCCTGCGCCTGTCTTGCTGCGTTAATACCGGCCACCAGGCCCTGCGCCGCCGCTTCTTCGTATCCGGTGGTGCCATTAATCTGGCCCGCAAAATAAAGACCTTTCACATGGCGGGTCTCAAGGCTGGGATGCAGTTCACGGGGTTCGAAGAAATCGTATTCGATAGCGTATCCGGGACGGGTGATGTGTGCGTTCTCAAAACCCTTTATCGATCGTACAAGATCGACCTGAACATCGTAAGGTAAGCTGGTGCTGATGCCATTGGGATATAGCTCGTTAGTACCGAGGCCCTCTGGCTCAATAAAAATCTGATGTGAGTTCTTGTCAGCAAACCGGACTATCTTGTCTTCGATAGAAGGACAATACCTGGGTCCAACGCCTTCAATTTCACCAGCATACAGTGGAGATCGGTCGAGCCCCCCTCGAATAATTTCGTGGGTCGCTTCATTGGTATGAGTAATGAAACAGGATACCTGTTCGGGATGATCGCGCTGACTACCAAGAAAAGACATCACGGGTCTCGGAATGTCGCCAGGTTGTGCTTCAAGGTCTGAATAATCCACCGTAGCACCATCAATACGAGGTGGCGTACCGGTCTTCAGGCGGTCAACGGTAAAAGGCATTTCTCGTAATCTGGCGGCCAGTGGATTAGAGGGTGCATCACCTGCCCGGCCTCCAGATTGTTTATCCATACCAACATGGATCACGCCGCCCAGGAACGTGCCTACGGTTAGCACAACCGTGGACGCTTTAAATACCAGACCCATATTGGTCACAACGCCCGTGACGCGGTCACCTGCGACCTGCAGGTCTTCAACGGATTGTTGAAAGATCAGTAGTCCCGACTGCTGTTCCAGGTGCTCTCTTATCGCTGCTTTGTATAGGGCACGGTCTGCCTGTGCACGGGTCGCTCGAACAGCAGGTCCTTTTCTGGCATTCAGCACACGCCAATGAATACCTGCGCTATCTGCTGCTTCTGCCATTGCACCACCGAGAGCATCTACTTCCTTGACGAGGTGACTCTTACCAATACCACCAATCGCCGGGTTGCAAGACATTTGGCCCAGGGTCTCGATGTTCTGAGTGAGTAATAGCGTGCGAGCACCACTACGCGCAGCGGCAAGCGCTGCCTCGGTTCCAGCGTGCCCACCACCCACAACAATTACATCAAAATTCTGTGCTTTCGCTGTCATCTCTGCGTACCAGCCCGCATTTTAGGTCGATCAGGGACCGGCCAGTATACGCATGGACCGTCCAAAGTCACGTCGCTGTGACCGATGCCGCGGCTATTTACCGATACAGAAGCTACCGAAAATTTCACCCAGTAAATCGTCCGCCGTGAATTCTCCGGTAATGTCAGAAAGGTGCTCCTGACAACATTTTAACTCTTCCGCCAGGAGCTCACCCGCCATGGTTTCCGCGAGCACCTGCTCCCCCGTCTGAAGCGCAGCCGATGCCGCCTCTAGTGCAACAAGATGTCTCGCTCTGGCCGTAAACGTGCCGGTTTCTGAGGACGTCACTCCCAGTTTGGCCTTCATCAGCTGCCTGAGGTCTGCTAGTCCTGCCCCTGTCTTGGCAGAGATAGTGACCAGATCTGCGGCTGCCGACAGGTTTACCGATGGTTCAACCAGATCAACCTTGTTTACAACGATGATTATCCTCTCTGGATTGGCCAACCCTGACAAAAAATCGGACGGTTCAGTCAGGACGGTTGCATCCAGGACATGCAGAATCAAATCCGCTTCTTCTCTGGCTGCTAACGCGCGCTTGACACCTTCTGACTCGACAACGTCATTACTTTCCCGTATGCCGGCTGTGTCCACTAACCGAAGAGGAATACCATCGATCTGCATCGTCTCTCCAACGATGTCGCGCGTGGTTCCGGGAACATCTGTGACAATCGAAACATCTCGACCTGCCAGCGCATTCATCAGGGACGACTTCCCGGCATTAGGCTTACCAACCAAAGCAACTGTTGCGCCTTCCGATAGCAGTGCTCCCTGACGAGAATGGTCCAATAGCGAATCCAGGGTTGCACGAACCCCCGCTAGTTTTTCGGCCACGTTCGCATCAGAAATGAAGTCTATCTCTTCTTCAGGGAAATCGATGGCGGCTTCAACAAAAACCCGCAACTCGATGACCTGAGAGAGCAACGCACTAACCTGTTCGGAAAATTCACCCTGCAACGAGCGTATCGCGCCACGGGCAGCCGCTTCTGTGCTGCTATCAATAAGGTCAGCAATCGCTTCGGCCTGGGCAAGATCTATCTTGTCATTCAGGTAAGCACGCTGGCTGAACTCACCGGGTCCGGCCAGCCTGGCACCGAGTCTGGTGATCCGGTTCAGTAGCATATTTAACACCACTGGCCCGCCGTGACCCTGAAGTTCCAGAACGTCTTCACCGGTGAACGAATCAGGACCCGGGAAAAAGAGCGCGATTCCTTCATCAATGACGGTTTCATCGCTGTTCAGGAACTTCGCATAGGTGGCATAGCGAGGGACAGGAACGCGGCCAAGCATACGGGTAGCGATTTCCGCTGATTTCGGTCCGGAAACACGGACAATACCAATACCACCTCTGCCAGGCGCTGTTGCCCTGGCAGCGATCGTATCTTTAGGATAAGTCACAGGCTGATGCTGCTGGGGTCAGCCAGCTTTTTCGATCTGCCGGGTGACATACCATTGCTGCATAATGGACAGAATATTGTTAACCAGCCAATACAGTACGAGCCCGGATGGGAACCAAAGAAAGAAAAACGTAAACATAATGGGCATCAGCTTAAAAACTTTTGCCTGAATAGGGTCTGGTGGTTCCGGCTGCATCCGCTGCGTTAGATACATGGAAATACCCATCAATATCGGCAATATGAAGTAGGGGTCCATGGCTGACAGATCGTAAATCCACAGGAAAAATGGTGCCTGCCTGAGTTCCACGCTCTCCATCAGCGTCCAATAGAGCGCCAGAAACACCGGCATCTGCAACAAAATGGGAAAACAGCCACCGAGAGGATTCGCGCCTTCTTTTTTGTAGAGTTCCATCATCGCCTGTGAGAAACCCTGGCGATCGTCTCCGTACCGATCCTTAAGCTTCAGCATTTCTGGCTGAAGTTTTCGCATTTTTGCCATAGAGCGGAAACTGGTTGCCGATAACGGGTACAGGGCCAACTTCACGATAAATGTCAGACCAATTATCGCGAGCCCCCAGTTACCGACAACGCCGTGTATCAGGGTCAACATATAAAACAGGGGTTGCGCCAACCACCACAGAAAACCATAGTCCACGGTCAGATCCAGACCTTCAGCTATTTCTTCCAGACGATATTGATCCTTGGGACCAACGTAATAGCTGCCTCCAATAATCCCCGTCTCACCAGGTGCCACAGTGATCGACGGGGTGGTGAAACCAAAGAGGTAAGTGTCTTGATTTCGAAGTTTACGCGCCTGATAGGTGACTTCACCTTCTGAAGTCGATACCCATGCACTGACAAAATAGTGTTGCACCATTGCCATGTAACCTTCAGCGCGAGAAAGGCGGTAACTCTCTTCCTCCAGGTCATCGAATTCGAGTTTTCGGTAAAACTCATCTTCAGACCGGGTCGCTCCGCCTACATAGGGTTGCATACCCATGAGATTTTCAGATTCTGATACGGGATCCTGGCCGTTGCGCTTTATTTGCCCAAAAAAGCCTCCTTCCCAGGAATCCGATGATTGATTGACGATCTCGTACTCGATATCAATTAAATAGTCGCCGCGGCGGAAAATGAAAAACTTCCTGATCTCCGTCTGATTCGCCTGCGTGTGAGTGAGCATGACTTTCAGCTCGTCATTGCTGCCCATCTCAAAAATGGGTTTAGCGGCAGCAAAGAGAGGACGCTCACCAGGCTTGTCAGTGCCACTAGGGCCGATCAGACCGCTTTGACTGACGTAATTGTTTCTCGGATCAACCAGTATGAAGGGTACGTCGGGTGTATCCAGTGCTGCCGGGAACTGCGGCAGTGCTACCCTGACAATATCACCGCCCAGGGGATCAATGGACAATTCAAAGACGTCGGTCCGCACGATAATTGGCGTTCTGGACTGTTGAACGGGTGCTGGGACACTTTTCTCGTCAGCTTCGGTAACCAGCTCTGGGACGACACTTTCTCCAGCCTCTGTCGACGTCATCGCGGGTACTGAAGCGTCAATGGAACCCAAAGGCGCAGCCAGGACAGTTTCCTGTTCAGCTGGAGCAGATGCTCCCTGACCGTAGTCCTCGTTCCAGGCCAGAATCAGCATATAGGCTGTAACGGCGAGGCCCAGCAGAATAAAAACTCGTTGAAAATCCATTTAGATTCCTTTTTCGAAAGTGCCAGGTTCTACCGTGGACGGGACGGGATCATAACCGCCAGCATGGAAAGGGTGACATTTACAAACACGAACAAGGCTCATGCGAAGCCCTGTGACAGTGCCATGCATCTCTATCGCTTCTGCGCTATACGCTGAGCAGGAAGGGTAAAAGCGACATCTTGGTCCAATGACCGCTGACAAGGTTGCCTGATAAATCCGAATGAGTGTGACCAATATTTTTTTCACGGCACTAGTTTTCCAGTTGTCTACTGAGCGATAAAAAGCAGTCTTCCAGTAATCCGGGAACACTGTTCTCATCCCTAATTTTGGCGCGCGTCAGGATCACAATGTCCAAACTGATCGGCGGGAGCATTCTGAACTGCTCTCTGATCTGGCGCTTGATTTTGTTACGACGCACAGCAAGCGGCACACTTTTTTTACTCACTACCATGCCAAGGCGATTAAAGCCTTGAGTATTGCGCTTTGCAAGAACAAGCAGCGCAGGTCTACTGACTCTAAAATCACCGGTCTTAAACACACGATCAAAAGCCTGGGCGTTGTTCAGTCTATGGCTTATAGGGAACTTCTCGCTAGACACAATTCGCTACTAACGAGAAAGATTGACGGGGAAAGAATGACTTAACTAATAATATTCGGGCAAGTACAGGAAGACTCAGGCTGAAAGTTCTTTTCGGCCTTTTGCTCTGCGACGATTAAGTACATGCCTGCCAGCTTTAGTGGCCATTCTGGCACGAAAGCCATGAGTCCGCTTACGCTTAAGAACACTGGGTTGGAAAGTTCTCTTCATGATCGATACCAGATACTTGGGTGCAAAAAGGAGCGCGATTCTAATGAAGATGTCTGGCGAGGTCAATGACGACCAGACCCGGTCTCGTATATTTATAAAATCTCTTATATATAAGAATTTATTAGTACTACTCTTATTAAGGAGAACAAAACTGTTGATAACCCCATTATCCAAATGTATTTCAAGGACTTACCAAGAAGATAACCAGGCTTGATTGCGGTGACTGACCTCTGGTTAAGCTGTGGACAAACTGGGTGTAATAGTGCGAGTAATCCACAGGGGTAAACGTTTTCACGCAATGGTTGAAAGTGCCCACAAGTTATCCACAGGTTACTCACCGGTTGAACACCGGAAACGTGTATAAATGTCTGATTATTAAAAGCTTTTTTCTACTATTTTTTTGCTTTAGCGCTTCCCTTGGCGGTGACAATAGAGTTAATATCACCGCGTGGTTTGAGACCACGACATGCCGCGATTTACCCCTTTGTCCGTTCTTCCGACAGAGACAATCCAAGCAAATGTAAGCCGATTTAACACCGTAAACGGGGGCGCCGTGGTTTCGACGACCTGGCAGAAATGTCTAGATAAGCTGGAGGATGAGTTATCTTCCCAACAATTCAACACCTGGATTAGACCGTTACAGGCGATGCAGGACGACAAGAATATCTGTCTGTTGGCCCCAAACAAGTTTATTCGTGATCAGGTAAACGATCAATTTCTCGCACGAATTCGAGAATTATTGAGTCAAAGTGGCAATGAAGAAGTCGAATTAGAGATCGGCAGCCACCGGGCAGGCGCACCAGCCGGCGCGCCTAAATCCGGCTCAGGCAATACGTTTGTCGCCAGAGAGCGATTTTACCCGCTACTCGATCTCAACAAAGAATTTACTTTTGATACGTTTGTTGAGGGCAGATCGAATCAGCTGGCCCGGGCGGCAGCATTACAAGTTTCAGAGAACGTTGGTGGGTCCTCTTATAACCCACTGTTGCTCTACGGTGGTGTTGGCCTGGGTAAGACTCACCTGATGCATGCGGTTGGTAATTCTATCGCAGAACGTCATCCGACCCTGAAGGTCGCCTATATGTATTCCCAACGATTTATGGAGGATATGGTCAGAGCGATTGAACAGGGGACGATGTCAGACTTTACGCAATACTATCGATCCGTTGATGTCTTGTTGATGGATGATATTCAGTTTCTTGCCAAGGGTATGAAGACGCAGGAAGAGTTTTTTCACGTGTTTAACAGGCTTCAGGAAGACGGCAGCCAGATCGTGTTGACCTGTGATCGTTATCCGAAAGAAATTGAAGGTCTTGAGGAGCGACTCGAAAGCCGATTCGTCTGGGGTATGACTGCACCGGTAGAGCCGCCAGAACTGGAGACTCGGGTAGCCATTCTGATGAAAAAGGCTGAACTCGAGCAAGCGGATCTACCCACTGATGCGGCTTTCTTTATCGGAGAACGAATTAGGTCCAATGTCCGGGAGCTAGAGGGCGCCCTAAAACGTGTTATTGCCAATGCGAAGTTTACCGGCAGAGATATTAATATAGAGCAGGTCAGGGAATCTTTACGTGACCTGATTGCTATCCAGGACCGCCAGATCGGAATAGAAAATATTCAGAAAACCGTTGCCGATTACTATAAAATTCGTATTGGTGATTTGCACTCAAAGAAGCGAACCAGATCCATAGCCCGGCCTCGGCAACTAGCAATGGCGTTGGCGAAAGAACTGACTAATCACAGTCTGCCTGAAATCGGCGATGCCTTTGGTGGCCGAGACCATACGACAGTGCTGCATGCGTGTCGTAAGATCGAGGAACTCAGGGAAAGCAGTCGTGAGATACGGGAAGACTACATCAATCTTCTGAGATTGCTGACCACCTGATATATCAGTCGGACCCGCCATCGGCGCCGGCAGTCATCGCAGGAAGTCACATGAAGTTTACGATAAGTCGAGAAAATCTGCTCGGCCCCCTACAACTGGCGTGCGGCGTTGTCGAACGGCGCCAGACCGCACCAATTTTGAGCAATCTCTTATTGGTGCTGGAAGACGATCGGCTCGTCGTTACGGGTACAGACCAGGAAGTCGAGATAACGGTCTCTATTGCTGAAGTAGAAGTTGTCGTGCCCGGAGAGGTCACGGTGCCAGCGAGAAAATTGCTGGAGATTTGTAAAAGCTTGCCCGAGGGCGCTGATCTTAGAGCAGAGTTGCAGGAGAACCGGGTTGCGGTAGACAGCGGTCGGTTTAGTTCACATCTTGCGACACTACCAGCAGCGGACTTTCCTGATGTAGAACCCGATCAGTCAGATCTTTCGATCATGTTGCAGGCGTCTGATCTTACCCGATTGTTACAGAGAACCAGTTTCGCAATGGCCCAGCAGGATGTGCGTTATTTCTTCAACGGTATCCTGATAGAGACCCGGGCGGAAACGATTAAGTTTGTCGCGACCAATGGTCAGCGGCTTGCAACCAGTACGGTGTCAGGAGAGTCTTACGGCGATCACCAGTTTATTGTACCGCGCAAAGCAATTACCGAGCTTGCGAGGATTGCGGATGGTTCATCGGGTCAGCAGATCAAGCTCGAGTTTACCAGCAATCATATGCAGGTCAGTTGCGAGAACGTCACGATGATTACCAAGCTGATTGATGCCACTTATCCTGACTACACCCGAGCGATACCGAGTGGCGGCGATAAGGTGTTGGTCGCAGACCGGAGGTTGCTAAGAGAGGCGCTTTCACGAACAGCAATCCTCTCCAATGAGCTCTATCACAATGTTCGGCTCATGCTGAAACCTGGCAAGCTGGATATGCATGCCAACAACCCACAACAGGAAGAAGCTGAAGAAAGCCTGGCGGTGGCCTATGAAGGTCCGGAACTGGAGATCGGATTCAATGTCAGCTATCTCATAGAGACACTGGCAGTGATGAGAGGAGAGGAAGTCAGGTTAACCTTTGGTGATGCCAGCAGCGCCTGTCTTCTGGAAGATCTGGAAGAGTCCGAATCTCTCTATGTCATCAGTCCAATGGTGCTTTAATTGACTTTAAAAGAAAGTGAGCGCTTGCTTACCGACTAATCGGGGTGTAAGAATTATGAAATTTTCAATCAACCGTGAAGCCTTGGTGAAGCCGCTGCAACAGGTGGCCGGCGTAGTCGAGCGCAGACAGACGCTGCCAGTGCTATCGAACCTATTGCTACAGGTTCGTGGCAGTGAACTAGCGATGACGGGTACAGATCTTGAGGTAGAACTGATTGGTCGGGTGCCTGTCACCGAAGCGGAGGATGGAGACATTACTGTCCCTGCGCGAAAGCTCATGGATATCTGTCGGGAGATTCCCGACAATGCTGATATCGAGTTTGCTGTTAACGAGAGCAGGCTGGAGATCAGGTCTGGTCGTTTCAGATCAACCTTATCAACGCTACCGGCAGTAGACTTTCCCTCTGCTGACCAGTCCAGCCCCGAGCTCTCAGCTGATATAGACAGCAAGGCTTTCAAGAAGCTTCTCGACAAAACATCTTTTGCTATGGCGCAACAGGATGTTCGCTATTTCCTCAACGGTATGCTGATTGAGCTGGGTGGCGGTCATGTGCGATCAGTTGCGACGGATGGTCATCGCCTGGCGCTTAGCGACCTTGATCAGTCAGAGCTGGGTGGCGCGATGAAGCAGGTCATTGTGCCAAGAAAGGGCATTATCGAGTTACAAAGGTTGCTACAGGAGCTGGAAGCCAGCGTGTCTATTTCAATTGGCGCGACACATCTTTGTGCGGCTTCACCGACTTATACACTGACGACCAAACTCGTCGATGGCAAATTTCCAGATTATGAGCGTGTCATTCCTCGAAACGGCGACAAGGTCGTGTTGGCTGACAAGCAAGAACTGAGGCAGGCGTTGAGTCGTACAGCGATTCTTTCGAACGAGAAGTTTCGCGGTATTCGAGTCTCTGTGTCCAGTGGTCAACTCCAGTTAAGCGCCAACAATCCCGAACAGGAAGAAGCAGAAGAAGCCGTCTCGGTAGATTACGAAGGAGAGGCACTCGAGGTTGGGTTTAACGTCAGCTACTTGCAAGATGTGCTTAACGTCATCGAAAACGACAAGGTTAGGCTGACTCTGCACGACGCTAACAGTAGTGCTGTCATTGAGGATCCAGAGCTCGAAGATGCGGTTTACGTTGTCATGCCTATGAAGCTATGAGCCTGAATTGGCTTGTAGCCAGTCGTTTTAGAAACCTCAATGATATTCATACTACTTTTTCTCCAGGGTTTAATCTCGTTTTTGGCGAAAATGGTAGCGGTAAAACCAGCCTGCTTGAAGCCTGCTACTTTGCTTCGGTGGGCCGCTCTTTTAGAGACGCGTCAATAGACCCTGTCATCCAGCAAAATCAGAATGATTGTCTGGTCAGGGCCGGGGTAGAAGTCAGGAATCAGACTTATCAAATTGGTATCAGTCGCCACCGCGACGGCCAGCGAGATATTCGAATGAATGGCGACAAGGTGCCTCGAGCCAGTCAGCTGGCTCGCGTTTTACCGATATTGGTGCTGGGTCCACATTCCCTGGAATTGCTTCTTGGCCCACCAGAACTCAGGCGACGCTTCCTTAACTGGGGTTTGTTTCACGTGGAACATTCCTTTTCAGAGACCTGGGCCGCCGCTAACCGTTGCCTGAGGCAGCGTAATCAGGCTTTGCGGCAACCCATGCTGGCAGCGGATGAACTTAACACCTGGTCAGCCCAGTTGGCAGAAGCTGCTGAGCAACTCGATATCATGAGGACCCGTTGGGTCACAGGTTTTGCATCCTACTTTGAGGACGCCGTTAAGCTGATTAGCGGATTGGACGATGTTCGTCTCGAGTATTATCGTGGCTGGTCTGCTAATGCCTCCTTGCTCGATATCTACATACAAGATGCTGATATAGATAAAAAAAGAGGATTTACACAGAAGGGATTTCAGCGTGCGGATGTTAGAATAACGGTTGCCGGGCAGGCAGCCACCAAAATATGCTCTCGCGGTGAATTAAAGTCGCTTGTATGGGCAATGATCCTCGCTCAAGGGGAATACACGAGACGCTTGGGCGCGGACTCCGGCTCGGACTTCGAGTTTGGCGAATTGCTATATCTCATCGATGATCTTCCCTCAGAGTTGGATGGTCATCACCGAAGACGGGTGTGTGAGTATCTGGCTGCCACCGGGCAGCAGGTTCTGCTTACGGGGGTTGATAAATCAGCGCTCCTTGATGCGGTAGGCGAGTTAGAACACCGAATGTTTCACGTGAAACAGGGTGACATAGAAGTTCAGGAGCACTAAATGACAAACGAGAATACCTACGACTCTAACAGTATCAAGGTGCTGAAGGGTCTGGATGCCGTTAGAAAACGTCCTGGTATGTACATCGGCGATACGGACGACGGCACAGGGCTTCACCACATGGTGCAAGAGTTAGTCGATAATTCGATTGACGAAGCGCTAGAGGGATACTGCTCTGAAGTGACCGTGATCATCCATCCCGATGAGTCTGTTACTGTTGCTGATGACGGCCGTGGTATTCCCGTTGACCTGCATGAAGAAGAGGGCAGGTCCGCGGCAGAAGTCATTATGACGGTCCTGCACGCCGGGGGTAAGTTTGATGATTCCAATTATAAGGTTTCCGGCGGGCTTCACGGTGTCGGGGTTTCTGTTGTTAATGCCTTGTCCTCCGAGTTGCAGTTGACCATATGGCGAGATGGTCAGATCTGGGAGCAGGTTTACCATGATGGTGTCCCCGAGGCGCCACTTCGGGTCGTTGGAGAAACCACTCAAAGCGGTACACGCTGTCGCTTTAAGCCATCTTCGGAAACCTTTGGCAACATTGAGTTCCATTACGAAATTCTTGCAAAACGTCTGAGGGAACTGTCTTTCCTGAACTCAGGCATTGCAATCGACTTAACGGACGAACGAACCGGTAAACACGAGACATTTAAATACGACGGTGGTTTACGCACCTTTGTTGAATATCTCAACCAGAACAAAACAGCCATGAACACGATCTTCCATTTCGTGGCAGATAGGGACGACGGAGTTTCTGTTGAAGTTGCCCTCCAGTGGAATGACTCCTATCAAGAAACCGTTCTCGCCTACACCAACAATATTCCTCAAAGTGACGGTGGTACCCACCTCCAGGGTTTTCGTGGTGCTCTCACCAGGAGTCTCAACAATTACCTTGAAAGCGAAGGCATGGGCAAGAAGGCTCAGGTGAATACAACCGGTGATGATGCTCGCGAGGGGCTAACCGCCATCGTCTCAGTTAAGGTGCCAGACCCGAAGTTTTCTTCGCAGACAAAAGAAAAACTCGTATCTTCGGAGGTTAAGACGGCTGTCGAACAAGAGATGGGTAATCACTTCTCTGCCTATTTACTTGAGAACCCCCAGGAAGCCAAAGCGATTATCCAAAAGATGATTGATGCTGCCAGGGCGCGAGAAGCGGCCAGAAAAGCACGAGAAATGACCCGAAGAAAAGGGGCGCTCGATATTGCTGGCCTACCAGGCAAGTTAGCTGACTGTCAGGAAAAAGACCCCACCCAGTGTGAAATTTATCTGGTGGAGGGTGACTCGGCGGGTGGCTCAGCAAAGCAGGGCAGGGACAGACGGTTTCAGGCGATATTGCCACTCAAAGGTAAGATCCTGAACGTGGAAAAGGCGAGATTCGACAAAATGCTATCTTCCGCCGAGGTTGGTACGCTTATTACAGCCCTGGGATGTGGCATTGGCCGCGATGAGTTTGATCCGGACAAGCTTCGATATCACCGAATTATTATCATGACCGATGCTGATGTTGATGGTGCCCATATTCGAACGCTATTGCTGACCTTCTTCTTTCGTCATATGCCTGAACTGATTGAGCGCGGGCATCTGCTGATTGCGCAACCGCCACTCTACAAAATGAAGCGGGGTAAGTCGGAGCGCTACATTAAGGATGAAGGTGAACTGACGGAATATCTGCTTGAGGTTGCGCTTGAAGATGCCAGCCTCGAAACAGGAATTGATGGCAGGGTCATGTCCGGGCCTGAGCTCCGGGAAATGGCCGAAGCGTTCTATAAGATCAAAACCCAGATGCAACGGTTAGATCGTGTTTATCCGCTGCCCGTTCTTGAGGAAATGATTTATCTACCGAGGTTATCAACAGAAGATTTGGCCGACCAATCTCTCGTTCAGGCCTGGGTTGATCAGCTATCGGTGGGACTGACTAAACTCAACACCAGCCGCGTTGAATACCGCGTGGATGTTCAGGAAAATGCTGACCGACATTTGTTCTACCCGAGGGTGACGGTATTTAATCATGGTGTCAGGAAGGACTACATGCTGACCCATGACTATTTTGCTTCTGGTGACTACCAATCATTCGCTGACTTCAGTGAACTGATCAACGGGCTGATTGGAGAAGCGGGTCTGGTTCGCAAGGGCGAAAAATCTGAGTCAGTAGTCATGCTTGCAGAGGCGTTGGACTGGTTACAGAAAGAAGCCCTCAGGGGACAGAATCGACAGCGATACAAAGGCCTTGGTGAGATGAACCCTGATCAATTATGGGAAACGACTATGGATCCCGATAGCCGAACGATGTTGCGCGTAACCATCGAAGACGCTATTGCGGCAGACCAGGTGTTCAATACATTGATGGGTGACCAGGTTGAGCCTCGAAGAGAGTTTATCGAAGAGAATGCACTGGCGGTTGCTAACCTGGACGTTTGAAGTCAGTCTTCCGTCACTTCGACCCCGTGCCAGAATGCGACCCTCTCGTTAATGTCTTTAGCGGCTTCTTTGGGCGCCTGATAGATCCAGGCCGCGCTCTTGTTAACGGCACCATCGATGCTGATATCGTAGTAAGAGGCTGTTCCCTTCCACGGACAGTAGCTGGTGTCTTCGTTAAGTTGAAAGTATCCGTCTTCGATCGATGACAGCGGAAAGTAATGATTTCCTTCGACCACGACGGTATCTGCCGAGTCAGCGATAATCTTGCCGTTCCATCTGGCCTTCATCGGGTAATCTCCGGTTGATGTCTGTGTGTTTATTACTACGTTAATCCTGTGAACGGGGATGAAGTTTTCTCACTAAATCCTCCGCGAAAGCCTGCAGGTTGTTGAACACAGGCGAGTGATCAGGTCTTAGTTTGTAGGTCTCTTCGCCGTTACCGGTTAAAACGAGCACACCCTGACAGCCCGCGGCCTCAGCTGCACGCAGATCCTTTAAAGAGTCGCCCACGTAGTAACCGTCTGCGACAGAAAGAGAGTGAGCACTAACTAACTCGAGCAACATGCCGGGTTTTGGCTTCCGGCACTCACACCTGTCGTCGGGATGATGCGGGCAAAAACGCAGATCCCTGATCGCACCCCCATAATCGGCCACTTGATCATGCAGCTTACTGTGAATGGCGTCCAGATTGGCCTGTGATAGCTTGCCTCTTGCAACACCAGCCTGATTGGTTGCGACAAAAACGTCGATACCATGTGCGGTGAGCAATCCTATGGCAGCCAGCGAACCATCGATAGCGATCCACTCCTCAGGTGTCTTGATGTAATCAGCCGAATCGTGGTTGATGACCCCATCGCGGTCAAGAATGACAAAACACTTCATGGGTCTACCTACCGGTTCCGTCGTCACTGTAGCAGTGAAAAATCCGCAACCTGAAGATAAAGGTTTCTGAGGTCTCTCAGTAGTGCGAGCCGATTTGTCTTAACAGCTGCATCGTCCGCCATGACGAGCACCTCATCGAAAAAACGATCGATAGGCGCTTGCAGGATAGCGAGCCTCTCGAGCCGAGCACCGGCACTTTTGGCATCTATCAAATCAATGGTCTTGATGATATCTACCAGCGCCTGCTCTGCAGGCTCACTGCAAAGTGTCACGTCTGTCTGTGCGGGCAAACTATCAAGGTCAACTTTTCGCAACAGGTTAGCGACCCGTTTGTTGGCCGCCACGATGCCCTCTGCTGATGCGCTGCGTTTAAACGTCTGTAGTGTTTTCACAACATCGTCAACGGCCATCAGGGTGAAGTTTTCAGAAAGATGAGCCGTCGCTGCTTCGACCACGTCGCCACTGATACCCTGTTCACTGTAGTAGTGATTGAGTCTTTCGACGATATAACTGGCAACCTCTGTCGTGCTGAAATCACGGCTGTAGTTGGCTGCTGCCTGTTTCAGCATATCGCCTAAAGACAGGTCCAGATGATTTTCGACAATAATGCGAATCACACCAAGACTCTGTCTGCGAAGTGCAAAGGGATCCCGCGACCCGGTAGGCTGCTGATTAATACCGAAGATACCCACGAGGCTGTCAACCTTGTCAGCAAGTGCAACGCAAGAAGCTAACCCGGAGGCTGGCAGTAAGCTGCCGCTTTGCGTTGGTCGATAGTGCTGTTTGATCGCTTCGACAACCTCGTCATGCTCGTGGTCGTGACTGGCATAGTAGCCACCCATTATCCCCTGCAGATCAGGAAATTCGCCTACCATGTCGCTAACCAGGTCTGCCTTACAGAGTAAACCAGCTCGTGCAGCGTTAGCGGCATCTAACCCGAGAGACTCTGCGATATGTGAGGCGAGTTTCGCTATCCGGTTGCTTTTATCGAGATAACTGCCCAGTTCTGACTGAAAAACGACGTTCGCTAACTGAGTGGATTTAGCAGCCAGACTCGTCTTTGTATCCTGTTCAAAGAAAAAGGCGGCATCTGATAGTCTGGGACGGATAACGCGTTCATTGCCCGCAACCACAACAGCCGGGTCTGAGGGTTTCAGGTTTGCAACTGTAATGAAGCGCGGCAGAAGGTTTCCGTTAGCGTCCAATAGATGGAAATAGCGTTGATGCTCTTTCATGGCTGAAATCAGCACTTCCGGCGGTACTGAAAGAAAGGCCGCATCAAAGGATCCGCTGAGCGCCACTGGCCACTCTACCAGGGCGGTGACTTCATCGAGTAGTGACTCATCCAACGCCAGCGAAGCGTTAAGCTCGGATGCCATTGTCGTGATCTGTTGCCTGATGGTCTCTCGCCGCTGGTCATAGTCGACCACAACGAACTCATCCAGGCACAGTCGCTCGTAGCTTTCTGCATCAGAAATCACGAACGCTTGCTGACCCATGAACCGGTGCCCTCGACTGACATTACTGGCGACCTGTCCAAGTAATTCAACGGGCAGGACTTCCTTACCATGCAGACAGACCAACCACTGAACGGGACGGACAAATTCTTCGCGACTCTTACCCCAACGCATTCGTCGATCAATGGGCAAACTACCGAGCGCTCTTTGCAGAATGCCCGGTAAAAGATCCTGCGTACTTTCGCCGTCACGCGTTGCCCGATATACCATGTACACACCCTTGTCTGTTTCAAGCGTCTCCAGGTTTTCGGGATCATCGATACCACAGCCCTTCATAAAGCCACGTAATGCCTTGGTGGGCTGGTCTTCATCGTCGAACGCCGCCTGCTTGGCGGGTCCGCGCTTCTCAATCTCCTGATCGGGTTGATGCGAGCTGAGTCCAACAATCTGCAAGGCTAGACGCCGAGGCGTTGCGAAACTTTTTACTTCGCTAAACCGCAGTTGGGCGTTGTTGAGCTCCTCGATAACAGATTCCGCGAAGGCGGTTCTCAGGCGATTTAACGACTTCGGCGGGAGTTCCTCAGTACCGATCTCAACAAGCAAGGTCTTATTGGCCACGAGCAAGCTCCTTTTCCACATAGGCTTTCGTGTCTGTATCTGCCAGCGGGAACCCTAACACCTGCCTTGAATCGAAGTACTTCTGTGCGACGCCCCTCGCCAGCGTTCTAACACGCAGTATGAAACGTTGCCGCTCTGTGACAGAAATAGCGTGCCGAGCATCAAGCAGGTTAAAGGCATGTGATGCTTTCATGACATATTCATAGGCCGGTAATGGTAGGTTTTCAGCCAGCAGTCTTTCTGTTTCCTGTTCACAAAAATTGAACTGCTCAAACAGCGCGTCGATATCGGCCAAATCGAAGTTGAACCTCGACATCTCAACTTCATACTGATGATACACATCAGCATAGGTCACAACGCCATTGGGCGTTTCCGTCCATACCAATTGCTTGAAATCTTCGACGCCCTGCAGATAAAGCGCCAGTCGCTCAAGCCCGTAGGTGATTTCTCCCATCACGGGATAACACTCGATGCCACCGACCTGCTGAAAATAAGTGAACTGCGTAATCTCCATGCCGTCCATCCAAACTTCCCAACCGAGGCCCCAGGCGCCGAGGGTTGGCGACTCCCAGTTGTCTTCAACGAAGCGGATGTCGTGAGCCCTGGTATCGATACCCAGGTGTTCGAGTGAGGCGAGATACAACTCCTGAAAATTCGGCGGAGACGGCTTCATGACAACCTGATACTGGTAGTAGTATTGATAACGGTTCGGGTTTTCACCGTAACGTCCATCGGTTGGTCGACGACAAGGTTGTACGTAAGCAGCGGACCAGTTCTCGGGTCCGACGGCACGCAGAAATGTGGCTGGGTGAAATGTCCCCGCGCCAACTTCCATGTCGTAAGGTTGCATCAGTACGCAGCCCTGTTCAGACCAAAAGTTCTGAAGAGACAGGACGAGATTCTGGAAATTCATGATTATCCCTGCTGTTGGACTGCTTGCGATACGAACGGAAGCGAGCCCCTGAAAAAAGGGCGTAAGTATACATCGACGGCCGCAAATCAGATAACCTGCGTGCCCGGGTGGGTCGGGCAGAGCCGTCTGGTATGTTTTTGCGATGCCTGTCGCAATCGTTTCGACCCACAAAGATTAAACGGAGTTGATGATGACGTTGCTAACCAAGTGTTTACTGCACTTGCTTTCCTGGATGCCGCGGTGGATGAGCCAGCGTCTGGGGCTGTTGGTCGGTCTGTGTCACTTCTATGGTCAGACCGCATCAGCGGCCGTCACCCGCGAAAATCTATCACTTTGCTATTCGGACTTGAATGAGACACTGGTGCGGGAAAGTCTTATCGAAACCGGTAAAACAATGTTGGAAACACCGGCCGTCTGGTTTGGTGCACGGTCCCGAATCGATCCATGGATAGCCGAGTCACCGGATCTGGTTTTGCTCAAGGATAAGCTGGATGACGAGCGTCGAGGGTTACTGATATTGCTGCCACATCTGGGTAACTGGGAGCTGTTTAATGTCCTTTTTGCCCGATTTGGTCAGATGACGGCCCTTTATCAGCCGCCGCGGCAAACCTACCTTCAGCCGATTATGGAAGAAATCCGGCAAAAGCGGGGCAACAAGATGGTGCCGACCAACCGGTCGGGTATTGCTGCGCTTTATCGCACTTTGAAGCAAGGCGGCACGGTGGTCGTGTTACCTGATCAGGTCCCGTCCACCGGTGTGTTCGCGCCGTTATTTGGTGAACCGGCCCTGACGGATTCGTTGACGTCGAGATTGCTCGCCAAAACCGGGGCTGCTGTGCTTGGGGTCGCATTACTGCGCCGAGAAGATGGTCGTTTTGATGCAGTTGTTCGTGAACCTGATAGCCGTATTTTCAGTTTGGTGCCCGGCGAATCAGAGACCGCTGTCAATGGCCTCGTTGAAATGTTGGTAGCGATCAGGCCTGAGCAATACCAGTGGGAATACAAGCGATTTAAACGAAGACCAGCGGGAATGCCGCGCCTTTATCGTGCTGGCAAAGCGCCTGCGCAACATTAGCCAGGTGGTGGTTTTCTGGCAATCACATAGGCTCTGCCGGCCATTGGGTTTGAAGTTTCGACTATCTCACTACCCTCGGCGCTTGCCAGAATGTCGAAACCGGTAACGAAGCGCTCGAGTTCATTCTTTTTGAGCAGGAAATCAGGGTTTGAAGGACCGACGCTGACCTTTTTGTCTGCGGTAAAAGTCTGATAGATAGCCAGTCCGCCAGGACGCAGTGCATCAGAAATTGCTGGCACAAGGGTTCGATCAAGGTAGTGACAGACCAGAATTAAATCGTAGCTGTTGGCCGAGAGCGCATTGGGCGAGATGTCGACCACCGCTGGTTGGATCAGCGTATTGTCAGCGTGTTGCTGTGCGAGCGCGTTTATCACAACGTCAGAAATATCCCAGGCCTCAACTTGCATCCCTCGACTCGCCAGAAAGACCGTATTCGCACCAGTACCGCAGGCCAGATCCAGGGCCAGTCCCGAAGTTGGCAGGAGCGAAGTGTTCGCCTGCAACACGGCTGCTACTGTTCCTTGATCGCTGTTTTTGCGATAGATCTGGTTCCATTTAGTTTTTGCATCAGTCATTTGCAAAGACTATTTTTTCCAGAACATGGGCGAAAACAAAACCAGAAGTGTGAATATTTCGAGTCGGCCGAGCACCATGGTGAAGCAGAGGAGTAACTTGGCGACGCTGGATATCCCAGCGTAGTTCAGTGCAACGTCTCCCAGGCCCGGGCCAAGATTATTGATGGTTGCGCCGACCGCTGAGAAAGCGGTTACAAAATCCATTCCCGTCATAATCAATGCAAGCTGCATAAACAGGAAGACGATCACGTAGATGGAGAAAAACCCCCAGACCGCCTCCATGACCTGACTGGAGACACGTCGGTGATTAACCTTTACGGGAAAAACGGCGTTTGGATGAATCAGACGATGTACCTCTCTCAGACCTTGCTTGCAAATCAGCATCACCCTGACCACCTTCATACCACCTCCTGTGGAGCCCGCACAGGCACCGGTGAAGGCGCCAAAAAAAATCAGGTAAGGCAGCATATTTGGCCAGGTGGAAAAGTCGGTTGTTGCAAAGCCGGTGGTTGTGAAGATCGAAACGACCTGAAACATGGCAGCGCGCAACGCATGACCACTGGAATAGATCTGCTCGTACCAGAGCACGATGGCAATAACCGCCGTGCTTGTCAGAAGTATGGACAGATAAAATCTGACTTCGTCGTCTCGGAGATAATGCATGATTGAGCGTTCTTTAATCGCGAAGAAATGAAGCCCGAAATTCAGCCCGGCAATGATCATGAATACGATAGCGATCAACTCTATGGTTGCGGAGTTGAAGTAGCCGATACTCGCATCGTGTGTAGAAAAGCCCCCGATAGCGATGGTAGAGAAGCTATGGCAGATCGCATCAAACCCGGACATGCCAGCAGCCCAATAAGCGGCGGCGCAAAGGATGGTTAAACCCAGATAAATCGACCAGAGCGCCAGGGCCGTCTCCTTGATTCTTGGTGTCAACTTCGAGTCTTTGACGGGACCGGGGGTTTCTGCCCGGTACAATTGCATGCCACCAATGCCGAGCATAGGTAGCACGGCAACTGCCAGCACAATAATGCCCATACCACCAAGCCACTGCAGTTGCTGTCGATAGAAAAGGATTGATTCAGGCAGACTGTCCAGTCCAACAATGATGGTGGCTCCAGTTGTTGTCAGACCGGAGAAAGATTCGAACAATGCATCCGGCGGTGACAATCCGAGACCTCGATCGTCCATGAAAGGAATCGCACCGAAGGTTCCCAGCGCCAGATAGAAAAACACAGTAACCAGAAATCCATCTTTGGTTCGCATCTCTGCGTTGTTACGCAAGAACACTACCCACAGCACAAACCCAACGGTAAAGGTTAATGCGAATGCGGTCAGAAAGATGGGATGAACGTTATCTTCGTAGATCATTGAGACGATGACTGGCGGCAACATCGTGGCGCTGAACATCATTAACAGGATACCCAGCACCTTGATCGCGATCTGGATGTGCATGATCTAGAAGAAGCTGAGTGGAGCCTGAAAAAGCTTCTCCACGTCCTTGATTCGGGCTTTGTCGACAAGAAACAGAATGATGTGGTCATCTGCCTCGACCACAATATCATCGTGGGCGATGACCACGTCGTCACCTCGAACAATTGCGCCGATGTTGGTGCCAGGTGGTAGATCGATATCTTCGATTTTCTTGCCGATGACCTTTGAGGTGGACTTTTCTCCGTGGGCGATTGCTTCGATCGCCTCGGCCGCCCCACGTCTGAGCGAATGTACTCTGGCAACATCGCCTTGCCTGATATGGGTCAATATCGATCCCAGCGTTGCCTGTTGGGGATTGATAACAATATCTATGTTGCCGCCCTCAATGAGATCGACATAGGCGGGGTTATTGATCAAGGTGATGACTTTTCTTGCACCCAGGCTCTTGGCCAGCATCGATGACATAATGTTAGCTTCATCGTCATTCGTCACCGCGCAAAAAACATCGGTTTCTTCGATGTTCTCCTCCAGCAATAGGTCCCGGTCCGAGGCGTCACCGGAAAGGACGATGGTGCGATCAAGCGTTTCGGACAATTCGTAGCAGCGCTGTCTGCTGTGTTCGATGATGCGGACGCCGTAGCGATTTTCAACGGTTCTCGCCAGTCGCTCGCCGATGTGCCCGCCGCCAGCAATAACAATGCGCTTGTTGGGCTTTTCAGCACGCCGCATTTCGGACATAACGTTTTTGATGTCATCGGTTGCGGCGATAAAAAACACTTCGTCGTCAGCCTCGATCACCGTATTGCCTTGCGGAATGATAGGTCGGTTTTTCCTGAAAATAGCGGCAACCCGGGTGTCCACCGTGGGAATGTGCTGCCGCAGATATCTTAGTTCCTGATCGACCAGAGGACCGCCGTAGTAGGCTTTCATGCCAACGAGCTGCGCCTGTCCATCAGCAAAATCCATGACCTGCAGGGCCCCGGGATGCTCAATCAATCGCCTGATATCATGTGTAACAATTGCCTCAGGGTTAACGATCACGTCCACAGGCATGGCGTCGTTTCTAAAAATGCCGCCGTCTCTGATGTAGGCCGAAGACCGTATGCGTGCAATCTTTGTCGGCGTATGAAAGACGGTAAAAGCAACCTGGCATGCGACCATGTTGACTTCATCACTGTTGGTCACGGCGATTAACATGTCCGCATCTTCGGCGCCTGCCTGGCGCAGAATGTCGGGATGTGAAGCCATGCCGCGCACCGTGCGAATATCGAATCGGTCCTGAAGTTCGCGCAGTCGATCGCTATTGGTATCGACGACGGTGATGTCGCCCGCTTCATTAGTCAGGTTTTGTGCAAGGTTTCCGCCGACCTCCCCCGCCCCGAGAATAATGATTTTCACCCGGTCGGCTCCATTTTTTCCGGCGCTGCTGCGGCCGTCTTTCTTATCCTCGCGTAGTAAAAGCCGTCGTGCTCATCGGCCCTTGGCAGAAGTTGTAACCCGAAGGGGGTTGTTACTGCGTAGTTCGATTGATCTGAATCTGGGGTGGTTGAGGGCAAGACAACAGGCAGGTTGATGGCTTCAGGCGTCCTGTCTAAAAAGGTAGAAATGGTTTGATCATTCTCTTCATGGAGAATGGAACATGTTGCGTATAGGAGTTCGCCTCCGGGATTTAGCAAGTCAAAAGCCTTATCGATCAAAACCCGCTGTAGGCTGACGAGCTTAGCAATATCCTCACGGGTCCGCAGTAACTTAATATCCGGATGGCGCCTGATAATGCCCGTTGCGGAGCATGGGGCATCCAGCAAAACGCGATCAAAGCCGTGTTCCGGCGAGTAGTGTTCAAGATCAGTAGTAACAACGGAGGCAGAGAGCCCTAGACGCGCCAGATTTTCAGCGATCAGAGGGATACGTTTTTTGTCGCGATCAATCGCCGTCAGGGTAAGCTGATCTAACGATTCCAAAATGTGGCAAGTTTTACCACCGGGTGCTGCACAGGCATCGAGAACTGTCTGGCCGGGCATCAGATCCATAAAAAACGGGGCGAGTTGTGGAGCTTCATCCTGTATTGAGCAAGTACCCTTATCGAAGCCCGGCAGGTTCTCGACGCCGATACTGTTCTTGAGGATGATTGCCTCTGCCGACAGTTTGCCTGCTCTTGCACTGATGCCCTCGTTTTCCAGCCTGGTGAGGTAATCTGCCCGCGAGGTCTCGCGTCTATTGACGCGCAGAGTCATCGGCGCCTGCTGGTTATTGTTGTTGAAAATCTCAGGGTACTGTGGCCAATCACTGGTAATTTTTTCGATGAGCCAGTCCGGGTGATTGGTTGCTGCTTCCCTGGAGCTTGACCTGACTCGCGTACCGATTTCCTCTTGCTGTCGGCCATAGCGACGGAGTAATGCGTTCACTAAGCCCTTTGCCCAACCTTTGCCGAGTTTAGGTGCCGCATCTACCACCTGGTTAACACTGGCATGGGCGGGGCGATGGAGGTTTTCCATGCTGTAGAGGCCGGCCAGTATGAGCAAGCGAACGTCAGCGTTCTTGGGAGCAATGGGTTTGTCGACCAACGCATCAATAACAGCACTGTAATAGTAGTAGTGTCTTACTGCGCCATAACAAATCTGTTGTACCAGGGGCGATAGACCTTTCAGGCGATCATCGAGATGGTGACCATCATGGATGACATCATCAAGAACACCAACAACCTCCAGATATTCATTCATGGCGCTGCGCCAAAACAGCATCCATCCTGCAGGACATTCGTCCAGCCATTGAGGACGTCGTTACCTGACAACACACCACCTTTGCCCAGGGGAAGCTGTATTCTTGAGATCCGAAAAGCGTCGGCACCGCAGCCGACAAGGACGCCTGCTTTACTAACCTCCAGAATAGCGCCGGGTTCGCCATGACGGCCCTGTTCAACAACACCCTGGTGGACTTTGACTCTTAGCGTGTCGAGAAAGGTGTAGGCGATGGGTTCCGGGTTCATCGCCCGGATCAATCGATCAACCGTTGTTGCGCCCTGCGACCAGTCGATCAGGGCTTCCTGCTTACCGATTTTCTTTGCGTACAGGGCGTTCGCATCATCTTGTACTTGAGGTGTCGCAGTATCGTTTGCCAGATGAGTGAGTGTTTCGATCAATAGCGGGTGCCCTGCGTGCGAGAGTTTCTCAAACAGATCCGCGGCTGTGTCCTGTTGGCTAATGGTAACCGGCGCCTTGGCCAGCATGTCGCCGGTATCGAGGCCTGCATTCATTTGAATCAGGGTGATTCCGCTTGTTTCGTCTCCAGCCATTATTGCCCGTTGCACTGGTGCCGCGCCGCGCCACCTTGGCAACAGGGATGCGTGCACGTTGATACAGCCTAGCCTTGGATATGCCAGCACAGCAGGTTTTAGAATTTGACCATAGGCGACGACCACCATTAGATCGACGCTGAAGGGCGCCAGGTCTTCAACAGTCAGCTTCTCCGGTTGTAAAACTGGAATGCCGGCGTTTTCGGCGGTCACTTTTACAGCACTGGGTATGAGCTTCTTGCCCCGCTTGCCGGGCTTGTCGGGCTGTGTGATCACGGCCATCAGCTCATGGTCGCTTTCGATGAGCGCGCTCAGATATCCGGCAGCGAATGCTGGTGTACCCGCAAATAGAATTTTCAAATCGGATCAGGCCTGCTGTTTCTGAAGCTTCTGGAGTTTCTTGCGGATGAGCTGTCGCTTTGTGTTCGATAGATAGTCGACAAAAAGTTTTCCCTCGAGATGATCCATTTCATGCTGAATGCAAACGGCCAGTAAGCCATCAGCGTCCAGCGTGTAGGATTGCCCGTCGCGACCCAGTGCTTCAACAGTTATTCGTTCAAAGCGTTCCACCGGTTCATAGAACCCTGGTACTGACAGGCAGCCCTCATTGGTCTCTATTTCGCCGTCAGAGGCGATAATGGTCGGGTTAATCAGAATATGGGGCTCACTCTTGTCTTCAGAGACATCCACCACCAGCAGACGTTGATGGAAATTAACCTGGGTCGCGGCCAGACCAATGCCAGGTGCGTCATACATGGTTACGAGCATCCGGTCAGCCATGGTTGCGATCTTGCCATCGACTTCAGTCACCGGCTTGGCCACGGTTCTTAACCTTGGGTCGGGGAATTCGAGAATTTCTAATGGCACCATAGAGTTTTGTGATATACCTCTAGTAAAAGAGCAACTTGTGCTGCTAAGATTATGATCAACTTGATAAATCAGGGGTCGTTCAGCCGTTTAGGCCACGGCTTCTGGTATTGTACTCCTTTTACCGGTGGGATTCGCCTATGAAGATGCGCCTGCTACCCAGCCTGCTTCTCCTCGTTACGCTGTTCAGTGTCAATGTAGAAAACGTTTCTGCGGAAGAAGATCCCGCTTCACTTCTCCGGGACGGCCATCCCGATCAATATATGGTGAAAGAAGGCGATACGCTCTGGGCGATTGCTTCGATGTTTCTGAAAGATCCCTGGCACTGGCCTGAGATCTGGCACGTCAATCCTGGTATAGAAAACCCCCATCTCATCTACCCCGGTGACGAGATTGTCCTCAAGTATGTGGGCGGAGACCCCCAGCTTTCGGTGATTCGTGGTCCAGGCGAACGCACATACAAGCTCAAACCCCAGCAGCGTGTCAGGGAGGGCGATCGATTCGAGAAACTCGAGCCGGCCGTGCGGATTTCGCCCCTGGAAAGTGCTATTCCCGCGATACCGCTGGATGCCGTGTCATCGTTGATGACAACCGGTCGCATTGTTGAGGAAGGCGCTCTGGCCATGGCACCACGCATTCTGGCAGGCAAGGCAGAGAGTCTGGTGTTTGGTCCGGGTGACATCTTTTATGCGCGAGGCGATTGGGACGAGGACACGTCTGTTTATGGAGTGTTTCGTGAAGGTAATGTTTACGTTGATCCGGAAACGGGCGAGGTGCTCGGTTACGAGGCCATTGAAGTTGGTCTGGCAAAAGCGATTGATCGAGATACTGAGGTTGTTACCTTCAGGCTAAACAGCGTGATGGAGGACGTGCGCATTGGTGACCGATTGATGCCCACCGAAGAACGCCGTGTTGAGTCAACCTTTTACCCAACGCCGCCTTCACAGCCGGTTGAAGGTGTCATTATGACGGTTCTCGGTGGTGTCACTCAGGTGGGCCGCAACGACGTTGTCGTGGTAAACCGGGGTCTGAATGATGGTGTTGATGTCGGCACCGTACTGGCCATCGCCAAGAAGGGCGCGCTGGTGCGAGACGGTGGTTTCCGAGGAGAAATGGTGCAGTTGCCCACGGAACGAGCGGGTATTCTCCTTGTATTCAGATCGTTTGAGAAAATGGCTTACGGCCTTGTACTCCGGACCTCAGAGCCCCTGCGAGTCGGCGATGTGGTTCGTAATCCCTGACCCATTGCGTTCGGTGTTAATGGCTTAGCTAGACCAACGCTGCAACGACTTTCACGTCTTCAAATCAGTCTCTAGGCTGGCATGCTCTTATCTTAGGAGCGCCGTGTGCAAGAGACTGACCTTCAACTTCTTAAACTGCTCAGAGTCTGTGCGGATCAACCTGAAAGGCTTCGCGCTTGCCTGGAGTCCGGATCCTGGTCGACTGATCCGCCGCATGATCCCAATGTGTCTTTGTCGTCGCGCGACCTAATGGTGCAGGCTGAGGCAGACGCTGGCTGGCTTTTACACCCAGAAAACCATTTGATCCTCTGGACTGATTCAGACTTTCCACTGTTGTTGCGCGAAGTGCACAACCCGCCTGCTTTTCTGTTTGCGCGGGGAAATAGAGCGTGCCTGAATGCTGAAATGCCGATAGCGATTGTTGGGTCAAGAAAGTGTACGGAATACGGTCGCCAACTCGCTTTTCAGATGTCGGAAACGCTGGCCCAGAGCGGCTGCACGGTGGTCAGTGGTTTAGCGCTAGGCGTCGATGGTGCAGCGCATGAAGGCGCGCTTGCGGCGGCTGGGCAGACCATTGCGGTGTTGGGAACGGGCTGCGACCAGCTGTACCCCAGACGACACTGGCGCCTGGCTGAGCGCATTATTGAGCAGGGGTTGTTAATCAGTGAATTCCCGTTAGGCACGCCGGCGTACCCGGGTAACTTTCCTCGACGTAATCGAATCGTGACCGGGTTTTGTCTGGCCACCGTTGTAGTAGAGGCAGCGCTTCGCAGTGGCTCTCTGATTTCAGCCAGGTTAGCGCTGGCGGAGGGAAGAGATGTCATGGCGATACCCGGTCGCGTCTCAAACCCGCAGGCAAAAGGTTGTCATCAGCTAATCCAGGATGGGGCAGCGCTGGTTGACAGTGCGGCTGCTGTTTTATCTGAACTCGGTCTCGAGATCGGAGCTAACCGTGGTTCTGCAGACATGCCTGATCTGACTGCTTCGCAGCGACGGCTGCTCGCTTATTGTCAGGAATCACCGCAATCCGTGGACGCCCTGGTTGCTCGTCTCCAGCAGAATGTGGACGAGATCACCATTGATATAGTGACCCTTGAAGTGATGGGTTTGCTGTTTTCTGAGGGCGGCCGCTATAGCGCTACTGCGGTGAATATGGCTTGAAAGGCCGCCATTAACACGCTAGTTTCCGGTTCCCCTGCCTCCGGTCTACAGAGAATCAGCATTGAGCATTCATCATCTTGCGGTTTTTGGTAACCCCGTTAACCACAGCAGATCGCCTGACATCCATCGCGCGTTTGCCGCGCAAACCGGCATAACGCTCCGATACGAAAAAGTACTGGTCCCGGCGGGTAAATTTGTTGAAACCGCTGAAGATTTTCTTAAGCAGGGAGGCCTTGGTTTTAATGTCACTCTGCCTTGCAAGGGAGATGCCTATAGCTATGCAGAGCGCCTGGGATTTGAAGCGAAGCAGGCCGGAGCAGTTAACACCATCAGCATTGATGGCGGCCATATTCGCGGCGACAATACCGACGGTCGCGGTCTCGTTAATGATTTGAGCGGGAATCTCGGCGTTAACCTTTGTGATGCGCGTATTCTGGTTCTTGGCGCCGGTGGTGCTGTGGCGGGTGTGCTCGCGGCGTTGGTCGCTGCTCAACCTGAGTTGGTTGATATATACAACCGAACTCAGCTAAAAGCCGTACAACTGGCTGAAAGACATGCGGCTTGTGTGCGTGCTGTTTCGTCGCTGAATTCGGAGCGACCTTATGATGTGGTCATCAATGGCACATCTGCAGGCCTTACCGGTGCAGAAGTTGAGCTGGATAGCTCGATATTCGGGCGTGAAACCTTTGCGTATGACATGGTGTATGGGCCTGTTGATACCGCGTTCATTAAGCATGCGAAGGCGTCAGGCGTCAGTGGTGCCGCCGACGGTTTGGGGATGCTGGTTGAACAGGCAGCCCTGTCGTTTGAAATCTGGTTTAAACAAGCAGTCTCAGCAGAACCCCTGATAAATACGCTGCGACAGGAAATGCAGGAGTGAAACATGAGTAATCCATTGACCGAGCGAGCCACACTGCCGCCCTTTGGTGAGATTGAGGTTAGTCACGTGCTGCCGGCAATCACAGAGATTCTTGCCGATGCCAGAGCTGGCATCGAGGCGTTGTTGTCAAAACCGCCCTACACGTATGAGTCCGTTGTGAAGGTGCGTGAAGAACTCGAAGACCGATTGCATCAGGCCTGGTCACCGGTATCTCATCTGAACGGCGTAATGAATTCGCCAGCACTGCGGGAAGCCCACGAGTCCTGCCTTGAAATGATGACGGATTACTACACCTGGGTTGGTCAGAATCGTGCGCTGTTTGATGCCTATCGGGCGATAGCCGATGCTGATGAGTTTTCGTCTCTGTCACAGGCCGAACAGCAGGTTGTAAACAATGCCCTGCGAGATTTCCGGCTTTCGGGTGTCGATCTGCCGGCCGAGAAGCAGGCAAGGTTTACTGAACTCGCCAGACAGATGTCGTCACTCAACAGCCGATTCAGTAATCAGGTGCTGGATGCAACCCAGGCCTGGCAAAAACATCTCAGTGACGATGCCTTGCTTGCCGGTGTCCCCGCGACGGCGATGGGTCTTATGAAGCAGGCGGCCGCAGCGCAATCGCTCGACGGCTATCTGTTAACCCTCGATGCACCCTGTTATCTGGCGATCATGACTTACTGCGACAACCGAGAACTGCGCCGTGAGATCTACACGGCCTATGGCACTCGCGCCTCTCATCTTGGTCCGCAGGCAGGCCAATTCGATAATTCAGAGGTGATGACGGCCTTGCTGACAGCGCGGCAAGCGCAGGCCCAACTCTTAGGTTTCGATAATTATGCCGAGCTATCTGTCGCTACAAAAATGGCCCGCTCGACCGAGGAAGTGCTGGATTTTCTCAATGATCTTGCCGTGAAAACCCGACCACACGCTGAACTCGAATTTGAGGTGGTTACCGCCTATGCGGCGGAGCACGGTGGACCCAACCAACTCTCGGCCTGGGATGTCAGTTATTACAGTGAAAAGCTGAAAGAAAGTAGATTCGACATTTCAGAAGAGGCGCTCAGACCTTATTTCCCAGCACCTCACGTTATCAGCGGACTGTTTGAGGTAGCGCGACGACTGTTTGATATTGACGTTGTTCAGGTCAACGACATTGCAACCTGGCATCCAGATGTCACCACCTACGAGATACAAAGGGCAGGTGCAGTGATTGCTCGCTTTTACCTTGATATTTACGCCCGGACCAACAAGCGAGGTGGTGCCTGGATGGATGATTGCCGTGTCCGCCGCACTGATGCTGGTGGCGACCTGCAGCTGCCGGTCGCGTATCTGACCTGTAATTTTTCTGGTCCGGTTGGTGATGATCCTGCCCTTCTCAGCCATGACGAAGTGGTTACTCTGTTCCATGAGTTTGGCCATGGACTGCATCATATGCTGACCCAGATAAACGCAGCTGCCGTGTCAGGGATTAATGGTGTCGCCTGGGATGCGGTTGAATTGCCATCCCAGTTCATGGAGAACTTCTGTTGGCAGGCGGAGTCGCTGTCGTTTATTTCAGGGCACTATCAGACGGAAGAACCTCTGCCAAAAGAGATGCTTAACAAGCTGCTAGCCGCAAAAAACTTCAACGCGGCGATGATGATGGCAAGGCAACTGGAATTCGGGTTGTTTGATTTTCGTCTCCATGCAGAGTTTGACCCTGAAACACCGGATCAAATTGACCAAATAATTCAGTCGGTCCGGGATCAGGTCGCTGTGGTTAAGCCCCCGGCTGATTATGCGTTCCAGCACGGTTTTGCGCACATTTTCAGCGGTGGATATGCTGCCGGCTATTACAGCTATAAGTGGGCAGAAGTCCTGTCTGCGGATGCTTTCTCGAAATTCATCGAGGACGGCATATTTAATCGACAGACCGGAGATCGCTTTCTTTCAACCATTCTTGAAAAAGGTGGTTCTGAAGAGGCCATGAATCTATTTGTAGCATTTCGCGGCCGTGAGCCTGATGTTGAAGCGCTGCTTAAACAGGATGGCATCGCTGCCTGAGACAGGAGAGGACAATGTCGCAACCCAAGAAGCGTTTCATCGCGGGCGCACGTTGCCCAGAGTGTTCGCGGGAGGACACGATCTATACGCTCAAATTTGAAGAAACCATGACGCGTCATTGTGTCGAATGTGATTTCAGCGAAGATCTCAATGACCCCGCCCCCACCCCCCAGGTCGGCGAATGGACACCGGTGAAGTTACAGCCCTGAGCCCTGCTCGCGACAAAACCAAAGGGACCTGCTGGAGCATAACCAAACGAAAGACGCTGCTGGACGACCATGAACAGCCCTGAGCTCTGCTCGCGACAAAACCAAAGGGACCTGCTGGAGCATAACCAAACGAAAGACGCTGCTGGACGACCATGAACAGCCCTGAGCTCTGCTCGCGACAAAACCAAAGGGACCTGCTGGAGCATAACCAAACGAAAGACGCTGCTGGACGACCATGAACAGCCCTGAGCTCTGCTCGCGACAAAACCAAAGGGACCTGCTGGAGCATAACCAAACTAAAGACGCTGTTGGACGAGCATAAACAGCCCTGAGCTCTGCTCGCGACAAAACCAAAGGGACCTGCTGGAGCATAACCAAACTAAAGACGCTGTTGGACGAGCATAAACAGCCCTGAGCCCTGCTCGCGACAAATCCAAAGGGACCTGCCTGACCATATCCAGACTGAAGCCTATGTTGGACGACCATAAACAGCCCTGAGCCCTGCTCGCGACAAACTCAAAGGGACCTGCTCGAGCATACCCAAACTAAAGGCGTTGTTGGACGACCATAAACAGCCCTAAGCCCTGCTCGCGATAAACCCAAAGGGACCTGCGAAAGCCGCAAAAGCCAGCATATTCGATCATAGAATCTATTCCAGAAACGAAAATAGCGATTTTTGCCTCGTACTGCGAACTGTCCAACCCGCGGTTTCACTAACGCCAGGCCTGCCCGGTCTTGTTGATCACGAGACCCTTTAGCCGCTCTCCCTGATCCCACTAAAAATCCCAAAGCGGATGAATCGTCAGTTTGAACCGAAGGTTAAAGTAATCAATTGTCTCGGCGAATCTCGATACACCACCTAAATCATTAGCCTTAGCCTCTGCGTTAGTCAGATTCAGCCGAATAAAGATTCTGCTTTTTCAGCCTCGGCAAACCACGACAACTTGTTCAGAGGCGCGCCTTGTTCACCCTGAACAACTGGCCTGTGTCAAGTTTCTGAACAGCTACTCTTGATATACATCAAGTTGAGAAAAGGCCCGCCACTGCTATAATTCGGCCGTTTGCTGCTATGCAACAGGAACCTGTTGGGGCCGGTTCAGAGCAATAAAACCAAGAATAAGAACAGCTGCTTTCGGCATACGCCAACGGCATTCATCTTTTTAATATGGAGTTTCATTCATGAATAGAGTGAAGCGTATGTGGCAACTCGGTTTGTCGCTACTGCTATTCAGCAATGTCGCGTTGGCGGATTGGTCCGCGCTCAACATGAGACAGGGGGTAACGCAGATCAGTCGAGATGTGTATGACCTGCACATGACCATTTTTTATATCTGCTGCGTGATCGGCGTGATTGTCTTCGGCATCATGATCGTTTCAATGCTGATGCATCGAAAGGCGCTTGGGGTTAAACCTGCGACCTTCCATGAAGATACCCGTATTGAGATTGCATGGACGGTAATTCCTATACTGATTCTGGTTGTCATGGCGGTGCCTGCGACGAGTACGTTGCGCGACATGTACGAATCGGCTGATGCTGATATCGATATCGAGGTGCGTGGCTATCAATGGAAGTGGCAATACACGTATCTCGACGACGATCCAGCCAAGGAAGTTCAGTTTATGAGCGCCATGTTGACGCCCCAGGCTGAGATTCAAAACCAGGCCGCTAAAGGTGAGCACTATCTTCTCGATGTCGACAATCCGATGGTTGTGCCGATCAACAAGCGCATTCGGTTCCTTGTGACCTCTCAGGATGTGATTCATTCGTTTTGGGTGCCTGACTTTGCGGTAAAGAAGGATGCGATCCCCGGCTTTGTGCACGAATCCTGGGCGATTATTGAAGAGCCCGGTATTTATCGTGGTCAGTGCGCGGAGCTTTGTGGCAAGGACCATGCGTTTATGCCGATCGTTGTGCATGCGGTAGAGCAGGAAGAATACGATGCCTGGCTGGTTGAGAAGCAGGCCGAAGCCGCCCAGATTTTTGAGACGGTTGGCAAGACCTGGTCCATGGATGAACTCATGGTGAAAGGGGAAGAGGTTTACAACCAGCATTGTGGGGCCTGTCATATGCCCAACGGTCAAGGTATCCCGCCGGCATTCCCGTCTCTGGTTGGTCAGGGACTTTCGGTTGGCCCGATTCAGCCGCATATCGATATCGTACTTTACGGTAAGGCCGGTACGGCGATGCAGGCGTTCGCGCAACAATTGAATCCAGCGGAAATCGCAGCGGTCGTTACTTATGAGCGAAATGCCTGGGGTAACAATATGAATGACATGGTCCAGCCTCGGGAGATCAACACCCAGCTGACTGCACAATAGGAGATTAGCGATGAGTGCTGTTATTGAAGAACACCATCACGACGATCACCATCATGGCCCGGACAAGGGGATCATGAGATGGGTCCTTACGACTAACCACAAAGACATCGGTACGCTCTACCTCTGGTTCAGCTTTTTGATGTTCCTGACGGGCGGCGTGCTGGCGCTGGGTATCCGGGCTGAACTGTTCCAGCCAGGATTGCAGATTGTGCAGCCCGAGTTTTTCAACCAGCTGACCACAATGCACGGACTTATTATGGTCTTTGGTGCGGTGATGCCTGCCTTTGTTGGCCTGGCGAACTGGCTGATACCCATGATGATTGGCGCGCCTGACATGGCGTTGCCTAGAATGAACAACTACAGCTTCTGGATTCTGCCGTTTGCTTTTGGTCTGTTGATCTCCACCTTCTTTATGGAAGGTGGTGCGCCGAACTTCGGCTGGACTTTCTACGCACCATTATCGACGGACTATGCGCCGCCGAGTGTGACCTACTTTATACTGGCGGTACACATGATGGGTATCTCTTCAATCATGGGTTCAATCAACGTGATCGTGACGATTCTTAACATGCGTGCCCCTGGCATGACGTTGATGAAAATGCCGCTGTTCGTCTGGACCTGGCTGATTACCGCATACCTGCTGATTGCAGTGATGCCTGTGCTTGCCGGTGTGGTCACCATGATGCTCATGGACATTCATTTTGGCACAGCCTTCTTTAATGCCGGCGGTGGTGGTGATCCCGTATTGTTCCAGCATGTTTTCTGGTTCTTCGGACACCCTGAGGTCTATATCATGATCCTGCCGGCTTTTGGCGTGGTATCGGCAATTATTCCGACCTTTGCCCGTAAGCGACTGTTTGGTTACGACTCAATGGTCTATGCCACAGCGTCCATTGCTTTTCTGTCGTTTATTGTCTGGGCTCACCATATGTTTACGGTTGGTATACCGCTGGCTGGCGAGCTTTACTTTATGTACGCCACCATGCTCATCGCGGTGCCCACGGGCGTTAAGGTGTTCAACTGGGTCGCGACCATGTGGCAGGGCGCAATGACGTTTGAAACGCCAATGCTCTTTGCTATCGCCTTTGTGATTCTGTTTACCATCGGCGGTTTCTCGGGGCTGATGCTGGCAATCGTGCCTGCTGACTTCCAGTACCACGACACGTATTTTGTCGTTGCCCACTTCCATTATGTCCTGGTGCCAGGTTCAGTGTTCTCATTGATGGCCGCTGTTTATTACTGGTTACCCAAGTGGACCGGTAACATGTACGACGAGACGCTGGGTAAAACCCATTTCTGGCTGTCGTTCATTGGTGTCAATGTGACCTTCTTCCCGCAGCATTTCATAGGTCTTGCGGGTATGCCTCGCCGAATTCCCGACTATGCGTTGCAGTTTGCTGACTGGAACATGGTATCGAGTTGTGGTGCATTCCTGTTTGGTTTCAGCCAACTCTTGTTCCTGTTCATCATCATCAAATGTATCAGGGGCGGCAAGAAGGCAACGGATCAGGTTTGGGAAGGTGCGCACGGTCTGGAATGGACGGTGGCTTCACCAGCGCCTTACCATACGTTCTCGACGCCCCCGACAGATCTGAAAGAGGCGCACGGTTAACCATGACTGAGACGTCCCCAGCAAAAACGATTCGACAACTGGTTTTGGTTGTCGTTGGCATGTTCGGTTTCGGCTTTGCCATGGTGCCCTTGTACGACATCATGTGTGAGATTACCGGATTCAATGGTAAGACCGCAGGCAAATACGAAGCTGCAGACACCCAGGTTGTCGACGAACAGAGAACAGTGACGATTCAGTTCCTGGCGAGCAACAATGCAGATATGCCCTGGGAGTTCCGACCTAAAGTGCGAAAAATGACGGTGCATCCCGGCCAGATGAATACAGCCGAGTTCTACGTCAGAAACATCACGGGTGACCCAATGGTCGGGCAGGCTGTACCTAGCGTGACGCCGTTCAAAGCAGCGGCCTATCTGCACAAAACTGAATGTTTCTGCTTTGAAGAGCAGCAACTTGAACAAGGGGAAGGTCTGGATATGCCGCTGCGATTTATCGTTGATAGCAATATCCCGAAGGACGTAAAAACGCTAACGCTGTCCTACACGCTTTTTGATATTACAGAACAAATAGGTCTGGCAGCGGTAAGTAACTAGCGGCTTTTTAGCTAGATTCTGCGGCGAACCAGCCAACTCGGAGTTTATAGGAGAAACTTATGTCCACCCAAGACGCTTACGAAGAGTATTACGTACCTCACAACAGTAAGCTGCCGATTTTTGCCTCACTGGGCATTTTTCTCACGCTATACGGCATGGGTAACATGCTTAATGAAATGACGGCAGGCGTCGACAGCAGTTTCGGTGAAATTGTGTTCTTGCTTGGTGGTCTTGTCATGGGGACGACCCTCTTCTATTGGTTCGCCCAGGTCATTAAAGAAAATCACGAGAAACTTTACAGTAACCAGCTTAACCGCTCTTTTGTGTGGGGTATGAGCTGGTTTATCTTTTCTGAGGTGATGTTTTTTGCGGCTTTCTTTGGCGCGTTGTTTTACATCCGCATGTTTGTGGTTGGCTGGATTGGCGGCGAAGGGGAGCGTGGACCGTCGGATATGCTTTGGCCCGAATTTCAACCAACCTGGCCCTTGCTGCAAAACCCTAACCCAGAGCTGTTTCCTGCGGCTTCATCAACAATCAGCCCCTGGGGTCTGCCTCTGGTGAACACAATTCTGCTGGTTACATCCAGCTTTACGATTTCGGTTGCCCACCACGGGATAAACGAGGGCAATCGTAAGAAACTGATTACCTGGCTGGGCCTCACCATCGCACTGGGACTTGTGTTCCTGTGTGTCCAGGGTTACGAGTATTATCACGCGTATGTTGATTTAGGCCTGACGCTGGGTTCTGGAATTTTTGGAACAACGTTCTTTATGCTCACCGGCTTTCACGGCGCTCACGTCACATTAGGTACGTTCATGCTGATTGTGATGTTTTGCCGGGCACTTAAAGGTCATTTCAACAAAGAAGACTGCTTTGGGTTTGAAGCGGCCGCCTGGTATTGGCACTTTGTCGACGTGGTCTGGCTGGGGCTGTTTGTGTTCGTCTATGTCCTGGGAAGCTAAAAGACCAGGAAGAAATTTCGAACCCCGCCTAGAGCGGGGTTTTTTTTGAGCCTATTGGCGAGATGCGTCGTACCATGGGACACCAACGCCAAGATCACCAGTGAAAAAGCCGAAGGCGATAACAACCAGCAATGCTGCTGCCAGCGAAACTCTGACCGTGAGAAATTTTGCGGTCCTGGTGCCACCTTCCCTTCCCTGATCGTTGAACAGGGCGAACAATGCAGTACCCAGTGCAACCAGGTTGGCGATGAACAGGACGATGACAAGGAACTTAAGGAACACGGCGTTAGGGCTCTCGAAAACTGATTGCAGATTATACGTTCAGTCGGGGGTAATTGCCCGGGTGTCACAAGGATTAACGTATGGGATTGGATAGACAATTTCTATTCAACTGGAAGGTCACGCTATTCGCACTGCTTTGTCTTTGCCTGTTTGTGAATCTTGGTTTTTGGCAGCTTGATCGTGGGGCCCAAAAAGTCGATCTTATTGCAACAATGGCAGCACGGGCAGCCCAACCGCCGTTAACCTTGAGCGAGATAACAGACGCGAACCCAGGCGGTTTGCCCGTTAAACTTGTTGGCCGCTTCGACCCGGAAGTGGTTTTGTTGCTCGACAACCGCGTGCTCGATGGTGCGGTTGGCTTCGAAGTGCACCATTTGTTCCGGCAGAACAACGGTAACACCGTGCTTATCAATCGAGGTTTTGTGCAGATGGGCCGCACCAGAGACGACCCCGTGGCCATTAAGCCGGTGCCTGGCGAGGAAACTTCTCTAAAAGGCCATATTTATCAACCGCTTGGTGAGCAATACCGGCTGCACAATGAGCCGGAAGAGATTTCATCTTTTCCTGCAATTGTGCAGCAAATAGATATTGTGCAACTTGAAAATACACTCGATTTGACGGTTTACCCCTACGTCGTTCGGCTCGGTCTTGATCAAACAGGTGCCTTGCCACGATTCTGGCCGGAAACGAATATGACATCAGAGAAGCACTACGGTTATGCGTTTCAGTGGTTCATGATGGCCATCGCCGTGACCATGGCCTGGGGATTTTTCAGTTTTAGAAAGAAACAGGAATCAGAAATATGACAGATAATGAGGTATCGAAGTTATCACCTGAGGCCATCAGGCGGAGTCGCGCTAAACTGCTGACGCTTATCGCCATTGCATTTGTTCCGATATTTATTGCGTACTCGGCCTACTTTTACTTCCCGGCTATGGCCCCGACGGGCACCACTAACCAGGGAGAGCTGGTTAATCCGCCTGTTGCCGGAGGCACGCTATCACCCGCGATTGCATCATTATCGACCTGGTCGCTGATTCAGCCGCTGACGGGTGAGTGTGATGACAAATGCCGTGAACTCATGTATCTGTCCCGACAGATCGTCACTGGACTCGGCAAGAATACGTCAAGGGTAACTCGCGTTTTGCTGGTTGATGCACCCCAAACTGAAGCTTTTAGAGACTATCTTAACGAAGCACATGGCGATTTATTGGTTATCGAGGGAGACGACACCCTGCTCAATCGCATTACCAGTGAAAGGCCTATGCTTTTCCTCATGGACCCAAATAGCAATATCATGCTGTTTTATTCTCTGGACAAAGCTGGGAAACCGATGCTGAACGACATTAAGCACCTGCTTAGAGTCTCCAATATCGGATAGTTTTTCGGTATCATGCGCAGCCAGATTAAGACTTCCCAAAAATGACCGACGTGACTCAAACCTATAGCCAATCGGCCCCGCTTGCGGCGGCGACCTGGCGTGACTACCTGGAGATGTGTAAACCCAGAGTCGTGCTGCTGATGCTGTTATGTACGCTGGTAGGCATGTTTTTGGCAACCGAGGGTATGGTGGCCTGGGACGTTATCGTGTTTGGTAATCTTGGTGTTGCGCTGGTCGCCGGGTCCGCAGCAGCGCTTAATCACCTCGTTGATTCAAATATCGATGCCCGGATGGCCAGAACTCAGAATCGGCCATTGGCACAGGGACGGGTGTCCAACCTGCAGGGCATGATTTTTGTTGGTGTTACCGGGGTTATGGGTCTGGCCATCCTTGCGGTACTGATTAACCCAATAACAGCCTGGTTGAATCTGGCCTCCTGGTTAGGCTACGGTGTCTTTTATTCTATGTACCTTAAACGGGCAACACCCCAAAATATTGTGATCGGTGGGCTTTTTGGCGCGGCCCCACCGTTGTTCGGCTGGACGGCGGTAACCGGTTCCGTGGATGCCGGGGGTCTTCTATTAGTGCTGATTATCTTTGCCTGGACGCCCCCTCACTTCTGGGCGCTCGCCATTGACCGTATGGAGGAGTATCGCAACGTCGATATTCCCATGTTGCCGGTGACGCATGGTGAGACCTATACAAAAGTCCACATTTTACTCTACACCATCATTATGGTGCTGATTACTGTGCTCCCTTATGTCATTGGTATGAGCAATATCCTGTATCTGTCGGCCGCGCTGGCCCTAGGCGCTGGCTTCCTTTACTGGTCTCTCATCATGTTGTTTACCGACAACAAGAGGGCGCCGATGGAAACATTCCGATATTCCATTTTCTATTTGATGGCGCTGTTTATCGCACTACTGGTGGATCATTACCTTTTTCCAGTCACGTACATTGGCTAGAGGCTACGGTTAAAATCATGGATAAAGGTGTAAGAAATACCCTGTTTGGTATCGCGGCATTTATCGCACTGATTCTTGGCTTATTGCTGGCCAGCATTATGGTGCCGAGACCCATGACACAGGAGCAGGCGCTGGAGCTGGGTTTTTATCGCTTCGACGTTCCCCGGGTTATTAAAGATTTCGACATGGTGAATTACGACGGGGAACCTGTAGGCGTTGCGAATCTCAAAGGCGACTGGTCCATCCTGTTTTTTGGTTTCACGACCTGCCCGGATATCTGCCCCACCACGCTCAGTGTACTTGCAGATGCAGTCAGCGACCTTCCGGCGCCGCCTCAGGTGGTGATGGTGAGCGTGGACCCTGATAGAGATTCACCTGAGCAACTGGCACAGTACGTCCCGGCGTTTAATCCTGACTTTGAAGCCTATGTTGGATCATTTGATGAAACCGTCAACTTTGCTCAACAGGTGAATATTGCCTTTGGCAAGGTCCCGGGCGGGGGGCCAGGCAATTACCTGGTAGACCACACTGCGTCCTTGGTTGTCGTGGATCCCGATGGTCTTTATGCAGGCTTTATTAAATCTCCGCATAACGCCCAGACAATTCAAAAAATAATAGCCAGCCTATAGTCGTCGTAACGCACCACAACTGAACTGTTGGGCAACGAAAAGCACGGGTCTGACTTCAGCGGTTCAAGTTGTAAACGACATCTATTAGAATGTTCGCAAATCTCAAAAAGATGCCCTCTTGAGCGCAATACCTGAAACGGCAACGGGCACTGACCTTGTTGACCGATACCGACAGGTCAGACGACAAACGGAATACCTCTGCGAACCACTGGTTCCGGAAGATTACCAGGTTCAACCAATGGAAGACGCGAGTCCTCCAAAGTGGCATCTTGCGCACGTCACCTGGTTTTACGAAACGTTTATTCTCACGCCTTTCGCAAAAGACTACAGACCTTTTAACCCCGCTTTCGAGAGCCTGTATAACTCCTACTACAACGGTGTAGGCAAACCATTTCCGCGTGCCAAACGTGGCGCGCTCTCGAGGCCAACGGTCTCTGAAGTTATGGCTTATCGTGAGTACGTCGACGACGCTATGTCGACGCTGCTCACTGACTTGCACTCGGATGAAATCAGATTTCGTGTAACGCTTGGCTTGAACCATGAACAGCAACATCAGGAGCTGCTGCTCACGGATCTGAAATACAACCTGGGTAACAACCCGTTAAAACCGATTTATCGATCAGGCCAGAATCTGTGTGCCGACGAGGTAAGTGCTGATAAGTTAAGTGGAGATTTCATTGCGTTCGAAGGCGGCCTGGTGCGAGCGGGTAGCGATCGTGATCGAGGCTTTTTGTTTGACAACGAAACGCCCAGCCATCAGGTATATCTTGAGCCGTTCGAATTGCAGAGCAGGACGGTTACCAATGGTGAATTTCTGAGTTTCATCGAAGACCGTGGCTACCGCCGATTCGAATTCTGGCTTTCTGATGCCTGGTCCACGCTGGAACAACTCGCGGACCTACGTTGGCAGATGCCGCTTTATTGGCGCGAAGAGGATGGGCAATACTTCGAATACACGCTGCAGGGTGAACGGCCGCTAGATCTGAACGCTCCAGTTTGCCATGTGAGCGCTTATGAAGCGGATGCCTTCGCGAGATGGTCGGGTTGTCGGCTACCAACGGAATACGAATGGGAAACGGCGGCAACACAGTATGCCGTCACCGGAAATTTCCTTGAGTCTGGCAGTTATCACCCGATGGGTGCGCGGCTGTTAACAGCTGAATCGAAGGGTAAGCCGCAGGCTTCTATTACGCCGCGGGCTTCTATTACGCCGCAGGCTTCTATTACGCCGCAGGCTTCTATTAGGCCGCAGGCGCTTACCTCAATGTTTGGTGATGTGTGGGAGTGGACTTCATCGAGCTATGGCCCGTATCCGGGATACCAGCCTTTTGCGGGGCAGTTGGGTGAGTACAATGGCAAATTTATGGCTAACCAACTGGTGCTTCGAGGTGGCTCCTGCGCCTCTGCGGCGGATCACATACGGGCGTCCTATCGAAACTTTTTTTATCCACCGGATCGTTGGCAATTCTCAGGGATTCGACTTGCACGCAACCTTTAATAGCCCAACCTCTAACAGCCCAACCTCTAACAGCGCAAACACGCAATAGCAGAATTATGAACTCTATCCCATCGGTCCACTTTTACGATTGCAGCCAGGAAACGTCAGATCACGGCGAAGAGATTTTGTCGGGTCTAGAAGCAACTCCCCGCACGCTTTCCCCGAAATTTTTTTACGATGAGCGTGGCTCTGAATTGTTTACGGAGATCACCCGACAGCCTGAGTATTATCTGACGCGGGTTGAAACTGCACTCTTGCGTGCTCACGTGGAAGAAATCGCGAGTCTCGTTGGCGAAGATGTATTGTTGATTGAATATGGCAGCGGCTCATCTGAAAAAATCAGGCTGCTACTCGAAAGTTTGAGGCCTGGAATTTATGCGCCCCTGGATATTTCCAAGGACTATCTTGCTCAGGCCGCAGAACAGCTTGGTGTTGATTATCCCTGGCTTGAGGTCCGCGCAACGTGTGTTGACTTTACCAGTGAGTTTGAACTGCCATTTACCAGTGATAAGAGGCGTGTGGGCTTTTTCCCCGGTTCTAGTATTGGCAATTTTGAACCCGTCGACGCGGCTGCGTTTCTTTCCCGCATCAGAAAACTTGTCGGATCTGATGGTGGTTTGTTACTGGGTGTTGATCAAAAAAAGGATCCGGACATTCTTAACAATGCTTACAATGATCGAGAAGGCGTAACAGCAGCTTTTAACCTGAACATTCTGACTCACCTGAATCGGGAATATGGTGGAGACTTTGATCTAGCCGCCTTTGCCCACGAAGCGCACTACAACGAAGAACAGGGCTGCATCCAGATGTTTCTGGTCAGTCAGCAACAGCAGAACATCCGTGTTGGTGAACTTTCAACATCCCTGGCTGCGGGTGAAAAAATCCACACCGAAAACTCTTACAAATATACCGTGGACCAGCTACTCGACATGGCCTATCAAGCTGGGTTCAAGCGTTCAAAAGTCTGGCAGGATGAACAACAGCTGTTCTCGTTGTTTTACCTGCATAACGACTAAAATACCGCGCCAGACACACTGCAACTATCGAAGGCTTCTCAATAGTTTGAGCATGGGTTCGGGGCTTTTTCTCGGTGGATCACCACTCAATAATCTTGTGACTAGAAACCTCGCAGCCCCGATCCTCTGGGCAAGTGTCAGATTTGTCTTTTCTGCTGTTTCCAGTGTTCGAACGGACTCATACCCGGCAATCATTGCGTTACGTCGTTCAGTATCAATCTCGCCGTGGCGGTTCAGACACCAATCGTTGATAGCAATCGCCAGATCAACGATCAAAAGGTCATCACAACTATGGTAAAAATCGATAACGCCGCTAAGTTCACCGCGTGCTGTAAACAGTGCATTGTCACGAAACAGATCGCCATGAATTAGACCTGAGGGCAGCGACAGTTGATTCAGATTTTGGTATTCAAGGTTTAACGAGTTAACTTCTGACCGGACATCAAGCGGCATTTTCTGCTGTAACGCATCGAGACTTTTTTGTATCCATTCGGCACTGTAGGGGTTTGTCCGCGTGACAGATAATTCGCCGAGCGCCTGATGGCTCCTGGCGAGGTATTCTCCGATCGTGTTGCAGTGAGCATTGTCTGGCGATGTCAGATGCTGGCCTTCCAGGCAATCGAACAGAAACGCCGGCTTGCCGCTGAAAATCGTGGTCGTCATACCATCCAGTGTTGAAATGGGCGCTGCGATGGGTAGACCGTGCCGATACAGGTGTGACATTACCTGGCCAAAAAATGGAATCTCGTCAAATGAGAAGGCTTCGACGATGGTCAGTATGTAACAGCTGGTGTCGTCGCCCATTTTTAGAAACAGGCGATAGTTCGAATTTTCGATACCCTCTGTAATGGGTTCAACACGGTCGAGATCGCCGCGACCGAACATCGTCAGATAGCGGGACAGGGCGTCATTGCTGAAACTGGTGAAGGTGCCCAATTCTCAGAACTCAACAATGACCCACTGCGGATAGAGTCGATTCTTGTGGTCGAGACTTTCGTAGTGGGGCGAACCATCGGCGGGTGCCATGTAGTAAGGTCTGCCCTTTTTAGGTACGACCTTGATCATCGTCAGCACGCCGTTTTGTCGGTACTCATAAATCAACCGATCACCGCTTTCGATAATCTCGATCTGGGGCTCGTCTCGTTCCTCGGCGATACTGCTGTTAAATGCTGGCACCCAAAGTACGCAGGCCGTGATGATCCATGGAAAAAGGCGGGTCTTCAAAGTATGGTTGGTGCTGTTTCGCATAGGGTAAAAACGATGAAAAAAGATTATCAGCTTGTCCTGATCGACGGGTCATCGTACCTGTTTCGTGCCTACCATGCACTGCCAAAGCTGGAGTCCACCAAAGGCCAGCCAACCGGTGCGATTAAAGGCGTCATCAGTATGATTCGAAAGCTGATGGCGGACTTTGCTGATTCACATATCGCTGTGGTATTTGACGCCAAAGGCAAGACTTTTCGCAATGAGATTTACGAGGACTACAAGGCGAATCGTCCTCCCATGCCGGATGAGCTGCGCAGCCAGATTGCGCCCATTCATGACATTATTCGCAATATGGGATTGCCGCTGCTCATTGTTGATGGGGTGGAAGCTGACGATGTGATCGGCACATTGGCCGATCAGGCAACCGCTCAGCAAATGGATGTTCTGGTTTCTACCGGCGACAAAGATATGGCGCAGCTGGTGAGTCCTCATGTGACTTTGATCAACACCATGAACGATACCCTCATGGATGAATCTGGTGTTGTAGAAAAGTTTGGCGTCCGTCCGGATCAGATTATTGATTATCTTGCGTTGGTGGGTGATACCTCTGACAACATTCCTGGTGTTCCCAAATGTGGTCCTAAAACCGCGGTTAAGTGGCTGACCGAACATGAAACCCTCTCAGGTGTGATGGAGAACGCGGCGCAGATTAAAGGCAAGGTTGGTGAGAATCTCAGAGATTCGCTGTCTTTCCTGCCGATGTCTTTTGAGCTCGCTACGATAAAACGAGACGTGCCCCTTGATCTGGCAGTCGATCAACTCGTCCATGGTGCGCCCGACGAAGCGGCGCTCAAGACGCTGTTTACAGAGCTCGAGTTCAGAAACTGGGTGACCGAGTTGATTACGGATGATGGCGCTGTGTCGTCTGAAGATACGGCAGCAACGCTATCTGATGTCGCCGTCGACTATGACACGGTGCTGACAGCCGCCGAATTGGATGCCTGGATCGAAACGCTGAATGCCAAAGATTGCTTCGCGTTTGATACCGAGACGACCAGCATCGATTACATGGAAGCCGAACTGGTGGGTCTGTCTTTTTGTTGTGAATCAGGCAAGGCCGCCTATGTGCCCGTTGGCCACAACTATCTGGGTGCTCCTGAGCAACTGCCTCTCGACACCGTGCTGGATCGGCTTAAACCGCTACTGGAGGATCCCGAAAAAACCATTGTGGGTCAGAACCTGAAGTACGACATCAGTGTGTTGTCCAAATACAACGTTGTCGTAAAGGCCGCCATTCACGACACCATGCTGCAATCCTATGTCCTCAATTCCGTCGCTACTCGCCATAACATGGATGATCTGGCGTTGAAGTACCTTGGAAAATCCACGGTTCATTTTGAGGACATTGCAGGTAAGGGTGCAAAACAGCTCACGTTTAACCAAGTCGAACTCGACAAGGCAGCGCACTATGCCGCAGAAGATGCTGACATCACCTGGCAGCTTCATGAGACCCTCTACAAAAAATTGTCAGCAGAGCCATCACTGCTGAAGGTCTATGAAGAAATAGAGTTGCCACTGGTACCCATTCTTTCGCACATCGAGCGGACCGGCGTGTTGCTGGACGAAACACAGCTTCACGTTCAAAGCCGGGAGCTTGAAAAACGTCTTTCAGAACTTGAGCAGGAAGCCCACGGGCTAGCTGGACAATCCTTTAACCTTGGATCGCCCAAACAGCTCCAGGAAATATTTTTTGAGAAACTGGGGCTACCAGTACTTAAGAAAACACCGAAAGGTCAACCGTCGACGGCTGAGCCTGTTTTGCAGGAGCTGGCACTCGACTACCCTCTGCCCGCTGTGATTATGCAATACAGGGGACTCTCGAAACTGAAGTCTACATACACAGATCAGTTACCGAAACAGATTGCGAGTGCGACCGGAAGAATCCATACGTCCTACCACCAGGCAATAGCGGCAACCGGCCGTTTATCCAGCACAGATCCAAACTTGCAGAACATCCCGATCAGGACGGAAGAAGGTCGGCGTGTTCGTAAGGCGTTTGTTGCACCTGAAGGATATAAGGTGGTCGCGGCCGATTACTCACAGATTGAACTGCGGATAATGGCACACCTGTCTGAAGATGAAGGTCTGATCGGTGCGTTCAAGGCCGGGCTTGATATCCATCGGGCGACCGCGGCAGAGGTTTTCGGTGGTTCCGTGGATAACGTGTCAGACGAGCATCGTCGCAGTGCCAAGGCGATCAACTTCGGACTCATTTACGGTATGTCCGCTTTTGGTCTGGCGCGACAGCTGAATATCGGCAGGGGTGATGCCCAGGATTACATCGACCTTTATTTTGAACGCTACCCTGGTGTTAAAGCCTATATGGACAAGACGCGCGAATTGGCTGCTGAACAGGGTTATGTGGAAACCCTCTTCGGGCGACGACTATATTTGCCAGAGATCAACGCCAGTAACTTTCAGCGCCGTCAGGCAGCGGAGCGAACAGCCATCAATGCGCCGATGCAGGGTAGTGCAGCGGATATTATTAAGCGCGCCATGATAGCCGTTGATGGATGGTTGCAGGATGAGTCGCTGGATACCCGGGTTACCATGCAGGTCCATGATGAGTTGGTTTTTGAAGTTCCGGAAGACCAGTTGGATGGGATCACGGCCAGGGCCGAAGCGTTGATGGCGAGTGCCGCCAATCTCTCTATTCCGCTGGTGGTTGAAACGGGTGTGGGAGATAACTGGGACGAAGCGCACTAGTATTTTGATGGTTTATCAGTGGTTTGAAAGTTTTACGCAATAATGGAGTTATTTCACTTATTGACAGTGAACTTTCGATTTAGAGCGCAGTCTTAAAGTACGTAGCAAGCAAGAAAGCGCCAAAGGGATCTGGTATCCCCGAGGCAACAAGCAGCAACTTCGGTGATTTTCCCCCAAAAAAAACCGAAGCACGGGCTCTGGTCTTACCCTCCCCCAACTACAGGACCAGAGCCCCCTTTTTTGCTTCAAGCCCTTTTTACTCAAAGCCCTCTATACTAGAAAGTCCTTTTTACTAGAAAGTCCTTATAGCTTGAAACCTCTGTTCTTTGTCCCTCGCCTTTTGTTCAATGCGCGCATGTCTTTTTTCAACAACGGGCCGGGCAACAATGCCATGCATCATCGCTAACTAAATGTTCAGCCAACGGGTTAAACATTTGATCAGTTCTTCCAGCCCCTGCTTTTTAGTGGCTGAGAAGGTCTGTACGGTCGCGCCTGCTGGCAAGTCGCGTCGGGTGTTCAGCAACGCGCTTTGTTGCGGACCGCGTTTTAGCTTATCTGCCTTTGTTAGCAGGATATGTACTGGAATCCCTGTTTCTACAGACCACTCAAGCATCATTTGATCGAACGGTTTCATGGGATGTCGAATATCAGAAAGTAATACGAGGCCCCGAAGGGATTGCCTGTCCCGCAGGTAGTCATCAAGATGTTTTTGCCAGTGTTCTTTGATACTGGTGGGCACTTTCGCATAGCCATAGCCCGGTAAATCAACCAATTTTTGTTGCTCATTGAGTTCGAAAAAGTTGATTAACTGGGTCCGGCCCGGCGTTTTACTGGTTCTAGCCAATGCCTTTTGTCGGGTTAAGGCATTGATGGCACTGGATTTTCCCGCGTTTGAGCGGCCGCAGAAAGCGACTTCTGCACCGGTATCTGGCGGACATTGGCTCAGGGTTGACGCGCTGGTCAAGAACCGGGCAGTTTGGAAGTTAACAGACATTTTTTGCACGAATCGTTATATAATGCGCCCCGCATTCTAACACCGCCTGCGAAAAGACGGTGTCCAGTATTCTGAGCCATTAAGAAGTTTTAGTATGAAAAAGATTCTGATTTTAGCCGCCGTATTGGTTTTATCTCCTTATGCCCTCGCGGGTGGTGACCCTGATTCAGGCCAAGCGTTGTCGACGACTTGTCTTGCCTGCCATGGCGAGACAGGCAACAGTCTGGCACCCACCTTCCCTAATATTGCTGGTCAGCAAGAGACCTATCTGCTTAAGCAGCTGAGTGATATTCAGAGCGGCGCCCGTCCTGTGCCAACGATGGCAGGGCTTCTGGACAATATGAGCGAGCAGGATCTTGCTGATATCGCCGCCTACTATGCCAGTCAGCAACGAAGCTATGGTGCTGCTGACCCTGAACTCGTTGAACTCGGTGAGTCGATTTATCGTGCAGGCATCTCGCGAAAGAACGTACCTGCCTGCAGCGCTTGCCACTCACCAACAGGCTCAGGTAATGGTCCCGCGACCTGGCCCGCCCTGGCGGGTCAGTGGCCGGAATACACCGTTTCTCAGTTAAAGGCGTTTCAGTCTGGTGAGCGATACAATGATGGTGATTCCCAAATGATGCGCGGCATTGCCCTGGACATGAATGAGCAAGAAATGCGTGCAGTTGCTTCTTATCTCTACGGACTCCAATAGATGTCTGGCCTGTTGCATCAGACTCTGCGGCTTGGCCTGGTCTTAGTTACTCTGGCGGGATTAAGCCTGACCCCGGTAAGTGCAGAAGAGAGTTTCCAGTACGAAGAAGGTACCCACTACGCCCGTCTGGAAGTCCCTGTTAAGACCCGTGATGCTGGTGTCGTTGAAGTCACTGAGTATTTTTCTTACGGCTGTCCGCATTGTTACAGTCTTGAGCCATTGATTCAGGAATGGAAGAGCCAGCTACCGGAAGATGTGTTGTTTAATCGCACACCTGCCATCTGGCGTGTTACGGGGTATGAGCTGTTTGCCCGAACCTACTACACGGCGCTGGCGCTCGGTGTACTTGATAAAATTCACACCCCGCTTTTTCAGGCGATCCATAGCGAAAGGCGCGCCCTCAACGATCTTGAGTCCATGACGGCTTTTGTTGCCGAACAGGGTGTAGACGCCGTTGAGTTTGCCAAAACCTTCACTGACTCTTTTGGTGTCAAGGCGCAGTACCAGCAGGCTATTGCCAGACAGCGTGTCTATCGCGCGAAAGGTGTGCCGGCACTGATTGTTAATGGCAAATATCGCATCGAAGCCAGCATGGTCGGTGGTTCGAATATTGGTATGGTTCAGGTGGCAACCTACCTGATTGATCGCGAACGTCAGCTGTTAAAAGCCGGGGCCCCGTCCGAAGGCGAGTAATCGTTATCATCTGCGTCGACGGCGAGAAGATCACCTGCCTCGCGTGAGGCATCGACTCGCTTTCTGAGTTCTTTGCCTGGCTTGAAATGTGGCACGAACTTGCCGGCTTTGTGTATACCCACCTCACCGGTCTTTGGATTGCGGACTGTCCTCGGTTTCCTGAAATGGTTAGAGAAAGTGCCGAAACCACGGATTTCTATCCGCTCACCAGAAGCGAGAGAATCGGACATGATCTCGATAAGCGTATGAACAGCCAGATCGACATCTCGATTGCTTAGCTGATCAAGCTTTTCGGACATGCGTTTGATCAGTTCAGATTTGTTCATACCGGGAACCACCAACAGCCACTGGTCCATCTTACTAAAATAGTAAGACCTTTCAATATGTTATGTGTGTTTACTAAAGTATTGAATTAATAAATGGCAGTTACCTTCGGAATCTATTCAGATCGTCATTGAACTGGCGCGGTTGATCAACTAAAATTCGCCATGGCGCTTCGACAACAAAGTTGGCAGTTTTACAAAGCTTACCAAGTAAGCAAGCACTCACTCCTTTCGCGCGCGCCGCTTCCTCTTACCCGATTGATTCTTATCCCAAAAACCTCTGTGAACGCGTCGTTCGCGGAGGCTTTCGTATTGCCTGGAGGTGTTAAATGGCGACCATTCTAGATGGCGTATCTCGAACTTTTGCTGAATTCCTGCTTATTCCCCGGTTAACTCGAAAAGATCAGCGTCCTGATCAGGTTGACCTGGCAACCCCGCTCTCTGCGGTTGAACCGAATAAGCTGGCACGTTTCAGTATCAACACACCCGTAGTGTCTGCCGCGATGCAATCAGTTTCAGGCAATCGTCTGGCCATCGCCCTGGCCCGCCAGGGCGGACTGGGTTTTATTTTCTGTTCTCAGGACGTCGAGAGTCAGGCGGATATGGTCCGTCAGGTGAAGACGCACAAGGCAGGTTTTGTTTCCAGTGATACAAACACGACACCGGACCGGAGTCTGGCTGATGTGATTGCGTTGATGCAGAAGACCGGTCATTCGACCGTCCCGGTTACTGACGATGGTGACCGACACGGTAAGCTGCTGGGTCTGATCACCGACCAGGACTTTTGGGAATTTGAGGATGATCTGGATAACGCCGTGCAGCAACATATGACACCGATTAGTCAGGTCATTTACGGCGAAGAGGGCATTACCCTGCGTGAGGCCAATCGGCTGCTCCATAAACACAAGAAAAAGTGCCTGCCCATTTTGGATAGCGCGGGTCATCTGACATCCCTGGTATTTAAAAAGGACTACGAGGACCATATGCGACATCCTCATGAGCTTTTGGATGACTCCAAGCGCTTGTGTGTGGGCGCGGCCATCAATACACATGATTATCAGGAAAGGGTGCCCGCACTCCTTGAGGCAGGCGCTGATGCACTGTGTTTTGATTCCTCCGACGGCTTTACTGAATTTCAAAAAGAAGGCATTAACTGGATCAGGAAGGAATTTGGATCGGCGGTTGTTGTTGGCGGTGGTAACGTTGTCTCAGCCGAAGGTTTTGACTATCTGGTCGCGGACGGTGGGGTCGACTTTATCAAGGTCGGCATGGGTGGTGGTTCCATCTGTATCACGCGTGAGCAAAAAGGCGTTGGTCGCGGCCAGGCTTCAGCGCTGCTTGATGTCGTGCAGCGCAGAGACGAGTATTTCAAAGAGACAGGGCGCTACATCCCGATCTGCTCGGATGGCGGACTGGCAAATGACACTCAGATCGTGATTGCTCTGGCCATGGGTGCCGATTTTGTGATGATGGGAAGATACTTCGCCATGACAGAAGAAAGTCCGACACCCAAGACATCGATTAATGGCCAGATGTACAAACCCTACTGGGGGGAAGGCACCCGGCGCGCGCAGAACTGGCAGCGTTACGGTGATGACGGATCCAGCAACGAGATGGTTTTTGAAGAAGGTGTGGATGCCTATGTGCCTCTGGTGGGGACAGTGGCAGAAGTCCTGAAGACGACCTTGTACAAACTGCGTTCAACGATGGTCAATGTTGGGGCTGACTCATTGCCTGAGTTTCGTGAACAGGCGGTGCTTACCATGGTGTCCGAACAATCCGTTGTTGAAGCCGGGACCTCGAGCGTTTTTCAGTTCACAACTAATCGGGATATCGAAACCGCGGACTGGTCGGAAAAGAAATAATTCACCCCGCTGACCATCGCGGCTGACAATGCCTGGCGCGAGGCGATTCCTTCTGTAGAGGGTGAATTCAAGTAGTGTTCAGCATTCCCTGCGGTATAATGGCGCCGGTTTTTCAATGAGTATGTTAAGTGACTAAAATCAAGATCCTGGTGACTCTGATCATATGCAGCCTTGCAGGGTTTGCCATTGCGTCAAACGTGGACATCGTCGAAAGAATCAAGGCTGTCGGAGAAGTCTGTATTCAAGGCGAAGATTGTGCCAGTGGTGCGGCAACCACCGTTGTTGTCGCCGATACAGGTGGCGGTGTTCAGTCCAATTACAATGCCAGTTGCGCAACCTGCCATAACGCAGGTGTCGCTGGTGCGCCCAAGTTAGGGGATGTTGATGAATGGGCCAAGCGCGTTGAAGAACAGGGCATCGATGCGCTCTATGCGGCGTCTATTAACGGTATTCCGCCAGCGATGCCTGCGAAAGGTATGTGCTTCAGTTGTTCCGACGATGACCTGCGGGCGCTCGTTGACTACATGATTGCTGAATCCAAGTAGTCCCAGAAATTCTGATATTGAAATCTGCTACCGGAGACGATCCAGTTTCCGGTAGCTGACTGCCTCCGTCAGATGTGCAGTCGACACCAACGTTTCCCCGGACAAATCAGCAATAGTGCGTGCGATCTTCAGTACCTTGAAGTAACCCCGCATTGATAGCCCCAGCCGATTAACACAGGTTTCCAGAAAGTTTCGCTGTGCTTTTGTCAAACGACAGGCGGTTAACACCCCTTGATTATCCAGCGCTGCGTTGGTTTTTCCCTGCCTGTCTAACATTGTCTGCCTCGCTTGCTTGACCTTCTCTCTAACTTCAGCATCTGGTTTCGCCCCGGCCTCAGTTACACTATCGCCGGCACTGTCTGTTTTCTGGTGGTGCAAAACGTCTGGATCTGAAGTCGTCCTGTTCTGATGTCCGAACTGTTCTGCTGATAGCGTCGGCACTTCGACGTGAAGATCGATCCGGTCTAATAGCGGGCCTGAGAGACGATTTCGATAGCGATTAATCTGCTCTGGTGTACACACACAATCTCGTCGGGCATCACCGTAATAACCGCAGGGGCAAGGGTTCATGGCGGCAATCAACTGAAATCGCGAAGGATACCTGACCTGCTCGCCGGCACGGCTTATCCAGATTTCGCCTGACTCTAATGGCTCTCGTAGCACCTCGAGCACCTGCCTTGAATACTCGGGCAACTCATCCAGAAACAAAACACCATGGTGAGCCAATGAGATCTCTCCCGGCTTAGGGGGATTACCGCCACCAACCATAGCCGCCGCACTGGCGGTGTGATGAGGCGTTCTAAACGGTCGCTGCAAATGTTGGCTGATGTCTTTTACCTGACGTGACACCGATGCAATTGAAGCCACTTCTAACGATTGGATCAGAGAAATCGGTGGGATCAGGCCCGGTAGTCTGCTGGCGAGCATTGTTTTACCCGTGCCCGGTGGGCCCACCAAAATCAGGTTGTGACCACCGGCAGCCGCTATGATCAAGGCACGTTTCGCTGCCTCCTGCCCCAGCACGTCTGCGATCGCGGGATAGGTCGTTGCATAGATACCAGGGCTGCTTGCTTCCGGTTTCGCGAGCACCGTCAATCTGTTCAGGTGCGCAACTACCTGGCCAAGATCTTTGGCAATTCGCACATCTGCATTACCGGCGAGGCTTGCCTCGAGGGCATTTTCCTCAGGCACTATGAGTAACTCTCGTGCGCCTGGATTTCGTAGCGCTGCCGGCAGCACGCCGCGCACGCCCCTGATACGTCCCGTTAAAGAAAGCTCGCCCAGGAACTCATAGTTGGTCGCAAGGTTCTCCTCAATTTGCCCAGAGGCCTCCAGAATGGCGATGGCGATCGCCAGATCATACCGGCCACCGCTTTTCGGCAGGTCCGCTGGTGCGAGATTCACGGTAATTCGCTGCGCGGGATAGGAGAAACCAGAGGCCACAATGGCTGCCTTCACTCGATCTTTGCTTTCCCTGACGGCTGTTTCGGGTAAGCCAACAAGCTGGGTTTGTGGCAAGCCAGCGGCGCAGGCTGCCTCCACCAGGACAATGGGTGCATCTATACCGACCTCGGCACTTGCACGATTGGTTGCGATTTTCATGCAGACATTGTCGGTAACACCCTTTATATTGCATATAGGTAGCGGTCCTGTATTGATGCCAGCCATAGCTGAAACTTTTGCAAGACGCTGCCGCACGAAGATGGTGCGAAACGTGTGCCAGGTCGTTTGCACAGCGCACCATGTCTGTGCGGCATGCGAGGTGATTGCGGAACGAAACTAGCTAACTCGTTGTTTTATCAGGCTAATAGGAACTTGGCACGTTCAGTGCTGTATATACGGTCACCAAAACAAGTCAGGTGCGAACGCTTGTCGCAATACCTCTCTAAATTCGATACATTGCCTAGGTTTTAGGTAAAGCTTTGCAAGGAGAAAATTAATGAAACTAGTCTCTGCGATTATTAAACCCTTCAAACTCGATGACGTCCGCGAGGCGCTGTCAGAGATTTCTGTACAAGGGATGACAGTGACTGAAGTTAAGGGTTTCGGTCGACAAAAAGGTCACACTGAGCTTTACCGTGGTGCTGAATATGTCGTCGATTTCCTGCCAAAGGTCAAGATTGAAGTTGCCATTGCAGATGAAAATCTCGATGGTGTGATTGAGGCGATATCCAAAGCTGCCAATACAGGCAAGGTTGGTGACGGTAAGATCTTCGTCAGCCCACTGGATGACGTTATTCGAATTCGTACAGGTGAAACCGGCGTAGAAGCCGTTTAACAGGATTCTTCACGGGAGTGCATTCGCACTCCCGCCTTCGTCCCAAATTTCTCTATAATCGTCCCCTTTCTGCGAGGCCTTAAGGGGCTCTTATGCGTTATTTAAGTACCCGTGGTGGTGTAGCCGATCTGACATTCTGCCAGGCGGTGATGATGGGATTGGCGTCCGACGGTGGTTTGCTGGTACCAGCTGAGATTCCGGATATGTCCGGTGAATTGGCTGCGTTGCGAAACCTGTCATACAGCGAAATGGCCTTCCGGGTCATGCGTCACTTTGTTGACGATATCCCTGAGGAAGATCTGCGCGATATTATCTCCCGCAGCTATGAGACCTTCGATGACCCCTTAGTCACTCCGTTAGTGCCCGTCGGAGACATCCATATTATGGAGCTCTTCCACGGACCGACCCTTGCGTTTAAGGATGTCGCACTGCAATTCCTGGGTAACATTTTTGAATATGTCCTGGACCGGGATGGAGGACACCTGAACATCATCGGCGCGACCAGTGGCGATACGGGCAGCGCTGCCATCGCTGGTGTTCGGGGCAAAGACAACATCAATATCTTTGTGATGTTTCCTGAAGGGCGAACCAGTCCGCTTCAGGAAATGCAGATGACCACGGTGCTGGATGATAATGTTCAGAACATCGCTATCGAAGGTAGCTTCGATGACTGCCAGTCAATACTGAAGAGCATTTTCGGCGACCTTGCGTTTAAATCCCAATATCAGCTTGGTGCCGTGAACTCGGTTAACTGGGCCAGGGTACTTGCACAAGTCGTTTACTATTTCTCAGCTTATGTGCAGCTAGGTAGTCCTGAGCGTTTTCAAGTTGCGGTCCCAACGGGTAATTTTGGGAATATTTTTGCAGGTTATATCGCGCGGGCCATGGGCTTGCCGATTGATCGGCTGATCCTTGCGACCAACCACAATGATATCTTGCATCGGTTTTTTACGACCGGCCGTTACGAACGTGGTGACGTGCACTTTACGCATAGCCCGGCGATGGACATCCAGGTGTCCAGTAATTTTGAACGATACCTCTATTATGAGTTTGGCCAGAACACCGGGAAAGTCAGCGAGTTCATGGCCGACTTTCTCAGCAAGGGTGTTGCTATGGTTAATTTCAATACCGCCAACTTTGATGAAGTGTTCGCGTCAGGTTGCGTCTCCGACGAAGATACACTGGCAACGATTCGGCGTTTTCGAGAAGAAAATGATTACCTGCTTGACCCACACACAGCAGTTGGCGTGCATGTCGGGCAGGCACGTCGTAACAAGTCTCTCCCCCTCGTCTGCATGGCGACCGCACATCCTGCGAAGTTTGATCAGGTGATGGCAGAAGCGTTACCGGACGTTGAGGTTAGTCACCCAACGCTGGCTGCGCTCAAGGATCTGCCATCGCGGAAGGAAAAACTGAGCGCAGATGTTGCCGCGGTCAAGGCGTTTATCACCGCGTTTAACGGTAACGAAGCAGGTTAGTCAACGCGCTGGGCAGGTCACGAATATCATCGACGGTCTGATCAGCTTGTGTTGCGCCTGGCTCTGGCCGTCGCTCGCCTCTGACCCAGATAGTAAATAGTCCAACTTCATTAGCCGCATCGACGTCCTTGATTGGGTCGTCGCCAACATAAACCATTTCACCCGGCTTACAGCCGGTATGAGAAAGCGCCCTGTGGAAGAGGTCCGGTGCCGGCTTGGGGGCGCCGACTTCTTCAGCGGAAAACGCGAAACTGAAGTGGTCCTGCAGACCCAGTCGATGAATATCAGCGTTGCCGTTTGTCAGCGCACCTAATTCAAAATCCCTGCCTATATCGGCTATCGTCTCGACCGCGCCCTCAAAAAACGCCACCTTGTTTCTGGCATCTAGAAAGACCTCCATCGCCTGATCCGCCAGGGTAACAGCGTCTTTTTGTGCTTGTGCTTTAAGCGCGATTTCCAGTGTCCGACGCCGTAGCTCGGTTAGGCGGTGGGCAAGTGTTTCATCCTCGCTGACAATATTCTGGCGAATTACCTGTAAATCCTGCCGGACATAGGTAAACCCGGGTGCGGCTTGCTGCAGCCATGACTTAAGCGCTTTTTCTGCATTGATGATGACCGGGTCGACATGCCAGAGGGTGTCGTCCAGATCGAATGCCACAACTTTAATCATTCTTCATCCTGTTGCTGTGCTCGCGGGTGTGCCTTGTCATATACGTCTGCGAGGTGCTGAAAGTCCAAATGCGTGTAGATTTGTGTCGTCGCGATATCTGCATGGCCTAATAACTCCTGCACGGCTCTTAAATCATGGCTGGACTCAAGCAGATGACTGGCAAATGAATGCCGTAATGTGTGTGGGTGTACTTTTCCCGGAATGCCCAGTTGCTGGCACCATCGCTTAACCCTTGCCTGTACGTTTCTGGCGCTGATACGTGTGCCCTGTTCACTAATGAATAGAGCTGACTCATCTACAACACTGGCTTTAGGTGGGTCAGAGCGTTGTGTCAGCCATTGCTTGATAGCGGCTATCGCTTTTGAGCCAACCGGCAGCAGCCGTTCCTTATTCCCTTTACCCGTCACACGGATGGTTTGATCGTCGTACGAGATATCATTGAGATTTGTGCCAACGAGTTCTGAGAGTCGCAAACCCGAAGAGTAAAACAGCTCCAACATGGCTCTGTCTCGAACGCCGTGCCAGTCGTTGGATTTAAAATCCAATAATCGACTGACCTGATCCGTATCTATTGTTGCTGGCAGGGTTGCGGCTGACTTGGGTGCCGAAAACTCCATGGCCGGGTTTGTTTTAACGATGCCTTCTCTCGCCAGAAAGTTGAAAAAGCTCCGGATAGCAGAGAGCTTTCTTTGCAGGGTCTTGCCGGATTGGCCCTGCCGGTAACCGGTAGTAATGTCATGTCTTAGGTGGTGTGCAGCAACATCTGACCAGTTGTTGATTGATTGCTCATCGAGAGTATTAACCAGGGAATCAAGATCCCGGGCGTAACTCTTTATCGTATGCGGCGAGAGCTGCCGCTCTGTTTTGAGATGGGATAGAAAAGCACCAACCTCGCTGGACAGGATGGTGTCCACAGGCTACTTGGGCAGATGCCGTGGTAGCAGTTTGGCAAGCGTCTCAGCGATAAAACCGAGAAAAAGCGTGTCCATCCCTGCTGAAAAATAGTGCGGGTCGCTATGACCGATGGCGAGCAGTGCCAACTGTTTGTTACGCTCCTTGACTGCCATCACCGCCACAGACTTCACTTTCTCGCTTTGATGTCGGAACAGAAAATCCTGTTCCTCAGGCCGAAGTACGCCCAGTGTCGGTTCTTTGGCGCGCATCAAGGCGCCCACATAACCTCTGGCGGAGTCGGCCGTTACCCGTGAGGTAAAATGGTTGATCTGCCTCGGACGTTTGCCAAATACAACAAGGCTGTACGCTTTGCAGCCGAAGTCCTTCTTTAAACCTTTCTCAAGTGCCGCAAAGAAATCAGCCGCTCGATTGGCGGCAATCAGGTTCAGGATTAAACCACGACTATTGTCGAATATTTCTTTGTTCCGTTCGGCGGAAGCCACAAAATCATTCAGCTGTTTGCGTGTTTTCTTTTGCTTTTCCCGCATTGTTTCGAGCTGTTTTTCTACCAGAGAAACAGTTCCCTTACTCTCGTGGGGTATCGATAGATTAAGCAGCAGGTCTTCGTGAGCGTTGAAAAACTCCGGGTTTGCGGTGAGGTAGGCAGCCACATCCTGATCATTGATCTCATTATTCATACTTGTAGTCTGCCCTCATAAACACGACAAGCGGGTCCTGTCATGCGGATTGTGTCCTCGTCACCACCCCAACTCACCGTGAGATTGCCACCCGTAAGTTCAACATCAACGCGCTCATTAATGAGGCCCTGCAAGCGACCGGCCACCACCGCAGCGCAAGCGCCAGATCCGCAAGCGCTGGTTTCGCCGACACCGCGTTCGAATACGCGTAGTCGAATTTTGTCTCGCGAGACTATTTCCATGAAACCCACATTAACCTTTTCAGGAAAGCGCGCATGCGATTCCATGACCGGACCGAGTGTTTCTACGGGTGCGCCGGACACGTCAGGTACCTCAATGACAGCATGTGGATTGCCAACATTCACGGCGACCAGTGAGACCTCCCTGATATCTTCCAGGTCAGTTTCCACGTCATAGGTAATCTGGGGCCCGTCGGCAATAAACGGTATTTTCGCTGGCTGCAAAGCTGGCCTGCCCATGTCGACGGTGATATTGCCGTCCTTCTCCAATTGACAGCAGATAATGCCGTTGTTGGTTTCCAGCTTAATCGATGATTTTGTTGTCAGGCCTTCATCTCTGACGAACCGAAGAAAACATCTGGCGCCATTGCCGCACTGCTCGGCTTCACTGCCATCGGCATTGTAGATGGTGTATTTAAAATCCACTTCAGGGTTATCTGGCGGGCTTACGGTTAATAGTTGATCAAAGCCGATGCCCAGCTTCCTGTCCGAGAGCTCCCGGATGAGTTCGGGATACAAATTGGCACGCTGTGTCAGCAGGTCGACCATCATGAAGTCGTTGCCCAGACCGTGCATTTTGGTAAATCGTAACAACATCTCGCTAATTTACTCGGGCGGTTGGCCAATGCAACACACTCAAGTGTGCCGCAGGGACTCCATTGCAAGAAGGTCGTCCACGGTCTCGCGCCTTCTAACGCAGGTGTGAGTTGCGCCGGACACCATAACTTCCGGTGCACGGGGCCGTGTATTGTAGTTGGAGCTCATGACGAAACCGTAAGCACCCGAAGATAGAATGGCCAGCAGGTCATCTTCCTCGAGATTCAGTTGTCGCGCTTTTGCTAAAAAGTCACCTGTTTCACATACGGGTCCAACGATGTCCCAGGATGCTGTTTGGCCGCTTGTTTTCTCGGTTACTGGCGCAACTTCCTGCCAGGCACCGTACAACGCAGGACGAATCAGATCATTCATGGCAGCATCGACCACGGCAAAATTTTTACCTTCATTTTCCTTGAGCGTGTTCACGCGGGTTAGCAGTAAACCTGCGTTTGCAACAATTGTCCTGCCGGGCTCAAATATCATGCGCTGTGGTCGCCCGCTCATTGCCTGGCCGATCGCGCTGGCGAAATCGTTGATATCGATGGGCGTCTCGTCCTTGTAGCGCACGCCGATACCACCGCCCAGATCGATATGCGCAATGGGAATGCCGTCTCTCTCAAGCGAATCGACGAGCCCCAAAACTATTGTTAATGCATCCAGAAAAGGGGTGAGGTCGGTAATCTGGGAACCGATATGGCAGTCGATGCCCGTAACCTTCAGATTTGGATCCTCGGCTGCCAGCTGAAACAGTGATAAGGCCTCGTCAGTAGAAACCCCAAACTTGTTTTCCTTAAGGCCCGTGGAGATATATGGGTGTGTGTTGGGGTCCACGTCGGGATTAACCCGAATTGACACCGGTGCCTCGGTATTCAGTGCTGAGGCGATTCTTCTGATGCGCTGTAACTCTGAGGCTGATTCCACATTGATGCAGCCTATACCGGCTTCAAGCGCGGCATTGATCTCCCAGTCCTGCTTGCCGACGCCGGAGAAAACCGTCTTTGCCGCCTCTCCCCCTGCTTTAAGCACGCGCGCCAGTTCTCCGCCGGAGACAATATCAAAGCCTGCGCCTAATTCTGCCAAAATCTGAAGTACCGCCAGGTTGGAATTTGCTTTCACCGCGTAACAGATATCGTGGGGGTGAATGCTGAACGCCTGATCGAAAGTCCTGTAAGCACGGGCGATCTCATCCTCGGAGTAGACAAAGACGGGTGTGCCATAGATAGCAGCGATCTCTGCGAGCGGCACCTGCTCAATCAGGAGATCACCGTGGTTCCGGTGTAGCATTATTTGTGTTTCGCTTGTTGGCTATGGGCGGCGAGCGTGACGCCGGGTGCTGCGATTTGTGCAGCCGGTTGCTCCTCTTCAGGCAGATACAGCGCACCCTTCTGGCCGCATGCGGTCAGGCATAGAACGAGCATAGACAGCAGCAAGAAGCGCATAACGGTTGCATCAATCGCGGTAAGCGCTGAAGTATACTATACGCCGACTTGGTGGGGGACCCGCGATGGATGACGTAACGTTTCAAGAAAAGGTCGAGGCAGAGCTACTGCGTATCGAAGATGCAATTGATGAACTGGAAGCGGATATCGATGTTGATACCTCGGGCGAGGTCTTAACCATTACCCTTGAGAATGGCTCCAGCATTATTCTGAGTCGGCAAATCGCCAATCATGAAATTTGGATCGCTGCGCGCTCCGGCGGGTTTCACCTTCGCGCCGTCGATGATGGCTGGTTCTGTGAGACGACTGCGGAAGACCTCGATACACTTATGAATCGAGTGTTTCAAGAACAGGCCGGATTGCCGCTCTACTGAATTCTGCTTTTGGCGATTTTAATGGCTGCCTGAACTGCCTCAGGCGCAGTCCCGCCCGGGTGATTTCTGGATGCCAGAGAGCCTTCAAGGGTCAGAATCTCCATGACGTCTGCTGCAATCAGTGGACTGGCTTGTGTCATGACATCGAGCGATAGCCCGGACAGATCGCAATCCTGTTTGATCGCCTCAGCGACCAGCCCACCAACGATGTCGTGAGCGTCACGGAAGGGTGTGCCTTTCTTCACCAGATAATCGGCAAGGTCGGTTGCGGTGGCGAATCCCTGCAATGTTGCGGCTCTCATGTTCTCTCGCTGCGGTTCGATCGCCGGGATCATGTCAGCGAAAGCGGTCAGGCAATCGAGTACAGTGGCGGCTGTATCGAACAAAGGCTCCTTGTCCTCCTGATTGTCCTTATTGTAAGCCAGTGCCTGTCCTTTCATTACGGTCAGCATTGCCGTGAGTGAACCAAAAACCCGACCAGTTTTTCCGCGTACGAGCTCAGGCACATCGGGGTTTTTCTTTTGCGGCATGATCGAGGACCCGGTACAGAAACGATCGGGTAAGTTGATGAATGCAAACTGTGGGGAGGTCCAGAGAATCATTTCTTCCGCCCACCTGGACAGGTGCATCATAAGAATGCTTGAAGCACTGCAGAACTCGATTGCGAAATCCCGATCACTGACGGCGTCCAGAGAATTGGCCGCAATGGTTTCGAAACCCAGGAGATCCGCAGTCATGGCTCTGTCGATCGGATAGGTTGTACCCGCCAGGGCCGCGGCGCCCAGAGGTAGTGAATTTACCCGGGTTCTGCAATCCTGCATCCGCGCGTAGTCACGGTCGATCATTTCGAACCATGCCATCAGATGGTGAGCAAACGACACAGGTTGAGCGACTTGCAGGTGAGTCACGCCAGGCATGATCGTTTCGGTTTCTCGCGCCGCGAGATCCAGGATGCCAGACTGTAGTTGTCTGATTTTCAGGCAAACGTGATCGATAGCGTCCCGAAGATAAAGGCGTATATCGGTAGCAACCTGGTCGTTTCTCGACCGTCCTGTGTGTAATTTTTTACCGACATCGCCAATGCGCTCTGTTAAGGCACGTTCAATATTCATGTGCACATCTTCCAGGGCGACAGACCAGGTAAAGTCGCCCTTTTCGATGTCGTTACGAATAGCGTCAAGACCAGATCTCATGGCGCCCAGCTCGTTATCGTTGATAATGCCGACTGAGGCGAGCATCGTGGCGTGGGCAATAGAACCCTCGATATCGTAAAGTGCAAGGGCCTGGTCGAAGTTAACGGAGGCGGTGAACGATTCAACAAAGGCGTCTGTCGCTTCAGTAAAACGGCCATCCCAGAGTTTTTTGCTGTTGTCTGCCAAGTTGCTTGCTCGCTTTTTAGGAAACGCGATTATAGCAGCAAGGTTATGGATACCGGCATAATTGCAGTGACCCACTGGAGGACCCGTTGGCCAGAGAAAACGACGAGATCAATTTTTTTCTGCCGGACTTGTGTCAGGCGCAAAGCATTCTGTTTCTGGTACTGGTGTCAGAGTTGCTGGTGTTTGTTCAGGTACTTTTCACGTCGACTTTTTTCGATTTTGATTGGGTCCAGCTTGGCCTGGCATCCCTGTTTGTGCAATGGCTTGTGCTCGGCTCCGCAGCGCTGCTCTGCAATATCCGGCCCTGGTTGATGCGGATGTCTGCGCTGCGCGCCACGATTGTAGCGTTTGCGTTGATACTGTTGATGACACTCGTTGGCAGCCTGATCGCCGAAGCGTTTATCCAGGGGTTTGTGCCGGTTAGCGAAGAAGGTTTGGGTCGTATCGTTCGTAACCTGTTGATTGCGACTATTATGACGACCATAGCGTTCCGATATTTCTTTCTTTCACATCAACTGCGGGAACAGGAAAAAGCAGAGCTCAGCTCGCGTATTCAAGCGCTGCAATCGCGAATAAGGCCGCACTTTTTGTTTAACAGTATGAATATCATCGCCAGTTTGATCAGCGTTGACCCTGAGGTTGCTGAAGAGGTTGTTGAAGACCTTTCGGTCCTGTTCCGTGCGTCGCTGAACGATTCCTCGAACGAACCGGTTCGTCTTTCAGAGGAGCTGGACCTTTGTGAAAAATACGTTCACATCGAGAGCCTGAGGCTTGATGATCGGTTACGGGTGGACTGGCAGATTGAGGTTGATACAGGACAAGTCAAAATTCCGTTGCTCACGCTGCAACCGCTGTTGGAGAACGCGATCTATCACGGCATTCAACCACGCCGTGACGGCGGTCTGGTTGACATTTCAATCACCGAAATCGACGGGCTGATTAACATATTGATCAGCAACCCCTTGGCAGACCAGGAGAGCCAGCATGAACGGGGTAATCACATGGCACTGGAAAACATTCGTAATCGGCTATTGGCGATCTATGGGCCCGACTCAGGATTGACGACGGAAAAGTCAGCTGACCGTTTTATTACCCGCCTGTTTTATCCGACCTAGGCGCAAATACGCGCCGTAAACGGGTCTTCGAACCGTTAGTACCCAAAATTGCGCTGTCTATCGCGATTTTTTCGAAAAGTGTGCACTACGTCGCAGTTTTCTTGTCAAAAATCCTTAATTTGTACCTCATGGCGGGATTTCGCGTGATCGCTCGGTAACTGACAAGCGGCCCGAACCCGAGGATAAGTGCTATTGATACGGCGAAGGTGAGAGGTCAAGCCCATGAAAGTACTCGTGGTTGATGATGAAAAACTGGCCAGAGACAGACTGGTTAGAATGGTGGATATGCTGGAGGGCTATGAAGTCGTTGGCTCGGCGGAAGCGGGCGATGGCGCGGTGCGTGAGGCCATCAGGCTGGAGCCCGATATTGTCCTGCTTGATATCCGGATGCCCGGTATGGACGGGATGGAGGCAGGACGTCAGTTGGCGACTCTGACGACACCACCGGCCGTGATTTTCTGTACCGCGTTTGGAGAACATGCGGTTGAAGCATTTGATGTTAATGCCTCCGGCTATCTGATGAAGCCGGTTCGGCGTGAGGCGTTACTGGATGCGCTAATCAAGGCTTCCAGGGTTAACAAGGTCCAGATAGAAGCCATCGTTGGCAAAGACGAAGCGACAGATTGTCGTTCACGAACACACATCAGTGCGAAAACCCGACGCGGCATTGAGCTGATTCCGTTATCCGAGGTGAAGTTCTTTCAGGCCGATCATAAATACGTCACCGTCAGGCACGAGGGTGGTGAGGTGTTGATTGACGATACCCTGCGTGACCTCGAAACCGAGTTTGGTGACAAGCTGGTGCGAATTCATCGAAACGCTCTGGTCATGATGGATCATCTTGAAGGCCTTGAAAGAGATCCCTCTGGCCACTATCAGGTCCGGATGCGCGGGATTGAAGAGAAGCTGGACGTCAGCCGAAGGCACGTCTCAGGTTTGCGGCGACTGGTTCAGACACTCTGATCTGGATGGGCTAAAAGGGGTACAGGAAGGCGGCCAAGGCCGCCTTTTTTTGTTAATGTGACGCCTGCTTCCACGTCGTTATCAACATGAAAACAATCCGCATTGCGACCCGCGAAAGTGCCCTGGCGCTCTGGCAGGCGAATCACGTTAAAGATCTTCTGGAACAGCACCATCCTGAGCTCACCTGCGAACTTATAGGTATGACGACGCAGGGTGATCGCGATAAGGCTTCCCCGCTCAGTCAAATGGGTGGTAAAGGCGTTTTCGTTAAGGAGCTTGAACTGGCGCTGTTTGATCAGTCCGCTGATATCGCGGTGCATTCGATGAAAGATGTACCTGGTGAACTGCCGGAGGGATTGATCATTGATGCCATGGTCGCCCGCGCTGATCCTCGTGATGCGCTGGTATCCAATCGCTATGCTTGCCTTGCTGAATTACCGCCCGGTGCGACCATCGGATCAAGTAGTCTTCGTCGGGTCAGGCAAATTGAAAAACATTTCCCGGCACTGAAGTTTTCGGAATTACGTGGCAACGTGGATACCCGATTGCGTAAGCTGGACGACGCGCATTACGACGCTATTATTCTTGCGGTTGCCGGGCTTGACCGACTGGGCCTTTCTTTTAGGGTTGCAGAGGCCATTGATCCTGAGATTTCGCTGCCAGCGGCTGGGCAAGGTGCGGTGGGTATAGAGTGTCGTGCAGAGGACCTTGCAACCCGGTCATTGCTGGCGGCTATCAATGACCAGATAACCTTTGATTGCGTCAGTGCGGAGCGCGGTGTGACGCTTAAACTGGGTGCAACCTGCAATTTGCCGATTGCTGTCTTTGGTCGTGTCGTTGATGCGCAGCTTGAGCTTAAGGCATTTGTTTCTGATCTGGCGGGTGAGTCAGTCATCCGAGAGGAAATCACGGGACCACTGGCACAGGGCAATAAGCTTTCCGCAATCCTCGGTGACCAGTTGCTGGCAGCCGGTGCGCTTGATCTGATCGAATCGTCGGCACACTAACGTCGATGGCTGATACGGTATTCCTGACACGGCCAGAAGGTGAGAACGAAGCGCTAGGCGCTATGCTCAGGGGGTTCGACGTCCGAATCCACCCGCTCCTGAAGCTGTCCGGTCTATCGGAGTCCCCTGATCTCAAAACCCTGGTTTTGGATCTTGATCATTTTGATTTACTGATTTTTGTCAGCAAGAGTGCTGTCCGGTTTGGCATGCCGCTGCTCGATAGATATTGGGTCGCCTGGCCAATCGGCCTCGCGTGGCTGGCAGTTGGCGCAGGCACCGCGGCTGCCCTGCGTGAATATGGCGTGCAAGTCGCTTATCCCGAAAAGGCTGGCAGCGAAGGCTTGCTGAATCTGCCTGAACTTGCTGCCGTCGCGGGGAAAAAGGCACTTATTGTCCGCGGCAGAGGGGGGCGTGAACTCTTGGCGGAAACGCTCAAAGCCAGGGGTGCCAGCGTCAGCTACCTTGAAGCCTATGAGCGCGTAACGTTATTGCCAACCTTGGTTGACGTGCCAAAAGGCGCCATGGTTGTCGCCACCAGCGGTGAAATACTGGCGGCCGCGGCTAAAACCCTTGGCGAAAAATTAGCCGAGGTATCTGTCATTGTCCCTTCCGAGCGAATCGCTGAGCAGGCAGTTGCCCTCGGGGCGGGTTATGTTGAAAACGCGGCTGGAGCTTCTGATCAGGCGTTGTATGATGCAATTTTGCGTTGTGGTCTGAACACATGAGCGACAAAGAAGATGGAGCCTCAGCGGGTAATGGAGCCTCAGCGGGTAATGGAGCCTCAGCGGGTAAAGAACCATCAGCTAATAAAGAACCCTCAGGCGAGAGGGATAACGCAGCAGATGAACAAACTGTTGTGAAACAACCAAAAACTGGCAAAGTGGCGGGTTCCAGCAAGCCTGCCAGGCCGTCGTCGCAATCATCGGTCAGTATCAGCGGCGTCCTGGGTGTCATCCTGGCACTGGTTGCGCTGGGTCTTGCGAGCTATCCCGCTTACGAAAGTTACCAGAGGCTGAGTCAGCCTGTCGCTGAACCGGTAGATGTTGTTACGCCTAAACTGGCTTCGGTAGAAGCCAGTTTAGGGGCGCTAGATCAGCGTTTATCCGCGTTTGAATCACGTCTGGCAACAGCGTTGAACCCCTCTTCTGATGATGCAGCCCGTCAGGCTTTTGAGGCATCAGTGGCTGCTGAAATTGCGCAGCTGCGTGGCCGTATCGGGACCAGCGCAAAAGACTGGATCTACGCGGAGGTTGAGTACCTGATCCGTATGGCGAACCAACGGGTCCTGATGGAACAGGACGCTGTTTCAGCGCTCCAGCTATTGCAGTCAGCCGATAACATCATCCGGGACGCCGATGGATTGAGCGCGCATGGCTTGCGAGCAGCCCTTGCTAAAGATATCGCCGCACTAAAATCCGTTAACGCGCCGGACGTCCAAGGGGTTTATCTTGAGCTTGCAGCGTTGATCCATCAGGTGCCTGAACTCAAACGCTCTCTGCCAGCCTACCAGGCACCAGATACTCTTATTGCAGAGAATGATGACAACGCCAGCTTTGTTGCGAAGCTACTCTCACTGGTCAGGAATGCTGCCAGCAGATTAGCGGGTTTGGTTGATTTCAGACGAGGTCAGGTTGAAGTGACGCCGATTCTGCCCCCCCGTGAAGCTTACTACCTCAGACAGAATCTCGTGCTGAAACTTCAGATGGCGCAACTTGCGCTGCTCGACGGCAGAGAAACGGTCTATCGTGCGTCACTGCGCGAAGCCCATAACTGGGTCGAGGCTTCCTTTGACGCCGCTGATCCGACTTCGATTGCTATGCTTGAGGCCTTGTCATCGCTTTCTGAAACCAGCGTTGCAGTGGATCTGCCGGATGTCTCGGCTTCCCTGATTGAGGTGCGAGATCTCGTCGGTGGACTGCGCGGAGTTGAAGATCAATGAAGCGTTTGCTGATTGGTTTGTTGCTGATCATTGTGGCGGCCGGATACCTTGGCACCCTGATTGCGCGCGATCCTGGCTACGTTCTGATCACCTACCAATCTTACTCTCTGCAAAGCAGTCTTTGGGTCATGCTTTGCCTGTTGGTGCTGTTTGTCGCTTTCATTTACTACGCGTTGCGCCTGCTTGGACTATTAACGAAGAGTAGTACGCTGGTTCGTGACTGGCGCGCACGCCGCCGAGAACTCAAGGTGGCAGCGCACTCCCATAAAGGTCTCCAATTGCTTGCGGAGGGTGAATACAATCGTGCCCAGAAATTTCTCAATAGCGGCGCGGACAATCAATCGACCCGGGGAATTAATTACCTGGCAGCCGCGCGCGCGGCTGATGATACGGGCGATAACGAAGCTCGAGAAACCTATCTGCGGCTGGCGGAAGAATCTGATCACACGTTGACCAGGGCTCGTTGCATTGTCAGCGCGGAGCTGGCACTCCGGCGAGAAGACTATCAGACTGCATTATCTGCTCTGGACGGCGTTAAGTTGAATCCACATGTTGCAGGGCTTGTGCAACAGGCACTTGAAGGTCTTGCTGACTGGCGGGAGATGTTGCGTAGATCGGGTGAACTGCGAAAAGCCGGTGCGGGAGAGGGGCTTGAACGTGCCGCTGCGCTGCTCGGCATTGCCCATTGGTCCGGCGACAATAGTGCCTTAAATGAACTGTTTCGCTCCCTTGATGGTTCTACTAAACAGGATCCAGCAGTTGTCGCTGCCTATGCGCAAGCGTTGTCAGATCAAAGCCACGCGGAACCTGTCCTGCGAGCCGCTATCAAACATTCGTGGGAACCTTCACTCGTTGCGCTCTACGGTCAAACGGATCAGGCCACCTTAAAAGTCAGGCTGAAGCACGTTAAAAGCTGGCTGCAGCAGCATGCCGACGATCCCGCTTTGCAATACGCGTTAGGGTGCCTTTTCGCGAGTGACGGAGAACCGGTTGCAGCGAAAGCCGCGCTTGTTCGGAGTCTGGAGCTTGGGTTTGTTGATGCCCGCGTACCGCTGGCAGCCCTGTATGCCGACGGCGGTGAATATGACAAGGCTTACACCACGTTAAGCGCTGTTTGAACAGCACCGCCAGCGATCAAATTACTTTTTAGGGCGAGGGGCGTAAGAAAAGATGTCTGAGTGCATATTACCCTCGGGCATGCCGCGCTCGACAAAAGCATCCAGAGTTGCATAGACCATGGCTGGACCACCGGAAACGAAGACGGTGACATCAGACACATCGTCCAGATCTGCCAACGCCACTTCACCAACGAGGCCTGTCTTGCCTTGCCAGTTTGGCGAGGTCGCAGGTTCACTAACCACAGGGGTGTAGGTGAAGTTGTCGTGCTGCGCTTCCCAGGATTCACAGAGCGCTGAAAGATAGAGGTCACTGTCGGAGAGAACGCCCCAGTACAGATAAACGGGGTGCTCGAAACCCTCAGGTTCCAGAAACTCGATGATACTTTTCATCTGGGTAATGCCGGTACTTGCCGCGAGCAGGATCAGCGGATTCTCGGGTCTGCTTGATAAAAAACAATCCCCCAGAGGTGCCTCGATTTCAAGCTCGCTGGCATCATCAAGCAAGGCTTCGATCATGATGGAGTCATCGGACCCTGGCGTTGGCCTGATATGCAGTTCCAACTGATTTTTCAGATGCGGTGAACTGGCGATAGAGAAGGGACACTTTTTCTCGGGTAGAACCAGCTGTAGGTACTGTCCGGCACTAAATTCGATGTCTGCGTCGGCAGGCAGATCCAGCACGACTCTGCGAGTGTCCTTATTGTAGTTCTCAATAGAGTGGATCGGGCAGGTAAGCGTCTTCACAGGCAGGTCTACTTGCGTTTCATCGAGGCGAAGAACTCCTCATTAGTTTTTGATTTTTTCATACGTTCAAGCAGGAATTCGATGGCTGCGAGGTCGTCCATATCATGCAGAATTTTGCGCAGAATCCAGACCTTTTGAAGTTCCTCCTCGGACATCAGCAGGTCTTCACGGCGAGTGCCTGAACGCCTGATATTGATTGCCGGGTAGACGCGCTTTTCAGCGATCTTTCGTTCCAGATGCAATTCAAGGTTACCGGTGCCTTTAAACTCTTCGTAAATCACTTCGTCCATCTTTGAGCCTGTATCGATCAGGCAGGTGGCGATGATAGTCAGGCTGCCGCCCTCTTCAATATTTCTTGCGGCACCAAAGAAGCGCTTTGGTCGCTCCAGCGCGTGCGCATCAACACCACCTGTCAGGACTTTGCCCGACGCGGGAATCACGGTGTTGTAGGCCCGTGCCAGACGGGTAATGGAGTCGAGCAGGATAACCACGTTGGTTTTGTGTTCTACCAGCCGTTTTGCTTTTTCGATGACCATCTCTGCAACCTGGACGTGGCGTGATGGTGGTTCATCAAAGGTGCTGGCAACAACCTCACCGCGAACAGAGCGCTGCATTTCTGTCACTTCTTCAGGTCGCTCATCGATGAGCAGCACAATGAGATGGCATTCCGGATTGTTCCGCATAATGGACTGCGCAACGTTCTGCAGTATTAGTGTCTTACCAGCCTTGGGTGGCGAGACAATCAGTGCCCGCTGCCCTTTTCCGATTGGGGCGGTCAGGTCAATGATTCTCGCGGTCAGGTCCTCGGTGCTGCCATTGCCGGCTTCCAGTGTCAGAGGCTCGTCAGGGAACAGCGGTGTCAGGTTCTCGAACAGGATTTTATTCTTACTTTCTGACGGATCCGTAAAGTTGATCTGGTCAACTTTCAATAGCGCGAAATAGCGTTCACTGTCTTTCGGTGGTCGAATCTTTCCCGATACCGTATCACCGGTTCTAAGATTAAAACGTCTGATCTGGCTGGGTGATACATAGATATCATCGGGACCTGCCAGGTAGGAAGAATCCGGAGAGCGAAGGAAGCCGAAACCATCCTGCAGGATCTCCAGGGTACCGTCGCCGTAGATGGCTTCACCTGACTTCGCATGCTTACGCAATACGTTGGCAATAATTTCTTGTTTCCTTGAGCGACCGAGGTTGTCCATGCCCATCTCGTGGGCGATCTCGAGTAGTTCGGGGATGGGTTTCGTTTTCAGATCAGTTAGATTCATAAACTCACTTGTGTGTTTGGAAGTTGACGCGCACCGCGTCTATAAAGTTGTTGAGCTGCGACTGGTTTTAGAACGTTATTTCGGAAAGTGTTTTCTTTAAAAGATTCAGGTGTAAAAAGTCTTAGGTTAAAAATTTTTGAGTTTTGTCGGGGAGTATGACCAACGCAGGAGGCGCGCTGTTAAGACCGTCAAAGGTTACGGAAAGCTAAATTGATACGTTTTTGCTGGGTTGTCAACCGTTTTTTGAAACCGGCACGCATTACCAGAGGGCAATGTCGTGCCGGCAGATCCCAGAACTTGCGATCAGATACGTTGCTAAATGTTGCTGTCGAGGAAAGCGGTCAGCTGTGATTTGGACAGCGCGCCGACCTTGGTCGCTTCCACGTTACCGTTTTTAAACAGCATCAGTGTGGGTATACCGCGAATGCCATATTTTGGTGGTGTTGCTTCATTGGCGTCGATATCGAGCTTACAGACCTTCATCTTGCCGTCGTACTCGGCAGCGATTTCTTCCAGCACCGGTGCGATGACTTTACATGGACCACACCATTCAGCCCAGTAGTCCACCAGGACCGGGACGTCTGAGTTCAGTACATCTGTATCAAATGAATCGTCAGACACATGCTGGATATCGGTCATCGTTAGCTTCTCCGAGTAAGAAATGGGGTTTTAAGAGGGGCTAATCCTAAGCCCGAACCCGCGATTTCACAACCCAATATCTATTCGAAATCGCTATGAGGTTATCTGAGGAAAGTGATAGATCGATTCTGGCCAGAGGCTCACGTCAGGTCAGCGGCTATCCGCATCGCGAAGTAGGTAAGAATGGCGTCGGCGCCTGCCCGTTTCATCGCCAGGAGTGATTCCGTGATGACATCGTCAGATAGCCAGCCTTTTTCGATCGCCGCCATTTGCATCGCATACTCGCCGCTCACCTGATAAACCATGGTTGGCATGCCAAATTCTGATTTCACCCGCTGGACGATATCGAGATACGGCATTCCTGGCTTTACCATCACCATATCAGCACCCTCTGCGATATCGAGCGCCACTTCCTGTAGCGCCTCATCGGTGTTGGCTGGGTTCATCTGATACGTGCGTTTATCTCCCCCGCCAAGGTTGGCGGCTGAACCAACCGCATCTCTGAAAGGGCCGTAGAACGCGGATGCGTATTTTGCGGAGTAGGCCATGATTTTTGTAGTGACATGGCCGTTAGCTTCCAGTGCCTCGCGGATAGCGCCAATTCTGCCATCCATCATGTCCGACGGTGCAATGACGTCCACACCCGCTTCTGCTTGAGAGATGGCCTGCTTCACCAGGGTTTCCAGCGTGATGTCGTTATCAATGTAGCCGGCATCGTCAAGAATACCGTCCTGGCCGTGGCTGGTGAACGGGTCGAGGGCAACGTCGGTCATGACACCCAGCCCGGGACAAGCCGCCTTGATTGCGCGCACGGCTTGCTGGGCGAGCCCGTCAGGATTAAAAGCCTCTTCGCCCAGTGGTGTCTTTTTTTCAGTCGGTGTCACCGGAAACAATGCGACTAGCGGGATGCCCAGCTGTTCAATCTGTTTGGCCTCTTCCACCAGCAGGTCGAGGCTCAGTCGATCTATACCTGGCATGCTGGGTATGGCTTCGCGTTGGCTATTGCCGCTCCGGACAAACACAGGGTAAATGAGATCATCGACACTTAAATGGTGTTCCTGCACCAGACGTCTTGACCAGTCATCGGTTCGAAGCCGTCTCATTCTACTGTTAGGGAAATTGCGGTTGGCCCTGATCATGCTCAGCTCTGTTGTCCTTTTGCGAAGGGCCAGTATAACGGGAATATTGGGTGTAAATGACAAAATGTCAGCGCAGGTTTAGACTGCCTAAAACACTGACAAATTGTCATCTCTATGCCAACAAACCCCGCGGCACAAAAGTCGTCACTCAAACCAGCCACCCTCGATCGATTGCGTCATGCGACAAGATCGCTGTTTGTAGAGTACGGCTACCACGAAACCCGACCGCAGGATATTGCCAGGCGCGCGGGCGTCGCCAACGGTACCTTTTACCTGCACTTCAGTGACAAACAGCAGGCCTACCTGGACTTTGCTGAGCAGGCTCAGAACGAACTACTGGCTGTTTTGCGTGAGCGGCTGCAGGCGGTTAGCGGTAGTCGCGAGCGTTGGCGGGTTACCTTGAGCGCTGTGATCGAGTTCGGACAGGCGAACCCTGGGCTGCTGCAAGCTGCGTTTCTGGATCCCGTCTTTATCGCACCTAAGGATGATAACGCCTGGCGCATGTACGACCGCCTTGGTGAATTGTTAAGTCTGGCGTTGGCTCATGAGGTCAATGATCTGGATCTTGACTTTGAACTGGTGAGTCACGGTCTCTGTGGCATGTTGCGACACGCCATTATTTATGCTGGCAGAAGAGGCATTGATCAGCAGAGACTGATCGAGGATCTCAGTGGCTTCATTGACCGGGGTTTAGGATATCCAACAGAAGCAGGGGCGCGTTGATGAGCAAAATCAGGTTTACGAAACAGGCGTTGGAAGCTGAGCATGACTACGCGACACAGCATGTCGAATGCGGGTTAAGGCTTCATGGCGGATTTGATCAGGCCGGCGATTACCTGTCACCTCGGACGCTTCATCGCTGGGATGCCATCAACGCCTGGCATCAACAACTCCAGAACAGACAGGTCCCCTTGGTCGAAGCATCTACGGCGTTGCTGACAGCACCGAATTTCCCCAATGTGCCGCAGCAGATTCATCTCTTGAAACATGGTTTTGAGCAGTCGTTCTGGGATTCACTCACAATCACCGGGTTAATAGAAGCAAGAGGCAAAGCCTTAGCCGAGGTGATCGCGCCTGACTTCCAGGCAGTCATCCGTGAGGATATCTCTGGCACTGCGCTCGGTCATTTGAACAGCGGTCTGCTGACCAGCCATGGATGGGATGAGGGCGGTGTCCCTGATTCCGGTATTGGTGGCCACGATGTCATGTGGTTTGCTGCGAGGGATCTGATTTTTGGGCGAAATCGGTTTCCTGTTCCTGACGCGCCATCAAGTATCGCCCGCGAGAAACCTGAGCGCGAAATGCTGCAGCTGCCGGCCGGCCATGAAATGCTAATTTCTTTGCTGATGAATCTGCTAATGATTGAAATTCGCGCGGAGCGGGCGTTTGATTTTTATGAACGTGTGATCAGCTCACCTGACACGTTTATCGACAAGCCACAGGAGTCCGCGCATGCGGTCTTGTTGATTAACCGTATTCGTCAGGACGAAGCCGTACACGTTGCCTGGCTGCGAGCGGCGATATCCGAGTTTCGCAGTTTTACGGTTAAGACTACCGATGGCACTGAGCTGCCGGGTACAGAAATCCTGGATCCGGTCTGGAAAAAGATGGTGCACTGGCACGCGGTTGAAATGCATGAGACGGCGAGACCCGCGTCTATCGCAGCCCTGAAGCAAAGCGTGCTGACCCTTGAAGAAGGTGAAGCAATTTATCGTGGGTTCGAAGCGCTGGCCGCATAGGAGGCGCTACCATGGAGGCAGAACGATGAAGTTTGGCATTTTCTATGAACACCAACTACCGAAGCCCTGGACGGAAGGCAAAGAGCTGGCGCTGTTTCAGGAAGCGCTTGATCAGGTTGAGCTGGCAGACTCACTGGGGATCGACTATGCCTGGGAGGTAGAACACCACTTTCTTGAGGAGTACTCCCACTCGTCTTCCCCCGAGATTTTTCTTGCGGCGGCATCACAGCGCACCAAAAATATTCGCCTGGGTCATGGTATCCGGCAGGTCATCTCCAATTACAATCATCCGGCGCGAACGGCTGAGTGTATCGCTACCCTGGACCTTGTTTCCGGTGGTCGAGTTGAATTTGGCACCGGCGAATCCTCAGCGATTCTGGAGCTGGGTGGTTTTAACATCCCGGTTGAAAGTAAGCGGGCGCAGTATCTCGAGGCAACCGAGCAAATTTGCAATATGCTGGCGATGGACCCTTACCCGGGTTATGAGGGTCAATACTTTGATATGCCGTGTCGTAACGTGGTGCCTAAACCCGTGCAGCGTCCTCATCCGCCGCTGTGGGTGGCCTGCTCAAATCGGGAAACTATCAAGATGGCGGCACGTTGCGGCATGGGCGCATTAACCTTCGCCTTTGTCGATCCGTTGGAGGCGAAACACTGGGTTGATGAGTATTACGGCATCATTAAGAGCGACGAGTGTGTACCCATTGGTCATACCGTCAATGCCAACATTGCCATGGTCACCAGTTTCTCTTTGCATGAGGACCGTGAGGAAGCCGCCAGACGTGGACTCGAAGGGTTTGAGTTTTTCGGGTATGCCCTGGGTGCGCTTTATGGGTTTGGCGAACACAAGCCCGGCCGTACCAACTTGTTTGAGGATTTTCGAATCATGCGCGACGCGCAACTCAAAGAAATGCCTCTGGATATGACCGAATCGTTAACCGGTGCACGCGGAGGTATCGGTACGCCCGACGACATGCGGGCACACCTTAAAAAATTTGAAGCCGTCGGCGTCGATCAGGTGACTTTTATTCAGCAGGCAGGCATGAATAAGCACGAACACATCTGCGAATCGCTTGAGTTGTTTGCCAGTCAGGTCATGCCCGAGTTCAGGGCAAGGGAAGCTGAGCGCGAAGCCAGCAAACGCGCGGAACTTGCTCCGTATATTGAGGCAGCATTAGCCAGAAAGGTTTATATGGCAATGCCTGCAGACGAAGATCTGCCGGTGTTTCCTGCACTGGGGCGAAGTATTGTCGAAGGCAGTGAAGACCCGAATAAACAGCAGGCCTGACTGAGTCTATCCCGCTGCCGGTTAAAGTGATTCGAGCGCCTCGTTCAGTTCAAGCCAATCTGTTTCACAGGTCTCTAACGCTTCCGTTAAACTCACTTGTTCACGCAACAGGTCCTGCAGCACCGGACTTTCGTGATCTTCAAAGACTGCTGGATCGTTTAATTTGCCGTCAACTTCAGTCAGCTTCCGCTGCAAACGCGCGATGCGATCATCCATGGTCTTTATTTTGGTTCGCAACTGCCGCGCTGCCTTGCCGGGTCGTGCTGTTGCTGGTTTATTATCAGCCGCGAGTGGCGCTTGGGATGCAACCTGCGCGGTTTCAGCGTTGTCTGGTGGGGTGTCTGTAGAGATTGAATCACTGCGTTTAGTTGCCGGGACAACTCTTGCGCGGTAGTCAGCCAGATCCCCATCAAAAGGCGTTACCTGCCCATCTTCGATAATCAGAAACTGATCGACTGCATTGGTCATCAGATGCCTGTCATGAGAGACGAGAATCAGGGCGCCCGCGTAAGTCTGTAACGCCACCGTGAGTGCTTGCCGCATGTCAATATCGAGATGGTTTGTTGGTTCGTCCATGAGCAGCAGGTTAGGTCGGGTATACGCTATCAGCGCCAGTGCCAGTCTGGCCTTTTCTCCCCCGGAGAAGGTGCGAACAGCATCAAGTACCTTGTTACCCTGAAAGTTAAAACCGCCGAGAAAATTTCTGGCTTCCTGCTCGCCGGGCACTGTACCCATGGATCTGCCAAGTTCATAAAGGTGCGTGAGAGCGCTGGCGGAAAGGTCAAGTTCATCCAGCTGATGCTGGGAGAAGTAAGAAGTTTTGAGGTTTGCACCTGCAGTGACACCACCTGCCAGCAGTGGTAGTACCCCATTGAGTGTTTTGATCAGGGTGCTTTTACCCGCGCCGTTAACGCCAAGCAATCCATAGCGATCCCCGGGTAAAAAGCTGAGATTGACGTCGTTTAAAACAGGCGCTTCGTAGCCGAGCGTGGCATCAACGAGGCTGATGAGTGGTACGGAAATCTTGTCTTGTGCTTTGATTTCGAAAGAAAACGGTGAATCGATATGCGCCGGTGCAATCAGTTCCATGCGTTCCAGTGCCTTGATTCGGCTTTGCGCCTGGCGAGCCTTACTGGCTTTGGCCCGGAAACGTCGAACGAAATCCTGCATGTGCGCAACTTCGCGCTGCTGTTTCTCGAAGCTCGCTTGTTGCAACGCGAGCCGCGCCGCCTTGATAGACTCAAAGGCCGAGTAGTTACCGGTAAAAAGTTCTATCGTGTTTTGATGGAGATAGGCGATGTGGTCAACCGTATCATCCAGAAATTCTCGGTCATGTGAGATCAGCAGCATTGTGCCCTGATACTTGCGAATCCAGTCAGCCAACCAGATGATCGCGTCCAGATCCAGGTGATTGGTTGGTTCGTCAAGCAGCAGTAGATCTGATGGCGCCATCAGGGTTTGTGCGAGATTAAGGCGGATCCGCCAACCGCCAGAAAAATCAGCGAGGGGCCGGCTACTATCTGTCTCACTGAAGCCCAGTCCAGCCATCAGTTGAGCGGCCCTGGCCTGGGTTGTATAACCGTCGATGGAATCGAGCGACTCGTGGAGACTGGCTAGCTGATCATAGGCCTCATTTGCTTCCGCCTCGCTGATCTGCCTCTGGATGTGTGTGTATGCCTGATCGCCTTCAAGCACATAGTTGATGGCTGACTTTTGAGAGCCTGGAACTTCCTGCGCCATATGTGCGATACGGGCACTGTCGGGTAGGTCGATGGTGCCCTGGTCAGTCTCAAGATTGCCGAGGATTGCCTGGAACAGACTGGATTTACCGCTACCATTGGCGCCGATCAGGCCGGCTTTTTCACCGCGATGAATAGTCACGCTCGCGCGTTCGAACAGCTGATCCGTGCCCCGTCGCAGGGCTACGTTGTTTAGCGTTAGCATGGTGGTATGGTGGGCTTATCGCAGTTCACGACAGACTTCGCGGAGGATCTCAAATGATTAAGCTAATGGTCGGGTTGCTGATTATCGCATGTATTGCGCCGCTTTTTATCAATGGACCAGACGGCGAGCCGCTGATGACCATTAATGATTGGAAGCTGGAGATTCCTGCTGAACTCAAGGCCGTTTTTGGCGACGTTGGATCAGGTTTGGATAACCCTATCCTTGAGACACCTTTGTCCGATGAAACGCCTGGGACTGCCAGGGTTTATCGCTGGCAGGATGAAAACGGGCAGTGGCATTTTGGAAATACACCACCTGATCTTGAAACCGGTGAAGAGATACAAATTAGTGATGTTAATCTGATCGAGGCTTATCAGCCGCCTGTTGAATCCTCAAAGGTGGCACCGGAGACCTCGACGCAGCCGTTATCAGGCGGGTTACCTGGCGCCCTACCGGAGGCGGGCCAGATCCAGGAGATGATGGATACCGTCAATAACTTGCAGCAGACGATGGATCAACGACAGGCGGACCTGGACGCACTTAGCGGAAATCAGTAGCGCTGCGAAGTATCTGGTAGCCACCCAGTGCGATCAGTCCGACAAAGCCCACCAGGGTCCAACCTGGAATACTCAGCCCAAGAAATGACCAGACAACCTCAGCACAGCTGCCATCCCCGGCTAAAACCATACTGACCACATCGGTCAGCGGAAAAACGTCCATCAAATAGTCCAGCCCGGGCCCGCAGGCAGGGACCTGATCTTCCGGCAGGCTCTGCAGGTAAAGTTGCCTGGCGGAGAGAGCGCCCCCCGCCAACGATGTGGTGATCACCAGGCCCCCATACAACTGCACGCCCGTTCTGCCCGGGTTGTGTATCGCCGCGATCAAGGCAATGAGCCCAGCGCAGATGACTGCCACGCGCTGAAAAATACACAGCGGGCAAGGCTCCAGATGCATCGCGTGTTCCATGTAAAGCGCAACTGCCATGAGGAAGACACAACCAGCACCGATCAGCCAGTTCAGATTGCGTGGTGTGGGGACATATTGAAGCATGCTGAATCCTGTGACGTGTTAGCGGGTGGTGGCCATGGTGACTCTGACCCCGTCATGACCGCATAGTTTAATGATGTTTCTTCCATTCATCACAGAATTCGATCAACTCAGGGAAAAAGCGCGCAAAGTCGCTTCTTAGTGCATTTATATGCAGGTGAACTTCCGGGGCAGCTTCTGCCAGTGGATTTTCCCGGCTGAGTCTGGTGCTCAGGAAGCCAAGCGAGCGGTCAATAAATTTGGGCTGCCGGTATCCAACCAGTGCGTTTACCTCTGCCATGCGAGTTGCGGTTAGTTGGGCACGCTCGGGCATGGTCTCTAGGTTCGCGAGCAGCACAGTCATCATTCGACTCGAAAACTTATCCAGTGTCTCGTTGCTGACAGGTTGCCATGATGTCGCCAGAATATGGTCATAGGCAATATCGGTCATGATGCCACCAAACCTTCTGAAGCGCCGCGCGAAGCGCTCTCGGCTCTGTTTCGGGATATCGTGGGTATCCGTGAATCGGTCGATGGCCCGGTGCAGACGGACGCCGCGTTCCACGGCGCAGGGAAGCTCGCCGCCCAGGCGACCCTTTACGAAGTCGCCAAGAAAGCCACCGACCACCAGACCATGATCATCGCCTGCCAGCGTCAGGTGAGCGAGATGATTCAAGGTTTGTCGGCAAGCGGCACGTACTCAGCGGCGATTGCTGCCAGGTACTCATCAAAGGAACAGTCGTCGTTCGCTTCAATGTCCTGCTGCGCTTGCCGTGAAGTCTGCGCCAGCTGCTCGTATCGGGTCATCTCACTGGCAGACAAGGGGCGTTTGCTGAACTCAGCCCGATGTGCCAGCGATTTATCCATGGCGAACCTGAAAAACGGCACCTGATTGCTGGTCATTGCTGCCAGAATGCGACCACTTGGTGTCAATGCTGCATCAGTCACCCGATCAATTTGCTTGTTCAAACTGTTGCTGAAATCCATGGTGGCGTGACTGTCATCGAGCAGTGCTGCAAATGGCAATATGTCCTCAAGCAACTGCGCTGCCCAATCTTTGAGGCTGACGTGGGTGCCCTGATTGCTTAGGAGCAATTCCGGGTCGCGGCCGTTATGAACGGTAAGCAGGCTATTGGTTGTCACCTCTGTACAAAGTTCATCATCGTGTTCAGGGCTATCGCTGAGCAGGCAAAACAATAAAAAGGCATCCAGAAACTTTATTTGCTCGGCATCGATACCCAGTGGCAAAAATGGATTGACATCAAGCAGGCGCACCTCAATGTATTGGACGCCTTGCTCAAGCAGACATGCGAGGAAGTTCTCCCCGGATGGTGGCACTCTTTTCGCCCTGATCGAGGAATAAAACTCTGCCTCGGATTGTAGGATGTTGGCGTTGACCTGCCGATTCTCACCGTCTACCTGGATACCGATATGCTGATAAGCTTGATGCGGTGTGCAGATCGCTGTTGCCAGGGAACCGACGTAGCGCTCAAGGCTGTTGTAGCAGACCTTCATATGCTCTGACTGTGTATTGCTCTGGTACCCGAGATTGCCAGAGCGCAGCGATGTGGCATAAGGCAGGTATACCGTGCCTTCATCAAATGCCTGCAGTTGGTGATCTTTGCCTTTAACGAATGAATTACAGACAGCGGGCGATGCGCCAAACAGGTAGGTCAGAAGCCAGGAGTAACGTCTGAAATTTCGCATCAGATCGAAGTAGCGACGTGTTCTAAAATCAGCGAAACGATCTTGTGCCTGTTCAGCGTCCTGTAGCCAATGCCAAAAGCCATCATCAAAAGAGAAGTTGTAGTGCACGGCACAGATCGTTTGCATGCCCCGGCCGTAGCGATATCCCAGGCCGCTTCGGTAAGTTGTTTTGAGGCGCCCCAGGTTGGAGGAACCAAAATCAGCCAGCGGGATATTGGCATCTTCACCCAATACACAAGGCATGCTCGCAGACCACAGCAACTCGTCGTTCAGGCCGGTGTAAACGTAACGATGTACTTCGTCCAGATGATTGATCGCTGCTTCCGCACTCTGATAAACCGGCGTGATGAGTTCCAGCTGTGATTCAGAGAAATCTGTGGTGACGGTCGGATGGGTCAGCTTGCTGCCGAATCCCTCTGGATGGGGTGCGGTTGAAAGTTGCCCGGCAGTTGTGACACGTAGGGCTTCGCGTTCTATCCCACGACTAAAGGTCAGCAGTGACTGGCGTTCATCAGGGGTGAGATTAGATAGCTTGGTAAGTGAAGTCATCCGCAGGATCAACCGGCCAATGGCCCGGCCGCAACGATGTCATCCGTGACATCGAATCGTTTGAAGTTTTCAACGAACTTTGTCGCCAGATTGCGCGCGGCGTGATCGTAGTCGTCGGGATCTGCCCAGGTCTGCCTGGGCTTAAGTATTTTGCTGTCGACACCTGGCAAGGCCAGAGGCACCGTGAGATTGATTATCGGCAGGTGTGTTGTCGGTTCAGATTCAATAACACCGGATTGAATGGCGCTAATAATTGCCCGAGTGACCGGAATCGGGAATCGGGTACCTCCATTGCGCTGACTGCCACCGGACCATCCTGTATTAACAAGATAGACACGCGATTCGAATTCACGGATACGTTTCCTCAGCAGGTCGGCATAGACGCCGGCGGGCCTTGGGAAAAAGGGTGCGCCAAAGCAGGTAGAAAAGGTCGTTTCAATATCACCGCCCACCCCGGCTTCCGTTGAGCCGACTTTTGCCGTGTAGCCCGAGAGGAAGTGATAGGCCGCGGCCTGCGGATCGAGAATGCTAACCGGTGGCAGGACCCCGGTTAGATCGCAGGTGAGGAAAATGATGTGTCCGGGTTCGCCACCAAGATTTTCGGCGACTCTTTCGGGAATATGCTCGCGAGGATAGCAGGCGCGAGTGTTTTCGGTCAGCGTAGCATCTCGATAATCGGGTTCGCCGGTTTGCGGATCAACGACCACGTTCTCAATGATGGTGCCGCGTCGAATGGCGCCCCAGATCACGGGTTCTGTGTCCCTGCTCAGGTTAATGCATTTAGCGTAACAACCGCCCTCCAGATTAAACACGATGCCTTTGCCCCAGCCGTGTTCGTCATCACCGATCAGTCTTCTGTCAGGGTCAGCGGAGAGTGTGGTTTTGCCGGTGCCAGAAAGTCCGAAAAACAGCGTGACGTTGCCCTCGCGATCTGCGTTCGCTGCGCAATGCATCGGTAAAACATCTCTCTCGGGTAGCAGAAAGTTCTGCACTGAAAACAGGGCTTTCTTGAGTTCGCCCGCATAGGGCATTCCAGCGATCAGGACTTTTCTCAGCGCGAAATTAATAATCACAGCGCCATCGCTATGGGTTCCATCCCGTTCTGGTTCGCAAGTGAAATTGGCAGCATGAAGGACCCGCCAGACTTTTTTGCTTTTGGGGTTAAAAATTTCAGGCGTGATGAACAGCGATCGGGCAAAGACACTGTGCCAGGCTGTTTCTGTCGTCACTTTGATTGGCAGATAGTTTTCACTATCCGAACCCACATGCATCTGGCTTGAATGTGTTTGCGTTTCGGCCAGATAGGTTTTCACGCGCACCCACAGTGCCTTGAACTTGTCCGGATCAAAAGGCTGATTAACTGTCCCCCATTCAATGTCATCCGATGAGCTTGGCTCGTTCACGATAAATCGGTCCAGGGGATGCCTGGCGGTCCGGTGACCGGTTTCGACCACCAGCGCGCCGTTGGATGCAATGCTGCCTTCCTGGTTAGCGACGGCAAGGTCGATCAGTTCGGCGACTGAAGGCTCAGCAGACAAGTTCGGTTGGGATTCCAAGATCGTTGCACTTGCAGGTAGGAGATTGGGTGGGGATTATGCCAAAACTACGGCTTTGATTGGAATGCTCAGCGTCAGGTCTTTGCAGGCCCGCTGTTGGCGGGAAGACAGGGCCGCTTGACTAGAGGTTCTTGTCCTTGAATCTGTGAATCTGGCGACGGTCCTTCTTGCTCGGACGACCTTCAGACATGATATGTTGACCGGCAGCGCGTCGTTGCTCGGCCATCAATGCCCGTTTCTTTTCGCTCTCGGACGTTTCCTGATACAACGTCTGGGCGATAGGTGCGGCGCGCCGTTGCTCTGACAGCGCATTAACCAGAACAATTTTTTCGTCAAACCCCTGTGTAATCTTCAAGGTGTCGCCGACAGCGACCTCCTTGCTTGGTTTGCTGCGTTGTCCGTTCAGGTGGACTTTGCCGCCGTCAATAGCCTCTTTGGCTTTGGCGCGGGTTTTAAAAAAGCGCGCGGCCCAAAGCCATTTGTCGAGCCGGACACCGCTCATCAGTTGATGCCCGGCAGCGTTGACAGCCGATGTTGCAAGGGGACGGGCTTTTTGTGTCTTGAGTCATTCACGCCGTTATTCTAGCGCGGTTGTGATTGGCCCGGCGATATTGTTCAATCCGTTTTTCTTTTTGTTGGGGTATTTGTGTGTCTGAACTTACCAGTTTGATGTGTGAGACAGCTCGTCTGGCCGGGGATGCCATATTGGCGGTTTATGCGGAAGATGATTTTGGTGTTGAAACCAAGTCAGACGATTCGCCCCTGACGAGAGCAGATATGGCAGCACATCTTATAATTGTTGATGCCTTGTCCGTTGGCGCGCCTGATATACCCATACTTTCTGAAGAATCGGATGGCATTCCTTTTGCCACCCGCGGTCTCTGGAATCGCTACTTTCTGGTCGACCCGCTGGACGGCACCAAAGAGTTTATTAACCGCAATGGTGAGTTCACGGTAAATATTGCGCTGATTGAGAACGGTGTTCCCGTTCGCGGCGTGGTCTACGTGCCTGTGAAGGATGTACTTTATTTTGGCGACCAGTCAGCAGGGGAAGCCTGGGTGCAGCGTGATGGCGAACAAAGCACCATCAGCACTCGAAAGCTGAATACTGACCAGCCGCTCACCGTGGTTGCGAGCCGGCGACATGGCGGGGAGGCGCTGGCAAGCTGTATGTCGGTGCTGGCCACGCATTTTTCGGACATTGAAACGACTAACATGGGCAGCTCGCTCAAACTCTGTCTGGTGGCAGAAGGTCAGGCGGACCTTTACCCGCGCCTGGCCCCGACGTCAGAGTGGGACACAGCGGCCGCACAAGCGGTTGTGGAAGCAGCGGGCGGCAAGGTGGTTGATACATCGCTATCACTGCTTCGATACAACACGAAAGAAAACATCCTGAACCCATTTTTCTATGTGCTCGGTGATACGGCATTTGACTGGGAGCAGGTGTTGGCGGCGGTCACCCTGCCGGAATCCTAGTGCTGGCCTCATAGCGCTGGGCCCAGCCTCTCTTAACTCACCGTTTCGGCTGCGCGTGTGTCTTGGCGATGGCATTGTTGTTGAAGGGTTGAAGGGTTGAAGGGTTGAAGGGTTGAAGGGTTGAAGGGTTGAAGGGTTGAAGGGTTGAAGGATTAAAAGGTTGAGGCGATGTGGAGTTGAGGGTCGTGTGGCGGTTGGTCTCGGCTAGCGAAGCTGTATGTGCATCCATCCTGCCGAGGAGAATACTGTATATCCATACAGCTTCGGCTAGCGAGGTGGACTAATATACAACCGGGTAATTGGAATTTAAAGGCTGCAAAAATGGAGATTCCTGAAGAGAAACTGCCTTGACATTTAGGAAACAAACCTAAGGTTCTGATATCAGTTGAGAAAACGTGCTGAGGATGGGTGGCTCGGACCCGGCTGAAAAATTTTCACGACACTTTTTGTTGATTTCTCCCTTGAAAAAGGCGCCCAAAGGCCCAATTAACTGTGTGGAATAGGAAACACCGCCGCAGTTCTGGTTCGTGCAATTTTCGCTAAGGGGTCAGATGTTGAATTTTGCTGACGAACGGTCGCCTTTTTCGTTTTTACTATAGACATTGAGTCGGGGATAACTCGATAATACAAAGCCAGGTTTCACCCACTTCCTGCTACGCCTACCAAACGATAAGTTCGTTTGTACACGTTATTTTATCGGTCAATTCAACGATTACCGGGATGATTGGGCAGGCGAAGTGAACCTTTTAGCCGTCGTTCGCGTCTTACTTGAGAAGCTTGAGCGGTGGTGGTGTGTTGATAGTGTATCGATGGTGTGGTGACGGTGTAAAAAGCCTATGCTGTCTGATGACCGCGACTGTTTTTGACAGGATGCTACTTCATGAGAGGTCTGGGCAACCGACATCACTGATCATGACAACGGTTCTATCAGTTGGTGTAACCATTGATTAGATTTACCTGATTAGATGGATCTGGTGCGGCAAAGCCGGGTTGATCGCACAGCAAACAAAATGTTCGGGAGGTGTTTTTTCGACATTTATCTGACAAAAGTATCTTTACCACGACTTATACAAGTTCGCACGCAAGTACGCACTGTAGTCTTTAACGGAGCAAGCGCCCTATGACCAATGCCGATGACGGTGATTTCGACACAATCCTCGACGACGACAATCTCGATGATGGATCCGACGAACTCGATGCGCTCGAAGAACTCGCCGGGGCGAAGAAGGCCGACGATGATGACGAGGAAACAGATGCGGAAGAATCCAAGCTCAAAGTTCTGATCGATACCGGAAAGGAACAGGGATATCTCACCTACGATCAGCTGACGGAAGCGCTCCCGGAAAGCATCGAGGAAACAGATGAGTTTGAAAGCATCGTACTCATGTTTGAAGAGATGGGCGTATCGATCTTTGAAGCGGCGCCTGATCCTGCTTCGTTAAAAAGCACCACGGAAGAAACAACCGATGCCGAGGACGCCACCCTCGGTGGTGTGGAAAGCGTTGTCGGCAAGACCATGGACCCTGTTCGTATGTATATGCGCGAGATGGGTACCGTGCCGCTACTGACACGTGAAGGTGAAATTGAAATCGCCAAGCGTATTGAAGATGGCATTCGCGAGACCATGGCGATTATGGCGGGTTACCCAGGCACCGTTGAGTACGTGCTTGCCGTTTATGCTGAGATCCTTGAAGACGAAGGCGAAGTGTCTTCTGTGATTTCTGGCTTCCTTGATCCTGAAGATGAAATTCCGGATATGAGCGATATCGCCGAAGCGAAATCGAGCGGGAATTACGAAGCCGGTGACGATGACAATACTGGCAAGCTGGATCATGACCTCGGACACGTTCGATTCAAGATTCTGGACAAGGCTTATCGCGCCTATGAGCGGGCGCGAGCCAAGCATGGCAAGTACGATCCGAAAACGATCAAGGCGCAACAGAAAGTGGCTGATGCTTTCAGCCTGTTCAAGTTAGTGCCCGCTGTCATGGATCCCATCCTTGAACTGGTGCGTCGTGATATGCAGCAGATTCGAGCACAGGAAAAGAACATCCGTGACCTCTGCGTGCAGAAGTGCAAGATGCCGAGAGATGTTTTTCTGAAGCGCTACGTCGGCAATGAAGCCAATGCCGAGTGGGTTGACGAGATTATCGCCGAACTACCGGAATCCGCGGAAAAGCTCCAGAAGCACCGGATTTCTATCCGTCATGGTAACAAACAGATCAAGCGTGTCGCGGACCGAACCGATCTTACCGTGGCAGAGATCAAGGATCTTAATCGTCGGCTGTTTCTGGCCGTGGGTAACACCCGGGCCGCCAAGAAGGACATGATTGAAGCGAACCTCAGGCTCGTGATTTCAATCGCCAAGAAGTACACCAACCGGGGCCTGCATTTCCTGGACCTCATTCAGGAAGGCAACATTGGTTTGATGAAAGCGGTCGACAAGTTTGAATATCGGCGTGGTTTCAAATTCTCTACCTATGCAACCTGGTGGATCAGGCAGGCGATCACTCGTTCCATCTCTGATCTGGCGCGTACCATTCGAGTGCCGGTGCACATGATGGAAACCGTGAACAAGTTGAATCGTCTGACGCGTCAGCTTGTGCAGGAACTGGGTCGTTCTCCAACCATTGAAGAGTTGTCCAAGAAAATGGATCTGCCTGAAGACAAGGTGCTGAAAGCACTTGATGTCGCCAAGCAGCCGATTTCGCTGGAAACCCCCGTTGGCGACGACGATGATTCCACGATGTGGAATCTGGTCAGTGACACTTCGGTTGAGTCACCGATGGATCATGCCACTGATGAGGGGCTAAGAGAGACGACCACCAGTGTACTCACCGCTTTGACGGAACGTGAGGCGAAGGTGCTGCGCATGCGATTTGGTATTGATATGAATACTGATCATACGCTGGAAGAAGTTGGTCGGCAGTTCTCTGTGACCCGGGAACGAATCCGGCAAATCGAAGCCAAGGCTTTGCGCAAGCTCAGACATCCGGCTCGCTCTGAGCAGTTGAAGAGCTTCATCGAAGGCTAAGTTTGTCTCCGGGAATCAACTTTCCAGAAAAGGGGCGGTAACGCCCCTTTTTTGTGGCAGACACATTTGTGCTAGGGTCAGCCGCTATGCAAGTCCACAGTCGTCCACGCCACAGGTTCATTCCGTTTCGCAAGAAAGACATTATTGAGATGTGTCTTGCTTCAGGCGGCCTCGAAGCTACTGAGCAGGGCAAGTTTCGAGCGTTCTGCCACCTCCTGCAAAGTCTGTTTCACTTTGAATACCACCAGACACTGGAAACCCTGAAGGATCTTTATGCACCGCTCAATCCCGACCGGGATACACGCACAATAGATCTTGTTGATGACGATACCGAGGTATCCTTTACCGATACGCTTGACGCCCTGCTGGACAAAGCTAACTATGAAAAGCTGACGCAGGCCGACATTGCGGCAGCTTTTCAGGAGTCCTCCCTGTTCCAATTGAAGCTGGATATCAATTTTGATGACTTTGAAGAAGTGTCACTCTATGTCCGGGGAGAGAGCATACGCAACGAAAAGGTTAGCTCTCTCTGGGGCCTCAAAAAACGTGACATCAGTTTCAGCAACTTCGACCGTGTCGTCATTTATATCAAGTACAAAGACGGCGTTGTCGCAGGGACTGCCAACGGCAAACCTGGCGCCACCCTGCTGAAGCTTTTTCAGAACGTGCCGCGGGCTGATGTTGAGATGTTGTTCCCAAATACCAAAGTCGGGATGCGTAATCTGGACAAGTTAATGATTGGTGTGCCCGCCGTTGCCGGTGCCGTGGCCATTTTTACAACCCAGGCGGGCGCGTCACTGTTGTTGCTGGCTTCCTTGATTGGTTTCTGGCTTGGACTGCGCAGTGAGGCTGTTGAAATCAATGAAGCGGTGCTGCTGGCTATCCTTGCGGGTGTTGGAGGCGTAGGCAGTTACATCTGGAAGCAATTCAGCAATTTTCGAAATCGTAAACTCCTGTTCATGCAGTCGCTGACACAAAACCTGTATTTCAAGAATCTCGATAACAATGCGGGTGTCTTCCACCGTCTCATTGACGACGCGGAGGAAGAAGAATGCAAGGAAGCCATCCTTGCTTACTACACGCTCTTAACTGAACCGCAGATCTCTGATACGGCGGCCCTCGATCAGAAAGTTGAGGTCTGGTTTCAAGACCGATGGGAAACAGAAATCGACTTTGAAGTAGATGATGCCGTTGGCAAGCTCCTGCAGTTGCAACTGATGAGCCCTGCTGATGATGGTCTTGCGGTGGTTGATCTGCCGGTCGCCTGTGAAACGCTGGATCAGAAATGGGATCAATTTTTTTCCTTTAGTGATGCCGCGCCATGATGAATAAACTCAAAGTCGCTTTTGCAGGCCGACCCCTTTGGATGAACGCCATTATGGTGTTCTGCGCGTATATGACTTTTGTATATATGCCTTTTGACATCTTTTATAAGCCGGTCGCTGAAGATGAAGAAGTCTGGTTTGGCTATGTGCTTTATGGCTGGGCCGCAAAGGCGACGGCGCCCCTACACTGGTTGATCTACGGTGCTGGATTTTTTGGTTTTCTCCATATGAAAAAGTGGATGCACCCGTGGGCGGCGGTTTATGTTTTTCAGGTTGCGATCGCGATGGCGGTTTACCCTTACCTCAATCATGATGCCCCGCTCTACGCGGGTCTGCTGGTGGGGCTGCCTTTTCTGATTCTTGGGGTGATGCTGCTGCGCGCGAAAGTGCGATTCGACGATCACGGTGATGATCCGGTAGCAACCAACGCTCAGCAATCAACCGAGCAGACAATGGAGACCAAAGATGGATAGTTTCAAGAACAAGATCGCTGTTGTCACAGGCGGCGGCACCGGCATGGGGCGCGAACTATGTCTGCAGCTGGTGAAACAGGGGTGCGCTGTGGCGACCTGTGACGTGATCATGGAAAACCTTGAAGAGACCAGCGCAATCTGTCGGGCCGCTGCGCCCGATACTGCCATTACCCTGCATCAGTGTGATGTTTCATCCGAAGCCCAGATGCTGGCATTTAGAGACGAAGTTGTCGCTGCCCACGGTGATAAAATCAATTTACTCTTCAATAACGCGGGCATTGGCGCATCCGTCAGTTTTCTGGACGAGTCTCTGAGGCCTGAATGGGAAAAGACATTTAACGTTTGCTGGTATGGCGTCTACTATGGCTGCCGCGCCTTTGTTCCCTTGTTGGTCAATGCTGACGAGGGCCATATCGTTAACACAAGCAGTGTCAATGGTTTCTGGGCATCACTCGGACCGAATACGGCGCACTCCGCGTATTCAGCGGCAAAGTTCGCCGTAAAAGGTTTCAGCGAGGCGCTAATCACGGATCTGCGACTGCACGCGCCACATGTTGGCGTCTCGGTTGTGATGCCGGGCCATATTGGTACTTCCATCGCGATTAACTCCAATAAGGTACTTGGCAAGCAGGAAGCACTGTCGATGTCAGAGGAAGATATTCATGGTCTCAGGTCGCGCCTAATGGAGGCAGGAGGCGATCTCGCAGAGGCGGTGATGAATCTATCGGATGATCAGATCCGAGCGTTCATGCATCAGCGGGGCCTCGATTTTCGGGACAACGCCCCGACCAGCGCTGGCCAGGCGACGACGATTATTCTGGATGCCGTCAAGGCAGGTAAGTGGCGGATTCTGGTGGGTGACGATGCAGTCAGACTTGATCAGCGGGTCAGACATGACCCTGAATCTGCCTATGAGATCGATTTTTCGCGTGCCGTGCAGGAAGACGGTGATCTGCTTCAATTGATCCGTTAGGTGTCGCTACTCTCGATTTCCGGTGGTCCCGCGGCCTCGCCCCTGGGATATAACAGCTGGGCGGTGTTTGAGTGGGCCAGAAATCCGTACGTCATTCTGGTCACTATCTATATCTTTGCACCCTACTTTTCGACGACGGTGGTTGGCGATCCGGTGAAGGGACAGGGATTGCTGGGTTATACCAATGCGCTGTCAGGATTCCTGATCGCAACCATGGCGCCGTTCCTGGGGGCCATTGCCGACAAGAGCGGCCGGCGTAAACCATGGATCCTCGTGTTTCTTGCCGTCATGATTCCTGCGGTCTTCCTGCTCTGGTTTGCACAACCAGGTGGGGCTGGTCTGGGCATCTATCCCACCCTCGCCCTGATCGTTTTGATTGCCGTGATGTTTGAATTCTCAGCGGTGTTTCACAACGCGATGCTGCCGGCGATCGCACCCGTCGAAAAAGTTGGATCAATTTCAGGTCGTGCACTGGCGCTCGGCAACATCGGTGGTCTGCTTCTGATGGTGTTTGTGCTTTATGCCTTTGCACTGCCTGGCGTTCTGGACTGGTCGTTTCTGCCTGAAACCCCCCTATTTGGTCTGGATCAGTCGCAGCAGGAACACAATCGGGTGGTCGGACCACTTACCGCGATCTGGTTACTGGTATTTGCTTTGCCCCTGTTTCTGTTTACCCCGGATGGCCGAGACAGTGCGGTATCTGTACGCGATTCGGTTCAACAGGGATTGCGGGAGGTCTGGAGTACGGTGCGGGCGGTCAGCCACTACCGGAATGTTGCCCTCTACCTGATCGCTCGGATGATTTTTAACGATGGTCTTGTTGGTATTCTCATTTTCGGTGGTGTTTATGCTGCGGGTATCTTTGGGTGGGATACGATCTCGTTGTTGATTTTTGGCATAGTGACGTCTATGTCAGCGGCCATCGGCGCGGTGATTGGCGGTTTGATCGACGACAGGTTTGGCTCACGCATTGCGGTGCTGATCGCTGTGGGTGGTACGGCACTGCTGCTGATTATGGGTGTCTCGTTCCAGCCTGATCGCATCTTTTATGTGGTTGCAATTGAGCCCGGTATTCCCGTTTGGGATTTCCCCTACTTCCAGACATTGCCTGAGCTTCTATACTTCCTGAACACGCAGTTGTTTGGCATGTTCATTACCGTCGGCTTTGCCAGCGCCAGAACCATGATGGCCCGCATTTCACCACCGGAACTTGTGACCCAGTTCTTTGGTCTCTATGCCCTGTCGGGTACCGCCACAGCGTTTCTGGCGCCTCTGCTGGTCGGCTTTTTTACAGACCTGTTTGAAAGTCAACGCGCGGGATTTGCGTCATTGATCGGGCTTCTCATTCTAGGTTTCGTGATGATGCTGTTTGTCCGAGAAGAACAGGCCAGGCACCATGACGCATGACCTTTATAGCGAGGCCAGCGTGTCTTCCAGCATTGTTCTGATCTGAGGTGTTGGACTCATCGCCAGCGCCTGATTTGCGATGCTTCTTGCTGAGTCCGTGTTGCCCAACCGGGCGTTGGCTTGCGCCTGAATCAAATAGGCTACGGTGACGTCCGGGTCCCACCATCGCTTTTCTTTCTGATAGAAGTTATCGATTTCCCGGATGGCCGCCTGCCATTGTTCCTGGGTCATATAGAACTGCGCGAGAACGAAATGCGGCCCGGCGCGGTCCATCAACCGAACGGCCTCTTTGAAAGCCGCTTCTGTTGCTGCTGCGTCTTCGCGTTGACTGAGTAGCAGCGCCTCTGCCATGGCGCCAAAGCCCGGGTTTCTTTGCGCCAGGTCTGACTGCAGGGCTGTTGCTTTTTCAAGGTCACCACCGGCGATGCCTGGAGCACTGGCATAGAAAGCAAAGATCGCGTAGCGAGCATTGATATGTTCGGGGTCGACATCGACGGCCGTCTGCCACGCGCTCATGGACTGCTTTGCCTGTCCCAGCTTCTTGAAAATACTCACCTCGTCAACCAGCGCCAGATGGTTCAATCCGGCCAGGTACCAGGCGTCGGCATCAGTGGGATAGGCTGCCAGCAACGTCTTGAGTGTATCCTCTGCAGCGTTGAAATCACCGGTTCGATACTGGATTCTCGCCAGGTGAAACAGCACGTTTCTATCAGCCTGCTCGGATTGCAATGTTTCCAGTGTGTTTAGCGCAGTATCAAATTCGCGATTATCAAAAGCGGCGAGCGCGAGTTTCAGCCTTTCGTTCGCCGCCGCTGTTCCGCAAAAGATCAAAGCGAAGATGGCTAGCGCGATACACACTGTGGCGTTGGTCGCTATATTCTTAAGCATGTCGAATTCTCTGTATGGACCCTGTGAATACGTTACTGCATCGGGTTTTGACCATGGTGCGCACAAATAATTCTACGACGAAGCAACGGGTTGTTCCTACCCTGCTCGCTCGCGGTTCCATTGCTTCGGCAGGTCGTGCGATGATCGAAGACGATACAAAATAATAAAAACTAACCGCAGGGTAGAACAAGCATGAAATCACCGGTCTGTGAAAAGCTGGGCATCGACTTCCCGCTGATTGCGTTTACGCACTGTCGTGACGTTGTTGTCGCCGTTTCCAAGGCTGGCGGCATGGGGGTTCTGGGAGCAGCAGGTTACGGTCCAGCGCAGCTTGAAATTGAGCTTAACTGGATAGATGCGCACATTGAAGGTAAGCCCTATGGGCTTGACCTGATTGTACCAACATCGATGGCCAACAAAGATGAATCACGCTCTGCCGAGCAAGTGCAGGCTATGGTGCCAGACGAGCATCGCGATTTTGCTGCCGGGATTCTCGCCAGACATCACATTGACAGTGCTGATGTTTATGAGGGCAATACGCGGGGTAATGGCGGTTTTCTTGGAGACAAGCGCGCCGCCAACATTCTGGACGTTGCGTTTGCACATCCTATTTCACTGATCGTAAATGCGCTGGGCGTACCGCCCGCGTATATGCTCGAACTGGCTAAATCCCACGGGGTCCCCACAGGTGCGTTGGTTGGTGCTAAACATCATGCGATCAAGCAGGCAGAAGCAGGCGTCGATCTGCTGATTGTCTCTGGTACCGAGGCGGGCGGTCACTGTGGTGAGGTATCGACGATGGTGTTGGTCCCGGAGGTTGCGCAGGCCGTCGCCAGTTATCCTGATGTCAGCGTGTTGGCGGCAGGTGGTATTGTCACTGGTCGCCAGATGGCAGCAGCGATGGCTATGGGTGCGCACGGCGCCTGGACGGGTAGCGTCTGGTTAACCACCGAAGAAGCTGAAACGTCCCCGGTTATTAAAGAAAAGCTGCTTGCGGCGAGTTCAAATCAGACCATCCGCGCGCGCAGCCGAACCGGCAAACATTCCCGGCAGATCCGATCGCCCTGGACGGATGCCTGGGAGAGCGAGGACGCACCTGAGCCATTGCCGATGCCGTTGCAATCCCTGGTGAGTGAGCCGGCTCTCAGCAAGGTAGCCAAGCTCGCCGAAGGCGGACATGAAGGCGCCAGACAACTGGCAACCTATTGGGTGGGCCAGGGCGTAGGGCTGATGAATCAGTCATTATCCGCACGGCAGGTGGTGTATGACTTCATGGAAGATTTTCTTGATGCTAACGAAAGACTAAAGGGGTTTGTTGATGAGTGATCTGAACGCAGAAACCAGGGTCGCTCTGGTAACCGGTGGTGCTCGAGGTATTGGGCTCGGTATTGTCCATGCGTTTGCCGCGGCGGGTTATCGGGTAATGATTGGAGATCTTGGCGCGGCTGACACGGATTGGCACTACAACTTGTCTGGTGCCAGCGATCTAAAGGATGCGTTGGCCCAGGAAGCGGAAGTTGGAGAAGTTGATGCCTGCGAGCTCAATGTAACAAACTACGAAAGTTGCGAGCGGGCCGTTGCGACAACGCTGGCCCGCTATGGTCGCCTTGATGTGCTGGTTAATAACGCCGGTGTTCTAGACAGCGGGCCCATCAGTGAATTCAAAGAGGCCGATTGGGACCGCATCTTCGCGGTCAACACCAAAGGGATCTTTTTGATGGCCAAGGCCGCTTTGGCTGCGCTTAAAGCATCCGGTGATGGTGCCATCGTCAACACGGCCTCCATTGCGGGTAAACAGGGTAATGCCAATATGGTGGCTTACTGCGGCTCCAAGTTCGCCGCGATTGGTGTGACCCAGGCACTGGCGTTGGAGCTGGCCCCGTTTAACATTACGGTGAATGCCCTTTGCCCTGGCATTGTTGGTACGGCCATGTGGCTTGATCACCTGATGTCTTCAAACACCGCGGACGAAGGACAAAAGCAGAGTAATTTTGAAGATGGTGTCAGTCGCAGGATTCCGCTTGGGCGACCTCAGACGCCTGACGACATGGGTCAGGCGGCGTTGTATCTTGCCACCGCCAGAAATGTGACAGGCACCGCCCTTACAGTGGCTGGCGGGATGACCATGAACTAGCCCGGCTGTCTAAATCTGGCACGGGTTTCGACGCGAATACCCAATACCACCGCTGCGGTCACCCCATAGAGTACCAGGAAGGTGATAAATGCGGGATCGTAGGAGCCGGTTGTGTCATAGATCCAGCCCGCGAAAGGCACGCCAAGTAAATGAATAACGGACATGGGGGGGCGCATGGCGCCTAGTACCCTGCCAAAACTTTCCCGGCCAAAGGCCGCACCAACGACGGCACCCTGCATTGGCACAATACCGCCCATGCCGAAGCCAAACAGCGACGCACCGATCAAAAAACCGACGTAACCATCGGTCAGCAACATAAATAATTGACCTGCAACCTGAAACCCAATGCCGAGCCAGAGCGCGTGCCTGACGTCCCAGCGATCCACCAGAGAACCATAGACCAGCTTGCCGAGGATGCCGAAAAAAGCCGTGCTAGACGCAATAAATGCGGCAGATATCAGATCAATACCCCGATCCGTCAGTTGCGGGACCATGTGAACGAGGGTGGCGCTCTGGATACAGAAAAGCAGCCCTATAGTGATCAACAGCGTCCAGAAATTGGGGTTGCTGATAAATTCTTTTGTCCGGAGCGGCGGCTTTGGTGCTGACAAGCTGCTCGTTTCGGTGGCGCCGTCCGCAGTAGTCCGATGTCTTCTGGACGGGAGATCACCAGCCTCAAGACCAACGGCACAACGACAACCAGCGTGATGATGCCATAGGTGAGAAAACCATTTCGCCAGCCAAACTCACCGATCAGCCAGGCTGTTGTTGCCGGCATGAGAACACCGGAAACAGAGATGCCTGTTGCCGCAATCCCCAGTGCAGTCCCGCGTTTGAGTACGAACCAGTTGCTGACAAGCTTTGAGGTTGCCAACTGGCCCATGGCGCCGGCACCAAAACCGATGAATACCCCAAGGATCAGATAAAACTGCAGAGGCGTCTGGACGAAGCCCAGAAGCACAAAGCCGGTACCCATGGCGAATGCGCCCGTGCCCATGACCCGTTTCAGCGGATAGCGGTCGAGTGCCCGACCAATAAATGGGGCCAGCAGCGCACCTGCCCCCTGAGTGACAGAAATACCAATTGAGACACCCAGACGCGAGTCGCCAAACTCGGTGGCGATTGCCTTAAAAAATACCCCGTAGGAATAAAAGAAGAATCCCACGGCGATAAAATCAACGAAGAAGGCAACGCCAACCATCCGCCAGCCAACAAACGTTGGGTCAGTGCGTTTCAACAGAAAAGTCAGCATGGGGGTGGGTTCGAGTGGGTAACGCTCTCGCAGGGAGCGCGCATTCTACCCCAAGGCACCGTTCAAGTGAGAGCTGCATGTTAGGATGTCGGCTCGCGGTAATCTGGTGTTGGAGAGATGAGCAAAACGTTACAGGTTGATCTGGGTGGTGATCGTGGTTCGCTTGCAGGTCACTACGATGAAAAATTTGAAAACGTCGTCCAGGAATTTATTAGGAACTTCGAGGCGCGTGAGGAATGCGGTGCCTCGCTCGCTTTTTCTGTCGAGGGACAACCTGTTGTTGATGTCTGGGGCGGACGTATGCATCCGAAACAGAACGAAGACTGGGGTCGAGATACGATCAGCGTTGTTCATTCGGTGACCAAGGCTGCGGTTGCACTGTGTGCTCACGTTCTGATTTCAGAAGGTAAGCTTGATTTGAATGCGCTCGTGACTGACTACTGGCCTGACTTCGGCCAGCAGGGCAAGGAGACCATCACCGTGGCAATGATGCTGAATCATTCAGCGGGACTTGCTGCATTCCGGGAACCATTGCCGGACGGCGCCATGCTGGATTTTGACGTCATGGCGGCGCGGATTGCCCAGGAAGCACCCTGGTGGGAGCCAGGCACCCGCAATGGCTATCATATGTCGACCTTTGGCTGGACAGTTGGAGAACTGGTTCGACGCGTCTCTGGTATGTCGTTAGGTAAGTATTTTCGAACAAGAATTGCTGAACCCCTGAAGCTGGATTTTCATATCGGCCTGCCGGAGAGTGAGCATCATCGCGTATCGCGCATGTTGCGTTGGGCGCCGAGAAAAGGTGATCCGGTATCACCCTACACACTGGCGCTCCTGGCAGACAAACACTCCCTGCAGTATCTGGCTTTGCTGAACACCGGCGGTTTCAAAACCGATGCCCCTGAAAGTTATCAGGCGGAATTTGGTGCTGGTGGTGGTATCGCCAATGCCAGGGGGATATCGGGTATGTTCACCCCGTTGGCGAATGGCGGGGGTGATCTGGTCGACAAGGTGACGCTGGCGCGAATGTCCGAAGCCTCTGTTGCAACAGGGGAAGACGTAACGTTATTGTCACCAACCCGATTCAGTCTGGGCTTCATGCTGAGCATGGATAACCTGCACCGGGAAACCGGCAGTATGGAAAGTATCATCATGGGCCGGCACGCCTTCGGCCATGCCGGCGCAGGTGGCAGCGTTGGTTTTGCTGATACCGAATGTCATCTGGGTTTCGGTTATTCGATGAACAAGATGGGTGGCGGCATACTGCTGAACGATCGAGGTCAGTCCCTGATTGATTCGGCCTATCAGAGTCTTGGCTACACTACCCGGGCACCAGGCTTCTGGATTCGTTAACGGCGCCGCGACTACGCTGCATCGTTGGTCAGACCTCTTATAGGCAACCCGGCGGCCTCGTAGCAGCGATCAATGACGCGCATCTGCTTAACGCCATCCCAGCCATCGGTGAGTGGCGGTTCCCCGGCATTGACCGCTTCGATAAAGGCATCCAGCTGGTAACAGTATGTCGGCCTGCGGTCGAAGACCTCATTCCGTAACTTGCCATCCACTTCTACTGTCAGCTGATGACCCATTTGCGGTGCGATAATGTTGTCTACCTGCAGGCTGCCGCGACTGCCGGTCACGGTAAGCGCTGCCTTGAATCTGGCAGTGGGCCGCATGTCACCCAGGATCGTTGCTTTGATATCTCCGACCTCGAGATGCGCTTCGAGCATCAGATCGACCATGGGAGGGCCAACTTCTGCCGTGGCAGAAACCACTTTGGGTTCTTCGTTGGTCAGGTGACGAATCCAGGAGATTGGGTAGCAGCCGATATCCATGGTGACGCCGCCACCCAGTGCGTAGTTGAGCCGGATATTCTCTGGATCGGTTACCGGGACCGAGAAGCTCGCCCGTAGCTCGTGGATATCACCCAGATCGCCGCTATGAAACAGCTCGCGGACACGCTCGAACAGCGGGTGATAACGATAGTGAAAGGCATCCATCAGGATTAGCCGCTTTTCGCTCGCAAGCACTGCCATTTGCTCGGCTTCAATCGCATTGCTGGCCAGTGACTTTTCGCACAACACGTGCTTTCCCGCGTTCAGTGCCTTGATGGTCCAGGGGTGGTGGCCGGGAATGTGCAACGGGTTGTAAACGGCCTGGGCGGGTTCAAACGTAACGGCATCGTCATAGTTCTCCAGTACGGTGCGGATATGGTGAGCGTCGGCGAAACGTTGCGCTTTATCCGGGTGTCTGGCAGCAATGGCAACGACCCTGGCCTTCGGTTCATTCATGCAGGGATAGATAAGTGCGGCGGGGGTAATCTGCGCGGCACCCAGAGTGACAAATTTCAGCATTATGACCCCTTGTGATGATCAGACATGAGTGTAAGTTACGGGCATGCAAAATCAGAAACGAGAACGCTCACGATTGAACCTGGCGCGGCAAATGATGCCAGACCTGTTAACCCCTGAACAATGGCTGGGTGATTGTCAGGATGGTGAGCGTCTCTTTGAAGCGGAAGTTGGCCCATGGCAGACTGATGACCGCAGACTCTACTGGCGCCGTCTGGCAGGACTCGAACAACTGCTGCTGAGCGGGGCTGATACCGAAACCTTATTGACCTATGAGCGGGCCAGTCGGGGATACCAGCCTGTCAGCTTCAGCGAGGCCAGTGACGTCAAGATAGCCGTGACCGGCTTTGATCCTTTCCATCTGGATCAGCAAATAACTCAGAGCAATCCTTCCGGTCTCGTCGCACAGCAACTTCACGGACACCGCTGGCAAGCGGACGGGGCAAGCTTCGAGATACAAAGTCTGCTGATACCTGTCCGTTATCGCGACTTCGACACCGGGCTGATCGAATCGCTGTTTGAACCGAGGTTGGTCGATCTCGACATGATCGTGACGGTCAGTATGGGGCGTGATCATTTTGATCTGGAGCGGTTTCCCGGGCTCAGGCGTTCAGTGGCCACGCTCGATAATGATAACCTCCAGGGCGGTGGTTCCAGGTTGACACCGATTGTGCCGCCAGGGTTAGCCGGTCCCGAGTTTGTTGAGTTCAGCCTGCCGGTTGAGGCGATGCGCCCGATTGAAGGCGAGTTTCAGGTTCGTGATAACCGCACCGTAACGACCCGCGAATCCGGCGAACAGCAGGCAGCGTCCCTGGCGAAGATTCTGTCCATGACCGCGGTAGAGGGGAGTGGCGGTGGTTTTCTTTCTAACGAAATCTCTTACCGCATGTTAAATCTGATTCAGTCCACCGGGAACCGGGTTGTTTGCGGACATATCCATACGCCCCGAATGCGAGGCCTGGATGTTGTGTCACTTGAAAGCATCAGCAATCAATGCCGAGCGATGATCCTGGCAGCCGCCAGCGATTTTCGGCCAAAAAAAACGCCCGGATAAACCGGGCGTTTTTATCGATCCTGTCAGATCACTTCTTGGGTCCAGGTGGGCCAATCGGTGTACCTGCACCGCCGGCGAACTCCGGTCCGGCTTCGTTGCCAAGCATAATGGCACCGAGGTCCTGATACAGCGGATGAGACACCCAGCGGTGGCTGGCTGAACCATGTGCATCCCGCAGTTTTCGTTCCAGCGGGCTATACATCCGCATACCGGTTGTTCCTGCCGTGTTATGCAGGGAGTCAACAACTTCCATACATTCGTTTGCGGCATGTACACAGGCCAGACGTGCATCCTGTGTGGTTTTGGCACCAGGCAGTTTTTCGTTGTCTGTCATTTCGTCTTCGACCGCTTCCATGGTCTGCATGACCCAGGCACGGCAAGAACGATAGCGAGCCTCTGCAACACCCATGCGGTACTGTGCAATCGGGCGAGTCGCCAGAGAAGCGGATGACAACATGGGAATCTTGTTCTGGGCGATATCGGAGAAAGTCTCCAGTGCACCCTTGGCAACACCCAGCGCAATGGCCGCTTTGTTGTAAGCGAGTCGCAGTGCGGTTGGCATACGATAGACAGGGTTAGGATAGTGTGCGGGTACTGTCCACAAATCTACTTCAGCAAACTTGGCAGGCACGATGGCACCATCCGCTTTGACGTCGTCAGAACCAGAGCCACGCAGGCCGGCAACGTCCCAGGTTCTTTGAATTTCGAACTGATCACGAGGCAGCAGCCAGAGCTTGAAGATTGGGTTACCAGCATCGTCGGTTTCAAGCTCACCATCTTTCATCAGAGGCGCGCCCATAAAGCAGTAGTGCGCATTATGACAACCGGAAATAAACGTGGTTTGACCCCAAACCTTAACGCTGCCGTCAGGCTGGCGTTCGGCGCGGGGAGGTGTGCTGCCCGGCCCGCCGCCGCCACACATCACAACGCGTGGGTTGTCGAGATAAACCTCTTTAGCGAGCTCGGGATCCATGCCGCCAGCGGCCATGGCATTGATTTCCGAACCGAGCATGACGTTCCAGGCGACCGATGCATCAATCGCAGCCATGTGTTCAAGTATTTCGATGGTTTCCATCGAGCTTGCATTGTCTCCGCCCAGCTCTGTTGGCAGAGCAAAACGGAAAAATCCTTCATCAACGAGTTTTTCGACAATCCAGTCTGGTAGTTTACGAAGTTCCTGGGCCTCATCGCCCCCTTTCAGAATGTCTTCGCGAAGATCTTCGATCTTATCCAGACGCTGTCTATGTACGTCACGCAGCATGCTGTAACCCTCTTTTTATCTATCGATTTTGTAGCAGACTACAGTGTAGGCAGATTAGGGACTAAATTAAAAGGGCATATGTGCTCTGATTGAGCTAGATCAATTGTGCAAATGCCCAGACGCCCATGAACAGCGTCTGGACAGCTTGTCAGGCGGCTTCTGATGATCGGGAAGGCTTGATATCTGTAGCTTTGGTGGTTTTTGCAGCGGGAAAGGTCAGTTCCTTGAAGAATTCCCGGTTCATGCGTTCCCATAGCAGCTGCGTTGTGGCCTCAACGCCCATTTCAAGCGTTGGTTGCACCGGTTCCAGGAAGGTCACACTCACCGGACCAGGTGTGACGGCCTTGGCGCCTTTGGGTCTGAGCTCGCGTAGTCCCTTCAGGACAACAGGTACGATAGGCACCTGCTTCTGCAGCGCCAGCATGCTGACGCCGTGCCTGAACTGACCGAGTTCGTTGGACGTTGCGCGGGTACCTTCAGGGAAAATACACAGGTTACAGTTCTGATCCAGTAGCCATTTGGCGTAGTCCAGTGTTTTGGAACCACCGCCTCTAACGATAGGAAAATTGCCCAGGGCCAGCGACTGGTACCAGGGCTGCAGAATCAGTTTCTTCTTGCCCTTGACGAACCAACGGTCTGCGGCAGCGCCGAAGTAAAGGTTGTTCTGTATCCTTGATGGCAGGGCTGACATCAGAACCGGCGTATCCATGTGGCTCTGATGATTGGGAATAAAAATAGCCGGCGAGTTCAACTGCGCCAGGTGCTCTGCACCCTTGACTGTCACTGACGTGCAATAGCGGTCAGTCCAACGAAAGTACTCTTTACGTCTCAGTGTGGCTCGGACCAGCCTCGCCCATGGCGATGTTTGCCATGGGTGAGGTCCCCCGAACTCCGGCTTTACGGCAGCGTCTGTAGTGGCTGCTAATGACATGACATGCTCCTTTGGCTCGCTAAATGTCGTTCATTGTCGTACTGCGCAGATAGAGCAATCCTTGTGCCAACTCTTGCTGCCAGGCCTGCGCATTGTCAGGCTGGTGCTTTAAGGGCTGGTGCTGGTCATCGTTAAGATTTGCAGTGCACCATCTGGTTGCAAGTCGGCAGTCGGCTGCCCCATTTTGTATGCGAAAAGGCAAGCAGGTATGATGCGCGTTTTTAAGCGGGACAGGTGGGGAAGACGATGGATCTGAAAGGTAAAACGATTGTGATCACAGGTGGTGGTCAGGGACTGGGTCGCGCGATGGCCATTGAATTCGCCAAGGTGGGTGCCAACCTGGCGCTGATTGACCTGAACGAAGCGCCTTTGGCTGAAGCTGTTCAGCTTTGCAAGGACGCTGGCGGTGGCGCGAAGTCTTACATGGCGAATGTGGCCAAGGAAGATGATGTGATTGCGGCTTTTGATGCCATAGAGGCGGATTTTGGTGAAGTCCACGGACTCATCAATAATGCCGGCATTCTGCGAGATGGGTTGCTGATCAAGGTGAAGGACGGTGCGATTGACAAGCGGATGTCCCTCGCGGAGTGGCAGGCAGTTATCGACGTTAACCTGACGGGTGTTTTCCTGTGTGGCCGTGAAGCTGCAACCCGCATGATCGAGAAGGGTGTCAAAGGCTGCATTATCAACATCTCCAGTATTTCCAAGTCAGGCAACATGGGGCAGACCAATTATTCTGCAGCGAAATCAGGTGTCGCGGCGATGGCGACAGTCTGGGCGAAGGAACTGGCGCGGTATGGTATTCGCGCGGCAGCAATTGCGCCAGGATTCATCGCCACAGAAATGGTCGCCAGCATGAAACCGGAAGCGCTTGAAAAAATGGCTGCAGGTATTCCCCTGAAGCGATTGGGTGAACCCGAAGAGGTTGCTCATACCGCGCGCTTTATCATGGAGAACGAATACCTTTCGGGCCGGGTGATCGAACTCGATGCGGCACTGCGAATATAGCCGTGCTCGCCGATCAGCCTAGCTGGTCGGCGACAAACATCCCCGCCGCCATGGCGAGGCCAAAGTAGAGAATATCCGGGTTCAGGTACGCCAGGGAAGAGATTGCCGGTCCCGGGCATAAACCGACAAGGCCCCAGCCAATACCGAATAGCGCGGCGCCGATCAGGAGCCGGGCGTCAATGTCCTGCCTTGTCGGCAACCTGAAGTCGCCGCCCGTCAGGGGTGCTTTCAATTTCCCGATACCCAGTTGAAAAAATGGCAGGCTGACCAGCAGGCCTCCCCCCATCACAAATGCCAGGGTCGGATCCCAGTTGCCAAACAAATCCAGAAAACCGATCACTTTGCTGACATCCGTCATTCCGGAAAGGGCCAGGCCAAATCCAAACAGGGCGCCGCAGAGCAGTGCAAATAGATAGTTCATGTGAGACCTCCGTGGAGTCTCAGATAGACGGTCAGAAAGCCAAAGAACATAAACGTGCAGGTTGCAATGATTGAGCGTATCGACAATCTGCCAATCCCGCAGATACCGTGACCGCTGGTGCAGCCACTGCCTAGCTTGGTGCCAAGCCCGACAATGAAGCCGCCGGCCAGTGTGAGCATTAACGGTGAGCTAAATGACGGCACGGTAACGCCCAGTAGTTGATGACAGACAAATGCACCTATGACGAGTCCGGCGATGAAGGCGAAGCCCCAGGCGTTGGTGATGGGTGATTTCAGCGTGTTAAAAAAAATGCCGCTGATACCCGCGATGCGGCCCATAGAGATCATCAGCAGGACCGCAGCGAGTCCAATGCAGATGCCGCCAAGTAAACCGGTGATATAAGCGTCAGGCATGATTGTTTGCTCCTAGTTATTTTCGCCGTAGGCACTGCGTCGATAGCGAAGCATCCTGCCTGATCCGGCGTATAAGTGTGCCCCGTCTTTAAAGCCGATCTGACCGTTGATCATCACCATGGAGATACCAGCAGGCTCAGTCTTGGGTTGGTCATAAGTTGCGAGGTCCTGAACAGCCGCAGGGTCAAACAGCACAAGATCAGCCCAGAATCCTGGTTTAATCTGGCCTCGGTCCTGCATGCCAAAAACCTGCGCTGGCAGGGAGGTCATTCGTCTAACGGCTTCATTAAGGGTAAGTATACCTTCCTCGCGAACGTATTTTGCGAGAATTCTTGGGAAGGTGCCAAACAGCCGGGGGTGAGGTTTGCCTTTCAGGTCCGGTATGCCGTCTGAGCCGACCATCATGTCCGGATAGGTAAGGTTTGTTGTGATGTCCTGCTCGTCGATGATGAACTGGATGCAGATGGTCCGGTCACCTTTTGGTGCGGTGAGAATACGAAAAGTAAGTTCCCTGATATCCGCGTTTTCCTCAGCGGCGATATCCTTGAGCATTCTGCCCTCATACTGACGAAATGCGGGGCAACTGGCGATGCGGATCACTTCGGCCAGCTCGCGGCTGATATTGTCGAGATTAAAATACTCGATCATGCGGCCACTCCCCGCGGTATATGGGTAGACATCCAGTGTGACCCGCTGACCGGCCGCCAGTGCAGTATCCACCCTGGCCAGCGACTGGCCGACCTTGCCCCAATTAGCTGGACCTGCCGATTTGTGGTGCGAGATGTGCAGGTGCACGTCGCTCTCGCGACCAATCTGTAAGGCCTCCTCGACCGCATCCAGTAAATGGTCGCCTTCGTTACGCATGTGTGTGGTGTAGAGCGCATCGTGGGTTTTGGCAGCGCTTGCTAACGCGATCACCTCATCGGTATCGCTCCAGCGGCCGGGCCGGTAAACAAGACCCGTTGAAAACCCGCAGGCACCCTGTTCCAGCGCCGTTTCTACATGGCTCTGCATCTCTGTCAGTTCAGCCGTGGTGGGCGCGCGCTTCTCCATGCCCATGACCAGCGTTCGAACGGTGTTATGACCAACCAGCATCATATTGTTGATTCCGGGGGCTTTTGCCATGGCCGCTTCAAAGTAACCATTGAGGTCGCTAAAGCTGCCATCAAGCCCGGCGAGGATGCCGCCGCTGGCCCGTCCGGGGTCGACAGATGGGTCGATCGGTATGGCACTGAAACCGCAATTGCCGGCAACAACGGTTGTGACACCCTGTGCCAGTTTGAATTCCATGCCGGGGTGTCTAAAGAAAGCGCCGTCATCGTGGGAATGTGTGTCGATAAAACCCGGGGCCAGGTATTGGCCTTGCCCGTCTACTTCGACGCCACCGGCATTAGCCTGGCCGACTTCATTGATGCGACCGTTCTTGATGCCGATGTCTCCCTCGATGGCCTCACCCCCGAGACCATCAAGGATATGGATATTGCGAATTGTTACGTCATTCAATGGGATTGTGTCCTCAGGTATTCGGCTATTTTTTCACCGATCATGATGCAGGTCAGATTGGTATTTGCTCTTGGCACAAAAGGCATGATGGAGGCGTCAGCGACCATCAGGTTGTCGAGTCTGTGGGCAACGCCGTCAGGGTTAACCACAGCATAGGGGTCTTTGGCGTCACCCATTTTAACCGTGCCGCAGGGATGATAGCCGCTGCCCGCGAACCGCTGACAAAGTCTGGTAAGCGTCTCATCATCCTGACCTCTGGCCGGGTCAGGAAAGGTGATCCGCTCAATCATATCGGCTAGTTCGCCGCGGGTTGTGAAGGTCAGGGCATCTTGAAGGCATCGGACCAATCGTTGTGTATCCCGCTCATCTTCGCAGAAGCGATTATCAATGATCGGGTGATCATGCGGGTCACTGGACCTGAGTCTGAGTTCACCTCGACCGTATTGATATTCGAGCACGGCCGCGATGCTGAATAGCGCGGGACCGTCCCGTTTACCGGCGAAGCTGATCTGCTCTATTTGTAAGTCGTTGCGTTTCTGAGAACCCTCAGCGGTGTAGCGCAGAATCGTTTGAATGATAGGTGCGTCATGATCGATCAGAGCGCCATCTTTGACCTCGCAGACCACCGACAAAGCGGGATGGTCGCACAGATTTGCGCCGACTCCGGCTTCATCTGCAATGGTGCTGATGCCCATCTTCTCGAGCTGCGCTTTTGGGCCGACACCCGATAGCATCAGGATCTGTGGTGACTTGATCGCCCCAGCCGACAGCACGATCAGTTTGCCATCGATAGGTCTTATTTCTCCCGTGGCGCTTTGAACTTCAACACCCGTCGCCTTTTTACCGTGAAACAGCACCCGCCGGACCAGCGTTTCCGGCAGAATCTCAAGGTTAGGTCGAATCCTGGCAGGGGCCAGATAGCCGATCGCTGTTGATATGCGCAGCTGCCCCAGTTTATTCATCGGGTGAGGACCCGCGCCCCAGTCGTCAGGGTCGTTGGCATCAGCGCAGTAGGGATAGCCCAGTGCCTCGGCACTGGCGAGAAATGCCTGCTGTTGTGGTTCCATTTCCTGCTCGGGGTATCGGCGGATCGTGATGGGTCCGGCGTCTCCGTGATAAGGTCGGTCACCAAAATCGAGATCTCGTTCCAGTCGATTAAAGGCAGGTAGTACATGTTGCCATTCCCACCCTGGGCAGCCGAGCGTGGCCCATTCATTGTAGTCCTCGGGGATGCCTCGAAGTGCAATGGTTGTGTTTACAGCACTCGAGCCGCCGACGACCTTACCGCGCGGAAAAGGCGCGGGTCTATTTCGGGTGGGTTCGTAGTCATGGCCCCAGTCGTGTGCGGTATACGAGTTGTTATGCGAGTTAACCAGGTCAAAGGGTGTGGCCTTGATGTCAGCGTAGTCAGGTCCGGCTTCAATCAGAAGAACATGGCAGTTCGGGTCCTCTGACACCCGATTGGCGATGGTGGCCCCGGCACTGCCGGCGCCAACGATGATAACGTCATACATGGTTCAGATTGTGGCGGGATTTCAGGGCTAAAGAAAGGGCATAAAAAAGGCCGCGGGTGCGGCCTTCTATGGTGCTTTTGGTCGAGCTACCTGAGGCCGTATCCGCGAGGTGTCTGGCGACACCTCGCCGGATACGGTATGCAGGTCAGTTGCCTAGCCGAACTGAGACATGGTGTTGTCTTTACCGCCGGCAAGCAGTGCGTTTTCGCCCGCAAAGTATTCTTTGTGGTGATCGCCAATGGTAGTACCTGCCATTTCCTGGTGCTTAACGACATTCATCTTGCGACGAATTTCTGTTCGCTGAACACCTTTCACGTAAGCAAGCATACCTTCATCGCCGAAGTAACCCTCAGCCAGCGTATCCACGCCGAGCGCAGTTTCGTGGTAAGTCGGGAGCGTAATCAGGTGATGGAAAATACCAGCATCGCGAGAAGAGTCTTCCTGGAAAGACTGGATCAGGGCATCAGCTTTCTGCGCGAGTTCCGAATCATCGAGCTCGACGTTCATCAGGCCAAGTGCATCTTCTGCAGGATTCGGATAGCTGGAAACGTCCTGACCAGCTTCAACCATTTCCTGATAAACCTGCTCCCGGAACTTCAGCGTCCAGTTGAAAGACGGCGAGTTGTTGTAGACCAGCTTCGCATCGGGCACAGCTTCGCGAACACGGTTCACCATCTCGGCGATCTGGGCAACGTTGGGTCGCTCTGTTTCGATCCACAGCAAATCTGCACCGTGGCGCAGGCTGGTGATACAGTCGAGCACAACACGGTCGACGCCAGTACCTTCACGGAATGCGTACAGGCCATTGTCCAGGCGAACCGGCTTAACCAGTTTGTCCTTCTTATGGAAGACGATGTCGTGTTCTTTGAGTTCAGCAACGTCGTGAACTTCTTCAATTTCAAGGAAACTGTTGTACTGACTAGCGAGATCGCCTTCTTCTTTGGAAACCGGCACCATCTGTGTCAGGCCCGCGCCCAGTGAGTCAGTACGAGCAACGATAATGCCGTTTTCGATACCCAGTTCCAGGAACGCATAGCGAATCGCATTAATCTTCGCCAGGAAGACTTCGTGAGGTACGGTGACCTTACCGGCCTGGTGACCACACTGCTTAACTTCAGATACCTGGTTTTCGATCTGGATGGCGCAGGCACCAGCTTCAATCATCTGCTTGGCCAGCAGATAGGTTGCTTCCTCGTTACCGAAACCGGCGTCGATGTCGGCAATGATTGGCACCACGTGTGTTTCGAAGTTGTCGATCTGATCGATCAGTGATTTCTCTTCGGCAGCGTTGCCTGCATCACGGGCGTCGTCCAGGGCTGAGAACAGGCGCTCGAGTTCAACCGCGTCGGCCTGCTTGAGGAAAGTGTAAATCTCTGAAATCAGCGAAGGTACGCTGGTTTTTTCATGCATTGACTGATCGGGCAGTGGCCCAAACTGACTGCGCAGTGCAGCAACCATCCAGCCAGACAGGTAGATGTATTTTTTGTCGAGCGTACCGCGATGACGCTTGATGGCGATTGCCTTTTGCTGCGCAACAAAGCCGTGCCAGCAGCCGAGTGACTGGGTGTACTTGGCGGGATCGGCATCGTAGTCGGCCATATCCTTACGCATGATGTCGGCTGTGAACTGGGCGATATCCAGACCAGAGTTAAAACGGTTCTGCAGACGCATGCGGGCGGCGTACTCAGGGCTGATACCGTTCCAGGCATCGCCGTGCTTGCCGCACAGGCCATTGATTTTCTCGATTTCCTGAAGGTAGCCAGGCATGGTGAATTCCTCTATCTAGGATGAAGTTGAGCGCGCAAGATACCAGTGGCTGCGGCTTCCTTTAATGGAATAATTGGACAGTGTTATATTCCTGCTATTCACTGATTAACTGGCGCAACAAATAGCGCATACTTCACCCTTATGAGAGTAGAACAGATCAATATCGGCCGCCGAACCCCTTTGCTGGTTGGCGGCAAAGAACTGAAGACAGGTATTTTTAAGGAGGCGTGTACCGGTGCTGTCGCCATTGGCAAGCTCGGGCTGACAGGTGATGCCGTGTGCAATACCCGCCATCACGGTGGACCTGATCAGGCGGTGTACCTATATAGCGTTGAAGACTACGAGTTTTGGGCCCGACAATTGGGTAAAGCGGTGCCCGCAGGGACCTTTGGTGAAAATCTGACCGTAAGCGGGATTGACCTCAATGAGATCTGCGTTGGCGATGTGTTGTTTTCCGATGCGATATCGCTGCAGATTGCCGCGCCCCGTATTCCCTGCAGTACCCTGGCCGCGCGGATGGCGGACAAACACTTCGCGAAGAAATTTATGCAGGCCGGCCGTTCCGGTGCTTACTGCCGGGTGCTTGAGCCTGGCAGCCTCGCAGCAGGTGACGAGTTGGCCTGGTCTCCCTACGAGGGGGATCGCCTGCCGCTGGCAAAGTTCTTTCAGGATGCGCACGGCAAACTGTCTGCGGAGACCTTGCGGCGCTATCTGGCAGTACCCATAGATATCCGCACCCGTACAGATTTTGAGAAGAAGCTGGCGGCGACTAACTGAGAATTGATAAGACCAGAATAAGGAGAAGCTTATGGACGGCAAAATTGTATTGATAACAGGGGGTAATAGCGGCATCGGCCTGGTGACTGCCAGTGAGCTTGCCAGACAGGGCGCTCAAGTGGTGCTTGCTTGTCGTGATACCGACAAGACAGCCGCCGCGCTTACGACAATCAATGCAGGCGCCAGGGTGCCTGCGGTGAATTTACCGGTTGAGCTAGGCAATTTGCAGAGCGTTCGTGATCTCGCCGCGACTTTCCTGGACCAGTACGACCGACTCGATGTGCTGCTGAATAACGCCGGGGTGTTTCCACCCAAGCAGCGGAAGACTGATGATGGTTTCGAAATGCAATTCGGCGTTAATCACCTGTCCCATTTTCTGTTGACCAACCTGCTGCTGGGCAGATTGCAGACCAGTACGCCAGCGCGCGTGATTACGGTGTCATCGATGTTGCACAAGAAAGGTAGTGTTAACTTTGATGCTATTCGCGGTTACCCCAAATATAACAGTCAGGAGGCGTATAACGGCTCCAAGCTTTGCAACGTGTTGTTTGCGATTGAACTTGCGAAGCGGCTGGAGGGAACCGGCGTTACCTCGAACGTGCTGCACCCGGGTGCGGTCGCGACGGATATTGTGCGGGATCTGCCCTGGTTGATTCGCAAGATTATCGGGCTGATGTTCATCGCACCGGAGAAGGGTGCCCAGACGAACATTATGTTGGCCAGCGACCCGGCACTGGCTGAGGTTACTGGTGCCTACTATGACCAGTGTGAACCCGCAGAATACTCAAGTCAGGCGGATGATGCTGAGTTGCGAAAGAAGCTCTGGGACTTGTCTGAGGAACTCACTTCACTCGATTAAGCCTCGTCTCGACCGAAGTGGAGAGACCTTTAGAGGTTAGTGGTATGAGATCCCTCGGCTGCGCTCGGGATGAGGGTTGCTTGCACCCCCCTCGTCTCGACCGAAGTGGAGAGACCTTTAGAGGTTAGCGGTATGAGATCCCTCGGCTGCGCTCGGGATGAGGGTTGCTTGCACCGCCCTCGTCTCGACCGAAGCGGAGAGACCTTTAGAGGTTAGCGGTATGAGATCCCTCGGCTGCGCTCGGGATGAGGGTTGCTTGCACCCCCCTCGTCTCGACCGAAGCGGAGAGACCTTTAGAGGTTAGCGGTATGAGATCCCTCGGCTGCGCTCGGGATGAGGGTTGCTTGCACCGCCCTCGTCTCGACCGAAGTGGAGAGATCTTTAGAGGTTAGCGGGCTGAGATCCCTCGGCTGCGCTCGGGATGAGGGTTGCTTGCACCGCCCTCGTCTCGACCGAAGCGGAGAGACCTCGAGAGGTTAGCGGGATGAGATCCCTCGGCTGTGCTCGGGATGAGGTGGCTGTGCTCGGGATGAGGTGGCTTGTTCGGAATGAGGTGTCTTGCCCGGGTTTAAGCGCGGCAATCCCCCAGCACGAACTCGGCACCTTTCTCCGCAATCATCACAGTGGGTGCGTTGGTGTTTCCAGATGTGATTGTTGGCATCACTGATGCGTCGATAACACGCAGCCCCCTAACGCCGTGTACCCGCAGTTCGTCATCAACAACCGCCATCGCGTCCTGGCCCATTTTGCAGGTCCCGACGGGATGAAAAATTGTTGTCCCCAGATCGCCGGCGGCGCGCTGTAAATCCTCATCAGAAACGATGTCGGGGCCGGGTTTCAATTCCTGCGGAGCGAATGGCTGCATCGGCGCTGAGGCCATGATTCTGCGCGTAAACTTAAGGCCAGCGACCGCGACGTTCAGATCTTCTTCAGTAGACAGGTAATTCAACTTGATGGCCGGGTAGTCCTCCGGTCGATTGCTGTTAATGCGGATGTGTCCCCGACTGCTCGGTCGCAGATTGCAGACCGACGGCGTGATGGCATTGTACTTGTGCAGCGGTTCACCGAACTTATCCAGTGACAGCGGTTGCACATGCCATTCAATGTTGGCGCTTGGCTGGTGCTCATCGCTCTTGGCGAAAGCCCCCAACTGCGATGGCGGCATCGTCAGGGGTCCCTTCTTTAACAGAAAGTACTCAAGCCCCATGGCGGCAAGTCCGAAGATTGAATGTACGCGCTGGTTCAAGGTGACCGTGTTATCAACCTTGTAAATGGTCCGGACCTGCAGGTGATCCTGCAGGTTTTCCCCGACACCGGGTAGTGCGTGGGCGACCTTAACTTCTCGTGATGCCAACAGATCGGGTGCACCAATACCGGAAAGCTGCAAGATCTGCGGCGAACCCACTGCGCCGGCAGACAGCAGGACCTCGCGACTGGCCGCAAAGGTCTCCAGACCTTGTGGCGTCTTAACTTCGATACCATGACAACGTTGGCCCTGATCATCAGTTTTCATTACCAGCTTCTGGACGTGGGCCTCGGTAATGATCGTCAGATTGCGGCGATCACGAATCGGATCGAGATAAGCCCTGACCGCGCTCCAGCGACTGCCGCGTTTCTGGTTCATCTGAAAATAGGCATTACCAAAGTTATCACCCCGGTTGAACTCTTCGATCTTTGGGATATCGCAGGCCTCGGCGGCATCCCGCCAGGCATCCAGAATCTCCCAGTTGACCCGGCGTTCTTCTACCCGAAGCTCACCGCCGCTGCCGTGAAATTCATCGGCACCGTGTTGATAGTCTTCAGAGCGTTTGAATACAGGAAGCACGTCATCCCAACCCCAGCCTTTGTTGCCAAGCTGTGCCCAGTGATCGTAGTCACTGCGCTGACCACGCATGTAAATCATGGCGTTAATGGATGAACAGCCGCCAAGGACCTTGCCTCGGGCATAGCCGATGCTGCGGCCATTCAACCCCGGGTCAGGTTCGGTTTCATAACACCAGTCGGTGCGCGGGTTGCCGATAGTGAACAGATAACCCACCGGGATATTGATCCAGAAGTAGTTGTCTTTTTTGCCCGCTTCCAACAGCAAGACGTTGTGCTTGCCGCCCGCCGTCAGCCGATTGGCCAGCACGCAACCGGCAGTCCCACCGCCAACGATAATAAAGTCGAAGGTTTTCAAGCAGCTGCCTCAACAAGCCGCTCCAGCGTTTTGAGTCGGCTATCAATTCGCTCGGCCTTCTGGGACCCCAGATGCACAATCAGCCGATCAACCCCCAGGGCTTCGTAGGCGTGAACCATGTCTGTGGTCACCTCATAAGGTGGTGTGATCACCAGTTCAAAGCCCTCCCTGGTCCGCCCGGCCGCTGCAAGTGCCTGATCCAGTGCTTCAAAAACCTGCGCGGTCTGCTCAATATCTAATTGGAAGCCGTACCAGCCATTGCCATAGGTAGCGGCACGTTTTAGCCCTGCCTTACTGTGCCCGCCAACAATAATTGGGATATGCGGCGTTTGCACCGGCTTCGGGTCCATGCGGCAGGGAGCCAGCTCATGATACTCGCCGTGATACTCGGCAACCTCTTCGGTCCACAGAAGCTTCAGCATCTCAAGAATTTCATCGCAGCGTTTACCGCGGTTCGAGAATTCATAGCCGGCGGCAACCACCTCCTCTTCGCACCAGCCGACGCCAATACCAAAGTCGATGCGACCACCGGTCAACCAGTCCAGTGTTGTAAATTCTTTTGCGGTGTAAATGGGATTTCGCTGCGGCAGCAGTGTGATGCCTGTCCCGAACCTCAGTGTTTTGGTGCAGGCGGCCAGATAGCCGAAAGTTGCCACCGTATCCAGCATGCCGCCGCCCGCAGGCACCGGTAGCTTGCCATCTTTTGAACCGGGGTAGGGTGTGGACGTTTTATCAAACAGCACAACGTGTTCGCCCATCCAGATTGAATCAAGGCCAATCGCTTCCGCACGTCGACCAAAATCTCCGATAACCTCAGGCGTGCAGGTGGGTGACATAAAGGTGGAAAAAGTACCGATCTTCATAATAAATCTGCCGTGCTAAAAACGGCAGAATAACAGAGATCAGTCGAGTCGTTCCCCATTGAAGAAGCTGCAGCGTGTCTCTTTGCCATCGTTGATGCAAAGACCCAATCCGTGCATCTGACCCTTAACAAATTCGCCTTCGTAGCGGTCGCCGTTGCGAAATGTCATGACGCCACGACCTTCGCGTCGACCATCTTCCCAGTAGCCACGGTAAATGCTGCCATCCGGCCAGCGGCGCCTGCCTTCGCCTTGTGGCTTACCAGCGCGGAACTCTCCCTCATGTGTGATGCCGTTGGCGAAGGTCGCCGTGCCATAACCGTCAAAGTTATCGTTTTTGAATTCGCCCTCGTAAGTATTGCCATCGGGCCAGCTCCGTTGGCCCTTGCCATGCATACGCCCGCCGACAAAGTTTCCCTGGTAAATACTGCCGTCAGTAAAGGCCAGGGTACCTTCCCCTTCAATCACCCCATATCTGACCTCACCCATATAGATGTCGCCACTATTCATAGATAAGGTGCCCTGCCCATGTGGCTTTTCGTTCATGAACTCGCCCTCGAAGCGGTCACCCGTTGCTGAGGTGTAGTCACCCTCACCGGTAACCACATCGTTGGTAAACTCGCCCCGATAAAAGCTGCCATCTGGCCAATGGAGTTCACCCATACCGTGGAGATGGCCGTTGCGCATTTCTCCGGTATAGGATCTGCCATCGTTGAACAGCATATTGCCTTTACCGTGCGGCAGGCCTTCGACCACGTCTCCTCGATAAACCTGATTGTCGGGCCAGGTAAGGGTGCCCTTGCCAGATAAGGCATCTGAAAAGATACCGTCATAGGTGATGCCATCGCGGACGATCGGTGCCTGGGTTACTGGTGCGCTTTTGCGGGTTTCTGTTGGCTGTTGTGCCGTCGGCTCAGCTGCTGGCGTCGATGCGCCGGGTGTTATCGGTGGCGCCGGGCGCAACTGATTACTGGATGGCTCCAGATACAGTCCGTAGGCGGTAGCGACCAGCCCGATGGTTAACAGCACCCAATGTGCGGGTGTCAGACTGGTGATGAAGCGAAGCATGCCGTGCATTCTATGTTACCGATGACAGGGGTTTAAAGTTTCAGGCATTATTTGCACCCATCTTAGTAATCAAAAGGAAGCACCATGACCGTGGAAGTTAATGGCATCGCCCATATCCAGATGACTGTGAATGACATTGAGCGGTGTATGCCGTTTTGGGAGGGCCTTTGCCACTTTCTGGAAATGAAAACGCTGGTTAAGAACGAAACCACGCTCTATTGCATTGGCAGTCGAACCGGCGTGCTTATTCGCGAAGCCCCGGCCGACAAAAAGCACGTCAGGTTTGACCAGGATACCAGTGGGTTGCATCACTTTTGCTTTCGCGGCCGCAGCAACGAGGATATTGATGCTATCTATCACTATATCTCTACCGAGTTCCCCGATATCCATTTCGTGCATGGACCCGAGGACGGTTCGCACTTTGCGCCCGGTTACTATTCTATCTTGTTTGAAGACCCTGACGGCATTCGCGTTGAATTCAACTATGTACCGGGCAAGGGTCACTTTGGCGATTCAGGCAGGCTCGGTGAGAACGGTCCTGGCGCCTCTGACCGCTACGGCGAAGAAGGCATCTATGAGGATTAAGGCAGTACCCGTAGCGCGGCCAATTTAGTGAACCACCGACGAAACATGGCTGTTGTATCGATGCAGTCATGAAACCCGGCTTTGCGCAGCTTGATGGTACTGAGCAAAGCGGGGGGCGGCGCAATCTCGCTGTGGGTGTTTAACAATGCATCCGCATAGTAAAAAGAATCACCGACCAGTTCGCGGATGCTATAGGGCTGCAGGTTGTGCTTCTTAACGACGGCCTGCCAGGTTGCTTCATCTTCATACAAGTTTTGAGCAAGCGGCTGCCTGGCGGGCTCGCCAACCGGCATCTTAAAAATATCCCCCAGCGCAGGCCACAGATCGTGAAACCGGAATACATCACCATTGGTGATATTAAAGGTCTCATCAGCAAAAGCAGGATTGTCTAAGCTATGCGCAATAGCCGCCGCCAGCAGGTCGGCATCAATCGCCTCAGATACACCGGATGGTCCGCCGGGATAGGTAAGCGGCAAACCTTTTTCTTTTTGCAGCGCCGCGTAAACACCAATTGCTGCCAACATATTCATTGGGGCGTGTAAGGCGTGCCCGAAAATCACCTGGGGTCGCCAGATGGTACGAGTCCAACTGTTCCTTTTGCAGTAATCCTGAAGCGCGTCTTCCTGCAGCCAGTAGAAATTTTTGTGCGAGTGTCGGGGTTCAGCTTCGATGCCGGGAATCTTCATTGGCGCGACGTGTGCGCCGTAAGCTTTGGTCCCCTGCAAGAGGGTCACGTGCCGTATCTTTGAACTGCGTTGTATCGGCTCAAGCAGGTTCTTCAGCATTGTCAGATTTGTTTGCATCTGATCTTCTTCATGCCAACCGCGAATCAGACCAGGTTTCTCGTAGAGTGCGGTGTAAACGATGTGGGTGGTTTCTTGCAGGGTCGATGCCGCAAGGGCACGACACGACTCGGTATCTTGTAAATCAAGTGGGACGAAATTTGCTCCAGGCAGATCTGCCGGGGGTCTGCGCGATAAACCAATCGATGGGATATCAGACTGCATCAGGTGTTCGAGCAGGGCGCGACCGACGACGCCACTGGCGCCGATCACTGCGACCTGGATATCTTTTGAAGCGGCCATAATGAGATGAATTGGTTATGCGTTCCGGGTCATGATATTCGTGTTAATGGCACTTTGCGATGCCGGCTAAGTGCAGTTGTTCAGACTTTTTTTCAAAAATAAATTTATAACGGGCAAGGGTGCGCGATGAGTTCACTGTGAAGGGTGCTCTGAGCGCGCCAGGTTTGCCGATTCGTTAGCAGGGAATAAATCGTCCAAAGGACTGCGGATTGCCTGCCCGCCGCGTTTCAACACATGGGTATAGATTTCAGTTGTTTCCAGAGACGCGTGCCCTAGTTGTTGTTGAACTGTTCTGATGTCCAGACCATTTTCTAACGCGTGTGTTGCGAAGGAATGTCTTAGCGTGTGTGGCGTTGCGTTCTTGGTCATTTCTGTTCGGACCACTGCGTTTCTGAACGCCTTCTGAAAAACGGATTCGTGTACATGGTGCCTGCGTTTGATGGCGCTGCGTTTGTCGATGCTCAGCCTTTTAGAGGGAAACACATACTGCCAACCGAAACTGCTGGAAGCAGATTTGTATTTTCTGGCGAGTGCGACTGGCAGATAAACATCTCCGTAGCCATTGGCCAGATCACGCTGGTGGTATTCATTAACGTAGAACAAGTGTTGTCGGAGCGGTTCGATGACGGCGCCTGCCATTGCGACCACTCGATCTTTTTGCCCTTTGCCATTGCGTATCAAGATGCAACGGTAGCTGAAGTCAAGATCCTTGGTGCGCAATGAGAGGCATTCCATTAATCGCAAACCGGATCCATAGAGCAATGCGGCCACCAGGCGATGCTGACCTTCAAGATTGGAAAGAATCCTAAAGACCTCGTCTCTAGTTAGAACGACCGGAAGTCTTAAAGGTTTTTTAGCCCGCGTGGACGCGGAAATATCACCGAGTGGTGCTTCCATCACCCAGCGGTAAAAGAAAACTAATGCGTTCAGCGCTTGATTCTGTGTGCTGGGTGACACCTGGCGCTGGACGGCAAGGTAGGTAAGAAATTCCACGACCTCCTGATCATGCATCTCCTGCGGATGGCGGACGTTGTGAAAGCGGATGAATCGCTTTACCCACTGAACGTAGGACTTTTCAGTTCGGTGACTATAGTTTCTTACGCGAATGGCTTCTCTTAGCAGCTGCAATATCTTCATGGGAGTATTGAAGCCAAAGGCTCTCTGTGAGTCTGTAGGCGCGAGATTGAAGCGGTGCTAGAGTAATGACCAACATTGTGTGGGAGACTGACCTTGTTAGGCTGCAAATTCACTCTAGTTGCAGGAACTATCTCGCACTTATGCGTCTTTTCTTTTGGTTATCCCGCAACACTGAGTGAGTTTCTAAAGAGGACAAAGTTATCGTGTTGATTGGTAAGGGTTTTTTTTACGTTTCCCGGGTTATCCAGCATTTTTGCTGGATACTATGTTGTTATACGTCCCGATGACTAGCGAGCAATCCAAAAGACCGTTTCAGATCTACGCATTAGCTGTCTGTTTCACTTCGTTGTTTGCTGCAGCGATCTTTCTTGCAATAGGCTTATATGATCTTGTTCAGATAAACTTTCCTGACCTGACAAATCCATACGCCAACATCGAAACGCAGTTTCAGGGTAACACCGTAGATGGAGCGACTGCTGTCGTGACTCCACCCTTCAACAGTGACAATGCGCAGCATGTGGTGCTAGCAAAACAGAGCCTAATAAGGTGTAGCATAGCCCTATTTATCTGTATCGCTTTCTTCTCAGTCCATTGGCGACTGGCGAGAAGGTTCGAGCAAGGGTACGTATAACATGCAGTTGAAGTCGTTCGCTCCGCTCACTCGGACCAAGCAACCTGTCACCTGGCTTGCATACGCAACCCATGTGCCAGAACGCCTTGGCCGCTTAACTGGGTGTTATGTGCCTAGAGTATTCGCATGAACTGGGAAGCAATCGGTGCTACAGGAGAGGTACTAGGTGCCATTGCAGTTCTTGTGACCCTTGTTCTTCTACTGCGCCAGCTAAAACAGAATACCAGCGCGCTAAAGAATCAAGCGCTAAACTCTATCTATGGCGAATGGATTGCGATGACAGGAGAACTCCAGACGCAGCCGACGTTGAGAGCCGCGTATTTGAAGGATGCCGCGGGCATTCAACTAGATGACGAAGAATCGATGATCCTTGTGGTTTATTTCATACGCATGCTGACAGTGAACGACAAGGCTTATCATCTATATCTCGAAGGGTCCGCAGACGATTTCAATTTTTTGAATCTGAAACGATCACTTATTGCGGTACTGACCACAAGCAGCTTCTTTATTGATTGGTGGGCCGCTGAAAAATGGAGGTACTCGGAACCCTTTCAGGAACTTATCGAAAAGGAAGTGGTTAGTGGATCCGGCACATAACAAGGCACCCTGAGTTGTCCCGCAACCAGTTTTTTCAGCTTTGAGCAGCGTACTTAAGCAGTGGTGAACCTCGCTCTCTAAGCGCCTGCAGATACTTTGCCTCATCGTAAGGCACCCCCTCCTGCCAACAGCGGAAGACGATCCGGATCCACTTGAAAGCAAGCGAGCGAATGATGGTGTTGTGCGGTTTACCCTTTTGCTTTTGTTGATCGTAGTAAGCACGCGCCCAGAACGAGAATCGAACGGTTTGGCCCGCCCATTCGACAAAGGTCTGGCGAATAAACGTCGGACAGTTGTAGCGCCAATGCGTCCAGGATTTATTGCCACTACTTTCGATTACCGGGGCGATGCCGCTGTACTTTTGCAGCTCGCTCGCATCCCGATAGCGCGCCCGGTCTGTCCCAAAGGCAACAAACAATCTTGGCGAGAGTTGTGCGCCTGCACCTGGCAGGCTGTCGAAGATCTTACGGTCAGCCATCGTGGCATACCGTGTCTTGATCTGCTGATCGATCTGTTCAATCGCCTGCATCAGCACTCTGAGCTGTTTGCAGAGTGTCTCTGACATGAACCGGTTGGGTTCGACAACACCTTCATCTCTCGTCAGATAAACGGCCTGCTTGATCGCCTCGATACGCCGTGTGATGAGGTCTTCGTTTCTGATGTTGTGCTGGTGCATAAAGTTGATAAGGGTCTGCTTACGTGCTCGCTGCACATGTTCTAACGTCGGCCATTTCTCAATGAAGTCGAGGAACAGGTAGGAGTCTTTTTCGCTGACCCAATCAAGCACCTGGGGGTAGTAGTTCTTCAGGTGCCAGGTGAGAGAGTTGGTTAAATCAACACGGTCCTGAACCAGCTTGCGTCGAGACTCGACCAGTTGCGTCAGGGCTCTCACACAGGGTGATGCCGGTTCTATGGCAGAGAACTTATCCAGGTGCGTCACCACCATTTCAGCGAGCAGTTTCGCATCAGAGGCATCAGCCTTTGCGCCACTGGGCTGGAAGGCTTTGCGATAACGCGCAAAGGTTGCAGGGTGTACTGGTACCAGTGTGAGGTTGGGGTACTTCAGCAGCGCATTCACCAGAGGACCTTTCTTCAGTTCACAGACAACCAGAAGCTGTTGATCTGGGAACCGTTGTTGTAGTTCGCGCCACCATTGCTGAATAGCATCTGGCCGACTTGAAATGACTGTGTGGTGATGCGTGTCATTATCGAGATCAAGTTCACAGATATCGTGTTTTTGGTCGGCCCAGTCGATACCGATGACGAGTGCGTAATCGTTGAGACAAAGTGCTTTCATCTTGAATACTCCCGGTTTAGATTACAGTTGGAATGTGCGGATCTCACTCGTCGCAGTGCTTATAGAAAGTCGTGCGGACGTTCCCTGAGTATGCGTTTTGAGTGAGAACTTCTACTGGCTCGAATTGCTTGTTAAGAACATCTAGATGTCTTGCAGTTAAAAGTGTTCGTAGCCAGTAGAAGCATGTTCCATGAACTTCACAGGAGACTGCAATGATCTTGGAGCGGGACAACTATATGCAGTTGAAGTCGTTCCTCCGCCCTTCGGGCTCCGTCACTCGGACGAAGCACCTGCGGTCAAAATGTGAATCACATTTTGATCCTCGGCGTCTTCGCCGCTTAACTGGGTGTTATGCGTCTACGGAGATCAAATGACGATCCAAGAGCTTGGTGCCGTTGGAGAGCTCGTCAGCGGAATAGCTGTACTTATCACGATCATCTACTTGGCAGTGCAGGTCAGGCAGGCGAAGTATTCGATGAAAGCGAGTATTCGACAAATGGCCGCGGCTGAAAGCCGTGCGCTATCAGAAAGCATCTTCAACTCACCTTACATGCCCTTGGTTCTGCAGAAGGTACTTGATAACAAGGAGCTTTCTCTTGAAGAAGCCAATCGATGCGCTGCTTTCCTCTCCGGGTTGCATCGGCAATTCGAGGGTATATATTTCCTTGCCAAGTCTGGCAATCTACCTATGGAGACACTTGATAGTAATTCTATTTGGTTCTTAGAAGATGGTTTTGCGTCGACGGAATTTGCCAGAAGATATTGGTCTCGAGTCAGAACATCTTATGACCCTGACTATATGAAGTGGGTAGATTCTATGCTTCATCAAAGCGACGCATAACATGCAGTTGAAGTCACTCGTCGCTTCGCTCCTCCTTCGGACGTGGCAACCTGTCACTGATATTGCTATCGCAATCTCAGCGCCAGAACGTCCACGCCGCTTAACTGGGTGTTATGCGTCAAGGAGCCTCCTCGCGTGAACTGGGAAGCGATTAGTGCTGTAGGAGAAGTTTTAGGTGCGATTTCGGTTCTTGCCACATTATTTTATCTCGCAGCCCAGATTAAGCTTAGTGCAGTTGCAACCCGGACATCATCTGAATTACAAATCACGAATATGGAACAGGAGTGGTTTGAATCTTGGGTGAACGATGCTGAACTCCAGAAAACCTGGGACAGGGTCGCAAATGGCGAAGCTACCGAAACAGATAAAGGTCGTTTCCTATGGAAGATCGCTCAGTTTTGTACAATTGCACAAGGAGTCTTCGATCAGTACGAGAATGGAATGGTCTCGGAACGCTGTTGGGAGAATTGTGAAAGAGCCATTCTAGGTTATCTACAGTATGAATTTGTTCGAGAATGGTGGGATGGGAGAGATGGAAATTTCTCGCCAACACTCTACGAGCACATAAATTTGCGCTTATCCGGTAATCCTAGTTGGATGCCAAAACCGGCAATTTCAGCGCGAGACGCATAACATGCAGTTGAAGCCGCTCATTTCATTCGCTCGGACGAAGCACCTGCGGTTCAAATGTGAATCACATTTGAATCCTCGGCGTCTTCGCCGCTTAACTGGGTGTTATACGCCTATGTGCGCTTATGTCGGATGAAGGATATCGAGTCGTTACTTCTGACGAACTGAGAAAGTCACGGAAGCTTACGCCAGAGCGGTTAGCTGTAATCGAGTGGGGTAGCAGTATTAGAGATGAGGTTTTACTATCGGCTAGGGTGGATAGTCAGGAGTTCGGAGAGGTTTTCGAAAAAGCGTATGCGAGATATCCGAAGCCTGATGCACTAACTGATGCATATGCAGAGGAAATTCGTTTAGACGAAACCGAGTTTGGATCGTCACTAGAATATCTATTTAATGAGATGAGGAAAGTTCGAGATGAAAGAGGCGGCGTCTAACAATCAGTTGAAGTCGTTTCTCCGCCCTGCGGGCTCCGGCACTCCGACGAAGCACCTGCGGTCAAATTGTGAATCACAATTTGATCCTCGGCGTCTTCGCGGCTTAACTGGGTGTTATGCGTCAGTGCGAATGGCCGTGGCGGCTTTTGTATTCCTCTTCTCATTACCTACCTTTGCCAGTGAAACACCGATTAAGCGAGTAACAGCTTACATCGCCGCGTTTAACTCTGGCGCGGATATGCAGGTAGTGGGAGCGGAGTATTGGTTCTCTGAGATGGTGCTGAATCCGGCAGATCAACATCCTGTTCATCTATCTGGAGCAGCTTTGGCGCAGCAATTTGAACGCTTACGCGCTGGATTGAAGGAAGCCGGTTGGGTTCGGAGCGAGATTGTTGAGACGGCCAACTGTCAGCTTAGGGAAGACTTTGCCTTAGTTAGCGTTCGTTACGTCCGAATCTTTGAGGATGGCGCCAGGCGACCCGGCTCAGTTCTCTACACCGTAGGCAAGGATTCGTCCATCTGGAAAATCTCATCGATAAATCCTGTTGATCCTACCAAGATGATTGGATGCAGTGGGGATGACGCATAACATGAAGTTGAAGCCGCCTGCTGCGCAGGCTCGGACGAAGCACCTCCACACAAAATGTGAATCACATTTTGCGCTCCGGCGTCTTCGCCGCTTAACTTGGTGTTATATGCCTAAGAGTATTGGCAGATGGCGTATCTTCAATACATAGGTATTTTTGCCCTTATCTTGGGTGCGGTGGTCATACTCTCGGCCGTAGTGCCTTACTATCAGATGCTCAATGAACATGACTCTTCAGAGACCTCTACATCTGTGAGCGCATCTTGGTATACCGCCATATTCACTGGGCGAAATCTAACCGAAGACGGATCACTTCATCGTCAACGATGCTTGCGTCGTCTTCTGACAGGTATACAGTTAGGGCTAGTAGGACTATTGATCAATACCGTTGTAGTAATTTTTGTTTATGGTGGAGGCGGCATATAACATGCAGTTGAAGTCATTCGCTACGCTCATTCGGACGAAGCACCTGCGGTCAAAATGTGAATCACATTTTGATCCTCGGCGTCTTCGCCGCTTAACTGGGTGTTAGGCGGATATGGATACCGAGTTCTTCTCGACCATCGCTGAAGTTGCAATAACTCTTGCGGGTTTCAGCGGTCTCGTCGCCGCGTTTCAAAGACCAGAATCAGGTTGGTCGGAAGGTGCTGTAACTCGAATAGGTGTTCTTCTATATCTGACCTTTTCTGTCCTCCTTTTCGCGCTTCTTCCACTGGCGCTACATAAAACTAGCTTAGATGCTGACCATATTTGGATAGGTTCTCTCACGGGTTGGAGCTTGTCTGTGCTCGGTGTGATCGGCGTGATGGTTGTAAAGACGAGGAAGCACAATTTTGCTATCGAGCTTCCGGTCCTTACCAGAACTACCATCATTGTAGGTGTGCTCTATCATTTAGTGAGTGTACCTGTCGCCGTGGTTCTAGATATGGCTGAAGCGTTTCTTGCTTTGGGCTTAGTTTGGGGGGTGATCTACGGTGGAATAGTTTTCTATGCGACACTTAGTCACATTTGGAGATCGAGTGAATCCGCCTAACATACAGTTGAAGCCGCCTGCTACGCAGGCTCGGACGAAGCACCTCCACACAAAATGTGAATCACATTTTGCGCTCCGGCGTCTTCGCCGCTTAACTGGGTGTTATGTGCCGGAGCCAGACTGAGCATGGGCACTATCTTGGCATTGGGGTTCTTACTCGGTGTCCCGTCCATAGGTATCTTCGTGATTGTCTATTTACGTAGACTAAGAGCCATTGCAGAATTCTCAAACGATAATGATGCAGATGTATTTGGCACAAAGTACCAGAACGTGTACCAGCTATATTCGGACATCAGTTTCCTAAACGCACTTTGGTCGAGCGAATGCGATCGAGAGATCAAGGATGAAACACTATCTAAACTAATTGTTTCAGCGCACCGATTGTTACGAGTAGGAGTGGTGGTTGGCATCGCTATTATTCTCCTTCCGATATTATGGAGAATTGTTGAAATTGGGTCGGGCACATAACATGCAGTTGAAGCCGCAGCCTTCGGCTGCTCGGACGAAGCACCTCCACACAAAATGTGAATCACATTTTGCGCTCCGGCGTCTTCGCCGCTTAACTGGGTGTTATGTTCCTTCGTAGCGTTCTCGCGGCAGTCGTCATTCTGACTGCTTCGTGTAGCGGTGAATCTCCGGCTTTGAGAGAGCAGATTCTCCATCCCGGCTTGGATGCAAGCGTTATGGCAGGACGGGTAGTTGAGATTGGGCAGGTGTTTGGCTACTCCGCCAGAGTAAAAGACTCTGAGAGCATGATGTATCTTACCCAAGGCGAACCTGCTTTTTATGTCTTCTTAGAAAAAGGTACAAAGGTAGTAGCGACCATTGGGAATGCCGGTTTTGGTGAGACTATACACATAATGATATTTGCTAGCGGTGAGCCTGACGGTGACAAGCGAGCTAGACTTTTGGCAGCGTTGATGGACAGATTATCCGCCGATAAGGAGGGCGAAACATAACATGCAGTTGAAGTCGTTCGCCCAAGGGCTCACTCGGACGAAGCACCTGCGGTCAAAATGTGAATCACATTTTGATCCTCGGCGTCTTCGCCGCTTAACTGGGTGTTATGTGGATAGTGCTGCATCATGAACTGGGATGCGATAGGTGCCTTTGGGGAATTGATCGGAGCAGCTGCCGTAATAGTCTCTGTCGTTTACCTCGCGATCCAAATAAGAGCTTCTAGAGTTAGCGAAAAGAAGCTGGCGATAGAAGCTAGTTACTACAGTTACGATAATATTAGAAGCTTGCTCATTGAAAACGAAGACGTAGCGAGAATATTTATTGATGGACTCGAAGACCCCGAGAGGCTGACTGAATATGAATTGTTTCGGTTTATGGCAATAAGTGAAACGATGTTTCTAAACACTGAAAGATACTGGGTGCAATTGGAGAACACGGATGACAGTCGTCTAAACGGAGCCTTAGGGTTTCTGGCGTATTACAAATCTACACCTGGCGGACAGGCATTTTGGGAACACCCGCAAAGCAACAATCTCGATCCAGATTTTCGTCAATTGGTGGAGAATCATAAAGCTGATGAATTACCCCGATTACCCGACTGATCCACATAACATGAAGTTGAAGCTGACCAGGCAACCTGTCACTCCGCTTGCTGACGCAAGCTCCGCGCCAGAAAGTCCTGGCAGCTTAACTTGGTGTTAGGTGTCAGCATGAGCAGCAACAAAAATTATTCAACGATCATCGCGGCAATGGCGCTGCTCGTATCCGTAGTTGGAGCAATCTATCAACAACACCAGACATCGCTGCTTGCCGATCAAAGTGAACTATCCGTGCACTCAATGCTAATCGAACGAAACGCGGAGCTATTGAAGATGCTGGTGGAGTATCCAGAGGTTCGACCGATGTTCTATGACAATGCCCCATTAGCAGAATCTGATTCGATTGCCGTAAGTCGCGCAAGAACAATGGCGGAAATGTGGACTGATCTATTCGAACAAGTGATGATACAGCTTGAGAATCTACCCGAAGAAATGTCTTCAACATGGGAGCAATATGCAATCGACATGCATTCGTCAAGCCCAGCGATTCGAGAGTACTTCGCTGAATCCTGTGACTGGTACGTCGTTTCGCTTCAAGAACTGTGGGGTTGTGAGCAATGACACCTAACAATCAGTTGAAGCCGCTCGCTGCGCTCACTCCGACGAAGCACCTGCGGTCAAATTGTGAATCACAATTTGATCCTCGGCGTCTTCGCGGCTTAACTGGGTGTTAGGTGCACTTATGGAAGCTGCCGACTACTATGAAATGGTTATTGGGATGACTGAAATGTACAACTCATTGTTTGAGTTTTGGTTGACCATTACTTTCGCATACCTGATTACAGTGCACTTCACCTTCGACGACATTGATAGGCGTCTTAGGAAGCTGGTCTTACTTATTTATGGCATAGCTGCATTCCTGTTCATAGCTCGCTGGGTGTTAGCTGTTCAGGGAGTGTATCGAATAGGTGAAGAAATTAGGGCTGCCGGTTACCCGCCGCCACCGTTTTCGCCAGATATGTGGTTAACAGTAACTGTGTACTCAACTGTCTTCGGGCTTATGTTGGTTGGGACGATCTTGTCACTGTATTTCGGAAGCACTAAGCGGGACGGCACCTAACATGAAGTTGAAGCCAGTTGTCGCTACGCTCCTCCTTCGGACGAAGCACCTGCGGTCAAAATGTGAATCACATTTTGATCCTCGGCGTCTTCGCCGCTTAACTGGGTGTTATGCGTACTAGGCACCTTTTACTGAGGTCTGCACTAATCGCGCCTTTAGCTGCGCCAATCTTGTTAGCGGTCTTGCTAACCCCAATCTCAATCTACGAGAACATACCGGAAGTCCTTGGACTCTTCGTTGCAGTAGCAACTGTGGTTTCGTATTCCCTATCTCTGACTATAGGCCTTCTTTGCCACTACATATTAGATCGATACAGTAGGAGCTCGTTGCTTGACTATCTCCTAACCACAGCGGGTATTACCTGTAGTGTCGCACTAGTAGCGTTAATCGGCATCGAGATAAGTGCCGGAATATTTTTTCTTGTTGTTGGTGCTTTTTCTCTCCCAGTCGCAGCTGTATTCTGGTGGCTATTCTATCGCGGGTACGCATAACATGTGGTTGAAGTCATTCCTTCGCCTTCGGCTCAGTCATTCGGACGCAGCAAGCCAACGGAAAGTTGTGAGTGGCTTCGCCACTCTCTCACAACTTTCCGCTGGCTTGCTGCGCCGCTTAACCAGGTGTTAGGTGGCTGAGATGTTGACGGAAACTCCACCGATTGACTACATCGCTTGGTGGGGAGCGGCTCTCTCGACATTGCTCGCCGTAGTCAAATTGTGGGAGATTTGGCGCGATCGATTTCGGCTAGATATTGGTTACAACTTCACTGGTGATGCTGAGAGAGGAAACGAGATCCACGTTAGAAATTTGTCGGGTACCCCTATAATTTTGGGATACTGGGAACTGTTTTATCGATCAAATTTTTGGCCTTTCGTGAAAGACTCAGAAATCGATTCGCCAAGAGAGGACGCATATGATCTTCAGATCGAACCCCATTCAAGCCACACTCTGGGTTTTACTGGAATGAATCACTTCGACTGGGGGTGGAAGTCTATGAAAGGCCGTAGAATCTACATTCGTCTTTACTTAATCGGACGCAGACCATTGGTTAAGCGAGTCTATGGATAGAGCGCCACCTAACATGCAGTTGAAGTCGCCTGCTTCGCAGGCTCGGACGAAGCACCTGCGGTCAAAATGTAAATCACATTTTGATCCTCGGCGTCTTCGCCGCTTAACTGGGTGTTAGGTGGCTATCGTGAACCGACCCAAGGAAGTGGAACTGGCTTTTGGGATAATCATCTTCGTATTCCTTTTAGGTCAGATCAATGCCAACTGGCCACTATCCCTAAGGAGCATATTTCCAATTGTTCTGAGTCTTGGGGTCTCAGTTCCGATACTGTTTATGACACTTAGGCTCTACACGGGAGATTGGCTGGCGCGGTTACTGTTTGTTCCGGTTGCAGGAGGCATCTCGATACTTCAATACTTTCAAGCGTTTGCATGGCCGGGAAAGCGCTACACTGTTAGCAACGACATTCCAGAGGCACTGATTCCAGGGAACTATATGGCGATAATCTCTGTTCTTGGTTTAATTGTCGCAGTAGTTTTGACATTCACGCCTGCAGCGAATCGCTGGTACAGGGAAATGAGGGGCGCCACCTAACATGCAGTTGAAGCCGCAGCCTTCGGCTGCTCGGACGAAGCACCTCCACACAAAATGTGAATCACATTTTGCGCTCCGGCGTCTTCGCCGCTTAACTGGGTGTTATGCGTCATGATAAATCGTGCCGCACTCATTCTTAGATTCAAACAGGCTGCTGTTGATTGGATCAACGAGTCTGAACCACATGATGACTCATTATCGCTAAAACTGAGTGATGTAAATCATGAGCGGACGGTTTACCTCGTACCCGATCATGCTGGTGATGACGATGAGACTGTTAGGGCCTGGGTAGAACTGAACTACAGGGTACTATTCGAAAATGAGCTAGGCAGCTGGTACCCCGATGAATCCCTCTTTCCGAAAGAACCTAGTCTTGGATTGTTTGATGAGTACTTCGACGTCGAGTGCCACACTATTATTATCGACACACTCGATGAGCCTATCATCGAAGAGCTGAATGAATATGACGATGATGAGATTCACTAGTGTGCCAGAGACGCATAACATGCAGTTGAAGTCGCAGCCTGCGGCCGCTCGGACGAAGCACCTGCGGTCAAAATGTGAATCACATTTTGATCCTCGGCGTCTTCGCCGCTTAACTGGGTGTTATGTTCCCTGAGCTGCCGAAGTTCATTAAAGGTCGAATAGAACGACGACAGACGACCTTTATGGAATTCGAACTGCTGCCAGTTGGCCGTCGTTTCAGAATCGATTACCGAAACAAATTAGAACACAGCCTTGAAGAAACTGAATTTGACTCGATTGTTGTTGAAAACAACCACCCACTCTTAGAACACCATTTACATTCCTTCTCTACTGTATATCTTTCTAGCGGAAGTGATTGCGCCCAGGACTTGCTTGCTAAACTAGAGTTGGCCGTTTCCGAGCATTTCGTTTCTTGGCGGTCGTTGCGAGACTACGGAAACGGAGGGTACCCGATGCTCAAAATCCTTAAAGAGGGTAATGGTGCGTTGTTCTCAGCTCCTCCACCGTGTGCCGAGTTGCTCAAGGAGGTCCTCAGTCAACACAAAGTTGCCTTCACCTGCCCTAAACCAGGGAGTAAGCTGGATGCTTACGAAGGCCTAAAAGTGCTAGTTATGAATCGTAACTACGTCGTTGCAGAAGAGTTCAAGGTAGTGGAGTTGGGAACATAACATGAAGTTGAAGCCGCCCATTTCATGGGCTCGGACGAAGCACCTCCCGACAAATTGTGAATCACAATTTGCCACTCGGCGTCTTCGCCGCTTAACTTGGTGTTATGCGGATAGAGGCACGTGTAAACGATGAATTGGGAAGCCTTGGGTGCTATCGGAGAACTCGTAGGTGGTTTAGTCGTTCTAATTAGTATTTTCTACTTGGCCGTTCAGATTAGGCAGAATACCAATCAAACAAAGCTGAACTCCATCCAGGCTATAAACTCTTCGAACGACAGCGCTTTTGATCCAATCTACATTCCTGAGAATTCGTTAATCTTTAGCAAGGGATTAGAGTCCTATTCAGAGCTTCTATCTCATGAGCAGGTAGTTTTTAGTATGTTGATGGCCAGGCTAATAGCATCGTTCGATGCCACTACATATCAGTACAGTCATAACGCGTATGATGAAGAAATGTATTGGGGTTCTGCAAAATTTTATTCCGGCTTTCTGTACAGCCCTGGTGGTAAAGAATGGCTTACTTCCAATCGTGACAATTTCTCTGCTGAAGCACTTAAAAATCTAGAGAAAGCGTACAATCAAACCAAACTTGGAGAATCCGCATAACATGCAGTTGAAGTCGTTCCTCCGCCTACGGCTCCGTCACTCGGACGTAGCAACCTGTCACGAAAATCGCATTGCGATTTCCGCGCCAGAACGTCTACGCCGCTTAACTGGGTGTTATGCGTCAGCCTAGCCGCTGGATATGTTACTCGCCACTTCCTGCGATTCCCGTGATCTTCTATGCCTGGGTCGCTAGTACCAGTATGCTCAGTAGAACGCCTGTTGAGCTCAGTATGCTGCCGATACCGATTCTCACTTTGCTCGCGACACTTGGCTGTATAGGTTTAGTTCTCGCAGGACTAGGTTGGCGCAATCACATAGTTGTAAGATTTCTTGTTCTGGCTGGGATAACAACGGCTTTAGGCTCACTTATTTTTTTGACATTCACTGTTGGGTTAAAAAATGAACAAGGTGCGGCGTTCTTATCGATTTTTGCGGGGCTGCTAGCATGGCCGCTCGCAGGCGGATTCGCTGCGATGTGGGGAGACGCATAACATGCAGTTGAAGCCGCAGCCTTCGGCTGCTCGGACGAAGCACCTGCGGTCAAAATGTGGATCACATTTTGATCCTCGGCGTCTTCGCCGCTTAACTGGGTGTTATGTCGCTAGGTGCTCGTAAATGCATTTAGGTTTAGTTACTTATTTGCTCAATCCGATGTTTCTCGCAGCTGTTGCCGTAATTTCGTTAGTACTCTATTTCAGACTAGGGAAGACCGGATTCTTGGTGATAGGTTGCAGTCATGCGATTGATCTTCTTTTTTCTATCTTAAGCATCACAATGGGACAAATGAGCTCAGATCATTCAACATTGCAGTCATTCTTTGGAACGATGTATTACGTTGGATTTCTCACTACGTTTCTAACTGTGTTGGGGTTTTTCTTGTTGCTGTTACAGCTAAAGGTCATCGAGCATGAGGGCGCGACATAACATGCAGTTGAAGCCGCGCACTGCGTGCGCTCGGACGAAGCACCTCCACACAAAATGTGAATCACATTTTGCGCTCCGGCGTCTTCGCCGCTTAACTGGGTGTTATACGTCATAGGGCGCTAATGATTGAGTCTTCAGACCAAAGGCCTGTTGTTCTCCTTTTACTGACTACACTAGTTCTAATTGCGGCTGCTACTCAGGCCTACTTTTCAGTAGGAGTTTCGATCTGGCTTCCGAAACAATTTGACCTCGCGTTTTCCGATGCAATTTGGATATACCTAAGAGTTCCGATGTCTCTTTGGTTAGTTGTTAGCTCTCTACTCATTCTTTTTCGGCAGCGGCTTGGTGTCTATCTCATTGAACTAGCTACGTTGTTCTCTATCGTCTATTCCTGCTGGCAGGTTGTGAATCTGCTGTACTCTAATTTCTCTGGGGTGATCCAGGCAACTCATCTACAGATAGGAATGATGCTGACAACAAGTATCCTCTGGATCGCAGGGCAATTGTTTTACCTATGGTGTCTTAGAAACGAGAAGGCTATTGTGTACTTTAATCTAATCCGTGTGGGTCCCGACGTATAACATGAAGTTGAAGTCGTTCCTCCGCCCTTCGGGCTCCGTCGCTCGGACGAAGCACCTGCGGTCAAAATGTGGATCACATTTTGATCCTCGGCGTCTTCGCCGCTTAACTGGGTGTTAGGTGGATCATGTTTAGTCGAGAGAACCTCCATCAAAGCCTTTCTTCTCTTGGAGTTTCTGCGCCTGGAAGCATATTTGATGAACTTCATGCTGAGTACGCTGGTGAAGGCCGCCATTATCATTCAGACAAACACGTTGCCGAATGCTTAGGGCATCTCAAACGGTTTCGTCAACTTGCTCATCGACTCGAAGAGATAGAGATCGCTATTTGGTTTCATGATGCGATATACGACACACGAAAAAATGATAACGAAGAGCAAAGTGCAGCATGGGCGGTTAGCTTTTTGAGCGATATCGGTGTTGAGTCGAATGCTGTTTCTCGCATCGAGGACATGATTCTTTGCACTAAAACGCACATTCCGAATACTGATGATTCTGTGCTTATGCTCGATATCGACCTCGGTATACTGGGTACGTCGCCAGACACATTTGAATCCTATGACCAAGCCATTCGACGCGAATATCATTGGGTGGCAGAATCTGACTATCGGAAAGGCAGAGCTACAATTCTAGAGTCTTTTCTCAACAGGGATACGATCTACCATTCCCCTGCATTCCTCGAACAACATGAGAAACGAGCGAGGGATAATCTAGAGAGGAAGATTATTGAGCTATCCACCTAACATGAAGTTGAAGCCGTTCCTCCGCCCTTCGGGCTCCGTCACTCGGACGAAGCACCTGCGGTTCAAATGTGAATCACATTTGAATCCTCGGCGTCTTCGCCGCTTAACTTGGTGTTATACGCCATGAAGCTCGTACTAGTCATGCTGTGTTTCGCGTACGCAGCGCAAACACACTCGGAACCACTTTGGTTTATTGGAGAGTGGAGAAACGACGCTGACTCTACTATTAGAGCTAACGGCCACATCAATTCACAAAGTGCTGAATCTCAAGAATTCTACCGGTCGCTGGATGGAAAGATGCAATGGCAAATTGGAGAAACCAGCTTGAGGGTAATTCATGAGGGCTCGATACCTCAGACCATACCGGTCGCCGTAGATGTAGGTAATGGTGAAACCGTCAAGCTGGAAAATCGATCTCACAAAACCAACATTACTCTTTTCAAAACAGAGGCGGGATTCTGCGCCATTTCTGCGATGCCTCCAGACTATGTGCTTGATGCGAATTTATTAGAGTGTTTCGTGAAAGTGAGAGGCGTATAACATGCAGTTGAAGCCGCAGCCTTCGGCTGCTCGGACGAAGCACCTGCGGTCAAAATGTGAATCACATTTTGATCCTCGGCGTCTTCGCCGCTTAACTGGGTGTTATGCGTCAGCCTAGCCGCTGGATATGTTACTCGCCACTTCCTGCGATTCCCGTGATCTTCTATGCCTGGGTCGCTAGTACCAGTATGCTCAGTAGAACGCCTGTTGAGCTCAGTATGCTGCCGATACCGATTCTCACTTTGCTCGCGACACTTGGCTGTATAGGTTTAGTTCTCGCAGGACTAGGTTGGCGCAATCACATAGTTGTAAGATTTCTTGTTCTGGCTGGGATAACAACGGCTTTAGGCTCACTTATTTTTTTGACATTCACTGTTGGGTTAAAAAATGAACAAGGTGCGGCGTTCTTATCGATTTTTGCGGGGCTGCTAGCATGGCCGCTCGCAGGCGGATTCGCTGCGATGTGGGGAGACGCATAACATGCAGTTGAAGCCGCAGCCTTCGGCTGCTCGGACGAAGCACCTGCGGTCAAAATGTGAATCACATTTTGCTCCTCGGCGTCTTCGCCGCTTAACTGGGTGTTATGTGCCATCTCCGCGTCTCGAGAGATGCAACTGAAATGCGCTCGCTGTAAAGGGAAGTGGGAGCTCGATATTCCCTTTCCTGAAGAAGCACTTGCATTGTTTATAAAGCAGCGTGAGATCGAAGGTGGGAATGCCGCTCATATCAAAAAATTGAGATCGCTCGTAGGTTTAGATTTAATGCATGCAAAGTCTTTGCTAGAGCATGTTTCGAAGAGTGGCGGGTATTGCTGCTACTGCTCTTTGAAACTCGAGCAGAGCCAACGAGTTTTAGGATATTGTGACAGTTGCAATGGACTCAACATACATCCTGAAGGAGTCACATAACATGCAGTTGAAGTCGTTTCTCCGCCCTACGGGCTCCGTCACTCGGACGAAGCACCTGCGGTCAAAATGTGAATCACATTTTGATCCTCGGCGTCTTCGCCGCTTAACTGGGTGTTATGTGCCAGAGTGTATTAACCGATGACACAGTACGAAGCTTTAGATCTACTTGTTAGCGCGAGCGCGAATTTTGATTCAGTTTTTGGCTATTGGATATCTGTTTCTTTTGCTGCGATTGCAGCGACTTTTGTGGTTCGGAAGGAGCTAAGCCTTGGGCTTGCCCTGGCCATTGCAGGGATCTACCTCGTAGCTTCTGTGATGTTCCTTTCAAGATTCGGAACACTTGCAGCGTTACTGGTAGACGCCAGAAATCACCCGGATATACCCGAAGAATTTCTCGCGTCACTAGAGTCGCAAACACCGATCCGCGGCGCGACTTTTGTCGCAGGTGTTCTTATAACAGAGGCGTATGTTTTTTATGCTTATTTCAAACACCGAGGCACATAACATGCAGTTGAAGTCGCAGCCTACGGCTGCTCGGACGAAGCACCTGCGGTCAAAATGTGAATCACATTTTGATCCTCGGCGTCTTCGCCGCTTAACTGGGTGTTATGTGGAACATAGGGTCCATCAACTTACGCGCCCCTGTTCTTGGTCGGCTAAGTTGTTCCTGGAATGAAGACCTGTTACGTCGTATCAAGAGAGACCGGCCAACAGCGCCTTGAGTCTTATGAGTTCTTTGAAAGATACAAGGATGCATTGAAACGAAACGAATTGGCAAAAGACTGGAAGGGATTGCGTGATTGCTTTATCAAGTATCCCGACTGCCCAAGACCGAGCATACTCGCATTTGGACTATCCATGTTTGCAATCCCAGACTGTCTTTCAGAACTATTGCCGCTGAAGGGCGGAGTTGTCCTAGAAACTCAAGTTCGGGACGAGGGAACTTATCAAATATTTCTCTGTACTCGAAGATTGTCGGGAGTACTAGATAAGTCAAAGTCAGTACGAGAGAAGTTGAGTTCGGGAAGACTTGGGGCCTTGAAGACACCGGTTTTTTATAACGATCAGCTGGCGTTCAACGGGTTTTTCAAAGTTGTTGAGAGCTCCAAGTTGTTTTACTTGACCAACCGTGACATCAAAGACCCGGATTTTCTAGATGTATATGTCAAGGAGAAGCTGTCCGGATTAGTCTTCACCAAAGTATGGACATCTAATTGAGTCGAAGAAGCCGGTGAGCCAAACCATTGCTCAAGGTTCCACATAACATGCAGTTGAAGTCGCCTGCTACGCAGACTCGGACGAAGCACCTGCGGCCAAAATGTGAACCACATTTTGATCCTCGGCGTCTTCGCCGCTTAACTGGGTGTTATGCGTCTGGAGTAATCCGTGCCTGACTACTCCATTCACCATAGAAGATACAAAGGCTCTAAAGTACTGGAGATTCTTAAGGACGGAGAACCATTTTGGGAGGATATTCCTGATGCCCAAAAGCACTTCTCTTTCGGGACGAGAAAGGCTGTTCTCTTTCTAGGCGCGCAAAAACTGATGCGTGAGTTCGTCGAAAACGAAGGTCGTTTGGATGAGGAGCTGCAACATGCGGTGACCTCATGGGGTGATTGTCAGGTTACTCTCTACTCCGGATTCGAACGGAAAGGCAGATGGATCGATAGGCCCTACCTTCGACTCGATGACGGATCGAACAATATCGGTATTGGTCTCATGAAAAGTGATGCGGTGTTGCAGCATATTCTTGAGATTGAGAAATTCGCAAAGGAAAACTATTGAGGAGGCGACGCATAACATGAAGTTGAAGTCGTTCCTCCGCCCTACGGGCTCCATCACTCGGACGAAGCACCTGCGGTCAAAATGTGAATCACATTTTGATCCTCGGCGTCTTCGCCGCTTAACTGGGTGTTATGTTTCTTTGCCGCGGTGCGTACCCACAAGGAGAGGAGAGATGACAAAGACTATCATGTGCTTTCTGGCCCTCTTGTCATGGCAAGTTTCTGCAAGCGAGTACAACCCATTTAGAGACAAAGATTACCTGTGTGCGGTCAAACAGGCATTTGAACTTTCTGACGATGGTACTTATGAAAAAGGGCACCATATTGAGAAGGAAGCAGTTGGAAAAGTCTTTACCGTTAAGAGGGAAACGGGAGTCATAACTGGTTATATGAGAAACGACTACCATGCAGTTCCAAAGGTTCTTGCTAATGGATCCAATGAAAACAGTTTCCATGTGATATCGATGAAGTCTCATGAAATTGGTAGCGCAAGCGTACATTATTTGACGATCAGAGAATTTCACGATGGCAAAGCAAAACCCTTTAAGTATGTTATTGATTCAACAACGCTGACTGGAACCTGCACGCACATCTAGACGATGACGAAACATAACAAGGCACCCTGAGTTGTCCCGCAACCAGTTTTTTCAGCTTTGAGCAGCGTACTTAAGCAGTGGTGAACCTCGCTCTCTAAGCGCCTGCAGATACTTTGCCTCATCGTAAGGCACCCCCTCCTGCCAACAGCGGAAGACGATCCGGATCCACTTGAAAGCAAGCGAGCGAATGATGGTGTTGTGCGGTTTACCCTTTTGCTTTTGTTGATCGTAGTAAGCACGCGCCCAGAACGAGAATCGAACGGTTTGGCCCGCCCATTCGACAAAGGTCTGGCGAATAAACGTCGGACAGTTGTAGCGCCAATGCGTCCAGGATTTATTGCCACTACTTTCGATTACCGGGGCGATGCCGCTGTACTTTTGCAGCTCGCTCGCATCCCGATAGCGCGCCCGGTCTGTCCCAAAGGCAACAAACAATCTTGGCGAGAGTTGTGCGCCTGCACCTGGCAGGCTGTCGAAGATCTTACGGTCAGCCATCGTGGCATACCGTGTCTTGATCTGCTGATCGATCTGTTCAATCGCCTGCATCAGCACTCTGAGCTGTTTGCAGAGTGTCTCTGACATGAACCGGTTGGGTTCGACAACACCTTCATCTCTCGTCAGATAAACGGCCTGCTTGATCGCCTCGATACGCCGTGTGATGAGGTCTTCGTTTCTGATGTTGTGCTGGTGCATAAAGTTGATAAGGGTCTGCTTACGTGCTCGCTGCACATGTTCTAACGTCGGCCATTTCTCAATGAAGTCGAGGAACAGGTAGGAGTCTTTTTCGCTGACCCAATCAAGCACCTGGGGGTAGTAGTTCTTCAGGTGCCAGGTGAGAGAGTTGGTTAAATCAACACGGTCCTGAACCAGCTTGCGTCGAGACTCGACCAGTTGCGTCAGGGCTCTCACACAGGGTGATGCCGGTTCTATGGCAGAGAACTTATCCAGGTGCGTCACCACCATTTCAGCGAGCAGTTTCGCATCAGAGGCATCAGCCTTTGCGCCACTGGGCTGGAAGGCTTTGCGATAACGCGCAAAGGTTGCAGGGTGTACTGGTACCAGTGTGAGGTTGGGGTACTTCAGCAGCGCATTCACCAGAGGACCTTTCTTCAGTTCACAGACAACCAGAAGCTGTTGATCTGGGAACCGTTGTTGTAGTTCGCGCCACCATTGCTGAATAGCATCTGGCCGACTTGAAATGACTGTGTGGTGATGCGTGTCATTATCGAGATCAAGTTCACAGATATCGTGTTTTTGGTCGGCCCAGTCGATACCGATGACGAGTGCGTAATCGTTGAGACAAAGTGCTTTCATCTTGAATACTCCCGGTTTAGATTACAGTTGGAATGTGCGGATCTCACTCGTCGCAGTGCTTATAGAAAGTCGTGCGGACGTTCCCTGAGTATGCGTTTTGAGTGAGAACTTCTACTGGCTCGAATTGCTTGTTAAGAACATCTAGATGTCTTGCAGTTAAAAGTGTTCGTAGCCAGTAGAAGCATGTTCCATGAACTTCACAGGAGACTGCAATGATCTTGGAGCGGGACAACTATAAGCGGGACAACTATATGCAGTTGAAGTCGCAGCCTTCGGCTGCTCGGACGAAGCACCTGCGGTCTGAGGCGACCCCGTCAAAATGTGAACCACATTTTGATCCTCGGCGTCTTCGCCGCTTAACTGGGTGTTAGGCGACTTTGGAGAGAATGGTGCAGGAATCTGAGTACTTCGAGATGAATCGCGTTGGCTGGGATACACGCGCAGCAGCACATATCGATTCCAAGTTTTACGATCTGCCAAGTTTTCTGGCTGGCGAGACATCCCTTCGCGAAATCGAGTTAGCGGAACTGGGGGGTGTGAATGGCAAGTCGTTGTTGCACCTCCAATGCCACTTCGGCATGGACACACTGTCCTGGGCTCGTAAGGGAGCTGTTTGCACTGGTGTTGATATTTCGCCGGTTGCTATCCAGAAAGCTCGGGAGCTGGCCCAGGAGCTCAATTTGAATTCTGAGTTTGTCTGTGCGGACATCTACTCGTTTCAGCGTTCAGGCTCAGCTCCATACGACATCGTGTTTACGTCATACGGCGCGATCTGCTGGCTGCCAGATCTAACCCGATGGGCTGAGGTTGTTGCTTCAAATCTTGCAGTTGGTGGCCGCTTTTATATCGCAGACTTTCATTCTATCTACGATCTATTGGCGGGCTATGCGTATTTCACTCAAGTACAGCCTGACGTGGATGAAGAAGGTACGTACACGGAAAACGGTGCAGATGTAACTGCCAAGTTGGCGACTTGGGCACATCCAATGTCCAGCGTCATCAACGCATTGATTAATGTTGGCATTCAGATTGAGCGTGTAAGCGAGTTTCCGTTTAGCCCATACAACTGCTTCGAGGGTATGGTTGAGCGTGAGCCGGGGCGCTTCTACCTAAGCCACAAGGGAAACGATGTTCCAATTGTCTACAGCATCACCGGGCGAAAAGTCGCCTAACAAATCGTTGCAGCTGACATTTGACCCGCCACCCATTTTTGCTGCCGCAAAAACGGGCGTCGCCTCAAATGCCGCTGAACTCAGGCGTTAGGTGGACTTATGACCACCGAGGAAATCAAGCAAGGAATTCTCAGTACTGGGTTCAAACTAGAATTCGATATTTCCAACCAGCTAGCGGCTCATGGTTGGACGGTAATAAACAACAAGTACTATATAGACGATCTCCAAGAGTCGGTTCGGGAAATTGATCTGCTGGCCTATAGATCATCAGTGGTTCAACACTTTCGGGTGTATACATTTCTACTAATTAGTTGCAAGAAGAGCGAAGAAAACAATTGGGCGCTTTTGGCTAAAGAAATAGACTTTGGAAATCCAAACTATGACTGGCTCCCTGTCCATGCTTGGTCAAATGACCCTGCCCTGTGCTTTGAACTAAATGAAGCTGACTGGCGGGATGAATACTTTAAAACGCTAAAAGCACAAAAAGCTACTGTCGCTTCTACGAAACCGAAAAGACATATTTTCGCGTTCCAAGAGATGAACAAAGCAACTGGAAAGCCAAAGAATGACAGAAACATATTCAATTCTGTCGTTTCGCTTATCAAAGCGCAGGCGTATGAAATGTCAGCGCTTCCCAATCGAATCGCCAATCCGCGCGTATATCAATTCAATCTAGCATCCATCGTAGATTCTGAACTATATAGAATAGATTTTTCAGACGATGAAGTGGAACCGAAGAAAGTCTCTGAAGAAGTGTATGTAGTTGGTTACATCGTAAACAAAGAACAGACCGTCTGCCGAGTTCACTTTATCAACGCCGAGAAGTTTGATGCGCAGCTTTCGCGGTACGATAAGTTGCACCAAGCTAATCTGATTGCGTTTGGGCGAATGTGCGATTCATTCTACGAAAACGTTTTTTCTGCACATCGATACTGGAGTCATTTGTATAGCGACTTCGTAAAGGATCTAGATTGGAACGTTGGTATGGAAATCAGAAAGACTATAGGCAAATCTGTTAGCCTCGACGGGGGCTGGTTTTACTTGGACAAAAAAGACAAGGGACTAGAATTGGCAATAGATGTAGACGAAGAAGATGCCAAATTGCTAGAGCAGAATGGTGGGCTGAAGAAGAACATTGCGAAGAGCTTGAAGTCGGTTTATCGTTTCGAAGGAGAGTTTAGAATTGCGCATGATCCGATTCCGTTTTAGTGGGTACTCCGCCTAACATGAAGTTGAAGTCGCGCATTGCATGCGTTCGGACGAAGCACCTGCGGTCTGAGGCGACCCCGTCAAAATGTGATTCACATTTTGATCCTCGGCGTCTTCGCCGCTTAACTTGGTGTTAGGCAGCTACGGACTTCGCAACCTGGTTTCTGCTTACGCCGAGAGCAAGCAAAGATCGCACTATCAAATCAACGGATACCGACGGGTCTGCAGCTTCCATTTTTGCGACTCGAGATTGGCTTGAAGATATCATTTTTGCTAGCTCAACTTGGCTAATTTTTCTTTTGGTTCGCTCTTTCTTCAAGGCATCACTCAGTGCCAGCTTCATATCAATGTAGGCTGATTCCTCCTTTGTCAGTTCAAGGAATTCGTCTGCTGAACCGACCTTCCAACCGGCTCTCTCGATTTTTTTACGTTTATCTGATTTCACGGCTATATTGTTTCAACCTCGCTTTGCAATTGTCTATGACAGCCTTGGGGGTACGAGCCGTCTTCTTTTCGAATACCTCTAGTATGACTACTGCATCGTTCTCTAAACGATAAACAAGCCTCCATGTAAGGTCTTCATCAACGATCCGAAGCTCATGAACTCGAGCACCAATTGTTGGCATTGGGCGTGAGTGTGGTAGTGACAACTTGTCGCCCCTCTGTAGTCTTCGAAGAAGGAAGCCTGCTTCTAGACGGGCAGCCTTCGAAAAAGGAGGTGTTTTGACCACGCCATGGAGCCATACTAAGGGCTTGTCGTTTGGACTCATCGAGTTATTATATGTCGGATATGACATACTGCAAGGCGCTGCCTAACATACAGTTGAAGTCGTTTCTCCGCCCTTCGGGCTCCGGCACTCGGACGAAGCACCTGCGGTCTGAGGCGACCCCGTCTGAGGCGACCCCGTCTGAGGCGACCCCGTCAAAATGTGGACCACATTTTGATCCCCGGCGTCTTCGCCGCTTAACTGGGTGTTATGTCGCTGCGCTAGAACTAGGTTATCATATATGATAACCTCTGTTGATGTCTTGGAAAGTATCCTTTTTCAACGAGAAAGTGGAGCAACAGACGCTTAAATTCCCTGTTGGAATATTGGCGAACCTACTTCATATCCTTGAATTGATAGAGGAGTTCGGTCCTGATCTTGGTAAGCCGCACACCGCTCCGATGGGTAAAAGCTTGTTCGAGATAAGAGCGAAGGGGAAAGAGGGAATTGGAAGATCTCTGTTCTGTACTAGAAAAGGTAAGGAGATAATCATTCTTCACTCGTTTGTGAAGAAGACTCAGCGAACTCCCAAGAAGGAACTGGAACTCGCTAGAAAGAGAATGAAGGAGCTGGACTGATGACTAGACCAACACTGAAATCTTTTAAGAAGAAAGCCTTAAAGAAGCCCGGCGTTAAGACGGCATACGATGAACTGGAACCTGCATATCTACTTCGAAAGAAGCTAATTGAAATCCGAAAGAACGCGGGTCTCACCCAGGAAGAAATTGCATCTCGGCTAAACACTAGCAAAAGCAACATTTCTCGTCTTGAAAGCGTTAACTCAACGATATCTCCGAAACTTTCAACTATCTCTGAGTACGCGAAAGCAGCTGGTTATCGAGTAGAAATAGATTTCGTTCGGGAAAGGTCGGCGACATAACATGCAGTTGAAGCCGCAGCCTTCGGCTGCTCGGACGAAGCACCTCCACACAAAATGTGAAACACATTTTCCGCTCCGGCGTCTTCGCCGCTTAACTGGGTGTTATGCAGCAGAGCAGTGACATACCTTATATGGTATATATACTATTTTCAGTATGTGGGAAGTATATGAACATCGCAGGGTCGACAAACAACTAACGAAATTGCCTGCAGATGTCTTGAAACGCTATGAGAAGTGGAAAAATATTGTTGAGCTATCCGGTCCCTCAGGCCTAAGGCTAATTCGCGGATTTCGAGATGAAGCACTACGAGGCGACTGGAAGGGGCATAGATCATCTAGGCTCAATCAGCAGTATCAAGTGATCTATCGTGTTGAAGGAGAGCAACTTCTTATCGAAGTAGTTGAGGTCAATCCTCACGACTATCGGAGAAAAAGTTAAAATGAAAAACTATGTAAAAGCCAAGAGGCGAATTGACGTTTCGCCCGGTGAGTCTGTACGCATCCTAAGAGAGCTCCAAGAACTCAGCCAGAACGAGCTTTCAGAACTAACGTCGATTCCTCAATCCACAATATCAGCGATCGAACGTGATCGTATCAACTTAGGTGTTGAGCGAGCCAAGGTTCTTGCGCGGGCACTCCGTTGTCACCCTGCCGTACTAGTTTTTCCTGGGTGGGATGTGGCCGCGGAGGCAGCTGCATAACATGCAGTTGAAGTCGTTTCTCCGCCCTTCGGGCTCCGGCACTCGGACGAAGCACCTGCGGTCTGAGGCGACCCCGTCTGAGGCGACCCCGTCTGAGGCGACCCCGTCTGAGGCGACCCCGTCAAAATGTGAATTACATTTTGATCCTCGGCTCTTACGTTTGCGAGTAAACGTCTGGCTTCGCCGCATAACTGGGTGTTATGCCGCTAGGTGGATTTGAATGAATTTGGGGTTAGCGACATATCTACTAAACCCCGTATACCTGATTGTGGTTTCGATAGCAGCGCTTGTTCTCTATTTCAGAATTGGTCAGGTCGGTTTCCTGTTGATAGGCTGCAGCTACTCATTACAACTTATTTGGTCGGCCTTGCTTTTCATTTTGGATAGGATGTACATCGATGTCGCAACGTTAATGCCCTTGTATGAATTTCAGTTCTACATTTGGTTTCTAACCACTCTTTTGACAATGTTTGGGTTTGTCATGTTGCTTCTTCAGCACAAGGGCAAGAGTAATGGCGGGACTTAGCATGCAGTTCAGGTCGCTCATTTCATTCGCTCGGACGAAGCACCTGCGGTCTGAGGCGACCCCGTCTGAGGCGACCCCGTCAAAATATGGATCACATTTTTATCCTCGGCTCTTGCGTTTGTGAGCAAACTTCTGGCTTCACGGCTTAACTGGGTGTTAGGAGGACGATGAACGCTTCAGTAGAACATTTGGGAATCTTCGCGGAAGTGAGTACGGCTCTCGTCGGATTCGTCGCCCTGTTTTTGGCTTTTGTGAGTCGGGAGGAAAGATTCTCGCCGGAAGATGGATTGAGAACTAGAGTGCTAATACTCACAGGGTTTGTTGGTATCGCTATGTCACTTATTCCCATTATATTCTCTGAGAATAACCTTGATGATCATGTGAATTGGCGTTTAAGTAGCATCGTCTTTCTTGGTACTGTGCTTGTACTGGCGGGTTACGTGGCTGTCCGCCATTTCCAACTACCCAGAGAATCCAGGAAAAATATCCCTCTATGGAATTTGGCGCTGGGTTGGTTTTTCGCCTTGACCGCAATACTGCTGCTCTCAAGTAACGTTTTAGTTGCCAACTGGGTAGAACCTTCATTTGCCTACACTGCATCGATATTACTAGTCTTGGGAATAGGGGCTACAAACTTCTTTACGATAGCGGTTCAGAAATTGTTATGAATCCTAATCTAACCGTACGGAAAGTCGCGCCTACCATGCAGTTGAAGCCGCGCATTTCATACGCTCGGACGAAGCGCCTACGGTCTGAGGCGACCCCGTCTGAGGCGACCCCGTCTGAGGCGACCCCGTCAAAATATAGATCTCATTTTGATCCTCGGCTCTTACGTTTGCTAGCAAACGTCTGGCTTCGCCGCTTCGCTGGGTTTTAGACGACCATGCCTGCGTTCAGATGTACTGGTAAGCTGCTGAAAGAATTGGGGCTAAAAAAACCAGAGCTGATTGACCCACATCCAGACGACTGGCATGCGAATCTCCTTCGATTCGGTCCCAAGAAGTTTGTGTTGTTCTGTTCCACCAAGACGCTGTTTACTTGTCTCACGCCGCCAGTTTCCCGAGCCGAGATTCGTGATCTCGACACCCTATTCTTTTCAGCGCTCCATTCAGCAATGGTTGCCGAAGGGTTCTCTAGCGCCTCCTTCAGTTATGTTATGGCAAAGTACAAGGACATGGAGATTGCCAAGACATACGACAAGTCAGTACTGGGTTCGATGACTGACTATTTGTTCCATATCGACTCGATCTTTTGGCATGCTGACGGTTTCGAGGGATTGGACTTTGGACAAGTTTCCTTCAAGCTCAACACAATCCCCCAGGTGAAACGAGAATTCTTCAGTGCCAGCGATGCTTTCAAGAAGACGCTTATTCGAGAGGTCGTCTAACATGAAGTTGAAACTGACCAGGCAACCTGTTTGTCGGCTTGCTTACGCAAACCCCGCGCCAGAAAGTCCTGCCAGCTTAACTGGGTGGTATGTGCCAAGGTATCGCGACCTATGAACTGGGATGCTGTTGGTGCTATTGGCGAGATAGTCGGAGCTGCCGCGGTTGTCGTATCGCTGGTCTATCTTGCAGTGCAAATAAGGACAAGTAGCAGCTTGGCGAGGTCACAAATGTTTCAGAGCGTGGCTGCTGAACAGTCGAGAGTGGCAGATGGAGTAACGGGTGACCCTGAGAATTTTGAAGCCTGGATGAAAATGCATTCTGGTGATGAGCTCACTGCTGCTGAAACAGCGAGAGCAAATTTTCTTATATCAAGGATCATTCAAGCGATGTTAGCGATACAGATCGGCTATGAAAATGGTCAGATATCTCGTGAGTTTTTCCTCGACGCAAAAACGCAGACTGAGGGTCTGTTTCGTGGCAAAGCTCGACCGAGAGTAAGAAAATACCTAGAGAGATATCACCCGAATTTGAATAATAGTTTTATATTTTCCGAAATCATGAACTCAGAGCGAGACGCATAATATGCAGTTAAAGCCGACGATTCCATGGGCTCGGGTAAAGCATCGGACGACGCCTCGATGCTTGGCTACCGGTTACTCATCATGACGAAGATATCTAACACTAGTAGTGCAGAGCACTACAAGTGGGGAGACGATTCCGATGGCTGGCACTTGCTGAAAACTGCTCAATTGAGTGTTATCGAAGAAAGAATGCCAGTCGGCGCCAGGGAAGGCAGGCATTACCATTCAAATTCGCAACAATTCTTCTACATTCTGGAGGGTGAAGCTAATCTCGAAGTGAATGGTGAAATGTTCACTTTATTGAAAGGCGATGGGCTTCATGTTGAAGCCGGACAACCTCATCAACTCATGAATAAGAGTGTTCGAGAAATACGGTTCATTGTCGTTTCACAACCAAAAAGCCACGGCGATCGAGTAGATGTATAAGATGCTCTCGAGGTCGTTACCTTTCCTGCGATCACGCCGCTTGGAAGCAGCAATGCATTCGTTAGCGTTAGCGCTCACAGTCCAACAAAGCTCAGGCGTCTTCGCCGATAAGCTGGGTTTTATTTAGTCCAATGATCGACGCCGCCGAATTTTATACTGGGCTGGTAGCTGAACTCTATGAACCTCTCGCGAGCGGGATAACAAGCTCAAGCAGATTCGTCGATTTTGTAAAAACCCATGGCGAACCTGCCTTAGAGATTTGTTGTGGAACCGGGCTACCCATACTTGATCTGGTAGAAGCCGGACTAGACGTCGAAGGTCTTGATGCTTCAGAGGATATGTTGAGGATTTGCCACGAGAATTCGCGCAAAAGAAACCTGGAAGTGACGCTCCACCATTCGAAGATGCAAGATTTTGTTGTCGCTCGAAAATTCCGATCAGTCTATGTTGCGAATGGAAGCATAACGCTGCTTTCGAGTGACGCAGACTTACACGACACGCTTTTGAGAATCCAAACATGCCTGGACCCAACTGGATCTTTGTTGATTGATCTTGATGTGCCGGATGTTGCGGCGCTGCGAAAACACGTTGGCAGATTCAAAACTACGGAAATAGATGGCTATCAGCTTAGAGTAGGCATGACTCATTTAGCCTGGAATGAGACGAGTCAACAACTTGTTGTTGATCTGCGTTACGAACGTATCGATCCGAAGGGTAATCTAGAGTCTGTTGACCGAGCATGGGCTAGAAAGATTTGGGGGGTGGATGAGTTTTCTGAACATCTAGCAAAGGCAGGTTTTGAGCTAAGGAGCGTTGACGATTCTCAGGGAGAGCTTGTTCAAGTATTCGCGAGTGTGGCGAGTTAGCATGCGTTTGAAACGTGTTGCCACAACACAATCCCTGTTGTTTTGCCGCTTAGCTGGTTGTTCCCTAAATCTATCCTATTGATTGTGCCGATCATGTTCGTAGTGTCTAACTATAGAAGTGAATTAGAACCTGAATACCTGTACGGTTGCATAGCAGGCTTTGAGCCTGCCGGAAAACCAACCATTAGGCTGCACGCATATGCAGAGGTTGAGGTAGGTAACGGCGAATTGGCGCTGATGCCATTAACTAAAGGCTACTCTAACCCAGAAATCGTAGGCAACTGTGCATGGTATTCAAGGAAGAAAAACGCATCTTTGACTGGCTTTAGCTATACACTTCATACGACACATTCTCTTGGGAAGTGTTCCCCGCCATGCCCAAACCAGGCAGATACCTGATATGCAGTTGAAGCTGAAAAGCGCGACATCGCTCCCCCTAAAATGTGAATCTTTTGTTAGCCCTCGGCGCCGATGTGTCCTACGGGCGCTTGGACGCTTAATGGGGAGTCAGGGGGCATCATGAACTGGGATGCGATAGGGGCAATCGGAGAAGTCATTGGTGGAGTGGGGGTCATTGCGACGCTCTTGTACCTGTCCATTCAAATCCGACAGAATACGAAAGCCACCGAGAAACAAAGCGTGCGAGATGCAATGGAGTTTATTTATTCCTCGAGCAGTCCGCTCATCCAGGATCAGGCACTTGCCGAGATCTATCTTCGAGGCATGACCAGATTTGAGGACTTAGATGAGCCCGAGAAAATTCGGTTCCACTATCTTTGTACGACGCGTCTGCAGGCCGCTCAAACTTCATCAGCACTCCTCGAAGACGATGGGGAGTTAGTTGGAATTCGCGCCTGGGTTACCAGAATGTTGCGCAATGCAGGCTTTAGAACTTGGTGGTTGGAAAGAGGTCAGTATGTCGTCAACGAGGAGTTTCGAGTCTTTGGTGAGGAACTGAGAATGGTGATAGAGGCAGAGAATAAAGACCTTTCTCACTCTGATACCTACTATAAAGACTGATAGCTGGGGAGCGACTTGATATGCAGTTGAATTTGCCGACTATGCGGACCTGGCGAAGAGGCCTTGACACAAAAAGTGAACCACATTTTACGATGCGCTGTTTTCGCTACTTATCAAGCCGCTAGGTGTCAGGATGCCCTCAAGTACAACAAAAACTGTATTCGGCTTTGCGCGATCCTGGATTACAAGGAGGATTCCATGGCTTCAAGGGCGCACTTCTATTCAAGGAATTTATAACTACCTGAGCATCCCCGGTCTTTTTCCAACATCAGGGCAGCCAAGTGAAAGTGAACTGGCTGAAATATGTTCAGCTGGCTATGACGTCGTCATTAATCTGGCACCGCAAAGTACTTTGGAGAATTCAGTGGTAAGAGAGGCAGAGATCCTTTCAGAGAATGGCGCCCAGTACGTTCATCTCCCGGTTGACTTCAAGGACCCAAAGGAAGCCGACTTCAGAAAGTTCGTAGAAGCCTTACATGAAGCCAAAGATCGTAAGGTGTGGGTACATTGCGCTGCAAACATGCGCGTATCAGCGTTTACCTATCGTTATCGAGTTTCTGAGTTGGGTGAAGATGAGGCTACGGCAAAGCAGGATCTACACAGAATTTGGCAGCCGTTTGGGGTGTGGAGTGAATTTGTTAACCGAGATGTCTAAGGTGCGATTGAAGCCGCTAAGTAGTGTGCGGCTTTTCAGGGTGTTTCGACTCTTTTTATGAATACCGACAACCTGCAGTGTCCCGGCTGCGCCTACCAATTGTCCTTCTCAGAACGCGTGACGCTTAATCTCGCAGGTATGCGTTGTCCTTCTTGTAATACGATAACTCTGATCGAAAGTCGGAACTCAAGGATCGCTCAGGTTCTATTGTTGCTCGTGTCTTTTGCTTCAGCGTTAGCGGCATTTTCTTCTTATCAGCAATATGGCTTTGATCCAGTGACGTTCACGTTGGTGGTGGGCTGGTTGCTTGGCATCATCGTGCTGGTTGATTTGAAGGTTAGATCAACGCTTCATATCAAGCAGTAGGCGACACAGGTTACTATTTAAATCATGGTTTCAGGCTCGCTGCCAAAAATTGTCCGGGGAATGAACCCAAAGAAACCTTCATGATCAGAACAATCCAGGATCAAGACACTGACGGTACTTTTTCTTGTCATTCATTGTTTTACCGAGACCCTAAGTAACGTGAATAAGCCAACTTGATCGTGTAGCGCGAGGGCTTAGCTGGGCGCTGAAGCGTGATGAGATGGAATGAGGTCCTGATTGAGTTGTTAGCATTTTTGCCGGAAACTCTCAATTTCCGATGCTAACCATTTCTCGAAGCGCTGGCTCATTGCGGTGAAACGGTGTCTCACCTCTTTGAAGTACGTTCTTTTCCCAAGATTGATTCCCAAAGCAGTCGCCAATCCATATCGGTGGTCGTTTTCCCGACCCAACAACTTAACATCACCGCCCATGGCAAGCGCCGGGATTGCACAATGTATTCGCTTGGTTACCACGTATTCATGTGTGCCATATTGTTCCAGATAGACGCCAGCTAGACCTCTCTCAGATCTTGAGTCGGTGCTGCCGTGGACATGTGTCGCGAGGTAAGTTTCGGCATCTTTAACTTTTCCTGCTTCAACAGCGAGAGTTCCTTTTGTCTTCTCCTGCAGATCAAATCCGCATGCTGTAGCGCAACCGAGAAAAAATGACTCGCCACCATAGCTTTCTACGAGGTCTTTGGTTTCTGGGTCCCTGGCAGCAACTGGCACTCCAAGTTTTGCAACCCACTCTGCCGTAAACTGATTATTACAATGGATTCCTGCGGTGATGATCTTGTCGTTCGGTCCAGGGATGTAAACAGAGTTCTCGTCCCTGAAGTAACCGTTGATCACGAATATCTCGTCGTCCGGTAATTCAAACCCAGGCAGTCGGTCCCGCCTGATCTCAGTAAAGCTGGCCGCTTCGTCAACCCTGCGAATCATGTTTTCGATCGCAATGGTCTGTATGTAGTCACCGATGTTTGTCGTCTTTGAATAGCCGAGAATTCGATATTTCATCTAAACCCCCTCTATGTATTCTTCGTATGCTTGTGTTCGGAAGCCGCCGCCACTTGGGTGCCACTGGTGGTAAAACCCTGGCATGATTTCACGAATTCTTCTTCCTCTTGTTTTCGTGTAGAAATTCCCATCCTCCCCACCCCACGATTCGTTCTCCTGCCAACCCTCGACTTCAAGGAACTGGCGTTTCGACAAAAGTACATTGCCTCTGCCTGTTACACGCCACCAGCCTGTGCTGTGCATTGGGTTCTGATACGAATAGCAAATGGGGAAATACGCATACCCTGATCTACTGAAAGCGAGCCCTCTTCTAATCAACATCTCTGGAGCCAGCATGTCGGTATCTAAAAACAAGAGATGTTCGCCCTGCGCTTGTTGCGCCGCTGCATTGAGCCCTGCGCCTCTTGAAAAGCGGCCTTCCAACGAAACAATTTTGACAGGAATCCCTCTAGCCCTTTGTTGTAACCATTCAGACAGTGGCCAATCAGTAGAGTGATAATCAGCGACGATGATTTCCACCTGGCTGATGAACCTCAGAGCGTTGCAAATAGAAGCCAAGCACTTTGGGAATAACTCAAGGGTATATTCCCCTGCTTGTTCTGGGTAAAAACGTGCATCCTTCTTTCGAACAATCCCCCTGCTACCGATATCTTCATACCCATCCCAGGTAATCTTCACCCGACTTCGATTTCGATTTGCTATACAAATACTGAGCTTCACGGCGACCTCATGGCTTAAGAATCATCTTTTCATCACAACGTTCAAGCAGTTGCTATTGACCATCAAAGAAAAGATACCAAGCAAAAAGCCGTAATCGTCCTTCCTCGAGTTTGGCGTAACGCGGTAAGCTAGAACAGGTATCCCGTCGGGTTTTCTGAAGCCTAACAGACGCATGACTAACCAGTTAAAATATTCGTCTCGTTGGCAAAGTTGAAGTCCCGGAGCGTTGAGTCACTGTGCCGATTGATTGAGATTCGTTGAACATGAGAACACCTACACCAGAACAGCTTCCCGCGATTGTCACACTGTTAGCAGACAGTGGACTGCCCTCAGAAGACATTTTTGAACAGGACCTTTCACTTTTCCGCATAGTGGGTTCGGACGACAATCTGGACGCGGTCGGCGGACTCGAACGATGCGGTGCTACTGCGCTGATTCGCTCCATCGCAACCGCTGCCTCAATGCGAGGCCATGGTATTGCCGGTCAACTCGTGGATGCTTTGGAAACGCTCGCTGTTGCAGAGGGCCTTGAAAGTTTGTATTTGCTGACAGAATCAGCAGAGGGTTACTTCGAGTCAAAGGGATATGGGCCTATAGATCGCTCGGATGTGCCCGCGTCAGTTCGATCCAGTCGTCAGTTTTCTGCTTTGTGTCCTGATTCAGCAACCGTGATGTGCAAGCGGCTGGGTGAATGAGACGCTGGTGAAATTAGCGACAGATTGCCCGATCGTAATGCGCTGACGACCTGAAACCTCGCACGTTGACTCTTAACTTACTGAATTTTTTTGGGATCCCAATTTCGATGCAGAGACGACTTATTACTGGCCACTGGATCAATCAAAACGGCTCGACCCTCGATATCGTTGAGACCGATGGTGTGTTAACGGGCGAGTATTGCTCGAGGAAAGGTCGCGCAGCATCGGGCAAGCGCTATCCGATTACCGGGGTGATCAATGGCGATGTATTGTCGTTTGCCGTCAACTGGTGTGACGAAGATAGTAATCTTGAATCAATCACGTCTTTCTCTGGCAGGTTGGAAAGAAGCGGCGCCGACGTTAAGGCTCTGCATACGGTTTGGGTCCTGGTTCGCCGCTGGGAGAATGAACAGCAGTCAAGAGAGACTGGCGTCTGGAATTCTTTTCTGACGAATTCAGATGTCTTCGAGCCGGTGTCGTCAGGGTCATGATCACGGGGTTGGATCATGTTGCGATTCCGATGCAGCAGGTTGATGAGATGGTTGCCTTTTACGCATCGCTCGGTGCAGAGGTGGTCGAAGAGATTCCAGGGTTTCTGCACGCCGCGTATCTTGGGTCGAACAAGATCAATCTGCATACCCCCGCAGCCTGGCAATCGACCAAGTTTACACTGCGTGGTCCAGCGGCTCTGCCAGGTTGTGGTGACTTTTGCTTTGTCTGGGCAGGTGCATTCAGTGATCTGACAGCGCATCTCGAAGCGCAGGGTATTGCATTGATCGAAGGACCCGTTGAACGAAAAGGTGGACGCAGGTGCTCGGGTACTAGTGTCTATATCCGGGACCCGGATCAGAATTTACTGGAGTTTATCGTTTACGAGTGAAAGCAGGGTTTGATGAGAGGGTTTGACGAGAAGGTTTAATGAGAAGGTGAGACTAAATGCAGGCGACATCGATGATTCGATGCCGCCTGCGTATCGGCAGTCGGTTAGACGGCGACGATGTTCTCAGCCTGTGGACCTTTCTGGCCCTGCGTGACAACAAATTCTACCTGCTGACCCTCAGTCAGGGTTTTGAAGCCTGAGCTGACAATCGAGCTGAAGTGGGCGAAAACGTCTGGGCCGGATTCTTGTGCAATGAAGCCATAGCCTTTAGATTCGTTAAACCACTTTACGGTACCGCTTACTGTATCTGACATGTTTATCTATCCTGTAGATTTAATTGATATGTTGCACGGCTAAGCCGCGCGGGTTGAGCGAGGAAAAAAACAAAAATTGAAACTACAGGACGTCTAATGAACGAAATGGAGGGACAAAAAAAGTCTTACTTCTGTGCTGAACGGCACCTTACGCTTTGATTTCAACCAGGTCAACAGCTGGTATATAGGGTTTTCCGTGCATTTTGCGTGAGAACCCGCCACCTTCGACACCTTAACGGGAGATTTAATAATGCGAACCCTACAAACGGCCAGCGCGTTGCTTGCCATGACGCTGCTCAGCAGTTGCGCCTCGATGCAGGACGACGACGAGGTTCCAGTTGACCTGGCGGACGTGCCGCCTGCGGTGATGGTCGCAGCGCTTTCTGCAAAGCCTGGTATCAATATTACGAGCGCCGAGCTCGAAATGGAGGATGGCGAGCAAGTCTATGAGCTTGAAGGCAGCGTTGCCGGTGAGATGTTCGAAATCGAAGTTTCAACCACGGGCGAACTGCTCGAGGTTGAAACCATTGACGCGGATGATCAGTAATTCGAAGTGGAGTGTTTAGATGAGTGAGCACCAGATCACCGGAGGTTGCTTTTGTGGCCAGGTCCGTTACCAGATATCCGGCGAATTGGTGCGGGGCCGAGCCTGTCACTGCTCACGGTGCCGGAAAGCTTTTAACGGCGCGTCCTCGGCCTACGCGGAAGTTGCAACGGGCTCGATCTTTAGCTGGCTTGATGGCGAGGCGTTGATCAGGCAATACAAGACCGGGGAGCGCTGGGGTATGGTGTTCTGTTCTGTATGTGGTTCTACGTTGTGCGGCGTTCATGATGATGAAGTGCACGGCGTTACCCTTGGTTGTGTTGATGGTGACCCCGGTGTTGAGATCGAACAGCACATCTTTGTCGGCTCCAGGGCACCATGGGACCATATTGGTGGGGATGCGGTGCAGTTTGAAGAACATCCAACCTAGCGAGCCTGATCCGGGTGTCTTTCAAAACATCGGTATGAAAGGCGCTTGATTACGGATAAACGGTAGTCTTTAATGGGTGGGTCGCGTGTGAGGCAGGTCTATGAGACCGATGCTTTTGATGTTCTCTCTCCTCATGACTGCACTTCCTTTCTGGGCAAGCGCCAACGACACCGCGTCCGCAACAATCTTTCTTTCCGTCAATATTTTGCCGCAATCAGCGACTTTACAGTCACTGGCTCAGCGCGGTGATAGCTGTGCCCAACTGTTAGTTGAAGACCCCGTGGCCTATCTTGCGAGTACCTGCGGGCAGTCCAACCAGGGGTTTGAAGTGTCGCAGCTTGATGAACATCATTTGTTGATCGAACCGATCTGACTCAATCTGTCATCTAGCGACCCTGTGCGGCGAAAACCATGGCAGGTTTGTCTGACGCTTTGAAGTTAGTAATCGCTTGCTAACTGGAGATGCCTTGGTTTTATTGGAGGTGGACATAGGCATGCTTCCTGCACGTTTTCTGGTATACCGACGAGATAAGATAGATCGAGGATAGATTGGTTGTGAAGAAAGGGCATCAGATGCTGGCCATGGTAGTACCGTGGCTGGTGGGTTTCTTGGTTTCTACTGGCGCTCAGGCAGCTCAGGATGGGCGCCTGGACGATGTCCGTTCGGAAGGTGAGATCCGTATATCGCTAGCCATTCTGCCGTCGCTTCAGATTAACGTCGTTAATCAGATCAGTGTTGATATCAGTAACGTGATGCGTGACGCAGAATTTGCCGAATATGTCTGCATCACTGGTCAAAGCGGCGGGCGCTATCAGCTGACTGCAAGCGGTAGCAATGGTGATTTCCGGCTCCAGAGCGGAGAAGGCGATCAGTTAGCCTACGCCGTTTTCTACAATGGGCGAACCACAGGAGCGGTATTCGATGAACTCCAGGCAGACGAACCGTCGCCTGTTTACGATCTGGTGGCCAGCGCCAGTGAGTGCGCCCAGAGCCCTAACTTTCAAGTGCAGTTCCGCTCGGAGGACTTGCAATCCGTCCGCTCCGGGTTGTACACCGGCGCGCTCACCTTAATGGTATCGCCATTATAATCAATGAATTACAATCAACTCTTAAACTGTCCTGACAAGAAAAAGGATTTCCAATGAAACCGATTATGTTTCTCGCATTGCTGTGCACCGGCTGGCTGTCGACGGCAATGGCCGATATGTATGTCGATAAATCCATCGTCGTGTTCGAATCGGGCCAGGCGCCGCGCCAGGATGTCCGAGTCAGCAACAGTAGTGAAGACGTGATGTACGTGCAGGTAGATGCCTACGTTGTAGAAAATCCCGGCACGGATGAGGAAGAGCGGATCAAGATCACCAATCCGCAGGTGCAGAAGCTGGTGGCATCACCCAACAAACTTGTGATCCCGCCAGGCGGACAAAAGCTCGTTCGTATCCTTAACCTTGAACCTGATGGCGACCAGGAGCGGGTTTACCGGATCAATGTCACACCCATTGTGCCGCCTCTGGAGGAAGAGGTCAGCCAGCTGCGCATTGTGGTGGCCTATCAGATTCTAACGATCGTCCAACCCAGCGAACCACGTTCCCGACTTGCGGTCGAACGGGACGGCCAACAACTCATCTTCACCAATGAGGGCAACACCAATGTTCTGCTCAGTGATGGCAGGCAGTGTTCTCCGGTGGCGCCCGCTGAGTGTGAGGAGCTGATGTCTTATCGTGTTTATGCAGGCAATAGCTGGCGGCTCGATTTGCCATACGATGCACCGGTTTCCTACAGTGTTCGCAGCTTTGACGGTATCAAAAACGAAGTATTCCCCTAAGGCTGGCCGCTTTGCGGCGTATGACTGATGCAGCGTTCACTCCCTCTTTGCAGACTCACCATTCTCGTCAGTTTGCTGATTGCCACAGGGGTGAGTGCGAGTGATCAGATTGTGCTCGGTAGTTTCAGTGAGCAGACAAGAGCAGAAGCAGCCCTGCTTGAGATAAGAACCCAAACAATGCTACCCCTGGCGGTGACGCCGGTCCGTAGTGACACCCGAACCTTTTTCCGGCTGATCGCAGGGCCTTTTGATGCTGGCAAGGCTGATATGGAACTGGTCAACGTCAGACGTTTTCAACCGGACGCCTGGATAGACCGTGGTGGTGGTTTACAAACTGCCAGGGCTCCGCGGCCAGCAGCGATTGTGTTGGGTAGCTTCAGCACCGAAGGCTCAGCGGCGACCTTCAGGGATCAGATAGCCTCAGAAGCGCCTGTGCCCTTGCAGGTACGTCGTGCGACGGATTCGTCGCGAACGCTTTATCGCGTGGTGGTGCCAACCCTTGATAGCAATTTGATATCTGATGAAGATCTGGTGGCGTTGGGTCAGCGGTATCCTGATAGCTGGATGATTTGGGACGGCGCCGCGATCAACGAAGTGCCGGCGAATTTTCCAGCGCCACCAGAGCCGAATGTTAGCCAGACGTCAGTGCAGCGTGCGCAGCCTGCAGCCGAAAAGACTGAGGGAGATCTGGCAGTCAAAACGAGCACCTCGTTTGAAAAGCAAAAACGAGCGTCGACGATGCCGACTTCCGAGAACGCATCTTCCAGTACAGTCGTGGTCGAGTCCCGTGGTCGAACGCAGGTGAGAGCAAAATCGGGATGGGTACCACCCGGGTTTGAATCCTTGCTTGAGCCCCAGACAACCCAGGTGGATGTCTACTTTGGCAGCGTTTTTCTTACTTCCACGCTTGCCACCTACACGCCAACAGAAATCACGCTGTTATCGCCAGAAGACGTTATGGCGAAGCTGACAGACGTGCTTGAGCCCCAGACGGTGCTGCAGCAACTCACTGGTGCGTTACCTACTAACGCAGAGCTGGCGTGTCTGTCTGCTAACCAGACTGGTTGTGGTGTGATTGAAACACAAGGCGTCGAAGTTATTTTTGACGACAGTCGATTTCGGGTAGATCTGTTCCTGAATCAGGCGTTACTCGCCGTTCGGGATGTGGGTGTTGATAAGTACCTGCCACCATCAACCGGTGGCGTTGCTTTCTTGAATCAATTGAATGCGACAGTGAACGGTGCGGAAGGCGCTGATTCCACCTACAACCTTGGCAACAGCACGACACTGGCTTTTAAAGAAACCCGACTGCTGGCTATCAGTAATGTCACGCGTGACGATGACTTCACGGTGGATACGCTGGCACTGGAACGTGAGTTCAGTGGGCGCCTTTATCAGGCGGGTTTCTTTCGCTCCGGCGTCGGCGACCTCCGGTTTCTGACTGAGCAGGAGTTTGCGGGGATCACCGTCAGTTCTTCGCTGGATACCCGGGTTGATCTCAATCTTTCCTCCGGTAACGATTTACAGGTTTTTCTGGACAGTCGTTCGCGGGTTGACCTGTTTAAAGATGGCCGGCTGATCAGTACCGCGGTTTATGACGCGGGTAATCAGATCATTGACTCATCAGGTCTGCCTGGCGGCGCTTATGATGTTGTGTTGCGCATTCGTGATGCTTTTGGGCGTACCCGTGAAGAGACACGCTTCTATGTGAAGAGCACGCAGTTACCCCCTGCCGATCAGATGCTGTACTTTCTGAATATAGGTGAAGTGGCGGAACAGATTGCCGGGCAAACACTTCCTGAAACTACCGGCGAGTCACTGATTCGGGCCGGCTTCAGTCGGCGGCTTACCGACAATTTTGGCGCCTCACTCGGGGTAATGTCGCTGGAAGATGAAGCGTTGGTTGAGCTGGGGTTCTTTCATCTTGGTCGCTCCCATGAGTTGAACCTCAACATGGGTGTTGGCAAAGACAATGATCGAGGTTTGAGTGTCAACGGCAGATTCCGTTGGGGTCTTTTTTCACTCAATGCTGACTATCGCCGAATCTGGGTGGATGAAGACAGATTCGATTTGTCCTTGTTCAATCAGTCACAGGAACAGGGATCGCTAAACCTCTCGCTGCCATTGGCAGGCGGTGCAATCAGTTTAACGGGTCGTTATAACCAGCGTGGCCTGGCTGATGCGGACGAAAATGTCGGATTTCGTTTTGACTTTCCCGACGTGCTCTTTGGCCGGTCATCGCTGGAAACAGATATTCAGCTGACCGAAGATAATGGCAATACCCAGGCACTGTTCACGATGCGAATTCGGTTGGACCAAGGCAGCTGGCGCAGTGAAGTTTCCTCTCAATACTATCGTGATGAGTTTGACGATGCTGATGCAGAAGATGGGTTTATCAACTATGCATCAACCTCCTGGAATGATGGTGATCGTTTTCTGAGCGACGTTAACTGGAACCTGCGCGCGGTTAATGAACGTGATGACGATTCACTGGAGACGGATATCGAAGTTATTTCTGACTATGGCCGGATGCAGGCAGATCTCGTCTATCTTCGGAATACTGAACGTTTAAGCTGGGGCGCGAGTGTTTATACGAACATCATTGCCAACGCAGGAACGATTCGTTTTGGTGGCAGGGAGCAGGCGCGTAGTGCGCTGGTGATGAATGTCGAAGGTGAGGTTGAGGATGCGTACTTTGATGTCATGGTCAATGGCTCGCCGCGCGGCAATGCGAGGATTGGTTCCAAAACCGTGATTGGTATCAGACCCTACGACACCTACGAGGTTTCACTCATCCCCGTCGGCGACAGCCTGGTTGATTTTAATAACCAGGTCCAGACGGCGACCCTGTATCCGGGTAACGTGGTCACGATGGACTGGCGGGCGTCCAGGGTTGTGGTGGTGTTTGGGCAACTGATATCGCCCGAGGGTGATGCCATTCAAAGTGCCTTGATTGAGGGGGTAACCGGCATTGCAACGACGGATGAATCCGGATTCTTTCAGGCCGAAATTGAAACCACGACCACAAAAATCTCCGCGCGCACGAGAACCAGTGAATGTGAGGCGGTGTTACCTGAATACGACGCAACGTCGACGGTCGTCATGCTGGAAGCAGTGGTGTGTCGCTAGCGGTCAGGTGGCTCAGTTGGGTGCGACCAAAATGGTCAGCGTGTCCTGATACTCGCCGGTCGTTGATTGAACGATTTCCATGTCGTTAACTACCACGGTGAGTTTGGCGTTGTCGGCACCGCCGCAATCATTTGCCGAATTGCTGCCGTTGCCAGCAATTGCGCCAGCACCAACGCTGGTGCCATTGCCGCCACTGATCACGTCATTGAAATAGAGATCGTATGCAATGGTATCAGTGACACCATCCTGGCCGCTGAGGTAGAAGTTGTTACCCACCTGGTTGGGTGAGGAAACTGTCAGTGAATAGCTGGCGGCATCATTATTGGAATAAACGCAGAACTCGCTGGTGCCTTCCCGGTTCTGTCCAGGCACATGAATACCAAAATCAATATCGTTGACGCTGGAGACCCTGACGATGTCAGATACCGTGATATCCGCGCGGAAGTTGTCGGCGTCGGTCGCAGTCTGCGAACTCCCACCGTAGCCCTCGATTCGAAGCTTCGCGCGATAGGGGCCAGCCCTGGCGTTCTCAAGTTCGCTTGCGGGTATGGTGACGCGCAGCTGGGAATTTTTGCCATTTTTGCAGTTTCTAAACTGACCGTCATGACTGTGTGAATCAAACGTATTGTGCGACATGGGTAGCCATGTATTGCCATCGAGGGTATCGATATGTTCCATCGTGAAGGCGAGCCTGGCATTGCCGGTATTGCTGCCGTTCCGGTCCAGAAAAAAGTAGTAACCCGGTGTTGAGTATCGAGACAGAGTTTTGACCTCATAATTCTCGTGCACCGCTGGTGGTGAAACCACCGGTGGCGGGTCGTTGTAAGCGTTATTGTAGTTAGCAGAGGCGATACAAAACGTGGCGGTCCGCGATTGTGTGCCCATGCCAATCGACCACGTACCGAATGTCAGTTGCGAGTTCGGTACATTATAGATATTGAAGTAGTCGGCCTGTCCGGCAGCGCCGAGGGCAGGCAGTGATGTCAGCACAACAGTGGTAAAAAAGCGCTTCATATTTTTACGGTATCACAAACAAATCGGGCTGCCTTTTAAATGTGGCAGCCCGTTCTGTCAGCATCCCCGGCAGGGCTTAGATAGGTTCAACAAATACGGTGATAACAGCCTGGTAGTCGTTGGCTGAGCTAACGGCCAGCAGGTCTGCCTGGGTAAAGCTGACGTGCAGTGCGCCATTGTCTGAGCCGTCACAATCAACGGTGTCAGCACCTGCCATGTTGCTGCTGTAGGTATCGTAGCTGATGTCATCGCCAGTGGACGCATCGTTGCTGGCATCAACCTTGGCGGTGAACGGAATAGTCTGGCTGGTGGTTGCCGATGCCACCTGGAACGCACCTTCGTCGGTGGTCAGCTTAAGTCGGTAGTCATCGCCGCCATTGCGGAAAACGCAGTAAGACGTGCCGCCGCTGAGCGTGGCATCGGTGCCGTTGTAAGCGCCGAGGGGGATGTCAGAGATGCTGGTGATCTGTACCTTGTCAGTCACTTCGAGCGTCACGGTGGACGTATCAGAAGAGTCGTCCCCGAGGGTGCCAGCGAAGGCTGAAGAAGAAGCGAGAGCGAAAGCGATGGCAGTGATTGATTTGCTGAAGTTGTTCATGGTCGTTGTCCTGTAAATTCTGTTTGGTCGAAAGTTGTCGTTGCCTACATAGATACAAAGGTTGTGCCAACTTTTGGAAATGGAATAAAGGCCAATAAAAACAATGAGATAGAATTTTCCGGCGGTCAAAAGTGTGAACTGTGTCACTGACCTTCTGTGACACAGCCTGACGCTGGTGGTCGTTCAGCGCTGTATATCATGCAAAAAAAAGGGCCCTTAAAGGGCCCTGAAAGTACTTCTTTGGGGGAAGTTAGCGTTTAGATAGGCTCGACAAATACGGTGATAACAGCCTGGTAGTCGTTGGCTGAGCTAACGGCCAGCAGGTCTGCCTGGGTAAAGCTGACGTGCAGTGCGCCATTGTCTGAGCCGTCACAATCAACGGTGTCAGCACCTGCCATGTTGCTGCTGTAGGTATCGTAGCTGATGTCATCGCCAGTGGACGCATCGTTGCTGGCATCAACCTTGGCGGTGAACGGAATAGTCTGGCTGGTGGTTGCCGATGCCACCTGGAACGCACCTTCGTCGGTGGTCAGCTTAAGTCGGTAGTCATCGCCGCCATTGCGGAAAACGCAGTAAGACGTGCCGCCGCTGAGCGTGGCATCGGTGCCGTTGTAAGCGCCGAGGGGGATGTCAGAGATGCTGGTGATCTGTACCTTGTCAGTCACTTCGAGCGTCACGGTGGACGTGTCAGACGAGTCGTCCCCGAGGGTGCCAGCGAAGGCTGAAGAAGTCGCGAGAGCGAAAGCGATGGCAGTGATTGATTTGCTGAAGTTGTTCATGGTCGTTGTCCTGTAAATTCTGTTTGGTCGAAAGTTGTCGTTGCCTACATATATACAAAGGTTGTGCCAACTTTTGGAAATGGAATAAAGGCCAATAAAAACAATGAGATAGAATTTTCCGGCGGTCAAAAGTGTGAACTGTGTCACTGACCTTCTGTGACACAGCCTGACGAGGGTGGTCCCCAAATGTCTTCGCGGTGGACGATTTTTGCAACAACTCACATGCCAACCTACGCTGACAACGGTATGCTTCGCGTCATGCAAAACTCAACAAAAGTCACCATGGAACAAGCCTGCAGACGCTTTGAGCGACTGTTCAGTGCCGGCAGAATGCGTCGAATGCCGAAGGGGAGGGCGGATACGGCTTTGTTTGCGGCACTGGCAGCATCGGTTCTTGATCCGCAAAAGACCTATAGAGAGTCTGAGTTGAACGATGAACTGGCCGAATGGATGAGTGGCTTCGCAGATATGGTGGTTTTTGATCATGTCACGGTGCGGCGTTACATGGTGGACCTTCATTTAGTTCGCAGAGATGCGGCGGGTGACTGGTACAGTACAAATCAGACAGTCATCAACAGCATCATCACGCCGGAAGTGCGGTCGATCCGGCTGCATGATATCTACACAGATGTGCAGCAGGCGCGCGAATCCCGCCGTCGTCGCGCGCAGGAACACTGAATCATGTCCCCATCCGAGCGACCGATCATTATCTATGACGGCGTTTGCCGGCTCTGTGCTGGCTTGCTGGGAGGATTGCTCCGGGTCGATAGCGTTGCCGGCTTTGAGCTCGTGATGATGCAAAGTGACCGGGCGCAGACGCTTGTACGGCAATTTCAAATACAGGCGTCTCTGGATCGTACCTTTGTGCTGATCAACGATAATCAGGTGTATTATCGATCTCAGGCTGCGTTGAAGGTTGCTGGTTTATCAGGCTGGCCACTGAAGCTTCTGTTGGTGTTTACCCTGGTACCTGTCAGTTGGCGTGACCGCTGCTATAACTGGGTCGCCCGGAATCGTTATCGGTGGTTCGGGCGAAGCGAAACGTGCATCATTGTCTCTCCCGGCAATGAGAGTAGAACGCTCAAGAAGTCATCATGAATAATTTTGCGGCCTACTGTCTTTCATTCAGCCTGTTGGCACTTGCGGGCGGTTTTGTCTATTTCGCCTCGGAACTGGCCAAGGTCAGAACCACACTCCCCGTAATTATTTCCGATGCTGATGGTCTCGTGGATAAGTTAGGTCCCCAAATTGCCAGGCTCGATGATGTTGAGCTGATGGTCGCCGCTGTTCTGCAGCGGGTCGATAAGACACATGAACAGGTCCCCGACGTGCTGGTCGAAGTTGCCAGTATACGCAATGAACTCGCAGCGCTACGCAAAACCGCGCCCGTTATCGTGGCAGAGTCCGAGCAACTCCGCCAAATATTGCCTGATGTGCTGTCGACAGTTGATGATGTCAGCAGTGCCGTTGAGTTGGCCGCTGACGAGATAGGTGCCTACCGGCCGCTGCTGCCCCAGGTGATTGAACAGGTAGCACTGACCCGCGACGCGGTACCCGCTATGTTGGACCAGGCAGAAGGAATTGTGGCGCAAGCGCGAACGGCCGGAAAAGAAGCGGCCGAAGGTACGGTGTCAGGCGTATTTACAGGTATTTTCAAGGCCCCTGGTTCGCTTGTTTCGTCCCTGCCATTCAAGTCCAAAGCTGTTGAAACCAGTTTGACTGACGATGATAAACAGCAGATCACGGGCGCTATGAAGGATGCGCTTGCCACGGGTAAAGCACAGCGATGGCGGGGTGAGTCAGGTAATCGAGGTACGTTGGCGGTAGTTCGCAGTTTTGAACGAGACGGTCAGGCATGTCTGACTGTTAGCCATGAGATTTACATCAAGAAAACCGGCAAGACCTACACAGAAGATCGAGACCATTGCGGCGACGTCTCTCTCAACGAGGCCAGAGAGTAAGTTATTGCTTACTTCGGAATGCTGTAAGTGAGTCTGACGCCAAACCCCGGTAACTGGATATCGTAAGCCTGTTCATTAGGTGAGTCATCAATTTCCAGGTTGATATCAACCAACTGGTAGTTAGCGCCCAGCGTCCAGTTGTTGTTAAAGCGATAGTCTGCCCGAAAATCCGCGACCAGCAGTTCACCATCGTACTTGTCAACGTTAGCGCTCATCCAGCCGACGCTGCCACCGATTATCCATTTCTCAGAAAGGGCGTGTTTGAAGTAGACACGCAGATTAGGAAGCGGTGCGAGGAGATCTTCTTCACTCACTGAAGCCCTGGCAGCGTTCAGATTCGCTTCAAACTTTACGCCAAGATCAATGGCATGCAGGCCGGCGCCTACACCCCATTCAGTATCTTCAGACTGGTGGAACGCATAGTCGATGGCCGCGACGTAGGTGGTAATATCGAGATCGGTGTCCAGTCCGGTATTCAGCGGAAATTCTGTGCCGTCAAAATTGATGGTGCGATTTGTAAATCGGCTGCCGGAGACGCCGAGAGGTGAATAGGCAAAGTAAGCGCGCCATTTATCATTGATCGCGTATCGTACTCCGAGCCCGCCGGTTGTTTCCCGATCGTCGGCGCCGAGGGTACCAAGATCGATTTCTACCTCGGTGTCACCAATGACCGTAGAACGCACGGTGGCATCGGGTTTCTGTGACAAAACACTGAAATCGAATTGCCATTTGTCAGCGAGTGCTGGATGTTTTGGGTCGGCGTGGCTGCCTGCGCTGAGTGCCATAAGCCCACAGAAGGTGGCAATCAAGGGCGCGGAGGAATATCTAGTTTTCAAAGTGTCACCTTCCAGTAAGCAGTGCGGAGATAATAACGCAGCGCCTACCTGCTTGAAACCTTGTCCTACCGCCTGGCCGGGTCCGCTACTTCGCGCCCATCAGCTCTGATCAGTCAGACAGGTAACGAGTAAAGGTTCTCGCAGGTTTCATCGGTGATCGCCAGTTCGGTTTCATCAATGCTGTCATCGGTGTAATAGCAAGGCTTAAGTACGTCCTCGAACTCATAGGTATCGAACTCTTCGTCAAGATTGTTAGTGCTCATGTCTGCTCCTTATCCTCATCGCAATAAATTGGGTGATTACTTGTGTTGTGGACGCTGCATGTTGTTAACGCTGATTGGGCATTCACACCGCGATGCATCCATACGGCAAGGGTAATACTGCAACAGCAGTGCCAACTCTAATGATGCAAGGAAAATGGGTGGTCCGTGCGATCCGGTGGACTGTGGCGCCAAATTTTTGACTGAAACTGGTGCAACTGAGGGTGCAACAAACGGGTATCTGATTTATGTTGGTGCTGTTGAAAATAAAGACGCGAGTGTTTAAGGAGAGCTAAGTGTTCAAGACCTATTTCCTGCTGGGGCCTGGCCCCGACCCTTATCGCTATCAAGGCGCCGAGGCAGCCGCGCAAATCAAATCGCTGTTCCCGGCCGTGTCTGGTTACGTCCAGACACGCGCGTTACCAGGACAGGCATCGGCCGCTTTTAGCGGTACCGCCGAACTCTGGTTCACTGAAGCCGCTGCAGCGCACGCGGCGATGGCGGTTGATTTTTCGCCAATGCTGACCCCAACGAGTGTTGTTCAATCCAGTCTTGCGGGTATCGAAAGGGTCGTGGTCCGCACGCCGGGCTATATTACCGCTGATTCCCCGATGAAGGGTGTCTACCCGTTCCGCCGAAAGCCTGATATGCCTGTTGATGCGTTTCAGTCCCATTGGTGGCATACCCATGGACCCATTGCTGGCCTTACTGAAGAAGCGCTCAGCTATATTCAGATCCATGTGCTACCAGAATGCTATGTTGGTGAGGCACCCTATTACGATGGTATTACTGAAATTTCCTGGCCCGATGCTGACGCCGCGGGACGAGCCATTAACTCCAGGCAGATGACAGAAGATCAGGCGAATGATGCACCGAATTTTGTGGACCTCCAGAGTGTTGCACTTTACCTGGCCGAAGAAGAGATCGTCATTGCACCCTAGAATTTGACCGAACGATTTTTGAAACATCACTAACAATAAGAGAGAGGGCAGTCATGAGTGAATACTGGATAATGGTTGTTGGGCTGGGGATGGCCTTTCATGGGTTGCTGATCGTCTGGGTTGGCGGCCTGCCCCGGGCGCTGACACCCGGGGAGTCACCCACGGCAGCGCCGGGCACGCCAGAGGCCTTCGGCCTGTTCTGGTTGGATCAATACAGTTACATTGGACTGATTCTGGCGGTTGTCGGACTCGGCCTTGCTGCATGGGGGTACTTGTCATGATCAGTGTGACTGCACTTTATGTGGGACTGCACGCACTCCTGGCAGTCTTGCTCGCGAACTTTGTGCTGTACGTGCGACTGCGTGGGAACAAGGTTCCCGAATGGCAGCCCGACGCGGCCCTGCGCGTCCAGGCAAACTTTATTGAAAACGTACCGATTGCACTACTTCTGCTGCTGGTCCTGGAGATCCAAGGTATCCCGGGGACTATCCTGCATGGCCTGGGTGCCTCGCTGTTTGTCTGTCGAATTCTTCATGCCTGGGGGCTCGGCACCTATCCTGGCGCGAACTACCCCAGACTCATTGGTGCCCAGGGTACCTTCGTGCTTGTCTCGATTATGGGTGTTGCTGCGGTGGGTAGTGCGTTTTTTTAGTTGACCCTTTATTAGTTGACATAACCATCGCCGGAGGCGCGGACCGTCATATCGCTGATCGCAACACCCCAAGGCTGATTGATCGCGTAAACGATCTGGTCTGCCAACGATGCAGGGTCCAGGGCGAAGTATTCAATATCGTTCACGTCCAGATGTGAGGCAGGAAGTTGTCCGGCAGCCGCAGCTTCGAATTTGGACATATAAGACGCCGTATTGGCGCCCATCAGGCCGCTGACGGCCTCTGGGTTAACGATGCCGCCGGACAGACCCGTCATGGGTACGCCCGTTGGCCTAATGGTTGTGACTTTGATCTTGCCCTGACTCTCCATGCGCAATGATTCTGACAAGAAGATCACCGCGGCCTTGGTTGCGCCGTAAACGCCGCCGCCAGCCGTGGGATAGTTACCATAGATCGAGGCGATGTTAACGACATGCCCTCGTCCTTGTTTCATCATTTGATCGTGCACAGCGGTGATGCCGTTCAGAACACCCTTGAAATTGATGTCGATGCAGCGCTCCCAGGCATCCGCCGCTTCCGCGTGATCTGCGTAGAACGCCAGCGGCATAATGCCGGCGTTGTTCAGCATGACATCAATTCTGCCGAATTCGCTGACGGCGGCGGCCGCCAGTGCCTGCATATCCCTTCGCTGGGTGACATCGGTTTTAACGCCAATGGCTTTGCCGCCAGCGCTGTGAATGTCAGAGACCAACGCGTCGAGGGGCGCCTCCTGAATGTCGGCGGCAACCACGCGGGCGCCGAGCGCAGCTGTTTTTTCACAGACTAATTGCCCAAACCCTCCGGCCGCACCGGTAACCACAATGACTTTATCCTGAACGAAATTGTTCACAAGCAGTTCTCTTTTAGTCCTTTGGTCAGAGATTAGCAGTCTGCCTGGATATTAGGTAATCCTGATACTTTTACTGATCCTGATCATGAATTCTCCAGGTGGCTCGCGCGTACAATAGGTTCCATCAAGAAAACAAAAGGAAGAAGATTCATGCCTAACAGACGTGATGTACTGAAAATGGCGGGGGCTGTTGCCCTGATACCCCTTGTTAATATGCCAGCGCGAGCTGCCGACAAGGTGCCGCTGGATGATCCTGCTGCGCTTGCACTGAAGTACGTGGAAGATGCGACCCAGGCGACTCGAACGGACAAGATGGGTGTCGCAGGTAGCGAACAGCTCTGTTCTAACTGCCGGTTCTATACGGCCTCAGCTGATGAAGCGGATTGGGGCGGTTGTACGCTGTTCCAGAATCGACTGGTTGCAGGTCCTGGTTGGTGCGCAGGTTGGGTGCCGATGGCCTGATGCTGCGCCGCGGCTTTTCTTAGGCGCCGCTGCCTTTCTTAGAACTCACGGCTTTTCTTAGAAGCCGCTGCCTTTCTTAGAAGTAGTAGCGGATGCTGAGGTACAAGGTGTCCGGGTTGGTGCCATATTCCGAACCCAGGGTGGGGGTGCCTGCCTGATCAAGGCTTAAATCGTCGCCCTGGAAGTGGTAGTACCCGAAATCCATGTATAGGTTTTCGGCGATATTGTACTCCGCGCTGAAGGACACAAATGCCGAATGGTCGGAAAGGTTCACGATGGCCTGAGTGCTGATAAACCAGAGCGGTGAAACCTGGTAGGTGAACGCGGGAATCAGATAATGCTCGCCCAGGAGAAAGATGCCGCCTTGTTCGTAAGGCAAGGTTGTCAGGCTATCCAGATAGTTGTCCGGACTGTCACTGCCGGCGCCGTTGTAGTGATACTCAATCTGCGCAAAGGTATGTTCACTGAAGGCATAGTCAACACCGGTAGATAACCGCAGGTAGTCCTCGTCACCATCGACATAGGCGGATTCAAACCAGAAACCCAAATCCCCCATTGCACGTTGCAGGCCAACACCAAGCATTGACTGCCGCGCGTATTCAACGATAGCCAGGTGATAATCGACGGCCTCGTGGTTGGTTCTTATCTGCACAAACGCGGCTGAAGTTTCAGGCCTGGCGTCGTCTCCAAGAACGAGCCCGATATCTATCTCGCCTAATTCACCCCAGGGTCGCTGGAATCGAATGGCATCGACGCCGATTCGATACTCAGTGTTAAAAGTGCGGACATCGAATGGCAGAAAGATATCTGTTGGATTTATGACTCTGGCAGAGCCGAAAGCAATGGCCTGTCGCCCGATGGTCAGATCCCCGGCGTTAAGCCGAATCTGGACGTTAAAACGATCAAGGTTCTGATAGATCTGCTGCTTGCTGTTCTCACCGAGCAGCGTGGGTTCAATATCGGTCAATCGATAGCTGTCACTGACGACGCTAAATGTGGGGAGCTGTCCGGTGATATCTCGTGAAACGAGGACAGGGCTGAGTTCATAGTGCATCTGCCACACCAGTCGATCAGAGAAGCCCTCCCACATCAGGCGCAGCGCATTCTGGGACTGATAAACCTCGTCTGCCTCGATGACCTCGTTATCAAGTTCGTCCTGTGCCACCGCAAAGGACATCGCGTAACCCGTAAAGTTAACCTCAGCCAGAGTGTTACCCGTGAAAAAGATCAGGGCGGCGGCAATGAGCAGGCGCATCGGGTTACTTCCGTTCGTCCAGTTCGATTCGGCCGTCCCTGAGGTGTATCAGCCTGGTTGCCCTTTCCATGATTTTTTCGTCATGGGTGGAAAATATGAATGTCATGTTCTGCTCCTGATTGAGCGCTCGCATGACCTCGAGCAAGCTGACGCCAGTCTTTGAATCCAGGTTCGCGGTTGGTTCGTCAGCAAGAATGATGTCCGGTTTGGACGCCATGGCTCGGGCCACGGCAACACGTTGCTGCTGGCCGCCTGAGAGTTGAGCCGGCCGGCGGTGTGCAAGCCCTTCAAGACCAACCATTGACAGCATTTCTCTGACGCGTTCCCGTCGGGCTTTGGCAGGCACACCTTGCAGTAACATGATGTATTCGATGTTTTCCTCGGCGGATAAAACCGGTATCAGATTATAAGCCTGGAAGATAAAGCCAATGTGATCACGACGAAAGTCGGAAAGCTCATTGCCGCTCATTGTCGCAATGTTCTTGCCTGACAAGATAACTGAGCCGCCATCCGGGTCATCCAACCCGCCGATCAGGTGCAGCAACGTGGTCTTACCGGACCCGGAAGGACCGATGATGGCCGTAAACTCCCCTTCCTCGATATCCAGTGACACTGAATCCAGAGCGATCACCTCTGTTTCATCCTGACCAAACTTCCGAAGCAGGTCTCTGGTTTCAATCAAATTAGTCATAACTTTCCTACAGGGCCCGTTGTAGTGCCTCAGTCGGCACGATTCGGGAAGCAAAGATGGCGGGGTAGACCGCGGCTGCGAGTGTCAGCAACGTGACATAAACCGGGAACTGAATGAACTGGTAAAGCGCTAGACGGATGTACATATTCCCGTCAACCACAATGCCGGCGACCTGCATTTCACCCATGGGGATACCGTTCTTGGCAAAGTAACTACCGATCAGATAGCCGAGTGCGATGCCAAGGACGCAGCTGATGATGGCCAGAAGCAGGGCTTCAAACATGACAAGGCCGATAATCTGGCCTGGTCTTGTGCCGATGGCTTTTGACACGCCGAACTCGTAGATCCGCTCGTAGATCGACATGAACATGGAATTGATAACACCCAGCGAGGTCAGCAGAAACAAAACAACACCAACAATGGTTGTCGCGTAGCCGGACATCTCGATCATGGCGCCGATGGCCGGCTGCAAATCAAGCCACCCCAGTGCTTCGATATCATGGGTTGTGAGTTCGGCGAACAAGGGCAGGTCCGGATCCTTGGCCAGTTCCGGGTGCGTGAATTGCAGGGCTATCTGGTGCAGTTTGTTCTGCATGCCCAGCAGCGATCTGGCCTTGGTGAGATTGATAAATATGAGGTTTTCGTCCATCTCCTCGGGCCCAAACTCAAAGATACCGCTGAGTCGAAACAGCTCCTGGGCGATTTCGTTGCTGTCTACTGTCGCCGCAGTAACAACGATACGATCACCGAGCTTTACTTCCAGCAGGTCCGCCATCGGACGTCCCATCAGCAGCTCGCGATCACTGCCTGTCAGATAGCTCCCCGCCACAATGGCGTCCGAGATTCGGCTGACGGTGAGCTCCCTTTCGGCATCCACACCATAGATCAGACCGCCAGTCGTGTTGTAGCTGGACGCGATCATGCCGCCAACGATGACGCGTGGACCAATGCCGGTGACACTGGGCTCTGCTTCCAGGGTCGCCAGAATTGGCTCGGGTTTATCGATGGTAAATTCAACTTCCAGGTTGGTACGAAAACCCTTGTGCAGGACCTGGGCTTCACCTTCGAGTGTTTTAGTGATGCCGCCTTCCATGACATCGACCATCCCCAGGACAAGGCCATCAACAAGTACCAACACCACCAGGGACGCGCTGATCAGCAGTGTGGTGAGTGCTGTTCTGCGGACATTACGGAACAGATTGCGCCAGGCGAGTTTGACGGCAAGCATCATCAGTGACTGCTCATGGCAACTTTGGGGCTGATTCTTGCGGCCCTTAATCCTGGCGGAATACTGATCAGGATCGCTGTCGCCAGAATAAACAACATCGGATACAGGAACACCCGGATCGAGAACTCGCCGCGCATATGCTGGATTTCAATGCCGCCCATCTCGATGGGCTCAGGCAGCAGCATGCCCACTTCGGTAAACCAGTAAATAACCGGTATCACCAGAATAATGCCGACCAGGACACTTAAAACCGCCAGCATGGTCGTTTCCAGGGTGATGAGTCGGACCAGCTGCATCGGTCGTGAACCGATCGCGCGCAGCACTCCGAACTCTCGGGTTCGTTCAAGCACGGACATCAGCACGGTGTTCAGTACCCCGATAAACACGATAAAGACAATCAACCCCATCATGAAATGATTGCCCTGCTTGTCTGACTGCATGGTGCGATAGAAAGTGGCCTCAACCTGTTGCCAGGGCGAAACCGTCAGATCGGGTATTGCTGCCTGCAGGTGTTCGGAAACCGAGCGACTGACTCGACTGCTGGCTGTCAGCAGCGCGTATTCATGGATATCACTTCCCAGCGACAGGAACATTTGCGCGGCCGTTAACGGCAGGTAAACAGCCGTGCGGTCAAAAGATGTGCGGTTACCAATGACAGCGCTGACAACGTAGATATCATTGGCAATTGAACCGTCAGCGCCCTGAGAAATCAGCACGATTTCATCGCCGACACCAATTTTCAACGAAATTGCCAGACCCTGACCAATCATGGCCTGATAGTAGCCATCGCTATTCGGGTGAGCCGCGAAATAGTGACCTTCTGAAACTTTTTGTCTGATTCTCGAGACCGTCGGCTCACGTTCCGGGTCGACGCCAACAACCCGGGTCGGAGACGTCTTGTCGCCCGCATAGGCGAGAGCCGGTGAAAAAACCCTGGGCGTAAATGCTTTTACGTCGGTCGCAGCGGTCAGAACAGTTTCGGCAGACGCGCGGGCCCGGCCAGTGATGGTCTTGTGAATTTTTGGTTTATCCAGGTAGTCGCCGCGATGTATCTGAATGTGGCCGGTATTGTCCTGGGTAAAAAACTCAATAATGTTGCCGTAACTCCCTTCCAGCAGTGAGTATGAGAAAACAAACAGGATGTAGCCGCCTGCCATGGACAGGCCGGTGAGTAGTGACCGTCGCTTTTGCCGAAGAATGTTTCGAAAAGCGATCCGAAACGTGAGGCTCAAAATCTGGCCTTGAGATTGCGCATGGAGAAGGTTTGCTCGGTGATATCCGGTACGTTGAAGGAGATAGATTCGTAGATGACGCGGGTCTTGTGGCCAACCTTGTTGAGCGGCTGCATCTCAAGCACTGACGGCATTAACACGCCGTCAAAGACTTTTGGTTCGCGGAAAGTCATTTCTCGGATGCGTTCGCCTTCGTCATCATAGAAAGACTGTGACACCGGGAGCATGGGATCTTTCTGGATGACATAGTCAATCTTGCCCCAGACGGTGATGGTTTGCTCTTTGGGCGTCAGTTCAACGTAGTAGTGTTGCTCGTCCTCAGTCATGGAGAGGTGATAGGCGTCAATCAGCTGGGTTTCTTTCACCAGATCATCATTGGTGAAGTCACTGCCCATCCATGATCCCATCATCATGGAGGGAGGCACCTTGATGACTTTGTTGATTTTGGGGAAGTAGTTCCACATTTCTGTATCGCGTTTCAGTGTGGCAACGCCGCGATCCTTTTTCGGTGCGAGGATTCGAAAGAACGCCAGTTCGCGGCCGAGACTCTGGCCCTGCATCTTCAATTCCCGCTGATATTGCGGGGTTTCGACTTGCATGGTGATCGTGGCATCACTGGACTCGCCGCGATATAACCGCTCTACCTGATCAATGACGTCCCTGGCAGTTTCGGCCCAGGCGGGGGTTGTTATCAGGCAGAACAGCAGAATTACGTATCTCAATTTAATCCCCGGCGTTTGCATTGCTTCCCAGCTGATTCGACAGTAGCGCAATTTTCAATTCAAGCTGCTTGATCTCTCTAACGGTTGTATTGTGGTTCATCTGGACCCAGATAAACAGAAAGATGCTGGCGTAGGCGACACTGCAGATTGTGACTGCGGCTGCGTAACCAACCATTGCCATCGTCGTTTCAGCCTGAAAGAACTGATAGCTGCACAGGAAGATCAGAATCATGGCAGCACCCATTTTTACGGCGCCCCACTTCAGCAGCCAGCTATGCCTCCCCTGAAATGTAGCGAGAATCTCGTCCGTCAGTTTTGGCGATTCCGGGTTCTCAGGTAGTGTGGTTGCTGACGAGAGGACTGCCCGAATCCTGGCATCCAGTTCGTTCATGATTTTCTCCTTCGGTATGCTCGTTGTCTGTTGAAACCGCCAGAAACTCTCGAAACTTCTCGCGTGCGTTGAATAGCCTCGATTTCACCGTGCCCTCTGGTTTGCGCACGATGGCGGCGATTTCTTTGATATCGAAACCCTGCAGATAATGCAGTGCCAGTACGCCTCGATGTTCTGGCGTCAATTGAGCGAGTGTGACCAGAACCTGATCCTCGGTTTCGAGATGCTGGAAAGGACGCACTTGTTCATCCTCGTTGGCTTGCTCTGTTGGCCGTTGTTTGCGCAGCGCATCCAGGCACTGATTGTGAATAATTCGATAGGCCCACCTCTGAAACTTCAATGGGTCGCTGAGCCCTGGCAGGGATTTTATGATCTTGATCCAGGCATCCTGCACGGCATCTGAGGCAAGATCATCGTTGCGGGTCATGAACGCCGCGTAGCGAAGAAACACCGGCTGCCATTTGGTGACCAGTGTGGACAGCGCATTTCGATCACCGTTCTGACATTGCATCACCAGAAATTCGTCAACGACGCTGTCAGTTTGAAGGCTCATGACTTAAAGACGGACCATAGGTGCTTGAGGTTCATTGTCAGCCAAAAAAATGTCATGACGGATAGTCAGCGATTATACTCGTGGTCCGCATGACAATGGACGAATTCCAGATGCGTCATTCACACAGACGGATAACAGGGAAAGATCATGAGTGAAAAGTATGTGCCGGTGTTGGTTGGTGTTGGTCAGGTAACAGAAAACCCGGCCACCGTAGACGGCTCGTCTGCCGTTGATTTGAGTGAACAAGCGGCGCGCCTCGCTGCCGAGGATGCGGGCATCAGCGAACAGTGTTTTGCTGACCTGGACACGCTGGTGGTGGTCAAGAGCTTTAGAGAATCTACCCGCAACTCACCGGAATCACTGGCTGCGCGGCTGGGCGCTTCACGCGCCGAGCAGTGGTTGATGCCCAATGGCGGTAACGGTCCGCAATACCTGATGAACAGGTTCAGCGAGGCGATTGCCAATGGCGAGCGACAGTTTGCCCTGTTTGCCGGCGCTGAGGCGATGGCGACGGCACGTAAGATTGTCAAGGCAACCGGTGAGCAACCGCCGTGGCAGGAGCCTGCCAGTGGTGACCCAGCCTATCTGGTAGAGGATATGGAACTCAGTACACCTCATGAGCAGCAGCACGGTCTTTGGCAGGCTTCAGGCTTTTACGCCATGTGTGAAAATGCCAGGCGCCGATTTCTAGGCCGATCCATCGAAGCGCACCAGTTGGGTATGGGCGAGTTGTTTGCCGGATTTACCGAAGTTGCAGCAAAAAGCCCGCATGCCTGGTACCCGGTGGCTCGCACTGCGCAGGAGATTGCCTTGCCATCCGATCAAAACCGTTGGGTGGCGTGGCCCTACACGAAGTACATGAACGCCATGAACCAGATTAACCAGAGTGCTGCGCTGTTGCTGACTTCCGTCGATCAGGCCCGTCGCCTTGGCATATCAGAAGACAAGTTTGTTTATTTACATGGTTGCGCAGACACTATCGAAAAGCCGATCTCCCTGCGTCGCAGCTATCATGAAAGTGATGCCATGCGCGTAATGGCGGAACGTGTTTTCGAAGGGACATCCCTGACCATCGACGATATGAAGCACATTGATTTCTATTCCTGCTTTCCAAGCGCAGTGGCGCTGGCCAGAGATACCTTTGGTGTGCCCATTGATGATCAGCGACCGCTGACGATTACCGGTGGACTGCCGTTTCACGGCGGTGCCGGCAACAACTATGTCATGAATTCTATCGCTGCGATGGCAGAAAAACTCCGCGCCGATCGAGGCAGTTACGGTCTGGTTACCGCAAATGGTGGCTATTTCAGCAAACACGCGGCGGGTATCTATTCAACTGATCCGATCGAGGGTGACTGGTCTCGAACCCATCCGGGCACCTATCAGCATGAGATCGACGATATTCCTGATACGCCGTTTACTGAAACACCCGAGGGTGAAGCGACCATAGAAACCTATACAGTGCTCTACGGGCGTGATAATCGCCCCGTCCAGGCGCTGGTTATCGGGCGTCTCGGTGCTTTTGGCGATGCAGCGGCAACGCGGTTTGTGTCAGTCATGGATGCTGACCCCGGGGTGCTGGAAGCAATGACTCAGCAGGACATGATTGGTGCACGCGGTCGAGTGCATCGTGTTGGCGATGTGAATCACTTTGAGCTTGTTTGAGCTGCCCGTGAGGCTTTGTTAAGACGGTTTTGCTGGAGTGAATAACAGCAGTTTCTTCACGGCAAAGTTGAACAGAAACACAAACAGCGCGGAAAACACCTTGGAAATGGTGTAGTGAAGTTCCAGGGATTCCGTGGCAGCCCAGAGGACCCCCTCGCTGATGATCAGTCCGACGATCACAATGATTGTGAAGTAAACGAACTCGTGTCCCTGTTTGTCTTCAAAGCGTCGATGCTTGAACACCCACCTTACGTTCAGCTGATAGGAGACGAGCAACCCCACGGCGTAGCCGGGAATGTTTGATACCAGATAATGAGAACCAAAAACCTCTGTTGCGACGACCAGGACCGTAAAGTCGCAGGCAAAAGCGATTGAACCGGCAACGATGTAACGGAAGAACTCGCTGCGGAAGAATTGCTGTGCGGTGGCCGGTAGGTTCATGCTGGCGATTGTACGGATTGCCATCAGCGATGCCATGGTGGTGATGCGTTATCATTCGGGTTGACTAGTGCGGAGGGCACGATGAAAGAACTGGACCGCGAAATCTGGAATGGGCTCCTGGCGCTCGATACGCCGACCGTCTGTAATGCGCTGGAAGTTGTTGACCGGCAGCGCCGTGCGCAAGGCTTCAATACCAGGCCTTTTGTCTGTATCAGACCGGCGCTTGGCAGCATGCTGGGTTACGCGAGAACCGTAAGAATCCGAGCCGCGCAAAAACCTGTCGTGGCCGCCGACAATGATGCTTATTACAGCTACATTGCCGAGGGTGGACCCTTGCCGAGTATTGTGGTGGTTGAAGATATGGACGAGACGCCGGGTTATGGTGCCTTCTGGGGGGAGGTTAATACTAATATCCATTTTGGCCTCGGTTGCCAGGGTCTGGTGACCAATGGCAGCGTCCGCGATATCCCTGACTCTCAACCGGGGTTTCAGATGCTGGCGGGTATGGTGAATCCCTCTCATGCCTGGGTGCATGTTGTGGACTGGGGTCTGTCCCTGTCAGTTCACGGTATGGAAGTCAGCGATGGTGAGTTGGTTCATGCCGACATGCATGGTGCGGTAGTCATTCCTGTGGAACATGCCGCTGCAGTTGTGTCGGAAGCTCAGCGTATTATGAAGAAGGAACGTGTTGTGATCGAAGCCTCACAGCAGCCTGGGTTTAATATGGATAAGCTGCGCAAGGCCTGGCGGGGTCAGGACGACATCCATTAGCCAGCGCTTAACTTACTTCAGGTCCTGCATGGCATCGTCCAGCACACTGAGTCCACACAGGGTATGCACAACGCCAACCTTGTCGGTCAGATTAAAGATCACCTCGTAGCCACTGCCATTACACCGACTGTCGTGGAAGTCGATATTGAGCGTGTCGCTGAAGGTCGTTACAAAGGATTCTGTATTGGCCAGGGGTACCAGCCGGTCAAAGTCCGAGTGATAGAGATGGATAAATGTGCTGTTGTCGCTGAAGTTGTCCTCCGGGCCAAGCAGGTTCGGGAAGCTGTTCAGTTGCAGCATTGATTTCAGCGCGTCAAAAGCCGGATCATTCGACAGAAATCCCGTCACCAGATCGTCGTTCAGATTATCACCATCGGTCAGATCATCGAGGCTAAAGCCGGTTTCCGTATACGCGGTGAATCCGGGAAGAATGCGATCCGTGGCAAAGGGAATGGTGCTTTGTTCATCAACGAAGCGACACCAGGGACCGTCTGCACAACTGTCGTCGATATGCTCGAGCACACCGCGAAAGGTCTGGTAGAGATCCAGGGGTGCGCCGCCGCTATAGACCTCACGCACGTTGATTTCCGGGACCTGGGTCGTGAGCAACTGATACAGGCCGACAGCAGCATGGCCGCCCTGTGAATAACCAACGATTGTGACATCAGTGCCTGGATAGATCGCATCGTAACGGGTGTCAACCTGCACCAGATTAACAAGGTCCCAACTGTTATAGGCAGTCCGGTTTGCCATCAGGTAGGTCTCTGGCTCTTCGGCGGTTCCGCCGCGGCCGTAGTTATCCGGGGCAACGACCAGATAACCCCTGGCGGCGAACTGATTGGCCAAAATAAACCAGGCATCACCGGGGTCCAGGTCACCGGGCGTCGATCCAGTGGCATGGCTCAATACGATCATTTTATCCCGGACAGAAAAGTCAGCAGCGGTTTCCAGGACCGGATAAACAACAAGGCCCGTTAACGCGTTGCTTGGGGACCCGTCGGGTGAGAGAGATTCGTAGCTGACGCGCTCGGCGCGGACGTCATACAGGGCCTCTGGGTCCACAAGGTTGTCCCAGTTGGCCTCGGAAATATCCAGAAGCGCCGCAAGCAGCAGACTTTCGATAGCGCCGGGCAGGTCGAGCTCGTCGAGGAGCGCGCCGGAAACATATCCTACAAACAACGCGTCAACGCTGTCTCTGCTCAGGTTGATGGTGTCTATCACCGTGAGGCTGGCAGGGATTGCTGTTCCCGACGAAAACGCCAGTTCAGTGGAAAACGTCGCGCCATTTGCGCGGGTGCCAGTAACGTTTATCTCATAGCTTGTATTCTCGGCCAGCACGCAACGGATGCGGTGGTCGAGTATCTGATCAAATTCCGGGGATGAGAGATCGAATGATTGGCGGCGCAGGGTCACTGTGCGTGGTGTTTCGCAGTCCGCTACTACCATTGTTTCAAGATCTGAATGACCGGCATGTGCGAGATTCAAGCGGCCCATATTTGCCGAGACCATACCGGCGGCACGCGGTATCGAATCCAGCAGGCTGATGGCGGTGGGTTCAGCGCCCGGTTCCGTCGGCTCGGGTTCCGGTGTTGGCGTAGCGCTCGATGAGCCGCCGCCCCCGCAGGCAGTCAGTAGGATGATGATCAGGATCAGAAGATGTTTTGGCATCATGCTGCAGCCAGCGGAGTAAAGCTGCTAAGGATAAGCAGCGGTTTTGCTATTACAAGCAAAAATACGGGCCGTCCGCAGCGTTATCCCTGCGGCGCGGCTAGTCGAAGATGTGCTCGAATACCTCGTCGTTGTAACCCACGAGATAGGTTTTCCCGACTCTGATTGTGGGCGCGCGAAGATTGCCGGTAGGACCCAGCATCGCGGCAACCGCATCATCGTCCGGCGGTCCTGAAAGACTGAATTCAGTGACTTTTTTACCTTTCATTGCGATGAGTTTGCTTGCGCCCGTGAGCAATGCGCTGGCATCGGATGCCTGCAACTTTTTACTGACAGGGACGGTCTCATCTATAGGGATGTTTCTGGCTTCCAAAAACTTGGATGCTTTGGTGCAGGTGGTTCATCCCTTGCGAAAGTAATACCACTCAGCGCGATTGGCCAATGTCCTGGCTCCTTATCATGGGTTGCTCAAGCGCGAGAACTTAGCAGCTTTGTCGAAAAAAAGCATGAGTTCACCGATTTTGAATAGACGATGGCCAACGCCTGTGATCCAATTCGGCTCCTCTTACCCCGCTCGCGCTGCGGTCAACGAGTCAACTTTGCAGGCCCCACATGTCATGGCACGTTCATTTTGATTTCCTATGAAATTTTCCCGTCACTGCGTTACGTACAGGTGAATTTTGATGGTCAGCCGCTAGCTGACCTGTTGCGCGAGTGTGAACCGCTATTGTTGCGCGATGCTGGCATGCAAGCATCGTTTTCCCGGGTTTATGATCTCGCCAGTATGGTGTTCGAGCTGACGACCAGGGAACTGATGCAAATGGTCGAGATATGTCGAGCCTGGGCGATCCCGGATGACGTTAAGATTGCGTGGGTTGCGAGTCCTGCGAATGCAGGCACGCTGAAGTTGTTTGTGACACATTTTGGCAATCAGCCGATGCGGGTTTTTGAGACGCAACAAGCGGCTTTGGCCTGGGTGACCGAGGCAGGTCTTAAGGACCTGGTTGACCCGACTGACCGCTACAAGACTTTTGTGCATCGTGGTTCGATTACGCTGGACGACGTGTTACGTCAGCAGACGGCCTGGTATGCAGATCCCGGTTTTTCGCCCGACAAGCCTGCGCTCTGGGATTTGAGAGGGTGTACGGCTGGCAGCTCGATCAAAGAGATGCAGGAGCGGGTCCCCTTTTTGATTAGCGCTAGCGAAAATGCAGGCAGAATCGGCCGTACAGCAATCCTGGTTAACAGTCGAATTATGGAAATGCTGATAAGAGAGCTGATAGATACCAGCGACTGGCGGAATAATAGTCGGCTATTCAGTCGAGAACAGGATGCGATTGATTGGCTGGATGTTGAGTCAGCGTGAATCCGCAATTGATAGGAGTAAGTGTGAGTTTTTTGATGGCGTTATTTCGGATATTGAATTCAAGAAGATTGATGTGGCTGATATTGCCGGTGTTGCTGACGGCCTGCGCGACCCCCCAGCAAACTGAGGTTGCGCCGGCACAAGCGGGCGTTGACCTGATAAAAAGCCCCAATGACAACCGGGATTACCGCTATCTTGAACTCGACAACGGGCTCAGGGTTGTGCTGATCTCAGATGAAAAGGCGGATAAAGCCGCGGCATCACTTACCGTGTTTCGTGGTAGCTTCGATGATCCTGTTGACCGGCCTGGTCTGGCCCACTTTCTGGAGCACATGCTGTTTATCGGTACCGAAAAATATCCGGAGCCAGACGGCTATTTTCAATATGTGAAGAAGCATGGCGGTGGCTCCAATGCCTATACTGCCACTGACCACACCAACTACTTTTTTGATGTCCAGCCTGCCGCATTTCCCGAAGGTCTCGACAGGTTCGCACAGTTCTTTATATCGCCGCTGTTTTCCAAGGCCTATGTGGAGCGTGAGAAGAATGCCGTTAACTCCGAATACCAGCTACAGCTGAAAGAAGATGGCTGGCGCTCATTCATGGTCCAAAAGAGCGCGGTCAATCCGGCACACCCCGCATCACGTTTTAACATTGGTACGCTTGATACGTTGTCCGGTGATGTGCACGCGGCGCTGCTGGAGTTTTTTGAAAATCAGTATTCAGCAGATCAAATGGGTTTGGTTGTCTTAAGTCCGGAACCGCTTGAAACGCTGGCACCCTGGGTGACTCAGCTCTTTGGTCAGATAAAGAACAATAATCTGGGACCTGCGCAACGCGGTGGCGAGTTGTTTCTGGATGGCCAACTGCCAGCGACCTTGACCCATGACACGATCAAGGACAGCTTCAGTCTTTCTTACAGCTTCCCGATCCCGGCGACAGCGCCTTACTATCGCAAGAAGCCGGTGCAATATATTGCCAATCTGGTCGGCCACGAAGGCGAAGGTAGTCTGCATGCGTTGCTGACGGAGAAAGGCTGGATCAAGATGCTGTCCGCTGGTGGGTCAGACGTTGACGATGCAACAGGTTCGCTGATTGTCAGCATGGAACTGACCGAGGATGGCGCGGCCAACATTCCGTCCATCAACGGTTACCTGTTCGAGTATCTTGAAATGCTCCGTTCGGCGCCTATCGAGGCCTGGCTTTATGAAGAGCAGGCGAAAGTGGCGGAACTGGGATTCCGGTTTGCTGAAAAGCGTTCGGCGATCAGCACCGTTCAGGGGCTCGGGCCTTTGCTGAAAGACTACCCGCCGGAAGATTTGCTGGTTGCGCCCTATCTGATGGAGGCGTTTGACGGCGACCTGATTCGCCGCTACCTGGAGGCACTGACCGAAGATAACCTGCTGGTGACCATCGCCAAGCCGGGTTACGAGGGCGCACGCACTGAACTCTGGTTTGGCGTCTCCTATGATTTGACCCGGGCCCCCATTGAAGTGGCCGACGTGTCGACGGCTGAATTACGCCTGCCGAACCCGAACCCCTTTTTGCCGGAGTCGCTGACACTATTGCCTGATGCACCCGGGAAACCTGCAGCCATTGTGGCAGATGATGCGATTGAGATTTATCTCGACACCGATGGTGAGTTCGGTGTTCCCCGGGCGGTGACCCACGTCAGTATTCGAAATGCCGACGGCTTTAGTCGCCCTGAAGATGTTGCCCGGGCGCATTTATACACGCGTATTCTGCGGGACGATCTGAATTCTCTGGCGTATCCTGCGTTGCTTGCCGGGGTCAGCTATCAGGTGCAGGCACCGCCAAAAGGGTTTCGTATTTCCATTGGCGGCTATGAGGACAAACAGCTGGTGCTGCTTGGTGAAGTATTGACGGCGCTGACGTCACTTGAGATTGATCCCGGCCGATTTGAGGTCCTGAAGACATCATTGCTGCGTGATCTGGAAAACGACAAATTGGAGAAGCCGTATCTGCAGGCCTATCAGCGGCTTCAGGATGATTTGCTCAGCACCAGCTATACCGCAGAGGCCTTGTTGCCGGTGGTTGCCGACATTAGCCCGGAGGACCTCCAGTCATGGCGCGACGGTGTGCTCGCCGGAGTTTCTGTCGAGAGCCTCATGATAGGGAACGTTGATGAGAATGACGTTGACGCCCTGCAAACGCTATTAAGATCGCAGCTTTCTTTGACCACAGTGCCTGTTGCCGAAACCCGGGTTGCCGATGTTTCAGGCGCATCACTGGTGCCGCTCACCATAGATCATGACGATGCTGCGATGGTGTTGTATGTGCAGGCAGATGACCCTGAATGGGAAGACCGGGCCAAATCGGCGCTGTTAACCCACCTTATTTCGGCCGGTTACTTCGCAACGCTGCGAACGGAACAGCAGCTCGGTTATGTGGTGACCAGTGTGAATACGGTGTTAAGGGATCATCCTGGTATCAGCTTCATTATTCAGTCGCCGGTAGCGGGCCCGGATGTTTTGCGTGACCGGACGCTTGCGTTCATGGCTGCGCAAACCGATCGTCTCGCGCAGATGTCTGAAGAAGAATTCGGCGCCAACAAGGGTGGCTTGATTGGCAAGCTGACGCAGCGGGACAAGAACCTCTCGCAGCGCGCAGGGCGATACTGGTCTGACCTTGACCGGGGTGTACTGACCTTCGACTCCAGAATGCAACTGGCTGCCGCTGTATCGGCGCTCAGTCTTGAAGATATGTTGAGTCATCTTGACGACGTCAATCGGAAGCTCGGTAATGAGTATCTGATGATCTTCAGTGAAGGGCAGTTTGCAACGGACTAGGTAAACTCTCTGACGATAAAGCTCTGGCTGGCAGTGGCAAGCAACACGCCACTGTCGCTCCACATGTTGACGTTGCCATAGCCGAATCCATGACCGACAAATTCGATGGTGTTCTCGCAAAGTATCCAGTCGGAGTGCGCGCGGTTGGCGAAGCGAATGGTGTTGTCGAGGCTTGTGCAGCCCATGACTCGATTCAGCGCATTGCCCAGCGCCGAAGGCATGTAGTCAGCGATGATGGCCAGCGCACCGGCATCGTGTTCAATTTGTGGCATGCGTGTCCATAACAGGGTTCGGTTGGTGCCGCTGGCGGTGCCGCTGCCAGAAAAACCAAACATACCCTCAGCCAGCCTGACCTCAACATACTCATGTATTGTTTCACCGTCGTGATGGCGCGCCAGTTCCTCACAATCCTCCGGTGCTTTGGCTTCAGGCATCTTGAACCAGACCCCCGATGCAACATCGGGTCTGGTGCCACAGGCACCAAAGACCGTGATAACTTCCTGATCACCGAGGTGGCCCACGGCGCGACCCTGGGTGACGTTTCGGCCCACTGCTGGTAGCAGCACTTCAAGATCAAGGGTCACGGGTTGCTGGGTTAACGACAGGTATTGTCCGGTTGCCCAGATAACGGGTTTCTCTGTGGCCTGCTCGAGTGCAACGATGCCCGCCGCGAGTCCAGCACCACCAAACAGGGAACCACGACCACCGGTGGTTTTCGGGACCACGGGGAGCTGCCATTTCATACTGGCAACGGGGTGGCTCATTTCCAGAAATTCAGCGGAAGAGATTTTGCTCACGATTAGCCCTTAGAGATATCTCGATAGAATCAGAAGGGCGGATTATACGTAAGATTATCTCGGTCGCACCCCATCAGGTGTTGTCTGTTTCCCGGTTAGCCAGGGTTGCGCAAGATAAGCCAGGCGTTTCGTCTCTCGTCGGCCGCGGGCAACGGAGTCCAGCACCATCCCCGTTGTCAGGGACAGGAAAGCAAGCAGCATGATACTGGCGGCCAGTATCGCTGTAGGAAATCGGTTCACCAGACCGGTGTCGAAGAATTCCAGGGTTACCGGTATGCCGAGTGCCAGCGAGGCCAGCACCAACACCACAGCAAGGCTGGAGAAAAACAGGAAGGGCCGTTCTTCTTTGGTAAACAACATGATCGTCGAAAGGATACGTATGCCGTCGCGGTAGGTGCTCAGCTTGCTTTCGCTGGCAGGTGGTCGTTCACGATAAGGCGTTTCAATTTCCTGCATCGGCAGGTTCAGGGACAGGGCGTGGATAGTGAGTTCTGTTTCAATCTCAAATCCTGATGACACTGCTGGAAACGATTTGACGAATCGCCTCGACATCACCCGGTAGCCTGACAAGAGATCAATGGACTGACGTCCAAACAGCCGTCGGGCCAGGCTTGCGAGCAGACGATTGCCGAATCGATGCCCGAATCGATAAGCGGCTTCGTGCTGTTCAATGCGGCGACCGGTAATCAGATCGCAGTGCGTATCCAGCAAGCAGTCGATCATCGCGGATAGGCTGGTCGGCTCATAGGTATCGTCACCATCGACCATAACGTAAATGTCTGCGTCGATGTCGGCAAACATTCGCCTAACGACATTGCCTTTACCCCGTGTGGGTTCTGTTCTGACGATTGCACCATGCTGCCGGGCGATCTCAACGGTGTCATCCTCTGAGCCGTTGTCATAGACATAGACTGTGATGTCGTCACGTTGCGAGCGAAAGCCGGTTACAACATTGGCAATAGTTGCTGCCTCGTTGTAGCAGGGGACGATGACGGCGATATCCAGTGACTGAGTCATGCCGCTAGTTTACTCATCCAGTGCGCGCAAGACATCGGCAATTCGTTCGGCGTACTCATTATTGATGTCGATACGCTGCAACATGGTTAACAGCCGCCTCGCCTGATCATCCTCGCCAACCGCAATGGCGGAAAATGCATATTGATAGTATTGAAGCTTGATCGGCGCGGTGTCGCCATAGGGGTTTAATGACGCCTCAAAATGTTGATAGGCCTTGCCCGGTTCACCCATGACAAAGTAGCACTCTGCCGCCAGTCTGCGGATCGGCCCGGGTGTATCGCTGAGCGAGATGGCACGTTCGTAATTCTTAACTGCCGCCCTGCAGTTTCCCTCGAGATGATCAACGCGTGCCGCAAGATACAGCGTTGAGGTATGGTAGGGATCATCTTCAATCACGGCTTCGCGCAATACTCTGGCTCTCATCAGATCACCTTTGGTTACCAGCAGATTTAACAGCGTTCGCTTGAGTTCCGGTTCATCAACGATCAGCTGCATCTGTTCGATTTCCAGCACGGCCTGGTCCAGTTGGTTGGACCGAAAAGTGTCAGGTCGAAACGGATTAACGGCGGTTAACTGGTAGGTTGCAACGACATCGGGAAAACTCTGCTGCCGGAGGAACAGAACAACCTGGCGGTCAAAGAATACGGGTTGATAGCCCAGCTGGCGCGCAGTGGCGATAGGGAAATAGTCAGCAGACCGGCTGACGCCGATCATGTCCGGGGTGTATCGAGCCACGTAGCTGGTGAGACCAGCTTCGGTCATCATTGCGGATGCAATATCGTGGTAGTCGATTGCTGTGAATGGTGGGAACTGCATGTCCATATGTACTTTGACATTGGGTGACAACACAAACTCTGCGTACCCAGCGTAAGAGGGCTCCAGCGCGTATCTGCCGCCCAGTTTTTTCTGTTTGATGAATTCGGTTGTGCCATGTGGCAGCGAGTTTTTGTCGTAGGGGTAGTAGCGGAGTCCACTCATCACCGTTGGCCAGAAGAAACTTGCCAGGCCGACAATCATGAGCGTAAGGACGGCAGCCGCTTTCAAACCATGAGCGGGTTTCAGGGTCCCTTGAGTGCTGATCGCTGCTGCAATCATGGGCACGGATAACAGTGTCCACTCCCAGACAAAACGCTGCGCCATTAATAGCAGGGTAAGACCACCCGCTGCCATCAAAAGCACCGCGATGTGCCGGCGCACATCAGACAGGCAAACAAGCAACGCCCAGATGCTGCTACCCATGAGAAACAACAGCAGCGTATGTACGGAAAGACCGTCCGAGAAATCCAGCACAGGATTCAGCGAAAACGGATTCAGCTCGCCGATGAACAACTCCAGATCCGGGCTATGAGCGAACGCGGTTCCAATCAGATAGATGCCGTTGGGGTTAATCAGCATGGCAGGCGCGCATAAAGCGATCCACAACAGCGGCCGCAGGTCATCTCTGGGTTGCCCGGCTGACCACCAATCAAACGAGCGTTGAGCAAAGAATGCGCCGCAAATGAGCGCGCCTACGACGTATTCAACGCCGTGCAGGTTCACCCAGATAATCGTTAGCAGTGGCAGCCAGGGGTAGGCACGTTCTTTGTTGGTCAATATGTGAATGAACAGCGGAATAAAGATATACGAGGCCACGTGCGGACGCAGACTGAAGCCCCGGGAAGCCAGCAGTGCGAGGACGGCGGTAATAACCAGGAGTTGTAGCAGGGAGGCTCTGTTTGCCGGCGTACCTGCGAGTACTACCCGGGTAGCGAAATAGCCTGCGAGTCCAAGGCCTGCCGCTTTTAAAAGGACCAGCGCAAGCTCACCCCCAGCCGACCAGCTGAGGTAGCTCAATAGTTGAAAGCCCCAGAAGTAGTTGATCTGTTCGCGGGTACCTTCGAGATAACTGTCAATTACCGGATTGTAAAGCTGTCCGGTTTCCAGCAGAAATCGGCCGCCGTGCAGGTGATACCAGAGATCTGTGTCGCTGTACTGAATAGCCTGCGATAAAAGGAACCCGGCGAAAGCGAGGAAGAGCGCGACCAGGTAAATGCCTGCAGTTCGCGCTGCGAACGGTTGGAATTGTCGCTCCATGGCGGCGAAAGCGGGAGCTGGCAAGTAAAACCCCTTAATTATACTGTTAGTCAAAGGTGGCGCGGCGTCTTGTCCAATCATGCTACCATGGCCCAAACTTTGGACCTAGCGAGAGTCAGCGATGGAACTAATGCCCATGTGTCGAATTGTCAGCTATTGGGCTGGAATTCAGGGTGACCGGGTCGCAATTTATCATGAAGGTGACGTCATCACCTGGCGTGAGCTTGAACATGCCACGAATCGTCTGGCACGAGTTTATGAATCGATGGGCGTCGGTCAGGATGACTATGTCACCATCGCTTTACCCAATGGCATTGAGTTTTTCATGTCGACGATCGCCACCTGGAAGGTCGGGGCAACTCCGCAACCAGTGTCCGCCAGATTGCCACAATTTGAACGTGATCAAATTGTTGATGTTGGTAAGCCAAAGTTGATCACGGGCGTGGCAGACGGCGCGCATCCCGGCTATCAGACATTGCCGGCTGGCTTTGAGCCTGCACCGGACATTGATGATTCGGAATTACCGATGCGGATCGCTGAAAGCTGGAAAGCCATGACCAGTGGCGGTAGCACCGGGCGACCCAAATTAATTGTTACAACGCAGGGAGCGATCTGGGATCTGGATGCCGATCGCCTGCACACACAGCTGCGCGGGTCTATGCTCATTCCTGGCCCGCTCTATCATAACGGCCCATTTATCTGGGGCTTCAGTGCGTTGTTCAGGGGCAATCAGATCACCGTGACCACGCGCTTTGATGCCGAGGAGACGTTGAGTCTTATTGAGTCCCAGCAGGTGGATATTGTGTATATGGTGCCCACAATGATGCAGCGAATCTGGAATCTGCCAGAGGGCATCAGGCAGCAGTACGACCTGTCGTCACTGAAAACGCTCTGGCACCTGGCTGCGCCGTGTCCTGCCTGGCTAAAAGAGGCGTTTATAGAGTGGCTCGGCCCGACCGTTATCTGGGAGCTTTATGGTGGCACGGAGGCGCAGGGCGGTACGGTCATCAGCGGTGCTGAATGGCTGACGCATCGGGGTTCGGTTGGCAAACCTAATCCGACCTGCGAAATGAAAATCGTCGATGATGCCGGAGAATCTCTGCCGGCAAACGAGATCGGTGAAGTCTTTATGCGACCACTGACCGGACAGGGATCAACCTATCGATATATTGGCGCCGAGGCACGGGAGATCGACGGCGGGTATGAGAGTATTGGTGATATGGGTTACTTCGATGACGACGGTTATCTTTATCTGGCGGACCGGCAGACCGACATGATCCTAAGTGGTGGTGCCAATATCTATCCGGCTGAAGTTGAAGCGGCCATCGACAGCTACCCGGGTGTCCGTTCTTCAGCGGTTATCGGACTGCCCCATGATGATCTTGGCAACTATGTGCACGCGATAGTTGATGCGCCTGATGGTGTGACCGAGTCTGAGTTGTTGTCCTATCTCGGTGATAGACTGGTACGTTACAAAATTCCAAGAACGATTGAGTTTTCCGAAACCCCCTTGCGTGACGATGCCGGTAAGGTTCGCCGAAAGGCGCTTAGGCAAGAAAGAATTGGGCAGCGATAGGTAGACAGTCAAAATTTGAAGGCGGGTGTGGTCATGAATGAGCAGGGAAACCAGGAAGACGAAAAAGATGCGGGTGCACCACCACCCCGCTGGGTGTTGAAGCTGTTCACGCGAATCAACGTGATTGTCTACCGGCTATCTGGCGGTCGTTTGATGAACAGATTGGCTGGTATGCCCATTGTTCTGGTTGAGATGACTGGCGCGAAATCAGGTAAACAGAGAACGATCCCGTTGATGTATGTACCAAATGGTGATGGATTTTTGCTGGTGGCCTCGCAAGGCGGCGCACCACGCCACCCTGTCTGGTATCACAATCTGGTGGCGCATCCGGATGTCAGTATCACTTTTGAAGGGCATGCACGGTCGATGCGCGTCAGGGTTGCAACCGGTGAAGAAAAGGCAACGCTTTGGCCGGTATGCTGTGAGTACTATCCGTCCTATCAGGCATACCAGGACAGGACGGACAGGGACATTCCGGTCTTTATCTGCGAGTAGCTAACCTCGCACGCATCGCCGATCAGTATTGAGTGGTGCCACCATCAACGCTGATTTGTGCGCCTGTGATTCCTGCGCCGGCCTCGCTGGCAAGCAGCTTTGCAACCGCAGCAACTTCTTCCACCTTGTTGGGTCTTTTTATCGCGGACTCAGAAGTAAACCATTCAAGGAATTCATCAAACGTCATGCCCATGGCTTCCGCCGTGGCGGGACCGGTTTCTTTGACAACATCAGTAATGATGATGCCAGGGCAGATTGCGTTGACGGTAATACCCTCGGTGCCAACTTCCCGGGCAACCGATTTAGTCATGCCGTTGATGGCGTGCTTGGCGGTTGTGTAGGCGGTGACAACGGGTTTGCCGTGCTTACCTTCCTGGGATGAAATATTGATGATGCGCCCCCATTTGTTTTCCAACATGGTCTTTAAGGCGCGGCGGGTCGCCCAGAAAGTGGAGTAAACGTTCCACTTCATACAAAGATCAAATTCAGAATCAGGCAGGTTGACGGTGGGCTGCAAATCACCACCGGCGCCGCCGGCGTTGTTAACAAGAATATCGATGCTACCGAAGTGCTCGACGGTCTTGTCGACGAAACCCTCGATGTCTTCCTGGCTGGTGGCGTCACCTTGAATAAACACCAGCTTGTCGCCAGCGCCAATTTCTTCGAGCATGGCGTTAGCCTTGTCCGGGTTGCGCGCCATGATGGTGACTTTGGCACCTTCCGTCAGATAAGCCTCGGCGATGGCTCTTCCAATACCGGCAGAACCGCCTGTTACAGCAGCAACTTTGTTTTCTAATTCCATGGGATTTCCTAACTGATCAGTTCGAATGCGTTGAGTTCTTTGAGTGAGCGGAGCGAATTGCCCAGCAGCGTTTCTGCCAGTTTGCGCCCACGCTCGTTGGCCTGGTCGAGGGTGCCGGCAATAATGACGGCGTAACATAGAAAATACAGCGCGCAATAGCGATAGCGATCGCGAGAAACCTCGATGGCGTAGTCGATACCATCGCGAGTGAGTGCCTCGTGATACACCGCGACCCAGTCCGTGGATTGTCTGATGTCATCAGGCAGACTTTGGGTGACAAAGTAGGCCAGATCGTGTTCGGGGGCGGCTTTACAAACTGCCTGAAAATCTACGAGAGCGGTTTCGTCGTCACCGAAAAAGATGTTGTCCAAACGGACGTCACCGTGAGCAATGACCAGGGGCCCCTGGTGGATATGGTCAAGCAACGGATCAACCTGGCTCGGCATATTTTCCAACAGTTCTATCTCTTCCTGAGACAGATTATCGGCCAATATCTCGCTGAAATACGCTTTCACGCCGGGCCAGCCGACAGTGAACCCGCCAATCATGCCGTCACGCTGGTATGGCATGTCGTGTTGCCGGATGTCAGTGATGTGTTCAGGTTGCCAGGTGTTCCTGTGTAAAGCGGCCATGCTTTCAACAACCTGGTGTGCCTGCTCAATGCTGCAGCCCGCTACCTGATCGCCAAGCTCCAGGCCTTTGATTTCCTCAAGTAGCAGAACGAAGTCACTGTTATCTGCGTTGAATTCGGCGTGGTAACAGTGCGGTGTTCGCAGCGGTACCGTCGGCGCAACCTGGGTGTAAAAGCGGAACTCTCTGCCATACATATCGTAAGTCGTGGCAACCGCGCGGTTGTCTGCCGTGGGCGTCGGAAACTTGGCGATGATGCTGTCGGGTCCCTGTTCTGAGTCCAGGTGAATTCGTGTCACCAGACCAAGGAGCCCACCACCTTCACCAAGCCGTTCCACGGTGAAGCCGTTGACCGGGAATCCCAGTTTTTCAGATAACCATACCTGGTCCAGCGCCTCCGGGCTGGTTGGAAACGCGCTCAAGGCTTATCGCACCCTGACCGAGGTTTCGCCCCAGGGCGTTAGCGTGCCTTCTTCCTGAAAGCTGTCCGGCAGTTCTTCCACCATGTGCCAGGTCGCTGCCAACCGGCCGAAGCCGACGAAAAAGGCCACGGTCATGCCAAGTTCAACCATCTGCTTTTCCGTGAAGTGTTTTGCCAGTTCGTCGTAGATTTCATCGTCAATGGCCAGGTGATTGGTGGCCATGAGTTCCCCGTAGCGGATGGCAACTTTCTCTGCATCGGTCAGGTCTGCCGCTTCCATGGGCTTTTCGAGAGAGCAAACCAGATCTTCCGTCACGCCGTCAGCAATCGCGTCTTCGTAGCGGATCGCCATACAGCTGCGGCACTGGTTGTGAAAAGCAACTCTCAACCTGACCAGTTCAACCAGACGCTCCGGCAGATCACGATGAACTTTCAAGCCACCGGCGAACGCCATCATGCCTTTGGTGACTTCTGGCGAGTGGGCAAACATCCGGGTCAGACCCTGCTCCAGTGGTGTGGCTGAATCAGCGCGGGAAATTTCGCGCAGTTCAGGATCCCAGTCTTCGATGTCGAGTTTTCTAATACGCGTCATTGGGTGCTCCAGTCAGGCAACTTGATATGGCGCTCGAGCATACCAGCACGGCATGATCACGCCAAATCCTGCTTTTTGACGTCCCTTGCAGTCAGCTCTGTCAGGATTCGTCCATGTTCGGCGCGGGTGATCTTGTAAAAGGACATACACGCAATCGCGATGGCGGTCATAACGAGAATCGCGGGTCCCAGTGCCCAGCCAAACTTCACGACGGCCTCTGCAGGCACTGATGCAGGGTCTGCGCCCTGCGGTATGCCGGCAAAATCGATAATCAGGCCGGCGAAGATGGCGCCTGAGCCACCGATAGCCTTACCAGCGAACGAAGCGGCCGCATAGTAGATGCCCTCCTGGCGTCGACCGTATCGACGTTCATGTTCATCGGTGACATCGGCGATCATGGAGGACGTGAGTGGAATTGCGACGCCAAGGCCAATACCGGAAATCATGCTGCTGACAATGTATAGCGGTGCAATGATGGGGTCTTCGTTGGGTGGCAGCCAGTCCAGCAGTCGTAGAATGATGACGTAGGAGGTCAATAGGCCGTACCAGACCTGCCCGGCAATGTAGAGATTACGTTTTTCGGTAATGACGTTAGAAAGTGGCCGGGTCAGCATGCTGCCAGTGACCACGCCGACAACACCACCGGCAAACTGAAACGTCAGCTCGGTGGGCGATAGCTCGAAGAAATAGGTTGCGGTATAGATGATCAAAGCCTGAGCCATACCCTGACTCATCCCGGCAATAATGGAAGCACTGACCACGGCGGCAAACGAACCAATTTTGAAGGCTCGCCACATGTCGTTAACCATCATCGTCGGAGAAAACCGGTCTTCGGGTCCTGGCTGCGGTAGCCGTTTGATCTGGCCATGGGTGCCCAGCGCTGACGCCCATACCCCAAGGACCATGATAAAGAACCCGGCGAGCGCAAAGGGTGGATAAGCATCCGGATTCAGCTGCCCGTTTTCGTACTGATCAGTGGCGGCAAAGAACAGTATCGGCCCACCGATCAGCACCGCGAACATTCCGAGCAGTTGCATGACCATGCGCACGGATGACAGCAGCGTGCGTTCGTCATAGTCGTTGGTTAGTTCGGCGCCAAGCGACATATGCGGGACCGAATAAAAGGTCATAAATGTTCGGGTAGCGATCGAGAAGATGGTGAGCCACCAGAATAATCCCATTTCAGTGAGCCCTTCTGGCGGGGCGAAAAGAAAATAGAAAGATGCCGCGAACGGAATAGCGGCGGCATACATGTAAGGGTGACGTCTGCCCCATTTTGACTTTGTTGCATCTGACAGCGCCCCGACCATGGGATCGCTGACGGCGTCGAACAACAGGGCGATAAATATGGCAACGCCGGACAGCGTGCCGGAAAGCCCCAACACCTGGTTGTAGTAGAACAGCAGAAAAAAGCCGAAGGCAGCGGACTTGATGCCTTCAGGAAGTTGCCCGATGCCAAAGGCCAGCCTGACTGGCCAGGAAACCTGGCTCATTCGAAAGACTTGATGACGCCGGACTCGAGCAGTCCGGACAGGGTCGTATCGTCATAGCCCAGCTCAGTAAGAATGTCCCGGGAATGCTCGCCCTGCATGGGGGCTGGCGTGAGTGTCACGGTGTGGCCAAGCATGGCAGCGGGTGGCTTGGCAGCAAGAAAACGACCAACCCTTGGGTGGTACTTTTCTTCGATAATCCCGCGCGCAATCACGTGCGGATCGGCAGCAACCTCCTCGGGTTTGTGCACAGGCGCGACGGGCACGTCAGCTGCTCTCAATCTTGTCACTGTTTCGGCAACGTCGAACTTGCTGACAACCTCACCTAATGTGTTAAAGAAATAAACCATGTTGGCGGCCCTGTCTTTGGCGCTCGTCAGTTTTTCGTCGTTGAGCAAAACTTCTGCCTCCATGGCACGGCAGAATGACTGCCATTGTTTGTCGTTACCGGTTGCTACCGTCACAAAACCATCTTTGCATGCATAAAGTCGATAGCTGCTGAAAATATTGGGCATACCGTTTGACGTCGGTGTGCCATCGTCTTCCAGCAGTGAACACTGCATCATCACGTCTGGCCAGTTGTACATAATGTTGGAGTCCAGCATGGATGCTTCAATGAAGCAGCCTTTACCGGTCTGGTATCGCTGGATAATCGCGGCGAGTATTGCCTGGGTGTTGTAAACCGCGGCGGTTTTGTCTGACACCATGGTTTTATGCAGGGTCGGTTTACCATCCACGCTCTGAATACCTGCCCAGCCGCTCAGCGCCTGTATAACAGGGTCGTAGGCAGGCAGATCAGAGTAGGGTCCGGACTCGCCGAAACCGGTCGAAGAACAATAGATCAGGGCCGGCAATCGCTCGCTGACCTGCTCGTAGTCAAAACCCAGTTTAGCCATGACCCCCGCGCGAAAACCCTGCACAAAAACGTCTGCATCAGCCAGGAGTTGCCAAAGAATTTTTTTGCCTGCGTCAGACGTCAGGTCGACGGCGATCGAGCGTTTACCGGCATTGGCGTTTGCGAACCAGGCGCTCATGCCACCTCGTGAGCTACCATAGTTTCGGAGTTCATCGCCCCGGACAGTATCTTCGACCTTGATCACGCTGGCGCCCAGGCCCGCAAGGGACTCTGTCGCGCCAGGCACAGCGATCATGACACCCAGTTCAACGACGCGAATACTGCTTAGTGGCGCCATGCCTTATGCCTCAGGCAAGCGCAACCCGGGGGTCGTTTGGGTAGATCCAATCGTCACCAATCACCTGATCTACCCTGAGTTCCGGCGGGATATTCTCGACTCCAATGGTGCGGTCAGCCTGCTGGTTCCAGTGGTAGATTCTGGCTTCCTGGTAAGACAGTGGTACGCCTCTGAAGCCATAGGACTCCATGGACTTCTGAATCCATTCGCCGAATTCTGTGTCTTCAAGCAGGACCTGATTCAGGCGCTCGCCGTTGTTTTCAGTCCAGTAATCGGGGCCTTCGCCATCACCCCAGTCAGGGGCCATAGTCCAGACTTCAAACAGGGTTTTGTCGATAGACAGGGGCCAGAACAGCAAGGGCGGCACAGCGCGGTGACTCAGCGGCGAGACCCAGTTCGGAAACACGCCATAGGATTGGGTGCAGGTTCGGCCAATTTCACCAACGGTTTCTATCTCAGGCAGTTCCGGCAGTTCGATGGCGGATTGCATATTGCCGCCTTTGGGTCTTGGCGCAACCATGCGGCCATGACCATTCGGGTAGAAGGTGTTGACGTTTCTGCGGTCGTCCAGCGCCGGTGCCACCGTGCTGGGGTGGATGCTCTTGACGTGATACACCTCGGTATTGGCTTCCATGGCGATCTTCCAGTTGCAGTTCAGCACGAAGGTGTGCCGGGCAGCGAGTCGCAACTTGTCGAATTGAAACTCTTCCCATTCGTCAGCGATGGGTCCCAGATAGTCCCTCAGGCTCATGCAGTTTTCATCGAAGTTTACGAAGATCAGGGTGCCGAAGCGTTCGCACTTGACGGGTATCAGGCCGCGGCAGGAGAGGTCCAGATCAGTGAAGTCCTCCGGATCACGTACCGAAACAAGGTCGCCCTGATGCGTGTAAGTCCAGCCATGATACTTGCAGGTAAGGCGAGCTTTGCGGCCGGACTTTTCAGTCACGACTGGTGCGCCTCGATGTCGGCAGGTGTTGTAGTGCGCATAGACTTCACCGTCGTCGCCGTGGACGATGATGACGGGCTGACCAGCGTTTTCCCAGAGTATGTAACAGCCGGGTTCGGGAATCTCGTCGATGTGGGCTGCGAACAACCAGGACTTTCGCCACAGATGTTCCTTTTCGAGTTCAAAGAACCTGGGATCAATATAACGGCCTGCGGGAATATCGGGCAGTGATGGAAAGCCCTCGGGTGGTGCCTTTCTGGCGGCCTCGTACTCCATCAGCTTTTTCAGGGTGGATATCTGCGCGTCGCTCATGCCCATAATCAGCAATCCTATTGGCTTGTTATGCCGTTAGCCTATCGAGTGGATATTGGATTTGCAACGTGTTACAAAATCTGCCCCGCGAGCTAAGGACAGGCGGTATTGCGTGTCTTACGCGATCCGTTTAGGTATAGTCTCGCCTCGGCTTACGGCATCATCCAGATTTTTGAGGAGAAGTTCCTTGGTAGCGAAGAAGGCAGCGAAAAAGAAACCCGCGGCAAAAAAACCGGTAGCAAAAAAGAAGGCAGCACCCAAGAAGGTAGCGGCCAAAGCACCGAAAAAAGCGACCGCGAAAAAATCAAAAGGACCCAGTGATAAAGTCCTGCAGGAAATGCATCTGAAGATGGTGCGCATCCGACGTTTTGAAGAAAGCGCCGGGCGCCTCATGGAAGATGGCAAAATCCCTGGCGCTTTGCACCTTTACGTCGGTCAGGAAGCGGTAGCATCCGGGGTCATGCAGCATCTTTCAAACAAAGACTGGATCACCTCAACACACCGGGGCCACGGTCACCTGGTCGCTAAAGGCGGTGAGTTCAAACCGATGTTTGCCGAGTTGTTTGGTCGGTCTACCGGCTACTGTCGCGGTAAAGGCGGCAGCATGCATATCTCCAATATGGATCTTGGCATGTTGGGCGCGAACGGGATTGTTGGCGGCGGTCCGCCCATTGCGATGGGCGCCGCATTTGCTAATCAATTCCACAAGAACAAAAATGTTTCTGTTGCCTTCTTCGGCGATGGCGCTTCCAACGAAGGTAGTGTGCACGAGGCCGCCAATATGGCTGCGCTTTACAAGCTCCCTTGTATCTTCGTTTGTGAAAACAATGGCTACGGCGAGTACACGCCGCAATCCAGTCACCAGGCGATTGTTGATGTTGCCGACCGGGCTGCTGGTTACGGTATGCCAGGTGTGATTTGTGACGGCATGGATGTGATGGCCGTTTATGAGGCCGCTGGCGAAGCTATCGAACGCGCCCGTGCCGGTGCCGGCCCAACGCTGCTTGAGTGCAAAACTTATCGCTACTACGACCATGTCGGTATTCGCGGAATGGGGCTTAATTATCGAAGCGATGAAGAAGTTGAAGCCTGGAAGCAGAAAGATGCAATCAACACTTTTGAAAAGCGTCTGATCCAGCTGGGTGTGATGACCCAGAAGAAGGTCGATGCCGTCCACGCTGCTGTTGATAAAGACATTGAAGAAGCCATCGAATATGCCAATGAGTCGCCTTATCCGAAGCCGGAAGAGCTGCTCGAAAACGTCTACTACGTAAAAGGAGCCTAGAATGTCAGAAGCGACAAAAGAAGCAGTTCGTGAGTTGCCCTATGTACTGGCGATTAACGAAGGTATTCGGGAAGTCCTCCGGGAACAGAAGGACGCCTTTATTGCTGGTGAAGACGTAGCGGTTGCGGGCTCGGTTTACGGCTACTGCGGTGGTCTGCTTGACGAGTTTGGTTCTGAGCGTGTTATCGACACGCCAATTTCAGAGAAAGGCATTATGGGTCTGGGTGTGGGCGCGTCAGCGACTGGATGTCGACCGATTATTGACCTGATGTTTATGGATTTTGTCGGCGAGTGTATGGACGAAGTTGCCAACCAGATGGCAAAAATGCGTTTCATGTTCGGTGGTAAAGCAACCCTGCCTGTCACGGTCCTGACGATGGGCGGTGCTGGCGGCAGTCTGGCTGCGCAGCATTCTCAGTCTCTTGAAGCCTGGCTTGCGCATCTTCCCGGCATGAAAGTTGTGATGCCTTCTGACGCCTACGATGCGAAAGGCATGATCATTTCTGCCTGCCGCGATGACAACCCGGTATTTGTTGTGCTTAACAAGGCTTCTCTGGCGATGAGCTGTGAAGTCCCTGAAGGTGCTTATGAAGTCCCCATCGGTGAAGCCTGTGTCCGACGCACTGGCAGCAATCTGACAATTGTGGCGTTCGGCAGGATGGTACATGAGGCAATGGCCGCTGCGGAGACATTGAAAGAAGTGGGTATCGACGCAGAAGTGATTGATGCCCGAAGCGTCCAGCCTTTCGACACGGCAACTGTCGTCAACTCAATCAAGAAGACGCACAGAGCCCTGGTGGTTCATGAGGCGGTCAAGTTTGGCGGTGTTGGCGGTGAGATCACTGCGCAGATTCAGGAAGAAGCTTTTGACTATCTTGATGCGCCAATCATGCGTGTTGCTGCACCCTTCTCGCCGGTACCTTTCAGCCCGGCACTTGAGAAGATTTATATCCCGAACGCGGATGGTATCGTTACTAAGGTTAAAGAGACGCTGGCGCTATAGTCGCTGAAGGCGCGAGTCACGACAGGAACTGGAACGTATCATGACGGCTCGGACTATCGGCATTGTTGCCAACCCGGCTTCCGGTAAAGATGTCCGACGCCTGGTTGCCAGGGCTTCGGTTTTTGACAACAGAGAGAAGTGCGCCATCATTCGGCGCGCACTCTCTGGTGCGATCAATGCCGGGGCTGATCAATTTGCTTACCTCGACGACTCCCACAACATTTCCGGGGGTGCGCTTGAGGAACTCGGCGAGGACTGCGAGGCCGTTATGGTCCCGTGTCTCCAAACCTCCTCTGTACTGGACACCATTCACGGTGCCCGAAACATCCGCGAACATGACCCGATTGCAACGCTGATCCTCGGTGGTGACGGGACCAGTCGCGCGTTTGTCAAAGGCTGGCGTGAAGCTGTCCTCCTGCCGCTTTCTACTGGTACTAATAACGTTTTCCCCCGGATGTCTGAAGCGACGGTTGCCGGCGCCGCACTCGGCGTGCTCGCTATTGGCGCAGTGACACCAGAGGAAGTGGTGGTCCCGGTCAAGATTATCGATGTAGATATTGAGGGTGAAGCCCCCGATATTGCGCTGATTGACGCCGTGGTTACCAGTGATCAGTTTATTGGCAGTCGCGCCCTGCTGGATGCAGATGTCATTGACCGCATTTTTCTGACCCGGGCTGAACCCATGGCTGTTGGTATGACATCAGTCGGTGGTTTGATCAGACCTTTGCCGGAAGAAGAAGACGCTGGATTGCACCTGCAGCTTGGGCCTAGAGGCAGAAAGCGGGTTCATGCGCCGATTGCCCCGGGGATGTATGAAACGCTGAAGGTGCGTAAGGTAGATGTTGTGCCTTTTGGTGAAGAAATTACGTTTGAGGGGCCATGTGTCCTGGCGTTTGATGGCGAGCGAGAGCGCGAGGTTCAGGCAGGCCAGAAAGTCCGGATGAGAATTGGCAGAGCGGGACCGAGTGTCCTCGATATTAAAAAAACTATGCAGCTGGCGGCGACCCGTCAGGTGTTTAACTAAATACGCAGGAGCAGCTGATGCCTAGAGAGATTTACCTGGTCAAAGTCGGAATGTCCATGACCGAAGGGATGGTGTCTGAATGGTTTATTCCCGATGGGGGAGAGGTGAAGAAGGGTGAGCTTGTTTACGCCCTTGAAACCGAAAAGGTAAACCTGGATGTAGACGCCGAATATGACGGTATCGTTAAGCATATGGTGGGTGTTGGCGTGACGCTGGAGCCCGGCGATGTGGTCGGTTATATCTTTGAAGCCGGTGAAGAAATCCCTGACGATTTTGGTGCGGCGCCTGCGGCAGAGCCAGCGCCTGCGGCTGTACCAGAACCTGTTGCTGCGGCTGTACCAGAACCTGTTGCTGCGGCTGCACCAGAACCCGTTGCGGCGGCACCGATCGCAGCTGCGGCACCGGTAAATGCTTCCTCAACAGGGGCCGATGGCCGAATCAAATCATCCCCAGCGGCACGCCGACTTGCCCGTGAGTTGGGTGTTGACTACACCCTGGTCGCTGGCACGGGTCCTAATGGACGTATTGTAGAAGCTGATGTCCAGGCGGCGGCCAATGCCGGCGTCTCTGCGGCACCAGTCGCCAGCCAGATTTCTGCCCAGCCCTCCGGTCCTGAACCCAAGGCATCACCCCTGGCCAAACGTATTGCGGCGGAGCGCGGTATTGATCTTCGCAGCGTTCGAGGCACCGGCCCTGGTGGAAGAATCGTGCAATCCGATGTCGAAGGTGCTGGCGTCGCGGCATCGCCAGCCGCTGCGGGTGCATCTGCAGCTGTGGCAGGGCCTGCCAGAGGCGAGACTATTCCCGTCAAAGGCATGCGCAAGACCATTGCTTCGCGCATGCATCACAGCCTGATGGAAAGTGCGCAGCTCACCATGGACATGGAAATACTCATGGATGACGCTGTGAAGATGCGTAATTCACTGGTGGAAGAGTGGGCGGATGAAGGGGTTAAGCCGACCTACACCGATCTGGTGATCAGAGCATGCGCAAAAGCGCTGGCGCTGCGTCCCATGATGAACAGTCAGTTCACTGGTGATCAGATTACCGTAATGCCGGAAATCAATGTTGGCATGGCGGTCGCGCTGCCAGAGGGACTAGTGGTGCCTGTGATCCGACATGTTGATCAGCTTTCGTTGAAGGAACTGGCGCGGGAGAGTTCGCGCCTGGCCATTGCCGCCAGAGATGGTGCGCTCGGCCTTGATGACTATGCCGGCGGCACCTTTACCGTTTCTGCGTTGGGCATGTACGGTGTAGATTCCTTCACGCCGATTATCAATGAGCCACAGACGGGCATCATGGGTGTCAATCGTCTTTATGATGGCGTTGAATGGGATGGTGATAAACCCGTTAAAACCAAGAAAATGAACCTGTCGCTGACCTGGGATCACCGTACTTTGGATGGTGCTCCTGCAGCTGAATATCTGGTTGAAGTTAAGAAACTGCTGGAAGCGCCTTTCCGGCTGTTGGTATAGGAGACGCAGGTGACAGCACAACATGTAGACGTATTAGTGATTGGCGGTGGCCCTGGCGGATACACGGCGGCTATCCGGGCTTCGCAGCTTGGCATGTCAGTTGGTCTGGCTGAAAAAGCAGAGCTTGGTGGTGTTTGCCTGAATTGGGGCTGCATACCGACTAAATCATTACTGCATACGGCAGATGTGATGCGAGAAGCAGCATCAGCCGCTGATCTCGGTCTTGAGATCTCGAAGCCCAAATTCAAGCTGAAGAAGGTTGTTAAGCGCTCCCGTGATGTTGCCGCCCAATTGTCCGGTGGCATTTCTCATCTTATGCGTAAGAACAAAGTCCAGGTATTTGTCGGTGATGCCGTGCTGCAGGATAAAAATACGGTAGTGATAGGTGATGATCAGGTCACCGCTGACAACATTGTTTTGGCAACCGGCGCCACGGCGCGTAACCTGCCGCACATTCAGGTTGACGGCAAACGCGTTTGGGATGCGCGGTCCGCCATGACGCCAACGTTTATGCCGAAAAAACTGTTGATTATTGGTGCTGGTGCCATTGGTGTTGAATTCGCTAGCTTCTACGCAACCATGGGCGCCAAGGTCACTCTGGTAGAAGTCATCGACCAGATCCTGCCTGCGGAAGACGCGGAGATCGCAGAGCTCGCCAAGGCCGCCTTTGAGCAGCAGGGTATCGAGGTGCTGACCGGGACCGGGGTAGAGGCCCTGGAAGTTGCCGAGAAGTCAGTGACAGCCACCATCGATGGTGCAGCCGTTAAGTTTGATGCGGCCATCCTTTCCGTGGGTGTTTCTGGTAACGTCGAAAATCTTGGTCTTGAAGCGGTGGGTGTTGATACAGACCGCGGCTTCATCACTGTGGATGAATACCAGCAGACCAGCGTGGACGGTATCTATGCGATAGGTGATGTCGCCGGCGCACCGTGCCTTGCTCACAAAGCGAGTCATGAAGGGATTATCGCCATTGAAGCTATCGCGGGTGAGTTTCCACATCCACTCAATAAAGATCGAATTCCCGGTTGTACCTACAGCCACCCCCAGATTGCCAGCATCGGTTTATCTGAAGCGGCAGCAGCGCAAAGAGGTCCGATTAAAGTCGGGCGCTTCCCGCTCCTGGCCAACGGCAAAGCGGTTGCGGTTAACGATACCGATGGCCTTGTTAAAACGATATTTGACGAAAACACCGGGGAGCTGTTGGGTGCGCACATGGTGGGTCCCGGTGTTACCGAGATGATCCAGGGCTTTGCAGTAGCGATAGGTCTGGAGACCACAGAAGAAGACCTGATGGCTACAATCTTCCCGCATCCGACACTTTCCGAAGCCATGCATGAATCGGTGCTGGCGGCTTATGGCAGGACAATTAACTTCTAATAACAATAACTAAAAAGAACCACGGGAACGACCTATGACGTTTGCAAAACCTTACGCTGTTGAACGACCCGAAGAAATTGCCATTCGGGATCCACAACTATCGCTGACCTGGTCAGAAGTCGATGATGTACTGAATCGATGTGCGAATGGGCTGCAGTCAATGGACCTTGGCCCTGACGTCCGGATTGCTGTGTTTGCTGAAAATGCGGTTGAAACTGCCATGGCCAACCTGGGTGGGTTGATCGCGGGTGCTTCAGTTGTCCCGGTGAACTTTCACCTCACTGCAGAGGAAGTGAACTACATTCTTGCTGATTCCGGTGCCCGGGTTGTTTTTGTCGGTCCGGAGACCTGGGAACGTGGGGTCGAAGCAATAAAGGGAACCGACGTGCACACAATTGTTGCCTGGGGTGCGCCTGCGGATGCGGACGTCACGCCCTGGACGCAGTGGTTGTCAGCTAACGATGCGGGTGAGCCTGACCAGAGTGTTAAGCCGCGCCCCAATCTGCTTTATACCTCCGGGACAACGGGGCGACCTAAGGGCACCGACCTGCCGCCTACCATGTTTGCTGGTGGCGACACGGTTGATGAGCATCTCGCTAACTTCAAGGCAGGCGTGCTTGAGCGAACCGGCGGTATGATAGGCACACAGCTGGTTGTAGGTCCGATGTACCACACCGGCCCCTTGTCGGGTACCCGGCAGCTGATCGCCGGCATGTGTTCTGTGATTCTGGCGAGGTTCAATGCAGAGAATACGCTGGCGGCCATTGAGGAACACAAAGTCACCTCTTCCATCATGGTGCCGACACATTTTGTCAGGCTGCTTTCGTTACCTGACGATGTCAAAGCCAAATATGATGTGTCCTCTGTTGTGTCGATCAGTCACACCGGCGCCAAGTGTCCGGTGGATGTGAAGCGAGCCATGATCGAATGGTTTGGTCCTGTGTTTATTGATGCCTATGGTGCCAGTGAAGTCGGTACCACCTGTATGATCACGTCAGAAGAGTGGTTGCAAAATCCCGGGTCTGTGGGCCGATCTGTGCCGCCTTTTACCGCCAGAATTCTGGACGACGACAACAACGAAGTACCGCCGAATACCGAGGGCCGTCTGTTTTTTGAAGACGCTACCGGCCGTGGTGTGATTTATCACAATGACCCCGAAAAATCGGCTGCCGCACATATTGCGCCTGGCGTCTTCACCCTGGGTGAAATCGCTTACATGAACGAAGAAGGTTATGTCTTTATTACTGACCGTTTCAGCGACATGGTTGTCTCCGGCGGCGTCAATCTTTATCCGGCAGAAGCGGAGCAGGTGCTTATTGATCACCCTGCAGTACTGGATGTTGCCTGCATCGGTGTGCCCCACAAGGAAATGGGTGAAGAGCTCAAAGCGCTGGTTATTCCACAAGAGGGTGTTGAACTGCCTTCACCTGAAGCCTTGATCGGCTGGTGTCGTGAACGACTTTCGCACTACAAGTGTCCCCGTACGCTCGATTTTGTGGATGATCTCGGCCGGAATACAATGGGTAAGATTAACAAACGCAAATTGCGGGCGCCTTACTGGGAAAATGCCGGGTAACCATCAGAATATCTGTCGAAGCATCGGAACCGCGACCGAATCGTGGGTGCAAAGGCGTGCTGACTGCACTGCGTGGCGATGACGGAAGTTACGCCTCCCAAAAATCCTGCCAGGAAGTCCTATCGTAAACCCGAACTCAAGCGCTATGGCAAGATAGCTAATCTCACCGCAGGAGGCAGTGGTCCTGTTATCGAGATGATGATGTTCCCATGATCAAGTGGATCGCTGTGTCGCTTGCTGCGGTATCGCTTATTGTCGTCGCCAGCTACTGGTTTGTCTGTCCCTGTGAAACCATTCCTGGCGGTGCGCTCTCTGGTGACCTGGTTGAGGTACCAGTAGAAGACTGGTCCCATGTTAATGACATCGAAGCGGTACCCTTGTGCCAGATTGAGGTGGATTTCCCAATCCCCAGGTCAATGAACGTCAATTGTATGTCGGTGGCCAGTGATCTTTTTGTCAGCTGTTCCGGCTGTGCGGAAAAGCAATGGGCGGCTCGCGCGCTGGCGCACCCCAATGGCTATGTCAGAGCGGCCGGCAGACTCTACCCCATTGCCTATGAACGGGTTACTGACGCCGGGCAACTGGATGCCATCTGGGCTGCGCGTCTCAACAAGCTAGGGCGCGAACAGTCACCTCGACCCGAGCACTGGTGGAGCTTTAGCCTGACGTCACGGTGATAGTGTTCTTTGGAAGCGTCATGTTTTGATACGAAGAAAGGACCTGCGCCAATCAGATCAATCCAGTGGTGACAGGCCGCCTCAATATCATTGACCACATAGGCGTATTGAATAACCGGGTAGCGGATAAGTGCCATGGCTTCGAACCTCCTGAACTTTCCAATCCATGTTACATCACAGGGCAAATAGGCTACAGTGAGGTCAAAACGTCATTTCAAACACGCGCAAGCAAGCAGGTTAGGGTATGAAAAATATCGGCTATATCACGCTGGCGGCATGGCTTCTGGTCTGTCTACTCGGTTACTTTGGCATGGGCGCCTATCTCTACGAGGCCATGGAAGGCATGGACAGGTCAATGGTGCCGCTCGCACCCACCATCGCCTTCATTATCGCTGTGCTTGCCAGTACGACGCTGAGTGTTATCTGGGCCAGGCAATTAGGCCGTGATGGTCCTGCGACCGACGCACCTTCTGGCCGCCGAAAATTCCTGATGGGTGGTGCGGCGATTACCGGTGGTGTTATCGGTGGTACGGCTGCGGTTGTGGCCAAGATGTCACCCTGGCTGCAGTCGACGGTGCCCATGATGCAGGAAACCGGACAGGACGAACTCACCGCTGATACGCCGCACCCTTCCTGGAAGGGTGCCCGCATCGTTTCCAAACGGCCACTGGGTTCCACCGGTTTTATGGTATCTGACATCACCATCGGAACCGGCCGGATCATGCGGCATACCAATCCTGGTGATCTCTTGCGTGAGGCATTGGATCGAGGCGTTAATTTCATCGACACGTCACCTGATTACGCGGGTGCGCTCTCAGAAACCACGGTCGGTAATGTCATCAAAGACCGTCCGCGAGAAGAGCTTTTTGTGGTGACCAAATGGTGTACGTCGGAAGGTCACGTTCGCCAGGGCTCATCACCAGAAGACTATATTGCAGCCCTCGATGATTCATTGTCTCGTCTGCAGACCGACTATGTTGATCTGGTGCACGTGCACGCCTGTGATACCGTCGAGCGATTGATGGATCCCAATATGCTGAAAGCGTTTGAGATGGCGAAAGCCCAGGGCAAGGTGCGTTTTCTGGGGGTGTCCACGCACACACCCAATCTGGAAGAAGTGGCGTACACGGCTATCGACAGTGGCAGATTCGATGTCCTGATGCTCGCCTACCACCATGGCGCATGGCCCAAACAGAAGGACATCATCCAAAAAGCAGCTGACGCCGGTATTGGCATTGTTGCGATGAAAACACTCAAAGGTGCCAAACACCGCGGTATGGTCGAGTTTCAGAATGAGGCGACCTCTTATACCCAGGCGGCGTTCAAGTGGGTGAATTCGGACCCCAATGTTTCCTGTCTGGTGGTCTCATTTTTCGAAACCGAACACCTCGATGAATATCTGTTCGCCTCTGGTCAGTCGTTAACTGATGATGATATTGCCGTGCTGAACAAGTATGACAATCTGATTGCAGGTACCCACTGCTTCTCTTCCTGTGGTGACTGTCTTGGCAGTTGTCCCGAATCCCTGCCGATCAATGATGTACTTCGACACCGCATGTACTTTGAAGACTACGGTGACGAGAAGGAAGCGATGAAGCTTTATTCGGCACTCGATCGTCAGGCAGATAAATGTGTGACCTGTGCGGCACCCTGCATGGGTGCCTGTCCTGAAGGTATCGATATCAAGGACCGCATGGTGGGCGCCCATGAGCGTCTGACTCTGATTGCCTGATGAGCGACACCCGGATTATCGAGCACGATAGCCTGTCTGACTTTGATAAACGTCAGCTAACGTTTTTAGGTAAAACCAAAGACGTATATGTCGCTGGTGAAGGACCGGCAGTGATTGTCATGTCTGAGATTCCTGGCATTTACCAACTCGTCGCGGATTTCGCCCGGCGTCTGCGGGACGAAGGTTTTACGGTCTGGATGCCACATATGTTCGGCACCGCCGGTAAGCCACCTTCTGGCGGCTATGCATTGGCCTCCATGGCGAAAGCCTGTATTTCCAGAGAGTTCTATGCGTTTTCAGCGAACAGATCCAGTCCGATTGTGGACTGGTTGCGGGCGCTCGCAAGACACGCCCATGAAGCCTGCGGTGGTCCCGGTGTGGGGGCAATAGGCATGTGCTTCACCGGTAACTTTGCTTTTAACCTGATGCTTGAGCCGGCGGTTCTCGCACCGGTCCTGTCTCAACCTTCACTACCCATTTCCAGTAAAGGTGGCTTGCATGTGTCGCCGGATGAACTGCGTTGCATTAAAGATCGACTTGATGAAGAAGACCTCACTGTCCTCGGTTACTGTTTTGAAGGCGACAATTTCTGCCAGAAGCAGCGATTCGATGACTACCAGTCGGCATTGGGTGATCGGTTTATCGGCAAAATTTTGCCAGCAGATGCTGCCAGACCCGATACAGGGATGCCGCCACACAGTGTGGTGACCCGGCATTTAATCGATGTAGAAGGTGAGCCAACGCGGCAGGCGGTTGATGAGATTATCGCTTTTTACCGGGCCCGACTGGCTTCCTAAAACGCCCTCGATCGATGTTTCAGATTGGTTTTTGCAATAGTGTCAAAGCGTTGCAATACTGCGGGCAACAATAAGAACGTAAGAGAAAAACAACCATGATAGTTGGAATTCACCACGTCGCGTTGGGCGTCAGCGACTTTGAAAAGGCGCTGAAATTTTATACGGAAGCACTGGGGTTCGAAGTTGTGCAAGAAAGTGAGTTTGATGGCGTAGAAGATGTTGATCGCGCAATTGGGCTTAAAGATGCCAAAGCCCGTATGGCGATGCTAAAGGGACCCAACGCGTTTCTGGAACTCTGGCAATACACTAACCCAGCCCCGAAAGATTTGCGTTCCAGACCCTGCGACTATGGTTACCCCCACTTTGCCTTGCAGGTTGAAGATATCGAGGCTGAGTATGAACGACTCCAGTCCCATGGCATGGAGTTTGTCGGGGAGGTGGTGCATTTCGGGGATGCCTCGTCTGCGATCTATGGCCGCGACCCCTGCGGCAATATTATCGAACTCTATGAAATCAAAGATGATCGGGTTGCCCAGCTGTCGCAGTGACGGTTACCGCATGATGTGGGGCTAACGTGCTGGCATTGATCAGGAAAAGGAATTGCTATGGCTTTAAGTTTTGAGGGTAAGGTTGTTCTGGTAACCGGAGGCAGTCGCGGTCTGGGTCGCGCGTTTGCGCACTGCCTGGCAGAGGCGGGTGCAACGGTCGCGCTCAACAGCACCACTGAAGATGACCGGGGCGTGACGGCAGCATTGCAGGCGGGTGGTGGCTCAGCGATGCATTTCCCTTGCCGGGTAGAACATAGTGACGAGCTCATTGAACGGGTGGTTGAATCACTTGGCAGAATAGATGCCATCGTCCATAACGCGGGCTTTATTGCGGACAAAACGCTCCGGAAGATGACCGACGAGCAGTGGGATACGGTGGTGGATGTACATCTCAAATCGTCTTTTAAACTGGCGCGCGCCGCCTGGCCGCATTTTGAATCCCAGGGTGGGGGACGAATTGTGCTCTTGTCTTCCTCCGCCGGGATGTACGGCAACTTCGGGCAAGCCAATTACGCCTCTGCCAAGATGGGTATGTTTGGACTGGCGCAGTCGATCGCCATGGAAGGGGCCAAAACCAATATCACCTGTAATTGCGTATCTCCGTTTGGCGCCACAGAAATGAACAGCGCGAACTTTCCTGAGCCGTTGAAAAATGCCATCAAGACCGAATATGTTGCACCGCTCGTTGCCTACCTCGCGCACGAGCAATGCACTGAGTCTGGCAGCATGTTTGAGGCGTCTGCCGGGTCTTTCAAAAAGGTGAGATGGGAACGTAGCGTAGGTTTGAACCTTGATCCACGCACAGACGAGGTCACCCTGGATGCGGTGGCCAGGAACTGGGACAAAATCGTCGAATTCTCGGAAAGTGAACATCCCGCCAATATGGGTGAGGCGCTGCAGGGTATGTATGGCCGGACGTTGTCCTGAATAACGGCGCGCTGCCGGATCGCGAGCCGCTAACTGATACCGGCGATCGTGGTTCGATAAAGCAGCCGGTCGTAGCCGTCATAACCGCCGTGTGCTCGATGTAGCAGGCTCCGGTTATCCCACATGACGAGCATGTTTTCCTGCCATGCGTGCATATACACACATTGTTCGTGTGTCTGCCAGCGATAGAGTTCAGTCAACAGATCTCTGGCCTCATCTTCAGGCATACCCTCGATGCCTATGATGTATCCAAGGCAACTGAAGATGGCGGCGACGCCGCTCTCCGGATGAGGCCTGACCAGCGGGTGCTGTTGCGTTGCCCGGGCATCCTCAGAAATTACAATGCGCATACTGCGATCAGCTTCCCGTTCGGCGTTGCCATAAAGGCCTTCCGGAGCATATCCGGAAGCGGCGGAATGAATAGCGACCTTGCCCGCTACCGCGGTTTTTAACGCGTCCGGCATTTGTTGGTAGGCCAGTTGCTGGTTGGCAAAACCGGTATCACCACCGACAGGCGGAATCTTCAGACTGTACAGACAGGTGCCGGCAGGTGGTGTCGACTGAAAGCTCCAGTCGCTGTGCCAGGATTCGGCGAACACTGGCGCCTGTTCTCCGGCGCGGCGTTCGATAGCGACGATATTCGAAGGCCCCGGGATCGATTCAAAATAGGGGTCAACGCCGAAGTCGCCGAAGTAACGGGTGAACCTCTCCAGATCTTCTTCTGTCATGACCTGTTCCGGAAAGATCAGCAGCAGATGCTTTACCCAGGCCTCTCGCAGCTCAGCAACGCTGGTTGCAGACAAGGGTTGGGTCAGGTCCAGGCCCGTCACAATAGCGCCACAGGTGCTGCCTGTTTGTTTGAGTTCAAACGTCATATCGTTTGGGTCGCATGATGGCTTTATACAAAAACGCCCTCACTGGGAGGGCGTTTTCAAGTGGGTGCACAGGTGGTCCTGCGTCGATACGCTGAGCCATCAGGTGCTGAGGATCGTCACCCCGGAGATGCCAGGTGCGCCATACACGTGAGTGTAGGCAACCTTGGGATCATTCGGTACCTGACGTTTACCTGCATCGCCTCGCAGCTGCAGAACGTTCTCGTACACCTGTCTCAGGCCTGATGCGCCGACTGGCTCGCCGTTTGCCAGACAACCGCCGTCAGTATTAACGGGGAGTCGACCGGTGATTTCAGTGTCACCATTGGCCAGCATTGCTTCCTGTTCGCCATGCTCGCAGAATCCGTTTTCTGCCATGTGCATGATTTCTGCACCTGACTCGGTGTCCTGCAGCTGGGCGACATCAATGTCTTCGGGGCCGACACCGGCTGCTTCGAACGCAGACTTGGAAGCATCGACAGTCGGGCCGTCAGCGTAATCCAGGGCCAGTGATGGCGCGAGTACTTCAAAGCTGCCGTAGCGGCGCGATTTTACAACCGCAGACTTCAGGAAGATTGGCTTGTCCGTATATTTATGTGCCTGATCAGCACGCGCCAGAATCAGTGCAACACCGCCCTCGCCTGGTGAACAGAACATATATTGTGTCAGTGGGTAAGAAAGCATCTGGGATTGCAGTACTTCCTGCTCAGACAATGCCTGTCTTCGCCACGCGTTTTCGTTCATGGAACCATTTTTGAAAGCCTTGGCTGAAACCCTTGCCAGAGAATCCTGACTGATGCCGTACTCTTCCATGTAACGGTTAATTTTCATGCCAAAAAACTGGGTTGTGAGCGCCATACCGCTGCCGCCGTACCAGTCGCGTTCACCGGATTTGCCGGTATTGACGCGGAAGGCACCACGTTCGTGCTTATCGAAGCCGATCGCCAGACCAATATCAAAAGCACCGGACTTGATCGTGTTATAGGCCGAGATCAGCGCGGAGCCGCCGGTGGCACAGCCGTTAACCACGTTAATAAACTGCAGTCCTGTGAGGCCCATCTGCGACACCATAGTGTCAGGCTGGCCAGCAGCAACACTGCCACCGAAGGCAAATTGCAAATCTGCCCACTCAACGCCGGCGTCACCGCAGGCCTTGCGAATGGCGATTGCACCCTGTTCCATCCCAGAGACACCCTCGTGGCGTCCGAAGGGATGCATACCAATTCCTACAATTGCTACATCATCACTCATGATTTTCTCCTCGTTACTGGCTTACGGGTGCGAAGGCGAAGGTAATCAGATCGTTACCGTCTTCGTCCTGACCAATGGTTTCACCGACAATCTCCATCTCCATGCCGTTTTTCAGGGCAGTGGGATCGGCGATTGTCAGTCTTGATTCTACTTTGAGTTGACCCGGCAATTCGATATAGCCAACACCGTAGGCCTTGAATTTGTCCGGATCAGTCTCTCCCAGGTAGGGCGGTGCCTTGGGTGGAAAGCCCTGGATAGTCCAGGCCCACAAGGTACCCGTGGTGCCGAGATGGACTTCTTCGACATCGTCGGAGGTGCATTTTGGACACCCCTTCTGCATAGGAAAGACGTGGTTGCCGCAATTTTTGCAGCGCATGCCTTTGAGTCTTGGTCCCTCTGCTGTGAGGTCCATGACATTTTCGTTAATTGAAACCTGACCCATTCTTCCCTCCGGGTGCTCTTAAACTGCTGGAAAGGCGGAAAAAGTAGCAGCTTTTTGTAGTAGACGCCAGAATCTATCCATCAAATTGATTTGACTGCTTTTTTTTGGCCTGTTTTTTGATCTTTTCTCCGCCCTCGGGCTCAACGGCCATCTTGTGGATGAGGCGTTCGTGCGCGTGTCCCATGTGTTGCAGCGACATGGCGGCCTGTAGAGAAGGCCACATTCCCTGACCGTCCTGCATCTGATTGACAGACTGCTTGGCCAGCTTGAGGCCCAGCATAGGCTGTTTGGCGATGTGTTTGGCCATGTTCATGGTGAATTCAGTCAGCGCTTCAGGGGCGACAACGTGGTTCACCATACCCAGCGCCTTGCCCTCTTCCGCGGTCAGCGCTTCGCCGGTAAACAGCATTTCTTTTGCTTTTCTGACGCCAACTTCCCAGGGATGCGCAAAGTACTCCACGCCATTGACGCCGAATGCAACCACAGGGTCTGAAAACCTGGCATCTTCGCTGGCGACAATAATATCGAAAGGCCATACCAGCATCAGGCCGCCGGCGATGACCCGGCCCTGCACCTCAACCATGGTAGGTTTCGGAATATTGCGCCAGCGCCAGCATAAACCGAGATAAAGTTCTTCCTCATAAGCCCAGTGACCTTCGATACCAGGCTGTCGGAAGCCGCCCCAGGTGCCTACCGGTTTGTGGTCCATCGGTTCTCTGTCTTTCATGTCATGTCCGGAAGAGAAATCAGGGCCATCGGCGGCCAGCACAATGACGCGACACTCATCATCGTGGGCTGCCATATCCAGTGCATCGTTGAGTTCGTACAGCATGGTTTTGTTCTGCGCGTTTCGTTTGTCGGCCCTGGCAAGTGCGATCCGAGCCACACCCTCGTTGACACCCTCATAGCGAATGAACTTAAACGCATCGGACATGGTGAATTCTCCCTTTATTTCCCTCGACTTTAGCAACTTTTTGGCGGGCAAAGGAAAAGCTGGTAGCGTTATTGTTCAACGAAATAGAGAGACCAACGTGATTGATATTGATGCGGCAGGTAACGACAACGAACGTTTAGTCCTGACACTGATACGGGCCATGGAAACCGGCTCGTTACCGGAAACGGTAAAAGCCCTGTGCACAGAGGATTTCGTCTGGGCCAATAGTGGTCTTGAAACGATATACGGCCAGGTCGACTTGTTTGAGCAGATGGCAAAAGGTGGTTTTGCCTCAGAGATACCCATCCTCAGATCAATGACTCACTTCAGCGCGGAGCTGTTGCACATGGCAAGTGAGGGGAGCGTTGTTTTTACCGAGCGGGTCGACCATCACTGGGACGAGCAGGGCCGTGATCTGATGACGCCGCACATCTGCGGGATTGCCGAGATTCGTGACGGCAGGATTGCCGCCTTTCGGGATTTTTATGATGTTGCCTGCTATGACCAGAAGCCGACAGACGTTCAGGCGGGGTTTAATCTGACTGACTTTCGGCTGGCGCAGTCGCGTGGTCATCGATAGCGTTCAGGGCGTGCGGATGATATCCACGTCACGCCACATTTTTTCAGCGAGCGACTCGACCGAATCGTTGGCGCCGCTCGCGAGCCAGCGAGCGAGACAATCCTGGACGTTGGGATAAGTCACTCTTACGGATTGGCAGCTTCTAAGCCACTTCTCCACGGAAGGTAAAAACAGGTTGTCAGTCACTGTGGCATAATCCAGTTCATACAGTGCCGCACCATTCGAGAGCTGTTCCACCTGGCCAGCAACGGGTTTGGTAAAAATCTTTGTCCCAAGAGCAAGGCATTCACTGATTAACTCAAACCCGGTATTGCAGATCACGCCGCTGGCACTGTACAAGTCAGCCTTGAAGGTCACCCGGGATGTTGTGCGGGTGTGAATGTGCCCTGCATCCTCATCGGCAAGCTTTGGGTGATAGACAAAGAATTGGTAGTCCGGGCATTTTTTCAGCAATGTGATGACCTGCCCGGCGTCCTCGAACGGCAGGTATACCACGATCTTGTCGCGAATCTTTTCTTCCAGGTTCAGGTCTGGATCGACATCAACGATAGGTGGCAGGATGGGATGGTCAAAATGATGCCAGTGCAGACCGACACGCGTATCAGCGGGTGCAAAATTGCGCATCACGGTGCGGTTCAACCAGTCGTCCCCGCGCATCGGAATATTGAAGTTGAATGCGTATTGATGGCCGATGCCAATGGTTGGTTTGCGTCTTAACCGGGATGCCCAGGAGACGATGGGTTCATAGTCCGTAAGAATCAAATCATAGCCATTGACGTCCAGCGCGCGAATGTCGCTGATCAGTCGAGGCAGATTATTGCTCAGCACCGTTTTCCCCATCAGCACCTGGCCGGCACTGGTCACGAAAGACAACCCATCCCGCCAGGTAAAGGTGTTGGCATTGATCGGTATTGATTCCGGTGGCCGCCCGGAAAGTACGATATCAACATCTACCGCCTGCAATGCTGCCAAAGCGTCGGTAATCGCGATGGCCCGCGTTATATGGCCGTTCCCTGTGCCCTGAACGCCGTAGAGGATCTTCACAGGTATAGTGCGCTGGCGATCAGCGCGAGGCTGCTACCCATGACGCTGCCAACCAGCACGTCACTCGGGAAATGCACACCCAGTATCACCCGTGAAGCCGCCATCATGACTGACCAGACGTAGCCGATCGCAAACGCGGGGCCATAGAAGATCACCAGTAGCGTTACCGCAAGGAATGCAGCGGAAGTGTGCCCGGAAGGGAAGCTGAACTCATCGGAGGCAATAATCACGCTCCGGTAGTTCGGCAGAATGTTGGCCGGGCGTTTGCGCTTAAAAGCATGCTTGGCGAAAAAATAGATGATCCGCTCAGCGCCGAATGCCAGTAATGCAAGTTTTAAGAATGTCAGGGGTTCGCGCGCACCTGCAAGCAAAAGAGCCAGCGGCATCAGCGGATAGAGATAGCCGTTACCGGTGTGGGATATCTGCCTTGCGACCCTGATCAACGGCGACCTGACGCAGCGAGTCACGATCCGTCGGAAGGTAAAAACATCCCATTCGTGAATCGCGCTCAGTACGTGTGGTCGATGACTCATGGGGCGACAGGTTAGGCCGCACAATTAAAGATTTGGCAAATCGCGCGTGTTTTTTCTTAACGTTCTGTTTAGATTCGCTGACGAATAAATTCAGCGGCGAGGTCCAGCGCCTCGCTGGATTCCGGTAGCTCGCTGAATGCCTGAAATACGTGCACCAGCTTTGGCCAGACCTGTAACGTCACCTCGCTGCCTGACTGGCGCGCTTTGTTTGCATAACGCCGGGCATCGCCATAGAGCATTTCATCCCGTGAAACCTGGATGAGCGTCGGTGGTAGCGCTTTTAGATCACCAAGCAAAGGCGAGGCGACCGGATCGTTGACCGCCAGTCCACCCTGAAGCCTGCTCGCAAGATTGCGGATGACCGCAGGGATTTTTAACACCCGACCAATGCTTGGCCCCAAAAAATAATCTGTCTCAATGTTAGCTGCCCAGGTCGGGCTGCTGAACGAAGCATCGGTAAGCGGCGCGAAGGTCACTGCACCGTCTGCTGCACGCAGACCTTTTTGTTTCGCCCAGGCGAGAACCGAAAGCGTGAGATTGCCGCCGGCAGAGTCTCCTGCAACAAACAGTTTATATGGGGGGCGGTTGCCGTCAGGCCCGTGGTCAAGTATCCATTCGTACCCCATGCGAGCGTCCTGATGGCATTGTGTGAGCTTGAATTCAGGCTGCATGCGGTAATCGATAGAGAGCACCGATACGCCTGCCCGGCGCGAAAGTTCGCCGGCGATGTAGCGATGTGACGCTGGGCTGCCGACGACAAAGGCGCCGCCGTGGATGTAAAGCAGGCGGCTGTCAGGATCACTACCGGGCGCACAAATCCATTCTGCGGGCATGCCGCTGACGTCAACGGTGCTGTAGGGGATATCCGTTGATCGGGAGAACAGCTCAAGAAATCGCTGTCTGCCGATATCAATATCCTTAACCGTTGGTGCCGAGTGGTAGGACTCAAGCAGGCGCAGTATGTCCTCATGTTGTTGGCTGATTTCGCTATCCGGTTTGATCAGCTCTGCCTCCGGCTTATCCAGATAGCGCATGTCCGGGACTCGAAACCACAGCTTCAGGCCAAGGTAGGCAGCGATCAGCAAAACGGCGATAGTGATCAGGGTCATCATAAGGAGGCGGGTATCCAGAGTGCGGAGCAAAGCTTACGTGCTGGCATAAAGCGGTTAAAGTATCGATGATACGCGTGATGATGAATCGTTGGAGTTAGCTATGGCACTGCCCGAATTCCCAGCCGGATTTACCCCGGCGTTTGTAACCGAGGCGCTCAGTGACCTCGGCAAAGGTGCAGTGATAACGGCGGTGCGGCGATCCCCCCTGGGAGAAGGCACCGGCATGATGGCCGACATCGCCAAGCTGGACCTGACCTGGGACGCCGATGACGCTCGCCTGCCGAAGTCTGTCATTGCCAAGTACGCTTCAGAAAACCCGACCAATCGTGAGGTCGCGATGCTCTATAACCTCTACGAACGGGAGACACGGTTTTCAGCCGAACTCGATCCGTTGACTGACGCACGTTGCCCGGAATTCTACTTCACGGCATTGGGTGATCAGAACTTTGTCATCCTGATGGAGGACATGACGGATTATGCGGTTGGCAGTCAGGCGGTGGGTGCAACTTTGCGGCAGACAGAACTGGCCGTCGATGAACTGGCTAAACTGCATGCCTCCTTCTGGCAGCAGGTTGATGAGCTTGATTGGGTCCCCGGTATTGCCAGCAGCTATCACGCGGACAATATGCTCAATCTGGCGGTCAGCGGCTGGGATACGATGGTGGAGACGTTCAGTGAGTTTGTCCCTGAACATATCCGATCGCGGCGTGATGCGTTTCTCGCAGCCATTCCGGCTTTGCAGCGTCAGAGAATGGCGGCACCGATCACCCTGTGCCATGGCGATTATCGGATGGAGAATCTGCTTTACGGCGTTACTGCGGAACACCATCCCGTTGCCGTGATTGATTGGCAGGGTCCGTTGCGTGGCCGGGGCATGTTTGATGTGGCGCTGTTTCTAGGTCAAAGCACAAAGATTGAGGTGCGTCAGCAGCACGAACGCGAACTGTTGGTGCGGTACCGAGATGGTCTGATCGCGGGCGGTGTCGACGCTGGCTCGTTTGACGCACTCTGGGATGACTATAGACGCTGCATGCTTTACGACTGGGTATATGCTGCTGTGGTTGCCGGCACTCTGGACACGACCAACGAAGCCGGATTCAGGTGGATGTCGCAGATGATCGCCCGTCAGGTTGCCGCCAGCGACGATCTGAATGTGTTCGAACTGTTACCGGTCACAGAGTAGGGCGACCGAAAAGTTGTCAGGGACCCGGCGAGGTTATGACATGTCCGTTCGTTTTCGTTAACCTCTGGTTTCTGGGCTTGGTTCTTTCGCTTCGCAGTCTGTCTGCTTCGATCTCATCAGGTCATCATTCATGAATCCTGGAGATCGAAATGAAAGTAGAAAAAAACTCCGTTGTTTCCATTCACTACGAACTGACAAACAACGACGGAGAAGTATTAGATTCCTCGGAAGGACAGGCACCGCTGACCTATCTTCATGGTGTGGGTAATCTTATTCCCGGCCTGGAAAAGGAAATTCTGGATAAGGCCGTGGGTGACAATCTTGATGTGACTGTCGCACCGGCAGAAGGTTATGGCGAATTGGATGAGGGTCTGGTTAACGCGGTGCCAATCAGTGCGTTTGAGGGCATTGAGCAGGTCGAACCCGGCATGCAGTTTCGTACGTCATCCCAGGATGGTGAGTCACAGATTATTACAGTGACGCAAGTTGATGGTGATATGGTGACCGTCGATGCCAATCATCCGCTGGCTGGCGTTACCCTGAATTTCAAAGTTGAAATTACCGCTATCCGTGACGCGACCGAAGAAGAAATTGAACACGGTCACGTGCACTGATTGACGGACAGCTAGTCAGCGAGTCGAACGACAATACCGGCATTAGCGATAATGATAGCGTCCCTGCCGTCATCCGCCGGAATTTCAAGACCGCCTTTGGCAACCGTAATGTTTACCGTGCCATAGGGCAGTGCTGCGGCAACCCGGGCCTGATCAACCTGGTCAGGTTCAGGGATGCCGATCATTAAATCGATGAACATATCATCCGCCGTTTTACCCAGCGGCTCAAAGAAGTGCAGGCTGGAATGGTGAATGGCATCGAATACGGCACGCTCAGCGGCCTGGGTATAGTCGCGTCCATGCACATCCGTGCCCATGCCCATCTCTGTGACGTAACGTGTCTTCATGGTTTATGCTCCTTTGAAACATAGCATTGTATCCATCTAACAGGGAGCAGAGTGAATGAAGATTGGTGCGGTCTTTCCCCATCTGGAAATCGGTAGTGACCCCATAGTTGTCCGTGACTGGGCGCAGACAGCAGAAGGGCTTGGTTATTCCCACCTGCTGGTTTACGACCATGTCCTGGGTGCGGTGCATGAAGGCCGTGAGCCGGCGTTATGGGGACCCTATACAGAAGCGTCTTTGTTCCATGAACTGTTCGTTCTGTTCGGCTATTTTGCGGCCTGTACGGAGCGAGTAGGTCTGGCCAGCGGCATTCTGATCCTGCCGCAGCGGCAGACAGCCCTGGTAGCCAAACAGGCGGCGGAAGTTGATCTATTGTCTGGTGGACGTTTGCGACTAGGCGTTGGTACCGGTTGGAACTATGTTGAATATGACAGCCTCAATGAGGATTTCAGTAATCGTGGCAAGCGGCAGGTTGAACAGGTAGAAGTCCTGCGAAAGCTCTGGAGCGAACCCGTGGTGAGTTACCAAGGCCAATGGCACGATATAGATCGCGCGGGTCTTAAGCCATTGCCGGGGCGGCAGATACCCATCTGGTTCGGCGGATTCACAGATGTTGTGTTTCAGCGTGCCGCCAAGATCGGAGACGGATTTATTTTTGGTTCCGGTCAGGAACAGAATCTTGAAGCGATGGCTATGTTACGCAGGCATCTGGAGAGTGAGGGTCGGTCAACGGAAGACTTTGGCGTGGAGGCCCTGCTGAACTATCAGTCCGGGCCTGATGCCTGGGCCAGAGAAATCAATGAATGGACGGATGCAGGCGCGTCTCATGTCGCCATGCGGGGTATGGCCCTGCGCGGTCAGGGTGAGGGTTTAGCCTCACCTCAGGACCACATAGATATTCTTAGAACCTACTGGGATGTCGTCGGCGAGTTTGCTGACTGATTCAGTTTGTCAGCGATGCGTCGAAAGCCTCTGCCAATATCCGCCAGAATAAGGTAACCCGACGGTACCACCAGCAGCGTGACTACGGTGGCAAACATCACACCAAAGGATAGCGACACCGCCATCGGTACCAGAAACTGTGCCTGTACACTTTTGTTAAGCATCAGTGGCATCAGGCCAACGAAGGTGGTGATTGACGTGAGAATGATTGGTCGGCAGCGCGACACGGCCGCGTTCAGGACAGCGTCGTGCATGGATTCGCCGTTGCTGCGGCGGTTGTTAACGCTGTGTACCAGAACCAGGCTGGAGTTCACTACAACGCCGGTGGCAGCCACAAAGCCCAGCACTGACATCATAGCGATGCCAGATACGAACCCGAGGTTCTTCATGATCAGGTGACCCCAGATGGCCCCGACGAAGGCAAATGGAATGACGCTCATAATGATCAGGGGCTGGATGTAAGATCTTAGCGGGATGGCCAGCAGGGCAAAGATCACAAACAAAGCCACGACAGTATTCGGAATCAGACTGCCCACGGATTCGCTCTGATCGGCCTGGGCGCCTTCGAGTCTATAGGTAACCCTGGGGTAGGGCGCCATCAGTTCCTGAATGGGGCCAGCGTTCAGATCTCCGAGCACTTCGTTGGCGGTAATCTGGGTGCGGTCGACGTCAGCGACCACGTTGACGACGCGTCTGGCGTCGGCCCTTCGAATACTCGAGAACCCTCTACCCAGCTCGGCTTCTGCAACGGTTGCAAACGGTACTTCCGAGCCATCTGGCGTGCGTATTCGCATGGCATCCAGCGCGCCCAGAGAACGTCTTTCATCCTCGGTGTATCTGACCATAACCCGGACGTCGTCGCGGCCACGCTGAATGCGCTGTGCTTCTTCGCCATAAAAAGCCTGCCTGACCTGCATGGCCAGACTGCCCAGGGTGAGTCCCGAGGCCTCGCCAGCTGGCAGAATCGACAGCTTCACCTCTTGTTTCCCGGAGCGGAACGAGTCGGTGATATCCACTACCCCTGGATACTCCCCGAGTTTGTTGCGAAGCTTTTCGGCGACAACTCGCAGCGCTTCAACATCGTTACCTTCAAGCTGGATATCAATGTCATTGCCTGCGGAAAACAGGCTTGAGACAAACTTGAGTTCAACGGCATCAGCAATCTGGCCGTTGGTTTCTCGCCAGAGGTCAGCGACCTCCCTGGTCTGAATATCGCGCACCTGACTGGGTGTGAGCTGCAGAAACACCTCGCCCAGATGGCCGTTGGCACTGCCGGTTGCGCCGTTGCCGGTGCCGGGTGGTCCGACGCCACCTGAGAGCTGGCTGCCGATCACGGACAGTAGATGTGTAACAGGGGGTGCCTCGGGATAATCCGCGTTGAGTTTCGCTTTGACGATTGCAGCTGAGGCTTCCAGTTTGTCGACCCCTGCCTGGGTCACTGCGGCGCTGGTACCGAGTGGCATGGTGAGCTTAGCGATCACCTGGTCTGATGCCAAAGGCGGGAAAAATGAAAAGGGTAAGCGACCGCTGGCCAGGATGGCAACCGCAGACATCAACGCCACCAGGGCAATTGAAGCTGTTATATACCGCGCCCGAAGGGCAGTTTCTGCGGCAGCCTTGAATTGCACATGGATGAAGGATTCCAGGCCGTTGGCAAACTTTTCCTGGAATTGGATAACCCGTTCTGCGAACCCCGCAAACAAACCAGCGAAGTGCAGCGCGAACAACGTACTTGCCGTGAATACTGCGAAGGCGATGTAAGACCGCGCGTCCCAGGCCACGCCCAATAACAGAATGGCGATGATCGGAATGAGCATCAATCCCACTTCGCCCGACGCAGAGCTAACATTGGAGTGTCCAAGGTGCGATGGCAGGATCATCTGGGACTCAATCAGCGAGAAGACCAGACAGCACATAACGGTGGTAGCAATCACCGCCATTACCTGGCCCATGAATCCCGTGACGAACAACAAGGGCATGAACGCCGCCACCGTGGTCAGGACGCCAAAGGTCACTGGAATGGTGACGCGCTGCGCACCTTCAACGGCGCCGGCCAGTTGCTGCGCACCTTCCTGGTGTCTGGAGTGAACACTTTCACCGACCACAATTGCGTCATCAACCAGAATACCGAGGACAAGAATAAAGCCGAACAGGGAGATCGCATCAATCGACAGGCCGACCGCATTGGTCAGGGCGATCGCACCAAGGAACGCGACCGGTACGCCCAGGCTGACCCAGAAAGCCAGTCGAGGCCGTAAGAAGAGTGCCAACAGAATAAGGACCATCAAAAAACCCTGGCGGCCGCTGTCGAGCAGTGTCTCGAGGCGATCCTTAAGGATTGTGGAATCATCGTTCCAGACAGTGAGCTCAACACCCTCAGGGAGGCGTGGGCCAACGCCTTCCACGAAGTCGCGGACGGTGTTAGCAATGTATTGCACATCCTGATCGCCCATTCTCGCGACGCGGATCAGTGCTGCGGGTTTGCCATTGAATCTGAGCGATTGGTCGGTATCAGCGAAACCATCAACAACGGTGGCAACGTCTTTCAGGTACAAACGCGTGCCGTCGGCCCGGGTGGTTACAACCAGGTCTTCGAAATCCTTGCCCCAGTAAGCCTGTCCCTTGGTGCGCAACAGAATTTCGCCCGCAGAGGTTTTGATCGAACCGCCGGGTAAATCCAGCGAGCCACTCCGGACAGCATTGGCAACGTCGTTAAAGGTTAGCCCGTTGCGCCGCAGGGAAGGTTCAGACACCTCAATGGAAATCTCGTAGGGTCTTGTATTGGAAACGGTCGCCTGGGTGACGCCGGGTAATTGGGTAATATCATCTCGCACCTGTTGCGCAAGTTCCTTCAGGGTGCGCTCATCTTCGGGCCCGGTGATGGTGATATCCAGCACGTTGCGAATAGGTGTGACCAGATTGGTGATGGGCTGTTCAGTTTCCTCGGGAAAGGTGTCGATCGCGTCCACGCGATTCTTGACTTCATCCAATGCTTTGGATTCGTCGGCGCTCTCGTACAGTTCAACAGAGACCGTGCAGAGCCCTTCGTTGGCTGTGCTGCTGATCTGTTTGATACCTTCAATACCTTCCAGCTCTTCTTCGATTCGAATACAGACACCGCTTTCAACTTCCTCCGGCGCAGCGCCCAGGTAGGGGACGCTGATGCTGATAACGGGAATATCAATATCAGGGAAGGACTTCCTTTGCATCTGCGGCAAGGTCACAAGACCCGCCAGAATAATCAGCACCATCAAGAGGTTGGCGGCGACGTGGTTTTGTGCGAACCAGGCGATGATGGTTTTCATGACGATACCAAGCCTGCTTCATCAACGGGGCGGACCTGCATGCCCTCGATGGCATTGTTGAGCGTTGATAACGAGATGGTTTCTCCTTCAGAAAACCCTGCGCTGATGAACACGTCTTCATCAACGATTCTCAGTATTTCAACGTCCCGGAACTGAATCCGATTATCTGTGGAGACAACATAGACCTGCTCGTTAGCCTGCAATGCTGAGCGCGGCAGCACAAATATTTCATTTAGCTGCTTACCAATGATTTCGGCTTCGACAAACAAACCGACGGCCAGGGGTGGCTTGCCGTTGCCTGGTGCATAGGGTGAGTCGATCTGGGCAACGACGTTGATCATTCTTGTTTGTGGGTCGAGTTCACCCTCGGTTCTTACGACCTTGCCTTCCCAGACATGATCGCGTCCTGCGAATCTTGCTCGCAGTATGACGGTGGGTGGCTCAAGATCTGAAGTACCGGCCAATGGCAGCTTCAGGTAGGCGAGTTCTTCATCATGAATAGGCAGTCGGACTTCCGCTATGTCGGTTGCGTAGAGACTGGCGACGGCTTGGCCACGGGTAACGAACTGTCCGATATCGACCCGCTCACTTCTGACCCTGCCATCGTAAGGGGCAGTCATCTTGGTCCTTTCGAGGTCTCTTTGCGCGCGCGCCAGTCTGGCGTTAGCTTCACGCAAGGCAGCCTGAGCGAATTGCAGCCGGTTAAGGGCATCGTCTTTTTGGGACTGACTGGTGGATTGTTTTTTAGCCAGATCAAGCTGACGTTCATGGGCCTTCTTTGCGTTGTCCAATTCGCTGTTTGCCGAGGCCAGTGACGCCCTGGCCTGTTCCAGTGCGACCTCGTAGTCCAGTGGGTCAATTTCCAGCAGTATTTCTCCCTGGCTGAAGAAACCGCCGGAGACCATCGCTGGTGAAATCGTAATAACTCTGCCCGAGACCTCCGGAATCAGATCACCCTGGGTTCTGGGAACCACCGTGCCGTGTGTTATTGAGCTGAGCTGCACGGACTGTGAGCTGGCCTGCCAGGTTCTGACCAGGGGCGCGGTCGACGGTGGCGGTTGTTGTTCCAGTTTTGGACCGGTGGCAATGATCACACCGGCAAGCCCGAACCCGAACACGATGATGCCGAGCGGTATAACAACAGGGAATAAAAAACGTTTAAACATGATGTGTTCCGTTATTAGTGGGTGGGCGCTCGGTCAGCCCTTTTTCAACAAATTCGATTAATCTTGGCATGCCCTCGATGAATGACTCGAGACTGGAATCCCTGCCAAAGGGAGCATGGAATCGAAGCAGGTGTGTCATCGAGCCAATCATGAAATGGAATCGCCAGCGGAGTTCTTCAGCCGGCACTTCGGGTAACGCCCGTGACAGTGCTTCCATAAACGCCGCCGTCACCGGTTGGAATTCTTCCTGGAGAATGGGCTTGCTGAAGGACGCCGGCTCACCGTAGATTCTGCCTAACAATGCCGGTATGCAGGGAGACCTTAGTCCATCGACCAGAGGTGAGAAAAACGCCTGTAGAATATCTCTCACAGTAAGTTGGTGCTTACTATCGTTCGATTTCAGATGGTTCAGGTTGGCCAGGCGCTGTTCGTTAACGGGAGCAACCCGGCGATGCAGGACTGCTGCGAACAAACCATTCTTCGAGCCGAAATGGTAGTTGCTGGCTGCCAGATTGACGCCCGCGTCATGCGCAATCGCGCGCACTGAAGTTGCAGCAAAACCGTGCTCGATAAACAGCGCTTCTGCAGCATCCAGGATTCGGTCGCGGGTGTCGTGGGCGGCAACTGTCCCGGTCGATTTATTCGTCACTCAAATCTCAATCAAACGATTGTTTGAATCGCGTAATGTAAACACCGATAACATCAATTGCAAAGACTATCTACAAAGACTATCTACAAAGGCTATCGACAAAGACTAAGTACAAAGTCTATGTACAAAGGATAGGTATACGTCACCACAGGGAATCAGGATGAGTATCACGGCCGAAATGGCCGCAGTAGTACTAACTCCGGGTTATCGCGAGTATCAGCCGAGCAGGCAGGGGGCCAGCGCCTCGTGTGAACCGGGCACGAATTCCGTCAGTTGCACGCGATCTATACCCAGTGCACCGAGATGCTCCAGTGCGCTGGCAACGTCTTCTGCCTGACCCATGAAGTTCGCCAGAAAGCCGTTACCCATGGCTGCCTTCATCCCTGCAACCAGATCATTGTCGCCGGCAGCCGTTAAAATGAAAATGCCGATGGGCGTGTCGGCACTGACGGTTCGAACCCGGTCGATGCTGGCTTTGACCTCGTCTTCAGTTACCGTCGCCATGATGCCGAGGTCGACCGCGCCTCCGCGCGTAGATCTGGCACTGGCCTTGATTTCGATTCGGTCAACCAGCGGTGTAATCTCGCGTATGCCTCTAGGACCACCGGCGGAACCCACCAGTTTTGGCGGCTGCCGCAGCTCAGGGCCGATACGATTCTCACCGCTAATAGCGATTTGGTAGTAGTCACCCTGAAACTCGCATTGACCGGTTTTCAAAAGCTGACCCACTATCTGCATCGCTTCAATGTACATGCTCATTCGTTCCCCGGGTGCAGGATAAGGCAGCCCAATTGCCTGCATTTCGGCTTCTGCCCAGCCTGCGCCCAGACCTGCTTCAAACCTGCCGCCTGAGGCTTGCTGCACTGACAGTGCACCTTGCGCGAACTCAACGGGGGAGCGGAACAGATTGTTGCAGAACGAGGTCGTCACCAGGATTCGTTCGGTGGCACAGGCCATCTGCGTAGCCGCGACAAAAACATGGGGATAGCGGTGCTGGGAAACCCAGAAGTGATCAGAAGCACAAATACCCTGCCAGCCCTGGTGTTCCATTTCACTGGCCCAGAGGCCAGGTTCACTAAATCGATCGCCCGGCAGATTAACGAAGTATTCCAATGGTGACTCCCATGAGACTATTCCAATGATGATGTCATAATCACGTTCCTGCTAACAATGAAAGCGAGAAACTCTGACATGCAAGTACCTCTGATAGACCTTGCTGCTGCCGAGCAAGATACAAGCATGCTCAAGCCATTGGATGCGGCCTGCCGTGATCATGGTTTTTTTCTGCTGAACAATCACGGTATGGACGCAGCGATCGAGCAGATGTGGCAGGCATCTGCCAGCTTCTTTGATCAGGCGCCCGAAACCAAGCGGCAAGTTTTGCGAACTGAATCAATACCGTTGGGCTACTACGACCGGGAGCTGACGAAACGTAAACGCGATTTGAAAGAAGTCTTTGACTATATGCAACCACGAGAGGATGGCTCCGACGTCAATCAATGGCCGCTGTATGATGCGTTTTTTCGTGAGGCGATGGTGGCGTTCTTTGAGGCATCCACCGAGGTTGCCGAGCGGACGCTGTCACTAATCTATCGCGCCCTGGGTGTGACCAATGAGCGACTGACTTCCCTGCCGGGCGGCGCTGCCAGAACCAGCACGGTGCGCCTTAACCATTATCCGGTTGCTGATCCGCTTTCGGAAAATGAGAAAAGTGACGTCGCTGATCTTGGCGATATGGCGTTGCACCATCATACGGACCCCGGCGTTCTGACTCTCCTGCTGCAGGATATGACCGGCGGACTTCAAACCCACTCAAGAAAACATGGTTGGATTGACGTGCCACCTCACGCTGGCACGATTGTTGTTAATCTGGGTGATGCCTTGCAGGTCTGGACTAACGATACGTATCGTGCGGCCGTGCACCGGGTACTGCCGATGCAAGGTACTGGCAGGTATTCCTCACCTTACTTTTTTAATCCCCAGAGCAACGCTGTGCTGGAGCCGTTGTCTGCGCTGTCACAAGGCAAGCCAAGGTTCCGCGCCTTCACCTGGCGCGAATATATCAAGGGCCGGGTTGATGATAACTACACGGATCTCGGAGAAGAGGACATTCAGATCGACAGATTCAGGCTGACTGGTTAGTCAGAAACTTTTCGATGAGTTCCGCCTGAACTGTTGGGGTTAGGATTTCAAGCCACTCCGCCGAGGACTTTTCATAACCCAACGCCTCGACACAGATGCGATGCAGATCGTCCCGGCTACACAATTGCTGATCGAGAATATCTTTACCCGGAAAGATCATTGCGCCTCGCAGCCGTTGGACGATACGCGTGACCCTGTCTTTCGGTACGACAGATGTGGCTTGTATTTGCCAGGGTTCGGACTGTTGCTGGAGCTGTTCTGCCGACGCGTAGCCTCGCCCAAGAACCGATAGATTGATGCTGGCTGCTTTGAGTACGGGTAACCCCACCAGATTCATGACCGCGAATGGGCCGAGACCAACGCCAAGCTTCTCTGTGGCAACCAAATCAACCTCGCCCGGCGTTGCGATATCAAGGCATCTGGCAGCCTCGTTAAGATAGGGCAGTGATTGTCGGTTGAGCACAAAACAGGGTGTGTCAGCACAGCGAATGGCTGTTTTACCGGTCTGGGTGATCCATTCGGCCACGCGGGTTATGACCTCGGGATCTGAGTGCTGGGTGCCGATGACTTCAACGATAGGATTAAAGTCTGCTGGATTATTAAAGTGCACCCCGATAAATCTGTTAGGGTGAGACGCACTGTCCGCCATATCGCTGACCAATAGAGAGCTGGTGTTCGTCGCCAGGATGCACTGCTGGTCGACAACTGCTGACAGCCTGGTTAGCAGTTGTTGTTTGGCTGGAAGGTTTTCGAAAATCGCCTCAAGCACGAAATCACATTCAGCGAGATCATCAAGGTTGCTGACCAATTGAACGTTTGCGTCCTTGAGATTCTCGCTGGCGCGATTGCGTTGGTCGTCATCACTGTCGTATAGCAGTACTTCAATATTTTGACCGGAAAAATGGATGGCGATACCGGTACCCATAATGCCAGCGCCAACAACGGCTATTTTCTGAAAACTCATATGGCTCACCAACTGGGTTTAACGGACAGACCACAATCAACGGTAATAACGCTGCCGGAAATGGAGCCCGAGGTTTCGCTGGCCAGAAACACCACGGCGCTGGCGATGTGCTCTGGGTCTACCAGCTTGCCCAGCGGTGCCGCTTCCTGCCATGCGGCAACACCTTCCGGCCAGCCCTGTTCAATACCTTCACGATAGATAAGCCCTGGGGCAACGGCGTTGACCCGAATACCCAGCCCGCCGAGTTCCAGCGCCGATGCCTCTGTCAGCATTTCCAGCGCAGCTTTTGAGGTCGCATAGTGAGCATGACCTGGTGCTGGACGGCGGCCCTCGATTGAAGAGATGTTGATGATCGATCCGCTGATGCCTTGCGCGGCAAACAGTTGAGTCAGTAGCAGCGGCGCTTCAACGTTGGCGGCTTGTGTTGCACGCCACTGTCCCGTACTGAGTTTGTTGAGGTCTTCTACGTTCTGTGATTCCGCTGCCGCACAATTTACCAAAATTGAAATCGGACCGAGCTGCCTGACGGACTCGCTAAAAAGATTTTTAACCGCAGCTTCGTTGCCAAGATCGGCCTGCACGATCGCGGTTTGATTCTGGCAGTCTCTGGCAACGGTTTCAGCGCCATCCTGATTGCTGTGATAATGCAGGGCAACGGCGGCACCCGCTTGATCAAGCCACTTTACTATGCAGGGGCCGAGACCACTGCTTGCGCCGGTTACCAGCGCGGTCATACCATTGAGAGAAAGCGTGACGCCGCTCATATCCAGTTCCAGTAATTTTGATGTCCCATCATAACATTGGTAGGGTGCGCTGCATGGGCGACTATCTCATCGAATCAACGGGTGCCGCAGAGTTCTACACGCAGGAGCGGTGTTTTATCACCGAACTTTGTAATACGGAATCTGCGCCCGATGGCTCTCTGGCGATCGCGAGAGTAGAGGTTGGTGTGACGACCCAGTTGCACTCGCTCACCGGCGTCACCGAAACCTACATTGTGATTGAAGGGCGGGGGCAGATGCAGGTTGAACAACAAACATTCGATATCTCGCCTGGCGATCAGGTCGTTATCCCGCCGGGCGCCGCACAGCGGGTAACGGCGCTGGGCGCAGCGGACCTGCGCTTTTACTGTCTGTGTACGCCGCGTTTTTACCCGGAAAGTTACGTGAACCTGGAGTCCTGAGCCAAATTCATGAGTGCAGCAATGACAGACAAGCTCGAGCAGATGCTCGCTGGTGGTCGTGATGACGCCATGTTGCGATTTGGTCTTGGCAGTGCCTATTTCAATAGTAATGAGTTTCCGCAAGCCATCGTGCATCTGAAGGCCTGCATTGCGCACGACGCCCAGTATTCGGCCGCTTACAAGCTGCTCGGCAAGGCACTATTGAGAACGGGCAATCAAGACGAGGCGATACAGGTCCTCTCGGCTGGACTGCCAATTGCCATTGCGCGAGGTGATAAACAGTCCCAGAAGGAAATAGAAGTCTTTCTGACAAAAGCGAACAGAGCACAGGAGTCGTAGCGGGTATGTACGAGTTTGAGCATGACACCCTGGTAACGCGCATCAGCGAAAACACCTTTCGTGGCCATGTTGTCAGTGGTTGGAACATCGGCGGTAATCCGAATGGTGGCTACCTGCTTTCCATTGTCACGTCGGCGATTGCCGAGTGTGTCGGTCATCAGGACCCATTGTCCTTTACAACGCATTACCTGCGACCTGGCGTGCCCGACACCGATTGTGAGATCACAGTGGACGTTGTTCGAACCGGAAGAACGCTAACAACTGTCCGCGCAACCGTGATTCAGGAAGGCAAACAGCGCCTGGAAGTGATGGCTGCTTATGGTGATCTTGATACGCCGGTCGGCTTTGACAGCGATATTACCGTCCCGATGCCGGAGATGCCTGTACCTGAGGCCTGCATTCCTCGCAGTGGTGACCTCCAGAGTATCGACATTGCCATGGTGAACAAAATTGATGTGCTGTTGCACCCGGAGCAGGCCCGGCCGGGTGACTCTAACCTGCCAGAGATGTCTGGCTGGATTGCCTTCAAAGACGGCAGGCCCGCTGATACACGCGCACTGTTGTTGTTCTGCGATACCTTTCCGCCATCACCAATCAGTAAACTCGGGCCGGTCGGTTGGGTGCCAACTATCGAGCTGACCGTACATATTCGCCGTCGACCTGCCCCTGGATGGGTGCTCGGCAAGTTTGTGACCGACGATCTTGTTGAAGGTCGAATGATTGAAAGCGGTTGGCTGTGGGACAGTGAAGGCCAGTTAGTGGCGCAATGCCGCCAAATCGGTCTGGTTCTGACCGACAACTGATTCAGCTAACCAGGGCTGAGAGGGCGATCAGGAGCGTGTTTTCCACTGCCTTCTGGACGTTTTCCTGGTGAGGGTCATAGCTCTCCATGGAGCCTTCATCCTGGGCCAGCGGGTTTCCGTCAATAGCAACAACCGCACCGGTTTCTACGCCGTGTAACCCACACACCACAAACAAGGTGGCGACCTCCATTTCTACTGCGGTAACACCGGCTCTCTGCCAGAGCGGCAGGTCACTACCCAGCACGTCGTGCGGATAAAACAGATCTGACGTCAACAGCAAACCTTCGTGGACGGCGATTTGTTGGGATGCCGCTATGGCGCGCATAGCGATGATCATGTCCGGACTGGCGATAGCTGGAAACGAGGCGGGTACGAGCTTTCGGGAAAGGCCATCTTCGCGTACGGCTGCCCTGGCGACAACCACATCTCCAGCGAGAACGTTTTCCTGCATGCCGCCAGCTGAACCAGCCCGGATGATTCTGGTTGCACCGGACTGACAGAGTTCCTCGAAACAGGCGCCGGCCCCGGCTGAGCCAACGCCATGGGAGACAGCGCCAATCGTCGTGCCGTTAAATTTCCCTCGAATACTCCGATATTCGCGGTTATGAGCAATGGCTTCGACCTGGGTCAGGTGCTCGGTAACCTTGTCGAGTCGATTCGGATCACCGACAACCAGAATGCGTTCCGGGATTTCAGTGCTTTCTGTTTTTAGAATAGGCAGGAAGGCCATGTTACTTTCTCCTTGAGCGATGGATCTCTGCCATCAGGGTAAATATTTGTAAGGTGTCGGGGGCACTGGTATCTCCCTGATACTCCCGGTACAGCGTGTCGACGTTGACAGCGATTCGCTCAGCATCCGTCCAGGATTCGAAGTCAGTCAACGAAATGTCAAAAGCAGCTTCCCGCACATCCATGCCGGCATCGAAACGTTTGCGAGCTTCCTGGTCGATATATCGCAGGTAGTCCTGAACGCGCTTTACACCCGCAACATCGGTAATTGGGCCGTGGCCTGGGACAATCACTTCCGGACGCTTTTCTATGATCAGATCACAGGCGGCGAGCCAGTTGCTGACCGGTCCCGCCCACATGATGGGTGTGCCATCGATAAACAGAATGTCGCCTGTAAAGACACTGCTGTCCTCGTCGACGAATACCAGAATATCGCCCCTCGTATGTGCCGGACCAACCTCCTGCAATGTGACTGACTTGTTGCCAATCCTCAGTGTCATCTTATCGTTAAAGGTTTTGGTGGGCAGCTTTTCTGCGACGTCGTTAAAATCAAATGGCCCGAAGATCTCAATGAGATAGGCCCCGACCTCACCCATGCCTGGCGCTGCCCGCAGCATGGCGGCCAGTTGTTCTGGTCCAAAAGCCGACATTTCTCGTGCGCCGGCCTCACTGGCGATGATTTCAGCGTGGCTGCAGAGACCGTTGCCATGGGTGTGATCACCGTTTGCGTGCGTGTTGACCACAGTGTTGATGTCTTCTGCTGCGATGCCGGTTGCGCGCTGCATGGTGCTGAGCATGTCCCGGGTCATGGGCGCATCAAACAGGGTATCCACCAGCAAAGCTTCGCCGCCATCGACAATCAGCCCGCTGTTCGACCAACCCCAACTGCCATCAGGTTGCAGATAGCTATAGATGCCGTTGCCTGTTTCATGCAGGCCCTTTTGATAATTCCAGGCGGTCATTGTTGTCCTCATTTGTGACTGCGCGTCCAGACAATAGCAGTCTGGAAAGCGGCTTTACAGTGAGGTAGCAAGGCGTCAAGGTAAGGCTTTGATTTTTTCAAGAGTGACCATGATGAAAGATTTTACCGATAAGGTTGCCGTTGTTACCGGCGCTGCCAGCGGCATAGGTAAGGCAACGGCAACCCGGTTTGCTGAAGAAGGTATGAAAGTTGTACTTGCTGATATCGAGGAAGCAGCTTTGGCTGCGGCGGTTGCAGAATTGACCGCGCGTAATTTTGAAGTCATTGGTGTACCTACCGATGTTTCAAGGATCGAGGCAATCGAAAATCTCGCTGACGCAACCCTGTCGGCTTTTGGCAAGGTAAACGTTGTGCATAACAACGCCGGTGTCGTTGTTTCAGGGCCGATCGACACACTGACCATTGCTGATTGGGAATGGGTGCTGGGCGTGGATTTATGGAGCGTGATATATGGGATCAAGACCTTCCTGCCTTTGATCAAGGAAGCGGGTGAGGGTCATATCGTCAACACAGCATCCACTGCGGGGCTTCAGGCGACAGGAGCGATTGGCCCCTATAACGTGGCCAAGTTTGGGGTGGTAGCACTAACGGAAACGCTAAGAGTCGAACTGGATGATTCTGATTCGGCTGTTTCTGCATCTGTCCTGTGTCCGGGCGCGATCAATACCCAGATTGTGTTCAGCAAACGTAATCGTGATCCTGACTCTGCCAGGGATCATCAGACGTCTGTGCAGGAAGAAGCTTTCGAGAAAAATGCTGGTGCTTTATTAGCGCAACAGGGAAAAGATCCCGCTGAGGTTGCCAGCATGATTGTTGAGGCGATTCGAAGTGATGAATTCTGGATACTGACCCACGAAGCCTGGAAGGATGTACTGGAAGATCGTGTCGCTGCGATGAAAAAAGATAACAGTCTGTTTAGAGGTTTTGGCGGGTGAGTCTGACTTATGGTGGTTGCCTTTGTGGGGAGCTGCGTTACGAATTCCCCAGGGACGCGGTGATTTCAGCAGGCCACTGTCATTGCCGTGACTGTCAGAAAGCCACCGGCGGTGGTAAAGCGACAATTGTGTTTGTGCCCACAACTGCGTTGGCGATGTCAGGTGAGTGCAGAATCTATTCGGTGCTAGGCACTGACGGCACAAAGGTTAATCGCGGTTTTTGTCCAACCTGTGGTTCTCCGGTGATCAGCTATGTCGACGAACAACCGGACCTGAGGTTTATCAAGGCCGGTAGCCTTGATGATGCTACCTGGGTGAGCGCAGCAGCCAGTTATTGGGAAACCTCCGCACAGACCTGGGATCCGGTCGATCCTGCCTTACCTGCCTTCCCTCATAATCCGGGCTAGGCAGGCTGTATTGCAAGGCCGATCAAGCGACGCGCGCTTCGGGCCATAGCCTCAGGAAGTTTTCACTGTAGAACTTGGCTTTCTCGTTTTCTTCGCGATCTGCCAGGGTAGTTTCGAACTTGCCAATCGGGTTTCGACCGCCTTCGACGTGTGGGTAGTCGCTGGAAAAAAGATAGAGGTCCTCGTTTGACTGATCGATCAGCCCTGCCACATCTTCGTGGGGAAAGGGCGTGAAGCCCATCTGCTGGCTGAGCTGTTCCGAGGGCGTTCGCTCGAATCTTACGGACTCGTCCACTCTGCCGTAGATACGCGAGACCCAGTCCAGACGCTTCAGCATTTCTGGGACCCAACCGGCACCGAGTTCAACGGCGGCCCCGCGCAGCGTCGGATGTCTCTCAAAAACACCATCGAGTAGCAACATTGAGACAAAGGTTTCGGGTGGTTGGTGCATCAGTGCCGCATCTTTGGTTCGGACGTTCTCGCCGCCGCCCATCCAGTCTTTTACCGCGGCCCGACCGTTATTGCTCCAGGCTTTGAGGGCCTGCAGTGGCGAGCCGCCCACGTGTAGGACAAAAGGTGTGCCAGATTCAGCGAGCAGCGCCCAGAACTTTTCGAGATTGACATGTCCCGGAGATTTTTCTCCGGGTGCGCGGTGAGGCACCCAGATCGCCTGCAGGCCTTGTTCGATTGCCCACTGGGCTTCATCAAAAGCACTTTCCGGGTCGTCCAGCGGCACAATACCAACACCCATAAGGCGATCATCATCACTGCAGAAATCCACCATGTGTCGATTGTGCGCCCGGGTTGCACCATAACGTAACTTCAGTGGCTTTTTCTGACTCGGGTGGAACGGCATGGCAACGCTGTGCGTCGCGAACACCAGCTGTTTTTTGAAACCAAGCAGGTCCAGGGCTCGGGTTCGATCCGTTCTGTTGAAGGCCCCCAATGCCTGAATTTCTTTGGAACTTTCAATCAACGAGTCCCCTAGAGCGATCTGCGCCGCGACATGTTCATCACTGTGACGACCGCCTTGCGACATGATAATTTCTACTTCTTCATCGGTAACCAGCGAGGCGCTATAGCTCACTTCAGGGACATCATCGCGAATATCCGGGTCCGCGTAGGCCTTCAGAAAGTTGGGTAGCTCCATGATGTGGCTGTCGGCATCATAGAAAGGTCGGTTGTCTGGGGCGTAGGCCATAGTCGGCTCCGATGCTGTTTTTTAAAGTTATAGCTTCACCATACCACCATCAACTACCAGGGTCTGACCTGTGATGTTCATGGCGTCTTCGGTGACCAGAAAACGAACTGCATTACCCATGTCTTCAACGGTTTGTTCCCGGCGAAGCGGCGTTCGATCAAATATAGTCGGATACTGATCATCGAAGATACCTTCAAACCATGCTCTCGGGTCCATACCCTTGAACTCTGGCATATTCTTCACCGCATTTTCGGCATTGGCTTTCCATGAGTCCGTATAAACGAGTCCGGGGCATACAGCGTTGACGTTAATGTTGTCGGGACCATGTAGGTCCGCCAGCGTTTGGGTGTAGTTAATGAGGGCCGCCTTCATCGCGTTGTAACTTTGATGGACAAAGCCCGTCAGCATCGCCGGGGAGAACGAGCCTAGACCTGCGATGGAGGAGATGTGGACAATTTTTCCTGACCTGCGTGCCTTCATATGCGGCAGTACCGCTTCAGTCATTAAAACGACCGGCAACAGGTTTTGCTGGTACAACGCGTTCCATAACCCCTCTACCGGACCGAGAGGATGATCCGGCGGCTGTTGTCCGGTCTTGGGGGCAGCGCCAACATTGTTCACGAGAATATCTATTTGGCCCCTGGCCTTGAGGGTTTCGTCGACAACCTCAAGCATTCGGTGGGGGTCCGTAATATCTCCAGGCATGGCCAGGGCGTCACCGCCAGCTGCCTCGATTGCGGCAACAGTGTCCCGGGTTGTGTCCTCGCTGTAGGAATTAACCACAACCGTGGCGCCGGCTTCTGCAAGATTTAGGGCAATGCCTCGGCCGATTCCTCTGCCGGCGGCGCTGACGATGGCAACTTTATTTTGAAGCTTCAAGGGACTCTCCCGCGTCTGTGTTTGTTCACGATGACGCATACCAGCGGGTAGATGCAACTTTACACTGACCCTTTGAACCCTGCTGGCAAGTCCAGGCACCTATATCGGAAGATTTGCGGGCTTGTCCCGGTTAATACCGATAGAGGCAAGCACAATCACCGATCTAAATTGTCCAAGGGGAACCTGAACAAATTGGCAAAAAGTGAGACAAAACGGCCAACGGGTCGTAAACGTGTTCAAGGAATTTCCACTCATCCTGAATTTTTCAGGTCGTTCAGCGGAGGATTGAACATGAACACAGGATACAGAATCGGTGCAGTCGCGAAACTGACTGGTATTTCTACAGACACGATTCGTGCCTGGGAACGCCGTTACAACGTTGTCGAGCCCAACAGGGGCGAAAACAACAACCGTTATTACACGGATGGCCACATCAAAAAACTGATCAGCGTTAAGCGACTCGTGGATGCGGGCCAGGCTATCGGCACGATCTGTCGTCTGACGGAAGACGAGTTGCAGGAGCGAACCAGCGGCCTGCTTGGTATCAACCGACAGATCAGCACAGGACCCTCTCGTACCTGGGCGGTCTTCAGTGTCCAGCAGCCGGCATGGTTGAAGGCTTGCGTTGCAGCGCAGTCAGATAACGACGTTTCGTGGGTTGCGGCACTTGAGGATCTGGATGTCAGTCAATACGAGTTTGTCGTGATAGACATGCCCAGCCTATCGGAACTGAATGAACAGCAGATTGTCCGACACATCCCGGACAAGCTGGCGCCGAGGTGCCTGGTTGTTTACCGGTTTGCATCACGAGCACAGTTAAGGTCACTGGCAGGGCGCGGCTTCCGGCTGTTAAAAGGCCCGCTTGAACCTTTCGCACTGGTTAATCTGCTGGCTGCAGACGATCAACCCGTCGCGGCAGTGCAGCCTCGACGGTATAGCGAAATGCAGCTCAACCGACTGGCAGAACTGTCGGGTCCAATTGACTGCGAATGTCCCAAGCATTTGTCAGAGTTGATCGTGGCGCTGAATCAGTTCGAAGACTATACGGGCGATTGTATCTCTCAGGCGCCGGAAGAAGCAGAGTTGCACAAACGGCTTTATGATTTAACCAGCCAGGCGAGGTCAATCATGGAGCAGGCACTGTCGGATGTGATTGAAGTCGAGGGCTACGCAGACCACATTAACTGATACTGTGCGCTCGCTCTATTTGTTCAGGCGGGATCTTCGGATTGAAGACAACACGGCGCTTAATGCTGCTCTGTTGTCTGGCAATCCGGTAACCACAGCCTTCATTGTTGATCCCTACCTGCTGAAAAAATGGTCGGGTGCCGAACGGCGCCTGGCCTTTCTTTTTCAATCCCTGGTCGAACTCGCGCGTGCCTTGCAGCAACATGGGTGTGAACTGGTTGTTCGCGTTGGCGAACCTGCAGAGATAGTCAGCGCACTCATCACGCAGGGAGAATACAGTAGGGTCTTTGTTAACCGAGACTATTCTCCTTCAAGTCAGCGTCGCGACCGGGCGATTGAAACCGTTTGTACCGCGGCCGGGGCGACTTTTCACAGCCTGGATGATCTGGTGCTCAACCCGCCGGCAGCCGTAATGAAAGCTGACGGTACACCGTACACCGTCTTTACGCCTTATTTCCGCCGTGCTTCAACCTTGCCGGTTGCGGGTACCACGTCGCTTAGGTCCGGTACTTTTTATAACCCAGGGAGTCAGTCGATAGATCAGTTCCCTGAAGTTGCACCTTATCTGAACATTGACCCAGTGTCGTTTGAGCCCGGTGTTTCCGGTGCCAATCGGGCGCTGGACCGCATCGCCTCGCTCGGCCAATATGATGTGATGCGAGATATACCTGCCATGGAACAAACCAGCAGGTTGTCCGCTCACTTGCGATTCGGCACCTGTTCCTCACGTCAGGTCTACGATCAGGTTGGATCAACGCTCGGTACCGATCATCCTCTGATCAGGCAGCTTTACTGGCGGGACTTTTACTTCCAGATTGCGGTGCACTTCCCGCATGTGTTCAGACACGCCTTCCGCCGTCAGTACGATGCGATTCAATGGTCTTCAGATGATCATGCGTTTGAACTTTGGCGTGCGGGTCGCACCGGGTTTCCTATTGTTGATGCGGGTATGCGGGAACTTCAGGCAACCGGGTTTATGCACAATCGAGTGCGAATGGTTGTGGCGTCCTTTCTGACCAAAAACCTGCACATTGACTGGCGCCGGGGAGAAACGCACTTTGCTGATCTGCTGGTGGACTATGAGCCCGCGGTAAACAACGGGAACTGGCAATGGGGCGCATCTACCGGATGTGATGCTCAGCCCTATTTCAGAGTATTTAACCCCTGGCGTCAGCAACAGAGGTTCGACAAGGACTGTGTCTACATCAAACGCTGGGTGCCGGAGCTGGCGCCTTTCCCGCCCGCCGCGATTCATAAACTGGAGAAGACCGGCGACTTTTACCTGCCGAAAATGGTCGACCTCCGCGCAAGTAGCGATCATATCAAAGCGGCCTTCAAATCGATCGCCCAGGCCGTTTAAGTCTGGTTCAGTTCTATTTTTGGGCGTACCGGCTTTTTGAACCATAATGATCTTTTTCTGAGCGATACCCCACAGAGATGGTTTTGTTTTGGCGGGCATGCCTTGCCCTGTATCTGGTTGCGCCGCCCCTGCTGGCCGATGGGCTCGGCCCACACAACAATCCTCACAATAAGGATTTCTCGGGTCACTGGGAGCTTGATTATCAGCTCAGCGATCATCCCAGCGAGAAGATTCAGCGGCTTTACATTCAGGCACGATCCGAGGCGCGTCGCCAGGCCGAACGCGCTCAGAATACCGGACGATTTGTTGACCCACAGATATTCAACCTGCAACCGATTATCGGTTTAGGGCGGCTCACCGAGAAGATTGCCCAGGCCACAGTGCTGGATGTCACGCAGGCTGAGGATCATGTTGTTATTCGCCGCAATGATGATTATGCGCTGATCTGTGATTTTACCAATCTTGGCTGGAAGCAGAGCCCGGTGGGCACCGAGGGATGTACCTGGGATGAAGACCAACTGGTGTTTCAGGTGGCCCTGCCTGAAGGCCTGAATGTTTTCCATCGCCTCAGTATTGCTGCAGATCGCAGTCGATTGAATGTCGCAACGACGGTTACGGTTGATGGCGTTCGATACCCGTTCACGTTGAATCGCGTTTACATGCCTTATGAGCCGGGGCAGGGCATGTACAACTGTGAGTTTACGATTGCGACGCAAACAACCTGTACGTTGCGAGGGTCCGAAAATTAGTATACGTTTTCTTTGCGTGTTGATGGCGGTTGCGCTGCTTCAAGGATGTGGTGCCACGCCGACAACTGTTTCCCCGTCATTGCCCCGGCCTTTGTCGGAATCTCTGTTGCAAGCGGAACTGGTAGATGCGCAGACGCCCCTGAACGTTGGCATCCGAGTTTTTGATGTGGCCACGCGTTCAGATCAACCCGTCTTCAGCGCGTTGCCCCAGGTACAGTCCGTCGAACGCCGGTTGGTTCCCTATCGGCTTAAAAAAACCCTGGATGCATCCGGGCATTGGGGGGCGGTGCGAGTCATGCCCCGTGATGATCTTTCAGCAGAGCTTAATGTCTCGGGTACTGTGCTGTTTTCAGATGGCGTGCAGATGATTGTGTCTGTGCTCGCGACGGACGCAGCAGGGCGCGTGTGGTTGAGCGGCCGCTATGAAGACGTCGCGACACCAGAAGATTATGCACGTGACCCCAGTATTGCGGTGGACCCATTTCAGGATCTGTTTAATCGGATAGCCAATGATCTCAGCAGGGTGCTGGTTGCGACGACCGAGGTGGAGTATCAACGGTTGCTTGATGTTGCAGCGCTGCGCTACGCCAGTGAGTTATCGCCGGAATCTTTTGCTCGCTATCTGGAGACTGCCGAGGATGGTATGAGTCTTTCTTTGGTTGGCCTGCCGGCGATTGATGACCCGCTGTTCGCTCGCGTCCTGCGGGTTAGAGAAAGCGAGTATCTTTTCGCAGATAGTATTGATGCCCACTACAACGGCCTGTTTCGAGAGGTTGGCCCCACGTACGCCTGGTGGCAGCACTACAGTTATGAGTTGATTATGGGCAACCGCAGGCTTGAGGGCGTTGACGCAACACGCGGCGCAACAAAAGGCTCATGGTATGCCATGGAGCGGGTTTACAAGACCTATAAAGAGTCGAAGATGAATGAGGATGCGTTGCGGGAGCTCACAGAGTCTTTCGATAAGGAAACAGCACCGACGGTCACCGAGCTTGCGGGTAAGGTAATACAGCTGAACGGTACGCTCGATTTCCAGGTAGATGAATGGCGCCGATTACTGCGCGAGATCTATCGGGAAGAAACGGGTAACTGATGTACTGTCAGGCTTGCCTGGGTGCGCTAGTGGTTTTGATAGACCCCGTTGAGGTCAGCCGATTTGAGCATCGCACTGGCGCGTTCATATCCCGTATCCGAAATCACGTTGATTAACCTGAAGTCGAGCGCGTTGTGCTCTTCAAGTTCCAGTGAAATATAGAGGTCCGCCAGCTTTGCCTCCGCGTCGGTGGATGCGCTGCCAAGCGTGGCCGTTCGGTAAAGAATAGCCATTAACGATGGCATGATTTCCTTGTTGTTGTAAAAAGGATTGAGACGTTTCCACATAAGCGACCAACCGGAATCAACCCGGTCGTTCCACTCCCGAGGCAGTGGTTTCATGTCTCGCAGTCCGACATCCACAGCGATGACGTTACCCGAGTAATGCGACTTAAAAACACTCACCGGCAGATTGCTGAGAATACCGCCGTCAACCAACAACTCACCATCGGCTACCAGGGGTGGACCAATACCCGGAATGGTGCCGCTGGCCCTGACGGCACGCCAGAGTGATCCCTTCTGATGAAACTCGAAATCTGCGCGGGTCAGGTTGGTGGAAACACAGCTGAATTGCAGGGGTAGCGCTTCAATGTCCCGGTCACCGAGCGCGTTGCGAATCATGGTTTGCAGGCGTTTACCTCTGACCAGGGCGGTGGTCGGCAACGTCAGGTCAGATAGCGGTTTGCCCTCAGCCCAGATTTTTCGATTCTCGATCAGCATGTCATCGAACGACATACCCAGACTGTATTGGGCGGCAATCAACGATCCCATGCTGGTACCACAGACCCGGTCAATAGGAATGCCAGCTTCTTCGAGCGCTCGAATCACACCGATTTGCGCGAAGCTGTGGGCGGCGCCACCACTCAATATCAGATTGTTCGCATTGCCTGTGAGTATCCTTGCGAGTCGCTCATAGTCTTTGGTCTGGTTAGCCCTTAAATGGTGCAACTGATCGAAAGTCAGCGCGTCCCGCCATGTCACAACCGAACAGTCCTCAATGTAGTTCTCTGCATGCACCAGGACGAGATCGGTCCTGACGGGATCAAGACTCAAGGCTGAGACGTCTTCTGCGGGCTGATCTGCGGGTGCTAATAGGAGTGTTTTATCAGACTGTCGCTTACACACCGCTCGCCATTGGTTATCGTTTGCCTCGCACACCATTAGGACATGGTCGTAGTTATCTTCGAGGCTGTGCAGATGCTGACTGAAATCCTCGGTAGGCACGGTATCAGCGGTAATCATCGCCACACTGCCAAGTTTGGTCAGGGCCTGATGCAAGCGATCGGCAAAGGGTCTGGCCTGGGTATGGGTGCTGTTTGAACAGATCATGATTGTCGACAGATCCGCCGGCGCTTTCTCTCCTCGCAGTGTCTTTTCCAGGCGTTCTATGATTCTTCGAGTGATAGACAGCGCGGCCTGCGGATGATCTTTAATCAGGCTGTCAAAGCTTGCTTTGGAAAAGCGAATAAGATTTGAATCCCGCAGCGTTTTTACGGTTGCAGTAATAGGCCTGTCAGTCAGGAGCGACATTTCACCAACACCCTCGCCGGCCTCAACGGTTGCCACCTGTTCGGCATGAGCGGAATCAGAACCGATAAATACGCCAAGTCGGCCGTGAACAAGCAGATAAAAATATTCCCCGACCCCACCTTGCGTCAGAATAGCTTCCCCCCCGGATACTTCGATCCATTCCGGTGGCGGGGTCAGTCGCGCCAGCACTTCATCCGCCATGTCGGCGAACAGTTCAGACTGTTTAAGGTGTTGGATGATCTCGGGCGGAGGCGTGTTCACTGGCAGCTGAGTTCTCTTTTATCGGGGCTTACGTCTAACAAAAAGCTGAACGTTTTTGATTGGTGAGTATGTAACGATACGGTAATGCCATTGCCTGCTTAATATGGTGATCAGTCTCGGGTAGAAATGCCAGTAGTTGCGCGCCTTGGCTCGCATAAGCCTCGCACATCCGTGCATTGTAAAGATCTATTCCGATAAACTTCGGCGGCAGCGCATAGAGCGTGTTCTCTTGGATTCGTCCAAACAACGGTATTCCTGTCAGTGCTCTAAGGCCTGACCGATAGCAATCCTGCATTGACGCAAAGAGCTGTGCACCGGGCAAGTGTTCGATCAGAAAGCTACGATGACGTGGTTCCCAGACCTGAAACCAGATTCGATCTGTCCGGGCGGAAATGATATCAAAGTAATCGTTAATCAGTGAGGCCAGAATGCGATCACCCTGCTCAGGTTTGATATCCAGAACCCAGTGGTTGTCTTCGAAGCGGTCGATGAAATCCCGAAAGAAAGCCAGGGGCTGGCCGTCATTCAGTGTGACCTGACGGAGAGCGGAGGATGATAGGGTTTCTGCTATAACATCCGTTCCCGAAGTCCGTAACAACGATGGGTCGTGTTGAAGAAAGAGGTCTTCGTCGTTACTGATGCGCAGATCTGTTTCAAGCCAGTCAAAACCATCTGCGACGGCCAATTCAAAAGCTTTCAGCGTATTCTCTACCACGCCATCGGCAGCCTCATCGGATAGGCCTCGATGTGATATCCATTCGGGCGACGTTTCTGTCACTTTTTTCCTGTCATCTGGGTTTTTCGGTAGGTGTTATGATGGTGCTGGTTCTACAAGACTAACCAACGAGCCGGCTATTTCGCAAGAGCAGGCACGGAGGTATTGATATCGACTATGTTTCGCTGGTTTGTAAAAAAAGTTCTCCGTTTATATTTCTATGGTCGCGGCTGGCGCTATGATCCAAGCGTCCCTGAAGAAGTCATTCACCGCAGTGTCATTATCGCTGCGCCGCACACCAGTTTACCGGATGTAGTGCTGACGTTTACGGCGCTTGAACTTTGCGGCGTTTATGCGCGCATTGCCATTGCTGATAAATATGCACGATGGCCTATCAGAGCCCCGCTTGAAGCCATGGGTGCGATCTGGATTGATCGAAATACCGCAAGCGGCAGGGTCTCTCAGACAGAAGCGATGGCGGCTTTGTACGACCGCCAGCAGGATCTCAGTATCGTGGTTGCCGCAGAAGGAACAAGGTCATTGCGTACAACCTGGAAAACCGGTTTCTACCACGTTGCAAATAGCGCACAGGTGCCAATCTGTCTGGGTTATCTCGATTATGCAAAGAAGATCGCAGGCATTGGTACTTACATCGTTCCAACAGGAGATTTACAACAGGACATGCAAAAGATCATGCAGTTCTATGTCAATATCACGCCCAGACACCCTGAGAAATTTAGCGTTGATACCCGCTTTTACCCTTGAATCAAACGGCTTATAACCCAGATTTGCGCGGCACCAGGTTCCCTGGACACCCGGGCGGCCAGGCCCTGCTGTCGCTCGCCCGCGGACATGAGCGGCCAGACCTGCTGTTCTACAGCCATCATCTTGGGTGTGATCATCAAGCAATAGCGCGCCGTGCAGCAAGTCTCGGTCTTGCGTTACCGCCTTCTGATCCATTCTACGAAGAGATCAATGAGATCGTTACCGATATAAAAGCGCGCCATCACTGGCACGAACGTATCTTCGAGATGTACTGTCTGGTCATCACGCTGGCGTTACCAATCGCCTGGGCAGGGTTCGCGATATGGGGAAGTTTGCTCGCAGCGCTGGGGTTTGGTGGCCTTCTGCTTTCTTATGCGTTCGTCATATTTCATACACGGCATCATCGCGGCGGCAAGGTCTTTAGTTACAGACCGCTTGATCGTCTATTGCGCCGTTTTTACGATGTCATTGACGCGACTTTTATGGTGGAGCCAAACGCCTGGAGAGAGCAGCACCAGGCCTCCCATCATGTGTTCGCGAATGATCCGGAAAAGGACTACGACGTTTATCATCCGGTGCCCTGGCTGCGGCTTCATGAACAGCAACCGCTGAAAAAGTGGCACCGGTTTCAGACTTTCTATGTCCCGCTCTTGCTGTTGTTAAACGCATTCAGTTTTCCTTTCACCAACGTGGCTCGTCGGGGCGGCAACCCTGGTTACGCGTTTTTGTACTTGTTGCTGAGCATTATTGTTCCAATGTTGTTTAACGGTTTCACTGGCCTGATGCTTTTTCTGATCGCAATGGCGCCCGTTTCGCTGTTGATTTCTTACCTGTTTCAGGTCTCCCATAACTTCAGCGACCATAAACCTGTACCTGAAAATTCGGTCGCCACGTTTGAGCAATGGGTTAGTGTTCAGATCGGCAATTCAACTGACTATGGTGGTTATCTAATGACGCTCTTATGTGGCGGCATTAACCTTCAGGCCAGTCACCATGTTGCACCCGCGCTGTCACCTGCGCTGCTATATTTTCTTTCCCCGCGGCTGCAGAAAGTTCTAGAAACGCGCGGTACCCACTTTTTCAGACAACGGCATTTACTCGAAGCGCTGATTTCATACCATCAGCGATTACATCAGCTTTCTCGGTAACCTTCTTGTCGACGGTTGCCTGCAACAAGTGGCAGCGCAGATACGGACGCCAAGCCCAGCGCAACGACGATGTACAGAGGTAACATCGCATACAATTCAGAATCACCAAGGGTCATGAGGTGTACGAAGACCGCGGCCGACAGCATCTGAAGTGCGCTTGAGACGCCTGAGGCCGCGCCAGCCTGCCCCTTTACTGACAGCAGAATCCCCGCCTGAGAGGGGGGTAGTGCCAGACCAATTCCAAAGGACATGAATATGGCTGGTGCGAACAACATCATTGGGTCCAGGTCGACCGCCGCTGAATCTATGCCGAGATAAATCATGGATGCCAGGCCGAAAGTACCGAAACTGGCCCAGAACACCACCTTGCCATGTTCGAATTGATGCAGCAGCTTCTCGTAAGTCAGCACCCCGGCTCCAAGGCCAATCAGTACCAAAATGAGACCCAGCGAATACTCCCATGCGGCGCTACCTAATTGCTCTTGCATGATGTAGGCGGCGGCCGAGCAAAAGCCGATCGCAGCGCCGTAGTGTACGGCGCTTTGAAAAACATAGGCCCAGAGACGGACGCTCCCCAGCAGTGCGCGAAGCCTTGGATTGACTCGGTTAGCGGCCGGTCTGACGAGCGTCTCGGGCAGCCCCGTTGCAATCAACACGGCCGTCAACATCGAGACTGCGGTGAGCAACCAGAAGACCATTCGCCAGCTGACAAAATCAATCAGCAGCGCACCCACCACCGGCGCAATCATCATGGCGATGATTGGTGCCAGTGTGAATCGTGCAACTTTCTGTGAAAGCTCGTGTGATTCAAAAACATCTGAAATGACGGCTCTTCCAACGACCAGGCAGAGCGAACTGAAGAGGCCCGCGATGATTCTGCCGACGAGAAAGAGGCTGTAGTCAGATGTCACTGCCGAGAGCAGACATCCGAGTCCGCTGATGAGCGCGCTGGCCAGCATAACCCGCTTTCTGCCGATGCGGTCGACGAGTAACCCTGCGATGACCGGCGCCAACAGCACGGCGGTCAGTGGAACGCTGAGGCTGAGTTGCGCCACCTGACGAGTGATACCGAATTCGGCCTGCACAGCTGGTACCACCGGCATGTATATTGCCAGTACAGCGGGTCCAAAACACAGGGTTAAAACAAGCGCGATGCCGCCCGCTGGAGATAGCATGTTTAATCAGGCGTAACCTTTCGTGGGAAAGCCGATCACGAACAGCCCGATGCATCCTACCAGAATATGTGAGACCGAGACCGAGACGATGCTGCCACTGCGCGCGTACAACCAGCCCCAATAGATACCAACCGGGAACACCAGGATCGCAAGAATGAACGAGACATGCAGGTGAGTTGAGCTAAAGAGCAGGGTTGCAAGAAAGATCGACAGCCACTTCTTGTGTCGACCAGTGAGAAACAACTGGAACGAACTCTGCAGGCCACTGCGGACGACAAATTCCTGAACCGGCGTAAACAGTGTGTAGGCAATCAGCGCAACGATCACCATTTCAGGCGATACGCCTTTAGACTGATAAAAGTCCAACAGTGGTTGTCCTTCCATCGAGGGGATGGTCTGAAGCAATATCCATTTTACGATTAGCTGGAAGATCACCAGTGGAATCGAGAACAAGAAGCCATCAACAACACCTTTCTTCCAACCTTTTAAAGTCAGGCCGTAAGCGGCGAGCGGATAGCTTGAGAACTTGATGTTGATGGCGAGTGCGGTGGCAAACACAATCAGGATTGGCACCGTAACGAATGTGGTATCTGTGATCTGTTCGTCAAAACTTTTTGTCAGGCTCAGCGCAAACGTATAGAGCGCGGTCCCGATCAGCACCCGTGACATAAAGCCGCCAAGCTCTGCCCGTTTTTCACTTTCCTCTAACTGCCCCTGGAGCGAGCGAACGGTATTTTCGTTGGTTGTCCGTATTCGTCTGGCGATTTTTGTGCCGAGATTAATTTTCATCAGCACGCCAATAGGGAAGCTGCCGATGTCTTCTTCATTCAGGTCGGCGACGGGGATGATCGCCACTCTGGATGGCTCGATGGCGCGGACGCTTGCTGAGCGGTTACCGTCGTCGAGCAAGGCGACTTCGCCAACGCACTCACCTGCTGGGATCACGGCAATACGATGAGAGGAATTGCTTTGTTCGTCTCGCACAACAATTTCTGTCGAGCCGCTCTCTAGAATATAAATTTCATTAGCGGTGTCACCTTCCTCCATCAACACCTCACCGGGTTTCAGTTCGCGGACTTCCGTGATCAGTTCTGCGAGCTTTTCAAAATGGTGATCAGAGAATCCCCTGAACAAGAGATTGTCCTGAAACAGAGACTTGTAGTGATCGATCGACGCCTGTGCCATTCGGTATCCTTCCCTTATTGGACCGTTGTGCTTGTGAAATTGTAACGTGAATACACTATCATATTTGTCCTCTGGCGCCCTCGGCGCAATGAATAGCCGAAGGTGAACCATGGACAGCCACGCTGAAAACCTGCTGGTTATCGCAAACTTTACCGCTGCGGGCAGCTCGAAAAAAAACCAACAGCTAACCCAGGGTTTTCTTGAGTTTGCACAGTCTCGAACGCGTCACTGTGAGCTGGTGTCTTCTGAATCCCACAATCTTGATGATGCCATCACCCGGTGTGCAGTGGCCTGTGATTCTGTTGTTGCGATCGGTGGAGATGGTACGCTTAACCACGCGATTAACCGTTTGCCGAGGGATATTAAGCTCGGCATCATCCCCGCAGGAACCGGCAACGACTTTGCCCGTAATCTGAATCTGGGTACAAATCAGCGTGAAGTATTCGAAACTGCCCTCGCCGGGCGACCACGAAAGGCTGATACGGGCGTGTGCAACGGCCGAAAATTCATCAATGGGGTTGGTCTGGGGCTGGACGCTCGCGTCGTTTTTGATATGCAGCATCAGCGGTTACCAATGCTGACGGGTCATGCGGCCTACTATGCTCATGCGTTGAAGCAGTTGCTTTTTGCCGCGGATGAAAACTTTCAATATCTCGCTGACGAGGATTCACGCCAACGTGATCTGCTACTACTGACGATTGCGAACGGCACAACCTTCGGTGGTGGTTTCCGACTTGTTCCCGAAGCAAAGATTGACGACGGCAAGTTGTCTGTCTGTGAGGTGGGTGCTTTTGCCAGGCTATCCAGAGTGCTTAACTTCTATCGCCTTTCGCTTGGAACGCACGCAGAGTTACCAGAGGTACGGATGTATGACGTTGAGCACATGGAAATACTGGGTGGGCCTGGCGTGCATGCACATCTGGATGGTGACTGGATTGGCCATCCGCCATTTCAGATAAAAATCTCACCGGGGTCGTTGCTTGTCAGGGAATCCGTGGCGGCTGCATGACCCAGACTTTCTCCCTGGCATCCTGGAATGTCGCGAACACGCCGCACTACAGTAGCTTGCCATTCTCTCGGGTCGAACCGCATATTCAACTGGCCGCTCAAGATGTACTTTGTCTCCAGGAGTTTGGTTCGCATCACAAAGTCAGTCGACGGCTGCAACCCTATCTTCATGGTCAGCAAGGCAGTCATTCACACAACGCCATACTGACGAGCTTACCGGTTCTTGAGAATTTCAGTTTGACGCCTTGTGTTGATCATCCCGTTTACCCAATCGAGGATATTCAGGTCACGCGATTGTTGATCGGCGGTGTCGAAGTGATGATTTACAACTGCCACCTGCCGATCGTTGCGGCAGGTCTTTCACATCGCATCCCGTTGCTACAACAGATTCTGGCCCATGCTGACGGGCATCAATTGCCAGCCGCCGTGTGTGGAGACCTCAACACAACAATCCCGCCAGCAGGCTGGCGGCGTTGGCTGGTCCAGTTGGTGCATCGTGTGCCGTCAAAGACACTGGTCATTGAGCGTCAGAGCTGGCTCGATGATGAAAAGCATTTGGCGAGTCAGATGCTGCAGGCCGCTGGTTTTATGGAAGTTTTTCCTATTGATCAGCCAACCTGGGCGTTTCCCAGAACCTCCTGGGAGGTATTCGGACTCAAGCTGGACTGGATCAGTATCCGGGGAATGTCCGTTGTATCCAGTTGTCTGCAAGGGTATACCACTGACCACCGAAAGCTTGGTGTCACCCTGACCTTGCCTGCGCTATCACCAGGCTGAAGTGGTGTTCTTTACCGGAATCTAACATCTGATCGCTATGGTGTTCGTTATGAAACGACTTTCTGTTTTGATTTTCGCGCTGTTGAGCACAATGACATACGCCTCTCCGCTGATTATTGCGCATCGAGGTGCCAGTGGTTTGTTGCCGGAACACACGCTTGAGGCTTACCAGCTAGCGATTGAGCAGGGCGCCGACTACATCGAGCCAGACCTTGTGGTGACCAGCGACGGGGTACTCATTGCCCGCCATGATGTCTATCTCAGTACGACAACCAACGTCGCGGATGTTTTCCCTGAGCGAAAGCGAAAGATTGATGGCCGAACAGACTGGTTCGTCCATGACTTCACCCTCGCTGAAATCAGGCAGCTTCGCGCCAGGCAGCCTTTTGCTGAGCGTAGTCAGGTACACAATGATCGCTACCTTGTCCCGACCTTTGAAGAAGTGCTGAACCTGTTAGCGAAAACTGAGCGGCCGCTCGGGATCTACCCTGAAATAAAGGCACCGGCACTTTTTCTGGCCATGGGACTCGATTCTGGTCAGCTTCTGCTGGCTGCGCTGGCCGCGCGTGAAGTGAAAGATAGCGTCTTTATTCAATCCTTTGATGCTGAGAGCCTGCGGCGATTGCGCCCTTACACAACTCTGCCGCTGGTGATGTTGTTGACACCACGGAGTCGTGTTTCTCTTGCACCCAATGTGCCACTCGAAGAAGTCGCAATGTTTGCCGATGGCATCGGCGTGATGAAGCAAATGCTGCTGACGCCCGGGGGCTCAACCTCATCGCTGTTGGTATCCGCCAGATCTCACGGTCTGTTTGTTCATGCCTGGACGTTTAGAGACGATCGTCTGCCGCGCGAGTTTGCATCGGGTGCCGAGGAAATTGCGCATTATCTTAATCTGGGTGTTGATGGGGTATTCACGGATTTTCCTGATACCGGCGTTAAAGCCCGGAGAAGCTGGCAGCAGACCCGGTAGCCGGGACCGGCAGCGTCAGGCGAGCAGATTGCCGAGTGCGTGTTGGTGATCTTCAATGGCAGACAGACAACGGTCAGCCAGACGCATGCCTTCGGCGAGCTCGCCGTCAGTCATAACCAGGGCAGCGAGGTAAAACGCAGGCAGCAGTGCAAGCTGATAACTCTCGTAGACCGTGTCGAAACTGATGCCGGTCTGATAGGTCTCCAGGTGCTGGTGATAACGCTTGAGTAATGACAGTTCGCTGGCACGACGCAGATCGACGTCCATGCTCGTTACCATAAAGGTCGCGAGATCGAATCCGGGCGGCGCCATGGTTGCCTCACCCCAATCAAACACAACAAGCTCGTTAGCTAGAAATCGCAGGTTATCCAATCGAAAATCCAGATGACAGAACACCTTGGGCCAGTGCTTGAATCTGTCAATGGTCTTGTCGCTGTTAGCGGCATATCGTGCCATAAGCGCCAGGCCAGGTCTTGTTGGTAATTCCCCGAGCCGGTCTGTCACAAAGCCGCGCATATCCGGTACGGCGGCTTCAAGACCTTCGCTAATGTCAGGGAATCCGTCAGGAGGTCGCTGCCTGAAGTGACCGTGAATAGTCGCCATTGTCTGCATCGCTAACGCTGCATCGGTAAGGCTGACAGTGTCGGTGATGGCGCCCGGACCCAGGTCTTCAAGGATCAGCAGGAAGCTGTCTGCGGCGTTGTACAGACAGGTTGGTGTGGCCACCGGCAGGTCCTCTGCCAGATCAGCATAGAAGCGCGTTTCTTTCTTATAGGAGTTGAAACGATCAGCCAGGGATCGCTGGGCTGCTGACTCGCTGGCAAATTTGATAATGACCGATGCAGGGACATTGTTGCCGGTCAGTTTTGCCCGATAGACAGACGCCATATAACCGCGTTGCTCGTCTATTGCTGAGAGTGCCAGCGAAGTTACCGGCTTACCGATTAGGCGACTGATTAATGCTGGCGTTAACGATTCCGGGGTCTGCATGACCCGCATTGTAAACCAGTCGATATCTGAGAGCGGAACTGATAGCGTGCGCGACTATGTTTCGTGCGTGGCGTTTTGATTCTGATTCGGGTAACTGGCAACGGTTCAGTGATCCCAGACAGGTGTACATTGCGCGCGACAATGCAGGTGTGCTGGATGTCATAAGGCAGGTCGAAGCCGCGTCGCTAGCGGGACATCATGTTGTTGGCTTTGTGACCTATGAGGCTGCGAGCGCCTTTGATACTGCGCTGGCTCACCATGCCCCGGGCGTGCTGCCGCTGGCAGCGTTTGCCGTGTTCGGTGAACCTGAAAGCTGCGAGTTGCCACCCACGGCTATCACGCTGGATCTGTTGCCAACGATTGAACGACAGCGGTTCACGCAGGCAATTGATGCCATAAAAGCCTATCAGCGATCCGGCGAGACCTACCAGGTTAACTTTACACATCCGTTATCCGGTCAGCTGCAGCATGCACCACTTGAAGTACTTGCCAGTCTGACGCGCTTTCAAGCGCCCCCTTATGCCTGTCTGATCGAGACGGAAGACTATGCGTTGATCAGCTTGTCGCCGGAGTTGTTTTTTAAACGCCGTGGTCGGCATTTACAGGTCGAACCGATGAAAGGCACCCGGCCCCGAGGGCGATTCGCCCAAGAAGATAAGGCGATCAAGGCGTCGTTGGCAGCATCAGAGAAAGATCGTGCAGAGAATCTCATGATCGTCGATATGATCCGTAACGATTTAGGGCGGATCGCTAACGCTGGCACGATCTGCCTGGAGTCACTTTTTGAGATACGAAAGTTCCCGACGGTCTGGCAGCAGATTTCCTCAATTTCCGCTGAGTCAGCCGCGCCACTGGTCGAAATTTTCAGTGCGCTCTTCCCCTGTGCTTCGGTCACCGGTGCGCCTAAAGTTCGCACCATGGAGATCATCCGAGAGCTGGAGACTGACGCCCGCGGCATTTATACCGGAACAATAGGTTGGCTGGCTCCCGGTGGTGATTGCACATTCAACGTGGCGATACGGACACTTTGCGCAAACAAGCGCGATCACCAGGTAACCTATGGTGTTGGCGGAGGGATTGTCTGGGATTCTGAGGAACACGATGAGTGGCAGGAGAGCCTCGTAAAAGCGGCAGTGCTTGAGCAATCCATCCCTGATTTTGAGCTGCTGGAGACGATGCTATACCAACCCGGCGAAGGTGTTTTTCTCATGGAAGCGCATCTGGCACGGTTGTCAGAAACCGCCGACTACTTTGATTTTCCCGTTGATGTTGAACAGGCGCGAGGGTTGCTGGCGGAACTTAGTGAGCCACAGACGTCGCGGTTGCGATTACTGGTGAATCGCCACGGTGACATGACGCTCAGCGCAACACCGTTTCAGGCAAGTGATGACGCGCTGCTTCTCAAGCTGGCAGAAAACCCGGTTGATAGTCGAGACAGGTTTTTGTTTCATAAGACGACCCACCGGGCTGTTTATGAATTGGCAAAATCTGAGCGTCAGGATTGCGACGACGTGATTCTTTTTAATGAGCGAGGTGAGTTGACCGAAACCACCATCGCTAATCTGTTTCTTGAGATTGAAGGTTCACTGGTAACGCCACCGGTATCATCCGGGTTGCTCGCTGGAACGTTTCGCCAGCACTTATTGCGCTCCGGGCAGGCGACGGAGCAGGTGCTCATGATTACCGATCTTGAGCGGGCGCAAAGCATCTATATCGGTAACAGCGTGCGGCGGCTCTGTCCGGCGGTGCTAGTAGAATCTGTCCGGTAGGCCGGGGTTTGGGCCCACGCCGCCAATATAGTGCTGGACCTGATAGCGGCCTTGATCCTCGGTGAGGTGAAACACGGTGTCGTTGGCCTGTCCGAAGGTGAACATTTCTTCCGGCGTATGTTCCAGCAGGGTGCTGACCATGACGCGACCGATCATGCCATGAGAGACAATCGCGATCCGCTGGTGTGGCAGGCTGGTGAGCCCCTCCAAAAACGGCCTGGCCCGTTCGATCATATCGGGATAGTTCTCACAGTTGGGTCCCCGGTAGTGATACGGGTCCGATTGCCAGGCAGCGAACTCTTCCGGCCATTTGTCAGCAACCTGATCCCACATCTCGCCGCTCCAGTCACCGCAGTTCCACTCCATGATGCGATCATCGAATGACAGCGGTAACTGCAGGTACTCGTTAATGATGTCGGCTGTTTGCCGGGTGCGGTCCAGCGGCGATGCCACCAGGTAATCGATGCCAAGAGACGCAAGAAACTCACCGTTCCTGTGTGCCTGCTGCCTGCCCAGGTCGTTGAGATCAGAGTTCCATTGCCCCTGCATTCTGCGGATGGCGTTCCACTCAGTTTGTCCGTGTCGGACGAAGTACAATTCTCGCACTAGCTGATCTCTGTACCAATTTGAACGAGCTCCAGATAGGCGTTCTGAAAATGGACAAATGACACATCACCGCCACCATCTGGAAAGGCTTCAACGGCCTGTTCAAGGACGCTGGTTTTGTCCGGTGCGCCGAGGCGAAAATGTGAGTAACCGGCGTCCCGGAAAATATCGAAACTGTGTTTAGGGGCGATTTCACCGCTGTTCGAAGTTAGCAGTGCGACGGTGATGCCAGGTTCCTTCCGAACCAGCAGGTGTGCGGTAGCGATATCATAGAAGTTTTCTGTGCCCTCGAGCGTTATCCCGAAGTTGCTTGCGTAGCCCTTGATATGTGCGTCCAGATCACTGGTGTCTGTCCAGATATAGACACGGTGGTTTTCATGTCTGACGTCAGTCGATTCAATGAGTTCGTACTGCTGCTGGTCTGGTCCGACAAAGCGCAGGGTTGGTGTGTTGCCGGCAGCGAACGCGGCATAGTCAGACAGCGGCTGAATCAGCGCTTCTTCAATCAGTTGGCTGGCGACGGCCAGTGGCTGTCGATGGGGTAAGCGAAAAATCACCTCGCCTGCCCTGGGTGCACCAGCATCCGGTACGGGGACCGCCGTATAGGAAGTGAACGTATCCTTCTCAAAATAGTCGGGGTCGCTGAAATCACCGCGCTGGTATATGTACTGGCGACCTACGCCCGGGTACATGTTGGCAATGTAGACCTCAGCACCCAGGATACGCAGGAAACGATCCGTGCGGGCGAGATCGCCTGTCTTGGGTATTTCCGACTGGTCAGCGCCCGCCGCAGGCGGCGATTCGATCAGGGTGGTGCCGAAATGAGCAATAGACATATCAACCATGGTCAGGGCTCAGTGAAAATAGAGCGGAAAATATAGCATACTGACGCCTCAGGGTTTTTAGCCGGGCAGTTGAGGGACGCTTATGTTTAATTTGATTCAGACACATCACGGTATCAGTTGTTCGGACATCAATAAGACCAAGGCTGTATTGCGGGCGATCGGTTTCAGCGATACCCAGCCAGGTGCACCGGAACCGCTGGTATACCGGAATGAAAAAGACGACTACATCGGCCAGGTCACTGCGCCGGTCCTGGGTGACGAATATCACACACATTATGTTGAGAATCCCACGACGGGACATCAGATAGATCTGATTGAGATTCAGGCGCCCGCTTTGGTGCCGCGCCCCTGTGATGCCGTTGCCCAGGGAGATCTGATTATAGCTTTTCCGTCAGACGACCCGCTTGAGACCTATCGCCGGATGCGCGCGGCTGATGTCGACGAAAGTTTCTCGGAACCCGAGGATATCCCCGAAGAAGATGGTATCCAGTTTGTCTGGCGGGATGGCCAACACAGCATGATTACATCCGCCCCTGAGCCTTTCGCTATCCTGCACTACAGTCTGCAGGATTTCCCGCAGGTAAAGAGGTTCTATGAGTACGTGCTGGAGATTCCGGTTGAGCCATTGCAGGTCAACGCGGATGGCAGCGGGCGCTATCGGCTCGCTGGTATAGGCGGGCGCCTGGATCTGGCGGTGTCGGCAGACACGAAACGTCTGGATTTAACCGCCTGGGGTAAACACTATCCTTCTGCCAATCACTTTCGCTTGATTAATCAGGATATCGCCCGAATAGAAGCGAGAATAGAAGAAACCGGCATGGGTGGCTGGGTGATACCACCCCAGGGTCCGTTCGCTTTTATTCATGGGCCAACCAGTGAAACGATTGAAACCTTTGACCAAAGCTTCGAGGCTGTCGCCGCGGCAGGTTGAGTAACCTGCCGGGCTGAGGACCGCGATGCGTTAAGCGCTATTGCATCAAAGCCGTTAGGGCAGCATTAAATGTTGCAGACGGCCGCATCGCTTTTGCGGCTAACTCGGGATTGGGTGAATAGTAACCACCCACATCCACGGGCTCGCCCTGGGCTGCCAGTAGTTCCTGATTGATCTTGTCTTCGTTTGCGAGCAAGGTGTCCGCCAGCGTCTGAAACTTCTCTTTCAGGCTGGGGTCGTCGTCCTGTGCCGCAACTGCTTCGGCCCAGTACATGGCGAGGTAAAAGTGACTGCCACGGTTGTCGATTTCGTTGACTTTCCGTGACGGCGATTTGTTGCTCTCCAGGAACTTCGCGATAGCATCATTCAACGTATCAGCCAGAATCTGTGCCTGCCGGTTTTCGAACGAACTGGCGAGATGTTCAAGGGACGCCCCAAGTGCAAGAAATTCGCCGAGCGAATCCCAACGCAGGTGACCTTCTGCCTCGAACTGTTGCACGTGTTTCGGGGCCGAGCCACCGGCACCGGTTTCGAACAGGCCACCACCATTAATCAGTGGCACGATCGACAGCATTTTTGCGCTGGTGCCCAGCTCAAGAATGGGGAACAGGTCGGTCAGATAATCCCGAAGGACATTGCCGGTGACCGAAATGGTGCTTTCTCCGGCGCGAGCGCGTTCCAGAGAGAAGCGGGCCGCCTCGGCGACAGTCATAATGTGGTGTGAAATACCCTCAAGGTCATGTTCGGGCAGGTACCGGTTAACCTTCTCGATCAGATTTGCATCGTGAGCGCGATCTTTGTCGAGCCAGAAAACGATAGGCCAGCCAGTGGCCCGGGCGCGATTGACGGCGAGTTTGACCCAGTCGCGGATGGGGCCATCCTTGACGCGGCATAGGCGCCAGATATCGCCTTCTTCTACCTGGTGTTCCAGCAGGGTTTGACCTTCGCTGTCGATGACACGGATAGTGCCGTCGGCAGGTGCTTCAAATGTGGTGTCGTGGGAACCGTATTCCTCAGCTTTTTGAGCCATCAAGCCAACATTGGGTACCGAACCCATCGTTGTTGGGTCAAAGGCCCCATGAGCGATGCAGTGTTTCACGGTTTCATCGTAAAGACTTGCGTAGCTTCGATCCGGGATTACGGCTTTCATATCGTGGAGGTCACCGTCAGGGCCCCACATTTTGCCAGACTCTCTGATGGCCGCAGGCATTGATGCATCAATGATAATGTCTGACGGCACATGCAGATTTGTGATGCCCTTGTCAGAATTCACCATCGCGAGATCCGGTCCGCTGGCGAGACAGGCGTTGAGGTCTGCCTCGATGGCTGCTGCCTCATCTGCGGGCAGCTGTTTGATTTTGTCGTAGGCGTCACCGATACCATTGTTAGGATCGACCCCCAATTGCTCGAATACCTCCCCGTGCTTTTCGAAGGCATCTTTGTAGTAAGCGCGAACGCAGTGACCAAACATGATGGGATCGGAGATCTTCATCATGGTTGCCTTCAGGTGAAGCGAGAAAAGCACGCCGTCTTCGGTTGCAGCGATTTGCTCCGCCAGAAATTCGCACAGGGCTTTCTTGCTCATGAACCCGGCGTCAACAACCTCACCGGCGTCCACCGGGACGTTGTCGGCGAGCAGTCTTTTCCCTGCGCCACCTTCGAATTCGATCATGAGGGTATCGGACTTATCCATCACCGTGGACTTTTCGCTACCGTAGAAGTCGCCGCCGTTCATGTGGGCAACATGGGATTTTGATTCTGAGCTCCAGGCACCCATTTTGTGGGGGTACTTGCGGGCAAAGTCTTTTACCGCTTTTGCTGCACGTCTGTCTGAGTTCCCTTCTCGCAGAACCGGGTTGACGGCGCTGCCTTTAACCTTGTCGTAGCGTGCCTTGACCGCTTCTTCTTCGGGTGTCTTGGCCTCTTCCGGATAGTCGGGCAAATCGTAACCCTTTTCCTGAAGCTCTCTTATGGCCTCCTGCATCTGGGGCGCTGAAGCGCTGATGTTGGGGAGCTTGATAATATTGGCTTCTGGCTTCTGCGTCAGATCACCGAGATACGCGAGCTCATCCGGGATCTGTTGTTCCTTGGTTAGCCGCTCCGGGAAGGTGGCGATAATTCTGTCGGCGAGTGAGATGTCTCGCATCTCTACGTCGACACCTGCCGTGTCTGTAAAAGCTTTAATGATAGGTAGGAACGAATAGGTTGCCAGTTGTGGCGCTTCGTCCGTATCGGTATAGACGATCTTCGGTGATTCAGTCATGGATTCATTTATGCCTTATTAGTAGGTATCTTTTGGATACTTTAAAACCGTATGTGCCCGGGTCAGGGCGACACGCCAATCACTATGGATTGTGTGTTGGGAGCAAGGTTTGGTTGCGGTCCCTAGGGCTTTCGTCGGTCAAATGACCTCCGACGAAAATTTGAGGTCGGCATTATAGTGGATTCTGCAGCCGTCCGCATTTCCCCGAAATCGAGCGCCATAGGTGACGTTTATGGCCTGCGGGTTAGTCCACAGGTTTTATGGGGATACTATCTGGGTGATCAGCGGACCGCGTAAAACATGATGACAAAACCCGGGGTCTGGGAAAATATGCCGTACTTTTGCGACAGCACGAGTTTCATGCAGGCGTCGGAAAAACCTGCATCCCTGCACATATCCAGCATATCCCAGGCGGGGATCTGGAATACCAGTGAACCTTCTTCGGGACGCGTGGGATTGCCATGGTACTGAGGTTCTTCAAGGTGGTTGATGCCGTTATCAGTTAACTCCGCGAGAACAATCGTTTCGGTGTGGCCGCCGGCAAAAGGGACGGTACCCATAAAGACACCGCCAGGTTTGAGAATTCTGGCTGCCTCGTTAATCGCCAGACGTAAATCCGGAATATGTTCAAGCACATCGCAGCTGAGGTAGATATCGAAACTGGCGTCGTCAAAACTGAATGCCTGGATATTCTGGTGCATGAGTGTGGGATGCCTCAGGCGATCTGTGACGCTGGGCAGGTACTCTGAGCCGACAAACCCATCAAGCACCTTCTTGAGCCGTCTCGCCAGCGGTGACACAGCCTCCGAGGCGTACACCGGGCAAGCTGCATCACGGTGCACTAGTTCGTTTTGCAGGCACAGCAGCACGGCCCGTTGACGGGTGTTCAGACCTTCAGCCAGGACGGTTTCCCGGTAGTTGTCGGTTGCTATGGAAATTGTTTCGGGATCCATTCGACCAGCCATCGGGTCGGTGAGACCGTGTCTGGCGACATGCGCGCAAAGTCTGTCTCCGGTTTCCTGCTTGAACAGCACCGGGTACGCCTGCTGCAATGCGCGCCATTCTTCAATGCTGCGAATATCAATTTCGAGTTCGTTGATCATGGCGTTACTGCATCCGGCCGGTGAAAATGGTCATACAACATAAAGTCGAGCGGTGAGACCTGACGCAGGTAGCCGGCGATCCGTTCTTCGTCCAGACCGTCGAAAAAGACACGCTCGCTTTTGTTGCTGTGGGGCAGATTAATCTCGCCTTCGATGCCGAAGTTATTCGCGAGTTCCTGCAGCGTCTTGTTCATGTGGTGCTGACTTTCCAGCGTGGTGACGGTGATACTGCGCTGCTCGATATTCTCCAGAATTGCATCAAGGGCAGCTTGTGGATGCATCAAATCGATCTTGTTGGTGACGCCGGCATCGCAAAGGAAGCGGGCCTGCGGATTCGTCAGTACGCGTTTGATGTATTTGTGGTTGCTGAACAGAAATGAACCAAAGCCGTGCTCTTGCGCCATCAGAGGTCCCTGTAACTCGGCAGCATAAAGTGTTGGTATCTCACCCTTTTTGCGCCGATCAAGAATGTTGGTCTTTGGTAGCTCGTAACTTCGCCAATACGCGTAGAGCGAATAAATTCGGTCAACGGGTTCTCGCAGGACCGTCAGTTTTTGGATGTCGTCGGGGAAGAATTTCTGCACCACGCCCGCGGCGACATGACCGGTGAAGTAGTCATACTGTTCCAGGTCCTCGGCGCTGAAGTTGGCGATGTAGTCTTCGCCGGCACGATAGGGGCAGGTTCGGTCAGTTGGGAACCATCCGGAAAGCAGGTCCCTCAGGGATGTGCCGCCGTTTTTCGGAATATGCAGGAAAACGAATTTGTCGCGCAAACTGCGACCTCTTAAAAAGTGGTTAACGAAAGGCTCAGTGGCGTGAGCGGGAGAGATTTTAGCTGACTGTCGTTGATGACGCACCCGTCATCAACGACAGCATAGAAGTGCCGCTGCGGCTAAAGCAGGTCCGCAGCGATAGCGCGCTGGTAAACACCGTCGCCGAACAGCTGTTGTCCGTGCATGACGCGCTTGTGATAGATATGCACGTCATGCTCCCAGGTGAAGCCAATACCACCATGGAGCTGGGTTGCTCGGTTCGCGCAGAATTCAGCGGTATCTGCAGCACTGGATTTGGCAAGTCGTGCGGCCAATTCGGCTTTGTCTCGTTCCGTGTCGTAGGTGCAGGCGGCGGCGTAGACCAGCGAGCGGGTCTCATCAATTGTGATCATCATATTGACGATGGGGTGTTTCACCGCCTGGAAAAAGCCGATCGGTCGATCGAACTGGGTTCTGACCTTGGCGTATTCAGCCGTCTCCTGGAGCAGCCATTCGCAGCCGCCAATCATATCCGCAGAGATGAGGGTTAAAATGGCGGGCATTGCACCGTTCAGCACATCGACGCCCGCAGCGGCAACGCAATCTGCCTTGACGTTGTTGAATGTGACTCTGCCCTGATCACGGGAAAGGTCAACGATTCGGTCATACGCCAGTTCTACACCCTCGGCGTTGATATCAACGCAGTACAGGCCAAGAATACCGTTGTCTTTTGCGGCAACCAGCAGTGAATCAACTTTCTGAATGTCCTGGACGAGATAGGCGGTACCGCTTAAGGCGCTGCTGCTGGCGGTAACGGTGGTTGAGTCCAGTGCCAGAGGGTCCTCTTTGCCGTGTATTGCCAGGGTCATGCTGTTGCCCTCGGCGATCTTCTGCAACCAGGCGCTGGCTTCCGGTGAATCAGCATCACGGAGCACGAAGGTGGCCTGCAAGGTTGAAGTCAGTGGCGTTGGCATTGCGGCCCGGCCGACCTCCTCAGCAACAGCCACAGCCGTGACCAGGTCCATACCGACACCACCGGCAGCTTCAGGTACCGCGAGTGCTGTCCAGCCGAGTTCGATCATTTCTTGCCAGGCGGCCTTATCATAGTGACCGAAACGCTCTTCTCCGTGGTAAGGATCCTCTGTGCCCTGGGTGGCGGCACGTAACGCCGGAATCGGTTGTTTGTCTTCCATAAAGCGGGCGGCGGAATCTTTCAGCATCTGCTGTTCTTCACCGAACCCAAAATCTCTTGGTTGTACCATGTTGTCTGCTCCTACTCGCTCTGCCCTTATTTGGTCTTGGGCATACCCAGGACACGTTCGCCCAGAATGTTGCGCTGAATTTCGCTACTACCGCCCGATATGGTGCCGGTATAGGTGTTCATGTAACCCAGCATCCAGCGACCCTGTTCTTCAGCGTTGTCGTCACCGATGTAAAGGCCAGCCTCCGGACCAAGCATGCTCAGTGCGGTCTGATGCAACGCCTGGCCAAGCTCACTGCCGGTGAGTTTACCCTGCAGCGGAATTCGCATTGCGCCACCGTTGAGTGGTTCAACGCGCGCGCGGCGGAAGTTCTGGGTAGATGCTTCGGTGCGCTCGTACAGCTTAACCAGCTTGTCGCGCCAGATGGGGTCATCCCAGATCAGTTTGCCATTGCGTTTCTTGCGTTTCGCCAGTGCGATGAGTGCATCGATTGAGGCGAAAGGCGAATCGCTGGTGGCAACCGCGCCAACGCCCTGGGCCGCGCCCCTTTCGCTCGTCAACGTCGACATCGCGACCTTCCAGCCGGTGCCGATTTCGTCAATGCGGAGATGGTCGGGTACAACAACGTCCTCCAGGAAGACCTCGTTGAAACCTGATTCGCCCGTCATTTTGTGAATGGGCTTAACCGTGATCCCCTCATGCTCCATGGGTCCGATGAAGTAGGTGATGCCGTTGTATTTGTCGTTTTTGTCAGTTCTGGCGAGCAGTAGCATCCAGCGGGCGAAGTGACCAAGGCTGGTCCAGACCTTTGAACCGTTGACGATCCAGTTATCTCCATCTTTAACCGCGCTGGTTTGCAGACCGGCAAGGTCAGAGCCCGCGCCGGGTTCGCTGAAACCCTGACACCAGATATCTTCACCAGAGAAGATGGGTGGCAGGAAGCTGGTTTTTTGCTCTTCGGTACCGTGAACGAGGAGCGTTGGCGCGGCCATACCCAGACCAATCCAATTGATGAAGTAAGGCACATTGGCCCGCCTCACCTCGGTGCTCGCAATCTGCTGAAAGCCCTGGTGGCCGTGGCCGCCATAAGCTTTGTCGACATCGGTAGCAATTAGCTGGGCCTCGTAGCATTTGTTTTGCCAGTCGACCAGATAGGCTCTGTGGTCCTCAGCCGTTACCTCGTAGGCAGCTTGGGGAAGAGGCATCGCAGTGGGCGGCGGTCGGTTTTCTTCCAGCCAGGCCCGGCAATACTCTCGAAATTCGCGTTGTTCGTTGGTTTCGGTGGCAGCCATTGTTGTCACTCGTGGTTAAAATTCTGAGGGCGAAATAAACCACAGGCGCGGGAGTCTCGCAATTCCCATTGCTTAGACGATTACAGGATGATGGCTGACGTTGATGTGCTCCTGAACAAAGTCCTGACAGCCTGTGTCCCCGACAGCCTGATAAAAAACTGTTCAGGGACAAGCAAGGGGGCAGGGCGCTGACCTGACTTGGCGTGGCCGGCTATTTCGCGTTTAATCGACAGGGTAGATCTAGGAGAAAAACCATGAGTCTGGAATCGTTCCGGCAGGAAGCAAGAGAATTTATCGAGGCGAACTGCCCCGATAGTATGCGCAATAAAGCCGTTCACTTTGAAGATGCGTTCGATATTTACAATACGGACGATGCCCGTGCCTGGCGTGACGCAATGGCAGCCAGGGGCTGGACGGCGCCGACCTGGCCTGCTGAATATGGTGGTGGGGGGCTGGGTTTTGAAGAAAACCAGGTCCTGCAGCAGGAAATGGCTGCTGCAAAAGCGCTGCCGCCAGAAACCGGTATGGGGCTGGCGATGATTGGCCCAACCCTGCTTGAATTCGGTACGGAAGAACAGAAACAACGGCATCTGCCAAAAATCGTCAGCGGCGAAGTCCGTTGGTGCCAGGGCTACAGTGAGCCGGGTTCTGGATCTGATCTGGCGAGCCTGCAGACCAAGGCGGTCATGGATGGTGATCATTTTGTGATCAATGGCCAGAAAATCTGGACGTCGGGTGCCAACAACGCGCAGTGGATGTTTGCACTGGTGCGCACGGACCCGGATGCCGCGAAACACGACGGTATCAGCTTTGTGCTGCTGGAAATGGATCAGCCCGGTGTTTCGGTGAAGCCGATCCAGCTGATTTCCGGCTCCTCACCTTTTTGCGAGACGTTTTTTGATGACGCCTTGGCACGCCGCGATGATCTTGTTGGCGAACTCAACAAAGGCTGGACCGTGGGTAAGCGACTGCTGCAGTACGAGCGTTCGGCCTCGTCAGTGCGAACAAAAAAGAAAGGTAAGCCACAGAATGCGTACGCGAAAATCGCCAAGACCTATCTCGGCGAAGCCGATGGTCGTGTGAATGATTCAGAAGCCAGAGAGAAAATTACGAAGCAGACGATGCTGGAGAAATCTTTGCAGTTGACCATCCAGCGTGTCGCAGAAGAGAGCCGATCCGGCAAAGCGCCCGGCGCAACAACCTCCATTTTCAAGCTGGTGGGCTCAACGGTTGCGAAAGAAGGTTCTTCTCTGAAATCTGAGCTTCGGGGTATTGCAGGCGTTGCCTGGGAAAGTGCCGGTTTCTCTGACGAGGAAGTGGAGGCAACCCAGGGCTGGTTGCGCGATCGGGCCGTCACCATCTATGGTGGCACCAATGAAGTTCAAATGAATATTATCGCCAAGCGGGTGCTTGGATTGCCTGATTAGTCTGTGCCCCTCTCCTGATCCTCGCGCCAGGCACGGATCAGGGGGTGTAGTAGGGTCTGAAGAAATCGAGCGTCAGGGTATCTAGCACCTTGTCGTTTTCGTCGAGGATAGCGAGCATTTCGGGACTGGTACCCTGGAAACTGGCGAAGACAACCATACCCTGCTCTGAGGCGAAAGGCGTGTGCACGGAGCCCGGCGGTTCATAGGAGTAGGTGCCCGGGAAGTGCATTTCCTCGCCTTCCCGGTAACCCCACAGGCCCTCCAGGGTCAGTGCAACCGCTGTGCAAAGGTGGTTGTGGCGCGCGAATTCGGCGTGGGGGTCTTGCTTGAACAGGAAGTCAACCCGGTGCCGGTCATCATCAATAACCAGCACTTTCAGATAGTTACCCGGTTGACCCTCGACGGATTGCCAGTCAATCAGGTTGCTGTTGACGTTTTCAATGTCGCCGTATCGGGTTCGGGTGTGTTGTTCGAGAAGGTTGGCTGCCATGTTTGCTCCGCATTTTTACCTGTTCAGTATAGGCTTCGTGTCTGCGTTCAACTGACCGCATCGGTTTTGTCGAATCTGATGATAAACAGCTCGCCATTTTTCCAGGAGACAACCGATGCCGGGTCAATGTTGCCCGGTACGGGCAAGGTTTGCTCCAAGCGTAGAACACTCTTGGAATAGCGGCCTTCCCTGACCATCTGCCCGGAGATGTTGAGTTCACCGTCGGTTGCCTTGAGATTAACCTCGGGTCGATCATCCACGTTGATGTCCAGCGTTATGTATAGCGCACCGTCATCTTCATAGAAGTGAATCTGCTCGGCGGGATATTGCCCGAACCGCACCCAGTACCAGGACAGGAAAGCATTGCGTGCAGTTCTGTCCTTCTTGTTCGGATCCAGAGACTTAACGATTCGATGCATCTCTTGAAACGGATTGGATGAGTTTCTGAAAAAATCATCGTTAAACATTTCCGAGAAATACTCGTCGCTAAAGGTGGGCGCTGGTTCAGCAGGCGGCGTCGTTGTAGCGCAGCCAGCTAGCAGGACAAGCGTTATCAATAAGCTTCGAATCATTGCGACTCCCTAATTCTGTTGGTAAACGCGTCGGCCACCCATCCAGGTTTCCAGTACGCTGATATCACTGATTTCGTTGGGATTCACCGATCTCGGGTCATCAGAGAGGACAACGAGGTCGGCGAATTTTCCAGGTTCAAGTGTACCCACTTCGTGATCAGAGTGGCACTGCCAGGCGGCGTCTCGGGTCATCGCGCGTAGCGCCGCATCGACAGAAATACATTCCTCTGGTGCCAGGATCGTCTCGGGTTCTCGCCACATCTTCCGGGTCACTGCATTTTCGATACATCGAAGCGGCCCCATTTCGGTGACGGGTTCGTCAGAATGCAGCGTCCAGCGGATACCTTTTGCTTCACAAGCCGCGGTTCTATCCAGCAGGGAGGCTTTGCTGTGGCCAAATATCTTGTCCCGCATAGCCTGGCCCCAGTAGTAAACGTGTCCGATAAGAAAACTGGGTGAAAGACCCATCCTTGCGATTCGCTCGATTTGTTCGTCGTGGAGTATTGAGCAATGTTCTATTCGACAGGGCGTGTTCTTCAGTAGTCCTTCATCATAGGCTGCTTCGTAGGCATCCAGTACGTTGTCGATGGCCTGGTCACCGTTAGCATGAATAGCCAGAGCCCAACCGCGCTGTGCTCGATCGATGACCATACGGTTCAGGTCGTCTGGCTCGACGTAGGGTAAGCCGTTGTCATCACGGTAAAGGTAAGGTTCTCGCTGTAATCCCGAGAAACCCTGATTGGAACCGTCTGAGACGATCTTCCAGGTGGTGCATCTGACCAGCGCGTTGCCATCGCCACAGGCAATGTCGGTGGCATCCCATTTTTCGGCAATGCCATAGCTCAGTGAATAACGCAGACGCGTGGTCATTTGAGGTGACGTTGCCAGGGTGTTGTAGATATCGATCTCTCTGGTGCCACGGGTCATACCGGTAGCCTGGTCACAGAACAAAGTGATCCCCAGTGAGTTCGCTCGCGCAATCACTTTCAGGGAATTGGCGACCATATCCAGTTCTCTCGCCGCAAGGTTATGACGGATGACGTTACTGTATGCGCCACCGCCGATCAGTACCCCGTTGGGTTCTCCATGTTCGTCGCGACCATAGGGGGAATGTGGGTCATCAGGCGTGTCTTTGGTGATGCCCGCGATTTCCAGTGCTTTACTGTTGCAATAGGCGAAGTGCAACGATGCGTTGTAAACAAACACTGGTTGGGTTGTGCTGACTGAATCGAGCAGATCCCGGGTGAGCAGGTCCGGACCTGCCTGCAGTGAGGGATCAAACTGCCTGCCCATGATCCAGGCATCTGGGTCTGCGTCGGCGGCGATTTCCTGGAGTCGCTCAATCGCACCGGCAACGGTGGGGAAACGAAAGGGGCCGATGTTCTCGATACTTTCCATCGTCGAGCACGGCAGAAAATGGAAGTGTGGTTCAATAAAGCCGGGTAACATCGTTCGACCTTCACAATCGATGATCTCTGCATCCGGTCCAACGGCTGCCTCTACGGATTCCCTGTCGCCGACACTGACAATCTTGTCGCCTGAGATCGCAATACACTCTGCTTCGGACATGCTGTCGTCCATGGTGAGGATGCGCGCGTTGACGAATATCGTTGTGCTCACTGGTGTATAGATAGCTCTATGGCTGCCACGCTCGAGCCACGCTTCTGGGTTGGTCATTGATGTCCAGTCGGCGTCTGCGACCAGATCAGAAAACGCCGGCGAGCAGCAGGTACATGCGACGGTCGAGTGTGTCTGGTGGTTCAGGCTGTCGTGAAAATCCGGCGTAAATTCGGTGTCCGTATCTTTAAACATCGTACTCTCGATTGATGGTTGGCATGAGTTTAGGTTATGTGCCGGTAAACTCGGGTTTTCTCTTGGCAAGGAATGCACTGATCCCCTCGATACCATCGTTGGACCTGGCCATGTCAGCAATGCCCCTCGATTCGAGCTCCATCTGTGTCTCCAGGCCATTGTCAAAAGAAGCGTTCAACAGTGATTTGACCTGACCGTAAGCGAGAGTGGGTCCCTTGGCGATACTGCTTGCCAGTTTGGTGACCGCTGCATCAAATTCATCGGCACTGACAACCTGATTAACTAATCCCCAATCGAGCGCTTCTTTTGCGTTGAGTAACCGATTTGTCAGCATGAGTTCCCTGGCCCGTCTGTCCCCGATTCTTCGCGGCAAAAAGTAAGAAGATGAGCCGTCCGGTGAGAGCCCTGCGTTGGTGTATGCCATGACAAACTTGGCAGAATCCACGGCAACGACCAGATCTGCAGCCACGGCGAGACTGAACCCGGCCCCGGCTGCCGTACCGTTGACGGCGGCGATGACCGGTGCGTTCATTCGAGTCAGTCTTGAGATCCCCATATGCAGATCACCGGCCATCTGCTTAACAACCGCCGCCGCATCATCACCGGCATCAGCAAAGACGCTGAGGTCACCGCCCGCACAGAACATGCTGCCGGTTCCGCGAATCACGACTGCTCGTATATCGGGCGTTTCGTCACAGCGAATACCGACATCAGACAGTTCCCGCGCCATAGTGAGGTTCAGCGCATTGGCAGCGTCGGGCCTGTTCAGGGTGATGGTGGCTACATGATTTTCGATTTGGAAATGCAAGGTTTCGTACGACATGGCTTTTTGTGACATGGTAGGAGGCGTCATTTGAATTGAGGAATCGGCATTGTAATACAGATGCCAGGGATGACCATCGACTGCTAATATCGCAGTCGTTTTTAATGAATCAGGGGGCAAATATGCTGGATACGGTGCAGCTGGGGAAATCGGGTCTCAGAGTTTCAGAGTTAACGCTTGGGACCATGAATTTCGGAGAGCCGGGGCGTGGTCATCAGGGTGACTGGACCCTGGGTTATGAAGATGCCAAAGCAATCATGAAGGTCGCCATTGACCACGGGCTTTATTATTTTGATTGCGCAGATGTTTATGGGCTGGGCGCTAGTGAAGAAGTTGTGGGTCGAATTCTGAGAGAGCTTTTGCCCCGGGAAGACTATGTGCTCGCCAGTAAGGTGGCTATGCCACTTTCTGGATCGCCTAACAACAGTGGTCTGTCGCGCAAGCACATTATTGAAGGTGTCGATGCGGGGCTCAAGCGCCTGGGTCTGGATTATCTGGATCATCTGGTAATTCATCGCCATCCGCACGGTGTTCCATTTCACGTGGAGACGCCGATTGAGGAGACCATGGAAGCGCTGCATGATCTGGTTAAGGCGGGCAAGGTGCTGTACCTGGGCGCCTCCAGCATGTTCGCCTGGCAGTTTGTGGAACTGCAGTTGACTGCAAAACTCAATAACTGGACGCAGTTTGTTTCCATGCAGAACCACTACAACCTGATTTATCGGGAAGAAGAACGGGAGATGAATCCTTATTGCGCCCGGAACGGTATTGCCCTGACGCCCTGGTCACCGCTGGCCAGAGGTATTTTGACGGGTGCCTATCAGGGTAGCCTCGAGGCGGGCACAACGAACCGTTCCAAGGGGCAGGATAAACAGCGGACAGAAAGTTTGTACCGTGGGGACATGGATTTTGCCATCGCCGCGCGGGTGCAGGAGGTGGCTGATAAGTATGGCAAGACGCCGGCACAGATATCGCTGGCGTGGTTGATGAACAAACCTGAGGTCACTGCGCCTATTGTTGGTGTCTCCAGAGTTGCGCAGCTGGAGCAGCTGATTGCTGCTGCCGATATATCGCTTGAGGCGGATGACGTCTCGTATCTGGAGGCACTGTATCAACCACTCGACAACCTCTTGTCACTTGGGATGTCATGATCGCTGTGTTTGAGCGCCAGCGGGTACCGATTTACTAACAAACTAAAACACGAGGAATAATCATGAGTTTTGATGGGAAGGTTGCAATTATTACGGGCGCCGGTGGCGGCCTTGGCAAGGAGCATGCGCTGTTGCTGGCAAGCCTGGGCGCACGAATTGTTGTTAATGATCTTGGCGGCAGTGTGGATGGTTCCGGGCAGGGTGACGCTGCGGATCAGGTGGTCGATGAGATACGCGCGGCAGGTGGTGAGGCCGTAGCCAACAAGGATTCTGTATCTGACCGTGAAGGTGCAAAGCGTATCGTTGAAACCGCGGTCAAGGAATACGGTACGGTTGATATTCTGATCAACAACGCCGGCATTCTGAGAGATAAGTCATTCAAGAAAATGACCCTGGATGAATGGGACCTGGTGATCAATGTGCATCTTAATGGCTCGGCTTATGTGACCTGGCATGCATGGCCCATCATGTATGAGAAGAACTATGGTCGAATTGTTTTTACCGCTTCTGTTTCGGGCATCCTGGGGAGTTTTGGTCAGTCCAATTATGGCGCTGCGAAAATGGGTATGGTTGGCCTGATGAACAACCTTTGTCGGGAGGGTGCGTCCCATAACATCCACGTAAACTGTCTTTCGCCCGGTGCAGCAACCCGCATGACAGCAAGTATCCCGGGTAGCGAAATTGACGCTGAGAATCCGGATGACGGCAATCATCCTGGCCTGGTAACGCCAGCGGTGGTTTATCTGGCCTCGGAGGACGCGCCTAACGGCAGGATTATTCAGGCAGCCGGCGGTCGGTTTGCTTCAGACATGATCTTCTCGAATCGCGGTATGGACCTTGGCCTGGATGTGACCTGGGAGGATGTTGCGAGTAACTCGGCGGAAATTCTGGATGTTGATTCAGCGTCGCTGAAGACCACTTTCTGGAAAGATTAGCGCAGCGCAAGCCGCAACCGGGTACCGAAAAACCAGCCGACAACAAAGACGGTGGCAATAAGGTGCCCGATCACATTATTGGTGAGTGGTGCGACGTATCGGTCGTAGCCACTCAGCCATTTCTGCTTCTCATCGCTCTGCGGGCTCGCGGTGTTTATCCCTAGCCAAAGAAACACCTGCCAGAAATTCTGGTTGGTATACCGGCCGATGCGATAGCAGCGCCTGATACCTTCTTTCAAGCCTGAAGCCATGACGGATTTCCTGGCCAGATCAAAGAAGGGGGCAAGATTCAGTCTACTGCCTTCGGCGGCTGTTCGATAAACATCGGGTGCCCGCGTAAAGAAGGTGTTCAGGCGCAAATGAAACATGCCCATAATCAACGTGTTCAGCGTGATTCTTTCCTTAATACCTTCGTCCTGAAATCTTCTGGCGCTTGTTTTGATGACAGCGGGTAGCGTGATAAACCTTCCAGTTCGTTGATAGCGTTCGGCGAACTCCTGATCCTCGAGGATCGGGAGTCTTTCCCAGAATCCATTCAGATCAAAAAATGTCTCGGCGCGAATCAACAGCCCCTGATCGCCGTTAAATGTTCCCGGACGGTTTAATCTTGTTTTCTCCTCGAAGAAGCGAAGGCGTGACACCGTTTTTTTATCACCGGCAAAACTCAGCGGAAAGTGACCGGCCACCTCGTCTTTTTCTTCGCAGAATCTGGCCAGGGCATCAGCGATTTGTGTATCCGAGGTTAAGCTGGAGTCAGCGTGCAGAAACAGCAGGATGCTGCCAGTAGCAGCCCTGGCACCAGCATTCAGTTGTTTACCACGACCCGGTTCCGAGAGAACCACTTTAGCGCCAAGATCTTTAGCCAGAGCAACCGTATCGTCGGCAGAACCACCATCTGCGATGATGATTTCCATATCTTTCAGAGATTGCCTGCGCAGTTGCATCATTAGTGTGCTGATAACGCCGGCTTCGTTCAGCGTCGGAATAACGAGGCTGATCACTGGGTTGTCAGTGAATAGGGGGTGGAAATACCGCGCTGTGCTGCTTCCAGGATGACGTCGTTAACGTAAGTGGATTTGGCGAGGTCCAGTATGTCTCGATAGGTTGCGAGTGCCTCATGGCGGCGGTTGGCGAGATCATGTAACTGGCCATCGGTGAGTTTGTGCCAGGCGACGCTCCATCCCGGCAGTTCCTCGCTCTGAGTTGCGAATACCTGCCAGGTTTCTGAAAAGGTCTTGTGTGCATCTTCAACCCGTTTCAAGCCCAGGTAGGCACGTACCATCCAGACCTTGGCCAGGCTGAGGTCTGGTTCCTGCAATCTCTCATTATCTTGCAGGTAGTTATTCGCAACCAGCAGAGTACCGTCGAAATCTTCCTGCATCAGCAGAACTGAAATCAGTCGTAGCTGGAATCGGGTATTACTGGGATAAAGCTCGACCAGTTTTCGGAGCTGGCGCTCTGCGTCTGTCCGGAGTGTCGGGTCTTCCAGCAGGACCACGCTATAGATGTAGCGGGCGACATCTCGATAGTATTCGCCGTCTTCAATGGCTTCCCTCAGGTATGGCAGGCTTTTTTCCGAGTTGCCGGACGGGATGAACCACAGGAATCGGCTGAACATGCGAATGAACGGTGGCAGATTGTCAGCGACGAAATAGGAAATGCCCAGATGCATTTTTGCGTCGATCAGTGTCGGGTCCTGGGCCAGCGCGGCTTCGAGGTATTTGATGCTGGCGGTTCCCTGTTTGCCTGCCTGATAGTAGCTGCCTCGAAGACCATTGTAATAACTGTGCGCAAAGCTGGCCTGCCCGCAGTAGTAGTTGGCTTTTACATCAGTGGCATCTTGTTCCAGTCGTTGTTCACACCAGGACATGGTCTTTGCGACATGGTCCAGCAAGGCGTCGTCATATTGCGTTTGTTTTTCGTCCCAGGTCAGATGCGTCACAATCGTATTGAGTGCAAATACGTGTCCGACAGGCTCATCGAAGCCAGCGATTAACTCGGCTTCGATAACTTTTGCGGCATCAAAATCACCCTGTAGCCGGAGCGTTGTCCCCGCTTTCTTCAAAGAGGACAGGTTTCCGAGGCTTGAAAGGTCATGCTCAGTTGCCTGCGCAGGGTTTAGCAGCAGGTTGCCTGCAACCAGAAGTAGTATGGTCAGCTGTCTCATGGTGCGCATCATATCGCAATCCCAGGGGGTAGCGCCTATGATGGAAAGGTAACAATCTCAAGCTGAGTGCACGTGGAGCGACCGGAGTTTGACAGGAAAAATCTGACCCTTGACGAGCAGGCACTGGCCGGTCATGTGCAGGCGATGATGGATGAAACGCATCGAGAGCTGGCGTGGGTTAGAACCTTTCTGGTTGCAGCGCTTTATTCCCTGCTGACGTTAGTTAACTACCTGACGCTTGAAGGGGAAGCCCGAACTATTGCGATGCTGTTCTCGTTGATTGTGGCGGTCAGTTTTGCGCTGTTTACGGGTTTTCATCGTCAGGTTCACTATCCCCCCAGGCAAACCAATCTGGTGACTTTTGGCGAGGTCTGTGTGCTTCAGGCGGACAGTATTGCGTTTGCCATTGCCACCAACGACCTGATGAACGGTTTTGCGGTCTACATCATGATTGTTGCGGCGGGTATCTTTATGACCACGGCGCGTTCAATCATTATCACCTGCCTGATGCTGATTCTCAGCTGGACACTCGCGGTTTCGTTTCGAGGCACGCTGCCAGACTTTGGCCGGGAAGCAATGATGTTGATCGCAGCAGTCTTTGGTGCCTACTTTTTCTTTATCATGCGTAAACGCTCGGCAACCCGTCTCGGCAGATACCAGTTGCTTGAGCAGAAATACAAGGAAACCCTGGAAGACGCGCTATCCCACATTGAGACGTTGAGCGGGTTACTCCCTATCTGTGCCAGCTGCAAAAGTATCCGGGTTGAAGGTAATCAGTGGACTGCGCTGGAACTCTATGTCAAAGAACGTTCAGAAATAGAGTTCACGCATTCAGTGTGTCCTACCTGCCATGAGAAGCTTTATCCTGAGCTGCACGACTCCAGCCGATAGGTGCCGCTAGCCGATAGGCGCCGCTAGCCGATAGGCGCACTAGCCGCGAAGGCGATTAACGGCCTGCTCCGACAAGGTCAGCGCACCATCTATTCTGGTCCGCATGTGGGGCAGATCGATACCTTCTGAGCTTTTTTTGCCTTCAATGTATCGCGCGTAAACGCCATGGACGATACAGGCAGTTTTCCAGCGATTAAACCCTGTGTAGTAGTCCAGGTTGGAAAGATCCCTGCCGGTTCGCGCCGCGTATCTCTCGGCCATCTCGGTGCGCGTTGGGAAACCTGGTACCGCGGTCGCCGCCTCGGGTGCAATGGGGATCGTATCTGACGGATCCGGGAAGAAATTCAGCGCATAGGCCAGGTCCGCCAGCGGGTCTCCCAGCGTGGAGATTTCCCAATCTACAACCGCAGCAACAGTCGCGTCAGGTCCCGTCAGGCAGTTGTGTAAACCATAGTCACCGTGAACGACTTTGATAGGGCCCTGGTCAGGCAGGTTTTCCAGAAAGAATGCCTGTAGTTCGTGCGCCCTGGGATCGTCATAATCCGCGCCTTCAATTGATGAGGTCCAGGATCGATACCAGGTCTTCAACTGTCGGCCCACATAGCTATCGCGTTTACCGAGCTCACCAAGTCCTATCTCGTCCGGGTCCAGTGAGTGCAGGTCAGCAAGGACATCGACAAACGAGTTAGCCAGGGTGATGCGCTTTTCTTCGGGCACCCACTCCAGTGTTTCCTCGTTGTTATACAGCGGCCGGCCATTGATGCAGCCCATGACATAAAACCAGGCGCCGGTAACATCCGGGCTTTCACAAAAACCCAGAGCAGCGGGAACGGGCACGGCTGTTGGCCCCAGTGCTGATATCAGCGCCCATTCACGACCCATGTCGTGAGCCTTAGGTAATAGCTGTCCTTGTGGTGGCCGGCGAATGACCGCTTCATTGCCGTTCTGGTCTTGCAGTTTATAGGTCAGATTGGAATGACCTCCTTCAAGCCGTATCCAGTTAAACGGCGGTGACAGGCTGGGTACGTTTTCTGTAATCCAGGCTTCAACGGCGTCAACCTGATAACCCTCTGGCGTTTCCGACATATTGTGCGCTCCCTTAAGATTGAAGGAATGTAACTAAAAATCGGGATTGAGTAAAAAGGTGATGCTTGGCACTCTAGCGGGCAATGGCGTGTGGATCGACATTTGACCCACAAATTAAGGGAGCAAGCTCGTGTACGAACTGTTTATCGCTAACAAGAACTATTCTTCATGGTCTCTGCGGCCGTGGGTATTGATGAAAACGCTGGGCATACCCTTCGAGGAAAAGTTTGAGTCTTTTGAAACCGAGGATAATTTCGATAAGTTTCGCGCTTTTTCTCCTTCTGGCACCGTCCCCTGCCTGATTGACGGTGATACTGTGGTCTGGGATTCGCTGGCGATCTGTGAGTATCTCGCCGAGCGCCATGATGGCGTATGGCCCGAAGCGAACACTGCCAGGGCTTTTGCGCGGGCTGCAGCGGCAGAAATGCACAGCAGCTTTACCAGTTTGCGGAATATCTGCCCTATGAATTGCGCGATTACCGTTGAAATGAATGAGATAGATGCGGGTCTGCAGCGGAATATTGCCCGAATTGACGAGCTCTGGTGTGAAGGATTACAACGCTTTGGCGGATCGTTCCTGGCTGGCGTGAGGTTTTCAGCGGTCGATGCTTTTTATTGTCCGGTCGCGTTTCGTATCAGGTCCTACCAGTTGCCACTATCGGCGCAAGCCATGGCTTATTGTGAGCGACTGCTGCAGCTGCCAGCGATGCTGGCATGGGACAGGGCGGCTGTGAATGAATCATGGCGGGAGCAGGCTCACGAGCAAGAGGCTGCGGCCGCGGGTCGGATCATCGAAGACAGGCGTTGCTAGAGTGCCTCATCCAGACCATAAGCCTGCATCATTGACTGCACGGCCTGAACGTCATGGCTCATGATCAGCAGATCATGTTTTTGGCCATCGCTGTCCTTGACGTGATCGCGGAACAGGGCCTCAGACTTGAAGCCGAGTTCTTCGAGGATCGTGATTGCCCGGGTCTGATTCAGCAGCATGCGGACCTGCAGCTTCTCCAGGTCAAGCGCCAGGCCAATGAGAAACGATTCCTGAATAAGGACTCTGCCAAGACCGATTTCTCTGACATCTGGGGCAAGCAAAATACGCATCTCACCCACGTGTGGTGACCAGGACAATTTATCCTGAACGACAGCAGTGGTGCCGACGATTTTGCCTTCCCGACGCGCGACAACCGAGACGATTTCGTTGTTTTCGATTTGTGTCGACCAGGCTTCGACCACTCTGGGGTGACGAATGTCCCGGCTCAGAAAAAGCAGATCCTGTTCCGGCAGATTGTCGGTAAAGTTTTTTGCTTCGCTGCTGTCCAATGACGTGAGCAGGTCGAGTTCTATCGCTACGCCGTTACAATCGATGACCCGGGGATAGCGTTCCTTGATTCTGTTCAAACCGATCTCTCTCCCAGCCATTCATCAACGCGAGGCCACATTCGTCGCATGGCATTGGGCCCCGCGATAAGGCTGACATGGCCGCCTTTCAGCACCAGTTCGTTCTTGTCTTCGGAGCCCACCAGATCCAGTAAAGGCCTGGTGCTTTCAAAGGGAGCGATGTGGTCGTGTTCGGCCATCACTGACATGACGGGAATCTTGATGTTTTTTAGATCGGCGACCTTGCCGTTCTGTACAAGTTCGCCCTTGAACAGGCTGTTCTCCCACATCAGGTGTTTTGTGCAGTCCCTGTGATACTCGCCGGGCAAAGGCAGTGTTTCGTCACCCCAGCGCTGAAACGCACGATAGGACTTCACGAAGTCATCGTTCCAGAGCTGATCCCAAAGGCGTAGTTGACCAGCCGTTTTTTGTGCGGGCCTGAGCATTTCGAATGAGTTTGAGATGAACTCTGCCGGTATGACGCCAAGTGTTTCGACCATATTGTCCAGGTCCATGTATTCCTCGCTGGACCAGAGCTGGAACAAGCCCATTTTGTGCGAGTCGACCGGTGTTGTCAGGCAGACCAGATTTTTGAGCGGTGATTCCGGATGTGTGGCCGCGTAGATCAGCGACAGCACGCCGCCCTGGCAATAGGCCATGATATTGACGTCTTCGACACCTGAATCCTGTTGTACCTGCTCGACGCAGGTCGGCAGGAAATCCTGCGTGTAATCAGCCAGACCCAGGCCACGCTCACGCATGGTCGGCGGATTCCAGTCGATCATGTAGACGTCAAAACCCTGTTTGAGCAGAAACTCGACCATGCTCTGGCCGGGCATCAGGTCGAACAGGTAGCCGCGGTTTGTTGTCGCCATGACGATGATCAAGGGGATGCGGTAAACCTCTTCTGTCATCGGATGGTAATGATAGAGCTGCAAAGTACCGCGTTCGTAAATAGTTTCTTTTGGCGTGAGGCCCACCTGCGCGCTGCCAGACCTGATGTAATCCACACCCTTGACGCCTCTCTGGATTGTCTTGTCCACGAGATCGCGCATCTGCGCGGTGAGCTGTGCCTGTTCGCTCACGACTCACCACCTTTTTCACTGGCTGGTTTACTCGGTGGTTTGCGCGTTCTTGCAGGGCGCTTTCTTTTTGCTGCTGGCGGTTTTTCAGCGACGCTGTTTTTGCCCAGCAGTTTCTCAATCTCTCTCAACCTGGCGTCGATATCCCGGAGCTGTTCGCTGACGGTGATGACATCATCTCTGCTGGGCATGTTGAAATTAGCCAGTTGCTTGGCCATGGCCTCTGAAAAAGAACGCTGGAACTCAAGTTGATATTTCTGGGCCTGATTCATATTTCGAGTGAACTCGTCTGTGCCCATGACCTGGTTCGAAAACTCGTTAAATGTCCGTTCCCACTGGGTCACGAGTTCTGAAAAGTCCGGGTTGGGGGTCTTGTTGTCTGCCATGACATCTCCGGTACTCTGCAATGAAGCTCTAGTGTAACCCGTGGCTGGAAAGAGTACACTGGATCGCCTATGACGATGCCAGCAGAATCAGAAATCAAGGCGATTATCGGCCACCACTTTCCAGGCGGAGAATACCTTATCGCGCATTGGGAAAACTTCCTGCTGACAGAATGTACGGGTGCGCAAGTCCTGCCAGACGGACTGGCGCATCCGGTCGCGCTGTTTCACATGCCGATTCTTGGTGCGGGCACCTCTATCGGAGAAATGTTCGAGCTGGGGCAGGCCACTTCAGAGTTTTCTATTGGCATTGAAAGCTACGACTGGGAACTGTTTCAACCGCTGCGGGAAGAAACCCGTTACCAGATTTCAGGCCAGATTGTGGATGCGTCCAGGCACACGCGTGATGACGGTGCGGTCTATGATCGAATCCAGTTCCAGTTTGATCTTGCCAGTGACGGCGCCGCAGTCGCTCGAACCACAGTCACCTGGCACTATAATAGAGGGAATAATAGAGGGAATAATAGAGGGCGTGCACAGACATGAGCGAGTTTGAGCCCGGTTTTGAGATTCCGCCCTGGCACATGCCTGAAGTGACCCGCGAACGTATGCGCACTATGGCTGCGATTCTGCGTGACCCCAATCCCGTTCACTGGGATGCTGATCTGGTGAATCAGTTACCGCTGGGCACCGGCAAGCGAACCATCAATCAGGGGCCGCTTGGCCTCAGCTACATGGTTAATATGCTGCATGATTGGGCGGGCCCGACCGCGATCAAGCGAATTTTCATGACTTTTCCCAAGGTCGTGCTGAGCGAAGATGCGGTCACTGCACGCGGTGTGGTCACAGCGATTGAAAGTAATGGCGATCTTGTCTGTGATATCTGGCTGGAACGTGACGGTGAACGGCTGCTGGAAGGCTCTGCGACGGTCGCGCCGCCGCAACAGCTCTAACAGGCTGCTTCTAGCGGGCGAATGCCAACAAATCAGGGCCGAATCGTTCGAATCTCGGTTGAGCCTGCGGGTAACTCAAACCAGTCGCCATCCTCTACCACAATGACGTTGTCCGGCAGACGACGTTCGAATACCTCCTGCATCACGAGATTGGCAGGATTGGGTACCAGATGGTAGAAGCCCAGTAAGCCGATATCCACCTGTTCGTTAAGCCGCAGCAGATCATCTGTGGATGCATGGTAGTCAAGCACATCCGTCATGATAGCTGATATCCGGGTAAGGTCTGCCTGCAGCGCCGCTGCAGCGAGCCGGGTAACCAGTGGGGTTGCCAGCGCATCATGGAGCACAAGGTCTGTTCCGTCACTGATTTGCCGCGTTGCCTCGGTCACCACAGAGTCACCGGAAACAACCACGCTTCTTCCGCGATAATCGAAGCGATAACCCACAGACGGTGCAACCGGCGCGTGCGCTGCGCTGTACACCGTGATTGTCAGATCACCATCTTGAAAGACGCTGTCCGGCTTGATTTCTTCTGGCGCAAGTTCTCCCAGTGCTGGAGGCAATAAGTCTGCACCGTGATGTGCGATTCGGTATTCGCGATCCAGCGCGTAAGTTTCGTTAATCCCCTCTGCGATATCGTCCACCCCGTCCGGACCGATAAGCCGCATTGGCGTTGGCCGACCTGCGACCCATGAAGCAAGATTCAACTCATAAACTTCAGCGATGTGATCGGAATGGAAGTGCGTCAGCAGAACGCCCTGGAGTCTTGCTGTCGGTAGTCCGCCGCCCATGACTCTTGCGGTAGATCCGGCGCCGGAATCAACAATGTAAAAGTGGGACGGTGTCAGTATCGCGACACAGGCGCCAGCGCGATCACTGTTGCCTAACGGCGAGGCGCTGCCGCAGATATAGACCTTAAGTGCATCAGGTTCTGGCAACCCCTGGGCCGCGCGCATCATGGCTGCCTTGGCGAGTTGTTGCACCGCTGTGTCCTGCATGCCTTCGAACTCCAGCGACACCCGGAGGCCGCCGATAAGTACGACCGTGACAAGCACAAGATAGATCAGAAATTTTTTCATCGATGGTTTGTTTCCCTAAGCGCCGGTATTTGGCAGTGACCGTTTGATAATTTCATCTTCGACTCGCCACAGCCTGTCTTGACCCCAGCAGCTGAAGTCCGCGACCCCAGGGCTCGTCACCCGAAAACTTGGGACACCCCAGAGGCCGGCTGCAAGCATGTCTTCGACGTTCTGATCGACGATCTGCTGCCAGTGATCATTGTCGAGTGCGAGCTGCGCATCCTGCCAGTCCAGGCCGATTCGTTCTACCACCGTTTTTAGGCCGGGATCCTCAGTGATGTCGATACCCTCCTGCCAGGCTGCACTCAGGTAGCTTTTGCAGTAATCAACGCTGAGATCACGACTCTGTACCAGGGGTAACAACGCAAAAGCGCGTTTCACGGGTTCGCCAAAGGGGTCAACGATGGGGCCGAACTTCACATCGTAGTAATCAGCCTCCCGCTTTGTATCGGTCATAATATAGAACTGTTTCGCTCTGGAGGCAGAGACGCCGCGCATCATCATTGGCACGACGGGTTTTAGCACCAGTTTTGCGCCGGTTCGGCTAAGCATGGTTATGGCCCGGTCAAAACTGATCGCGGTGTAGGGGCTGCGCAGGGAGGGATAAAACTCAACAGCGATCTGGCTGGTATCCCGACCTTCTAAGGCGGCAGGTTCCGGTCGGGGTACGAGGATCGGAGCGCCTGGTTCTCGCGAGAATCCAAGTTGACACAAGCGGTGTTCAAGGTGGAGTAGTCGATCGACTCCCCAGTACCATTCTCCCTCGAAGTAGAAACTGCCACCGAGCCAGTGGCCCCACTGTCGCCGCTTTTCCGAGCCTGCCGCTGCCGTGTTTTGCTGGCTATCAGGTTCCGGCAAAGTCTGATCACGCCAGAGCTGATCGCCCACGTTCGCTGCAGCCTCTCGGAATGTCATACCGGCAAGCAGCGGTGTCAGGGTTCGTTGGGCCCGATCTACCTGTTCCTCGGAAATGGTGTCGGTATCGGTTGGTAAATCAGTGTTGTAGTAACCGGCGATGCTGCGCGCATCGCGTAATGCCCAGAGATTGAACCTCTCGGGATCACCTTTTTCCTGAGGGGTTGGGGCAGCTGCAAGGTGAAACTCAAATCTGACCGCGTATCGATTGGCCAGTGCATTGATCTTCTGCACCGCGAGGTGACTGTAAGGATCATCGACCTGGTGGAAGTAATGAATGGTTGGTGCCCCGCGTCGCTTTACCCGACCAGAAAAGCGTTTTGCGCCGCGCCGAAAATCGCTGATCAGAAAGCTCATCACGGCCTTTTTGATGGCGACGGCAGGCTTCATGTTGCTAGCGCGTTGAGTTGTCGATCATGCCAGCGGCCCAGTAGCATCAGCGCGCAGATAGCACCCAACATGGCGAACATCATGTCTGACTGCGTATCCCACTGATAGCCCTGGGTACCGAGGAAATCCTCCGCACCGCCCGCGGTCAGGGTCGCCATCCACCATTCGATCAATTCATAAAAAGCACTGAAGGCGAGGCAGAAAGACACGACAAAAAGTGCCAGCCACCAGCGACCATTCACGATACGTCGCCGAACGAGTATTTCGCGGGCAATAATCGCCGGCACAAAGCCCTGAGCAAAATGTCCCAGCTTGTCATAGTTGTTCCGTTCCATGCCGAACAGGTTTTCAAACGCAGGGACTTCCGCATAGGTGTAGTGACCACCCACCATCAGGATCACGCAGTGAATCAATATCAGAGTGTAGCTTATGGGGGTCAGCGTAAAGCGCTGGCAGGTCGCCCCAAGCAAGATAAGGGCGATAATCGCGGGTAGTACCTCAAGGAACCAGGTGAAGGTGTCCTTAGGGTTGATGGCCGACCATATAAAGACGGCGATGAATATAAGCAGCCAGCCTGCTGAGTATCGATTAACCACGTTAGTGATGCTGCCAGTCCGGGTCGAATTTTATGATGTCTCGGGTTCGTAAGACCTCGCTCGCAGTAGCATCCATACCCAGCCAGTCCGATAGTACTTCCTGATAATGCTCACCTCGATGTGATGCTGGTCCCCTGACACCGCTCCTGGCGTTTGAAAACCTGTAGGGCGACTGCGTCACAGGACGAGTGCCGCCAGCGCGATCATCGATCATCTGTATTGTGCCTCTGGCAGCCACGGTTTCCTGTGCTTGAATAGTGCCAGGGTCGCGCACGCTACCCCAGGCGACGTTGATGGCTTGCATGGCTGCCGTGAACTTTGTAACGGTGTCGAGCGTCGCAATAAATTCAGCGACCGCGCGCCGACGGGCTGCGATCTTCTCTTCCAGCGTCATGTCAGCGGTCGAGGGATCCTGCAAACCAAGCTCGGACGTCAGCAGTCGGAAGAACAGACGAAAGTCAGTCGATAGCAACACAGGGCCGATCGGGGTTTGCCAGATTTCATTGGGCAGCGGTCCGGTATCATCCGCATCTTCAAGGTCATAGTGCATCTGATCGTCTGTGGCAATGGTCGCGTCGATCATGGCGATATCAATATGCTGCCCTTCGCCGGTCTGGTTTCGCATGTGTAACGCTGCAAGCACGCCAACAAGACCATGAAGAGATGCGTTGGTATCGGCGACCGATAGTGGCATATCGTGCAAGCGAACGTCGTTTCTGGCGGTGTTGCGATGAATGAGTCCGGATTCAGCGTGAATGACCGGGGCGTAAGTTGCCCGACCAGATTCGGGTCCGTTTCTGCCAAATCCGGAAATCGACAGCATGATGATCGCGGGGTTTGCCGCGTGAAGCGCCTCGTAGCCTAGGCCAAGTCTGTCCATGACATCGGGGCGATAATTTTCGATAACGATATCACTCTGGCGCACGAGATCTTTGATAAGATCGGTTGCACCATCGGCTCTCAGATCAACACAGATGTTTCTTTTGCCAGCATTCTGTTGATTAAAGTACCCGGAAATACCACCAACGTCCTTGCCCCAGTAGCGGGTGACATCCCCTTCCGGCGGTTCTACTTTGACGACATCTGCGCCCAGGTCGGCCAGCATTCTGCCCGCAAAAGGTCCAGCAAGTACCCGTGAAAAGTCGAGAACCTTGATGCCGCTGAGTGGATATTCCATAGGCTCCTCTGCAGTTTATCTGCGCATGATGCGATTGTTCAGCCAGACACTTTTTGCCGGCGGTACGTCTGGTCTGACGCGTGCACGGGCGAGTTGACTGCCGCTGTTACCGACAAGTTCAGGGCAACTGCCTGATTCGCGGTATTGGAGCGCCGCTGCCAGACGCCGCTCCTGCGGGTCTCCGAGTTGCCGGGTGAAATCGTCCGAAACCCGGCATCCCGGTACAGGAGCGCCTTCAATAGGAGACGTGTTTGCCGGAGAAAAACCATCGGTATAGTCACCAAAGCCCTGCTGGTTGATGCCTCTGAACTGGATCGAGAAATACGTCGTTCCGCAGTTATCGAACGGATAAAAACCGTAGGGTTTGCCACACGTTGTGGTGCCGATCTGTACGACTTCCACGTTAACACCGCGCAGCCCGTTGATGATCGCCTCGCTGGCGCTGCAGGTGCCTGGTCCTGTCAGCACAAACACTCTGCCTAAACCCAGGGTCGGCAGGGGTACGCCAGCACTGATCGCATCATCAAACCCCTGTGATGTAGTATGAAAATTGGTTGGGGTCAGGGGGCTGCCTATCACCGGATTAAAGTTGGGGTGTTTGTCGTTGAATTCCAGCGCTTCGAATACCTGACCCACCGTATCGTCGCCGGCGATCATGTAGCTGAGCATATTGGCGATATCCAGAAATCCGCCGCCGTTGTAGCGAATATCCAGTACAAGGTCGGTGACGTTGCTAGCGCCGAGTAGCGTGATGGCATCAATCAACTGACCTTCGGAGGTCGCTATGTGGTCGTTGAAGGTGAGATAGCCCACCAGGCCTGTTTCGGTTTCCAGCGTTTTCACGTTCTGTACGGGCACGCTTGTGATCTGGGTTGACGTCATTGTAATGGTACGAGTTTCAACCGCCCCGGCATCTCTGATGACAAAAGTGTGGGTTTCGTTATCTCCGGGAAAGAGCCCGTTGTTAAGGGTTGCCACTTCATTACCGTCAACCACATCCGCGCCGTCTACCGCCAGAATTTCGGCGCCACGCTGCAGATTGACCGATGGGGATGTCGCAGGGGAGCCGGGTTCTGTGTAGGCGACCACGATCTGTCTGGGCGGGGCGGCGCGGAGAATGGTAAATGTTGCACCGTAGCCACCGCTGACGCCCCCCTGTGATTGCGCCTGCCACTCGTCGGTCGGCACCGTGAAATGAAACTTGTCTTTCGGTGCCCCGGACGGGGACAGCTCGAAGGTCCGCATTTGGTCGAAGTACTCAGGCGTGGTCAGGGTGTCGGGGTCAACGTCGATGATCTCGTCGTACCAGAGGTAGAGTTCGTTGCTCCAGGATCGTAGCCAGTTGTTTTCATCAACCACAGTACCCTGGGAATCCGGAAAAGGTCGTCCGCGGTCGTCGTTACCTGTTCTTGGCGTAGCACAGGACTGTTCGAAATTTTGAAATGGCTCGAATGCGCCACCGGCGAATCCTGATGACGGTGGCTCTGGCTCTGGCTCTGGCTCTGGTTCCGGTTCTGGCGTCGCAGGAGGGCTCTCCGCAACGGGTGGTGGTGCGGAAGAACTACCGCCGCCACCGCCGCCGCATGCAGTCAATACCAGCAGGCTGCAAAGGATCAGTAATAGATGACTGTAGGCTCGGTTCATAGTTGGGCGGATTTAAAAAATTTGGTGTTGCCCGGCTTCAAGACTGGCGAGGCGTGTCTCGCTGTTTTACGAGTTTAGCGTGTCACGAGATTAGCGCCTTTTTAGCTAAAAATCAGTCTACAGCAGCAACCTGTCCGCCGTCTGCCGCGATATGTTCGGCGTTTATCCACAGGCCCGCGGGGCTTGCGGTGAAGGCGATGATCCTGGCGATCTCATCAGCTGTGCCGAGCCTGCCCAGAGGGATGGCTTTTTCCACGGCAGCATAGAACTTCGGGCGTTCATTTTTCTGTTGATCCCACGAACCCCCTTCAAACCAGACGGCACCCGGTGAAATAACATTGGCTCTGATACCGTGTTTCCCGTATTGCTGGGCCAGATCATTGGCATAGACGCGCATGGCGCCTTTAGCGGCCCCGTAAGAAGTCGGTGGTCGCCCAAAGTGATACTTGCTGGCCATGGAGCCGATAAAGGTAATGCTGGCGGCATCGCTTTCTTTCAGTGCATCCAGTGACTCGTCAACAAGTCTGACGCCAGCCATCATGTCTACCTGAAAACTCCGCATCCATCCGGCTTCATCACCGCTCATGTCGAAACCACTGGCGTTATGGATCAGGATATCAACGCCATTCAATTGGGCCAGCGCTTGCCGCGTGAAGTCTCGGGTTGCGGCTTCGTCGGTGAGGTCCGCCTGAAATCCCATTGCGTTCCCGGCCCCGAGCGCGTTGATCTGCTCGATGGCAGCGGTGATATCGTTCTCGTTTCGCGCGCAGAAGGCAACGTCACAACCCTCTGAAGCCAAAAGCAGGGCGGTGTGTAGGCCGATACCTCGGCTGCCGCCGGTGATGATCGCTTTTTTGCCATTGAGACCAAGATCCATAAATGCGCTCCAATTGCCATAACAGAGCCGCGCAGCATACCATGCAGTAAAAAAGGCGGGAGAAACCGAATGAAAGCACTTGTCTATCAGGGTCATAAAACAGTGGCCTATCAGGATATGCCTGACCCCAGAATCGAAGCTGCAACCGATGCGATCGTTCGAATCGAAAAGACGGCCATCTGTGGCTCGGATTTACACATTTATCATGGCCCCGGCCGACCGGAAGCGGGTGAATTTACGCTGGGGCACGAGTTTCTCGGGACGGTTGAGGACGTCGGTTCAGATGTCAGACGCTTCAGTAAAGGCGATCGGGTGCTGGTCTCCTGCACCATCGGGTGCGGGGTTTGCTCATTGTGTGACGATCACCTTTACAGTGGCTGTGCAGAAACAACGCAGATGGGTCCGGTCACGAATATCTTTGGTTCACCTTTGAACCCGGGCGGTCAGGCTGAGGGCGTTCGAGTGCCGTTTGCAGACACCAATATTTTTAAAATTCCTGATGGCATGGATGACGAGAAGGCGCTGTTTCTGACCGATATTCTACCCACCGGTTACATGGGCGCTGACCTTGCTGAAGTCGGGCCTGGCGACACGGTTGTTGTCATCGGCTGCGGACCGGTCGGTGTTTTCGCCCAGCTTTCAGCGCTTATCCGCGGCGCTGCCACCGTGATTGCGGTTGATCTGGATGATGGGCGACTTGCGAAAGCCGCTGCGCGGGGCTGCCGACCGCTTAACCCGTCGAAAGAAGATCTGAATTCTGTGGCGAAGGCGTTAACCCACGGACGCGGCGCGGACTGTGCGATTGAGGCAGTAGGAAATCCGGCGACAGTGAAGGTTGCGCTTGATGTGGTCAGACCGGGTGGCCGGGTTGCGGTCATCGGGGTTGTGGCCGGTGAAACGGTGAATATCGACTTTTTCCCGGTGATGACGGGCAAAAATATTACCCTGCGCTCGGGTATTGTTAACCCGCAATACTACATTCCGAGATTGCTACCGATGATCGAGCAGGGGCGGCTCGACCCGACGGAGATTATTACGCATCGGATGGCACTCAGTGACGGTCCCCGTGGCTATCAGATCTTTGATAACCACGAGGAAGATGTGCTGAAAGTTGTGCTAACGCCCTAGGCGCAAACGGCGCTAGTTCTTGATATCGCCTGGCACATTACAGACAAAACAGCCGAGTTCGTGCAGCTCGTCAAGACCGGCACGCAGGCGTGCACCCCAGTTCCTGGCATAACGACTGACTTCCATCTTGTTGGCTGGCGGCGTGCTTTCTCTCATGACAACGGGCTCAATCTGCTGGCGGTCAACCATACGAGCCAGCGCCTCTTCGGTCCGTGAGTCGCGCAGCTCGACCACCAGGGTGGCGGCACCGAGGCTGTTGAGATAGATGTTGCTGCGACCGGTAAAGAAGTCCTCAGGAATTTTGGAAGAGACGTCCATCAGGCCGATAGTTACCTCGAGCACCCCAGGTCCTGCTGTATCCGCGATGCTGTAATGCTCGATCTTGCTGAGTTCTTTCGTCATTGCTTCGCTGACCGTATCGATTAGCAGTTGCTTTTGCTTTTCACTCAGCGGAAACGTATCGGCGTTTCTGTCGTAGCGACTCTTGGCATCAGGATGTGAATACTGAATGCCGGCAGAGGCGAACATAAGGGCATCGTACTTGCTGAGATCGATATCCGGTTTTATCCAAATCCTATCAGCTCTGCTGTCGTTTACCCGATGAAGGCCGTCGAAGGTGACTTCTGCGCCTGGACCCTGCTGAACTGTTGGTGTTGTTGATGAGCAGGCTGCCAGTGAGAAAATAGCCAGAATGATAAAGGTGATTCTCATGTTGGTTCTCTCCCTTTGTTGAGGCGCCGATTCTAAGTTGGTTGCCTGGTTTGTACAACTCCGGTCAAGTTCACAGAATATGGACGTATTTGCTGGTTTTCGCCGGTATAATCGCGTCATGAAAAAAGTCTGTCTGCTAATAACTCTGATGCTTTCGATCGGTGCCGTCCCGGCACAGGAAGTGTCGCCTCGTTCGGCTGAAGTCGAAACCGTCGTGCCTGAACCCAAAACAGAAACAGAGTTGCTTCAGGAATCTGCAGAAGCCATCAACGATGAGATCCAGATATTGGTTGATGACCTTGAAGTGCTCGGTGATCAGATCGAACACTCAACGGGAGACCGCTTGGAGGTGTTGATCCTTGAGCGACAGCAAAAAACACTCGACATCCTCGAAGACCTGTTTGAACTGGCGGCCAATCTTGAGGCGCAGAATGCCTTGGGAGAGGAAAACGCTGAGCTCCGGGATATGGTCGTCAGCTATCTTGTCCGTACCAGCAATGCGCTGGATCGATTCCTTGATTCGGAAGAATTGAAACTCGCTGAGCTGCGCTCATCGACGGATGAGCTTTCGGGTATCCAGCAGGTTAAGTTTGAACAGGACATCGCAGCGACTGTTAGGTGGCTGGAACAGATGATCGAAGGGAAGCTTCGAACGATTCAGGAGCTTGAGAAACTCGGTGTGTCCACATCCAACCACCGTGAAAATCTTATCAGTCGGATCCAGAGGTATGCCTCGAATTTGTCCGGTCAGTTACAGATTGTGGACGGGAACATTAGAGCGATACGTGTGGGCAGTGGCGGTGAAGGGGCTTCTGGTGAAGTTAATGCGCAGATAGAAGCATTGAACATCAGGAGGGCCTCAATATTGACCTCCCTGACGATGCTGGTTCGCTCGATGGGGGAGCTTGGCCTGGATACACGTGAAATTCGTCAGCTTCTACTCGAGACAGGAGAAGTCACCAGCGATTTGTTTGATCCTGAGATTGTTTTCAGCATTCTTAAAAAACAGATCCTGCAATTGCTTGATTCTGCCCGAGATAATGCCGGGACTGTATTTGCCAAGCTGGTCATTTTTGTTTTCATCATCGCTGTGTTCAGAGTGATCGCCCGGGCAGTGAACTATATGATTCGGCGCAGTTTCGATAGCCAGACAGTGCAGGTATCGAAATTGATGCAGGACATGTTGCTCAGTGTATCCAGCAAAGGCATCACCTTTCTGGGGATACTGGTGGCGCTTGGGCAGATGGGGCTTGAGATCACAGCACTGCTGACAGGTCTCGGTATCGCCGGTTTTATTGTTGGCTTTGCATTGCAGGATTCTCTGGCGAACTTTGTTGCTGGCATCATGATTCTTGGTTACAGACCCTTCGATGTTGGTGATGTCATTGAAGCAGGCGGCGTTTTTGGCAAGGTCAGCAAGATGAGCCTGGTTTCAACCACAGTGCTGACCTTTGATAACCAGACATTGATTGTCCCAAACAACAAGATCTGGGGTGACGTTATCAAGAACATTACCCTGCAGCATGAACGCCGGATTGACCTGGAGTTTCATGTTGGTCTTAAAGAAGACATTGGCCGTGTGCGCTACGCGATCCACAATGTACTGGAAGGGGTCGACGAGATTCTTGATGAGCCTGCACCTTCGATTGAGTTTAATGAAATGTCAGGTTACTCGATGGTCTTCGTCGTCAGGCCCTGGGTCGCGAAAGAAGTTTATTGGCCGGTGCGATGGCGGTTGATGCGAGAAATCAAACAGGCCCTTGATGAGGAAGGCGTTGAAATTCCCGTGGTGACCCAGGGTGTTGTGCTTCAAGCCTGACTATTCACCGTATTCGTGCAGAACTTTACGCTGTTCGGTAGCGTCTGAGCAGGCTTTGGCGCCACCTCCATCGACAAAATGCTGGACGTAGGAATAACGACGTAGCTATCGCTCTTTTCCAATACGATGTACCCCTGACTCATAAATTCATTGAATCTTGCTGCCAGCGTCGCCGTGTCGTCTGACACTGGCGCAAAGGCGTAGCTTCGACGTTCGCCGTTGACGAAAGTTATTCGTACGGAGCGTGTATCCAAAGTATCAATATCAGTCATAGTTTTGGCATCCGGTTCCTCCGGGCAAGGTTATAGAGTGCTAGTAAATCGTGCAACACAGGCACCCGCTGTGGTTAAATCTAGCGATGTTAAGAATCATTTTCCTGGTCCTGTTTTTCGCATCGGCGCAGGCCGATACCCTTTCTATTACCGATGGCACAGAGGGTGAACGTTATCCCGGCAAGTTCATCTGGACAGATCTGGTGTCAACCGACATCGACGCGGCTGCGGCATTTTATGGCCAGTTGTTCGGGTGGCAGATCAGTCCCTATGACGAGAACTACCGTGTTATCAGAAATCAGGGGCAGCTAATCGGTGGTATTTCGCGCAATGCGGCAGACAACGCAGAACGAAGTCATTGGATCAGCTATGTTTCTATTGGTGATGTCGATGCAGCCCACACACGCCTGATTGAGGCGGGGGCAACCCCTGTGGTTGAACCGCTGACGATTGAAGGTCGGGGGCAATTTGGGATCTATCATGGTCCTGATGGTGCCGTGTTCGGCGTGCTTGACGCCGAGCAGGGGGATCCGCCCGAGCGAGGCGCCGACATTGGTGACTGGATATGGATTGAGCTGTGGTCTAAGCGTCCGCAGCTGGCAGCAGCTTTTTATGATGATCTTGGATATACGGTGGCGCGAAACTGGGCGTCAGCAAACGAAGCCGATCAGCTGCTGGTTGCCGGAGACTACGCGCGCGCCGGTATTGTTGAGGGTCATCCAGAACAGAAGCGATCAGGCTGGTTACTTTACGTGAGAGTGGCAGATATTGCCGCGACGCTCTCCCGGGCGAAATCCCTGGGGGGTAAGCCGCTTCAGCTTTCAGGTGATGCCAATCCGAATGGAGACATTGCTATCGTCCAGGATCCCACGGGGGGTGTTGTTGCGCTTTATCAATACACGGTGCAGCCGGAAAGTCTCGCGGTTAACCCGGAGGTAGATCAATGAGGATGCTGAGAATCTTGCCGCTCCTGGTTCTCTTGCTGGTTGCTGCTTGTTCTTCGTCGGGTGTATCGACAAGCGCCAGTTACCGGGTGAGCTACGGCGTTGGCTATGGCTATCCTGGTTACTATCCCCGGGGCTATTATGGACCGCCGGTTTATGTCCGGCCCCGCCCGCCCGGGTATCGCCCGCCCGCTCATCTCCCAGCCCGGCCAGGTATCCCCGCACCCATGCCGACCCCCAGGCCTATGCCTCGCGCCCGCTAATCGCGTAGAATGCGCCCCCTCAAATACAAGGGGGTGATATGAAACGAATAGCTTTAACCGTAGCTTTATTGATGTCTCTGGTTGCATCGGTTGCGACCGCTGAAGAAGGGAAGCTCTGGTCGACGGACGTTGAACTGGGTGCAGTCTTTACCTCGGGCAATACGGAGCAGGAGAGTTTCAAGTTTCGTGTTGATTCCAAGCGAGAAAAGGATGCCTGGATTAACTCGCTTCATCTGGACACGTTTATGGCCAGTGAAGATGGTAACGACACAGCCGACAAACTCTACCTCTTTTATCGTCTCGACTATCGACTCGATGAAGATCGGGGTCTGTTCAGTCGACTGGCTTATGAGGATGATGCGTTCAGCGGTTTTGATTCACAGACTGACCTGACGTTTGGCTATAACCAGACCCTATTCAGGCGCGACAATCTGCTGATCGAGGGCGACATTGGTGCGGGCGTTAAACGCATCGAAGTGACTGACGGTGACACCACGACCGACGCGCTGGTGTTACTTGCGGGCAAGCTTGCCTGGAATATTTCAGACAATGCCCTGTTTTCGCAGGCGCTGTCATTCGAAATCGGTGAAGATCTGACAACCTCCCGCTCTGAAACCGCTTTGGAAACCGTGATCGTTGGTGACCTTGCCATGAAGTTGGCAGTCGCGGTGCGACATAATTCTGAAGTGCCTATCGGTAAAGACAAAACCGATACGGAATCGACGGTGACGCTGGTCTACAAGTTCTGATGAAATCGCGGTCCTGGCGGACCGCGAAGACATTGTGGCGCGAGGATATTGTGGAAGATGCCCGGGCTTAAGCGGGCGGAAAGCTGGCGAAGATATCGTTCAGGATAATCGTCAGTGCTTCACCCGGATTTTCCTGCATATCCTTGGTGATCTTTCGGACAGCACGGCCGTGCCATACGGGACGTCGGCTCTGTGGGTCGTAGATATCAACGGACAGTGTCCCTTCAGTGTATTGTCGGACATCAACACTCTCGCCGTAATAATAGCCGCCGCCCCAGCCCCAGCCGCCATAGCCGGCGCGATAGGGTTCTGGGTAGCTGTTAACCTGAATCTTGTCTCTGGCGCCGACGGTGAAACCGATGGCGAGATCAGCGCTTTCCCGATCTGATACCCGGGTAAAGCCTCTGGCAGCCATAACGTTCTCGGTAATCTGCATCAGTCGTCCTTCCAGCAGCGGATTGCCGCCTTCCGAACCTTCCGCGCGAATCAGTGGATTCTCGCTGACAAAGGCGAAGGTCTTGTCGTTGCTGAAATCATAGGACGGGTCGAAATCAATCAGCGGTGCGGGTGCTGCGCAACCGAAAAGTAGCGCAATCGGTAAAAAAATTGTTAGTAGTCTCATGTGTTCTCCCTGAGAAGTTGGTAGCAGTAATGGCCTAAGGTGTGATGTCTGCGATGATACCAGTTTCTGCGTTAGTATCCTTGGTCCTGCCTGGCTGGTTTTGATCGTTGCGATTGAGATAACCGGACAGCTTTTTTAACAAAGTAAATGCGATCACGACATAAGCGGCGGCAAGGAAGATTTGTATTATCCTTGAAGCAAAGGCATCTGCGGCATCTTTGTTGTCCGAGCTAAGGCTGCTTCCCACCAGTAAAAGTACAGCGGTAAAAGCCGTTGAGTAGATCGGTGCCGTTGGTGCGCCAGAAAATATTTTCCCCGCGAAGTAAGTCGCAGCGAGGGCGACAAGGGCAACCATAAAGGGCCACTGCGGTGCGATGACCAGCAGGTTGTAGATGACAACGGCGCACAGGCCGCCCAGCGCGTTAGCCAGGACCAGAACAGCGCCGCCTTTTCTGGTGGTTGCCAGGTCTACGTTCTGGGCAAGGATGGCTGCAAACACCAGGACAACAATCGCGTTGGTCGCGGAAAAAGAGTAGAAGTAGGTCAGGAGCGGCAGCATAACGAGCGTGCTGATAACACCGGCTTTCTCTGAAGATAGCACCTGCCCCCCCTTGTTCTGTTGGGTTGCAGGACTGTCTGTTGTGGGGATCAGCGTAAAGAACACCATTGCGATGAATACCGCTATCAGGCCTGAGGTCATTAAGGACTGAACCAGCAGGACCGAGAGGTTAATCGAAGGCAGACCGATAAGCGGAATAATCGACACCCCCATGATCGCCATAATGACCGCAAAGGGCGAAGCGCCGTTGTTGCCCGCGATGTAAATGTTCATCAGCAGCAGCGTTAACACCAGCAGACAAACCAGTGGGTAATTCACCACGGTCATCGACAAGACCATGCCCAGCAGTGAGCCGCCAACAATCACACCGAAGAAGAGCGCGCCGGTCTTCAGATCAATGTTTGGTCCAGTCATGATCATCGATAACAGGATGGGTGCCATGTAGGACAGTTGCCAGTTCAAGAGTTGCGCCACAGTAAAGCCGGTGGTGATCGCCAGGACAAAGCGAACGATCCGGCGCTGGTTGTCGCTGAGGTTACTGAGACGCAAGGAACGCGGCCGATTGGCTAGTAGAGATAGGACAGTAAGGCGATGGCACGAATGTAGCACCAGGCGATGGCATTCATGACGATATTGCCGCCCGTGTAGATGATGACATCTGCCTGTCCGCCTTCCCTGACATTACCCTTGGTAGTGTCTCTGGGAATTGCCACAATAACCGGGAATCGCTGCGGATCTCGTAACCAGCCGGTTGACTGTTCCGCTTTCGAGAGCTGGCCGACTGAGCTGTTGTTGGCATCTGAGATACCAAAGCCGATGCTGCTGACGCTGCCGCGGTGTACCACACCCGGCATCGCATCCAGCACAAATTCAACAGTGTCGCCGTTATCGATGTTTTCGATGTTGTTTTCGCGGACGTAGGCTTCAATCCACAAATTGTCAGCAGAGATAAACGTCATAAGTGGCTGGCCAATATTGGCGAAATAGCCTTCATGCACACGAACATTGGTTACAACGCCGAAATCCGGTGCCTTGAGGTGAGACCTTTCCAGATCCAGTTGCGCCTTTTCAAGGCGAGTCATCGCGCCGACGATAGCCGGGTTATCTGTGCCGGCCTTACCAAGATTTTCCTTGGCTCTTTGTAGCTGTCCCTCGGCTTCGGCCACTCTGGCCTGAGCGCTGGCAAGATTTGCCTTGGCGCGATCCACTTCAGCCTGTGTTGCAACGCCGGTATCCTCAATCGCAATGATCCGGCTTGATCGCGATTCCGTGCTGCGAAGTTTGGCTTTGGCTTCAACCAGGCTGGCCTGTGCGACCGTGACATCTGCTGTTGTTGCGCCAACATTCTGGCCGGCCTGCTCCAGGTCCGCTTCAGCCTGCCTGACAGCGAGAGCGTAGTTATCAGGATCGATTTTCAGCAATAGCTGGCCCTGTTCAACAATCTGGTTCATCGCCACATCCACTTCAGTGACGAAGCCGGATACCTGCGGCGAAATCGGGACGACATTGGCATGGACCCGGGCCTGTGACGTTGAGGGCGTGAGTCTGTCTGCGGCGATGTACCAGGTAAGCAGAACAAGGCAGACAATCCCGATGCGAACTGTCAGCTTCCGGACCAGTGCCTGGTCGCTGCTATCTTCAGGCTGACTCGCCGTTTCAGCGGGCGCTGCGGTGTTTTCGACTGTCTCGGGCTTGAGCGATTCGTCGTTTTGGTCACTCATGTTCTGTTGCCTGGGTGGTTGGGTCTTCGGTATCGGGTTTTTGCAACCATTCGCTGAACATGGTGTAGCCGATAGCGAGCACAATGGCGCCAATAAAAAGTCCCAGTATGCCCATCAGGATAAGCCCGCCAATCGCGCCCAGTAGAATGACTGGCATGGGAATATCCAGGCCTCTTCCCAGAAACATGGGCTTCAAGATGGCGTCGCTAAAGCTAACGATTAATGCATAGACCGCGAAGATGGTCGCTGGCACCGTATCGTAGACAGAGAAAATCCAAACGGCGATTGGTCCCAGTATCAGCCACGGTGGTAGCTGGACAACGGCGAGCACAAGAATTGCCAGAACCCAGACGCCGTAGGCGGGGACGTCCATAATCGCCAGGCCAAGGGCCGAAGCAATTGCCTGAATCAGGGCGATACCGATGACGCCCTGGGCAACGCTGCGAATGGTTGCGGTGCCGAGGTCGGTAAAATGCTGGCCGCGACTGTCCATCAGCCGATTAAGTACCTTCACCGTGTAGTCGTAGCACTCGGCGGCGAAAGCAAGGAAAGCACCGGCAATAATCGTGGAGATGATAAAGCTGCCGACGGTACCCCCGAAGCCGGCAACAAGACCAATCGCTCGCTGGCTGAGCCCTGCGATCTGATCTTCGTATTGCAGGACCAGGTCTTCCAGACTTTCCGAAGCCAGTGACCAGGCGGCAAACAATCGCTCGCCGATAATCGGCCAATCCGCGACAGAACTGTTTGGTGGCTGAATACTTAAGGTGCCCGCTTCGAACCGCTGGTTAATGGATCGCATGGTCTCAACGAAGGAGATCGTCATTTCATACACCGGCACAATCAATAGCAGCAGCGTCACGATGACCAGCAGGGTGGCCGTCAGTCCCTGTTTGTTGCCGAGGCGGGGAACCAGCTTTTTGTACATCGGATAAACAGCGGTCGCAAGAATTGCGCCCCAGGCGATCAGGCCAATGAACGGCTGAATAATCTGGTAACAGGTGTAAACAAGAAAACCGAGTAGCAACAGTCGAACAGCAACATCGACCGCCTGATCCATTGCAGGGTTAGGTGGTGTGTTATTAGCCATGGCGCAGGTCCGGGTTATTTTCGGCACATTCTAACGGATAAAGCAGACGTAAGTGGTCTGAATTTGTTCGCGGGGCGACCCCGAAAGCGTTGCTTCGTCAAAGCTTTATGTGGCTGTTTATGGCGTCCAATCATCCCGCTGAACATCAATTGTCTTGCTGCTTCAGAGTCTCTATCGTCGCCCTCTGTATCAGATTGGAACCGTCAATGAGCATTGAGCAGATTACCGACCAGCTTCAGCAGTTTATGGAGCAACACATTTATCCAAACGAAGCGCTCTATCACGAGCAACTGAACAGTATGCCCGATCGTTTTGGTACTGTGCCGCTGATGGAGTCGCTCAAGTCCGAAGCGAAAGCGGCGGGCTTATGGAATCTCTGGATGCCCAAAGAATTTGGTGGCATGAGCAATGAAGATTATTGCGGCCTCGCTGAGATCATGGGCCGGGTGCTTTGGGCCCCGGAAGCGTTTAACTGCAATGCGCCTGATACCGGCAATATGGAAGTCTTTCTCAAATACGCAACTGAAAAGCAAAAGGCTCAGTGGCTTGAGCCGCTACTGGAAGGTGAAATACGTTCTTCTTACTGTATGACCGAACCGGACGTTGCCTCCAGCGATGCCACCAATGTGCAAACGGCTATCAGGCGCGAAGGCAACGAATACGTTATTGATGGCCGTAAGTGGTTTATTACTAATGCGCCTTACGAACGGACAAAGATTTTTATTGTGATGGGTAAATCAGACCCTGAAAATCCGAACCGGCACCTGCAACAGAGCCAGATTCTGGTGCCTAAAGATGCCCCCGGCGTCGAAGTGATTCGGCCGCTCACAACCCTGGGTTACGACGATGCCCCATTGGGTCACGCCGAAGTCGTCTTCAACAATGTCAGGGTTCCGGAAGAGAATATCCTGCTGGGCGAAGGCCGCGGTTTTGAGATTGCCCAAGGCAGGCTTGGACCTGGCCGTATCCATCATTGCATGCGGCTCATTGGTAGTGCCCAGCGCGCGCTTGAACTGGCGTGCAAACGCTCTGTTACGCGTGAGACTTTCGGGCGAAAGCTTTCGGAACATCAATCTGTTCTTGAGGATATCGCCGTATCTTTTGCCGACATTGAGCAGGCCAGATTGTTGACCTTGAAGACAGCCAGGCGCATGGACGAAGTGGGTGCCAAGGATGCGCGCGATCTGATTGCAGCTTCGAAGATATCTGTGCCGCTGATGGCGCAAAACGTTATTGATCGCTGTATGCAGATTCACGGCGCTGGTGGTCTGACGGGTGATTACCCGATGGCCGAAGCATTTAACTATGCCAGATGGTGCCGTCAGGCAGATGGCCCGGATCAGGTGCACATGATGGCCCTGGGTCGTCAGTTGGTGAAACGATACACCGGTTGAGTCTTCCGGTTGCAGGCACCGGGCTATCCTGATTCCGCGATAGCCTCAATGTCCTCTGGCGACCAACCGCCACCAACGGCCTTGTAAAGGAGCACCATCGCGAACAGCTGGTCCTGTCTCGCTAGACTGACGTCGATTTGCGCGTCAAACAGTTGCCGACGTGCATCCAGTACATCGATATAGGCGAGTACGCCGTTTCGATACCGCTTTTCCGCAAGCCTGAGATATTCAGCCGAAGCAGCTTCCAGATGAAGCAATGCATCGAGCGTCTCGGTTGCTTTATGAAACTGATTCAGTGCGTTCGACGTTTCTTGAAGCGCTTCAAGCACAACCTGTTGATACGCCAGCCGGGCCTGGTTATAGCGGCTCTCTGCAAGGGACAGTTCCGCTCTGCGCGCGCCGGAGTAGAACAACGGTTGCACGATGTCGAGTTCCACCAGCCAGGTCTTGCCGTCACTATCGAGTAGGTCCCCAAAATCTTCTGTTTCATAGCCGAGTGAACCGGTGAGGGCAATGCTCGGCAATAGTCGTGCCCTGGCGACGCCGATACGTTCACTGGCGGCGATGAGGTTTTGCTCACTTTGCATAATATCCGGTCGCCGCGATAACAGGTCGGCTGATAGCCCCGCAGTGACGCTTGCCGGAATAACGTGGTCTTCAAGTTCACGTGCCATTTTCAGGTGGGTGGGGGGCATACCCATCAGTACAGCCAACTGATTCTCGACGATCAGTTTACTTTGCTCGACCTGAGGGATCTGTGATCGCGTATCGGCAACTTCCACATCGGACTGAATGACTTCAAGTTTTGAAGTCAGGCCGCCCTTGTGGCGTTTATGCGCGATGTCGAGTGCTCGCTCTCGCGCCGCGAGTGTGCGTTGATTGATTTGCAGGCGAGCCTGGATGCCCTGTAGTTCGAAATAGGCGAGAGCAACATCTGCAATCAGGCTCAGTCTGACCGCCTGCGCCCCATATTCCGCCGCGAGATATTCCGCATAGGCCGCGTTACTGGCTCGTCTGATGCCGCCCCACAGATCGATTTCCCAGGCGATACTTGGAGACAACCTGAATTCGTCTGCCATTTCTGCGGGGACGTTTGTGAGGGCCGACTCATCCTCACGTTCGCCGTGAAGCTCCAGATCGAAGCTGGGGAACAAAGGCGCACGATTAATGGTGGATGTCGCTCTGGCGGCCGCGATGCGCTCCATTGCAATCAGCATGTTGCGGTTGTTCAACAGCGCGGCTTCGATCGCAGTCTTAAGTTGTTCATCTGCGAATATGTCCGTCCAGGCCAGATCTCTTAACGACGTACTACCTTCTTCACGATAATCTGTATCAACATGCCAGTGGTCGGTTGTGGCGACCTCCGGTTGTTCATAGTCGGGCCCCACCATGCAACTGGTGATCAGCAGGATAGGCAGAAGCCTGGTCAGCTTCATGAGCTACCGTCCGCAATTGCTGGTTCAAGACCGGCTTTTGCTTTGAGCCTGCTATCGAGTTTCCCGAAGATCACAAAGAACAACGGGACCAGTACAATACCGATGGTGGTTGCCAGCACCATGCCGCCCAGTACAGCTGTGGAAATTGACTGTCGGGCTACTGCACCGGGGCCGGAAGATAAAACCAGCGGCATGACGCCAAAGATAAACGAGATGGCGGTCATCATGATTGGTCGGAACCGCTGTTTTGCGGATTCGAGGGCCGCCTCTGAAAAAGACTGACCTTCTTCGACGAGTTGTTTGGCAAACTCGACGATAAGAATAGAGTTCTTCGCAGCCATGCCGACCAGCGCAACCATGGCGACCTGGAAAAAGATGTTGTTTTCAAGGCCCCGCAGCGCGACTGCAACCAGCGCGCCGAAAATAGCGGCGGGCGCAATCAACAGGACCGAGATAGGTACGGTCCAGCTTTCGTAGAGTGCGCACAGGAACAGATAGACGAACACCACAGCGAGCACCATAGCGATCGCGGCCTCGCCACCGGATGAGACTTCCTGAGCGGTAAGTCCGGTCCATTCATAGCCGATGCCCGGTGGCAAATTGTTGTCCAGCACCGCTTTCATCGCGCTGATGGCTTGGCCAGTTGAGTATCCCGCATCTGGATCACCGGATATTTTGGCGGCGGTAAACATATTGTAATGATCGATAGCAGCGGGGCCGGTGGAGTAATCAATGGATGAGAGTACCGACAGCGGCACCATTCGCCCTGAACTGGAACGCACATAGTAGTACTGCAGTGCATCAGGCCGCATGCGGAATTCTTCTTCGGCCTGAACCCTGACTCGATAGACCCGGCCATAGAGGTTGAAGTCGTTGATAACCGAGGACCCCGTATAAGTTCGCATGGTGCCGTAGATATCTTTCAGCGGTACACCCAGCGCTTTGGCTTCGCCGCGATTGACCTTCAGGAAAAGTTCTGGCGTTTCAGGTTTCACTGGACTGGCAACACCGGCCAGTACGGGGTGCTGATTCGCCTTCTGAATAATGAGATCGGACGCCTCAAGTAGTCCTTCCCAATTGGTGCCGGTCCTGTCCTGCAATACAAGATCAACACCGCTGCCCAGTCCCAGTCCGGCGATCGCTGGTGGTTGTGACACCTGCGCCACGATCTCGGGGTAGGTATTGAGTTCTCGCCTGACCTCCTCAACCACTTTGTCTACGGTGTAGCCCATGGGTGAGCGCTCTTCCCAGGACTTGAGGATAATCTCCATTTGCCCGTTCGCTTCATTGCCGCCGGAACGCCGGTTTTCACCGGCCAGCGTAAACACGTGTTTGACCGCTGGATGATCCATCACAAACTTTTCAGCGCGATGCAGTACCGGTTTGGTTCTGTTAACGCTCGACCCCTGATGGAGCTCCATATCCACATAGAACAGACCCTTGTCTTCGACTGGCATGAAGCTGCTGGGCACACTGCTCATCAACAGGTAGGAGGCGCCGCCCATCAACCCGAATAGCAGCAGGGTACGTTTGGCATGGCGTAGTGTCAGGCCAACAATGCCACCAAATTTTTCTGATCCCTGTGCCAGCCAGTGATCAATTGTCCTGAAGACGATATTTTTTTGTGTGGCATCTTCCCTGCGCATCAGAATCGCACACAGGGCCGGGGACAGGGTCAGCGCCACCACGGTTGAAAGCAGTACCGCAACGGTGATGGTGACGGCGAACTCCCGGTAAAGAATGCCGGTGATACCCGGGAGCAGCGCAACAGGTACAAATACTGCCGCCAGGACCAGGGAGGTCGCGACCAGTGCGCCGGTTAACTCGTTCATTGCCCTGATAGTGGCGTCCCGGGCAGATAAGCCTTCCTCGTTCATCAGTCGTTCGACATTTTCGACCACCACGATGGCGTCGTCGACTACGATGCCGATGACCAGCACCAGTGCCAGCAGATTCACCGTATTAAGACTGAAGCCCATAACAAGCATCGCAATAAAGGTGCCGATAACGGAAACAGGGACCGCAAGGCTGGGAATGAGCGTAGTGCGCCAATTCTGCAGAAACAGGTACACCACCAGCATTACGAGGATCAAGGCCTCAATCAGCGTGACGATGACTTCGCTGATGGATTGTTCGATAAATTCGGCACTGTCATAGATCACCAGCGACTCTAAGCCGTCCGGGAATCTCGCTTCCAGCTCCGCCATTTTTTCCCGTACACGTTGAGAGACTTCCAGGGCGTTAGCGCCGGGTAAGAGATAAATGCCAAGGACCGCAGCCGGTCCTCCGTCCAGGCGAGAATCGAGTGTGTAAGCGCTGGCGCCAAGCTCAACCCGGGCAACGTCCCGGAGCCGCACCATGGCACCATCAGCGTCTGCGCGGACGATGATGGCGCCGAATTCCTCCGCGGTCTGCAGTCTTCCCTGAGCTGAAATCGGGTAGGTAAGGTTCACCTCTTCACTGGCAGGCTGACCGCCAATCGTGCCCGCTGCGGTTGCAATGTTCTGCTCCTTTACAGCACTCATAACATCGGTGGTTGTCAGACTGTAAGCGGCCATCAGGTCAGGCTTCAGCCAGATCCGCATGGAATAGCGCCGGGAACCATTGTTACGCGTTCTGCCGACCCCTGGAATTCGCTTTATCTCGTCCCGAATGTTGATGCTCATGTAGTTGGACAGGTAGATCTCGTCAAACTTTGGATCATCAGAGCGAATGGCGATCTTCATTAGTTCGACGTTAGCCAGCTTTTCGACCGACACGCCCTCCTGCATGACATCAACCGGCAGGTCCTGTTCAACAAGTTTTACTTCGTTCTGGACGTCAACTGCGGCGAGGTCGACATTGGTGCCGACATCAAAGGTGACCGTCACCTTGGCGCTGCCGTTGTTTTTTGAATTGGACTCAATGTAGATCATGTTTGGCACGCCGTTGAGTTGTTTCTCAATGGGTGCAGCAACGGACTGTTCGACGCTGGTGGCGGTAGCGCCAGGGAAAGACGCAGAAATCGAAACCGCGGGCGGTGTGATGTCCGGGTACTGATCAATAGGCAGTGAAATAACAGATATTAAACCTACAAGTACAATAACGATCGAGATGATCGATGCAAAGATCGGTCGATCTATGCAAAACCTTGAAATCACTCGTTGCTCACAGTGTCAGGTTCGGTCGAAGGGGAATCCTGTATCTGCGCCCGCTCGGCTGCCTTCAGTTCTGTTTCGTAGTCGGCGAGCGTAACCGGATCAGCCAGGGATCCATGGAGGACTTTGTTGATACCGTGGACGATGATTCGCTCGCCCTGGCCGACGCCATTTTCCACGATCATTTCACCATCAATGATCGGTCCAACGAAGATCAGGCGCCGCTCAACCCGGTTGTTAGGTAGCACCACCATGACATATACGCCGCCTTGCTCAATCACCGTTGATTCTTCAGGGATCAGCAGCGCATTCTCCCGGATTTCAAGCGGCATTTTTACTCGCGTGTATTGCCCGGGCAAAAGCTCTTTATCTGGATTCGGCAGAATTGCCCGGACGGCGAAAGTACCGGTCTGCGGATTAACCTGCGGGTCGGTAAAACCAACCACGCCTTCAAAGCGGTAAGTGGATTCGTCAGGTAGCGTAATTGATACCCGACCTTCGAGCGCCTTACCCTGTTGTTCGTGCAGTCTGTCTTCCCAGTAACTCGAGATTCGTCGCCTGGCGTTCAGGTAGTCCAGAGCCGACATGGCATAGTTCACGTAAATCGGGTCGATCTGACTGACAATGGTCAGAGGTGTGCTGTTGTTGGCTCGAATCAGTGCGCCGACATCAACCTCGCTGGCGCCGATCACGCCGGCAATAGGCGCAACCAGTTCAGTGTATTCCAGTTCCAGCTGAGCTCGCTGTAACTCGGCTTCGGCCTGGCGTACCGCCGCCGCACCTTGTTCGGCGTTGGAAACCGCGGTATCAAAGTCCAATTGGCTGGCGGCATCTTCTTCAAACAGCGGGCCAATGCGTTCAACGTCTCTTTGAAACTTGCCCAGGCTGGCTTCCCGGCTGGCGAGAATAGCCTGCATGCGATCTACGTTGGCTTGATAGGGGCGTGGGTCTATCTTGTATAGCGTTTTACCGGCATCGATGACACTGCCTTCAACAAAGGCTATTTCCTCGAGAAATCCATCAACCCTGGCGTTAACAACAACGCGCTTGGAAGCTTCAGTGCGGCCAATATAGGTGCCATAGATCGTGACATCTTTTTCGATGACTGGCGTGTACACCACACGAATGGATTCCTCTTCGGGAATTTCTTCGGCACAGCTAACCAGCAGACCTGCCAATCCTAGCGCCAGCAACTTTATAAGCTTCATCGCGTCATCATACCGAAAAAAGCCCTGGGGGTATTCGGCTTCAGCTTTCGTCCAGAACCGCTTCCAGTGCGGCCTTGCGTTCCCGGTTTTGCCGTTCCATAAGCCGATAGGCCGTGTAGTACTTGTAGATACTTGCGACGTAGCGTACGGGCTCCCGGCTGATCATCTTGGCTGCCATGGTTTCGACATTGCCAAACCAGACGTTGGGATTAAGTCCGCTTTCTTCTGCGGCTTTTCTGGTTCGGGCGATACTGGCCGGGCCCGCGTTGTAAGCGGCCCAGGCGAACAGACGCTGATTGGCCGGATCGATTTCGGGAGCTGAAAAGTACCGGGTTCTCAGGAAGTCCAGATACTTGGTCCCGGCATGGATGTTACTTTCCAAATCGTCGATATCGGGGATGCCAACGTTGGGGTCCCGTGCGGTGCTGGGCAAAAGCTGCATCACACCAACGGCACCACGGTGCGACCGTTTGGTTTGATCAAAGCGCGATTCCTGATAAGACTGCGCCGCCAGTGCCAGGGGGTCAAAACGGTATTGCTCTCCAAAGACGGTGAACAGGGCGATCAGGCGATCAAAATTTTGTCGATCCTGCTGGGAGAGCGGGTTGTCGATCCAGCGCGTTGATTCGAAATAACGCCGAAACAGCAGGTTGCCCAGGTAGGTGCCCTTTTTTACCTCGGCCGTGAATTCGTTAAGTGACGCTTCCAGCAGAGGTGACGACTTTCTGATCGCCCAACCGACTTTCTGATCTTCGGTGATACGCGCGTTGCGCTGAAGTCTGATGTTCGGCAGGACGTTCTGCCAAAGTTCTGCCTTGTAGTCGTCGGCAACCGTATAGTCGATGATACCGGCATTGGTCAGCTCCAATATGTCTTCCGTCAGCAGTTGTGGGTCTGCCTCGTGTATGGTGATCGGCGCAAGGTCGTTCAGTATCAGCATTTTGTTGAGCTGGTGCAGATGGGTTTCATAGGAGCTTCCTCTCAGAACGTAAACGGATCTGCCAGACAGGTCCGCCAGACGTTTTATGGGCTCAGCATCCTTGTGTGCGACGATGACCTCCGCGATATCTCTGCCTTGTGGGCTGACAAAATTCACCGCTGACTGTCTTTCCGGTGTCATGGTCAGGAAGGCTGCTGCGATATCTCCTCTACCCGCCTTGAGCGCCGGGATGAGTTCAGCGAAAGCTACCGGGATAAACTGCGGGAAAATACGATTGGCTTCGCTGGCATGAAAGCGGTTGGTGCGTCCTTCGTTGATGTGTTTCAGGAAAGCCAGCGCCATTTCATACTGGATGCCTCTGATTCTGCCCTGATCAAAAAAGAAATCGGTCTGACTGTGGGTCACCAGAATACGCAAAATACCGCGCTCCGCGATGTCATCGAGATCCCCGAATTTTGGGCTAATCTGGTAACTGATCGGTTCAGGGTTATCGACTTCAATCGGCAGTGCGTTCCCCCACGGGCTGCACGTCAGCAGAACCATGAGTGCGCCGGCGAGGCAAGGTAACGATGTCAGTGTGCGTCTCATGACAGTATTATGCCTGCTCCGAGAACATTGTGACGGACAATCATGGCCAAGCCTTTTCTGATCATTCAACTGCGCCCTGAGGATGTCACGGCAGATGATGAACTGGCCGCGATCAAACGATATGGCGGATTGCGTGACAGTCAGGTTGTCAGGATTAGAGCAGAGCAAAGTGGGCTGCCTGCCCTCAGTCTGGACGACTATTCGGGCATTATTGTAGGTGGCAGTCCTTTCGATATCAGTGCGACAGAGAAATCAGCGATCCAGCTCAGGATCGAAAATGACTTCCGAGTATTGTTCGACGATGTGACGGCAAGAGACTTTCCGTTTCTTGGTTGTTGCTCGGGTAACGGGTTACTCGGGCGTTACTGTGGTGCGGTGATCTCTGAGAAGTTTGCAGAACCCGTGGGGGGCGTCGAGGTTGAGGTCACTTCAGCCGGGCGCCAGGACCCGTTGCTGGTCGGCCTGCCGAACCGGTTCAGAGTGCTGCTGGGACACAAGGAAGCCTGCGATGGATTGCCGCCGGGCACCGTGTTGCTGGTGCAGGGAGAGCGCTGCCCGGTTCAGATGTTTCGCCTGAAACACAACATTTACGCAACCCAGTTCCATCCAGAAGCGGATGTCGATGGGTTTACTGTGCGTATACATGCCTATCGGGATCACGGATACTTTGCACCTGAAGCGGCGGACGAGATTGTTGACGCATTGCAAAGCGAACAAACCCATTATGCCAATACCATCCTGAAACGATTTGTTGACCGATATCGGAGCTGATGCATGACCGAGTTGCCCAGGGTGACACGCACCTATCTCAATCCCCATCTTGATTCGACCCGATGGCAAGTGTTCCAGCCCCGCGCCGACGATATTGTGATCACAACCTCGTATAAGTGTGGCACCACATTTACCCAGCAGATCATGTACAACCTGCTCATTCGGGATACCTATGAGGATGAACAGTTTCCGGAAATCGGAGAAGTATCACCCTGGGTTGATGCCCGGTTTATACCAGTGCCGAAAGATGCGCTCGGCAAACAGCTTGAGGCAATGACGCATCGGCGGTTTCTCAAGAGTCATCTGCCTCTCGACGGTCTGCCTTACCACGAATCGGTCAAATACCTGATCGTGGCGCGAGATCCAAGAGATGTGTTTATGTCTCTGCTGAACCACTATGGCGCGTATACGGATTTCTTTTACACGATGCTTGCCTGGGACGGACAGCCGCAGATGCCGCGTTTTAGTGGCGATGTTAAGCAACTTTGGAAAGACTGGATCAGCAGGGGATGGTTTGACTGGGAGCAGGAGGGTTATCCGTTCTGGTCCAATATGCACCATACGCAGAGTTACTGGGATTATCGTCAACGCCCGAATTTTTTGTTTCTTCACTACGCAGACATGCTTGCTGATACGCCGGCGACAGTGCGTCGCATTGCCGATTTTATTGAACACGATGTCAGCGATGAGCAGGTGCTGCGGATTGCCGAGGCGGTGTCGTTCAAGCGGGTAAAAGCGCAGGCGGTGGTCGCCTCAGCAGCAACAAAGGACGAGCCCCAGGCCTTCGAAGGCGGTCAGGCAACATTCATTAACAAAGGTACCAACGGGCGTTGGCGGGATGTGCTGGATAGTGAGGACCTGGCCATGTACCGCGCGACCCGGGATAAGGTGCTTACCCCGGATTGCGCGACATGGTTGGAAGAAGGCGGCGTATTTTAACGCCTTACTTCATTTCCAGTTCTTCGGTCTCGCCCTCGACATGAGCTACCACGCGACGGTTCTCCTGACGACCGGCCTGGGTATCATTGGTTGCGACCGGTTGAGATTCACCATAGCCAACGGTTGATATGCGATCGGCGTCGATATCAAACTGCTCCGTCAGCATGCCGGCGATAGTCTTCGCTCGACGCTCAGAGAGCCCCTGGTTATAGGCTTCTGGTCCCTGGCTGTCAGTATGGCCGGCCATGGTGACACTTGTGCCGGGATATTCCTGCATGACTTTTGCAACCTTTTCAACTTCTGGACCGTGCTCAGCACGAGCTTTTGCGGAATCGAAGTCAAACTCAAGGTTGAGTGTGATATCAATTTTTTGGGCCAGCTTCATATAACAACCACGGCCATCGATGCGCGCTTTCCGGTCGGTTGTATTGGGGCAATCATCCATGTAGTCGACCACACCATCGCCGTCAGAATCCTTGGCACAGCCGTTGGCGTCGACATCAACTCCCGTGCGGGTATTGGGACATTGATCCATGCTGTCAAGAACGCCATCGCCATCCGCATCGCCATCTACGGCAGCGGGTGCCGGGGCTGGGGCTTCACTTTTTTGACCACCAAAGGCGTAGTGAAGACCGACAGAAACCGCAGCGTTTATGGCATCCGCGTTGTTACCCTGGAAAAAGCGGAGGTCACTTCGAAGCGAGGCATTGTCGGTGAAGAACCATTTAAGACCGGCGCCGACGTTCACCTGGAACTCGTCATCATCGCCGACGGGGACGTCCAGATCGGAAGCGCCGAAGCCGAAAGACAGGAAGGGCTGTAGTGCGTCTCGGGCCCCCAGATGATACAGCGCGCCCAGATGGTAGGTTTCCGCGTCGATATCACCGAACCCCGGGATATCAGATTCCGCGTCGCCTTCTAAATAGGTGAATTCGAGGGCCCAGGGGTTATCAAAACGATAACCGACGCCAAGGCCAATGTGGCTGTCGTCATCCAGGTCACTGCTGCCGGAGTAGAAGGTCTGGCCGACATGTGGATAGATGGTAAAACCCTCATTTTCCTCAGCGAAAGCCGAAAAAGACAAGAGCATGCTTAGAATGATTAGTAAACGCATTTGGTTTCTCTCCGATTGAGCGCGGGCATCCTGCCCAGTTTTTACCCTGATTGGAAGTACTTAATTGTAAGCTTTCTCAGCGCTTATCGATAATAGTGTGTTCCTTGCCAAAAAAAATGGTTGAGCGCGCCATATCGATAAAGTTGTGTTCATCCTCAATGAAGGCGGCATTGGCGGCCTTCGACTCGGGTGTCTGAATTCTCGCGCGATCAATCCAGGCTTCCGCATGTCCGAGGTAAGGTTCCGCCGTGGTGCCGCGTGCCGCTCTCAATCCCTCGTCCATTGGGGAATTTGCGCGGTGAACCTGCCGGTAACACAGGGTGCCGGTGGCGGCACCATGGGATCTGACAATCGGGCCATGGTGGGTGAGCCAATAGTGTCGGGCGTCTGTTTCGGACATGGACATCTGGTGCCGCAACGGAAAAAAGACGCGGACCACGCTGGATTTTGTGCGGGCAACGATGGTTTCGGGACTTGGGTTGATCTGGGGGTATTCGTAGGCAAACCAGAGCGGTGAGTTTGGCAGGTCGATAAATTTTTTTTCATCTGCCAGCAGCGCGGCTGAGGCGCTTTGGGCTGCCGCGTTTTGCAGATTTGCTGTGAGTGACTTCTCGTTTTCCCACCAGAGTTCTGCAACACCATCGTATTCAGGCTCCATATTGCCGCGCGCGCTTTGCACCGCCCCGTTGGCGGGGTCATCCAGGGTATGGGTCTGAACATATCGGAAGATATCCAGATCTCCAGCGACGCTGGCAACCAATGGTCCGTGTTGATGACGCCAGTATGCCTGAAACTCGGCGCGACTCAGTGAAGGCAACCGCCTAAGTGCAAAAACCAGTCTGATCATGGGATAGCCTCCAAGGAAGATCTTCCCAGTATTCACTATCCCCGGTTTGGTTAAAAGTTTGGTTAAAAGTTAGTTAAAACAGATGCCCGATCCTGGTGAAGTAGGTTACGTCGCCATCATCGGTGCCTCCGAGGCCTACCTGTAGTGGTCCTGCAGGTGTATCGAAGGCGAACCAGATCGCGCCCGAGGTAATAGAATCGCCATTGAACAACTCAGACCGGTCCTCATAGACGCCGCCGTATTCCAGCAGGCCGCCGATATAGCCGGACAGAAAGGGAAACGGCTCATACTCTTTATAATAGTAAATCTGGGCGACCGCCATGTTATCGCCGATAAGCTGGCCATGCTGGAGTCCCAGCAACAGGGGACCGCCACCAATTCGATAAAGGCCCGCGATGGTTGAGGTACCCTCCGTGATGCCTGCGTGCAGCGAAAGTACCAGCCTATGGTTGTTAAAGGCCAACGCCTTGCCGAATTGTAGCTGGTATTGCTCGTAACTCTGATCTGCACCCAGCTCCTCGAAAGCCTTGCGTGCCCAGAGGTTGAGCGCCGTACCCGCTGATGGAAAATCCGGATTGTCCAATGAATCGTACTTGTACTGGAGATAGAGACCGCCGTCGTCGTACTCGGGTTCAGGTAATCCAAAGTCACCAACCAGCCTTTCTGCCTTGCCGTGAATGCGGTCAATACCCAGTTGAATGACTGCTCTCTGGTTGAATTCCCAGCCAGCTGCGATGCTGGTATTAAATTGTTTACGTCGATATTCAGCGATCTGCTCATCGTCTTCAAAAATCGACTGATCCAGGCTCTCGTAACCGGCGGTCATAGAAACAAACGGACCTAGTTTGCCAGTCATCGGCAGGTACAGATGGGTAGCCAGGGCCGGCTCATCGCCGATGGTAGCCATTGTGGTCCAGATGCCACCCTTTTTGGTGATTTCCTCGCGCGAGTAGCCAGTGGACAGGTTGATCAGGTTGTTCCCGGTGAGGTCTCCTGACATTTCCAGTCCCAGATAGAGATAGTTCGGCCCCCAACTCTTTGCCGCGGCATCCAGCGTCAAATCTATGCCGTCGGCGGTGTGATCCAATGAGTAGGCCACAGATTCGAAGTTGCCCAGGGCATAGATGTCCTTAATGTCCTGCTCGACGGTTTCAAGCGACAGGTTTTCTCCCGCTTTGGTTTTCACCAGTCCCCTGATGATGTCGTCATCCAGGTTGGAATTGTGGGTCACGGCAACCCGATTGATAATCCTTGAAGTTTCCGGGATCTGAGCGCGGGCCAGCAGGTACTGATCATAGTCATCATTATTGAGCTGCAGCGCTGCCAGCGATTGCAACTGGGCTTCAGTCGCCATGGCGCCGATGGGTACAGCGTCTTCGGCGCGGTGGAAGTCGCCGGAACCGATATCGCCCAGCGCCGGCACGATCAGAATGTCGTTGTCAGTCAACATCGCGAGGCGCTCGTCGGCGTTCACCCGGGTCAGAATATTGGTCAGCTGTGAGGTGACATCCAGCACGTTGTTCATTTCGTCTCTGGACAGGTAGGGCGAGCTGATATCGACAGCGATGATAATATCGGCACCCATGGCTTTTACGATATCGACGGGTAGATTGTTGGTCAGGCCGCCATCGACCAACAGCGCCTCGCCGACTTTTACCGGTGCAAAGATACTGGGTACCGCCATGCTGGCGCGCATGCTAACCGCCAGTTCGCCGCGATCAAGCAGCACCATCTTGCCGGTCACAATGTCTGTTGCCACCGCAGTAAATGGAATTGGGAGGCGCGCGAAGTCTCTGATGTGGTCGACATGTGCGGTCAAGCGCTGCAGCTCTGGTAGAATTTTTTGTCCCTGGATGAAGCCCCTGGGTAGAAGCACTTCACCGCCTCTGATGCCCGGCCGGCCTTCAACGGAAAAATGATCTTCGATCTCTTTCCGCACCATGGGGGTGTCAGCGCGATCCGGTGCGTCAGAGAGTTTGTCATCCCAGTCCATCTGGTACATGACCTGCTCAATCTCAGATGCTTTCATGCCGCTGGCATAGAGGCCCCCGACAATTGAACCCATGCTGGTCCCCGCAATGTAGTCGACGGGAATACGGTTTTCCTCAAGCACTTTCAGCACACCAATATGGGCAGCACCCCGGGCGCCGCCGCCGCTCAGAACCAGACCGATCTTTGGTCGTTCGGCCAGGGTTTGGGTGCTGGTCAGCAATGTCGCGCTGAACAGTAGAAAATACAGGACATGCCGTAACATGGAGGAACTCCGCGAGTTAGATCGAGGCCAGCTTAGCGGTGGTGTTGACGGTCCGCAACGAGACAGATGTAATCAACGCCGTGGTTAACAACCGCGTTCAAACACAGGAATAGTCAGAGAGGAGAATCAGATGACGGGCAGACTGGAAGGAAAGGTGGCTGTAATCACGGGTGGTGCCAGCGGCATCGGTGAAGGTACAGCACGAAAATTTGTCAGCGAGGGAGCGCGTTGTGTGATTGCTGATCTGCAGCTGGCGCAGGCGGAAGCGATCGCGGCAGAGTTGGGTGATGCCTGCGTCGCGATTGCCGCTGATGTTGCCAGAGAAGAGGATGTGGCGGCGGCGGTTGATCTGGCAGTACAAACCTTCGGTAAGCTGGACATCATGTTTAACAATGCGGGTATTCTTGGCAGTGTTGGCCCCATTGCTGATATCTCTGCAGATGGGTGGCACCGGACAATGGATGTGCTGCTGACCAGTGTCTTTTTTGGCATTAAGCAGGCGACCCGGGCCATGCAGGCCAGTGGCGGTGGCGTCATTATCAATACGGCATCGACAGCGGGCGTCAGGCCGGGTCTTGGGCCACACGTTTATACGGCAGCGAAGCATGGTGTTATCGGTCTATCGCAATCTGTTGCCCCGGAACTCGGTCCCAAAGGTATTCGCTGTAATGTGGTTTGCCCGGGAGGTACCGTGACCGGTCTGACCGCAAGGCTTGCCGTGGGTGATCACAGAAACCTGGACGAGGCGACCAAGGTTATCGGCAGCAATAACCCGATGGGGCGCGGCGGACGTGTGGAGGACATCGCCAATGCAGTGGCATTTTTGAGCTCGGACGAGGCGAGCTTTGTTAATGGCGCCGTAATTGTGGTGGATGGTGGAGGTGAGGTGATCGCAGATCGTAACGGCCTGTTCGTGGATATGGGTGCGATTACCGTTCAGGAAGCAGACAAAACAGGAGTGTGATATGACGAAAGAACAACAAACCGTTGGCCAGGTACCTTCACTTGAAGTTATGGCAGATCGGATGGCGATTACCGAGATCATTCACATGTATGCACGCGGCGTTGATCGCGCGGATGCGGATATTCTGAAATCAACCTGCTGGGAGGATTCAGAGTTGGATTATGGTGGCTACAAGGGGCCTGCCTATCCGTTTCTGGAGGCGCTGCCGGGCGGGCTTAAGAATTTTGTGAATACCCAGCATCAGATATCCAATACGCTGATTTTTCTTGATGGCGACAAGGCGAGCGCAGAATCTTATCTGACCGCGCATCATCGGCGGCCGGACGACACAGAAATGACGTATATCGGTCGTTACCTGGATAAGCTCGAGAAACGTAACGGCATTTGGAAGCTCAGTTATCGCAAGATCGTCATGACCTGGCATCAAGATGCCGCCATGTCCGAAAACTTTGAAGGCAATCAGTCACTGGTGCCGATAGATCGAGCGACCCATGATCCCGATGATCCTTCCTACGCCTTCCTGAATGGCTAGCTGCGCGCCTGTTGATGCCTGTTGATCAGGCATCAGAAAGGTAAGTATCCAGTGTCAGGTTGAAGTTTCGGATCCTGGCTTCCTGGTAGTTGGCCAGCGTCTGTCCGGGTTTGAAGGCGGCGTTCATGCCAGCCCACTGGCGATGGAAGTTTTCCGTGTCTTGATCCAGCACAAATGCCAGGGCAAAGCCTTCGACCTGGGTATAGGAATCTTCAATGCCTAGTCGGGTGACTTCAGCGGGTGCGGGTCGCTCGCCATCTTCCGGCACAGGCTGCAGAATCATAATTTCGTGGACACAGGTACCCAGTGAAGTGGGTCGAAAACGATAAATGAGAGGGATCTGTATACCTGGGAAAAAACAGGCATTGGGGAACAGATGATATTCAATCGAGTCCAGCATGATCGAAGTGCTGACAGTCGATAGGTCAACACCGTAGGCTTCGCCCATTGATTTCCGCAGGTTGTCGGCATGCTGCTCGCGGGCTTTCTTCCCCTCAGGCAAGTCGTCTGCGTTGTATCCGAGGCTGGCGTAGATTTCGGGTTCTGTCTGTTCCAGGAGCGGATTGCCGGTTGCCAGGGCCTGTAGGAATCTCGAAACGTTCTTGCCATAGATGTCATATTGAGTATTCGCCCAGGAGGAAGAGTGCAGGCCCTCGGGGTGCGTCGCCAGCACATGGTAGGCCTCAAGAAAGGCTTCCATACACATCTTCCAGTTACCCGGAAGTTCTTTATAGGTATGGATTGCGACATAGCGATCTTCAAGGCCCCAGTGCTTGAAGTGTTCTGGCAGCACTTCAAGAAATCCATCAAGCGGGTCGCAATCCTGGTCGAAGTTGATGAACACGAATCCTCCCCAGGTATCGCTGGGTATTTCTATCAGCGTGAACGAATCATCTTCTATATGCGGGAAGTCCCAACGGCAGGGGATGTCTTTCAGACTGCCGTCCAGATGCCATGACATGCCGTGAAACGGGCATCGAATGAACTGCTTGCCCGATCCTGTTGATCCTGGATCAGCCAGTGCCATACCCCGATGTGGGCAGCTGTTTACAAAAGCCCGAATCTCTTTATCGGTTCCGCGTACAACGAGAGCACTATAGGGACCAACATCATAGACATAGTAGTCGCCGGGGTTGGGGATATGCTCGATGCGGCATGCCCACTGCCACACTTTGGGCCAGAGGTTTTTGATTTCTTCGTCATAGAACGCCTGGCTGGTATAGCGTGAAAATGGCAGATCGGAATCACCCAGAAATTCATAGCGGGTATCGGTCAGGCCGGGATCTTTTGCGCTGTCCTCGTTGGCGAGCAGGTCAGAAACGGAAGGGCCGGGGCAGCGAGCCTCGCCGGGTTCCAGATCGGGATTGCCGGGCTTATTCAGTGCATCGATCATTTTTTTCATGTCTCTGGCCTGTTCTGACAAAGGGAATGACGGCCATGATAGCATCGTCGGTAATTGTCCCGGCAAACCTGAGTCACCGGGTTCGTGCGGTATTAATAGCACAACTTCCCGGTCACGAAGGCTGTTCCATTGATGAAGCAGGCGCCTGAACGTAGAATGCGCGGCTACTTTGACCTTACTGGAAATGTCATGTTGTTCCGGCTAATTGCTGTTTTAACCCTGGTTGCTGGTGGCGCCAGCGCGATCGCAGATGTTGTTTATCTAAAGAACGGCGACCGGGTCACGGGGGAAATTAAAGAGATCTGGGATGACAATATCTCAATTGAACCCGAATACAGTGATGAGTTTGATATTGAGTTTGACCATATTGCTTATGTGCAATCGGACAAGGCAATGGAGGTTGAGCTGTTTGATGGTACCAAGGGTGCCTACCTCATTGAAAAGAGTGAAGCTGCTGGCAAGATCCGACTGACATCGTCCTACGAGAGTATTGAAGTCGCGATTTCAGAGGTTAAGAAAACCGAAAAAATTGAGCAGTTTGATTGGAAAGCCAATCTGGATCTGAGTTCTAATTTCAGTCGCGGTAACACTGATAGTCAGTCCACCAATGTGCAGTGGAAAGGCAATATGAAAACCGGTGACCACCGCTTTAATACAGATCTGGCGATTAGTCGGGAAGAACTGGATGGCGAGCGAACCCGGGCACGTGATCGACTGAATGCAGGCTACAATTACCTTTACCATGAGGATTGGTTCCTTGCGGTCAACTTGACGGCGGAGCGGGACCCCATCGCGCAGTTGGATCACCGTTTATCGCTCAGCCCCGCGCTGGGTTACGACGTCTTCGATGATGCGGACCGTGTATTGAACTTCTCGCTGGGTGCAGGTTATGCGTCAGAGTCAAACGACGGGGAAGATACATCGAGCACCAACATAGACTGGCGCCTGAACTTTCTTTGGGGGTTTATGAACGACGACCTGGAACTATTCCATAATCACAATATTTATCGGAACGTTAGCGGTCGAAAAAATACGGTGTTCAATAGTCAGACCGGTATTCGCTATGACATTACAGACGACATTTATCTGAATGTTCAAGCCAACTACGATTACGACTCGGACCCTGCAGAAGGCAGCGAAAATGATGACCTGATCTTCCTGATTGGCGCCGGTCTGGAGTTTTAATATCCTTTTCGGCGCTGCGGTCTAGTACGCTTCGGCAAATCTCGCTTCCATCTGCAGGTAGCCATCAGGGTCTGGATGCTTGGCCCAGACGGCGGCCCAGCCTTCGCTACCAAAACAGGCTTAAAACCTTCAGCCCGGGCTTCCTCAGAGTCCCATGCCAGAATCCAGGTGACATTGGCGACACCGTGCTTATGCGCCACGGGATCGGCACCGGATAACTCGGGCTCCCGGCCGTTGTCCATCCAGAAGCCAACCAGGTTCAGGTTGGCGCGCAGAAACGGTACTGCATCTTCGATGGCCCAGGTTTTATAGGCGTCAAACTTTTCGGGGAGGTAGTGATAAGAGCGTATCTCAATCATGTTGCTTATCCTTCTATTAGGTTCTTCAAGAAATGCGATCAAGCAGGCTGCTATAGCGATCGAGCACCGAGCGTACTTTCTCACCTTCAGCAGGCGGCAGTGGCAATATGGCCCGGTCAATACCTGCCGCGCGATAGTCTGCCAGTGTTGCTTCATCCGCTCGGGCGCCGAATACACTGATGCTGAGTTCCTTCATATCCCTACCGGCTTCATCTGCAAAGTGTTTAAGTCGCGCAATATTCTCTGTGGCATTAAATCCCTGGCGCGCTCTGGGTAGCCAGCCGTCGCCATACTCTGCGATCCGGCGTAGCGTGTAGTCCGTTTCTCCGCCCAGTACAACAGGCAGCGGGCGCTGCACGGGTTTGGGGTGCTGCCAGGATGGTTCGATCTGCACGTGCTCGCCGTGGAATTGGCCGGCTTCTTCGGTCCACAGGCTTCGCATGGCTAAGACCTGCTCGCGCATGCGTGCGAATCGCTCAGGGTACTGCGTCCCATGCTGAAGCATTTCTTCCTTGTTCCAACCACCACCGATACCAAAGATAAATCTGCCGCCGGAAAGGTGATCGAGGCTGGCCACTGATTTCGCGGTTGTGATGGTATCCCGCTGCGGCAACAGGCAAATGCCGGTTCCCAGCTTCAGTGTTTTTGTTGCCGCGGCCGCAAATGACAGGGCAACAAACGGGTCGTGGGTATGGGCATATTCTTTGGGGAGCTGATCGCCGCCGGGCCAGGCACTTTCCCGGCTGGTTGGGATATGAGTGTGCTCTGGCACCCATAACGATTCAAAGCCACGGTTTTCCAGTTCAACCGCCAGTTCATCAATACGGATCGCGTAATCCGTTGCAAAGATGAGAGCCCCGATTTTCATTGTTATACCCCGGTTACGTTGTGTGGCCTGAGTAGAACATGATTCGTCAGGGTCGTCGATGTCAGGTGCCGCAGAAAGTTTGCCTGACAATTTCCTCGGGTCGCGGTTTTTTTGCGAGTTTCAGATCAACCCCTTCAAGCGAATAGGGATTCGCCAACGTGTCGACGAGTTCATGAAATAATGAAAAGTCACCCTCGGTCGCGGTGGTGATGGCTTCTTCAATCAGATGATTACGTGGAATGATCGCGGGGTTGGTGGCCAGCATTCGGGCTTGTCGTTCCGGGTAAGCCTCCTCGTCGCAGCGGCTTTGCCATCGCGTCAGCCAGTCATCAAAGGCGGATGGGAAACCAGCCAGTGACTGCACCGACAGCGCTGGTTCATCACCTGCGAGTTCAGACAAGCGACGAAATGAGAGCGTGAAATCGAGCTGGTGTGATTCCAGCAGATCCAGAAACTCCTTGGCGAGCGACTCATCGTTTTCCTTTAGGGTATTGAAACCCAGCTTCGCGCGTAGCCCTGCAATATTCTCTGTCAGGAAATACGTGGGAAATTTTTCCAGGGCATCTTTGGCCATCTCAACCGCTTCTTCTTCGGAGTCAGAGATAACAGGTACCAGTGCCTGTGCCAGACATGCCAGATTCCAATGGCCAATACCCGGCTGGTTTCGATAGGCGTAACGACCACCCTGGTCAATAGAGCTGAAGACCGCTTCAGGATGATAGCTGTCCATAAAAGCGCAGGGTCCGTAGTCAATGGTTTCACCGGAGAGCAGCACATTGTCGGTATTCATGACGCCGTGAATAAAGCCGACCATCTGCCAGGCAGCAATGAGCTTTGCCTGCGCCTGCATCACAGCATCCAGCAGGGCGAGCGCTTTGTTGTCGGTATCAGCCCCGATGGCTTCCGGATAGTGTCGTGCGAGAACGTGCTCGACCAGCAGTTCCAGCGCTTCCTTGTCATCACGGGAGGCAAAAAACTGAACGGTGCCAATTCTGATGTGACTTTTTGCGACCCGGGCAATCACTGCGCCTGGGAGAGATTCTTCGCGGTAAACAGGATCACCCGTGGTTACCGCTGCCAGTGCGCGACTGGTGGGTATGCCAAGGGCGGCCATGGCTTCGCTGACAATGTATTCCCGGAGCACCGGGCCAAGCGGCGCCCGGCCGTCGCCCATTCTTGAGTAGGGGGTTTGTCCCGCGCCTTTTAGCTGCACATCGTAGCGCATACCATCGGTGCCGATGACCTCCCCAAGCAGAATAGCCCGGCCATCACCTAACTGAGGGTTCCAGCTACCGAATTGGTGTCCGGCGTAAACCGTCGCAATGGGGTCAGCACCCTCAGGAATATGGTTGCCAGCAATGGTCGCCACACCTTCCTCGGACCTCAGCCATTCGGGGCTGATGCCCAGCAGCGTTGCCAGTTCATCGTTAGCGCGAATAAGCGCGGGTTTTGAAACAGCCGCGGGCTGTTGCCGGGCATAGAATCGATCAGGTAGTTGGACGTAGCTATTATTGAAGGGCACACTCATAAGTGGACTTTATCACAACAGGATGTAGACAATTGTCGGACGCAGTACAGGTTCTGGCGGCACTGGCAACGCTAGCCGCTGACTTTTCGGAAGAAGTGATTGAGCGGCAACAACGAAGCTCACTGCTGCACACGGACTTTGATCGGATTCGGGAGACCGGCTTCCTGCTGACGGGTATTCCCGTCGATCAGGGTGGTCTCTGGGATGGTCCAGCGCGTTCAGCGCGCCACTACAGCGATATGGTTCGCACGCTGGCGCACGGTGATCCCAGTGTCGCCCTGGTTGCCGCCATGCACCCTGCCGTAACAGCATTTTTCCTGGGTGTAGAAGCAGTAGAAGATGCGCCTGAAGACTGGCAACGTCAACGCCAGTGGGTGATTGATTCCGCCAGAGAGCATTGGTGGGGAACGATTACCTCTGAGCCCGGATCCGGGGGCGATATTCTGAAAACCCGTTCTATAGCTGCGCCGACGACGGATGAGCATTATCTTCTGACCGGCCACAAACATTTTGGCAGTGGTTCAGGCATTGCCGACTACATGATGACAACGGCAAAAGTTACTGGCAGCGATCTGCCGGAACTGTTTTTCATGCAATACAAGGACGAGGTCTGGGATGGTTCCACGGGATGTAAGTTAACAGTTCCCTGGGCTGGCATGGGGATGTCAGCGACACAGTCTCATGCCTTCGAGTTTGTCGGTTTCCCCGCGATCAAAGCAGCGTCGGTTGAGGTGATGGCCCGGGTTGCACCGGTGACTGGCCAGATCAGTAATTTGCTGTTTACCGGTGTCATTATGGGGGTAGCTGACAATGCGCTAGCGTTTGCCCGTAACAAGCTCGATGGCAAGACCGCTGATATGCGTGCTTTCGAGCAGGTGGAATGGGTTAAATGCCAAAATGAACTCTGGCTTGCCGAGCAGGCGCGTGAAGGTGCCCTGCGCGCGATCGAAGCCGGCGAGGCGGATGCCCATCTCACAGCAACCCGCTGCAAGATTGTCTGCGCTGATCTGATTGAGACGGCACTGGGACGCATGGCCAAGGTTGTGGGCGGCGCCAGTTATTCCAGAGCCATGCCGCTTGCTCAATGGGTGGAAGACGTTAAAGCACTGTCCTTTCTTCGTCCGCCCCTGCCGCTCGCCTACGATCAGTTACTCGTATAGAGGCGCGGCCGGCTTACTTGGTGCGGGCATCACCGAGCATATCGTCGTAGGCGATATCATTGGGCTCCCACAGTTCGATTTTTGTGCCATCGCCGTCAATGATGTGTATGAATCGGCCGTAGTCGAACGCCTGGATCTCATCAACGACCTGCACGCCCTTGGCTTTAAGAGACACCAGTAAGCCATCGAGATCTTCCACCCGATAATTGATCATGACCGATTGCTCAAAGTAGTCGCTGCTTTCGGCAAAAGGGGACCACTGGGTGAACCCCTTCAGTTTGCCCTGGTCAGCTTGTCGCCACTCAAAGTTGGTGCCGTGCTCATCGATCTTGAAACCAAGGTGTTCCTCGTACCACTGTCGGGTTGCTGCGCGGTCTGCAACTTTGAAAAAGATGCCGCCGATACCTTTGACTCTGCCCATGATGACCTCGGGTATTGATTAGGATACCGGGAATTTTGCCACGGGCGGGCCCTGACCGCCTGTGGAAATCAGGCGGGTGCGGTGGCGGATTTTTGCGCTGCTCGCCGGCGTGCTTTTGATGGTGCGCGGGCCAGGCCTTCGACGCTGGATTGCAGTGCGTCGGTCAGCACCTTTCTGCTCGTGATATGTTCGAAGGATTCATAAGCGATGGGTTTGCCCAGCGTGAATCTGATGGTGGTGTTGATTTGCCGGGTAACCTCGTGAATAAAAAGTGACAGTCTCGCTGACTCACTCACATTACTCGCCAGGTGGAACAGCCAGCTGTTCTCCCCTTCAAAGTATAGAGGTACCACCGTGGCTCTGGATTGCATCACAAGTTTTGCGGTAAAGGTGGTCCAGGGCAGGTCTTCAAGCGGCCCAAGACCGAATCGCCACCGGGTAGCGACACCGCCCGCAGGGAAAACGATCAACGTTCCCCCTCGTTTCAACAATGCCTCGGCTTCACGTTTTGTTGAAACATTGCGACGGGTTGCTTCCCGGGTCCCGTCGAAATCAATGGGCAGGAAAAACTGATTCAGGTTTTCATCTTTCATCAGACGGTTGTTCAGCAGAATTCTGAAGTCGCCGCGCAGTCTTGCAGCCAGTTCGCACAGAATCAGGCCGTCGGCAATACCAAACGGGTGATTGGCGATAAACACCAAGGGCCCGTCCCGGGGAATCAGCTGCTCATCGGCCCGGTTGTAATCGAGATTCAGTCCACCGAGTTGAATGCCGCGCGAGAAGAACCCTGGCGTTTCAAAGGGTTCCTGCTGCAGCAGACGATAGATTTCTGTGAGTTTGTTGCGCCCGGTTGCAACCTCTATGCCGTTGACCAGCCAGCGCTTCAGCCAGCTATCGCTGCTCTGCACATAAGAAATTGTTGCCGCCTGTGCGTTTTGGTTTTCCATGACGTTGAAGTTTCTCAGCGCTGCTTCTAGCTACCAGAAAGAAGCGATTAAGATCAGTTAAAGCACGTTCTTATTTATCGAATCGGATCCTTGCCATCCCAGTCAATCGCTGCTGCCGCGAATTCCTCGAACCTGGCCACGGTGCCCTCGTTTTTCGTGACAACTTCGAGCATACAACCTGTCAGTGGCCGGGTGTCGAAATAGGCGAATTCGACAGCGCCAACCTTGCCGGTGTTAGCGGCCGCGTAGCCAAGGTCTGTCATGTACTTGTGGTCCGCAGCAAAGTCCAGGGTCCAGACACACATGTGGTGAAATCCCATTTGGCCTTTAGGCACGCTGTCTCGATATGCGCAGCGCTCGGTCTGTGGCTCAATCAGTTCGATCTGTACATTCCCGGCCTGGGCAATCGCTACTTTCATGGCCAGATCAGCAGGTTCGCCATGATAGGTAATATCCTCGAAGGTGCCGGGCTGGTAATCAGTCAGAAAGAAAGGTCCAACCCCAAGTTCGTTAACCCAGCGCATACAGGCAGCCTCCACATTTTCGACTACCCAGGCATTTTGAAAAATTGTTCGGTCAGTTGGCTTGTTCACGGTCATGCTCCATAGTAACGGACATCTCTATAGTGCCTGAATGAGGTGCCAATGGCATATACGCTGGAACAATTGTCAGATCTTGAATCTATCCGCAGCCTGGCGCGACGCTATTGCCGGGGTGTTGATCGACTGGACGAAGCCGAAATGAAGTCAGCTTACTGGCCGGATGCTACAGATGATCATGGCAGCTTCGTTGGTAATGCCTGGACGTTCGCCGAGCACTGTATGACGGGACATTTGAAATGGCGATCGACCAGCCACTGCATATTCAATCATCAGATTGAACTTGATCCAGATGGGCGTCACGCGCGCGGTGAAATCTACAATGTCACCTACCTGCTGCAGCGCGACACTGACCTGCTCGATACCTGGCACGGCAGGTACCTGGACGTTTATGAAAAGCGTGATGAGGAGTGGCGAATACTGGAGCGGGTATGTGTGCATGAACACACCAGCACCCGGCCTGTGTCTGCCATGGAGATCGCGAGCGACAGTTTTCGTCAGGGAAGTTTTGATCGGCCGTCGGCGGGGAGAAAGCTGGGCCCCTGACAGTTCACCTGCGTGTGCGCTGTTGTTCAGGCAGCGCTCGTGGGGTTCAGCGGTGGTAGATGCCGCGTTTTCAGGTGGTTGTTCTGGCTCCTGGCGGTGACTGTTTTTACCGCATCGCAAAGGGCTTCGCGGTTGATCGCTGTCACTTGATCACCACGGTACGCGGCCGCTGACAGTGCTCGGGCTGCTTTCAGTGCTTCTGGATAGTTGGCGAAAGCCTGCCGGCTTGATTGCCAACCACTGAGCGACAGCCAGCGGAGAAGCTTTTGATAGGTGTCGGCGTGCCTGTCCTCAAACAACGCCTTTAGCAATGCATTTCGCGCCAGCAGGAGCGGGTCAGGGGCCCGCTTTTTGTAAAGCATAATGATGCAGGCAAATATGACGAGCCCGATTAGGCCTGAGGCCAGCCATCCATAGCGGCCAACTGACAACCAGCGAGTCGGGTCTTTGTCCCCGGCAGTGATACTTTTACCGGGCTCTCCGACTTGAAGTGTCAGCGGTTCCAGTCGGGTGGTGTTAATGGTCTGGTTGTCGATATCCCACCAGCTAAGCGTCACCCCAGGGAGCGTTAGAGCCCCGGTCTGATCGAGTATCAATGTAATTTTTTCCAGTCTGCGGGCCGTTTCCTCATCGGTGATTGCTGGTTCAGCGGGATAGGCTCTCGCGCCAGTCAGCGCAACGCCCGACCAGAGCGGCGGGATAAACATCGCAGGCAGTCCCACCAGCTCCGCAGACAATTCGATGGTTAACGCATCGCCTGGCTGCAGCTTTCCCTGGGGTGTTATGCGCCGATTCAGTGTTAGGTCGTGGCCAGCGATAAAAGGGGTGAGTGTCTCAGCGCCGGCGGGTACACGGCCGCTGTAAGTCACTGAGGGGATCGTCAACTGGGCCTCCTTAGGTGGCTTGCCCGGGTCTGCCCAGGAGACTCTCATGACGCGGTCACTGATTTCGTAATCTGCAGATACCAGTGGATAAACCTCATAGTGCCTGATGATGCCGGACCAGGTTTGTCCACCAACACGTTCGCTCGTCGGGTAGGCACTATCAGGTGGTAGTCGTGTGATCGCGTTTGGCAGCTCGAAGGAGGGAAACACCGGGGCACGGTTGAACCAGGTAGGCACCAGTACCTTGACGGTAAGGCGCAGCGGTTTGCCGACAATGACCTGCTCCGGCGTTACGCTGACTTCGACGACCGGTGTTTCAGCTATCGCCACGCAGGGTATCGATAGCAGCAGTGCGAGCCATCGTTTCATTGCTGTGCTGCCTCCAGGGCAAACCGCATCTGCAGGAACTCCCGGGTCTCCGTGTTTACCGAGCGCATCCATTTTTCGGCGGATGCTGCCTCCATGACACTATCGTTTGTAATGGTCATCTGCTGACCCTTGCTTTTCTTGTTGTCGAACACATAGCCGTCAGCACTGAGTTCACTTTCATCTCCCGTATCGGATTGCTCCCGGGTGCGCTCAATATAGGTTTGGACGAATCGGGACAAAGCCAGGTTCTCCTGTGCCTCCTGCCAGTCCGGCTGTTCCGTCACCGCCAGTTCGAAAGCCGTAATAGCGTTACCGTATTCTCGCCCCTTTATTAAGGCGTTACCTCGATTGTAGGCTGCGCTGGCACTCCTGGAACGTGAGAACAGGGCAGCGGCATCTGTGTATTCTCCGGCATCATAGTGCGCAATGCCCGCCCATGCCGGGTTCTCGAATGTTGCTGCAGCCTGACTGAACTCAAGGCGTTCATAAGCCAGTCGACCTTGTTGATCCGGTGTCAGCCAGAGATCGATAAACGAAGTGCTATGAAACCAGTGCCAGGCCAGTGAAAGCAGCGTCGCGGCAGCAAGCAGCAGCAGTTGTTTTGAGATGTTCACAACCGCCATCCTCGACGAAAGCTGATGAGCAGTAATCCGGCCATTGGCCAGAGTAACCACCAGGCTTCATCCTGCCACTGTGCATCCGGGTCCGCGACGGCCGCCGCTGATGATCGTATGGCGCGCACCAGCGCAGGGATGTCTGAGCTGTCCTTCTTCTGTCTGATAACCGTCAGATCATATCGGCTGGCGAGATCATCGATGACGTCGAACGGTACCTGCGTATCAACACGACCTCCGGCCTTATTTGAAGCGATCGCGCCATCGGGCATTAGCGCGATGCCGCCGGCCTGGGTGCCCACCACATAAACAATCAACTGGCGGCGCCCATCGACAAAAGCGTCGATGGCCTGCGCATCAGTTGGCACGAGGCCATCCGTTATCAGTAGCAGCACGCCCGGCTGGGTCTGTGTGGTCATCAATGTTTTTGAGGTTTCCAGCAGGGCTGCGAGATCGGTGCCTTTTACGGGCATCAACATGGGGTCCAGAGATTCGAGGAAAGGCTTGATAACCTCCCTGTCTTTGGTGGGCGGAACGACCAGATGCGCGCTGCCGTCGTATGCGATCAGTGAAGTTCTCGCTCCGGTTCGCTGCGCAAGCAGCTCCAACAGTTTGATGCGGCTGCGTTCAAGCCGTGATGGCAGCACGTCATTGCTGCGCATCGAGTCGCTAACCTCGAGTCCCACAACAACCGGTTGCTCCTCTGTGAACCAGGGTGCAGGCATTTGCCGATAGCTTGGTCCGGCGATGGCTAATGCGCCAAACACCAGGGCCAGCGCGATTGAGTCCACGGGGAGCCATCGAGTGGTTTTCTGGCCCCCCACGGAAAGCGCGTCGGCCAGATGTCCGGGTAATATCGGGTTCGCTGAATCGGCCAGGTTGCGTTGCCGAATATCCCACCACAAACCCAAAACCACGGGCAGCGTAAGCAGCCATAATGGGCGCAGGAAATGCAGTTGCCTTAAGTCGAGGTTACCCAGCAGCACATCCATTATCGATGCCTCACTACGTGGTTCATCAGAACCATCATTCCAAGCACAAGCGCCAGACCCAAAGGGTAGTGAACCATCGATAGTTTTGGCCGCCACGACAGGGTCTTAGCTTCGGCGGGGACCATTTCGTCGATGCGCTGATACACCGCCCGGAGCGATTCAGTGCTGTCAGCGTCAAAAAACTCACCACCGGTTCGGGTCGCGATGTCCTGCAGCGCTGTAAAATCGACCCGGTCTTCTCCGGTTGCTTCAGGGTTGCCAACGCCGATGGTGTAAATTTCGACACCGTTGTCGCGGGCAATGGCTGCTGCGTTAACTGGCGTCATTTTTGAGGCGGTATCGTTGCCGTCCGTCAGCAGAATCATCAGTCGCTCTTCGATTTGGCTTTCATCGAAATTACGGATCGCAAGGCCGATGGCATCACCAATCGCTGTTTTTGGTCCGGCGATACCGACCTCTGTCAGTCGCACCATTTCACGCGCGGTTTCGAGATCCCGGGTAAAGGGCAGTTGTAGAAAGGCCCGATTACCGAACACGATAAGACCTATTCGGTCTTCGCTCCGAGTGGCAACAAACTCGTCGATAACACCTTTGACAGCATCGAGCCGACGTAACAGGTTGCCGGCGTCGTCTTCAAAGTCGACGTAATCCATGGAGCCGGAAAGATCGACGGCGAGCATGATGTCACGGGCGGCTTCCTGGCGGACAATGGGTTCTCCCAGCCACTGCGGTTTGGCAAGGCCAATGACTATCAGGCTCCACGCTATCCATAACAGGATCGTCTGGATGCTGCTGCGAGACCGGACCACGGAACCTTCGCCAACGTTTGCCCCAGCGGCCCGGGTAACACTGTCGAAGAACGGGACCCGGATAGCGCTGACTCGCTGCCGGTAGGGTGGCAGAAAGCCAATAACCAAAAGCGGTAAGACGATCAGCAGAAGTAAAAACGGGTAGGCGAATTCAAGCATGGTGGCAGGCAATCCACTTCCGCGCGGCAGACTTGAGTGACGTGCTGTCAATTTCCGGGTCATAGGCCGCCCGGCTTAAGGTTTGCGCTTCACTTCGGGAAAGCCGGCCGGGGGCAACACTCTGCAAAAGAAAATTCTGCCACTCATCACCGGACAGCGACGCCACCGTGTCCCGGGAATAAATGGCCAGGGCTGTTTGCTTTACCAGTGAAGACAGTTGCTGTCGTGCATCGGGTGTGAACGGATCGATGGCCGTCAGTATGGCCAGGGCTTCTCGTCGATAAGCGTTTGCCCTGTAGCGTCGCAGTGTTTCTATGCCGATTAACAGCAGTGAGAGTAGCAACCAGATACCCAGTACCGTCCAGCCAGTGGTCTGTGGCAGCCAGGAAACAGTTTCTGGATAAACAACCGGGTGCAGCAGTTCCATTAACTGCGGCAGATTGAGTCCCTCGAATCGCTCGTCGTTCATCGGATTCGTCGTCTGGGCGCAAGGCCGCCCATGAGTGATCGGATTTGATCCAGCGTTGGCTTATCTGTGCTCAGCGGAAATACCGACAGGTTGATGCGCTGCTGCCAGTCGATGATGGCATCCAGGCGTCCCGATGAGAGCTTGCTCAATGCGGTTGCGATGGTTTCATCCGAAAGATCGATCTCTGCCTGACGTGCACCGTCACTTACAACGACCGGTTCCCTGCCCTTCGGTGTGCGAGCGCTTGGGTCGCTGACCAGCATCAGGATCAGATCGTTGTGTTCTGCAATAGCGGTCAGCAGCTTTTCACTGGTTTCATCGATACCATCGAAATCACTGAAAATGATCACCAGATGGTTGTGTGTTGTGATCCGGGCAGCGTGGGTGAGTATGCGGTTGAAAATCGAGGATTGTTTCGCCGGGTTATCCGCGGTAAGCGCGAGATTGTAGCGCCCCAGTTGGGCCAGTATCGTGTTCAGACTCTGATGACTGCGACTGGGATGAATCGCATCGAAAGTATTGTCGTCAAAAATGATGCCGCCAACCCGATCACCTTGAGCCTGGATTCGGAACGCCGCGATGGCCGCGGCCTCGGCGGCTGTCACCGATTTCATGTTGTGTACGGTGCCGTAGAACATGGAAACGCGCTGATCTATCAACAGCAGGGCAGGCCGGTCCTTTTCCTCGGTCATGACCTTGACGAAGGGTTTGCCGGTTTTCGCTGTTGTCTTCCAGTCGATGGCGCGGACGTCATCGCCCGGTAGATAGTTGCGCATTTCTTCAAAGTTCAGTCCGCGTCCTCTCAGTCGCGACTGGTGTCGGCCGTTCAGTACGCTGCTGACGGCAGTTCGTGGCAGAAACGACAGTCCACTTGACGGCCCCTGCAATTTTCTCAGGTGGTTTGAGGTGACGTATATCCGCGGATCATGGTCTGGCATGTCGGCACTCAGGGTAACGCGACTCGCTTGACCAGCAGATCAATAACCTGGTCCGGACTGATATCTTCGCCTCTGGCCTCATAGGAAAGCATTAAGCGATGCCGAAGGACGTCATTGACGATGGCTCTGACGTTTTCCGGGTCGACGAAGTCTTCGCCGTTCAGCCAGGCATGGGTGCGTGAGCATTTATCCAGGGCGAGCGACGCACGCGGACTCGCGCCGACATCGATCCATCGGTCCAGGTCTTCGTCAAAATCAGCCGGGGTGCGCGTTGCCTGGACCAGGTCTGCCATGTACCGTTCGATTGCCGGAGAGGTATGAACGGCCGCAATTTCAGTTCTTGCCTCGAATACGGCGTCCTGCGGGATCTTCTCGACCGCGTCTGCTTCGGTCGGTGGCTGCTGGCTCGCGGCCTCTTCGGCCCGCACCAGGGCGATGACCTTTACCTCATCTTCAACTGGTGGGTATTCAATGTTCACGTGCATCAGGAATCGATCGAGCTGGGCTTCCGGAAGCGGGTAAGTACCCTCTTGCTCAACCGGGTTCTGAGTTGCCATCACCATGAACAGGGGCGGCATCTTGTGGGTTGTGCCGGCGACGGTCACCTGACGCTCTTCCATGGCCTCGAGCATCGCTGCCTGTACCTTGGCGGGCGCGCGATTGATTTCGTCTCCGAGCACAATGTTGGCGAAGATGGGGCCTGGTTCGAACCGGAATTCGCTGCCGTTCTCGGACTGATAGAAAACTTCTGTGCCTGTGACGTCTGCGGGTAACAGGTCCGGTGTGAACTGTATTCTGCTGAAATCTGCCTCAAGGTTCTTTGCCAGGGACTTGATCGCCCGGGTTTTGGCGAGTCCTGGCAGACCTTCCACGAGCAGGTTACCGTTCGCGAGCAGACCGATAATCAGCCTTTCGACCACAGTTTCCTGGCCAATGATCGACTCAGACATGCGGGTCTGAAGGGTTTCAATTAGGTCACGCGCGCTCATGGTGTTTTCCAAGTGTCTTCATCCGAGAAGATACCATGACCAGGCGCGGGTGTGCAGGGTGACAAGCGCCACCCGGCGCCCTGAGGCGTTAAGCTATGCGGAATAGCGGTTACTTGATATCGAAATCGCTGGCGTCGTGGCGCTCAACCACCCGGGTCTCTTCTGGTCCCCAGGGACGATTGACCCGTCGACCGCGTTCTACGGCGGGTCTTGATTCTATTTCTGTCGCCCAGCGAACCACCTGGGTATAGGAAGCGACATCAAGGAATTCGCTGGCATCGTAAATATTGTGCAGCACGAGGGCACCGTACCAGGCGTAGTTCGCGATATCCGCAATATTGTATTCATCGCCGCAAAGATATTGCCGATCCGACAAATTGCGCTCAAGAACATCCAGCTGCCGCTTAACTTCCATGGCATAGCGATTGATCGGGTATTCCCATTTCTCAGGGGCGTAGGCGTAGAAGTGCCCGAAGCCGCCACCCAGGTAGGGCGCACTCCCCATTTGCCACATCAGCCAGGAATAGCATTCGGCTTTTGCCGATGGGTCGGTAGGTATGAACTGACCAAATTTCTCAGCCAGGTACAAAAGAATAGCGCCACTTTCAAAAACGCGGGTTTCGGGGTTGGTGCTGGTGTCGAGCAGTGCAGGAATCTTTGAATTGGGATTGATATCAACAAAACCGCTGCCGAACTGATCACCATCGCCAATGTTTATCGTGTAGGCGTCGTATTCCGCGCCGGATTCACCGAGGGCGAGTAATTCTTCGAGGAGAATGGTGACTTTGACCCCGTTGGGCGTTGCCAGAGAATGTAACTGCAAGGGGTGTTTACCACGTGGCAGTTCCTTGTCTTGCGTGGGTCCGGCGATCGGTCGGTTAATATTGGCAAAGCGGCCGCCGCTTTCCTGATCCCAGGTCCAGACCTTGGGTGGGGTATAAGTCTCGGTCATGTGTTCCTCCACAAATTCGCCGGTAAGGCTACAATAAAGCATGCACGAACAACACAGCCACAGTCATTCCCTCACGGAAGAAGAGCTATTCAGTTATCGTCGGGATGGTTTTTTGATTCGGGAAAAAGTTTTCCCGGAAGCCGAATTACCGCAGCTACGGGATGCTGTTGAACAGGCGGTGGCTAAAGCTTTCGGCCAGGTAGCGGGCGGCAAGACCTACCATCTCGACGGCAAGCGGTTTGTTGATGTCGGGTCCATGACCGTGCAGTTCGAGCATAGACCCGGGACCGATACGATCCGTGTGATAGAACCCGTGCAGCATCTGCATGAAACCCTGCAAGCCCTGGTGAGAGATCACCGCATTATAGATCCTGTGGCCAGCATCCTGGGGACCACTGCGGTGAGTGTCTGGACCAACAAGTTGAATTTAAAGCGGGGGCTTGAGGGCTCGGGGTTTGGCTGGCATCAGGATTCACCCTACTGGGTACATGACAGTGATCATGTGGACCTGCTGCCAAATGTTTATCTGGCCTTTGATGAGGCAACCGCGGACAACGGTTGTCTGCGTGTCATTTCAGGCAGTCACAAGTCGGGCTGTTTGCCGGGTGACAACAACGGTACCCAGTTGGGAGGTTTTTTTACAGATCCCGACTGTTTTGATGAATCGGATCAGGTCCTGATGGAAGCCCCGGCGGGGTCGCTGGTGTTCTTTGATCCCCATTGCATTCACGGATCAACACCGAATCTAACGGATAAGCCAAGGCGCGCGATTATTATGACCTATCAGCCAGCGAATTTTCCGATGTTGAAAACGGGTGAAATATGCAACGTCAGGGAAGAAAGCCCGCCAGCGACTCGGTGAATTTGCTGGCAAGGTCAGGTGAGCTTTCTTTCAGATAGTCACCGGCCAGGTCGCTGTACTTCAGAATCATATCGGTACCCAGTCCAAGGTCATGGAATTGTGTCGCGAGGTTTGCTGCGGCTGTTCCTCCGGCGCCGATGCCGGCCATCTGCATAGCGCTGCCCAGCAACTGATTGGTTGCTGGCGCCTCTGATACCAACTGGTCCAGCTCAGGCACATACTGCTCAATCAGCTGAAAATCCTGTGGTGACAACACGGATCGTGAAGCCTGGAACAAGGCGCCGAGGCCGCCTCTTGCCTGACGTTCGGTGACGCCAAGTGTACCTGTGACCATGGGTAGCAGTTGGGTGACAGTGCCGCTGGCCGGTGCCGGGTCTGCGACTTTCTCTACCGTGCTTACCTTTTTGACAGGTTCCTCTGTGGTGGCTTCGGCATCATCACTCCCGAACAGGCTGTCCCAGAAGTTTGCCTGAACGCTGAAGCTGCTAGTCACTAACAGCAGGAATACGAGTTTTTTCATCATTTTCTCCTGATCAATTATCGCGGGTTAGGCCAAGTCCCAGACCGCCATCGACGTCCAGTATCGCACCTGTTGTCCATTGCGCACGAGCCAAATAATCGATCGCTTCTGCGATTTCTTCACTGGTGCCTATGCGACCGAGCGCATGTGATCGGGCCATATTGTTAAGACGTTCGCTGGCTTCATCGTCAGTCATCAGGCCAGCGCGTTGATTGATTTCCGTCAGCACCGCACCCGGTACGACACAATTCACGCGGACACCGTGTTCACCGAGTTCTGCCGCCAACACTTTCGTGACGGCTTCCAGGGCTCCCTTGGTGGCGGCGTAAGGTGAGGCTCCGGGGAAGGCGCGCCGGGTGTGTACGCTGCCAATAAATATGATCGCGCCCCGTGACGTCTGCAAAGCAGGTTTGGCCAGTCCTGCCAGTAACATGCCGGCAATAACATTGGTGTTAAAAATCTCCAGTAGGGAAGACTGCGCCAATTGCTCGATAGAACCGCGATACATATTGCCGGCATTGTTGACCAGTAGATCGAGTCCGTGCCCGTGATCGATGGCATGCTGCATGAGACGGGTGCGATCTGCCTCGACGGTAACGTCTGCGGTAACGGCCCGGCACGGATCACCAAGTTCGGCAGCCACGGCCTCAATACGTTCGGATCTGCGACCACAGATAGTGACCCTGGCGCCGCGTTCGCAATAGTAGCGAGCAACGCCTTCACCGATACCTGAGCCGCCACCGGTGACGAGTATGGACATATCGTCGATAGCTTTCATGGGTCAACACCCGCGCACCAGCGAGCCGCCTGGCGTAGAAACTTCGTGTGCCCTGGCGCTGTGACAGACAGCCGGTCATGCGCAAGTGAAGAGTAGATAACGCGGCCCGTGTGACGGGTGTTCGCCCAGGCCAGCAATTGTTCGGAATTGTCCTCGGCGCTAAAGGTTTTCAGCAGCGGCTCGCTGTCAGTTCCCGGTTCGATATGGTGATAGAGTTCGTCGACCACCGGGAATGCTGAAATGCCGGTTGTTACAGGATGTGTGCCGGACAGTGGCGTCACGGTGAGCGTCTGCGGAGGCGGATGGAATGTGCTACCCCAGACCCACTTTGCACCAAGCAGTGACGACCAGTCCGGCCAGGTATCAAAACAGATGGCGGCCGTATGTAAGCCCAGGAGACCGCCGCCGCTCTGCACATGTGCCAGCAGCGTCTGTCGATCTCTTTCGGGGATTTCATAGGCCCACTGTTGACGATGGGGGATGTATTTATCGTCATCCAGCATTCGCCACCGTAGTGTGAACATGGTTACCAGCGGCCAACGTGCTTCGCGCAAGGATGCAAAGCCAGCGTCCATGTCCGTGACAATTGTTGTCTCAATACCAGCGTCTTGCAGCAGATCGCTGATAGCGTCGGCAGTATCTTCAAAATCGTGGTTGATACCACCGGTGAACATCAGGTGCTTGATTGCCATTAGTCTCTGGGTAGTTGCGCCAAAAGTGAGCCGACGACGCCGCCATCGACCACCAGCTCATGGCCGTTAATGTAGCTGCCCGCGGGGGAATCAAGAAACAATACGGCGTTGGCAATATCCTCTGCCGTACCGAGGCGGCCCATGGGCACAGCACTGGCACGCTTGTTGCGGATCTTTTCGTCAGCGTAGATTGGCGCTGACATGCCAGCATCGACAAATCCGGGTGCAATACTATTGACTCTGATGCCGCTGTCTCCCAGTTCAATCGCCAGTTGGGTCGCCAGCTGCGCGACCCCGGCTTTAGTTGCCGGATAGGCACCGGCACCGGGTCCTGGTGTAATGCTGTTGATAGAAGACATGTTGATGATATGGCCGCCGCCCTGTGCTTGCATGCGCCTCGCTGCTTCGCGGGCAACAATATAGGTGCCTATGAGGTTGATGTTAACGGTCTGGATGAAGTCCGCAACAGACTGCTCAATGAGCGGACCAAATCTGACGATACCTGCATTGTTGACGACAGTGTCTACGTCGCCAAAGTTATCAAAGGCGCGGGCGACCTCTGCTTCGCTGGTAACATCAGCAGCGAGGGCTGTCGCTCCGCTGATCTCAGCCGCCGCCGCGTCCAATGCCCGTTCATCCAGGTCAACGAGACCAACCCGGTATCCTGACTCCGCTGCGGCACGAGCAATCGCAAGGCCAATGCCATTGGCGGCGCCCGTAACCAGTATCGACTTATCCATCGGCAGTTATCCCAATTTGACGGGGTAGTAACCCCAGTTCACCCGTGTCGTGGTGGTGTCCTGTTCCGGTTGTTTCTGATCGTCAGCTCGCAGGTTGTTCGCCAGCAGGTTCTCGATCAGTTTGCAAACGATACCATACTGGTGCGTTTCCGGATCAGTGTTCTGGCGCTGGGAAACCCCGCCATCGAGATCTCTGCCGGTACACATATGAACACCCGTTCCGAATGTAAGGCCAAATGGCTCAACCCTGGGTGTGCTGATCTTCCGGTCGGGCATGAAATCGTGTGCATGCGGGCCAAAAACCAGGGTGTCTCGGTTCGCAGCTGCAATATCAAGAATGAGCAGATCATCTGGCGTAACCTCGCGGTTGGCGATAGTCATGGGGGTCAGCGGGGTTCGCCAGGCGACCGGGCTGGCGGGATGCAGTCTCAGGCTTTCATGGACGCAGCGTTGCAGAGTAAGGGGGTCTCTAAGCAGTCTCTGAGGGTCATCGTGCCATTTGAATATCTCGTGCACGGCATGAACCATGGCGTTGGCCGTGCTATGTGAACCCGCCTGGAGATAAAAGCAAATTTCCCGTTCGATGACGTCGTCCGGCAAGTTGACATTATCCTGGTTCCTTAACAATACCGTTAGTACGTCCCGTGGCAGTTCATCCTCAGGTATTTCGCCGGACTCAAACTGCTGGATCAGTCGAGCCCTGCGTTGCCAGGAAGGTTTCAGAAACGCATTAAACGCCTCGCGCGCACTCTCTACCTCGCGCACGACCGCGACTGGGTCGCGATCAGTGTGCACCAGGGTTGCGCCTTCGCTGAACTTTTTGACGATGGCCAGCAGCTTGTCAGTTTCACTGGCGGCGTCTTCTGGTCGGTCTATGCCTGCGAAATCTGCAGTGAGATTCATCGTGACGCGGTAGCCGAAGTCGACAAGATCGGCTTCCCCTTTTTCGACAAGTGGCGTCAGTATGCCCGCCAGGGTTTTGGGAAAGATGCTGGTTTCGTAGAAGTGTGCGTAATTGCGACGGAACAGTCTCAGCTCCAGGTGTCGACGAGCCTTGTGCTGGCTGCCGTGCAGGGTCAGCAGCACGTCTTTCATGATCACTTCTCCGGCATCATAGAGGCTTTGCCGCAGCCCCGGATGACACAGTGCTTCGTGAACTTCCCGGTAGCGAGTCAGGTGAACGTCTGGCATCAGGGACCGAACAGGACGGGATAGTAACCCCAAAGATCGCGGGCGGTGGTTTGGTCTTTCACAGCCGGATCATCCGGGTCCGGATGAACGCCCCGGGCGAACAGCGCCTGAACGATTAGCGCCACTGTGCCCATATGCTCAACGGTTTCGCCTTCGCCGGGAAGTACGCCTGCTGCAAGGTTCAGTCCCAGACAGGCATGCATGCCTTGTCCGAAAGACAGTCCATATCGTGGCTGCCCTTTGGGTAAGGACCTCAACGGGTTGAAGGTAGCAGCATCCTCGCCAAAGATATCAGTGGCTCTGTTTGCGGTCTGCAAATCAATGACCACGCCGTCACCCTCGGCAACATCGATGTCAGGTAAGCTGACCGGGCACAGGCTTCTGCGCGCGGCAATCGGGCTGGACGGGTGCAGGCGAACGGATTCAAGTACACAGCACTGGATAAATCGTGGGTCCTCCAGCACCCGCGCTCTGTCGTCGGGATGTGTTTCAACCCAGGTCAGTAGTTCGTGTACGGCGTGGGTCAGGGTATGGATAGAGGTATGGGCACCCGCCAGTGCAAAGAAGGCCATTTCCCGGGTGAGGACCTCTCTGGAGATCTCGATCTGATCTTCGTTTCTCAGCAGTACCGTCAGAATATCTCGGGGTAGTGCAGTTTCTTCGATATTGCCTGCCTCAAAATCAGCCAGCAGCTTGAGACGATTGTCTATTGAAGGTTTGATGTAGGTGTCATCGAACCTTGCCAGCGCTGAAAGCGCTTCGCTGCGAACCGCGTCCCGATCGATGGTGGCATGGGCCAGGGTAGCGGTTTTGCCAAACAGTCTTAGCAGCGCCATCAGGTCCGCCGTTTCTTCGGGGCTTTTTTCCGGCCGGTCTATGCCCGTAAAGTCAGCGGTTAGATTGACCATGGCGCGATAGCCGAAATCCACCAGATCCATACCGCCGGCATCAACGTAAGGCGTCAGCGTTTCGCTGAGTGTTTTTGGAAAAACTTCGGTTTCGTAGTATCGAAAAAAATCCCGACGAAAAACCCGGGTTTCAAGGTTACGGCGGGCGCGGTGTTCGGTGCCGTGCAGGTTAACCAGAACATCCTGCATAACCACGGCACCTTCATCATAGAGCGCCTGCCGAAGATTTTTTTCTCGCAGCGCTTTTGATGCCTGCCTGTAATCCGTGATGGTGTGCGAATCAGTCATTGGCGACGTCTCGACTCAGAATTTTGGATGAGTATTGTGACGTGCGCCAACCGGGGATTGGTTTCCTTGGCGGCAGCGGTGTGATGTCCATTTCCTGACCCCCGACAAACACGTGCTTGATACAGGTTTTGTCCGCCAGAATTGTGACGTCCCTGCTGGGATCGCCGTCCACCAGAATCAAATCTGCCAGTTTGCCTTCGGCGATAACCCCGGTTTCTCCATTGAAGCCGGCGTGTTCGCCGCAGGTTGCGGTGGCTGCGGTAATGGCTTCCAGGTTCGAGAAGCCGAGTTCCTTTACAAAAACCTCCAGCTCGCGATAGTGCCATTCGCCATATGGGGTCAGTGAGAAACCGCTTTCAGTGCCGCACAATACAGGTACACCGTTGTGGTAGGCCTGCCTGATGAGCTCTGCACTGTCCTCTATCTCCTTTCGGAAAATTTCCCGAAGTTCCGGGTCGGCGCCAACTTTATCGCCGAAGTCCGCCAGATTAGCCTGAAAGGTAAACGTGGGTACGACAGGAGTTTTTTTGTCGATCAGCAGATCAAGTGTGGGCTCATCCATAAACGTGGCATGCAGAATCATGTCCATACCCGCCAGCAGAGAGTCTCGAATGCTGTTGGCGTTTCGGCAGTGCCCCATGACCGGCACGCCAAGTTCATGGGCGACGTCACAGACCAGTTTGAGTTCATCCAGTGACCAGGCCTGAATCTCTCCCTGCAGGGTCTGGCGAGGCAGCAGTCCAGTGACATGGACTTTGATCCAGTCAACGCCGTTTTTGATTTGTCGGCGGACCTCAGTTTTAATTTCGTCCGGCGTGGAAACCACTTTGGCGTAACCCCGCAGGCCACCGTCGGGGATCAGCCGACCCGCCGTGCCGCCAACCGATGTCAGCAGGGCGTTACCACCTGACAACATCCGTGGCCCCGGGATGACGTTAGCCTCAATGGCATCTCTGAGGTCCAGACCGACTTCAAAAATGCTGTCCGGGTCGACCAGACCCGTGACGCCGGCCTGAAGCAGTTTTTTAACATTCTGCGCGGCCACAATCGCGGCCAGGCCTTCACGCCGATGGAAAAACAATTCATCGTTAGAAGAAGGTTCGTCAAAGGTCATGTGACAATGGGCATCAATCAGCCCCGGCATCAGGGTTAACCCTGATGCATCGATCCGAATATCTTCATCGTTGCCAGATGCCTGACCGACCGAAATAATCTTGTCTTCAGCGATAGTGACGGCGGCATCAACGGGCTCGCTGCCGGTACCATCAATAACCTTTGCGCCTTCAATAATTATTCTGCTCATGCGTTCAGCACCGACCAGACTTTAAGCGGTGTTGCCGGCATATCGATATGGTCGATATCCAGGGCGTGACTGATGGCGCTGATCACGGCGGGCGGTGCGCCAATGGCGCCGGCTTCACCGCAGCCCTTAATGCCCAGTGGGTTGTTGGGGGTTTGGGTATTGGTAAATGCCGTCTCAAAAGATGGCAGGTCATCTGCTCTGGGCATGCAGTAATCCATGAATGAACCGTTCAGCAACTGGCCTTCCTCATCATAAATGGCATGTTCCAGTAGTGCCTGACCGATGCCCTGGGCAACGCCGCCATGCATTTGTCCGTGCACAATCATCGGGTTAATCACCGTGCCAAAGTCATCGACCGCGACAAAATCAACAATCTCAGTGACGCCGGTTTCCGGATCGATTTCGACCTCGCACATGTGGCAGCCGGCAGGAAAGGTAAAGTCCGGCGGGTCAAAGAATGCATCAGCTTTCAGGCCTGGTTCGAGTTCATCGGTGGGAAAGGACTGGGCCACGTAAGCGGCGATGGCGACCTCAGCGAATGCCATTCGGGTATTGCTGCCGGGGCTGAAAAACTCACCTTCCTCGAATTCAACGCTTTCGGGGGCGACATTCATATTAAACGCAGCAATACGTTTGCCTTTTTCGACAATTTTGTCGCAGCCCATGGCAAGGGCCGACATACCCACAGGTCCACTTCTTGATCCGAAGGTGCCCATGCCGAACTGCACCTTGTCTGTATCGCCGTGAATAATGTCTATGTCATCCATGCTGATACCAAACTTGTCGGCAACCAGTTGCGCAAAGGTGGTTTCGTGGCCCTGACCGTGACTGTGTGAGCCAGTAAGAATCTCTACAGACCCCGTCGGATTCACTCTGATCTGGGCGGACTCCCAGAGCCCCGCGCCAGAGCCCAGTTCTCCGAGTTTCTTTGATGGACCAATACCGGCTGCCTCAATCCAGGTGGCGATACCAATGCCTCTGAGTTTGCCCTGTTCAGCAGAAGCGGCCCGGCGTGCGGCAAACTGCTCATAGCCGATAAGTTCCAGTGCTTTATCCAGACCCTGGTCGTAGTCGCCAGCATCGTAAGTTGACAGTACCGGTGTTTGATACGGGAACTGCCTGACAAAATTCTTGCGCCGCAGCTCGATCGGATCCGCGCCGAGTTTACGCGCGGCAACGTCAACCAGCCGCTCGATGATATAGGCGGCTTCTGGTCGGCCGGCTCCCCGGTAAGCGTCCACCGGTGTGGTGTTGGTGTAGACCGCCTTCACCTCGGTATAGATCGCTGGAATCGCATACTGACCTGATAACAGAGGGCCACACATATAGGTGGGTATGAGTGAGCCGAACGTTGACAGGTACGCCCCCATGTTGGCGGTGATCGATGCTTTGAGTCCGGTGATACGCTGATCAGCGTCAAGGCTCATTTCCGCATGCACCACCTGATCGCGCCCGTGTGCATCTGTCAGGAAGGCCTCGGTTCTGTCAGCGACCCATTTGATCGGTCGGCCAACCTGCTTGCTTGCCCAGGTACAGATCACTTCTTCTGAATAGTTGAATGCTTTTGAGCCAAAGCCGCCACCGACATCTTCGGAGATGACGCGCAACTTGTGTTCGGGTGCCAAGCCAATCACGGCAGACAAGGTCATCCTGAGGCCATGGGGATTCTGTGAGGTGATATAGAGGCTGTATCGGTCATCCCGGATATCGTAGCTGGCGTTCAGTGCCCGGGGTTCCATCGCATTCGGCGCCAGGCGATTGTTGTATAGCTTGAGCGATACGGTTGTGTCGGCCCGACTGAAAGCGTCGCGAACGGCCTGATGATCACCAAGTTCCCAGTCGAAAGCCAGATTGTTGTTGATCTCGTCATGCACGAGACTGCTGTTATCAAAGGCAGTCTCCGGGTTCGCCACAACAGGTAAATCGTCGTAGTCGACATCGACCATTTCTGCGGCATCTCTGGCCATCTGCCGGCTATCAGCGATAACAACAGCCACCGGGTCGCCAACGTAGCGGGCTTTTTCTATGGCCAGGGGCGGGTGGCTGCCGGCTTTCATTTCACTGCCGTCTTTGGAGTGAATCATCCAGCCGCACATCAATGTGCCAAGACCGCTCGCCGCATAGTCAGCACCGGTTAACACCGCCCGCACACCAGGCATGCCTTTGGCAGAAGCCGTGTCGATGCCTGCGATGCGCGCGTGGGCCATCGGAGATCTGACGAAGATGGCGTGGCACTGATTCGGCAGGGTCACATCGTCGGTATATCGACCTTTGCCGGTAATGAAGCGCAGGTCCTCTTTTCTCTGGATGGATTGTCCCGATACTGTCACGATCGCTGACTCCCTCAGTCGTTTCTTATTGTTAATTGGGTCTCGATGCTAGCAGTCGCTGGATTTGATGGAAACTCCCCTGATTGTTGATACGGCCAGGCTTTAACATCGAATTTACATAGCGTGTCCGTCATTCTTAACACCACTGTTTATAATTTATTGTCAGAAAATGGCTTCCAGGCGCTGACCTATGCACTTCCGGACCATCTTTTTGTCAGATATTCATCTGGGCTCGCTGGATTGCCAGGCTGACCGATTGCTTGACTTTCTTCGGGCGCATTCTTGCGACGAGCTTTATCTGGTCGGCGACATCATCGATTTCTGGGTGCTCAGAAAAAAGACCCGGTGGCCCGACACCCATACCGAGGTGTTGTCGGCGATTCTGGCGATGGCGGAAGCCGGTATCAAGGTAACTTACATCCCCGGTAATCATGATGCACTGGTCCGGCGTGTTTATGGCAGTGCTATCAGCGGTATTGAAGTCCGTCAGGAAGCCATTCACAGGACCTTACAAGGCAGACGGTTTCTGGTGCTGCATGGTGATGTCTTCGACGAACTGGTGCTGACCAATACCTGGCAACACCGGCTTGGTGGCGAACTCTATGATTTTCTGATGGCCTTAAGTCGTCGGGTTAACCTGGTCAGGCGAATGCTCGGTTTAGCACACTGGTCTCTGGCTAACTGGTTGAAATACAAATTTGAAAAAGCCCGCAGCTTTATCGACAGTTATGAGTATGCAGCGTCAAAAGAAGCCGCGACCCGCTTTCTTGATGGCGTTGTCTGCGGTCATATTCATCATCCCGTGAGCAAGGATGTCGATGGGATTCGGTACCTCAATTGCGGCGACTGGGTCGAGCACACCACGGCCATTGTCGAAACGTCGACCGGGGCAATGGCGCTGCTGGATTTCTCGCAGGCATATCAGTGCCAGGCGGTTAGTGGTGAAAACCCGACGGCTGCGCAATCGCCAAGAAACCTGGATCAGGCAGCCTGAGTTAACTTCAGCAAGCTGGTGTATTCACTGCACAACGTTATAATCGTCGCCCTTCCACGAGTCGGCCATCGCTGTTGTCATCCTCGACACGCCAGGTAGATCTGGCCACCAAGATTTATTACGGGTTCGGCGCGGTCGCCAACGGCGCAAAGTCCAATGGGTTTAATTATCTGCTCCTGTTCTACTACAGCCAGGTCATTGGCTTGCGTGCTGACCTCGTCTCGCTTGGTATTCTGATCGCGCTGCTGTTTGACGCGATTTCTGACCCGATGGTGGGTTACATCTCTGACAATTTTCATTCGAAGCTGGGGCGTCGCCACCCTTTTATGTATGCCAGTGGCCTGCCGGTAGCCGTTGCCTATTATTTTATGTGGTCGCCGCCGGACTGGGATCAGCAGGGTCTGTTCCTTTATTTTGTCGCCATGGCGGTGACCATTCGCCTGATGATCACCTTTTATGAAATCCCGGCGACGGCATTGGTCGCTGAGCTGACCGATGACTATGACGAACGTACGGAAATGATGAGTTTCCGGTTCTTCTTTGGGTGGTGGGGTGGATTGACCATGGCGGTGCTGAACTATCTGGTGTTCCTGCCTGAGAGCAAGGGCGGGCTGGAGTATGTTGAAGGCTGGTCGCACTATGGCCTGGCGGCATCGATTGTCATTTTTGTTTCGATCTATGTGTCATCGGCCGGCACCCACCGGCATATTCCCAATTTGAAGCAACCACCACCCAAGGCGCCCTTCAGCTTTAAGAAAACCAAATCAGAACTGCTGGAAACGCTTTCGAATCGTTCCTTCTTTGCGCTCTTTTTCTCGGCCCTGCTGATGGCGGTTGCCGCCGGGGTGACAACATCTCTGTCTATTTATTTCTCTCGCCATTTCTGGGAACTGACCAGTACGCAGATTGGGTATCTCAATCTGCCTTACTTCTTCTCTGCCTTCATTGCTTTGATGCTGGCACCACGAATATCCCGATGGCTGGGTAAAAAGCGTGGTGGCATGACTATTCTTGGTCTGGCGTTTGCGCTGGCGCCACTGCCCTTTTTGCTGCGGTTGCTGGGCTGGTTTCCTGAAAACGGTACCAGCGAGCTGTTTTGGACCCTGATGGTCTTTAATACCATTGAGGTCACCCTGATTATCATGTCCTCATCGCTGATTGCCGCGATGATTGCCGATGTTGTCGAAGACAGTGAGGTTAAGACGGGTCGTCGCTCTGAGGGTATCTTTTTTGCGGCGAACAGTTTCGCCCAGAAAGCCGTGAACGGTCTGGGCGTTGTGGTAGCTGGCCAGATTCTGGCGATAGTTCAGTTTCCCACGCAGGCCGGGCGGGGCGAGGTCCCTGAGGCGATCGTTTTTGAGCTCGCTTATCTCTACATTCCCGTGGTGTTTTTCTTCTATCTGATTTCCCTGGTGGTGCTGGGGATGTACCGCATTAATCGCGAAGATCATTCAGACAACCTGCGTCGACTTCAAGCCAACGCGTCATCCAGCTAGTGCTAGACTCTTTGTAACAACAAAAAGTTAGGGAGAGAGAATATGGAATGGACGGTGATCGTGATGATGCTGGCCCTGGTGCAATATATTGTTCAAGGGGCCCAGGTGGGCATGGCCAGAGGCCGCACTGGCGTGGAGGCCCCGGCTGTTTCGGGCAACCCTGAATTCGAACGTTACTTCCGGGTTCATCAGAATACCCTGGAGCAGTTGGTCATTTTCCTCCCGGCAGTCTGGTTCTTTGGGGTTTACGCCCATGCGTTGGGTGCTGCAGGCCTGGGCGTTGTCTATCTGGTCGGCAGAATGTTGTATGCCATCAATTATGTGAAAGATCCTGCCAGTCGAGGCGTGGGCATGATGCTGACCGTATTACCATCGTACCTGTTGGTTCTTGGCGCGCTTGGCGGGGCGATCTGGTCGCTTGTGGGTTGAAGCGCCAATAAAAGTCGTGCTCTGCCCTTGTGTCGCCACTTTGGGATACGGTAATGTTTGTAGTCTGCTACAAAAATTACGAGCGCGAACATGACTGAAAAGACGCCAAATCATTTTCTGACCGAGATGAAATGCCCGGTTAGCCTGGAAGATGTTGATCTGTTTTCACCCGGTGCGCAGGAGCACTGGTACGACGCCTATCCTATTCTGCACAACGAAGCACCGGTGCATCGCCTGCCCGGAGAGGGCCTGACGCCAGACACTGATGCCTTTATCCTTTCCAAGCACGAGGACATCAATCGGGTGGTGCGTGATCCCGAGCGTTTCCCGCCATTAATGACCGAAGCCATTCAAGAGATGGCGGATTCGGGCGTTGACGTGGAGAAGGTGCCGAATCTGAATGCCATGCAGGCCTCGATGGTGACCCTGCGTCCTAATATGGAGCTATGGCGTACCCACAAGCAGGAGCTCACAGACCCCTGGGTAGGTCCAGGAGCCAGCCGGCACGAAGCAATGATTCTTGGACACATCGATGATCTGATCGACAGCTGGATCGATAAAGACGAGATTGAGTTCATCAGTGAATTTGCAAGACCGCTGCCCCAGCGTGTCATGGCAAGTGTGCTGGGTTTCCCGCATGAAGATATTCCTCAGCTCGCCAAATGGGGGGAAGCGCAGGTTAAATCCTTTGTCTATGGTCGCGGCCATTTGAACAAGCTGAATGAGGATGAGATACGCGAGCAATTTGAGTTGCTTGACGGTTTTAAAGATTACGTTCAGCAGCAGGTTGAGGAGAAGCGCGCTAACCCGCAGGATGACATGATCAGTTTTCTGACCCAGACAACCTACTCACCACTGAACAGGAAACTGACGGATCTGGAAGTTAATGGAGTGGTTTATGCCATGATCATTGGCGGTCTGGAAACCACGCAATATGCGCTTGAAGAACAGGCGCAGCTGATCTGCGAACATGATGGTCTATTTCAGCGCCTGAAGGATGATCGTAGTGTCGTCCGGCAGTTTACAGAAGAGGGTATGCGCATGCGTTCCCCGACACAGGGCCTCTCTACCCGACGTACCAGCCAGGATGAAGTGTTCCAGGGTGTCACCGTACCCGCGGGATCGGTGTTACATCTGCGCTGGGCCGCAGCGAACGTTGACCCGGACGAGTTTGAATGTCCCTACGAATTGCGACTTGATCGCAAGGCTGTAACCCGTCATCTCACCTTCTCTGCCGGTCCACGCGTCTGCCCTGGCGCGGGCATCTCCCGGGTCGAACAGCAACTGGCCTGGGGGCGGCTGCTGGATCGTCTTGATGGTATTGCTTACGCAGAGGGGAACGAGTTTCTGCATCAGCCTGGCATTATGTTGGGCACGCTTGAGCTGAAACTGAAGATTAATAAGGCGGCCGATTAGGCCGTCTGCTTCTCCAGCGGCCGGTAGTGAATGCCAGCGGACTCAAGCCATCCGCATTCCCGGTTATTTAGCGCGGCATAAAAGTCGGGCCAGTGATCCGCAATTGGCGTGCGGTTCCAGGCCCTTTCTGCAACAGCGATCAGGCGTGGAAACAGGTAGTAGTCCATCAGCGCCGCACTAAACACGGTTTCCGACCACAACTGTGCCTGCAGGCCATCAATCTGGCCGGCCTCCTGCTCACTTAAATCCCAGGATTCGAGCGGATCAAAATGATAGATGGCTTCTGTATCGACGTACGTGGCCCAGGGTAGGCCGGGTTCTTCAACCGACATTTCGTAAGGCATATCCAAATAGAGATAGCTGGCATTGGCAATCACGAAGGTTTGATTTCTGGCAGTAATCTTATCCAGAGGCGCCCTGTCGCCGGCTTCTGTCAGCCAGACAAAGTAGCGGCTGGTCTGATCACCGTGTTCAGCCATTTCGTGCCAGAAACCGGTGCGGGTTCCGGGTGAAATTTCCGTCACAAGCGCATGCATGCGGGTGAAGTGATAGTGCATCAGGGCTGACGTTGCCTGCTCGGCATCGGTGGTGTTCGCGATATCCCAGTTTTGATCCCAGACGGGAAGGCGATGACAGGCCGGCGAGCGCAACCAGGCGCCGGGTGGAACCTCGTCGCCGCCCAGGTGCAGGTCCGTCATCGGCAGTCCGGCCTCGTCATAGCAGGTTTTGATTTCTGAAACGATTAAAGCCGCCAACTGATAACTATCCTCGCAACCGACATTCATCACATTGCCCGAATACCCCTGCGCGGAGCGATAGGTGGATAGGTCCTCGGGATCGGTCAGTTGCCAGCGATCAACGCCGTCCAGTGATCTGAGCAGCGCGTTGGCGTGGCCCGGCAGATTGAACTCAGGCACGATAGTAATATGCCGTTCTGCGGCAAACTTCAGTAAGGCAATGAAGTCGTTTCGCGACAGGAACCCCGAGTAGATCTCATGATTATCTCCCCAGGCGGGCACCAGCGTTTCCGGCCCGTACCCGCGCGTGGCGCCCTTTTCCGTTAACTCAGGCACACTGGGAATTTCCAGTCGCCAGGCTTCGTCGTTGCTAATGCCCAGCTGCAGATGCGTTAACTTGTATCGGGCCATGGCACGCAGGATTTTCTGCAGCTGCCCGACATCCTGGAAATGTCTGGCAATGTCCAGGAACAAGCCGCGGTAGGCAAAGTCGGGGTGATCTTTGATGACGATGGCAGGCAATTCAAACGTCTGATCGCTCTTTTGTGTTATCAGCTGCAGCAGTGACTGGATGGCATAAAACAGTGCCCGCCCACTGCCACCAATCAGCGCGATCCCGTTGTTGTCCACCGTGATCTGGTAGGCGTCGGCGTCTCGATCGTCGAGGGTCATGGTGAGTGGCAAGCCGTTTTCAGTGGGACTTACTACGACACCTGCCTCGTGCAGGGCCACTTGCAGGTATCGGGTTTCCGAATCGACTGCGGAAGCGCTGATATTAATGGCCCTGAAGCTAACGATATCATTCAGGGGTGAAAAGGATTTAGCCTGTGGGATGACGCGCTGCGGGGCTGTTTCTATCGGAGGCGCGTTGCGCGTGTAACGGGTCTTAGGAGAAAGTGCCTGTATCCATGGCTTGGTGCCGGGCGTTAGCGGCGCCAGCACTGGGGGCAGCAGTTCAGGTGTGCCTAATAGCGTTTCTTCGTGTTCGTTAGCAAGAGCGATGTGGAAACCCTGGCGTGCAACCAGTGGCATACCTGCGAACAGCCAGGGCTCAACAGGTATGTCGACATGGCCATTAGGTGGCAGCGGCGACCAGTGTTCGCCAGGTGACAGGTAGCCATAGCGACCATCTATCAATGTCCGGCTGACACGCTGCTCTGTCGACAACGGCTGCAAGCCCAGGGAGAAATAGAGTCGCCAACCCTGATTAATGTCTTCAATCCCGCGATTCACTATCCTGAGACAGGTTGTCATGTGTTCGCCTGAAGCTGTCTCAATAATTTGCAGGGCGAAGTCTGTCGCCTTCACGGGTTAGTGAAATTGCTCGGCGTTTTTCAGCATATGTGCTGGACCATGGACGTTGTTGATCGCTGCGTTTTCTCCGTAGATGGCTTCTTTCATCTTGCCGTATACCTTCCGATTGGCCCCCAGGCGTGCCAGCTCTGAGGCCCGGGATTTGGCTTTCTCAAGGAGCGTATCGAGAGGGTAAGTAGCCTGTGCCACGCCGGCCTCGACCGCATCAGGACCAGTCCAGCGTCGTGCCAGTTGCACGGTCTCAAAAAAGGCGTTCATGGGTAATTTATGCCGGAACAGGGCGAGCTCCGGATTGGGGATTACCATGCCGATTTCAACCTCGTTGGCGCAGGCAAAGCCGCGATCTTCTCGCATAAAACGGATGTCATGACAGAGCGCGCACATCAGACCCGCGCCAAAAGCGTGGCCATTGATAGCGGCAATGGTGGGTACTGGCAGGGTGATGATTCTGCCCATCAGGGCCATAAACTGTTTGCCAAAAACCGCTCGGTCGCCGCCCCGATGTTCACCTTCAGTACCCAGCCAGTCCAGATCAAGGCCGTTAGAGAAAAACTTTTCTGATGATGCGGTAGTGACCAGTGCGGCAGGGCCCTCTGAGCTTTCTATTTCATCGAGTGCATCACTGAACGCCTGGGTAAAAGTTGTGTTCCAGCGGTTTTCGTTGTCGTCCATGGTGAGGACGTAAACCTCGCCTTCTTTGGTGAGTTCTATCACGTGGTTTCCCTTCAATTAATCTTTGCCAATGGTATCAGCAATTCCAGTCTTCAGCCTGTCGCTGGCAGCGCCGGCGCTGCGGTTGTCATGCGTATCTCATCCGACCTTCGCACCGCCCTGATGATTAACAACCAGCCAACAATGACAGCCGTGGCGGCGAACCAGCCCGTTAAAGGAAAGCCACCCGCATCACTCAGCATGCCACCGATAAAGGGTGCCAGTGCGCTGCCGATGAGCACAAAAGCCGCGTGGGAACCTGCCAGTGAACCGGTCGGGTCCAGACGCGAGAGACAGCCCAGAAAGATAGGCATGATAGCAATGGGCAACATTGCATAAACCGGGGCCGCCAGGAAAAACTGCATGGGCGTGGTGGCGTGTGCCAGGGCGAGCGCGGCAAGACTGATGGCCGATACAACCAGCGTGATTGGCATCAGTGCGTTCATGCGGGCGCCAATGTAGCCGGATAGCAGCGGCAGAACGATGCCTGCGACACTGCCGATCATAAACACATAGCCAATGACCTCTGCGCTGAGTGAGACGCTGCGGCCGATTTTTACAATGAACAGACCCAGGGTCGCGTGGCCGAAAAAGATAATGCCCAGCCCGACGAGACCAATCCAGCCAAACAGCAACCTGGGTTTTTCAGCGCCCGGTGTCAGTTGCACACTTTCGGTTTGCGGCGTTTTGAAGATAAACAGGACCGCCAGTGCGGCGCAGATGGCATACACCAGATACAGGCCGTCAATCTCACTCCAGGGCGCATAAGAAGCCGGGGCGGGCAGTACAGATTTCAGCGCCAGCGCGCGTGGCAGCACAAACGCAACAAACACGCCCATCACACCGACCATAGAATTGATGATACCGAAGGTGTGCTCCGGTCGGTCACTGCGTCCGGCTGTTGTCATCACGGTCGCAGCGACAGCGCCAAGCGCAAATCCGGCAGGTGCCCGGCAGGCCATCAGGGTAGCGATAGATGGCGCAAACATCGACAGCAGATTGAGCGAGGCGATGGTCAGCACGCCAAGCAGGTAAATCCGTTGTGCTGGCAGGCGCGTTGCGAGCCTTGCAAAAATAAGATTGCCCGCGGCAATGGCTGCCATTTCGATGGAGGCAACAATGCCGGCATCGGCGTTCGATGCCTCAAAGGAAACGGCGATGGCATCGATGTTAAATGCCATGCCCAGCGAGGCGGAGAAGGCGAGTAACAGTACCGCGGTCAGCGATGCCAGTTGTGAAGTGCTGAGTCTGATCTGGAGTGACATGGCGCTAGTGTGCGGTTTTATGAAGGTGCTGTCGACGAACTCCGCAGGCAATACTGTTGTGCGTGGGTTATGCTCGGGCGGTAATCTTGTGGTCAAGGCATGGCTCGTGAGCAATGTTCCCTTCTGGTATCGATTTGCCTGGTTCCTGGGCAGACCCCCTGATCTCACTCGTTATCAATGGAAGTTGTTAGGCCTGGTTGCGGCCGTTTCTTTTTTCGAGCAGTACGACATGTATCTGTTTTCGCTGAATCTGAAGCAGATTCAGGCGGAGCTTGGGATTGCAGAATCGGACCTTGGGCTGCTGGGTGCTGTTGTCAGGACCGGGTCTTTTCTGGCCGTTGTGTTCGCCATTGCGGCAGACCGTTTCGGGCGTCGCCTGTTGTTGCTGATCACAGTACTCGGCTACACACTATTTACAGGACTTACCGCCTTTTCGCCAAACGCCGAATCCTTTGTGGTTTTCCAGATGCTGGCCCGGTGTTTCGGCACCGCGGAAGTGTTGATTGCGGCCGTTGTCATCGCTGAGGAATTTGCGCCGGAACATCGTGGCTGGGGCATCGGTGCGCTGTTTGCGTTGCAGGGTTGCGGCGCTGGCTTTGCCGCGCTGATGTTTGGCTTTGTGGACTATATGCCTTACGGCTGGCGCTCGCTTTATCTGATTGGTCTCGCGCCCTTGTTGCTGATTGCCTACTGGCGCCGTTCCTTGCCGGAAACCGCGCGCTTTGAGCAGGTGAAGGTACACGAGCCCATTCTTACCCATGTCCATGCCTTGTTCACGACCAATCCACGCTGGAGTTATGGGCTGTTTGGTGCCGTCTTCGGTATTGCGCTGGCCGGTGGTTCAGCCGCATTTTTTGCACCCAAGTACCTTCAGGATGTGCATGGCTGGACGCCTGCGAGCGTTGCCATGCTGAACGTGGCGGGTGGGGCGCTGGCAGTGCTGGGTAATCCGTTGGCGGGCTGGCTGAGCGACCGGTTCGGTCGCAGACCCATAACCACCCTGTTTACCGGTATGTTCGCGATCGTTACCGTGGTCTTCTATGCCTCAACAGGTATTCTGGTGCCGGTGCTCTGGATATTTCTCATCTTCTTTGTCATGGGGAGTGATGTCACCCTGACCAGCTATGGCGCGGAGCTGTTTCCCACGCGTTATCGAACGACGGCGACCGGGTTTCGCTCCATTGTCAGCACAACAGCAGGTATCCTCGGGTTGCTTGCGGTCTCAGCGCTGTACACCGTTTTCCAGTCGAACTGGACCGCGATCAGTGTGCTGTGTGTGCTCTCCCTGATGGTGCCCATTATTGTCTGGCTAACCCTGCCGGAGACTGCCGGACGCCGATTGGAAGATATTTCACCCGACTGATCTTCGATGCTATCCTCGGTGTCCTTTACTCATCTGACACACAGGTAGACATCATGGGCACAGTAGTAATTACAGGAGCAAACAAGGGCATTGGCCTGCAACTCGCACGAATTTATTCAGAAGCAGGGCACAAGGTTGTTGCCTGCTGCAGAAACCCCGATGCGGCCGATGACCTGAAGGCACTTGACGGCGATATTGACGTCAAGCAACTGGTTGTTGGGGACGATGCTTCGGCAGCAGCTCTGGGCAAAGACCTTGAAGGAACCCCTGTCGATATTCTCATCAATAACGCCGGTACGGTCGGTCCTGCGATGGACCAGCAAACACTGGCGACACTCGATAGCGCTGGCTGGCTTGAGGCTTTCAACGTCAACAGCATAGGTCCGGTCAGGGTCATGCAGGCGCTTTTGGATAACCTCAAGGCCGCTGACGGCGCAAAAGTGATGACAGTTACGAGCCAGTATGGTGCCGTGTCATTTGATATGCCTGCGGTTTACGCCTACAGCACCTCAAAAGCCGCTGTTAACAAGTTTATGAGAATGGCTGCCCTGGAATTGGGTAAAGAAGGCGTGCTGGTTGGGCTGGTGCATCCGGGCTGGGTGCAGACCGACATGGGTGGTCCGCAAGCTGACCTGACGGCAACTGAAAGCGCGCAAGGTATTGTCGGTGTGATCGAGGGTATGACCGACAGCGGCTTCTGGAAGTGGAACGGCGAGGTTCACGACTGGTAGTGCCAGCCGATCCCCGCAGTCCTGGGGCAGCAGGTGAGCTTTAATCAGTATCGACTGATGAGCTTGCCGCTCCTGGCGACGCTGATTATGGCGGGTTTCGTCACAACCGTTGGTTTGTTGACGGAACCTGCGGCCGGTCACTATGACGTTGCCATTACTGAAATCGCGACCCGGTTTACCTGGTTTACCGGTGGGGTTTTCCTGGGCGGCATCCTCGCGTTTTTTGTTTTTGATTATCTGCCTATCAAGACCGTTGTTCTGTCGAGCTACCTTATGGCAGGGGCGGTGATTTTCTGGCTGCATTTCGGTGCCGGCTACTTTCTGCTGCCCCTCATGTTGCTGCTCATCGGTACCTTACTTGCAATCGTGATCTGTGGTGGTGTCACGGTCATCACACAACAATGGCAGGGTAAGCAGCAACAGATGGTGATGGTGGGTCAGGATGCCATGTTCAACGGTGGTGGCATCGTGTTCTCCGGTGCCGCCACCTGGTTTGTGCTGAGAGAGTTTCCCTGGAGTTCGGTTTATCTGCTGGTGGCTGGGCTCATTGCACTGGTCCTGCTGGTATCGGCATTCTCGTCTTTCAAACCCAAAATCGCGCCGCCACCGCAGCTCAGTGCTTCGGGCAGTTGGAATGCCGGTATTGTGCTGGTGGGTATCAGTTTGCTGCTGTTCATGATGGCGAAGATCTCTATTCTGGTCTGGGCGCCGCAGTTTATTCAGCAGAAATTTTCTGTCGGACCTGAGATCGGTGGTGTCTTCGTCGCTAATATATTTACCGCCGCCTTTATTGGATCTCTGTTTGGTACCTGGGCAGCGTCGCGTATTGAGGTCAAGTATCTGCTCTACGGCTTTGTTGTGATCTCACTGGTGTCTGTCCTGATGCTGACGATGACAACCTCCGTATCCCTGGTGCTGCTGCTCGCCTACGGCTACGGCCTCTCAGTATCGGCAACTTATAATTCTTATGTTTCCTTTGGGCTGTCATTTGTGGATAACCCGTCGCACAAAAATGTGGTTTATCTGCAGCTAATGAGCGGCCTTGGATCAACCCTGGCGCCGCTGGTCAGCAGTCAGATTGTGGCAGCCACAGGGTCTATCAACAGTGCCATGCAGTTTTGTTTTGTGACGTTGCTGATCGTTGCGGCAACGCTGCTCGCCTGTCATCTGCTGCAGCAGCGCGCACCGAGCGTGGCGCGCACCTGCAGCGAGATCTGAGGCAAGCTCTGGCTAGCGGATGGCAATCGGATTGATGATCATCTGCACGGCACCACGCACCTTGGCCTGGCCCAGTACAAACATAAATTCGAAAGCTTCATCCCTGATCAATGGACCCGTGTTCATGGTCTCCAGAATATAGATGCCATTTTCCTTCAGGTAGACACGGTGTCCATAAAACGGACGTTCCGGCACCTCGGAGGGCACAACATCAACCCCCCAGGTATCTGCGCCTACGGCCACAACATTTTTGCTGGCAAGGTAATCAGCGACCGCCTCGGACTGCCCTGGGGCACTGGTTGCCCAGGCGATCGGGTCTGACTTGAGTTTGGCGTCAGTCCAACCGGTATGAAACAGCACAACATCACCCTCCCGGATGGGCGTGCCCTGTTTTACTTCAACAGCTTTGACGTCTTCAACACTGAAGGTCTGGCCGGCGGCCATGTAGTCCAGTCCCAGATGCCCGGCCATGTCCAGCACAATGCCACGCGTCACCATGGGTGGGACGTTCTCAATGCCGAGCTTCTTCAGGCCATCAATGTTTGAAAAGTCTCTGGCATGATTGCAGTTGTAAAAAACATCGTTCTGGCCGACATGCCCGAGACCATCAATCTGGGAACCGATACCCAGCCAGCCGTTGAAGATGTCGTCGTTGTAGGTCATATCATGGAACGGTCGCGCACCACCCTGCTGATTGGGTTGAACCACCGTCAGAGACAAACCACGCGGCGGGAAGGCCGGTGTGTTGGCATCAATGGTGATGCCCAGAGAATAGGTTTTACCGGTTCTGATCAATTGCGATGCAGCCAGCACAGATGCCGGCGTAATGCGATTGGCAGCACCGGCCTGATCGCCCGGTCCCCAGGGTGAAACAACGCAGTGGTCATCAGCCAGCCCGGTCGTCGGTGACAGAACCATCAGCAGAGGCAAGAGTCGTGATATCAGTCGTTTCATAATGTTCTCCCGGTCAGTCGGAACAGTTTGGCGTCAAGAAACTCGTCGGGGTCTGCCGTGTAATTGTATTTCTCGGTATAGGCGTCGCCCACGCGCCGTTGAGTATCAACATCTTCAACAAGGTTTGCTGTTAGTTCGAAGATTTTTCCTTCCATGCGCACCCGAACTTTATTGTCCGCCAGGATAAAGGGCACCCACTTCGAGTCGGCGGTCGCGACATAGAGATCGCCTTCATTAACGACCCCCCAGATATTGATGGAGTAGGGATTACTGGGCTGCATCTCCAGCTGGATCACATCCGGGACGGATTCCCAGGATTTGGGGGGCGGGACGACGTCACCTTTGAGCTTGCCGCCAGGAATACTGATGAGCGGGTCCGTGCACGCGGTCAGGGATGTGATGAGTATCAGAATGAGTAATAACAGGTTTTTCATGGCGTTCTCCTTATTATTGTTTGCTGCGCTACAGCGCGGTGCCGCCGTCGACCGGCAGGATAGCGCCAGTAATGCCGGCACCCAGGTCCGAGCACAAAAACAGCGCGAGGCCAGCAACTTCGTCGACCGTGTTCAGACGCTTGATCGCTGCATCCTGTGCGTAGTTGTCTTTGAATTGGTCATAGCTGATACCCATTGATTCGGCTGCAGCAGGACCTGCGTCGCGCATCAGGTCCGTTTCAACGGCGCCGGGACTGATGGCATTGCTGGTGATGCCAGCAGCGCCGGTTTCGAATGCGACGGCCTTAGTGAAGCCATTCATGGCGTGTTTGAAAGTTATGTAGTGGGCCACGTTCTCCTTGTTGGCCTGTCTGCCCTCGACGGAGGAAATGTTAATGATTCTGCCCCAGCCCCGGGGTTCCATATCTCTGAGCGCCGCCCGTGTTGCCCAAAAAGTTGAATTGAGGATCCAGTCTGCAGCGTTCTGCCAGGCCTCGTCCGAGAGTTGTGAGACGGGGGCGAAACCGCCTGAGCCACCGGCATTATTGATGAGGATATCGATCCTGCCGAAGTGGTTGATCGTTTCGCTGATAATACCTTCAACGTCAGCCTGCCGGGTGACATCGCCAGCGATGAAGTGGGCGTTCTTGCCGGCATTGATCTCCGCAATCGCTTGTTGGCCTTTGTCAGCGCTTCGACCATTAATCGCGACACGGGCACCAGCGCCCAGGAGCGTCTCCGCAATACCTCGACCAATGCCACGTGTACCGCCGGTGATGGCAGCGACCCTGCCGGATAAATCAATCGATTGCGTCATGGTGCTGTTCCCTCGTTTTTTGGACTTACTGTCTCATCTTGCGCGCAAAAAAGCATGTGGAGACTGCGTTGCCCGGAATAGCCATCTCGTCGCGTTTTCGAGTCGGCAATTCATGTCAGTGATTCTTCAGGATACGAACCGCGCCACAGCCGCTCCTCCGCGCTACAATGCGGTCTCGAAATTAAGTGAGTTAGTGTCATGAGTCATGTTGATGTCGTCATTGTTGGTGCTGGAATCTCCGGTATCAGCGCCGCCGTTCACCTTCAAAAGATGTGTCCGGAGCGGACTTTTACGCTGCTTGAAGCGCGAGAATCAATTGGAGGCACCTGGGACCTGTTTCGATATCCAGGTATCCGCTCGGACAGTGACATGCATACCCTCGGGTTTAGTTTTAAACCCTGGACCGAGGCGAAAGCGATCGCTGACGGTCCTTCTATTTTGAACTATGTGAATGAAACCGCTGATGAATTTTCGATCCGCGACAAGATTCAATTAGGACGCAAGGTCAGCAAAGCAGAGTGGTCCAGCGAGGATGCGCGGTGGACCCTGACCATAACGACAAGCGAGGGCGACACGGAGCACCTGACCTGCAACTTCATCAGCATGTGCGGTGGTTATTACAACTATGACGAGCCCCATGATCCCGGGTTTACAACCCTCGATCAGTTTAAGGGGCAGGTGCTGCACCCACAGTTCTGGCCTGAAGATCTGACGTATGAGGGTAAGAAGGTCGTTGTGATTGGTAGTGGCGCAACCGCAATGACTCTGGTGCCCTCGATGGCCAAACGAGGTGCTCATGTCACCATGGTGCAGCGCTCACCGACGTATGTTGTTTCGAGACCTGATCAGGACAAGGTCGCCAACTTTCTGCGGAAAATTTTGCCGGAAACCTGGGCCTATGCGTTGACCCGGTTTAAGAACACGCAGTTACAGGCCTATTTTTATAAACGAACCCGGGTGACGCCCGGCTGGGTAAAGAAAAAGCTGCTCGATGGCGTGCGTGCTCACCTCGGTGAGGAAATGACCGCGAAGCATTTTACCCCCAGCTATAATCCCTGGGATCAGCGTTTGTGTCTGATACCCAATGCCGATCTCTATAAGACAATTAATAGCGGCGATGTTGAGGTGCGAACCGAACACATTGATACCTTCGTCGAAAATGGCCTCAAGCTGCAGTCCGGTGAAGTGTTGGAAGCAGACATTATTGTGACGGCAACGGGTTTGAAGCTCAGTGTCTTGTCAGGTGTGTCATTTATCGTCGATGGCAAAACAATCGACCCGGCGGAGACCTTCTCTTACAAAGGCATGATGTATTCCGGTATTCCCAACATGTCCCAGACATTCGGTTACATTAACGCCAGTTGGACACTCCGCGCGGACCTCACCTCTGAATATGTCTGCCGACTGCTCAATTATATGGACGAAGTCGGTAAGCCTGCGGTGACGCCAATGTTGCGCGATGAAGACCAGGGTATGGAGGTCAGGCCCTGGATAGATGATTTCCCCGCTGGTTACATGACGCGATCAATGCATCTGTTTCCGAAGCAGGGTGAGGGTCCATGGCGTAATACGCAGGATTTTGCCGCCGATAAGCAGATGGTGCGCAAGGCGCCAATTGCGGATTCTGCACTTCAGTTCTGGGCGCCCACGGACCAGGCGCAATCGGCATCCGCATCAGCGTCGCAAGCGCAGGACAAAACTGCTGCCTAGCGATTCTCTCGCGGCAGGCCTTCGCTGGACAGGAAATCCTCGGTGGAGTTTACCCGGGGGTAATCTGTGTCGGGGACGGCAACGTCCAGAAAGCTGCACAAGGGTACCCACCCCTGTTTGGCTTCGAATACCAGCAGACGCTCTGCAGGTACTTCATCGATGACTGCCTGATTGTGCGCTTCGAATTTGCCGATGACGTGTGCCCGGTCGTCCATTCGATCATCAAAAATGCGTTGCCAGATGACGCCCATGACCCAATCACCAAATGCTTTGAGTTCCGGGTTGTCAGATTCTGCCGCACGCCGTGAGCTGGGGTAGATGGTGTTCATGATGCTTTCGTACCAACTCTCCGGGTCTCGCCGTGATAACAGAATTTTTGCATCTTTGAAGTGGGCGGCCTGTTCCCGCCAGAGATTGCAGGAAGGCCAGTCGACGCTCGCCTGATAGCCGTCAAACAGGGCATCCCAATCGATCGGCTTGTGCTGATGGGCATCCGCCCAGAGCGGCGCATGGTGTGGGTTTTCGCGTACTTCCAGCATGTGATAACACTTGCTGAAACCTAACTGTTCGAGCGCGAACTTCAGGGAAAGCGTGCCCGTTCGGCCGAATCCGGCACCAATAACTTTCAACGTCATAGTTTGTTTTTCGCTGACAGGAATTCATCGTCAGTTTAGCAGACTGGTCGCCAGCGGCGTCGATACGTGACGCCGCATGTCCCTTTAAAAATTCAACGTGAAACCGAGTGACGCGGTACGATCCTTGTTGGGGCGGGCGCCGTAGGGCTGTCGCCCCATGATGTTCTCTTCACCGGTTGCGTTCTCGAGTTTGGCATACACACTGAGTGCATCGTTCCAGTCATAGTGGGCGGACAGGTCAACCGTCAGGCTGTCATCGGTTCGCTCGAACGTATCGCAGGAAGCCCGGGTACACACCTCATCCACGTAATTGACATTCAGGTGACCAGCCCATTTGTTCTTTAGGATGCCCAGGCTCAAATTGAACTGGTGCTCCGGTATGTAGGGAATGGGATCACCCTTGCTGACATTGCCAAAGAAATCGGTGCTGGCGATATCAGTATCAAATTCGCTATCGATCCAACTGTAGTTAAATGACAGCGGCAGATTGAAGTTACCGTTAACCGCAAGGTCGGTGACCAGCATCACTTCAACGCCCTGTACCGTTGCGGCATCGCCATTGAAGGCATCGCCAATTGTGCAGTCCGACCCGGAAGATGCCGTACATTCTCCCAGCAGGTTGTCATAGTCGCTGAGGAAGTAAATGGCCTCGGCGCTGAAGCGCTCGTCGTTATATCGGAAGCCAAACTCGTAGTTAATCGCTTCTTCTTCATCGACGTCAGGTGAGTTGCTGGGCGCTGTAAAACCCTTGTGAATGCCGGCAACCAGGGTCGTCTTCTCCGAGATTGCATACAGCAGCCCAATACCTGGCAGCCAGACTTCTGTGTCGTTGCTGCGGGTATCACGCAGGTTGCTGTCTTCTCGTGAGGCAGGGTTATCGGTTCGTCCGTCTCTAATTTCCCAGCGGGTGCGTTTCTGGTCGATGTCCTCGTAGCGCAGTCCCGGGGTCAGTACCCAGTTACCGAACTCAATGCGATCGTAGATATGAATAGCCAGTGCCTCGGCTTCCTGGACCCGGTTGCCCGCATTGCCCAGCAGACCGAGGTCGTCCAGTACAAGCTGCCCGTTTTGCTGATGGTAGCTGCTGTTCCGTTGCAGTCTGTCTTCTTCATCTTCGTGGATGCGTAAGCCAATCTCGATCTCATGGCTGACGTTACCGGTGTCAATCTGCCAGTCGAGGGCGAATTGCAGGCCTCTGGAAAAATACTCCCGTGAGTTGCTGCGCAGCTGAATGCTACCGTCAGGGGTATCGGCGCCATCAAGGATCGCCTGAAGTTCTGTGGGCGAAAATCCGCCAAGACTATCGCCGGTGTTTATGGCGCTGACAACATTGGCCCAGCTTGTGCGTGAGAATTCCTGAGCGTTGTTGCTGCCGTCGAAATCGATACCTTCAGTTTTGAACCAGTCGCGCATGTGTTCATTGTTATAAGCCGTAGCGCTGAAGCTCATCGAGTCGCTGATCGCGAACTGATACCGCAGTATCTGCTGCTCGTGTTCGGTGTGAATGTTGTCTTCAGCAGACAGGCCGTAACGACGGAACGCATCGCTATCGAAGTCCGTATCGGTCAGACCCAGGTAGCTCTGCTCAGAATCCTGGTCAGCGTACTGCAGCTTTAACTCAATGCTATGTCTGTCCGTGCTGTAGGCCAGTTTTAATGTGTAGTCTTCAACGTTCAATCCAGTATCTGCGCCGCTACGGTCGATATCCTGAAAACCATCAGATTGCCATTGGTGTGTTTCCAGGAGGAATCCGAAACCGCTGTCATTGGTGCCACCATAAGTCGCGTGAACGCGGTACGTATTGTCTTCTCCGGCTTCGGCCCGGAGTGAGCCGCTGGACGTGTCGGGGATCGGCGTAGATATCATGTTCATGGCGCCACCGATGGTGTAGGGCCCCTGGGTGATCGCCGCTGGTCCTTTCAAAATTTCCACGGCACTCATGCGGCCAGCGGTCGGGAAGTAATAGGCTGAAGGCGCAGAGTAGGGGGCCGGTGATATCAGTATATTGTCTTCCAGTAGCGTGATTCGACCACTGCGCTCGGTGGCGACCCCGCGAATGCTGATGTTGGGCCGGAGTCCATAACCGTCCTCGATCTGGATCGAAACCCCTGGCGCCTGCCGCAGAATCCTCTGAATGTCGGAGTAAGCCTGTTCTTCAAGCTGCTCTGGACCGATGTACTGAGCGGCACCCGTGATCTGTCTCTCGTCAGTTCGATCACCCACGATGGTGATTTCTTCGAGGAATGTGTCGCTTTTATGCGTTGCATCAGCGAAGGCCGATGGCGTGATCAGCACTGCGATGAACTGTGCTGCCAGCAACGCGCCAGCGCCCGGTTTGAGGGATATATTCACGGATGTCGCCTGTTATCGATGTGAGTTGAAAGATAAGGCGAAGAAATGTATCCCAAATGAGAATCATTATCAACATGATAATGATTCCTATTTAGGTGCCCCCCAGAGGAAGCCATGGGAATAGGCTGTTAGCTGGTCAAGACTTCCTTCAGAGCAGGAAACCTGTGGCAAACGCCAGGGCCAGACCGGCCAGCGTGGTGATCATAGTCGGTGTTCGCAGGGCCGCTGATGTGAATCCCAGCCAGAAACCTGACAGGAGGATAACGATCAAGCCCAGGGCCATGACTTTTTGTAGATTTTTAAACAGGCCTGGGCCGTGCCCCTTGTGCAGTTCAACAATCCGCTTCAGCAGGTCCGGTTGCTGCAGCGTAACGGTTGGCACGTCGCTCCGGGTATCGATTTCGTAATAGTCCCGGGAGGTGGGTCGGGTGATCAGGGTCTTTCCTGAAACCTTTACGTATTCAAAGTTGTGGACAATGCCGTTGGCCTGAAGAAAGCCGTCAACTTCCTGCTTGAGATCAGATGCCGTTGTGTCCAGTGGTACCGGATTCAAAACGGGGATCGGGGCACTCTCAACGGTGCCTTTGAAGCCTTGCAGATAGGCGCCACCGCTGACGGCCATCAGCAAGAGAAGTGGCAGGAAAAAGGACGCCAGGTAAAGGTGAATTTTGATCCAGAAGCTGCGCATGTTTTGTTTCTCCCTTTGCTCAGCAGCGGACTCTAGCAAATTCGAGCCGAGCCACCAACGGCCAGCCCGTATGCTATCCTCGGCGTCCCCGGTTCGGAACAACCCCATGCCCACCCTGCAGTATCGTTGGTACATTGTTGCTGTAACACTGATCAATCAGGCGTTGGCAGTGGGCATCATGATCTACAGTTTCGCGCTATTTGTGGTGCCCTGGCTCGAGGCTTTTGGCATCAGTCGCGGCGAGGTCATGACGGCGATCTTTGCTTTCCAGGTGACCGTTGGGCTGATGTCCCCGGTGGTCGGTCGAATGATGGACCAATATGCCATGCGCTTGCTGGTTACGATTGGCGGCCTGATGTCGGCCGCAGGGCTTGTACTCATTTCCTACAGCACCAGCTTCTGGATGATCATTCTGATTCACGCAACCCTGCTGCCCGTTGGCATGATTCTGTGCGGCACGCTGGCATCTCAGACCATGGTCAGTAAATGGTTCACTGAAAGCCGCGGCCTGGCGATTGGTATTTCTTCCATGGGAACGTCTCTGGGTGGTCTCACCATTCCGCTGATCACCAGTGGCCTGATAAGCAATTTTGAATGGCAGGGCGCCATCTTTTATCTCGGTCTGGCGATGGCCCTGATTATCGTCCCTGTGAATCTTTTTGTGCTGCGGGTTGAGCCGCCACCGCTGGATCCGTCTGGCAAAACCGGCGCTGCGCTTGATGCCAGGGCGTGGACGACCGGCGAGATTATCTCGACCCGTAACTTCTGGATCCCGGTGATCGGATTCATTCCCGTCAACGCTGCTTTTGGCGGTGTTCAATTCAATCTGGGTGCCTATGTCTCTGATCTTGGCTTTACCCAGGCCCTTGCTGCCCAACTGATCGCGCTGACCTCAATCACCATGATAGTTGGCAAGTTTGTCTTTGGTTCACTCGGTGACCGGATTGACCACAGAAAGCTCTATTGGCTCATGACGGTTATGCTGCTGGCGGCACTGTATTTTTATCAGGGGCAGCCCGGACAATTTGCCCTGATGGCGGGTGCCGCGCTGCAAGGATTTGCTACCGGCGGCATCATGCCGATGATGGGGATCATGTACGCCAGTCGATTTGGCACCTTCTCTTTTGGTCGCGTGCTTGGGCTGGTGAATATGTTTTTAATGATTGGTAGCTTCGGCTCGATCTTTTCGGGATGGATTTTTGATATGACTGAATCCTACGATATGGCGTTCTGGATCTTTGCCGGGTTGTTACCACCTTGCATGCTGGCGATGGCGTTGCTACCCGCGGTGCCCCCGGTTGAATCGGCATCGTTGAGACCATCTTCCGGTTAGATTACGCTGATCGAAAACAACGAGAAAAACGGAGAAACCCACATGTCTGAAGTATTGATTGAAGATCGAGGCCACGTTCGCTGGATCACACTTAACCGCCCCGAGGTGATGAACGCCATTACCAGTCAAATGCTGGCGAAGCTGAACGACGAGCTGAAATCTGCAGACGATACGCCGGGTGTGCGGGTGGTTGTCCTGACCGGTGCCGGGCGGGGCTTTTGCTCTGGACTGGATTTAAAACAGGCGGCTGCCGGTGAAGGTATTGGCGGTGATGGTCTTGCAAGCGCTGGCGCGCGGCACTACTCGACCAGGGAGATTTGCACGGTGACCCTGCAGCGAATGGATAAACCCGTCATTGCTGCACTTAATGGCCCTGCTGCCGGGTACGGTCTGGATCTATCTCTGGGCTGTGATCTCCGAATAATGTCAGATGCTGCGGTACTGATGCCAGGCTTTGCCAGGATGGGCGTTATTCCCGAAAGTGGCGGGACCTGGTATCTACCCAGGTTGCTCGGCTGGGCTAAAGCCTGCGAGGTTTCGATGTTGGGTGACAATCTCACTGCGGCGCAGTCTGCCGAGTATGGGCTGGTTAATGTGGCTGTGGCCGCAGAGGAATTTGAGCAGACGGTGACTGAGTGGTCGGAGAAGATCGCTGCCAACGCACCCCTGGCGATTCAGGAAATGAAACGGCTGTTCAGACATGGGCTGACTCAGGATTTTGAGAGCCATTCACACCATGTGCTGATGTCTGTTTTAAACCTCTTTAAGTCGGCAGATTTCAAGGAAGGCGTCGAATCCTTTGTAACGCGACGCCCGCCTGAATTCAAAGGCCATTAAAGCAGCCGGTTACGCTGGCAGTTTCACCACAAGCACGTCACATTGCGTTGACTCCAGCACGCCTTCAGCGGTGTTGCCAATCAGCGCGCCGCTGATGCCGGTTCTGGCCACAGTGCCGATCACGATCACACCCGCGCCGATGTCGCGCGCGGTTTCGTTAACCACAAGATTGGGTGTCCCCTCTCCGACATGCTTTTTCTTAACCTGCTTGTCGGCAACGAGCGCATCGAGTTCACCTTCGTAGTCAGCCCGGATCTCGTTGGGCGTTGCGATGGGTGTTGTATCGATGGAGCCGACAGCCACCATCTGTGTGGGTAATCGCCAGGCCGTAACAGCGTGCGTATCACTTTCAAGTACCTCGGCAAACCGCAGCGCCTGTCCCAGCACAATATCGTTAAGCGCTTTGTGATTATCATCTTCTGAACCAACAGCGACAGCTGCCAGCACCGGTTTTTTCCGTACATGATCCACTTCGCTCACCAGCAGCAACGGGTGAGGGCAATGTCTGATGAGGTTCCAATCCGTCGAGGTACGGACCATTGTCTGGAACAGCGAGTGCTGCCGCATTGGCTTAACGACAAAATCTACCTTCAGTTTGTCTGCCGTTTCAATAACGGTTTCGTAAAGACTGCTAAAGGGAACAACTTCGGTTGTTATCTTGTAGCCTTCAGCAATATAAGGTGTGACCTCAGTCCGCAACCATTCCGACTTCTCGGCGAACGTCTTGGCGAAGTTTTCAGCGGATGCGTTTTCAATAAAAAGTACGGCGTAGATATCAAGATCCGACTCCGGTGGTTGTTCCTTGCATCGCTCCAGTGCGAGATGCACGGAGTCTTTCGGGTCAAGAACGGCAAGAATGCGGGTCATGATGTATTCCTCTTGTGAACGTGTTGCCAGTGTATGAGGAATCAGGCTGGCGTCATTTGACCCTGGTCAAGATGCACTGGGAAAATATCTGACGGCGAGCCTGCTTTTGGCTTCGCAGGATTGACGCTTTAGTTGACGGGTATCAATGTAATGTCGGCCCGCAACCCGTCAAAATGACGACATGATTATTCGAACCCTGATGGCCCTCGTCATTGCACTGAGCGCCAGTTGTTCCACGAACTACCTTGGTATCAGCGTCACTGACGGTGACCCAGCCAAGGTGCCTGTATTTTCTACCTTTCATGTAAAGACACAGGCAATGCCTGCCTTTCTTGGGCCGGTAGTCGTCAGTAACTTTAATGTGGCGATGGCGGAGCGTGGCATGCAGCCCGTATCAGAAGGTGGTGATGCCGAAGTAATACTTCGATTTGAGCAGGAAACTATTGCCCAGCAGCGTGAGGCCCCGGACTTTGGTGAACGCACTGACACCGGCGGGCAGTCCAGATTTATCGCGAGAGTGGTTGTGGAGGTACGTGCCGCTGACGCCGACACAATTGTCTGGCGAGGCAGTGTTCAGCGTTTGCATACCATTACTCCCGGGGATTACATGCACGTCGGTCGCGCATCTATTGCCTTGTTAGATTCTTTTCGGAGCTTGCTGAAAGACTATCCCGTGCCTGGTGAAGCCTGAACGATGAGTGCCAGGTTCAGGAAAATATTGTTTTATGCGGATGGCGCTCGCGGCGAATTAGCCGCGTTACGACGTGCAACGGGCCTGGCAACACATCACGGTGCTGAATTGACCGTTCTGGGTGTGGTTGACGCCGTGGCGACGGACAACAAGACGCTCAAGCAGCGATTTAGCCATATTCAGGCAAACCTGACGCGCGACCGTGCGCTGGCTATTGATAGTTTGATCGCGAAGATCTCACCCGGTGGTACGCGCAAGGTGACAATCAAGAAAAAGGTGGTCACCGGCAAAGACTATGTGGCGGTCATTAATCAGGCTACGAAAGGTGGACACGATCTTATCGTCAAGTCAGTCAACCCGCAGAACGCCCTTAAAGAAGCCATATTTGGTAGCTGCGATATGCGATTAATGCACTATTCGCCCGTACCTGTTCTGGTGCTGAAACCTTTGCGTCGAAAGCGCTGGCGCTCGGTCTTGGTTGCCGTTGATCTGCTCGCTGAAACCCGTGCAGAAAGCAGCCTGAACGCGAACCTGCTGGAGGTGGCACACGGCCTTTCTGCCGGTGAAGATTCCGACCTGCTGGCGGTGCATGTGCTTGAACCCGGGCTCACCGGCAAGTTTGGTAAGGCCCCCGACGGCAAAGCGCTGGCAGCGTCGTTAAAGGCTGATGCAGAACGTCGCCTCGGACGATTGATTGATGCACATGAACACCTGAACGTGACGGCTCATCTCCTGAAGGGGCAGGCGGATCAGCAGATAGTCAGGTTTGTCGAACAGCAGCAGGTAGATCTGGTCGTGTTGGGAAGTGTCGGCAGAAGCGGTTTGGCGGGTGTTGTTGTGGGTAATACCGCTGAAAAAATCATGCATCAGGTCAACTGCAGTCTCCTCGTTATGAAGCCGGCAGACTGGCAATCTCAATTAAACTGACCGTTCTGAGGCGCCGCAGAAATCAGAACAGCGATAACTGCGCCTGATTCGGTTGCGGCGCGTCCTGGTGGAACCTGCCGCGGTGGAACCTGCCGCGGTGGAACCTGCCGCGGTGGAACCTGCCGCTATCCAATAATGTATGCATATCTCCCGTGAAGCCCAGCTTGTCTGCTTTCACTCGCCAACGCTGATTCAACAACTGCGCGAACTGACCCTCCCCGACCATTCTCTTGCCGAACTGGCTTCTATAGTCTTTGCCGCCCCGACTTTGCTGGATGATATTCATCACTTTCTTTGCTCTGTCCGGGAAGTGACAGGCCAGCCACTCGCGGAACAATGGGCTAACCTCGTGAGGCAGCCGAATGAGTATATAGCGAGCGTTTCTCGCCCCGGCATTTTTGGCTTCGTCCATGATCCGTTCCAGTTCATGATCGTTAATGCAGGGAATCATGGGCGCCGCCATGACCGTCACGGGTATACCCGCGCTTGCCAGGTTTTTCACGGCGTTTAGCCTGGCTCTGCCGCTCGGGGCCCTCGGCTCCAGCGCCCGTTTCAAGGCATTGTTCAAGGTGGTGACGCTGACGGCGACGCTACAGAGTTGGTTTGCCGCGAGCGGTGCCAGAAGGTCGAGGTCCCTCAATATGCCATCGCTTTTGGTAATGATAGAAAACGGATGCTGAAATTCCGCCAGCACTTCAATGATGCCCCGCGTTATTTTCAGCTTGGATTCAATCGGCTGGTACGGGTCTGTGTTGGCGCCGATACAGATTGGTTTTGCCTGATAGCGGGGATCTGCGAGTTTTTGACGCAGCAACGCCGGCGCGTTGGGGCGGCTGATAATCCTGGTTTCAAAATCAAGACCGGGGGAAAGGTCCCAATAAGCATGGCTTGGTCTGGCATAGCAGTAGGTGCAGCCGTGCTCACAACCCCGATAGGGGTTGATGGAGTAGTCAAAGCTGATATCCGGCGAACGATTGGTCGAGATAATACTTTTGGAGAATTCCGCGCGAACCTCTGTTTTCAGGGTAGGGCTATCCGTTGGCGCTGAATCCCAGCCATCTGCGAATGCCTGCGTGCTGGTTGATTGGAAGCGGTTGTCCGGATTGGATAGGGTGCCACGTCCTTTGATGGCCGTTTTACAAGGCACCGGTGCCATGGATGCATCGTTCTTTTCCGGGTCGTTGTCCGATTTGTCTGATCGTGAAGTCATGCAAAACAGTCTACCTCAGAAAACTGTATATATATACAGTATTTGAGTGCTGATAAATCACTCTCAGCAATGTTTGAACATTGCGTTTTGTACCCGGATTCGATGATATGCTTGGCGGCACAATAAACAATGGAGGTGAGAAACATGGCACAAACGCACGACCACGAAATGGTATCGATTTACCCCTTCAGCGACGAGGAAGTTGATCAGTTGATGAACAACTCCGTCGAATGCGTTCTGATGTGGGGAACCAAAGATGGTTGGCCGGTTGGGGTAACCCACGCCTTCGTCTGGCATGAAGGTAAAATCTGGATTACGTTCTCAGAACACAGACACCGAACGGCTGCTATCCGCAGGGACAACCGCGTATCGGTCAACGTTTCGGCAATGGGATATCCCCCCGGCGCTCCTGCAGATCTGCCCGGTGGCGCAATTACCTTTAAAGGTACTGGCGAATTCCATCAGGATGAAGAGACGAAGAAGTGGTTCTATGGCGCGCTTTCCAAGAAACTCAATCCGGAAAACAAAGACGGGGAAGACTTCTTCTACAACCTGCTCAATTCACCGCTGCGTATCATTCTTGCCGTCACACCGACCAAGAAGATCATGTACAACGGCACCAAGGCCGGCAAACATATGGCGGGTACGATCGATGAGAGTGAGTTGGGCGAACCAATGGACGTCGATAAAGACCGTATGAACAAGCTTCGTGCAGAGAAGGGCCTGGAGCCTCGAGAGAAGCATTGAGGTATGGCTTAGCAGTACTTGCTGCGCTCGCAATGGGCGCAGCAGGACTGCTGTATTACCACGGCGCCTTTGTGTCCGTGACCGTCAAAGAAGGCAGTTATGGTCCTTACCAGTTCGTCTACCGATCAGTAGGAGAGGGTGATTACAGACAAGCCTGGCGGGTAATCCGGGAACTTGAACCGGTGCTCGACAAGATCGGTGTAACCGAAAGAAAACCCCTGGCCTTATCAACCACCACGGGTGCCCTTGAGATTGGCTATGTCATTGAAGGGGTTGTTCTGAATATGGCGCTTTCTGACGGTACGCGCGTGCGCACCATTGCTTCGCACAACTACATGGTGACAACGACACCGTGGCATTCAGTGTTGTCTCTTGTGGTTGGCAATCTGCAGACGCGGCAGCCTTTTAGTGATTATCGAGCAGCTAACGGTTACCAGGACGCGATGTCGATGACCCTGCTTGATGGCCCAGCCCTTTACCATTTTCAACGCATTGTCAGCTTGTGAGTCTTTACGCGAGTCTCTTCTATCTCCACGTTTCAACAGTGATACTTTCGGGCAGCTTTTTTCTGGTCCGGGGTATCTGGATGATACAGGAAAGTCCTTTGCTGACGACCAGGCTGGTGCGCATAGCACCGCATATCATTGACACACTGCTGCTGAGCGCCGCCATTGGATTGGCGGTGATCACCCGCCAGTATCCCTTTGTTGCTGACTGGCTCACCGTAAAACTGGTGGCGTTGTTTGCTTACATTGTTCTGGGTATTTTTGCACTGCGGCGCGGTCGTAACCGGTCACAAAGACTCGGTTTTTTGATCGCTGCACTGGCAACCTTTGGCTTTATGGTGAGCGTCGCATTGACGCGTGAACCTGCAGGTTTTCTCGCCGCGTTACTCTGATGGTCTGACTATCGGATCACCGTTTGCTGCCAGGCGCGACTGCTCAAAAGCTGCGGCAATCGCAGCGAGTTCGGCATCACTGAACCTGGCACCAACAAACGACAGTCCGATTGGCATGCCCTTAATGTTACCCATGGGCACAGTGATATGCGGGTGTCCGCCAATAGCCGGAAAGCTGGACATGGATGGCCCGTGAAAGGCATCACCGTTGATGTCATCAATCATCCAGGCGGGTCCGCCGCTAATGCCGACAATCACATCCAGATCATGGTTTGCCAGTAGCGCATCAATCCCATCCGCCCGGGTTGCCTGTTTCATCCTGGCCAGTTTTTCCTGGTATTCGGCTTCGGTGAGCGGCAGGTCTCTCGCTTTCTCGAAAATACTCTGATCGAACAGGGACAGCTCAATTTCTGAAGCCGCGTTGAAAGCGATGATCTGATCCAGGCTTCTTACCTCAAGGGCATTCGGCAGATTCTTCAGATAATCGTTTAGCTGACGGCTGAATTCGTAAAGCAGTATCTGATACTCATCCCCAGCCAGTTCATCATAGGGGGTGAGTGACACGTCACCGGTAACTTCTGCGCCCAGTTGTTCCAGCAGTATCAGATTGCTGGCCAGCAAATCATCCCGGCGCTGATCGTAACCTTTGGTGTTAGCGAGCACACCAATACGAACGCCTTTAAGCGTTGCTGGCGCTTTGAAGTTAAGTAGCGGGTCTTTCAGCGGCTGGTCCGTATTCAGCATCGCGCCCAGCGTGATGGCGGCATCCCGGACCGAAATGGCAATCGGACCTGCGGTATCCTGGCTTGCCGCCAGCGGCACAATGCCATCGCCGGGCACAATGCCATGCGTCGGTTTAAAACCCACCACGCCGTTAACTGAAGCAGGGCAAACAATGGAGCCATCGGTTTCGCTGCCGATGGCGACAGGCACGTAGCCCAGCGCAACAGCAACGGCAGAGCCGGAGCTTGAGCCGCAGGGTGATCGGGCCGGATCATGCGCATTTCTGACCTGGCCTCCCACGCCGCTCCAGCCTGAGATTGACTGTTCTGAACGAAAGTTAGCCCACTCGCTGAGATTGGCTTTACCGAGAATGATGGCGCCTGCCTCACGCAGGTTCTTGATCAGGCCGGCATCCCGGTCGGTCAGATTGTCAGCCAGCGCCAGTGAGCCAGCGGTCGTTGGCCATTCACGCGTTTCGATATTGTCTTTTACAAGAATCGGCACCCCGCCGAGCATAAGCTGATCGCGGCTGGTCGCTGGTGTCGCATCCAGACGTGCCACCTGACTGATGACCCCGGGACCGCCGGCGACGATGACGGCACCATAGATGTCATCGCTGGCCTCGATCCTGGCAAGTGCCGCTTCCGCGATGGCTGATGCCGGTTTACCGTTAATGAACGTTTCTCTGATGTCATCGGCTTGCATGGGATTTGCTCCTGCATTCGCGCAAAGGCCGGCGATCAGACCGGCAGAAATCATGAGGCCTTTCAGTTTACTCATGGATCGAATCACCCCTGTCAGATTGTTTATAGATATGACCGGCTTTCATCACAAAGTGCACCTGTTCGAGCAGGCCGATATTTTCCAGCGGATTGCCGGTCACGCCGATAACATCGGCGAATTTGCCCACCTCCAGACTGCCCAGATCATCCTCCACGCGAAGCAGGGTGGCGCCGTTGATGGTGGCAGCCTGCAATGCCTGAATCGGTGTCATCCCGAATTTGACCATACGCGACAGCTGCTTAGGGCTTTCGCCATGGGGAAAGATGCCCGCATCAGTCCCCATGACCATCTTTACTCCGGCTGCAACGGCCTTGCGGAAATTTTCGCGCTGAACGGCACCGACGGTACGTTCTTTGGCGAGACTTTCCTCCGGAATGCCGTCCTCTGCACCCTGGCCTAGAATATATTCGGTGACGTAAATATCCATGGAGAGATAGGTGCCATTTTCAAGGGCCAGCGAAATGCCCTCATCGTCAATAAAGCTGGCGTGTTCAACAGAATCAACGCCCGCTCGAATGGCATCGGCAATCCCGCTGGCACCGTGAGCATGTGCGGCGACGGTACGGCCGCGGCGGTGCGCTTCTTTGACCAGCATCTGCATTTCTTCCAGGGTGTACTGTTGAACACCCACCGCGGTGCCTTTCGACATGACGCCCCCGGTTGCGCAGAACTTGATGACATCCGCGCCGAATTTGATGTTCTCTCTGACTTTGGCGGCCACGGCCCAGGGACCATCTGCGACCCCGGGAGAGGGCACATTACGCTCGCGCGGCATGCGGTTACTGTCGCAGTGACCGCCGGTAATCCCCAGTGATGGTCCGGACGCGAAAATACGTGGCCCGATAACATCGCCATCATTGATGGCGTCCCGCAGCGCGATGTCCCCGTAAATCTTTGAGCCGAGATCTCTGACGGTGGTGACGCCCGCCATTAACATGTCGCGGGCATTGGCGACACCGGCAAGTAGCGTCCGCTGGTCTGACTCACTCAGGCGACTGAACCCCTGTAGTCTCTGGTTTCTGATGAGGTGCGTGTGCATATCAATGAGGCCCGGCAGCAGTGTGGTCCCGGGCAACTCGATGATCTGGTCTGCAGGTTCCGCCGCGGCGACGTTTCCGGATAGTGAGGTGATCCTGCCGTTGCTGACAACAATGACCGGATTGTTAACAAGTTTACCGCCAGCGACATCGAGATAGGCATCAGCGATGAGGTAGGTAGCCGCCAGAGACGGCTGCCAAAGCAGTAGCCCCAAAATTAGCAAAAGCACGTGTTTCAAAATCAATTTCCGGGTCCAAACAGGCCTTGAGTATAGCGAGATTCAAGTGAGACAGAAGTTAGAGTTTACGTCCTGGCCAGCGAGGACGTAGCTGCGACCCCGGTCAGGGCCTTTTATTTCAGGGGGTTTAGGGGTAATCTCGGTTTCAACGTTGCACTGCAACATTTTTATACTGGGTCGGGGGACCCGCCTATGAACGAGTTAAATAAACGCACGAAGCTGGCGCAGGCCATCTCGCTGGCTTCAATACCTGTTGCTGCTACTTTGCCATCAGTGGCATTTTCTGCCGGGGAAAACCTGCTTGAAGAAGTCGTGGTTACGGCAACCCGTCGGGCCGAGAACGTGCAGGATATTCCCATCAATATCACCGCTGTTGGCGGCGACCAGATAGAAGAACTCCGTCTGCGCAACATTTCACAGATTGCCGCTTACGTGCCGGGTCTTACGGTTATCGACCGTGGGCCCAGAGCCGATGAGCCAGATATTCTGGTGCGTGGCCTGAATACCACCGGACTCGGTCCCGGATTTAACTCTGACACGGTTGCGACCTACCTGGGTGAGATACCCCTGCAGGTTGACGTGATGCCCGTAGATATGGAGCGAGTCGAGGTGCTGATTGGACCTCAGGGTACCTTGTATGGGCAGGGCACGCTGGGTGGCGCGATCCGTTACATTCCGGTTGAGGCAAATCCCAACGAATTTGAAATTGATGTTCGAGCCGATCTTAATTCCGGTGATGAGTCCGATGATCTCGGTTACGAATACGGTCTGACGCTGAATATTCCCTTGATGGAAGATACCCTCGCGCTGCGGGTCAACGCCGACCGAAGAGATGATCCAGGCTTTATCGATTACAACTTTGTGGTGCAGGAACCAGGTGTTTCCAACCCGCAACCGGATTTATCAGACCCTGCCGCCGTCGCTGCCAACCTGCGACAGGTTGAAGATGCCAACTATGAAGAAACGACTTCATACCGCGTTAACCTTCGTTGGCTCGCGACAGACGATATCGACGTTAATCTCTGGTACTACAATCAGGAAACAGAAACCGGTGGTCGACAGATAGCTAATCAACTGGCGTTCGGTACTGGCGAGTTTGAATCTGGCCTGCGAGTTGAGGAACCGTTTGAATTTACCAACGAGTTACTCAGTCTTGATGTGACCTGGGATCTGGGCTGGGCTGAGGCAACCTTGGTTTACGGTGAATCAGAATTCGATGCTGTTGGCCAGCGTGACCAGACTGATCTACTGCTGGGCTTTGAATACGGCTACGAATTCTTCCCGACGTTTACTGCACCGACACGTGAAGATGAAACGCGAGAAAACGAAACCTTTGAATTCCGACTTGCATCCCAGTACGAGAGCCGCTTCTCCTGGGTAGTTGGATATTTTCAGAACGATTATGAATTGTCAGCGGTCAGTCGCGAGTTTGCACCGGGATACGACGAGTATCTGGTGGCGATTGGTGACGGTGTTGCGCTGCGACCGGATTCGCTGGAATACATCGAGATCACTGAGGAAGAAGAAACTGAAAAAGCGTTCTACGGTGAATTGTCTTATGACGTGACGGATGCCCTGACGTTGACGGTGGGTTATCGCGCTTATGAGTTTGAAGTAAATAACACGGGTGGCTTTGGCCTGCCGCTGTCCGATACTGTTTTTGGCGGCGCACCACCAGATTCCATTGATGTCACGCTCGGCACCAATGTCGGTGACGATGACGGTGATCTTTTTAAGTTCAACGCGGCCTGGGATGTGACTGAGGACGATATGGTGTATTTCACCTACTCCGAGGGGTACCGAAACGGTGGTGTGAACTCTGTCCCGGAATGTACGCCTGATCAGATTGCGAGCGACGAGCAGCAGCTTTGCGCGCTGGCATCAGAAGTGCTGATTGCTCCTGACCAGATTGAGAATTGGGAAGTCGGATATAAGGGTTACCTTTTTGATCGAACGCTGTCTGCCAATGTTTCCCTGTTTTACATTGACTGGCAGGATCTGCAGGTCGCAACCGTCACGGACAACGGCAACCTGCCGATCACGGGCAATGGCAGTGAAGCTGTCAGTCAGGGCCTTGAATTCCAGGGACGCTGGTTGATGAGCGATAACTGGGAGTCCACGTTGACATACGCATACACCAATGCCGAGTTGACCGCAGATGCACCAGGCCTGGTTGGTCCTTTTGATGCGCTGGATGGTACCAGGCTGCCAGGGTCGCCGGAACATCAGGCATCACTTAATGTCACTTACCGAACAACGGTGTTTGACGGTGTTGATCTGGCCGTGAATTACGGTGTTGTTTATCACGGTGATGTGTACAACATCCCTGGTGGCGATAAGGACCCGCTGGTAGATCCAGACACGGGTCTGCCCGGAGATCGCGGTGGTGAAGAAATTCCCAGCTACGATGTTCACCACCTGTCGGCAACCTTCACCAAGGACCAGTGGATGCTGCAGGCATACGTCGATAACCTGACCGACGAGTACTATATTACCGGTACCCGAACGACAAGAAGACTTCTGCAGAACGAGCAGACTGGCCCAGGTGTCACCTATAACGGTTTCACCGACAGAGCCTACGGTCAATACGTCGGCGCACCGCGCAACTATGGTGTCAGAGTCACTTACTCGTTTTAACGGGATCAGTCCCCGGCGATGCTCGCCGGGGATCTTTTCTTTGTCCCCCTCATGACCTCATCTCAGGATATCGATGAACTGGCGCGACAGGCGGCCAGTGCCTTAAATCGGCGTGCAATTCCTGAGCTTGAAACCCTCTGTAAACAGATTCTCGTGCAGGATCAGACCTACCCGGATGCCTGGTTTTTCCTGTCGGTCGCGGCCATGGAAAGACAGCGCGCAAAGCTGGCCATTGAACTGATTGATAATGCGTTAAAGCTGGATCGCACCAACACAGAATATCTGGCCCAAAAAGCACGGCTGCATATCATGGCCGGACAGCGGGAAGAGGCACTTGGCGCCGCTGAACATGCACTATCGTTGGTGCCTGACAAACCGGTTGTGCTGGATACGCTGGGCGTGGTGTTTAGTCGATTGGAGGCCCATGAACGTGCTCGGGATGTGTTGCGCCTGAGTGTCGCTGCTGCACCGGATAATGCGCAGTTCCAGTTCAATCTGGCATCGGTTGAGCAGTTTCTGGGAAATGCGGAGGCTGCAGAACACTATTATCGAGGGGCGATTGAGCGCAAGCCCGATTTTTATCGTGCTTACTGGGCGCTCTCTGAGCTTGAAAAAAATGAGTCCCCGGCGGGTAGGTTGGCGTCTCTTGAAAAACTGGATAAACCCGGGCTCTCGGCGCAGGACAGTCTGTACCTCGGTCATTCGCTGGCCAGGGAATACGAAAAAGCGGACGACTTCGACGCCGCGTTCCAAAGTCTTGAATCGGGCAAGGCCGCCATACGCAAGCAGCTGCACTATGATGTTGGTGAGGATCGTGCGCTGTTCGCCGCGCTCAAGGCGTCATTCCCTGTGGCAGAGGTTCACGGTACTTCCGGTGCCCAGAATATTTTTGTACTGGGTATGCCGCGCAGTGGTACGACGCTGGTGGACCGAATTCTCAATGCTCACGGCCTCGTCAAATCGTTAGGCGAGATTCAGGATTTTTCTCGTGCGGTAAAGCAGGTCTCGGGTTCCACCTCACGGCAAATACTGGATATGGCGATGATAGACAAAGCCGGCGAGCTTGACCTTGCAGAGATTGCCCGACTCTACCTCTATGCCGTCGGTGAGCGCAGTGATGTCGATGATTACACCCTCGACAAGCTGCCGCTTAACTTTCTGTATGTAGGGTTTATCCTTGCGGCACTGCCAGCCGCAAAAATTGTCTGCTTGCGGCGTAATCCTATGGATACGATCCTCTCGAACTTCAGGCAGTTGTTCGCTGTTAACGCCTCTTTGTATAACTACCACTATGATCTCGCGGATACCGCGCGCTACTTCGTCCTGTTTGATGATCTGATGAAGCATTGGAAAACCGTCTACGGGGATCGCTTTTTTGAAATCAGTTATGAGGCACTGGTTGCCGAACCCGAAGCCGAGGTAAGCGCACTTTGCGCGCATGTCAGCGTGCCGTTTGAACCCGCCAGCCTTGAGTTTTACCAACGATCCGATGCGGTATCTACGGCCAGTGCCATGCAGGTCAGGCAACCCATTTATCGCTCGGCGGTGGATCGCTGGCGCCGTTACGGGGACACACTTCGCCCGGCCATGGCTGTGCTGGAAGAAGCTGGCATCAGCTACCAGGCTTAAACAGGATATCCAGATGTTCCCTTGGCAGCGGCCGCGTCAGCCGGGACACAATGACTGTGGCTGCGATGGAAACTATCTCCCCCATCACGGCGCAGGAATAAGGGTTCGGACCCTCGCCGACCAGCCAGGTACTGATGTCGCGAAGTATGCCCGGTGCGAACCAGTCTGGGTTGATAAGCTGCGCGTGCAACACAATAAAAACACCGAAGCCGGCAATTAAGCCGGCGTAGGCGCCGGCCCGGGTGACGCCTTGCCACAAGGCACCAACAACCAGCGGACCCGCGAACGCAGCCATCATGCCGCCAACCCCAATCCAGACAATCAGGGCAACATTGGTATCCTTGAGGGACCAGGCCATGCCCATACAAAGTAATAGAATGACAACGGTAGAGATCCGGGAAATGTTGAGCACTCGATGGTCGAGTTCATCTTCGGTCAGGTCAGGTTTGGTGATTGGCACAATGGTGCGTCGGTAGATGTCATTGGCAACAATCTGGGATGACGAGACCACCAGGCCGTCTGCTGTGCTCATGATCGCCGACAACACACCGATACCGATCAGTGCGGCCAGCCAGGTTGGAAACAGCTCAATGAACAACATCGGCAGCGCCTGGTTGGGGTTAGCGCCGTCCAGGTAGAGGCTGTCGCCGAAGTGTGCCCGTGCCAGCAGGCCGCCCAATCCCAGCATGCCCAGCATCAAGCCGAAAATTGCCGCGAGTTTAACGAACTGCATTCGATCACCGTCACCCTTCAAGGCCCAGAGTTTATTGCCGAGATGGGGCAGCAACCCCAGTGGGAGATGAGCAAAGGCAATCACAAAGATTGACCACCATGAATGGTACAAGGGGGTGTTGTCGTTGAGCGGGGTCAGCAGGGCAGGGTCCTGCGCACCGAGGTTATCAAGCATGCCGCTGAAGCCGCCATCAATGCCAACGGCCATAAAGGTCATGATGATCACAACTACCGAGAGAATCAGCATCATCCCGCCCTGTACCCCATCTGTCAGGATGTCGGCATGGGCGCCGCCCAGGACTACATAGAACAGCAGGACCGCGGTGGTAATGATCAGCGCCCAGTTAATGTCGAGACCCAGCATCAGCTGGAACATCACGACGCCGGAAACCAGCTGCCCGGCCAGATAAAAAAACAGTACCAGGGACAGCAGTGAAACCAGAACCCGAATACCTTCGGACTGGTATCGGTCACCAAGGTATTCCGGTATGGAACGATTACCAAAGCGATTACCGGACGTTGCGATGAGTCGCATGGAAATCAGGACACCAAAGTAAACGCCGACGGGATACAGGAAGTTGCTCCACTGGGCAGCCATTCCCCATTCGTAGCCAAGTGCGGGGCTGCCTAGAAACGTGGCGCCGCTGGCGGTAGAAGCGGCGAATGCCAGAGCAAGAAAGAACGGCCCATAGGAACCGCGCGCCGTTGCAAAATCGTCAGCATGTTTGATCTTCCTTTGGGCAAATAAACCGATGCCAACCATCAGGCCGACATAGCCAATCAGGAAAATCCATGACCAGGTAATTAGTGTCATAGGCTTCAATTGTAGCAGTCCAGAGTGATAGTGTTTTGCTTCTTGTATTAACCCAATGACAGAGGCCCGCCGCGATGCTTAACAAGCTGGACGATTTCCCCATTCACCAGACACCTGAACCCGTTGCTCACCCGGCAACCAGCGACAGAAATGTTTACGACAGAACCTGGTTTAACGGCTATGCCCCCGACGGGTCTTACTACTTTGGTGTTGGCATGGCTGTTTATCCCCATCGAGGTGTTATGGACTGCGCCTTCAGCGTGGTGCAGCCCGGTAAGCTGCAACACTGCTTTTATGGCTCACGGCGAGCGCCGGTCGAGCGTACAGAAATGGATGTGGGGCCGTTTCGCATTGAGGTGATTGAACCCATGCGGCGTACCAGGGTGGTGCTTGAAGATAACGAAAGCGGTATTACCTGCGATCTTGTGTTTTCCGCGCGTACGGCTTCGATTCAGGAAGGCAGGCAAACCCTGTGGTCCGGTACCCGGCGGGCGATGGATGCCACGCGGTTTGATCAGTTCGGCAGATGGCAGGGTGTGATCCAGCACCCGGAAGGACAAATTGAGGTAGATCAGCAGGTGTGTCTGGGCACAAAAGATCGTAGCTGGGGGGTGCGTGGTGTCGGCGAGCCGGAATCTGGTGGCGCACCGACAACCCCTAACGGCATTTGTTTTGTCTGGGCGCCGCTGTTCTGGGAGGACCATATCTCGCATGCCATCTTCTTTGATGGGCAACAGGGTCAGCCGCTGGTGAGAGAAGGTTTGGAAGCACCGCTATATCAAGCGGAAGCTGATATACCCGGGGTTGAAGATGGCCGGATTGATCACAAGTTGACGGCTCGCCACCGGATCCAATATCACCCGGGAACACGCCTGGCGAAACACGCAGAAATTGACCTTGTTAACCTGGATGACGGTGTCCGCACAATTTCTCTTGAGCCGAAGCTGACGTTCATGATGAAAGGTCTGGGTTATTCCCACCCTGAATGGAAGCAGGGCATGTGGAAAGGGGAACTGGAAACCGGGCATGAATCGTTTGACACGCGCCAGCTTGATTTTGAAGCCATGGAAAACCTGCACACGCAGCAGATAGTGGACGCCACCGACGGCCAGCGGCAGGGCGTCGGTGTCCTAGAGCAGATTGTTGTGGGTCCCTATGAGCCGGCGGGATTCAAAAGTTTCTTTGACGGTTATCGGCCGGACTAGCCAATACCCTGGCCCATGATTGCCGAGGCAACTTTGCGGAAAGCCGCAACGTTGGCGCCTCGCCGATAGTTAACAAAATGATCCCGGGCTTCGGGGTCATGGGAAACGCAGATCTCGTGAATGTTGGTCATGATGGCTTTCAACTCTGAATCAAGGTCATCAAATTCACGCCGCGAGTGCGCGGCATTCTGGCCCATTTCCAGGGTTGAGAGGGCAACGCCCCCGGCGTTAGAAGCTTTGCCGGGTGTGTGCTCAATTCGGGCCTCCTCGAAAATACGGATGGCGTCTTCATCACAGGGCATATTGGCGCCTTCTGCCACCAGCGAGCAGCTGTTCTTGGTCAGCTGTCTCGCTTCTGCTTGACCAATTTCATTTTGCGTCGCGCAGGGCATGGCAATATCGCAATCGGTCTCCCAGGGTTTTTTCCCTTCGAGGAACTCGCCGATATCAAGTGACTTGAGTTTAGCGGTGGAATTTTCCCTGCTCGCAAGCAGGGTGTTGATGTGGTCAGCGGTCAAACCTTCGTCGACGATCAGGGCCCCTTTGCTGGAAGACAGCGCCACAACTTTGCCGCCGAGTTCACAGACCTTTTTGGCGGCGTAAAGGGCAACATTGCCGGAACCTGAGATCGCAATACGTTTGTCTTTCATCTGCTGATCGCGGCGTTTTAGGACCTCGTTTACGAAGTACACCAGGCCGTAGCCAGTGGCCTCCAGGCGGACGTGACTGCCTCCAAACTCAAGATCTTTACCAGTGAGCGTACCCGAGAAATTATTAGCCAGCCTTCGATACTGGCCAAATAAATAGCCGATCTCCCGGGTGCCGACGTTGATATCGCCAGCAGGTACATCGGTCTTTTCACCGATGTGTCGGTATAGCTCATTCATGAAGGCCTGGCAGAAACGCATAATCTCCCGATCCGAACAATCGGCAGGGTCAAAATCAGACCCGCCTTTACCGCCGCCAATAGGTAAGCCGGTCAGGGCGTTCTTGAAGGTCTGCTCAAATGCCAGGAATTTGAGTACTGACTCGGTGACAGTCGGATGAAAGCGCAGACCGCCCTTGTACGGACCAATCACGTTGCAATGTTGCACTCGCCAGCCGCGGTTTACTCTTGGCCTGCCATTATCGTCTTCCCAGCAAACACGAAAAGAGATGATGCGATCCGGTTCGAACAGGCGTTCCAGAATATTTTCTTCGATATAGCGGTTTTCATCGGTGATCGCACCCTGCAGATCGTTCACCAATTCCCTGACGGCCTGAAGAAATTCTTCCTGGCCCGGGTTTCTTTTTTGCAGCCTGGTCATGGCGGTCTCTGTGTACTGTTGGAAGTCCATACTGGCTCTAAGGATTAAATGGGTGGTTAAACATACAGGCTTGCGAAGCGAATGCCACCCAAACCAACTTTGTCCAGACTGTGAACAGCCACAGGTCTTGTTTTTGCTGGCTTCTATTGGCTTTCCCATGATCCACGTCAACATTTTTTCTGCATGGCTTTGCTAATCTTTCGTTCGAATCAAGGGTAGTGACGTATGCAGGACTACAATTACAAAGTTGTAAAACAGTTTGCCATCATGACGGTGGTTTGGGGGATTGTTGGCATGCTGGTGGGCGTGGTTATCGCCGCTCAGCTGGTCTGGCCGACATTAAATTTTGATCTGCCCTGGTTGCATTTTGGGCGACTTCGGCCTTTGCACACCAACGCGGTGATTTTTGCCTTTGGTGGCTGTGCGCTGATGGCGACCTCGCTTTATATCGTGCAGCGCACCTGTCAGGCCCCGTTGATATCCAATGGCCTGGCCGCGTTTGTGTTCTGGGGTTGGCAGCTGGTGATTGTGCTGGCAGCGGTGACGCTGCCACTCGGGCTGACCTCTTCAAAAGAGTATGCGGAGCTGGAATGGCCAATCGATATCCTGATCACCCTGGTCTGGGTGGCTTACGCTATCGTGTTCTTTGGCACCATCATGAAGCGAAAAACGCAGCACATTTATGTCGCGAACTGGTTTTTCTCAGCGTTTATCATCGCGGTTGCAATACTTCATATCTTTAACAGCCTGGCGATTCCGGTCACGCTGACCAAGTCTTATTCGATCTATTCAGGTAGCGTCGATGCGATGGTGCAGTGGTGGTACGGTCACAATGCGGTTGGTTTTTTCCTGACCGCAGGCTTCCTTGGCATCATGTACTACTTCGTGCCGAAGCAGGCGGAACGCCCCGTTTATTCTTACCGGCTGTCAGTCGTGCATTTCTGGGCGCTGATAGCCGTATACGTGTGGGCTGGTCCTCACCATCTCCACTATACAACGCTCCCGGACTGGGCGCAGTCTCTGGGTATGGTGATGTCCCTGATCCTGCTGGCGCCTTCCTGGGGTGGCATGATCAACGGCATCATGACCCTGTCGGGTGCCTGGGATAAGCTTCGGAGCGACCCAATCCTGAAGTTCCTGATTGTTTCCTTGTCCTTCTACGGCATGTCGACCTTCGAAGGTCCGATGATGTCGATTAAATCTGTTAATGCACTCTCTCACTATACAGATTGGACAATCGGCCACGTGCATTCGGGAGCTCTGGGTTGGGTCGCGATGATTTCTATTGGTGCCATGTACCATCTGATCCCGATCTTGTTCGGTCGTAAACAGGGTGAGATGTACAGCGTTAAGTTGATTGACCTGCACTTCTGGCTCTCGACCATTGGCACGGTGCTTTATATCGCCTCCATGTGGGTCAACGGTTTGATGCAGGGCCTCATGTGGCGCGCGGTCAATGACGACGGCACGCTGACTTACAGTTTTGTTGAAGCCGTGGAGGCCAGCTACCCGGGTTATGTCGTTCGGTTTATCGGCGGCGCTATTTTCTTCTCCGGCATGCTGGTGATGGCCTACAACATCTGGATGACGGCCAAACTGTCTCCAGCACCGGCTGAGCCCGCGTCGGTTGATAATGATGCCGGACCAGATGTCGCAACTGCCGGAGGTGCCGCATGAACGATTTTATCGAGAAGAACATCGGCGTCATGATGTTGTTGATTATTCTCGCCGTCAGCTTTGGTGGCATTGTTGAGATCATCCCGCTGATGAGTCAGAAGGTGGTGACGGAGCCCGTTGAAGGTCTTAAGCCGCTGCCCCCGCTTGCCCTGGAAGGCCGGGATATCTACATTCGGGAAGGCTGCAACGTCTGTCATTCACAGATGATTCGTCCGTTGCGCGCCGAGGTTGAAAGGTACGGGCATTACACGGTTGCGGGTGAACTGGTTTACAACCATCCATTCCTGTTTGGCTCAAAAAGAACCGGCCCCGATCTCGCGAGAGTCGGTGGTCTATACAGCGATGAATGGCACCGTGCCCACCTGCTTGATCCAAGGGCTGTGGTACCCGAGTCCAACATGCCTGCTTTCCCATGGCTCTTTGAAACGGAGATTGACGGCAGCATCACGCCCAGAAAACTGTCCGCGCTGCGGATTGTGGGTGTTCCCTATACCGACGAGGATATCGCTTCGGCAGCCAGTCAGGTTGAAGGTAAAACAGAAGCTGATGCGTTAATCACCTATCTGCAGCAGTTGGGTACGATTATCAAGGAACGGAGATAAATCATGGGTATCGAGGATCTCCGCGGATTGTCCACGGTGTTTTGTTTACTGGCGTTTGCCGCAGTGGTGTTTTGGGCCTATGGACCTTCACGCAAAGACTATTTTGATAAGGCGGCAGATCTGCCGTTTGTCGATGATGACAAAGAGGTAAAACGATGAGCACAGGTTTTTCACTGTTCGTCACCATAGGTACGATCGTCTCACTGATTGGCTTTTTCCTGCTGCTGTTTCTTAACCGGAATATCGACAACCCCGGGCAGACAACGGGCCATAACTACGATGGTATTGAGGAATTTGATAACCCACTGCCTGCCTGGTGGTACTGGTGGTTCATCCTGACGATTCTGTTCGGCGTGGGGTATCTCATCTACTACCCGGGTCTGGGTAACTTCCCGGGGATCAGCGGCTGGTCTCAGGTGGGTGAACTTGAAGCTGCACAACAGGTTGCCGAAGAGAAGTACGGGCCTATTTATGCGCAATACCGGGATATGCCTCTGGACGAAATGACGCAGATTCCTGCAGCGATGAAAATGGGGCAGCGTATCTTTGCCTCGAACTGCACGGTCTGCCATGGCTCGCAAGGTGAGGGCAGCTTTGGCTTTCCGAATCTCACCGATAGTGAATGGCAGTGGGGCAATGAGGACGAAGATATCCTGCAGACGCTTCGGGGTGGCAGGAACGCCATCATGATGCCGTGGGCATCAACCCTGGGCGATGAAGGCGTGAAGGAAGTGACTGAATACGTGGTGCAGATGTCCGGTCAGGATGGCGTGGATGAAGCGCTGGCTGCGAAAGGCGCCAACCATTTCAATATGTTCTGTATTGCCTGTCACGGTGTTGATGGCAAAGGTCAGAAGATCTTTGGCGCGCCGGACCTGACGAATGATATCTGGCTTTACGGCGGTTCGAGGTCACGGATTGAGCATACGTTGCGACATGGTCGTAATGGTGTGATGCCGGCTTTTGCGCATCGACTGGGTGAAGACAAGGTGCGTATCGTCTCCGCGTACGTCAAAAGTCTGTCCGAGGGCAACTAGCCCGGGTGGATGCACGATGACAACGCCGCTACCGGAAGGCACTGATTCCAGTGTTCTGAATCTCTACGAGAAACGCGAAAAGATCTATGTTCGCAGCATCGAGGGTTTCTATCAGAAACTCAGACTGCTCACTGGCTGGCCGCTGCTGATTGGTTATTTTGGCTGTCCCTGGCTGCTCTGGGATGGTCGCCAGTCTATCCTTTTTGATCTGCCGGAGCGCAAGTTTCACATCTTCTGGTTGACCTTCTGGCCACAGGATTTTGCGTTGCTGGCATGGTCTCTGGTTATTGCCGCGTTTCTGTTGTTTTTTGTCACTACCCTGATGGGGCGCGTCTGGTGCGGATACACCTGTCCGCAAACCGTCTGGACCGCCATCTTTATGTGGGCCGAACAGATCTCGGAAGGCGACAGACACCAGCGAATCAGGCTCGACAAGCAACCCTGGAATCTTGAGAAGCTCTGGCGGCGGGGTTTGAAGCACGGTTTATGGCTGGGTTTCGCATTCCTCACCGGCCTGACCTTTGTCAGTTATTTCTACGGCATGCGCGAAATTCTCGTGGCGGGCTATCAATTTGAGCTGCCGGGCGTCGCTGTTTTCTGGGTTGGGTTCTTCACGGTAGCGACCTACATCAATGCCGGCTGGATGCGGGAACAGGTCTGCAAATATATGTGTCCGTATGCCAGATTCCAGTCTGCCATGTTCGACCGGAATACGTTGATCGTTTCTTATGACTCGAATCGCGGTGATCCGAGGGGCGCACGCAAACGCGGCGATGTCCCTGTTGAGATCGGTAAAGGTGACTGCATTGACTGTCAGATGTGTGTACAGGTTTGCCCGACGGGCATCGATATCAGGGATGGCCTGCAGTATGAATGTATTAACTGCGCGCTTTGCGTCGATGCCTGTAACTCGATCATGGACAAGATGGGCTATGACCCGGGTCTTGTTCGCTACACGACGCTGAATCAGTTGGATGGAGAGAAATGGACTTGGAAGCGGCCAAAACTGATTGGCTATGGTCTTGCCATGATGGCGATGATCACGGCGATTACCACGGTGCTGGTGACACGAACGCCGTTAGAAGTGGACGTCCTGCGAGGCAGGGGGCAGCTTTATCAGGAACTCGCAGATACACGAATTCAGAACTTCTACACCCTGAAACTACTGAATATGGATAAGCAGGACCACGTCTACCAGGTTGAGGTCACGGGGTTGCCCGCATACAGCCTGTTGCCTGCAGGTCCCTTTGCGGTGGAAGCGGGCGAAATTGGTGAATTTTCAGTGAACGTGATTGTGAATCCGGAGTTACTGACCCAGGTCAACACGCCAATCATGTTTGAAGTGCAGACTGAACGCTCTGAGATGCAGGCATCCAGCAAGAGCACTTACATTGGGCCACAACCTTTATGAATGAAGTTGTCACAGCAAACGCTTGGTATCGCTATCCCTGGGTATGGTTTGTCTTTTGTATTCCATTGACGGCGGTTGCCTTTGGGGTCGTCATGATTACTGCGGCGAACTATCAACCCGATGACCTGGTTGTTGATAACTATTACAAGGAAGGAAAGGGTATTAACCAGCGCCTTGGTGAAGACAAACTGGCCAAACAGCTGGGTATTGCTGCCTCACTGACCGCGATCACGCCGGAAGGCCTGGTTTTTACCATCAATGGTGGCGGTTCGACGATAGATCTGGCGCTATTCCATGTCACCGATCGTGATCAGGATCTCAGGGTGCCACTACAGGTGCAGGGTGGTGATCTGTTCACCGCTGAATCTGCCATCCTTGCTGAGCGGCTCCGGAATCCTGGCGTCTGGTATATACAACTGCAGGGTGTCGATCAGACCGGGTCGCCATGGCGACTGCGCGACCGCCTTGAAACACCTGTCAGTACCCTGACCTTTAAGGCCAAGTCGTGAACAGCCTAACACTGCAAACCGAACTGCAAGCCGAACTGCAAGCCCATCTGCTCGTGCCGGATGTGCGTTGTGCGGGTTGCTGTCTTGCCATCGAGAAGGCTCTTGCCAAGATGCCGGGTGTTGAAAAGGTGAATGTCAGTTTCGCTGAAAAGCGTCTTTCTTTTGCCGCGCAGGATGCTGAAGTGCTCGCTCGTGTTCAGGATCGATTACTGGAACTGGGTTATCCCGCGATTCCTGATATCGGCGGCGAAGCACTCCAGGCACATAAACGCGAGCGCAGGCGATTGCTGGCGAGACTCGGGGTGGCGGGCATTGGCATGATGCAGGTCATGATGTTTGCCTTCACCAGTTATCTGGCTGGGCCCAATGGCATTGACCCCGCTTATGAAACTCTGATGCGCTGGGCGGCCATGATTGTGACCATACCGGTTGCGCTTTATGCCGCGATTCCGTTTCACCAGGCAGCACTCCGTGACCTGCGCAATCGCAGTCTTGGTATGGATGTGCCTGTTTCAATTGCGATCCTGTGTGCGTTTACGTTCAGTGTGCACAACACGTTAATGGGTACAGGCGAAGTCTATTTTGACTCGGCCTGCATGTTTACATTTTTTCTGTTGACCGGCCGTTACCTTGAGCTAGCTGCCAGAGCGAACTTCCATGTTGAACAATCGCTCGGGGAGCATCTGCTACCGGAATTCGCCCTGACACCGGACGGCGAACCGGTTGCGATAAACCTGTTGCGGGCTGGCGACAGACTGAGAATTTCTGCGGGTGAGGCCATCCCTGCTGACTGCGTTGTGCTTGAAGGCAGTGTTTCGGTTGATGAATCGGCCTTTACTGGAGAGGCAGAGCCTTTGCGGCGGACCCCCGGTGAGAAGCTCCTGGCTGGTGCGAGAATCCATGAAGGCAGTGTGATTGTTCAGGTGACCGGTGTGCGTGCAGATTGGGTCATTACCCATCTATCCGAGGCGTACCGTCGGGCCGCGACGTTCAAGCCGGCATTTGCAGTCCTGGCTGACCGGATTGCCCGCTATTTTGTTGCCACTATCCTCATGCTGGCGGCCGGTGCAACTCTGTTCTGGTGGTGGATGGGGTCCGCTAATTACATGGCCATTGGCCTGTCTGTGCTTGTTGTGTCCTGTCCCTGTGCATTGTCGCTGGCAACCCCGGTTGCCTACACCATCGCGACCGGTGCTGTGAGAAAGCTCGGCATCCTGGTGAGTAGCGGTGAATTCCTTGAGAAAATTGATCAGGTTGATCATGTCATCTTTGACAAGACCGGTACCCTGACCACCGGTGATATGGCGCTGGCAGAAGTGCGACTGGAAAGTGATCTCAGCAGAGCGGCAGTGATTAATCTGGCCGCCGCGATTGAGCAGGATAGTGAACATCCCATTGCGGTTGCCTTACGACAACGCGCCACACAGGTGCACGAGGTTCAGGATAGACAGGCAACACCCGGTGAAGGTGTCGCCGGCCGGATTGATGCGCATGAATACCGTGTTGGTAAAGCACACTTCGTGAGTGAGGCCACCGCGGCGCCGGACACTGTGTCCAATTGGGTTGCGCTGGCCCGCGACGGCGAGGTGCTTGCATGGATGAAATTTGCTGATCAACTTCGCGAAGGGGCGAGTGAGATCGTTAACGAGATGAAACGGCAGCGCAAGTCTGTCGATGTTTTTTCAGGTGACAGTTCTGAGCGTGGCTGTGAACAGGTCAGCGCGATGGGACTTGCGACAGCGCATATGGGGGTTTCCCCGGCGGAAAAGATCGTCGGGGTTCAGGCGTTACAGGCTGCAGGTAAGAGAGTATTGATGGTTGGCGATGGTTTGAACGATGCCGGTGCGCTGGCCGCTGCCGACGTGTCACTGGCCGTAAATCCCGTGGATACCGTGGTCCAGGCCGCATCAAATGCAACCCTGGTACAAAAGGATCTGGATTCTCTGCCAGCGCTGTTCCGTTATGCGAAACGCGTGCACGCGGTGATCCGCCAGAACCTGTTCTGGGCGGCAGCTTATAACCTGTCTGTTATACCGCTGGCGATTGCCGGCATGTTGCCACCCTGGGTCGCAGCCCTGGGTATGTCACTCAGTTCGCTGTTGGTCACGCTGAATGCCTGTCGACTTTCGAGGACGGCGTAATGGAAATTATCTTTGTGCTGATTCCCGTCAGTCTGGTCATCGTTTTTATCGCCCTGGGCGCTTTTGTCTGGTCCGTGAACAATGCCCAGTACGAAGATCTTGAAAAAGAGGCGGAACGCATTTTGTTTGAAGAAAAAAACCATGAGCCCAATTGGGAGGAAAGATCATGAATCACCTGTTTGGAATACTCTTTTCCCCGCGCAGCACCTGGGAAGCCATCAGAGATGAAGAGGACTCTGTCCTCATGACCTATCTGAAGTTTGTCATTCCCATAGCACTGTTGCCGCCGATAGCCTGGTACTACGGATCTGTTGAGGTTGGCTGGGAACTCGGTGACCGGGTGATCAAGCTGACCTCTGCCAGCGCCATGCAGATCATGGTGCTGTTTTACATCGCGATGCTGATCGGCACGGGTTTTCTCGGGATGATGGTTCACTGGATGTCCGAGACTTATGAAGCGGACACGTCAACTGCGAGTAAAGGTGTTCAGATAGCGGCCTACACGCTGGCACCCATGTTCGTCTGTGGCGCTATAGGTTTTTACCCCATGCTCTGGATCGACATGCTGCTGGGCTGTGCGGCGGCAGCCTATGCGGTCTATCTGCTTTATATCGGCGTGCCGATTGTGATGCGCATCCCCAGCGAGCGTGGCTTCCTGTTCGCCAGCGCCATGGTGGCGGTGGGGCTTGTTGGCTGTGCCGCGTTACTTGGCGCGACCGTGATACTTTGGGAAATGGGCGCGATGCCCGTGTTTACGGACTGATTTATCGTCCCTGCGACTCTCATTCAATCAGGTCATACCGCCGATTGTATTCGCTAAAGCGCGTGTGAAGTGCCTCCCGGGATAACCCGAACTGCGCCAGCGAATATTGATGTGTGCCGTGCCTGGCTTTGGGGTTTTCCCTGAGATAGGCCTGTAACGAAGCGCGCGCCGCGTCAGGTTCTCTTACACCCGCGAACGCCAGTATGTTAACCACAGTGTCGATCGGTGATCGGGTCAGCGTGGAATAGTCGACATCGAGGAAGCGGGTTTCAAGCTCGGGGTGTGTGTCGCGGTATTGCATCGTGCATGTAATGCCCTGCCGCCACTGCGCGGTCACATCTCTGCCAATCTCCACCAGATCTATCGCCCGCGTAAATGGCTGGCGAATGTGCTGGAACAGGCTCGCCATGCTGGGTATTACCTCGGCGGGGTCTCGGTGGAGTTGCACGATAGTGGCATCCGGGTAGGTGTTGAACAGTGCTGGTATCGATAGTAGATGGCCCGGTGCTTTCAGCACCCAGCGTCTGGCAGGCTCATCATGTTGCAACCACTTAAGATAGCGCTGGTGGTAGTCGTAGGCAGGTTGCCAGTCGCACTGGGTCAGCCACTGATTGTATCGCTGCAAGTCATGGGCAGCATGAAACTGCATGGACCGCAGCGACGGCGCCTGCATCGTAATGCATTCATGAGGCAGACGGTTGCCGAGTGCATGAATCCGTCGAAAGCCAGGTGCCAGGTAATCCATGATGGTGATCTGCCCGGCTGCCATTGCGCGTCGAACCCGGTCCAATCGGTCTTTACCCGGGAGCATTGAAGCTTCCCAAAAGCGCGGTGCGCGCAGGTCGGGGTGACTGCTGAGCATCTCATGTAACAGGGTTGAACCGGTGCGAGGTAATCCCAGGATAAAAATCGGCCGCAATATAGGTTGATCCCTGACCTCGCGTGACTGCCAGTAGTGATTCAGCCGTAGACGATTACAGAGCATTCGATGCAGATAAACCCATGCCCCCACCTGACCTTTCCAATTGAGTTTTGCTGAGGTTCGGTAGTCGTGTATCAGAATATCCAGCGGCTCAATGAAATCGTTGTTGCCAAAATCACTCACTCCGGTCGTGATTGAGGCCGCTTTCAGCAGTTTTTCGCGGGTGTATAACATGACGATGAGACCCTAGCAGAAGCCCTGTCGCGCCGCCAAGGCGGATGCCCGTCCCGTTTGTATCGCCCTGCTATTTAACGCAAGATAATCGGATGGAAAAGATGACGCTAAATGCCAGCGACGGGCAGCCAGTGGCCTGCTATCTCTGGCCAATCGATGACCCAAAAGCGGTTATTCAGATTGCCCATGGTATGGGCGAGCATGCACGCCGATATGACTGGGTTGCCCAGCAGCTCAATGCGGCGGGGTACGCAGTCTATGCAAACGATCACCGCGGACACGGCGAGACGGCTGGCCCGGTAAAGGGCTATATGGGCGTTGATGGCTGGAACCGGGCATTGGCCGATATGTATGAGCTCAACCTTTGGATTAAGGCGCGCCATGCGGGGCTCAGATTCTGCCTGCTTGGCCACAGTATGGGATCCATGCTGTCTCAGCAATATGTGACTCGCCACGGCAGATCTATTGACGCGTTGGTGCTATCCGGATCGCCCGGATTTAAGCAGGGTTCAATCATAGGTAGTCTCATACTCAAGTTCGAACGCTGGCGCCAGGGACCTGATGGTGAAAGTGAAGTGATGCAAAAGGCGCTTTTCGGTAGTGCCAATGACCCCTTTGATGGACCCGAGGCGACCGGTTCGGAATGGTTGTCCCGGGATCAGGAACAGGTGATGGCTTATGTTAAGGATGAGGACTGTGGCTTTGTGCTGACGCCTGGTTCTCTGGTCGATATGAATCAGGGCTCCGGTGTTTCCAAGGACCCCGCGGCGATTGCCAGGATTCCTGCAACCCTGCCGATTTATGTTTTTTCGGGTAGCGAAGATCCCGTCCACGGTGAGCAGGAAGACATCAATCGCCTGGTTGCAGCTTACCGCCTGCGTGGTTTAACGAAGCTTGCTTACAAATTGTATCCAGGCGGGCGCCATGAAATGTTTAATGAGATTAACCGGGATGAGGTGATGCAGGATCTGCTTGCGTGGCTGGACATCGGTTTGCTGGAGGCATCTGATGAATAAGATTGCAGTCATGGGGCTGGGAAATTTTGGCACCGCGCTGGCGTGTAACTGGGTCGCTGAGGGATTGGACGTCAGTGGTTGGACGGTCGAGCAGGAAGTCTACGACAGCATCAGTGCCACCGGTATCAATGAGAAATATCTGAACGATGTCTCGTTAAAAGGCCTGCGGGTCTCGATGGACATCGCCGAGACCGTTGCGGATGCTGATATCGTTGTGCTCGCACTGCCCTCGGGTGTGGTCCTGCAGGTGGTCGATGACCTCTTGCCTCACCTGAAGGATGAACAGATTCTGCTGGATCTTGCCAAGGGACTGGCGCCGGGGGATCAGATGATCTCTGATGTTATTGAAGAGAAGCTTGCCGCAGCGGGATTGTCCTGCCGCCTCTGCGTGATGATGGGTCCGACGATTGCTCCGGAGCTGGCAAGCGGTGTTTACACCACAGCGCTGGTCACCAGTAGCGATGTCACGCTGGCACAGGAAATCGCCAGGACGTTGACCACTCGCACCTTGAAGCTCTCTGCCGCCACGGATTCCCTGGGTTCGGAATATTGGGGTGCTTTCAAGAACGTGATTGCACTGGCCTGCGGCGTTGTTGATGGTTTGAAGCAGGATGGTCGCGGCGGCGACAATCTGAAAGCCGCTGTTTTTACGGCAGGTTACAAGGAGGCTGTTCGAGTACTACCGGCGCTGGGTGCTGATCCGGAAACCGCGCTGTCAGCGGCTGGCATCGGCGACCTTTTTGTCACTGCGACCTCCCCACATGGCCGTAATCGTGAAATGGGAGAGCGACTTGGAAAGGGTCAGTCTCTGGAAGCAGCGACTGCGGATATGGTGATGGTCAGCGAGGGCGTACGTGCTGCCCGCATGTTTAAAGATTTGTTCGCCAGGCGCGATATCCCCGCACCTTTTGTCGCGGCGGTTTGCGGTTTGCTTGATGACGGTGACGATATCGACCGGTTTCTTGAGCGAATTGTTGGCTGAAATTGATGTCGTTTCTTAAACAACCACTCCTGCACTTTCTGTTGCTTGGGCTGCTGCTCTTTGTGCTCTTTGAGTTGACCGCAACGCGTGATGATCTGGCTAACAGGATTCTTGTTGATCGAGATGCGCTCTTGACCCATATGCAGTTCCGTTCCCGGAACTTTGACCGCTCAAGATTTGAGCAAACCCTGACGGACATGACACCAACGCAGTTGCAACAACTGATTGACGACTATGTCCGCGAAGAAACCCTGCATCGTGAGGCGCTCGCGTTAGGGCTTGAAGCCAATGACTACATCATCCGGCAGCGATTGATTCAGAAAGTTGAATACCTGGCGCGAGGATTTGAAACGCCGGCAGCCACTGACCTTGAGGCTTACTATGCGCAACACAAGCAGCGCTATATAGAACCGGCTGCCATGACTTTCACGCACGTGTTTGTGAATGTCGAAAATTATGAAACCCCGGCGCTGGCGAAAGCTGAGGCTGGCAGACTTTTGACCCTGCTAACAGCCGAGGACATTGATTTTGCGGGCGCCATGCGATTTGGCGAACGGTTTGCGTTCCATAAGAACTACGTTGACCGAACCCGTGAGTTCGTTGCTTCTCATTTTGGTGATGAGTTCGCTGAAGCTGTATTCAAAGCAGACGTGGGTGTCTGGCAGGGACCGTTGGCATCGGCATTCGGCTGGCATCTTGTGTTGATCAGTGAGCGTACGCCGTCGAGGCAACCGCCGCTCGACGAAATCGCAGAGGATGTTCAGTACGACGCGCAACAGGATGCCATTAAAGCGCAAACAACGGCGGCGATTGATGAGATCAGTGCGCGTTACGAGGTCGTCATAGACCTGTGACTGTTTGGCGATGGTTTTGGATGATTCTGTTGGGTCTGCCGGGCATCGGTTTGGCACATGATGCCCGACCGATATCACTGGAAATTATTCAGTCCAGCGGAGACCAGGCCACTGTTTCGAAATTGAAAGTGCCTGATGCGATTCGGCGGCTTCCGGTGTTAGAGATGCCAGCCTCTTGTCAGGACCTGAATCCTCCGAGGATTGAAAAATCTCCAGGGGCCACCACGGTACATCAAGATTTTCGTTGTGATGCGTCGCTTCAGAGTGAGGTGGTTGCTCTCTCATTTCCAGTACCAAACCCATCGCTGTCCACCGTCATTCGGGTTGGTGTAGCCAGTGGCGCGACCTACAGCACCATATTGTCGCCGTCGGAGACGCGGTGGCAGATTCCCGAGGAAGAAAACGCGATCAATATCGCTGCGGAATATGCCTGGCTGGGCATTCTTCATATCTGGCTGGGTATTGATCATCTGCTGTTTGTCCTCTGTCTACTGTTCGTCGCGGGTCAGGTTGCAGAGCAACGGCTTCGCCGCATTCTGGTCACGATTACAGGATTTACGGTTGCCCACTCCATCACCTTGGTGGCATCAGCGCTGAACCTGGTCTATTTGCCAATACCGGCCGTCGAGGCGGTGATTGCACTGTCCATTGTTTTTCTCGCGCTGGAGATTCTGCGTGAAAATCATGACTCCTGGACATACCGTTTCCCGGCCTCGGTGGCGATCAGCTTTGGTTTGTTGCACGGTTTCGGTTTTGCATCCGTGTTGCGGGAGATAGGCCTGCCCCAGACGGAACTGCCGGTAGCGCTGCTGTTCTTTAACCTCGGGGTGGAGATTGGCCAGGTCGCGTTTGTGCTGCTAATGCTGTTTCTGGCTTCGCGGACCAGTGCCCTTTTTGTGGGCAGGGAAGTGCTGGTCAGGACCTGCGCGAGTTACCTGATTGGCGGTCTCGCCGCTTTCTGGCTGATAGATCGTACATTCAGTTTCTGGATGTCCGCCTGATCCATGCGATAATGCGGCCATGGGTGATCTCTCCAAACCAGAGCGGATAATATTTACGATTGCGGCAATTGCCGTGGTCTTCGGCGCCATGAAAGCGGCATCCGGCGTGCTGGTCCCTGCGCTGCTGGCTTTGTTTATTGCCATAGTCTGTACCGAACCCATGTATTGGATGATGCAGAAAGGACTGCCCAAATGGCTGTCGATTCTGTTTATGGTGGTTGTACTCCTGGCATTGTCGTCGGTTTTCCCATTGGTCATCAGCGGTTCATTTGTTGAGTTCACGCGAGAGTTACCGCTTTATCAGGAACGTGCAGACCGCTTGCTGGTGCAGTCCTCTGCCTGGATTCGGGAGTATGGCTACGATACGGAGAGCCTGCGGGCGATATTTGACCCGGCGGCCGCCCTGGGCTACGTGCAGGTGATTCTTGGTGCGCTTGGCGGCATCTTGTCCCGCTACCTGTTGATCATGCTGCTGGTGATATTCATTCTGGTTGATGTGCCCGCATCGCTGAATAGCGGCAGTTCTACCGCGGGCCAGATCATGCGCACGGTCCAGCACTATTTTGCAATCAAGACTTTTACCAGCCTGCTGACCGGTGGCTTGATTGCTATCTGGCTACTTGTGTTGGATGTTCAGTATCCATTGCTGTGGGGGTTCCTCGCGTTTTTGCTGAACTTTGTACCGAATATTGGCTCGGTCCTGGCCGCGATTCCCGCCATTATTCTATCGCTGCTATTTGATGGTTATAGCACCGCACTGATTGTCATGCTTGGATATGTAGTGATTAACGTTGCCGTCAGCAACGGCCTTGAACCAAAAATTATGGGTCAGCGGCTTGGCCTCAGGTTCGTCTGGATCTTTGTTTCACTGATTGTCTGGGGCTGGATTCTGGGTCCCGTGGGGATGCTATTAGCCGTGCCTTTAACCATGACACTTCGAATCATTCTTGAAAATCATCCGGCCACGCGCTGGATTGCCAATCTGCTGGTGCCCGAAAACTTGATGAAACCGGAAACGGATCAACCGGCCAGCAACTGATCCAATTGATTGTGGAAATGTTGTATCCGCATTTCGTCCTCGTTGAGGAATACCTGATCGAAGCCTGCTGAGGACATGCCCTGTTGAACGCCAGCCAGGAGTTCGACGTCCTGATTAATGGTGTCGGTCATACTCTTTTCTCCGGCGATCACCGCTTGATAATCAAACACGTCCCGTTCCGGTCTGACATAGTCCTCTGGCAGGAAAGCCGATTGCCCCTGGTAGTGTCTACCTGCTGACAGGATCGCTTGGCCATCGCTGGCCATTGTCGGATCGGCGAACTTCACCAGACTGAGTTTATCGAACTCGCATCGGGCGGGATCAGTGGCGTGGGGTCTGACCCGCATGATCCAGCAGTGTTCAGGTGTGAAGGACAGCACAATGTTGGGGAATAGATTGTATTGCCAGACATCTGACAACTGCTCATCGGTTAGCGCACTGTAATCGATGCCGCGTGCTGCGCCGATGCGTCTTTTCTGTGCCTGGACCGCCTGGCGGACCTCCATCACTGCCCCTTTGAAATCAGCAGGGTCGAGACCAATAGAACGAAGCTGTACGGATTGAATTTCGGTGGGTTCGTCCGGTACCGGAAACCTTGGGTTAACGGTAGCCCCGGGAACCTCAACGCCGGTATGACCATGCTCGAAAAGCCGGACCGTATCATTGCAGCAATCGACCATGCTCTTGTGTTGGGGATGCAGAAAATCGACGTGATAAAGCTCGCTGAAGTTATCAATCACTGCCTTCCAGTTACAGTCCAGTCGAACCGTCTGATCTTCTACCAGCGTCATTTTGTCGAACCGGTACGGGCTCAAAATATCATTCAGCGGACCCAGGAAGGTGAAAAAATCGACGGGCTCTTCGGCCAGGGACACAAACACCATGCCGTTCCAGCAGATCGTGTGAACCTTCTGCAGGCCAAGGTCTTCTTTGGGTACGCCGGATTCAAATCTTTCCTGATAGGGCACGATCGCCAGATTGCCATCGATATCGTAGGTCCATGCATGATAGGCACAGCGGAAGCTGGCGGCATGACCGCGCTCTTCACTAACGAGGCAGTTGCCTCGATGCTGACAGACGTTGTAGAAACCCTGCACCTCACCGCTCGTTGTTTGAGTGACCAGGATCTGTTCGCGGCCAAGGTCGAAGATGAAGTAGTCGCCGGGTCTGGCAAGGTCGCTTTCCAGTCCGGCAACGAGCCATTGTGTGCGCCATATCTCGGCCCACTCGTGTTCCATATAGGCAGGGTCAAGGTAGCGCGCTTTGGAGAAGTTCTCGATGCGGGTGTTGTTTTTTGTGTAGTCAATAATCTTGATAGTCATACCTTAAGAGTATGCCAAGTTTCTGGGCTTGTCATTTTTCTGCTAATGTAAACGTGGAGGGGTCATGTCTAGAATTTGCCTGACAACACTGCTTTTATTGATGCTGCTTTCCGGATGCGCTTTACCCGGGGGGGAGGTTGTCGACGGCAGAATCGGCCTGGTCACCAGTGCTGAAGGCGAACCCGGTGTTTTTCGTGGTAATCGCTACATTGCCCTTGGCGTGAGGTCTGCTATAGAGGCAGGCGATACGCTGATTACCGGGCCAGAAGACAGTGTCAGCCTGACGCTGAGCGATGGCACAGAGCTAAGTGCGGGCCGTGATACTCAACTGGATATTCACGAGTACGTATTTCTAAAGTCTGGCGGCCAGTTAAGGCTGTCTGTAAGTTCCGGCAACGTACTGGTTAGCCTGGGCAAGATTATGCGACGGCAGGAAGCAACCTTCACGTTAACAACCCCGTTTGCTGATATCAGCGCGCAACGCCCGAGTCAGTTCTGGCTCGGGCATGAAACGGAACCTTCGCGTCTCAACGTTCTGTTACTGAACAACGAGGCACTCAGCGTCGGCAACGAGTTTGGCGTGGTGGACCTAAGTGGAGCGAGGCAGGCAACAACCACACAATTTGGCATACGCCCCGGAAATCCCGAGCGCTGGTCGAGTGTCCGGGTAACAGAAACTCTGCGAAGGCTGGAGGCCCTGCCGGGCGTGCCGGCAGTTGATCCGACCTAGGCTGGATGGCGCAATGAGCTGCTATAAGGTGTCCAAGGCGATTATCACGATTAAAGGCTGTCACAGGTACCTCATGTCTCAAAAGCGTGTTTCCGGCTGTGATCATGGCAAGCTTGAGTTTCTGGGTGGCAGACTTGATCCCGGAGAATCTTCGTTTACTGCGCTCATTCGCGAATTGCAGGAAGAAGAACCCACCGGCCGGTTAGCAAAGCTGGTCCGCAAGCGTGAACCCCACTGCTATGAAATCGCCACCCATGGCGCTCGCCACTTTCTGTTTCCGTTAGTGATCAGCAAAAAGTGCCTCGCACAGTTGCAGTTCTGCGACGTGGAGAGCCTGGGGCTTGTGCAGATTAAGCACCGCGAGCTAGTACCCGGTGACGGCTTCACCAGCAGAACCAATCAGCTGATAGATAACTTGTTAAAGCATGACCCTACTGGTTTGTTGGTCGCTTGATGTCAGCGCCTGAGACGCTGTCTGCTTTTCGGCTCGGTGATATTCGTGGCGTCTATCCGGAAGATATTAATGAGCGCTTCGTCGAGAATTTTGCCCATGCTTTTGTGGGCTGTTTCAATCTGTCTGGATGCCGGGTTGCCACCGGCAGGGACATGCGTGCATCCAGCGAATCTCTGCAGGCGACCCTTAACACCGTCATGGCTGAAATTGGTGTCGAGGTGGTCGATATTGGTCTGTGTCCAACCGAGTTAGGATACTTTGCCTCAACAACGCGTGATATTGACGCCGCCATCATCGTCACCGCCAGCCATAATCCGGCAAGATACAACGGTCTAAAGTGTGTGCTGAAAAATGGCCGACCGATCACTGAGGCCGACGGACTTGGCCAGATCAAGACTCTGATGCTTGAGCAGTACAGGCACGGCGTGTATTCGCACGGCGTGTATTCGCACGGCGTGTATTCGCACGGCGTGTACTCGCACGGAGTGAAACGCGGCAGGATTGTCAGAGAGGATTTTCACGACCGTTATCTGGCGTTCCTCAAAAAGAATTTTAACCCTGAAGTGCTACGGCACGGCGTGATAGCGCTCAATGGCCTCAATGGCACAGCGGCGACCATGGCGGACATGCTCGCCAGCGAGTTCGGTATCCCGGTGAACTGGTATCGAAAGCAGCCGGGGCCAATGCCTGAGGCTGGCGCCGATCCAGCCAATCCACGTCTTGCGAGGGAAATGAAGAATTTCATGGCTGCCCAGTCGTATGTACTGGGCGTTGCCTGGGATGGAGATTGCGATCGTTGTGTCTGCTTTGACGAAGCAGGAGACCTGGTGCCTGCTTATTATCTCATTGGCCTGCTGATTGAGAAATTTCTAACGGATAAACCAGGGGGTGCGATCGTTTTCGACACCAAGCTTTGCTGGAACACGCTGGATCTGATCCAGTCCCTGGGTGGTGTCCCTGTAAGAGCAGAAACCGGACACGCTTTCATGAAACAGAAGATGCATGATTCAAAGGCGATTTACGGCGGCGAGCTGTCCTCCCATCACTATTTTGGTGCTTTTTCGGGGTGTGACTCTGGCATGTTCAGCTGGTTGACGGTGCTCGGAATTCTCAGCGAACGGGATTTAAGCATTCGTGAAATGATCAGCGAACGCAAAGCCAGGTATGCGATAACGCCTGAATCCAGCGTGGCACTGACTGACCCTGATGCCGCAATGACGCGACTTATGGAAGTCTTCGGGAATGATGCGCACGCTGTAGAGCAGTTCGACGGGCTTGCCTTTTCCATGCCAGGTGACTGGCGGTTTTCCGTTAAACGGTCAAAGACCGAGCCTGTGGTCAGAATCAATTTTGAAATGAAAAGACAGGGGCAAGCCGACAGTTTGCTGGAGCGCGGTCAGGCTGTGTTCAACGTGCTGGCACCTTTCAGAGCAGATGAGCAGGACTGGCTGGAAAACTTCTACCTGCTCTAGCGATTGCGGGTTCAGCACATTGCTGCGGTTAATGGCCTAGGGCAGTTGCAGCAGATAAGCAGCAAGGGCATCTTCATCTGCTTCGTTGCCGAGCCTCACTGGTGGCATCGGTGGCGTGGGCGTTTCAAAAAAGGCTTTCATACTGTCGAGCGTGTACTTCTGATTCAGCTGATACAACGGCCGCTGGCCGAAGGATCTCTTCTCGCCGATCACGTGGCAACCCAGGCAACCTCTGGCGCGAAACAGGGCTTCACCGCGGGCGGACATGGCCGCGAGCCTGGCTTCATCGAACTGCTCAAGACCCGTAGTGGTGATCGCCGCAGCGCTTGCGGTCGCAGTATCGCTCTGTTGTTCGCCATAGCAGACCCGAAAGATTGACATGGCGTAGTCGTCCGACACGTAAACACATTCGTCCGGTCCTGTTGCGATATCGACCGGTCGACCGATCACATCGCCGTCTTTTTCAAAACCCCAGAGGAAATCCTGTTCGTCAAAGCTGCCATCTTCTTTTCGATGTAGTGAAACGACTTTGTAACCATCGTAACTGGAACGATTCCAGCTGCCGTGTAGCGCCACCAGGCCAACGCCGCTGAACGCTTCTGGAAAACGTGAGATCTCGATGAACCGGATGCCCAGCGGTGCATTGTGCGCCCGGAAGCCGTGCACGGGTGAGGTCGCGCCGGGCAATTTTTCTGGATCACCCAGATCAGGGTCAAGGTCACCGAAACCATTGATGTGTGGCCAGCCGTAGTGGTTGCCGAGTTCCACCTTGTTTAACTCGCAGGGCGGATAGTCATCTCCGAGCAGGTCTCTGCCATTGTCGGTGGCATACATGGTGTTGTCGAAAGGCGCCCAGTCAAATCCGACAGCATTGCGAAGACCTGTGGCAAAGCGTTCTTCACCAGAGCCATCCGGTTCGTAGCGGGTAATGGTTGCGCGTTGCGGATCTGTCTCTTCACAGACATTGCAGGTAGACCCAGAGCTCAGATACAGCATGCCATCGGGGCCGAAGCGGATGGTTTTGGTCCAGTGGTTACCCTCATCGGCAAGTCCGGTGATGATACGTTCATACTCGCCGATGGTTTCGCCGGTCAGATGATCAAATCGAATGCGACCAACCGCGTTTGATTCAGCGACGTAAAGATAGTCCGCGAAAAAGTCGATGCTGTGCGGACGGTTTAGACCTTCCAGCAATATCCGCGCGTTGTCGGCCTTACCATCGCCGTTGGCATCGCGTGCCAGCAAGGTGATTGTTGACTCGCGCGGTTGGGCGACAATAAGGTCGCCGGCGCGGCTGAACTCAATGAATCGCGCGTTCTGGACTTTAGTTGCGTAGAGTCCGACAGAAAAACCTTCAGGCACTTCGAAACGTTGTTGCACCGTTGACTGACTGGGCGCATCTGCGCCAGTACCAAAAAGTGAGTGCGCCATGATACCAAGCGTGATGTCGACGCGGCTGATCATAACGACGAACAGGAGAGCCAGGCCTGTGATAACCGCGAGCAAAATTTTCCACCACATTCAGATAGGTCTCACTGTGCCAATATAAGGCAGGTTTCGATTGCGCTGCGCGTAGTCGATGCCGTAACCCACCACGAACTCGTCAGGTATCTCGAACCCAATCCATCGGGCGTTCACGTCAACCTCCCGGCGAGATGGTTTGTCCAGCAGGGATGCGATTTCCAGCTTGCGAGGCCCCCGGCCATTGAGCAGTGTCATCACCTGGGTCATGGTGTGACCTGTGTCGATAATGTCTTCGACCACAAGCACATCGCGATTTTCAATTTCACCGCGAATGTCTTTGATGATTCTGACCTCCCGCGACGACTCCATGGCATCGCCATAGGAGGAGACCTCCAGGAAGTCGACTTCCACCGGTGTGCTCAGCTCCCTGACGAGGTCTGCAATGAAGATGAAGGAACCTCTGAGCAAACCCACCACGATCAGTTTGTCCGTATCTGAATAATAGTCAGAGATATCTCTGGCGAGGCTCTCTACTCTTGCCGAAATGCTTTTTGCTGAAATCAGTTCGTCAATGACGTACGCATCGTGATCAACGGGCATATGTTTGTGAACCTGTGGTTGAACCGGACGCTGAGTGTGACGGATTCGGGCGCTGATGGAAACTGCAGCAGGGCGCGGAGCCCGCTCCATTTTCGCGACAGCTTTTCAGCAACCCGGGTGGGTGATAGGCTCAGGGCCCTATTGCGGACTGATGGAGTTACCTATGCCAGATCTTGAAGCTGATCTTTTTAATCTCGCGATGAGCGAAGCTGCAGAGCCTTTAATGGACGCGGTAAAAAAACACATTGCCGAGAACGTCGAGCCTATTACTGAAGAATTCTTTTCGCTGGATAAAGAAAAAGATGACCGCTGGTCATGGCATCCGAGGCAGTTGGAATTGCTTGAAGGTGCAAAAGACAAGGCAAAGGAATCAGGGCTCTGGAACTTCTTCCTGCCCGGATATTCAGAAGTCGGTGAAGGTCTGACCAATCTGGATTACGCCTATATCGCGACTGAACTGGGTAAGTTTGCGTTGGCTTCTGAATCCCTTAACTGTAGTGCCCCGGATACCGGCAATATGGAAGTGCTGGAACGGGTTGGTACTGAAGCCCAGAAAGAGCAATGGCTGAAACCCCTGCTAAATGGCGATATCAGGTCTGCCTATGCAATGACCGAACCGGGACTGCCATCGTCAGATGCAAAAAACATCTCGACCAGTGCAGTGCTTGAGGGTGACGAATGGGTGATTAACGGCGACAAGTTTTATATCTCCGGTGCCGGTGATCCCCGCTGCAAGATCATGATCACCATGGTCAAGACGGATCCGGATGCGCCGCCCTCTCAACAGCAGTCACAGATTTTGGTGCCTATCGACACGCCTGGCGTACAAATACTTGAGGCGATGGAGGTGTTTGGCCACGACCATGCGCCCAGAGGCCATATGCATATCCGGTTCGAAAATGTCCGTGTGCCTAAAGAAAACATCCTGCTGGGTGTAGGTCGGGGTTTTGAGATTTCACAGGTACGCCTGGGGCCAGGTCGTATCCATCATTGTATGCGGTCCATCGGTAAAGCCGAGAAAGCGCTGGAGTTGATGGTGAAACGTTCCGCTACCCGGGAAGCGTTTGGCAAGCCTATCGCTAAGCTGGGCAAGAATCTTGAAGTTATCGCCAGAGCGCGAATCGAGATCAACGCCATGCGGCTAGCCGTGTTGCAGGCGGCCAAAGCGATGGATGTGCTGGGTAACAAAGAAGCCCGTGTTTATGTCAGCGCCGTTAAGGCCATGGTTCCTGAGAAAGTCTGTCTGATTATTGATCAGGCTATCCAGATGCACGGTGCAGCGGGTATTTCCCAATGGACGCCACTAGCTGAGATGTATACAGATATGCGGCACCTGCGATTCGCTGACGGTCCTGATGAGGTGCATCATATGGTCGTCGGTCGTGCCGAAGTGCAGAAATATGATCTGTGGTAGCTTGCCGCTAGCCTGATCCGAAGAAGGCCAGTACGACCAGGTCTTCTTCGATATCAAAAAATGAGTGCCTGGTAGTCGCGCGAACATAAAGCACGCTGCCAGGCACGATATCGTGAATCTTGTCTTCCACCTGCAGTCTGGCCTTACCCTCAACCACGTAGTAAACCTCGTCTTCCATATGCGGAGCCTGCATATCCTTGCAGCCTATCGGTAGTCGGTAGATGGAAACACTCAGACTGGGTACACGCAGGAATTCGCTGATTCTTGCGTCTTCTCCTGCGACCCGTTCCATCAATTCTTTAGGGCTGAAAACCAGCCAGTCGTTAGTGGTATCCGATTGCGTCATGTTGGCTTGTGTACCTGTCTAAGGATTGCTCAAGGAAACGGGATGCTTTGATCGTTTCCGGGGTTGCTGTTCAGCCACCAGATGGTCTTGGTGGGCTCGGTGTTTGGAAAGCTGCTTGTACCGCCGCTTCGAAATCAGCGTCCTGATCGCTATCCATAATGGTCTCAACGTCGTCGTATTTCTTTACGATAGTGTCGACGTGACTGATAAATTCGTCAGGGTAGTTGCCAGTGATACGCGCTGTATCTTTCCAGAATCTGCGTTGTGGTGCGCCAGTCAGGCAGCGCATGTAAATAAGCGATCTGATTTGATTCGCTTCAATCAGGCCTTTCGACAGCTGATAGTGCAGGTTTTGAAAGTAGGCGAGTTCGATCAGCAGCTCAGTCTGCAGGGCCCGGCGCTCTCGCAGGGTGAGCTCTTCAAGCTCACTGAACGTGGCGTCCTGTTTGTACAATTCATGATCAAAAAATTTATCCCGGGCTGATTCCAGATCAGCAATGCTCAATTGGTGCCGCCACCAGTCAATGCGTGTCTGCGTTTGTTTCCGTGTGCTGTCGACCTGCATTTGAACGCGGGCTTCAATGATTTGAAACGCGAGGTAAATGACGGATCCGGCAATCGCTAGACAACCCACGAGTACGCCCAGGTTGAGCAGCATAAAATTTGTTAGTGCGGGGACCATTGGCTAGTTATAACTGGATGCATAGCGCAATGCCAGAGTTCCCTGTAGCATTGCGCTTCTCCTGTATTCAGGCCTTTTTAATGATTCGCCTTTCGCTATTCCAACCTCTTTACATCCTGCTGCTGCTGAGTCTGTCGCAGGCAGCCTCAGCTAAGGATTACTCAAAACTCTTTGAGAAACTGAGTCGAACGGTGGTTACGCTGCACACCGTTGAAACGTCCGTTACTGCAAACGCTGGTGGTATTCAGCAGACCACCGCTCAGGGGCTTGGTAGCGGCGTGTTAATCGATGCGGATGGCACGATCCTGACGGCTGCTCATGTGGTTGATAACGCCAGCCAGATCAGTGTTGAGTTACGTGACGGGCGGCGCTTGCCGGCTTTTGTTGTTTCCACTGTCAAAGTGGCTGATCTGGCGGTGGTTCGTATCCTGATGGCACCGGATGATCTTAAGTTCGTTAAACCCGGAAACTCCGATAAAGTTGCCATTGGCGAAGAGGTATTTGTCATTGGCGCGCCATACGGGCTGAAACACACATTTACAGCAGGTAATCTGTCAGGTCGCCGGGTTACCGAATCAGCCTATTTCGGCGATGACCTGGAAATGTTGCAAACAGATGCACCGATCAATCAGGGTAATTCTGGTGGTCCGCTCTTTTCCAGCCGGGGTGAACTGATCGGCATCGTCAGCCATATCAAAACCAAAAGTGGTGGCAGTGAAGGGTTGGGGTTTGCGGCGAGTATCAACATGGCCAGAGATCTCATTCTTAATCAGCCACCGCTCTGGTTCGGGATGGAGTTTATTACCGTCAATGAAGCTTCCCTGCGGATGTTGAATGTGGCCGACTATAACTTTGGGTTGCTGGTACAGCGTGTTGCTGAAGGTTCACTGGGTGCAAAGTTTGGTATTCGCCCCGGTAGTTTTCCGATAACCGTACAGGATCAGCCTATGCTGCTGGGCGGGGATATTGTTGTTGAAGCTGGTGGTTTCAGATTTGGCGGTTCAATAGAGCAGTTGCGCATTGTAAAAGATTATTTTGAACAGACTCCGGCAGGAGAGCTGCTGAATCTGACGGTTGTCAGGGAAGGCCAGAAATTGCAGCTCTCTGCCGTCAAACCGGATATTCGTTAAGGAGAATTGATTGTGAGAATATTTATTGTCGTTGCCTGTCTGCTGCTCAGCAGTTGCGCTGGGAATTCGCTTAATCAGGAGGTGATTGCGGACCCCAAGTATGACATCACCACGTTCAAGCAGTACCGCTGGGCGAAACCACCGGTATCCGTTATTGGGGTGCTGGCAGGCGCCGAAAGTGTGCAGCTGGAGCTGCGTATAAAAGATGTTGTCAACAGAATGCTGCAGTCCCGTGGCTATGAACTGGTTGATGAAAAGAATGCGTCCATCATCGTATCGACGATGGTGGGTGCCATTGAGCAGGCGAACTTCTCACAGCATGTTGTTGATTCCCAGCGTTTCTATGGCACTCAGGTTCGATGGACGCAGGAAAACGACTATTTGCGTGGCGCGGTCGCGGTTATCTTCACACACCCCGATACCGAGGATATCGTCTGGCAAGGCAATGTTGGTGAAAATCTGAAAAATGATGCCAACCGTGCCCGGGGTACGATAGGCAAGTTTGTCGACATGATCGGCGAATCGTTGCCAATGGCACAATAGTGAGAAAACCAGTGAGGAAACCAGTGAGAGAGGTTTCATGAAAGGAATTGTTTTAGTTCTGGGTATGGTTCTGTCTTCAATGGCCCATGCGGATGAATGGGATTTTGTACTGGAACCCTATTTATTGGCCGCTAACATCGAGGGTGACACCAGTCTCGGTCGGGCAACCGGGGTCGACATTGATGTTGATTTTGGCCGGATCATGGAGACGCTGCGTATGGCGGCCATGGTCAGATTTGAAGCCATTCACGATGACCGCTGGGGTGTGGTGCTTGACTACGGTTTTATGGACCTGGGTGACGATTTGTCCGGGCCACGTGGTGGCGTTGTTGAGGCGAAGCTCAGGCAGGGTATTTTCGAAGTTGATGCTTTCAGGCGCTACCGTAACGAGACCGGTTTTCTGGATGTAATGGTCGGCGTCCGCTGGTGGGACAACGATATTGATGTAGCGCTGGATCCGGCGTTGTTCCCCTTAACGCTGACTCGAGAGGTCAAAGCCGACTGGGTGGATCTGCTCGTTGGTGTGCGCTGGCATTCGGAATTGAATGAACGTTGGCGCCTGACTTTCAGCGGTGATGTCGGGGGCTTCGGTCTTGAAGCGGATATGACTTCCTCACTCAGCGTCGGGGCGGTATACAGTTTCAATGAGCGTATGGAACTTGATATGCGATATCGTGGGCTTTGGGTGGACTATGAAGATGGCAATGAAGGCGAAGCTGATTATTTCGCTTACGACACGGTGACTCACGGGCCGCTGATCGGTTTGATAATCAAATTTTAAGGTGATGATTCTGCGTTTGTTGCGTAACGTTTTTTTCCTGTTCTGGACCCTTTTGTTGGGTCCTATGGCCAGCGCCGAGGGTCCTATTCCCTGGGCATTCCCAAAGGAAGCCCGGCTAGATGCCGGACGCCTGGTGATCTATTCACCTCAGGTTGTCGACTGGACAGACTACGAAACAGCGACCCTGTTGATGGCCGTTGAGTACTTTCCTGATGATGTCGAGCAGGAAAAAATTTATGCGACGGTTGAACTCACGGGGAAAACAACCGTTGACCTTGACGAGCGTACCGTCAGCCTGACGGAGCGCCGCGTGACACACACCAGAGTCGCTGGTGTCGACAAACCAGAGTACTCAGCAAACCTGACGGCGAGAATAACGCAGGACGAGGTGGTCGCACCCCTGGACGTGTTCCTGTTGTCACTGGCACAGGACGTGATGACGCTGGAAGAAAGCGTGGGTTTCAATACAACGGCGCCGGTGGTGCTGGTATCCATGTCGCCTGCAATTGTCCTCAGCCTTCAAGGTGAGCCTCAGTTTGAGCCGATGGAATCCACGCCTTATGCGCTGGTGACGAATGCTAACTGGCCGCTTCTCAAGCATCGAACGGATGAAGCTTACTTTCTGCTCTACAAGCAGTCCTGGTGGCAGAGCACGCATGTCGCTGATGGCTGGGCGGCGAGCGCTGAAGCACCCGCGGGTCTTGAAAACCTTGATCCGGAAGGTGATTTCAAGGATCTGCTGGTTGTCACGAAACCGGCAACGGCGTTAACGATTTATCCGGCAGAAAAACCAACAGAGCTGATTGTGCTTGATGGTCCGCCGTTACTTGAAGCCATTGGCGATGCCGTTGGGCTGATGTATGCGATTAACACACAGAGTCCGCTGTTTCATTACGGCGATAGCTGGTATTACCTGACGGCCGGTCGCTGGTTTACAACGCCGGGGTCGTCGGAAGATTTGATTGAAGAAAACGCTGATTGGCTGCTGACGACGGAGCTGCCAGAAGTGTTTAAGGAAATACCACCTGATCATGGTATGGCTTACGTCAGAGCTTCGGTGGCCGGTACGCTTGAAGCGAACACTGCACTGCTGGAAGCCAATTTACCCCGCAAGAAAACGCTCAGCGCCAGTGACTATCTGGAGCTGACCGACCAGTTCGATGGTGAGCCCAGGTTCGAGCGAATACCCTCAACGTCCGTGGTGCGCGCAACGAACTCCCCTTATGATATTTTTGAATTTCAAGGTGTCTACTATCTCTGCTACCAGGGTGCCTGGTACCAGGCTGATCGTGCGGAAGGTCCCTGGGAGCCGGCATTTCGAGTGCCCGATGTGATCTATGACATTCCTGCGGAATCTCCGAGCTATCCGGTAACGCAGGTTGCTGTTGCCTCAAGTACTGCCAGCAGTGTGACCTTCAGTGCACGGTCCAGCTACTACACGGGCGTTTACAGCTATTACGGTTTCCCGGTATACGGTACGGGCTGGTACTACCCGCCTTACTACGGACGCCACTGGTACTACCCCCGATTCGTTTCTTATGGTTACGGTAGTTTTTACAATCCGCGAACCGGTAACTATGGCACCAGGCAGGTTTGGGCGGGTCCTTATGGGGGCTATAGCTACAACCAACATTACAGCCCTCGGTCTGGTCGTTCCGGATATGTTGAAACCGCCTGGGATTCAGATGGATGGGCGAGCTATGGCGAAACCTACAATCCGCGTACCGGCGTCTATTCTGAAACAGAACGCACCTACTCCGATGATCACGAACGCTTTGAAATGGACAGGGAAGTCTATCGTGGTGACAAGTCGATGGGGGTTGAGCGTGAAGTTGATATTGATGGTGGCTGGGCGATCACGGATCGCACCACTTCAGAAGGCGGTAGCTCACACGTCGAGCGGAAGCGTGAAAGCGACGGCAGTTTTTCCTCGGATGGCAGCATTACATCCGGTGATGGCAAGTCGGTGGATTTCGAAGGCACCATAGACGACGGTCAGCGGCGCACCCATTATGAGTCATCCGAGGGCGGTGAGATGGTTACCGGTCGTGATGGTGAGAACCGCGGTATGGTTGGCAGAGATGGCGATGGCGATCTCTACGCGGGTAAAAACGGAGACGTGTATCGCAAGTCGGGCGATAGCTGGTATCAATATGACCGTGATGACGGCTGGAACGAGATTCAGCAGCCTTCTGGCGAGCGAGCCGAGCAATGGCAGAATAATGCGGGTGAAGGTGGCGTTTCTCGTGAAGCGCGAAAAACGGCCAAAGCCTGGGATGATTATGACCGTGAAAAGTCGACGCGCATGAATCAGCTGAATCGGGATGCCCACGCCCGCAATTTTGGCAATCACCAGTTCGAACAGCGCCGTTCCTATTCCAGGAACAGAATGAGCAGTGGCGGTATCTCTTCAGGGCGGATGCGTTCGAGATTTCGCTAGTCTTTTATACAGGCACCGAAACCCGTAAACGCGATGTCATCAGAGACCGCTGAAAAAGCCAGGTTGCCAGTCGCTATGGTTACGCTAATGCTATAGGCGATGCCTTCGTGCAGGCGGCCAGGTGCCTGCTCGATACCAGCCATCAGCAGTTTGCCATCAACCAGTTCCACCTCATCAATCTGACTGACGCGCGCTTGTCCTTGAGTGATGGTCTGCAGTGTCTGTTTCTCCGCGTTCAATCGCATAAAGGTTGGGGCATTGATGCTCGACGCAGTCACCGATTCGCAGCCTTCTACGGTACATTCGTTATAGTCGGTGACGGCACAGAGAATCGGCCCCGCAGGATCGAATTCTGTGCCACTTACTGAGCCAGTGGCGCATGCCAGGACGAGCATCATCAGTTTTTTCATCATGTTCTCCAGTTACTTTTTGTCTACCGTAACACCGGCAATGTGGATGCCCACCAGACGGGCAACAACCACAGCAATATAAAGCTGTCCCAGGATCGCCTGAAAGGTCGCGATGGTTCTCGCCACCGGCAGGGTGGGTGATATATCGCCGTACCCCAGGGTCGTCTGGGTAACGAAACTGAAGTACAACAGTTCGTGCAGTACGGCTGTTGCGGCTGCCTCGTCCGATAGATCGATGGTTATCTTGCCGCCAAAGGCATCGGGCGCCAGCACAAGGATGGCGTAATAAACTAGCGCCATGGTCAATCCAAACATCAGATAGAGCACGATAGACGCATAGATCGTGCCCGCTTCAATGTCGCGAGCCGTCATCAGGTGACGATACACCGTACGCATGACATAACCGAGGAAGATCGATTGAAAGCCGCAATAGGCAAGTAGCTGATACGGAGGGTTACCAAGTGCCGGCAACCATTGTGCTATCAGGGTTGGTACAAATAGCAGTACACCGATTGTCAATTCCCTGCGATCCACGGAAACCAGATACAGGGAGGCGAGCATCGTCACGGTATAGTGCAGACGGGATATCGGGGTTAACCACTCTGCGGTGACGAGCGTAGGCACAAACAGCAGCAGCACCATGCTGATGAGCAGCGCCTCGAAACTGACAAAAGGTAACCTGGATTTCATCAGCTGGAATCAGTTCGCTGCGTAACCGCGAGCTTCCAGACACAGGGACATGGCCTTTTTGAAATTATCCTGTCGCTGTTGATGTTGTGCCTGGTTCTGATTGTTAGCCTGTGCCGCCTGTTGCTGTGACTGCTGTCTCGAGTGAGAGCGCCCTCGCATCATGCCGAGGGCCGCGCCAACTTCTGCGCCTTTGCTGGCGTCATCATCGGCGATTTCACCAATGATCGCGCCCCTGGCGGCCCCCCGGAGTGCACCGCGCATGGCGCTGCCATCAGCGCCGGGTGCCTGGGCCTCTACCGGCGCAGGTTCTGAGGCAGACACCGGATCAAAACCGGTCTGCTCTTTTGCCCAGGCGTAACACTGATAGTCGTCCTGGGCGATCTGGTCGGAGGATTGGTTTTCTGCGGGATAAACATAGAGTCCCACGGAACTGGCGAGCGATGCGACCAAGGCGGGTGATAGCGTGGTAACAAACAGTGCTAACAGGAGTCTTTTCACAACAAGTCCAAAATTGGTGATTAGGCGCCGATTATAGGTTGTTCAGTCAGGAATGTGAGCAGGGAAACCGCCTATTCTGCTAAAGTTTGCGGTTTTCTAGGACTGGTTGTTTTCCATGCGTGTTATTGCCCTCTTATGCATCCTGGCCGTGATTGGCTGCTCCAATGAAGAAATCGAAGTTGCACCAACCGAAGTCATTACCGACCTGGTTGTCAGTCAGTCCTATTTTCCCAATCGCTCCCACGTCGGCAGATTGAACGCGCAGGAAGACGTTCAAATCATGGCGCGCGTCACGGGTTACCTGACCTCGGTTGATTTCCGGGAAGGGCAGACCGTGGCAACGGGTGCGCCGCTATTTACGATAGACCCCAGAGAATTTGAGGCAGCGCTTGCCAGCGCCAGGGCTCAGCTGGCAGCAGCGGCAGCAGACCGCGAGGTTTCAAATCTGAATTACCGGCGCGGTGAAGAGCTGTTGCCAAAACGGGCTATCTCGCAGGCAGACTTTGACAATCTGACGGCGAAAAAGCTGGAGGCAGATGCTGGCTATGCGGCAGCTGAGGCGGCTGTAAAAACCGCTGAAGTGAATCTCACCTATACCAAGATAGAGGCGCCTATTACCGGGCGAACCGGCAGAAGCTCAGCCACCGTCGGAGACCTCGTCGGTCCAAATTCAGGGGTGTTAACAACCGTGGTCAGTATGGACCCGATTGAAGCGATTTTTCAGATCAGCGAATCAACATTGCTGGCAACCGCAGAGCAGCGAATGGATACCGATGGGGACGGCGAGATCCAGGTCAATGATGTGCTGGTCAATCTTGAGCTGACAAATCGCCAGACCTATCCGCATACCGGCCGAATCGACTATTTTTCCAACCGTATTGATGAAGCAACCGGGACACTCGAATTGCGCGCCCTGATTCCCAATCCCCAGGGGCTGCTGGTGCCAGGCCAATATGTGCGTGTTGTGCTGCAATTGACTGACCCCTTAACAGGATTGTTTATTCCACAGGCTGCAGTGCAGGCTGACCAACAGGGCAGCTTTGTGCTGGTGATAGAACCAGGCAACCAGGTCGGCCGCCGCAACGTTGAATTGGGTGACCGGGTTGATTCCAACATACGCGTTGTCAGCGGTGTCGATGCCGGTGAAGAAATCATTGTCCGTGGTCTGCAACTGGTTCGACCGGGTCAGGTCGTTGCGCCCGTGCGTGCGACAGAAACTGAGGCGTAGCGCAGATGTTCAGCAGGTTTTTTATTGAGCGCCCGAAGTTTGCACTGGTTGTTGCGATTGTCCTGACACTTGGCGGACTTATTTCGATGATTACCCTGCCGGTTTCTGAGTACCCGGCGATTTCACCGGTGAACATCTCTGTCAACGGCAGGTACCCCGGGGCCTCTGCGGAGGTTGTCGAGCAGACCGTTGCGACACCCATAGAAGATGCCGTCAATGGCGTTGAAGGCATGATCTATATGTCTTCCAAATCGGCAAATGACGGCTCTTATAATCTGACGGTTACCTTTGAGGTCGGGGCTGATGCCGATATGTCCCTGGTGCGGGTCCAGAACCGGGTCAAGTTGGCAGAACCGAAACTGCCGCAGGAAGTCAGTCAAAACGGGCTTGCGATCGATCAGCAGTCCCCGGACATTCTAAAAATTATCAGTGTCTACTCACCTGATAACTCCCTCGATTACGCGTTCCTTTCGAACTACATCAAAATCAACATTCAAAGTAATCTGGCGCGTGTTGATGGCATCGCTAACGCTAACATCCTGGGCGAAGCTGAATACTCAATGCGGATCTGGATGGACCCCGACAAAATGGCCCGGCTGGGATTGACCACCGGCGATGTCGCTGCTGCCTTGCAGGAACAGAACATTCAGGTTGCGGCCGGCAAGGTTGGAGCACCACCCTACGACGATGATCTGCAGTCGGAATACACGTTGCAGACCAAGGGTCGACTACAAACCCCGGCAGAATTTGAGAACATCGTGCTGCGCGCCAATCCAGATGGCTCGGCAACTTATTTGCGTGATGTCGCGCGCGTAGAGCTGGGACAGAGTAACTATAACTTCTTCGGTGAAGTCGACGGCCAGTCAGCGGTCAACATTGCGCTCTATCTGTTGCCTGACGCGAATGCGCTCGAGACCGGTCGTGCGGTTGACCAGATGATCGCAGATATGTCGGCAAGATTTCCCGATGATATGGCTTACAAGATCGGTTACGACACAACGCGATATGTCTCGACGGCCGTCAGTCAGGTGATTAATTCGCTATTTCAGGCGGTTGGGCTGGTCATCCTGATTACCTTTATCTTTCTCGGGAGCCTGCGTTCAACCCTGGTTCCCTCCATCGCTATCCCGGTGTCGCTGATCGCGACCTTTGCCGTGTTACTGGCCATGGGAATGTCGATTAACACGGTCACCCTGTTCGGCCTGATCCTGGCGATTGGTATTGTGGTGGATGATGCCATTCTGGTTATTGAGAACTGTGACCGGCACCTCCGGGAAGATCCGAACCTGTCCGCGAAGCAGGCAGCCATCATGACCATGGATGAGGTTGGCGGCGCGGTTATTTCGACCACCCTGGTGCTGCTGGCGGTGTTTGTGCCGGTTGCCTTGCTACCGGGAATCACCGGTGAAATGTATCGGCAGTTCGCCGTGACCATCTGTGTCGCGGTATTGTTCAGTTCACTCAATGCCTTGAGTCTTAGCCCCGCACTGTGCAGTCTGCTGCTAAAGCCCGGCCAGACAGAAGCTGATGATGCCGCCTGGTATCGCAAGTTTACTGCGGGATTTGACGTGCTCACCGCCAGATACAACCTGGGTGTCGGCTGGATCCTGCGCAAGCTGATTGTTGTTGGCGCAATCTTTGTGGCCTGGGTTTGTCTGCTGGCCGCAGGATTTTTGAGCATGCCAACGGGTTTTGTCCCGGCGGAAGACAAAGGTCTGCTGATGGTGAATGTTCAGCTGCCGGATGCATCCTCTATTACCCGAACCAAAGATGCCATGGATAAGGTATCAAACATCCTCGAAGCAGACCCGTTGGTAGAAACGGTGACCTCCATTACGGGGTTTTCTATTCTGACTGGTGCGATGAGTAGTAATGCAGGCAGTCTTTTTGTTGTGCTCAATCACTGGGATGACCGACCGAATCGGGAAGATATCGTGTTTGCGCTGGCAGCCAGAGTTAATGCGGCTGTATTCAGGGCCGTACCGGAAGCCCGGGTAGTGGCAATACCGCCACCGGCCGTGCCGGGCATGGGTTCTGTTGGTGGTCTTGAGCTGGTGCTTGAAGATACCCTGAGTCGTTCGCCCTCGGAGCTGGCGGATGTGCTCAATCTCTTAATCTCAAAGGCGAATCAGACGCCCGGCCTTACCGGCATTTTTACCACCTACCGCGCCAACGTACCCCAGTACTTCATCGATGTGGACAGAACCAAGGCCAAGAACCTCGGGGTTTCCCTGTCTGAAATTTTTCAGACACTACAAGCTCAGATGGGCTCGTTGTACGTTAACGATTTCAACATTTTCGGGCAGACCTACCAGGTCGTGATGCAGGCGGATTCTCCGTTTCGGTCTGATCTGACTGACCTTGAACGATTTTATGTCCGCTCAAACACGGGCAATATGGTGCCCCTTAGCACGCTGGTTAGTACTCAGCCGATTCTTGGTCCCGATATCGCGCAGAGATATAACCTGTATCGTTCTGCCACCATCCTGGGGCAACCGGCTCCCGGCTTCAGTTCCGGGGAAGCGATGGCGATCTTTGATCGTTTGATGGCTGAAAATCTGCCGGCAGGTTATCAGTACGAGTGGACCGGCATGGCTTATCAGGAGCGACAGGCGGGAGATACTGCCATTATCGCGTTTCTGATGGCGATGATTTTTATCTATCTGTTTCTGGTTGCCCAGTATGAGAGCTGGTCCATCCCTATTGCGATTATTCTGGTTGTACCTATGGCGCTGGGTGGTGCGCTGGCCGCGTTGCTCGTAACCGGACTTGATCTCAATCTTTATGCGCAGATTGGCCTGGTCCTGCTGATCGGTATGGCAGCCAAGAACGCAATCTTGATTGTGGAATTCGCGAAATCCGAACGAGAAGCAGGCAAGGTGATTGCAGAGGCTGCCCAGGATGCGGCGAGACTGCGTTTCCGCGCGGTCTGCATGACAGCAATTTCGTTTATTCTCGGCATTTTACCGCTGGTGCTGGCATCGGGTGCAGGCGCCTTTGGCCAGGTGTCGTTAGGCATCACGATCATGGGCGGTATGCTGGCAGCCCTGCTGGTGGGGACCTTCTTTATTCCAGGTTTCTACGTGATGGTGCAATCAACAAGAGAGCGGCTTAAAGCCAGGCTGTTCGGCTCAGCCTCGAGCTGAAGGAGATAATCATGAAAACCCTGTTGTCACTCACGCTGTTGTTATTCGTATCGATGGGCACATCCGCCAGTGACCTGTCTCAGGCCGCGCCAAAGCTGGCACTGCCGGATAAGAGCGTTCGATTCGTCGATCGTAGTTACGGTTTCGAAATCAGCATTCCCAGGCACTTTGAGCTGACGGGTGATGAAGCGGGTTTGCTCTATTTTCAGTCTTCTGAGAAACCCGGATTACTTATCGTCCGGCCGGCGCCGGGTATGGGGCTGCAAAATGTTCAGCAACTGATGCGTAACGGCTTCGAATCCCGGGTTACCCGATTACGAACCAAAGGTGCCCCCATGTCCATGTCGGTCGCCAACGGTCAGGGTATGGCAATGGCCGTTGAGGGGGATCTGCAGGGGCAGCCTGTGGCAGGGTATCTGGCGGGTATTTTTGGCCGGGGTGGCCAGGGTTATGTCGTCCTGATTGGCGCAATCGCCAATAAGTGGCCGATTCTTGAACCCGAATCGTTTGGCATACTGGAAAGCTTTGCCTTGATCAGTCCCGAACCTGGCCATGAACATGAGCGTTGGGTCTTTCGGCTGGCCGGTAAACATCTGGCCTTCGTCGAAGGTTACGGCATGACCTTTGAAGGCGCACTGTTCAGTTCCGAGATTACGTTGTGTCGTGATGGCCGTTTTCATAGCCGTCAGGACAGTACCAGCTACTATGGCGATGCGCTCTATGGTTCCTCGCAATATTCAACCGGCTCCAAGAATTCGGGTAACTGGCGAGTCATTTTTGAAGGGCGACCGTTCCTGCGTGTTGAGGGCAAACGAGGACCGCGTACGGCGGAGCTGGATTACCGGGAGGGTTATTTCTTTTTGGGTGATATGCCATATCGGGCGATTCCCAATACGCTCTGTCCATGAACCGGTGGCGCCCATACTGCGTCTGAAACGCTGATTTCGGGCAAAAAAAAGCCGGGCAACGCCCGGCTTATCGATGATTTCAGTTGATCAGGAACCCGTGTTTTCAGTTTCCGTCTTTCCGGCAATCATGACGCCGTCTGCATCAGTCAGGCTGGCAATGCCGTCACTGAACGTGCAGGTAACCTTTTGTGACTCGGCATCTTCGAAGGACACCTTGTAGGTGACATATGTGCCGCTGGCACGTTCCTTCATGCGATTGGTACGAATTCGGGTGACGTCTTCAAACGTTCCCTTGATTTCAGTTTTGCACTGCGTCATGACCTCACTTTTGGAAGGTCCGGCGTTGGCTGTTGTGGCAAATGCGCTGGCAAGAATGATGCCCGCTATCGTAGTGACTATCTTCATAAGAATTTCCTCAAATTGGCTCGCTAAATGTTTGCTGCTGATGCGGCCCCAGCGGGGTAAGTGCGATCAGCGAATGTAATCATCGCACACATTGACTGAAAGTCGAGTACCTCTGAGGTAATAATCGCTGGAATTAACGAGATCTTAATGGAATAGGTGCTATTCCCGATTCGCGGGTTCAAAGGCAAGATGGATCTCCACCAGGGCCCGCAGCCATATTCCGGGGATGTGTTGATAATCGTTTTTAGCGGTGACTGGCCGCATATTGTTAAGCCTTGAAAACAGTGCTTCCCAGGCCCAGGTTTGCTCGAAACGGCTGAGTGTAGCCCCTGGGCAGACCTTTTCTCCCATACCAAAAGCGAGGTGTCGGCCGGCATTTTTTCTTTCAAGGTCCGGGATCTTGGGCTGAGGGAATCGTGAGGGATCATGGTTTCCGGCACCGTAGCGTATGCTGAGTGTTGCGCCTGCCGGGACAGGGACACCGCCTATCTCGCAGTCCTCTTTTACGAATCGATACAGTCCCTGTGTGGGCGACTCGATTCTCAGTGCCTCCTCGACGAAATTTTTGATTTTACGGGGGTCTGCACTGAGGGCAGCATGCGTCTCGGGGTTTCGAAACAGCAGCCACAGCCCATTGGACAGGGCAAATGTTGTGGTTTCGTTACCCCCAATCAGCAGGTGATCTGTAATCCCGATGATTTCTTCATCAGTAAGCGCTCGCTTACGTCCAAGAGCACTGTCTTCAACCTCAGCGTTTATCAGGGTTGTGAGAATATCGTCTCCAGGGTGTTGCCGTTTGTGCTTCATCATGTCGAAGATATAGTGCTGAAGTTCGGTGTGTAGATTGACGGCCTCCAGTTCCTGCGCTTCCGTCAGGCCGCGGCTGAATGGCAGCACCCAGGCGCCGGACCAGGTCTTGAGCTGTGGCAAATCCATTGTTGGGAAACCCAGCAGCTCTGCGATAACGATCATCGGCAGCGGCTCGGCAAATTTTTCGATAAAGGGGATTTCGCCATCATCTATCCAATCGTCAATGAGGGTATCGATGGTCGCCCTGATGAATGACTCCTTGCGTTTGATCCTGGCGGCAGTCAGGGCCGGGTCAACCAGAGCCCGATAGTTGCGATGCATCGGCGGATTCTCACCTAACGGCGTGAATCGCTCCCAGCCTTTGTCCTTGTAGCACTTCCGGGATGCTTCGTATTTGATCAGCGGTTCGGTTTCCTGAACATCGGGACCGGCGGTAAACGCCAGTGGTCGCTTCAGGACATATTCAATGTCGTCGTAGCGCGTTAAGACGTACATGCCCAGTTGCGGCATGTAGTAAGCCGGTGACTCGGACCGGATAAGATCATAGGCATCAAACCAGTTTTCCTGGACCACGGGGTCCATAAAGTCGATTTCTGCAGCAGAACTGAATGGACAGTCGGAAGTCATGGGCTTTGCTCCTGCCCCGGTGTTGCCGGGGTTTCGTGTCGCGAATGTGTTTGACGGGTAACGGCGCCTGATAGCCGTTGGTTATTGTAAAAATACGCTGCTTTGGGCCCCGCGTAAATCCGTACGTTGCCTGTCAGATAAACCCCGTTTAGTCTGTTCCTTTGACGGTGGTGAAATTGAGGCATCTAGATGGCGCGGACAGTAAATTTTGGTTTGTGGTACGACTTCAGGAACCCTGGACATACCACCAGTTTTGAGCGCCTGTATCAGGCAAGTCTGGAGCAGATGATCTGGGCTGAAGCGATTGGGTTTGATTCGATCTGGCTGACAGAACATCACTTTGTTGCCGATGGATATAGTCCTTCACCGCTGGTTATCGCCGCTGCAATAGGGGCCCGGACCTCTCGTATGCGCATTGGGACCAATTTGATGCTATTGCCCCTCGCGGATCCGATGCGGGTTGCGGAGGATGCGGCGACGCTCTCCGTCCTGACGGGCGGCCGTTTTGATCTTGGCGTAGGCCTTGGCTACCGACAGCTTGAGTTTGACTACTTCCAACGCAAAGTCAGTCATCGACCGAGCCTGATGGAAGAGGGCGTTGAGATTATCCGGCAGGCCTGGCGTGGTGAACCGGTCGAGCACAGGGGCAAACGGTTTCAAATATCGGATCTGCGTATCGCCCCTATCCCTGAAACCCTCCCGAAGCTGCTCATGGGTGGTATGGCACCCCCGGCGATTGATCGGGCCGCGAGACTGGGTGATGGTTTCCTGTCTACCGGAGGCATCGGACATGATGACTATGTTGCCGCCTGCGCTACCCATACGCGGCCGGGTGCGATCTATGCCGGGCACTGGGGCATTATTGCGGATGACCCGCAGCGTGAGGCCGCCGAGGTCAGTGAACATGTGCTCTATCAGACCAATGAATATATTTCCTGGGGCGCATTTGGACCGCCCGACGAGACACCGCTGTTCCCTGATGCCGCCGCTGCTCTCGAAGGTGGGCTCTATGAGGTCATGGATGGTGACCAGGCGATCAGTGCGTTGACCCAGATGCTGGATCAGTACCCGCAAATCCGTGATATTCACTTCTGGGCTCAGTTCCCGGGTGAATCGGTAGAACATGGCAGCAAGAGAATCGAGTATCTGGCCAATACCGTGTTACCTGCCGTTAGAAAAAATATCGCCTGATCACCGCCTTTCGGCACCAGGCATTCACACAATTTAGTCCAATTGACGCTTCGCGGGCCGAATGCAAGACTGCGCGCCTAAACGTGTGTTAATAACGATGCTTCAAAAAGCCAACGACAAAAATAGGATCCAGAATCATCATGAGTATCTCCATCGCTGAAAAAGAAACCCTGAAAGCCCGCTATGCGGAAGAGCGCGAAAAGCGGTTGCGGCAGGAAGGCAATGATCAATATGTGGAGATTACCGGTCAGCTCGGACACTATCTGGAAGATCCGTATACGCCTTTTCAGGCCCGTGAGCCCCTGCGGGATCATGTGACATTCACCTTTATTGGCGGCGGATTTGCCGGCCTGGTGACGGGCGCAAGACTGGTGGAGGCAGGTTTTGAAGATGTCCGCATCCTTGAAAAAGGCGGTGACTTTGGCGGCACCTGGTACTGGAATCGCTATCCGGGCGCGCAGTGTGATACCGCGTCTTTTGTCTATATGCCGCTTCTGGAAGAAACCGGTCATATGCCTTCAGAAAAATACGCCCATGCGCCTGAGATCCTTGAGCAATGCCAACGAATCGGTCGTCAGTACAAGCTTTACGATAACGCACTTTTTCACACCCAGGTCAGGCATGCGCAATGGCTGGAGGACGACGGCCGGTGGCTGATTCGAACGGATCGGGGCGATGAGTTCACCACGCAGTATCTGGGCATGGGTACCGGACCTTTGCATGTGCCCAAGTTGCCGGGTATCCCGGGACTGTCATCGTTTAAAGGGCATTCTTTTCACACCAGCCGCTGGGATTATGATTATACGGGCGGCGACCCGCTGGGTGCGCCTCTTAAGAAACTCGCCGACAAGCGCGTTGCGATTATTGGTACGGGTGCAACTGCGGTCCAGTGCATTCCGCATCTGGCGAAGGCCTGCCAATCGCTGCTGGTTTTCCAGCGTACCCCATCATCGGTTGATGTCAGAAACAACGAACCGACGGACCGCGAATGGTTTAAGACGATTGCAACGCCGGGTTGGCAGCAGCGCTGGCTCGATAACTTCACCGCGAATCAGACCGGCAGCCCAACTGAAGAGGATCTGGTGAATGATGGCTGGACGGAGTTGTCCAGGAGAGTGCGCGAGAAGATCATGGATTTGGCACCGGAAGAACGACTCCCGGAAAAGATGTGGGAAGCGTACGAGGACGCGGACTTCGAAAAGATGAGTGAGATTCGCGCGCGCATAGAATCGATTGTGCATGATGCAAAAACCGCCGAGGACCTGAAAGCCTGGTATCGACAGCTTTGTAAGCGACCGTGTTTTCATGACGAGTATTTGAAGGCCTTTAATGAGCCCGGTACGCAGCTAGTTGATACCGATGGTAAAGGTGTTGAGCGGATTACTGAGACCGGGGTTGTCGTCGGTGGTATCGAATATGAAGTTGATTGCATCGTTTACGCCTCGGGGTTTGAGGTGGGCACACCGCAAGAGCGCAGAAACGGCTTCGATCTGATCGGCCGTGATGGCGAAACCTTGTCCGAGCATTGGGCAGAAGGCATGCGGACGTTACATGGTTTGCAGATGAATGGCTTCCCCAACGCGTTTATCGTGCAGGCCTCGCAAGCTGCTAATCTGATTTCCAACTATCCAGCCAATCTTACCGATGCTGGTAAGACTATTTCGACCATTCTCAGCCATGCCCGTGATCACAACTATGCGCAGGTTGAACCCACCCAGAAAGCAGAAGCAGACTGGGTAGCTTTGTTAATGACAGGTCACGGCATGATGATAGGGGCTCAGGATTGCACACCCGGTTACTACAATAACGAAGGTGTTGACCCGGGTCCGGCGCGTAAATCGTTTGTCGGTCATCCCGGCGGCGCCGTGGCGTTTTTTGAACACATTAAAGCGTGGCGCGATGACGGTCAGTTTTCAGGTCTGGAGTTCAGCTAGCCAGACATGAAACTGAAACCTGGTCAGGCGATGGTGCTGATTCACTTGCTGCTCCTGGGCATGCTTGTGATGCCATTTTTGTTGTACGAGGATCTGTTCAACAGATTTGCTGAGGTTCTACTGTCTGGGCAGCACGCGCTTTTAGTATTCCTCGCTACCGTTGCCCTGTTAACGGCAGACGTGCTTATTCCTGTGCCCTCAAGCGCGATCAGCGTCAGTGCCGGAATGCTGCTGAGCCTGCCTGCGGCATTTCTTGCGTGTTTCCTTGGTTTGTCAGGTAGCGCTTTTGTTGGCTATGGATTCGGTTACTTTTTTCGGCGGCTCTACTTTGAGCGCTGGTATACCGATGACGAGTTCAGACAGTTGTCGACACAGCTTTCACGTCATGGGGCGCCGGTGCTCCTGCTCTGTCGCGGCATCCCGATACTTGCCGAGATGAGTGTCATGGTGGCAGGTTTTCATCGCTATCCCTTCGCCCGTTTTTCTGCTGTTGTTACGCTTGGGAATCTTGTGCTGGCGGTGATCTACAGTTTTCTGGGTACGTCGATCGAGCAGTCGACCTCGATCTATCTGTTTGCTGCTGCTTTTCTGGCGGTGCCCTTTATCACTTTTTCTCTGAGACTCTGGTGGTTGCGCCGGGTCGCAGACTGATGCCAATGCCGATGAATACCCCCAGGATGCTCAGCAGGCTGAGCAAATTGCTGATTTTCTGAAAGGCTGGAAAGTTGAACGCCAGAGGCTCGTAAGCCAGGAACGACCGCAGGTTATTCTCCTCAGTCAGTTGAAAATGATCCCCGGGTTCACATTGATTGGCGTCGGGAAAAACATAACAGGCTGGGTTCTTGAAGTTGAACCCGGCGTCGCCAGCGCTCAGTGCCGGTGCTGCTGGATCGAGTAGTTCGCGCTTGGGAAAAGCTTCAAGTCTATAGCCGAACGTATCGTTGTGGCATTGCAGGTTGCTGCGTCCAAAAATAAACATCTCGTTCATGATTCTGATGGTTTCCCCCTGGAAGTTCGCATAGTCGATAGCACTTAAGTGTGAGACGTCAGGAATCTTCTCCGGCGTGTTTCGGTAACGTTCGTAAAAGCTCTGGATCAGCGTTGGGTCATAGTCCTGATTCAGATAATAGTTTCGATCAAGGAACCAGGGTGTTGCCGCGCTGGCAACAAAAATCAGGCTGGCAATCACGAGCCTGAACCGGGTGACCGCAGAGAAAGCAAGGATGCCGGCGACGATAGCCAGCGGCACATAGATGACATAAAAGCGCACAAACAGCGAGAAGCTGCCGACCACGGGCAAGGACTTCAGCAGTGCGTTCCACCATTCGGCATAGTAGTTAAGCAGGATCGGTGCAAGCAGGACCGTAAGGAGAAGCCCCGCGGCCAGGGGTGCCTTTCGCATTGATTGCATGATCTGATCGCGTTTCAAAACGAGACCCGCGATTAACAGGAAAAGTACAGGCAGACCGACGCCCATTTCCAGTTCATGCTGATCGATCCGCCAGAGATAGTTGGTGAACAGGTATCGCCCTTCGATATCCCAATCCGGCGCCGAGAAAAATAACAGCCGGACAGGCAGAGTAATCGCATCTATCAGCGAGGGTATACCCGGTAGTGGATAAAAATCCCTGGAAAAATTTGCGGCGGTACTCAGGCTGATGGTGATCTTGAACAGGCACATCAGCGTGGTCAGCGCCAGGACCAGTAAAAGTTTTAGAGTGAGCCCGGATACGGGCGCGCCCGTTTTCAGGCTGTACAGCAACAGGATTCCGAATATGCCAGCAATGCCTGGGACCAGCATATTGATACCCGAAGCCAGAAACATATAGCTGACCAGCAATGCGGCGATCAGCAGGTTGCGATTTTGGGGCGCGGGTTGTAACAAGAGCGCTGCAATGAGTGGTACCAGCATGACGCTGTGAAACGCGGTATGACCAATAATCATCCGATAGGCAAAAAAGCCGTTGAAAACAAACAACCCGGCACCCAGCAACGCCGCTGTCTGATCGAGTTGGAAGCTGCGTCTCAGGAGCAGGTAAGTACCGAAGAAACCTGCGCCGGCGAATAGCAGCATGTTTATTTTGCTGGCAGTCAGCGGGTCCAGAAAAAAGGTCAGCCACTGTTGTACGTTCAGGTAGGGGTTGGCGATCCCGGCGATAAACATATTGCCGCCACAGGTGGCAGGTGTGAACCATGGCAGGGCGAGGCCACCGCGATGGAAATGCAAGTAACCGATAGTGGCATCGGTCAGGCTGCCACGATGGTCATGTCCCATCAGGCCGGACGACATGGGAAAGTAGGGTGCAATGAAGGTCGCCCAGAACAGGATCAACACAACAACCGCGCTGATAAAAAGTACCGCGGCCTCTGTTTGCTCAGGTTTCCGGTTCACAGGTCCAGATCCTCTGCTTTACGGCGCATCGCTTCTACGTAGGCCCGATCCGGAGAGCCCAGTGTCAGACTCAATTCAGCATGATGCAATGCCAGCGGCCATGCTTCAATTTCAGCGTAACCGGCGGCGAGGTTCCTGTGACCGAAGGGGTCGTCAGGGTGTAGCTGGACAACCCGGGTCCAGAGGGCAACCGAGTTATGCCAGATCTGTGTTTGCAGGAAAGCAACAGACGACAACAGGATCAGGTAGGTGCCCGCCAACGATAGTATGACCAGCCTGATCCCGGAGAAGCGCCGATAGAGATAGACGAGCATTAATGCAGTCAACAGAGATAACGGGATGGTGGCGAGATAAACGTAGTGATCAGTGGCCTTTGCTGGACCGACATGAATCAGGCCCGAAACCGGCAGCAGCGTTACCAGATAATATGCAAACAACAGCCCCGGCCAGATCACTTTGTGCCTGAAGGCGAGATAGCTGCACAGGCACGTGAGAATCGTCAGGAACAGCGTGCCAGGTAGCCAGAAAGCCGGGCTGATCAGAAAACTGATGTCCTGTGGATAAGGGTAAAACGGGGACAAGGAAAATGGCCAAGCGTAGTGTTCGATGTAGAACCATGTATTGTCGATAGCGTTAAGTGTCCGTGCCCAGAGCGGCAGACTTGCCGCATCGGGCATCGCTATGGATTGCGTTGAAAGCGTGACGCCGGCAACTAGCGCTGCTACCGCAAAGTACGGAAGCTTGCTGATCACGGCGCCGACTGCTGATTTGAAATCCCTGATAGTTCGGCGGGGGTACACATCCAAAAGCAGTAGTACCACGGGTAGCGTGATTGCCATTGGCTTGGATGCAACAGCCAGACAGAAGCAGCCAAAAGGCAAAACCTTACGCCACCAGCCGGCAGAGTCTGGAGTAGTCAGATAGGCAAGCAGGCTCGAGAGAGCAAAGACTGAATACAGTACATCCTTGCGTTCAACGACCCAGGCAACCGACTCCACGTGCTGGGGGTGAATGGCAAAAATCAGTGCGGTGAGAAAAGCCGTCCAGCGGGATTCGGCGTCGGACATCGAGTTCGACGTCAGTATGGTCTGCATAATGAAAAACAAAAGGAGTGCGTTGCCATAGTGCAGTAGCACATTCACAAGTTTGTGAGCACCACTGTTGTATCCGAATAGCCAGATATCCAGCGTATGTGACAGCAACACCATCGGGTGCCAGTTGGCCTCGTGGGCCTGGGTAAACATGGCGATGACATTATCGATACGCCATTCGTGAATCCAGGGGTTCTGGATGACGTAGGGAATCGTGTCCCAGACAAAGTACTGATGCCGGACCTCTTGATAAACCAGCAGGGTTGCCAGTGCCAGCAGGGCACCGAACATCAGGTCCTTTGCTTGGATGTTTGACGACTGTTTGTTTAGCAACGGTTTATTTTGCAACTGTCTAAAGTGCCTGAAGGGTTCGAGGCGCGTGCTGACACGCAGGAATCGTCATAGTAATCAGTTGCTGTCTTCCGGTCGATTCCGCTGGGCAAATCTAGCTGCCCTCATGGGTTTCGCGATGATCCTGGAGCGCCGGGTAGAGTCGTAACACGAGAACCGAACTACAACAGACCAGCGCAGTTAACATCGACAAAGGCAATAGACCGAAAGTGATGACGGGTGCCAGCATCGCGGTACCGCCGGCCGCGACTAAAAACACCGCGAGAATAACCAGTGCAGCACCGCGAGCATCATCATGACCGCTGGCAACAATCGCCTTGTAGAAACCCGGTGGCCCTCGAACGCCTAAGCCAATATTGACCATCGAAAAGAGCAACCAAAGCCATCGAGGGTCCTTGCCAGCGGCGAATTGCTCCGCAGGTATCAGCGCAAACACAAGCACGCACAGGCTACCGATAGCCGCGATGGCAGAACCGCACATGATAGTGGCTTCTGCGCCGATCCGCGCAATCAGATAATGGGTTGTGTTGGAAGCAACCGCAAACAGTGAGATACCGATGATTTGCATCATCACAAAGTCCTTGAGCGTGCCGCCCATGGTAATGGTGATGACGGTGGGTGCCCCGAAGACAAAGATCAGCAACCCGCCGAGCGTGAATGCCTGGCTGAGGGCGTATCGGAGAAAGGTCTTATTGCGGAGCAGCCCCAGGTAGCTGCCACGCCTGGCAGCGGAGGCAATTTCCAGCGGGAAGACTAACCAGACGACGCTTAGCAGGAACGCCGGCACAGCGATCACATAAAAAGAAGCGCGCCAGTCAAAAAACAGCAACAGCGCTGCACCAGCAACGGGTGCCAGGGCCGGCACAATAGATTCGATGCTCCCCATCAGCCCTAAGGCACGTACTGCCTGGTGTTCGGCAAACAGCGCTCTGACCATACCCGGCGCAAACACCGCTGGCGCTGCTGCGAAAACACCCTGAATGCTGCGATAGGCAATCAGTTCCGATATGGATTCGCTCCATGCTGCCAGACAGGAAAGTAGCCCGAAGCCCAGTAGTGCAGCGGCAAGCAGATAGCGTTGTGGATAGCGTGCACCTAACTCGCCGAACATCAATAAACCAAGACCCATGCCGCCCGTAAAAGTCGCCAGAACAAGTTGTGCCTCATTGATAGTGCCATCAATAGACGAAGGCAGTGTTGGGATTGCAGGCAATACCAGGTCAGTGCCTGCCAGACCAACAACGGTGCCTGCAATAATGAGTATAAAAATAACGACTCTGTCTTTTGCGGTGATAGTGCTCAACCTCTGGCGCGGATGCTTATGCCATAACAGAGCGTGTCTGCCGCAGTGTCCTGCGTCTTGAATAGAAATCCAGTTGTACTGATCGTCCGATGCGTGGCAATTGCAACGTGCTGGGATGGGTGTCGTGTTGCTGGTTTTGCACGATTTCGGCCATCAATTCGCCAACCACTGGCGCGTTTTTAAACTGATTACCACTGGTGCCGATAGCCACAAAATAGCCTGGCAAATCTGTTTTGTCGTAGATAGGAATCCAGTCGTCAGAGACATCATAAATGCCCACCGTGCCCCGCGCGGTGTTTTCGATGCCGAGTTCCGGCCATCGCTGTGCCGCGCGCTGAACTTGTGTCGTCCAGTGGTCCGTAAGCGAGGTATTGTAATCATCCGGGTTGACTATCTCAGACGGGTCACAATCGGGGTCAGCAGAACCAATGAGCATGTCGGCGCCGTCCGGTCGCTGGTACACCCCGGCATCGAGGTCGACGATAAACCCCGCCCGATCCTGATAACCTCGAGGGCGCTTCAGGTAGGCGACTTCATGACGATGGGGTCGGGTGTTGATCTCAAAACTGACACCAGCGAGTTCATTGATGACGCTGGAATGTGGCCCTGCGGCGTTGATGACGCAGGCAGTATTGATTGTCTGGCCGTCACTGGTCTGAATCCCGGTGATGCGCGTGTTGCTGTTTATCGCTATGGCGTCGACGCCGAAAAGAAAATCCGCGCCCAGGGCCGCAGCAGATTCTTGCAAATTTCTGGCGGCCAATTGCGGATCGTTCACGTAGCCGGCGGCGGGTATGTAAATACCCTCAGTAATCTCACCTTTTACCGCATGCCCGAAGTTCGGGTCTGAAGCAGGTCGCGGTGGCCCAAAAGCATCCAGGCAAATACCGGGGTAGTTCGCTGCAATTTCTGACGGTGTCCAGATCTCGTATTCGACGCCAACTGTTTGCATGGCTTTAAGGTTCTGCTGATAGTGCTGCGCTTCGCCATCTCTGACCAGTACGAGACCACCGGTCTCCTTGTATTCCGCGAGCGTCGAAGCCCCCGTTACTTCCAGGTACTGCGCCCAATCTATCCAGCGTTCCCGTGCCTCGTGCGCGATGGCGCAGGCAGTTGTATGCGTATAAAAGGAGCGGATGATGGCTGAAGAGTGGCTCGTAGATCCGTACCCGGCCGCGGGGAGCTTGTCGATGTTCAGGGTCCGAATATTGAGCCTGTTTAAAGCGCGGGCGATGGCGCAACCGATGACACCGGCGCCAATAATGACAACATCGTAGGACTGCATGACAACAAAGGTAACGCTAAAGTGAGCCTGGCGGCAATGAACTTATCCCGGATTCAATGGGTCCCGGTATATCTCGTGCAGGAAAAGGGCAAAAAAAAGGCGGGTCCTTAAAGACCCGCCTGCATACTAGCTGATGATCAGCACTAGATTTCTGTGAACTGACCGAGGAAGGTGCCACCGTCCGCGCTGTTAACGTTAACCTCGTTAAAGTTGCCGCTGAGATCGGAAACCGAGTAGATAAGGTTGTTCTCCAGATCTTTCCAGATCGCCTCCCGTTCATTACCGTTGCAGAAAACAGGCGTATCGGCGATTTGTACATCGTCAACAAATAGTCTGCCACTGGAACTGAATACAAAGGTTCGGACTTCGTCAGCGGTATAGGGAGCACCAGGATTGGCTTCAAAGTATTCCAGTGTCCAGGTGCTGGCGGTCAGGAATGCCGGCAGGGTTGCCGCCACCGCTTCACCACCGAACAGGCAGACTTCGCCAAGCGCCGCGATGTCGCCGGCTGAACCGCCCGCATCGCCACTATCTCCATCACTACCGCCTGTATCGCCGCCTGCGTCACTACCGCCAGAACCTGCAGGTACATAGTCGTAGCGCAGATTCATGGTAACGGCGACGCCGCTTTGCTGTGCTTCGAGCGACACGTCAAAGGTGATCTGATCCGCAGAGTTGTTGATGATCGTGACCGAGAGGCTCGTGATGCCACTGACACCAGCGACAGTATCAAGAATGACCTGACGAACTTCTTCGGTATCTGATGGCGAGGGCGCCACGATATTTTCAATGGTCAGCCCGAAGGACGTGCCAATACCAAAGGTGACAATTTCACCGGAGATGGTCAGGTCATAGTCACCGCTGATATCGACAACCCCACCGTCGCCACCACCGCTTCCCGGATTCAGGATGTCCGAAGCCTCATCTGACAGCGCGATACCTGCACTGATCAGTTCTTCCAGCACGTTGGCATCCAGGGAAATCTGAAAACCGCTTGCTGTTGACATCAGATCAGCGTCCGCCAGGGTCGCTGCAGCCAGATCAGCGGCCGCCTGGAATAGTGAACTGAAAGTGTCGCCGGCATAGTCCAGGTCGGCGATGGGTCCGTTGATATCTTCTCCGTCAATGTCGCCATCACTCAAATCTGCCGCCAGCTGATTCAAGATAGATATTGCCGGGGCGGCGTCATCAGCTGCCATATTCGCAAGTGCGGCAAGTCGAAGCGCGTAGACACCCGCATCATCGGTGCCGAGGGACTGTGCGGTGATGTTGTCTTCGCTGACAATGACCGGTGCCGTCAGAATGTCCGGGACATCCGGCGCCAGGGTCATACGAATGGTGTCATTAACGGATGCCACTGTTTCTGCGGTGATGGCACCTTCGACACTGTCCATGACCTGAGCTGCAAGCTCAGTCAGAATAGTGACACCAACGGATGTCAGGGGTGATGGCGCGTAGGCTCTGAGTGAAATGTCGCTACCCATGGGCAGGTTGGTACCGGCAGATTCATCGAAATAGGTGGCACTGTCGTTGCCTGTCACGGTCACGACGATGGGGCCGGTATAGGCGCCATCATGCTCGATTGTCACGGTGCCGGTTGCATCCAGTGTGCCCGATGCCCCTTCGATGGGCGTCCCGTCGGCCTGCGTCACTGTGACGTCAGCACCGTTAATGAGACCCAGGCTGGGTGTGATCAAAATACTTTCCTGAACGGGCTCTGTTGGCGTTTCGTCTCCGTCACCAGCGTCTCCGTCGCCATCACCTGCGCCCTCGTCACCCGCGCCGCCATCACCTTCGCTGGCCGGTGGTGGTGTTGTATCAACAAATGCTCTGCCGGGTGATGAGCTGTCAACACAACCCACGACCAGCGTAATCAGTATTAAAAGGAAAAAGTTTCTTGCCATGTTCATCTCGTGTCTCAGTCTGCTAGGTAGTAACGGAACGCTGGATTATCCGTGAATCAGACAAAAATAAAGCCACCCGAGTGGGGGGTGGTCGAACCCCAGCGCTCCGCCCATTCGGGTGTGAAAGCCCGGCTCCAACCTGATGAATAATTTCCCCGGAACTCGATGGGAGAACAACAATGAAAAATACGCAAACGGTCATGGCGGTTTTGCTGGTGGCTGCTTTAACGCTGGCGCCGGGTGTCTGTGAAGCCAAGAAACTGAAACCGAAGTTCTACAAGGATTGTTACAAAGACTATACCGCGCTGCGAAAAGCGGTGCCGAAACCATCAGTGGATGTCGAGAAGACGGCTAAAACCATTGGTACGGTGGCCAATATGGCTGGGAGATTCGGCGGCTTCGGAGGCAGCTTCGGCTCAATAGCAACGACCGCCTCAACGGTTGCCCAGTACAGTGAGACGATTGCAGATGTCGCTGCGTTCACGGAGAGCATGAGCACGAGCTTTCCTGATCCGAGCGCCCGCTATGTGGCCTACGGTGAGCGGATGAAAACCGAAGCAACGGATATGCAAAGTGTCGCGGATTTTGCCATTGGCTCGCAGGAATGTTACGCCAGCGCCTATACCGACTTGAAACAAGGCGTGGAAAACGGCGAGATAAAAAAAGGCGAAGCCAAGAAGCGCTACAAGGAAATCACCATTGGTGTCGCCAATGTTTCTGAGTTGTTGGCACATTCAACTATTTACATGAATAACAATATCGGGGCCTACAATCAGGCGATGACGCAGGAAACAACAGGTGCCGGGTTTGATCTTGATAAGATGCTGAGTCTGGCGACGGAAGCGCAGGGTCTGGCAACGCAGGTTGATGGGCTTACACCCGGTAGCGGGGATGGCTGGGCTGGAACGGGATGGACGGCTTCGGAGGCCAGGATAGAATCGCACCGACAGGCCATGGCGCTGCAGTATGAGGCCGCAGGCATCGCTAACCCTTACCCAGCGCCGGCGCTGGCATCAACCGCCAGTGCCATTGGTGGCTTTGGTTCGCTCACCAGCCTGGCGAGTCTCGGGAGCATCAGTCCGGCGGTGGCGGCACAGGTAGCGCTCTCAGAAGGCGTCACCCAGGCTAATCTGAGTGCGGCAGGTTATGAGACCGAGGCAGCGCCAGCACCCGGGGCGGACCCTCGGGTTGCCGCGCTGATTGAGGCGGGTGCAGATATGCAGCCATACCTCGATGCTTACAATCGGATACAGGCACTGGCCGGAATGCAGCAGGGTGTTGCCGTGCTGGTAGGTAACAGACCCTACTGAATCTTTCAGGTCGCTATAATCTTGGCAGCTTCTTCAGGGGTGGTCAGTGCCACCCCGGAAGTTCAGTTGATGCTGATATAGTACGTGCTTTGTTTTAAGCAGGTCGTTCTGCCCTCGATGTTGGCACCCATACCCATGATCGGCACCGCCGTCGCTGTACTGCTCGCTGTGAATCTGGCGGCATTGCAGTTCCTGGCAGTCCAGCCCCATCCTGATCAATCTTTTTATGTGAGTGATGATCTTGTCTACCTGCAAGGGACACAGGATCAGGTCCTTCGTCTGAGCGGCGGTGGCATCACCATAATTCCAACGCCCACTGACCTTCTGGAAGAGCCTGATGTCCTGCCGACACGAACGGCAATGCAGGCGTTTTTTGCGCGGCAGACGCAGATGTATCGGATTCTCAATTCAAGTGATGCGGAAGTATTAACCGTCAATGGCTCGATTCCAATTACCTATCATGATCAGCCATTGCCGGGAGAACTCATCTTCTGGATTCAGCTCCTGGTAGGCAATCTGGGCGCTCTGGTTGGTGTTGCTGTCTGGGCTTTTCAGCGTGCGAATCTGGCCGCCAGGCACTTCGCTGTGACGGGCGTTGGCCTGGCGTTGTCTTCGCTTGCGGCTGCGGTTTATAGCAGTCGGCCACTGGCTATTGATGGCCACATATTTGAGATGCTTTCGTATCTTAACTATCTGGGCGTGTCGATTTTTTGCTGTGGCTTCTTTTGCATGATGCTGAACTATCCGAAAGCGCTCACCCGATTTGTGATTGCACCTTATTGGTATGCAATGGTGTTGGGTGTTTTTACGCTGGATCTCGCGCAAGTGCTGGAATCCATGGATTTGTTGAGGCGCAGTCCAGCGATTCTGACACTGCTGCTCGCTGGGGTCGTTCTGTATCTGCAGTGGCGTCGTTCGGCGAGTGATCCGCTGACGCGGCAGTCACTGCGCTGGTTTGTCATCGTAACGCTGTCCGGTAGCGGCTTTTTTATTGGGGTGATCTTTCTGCCGCCGCTCTTCGGCCAGGATCAGGCGATATCTCAGGGACTGGCATTCCTTGCGCTGCTGACAATCTTTGTGGGTCTTGCGGTGGGGGTCGCGAGGTATCCGCTATTTGATCTGCAACAGTACTGGGTTAAATCCATGATATGGCTTGCAAGTGGTCTGCTGGTTATTGCGGTGAACCTGGGGATCGCGACATTTTTCGGACTTTCCAATCTCACGGCGTTGATCATGATCCTGGTGTCATTCCTCCTGGTAGTGGTGCCTCTCAAGGCAGCTGGATCTCGTTATGTGTTTAATCGTGCCTCCAGCAATTTCCAACAACATCTACCAAAAATCGTCGCCAGGATGGCTGATAGCGGTGAGACGGATGTAGCCAGAATATGGCAGGAACAGATCGACAGTATATTCTCACCGTTGGAGATGACCCGGGAAAAAGTAGGGGTTGTCCGCCCGGTGGTTGTTAAGCGTGGTTTGGGTTTTGTTGTGCCCGCGATTGAGGGAAATGCCAGCTACCATTTGAGTTATGCGGATCAGGGAACCCGTCTGTTTTCATCGCTTGATGTGACGCTGATTGATACCTTGAAGAGCCTGTTTGAGATGAACCTTTCCCGGCAACATATTGCCAGCGAGGCAACTGCGATTGAGCGCGGCAGATTGCGTAAAGACATTCATGATTCTCTGGGTGGGCGACTGCTTTCAATCATGCACTCGGCGTCTGATGATCGGGTCGCCAGCGAATCCCGGCAGGCGATCAGCGAACTGCGGGATATCCTCGCGGCAGTTGATACTGAAGCTTCTGTGATGTCTGCTGCGCTCAGCACCTGGGAGACGCAACTTCGAACGCAGGTTGAGTCAGCAGGGATCCGATTTGAATGGGAGGTGGCCTCGTCACTCCGGGAGCCTGCGCTGCAGATTGCGGGGCGTGACCGTTTTAATCTCGGTCAGATTCTCAGAGAAGCGGTGACTAACGCGCTGAAGCATGCCCAGCCTTCTCATGTGAGAATAACTTTTTCGCCTGTGGACGCGCTGCTTGTTGTGACGATTGACAACGATGGAGCAGCCACTGACCCGATGAACTGGCAGCCGGGTATTGGTACCAGAAACATGCATGAACGCGCAGAGGAACTTGGCGCAAGCCTGTCCCGTGAGCGAATAGATCAGGTTGTTCGATGTCGTCTTGTATTTGAGCGAGCGTTGCTGAATACGGTTAAACCGTAATCAGTTGCCGCCTTATGGCCTCAGCAGTCGCTTCTGCACGAGAGGAAATACCGAGCTTGCCATACACGGTTTTTAGATAGCTTTTTACAGTGTTGTTAGACAGGCCAAGCATTTCTGCTGATTCAGAGACGTTGTAACCCTTCGCGACCAACTGCAAGACTTCGGCTTCCCGGTTACTCAGACTCACCAGATTTTCTGTTGGCTGGTTGAAGTGCTCAATAACTTTACCTAGCGCCCGGTCTGACAGTGGCGCCCGGCTGGCAGTGATTCCCTTGAGATGCTCAATGATGCGATCCCGGTGTTCGTCTTTTAGCAGGTACCCATTGGCGCCGCTGCGGAGTGCATTCATCAGTGAGTCGTCATCATCGTAGATGGTTGCGACAACGATGTAAGTTTCGTTGGTCTTGCTGCGAATCTGTTTAATCAGATCAAGGCCTGTGCCATCTGGAAGTCCCAGATCAACCAGCACAAGATCGAACTGATCAGCGGCCGCTTTCTTGGTGGCTTCCCGCAGCGTGCTGGTCAGAGTGACTGATGCGGCCGGAAAAGCCTCTTTAACAATGGCATGTAACCAGGCCAGTGTCTCATCCAGGTCTTCCAGAATAAGCACTGTGGCGGGGCCGCTGGTAATAGCTATCGGATGATCGGTCAAGGCCAGAGTTGCTGCAGGTGTCAGAAGCTTGCAGGATAATCAAACGGGATCGTGTTAACAATTCATTCTGTCGGAATAGACCAGTTTGTCTAGTTGTGGTTTAACTCGCTAGGGTGTTTCCGGTTCCGCAGCACCCCATTGCTGCCGCAGATAGTCAGTGTGCCGTTCACCCCCGGCGTAGTCCACATAGTCATGATGGGCTGTGATCTTTTCATTTTCGACCTTCACAATCGAGGTGATGCTGCCGGGGATGGTGATCTGATCGCGGTTAACGTTCCAGAAGCGCCCTGCAACAGTGACCTTCATTTCAATAGTGAAAACGTGGTAACTCGCGGTTTCGAAGCAGCTTACAACAGTGTAGTGAATATCTGTCGTACCGGATTGTGTTGACGCGTCCCGCCAGAACTCGACGATCTCCCTGGCGCTGTCGAGTTTGATTGCCGGGCGATCGAAGTAAACCATGGTTGGATCGGTATATTGAGCGTTGGGTGCCAGCAGTGTTGCCATTCGTGACCAGTTCATTGTCTGGATAGCATCCAGGTAGCGATGCGCTGCGCCATCTTTATCGCAGGCACTGGTGGCGTTCGCGGTTAGCGCGAGGCCAGTAGCCAGGCAAAGTGACAGGCCGGTTTTGAATGCCTGGTTCATGGTAGGTGCCTCTAGTCAGTTGCAGTATGCCGTTGATTATAGCGCGCGGCCCCTTGCGGCTTGAAAGTTTGTCTTAGCCTCGTCAGTATGCAGACGTCTGCGGTAAGGAAACGTTCGGTCCCCATGAAGATTACAATCACTGTTGTGGTCGCCGTTGTCGCGATTGCGGCAACGGGATTTATTGTTTTGTTTTTGATGCCTTCGTCGAAGGATCCGGTTGTGCCCGCCGTTGGCGAGGAGATCACAATCCCTGGGGGGGCTGTTCTCGCCGTAGAGCATGCCGGGATAAAGGATGGTATCACGCGACCGGGACAAACTTTTGAGATCATCGACTTTGCTGCGATGGATGTTGGCGAGGTGTTTTCGCTCTACCTGCCGCAGGAGCAAAGGATCTTCGAGGGTAAAGTCACCTCGATGTCGACAACGACCGCCGGCAATCAACTCATTCTTGGGAAGCTGAGCGATGGGGCGGTCTTGCATGATGCTGTCATCACGGTGGGTCCAAATCTTACCTTTGGTAGCCTGCAAACAAATCAGGACCGGTATCAGTTCGAGATATCGAATGATGATGCGCGCATCGTAAGCCTGAGCACCACTAACCAGCTTCGTGATTTTGCGGAAAAAGATTACGTCATACCTCGGGATCGCGCGCCCGTAGAAGCAGGAGACAGCTAACTTGAAACGCCTATTGATCTTATTGTCATTGCTGATGTCCGCAACGATCGCACACGCTGATAGTGCAATTGGACCGGACCTTGAATTGATTTGTCCCTGTAATCTCGCTTCAGGATCCTCCACTTCGATCAGTGCCAGCTTTGGCGTTGTTAATCGGGGAAGCTCGATGAGTGGCTCCCTGAAGGTTGAGGCATGGGCTCACCCTGAGAGTAATTTTTCGGAAGCGTTGGATCCGCAGCGACTTTCTGAATACTTCGTGTCTGGAGGACTTGCTGCCAACAGCGAAGATCCCGTCGCGACGAGGTTCTCTAACCTTAGCCTGCCAGCTAGCGGAAGCTACCATGTAACGCTGTTGTTGCTTGAAGATGATGGCGGAGAATTTTTTATCGTCGACCAGACGCGGACCAGCCGCACCATTGATTTTGATGTAAATCTGGCCGCAACGTCTTCTGCGACAGACCTCTACCTGGTCAGCGATCCAAGTATCTCGATAGCCGATGATGTGTTGACGCTTAATTGGCCGGGCATTGGTAACGGCAATACAACCACTGAAGCCATTGAAGTAAGGGTGATCGCCACCACAACACCACGGTTTGTGAGTGAATTTCAACTCCTGGCCGATTACCCGGATGTGACCAGCGCGCCGGCGCTGTCCGAAACATCGCCGGCGGTTGCGCAGTTGAACCTGAATGAAGTTTCCAGTGGGTTCGATTACTACCATGTCATGATCGTGAGCGGCGGTTTTGTAAGAATCGTTCATACCGTTGAGTCACCGGGTACAACCTTTGATCTCCTGTCTTTCTCTGAGGACAACGTTGATTTTCTGACCGATACAGATGGCGATGGTGTTGCCGATGACAATGAACGATTGATGGGGACAAGTCCGACCTCGTCTGCATCGGTGCCCGGTCAGTCCATGATTGATGTGCTGGTGCTGTACAACGGGGATGTTGTCTCGCGTTACGGCTCTGTCCAGGATGCAAATGCCCGGGTTGATCAGTTGTTTGCTGTTTCCAACCTGGCATTGGAAAACAGTCAGGTTGACCTGCGCCTGCGGGTTGCCGGCTACGAACAGCTTGAATTCAGTACGGGAGATTCCCTCGGCGTGCTGCTCAGCGCTGCTGAGGGCGGTACCGGTGTGTTTGCGTCACTGGCGGATATGCGGGTTGCTGCAGGGGCAGACCTGATAGCACTGCTGAAGCCCGACGATGGCGGTGATTTGTGTGGCCTGGCTTCACTTGGCGGTTTTCCACATCAGGGGCTCTTGTCCAGTCGTGAACACATATCCACAGCGATCATTGAAGACACCTGCGCTGACATCACTATGGTTCATGAGATTGGCCATAACCTGGGTCTTGGCCACTCCTTCGAGCAAAACGAATCCGGTACGTTTGTCTGGTCCCGTGGCCATGGTGTGCAAAGTTCCTTTGCAACGATTATGGCCTACGCTTCCGAATTCAATCTGTTTTCTGAGCTGCCTTATTTCTCGAGTCCTGAGTTGACGCTGTGCGATGGGCAGCCCTGCGGTGTTGCCGTTGATCAGAGTGCACCTGCTGATGCCGTGCGTTCGCTGAATGCTGTTCGGTTCCAGGCAGCCAGTTTCTCTTCTGAGGTTGATACCGATAGTGATGGCGTGCCAGATAGCGAGGATGCTTTCCCTGACGACCCCACGGAAATCCTGGATACAGATCTAGATGGCATTGGCAATAATGCGGATAGCGATGATGATGCCGATGGTATGCCCGACAGCTATGAGGTCAGCAACGGTTTGAACTCACTGCTCGATGATGCGGCGGATGATCCTGACAATGATGGTGTCACCAACTTTGAAGAATTCGAGAATGGCACTGATCCCCAGGTAGCCGATGTGGTCGATAGCTGTAATGACCTGGAGGCGGTTGCACCGGTTGCGGCAGACTCCACGCTCCAGTTTGAGCGGCGCATTGTGTTCGCTAACCCGGGTTCCAATCTCACCCAGCAGACCTTCCTTCGTTTTGTTAACACCAATGACGTTGCCACCCAGCTTGAACTCTATGGAATCGATGATACGGGTGCCCGCAGTCGCAACCTGCCAGTCAGCGTTACCCTGGCACCACAAAGTGCCTTGCAGGTCACCGCCCAGGATCTTGAAAATGGCAACCCGGCGAAAGGTCTCACCAGTTCGCTCTGCGACTTACAGGGTAAGTGGCAGTTAGTGGCGCGTTCGGACAATGACATCCAGATCATGAGTTTGATCAGGACACCGGATGGTTTCCTGACGGGTCTGAGTGAAACTGTGCCGGAGGAAGACGGTAACGCCGAGGTCTATTTCGCGAACCCTGCTCAGAACACCAATCAGCAAACGTTCCTTCGAATTTCAAATCAGCAGGGCCTGAGCGGCATGGTTTCCATCACCGGGATTGACGACACCGGCGGCGCGTCAGGCGGGACCGTGACCTTCAGTCTGGGTGCCAATCAGTCCAAACAACTGACGGCCCAGGATATTGAGAATGGCAATGTCGGCAAAGGACTGACCGGGGCCCTCGGCGCCGGTTCAGGCAAGTGGCGTCTATCAATCAGTTCAAGCCTCGATCTGGCGGTGCTCAGTCTTATTCGAACGCCCGATGGTTTTTTAACGAACCTCAGTGGCGTCGTCCCGGAAAATGACGATGGTGACCCGGTGATCTACTTTGCTAATCCGGCAACAGAAACCACCCAGGCCACATTTATCCGCGTGGTTAACACCTCGTCGCAGACGGCTAACATCACCCTCAGCGGCGTTGATGATACTGGAGGGCTGGCACCCAACGGTGATGTGACGTTTACGCTGGCGCCAAATGCTGCAAAACAGATGCTGACCACCGATCTTGAGCAAGGCAACCTGAGCAAGGGCCTCAACGGTTCGCTGGGTGATGGTGAGGGTCGCTGGCAGCTGACGGTGTCATCGGACCAGGAAATTCGGGTGATGAGCCTGGTGCGGACACCGGATGGCTTTCTGACTAATCTCAGTGGCGTTGCACCGACAGAAAATGATGCCAGCGGTGTCTACATGATGAATCCGGGGGCTAATCTTAATCAGGCAAGCGCCCTGCGACTGGTTAACAGCAGTGCTTCTGAAGCATTGGTCTCGATTGACGGCTTCGATGATCAGGGTGCGGCCGCGCCGGGCGGTGGTCTGACACTGACGCTGGGCCCTTTTGAAGGGCGCTCGATTACGGCTGCAGATCTTGAGGCTGGTATTGGTGTGACAACAGGCGCGTTGGGTGACGGCAGCGGTAAATGGCAGCTGTTGATTGATGCTGACCGGAAGGTTGTGGTGCAAAGCCTGCTGAATGCGCCCGGTGGGTTCCTGACAAATTTGTCCGGTACCGTGTCAGACTGACTGACGCCTTTGTCATTATCCTTTATGGTGTTTAGAAAAAGGATAATGGAGAGCGTTCATGCGCCGAATGCGACAACTGGCAATGATGCCGCTGATACTGGTTCTCTCAGCCTGTAGCCCAGAATCATCCGATGACATCGCGATGCCCCAGGCTGAACCGGATACCCTGCAATCCACCGATGATATGCAGACCGGTGCAGCGGACTTTGACCGTGAGGGCCATCCCGGTGGGTTAGTGTACGAGCAACAGTGTGCCGGTTGTCACGATGGTACTGTGGCAAAGGCGCCGCACTTTTCCTGGCTCGAAATGATGTCAGCGTCGGTCATTTACAAGTCGATGACCGAAGGGGTGATGCAGGTTCAGGCCGCCGGCCTGTCAATGCAGCAAAAGCTCGAAGTCACGGAATATCTGACTCGCACGCACCTTGAGGACGCCGCCAGCGTGCAGCCAATATCACCACCTTTCTGCGCGGACCGCAGCTTTGCGTTACAAAGACCCATACCGGCGGTTAACTGGGGGCACGACACCCATCGGTATTCGCCTTCAACGGTGGCGGGTTTGTCAGCTAAAGATATACCTCAGCTTCAACTGAAGTGGGCTTTTGCTTTTCCCGAGGCTTTCAGAGCGCGATCGCAGCCAGCGATCGCGTTGGGTGCCGTTTTTGTGGGTAGTCAGGATGGCCGGGTCTACGCGCTGGACCTTGAAACCGGCTGCGCCCGATGGGTGTTTGCCGCGGGTGCTGAGGTGCGAACTGGCATTGTGCTGTCGCTGCCCGAAGGCACGGTTTCCAGCGCTAATCCACCTCTGGCCTTCTTCGGCGATATCGTTGCCCGGTTGTACGCGGTCAATGCGCTGACTGGAGAATTACTCTGGTCGATCAAAGCTGATGAGCATCCCAGTGCGACTCTGACAGGGACGCCCGCCTACTATGAGGGTACGTTGTTTGTGCCAGTGTCTTCGCTGGAAGTGATCCCGGCCGCCGATCCAGATTATGCCTGCTGCACCTTCCGGGGTAGTGTGCTGGCCGTGGATGCGCGGACCGGCGAAAATCGCTGGCGACACTATTCCATACCTGACGAGCCGGCTGTGGTGGGGAAGACCAGCGTCGGCACGTCTGTGATTTCGCCATCCGGGGCACCTATCTGGACAAGCCCGACGATAGATCGCACGCGGGGTTTGCTTTATGTCGGTACCGGTGAAAATTACTCTTCCCCGGCAGAAGGCAATTCTGATGCGATCCTGGCGATCGATATGACCAGTGGTAAAAGAGTGTGGACGAGGCAGTCCACGGCAGGAGATGCCTGGAACGTTGCCTGCATGATGACGGATAACCCTAACTGTCCGAAAGAAGATGGTCCGGACTTCGATCATGGCTCCAGTATCCTTCTGGTGCCACTGGGTGATGGTAAAGAGCTTCTGCTTGCCGGCCACAAAAATGGCCACGTTTTCGGGCTTGACCCTGACAACCAGGGTGCACGGCTTTGGGAAACGGAAGTTGGTCGGGGCAGTATCCAGGGCGGCGTCCACTTTGGTATGGCCGTGGCAGATCAGCAGCTCTATGTCCCAATCAATGATATGAACAACACCCGCAACGGCGATTACCTGGACCCTGAGTTGGCCAGGCCGGGTATGCATAGTGTTGACGTCAGGACAGGCGAATTGTTGTGGAGTCAGGTGCAGGAAAATGTCTGTGACCCCGACCATGAGTTCTGCGACCCTGGTATCAGCGCGCCGGTGACCGCGATGCCAGGCGCAGTCTTTGCCGGACACCTTGACGGTTTTATCCGGGCCTACGCGCAGCAGACCGGAGAGGTGATCTGGGAATTTGATACCCGGCCAGAGGTGCTGGGGATCAACGGGATTGTGGGTCATGGCGGCAGTATGAGCGGTTCGGGACCGGCGATAGTTGATGGCCATGTCGTCGTTAACTCAGGTTATGGCTTGTACAATCATGAGCCTGGCAACCTGCTGATGGTCTTCAGTGTGCCTGATCAGGATCGGTAGAGGTAATGATTCGGAGGCAAATTGAATATTGAAAAGTTGCGTATCGCGGAAGCACACTTCCTGCAGAGTTACCCTGGCGGCTTCGCTGATCCAGGGCTGGTGGAGATAGGCAAGCGCCACAACGTCGATCGGATGACTGCCTTTGCAAAAGAGGTGTTTGCCCGCAAGGCATTTGACCGGCCCAATGCGTTTCTCGAAAACCTGGTGAAGCTTGTTTCCCGCGCTTCGATGGTCTCCATGTTCGAGAAACCAAAGTTTCGGGACATGATCAATGACCTGAACTCCGACGAACGGTTAAGGCTGACACTGGCGTACAAAAAGCTGTTCCATGGCAATCAGCGAAAGGGCTTTGAAGCGGTGGTTGAGTTCCTGGGTGAAAGAAAAATGGCGAAGTGGAGCCTGGTGACGATTGGCCTTGTTTACTATCGTCCGCAGAAAGAAGTGTTTGTTAAACCAACGACTGCGAAAACCATTGTTCAGAAACTTGAGTTGGATCTGGATTATAAACCGCGGCCTTATTGGGCGTTTTATGAAGGTTATCGTGATGCGATTTTGCAGATTAAGGAAAACGTTTCGCCGTCACTTGCGATTAGCAACGCGGCGGTCACCGGCTTCCTTATGATGACGCTTTAACAGCCCGCTTGCGAAACTTTCAGAGTTCCAGAATCGCCTTGGCAACGATATTACGCTGGATTTCGGCGGACCCACCGGCAATGGTTCGCATCCGATTGTTCAGATAACTAGGCATTAAAGGCAGCGCCAGGTCAGGACCAATTGGTGCGTCACCGCCCACTTCCAATGCCCACGGTTGTCGCGGCAGACTGTAATAGGCCGCGATCTGAATCCCGAGTTCATCAGCCCTTTGCAGGGTTTGTGCGCTGATTGCATTCAGCACGGACGAGATTGACCCCGGTCGCTTACCGGCACTCAGGTTCGCCAGGACACGTTGTTCAGAGGTTTCCATCGCCAGTGCATCGATCTCAAGCAGTGCCAGCTGTTGTTTAAACTCGGGATCATCAGCCAGCCGTGTGCCGTCATTTCCTGTAGATTCCGCCAGTTGTCTGGCGCGGTTTAGCAGGCGTCTGAGTTCGATTGATGAGATAGAAAATCGTTCAAATTCCAGCAGGTACTTGGCGACAGACCAGCCGTCGTTTTCCTTGCCGACGCGATTGGCTTTAGGCACACGCACATTATCGAAGAAAACCTGATTCAGTTCGTGGCTGCCTTCAAGGTTGATAATGGGTTCGATACTGATACCGGGTGTTGCCATATCAATCAGTAAAAACGAGATACCCTGTTGCACCCGGCCCTCGGTTGAGGTTCTTACCAGCGCGAACATCATATTTGAGTGCTGTGCGAAGCTGGTCCAGATTTTCGTGCCATTAACGATATAGTCATCACCGTCGGAAACAGCCGCAGTTTTCAGAGAGGCGAGATCGGAACCAGAACCGGGCTCAGAATAACCCTGACACCAGATATGTTCTCCGGAGAGAATTTTCGGCAGGTAATAAGCTTTCTGTTCGGGGGTGCCATAGCCAATCAGCATGGGGCCACACATTTTCAAACCCATGGGTGAAATGCCCGGCGTCTCTGCGCGCGCGCATTCCTGGGCAAAGATATAGCGCTGGGTCAGCGTCCAGCCGGTGCCGCCGTATTCCTCTGGCCATTCAGGCGCAACCCAGCCCTTGTCAAACAGTAGCTTTTGCCAGGCCATCGCCGAAACCGGTTCCTGCCAGATACTGGTTTTCTTTCGGCCGGCCTCGCGCAGCGCCGGGGTCAGGTTTTCTTCGAGGAATGTCCGCACCTCGGCGCGAAACTGCTCGTCTTCCGGAGAGTAAGTCTGCTTCATGACAGCATCATAAAGTAGTCGGCACCCAGGCCCAAGGGCGGCTCATTTGACGGCGCCGTAAAGAAGCTGTTTTATTGGGGCGAAATAAAAACAGCGGCAACTCAACATGACGGCGATATCGGTAGATCCGAAAACCGGATTCAAGATTTTTGATACAAAGGCTGCCAAAGCCACAGACAAGATTGCAGGGAAAGGTTACTCGGTCGTCACCGACGAGGCGCTTAAAGCGCTGCCGGAGCCCCCGGCAGGTGCCACTTTCAATGCGCAAGAGCAGGCCAGATATCGAGAGTTCAAAGAGGCTCGCCGTGGCGCCGCTGACTACATGGCGATGGAAGGCGAGTTCGCCAGCTACCTTGAAGACGTTTACTCCGACGATCCCGTGCCCCGGGGCGCCCTTACCGACGAATGTGAAATTCTGGTTGTGGGAGCAGGCTTTGCAGGACTGCTGCTTTGGCACAAGCTGAAAGAGGCGGGTTTTAACGACGTTCGGTTCTGCGAGAAGGGCGGTGACGTTGGCGGTACCTGGTACTGGAACCGTTATCCCGGTATTGCCTGCGATGTCGAAGCCTATAGCTATCTGCCGTTGCTCGAAGAAATGGGTTACATCCCCAGTATGAAGTTCGCTTCAGGGTTCGAGATTCTCGAATACTGTCAGGCGATGGCCACCCGGTTTGGTCTTTATGAGCACTGTCTGTTTCATACTACCGTAGAAAACACCGAGTGGGACGAAGCAGAAAAGCGCTGGACCGTGTTCACTGATCGTGGTGATGCCATGAAGGCACGCTATGTGATTCTGGCCAACGGTATTCTGACCACTCCGAAACTCGCCAGAATCAAGGGTATGGAGAAGTTTAGCGGCGACTCCTTTCACACATCCCGCTGGAACTATCATGTTGACCTGGCGGGTAAGAAGGTCGGGATTATTGGCACCGGCGCTACCGCGGTTCAGGTGATTCCGGAAATTGCGAAGACGGTAGATGCGCTGTATGTGTTTCAGAGAACCCCGTCGTCGGTCGATGTGCGAGACCAGCGCGAGACCACGCCAGAGGAACTGGCGACCTGGAAAAATGAGCCCGGTTGGGCCAAGGCGCGTCGGGCAAGGTTTTCGAAAATATCCGCAGGCCGGACGGCGATTAAGGCGAACGATGACTATCTCTCGGGGAAGGTGACGGACTTCAAGGAACGCAAGGCGCATTCGGGCAAGCTGACACCGGAGGAGATGATCCAGAAAACACTGGCATCCAATTTCAGAATTATGGAACAGATCCGGGCGCGTGTTGACGTGTTGGTTGATGACCCAAAAACTGCAGCGGCGCTGAAGCCCTTTTATCCTTACGGTTGCAAGCGGCCCACCTTCCACGATGAATATCTGCCAACGTTTAACCAGGACCACGTGACACTGGTTGATACAGCGCCACTGGGTGTCCAGGAGATAAATGAAAAAGGGGTCGTTCACAACGGCGTTCAATATGATCTGGACGTGTTGATCTATGCCACTGGATTTCAGTGGATGGCAACGTCAACGTTCAACATGATCAAGGGACGTGATGGCCAGACACTCAAGGGCAAGTGGCAATCCGAGGGCACTAAAACCTTCCTTGGCGTTCACAGCCATGGTTTTCCCAATCTGTTTATAGTTTCTGGCCCGCAGGGTGGTGGCGGTAGCTTTAACTTTACGGATGCCATCGAGACCCATGCTGATTATATCGTCTGGATGATTTCCACCATGCGGGATACAGGCGTCAGTGTGGTGGATGTGACCGGCGAGTCGGAAGACAAATACGCGGAACATTGCCGCCACGCCGATATCGCTTCCGCACCCCTCAGAGACTGCTTGTCTTACTATAATGGGGATGGCAATGCTGAGCCTGGCAGCCTCGCCTACTATGGTGGTGGCACCTGGCACAAGATTCGTTCCGAAGCCCAGGCGTCTCTGGCGCCTTATGTTTTTGGATCTTAGTACGTAAAAACACCACAGGGGAAAATGATGAGAATTCTGCTTATCGCACTCCTGCTGATGCCGTGTCTGCTAGCCAGTGCCGACAATCAGCAGCTTGAAGTCGCGGACTATCTTGATTTTGAACAGGTTGCAGACCCGCAGATTTCACCGGATGGCGAGCAGGTTGTATTCACCCGCCGCTGGGTTGATCAGCAAATTGATCGCTGGTCCTCGGCACTCTGGTTAATGGACAGCGACGGTGATCGGCAGCGATATCTTACCCAGGGCAGCCACGCCCGCTGGTCACCGCAGGGTGATCGAATTCTTTATCTGGCCAAGGATGCAAACGGCCAGACCCAGATATTTGTTCGGTGGCTGGCTGACGGCGCGACATCGCAGGTTACGCGAGGACAGATAAAGCCCTCGTCTCCCCTCTGGTCCCCGGATGGGAAATCCATCGCCTTTGTCGCCGTTGTCCCGCAAAAGGAGGATTGGAAGATAAGTCTGCCGTCTGCACCGGAGGGGGCTGAATGGACCAAGGCGCCGCGTGTGTTAGATGACCTCCATTATCGGCAGGACAGGGTTGGCTATATGGAGTCGGGCTATTCGCACCTGTTTGTTGTGCCGGCGAGCGCGGGTTCAGCACGACAACTGACTGACGGGGACTGGAATGTGGGTGCCCGTCGTACGCCCGAGGGTTTCTTTTCTGGCGCTGGACTGTCCTGGTCACCAGACGGCCAGAGCATTGTTTTTGACGGATTCAAATCTGCCAGCACGGTGCTGACCTATCGTCGATCAGATATTTTTAGCATTGCTGTAGCCACGGGTGAGATCACGCAACTGACGGAACAACCTGGTTACTGGTCTGAACCTCTGGTGAGTCCGAATGGCAAGGTCATCGCTTTTGAGGGGCACCCCGCGAGTGATGAAACCTATGTCATGAACAGGCTATACACCATGTCAGCAGATGGCGGTGCTGCCACGCTGGTTTCGGATGAGTTTGATCAGCCGATTTCAGGTGATAAGTGGTGGGCGGGTGATAGTAGCAGTCTTCTTTTTTCTGCTCTGGATGCAGGTTACGTGCACGTCTACCGGATGTCACTGGACGGAAAGCTTGTTGCACTGACAGACGGCGAGCGTGTGGCGCGGCTGAGTTCGATCGCGGATGGTGGCGATATTGGTGTTGGCATCATCAGTGACTTTAGTTCGCCCTTCGATGTTTATGCTTTTGATCTGGATGTTCGCCCAGGTGAACAACGATTGACTGCGGTGAATGATGATCTGCTGCTGGGCAAGTCTCTGGCACGACAGGAAGAGATCTGGTTTGAAGCAGAAGACGGCAACCGGGCGCATGGCTGGGTGCTATACCCGCCTGATTATGATGAAACAAAAAACTATCCGATGATCATGGAGATTCACGGTGGCCCGTTCAGTATGTATCAGGGGCGATTTTCCCTCTTCTATCAGATCTATGCGGCTAACGGTTACGTTGTGCTTTATACCAACCCGCGTGGCAGTACCGGATACGGTGAGGCGTTTTCCCAGGCGATCAATTTTGCTTACCCCAGTGTCGACTATCTGGATTTGATGGCCGGCGTTGATGCGGTGCTCGAGCAGAGTGCGATAGATCCGAACCGACTCTATGTGGGTGGCTGCAGCGGAGGGGGTGTTCTGACGAGTTGGGTGATTGGTCATACCGACCGGTTCGCGGCTGCTTCAGTGAGATGCCCAGTGATCAACTGGATGAGCATGTTGGGGCAGACCGATGTTCCGAACTTTACCCAGTCCTTCTTTAAAAAGCCGTTTTGGGAAGATCCTGCAGACTGGCTGCGCCATTCGCCCATCATGTACGTTGGTAATGTTAAGACGCCGACCATCGTTATGACCGGGGAGCAGGACTTACGTACGCCGATGGCGCAGTCCGAAGAATACTATGCGGCGCTGAAGATGGCGGGTGTGCCGGCCAAGCTGTTACGTTTTAACGATCAGTATCACGGTACATCGACGCATCCCTCTAATGCGATGCGGACCATGTTGTATTTGATGTCCTGGTACGAACAGTACGACCTGGACGGTGCGCGTGACACCGGCTCCGACGGGGATGACGTCTCAGATTAGGCCTGACTGGTCAGACTGAGTGCCAGCCAGACGGCGCCTGTGGTTGCGCAAAGTCCACATACCGTCAGCCGGGCCGTTCTGATGAAATTGGGCAGGATCGCCTCGAATCGACTGGAAAGCTCGCCGAACATGGCGCTGAATAGCGCCATGGCAGCGATAGATCCGGCGGCAAATGCGGCCAGGTAGGCCAGTGCTGCCGACATGGGTAGTGCCAGGGACGGTAGTACACCCCAGAGATATGACATCCCTGCTATACCCTGCAGCATCCCCGCGAAGATGGCGGTGTGTGCGTGAAAGCGGCCGTGTTGATGCGCTTCGACCGTTTCGTGGGCGAGCCCCGCCTGGTCTGCGTGTAAGTGTGCGTGTATGTGTGCGTGGCCGTCTGAATCGTGTTCATGATGATGGCTATGGACGTGTTGTTTCAGGGCGGTTCTGATCCCGAACGCACCGATACCGATGAGCATCACGCCGACGAGGTGCTCACCTATCTCGCTCATATAACCCAGGCCTAGCTGGAGCGCCGCGAAATCGCGGAAGGCCAGGAATGACAGGGCGACCAGAATCACACCAAGGCTGTGTCCCAGGCCCCATTTAATGCCAGCGCTGATGGCTTGTGCCCGGCCACCCTGGCTGAGTGGCATCAGCGCGGCCAGATGATCAACGCCAAGATAGACATGCGCAGTACCAGCGGCAAGACCCGCGACACATACCAGTAACAGACTATCCATGTTGACGATGCATTTTTGGCTATTCCTGTCAGTTAACCGGTTTGCTTACCTGAGCTGGGTTTCAGCAGCGCTCCTGGCGGAGATAATATCCATGCTGCCAAGGTTGATGGCCTCGGCAATTCGGGCAATGAACACTTCTTCCAACTGGTCGATTTTTTCGTCGGCAAGGGCCACCATCCAGAGTTTCTCCAGCAGGAATTGCTTGTCCTCGTGGCTGAATTGATCGTTGATGAAAGTGGTTATCTGGCTGAGGTAATCTTCTTCACTGGCGGTTTCGCCAACCTCAAGTAGCCGGTCAATCACACCGTCGGGCACGCCAAAGGTTGCTGACAATATCCCCCGAATCATCAGAATCTCTTCAGGATCCTCGTGGGCATCAGCCTTGGAGCAGGCGATTAATACCGCAGCCGCAGTGTAACGGAATTCGATACCATCGCGGTTCAGCTGTCCTGACGAACGCGGCTTAATGTAAATATTAAAGAATTGCTCGAAGTCCACTGGGTTATTAGTCTGTCTTTTGTTACTCACCATTCTAGAGAGCCTTGGCAGACAAGTCATCTTGCATGTATCGATCGGTGCACGCTGCACGCTGCACGGTGCACGCTGCACGCTGCACGGTGCACGCTGCACGGTGCGCGACACAAGACCGGGTTCTTCTTTATTCATGACACCGTATAGGTAGGAGGAGGCAATCGTATGACTGAGTTAGTACCCCAGCGTATTGCGGCTTTTCGGCAGACTGTTGCCAGACGCTATGAGAGCCCGTTGTATTTCCCCAGGGTTTTTGGTCCGCGGCAATGCGACCGAATTATTGCGCTGGGCTGCTCCCTGCCCAGAGATGAAGCGCTGGTTTCGGGCGCCGATCTGGGTCGGCGCAGCGATCATCGAGAACCGGAAACCCGAAGCGCCGGGGTTTCCTGGATAACACCGGCAGGAGAGGCGCTCTGGATTTTTGAGAAGATGGGCAGCATTGTTGAGCGCGCGAACAAACTGTATCAATACGACCTGCTTGGTTTTACGGAAGATGCCCAGTTCACGAGTTACGATGACACCGGGGATTTTTATGACTGGCATCAGGACGGGCTGGAAGGTGAATTGGCGATCAGAAAACTGTCAGTCGTGATTGCGCTCAGTGATCCCGATGAATACACGGGGGCGGATCTTGAGATGTTCGGATTGAACTGCGATGAAGAGATCGCCGCGTCATGGCGTCAGGACTTGCGGCGACGTGGTAGCGCAGTGGTTTTTCCGTCATTTGAGTATCACAGGGTGACGCGTTTGCTTTCGGGGCAACGCTACTCCCTGGTCTGCTGGGTGGGTGGCCCGCCGTTCCGATGAGTGCCTGGCGCTGGCTCGAGATACCCCTCATTGTTGCGCTCCTGCTGATCGGCTCAGTGCTCGGCGCCCTCACAGGGATTGTTTTTTTAGGCCCTATGTTTGCCGTTATTTTGCCGCTGCTGGGAGCAACCGTATTCTTATACATCGAAGGAAAGACCTGGGGGGACCTGTCACTGCTTAAACCCATGCAGCCCGGTTTGGTGTTCGCCTGGGCAGCGCTGGCCATCGTCAGCGTCACGTTGGTGGCTGGGTTTTTCGTAGTGCCGCTGTTGAAGTTTTTGGGTGTGCCTGCCGTTGACCTTTCTTTGTTAACGTCGCTGATTGAAGGCAACTTGACCAACTATCTCTGGTTTCTGATTCCCGTGGCCTGGGGCAGTGCCGCTTTCGGTGAGGAATTACTGATGCGGGGCTATCTGCTTTACCGAATTGAGGGGTTGTCGAATACCGGGATCGCCGTGTTACTGCAAGCAGCCATATTTGCTGTTGCGCATGCCTATCAGGGTTTGATGGGTGTGTTGAATATCTTTGTGCTGGCGTTCATTTTTGGTGTGTTGTTCATTCGGTGTGGACGTAACCTGTGGCCACTTATCCTGGCTCACGGTGCAATAGATACGTTGTCATTGACCGCGATCTACCTGGGCAGGTCTGACCTGATGATCGGCAGCTAGTTTTTCAGATAGCCATCCAGTACGGGATCATTATCAGGTCGGCTCATGGTGAAGGCCTTATCGAGTACGGCGTATTCGTCATATCCCATGCGGGTGACGAGTTGCATGGCAACCGTGTCAACACGCCCATCTCTGATGAAAGCATCGTTGATATGGATGCCGACAACCTCGCCGAATGTTAAATGGTATCGATGTTCGCCATTGCGATGTTTCACCGGATGAGAATCAACGACGATACATTCAAGTGCTGCCGGTGCGGCGGCCACTCTGGGTGGCGCGACACGTTCGGATGGCACCATATCGATGCCAGCGACTTCAGGCTCGCTAACAGATGAATCATGGTGCGCTGAGGTCAGGTTCATGGCTTCAGCGAGGTCCAGGCTCACCAGATTGCAAACAAATTCGCCGGAAGCTGTTGCGTTGGCTTCAGAGTCTTTTCTCTCTTTCCTGAAGGCGATCCCGTTTTCCGTCGTGCTGAACTGTGGTGTAGCGCTGAACATAACGATGTCAGGGCTGTCAGCGACCGCCTGAAAGTAACTGTAGGGCGCCAGGTTGACGGTACCGTCTGGTGCTAGCGTGGTAACCCAGCCAATGGGTCTTGGTGCGATTAACGCCTTGAAGGGGTTAAACGGAAGGCTTGCCTGATCTCTCGGCAAAGTTGTTTCGCTATCGTAATACATGCTGTCCTCAATCTGGACGGTTGGTTCAATGACGGTCTTTGGGCAGCTTGTGTTGTGCCAGGGTGTGGGCGGTTTCAACGTCGTCGCCGTCCAGACCGATTTCGCCGGCGATTCGCTCAATAAATGCCTTTTCCTGATTTTCTATGCGGCCATCAGCATAGGCAACAACCCAGAGTTTCTCCAGCAGGAATCGTTTGTCCCTGCCGCTAAACTGGTCCTTGATGAGCCCTGTGATCTCGTCGAGATAGTTGCGTTCGCTCGCGGTATCGGCGAACTGCAGAAGTCGGTCGATCGTCTTTGCGGAGAGTTTGAAGGCATCTTGAAGAATGTCCCGAATGACGCGATGCTCTTCGGGGTCTTCATCGAAATCGGCTTTTGAGCAGGCGATCATCAGAGAGGCCGCCGCGTATCGGAATTCGATGCCATCACGATCCAGTGGCAGGTGCGACCTGGGTCGCATGTAGATATCGAAGAAAGTCGTGAAATCCATAGATGACCATCGGGTAGTTATGAATTTTTTGTCTCCCTTCCCTGGTCGACCATTGTCTGTTGCTGCTGATGTATCCGAGGTGGCTATTTTACTCACAGGAGGCTATGGCTGTACATTTCTAAAATATTCCTAATAGGAATGTATTAGTTTCTAATTATTCCTTATGTGGTTTTGATGCTGACTGCTACATTGCTATCCGTTGTTGATGCATAGGCAGCTATCAGAAAGACGATGGCCTCGCCAGCAAGAGAACGAACAGCAACAGACTATTTATTCAGAGGCTACTCACATGTCCATGCCACAGATTGATCTTCAAGCAACCGACAACCGTTTTGCAATCGAAGCACCAGAGGTGAAGCATCGCCTGCAGTATCATGATGTGGATGAGTCCCTGTCCGAATGGGAACTGGCGAGATTGACCAGTAAAACCTGGTCGATGGAACAGGACTAGTTGTCTGCGTGACGCTTTACCTGCGTCGCTTTGAGTATTACGGTTTCGCTTTATCCTGAACCGGAACGCCCATGACACAGGTCATTGAGAAGTACGAAGCCTTTGACGCACCCCTGGCCAATCGAACGATTGGCCATCATTTTGCCGATGATATTGTAGATGTAGATATCGCTGACCTCGGCGAAGGCGTCGGTTTGATGTCGTCTATCGCCCGCGCGCAACTGACTTTTAGCAGTGGCGAGCGTCAATCAGTCGTCGTCAAATGTATTGCCCGTACTGATAATAGCGACCTGTCCAAAGGTCTGAACTTCTACCGAAACGAAGTTAACTTCTATTTGCATTTGGCTGAAGAGTGCCCGGTGGCCATTCCACGATGTCTGTATGCAGCGGTTGACCCGGATACCCAGGACTTTTTGCTGGTGCTGGAAGACCTTGGTGAAGAAACCGCGGGTGATCAGTTGCTCGGTTGTACCGAGGAAGAAATGCGGATTGCATTCCAGCGAGCCGGGCAGCTGCATGGACACTTCTGGGGCCGAACAACGCAATATCCCTGGTTGAACTATCAGGTAGATATGAAGACGATGCTGTTTCGTCGTGACAGTATTCTGCGCCCCGGGATTGAGCCCGCGATTGAGCGATTCCCCGAATTCTTTTCAGGCAATCGCGCCGAGATCGCCAGAAAGATCGGTGATCAGTATCTGGACTTGTTCACCCGTGCGATGGCTGGGGAACCCACGATTGTTCATGGCGATTATCGGGTTGATAACCTGTTTCTGGTTGATGGTGACAAGGGCCGCGACATCATCGCCTTTGACTGGCAGAACACCATGGGGGGTAACGGGACCCACGATATTGGTTACTTCAGCTCCGGCAGCTGCGGTCCAGAGTTGCGGGGTGAAACGGAACTCTCAATCCTGCGGGATTACCATCAGGCATTATTAGACAGGGGGGTCCAGGGCTATAGCTTTGATGAGTGTCTTGAGCACTACCGTTACAACCTGTTGATTACCATGATCACACCGATTGCTGTTTGCGGAACCCTCGATCAGGGTAACGAGCGGGGTGTTCGGCTGGGAGAAACGATGCTCGATCGTGCCTTCACGGCGATTGAATCCTTGTCCTGTGATGCCTTGTTAAAGTAGTGAGGCTGGCGCACCGAGCGTGCGCAAGCGGTCACCGGCATCATCGACCTGCCGGTTCAGAACGCATGCATGACATCCGCGCTGAACCGACAGATTCAGATCCTACAATGATTCAATCAGTGCTTTCAGGTTCAACGCTGCCAGTGCCATGCGCTCGGCAGATGTGCGCTGGGCTTTACGTTCATAGCCGCGTGAGGGCCATTCGTTAACCGGCGTATTGTAGACTTCGTTGGCCATGGCCCGGCTGTCTGCGATCCAGGCTGATACATCAGGGCTGACTTTCTCGGCATCGATACTGGCAGCAAATTTGTTTACCCTGCGAACATATTGATGCAACTTCTTTGGGTCATTCATTGAGAAGGCGGCGTTATCCCAGAAGGTAAACAGATTCTTTTCCGCAGGGCATGCTGCGTCAGTCTCGCGCTCAACAATACAGAAATCGAGCCCGCCATTGTCATTCTTACAACTGCTTTGCGCGTGATCCAGGTCGGTGCTTGTGGTTCTTAGTGGTTGGTGCGCGTCGGCCACCAGTGCCGTCAGTATTGCCAGCGTTACGGCTCTTGCCCGGTCGTCCTTGGTTTCGCGATAGGCTGTTGTCAGCCGCATAACGCCCGTTTCGAGGTTCTCTTCGGTCACCATAGGATTGTCACATCCTGCCAGGCTGGGCAGCGCTCGATGCCAGGCGGCGGTTGTCTTGTCGGCATAGTCCTTAAGTGACGCGGGCAGTGCTGCATTAAATGAGGCATAGACCTCGCCAATGGGTTGTGTCGCCACCCTGTCCGCAAGAAACGCCGTCTTGGAAAAGGTGCTGACGCCTCGGAAGGTTCGATACAGACTGCTGTTGTCGCCGGTTTCCTTGATGATGTTCGCGAGTCGATCAAGCTCTGACTGCTGCGTTTCATCCAGTAAATCGTAGGCGACCTCGGCAACAATGATATGCCCAACGGCGTTGTACGCCTGGCTGCTCAAGGGAAAGAGAAAGATGGTAACAAGAAATAGTATTCGCATAGCTGACACTCCACATTAACTGTGTCGCCATGCTTGCGCGCCTGGCCCGCCAGTGAAATACCGATTCGGCAGATCGTCGGGAAACCGGGATGAACTGCCCGGGGTTTGCGGTGAGTAGAGCCTTCAGCTGTAAAGAGCCTTCAGCTTTTAGGAGCCTTCAGCTTTTAGGAGCCTTCAGCTTTTAGGAGCCTTCAGCTTTTAGGAGCCTTCAGCTTTTAGGAGCCTTCAGCTTTTAGGAGCCTTCAGCTTTTAGGAGCCTTCAGCTTTTAGGAGCCTTCAGCTTTTAGGAGCCTTCAGCTGTTAGGAGCCTTCAGCTGTTAGGAGCCTTCAGCTGTTAGGAGCCTTCAGCTGTTAGCTGTTAGGAGCCTTCAGCTGTTAGGGGCCTTCAGCTGTTAGGGGCCTTCAGCTGTTAGGAGCCTTCAGCTGTAAAGAGCCTTCAGCTGTTAGGAGCCTTCAGCTGTCAGGAGCCTTCAGCTACGAAAAAGCCTTCAGCTACGAAAAAGCCTTCAGCTACGAAAAAGCCTTCAGCCCCTTCTCTCAACCCGGGTCACCTTCTCCATCACCTTCAGTTGCAGAGATTCTTTAAAACCGTGGAGTCGCTCGCGGAGCGCTGCATCACTGGTACCCAGCATCCTCGCTGCCAGTAACCCGGCATTGGTGGCATTATCGATAGCGACCGTTGCCACGGGGACGCCCGAAGGCATTTGTACGATGGATAGAAGTGCATCTTCACCTTCGAGCTTGGTTGCAGAGACAGGCACGCCGATAACCGGCAACACGGTCAATGAAGCGACCATCCCGGGTAGATGGGCAGCACCACCGGCACCGGCGATAATCACTCGTAAACCACGTGCCTCCGCGTCTGTGGCGTATTCATACATACGCTCGGGTGTGCGGTGGGCGGATACAATCGTGAGTTCGTAGGAAACGTCGAGGCTTTCAAGCACGGTTGCGGCTGCTTCCATGACATCAAGGTCAGAATCACTGCCCATGATAATGCCCACAAGGGGGGTCGTGTTTTCACTCATTTCTCTGTCCTCTGGTTACCGCGCACGACGATGGTCTGTCTTGCCTGATCGGCCAGTTGCCGGGCTTCGCCGATCGATTCGGCGACCACAGTGACATGGCCCATTTTCCTGAGCGGGAAGCATTTGGTCTTGCCATAAAGGTATGGGTGAACACCGTCAGTTTCAAGTAACGATTCGAGTCCTTCGACTACCGTGTCCCCCTCAAAGCCTGGCTCACCCAACAGGTTAAACATGACGGCAGCCTTTTCTTGCGCTGTATCTTCGAGTCTTCGATTGGTCAGAATGTTGATCTGTTGTTGGAACTGGGATGTGCGACAAGCGTCAACGGTGTAGTGGCCGCTGTTGTGGGTCCTTGGTGCGATTTCATTGATGAGTAGTTTTTTTTCCGGGGTCAGGAAAAGTTCGACACCAAAAATGCCAACACCATCAAATGCTTCCACCGCCTTGATTGCCAGTGCCTGTGCTTCCTCTCGAAGCATCGTGTCCAGTCGGGCAGGGGCGATCAGTTCGTCCAACATATTACCTTCAGAATTAAACGCCATTTCCACCGCATCCCAGGTGGCAATGCTGCCGAAAGGGTGTCTTGCCACCATGACCGATAACTCGGTAGCGTCGGCAACAAAAGCTTCAACAAAACCTGGCGCCTGCAAGCGCTTATCCAGATCGTCAGGGTGTTGCAGAATGGCGACGCCCCTGCCGTCGTAGCCGCCCTCGGCGGCTTTTTGCACCGCGGGCCAACCGTGCGTGCCGAGTGTTTCGAGGTCACCGTTGTATTCAGTAAACGGACTTGTCGGCAGTCCTGCCTCAGCGTAAAGCTGTTTCTGTCTTAGTTTGTTGGTGAGTAACTTGAGCGTTGCTGGTCGCGGTATGACGTTGCTGCCGTTCGATTCGGCCTGACCCAGAGCCTCTACATTGACGTCCTCGAGGTCGACGGTGAGCACGTCGACAGCCTCGGCAAGTTTTAGAATATCCGCCGCATTGTGTCTGTGCCCAGGAAAATGGGTGGCGCCCATGATCACAGCCGGGCAATGTGCGTCGGGGTCCAGGGCAAGGACAGTCAGCCCCTGGTCTTTAGCTGCAACGGCAAGTAAGCCGGCGAGTTGCCCACCACCAACGATGCCTATGACTGGTTGCGCCATGATCCCAAGTGTCCAAAAGCCCAGCAGTATAGCGGATGGGCTCTAGTGTTCGGAGCGATATTCACGAATAGGTCGCCATAACAACCAGATAAGTCCGGTCATAACGATGGAAATTACGCCCGCCATCAACATGGTGTTTGCTGCACCAATCAGGCCGGCCCAGACGCCTACCCAGATTGTGCCGATGTTGTTGGCGGTTTGTGCGGCAAGAATCATCAGGGCAAATGCGCGACCCCGCATATGGTCCGGTGTCGTCAACATCACGGTAGTTTGGCGCACGGCAACGGTCACGGCATCGGCTGCGCCAAGTAGTCCGATCATCAACATGCCAACCAGCAGAGTATTGGCGAGACCAAAACCGAAAAGGCAGAAACCGTAGGCAAAGGATGCGTACAGCACCAGCATTCCCTTGGCTTTGAACCCCACCAGGAATGCGGCCAGTAACGCGCCAAAAATAGCGCCGGTCGAGTTGGCTGCACCCAGCATCCCTGTTGCACTGGCGCCTCCGGCAAACAACCCCAGCGCCAGGACCGGCAGAATCTCACGGTAAAACGAAGCAGTGGTGATACCAGCATCAAGCAGGAACAGGCCCGGCAAGATAGGATGTCTGGCAACGTAGGAAAGACCGGCACGCGTCTGTTGCAACTGACTCATCTTCTGTTCGCCGTCGCCTGTTGCGCGGCCGGCTGCGCGGATCAGCAGTGGGCAAGCTGCCGCAATGCCAGCGAATACTGCCCCGGTCAGGAAAACTGTGGTTAGATCAAAGGAGGTCGCCAGTACCGCGAATAGCAGTGGACCGATGATCGCTGCGATGTTCTGCGATGCGGTTTCTGTAGACGAGGCCACCATCAGGTCTTGCTCTGGCACAATAACCGGAATCATGGCCGAACGAGCCGGGCTTGCCAGCATATGCGTGCCGGCCGTTATGGCGATACCAACGTACACCATGAACGGATTCAATACGTCGCTCAGGCTCAGCAACCCGAGTATCAGCAGGGTTAAAGCGGTCATTCCGTGAGCAAGTGTGATCAGTTTCTTTCGGTTGATGCGGTCAGCCAGGGTACCTGCCCACAGCGTGATCGGCAGTTGCACAACCAGTTGGACGACACCGATGAGGCCAACCAGATACGCAGAACCGGTTTCGTCCAGTAACCATTGTGCAGTACCCAGGATTCTGAACCAGCTGACGATGCTGCCCGTCATCAGAGTCAGCCACAGGAACCGATAGTCTCTGAATCGAAATACACCGGAAGCGCGGCGAAGGTTACTCATGATGGCTCGATGGTTTTGGCTGGACAGGGGCGAGCGTCGATTCTATGCTCGGTGGGCCTGTTTCGGAAGAGCGTTCGATCCAGGAAAAAGAATAAGCAGAACAAGAGGGAAATCCCGTGACCATCAATAACTGGCCGCCAGCGCCAGCGCTGCGCCGTGAAGAAATCGTGCTCGAGTTTAGAGGCAACACCTATGTGAGTCATCTCGTTGCACCCCCGGAATCCGAAGGTCAGCGTCCGCTGGTGCTGGTTATTCATAACTATCAGGGACTAAAATTTTTTGATGTCGATGTGGCTGAGTATCTCGCTCGGCTGGGTTTCGTGGGGCTGGCTGTGGACATGTATGGTGAACTCGTCCCTGCTGACGAGCGAACCTGGCCGGAAAATCCAACCCAAGCGCAGGCCCTGGCGTTCCAGGCTAAATGCTTCGAGGGCATGGTCGCCTGCGATCATGATCCAGGTTTCTTTCGAGCCTTGCTGCAGGCCTGGTTAACGGCTGGGCTTGACCATGAGAGCGTTGATGAGGCGGTATCGGCATCCGCAATTGGTTACTGTTTTGGTGGCGTGGCGGTGCTGGAAGCCGTGCGCGGCGGGCTTGATCTCGCCGGCGTCGTTTCCTTTCATGGCCTTTTGCAAACAGGGGAGGACGGCAGTCCGGATGCCTGGGGTGTCCAGCGACCCGCTTTGAAACCCTGCGTGAATAACTACAACACGAAGACGGTGGTAGTGATAGAAAACGGCAAGGATGACCACCTCGTGTCCGATGAAAGTCGGCAACGGTTCTACCAGGAAATGGATGACGCTGGGGTGTCCTGGGTATTTCACGACTATGCAAGAACACCACATGGCTTTGCGCTGCCGCCGACCATCGGTCCACCAGGGCATCTGCACGAGGATGCAGACAGGCGCTCAACGATGGCGATGTTGGCGTTGTTCAAAGAACTGTATCCGCAAGTTTCACACAATAAAGTCCGCCACAATGCCGCGGGCACTCGAATACCGGTTTAGGGAGTATTAGCAATGCACGAGATCAACATTACAGCAACGGACGACCAGATTAAGGCAGCGCTGCTTGAAGTTAACCTGCCAACGCTGTTGATGGTACTGGACCAGTTCTCTGAAGATCGCAGGTGGTTGTCAGATCGGTATCGGCCTGCACCAATATACGTTCCGGAAGGAGAGCTTTTCCCCGATGATTCCGGCGATTACGCTGATGACGTTGCAGATGAAATTCGGTCTGCTGGCTTTGAGCTGACAAAAAGACTGCGTGATGAAGGCGGCGCATGGCCAGCATCGCCGTCGCTTGAGCGCATGCAGGAGATGATGAGTTTCTCCACTGCGGGACCTGTGGACCGTGACTTCTGTGCCATGTTGCTGGAAGAAACCGCCTTTGTTGATCGTGATACGGACTGGCTGCCGGAGATAACGCAGGCGATTGCTGAATCGAAGCAAGCAGATTTTCATGTCGTCATCGTCGGCGCAGGAATGTCGGGTATCTGCACCGCTGCCAAGTTAGAGAAAGCGGGTGTCAGTTACACCATTCTGGAAAAGAATGCTGCTGTGGGGGGTACCTGGTACGAAAACACTTATCCCGACTGCGGTGTGGATACACCGAATCACTTTTACTCTTACTCATTTGCGCGAAACCCGGATTGGACCGGCTATTTCTCAAAACGCGACGAGCTCTATCGTTATTTTGAACAGTGCGCTGATGAGTTTGGTATTCGTGACCACATCCAATTCAATGCAGATGTTCGAGGAATGCAATACAACACCGATAGCTGCCAGTGGACCGTTAACTATGTTGATGGTGACGGTCGCAGCCAACAACTTGACGGTAATTTGGTGGTCAGTGCGGTTGGCCAATTGAATCGGCCGTCTGTTCCGCCGTTTGAAGGACTATCTGAATTCAAGGGGGAAGCCTTTCATTCAGCCCGATGGCGTGACGATGTGTCCCTGGAAGGTAAGCGGGTTGCTGTCATTGGCACCGGCTGCAGTGCCGTACAACTGGTGCCCAAGACGGCGGATAAAGCCGCCCATCTGACAGTTTTTCAGCGTTCACCTCACTGGGTTTCACCCAATCGTGACTACTACCGGCCCGTGGAATCCGGGCTCAGATGGGCGCTAAAGGAATTACCCTGCTATGCGGAATGGCATCGTGCGCGGATGATATTCGGTTTTATGGATAGCAACTGGCCTGCTGTCCCCGCGGATCCTGCCTGGCAGGATAAAGAACGCGCCATGAGTGAAGTGAATAATGCGATGCGGGAATCGCTGGTGTCCTACATGAGCGATCAACTCGGAGATCGCCAGGACTTAATGGCAAAGTGCGTGCCTGACTTCCCGGTTTTCGGCAAGCGAATCGTCATCGATAACAACTGGTATGGCACCATGGCCCGCCAGGACGTAACTCTGGTAGATAATCCTATCCTCAGGTTTACCGAGACGGGCATAGAAACCGCGGATGGTACGCAACATGAATTTGATGTGGTGATTTTTGCCACGGGTTTTAATACCAATCGTTTTTTGTGGCCGATGGAAGTTGTTGGTAAGACCGGTGTCTCCCTCGATGAACGTTGGGGTGAAACACCGCAGGCCTATAAAGGCATGTTGGTGCCTGATTATCCGAACCTTTTTTGCTTGTATGGACCCAATACCAATATCGTGCATGGTGGCAGCATCATCTATAACACGGAGTGTCAGGTGCACTATCTGATGCAGTGTCTGACGCTGATGTTGCAGCGGGGGGCGTCTACGATTGAAATTCCCCGGGCTGACACGGATGCCTATAACGAAGAAGTCCAGCGGATCAGCAAAGATCTTGCCTGGGGACATCCGGGCGTCGAGAGCTGGTACAAGAACTCGGATGGCATCGTGGTGAATAACTCGCCCTTCAGTAATCTCGAGTATTGGCAGCGGACTCATGATGCCGAGCCTGAGCGTTATCAGTTCGGTTAGAACGTTTTGATCAGAACATGCTGACCTGATTCCGGCCGTTGGTCTTGGCGTGGTACAAGGCTTGATCAGCGGTCTCTATCATGTCTTTCAGGGGCATCGCGTTGTCGGGCATGCTGGCATGCACGCCGGCAGAGACCGTTACTCCCAGATTTTCTGCTTCGACGCGTTGGCGCATGTCTTCGATGACTCTGCGTGCGGTAATCTCGCCGGCACCGGGCATGACCACCAGAAACTCCTCACCGCCGTATCGGGCGACCAGGTCCTCGGCCCGCCGGAGGTTCTGGCTTAGTGTCCGGGCAAGATTGATGAGCAGTTCATCACCCGCCTGATGACCGTGGCTGTCGTTGTAGTGCTTGAAATGATCAACATCGATAATAGCGATGGCCATCATCCGGTCACGCTCAACGCATTGGCGCCAGACATCGGCGAGGTAAGCATCCAGTTTTCGACGGTTCGGAATCTGGGTCAGGCCATCGAGATGCGCCATCTGATCCAGTTGCTGATTCGCTGATTCCAGTGCCCGCGTCCGTTTTGAAACCATGGTTTCCAGTCGATCGCGCTCTTCAGCGAGCGCCTTTGCGCGTTGTCTGACGGCCAGTGAGGCAATGAAGTAAAGCGCGATAAACAGCACCCCGATACCCGTGGTCCGGGCGATTGCGGTCTCGAACCACTGCGGCGTGACCTGAACAGGAATGACCACGGACGCACGCTGGCCAAGACTGTTTTGACCTTCGACTTCAAACAGGTAGTTCCCAGCCGGTAAAGCCACGAAGCTCTGCTCGCTGTTCTCCTGCCAGTCGGAAAACTGCTTTTCCCTGGGTTTCAGGCGGGTCCGATACCTGACCTGATCCGGCCTTGCCAGGTCGACGAAGGCATAACCTATGGTCAGTCGCTCGTCGGCACTGCTGAGCGTGATGTTTTTAAGGTCAAGCTGTGTGGTACCACCTTCGCTGGTAAGTGTACTGGAGGTTACCGTGATGGGCGGCGGTGCCGTGTTCGTGCGTTCTGCGAACTCGTTAAAGCGTAGCAGTTTTCCGAGACCGCCAACGAGTGTGCCATGCCGTGTGAACTCGATGATATTGATGCCGCCGGTGTTCAGGCCGGAAACATCTTCAGCTTCCCAGTGACCGTTCTTTTTGTAGATCTGGTCGTGGACATAAGCCCATATCTGCTGATCACCCTGGGCAAGATCGGCGGGGTAGTCTTCGTTTAGCGCAGTGGTAAGCCCGTCCAGGTCCGTCGCTTTGAATTGGCCATCGACGAACTCAAAAAAGCCAGCGTCGGTAGATGCGATCAGCTTGTCATCAATCAGGCGGAGCAGCATGCCTCGGGTCGGGTCATTGGCAATCAAACCATCCCGGGCGCCGAATCGGCGCGCACTGATCGTACCTGCCTCGAGCTGACTTGTGTCTAGCAATTGAATGCCACCACGGTCCGAACTGATGAGCAGTTCATCTGGTGTGATTTCGAACATACCGTTGATGCGGAGGTTATCCATCCGGTCATCGCGATAAATGGATTGCCAAACGCCGTCCGTCTTCTTCAGCACCTGAATACCCAGCTCCGTGCCGACGTACACAATATCGGGGTTGTGGCGGGACCTTAAAAAGTATCTGGCGGTCGTGCTATCGGCAACTGTATCGATGCCGCCGGGGCTGATTAACTTGATGTCATAAGAGTCTGCAAACAGCAGGGTGCCGTCGTCGAGTGGCAGCAGATCCCAGGCTTCATAGTCGGTCCATGAGAGTCGCTCAAAGGGCCGGTTCTCCTGACTTCGGAATATTCCACTACTGCTTAAAACCAGGGTGGCATCAGCGACTTCGATAATTCTGTGAATGGTGCCTTTAAGACCGGCAGTATGGTCAATGCTTCGCCACCGGGCTGGCCAACGTACCGCGTAAAAACCCAGGTCATCGACCAGTAGGGTTTCACCGGCAGGCGTGAGCGTGAGTTCGGGAATAAAGCCGCGGCCGATATCAACAACCTCGTCTGCGCCGGTTCGAAGATCAACGAATACGACTTTGCCGAGCTGGGTCGCCAGCGCCAGGGTCTGTTGGGTGACTAATCGCGCAAAGGTGACAGAGCCCCGATGACTGACGGCGTCAAACTTCGGGCGTGGCACAAATTCATTGCCGTCGTAGCTGGCCCAGGTTGTCTCGGGGCTGACCAGAAGTAACTGGTCATCGTTGATGACAACCAGGTTGGTCAGGAAGTTTCGATGATAGGGGTTGTCGGGTAAATCCAGCCACTCTCCCTTGCTGTAGCGTTTCAGGCCCTGTCCCCGCCATTGCAATATGACGTCGTTTTGGAACGTGGTGATCGGGCCGAATCGCCCTTCGTGGTGCCAGGCGGTTGTTTCGCCTGTGTTGGGTTCATAGCGAAACAGGTGTTCCAGGGCCACAAAGTACACCGCATCATCAGCGATATGTAGATGCCAGATATCTGCGAACAGGGATGACCCCAAAAAATCACGGTAGCGTTCGGTCAGGTCAAAGTAGCGGAATTTCCCGGTGTTGTTTTGTTCAACATACCCAAAGCTGTCATAGCCGCCGACATAAATGCGCTGTTCACCATCGTAGCCCAGGGACCTGACGATATCGCCGTTGCTGAGGGGGGTTAGTTGCCAGTGTTCTCCATCATAGATCAGCACGCCATCTGCGTTTCCCAGGAAAACGCGGGAATCCCTGTCAACGGTGATCGCGAAATTCTGGGGGTAGACGTCGAGGTCTGTGTGGAATTGCGTCACAGGCGGGGCCGCTGGTGGCAGGCTCGCGAGGCTCTCGCTAACCGCTAAAAAGGTCCCGAGAAACAAACTGGCCAGACTGCGGATCATGATGTTGACGGGTCAGTCCCCTTAGAACAATGTTTCACAACCGCTGCCGTTTAATACATTCATGACAACCTGCTGGTCTTCTTCGCTGAGGCGTTTGTATTCGATTCGCAGCCATTGCAGACATTTGGCCTGGTAGGGGAAGGGCTCCTGGGTCCAGGTCTTCGCATCAACGGTAGTCTCAACAGTGTCGAGGCCAGAGTCGATAGCTTTTGCGTTTGCGAGCATCACAGGGACGTAAGTCTTTCCGAGCTCGGCGAGCATCGCAATTAACGTCTCGGGAACCTCATCGATGAAGGCAGTATCGGTAAGGTCCAGCCCCGAAAGGTCTTCCATTTTGCTGACCCAGGCATGAATTCTCGGGAACTGGGTGATCGCGATTTTTGACGGTGTCGGGTCAAACTGCGTCAGTTGTGTCAGTTGACCGTAGCAGGCGAAATCAGCCGATGAAGGCCGTGTCCCCAACAGAAAGGGAAACCGCTTGAAATGTTCGTTCAGCAAACCAAGAAAGCGTTTGTAGCTTGATTCGATCACTTCTGCGGTGATGTCGTTGGAGCCTACGACGTACAACCTGGAAATCTGACGTTCCGAAAACATGGCCTTTGCCGCCAGCGCCTGTTCATCGGGCTGGGTGATCCCACCCCGATAAAAGGGCAGGATCGAGCCAGCCATATCAATGTCATCCTGATAGTACCAACGATAGTGGAACATGGCTTTTGTTAACCATTCATCCCCATAGTCTTCGAGAAGGTAGTTAATAAAGGCCGTGACAGGGTTTTCCGGGATGATAGATCGACCCGGATATTCAACCTCCAGGCGTCGGATGATGGGTGTGCTGTCTACTTCGGCGCACAGGGCCCCGGTATCATCCGGCAGGTACAGCACAGGAATCAGTCCAACTTTGGGTGCGGGCAGATCTGCTGCGCTCTTGTCCTCCTGAATGAATCGATAGGGAATACGCCGAAATCTCAGAACGGCTAGCATTTTTCGAGTGTACGGTGAGGCCGGCGCGCCGCGAATGGGCAGAAGTTCCTGATTCATAGCTGTTTCCTGAAGATCAGGGATGACAATAAGTGGGGGCTCTTGAACCTGTCAAGGTTATGCGGAGGTCGCCGACTGTGTTCGTGCGCGGACGGGCATCATTACTTGTCAGGTAATTGCACCCAATGCGACCGCCGGTGAAGATGGTCCGGGTCGGGATTTTTAAGGAGCAGGGATGAACGCATTCAGAACGCTACTCATTGTTATGTTTTTGGCAATAGCGATCTACACCATGGTTGTTGTGACGAATCATGGCTTCGGGCTATTGGCCGTATTTTTTGGTGACATGATGGCGATGGGATGGCCCGGTCAGTTCAATCTGGACTTTATGGGGTTCCTGTTACTTTCGGGTTTGTGGATGGCCTGGCGCAATCACTTTAAGCCACCGGCGCTGGCGCTTGGTTTGTTGGGCTTTTTTGGCGGCGCGCCTGTCTTAACCCTGTATCTGCTTTATCTGAGTGTTCGCTCGGATGGGAATATGGCCGTCATGATGCTCGGCGAACAACGGGTATCAACGCTGCGAAACTGAAGCGCTCTTCGCTACGCAGGCAGTCAGCGCGGTATTGCGGTATCTTGAGCGGATGCACATTACGCATGCGATATATCTGGTCGAAGATCTGGTCAGGGCCCGGCAGTTTTTGCAGGGCGTCCTGGGTTTTGAAGTGACCGCGGATGAACAGACCGTTGATGGTGAACGGTTCTTTACCATGGCTGCCCCTGGAGGAGATCTGCATTTGCAACTGGTTGAATCAGCGGTTCAACCGAAGATCGCCGCGCTCAAGGCGCAGATCGGTGTCGTCGACTTCATCCTCAGTGTCGCCGATATCGAGGCGGTGCTTGCTCGAGTCGCAGAGTCCGACCTGCCTGTCACGCGACCGCCCCTCAAAGCCGATTACGGTATCACCGCAAAATTCGCAGATCCCTTCGGTAATCAGTGGGATCTGGTTCAACGCTGATGGTTCTAAGCTGATGGTTCAGCACTGTTACCACTGATCGAACCGCATGATTTCCTCAATCGGTTTTCTGGAGACAGGGCCAAATTTGCCCATTGGAAAACCTACGGGTATCAGGCAGAGGGCGGCAAACGTTTCCGGCAGATTCAGCACCTCGCGGACCGCATCCTGATCTCTTAGTGCCAGTGTGGTGGGTGCAGCACCAAGGCCTATCGCCCGCGCAGCCAGTAACAGGTTCTGCACGCCTGGCCAGACTGAGCCAGCGCTCCGATAGACACCCAGTCCGGAGACTTTCTCGGGATAGTCATAGCAGGCAACGATGAGAGCAGGGATTTCGTGCATATGGTCCATCTGCCAGACCACCGCGTTCAGCATTCTTTGCTGTTTCTCGTTTGCGGGATTCTCCAGGTTGGGCTTGATATAGGGTTCGGCGTGCAGCCGGTTGAGGTCGGCAAGTTGCTGTTTGATCTTTGAATCTCTGACAACGAGCCAGCGGGCCTGTTGTGCGTTTGATCCTGACGGCGCTTGATTAGCCGCGTCAATCAGTTTGACCAGCATTTCTTCCGGGACTTCATCGGGTTTGATTTTGCGCATAGCGCGACATTGGTACATGACGTCGAAGATTGACAGATCGTCGGTCATAACGGTGTGTTCCTGATTCAGTAAGAGACGGGATTGTAGTCAGATTGCCGGCCCGCTGGCTAATTGGATACCATGTAGGGCTATCGCCAATCAGAACTGAATGCGCCTTGATCGCGCTCTGGGAAAGTCATGAAAGAAGTTAGCCATTTCATCAACGGGGTAACACGTCACGGTGGCACGCAATGGCTGCCGGTTGTTGACCCGGCGACAGCACAAAAGATAGGCGCTGTATGTTTGGCTGATGAGCTCACGATCAATGAATGTGTGGCATCAAGTCGAGAAGCCTTCGCGTCATGGCGGCGGACAACACCAGGCGCGAGAGCTTCAATTCTGCAGGCGTTTTTACGACTTCTGGAAGCGAATGCGGATGAACTGGTTGAACTGCTGTCGCGGGAACATGGCAAAACACTGGCAGACGCCCGCGGCGAACTGCTGCGCGGAATCGAAAATGTGGAGTTCGCAACCGGCATTGCCGAGCATCTCAAAGGGGAGCACAGTCGCGGCGTTGGTCCGGGTATTGATAGTTGGAGTGAACTTGCGCCGGTAGGGATCTGTGTCGGTGTCACGCCGTTTAACTTCCCTGCGATGGTGCCGCTATGGATGTTTCCGCTGGCGATAGCCTGTGGCAATGCATTTATATTAAAGCCCTCCGAACGTGTTCCCTCGGTCGCTAACAGGCTGGCTGAGTTGTTCTCGGAAGCGGGGTTGCCGGCAGGTGTGCTTAATGTCTTGCAGGGCGGGCAGCAGACATCCCAGGCATTGCTGGAGCACGCCGATGTGAGTGCGGTCAGTTTTGTTGGATCGACGGCTGTCGCCCGGTCGATTTATCGTACAGCGGGAAACACTGGCAAGCGCGTTCAGGCGCTGGGTGGTGCGAAGAATCATGCCGTTGTGCTGCCGGATGCAGATATCGAAACCACGGCGAATGCCATTATGGGCGCCGCCTATGGTTCCTGTGGGCAACGCTGTATGGCGCTTTCTGTGATCGTTACCGTTGGCGAAGCCCTTGCTTCCAGGCTGACAGATCGGTTGCAAGAAAAGGTCCGGGGCCTCGAAATAGGTCCCGGGGATCAGGATCTCGATATGGGGCCGGTTAACAGTGCGGTGGAACGCGATCGGATTCTGTCGCTGATTGATCAGGGCGTCCGAGAGGGCGCAACGTTGCTCGTTGACGGCAGGGACCACGCCTGTCGCAGCCGGGCGGGGTTTTTCATTGGCGGCACGTTGTTTGATCGGGTGCTGCCTGAAATGACGATCTATCAGGAAGAAATATTTGGACCGGTGCTCTGTATCGTTCGTGTTGATTCGGCGGTAGAGGCGCTGGCACTGGTTAACAACAATCAGTACGGCAATGGCAGCTGTGTTTTTACGAGAGATGGTTTTGCTGCCAGAGAGTTCGCCTCAGAAGTTGAATCCGGCATGGTTGGCATCAATGTGCCATTACCTGTGCCGGTGGCCAATCACAGTTTTGGGGGTTGGAAGGATTCTCGTTTTGGCGATCTTGCCGCTTATGGGCCTGACGGCGTTCGGTTTTACACGCGCAGGAAAACGATTAGCCAGCGCTGGCAGTCGGGCGAAGAAAGTGCCGTGATGGATTTCAGTTTTCCCGGCGGCAGCCGTCGCTGAGCAGCCGTCAGTCCTTATCGACCGGATAGTGAACCCCGGGCACACCAGCCTCGAGTGCCTGATACCAGTCGGGTCTTGGCTGCACCGGCTCGTAGTTGCTGGGCACCATAGGACGGTCCTTGTTCCACTCATGATGGATGGGCGGTATCTGGAATGTACCGTGACTGGCGTTAGTCCCGCCATCCACCAGCAGATCAACGCCAGTGATGTAGCTCGCCAGATCAGAGGCCAGGAACATGACTGCGTTAGTGACCTCTTTCGCTTCCCCCAAACGCCGCATGGGCGTCCGGCTTGAGATCCATTTATCCATGCCGAGAGCCTCAAGCATAGGCCTGGTCATTTCAGTAACAACAAAGCCCGGTGAGACCGAGTTGACCCGGACGCCACGGTCAGCCCATTCAACGCCCATCTGGTAGGTCAGGTTCAGCAGTCCACCTTTTGCAGCGGTGTAACCGATGACGTTGTTCTCGTTGCCGCCACTGGCCATGATCGAACAGATATTGACGATGTTGCCTGAGCCTCGTTCCAGCATGTGTTTGCCGCAGTCTCTCGCAAAATAGAAGGCACCCACCAGGTCAACAGCCAGAATCTGATTAAAGGTTTCCGAGTCGAATGACTCGGCAGCAACGCCCCGGGCGTCGGCGATACCAGCGTTGTTGATGAGCACATCAATCTGGCCACGCTCGCTTAGACCGGTTTCAATAACGTTCTTGACATCAGTTTCAACTGAAACATCGCCCGTCACAACGGTGACGGCTGCACCTTTCGAGCGACAGTGCTCCGCCACTGTGTTCAGTGCGTCTTCGCTTCTTGCTGTAATAATAAGATCAGCGCCAGCTTCTGCGAAGGCGTAGGCGAATTGTTCTCCCAGGCCATAACTGGCACCGGTAATGAGGACAACCTTGTTGTTGAAATCGAACATCCCAAACTCCTGGTACACGCGAGCGGACAGTCTATAGGCAATTTACGTGAAGGAGAAATGAAGGCCGAATTTAGGCATGATGGGGTATCTACTCCTCGGGTAATGATAACTATGATTCCGGCATCTATTAGCGAAGTTTCAACAGCGTGGCTCTCCGAAGTTCTGGGTGCCCGTATCGATGATATGAGTCTTACTCAGATCGGTCAGGGTGTAGGGTTGATGGGCGACATCTTTAGCGTAAAGCTAACGTCCAGTGACAGTAGTGTGCCCGGTAGTGTGGTTGTTAAGTTACCGTCATCGTTTGAAGAGAACCGTCAGCAGGGTGTAGCGCTCGGCATGTTTGAGGCGGAGATACGTTTTTATTCAGAACTGGCTGCGGCAGCGCCTGTCGGGCTGCCAGAGATTTACCACGCAGAAATCGCGGCGGGTACTGCGGACTTCGTCATCGTGATGCAGGATCTGACGGGCCTGACCATGGTCGATCAGTCCGAGGGAATGAATCTCGAGCAGGCTTTTGCTGCGGTGTCGGTGCTTGCCCAGATACATGCGGTCTGGTGGAACCGGGCGGATGACCTTAACTGGATTCCAGATATGATCGGTCCGCGGATTGCCTTTATTGACCAGATGCTGACAGATATTCAGCCGGTGTTTGAAGCCAACTTTGGTGCTGATCTGCCACCCGGTGGATTGGCGCTCTATCGCCAGTTCAGTGGTAACTACCTGAAAGTGAATCAGTTCATGGCTGCGCGCAGCCCATGGACGCTGGTGCATCAGGACTACCGGGTAGAAAATCTGCTGTTTGGGGACGATGGCACGGGTGAAGTTGTTGTCATCGACTGGCAGGGTATCGGTCGTGGACCCGGCGCCTATGATCTGGCCTATGTGCTTGGTGGCTCCATGGACACGGAGTTACGGCGGGAACATGAACAGGCGCTGGTGCGCTGCTATCACGATAAACTTCTGGCAAGCGGGGTTGAGGATTTTTCCTTCGAGCGACTCTGGGATGATTATGGCTACGCCCACCTGCAGGGTGGTTTGGCCACCTCGCTGGTAACTGGCGGTTCAATGGATCTCAGCAACGAGCGCGGGGCCAAGCTGGTCCGGACCATGTCGGTACGCCATGTTCAAGCGGCATTAGACCACCAGGGCGCCGAGCGACTGACCAGAATCATCGGCGGGTAGTGAGCCGTTCCCGGAAAGATCATTGCGTAAAAATAATATTAGAATTCAGTCAGGAGAAAAGTTATGAGTGAACCCAGAGCAACCTTCAAAAGGTTCGATGAATGCACCAAAGCAGATATCGAGATTATTATGAGCAACGCGCAGACCTACGCTGAGAGGCTGCCGGATCGCGTGCTTGACCACCTTAACCTGCTGAAAGGCGATTTTGGCGGGTTCAATGTTGATCGGTATGAACATTGCCTGCAAACCGCAACACGTGCACACAGAGACGGTCGTGATGAAGAGTATGTGGTTTGCTGCGTGTTACATGATATTGGCGACACACTGGGCACTTTTGATCACGGCGCCATTGCGGCGGCGATAATGAAACCTTTTGTTTCCGAGGCCAACCACTGGTTACTTGCCAATCACACCGTGTTTCAGGGTTACTACTATTTTGAGCATCTCGGTGGCAACAAGGATGCGCGAGAAAAACATAAAGGCAATCCTCACTACGAGCACACACTCGAGTTCATCGAAAAATATGATATGCCCGCTTTTGATGAGAACTACGACACCCTGCCGATTGAGGATTTTGAGCCGATGATCCGACGCGTATTAACCCGTGATCCGCGTGCAAGAAAGGCCGCTGCCGCCTAGCGTCGTTGGCGGCCGGCGGGTCTATGGAAAGTAGAGGGTGTAGGTGTCCTGGTCTGCGAAAGCGATGGTGTCTATGGTCTCTTTCATAGCCGTGTATTTCGCTGCGATTGACTGGCCGGGGGTGTTCAGGGTCGACGTGTCGAAGGCATCTTTGACATCCAACTGCGGAACAATGCCCCGACGGTTGGTGATCATGTAATTGGTGTGCAGGATTTCGTCTTTGAAGGGGTGGTCTTTGCATCGTAACCCCAGACGTTGCCTTCCAGCACAAGCGAGGCTTTGATAAAGGCCATCTCTTTTTCGGCGAGAGCTTTCTTAGAATCATAGAAGTGATTGCAGTACCAATAAAACAGATTCTGCCCTTCGCTGGGTACTGCCGCTTTTGTTGCATTGGCGAGAGCGCCGGAGGCGAGCAGTCCGGAAGCCGGCAAGGCGATTGCGGTGGCAGCAATACCTTTGATGAGTTCGCGGCGTTTAATAAGCATGTTTAAGTATCCAGAGGGTGTTATATCCCGTCGTTGCAATTTGACCCTCGACTGGGGAGCGCCCAGCCTGTTTATCCCGGGCTTTTGGCCGTCTGTCTGATCCGTTTTACGTTAGACTTGTTTGATGAATGTGACGGATAAAGCGCAGCCAACCTCTATCCCTGATGGCGTGCTGGGTCTGCCGCTGCTGCTGGCAACTCTGACACTGGCGTTCTGTAGCATCGTCTATGAGCTACTTCTGGGGCAAACGCTGTCGGCATTTCTGGGTAACACGGTGCTGCGATATAGCGTCACGATTGGTCTTTACATGTTCTCCATGGGGATTGGCGCCCTGATTGCGTCGCGGCGTATTCTGGCTCAACCCGCCCGTTCCCTGCAGATACTGGAGATCGTCCTTTCGTTGCTGGGTGGCCTCAGCGTGCCTCTGGTTTTCCTTATAGATGCGGTCGACCTGCCGGTCCTTGTGTTAAGTGGTGTCGCCCATGGTCTGATTATTGTTATCGGTATCTTGACCGGTTTGGAGATTCCCCTGCTGATTGAAGTCCGTTCCGGTGCAGACAAGGCCACCAGTCGGATACTGGGAGTCGACTATATTGGCGCGTTTATCGGCACACTGGCGTTTGCGCTTTGGTTTTACCCCGGGATCGGTATATTGGCGACGGCACTGATTGTTGCTTCGTTAAACGCGCTGGTTGGGATGCTCCTGCCGTTGTATCTGGCGGATAGATTTGCAGTCAGCAAAGTCATGATGGTTGTTCAGGGCGTTATTCTGCTCGTGCTCCTGATCGCCCTGGTGTTTTACCCTGAGCTACAAGAGGCAGGTATAGGAATGTACATTGGTTGAAACAGACATAGACGCGTCTCCAACGTTGATGGGGTATCACACCCTGGCTGAACTCGGAGGCTGTGAGCCAGCAGGTATCGCGACAGTAGCGGCCGTTGAATCTGTATTCCTGGCAGCCCTTTCGCGCCACGGCGCCACAGTGCTTGGGCATACCGCACATCAATTCAGTCCCGAAGGCGCAACGGTGGTGGTAATGCTGGCGGAGTCTCATGCCAGCCTGCATACCTGGCCGGAGCTTGGGGCGGTCTGTCTGGATTTTTTCAGCTGCAGCGATGCTTTGCAGGTTCAGGCTGCGATCGATGATCTTGCAGCCGAATTCGGCGCAGCCGATCAGTCCATCAGACGGTTCGCACGACCAGTACCGGGGAAACCGCCGCAATGAGCTCGCGGGCAGGCGCAGATAATGCGTCGCTTGTACCGATACTGATCCTCGCAGTAACGCTGGCGGCATGCAGCATTTTGTATCAGTTGCTGGCGGCACAGACGCTGACCATGCTCGCGGCCAATACAGTGATCTGGTACAGCATTGTTGTAGGTTTGTTTCTGGCGTCGATGGGAATCGGTGCTTTTCTCAGCGAGCATTTAGGCGCTGATTCTCCCTGGCGAGCTTTGCTACGTGTGGAACTGGCCTTGACTGTCCTGGGTTCGGTAACCGTCCCTTTAATTCTGGTGGCGCATACGGTCTATGCGCAGTTCCAGTTACATAACGAACTCGCAGTGGGGCTTACGGTGTTCTTCAGCGTGGTCTTCCCCATGGTGTGTGTCATCGGTGTGCTCACTGGCGCAGAGTTGCCACTGCTGATGCGGCTGGCGCGTCAGGTCAGAGACGAGAGCCGAGCGACGAATCTGGCGTTAGGTTGGGATTACATGGGCTCGTTGCTAGGTGCCATGATCTTCCCGCTGCTGATCGTACCGCTATTCGACCTGCTTTTGGCCGGGCTGATGATTGCATCGATCAACCTCGGCGTTGCTCTCTGGATTGCCGTGACCAAACTGGATCTTAAGATCCCCAGGATACAATCCGGCGGTCTCCTTGCCACGGGTCTCTTACTTGCACTGGCGTTCAGTCAGATTGCCACGATCAATCAGTACTTTCTTCATCGCTACTATTATTACTATCTCATGGACGACGGGCTTGTCGGGCTGTTCCAGCCAAGGCCAGACCTGCCTGAGGTTCAGCGGCATCGATCGCGCTATCAGGTGATCGATATTGTCGATAGCCCAAGACCCAGTTTCTTCGCAGACCTCCTCGCTGCATACTCCGACAAGCTTCAGCAAAAGCCGGATTTCCCGGTTGATTACAAGTTGTACCTGAATGGCGCTCTGCAGACGGATACGCGACTTGAAGAGGTTTACCACGAATGGTTTGCGCACTTTCCCATTATCCTGTCGGGGTCTGTGCCCGAGCGTGTTCTGGTGATGGGTGGCGGTGATGGTTTCCTGATTCGCGAGCTCGCAAAGTACGAAGAGATTAAAGAGATTCGGCATATCGATATTGATCCCGTTTTGATCAATCTCGCGAAGCGCCACCCGGTATTGCGCGAGGTCAATGAGGACGCTTTTAGCGATCCCCGGGTAACGACGTTGATTACTGACGGTTACCAATATGTTCGGCAAAGTGATGTTGTTTACGACGCCATCTTTATCGATCTACCGGTCGCCAATAACTATGATCTGGCGAAGCTCTATAGCCGCGAGTTTTACGAATTTGTAAAAAAGCGGCTTGGACCGAATGGCTTTATTGTTTTTGATGCCTCCGGAGCATCAGCCTTTTCGCCTCGAGATGAACAAGGCCAGCGTGAGATGCTGCCGCGTAATACGTGGCCGGTCTTCGGTGCCACGTTAAAGAAAGCGGGTTTCGAAACGATTTTTCCCTATTTTTCCAGGCTGGAAGTTGATAACCCGGCACTGACACAGATTATTCGTAATCGGGGTGTTGCAGTCTCGCGACAGCAGGAAGTTGAGTTGCTGGCGATTCGTTCACCTGCGGTACGCTTGCTCGAACGCCGCAAAATGCAACGAGAAATTGAACGGAGACTGGAGGCAGCACCCAGCGATTACATGCGCCAGGGTTTTGTCTTTATGGCCCCGGCTTTGCGTACCCTGAACCATGAGTATTGGGATCCCGGCGTGGAAATGCATGTCCTAAACCAGACACGGTTTGAACTCTCGCTCGAAAGTCCCCTCAAGGTGCCAGAAACGGTCGATGACCGCCTCGTCAATTCAATTCTGCGCCCAACCCTGCCGTTGAAGCCCTGGTGGCGACCGATGACGGCCTACTAACCGACAGTTGGCCTATCTGATCTGGCTGCTAGACTGTGAATCTGATGTGATTTGAGAGAAATGCTGTGTCGATTGAACTGGTTGATCTGTTTCGATATCCCGTTAAGAGCATGCAGGGTGAGCAGTTATCGCGCTCGCATATCGGTGTGTCGGGTTTACCTGGCGATCGTGCCTGGGCGGTGCGTGATGAGGAGCGTGGCGGCATTCGTGGCGCCAAGCGTTTTCCTGAGTTGATGGCCTGTGCTGCCAGGTACCCGGATGAGCCCGCGCCAGACGGTGTATCTCCTGCGATCATTACTTTGCCTGATGGGAAAACCTTAAAAACCAGCGATGAAGACATCGCTCACCACCTCAGTGAAACCGTTGGTAGCCCGGTAACCTTGTGGCCGCTGATGCCGAAAGAAGCCGTCGAACACTACCGTCGTGGGGCGCCGATGCTGGATGATATGGAGGCGGAACTGCGTCGGATGTTTGCTCGCCTGCCGGAGGAACCGCTGCCGGATCTGTCGGTTTTCCCCCCGGAACTGCTTGAGTTTGAGTCTCCAGTAGGCACTTATTTTGATGCTTTCCCGTTGCTGATTATGTCAAAACAATCTCTGGCTCATATGGCAGAGCAGTTCCCCGATAATCAGTGGGATATTCGGCGCTTTCGACCCAATCTTCTGCTGGATGTTGAAGGAGAGGCGGGATCGCCTGAGTTCGACTGGGAAGGGCGGCAATTGCAGATTGGTGAGCTTGTTTTGCAGCTTGAGATTATCTGTCCGCGCTGCGTGATGACAACCCATGGGTTTGCTGATCTGTCGCGCGATCCAGGTGTTATGCGATCGCTGGTTCAAGGCGCGCAAGGCGCCCTGGGCATTTATGCCTCCATCGTAACGCCCGGCGAAGTCGCTGTCGGCGACAAGGTGACGCTGCGCTAGATCGCTGTAGCGTTTGATTCACGGAGAGTGAATCAGGGTTTTCTGATTGATGAAAAATCGACACGTAACTTGCAAAATAAAAGTAAATACTTGCAAAATACAAGTAACAAAAAAAAGGCCGGTGCCAGATAATGGATGGAGAGTCGCAGATGGATGCACGAACGCGCCAGTTACTGGAAGAGGCGCCGCTGCCTTTATTGATTCGGTTGTCGACACCAAACAGTACGGCGTTTCTGATTACCGCGGCCGTTAGTCTGGCCGAAGTATGGTTTGTGGGTCAGTTGGGATCTAAGGCCCTGGCCGCCATCGCGCTGGTTTTCCCATTGTTAATGCTTACCCAGACGCTCTCCGGTGGTGCGCTTGGCGGCGCGGTTGCCTCTGCCATTGCTCGCGCGCTGGGCGCAGGAGATCGGCAGCGCGCGGAACGATTGATCTGGCATGCCCTCACGTTGGCGAGCGCGGGTGCTGCTGTGCTGCTGGTGACTTTTTTAATCATCGGTGAAAGTTTCCTGCGATTCCTGGGTGGTCACGGTGACATCCTGGCAAGCGCCATGAATTACTCGATGATCCTGTTTGCCGGTGGCATAAGCCTTTGGTTCATGGGTGTGCTGACGGCCGTATTCCGCGGTACCGGGGAGATGAAGTTCCCTGCACTATTGATGGTGTTGAGCGCCTGCATTCAGGTACCGGTGTCCGGTTGCTTAATCCTGGGTGCGTTTGGACTGCCCTCCCTGGGTGTACCCGGTGCGGCAGTTTCCGCCATTGTCGCCAGCCTGATCGTGAATGTATGCCTGTTGCAACGGCTCTTCTCTGACAAAGGCACGATTCGGCTCAGCGCAGCGACCTGTGTGATGGCGCGTTCGGCATTCAGAGATATTCTTCAGGTTGCACTACCCGCGGCTTTTTCACCGATGCTCACGGTTGCGACGATTATTTCGCTGACGGCCATCGTCGGGCGGTTCGGGGAGAACGTCCTGGCAGGTTATGGTATCGGTTCGCGCATTGAGTTCTTGTTGATCCCTATGGTTTTTGGCATCGGCGCATCAATGACATCCCTTGTAGGTACCAGTATTGGTGCGGGCAACTACGAGCGCGCCGAGCGGATAGGTCGTCTGGGAGGACTGTTAGCGGGGCTGCTTGCCGGGGGTATCGGGGTTGTTCTGGCGCTGTTTCCTGATGTCTGGATTTGGCGATTTACCGACGATCAGGAAGTTTTTGACGCGGCCCGATCCTATATACGGATTATGGGACCCTGCTTCGCTTTTCAGGGGATTGGCCTGTCGCTCTATTTCGCATCCCAGGGTGCTGGCGCCATGTTCTGGCCGGTTCTGGCACTGTTCGTTCGAATCACTGTTGCTGTTGGGGGTGCCCTGCTGCTGGTTACGCACACTGAATTTGGATTGCAGGGTGTGTTCAGCGCCGCTGCCGTTGGTATGCTTTTGTACGGTGCCATCATGATCGGCGCATTACAGATGGGCGCCTGGCGACCAAAGACAGGAGACAGAATATGACGAGTCGGAATAACGCATCAGAATTGAATCATCGCTCTGCTTGCCCGATAGCCAGATCACTGGATCTGTTTGGTGATCGCTGGTCTTTGCTGGTGATGCGCGACGCCCTGTTCTTTGGTCAGCGGACGTATGCCGACTTTGCCCGGTCAGGCGAGAAGATACCCACCAACCTGCTGGCGGATCGGCTGAAGAAACTTACGGCGCTCCAATTGCTGGAGAAGGTGCCTTATCAGGAGCGCCCAACGCGCTACGAATATGTACCGACCGAGAAAGGGAAAGCGCTGAAGCCGGTATTGAAAGCAATGCGGCAATATGGCGAAAGCTATCTTGGCGGTAAGGTGCCTGGCAGCTAGCCTACAATCACAGCACAGGAAAGCGAGATGACGGATTTTGTAAGAACACCTGAAGAAAACTTCGAGGATCTGCCGGGGTTTAGTTATGCACCCAATTATCATCAGTGGCAGGACCTGCGGGTTCACTACATTGATGAGGGGCCGAGAGATGCGCCGGTGATGCTGCTCACACACGGTATGCCAACCTGGTCTTTTCTTTATCGGGACATGATCCCAGGACTTGTTGCTGCGGGATATCGCTGTATCGCGCCGGATCATCTTGGTTTTGGACGCTCCGATAAGCCAACTGATAGTCACTGGTATACGGTGGCCCGACATACAGAAGTGCTGACGTCTTTGATCGTTGACCTGGATCTCCAGCACGTCACGCTGGTGTGTCAGGATTGGGGTGGCCCCACGGGTCTTGCTCAGGCAGCGATGATGCCAGATAGGTTCGATCACCTGGTGATTATGAATACCTGGCTCCACCATCCCGGGTACGAGTACTCTGAAGGCATCAGACGATGGAACGCGGGCTGGCATGAAGGCGGACTCTTTTGTCGGCCTGAGCCTGACCTGGGGTTGCTGCTGGTGTTAAGCGCCGGACTCATGTCACAGCAGGCCTTTGTGCCTGCCTTCGTTGAAGGTAAGGCACCTGAACTTACCGGACCTGCCGCTGATTTGTATCGCGGCTTTTCGGCGCCTTATCGCGGCTTACCGGACAGCGGCTACAACGGCATGCGGCGGTTTCCGCTATCGATCCCACTGGATAACTATCACAACGGTAACGCGGCCGCGCAGGCCTATCATTTCAAAACCCTGCTGAACTGGGACAAGACCTGCCAGTTTGCCTGGGGTTGCGCTGATGATGTCTTTACCGAGGCGTGGGGTCGTCAATGGGCAACGCTGATGAATGCCCGATTTGATCCGCTCGAGAATGTCGGCCACTTTCCTCAGAGCACCCACGGCAAACAACTGGTTGAACTCATTCTGGCTGAACGAGGTAATGCCTGAGTCTAGGTTTGCTTCAGATAGTCTGCTTTAGCGGTGTCTGGTAGGGTGATCGGCAAGCGAATACCTATTTTCAAATATTTGAGTCAATGCGATGAGCGAAACCCAAGAAGCACCTAAAAGACCCCCCTTTATGAGTCCGTTTCTGTCGGCCAACCCGCCGCCGATGATCGAGGATCCCTGGTCTGTGCCGATCGAAGAAATCAATATGATCGACGGTCGTTTGTTTCAGCAGGATCTTCATTGGGAACATTTTCGTCGGCTGCGACAGGAAGACCCGGTACATCTGAACGAATTACCGGGCTTTGGTCGCTATTGGTCGATTACAAGATTCGAAGACATCATGCATGTGGACACGAATCATGCGCTGTTCTCGTCGGCCCATGGCATTTCCATCGGACCGGCAATCGATCTGGAGCCAGACCCGGACGAGTTGAAGTTTTCAAACTTCATTGCCATGGATCCACCAAAACATGACGTGCAGCGAGCTACCGTAAGCGGTGTTGTCGCGCCGCCAAATCTCGCGAAACTCGAGCCTTTGATACGGGAACGGGTCTGCCAGATTCTGGATAACCTGCCGGTGGGTGAAACCTTTGATTGGGTAGATAGGGTTTCGATCGAACTCACCACGCAGATGTTGGCGACGTTGTTTGATTTCCCGTTTGAGGAACGCCGCAAACTCACGCGCTGGTCAGACGTCGCGACGGCGCCCCCGGGCACAGGGATTGTAGATACAGCAGAGCAGCGGCGCGCTGAACTGCTGGAATGCCTTGAGTACTTCACCGGGCTTTGGAATGAACGCATTCAATGGGAAACGCCAGGCAGTGACCTGATTTCCATGCTGGCGCACGGCAAAGAGACCCGGAATATGCAACCCTTTGAGTTTCTGGGCAATTTGATTCTGCTGATTGTCGGGGGCAATGACACCACTCGTAACTCAATCAGTGCTGGGGTTCTGGCGTTGAACGAAAATCCCGAAGAATATAAAAAGTTGCGCGCCAACCCGGGTCTTATCACCAGTATGGTGCCTGAGATTATCCGCTGGCATACCCCGCTGCCTTACATGCGACGGACCGCTAATGTCGATGTTGAGCTACGAGGCAAGCAGATCAAGGCAGGCGATCAGTTGTTAATGTGGTACGTATCGGGCAATCGGGACGATGCGGTGATCGACAACCCTGATGCCTTTATCATCGATCGACCCAAGGCCAGACATCACCTTTCGTTTGGGTTTGGTATTCATCGGTGCATGGGCAATCGATTGGCCGAAATGCAGCTACGAATTGTCTGGGAAGAAATCCTGAAACGTTTTGACAAGGTAGAAGTCGTGGGTGAGCCAGGTCGGCTTCGGTCCAGTTTTGTGCGAGGTATCACCGAGTTACCGGTGCGTGTACATCCTCGCTAGTTATTGAGCGCGTGGCTCAGAGTAACCTATCGATCAAACAGATCCTTCTGTGCCTTCCGCCAGAATAGCAGGCCAATCGCTGCATTAAACAGGATGAAGAAGTTGTGCTGGACGAAACCGAAGGCAGCCATCTGTCCCTCATTGTCAGGGAAAAGAATGACCCAGAACGTAATCGCAACGGCGCGCATGGGCGTGGGGACCGCCGCCGCAAAAAAGATGACCGGCAGATAAGGCCAGATGGACATCAGGCTGGCTTCAACGCCGAACAGGTTCAGGGCGATGGTGTATACACCGACCGCGGCCAGCAGTGCGGGCGACCTGAGCAGGAAGAACATGAAGTAATGCCAGGGTTTGGCCAGTCGAAACGCGTGCAGGATGCGTCTTTCTCTGAGTCCCGCACCAAGTTCCGGGAACAGATAACCACGAAAGAAACTGATCCAGATTGTCAGGAAGATCGCGGCCCCCAGTCCGAGCCAGGGGATCAGCGCAAACACCGGCGGTAGATTGGTGCCACTGAACAGGTATCCGAGTGTTGCCCACGCTAACAGGTAGAAAACTTCACAGAACATGATGAACAGCATGACGGAACCTACTTCCCAGCCCGGCACGTCATGGCGTCGATGCAGGTAGTAGGCCATCGCGCCCTTACCCACCTGTTCGTTGAAGATAGAGATAATGTAGGCGCTGGCGCGGACCGGCAGAATATCTTTGTACTTGATATCAGCGATGAACCAGTTGAGGGTGCGGGTCACAACCAGCGTGTCGATCAGAAAGAAGAAGATGGAATAGCTCACCATGACTATCAGCCAGGTGACCCAATCAACCGCGGCGAAGACATCGCTCATGTAGGCAACCACGGATAGACCTTCCCGTGATGCGGCGCCGTGCAGGCGATAATAGAGGAATGCGAAACAGGCGAGGGTGATCAGCGCAAAGATGACGCGGCCCAGCAGGTTTTTCTTCTTTGGCGGCGCTACTGCGTTTGGGCTAGCCTCTTCACTCAACTGAATAACTCCGGGTTGTCAGCGGTGCAGTGTACACCATGTGACCAGAGCAATAAGACCTTGCCAGGTTCTGGCCAGTCACAAATTGTTGGAGATTTCCTTGAAGGTCTACCAGTTTGTATCCCCCTGTGAGTCCCGCTGCCATCGCACGCGGTATGCGGCCCATTATTGTCATTAATCTAAAATATAGATCAAACCTACAAAAATAATTCGTTTTACCGATAATCGATAAACCCCTACTGTTGCTTCACATCCACGAAACAGCAACGGAAATGAATATGTCTACGGAAACCACCTCAGGTACCTGTCCTTTTTCAGGGGCAAATAATCCTGCCGCCGGTCGCGGCACCAGTAACCGCGATTGGTGGCCCAACCAGTTAAACCTGTCCATCCTGCATCAGCATTCGGCCTTGTCCAATCCCATGGACGAGGATTTTGACTACCCTGCCGCATTCGCGGCGCTTGACCTCGAAGCTGTGAAGCAGGATATCGAAGCGTTGATGACAAGCTCTCAGGACTGGTGGCCAGCAGATTACGGACACTATGGACCACTGTTTATTCGTATGGCCTGGCACAGTGCAGGGACCTACCGAACCGCTGATGGTCGTGGTGGTGCGGGTACCGGTACCCAGCGTTTTGCACCATTAAACAGCTGGCCTGACAACGGTAATCTGGATAAGGCCCGCCTGCTGCTCTGGCCTATCAAGCAGAAGTACGGTCGCAGCCTTTCCTGGGCGGATCTTATGATTCTGGCGGGCAACTGTGCGCTCGAATCCATGGGTTTTGAAACCTTTGGTTTTGCAGGTGGTCGGATCGATGTCTGGGAGCCGGAAGCCGATATTTACTGGGGCCGAGAAGCCGGTTGGCTGGAAGACGAGCGATACGAGGGAGATCGTGAGCTCGAGTCACCTCTCGCTGCAGTCCAGATGGGTCTGATTTATGTTAATCCCGAAGGTCCGAACGGCGAACCGGATCCGATCGCCAGTGGTCGTGATATTCGCGACACCTTTGCGCGCATGGCAATGAACGATGAGGAAACCGTGGCCCTGGTCGCGGGCGGTCATACCTTCGGTAAGGCGCATGGTGCAGGTGATGCCGCCCACGTAGGGCCTGAGCCGGAAGGCGCGCCAATTGAAGCCCAGGGCACGGGATGGCACAACAGTTTTGGTTCGGGTAAGGGTGCCGATACGATTACCAGCGGTATTGAAGGCGCGTGGACGGCAAACCCAATTGCCTGGGACAACGGGTACTTCGATGTCCTGTTTGGCTACGAGTGGCAACTGACCAAGAGCCCTGCCGGGGCGCATCAATGGATTCCGGTAGATCAGTCGTCCGCATCTCTGGTGCCAGATGCGCACATCGCCGACAAATACCATGCACCGATGATGACAACCGCAGACATGGCGATGCGCATGGATCCGATCTATGAGCCAATCGCACGACGCTTTCATGAGAATCCTGAGGCGTTCGCCGATGCTTTTGCCCGGGCCTGGTTCAAGTTGACCCACAGGGACATGGGACCGCTGGATCGATATGTCGGGAGCGAGGTGCCTGCCGAGCATCTGCTCTGGCAGGACCCACTGCCGGCGCCGGTTCATCCGCCCCTGTCTGAGGCGGCAAAGGAAGCCGTCAAACAGGCAATTGTTGATAGTGGCTTAACTATCTCCGAGCGCGTGCGCGTGGCCTGGGCGTCAGCTTCAACCTATCGGGGCTCTGACATGCGCGGCGGCGCCAATGGTGCCCGCATCCGATTGTCTTTGCAGCGAAACTGGGATGTGAACGATCCGGAAACGCTTAACCGGGTTCTTGGCAAGTTGCAGGAGATCGCGGATAACCACCCGATTTCCTTCGCGGACCTGATTGTTCTTGCGGGTAACACCGCGATTGAGCAGGCAGCGACGGCGGCAGGATACGAAACCCATGTACCGTTTACCTCAGGTCGCGTTGATGCAGAGGAAGCGCATACTGACAATGATTCGTTTGCCGTACTGGAGCCGGTAGCCGATGGTTTCAGGAACTACCTGAAAGCAGAATATCGGGTTTCAGCCGAAGAGTTGCTGGTTGATAAGGCGCAGCTACTGACCTTGACGGCACCCGAGATGACCGCGCTGATTGGTGGTTTACGGGTCCTGGATGCGAACTTCGATGGCGCCCGATACGGTGTGTTTACAGAACGCCCCGGCGTTCTGACAAACGACTTTTTTGTAAACCTCCTGGATATGGCAACCACCTGGCGTGCCACTGACGATAACAGTCAGGTATTTGAGGGGCGTGACCGTATTTCTGGTGCAAGCCGTTGGCTGGCAACCCGGGTAGACCTGATATTTGGTTCCAACTCCCAGTTGCGAGCACTGGCTGAAGTCTATGCCTGCGCTGACGGTGAGGAGAAACTGATTCGTGACTTTGTTGCAGCATGGACAAAAGTGATGTCGTTAGATCGATTTGATCTTCGAGCCTGATCGACCGTTGCGGTGCGTCCTTAAATCCTGAGATGTCATCATGTGATTCAAAGGACGTGCCGCGAACGGTGTTTTTCCCTACACTGGCGGTATGAAGCTACTCATTCTGACAGCGCCCAAGGGGCATCAAGACACGGTTGCCGCGGTATTGGAACAACATGCTGTTCACCCGGTCTGGTGGGAGAGTAGCGCCGACCATGAAGAACTGTTTTCGGTGCGCTTCATGTCCGGCGGCAGCAATGATCAAAAGCTGCTCGATGATCTGGAGCGGGTGATTGGCAGTTCCGAATCTGCATCAATTCACACGGTCCGGGTTGATTCGACCTTTCCAAGGCGGTTATCACTAACAACACCAACCCGCCTTTCCAGGGATGAGCTGACGCTCATCGCTGAGCAGGGGGCGCAAAATGGCCCCGTCTTTTTGCTGCTGGTAGCGCTTTCAACCGTTGTAGCGGCTATCGGTCTGCTGCAAGACAATGTTGCAGTGATCATCGGCGCAATGGTGATTGCGCCGTTACTGGCACCCAATATTTCAGCCGCACTGTCGATCGCATTGGGGCAGTTCCAACTGGCAAGAGATGCCACTTCTACCCTGATGTCGGGGGTGGGTCTGGCGTTTGCGATTGCGTTTGTTATTGGTCTGATCTGGCCGGACAAAATCGCCGGACCCGAGCTCCTCGGGCGAACGGTGGTTGGCATTGACAGTTCGGTACTGGCTTTTGCTTCAGGCATGGCTGGTGTGCTGTCACTGACCAGTGGTGTGCCTGCAGTACTGGTCGGCGTCATGGTTGCGGTGGCGTTGCTGCCGCCGCTGGTGACATCCGCGATCCTGCTGTCCTGGTATGACATTCAATCCGGTATCAATGCGCTGATGTTGTTTATCATCAACATTGCGGCCATTAATCTTTCCGCGCATATCACGCTCTACTTTAACGCGGTCCGTCCCCGGACCCTGGTGCTGTCCTCGAAAGCCAGCAGGAACTCGCTGGTGAGTTCGGTGACCTGGCTGATTGTGCTGATTGTGATTACGGGTCTGGCCGTGCAGCGTTTTCTGCCTGTTTCTTGGTAGTGGTCGCCTGTCTTAAGGTTGCCGCCCATCGGCTGCGTTCTCGGACCAGACCATAGTCTGGTAAGTAAAACCCTTGGCAACCGTCGGCTTCACTATTTCAAAATAAGGTGACAGGTCGAAATCTCTGGGCACAAACACCGAGTGGTGCCGAACCTGGGAGACAATGTCACCGTCATCAGACCACCACTGAATGGGCAGTATCGGATAGCGAACGTGCTGAAAAGCGCGGGCGATTAATACAGAGCAGATGATCTTTTCTGTGGGATCACCGCTGCCCAGGGTCAGCATCTGCCTTCTGAACTTTGCGGGCACCGGCGGCGTCGGTAGCAGGTAGCGAGCCAGGTCGACAATATTCTTCATGTCATAACTGACGCCGATCTGTGATCTGGCGAAGTTAAGCATCACATCAAGATCCTCTGGCGTGAGACCAATGGGTCGACAAATACGGGCGTTATGGTGTTGATACTTTGATAGTGGTGAGGTGATCACACCGTGATGCATATCAGCCTCGAGCACAGTTTCATCGCTGATGATCAGCGCCGCATGGGACCAGGTCGACTGCGTCAGGTACTTGATTGCGGTGCTTACCCGGGTCCTGCCTTCAACCAGCAAAACATCACCGGGCTGAACCACGTCATGCCAGTCATGTCCGAGCCCGGAGACTTCATCCGGCCGATCTACCTCTTTTGAAAGGTAGCTGACCAGCCATCGACTGATGATGTTTTGCATTCGGAAAACCCATTTAAAACATAGTCTTAGATAGCCGCAAACCTTAACTGAGTTAAAGTGTGTAATAAATACGTCAGTCCCGCGTATTACTGAATAACGAAACCGGATCCAGCAAATGGCATCGAACGTCGCCTTCGAGATTCTTTACCGCGAATATTACGTTCGGGTGTTCGGCCTGTGCAGGAAACTGCTCAACTCCGCGCCGCTTGCCGAGGATGCCGCACAGGAAACGTTTATGCGGGCCTATCGACATTTTGATCGTTTTGACTCGACCCAGCCGTTCTGGCAGTGGATCGCTACCATTGCGAATCGTCACTGTATTGATCTGCTTCGTCAGCGAACGCGCAATGGCACACTGTTTGGTGATGAGAGTGTTGAACTCGAATTGCTGGAATCAGCCGATAAGGCACCGCCCACGCTGATAGCCGACGCTCAGCAAGCCAATGCGCTGAATGAAGCAATAGCAGCGCTGCCTGACAAGTACCGGGTGCCACTGATCCTCGCTTACATCGACGATAACAGCTACGAGGAGATAGCCGCTTGCCTGGATATTTCCAAAAACCATGTGGGCGTTCTGCTTCTTCGGGCCAAGCAACAGTTACGGAAACGGCTGGACGAACACCAGCACAATCAAAAGGAAGCGTCATGAGCCACCTGACTGAACTGCAGTTGTCGATGTATGCCGACGGGGCCCTTGTTGCTGATGAACTGATCACGGTGCAGCAGCACCTGGCTGGCTGTGATGTTTGCGGCAAATCCGTTGAAGCCTGGTTTCAGGAACGTGCATTGATCCGATCGTCAGTCACGCACGTGGAAAACGTCGAACTGCCAGCGCTACCGAAATTCCGTAAACCCATAGGCCTGAGAGAGTTCGCCATGGTTAATCTCGCGACGGGTGGCCTTGTCTGGTTTGTTCAATTCCTGTGGAAAACACTATTTGGTGAACTCGCCACCGAAGTATTGCTCGCTGCAGTATCAAGATTATCTATACCAGTACCAGACAGCATCGATGTTGTTATCGACGCCGGTCTGCTTTTTGTCTCTGAGGAGGGATTTACCATGATCAGTAACTATATCGGTATTGTTGGCGTCAGCCTGGCGCTGATACTTTCCGTCTGGATTGTTTTTTCTTTACGCAGATTGCGGGCAGGTGTCGTGGGCCTTTTCCTGGCCTTGTTGACCTTCAGTGTTGTGGTGCCGGAGCAAGCGAGGGCGCTGGAGATTCTAAAAGGTGAAACGCTGATCACCGTGTCCGAAGATACCGTGATCGACGATACCGTTATCGCGGCGGGTGAGACCATTGTTATCGATGGCGACATTGAAGGTGATCTTTGGGCATTTGGGCGCCGGGTCGTGGTTAACGGTGATGTTGGCGGTAATGTAGCGACTTTTGGAGAATCCATATCGATTCGAGGTGATGTTGGGGGGCTGCTCTTCAGCGCCTCGTCCGCACTCGAAATTAATGATGTGTCTGTCTCAGGCGATCTGGTTTCTTTTGCGAACCATTCACTGATCAGCAAGGAAACCGAGGTGGGAGGCAACGTGGTGTCGTTTGCCGAGACGGTCTCATTCGCCGGACAATCCGAACGTGACCTGATTGTATTTGCGGAAGCGGTTGAGGTCAGCGGTCAGGTTGCCGAGGATCTGGATGCTTTTGTCCACACGCTCAATTTACTGGCGGGTGCGCAGATCGGCGGCGACCTGCGGTTCAGGGGTGAGGAGTCAGACTTGCAGCGGTCTCCTTCGGCAGTTGTTGGTGGGATGGTGGAGTTTCTTGCCCTCCCGGAAGAATTCTCGCATCGCTCTCGTTATTTAACCGGTGAGTATTATGTTCGTCAGCTGGCTCGCCTGGCGGCGGCGTTTCTTGCAGGACTGGTGCTGTTATGGAGTGTGCCGGGACTGCGCGATATTGAACTTGGCGGTGGTATTGAGGGCCTTAAAACAGCCGGGATCGGTCTTGTCGCTCTGGCCAGCCTGCCGATTATTATAGCGCTCTTTGCGATCACGCTGGTGGGAATACCCATTGCGGTGATTGGCCTGTTTACCTGGGTGGCATTGATCTACTTCGCCAAGATTGTATTAGCGTACCTTCTCGGCAGCATGATCCTGGCTGCCAGGGAAGGCGAGGAGAGTATGCCGCTTAACCTCCTCGTTGGTTTGCTGGTAGTCATTGTCGTCGTCAGTCTGCCTGGTGTGGGTGGGCCCATTAACTTTCTGCTGACCGTTGTCGGCACCGGTATGCTGGTATCGCTACTGCTGTCTTATGGCGGCAGGTTGTCCGCGCGCTAGCGTGGGGGTGACAGGGTTGCCGTGGCGGACATTTCGCTGATCAACAACCAGGACCCGAGCGCGAGCATACCTCGCTCTGGGCCTGGCATGATCGGGTCAGTGCCCGGGATAGTGCTCGGGATAGTGTCTGAGTTCAGGTTTCTCTCGGCACATACATCGCGGAGGTGATGAACTCGCCGAAGCTTTCGCACCAGACAATCACCGTGTTGTAGTCACTGATATCAACGCCCGGTGGCACGTCAATCATGAAGTTATTGAATGTTTTGATCGGTCCTACCTGCACCATGGACTGTTTTAGCCGGTTGAAGTCGTGCTCTGTCTCTACGAATTCCCGGGCAAGATAAAGGTAGTAGTCTGGTCCTGGTGCCAGTTCACCTTCCAGTGAAATAGCGCGCTCGCTGAGCGAAACCGTGCCTTCACCCCAGTGCAGAAAGTCGCTGTCGGTGCGCTCTCGGGAAAACTCACCGCTATAGCTGCTGATCTCGGCAGCCGCCTCAATACTGATCTGGGCAGGAGCGGGTGGTGCGGTCAGAATCGGCAGTGCATAAATACCTGCAGCGAAGCCCAGGCCAATAGCCATTCCGTGAGAAGCGAGCAGTAATAGTAAGCGTGTCATGTTGTTGTTTCCTTAAGCAGAACTATGACAGAGTCTAGCCGGTTCATTTTGTTACAGCGTATTTTAAAAAAAGGGGGCGCTCTTTATGAGCATCAGGCGTGACCAACCACTATTCTCTCTGGCAGATCAGCTGTTTAACCCCGATACCGTCGCCACGCTGGCCCGTGGTCTTAAAGCGGCCTATCCAGGATTCAGGCAAGGTGCCTTCGAACGTGAGGCGCTCGCACGGTTTCCTGAGCTCGCCCTGAAAGCGCGCATCAGTTGCCTGGTTGATGGTATAGAGGCGCATTTACCGAGAGAATTTGCGGCGACCGCTGATATTCTGACGCAGGCGCTGCCGGCGCCGCTGGATCCGGATAAAACGGATGACGACTTCGGACACTTCATCTGGGCAGCCCCGGCCGAATGGGTCGCTCGGCACGGTTGTCAGGTGGACCGACTGCCTCGCTCGTTTTTGTTTCTGGAAGCCGCGACACAAAGGTTCAGCGTTGAAAGTGCGATCCGACCCTTCCTGAGTGCCTACCCTGAACAGACGATGACCTTTATCACCGAGTGTGCCCGGCATGATAACTATCATGTCAGACGTCTGGCGTCTGAAGGCATTCGGCCCTATTTGCCCTGGGCTCAAAAAGTTGTGCTGCCGCCTGCACAAATCATCAATGTCCTGGAGGGCCTGTATGACGACGAGACACGCTACGTCACACGGTCCGTCGCCAACACGCTGAATGATCTTTCAAAAGACCATCCTGAACTTGTTGTCAGCACGCTGCGGAACTGGCAGGCACAGCAGCGCCAGCAAGCTGATGAGCTGAGCTGGATGACCAGACATGCGCTGCGGACATTAACAAAAGCCGGTCATGCAGGCGCACTTGAGTTACTTGGCTATCCGGCTGCGCCCGCTTTTTCAGTGTCAGGCGTCGAGGTTGATGAACGGGTCGTCGTCGGCGACTCGCTGGTCTGGCGTGGCAGATTGCGCTCCAGGGCCAGGCAGCGACTGAAGATTTCCCTGAAAATACACTTTCTTAAAGCAGATGGTGCACATGCTGTGAAGGTGTTTGCCATCAAAGATGTTGCGCTGGGCGCGGGGGAAGCACTAGATATCGAAAAATCTATCGCGTTCAAGCCACTTTCGACGAGGACGCTTTATGCCGGTAAACATGCCGTGGAAATTGACGTTAACGGTATCTCCCGCTGTAAGCGATTTTTTGACCTGGTGGCCTAGCGAATTGACATCCGAGTGGATTACCACGGCAGCTCAGTACCGTCCCAGGACCAGAATCGGCCTGATACCTCCGGTGAGAGTTGATCGATGACCTGCATCAGGTAATCGGCGCACTGTTGGTTGTTAAACAGTTTCTCTGCCGGGACGTTCTTCGAAAATGGTGCTGATAATGCTGTCGCAACGGTGCCCGGATGTAGCGCAGCGACGCAGCAGTTGGGTGCAGCACGTTGCCATTCGATGCTTAAGGTTTTTATCGCCATATTCAGGGCAGCTTTGGATGCGCGATAGCTATACCAGCCGCCGAGGTGGTTGTCTTCGATGGAGCCAACCTTAGCGGACAGGGTCGCAAACACGGTAGGTGTGGATTGTTTAAGCAAGGACCCAAAGTGCTTGCCAAGCAACAATGTCGGCAGGGTATTGATTTCGATACTTTTTGCGAGGTTGTCAGGCTCGAATTTCCGTATTGTTTTTTCCGGGCCGCGGCCGCCGACGTGCAGGTAACCGATGCAGTTGACCAGCACATCAATGTTGTTAAGTTCGCTCGCCAGCCGGGCAATTGCCGTCTCTTCGGTGGCGTCCAGCGATACGGTCCTGACATTTGACTGTTGAAACACAGGCGCTTCCCGGCGATAGGAGGCGACGATATCGCCGCCTGTAAAGCGGTCAGCGAAGGCGCTGGTCATGGCCTGACCGATACCGCCGGAGGCACCGATGATTAATACGCGAGGATTGGTTGGCAGGGGCATCAGGTTGTTACGCCGTGAACGGCCCGTTGGATGATCTTGATCCGACGATACATCGTAGTTCTACTGTTATCTTGTGCAATGGCGTAACCAGGAAGAAGAACGTGCCCGAAGGACCTGAAATCAGAAGAGCCGCCGATGAATTAGCGAATGTGCTCGTCAATCGACAGGTGCGGGTTGAGGTCACACTGCCAGCGTTACAAGTCGACCTGGCACGCATGTCAGGCCACCGGATTGAGGCTATCGACTGTCACGGTAAAGCTTTGCTAACGCGATTTTCCTCGGGCTATACGCTCTATTCCCATAATCAGCTATATGGTGTTTGGCGGGTGACAAGGCAAGGTCAGCTGACCGATACCAGACGGGCGCTGCGAGTTGCCATTCATACCGACACGCATACAGCGAGTCTGTATAGCGCAACAGACATCTCCCTCTGGCAGGATCGGGAGCTTGATCAGCATCCATTTCTGAAGAAGTTGGGACCTGATGTGTTGAGCCCGGTTCTTGAAAGAGACGCTCTGATCGAGCGGTTGCTATCGCCAGCTTTCAGGAACAAGCGCCTCGGTAATCTCTATCTGGATCAGCACTATATTGCGGGGCTGGGTAATTATCTGCGTAGCGAAATTTTGTTTGCCGCCCGCGTTATGCCGTCACACAAGGTTAGCGATTTAACGGCTAAAGATGTTGACCGCCTGGCGAGACAGACCTTGATAATCAGCCGAAGGAGTTATCGAACCGGCGGGATCACGTTACCCTCAACCATTGCGCGGGATCTTCAGAAAACGGTCAAGCCGTTTGAAGCTAGACGGTTTTTTGTTTTCGCGCGGGCCGGTAAGTCCTGTTATCGCTGTGGGGCGAGAATCATCAGGGAGACCATGACTTCACGTCGGATTTACAGCTGTACGGGGTGTCAATCCTGATGGTGTTAGTGTCGCGGCAGGCGTTGGTTATCGGGCTTTCCTATGCGGGTATCTTGCCCATGGCCTTGAGCCTGGTGTTCATCTCAGATCCGGTGTTTCAGACGATTCTGAAATTTTATTCACTGGGTATTCTATGTTTCGTGGCCGGATCCTGGTGGGGTATTGCATTGGTTCAGTCAGACCAGGCGCAGGTGCCTTTGTTTGAGCTGGTGAGCAGCAATGTGTTGACGCTGCTGGCGATCGGGGCCGTGCTCATGCTTGATAGCGCAGCGTTTCTGGCGCTCGCTGTGCTTTTTTTGGTGCTGTACCTTGGTGAAGCCAGGCTCGACGTCTTCAAGGGCCAGCCACACTATTATCGTCGTATGCGGCGGCGGGTTTCCGGAATGGTGGTTTTCCTGCATCTCACGGCTTATCTGTTTTTGCTACCCCTCGGATAGCAATGAGTCTGAGGTTACCAATTCGTGGGCGTTGCTCAGTAAACGAACTGATCCATACGTGCCTGGGTTTGCGATAAACCCTTGCCGCGGATAACACCCGGGTCCAGCCATTGCTTTACTGCGTCGATCTCCCAGCCGAACGGGAAAGATTCCGCGCGTAGTTCTGAGACGGGTTGCCAGGTGCCCACAGCAGGACCTGCCAGGCGTCCCTGGGCGACTTCATAGCCATAGACGCGCGAGACCCCGGCCGGTTCGTCGAAATCTCCAACATAGGACATCCAGGGCGCTTCGCCCGCAATCTGAGATCGTAGATGGTTTTGCAGGGCACCGATGACGTTACCGTGATCCCAGTCGGCGAGCGCTGTTTCTTCTGCTGCTGCACCACCGGGCAACTGCCACTGCTGGCTGCCTGGCCTACCCTCGTTAACTTTTTCCGGGAGGCAAAGCAGTTCTGGTTGGCCATGCCGCTGCCTGACAATGATGGCGCGGGTCTGTGTAATTGTCGGTTCGCCATGCTCAGCAATCAGTTGTCGGCCTGATGGGGACAGTGCATTCACAACCTGGCTGTTGTACCGGTACCAGCCGGTGGCTGGCGGCGCTGATGCGGCGGCATATTTGTTAAACAGGCCGACACGGTTCTGACTGGAGGTGTTCGTCGGGGCGCGATGCCAGAGATGCATATTCATCAGGATAAGGTCGCCCCGTTTCAGGTTCGGGTTAACGAAGTCAGCATCACTTGGCTTGCTGGGGGCTTCGACTTCCAGGCACGGGGTTGCACCGGGTCGAACTCTGTCGAGTTTATGAGAACCCGGCGCAACTTCCAGCGCGCCAACGGTTTCGGTGAAATCAGTAAAAGGGACAATCGCGAACAGCCAGTTCATTGAGGAACCAACCGGCCGCCACCGTTTGTAGTCCTGATGTGCAGGAATGCCCTGGCCGCCCGGTGAGCGGTCATAGAGCACGTAGGCCGACAGGCGCGGTTGATCGCCAAGTAACTGGCGGACAGGTTCAACGATAGCGGTATGTTCAATAATGAAAGCAAGATCTGGATCGGCCGGGCATTGAGTTGCGTAGGTATAGCGGCCTGGTTCCGGGTACACCGGTGCGGTGGGTTCCAGTGATTTGTCCACCGGGGTTGCCTGGCTGAGCCCGCGCTCCAGTCTTTTGATTTCGCTATCATCAATCGCGCTGCGCAGGATCAGGAAGCCGTCTCGGTTGAAGTTGTCAATCTGGCTTTGCGAAAGTGACGGTGTGTTTCGGTGGCTTTTCACGATATCTGCAACCTTTTCCTGTGGCATGCATGGTCTGTGTTTCCTGAGAATATCATCTCGGCAAAATCACTTCTCCTAAGACGGGTAGATGACATGAGTGGCCATGCTGAATTGTTTTTCGTATCCGGGTCACTGTTTGTAGCCTGAGGACTGTTTTCAGGCTAAGTTAGCCGGAACTTCAATGTGAGAGATCAAGATGGCACCCATTCCTCAAGGTGGGCGAGTCGCTGTAACCGGTGCGGCCGGCTTTATCGGTGGTTGGACCGTCCGCCGACTGCTTGATCGTGGCTATCGTGTCCGCGCCTGTGTGCGAGATATCAGCGACGAGACTAAGGTGGGCTTCTTGAAAGCGATGCCGGGTTTTTCTTCAGGCAGACTCACCCTGCACGAGGCAGACCTTGATCAGGCCGGTTGCTATGACGATATCTTCAAAGGCTGTCATGGCGTGGCGCATATCTCGCATGTCAGTGACTATACGGATCATGATTATGTGGCCAGTACCTGTGCCCACATTATCGATTCAGTCAACCAGTCAGCATCTGTGAACCGGGTGGTCGTAACATCGAGTCTCGCAGCGATTATTTCTGAAATGGATCTGGAAGAACTGGCAAAGCGGCCGGTGATCTATGAGGACCGTTACCCGGACGAATCCAATCCGCGTCGAACGCCCGCGAGCCAGGGTTATTCCATGGGCAAGATCATCGCGGAAACGGCGTTTGCTGAAGCCGCTGAACTGCACGGCGGCTGGGACGCGATTACCTGTTGTCCCGCAGATAATCTTGGACCGATTCTCTCGGCACATCAGAAAGAAGCTGGTCCCTGGCAGCATCATGTTGCACAGATGCTGACTGGACGTTACGAGCAGAACTGGGTGTATCGTCCCTGGCACATCGTCGATGTGCGAGATGATGCGGATTGCCACATCGGTCTGCTCGAAAGCACAGAGGTGGACAATGGCGAGCGTTTTTTGGCGTGGTCAACGGATGCTGTTGACGTCGCCGATGTTTGTGCGGCCATTGATATTTATTTGCCGGAACTGAATTTGCAAGTCACCGGGCCGGTGGAGATTCATCCAGAAAAACTTCAGGAAAGGGAAGCGCGTTACCGTGAGATTTGGGCGGGACTTGATTGTCGTAATGACCGTATCACGTCTGTGACCGGTATCGAATTCAGAGACTTTGAGGAGACGCTGCGAGACTGCGTTGAGTCTTTGATCGCCATTGGGGGCGTCAGCCCATTAAGGCGCTTGGGAAATGACAGCTGAGATCGAAAAAAGTAAGCCTTTCCTGATTGCCGGACACGAGATTGCGCCGGGTGTGCGGGATTCTTTTGATCTGCTCGTCCCCGATTTGTACGTCCACAACGATCTGACGACACCGGTTCATGTGGTTCACGGAACCACGATGGGGCCGGTGTTGTTTGTGTCGGCTGCGGTGCATGGTGATGAAATCATGGGGGTAGAAATTATTCGCCGCGTACTGGCCTCGAAACAGGTCAGGCGCATAAACGGCACGCTCGTTGCCACACCGGTGGTCAACATCTTCGGGTTTTTGAATCAATCGCGCTATCTGCCCGACAGACGCGATTTAAATCGAAGCTTCCCCGGGTCTGAAAAAGGCTCAATAGCGGGTCGATTAGCACATCTGTTTTTGAATCAGATTGTTACGGGTTGTACCCATGGTATTGATCTGCATACGGCGGCAATAAATCGAGACAATTTGCCGCAGGTAAGAGCGGATATGAGTGATCCCGATGTTGCGGGTATGGCAACGGCCTTCGGACTTCCTGTTATCGTCAATAGCCAGCTGATCGAAGGTTCACTTCGCCAGTCAGCTGCCGATCAGGGTGTGAAGATGATTGTTTATGAAGCAGGTGAAGCACTTCGGTTTGATGAAACCGCGATCAGAGCCGGGGTCAATGGGGTGCTGCGGGTTATGCGTAGCCTCGGCATGTTGCGGGCCCAATATAAGAAGGCCCTGTCTTCCAAAAAGTTGAACGAGCCAACCATTGCAACCAACTCGCGCTGGATGCGTGCCCCGCAAAGTGGCATTCACAGATCAATCACCCGCCTGGGGAAGGTGGTCAAGCGCGGTGAGGTGCTTGGTTATATCGCAGACCCCCTTGGCGAAAATGAAACCCCGGTTGAATCAACCGTTGGCGGTGTGGTGATTGGTCGATCAAATATTCCACTGGTCACGGAGGGTGAGGCACTTTTTCATGTTGCTTCTTTTGAGGCGGCGAGCGATGCCGTCGGTGAGCAGATTGATCTGGTTGAAGAGGTGCTCGACGAGGTGGCGATTGAAGCCAATCCAGCGGAGCCACCGATTGTATAACAAACGAAGTCTATTGAACGCCGACTAGCGACCCCGCAAAAGTGGCCCGCTATGTTTTTTCTGTACCGATTTTTCTGTACCGATAATGAGGAGAAGGCAATGAATGTCGTAGGTTGGCGGGAGTGGGTCGTGCTGCCTGATCTTGGTATTCCTGGTGTTAAGGCCAAGGTTGATACCGGCGCCAAAACGTCATGCCTGCACGCCTTCAACGTGACAACCCGTGAGTTGGACGGGATAGCAGTTGTCGACTTCAAGATACACCCACTTCGGAAACGAAAAGATATTGTGATCGAGTGCCGCTCGCCACTGATTGACCGGCGGATTGTCAGAGACTCCGGTGGGCATGTGGAGGAGCGATGTGTGATCAAGAGCACACTGCAGCTTGGTGAGATCGCGATCCCCGCCGAGTTCACCCTGACCAGTCGCGATGACATGATTTTCCCGATGTTGCTTGGCCGCAGAGCTATTGAGGCAGGCAAACTGCTTGTTGATGTCACCCAATCTTATGCACATGGCAAGATCAGTGTGCGCAGCTATGAAACGCTTATTGAGGAAATTTCACGATGAAGCTTGCCATATTGTCTCGAAGTTTAAAGGCCTACAGCACGCGCAGGTTCAAGGAAGCAGCGTTGAATCGTGGCCATGAAGCAAAGGTTCTCGATACGCTGAAGTTTTCTATCGATCTGCAGCGGGGGACGCCCGATCTGTATTTTCGGCAGAAGCTTTTAAGTGATTATGACGCTGTGTTGCCGAGGATTGGCGCCTCGATAACGTACTTTGGTACGGCTGTTGTCAGGCAGTTCCAGGAAATGGACGTGTTCTGTGCGAACACGGCGCACGGTATTTCAAATTCTCGCGACAAGTTGCGCAGCCTGCAGATACTCAGTCGTCACAATATCGGTATTCCCCGGACGACATTTGTCAGGGACAAGAATGATGTGCTCCCGGCGATTCAACGCGTTGGTGGTGCGCCGGTCGTGATCAAGTTAATCGAAGGCACACAGGGGATTGGTGTGTTGTTGGCTGAATCAGAGAAACAGGCGGAATCAATTGTTGAACTGCTGCAAAGTCAAAAGCAGAACGTGTTGATCCAGAAATTTGTCGCGGAAAGCCGCGGCAAAGACATCCGTGCCTTTGTCGTGGGTGATCAGGTGGTGGCAGCCATGCGCCGGGTGGCGCAGGGCCAGGAGTTTCGCAGTAACGTCCACCGCGGCGGCGTTGCGGAACCGGTGGAGCTGGACCAGAACTATATCGATACAGCGGTTCGGTGTACCCAGATTATGGGGCTTCGGGTCGCCGGTGTGGATATGCTCGAAGGCAAAGATGGTCCCCAGGTCATGGAAGTTAATTCTTCACCAGGTCTGGAAGGAATAGAAACCAGCACGGGGCTTGATGTGGCCGGTGCTGTAATTGACTATATCGCGGCCCAGGTCGACTTCCCCGAGATCGATGTGCGTCAGCGTTTAACGGTCAGTCGCGGTTACGGGGTCAGCGAACTCTATATTCCTGAAGGCTCTCACTACGTTGGTATGGCAATCAAGGATACGGATCTCTCTGAACAGGATATCAATGTCCTGACACTGTATCGCGGCGGCAAGGTCATCCCTAATCCGAATGCATCCAGGGTGCTTGAGGCAGGCGATAAAATTCTTTGCTACGGTAAGCTGGAAGGTATGCGTGCGCTAATTCCAGCCAAGACACGGCGGCGGCGCAAGCCTGCGGTACAGGAACTTGATACCAATGAACTGCCTGATTCGGAATCGACTGAGCCCTAGGCTTTAAGGAATACCGCGGATAACAGGCAAAAAAAGGCCCTCCGAAGAGGGCCTTTGCACTTTAAAGCGTGTAGATAAATCTTGCGTATAACATTCGACCCCGAGGATCGTGCGTCTTGGTGTCATACCCGAACTCATTGGTGCCACCGGTAACTTCGGGTGGTTCCTCATCCGTCAGGTTGAGCGCACCAATTGTTGCCGTAGCATCGCCACCGAACGCATTGAACTGGTAGTTGTACTGCAGGTCAAAAACCCACCAGTCATCAACCTTGTTGCCATTGTCTTCTTCATACTCGTCAATGTACCGGGCGATGAAGTTGATGGCGTGGTTGTCTCTGAACCAGCCAACTGAGGTGTTGGACCTGAGCTCAGGAATCGGGTTGGCCAGCGTGTTGGTATCGTTTCGTTTGCCTGCGCCTTCGATGGTTGGACCACCAGCCGTTGCCTGCAGATCGTAGGTGTTCACAAACGTGCTTTCGTTGCCGATGATGAAAGTACCGAGGTCAGTATCCAGATCCCAGGTAACTGATACGTCGACACCGTCAGTTTCTGAAACGGCCGCGTTGAAGCGATCAACCAGAATCCGCAGGGGTGCGCCTGTCAGTTCATCCCGAATAACCTTGGGGTCTCGGAGTGCCGCGCAAGTGGGTGTGCCCAACGTTGTGCCGGTACAACCTGCCGTGAGCAGGGCAACAGCCTCAGCGGACAGCAGTTCCTGACCGGATTCCTGGGACAACCGGTTTTCATACTCAACGTTCCAGTAATCCAGACCGATCGTCAGGTTGTCCATTGCCTGCCAGGTGACACCAATGTTGAAGGTATCAGCCTCTTCAGGTTGGAGGTCGGCATTCGGAGAAGCCGTTTCACCCAGGAATGCGAGCGAACTCGTCAGTGGGTCAAACGTCGCGTTCAACGAAGTATCCTGAACGAACTGTTGGAAAATGGTGGGTGCCCGGAAAGCGGAGCCGTAGGTTGCTCGTGCTGACCAGGTTTCTTCCGGAGACCGCCAGATAAATCCGACTTTTGGATCCGTTGAATCATAATCCGTTGAGTAGTCCTCGTAGCGAACCGCAAGTTGAGCTTCCAGCGTACCCATATCATTGTCCATCAGGGGCAGGAACAATTCGGCGAAGAAGGCATTAACGTCACGGTCCACGCTGGAATTCACGTCACCAATCAGAAACACAAGGTCACTGCGGTTGGCGTCATCCGAAAGAATGGCATCACGAGACTCTTCCCGGTACTGGTAACCGAAGGCCACGCCCGCATTGCTACCACCCATTTCCCAAAGCTCACCGGTGACAATAAAGTCAAAGGTCATCAGATCCGTGGTGATATTGCTGGGGTTGGTTGAATCAACATACTGCAGTACTTCAGCGGAGTTGTAGCCGGGGTCGCCAGGCTGTGCGCCGAGGGCCGTGCCGAATGGGTTGAAGTACAGGCAGTCACCCTGGCCGGGTGTGCCGGAAACCTGATCACAACTGAAGCCACCCAGACCTGCAATCGCAAGGTCAAGACGCGACTTGGATTGATCTTCACCGGTGATAAACAGCTTGTTTTCAGACCAGGTGTAAGAAGCGCTGTAGTCCCAGGTGTCGGTAATCGCGCCGTCAAGCGCCAGAACAAATCGTGCCGTTTCATGCTCAGCGACGTTCACTACGCGGCCGCTGCCCGGCGCGCCAGTACCGTCACCAAACACGCGGAACCTGACAGCGCCAGGGACGCCCCAGGGATTACCAGGGTGGTCCGCACCGACGATGGGGAAGAACAGCGCCGGGAATGACGGTGAGTAACCGCCTTCGATCTCATTGCGTGTAAAGCCGATCTCACTGCGCAGGTTAGTGTTGTCGTTGATCGCATGATCAATGACCGCATACGCCTGCAGACGCTTTTCGTCCGGAACCAATGAGTACGCTGGGCCGAAATCGAACAGACACTGATTCTCACCCGTTGCTGGATTGATCAGTGCTGGCGTTGATCCTGTGCCTTGAGCGCAGTTGGGATCAGCGTTAAAGACGCCGGGAATCGCGCTGGGGAAATTGGGTGAAGGCGCAAATGGCAGAAATGACCCGGGTTGTCCGAAGCCGGAGATCGTTTTTCTTGGCAGATCGCGTTCACCCAGGAACAGGCCGGTGCGTTCAAAATATTTGACCGCGGCAACCATGCTGGTCTGATCACCCTGTGTGCCCCATAAAATCGAGATTTCCTGATCTTCGAGGTCATCACTCTCTGATGAGTTGGCGGTCTGGTAGTTACCACGAATTTCGATGCCTTCGAAACTGTCGCGTGTCTTGTAGTTAACGACACCGGCAACCGCATCTGACCCATAGATAGCGGCAGCGCCGTCTTTCAGAATCTCAACGTTCTCGACCATGATCATGGGGACAAGCGAGTTGATGTCGACGAAGGTATCACCCCGGTTTGCGACCGCGCTGGAAACTGTCTGTCGTCGATTGTTCAGCAGTACCAGTGTTGAGCCGAGGCCAAGACCACGGAGGTTGACGTTGGCAGTGCCGGGTGTGCCACCCTGCGTTAATGCGTCTGCCTGATTTTCTGAACCGGTGTTGCTTGGTAACCAGCGAAACAGTTCCTGGCTGGTAAAAATGCCGGCATCATCAATCTGTGCTCGATCGACGTTGGTGATTGGTGATGCGCTGTCTAACTGACTCTTCTTTTTAATAAATGAACCGGTGACGACAACCTCTTCAATCGTATCTTCTGCGACCACCTGGGTGGTGGCAGCGATTGTCATCACGCCAAGTAGTGCCGGCAATAGCCGACGCTTGAAGTTCCCCATTATCCCTCTCCTCTTTTGGAAACATTTTTATCGCACAAAATGCCGGTTGTAGGAGTCCGGCAGTTGATTGTGCAGGCGTAGTTTACGCCAATCGATTCCCGATGCGACCAATAAAGACAGGCTATTTCCTGAACGGGCGGGTCGGTTTAGCCTGTTTTTCCCGTAAAAGTTGGTTTTTGTGCAGTTTCGGCCAAACTCCGGGTGACATGGCGCCTTCGCGGAATCGTTTTTCGCACCATAATTCTGCTGTGCGGTGCCCGGGGTATTTTTTGCCTTCGGTGAAGTGATCGAAATAGACGAGCACCGATGAACCTGCGCAGCGAGAAATACGTATACCTATGTTTGAAACCTGTTGGGGTAAATTCGTTGCAAAGACCATGTCTGATATTACTTCTGATTATCGGTATCCAGGTGCCAGTCAGTAAGGCGCTTGAAGAACCCGGCTATGTTGGGCGGGAGACTGCGGGGGAGTACGAGATTCGGGCTTATGACCCTTATCTTGTTGCGGAAGTGATCATCGATGGCAGTTTTGATGAGACCGGGAGCAAGGCTTTCAGGATGCTGGCAGGCTATATATTCGGGGATAACCAGCAGTCGGAGAAAATGGCCATGACGGCGCCGGTAACGCGGCAGCGCACCGGTGTGAAAATGAACATGACAGCACCGGTTACCCGGGAATCGGTCGGCGCTGTATCCGGAGAGCGTTACGCCTATCATTTCGTGATGGAACAGCAGTACACACTAGAGACTTTGCCCGTGCCTACCAATCCTGCCGTAAAGATCATTGAAGTGCCGGGTAAAACGCTGGCGGTTCGTCGCTACGCGGGCAGGTCTAACGAGAAGAATTTTTTAAAACATCTTACGGCGTTGCAAAGCGCGCTGGAGAACGATGGGCTCGAATATTGCGGTGCACCTGTCTCTGCCGTTTATAACAGCCCGTTTGTACCCGGACCGTTTCGAAGAAATGAGGTCATGTTGTCACTGGGGTCTGATTGCGATCGTTAGCAGGAATCAGTTCACTGGCTTATCTTAAGCGATCCCGTTAACGAGGCGCGTTGCGAGATTTCTATCCAATTGCCATCGGGGTCCTTGATAAACGATATCCTGGCTGTCTCTCCAAGCGTTTTCGGTGCCATGCCTTCTGTACCGCCGCGCGCGATAAAGCTCGTGTGCTCACGATCGACAGCGAAGACCTGTACCGTGAGGTAACGAAATCCGGGCGCGCCTCGTATGTCTCCAACCGGCGCTTGCTTGGCCCTGGTCTCTTCCAGGAAGAACAGAGATTCTCCCCATCGATAGGTGCCCCGTCCAAGTTCCTCAATTTCCAGGACATTGCGATAGAAATCCCTGTAGCTAGCCAGAGAGTTTACGCTCAGCAACACGCCGATCTGGCTGATGCCCTGATATCCAGGGGGTACCAGAAACACTTCGGTACCGTCCGGATCAACATGTCGAGTGACCTCGGTGTGTTGATTTCTGGCAAGGTACAGTCGCCGATAGCCACTGGGGTCATTGCCTGCAAGTCTTTCTCTGGCATTATTGAGTTTGAGCACAGAACCATCGAGGTTAAGTCTGTGCTGATGTACACCGCTACCAACCTTTAAAAGTTCCTGATATTCCAGGCCGATTTCTCCCCGCCAGAAATCAAGCTGCGCATCGATTTGGTTGGTATAGATGCCGATGTCGATATAGGGTTTGGCAAGGTTCATGGGTTGCTACTTGATCGCGAGTGTCAGAATCTACCACGATTCCGCCGCCGCTGACTCCCACAGACAGCATTGCTGACAACTGGTAATCTTTCCCTAAACACCGTAGCGCTCTGGTGTGCATTGATTGTTGCTGTCGTCGATGACGCCGGGCGAACACCTAATAATTTGTCAGGGAGATAAAGGATCCGCTCAACAGGCGATATCCATAAGAATCATGGAAAACAAACGTGTAGTCCTAAGTAAGAGACCCGAAAAAGAAGCCACGCCAGATTGCTTTTCAGTCATCACAGAAGACCTGGCACCCCTTGCAGAAAATCAGGTTCGAGTCGCGGTGGAGTACATCTCTGTTGATGCCGGCACTCGAACCATGTTGCGTGGTGAAGGCTTTCACCAACAGGTTGGGATGGGCAGAACGATCCTTGCCGGTGGTGTTGGTCGGGTTATCGAATCAACCGCCGATGGCTGGGAGCCAGGACAATATGTGCGAGGCGGGCTTGGTGCGCAATCTATTGCGACCGCTGCTCCCGAGCATCTCGAAAAAATTGAACCCATTGACGGCGTACCCACCAGCGTCTACCTCGGTGCACTTGGCGGTTCCACCGGGGTAACGGCCTGGATAGGTATCCGGTGCGTTTCGAAACCTCAGCCAGGCGATATTTTTGTGGTATCCGCAGCGGCAGGCGCGGTTGGCTCAATCGCCGGACAGATCGCCAAGAAAGATGGCGCAACAGTGATCGGTATCGCCGGCGGAGAACGCAAAACGACCTACCTGACCGAGCAGCTTGGATTCGACCACGCCATTGATTACAAGAATGAAGATCTGTCGGCCCGGTTAAAAGAGATTGCCCCGGAAGGGATCAACGGTTTCTTTGACAACGTTGGTGGCGCCGTACTCGATGCTGTGCTCGATAATCTGGCGATGCGGGCCAAGGTGACCATCTGTGGCGCGATTTCACAGTACGACGATATGGACAATGTTACCGGACCTGCCATGTATCTTCGGCTGGCAGAAAGACAGTCAATCATGGAAGGGTTTGCCTACTTTCATTTCCCCGAGCAAATAGCGCCGGCAACCGAGGCGCTCAAAGGGTGGCTAGTCGAGGGATCCCTTAAGATGCCTGAAGAAATCCTCGACGGTATCGATCGCTACCCGGAAGCGCTGCAGTTTATGTTCAATGGGGGCAACCTCGGAAAGCTGATGGTTAAACCCTGATCAGGCACCCGCGGGCTTGTCCCGCGTATAGGCTGGCGGTGCCATCGGCATGCGCATGTCCGGCGCCGTCACAGGTTCACCTCGCAGCACGCTGATTGGTACCACCCCTGCCCAAACGGGATGTTCGAGATCCTGTTCGGCATCATTGGGCGGACCTGTTCTTATTTTCGCGGATGCCTCATTAATCGGGAGCCGGAGCACAGTGGTGGCTTCAAGTTCCTTGGTCGTCATTTCCCTGAGCGCCTGCCATCGCTCTGGAAAAAGCTGTTCAATAAACAGCCTTAACGCCTCGCACTTCTCCTCATTATCAGTTACCGGCTCTGGCTGACCGAAGATCATTGCTGAGCGGAAGTTGGCGGAGTGATGAAATGCCGATCGCGCCAGTACCAGTCCATCCAGGAGTGTCACCGTTAAGCAGACTTCTTGCGCCTCTGTGGCGATTAATGCACGGCTGATTCTTGAGCCATGCCAGTACACTGCATCCCCGATCCGCCAGTGACAGGTTGGGGTGACAACCGGTCGATTCTCGACCGTATAGCCAAGATGACATATCGGGGTGGCATCAAGTATTTCGTACACTTTTGATCGATCAAAGGTACCGCGATCGCGGGCACGGGCGAGTGTCGTGAATTCGGTTTGCAGGCTTGCGGACATAGTTGGGGGCATAGTTGCGGACATAGTTGTGGACATGGTGTTCTGGAACAGATGAATGTGCGCGTAGGGTAAAATTCAGAAAGGTATTATAAAAGATCCAATTAAATGGAAAATAGAAGTACCAATTTGGAAGTGCATAGCAGGAAGTGCCCGATTGAAAGTGTCGCAACTCAATATCCAGCTACGCGGCAGGTCTGCAGCCAGGGAAGGCGCTTCTCTCCAGCAACAGATCTATCGTCAGATCAGGGCAGATATTCTAACGGGGAGCTTAACCCCGGGTGAGGTCCTGCCACCTTCTCGCAGCCTGGCTGATGAACTCAATGTATCGCGAAACACGGTGCTGCGAGCTTATGATCAATTAGTTGCTGAAGGATTTGCGAAACCCAAGCAGGGGGCAGGGCTCTTCATCAACCAGGTGGCGACGTCAGGTGCTTACCCTGAACGTGGACGCGTCTCTGGGCGGACGCGTAGATCAACGCTGGCGCAGCGGTTAAAGCGGTTGCCAGAGACCAGGTTCCAACGAACCCCGCGCGGCGGCTATCGGTACGAGTTCCTCTATGGCGAACCCTCATATGAGAATTTTCCTCACAGCAGCTGGGCCCGAACGCTGGGTAAAGTCGCGCGAGAAATCACGACGAGTCAGTTGTCCTATCCACCTTTCCAGGGCCGAAGTGAGTTAAGAGAGGCAATCGCAGGCTACCTGAAACGGGCGAGGCGTGTGATCTGCAACCCCGATAACATCATGATTGTGCATGGGACACAGGATGCGGTGGACCTTTGCTGTCGCATGCTTATCGATCCGGGTGATCAGGTGGTTTGTGAACAACCCGGTTATCGCGGCTTTATAAAGGCGTCAGTTGCTGTCGGTGCAGACATTCGCTACGTCCCCGTGGATGATGCCGGACTTTTAACCACAAAGTTACCGCGGCCGGACAGCCGCTCGCGGCGAGCGAAGCTGGCGTTTGTGACACCCGCTCATCAGTTCCCCACTGGCGGTGTTTTGCCGGTGGGGCGTCGCCTGGCGCTACTCGAATGGGCGAGGCAACATCAAACCATGATTGTTGAAGACGATTACGATGGTGAATTTCGATATGGTGGACCACCTTTGGATACATTGCATGCCCTGGCGCAAGAATCAGTTGTTTACGTGGGCACTGCGTCGAAAGCGTTTTTCCCCGGTCTCAGGCTTGGCTGGATGGTGGTCCCCGAGCAGTTCATCGAGGATCTTGTGCGGCTGCGATCAATCGCTGATACAACACCGCCGGTGATGGAGCAATTAGCGCTGGCTGAGTTTATGCAGAGTGGTCAGTATGAACGTCATATATTCAGAACCCGAAAACGCTATGCGGAAAAACGTCGCCGCCTTTTGGCCGCGTTTGAGGCACGACTGGGGGATCGGGTGAAAGTGCTCGGTGCGGATGCCGGGATACATGTCTTGCTGCAGATTCCCGGGCTACCTGCAGCCGCGACCAACGACCTGATTGATCGGTGTCGCGACTGTGATGTCGGTATCCACACTTCTGCGATCTACTATCAGAAACCGCCAGCGTTTATTGAACTGGTGATCGGCTATAACTCGGTGCCCCTGCATGACATCCCTGCAGGAGTAGACATCATTGCTGATGAAATTCTAAGACTATTGCCCTGATCCTGATTTTTGGCGGCGCCGGCTATCAGGGATCAGCTTTCGTCAGCTTCTTTTTGAAACTCGGCGTAGGCGGCAGCCGTACCCAGCGCCATCTTGTCCCCGTCGAAAGGAATAGACATCTCCGGTGTGAACTCAAGCACCACGCGTTCCGGTGTGTCCAGGAACTTCACGAAAAGATCGGGGTTCAGGTTTTTGGTGAACTCGTTCCCATCATCGGGGCGTGCAGCCATACCGTTGGCCAGGAGTCGATAAAACCACTGTTTGGTTTCGTCATCGTCGTGAATAACCGTGTGACCTTTATAGGTCACTGTCTTGCCGCCACCCATGGGCGTGCCTTTGCTTGTCATGACGCAGGATGACCTGCCATCTCTTGCGATTGCTTTGATTCTGACCCGCTCTCTGGTTGCGGTCATCCAGATTTTGCCGTCAACCGGGACATAAGCCGTGATCACGCCAATAGGGTGGCCGGCCTTGTTGGACCAGATGAAAACGCACTCGCCTGCCGTCATCAGCAGTTCTTTTTCGCGCTCCGGGTCCAATCGGTATTGCTTGACGTCGTCGTAGTTTGCGGATTGTTCAACCATGGTACTTTCCTGAATTAGAAACAGTCATTTCTGACGGTTTTAATGTATATAGCGGTTGGGGTCAATCAACAGCTTTGTTCTGCTGCGTCTGGCTGCGCTTGCCTCAGTAAGACGGTTGGTAGATATTCAGGTAATCGTGCGACTAAAAAGGGGAGCAGCAATGAGTCAACTTCTGGAACTGATTACACCCGAAGTGAAAGCCGCCTATCGAAGAGATGGTGTCGTGCACTTACCCGGTGCGCTGGATCGGGAATGGTTGATGTTGATAGAGCTCGGCATTCAACGAATTCTTAACTCGTCGAGTCCTTACAAGCAGTGGTTCTTCAAGGGGCTGCCCGGTGAGTTTCTGGACGCTGTCAGGCACTTTGACGTGACACCCGAGTTTCAACGATTTATATATGACTCACCGATAGCAGACGCGATGAGCGCGTTGCTGGAGTCGGAAGACATCTGGCTTTTATTTGACCACGTCTTTGTTAAAGACGGCGGTGCCTGCCGCAAGACGCCGTGGCACCAGGATCTGCCTTACTGGCCTGTGGGTGGCGAAAAAATTGGTTCCATGTGGATTACCCTGGATAAGATTCCGAAAGCCCAGTGTCTGGAGTTTATCCCCGGTTCTCATCTGGGTCCGATGTACGACGGGTTCAGTCCCGCAGACGCTGATGACGATGTCACTACCGGTTTCTATGGTAAAGATCTCCCCCGCTTACCCGACATCGAACGGCAACGAGAACAATGGGATATCGTTTCTTTTGACATCACGCCCGGCGACGTTGTGCTTTTGCATCCAGGCGTACTGCACGGTGGTGGTCACACAGAAGCATCGTCTCGTCGCAGAACCTTGTCTGTTCGTATGTACGGTGATGACATTGTTATGGCTTCGCGACCAGATACGCGGCCCACGGTGCCGCTGACACCGGGATTAACAAGCTACCTTAATCCTGGAGATCCTCTGCGCAGTCCTTATTACCCAAAGCTCCGTCCCATGCCGGAACATTTGAGAAATGCGTGGCGATGAGCCAATGAAATGAAAACTGTAGCCGTTGGAGCCGGTCTTATGACCTATGAAAGACACGTCCAAGCTACTGATCGCTACCGACTTCCCGAGCGTTTCTCGACGAGCTGTCGATACACTGCAGCTCAACCTGGGTTATCTATGTAACCTGAGCTGCACCCACTGTCACGTTGATGCTGGTCCTCATCGTACTGAACTGATGTCGGCTGAAACGATGGCTCAGGTTTTTGAGCTTGCCGACAAACTCGGTATTCAGCGCTTCGATTTGACCGGGGGTTCTCCTGAAATGAACCCTCACTTTGAAGCGCTTGTTGTCCGGGCAAGAAAACAGGGAATAGCGGTGATAGACCGCTGTAACCCAACTATTCTGGTCGAACCCGGGTACGAGTCTCTACCTCGTTTTCTGGCAGAGCAGGGGGTGGAAATCATCGCCAGTATGCCCTGCTTTGAGCAGGTCAATGTGGACCGGCAGCGTGGTAAAGGTAGCTACGATGCGAGTGTCCAGGGCCTTCTGGCGCTTAACAGCGTGGGATACGGAAGGCCGGATAGCGATCTCAAACTTAATCTGGTCTTCAACCCTGACGATGCAGTTTTGCCACCAGACCAGTCAGCGCTGGAAACTCAATATCGGGAAATGCTGGGTAACGGCCCCGGGATTAAATTTCATGCGTTGTTTGTTCTTGCCAATATGCCGATAGCACGATTTGGGGCACGGCTGATGGCTAAAGGTCAGTTCCATGAATACCTGGGTTTGCTTAGGAATGCATACCAGGCAGCGAACCATGGGCGCGTGATGTGTCGGTCACTACTGAGTGTCGACTATGAGGGTTATGTCTACGACTGTGATTTTAATCAGATGCTGAACTTGCCGGCAGGGGGGCAAGGCAAGTTGCACATCACGGGACTGCTGGAATCAGAGGCCGTCCCGAATAAAGTTTCAGTCGGCGAGCATTGTTACGGTTGCACGGCAGGACAGGGCAGCAGTTGTGGTGGTGCCCTGTCCTGACCAACTATGCAGGCCTGATGTTTATCCTGATGCCGCTGGATCGGGTCATGCCGGTAAAGCGTTGCAGACCCTCGTCGCCACTGACCAGAAGGTTAGTGTTGGCGCCAACTTCCCGAACGGGCGCCTGTTGGTCCGGGGCGGTACCCCAGCAGTGATGCATCGCGACAACGCCAGGCTTAATTCGATCGTTAGCCTTGGTGATTGCTTTGATTTCCCCGTGTGAAGATTCAATGACAACTTCGTCATCATCTTTCAGACCGAGACTTTCGAGATCATCGGGGTGAATATTCGCCGGGTTGGTGTTGCCAGACTTCTCACGGATTGCAGGCAGGTTTCGACCAAAGGAGTTCAAAACGTATTTGGAGCGGAAGCCGATCAATGTGTGACTGAAGTCATCGTCGGTCTCCGCGGTTGCACGCAGCACCGCGAACTCGTCAGCCACGCCTTCTGGGAAAAGTTTGAGCCGGCCATTAGCGCCCTCTGGGGCGGCCTCAACTTCCTGCGAGAGTTCCTCGAAGATATGCCCTCCCGGGTTGTCCCGGAGGAAGTCGAGATCTACTTTGGCACCAGCGGTAATGGCCTTGAGCAATTCAAATTTGGTCGGTTTCTTGTCGATGGGCATCGACTCACCCTTAATTTTCACATCGAGTCCCAGTCGCCTGGCCAGGCCCCAGTAGAATTCCCACTCTTCGATCACATCATGGTCTGATTCGACAACGGCCTTGCTGTATTGGCTGTAAGGCTTTTCGTACCATTGGTCCGCCAGTAGCGTGACGTCTTCCCGTTCCAGTGTCAGTTTTGGCGCGAATACATAGTCGGCCATTTCTGCGGTTGCCGACATATAGGGGTCGATGCAGACCAGTAGTTCCAGTTCCTGCATCGCTGCAAAAGCTTTCTTCTGTTCCGGCCACGCCATCAGTGGATTACCGGCGATCACAAACAGTACTTTGATTTGACCCTCGCCGGGTTCAAGGATTTCATCAGCCAACTGTGAAGTCGGCATTTCCCGAACGCCGCCGGGTGAGGCAAGCTCGCCGAATTCGGGTCTGACCCGGCATCGAGTCTCGTTATCCCAGGCAAGTGGTGCTTCATACACCATGGCGACCTTTGGACCTTTCGGTGACAGGGCGCCCGGATTGGGCAGGGTGTCACCAGCGCGATAATAACGGCCGCAGATTGTATTGAGCGATGCCACCAGATGCTGCACCAGATTCGGATTAGCGCCCATTTCGGGACCGGTACCGGTGATCGCAATACCTCTGGGGCCTGCCGCAAAGACGCGGGCTGCCTCAGCAATGGTCTCTGCAGGCACTTCGGTGCGTGCAGCAACATAGGCGAGGTCAAAGTCAGCGACTTCCGCCTGAAGTTCATCGATGCCTGCCGTGTATTGCTCAACGAACTCGGCATCGTGCAAGGATTCATCAAGGATGATTTTGATCATGCCAGCGAGCAGGGCGGCGTCTTCGCCGGGTTTAACCTGTAGATGCAGATCTGCTCTTCGAGCGACCTCTGTCTGTCTTGGATCAATTGCGATGAGTTTCAGGCCGCGTTTCTTTGCCCGGCGGATCTGATCGGACGGGCTCACCGAGGGTACGCCGCCTGGTGGCGCGTAGTGCGAAGCAATGGGGTTGTTACCGATAATCATGGCAACGTCCGCATCGTGGAACATGTGGCTGCCACCCGTCCAGTAACCCATTCGTGAACCCACAAAAACCTTGGCAGGCTGATCGATGGTTACACTGGTGTAGTAGGAGGATGAACCCAGCGCGTTATGCCATTCCCGGCTGTAGACCAGTTGCCCGGAGTTCTGGAACGCCACCGTACCGTTGTAGGTGGCAATGGCGCGCGGGCCGTGCTCATCGACGATCTTGCGGACCTTTTCCGCGATCTCATCCATCGCCTGTTCGCTGGAGAGGGCAACAAATTCGCCGCTATCGGATTTTTTGACGCAGTTGGTCAGTCGTTCTGACTGATACATCTGTTCAACCAACTGGCGGCCTTTGATGCAGGTATAACCGCCATACATTTCATTCTCTGTATCGGGTCTTACAGCAACAACCTTACCGTTATCAACATCAGCTTCCATCGCGCAATAGGCGTGGCAGTAGCGACAAAAAGTTTTATGAGTCTCGAGCATGGATTACCTCCTGATTACCGAATCATACTACGGTGCCTGCGTGGCTGTGGCGATACCCTGCAGGTGATAAATACTGGGCAATAAGTGGGGTTATAGCGGGTAGGTCAGCATCAGCCTGAAGTTATCGTCTGCCGCGCGGTCTGACGCGCCGAAAAGATAACTGCCGAAAATCGACAGATCGCCTGCCTTGTACTTCACAACCGGGCCGATCTGGTGTTCCTGATCGTCCCAGCTTCCCCAGTTGGTCGTTCTGTTCATGTCGTTGAACATTTCCATGCCCAGCCTGACAGCACCGACTTTCCGGGTAATCTGACTGCGTGTTTCCACCAGAATGCCGCTGCCCGCGTTGTCACCGAACTGCCGGCCAAGCATGAGATTGCCACGCAGTTGCCAGAGATCGTTGATATCCCATTTTGCCGTCCAGGCAAGCCGAAAACGATCCGGACGATTACCGCGATCGGAAATTTGAATCTCATAGCGCAGGGCTGCATCCCAGCCGTGTTCTTCGCTCTCGATGTATTGCTGCTGAATTTCCAGGCGGGTGTAGTTATAGGTGAGGCTGTTGTCGCCCCGACGATTCTGTGACCCGATCAGGCGAACGCGCCAGGTGTCGTCCAGGGCATGTTGAAAATGCAGGCGGTGAGCGAAAAAACTGTCGATGGGGCCGTCGTCAGGGACGTAGCTTGCGCGATACTCGACGGCTTGTGAGCCTGCCTTAACTTCGGGGCTGAAAACCGATGTGGTGTTCGCCACGCTGATGGTCGGTAAGAGGAAAAATATAAGTCCTGTCAGGCGTCTAATCATCGGTATACCTCGCTGGTCAGAGAATCATGCAGGCACCAACGGTCTCATTGGTACCTTCGTCAATTAGAATGACGCTGCCGGTTAGTCGATTGCGCTGATAGCGATCCGTGAATAACGGTACAGTCGTTCTTATTGTGATTCTTGCTATATCGTTCATACCGATCGATTTGTCGTCCTCGATCCGATGCAGCGTGTTGATGTCTACTTTGTATCTGATGTCTTTCACCACGCAGCGTGCATCTCTGGTGGTGTGTTTTACGGCGTATTTACCGTTCAACTGTAGCGGCGTCTGGCTCATCCAGCAGACCATCAGTTCATGATCCTGTGAGCTGTCCGGCTGATTGTTGGGCCGCACGATCATATCGCCGCGACTGATATCCAGTTCATCCTCCAGCAGGAGCGTGCAGGACATCGGTGGGAAGGTTTCCTCCAATTCACCGTCTGGACTGTCGATGCGTGCGATTTTTGATGAGAAACCGGAAGGCAAAATCACGACCTCATCGCCTTTCTTGAAAATCCCGCCAGCGACCCGTCCCGCGTAGCCGCGATAGTCGTGGTATTCGGTTGTTTGTGGTCGAATGACTGTCTGTACCGGGAATCGGCAGTCGACGTGGTTTTCATCGCTGGCGATGTGCACATTTTCGAGGGCATAGAGCAGGGTTGACCCCTGATACCAGTCCATTCGTGATGAGCGATCAACAACGTTGTCGCCGCGCAGGGCGCTGATGGGAATGTATCTGACATCTGCGATCTCTAGTCGTGATGTGAAATCTTCCAGGTCGCTTTTGATTTTCAGGTAAGTTTCTTCGTCGTAGTCGACGAGGTCCATTTTGTTGACACAGTAAATCACGTGCTTGATACCGAGCAGCGAGGCGATAAAACTGTGGCGTGAGGTCTGCTCGACCAATCCTTTTCTTGCATCAACCAGAATAATGGCCAGATTAGCGGTGCTGGCACCGGTGACCATGTTGCGCGTGTACTGAATATGCCCAGGGGTGTCGGCGATAATGAACTTGCGGGTCGGGGTTGCGAAGTAGCGATAAGCGACGTCAATCGTGATGCCCTGTTCCCGCTCTGAACGCAGGCCGTCCGTCAGCAGCGCCAGGTTCACCTCACCGTCAGCACTATTGATCTGGCTGGCGCGTTCAACGGCTTCCATCTGGTCCTGGAAGATCGCCTTGCTATCGTAGAGCAGTCGACCGATCAGGGTACTTTTGCCATCATCGACACTGCCGGCCGTGGTAAAACGCAGCAGTTCCATATCGAGATAACCAACGGCGTTTTCGTCTGTTGCGACGGTCTGCTCATCCATTAGAAATACCCCTGTTTCTTGCGATCTTCCATGGCGGCTTCTGAGCGCTTGTCATCTGCTCTGGTGCCCCGTTCCGTTGTTCGGGTAGCGGCAACCTCATCAATAATGTCAGTGACGCTGCTCGCAGGTGATTCCACCGCGCCGGTGCAGGTAATATCGCCGATGGTGCGGAAGCGCACCTGTCGCCGTTCAATCACTTCATCAGGTTTGAGTTCCATCACATCATTGGCGGCGTAGATTACGCCATCTCGAACGAAGACATCCCGTTCATGGGAAAAGTACAGGCTTGGCAGCGCGATGTTCTGTTGCAGGATGTACTGCCAGACATCCATTTCCGTCCAGTTGCTGATGGGGAAGACCCGGAAGTGCTCGCCCATCTGCTTCATGCCGTTGAATAGATTCCAGATTTCCGGGCGCTGGTTCTTCGGGTCCCATTGACCGAAGTCATCCCGATGAGAGAAGAACCTTTCTTTTGCCCGGGCTTTTTCTTCGTCTCTGCGTGCGCCGCCCATGCAGACGTCAAACTTGTTGGCTTCGATGTTGTCGAGCAGGGTAACTGACTGCAGTGCATTGCGACTGGCGTTGAAACCCTTTTCTTCTGTGACGCGTCCCTGATCAATGCTTTCCTGGACGGAGCCAACGATTAATGATGCGCCGTCCTGTTCTACCAGTTGATCACGGAACTCGATGGTCTCCGAGAAGTTGTGACCGGTATCGACGTGAAACAGGGGAAAGGGCACTTTTCCTGGCCAGAACGCTTTCTTGGCAAGGTGATAGCAAACGATGGAATCTTTACCGCCAGAAAACAGCAGGGCGGGTCGCTCGAACTGCGCGGCAACTTCTCGCAGTACGTAAATAGCTTCTGACTCCAGCTCAGCCAGATGAGTAAGGCTATATTTCATGGGGCTCGCAGGGATTATTCACAGAAAACGGTGAGCAGCGGAGTGTAGATTGCACAGGTTTCATAACAATTCGGTTTTGTCTGACTATTGCGTCGATAATATCGTAAAAAGTTGTTGTGGATCGACAAGCCGCCTTACCGCGTGCTGGTGCCGTTTTAAGTCGGCGGTTAGAATTTCGGGCTCCAGCAGAGGTGTCTATCAGCAGGGTCGCTCGCATGCGTTATCACACGGTCAGATTACAGGGTCAGCGGGATGTGCCTGAGGCTGTGGCTTTGCTGCAGCGGGGTGAATGTGTCGCCCTGCCGACTGAAACCGTTTATGGCCTGGCAGCCATGGCGGCGCAGGACGAGGCAGTTAGTAAGATATTTGCGGCAAAAAATCGGCCAGCTGACCATCCTTTGATCGTACATCTGCCATCAGCAGCTCACATGGAAGACTGGGCGATGGAGATTCCCGACACGGCCTGGCGGCTTGCCGAACAGTACTGGCCAGGTCCTCTGACTTTGCTTCTGAAGAAGAAACCCGGCGTTTCCGGCGTTGTGACAGGCGGTCTGGCAACCATCGGACTGCGTGTCCCCGCGCATCCGCTGTTTTTGTCAGTACTGCAGGCGCTGGATGCCGCGCTTGCCGCGCCGTCTGCCAATCCCTACAAACAACTGTCACCGACCTCCGCAGCGCAGGTACTTAACGGTCTTGATGGTCGAATTGCAGCGGTCCTGGATGGCGGCAGTTGTGAATTCGGGCTCGAGTCCACAATCGTCGACCTGATCTCGATGTCGCCCACGGTGCTGCGCAGTGGTCCTGTTTCGCGGGCGGCGCTGGCCGCGACGCTGGGTACATCTGTGCTGCTCCCGGATACCCACGATGTGGCTGTCCCGGGAAATGTTGCAGCCCACTATAAACCCAGGACACCGCTGCGATGCGTGACGCGCGCTGAGTTGCTGGCTGCCAGTGGTCATGCCTTCGGGTTGCTGATTTGGTCTGATGACATTGCCGCTGAGTTGGATTCAGGCGCATCAGCACGGGTCAGGCGGCTGCCGGATGACCCCGCAGGATACGGCCAGGGTTTGTATCGCGCCCTGGCAGAATTTGATCAGCTAAACCTTCCGGGGATTCTGGTGGAGGCGCCGCCGGCCCTTGAGTCATGGGCCGCTGTCAACGATCGTTTGCGTCGTGCATGTGGCTAATTGTCCAGGCTCTCTTTATTCACTGTTAACGACAGGCTGTCACAATGCCTGTCTGGAATCAGGAATCTCATCATGAAAGAAGAAACATTGACCAGTGCTGTCACGCGACGTGGCGTTCTGAAAGGTGGCCTTGTTATGGCGGCAGGCTTTGCTCTACCCGGTTGTTCAACGCCGACCTCAGCGACGGGGTCCACCGCTGAATCACTGATTGGGTTTCAGCCTGTGCTGCGCGCGTCAGCGAAAGGCAAGATGCCGACAATTTCTGCTGACTATGAATATCAGGTTCTCGCACCCTGGGGTATGCCCCTGCAACCTGATGGTCCTGCCTATCAATGGCCGCCTTCGGCAGAGGATCAGGCCGTGCAGATGGGTATCGGCCACGATGGCATGACCTACTTTCCGCTGTCTGAGGATGGGCAGCGTGGCTTGCTGACCATCAATCATGAGTTCGGTCGCAACCAGCAGGTACTGGGTGTTGATTTACCCACATCTCTTGAACAGGTCAGGGCTTCACAGCACGCGCATGGCGTGGGTATCGTTGAAATAGAGAATCGTGATGGTCGTTGGCAGAGAATACGCAGCGCCTATGCCCGACGCATCCATGCCAACACGGAGGTGGCATTCAGTGGCCCTGCAGCAGGGCATGCCTGGCTTCAAAATCTGGCCGGCAATCTACCCGAGGGCACCTTCGCTAATTGTTCTAACGGTCAGACCCCGTGGGGTACTTATCTGACCTGCGAAGAAAACTTTAATCTGTACTTTGGCGCAACCGCTGACTATGAACCCAGTGACGCGGAAGCGCGTTACGGGTTTAACGCGATGGGCGCCAGATATGGCTGGCAGGATTTTGATCCGAGATTTGATTTGAGTAACCCGGCTTATGCGGGGGAACGTCATCGATTCGGCTGGGTGGTAGAAATTGACCCTAAAGATCCTGCATCCAAGCCGGTCAAGCGGACTGCACTGGGACGGTTCAAGCATGAAGGTGCGGCGATTACCGTGGGGCGAGGTCAGCGGGCTGTTGCCTATATGGGAGATGATCAGCGGTTCGAATTCATTTACAAGTTTGTCTCCGCCGATGACTGGCAGGTCATGCGGGCTGCAGGCAGGAGCCCTCTCGATGAGGGTGTGCTCTATGTTGCGCGGTTTAATGCTGATGGCAGCGGCGACTGGTTGCCGCTGACCCTGGAAGACGAACGTCTGGCCGCGCACTTCAACAGTCAGGCTGAGCTGCTGATCCATGCCAGACTGGCCGCAACCATGCTTGGGGCGACGCCAATGGATCGACCTGAATGGACCTCGGTGGCCCCGGACGGTCAGGTCTACTGCACCCTCACCAACAACAGTGAGCGACAGGAGACTGACGCCGCTAATCCGATGGCACCCAATCCCCATGGACACATTATCCGTTGGCGAGATGAGGATGATCATCTTGGTGTCCGTTTCACCTGGGACATTTTCATGATGGCGGCAGATCAGTACGAGAGCGAAGAAGGCTTCGGTAGTCCGGACGGTCTCTGGGCGGACCCGGACGGCAGAGTGTTTATCGCAACCGACGGCAAGCAGGATGCGGGTATGCACAATCAATTGCTGGTGGCGAATGCTGAGACGGGTAAAGTTGCCCGGTTACTGTCCGGTGTGCCCGCCTGTGAGATTACAGGACTGACCACAACCCCTGACCGGCGCACCCTGTTTGTGAATGTTCAGCATCCCGGTTACGGTGACCCATCTCTGACCAACTTCCCGGCGAATACAGACGGTGTCACCGTACCAAGAGACTGTACCCTTGCAATCCGTCGCAAAGATGGCGGCATTGTCGGCTCCTGAGGTTTCCGGGTCGGGTGAACTCGGATAATCGTTTGACGGGTGTCTGGGAAGTTTTCTGGCGCTTCCTGCTGTTGGGTTGCACCAGCTTTGGTGGACCTGCTGCGCATATCGGCTACTTCCGTAAGGCCTTTGTAGAAGAGAACACCTGGCTTGATGAAGCGCGATTCGGTCGACTGGTCAGTCTGTCGCAATTTTTGCCCGGACCCGGCTCCAGTCAGTTGGGTTTTGCCATTGGGTTGCATCGCGCCGGTCTTGCTGGCGCCATCGCCGCCTTTCTGGGCTTTACCTTACCTTCTTTCCTGTTGATGTTGTCGCTGATGACCTCCGGTGATCTGCTGGCAGCCCAGCCCTGGTATGCGGGCGTACTGCATGGCTTGAAACTGCTGGCGGTGGTGGTCGTGGCCGATGCCTGTCTTGGCATGTCTCGAACCTTTTGTCCGGATTTACCGACGACAGCGATCGCTTTGTTTGCTGTCACCAGCCTGCTGCTGATTCCCGGCATTTTGCCTCAATTGGCTGTCCTGCTTTTGGCAGGTCTGGTGGGTGGCCTGCTCCTGCGCGTGGAGACGAAGGTTAAGGTTGCGGTCGTAACGGGACGACCGGCCTGGTTACCGCTGGGGCTCTTTGTTGTGTTTCTGATCTGCCTTCTGGTGCCGGCGCTGGCAGATAGATTTATCTGGTCGGAGCTGGCGCGGGACTTTTTTGTTGCCGGGAGCCTTGTTTTTGGTGGTGGTCATGTTGTGTTACCCCTGCTGGAACCGCTGATCGCCGATGACCTTGGGCGTGAGGTTTTTCTGACAGGTTATGCCGCGGCCCAGGCGGTTCCGGGGCCGATGTTTACGATGGCGACTTACCTCGGTGGTTCACTGGCCGGACTCACAGGCGCGATTGTCGCAACGCTCGCTGTGTTCCTGCCCGGATTTCTGCTGCTCCTGGCTTTTCACGATGTCTGGCATTCGATGGCTGAACATCCAGTCCTTGCGGGTGGTTCAAAGGGTATCAATGCGGCTGTGGTGGGGCTGTTGGTTGCGGCACTTTATGACCCGGTTTTTCTGACCAGCGTCTTAAGTCACCGGGATATGGCTCTGGTGCTGACAGGCTTGTTTGCGCTCAAGTTTCTGCGGGTCAATCTGGCGCTGCTGGTGGTTGCCTTCATGTTCGCCGGTTGGCTGGGCTCTGTCGTTTAGCTGCGCCTGTCGTTTAGCTGCGCCTGTTCTCTGGCCAGTTGCCCCCAGCTCAGGGGATTTCGCACCATCCAGCCAGATCGTGTATGGTCCGGTGATAGTTGTTGTTCCGCTAATCACACAATAATAATCCGGAGCCTGCCCATGCGTATTTTTACTTTCCTGCTTTCTCTTATTCTCTTTGGTTGTGATGCCCCCGGAGGGGAAGATGCCGCACGCGACGCGGCAGCAGAAAGTGAACTCAACAATGCAAATTCGCAACCCATTCAGCGACTTGCCCAGGAAGACCTGCCGGGTAAAGCGGCTTTCGAGCGGGCCTGTGCCAGTTGCCACGATGGGACGGTCAAGAAAGCGCCGCATCGGGATATGGTCGCGCTGATGACGCCCGATGCCATTCTGCTGTCAATGACTGATGGCGTTATGCAGGCCCAGGCGTCAGTGTTGACGCCGCAAGAGCAACAGGATGTAGCTGAGTATCTGAGTGGTGATGTGCTGGGCGGCGCAGCGGCGAGTATTCCCATGTGCGAATCCCCGGATGAATTCAGACAGGGTGCAGAAATTGTCGGTGGTAACTGGGGGTTGGGCATAGCCAACCAGCGGGATATCAGCGCGGCGCAGGCGGGTATCTCTTCGGCCAATGTGCAACAGTTAGAGACGAAGTGGGCCATTGCGATGCCCGGTGCCAATCGAGTCCGTTCACAGCCCACCTTTGCCGGTGATCTGGTTTTGGTGGGCGCCCACTCTGGCGGCGTCTACGCTCTGAACAGGGATACAGGTTGCGCGGTCTGGCGTTATCAGGCATCTGCCGAGGTTCGGACGGCGATCGCGGTGGAAGAGTTTGCAACCGGTGCCATGGCTTACTTTGGCGATGTTCTGGGTAATGTCTATGGCCTGAATGCCATGTCGGGTGCCGAGGTATGGAAGATTCGGGGTGATGATCACCCCAATGCGACGATTACGGGTGCGCCGACGCCCTTTGACGGAACACTCTATGTGCCGCTGTCTTCGCTTGAAGTCAGCAATGCCATTGACCCGTATTATGCCTGCTGCACCTTCCGTGGTTCCGTGCTGGCGTTGGATGGGATGACCGGTGAAGAGCAATGGCGCACCTACACCATTTTGGAAGAGCCCGAGATTTTTGGTCAGAATCCGGTAGGCACCAACATCATCGGACCATCAGGCGCCACCGTCTGGAACAGTCCTTCCATTGATGTCGTCAACCGACACGTCATCGTCGGCACGGGCGAGAACATGTCCTCGCCTGCCACGGGTACCAGCGACGCACTGATTGCCATGGACCTTGATTCAGGGGAAATTCAGTGGGTGTTTCAGGGGACGGCCAATGATGCCTGGAATGTTTCCTGCGATACCCCCAGACCGGATAACTGTCCCGAAGAAGATGGTCCCGATTTTGATTTTGGCGGTGCCTCAGTGGTGATGGAAACCACAGATCACGGCAGAATAGTTGTTGCCGGGCAGAAATCCGGCATGGTTCACGCGGTTGATGCAGAAACCGGTGAGTTGATCTGGCAGACCCGCGCGGGTCGTGGTGGTATTCAGGGGGGTATCCACTTTGGTATTGCGGTCAGCGGCGAAGTTATTCTGGTACCGGTCAGTGATATGGAAGACGGGCGCACTTATCCTGATCCTGACCAGCCTGGTATGCATGCGATTGATGCCAATACCGGTGAGCTGATGTGGTCAGTCGTTCATGAAGATCAATGTGCTGGCCGTGACTTCTGTCACCCCGGTATATCTCAGGTGGCCACGGTCATTGGCGACCTGGTTGTTGCCGGCAGTATGGATGGCGTTACCCGGGCGTATGATGTTAGCGATGGCAAAATCCGTTGGACGCTTGATACCACGGCTAACGAGTATCCTTCGATCACCGGTAAGCCTGCCATTGGCGGCTCTATGGGGGGGGCAGCGGGACCCATGGCGCACAACGGTATGCTGTTGTTGAGTTCAGGTTACGGTATCTATAACCATATGGCCGGCAATTTGTTGTTGGCGCTTGAAGTGTCGAATAGCTCGGAGGAGTAAAGGGCATGTCCCAGAAAAGTTCTGTGCTGTTACTGATCTGGATGCTGGTGCTGATGAGTTGCACGGCGGCCACGGTCGACGACGAGCCGCGCCAAACCAGTGAGGCTGCTATCCAGAAAGCGCAGATCTATGATCAAAACAGCTGGAAAACGATGATTCCCGACGCCTGCACGGCGTACTTCGATGGCTGCAATCGATGCCGTAAAGAGCCGGGTATGGAGATGGGTCTATGCACGCGAATGGCGTGTGCACAATATGAGAAACCGCGTTGCCTGACCGCCAAAACCAGTGATCTCAAGACAAGTGATCTCAAAACAAGTGATGCTTTGATTTATCAATGTGACGGGGGCTATCAGTTCTCGATTGTGTTTGATGGTGAGTCAGCGGACGTCACTGATCTGGAAACGGGCGCGGTTTATTCTCTCGACAGACAACGGGCGGCATCGGGTATGCGATACAGCAAAGGTCAGGTTGAGTTTTCCGGAAAAGGAAAAGCAGCGGTGCTGACCCTGTCTGACAGTCAGTCCTACCGTGATTGTGTAACGGATTCAGCTGCTGACAGCTAAACCTCAGCTATCACTATCTAGATCCAGCCTGACGAAGTACCTGGGGGGAAAGCCGGTCAGTATGCGAAACACCAGGCCCAGAGGCCTTGCCTCGCTCAGACGCTGGAACTCAGCCTGATCTGTGACCACTCGGGCGTAGCCCTCAGCCGTCACATCGCCGATAGTCACTTCAACTTCTGGGTTTTCCTGCAGGCGGTTGTACCACTGCCTTGGCCAGTGATTAACAGCAACATAGGGTTGGCCCTCGATGTCGATCTGGGTCAGCACGCGTGGTTTGGGCTCACTGCCTTCAAAGGTTGTCAGCACCAGAGTGGATTCGTTCTGCGGTTGGTAGTAGCCAAGCAATGATTCAAAGACCACGACGATGGCAACGTAGATGCCCAGCAGAATACCAATGACTTTAGCGGCTTTCATATTTAGCCTCCTTGTCCGACCGCTGCCTGCGCAGCCGCGATGCGAGCAACAGGTACCCGATAAGGACTGCAACTGACATAGTGCAGGCCAATTTCATGACAGAACTGGATGGAGACGGGGTCTCCACCATGCTCTCCGCAGATACCGTATTTGATCCCTTGTCTTGCGGCACGTGAATCCTCAATGGCCATTTGCATCAGTCTGCCAACGGCCCTGTCATCCAGGGATACAAACGGGTCCTGCTCAATCAGCTTTCGCTCCAGGTAGTCTGGCACAAACTTGGCAGCATCATCGCGGGAAAAACCATAGGTCATCTGGGTCAGGTCGTTGGTGCCGAAACTCATGAATTCTACTGCTGGCGCCAGACGTTTAGCGGTAATGCAGGCGCGTGGCGTTTCCATCATGGTACCGATCCGATAGGCGATTGACATGGATGCCTCGCTGATAACTTCGAGAGCGCTGCTTTCGATAATTTCAGTGATCTGCCTGACTTCGCGGACATTAACCACCAGAGGAATCATAATTTCCGGAATCGGCTCCAGACCTGCTTTTTTCACTTCTATGGCGGCGCTGATAATCGCCTTAACCTGCATGGCTGTGATTTCCGGATAGACAATAGATAACCGGCAACCGCGAAAACCCAGCATCGGGTTCACCTCCATGAGACCGCGCTGTATCTCGTGTATCTTTTCAGCGGATTTACCCAGCCGGCCGGCCAAAGCACTGATTTCTTCGTCGCCATGAGGCAAGAACTCATGGAGTGGTGGGTCCAGCAGGCGAATGGTTACCGGCAGCCCGTTCATCACCTCAAACAGGGATTTCATGTCTGCCTTCTGGAATTCGAACAAGGCATCCAGGTACTTCATTCTTTCTTCTAACGTTTCCGACAGGATCATGCCGCGCATCTGGTCGATACGATCGGCACTAAAGAACATGTGCTCCGTCCGGCACAAACCAATACCCTCGGCACCGAGTTCCCGTGCCTTCGTGGCGTCCTCCAGCGTTTCTGCATTGGCCCTGACCTTCAGGCGGCGATACTTGTCGGCCCAGTTGAGCAGGATACGAAAGTCATCGCTGCCGGATGCCTCGGTCTTTGGAATATCACCGAGCATGACGTCGCCGGTTGAACCATCCAGTGTGATTACATCACCCCGGCCAAATTCGTGACCGTCGCGGGTCTTCACCCGACCGTTTTCATAGTCAATTGTCAGGTCGCTGCAGCCAGTGATTGCGCAGACGCCCATTCCCCGGGCAACAACGGCGGCGTGAGATGTCATGCCGCCGAGTTCCGTCAAAATACCTGCGGCAACCTTCATGCCGTGGATGTCTTCAGGGGTTGTTTCTCTGCGGACCAGAATGACCTCTGTGCCATCTTTGTTAACTTCGACAGCCTCGTCAGCGGAGAAGACAACCTGACCCGTGGCGCCACCTGGACTTGCTGGCAGGCCGCTGGCAATAATGTTGTCCTTCTTGGTTGGATCAACCATAGGATGCAGAAAAGCCTCAACATGTTCCGGTGACACGCGCATCAGCGCTTCTTTCTCGTCAATCAGCCCTTCGTTGACCATGTCTACCGCAATCTTGATAGACGCTCTGCCCGTCCGCTTGCCGCTTCGTGTCTGCAGCATATAAAAGCGGCCTTCCTGGACGGTGAACTCGATATCCTGCATGTCACGGTAGTGGCGTTCCAGCCGCGCCTGTGTCTCAAACAGCTGATCGTAAACCTCGGGTAGCTTCTCCTGCAGCGAGCTGATGGGCTCCGGGGTTCTGATACCGGCAACCACATCCTCGCCGGCGGCGTTGCTCAGGTACTCACCAAAAAAGACCTGGTCTCCGGTTGACGGATTCCTTGTAAAGGCCACACCAGAACCTGAGTCATCGCCAAAGTTGCCGAATACCATGGCCTGAACACAGACACCGGTGCCCAGCGACTCGGGGATATTATTCAGCTCCCGGTAGACCACGGCCCTGGGGGTGTTCCATGACAGGAACACGGCTTCAATGGCTCTTTTTAGTTGTTCGGCCGGGTCCTGGGGGAATTCTGTCAGTGTTTTGAAGATTTTGATGATCGCCTGCCAGTCCTCTGCATTCATGTCGGTATCAAGCGGCTTATTGTGTTCGGACTTGTACGCCTCTAACGCGTGCTCGAAGCGCTCTCCCGGAATCCCCTGAACGACATCTGCATACATTTGTATGAAACGGCGATATGAATCGTAGGCAAATCGCGGATTATCAGTTTTCTTAGCCAGACCCGCAGCAATTTCGTCGTTCAGGCCCAGGTTCAAAATGGTATTCATCATGCCAGGCATGGAAACCGGTGCGCCGGAACGAACCGAGAACAGGAGTGGGTTTTCAGGATTGCCGAATTGTGCGCCCATTTTTTCTTCGACCAGCCTCAGCGCGACGTTGTACTCAGTCGGCAGTTGCGCAGGCAAGCGGTTACCCGCGTTAAAGAACTCCTGGCAGGTCCGCGTCGTAATGATGAATCCGAAGGGTACGGGTAACCCCATTCTCGTCATCTCACAAAGGTTCGCACCTTTGCCGCCCAGTAGATCGCGATCATTCCGGTCGCCTTCGTTAAACAGGTATACACGCTTTGCCATGACCGACCCAAATATCAGTAGAAGGGCGCACCATACGGGCTGCCCACTAGGTTTGTAAACCATTGATAAATCGATGTTATATTGCCTGATCTTTGACTTGGATAGCGCCGGGGTATGACTTGAGGCTTGCCGGATTTGTTTTGCTCATTGCGCTGAGCGGTTGTGCGGCACTGCCGCCCCTGACGGTGGCAGATATCAACTGGCAGCAACGGGGTCAGGCAAATTGGCAACTGACAGACCAGAAGATAACTGCCAGCAGTGGCGACGGTTATCTGGTCAGTGATCGTCCCTATCAGGACTTCATACTGACGTTGGAGTTTCTTGCTTATCCCGACGTGAATTCTGGGGTCTTTGTTCATTGTCAGGATCCCGACAACATCACACCGTTAACCTGTCTCGAGATTAACATCTGGGATAATCACCCGAATCAGGCGTTTCGTACCGGTGCTGTTGTTACCCGGGCTGAACCAAGCGTGGTGATTGATACGCTGGGTCAATGGAGTCGATACCGGATTATCGCATCGGGCGATGCGTTAACTGTCTATCTGAACGGGGAACGGGTGGCGGCGCTTGAAGGTTTGCAGCTGACATCGGGCATGCTTGCCTTGCAGCGCCTGGGAGAGGGCAGCATCAGCTTTCGTGACGTTCAACTGGTCCTGACAAAGGATTGAACCTAAGCCCTGGGTCGCCGATCCAGAATGTTTTCGAAATCGATACTTTCGAGTCGTCGATAGGTCTTCTCGATCCAGTTACGCATGATCTCAGGACCACGATCTGTACCCAGTTCCAACTGTTCCTGAAACAGGATCGGGGCGATGCGATGCAACATGGCCAGCATGCCGACTTCATATAGCCATTTTATCTCGTCGAAACCGATCGTGACGCCTTGTTGCGCCAGTGCTTGCCGGTAGAACGCAATGGCGTCATCGACGTCCTGGTCACTGGCCGTGAGCGGCATCGCTGCGGATAGAAAATAGGCCAGATCCATGCCCGCGGAGCCGCTGGTCATGGTTTGCCAGTCAAGCAGCATGGCTTCTCCCGACTCGTCGTCGAAGCAAAGGTTATCGAGTCGAAAGTCGCCGTGTAGAAGAGTTTTTGGAGATTCCCCCAGCACTTCCGTGAGTTGTATCCCATGTTCCTTAAGCCATGTGATCAGGCTTTTCTGACGAGCGTTCAAAGCGTCTCCGCTGCCCTTCAGGTATTTGTTCACCGATTGCAGATAAACCATCTGAACCAGTTTGGCGGTATGGATAACGGGCGCGATCCAGGTCATGTTTTCCAGTTCCCTGGACTCCCAGTATTGCGCGTGCAGTGTGGCCATGGCAGAAAGCGCGGCATTGATGTCCGCGTCGCTGCACTGTCTGGACTGATCTCCAAGTCGATACCGGCTAACGTCCTCGATCAGGAGCACGTACTTTCTCGGCATCAGACCAAAGACAAATCTGGCGACCAGTGCCAGTATCGCGATCACGGGTGTCGGCAGGCGGTTCAGGTTCTCCAGACGTTTTAGTACGACCGCAGGTTCATCAACAGCGCTCATAGCGCTGTAATAGTGTTCTGGCGACCTGACCTTGATTTGAGACCTCAGGCTGCTATAGAAACGTATTTCCTTCTCGTAGACACCAAGTGTTTGGCCCATCACGCGATTTTTCAGCGCCGTTGGGATCTTCAGCACCAGGGTCGATGGTGCATCCACGGGTTCCGAGTAGTTCAGATTCAGTATGGCGACTTCGCCAAGGAATCCGGTTTCCTCGCCGATGATTCGATGGCTGAAGTCAGTCACTGCTGCAGAATCCAGCACACCGCCACTTCGCAATGCATCGGTCAACCACTCAGCATTAATGTCAGCAAGGCTGAATGGCACTTCAGGAATAATATTGAGTTGCTGGCCCATCGCGGCTAGCGCCCTGAGACGTGACTTTTGACCTTAGCGCAGTCGTTGGCTGTTTGTCACGGTTCAGCTTTTCGCGGGGGAATTGGGTGCATTGGTGAAATGGTCTGACTCGCTAACGATTATTTTGAGTCTTTCTCTGACGCCGGTTTTACTGTGGAACCAACGCTCGTTGAGGTTGATAAACTCGATGCTTGCTTTCGGAATTTTGCTGGCGGGGAAGATGGCGCCCACAACGCAGGCCTCCATGCAGACCCCGCAACTGGTGCAGTTGGCGGGGTCAATAAAGGACATGACATCGTCCGGTTCACTGTAGATACAGAACTCCGGACAGACCTCCATGCACCCTTCGCCTTTGACGCCAATACAGGCCTCAGTGACGACATAGGGCATGTCGGTCATTAGTCAGTGCTAGTCCTTGGCCATCCACTCATTATAGAGCTTGTGGAAGTGGCGTGGTTTGGTTTCACCATAGTTCGCAAAGATCACTTCTTTCAAAGAGTGCAGACCTTTTTGCACGTATGGCAGGTTGAGGGTGTCCTGATTGAAAACCTTCGCCAGGGCACCTAGCTGCGGCGCTTCGATGTAGTCATCATCCAGGTCAAGGAACTGTCTTTCAGCAGGTGCTGGTCGGTCTTCACCCGCAGGCACCGGTACCATGAACATGCACTCATGCAGACATTCCTCAGGATTGTCACCGTAAGGGACAAACCTGTAGAAGATCGGGTTGAATGAACCCCAGGGGCTGATATTCGGGAACACGCTATAGTAGATCGGGTCCAGCAACTCAGCGTCACTGATACCATCAACATCATCGCCGAGAACTGCTCTTAGACCCTCGCGTCGAACCTCGGCCTGTTTGGCGCGTTTTTCCGCGAAAGTGCCGGTCATCACGTCAGAAGGGGCGTCTTCCATGCCTTCAGCGAGTCGTCCGCCAACCCAGTTGCAGAGATGGATGTCAGCATGGAACTGATCGCCATCAAGGAAGTTACCGCGCTCGTCAAAGTAGCCGGTTCGGTTGTCAGTTGTGATCACGCGGACTCGACCTTCTTCCACCCGTTCGTAGATGTTCCCGGTGAGTTCGTGTCGCTGTCGTGTGAAGGGGGTGGCTTCCATATACGGATGTTCGGCAAGTTCCTCGCTCACATGAGGACTGCCGACAGCATGTGCTGACAGCGCCCGTGAATAGTTACCGAAGACATCATACTTTGAGTTTGCACAACCGAGACTCCCCAGCAGGGTCGGGTGTGTGGCAACGGAGTGATAAGCCTCGGAGAAAGCTTCCTGGGCCACCTTCCAGTTACAGGGCAGGCGTTTGGCAACATGCACTGCCTTGTATCGGCGCTCGAACGGCAACAGGGTGAAATTGTCAGCCAGATTACCCAGATAGTCTTCGAGGGGTTCAGCGTCCGGATCGGGATTAATGAATATCATGCCACCCCAGCGACCTACCTGAACCTGCTCAAGTGAATGGGTCTCTTTTGTGACGGTGGGGAAATCCCAGTGACAGGGCACTTCCTGCAATTCACCATCGAGTCCCCAGGCCCAGCCGTGGAAAGCGCAACGCAGGTTATAAAGCTTTTCTTCGTTCTGGTGCAGGATTTGCCGACCGCGGTGCAGACAAGCGTTCGGGAAGGCGTGAAATTCGTCTTCGCCGCTTCTGACGATCATGTAAGAGAGCGACGAGATATCATATTTAAAGGCGTCACCGACATTCGGAATCTCATCTTCATGACAAGCCATCTGCCAGACGCGTTTCCAGATTTTTTCTTTCTCGAGATCGTGGATTTCTTTGGAGTAGTAGACTTCCGGGTTAACGGTGGTTGGCCCCGGGGCCATTGGGCTGTCTACCCGAAGAATATCTCTGACGGGATGCGAATCTGCATCGAGTACTTCTGTATAGCTGATACCGGCTGACCTGTCGGTACCTGTATATGTCTCTACCATGCTCCTCTCCTGTTCTTCTTATCAATATTTGTAGTGCAGTCTAGTTTTTTGCCATGGTAGGCTCTTTGATCCATGTCAATTGTTGCGGCTATTAGAATGCCAGCTTCACCAAAACGAGACTTAACGCCGGCAGAGATTCACGCATTGGAGCGGGATGGCGCTGTCCTTTTGAAAGATATCCTTCAGCGCGAGTGGCTCGATTTACTTGAAGCAGGCCTCGAATACGCCCGGCATCACCCGGACGGCATGTCTGCCGGGGTTGATATGCCGCTCAGAATTGATCAATTCCCAGCCAGCCAGTCGCCGCCACTGCAGCAGCTTATGGATGACTCACCGATTCCCGCGATAGTCGGTCAATCGCTGCGCGCGCCGGTTCGGTTTTACATGGATCAGATGTTCTACAAGCCAGCGGGACCTATTGTCGCCAGCGCCTGGCACCAGGATACCTGCTACTACAACGTTGCCGGTCACCAGCTGGTTCGGGCCTGGGTTTGTGCCGACCCCGTACCCAGAGATGCCAGTATGGAAGTTGTTCGTGGTTCCCATCGCTGGAACGTGACTTACCGGCCACTGGCAGGCATGGATCCCGCCAGAGACCCCGAAAAGGCCGCTGCCGTTGAGGCCGCCTTTGCTGCGGGCGAAACCCTCATCGGCCCCGAGGCGCATGAGACCTGGAGTTACTTTGATTCCTTTATGGACCCAGCGCTGCCGCCCGTCCCCGATATAGAAGGTGCACGAGAGTCCTTTGATGTGCTGGGCTGGGAATATGAACCGGGAGATGTCCTTTTGTTTCACGGCGATGTGGTGCATTCGGCCCGGGGTGGCGTGAATCTGCCACATCCCCGTCGCGCGCACGCTTCTTTGTGGGCTGGTCCTGATGTTTACTACCAGCGACGCCGTTCGCAGGCGATACCGGATCCTTTACCGCTGTATGATTACAAGCCGGTTAACGGGCAGTTGTTATCAGAATTTGAGCAGGTGTTCCCGGTTGCCTGGGCACCCTAGTTAGTTTTCAATAGTCCACAGTCAAACAGATCACAACCCAACAAAAAATCAGAGGGAAATCACATGTCAGTTGCCGAAACGCAGGCGTTTAACAACCCGCATCTTCAGGGGAACAACAAACCGGTGTACGAAGAGATCACCGCTGAGAATCTCGAGGTTATCGGCGAGATACCAAAAGATGTTCAAGGTAACTTCCTGCGTACCGGACCAAACCCCTATTACGTGCCCGACGAAGACCGATACCATATTTTTGACGGTGACGGCATGATTCATGGCGTCCATATCCGGGATGGCAAGGCAACTTATCGAAATCGGTTTATCGATTCTGCGGGACTGAAAGAAGAGCGGGAGAAGGGCGAGTGGATCTATCCCGGGCTTAATATGTTCGGCGATTACATCGCCAAAGGTGAAATGCCAGGGGTGAAAAATACGGGTAACACGGCCATGGTGCATCACCAGGGTCAGCTGTTCGCCATGATGGAGGGCGGCACGCCCTATCGTATATCACTGCCTGACCTGACCACAGAAGGTGAGCATGATTTTGACGGCACCCTGACGCACAACTTTACCGCCCATCCGAAGGTTGATATGAAGTCCGGCGAGATGATGACGTTCGGCTATGGGATGTCACCGCCGTATCTGACTTACTCGGTGGTGAACACGCAAGGGCGAGCTTCACATACCACTGAGATTACTATCCCCAAGCCAGTGATGATGCACGACTGTGCCATTACCGAGAACTACACCATCTTCCCGGATCTGCCCCTGGTATTTGATCTGGAAAAAATGATGTCGGGGGAAGGGATTGTCGGCTGGGATCCCGACAACGGCTGCCGTATCGGTATCGTGCCAAGAGTGGGTGACGATAATTCGATCCGCTGGTTTGAGATCGAAGAGAGCTTCCTGTTTCATGTGGCCAACGCCTGGGAAGAAGGTGATGAAGTTGTTTTTCAGGCTTGTCGTTCCAACAGAGGCGGTATTGTCACCAGTGAAGGCAGTGATGTCAGGGATCAACTCGGTCAGTTGCACGAATGGCGATTCAATATGAAAACCGGAGAAGTGCTGTCCAAAGCGCTGGATCGAGAGTTCTTTTGCGACTTCCCCAGGATCAATGATGATCTCGTGGGCTACAAGAATCGCTACACCTACGCTGCCAGGTTCCGCGTTCAGGAGATGCCTGTCTTCGATGGTGAAATGAAGTATGACAACGAGACGGGTGAGATTCAGATGCATCACTTCGGCGAAGATTGTGAATCTGGCGAGGCGATTTTTGCGCCCCGTATCAACGCGCAAAGCGAGGATGACGGTTACGTGATCTGTTTTGTTTATAACCGGGTCAGCGGTGAAAGTGAGTGTCACATTATTGATGCGCAACGGTTCACGGAAGAACCCGTTGCCCGGATCAAGATTCCTCAGCGCGTGCCGCATGGCTTTCATGCGTCCTGGGTTGGAGGTTAGTTCCACCGATTGTGAACCATGATCGTGATGCCCTGATACGTCGAGCGGACTATCGCACAAGGGCCAATGAGGGTTTAGCGGTGGCAGCGCTGTTGATGCTGACACCGTTTTCCATCAATAACTTTTTAGAGAGTCGTTACCTGCTCGGGTTTGGGTCCCTGGCGATTGTCGTTGTAGTGGCGGTGAATGCCTGGTTGCTCCGAGGGAACCGGTTAGCGACCCTGACAAGCAGCATTGTGCTGGTGCCTGCGATCCTGATTTTTGTTTCTGTCTCGATTCAGGCGCAGGGTATCGTGGGTGTCATGTGGGCCTATCCAGCCTTGCTGGCGTGCTTCATTATCCTGCCGGAGCGCAGTGCCATTATCGCTGCCGTCATTATGGTTGGTGTATTCTCGCCCCAGGCCTGGGCCGTACTCGGATCTGGTATCGGGCTTCGTTCGGCGGCGACACTGACAGCAACCGCCGTTTTTGCGGCAATTTTTGTGCGATCAATTATTGATGCCCAGCAGCGCCTGCAGGAGTTTGCGATCACGGATTCGCTGACCGGACTCAGCAATCGAGTCATGTTGGGCGCATCCCTCAATCGTGCAGTCCAGCAGTTCTTGCGATCAGATACGCCAATGACACTGCTCGCCATCGATATTGATCACTTCAAACCCGTTAACGATGAGCTCGGCCATGCGGTTGGGGATGCGGTACTCGAGCAGATGGGTGCACTGTTGAAGAACCGTTTTCGACAGGTTGACCAGATCTTTCGCTCCGGTGGTGAAGAGTTCCTTGTTCTGCTTAATGACACGGCACATCCCGAGTCGGTTCAGATTGCCCAAGATCTCCGAAAATTGATTGAAGAACAACGACTCCTTGAGATGCGGCCGTTGACAGTCAGCATCGGCGTTGCGCTTTTGGAGAAATCCGATACGGTGGAAACCTGGATGAAACGCGCAGACGCCCGTCTCTATCAGGCGAAAGCCAATGGTCGAAATCAGGTTGCTCATACCTGAACGGCTTGTGCTTAAAAATTGAGTTGCGTCACATCCGCTTCAGTTTGATTTGCCTCGACACCAGGTTTTCCTGAGACTGTTCCCAGATTCAGTCAGAGGAGAACAACATGGCACATAATCCCGAAGCACTTCAGGCATTCGCCGGTCAGGTATCACAGAGCATTGTCGGTGGGCTTAACTGCGCGTTGACCTTGTTGGGTGATCAGCTTGGCCTTTACAAGGCATTAGCGGAACTCAACAGAGCGACCAGCACGGATCTGGCCGATAAAACCCGGCTGTCCGAGCGATGGGTGCGGGAGTGGCTTTATCAGCAGTCCTGCGTGGGTCAGATCGGATATAACGAAGCTGACGATACCTTCTATCTGACCAGCGAAGCTGTTGCGGTACTGGCCGATGAAAATCATCCGGCTTACATGGGCGGTATGTTTCAATCTGTGGTCGCGATCTACGACACTGTTGATCAATTGCCGGAGTGTTTTCGAACGGGCCTCGGGCAGAGCTATGATGACAAGGGAGAGAACTGCGCGTGTGGCATCGAGCGGATGAGCAAGAAGTTCCAGAACGACCACCTCGTGCCGGATCTGCTGCCGAAACTTGATGGCATGGTAGAACGTCTTAAGGCAGGCGCCCGTGTTGCCGATGTCGGTTGCGGTGGCGCGACCTCAACGATCGCCATGGCTAAAGCTTTCCCCAACAGCGAGTTTGTTGGCTACGATATTTCGATGCATGCACTGGGACGTGCACGCGACAATATCAACAGTGCCGGTGTGACAAACATTCAGCTGCATAATCCGATTGATCACCCCTTGCCGGAGGATGGCAGTCTCGATTTCGTCACCACCTTTGATGTTATCCACGATTCTACGCATCCGGACATGCTGATTAACGCGATTCGCAGGTCCCTTAAGAATGACGGTACCTGGCTGTGTGCTGATGTAAAAGGTATGCCCACCTTCGCCGAGAACCTCAATGATAATCCTATGGCGACCCTTGCCTACTCGTTCTCTGTGCTGGTTTGTATGTCTGCGGGACTGTCATCACCGGATGGCGCAGGGCTCGGAACACTGGGTTTCCACGAGACCAAAGCCAGAGAGATGACGGCGGCCCTGGGGTTCACGCAGTTTAAGACGGTGCCGTTTGATGGCGATGTTTTCAATGCCTTCTACGAAATTCGCCCCTGATGACGTTGATCATCCCGGGTATTCACGGGAAAGCCGGTACAATGCGACCACTGAAAACCAGAGGTTGTAAGCGTTAATGAATGTATCCGAAGCTGTTGTATCCCGTAAGTCGATCCGCCGATTTTCCTCCAATCCCGTAGACCCCGGGCTTTTGAGGAGCCTGTTGGAAAAATCGGCCCGGGCACCCTCGGGTGGCAATTTGCAACCCTGGCGGGTTTTCGTCATCACAACGGAAACGATGCCTTCGTTCATGTCTCATATGGCGGCTTCGGCATTTCAAAAGGCGCCCGAGTATCCGATATATCCTGCGGATCTGAAGTCACCCTATCGTGATGCCAGGTTCAAGGTAGGTGAGGATATGTATGCGCTGCTCGGTATTCCAAGAGAAGACAAGCCAGGCAGGCTCGCCAACCTTGCCCGGAACTTTGAGTTCTTTGGTGCCCCAACGGGATTTTTCTGTTGCGTTGACCGGGCCATGGGTCCGCCACAGTGGTCAGACCTTGGTATGTTCTTACAGACCTTTATGCTGCTAGCAAAGGAGGCGGGGCTGGACACCTGTGCTCAGGAAGCCTGGGCGGCGCGCTCCGAAGCCGTGAAATCCTTTGTGAACTACGACGACGATCTGATGCTGTTCTGCGGTATGGCCGTCGGTTATCAGGATGACAGCGAGCCGGTTAACACGCTCGTCTCAGATCGTGAACCTCTGGATGTCTGGGCAACGTTTTTGTAATTTAGCCCAGCATTTGAATAACGCCGTTACCTGCCATCGCGATCAGGCAGACTGACCCGAACAAAAAGATGCTGAATCTGAGCATCACGTTGTTAAACGTGGCATGCACCAGTGAGTGCACAATACGTGAGGCAACGTATGCCCAGGCAAGATAGAGATTGAGTCCATCACCCAGTCCAATCATTGCGCTGGCGATGGCTGTGGCATAAAAGGCAGTCGGTTGCTCCAGCAGATGATTGTAGTTATCTGCTTTCCATTGAATGTGTTTTGGCATTTTCGCGCCGAGTTCTGCCGTGCGTTCGCCAGATTCTGGTCCCCATTTCTGACTGGCGATATAGGGTAGGCGAGTTGCCGCCAACCAGCCGAGCATGACCAGGGTCCAAAGGACCAGAACAAACACGGGTAGCAGAATCGGGTTAAAGTTTCCCAACAGTTCCGTCATGGTGAATTCCCTCTGAATTGTGCGGTTATCTTGACTGCTGAAGGGCGAAAAATCCACTGTACAGGATGCTCCCTGACAGGGTTCTCTGTATTCTATGTGGCTTGTTTAGCAGGAGAATTTATTGATGGGACCGCTTCAAGGATTAACCATACTTGACCTTACCAGCGTTATTTCGGGCCCGCTGGCTACCGCAATTCTGGCAGATCAGGGTGCACGCGTTATCAAGGTAGAGAATCCGTCAGGCGACAGCATGCGGTTGGGCGGGGCACTCCGTAACGGCGTCGGTAGCCTGTTTACCAATCTCAACCGGAACAAGGAAGGCATCGTCCTTGACCTGCAAACAGCGCAAGGCGTGGCTGCGGTGAAACAGCTGGTAGCCTCATGTGATGTGCTGATTCAAAACTATCGGCCGGGTGTTATGGATCGACTCGGGCTCGGCTACGAAGCGCTCAGGGAAATCAATCCGGGTCTCGTTTACACCTCCATTAACGGCGTTGGCAGTACCGGACCCTACGCTGACCGCCGCGTTTATGATCCGGTTATTCAGGCATTTGCCGGGTTTGCTGCTGCCCAATCACAGGATGGCCAGCCGGACCTTATTAAGATGATGGTCTGTGACAAGATCACGTCGCTGACGGCGTCACAGGCTATCTGCGCGGCAGTCATCGATAAGATGAATTCGGGTGAAGGGCAGCATGTAGAAATATCGATGCTGGAAGCCTGTCTTTATTTTATCTGGCCAGACAGATTTTTTGCCGAGAGCTTCGTCGAAACGCCCGATTTCCCAGGCGCAGATATCACCGCAATGTATCGAACGCTGGCGACCCGAGACGGTTTTATCACCATGATCTGTGTCCAGTTGGGAGAGTTTCAGGGGCTGTGTCGCGCGCTCGGTCGAACTGATTGGCTGGAAGATGAACGCTTCGCGGATTTACCGTCGATGTATATGAACTTCTCACAGCTGGCTGGCAGCATCGAAGAAGAAGTTGCCAAAAGAGATACACGGACACTCAGCGCGGCGATGGTTGAGCATGACGTCCCGCACGGTGTGGTCCTGAATCCTGAGGCGATTATTGATAACGATCAGGTTAAGGCGGCGGAGATCATTCAGATCCTGGATGACCCGGCAGCGGGACCCATGAGGCACGTTGCACGGAATGCGCGATTCTCTCGCAGCACTAAAACCCCGGCTAGACATGCGCCACGGCTTGGGGAATCCACGGCAGCGATCGCGAAGGAATTCGGGTTGTCACTGACGACAGGAGAAACATCATGAGCGGACCAACAAGTTGTTTTTCAACAGACCTGCTGGCGGGGAAGCTGGCGCTGGTGACCGGCGGCGGCACGGGCATCGGCAAAGCGATTGCCTTTGAATTAGCGCGAGCCGGTGCTGATCTGATTATTGCCGCGCGACGCCTGGAAGCGCTCGAAGACACGGCGGCAGAGATCAGGGCAGAGACCGGCAGGGATGTACATGTGATGCAGGTCAATATCCGCGACCTGGAAACCGTTGATGCGCTTGCCAGTAGCATCGCTGAACGTTGGGGGCAGGTGGACATTCTCATCAACAATGCGGGGGGGCAGTTCCCGCAACCCGCAGAGGACTATTCGCCAAACGGCTGGCGTACCGTGATCGATCTAAACCTGAATGGCACCTGGAACATGACCCAGGCGCTTGGTAAACAGATGTTGGATGGTCGTGGCGGCTGCATTTGTCAGATCATTATGGCGATGGGCAGAGGGGTCCCGGGTATTGCGCACTCCAGTGCGGCACGCGCGGGCATCGCAGAACTGGCGCGTGGTCTTTCTTACGAGTGGGGTCCGAAGGTTCGCATTAACTGTCTCGGGCCTGGCTCTATTGTGACCGAGGGTTTTGAGGACACCTACGATGAAGATGTCCTAGATGATATTGGGGAAACGCCAATGCCGCATCCCGGTACCGTAGAAGATGTTGCTAATGGTGTTGTGTTCCTGGTTTCACCGGCGGGACGCTTCATAACGGGGGAAACGCTGATGGTGGATGGCGGCGTATCGAGATACGGCTCGAATCAGGCTTTGAACCCTGAAGACTTTAAACATCGGGGTGAGAAAGGCCCGGATTGGGCGTAGCCGGGGTGACGCCAGCCGCGCGATGACATGCGCGGCTGAAGCCAGCCTGTTGCCGGAATGCTGGTTACTCAATATCCAGCGGACGGTAAAAGTCTTTACCTTCGCTGATGTACTGACCCATCATATTCATGAAAGTTTCGCCGGCTGAGCCTTCTTCTGACAGCGTCAGGTTCTGGCGGATAAAGTTAATGCTATCCGGGTTCAGTGCCTGTGCCATGTCCCAGTACTGCTCCGCTTTGGCCGGTTGGCCGTGAACCCGGAACAGATTACCGAGCCTGAAGGCGGCATCGGCTTTGATCTGGTCAGCGGAATGTTGCCTGATGTTACCGGCAACGGTTTGCGCATTTTGCACGTGCTCACTGTCAGCGCCTTTGGCAACCCAGTCTTTTAACGCGGGCGTGTACACATCGTTGCCAAACGTGATGGCCTGTTCGCCCTCACCCATCTGATGGACTTTTGAATAGGTGCCTTCGTCGATGCGAACGATACGGCCCGCTTCGTCAATCCAGGCAGAAGAGGGTACGTTCACAAAGTTAAAAACACTGCTGATAATATGATCCTGGTCCACAACCTGTACATAGGTCGGGTTTGCGGCATCGAAAATCGGGCCGGCGACAGCTTCACCACCGGTATCTTCTGCGACGCAGATCAGTACGAAATTGGGATCGTCAATTTCTTCAAACACTTGTTGCCACACGGGCACGTCAAGTTGGCATCCTCACCATGAAGACCAGGTGACAATGAGTGCCTTTTTTCCTTTCAGGTCGGCGAGCCGAATGACTTTTCCCTGCCGGTCGGTCACTTCGAAATCCGGCGCCATCGCGTTGACCATCATGTTTTCGCGCTTCGCCGGTATCTCGGCGAAACTCCACACGCTGGCCTCTGTGTCCGCGACATAGGGTTGATCCAGAAGTTCGGCGAAGGCCGTCAGGTTAAACCATTGTTGGCCGTCACGTTCGATGAGCAACTGCGCGTTCATGGGAATACACATGTCCTCATAGCAGGCACCTTCAGGTTTCAGCTGAAAGCCATTAACGCTGGTCAGATCTTCGGGCCTGATCAGCAGGCCATCGTCAGTGTTGGTCTGGGTCAGCGTGATCGTTCGCCCCTGATACAGGATTGTGACGGCGCCGTCGGGGTGAATCGGTTTTTCTTCGAAAGGGTGTCGAAGCTCCGGGTAGGCCATAAAGGCTTCGGCCATGACTGTACTCCTTTTATAGGAAGACGTTTAAGAAGCTCTATCCTAGCCTTTTCCGTCAGCGGGAGGAAATCAGGATCAGACGCTGCTTGAAGCGACGGCGTCAGGGTTATCCTCGCGGAACACATTGGTGGTGCCAAACTGCAGTTCTACCATCCGGGCATAGATCTCATTGCGTTTGACCAGTTCGTGATGCTTACCCTGATCAACGATACGACCCTGATCCATGACCACGATACGATCAGCTTCCAATACCGTCGCCAGTCGATGAGCAATGACCAGCGTGGTGCGTTCGGCCTGTAGCTTATCCAGTGCCTGTTGCACGAGTCGTTCGTTTTCTGCATCGAGTGCGCTGGTTGCTTCATCCAGCAGGAGTATTGCCGGATCGGCGAGTACCGCGCGGGCAATAGCGATTCGCTGCTTCTGGCCACCGGAGAGTCTCGCGCCTTTTTCGCCGAGCTGACTCTGGTAGCCTTCGGGTAATGCTGAAATAAAGTCATGGGCGAGTGCTGCTTTTGCCGCAGCAATGACCTCGTCCTCGGTTGCCTCCGGCCTGCCGAAGCGGATGTTATCCATCGCGGTGTCTCCGAAGATGACGCTCTCCTGCGGCACGATGGCAATAAGCTGGCGGACATCTTCGGGTTTCGCCTGATTAATGTTGATACCTTCGATCAGGATATTGCCTGCCTGTGGGTCATAAAATCGCAGCAATAGTTGAAAGACAGTCGATTTCCCCGCGCCTGACGGACCGACAAAGGCGATATGTTCACCTGGATTTATGGCGAGAGAAAAATCGTTAAGCGCGCTTGTATCGGGCCTTGAAGGGTAGCTGAACTGTACCTGCTCAAAGGCCAGTTCGCCCGTTGGAGATGCTGGCAAGGGCAGAGGATTGTCGGGCGCGACAATGGCGGGGCGAACTCCAAGCAGTTCGCTCAGGCGTTCCATTGCGCCTGCCGCTCGTTGGATATCACCCCAGACTTCGCTGAGGCCGCCGGTAGAAATCCCTACGATCAATGCATAAAGCACAAACTGACCCAGTTCTCCGGGTGATATTGAACCAGCCAGCACCGCCTTGGCGCCAATCCACAGAACGAAAATCAAAGCGCCAAAGACTGCACTGGTCGCGACGATGGTCATCAGGGCGCGGACGCGTATTCTGCGTACAGCAGTTTTGAAGCTGACTTCAATGGTGCCGTCAAATCTCGCCGTTTCGAGCGCTTCTGCAGTAAAAGCCTGTACTGTCTGGGCATTGCTGAGTATCTCGGCCGCCTGACCGCTGGCATCAGCGATCCTGTCCTGGGATGCCCGCGACAGGGCGCGTAACCAGCGCCCGATCAACAGAATTGGCAAGACCACCAGCGGTAGAACCAGCAGTAAAATACCCATGAGTTTCAAATTGGTGTACGCCAGCAGTGCCAGTCCGCCTAAAAGCTGGATGGATGAACGCAGGGCGATAGAAAGGTTAACACCGGAAATTGACTGTATCAGGGTGGTGTCTGCGGTCAGCCGGGATAACACCTCGCCTATGCGGGTCCGCTCAAAGAAGGCCGGGTCCATATAGATGACATGCGAGAAAACGCTGCTGCGCAGGTCAGCGACCACTCGCTCACCAAGCCAGTTAACAAAGTAGGCACGGGCGGCCCCGAACAGACCGATACTGAGTGCGAACATGAGTAGCACCAAAAAGTAGCGATCAACCTTCGCCGCATCCTCCTGAGAAAATCCGTGATCAATGACATTGCCAACAGCAACTGGCATGGCCAGCAGCGCCGCTGATGAGACCAGCAATGCGATCAGCGCAATCGCCAGGGTACCCTTGTACGGGGCGATAAACGGAACCAGCGCGCGTAACGGGCGGAGCGAGCCGCGGCGCGCTTCGTTATCTGCTTCGCTTTCAGGATTGTTATCGGGTGCGGCTGTTGGCAGCACCGTTGGGTCTGTCATGATGCCTCAAGGGTCCAGGGCGGGGAAAATAGCGAGCGTCGTGCTGTTCGCCAGACTGTCTATTCTAGCCTGTTTAAAGGGTGCGTATTTCTCTGAATGATAAAGTTCTCTGGCGATTTCAGCACTGGGGACTTTCACGACGACTGTCCAGTTGCCATGCCACTCGCCTTCCAGCACCTCTGCTTCGGGTGATGCGACGATGATTTCTGCGCCCACTTCAGCAAACATGGCACCGACGGGCATGCCATATTGCTCGGCGTAGCTGGTGAAATCTTTTACGTCGATGGTGCCGATCATGTAGACAGATGAGGTCATAAACGGATGCCTGTTTCTCAGATTAGTTGGCCGTTACTGCAGGATACAATAGTGCAGATGACAGTAACGGCCATGGTTTTGATTCGCTAATTAGCGCGACACGGATCAGGCTGAGTCTGCGACAAATCCGGGCCACTGATCCATGTATTCGATAAATGGTGGGCTTAAACCCTCGTCATCCAAATAGGCGCGCGTTACTGGTAATTCGACCGGATCGAACTCGGCGTTGGCGGCGTAGCGTATGGGGAAATCGTGGTGCAGAATCGCCGCGCGACCGAGCATCACCCAGTCCAGGCCACCATTCATTGCAGCGGTCACCGATTGAGGTGTCCTCAGATTGCCTGCAGCACCAAGCCGAGTATGACCGCGGTCAATCTCTGTGAAATGTTCAAGCAGAGTTTTGTCGCCGTGAGCCTCATCGGCGGGTGTCTTGAAGCAATCCCAAAGCGACATATCAAGATAATCGATGTCACCCTGCTGCATGAGGATACCGGCAAGTTCCTTCGCCTCTGGCAATGCCAGGCCAAATCGTTCCGGTGACAGGCGCACACCCAGGGTAAAGTCCTTGCGACAGGTTGCGCGAATGCCGTCGATTATCTCGAACAGGATACGGTGGCGATTGGCAAATGAACCGCCGTATTCATCGTCGCGTTGATTAATTTCAGGACTGAAGAACTGACACAGCAGATAACCGTGAGCGCCGTGCAGTTCTACTCCATCAACGCCAGCCTTGTCGCAGCGGACCGCGGCGTCAATAAAAGCATCCCGAACATGGCGAACCTCTTCCAGGGTCAACGCCCGGGCACCAAATTCCTCATTGTCGGAAGGGCACAGTGGCGACTCGCCGATAATGTCTTTCGGTGAGCGCATGCCGGCATGATGCAGCTGTACGCTGGATACGCTGTCGTTTTCCCTGGTTTCGTTGGCGAAACGGGTCAGCCCCGGCAGATGGATATCGTCAAATGCACCGATCTGACCGTGGAAACCTTTACCCAGCGGGTCGATCTGGGCGGCGCAGGACATAACAAGCCCGAAATCCCCTTCCGCACGCATCCGCAGGAAGTTCAGTTCCCTATCAGAAAAGGTGCCATCTTCGTGGCTTTGCGAATTGGTCAGCGGTGCCAGCATAAATCGATTGGGTAGCGCTTTGCCCCGGGTAAATTCCATTGGGCTCATGACATCGGCCATGTGAGTCTCCGTCTGTTAGCAAACGGGCAAGGATACCTGTTAGCTACCCGGCCGTCGCCCCGACACGGCGGGCTTCAATCATATGGTTCGCCACCTATCAGCTGAACTGATCCAGCCAGCTCGCTATAGTGTGGTCTCAGGTTACAGTCAGGATGAACCAGAAGATGAATGAGCAAACGATTTTCATCACCGGCGGGGCCAGTGGTATTGGTCGTGCCACCGCGGAGTATTTTCATGAACGTGGCTGGTTTGTTGGCTGCTTCGATCTGAACGAATCGGCCCTGCGAGAACTTGAACGACAATTGGAGGATCGCGTGCTGGTGGGTCTGCTTGATGTTACCGACAAGGAGGCATTTGACAGCGCGATGGCCAGCTTCAGTGAAGCGACAGGGGGACGGCTGGATATCATGTTCAACAATGCCGGTATTGCCGTGGCTGGTTTTCTGGATGAGCTGCCGTTCCAGAAAGTCGTGGACATGGTGAATATCAATCTCCTGGGTGTGTTGAATGGCGTTCACGCTGCGATCCCGTTGCTGAAGCAAACGGCCAATTCGCTGTGCTGCTCTACCTCATCGTCTTCCGCCACCTTCGGTACGCCCGGAATGGCGACTTATGCGGCGACAAAGTATGCCGTGAAGGGTTTAACCGAGGCCATGAGCGTTGAATTGGCGCGCTATGGTGCCCGTGCTGCGGATGTCTCGCCAGGCATCATTGATACCTCGCTCTGGCAGGGAGAGGCTTACGCCAAAGGCGAGCCGCGTCAAATCATTGATCTGCCCAGAATGAACGCGGCGCGCACGGACGCATCGCGGACCCTCGGTCCGGAAACGGTGGCCGCTTGCGTCTGGGATGCCTACCACGGTGACAAGGTGCACTGGTATGTGCCACCGGAATTGTATGAAAGAGACAAAGCCAAGGTGCTTGATCCTCAAAAACTTCGAGATGAACTGATCGCCGGATACGGCTGGTAGCCTCAAGCTGTCTACATCCAGGTGATGGCTTGCAGGTGACGGATTGATTGGTTGGAATCTTCTGGCAGCTGAATCAAACCAAACAGATTGCCGTCGGGGTCCCGCGCGAAGACTTCCACAATACCGTCAGCTTCGACCGGCGCTGAAAGAAAATTGACGCTGTCCTGCAATGATTCGAACATCTGCCGCAGGTTGTCCACCTCAAACACGAGTTTGTTATAGCCGTTCTGTTCAAAGGGCCTTGGTGCTTTGGGTTCAGGCGTCACTGGATTCACGTACTGCCAGATTTCAAGCACCATGTTGCCGACATTGAACCAGGCCGCTCTAATGAGAACGTTGTCGAGATCAGTGACTTCGTCTGCTCGCGGACCAGTGAGTTTGTTCATACTGTTGTAAGGCTCGGTACCCAGCAATCGAGTGTAGAAGCCGACCAACCGATCAAGATCAGGCGTGACCAGTGCCAGGTGCGCAAGCCAGATGTTTCCCTCGAAGGGCGCCTGCTCGATTTGTTCGACTTCCAGCATGATGCCGTCGTGATCGCGAATGTAGGCGTAGTAAACGCCGTAGCCACCAAGATCCACAGGCGCGTCGCCGCGGCTGACGGGTATACCGCCTGCATTGGTGAATTTGCTGTAGGCGTCGTAGTCCACCGGGCACTGGTAACACAGATGTGTGACACCTGGACCTTGAACCGGAACAACGCTGGCAGGATTCCCTGCTGAACCTGCAAATGCCTGTAGCTCGATAAATGTATTCGGTCCCTGAATCACCGCTACCTGCGGCGGTGGTTGCTGGAAACCTGCAGCGACCTCGCCCTGTCGCGATGGGTTGATCCGTGCCACTTGAGCCCTCGGCAGTGCCGTCGCTTTTTCGTAGTACGACAAAGCCTGGCTGATGTCTGATACAGCGACTCCGATGTGGTTTACGCCTTTGACGTTTCTGGCCCTGGTCATGGCTGAAATCCTTTTAGAGGCAGTTCGCAAGATAGTCCTTCTTTGCGGTGGGTACAATGAAACCGCTTGTCTCGACCGCCTGTTTGTCGACTTGATGCCCGCTATGTTCAGCAGTAACGTGGCAGTACAGGATTTGGAGAATCAGGATCATGTCGGATGAGACGCCCACGATAAAACGACGCTCACTGTTGCAGTCGCTGTCCATGTTTGCGGTAGGGACGAACGCGCTGGTTCGCACAGGCAGCGTGAAAGCCGCCCGCGATGAGGCCACGCATTCCGTTGCTGACTGGCCAGCGATGACGTATCGACCGTTGGGTCGAACCGGCTTTGAGGGTAGTCGTCTGGTGTTTGGATGTGGTGCTGCGCTTTCCAGAGGGCGGGCCAACGATCTGCTTGAACCCGCTTTTGAGTCCGGCATAAACGTATTTGATGTTGGCTACCGAAACTATTACGACGATGCGGAGGAGAATCTCGCGCCGTTCCTGAAAAAGCACCGGGATGACATTTTTCTGATTTCAAAGGCCAATCATGAAGTCGATCTTGACTGGGATGAGGAGGTCAGCACCGCTAAAGCAAAGCAGGCCGCCAGGCAGTGGTCAGCGTTTCTGGATCAAAGCCTGCAGGAGTTGGGGGTCGAACATATCGATGCCTACTATCAGATGGCTGCGAATAACGTGTCCATGATAAGAAACGACGAAATGTATGAAGCCTTTTCCCGTGCGCGGGCGGCAGGAAAGGTCAGCCACTGGGGTGTATCAACGCACGAGAATGCCGAAAATGTATTGCTTGCTATGGCAGAAAGCGGGCGCTACTCGCTCGCTCAGATCGCCGTCACGCCGGCGGGCTGGTATGACTGGAAAGGTAAAGGCATTCTGGATGATGGCAAGGCCATGACGGATTTGCAGGATGTGCTGGCAGCAGCGCGACAGGCCGGGATCGGGCTCATCGGCATGAAGGCAGGTCGATACCTGGCGGGCCGACGTTTTCTCGGCTGGGGTAACCCGGATGCATTCGATGAATACTATTCAGACGATCTGATAAAGGCGCGAATCACATCGTTTCAGCGTAGTTATGCCTACGTGCTGGCCCATGGCCTCGACGCGGTTAACGCCGATATGCAGACCTGGCAGCATTTTCGCGAAAACCATCAGGCCAGTACTGCGGTTGTGAGGCAATACTTCGCCTGATTTGTTTCAGCGACGGCGCGGCTTTGTCCGTGTGCCGAACACAAGGCCTGACAACAGTTTTGGCGAGCGCAGAAAACCGATAGCAGCGGCTGTTCTTAGCGCGACGTTCAGCGGGTAGGGCAGCGTATGGATACCACCGTGGATTCGCAGTTCGCCGGGCACGGGTGTCCTCGGATTCAACCAGTCGTGGATCATCAGCAAACCGTTCAGGCATTTTGATTGTTCCGGTGTAAACGTCTCAACCTGCAAGGCCGCAGCACCACCGAAGGCAGCGTCAAAAACCGGATGATCCAGGGAGCGGGTTTGGGTAATGGCTGCGGTATTGGCCGAAACACGCAGCGGTTTGGATTCTGCGGTGTTAACTTTTCCGACTGCCGACCAGCTTTCGGCAACCAGGAGTTTGCCAAGGTACTGTGCCGCCTGGTAGCTTGCGCCTTGAATACCAACCACCGTTCGGCTGGCCCCGGTGTTTGCGACGACTGCACAACCACCACCGCGCCCTAACAGGCCCGCCGCCCCCAGGACACGCTCCCATGTGGGGCCTGCGCGTCTGCGAATCTCCATCTGCTCGATATCACTGGCCTCAAGTGGCGTTGCTGTCGTCGGCGATAGCAATAGATTGATACTGCCAACGACGTCATCCGGTAAAGCATTGACGATGCCGTTCATGGCCGCTTGTAATCGCAGTTCTCTTGCCTGTCCGGGAGCATAGGCATACAAACAAAGGTCAACCGGGGCGCTGCCTGCGAAGGCGATGATGGTCGCCATGATTTCACGGGTCTGTGTTAAAAGATTGACGCCCTCGCTGGTCCAGCTGAGTTCGCCCGAACGGTTCGGTGAGTTAATCAGGGCTTCAGGTGGGGGTGCCATATCCAGCCAGAGAACACTGGCGCCTGTCTGCAGCAGGAGTTCCGTGGGTGCCATTTCTGCATTGGCACCAAAGACGACTACTTTTCGGTCGTTCAGTCGGATCAATGACTGCTCGTAAGCGTTTGCCTCCACCCAGCTCAGCGCCTGACTGGCAGCCTCATTGATCACGTGGCTTTCTCGCAGTTGCTCACCTAACGCCCGGAGGCTTTGCCAGCGTTGTCCCTGATAGTCAGGTTCTGGTCGCCAACCGCTGCTGGATATTGCAGGTGCTGTTTCCAGTCGCCGTGGGTTGGCGGGTTCAGCCAACCAGTCCCGAAGTGGGTGTTCAGCCGTTTCGGTTCGAAACACCAGATAGTTTTCCAGCGCGCGGCTCATAGCAACTGCGATCTCGGTTCTCTCCGGTGCTGCGACGCGGTATGCCTCAAATGCCGGGACAATATCCACGTAGGACTTTTTGAATTGATCAGGACTTGCAGGGAAGGATAGCGGGCTGAATGCTGCGGGGAACCGGGTGGTTGCCTCCAGCAGAATGGCGTGCAGTATCCGGGAAGCACTGGCGCCGGTTCTGAGCTGTACACCCGAATCAGGCATGCTCATTGAAGTAGGCTCGCGACGATCAGACCCGCCATCATGGCAACACCCGTGGCGCGCGCGTATGCAAAACCTTGAGCGGCATACCACAGCGGCCATATGTCGTCAGGATAGTTGGCTGGTTTTACTGCTGGCGGTGGTGCTAATAGTTGCTGGATCAGCCGCAGCAGGTGTGGAAAAGCGAGGCACATCAAGCCGAGCCAGTGTAAATGATGCAGGACCATGAGATATCCTAGGAGCAGCCACTGCAGACAGATCAGCATAATGCACAGCCATCGACTGGCGCGCGCACCGATGACCACCGGCAGGGTGTTGACCTTGCGGTTGCCATCATCGTCAATTTTGTCGATATGTTTGCCGAAAATCACGAGGGTCGGCCCAATGCCGGCAATGACCGAAACGATCATGATCTCCCAGGTGATCTGTTCTGCCATGACGAAATAGCTGCCCGCCACCATTAATGGCCCCCAAACCAGCAATACCGCGAGTTCACCAAGGGCAAAGTGTTTGAGAGGCCAGGTGTAGAAGAGGCAGAAAAAGGCGCCGGTCATCATAAGACTAAAAACAGGGATATCCGTGTTAACGACCAGATACGAGCCCGCACCCACGGCGATGCCGCCCGTTAGCAGCGCTATTTGCCAGAACCGGCGATCGTCGATGAGTCGGTCTTCCAGGACATGAACACCGTAGCGGCGACGAAAGTAATTACCCCTGTCGACACCTCGCTTGTGGTCACCCCAATCGTTCAGGAGATTGTTGCTGGCGTGCGCAAAGGTCAGGCCGATGAACAGCGCGATTGCGCGATCAAGATAAAAAACACCGTGTGCCAGGGCCAGCAAAATGCCGGTCAGGCCTGCGGTGACGGTCATCATCAACACGGCCGCCCGAACCATGATCAGCCACTGGTAGGCGAAAGACAGTGAATGCCACTCTGTTGGCGTTAAGCTTGGTATTCTCGTCAAAAGGTCGATGAGCGATAGCGGGCTCGTCGGCCTTTCGAATTCTTTTTCAGACATCAGATTTCAGTGATTCCGGTTGCGCTTCAGCGTTGATCTTGAATCTTGCTTCAGGCAGGGGCGGATAGCGTTCGCTTGTAGGTTTCCTGAATGATCAGTGCGTCGTAGCTGGCGCGATGGCGTTTCAGATCCATCTCTTCAACGATACGATCTTTGGTGTCGTGCCAGGTATTCATTTGCGGTTCCGAAAGGATCATCTCCAGTGAGCTGACCTCAAATTTCATCGCGACGCCGGCAGCGTGGAACAAGGTGGTAATCCACGGCTTATCGACAACCCAGCCATCGGTATAGACTGTCTTGCCGGCCAGCAGTTCGTTCATCTGCTCGGCCACTTCCTTCATGGGTTTGCCGTAGGTCTCGAGAATGTCTCGTGGTACGCGATGCACTTTTTCCGCCTCGTCGTCCCAATGTGTCCAGTCAGGAGCGGGCATAATCAGTGAGCAATATTTCTGGCCGTCGTCCAGCGCCAGGCCAATCTCAATCGGATAGCTGGTGGCGCCAAAGCCGGAGGCTTCGACGTCCAGAATCAAGGGTTCACTAACTGTTGGCATATTCATATCAACGTAGGGAAAGCATCAGTTTGCTAACCGGACAGGACGGTGTCAATTGATGATCCTGAAGTGCCAGCTTTTCGATAGAATACCGTGATGGTCAAACCAATCTACAGCGCAATCCTGCTTTTTCTAGCGCTTCTCTGTACCGGGTCATATGCAGGCGCTGATGCGCTGCCTGAGGTTACCGAGGGCGCGGCCGCAGGTTATGTTCAGGACAAGGTTTGTCGCGATTGTCACGTATCAATCTATGACAGTTATCAACATGTGGGTATGGCACAGTCGTTTAAACATCCTGCTAACGCAACAGAGATCGAAGCGTTTGGTGAGACTTTTTATCATGCGCCGTCCCGACGCTATTATCAGATCAATAAAGAGGGTGATGCGCTGACTTTCCGGCGCTATCAGGAAGACGAGCAGGGCAACGTACACAATGAAATTGTCTTGCCTGTCCACTGGGTCCTGGGGTCTGGTAACCGAACGCGAAGCTATCTACATCACACGGAACATGGCGAGATCTTCCAGCTGCCCATTGGTTGGTATACCGAAGATCAGAAGTGGGAGATGTCACCGGGGTTTGAGGCACCGGATCATAAAGGGCTGGCACGTGAGGTGACCCGGAACTGTCTGTTTTGTCATAACGCTTTTCCCGAGGTGGCGACAGACAGCTATGGCGATGTATCCCGATTTCCGAAAACCCTGCCTGAAGGTACGGGCTGTCAGCGCTGCCACGGTCCAGGCGGCCAACACGTATCTGCTGCGCTGACTGGTAGCAGCCTTGAAGTGCTGCGTGCCCATATCGTCAATCCTCGAAAGCTGGAGGGAGAAGCGCAGGATTCTGTTTGTATGCAGTGCCATTTGTTGCCTTCCGTGTCGATTGTCAGCCCGCTGCAATTTGGTCGGGGTGAGTTTTCCTTTCGGCCCGGTGAACTGCTCAGCGATTTTGTCGTGCAACTGGATGTGCGCGAGGCCGGTATTGAAGAGCCGGAGCGTTTTGAGATTAATCATCACGGTTATCGCTTGATGAAAAGCGAGTGTTATCAGCAGGCAGGGCTGACCTGCATCGACTGCCATAATCCCCACGTAAAACCCCCTTCGGATGAGTTCCGGGAAAAAGTAGCCGGCGTATGTCAGGACTGTCATGGCGACGTTCAGCATCAAACCCAGGTTTCACAAACCGCCTGCGTCAGCTGTCATATGCCCACTCGTCGCACTCAGGATGTGGTGCATGTCACGATGACGGATCACTGGATTGCCAAAGGTCCTTTTGATCTTGAGGCATTGGTGGCACCGATTGAGGTCGAGCGCCGAGCAGTATCCAACATCAAGCCTTTAGGGTTCGGTGCTTCACCTGATCGGGCTGATGCCCAGGCGCTGATCGCGATTTCCGCGATGCGTGCTAATCGCAGTGTTGAGCAAGCCGTCCGGAGCTTGATTCAGGTGTTGAGGCAAAAGGAGTACGAGCATTACACACCTTATCTTGATCTTGCGCGGGCCTGGCTCAAGCTGGGGCAGTTTCAGCAGGCAGAGTCGGCAGCGAAAGGCCTGATCAGGGGGGATGACAGCCTGGTTGTCGCTTATGACATTCTCGGTATTGCGCAATTGGCCCTTGGGAAATATGAACAGGCGAAGTTAACTTTCAAGAAATCGCTGGCACTGCAGCCAGCACCGGAAGTGCATCTCGCGCTGGCAACCGCCTATTTTGAAACCTCTCAGTTGACCCTGGCAGAACTGGAGGTTGATAAGGCGATTTCACTGAGACCGCTGCTCGCAGAAGGATACCGGCTTAAGGGACGTATCGATCTCAGGCAGGACAGAGGTGAGAAGGCGGCGCGTGACTTTGAGCGTTCCTTACAGATTGAGCCAGGGCACAGGGCAACTTACGGGCTGATGGCCAAGGCGCTTAGCCTGCAAGGTGATACTGAAGCGGCGAGTCGGTATCTCGCGCTGGCTGACCTGCTGGTTCCTGCTGGCTCTGAGTAGTTCCGGCTAGGTCCTGTTCTCGTAGGCTTCACGCATCGCGAGGAATATTGGTAATCCAAATGAAACGCCGATACTCAGACAGCAGACAATAGGAATCCACGCGTGAGCAATTTTCCGGCGTCTACTCTCAATGACTATGAAGGTAATCAGAACCACAGCGGACACAATCACGTCCCAACCAAAAAACGCACCAACACGTGTTGAAAAAAGCTCGCTCAGAAATAGCGGAATATTCAGCCCGTGTTCCATCAACCAGGGCAGGAACGCGGAAAGCGGCAGGACCGCGCCGATGACCGCGAGTAAAGCATAGAGCGCGACTGTTAATTTCATTGTCCCTCCAGACGGGTTTCAGACGTAAATCTGTTGCCACAGGTGCTGCCTGGGTTCTCGCAGCACCCGAACAAAAGTGCCAAGATACAAAGCTTCTGACGTCAATTCGATAACTTCATGAGTAATAGTTATACCGGCGGCGATAACCTGGACGTGATGCTGGATGCCCACAATTACAATGGCTATCTGAAGGCGCTGGTACAGCGTTACTCTGGCGACTGCTCAAATGCGCTGGATTTTGGCGCTGGCATTGGCACGTTCACTGATGCCCTGTTGCTGCCAGCCGATCAGATTGCCTGCGTGGAGCCTGATGCTGCAGGGCAGGTCGCACTCAAGCGTAAGGGCTACGAGGTTTACGACAGTCTGGAAGGGCTTGCGCCTGCAAGTTTTGATTACGTCTTTTCACTAAACGTGCTGGAACATATTGAAGATGACCTGGCGGCGGCCAGGCTGCTTCACCGTCTGATAAGACCGGGTGGCCGGTTGTTCGTTTATGTGCCGGCTTTTAATCACATCCGTACCAGTATGGATGATCTGGTGGGCCACCATCGACGTTACTCCCGTGGCACATTGATTGCGCTACTGAAGGATGCCGGATTCCAGGTGGAAAGCGTGGGGTATACGGATTTTCTTGGTTATTTCGCGACCATCGCTTTCCGGCTGTTGGATGCCTTCAAGCGAGAACCTGATGGCAAAATCAACCGCCCGATGCTGATCGCTTATGATCGATTTGTTTTTCCGCTAAGTCGACTGCTATCTGTGTTGTTTCGTCCGGTTCTCGGAAAAAACGTGTACGCGGTAGCCACTAAAAGACCTTCGTTGTAACAATCATCGCCTGGATGTGTCCAGTGACTATTGCGTAAATCACGGAGCGTTTGATGGCACGACAAAAACTTGAATTCGACGGATATGATGGCAGCCGCCTGGCAGCGTTGCTTGAATCACCCGCCGAGCAACCCGGGGCGTATGCACTGTTCGCTCACTGTTTTTCCTGTGGCAAAGATGTAGCGGCCGCATCCCGTATTTCTCGCGCGCTCTCGGCTCGCGGCATTGCGGTACTTCGGTTCGATTTTACCGGGCTGGGTAATTCCGATGGCGACTTTGCCAATGCAAATTTTTCATCCAATGTTGAAGACCTGCTGCTGGCGGCGGCGTTTCTGGAAGAAAACTATGAAGCACCGAAGCTGCTCATCGGTCATTCCCTGGGCGGTACCGCCGTGCTGGCGGCTGCAGCCAAACTGCCGGGGGTGGAAGGAGTTGTTACTCTGGGCGCACCATCCTCGCCGGATCATGTGATTAAGCAATTCTCTGCCGATGTGGCTGCCATTGAGCAGGCAGGTCTGGCAGAGGTTGATTTGGCTGGTCGCGCGTTCACGATTCGAAGACAGTTTCTGGAGGATGTCCGTTCCGCCGATGTGCTTGTAGAATTAGGACGCCTTAAAAAAGCGCTGCTGGTGATGCATTCACCCCTGGATGCGACCGTTAGCATCGGCGAAGCTGAAGCTATCTACAAGGCCGCCAGGCATCCCAAGAGCTTTGTCAGTCTCGATCATGCAGATCACCTGTTGACGGACAAGCAGGACGCTGCCTATGTTGCGGAGGTGATCGCCGCCTGGTCGGAACGCTACCTGTCGCGTGCCAAACGCGATAAAGCGGTTGTTGCTGGTGGTCATGTTCTGGTTGAAGAAGTTGACCAGAAGTTTACCCGGCGAGTAACGACCGATAGCCATGTCTGGCTCGCCGATGAACCCAAGCGGGTTGGTGGCGGTGATCAGGGACCCGACCCCTATGAACATCTTTTGGCTGCACTGGGTACCTGCACGTCAATGACCATCAGAATGTATGCCAACAGAAAACAGCTGCCGCTTGAGCGTGTTTCGGTGACCTTGAGTCACAGCAGGAGTCATGCTGAGGATTGTGAAAGCTGTGATGGCGCACCGGTGCAGATCGAAACGTTACACCGGGAGATTGATCTGCAGGGCCAGCTTACAGAAGCCGAGCGGACCCGCTTGCTCGAAATTGCTGATCGCTGCCCGGTTCATCGAACGCTTGAGGGTGAACTCCGCATATCAACCAGCCTGTTGACGCAAGCGTAACCCTACATCTGTTGGCCTGCCTGGCTGACGAGCCATTTGAAGATGCGTCTCTGTGTGCCGAGATAGAACATGTACTCAGGGTGCCATTGCACGCCGAGCATTTTTCGTCCAGGTGACTCGATAGCCTGACAGAAGCCGTCGAGATCAGTTGCAGCCAGGCTAAATTCCGGTGCGATTCGATCAATCGCCTGATAGTGCAGACTGTTGATGCGGACGCGACTTCGGTCCAGCAGGCGTCGAAGCTGACTTTCGGGTTCGATGTGCGCTGTCTTCGTCGCTAGCAGGCCACGTCTGTTGTACGTGAGTTTCCTCATTTCCCTGATGTCAGTCAGCAGCGTACCTCCCATGGTGACATTCATTAACTGTTGGCCACGGCAAATACCCAGAACAGGCAGTGCCCGGGCTGATGCTTTTTCCAGATACTCGATTTCCAGTTGATCTCTGGCGTCGTCGTAGAAAACTTCAGGTGCGGGTTCTTCGTTGAACAGTGATGGGTGAATATCGTCACCGCCGCTGATCACCAGCGCGTCGAGCGACGCTGGATCAACGGACTTGCCCACATGTATGCGTACGGCCTTGCCTCCCGCCAGCCAGATTGCCAGGCGGATGCAGAACCATGATGGGGAGAATGTTCTGGCGTTACCGGTTACGCCGATAACAGGCGCTCGGCGATGCTGTCGAGTTTGCTGTGCCATGGTGGTGATTCGATTTGAATGAGGGTGTCGTGATGTTCGAGATAGTCATGGGTTAGTGACGCAAGGATATCTGGATCACCAGCGATGGTTTCCAGGACGCACCAGATATTCCATGGTGTCGATAGATGCCAGTCAGGTTGCTCAATGTTGCAGTTTGGTAGTCGGTAGTGAAAAGTCGGTCGTGCATTGATTCGGCTATCCTTTAGCCTTTTATCCAGCAGATCTGCATCCAGGTGTTTGATCATCGGTGTTAAATCCAGGGCGCGATTTCTGGTTGGGTTGAACGTCAGGTAGTCGTCCAACAACTGGGTCTGATCAATCTGGTTTCCGTAATTCAGGACTACCTTGCAGTAGTCTTTTGGGTAAAGATCAATATACGGCGTAATGCGTCGAGTCAGGTCAACCTGATGGGCGGTGACGAGCCATTCCTGCATGAGTACAAATGCCTTCAGGTAATTGCTGATCGTCCTTGCGCTAAGGTCTGGTGGCTCGGGATTAAGATGGACGCCAAAAGCATAGACCGGTGACACATTCGTTCCTTCCGCGCCTGCTGCCCTGAGCTTTTTAACCATGGGGTCGAGCAATGCAAGCTGGTCTATGGGTATTGGCGGGCAGACAACTTCAACCGGCACAATCTGACTCGCGGTTTCTGTAATCCAGGTGATGACGTCTTCCGCGATGGTCACAATTTCCTTGTCACCCTCGAACTCGTGCGCAGCAAGCTGTTTTCCAAACTCCCAGTCCAGTTCGATTTTGAATTCGCCGATATTCTCGACGCGCGTAAAGTACTCGGCATCAGTCGCACGCCTGGAATAGCCCCCGACAGCGTTGGCCAGGATATCCGAGACTTCAGGTACCAGCAGGGCTGAAAACTCGAGTTCAAAGCCAACTTGTCGCAGGTTTCCGGTCTCTGAAAATAGTGTTTTGGGTGGCGTCAGATACATTGGCATTGGTCAAAGCGTTGGTCGTGAATAACGTTGCAGTTGGTTATAGCGAATCATGCTCTGGATCTCATCGACATAGGCCTCGCCACGTTCCGAGTAGGGCTCCAGACCTTCGGCGAGTTCGATGCCCGTAATGGGTTCGCCGTTTTCTCTGAGAAGCATGCGCTTCTGGCGAAGCGCTGCGTAAGCGTAGTGCCGATTCAGGTTTAGCATGTAGAAACGCACGTTATCTTCCGTGGTTTGAAAGTAGGTGACCTCATGCTTTTTTTCCGCATCTCTTTTTTCAGGCACCATGCCGCAGTCACTTGACCAGCACCAGGTGCCAAAGTAGTTGTTGCCTTCGCGGGCAAATCTCGCGGTACCCCACGCGGACTCGTTAGCTGCCTGCGCAAGTGCCAGTGATGCTGGGATCACATCGATTCTGCGAAGCAAAACTTCCAGAGTGGCTTCTAAAACAATCTCCGGGTTTTCTACCCGGTAACGCTGGGCAAGTGCTTGTACTTTATCCAGGTCTTTTTGACTAAGTTCAGAGCCAGTCTCGAGCCTCGATGAAAGGGCGAGGAGGAGCGCGCGCTCAGCCAAAATCGATTCATTGGCTGCTCGGATATAGGGCAGCATATATTCGAAGAAGGCTCGTTTTTTTTCCTCGGTATCGAGGTAGGCGCTAAAGTCGGGCGCTGGCTCATTAGAGACTGCGCCCTGATCATCTTTGCTGCCATAGTGCGCGGTCAGTAAGAGACTGATAGCAAAGACAATTCCCAGAGGGATAACGGCGATAGCTTGCCAGTTTCTCACGCTGCACGTACCAGCACTGAGTCAGCGTGACCTCGGTGTATCAGCAGATCAAACCCGGCGGAAGAGCGAAGCATACTGATAGCCTCGTTTCTTAGTCGATTTAAAATCTTGTTGGAGCGTTCATGGGGTGTGGGCACGCAGGTGATGACGAGATCGCTGTTATCTGATTCATCGGGAATAGCCGCTACGACCTCAACGTCTGAGTCGAATTTTTTGCCGAACTCGTCAGCAATATCGCGCGTCATCCTATCATCCGGATGCATCTTCTCGGCCGGTAGCACCTTGGCACTGACCGCTTCGATCGAATCAGGTTCGGTATTGATATACCAGACCGGCCAGATGCCTGAAGTCAGCAGTGAAATGCCGGTCGTATCAAGCTTATCACCGGGTTCCGATGGGTTCTCCTTAAGGACAAGCGTGCAGGAAAGCTTCTGAAGGATGCGTTCAATCGGCCGGAAGGTGGGTTCGGCAATTTCTGTCCTGGATTCGAAATCACTATTGAAATGTTTGTTCACCCTGCGCATGAGCACTTTCAGCGCGAGGGATTCCTCAAGATTGCTTTTCAGCGTGGTAGGGGGCGTGACATGAAGCACCGTTACGCGACAACTAAAAGCGGTCTGGATATGAGCTGCTTTCTCAAAGATTCGGGAATGTTCTGGATGTGCAGGGTTGACAAGTTCCGGGGTGATTAGCGCCACGACGTGGCTGGCAGGGGTAAGCAATGAAATATTTGCAGTGTTTAGCATAGTCGTCCCTCGAGCGAGGGGCCCATGTTAGTGCCGGCAGCTTTACAGCTGATGGGCTGGGCTTGTGTTCCTCCAGTGATGAAAGGGGCTTACCTTAACAAGACATTTGCGATAACGCAAATATTGCACTACCGATCTTTTTTCCTGGGTGCCGATTTCTTCGGTTTTGGCTGAGCCTTGGTCTTTGTTTTGATGTTGGTTTTTGTCTTTGTTTTTGTCTTAATATTTGGCGTGGCTTTCTTGCGCAGAATCATCTGCACAACGCTCTTCCCCTTCTTTGTGAGGTGAATCGTTTTTCGGCGAAGATTCATGCTGTCGAAGCGCAGTTCGATCAGACCAGGACCGGGGCGCTTCCCGGAGGTTAGCAGTGATAGATCTGCGAGATTTCGTGAAAGCGCTGTGACAGAGGTCATATCCAGAATTTGCAGCAGTTGATTCTGACTTAAACCCTCATTTTTATAGACGTTAAGTAGAATGTGGAGTCTGAGTATCGTTACATCCGGACCGAGCGCCTTGCGTGCCTGTACCAGCAGTTGATCGAGCTCTGTCGCGATGGCTGCCAGTGTTTCTAAATCTGACATGGTTAATCCTTTTGTCGAGATGATGTTTATATAGCAATATTTGCGGTTACGCAAATATATTGGTAGAGTCCCGGCCTCATTCAATGCACGGAGGATCCATGAGTCAGCCCACGCTGAAAACCCACACAACAGAAATGCATACCGAAAATGGCATGCTGGATGGCGAGAAAGCTAAAGTCGCCGACGTGTTGAGAACAGCCTTGGCAGATACATTTTCATTAATGGTGAAGACACAAGGGGTGCACTGGAATGTGCAGGGGCCTTTGTTCTACAGCATTCACAAGCTCACTGAAGAGCAGTACAGCGAGATGTTCGCAACCATCGATGAGTTGGCCGAGCGAATCAGAGCGCTGGGGCTGCTTGCACCACAGAATGTGGCAGAGATGGTCGAGGCAGCGACGCTCAATAAAAATGAGGAGTCCGATGTGCTGCAGGATCGGATTGAGATGCTTATCTCAGGTAATGAGCAGATTGCGAAAAATTTGCGTGCAGCTGCTGAAAGCGTCGAGGCTTTGCGAGACGTCAAGTCTGCCGACATTATCGCCGAAAGGGTCGGTGTGCATGAGCAGAACGCCTGGATGCTGCGCTCGACTGTCAGCTAGCGTTCGTAGGTCGACTGGACCTGATACCGAGGAAAGGGGGCTTGATTGCCCCCTTTTTTTGCCAGTGTCAGATGAGCCTCAGGAAAAAGTCTCGAGATCCTGAAACTCAGGATCACCATCGAGCATCGCCAGGGCTTTGGGTGACATATCCGTGTGGTAGTCGGCATTCATGTACCGATCGTAGGCGTCACTGTCCGGGAAAGAGATAAAGTAAAAATAAGTCCTGGCCTCGCCCTTGATGCGGCGTATATCGTAAATTGAGCCTGGTTCGTTGGCAGTGACATCCCGCATGAGTTGACCGACGAGTTGTTCGAATTCAGCTTCTTTGCCTGCTTGCACCTTGAGTCGAATAATCTGACCTATCACGGTTGTCTCCTTTATTACTTGCCTTTGAAAGTGGGTTTCCTTTTCTCCAGGAACGCGGAAATACCCTCTGCTTTGTCTTCGGTTTGCACCAATGCACCCTGGGCGAATTTTTCCATGGATAACGCGGCAGCAATACTGCCTTCCATACCCTGATTCACCATGGCTTTCATGAACTGTGGCACAAACGGCGCAAAAGACGCCAGATGTTCAGCCATCCGCTGTACTTCCGGCAGCAACGCTTCAGGTTCTACGATTCTGGTGACCAGACCTATCTGGATCGCCCGTTCAGCCGTAATTGATTCACCCATCAATAGCATTTCCATCCCCCAGCCTCGACCAACGATTCGGGGTAATCGAGCGGTCGCGCCACCGCCCGGGATAATACCCAGCTTTCCTTCGGGTGTTGCAAACAGACTTTTGGGTGTGCAGACACGCAGATCGCAGCCCAACGCAATTTCCAGTCCGCCACCCATACAGAAGCCGTCAATCGCCGCGATCGTGGGTTTTGGTGTGGCTTCAAGTTGCTCCGCCAGTCCCTGCACGATCGGTTCCAGCGCTTTTCTTAGATCGCGCTCCGCCACTTCGTTGAGATCCGAGCCGGATGCGAAGGCACGGCCACCAGCGCCGGTAATAGCAATGACACGGACGCACTCGTCAGTAGCAGCGATATGAACGGCTTCTCGCAGTTCTCTCAGGGTTTCGAGCGAGATTGCATTGTGCTTCTCGGGTCGGTCAATGGTGATGAGCGCCAGTGGTTCGGTGACGTCGTATCGAATGCAGCGGAAATCGGTCATGTCTAGGAATAGTGATTGGGGTTAGCAGGCGGGCGAGAATAGCCAGATAGCCCGCGCATAACAAGCGATGCAATCATGCTGAATACATGAGTATAGTTGAGTTTTGTTAGCACAGATTGTGAGGTTCCCCGATGAAAATTGAAGCTGCTCTTGCCACGTCTCCCAATGAACCCTTTGATATTCAGACCTTTGACCTTGAGCCACCCCGCCCTGATGAAGTCCTGGTGCGGCTCGTGGCGTCAGGTATCTGCCATACAGACATCGCAGTAAAGGAGCAGGACGTGCTTTTGCCGCTGCCAATGATCCTGGGTCATGAAGGCGCTGGGGTGGTTGAAGCGGTTGGTGCGGCCGTTGCTCATGTTGGACCCGGCGACCATGTTGTTTTATCCGGCGATTCCTGCGGTATCTGCTTCGGCTGTCAGCACGGTTTGCCTTCCTATTGTGACGAATTCGTCGAGCGCAACCTAACGGGATGCAGGACGGATGGTTCGTCACCGGCACATCAATCCGGTCATGCCATTAATGGCCGTTTCTGCGGCCAATCGTCGTTTTCAACCCACAGTGTTGTGCCGGCCCGTTCTGCCATCAAAGTCAACCAGGGGTATCCGCTTGAGCTACTTGGACCACTGGGCTGTGGACTAACTACGGGGGTTGGCACTGTGATGAACGCGTTGCGGCCGAGACCGGGCCACACTTTGGTTGTTTTCGGTGTGGGGACTGTTGGGCTTGCGGCTGTCATGGGTGGAGTGCTTTCCGGTTGTAGCACAATCATCGCCGTTGACCCCGTTGAAAGTCGCCGGGCAATGGCGGCAGAAACGGGAGCGACCCATACGCTGGATGCGACTGATTCAGGTCTGGTTGAAGAGATTCTTGGTCTTACCGGCGGCGGCGCCGATTTCAGTGTTGAGTGTTCAGGTGTCCCCGCTGCCGTGACCAATGCGGTGATGTGCCTGGGGCGGCCAGGCTGGTGTGCCCAGGTCGGTGCGACGCCGGCTCGGACGATCCTGCCGCTGGATATGGATCATATTGGTTTTGGCAGGGGCATCAAAGGTGTTGTGATGGGCGATGCCAACCCGCAGACATTTGTGCCTTACCTGGCGGATCTGCATGCGCAGGGTAAGCTGCCTTATGATCGGTTCACTCGCTTTTATGACTTCTCGGATATCAATCAGGCGGTCTCAGATAGCAAATCCGGGGAAGTCATTAAACCTATCTTGCGGATGTAAAAACCCCCGGGCCCGGCGCATAATTTGCGCCGCACCCGGGTGCTGGTCAGTGTTTCACCTAGCTGCCGGTCCAGTTAGGTGCGCGCTTTTCAGCAAACGCCGTCGGACCTTCTTTTGCATCATTGGAAGCGAACACCTTCTTCTGCAGCGGTATCTGCAATTCCCACAGTTTGTCTTCCTCGATGCCCTGGGAAGCTGCTCGGACCAGGGCTTTTGAAGCGGCGACAGCCAGGGGTGCGTTTTCCGCAATGCGTTCTGCCCAGGCAATAGCGGCATCCAGCGCGCCTCCGGACTCAGTCAATTCGCTCAGCATGCCAGCTTCAAAAGCTTCTTCTGCAGAGATGGGTTCGCCGGTCAGTGCCATTTCCATGGCTTTCGTTGCGCCAACGCGAGCGGGCAGTCGGAATACGCCACCGGCTGCCGCGAACAATCCAACTTTGACTTCTCGAATGCCGATCTTGGCGCCTTTTGAGGCAACCAGCAGGTCACAGGTCAGTGCGATCTCACAGCCACCGGCAAGCGCAAATCCTTCAATCGCAGCGATTAGCGGCTTGCTGCAACCCTGTTGGATAAAGGTTGTCAGAGGACCGATGTCCTCGCCCCGGGAGAATGCTTTGAGATCCATACCAGAGCAGAAACCACGACCTTTCCCGGTAATAACACCGGCAGTCAGTGAATCGTCTGCGTCCAGTTCCTGCACCGCTGCCATCAGGCCGTGCGAAAGCGCGCCGTTGATGGCATTCATCGCATCTGGTCGGTTTAGGGTAATGATCATGACGCGACCACGGCGCTCAACCAGTATTGCTTCTTCTTCACTCATTTGTAACAACTCCTATATGTGTTTGTGCCAATGACTTAGCGAGTTAAAAATCCTGCGCATGATGTCACAAAGCGACGGCGGACAGAACTTTGGCGAGTTACTCTCGCGTGACCAGAAAGCTGCATGATTGGCTGTAGATGGCGTGCGCAGATCATCTGCCGGCTCTCAGTGAGGTAACAGAACGGTTTTAACGAACTGACGGCTTCGATATTACGAATTTTCCATACTATGGCCCTTCAGTACACTGCGCGCGCATAAACAGACGAAGAGAAGCCAGCATGAATGCCCAACAGAAGCATGTCCCTGAAAGCCCCGTCACAGAAGCTCCAAACACAACATTTTCCGTCCAGGCACAGCCTATCCCGGTGTGTGTTGCGCCTGGTGACGGCATTGGTCCTGAAATCACCGCAGCGGTGATCGAGATTCTGGCAGCCGCAAAAGCACCAATCGCGTTTTCTGAGGTGGCGATGGGGTTGTCGGAGTTTAACGCTGAACTCACGTCCGGGATTCCTGACGACAGCTGGTCTGCCATTCGCGCAACCGGGGTTTTATTGAAAGGTCCGATGACCACCCCTCAGGGCGGCGGTATGAAAAGCCTGAATGTCACGTTGCGCAAGTCTCTCGGTCTCTACGCTAATGTCCGACCGGTCAAATCCTACACGCCGTTTGTCAGGTCTCATTATCCCAAGACTGACCTGGTTATCATTCGGGAAAATGAAGAAGATCTTTATGCGGGGATCGAGCATCGACAGACACAGGATGTTGTCCAGTGTTTGAAAATCGTTTCCAGGCCAGGATGTGAACGCATCGTCCGATATGCGTTTGAGTATGCGCGCAGCCGTCAGCGTCAGCGTCTGACCTGCATGACCAAAGACAATATTATGAAACTGACGGACGGATTGTTTCACCAGGTCTTTGATGAGATTGCCGCGGATTACCCGGAGATTGAAGCCGATCACATGATTGTTGATATTGGCATGGCCCGGGTCGCCGCTTGCCCTCATGATTTTGACGTTATCGTGACACCTAATCTCTATGGCGATATCGTTTCAGATATTGCAGCGGAAGTTACCGGCTCCGTTGGTCTGGCACCTTCTGCGAATATCGGCGAGCACGTCAGCGTATTTGAAGCCATTCATGGCTCGGCCCCCGATATCGCCGGTCGTGATATCGCTAACCCCTCCGGGCTACTGTTATCTTCGGTCAAGATGCTGGCACATCTTGGTCAAGGTGAAATCGCAGAGACAGTGCACCATGCCTGGCTCAGGACGCTTGAAGACGGTGTGCATACACCGGATGTGTATCAGGCGGGCTCGTCCAAACTCTGCGCTGGCACAGCATCATTTACCCAGGCTGTGATCGACAGGTTGGGTGAGGTACCCAGGCGACTGCCTGAAGTGACTTACCCGCGACATCGGCTCGACGTAAAGCTCAACTATGAGCCGATCGAGCAGGTCAAAACACTGGTCGGCGTCGATGTGTTTTTACAAAGCAGGCTTGCAGCAGAGGCCCTGGCGAGACAGCTGAACACGGCAACCTCGGGTGCGTTGGTACTGAAGATCATCACCAATCGAGGCGTCCAGGTATGGCCGCAGTCTATCCCGGAAACATTTTGCACAGATCATTGGCGATGCAGATTCCAGGCAGAGACCCCGGTGGTCAATGCTGACGTGGTTGCCCTGCTGCAGCAATTGGCGCAATCAGGGATTGATTTTGTGAAGACTGAACATCTCTACGATTTTGATGGCGAGCGAGGTTACTCCCTCGCACAGGGTCAATAGCAACGACCTGCTGACTACCAGTGATAGGAGAGAGAGACTCTAACCGTGCGCGGTTCCAGCGGGTGATAGTGAAAGTCTTCCACCCCATCTGCAGGCTCCCCTGGTAGACGTGATGCATAGAAGTAGGTGATGTCATTGTCATCGGAGTCAGTGGCGTTGAACAGCTCTAGCGCCAGTTCCACCGCGCCAATTCGATACTGTGCTGCCAGATTGAGCAACCAGGAAGGGTCTGAGGTGATAGCGCCGCTTTCAGTCAGGGGTGCTTCCCCCAGGTATCTCGCGCGCAGACTGGTACTGAACCTGTCTGAAAATACCCAGTTGGCGCCCAGCACCAGCGTTTGCTCGACGGCACCCGGAATTTCTTTACCGTCACCCGTGTCTCGTTGAAAGCTTGCGTCTGTCCAGGTGTAGTCGCCATAAATCGCCAGTTCATCGGTGGCTTGCCAGAACGTGGACACCTCGAGGCCGACGCGCTCCGAGGCATTGTTAGCTTCAGTTGTGCCGGCGTCACCCACGTAGACCAGCTCTGAATCCAGCTCCAGCCAGAATGCAGCGACACTGGCGTTGAAAGATCGTCCGTGTTCGAGGCGCAGGCCGATTTCAGCACCTTCTGATGCCACCAGGGCAGGTACCTGCTCTGCGGGCTGTCCCGATTGCGGGTCGATGTTGATGGTTGCGCCGCGGACATCGTTTGAATGATAGCCACGGCCCCAGTTGAGATAAGTTTCTAACCCTTCGTTTAACCGATAAGCGATGCTCATGGCCGGGCTGATCAGTTCGTCATTGCCATCGCCGCTGTTTGCTGGTCTTGATGCGGTAACGTCCCAATCGAAATGGTCGGCACGCAGGCTTGTGCTGATACGCAGATCAGGATTCAGCTCGATTTCTGCTTCGCCCCAGAATGCCAATGACTGCTCGGTGACCTCATCGTCACGGATGGTATTGGTCCTGACGCGGGCAGTTGTGTTGTAGAGGCCAATTTCACGGATGTCGTCCCGCTGATAATCCGCACCCCATTGATAGCTTAAAGGCAGGTCGCCGAGGGTGGTGCTGCCGGTTTTTGTCAGCCACAGGCCCGAAAGTACTCTTCGATCACGCTGCTCAAACTGATCGCTATTGTTCGGGTCTTCAAGCAGGTAGGTGAAGTTGGAGTACAGTGTGAAATCGTAGTCTACGAGGTAGCCACCGATCTGCCATTCGTCAATGGTGATGTCCGCGTTCAGGGCATATCGTGTTGTTTCACCACCCAGGTCAGGGTCAATAAATCCTAATCGATCAATGGTTCCATTGGCGACTGCCCTGTCGGGGATTTGATCGGTCGCATCCCAGCTGTTTTCGTAAGCGTTAAAAGCGACGGTGAAAGGGTTGCCGGCAAGTTCTGATGAATAGGCCACATGCGCCTTGTGCTGGCGAAGCGATTCAGGCAGTTCCCATGGCCCGTCGTAAGTCGTGGAGTCAATGGCTGCGGTCATCGAGCCTTGATCAAATTGTGTCGAACCCGCAGCAAGCACGCGCGTGAAATCGTCTTCGCCCGCTGTGACTTTGAGCTGCGTTTCAGGGAGCACCTTGTGGGTTCGGAAGTCGACCGCCCCGGCAGAAGAGAAGTCGCCGCTTTCGGGGTGATAAGGCCCTTTGCGGAAGCGCGTCTGGGCAATCAACTCTGGAATAATGAAATTGAGATCGAGATATCCCTGGCCGTGTCCATGGCTTCGAAGGTTTACTGGCACGCCATCAACACGGACTGAAAAGTCGGTGCCATGATCCAGGTTAAAACCGCGCAAAAAGTATTGATTGGCTTTGCCGGTACCGGAATGCTGGGTCGCAATCATGCCCGGCACAGATTCCACCAGTTCGCCAACTCGGAGCAGAGGCGGCAGGCGGATATCATCGTAGCCAGTCATACCCTCGGTTGCAGAGGAGGCATCGCCGATTTGCTGCTCCGCGCGACCGTAGACCACGATTTCTTCTTCTAACTGCGCGTGGGAAATCTCTACCCAGGCGAGTGCTGCAATGAAAAAAGTCCGAAACCTATATCGGGATAGGATCATGAGGTAAGCGTTTTTAAGTTGAATACAATGTCAGTTTAGATGAGTCACTGTCTGCTTGGTACTTCGATAAAAGTATTGCCGCTCGTTCGAGATGCTCGATGTGATGGCCGGTGCTAATGCGATTGGAACCAGGTGGGTGGGACGGATTCTGATCCCCGCCAGCGTTATTTATGCGAAGTGCCTGAGGCACTGTGCTTCGATGACCGGTCTGAGTTCTGATGGAATGGAGATCGCCTTGCGCGCATCCAGGTCCATACAGACGGCAGCATGGTCACTGATGCCGAGTAATTCCCGGGTGGATTTCTGATAGATCCAGCGCCGTGTGTGGCGCCATTTATCGCCATAGTTAACGTCTGCACTGAGTGAAACGATCACATCGTCCTGCATGGGACGAGCGAAATTGATGGTTCGAATCTCCATCATGGCCCAACTGTAACGGCGGCCCAGTTCGTCGCGCAGCAGGGGTGGCCCCATATCGCGGAGTTCTTCACCCGGTTGCGGGCGAAACAGAACAAACATCGGATCTGTTTCTTCTCGCAAACGACCTTCGGCATCGCAGTCCTCGGCGGTGACCACGCCTTCGCGTTTGCCGCTCATGCTGCCTGGCAGATCAACGCCTGGAATGAGCGGCTCGATTTCTTCCATTTTTGGGGTTTGTGGTGGTTCCAGAGACAGTGATCGTGGGCGTCCATGATCCGGAACCTCAACGGCATACTGATCAGGTTCGAGCAGTTCCTCGGCATCGATCGGAATGCTGACCTGTGAATCGATATCGAACCGCTTGCTGGTCATAATGAAGGTGGCCGCGACGCTGTTCTCGGCGCTGTTTCTGATTTCGTAGTATCCCGTCAGGCCATCATTCGTTTCCGTGCTGACAAGCCCACCAAAAGTCTGCAACGTCGCACCTTCGAACTGCTCCCGGTGAAACCGATTGTAGGTGTCTACCCGGCGAATGACCTGGTTGTCGGTCACCTTAACGCCAAGCTGCTTAAGCAGATTGCCGTGTGCGGTTGCGGCGCGTTCCACGTAAAAGCGGACGTTCATGTGTCCCAGCGAATCAATTTGGGACGCCTCAACAACAGATTCGTGCAGAAGGTGTAGGTCGCTCATGTCAGTCGATCAGAAAAAAGGAAAGGGCATGCTAGGGCATTCTCAGCCTTTTTCAATCCTCACGGTCGTCAGGAATCTGGGTCGATTGAACTGGCTGATGGCTTGCGGGGGGGTGGAAACTGAACCAGGACTGGTCTGGCTAGACCAGTCCTGGTTGACAGAGTTCGCCTAGTGGTTCTTTGGCGTCGTCAGTTTTTCCATCACCTGATCCAGCGTGAAGGTCGCAGCTTTCTGTCGGGGCGGAAACTCCTGAAAAGTTTCGAGGAACTGGCCGACATAGTTTTGTGCTGGTACCAGCAGATAGGCGCGATCAAGTAACCAGTCGTAGTAGGTATTCGAGGTTGAATACGAACGTTCGTACGGGTCTCTGCGAAGGTTAAAGATCAGCGGAATACGCAGTACGGTCCAGGGTTCTATCCAGGCACGCAATGTCGCTTCTGCTTTCTGTTCCATGAAGATCATCTTCCAGTCGTTATAACGCAGGGCTGTCAGGTCACCGTCATCGGAGAAGTAAAAGATTTCACGTCTCGGTGATTCCTGTGTTTCACCGGTCAGGTAAGGCAGGAAGTTGTAGCCGTCGAGGTGTACCTTGTAGGTCCGCCCGATGGATTTCACCCCACCTTTCATCAGTCTTTCTTTGATGTCACTGCTGCCTCCCGCGGCAACAAAAGTTGGCAGCCAGTCCATGTGATGCATGATGTTGTTTGAGACACTGCCGGGTTCGATGTTGCCGGGCCACTTAACCATGGCAGGAACGCGCCAGCCGCCTTCCCAGTTTGTGTTTTTCTCACCGCGGAAGGGTGTCATGCCAGCATCAGGCCAGGTGTTCATGTGCGGGCCGTTATCTGTGGAGTAGAACACAATCGTATTCTCGGCGATGCCCAGATCATCCAGTTTGGCCAGCAGCTGACCGACATGCATGTCGTGTTCAACCATGCCGTCTGAATATTCGTCTTGGCCTGAGATCCCGCGCAGTTCATCTTTGACGTGGGTTCTGAAGTGCATGCGCGTGCCGCTCCACCAGACAAAGAAAGGCTTTTCAGCCTTATGCTGACGATCAATAAAGTCGATCGCCGCCGCAACAGTTTCATCGTCAACGGTTTCCATACGCTTCTTGGTCAACGGGCCGGTGTCTTCAATGTCGCCATCGGCAGATGACTTGATCACACCGCGTGGTCCGAACTGTTCCCGGAATGCCGGATCAGTCGGGTAGTCCTCATTTTCCGGTTCCTCTTCCGCATTCAGGTGGTAGAGGTTGCCAAAGAATTCATCGAAGCCATGATTGGTTGGCAGGTGCTCATCTTTGTCACCGAGGTGGTTCTTGCCAAACTGGCCGGTGGCATAGCCGTAAGCCTTCAACAGGCCTGCGATTGTTGGGTCTTCCTCCTGGAGGCCCAGTTCAGCGCCGGGCAGGCCAACCTTGGACAGGCCTGTTCTGAATACGCTTTGGCCGGTAATGAATGAAGACCGTCCTGCGGTACAGGATTGCTCGCCATAGTAGTCGGTGAACATCATGCCTTCATTGGCAATACGATCAATGTTGGGTGTTTGGTATCCCATCATGCCGCGCGTGTAGGCACTGATGTTGGATTGTCCGATGTCATCTCCCCAGATAACCAGAATATTGGGCTTGTCTGCAGCCAGGGTGCTGGAACACCAGGCAATCAGGACAAGTGCTAAGAGTTGTATTTTTTTCATAGGATCCTCCGTTCGAGGCGCCATCATAGCGGATTGTTAACCATGATGAACCTCCGCTGATTGTAATGTGGCAATTTAGTACAGGTTCCCGAATTCAAGTGGGTTGGCCGCGGGGAGGATCTCCCCCCGCGACCGGGTGATGAAGGACGAGTCAGACCTTCATCGAGGGGGACGAGAAGATGATCTGCCAGGGGTGTTAAGAACTGATCAAGCCAGAGTGAAGCCTGCCCGGGGGACTGATATCAGGAGGTTTTTTTGAGCGTTTTCATCCCAATTTACCCGGCTCACCGTATAACCAGCGTAGATAGGAGATCACAATGTTTGGATGGTTAAAGCGGGATCCCGCGAAGGCGCTACGAAAGCAGTATCACGCGAAACTCGAGGAGGCAATGCATATGCAGCGCAATGGAAAAATTCGAGAGTATTCAGATCTAACGGCCGAGGCCGAGCAGTTGCGTGAAGCACTTGAGGCGCTTGAAGCGGAAAATGCGTCTAAATAACGAATAGAACGAAAAGCAGGGCTAGAAACCAGACGCCGAGAAAGATGTATCGCGGCACCCAGTTTGTGCGGAAGCTAAAGGTGGCATAGTGGCTGGGGTGCCAGACCAGGCCGCCTTTTTCTGAGGCCCCGGGGCTTGCCGGGCCTGTCAGGTTAATCATGCTGAAAAGATAGCCGACCCCAACGGTCGCCAGAAACCCGAACACGTTCCACCAGAGCCATGAGACTCCGGGCAAAAATTCCCAGCAGTAGAGGTTGAGGCCAAAACCTGCCAATAGTCCCAGACAGGCGCCGGTGCCGTGGGTTCTTGTTGTCAGTAATCCCAGTGCAAACACGCCCAGTACCGGGCCGTTGATGAGAGAGCCAATTTTGTTGATGGCGACCAGCACGGTCGTTGCTATATCGTCAACATAAAATGCCAGCCACAAAGCGAGTGCGCCCCAGGCAATGGTCAGACCTCTGGAGTAAAGCAGTTCGCGGGCATCACTCCAGGCATCTTCTCGATGAAAGCGGCGGACAAAATCTTCCATGGTGGTCGCCGACAGGCTGTTGATCACTGAATCCAGTGAAGACATCGCTGCTGCAAACAGTGCAACCAGGGCGATGCCCACGACACCTACCGGCAACTGCTGAATAATGTAGGCTGGTACAGCGAGGTTGTAGTTTGGATTGCCGTCGCTGCTACCGAGACTGCTGATGAAACCTGCGTTGTCACTGGCATAGACACCGATGCCAACACCAACCAGACAGTAAAGCAGGACCAGCGGGAACCGGAATATGCCGTTCAGCCATAGGGCCATCTGGCCCTCGTCCTGGTTTCGCGCACAAAGTTCTCGCTGCACCTGGCTCTGATCACAACCGTAATAAGACACGTACAAAAAGAAGCCGCCCAGCAGCATCGGCCAGAACGCAAAGTCCTCACCGTCTCCAAGGCCGTGACTGCTGAAATCCAGCGGTTCGCGGCGATCTGCAGGAAAGGCATCAAGCATGGCGAGCAGCCCGCCTGCCTGGCTTACGAATAGCCCCAGCAGCAGTGCCAGAACCGACACGAGAATGACCATCTGAATAACATCACTGTAAATGACGGCGCGAATACCGCCAAGTACATCGTAGATGACGGTGACCACCCCGAGCAGTACCACCGACCAGAAGAAGGACAACCCCGTAATCAGTTCGATGACGATAGCGATACTGTAAACCGTGACGGCAGTAGCGAAGGCGCGGACGAACTGAAAGAGTCCTGACAGGAGCAGCCGGGTTTTCAGGTCGAATCTTCGCTCCAGGTAGTCGTAGACCGAAATCAGATTGAGCTGCCGGAACATCGGCAACATGAAGACCATGATCACAATCATCGCCAACGGCACCGCAAGTTCATATTGCAGCCACACCAGCCCGCCACCGGCAGCAAAAGCGACAAACGCGGGCGCCCCAAGGATACTGTTAGAAGAACACTGCGTGGCCATGATCGACACGGCGATAGGCACGGCGCCGGTGTCGCGGCCGGCGACATAGTAGTCGCTGCGGGAATGCTGTGATCTTGATAGCCAGGCGCTGAATGCGATGAGCCCGAACAGGTAGACCACAATGATGATCCAGTCGATGGCGTGTATCGATTCTGCCATTACCGGGGTAACCAATTGGTTAGCCAGAGGCACTGATAGGGCCTGAGCGTAACGGTTTCTCTAAAATCCTCATAGTGACGGCCGGTGAACAGATCCGTCCAGCTGTCGGTCTCAACCAGATTCAGGCCGCTTAGCGTAAATGTTTTTTCTTCATTACTGATGTTGTTGACGCAGAAGATGCTTTGTTCTCGTCTGCGACTCTGACGCCAGAAACAAAATAGCCCTTCGCCGAGATGCAGAGTGTACTGGGTAGCGTTGGGATGGAATGCCGGTTGGGCGCGCCGAAGCGCCAGGAGTGCTTTCATTCGCTCGAACACAATTTTGTGGTGAGAACCGGGACTCCGCAGTTTCTCGGCGAGTTCGTCGGCCTCCCAGACGTGGCGGTTTATTGAGCGGTTGTTACCGGTTAGTGCCAGCTTGTCATGATCATTCCTGGTTGCCGTGAACGAATGCAGATAGACCGCCGGAATTCCTTCAAGTGCCACCATGATCGTGTGCGCGCAAAGGAATCTTTCGATTTGCCATTCGTCTTCGCCTGCAACGGTTCCCTTCATCGCGGAAAACAGGCTGATGTTGATTTCGTACGGCTTTACTTCGTCGTCGTTCAGGTTGCGCCAGGAGATACAACCGCCAAAGGACTGCATGGTGCCCAGAAGTTGCTCCACTTCTTCATCCGTTAGAATGCCTTCCACGGGTCGCAGGCCAATACCATCATGAGAGGCAATGAAATTCAGGTAGGCGGTACCGTCCTGCGCAGGTGGCATGCTCATCAGCCAGTTGGACAGGTAGTGGTTGTTTCCGGTGACCATGGCGTGCAGTAGCAGTGGTGGCAGTGCAAAGTTGTAAATAATGTGCGCTTCATTGGCGTTGCCGAAGTAAGCCAGGTTTTCCCGATTCGGAATATTGGTTTCAGTAATGATCAATGCGTCCGGCTGTTTGTGTTCAATCAGCGTTCTCAGCAGGCGTACGATTTCGTGTGTCTCGGGTAAGTTAAGGCTGGTCGTGCCCGGGCTCTTCCAGAGGAAGGCGATGGCGTCCAGTCTGAAAACCCGGACGCCGCGGGCCAGATAAAAAGCAACGATGCCAACCATTTCAAGCAGCACATCGGGATTGCTGAAATCCAGATCAACCTGATCGTGACTGAATGTGCACCAGACGTGGCGGGTACCCGCGGGAGTTTCTACCGGGCGAAGCAGGGCGTTGGTGCGAGGTCTAACGACATCAGTGAGGTCCGTCTCAGGTGCCGCCGTAAAAAAGTAGTCCTTGCCGGGTGCCTCGTTTCTTTTGAACTGCTCAAACCATTCGCTCCGGGCGGAACAGTGATTGATCACGAGATCAGACATTAACCGGTAGCGGGCGGCAATGGATTCGATGTCCTCCCACTCTCCGAGCGCATCGTTGACCTGTTTGTAGTTGATCACCGAAAAACCGTCATCAGAACTGAACGGAAAAAATGGCAAGATGTGGACATCAGTGATCGTATCCTGCATGAAGGTGTCGAGGAATTCTGCAAGACTATGTAAGGGGCGCTCTTCTGGTCTGGTCACGCTATTGCCATAGGTGATCATGATCACCTCGGACTGATCCCACTGATTCGTATGTGGCTCCGGTGGCTGGGTATCAGCCGGGTATCCCATAACAGCCAGCAACTGGTCTGCCAATTTGTTATCGACCGAGGGATAGATGGCTTCCAGATGCAGCTGGACCCGGTCACGTAAGATACTTCGCCCACTCTGGGCGCGGACACTATCCTCCATAGCGCTCGTGGTCCGCCTCAACGGCATCAATCAGCTGCTGGTAAATGTCAGGGATTGCGCTTACCACGCGGCTCCAGTGTGGAATAAACGGTTGCTCCATGGGTCTGCCCATAAAGGCATCACCGGCTTTCATGATGTTTTCGGCAAACAACTCCACCATCTGCTCTTCGGTGTGTATGTCGAAGTCCAGTCCGTTCATGACGGCGTCGCAGCGATAGCTGTCGACCAGATCCAGGGCAACTCGCAGGTAGGTGGCTTTAAGTGTTCTGAACAGGCCGTCGCTGAATACGACCCCATCCGTTGCCAGTTTCCGGAAGAACGCTTTGGTAATGTCGATAGACATCTTTGAGAGTCCGGTTTGGTCGTTGTCCTGGGAAACACTTTGATGCTTGTGGTCGTAGATGTCGGCAATGTCGACCTGACAGATTCGGCGGGTTGAATAATTGCGCAGCATCTCCATCAGAATGCCGACTTCAAGTCCCCAGTCGCTGGGCAGGCGTAAACCGGCCATGGCATCCTTTTTCATTGAGAACTCGCCCGCCAGTGGATAGCGGAAGCTGTCCATAAACAGCAGATAATCCTGATGATTCTTGTCGAGACAATGCTCCAGCGCACGTATCAGCGGTGTTACCAGTAGTCTGGAGACCCTGCCGCCCATGTATTTACCCGCGATTCGGGAGTAGTACCCTTTGCTAAACTGAAACTCAAAATTCGGATTGGCCACAGGATAGATCAGTTTGGCCAGGAGCGAGCGGTCGTAGGTGACGATATCGCAGTCATGTAGCGCGACTGCCTCCACTTCATTGCGTGCAAGCATGTACCCCATGCAATACCAGACATTTCTGCCCTTGCCCGCCTGATTGGGTGCGAGTCCCTGCTCCTGCAATCTCTCATCGATGGCGCGTAGATTGGGTCCGTCGTTCCAAAGGATTCGATGATGTTGCGGCAAGCGACTAAAAAAGGTCAGAGCTTTTCGGTATTCGTCTTCGCTGGCGCGATCAAGGCCGATCACGATCTGCTTCAGGTATGGAACCCTGGTGAGTTCATCAACGATGTGGGAGAGTGCCGGGCCTTCGAGTTCCGAGTACAGGGATGGCAGCAAGAGTCCCATTGGCGTTGCCGAGGCGAACTGAACAAGTTCCTCTTCCAGCGCTTCAAGTGGACGATCAACGATATTGTGCAGCGTTGTTATCCTGCCGCCTTGAAAACTGTCTGCCATGATTAACTACCTTTTCCCTGTGTCCTGGAAGCGGCTGGAAGCTGCTTGCCGATGGAAGTGCTGATTAGTTTGATTCTTGTTTTAGCGCCAGACCGAGATGCTGCAATGCCTGTGCCACACCTTCTTGCCATCCCGTCGGTGCGATAGCCTTAGTATAAACCGTGGCAGCATGATCCAGTTCGAGTAGATGACCCTCGGCAGTATTGACCACAACAGCGACGTCGGCGGCCGCGAGCATTGCGCGATCATTTTCATTGTCGCCCAGTGCCATCACGGTTGAGTGAGGCGATGAATCGGCCAGTACCTGCACCGCTGTTTGCTTGTCACACTGTCCCTGCAGGTGCAGAAACCGCCCACCCCTGATGATGCGTAACCCTGCCGCCTGGGCAGCGTCACGCAGCTGGGTCTCAAGGACAGGATCTTTGAGTACAAATGGGATCGAATAATGCCGATCTCGTGCCGCCTCGGCCTCGGATGCCGTGAGTCCTGTCATGGTCATCGCCTCGGAGAGTGGGCAACCGATAAAGCTTGTCGTGACGTCGCGGTACTGGTCCAGAAAAGTGTCCAGTTCAGGCATGGACACACCAAGGATCGTGGGCGCGCGATCAGGGAAAATGATTGCCGAACCATTTTCGACAATAGCTGGGCCTTTGAGACAGAGCTTCTCCAGCCAGATCATGGTTTCCCGCTGAGTTTTGCTGGTCGCAGGGACAACGGTTACGCCCGCTTTCTGCAGATTGGTCAGCAATGGCAGATTGATTTGAAAGCTGTAATCTTCGTGACCCAGCAGCGTGCCGTCCAGATCGGTAAACACCAATAGCTCACTCAGTGCTGTCCGGTTTTGTGGCTGCTGCGTACGCCCGTTTTTTTCTTTTTCTTTGTTCACATCTGTTCTGATTAGTCAGGCGTGTGTCTGCGCATCTGGTCGCCATTATGCCCGGATAATCGCAGAGTTGAACTACCCGCGTATTCCGGAGCGCGTAATTTCTGGCTGCTAGTATTCCGACAATCTTGAGGTGAAAATGGCACCAGTTAATTCAGGCGCTGGGTTATGAACCGCTTTCATGAACAAGCAGACACGATAGATGTCCTCTATCTTGAGGACACGGACAAACCGTTGTCCGAGACGCTAAACCCGAACACGAGATACATCCATTTCAAAACGATCGCACGAGGTGGCAAGGCGATTCTGCAGTCTTGCCGGGACCTTTACCTGGGACGCACCATCTGCCACAAGCAATTGAAGCAAGAATTTCAGAACAACGAGGTTGAGCAGTTGCGGTTTCTGCGTGAGGCAAGAATCAGTGCCATGTTGCAGCATCCCTCGACGATTCCTACCTACGAGATTGGCCGCGATTTGCGTGGTCATCTGTATTTCACGATGAAACTGGTTCACGGCTATACGCTCCGTGAAGTCCTTGATTATCGCGAGCGATATGATCTCGGGCGCCTGCTGAATATCGTGACACAGGTTGCCCAGGCGTTGGCTTACGCGCATACCCACGGTGTCATTCACAGAGACATCAAACCCGAAAATATCTTGGTAGGTCCGTTCGGCGAAGTGCTGCTAATGGATTGGGGGCTCGCCAAGGTCTGGTCCAGGGAGCGGGGTTTAGACGAAGTTGACCCGCTGTTGTTGCCCAGTGGCAGCGCGAGCGATGCGATTGTTGATACCAGTCTCACGGGGTTGGGTGGTCTTGAAGGCACCGTCACCTATATGTCGCCAGAGCAGTTGAACAAGGATCCAGGGATTGACGGGAGTAGTGACGTTTTCAGTTTGGGCGCCGTGCTTTACGAGGTGATTACCGGGACGACACCCGCAGAAGCAGAGACAGTGCGAGAAATGCATGAGCGCATATTGAACGATGTACCGGTGCCGCCCTCGAGCCGATTCGGTGGTGCCTTGCCGCGTCTGCTCGACGATCTTGTCATGCAGTGCCTCGCCAAGCGACCAGAACAGCGGCCAGCGGACTGTCTTGAGATCGTAAGATTGCTGCAGGAGATTTCTTGAATCGACGCACCAATTTGGTGAGCCTCTGGAAAGCGCCCTGATCGAAGGCACCAAAGAGGTGCGTTCATTTTAGATGTTTTGCCATGCCCCCCGCTATTTAACGCATCGGCAGTGCCCATGAACCAGCAATGCCCCCTGTAAACCTTGAAAAACAAGGGTTACAGCAATGGGATGCTGGTGTTCGACGATCTCCCGGCATCGTCATAAAGTAGGAACACTTATTGCACTAAGTTTGGTCCATGGTCCCATGTGGGGCGACTCTCGGTCCCGCCTGGTTAGTTTTCTGTTGTTGAGGAGCAAATAAATAATGAAGAGTAAGTTGGAATATATCTGGCTGGATGGTTACAAGCCGACCCAAAGCCTGCGAAGCAAAACAAGGGTTGAGTCAGACTTCAGCGGTAAGCTGGAAGACTGCCCGATGTGGTCTTTTGATGGCAGTTCAACCGAGCAGGCAGAAGGTAACGCCTCTGACTGTCTGTTGAAGCCGGTCGCGATTATTCCCGACCCAGACCGCGATAATGGTTTTCTCGTGATGACTGAGGTTCTGAATGCCGATGGTACGCCTCACGAATCTAATGGTCGCGCCACGATCGATGACGACGATGATGATTTCTGGTTCGGTTTTGAGCAGGAATACTTCTTGTGGGATCCCGTCACAGACCTGCCACCAGGATTTCCCAAGGCGGGTTTCCCTCGCCCACAGGGTCCCTACTATTGCTCTGTTGGTGCGATGAATGCTTACGGTCGTGATGTTGTTGAAGAACATTTGGACCTGTGTCTGGAAGCTGGATTGAATGTTGAAGGTATTAATGGCGAAGTGGCCGCTGGTCAGTGGGAGTTTCAGGTGTTTGCCAAGAGCTCGGCACGTTCTGGTGATGAAACCTGGTTAGCCAGATATCTGCTGGAAAGAACGGCTGAAAAATACGGTTATGCCATTAACTGGCATCCCAAGCCGCTCGGTGACACTGATTGGAACGGTTCCGGTATGCATGCGAACTTCTCCAATACGGCGATGCGTGAGCAGGGTAAAGAAGAAGTCTTCACCAAGATTTGTGAAGAGTTCGGCAAGAACATTTCTCGTCACATTCATGTTTATGGCGCAGAAAACGATCAGCGTCTTACCGGTGCGCATGAAACGCAATCCATCGATCAGTTCAGCTACGGGGTTTCTGACCGTGGTGCGTCCATCCGGATTCCGGTTGGTACCGTTGAAGATGGCTGGAAAGGCCGACTGGAAGATCGTCGACCTGCATCAAATGCGGATCCCTACAAGGTGGCAGCAGCCATCGTGAAGACAACGAAAGAAGCGGGCGTCTGACACAACTTTCAGACTTATCCAGGCCGGCGCTATCAGCGCCGGCTTTTTTTTGCCCGTTGATTAGTGCGGCGTCGCTCCCGCGCTAGATATCACTGGTACTTTCGCAATCACGCAACTATTCTTGAGTGATAGATCTGTTGTCAAAGGGAATTGGCATGAGCACATCAAGAAAGGGGTGGATGAAGCCCCTGTTTCTGACGATTGGCGTTCTGATATTCGCATCTCTCTTGGGCGCCGGTTCACAATTGTCTGTGCTGCTCGAAGCCCTGAAACCACCCAGACTACCTGCCCCCAATCTCACGCCGATCGCAGCCTGGGATGCACAACAGAACTGGTCCGAGGATACCGCCGAGACCTTCCACTACCTGAGTCAGGGCTCTCGAACCCTGAATATGCCTGCTTCCTGGTTTCTGGCGCTTGAAGCACCGAGTGACGGCGTCCTGTCATTTCTGCTGCTGAGTAATGAACGTTTTGCGTCGCCAGCCTACCTGTCCCGGTTTGGTTTTGTGCCGCAGGCATCCAGCGATCAAAACCCTCATGGATTGCCGATAGGCTTTGCCACGACGCCTTATCAGAACGTGATTGGGATAGACAATGCCCAGACGGCAATAGGCTTTACCTGTTCAGCCTGTCATACGGGCCAACTGATTCACGATAACAAGCGGTACCTGGTTCAAGGTGGACCCGCGCATGTTGACCTGGGTCAGCTGACGCTTGGGATCGAAGCCGCGCTGGGGCAGACCGCTTTATCCAGCAATCTACCGATACTTAATGGCAGATTTCTGCGGTTCGCTGAAAGCGTACTTGGCGCTGAATACACAGACCACAGTATTTCAGTGCTAAAGGCAGATATCGCCAGTGTGATTGATCAACTTAAAGCGCAGCCCAGCGGCATTGATGTGGTAGAAGGCTTTTCCCGGCTGGATGCCCTGAATCGAATTGGCAATCAGGTGTTTGCGCTCGATCCGGGGCGTTTTGAAAATTACGTCAACATCAGTGCGCCAGTTAACTTCCCACATATATGGACGTCTTCGTGGTTCGACTGGGTGCAATACGATGGTTCAATCATGCAGCCACTTATCCGTAATGCAGGTGAGGCGCTGGGAACGGCTGCGCATATCAACTATACAGCACCTGCTGACCAGGGCCGCTTTGCCAACGCCTTGCCGATGAAAAACCTGCATTGGATAGAAACTTCCCTGGCTGGACCGACAGCACCGTTCCCTGCCAGGTCTTTTTCAGGTTTGCACGCGCCGCAATGGCCGGATGAGTTTGGTGCGATCGACGCTGAACTGGCAGATAAAGGCGCCTTGCTGTACGACCAACACTGCAAAGCCTGTCATCTGCCTGCCCTCACCAAGGCGGTGGAGAGAGGTGATGCGCCGGACAGTGAATTCTGGACGCACTTCTCGCCCGTGGTTTGGATGCGTGCAGGTGAGCAGCAACAGACGTCAGAATCTCTGTTGAATGTGCAGATCGTGCATCAGGATTATGTGGGTACGGATCCCGGGCAAGGCGATGTTCTGGCCCGCCGAACGATCAACACGGCGGCCAGCGATATCAGCAATAAACCGGCTCTGGGCATCCAGGTCGACGTTTGTGTCAGCCAGGCGTCCCTTCAGAATCCGAAAAATGCCAGTCTGGAAATGGCGCCTGTCAGTGATCATCCGTTCCTTGCCTACCCCTATGCACTCGGCGCTGTGGTGCAGTTGGGTATCGACCAGTGGTTTGATAACGCGCGCGCGACACCGGAAGACAGACTTGCGATAGCGTCAGATCGACCCAACTGTTTGCAGGCGGGGCAGGGCTACAAGGCTCGACCCTTAAATGGTGTCTGGGCAACTGCACCCTTTTTACATAACGGCGCTGTGCCAACCCTGGCGCACTTGCTGGGTGATCCCAAAGACCGACCGCAAGCGTTTCTGCTGGGTGACCCGACGTTTGATACCGAGGCAGTGGGACTGAAGTTATTGCCGGTGCCTGATACCCGATACACGTATACGGATGATGGTTTGTTTGTTTTACGAACGTCGGTGCAAGGTAACAGTAACAAGGGGCATGAGTTTCGTGATGAACCCGGTCCCGGTCGTATTGGACCTGCCTTGTCCGAGCAGGAGGTTGATGCGCTGCTCGAGTTTTTGAAGTCTCTATAGATGTTTACTTACAAGCGACCTGTCGACAATCGGTCCTGGTGAATTATGCTGAGAAACACTAAGGGTTAGTTGATGATCGGATACACGGAACAATGCTTTCATGAATGACAGTCCAACGGGCAATGCCACAACGATAAAAACGCCTGCGAAAATGATGGTGATTTTCTCGCTGCTGGGTAGCGGCGCTATAGGCGGCTTTGGCATACATCGTTTGATGACAGGTGATTACTTTCTGGCGGCTTTCGATTTCGGTGTCGCGCTGCTATTTCTGTCTCTTGGCTACTATACCTACCGTACGGGCAAAGACGGCCTTGCCCGATTCGCCAGCGCCGGGATTGCTGCTATCGGACCCCTGATGTTCCTGAAGCTGTTTGACTCATCCGGAATCTACTGGGTGTATTCCTCTGTGATCGTGATTTACTACCTGGTGCCTTATCGATGGGCCCTGGTGTTTAACGGGGCGATGCTGGTGGGTGTTGGTGCCGTTTTCTGGGGTGTCGACTACCGGCCTGTTCAGCTTTATTCATTTCTGGTCACCATTGGCTTGATCAATGGTTTCTCTCTCAATTTCGCGCTCAATGAGGAACGGAACAAGGACCTGTTGCGCTCACTGTCGCTCAAAGATGATCTTACGGGTATTGGCAATCGTCGGGCGTTTATGGAGAAGATGAGTGAAACCATCAGCTTTCATCATCGATATGAGTCAAGTGCTTGCCTGGTGTGCATCGACATCGACATGTTCAAGTCGATTAACGACACCCTGGGACATGCAACCGGAGACAAGGCGATCCGAAACCTGGCTGCCTGTATCAAAGGCATGTTGCGTGAAAGCGACAGTGTGTTCCGAATCGGTGGCGATGAGTTTGTGATTATTGCTGACGGCGCTGATCGAGATGCAGCCTATCAGTTAACAGAAAAGATTCGCCGGACTGTCGCTGAATCAGACATCGTGCCGAACTGGCCTCTGACAATTTCCCTCGGTGTGACCGTCCTCAAAGAAGATGATACAACGGACACCTGGCTTGATCGCGCAGACCGCGAGCTATACCGTGCCAAGAACGCCGGGCGAAACCAGGTCCAGATGGAGGACCGGGTGATCTCAGTCTAAGAACAACAATACCAATAACAATAACAGGGAGAACACGATGATTGTCGTTAACGCTGTAATAGAAACGACGGAAGAAGCAATTGAAGCCATGAAGGCAGCGATCGCCGTGATGGAAGCGAAGAGTCGTGCCGAGTCAGGTTGCCACGACTACACCTTCTCAGTTGAGATGAATGACCCCTGCAAGATCAGGATTACTGAGAAATGGGCATCCAAGGCAGACCTGGAAGCGCATTTCCAGGAGCCGCACATGGCTGATTTTCAGCAGGCCATGGGCGCTAACCCGCCGAAAAGTGTGGTTGCGAATTTTTACGAAGCAACAGAGATCGCCTTTCCCTGATCAGGGTGGTTAATGGATAGCGCCGTTACCCTTTGCGGTTTGTGATAGTGATGCCCGGGTAAACGTGTAGGTAGTGCCGCAGAATTCGCAGTTCACATCGATGGTCTCATCTTCCGCGAACAGGTAGTCCAGTTGTTGTGCCGCGAGAGTGATCAGCGATTCCGCTGTTCGTGCGGCGCTGCAACTGCACTCGAAACTGACAGGGCGCTCGTCCAGCAATCGCACCGTCTCTTCAACATAGAGTCGATTAAGCAAGGTGGTGATATCCAGTGACAGCATCTCGTCGGCGGTTGCTGTGTTGCCCAGAATGGTCAAATGTTCCCACTGTTGCGCCCGGCGCTTCGGATCGGGGGTTTCCTGAACCGGTAGTTGCTGCAGTAGTAAGCCGGCAGCTGCATTATCCTTTGCTGCCAGCATCAGACGTGTGCCCAACTGTTCGGATTGGGCGAAGTAAATTTCGAGAGACTCTGCCAGATGTTTGCCCTGAAGTAGCACCAGGCTCTGATAGCGCTCACCCTCCTCGGGATCCACGGTGACGACCAGCGTGCCACCCCCCACCAGCTCATTGAACTCGCTGCTATAGTCTTCGATCGCGTCATTGAGCCTCGCGATACCACGAAGCTTTTGTTCATGATTGATCTCTACCATCGCCAACGGCAGCTGTGCCTCGCTTCTGATTTGCAGGATGAGTCTGCCTTGCAATTTAATGGTGCCGTTGAGTAGCACTGCCGCGGTCAGCAGTTCACCCATCAGCATTGCGACCGGTTCCGGGTAGTCGTGACTATCGACAATGTCGCTGACGGATTGCTGGAGTTGCACGAATTCGCCACGGACGTCGGTCCCGTCGAAGATAAATCGGTGAATCAAATCGTTGGGCATGGCGGAAGTCTCATCTCTCCTGACACGGTTGTCGTCGGGAAAGAGAGACTATCACGTCCCACGCATGGGAAGGAGGCGCAAGATCAGGGCGCTAGATTTAGGGCTGCCTTCACATCACGCCAATCGACGATCTTGAAGTTCTGCTTCTCTTCCCGGTTGAAGCCGTCCTGGGCGACCAGAATACCTTCCGGATAACGATCGCCAAGGTTGGCGCTGATCACCGCGATACCATCGGTTTCCTGGGCACCGTCAATCGCCTCGCCCGCGGCAATTCTGAAGCGTCCTGCGAACACACCAGCATGGTCGTATACCGCGTAGCTGTCGTTTCCCTGAGAGGATACAACCAGCCATTGTCTGTCTGGCGATTCATACAGGGTGACGCCTTCCACATCGGCAGTAATACCAGACGTGCCGTCGATGCTGTCAATCATCTCGGCATGGCTGAATAACAACATCCCGTTGCGAAACATCAGTTCGTTGCGCCAGACGCCAGCGGCCTCCTCGCCGATGACGATGGTTGCGGCATCTTCATCCACAACACATCCCTCAAGCTGCGTTGCAAAGGCCGTGTGCCCAACAGGACGCTCGGTGATGTTGCCGGCTTCGATGTCGATAAGTGCATGGGCAAGCACATTGCCGTGTTTGTAAGTCACGAACACAACCGCAGTATCATCAATCACGCCCAGGCAGGCGCCGTAGGGTTCGCTCATCAGGGACGGAAAGTCGCCCAGGTAGGCAAGTCCTGCCGCTGACATCGACATGACCGTGACGGTATCTGCTTGCCGGTTCGATGCGATGACAAGGTCTCCCTGCCAGTCCCCAATCGTCACCTGCTGGCGAAGATCGATGTTGTTGGGTAAGCCGATATCCAGAAATTGCTTGAGCTCGCCGTTCAAACCGTACACGGCCACACCGGACTTCTTGTCCGTCCCGAGGATGCGACTTTCCTTCGGGTCGTCGTAGTTGAGCCAGATAGCAGGGTCATCGGCGGCATCATCCAGGGTTTGCACCGCGGTGGTTTCGGCGACGGCATACACAACCGGCACGCTGGCAGCATCGGGGTAGGCGACCGCGTCACGGTCCGGCTGTGCTTCCAGGTCAAAGAGTTCGATGGGCGTCGGACTGCCGTTACAACCGGCCAGTAATCCCGTGATGGTGATCAGTAAAAATAGTTTGTGCATCAGAAGGTCACCTGTACGCCGAACTTGCCGGTCCAGGAATACTCTTCGTACTGGAGGAGTCGGTCTGCACCTGGGCCGTTCTGATAGGCAACATACGGCTCGTCATTCAGATTAACGAACTGGGCGTAGAGTCGAAATTGGTCGTTGATGGCATAGCTTGCCGTAAGATCCCACTGCAGATGATCTTCAACATAACGATCTTCATCAGCGCTACCGCCGACTTCATCCAGGTAGCTGTCGCGATAGGCGGCAGTCAGTCGAATACTGACGGGGCCTTTCTCGTAACCCAACATGGCGTTGAAGTTGTTCTCTGAGGCTGCAGGTAGCGGAATATCCCGGTTACCCAGGTCGGCATCGGTATCTGTGTAGGTATAGTTGAGGCCAACGAGTAAGCCGTCGAAAGGCCCTGGCAACTGCGTCAGCGCCTGCTGGTAGTTCAGCTCAATACCTACAACCGTGGCTTCATCGCCATTCAATGGGATCACGCCTTCAGTGAAGCTGACGCCATTGTAAATGCCATTAAAAGGGGCATCGCCAGCGTCGAATTCTGCGCTGACAATAAAGTTATCGATCTGTTTGTAGAAAACACCTGCCTGCAGCACGGCGTCGGTTGCCATGTACCACTCAACCGAAAGGTCCAGGTTCCAGGCTTCGTAGGGGTCAAGTTCCGCATTGCCGAATTCACCTTCACGATCACCATCTTCGGACTCTTCGACTACGAACCGTGGCGCGAGCTGGGCGATATTGGGTCGAACGACACTTTTGAAAACACCGGCGCGAAATAGTTTGTCCTCATCGAATTCGTATCGCATGCTGAGACTCGGCATCCAGTCCGTGTAGCTCTTGTCAAACTCGTTCGGTGTGATGAACACCGTGTCTTCATCGAGCACAACGCCGTCTCTGGTGCCACCTTCCTCGACGAGTTCAACCAGGTTGCCGGTGATATCGTTCTCGGTATGTTCAACGCGGATACCACCAACCACCATAAGCGGCCCGTTTTCCCAGCGTGCCATGACGTAACCGGCGGAGATGTCCTCGTCCACCTCGAAATCCGAGATCGCAGATTCAAAGACTGTGTCCAATTCGTTTAATTCAAACAGTGCGGCATTCTCGCTATTGAATTGACGAACACGGCTGCGATCCGGGAGGGGGTCAATATCTATCAGGCCGTAGGTCTGACTGCCAGCGACATCGGCGAGTGTGTAGTCGCCGTCAAACCCATCGAAGACCTCGAGATAAAGGTCGAAATCCTTGGTGCGTTGCCGGATCTTGCCGCCGAACTTTAGTTCCAGGACACCGTTATCGATATCGAATTCCCGACTGATGTCCAAATAAGCGGCCCATTCTTCATCCTGTCCGCGGCCATCGACCTGTTCCATCTTGTCGAACTCATAGGTAGCGGGGTCGGTAAAGGTGCTGGCACCATTGGTGATGCTGTACCTGGGCTGTTCCATGTCACTGTAGTCAAACGCAACCCCTAACTGGCCGGGGTCCTCAAACCCTGCAGAAAAACGGGTCGGATCCTGGGTTTTGTGTTCGTGCTCTTCCGCGCGAGACAAGGCTACACCGTAAGAGAACAGCCAGGCGCCCGCGTCGGTGTCGCCTCCGAACTGATAAGACTCAATCTCCTGCGATTCAAAGCGGTCTTTGAGACCGCGGTCGATCGAAATCTCGCCGTCTTCAGACAGGAAGGTTGCTGAGCTAGCGTTACCGAAGCTCGGCTCTTCATCGAACTCCATTACCAGTCGTCGTCGGTTTTCGGTGTCGTCGAACAAGCTGTACAGCACCCTGGCATAAAGACGGGTTGATTCAGTGGCCTCATAGTCCAGCGACAGCGACACACCCGTACGTTCTCGGAGGACATCGTAATCCCGGTATTCGATCGCATCAGCGAACAAGACGCCATCATCTGTCATACCCCAGCCTTCTGATTCGATGTTGTCAGTCGCGAACTCGCGTTCGGAGTAGGAAATGCCACCGGAGATACCCAGCCTGTCCGTGATCGGGTAGGAAAAGTCGATCGCGGCCTTGGGAGAGTATTCCTCGTTAAGGTCAATATAGGTCTGTTCCAGCTTGGCGCTGAAGAACGGCTCCGCGTTATAGGCGTTAGTTGTGTTGATGCGAATGGCTGCGCCGATGGTGTCCGCATCCATATCCGGTGTAAGCGTTTTGATGATCTGGATAGACTCCACCAGTTCGGACGGGATCACATCCAGCGCAACGGAACGGCTGTCTGATTCTGGCGATGGTATGCGAGTGCCGTTGATTGAGGCGGCGTTGAGCGAAGGGTCAAGCCCACGTACGGCGATGAAGCGGCCTTCGCCCTGATCGTTCAATACATTGACGCCGGTCAATCGGCGAACAGATTCGGCGACGTTCTGGTCTGGAAACTGGCCGATGGCGTCACGGGTGATGATGCTCTCAATGCGGTCAGATTCTTTCTGCCGGGCGATGGCATTCTGCATCATGGCGCGCTGGCCGATGACGACAATTTCTTCTACGAATTTTTCTTCAGCAATTGCCGGTGCGGATGCCGCGACGATTGCTGTGGCGATTAGCGTGCGAGATAAGCTCACTAGGATTCCCCCAAAGGTTAGTGTTTCGAAATCGCTAACCCTATGCGCGAGAACCTTAATTATGATGAAAGAAACATTAAGCTGATGCGCTCTTTACTAATTTTTCTTAACTGAATTAAGAAATTTACAGAGTCTTAGGATGTGTCATCGTTCGTGGATACGGAATATCATCTCAGTTGTGGCCTTGCAGGCCCATGGGTCAAAAGGTCGATAGCAATGCCAACTTTGCAGCAGATTGATGCATCAGACACACAAGCCATCCTGTCAGCACTGGCGGTGGATGGGGCCTGTATTGGGCTGAACGTCTTGCCCCCAGAACTTTGCGATGCTCTGCTGAATGATTTTTCACCGCACCTGGCGGCGATGAGTTGGGGCGAAGACGAGCTTGGCTATCGAAATGAGTTTTACGGTACTCGAACCAAGCGGTTGCATGGTCTGTTCAGTAAATCTTCGAATATGGTATCCGTGCTGACGCACCCTTTATTTTTGTCACTCGCCAGTGCCCTGTTTGTTGACTCGGGTATGGCAACTGACATCAGACTGAGTAATACCGAACTGATGGTTTTAAACAAAGGGCAGGGTGTCCAGGATTTTCACACAGATGGGGTCTCCTGGCGGCGCGCCCAGGCCACGGAATCCGGTGAGATACTGGTCAGTGCCAATTGTGCGCTGACGGAATTCACGGCAACCAATGGTGCAACCCGTGTAGTACCCGGCAGTCATCTTTGGCCTGCGGCGAGAGAACCTGACGCCGATGAGATTTGCCTGGCGGTCATGCCGAAAGGCGCAGCGCTGCTCTATACCGGTAATGCCGTGCATTCCGGCGGTGCCAATGAAGATAACGCTGCAAGGGTAGGGTTATATCTGGGCTATATCGCAAGCTGGCTGCGGCCGATAGAGAATCAACTGGTGACCAATAGTCCGGAGGATATTCGCGCGCTACCTGAACAGGCACAGCGTTTGTTAGACGTCTCGCCGGGTGGCTTCACCGTCTATGCCTGATCAATTGCAGGCGAGAAGTCGATGATTCAATCCGGTTGCAGCTAACGGGCTTCAAGTTTCAGATGTAGAATGGTCGCTCGCAAACCATGCCTCACACAAGCAGGAGAGACTCATGCATTTCATCAAATTATTTATCGGTTCCTGTATTGGTTCCTGGCTATTGCTGGCGAGTCTCTCGCTTCAGGCAGAGACCGAACGACCATCAATATCAGCCGTTGTAACTGACCTCGTCACCGCCTCCGTGACAGCCATTGATCACGAAACGCGCGAAGTGAGCCTGCGTGCCAATGGTGGCGACATCTCGTTTGTGGCAGGTCCGGAGGTAAGAAACCTCGCCGAGGTGAGTGTTGGTGACATCGTGGTGGCTGAATATATGGAAGAAGTGAACATTCAGGTTGTTCCTGGCGACGAGCTTGAAGCGACCCGTGCAGAAGTGGTGGCGGCGGCACGTGCAGAGGAAGGTGAAATGCCGGGCGCTGCTGTCATTGATACAGCGATTGAAGTCGCGGAGGTTGTCGCGATTGATCTGGAAGACAACACCTTTAAATTGAAAGATGCAGACGGCGTGATTACGCAGTATGACGCGGCGAATCCTGAAAACCTGCGAGCCTCTGCGGTTGGCGATATGGTTGTAACGTCGACCACTCGCGCACTTGCGGTGTCAGTCCAGCATCCGGAATCGATCAAGGAGTGATGCCATCTTTGGCAGCACGCGACTGAAATTCGGCGCGCGCTGCTTATCGTGGACTGGCTGCTGCCTGATGCTGGCTCTGTCTCCGGTTAAAGAATCTGCCAAGGTAAAGCGACAAGCCGCTGGATGTCAGATAGATCAGCGATACCGCGAGCAGTGCCAGGACCCATCGATGACCGGGCCAATCAGTCTTGCCGGAATGAATCGGGTAAAAGGCATCAAACACGGCCGGTCCGAGCCCGCGTTTCGTCGCGTCAATCCGCTCAATCGGCGTTGTCGTGATCGGGTGCAAGGTGAGATAGGTCCGCCCGTTGGGATGCAGTTCTGAAGGCTGCTTCAGTCGCAGTGAAACCACCGATGAGGAAGCCCGTGGTGGTGTCAAAAATCGCAGTCTAGCGCCCGGGAATACTTGATTGGCCGATTCTAGGATGGCATGCCAGTCAGTAGTGCCGGGCACCGGCGAGACCTCGCGAATCTCTGGTAGCTGCTGCCCCTCGACACCCAATGCCCAGTTAAAACCTGTTCTAAAGGGATCAGGAAACACCATCGCGACGCCGGTCAGGGATGTAACCAATAACAGTACCGAAAGTATTGCACCCTGGGCCGAATGACTTTTCAGCAACTGTCCTCTGGAGAATCCCGTGGGTACGAAGAACCTCAATTTGAGTTGTCGCCTTCGTTTAAACCAGAGCACGAGCCCGCTTGGGATTCCGGCAAGTGCGGCGATACCCACGATGCCCACCAACAGGTGACCGGTTTCGCCAGCGAGCAATCTGGCGTGTATCTCAAACAGGAACACTGGCACGGCGTCCCGCCAGGTCCAGGTTGCCAGCGCCTGGCCGGTTAGCGGGTGGAAGATCCGTTGTGTACCGTCGGCCAGATAGGCGTGGTAGAAGGGTCTCGAGGGTGTTGGCATGCCAAGCGAGCTGATTGCAGGCCTACTTGATTCAAAGTCAGTTGATTCAAGTAAAGATGTAATTATCTGTGCATCAGGGGCGATCAGACCGGCGTTATCCGGCAGGGATGGATAACGCCATTCCAGATACTCGTCCATCCACAACAGTAGAAAGCCACTGATGGAAATCAGCAACAGAAAAACTGCGGCGGTGATGCCGAGCCACCGATGTAACCAGATAACCATTTGTGTACCTGCCAGGCGCCTAGAAATTGTGCTGCCAACCCAGTGACAGCGTTCTACCGGTACCCGTGAAATAGGTGTCAGTCCGTTGTGCGGGTTCAGTCTGCGCAAAGTACGTGAAGTAATCTTCGTTGAACAGGTTTTCTACCGTCACTGACCAGAGTCCGTAATCCGTGCGCCATTGCAGCGCGGCATCGGCCGTTGTGTAGCCGTTGAATTCAACGTTGCCGGGGCCAGCGATACCGTCAAACTCGCGATCTTCAAAATGGTAGATCTGGATTCGCCAGTCTAGTTGACCGGGCAACGTGCCGTACACGTAGACGTTCAGTCGGTCAGGACCAATATTCAGACCGTCCAGATCGGAATCCACACGATCATCACCATTGGCATCAAATCGGCCGTCGGTCGCTGCATAGTTGCCGCCAAAACCCAGGGCTTCATTGAAACGGTAATCAACCATCACTTCGTAGCCGTCGATCTCGGTACGCTGTCGTTCAACTTCAAAAATACCGACGCTGTTTGCCCGAAGACGGGCACCGTTATCTGCTTCAGACTCAAAGTAAGTGAAACGCGCCTGCAGACTACCGTTATCAAATTCGAAACCGGCTTCGATGTTATCGGTGACCACCGGCTCTAGGTTGAGCAAACTCTCGACATCAAGCCCGGGCGTCGAAACTCCCCTCAGGACTCTGCCGACATCCGGCATGGTAAAGCCTTCACTGTAGGCCGTGTAAACGCGCCAGTTTTCCGTGAGGCGCCAGGTGATACCGGCGTTCGGCAGCGTTTCCTGAAACTCTGGTTTGCCGCCGCCAACAAAGGTATTTCCGGCTGAGGCGATAGTGCGGTAGTCGTCCACATCCAGGTCCGCAAATTCTCGACGCATGCCAGCAGTTAAAGAGATCGCGTCGTTAACATCCCAACTCACCTGAAGTAACGGTGAAAGTGATTCAAACCGGGTCTGAGGTACCCATTGCCGGCCACTCTGGGCAAGTTCCTGCGCGGAATCATCACGGAACCAGTCCAGACCTATCGTCAGGTTGATGGCGTCTGAAAGCGAACGGTTAAAGGTGGTCTTCAGTCCGTTTTTGTCAGAGACGATATCTGACTGATCAAGGAAGGGGGCGCCATCAGGTGTTAAACGAAAAAAACCTCCGAATGTACCACCTTCAAACAACGCGCTGTAACTTTGATCATAGGCCTGTGCGGTGAAGGTTCCGCCGAGCAGGTTTTCGTGTCGAAAGGTTGCCGTTATCGTCGTCACTTCATTGCGTGCGGGATCTCCGACATCGGCGGAGGGATCGCCTTCAATGGTGCCGGTTGGCCGTTCGATTGCACGATCTCCGCTGACGCTGCGGAAGTCACCGTTTCGTTCCAGATCAAAGTCACTCACCATCATGTTGAGTGACATATCGTCACTGATTCTCCAGGCTGCTTTTAGAAGCAGATTCAGTGAAGTCGAATCCATAATGTCGCCCTGGGTCGGATAGAGACCCACCGCGTCGCCGTTCGCATCAACGAATAAGCCGCGCTCGTGCAGGGCCGCGCCCACCATCACAGCGAACTGCTCTGTGCCACCTGATGCGGTCGCATGGACCTTGTAGCTTTGTCCGTCAGAATCGAATCCATCGTCGCTGGACAGGCGAGCGCCGGCTGAGTACTGCCAGTCACTCGAGAACCTGGGTGTCTGGGTGACGGTGTTGACAACACCGCCGGTGGCACCGATTCCCTGAATGGCGTTAGAGCCATTGATAACTTCGATGCGTTCAACAAAGGCAAGATCCAGCGAATGCCCATCGCGCTGGCCGTCTCTCAGCGCGTTGTGCTGAGGGACACCGTCAATGAGATACAGGGGGTTTCGGCCACGCAGGGTCTCACCCCGACCAGCGAGTTTTTGTGATCCCGGCGCAAAGCCAGGGACCGTTCTGGACAAGACGCTGGCGAGATCATCGGCGATTTGAGATTGCAGCTGAACTGTTTCGCGGTCGATGACGATAACAGTACCGGGGACCGCGCTGATCGGCTGTTCCAGCCGCGTTGCCTGTACGATGAGTTCTTCCAATTCGTCGTCAGCAACGGCGGGTGGTAAAAATGATAAGGGTGCCAATAGGCAGGCGAGTCTGATGGCATGTGTTTTGTGAATAGGCATTGGCAGCTTCCTGAGATTGAGAAGCTCCGAATTTAAATGCAAATGATTCTCATTTGCAATAACTCTCTAGCAGCTGAGAACAAATTTTTAGTATCAGACTGAACCAGAATGAAAACAGGTTCTGTTTGCCGAGTACTAAGGTTTCACTGTTTTAACGCCGCCAGTTTCTCCAGTGCTGTCTCATGGTTACCGACCAGTCGAAGTACAAGATGATCAGCACCTGCGGCCTCAAATGCCTGCATGAATGCCAGGATTTTGCTGATGGGACCACCGCAGCAGGCCTGGAACTTGCGCATAATATCTGCCGGCATACCGTAGTATTCCGTTAGATAGTCATCGATCATCGCCTCAGCCCGGGCTTCGTCGTCATCAATACAAATGGTCAGATAGATGGCGGCTGTAGGGGGAGTCCGTTCAAACTCATCTGATGCACTGCGAAGGATAGACATGCCTGACGCAAAGCCCTCGAGGTCAGGTCCGATCGGGAACCAGCCATCGTACAGGCGAGCGCTGCGGCGAATACCCGCGGGCACGCTGGCAGCGAGCCAGATTGGCGGCCCGCCGGCCTGTGCTGGCATAGGCGCCAGGGTGACGTCGTTTAGGGTCCATCGCCCGGACCAGGTGACCGGTTGTCCCTGCCAGAGTGCCTGCATCAGCGAGAACCCTTCAACCAGCCGACCGACACGCTTTTCGAACGGCACCGAAGCGGCGGTGAACTCAGCCCGAATACTTGGATTATCCCCGGCAATGCCAGCGCCAATGATCAGGCGGCCGTTGCTGATCTGATCAATGGTGGCGATCTGCTGTGCCAGAATTACCGGGTTTCTCAGGGCGGGCAGGAGTACGGCTGTACCGAGCGCAATCTTGCTCGTCGCAGCCGCCAGTGCCGCCAGCAGGGTAAGTGGATCGTGCCTCGGCCGGGCGAACAGTGAATCGCCTACCCAGAGTGAATCGAAACCTGCTTGTTCAACGTGTTTCGCGGTGTCCAGAAATGCCTGCACGCCATGCTGATCGCGCATGATGTTTTCGCGCGTGGGGATGAGATAACCGATTTTTGCTTTCATTGTTGCCTGTTCTTTAACTTAAATTCTTACCGTGTCTTCGATGGCATCAGTATGGCCATCGATGTCGTAGGACATGATCACAAGGTCCCGGGGAGTACCGCGACGATCCTCAACATAGTCTGCGAGCAAGGCTTCCGGGACAAATCCCAGACGTCTGAAAGCCGCTTGAGCGCCGTGTTGGTCTGAAGTCATATTCGCCATCAGCTTCTTCAGACCAAGGCCGCGTGCCACGGCAAAAATCTCTGAAGTGAGGTTCTTGCCCAGCCCCCGGGCGCGATAGTCCTGATTCACGTTGACCCTGATTTCGCCGACGCGTCTGGTCCAGGGCGCGGCGTTCCTGTGCACGGTGGCGTAACCGACCAGGCCGCTTTCGTCGTAGGCCGCCAGCGAAACTGATCGGCCGCTAGCGAGATTAGACATCCAGTCATCAACCACCGGGGTCTGTGTGATATCGACACGCAGAAACAGCATGTCCTCTTCGCTGAGACCGTTTGCAAACGTCAGGACCGCATCACGATCGGCATCGGTCATCTGACGAATTTCCACGGTGGCGCCATCCGGTAGGGTGATTGATTTTGGATAGGGTTGATCTGACATGGTGACTCCAGAAGTTAGCTAGTCGCTTTGGCCTGCGCTGCCAGCAGTAGTTCGTTAAATACGTCGTCCGCGCTGTCCAGAATAATATCAAGGTCCGGCAGCAGTCGGGGTTCGCAAATAAAACTGAAAAACAATTGTTTGTTGTAACTGAGAATAGTGACGCTAAAGCCGACGTTGCCGGTGAGTACCAGCAGACCGATGGTGTCGGTAACCTCAAGTCCACACATGTATTGTGGGACCTGAACGCCCGGGACGTTGGTACAGGTAAAGTTGTATCCTGGATTCGGCGGTCGTGCGCCCATCGCTGGTTTCGGAAGAATCGGGCCAGGTATCCTGGCGGCCATCGCGGTTGGATCCATTGCGGATCCCACCAGTTGGTTAACGGCCATGGCCAGCGGAGGCACATGCGGCATGGTCTCCTGCATGACCGTTAACGCCTGTGCTTCCTGCTCGCGCTTAATTCTCTCGGTTTCGGCAATCACAACGTGAAGGCGCTCGACCGGGTTGAGCGGCCCGGCCGGCAGCCGGGGGTATATCGCTGAAACCTGATTGCCGAGCGCACCTTTGCCATCTTCTGTTCTTACATTGACCGGACACATGATGCGCAGGAACTGACCGTCAGTCTGCTCCTCATGATGTTTGAGGTAACGGGCAACAGCTTCGGTCACTACCACCAGCACAACGTCGTTGATGGTCCCACCAAGATGGCGCCGAATTTCACGGATTTCCGAGAAAGGTTTCTTCAACCAGCCGGCCCTGCGATGGGGGCCAACCACGCCAGCGTTGAACGGTGCGGTAATCGCCGGCTGGGTGGCAAACTTTGACATGACCTCAGCTGCTTTAGCGAGCAACCTGGTGTTGTTCATGGCACTGGTCATGAGTTGGGCAGGGCTTTTCTCCAAAAAAGCCTGCATGTTTTCACGCGCGGCAGACTGCATCAGTTCGGTGATGCCGGGTGCGGGTTCCGGTATCCAGGGTTCATTGGGCGGTACGGGTTCGCCGGCATTCGGGTCCAGGTCATAGAGCACCATGGTCAGCTCGATGCCGGATGCACCGTCGATCATGGCGTGGTGGGTCATCTGCAGTAACAGTGTTTTCCCTGGGACACCTTCAAGCATCACCATTTTCCAAAGCGGTTTACGCCGGTCCATGATGGGTTCGTTCAGGGTGATAGCGACATCCATGCCTGCTTCAAGGCTCGTGTCCGCCGGCAACTGATGATGAATCACATGATTACTGAGATCGAATTCGGGGTCATCCACCCAGATCGGGTGCGCCATGCTGAACGGAACCTGCGCCAGTTTTCGGCGATAAGCCGGGATCAGATGAATGCGTTTTTCGAACCGATTCATCAGGGCGTCGAAAGACAGTTCTCCGTCAAGTACGTAGACGGAGGATATGTGCATGGGTCCGCTGGCGGATTCCATGTAGAGAAATGACGCATCTGCCTGAGTAAGTCGCACCTTCTCCTCCGTAAATTGACGCAACCAACATAGCATGTGTGTCTCACCGGGAATACAAGTGATAGAGAATAGATCCGGGGTCGTGTTTATAATGAATGCGTTTCCTTGTGGATGTCTGACCCGTGTTTGTAGCTTGCCTAAAACGTTTATTGATCCTTGGATGCGTTTCTGTCGCGGCGTTGCCAGTCTCTGCTCAGAGTTTCCTGGATGAGTTACGGTCTTCTGATCTGAATGACTATGCGCTGGGTGTTGTTGTCAGCACGAGCCCCGCGATCTATCGAGGCGATGATGATTCAACCTACCTTTATCCTTATCTCACCAGTGTGCAGGAGCAGCATCTGACCGATGACTGGTTTGTGGTTGGGGAGGGCGATGTCGGCTTTCGCAAGATCATGGGTAACTGGACGCTGGGTGCGGTCGGGCGAGTTCAGACGCTGGGGTTTGATGAAAGCCCTGAATTACCGGGTGTCAATCAACGTAAATGGGCCATCGAATTGGCGCCCCTGGTTCAATACCGGGCGCTGCCGGTCAAGGTGACTTTTAAACCGTACTTTGAAATCTCCAATCGTCACAGTGGCCGCGTGGACCAGCTGGAATTTGCTTATCCGTTTCAGGGCAGCAGGGGGTATCTCACGCCAGCGGTCGAATTTACCCATCAGACCGATGACTACAATGACTACTATTTTGGCGTCACGGCCGGGGAATCACTGGCGGGCGTGCCCGTCTATCAGCCGGATGCGTCATTGAATGCAAGCCTCAAGGTATCCTGGGGATACTATTTAGCAGACAACTGGATTTTGACCGGTCGAGTCGAATGGACACAGCTTGATGATGAGATCGCCGACAGCCCGCTCATTGAGGATGATGCGACCTGGCACGTCAGTCTTGGGGTGGCTTACAACGCGGACTTTTTCCGTGAGAGCAGTCTTGAAGAATATGGCCTTCGTAATGGTCTGAGTCTGCGGGTGATGGCCATCAGCAACGATGTCGAAACAGAGTTTGTACGGGATGCTACGGATGGTTCCTCGGGAGCCAGGGTCGACATGGAAGATCTGCTTGGTCTGGACGACAGCGTGACCGTTCAGCAGTTGGATATCGTCTACCGGTTTCTGGACTTCCACCGTCTTGAGTTTTCTTTCTGGGATATGGACCGAGAGGGCCGACAAACACCCCAGCGAGATTTCGAATATGGTGATTCGGTTTTTCTGGCTGGCAGTCCTGTCGATGTATCATTAAAAACCGAGAGCTGGCGGCTGGGTTATGGCTTCTCATTGCTTCGAGACGGTCAGAAAGAGCTCGGGGTATCCGTCGGCTTGCATCAGACCGATGTGCTGACTGAACTTTCCCAGGAGATTACCGGCGCTTATGAACGCAGTAATCCAGACCCGATTTTGCCGGTACTGGGTGCTTTTGGTTCGGTTGCGCTGGGCAACTCCGCTGAGGCGACACTGGATGTCCAATACTACGATATGGATATCGATCGGTTTGATGGTTCAATTGTGACTGCGAGGTTTGAGGTATTGCGGCATTTTTCGCGGATGACGGTTGGGATTGGCTATAACCTGTATTCCGTCAACCTCGAATCCTCTGATGATGAGCACCCCGGGCGTTTGAAGTTTAGCCACCAGGGGCCGCTGATTTCCCTTTCTTATAACTTTTAGTCTGAACCGTCAGTCGTTGTCTTTCTTGGACCTTGCGCCTGGGAATCTCAGGACTTTGGCTGTTTTCTGAATGAAACCCGGCTCTTCCGATTGCCGCTTGGCCTGATATCGGCGCGTAATTTTGGGTGCCAGATCAAGATAGCGGTGCCATTCGTTTTCCCCGTCGTAGTCGACCTCTGCGTAGTCCTTTTCGTAGTTGCCGTTGCTCAGGTATTCCGAAGTGAAGATGCGACCTTCCGCGGTCAAATGTTCAGCTCTGAGTTCGCCGTGTAATACCGTCGACAGGAAATCAGCGCCACTGGCATCATGCAGTCTGACGCGCGTGATGATGCGGCTTTCGGTTGTCTCCAATTCGTTGCTGATCAAGCGGTTCATAATGAGCCACGCGACATAAGCGCCAAGTTTTTCGACGTTGCGGGATTCGCCACCAAGAATCATGGATGCGTAGATATCAGGCATGTTCACCTCAGGTCTAAGTGCGCGCATTCTAACCGCAAACTATCTCAATTTGCCTGTGTTTTACCCGGATATTCCTCAGCCGTTAGTTTGTTTCAGACCCGTTGATTCGGCATAATTTGTGCCGACGGCCAGCACGCAACAGCCAGCCGCACACATCCCATCCAAGCCAGGACATGCCTCGTGAAACACGCCGCTACTCGACTACTGCTCGTCTTATCTCTCGCTTTTGCCAGCACCTCCGCCCTGGCTGATAAAGCTGAAAAAGACCGTCAAAAAATTCTTACTATGAAGGATGAGGTTCTCTCCAGGCTCTATGCAGAGAAACCATCGACCCGCGATGAAATCAAGAACGCACAAGGCTATGCCGTGTTCTCCAATATCGGGATCAATCTGGTGTTGTTTTCCGCCGGCGGAGGCAAGGGGGTTGTGCACGACAATAAGAGCGGCAAAGACACCTTCATGAACATGGGCTCCGCCGGGGTCGGTATTGGTCTGGGTGTGAAAGATTTTCGCGGTGTTTTTGTATTCCACAACCGTGATTCACTTAATACCTTCATCGACAAGGGTTGGGATTTTTCCGGGCAGGCGGATGCCGCTGCTAAATCAACGGACAAAGGTGCCGAAGGCAGTGCGGCGGGTACAGTCGTAAACGGTGTGTCTTTGTATCAGATGACAGAAACCGGACTTGCTTTGCAGGCAACGCTGCAAGGCACTAAATACTGGAAGAACAGCAAGCTTAACTAAAGCGGGTTTTGAAGCCATTGCTACCGGGAGTCGTCGCTGAGATCACTGGATAAATCCCGGAATATCAGTAACCTGCGCGTCCATGAGTGAACTGAAGACCGAGAAGGCGCCGATCCCCGCACAACTGCTGGGTGAAGGTGCGACACCACTGATTTTCGCCTGGTTCGAAATTGTGCAGCTTAAGCAGCTGTTCCGAAAAGGGTGGCTTGAACGGGGCGTGTCCACTGACAGATGTGAATCTGTCGCAGATCATAGCTTCGGCAATGCGATGTTATGTCTGCTGCTGCTTGATCAGTTTCCCGAACTCAATGGTGAAAAAGTTTTACGTCTGGCGCTTTTGCACGATATTGGCGAAGCCTACGTCGGTGACATAACACCTCAGGATCGGGTCGCCTCGGAGGAAAAGTCGGCACGGGAAGTCGCAGCCGTTGAAAGGATTTTAGGTAAGCTGCCTAATGGCGAGCGTTTGATCGCCGAATGGCATGAGTATGAACATCAATCCTCCGTTGAATCAAAATTTGTAAAGCAGATCGATCGTCTTGAACTTGCCATGCAGGCCAGCGTTTACGACCATCAGGGTCTGGTAGACCCACAGGACTTTTACGACTCGGCCGCGCGTTTTCTGGATAGCGCAGAAATCGCGGGCATTGTTGCCAGGCTCAAGCAACTTTCAGCGGCTATCCGTTAGCAGCTGGTTGCGGAGTATCTCTCGCCAATTTACGCGCGTACAATGAGGTCAGTTGGCGAGATTGAGCAAGTGCCAGTCTCCGCCGTCTCCATCACGCGTTTCTTAAACAGGCGCGATAACAACAATAAGCATTGAGACGAGGCACCAGCCATGACGACTGAAGACGCAACCAAACCCGATTTTGACGCGATTGCCGTGGGCGCCGGTTTTGCCGGACTCGGACTGATCCACTATCTCCGCGAAGCGGGTCTTTCTATCCGCGTTTTTGACCGGGCCGATGATATCGGTGGCACCTGGACATGGAATCGCTATCCGGGTGCAGCCACAGACAGTGAAGGCTACTACTATTGCCTGACCTTTTCGAAAGAGATTCTTGAACAATGGACCTGGTCCCAGCGTTATCCAGGCTGGGAAGAAACCCTGCGCTACATGCATTTTGTTGCCGACAAATGTGACCTGTGGCCGAATATTCAGCTGAACACTGAAGTAACGAGTGCCCGTTTTGATAACCAGACAGGCTTCTGGAATATCACAACAGGCGACGGCGAGCGCTACACTGCCCGTTACTTTATCAGCGCCATGGGGATGATTTCAGAACCCAATATCCCGGATATCAAGGGTCTGGGCAGCTTTGATGGCCCCTGTTTTCACTCGTCGCGCTGGCCCAAAGAAGGTCTGGACTATGCAGGCAAACGTGTAGGGATTATCGGTGCGGGCGCAACCTCGGTGCAGATGTTGCCTGTCATGGCAAAAACCGCAGCCGATGTCACCCTGTTCCAGCGCACCGCCAACTACGTGCTGCCGGCGGTACAGAAACCCATGACCGAAGAATGGGCGCGGGAAATCAAGGACAACTATGATGAGATCATTGCCAAGTGTCGTAATCATGTTTTCGGCATGGCTTTTGACAGCCCGGTAGGCCGCAACGCCGCGGACACACCCCCCGAAGAAGTGCAGCGGGTGTTTGAAGAGCATTGGCCGCGAGGTAGCTTTCGCTTCTGTTTTGAAACCTTTGATGATCTGTTAGCAAGTCCTGAAGCCAATCAGATGGCCTCAGACTTTATTGCCTCAAAAGTCAGAGAGAAAGTAGATGATCCTGACACCGCAGCGCTGCTGACGCCGGGTGGTTACCCGCTATTTGCAAAGCGTCCGCCGCTGGATCATGGCTTCTATGAAGCCTTCAATCGCGACAACGTCCATCTTGTGGACATAAAAGATCGTGAGCCGATTGTCGAGATTACAGAAAAGGGTATTCGCACGACTGAGCGGGAATATGAATTTGATATCATCGTATTGGCGACGGGTTTTAAAGCTTATACCGGGGCTGTTGAAAATGTAGATATCACCGATGCCCATGGCGTTACTTTGAAAGAAAAGTGGCAGAACGAGTCTGAATCCATCATGGGTGTCTGCGTCGCTGATTTCCCCAACTTCTTTATGATCACAGGCCCACAGGCACCGTTTGCCAATCTGCCTACGTCGATTGAACAGAACATCATGTGGATCACGGACTGCATTCAGAAGATGGAGGCAGACGGGAACGATGTCTTTGTGCCCAGTCGTGACGCCGAAATCGCCTGGTCCTTACACACAGCGGAGATCCATGCGCAGACTCTGATGGCACAGGGAGATAAGGTAAATTCTTGGATGATGGGCGCCAACATTGCCGGCAAGAAGCCGCGAGTGCTGATCTATTTTGGCGGTGCAAATGTTTACTATGACAAGTTGCGCGAATCCGTTGATGCTGGCTTCCCTGAATTGAATTTCTCCCGACTGGCGAGTTGAGCCGCAACCCTTTTAACGGGCGGGTTCAGCTAGCGAGCTTGTCGAAGTGGTAGATGGCGTTTTGATGTCCAAATGGGAAACCATGGGTCAGGAAGACGCCTAGCCTTTTTGAGGCGGGTGTAAAAAAGTAGAAGGTGTTTGTCGACCCGCCCCACCAGAGTTTCCCTTCAGGACCACGGGGATGCTGGCTATCGTCCGTCACGCAGGCGAAGCCGTAGCTGTATTCACAGCCGGGCAAAATATGTGGATGTTGCAGTTTCCCGGTGCGCCCGGCCCTTAACAGGTCAGCGGTTTCCGGTTTGAGTAGCGCTTGTCCAGCCAGCGAACCTCGCTGCAGAATCATTTGTAGCAGGGTGGAAAAATCGGTGACGCTCGACACCAGACCGCCATTGCCAAGCATGTCCCAACCCCCACCCCCTGAAAAAGAACTGGGGCGTTTCAAAAAATGACTGTCTGCGGCATCCTCTACCAAAACTGGTCTCGATCCCTCGGACAAATCATAAAAACAGGTCAGGTCGGGCTGGCGATCTTCGGGGACCACAAAAAAGGTATTGTTGAGACCCAGAGGTGTCAGCAATCGGGTTTCGACAATCTCATCCAGCGGCAGACCGGTGACCGCCTCCATCAGGGCGCCGGGCAGATCATGTCCCAGACCGTATACGGTGCGGGTGCCTGGCTCATCCTCCAGAGGCACGGTAGCCAGGTAATTTGCCCAGTCCTTGAGCGACAGATCAGTTGACCAGTTGTCATATCCGAATGTGTCGACGTGTAGCAGGCCCGCCCGGATCAGGTTCGTTCGGTAGGGTTCGCTGTTCCCGTAACCGTAGCCGCAGCTGTGTCTCAGTAAATCTTCGACGGTCATGGTGTTGCATGCAGCTATGCTCGCTCCGTCTGACCGTGTTCTTGTTAAGGCATTGAAAGCGGGCAGGTAGTTCGCGACTGGATCTTTGAGCCCAAGGTTGCCGTCGTCGATCAGGGTCAGAAAAGCGGCAGAAACAAAAATCTTGCTGGCTGATGCCAGACGAAACAGTGTCTGATCAGTGACCGGTCGTCGCCGTTCCAGGTCAGCAAATCCGTCACAGATGTGAAGGTCAATCTCACCTTCGGTCATGGTCAGTAGTTGTAAGCCGGGCAGGTCGCCGTCCTGGGTCCAGCTGGATGCCTTGTCTGCCAATCCTGCGGTCATTATTGCTCCGTAAAGTCGCGTTCGTCAGGTCGTGTGTCTGAGGCTTCGACTTCCACGATCAGGGCGTCCAGCGCAATTTGCATGTTCCGCTTTGCCTCAATCGAGGTCACGTTACCGGCGATGGTGTTGGGCGCCCGCCGGTGAAATGTGGCGCAATCACATCGATAATAACGTCAGTGGCGTATCCCCGGGTTGTATCCTTCGCCTGGGCTCTCGCCAGAATAGACATCGTGATCTCAGCGAGATAATCAAACACCACGTAATCCAGATCGCCGGAGGCAAGGAGCTGAGGCAAAGCGATATCGCTATCACTCCAGAAACCGCCGGCACCGCCGATTCTGATCGTGGTTTTGTTGTTCATGTCCGTTGGGGACAGGGGACTCGAGTGTACGCGGGCGCAGTTTCAAATGCAGCGACAAAGTCGTAAGCCTGTTCCTGCGCGTCGTCTGCAGCCGCCTGCCAACCGTGCCAGGGGTACTTGACGGCACCGTTGTCGAGGAGGACTGGTTCACCGGAGTGCGCATCGAATTCGAAGAACGGGCCATGTTCGTGACCGGTTGGCACCGGGTAGTAACGCCGATCTGCGGCGCCGGGCTCGCTGCATTCATACATGCCGCCTTTACCAGTGCCGTTGCTGATTGTCAGGTGTGTCTCCGTAAATGCGGGGGCAAGCGGTGAGGGTGGATGACCGTGATTGTGTGTTGTCAGGTCCTCACCTTTGCCTGCAGTCCAGAGGTTCAGGTAGCTGATCTCATCACCCTTGCTGTCCAGCAGGTGAAAGCCGGGTCCAATGTAAGCGTCAGCGCCTGCAAAGATATCGGTGACGCCCAGAAACTGCTGATGAAAGGTTCGCCACTGCAATTGATCAGCCAGTGGTCCGCTAAAACCGAGTTGCGCCATGCTGGTCACGGGCTCCTCTGCAGAGGCCGGAATATTGAACAGCGCAAGCAGGGCGCCTTCATGGCCGGCAGTGATCCGTGTCTGGTTAAGGCGGGTGTCAGTCACGGTTTTTGGCGGGGAGAAGGGTTTGCGGGCCGGGTCAGTGAGTTCGCCGATAATGACCTTCGCAAGAACGGTGCCGTTTTCCAGTGCGACTTCAGTTGAAGCGTCAGGTGGCAGTTGCAGGAACTCGATGGTCCGCTGTCCGATATGCCAGAGGTCAGAGACCTCTGGCGCGTCCAGCAGTAAAACATCCGAAAACTGCAGGCTGAGGTTGCCCCGGTCTTCGTTAACGCTTGCGGTGATATTGGGTTGCAGGTTCGACAGTATTGACGTCATCGTGCGGTCCCTTTTTTTGTGTTGGTTGTGTTGTAGCGCCGCAGGCTGAGGCTAGCCCATGGCAGGCATCGGTGCGACTGTAGCCGGCTGGTCTGCAGATGCTTTAACACGGATTTCGCCGTTCGCGCCCTGCTCCAGCAGATTAACGATTTCGCTGGCCATGACTTCCACCGGCATCATGTTGAACTCAGGGGCCTTGTATTCGTCGGGCACAATCTGGGTGTCGACGACGCCAGGACAGATTGCGTTGATGCGGACGCTTGATCCTTCGTTTGCCGCAGAAACCGCGCGGGTTAAGCCAACCAGTGCATATTTTGTCGCGGTATACATGGGATCCACGGGTACGACGCTGAGTCCTGCGGTGGATGCGGTGATCGTGATGGCGCCTCCCTGATCACGCATCAGTGGCAATAAGGTTTTTAATCCGTGGTAGACACCGTTCAGGTTTACGCCAACAATTTTCTGGTACTGAGCTTCGCTGACATCCTCAATAGCCAGAAATGGTTCTCCCGTTGGGACTGTCATGATGCCGGCATTGAGGTGTACAAAACTCGGAATTCCCAGCTTGTCTACGCAGGACTGAACGGCTGTCTGTACGCTCGAAAGGCTGGTGACATCACAGGCAACAAATACTCCATCGATCTCCGCTGCCAACGCCTTGCCGGCGGTCTCATTGATGTCACAAACCGCGACTTTAGACCCCTTGCTGGCGAGCAAACGACAAACACCCGCGCCAATTCCTGTAGCAGCACCGGTCACGAGAGCAATCTTGTTCGACATGACTTTTTATCTCCTTATCTGGGTTCCCGTGCGCTGGTATCAGGCACGTCTCTGGTTGAGCGATACAGTACCAGTCTGGCGGATGAACGTCAGCCAGTGTCTGTGACCCCTGTATCGCTGGCGGCGATTGACGAACGTCAATTTTTTGACAGGTAATCGGGACCATTGCGATGGTCGGGGTCCCATGGGTTCGATGGCTGCGCTACTCTACGTATACCGACTTAAGACGAATATCACGCTGGTTCTGGAGAACCGGGGGTGGTGTTTGCTGTGAAAAATCAGACCGACAGGAGAATGTCCGTATGGAAGGTAAGTTGCAGGACCCACAGACCGATTCAAGCTCGCTGCAAGCTGTTGACAGTGAGGCATTGCTCGCAGGTGCAAAGCTGGACGGACCGGCAGCAAAAAGTACCTACCCCTACGACAAGAAGCTGTCCCGTGCCAGTTACGAGAAGCAAAAAGCCGAATTGCAGATTGAACTCCTGAAGGTTCAAAACTGGGTAAGAAGCAACGGTGAGCGTATTGTCATTCTTTTTGAAGGCCGTGATGCGGCGGGCAAAGGGGGGGCGATCAAACGCTTCATGGAGCATCTTAATCCTCGGGGCGCACGCGTCGTTGCGCTGGAGAAACCCAGCGAGCGCGAACGTGGGCAGTGGTACTTTCAGCGCTACATTAACAACCTGCCGACAGCCGGGGAGATCGTCTTGTTTGACCGCTCCTGGTACAACCGGGCTGGTGTTGAGCGTGTTATGGGGTTCTGCAACCCGGAAGAGTATCTGGAGTTTATGCGTCAGACGCCGCAACTGGAGAGAATGTTTGTCAACAGCGGCATCCGACTTTACAAGTACTGGTTCTCAGTCAGCCGTGAAGAACAGCTGCGACGGTTTCATTCTCGTAAAACCGATCCGCTGAAACAGTGGAAGCTGAGTCCGGTTGATATCGCCTCGCTCGATAAATGGGATGAGTACACGGCAGCGAAGGAAGCCAACTTCTTCCACACGGATACGGCTGATGCACCCTGGACGGTGATTAAGTCTGACGACAAAAAAAGAGCCAGGATCAACTGCCTCAGGCACTTCATTCATTCGTTACCTTACGATGATAAAGATAAAAAAGTGGCCGCGGCGCCTGACCCGTTGTTGGTTGGTCGTGCCTCAGAGGTTTTTGAGAAGTCAGAAGCTGACTTCTCGAGAGTTGGCCAGGACTTCTGAAGGCTAAACCCGCATGCACGAATTGCTATTGCTGAGGCACGCCAAGTCCTCGTCCAAAACCGGGGCGGCTGATGATTTTAAGCGGCCACTGTCCAAGCGCGGCCGTAAAGATTGTAAACGTATGGGTAACTGGCTTGCCGACCAGGGGCTTGCGCCCGATCTGATTGTCAGTTCGACAGCAGTGCGTGCCAGGCAGACGGCTGAGCGAATCTGTAAACGGCTGAACTATGCGTTGGCTGACGTTCAGTGGGAAGACAAGATCTATGGCGCTGATGCGCGAGCGCTGCTGAAAATCCTCTCAGGTGTTGATGAAGCAAAATCCAGAGTGCTGCTGATTGGTCATCATGAGGGCCTGGATACATTGATATTGCGGATGAGTGACTGGTCAGACATCCCGGCGGACCCGAAGCTCCTGCCCACGGCTGCCGTTGCCAGATTTGAAATCGATAGCCGCTGGGCTCAGATCAAAAATGCCAAGGCGAAGCTAAAGTCGATTATCAAACCCCGTGAATTGGCGAAAGCGACCACCTAGACCTGGCAATTCATTAATCGGGGGTTTGCGGTCTGAGGTCGTTACACACTAAACTCGCGCGCCATGCCTATCGCTACCCTGACCCATCTTTCTCTCGCCTACGGGACCGACCAGATACTCGACGATATTGATCTGTCGATTGACAGTGGCGAGCGGCTGGCGTTTACGGGGCGTAACGGTGCGGGTAAGTCGACATTGCTGGGTATTATCTGTGGCGATGTCGCCATAGACGACGGCAGTATCTGGCGGGCTGACAATCAGAAGTTTGTTACCTTGAGACAGGATCTGCCTGCCCGGACTGAAGAGCGCGTCTATGACGCCGTGGCCAGTGTCTTTGCAGAGCAGGGTCGAGCGCTGGCCGAGTATCATCATCTTACGCAGCAGATGACCGATGATCAGGTTGATGTGGATCGTCTGGCTCGATTGCAGTCATCCCTTGACCATGCGGATGGCTGGAACATCAGCCATCGTATTGAGGCGACGCTTGATCGATTGAAACTGGACCCGGAAGCAATACTCTCGAGTCTTTCCGGTGGTTGGCTCAAGCGCGTCGCAATCGCACAGTCTCTGGTACAGGCTCCTGATGTCTGGATTCTCGATGAGCCGACGAACCACCTTGATGTTGCAGGGATTGAGTGGCTGGAAGCCCAGTTGCTTGAGTTTAACGGCACCGTATTGTTTGTCAGCCACGATCGGCAGTTAATGCAATCTGTTGCCACTTCTGTCATTGAAATTGATCGCGGCAAGGTCACCCGCTATGACTGTGACTATCTGAGTTTTGTGGAGCGGCGCGACAGGAACCGCGAAATTGAACTGGAGCACAACAAGCAGTTCGATGAAAAGCTCAAGAACGAAGAAGTCTGGATCCGTCAGGGAATCAAAGCCAGGCGGACCCGCAATGAGGGGCGGGTGCGGGCACTGGAAGCACTGCGCGAAGAGCGCAGTAAACGGATATCCCTGAAAGAACTCAAGCTGCAGGTCGACAGCGGTTCGAGTTCCGGCAAGATCGTTAAAGACGCTGCCGGTGTGAGTAAATCCCTGGATGGCAAACCCCTGATTCGCGATCTTGATCTGATTATTCAAAGAGGCGACCGCATTGGTATCCTTGGTCCGAATGGCTGCGGTAAATCAACGTTGCTGAAGCTCTTGCTTGAAGAGATCCCGCCCGATTCCGGAACGCTGAAAACGGGGACTAAACTGCAGGTCGCCTATTTCGATCAGGTCCGGGAACAGCTTGACCCCGAGCGATCAGTCCATGACTACATCGCAGAGGGTCGTGACTTTATTTCTGTAAATGGCAAAGACCTGCACGTTGTCAGTTATCTGCAGAATTTCCTGTTTAATCCTGATCAGGCCAGGGCGCCGATTTATACGCTGTCCGGTGGTGAACAGAATCGATTGCTTCTGGCCAGGCTGTTTACTTTGCCCGCAAACCTGCTGGTGCTGGATGAGCCCACCAATGATCTGGACGTTGAAACCCTTGAATTGCTCGAGTCACTCCTGGTGGAGTATGACGGCACGGTGCTGCTGGTCAGTCACGACCGAACCTTCATGGACAACGTTGTCTCCAGTCTCTTGGTGTTTGAGGGTGATGGCCTGGTTCAGGAGTATGTAGGTGGTTATGCGGACTGGTTGGCTGCGGCAGAAGTGGCTGTTGAGAACGAAAAAGTTCAGAAGTCGGTAGAAAAGTCAGGCAGCCATGAAGACCGCAAAAAGCAGAAGGCGGCGGAGCAAAAAAGACAGCGAGACCTCGACAAAATTACCAGCCGGATTGAAGCGCTTGAACAGCAACTCGAGGCAGTCAATCTTGAAATGGCGGGCTCTGATTTCTTTGAACTGTCTACGGACGATCAAACCCGCGCCTATGATAAATGCAGCGCCATGGAAGCCGAGCTGATGGCATTGATGAGCGAATGGGAGCTGCTGGAGTCAGTGGGCAGTCAGTAAGCCGTTCGCTTCGCTGTCAGTCGGGTACACTGTCCAGAATGTCTTCAAAGGGTATGGGTTCCAGTTTGCTGAGTATCTTTTCAACCCATGCCTGCATCATCTTCGGGCCGCGATCGGAACCAAGATCCATCTGGTCCTGAAAAAGCGTCGGAATAACCCGATGTACCATGGAAAGCATTCCCATCTGATATTGCCAGCGTAGCCTTTCGACTGAGATAGCCACACCCTCGGCCAGTAACTGCTCATGGTAGTAGGCGATCAATTCAGTGACACGCGCTTCCCCGGCATCAGCGGGTACCGACGCACTTAAAAAGTAGGCCAGGTCCATGCCGGCAGGACCGCGTTGCATGGTTTGCCAATCGAACAGCAGGACCTCGTCCTGCGCATCATCGAAGCAGATGTTGTCCATTCGCATGTCACCATGCAGCAGCGTGGCGGCTTCTTCGCCCAGTTTTTCTGTCAGTGGAATACCGTTTTTGGTTACCCAGTCGATAATCTGTGTCTGTCGCTGGGTTAACTGGTCCTGGTTCGCGGCTCTGAACTTGTCGATCGATTGCAGATACATCATCTGGACAATTTTGGTGGTTGAGTTAACCGGCGCAATCCAACTCATGGTTTCCAGGCTTTCGCTTTGCCAATACTGACCATGGAGTTTTGCCATCGCGCGAAGTATCCGGCGGGTATCCTGATCGCTCAGTGTTTTCATCTGATCGCCCATTCGATAGCCGCTCAGGTCCTCTATCAGAAGCACGTACTTTCGGGGATTCTTCGCAATGGCCCAGGTGGCAATTTTTGATAGCAGGGAAATCAGCCACATCGGCAGGCTGTTTAACCCGTACATGCGTTCAAGAATTACATCCTGATCGTCGGCGACATCCAGGGCACTGTAATAGTGTCTGGGTGTCCGGACGTGGAGCGAGGGATTCAGTTGTCGATAAAAGCGAATCTCCTTCTCGTAGAGCCCCATGGTTTGTCCCAGAATACGGTTCTTAAGCGCCGTCGGAATCTTCAGCACCATGGAAGTGGGTGCATCAGTTTCCGGGTCGGAATACTGCAATGTCAGGATCGCAACTTCGCCGTTAAAGCCAGCCTCAGTACCAATGATTCTGTGTTCCAGTGACGTCACGTGGCCGCTTTTAAGAATGCCATTCTCTGTCAAAGCCTCGGTCAGCCATTGCTTATTAATATCAGCAAGACTGAACGGGACGTTTTCGTGAGTAATCATGTCAGTTTCGGGCATGGATGCGTTCCTTTTCGGGTATGGCTGTTTTCTTGTTTTTTTTCATGTGCCTGAAGTGCCGTCAACCTGTTCTGTCTGATAGCCTGCAGACAGCCAGGCTTCGATACCGCCTTCCATGGGGTACACGCGAGATATCCCCATGCGTTTTAACTTGAGTGCCACACGGGCGCTCGAGGCCTCGCTTGGTCAGCTACAGTAAAGGACGATATCACTGTCCTTGGGGATCCTCGTGTTATGCCGATCAATGGTTTCCATGCCAACGCGCAGTGCGCCCGGCAAAATGTAAGGAATCGCCTCAATGTCATAGTTGTGGCGTAAATCAATGATATGAAAGTCATCGCCTGCGTCGAGTCGCTGTTTGACATCGTCTACGCTCAGTCGTCGCATTCGCAGAGACCTGAGAAAACGCTGTTGGGTAATGACCTTGTAGGCGAAGTAGCCCAGCACAATGGCGCCAACAGTCATGCCGGCAACGATGCCGGCGTCCGCTGCTTTCTGGGCAACCAGCTCCAGTTCGGCATGGAAGTACCAGCCAATCAGGCTAAATGAGGCGGCCCACAGCAGCGTCCCAATCAGGTCCAGCACAAAGAAGGTCGAGACGCGCATGCCGGTCAGTCCTGACATGGGTGGTGCCAAAGTCTGCAGGCCGGGTACAAATTTGGCGAGAATGACGGATACCGGGCCCAGCTTTCTGAAAAGTTCTTCGGTATCCCGAACGCAGTGGTCAGGTTCCAGGGACAGAATGCACAGCAGGTGCATGACACGAGCACCTCTGAGTCGCCCCAGCCAGAACCAGAACAGGTCAATAGGTACACTCGCCGCAACGCAGGTCAGCAGAATGAGCAAGAGGTTCAGTTCGCCCATGCCTGCCAGCGCGCCTGCGGCAAGCAACAGTGGCAGCGCGGGTAGCGGCAATCCTGCCTGATCAAGCGCGACCCACACAAAGATCACGAGATAGCCGTGCTCAATCAAAAATTGCAGAAATTCAGTCATGGATATTGATGGGTCTGGGCATGTTCTTAAACAGAGATGTCATGCTACCTGTGAATTGACGTTAAGCAAATGTTGTCCCGCCATTTGCGCCGACGTTACGGAAGGTTGATGATGCGCGACCAGACCAGTTGATCAGGATTAAACAGTGAGCGCAGAACCATTGAGATATGACGGGCAGGTTGCCCTTGTGACAGGTGCGGGTCGTGGCCTTGGCAGAGAGCACGCCCTGCTTCTGGCATCGCGAGGCGCCAGCATTATTGTTAACGACCCCGGTGCCGCTTATGACGGTACTAATGGCTCACCTGACGAAGCGCGGAAGGTTGCTGATGAGGTTGTCGATGAGATCCGCCAGCTTGGTGGCACGGCGATCGCTAACTACGACTCTGTTGAAAACGGTGATGCGATTGTCAGTGCGGGGATGGAAGCCTTCGGGCGGATCGATATTGTCGTGAATAATGCCGGTATCATTACGCCGGAAACCTGGAATGAACTGACGCTGGATTCCTGGCAGAAGACGATTAATGTCAATCTGACCGGTGCGTTTTCCGTTATGAAGGCAGTCTGGCCGGTGTTTGTTAATCAGCAATACGGCCGCTGTGTCGTGACCGCGTCTCCCGCGGTTTATGGCGCTGGTGTCGCGGCTTATGCTGCCAGTAAGGCGGGGCTCATTGGTCTTGCCAATTCCCTGCAGTTCGAAGCGCGAAAGCTGAAGTTCGATATCAAATGCAACATTCTCATCCCGCAGGCAAACACGCGAATGGTGCGTGACCTGAACAGTAATATTTCCGCGAATCGAGTCGCCCAGGGGAAACCTGAGCTTAAAGCGGCACCAGAAGCCGTGATGAATATGATGGGGCCTGAAAAGGTATCAGCGGTCGTTGCCTGGCTGGCACATCGGGATTGTGTTTCCGAGGCGGAAATCTATGAGGCCGGTGCCGGTTATTTTGCTCAGCTCCACTGGGCGCGATCAGCGCCGCTGTTTGTGACGGAAAAAGAAGGGGTCAGCGGTGCGCCAACGCCGGAACATATTCGTGATGGACTGGAGGCACTGAATAATTTTGCCGATGGCGATATGCCCAGGTCCGGTGATGGTGCGATGGGTGCGCCCAACGCCCTGGAGCAGATATCCAGTCACCTTCGGGATAAACCCTAGCCAGGATTTATGCTGACCAGGTCTATTTATCCCCGGCAGTTCCGGAAGCCACCACTTTGAATTTTCTGATTGAAACGCTGAACGTGACCGGTCCGATTTTTGTGATCGTTCTGCTGGGACTGATTTTGCGGCGCACCGGGCTGATCACCGAGGCCTTCCTGCAGGTGTCTTCGAAGCTGGTGTTTTCGATTTGCCTGCCACTCCTGCTGTTTACAACCATCGTCAGGCTGGATGTTTCTGAGACCTTCAGCCTTAAGACCGTCGGGTTCAGCCTGGTTGCCACCCTGTTGATTTTCGGTTTGAGCTGGTTGTCCTCACTGTTGACCGAACCAAGGATTGATCGCGGCGTGGTAACCCAGGGGTGTTTTCGTAGCAATCTCGGTGTCATAGGTATTGCGCTGGCCGCCAATGCCTATGGTGATCACGGACTCGCGATAGCCTCGCTGTTAATGGCCGGATTGACCATTACTTACAATGTGCTGAGCGTCATTGTCCTCTCGTTCTATCAGTCGGATCAGCGGCCCAATGCGGGTCAGCTCTTGCTTGATGTGGTCAGGAATCCATTAATCGTTGCGATAGTGATTGCCGCCGTGATGGCAAGTCTGTCGATCCCGGTGCCTGACATACTGCTTAGCGCCGGCGGCTATCTTGGTAGCATGGCCCTGCCCCTGGCGTTGCTCGGTACGGGCGCCGGTCTCAGTCTGAAAGCCCTGCGGCAATCGGGCAGCGCCACCTTGCTGGTGGTGGCGATGAAAACCATGATTCTGCCGGCCCTGGTTGTCGGCATGGCGCTGGTCGCTGGCTTTCGGGGTGTCGAACTGGGTGTGCTCTTTCTGCTGTTTGTGTCGCCGACGGCGACGGTCAGCTACGCCATGGTGCGGGCGATGGGGGGGAATGATGTTCTAACCGCCAATCTGATCAGCGCAACCACGCTGGTGAGTATCGCGACCTGCAGTATCGGATTGATCCTGCTAAAAAGTTTTGGTCTCGCCTGATTTTCGATCAGGCCACGTGTGGATGTGTACCGTGGTGTAAACTTTCGACATGCTAATAAAAATTTTTCGCTATATCGGATTGGCGATTGTGTTTGCCTGGTTTTTTGGTGGCGGCGTCGCACATTTCACCGCGACCGCGTTTTTTGTATCAATCGTGCCACCCTGGGTACCGTTGCCCCTGGCTGTGGTTTATGTGTCCGGTGTGATTGAGATTGTCCTGGCGTTGCTCATCCTGTGGCCGGCTATCCGACCGCTGGCAGGATGGGGCTTGATTGCGCTGACACTTGCGGTCACCCCGGCCAACATTCACATGTATATGAACCCGGAACAATTCCCCGATGCCTCCCAGAGCGACTATCTGATTCGCCTGATTGTTCAGGTGTTCCTGCTGGTGCTGATCTGGTGGTCTACCCGGGTACCGATGGCCAGTGATCATGCACAGCCTGTCAATTCAGGGCAATCATCGCTGAGCTGAGAGATCGTTTTAATGAAAGCACTCATTGTTGGCGGAGGTATTGGCGGCTTAACCGCAGCCCTGTCGCTGGCGCAGTCCGGCGTTCAGGTCGAGATTTTTGAGCAGGCGGTAACCTTCAGCGAGGTTGGAGCGGGTATTCAATTATCCCCGAACTGCAGCCGCGTATTGCATCAACTTGGCCTTGAGTCTGCGCTTCGAGAGATTGCGTTTCTTCCGGAAGCTACCCAGTTCCGCCATTGGCGATCCGGTGCGGTCATCGCAAGTTCGGCGCTCGGCGAGCGCGCCGTATCGCGATACGGTTTCCCCTACTACCACGTGCACCGCGGTGATTTGTTGCGGGTGCTGCTGATGGCCGCCGGGGCCAGTGCGAAGATTCGGTTGCATACGGGTAGTCAGGTTCAGAGCTTCAGCCAGGATCACCAGATGGCTGGGTTGAAGGTCAATGATCGTGAGGTTGCTGGTGATCTATTGATCGGTGCAGATGGTATTCACTCAATCATTCGTCGCGGACTCTGGGGTAACCAACAGCCATCGTTTACCGGCAATGTTGCGTGGCGTGCGCTGGTACCCGCTGATCGAATCCCGGCGGCAATGGTCCAGCCGGTTTCTTCTGTCTGGTGGGGTCCGGGTAAACACTTCGTGCACTACTATGTGCGACAAGGTGAGCTCGTTAACTGTGTCTGCGTCGTGGAAAAGTCGGGTTGGGAAGTTGAATCCTGGACGGCTCCCGGTGAGATATCTGAGTTGAAAACTGATTTTTCCGGTTGGCACAATACGGTGACATCACTGATTGATCACATGGAACCTGCGTCCTTGTTTAAGTGGGCGCTGTTCGACAGGCCACCAATGCAGTCATGGCGTAAGGGGCGCGTGACCCTGCTCGGTGACGCCTGCCATCCAACCCTGCCATTTATGGCGCAGGGTGCGGCGATGGCGATCGAAGATGCCGCCGTGCTGACCACTTGTCTCCGTCAGGGTATTCAGATTGCTGACAGTTTGCAGCGCTATGAAGATTTGCGTCGTCGTCGCACGGCTGAAGTGCAACGGGGATCACGCAGGAATGCGACTGTTTTTCATATGGCAGGTGTCAAAGCCTGGTTCCGGGATCGGGTTGCGGGCTTTGCTGGTGGTCGGTCTATGGATGCGCTGTATCGGTACGACGCTCTGGATTCATTCAACGATTAGCAGCATGGCTGTGCCACGCGAAGAGCGAGATTCTCTAAAGTGTTTTGCGTAACCACAAGCGAGCGGTCAGATCCGAGGGTGCCGCAGAAAACCCGCGGAGCAGGCCCAGCTGCAATTGCCAATCTGGGCCCAGTTTATAGGACATGGTAGGTCCTATCTGGTGAGCCTGATCTGAAAAATCCCAGTCTTCACTGGTCGTACCCAGAACGCTGAAGGCCGACAGGGCGACAGACAGATCATTTGAAAGTCTGTGCTGAACGTGTGCGCGCGATTGGAACAAGACGCCACTTAGCGCGCCATCCAGCGACTTTGAAGCCAGCATGACAAACCGGATATTGGTCGCGGCTGATAGCGTCCATTGATTTGTCCAATCGATGCCAATTTGTTCTGCCAGATCGCCGGGACCTGTTCTCAGATCGAATCGGAGCGCATGCATCCAGTTGTCGGTGATGTTGCGTTGTTGCCAGAGTAGCTCCGCCTGAACGAACTGAAACTTTGTGCGCTCGCCAGGTTGTTCCCTGTATTGTGCGATAAGTCGCCACCTGAGGTTGTCGCCCCTGGCACGTTGATAGTGAAAGCGATGCGCAAAGGCATCACGTTCCAGGTTGGCGCCGAGCCGGTATTCGACTGACTGATGGTCTGCCTGAACCTCCGGTCCGAAGACGCCTGAAGTATTCTGGGCTCCGGCAGCCAGGGGTAGCGACAAGGCGAAAAAGAGAAGCTGGGCCCGCCACACTATCGCGCATCATTTTTCTGAATCGTCAGGACCCAGCGTTCAGCCGAAATGAAGCCGCTACCCCACTGCGGATATTCGCTCTCGATGGCGGCGGTGACTTCTGCAACAGACTGTTCCAATTTCAGCGCATCGCTGATTGCCTGGCGTGTGGTACGCAGCACCTCGATATTGCGATTGAGTTCCGGGATGTCGGACAGGCTTCCGTGCCCCGGGATGATCGTGATGTCGGCAGGCACCATCGCGACAACAGCTGCCAGGTTTTTGATGAAGCCATCGACATCGCCACCCGCGTCGATATCGACGTAGGGAAAGCGGCCGTTGAAGTAATGATCACCGAGGTGAATCACGTTGGCTGTCTTGAACCAGACGATGCTGTCGCCATCGGTATGCCCGGATGGCATATGCATGACGGTGATTTCCTCATCATTAAAGTGCACGCTCAAATCGTCGTCGTAAGTAACGACAGGCAGTCCGCTTCGGGAAAAGTCTGCCGCATCCAAAAGTCTCACCCTGACATTGTCGTGGGCGAGAATGGTCCCGGTTCGACCAAATTCAGGATTCGAGCCCGTGTGATCACCGTGATAATGCGTGTTCAGGATCAGCTTAGGACGATCGCCACCGAGTTCACCGAGGGCGGCGACGATTTTGTCGGCCAAGGGCGCGAACTGGTCATCAACGATGAGCGTGCCATCGACACCGACAGACGCGCCGATGTTGCCACCTGCACCCTGGATCATATGGACGCTGCCAGCAATGTGCTGCGCTTTCATTTCAACGGCAGCGAAGCGATCCTCCGCAAGCGCTGCAGAAGCACTGAGGATAAGGCAGAGATAGGTAAAAAATTTCATAGTGCGCCCTGTAATTGGTTTTCAACTTACATTGACACATCCTGTCGCCAAGGCCCAGACCCGTGTTTTACGTTACGATGCTGTGCAGACAGCATGGCCGTTGAGTCGACGCGCAATTTTTGGATCAGCCGGGAAGGTTTTATGAACAATCGAAATATCATCATGGGCAGCATTGCAGGTCTGCTTCTTTGGACCACACTGGGCTTTGCGAGCCCGGCGCAAACCATCGAGTTTCAGTCTTTTTCGATCCCTGACTCGGGCCGCATCGTCGTGCCTGTTGCTTCGGGTGACGAGTTAACAGGGGTTGCAGCTGAGATCGACACCCTGACAGGCAATGCTGTTTCGCGTGCAATCGAAGAAGCCAATTTCAAAGCCAAGCCCAACGCGAGTCTCACGCTCTACGGTGTGGCACCGTATTCGCGAGTAGACCTCATTGGTCTGGGTGCCGATGCCCCTGACAGAAACAGCGCGGAAGATTTTGGTGGCACCGCGGCAGCGCTGCATCGCGGTACAAAAACAGGGCGTATCCAGATTCTCTGGCAGACCGGTGAGCCCGACAGTGAGGCAACAGCGGCACGGGTTGCCTTTGGTTATGCACTTAGAAGTTATCGATTTGAGCGGTACCAGGATGCCAGGTTTGATGACGCTGAACTGCCCGTGATCCAGGTGGTGAGTGACGATACGTCGGCAGATAGTTACCAGCGCGATCTCAGTTATCTTGCTCGAGGTGTCACGTTCGCCAGGGACATGAGTTCTGAACCGGGCAATGTGATTTTTCCTGAATCATTTGTTGATCGCAGCCGGTTGCTGTTTAAGGGTGTGGATGGCGTCAAAATCAAAGTGCTCGATGAAAAAGATATACAACGATTGGGTATGGGTGCGCACTGGGGCGTTGGTAAGGGTTCAGTGAAGCCTCCGCGACTGCTGATTATTGAATACATGGCGGGCGGCGATGAAGCGCCGATTGTACTGGCGGGCAAAGGCATTACTTTTGATACCGGCGGCATATCGCTTAAAAAGAATGACGGTATGTGGGCCATGAAGGGTGACCTCGGCGGGGCCGGTGTGGTTGTTGCCACCGCATACGCCGCTGCCGCGCGCGGTGCATCGGTTAACCTCGTGGTATTGGCGGCGCTGGCTGAGAATATGCCGTCCGGTAGTGCCAATCGCCCCGGTGACATTCTGACCACCATGTCCGGCAAAACCATTGAGATTCTTTCTACAGATGCAGAAGGGCGTCTGGTTCTGTCGGACGCGGTGCACTACGCCCAGGAACGTTATGCTCCGCGCGTGCTGATTGATGTGGCGACATTAACCGGTGCGGTTGGCAGCGCCCTGGGGGATGATTACGCCGGTGTTTTTGGGCGGCACGATGACCTGATCGAACAGTTGATTGATGCCTCGGCTAAGGCCAACGAGGGGTTGTGGCAGCTGCCGCTGGATGACAGCCATTTTGAACAGATCAAGTCTGACTACGCTGATATCAAAAACAGTAACACCGGCAGTCCAGGTGCCAGTACCGGCGCTGCGTTTATTGGTGCTTTTGTGGCTGAGGACCAGATCTGGGCACATCTTGATATCGCCAGCGTTGATCTCCTGAAGAAAGCCAGACCAACCATGCCTAAGGGCTATACCGGTTGGGGCGTCAGGACCCTGGATGAGTACCTGCGGCGGCATCATGTTGAATGATTGTTTTGCTGTGATCATGGATACTGTCGGCTCTTTCAAGGTGAGACGGTAGAAGCTATGGAGATCGCAGTTGTCACGGGTACCAGTTCCGGCATAGGCCTCACCACAAGCCTTTTTCTCGCAAGAAAAGGCTATCAGGTGTTCGCTGGTATGCGGAACACAGCAAAAGCTGACGCGTTGCTGAAGGCGGCGCAGGCAGAGTCGCTGCCCGTTGAAGTCGTTCAGCTCGATGTTTGTGACGGTGATTCGGTCAAGGCAGCTTTTGCTGAAATTGCCAGGACAGGTCCGGTAGATGTCTTGATTAATAACGCGGGTATCGGTGGCAGCGGCCCGCTCGAACTGACGCCGGAAGCCGAGCATCGTCAGATGTTTGAGACCAACTACTTCGGTGCACTCGCTTGCGTGCAGGCAGTGTTACCCAGCATGCGCGAGCGACGGACAGGATGTATTGTGAACATCACGTCCGCCGTCGGTCTGCTTGCTACACCTAACCAGATCGCTTATTCAGCATCCAAATGGGCGCTGGAGTGCCTGGGCGAAGCGCTGGCGCACGAGGTTTTTCGGTTTGGCGTTCGGGTTGTCAATGTTGAACCTGGTGTGATTATGACCAACATCTTCGAAAACTCTTCGGCGCAGACCCGTTACGATAAAACCTCACCTTACCAACCGATCATGCGCCGCAATGGGAAGGTGTTTGCGGCGGGCTTTAAACGAGCGGTCCCGGCTGATGTCGTCGCAGAACAAATCTATGAAGCCATCACCACGGAAGATTATCGGCTGCGTTGGCCCGTTGGCCCGGATGCGCAAGGCATGATGACGGCGCGTCATCAGGTGTCGGCGGAGGAGTGGGTCAGCATGGGGGCGGAATTGACGGACGATGAGTACAACGCGCGGTTTAAGGCGAACTTCGGTATTGATCTCTAGTGGCCACCAGAGACACATTGACTTGCTCGGCAGGGATCATGTCCAGGCCGTGAAAAAGTCATGAAAGCCTGTAACCAGTGTGGCAAGTGCTGTCAGAAGTATGCGGATGGCGGCCTGTCTGCAAGTTCTGACGAGATTGACTGGTGGGAGGCGCACCGACCTGACATTGCCCGCTTTGTCAGGGATGGCCTCATCTGGATGGATCCTGATTCGGGTCGGCAGTTATCAACCTGCCCCTGGTTGCAGCAGCTGCCGGATGAGAACAAATACACCTGTGCGATTTATCATGATCGGCCTGAAGACTGCCGCCACTATCCGCTGCTGGTGACCGATATGATCAATGATGAATGCGAAATGCTTGAACCGGTTGATCTGCAGGACCTGGCCAAAGCGCAGGCGAAACTTGTTCAACCGTAACTTTTTCTGGAGGCGTTTTTCCGGTGACTGAAGCGTGCCCCTGTGGATCATCGCAACCGTTTTCAGGTTGCTGTCAGCCCCTGCTTGATGGCGGCGCTGCGTCCAGCGCCGAAGCGTTGATGCGATCCCGCTATACGGCCTTTGTGACGGGTGATGCGGAATATCTGCTGCAGAGTTGGCACCCCATGAACCGACCAGCCGAAGTCGGTATCGATGTCGAGCAGAAATGGTTGGGTCTCAAGATTCGGCATACAGAAGCGGGTCAGGCCGATGATACGCATGGGATCGTAGAATTCGTCGCGCGCTACAAGATCGCTGGCAAGGCATATCGATTGCACGAGATCAGTCGTTTCTCCCGTGTCGAGGGTCGCTGGGTATACGTCGACGGAGAGTTACTTACGGGTGAGCGCGCTTCAGGGGGGAATTCATGAGGCTACCCGGTCCTTGGAACCTCATGGCGTTGTTACTGTGCGCCATTTTTATCACTGGTTGCGGTGAACCTGCACCGGTCGCCACCACCTTGTCGGCCCTGAGTGCGGCCCAGACTGACTTCCATGGTCGGCAGGTTCTGGTCACCGGTACGCTGCGTACGTTCGACACACCCCGGCACTACTGGATAGAAAACGCGACACTCGAGCGGGTCGCTATACAGAGCACACAGACGTTAACCCCTCTCGTCGGCCGGACTATTAGAGTCCAGGGCAAGTTCAAGTATGATAGTTCGGTGGGCCGGCGTATCGAAGCGACCGCAATCCATCTGTTGCAGGAATGACAGTTAACGTTTGCTGACAATCATCTAAACACAAGCATTAACAGAAGCCTGATGAGACACGCACAAGAGAGACATAACTATGGAAGACATTTTGGATACTGAAACCGTGACCCAATACGTGCCAGTACTGCTCGATGGGGCGCTTAACGTGCTGCTAGCGATCTTGATTCTGATTGTCGGTGTCTGGATCGCCAACAAGGTGAATCAGTTTATCTGTCGCGCGGGTGAAAAATACGAGAACCTTGATGATACGTTGTTCCGTTTCCTGGGCAGTGTTGGGCGCTACGTTGTCCTGGCGTTTGTTGCCATTGCCGTACTCAACCGGTTTGGCGTCCAGACCGCTTCAATTGTGGCGTTGCTGGGTGCCGCGGGTCTTGCCGTTGGTCTGGCGCTGCAGGGCACGTTATCCAATCTTGCCGCCGGTGTGATGCTTCTGGTGTTTCGCCCATACCGGGTCGGTGACTTTATTGATGCTGCCGGCAGATTCGGCAACGTTGCAGAAATCGATCTTTTTACAACGATTCTGCAGACCTTCGATAACCAGCAGATCATCATCCCGAACAGTCAGATCTGGGGTGCCCAGATCATCAATCATTCCCATCATGAAATCCGCGGTGTAGATATGCACTTTGGTGTTGCCTACAAGGAAAACACCGATGCGGTGCGTGCGGTTATTGATGGGGTGCTGGATGCACATCCGAAGATCCTGAAAGACCCGGCGCCTTTTGTAGAAGTCGAGACGCTGAACGATAGTTCTGTGGATTTTCTGGTCAGGCCTTTTTGTCAGGGTGCTGACTATTTTGATGTTTTATATTCGGTGCCAGAGCAAATCAAGAAAGCACTGGACGAAAAAGGCATTGAGATCCCCTTCCCGCATCGCAAGCTGATCATCGAAAAAGAAAGCTAAAACGCCCCTTAGTTGGGTTATCCCGGCGGGTCTTGCGACCTGCCGGCGTTTTTGTGCGCGGCAACAAGTCACATGAGTAATCCTCAACATCAAAAACGTTGCAAGGGATTTCGCGCAGGAGTAGCCTGAAAGTGATTTTTGTACCTGACTACAATTTATAAATACCCAGCATCAAGGAGCCGTTTCGCAAAGTTAGAGTCGTACGCAGTATTGCGAATTTCTTGGAAGAAAAAAAATAACAAACTTCTAGGAGGTCAGTATGTCTCGTCAAATTATGACAGGACGCCGTTGCATCTCAGTTGTCTGCGCAGCAGCGGTACTTCAGTTCAGTCCTTTTTCGGTAGCCATTGCCTCTGAGGCCATGCTCGAAGAAGTCATCGTCACTGCCAGGAAACGGGAAGAGCGTTTGCTGGATGTGCCTATTTCAGCCGCCGTTCTTACCGCAGAGGAAATCGACCGATACCGAACCCGGGATCTGGCTGAACTTACCCAGCGTATTCCTGGCCTCGCCATCAGCCATGCGGCCGGTGGTGGTGCCGGTGGCAACATGGCGATTCGGGGTGTCGGCAATATCGCTGTTGACTATGGTACGGATCAGCCGGTTTCACTGGTGCTTGACGGGATGTCCTTTACCCGGGGACACGTGCTGGATGTCGGCTTCTTCGACCTGCAATCAGTAGAAGTTTTAAAAGGTCCACAAACGCTTTACTACGGTAAAAACAGTCCCGCCGGCGTCGTGGGTGTTACCAGTAAGAGTCCCGAGATAGGCGAGGCGGTGGAGGGCTTCGTCCAGGCGAGTTATGAGTTTGTCACGGAAGACCCTGTGTTCGAAGGTGGCATATCTTTCCCTGTCGGCGACACGATGGCGATGCGGATTGCCGGTCGATTCCAGGATATGAGTGATGGCTGGTTGGAAAACTCGGCACAACCCCTGGATACATTGACCACTGAACCGGTACTCGGCTTACCACTTTCAACGTCAACTGGGCCGACACGCGGTCCATCCATGGACAAGTTCCCTGCCCAGGAACAGACCGTGGTTCGCTGGACCACACTCTGGCAACCGACCGACAATTTTGAGGCAGAGCTGAAATTGTTCTACTCGGAATCAGAGCAGAACGAAGCCGGCTATACGATTCTTTATGCGTGTGCCGATGGCGTAGGAACCAATCCTTATTATGGCGCTGGCCCATTTCTGTGGGCTGATCCGACTCAAACCTGTACCAACTCGCCCCGCTTGAAACGTAACAGTGCGTTGCCACCAGCGGCTGTGGCTGATGCGGCACCATCCATTGATGCCGGTGATCGCTTCTACAACCGGTTTGAGAATGACATTTACACCCTTGAGCTGAACTGGGATCTGGGTGATTTCACCCTGACATCACTCTCCGGTTACTGGGATTACAAACACCGCGAATACACCAACTATGATTACACCAGTTGGGCCGTGGTTGTTTCGGAGCAGGGTGAGTCGGGTGATGCCTACACGCAGGAGTTACGTTTGCAATCCAACTATAGCGGCGACTTCAATTTCATGGTCGGTGCCTTCTATGAAGACCTGAATCGTGATCTGGTGGCACCGGTTCAGATTCTGTCGGAAACCCTGTCGAATGTGTTTGGTGCGACGGTGCCTTACCCTGTGCCAGGACCCTATTTCGGCACGTACATTAACTATCACCAGGTCTGGGACAACGATGTTCAAAGCTTCTCAGTCTTCGGTAGCTTTGATTACAACATTAACGAGAAGTGGAAGCTTGCCGGTGGTTTGCGTTACACCGAAGAAGACCGGGAGTCGGTGGGCGGGAACATTTTTGAGAACAGCGGTGCCCTTGGATTTGGTCCCGTTGGGCTTGTTTATACCCCTTCTGACGAATCCGATAATCTGTCGCCGGAATTGACGGTGAGCTATCACCCACAGCAGGACCTCATGCTGTTCGCGGCCTACAAAACCGGCTTTCAGTCAGCAGGGATATCCAACCCCGGCACGGTACCTAACCTCGCAACCCTGCCGATCGATGTCGCCAACGACACACTGGTATTCGATGAAACCACAGTTGAAGGTTTTGAGGTGGGTATGAAAGGTCGTTTTATGGACGGCCGCTTAAGTGCAGAAGTTATCGCCTTTTTCTATGAGTCCGAAGACCTGCAGGTAGGTATTTTTAACTCCAATACCACGACTTTCACGTTGCAGAATGCCGCAGTTGCTCATAACACCGGTATCGAGGCACAAGGCATGTTCCAGGCAACAAACGCGCTGCAACTCAGGCTGGCCGCTCAATATAACCGGCTTGAGTTCGACGAGTGGGAAGATGCAGGCTGCCACCCCGTTGATGGGGCGCTCCCTGATCTTGCGACACGGACCGGACCGGGTTGTCACATTGGTCCTGCTGGTGCGCCTATTCAGGATCTTTCCGGTGAGCGTTATGGCGGCGCACCTTTCCAGGTGAATGTCGGCGCAACGTACAGCATGTCCCTGACGCGGGGCTGGGGTCTTGAGGCAACCTTCGACACCATTCATCACTCTGAAGGTGAAAGAGTCCTTAATCAGCCATTTACGGAGGTGCCGGATCGGACCGTGACTCATCTCTCAGCGACGCTGTATCAACAGGAAGGCCCCTGGGAAGTTGGTGTGACCTGCAGCAACTGTTTTAACGAGGTCTATGTCACGTTCATTGGCAATAAACCCCTGGCCAAGATTAACCCGGGCGTTAACGGCGATATGACAGCGTCTATTGCGCCGCCAAGGCTGGTGACGCTTCAGCTTACCTATAACCTCAACTAGTTCCTCCCCCCAGCTGCGCTTTGCCTTCGGGCGGGCGCAGCTTTTTTTTTGCGCGAATTTTGCCCTGGTGACAGGCACTTGTGACCTCAGCCATATACGACTAGGGTAATCGGCATGTTTTTTTGGATGCGGACACATGTTTGATTACCGAAGTGCCACCCAGGAAAGCGCCCGCGAATTTGCGGCAGCGGCGCGTCTTGATCAACTGGATGTCTCTAATCACTTTCTGTTTCAGCGTGATGCCCACTGGCCACTGTTTGAACGTTTGCGTCGAGAGGCACCGGTCAACTATCACCCGGACAGTCGATATGGACCTTACTGGTCGATAACCTCACACGCCGCGATCAAAGAAGTTGAAGCGGATCATCACCGTTTTTCCAGTGAACCCAGCATAGGTATCGCCGATAACCCCGGTGCTGAATCGACCTCATTTATTGCAATGGACTCGCCCAAGCATGATGCTCAGCGGGCGACCGTGTCACCGGTTGTGGCGCCACCGAATCTGGCAAAAATGGAAAGCCTGATACGTTCTCGGGTTGAGGATATTCTCGACAAGCTCCCGGTCGGTGAAGAATTTAACTGGGTAGAACGTGTATCGATCGAACTCACGACCCGGATGCTGGCGACCCTGTTTGATTTCCCTTTCGAAGACCGGGCGAAGCTGACACGCTGGTCGGACATCGGCATCATGGGACCGAAGTCAGGTTACGTTGACACCTGGGATGAAGCCCGTGCGGAGCTGCAGCAATGTCTCGCTTACTTTCAGGGCCTTTTTAAGCAACGTCTCGATCCAGATCACGAGGGCTTTGACCTTCTGACGCTCCTGGCACGCAATCCCGAAACCCGAGAAATGCCGCCTGAAGAATTTCTTGGCAATCTGATGCTGCTGATCGTTGGTGGTAATGACACCACGCGTAACTCGATTTCCGGTGGCGTACTAGCGCTGAATCAATTTCCGGATGAGTACGACAAATTGCGTAAAAACCCCGGTCTGATTCCGAACATGGTAGCGGAAATCATTCGCTGGCAGACGCCGCTTGCGCATATGCGCCGAACGGCGCTGGAAGATGTGGAATTTCACGGTCAGACAATCAGGCAGGGTGACAAGGTTGTCATGTGGTATGTCTCGGGCAATCGCGACGACAGTGTCTTTGAGAATCCGGACAAGTTGATCATCGACAGGCCCAACGCCCGCCAGCACGTTTCGTTCGGTTTCGGCATCCATCGTTGCATGGGGAACCGTCTGGCGGAAATGCAGCTTCGTGTGCTCTGGGAAGAAATCAGTCAACGCTTTCATCAGGTTGAAGTGGTGGGTGAACCCCAGCGAGTCACGTCTAATTTTGTCAAAGGGTACTCGCACCTGCCGGTCATCTTGCGTCCTTTGTAAGGCGGTATTGACACCCATGGCAACAACGCTGGATGTCCGAAACGTCAGCAAAGGCTTTGTCGATGGCGATCGGCAGATCGACGTGCTGCAGTCGCTGTCGTTCAGTCTTGATGCGGGCCAATCTCTGGCGGTCATGGGACCCAGTGGTTCAGGCAAGTCCACCCTGCTGAATCTGTTGGCGGGTCTGATCTCACCAGATGCAGGCGACATTCAGTTGCGTTTGCAGGATAAGACCATCTCCCTGGGTATGCTCGAGGAACGGGCCCGCACGGCGATCCGTCGACAGCATATTGGCTACGTATATCAGTTTTTTAATCTGGTGCCGACGCTGACGGTACTTGAAAACGTGCGGTTGCCGGCCCGTATAAACCGAAAAAAAAGCCTGGATTCACGCGCCCTTGATCTGCTTCAGAATTTTGGTCTGGGAGATCGTCTGGATGCATTTCCCGAAGTGTTATCCGGGGGCGAACAACAGCGCGTTGCCGTTGCCCGCGCGCTGGTCCTTACGCCGCCGATTCTGTTGGCGGATGAACCCACGGGCAATCTGGATGCCGCGAATACCGAACAGGTAGCCAATCTTCTGTTCAATACCGCGCGCGAGCTCAAGGTTGCGCTGGTCATCGCCACGCATAACGAAGCCGTTGCCGCCATGGCAGACCATCAGTTGTTGATGGGGCGTGCTGACAATCCTGATGAGCAAGCAGGTCCGCAGGTTTGAGGCTTGTGCTGCTTTGTGAGGCCTGAGATTTGATTGCTCTGGCATTGAGACGGTTCATCATGCGGACGCCCTGGTCCAGTTCGATCGCGTTCCTGGGTATGACCCTTGGTGTCGTTTCCATTGTCAGTGTGCATCTGATCAGCGCGAGTATTTCCACGCAGCTCGATCGGTTGGTCCCTGACGAGATTGCCGGGTTTACGCATTTTCTGCATCGGCAGAATCTTACCGCTGATGACTATTTTGAATTGCGCCGTGCCTGGCGCCGGGGTGAACTTGAAGGGGTCCTGGCCCTTGGCCCTCTGATTGACGAAACCACAGATTTGGCGGGTCGTCCGGTGCGGGTGATAGGTGTTGATCTGCTCAATGCGGCGCAGGTTCCACGAGAAAGCCAGGGCGGCGAAGCGGGGGATTTTTCGTGGCAGGGTGTCTGGGTTGACGAGACGCTGGTCGGGCAACTCGGCTATCCGGTTAACGGTGTTATCGAAGCGCCAGCAGGCACGCTGCTGGCGGATATTGGACCCACCCAGACGATATTAGACTGGTCATCCCAGCGGCTGTCTTATCTGGGGGTTCGGGTTACTGACCCGCTGGCGCAGTTGGTTCGTGATCTGGAATTGTTACTACCCGGCTTCGGTGCCGGTTTCCCAGCAAGCGCCCCCGATCTTAAGCTGCCTGCCGGCTGGCGACTTGTTTCCATGGCTGAGCAGTTTCCGGCCCGAACTTTTGGTAAATCCGTGCTGTTTAACATTTCCGCGTTGGGTCTACTCGCGCTACTGGTTGCCTGGCTTCTGATCTATCAGGTTTCGGTTTCCTGGTTGCGGCATCTTTGGCCGGTGTTTGAGCGATTACACGTGTTGGGTGTGGAGTGGCAACAGCTTCGACGTTATTTTCTCGCGGGGATGGTGATGCTTGGCGTACTGGCCTCGTGCTTTGGGCTGGTGCTTGGTCTGTTACTGGCGCAGCTATTGTTGTATCTGGCGATTGGTGCCAATGATGTCAATCTGCAACTGGATGCCTGGGTCGTCCTGAAGGGCGCGGGGTCAGCGTTCGTGATTTGTTTGCTGGGTGGTGTCCTGGCGTTCTCGCAGGCGCAGCAGCAAAGAAACTATGGCATTGCGTCATTACTGGTAACGGTGCCGGCGCTGTTCATAGCGATTTATTGCCTTGCCAATGCATCAACCGGTCTTGCCGGCGGGTTTGTGGCAATCGCGGTGTTATCCCTGGTTAGCGGTTTCCTGGCATCACCTCTGCTGAAACAGTTGCGAAAGTTTGGTCGTTTTATCGCGGGACCCTACCTGGTTCGGCTGGGGGTTCGCGAAGCGATCTGGTATCCGCAGGATGTGGGGGTCGCGCTGGCCGGGCTGAGTCTGGCCGTGGCTACCGCAATTGGGGTGGGGCTCATGGTCGACAGCTTTCGGGTGGATTTTGAGGCCATGCTGGAACACCGGTTGGACTACGACTTAGTGGCCGAAGGTCAGGATGAATCCCTGACTGCCCTCCGGCAGACGCTGTTGGATCGTCAGGATGTTCCTGAGATTTCCCGTTTGCAGGTTTATCGGGATGCAACCTTTCGTGTGCAGGGTTTACCTGTGGCGTTGCGGGTTGCTCGCGTCGACCAGCAGGAGGCGCAACGCTACGGTGATTTCCCGGCGCTCGCCAGCGATCAGGTCTTGCTCAGCGAGCAGGCATCGCAACAGTTGAATGCGCTTGCCGGCGACGTCATTGAAACCACAGTGGGGCCGCTGACCGTGGTTGGCGTTTTCTCGGGTTTTGGTGAAATTCAGCCCCGGCTGATTGTCGATAACGCCAGTCCACTGGCGTCTTACGCCAGGCGTATCAATTCCCTCGGTATTAAAACCGCTGAGCCTGATGACCTGCTTACAGAGATTCGTTCGCGTTATCCTGATCTTGAGCTCAGGCTGCAAACGGATATCCGCCGTACGGCGCTGGAAACGTTTGATCAGACCTTCGCGATTACCCGGGTGCTGATTGCGATTGCCCTGCTGGTAGCGACGCTCAGTGTTTACATTGCCATTACGGCGCTGCGCCTTAATCGCCCAACCGGTAACCGGCTGCTAACGACGTTGGGCATCTTTCGGCGGGAAGCGATCGGTATCGACTTCGCGCTCGGGCTTGGGTTTGGTGTGATCGCACTGCTCATTGCGCTGCCGTTGGGCCTCACCTTTGGCTGGATTCTGTGTGCGGTCGTCAATCCGCGCGCGTTCGGTTGGACCATCGAATTGCAGCTGGTCCTCAGTTCTCTGGTGCCGCCGCTGGCCCTGGGGCTGGGTGCTGCGTTAATTGCCTGTCTGCTTCGAAGTGACCGTGAGGAAGGGGTTTACCGTGCCTTACGTTAGGCGGCTGCTGGTCCTGCTTGTCATGACGATTGTTGCGGGGTGCAGCAATGAAGAACCGGCTGCAGAAAATCCCGTTGCGGGTCTGCGAGTCGCCGCGCTGCTGGGCAGTGAAGCAGACGCCGGGTATAAAAAAGCAACGGGACCCATTTCGATTGCCTTTCCCCGGGACCATGGGCCACATCCCGGTTACCGCAGTGAATGGTGGTACTTAACTGCCGTCTTGAAGGATGCCGCTGGTAATGACTATGGACTGCACTACACGCTTTTCAGACAGGCGCTGACCCCGGAGCCAACCGGGGCAGGGCCCTGGCAAACAGGACAGGCGTATCTTGCCCATCTGGCTGTGACGGATGTCAGCCGGGGCGAGCATGTTGAGGCCGAGCGGTTTGCCCGGGGTCATCCCTCGCTCGCCGGCGTTCGAACCGGTGCCGGGTTTGCCGCTGTGATTGAGGACTGGTCGCTCAGTGGTGCAACTGTCAGTGGTGCAACTGTCAGTGGTGGAACAAATGGCGGCTTGTCTCTGGTCCTGGCTGCCAGTGAGGTCGGCCAGTTTGCGGTCGAACTCAGTATCAGCCAAACGCACCCGATTGTGTTGCAGGGAGATCGCGGCTTTTCAGAAAAAGGCGAGGGCTCAGCCAGCTACTACTATTCCATGCCAAGATTGCAGGTGAGCGGTACGCTGTCGCTTGCCGGTCAATCAATCGATGTTGCAGGCCTGGGTTGGCTGGACCGGGAGTGGAGTACCTCGTTGCTGGGTGACTATCTCTCTGGTTGGGACTGGTTTGCCCTGCAACTGGACGACCAGCGCAGTCTGATGGCGTTTCAGTTAAGACGTAAAGACGGCGCTCGGGATAGTTATGATCATGGTTTGCTGGTTGATCACCGGGAACTACCGGATGTTCAGATTGCAGATCATGGAACGCCCGGCGTGACGCTGCTGAAACCAACAGACTTCAGGCTCACGCCGCTTCGTTTCTTCACAGATAGTACCGGGGTGAGCTGGCCCGTCAGCTGGCAGCTGCAACTTGCGGACGAACAGTTGACGATACATGCGATGCTGGATGATCAGCGCATGGATCTTTCCATTGTTTACTGGGAAGGCATGGTCGAAGTGCGCAACGCTGATGGACATGCTATCGGGCGCGGCTATATGGAATTAACGGGCTATGGTGATCAGTAACGCCGCTCGTTGATGGACTTCCTCTGCGCGACCAGAAGACCACAGCCCATAGGGTTCGTGTGCTGCTAGAATGTTAAATAAAAAGATGACCCTCATTTATGCCTGAAGAGCTTATTCGACGAAATCGAGACTGGGCCGAGCGTATTCACGCAAGGTCTCCCGACTACTTCAGTAAACTGGCGGCGCTCCAGAAACCGGAATATTTCTGGATCGGCTGCGCCGATGCCCGCGTGCCTGCGAACGTTATTGCGGGACTTGAGCCCGGCGAGGTATTTGTTCACCGCAACGTGGCGAACATCGTCCATTCCGCAGATCTGAATTTGTTAAGTGCTTTACAGTTCGCTATCGAAGAACTGAACATCCGCAAGGTCATCGTCTGTGGCCACTACGGCTGCGGCGGCGTGCACGCGGCCTGCGGCGAGGCAACGTTCGAACACGGACTGGTCGATCACTGGATAGAACCCATCAGGCGACTGCGCCAGAGCCACGCGGATTCCCTGGAAGGTTTGTCTGCGGAGGATATGAGTAACCGACTGGTTGAGCTGAACGTGCGAGAGAGTGTTGCCAGAATTGCAGAAACCCCGATCCTCAGTAACGCCTGGGCAACCGGCCTGCCGATCGAAGTTCACGGCATGATCTACTCGCTGACAGATGGCCGCCTGACCCTGCTTGAGTCCGCGTCCCGCAATGCTTGAGCTCGCCCTTTGCAAAAGATGATTCAGCGAGGCGTTTGCTCAATTCCATTTTAGCGAAGTGAGCCTGAAGCTTTCGCTTCTGAGCAGTGAGCTGCGACGGAATGCGATTCCGCTAGGGGCTAATAAGTAAAACGTGTAATACTTATTTGCTAAAATTGTATTCATACAGGATGAAAATCAATGCGTAGTACACGTTGGCAGATTGGTAATGTGAAGATCACCAGAATACTCGAAGGAGAGAGTGCGGGGCCTATGTTTCTGCTCCCGGATGCGACCAGAGAGAACATTCTTGCGATGCCGTGGTTGCAGCCACATTTTGCGGATGAACAGGGTAACTGCATCATCAGCATTCATGCCCTGGTGGTAGAGACACCTTCCAAAACAATTATCGTTGATACTTGCCTGGGTAATGACAAAGAGCGGGCGATCAAAGGCTGGGGGCATCTTCAGACAAAGTTTCTGGAGGATTTGAAGGCAGCAGGTTACCCACCAGCTGCCATCGACATGGTACTTTGTACGCACTTACATACCGACCATGTCGGATGGAACACCAGGCTTGTGGACGGCCATTGGGTGCCAACCTTTGAAAATGCAGAGTACCTTTTTGGCCAGACTGAATGGGATTACACCAATGGCCAGCGGGACAATCCTATGTATAACGAATTTATTGTCGATTCTATTCAGCCAGTGATCGACGCAGGCCTGGTCAGATTGGTTGAAGTCAATGAAAAGCTGTGTGAAGAGGTCTGGCTGGAACCCACGCCTGGTCACACGCCCGGTCATGTCAGTGTACGCATTGAATCCGAGGGAGAAGCCGCTGTCATAACCGGTGACTTTCTTCATCACCCCTGCCAGATGGAAGAACCCTATTGGGAATGTACGGCAGACTGGGACACGCCCATGGCACAGAAGACCAGGGTTGAAAACCTCGGCAAGTATGCCGACGAAGACCTATTGGTGTTCGGAACGCATTTTGCGACGCCCTCGGCGGGCCGTGTTCGTCGAAAAGGCAAATATTTTCAATTCGAAGTATGAAACTTGAAAACACTTTTCAGAAGTGTGACCTAAAAACCGAAGGAGTCGCAGATGAGCAGCAGAGTTGCCGGTAAGGTGATACTGGTAACCGGCGCCGGGTCAAATCCCGGGCTTGGTCGAGCCGCCGCAGAGAAATTTGCGGCAGAAGGGGCTAGTGTCGTGGTTACCGATATCGATAACGAGGCGGCTGCGGCTTGTGCAAATGCGATTGCGGAAGCGGGTGGCAAGGCGGTCTCGCTGCATCATGATGTGACCAGTGAAGCAGACTGGATAGCTGTCATCGATGCGACAGTTGCGGCTTTTGGACGCCTCGACGTACTTGTTAACAATGCAGGCATTGCGATTCTAAAGCGGATTGCCGATTTGACGCTTGAGGATTTTACACGGCAGCAGGACGTTAACCTGACCAGTGTCTTCCTCGGTTGCAAGTACGCGGTTGCACGGATGCGTGAGCAGGGGCAGGGTGGTTCAATTATTAACATTTCCTCAACTGCCGGCATGATCGGTATGGCCAGATGTGTCGCTTACGGTGCTTCTAAAGGCGGTATCAGAGCGTTATCCAAATCCGTGGCGATCGATGTGGCCGAGGATAATATTCGTTGTAATTCGGTGCATCCCGGTGTGATTTGGACCAATATGCAGGATCAGGCCGGCAAGGGGCAGCGACAGGCTGACTCCGAAATATCGCGGAGCCGGGTACCACTTGGTTATATTGGTATTCCAGACGATGTGGCCCAATGTCTGCTTTACCTGGCATCTGACGAAGCGGGATATGTGACAGGGGCAGAGTTTGTAATTGACGGCGGCATGACGGCCGGCTAATCAGAGGGGATCATATGTCGGATTTGGATGCATTCAGGCAGGACGTTAGAACCTGGCTCAACGAGAATTGCCCGGCGACCTGCTGTGGTCGGGACAACCTGCTCCCGGACATTATCTGGGGCGGTCGCCAACATCGTTATGAACACGAGGATGTCGAGCGCTGGATGCAGCTGCTGGTGGCGCAAGGCTGGACCGTGCCCACCTGGCCCCGAGCCTATGGTGGTGCAGGACTATCGAGGGCGCAGGCAGAAGTGCTTGCCGAGGAAATGGACCGCAAGGGCACGCGTTCACCGCTGTATTCTTTTGGTATGTCGATGCTTGGACCCGCGCTTATGGAGTTTGCGTCAGAAGCGCAACGTCTAGAACACTTGCCCCGCATTGCCAGCGGCGAGATTCGCTGGTGCCAGGGATACAGCGAGCCGGGCGCAGGTTCCGATCTGGCCAGTCTTCAGTGCCGGGCAGTGCGCGATGGCGACGAATACATTGTTAACGGCCAGAAAATCTGGACATCCAGCGCTGACGTTTCTGACTGGATTTTTTGCCTGGTCAGGACAGACCCCAATGTACCAAAACATGAAGGCATCAGTTTCCTTCTTATCGATATGGCAACGGCAGGTGTTAGTACCAGGCCGATAGAACTGATCAGTGGCTCATCGCCATTTTGTGAGACTTTTTTTGACGAGGTCCGGGTTCCTGTAGCCAATCGTATCGCTGAAGAAAACCAGGGCTGGCAAGTGGCAAAAGCTTTGCTGCTGCATGAGAGGACAATGCTCGCCGCGAACAACCGTGGTTCTCGAAGTGGTGACGCTCGCCGATCACTGATGCAGGTAGCCAGGGATGCCTTGCAGGCACCTTCAGGCGAGCTACCTGATGGCCCATTGCGGAGCGAGATAGCCCAGCTTGAAATGGATCGCGTTTGTTATGAAGCGACGCTGCGTCGCAGTAATGAGGCGCGTGCAGCGGGCAATGGCATGGGACCGGAGGGATCGATGTTTAAACTCTATTTATCTGAGCTCAATCAGCGTGGCGCTGATCTGCGGCAACGGCTCAATGGGGCTGAGAGCCTTGTCTGGGACGGTGAGGATGTTAATTGCGAAGATGTGGAAGTGACCCGTGAATGGTTGTATGGCAAGGCCGCAACCATTCTTGGAGGCACGTCAGAAATCCAGATGAACATCATGGCCAAGCGGGTGCTTGGTCTGCCAGACGAATGATTGCAGACGAGAGAACATCAGCGTGAGCTTGCTACTGACGGAAGAACAACAGCTATTGAAGGAAAGCGTCGAAGCTTTCGCCAATGACCATCCTTTTCATGATGAACTGCGGCGCCGACGCGCCTCCCCCGGTCAGGCATCGATCGATCAGCCTGTCTGGCAGGCGTTGGCCTCGCTTGGCTGGACGGCAATCCCCTTTGACGAAAACCATGGCGGCCTCGGCCTGGGTCTTGCCGAGTTGGGTATCGTTGCGGAGGCATTGGGCCGTTCGTTGATAGCGACGCCATTGCTGTCGAGCATTGTGCTTGCCGGTGGTGCTATCGATCTGGCCGGGAATCCCGCGCAAAAACAAGCGTTGCTGCCGTCACTATGCGATGGCTCATCACTCTGGACCCTGGCGTGTCAGGAGACCGCGCGGCATCAGCCTTACGCCGTTGCCACCCGGCTGCAAGCCAGTGGTGGTGACTACCTGTTGTCGGGCACCAAATGTCTTGTTTTGGATGGCAGCACAGCAACGGAGTTTGTGGTCCTTGCGAGGATCTCTGGTGCAGACAACGACCGTGACGGATTATGTCTCGTGACTTGTCCGGCGGATGCCAGGGGTGTCCAGGTGAAAACGAATCTGCTGATTGACGGCCGATATGTGGCGAACCTGAGTTTTGACAAAGTTGAAATTCCGCGTGAATCCTTGCTGTCGGGTTCAGCGTGTATTGCTGATGATCTGGACGAACTTTACAACCGCGGTGCTGCGGTTATTTCTGCTGAGATGCTGGGCGGCGTTCAGGCAGCGTTCGACATGACGCTGGATTATCTGAGAGTGCGTGAACAGTTTGGTGCAACCATTGGGTCATTCCAGGGGCTAAAGCACAGGGCGGCGCGTTGGTTCTGTGAGGTGGAGCTGAGTAAATCAATCGTCCTTCAGACGCTCCGGGCCCTTGATGATCGGGAAGAGACACGCACCCGGTTAGTCAGCGTCTGCAAAGCTAGACTGTCCGATACCTATCGGCTCTCGGGTAAAGAAGGAATCCAGATGCATGGTGGTATCGGCGTTACCGACGAACATGATATCGGCCTGTATATGAAGCATGCACGGGTAACAGAAATGCTTTTTGGCGACGCGGCCCATCATCTTGACCGGTTCGCCTCGTTAAAAGGGTACTAGTGCCTGCTGCTGGTGTAGCCGACACTAATTCTATAACATGTTATACATGTAGTTTTAATAGCGTGGATTAGAACGATGGTCGATGTAGCGATAGTTGGTATCGGCATGCATCCATTTGGTCGTCACGAGGGTGTCAGTGGCATGGAGCAGGGCGCCTTCGCGGTTCGCAGGGCCTGTGATGATGCAGGGGTCAGTTGGAAGGATATTCAGTTTGCGTTTGGCGGCAGTCGCGCTGCCGGCGATCCGGACCGTATGGTTTCCATGCTCGGGCTGACCGGTCTGCAATTCATCAACGTGACCAATGGTTGTGCAACTGGTGGTTCAGCACTTTTTTCTGCCTACAATACCATCCAGAGTGGCATCTACGATCTCGGTATCGCCATTGGGTTCGATAAACATCCTCGTGGAGCGTTTGCGCCGGCCGGTCCGCCAGGGATTGGTCGAAATTGGTATGGCGGTAGCGGTCTGGCACTGACGACACAATTTTTTGCGATGAAAATTAATCGCTATATGGAGAAGTATGGCATCAGTTCGCAGAGCCTCGCCCGGGTTGCAGCCAAGGCGTTCCGGAATGGTTCACGCAATCCGATGGCGTGGCGGCGAAAAGCGCTGACCGAAGCTGAAATACTTCAGTCTCCGGTTTTGTCCTACCCTCTGACGCAGTACATGTTCTGCAATCCAGGTGAAGGGGGTGTAGCGCTTGTGCTGTGTCGGGGTGACAAGGCGCACCAGTATTGTCGCAATCCGATTTATCTCAAATCGGCTGTCGTCAGATCCCGCCGCTTCGGCAGTTTTGAAGTCACCGCACCTTCACTGGCGCTGGAAGATAGTGACGGTCCGACGATAGATGCCTCCAAGGCTGCTTTTGAAATGGCGGGTATCGGTCCTGACGAGGTTGACCTGGCGCAACTCCAGGATACTGAATCAGGCGCTGAAGTGATGCATATGGCAGAAAATGGTTTTTGCCGTGATGGGGAGCAAGAGCACATGTTAGCGACAGGCGTTACTGAAATTAACGGCCGGTTTCCTGTGAACACCGATGGTGGTTGTCTGGCCAATGGTGAGCCCATTGGTGCCTCTGGCTTGCGTCAGGTATACGAAAATGTACTTCAGCTTCGCGGTGATGCAGGCGAGCGGCAGGTGCCAAACGATCCCCGGGTCGCCTATACCCATGTTTATGGTGCGCCCGGAATCAGTGGCGTTACGATTCTGTCTCGCTAGACCCCAACAAACATTAGCCAGGCAACAAGCGGCATGCTGGCGACCAACAAGAGTGTGTAAATCAGCTGTTTCTTTAACAGTTCGCCCCGGTCAGAGATCGTGGCTACGCTGGCGAGGAACAAGGCACCCCAGGTAGAAAATGGTGAAATATCGCTAACCGCGGCTGATATTGCCATGGCAGTGAGCAGGCCGGTTCCATCCAGTTCACCTGAAGTAATCAGCGGTGCCGAAAGCGGTACCAGCATGCCAATCGTCCCCATTGTAGAAGCCACACCGGTGATAACCGAGACGAGATAACACAGCAACAGACCGACGATTGAAGCAGACCCAATGACGTCTGCCTGACCCGCCAGCCAGTCTATGGCACCAGCCTGCTGAATCAGGTTGACGTAAGTAAGAACACCGGTAATGACCAACACAATGGGCCAGGCGATATGGTTTATGGCATCCGCGCGTATTTGTTTTGAGCTACAAGCAAGTAGCAGCAAAGCGATGGTCATGGCGGCGAAACCCAGATCAATCCCAAATCCGATCATGCCGATGATTAGCGCCACGAATCCCGCGAGCGTCAGAATTTTCATCGGTGTTGGGTGATGAGCTGAGTCTACCTGCAGGGCGCCATCCGAGATGGCCTGGCCGCGCAGTTTTAGCCCGCCAAGTGCAAGGAAGGTCAGCATTGCGAGCGCGATATGAAATCCAACAACCCCGTAATAAACAGACCATTGGTTATAGTCAATTGACTGACTCGCCGCCAACTGATTAATCACCAGACCGTAGGGTGCTATCGGTGAATAGGCGCCAGACTGGGTGCCGTGAATGACCATGGCTGCAATCAGCAGAGGATTAAGTTTGAAGCGTCGGATTAATCCGGCGCCAATAACAAATAAAATGGGTGCCGAGCCAGGACCCAGTGAACTGGTGAGAAACGCGGTGAAAAACAGTAACCAGGGCAGCAGCACCAGTCTACCGTTGGCCATGGCCAGCAGCATTTTGACGACCCAGAGGATTGTGCCGTTCTGTTCCGCGATGGCGAGCAGCAGGGTAATACCCACGATCAGAACAAACATTCTGGTGGGAAAGCCTTCAAGTATGCCGCGTGGGTCAAGTCCGAGAAGCATCGTGCCCAGGAGGGCGCTGACCACAAACGCAACCAGCCCGACATTCAGACTGGTTGCGATCGGCACCACAAGGACGGCGACCAAGCCCAGTAACAAGAACAACTCAACGGTCATCTGTCAGACCAGTCTCATGTCGCCAGGCATCGTTATGTCAGGTCCGGTCATTTCTTCTGTCCCTATACCGGGATCAAGCATAGCCCGTTCGGTTAATAAGTAACACGTGTATTACCTCATGAGTTTCGGTGTTTGAAGGAATCCGTATTACAATCAGGGGTTAACAGGTCGAGAACATTGAATGCGGGCCCTAACAGAAAGACAGTACCAGCGACGAGAGAAAATTCTTGCCGCAGCGCGGGATTTGATCACTAAACATGGTTATGCCGGTGTCACCATGCGTGAATTGGCCGCAAAGGCCAATGTGACGCCCAAAACGCTCTATCATCAGTTTGGTAACAAGGAAAAGTTGCTGCGTATTGCGGTTGAAGAGCGGTTCCGTCACACCTACCAGGCGATCGCTGATCACGACATTAAAAAGGGTATCGATAAGCTTTTTTTTATCATCGACTCGGTAGCGGAGTCGACGCGCAAAAACATAGCTTACGCACAGGCGCTTGCGCCATTGCGTGCCACTCAGGCTAACGACCCGTTTCTGGCAATACGCCTGTCGACTTACCGAAATGCTTTGTCGCAGATCGAAGCCGAGGGCGACTTTGTGCCAGGTGTGGACGTGGGCATTATGGCACATGTTATCTATCGTAATGTCCACCCGCTCTACCCCAATTGGTATGCGGGTCACAAGGTCAAGGCTGAAAATTTCGGCAAGTACAATGCAAGCCTGGTATTGCTGTCGTTAACAAAGGGTTACACCAAGCAGCAGGCGCTAAAAATGATCAAGGCCATGCTGCCAGAGATTTCACCGCTCGACTCAATCTAGCAGGCGGTTGTTTCTATCGTCCTGCCGCCTCCAGTTTGTTTCTGAGGTCATTGTGGCGCTTTTCATCCAGAGGATAGTTCCAGGTGATGGCCGCAGCCAACAGGAAACCGGTTGCGGGTCCAAACACGAAAAGTAATTTTAGCCCCAGCAAACCTTCTGCCGTACTTTGTGTGTTAGTACCTGCTTCAAACCCCACGAAGGCCAGTAACGTCAGTGCCAGCCATGGTCCGATAGAAAGTGCCACCTTGGTAGTGAATGACCAGACGGCAAAGTACCATGCGGCGCGATCTTCGCCGGTCTCGAGCCGATCAACATCAATAACGTCGGCTTTCATGGAGTTGGGAATTACCCAGAACGAACCACCAAGAAACCCGGTGACTGCCGTGATTGGCAGCATGTAATAAAAATCCCCGGCCCCAAGGGTGAGGTAACCCATCTGAAAGAACGAGAAGATGATCAGGCCAATACACCAGGCCCGGTGTTTGCCAACAAAGGAAGAGAACCAAATCCAGAACGGGATGCCCATCAGGTTGAAGCCGTAGTAAACCAGCAGCATCAAAATACTATTCTGGGCATCCTCCAGAACGTTGCGGATGTAAAACACCACCAGCGCAGTGGAGATGGCGGAACCTAATTGATTAATGAAAAATGCCGCGACCAGCCGCTTAAAAGGACCGTTCTTCCACATCAGGCGCAGGCCCGGAATGATCGGGATGTTTGTAGGCTTATAGTTTCTGCTTTCAGGTACGTTAAACACAGTAAGCCCGACAGTGACAGGTAGTAGCACCAGGGTCATGACGCCAATCAAGAAGAGCGTTTCTTCAGTCCCACCATAATCAAACAGAAAGATCGCGAGCACCGGCACTATTTTGCTGAATACGTTGGCGGCCATGCCCAGCCATGCACGCCAGCCGGTAATGCGAGTTCGTTCGTTGTATTCGTTGGACAGCTCAGCGGCCCACGCATAGTAAGGGATAAACAGCATTGTCCAGCCAGTCCAAAGGACAACCAGCCAGCCAAGCAGGTAAAGCTCTGTGACAGGCGCCACGGGCATAAAGAGTTTGTAGATCGCCAGCATCATGACGGGCACTGCTGCCAGCATCCAGACGCGCCGACGCCCCCAGGGGGTATTTGTTCTGTCGCTGAGCCAGCCAATCAACGGATCGCTAACCGCATCAAAGAGCCGCGTGAGCAGCCATATAGTGCCCACAGCAGCGATGCTCAAACCAAGATCCTGACCATAGTAGTTAGGAATAAATGCGGCGACCGGTACTGCCGCCATCTGGATCGGCATGTCTGCCAGGCCATAGTAGAAAAGTGTTTTTCTGGATAGAGGCTTGTGTGATGAGGTGGTCTGGGTCATAGGGTCAGTCCCTGAACTTCTCGTTTCTTACCATCATCTTGCCAACGTTGTACCCATCAAACAGTTTTACCAGGGCGCGAGGCAATTCGGTGAATCCATCAATGACGGTGCTTTTTTGTTGTAACTGACCAGTCTCGTACCAGGCGCGCAGCTGCGCTCTTGCCTCGTCAAAGCGACTCGTGAAGTCCACCAGAATAAAACCTTCCATGCGTGCCCTTTTGAATACGAGGTTGAAGTAGTTGCTGGGACCTGTTGGTTTTCCGGCAAGGTTATAGTGGGAGATACCTCCGCAAAGAACGATCCTGGCGTTCATGGCGATCCTGTTAAGGCATGCGTCAAGAATGTCTCCGCCCACGTTGTCGAAGTAAACATCGATTCCGTCTGGGCAATACCGATCAAGGGCTTGCCCGACATCCTCGGTTTTGTAGTTGATCGTTGCATCAAAGTGTAGCTCGTCCTCCAGCCATCGACATTTTTCATTGGAACCGGCGATACCCACGACACGGCATCCGAGGATCTTCCCTATCTGGCCGACAACATTGCCGGTCGCGCCGGCCGCACCGCTGACAACCAGCACGTCGCCTGAATTCGGTTGTCCGAGCTCGGTCAGGCCGAAGTATGCAGTCATTCCCGTACCGCCCAGCACACCCAGCGCGGCTTCAGGGTTCACTCGGTCGACGTAGTGGTGTATCGGTATCCTGGTGCCGTCAGTCACACTGTAGTCACTCATACCCAGCATGCCAAAAACCTGCGCCCCCTTTGGGAAGTTGGTGTTGTTGGACTCGGTGACGACGCCCACCGTTCTGCCCGCCATGACATCGCCGACTTGCAGCGGCGCGCGATAGTCACTGCGATCCTCCATGTGTCCTTTCATTGACGGATCGAGAGAGAAATACTGATTTTGGATGAGGACTTCGTTTAACCCTGGCCTGGGAACATCGATTTCGCGATATGCGAGATCACTTTCTTTGACTTTCCCCGCTGGTCTCGCGGCGAGGACGAATTGCCTGCAGGTCTCTGTCATGCGCGTATCTGCCTGGGATTCAGTTTTCAGCCAGAAAAGATAACATGTTTTACTTAAATACCGAACTGGATATTCTTCCAAGTTTTAAAAGACTATTGATACAAATCAATTGCTGTCACGCAGCTTATTGTTGATAGTCTTTTCTATAAATAAAACATGTTATACTTTATGAAATAGACCCCACCAAACCCAGTGTAATGAGGAGAATGAATTGGATCTTGGGATTTCAGGAAAAAAAGCGATAGTTAATGGCGGTAGTGCCGGTATGGGCCGCGGAGCGACACTGGCGCTGGCAATCGAAGGCGCCGAGCTGTATGTCTCGGCGAGAAACGAGGCCCGGCTGGAAAAAGCCTGTGCCGACATCGCCAGTCAGACGGGAGCAACAGTAGTGCCGATCGCTGCAGATCACAGCACAGCGGCCGGCCGTGAGAAGATTATGGCAGCTTGTCCGGAACCGGATATTCTCGTTACCAATTGCTCACCCCCGCCATTTACGGGTGATTACCGTGAGGTCGACAGAGAGGACTGGATAGCTAATCTTGAAGTCACATTGCTATCGCCGGTGGAGTTGATGAAACGGATTGTCCCGGACATGGCCGCGCGCGGTTGGGGCCGCGTGGTTAACATCGGTACAGGGGCTGCAAAGTACCCTGCTGAAGTCAGGATACTGTCCGGACCGCCGCGCGCGGCGCTCGTTAACTACAGTGTCGCCCTCGCAAAGGCAGTCGCTGGTAATAATGTGATGATTAACAATGTGTTACCCGGCATGCATCACACTGCCTCGATTGAGGATCGCTACAACGCCGCAGCCGCCAGAAATGGCACAACCTACGAGGAGGAAGTGCAGAAGTTCATTGATGACTGGGGGATTCCTGCGAATAAGTTTGGGGATTCAGAACACTTCGGCGCTTTTGTGGCAATGTTCTGCAGTGAGCAGGCGGCCTTTGTGACCGGACAGAGCCTCGTCATTGATGGCGGGCTGACGAATTCAACTTTCTAATCTGATAGATGGAGCGTAATTAACTGTGGAACAGAGTAATGCGATAAAAGACTGGCCAAAGCAGCAACTGCGTGGTCATAAACTTGACGGTTACCGATATTACTCCCGTGACTTTTTTCATGCGGAGTTCGAGAAAATGTGGGCCAAGGTATGGCTGTTGCTGGGACGTGAATCCGAGATGCCGGATCCCGGCGACTGGCAGCGAGAGGATGTGGGCCCCGAGTCGATTCTCATGGTTCGGCAGGAAGACGGCAGCATCAAGGCTTTCTACAACATATGCCAGCATCGAGGGAACCAGCTGGTATCGGAAGAGCGCGGGCACGCGTCCCGATTCGTCTGCCGTTATCATGCCTGGGCTTTTGGCACGGATGGCCAGCTTGTATTCGCTCAGGATGCGGACAATTTTCGGGATGGCAATCCCTGCGGCAAGCTGAAGCTAAAAGAACTTCGGTGTGAGACATTCGCGGGCTTCATTTGGGTCAACATGGATCCTGATTGCGTCGATCTGAAAACGTTTCTCGGGCCGATTTGGGACGACTGGTCAAATTATGATCTGCATACCTGGAAACGTTACATGGCGTTGACGACCACGGTGCCTTGTAACTGGAAGGTGGTGATGGATAACTTTAATGAGTCCTACCATGTGCCTACGGTTCATCGGCCGCGAGGGACGCCGGAAGAGCGGCAACGTATGCATTCCGGTGTTGATACCCGGGTTGAAAATACCCGCTTTGATCTGGCCGACGAAGGCCACAACAGAATGATCATGCCGGGCGGTTATGCGGGAGTCTCAAGAAATGAGGATGGGTCGATTGGTGAGCCATTGGCATCCATCCTGCGGGAGTGGGGTCTTGACCCTCAGGACTTTGTTAACCGTGGCGACAAGACTCGTGGGGCGCTGCAGAAAGCCAAGCGAGAGCTCGGTCCCGAAAGAGGTTATACCCACTACGAGAAGTTGGCAGACGAGCAGTTTACCGATGCTTTTCACTATACCTTGTTCCCTAACTTTGCGGTCTCTCTGTGGGCTGACGGCTTCCACTTTCTGCGGGTGCGTCCCCACCCCACAGACCCGGAGCAGTGTGTTTTTGACAACTGGTGGTATGCCAGTCAACCCGAAGGTGAAACTGCACCCGTGCGAACCACGGCTGCCATTGTCGACCGGGATGAAGAAGTTGAGCACGAAGTGTTCCAGCTGGGTGAGAAGAGTATGGGTCGAACCATCGATCAGGATATCGAGATATTCCCGTTTCAGCAGGCTGCCATGAGATCCCGGGGCTATGAAGGTGCCTACCTGGCAGATCAGGAAAGTCGGGTACAACGTTATCATGAGCTTATTGATGACTATATTGCAGGGAATAAACCCAATTGCCCGGAATGATTGAAACGGAGACGACGCGGTTTGAAGTTAAGGATCGTTGTGCCTGGATAACGCTGAACAGGCCGAATGCGCTTAACGCACTCAATCCTGAACTGCGCTGGCAACTATCGCGGCACCTCGATGAGGTTGAGCAAAACGACGAGATCTGGATGGCCGTGATCACGGGTGCGGGTGAACGGGCGTTTTGTGCCGGCGCTGACCTCAAACAAAGAGCGTTGGAGCGTGATGCGTCCGAGGAGGCACTTGCGCATTGGCGACAACTACAGTCAGAAACCCGACACATTGCTGAACGCTGGTATTTTCCGAAACCCCTCATCGCCATGGTAAACGGTTTTGCATTGGGCGGAGGTCTTGAGGTGGCATTGGCTTGCGACATTATTGTTGCCGCCGAGCATGCGGAATTTGGTTTACCCGAACCGAGACGAGGCCTGATCGCAGGGTCTGCGGGTGTGCACCGTCTGCCTCGACAGATAGGCCTTAAACCCGCAATGGGGTACCTGCTGACAGGCCGTCATATGACAGCGGTCAGAGCTTATGATCTGGGGTTGGTTAATGAGGTTGTGCCCTCGGCAGCGTTGCTTGGTACGGTCCAGGGATACGTCGCAGATATACTCCGCTGTGCGCCATTGGCGGTGCGAGCAACCAAGGAAGCGGCGATGAAAGGTCTGGATAAATCTTTGCCGGATGCATTTTATGCACCCTATGAGGCTGAGCGCCTGCGTCGTACCAGTGAGGACGCCATGGAAGGTCCGCTGGCATTTTCTGAGAAACGAGACCCTATCTGGGAAGGCCGGTAGGTCTCTGGCAACCCGAGTCAAAAAAAAGGCGCCCAGTGGGCGCCTGAAGTTCAACGGGTAGGTTCGGCGGGAGGGTGCCGACCCCCATTGCTAACTACATCTCATAACCCAGTGTCAGGCCCCAGGTCCTGCCGATAGCAGGGACACCAATACCAAAGGTGCTGGAGAAGCGGGTTCTAAAAGCCATGTATTCCTCATCACTCAGGTTTTTCCCGAACAAGGTTGCTGACCAGCGTGAGTCGCCACCTGAATCGAACCTGATGCTTGCATCCCACAACTCCTGATCCTGAAAGAACGAGATAGGATCGAGATTGGTGCCGCCGCCAATAAAGCTATCGATGTAGGTAAATGAACTTCGATAAGTCATCTCGCCACCCATTGCCGGGTGTGTATAGGTCAGGGCAACAAAGTAGGTGTAATCTGGCACCTGGTTCCACGGGAATGCGCCATCGTCCACGTCGTCACCATTGAAGTCGACCGGTGAGTTGTATTCGGTGTCAATTTTGCCGTAGTTCACCTCAGCGATGAGATTGTCGCCGTCGATGATGCCGCTTTCCATTAAGGACGCGACCACTTCGACATCCCAGCCATCAGTTTGTGCATCGGGGACGTTGGTAAAGCGCTGCGTTAGCGACACTGAACCGTCTGCCAGAACTTCCGTCAGGAAGACCGATCGCTGCAGGTCTTCAAAATCATTCTGCCAGTACGTCAGGTTCACGCGAAGACGGCCGTCCAGGTAGGTGCCTTTTAAACCAACTTCAGTTGCCTCTACCTGTTCTTCGTCATAAAAACCGGGACGCTGCCGTGCCAGTTCGCCCACATCGGACCGGTAGGTCCAACCGCCGCCGCGATAGCCGCTTGCCCAACTGATATAGGTCATGACGTCAGGCGTGATGTGGTATTCCAGACCAATCTTGGGGTCCAGGTTGGTCCAGCTTTCGTCATCATCCAACTGGTAGCCCAGGGGGCAGGTAATAGAGTCATAGTTGACTCTCCATAGACCGGCGCCGGTGCAGTTACCACTGTTGATCATGCCGACTCGGGTGTCCTTTTCCTCCTGACCATATCGAGCGCCCAGTGTGCCGACGAGCTTGTCAGTAAAGTTGTAGTGAGTCTCGAAGAATACGGCCCACTGTGAATGGTCGGTCAGGCCTTTGCCAGGCCAGCCTGCCCCAATAGGATCACCCGGGTTGACGCAGCAGTCCACTCTTGAGCCCTGATACCGTTGCTCGCCGTATTCGACATCCTGCGTGAAGTACATGGCGCCAACGGTAAAGTCGAACCGTTCAGAGAAAGCAGATGCGTAACGCACTTCCTGGCTGAATTGATCTTGTTGTGTATGCAGCACGGTGGAGAAGATGAATGACAGGTTGGTACCGTCAAAATCCTGACCGGCAGCCTGATCCATATCAGCATAGCCGGTGATGGAAGTCAGCGTGCCGTGGCCGAGGTCCCAGATTGCCTCAAGGGTGAAGCGGTTTCGCTCGAATTCAGCCCAACCCGGTGTTGGTTGCGGATTGTCGTACCAGGTTGAGTGATAATTGGTGCGTTCGCCGCCGGGGATCAAGCCACCCTCGGAACCGTCGGGATTCAGTGCGCCGGTGGGGACCACAGGTGGCGGGTGGCTTGTATTTTCGTAGCGCTCGTACAGGAACGTCAGTTGGAGTTCATCCGAAGGCTCCCAGACGATGGTAGGACGAACAATTAGCGTGTCGATTTTGCCGAACCTGTCTGAGCTTTCGAAATCTTTGACGAAACCGTCTCTGTTTCTTTTAAGTACCGTCAGTTTAGCGGCGACATCCTCACCAAGACTGCCCTGCGCGCTGGCGGAAAAATCGGCTCGGCCATACGAGCCAAATGTGCCCTGGAACTTCAGGCCTGTTTCCCCATTAGGTCGGATGGTTCGCGTATTGACGACGCCGCCGGAAACGTTGCGACCAAACAGGGTGCCTTGTGGGCCGCGCAAAATTTCCACGGTTTCAAGGTCAAACACGTCAATCACCCCGGTGCCGGCCTGCGCCATTGGCACGCCATCAATGACGATGCCAACAGCCGGATCAAAACTTGGCACGGATGGGCTTACACCTGCACCTCGAATGTAAAAGCTGGCGTACCCCAGAGAGTTGCCTTGTTCCACCAGCCTCACGTTAGGTATCGACAGTCCAAGGTCGCGAATGTCGACGGCGTTAATCAGTTCGATCTTTTCTGCCGTGTAAATTGTCGCGGAAATTGGCGTATCCTGAAGCGATTCCTCGGAGGCCGTTTTTCTTGCGGTTACTACAACTTCTTCTAACAACGCACTGTCTGATGCGATGACCGGGTTGGTCATGAAAAGCGGAATCAGCAGAGCCCCTGATGCAAAAAGTCTGAAATGGTTTTTCATTTTTTCCCTCGATTTTGTAGATGCCTGTTCAGCGGCATTTTTGTACAAGAGAACTGAAACGTCTGTTGCGTTCCTTCCTCCCTCTAAATAAATATAACGTGTTTACTTTTTATGTCTACAAAATATTCAAAAATCGGAAAAAAATCATATAAATACTATATTTAGCGGAATTATACGTTTTATAAAAATGTACATTGCTCTATCGTGTGATAGTTGTTGTTTCGGTTCGGAGGAAAAACAGTGCTTCAGGAAGTTGCGCTGGCCCTTCTCTGGGCCCGTCGCAGAAACTGCTGACGCAGTTTCTGCATCCTCGATTCAGACAGCGGAAATCGCCAGATGACCAATACGGAGGCCAGATACATCAGCATGGGAGGTATGGTCAGGGTCATCGTCAATGCGAATAGCGCGTCAGAGCTATTTTCGGTGGTTGGATCAAAACCAAGATAGCTCACCACTGGGAGTGCCAGTCCCACGGCAAGTGCCTGGAAAAGTTTCTGCCCAAGGGACCATACAGCCATGTAGGAGCCCGCAACGTGCTGACCAGTACGAAACGCTGCGACTTCGATCAGATCAGCTTTCATGCTCAGGGAGATGGCCACAAAATTGCCGCTGGCGATGCCATACAGACCAAGCACGATACAAAACCCGATAACATCGCCTGGCCCCAGCATCATGTAGCCGGGGGTCGCCAGCACATAGATGATTGCACCGATAGACCAGGTTTCCTTTTTTCCAACTTTGTAGGATATCCAGACCCAAACCGGTAGCGAAAACAACTGTGTCAGATAAAAGCCGAGCAATATGATCTGGGTGCTGGCTTCAACGTCAACTACAAATGTTGCGAACAGCATAAACAGTGAGGACGCCCAGGTCGTGCCCATAGACAGCAGCAGAAAGCCGGTAAACAGAATCATGAAGGAACCGTTTGAAAACATCTGGCGGCTGCTGCCCAGGATGTCGGGTCTGGTTGCACGCGCTATTGGCACTTCCGGCACCTTCCAGAGGGCGATGAGCACCGTTGCTGGTAACAGCACCAGTGCCATGAATCCCACAATGGTCAATCCCTCCTGGGGTAGCGAACCGTAGCCAAAAAGTTTGCCGGATAGGGAGGGTATGAGGAGCACGCTGACGTTGCCCATGTAACCAAAGGCCTGACGCCAGCCGGTAATACGCGTGCGTTCATTGTAGTCGTCCGATAATTCCGCTCCCCAGGCAAAATAAGGAATGTTAATCATCGTCCAGCCGAGCCACAGCAACATAGACCAGACGAGCAAATGCCAGTTGGAGACAGTGCCCGAGGGCGCAAACAACTGCCAGGCAGATATCGCCATCACAACGGCGCCGGCAGCGAGCCAGGGTTTTCGTTTGCCAAACCGGGTATCGGTATGATCACTGAGAAAGCCGATAAGTGGATCCGTAACGACATCCGTGATCCGGGCGAGCATGAGGATCAGACCAATCTCAGCGAGATCCAGGCCCAGGTCCCGTGAATATACAAACGGCAAATAAAGTGAAACAGGTACCGCAGCCAGGTAAACCGCATAGTCGGGCAGCCCGAAGTAAATCAGCCGGGATCGGGATAACCTTGATGTTGCCTGCTGCAAATCGCTAACTCACCAGTCTACCTGTAGAAACAGAACCGACTACTAGGAAACATCGCCGACACATTCGGTGTACATATCATGCCAGTGGCGGAGTTTCAGTTCGTTGTAGTCAGCAAATCTAATGTGTTTTCGCGAGGTCGCTTTCAGCCCTGCGTAAACATGTGGCAGATTTCGTAGATCCTGATTAAAGATTTTCGTCAATGTGCCCAGTTCATCGGCGTCTGTGTAGTCGTCATCCGGACCGAGCCAGTGGATCTCTGACACGGGTTGGTAGTCACCATGTTCCGGGATAGGTGTCAGATACATGCACTCCATGATGCACTCTTCGTGATTGTCACCGTTGGGTCTGAATCGGTAGTTGATCTGGTTAAAACATCCCCAGGGGTGCCAGTTGGGGAACACCGTAAAGAAGATAGATGCAGTTAACTCAATGTCCGGAATCTTTGGGGCAATGGACGGCACAATATCGGCGAGCAACTGACGCTGGAGTTCCGCGCCTCGAGCGCGTGCCGAGTCTTCACTGTTTTCCATCGATTTGCGTCGGACATCTCGATCCAGCAATCTGCGCTGGCCGTTATTAGCCAACTGCTTGCCGCCGACCCAGTTACACAGGTGCGGATTGGCATCTGTCAGTTCACCTGTCAGCCATTTCGCATCGGCCGTGAATGTCCCAGTTTTGCCATCTCTGGTGGTGACGGTTACCTCACCGTTACCGGCATGTTGATAGACGTCGCCGGTGAGTGGGTGTCTGACGGTGTCATTGTTTTGATCTGTTACAGACAAGGGCTCGAATGGCGGCAATCCATTCCCCTCCAATGCGCCGCAACGTATTGCTCTGGAATAGTTCCGAAACGCGTCGTATTTAGTGCAGATATCGTTCGCCCCACCCGTCAGAATCTGGGGGTGTGTCATCAGCACGTGGTAGGACTCCATAAAGGCCTCCTGGACAACTTTCCAGTTGGCCCGAATGACCTTGGCGACGTGCGCTGATTTGTAGCGACGCTCGTAGGGTAACAGTTCAAAGTTCGTGGCAAAGTCGCCGAGAAACTCTTCCAGAGGTTCGCACTCCGGATCGGCGTTGATGAAGATAAACCTGCCCCATCTTGCCAGCTTGATCTCAGGCAGCGCTTCATCTTCTCGGTTCAGCCCATGGTAGTCATACGCACAGGGAATCTGTTTAAGCGAACCGTCCAGATTCCAGGTCCAGCCATGGAAGGCACATTTTAGTTCGGTCAGCCCTTTGGCGCGATCTTCTCTGAGTTTTCGACCCCGGTGGAGGCAGGCGTTGTAATAGGCCTTATATTCATTCTCACCGACCCTAACGATCAGGAATGAAAGTGTTGCGACTTCATAGGGTACACAGTCACCTACCATCGGAAAATCATCTTCGTGGCATGCCATTAACCAGGATTTTTTCCAGAGATTCTCAATTTCAAGTTCGTGATAGCGCCGATCCGTATATCGGGCGACGGGAATCATTGTTGGTCCGGGGGGGAGTGGCGAATTTCGTTTTAAGGCGTCGCTGATATTGTCCTTGTGAGTGTCAGCATCCAGCAGCGCTTGAAAAGATGAGTCCATTGTTCTTACGGTGGGCGGCGTGTCGTCATTCATATAATATAAACCACGTTATACTAAATAAAGTTCGCCGTATCATGCTTAAAAGTCGGTTCAAGGGCAATGGTTAATGCCCAATTAATCTTCTGTATAGGCGAATAAAGCTAATTAAATTTTGCCCATTGTTACGGGTTAAATTTAGAAGTGTGTTTCATTAAATATAACTAGTTATACTAATAATCCAAACAACAGAGCTGACTTAGAGGTTGTTCATTTGCAGGATATTGACGAATTCAGACATGACACAAGAGCCTGGTTGGACACACACTGTCCTGCCGGGGTGCGCGGGCCCGGGCCTGTTCCTATTGGTAGCACAACCGTCGCCATGTCGCCTGATGCCCGGCGCTGGCTCGATAGTATGATTGAGCGAGGTTGGACGGTACCCACCTGGCCGACGGAGTATGGTGGCGCGGCGTTGTCAAACGCCGAGTACGCTGTGCTTATCGAGGAAATGGCGCGTATCAATGCTCGATCACCTTTGACAGGTCGCGGGGTCAACTATATAGGTCCAGCACTGCTCGAGTATGGTACTGACGCGCAAAAGGCGCGCTGGCTTCCGTTGTGCGCGCGAGGCGAAGGAGCGTGGGCCATGGGTTATTCAGAGCCGGGCGCAGGTTCAGATCTTGCTGGTCTGCAAACCCGGGCTGAGCGTCGTGGTGATTTTTATGTCATTAATGGCCGGAAAACCTGGACCAGCGACGCCAGCGTCTGTGACTACATGTTTGCCCTGGTGCGGACCTCACCTGAGCGCCCGAAACACGAGGGCATCAGCCTCGTCCTGATCGACATGCACCAGCAAGGTGTCGTGGTAACCCCCATTCCGCTGATCTCTGGAGCATCGCCGTTTTGTGAAACCCTGTTCGAGGACGCGCTGGTGCCGGTTGATGATGTCCTCGGCGGCGTGGATAACGGCTGGACTGTCGGCAAGCGCGTTTTGCAATTCGAGCGTTCAACGCATGCAGGCATCAATATTTCAGGATCCCAGGGCGGCCGTGTTGAAGCGAGTCGTCTGCCGGAACTGGTGGCCCACTATGTAGGCACGCAACAAGGACGTATCTCGGACCCTGCGCTCCGTGATCGTACTTTGAAACACGAAATGAGCAGTCACGCCCAACGTATAACGCAGCGCCGGGCGATCGCAGAATTGGATAGCAGGGCACCTGGATTCACTTCCTCTGCAGTAAAGCTGACAAACGCGCTGAACCTTCAGGAAGCCGATGAATTACTCATGCAGGCGATGGGTAATCGGGCGTTCCACTGGGATACAACTGGTGGTGCTACCGAGTCCGAGGTCAACGCGGTAAGAAAGTGGCTGTATAACAAGTCACTGACGATTGCCGGCGGCACCAAAGAGGTACAACTCAACATCATTGCCAAGCGCGTCCTCGGACTGCCCGAATAAATCCCTTAATAGAACAGTAATCGAGCTTAGTTGGTGCCGGTAACGCTCAGACCTCTGGCGAGCGCGCTGCGGTGATCCCTGACGAATCGCGAACCCAGTTCGGTACCGGGTAACATCTGAAAGCCGTGACAGGCACCGGGGTAAACAATGAGTTCTGCGGCAACACCAGCTTTTAACAGGTTGCGAGCGTATTCGATGTTCTCATCCCGGAACAGGTCCATGCTGGCGGTCAATATCCAGGCCGGCGGTAGGCCCTCGTAGTGGCTGACGCGCATCGGTACCTGAGGTGCCTCCGCAGGTGCTGAACCCAGATAACTCTGCCAACCGAAGCGGTTTTTCTCCCGGGTCCAGATGAATTCGCCTACTAGCGGGTCACCGTAATTGTCTGCAGTGCCGGTGGTGTCATCCAGCATTGGATAGGTCAGGTGCTGGTGGCAAAGTTGATACTGGCCCTGGTCTCTTGCGTGAATAGCCACGGCGGCGGCAAGTCCGCCGCCAGCGCTTTCGCCGCCGATACCAATCCGGGTGTTATCAACACCAAGTTCTCCCGCATGATCAAACAGCCAGGCCAGTGCGGCATAACAATCGTCCAGTGGCGCTGGAATCGGATGTTCCGGTGCCAGTCGATAGTCGACTGAAAGTACGGTAATACCGAGTTTCGATGCGGTCAGTGCATTCAAGAGGTCTGATCCGTCAGCCGTGCTCATGATGTAACCGCCGCCATGAATGTGCAGATAGCCTGGAATGGATTGCGGCCGATCGACTGGGCGGTACAACAGACACCGGACGTCAGGCTCGCCGGCAAGCGGTACCATGATCTCTTGCCGGGTGACACCGAGTGCTTCAACGTCGGCAAGGATGTTTGTCGCCTCCCGCTCGGCGCGATACCCGGGCAGCATCTCGTTACTCAGGACGACATCGGGAGCATCAGCCAGTGGCAGAAGATCCGGGTGGAGCAGGTGTCGGGTGGATGGTTTTTTGTTCATGTCATCTGCTCCAGATTGAGTTCAATGGGGTGTTGTATCGGTTTAGGCCTGGCGGGTCGCCAGCCAGATTGTGTGCCGCGCGCCTTTGCCCTTGTGAGCCCGCACGGTTTTTTCTTTAACCTTGAAGCCGGTTTTCTTCAGCAGGGCCGTAAATTTGGGGCTGGCAGTCACGGACCAGACCGCCAGGACGCCGCGGTTTCGCAGAGCCTGATAAGCCGCGTTTAACCCGGGCATGCCGTAGAGTGAGTCGTTCTGTCGCCGCGTCAGACCCTCGGGACCATTGTCGACGTCCAGTAGAATAGCGTCGTAGTGTGCAGTCGCATGCCTGATGTGATCGCTCACATCGCCCAGCGATACAGTGACGCGGCGGTCCGCCAGTGGCGTGCCGGCAACCTCACCCAGTTCGCCCTGGTTCCATTTGAGAACACCGGGCACCAGTTCAGCGACGGTGATTGCTGCGTCTTCGGGGACGGTTTTGAGCGCGGTTGCCAGTGTGAACCCCATGCCGAGACCACCGATGAGTACACGGGCTGCCGGGATACCGCGGCAGTGCGCGCAGCCAAGTTCTCCCATGGCATCCTCGGAGCCATGGGTACGTGAATTCATCAGGTCTCCCTGTGTCCCCGCGATGCGTATGGCGTACTCGTCCCCGCGTTTCAGCAATCGCAGTTCGTTTCGCTCTTCAGGGATTTCAGCCGTATCCAGTAGTTCCCAGCGATTCATAAAAGCATCACTTGCCCTGCCAGTTAGGCGCGCGCTTTTCTGCAAAAGCCTTTGGCCCCTCGAAGGTATCCTCAGCGCGCCGCCACTGATAGAAGGCCGGGTAATCTTCCTGGGCTGCGATGGCCGAACCGAGGTCCAGTTCACCGAGACCCCGGTGGATTGCTTCTTTGGACGCGGCAATAGACAGTGGTGCGCAGCGCAAGATGCGCTGGCAAATATCGCTAACCGTGGTGTCCAGGTCTTCGGGTTCAACGACCTGATTGACGAACCCCAACCGAAAGCCTTCATCGGCACTGACCCGGTCTGCCGTCAACACCATTCCCATGGCCTGTTTCAGCCCTATTTGTCTGGCCAGCCGGTGCAGTCCGCCACCCAGCGCAACAGCGCCCACCAGCGGCTCTGGCAAACCGAAGCTGGCCCGCGATGTAGCAATAATCATGTCGCAGGCGAGCGCCACCTCAAAACCCCCGCCCAGTGCGAAGCCGTCCACGGCAGCGATCAGCGGTTTGTTCAGGTCATACCGCTCGATCAGACCAGCGTAGCCGCTGGCCGGGTAAGCCTTAAAACCGCCATCCGCAATGTTTTTCAGGTCGCTACCGGCGCAGAAGGCGCGTTCTCCTGCGCCACGGATGACCGCAACATACTGGGACTGATCACCGGCAAACTCATCGAAGGCATGCTGCAGTTCGTGATGCATATCAGGTGTGATGGCGTTCAGGGCGTCAGGCCGGTTCAACAACACCTGAGTGATGTTATCGACCTTGGTCACGGTAATATTCTGGTAGTTCATAGGGCGTGTTTCCGCGATCAGCGTGCTGTCGGTCAGCGTACTTTTTGTCAGGGAGTAAGGTAGCAGAGACCGGCACGCAGTCGGCAATCATCACGCCGATTGATAGCGTGATGTTGTGACTTCAGACCATGATTCTTGCTATTTTTGGCGCTTGAACGCTGACCACAGAAAACGGAGCCCGGACATGTACGACACGATTATAAGAAATGGCACCATCATTGATGGCACAGGTGAAGCACGCTATGTCGCTGATATCGCGATTAAAGATGGTCAGGTCGCCAGCATTGGTGAGATCTCCGAGACCGCTGCCAATGAAATTGATGCGACCGGCAAACTGGTAACGCCGGGTTGGGTTGATGTCCACACGCATTATGATGGTCAGGCAACCTGGGATCCGTTGTTGGCGCCATCCAGTTGGCATGGTGTCACTACCGTTGTCATGGGGAACTGCGGCGTGGGTTTTGCCCCCGTGAAACCCCAGGATCGTGACTTTTTGATTGAGCTGATGGAAGGTGTAGAAGATATCCCCGGCGCCGCTTTGTCAGAAGGTATCGACTGGCAGTGGGAGAGTTTCCCTGAATACCTGGACGCACTGGAAGCCATCCCCCGCGCCATCGATGTGGCGACACAGGTTCCCCACGGGGCGATTCGTGCGTATGTGATGGGCGAACGCTGCAATACGGATTACGCGCCGACGGCGGATGAAGTCCGGCGGATGGCAGATCTGGTTCGTGAAGGGGTCGCTGCCGGTGCCCTGGGTTTCTCGAGTTCCAAGACCTTGTTACACAAGGATGTGCATGGCGAATACATGCCTGGCACCTTTTCCGGCAACGAAGAAATGCTGGCCCTCGGTTTGGGCATGAAAGGTATGCCCAACGCTGTTTTTGAATTGGTTTCCGATCATCTCGGAGACGATAATGAATGGGCCTGGGTCACAGATTTTCAACAGCAGACCGGTCTGACGGTCACCCTCATTGCCACCACTGCACCGGCCTACGAGAACAACAAAATGTACAACCTTGCCGAGCAGGCAAGACTGGAAGGTCGTGAAATCAGGCCCCAGGCGGCGGGCAGACCGACAGGGGTGCTGCACGGCCTGCAATCCAGCTTCCATGCGTTTGTCGGCCACCCGACCTGGCGGGAAGAGCTGGCATCACTGGATCATGAAGCGCTACTGGTTCAACTGCGTAACCCGGCGATGAAAGCAAAGTTGCTGTCAGAAAAATCCGTCATAAAGGGTGGTCTGATGCAGGACCTGCCAAGTCTGATGGGGCAGGTGTTCCCCCTGGGAGAAAACCCGAATTACGAACCCCGTCCCGAGGATAGTGTTGCCGGCATCGCCAAGGCGCGCGGCCAGGATGTGCTGGAAGTGATGTACGACATGCTGGTGGCCGGTGAAGGCAAAGAGCTTTTCTATCAGCCGCTGGGTGGTTACCAGTCCTTTTCGCTGGATTACCAGAAAAAGCTGCTGGAACATCCGAACGTGCTTTTTGGCCTGAGTGATGGCGGCGCCCATTGCGGTGTGATCGCCGATGCCGGTATGCCGACCTTTATTATGACGCACTGGGGGCGTGACCGAACGCGCGGAGACAAGATGTCACTGGAGTTCATCGTTAAATCTCTCACTTCCAGTACAGCGGACGCTTTCGGTATGCATGACCGTGGCCGACTGGTCGAGGGCAAGATTGCCGATATCAATATTATCGACTTTGACGCTTTACGCCTGCACCGACCCGAAGCTGTATTTGATTTGCCGGCGGGTGGCAGACGTCTTGTCCAGCGCGCTGAAGGTTACGAGGTGACCATCAAGGCGGGTGAAGTGATCTTTAACGAGGGTGTCCATAGCGGCGCACTGCCAGGCAAACTCGTTCGCCGTATGGATAGCGCTGCGCACTAATACAACGCGACCCGGAAATGCTTGCCGCAGCCCGAAGTGTATCTATCGGGCTTCGGCAGTCTCGGCAACAGGTCGACTGAACATTGCGTCGAGTAGTGGCACGTTAACCTCAAGAGATTTAACCGCAGCACGCCAGGTTCCATCGTGGCTGCTCACCCACGCCGGATGGCGAATGCCTTGCTGTTCGACGGTCCATGGCCCGGACAGACTGCCGAGATCATCATCCCGGAAACCGAATGCAAAGGGCTCTGCATCTTCAGTCAGACGAAACCAGATCAGCCGTTCTCCATCTTCGAGCACTTCCAGCTGGTTTTCACCTGCTAGCTGCAGGTGCAGGTCAGGGTCAGCTTTGGCGATTCGATGAATCGTTCGATAGATGTGCGCCTGATACCAGCGTGTATCCGCTACAAAGCTGCTTTCAGGCAGGTCTTCGATCTGCCCTGACCAACTGATTCGCCAACTCTTGTTTCCGTTGATCACACGAATGAGGTTGATATCGGTGGCCGTGGTATCAAAGCGAATCCTTGGTGTTTCGAAGTCCATGGTGATGACCGAGTAGACCTCTGTCGGTGCCGCCGAACGGTACTGGGATGAACCGTTGATGGTATTCCGAAGGCTGGCCCAGTGCTCTCTGCCACCAAGACGTTTAAGCATTCTTTCAGCCAGCGCTTCGGCAGTCTCCACTGCGGCAGTCTCCACTGTGACAGTCTCCACTGCGGCAGTGCCCGCTGCAGATGATATGGCGGGTGATAGTAGCACTAGCAATACCAACAGAAGGCGTAGCGGGTTTGGTCTTTGCATCATAGGTCGAGCTCTGCGGCAGTTTGCCTGCTACTAATATCTCGTCGCCAAAAACAAGCAACTCGGTTTGAATTTGCTAAAGTAGCCAGCTTGAGTCAAGTACTAGCGGACAGACAGCATGACAAAATATAGCAGCAGAAAACAGGTCACTGGTTTCACCCTACTGGAAATGCTGGTTGCGGTGGGCATTCTCGTTATCGTCATCGCGATAGCCCTGCCGGTTTATCACAACTACACAGAATCAGCCCGTAACGCGACCACCTTGTCACATATTGCTGATATCAAAGGTCCGCTTGAAATATACGCAGCCACTGAGCCGCCTCTTGCCATCTGCCAGGACTATTTATCCTCGGTCAATTTGCCGGTGCTCGATGATGAAAGCGTGGATCTGTTGGTGACCTTCGCGCCGATTGATGCCAGCGACACGACCAAAGGCTATCGCGCTGGTCTCGCAGTCAGCGCGGTGGTGGACTCTTCGACCTCGATGGCTGTAGCCAGGACCGTGCATGACTTTTATGCGTCTGAAGGCCGGATTGCACCTGGAGAGACGATGACGGATAGCGTGGTTGCTTTCGAGATCACCCTGACACCAGACACGGACCCTTTCTGTATGGCCATGTCCAATGCGCCTTCAGCGACGTCGAATGTGGCTTCTGGATCCACAGCCACCCCCGCGATTGCTGCTGCGAGTAAACCTGCGATCTCTTTCAGTTTCACAACCGAGCAGCAAGTTATCGAATTCGCCAACGATGGCACCGGGTCGGTTATCAACAACGGTCCGCTTCAAACGGGTGGAGATATGAACGAGCTTGCTGTTGAGTTTAACGTGATCGGTGGTAAACAGGTCGCTACTTCCGGTATTCATGGTGCTACCTTTCTGAGTTATGGCGTGAACGGCAACTCAGACGAGTTTTACGCCTGGAAACCCAGTGATCTGACAGTGCGTATCAATAGGGTTGAGTATGCAACCGGTATTGATACAACGGCAGATAGTGAGACGCACCGATACTCGATTCTTTGGTCTGCCGCTACTGGCAGGCTACAGGTGCTGGTAGACGGGGAAGTCAAGTTTACCAAAGATGGCGTTGCGCAGGGGTACACGATTCCCGGTGGCGGTGTCCTGGCGCTTGCGCAGGATCAGGACCGCTTCCAGCTTGAAGATGGTAGCCAAGGCGGTAATCACGGTTTTTCTCCCGCGGATGCGTTTCATGGTCAGATCTTCAGTGCCTCAATGGCGAATCGTGCTGTAGATCCAGATGATCTTAAAGATGCCGCGCTCGCGAATGTGCTTGACCCGGCCAGTGGCCTGATTATTGATGCGCAAATGAGCGGTGGCACCGTGACCGACACAACCGGTAATCACCAACTGACGACCCACGGCAGTGTCGTAACAAGAACTGTCCCGGTCGATGCTTCACTGGCCGTGCCGAATGCCAGTGCGACACTCAGGATTTCCGTGACAGTGGATACGGCACCTGATGACCAGCTCGTTGATCTTAAGCTGACAGGTTTGTTGGGTGGCACGAGTGTGCAGGATGCCAGTGGCAACAGTGGTTCCGGCAGCTCGATCAATCTGCTGGGCTGGGACCTGTCCTCGTTAACTGCGGTTTTGCCGGGTCGAGCCGAGAACATGAATATCGGTGTGATTGCGACGGCTAAAGGTATTCGTGGTGATCTGGCGACAAGCGCCAGCTATCAGCCCCTGGTGCTTGATCCCAGTAGACCGATTCCCTAGATTAGGTCAATACACTGTTTCCCCAGGAGCACCTTGTCAATGAGCATGCCCGAGATTTTGACCGCGACGAAAGCGGATAACAGTAAAGTTATTGATACGCTGATTATGGGGTTCGCGGCTGATCCGCTTGTCCGCTGGTTCTTTCCAACGGCCGAGCTGTATCTGAAAGCCTCCGGCGCACTCTTTAATGCCTATGGCGGTATTGAGATAGACACAACGTTGGCGCTGGCCTCTGAAAACTTTGAAGGTGTTGCTGTCTGGCAGCCGCCTGGGACTCACGTGGACGAAGACGCCGTTGGCGATGAGATCACGAAGTATATTTCCGAAGATATTATCGACGAGGTTGTGGCTGTTTTTGAAAAGGTCGAGACCTACCATCCCGAGGGTGACATCTGGTACCTGCCGCTGATCGCCGTTGACCCGGCGCATCAGGGAAAAGGGCTGGGTGCCGCATTGATGAAAGCCGCATTACAGCAGTGTGATGATGCGGGGCTGCCAGCGTATCTTGAGTCTTCCAACCAGCGGAATATCACGCTGTATCAGCGGCACGGGTTCGAGATTATGGGTGAAATACAGCTGGGTAGCTCGCCAATTGTTACCCCGATGTTGCGGCCTGCGGTACGCTGAAACGTCAGTCGGTTGGCTCTTGCGTGGCCGAAATTTTCTGTTGGATATGTTCGCCCGCGGTAACTTCAGGGAAACGTGGTGCTTCGCCTTCGGCGAGACAGGTGTCCAGCACTCGAACCGGCGTCGCCGAATCAGGGTCGACAAACATCGCAATAGAAAAACGATCCTGTCCGTCCGTTCGAGGTTGTACGCGATGCGGTGTTGACCGAAATTTCCCGTTCGTCCAGCGCTCCATCAGGTCACCGGTATTAATGACGATCGCATCGGCCTCGGGGCTGACGCCATGCCATCGCCCGGCCGCATCCTGAACTTCCAGGCCGCTGACGTCGCGTTGAAACAGCAGGGTGATCATCCCATAGTCTGTATGCGCCCCAGCGCCGAGCTGACCCTTTTCGACCTCATTGCTTGCCTGTGAAGGGTAATAAAGAAACCGGAGTGTGACGTTTTCACCGCCATAATATTGGGTAAAAAAGTCTCGTGGCTGATCAAGGGCAATAGAAAATACGCGTTGTATCCGATAAGCCGCCTGCAGGCATGACTCATAGAACCCGGTGACGCCCGTCCGGAAATTATCGGAAGGCCAGCGTGGGTCAGCGGCATCATGTCGCGGTACGTCCCGCATGGTGAAGGTCTGTTTCAGGTCAGCGGGTTGAGTAGGGTCCAGGGTTTCGACGCCGACGCTCTGGTAACCAAAATTCTCCGAGGCGCTGCCATAGGCAGACCGCGACTTTTGTGGTTCAGGTAGTCTGAAAAACCAGTGGGCCAATTCAAATGCCGCGTCTATTTCGTCAGGGCTGATGCCTGAGTTCGTGATCTTCATAAAGCCAGCCGTGCTCAGCGCCTGATACACCTCGTCAGCCAGGGCAGCCATCGCTGCATCATCGTTTTCATCGTAGCAACTGAAATCAATGGTAGGTATCTTGATCATCAGTCTCTATCCAGAAATAGCAACGTCGGCAAAACGCACTGACGGCATCAGCGCCGAGCGTTGCCAGTTCCAGTGCTGTTGATCGCCGAGAAGGTGGATTTTTTTCAGCATCTCGTAGAAGTTACCCGCGACGGTGATACCACGTACGGGTTGGATGCGTTTGCCATCCTCGCAAAGATAACCGGAGGCCCCAAAGCTGAAATCACCGGAGATGGCATTGGCACCGGAGTGCAGACCGGTGAGGTCGGTGAGCAGCAGATACTTGCCGGCATGCAACTCGGCATCGGCTGCCTGGCCTTTTGCGATTTCAAGCTGATGTAATCCAACCCCGAGGGTTGAGCGCGGACCGCGGGTTGCGTGTCCGGTGGTTGTGAGACCAAAGTGTGCGGCGGTCATGCTGTTGTGAATCAGGGTGGTCAGATGTCCTTCACCGATCAGGGTGAGCTTCCCTGTCGGTGTACCCTCATCGTCAAACAGACCGTAGCCAAACCCGGCGGCGTTTTCGGGGTGATCGTAAATGGTGAGCCGTGGGTCGGCGATTAACTGCCCCAGCTTTTCCCGCATCGGGTTAACGCCATCTTTAGCCGACTTGCCTGAAAACATCATGCTGAAAACACCAAACACGGATGGCTGGGTTTCTTCGTCGAAGATGACGTCGTAGTGCGCGGAGGGAACTGCCGTACCGTCGAGGATGTCGATGGTGTTCTGGTAGGCGTCATCGACCAATCGAGCCGGTTCAAGTTCTGTGAACCGGCGGGTGGCCTGGCCGACACCTTCCATGGCGTTTTTTTCGCCCTCCTCTACCAGTGCATAGGCAAAGGCGGAACACATTCGACTTTTGGATGCCGCGTGCAGACCGGCAGTGGAAAAGATGTGTCGCTCCCCGGTGCCGTCTTGTATGCCGTTGTAAGGCACATTTTTAACCCGGGGCTTGGCGGCCAGATCGGCCTCCAGGTTCAGGGCGAATTCAATCTTCTGCTCGATGGTCGTGGTGTCCTCCGGGCAAAGCAGTTCATCATCGGTGGTGAGTGATTGATTGTTTGCCTGAATTTTTTCATGCACCTCGGGTGCGGCGAAACTGGCATTGGTCAGCGCCTGCTCAACCAGTGATGCCAGTGCCTGGTCGTCGGCTGCCTCACTGTAGGCAGTACCAACCCGGTCACCCCGGATAATGCGCAGTCCGAAGATCTGACTAGATGTGACTTTGTGTTCTTCCAGCTCTCCGTCTCTTGCTTTTAGTGACAGGGCTTCGCCGCGATCGATAATCAGATCGCCCTCAGCACCCGCTGCGCGTACCTGTGACAGGATTTTCTCCGCCTGCTCAGCGATAGCCATCAGGCGTTACCCCCAACCAGAATGTCATCGACCTTCAGGGTGGCCTGACCAACGGACGTGGGCACTGCCCCGGAGACAGAACCGCACATGCCGCAGGCAAGAGAGAAGTCTTTACCGACCATGGAGATTTCTTTAAGTACGGCCGGACCTGTGCTGATCAATGTTGCCGCCTTGACCGGATATTGCACCTTGCCATCCTCGACATAATAGCCTTCGGTGACGGCGAAGTTGAATTCACCCGTACCCGGTTGCACCGAACCGCCGCCCATCTGGGCCGCATAGATACCCCGGTCGATGGAGCCGATCATATCGTCCAGTTCTGCATCGCCCGCTTCGATAAAGGTATTGCGCATGCGCGATGCCGGTGCGTACTTGTAGGATTCTCGGCGTCCTGAGCCGGTCCGGTCGAAGCCGGTTTGCTCGGCACCTATCCTGTCAACGAGGAAGCTGGTCAGCTTGCCGTCTTTGATCAGCTGCGTGCGTTGGGTGCCCATACCCTCGTCATCAATGTTGATGGATCCCCACTCGTGCGTCATGGTGCCATCATCAACGGCACTGACCGCGGGGTTGGCGATCATCTCGCCCATTTTGTCGTGGAATACCGACGCTTTTTTGGCGACAGCAGTGGTCTCCAATAGATGTCCGCAGGCTTCATGGAAAATGACGCCGCCGAAACCATTACCGATGACCACGGGCATTCGGCCGGAGGGGCAGGGTTTCGCGCCCAGATTGACCAAAGCCTGCCGTGATGCTTCAGCCCCGGTTTTTGTGGGATCCAGGACCTCACTGATTTCCCATCCCTGCAGACCGCCGTCGCTCCACATGCCGGTGGCCTGTTCCGAGCCGTCAGAGGCGATGGCCGTCAGGGTTGCCCTTATATAGTTGCGAACATCGCCGGTATGCAGACCTTCGCTGTTGAAAATCTCTACCCGCTGCTCCCGCTGTCGGCAATTGCCGCGTGTCTGGGAGATAAGGTTGCTCGCTGCTCGGGCGGCTGTGTCTGCGGCCAGCAGGTAGGCCACCTTGTCGGCGACCTCGGCGTCGCTCGACAGGATTCTATTAGCGGGGTGTCGCTCGCCAGGGTCCGCAAAGTTAAAGTTGCTGGCGGTAGCTGTCGGGTCGCGCAGATCCTTGGCAGAAAGCTCGCTCATGATCCGCTTCAGTTCGTCCTCTTCTGTCTTATTGGTATAGCCATAAAGCACCTTGGTGCCATAGACCAGACGGATACCGATGCCAAAATCGATCCCGGATTCAACGGACTGAACCTGCTGGCTCAGGGTGCTGATCAGATTCGTTTGTGTGCGTTCGACAAAGAGCTCGGCAAAATCAGCCCCCAGGCTGACCCCGTGGTCGATGACTGACTGAGCGGCGGCGGTGTTTAACATGGGTTTACCCAAAGTTGGTGTGATGGTGCTTATTATAGAGCGTCGGGCAGCGCGCAGACAGATGGACGAAACAATCAGCCCCCGGAATTCGAGGCTAGTACGCTTAGAAACGCTGAGCCGTACTTTTTAAGTTTGCGGTCACCCACGCCGGGGAGGTTAGCGAAGGTCCTCAGATCGTCGGGCATCTGCTCTGCCATGGCCTGCAGGGTCTTGTCATGAAAAATAACGTACGGCGGCACGCCCTGTTGTTCTGCAAGCTGGCGCCGTTTTTCTCGGAGGGCCTCCCAGAGGCCAATATCCATATCTTCCGGCAGCGGTGTTTTGGTGAGTTTTTTGGCGGTTTTCAGTTTCAGGTCACGCCGTAGTTCAATCGTGTCCTCGCCTCGAAGTAACGCGCGGCACTGTTGTTCCAGCATGAGTGCGCCGTAGCGTTCAGCGTCAGCGCGCAGATAGCCCCGGGCAAGCAGTTGTCGATAAACGGACTTCCACTGATCGTCATTCAGCTCAGCGCCGATGCCAAAAACCGCAAGCTGATCATGATTGAACTGCATCACCTTTTCGGATGATTTGCCGAGCAGCACATCAACCAGGTGATTGGTGCCGAACCGTTGGCCTGTTCTGTAGACCGTACTGATCGCTTTTTGGGCGACTTCGGTACCGTCAAACGTATCAACCGGCACCAGACAAGTATCGCAATTGCCGCAGTGGGCCGGTGAAATCTCATCAAAGTAAGCCAGCAAAGCCTGTCGACGGCAGGTGGTGATCTCACAGAAGCCCAGCATGGCGTTCAGCTTTATCTGCTCCACCCGCTGGATTTCCTCGGGTGCCTGAGAGCCTTCCATCATCTGTCTCAGCTTGGCGACGTCCTGGAGTCCATAAATCATCCAGGCGTCTGCCGCCTCGCCATCACGACCTGCGCGGCCGGTTTCCTGATAGTAGGCTTCGATGGTTTTAGGCAAATCAAGGTGGGCGACAAATCTGACGTCCGGCTTATCGATCCCCATGCCAAACGCGATGGTCGCCACGATGATGACGCCTTCTTCTTTCAGAAATCGATTCTGGTTTTGTTCCCTTTCGGCCGCGGACAAACCGGCATGATAGGGAAGTGCATCAAACCCCTGGGCAGCCAGCCAGATCGCTGTTTGTTCCACTTTTTTACGTGACAGACAGTAGACGATACCGGCGTCACGGGGATGTTCTTCGCGCAGAAAACTGAGCAGCTGTTGCCGACCGTTTTGTTTCAGGGCTATGTGATAGCGAATGTTTGGCCGGTCGAAACCCACGACAAACTGGCGGGCGTCCTCAAGTTGTAGCCGCGTCAAAATTTCCTGTTGCGTCCTCGCATCTGCCGTGGCCGTCAGCGCAATCCGCGGTACCTCTGGAAATTCTGTATGCAGCAGGTCCAGCGCAATGTAGTCGGGTCTGAAATCATGGCCCCATTGGGATACGCAGTGGGCTTCATCAATGGCGAACAGGCTGATATCTGCTTCTTTTAGCAGGGCGAGTGTTCTTGGTTGGGTGAGCCGCTCCGGTGCGATGTATAAGAGTTGCAGCTCGCCATCCTGGAGTGCACGTTCGACATCAGCGGCCTCATCCGGTGCCAGGGTGGAATTCAGGCAAGCTGCCGCGACACCGTTCAAGCGCAGGGCATCAACCTGATTCTGCATCAACGCAATCAATGGGGAGATCACAATACCGCAACCCGGCCGAACGATGGCTGGAATCTGATAACACAGTGACTTACCGCCACCGGTCGGCATCAGGACCAGTGCATCGCCGCCATCGACCAGCGTGTCAATAATCTCACCTTGCGGCGGCCGAAACTGATCATAGCCAAAGGTGTCCTGTAGAATGTCGATAGCGCTGCGCATGGCGCGCAGTATAGCCGGGAAGCCGGTCGTCGGATGTAAGAAATAGTCGGGTTCCCCGGCGCGAGGAAAACCATGCCCCACCAAGATAGGTCCCACCAAGATAGGTCTCACCAGGATATGCCCCACCATGAAACGCATAAATCCCACCGTATTGGCTGGCTGCGCGCCGCCGTGCTCGGTGCCAATGATGGCATTGTGTCGACCGCCAGCCTGATCATTGGCGTCGCTGCGGCCAGTGCGTCGCAGGCGAGTATTCTGTTGGCCGGTGTTGCCGGTCTGGTGGCCGGTGCCATGTCGATGGCGGCAGGCGAATATGTCTCGGTCAGCTCTCAGGCAGATACGGAAAAAGCCGATCTTGAGATCGAAAGTGAAGCACTGGCAGATCACTACGAACTCGAATTACAGGAACTCGCTGACATCTACACGGGCAGGGGGCTTGAGCCCGAATTGGCGACCGAAGTAGCGGAAAAGCTGATGGCGTTCGATGCACTTGGGGCTCATGCCCGGGATGAAATTGGCATCTCGGAAGTTGCCAGTGCGCAACCGGTTCTGGCGGCCTTTTCCTCAGCCGCCAGCTTTACACTGGGCGCATCCTTGCCGCTTCTGGCCACATGGCTTGCGGCGGGCACCAACACGATTCAGACAGTCGCCGTTGCATCCTTGATATTTCTTTGTCTTCTCGGTGCGCTGGCAGCTCGCGCTGGCGGTGCCTCCATGTCGGTAGGCGCCATTCGGGTCACCTTCTGGGGTGCGCTGGCGATGTTGCTGACCGCGGGGGTGGGTTACCTGTTTGATGTTGTCGTTTGAAACACTAATTTGAAATACCAGGATGGTGGCTTCCGAAGGGTGGCTGACGGGGGTTTACAATTGCCTACAACTCCGACGCCAAAATTTGATCTATAATGCGTTTTCATTGATTTCTGGGTTTTTTTAGCCGGCCATGGCAGCAACGGTAAGGTTAGTCGCAGCAGATGATCACCAGATTTTTCTCGAAGGTGTCGCCAGTCTGCTTCGGGATCATCCGCATCTCGATCTGGTTGCAACGGCGAACAACGGCGATGATCTCCTGAGCCTCGTGGCTGAGCACGTCCCTGATGTAATCCTGCTTGATCTTTCCATGCCCGGTGCAGATACCGAAACTATTCTGTCTTCAGTTGAGTCTGATCATCCGGAAATGAGTGTGATCGCGTTAACCATGTTCAGCGATGGCCAGATCGCAAGAAAGTATCTTGATCTGGGTATGGCAGGTTATGTGGTCAAAGATGATGCATTTGATGATCTCGTGCATGCGGTTGAAGAAGTCACCGGGGGCGGTCAGTTTATTTCTTCGTCACTGGTCGATGGACTTGGTGCTGCGGTGCGGGAGCCGCTGCTGACGCCTCAGGAACAAGCGGTAATTCGAGCGGCGGCCGATGGTAAAAGTAACAAGGAGATCGCCCGGGTCCTGGACATATCCGAACGAACGGTGCGCTTTCACATGTCTAACTGCTTCACCAAGTTCGGGGTTGGCAGCCGTGGTGGTGCCATCGCTGTCGCCTTGACCAGGAACCTGATCTGACTGCTAGCTGACCGGCATGTAAATGGTCAGGCGCGTTCCTTTCGGCTGATTATCCGTAACGCTGAGATGGCCGTTAGTGAGCATCACACGTTCGCGCATACTGACCATACCGAAACCACCGCCACCCGATTCCTCGCGCCGTGAATCTTTGCTGATCCCTTCGCCATCATCTCTGACATCGAACATCACTTCCCGGGCATCACGTTCGATTCTGACTGCAACGTGCGTCGCCTTGCCATGGATGACTGCATTGGTGATGGCTTCCTGAAAAATTCTCAGCAAGTGTCTGGCAACCTCCCGGGGCACATCCAGGGTGTTGCTGGTGACATCAATCTTGACGTTATAAAGTGACTCGAACCGTTCAGCTTCCTGTCTGATGACTTCGTCAACGGGGCGTTTATCCAACACAATCGAATGCAAGCCCTGCAGGGTTGCCCGCATCGAAGAGATCGCCTCAACGATTTCCCGAAGCGCCAGACCGACTTTATCTTCAGACGGGCTATTGTTGTTCAGCTGCAGTTGCAGTTTTGCGGCGGCTAGGTGTTGACCCAGATCATCGTGCAACTCACGGGCAATGGCTTCGCGGTTGTGTTCAACGGTGTTGATCAATTTTTCTGAGAGCAGGCCGTGATCCCGGCTGCGCTCAGCAATCTTCTGAAAATAGGCAACGATCAGTGCGTACCGGAACAGGAGAGAACCTAAAATGATGTCATAGTGGTCCAGCATGTTGATGCCCAGCCATTCCGAGCGCATCAGAATCAGATAGCTGACCAAACCTGTTGCCTGTGCCACCGCGCCAGTGCGACGTTGATACAGACCCAGACCAATGCAATAAATGGCATAGAGCAATAAGAAGAATCCACCGAACTGCCACAGGACAGCAGCGATCATTTTTATCGATTCCGGCACCCCCGGCACCAGGATCAGCACGCCGAGCAAACACCAGGTAGCGGCGATGATCCCCACCGTTCGCTTTCCAATGTTCTGGTACTGCGACCAGAAATAAAGACTGAAGCCCAGGGCGCTGTAAACCACCGCAGAGATTGCTAGCCAGTTAATGAACTCATACCGAAGGTCCGCCAGGTAGAAGACATCAAAGACCAGGACCGAGGCGATCATGAAGCCGACGCTCAGCAGCAGCCAGGGGAGTTCGGGGTAGTGTCTGATCGCACCACGGAAAAGCGTCAGAAGAATAAAACCCTCGAACAGCGCCAGACAGACAAACACAACCTCGATCATGCTGCTCTGGTAAATTCTGGTCCCGTTCAGTTGCTCCACGTGCGCGGGTGCTGCCAGCAGGATGACATCGTTATCGATGCCGGTGCCGCCAAAAAAGTTAAAGCCTGACAACTGTGCGTACGCGAGGTTGACCTGGATGATCAGTTCGTTGTTCTGAGTTTTCAGCAGGTCAGCGGGGATTGGATAGTTGCGTGGCAGGCTCTGGGGATTGTTGGCGACGAACGACCAGGGACGATTGATTTCGCCCAGTCCGCCAATCTGAATGCCGTTCAGATAAGTCTCGTCACTGCCAAAAATCCGCTCGATGAACAGCGCCAGAGGCGCTGCTGAATACCCGTCAAGTGCGGGGTTCGGCAGGTTGAATCGGAGCCGATACCAGCCGTAAATCCCCTGCGCTGCGTCAATGGCGAGCGGCGCATTCAGGTCGATGGGTTGCCAATCACCCCCGGGTAATTGCTGGGGTTTAAGGCCGTAGGTCTCGACCTGCATGAATTCCCAGCCACTCGACATGGATACAGAAGCGGAGGCCGCTGGGGCCTGCGTCGCGGGCAATGCCTGGGTTCCGTTCGGCCATAAAGCGACGGCGAGCAGCACTACCAGGATAGGGAAACTAGTTGATTTCATTTCGAGCCAGTATAGGAGCTATCGAAGCTGCTCTGACCTGTCGTTTACGCCAGTGTTGTCAACTTTACAGGAAATCTAGACTGGTCTTCAGTCAAAAGCTGCGGTTAGCGCGGTACCGCCTGCGGAATATGGATTTGTCAAAAGACAGCACAATGCATGATATCGACTTCTGCGATCTTGAATCGCTGGAAGAGCGCATCATGCTGTCTGCAGATGGCCTGATGCCGGTCGCTGACCTTGGCACGAGTCAGGGTGGTGTCACCGAAAGACCCATCGATCATCATCGTATCGTTCTCGAACTGGAAAGCGATGATTTAGAAGACGATGATTTAGAAAAAAACGAACAGAGCACCTCAGACGAATCTCCAACCCGGGAAGAGTCCGACACCGCTGAAGACGACCTGTTTGCCGGCGCGACGTTGCTCGAAACTTCGGCGGAAGCAGAAGCCGATCTGGTGCCTGCATCCTTGCCGCGAATACATCTGGCGTCGGAAGGCTCCGTAGGACCGGTTGTGCTCAACACCGTCACCTGGGACGGTGGTGGCGATGGCAGCAGTTGGCATGACCCGCTGAACTGGGATACCGATGCACTGCCCGGCGATGGTGACGGCGTCATCATTCCAGATCTGCCGGGTGATGCGACCATCGTGTTCAGCACCGGTAGCGTCGAACTGAACAGTCTGCAGTTAAACGAACATCTGTCGGTCACCGGCGGTGAGTTGACGCTGAACGATCCTGAGTTTTCTGCGACGGTGGGTGCTGATGCCGCATTCTCTGTCTCGGGTACTGGCGTACTGAACATCAATTATTCTGTTTTTGGTGCCAAGAGCGTGACGGTTGCCGGTGGCACGCTGAATGTTTCTCCGAACGGCTTCATGAATCTGAGTGGCGGCACCCTGACGGTTTCGTCAGGCACAATGAACATTAACGGCAGTGGCGGTGTTTTTGTCTCGAGCCAGTTTGGTGGCGCGGAAGGCAACATTGATATTTCCGGTGGCCTGATTAACGTCAACGGCACGGGCATCCTTGGTGCCAGTGAGCAAACCAACATCAGTTTAACCGGCGGTGAAATTGCGCTTGAGCCAGATGCGGGTTTTCAGGCTTTCATCAGTGACAGCAGTTTTAATCCGCTGCCAATGACGTTGTCGGGCACAACCATTTCTGGCGAAGGCCGGGTCAGTGTAAACGAACTCATTCATCAAAGCGGCGTGTTAGCACCAGGGACAGATTCCGCGGCGGGTACGTTGATCGTGTCTGGTCAGTACACGGCCGGTGCGGGTGCCGTTATCGAAATCAGTTTGTTCAGCACATCAAGTTTTGATGTGATCAGGTTTGATCAGGGCGGCGCTGATATTGCGTTGGCCGGTACCCTTGAACTGGTTGCTGAAAACAGTTTCGCGCCGGCCGCTGGCGATACGTTTCTCTTTTTAGAAACGCTCAACATTGGTTCAGTCACTGATGGTTTCACCCAGGTGGATACCACCGGGGCTGGCAACATCAGCGTTGACCGTTTATTGGCTGACGGTGAGATGACCCTCAGAGTCCCAACACAGTTAACGGTCACCTGGGTGGCTGCCGCTGGCGGCGACTGGAGTGAGCCGACTAACTGGAGCACCGGCGCGATACCTGTCGCCGGCGCCGATGTGGTGATCGGTGATTTGGCCGGTGATCAGACGATTACGGTGGATGTCGACACCGCGCTGTTAGGTTCGATCACATCGTCTGAGTTACTGACGCTTGATGGCGGTAACTTGCAGGTGAGTGGCACGGCCAGCGTAACGGATCTCACCGTGGCAGCAGGACAAACCTGGACGACCCTGGCCAACGCCATCTGGCAGGTCAGCGGTGACCTGATGGTTGAGGCCACCGCAGTGATTAATCAGGCGGCGACCCTGACGACCGGCGCTAACTTTGAACTTCGCGCCGGTGGCAGCTTTAGCCAATTGAGCGGCACCAGCAACTTTGCTGCCTTCTCGGTCATCGAGGGCCAACTGCTCATTGCTGGCGGTGCGCTGAACGTATCCAACGGTGTCTCTATCCGTTCCGGCGGTAAGGTCACGCTGGATGGTATTGCAGCCTCGGCTGAGGGCGGCGTGATTGCCGTTCAGGATGGTGAACTGCTGCTGCTTAATAATGGCAGCTACAGTGCCACAGATACGGCACTCTTTATCGTCGACATTAGTGCAGACGGCACACTCGCCGGTGACGGTACCATTGGCGGCAGCGTGCTCAGCTTCGGTCAGATTGCACCGGGTGGCGAACTCGCCACCGGCACGATCACTATCGCCGGTTCACTCGGCGGTAACATGGTGGTTGCGCTTGAATTTGCCGCGGACAACGATGCGGACAAGCTCATGATTCAGGGCGACGCTGGTACCTCGGGGTTTGATCTCATCGAACTTTCGACGGCCAATCTGGGCGCTTACGTGCCAGCGGGTGGCACCTTCTTTGAGGTGCTGAGCTTTTCCGGTGATCAGCAGGGTCGCGTACAACTCGCCACGGCGAACGAAGCGGACTTCGCACTTTTCCTGGATCTTTTCCCACCGGGTCATATCACGGACAGTACGGTCAGATTGTCGGCTGCCTCCAGTCTGGCCAAGACAATCAATATTGGCCTTGCGGAACTCGATTCCATCCTGCCAGTGTTGGTGGGCTTCTTTGATACTGACACCATCGACTGGGCCGGGCAGGGCAGAGCGCCTTTGGATGTCTTCCTTCTACAGGAAAACTTTGCCACCGGTAACGAGAGCCCACTGGTGGATTACATTCTCGAGAATTTTTCAATTGATCCTCTCGGTATTAATGCCGATACCAACGGGATTCTGGCCAACATCGGTAGTCGCGACATCACTGTGAATGCGATAGAAGGCGGCAGCTCCGGGCTATTTAATCTGCCGGATACGACAGGTGACGTCATTCTGGACTTTAGTTACTCGCGTAATACTAATTTCTTTCCCGATTTCTCAACGAACCCGATGGAATTAGAGAACACTTTTGGCAGTCTGATACCCGACGGGTTGCTGCATGATCTTCTGCCTGATCTGGCTGAAGATCTAGCGCTCAATTTGTCGAACGTTTCGTGGACTGGCTTCAAGGTCGTGGTTGAATTTGACGGTGTTATTACTGCCAGTGGCGAACTACTGATCGAAAACCTGAATTTCACTTATGACATCACGGTGAATGCGGTTGAACTCGACGGTACGGCAACCAGTTTCGGACAAGCCGTGGCGGTTGATGGTGACCTGACAGGGTCGGTCAAACTGCAACTCTTGTTCAGTGATGCAAATGATAGCTTCCGGGTGAGTGAAGCCGCCAGTTTGCCGGGCAGACTGGTCGCTGTAGCAGACAATAGCTTTAATCTGTCGCTGAACCTGGTGTCCGATCATCTGGATATGGCGGTGACCTCGGTGATGACTCAGCAGAGCGATACAGTGGCTGGTACAACAGCCTCGAGCTATGGCCTTGGTAGTGTCACGGCAACACAGACAATCGCAGGTGCACCCATTAGTTATAACGGTGTCAGGGATGTCGGTGCGGGTCACTGGGATTTTGCCTCAAGCACCCCGGGCGGCCTGGTCAACAGCACTGATCTCAATGCCGCCAACGACCTGACATTCAACAATATTGACCTGCAGCTCGAGATTTCCGCTGCTACCTTTAGCGGCAGCGGCACCGTTGATATTGTTGTCGATACCGTTCAAAAAGCGGCTTCCGGTGATTCGGTTGCCTTCCCGCTGATCAATGTCTCGTTTGGCAGTGATGGCAGCATCGCCGGTTTTTCTTCCGGATCCTTGCTGACCGGTGAGTCGCTTCAAATCATGACGGGCAACTCGCAGGTGCTCTACGAAACTGCCGCCACCACGCTGAATTTCAATCCGAGTTATGACGCAAGCAACGATCTGCTGTCAGGGGCATTAACCCTAACGGGTGAATCAGGGGTTTATCGCCCGGGTACATCACTGGCGCTGCCGATAGAAGATGGCGCTGATGCCAATAGCTTTGCAGTAGAAGCCAGCCTCAACCTGGCTACCGGTGTGGTTTCAACCAACATTGACCGGTTGCGGGTTAATGATGCAGGCAAACTTGCCGGTACCCTCGAGTCGGTTGGGTTCACGCATACCATTTCAGATGGTAGTAACACCCAGCTTGCGATCATCAACAATCCCGAATTTGTTTTTAACCCGATTACCAGCGCAGGCAGCGCGGTCACCTTGTCGCTTGATCAGGCGATACTGACAACTGATTCAGTGCTTTTGTCCGGCCAGGATATAGCGCTGACGAATGTCTCCCTCCTCGACGCCTTCTCAGCTGACCAGCTCTCTCTCGATTTTTCCAGTAATTTCCAAAGCAGCGGATTTAAAAACTACACGGTAAGTTTTGACGGTGGTCTGGCGACACTTTTCCCGACGGATTCAGTCCAAGATGTCGTGATTGCAACCGTCAATGCTGATGCAACGCCGGGTTCCTTTTCGGGTTCTTTTGCAGGCAGCCTCGCTGAAGTGACGTTGCAATATGAGGATCTGCAGATAACCGCGGCCGATGGCTTGTTTGCATTGCGTAACGACGTGCTGAATCCGTCGGGTTCCGTGACTTTTACGGCGGCGGATATCGGTACAAACACGCCGCTGGGATCCGGTAATCTGGTGTTCGACACGCTGATCTGGTCAGGTGATCGAGATTCTGATGGTGATGCGCTTTTGCTGAGCGCTGAGTTTCTCGTGGATTTTTTCCACAACGGCTTTGCACTGAATGATATGGCTGGCGATCGGAACGCCCTTGTCGACTCGGTGCTGATTGATGGCGCCATTTTGTTGGATGATATTGATCCGATTTTAGGTGTGCTCGCGACAATAGATGCATTGGGCTATAACTTCGGTCCGGGCACCACACAGACTGTTGCAGGCATCACATTTGAGAGTCAGCACGCTGCCTTTAGTAACCTGGAAAATCTCCCTGACGGCTCTCTCTATCTGTCGACCCCAGCCGGGCCCGGGGTCGGCGCCGATCCCGTGACGATCTCTTTTGATCTGGCGACGGGTGTTTATACCGGCGAGGCCGAACATTTCTATCTGGATCTTGGACCGCTGGGCGAACTGGGCGAATCGAATCTGACCTTTGGTTCAGCCGGTTCCGGTGGCGCGGTATTCACTTATACACCGGCCAACGGTCCGACGCCGGCTGATCTGGCGCTGACGTTTACATCGGCAGGTTCACTGGCACTGACACCCAACCTGGTATCAGCGGTAACCATAGAAGACGGCGAACTCAGCCTGTCAGGTCTGGATCTGACCGCAGCATCGCTGCAGTTCGATAACCTCACCGTTGGGCCGTTTGGTTTTGGCGCGAAAACACCTGCCAGTCACCCGATGACACTGACTTTTGGTGATGATCGATTTACCGGCCAGCTGGACTGGACGGGTTCAACCTCATTGCTTGGCGGCGTCGTTGGTCTGAGTAGTGTCTCAGCTTCTCTTGATCTGGATAACGACAGCCTGTCGATGACCGCGAATGTCACCTTTAACAAAGGCCGGGTGACGGGATCACTTGGCACGCTGCCGCTGACCTATGACCTGACAGATAACAGCAGTGATCAGCTGATCGGCAGTGCGTTGCAGGCGAGCGTTAACTGGATGGTGTTTAACGGCACAACGGTCAGCACGGTTGCGCCCGATGCGGAGCTGCGACTGAACGGCTTGTCGTTTGGCAGTTCAAGCACCGTGGGCGTCGCACCTATTAGTATTCGAACCGGTGGGCCCGATCCGCAAACAGTGTTCGAACTGACCCAGGTGGACTATAGTTTTCCGGCGATGGTGATCAATGCCGGGGCCATTAGCGGTGTGGCTGATATCGGTGTAGGCGCCGTGGCGGTATTCCCGAATGCGGTTGTCGGCGATTCCGATTATCTGGTCACCGATGGCGCCGACCTCGATAGTTTTGTTGCCACCGGTACTTTTAACTTTGCAGATGACACACTTAACGTGGTGGCTGATCAGGTAGCCATTAACGTGGATGGTGCCCTTTCGGCGACAACGGCAGACGTACCACTGGCAAACCTCAGTTCGGCGATTCCGCCATCGGTATCAATCTTCCAGTTTGACGGGCTGACGGACGTGCAGATTCTCGCTGACGTTGGGTTGTCGACAACCCCGGGTACGGTAACGGCGGTAGGTTTGCAGTTAACGGCGGCGGGCATCGCCTTCAATCGGTCGCTGAATGCGGTGCCGGGCGCTGGCCAGAGCATTGGCGATGTGCTGACCATTGGCAGTGTCGGGGTGGAAATCGCTAACTTTTCCGCAGACCTTGACGGCGGCAATCTCACTTCGGATCTTGCCAGCGTCGCACTGAGCGCCGAACTGCTGCCCGGTGATAACGGCCTCGTTGAATTTACGATATCTGATTCAAATGATCCCGGTGCCTCTGTCATTGAAGTCACAGAGCTCAATGGCGGCGATACGCTCATGGTCGAAATCGATGTGCTGACCGTCGACATCGCAGACGAACTCACCCTGGTGCTGCAGGATGTGGTGTTCCAGATCGACAATGCCAATACGACGCCAACGCTGCTGGCAGCGGGTCATACCGTGGATTCTCTGATGATTGAGGCGCTGACCGATGCCACCGGCAATCCAGCGGCGCTGACGAATCTGGCGGTCCAGCTGTTTATCTCTGAAACCGGTGTCACCCTCGCCGGTTCAGCAGACGGCGATATTCGCCTGTTTGGCGGTGTTTATCTCGGCACTGGGTCGACGATTACCTTTGATCAATTCAATCTGGACTACACCGATGCGGCGCTGGTCTCGCAGGGTCTGGATATTGCTGCATCGCGGCTTGAACTCTATGCCGACCGTAATGATTTCTCGGCGATTACCGAGCAGGTGAGCGCAGGCACCTATAACTTTGAGACCGAAGTGTTTTCGTTTTTGGCTATTGGTCTGCAATTGACGTCTGTTGGTACTTATACCACCAGTCTGAACCCAGTGAACCTGACGATCGACGGTGACACTTATAATGACCCGGCCCTGCTCGGTACCAGCGTTAATCTGTCTGTCGACTTTGACCCCGTGGTGCCTGGTGATGATCCCCTGAGAATTGCGGTAGGCGAGATAGAGCTTTATGCCGATGCGCCCGTGATTACATCGATCGCTGATTTGCCTGGTTTGCCGCAAATGAACACCTTCCTTCGATTTGTTGGTTTCAGCCAGAACGGTCCCGGCGACGGTAACGGCTTTACGCTCACAGGGGCAGAACTTTTCCCCGGCACCCCCCTGGGCGACCGGTTCACTGTGACCGACGGTGATGACGCGGACAACTTCGCCGTTGTCGCGAGTTTTGATGTAGCAACATTGACCTACACACTGACGCTCGATCAGGTGACCTACACGGCTGAAGGCGGTTTTGAGGTCACGCTGGAAGACCTGGTGTTCACCTATGATTTAACAGACCCGAATCCTGCCCAGGCATTGGGTAGTGTGTCTAATGCTGTCTTTACACTTGAACGCTTTAACGACGTAAATGGCAATCAGACGGTCAGCGGCGATATCGGCACCATTGATTTTGATCTGACCGGCGTGCGGTTCTCAGACCTGAGCGCAACCCTGCCCACAGCCCTGACCTTGTCGGCAGAGGTGGTTCTGGACGACGTTGAGCTGACGCTTGATGAGTTGTCTCACCGTGTTGACGGGGGCGCGCAGCCCCTGGGTACCTTTGATATCACCGCAAAAACCGTATCACTGTTTGCTGCCAACCCCCATATGCAGGCGACGACAACCGGCGTGCAGGGCACCGACGTGTTGTTCCGTGGGGAACTGTCGCTCACGGATACCGTTATCACGGGTACGCTGAATGAAACCGCTTTTGAATTCTCAGACAATACCCTGACGCTGACGGAACCTGTTATTGCGGCCAATCTGGATGGCAGCACAACGGTGATAGATTTTGGCCGCGCAACCGGCTCGCAGGCCAGTTTAAAAGTGGCATCACCGGATACAGCGGGCGCTGATTCTGGCGTCAGCTTCCTGCTGGATGCTTTCACGCTAACCACCGCTGCTGTCGAGGTGCCGCAGCAGACTGTGCCCGGCACCGTATCGGTCAGCTATCTGGATCTGGTCGAAATTACAGGGACAAGCATCGACATCGTGCTGTCTGCAAACTTGGCCACCGGCGCTGTTACCGGGCAGCTTGGGCTGACCGGCGGGCAGGCAGACTTTTACCCCAATGCGCCGCCGGGTAACGGCGCGCTGACGGCCACCTTGACGACGGCCAGTGTTAATCTGGCCGACGGCACGCACAATTTTGATTTTACCAACGTGCAGTTCCGCAGCGATGCCATCGACTTTGACTTGAACGACTTTTCACTGCAGCTTGACGGCAGCAGCGTGCCAACAGAATTAATGCGATTCGCGAATGTTAACGCGACGCTGAAGGCGCTGGATGTCTACGGTGATGCGCTGGCGATCGAAATACCTGAGGTGATTGTCGGAGCAGCGGGCATCGACTTTACCGGCACAGCGATCCGCGGCCCACCGGCGGCTACCTTTAACTACTACACGATGTTTGGATTTGCGACGCCGGACATTGATCTAACCGGAATGCGCTTTAACGCAGCCAGCGGCACCGTTGTTGGGAGCATCGGATTTACGGCCACCGCACAATATCTGCCTGAAGCTGGCGCTGACGGTTATGAGATCACCATGACCCACCAACCGCTCGACGTGAGTCTCAACGTCGCGAGCGGTGTTTATTCCGATCTGCGTTTCCCTGAGCTGACCTTCACCGGCGCCGTCGATGGCGACGTCATGATTCAGGTTACCGCTGAAAATCTGCTGCTTAACCTGAACGAGCTTCTGAACAATCCGGTATTCGCCGATAGTTTCTCGCTTAACAACGCCTCCGGCACGATCGTCCTGCCTGAGTTGAGCGATGCGTCTGCCAGCTTCACGGCAGCGACTCTGTTTGTCGGCCCGGGTTCACTCTTTGTTCGTGATGCGTCGATTGTCTACGATGATCCGCTGGCGATAGATAACTTTTTGCTGATCGATGGTGCTGTTGTGACGACTGGCCCCAGCAGCCTACAGTTTTCTACTTTCGGTGAAGGTCGGTTACCGTCGCTGAATACCGGCGATGTGTTAACCGGTACTTCTGCCACCTACCTGCCGGGCTTCCACGATGATGTCAGCGTTAACGCCATCACCGATGGTGACGATGCAGACGGCTTCGCTGTTGAGGCGAGCTATAACAGCATCCTCGGTCAGCTCGCGTTTGTCTTCGATACCCTGGATTTTACCGTTGATGGTTTGCTGTCTTCCCAGTTCGAGGATGTCGAGTTCACATTTGATCTTGCCAGTCGTCTGGGTGGCGCTGACGTTGAGACAACGATTGCGTTGCAGATTCCTGGCACGCCGGATACGCCCGACGTTGCAGGAACGCTTAAACTCCGGGCGACAGGTTTCCTGTTCGACACCAATGGCCGTGTGGCGATGGCTGGCCCCCAGGCGTTCGGCAGTTTGATTACGCTCACGGCGCCAGAAATAGAAGTCAGAAACCTTGGGCTGCTGTTAGGCGATACCGAATATCGCGGGGAGATCAGTTTCTTTGGTGACGAGGTCATACATAGCCTCGGCGGTGATGATGATGCTAATGCCGTGCAGGTCAGCATCGCTGATCCAGCCACAAGCGCCACGGACCTTTTTGCCTCGTATCGGCTGGCTGATGAGGAATACCGGTTTGTGCTTCACGATATCGTGCTCAGCCAGCAACAGCAGGAGCAGAGTCTAGAGGTTACCATTGGAGACCTCGCGTTTCTCCGAAGCGTCGATGCATTGAATGATCCCGGTCTGTTGTTTACCAAAACGTCCGGCTCCAGGTTCAGCTATTCTGAGAGTGCGCTGCTGGATGATTTCGGTGTTATTGAAGGCACTGTTAATACGGTAGAGATTGGTACGAATCAGATTGCGCTGCGCGGCCTTGACGTTTTCCCGCGGGCACCAGCTACTGAATCACTGGCTGCAACCGGGATTGAATTGGTGAACGCACAGGGGTCCTTCTCTGACATTGTTGCCACGGCAGCGGACCAATTCATCATCAGCCAGGGTAGCCTGACGCTTGATGCCGCATCGGCTGATTATCTCAGGGGTAGCGGGGTCACCAACGGTTTGCCTGGCGTCACTGCAACCTATGACCTGGTTGCAAAGACACTGGCGGTGAACGTTGCCCAGACATCGACGCTGAATCTGTCGGCCGGTGATGATGTCACCCTGGCATTGGCGCCGTTCAGTTTTCAGCTAGACGCCGAGACTTATGACCCCGACGCGCCCTGGCTGACAACGGGTACGGCGAAACTCACATTACCCGCGCTGACCACGGGTACGGTCGGTGCGGCGGTGCCGGTGATTTTGAGTGGCGTTAACGTGACTCTATCATCGCAATCGGTGATCGCCGATGTCCCCGGTACGGTTGTTAACGATCTCAATATCGGTACCGTCGTGACGGCAGAGCAAGCGCAGATCGCTGCTACCCGCCTGCAGGTGGATGGGTCCGGCAGTGTGAGTGGTGCCTTTGAGATAACGGCCGGCAGTGCGCTGCTGTTACCTGGAACGGATGAACAGTGGCAGATTGTTGATGGCGCAGATGCCGATAACAGTGCGCTGACGCTCAGTTATGTGTTGGCAGACCTCAATGCTGCGACCGTTGACTACGATGTGTCACTGGATGCCGCGACCAGCACCATCAAGTTTCTGGGTGCCCTGACTACCCCTGCCATGAACTTCACATACGGCACACAAACAAGCGCGCAGACACTGCTGGTTGACCTCGGTGGCAGCGAACTTCAGTTCTCCGGGACTGGCGCCGTTGTCACGCTGACGGATCTTAAGCTGTTCAGCGATCGGCTGGAGCTGGGTGATCATGATCTGGTTGGCGATCAGAGCATTATTATTGGCGATGACCTGATCGAAATTGAAGCGTTCCAGCTAGCCATTGAAGGGGCATCGGCGGGCTTCGGTCACGCTGGATTCACTGACAACACGCTGGCGTTCTCTGCGGAAACAGCAGTGATAACAGCGGCATTGGTCGATACCGCCGCGCCACTTAACCAGATAGTTGGTGGTTATGAACTGGATGGCTCGACCTTTCTGTTTAGCACTTTCGGAATAGAAATGACCGTGGATGCCCTGAAGCTAATCTCCGACACCAGGTTTACTTTTGATGCGGATGATCTTACAGGCAACAACCGGGTCAATATTGAGATACCGTCGGCCAACCTCAGTGGGGTGGCTCGTGATCTGAGACTGGCAGACTTAGATGTCGGCTCTATTACCCTGCAAGAAGACGACATAAGTCCGATGTATCTGGCACGCCTTTTTAACGTTGTGGTCAATCAGGCGATTGTCAGATTTGCGGGCGACGCCAACGGCAACGGCGTAAAAAACGCGGGTGAGGTTTTCTCGCTGACAGACTTTACGATTGATCTGGCACTGAAAATTGATTTCGACAATTTTGAGAGCCCTTTCAACCCGCTGCCGTTTGACGCAACGGTATTTGTCGGCGAGGGTGCCTCGCAGCAGGTTTTTACGCCAGCCAGCCAACCCACCCTGAATGTCACATTGGTCGAGCGGCAGGGGCAATGGATTATTGAGAACCTCGATACTCTGGGGCTGACGTTCAGCGGTTTTGATCTGGACGGCGCTGTCGTTGACGGCACCGTGACGATAGGCAGCTACGTCGATGGCGTCTTTATTGAATCGGTATCGGGTAGCATTGATATCCCGGTTATTCAGGGGGCGCCGCCAGAGACAGCCGAAATTACCGGCAGTGTCAATGACACGGGGCAACTGCGTTTTGGCGCCAGTTTTGATTTTGACGGCGACTACAGCAACGTCACGATCAGCGGTTCATCGGTGGGTTTTGACCTGATTCTGGATGGCGGGCTATTTGGGCTTGGCCTAGCCTCGAGTAGCCAGATCAACAAGCCGTTCGCTGACTCCCTGCGTTTCAATACCTCATCACTGGCGTTTGCAGATCCCGGTGAGCCCTTGCTCATAAATTTCGCGACTGACGAAGTGGTACTTGGGAACGATTTTAGTGCCGATGGCATCGAGGCAGCTATCTGGGGGCTCACGCCGGATGGCCAAGTACTGGCGCTGGGTGATGCTGAAGTGCCAATCTCTTTGCCGGAAGACTTTATGCCAGGGCTGCCTGATTGGCTTGATCTGACGTTCAGCAATGCACGGCTCATTCAAAGCGCCAGCGGTGGGTTCGAAATCCTGGTAGATGCAACGCCGGCTGCCCTTGAAGGTGCTGATAACCTTGCCATTGCCGGCAGCCTTACCGATATCCGTGTCAGTGTCGCCGCGCTGAATGCCGGTGAGTTCGCGATAACCGGTATTGGTGCCTCAAACATCACGGCAACCGGTGAACTCTTCAAAGGTCATTTTGACGGTAGTCTGTTGTTACAGCTGATTCGCATTGATGCTGATGGCAATCTCATTGCCGATGGCGATACAACAACTGTTGTTGCCGCAGGGACATTGGTGGGTGATCTCGTTGGAGACTACCGGCTCGCTGGTGGGCTAGCCGATGCCAGTGCTGATCGCGTAATGGAGCTACGGGTCGGCATTACCGATGCAGGACCCGTGCTGCCCTCGGTGGAGATTTTGAGGGACCTGGTGATTGATCCGGACACCGGTCTCGTCATTCGCGGTTTTGCACCTACAGCGGTGCATCGAGTCACTATTGGCGATGGTCTGCCAGTGGTATCAGATGCGGAAAATCTGCAGGCGCCGGGTGAGGTTGCAGATGCCAGGCAGACGCCAGCTGAGCGCGAAGCAGCGTTGCTCGCTGCGGCAGTTGATCTACTGATCAATCCGGCGCTTGCCTCAGATTTTGATCAGTTTCAGGAAAGTCTGTTGATCGAGGGTTCTGCTTTCATTGATTTTATTGAATCGCCCACACCAAGCGTAACTTTCTTCGCTGCTGATTCCGACGGTCGAGTGAATTTCGGGAATGCGACCGATAGGTATATCAATATCGGGCCTATGGGCGTCCTGACGGGTGGGTTTCAGGTTGATTTAGCGGATCAGACAGATATCACCTACCTGCTGAACATCACCGAGTCCGTCTTTAACGGTAACACGGCAGAAACAACGCTCAATATTATTCAGGGTGAATTCCGACTTGAGTTCGATCAGGGCGATACGCTACTGACGGGCACAGGTCTTTATGACTTTGGCGGTAATTCGACATTTACTGAGGTGATAAACGCAGCGACAGTCAGTGGCGACCTGGTGCTTCGCTATTTTGATGAAGATGGTTCGCTGGGATCTATTCCTCGAATGTCGGTTGACTTTGATGGCTTTATAACTTCAGAGCTAACTAACAGTTTGTTTGGCGATTCCTCACAAATTGCCGCCAGCGGCCTGCTTGAAGGTTTCGATAGCTTGATTCGTGACAGCGATACTCTCACTGTCAAGACCAGCCTGACCGCTTCTCGTTTGAGCGCTATCTTGGCGGCAGGCGACTACCAGCTGCTGAATGACACCCTGCGCTTCACTGGCACCATCGAAATTGAACATCGCGGTCCCAATGCTGTTGTTTCCGTACCAGGGGTTTCGGGGAATGTACAAGCCAGTGAGTTGATCACACTGAGCGGTACATTATCCCAGGCCTTCGAAGGTGATGAGGTCTTTGAGATTTCGGGTACCGGTGTCTTTTTCGAAGACAGCCTGATATTTGTAGGTGATGGTCAGGTCTCAACGGCAGGCCAGGTGCTGGCCTCTTTCACGGGCCATCTCGAGGCATGGGCCGTTGAAACTGGTTCTGCTGGCGTTCTCTCCATGGAGAATATGGTGGCCACGGAAGATGAACTCAACGGCGGGCTGGTGCTAACGCTGAATAGTTCTCGGGGCCTGCTCGCCTGGAACACGACCGGCGAGGTGCAGAACCGTGAATTCAATCGAACAACGGGCATAGAGGTCAGGTCAACTCTAACCTCGATTGATATCCTCACCCCGGGGGTCGAGCGGTCATCTTATCTATCGCAATTGCAGGAAGGGGTTATTGGTACCAGTGTCGATGGGAGCGCCCAAGCTGAACCCTATGTCGCAGTCTTCCTTGCCGCGGATGCCAGTTTGTCTGGATTCGAACCTGTTCAGGGGCTCGTCACCGATGTCGTGACGTCCACGGACCATGACGTGCAGTTGCAAGGCAACCTGAAGATTGGTCAGTCCCTTGATTTTAGAGTTGAAGGCACGCTCAAAGTGGTCTCTGGCACCGGCGCCACCGGACCGCCAACACTCGAAGGCATATTGAACACAGAACTGATCGAGCCGCTGGTAGATGAAGTCAGAGAAGGGCTTGATATCGCAGGTGATTTTGTTATTGAAGTGAATACCGCGCTCAATGACACCCTTGATGCGCTCCAGCAACCCTTCGACTTCAGCGGCGAAGGGGAGGTTGATTTCCTCGGGCTTAAAGCGATAGGAACCTACACCTTTGCCGTGCAGGATGGCGTGACGGTGATGTCGCTTGATGCCAGTATGAACATTCGTCTTGACCCCAGAGATGAAAACTCCACCTCCCTGCTTGAGCTGGATATCCTCGGGACCATCTTTTTTGGTGTAGACGGCGAGGCCGGTTACTTCGAGAGCACCGTGACCAGTGGTGATCTGTCTGACTTTGGTATTCCCAACCCCAGCGACCTTGATCCGGTACTGCAGTACAACACCTTTGACCGGCCGTTCACCATCGCCGAGGCGACTGCAACCGAATCCGAGATTGTGCTGGCGGCCGGACCTTATGCGCGGGTTGCCTTTAATTACAGCTTCCCTGATGGGGCCCTTGACGGATTCCCGCCCATCGATGGCCGATTCTTCTTGCAGGTTACCGACAATGCGCTGGCGTTTGGTGTAGAAGAGGCCACCAGTGAAGTTGTGGTCAATGGCACCACTGTCTTTACGTTGCTCATGACCGGCGCGATTGCCCTGGTCGATGTCAATGGCGAAAAAGGCTTTGTCGGCTCGCTGGATGCTGAGATTGTTGAGCGTTCAGAAAGCGGACTTGGGCCACCAGCGCTGCCACCATTGGGTGGTTTTACGATTGATACTTCGAGTGAGCGATCGATCAACGTCAGGGTCAATACCACCTCAGAAGTGTTTGAGCTTGAAGGCGTTAATCTGCAACCGCAGGAATTCTCGGTCTTCATCACCGGCAACGCCATGATTGCTGATGTGCTGGAAGCTTCAGGTACCTTCCACCTCATCATTAACGAGCTGGGCGGTGAGATCAGTGTCGTCGCAACCACCGAGCTGCTGGGTTCAGAGATAGCGATATCCGGAGCCATCGGTATTTATGAAGATGCCTCTGTCGCTTTTGCCTTTCAAACAGATGTGGAACTCGAACCCGTTAATGGCATCAGCGTTGGCGGCCGACTTTTGATCGAACTTAATACCGGTTCGCAAGCACGCTCACCCGGTTCTGCGGGTCTGACCGTGCCACCGCTGACCCTGCGGGCCAGCCTCATCGATGCGTCGCTCGAACTCTACGAATTGAGTCTGACGGGCACCTTGATTGTTGATTTTATCGATGCCCGGATTACCGTGCCGGAAAGCTCGCCCCTGATGGTGAGCATTATTGGTCAGCAGATTGCCGTATTCGGCTTTGTTGATTTTGATGAGGGTGATTTCCTGCTGAATGGAACGATCAACCTCGCGCTGGGTTCGGCGGCGGTCGCCCAAATCACGGGTAGTGCTGAGATAGAAATTGCGCAGTCCAATGGACAGCTGGAATTTGGTGGCGCGCTGACCGGCGCGTTGACAGTGGCGGGCTATGACGTTATCACGGTTAACGGTGACGTTGACCTTGCGATCAGTACGGATGGCAGCTTCTCCTTTAGTCTGCAGAACGTCGGGTTTAGCCTGGCAGGTGCCGTGAATCTCACGGCGAGCTTCAGTTATGCCGTGGATACAGCGGGGCATATTGATGTGTCTTTTTCAGGCACTTTTAGTTTCCTGAATATCGGGTCATTTAGTATTAGCGGCGACTTTAATACCAGCAACAATGAATGGTCGATCACCGGTAATGCGTCTGTGGACGTAGGCAATAGTACCTTCGGCGCTGGCGTTTCAGTCTCGATCAATCTCTCACCCGGTAACCTGGTGTTAACTGCGTCCGCAACCGTCAGGGTTTTTGGTAGCAGTTTTAGCGTCTCAGCGACGATTAACGGCAGTACGATTACCGTTTATGTCCTGGGCATCGGGATATCGATTGGTCCTGGCGGCGTTGCCTGGGCCAGCGATATCAGTGGCGCAACCGTCTTCCTGGATGTCAACCGCAATGGCATCCAGGATGCCAACGAACCGTTTACCATCACCGATGACGATGGCCGTTATAGTTTTGCGACTGATCCGGTGCAGGCGGTTGGTGCGGCAAATACTTCCCGACTTGATCAATTTGATCTAAACGGTGACCGGTTCCTCGATCCGGCAGCAGGAGAGGGCCAGCTCTATATGTTGGGTGGTACTCTGCTCCGTGATCTGGATGGTGTTGGTTCATCCGGAGATTCGCTGACCGAGGTCGTGGCCGTCGGTCTTTCCGGTTTCACCGGTAATGTTGGCGTGGCGCTGGCGACGGTGTTCTACGATGTTGATGGTGATGGCCTGTTCGGCGCTGGCGACATACAGGCAACCACAGATGAAAACGGCAGTTTTACGTTTGTAGATCAAATACTTGCCTTCCAGGCCGAACAGCTTGGCTTGCTCAGTCCGTTTGACCGCAATGCGAACGGCACGCTGGATGCAGACGAAGGCCGATTCATTGTGACCGGCGGGACGCAAGTTGCCGGCGCTACCGTGCAGCGTGAGCCTGGCAATAGGGTGTTGCGGGGTGTCACAGGACTGGCCGGTGCAACCGTGCTGTTTGATGCCAATAATAACGGGGTCGCTGATGCAGGTGAGCCTTCGGTCGAGACCGATGCGATCGGCTTTTACAGTTTTGTGAAGGCGACCAGTGACCTCGGACGCCTGGCAGACTTTGATACCAATGGTAATGGCGTGATTGATCTCGAAGAAGGTGTGCTTGTCACCACCGGCGGTATTGATAAAACCACCGGCCTCGTCAACACCCAGGTCTTGCAGTCGTCTGCTGCGAATTATGGTAACGGCCTGGTTGCAGCGATTTCGCCGCTGACTAATTTGCAGGTTGCGCTGATCGACTCAGGCCTGAGTGATGATGACGCCAGTCGTCTGATCAATGTGTCACTAGGGCTGCCTGAAGATCAGCCGCTGGCACTGCTGACGTTGTCCGAAGCAGAGCAGGAAGGCGGCTCGGCGGATCCTGCCTTCGAAACCCGTGCAGCCCAGATCAACGTGCTGCTGCAATCCAGTGCCGCATTACTGGCGGAAGACGCTGATGTCAGCGACGCCGAAGCAATGGATCGGGTGGTGCAATCACTGGCAACTGCGATACTGGAGAGTCAGGCGGCGTCTGTATCCGGCGAGCCATCAAGCGTGCAGTTGGATGATGCCAACCTCATCGATCAGGTGCTCTCGAATGCGGCGGTTGATCTTGGCATCAATCTGGACCGTGGCTTGCAGAACAGCATCAGTCAGGTGGTCGCAGGTGTTAACGGGCAGATTGAACTGGTTGGCATGGGTGATGATGTGGATGTCACAACCGTGCTGGCACCCTATAAGAGTCTTGCGCAAACGGCACTCAGTAACACGATTGAAGAAGTCAGATCGGGTAATGTCTCGCCGGGGCAGCTGGTTGAACAGTACACCGGTGATTCGCTGGCTGAAGCAGTCAGCAATGTTGAGCTGACCGTGCCTAATGTGACACCGCCACCAGCAGACATTCCCGTGCAACAGGTCAGCAATACAACGGATCGCCTGGCGTTGTCCGGCTATCTGAACAGCGTCTTGCTGGACGTTGGCTTCGATCTGACAGACCTGCTGCAAAGCGAGAACCCGGACATGACCAGCCTGCTTGCTGACGTCGCGGATGATCTGCTGCTGGAAAAATTGCTCCGCATGTTGCAGCTGGAAAACCTGGTGACCGGTGGTGTGTCAGAAAACCTGAGCGCTCAGGGTGATCTGGCGGCAGCGGAAGTCCCGACCGCCATGCGCGGACTGGCGCCAGTTGATCTTTAAGCGAATCTAATCGATTTTGTGTTAAGGCTCAGTCGTGACTGAAGAAATGCCTGGCCAGCCACTGGTCCTGCTCAAACACGGCCAATCGTTGTTTGCGCTGTGACCGGTTAATACTGAAGCGAATGCGCCAGAGCACGATTGAAATCAGCTTTCTGGGTAGATCAATGCGCTGGTGGATAAAGCCGATGGCCTGGTACTCGAACCGGGTCAGGTAGCGCTGGAAAAGAACGTCCTGCAGATCGGTGATGACGACCGCCTGGCCCGGATCTCCCTGCCGGCCGCAACGACCAAAGAGTTGCCGGTCGATCCGCGCAGAATCTGCCCATTGTGCAGCGATGACCAGAAGCCCACCGGCAGCCCGAACTGCCGCATCAATCTGAATATCCGTACCCCGGCCTGCAATATTGGTTGAAACGGTCACCTGCCCGGTTAAGCCCGCCCGGGCAACCATCTCTGCTTCTTCTTCATCGCGACCGGCGTTGAGTAACTGATGCGGCTGGCCCGCGTTCTTCAGGGCAGCCGCGCACTGCTCTGAATCGGCGACACTGGCGGTGCCAATCAGCACAGCGCCGCCCTTTGAAACATGGTCGCGGGTCAGTGCGGCGATGGCCTGCCATTTTTCAGAGGTTTGATGAAAGAGCTGATTCTGCAGTCGCAGCCGCGCTGAGGGTCGGTGCGTTGGAATACGCACCACGGCGCGTTGATAGAGTTGCCAGAGCTCCCTGCGATTTTCCCAGAGGGTGCCGGAGACACCCGCCAGAAAAGGTACGCCCCTGAAGAAACGCTGAAATCCCATGCTGCCGATGGTCTGTTGCTGACCCGTCAGCGGCAGACCTTCTTTGATTTCAACCAGCGACTGCCGGCCCTGACCAAAGGTTCTGTTTGGCATCACACGGCCGGTTGCCTGATCGATCAGGGCAACCTTGTTATCCCGGATCAGGTAGTGTTGATCGCGTACCAGAAAATGCTCTACCGCCAGGGCGCGCTTGATCAGGGTATAAAGCCAGTTCGGGTTTCTGAAAAAGGGTTTATCCGGATCCAGGTGAGCAGCGACTTTGGCGACGGCGTCCGGCTTCAGGTTAACGGCCTGTTGGGCTTCGTTCAGTTCATAGTCAATGTATGGCTGCAGGACGGGAATCGTTTCAAAAATGTCCTGGTACAAGGTCACGAGTCTGGCGTCCGTGTCGACTTCCTGACTGATCACCAGCGGTGTCTGTGCTTCATCGATGAGCAGGTGGTCAGCCTCGTCAACCAGCACATGATGCACGCCCCGCAATACCTGTAGCGAACGCACCCGCTTTTCATCGATGCGTTGGCTTTGCCGCGGTGAGGCATTGCTGCCACGAATCTGATCCCGAAGGTAGTCCGCCAGCAGTTCCCGCGCAGTGGTGTAAACGATATCTGCCTGATAGGCAGCACGCCTGTCTTTTGCCGCCATTTCTGAGGTCACAGCGGCACAGGAAAGCTTTAGGGTGTGATAGACCGGCGCCAGTCCGGCGGCATCACGCGCCGCAAGATAATCGTTAGCTGTGACGATATGCACGGGCAGGTGGGGCTTCGACAAGTAGGCCGCCGCCATTGCCAGCGTTACAGTCTTGCCCTCGCCGGTCGCCATTTCCACGAGGTTGCTGTCGATCAGGGCCAGGGCGCCGGCGATCTGTTCCGGATAAGGCGTGATGTTCAGTTCTGCCTTGATGGCGCGGCTCATGGCTTCCATTTGATACGGCACTGCCTTTACGGGTTTTTTTCCATGCGCGCCTGGATTGAGATGGTCGGCAGTGTTGCCGCTGTGACGCGCCATGCCATTGAGCGCATAGTCCAGGATGGCATCGAATCCAGTCAGCATCGGGCGCTGGCGCTGCAACGGATGGTTGGACGATACGCCTGCCATCACTAGAGTCGCAGTCGACGCTGGAACAATTGTCGTGTCCAGCGGTACACCTGTGCGGCGATAGGTTCGGGTGACAATACCAGTTTGGCGCGCCCGGTTCGGTGCAGCCAGCCGTTTCTCGGCATCACCGCGGTCACCTCATAGAAGGGTTCCAGTGTGCGTCGACCTTCAGGGTCCATCTGGTCCACAGCAATCTCGCCGCCACCGGCCCAGCCCAATGCGGCGTCCGGTAATACCTGTTTCTGATTTTCAAGGATCTCGACGGCGTCGAGGCGGATGGCGGTCAGCGCCATGCCGCTAAGTCGTAACACGGCGGCATCGGGCGCCTGTTCAAACAGTGCTGCCGCCTGTTGCTGACTGATGATAATACTCACCCGGCGCGGGCTATCCGGATTGAGCACCTGACCCAGCGGTTCACCCCTCGTGACCACGCGCCCCCGATACAGATCCTGCTCCTGCGCGGTGACCCAGGTGCCGGCATGGGCAGATTTTATCTCGAGGTTGTTCAGCTTTGATTCGATGTTCTGCTGCTTTGATGCGTTGGCGGCAAGACTGTAATCCAGAGCCCCTAGCATCTCCGGTCGGGCCATCATGGCCCAGTCACGCATGGCCTGATACTCGATACCTCTGGCCTGCAGGGACAACCGCTCAAAACGAAAATCTTCGTTTTGCAGGGTCAGCAAGGGTTCGCCGGGATCGACCCATTGGCCATTGTCGGGGAGCTCGGTGATCACGCCGTCAGCAGGGGCATAGATCATCTCGGTCTCCTGGCTGAGTACCATCGCGGGCGCAATGATTGCCCGGGGAAAAGGTATAAGGACCAGGGCGGCAAAAACCACTGCCAGCGTGATACCTGTGACCAGGTTAACCCGGGCACGTACCGGCACCAGCCGGTTTTCGGTGGCAAGGTAACGGACAAACTTGATCACCGGCAGCACCATGAGGATAAACCCGCCGATAATCGCGATGATGATGCCCAGACCCCAGAGTTGCTCTGCCACAAACAGCAGAATCACCAGAAAGATAAAGATGCGATAGAGGCCGCTGGCGATGCCGTAGCCCGCGTACAGCGCTGACTCGCGTTTGTCATAACCGGGCTGCGGACTGTTGTAGAGCGAAAACACGTAGCGCTCCAGATAGTAACGCAGTTGCGCGATCGACCGGGTTTGCAGGTTTGGGGTCTCCAGCAGATCCGAAAAAATGTAGTAGCCATCGAACCGCAGTAATGGATTCAGGTTAAACAGCAGCGTTGAAACTGAAGCCAGGAAGATCACGTTGTAGGCGATCTGGTTGATATCGCTGTCTGCGCTGGTCCCAGACCAGATAAAAACGGCGATGGCGGCGATAAAGAACTCAACCATCATGCCGGCTGAAGCGACCAGTACGCGGTCTGATTTTGCACGAAGCCGCCATACCGATGTGGTGTCCACGTAGGGTATGGGTATCAGCACTAAGAGCATGACGCCCATGGCCGTCACCTGACCGCCCCGACTTCGGCAGGCCCAGGCATGGCCAAATTCATGACAGACCTTGACCAGTGCCCAGACAATATACAGTGACAACCAGTTTGACGGATCAAAAATTGAGGCGCTGTCTGAGAGCAGACGAGGCAGGTGACTGGCGGCGACCACCAGCCCGGCCGCAACGACCATGAGCCAGACAATGCCGAAAATACGCGAGAACAGTAACTTGCCGAACCATTCGGTCTTTTTCAGGAAGCGGTCGGGATTAATCAGCGGCACGCGAATAAACAGAAACTGTAACCACTTCTTGTTACGGCGCTCCCGCGCATCGTTCTCTTGTTTACGCGCCAGGAGTTCCGCATCGACTGCCGTATCGCTGGCCAGAACCCCGGCAGCATGCAATTGACTGATGCAGTTGACCACGTCCTGCTGGCCGGGTGCGGACGATGGCTTGAGATTCAGGTAGTTATCCCACAGATCACCCAGGCTGGTCTGGCCGTCGAAGCCACGCACCAGTTCGTACAGTGCCGGGTTTAGCCGGATGTAACGGCCCGAGGCCGGGTCTTCAACGATATAGCTGACTTTGCCGCGAAAGCTTCGCCGGTGGATATTGACCAGCGGATCAAGGGCAAAGCACCTTGGTGCTAACCAGTGCCAGTGTTCGCTAAAGATTTCTGTTTCGCGGAATTTCATGGGATGACTGTGCGCCCGGCTTGTCTTAGAACCACAGGGCCAGTCGCAGCCAGTCAACGAACCGGTGCGTCCAGATCCAGATCAGTGTGTGCTCGCCGCCGTCGACCTTGGCAATACCGGTCATGCCGGGTTTCCACCAGATGTCACCGTCAGATTCAATGGTGGAAAAGACCCGGAAGATGGTGCCGCTTGCGCGGGTTCGTGCTCTGGTCTCGATTCGCTCAACCCTAATTGGCAGGGTGATGCCGGGACTGCTGACAAAGGTCACCTCACCGCTGACGCCGGTATTGAGATGGTTGATCTCAGCCTCTTCGATTTCAATCACCACCTTCCAGGATTGTGGCTGGGCGATGCTCAGCAACACATCACCTTTGCTGATCGGTGAGCCCAGTCGTCGGCTTAGCTCTTCATCAGTGAGTACGATACCCGCTGAAGGTGCCAGCAGGGTGCCGGCCTCAAGATTGATATCGACCCACTGCAGCTCCGCGTTGACGCGCGCAACTTCAGCTTCAGCAACGCGCAGTTCTGCATAGGCACCAATACTCATGGCGCTTTCCTGTTGTGCGGTGGCGCGTGCCAGATCAGCCAGCAGTTCTGCGCGGCGTAATCTCAGATCGATGTTGTCGAGCTGGGCCAGCGGGTCACCGGGGTTCACGGTTTGCCCTTCAACGATATTGATCTTGTCCAGTGTGCCATCGCGCTGTGCGGCGACCAGGATCTGGCTCTCCGCGTCGATGACAAAGTTGCCGGTAATGCGGTAGGGGACTTCAACGATGCAGACAAAAACCAGTGCGAGGATCACTGCGACCACGGAAATCTTTGCGGCAGCGTTACGCACTTCGGTCAGTTCGAATATCTTGTCTTCCAGCGTTTTGCGTAGCCGGGAAAGCCCGCTTGCTGAATTTGCCGCCAGCGTGACGAGCGGTGCCTGCAACTGTCGCATCAGCGTCTGCAATGCCAGTTCATCTGCTGCCTGCCAGGGCTCGTCATGACGTTCACAGACCAGCACAAAAACTGGACTGTCATCGTAAATCACCGGCAGGGTCAGCAGGTGTGGTGCATTGAACTGCGCCTGATATTTTTGATGGCAAGGTGCCTCAAGCGCCGCGCCCTGGTTATCGGTGACGTTTACGCAGAGTGGGGTGCGTTGGTCGCAGGCCTCTTCCATGACACTGGTTAACATATCGACCCACTCGGTCGCGGCGCTCATGTTGTGTTTGCCGCTGGTGGCGCGAATATCGATGGTGGTGTTCTGGATGAAGCCCGCGCTGACCCGGTCAGCCTGCAAGTGCTCGGCCAGGGCATTACAAAGTGACAGCCAGCCTTCTGCCTTTGAAGTTGCCGCGCTGAGCCGTTCGCCGATGTCGAAGGCCTGTTGAAAGCTGTCATGTTCGACTTTCAGATGGGCCAGTCGGCGCTCTGAAATGTTCTGGGAAATCGCAACTTTTAAGATGGTCAGTGTGGCTTTGATGCCGGCTGGCATTTCGTGTTGGTGCAGACGCAGTATCACGACGATTTGCCGCGAGGCATCGGGTTGATTAAGTCGGCCGGCGACAAAACTGTTGCCCTCGATGGTTCGCAGTTCGTACTCACCGTTGCTGAGCGCCTGCGTTGCGATGCCTGTGATCAGGCTGGCGGGCTCGAATTGGCTGACATCACTGGTCGTCAGGACTTGCCAGGGGGCATCGGGATTGGGTTGTGTAACAAAACAGGCGGCGGCTGCATCTGTGGCCTGGATGGCAATCTTGCACAGGGCACCCCAGAATTCATGGGGTTCATGCTCGCCGGTCAGATTCGCTAGGAGCGTATCCAGGGGTTCGCGCGCTGAAGCAGCGATGCTCATGGCTGTGCCGGTTCTGTCGCTTGCCCGGGACTGCGGGCAACAAAGACGCGCATGCCGGAAGTCATGGCGAATTGATCCGGGCTGGTTGTTTCAGCGACGTTACTCATACTTAAATGAATGCGGCGCAGGCCGCTTTCCGCATCGATAATCGGGTCAATAAAGGTGATCCTCGCATCGCGGAAGGGAGACGGGGCGTTGGCCTGCCGATAAACCGCGAACGTGTCACCCGGCGTCAGGCTGTTGGCCAGTCCGGGTGCGACGACGATTCTGATGATCAGTTCGTTGATGTTAATGAACTCCATGACCGGCTCGCCTTCTTCCAGCCACTCACCGGGCTCAACGTCTGTGCTGGCCACCATGCCATCAAAAGGCGCCACGATGGCTTTCAGGGCCTGATTGAGTTTGGCTTGCTGTAGATCAAGCTCCGCGACGGCCAGTTCGATTTCACGCTCCAGTGCCTGCCCCTCGCTGATGATATCGTCCTTGAACAGTTGCTGGCTGCTGTCGTGATCATAGCGGCGCTTTTTCAGAATCTGTTGGTAGCGATCAACGGTCAGCTGTTCGGATCGATCGTCAAGTTGTACCAGCAGTGCACCCGTGTCAGCGGCGTCGCCTTCTTCAACAGCCAGGCTGCTGACGATACCGGAACTGGCCGCGCTGATCGTCGCGCGCTGTGCCGGTAGGACTATTCCGGGGATTTTTCCAGACATTGACGCGCTGAAAGCATCAGGTGAAGCGGCCTGCAGCCATGAACTGGCGCTAACAGTGAAGATCGCCAGCAAGCAGAGAGTGAATGGTCTAACAGTAGCGTATGGGGACATTTCGAACGTCCTAGAGCGTGAAGCCATGGTGCGCGATCAGCGTACCCGACAGTGCCTGGATTTCGTTTACCAGCTTGAGCGAGTCTGCCTGGCTGGCGAGCACCCGTGTGCGGGCGGACGATACAGCCTCTTGTAGCTGGATCACTTCGAAGGTGGTGCTTTGGCCATTGGCGAGCCGCTTTTCTTCTGCGTCCAGCGCCTGCTCGGCAATTTTGAGTGATCGCTCCGCCGCGCTGATACGCTTCTGGACGTTCTGCAGTCGCGCCAGACCACTGTCCAGATCAAGATCGACGTTCCGTTCCAGCATGGCGATCTGCAGCTTGACCTGATCGACTGCATATTGTGCTGATCGTTTAGCCGCTCTGGCGTTCTTGCGTGACACGGGCATTTCGAAATCCAGGCCCACGCGAATGTTGTTCTCTCGGTTGTCCAGGGCACGATCAATGCTGTCGCTGGTTGATTCCTCCAAACCGTTGCTGCCGTAGACCACGCTCAGATTGAGTTCGGGTAGTGTCTGGTTGGCGGCATAGCGGCTGCGCAGTTCTTCTTCTTCAAGCGCGGCTCTTGCCAGTTGCAGGTCGGGTCGATATTCCCGGGCATCGGCGCTCAGTGTCTGCAGGTCAAATGCCGGATTGGCTGACTCGATTTTACCGGCCAGTTCAAATCGCGTGCTGGCGGTATTGGTCGCCAGCAACTTGGTCAGTATGACTTTGCGCTCGTTGAGAAAGTTTTCGGCAATCCACATTTCTTCTTCAGCCTCGGAGACCCGGACCCCGGCGACGGCAACGTCAATGGCAGACATCTGACCCGCAGCCTTGCGTCGTTCGTTGGCGTGCAGCAGCGCTTTGGCCACGTCCAGCGATTGCTGCTTGGCTGCGACATTGGCCTGGCCAAAAAGGCTGTCATAGAAGGCATTGATGACCTCAATTAGTTGGTTGGTGACCACCATCTGGCGCTCGTAGTCACTTTTATCAACGGCTATCTCGGCAAGGTTGATGTCGATCAGGTTGGCGTCTTTTGAAAAATTCTTGAGGAGTGGTTGCACCAGGCTGACGGTGAAATTGGATTCATATTCTGGGTCAAAGATCGCGGCCCCGCCGGATTCGGTGATGGTGTTAGCCAGTTTTGAGCTCTCAACACCGGCCTCCAACAAGGTGCCGTAGCTGAGCTTTTTTCTGACGCCGACGCGGGCGCGAAAGTTCTCTTCCTCGAAAATCCTGTTGGGATTGATTTCGCCGGTTGAGGTAAATTCGATGGCATTCTGACGTCGCGAAAGGTCTTCGTAATTAACGCTGGCAAAGGCCGCCGTGCCGAATTCCCCTTCTGCGACGATGACGTTTTCCCGGGATTCAGCGATACCGGCTTCTTGCCGCTTGATCGCCAGGTTGTTCACCAGGGTGTTTTCCATGGCTTGTCGCAGGGTCAGCGGGGTGCTCTCCGCGGGACTGCTGGTCAGCAATACGCCAAGCGCCACAGCGCCGGTGACAAGGTTTGTGAAACGTACAGGGTAGTTCAGGGTCATCTGGAAAAAGCCTTGGAGAATCAAGGAAATACTAACAACCGAGATTTCCCCGCGAACCTGTCGTGAACGACAGTCATTTGCCGTTAAACGTGATCGGGAAACGATACGGGCTACCTGCTTTGGGCTTTGGTTCATGTGCGATATCGCTTACATATTTGCCCGCTGGCTTATGGGAGCATAGATTGACCCGGTGACCGTGAAAACAGGAGAGATTTGCCATGACTTATCCGTTTAAAAACCTGATTTTTGAAGGGGGCGGTGTTAAAGGCATCGCCTATGTTGGCGCTATGGAAACCCTGGCGCAAAAAGGCATTCTGCAGAACATCGAGCGCGTCGGGGGTACCTCTGCCGGTGCGATAAACGCGGTGTTGTTTGCGGCTGGCTTTACCAATGCCGAGACCAAAGACATTCTTTCAACCCTGAACTTTAAGAGTTTCATGGACGATAGCTGGGGGGTGGTCCGCGATTCGAAACGCCTGATTGAAGAATACGGCTGGTACCGGGGCGATTTTTTCAGGGACTGGATTGGCAATCTCCTGAAAGAAAAGATTGGCTCCAAGGATGCCACCTTTCAGGCTGTAAAAAATGAGACCGGCAAAGATCTTTACGTCTATGCGACCAACATTTCCACGAGCTACGGTGAGGTGTATTCCATTGAGCATACCCCCAGAATGCGCGTTGCGGATGCGGTTCGTCGATCCATGTCGATCCCGCTGTTCTTCAGGGCGATCCGGGACGATCGTGACGATGTGTTTGTCGATGGCGGGGTGCTGAACAACTACCCGATTAAGTTGTTTGATCGAGAGAAGTACCTTGCGGATGCCAACATGGGTGTTGATACCGAATACTACAAACCGGCCAATGCATCCAAACCTGATTCAAGCAGCCGCTATATCTTCAATAAAGAAACCCTTGGGTTCAGACTGGATACCGCCAAGGAAATTGCGGTGTTCAGAGATGGCCAGGAACCCCAGGCCGAGAAGATCGACGACTTCTTCGATTATGGCTGGGCGCTGATCAACACCATCCTGGAAGCCCAGCAGAACAACCATCTCAGCAGTGATGACTGGGCGCGGACCGTCTATATCAACACGCTGGGCGTCAAAACCACCGATTTCGACCTCTCCGACGAACGCAAACACGCCCTGGTCCAGTCAGGCGAAGACGGCGTCACCACCTACTTCAACTGGTACGACCAACACCAACAATTGGGGTCAGAGTAACAACAATTGGGGTCAGAGTAAGGAGTCAGAGTAAGAAGTCAGAGCAAGGCGTCAGTGAGAAGAATGTGGTCTGCGTGTTGCCTCGGGACCTGTTTTTGTCAGCAATAGCTGGCTAAAAGCGGAAAAATGGCTGGTTTTTTCTATCCTGGCACTTACTTTGGCTGGGATCAGTACAATTTCTAACGAAATCTATATACTCGCCGCCCTGCGCCGAGTTCCTGACTGATGTTTCGCGCAGCCCCATTCATTCCAGGATTTCCGACATGGCTGACGCCACCACGCCCACCTTTCGCGACCTAGCGTTATCAGAACCTCTGATGAAGGCGCTCGAAGAGGTAGGCTATGAAAGCCCATCACCTATCCAGGCGCAGACGATCCCTTTTTTGATGGACGGCCTCGATGTGCTGGGGCACGCGCCCACTGGGACCGGCAAGACGGCCGCGTTTGCGCTGCCGCTTATCTCCCGGCTTGATCTGAAGCAGCGTCAGGTTCAGATCATGGTGCTGGCACCTACGCGAGAACTGGCAATCCAGGTCTCCGAAGCCTTTCAGAAATACGCATCGCACATCCCCGGATTCCATGTGCTGCCGATTTATGGTGGTCAGGAATATTCGCAGCAGATCAAAGCGCTGCGCAGAGGGGTGCATGTGGTTGTAGGTACCCCAGGCAGGGTCATGGATCATATGCGCAAGGGGACGTTAAAGCTCTCTGGACTGCAGGCGTTGGTGCTGGATGAGGCGGATGAAATGCTCCGAATGGGATTCATCGATGATGTCGAGTGGATACTTGAACAGCTACCCGCAGAACGGCAAATGGCGCTATTCAGTGCAACCATGCCAAAGGAAGTCAAACATATTGCCAATCGTTATCTCAGTTCGCCCAAAGAGATAAAGATTAAGGCCAAGACCGCCACCGCCGACACGATCAGGCAGCGATATTGGCGAGTGAGTCATCAACACAAGCTGGACGCTTTGACCCGCATTCTAGAGGTCGAACCCTTTGACGGCGTCCTGATTTTTGTTCGCACCAAGTTGGCGACAGTCGAACTGGCGGAAAAACTCGAAGCCCGCGGTTATGCGGCAACCGCGCTGAACGGCGATATGGTTCAGAAGAGTCGTGAGAAAACCATTGAGCGGCTAAAAAGCGGTTCGCTCGATGTGCTGGTTGCCACCGATGTAGCGGCGCGCGGGCTGGATGTAGAGCGCATCAGTCACGTGATTAACTATGATATTCCCTATGACGCCGAGGCCTATATTCACCGAATCGGCCGGACGGGTCGTGCCGGGCGAACCGGTGAGGCCATCCTGTTTGTGACACCCAGGGAACAGCGGATGCTTGCGACAATCGAGCGCGCGACACGCCACAAGATCGAAAGCCTTGATCTACCCAGTACAGAGATGGTGAACAACCAGCGAATCGCAAATTTTAAGCAGCGTATCTCCGACACACTGGCTTCTGGCGAACTTGAGTTTATGCAGGGCATCATTGAGCAATATGAGCTTGACCACGATGTACCGCCGCTCGAGATTGCGGCAGCCCTGGCCAAGATGGCGCTGGGCGACAAGGATCTGCTGCTGAAGGAAAAGCCAGAACCGAGAGAGCGCCGGGAAGATCGACCCCGCCGTGAGGATAGGTCGCGACCTGCGAGGGAGTCCGGTGAGAGTAGGGCGCGAAAGCCGCGACCAAAAAATAGGTCAGCACCGCCAGAAGGCATGGAGCGCTTCAGGATCGAAGTTGGCCATGACCATGAGGTCCAGCCGGGCAATATCGTTGGGGCAATCGCCAATGAAGCGGGGGTTGATGCGGCCAATATCGGGCATATCGACATTAGAGATGACCATAGTTTTGTCGATCTCCCCCAGGGAATGCCGAAAGATATTTTTAACGATCTCAAAAAGGTCTGGGTGTGCCAGCAACAGTTGAGAATCAGCCGCCTCGGTGGCAAGCCTCAAGTTTCAGGCAGCACAACGCCAAAGCCCAAGAGAAAAAAGCCTGCTACCTCTGATGAGGTTGTGCGCAAAAAAGTCAAAAAGAAGAAGGCTGCCAAGAAAAAGCGCCCAGGCAAAAAAGAACGCGCCGCCAAAAACAACGCGGATTAATTGGGGTCAGAGTAAAATTTACGTATGTAAATTTTACTCTGACCCCAATTATCGTACATTACGGCTATCTTTTTTTACTTTGTAAGGACGCAGCATGCGTATCTCCGAAATCGACAGTCCGAAGGTTCACTATTTCCAGGGTAATTTTGCCCCCGTACAGGAAGAGCACACTAATGTCCCCTGTGTTGAGGTTATTGGTGCTATCCCTGAAGCGCTGAAAGGTTCGTTCCTTCGAATCGGTGCCAACCCCGTTTTTGTTAGTTCAGAAGACGCCTACCACCCGTTTCAGGGTGATGGAATGATTCATCAGGTACGGTTTGAAAATGGTAAGGCTTACTACTACAACCGGTTCGTAGAGACGCCAGGCCACCTGGCCGAGCAAGAGCATGGCGATATCATCTGGGATGGGATGAATACCGACCCCGAACTTGCCGCCAGATATGAGTATTCGAAGAATATCGCCAATACACACATGGTGTTCCATGCAGGAATGTTTTTAGCCCTGCAGGAAACTGCTTATCCGTTCCAGGTCAAGCTGCCGAATCTCGACCCCGTAGGTGAGGTGAACTACAACGGTAAACTCGTTAACCCCTTCTCGGCACACCCAAAAATCGACCCGAGGACCGGTGAGTTGATCGGCAACGGTTATAGCGTGGTGCAGGCACCTTACTGTTCAGTCACGGTTGTCGATAAACATGGCAAGCTGAATCACACCACCACTGTTGATATCCCAAGGCCAGTGATGATGCATGACTGTGCGATCTCCGAGAACTACACCATCGTCTTGGACTTACCTTGCGTGTTTGATTTTGAACGCATGGCGCAGGGTAAAAGCATGCTGCACTTTGACCCCGATAACGGTTCCCGCTTCGGATTGCTGAAGCGCGGAGAGGACGGCGATAAGATCAAATGGTTTGAGGTGGAGACCTGTTATTGCTACCACACGGTTAATGCCTACGAGGAGGGTGACTGGGTCATCGTTGACGGTTGCCGTTCGGAACGCAATTCGATTGGTGATGAAACGCCGCCCGCCGCAGGTGATCGGCGTGACCTGCCGATGTTGTACCAATGGCGTTTTAACATCAGGACCGGCGAAGTCGTCGAGCAAGCAATCGATACTGAATGGGGATGCGAATTCGCGCGAATCAACGAGAACCTGATGGGAGAGCGCTATCGATATTCTTACGCCGCGCGTATTGCGGGCGATACGCTTGAATCAGGCTTTGACGGCATCATCAGGTATGACATGGAAACAGGCACCAGCTCACATTATGCCTACGGAGAAGGGCGTCTTGGCGGCGAGCCGATTTTTGCGCCAAAGCCCGACGGTAAAAACGAAGAGGACGGTTGGGTCATTGGCTTTGTCCGTGATGAGAAGCAGAATCGAAGCGAGTGTATTGTGATTGATGCAGCCGACTTTGAAGCGGGACCCGTGGCAAGAATTGTTATGCCGGCACGGGTACCATTCGGTTTTCACTCCGCCTGGGTTTGAGTCAGCGCTCCGGTTAGGATTTCATCCCCAAAAGTTTCGCTGAACGCAATTGATAGAGTCAGGAGAACACACTATGACGTCACGAAAGCGCCGAATCGGCACCTTTGAAGTTCACCCGGTAGGGCTCGGCTGTATGAATCTCAGTCATGCGTATGGCCCCGCTCAGGACCATAATGACGCCGTGTCTTTTCTGCAGAAGGCACTCGATATCGGCTACGATTTTTTCGATACCGCGACGATTTACGGCATGGGTAACAACGAAAAACTGATCGGCGAGGCGATTTCTCACCGGCGCAGTGAATTTTTGCTGGCCAGCAAATGTGTCATGGGTTTCAAGGATGGCAAACGATTCCTTGATGGCCGACCGGAAACGATCAAAGCGGCCTGTGACGCCAGCCTTAAGAGGCTGAACACGGACGTCATTGACCTTTATTACATGCACAGGCCCGATCCGAAAGTACCCATTGAGGATTCAGTAGGCGCCATGGCCGAACTCGTGGCCGCTGGCAAAATTCGCATGATTGGTTTGTCAGAAATGTCCGCGGAGACGCTCCGTAAGGCGCATGCTGTGCATCCCATAGCCGCCATGCAATCCGAATATTCGCTGATGACCCGAAATCCTGAGATAGCAGTACTGGATGCCTGTCGTGACCTAAACGTCACCTTCGTACCGTTTTCTCCAGTAGGTCGGGGTTATCTCGCAGATGAACCTCTGGACCCGGAGGGTTACCACGACAGTGACCTGCGCCGGACCTTCCCGCGATTTACCGACCCGCACTTCTCCGCCAACCTGACACTCCTGGATGAGGCAAAACGTTATTCCGGTGACCTCGGTTGTACCGTGGCCCAGCTTGCGCTGGCCTGGACGCTGGCGATGGACTCTGACTGTGTTCCCATACCGGGCACCACCAACCTGCAACATTTACAGGATAATTTCGACGCCGCCGATATCGAGATTCCAGAAGTGATGCTGGCGGATCTGAATGCGGCGTTTCTGCCCGAGGTGGTCTCTGGGCCCAGATACTCAGAGATGGCCCAGGCAACGGTAACGACCGAGCGTTTTGCTTTCGAATAGCTGAGACTTGAAGGTTTACGCCGACCGCCATGGCCAAAATCTCGGAAGACCTCAAACTTACCCAGTCTGAAATAGATGGCTTGCTCACGCGCGAACAGCGAATGCGCATCGCGACCCTGGGTCCCGGCACTGATATCAATCTGACGCCAATGAGTTTTGGCTATGCAGACGGCAGAATTTATACCTTCGGGCGAGGACAGAAGGTCGTCAATATCCGGCGTAATCCAACGGCGACAGTGCTTGTCGATATCGGCAGCCAGTGGCGGGATCTTCAGGGTGTCATGCTGCGCGGCCGGGCGCATGTGCTTGAAAACATGGAACAAGAACTCGAAGATGCTGCATTGCTGAAAGCGCAGTTTAATCTCGGTGAAAAGTCGGGCCTTACCATGAATGGACGACCACAGCCCTTCATTGCCTCTGCAACCGGCAAGTCACGTCGATGGATTGTGTTCGAGCCAAAAAACATCGTCTCCTGGGACAACGCCAAACTAGAATAATTGGGGTCAGAGTAAAATTTACATTTGTAAATTTTACTCTGACCCCAATTGTTTCCAATTGTTTCCAATTGTTTCCAATTGTTTCTTATTCGTCGTAAACAGCCTGTTTTTCGTCGATCGGTGTAGAATCCTGAGGGATTTCACGAATCCATAATTGGCCAATAGCAGAAGGTCGTATCAGCAGTATGCCAAGACGTATTCTCATTGTTGATGATCATGAACTCTTCAGAGCCGGTCTGCGTGCGTTACTGGCTGCAGTCTACGGTGAAGATGAGCTTCGTGAAGCTGCATCCGGTGCTGCAGCTTTCGCGGCGTTGCAGCAAGAACCCGCAGATATTCTTGTGCTTGATCACGATTTACCCGATCGGTCCGGGCTCGAGGTGCTGCGGCAGGTACGACAGGAGCATCCCGCCGTTCGGGTGATTATGTTGACAGGGTCCCATTCTGCACCGCTGATTGATGACCTGCTGGCAGCCGGGGCCAGCGCTGTGCTGGCCAAGCGTGGTAAAGGTGATGAGTTACTCAACGCAATAGATTGTGCCGATGTCTCACCCCTGATCAGTCCGGCGTTTGACGATGATCGGCGACGCGCCCGTGAGTTAGAAGCCCTGACTCGCCGTGAACGTGAAGCGCTGGAACTCTTAATGCAGGGTCTTTCGACCCAACAACTGGCTGACGCTATGTCCGTTTCCTTTAAGACAGCAGAAACCCACAAGACTCGACTGATGAGTAAGTTGCAGGTGCATTCGGCGGCAGAACTGATTGTGAAGGCAAGGTCACTCGGTTTGGGCGCGAAATGACTTCACAGGTGAGTCAGGCAGTGATGGACGCCTCCCTGGCGAGATTGCTGCTTAAGCAGGCACCCGCTTCCCAGGCCGGTGGTTTATTCATTGCAGTGACAATGATTGCGATCTTTTCGGATCAGTTGTTGGCGCCGACTACATTAATGTGGATCGGACTCTTCGTTTCGACGCTGGTGCTGCGTGGTGCTTTGTGGCGGCATTATCGCGACCGAATCGATCGTGATGACGCGCTTGCCATGCAGTGGCAGCGGTCACTACTTTATGCATTGGGGTATTCAGGTTTCGTCTGGGCCATAGCCGCGTGGATCTATGTCGACCAGGATCAGCCGCTTTACCTGGGACTCTACATTGCCATATTTGCCTGCCTGTTTGCGGGTGCGGTTGGTTCGCTCGCGCCCTCGGTGCTGGGTTACGCCGTCTATTGTTTGCCCATTGCCATCGTTGTCGTTTGGGGGCTCCTCACGACCGACGGTTTTCCCGCTGTGGCAGCCCTTGGGTTTACCGGTTTTTTTATTGTCTGTCTGCTTTATACGCGAAACCTTAACCAGACCCTGATCGGTAACGTTCGTTTGCAATTCCAGAACCAGTCACTGGTTGATGAGCTGCAGGAAAAAGCCGCTGCTCTTCAGGCTGCGGTTGAGCGGGCCGAAGAAGCGAATGAATCCAAGTCTCGCTTCCTGGCGGTGGCGACTCATGATCTTGCGCAGCCCTTGCATGCACTGGAACTCTTTGTTGCGGCGCTAAAGCGGGAAACAAGCGCGGATAAACAGCAGACGTTGATCGCTAATGTAGATCGGTCGGCCGAGCGGTTGGCGGAAATGTTTTCATCCCTACTGGATATGTCGCGGCTTGAGTCCCAGGTTGTCCAGGCAGATCTTACAAATGTGTCGCTAAAGGTTGTCCTGGAACCGCTGATTTCGGAATCTCGTGCCAATGCGGTTGATAAGGGGCTCACTTTCACCGTTGATTATCCGGATGTGGTGCTGCAGACAGATGCGACCTTGCTGCATCGAGTTTTGCTGAATTTGATTAATAACGCGATTATCAATACCGAGCAGGGAGGCATCAGGCTGACGGCAACCCGGCAGGATACTCATCTGCGCCTTGAGCTTGCAGACACCGGGATTGGTATTGCGCCATCAGAGCACCACAAAGTATTCCAGGAATACTACCAGAGTAATCCTGGGCGGGGTGAAGGTATGGGGCTTGGCTTGTCCATTGTTGCACGGCTGAGTCGCCTGCTAGGGATCGAGCTGCAAATGGATTCCATGCCGGGGCAGGGGACGACATTTACCCTGTTAATACCCTGCACCGACGAACCCGAAGCGGTTGCAGGCCCACGCTCGCAATCGCCCGGCGACGAACTTCTGGCCTCATTAAAGGTGCTGTATATCGATGATATGGAATCCAGCCGACTGGCGATGCAAGCGCTTTTGGCGCAGTGGGGAGCTGTCTGCCTCGCGCTGCCGTCTGCCGAGCAGATCGCGGATGACATGCATCCTGATCTGTTGATTACCGATTACCGCATCAGACCGGATCTGACGGGACTTGAGGTCGCGTCAGCGTGTCAGGCTCGCTGGCCGGGACTGCCGGTTTTGGTGGTCACTGGCGATACCTCTCCTGAGATTCTGCATGAGGTGCAGCGCTCAGGTTTACCCTATCTATTGAAACCTACCTCTGAACAAGACCTGCAACGCGCAATTGCGGACCTGATCACCCCGGTGTAGACCGCAGGAGTAAGGGAAACACCTGACGAATCCGGCATTGGACGCCCGTAATATCAGCGGGTCTACTCTCGGAATGAAATTGCCATGATCTTCGTACAGCGCTGTAAGCCAAACCTCCGGTCCGTCTTGCTGGCACTTGTCTGTCTGCTGTCCCCGGCAGCACTCGCAGATCCACTTGGCACCCTGGTAAGCCCGGTGCCGCCGGGCCTTGAGACGGTTGAAGTCGATGGCGTATCCCAGGCCGGGGGCGTGACGACCGGTACGTTTAACCTGGATGGCGTGAATTACACGCTGGCCACCTTCGCCGACGGTCCGGCGACCCTACTACTGATCACTTCCGATGCCAGTCTGGCACTTGAGGATTTTTTACCAGGCTTACCGGCGCCTTTGCAGGGTCTATCGTTTACTTCGCCGGTCTTTATCTATTCCACCATGGGGTCAGGAACAGTGGTTCTGCCAGCCGCATTGGAAAGCACTTTTGGGCTGGCGGGGCCCATTGAATACTCAAGCGATCTGGTGATCAGCACCTCGGTCACCCTTGACGCCGGTAGTGAAGCAGGTGGTCTTTTTTCAAGCTTGAACTTGCCGCTGCTGGACTTGCAACTTGGTGGCACGCTGCCCGCAGACCTTTTTGATCTTGCCAAATGGCGTGATGCGGCTTCAGCACCCGCGCTCGCGCTGGATCTTGAAATCGATGTGCCTGCACTAAACCTCGGTGGCCTGACCAGCGAGCCCGGCATATTGAGTCTCGTGGTCAGCGATGGCGCCGCCACGGTTGCCATTGAAACCGCACTGGAAATCAGTATCGGTGTTACCACGATCGCGGTGCCGGATGTCCGCATTACCAGAACTGGCGTTGACACCCGGATTGATGCAACCCTGGAAAACCCAGGCATTGTCTTTCCCCTGCCAGAACTGCAGCTGACCAGCCTGACGCTGAGCGGTACGCCAGGTGCCTCTCTCAACGTGGTTAGCCTGCTTGATCTCTCCGGCTCGCCGTTGACAGTGACACAGTCGAGCTCGCCTGCTTCAGATAATACGGGTATTGAAGGCCAGTTGGCCTTTACCGATCTTGCCGCTTTGATAGGACTTGCAGATTTGCCGCTGGTACTTCTGGAAGATTTATCGGCAAGCAACATTTCACTGTCCAAAAACAATCTGGCTGCAGATCTGACCGACGATACATCCGGTGACAGCTATTCGGTCGGGCTGTTCCGTCAGGATGGTGAGACTCTCTGGAATATCGGTCTCCTGGGAGCGCAGCCTCTGACCCTGGGGGCGCTCTTTTCAGACCTGGGTGGTGCCTTCGATGCGATTGGCATCGCTGACCCGGCCGTAATCTACGTACCCACCGGGAATTCCGTTGATGGTCTGGATTTACCAGCCGCTTTTGCTAACACCGCAGCCCCTGCAGGCAATGGTGCATCAGTAGGCGGTAGCAGTGATGTCGACGAAACCAGCGAAACTGGCAGTCTGCTCAATGCTGCAGGCCTGCCGCTCAGCGGCATTCCGCTGAGTGTCGATCTGCCTGCAGACTTTTTTGCAGCAGCCGATGACCCAGACTTACCGACGCCAGAGGTCACCATGGTGCTGGATTTTCCCGGCACCACGACGATCGCCGGTTTAAGCGCCAGTGATGCCGTGCTGACGCTGTCGAATGTATCTGGTGTCCAGCTTGAAACAGATCTTGCCCTTTCCGTTGAAGGCACTGAGCTTCTCATTGAGGATGTGCTGCTGGCACGAAGTGGGCAAGCAACTACCGTTGCCGGGACCGTGTTGCCGAATAACCTGACTTTTCCGCTTGGCGGATTTGCGGTCAATAGCATAAGCATTGCCGGTACCATGCCAGACTCAGGGCCGCTCGATTTGTTGATCACCAGCGAGTTGCAGCGGAATGACGATGTGTTCGTTGCGACCTTGTTCAAAAATGCCGGCGACACCGACTATTCTGTGAATATCACCTCAAATGTCGGGGTTGGCCTCGCCAGTTTCGTCGAGGCCTTTGAAGGCACGACCTTCGATGATCTCAATATTGAAAACCTGTCGCTTTCCTATGTCCCTGCCAGCAGTGGCGGTGGTGGTTTATCGCTAAGTGGTGATGCGCTGCTGTCAGGTGACCTGCTCGCAGACGTGCAGAATACGCTCAGTGCTGCGGGTATCTCTCAGTCTGTGATTGATAGCGTCAGTCAGCTGCCGCTCGCGGCAACCCTGCCTTCAAGTTTCCTTGAAAATCCCGTGACCCTGCCGGATATGGAGTTTGAGTTTGCTCTGGCGGAGCCCATTGTGTTCCCCGGGGACCCGGATTTCATCACTACTGCGAATAACAGGATTCTGCTGGGCATTCGTGATGGCGGCGCCATTGTTGGTTTGTTGGCAGATGTTACTGTCGACACAGGGCCGGGTGCCAGCCAGACCTACCGATCCTCGATTGTTGTTAACAGCGGCACTTTTATTGTGAAAGGCCAATCATTTGACACCTGGGATGATGCTTTTGGTGTAGATGGCCTGCAGATCCTGGCGCCGGAGATTGAACTGGTACTGGGTACGCAAAGTTCTCTCGCATTTAACGGTGATACGAATCTGCTGCCCGGGCTGAGCGTCGATGTCAGCGTCAGTCTGGTGAAAGCGCAGGGCACGACGAAGCTCGGTGATTCGAGGATTGGTCTGTTGGGTGCGGACCTGTCGCTCGCGCAGATTCCTGGATTGGGCGCCGATCTGAGTGCACTGGAAGCCCTGCTACAAAATCCGGTATTCCGGGATATCCAGATATCTGGCGGCGGTGGTGGCGATAAAGCCTTCGCGGGCAGTATCAGCCTGAACGGTGGCGAGTTCGTTCACAGTCTGATGTTTCAGGTAGATGGCAAGTGGAATACCGCGTTCTTCCGCACCGATCCAGACGGCGTGCTGCTGAGCAGCCTGGTCGAGGGTATCCCCGCAGGCTCTCCTCTCGATGACGTGAAGTTCGACCGGGTTGCAACGGTTACCAGTTCAGGCTTTCGAAAGAATCTCGATCAGCTACCGGTGATTGCCCAGGACGAGTTCGGTAGCCTTTATGGAAACAGCGGTGACAGTGGCAACAGCGGTTCTTCAACACTCAGGTTGCCCAAAGGGCTCGGTCTGGTCGCTTCTTTTGACCCCTCACAATATTCGTCAGGCACGCTGCATGATGTGCTGACCACGCTGTCTATCACCGATGTGATGACCTTCTCGGGTGCGATCGGTTCGGGCCTGGTGGAATTGGGTGCCGGGTTACCCAACCTGGTGATCCCGCCTGTCATCGGTGATCTGATTTATTCGCAGACGGTGCAAGCCCTGGTGCCTATCCCTCAAGCACTGGAAACCTCTTTTTTCCTGTCGCTGCAGAGTGGGCAAGCACCTGCGGTCGGACTTGGATTGGGTGCCCTCATCGATATGGACATGGATGGTGACGGCAACGAGGCCCCGCTACCCATGGATGCGACCGTCTATGTTGAAATGCCAGCCCTCGCGCTGGGCATGAGTGGCGAGTCTCTCCAGACCTGGCCAGATGCCATGGGTATCAAAGGTTTGAATCTGGAGCCAGGCACCGAACTTGAGTATCAGATTTCTACCTTACCCCCGGGCTTTGACGTCCTGATCAAGGGACAGGCGCGGCTCGCTGATCGACTCTTTACCGTTCAGGGTGGCGGCGGCGTTTTTGCCGGCCTGCCTTCAGCAGGTTTGGGAGGTTCAATTGAAGGCGATCTGACGCTCGCTGAGATTGTTGATCTGGCGGGTGATATTGCCGGTGAAAGTATCGATGCAGATTTCCCCAATGCCACCATCAGGAATCCAAGCATCGGGTTTGCCACGCCGGGTACGGCGTTAGAAGCATTCAACCTTGACGCCTCCGGCGGCATCAGCATTGGCGGCGAACTGTTTGCTGTTCGCTCGACACCGGCGATCGGTTCTTTTCAAGGCACTATACAGCTGACTGGCCTGACAGCCACAGGTGAGATTCAGGAACTGCAGATCGGGCCCGTGATGGTCGGTCGCGATCAGATTCCTTCGACGCTGGATATTTCCGCGACCATTGACCCGTTTAACTTGCCGTATTTCCGCGTCAGCGGTGATCTTTCATTTGATAACGGCGGTACCTGGACAGATGGTTTTGTGGATCTGTCGTTCACAAGGCTTGCCTTTGAGCTGAATCAGGAGTTTGGCACCACGTTCAAGTACGGCTTCGGCGCCTTTATGCAGGGTCCGGATGGCATCGATTTTAACAACGTTGATCTTGGCTTCAAAGGTGGACTGGCCCTCGGAGACATAGAAAGCTGGGTCAAAGGTGAAGGCCTGGGCTTTATTAGCGATACCTTCGCTGACCTGACTCAGACCGCTGCGAACAATGCCGCTGCACTTACAACTGCGCAGAACGATGTTCAGTCGCTGAACGATGACATTGAGGCGCGAAAAGATGTGATTGATAGCCAGAATAAGTCGCGGCAGGAGCTGATTGACGATGCGCGCACAGGCCTTGCTTATTGGGAGAGCCAACTCAGCAGCAACAGCAGCGCAATCTCGTCTCAGAGAAGTCGCATCAAACGATGCAATCAGACAAAAACAGTCTGTGTCGGTGTGTCGCCATTCAGAGTCTGCTCAACAGTGCCGGACCTGACAAAAATTGCACAGTGTGAGGCTACCAATGCAGATGCCTCGCTGAAGATCGCGGGTCTTGAAGCGGATCGCCTCATTATGGAAGGCGCCAGAATTGCGGCTGCGGAAGCGCTTAACATCGCCGAGGATGCCAATGGTGTTTTGGGGTATGAAAATGATCCGGAGATCATCGCTCTGACCGCAAGCCGCGATCTTGCGCTTGCCACCCTGAGCGTACTGCAGGATGCCAATGCCGCTGCCGCGAATCTGGCCGCGTCTGTAACCAGTGGTTTGGAAGCATTCAATCAGATGGCTGACCAGTTCTCACTTCAGTACGGGGAACTTCAAGGTAGCCTGCAGGGTGCCGTCGACGGTGAAGCGTTGATCATGGAACTCAAGTACACCATTGCCGGTAAACCCTATGTGTCTTTCTTGACATTTGATCCGGTCACTCCGTTGAACACGATTGCCCAGCTTGAGTTCATTGCGCTGGAGATTGCACTGGAGGCGCTGAATGCCGGTGCCGATGCGGGACCTTTGATGAATGAATACATTCAGCAGCAATTTTTGCTGAAGCGCGTTGAGGTTGGGGTAAGCCGCGATGCGGTGGCAGCAGCGAACGGTCTGGAACTGGATGAGTCAGGGGGTGCCCCTCAAATTGGTGGCGGTGATAGTGGTAGTGACTCCGGTGAATGTGTCGGTGAGGGCTGCGACGACCCGGCTGTACCCAGTAGGCTAACCGCCGCGTTTTACAACACGGAATCAGCCTTGCTCGACGCTGTTTTTGGAGCTGGCCAGGCCGTCCAGGGGCAGCAATATGATCGGGTGTTGCTGGGTAGCATCGCAGGCCTGGCGCTGACGGACGAAGGTGTACCGCCGGCAAACAGGAGCGTTGTTAACAGTAACGTGAAGCCTGGGGTAACTTTTTTCGTCAATAGACTGGATGCCCCGGGCACTCCGATTGAAACGGCCAGATGTCGAACCGTGGATGTCTACAATCCCCATGGGCTTGTCTATAACGACAATGAAGCGGACTGGCCCGATATCCTCTCTATTGGCGATATAAACAATCACGAAAACGACAATCTCGATTTGTACTTTGAGGACGAGACTGCGCCGCGATGGTTCGGCGTGGAGCTTTTCGATAACAGTACGGAAAGCGGCGAAAACGTGAAGATCTGGCGCGTCGGCAACGACGATCAGAACTCGCCGGATATGATCATAGATGCATCAGCATTTGCACGGATCGATAATGCCACGTTCCTGGGTTTCTATGCGGACAGACCCATAGGCAGGATCCAGTTCGATGAGGATAGTGGCGGAGATGATATTGGTGTTCGCGCTATTGTGGTGCCGGGACCGGCCCAGGACCTGGATGGTGATACCCTGACCGACTGCTACGAGCTCGCAATCAACACTGACCCGATCGATGTCAACTCGGACAATGACAGCAAGCTTGATAACGAAGATGACTTCCCCGCTTCAGCAGCAGCAATTCTTGATACCGACGGCGACGGCAAACCGGACTACTGGCTGGATAACTGCGGTCTGGTCTGTCAGCAGACCTCCGGCCTCACGCTTGATACAGATGACGACAACGATGGGCTGAGTGACACAGCGGAACTCATCGCCGGTACCAATCCGCTACTGACGGATACCGACGGTGACGGTATTGATGACGGTACGGATACATTCCCGTTGCTTGCCCTTGATAGTGTGGATACGGATCAGGACGGCGTACCAGACGAATGTGATGTTCAGTGTTTAACCGCGGGCCTTTTTGGTGATGTGGATGCTGATGGCGATGGGCTCATCGAGATACACGATGCTGAAATGCTGTCGAACATACGCTTCAGTCCTGCCGGGACCTTCCTTGCCAGTGCAGATGGTAACTCTTCGCTGGGTTGCGGCGGCGCGCGTGCAGGCGATGAGGTGTTTTGCCTGGGCTACGAGCTCTCTGCGGATATTGATTTTGACGCCGATGCTGATGGCTACCTGGATAACGATTTGATCTGGAACGACGGTGCAGGCTGGGTGCCCATTGGTACAGAAGCAGAACCGTTTACGGCATCATTCGAAGGTAATGGCCGTACTATTTCTAACCTTTTTGTTAACCGGCCATCACAGGACAACGTCGGTCTGTTCGGCGTTGTTGAAGGTACAACAGTCAGCGAACTGAACATCGCGGGTGCCTTAACCTCTGTTAGAGGCAATGACTATGCTGGCTTGCTGGCAGGCAAGGTGACGGGAACAACGGTGACAGCTGTCACCGCACGCGGTTTTGTTTCTGGCAGAGATGCTCTGGGTGGGCTGGTTGGTGAGATGACGGGCGGTGCCATCAATCTATCTCTCGCGGAAGCTGATGTCTTTGGTCGCCATACAGTTGGCGGTCTCGCGGGCTCACTGTCAGATGCGAGTGTCTTTCAAGTTTATGCCACAGGCGGTATTGACGGCACTGATCGCGTTGGCGGGCTATTTGGTGAGGCAGCTACATTAGATATGGATCGATTCTTTTCTGTTTCCAGTGTATCCGGTGACAGCAGAGCGGGTGGTCTGGTGGGCGAAGTTTCCTCTTCCAGTTTCTTTTATGGCTATTGGCGAGGCTCCGTGCTCGGCGGTTCAGAAATTGGTGGACTGGCCGGGTCGGCCTCAGGTCTTGTTGCTGGCGCTATCTATCTTACGGGGCCTGTCACGGGTTCTTCGAAGGTCGGCGGCGTGCTGGGACGGACCCAGGATTCTCGCAGCGACATCAGAGCGCGTGTCTATTGGAATACAGATGAAATTGAGGTTGGCCTTGGCTCTGATGAGGTTGCCAACACCCTATTCAACAGTGTTGGTCAGACAACGGCGGCGTTGCAGGTTGCTGAGTTTACCGGTTCGATATACACCGTTGGCTACTCTCGTAGCTACTGGGAATTTGGTGTGCTGGCGCCGACACCTGCTTATCCAAACCTGGTTTTTAACGGCCAGAGTATGCGGGATGTCGATTTCGATGGTTTACCGGACTATCGCGATGCGCTGCCGCAAGACCCGAGTAACGGGTTAATGATCGTCGATATGACCGCTTCGAAAGATGGTGACTCGATCCCGGATTTCTGGGAGCGGCAGCAGTTCGGCAGTTTGCTGACTGTCAATGATGACTCTGATTACGACGGTGATCTCCTGTTGGATCGAGAGGAGTATGTGCTGGGTACCAGTCCGGTGCTGATGGACACGGACGGCGACGGTGATTCTGACGCTGATGAAGTGCTGTTCGGTAGCGACCCGCTGTTGTTTTCTGAATCGATTGATTCGTTGCGACCTGTGACACCGACCGTTGTTGCGACAAGCGCGCCGATCCCTGTCAGTGGCTATGTGTTTACTGCCAGCGAATTCCTTGACCCGAACCTTGTCGATGGGGATTACCTGTCTGCCGCAAGCTGGGAGATTAGTGTTGATGATACCTTTACCAGTCTGCTGCTGGCCCGTGAAAACATTGGCGCCTCCGAACTGGCCAATGCCAGCCTGCGATTACCCTTTGGTCTGCTGGCCCCGGGTCAGCAGGGTTTGTGGGCGCGAACCAGACACAGAGACCGCACGGATCTCTGGTCGCTGACCTGGTCACCGGGCAGTCCGTTTGACGTTGCCGCGGTCGATGACAATGACCTGGATGCGAACGGTGTCGATGACTTAAACCAGATTGAAGCAGGCGTCTTCGCGGACAGTAACCGAAACGGTATCGACGATATTGAAGAACAGATTCTGCCGCTCATCGACCCGCTTAATCCCTACACGGTAGGCGCTGCGTTGAGTGATGGTGTTCTCGGACACATGGCCATCCGGTCGTCGGATTCACTGCCTGCTGGCACCTTTCCCGTGGATCAGGATGCGATTTCTCTTTACGCTTTCAGCGTGACGCAGCTGCCCGTTGATACCGAGAATCCGGCCAGCGTACAACTTACGTTCCACTACCCGTGGCCGTTTGAATCCGGCGTTGACTGGGTCAGCTACGATGCCCCGGTTAATTCTCTGGATACCTTTACACCGGTGTCATTCGACGGAAATACAGTGGAGATAACGCTGGTTGATGGTGCAGAGACGGACTTCGATGGCGTAGTTAATGGCACTATCGTCCACAGCGGCGGTCCGGGTATCTCCAACATTGTGTTCGCCATCGACAGCGACGGTGATGGTATTGATGATCTGGCAGATAGCTGTCCGAATGTTGCTGACCACACCCCGCTGGCTATTGTCCCCGGTGAGCTTGAATTCGAGGCGGAAGATGCTGATGGCGCGATTGTTTCCTTAGATGACTGGGTGCTCGGCGGTTGTCTGGATGTCACGGTTACCATTGATCCGGACCAGGAGCAGTTTGCCCTTGGTTCAACGCCGGTAACACTGACCGCTGCTGATTCCGTGGATGAAGTCTCAGAGAGTTTCGTTGTGACGGTTGTTGACACCACGGCGCCGGAATTGCTGGTGCCTGTCAGTGTTACTGCAGAAGCTGATGAGTTCGGCGGTGCTAGTGTTGTGTTTACTGACCAGCTATCGGCAACGGATCTGGTGGATGCCAATCCGGAGATAAACTGTCTGCCAGCTTCAGGTAGCCTGTTCGCCATCGGCACCACGCCAGTGCTCTGTACAGCAATCGATAGCGCAGGTAATCCTGGCACCGAACAATCTCTCTCGGTGACCGTGGTCGACAATGTTTTACCTGAATTGCAGTTGCCCGATGACCTGTCACTGGAGGCAGAATCCTCCGAAGGTGCAATAGCAACCTTTGTTGTGAGCGCGGATGATCTGGTTGAGGGTGAACTGGCGGTAACCTGCTCGGCAAGTTCGGGTGATCTGTTTGCACCGGGTGAAACAGTTGTTGACTGTAGCGCGGCAGATAGCAGCGGCAACATTGCTGCCGGTAGCTTCACGGTAACGGTTACCGATTCTCTGGCGCCGGTGATCACTGTACCTGAAGACCTTTCACTGAATGCCGACGTGGCCGGTGGCGCTGTGGCAGAGTTTGTTGTCGAAGCACAGGACGCTTTTGATGGTGATCGAGCGGTGAGTTGCTCGGCGGCGTCAGGTTCGGTCTTTGCGACCGGTAGCACCGTGGTCAATTGTGAGGCTACTGACAGTAACGGTAATGTTGGTACGGCCAGCTTTACAGTGGTTGTAACCGACAGCGTCGCACCGGTGTTAACAATGCCTGTTGATCTGTCGCAGGAAGCCAATACCTTGGGTGGTGCGCTCATAAACTTTGAGGTATCGGCCGTTGATGTTGTTGACGAAGAAGCCGTTACGATCTCCTGCTCGCCGCTGGGCAGCGGAGAGCTGTTCAGCGTTGGTGATACTCTGGTGACCTGTGAAGCTTCCGATGCGAGCAATAATGTATCCTCGGCAAGTTTCACAGTGACCATTACGGATCTCTCGCTTCCGAGTCTCACGGTGCCGTCGGCGGTTAATGAAGAAGCGGCGGCATTGGTGGGTACCACGGTGAGCTACGCGGCAAGTGCGACGGACATTGTTGATGGCGATCTGGATGTGACTTGCTCGCCAGCCGCTGGTACCAGTTTTGCGTTGGGTGAAACATCCGTTACCTGCACCGCGACAGACAGCAACGGCAACAAAGCCAGTGCTTCCTTCCCTGTCACGGTTGTTGATTCGACGCCACCACAGATTGTTGCGCCGGCAGATGTAGCGGTAGAAGCGACCGGTCCAACAACGGTCGTCTCGCTTGGACAGGCAACCGCCGAAGATGTTTTTGGTGTTGCAACGATATTGAATAACGCACCATCGCGGTTCGCGCTAGGTACTACGCCGGTTCAATGGACTGCCGTAGACGGTAATGGCAACCCTGCGGTTGCGCTGCAGTCGGTTACGGTTGTCGATACACGTGCACCAACGCTCAGTGTCCCGGCAAACGTGACGTTACTGCCAGGCGCAGCGACAGACCCGTCTGCGACGGGTGCCGCGCAGGCGCTGGATAGTGTTGATACGGCGCCTTCGGTCAGCTACACCGATAGCGTTCAGCCAGGCGCTGGTCTGGTATTACGTATCATTACCCGAACCTGGGTTGCCTCAGATGCGAGCAACAACAAGGCGACCGCCGTTCAGGTCATTACCATTGCTGAGCCGGATACCATCCCGGTAGCAACGATCACCGCAACGCCTGCAGCTGGCTCGCAGCCATTGCAATCATCGTTTACGGCAAGTGTTCAGTCCGGCAATGCGCCTTACCAATATGAATGGCGTATTGCGGATCAGGTCTTCAATACACCGACAGCCAGCTATGTCTTTGTTGATCAAGGTGTGTTCACAGTGACCCTGACCGTAACAGATCGTAATGGAGATACCGCTATCGCAGAGACAACAGTTGAGGTGCTGGGTCCGACGATTCAGGACTATCGCGACGACATTTCAGTGATCAGGGCCGAAATGAGTCGGCTGAAGGTGGAAAGTAAGGCGAGGGTTGCTGAACTGAAGTCAGATATTCAGGATATGCGAGATGAGATTGCAACGCGCAAGTCGGCCTTCGTGGACCTTCGGACTCAGCTTCAAAGTGAGATCGATTTACTGGTAGCCGCAAGAAAGGCAAGTTCAGATGATGCAGAACGACTTGATCTGGCGGATGACATCGCCGACAAGCGTGGTGAGATTCTGGCGGCAAGTGCTGAGTATCGGCGTCAGCGGGTGCTGCTCAAGGACCAGATCTCCGATAAGCGGCGACAAGTGACGGTCGAACGCGCCGATACCCGGGTTCGATTGCACCAGTTGGATCTTCAGGTACGGGCGTTGCGGAATGAAATCCTTCTGTTAAGACCCAATCTCAGTGATGCCAAACGGGCCATTGATCAGGAGATCAGCCTGCTGCAGCTTGAGATTAAGGAACTGGGGCAGATCTATGCGGAGTTGGCGGATGAAACCAGCCTGACCATACGTGATCACGCTGATGAAAAGCGCGACATCTCAGAGGCCAGGGATCTCGCCAGAAACATGAAGACTGATGAGATCGCTGATGAAAACAGCGATCTTCGGCGTACCAGAGATAAGGCAGAAAGGCTTCTGATCAAGGCGCGCATTGCAGACCTCAAAGCAGAACGCAAAGCTATTACGGATGAGGCAAAGCAAGCGCTAGCGGAGATCGATTCACTGATTGCCGCTGAACGTTCGGCGCTTGCCGAAGCGAAGTCAGATAGAAATGCCACGAGAGATGATCGTCAGGCGCAGATCGCAGCGCTAAGAGCGACCAGAAAAACGCTATAACACCGCGTAGCTGACAAACCAGCTCCCCTACAAATTGGGGTCAGAGTAAAATTTACCTTTGTAAATTTTACTCTGACCCCAATTATCTCCAATTATCTGGTTGGTCTTCTCTTACAGTGCGATTTCTTTTGTACTCAGGGGTCTGCCATCGCCTGGCTTCAGGGTTGAATCTAATTCGATATGGCCTACTGCGGTTCGATGTAGCGCCAGCACCTCGTTCTGAAAGTGTCCGAACATGCGTTTGATCTGATGATACTTACCTTCAGTTAAACTTAAGGTCGCGGTGTACGGCGTATGTATTTCGAGGGTAGCGGGTGCCGTCGTAATGTCTTCGTAAGGAAAATAGATGCCGTCACTGAACACATCCACATAAGTCTGAGACAATGGCGATTTGACTCGCACCTCATAGATTTTCTTTAGTTTACTATCCGGTAAGCTGACGGCCCGAGACCAGGCACCATCATTGGTCATCAGCACCAGTCCGGTTGTATTAAAATCCAGTCGTCCGACAATATGGAGTGATTCCTTTTCAGGGTGATCAACAATGTCAACGATCGTCGTGTGTTTGGTATCTCTGGTGGCACAAACCACGCCTTTGGGTTTATTCACCATCAGGTAGATCGGCTCGTTACGCTGAAGGCATTCACCATCGAGCACAATGTGTGCAAAACATGACACTATTTGTCGTATGGAATGTGCCGGTTCCCCGTCGATCAAGATACGCCCCTGGGCAATCAATAACCGGGTATCAGACATTTCATAGCTGCTGCGTTCTCTGATAAACCGATCGAGACGATAACTTTTTGATCTCATCTCCCATTCACCTCAGAATCCCCACAGACTCAATCCCATCCTGTTACTGAAGGCTACTAACACGACCTCGCAGAGGATAATCGGGGTCAGGAATAATTGGGGTCAGAGTAAAATTTACGAATGTAAATTTTACTCTGACCCCAATTATTCCAGGATATCGTCGAGTTGATAGACCTTCACTGCGTTATCCCTGAGGAAAGGCGCCCAGGTGTCATCAGACAATGGCAGGTCTTCGATTTCTGAAAAAATTCGTTCATAGCCGATACCCGGAAAGTAGCCTGCAAAGAGGACTTTTTCCTTGCCGCGTTTGTTAGCAAATTCAAGGACGTTGCGTGGGTAGTGTTTAGGGGCCCAGGCTGAAGTTGAATAGTAGAGGTTCGGCCATTTCAGGAGCAGTTTTACGCAAAGATCTGTCCAGGGGTCACCGCCGTGGCGCATCACAACTTTCAGTTCTGGAAAGAAGTAGGCGACTTCATCAAGTAGCCCAGGGTGCTGGCATTTGTAAGGGACTCTTGGGCCCGGTACGCCGACCAGCATGTTGATAGGAATGCCGAGTTCACAGCATTTTGCGTAGATCGGGTAAAACTTTCTGTCATCGATGGGTACTTGTGGATTCAACAGGCAGGGCGCGGCAGATGCGGCTTTGATGTTGGGGTGAAGATTGAAGGTTTGTTCCAATGCGCGAACGGAATCCATGCCGCTATTGGGGTCGACGCCCACTTCGCCGAAGAATCGGGTCGGATACTTCTCGAACATCGCCAATGCACCTTCCGGATGACGGGGGTTCACGCTGATTTGCGCCATCTGTACGCCATACTCATCCATCATAGCGACCACTGCGTCGGGATCTGATGCGAGGGACATGCGATCGCCTGCATCCTTGAACATATACTGAGCAGGATGGTGCGAGAACTCATCGGTTCCCTTGTCTCTGGTTAGAGCCCGTGCCTGTTTCATGCCCATGCCGGCTTTACCTGTTGGGATTTCAAGCATCAGGTCAATGACATTGATGTTCTTGGGTTTGCTCATGATCGGGCCCTCTGATTTTTGCCAGTGAGAAATTTAAGTTGATACTACGCTGTCTGTGTTCGTCAGTTGCCCCAATTTCACTAAACGATGTGCGCGCCAGAAATGGAAAGCCGTCCATAGATTAAACAAGGCAATTGTCGCGACACCGCCACGAATGCCATCGGCCTGTAGGGCTGGGTCGCCGCCAGAGATATAGTCTGAAACCGCACCGACAAACAGGGGGCCGAACCCAAGACCAATTAAGCCGGCAAACAGCAGATAGATGGCGACTGCCATGGCACGGGTTCGATCACCGGCGAGTGTTTGAATCAGCGAAAAGTTAGGGCCGTAATAAAACGTCGCGGCGAAGGTTGTGACACCGAGCAGAGAAATAGACAGATTTACATTGGCGACATTAACGGCAACAAATGTGCTGGGAACAGCGATAATGAAAGTGGCGGCGATAAGCAAAAGTGAGGTTGCTGGACGATGCTTGTCGAGTTTGTCGCCAATCTTGCCGCCAAGCCAGGCACCTGACATCCCGGCTATGGCGACCATCAAGCCCAATTTCAGACCCAACTCGCCATAACCAATACCAAACACCCGCACATACAAACTGCCATAGAAGGCAGCGATACCGTACGAAACAAACTGTATCAGAACACCGGCCACTACCAGATGCCAGTAGATCGGCTTTGACCATAACTCTACAACAGCCTGCTTTAGGGTTTGCTGGTCGGGTTGCGGTTTAAAGGCTTCTCTCAGGCTCACTGAGCCGCGCGGTTCTCTGACGGTCCACCAGACGATAAGGGCAATGATAATCCCGGGAACCCCGGCGATAAAAAACGCGACCCGCCAATCGAAGTTTTCGACAATCCAGCCGCCACCGGCAAGGGCAACAAATGCGCCTAATGGCACGGCGGCACCGTAAACACCCATTGCACCGGCACGTCGTTCTGGCGGGAAGTAGTCAGCTATCAATGAATGTGACGCCGGTCCGGAGGCGGATTCGCCGATGCCCACACCCACTCGGGCCAGAAAGAGTTGCAGAAAATTGTTTGCCGCGCCGCACATTATGGTCATGAAAGACCAGATCCCGATAGCAATCGCGATAATCCGGCTCCTATGCCACCTGTCTGCAAGGGCCGCGACGGGAATTGCCAGGGTTGTGTAGAACAGTGCAAAAGAAAGTCCGGTCATCAATCCGATTTCTTTGTCAGTGAGCCCCATCTCCTGTTTGATGGGCTCTGCGACAATTGAAATCACCTGCCGATCAAGAAAATTGAGCATGATCACAACGAACAGGATGGCCAGTACGTAGTTGGATTCCCGGTTAGTGGGTGGCTTTGATTGTGCGGCGCTTTTTTTCGTCGTCATGTTGAACTACTCAGTGTGATGGGAAGGGATCTGGTGGTGCCGGACTAAAAGGTTAGTCCGGTAACAAAACGACTTTTATACACTTCCCGGCGTGTTGATCAGCGATAGCCTCGTTAATCTGACTTAGTGGATAGGTCTTGATCATTTTGTCGAATGGCAGCCTTCCCTGTCGGTAGTGCTCCATCATTTCGGGGATGAATTCGTCGGGATTGCTATCGCCTTCGATGATGCCTTTGATGGTGTAGCCAAAGGTAACGAGATCGCTAATTTCACCGGGCAGTGGCGTGCCGGGTGGTGCAACGCCAATGATGCCAAATACTGCTTTAGAACCAAGGCACCTGATCGTGGCCGATAGTACGTCCGGGATGCCTGTGGTATCCAGTGCATAGTCCACACCTTCCGGAATAATTCCCCGAACAGCGGCTGCCAGGTCAGGTGCTGCAACCGGATCAATAACGTGGGTTGCCCCCAGTTCCAATGCCATGGCCCTGCGCGCTTCGTGGGGTTCCAGAACAATAATCGTTTTGCACTGTTGGACCTTCGCGCCCATAACAGCGCTCAATCCCACGGCCCCGCCACCCAGAATGATGATGGAGGAATCGGGCCTGGCTGCTAATGAGCGAACCACGCCGCCGAACCCGGTTTGTATCCCGCAACCAAGTGGGCCTACGAGTTCGAGCGGTAAATCGTGTGGAACTTTCACAACATTGCGCTCATAGGTCATGGCGTAGTTGCCGAAGGATGACTGACCAAAAAAGTTACCCGAGATGGTTTCGCTGTCGTTTTTATAGGCGGTAGTGCCGTCCTCGCGCATACCCGTAAAGTTGAGTTGGGGGAAAGAGCGACAATAGGGTGCATCACCGACTTTGCAGCGGTCGCATTCTCCACAGGAGCGAAACGTGATCGCTACCCTGTCACCGGGCGAAACTTTTTCGACCTCAGCGCCAACTTTCTCAACGATTCCTGATCCTTCATGTCCGAGCACTGCCGGGAACGGGTAAATCCCCGGGCCTGCTGACTTAACGACCAGATCTGTATGGCACAGGCCAACACCCGCGACCCTGACCAGAATCTCATCAGCCTGGGGTTCATCGAGTTCAATTTCTTCAAGAGAAAACGGCTGTTCAGCGCCTCTTGCTACGGCAGCCTTTATTTTAATCATGGTGTGTTCGCTTTTGTGTTCCCAGCAGTTGGCTGGCCCACGACGCACAAGATGGTGCGTCTAAGGCTGTGTACTCTGCGAGGTGATGGTGGTGGCTTGTTATTCTTGTTGCAACTTTCGATCAATATAGAAGATTCGGCGTGGCTTGAACAGATTCCGGAAATCGCCCAGTTCATGCACCAACCTTGTGTACGGTGGTGTCAGTTATCGATGGCGCATGATCACCGGCGTCGCCATCAGTGCAAGACCAACGACGACAATCAGTACAGGGCTTGTCACTGCATAGGTATAGCCGATCAGGCCAACGCCACAGGCCATGGCGATTGGCTTCTTCTGTTTCTTTCCGTAGATGAAGTAACCCAGGCCAATTGAGCCGAACAGGGTGCCCCAGAGTAACGTGGCGGTGTCCATACAGTCATGATACACCGCGCCTCGTCACTCGCTAGTTGCTCAAGCGCTTATGCCAGAAAAATAGATTTAGAAAAATCGATAAGTCAGTTCCAGCTCCACCTGCCGACCGCGGATGGCACCACCTCGGAGGTCACTTCGGAAGCCTTCAGCTGTACCCGTGTTACCGCCCGTTCCTGGTGTTGCCCCGGCGCCCCGGATCGCAAGCTCATCGGTCAGGTTTTTGCCGATTAGCGCCAACTGCCAGCTGCCGTCGGGATCACCCACACGGATGTTGGCATCGAACGTCTCATAAGCCTCGTAGGTGGCGTTGGGGTCAGAGGCGCTTAGCACGGTTTCACCTCTGAATTGCACATTAGCGGTGATGCCGAACAGCAGCCTGCCAATCGGGCGCTCATAGTTAGCAGCGAGGAAACCACTCCATTCCGGTGCGCCAGGACGGGTATTGCCGTTTAGGTTCTGGCGAAGATCTGCTTCGTTCTGCCCAGGCAGCAAAGGTCCGCATCCAGCGGCCGGGGTCTGACCGGTATAGCAGAAGTTTTCGAAATCTGTGAACTCGGATTTCAAGTAGCCAATCGAACCCGAGAAGGTGAGGCCGTCAATACGTGAAGCCCAGTCCGCCTGGAGCTCCGCGCCATAGGTTTCTGAGCCGCCAGCGTTTTCGGTCACATAGGCGAACTGTTGCGAATTGAAAAAATCCACCTGGAGGTCTTCGAACTCGTAGTAGAAGATCTCGAAGGTAGCCAGCATGGATGACTCAAACAGTGACGCTTTAAAGCCCAGTTCGCCGCCGTGGTTTTTTTCCGGATCAAAGACGAAGTCGAAGAAACCTGGTGGCGACAGGTTCGAGAGGATGGCGCTGTTGGAAAAGCCACCGGACTTGAATCCTTCTTTGTAGGCAAGATAAATCATCAGGTCATCGGTAGTCTCCCAGCGCAGGGTAACTTCCGGAATCCAGTCATCGAACGTCTGGTCAAATTCCGGTCGCGTGCTTGGGTCACCGGGCACATATTCTGTGAACAGGCCTTGAACTGCAGGGTTGACGTACGGCTGGATAAACCAGGAATCTTTCTCTTCATCGTGATAGCGGACACCGGCAGTCAGTTGCCAGCGATCAGCGATATCCCAGATCAGTTCACCATAGTAAGAAAGCGTTTTTCCTTCTGTTTCCGATAATTTGTTGTAGGCGGTGAATTCATCGTGAGGGTTAGCCGCCAGGCTGTTTTGCAAGTTCGCGAAAATCACGTCCTGATCAAACTCCAGCTTGGTGTCCTGGTAATAGGTGCCGAGGACAAAGTTAACGGGTTGATCGAAGTTGGTTACCAGTCTGACCTCAACCGAAAAGTTCTCGAACTGGTTTTCTTCACCAGCGAAGATTGATGTGATTTCGCCACCGTCCTGATCGCCTACCCATTGCGTGGTTTGCTCGTGCCAGTTCAGCGTTGCGCTCAGGTCAAAACTGCCGAGTTCCCAGTCCAACTGCGCGGTCAGGATATCGGATTCGTATTTTTCACCTGAATCCCCATTACCAAACTGATTGAGCAGTGGGTTGGTGGCCGCAACCCCCGGCGGGACATCATTCCAACCGAGCGAACCGTCAAAACCACAGTCGACGGTAGGCAGCGGTATTGGTTCAAACAGGGGTGTTTGTCTGCCAGGTGGTTGAGGTACAACCAGCGTGCTGGCATGAGCAATGCCGTTGAGTGTCGGGCAATCGTATAATTCACCGCCCCCGGTGTAGGCCTGCTCGAATTCACTGTGTGAGTACTTAACGTTGTAAGCGAAGGTGTCGCTCAGATCACCTGCTGCGGTAAGCCTGACATACAGTGTTTCTTCCTGAGGAAAATAGTCTGTGGCCTTAGGGTTATCGAACGAATTAAACGCCCCGGTTGCGACATCAAATGTGGTGTAGACATCGCCGGCGGGGTTAGCGTTGTTTTTGATCCAGCCCTTTTCCATGTCTGAGGCCTGTACTGCAAGACGCAGGCCTAACTTGTCACTGACCGGCCAGGAGACGATACCTTCAACGGTCATGTCTTCTGTTTCGAACTCGTTATTGACGCGAATGCTGGCCTCGAACTCGTCACCTGGGTCGTTAGTGTTGACCGAAACAACGCCGGCTGTCGCGTTCTTGCCGAAGTAAAGCGCTTGCGGACCCTTCAACACGGAAACCTGCTGGGTATCGAACAGACCTTCGTTGATTGTTCGGCCCTGTGGGAAGTACACACCGTCAATAATCACAGCCACGGATTGTTCGATGCCGATGCTGGTAAATGGTGAAGCGATTCCGCGGATAGCGATGGAAGTGCCGCTGCCGCTGGTCGCCCGTCCAATACTCAGTTGAGGTGTGATGGCTTCGAGATCCATCAGGCCCTCGATGCCAAACTGGTTCATTCGTTCTTCGCCAACAGCGGTTAGCGCGACAGGAATATCCCGGATCGCTTCTTCGCCTGATCTGGCCTGAACGACGATTTCTTCTATTTCGTTGGCAAAACTGCCAGATGGGGTGGTGATACAGAAAGCCGTGGCACTGACTAAGATGCCAAGGCGGTGCAGCACAGGATTACGACTAACGACTCGCATCATGCTATCCCTCATTTTTATTTTTGTTGTCTGAGGAAATCAGGTGCTACTACTTGAACTGCGAATGCACACTCTCAGTTTTGAACAGCTTCATCAGCCTATGCCTGTCGATCCCCGAAGTAAAGCCTCCATACATCCGTCAGCAATAATTGGGGTCAGAGTAAAATTTACATTCGTAAATTTTACTCTGACCCCAATTATTGCGGGGGCCGGGGTGGTAGTATTTGGCGCTTTAGGTTCTGGCGCGGCGGGTTATGGCAAACGGTGGACTGACGATTCTGTTATATCTGGTGTTGATTACCGTCGGTGGATGGAGTCTTGCGGCAGAGGCAAGCAGTCTCTGCGATGAGCATCAGGGCTTGCCAGATACGAGTGACTATTACTCCACGGGCTGGGGTATCGACCAGCGGAATACCCGCTATCAACCACGATCGGAACTAACGGCTGCAAATGTCGACAAGCTCACGCTGAAGTGGGCGTATGGTCTTTCCAGCAGTACCCCAAGGTCCTATCCGCTGGTCTCCAAAGATACGATTTTCATGGGAGATAGTGATCGCGGCGTGATCGCGCTGGATCGTGAAACTGGCTGCGAGCGTTGGATTCATGAGAATGATGGCTATATCAGCAGCGCTATCCTGCCCGCGACGATCGGTGACCGTTCCGTGGTGATCTATGCCGACCGGTTTGATGGCATCTATGCGCTGGATGCCAGGGATGGTCAGTTGATTTGGCATGCTGCCGTAGATGATGAAACGCTGCCTATGTATTCGGGTACACCGATGGTGGCGGGCGATAGAATTTTTGTGCCAGTCGCCTCAATGGAGGTGACGCTCGCGATAAACCCTTTCTACGGCTGTTGTACCAGCAGTGGTGGTATGGCGGCATTTGATATCACGACCGGAGAAAAGCTCTGGTATAGACCAACGATCGAGGCCCCCGCGACGGTAACGGGGCGTCACTTTTTCTTTGTCGAAGAGTATGGCCCAAGCGGTGCGCCCGTCTGGTCGACGCCCAGTTACGACGCAAAGCGGGATTGGTTGTTTTTTGGGACTGGCCAGAACTACACCCACCCAACAACCGAAACCAGTGATGCCATCTTTGCGCTTGATGCAGCGACTGGCGAGGTGCAATGGATTCAGCAGTACACAGAAAATGATGCCTACACAGCTGCCTGCAATCTTTCTCTAAAACATCCGAATTGTGCACAGCCCCATGGCCCCGATGTCGATTTTGGTGCGCCGACTCTGCTGGTAACGACCAGGTCCGGGCGCGAACTGTTGTTGGCGGGTCAAAAATCAGCTGATGCACACGCCATGGATGTGCAGACTGGTGAACGTGTCTGGACAACCAATCTGGGACGCGGAGGCATTATTGGTGGTGTCCACTGGGGGTTGGCGGTTAACGAAAAGCTGGGGCTGGTCTACGTACCGATAAGCGACAAAGCCGCGATGGGATTTCCCTCGCCCGGGGACCCCGAGCCTGGGCTTTATGCACTGGACATCGAAACCGGCGAGCGCCGTTGGTCGTACAGCCGACAGTCGCGCTGTCCGGATGAAGAATGCACCTTTGGTTTGTCTGCCGCGATTACGGCTTCAAACGATATTGTTGTTACGGGGAATATGGATGGTTTCCTGGAGGTCTTTCATGCGGCAACGGGCAAGCTCCTGTGGCAGCACGATTCATGGCGCAGCTATGACACAGTTAATCAGGTTGAAGCCAGTGGCGGCGCTTTTGATGCGCACGGGTCAATGATTGCTGACGATCTGCTCATGGTGACATCCGGGTATCGTTATGTTGGCGCTGCTCGCGGCGGTAATGCATTCCTGGTGTTTCAGCTGGAGAAAGACGATGAATGATCAGCTGGCGAGTCGCTGGCGTCGTTTGCTTGCAACCATGATCGATGCGGTGCTCGTACCCTCGCTGACAATTTTTCTCGTGATGGTGACTGGGGTTGTAGAAGATGCGGAGGATTTTACCGATCACTGGTGGGCAGTGCATGTGTTGTTGCTGGCGATCTTCAGTTACCTGTTTCTGAATGGCTACTTCCTGTGGCGGGATGGCCAGACCGTTGGCAAAAAAGTCTTGGGGATAGCGATATATGCGTCGTCGACTTTTGATGATGGCGATATTCAGGTGGCGTCGCTATGGCGGTTGGTTTGTGTCAGGGCGCTGTTTTTTCCTCTGTTGTTTATCGCCATCATTCCCTGGTTTGCCCCTATTCCGGCGTTGGATCAGTTGTTAATTTTTGGCAAACGCCGCCGATGTCTGCACGATTACGTTGCAGGCACGGTTGTGTTGAAGAAATAGTAGGAGTGTCTGATGAAGATCGCGTTTATCGTCGTACTGATTTTTAATTTTCTACTGGAGTCTCTGGCCGCCGTCAGTCTGATTGGCGGACCCGCTGGCATCAGCGCGGCTGGTAGTGGTGAGCAGTGGTCCATGCACTATGGTTTTGCGGCGCTGGCGATTGCGAGTATCGGTCTCTGGGTCTGGCCTCACCGATCGAACGTCAGTGTGGTAACTGCAGCGCTGGGAGTACTACTGACTTTTCACACGGGGATTGCGATCTCGCTGACGCTTGCCGGGGATCAGGCCGGGGGAATGATTGCGCATGTCTTGCTGGCGACAAGCTGTCTTTTTCTTTTTGTTCAACGCGCGAAAATCTGCGCTCACGCACCCTTGGAGCTTCAACATGACTAATCTACCAAAAGCGGTTTGGTTTTCCGTCCTCCTGTTAGTGGCTGGTAGTGCCGGGGCTGTTGAAGTTGATTTGACGCGTCATCTGGTCAAACCCGGGCCTGATACACCGCCGGGACAGCGCGTTCAGACATTCTTCGGCGTGCCAGGTGAGGCGAGACTGCTAATCAGCGGGCTCGACGAGACGGTGGGTATCGTGCTCAACGAGGAAGTCATCGATCGTGCAAGTGCTGACGCGGTGCTAGCCGTTACATTGCGTGAGGCCAACACCCTGATCCTGGATTTTCCGGTATCGCCAGGCGCACCTGCTGAAATTCGCGTCAAGCAAACGGCGGATATAGATCTCAATGTGGAATCCTTTATTCATTTTAATACCAATGTCAGCGACTTTTCGGCGGCGCGAGCTTTTTACGGGCTGCTCGGTTTCGACACGATCAGTGAATTCCCGGATACCAACACGCAGGCGATGGCGCGCGCCATTGGTATCAATACCCCGACGGAATACGACGGATCCCAGGGCGGTGAGGTCGGGGGATATCTCCTGCACGGCGAAATTATTGGCCCGGCAGGTTTTTTCGGTGGCGTCATTGATTTGATCGAATTCACCATTCCAAGGAATGACGATCCGCCGTACGAAAAAGTTAATCGGCTCGGCATGGCGCGCGGTGCGATGCTGACGACTGATCTTGATGCGGATTATCAGTACATGAAATCGCAGGGCGTGGATCTGCTTTCAAAGCCGGTCACCCGATCGGACGGAACGCGATTTTTGATGTTCAGAGATTTGGATGGGACCCTTTACGAGTTGATAGAAGACGGCGAGCAAGCAGACGATGCAGCGCCGACGGAAACGACCCATATCCACAAAATGGCCTTCGTTAACGTGAACGTCAGTGATTACGAGCGTTCACGTGCCTGGTATCAGATGTTCGGCTACGAGGTTTCAAGGTCGTTGGCCGTCACCGATTCACAGGAAGTTGCGATGGCCATGGGGCTGGATGAGCCTTACCGAATCGAAGGCGCGATGTTGGCGCATCAGCGCGATGGCTCGGTTATTGAACTGGTTCAATGGCATGCACCTTATGACGCAACACCACCTTATCCGATTCCGATCAATCACCTGGGTATTCATCGTATGGCACTGGCTACAACCGACATAGAAGCCGATGTTGCAGCGCTAAAGGCCCAGGGCGTCGAGTTTATCTCTCCGATAACGCCATGTTGTTCTGGTGAAGATGCCTCAAGCAGTATCGTCGCTTTTTATGATCCGGATGGCACGATAGTTGAGTTGGCCCAGATGCCTTACATCTTCAAGTTTTTGGGACCCGTGATCCGCTGGTTTATGACGACGTTCGGCGACTAGAGGTAGCACCGATTTGCCCCTTCGACAGGCGAGGCCTATTGATTGCCGAGCCACTGACCCACCTGAAGGATCAATAGCCCCGCGCTGGCCAGGCAGCCCATAACCGGAATCAAGAGTGGCAGGTTCACTGGTCCGGGTCCGTCTTTCTGACGAATGCGAATTAAAGCGACATTGACCAGACTGAAGATCACCAGCGTCACGGCGCTGGTGATGCTGGCCAGGACCACCAGGGGAAAGCCGAGCGCGAATACCAGGAGGACCGATGACACAATCAGTGTGCCGAGTACTGGGGTTTGTGTGCCAGGGTGAACGCGGCCAAAGAAGGCCGAAACAAGTCCACGCTGTGCCATGCCGTACAAGACACGTGCAGCCATAATAATTTGCACGAGTGCCCCGTTCACAACGGCGACCAGGCTGATCAGACCAATCAGTGTAACGGCAAGCTGGCTGTCAGCGGCAATCACCGCCAGGGGTGAGCGGCTATTCGAAAGCAGTTCAAGATCAACGTAGTGCAAAGCAATAAAGGCGAGCCCCACATAAAGCAACGTCGCCAGTGCCATCGCCAGAAAAATAGCGCGCGGCATGTTGGTTTCCGGTTCTCGAACTTCCTCAGCCACGTTAACGACATCCTCAAACCCAATGAAAGCGTAAAAAGCGAGGAACGACCCAAGAACAATAGCCGAGGGTGACAGCGACAGGTTTTCTAACTGCGTGACAGGTTCACCGCTGAGCGCGACACCGCCGGCGTAAAGAATCCCGCCGCATTCAATCAGCGTGATCAGTGTGATCAGCCAGGCAGCCTCCCGAATACCCCAACAGGCAACTGCCGTCATGGCGGCGACCAGCAGGGTGATCACCAGGGCGGCAGGTAACTCGACGTACAGATCCAGGTAGCCTAGAAACCCCCGTGAGATTGTTGCCGCTGATACGATCCCGATGAATGCGATCAGGTAGCCCGTGATTCTCGATAACCAGGCTCGATTGAAGGCGATGTCGATATAAAGTGCAGCACCGGCACTTTTGGGGAACCGGGCAGCAAGTTCTGCATAGCTGGCGCCGGTGAGTCCGGCAATCAGACCCGCCACCAAAAACGCGTAAGGCAGATTGGTGCCGGCGACGCCTGCCACCTCGCCAATGAGTACATAGATTCCGGCACCCACAATGGTGCCGAGGCCATAGAAGGTTAACAGCGGTAGTGTCAGGGAGCGTCGCAGGGCAACTTGCTTCATGACGGCAGTGTCGCAGAATTTGTGTAGACATCGCGTGCGCTGGGTCAATTTGCGAGTGAATCGCTGCCTTGAGGCTTGGCGAGCACGAGCTAAATGTGGTCTAGTTTGTTGACTACTGATCAGGCGAGACGATGAACAAAAAAGTTACAACGGAAGTGGAAGGGGAAGTCGATTTCTTTAGTCCTGAAGAAATGGCCGATCCTGGGGTCACTATTGGACGTCTGTATGCCGGCGACCGTTGCCTGCCTTATGAAAAGTTTGATCCACCTTTTTACGTTTTATCCCGCTTTGAAGACGTGAACCATGTGTTGCGCCATCCCTCCCGATTCTTGAGCGGCAGCGGCCAAGGTCCCAACTTCATTGAGCCTGCAGGCATTGTTTCTGACGCACCCATGCACACCTTTTTCCGCTCTCTGGTGCAGGATGACTTCAAGCCCGGTTCAATCGCAGCGCTCGCGCCCAGGCTTGAGACCATCGCTCATGAATTGCTTGATGCAGTCAGCGAGAAACCGGTTTGGGATCTGCATGATGATTACTCCTTTCCCCTGCCTGTCATGATTATCTGCGAGATATTTGGTATCCCGACGGAAGATATTGCGCAGTTCAAAATATGGTCTGATCTGTCCGTTGCGGCACTGTCATCGCCTGACCCTGCAGTGTATGCCAATGAGCTGCAGCGGATGCAGCGCTACATGCTTGAACTGGTTAGAAGCAAACGTGAAGACCAGGCTGATCACAGCCTTGCCGCGAGGATTGCGCGCGCGCAAAGAGACGGGGCTGATCTTACCGATGAAGACGCCGTGCGACTGATCAGTCAGCTTTTTGTCGCGGGTAACGAAACCACGACATCGCTGATGACCAATCTCATGATGCGGTTGCTCGAAACACCGGGACACTGGACAGACTTTTGTGAAGGCCGAATTGATATAGACAAAGCGATTAACGAAAGCCTGCGCTTTGATCCGCCGTTGCTTGCGATGTTTCGAACCACGGCCGCTGAGGAGAAAATCGCCGGGGTGACGATACCAGCGAATACCAAAGTCATGATTCACTACGCAGCCGCAAATCGCGATCCGGACAGGTTTGACAACCCCCATGTGTTTGACGTGCATCGCCCCGTGCAAAGAATTCTTTCCTTTGCGCTCGGTGTTCACTTTTGTGTCGGGGCGGAGCTGGCAAAGCTCGAAGCGCGGATCATGTTGAATGTTCTAAGGGAACGTTTCCCGACGCTACAAGCCGCTGGGGAAAGTGAGCGCGTTGGACCGTTTCTATTTTGGGGGCGCAGTCACCTGCCAGTTACTCGCTAGGTGCCTCAGCGTCTGTCGGAGATGCCTTAGATGAGGTCAGCGCTGCTGACTTTCTGTGTAAGTCATTTCAGTTGAGTTACTATAGTTTCGGCCTTACCGCTCACCTCTATTTGATCACCCGCAATGCAAACATGAAGCTGACATCGTTTAAATTACTCCAGGGAATTGATGAAGCCGAAGAGACGTTTCTTCACGGTCATATTCAATTCAGAGATTATGAACGCGGCGAGCGGCTGATTCAGGAAGGCGAACAGAGCGATGATCTGGTGTTTATTCTGGATGGTTCGGTCGATCTTGTAAAAGGTGATGGCAGGCACGAAATCGTTGTGGCTGAGCAGGCCGAGGGCGCCGTGTTGGGAGAGATGTCTTTCCTGGATAGCTCACCGCGCTCGGTTTCTGTGGTTGCCAAAAATGTCGTCAAAGCCGCTATTCTGCCGCGTTCCGTTTTCGTAGAAGAGGAACCACAGAGCCAACGATTACTTCATCTCATTGAGCGGAATATAGCGCTCGTTAGCACACAGCGCCTGCGAGAAACCACCGACGAATTTGGTCAAAGTCTTAAGCGCGAGGTCGATCTGCTCAAGCAGCAGGTGGATTTTGGCACTCTGTTTATTGTGATGGTGCTGTTGTTTGGTCTGAATGGTGTCATCGTCGATTTTATTCAGGCGAGATTTTCTGACTACTACTATTACGAAAGTGATCAGTACAGTTTTCTGTATGAGCGGCCGATCAGTTGGGTGGGTTTTCTGATTTTCATGGTGCCTGCGCTTTATCTGGTCAGGGCGATTGATTTCCCGATACTCAGCGTCGTTGATGTGCGGATAAATTTCAGACGCACGATGATTGAGTCTACGACAGTCTCTCTGATTATTGTTGTAGTGGCGGCGCTGTTGACGCTGGGGATAACACCGGTAGAAGGGGTTCCTCAGGTGAATGAAAACTTCACCTGGGAGTGGGCTGTAGTTGTCTTTACGCCTGACTATCTGCTGCATTGCTATGTGCAGGAGCTTGTTGCTCGAGGCATTATGCAGAATGCCATCCAACGGTTTCTGCAGGACGAACGAGGGCACAAGACAATTCTCGCCTGTAGCCTGGCTTTTGCGGTAATGCATGTTCACCTGGGCGTTGAGGTGGCATTGGCATCCGGTATTGGTGGTGTGGTGTTCGGTTACCTGTACCTGCATCAGAAGAATTTGCTGGGCGTGACGCTGATTCACTGGGTGATCGGCATGATCGTCGTGCGTTACTTGCCGGTGCTTGCGATGCTGCAGGACTAGTCCGGGCATTGTTTAATGCATGGATTGTTTAATGCATCGATTGTTTAATGCATGGATTGTTGAACACTTAGATTGCTGAAAATTTAGATTGTTGAAAGTACGGGCTCTTGAAAACAGAGGCTGTTGGTAGAATAGTCAGCGGACAAAATAATAAAAACAAGCAGGACAATATATGGAACTCGACAACAAACGAATCATCGTCACTGGCTCTGCCCGTGGGATGGGTGAAGCGACCCTGAGCAACTATGTGCGGGCGGGCGCTCACGTGGTGGGTATGGACGTAAACGATGAGCTCGGTGCCGCTTGCGCTGAGCGCGCCAACAATGCCGGACCCGGTTCCGCCAGCTATCTGCATGTGGATATTGCCGACCAGGTAAGTGTTGAAACTGCCTTCGCTGAAGCCGTTGCGAAACTCGGCGGTCTGGACGCGCTGGCTCACCCAGCGGCGATTCAACGTTCTTCAGATGCCGGCGATGTTTCCGTGGAAGACTGGGACCTGATGTTTGCCGTCAACGTTCGCGGCACGATGCTCACTAACCAGGTGGCGCATGGCTATATGAAGGCGAGCGGTGGGGGCTCGATCATTAATTTCGGTTCCATCTCAGGACTTCGGCCAGAGCCTTCGGCTGCTGCGTACTCTGCTGCCAAAGGCGCTGTTCACTCCTGGACCAGAACTGCTGCAGGCACCTGGGGTAAGGATAACATCAGAGTGAATGCCATCTTGCCTGCGATGGCAACGCCCATGTATCGAGAAGCCATGGCCAGTGCTGATGAAGCTGCGCTTGAGGCCAGTTACTGGATGAACCGGCGAACGATTGCCCTGGGTGAAGAGTACGGCGATCCGGATACGGATCTGGGACCCGTCATGGTGTTTTTTGCCTCAGACGCGTCGAGGTTTATCACAGGACAGCTGATCCCTGTCGATGGCGGTCAGACCAGCGTGCGCTGACGCCATCTGTACTATTGGGGTCAGAGTAAAATTATCCCGCTATTCAACCTCCGATAACGATTTACTTCAGTGCCTGGTAAATCAGCGTTTCCAGGGTGCTTTGCATACCCGGAATGTTAGGGGGATAGGTTTGTGTCATGAAAACCACGACCAGCGCCTCTTTTGGATCCATCCAGAAAAAACTGCCACCACCACCTGGCCACGTCACCGAACCTGGTGAGACCAGGCTTTGAGTTTCATGATGCTCTCCGTAGGTGCTGAAAGCGAGTGCAAAACCCCGCCCCGGTGGCAAGACAGGTTTGGGCATAGAGGGTGGTGCAAAATCAGTCATGATCAGATCAACAACTTTCGGTGATAGAACCCTGACTCCGTCTAACTCGCCCCGATTTAGCAACATCTGCGCGAACCTGAAGTAATCTGGCGCGGTAGTCAGAAGACCCGTGTCTCCCGGGATGTAAGTTGGTTTTTTCAGGTTTTCTTCGATCGGCCACGGGGTGTCTTCCAATAGACCGGCCTCGTTCCTGATAAAGCTGGTAGAGCGCCTGGGTGCCTGCTCAGTTTTCAGGTAGTAGCCGGTATCTACCATTTTTATTGGTCCGAACAGGCGCTGTTCCAGAAATTCATCCAGCGGCTGACCGCTTAGGACTTCGATCAACCTGCCGATAATCGTGGTGTTCAAACCGTACGCCCATTCGCTGCCTGGTTCAAATGCCAGAGGCAACCGGGCTATCCTTTGTGACATATCTTCGAGATCCTGCGGTTCACTCAGTTGCGCTCGGTGAAGGTCCGCGAGGGGTTCAGGCATCAGAAAATCGTAGCCGATACCGCTGGTATGCGTCAGAAGCTGAAGAATTGTGATGGGTTGCTTAGCGTCGCGAGTGACCATCGTGTCACCGCTGCCACTGACATAGACCTGCATCTCGCTAAATTCGGGCAGGTACTGAGATATCGGATCGAACAGATTAAAGGCACCTTCTTCGTACAGTGTCATAGCCGCAACACTGACGGGTGCTTTGGTCATTGAATGCACGAAAAAGATGGAATCATCTTCGATTGGTTTGTCACCGGCCAGTTTGCCGGCGCTGTGGCGAAGAACGATTTTACCCTGCTGGGCAACAAGTAGCTGAATCCCGCCTTCCTCGCCGGCGGAGACACGTGTGTCCATCCAGCTTGTGATCCGGTCAAGCCGTTCTTGGTCGAACTCTGCGTAACCGTTAAGGGCCCAAAACCCTAGTGTCATACCGATCAAGAATCGAACAAACATCTTCAACCTCCAGCAGCGAACCAGAAACTCAGCATGAACCAATGCCAACAGATTGTCACAACCTGCCGAAATAATTGGGAATAATTGGGGTCAGAGTAAAATTTCCAATTGTAAATTTTACTCTGACCCCAATTATTGTGTGTATTGGGTCGGAGTTCGCTACACTGGGCGCTCTACGTGAATCCAATAATATTGAGGGAAGTCATGAGGTACGAATCACCTACAACTGCCAAAGCTGCGGTTGATCTTCTATCCAAAGAAAAGGGCAAATCTTATGTCCTTGCCGGGGGTACAGACCTGCTGGTAAGACTGCGGATGGATATGATCGAACCGGATCTGATGGTCGACATTAAGAACATTCCGGCCATGAACGACATTAAGAAAACACCGAATGGTGGTTTCAAAATCGGTGCGGCGGTGTCGGGTGCAAGGCTCGGCGCCAACAAAGCGTTGAAAAAGGCCTGGCCAGGTGTGGTGGAAGCCACCAACCTGATCGGATCGGATCAAATCCAAGGGCGTTGCACGATGGTGGGTAACCTGTGTAATGCCTCGCCAGCGGCAGACAGTGTACCTGCCATGATCGCTGCCGGCGCGAAAGCGAATATCGTTGGCAAGAAACGAAGGACCGTCCCGGTCGAAGATATTGTGACGGGTCCGGGTAAGACTTCACTAGCGAAGGGTGAACTGATCGAAGCGATTACGCTGCCCAAGAAACAGCCTAAGTCCGGTGACGCCTATCTGCGATTTATTCCCCGTACGGAAATGGATATCGCGGTTGTCGGTGTTGCCGTTAATTTGACCTTGAAGAAAGGTGTTGTCGAAAAAGCTCGTGTCTCACTGGGCGCTGTAGCCGCGACGCCGCTGCTGGTTAAAGCAGCCGCTGATGCGATTATCGGTACCAAACTGGATGATGATGCGCTTGCTGCCCTTGGTGCCGCCTGCTCAGCAGCCTGTAAACCGATTGATGACAAACGCGGTACCGTCGAGTATCGAACCAAGGTGGCCGGCGTGTTAGCGCAGCGTGCGGCAAAAATTGCCTATGAACGAGCAGGAGGTAAGTAATGGCTGGCGTACATGTATCAGCAACTGTTAATGGTGATCCGGTGGAGTATGTTTGTCCCGCGGATGAATCTTTATTGGATGTCCTGAGAGATCGTCTTGGTTTGACAGGCGCAAAAGAAGGCTGTGGTACCGGTGACTGTGGTGCTTGCAGCATCACGCTGGACGGCCAGCTCGTATGTTCCTGCCTGGTATTGGGTGCAGAAGCCGAGGGTAAGAAGATAACAACCGTAGAAGGTATGGCCGATGGTGAAAAACTGCACCCCCTTCAGCGTCAGTTTATCGACAATGCCGCGCTTCAGTGCGGTATATGCACCCCGGGTTTTCTGATCGCGGGTAAAGCTCTGCTCGATAGAAACCCGGACCCATCGGTCGAAGAAATTCGGTATGCGCTGGCTGGCAATCTCTGTCGTTGTACAGGCTACGACAAAATCGTCAGAGCAGTTCAGGCTGCAGCAAAAGATCTGCAAAAGCAGAACAGCAAATAAGGAGGCCAGTCATGCAACACGATCAAAAATATACAGGACAGGAATTTAAAGTTGTTGGCAGTCGGCCCAAGCGACCAGATGGCATCGATAAGGTCACAGGACGCGCACGTTATGGCGCAGATATGAGCGCACCCGGCCAACTCGTTGGCTTGATGCTGCGTTCGCCACACGCCCACGCCAAAATCGTCAAGATCGATACAGCAAAAGCAGAGAAGCTCGCCGGGGTTAAGGCCGTGCTGACTGCAGCGGATCTGCCTGATCTCACCAACGGTAATCCCGGTGACTATGCGACGCTCGAAAACTGTATGGCAAGAGAGAGAGCTTTGTACGACGGTCATGCGGTTGCCGCCGTTGCAGCGATCGACCGAACAACGGCCAAAAAAGCGCTGAAGTTGATTAAAGTGACGTACGAGCAGTTACCTCATGTTACCGACGTAGACGAAGCTCTCAAAAAGGGTGCACCCCAGGTGCAGCCAGCCATTGATGGCAATCTCGGAGGCCGATACGAGTTTGGTCACGGCGATGTGGATGCGGGCCTGCAAGAGGCCGACGTTGTCATTGAAAAAAGCTTCAAGACCGGACAAACCCACCAGGGCTACATCGAGCCTCATGCCTGTCTTGCGACAGTTGGACCGGATGGTACCGGTGAACTTTGGGTCACCACGCAGGGTCATTTTACCTATCGCAATGTCTGCGCGACCTTGCTGGGCATGGATATCGCCAAATTGAAAGTCACATCGTCTGAGATCGGCGGTGGCTTTGGCGGCAAAACGCACGTCTGGATCGAACCGGTTGCGCTGGCACTGGCTCGCAAAGCTAATCGACCCGTTAAGATGGTCATGAGTCGTGAAGAAGTTTTTAAAGCCTCAGGACCCACCTGTTCTTCTTCAATGGACGTGAAAATTGGTGCCAAAAAAGATGGCACAATTACCTCAGCCTTTATCGAATGCCGTTACTCCGATGGTGCCTTTCCCGGCATCTGGGGGATGCTCGGCGGGATGACAGCCTGGGCCTGTTACGACCTGAAGAACTGTAAGTCAGTCGGTGTCGATGTTCTGGTAAACCGGCCGAAAGTTGCAGCATATCGGGCACCGTCAGCACCAATGATGGCCTTCGGCGTTGAAAGCAGCCTGGATATGCTCGCTAAAGAACTGGATATGGATCCTGTTCAGCTGCGGCTGAAGAACGTTGCGCGTGAGGGTACACAATCCTCCTATGGTCCCGTTTACGGGCCCATCGGTATTGAGCCGACCCTGGAGGCTGTCCGCGATCATCCACACATGAAAGCCAAGCTGGGCAAAAATCAGGGGCGCGGGATGGCCTGCGGTTTCTGGTTCAATATTGGCGGTCAGACCTGTTCAGACCTTAACATCGGTGTTGATGGCACGGTGAACCTGACGGTCGGCACTATCGATGTCGGTGGAGCCCGCGCTTCGTTGTCGCTGATCGCGGCAGAAGAATTAGGTATTTCGTACGATGAGGTGAAAGCCAACATCGGTGATACCAATTCGCTGGGGCATAACGATACAACCGAAGGTAGCCGTGGCACTTTCTCTTCTGGTATGGCAACAATCTTTGCTGCACGTGAGGCGATTGAAGTGATGAAAAGCCGCGCCGCGCAGACGTGGGGTATACCGGAAGATGCCGTTATCTGGGAAGACGGTCATGCCAAAGCGGTTGGTGCTGAACATGGCAACCTGCCACCCCTGTCATTGAAAGAAATCGCTGCGGAATCACCTAACACGGGTGGACCTATTGCAGGTCACCATGAGGTAACCGCGGATGGTTCGGGCGTGTCATTTGCTTCCCACATCGTCGATGTCGAGGTTGATCCCGAAACCGGTCGGACCGAGGTCTTGCGGTACACGGTTGTTCAGGACGCAGGCAAGGCAATTCATCCCGACTATGTCGAAGGTCAGTTCCAGGGTGGTGCTGCGCAGGGCATTGGCTGGGCGTTGAACGAAGAGTACGTCTATGGTGAAGATGGCCGGCTGCAGAATGCTGGCTTCCTCGACTATAGAATTCCAGTGTGTTCGGATCTACCGTTTATTGATACCAAGATCCTGGAGATTCCTAACCCGAATCATCCTTACGGTATTCGTGGTGTTGGTGAAACGTCTATCGTGCCGCCACTGGCCGCTATCGGTAACGCTGTTTCCAATGCCGCCGGTGTGAGAATGGATCAAGTGCCGATGTCACCACCAAGAATCCTGAAAGCACTCGAAGACGCTTAAGAATCGGCACAGCGAGCATGGAAGTTGGTCTTTCTGGCCCATTACGGGTAGCCGCGGACGGTGAGGCTTCGATAAATATCGAAGCCGACACCATCCGTGAGCTGCTCACACGCCTGCTGGAACGGTATCCTGCCATGCAACAGCATATGGATATTGGTATTGCAGTTTCTATTAACGGCGCCATCTATCGTGACAACTGGACAACCCGGATTCCGCCGGATGCAGACGTCTACCTGTTGCCTCGCATTGCAGGCGGCTGACCGAAGGTAAACTTGGCTGAGCCGTTGTATTGCGCTGCAGCATTGGCTACACTGCGCGCCCCGCCTGTCGCTTCACAAAAATCTTTTCTGACGATTGGTATCACCCCGCTGTGTGAACGTTCACACGGCAGTATTTATCGTTAGCAAGGTTTTTGAATGTTCGAGATACAAGCTTCCAACGTCAGTTCTATTAAGAACGATGTCCTCTCCGGTATTACAGTCGCACTCGCATTGGTGCCAGAAGCTGTGGCCTTTGCTTTTGTGGCTGGCGTTGAGCCGCTCGTTGGTCTCTATGCTGCCTTTATGGTTGGACTGATCACAGCGTGTATTGGCGGACGTCCAGGCATGATATCCGGTGCAACCGGTGCGCTTGCCGTTGTGATGGTCGCCCTGGTTGCCGATCACGGCGTTGAGTATCTGTTCGCTGCAGTTGTACTCATGGGTGTGATTCAGGTTGGCGCAGGCGTGCTGCGGCTCGGGAAGTTTATTCGGATGGTGCCGCACCCCGTGATGCTGGGTTTTGTGAATGGCCTGGCGATAGTCATTTTCCTGGCGCAACTTGGGCAGTTCGGCGTCCCGGGCGAACCCGGATGGCTCGATGGGACCTTCATGCAGGGAACGATTGTTGATGTTGCCTGGCTCGAGGGCGAGCAACTCTATCTGCTGGTTGGCCTGGTCTGTATCACCATGTTGATCATTCACTTTCTGCCAAGACTTACGACAGCGATTCCTTCATCCCTCGTGGCCATTTTGGTCGTCAGTTTTTTGGTTTTCAGTTTGGAAATAGACACGCGTGTTGTTGGCGATGTTGCGTCGATTAAAGGCGGTTTGCCGACTTTCCATCTGCCGATGGTACCGTTCTCGCTAGAAACGCTGATGATCATCTTGCCCTACTCAATTATTCTCGCCGCCATCGGTTTAATCGAATCGCTGCTCACCCTTCGGCTGGTTGATGAAGTGACCGAAACGCGGGGTCGAGGCAATAGAGAATGTGTGGCCCAGGGTGTTGCCAATACCGCGACGGGTTTGTTCGGAGGCATGGGCGGTTGCGCGATGATCGGGCAAAGCATGATCAACGTGAACTCCGGTGGTAGAGGTCGTTTATCGGGCATCACAGCGGCGTTGTGCTTACTGTTATTTATATTGGTCGCATCTTCGCTGATCGAACAGATTCCGCTCGCGGCGCTGATCGGTGTCATGTTCATTGTGGTGATCGGCACATTCGAGTGGAGTAGCTTCCGGGTCATCCGGAAAGTGCCGAAATCTGACGCGATGGTGCTTGTTCTTGTCTCAGCAGTCACGGTCGCAACGGATCTGGCGATTGCCGTGGTGGTGGGCGTGATTGTTTCTGCCCTGGTGTTTGCCTGGGAGCATGCCAAACACATTCGGATCGAAGCGCGTGAGGATCACCAGGGCTCTACGGTTTATGCGGTTACGGGGCCACTGTTCTTTGGCTCGGTGACCTCATTTATGGACCGGTTTGATCCTGCCCAGGACAATGACGATGTCATTATCGATTTTGCCCGTTCCCGGGTTGCTGATCATTCAGGATTGGAGGCCATAGACACGCTGGCGGAACGCTACCTGAATGCCGGTAAGACGCTGCACCTGGTGCACCTCAGTGATGAGTGTCGTCGTTTGCTTAAAAAGGCGGGTGGTCTGGTTGAGGTCAACGTGATTGAAGACCCGCAGTACTTTGTTGCGGATGATGTGCTGGGTTAAAAGACATGCCTGAGGTTGGCCCTCAGGCATGTTTCATGACCTACGCTTTTTTGGTGACTTTTACCGGCAGGTAGGTGTAGCCGTTCACAAAGGAAGAATAAGTTCTTTCAGGTTCCTCCTGAATCTCGATCCGCTCGAACCGGGCGAGAATCTCTTCCCACAATATTCGGAGCTGCAGTTCAGCCAGCCGATTGCCCATGCAGCGGTGAATGCCGAACCCAAAGGACAGATGCTGGCGCGCGTTTCGGCGTTCGATATCCAGTACATCGGCATTTTCGAAGACTTCAGGGTCGCGGTTACCTGACGCATACCACATTAAAATCTGGTCACCCTGCTTAATCTGCTTGCCTTTGATTTCACAGTCGTTGTTGGCAGTTCTGCGCATATAGGCCAGCGGCGTCTGCCAACGGATGAGCTCAGCCACCATGCTGGGGATGAGTTTGGGGTTGGCAGTCAGTTTGTCGTACTGCTCAGGAAACTTGTTCAGTGCATAAACACTACCGGACATGCTGTTCCGGGTAGTGTCATTGCCGCCAACAATTAGCAGTAGCAGATTACCCAGATAATTCATGGGCGACATATCTTTAGTGTCTTCGCCATGGGCCAGCATCGAAACCAGATCGTCTCCCGGGTTTTCCAGTCGCTCCTGCCAGAGGCGGTTAAAGTATTCGAGACACTCCAGCAGTTCTTCCCGACGTTGTTCCTCTGATTCAATCAAGCCACCGGGCTGTGGAATAGCAAAGGTGATGTCTGACCAGCGGGTTAGCTTTCTGCGATCTTCAAACGGAAAATCAAACAGTGTCGCCAGCATCATCGTGGTGAGCTCAATCGATACGGTATCCACCCAGTCGAACGTTTCATTTTCCGGCAGTGAGTCGAGGACGGTGCAGGTACGTTCTCGAATCAGGGATTCCAGCTTTGCCAGGTTGGAGGGTGCGACAACACCGGTGACGGTTTTTCGCTGGACGTCATGGGTAGGCGGATCCTGTGCGATAAAAGTGGTGATGCCCAGATCACCCTCTGGTGGCTCCTGATCGATGGGGAAGCCCAGCACGATGCCGTGCGCTGAACTGAAGTTTTGCCAGTCGCTATCGACGGCCTTGATATCCTCGTAGCGAGTCAGTGACCAGTATCGACCAGCAAGCTCTGTTTCATTGAAGTGCACGGGATCTTCTGCCCGCAGTCGTTCGAAATACTCTTTCCAGCGATGCTCACTCCACAATCTGGGAGAGATGGGATTGATCTCATCGATAGCGATATCGTAAGCCGAGGGTATCTCGGTTGTTTCGTCGACGTCGGCTGACCCAGGTCTTGATTGTATTTTAGGTGCCTGACTCTCTGTTTTTGTTTCGCTCATTATTGCAATCCTATTTTGTGGACCTGCGATTGTCGTTAGCGGCGATCAAATCAGCGATCGCGTGCGAGTGCTGCAGGAAACGCCCTGATTGGTCAGAGATATTACTTGCCTATGTAGCCAATGTCTACATTGTGAATCACCTAATCGTCCTACCCGTTTTCCAGCGATCCTGACCCACCACAGTAAGTGGCCTAAATATTGCTGATTCTTGTTACTTGTTTAAGGGTTGCTGTCTTGAATGTTGTTGATAGAAAACAATGAATAGAAACAAACGAATCGAAGATTACGGGTTGGGTATGACTGAAACGGTCGGAGTACCAAAGTGCGTAAACACGCTCGGGGCCCTGGTCATCGCGTTGCTGTTGGCGTGGATGCCTGCCGCCGCAGCTGAGCCGCTAGCGCTGTCGGGGCAGCGGGCATCGGATACTGACCTGGAAGTTCGAGGTCTCATTAGTGGGCTCAAGCCAGATGAGTCACGATTTGTCGCCCACGCGGATTTGCTGAAGCTGCCCACACAGACCTTTGAGATGAAGATAGATTTTTATCTCAAATCCTCGTTTCAGGTTACGGTTCTTTTTATGGATGACCTGCTGGCGGCGCTGCCACTCGCGGCTGGTGCAGATACAGCGCTGATTCGCTGCCGGGATGACTATCTTTCGATTTTCACGCAGCCTTTCAGGGCGCAATACCAACCGTTTTTTGTTCTGCAAATTGATGGCAACAACCCGCTGGATTGGCCGGAAACGCTGAACGAGCAATACCTTGGACCCTATTACGTCGCAGTGTCGGAAACTATCGCGCCGGCATACGCCAACCTGTTTGATGCCTCGAGTAAACGGCCCTGGGGTGCTGTTGCACTTGAGGTCGTCAACTACGAACGTGAATACGCACCCATTTATTCTGGCCGCTTCGCTAACCTTGCCGACAAGGCAGCAAAGGGGCGGGAACTGTATATGAATAACTGTATGAGTTGTCATCGCTGGGAGGATGGACATTTCGGAGGAACCACCTCAAACCGCGTTTTCCCTGTACTAGCGAGCAATGCCCTATACAACGCCGACTACTTTCGTGACTTTGTCCGAAACCCGTCAAAGTACATGAAAGGTGTATATATGCCTGCAAACCCACACTATACGGATGAGCACTTCGATCATCTGACGGCCTTTTTTTCAGCTTACTTTGAAATTGAGTAGCTTAGACAATGCATAGATTCTTCTCGATCTGGTGTTTAATTCTGCTTGTTATGTGTGTCCAGGCAACGCATGCAACAGAAATACTGGCACCCGCGTTTGAGGACGCCACGTTAACGGGCGACCTGAATGCCAGGATATTGTCCGGTGGCCCGATGATTGCCTATACGACGCCACGTGAAGTAGGCATCTGGGTCAGCACCGCTAAAGAAGCTCGGGTTCGTCTTGCCTACTATGATGAAACAGCGGTTGAAAAAGTCAGAGTCACGGCTGAAGTTCAGACCTCCCGCCGTGACGCGTTTACGGTACTTTTTCGTTGCGACCGGGTAGAGCCTGGACGCAAATACTTCTACAAGGTCTACATCAACGGTAAGACACACCGCTTACCCTTTGAACGCAGTTTCCTCACGCCCGGTACGCGCAAATCAGACACGACTGAGCACCGGCTGGCCCTGCTCGGTGCCCACGCGGTCAATGACCCGGTCTACCCACCGGAAAACCCCGTGGCGGGTTATCCGCTGCTGGATACCCTGGTCGCGGCGAATCCCACGGCTATGTTCTGGGTGGGCAACAGTACATTGGTCCGTGAGGCCGATAAGTCTTCCCGGGCAGGTTACGATCTTCGCTATAGCTATGCACGGAACTGGACACCGATGCAGTCGCTCCAGGCAACTTTGCCCCAATATGCCGCACCTGGTGCAGATGACCTGGGCGCTTCTCCAAACAATGGCTGGCTGGCATCACCAGGGCTGGCGAGGCAAACCTTCAATCGTTTCTGGCCCGTAACCGAGAGACTTAGCAAGGCGTCTTTGGCGTATACCTACTCGATCGGCGGGGTATCGGTGTTTGTGCTGGATGCATTTTCCCATCGGCAGGTACAGGCACGATATGGGCCTGACCAACTGGCGTGGTTAAGCCGGGGGCTTGTCGCCAGTCAGGATAAGATGCTGCGTGTAATCAGCCTGGGTGAGCCGTTGACGCGCGAATCCTATCGATCCGAAACCAAAGATTTGCTGCGGGCTTTGAAAATGGCAGCAAAAAACGCCCCTATTCTGTTGACGTCGCCAGGCTCGGCTGAGACCTTCGTTGTCCCATATGCTGCTGGATTGACCCAGCTGGTACTGGGCCCTTTTTCACAAAAATTAACACCAGCGGCGTCTTCACGCGACAAGCCCCAGCTGATTAGTGAGCAACAGGTTTTCGGTCTGCTGACCTGGACGGGTGAAACACTGCCTGAATTAGCGGTTTATACCGCGAGTGGCCAACGACAGGCAGTGCGACTTTTTTAAGACTGCGCGGTCTGATTGATTCGAGCTCGTGCTTGTCGGGCGCCCAGAGAGGTAACCGCGTTAGAACGCCGTCCAATCACCTGCTCGACCTGAATCAAGCTGACTCATGAAATCACGGTTTTCGATCCATGGAAAATGTGTGAGGAGGTATTCACTGAGCTCGATCATGAGTGGACGAAAGTCTGAGTCTTCGTCAGTCTGTTGTATCGGGTCGAACTGATTCTTTGATGGCGAAAAGAAGTGATGCCTGAAGGGCGGTTCATCGAAATCATAGGTCAGGTAGTAGTAGGACTGACTATGTCGGTAGTAAGTTGCCTGTATCAGCTTCTTTGGCTGGTCCTCCTGGTCCCAATCGATGATTTTGATCGCGGTGGCAGACATCATCCTCGAGCGTTCGGGATCCAGTTGTTCAATGAACATTTTTTGCTCGGGGCTGAACTCTGTTTCTCGCGACGCCCAATGTTCATCCCAATAGCGTACGTCTGCCAGGCTATAGATACGTGCTTTATTCAAAGGTGCATCGAATGATTCAGCGTGCGCGTTAACCTCGTCCCCGCTTTCTGTAGTCTTTATGTCAGCCTGTTGCAGCACCGTCGGGAAAAGGTCTATGCCAGACACGATACTTTTGCTGAGCGTTAGTGGCCGAGTGCTTGTATCTTTTACATAGCACCATCTCAAATAGTCCTTGGGTTTGGTTAATCTGTCGACGCAGTCACCGTGATCACTGAAGATGAAGAACAGGGCATCGGTTTGATTGAAATCCCACGCTTGTAACCACGATGTCGTGCTGTCGGTGATTTGTGCGAGACGGTCCTCTTTGTCTTCTACACCGTGGTGGAATCCGTAAACGAAGTCGTGATAATGCTGGAAGTTCAGGTGAGCCAACTGGTTTGCGGGACCTGCCTGAACCTTTTCGATGAAGGTTTTCTCCCTGCGAAGAAAATCACGATCTTCAGCGGCATCACCGAACAGATGGCGCCTGCCAATCCGGGGATTGGCAGTCAGGCGAATGTTTCCATAAATCTCCTTGTCTGGCATCGGTACGACGTCCTTTAGCAGGCATTCGGTTTCAGACACGTTGCTATAATCAGGTTGCTCTCTAAGCACCTGTCGCAACACATCATCAACGTCTTCATGCACCGCAATCGCGTAATCCTGTTCGATGAGCAATTCGATCAAAGATTGGTCCGCTACCGTTAACTCATCAAATACCCTGCCGTGGTAGCACGACCTGACGGAGGGTGTTGTGAACAACCCGTTCGCAAGAAAGTAGGCCCGCCGAAAACCCTGTGATTCAAGAAAGTTTTCTACTTCCTTGAAGAGTGGCGTGGCGTCGATGTTGATGGCGTAGATTCGCATGATTCGAACTTTGTCGGGAGCGCATCCAAAATGGTGGGACGCCTCCCCTGTTTGGGTGAGTTGATCTGGCCGTTACTTTAAAAGGGCGATGCTTTCTGTTTAGATTCAGGATTGCCATTGACGTGCGGTTCGGTTCCATCGAACTAACAAGCCCAGCCTCGCCTGCTGAGAGGTTTCTCGCGTCTGGTTCACATATTGAGATAAGTCGCATTAGGGAGGCCATAGTGTCCCGTATTCTACCCCTTGTTGTCTGCGTTGCGTTGTCCTGCCTGCACGCGCATGCAGGAATTGAGCGCTCAACCAATGGCGGCGAAACCTGGGAGCAGGTCGCCATCGATCAGCCTGGCACCGGTTTTACCCGTGTTGGTGCCTCCGGTAGCGAATGTGCTGATTCTGTCGTCGGAAGCACCGCATCCAGCTCCCGTCTGCAACAACAAAGACGCGTGCCATTCGCCAACCCAGGCAGCAACAGCACACAGCAGACTTTCATGCGTTTTATCAATCCCAACGATCAGGCGACCGAGGTCGAGGTCTACGGTATTGATGACGATGGCACACCGAACCGTAGTGGCCCCATCAGCTTCACTTTGGCGCCGCAAAGCTCCCTGCAGTTCACAGCCCAGGACATGGAAAACGGCAATACTGCGAAAGGACTTGAGGGCAGTTTCTGTGACGGAAACGGTAAATGGCAGCTTATTGTTCGATCCGATAACTCAATCGAGGTAATGAGTCTTATTCGGGCACCGGGCGGATTCCTCACCAGCCTGAATGAAGTCGTTCCCCAGTCTGGCAATAATCGGCTCGTTTACTTCGCCAATTCCGCCAGTGAGCCGGACCAGCAGACCTTTCTGCGTATCCTCAATCGTGATGACGCCAGCGGCACCGTCACAATATCTGCCATTGATGATGCGGGTAACCCCGGTGCTTCCAACATCACTCTCAGTCTGACGGCGAACGATTCTGCCCAGATGACATCCCAGGATCTGGAAAACGGCAACACGGGCAAGGGATTATCCGGCAGCTTTGGTGACGGCGAGGGTAACTGGCGCCTGACGGTAACTTCTACGCTGGATCTTGATGTGATGAGTCTGATTCGTCTGCCGGGTGGATACCTCATCAACCTGGGCGCTGTCGCGCCGGGCACAGCAACAGAAAAAGTCGTGAACTATGTTGATCCTGCGGATGAATCTCTGCGGACCAGTTCGCTGCGAATCATAAATACAGCCGATTCCTCTGCCACGATTACTATCGAAGCGACGGATGATGACGGCGCAACTGCACCGAATGGTGATGTCAGCTTTACTCTGGGCGCCAATGCGGCGCGTGAAATCAGTGTCGATGACCTGGAAAACGGTGCCAGCGATCTAAATGGTAGCCTTGGCGACGGTAACGGCCGGTGGCGAATGACCGTCAGTTCCACGCAGACGCTCGAGGTGATGAGTTTTGTTGAAACCGCTGACGGTTTCCTGACCAACCTGAGCAACGCTGCCCCGAATTCCGGCACGGATCACGAGGTACTGGTCTTTAATCCAGCGAGCAACGTTGATCGTCGCAGTAGTCTGCGCATTGTCAATGACACCGATGATCAGGCGGCCATCACCATCTCTGGCTACGATGATGCAGGCAACCCCGGTGACAGCGACGTTACCTTCAATCTTATCGGCCAGCGGTCAATAACGGTGACGGCTGCGGATCTTGAAAACGGCAACGCACAACTTGGCCTGGTCGGTGCCTTTGGTGATGGCGCCGGAAAGTGGCGGCTGACGGTCAGCTCTGACACAGAGATTCAGGTGTTGGGGACGCTGGATACGCCTGCCGGTTTCATTACGAATCTGAGTCGCGCAACGGAAGGTGAAACCACGGAACCACTGCCGGTAGATTCTCAGGATTTTTACAACGAGAACGTTTCGCCCATCGTTCAGTCAAAATGTATTGTCTGCCACACATCGACGGGGGTTGCGGCAGCGAGTGCGCTGCATTATGTCCAATCCAGTGTTGCTGGCTATCAGGCAACCAACTACACGGCGATGGTTAACTACGTTAACTCTGAAGGTGGCCAGACACTGCTGAACAAATCTATCGGCCTCAATAGTCATGGCGGCGGCGCGCAGCTGACGTCCGGCTCCTCAGAGTTCCAGCACCTTTCTTCTTTTGTTGCGCTGTTGGGCGAAGAGGTTGTCAGCACCGGTGGCAGCGGCGATTACTGGAATGGTGTCAATCTTGCCAATTCGCAGGAGACCATCAGGCGCGCGTCGATGATACTGCGCGGTACGGTGCCGACAGATGCAGAAGTCCAGGCGGTACGTAGTGGTTCAGAGTCTGCCATGCGAGCGACGATCCGCGGCATGATGAAGGGAGACGGATTCCATGAGTTTTTAACCCGTGGCGCCAATGATCGCCTGCTCACAGATGCTTTCTTCACAGGTCTTTTTGATGTCGCAGACCTGAACTTCCCATACTACCCCGTGGGTGCTGCTGAGAAGTATGAGGCGGCTCTGGCTGCCGGTGGTGATGGCGAGCTTGACTATTTACCAGTCCAACGCTGGAACCACGGTCTCGCTCGCGCACCGGTGGAGCTCATCGCCGATATCGTTCAGCGAGATCGCAATTATCAGCAGGTGGTGACGGCCGACTACACGATGGTGAACTACAGAACCAACAAGATACTGCGGGCAGGGGCTTCTTTCGATACCGAGGATCCCAGCGTGTTTAAACCCGGGGTTAACAGGGGGCAGGTTGTCCCCGATGATCAGCTTCTGGGTGAGTTTATTACCGGGTTTGGCCATAGGGTGGACTCTCACGGTAGCTATATTAACTACCCCCATGCGGGCGTGCTCAACACCCAGGCCTATCTCGCGCGTTATCCAACGACAGAAACCAACCGAAACCGTGCTCGCGCACGATGGACCTACTATCATTTTCTGGGGGTGGACATTGAGAAGTCTGCAGCGCGTACCACCGACCCGGTAGCGCTGGCAGATACAAACAACCCCACCATGAATAACCCGGCTTGTACTGCCTGTCACGCGGGTATGGACCCTGTTGCGGGTGCCTTCCAAAACTATGGCAATGAGGGTTGGTACCGAAACTCATCAGGTGGTCAGGATGCTTTGCCAGATACCTACAAGCACCCGCAATGGTTTGACCCCAATGCAGAACCCAGTGATTACGTTCAGGGGGATACCTGGTTCAGGGATATGCGCACACCCGGTTTTGAGGGTGAGTTGGCGCCGAATCCGCGTAACAGCCTGCAATGGCTTGGGCAGGTCATCGCTGAAGATCCCCGTTTTGCCAGTGCCTCGGTCAGGTTTTGGTGGCCCGCCCTGATTGGTTCTGAAGCCATCGAAGCCCCTGTGGATTCGACCGATGTCGGTTTTTCTGCCCAGCTTGCCGGTTTTGAAGCACAGAATGAATTTATCGCATCCCTGGGTGAAGATTTTGCGGCGGGCATTGACGGTGGCAGCGCTTTCAACGCCAAGGATATGATGACGGAGATCATTATGAGCCCATGGTTCCGGGCGAAAAGTGTAGACAACAGCAGTGTGCGGGCGCGTCTTGCGAAAGACCTCGGCACCGGTCGATTGCTGACACCCGAGGAACTTGAGAAGAAAAGTGAGGATCTTCTTGGATTCAGGTGGGGGAGCAATGAAGACATCTGGGCTTTCGATCTGGAGTATTCGGCGCTGGGCGACCGGTTCAATGTTTATTACGGCGGTATCGACTCCAGGGGTATCACAGAACGCAGTACTGCACTCACCACCCTGATGACGAATGTGGCAGAGAAACAGGCGCTGGAAATGGCGTGTCCTGCGGTGATTATCGACTTTGAACGAAGGGATGCAGAACGGTTGCTGTTCTCGGGAATTGATCCTTCGACCACACCCAATTCTGAATCAAAGACACAGCTTACGATCCGTTCGAATTCCGATCAGGACATTGAGTTTGTCTCGCATACCGGGCGATTGACCGGCAGCAATAAGACGGTCCAGTTAACCTTTTTGAATGACTATTGGGAATCCGAAGACGTCAACAGCGATGTCATTTTCGTTAACCTTGAGATCACTGACAGCAACAATCAGACCGTATACGAGCTTGATATGTCGGAGCTGGAGAATGTCGCCGGTGCAACCTGGGGTTGTGGTAATACGTTTGAAGGTGGTTTTTATCTCTGGGGCAGTTGCACCGTCACGATTCCTTTTGACCTTCCGGAAGATGGTGCCTATACGATCTCTTTGGAAACCTGGGCAGTTCAGGCAGGTCCGGACCTGGTAGAAATCAGTGTTGGCTTTGGCAACACGACACCGGAAGACGGCACCTCTGAGGGCGCCCTTGCCTTGAAAGAAAAGCTGGTCGATCTGCATGCCCGTTTCCTGGGGAAGAATCTCACTATTGATGATGTGGAAATCGAGTCTGCCTACCAGTTACTGGTAGAAAGCTGGCAGGACCGACTCGTACATATCCAGACCTATGGCAATTGGGCGTGGAACTATCCTGAGGAAAATTGTAGTTTCTGGCTCGACGAACACTGGGCAGAAGGTGGCGTCGGTAGCCGGGGGCAGGACCCAACGGGGATGAAAAACACCTGGATGTCGGTGCTGATTTACATCATGACCGACTTCGCTTACCTGCACGAGTAAAGACCATGAAACGACGCGATTTTTTAAAGAACACGATGATCATGGGCGCTGCTGGGCTGATAGCCCCAGGGGCAAAGCTTTATGGTGCAGTGGAGGGTGGATACACGGGCAGACTGCTGGTTCAGCTTCAGCTCGAAGGTGGTTGGGATGTCTCCAGCTATTGCGATCCCAAGGTTAACCAACCCGGCGAAAAGGCGATCACACAGTGGTCTGAATCTAACGAGATCATGCAGGCGGGCAACATCCCGTTTGCGCCTTATGCGAATAACGCAGAATTCTTCCAGAAATATTACCGGGACATGCTGGTCATTAATGGTGTTGACGCGCAAACAAACTCGCACAGCACCGGGGTTACCCATAATTGGAGTGGCAGGAACTCGGTTGGTTATCCAACCCTGAGCGCTATGTTTGCTGCCCGAAATGCCCCTGAACAGCCGCTGTCTTATGTCAGCTTTGGCGGGTTTTCTGAAACGGCGAACCTTGTTCGCTTCAGCCGGCTTGATGACGTGGAGACCTTACGCCAGATACTCGATCCTGCCGCCACCTGGGGTGAAGACGTCCGATTGCGCAAAGAATCTGACATCAATCGAATTCGCAGTTACGCGCAAGCGCGTCTGGCACGGCAGATGGCCCGTACCGACCTCACGCCGAGGCAGCTCTACAACATGAGCGCTTATCAGCAGGCAACTGCAGGGCGTGGTCCGCTTACCGAGTTTAATGACTTTCTGCCATCTCAGAATGACATCATCGAGGATGTTGTCGTCAATCGGGAAATCACCAGTAGCCTGTTACGTCAGGTCCAGCTCACCATTGCAGGATTTGATGCAGGTATCGCCAGTGCCGCCGATTTGTACGTCTCGGGTTTTGATACGCACATTAATCATGACTCATTGCATGAGCCGCTTATCAGACACGTGAACGATGCACTGGACCTGCTCTGGACGATGGCGGAGCAGGCGAATCTGGCGGATCGTATGACGGTTGTTATCGCCTCTGATTTCAGTAGAACGCCGTTCTACAACTCCGACAACGGTAAAGACCACTGGCCTATCGGCTCTGTCATTGTGATGGAGAGGAATCCATCCTGGGGTAACCAGGTGGTTGGTGTGACTGACGAGGCCCAGAATGCTGCCAGTATCGACCCTGATACATTGCAACAGGATGCTGGCGGCACGATCATCTACCCCAAACACGTGCACAAGGCCTTGCGGCGTCACCTTGGGCTTGAGAACACGGCGGTTGACCAGAACTTCAAATTCAACAATACCGAGGACTTCGCGTTCTTCGGATAGGTCTTGTGAGCCTCTGCTGCATTCTACTGGCATCGCCCACCGCGCTTCCTTCGGGTTTAAGGCTGAACTGCGTTGAGCAGCGTCCTGCTCCCATAAATCTAAAAGAGTTGGGGAGCGAAATAGGCAAAAGGCGATGATCAGATGAAAGTTTCAAGAAGAAGTTTGCTCCAGGGTATCGCGGCGTCCGGTGTGATCGCCGCGACACCATCGGTTGCAGGGACGGCGCCCGATAGTACCGAGACATCAACTGTCGGGGGATTAGCCCTGATGCCGCCTGCAACGGTGAGTGACCCCTTGCTGAACCACGCGAGCGCGGTAGATACCATGGCCGCAGAAGGCGTTGACCTACTGCTCTGCAGTGACCCCGTTAATGTTTTCTATCTGACTAACCAGCGTATCGTTTCGAATATGCTGGGTATGGACATGCAGGCTTTTGCCGCTTTTTCTGCCACGGGTAAATCAAAACCGGCGTTGATCACAGGTGAATTTGGCTATTACCTGTCCAGTGATGACAAGGCGATACCGGGCAACGTTGATCTGAAACTGTTCAGCTCACCGGCAGAACCGGCCCTCTACGCGGCGCTGGACAACGCTAAAGCCATAGCCACTGCTGCCGCAGCACCAGGCTACATCACGCCGACCTTCTCTGACGCACCGGCGCGGCCATTCGAAACCAGTCGGCGTGCGGAGATCAGCGGGCATTATGCAGAGATGTCGGCGAGCAGCGAAGCAGCGTTGATCAGAACGCTGCTGGAGACGGACCTGCCGAATCGAACCGTCGCGGTAGATGATCTTAAAATCGTTGAGTTGCTCAAGCGGAGCGGACTTGATCTTCACTTCGTTGATGGCGAGCGATTGCTGCGCCGCATACGATTGAGAAAAAGTCCCGCTGAAATTGTTTACGCCAGGTATGCGGCGCTGGCAAATGCCGAGGCGGGTTTAGCAGCGGCCAGAACTGTTGAGGCGGGGGCAAGCTTTCGCGATTTGCGAACAGCGTTTGCCACGGGTTGTGGTGAGCGGATGACAAGCCCGGTTTACATGTTGATTGACGGCGTGATTTCGCCATTAACCGATGAGAAGATTGAGCGAGGGCGTTCGTTTCTCATTGACTGTGTGAGCACCTTCGAGGGCTATCATGGTGACTATGGACGAACGGTATGTGTGGGCGAGCCAACCCGGAAGATGCAGCAGATTATTGATGCGTTGTCGTTCGTCTGGGATCGGGTGTTGCCTGAACTCAAGGTGGGCGTTGCTTATTCAGATATCTGGGCGCTTGGGCAAAAGCTTTTTGCTGAAACGAAGATTGATGCGGGTCTGGTGATGGGGCCGCATGCGGTTGGTCTTCATCATACGGATGAGCCCGGCGCGAGAGATTTTTCTCCGTTCGAAAAGCAGAACCTTACCCTCGAGGAAGACATGGTCATCAGTGTTGATATGCCGGTGCTTGGCAGTGGACTCGGCGGTACTGCACACCTTGAAGACCTGGTGCTGATTGGCAAAGACGGACCTGAGTTACTTAATGCGTCGAGTGACCGCTTTATTGTTGTATAAGATCTGAGATTGCTGCCCAAGGCCTTGGTCTATGGGTTGAGTTTGTCCAGTGTTGCAAGCCTTGAAATCAGTTCCTCTACACGAGAACTGTAACCCCATTCGTTGTCATACCAGCTCACAACCTTGACCAGATTACCGTCCATTACCTGAGTGAGCGCCGCATCGAACACCGAGGAATGACTGTTGCCAATGATATCTGAGGAAACAATAGGATCTGTGCAGTAAGCGAGAATACCCTTTAGCTCACCATTGGCAGCCTGTCTCATCGCCTGATTAACGGCGTCTTCGGTGGTCGAGGTATCCAGTTCAACCGTCAGGTCTACCAGCGAACCATCTGCAACCGGTACGCGCATCGCAACACCATCGAGTTTGCCTGCCAATGCTGGAATGACTTTTCCGATGGCGCTGGCGGCACCGGTTGAAGTCGGCACAATGTTTGTTGCGGCATTTCGTGAGCGTCGCATATCACCGCCGTGAGGGGCGTCAATCAACCGCTGATCTGAGGTGTAGGCATGCACCGTTGTCAGTAAGCCCCGGCGGACACCGAAGTGTTCGTGCAACACCTTGACCAAAGGGGCTGCACAATTCGTTGTGCAACTGGCGTTAGAGATGATGAGACTGTCTTCAGTGACGACCTCGTCGTTAACGCCTGCCACCAGCGTGCTCGATAACTCATCTTTGGTCGGCACGGTAACGATGATGCGTTTTGCACCAGCCTCGATATGTTTGTTCAGTAGCGCCAGAGTGCGAAATTGCCCGCTGGCCTCGATCACATAATCAACGTCGTATTCATGCCAGGGCAGCTTTGACGGGTCAGGCTCCGACAAGACCTTAAAAGGGTCTCCATCAATGTCCATCACATCCCCGTTGAGAGAAACCTCTCCCGGGTAAACGCCGTGAATGCTGTCGTACTTAAACGCATAGGCGAGGCTCTCAGGCGCAGCCAGATCGTTTACAGCGACCACATCAAAATGGCCTCTGAGTTTTGCTATTCGCGTTACCGTCCGGCCGATACGGCCAAAACCATTGATTGCGATACGTGGCAATCGAGTCATTGTCATTTGTCCGAAGAATTTGCGTGAGTCCTACCATATACCGGCCAATAATGGCCGGCAATCAAAGCAATGGGGAATACAGCCGTTACACCGCAGTAGTTGTTATGATGGGGCAAGTCTTTCAGAGGGAGTGCACCATGAGCCACGATCTTGTGATTAAAAACGGCATGATAGTAGACGGATCAGGCAGTGCCCGATATCGCGCTGACGTCGCGATCAGTGATGGCATCATTACCCGGATCGGTCGTATCAACGAAAAAGCCAAACAGACCATCGATGCAGAAGGGCATGTTGTGTCCCCCGGATTTGTTGATGGCCATACACACATGGATGCTCAGGTGTTCTGGGATCCGGTGGGTTCCTGTTCAAGTTATCACGGTGTGACCAGCGTCGTGATGGGCAACTGTGGTTTTACGCTGGCACCCTGCAAGCAGGAAGATGCGGATCTGGTCTTTCGCAGTCTTGAACGAGCCGAAGATTTGTCCCGGGACGCCATGCTGGCGGGCATCGACTGGACCTGGGAAACCTTCCCCCAGTTTCTTGATGTTGTTGATGACCTGCCCAAAGGCATCAACTATGCCGGCTATATTGGCCACTCTGCGTTGCGTACTTACACCATGGGTGAACGGGCCTTTGAAGACGAAGCCACTGAGGACGAAGTTAAGCAGATGCAGGCCATCGTCAAAGAAGCGATGCATGCAGGGGCGATTGGTTTCTCCACGTCCCGAACGTTTAATCATACGACAGCGGATGACAAGCCGGTGGCAAGTCGACTGGCTAACTGGGAAGAGGTCCGGGCGATTGTTAATGCCGTGGGCGAAACAGGCAAGGGCATCTTCGAGATTGCCGGTGAAGCACCCGGCAGAAACCCGGAACGAATTCGGGAGTATCACGACCGACTGAGAGATCTTGCCGTAGAGTCTGGTGTGACTCAGACCTGGGGTATGTTCAGCGTCAAGGTTGCGCCAGATATCTGGCGACCCTACTTTGACCTGTTGGATGAGACGGCAGCTGCAGGCGGGCGAATGTTTGCCCAGGTGCATACGCGCGGCCTGAACAATATTCTGTCGTTCGAAAGCGCCACGCCTTATGACAATTGGGAGCTCTGGCGTGACATTCGCGCGCTGCCCCTTGAAGAGCAGAAAGCGCGCCTGTCTGATCCAGCAACCAAGGCGCGACTTGTTGAAATCGCCAATCGTGAATATACCGGTCCGCGTATTGTCGGGGCCGAGATTCGACCACCTGACTGGGACTACGTTTATCCCATGGACGATATGGCCTACGACAAACCTTCCATGGCACAAATCGCGAAAGAAAAAGGTGTCGACCCGGTTGAACTGATGATCGACATGGCACTGGATAAAGACCTTAAGATGTTCTTCCGGACACCGATCGCCAATGAAAATCAGGATCATGTGCTTGAGATGATCAAACACCCCCGGTCCGTGGTGACCTTTTCTGACTCCGGCGCCCACGTATCGCAGATCATGGACAGCTCACTGCAGACGCATCTGCTCAGCTACTGGGTGCGGGAGAAGCAGGCGTTGAGTCTCGAAGAAGCAGTGAAGCAGATCACTTACAACACGGCCACGCTCTGGGGTTTGCACGATCGCGGCCTGCTGCGTGAAGGTATGGCCGCTGATGTGGTGGTGTTTGATCCTGAAACCATCGGCCCCAATATGCCCGAAGTGCTTAATGACCTGCCGGCCGGTGCGCGGCGTTTGAAGCAGACCGCCAGTGGCATCCTTAATACGGTTGTTAATGGCGAGATTTTTCTCACTAACAATGAGCATAGCGGTGCAACGTCGGGTCGGTTGTTGCGGAGTTGATAAATCGTTTCGCGATCCGTGATTTTTCTGGATACGGCTATGCGTTCAGCTTTCATCTACTGTAAGTATGGCTGGCAAAACATCAGCGCTGTTTAATCTTAAGGGTGAGGTTGCTCAGCGCTGCTTTTTGATTCGAAAGTGTAGCCAAACCTTTCAATATCTCGAAGATGCCGCGTGGCTACGATGTCATGTAGCTCATCGTCGTAGTAGGCTGAGTAGTGTTTGTTGTTTTTACCCTCTCGGCCCGACATTGCTGTGAAATAGGGCAGATCCGGTTTAGGCGTATCCAGTGCTTTGCAGAGCGCGTCGAAATCACCTTGCAGGTTCTCGAATCTAAGAATGAAATCAAGTTCATCTCCAAGAATGTCGCTCTGGATAATGCTGTCCTGTTCATGATTGGCTAATACGGGCGATCTCACGTAGTCGTTGAAATCCAGTCCTTGTTTAAGAGATCTCGTTTGATCGTGCGAAAAATAGAGAGAAACTAGCCAATCCCAAGGATTACGAACAATAGAGAACTTCAAGTAATCATCCCATTCAGAAGCGTAAAGCTCACGCGCCTCTTTCCAGTCGATATGCTTGGTTTCAGGCTCAATGTTCCACCAGTTTTCGTCTACCAACGCTTTTTCAATACTTGTACCACCCGTCCTTGGGGTGTGGATGAATATCACCTTCAGAGAGTGAGAAATCACAGGTCGCCTCGTATGATTCTGAATATTTAGCGGGCAAGCATGATTGGATTACCCGCTAACTGAAAGAGAATCCTAGCCGTTGTCCGTGAAAAGTAAACCAAGTTACAAGCTGCCTTCAGGAAATTGGGACTCACCCCCTTGGAAAACAACAAGTCAGTCGTGAGTGCTGCAACAATTGATGCAGAGTCGACTTTGCTGGTGGCCCACATTAACATGAGACAGAACAAACACAGTGGTTGGCATGGGCGCGTTGCTTTTCCCCATTACGTTCGCGCTGGCACTGAGCGTTAGCCGGTTATCAACACTGGTCTACTTCGGTTCCAGCGCTGAAATCACCGACTTGATCATTCCCTTCATCTTCCTGGTTGGGGTAGGTTACGGATTTCTTGTTCTGGCAAACCGCAGCAGAGTACTCTTCGGTTTGCTGTTGCTTCCCTTTATTACCGTTCAGGTAATCGCATTTCATTATCAGGCGGTTTATGACAGTTTGCCTGGCGTGAACGTCTTCTATTATCTGTCTGAATTTGAACAACTGGCGCCATCGATTTCGGGTGTTGCGCTGAACCTCAGCTTGTTCGGGCAGATATTCTGTTTGTCACTATTGCTATGGCTGTTGCCGTTAAGTCAAAGCGTATCAACGGTCGGCATTGGATATTCGATTGGGTTTTTGGCGGTTTTACTAACCGGCTTCGTGCTCCAGTTAGGTACACCGCTCACAGGAATCGCTGATGCCAGGCGTGCTGACCCAATTTTTTGGGCCATAAGAACGACTGTCGTTGATAATCCGCTGATTCGCCCAGAAGCGCAGGGCGATCAGTTTCTGGCGTTACATGGTTTTCCGGGTGAGTCTGAACTGGGTTTCCCCGGCTGCAGTCAGCGTCCGACAACGGCCAGTGCGGACGTTGAGGCCAGTCCAATTGTCGTGATCATGCTGGAAAGCATCAGTATTGAGGATATGCTTGACGAGGTGGATGGCACCCCTGTGATGCCAAATCTTCAGCGACTACGCACTGAAAACCTGAGTTTCCCTAACTTCGTTGCAGCAGGCAGCAAGAGCGTTCAGTCCCTGGTGGCGACCTACAGCGGCATGCCGGCCCATCCGCTTCGCATATTGTTGCATCAGTACCCCTTACCTAACTTTGATGGCGTCCCGCGTGCATTAGCCGGGATTGGTTATCAGACCGCCTATTTTCACGGCGCAGACCTGCATTTTGAGAATCAGGATCGATATCTCCGTGCGGTTGGTTTCAGCGAATTGCACAGCAGACACCCGAACAAACCGCATCCCGTGCGAGGCTGGGGATATGATGATGCCGTCATGTTTGGCGAGATCCGGCAGTGGCTGAGCGAGCGACAGGGTCCGAGATTCGCCTCGCTCGCGACGTTAAGTACTCATGATCCGTTTATGCTGCCCGAAGACTGGGTGCCTGTGTTTGATACTGAGAGGCAGGATGCAGCGCGTCTGGAGGCCAAGCGATTCTCTGATTATCACCTTGGCCTTTTTGTCGATTGGTTTCTGGCGGAGTACCCGGATGGAGTGTTGCTCATTACTGCTGATCACCCTTTGCCTGCAGATCTGAAAAAGCAGCCAGCAGCATTGGAAGTGCCAATGATGATTGCGGGCACCGATCCGATCACCGGTGAACGCTATCAGGGCCTGGATGCCAGAAGAGCGAGCCACTATGATCTTGCAGCGACCATATCTGAGCTGGTGGGCCTCTCCGGTCATTGTGGGCTTGGGGTGAGTCTGCTCGCAAAAGATGAAAGAGAACGCTCAGTGTATTCAGTGATCGGCCACGACCTGGAGAAACTTCAGCTGTATATCGAAGACGAGGTTCTGGTGCTGGCGCGCTTGCAGGGTGAAGTGACGGTGTTTTCTGAATCGCGGCGCCAGAGCTTTATGGTGAGCGATTTACCACCTCTCTATGATGAATTACTTGGGACGTTAATCAGCGGTCATCATGAGCTTCTTGCGAGTAATGGGTACTTCCCTGAAGCCTCGATTGTTGAAGCGCCCGCAGCGATTGCGCCGATTCGACCAGAAGACGTTCTACTGGTTTCCCATCGAGGTAACCTCTCGCTTCATACAGAGACCGTGGAAAATAGTTTTGAAGCGCTTGAACTCGTCAGCGATGCTGAGCTGCGGTGGGTGGAACTGGACTTGCAGTTCACTGCGGATAATCAGCTTGTCCTTTACCACGACCCGGTAATTGAGACACCAGAAGGACCGTTACAAATTGGCACGCTCAGCCACATGCAATTAAACGAACTTGTCGGCAGAAACATACCGACGCTGCGAGATGCTATTACCCGGTTCAAACCGAAACTCAATTTTTTACTTGAACTCAAAACGCCATCGGATGTGATCTATCGTCAGCTTGAGATGGCAGAAGCGTTGGTAAAGATTATCAACGAAACCGGGATCAACGATGAAGTGATTGTGGATAGTTTTTCCCGGTACATGGCGTCTTTTGTGAAAGAGCGATGCAACTGCGACGTAGGGTTTGATGCACCATTCGGCAAGCCACTCAATGATTCCGAGCTGGCGGATATCGCAAGCAGCCTTTTTGACTGGGTCTATGTTCACCATACCGTTTATGACTCAGCGCTTGTCCGTAACGCGCATGCGCTGGGTTTAAAAGTGATGGTGTACACAGTTAATGAGCCGGCAGTGGTCGCGGGCTGGCGAGGCGAGGCGATACTCCCGGACGGAATCCTTACCGATAACCTGGCCGTGCAGGACGCGCTTCGCTAGCGGTAAATTGATTCTGCGCTGCAGATGCTGGATGCCGGCAAGGCTCATAAACAATCGATTTGATGGTGTGTTATGCGAAATCTTCTTGTTGTGGTTGGCGTGTTTGCCGCGAGCTTGTTGTATCTCAACATGGATCGAGGGGACTATTCCATCCTGCCAAGGGCTTCAGCGACCTCTGTTGAACAGGAGCAGTTCTTTGAAATCGATGAGCTATACGACCGCAGAATAAAATTTGAAACAATGACGGAGCCAGGGGCATACACCATCATCGAGGTCTATGCGGATAACTGCGGCAAATGTAAGGTGCTTGAGGCCAAGTTCCCGGCGCTACTCAGGCAGCGAGATGACATTGTGATCAAACGTGTCAGAACATTTTCTGGCAGTATCAGTTTTGATACCCAGGCTGCGGCTGAAAAGTTCTTTAATCGCCACGACGGCATGATGAATTTCTACCAGGTGAAAGGCACGCCTCACGTTGAGATTTATGACACCAGGGGTGGTGCGCTGGCGCAAGATAACCATGGAAGAAAGCCTGGCACTGCGCTGTTGAACGAGATTCTCAGAGCGAGTTCCTAGCGGGCGAAACAATGGCTTGGGTATGTGCAGACGCGTGTTAGTCCATGTCCCAAACGCTTAGAGGTGCAGGGCTGTATTTTTTCTCGATAGAAGATATAGGGCTTCCGTGCGATTCTTCACCCGCAGAATTTTGAAAGCTGCGGATAGGTGCGCTTTAACGGTTCCTTCAGCAATATTGAGTTCATCGGCGATGATTTTGTTGAGCATGCCCTTCAGTGCCATGCTCAGCACTTCGCGCTGTCGTTGAGATAGCTTGTCTAGTAGTGCGCCCTCAGTTGACATGCCTCCCTGATTCAAATCGGTTGTATCGAACAAGGGCACGTGCGCTTCTTCAATGACTCTCAAGCCCGAGGTCAGTGGATGTAGTATCTCTGCGTTGTCCCGCCAGTTAACACGCAAGCTGCGTAAGTATTGATTCAGATTCCATCCCGGCGGACCTATCCTCGTTGCTTCAGCCAGGGCTTCGCGAGCATCTTCGGTCTTCCCTAGCAAACCAAGCACATTGGCAAGCCTCATCCACCCGAGATAGGCGGAAGGGGAGCGGGTTACTGAGTGCCTTACGACGGCTTCCGCCTCGTCATAAGCGCCCATGATCACACCCGCGTCGCTGGCCCAGGATAGCGTGGCTTTAGGGTTGTCTCGAGCGTGTTCGATAACTGCTTCAGACTTTCCGTTGGCGATAAGTGCCGGATAAAGCGTGTAAGTAAACAGCCCAAGCGTTAACTCGTCGACGCGCTCAGCCAGTTTTAGTGACAACATTCGGCTGCCCAGGACACGATGTACACGGGAGCAGCGATTCAAGTTGTAGACACTATCCTTGTCTAGCGTGATGGCGCGATCACAATGTAGTAGCGCCTCGTCTACGAGCTCCTGATTGTTGCTGCCGCAGTCGAAGCCTGCCAATAGAATAGACACGATGCCATCTGCGAGATTGGCGTGGGCTTCTGGGTATTCCTGATCTCTTTGAATGGCGAGCCGACAAATACGCAGCCATTCCCGGGCCTCTTCGTTGGAGCGCATAGAAAACCCCATAGACGTGACAGCTAAGCCCCAGGCATCCAACTCTCTCTCTGGCACATCTTTAAGCCGATCTACCTCGAACTGATAAAAACTCATCGAGATGGCTGCCGCGATATTGCCAGCCAATTTGTCTACCAACGCACCAATATCGGTGCCATTAAGTTCATAGGTTTTGGCCCAGATCTGACGACCTTCCCGTGATTCGAATATCAGCACCGAACAGCGAACACCAGCGCTGTGGCAAAGTAGATCGCCACTGAGTACGTAATCAGCCTGATATTGAGTAGCGATCTGGTTCGCGCGCAAAGAACTATCGGATTCACTCCCGACGGTGACATGATATGGCGCAGTGACGCTCCATCTGGCGATGTCTGAGGGTAGCTTACGAGCATAGAATTTAGCCGGTTCATCATCGCCCGGGCAGTCGAATGTCTTGAGAAACAATAAGGGGATGCGTGTCCGTATCGAAACAGACTCGTCCAATGGCATGAATGCTCCTCAGGCTGATCGGTAGTACTAAACTATAGTTTATCTGCCAGGAATGAGGTAGCGCTCGTTAGAAGGGAAAGGCTGTAACTTGGTCGCTAGATATTTATTCGCGATCTGATGTTTTCCACATTAAAAGTACTGTCGAGTTCGAACTGGTTTTCTAGTGCCTGAAAACTTTCTCGTTCTTCTGTTAACAGTTCCCAGAGACGCGCCATTGGCCTGCCAGGCTCCTGGTCTTGTATCTTGCCTACGTGGACGTCAGTTAGCAGGCTCGCGAAAGCAAGTTGTCTGACCGCAATGTGCACGGGAGGGAGGGTCTCTGGTGTTGGCTCTAACGCACCATTTCGGAGTCCCAGGCTGGTGTAGACAATGTTTGAGAGATCAGTGGCCTGTAGGTCGTTGGACCACCAATGCCAGAAAGTCGCATGAAAGATGATGTATTTGCAGCAATGTTTAATGTCATCGCGGTTTACTATTTCGTGTAGCGCCAGGGGATTAGTTTCCTGCTCAAGATGTTCCTCAGAAGCTTCGGGGTCATCAAGCCCTTTGCGTAACGCCTGGTAGTGTTTCTGGTGCTCGGTTAGCACACGTTTATCTTTGTTCTCACCGGCGTGATCTTCACTGCCACTCGCCGGTCTCAACTGGTTGTGTTGATAAAGAGAAACGCAATTACCGACGATATCGTTTGAAAACTGCCTAACTTCAGCGAACTGCACTTCAATCTCATCGGCATTTTCTGCGAAGAATTCCTCTACATGTTGGTTGACCAGCCGCCAGTAGATGTCTGCGGCATGTGCGTAGACATGCCCTTTGTATAGCGGTCGTGGCGGCGCCCAGTTGTGCCAGTCCAGCGTTCCCAGGTGATTGCCCAGTCTTGCCCAGATAGCTTTCCTGGTTAGTGGGGTGTTTTTACTCAGCACGCCACTCTCACCGAATATTGCGTTTTTCCCTTTTTCGTTGATTTCCGTGACGCCCTTAAGAAAGGGAAGTAAAAGTTCCCTTAACGGCGACGAGAAAAAGTTTCGGTAAGCCGCGATCGCATATTGACCAACATTCAGGTGCCCGGTTGCGAGATGAGCATCCAATTCGCCAGCGGTGGCCCAGGATGAACGAAAAGCCCTTTTTGCCATCGTCCACTGCGGGCTGTTGTCGCACGATACGCTAAGCTCGCTGACTCTACATGAAGACGCATCCGTGTCGTCAGCGTGCCTTATGCGTAGATGTATTCCGCATGGCGTGGGCTGCTCGTCGTCCGATTCGACGTTAAAGTAAAGCCGCCCGGAAATTAGGTTGTGAGCGCCATCGCTTTGATATTTGTCAAAGTTACAGTCCACGAAGTATTTAGCCTCCGTGAACAATGGGTCATCCGTTGACCGCACATAAACAGGCGATGGGTAAAAACCATTCAAAATTCGGTACATGAAGTAATCGTCAGAATCCTCTTCCTGCAAAAGCTTTTGCTCAGAGGGTGCGGGGAAAAACCGGTGTGCTGTTTTTAGAGATAAAAACGGGCTAAGGGCGATAACAAGTATGGTCTTTAGGAACTGAATTATTGTGGCCCAGCGAAAGGCTTTTGACATTTCAGCGGTGAAGCGTTGTGGCACCTTTCCTGAAAACAGATTCTTCATCGCGATTGGGAATGGGAAGTCAGTGTCGTATTGCCAATGCGGAACCCTTACCAACCCCAGGTCACATTCACCGTTGCCTCTCTCAGGGCAATCGATAGCGTAGAATTCTCGATCACGATTCATGCTGGGCCTTGGGTCGATAAACCGCACCTGCAAGCGTAATCCGTTAGTGTTTAGCCCGGCCTCGAGGCGAAACGCGCCGTCGGTCCCGGAGGTCTGCGTAACCGCGAGTAACTTACTTCGAAACCAATGCCTTTGATGTAATTCAACGTTCAACCCTGGCAGGTAGCGGTTTTCGCCAACTTCTTTTCTCGCCACGCGGCCAGTGACAACCGCATGTTTGTGAGGTGGCAGTTTTGCGTCCTCATAGAGTGCCCTTAAGTCCTCCGAGCTAAGATAGCGCGTCCCGGTTTTGTCTATGCTGCCAAAAAACCTAAGCAGAATGCTGAACTCCAGCCGGTTCAGCCAGGCACCTGCAGATGTGCTGCCCGGTTCATTCTGTAGCGTTTTGTTGTAGTTCAGGAAATCGTCGGCAGTCATCCTTTCACCGTCGCCGGCAGCAATCATTTTCTCGAAGCGTGCCTTGTTAAACACTCCGGTTTCACCGGCAGTCAGAATCCTGGTGCCGGAAGTATGCTTGATCAAGCCCTGGTGCATTTTTAGTGGTAGAAAAACACCCCTCAAGATATTGGTAAGAATGTTTGTGGGGCGATTGGCAAAAAAAGCAACCCAGTGGGAAAAGAAAGGCATTCTCAGATTCTTAAGGTAGGCGCCCAGTTGGGTTACATCCGAATGACTTTCCGTATCTACGTCCAGTGAATTTTCGTGCACCATTGCACGGATAACGGGACATATGATCCTGGGTGGTGAGGCTTCTGTCGGCTCTTCGTTCTGCATGGCAAGTCCTTTTTGCTTGTTTTGCCCAAGTACGTCCGGGTTACGTCTTACATCAAAGCGCAATTATACCGGGCACAAATGATCACCAAAGTAAGGATAGAGAAAAGGAATGCCAGAAGGTCTAATCTTTAGTTTAGTCTTTGGTAAGCCATCGCCTAATTGCTCGCGTTTTCTAAAGAACCTACTGTTTGTGTCCTACCTCCCAGGACATGGCGCAATGATAACCAATGAGGAAAAGGCTCTGCTCTTGGAGCGAATCAAGCTTGGAGACAGGCATGCTGAACAGCAGTTTTGCGAAAGTTATTATGCGTCAACGCTGGGACTGGCGAGAAAGCTAGTGCGCGAACGATCGCTGGCTGACGATCTCACCCAGGATGCGTTGTTGACCGTGATTTTGAAAATGAGGGAGGGGAAAGTTGAGCAGGCCTTTCTGCTGGATAGATATGTAAATCAAACTACACGCTTTACTGTCATCTCCTGGTACCGAAGAAAAGCAAACCAAGATCACCACTCGATTGACGATCACCCCGTTCTTGATGCGCGCATCCGAGCAGAGGACGAGCTGTTCGAAAAAGAGCGTCGTGAGATTGTTGCTGCTTTGATCGATTCATTGAGTGTGGCGCGGGACAGGGAAGTCCTGACGCGTCACTATCTTCAGGACGAAGATAAATCAGCGATCTGCAGCCAACAGGATCTGACAAGTCAGCACTTTGATCGAGTAATCAGTCGTGCTAGAAACCGCTGTAAAGCGCTGGTGGCGAAGCAGTCTGTGGCCCAGTTTTCCAACTTGATCGGTAGTTACTGAGATACCCTGACCCCGATTCAGTTCGCTACCCGAATGCTTTCGAATCAGCGTCCTGGCTTTGCAGGTACTCGTCATAGGTGCCTGAAAAATCATGGAGTTGATGATCTTTGATCTCAATGATTCTTGTGGCGAGTGACGAGACAAACTCCCGGTCGTGACTGACAAAGATCAGCGTTCCCTCGAAGTAATCGAGTGCCAGGTTCAGCGCTTCAATGGCTTCCATATCGAGGTGATTGGTAGGCTCATCCAATAGCAGTACGTTAGGTTCCGACATCATCAGCTTACCGAACAGCAGCCTGTTTTTTTCGCCACCGGAACAGACTTTGACCGACTTGTCGAAGTCCTCTGACGAAAACAGCAGTCTGCCCAGTGTTGCCCGCACAATCTGATCGTCGTGGCCCGGCTTGCGCCATTGGGTCATCCAATCGAACAGGCTGATATCCTCATCGAAGACGGCGATGGTGTCCTGGGGGCAATAACCGAGTTGCGCGTTTTCCGCCCATTTCACAGTGCCACTTTGTACAGCCAATTCGTTCATCAGACATTTCAGCAGAGTAGATTTGCCAACCCCATTTTCACCGATGATGGCCAGTCGAGTGCCCGCTTCGATGATGGCACTGCCATTCTCAAACAGTTTTTCATCTTCAAAGCTGTGGCCAACTTCCTCCAGCGTCAGGGCGAGGCGGTGTAGTTTTGAGTCTTGCTCGAATCGAATATAAGGGCTCACTCTGCTGGAGGGTTTGATTTCGTCGAGCTCTATTTTTTCAATCTGTCTTGCGCGAGAGGTCGCTTGCTTGGCTTTTGACGCATTGGCAGAGAAGCGGCTCACAAAATGTTTGAGCTCAAGGATCTGGGCTTTCTTCTTAGCATTTTGTGACTGCATGCGTTCGCGCGCCTGGGTTGACGCGATCATGAAGTCATCGTAGTTGCCGGGATAGACCTTAAGGGTGCCGTAGTCAATGTCTGCCATATGCGTGCAGACGGCATTCAGGAAATGGCGATCGTGCGAAATAATCACCATGGTGCTCTTACGTTCATTGAGCACTGCCTCAAGCCACCGAATTGTATTGATATCGAGGTTGTTGGTGGGTTCGTCCAATAACAGAATATCGGGATCAGAAAACAGCACCTGGGCCAGCAGCACGCGCAGTTTCCAGCCGGGTGCAACTTCGCTCATGGGCCCATAGTGAAGGGATTCTTCAATGCCCGCGCCGGCGAGAATTTCGCAGGCACGGCTCTCTGCGCTGTAACCATCGAGCTCGGCGAATTGAACTTCAAGGTCTGCCACTTTTATACCGTCTGATTCCGACATTTCAGGCAACGCATAAATTCGCTCCCGCTCCTGTTTGATCTCAGCGAGCTTTTTATCCCCAAGTATTACGGTGTCTACAACGCTGTATTCCTCGTACGAAAATTGATCCTGGCTCAGCTCGCCGACGCGCAGATGTTCATTTATCGACACATTGCCAGAGGTTGGCTTCAGCTGGCCCGAGAGAATCTTCATGAAAGTAGATTTGCCGCAGCCGTTGGCACCGATCAGCCCGTATCGATTGCCTTCAGTAAATTTGGCCGAGATGTTTTCGAATAGCGGTTTCCCACCAAACTGCATGGTGATATTGGCTGTTGTAATCATGTTAATCCGTTGAAATGAGGGTAATAGGGCGGGGCTAAAGGGCGGGCACTATAAAGTGTTGAGGCGCAATCGTCGAGTAAGTTCTGATGTTGTGCCTTGAGGCTCAGCGCTCTCGCCTTGTTTACTGTTTGGTTTACTGTTTGGTTTACTGTTTGGATTACGGTTTGGTTTTCGGTTTTGTTTTTGCGGTAGGTGCTTCTGTCAGCGGATCAAGTGGCCAGGGGTGCTTGGGGTAACGCCCTTTCATTTCTTTTCTGACTGCCTGATAGGAAGATTGCCAAAACCCGGATAAGTCCTGGGTGACCTGCAATGGCCTGCCTGCAGGCGACAATAGATGTACTGTCAAGGGCACTTTTCCCTCGATGACTGTGGGCGTATCGAGACAACCGAACATCTCCTGAAGTTTCACTGCCAGCACCGGCGGCGATGGTGTGTAGTCGATCAGGTGGCTGGCGCCAGATGGTACCTTGAGTCGCTGGGGGGCAATCTGATTGAGTCGCTGCGTTTGCTCCCAGCTGAGTAAGCTTGAGAGAATCGACTTAAGATCCAGCTTCTTGAAGTGGCTCAGGATGTTAATGGGTTCAAGATAAGGTCCCAGCCAGTCGCTCAGTGAAGCCAATAATGTCTCATTCGAGACATCTGGCCACGCTTCCTGGGTATCGTGGGCCCTTGCGAGTTGCACCCGCGCTTGCCATTGACGTATCTCGGTGTTGAAAGGCAGTACATCCAAACCCTCGTTGCGGACAAACTCGACGAGAGCCTGGACCTTGGTATCTGACGGTATCGCTGATAGCTTTTCACGACGCAAAATCAGTGCGCCAATCGTCTGTCGTTTCTCAGCGACGAAGCGCTTTGTCTTGCTATCCCATTCCACAATGACGGATTCCGCTACCTGCTCGGCCAGCGCGGAAGTAAAAAGCGTGTCATCCAATATCGCTGCTGACTGAATCATGTCGCCATTTGATCGAGCAACGCCGCTCACTTCTGCGACCGCGAGCCATTTTGATTTACCGAGGCTATGGCTGCCAGCGAGGCTTGCTCCCCGGCCATTTGCGAGTTGAAAGCCGCCGGCATGTCTTCGCCGGGCAACCCGATCCGGATAGGCGCAGGCAATGAGAAAACCCAGAAGCTGATCGTGTTTCAATGTCGGTTCAAACACCGCGTCTGTTTGTCGGGCAAGCGGGTCCCTGAACTGCGAAGCCAGTTTCCGGGTCCGATGCAGCCAGCCCCGGTGTTGGGCGGGGCACCTGGTGTTTTCCAGAAGGATGTTGATCCTGTCATACATGTCCGGTGAGCTTCTGCCGAACGGATCACGGTCTGACAGGACACTGGCAAGCAGGCTGGCGACTTCAAGATGACCGGCCGCCTGACCACAGAGCAACATATGAGCGAGGCGTGGATGTGCAGCGATATCCGTCATTTTGCGGCCGTGGTGGGTCAGCATGAGGGCTGCGCCGTCTTGCGTGACTGCACCGAGGCTTTTCAACAAGTCGACAGCCTGCAGCCATGGCCCGGGCGCCGGTGTATCCAACCACGCAAGTTCTGCGGGATCACTAATCCCCCACTGAAGCAGTTGTAGGACCACGGGTGCAAGATCGGCATTTAATATCTCAGGTGTTGCGTGCGGCGACATCTGGGATTGCCGATCTTTCGACCAGAGGCGATAACAGGTTCCCGGTCGCAATCTGCCAGCCCGACCCATTCGCTGCGTACTGGAGGCTTGAGAAATCTTGCGTGTATGAAGTCGGGTCATACCCGTTGCAGGATCAAAGACAGGCTCGCGTGCCAGGCCCGTATCGATGACTACATCGACACCTTCAATTGTCAGACTGGTTTCCGCGATATTGGTTGCCAGAACAACTTTGCGCTGGTGCTTTTCTGGTACAGGGGCAATTGCTGCTTGTTGTGCTTCCAGAGAAAGGTTGCCATACAAGGGTCGCAGGTAAACATCCTTTACGCCTCGGTCCTGCATAGCGGCGGCGAGTGCATTTTCTACTCGCCTGATTTCGCCCTGGCCCGGGAGAAATACCAATACGTTGCTTTCCGGATGATCAGCGAGGACACGCATCGCTGTGGTGACCACATCGTCTACGGGCGTTCCTTTAGAGTGTTTTGGACTGATGTGAACAACTTCAACGGGATATTGTTTTCCCTCACTGCGGATCACCTCTGCACCCGTCAACGATTCCAGCTTTTCGCTGTCGAGCGTTGCAGACATCACCAGAATTTTTAGTGGATCGTCTTCTCGAAAAAGTGCTCTGCCTTTCAGACACAATGTCAGTGCCAGATCTGCATCCAGACTGCGCTCATGGAACTCATCAAAGATCACCAGGCCAACGTCGTCCAGGGACGGGTCGTCCTGCAGCATTCGGGTCAGAATACCCTCCGTGATCACCTCGATTTTCGTCCGGGGGGATACCCGGGTATCCAGTCGCATTCGATAGCCGACTGTTTGGCCCACGGGTTCCTGCAGCAGATCAGCCATTCGATGGGCCGCTGTTCGTGCTGCGATACGTCGTGGTTCCAGCATCAGTATCTTTTTGTTGCCAAGCCATGCCTCGGATGCCAGAGCCAGCGGCACAAGCGTTGTTTTACCCGCGCCAGGCGGGGCCTGGAGTATCGCCTCATGGTGCCGACTTAAGCTCAGCTTCAGATCATCGAGGATGTCCGTGACGGGGAGTGATGAATCTGCGTTGAACGGCAAAGGTGGTCTCTGTATCTGAGAGCGGGTTCACAGACAGTATATCGTGAAGCGCGCTTTGCTTTTGGCGAAGATCTACCGGTGAATAGGTGTATGGTCTTTCGCTGCGACGCTATCGTGTTGGTGCCTGGTATCACGATCCTCGATAATCATGTTTGTGTAAATGTTTACCAGGTGTAAAGGAGTCCGTTAATGTTTTTTGAGTCGGCATCGGAAATTGGTCAGTATCTGCGGGCCGCGAGTCAGACAGTCTCAGTGGCGGAATCCTCCACAGGCGGGCTGATTTCCGCCAACTTGTTGTCGGTAAGCGGTGCATCCGCTTTCTTCGAAGGTGGGAGTGTTGTCTACACGCTGGCGTCGCGTCGGGCATTTCTTGATTTTGATATGGCCAGGGTCCAAGACCTTAAACCACTCTCAGAACCGATGGTGCTTGAGTTCGCCCATGCCGCTAAAACAACACTGGGCACGAGTTGGGGAATCGCCGAACTGGGCGCGGCTGGCCCCACGGGTTCTCCTTACGGGCATGCTGCAGGAACCAGCGTGATTGGTATCAGCGGTCCACTGAACCGGTCGTTGCTGATTGAAACCGGTACTGATGATCGTCAGGACAATATGCTGGCGTTTACCGAAGCTGCGTTGCGGCTGTTTGCGACGACGCTGGAAGAATCAAGCAAGGCGTGAGCCAGGCGTTGATACATGCGTTACGCTGCGCGCTCGAAAAGCGCTGCGATACCCTGGCCGCCGCCGATGCACATGGTTTCCAGTGCATAACGCCCCTCTCGTCGATGCAGCTCTGCCAGCATGTCAGCAAGTATCCGGCCGCCGGTTGCGCCAATAGGGTGGCCGAGGGAAATACCTGAGCCGTTCACATTCAGCTTATCTTCGTCATGCCAATTCCAACCTTTAAGTACGGCAAGTACCTGGGGCGCAAATGCTTCGTTGAGTTCAACCAGATCAATGTCTTCCCAGCCAATCTGATTGCGCTCAAAGAGTTTCTTGACCGCAGGGACCGGGCCGATGCCCATGGTAGCCGGATGGCAGCCACTGGCTGCCCATGAGACAAACCAGGCACTTGGATCAAGACCGAGTGACTCAAGCTGGTCTTCGGCGACCACAAGACAGGCCGCTGCGGCATCATTTTGTTGTGACGCGTTACCGGCGGTGACCACGCCGCCGTCTATAATGGATCGCAGTTTCCCAAGGCTTTCCATGGTGGTGGCACCGCGAACACCTTCGTCGCGATCAAAGATGATGTCATCGGTTTTGCGCTGAGGCACAGTAATCGGTACCAGTTCGTTGGCGAACTTGCCCGCATCCCAGGCTGCCTGAGCCCGTTGCTGGGATCGCAGGGCGAAACTATCCGATGCTTCGCGGCTGATTTCATATTCGCGGGCCAGGTTTTCAGCCGTTTCGATCATGCCGGAGATCCTCCCGAAACGGGCTTCCGGTTGTGATCTAACCCGCCCGCGTTCTAACCGATCGTGCAGAGTCACGGAGCCGCTTCGTGCACCGGCCCGCATATCGGTGGTGTAGTATTCAACGTTGCTCATACTCTCGGCACCGCCAGCGATGACGACATCCGCGGCACCGGTCTGGATCATCATTGCCGCATTGGCGATGGCCTGAAGACCGCTGCCGCAACGCCGATCTACCTGGGTGCCCGCAACATGTAAAGGCAGGTCTGCAGCCAATGCAGCCCAACGACCAATGCACGGCGCCTCACCACTCGGATACCCCTGGGCGAAGATGACTTCCTCGATTCGTTCCGGGTCGATGCCGGAACGTTCGACCAGCGCTCTGATCACCAGGGCGCCAAGGTCTTCTGCGTTGAACCCTTGCAGCGCTCCCTGATATTTCCCGACAGGGGTGCGCAGTGGTGTGCAAATGGCGGCTCTTCTCATGGGCTGACTCTTATTTGTGATGATGACAGTGTGTGCTTGCCCAGCCTAGCGGATCATCGGGTGGCAGCCAACCGGCTATGCGTTGAGCTGCTTGGCTGCTTTTGGCTCTATCTATTCATGGACAGATAGATTGTCTACACTCCCACGCCTAATTCCAGGGAGTCGAACATGCAGGATTTCAAAGACAAGGTTGTCGTGATTACGGGTGGCGCAACGGGCATCGGTTTTTCCTTTGCAAAGCAGTTTGGTGCGCTTGGTGCAAAACTGGTGATCGCCGGTCGTCGTCAGGCAAAGCTGGATGAGGCTGTTGCGCAGCTGGTTGAGGTGGGTGTCGAAGCCGCTGGGTTTATTTGTGATGTGGCTGAACTTAGTCAGGTGGAAGCATTGGCTGACTTTGCCTGGAATACATACGGCGGCGCAGACGTCATCATGAACAACGCCGGGATTTCCGTTCCACCGAGTACCGTGATTGACGCTGATCCGGCTCAGGTCGAAATGGTGATGAAGGTCAACTATTTTGGTGTCTGGAATGGCGTGTCAGTGTTCGGCAAACGATTTATCGAACGAGGTACACCGGCAGCCATTTATAACGTTGGCTCTGAGAACGCATTCTATAATTTTGTACCCGGTTTGTTTGCCTACGAATCCTCCAAGCACGGTCTGCACGCTCTATCGGATGCCTTGCGTGAAGAAGTGCCTGATTTTATTGATGTGTCTTTTGTGTGTCCGGGATTTGTGGCGTCCGAGATGACCGGCGAGATGGGCGAAGCGCTGGGGATGGAGACCGACAAGTATACGGATATCGCGATGCAGCAGATTCTCGCTGGCGAATATTATGTCGTTTCACATGCCCACAATGTCGTCCGAATCACCGATCGCTACGACGAGATGATGAAAGCGTATGCCACCTATGTGCCGCGTTATGAAGGGGATGAGAGATTCGACGCCAGAGCGATTATGGCAAAGCGATTCGCTAAATAGACGCGACGACGTCCGCATGGACAGTTAGATCAATAGTGCCGTTGCTAGTCCCCGGCGGGTTATCGCTAATGCATGCCAGCATCACTCACCTCACCATCTGCCTGACTGCCGCGCTTATGGTAGAACCTTTGCGTGTACCTTATGGAGAACCATAGCGATTAGCGGTCTTTTAAACAGTAGCTGACAATCTCGTATTCGATACCATCGTGATCGTTAAAGTAGAACCGCTTGCCAGGTTCGTAGTCACCGTGATTGTGCGTCTTAAAACCAGCATCAAGGACACGCTGTTCTGAGGCTTCAAGATCGGTAACGACCAAACCAATATGATTAAGTCCACCGGCGACAGCATAGCTGTTGTCACCGCCCCGGGAGGACTCGTCATAGGTATATAACGCAACGTAAGCTTCATCTATCCCCACGTGAACCGTACGGCCACCCATTTTGGATGGTCCCGACCATCGAATGTGCCAATCAAATAAATCGCAGAGCATCTTTGCGGTTCTTTCCGGATTGCTGACCGTTACATTGACATGTTCAAGCATTGTGCCTGCCATTGTTTACTCCAGTTTTGGGGTTGAATTGGCAACTGTAATACCTCAACCTAACTTTAGGTCAAGAGATTATGGAAAATATGAAAGCAGCAGATGAACGTTTGTCGGTAGGTCAGGTGGCCACGCGCACGGGGCTTTCGATTTCGGCCATCCGGTTTTATGAGACGCAAGGACTCGTTACACCGACGAGAAACCCTGGCGGTCAGCGGCGGTTCCGGCGATCAGACATCAGACGCCTCTCATTTATTATGATTGCTCAGCAGTTGGGCTTTCCGTTGGCTGAGATACGCGAACGTATGGCCGATTTGCCCGATGGGAGAACACCAACAAAAAAAGACTGGTCGAAAATCAGTCGCGCGTTTCGCAGTTCCTTGCAGGCGCGTATTGATCTGATCACTAACATGCGGGACCGTTTGGATGGTTGCATTGGCTGTGGGTGCCTGTCTCTGACCAACTGCGCCCTTTATAACCCTGAAGACCGGGCCCAGTTGGGTGGTGCAGGACCGCGTTACGTACTCGGCGATAAACCGAAGTAACTCAATGGCGTCAGATTTATGCAAGACTTCCGTAAGTCTTTTTTTGCTGGTCAATTGCGAGGTAAGGAAGTTGGCATTGTTGCAGCCATTCGATGCCTTGCGATGCGCCGTTAAGCAGCGCGACGGAGGTTACAGAGCCTGCAACGACGGCCAGATCAGCAACCACAGAGGCGGAAACCAAACCTTCAACAGGCCAACCCGTTAAGGGGTTGATCAAATGACTGTAGCGCTTCCCGCCAATCTGAAAATAGCGTTCGTAGCTGCCGGAAGTCGTCAGTGCGCCCTCGGTGAGTGCGATGGTTGCGATCGCTTCACCCTTGCCGAATGGGTCTGTTATTCCAATTGGCCATGGGCGGCCGTCTGGTTGTGGACCGATCACAGAGATATCACCGCCCAGATTGACGAGGCCATGTTTAACGCCGCTAGATTTCGCCATGCTGACAATCGCATCAGCCGCGTATTCTTTGACGACGCCGCCGAAATCAATTTCCATCCCTTGAACGGTAAGAAAAACACTTTCTGCAGACAGCCTGATTAGATCGAAACCCACTCTGGTCAATTGCTCGTCAATGGCGGCCTGGTCCGGTATCGATTGGATGTCCGGGTGCCAGATCGTGCGAAGACTGCCTGCAGTGATGTCAAACAAACCATCGCTTTGCTCGTGGCAGACTTTCGCGTATTGCAGTATGGCACTGGTTTCTGAATCAATGTCGACGGGTTCGTTACCTGCTGCCGCGTTTATTTTCGACACCACGCTGGATGGAAGATAGCGCGAATATTTGTGTTCGAATCGATGAGCTTCCGCAACGAGTCCTTCAAGAAGTTTTCCGGCATCTGCATCTTTTGTATCGTTGGGTGGGAATAACCTCAATTCACAGGGACACCCCATGGCCTGAAAATGGCGTATCACAGGATCCACTTTAGAACCGGATGTCGAATCCAAGTGATGCCATGTTGAAACTCAATAGTGCGGGATGCCCATCGCCATCGGACAGGCCGTATTTTTCTGCGCTGATATATCGATCGATACTTAAATTTACCGACCAGTTAATCTCGTTGAAAATCGCTTTGAGTCCAAAGGTGTAGGCACCGTAAGCTGACAGTCGGTAATCACTGGACTGGTAGGTTGTTGTTGGCAGAGAGTAATCATCAACCGAAAGATAAAAGTCGGCTTCGTTCTGCGAGTAATACCGTACGTTCGGTCCAAGCTGAAATCGAGCGCCCAGATTCTGGTACCAGGCAAGGTTTAGCGTATGCGAATCGATGTCGAAATCATCTGAGTAGTATCGATAGTCCAGGTGTAGCGCTGCGTTCAGGTTGTCGAAATATCTGCGGTAGCGGAGATTAACGTTCCAGGCGAGTTTTTCATCAGGACGTACATCGCGAAGCTTGTAAGGGTCGCTGAGATAACCGGACTGTCGAGTGATGCCTGCGCCGAACTGGAGGACAGACGTTCGGTCAATGACTTGAGTCCAGCCGATAGACATCGAGTGGGCGTGTTTACTTTCCTCCGTGGTTCGTCCGAACATTTCTGCGTCCGTGGGTTCGATATCGTCGGAGGAATATGACAAACCGAGGGACAAGGTCGATTGGCGATTGTTCAGATCCCACTCGCCGCCGATCTGTATCGCTTTAGCCTCGTAGTCGTTTTCGTCCGAATGTATGAGCCCGACGCTGTAGCTCGAAGCCTGCTTATAGTGAGTCGCCGAAACTGCGACTTCAGTTCTCTTTTCGCTGATTGTCGCGCCGCTCATGATCAGGCTTGACTCACCACCGAGCCCTGTCACAGTCCCCCAGGGTGAAGCCCCGGACATCGTTTCTCTGGAAACATCAACGCCGATACTCCAGGCATCTGCGACAGGCGTCAATAATCTGAACTGGTGTACATCAATTTCGTAGCGTTCTTTTGAGCCAAGCAAAATATCTTCAGCAGCAAGATCGTCCTCGTGATAACTGGAGGTTTTGATCGATATCTCTGACTGCACGGGTTGCGTCGCGGCGATGCCCGGTAAACTCATTGCCGCGCTGGTTAGCGCCAATATGGTTGAAGGTTTTGAGGTCCCCATCAGTTACAGCCGCACCCGGCACCCGCAGTACCAGTACCGCCACTGGATGCTTCTTTGCTGTAGTAAACCTGGTTGTAAAGGGCGCCGCCAAGTTTGTCCGGTTCTAGCTGCATTTCCGGGCGGGCTAACGTGCCGCGCTCCCAGGGTTGTACCGCTGTGCAGGCGCTTAGTTGTAACGCGATGATCAGGATAAAGAACCTAGTTTTCATGCTGGCTGGCTTCCAGTAGCGAGGTTACTTGTCGTCTGATGACATCGATATCGTTTTCTTTAAAGCCCGTATGGCGAAATTTAATCTGTCCCAGGTGATCAATGATGAATGAGGTCGGCATTCCCGGGATCTCATACTGTGCTGCGGTTTTTCCACTTGGGTCCATCAGAATTTTGTAGCTCGGCAGGTAGCGACGTAGAAATCTCTTGGCATCTTCGGGACGTTCATCAAGGTTGATTGCAATCACCTCAAAGTTCTCATCACCCAGTTCTTTTTTTAGTAAATCGATTGCGGGCAAAGACAATCGACAGGGCGCGCACCACGAAGCCCAAAAATCCAGATACCGAACCTTGCCCGTCGATGCCTTAAGGTTAAACACGGCTTCTGGCTCGTTTAAAAACGGCAGGACAAAACCGGGCGCTTGTTCGCCAACAGAAACGGCGTTTGCGCTGCTGGATGCCAGAAGCAGAACAGACAGAAACAGTCGGCTGATTTTAGTAATCATCATCAGCATCGATTCTACATGAATGGTGCAGGGCCGAAAGTGTTGAGTACCGGTCGGGTTCAAACGACCAGGCCGCCGTCGTTGGTAAGGCAATCTGATGGTCTGCTTTGAAATTCAGGTTGGCAGGCCAAGAAATTCCCGAACTATCACGGCAACATGATCGACGGTTTCTGGCTCGAGGTGGATGTGATGAGGTCCTTCTATACGCTTGACGCGAAGATTGGGGTGATGCGCGCTGGCATCGTTGATTTCACCCTGGTACCAGGTGTCCCCCTGCTCAGCGACGATCAGTAACGAGGGGCTGGTGCTGTCTCTTAGCAGCAGATTGATCTGGTCCCGACTGTGACGCAGTGGCGTTGGATAGCGAATACGGGGGTCGGAGCGCCAGGTGACGCCACCCTCTACCTGCTTGTGGCCCCGCGCAACCAATAACCGCGCAGCCGCCATACTCTGGTCTGTGGCCTCGACGACACGCTGCGCCATGGCATCTTCCTCTGCAAACACACGGGCCTGGTGATGGGGCTTAAGAATCTTTTCAACAGCGACACGGCTTTGCTCAATTCGGTCTTCTGGCGTGTTGCCACCAGTCGCCAGAAAGCCATCAATTTGTATAGCGCTCTTGATTCGTTCCGGAAACATCGCCGATAACTCGCTGGCAATGGCTGCGCCCATGGAGTGTCCGATGACGTGGAATTGATGCCAGTTGAGGGTGTTGGCGACGGCAAGCACATCCTGAATGTCGTACAGCGGATGATAGTGCACGCCTTCGGCACGATGGTCAGACATACCGTGGCCGGCGAAATCCAGCGCAATGATGTTCAGTTCAGATAGCAGCGGTGCCAGGCGGTCGAAGGTATTCGCATTGTCGAGCCAGCCATGCAGGGCAATGGTTGGTTCACCTTCAGGATTACCCCATTGTTTGGCGCAGAGTTTGAGACCCAGGACGTCGAAACTGCATTCCCGTCCTTCGAAGTATTGCGCACTCATCCCTTCATCCCCACTCGAAAAACGGCCATTCTATAGGAGAATCAGCGGTGCGCTAACTGCGAGATGTATCTAAAGAACTAATGGATGCGCCTCCCTGGCAAGTGGCCGGTCTTATCGCGTTCACCAAAGGGGCGCGTTCAGTTGCCTTTACGCGTTAGAATCTCAGCATCAGGATTCGGAAAGAACTGGAGCAGTCTTGACAGAAAATGAGGTTACGTTAGTGCATCTTGCCCCCCGGCTGGATAAAGCGACAACACTGCTGGAGAACGGTAGACCAGGTCAGGCTAAGGCTGCTTTTGATCAGATCCAAGCCGAACACCCACGAAGCGTAGCGCTAATTGCGGATATCGCGCAGCGATATGAGAAAGTAGGACGTTACGGATTCGCCGCTCAAACCTGGAGCCAGCTGGCGGCGTTCGAGCCCTCTGCCCAGGTTTTTAACAGGCTAGGCGATCTTTACGAGATTCAGGATAAGCCCTACAAGGCAATGTGTGCCTATAGATCTGCTGTTGATCTCGATCCTTCAGACACGAATGTTAAGAACAAGTTTTATGAGTCTTTGCGCAATTCGCCTGCCAGACTTTTGGGACAAGATGCTCTGCAGATTAGGAAAACGATTGAAACCTGTCTGCTAGACGAAAGGGCTAACCATAAGCGGGTCATGCAGACATGGGTGATGGTTTTCCTTCGAGAACTGGACCTCGATAGGTTGCTCGATTGTTTCAAACAACCTGAGAAAAGTCTGCCAGAGCAAGATGAAGTATCGCTCATAAGGCTTTTGAATAGTGGCTATTGCACGCTTGGGTTACGTCGTATACCGGTCGTAGGCGATGGAGATTTTGAGTTATTAATGACTGCGGCCAGACGTTACTTCTTGCTGTCATCCAGTGCACGCCTGGCCCGTTTTATGCCTTTTATTTGTGCGCTTGCCGAACACTGCTTTGGCAACGAGTATGCCTTCTGGGTGACGGATGAAGAGCAAGAAAAGCTCGATGGACTTCGAGAAAAGATTGCAAGCATCGACAAACCCATTGGTAATGGATTCTCCAAAATCGATACTAGTACGCTTGCGAGTATTGCGTTGTTGGGTAGTTATAGCGCGTTGCAAAGCTTTACTAATTCAGAGGTTTTTGTGCAGATCGCCAGCGAGCTACCTGACCCGCATTTTGGGCAGCTCGTTGACCTACAGATCATTGAGCCACACAAGCGTCGGGAAATTGCCTCTGAGATACCAACGCTTTCTAACATAGAAGATGAAGTTTCGTCAGCGGTTAGAGACATGTACGAAGTCAATCCATACCCTCGATGGCGGGGAATCAGTGCCATCACTAGGCCAGAATACCAGCAGTTGACCGAGGGTAAAAACGTCCTGATTGCTGGTTGCGGTACAGGGCAGGAAGCCATCGCACGCGCATTGAGATACCCCGGGGCGTCTGTTCTGGGTATTGATTTGAGTCTGGCGAGCCTCTCCTACGCAAAATTCATGGCGTCAAGGTTAGGTGTTGAAAACCTTGAGCTGATGCAGGCTGACATTTTAAAAGCAGAGCGTATTGATCGAGATTTCGATCTTATTTTTTCAAGTGGTGTACTCCATCACATGGATGACCCACTTGCGGGCTGGCGCCAGTTGATCACCCGCCTCCGAAGCGGCGGGGTGATGCAGATATCGCTGTATAGCGAGCTGGCTCGACAGGACATTGTCCGATGCCGTGATTGGATTGAAGAGATGGGTTTTGACTCAAGCAGTTCAGGTATTCGGACTTTCCGAAAACGCGTTACTGAGCTTGATGATGATGACCCGATCAAGGAAATCACTCGAAGAAAGGATTTTTACTCACTGTCTCACTGCCGAGATCTGGTTTTTCATGTTCAGGAACATCGGTTTACTTTTCCTCGGTTGAAGCAGACCCTCGATGCGCTCGACTTGCAGCTCATCGGGATGGTTGCACCTCCCTGGGTGCAGCGGCGTTATCATGAAATGTTCCCGTCGGATCAGGCGGGTCGAAACTTTGAAAACTGGGAAATATTGGAGCAGGAAAACCCGAAGGCTTTCTGGGGTATGTACACACTTTGGTGCTGTAGGGCCGGGGAAACAGCAAGGTTGCCTGAATGGTTAGGGCAAGGGGGGTAGCCTGATACAAAGCACGCTTCCCCTATGCAATCAGCCTGCGGCAGGTAGCTTCAGTAACATCTTGCCTAGATTTTTGCCTTCGTACAGATGTTGAAATGCCAGCGGGAAGTCGTCGATATCTCCGGCGACCTCGAAAGCGGGTAACTTCAGGGAGCCGGCCTCAATCCATTTTGCCATTCGTGAACGCGCCTGCGCGTAGTTGTCAGCGTGGTCGAACACGACAAAGCCTTGCATCCGTGCTCGCATGGTGCCGAGCCAGATGTAGTTATCGGGACCGTGCATTTCCTCGGCCGAGTATTGCGAGGTTGACCCGCACAGTAGCACGACGCCGCGCATACCGATCAGTTTCAGACTTTGATCGAGGATATCACCGCCAACATTGTCAAAAATCACATCAAGCCGCTCCGGTGCGGCGGTGACAAGTTGTTCATACCAATCATCATCTTTGTAGTTGATGGCCACATCGTAGCCGAGCGCCTCTTTTAACCAGCGACATTTTTCAGCGGAACCGGTTAGGCCGATGACTTGCGCACCGGCGAGTTTCGCGAGTTGGCCTGCAATTGAGCCGACCGCACCAGCCGCGCCGTTGATTAGCACCGTTTGGCCGGGCTGCGGCTTGCAGTCTTCAAAGATGGCGAAGTAAGCGGTCAGGCCGGACACACCGAACCCGCCCAGCCATGCGCCTAGCGGCGCCTGTTTCACATCACAACGCTCAAGTGTGTCGCCCGCGCAGACAGAGTAATTTTGTACACCGGAGGAGGCGAGCACATAGTCGCCAGGCTCAAAATCAGGGTGATTGGAAACGACAACCTGCCCGGCAGCAGAGCCGCGAACGAGGTCGCCAGGTTTGACTCGAAACAGAAATTCGTCACTATCCCTGACGATTAATCGCAAAGCTGCGTCCAGGCCAAAGTAGTGCGATTCAACTAATACTTCTCCGGGGCCAACCTCCGGGACCTCTGATTCCCTGACTTCAAAATCATCGGGGCCAGCGATCCCTTGGGGTACCTGTTTTAGAAACAGCTGCTTGTTCTTTCTTTCGTTTTGACCTGAAGTCATTGATATCTCTCCGGATTGGTCAGCATTGAATATCCTGTCACCTTCGTGGATCAGGAATGCCTGTTATTGTCAGTAAGCCTACCGAAGGCGGCGTGTCACTATCAAGAGCGCTCTGTCAGCGAGCTATTGTGATTGGTGCCTGGGTTTGGTTGATCACTCGGCGGTATCGCAATTATTGTGAGAAGTTTGGATGGTTCCACACACATGGCGCCTTTAGTTCGCTGGTCAGTGGTATGAACTTGCCGACGTCTGTCCAGGCTGCTGCGGCATCATGGAAATCGGAACCCGCTGAAACATACATATTGTGATGGCATGCTGCTTCAATCAGGTGATCTCTTTGCTCGGCGGACAGGTTGGGATAGCTGCATTCAAGTGCATCGCCGCCGGCGTCTGCAAAATCATGGATCAGGGTGTTTTGTTTTGTGCGATTGATTGGGTATCGGCTAGGATGCGCGAGTATCGCGATTCCACCGGCTTCATGGATAGCGGCGATGCCTTCCTGCATCACGCACCAGCTTGCTGCCACATAGGCTTTGCCTTTTTTGCCAAGAAACTTCTTGAACGCTTTTTCGCGGGTCCTGACGACTGCTGTTTCGACAAGAAAGTCTGCGACGTGACTTCGGGTTAAGGCGGTTGCGTTGAGCGTAGCTAGATACGCATGAAGGCCGTCTACACCGGCTGCTACAAGTTTGTTATTGATCGCGCAGATTCTGTTTTGCCGCCGTGCTTGCTGTTCGGAAAGCAGCGCTCGAAGGTTATCGCACGTCGTGTCGATCGATAACCCAACAACATGAACCTCGATGTTTTGCCAGTTGCAGGAGATTTCTACGCCCGCAATCACTGCAATGTCATTACTCGACAGCGCGTAATCATGGGCATCGATGCAATCGTGATCTGTAATAGCGAGATGCGTGATGCCGTTGTGACGCGCGCGCTCAACCAAAAATTCAGGTGGGTGTTTCCCATCGGAAAAGTGGCTGTGGCAGTGCAGGTCGTAGGTCAAACGGAAATACTCACGTATCGGGATTCAGATTTCGTATGTCTAGTCGTCAAAACCCAGAAAAACGGTGGCTTCCTCAACGCTCTTGCGCTCTGATACGACCGCGTTGGCCGGAAAGCTGTCGTCAGGCCAGCCCAGGGCAACCGCCTTCATAATGACCTGATCATCCGCAATACGCGCATGCTCACGCACGACAGGGGACTGCATGATTCCCTGGCTGTTAATGACTGCACCCAGACCGCGCGACCAGGCGGCATTCACGAGCGCAGTTGTAACGGCGCCACAGTCGAAAGGGGTATCATCACTGTCTGCCAGGACGCGATCATAGGTGATGATCACACAGACCGGTGCATCAAACTGGCGGAAGCCACGAAGCACCCAATCCTGACGACCGGCCTTATCTTCGCGCTCGATGCCCATGGCCGCGAACAACTGTTTCGCAACACCGACCTGACGGTCGCGATGCTCACCTGCGAACGCCTGCCCGATGCGGAACTCTCGAGAATGCGGTACGCCTGCCAGGTTGCGTTCTGTATTGCCGGCGCGGATTCGATCCAGCGGTTCACCGGAGACGACGGTGAAATTCCACGGTTGCGTGTTCATCGACGATGGCGACCGCATTGCGAGGTTCAGGATTTCTTTTATAAGTGTTTTTGGGACCGGATCGGGTTTGTAACCCCGAATGCTGCGGCGACCCAGCAGGACATCATCAAACTGCACGGTGACTCTCTTTTTTTGAATTTTGATAGGCTAGTCTACTTTATTTGGAGAAAGCGCATCACGGTAGAGAGAATATTTAGCTTGGCCATCTACTACCTGCGTAAAAGCCAGTCATTTTTGTCTGATTTTCGAATTGATTGATCTGACAGATACACTTGATTTGACTCGCAGTGATAGATTCCGGCGGCAACGTCACATAGCGTACCATCCTCGCTTGATGGTCTTGGTTTTATAGTTATTCTTTGCGTTGTGGGTAACGGCGGTCTGCCTTGGTGAATGTTGAGGAGCGCTGATAGAACAGACTGTGACATGGCGTATGGGGCTTTGATGATTTCAAGGTGTTTGCAATCCTTCGTTGGAGAAATGTTACAAGTAGGACTTGCTTAGATCGAGCCGTTGCTCTGGCGCGGTGCATCAATGCTAATCGCAACTCTCACGATGACTGGCTACTTGTCCGTCCAAAGTTTTCGATAAGTTGATTGACAGAAGAACAGAACCAATATGATCAGTTGTTTGATGGTTACCCAGGAGAAAAAGTTCGAACTGGCGAAACAGGCCATTCAGGATTTTCATCGACAAACGTTCACCCAGCGCGAACTCGTTATCGTTCATGATGGCTGTGATGCTTTCCATGAAAATCTGACCGAGGTCGTCAATGCATACGCCGGGGACGACATTAACTTATATCGTGAACCAAGAACCGCCAGTCTGGGGGAACTTCGAAACATTTCCGTAGAAAAATCCAGCTATCCCCTGATTTGCCAGTGGGATGATGATGACCGCTACCATCCCCAAAGACTTCAAGCTCAATACGATACGCTCAACGAGGAAGACAGCGACTTCTGTCTGTTAACCGACCAGCTACACTGGTTTAAGGATCAGAATCATTTTTACTGGGATGACTGGACGGTCGAGGAACGACCGATGGACCTGATTCAAGGCACGGTATTGGGAAAGAAAGCCCTGCTTGGTACTTATCCCAGTCTGGGTCGGGGTGAGGACACGCCTGTCATTGTCGATATCGCCGAAAGAGGCTGCAAAATCGCAAGATTAGCGAACCATGGGTTCTTGTATATCTACACGTACAATGGGGACAACGTCTGGGGTCGTGATCATCATGCCGCGATATCGGACTGGAAACGTTTTCGCTGGCAACGGCTAGAAGAAAACCGGGAAGCACTGGTGGCCTATCTATCCGGTTACGATTTCGATTTTGACGTCGTTTTGATGCCTCACGATGATGGCGTGTTAAAAATTCCCATCCGCGATTGATGCTTTGGCGTGAAGATTCCAAGAATCATTCATCAGACCTGGAAGGAGAAAACCCTTCCGCCCCACTTGGAAGAACTGAGCTTGCGATGGCAAGCGTTGCATCCTGGTTGGGCCTATCGGCTCTGGACGGACGCGGACAACCGCGAGCTCATTGCCAATAGTTTTCCGGATTATCTGGACATATACGATGGTTTTGAACATCCCATTCAGAAAGCCGATGCTGCGCGTTACTTTTTTCTCTATCAGTATGGCGGCGTGTACATAGATCTGGATTATCTGCCACTGCAAAGTATCGAAAATATGCTGGCTGCCAGTGAAATTTTATTCGCACTTGAACCTCCCGCGCACTGCGAGATTCACAACAAGCCCTTCATCGTTTCCAATGCCTTTATGGCAACAGTTGCGGAACATCCATTTTTTGATGCAATTCTTGCTGAGCTACCAAGACCCAATACCCACGAAAACCCGAATACTGAAATCCTCAGCACGACAGGCCCCTTTATGTTGACACAAGTCTACGAGGCCTATGGCGATCAACAGCAGGTATCCCTTGCTGACGCACGATACTTTTGCCCACTTGCCTATGAGGAAGTAGAGCAGTGGCTGGCGACTCAAGATCATCGAGCGTTTCGAAGAAAAACCCAGGGTGCGCTCGCGGTTCACTTGTTTGCCGGTTCCTGGTGGAAAGGGCCGACAGAAGCCATTAACTATTCGGACCGATTGCATCAGGCAATGCTTGCAGGACCCGGGGTATCAAAGATACCAAGAGTTTTTCATCTGACATGGAAGGAAGAAAAAGTGCCGGCCATGGCCGAACCTTTGTTGCAGGCATTAAAAGACTTACACCCCGATTGGGAAATTAAATGGTGGACGGATGAGAGCATGCTCGAGTTCATCCTTCGGCATGCGCCGGAGTTTGCGGATAGCTACGTTGAGTTTCCGCTGATGATCCAACGATGTGATTTCTTTCGGCTGCTGGTGGTTTTCAAGATGGGCGGCATCTACCTCGACCTTGATATTGTCCTCGCGCGATCTTTTACTGAGCTCGGCGAAGATGTTGATTGCTTTTTCCCGTGTGAGAAAGTGATGAGCCCCGAGGCTTTGGCAATGCGGGGGAATCGTGATGCGGTTCGTATTGGCAATTATGCCTTTGGCTCTATTCCTGGCCATCCGTTTCTGCACTCCGTGATAGAAAGCATCGCAGATAACTCGACCCAATCTATCAGCTCGCAAGATGACGTGCTTGAAACGACGGGGCCAGGCATCCTGTCCACGCTTTATCACGATTACGTTAAAGAATACCCGGATGCAAACATTGACCTGTTCTATCCCGAAGCTGATGTCGCTTCACGTTGTCAGTGCGAGAGATACGCCGAGGTGGCCCCGTGCCAGATAGGCCGGTTCGGTCGTCATCGTCATCTGGGCTCCTGGCGATAAAGCGTCGGTGAGATCGCGCCGCCGCTAGTCGCTGCGCCAGATCGTGGATTCAAACAGGTCGCGATGAACCGCCATCGCGGGTTTGACGCTGAGGGCATTCAAAGCACCTCGTTGGATCGCGCGTGACATGAGCTCGTCAATGGGCAATGTCATCGGGAAGACCGCATCCAGCGCTTTCTTTATGCCCTGGTTCCAGATGAGATAGGCAAACATACCTCTTGGGCGACGAACCTCATGAAAGAGTTCTGAATGTCGCGCGCAATCGTCGGCTTCTGCTGTATAGCCAAGGTAGACAATATCGGTTTCTGCGGGTGCACCCTGGGCTAGCTTCTCTATCGTAGGGCCCAGCGCCTCATTCAGATCAAAGTCGACATCATCTTCGAGTACCAGGAGCGGTTTTTCTGAAAGGCCAAAATGCTCGAGGTAATGCAGCCAGAGATTTCGATGACTCATAGCACAACCCACTTTGTTGAGTTGTACCGCCGTCGATTGGTCGGAGACATCAAAGAACTCTTGAGTGACGATTTGATCTTGAATCACAGTTTCAGGCGTCAGGCTCGCGCCTCGAGTGCCCGCCCAGAACTGAAACGGCATCTCATGCCGCGCCAGCAACGCCACCATGTGGGCCTGCCGGTCTTTTTCATTCGGAACGTTAATAACGAAACAGTCGATCATCTATCAATCTTAAATCACAAAAACCAAGCAGCGGGGTCAGAGTAAAGGGTCAGAGTAAAGGGTCAAGGTAAGCTCACACAATGGATGGATTCTAGCTTACTTGTTGTTTAGAGGTTTTCTCTTCGCTCTGCTCACTATCTTGCCTATGTTGAGCGGAACCAATTTTGAGTTAGCACAGTGCCTAGACGTCCTCGACTCTCAGTTCCAGGTTATCCGCTTCATATCATTCAGAGAGGTAACAACCGCCAAACCTGTTTTGGCTCTGACAGAGATATCGCCGCTTACATTAACTGGCTGACCGAGGGTGCGGATAAATACGCCGTCGATGTTCATTGCTGGGTTTTCATGACCAATCATGTACATCTGCTTCTTACGCCGAGTACCGCGGATGGCGCCTCAAGGCTTATGCAGTACATCGGTCGTCTTTACGTCAGAAGCTTTAACGAACGATATGCTCGGAGTGGAACTCTGTTTGAGGGGCGATTCAGATCCTCTATGGTGCAAAGCGAACGCTATCTTCTTGCCTGCCTGCGGTATATTGAGCTGAACCCCGTGCGAGCCGGCATGGTGATCGATCCCGCCGATTACAAATGGTCCAGCTATTATGCCCATGCGTTTGGCCGACAAATGAGACTGTGGACACCACACCCCCTTTATCTTGCGCTGGCGGAAGACTCGGATGAGCGCTGTCGCATTTATCGTGAACTCGTCCGCAATCCGCTAAGTCCGAGAACCCTCTTTAATATCCGGCATTGTTCAATCAAGGGTCTGATACTCGGTAGCCAAACATTCAGAGAAAAATTCGAATCGCTCAGGCGTGATCCGATTTGAGTTTTACTCCGGCACCTTACTCTGACCCCTTTTAAGCTTTGACGATAGCGCTTGCCTGAAGTCTACGATTGTCGCGCCGTTCAATGTGCGCGCGCATGCGTGCCTGACGTTCTTTTGACAGCGGATACTTCCATAACAACGGCAAGGCGACGCAGGCCAGAACAGCCGGTCCAATGCTGTAGAGCACGGCGACCGACATCTTGGCTGCATCGGTATTGTCGGTCGTCAGGGTAGGGTCGAAACCAAACCAGGCAACGCCACTGGTGGCCAGCAAGACGCCAAGCGCCACGGCACCTTTATTGACCATTCCCCACAACGAAAAATACAGACCCGTGCGTTGTTCGCCTGTGCGCAGGGTATCCAGGTCCACGACATCTGCCGCCATAGAAGCTGGTAAAAATACCAGCGCCCCGACGGCAGATCCCTTTAATAACATAATGACGAAGAACAGCCAGAATTGCTCAGGACCGAGCAGCGGGATAACCGCGCTCCACAGGGATAACCAGATAATGCCGAGAACCACGGTCTTGTGTTTGCCGATACGTCTGGAAATAGCAAACCAGATCGGAATCGCCAGGCTGCTTGAAAGGTAGTAGGCCAGGATAAAGAGTGCGTAACGATCGAATGGCTGCTCCATCACCGCGTTCACAAAGAAGAACGACAGGGTGGCGGTCATGCTGACGGCAGCAACCAGAAACAACAGGCTGATCACCAGACGTCGATAAGGACCATTCGCCCAGACGATCTTCAAACCCCGCTTCCAAGACACATTCTGTGCAGCCGGTGCCTTTAAAGCGGACTTCTCGCTGACAAACAGCAGCGCGGGTGCGGTTAGCAGTGGCAGCAGAAAAACCACGACCACAGCAATGGCCAGTAGTGCATTGTCGGCGCCCGGCCTGCCAAGCACGACAGCCATAAGTAGCGGTATGGAAAGCGCCATCAGCGTGCCGCCGTAGCCGAAAGCTTCGCGCCAGCCGGTGACACGAGAGCGTTCGTCGTAATCGACAGAGAGTTCAGCACCCCAGGCGCGATAGGGCAGATCAACCAGGGTGAACGATAGATATAGCGCGCTGATCCAGACGAACAAATACAGGTTAGTGATTTCCTGCCCGCCTAGTAGCGCCCATAGGCTAACGGCAAACGCACTGTTAGGAACGAACAGCATCCACAAAGACAGCAGCATCAAAGGTATGCCCGCTACCATCCAGGGTTTACGCCGTCCAAAACGGGTTTGCCAGCGATCAGAGGCAATGCCAATAGCGGGATCGGTAAACACATCGGTGAGTCGAGACAGTGCAATCAACGCACCGACGGTGGCAAGAGACAGTCCAAGATTTTGCGAGTAAAAGGCGGGAATATAGATCGCAATTGGCAGACCAACGATCGACGTGGGTAGATTGACGAGGCCGTATAGCGCCATCTTCGCTTTGCTCAGAGGCGTTACTGCAACGCTTTGCGCCGGCTGATCCTTAGACGAGGCCTGCGACCACTCAGCGTCCTGGTTTTTAGATTCACTCAAAAGTGGCTTCCCTCATTAGCCCAAAGGCACTGTGCGCTTGTCACCAGTGGTGATGCAAGTGTTATTCAGCCAGTTTTTACTTGAAGAATCGAATAAAGGACCAGCTTTAATCCGCGTGGCGTGCGCCATACTCTGACCCTTTACTCTGACCCTTTACTCTGACCCTTTACTCTGACCCTTTACTCTGACCCTTTACTCTGACCCCGGAATTGCTGTTGATACTGCCGAAGGTGGGTTGTTGTTTTGATAGGATTATCTTTTATCGCGCTGATTGAGTGGTCAAATTTGAGTATCAACATGTTTTTCGTTTGCTTGCTGTTGATTCCGTTGTTTGTATCTTTGTCTGTGTCAGCGGGGCCGCTCAGTTGGCCGGTCAGATGCGAAGATGGCAGTGAGCGGAACTGCCTCCACCCTAAAATTGGTTATGCGGATATTGATGAGCAGAATCTTGCCTTCAATTGCGGGCCGCCGGGCTACGAAGGCCATCGTGGAACGGACCTGGTGGTCAGGCAAGAACAGATAAATGGGCAACATGAGGCCATTGCCGCCGCGCCTGGCGAGGTGATGTTCGTTCACGACGGTAAGTACGACAACTGTCCGAATGCCGAGCACCCGGACTGTAACCGCAACCCACCAGGACCATTGCAACCGGGTTACAACCACGGGACAACGACCTGTTCTGCACTGGGGCCCTATTGCAACGGTAGTGCCGGGAGCTGTTTCTGGTGCTTTACAGGCGGAAACTATGTGGTGCTCAGGCATGAGGGTATCCCTCACACTTTTGCGACCTACTATGCGCATTTACGAACAGGCTCGGTCACGGTTAAAAAGGGCGATAGCGTCGAGCGGGGCGATGTCCTGGGCTATTTGGCAAGTTCAGGTAACAGTACGGGTCACCACCTGCACTTTGAGGTTTGGGACAAGGGGTTCTATAAACCTGTCGACCCATGGCCGGGCCCGTGTAGCAGTAACGCGCAGATCAACTATTGGCAGACCAAGGAAGAGAAACTTGCGAATCCGACCCATGTCGAACGTGTTCAGGAAAAAAGAAAATCCTTCTCGCAGTTTGACTAGTCTGCCATTTTCGATGGTTTCCGGGTATGAAGCTGGTGGCATGCCAAGCAGAAATGACACGAGCAACATGAATAGGGCAAGGGCTTCTGCTGAATCTAGCGGGTTGCCGTTTGATGCGCTCCGATCAACGGTCCCCAGGTGACAATGTCTCGATGCTGTCACAGTGCCCCGATCTTCTGACAAACTGATTTAGTGGCGAAGCGCTGCACCGACGAACTATCACCCGAGCCTGTTAAATTCTGTTTTAATGAAGCATCGCAAACGATGAGGGCAGTATGAGTAAAGAAATGAAATTCGTCGACGGGCTTAGAGCATACAAACCCCATGCTAATGCACCCGACTTTGTTAAAGCCGCACTGGAAATCAATATCAGTGAGCTGCAAAACTGGCTGAGTGCACAAGACGGTGAAAAAGTGCGACTGGATCTAAAAGAATCGAGAAGTGGCACCTATTACTGTTCGGTGAATGATTTCACGCCTGATGCCAGCCGTGGTAATGGTGGCGGGAATCGAGGCCCTGTATCGGCGGAAAACTCGGGGCCTCCACCATCGGAAGACTTCGGCCCGCCGCCGACCGAAGATTTTGGTCCACCTCCATCTGATGATTTTGACGACGACATTCCTTTTTGAGCACCTCCCGCGATGTGTTCAGAATAATTGGGGTCAGTGTAAAAATTCCATTTGGCTTCAGGGCGCAAATCTAGATACCCCTTGAGAAAATATGACAGTAGCCACCCCATCAGAAGAAGGTGACGCTCAGCATAAGATCACAGGTTTTGGTACCAAACGTTACCGAACCTATGTGCTCTCCGCCCTGACGCTTATCTACATAATGAATTTTGTTGACCGCGGTCTGCTCGCCGTCGTCGGTCCGGAACTTGTGCCGGAGCTGGGCATTTCAGACACCCAATTCGGTCTGCTTACCGGTTTCGGTTTCGCGCTGCTCTACACCATTGTGGGCATCCCCCTGGCCCGTTATGCCGATAGGGCTAACCGGGTTTGGATTATGACGGTCTGTGTTGCCTTGTGGTCTCTGATGACGGCGCTCTGCGGGCTTGCAACCGAGGTCACCCTGGGGTCAATCACCATCGGCGCGTTCTGGATACTGCTGATGTGTCGCGTCGGTGTTGGTATTGGCGAGGCAGGCTGTACGCCACCGGCCAATTCTTTGATCGCCGATTACTACGCACCACGCGATAGATCACAGGCGCTGGGCGTTTACGCGATGGGCGTAACACTCGGCACGATGTTCGCCAATCTGATTGGTGGTTGGGTCACCGATGTGTTCGACTGGCGGACGGCGTTTTTTGTCGTGGGTTTGCCGGGCCTGCTGATCGCCATTGTTTTTAAGCTAACGGTCAAAGAGCCGCCACGCGGTTATACAGACCCAGCGAACAGGGAGTCCAAGGAGCAGGTTGATCTTCGAGAGGCGATCCGTGAACTAATGTCCAAGCCGGCGTTCTGGCTGATGACAGGTGGCGCAACAGTCGCTGCCTTCTGTGGCTACGGCATCTCTTCGTTTCAGTCTATCTTTCTGGTTCGAACGCACGGTATCACCACGGGTGAGGCGGCTATCTGGATCAACACGCCGGTATCGTTGTCAGCCGCGATCGGTACGTTTGCGACGGGTTGGCTGGCAACAAAACTGTACCAAAAGCACCCGGGTGCAATCGCCTGGGTGCCGGCCATAGGTTTAGCCCTATCGATTCCGTTTTATATTTTTGCCTTCACGACACAAAGTCTGCTGTTTGCTGCCATTGGCCTGATTATTGGTGGGTTCGTGAAGTACGGCTATATTGCCGCTCAATATACGATTGGCCAGGGCGTTGTGAGCATGCGTGTGCGTGCGACCGCGACGGCAGTGCTGCTGTTCATCGCTAATCTGGTCGGCTATGGCTTTGGCCCGCTTTTTATTGGTGCCATCTCAGACGTTTTCTTTGTCAGCGGCATCAATGAACTGGGCGTTGCGGCTGAAGAACTGTCGCGAAATCAATGTCATCCCGCGGTGATAGGAGAGTTGAGTAGCAATCTGCAGAATGCCTGCAGCGACGTCTACGCCCAGAGTCTTCAATCAGCCATGGTCATTATGGCCTCCCTTTATGCTGCCAGTTCGCTGTTCTTCCTGCTCACCTGGCGTCGACTCGGCAAGGATATGGTGGACAGGAACTAAAGCCAATTCCTGCTGCTTTTTTATTGGCGACCGTTAGGTCACCAGCCCGGGATTGTTCCATAATGGACTTTCGTCCCTCATTACGACTACCAAGAGAAGCCTGCGTCAGATGCAACTAGTTGAAATTACCCGCGAACCTGTCGAACTCTACAAAATTCTGAAGTTTGAGGGTTTAGTTGCCACCGGCGGTGAGGCGAAGCTGCTCATTGGAGACGGCCAGGTGAAGGTTAATCAAGTTGTAGAGACGCGGCGGCGGAAGAAAATTGTCAGCGGTGACGTCATTGAATTTAATGGCGCCGTCCTGAAGATCCTATTGGTGGCGTCCGATTGAGTGATCGTGCTTTGACAACTGCCGGCCCTCTATCTGGCGTGCGGGTTCTGGATCTCTGTTCGGTTGTCTCTGGACCGATGGCTGCCGTGGTGCTGGCGGATCAGGGTGCAGACGTCATCAAGGTGGAACCGCCAGGCTGGGGTGACGGGATTCGTGGTCTGGGCGCACAGCGCAACGGCGTAAGTGCTATTTTCTCGATGATAAATCGTAACAAACGCTCGGTGGGGTTAAATCTGAAGCATCCGGAAGGCGCCGCTATTGCGAAGTTGATTGCCGGGACAAGTGATGTCGTCATTCAGAACTATAGACCAGGAAAGATGGACAAACTCGGCCTCGGTTATGACGCGTTAACAGCGGTCGCACCCGAACTGATCTACGCATCGATCAGCGGTATGGGTGAAGTCGGGCCCTATGCAGAACAGCGAGTTTTTGACTATGTCATACAGGGTATCAGTGGTGTGGTTGACGCCCAGTCGCAGGAAAACCCGGAGATGGTGCGTTCGATCATTTATGACAAGGTCACGGCGCTGATCGCCGCGCAAGGCATTACGGCCGCGCTCTTCGCTCGCGCCAACGGCGCGGGTGGGCAGCACATTAAACTTTCCATGCTGGATGCCGGAATCTACTTCAACTGGCCGGACCTGATGTGGAACTACAGCTTTGAAGGTGACGATGTTCACTATGCCGGTGATCTAGCGGATATGTACGAGATCAACAAGACAAACGATGGCGCCGTTGTGACGCATCGCCTTGGGGCTGACACCAGTCAGTACTCAACGGCACAACTCACTGAGATTCTTGAGGCCAATGAAATCCCCATGGCTCGCGTCAACACGCGTGCGGATGTTCCGAATGATCCCCAGGTTCTGGCGATGGGTGTGATCGAAGCGATCGATCACCCGGAAGGGGGGCGGATGCGTCAACCGAGGCCGCCCGTGCAATTTGGCGGCACACCAAATTCACATCGATATCCATCCCCAGCAGTCGGAGAACACACGGTTGAAGTCCTAAGCGAGCTTGGGCTGGAAATCGAAGATATGCAGCTGCTCGCCCGGGAAGGCGCAATAGGATAATTGGGGTCAGTGTAAAAATTCGTTTGATGCTTGGGTTTTTAACCGGCGATTGAGTCGCAATTCCTGAGTTGTCGGACTTTTCTTGTGCGACGGTGCAATCCTTTCGATATATGATTGCCGCCGTTAAGGTATCCCCGTCAACCACTCATTGGTGCCGATCAATCCGGCGTCTTAAGATCAGGCCTCCAAACCGAATTCGATGCAGCTGAACCTAAATAACAACGAGCTCTGTTTCCTGCCACTGGGCGGTTGTGGCGAAATTGGCATGAACCTGAATCTCTATGGTTACCATAATGCCTGGTTGATGGTTGACTGTGGCGTGACCTTTGAAGGGCGCAGCACAGTGATGGCTGATCCCACATTTATTAGGGAACGTCGCAACCAGCTCGCAGGCATCATCGCGACGCACGCTCACCAGGATCACATCGGTGCCATGATTGAAGTCTGGGAACAGTGCCGCGTACCTATTTACACCACGCCGTTTACCGCCTTCATCCTGAAACGAAATTTTACAGAGCGAGGTCTTCAGGATGTCCAGATCGTGACAGTAGACAGTCATGAGACTTTGGATATCGGCCCTTTTAATGTGCAGTGGTTGCCGATCACACACTCCACGCCGGAAACACATGCGTTGCTTATTCGAACTGATGCTGCTGTGGTCCTGCATACCGCAGACTGGAAGATAGATCGTGGGCCGGTGATTGGTCCCGCCTTTGAACAGACCCTGTTCGAGAACCTGGGTCATGTTGATGCGGTGGTTTGTGATTCCACCAACGCAACCACACCGGGGGTATCAGTTTCAGAGCAGGACGTTCAGCGCGGGTTGCAACAAATTGTGCACCAGGCTACCGGCCGAGTGGTCGTGAGCTGTTTTGCCAGCAATGTGGCTCGCCTACAAACTCTCGGCACTATCGCCGCTGCGTGTGGCCGATACATCGGGGTGATGGGTAGATCGTTAAATGAAATGACGGCGGCGGCAAAAGCCTGTGGTTATCTTGACGAGAGTTTTGTCCCCATCGACATCGATGACCTCGGATACCTGCCAGCTGACGAAGTGCTTGTCATTGCCTCCGGTAGTCAGGGTGAGCCAGGCGCGGCGCTTGGCCGACTTGCAAAGGATCAACATCCGTCTTTGAACCTCGAGGCCGATGACACAGTGGTGATGAGTGCCAGAGCAATCCCAGGTAATGAAGCAGACATCGAAGCGTTAACTTTGCTGTTTCGTGACCGGGGTATTGACGTGGTGCTGGCTGACGAATACCAACTACCTATTCATGCATCGGGACATGCCTACCAGGAAGAGATCGCCCAGCTCTACAATTGGGTCAGGCCTGACATTGCGATTCCTGTTCACGGTGAAACCGAGCACATGACACACAATGCTATGATCGCCGCAAAAGCCGGGATCCCCACCCAACTACAGGGGCGTAACGGGGATCTATTTGTTATCTCTGGCGATAGCGGCCCGACTGTTAAGCGGCAGGTAATATCGACAGGGCGTGTTCGGCGACATTAGGATAGGGGCAGGGCCACCTGGTGCTTAAGAAGGCTGAGTTCAGCGGACAATAACGAGTAGCGAGAAAAATTATGGAATTCACACCGAGTAAGCGATCAGAGGAAATAAGGGCAAGGGTTGTAGACTTCATGGGCAAGCACATCTGGCCCATGAACGACCGATATTTGGAAGTCAGCACCAGTGATCGTCGCAATGATCCTGAGGCGCTCGCTTTTGTCGGTGACCTCAGGGCAAAGGCCAAGGAACAGGGTCTATGGAACCTGTTTTTTCCTCATTTGAGAGATGACGAACCCGGCGTCGGGCTCAGCAACGCAGAATTCGCACCCGTTTGCGAAGAGATGGCGAAGCTCCCCTGGGCTTCCGAGGTGTTTAACTGCAATGCGCCGGTGACCGGAAACATGGAACTGCTCGGTGCAGCGGCAAATGAGGAGCAGAGGGAAAAATGGTTGCGTCCGTTGCTGGAAGGAGAGTGCCAGTCCTGCTTCGCCGCGACAGAACCGGAGGTTGCCTCCTCCGACGCCACCAACTATGAAACCCGGATTGTCCGCGATGGCGATGACTATGTGATCAATGGTCGAAAGTGGTTTATTTCCTTATCAATGCATCCGAATTGTCGATTTATGATCCTTATCGGCAAGACTAATCCTGAGAATCCAAATCGTCACAAACAACACGGCTGTATCATTATACCCCTGGATACGCCTGGGGTTGAGATACTCCAGGATACGTCAGTCATGAATGCCTACCATATTGGCGGCCATCCTGAGATTCTGCTGAATAACGTCCGTGTGCCTGCCGAGAATCTGTTGGGTGAGCCGGGCGAAGGCTTTGCAGTGATGCAGAGCCGAATGGGGCCTGGGAGAATTCACTACGGCATGCGTTGCGTGGGGATGGCTGAGGTAGCACTCGGCTTGATGATTTCGCGGGCCAAAGAACGGGTTGCTTTTGGTAAGCATCTGCATGAGCACGGCAGTGTCGCCAATGATATCGGTCGCTCCAGAATCGAGATAGACCAGGCGAGGCTGCTCTGTATGCACACGGCTCAGGCGCTTGATGAAAAGGGCGTAAAAGGTGCTCGCAAGGAAATTGGTATGCTTAAAATTGTCGGCACTGAACTGCTGCAAAACGTTTCCGAGCGGGCCCTTCGCGTACATGGTGCCATGGGTGTTTCCAACCAGACACCATTGGCTAAACTGTTTGGGCTGGGCATGCACTTGAGTATTGCCGATGGCCCCAGCGAAGTGCACTTGCCTGGTATCGCCAAGACGGAACTCAGGGACCATGACCCCGCTGAGTTCCTGAAGTACTACAACACGCCTAAGCGCTAATCCTGGGGTCAGGACCAAGTGCCAGGTCTAAAGGTTGAAGATAGTGGTGAGCTATGTGCCGCATGACTTGTGAGATGCCTTAATCGGTCGTAGGCGTCATCACTAGAAGCGGGTGATTTGTCATGAATATCCATGCCTGCGCTGCAACACCGAATTTCCTGGCGCCTTCGCGAAGGCGCTTAACACGGGTGGCCATATCGTCATCGCGTGTGAACTAGGCCTGTCTGTTGTTACCGCGCTGGACGATGGGCGTCGGATGGTTTGCTGGGCAGAACCTAAGAAGAAGTGACATCTTCAAACTATGGTGATGAGTCCGGTCCGGTGACGTAAGAAAGGCAGTGGTTGGTCGGCCGGAAAGTCTGCGTTTCATGTCGGTTGGACCTGGCACTTGGTCCTGACCCCAAAGTTATAATCGGTCGTAGGCGTCATCACTAGAAGCGGGTGATTTGTCATGAATATCCATGCCTGCGCTGCAACACCGAATTTCCTGGCGCCTTCGCGAAGGCGCTTAACACGGGTGGCCATATCGTCATCGCGTGTGAACTAGGCCTGTCTGTTGTTACCGCGCTGGACGATGGGCGTCGGATGGTTTGCTGGGCAGAACCTAAGAAGAAGTGACATCTTCAAACTATGGTGATGAGTCCGGTCCGGTGACGTAAGAAAGGCAGTGGTTGGTCGGCCGGAAAGTCTGCGTTTCATGTCGGTTGGACCTGGCACTTGGTCCTGACCCCAAAGTTATATGACCCCAAAGTTAAGGTCGATGCATCTATTTTGCGACGGCATTCTCAATCATTTTACGCTCCGTGCCGTCCTGTCTTGCCTTCAGACCTCGCGTCATCTCTTCGAGAACTTTGTGGGCAAACTCATTGGATTGAATCTTTTCCCAATAAGCCGCTACCTTAGTGGTGGACAGAATAGGATTGTCGACATCCAGCATCGGCACCGTGCGCTCACAGAGAAACAACGCGGGAACAAGACTGCAATCAGCGCGCGTCAACTGTTCGCCCACAGCAAAATCACCCGTCCCGATATGCTGCTCCAATGCACCCATGCCTCGAGTGACCTGACCTATCAAAAGGTCTCTGATCGCATCTACCCGCGTCTTTCGATTAACCTGGGGGAGCACCATAAATATGTTGTTCATCAGATAGATGTCAGCAATGCGTGACACAAGCCTTACCTGGGAACGAATCCAGGGAGAGTCTCCAAGCATTGCCTGATTCGGATACAGGTCGTCCAGGTACTCTGCGATCACTTCAGATTCAGGAATAATGCCTTCGTCAACTTCCAGTACCGGTATACGACCGATAGGAGAGTATTCAGATAACCTGCCCTGGTAGAACATTTTAATTGGCAGGTCGAACTCAATATCATCGATGCCCATGGCATAGAGCTGCATGCGTATCTTGGCTGAATAGGGGCTTAAATCTCCGGTAATAAGTTTCATAGACGTACCTGATAGATATGAATGACGAATCCAAACAGCAGGCGCGTTGTTCAGTCGGGCGCTGGTAAATGCTAAGGATAAGCGGCTAGTCCTGCACAGAGATGGATCAATGACCTTGCTTCGTTGACTCTTCTAGATCGTGAATTTCTTCTACCACCTTGTTAAATGATTCGATGACTTCTTTGTACTTTTCATCCTGCTCGGGGTCTTTACCAGGCTCGTAGTCAAATGGCGGCAGCTTGGGTTTAAGGCGAGCAAACTCATCGGTGAGTTCACGATGCCGTCTGCGCTGTTTCAAGTTCATATGTTGAGACATAACTGAATATACAGATCTTTGTGACTTATCGTCCAGTGAACGAAGTGCTTGGCGTTGCCTCGGGTAGCCAGGTCGAACGCAGGCCCTATGACTATCGCGCAACTAATAGGGCGTGGGGAGCAGGGTTAGCCGACAAAGCCTGCAGACGAGAACATCCAATTTCATTCTGTGCAGAAGTTTACTCTGGTTATTTACTCTGACCCCGCCTGATCCTGACCCCGCCTGATCTTGCCGGGGGGCATGTTGAAAACGCGCTTAAATGCTCGGCTGAATGCGGCATCGGATTGGTATCCCAGGGCTTCGGCGATATCCAAAATGGGTTGTGTCGTGTTGATCAATCTTGTTCTTGCAACCTGCATTCGCCACTCGGTGAGATATTGCATGACGGTCTGGCCGACCAAGCGAGTAAACCGTTCAGAGAATGCGGACCGTGATAATCCTACTTGTCGGGCCAGGCTTTCTACGGTCCACTGGCTACCGGGTGAACGATGAATTTCCGCCAGCGCCTGGCCGATGTATCGATCACGCAATGCGGCCAGCCAGCCTTGTTCTTCTGAAGAATCCAGCCACGCACGAATACCCTGAACCAAAAGTATGTCCGCAAGACTGGTGATAATTTTTTCACTTCCCGGGCGGGTAGAATCGGCCTCCTGTGCGATGAACCGCACCGTATCCCGAAGCCAGGTGTCTTCTCCGGCATCCGTGTCTACCTGCAGAACCAGCGGCAGTACTCGCAGCAAGCGATCAGCGCCGATTGGATCAAAACGAATGCCACAATAGCTTATGGTGGTCAGTGAGCCGCCACCCCCGAACTGCATGTGTTCATAGCGGTCTGTAATCTGGCGAATCGGGATTTCGTTTAGCGCAGTGACTTTTGCTTCGGGTGAACTGCGCAGTTGGTGGGCGCTACCGTGTGGGACGATTACCAGACTACCTGCCAGAACCCGCCGTGAAGGTTGACCTGCGATGTCCAACCAACACTGTCCTCTCGTTACCACATGAACAGCGATGCAATTAGCGATTCGGGGTATATCAAGGCCCCAAGGCGCAGATAGCTCTGCGCGGCAGTGCAACACCCCGGTCAGATTTAATAAACGCAGAGGATCCGCCAGCGGATCGAGACTTGGAAGCAGTGCCGTTTCAACTCTGGGTGTCGTCAGCTTTTGGTTCACAGCACACTCGAAATAGACGATTAGTCAATAATTATGGATTCAGGAGCATTCTAAGTCTATTCAAGTCACCGCAAACTCTCTTTCGAAGTTAAGGCCACTCACTAAAAAACCATGAAGGAGTCAAATGATGTCGAATAAACCAATACTCATTGTCGGTAGTCAGGGCAAAACGGGCCGCAGAGTCGAAGCGAAACTAAAGGCAGCGGGACAGACCACGCGCGGGGTATCAAGATCAACTGAGATCCCCTTTGACTGGTCGGCGCCACAAAGCTGGCCAGCAGCGCTCTGTGACGTGAGTGCCGCGTATCTGACTTATCACCCGGATTTATCTGTGCCAGAAGCGGCAAACCATATCGCAACTTTCGCAGCTATGGCGATCGATGCCGGGATTCAGCATATCGTCCTGCTATCTGGCAGAGGTGAGGAAGGGGCTGCAGCTGCCGAGCAGGCGCTGAGAAACAGTGGTATCGCATGGAATATTGTCCAGGCCAGTTGGTTCGCACAAAACTTCAGCGAGGATTTTATGCAAGACGGTATCTCGCGAGGCGAGGTTGTTCTCCCTTACTGCGAAGCACAGGAACCTTTTGTTGATATTGATGATATCGCTGATGTTGTTGTCGCGTCGCTGATGGAACCTGGGCTCAGAAATCGCTTGTTTGAAGTCACCGGACCCAGACTGATGACGTTCGCCGATTGCATCGAGGCTATTTCAGCAGAGGTCGGTCACGAGGTGACCTTAACCGAAGTCGATCTTGATGAGTATTTGCAAGTGGCCGCATCACAAGGCGTACCTTCAGAAATGTGTGAGTTGTTAAGTGAACTGTTCACGCTCTTGTTCGATGGGCGCAATGCGCGTACGACGGATGGCGTTCGCGAAGCACTGGGCAGACCAGCGACAGACTTTAAAGAATACGTCCGTAAGACAGTCTCGACTGGCATCTGGCAACCAAGCAAGGAGCACAGCTAATGGAGAGTCTGTTAGTCAAGGCACTTATATGGGCCAGCGTGTTGGGCAGCGGTTTGCTGGCAGGGACCTACTTCGCTTTTTCCAGCTTCATCATGCGCGCCCTGGCAAACATCGATACGCACGAGGGTATCAACGCGATGAATGCAATTAACACAACGATTTTGCGGTCGCTGTTCATGCCGTTGTTTTTTGCGTCGACCTTCGTCTCGTTCGTCATGATGCTGCTCGGTCTCTGGTACTGGGGAGACGATGGTGCGTTTGAACTCTTCACGGCGGGAGCAATCTATTTCTTCTGCATGTTTGGCGTGACAGCGGCGAAAAATGTACCGCTCAATGATTCGCTGGGAAGCGTGGACGCCAAAAGTGCTGCGGGCGAACGTGTCTGGAATAACTACCTGGCTGTTTGGACTCGCTACAATGCCGTGAGAGCGGGCGCCTGCTTGCTCACGTTTATTATCAGTATCGGGTTGTTGGGGCGTGTCATCTGACAAAGCCAATATCCGCTGCGCGCGACGTCTTGGTCTTGGGCTATACTGGGTAAGTCTTAACAAGCCCGAACCTTTCATACAAGGCATGCGAGGGGAGTGTCTTACCCGCAAGGGGATTCAGCTCACAGACTCGGGTCGTGTCGCAGCCCGGCGACGTTGCCCAGGGAATTTTCGCTATCACCACAGTCGCTCCAGAGCCACCTGAAGGTCAGTCCGCCGCTATGTCGGTGCTGTCGATAAAGGAATTTCGTTGGCTCTTTGCTGGCAATGTTGCCTTTTTCTTTGCCATGCAGGGGCAGGTTCTAACCAGGACGATTCTAGCCTGGGATCTGACAGGACTCGCCCAATCGCTTGCGTACATCAATCTTGTTGTTGCCGTGCCGATGATCTTTGCTTCAATGATCGGGGGTGCTGTCACCGATCGCGTAGAGCGGCGTCAGCTGGTCATTATTGGCCAGTGCCTGATTACGATTAACGAGATTTTCATACTGACGCTCATGCTGCTGGGTAAGCTGGAGTTCTGGCACCTGCTGCTGACTGCATTTATTGCCGGTTGTGCCTTTCCTTTTATCATGCCCGCGAGGATGGCAATTACTGTCAACGTGGTGGGTCCAACGCGGATTCAAAGTGCGATGGCGATATCCGGCGGCGCAATGAATCTAAGTCGCGTGGCTGGCCCTGCAATGATGGGGATTATTATCTCGCAGTATTCCGTTATCGCTGCCTACAGTGTCTCTACCGTACTTTACGGCGCTGCGGTTGTTTGTATGTTGTTCGTCAACCGAAACACAGCGGTTCAGCCGGACGGTGGCCAGAAACCACTGCTGGCGGATATCTCCTATGGGTTTCAATACATCAGGCGCAACAAGCCTGTTCTGATCTGCCTGATCTTTGGTCTTGTGCCGATGTTTCTTGCGATGCCTTTTCAGAATTTGCTGGTGATGCTGGTGGAGCAGAACTGGCAGGCGGGTGAGAGTGGCCTTGGTATTCTGATGGGAGCGGGTGGTATTGGCGGGGTGCTGGGTTCTATCTGGATAGCGCGGCGCGGAGATAGAACAGAAAGGTTGCGCCTTATGGTCATCACGGCGCTTGGTTTTGGCTTCTTTCTATTTGTGTTTACCCAGACGAGCATTTTTTATCTGGCTTTGGTCCCGCTTGTAGTGGCGAACCTTTGTGCGAGCGCTTTCCAGACGGTGAATAATGCCACCATCCAGATTCTGGTGGATGACAGTGTCAGAGGGCGAATGAGCAGCTTCATGATGATGTCGTTCGGGCTGACGCCACTGGGTGTGTTCCCTATGGCAATCGCTGCCGACCACTATGGCGCTGGCAATGCAATCATGGGTGCGTGTGTTGCGCTTGTTGTCATCACGGCTGCATTTGTGGGTTTCAGCAAGACACTCAGAGAAATCGACAACACAGTGCGAGCCGCTATGGGTCGAGGGCAGCAAAAACCTGTTTCTGATCGCTGAGGTCCGCGAATGACACCGGCCAGCAGCTCTTCTACACTGATAGAGAGTTACCCACTACAAGCGAATGAGAATGTCATTGAATAAACAGTGTGATGTTGACGCGGTCGTTGTCGGAGCCGGCTTTGGCGGCATGTATATGATGCATATGCTGCAAAAAAACGGCTTCAGCGCGCAGGGTATAGAGCGCGGTAGCGACGTTGGTGGCACCTGGTATTGGAATCGTTATCCAGGATGCCAGTGCGATGTCGAAAGTATGGAGTACTCCTACCAGTTTTCTGATGAGCTACAGCAGCGATGGGCGTGGTCGCAACGCTACGCCGGACAGCCGGAGATTCTGCGTTACGCCAACCACGTCGCAGACGAATTTAACCTGCGCGAACATTTTCTGTTCAATGCCTCGGTTAATGCCGCCAACTATGACGATAAAAAGGAGATATGGTCAGTCAGCACAGATACCGGGAAAGCGATTACCGCCCGTTATCTGATCATGGCAACCGGATGCCTTTCCACGACCAACACGCCAGACTTCCCGGGGCTCGGTGATTATGCAGGTGACACTTACCATACGGGTAACTGGCCCCATGAAGGCGTCGACTTCAGCGACAAAAACGTCGCTATCATCGGCACCGGCTCATCAGCCATCCAGGCTATTCCACTGATCGCCAAGCAGGCCGGAGAGCTGACTGTTTTCCAGCGCACCCCCAACTATTCCATCCCGGCACAGAACAAGCCACTCGATCCCGAGAAACAGGCCGCAATCAAGGCGAACTACCATGAATTCAGGGCGCGCGGGAAAATGTCACCAGCAGCTTTTGGCGCTGATTTTGCCTTCAACCTGGGCTCCGTATTCGATGCCACACCGGCCGAACGACAGGCCACGTTCGAGGAGTTCTGGAACCATGGCGGGTTCAACTTCCTCGCGGCATTCAGGGACCTGACTTCAAGTGTTGAGGCGAACAAGTTCGCTGCCGATTTTGTTCGTGGAAAAATTCGGAGCATCGTCAAAGATCCTGAAACCGCAGAACGCCTGTGCCCGGATACCGTGCTGGGTTGCAAGCGCCTGTGTTCAGACAACGGCTACTTTGAAACCTTCAACCAGTCCAACGTGCACCTGGTCGATGTCTCGACCCAGCCCATTGAGAAGCTGACTGAAAATGGGCTCGTCACTAACGGTAAGGAATATGCTTTTGATGCCATTATTTTTGCCACCGGCTACGACGCATTAACCGGTTCTTTGCTGAAATGTAATATCACCGGCGTTAATGGACTTCGACTGGAAGACAAGTGGGCCGCAGGCCCCACCAATTACCTTGGGCTGATGACAACCGGTTTCCCCAACATGTTCACGATCACTGGGCCGGGCAGCCCTTCCGCCCTGGCGAACCTGATCACCGGAATCGAACAGCACGCAGACTTTATTACCCGGTTGATCCAGTGGTCACAGGAGCGCGGTTACCACCGTATCGAGGCCGACCAGGCCGCGGAAGACAGCTGGGTTAACGTCGTCAACACCCGCGCAGCAGCTACGCTCTATCCAACGTGTAACTCTTGGTACCTGGGTGCTAATGTGCCGGGTAAGCCGCGCGTGTTTATGCCTTATGTCGGCTTTCCGGATTACTCCAGGAAGCTGGAGCAAGTTGTTGGACAGGACTATGCCGAAATGCGATTCGCCTAGGTTGGTCCTGTTCGAGGTGCCCTCTGTCCTGCATCAGGCACTGGTACCCGGCTTCGGCAGGATCATGAACGTGCCCATCGCCTGAGCGATTAGCCGGTCCTTGTCATCTTTAACCGTGCTTTGCAGTACACCAGTCCGACTTCCCCGGTTCACCACCTGGGTATCACAGGTTATCTCGCCACCGATCGCCGGCCGAAAGTAGTTGATCTTGATCTCGATCGTCGAGCAGATCTGATTTTCATCCAGCACCGAAGACAACGCGCCTCCCATGCCTGTGTCGGCAAGTGCGTAGACCACTGCTCCGTGCACCACGCCATGCGGGTTCATATGCGACTCGTTGACGGTTAGGCGGCTTGTGCAGGTCCCGTGACCGAGCCCTGTGACTTCGAATCCGACCAGATCTGCGAAGGGATGAGGCAGGGGTGGCGCGATTTCATTATTCATTTAAACACCGACGGATTTTCAGGGTACAGATTGAAAAGAGACAGTTTACCTGTTTGTGTTAACGGGGTAGTGCGAGCGTTGATACAGGCCGGGGTTCAGCCTCATAATGATTGTTTAGAGTAAACGGGGTGATTGATGCCAAAAGAAGAACTCCAAACCACGCTGCAGGACCTTCGCCTGGAACTGGACCAATTGCACTTCGAGAACGAGGCACAGCGATTGAAGGTGAATGACTCGATTTACAAGCTCGAGGAGAAATTGCGCGAGGAAAGTTTCATGTCCGCTGATGAATTCATCGTACATGAACTAAGAGACGCACTCCTGCATTTTGAAGAATCACATCCCCAGATCACAGCATTGGTCGGAAGGGTGTCGGATCTACTCGTTAAGATGGGTATCTGAACAGGGCTCAGCACCTCAGCTTCGTCGTGCTGTGGCGCATATCCCGTATCTGGTTGATACTGTCAAAAAACAACAAGGCAGGGTCAAAGATGAAACGCGGGATTACTCACAGTCTTTTCTTGGTCACACTGATGCTCTCGGCGGTTAACGTATCCGCCGATTGGTATCCCTCGAAGTACGGTGCTGATGATACGCTTGGCGCGATCAACAACCTCTCGCCCGAGCGAGTTATCGAGGCCGCAAAGCTGGTCACTACCGGCAAGACTTACGCGCTGGGCGTTGAGACAGGCCCTGATTCACCAGCCTATCCGCCCCGGTCATATTCTATGACTGTGCTGCAGTTGAGTGATGGTACCGGTACGCCACTGGGTAGCAACAAGGCCACGGGCAATGATGACCTGATCAATTTCTGGATGGGCATCGGCAGTCAGATCGATGGCCTGGGTCACATGGGTATCAACCATGTTTACTATAACGGTAATCATGCCAGTGACTTTGTACAGACGACTGGTCTGACAAAGATGAGCATCGACAAATTGCCACCTATTGTCAGTCGCGGCGTGCTCCTGGACATGGCAAAACTGATGGGTGAACCCATCCTCGATGCTGGCACGGCATTCAACAGCGCCGAGATTAAAGCGGCACAGAGCGCCCAGGGCGTTGAGATCGTCAAAGGTGATGTCGTGCTTTTTCATACTGGCTGGATGAATGTTGCTGAAGACAAAGCCAGATTCATGGCCGGTGAACCGGGGCTGGGTGTCGACGGAGCACGATACCTGGCTAAGCTCGGCGTCGTTGCGGTCGGCTCAGATACCTGGGCGCTGGAAGTGCTTCCCGGTGAGAAAGCCGATGAGTTGTTCCCGGTACATCCGGAACTGCTGGCAAAAAACGGGGTTTATATACTGGAAAATATGGACACCCGTGAACTCGCAAAAGATGACGTGAGCGAATTCCTGTTTGTGCTGGGACAACCGAGATTCGTTGGCGCAGTTCAAGCGGTGATCAATCCGATCGCAATAAGATAACCACAACAATACGCTGTGATCTTTGGGGATCTTTGGGGGTCAGATCTTTGGGGGTCAGGGATTTTTGGGGGTCAGAGTAAAGTGCCAGAGTAAACTGGTGTTGTTGCTTGTTTCCGGCTTCTTTGGTGGTTATGGATTTAGTCTTTTTGTCCTAGGCTAGCCCGCCACTGTCCCGTCGTCATGTCCTTACGACTGAACAAAACTTGAGGTTTACCCAGGCACTTTACTCTGACCCCGGGCTCTGACCCCATTATTTGTTTATTTCCAGCTGTCGTCGTTTTTGAGGGTATCCCACAACGCCTCCGCTGCTTCCAGTGGAAACTGTTCGAGGCGAATATGAGGTTGTGATGCGTGCTTGATGCTACTTGCCAGATATTCTGTGCGTTCCTGGCTGTCGAGAATCAGTGAGAAATTTTGCAATATCTCGCAGTTTTTAAACATTAACCCCATGGCAACGTCATCTATGATGTCGAAGCGAATCCTGTCTTTGGATTCGATCAAGACCTTCGCTTCTTCTGCGCTGAGAAAGTAGCCAGATCCACTCGCAAAAGAATTGCCTTCGTAATGATCAAGCTCTGACAATGTCTTTATTGATTTGTCGGTGCCGACCCTATCGTGCCAGATCAGATCATCGCGTAGGCTGTCGGGCCAGACAAGATTGCCTGAATAGCTGACTGTTTCTATATCTTGTACATACCGATCAAAATCTGAGAGCTTTAAGAGGCTGCTCAGGTTAGTCCTAAAAAACACGTCATAGTCGTTTTTTAGTAAATCGAGTGCATAAACCGTCTTGCTCAAAATGCCGGGAATCAGGTTTGTCTGAAATTTGGGCTCGCACAGACGATCAAAATCGGTTGTGGGATCCACGATAATGTTTTCCCGAATAGCGGAATAACCTTGAATATCCCACTGCTGTTCAAACAGCAGGTAAACATCGATGTTCGGTACCACAGCATTGGTATGGCGAATCAGCGCTGTCCAATAGTTCTGAATATAGTGCACGTAAACCGGCTGGTTCGTTGCAGCAATACACAATACGGCGATCTTCTTCACGGCAAGCGCCTGGCGCTGGTCCCTGTCGACTTCACCGTTGATAACTCTCAAAGGTGTACTCCAGCTTTTTCTCGACATCCCAATCCAGCTGCTGCTGAATAAACGCGAGATCATCTGAAGATATCTCTGGATACTGAATGCGCGAGTACTCAACGGTGTCGGGTTGACCGAAATGTTTACGCTCACCCTCAATCTCAGAACCTTTCAGCGGGATCGAAAAATGCTGTGCGATATCTCCTAGTAAAGCCAGGTTCGTAGATATTGATTCATACCTAACGTAGACAACGTGAGTAACCTGACGCTGCAATGTGAGAAAGTGTTTTATCTTCATTGATCGGAGCTTCAAAACGTTGTCGGCGTGCTCGATGGGCCAGTGTTTTTCTTCGTTGTCCGGCCAAAGGGAATTAACTCGAGAGGTTTCGAATGAATACCAGGGTTTTCTGATGAATTCAGAAAACGGCAGGCCCCAATGTTCCCAGGCGTGATAGGGTCTGGCGTGAATAGAGTTCAGCCAGTCAAAAGGGTCTCGAAATAGCACCAGAAAAAGCGTGTCACTGCTCTCTTTTAGTGGTCGTACACATTCAAAATCGGTTGAGCGATTTGGCGCGCAGCGGGGATAGTGATCTTTGATGTACCAGTGCTTGGCGCCAAAGTCATTGGTCAGCTCAACATGGGCGAGATTTTTACGAATAAGACTGGCAACGAAGTTGGTTCCAGAACCCCGTTCGCCAAAAAGCTGAATGTACTTAATCACTGCTGAGGGTGCTACGCCTGCGTGGGATTTCATTTTGCCAGAAAACTGCGCTGTAAGTCGCAGCTTAGGCAGGCTATCTCATGGAAAGGCTAAACGCTTCAAAGCAATCAATACGATATGCTCTCTATTTCACACCAGCCCGGTAAACGCGTGCCAGTAAACCACAACAAGAAATTCGTATTTTTCCACATCCCTCGGTGTGGTGGTACGTCATTGGAATCGTTCTTCAAATTTGGCGGGTCTGAAGCACTCTCTGGTGTAGTGATGAAAAACTCGCAGGAACTGACATTGCATCATATGCCCGCGCCGGAGCTTTTAGCCCGGGGTTTTATCGATGAAGACACGCTGAAGCGCTATTTCAAGTTTACTGTCATCAGAGATCCGTTTGATCGTATGGCTTCAGACTATCGATGGCAGCAAGCTCACGATCGGCACAGGGAGATTCATAAACTTAGTTTCAAGGAGTACCTGGCCAAAGCCAAAACCATCGTTGATCATCATCGCTACTATGAGAAGTTGCACTACGATCACTATCGCCCGATGCACGCTTACTGTTATGAGTCAGGCGAACCGTTGGTAGACGCAATTTTACTCCTTGAAGATATTGACCGAGAGCTCCAGGCCATCGCCAATATCATTGGCCCGGTTTCGTTGCCACGCCTCAATCATGCGGGCAGCTACGAGCAACTAAGGACAACCGCTCACCTTGACCTGGTGTACGAGCTTTACGAAGAAGACAAGTTGCTATACGACAAGATCGTGGATCTTAGGGATCTTAGGGGTCAGGACCAAGTGCCAGGTCCAATGACAGACCAATGAGTTTGGGTGGTTGGTCGGAACCTTGGGCAGCGTATAGCATCCCTATATTAAGGGGTTGAGCATCCATTTTGGTGTCAGTTGGACCTGGCACTTGGTACTGACCCCAATCCTGCTGGAGCGATTCTAATGGGGGAGAGTCTGACACCGAGAGGGCCTCGTGGTACGGAGACCATCATTTGGTTTCCGTTTCGGAGCAGAGTGACATCGACGATATCGCTCCTTTCGCCCTGGCTTGTGAGGCCACGGATATCACCCGTTTTATACAGCGCTTTATCCTCGTATCTAAGTAGAACGTCGCCAGCTTCGATGCCGCTATTTTCGGCAGCTGAACCCAGCATCACAGTTGAGACGGCAATCCGGTTGGATTGGCCGGAGAAATAGAGGTAGCGATCATAGGTTGATTCGTCGATCTCATCGCGAACACTGACCCGATCCTGCCTCGCCGCCATCATCTCCTCGCGATATTGTTGCGAGCCGATGTACCCCTCACGAATGGCCTTGTCTCTTAGCTCGAGCGTCATTAAATCAGATTCACTGATACGTCGCGCAATCTGTTCGGCGGTGAAGCTATCCAAGCCTGCAGCAATCAGGCCGTCGACGACAGCAACCGGTTCGCTGGCAAAACCGGTAGCCATTGATTCGATGTTTTCAGGTTCGCTGGAAGATATGTCGGGTTCGGGATTTGCGGGCTCACGTGCTTCCAACAGAGTGAGTCTGATATTCAGATCTGCGAGTTGTGCTTCCAGTTCCGCGACTTTTACCCTGGTTCGAAGGTCTTCACGGTCTGCAGCAACCGCTATCGATGAACTCTTTGCAGGCAGATCTGAAGCAACCTCAGATGACTGACCTGACAACATGATTCCAGCCATGAGGCCGATTGTGAGCAGCGCAATGCTGCCCAGGTAAAGTTTAATCATGTCTGGTAGTGCCGCATGCCGCTATTTAAGTTCATCCAGATTGACAATCTGTTCTTCGATCACCTGGCTCGAGTCATCACGCAACGTCAGGCTTACTGTGCCATTGTCCCAGTCTATCTCGATCATGCCGTAGTTCACCTCGTAGTAAGGTTTTGAAAGGCGATAGGGACCTGCCTCATCCTGCGGATTTTCCACCCAACCCGACAATGGCAGGTTCAGGGACGAACTGGTCATTTCATAAAGTGGATAAGGCGTGACATCGGTTCGGTGGTAAAAAGCGGCAGAGTGCCTGTCGCCGGAAACGATAAGCAGGTTATTCGATGCTGCCAGCAACGTATACAGGCTCTGCCGCGCGAGGGGCATCATGGCCCAGGATTCCCAATAGTGACCGTCAGCAATGACCTGCAAACTTGAGACAAGGACTCTTAAATCTGCAGGTTTTTCAAGCTCAGATGCCAGCCATTGCCATTGCGCGTCGCCCAGCAGGTCCTGATCTGGGTCCTGGCTGCGGGTATAGCGTCCGACTTCCTGATCCGGGTGGGGCGTCAAAGGTGTGCTGAAAAACCGCGTGTCGAGAACAATAAACTGGACGGTCCGACCTTCTGGGCCAAAGGTTCGGGCATAGTAAGTGCCGGGTCTCTGGCGCCGCTCGTCGTCTTCTGGCAGTGCCCAGACGTGCTCGAACAATTTTTCCGAGAATGCTTTAGCGGCGAAGGATGCGTTGCCATCGTTTTTGCCGTAATCGTGATCATCCCACGCCGTTAGCAGGGGCGTATTCGCCCGGAGATCCGCGAAGTTCGGTGCGTCTGCCAGCGTGCTGTAAGCATGGCGCAGACTCTTCAGTTCCGGATCGTCGCTTTCGTCCTCGGCGTAGACATTGTCGCCAATGAAAAGAAACAGATCTGGTTCTTCGCGCGCGATCACCGCAAATATTTCGTCGGTTTGATAGGGGGTAAAACAGGAACCCAGTGCAATCCTTGAGACTGATGTATCTTTCGACAACGGCGCAGATGGCATTGGCCTTGCCGGGAGAAAATCGGAGGCCAGGGTCCCAGAGGTCGCGAACAACAGAATAATCATCAGCTTTTTCATGGCTGTAATGTATCGTTTCGAAAGCTTTCGGCCAACAGCTTTAGGGGACACTGAAAACTTATGTGGTGCCGAGAAAGCCCAGGCGGTCAAGCAGGTCATGCAGTACACGGTTGAACCCGGCGGCTTTATCGTTATGAATTTTGGGCACATATTTAGGCTCACAAATTTACGAGATAGAATCCCCGATTCCACTGCTACACCAGACTCACGACAAGGCTAACCCATGAATGAATACAGTCTGAATGAATTTTTGGAACACGAGACGGTGAAACGCCTAAACAAATTTGTAACCGAGTCAGGGGGAAGCCTCGAAGGCAACTGTCTGTATCGACACCACGAAGATTTCGTTCCTCATGCAGACGTTAAAGAACCTCTCAGAAGAAACCTCTATGCACTTTGTCAACATGCAAGCAGTGTCATCGAAGTGGGATTTAACGCCGGGCATTCCTGCGCACTCTATTTGTATGCCAATCCTGAAATAGAGGTGGTGGCGTTCGATCTATGTGAGCATGCTTATACGCAACCCTGTGCAGAATATCTGGCAGCGACGTTCAATTTCTCAATCATCAAAGGAGATTCCAGCGACACACTGCCACGCTACCAGCCTGCAAGAACGGTCGATCTTATTCACGTAGATGGTGGCCACTCAAAGGAACAGGCGTTCAGAGATATCAGCAATTGCCAGAAGTTCAGCGACAATGAAACAGTTCTGGTCGTTGATGACGCCTATTTGGGAGGCATTGAAGATGCGATCGAATATCACCTTAATCATGGCCTGATCATCGAAATAGACTACGAGACGACACACCTGGAACAGAACAAATTTCACAGAATATTCAACTACTGCTAATACACTTGAGCCTAATGAGCCACTGCCGCGGATAAATCGTTGCAGGGTTTTGAACGGCAGTTCGCCGATCTGGAATATCCTGGGTTGAGTGACAACACTCGATGTGGGTACAAAGATTCGTGGTCACGTCGGTGATAAGTAAGATGGATACCTAATCACGCCAGCAACGGATCGGTAATCTTATGGGAAACACTTCGTGTGAACTTGGGCAAGAGGTTTGTGACAGGGCGATGGGCCTTGTTGCCAATGAGAAAGCTCGCGCCTCGGGCGCAAATCCGAATGTCAGCCGTCTGTTTTCCAGGGTGCTGACACTGGGGGTAGGCGAACTCCGTGAAGATGCTGTTTCTCGTGCTGAATCCTGTCACGACAGGTATCAATCGCAAAGCAATCATCGTGAACAGGCATTGCAGAGCCTTTACGCGCAGATGGGCAGCCCGCGTGATCTGATTGGCATGGTCTATTGCAAAAAGTTCTTTCCGTTGTTCAAAAACTGGCTGGCATCTTGCGATGCGCACGATATAGACGTTAGACAAAGACTGATTGCTTTTACTCTCGACAAGGAGGCCGATGAGAAGACCCGCGAACTGGGTGTTCGTTCCTATTTTCTCGACCCGGATCACTACATGGAGGCAGGTGGGTCAGATGTGTACGGTGACAAAGCATTCGCCAACACCATGTTTTACAAGAATGCGATTGTTCTGGAGTTGCTCTCACTAGGCGCCAATGTGTTGTTTCAGGATGTCGACCTGGTTTGGCGGAAGGATCCTTTCAGCTACCTAAATAACGAATGCGAAAGTGAAGATCTCTGCATTATGTATGATGGCCCCAACAGAATTTACAGGCCGTTATACGGGAACACGGGATTCATCTACGCGCGATGTACGAATGCCAGTCGTGCGGTGTTTGAAACGGCACTTGGTAACACGGCTAGCATTTTTCAGTGCCGCAGCCATCAATTGCCTTTCAACGGTATTCTTGCTCACTTTTATATGCACAACCTTTTGTCTCTGAAAGTGTTGCCGGAATCTCTTTTTCTAAATGGGCACCTGTTTAACCGGGTACAAGGTTTGAGTCATCTAGCCGCAGACTGGGAAGATGAAGGGTATGTTGTGCATTATTCCTGGACGGGAACGATCGAAGAAAAGATGGAGAAAATTCAGATCTTTGGGCTTAACTATCTTTCTGCTGCTATCGGCTCCTGACAAGTCTAGCGAGAACATGTGAGTTTAGCCGGTTCATCTTTAGTTGTTGGTCGGTATGATAAATTTGCCCAGTCTCAAGCAAACATATCAGGTTAGCGTGCTGTCGAGTCAAAGTTCTATCAAGCAATCCCTTTGGTCTGCACCCATCTTTCTCATTGTGTGTTCCGTGCTCTTGATGCTGTCGAGCTGCAACAACGTGAGCGTGGAAGAGTGGCTTGCTGTCGCCGATGATCCATCGCGTGCTGCGGATCTGATCGAGCGGCAGGGTGTCTACTATGCGAACAATCCTGAGAGATTGAGCGCTGATTTGGAAGATTTTGAGCGACGTCTTAAAGCATTCAGGCAGCAGATTGATGCACTTTGGGGCAGTGACAATGACGCGCAGCTGGGGCCAAAAGACTACGTTAAGTATACGGATCAATACTACAACCGTGCGCACATCGACTTTACGGCGAGCGAGGTGATTGTCGAAACGATCGCGCCGAATGCTCAACGTCGATATCTAAACAAGGCCATTGTCACCACGCTGCTCACGCCCGATGATCCACGGGAGGTTGATCTTTATTCGGAATCAGACCCTGGGGAGGGTGGCACACCGTTTCTTTATCAGCAGGTTGTGGATCATCTGCAGCGGCCCGTCGCTGATCGTCAGCAAGCAGAGGCGTACGCCGCTTACCTGGTGGAGAATCGGTTGCGTGAAGTCACGATCGGCAAGCGGTCTGGATTACGCGTTGTTTTCCCTTTGGTACCTTCCCATGATGACATCCGGGCTTACAAGTATGCTGATCTTGTGCGTCGTTATTCTCGCAAGTACAACGTCACCGAAAGCCTGATTTACGGCGTGATCAAGACAGAGAGTAGCTTTAACCCGTTTGCGGTCAGCCATGCACCTGCTTACGGTCTGATGCAGATCGTTCCCAGCACGGCGGGGCGAGACGTGTTTGAGCGGGTGAAGAAAATCGAGGGGCAGCCGAGACCGCAGGATCTATACGAGCCTGCCTACAATATCGATATAGGTACTGCCTATCTCAAAATTTTGCAGGACAACTATCTGGCCAAGATTAGGGATAATAACGCCCGGCGATATTCGGTTATCGCGGCATACAACGGGGGGGCGGGTAATGTGTTCAGGACGTTTTCTACTGATAGAGATCGAGCCCTGGTCCTAATCAACCAGCTCTCACCCCAGGAAGTGTATCGACAGCTGAACCGGAACCATCCGAAACTTGAGTCGCGCAGATACCTTGTGAAAGTCTCAGAAGCGCAGCAGGAGTTTTGGCGTAATGATGGTTTTGTGAAGTAACTGGGTTTGCCGGGGAGTTGGGGCAATGTTCCCTGCAATGGCTCTTGGATGCTGACTAGCTTGGTGTTTTTGTAGATGCTGGAGAGTTTATCCCCGGCCGCCCACGGTTCCTATCGATTCCCCACACCTGACCTGAAGTTCAATTTTTTCTCTTGATTGATTCAGTATATCTTCGGCGAACGTGAACTGGTCTGAATCTGTGAACATAACCACGGTGCTGCCACCGTAGTTAAAAGTACCAAGATCCTCACCTTTCGAAACGGTGTATCCGAGTTCGATCTGGTCACTAAAAGTTATTGAATCGACAGTGACAGCACCGACAAACATCAGGGCAACCCGTCCGTATTCATTTTCAAGGATCAGGAATCGTCTGCGGTTCTCGTTGAAGAGATTAAAATCCGGGTGATGCAGGATCATGGGTTTGACACTGTGAGACCAGGTTTCTTCATAGTTGTCACTTGAGGACATGTGCACAACTGCACCTGAAATCGGTGCATGAAACCGGTGGTAGTCATAGGGTGCTAGTCTGAATATCGCCATCGGATGATTTAGGTAGTCCTGCCAATCAGGCAGGCCAGTTTTTTCCAGGGTAAATGCCTCATTTTTTATCCAGAACCGTTGGCTTTCCTTGACATCGGCATAGGCGACAATTTTACCTTCAGCGACGGAACCAATGTCGTTTGCTGCGGATTCATCGAAGAAATGCTGAGGATGCAGCTTAGATTCAGGGTGATACCTCCGGGCAAAGAACTCATTGATTGTCTGGTACTCGTTGGCCGGTTTCTCCCACTCCCAGGGTTCGATATCGATCTGGTTATTTAGTGCAAACGTGGTGACTTCATGTTCTCGAGTTTCGGGCGGAAGTGGCCGGTTCCATTTGATGCCAGCATTTTTTGTGGTCTGCATAACCTGCTGATTGATGAACCCGGAATCACTGCCCAGTAGCGTCCATTTATAAACTGCAGCGAGTTGTAATGTGGTCTGCCATGACAATTCAACGTTTTTTGCAGTATTTCCGTTGCGATCAACAACTGGCGGTGGGTACTTGATCTGATGCAGGTCGTAGTAAATTTTTGCACCAAGAACGAAGATCGCAAGTAACAGGATGCTGAGGATGTTTTTCGTCGTCACGGTTGATCTGGCTCCGTTTGGCTTACGTTTTTTTTAGTAGCTGAATCCTAGTTGGTTTAGGTCTGCATTGTCTTCAGTCAATATGGTCCTCGCTATCTGTCCGGGCGTTATTGGAATTGACTTTGGCCAGGTCCTTGGAGATTAAGCCGGTGCTCTGGCGGGGACGTGATTGGTTTCTCTGGGGAAAATTGTGGTTGTGCTGCAACCGGGGTCGGGAAGCATATCAACAGAAGGGCTCATCTGATTTGAGGAGGTGTGCAACCTGTCCGTGACGCTCCGACCGGAGGCATGTGCGGCCCGCCAGGGTAACCCAGGGAAATCTGCGCCTAGTTTGTGTCACCAGGGAAGAAGCGTTTCGTACGATTTGCCAAGGCGACGAGTGACAACATTACAGGCACCTCAACTAACACACCCACCACAGTAGCGAGCGCGGCGCCGGAGTTTAACCCAAAGACACCGATCGCTACCGCAACCGCTAACTCGAAGAAGTTCGATGTGCCAATGAGTGCTGCCGGTGCAGCAGTGCTAAACGGGATCTTCCAGAGGTAGGCCCAACCATACGCAACCGCGAAAATCGTATAGGTTTGAATCAATAGCGGAATCGCAATCAGGACAATCACTAGCGGTTGAGCAAGAATCGTCGTCGCTTGTAGACCAAACAAGAGAACTACTGTGGATAACAGGCCAATAATGGAAGCAGGTTTCAGCTTGGCGGTGAACTTGGCCACGGAGTGGTCATCTTTCAGCAGCGTTCTGGTGATGTATCCGGCAACCAAGGGGATCACCACATACAACACGACTGACAGCAGCAAGGTAGTCCATGGCACAGAGATATCGGTGACGCCTAGCAGAAAGCCCGCAATAGGTGCGAAGGCCACCACCATAATCAAGTCGTTCACAGAAACCTGGACCAGCGTGTAGTTCGCGTCACCTTTCACCAACTGGCTCCACACAAACACCATTGCAGTGCAAGGGGCGACACCGAGTAGAATCATCCCCGCGATGTATTCCTGAGCGGTTTTTGGGTCCACCAGATCAGCAAAAATGTATTCAAAGAAAAGAATACCAAGACCGGCCATCGTGAATGGCTTAACTAACCAGTTAACCACCAGGGTGACGCAAAGACCTTTTGGCCGTCGGCCAACATCCTTAATCGACGAAAAATCCACCCCGATCATCATGGGGTAAATCATCACCCAAATAAGAACTGCCACCACCAGATTGACGCCCGCCACTTCTAGTGAGGCAACCTGAGCAAAAAGACCGGACATCACGCTGCCCATACCAACCCCCAGCAGGATTGCCAGTCCAACCCATACCGCCAGATAGCGCTCAAACAAACCCATGCTGTGCTCCTAAGCTTCTTATTCCAGTTCTACTCTCGTTTTGGTCGAGCCTGCTCTAATCTTGGTAGCAGGTCAGTTTCTATTTTTGATGCTATGAGTTGGTAAGCGTCGTCAAACGCATCGCTCACGTTTTCACCCTTGGCGTGTGCTGGGTCAGGAATACTCCAGTGCAACTTTTCAAAGTCACCTGCAAACAAAGGGCAAAGCTCTGCGTTTGCCTGATCACAAACGGTGATCACGAATCGGAATTCTTGACCCTCAAACTCGTCCCACGACTTTGAGCGTGGCTCAGCCATGGATACGCCATGCTTTGCTAACACAGCGAGGGCGTTTGGATTCACCTCGCCTGTGGGCGTGCTGCCCGCACTCACGGCTTGTAGCCGACCACCGGAGAGATGCGTGATTAAACCCTCACCGATGATCGAGCGACATGAATTTCCAGTGCAAAGCACTAAGACGCGATGCGACATTTCAACAACAGGGTCGGGATTGGGATTGAACTGCTTTCGCACCAAAATACTCATCAGCGTCGCTGGTGGTCATAAAGGATTCCCAGGCCACACCGCTCGGATCCTTAACCCAGCTTTTATCACTATTGGCATAGCAGCAGGTCGTTTCACCTTCATCGAAAAGTACCTGATTTGCCTGCTTCAAGCGACGTCTGACTTCATCGAGTTCCTGAGATGAATCTACCTGTAAACCTAGGTGCTCAATACCTCGGGTTGCGATATTGGTTGAAATCGCAAAGTTCACGCAAGGGTCATCCAGCAGCCACCGTGCGTAGTCAGATTTTTGTTTGTTGGGCGTTTCACCGAACAATGCTGAATAAAACTTGACGCTCTCATCCAGGTTTTCAACGCCGACATGGATATGCATTCTTTTCAATTCACTTTTCCTCAGACCTAACTCATTTTCTGTTAACAGCAGTGGGCTAACTCAATAATGGAACAGCCGTTCTTGCCGGAACGGATACTGGCCATATCGTCGTGACAACAGTCTTTCACCATAAAGCCGATTAGGCCTCTTACGGCTTCATAGTTTGCAGAGTAGATGATTGATCGACCGTCTTTACGCGAAGTCACAACTCCTGCATTGGAAAGATGGCTTAGATGAAATGACAACGTGTTATGTGGAATAGCTAACGCTTCGCTCAAAGACCCAGCAGCCAACCCCTCAGGTCCGGCTTTCACCAATATCTGATAGGCCTGCAGGCGGGTTTCTTGGGCGAGTGCCGCGAACATCGCGGTTGCTTCTTTTAACACTGGACCTTCAATTTTTTGCGCTTTGGATTTTGCGCGTGCTTTTACATTTGCCTTTGCTTTCACAGGTGCGCCGCTTATTTCTATATGTCCAGAATAATGGACATATAGAGGTTGGTCAAAACATTTTTAGTAACGCGCACTTCCCGCATTCGATCCAAGTAGTCTGACATCTGCACCTCTAATTTACTTCGTGAAGAACTCTTTATTTTTAGTTAAGAATTGCAGGCTAAGCTGCGCGCTGACCTGCCTAAAACGCCTTCATCGTGAAAACGTCGATTTCTGTTGCCCTGCTTGTGTACCTGCTTCTGACCGGGGTGTCGTTGGTGGGTGCTGGGTTCAAAGTGGTATCCGGCGGTACGCAAGGCGCCATGGAGATATTTTCCTTTGCTTCTAACCCCATTATTGGGGTGATCCTGGGTGTTCTTGCCACTGCGCTGGTGCAATCATCGAGCACCGTCAGCAGCGTTATTGTGGGCCTGGTGGCCGGGGGTGTGCCCGTGGCAACGGCAGTACCGATGATCATGGGTGCCAACATGGGTACCACCATCACGAATACAATTGTCAGCCTCGGCAATCTCGGCGACAAACGTGCTTTTAAGCGCGCTTTTCAGGCGGCGACGGTCCACGATTTTTTCAATTTCTTCAGTATCGTGATCTTCTTGCCTGTGGAAATAGTATTTAAGCCACTAGAGCGGTCCGCATTTGCTGTGTCCGAGTTGCTTGTTGGTGCGGGTGGTGCTTCGCCTGCGAACCTGAACTTTATGGGTGCAATCACCAAGCCAGTGTCGAGTTACTTGCTTGAACTGTCCGGTCACCTGCCGTTCGGTGGCTACGTCGCCATAATGTTGGGTATTGGGATGATCATGGTTACCGTGACATTGCTCGGCAAGGTTCTTAAGGCGTCGATGACCGGTAAGGCAAAAGACATACTGACGTATGCCGTTGGCCGGGACCCACTAACCGGTGTTGCCTCTGGCACAGCAATGACGGTGCTGGTGCAGTCATCCTCCACGACAACCAGTCTTGTTGTGCCATTAGCGGGAGCAGGTGTACTAACGACCAAACAGGTTTTCCCGTTTACGATGGGTGCAAATATTGGCACCTGCATCACGGCGCTGCTTGCTGCAACAGCGGTGGCTGATCACAGTCAGGCGGCTGCGCTTCAAATAGCGTTGGTTCACCTGCTCTACAATGTGTTCGGCGTTGCGCTGTTCCTGGTAGTGCCCTGGTTGCGGGCGCTACCGGTGCGGTCCGCTGAGTGGCTTGGGGAACTGACAGAGCGTAACCGTGGTTACGCTCTGGCTTACATATTGCTGGTTTTTTTCTTCCTGCCAGGTGCGGTATTCGGCGTGAGTAACGTCCTGGAAAGTGATGACCTGCTCGGTGGTCAAGCGGAAATTGTGTCAGAGGTGACGAGTGAATTAGAGGAGCGGGAGCTGCGGTTGGAGTAGTTCGATCTGTTGATCTAGCGCCACTCGGTGAAATAATCGGAAATCTTCTGTGCAACGAGGCTGCGATATTCATAATGTTGGGTCGGAATTTGTGCCCACTGCTCCGGCCAGACACATCCAAGCAACTGTTGCTCGCCTGTCTGGCTTCGTTCGAAAAATGCGGCGATAGCGAAGTGTGCCTTCTTGCTCGCATTAAAGCCCAGCATTCGTTTGCCCTCGGTATTTGTCACGGCGTTGATACAAGAACTATGAGTGACGAACACCCGGTTACCCGCTTCTGACTGGTCGTTAAGGTATGCCTGAAAAGTCTGCCGACAGGGTTTGGTGATCGCATCGTCTTGACGGGAATCCCCGAACGCGAGCATCGCTGTCTCATGGGTCCTGTGTAAGTAGCTGTGCGAAACTTCGAAGTCGCGACTCAGAGTTCGCCGAAATCCGTTGCCAACCTGTATCGCCTGCTGTCGACCAAAGGCGGTCAGTGTTTCGTTACCATTAACGCATTCAGGGCTCTCATTGGGATCACAATCCCAGGCGTGACGAACAAGCACAGTTGTCTCTCCCTTCTGCCACAGGGTTATCAAACGCTCCCATCTGATCGGATCTGCGGCCAGTGTCGGGCAGTCGTCCACCGCCATTTGATGAACCATGGCGTAAGTTGTCGCGGCACCAAACAAGGCTAGACAAAACAGTAGGGCGGAGCGCGTTAAGTGAAATGGACCTATGACCATGAGGACAGAGTATCGGCACAACGTGAATGCCGAATCAGGTAAAAGGTAAAGCAGAGTAATTCGATGTAAAAATTTGATTAAGACCTGCCAGAATCTTAGGGGTCAGTACCAAGTGCCAGGTCCAACGGACCTACGGTGTCAGGCTTTTCCCACATCGCCCCTATGGGCTCTCTTACATTACCTCACTCAGGCATTTCTCATATGTGATGACGATATGGCTGCCTGCGCGCGCTGCCTACACGAAGGTGCCTCCAGATACGGTGTCGCAGTGCATGCCTGGGTGTTCCTGGCAAAGCATGGCTGCTGACTAATGACCTTATCAACTGATCAAGGTATATCTCAGCTTATGCGGCATATGGGCCTGGATAACTTGCAACCGTTTAACTTCGAATACGCGATAAGGTGTGTTGTTCGATGGCAGGCTCAGATTCTCGCTCGTCTAGCGCGATGTCTATCTGCTCAATCTGTAGGAGTTGTTCAAAAGATTCCGCAATGCCTTAACTTCGGTCTTGTGCTTGTCACAGAGGCCTTTCGAGATCAGGTCCAAGCACTTTGCAGCTGTCGACTTTTTGCAAAGAAAACTTTTAACAGATAAGTGTCAGGACCCCTCGATTGGACCTGGCACTTGGTCCTGTCCCCTAAGATTCGTCCCCTAAGATTCCAAAATGGGATCAATTCGTCTTATACCCTTTGTGTATGGCATCTAGGAACCTACGCCACTAGAATAATGGCGAACTTCCTGAGGACCGCAGCATGCCCTATTTCCAGACCATGGCTAATCGCGCCAGTAAAGTTTTCAGCTTTGATGAAATCGACGAGATTGACGTCGAGAGAATTGCTGGATTTCAAACGCTTTGTGAAGTGATGGAATTCCTGGGTATTGCCCGGAACGCCCTTGATAATCGCGTTGTAGATACCATTCCCATGGGAATTCAGGTGCCGATTCTCAGCGTGGTGAGATACGCGCTGGAAGGGCGGGCTCCAAACGAAAGAATGCAGATTACCTTTTCATGGGCTCCCGCCTACGACTGGAGCGTAAAAATCTGGGAGGCACATGCCATTGAAGGTAGTCCGGCAGCTATGACCGTCATGCTTGAGGGTCCTTACCCGGAACCTTAACGGGCAATGCCTAACCATAAGTTCTTTATGACTCGCGATGGTGTCCGTATTGCTTATGCGGAGCATGGCAGGGGAGTGCCGATAGTCTATGTTCGTGGCTGGATGAGCCATTTAGAACTCTTGTTGGACCGTCCCAATTTTCGCGCGTTCATTGATGCGCTCGCCGAAGAGCATCGTGTAATTCGATACGATATGCGAGGTAATGGTCTATCGGATCGCTCAGGTATGAAGATCGATTTACGGCACCTGGTCGATGAGCTCGAGGATCTCGTAAACCATCTCGAACTCGATGAGTTCATCCTCTGGGGTGCGAGCTTCGGTGGACCCGTCGCCATGGCTTTTGCAGCTCGGCACCCGAATCGGGTAGCGAAACTTATCCTCGATGGGACCTATGCGCGCGGAAAAGAAGTTGCCAAGCCCATTCAGAGATTGATGATCATCATCGCGTTTCGGCTGTTTCCTGAAATGGCCTTCTTTCTTCTCAGCAATGCAACCAACCCGGCATCTAACAAGAATTCCCAGGCAACGTTAGAAATTGGTCAGAAGATGGTTGAGCCAAAGACAGCGGCGAGCCTTTACAGATTGGGATTGAGTGTTGATGTTTCAAAGTACCTTCCGGAGATCGAGTCACCGACTCTGGTTGTGCATTCAAATCAGAGTCAATCTATTCCTCTTCGATTAGGTAAGGATCTTGCCGATGCGATTCGTAATGCAGAGTTCAGAGGGATTGATTCAGAGGGACAGAATACCTGGGAAGGTAACCTGCCAGAGCTTCTGGCGTCCGTGAGCGAATTTTTGGACAGAGAACTATCAATCTCACAAGAGTATCGACAACAGATCACCGGTGTAAGTCGCGACGCATCTGCGATCGAGGAGGAAGAAACAAGGGTCGATGTGACAACCGAGAGTGAGTCACCCAATCTGCAGTCGCTTGAAGCTCGTGGTTACCGCGTTACAGACGTTCTCGGTCTAGGAGGTATGGCAGTGGTGAACCTCGCTGTTCAGGAAACCCTCGATAGAAAGGTTGCCATTAAACTGATGCAACCAGAGCTGAGGCTCATTCCCGGATTTAAGGATCGGTTTATCCGTGAGGCTCGCATCATGGCTGAACTCAATCATCCGAATATAGTGTCTGTCTATGATGTAAACGAATCGCTCGAGGGTATTTATATCGCGATGGAATATGCTGCCGGAGGCGATCTCAGCACAAAGATTCAAAAAGGCATGTCAGCTGACGAGGTCTGTCAGGTGATTCATGCCGTTTGCCTGGCGCTGGAGTTTGCTCATAGTCGAAACTACGTGCATCGCGATTTGAAGCCGGAGAACGTTCTGTTTACCGGTGATAGTCGCGTTGTGCTGTCTGATTTCGGTATCGCTAAATCGCTGGACTTGATGGCGACTCAACTAACCAGGACCGGCGTCGCTGTTGGTACGCCGGCTTATATGGCGCCGGAGCAGTTCGGTGACGGCGAGGTTGATCAACGTATCGACCTATATAGTCTCGGTATTCTCGTTCATGCCATGTTGACAGGTTCGCCGCCTTACAAGGCAAAGTCGGTTGCGGGCTATATGCGAGAGCACTTATCTGCGCCGATACCGCAACTCACGGATAATCGGTCTGAGTTTCAAGGACTCATTGATGCGCTGCTAGCCAAGAACCCCGATGACAGAGTTCAGACGGTCGCTTTGGCTCGAGAGTTGATTCCGGCCCGTTGATTAGCAAGAGTAGCAAGGGGTCAGTACCAAGTGCCAGGTCCAACGGGCCTATGGTGTCAGGACCCCTCGATTGGACCTGGCACTTGGTACTGTCCCCTAAGATTCATAGGCTGTTGTCAGTGTATGACATCGCTCGCACGAGCCAAAAGTGAACGACGCTTTTCGAATCCAAGGGTTATTCCTGGTCGTCTAATTCACCAACCACGCATCATGCCAATAAGACGACCCATACGATTGAAAACAGGTTTCACGATATCCTGAGCGAGCAGGGTCTTTTTAATTAACCGAGGACTTCATTTTTATGAGAAAACCGAATTTCGCGTCAACTCTGGTTCTGCTTTTAACGTCAGCGCTAGTGTCTTTTTCGGGAGCAACTTTAGCTGATGTAAAAGTGGTTTCTGAGTCATTGGGAATGAAAATTGAGCGTGTCGCCGTGCCCATTCGCGGGGGCGATCTTGTTGATATTGATGTCGCTATTTTCTACAGAACGAACATGCAGCAGGAGGATTATCCTGACTTTATTGAGCTGGAAAAAGATATCCGACAATGGGTCGCTGACTATGAAGAAAAACCAGAAGAAAAGAGTGCCTATATTTATTGGGAGGTGCTGGGTAAGTATCTTGTTAGCTCTGTTCTGGAAAACTATCCAACGATAAATAAAGTCGGCCTCGGCCTGGAGGTTTATCCAACGGCCAGTCTGACCTATCCCCATTTCGTCAATACAACAATGACGCGTCTTGCGGACCCCAAACAGGGATACACAACAGTCGAAACCATCAGCTTGCCGATTGAGCGTTATGGCATCGACCATCAGGGACCGAACGTTATTGATTTGTTGACGACCCTGACTTACAAGCCCGGAATTAGAGATTCGGAATATCCGGATTTTGATCCTGTCTATAAAGATCTGTTTCGCATGATGGAAACATACCCCTTTGAATCTCACTATTGGGAAACCATGATCAAAGCAATGAGCGCAGAAATACTGTCAAAGTATCCTGCCTTTAGCGAAGTGAAGATGGAGATGAACGTCTATCCCACCAGTTCTTTGACTTATCCGCACCGTGTAAATGCAATAACGACGCGATAGGGAAGCCAGGGGTCAGTACCAAGTGCCAGGTCCAACCTACAGGGTGCGAGAACGTGGAATGCGAAGGTTCAAATCAGTTAGGCAGGCTCAGCGATTTCTAAATACTCATGCTGCCGTGTAAAATCTCGTTAATCTGGGAAGACACTTGATCATAGCTCAACACTATCGTGATCTTAGGTTAAGTGCGTTTGCTGATTGGCGTAGGGTAGTTACTTAATCCCAGATCGCTAACTCAGCGTCGGTGGAAACCTGAGGCTGAGCAGCCACGCCAGGAACATAAACAGGGCGAACAACAAGGTACCGCCGCTGATCGCGAGGCTCCAAAGACCCTGCGTGCTCGCCAGCGTTGTATAGAGACCAGCCCCACCCAGAATCGAGCTGGAACATATCGAAGCCCAGGTAGGTCTAAGTTGCCGGGTAAAGTGACTGTAGGTCTTTGGACCAAAGAAACCATCAATGCGTTCCGCTACCACCGGCATCTCATCCATAAGATTCTTTCGTTGCCAGAACACGAACGAACTGCCCCCCAGTGAGCCCAGCACAGCCACACCGACAAACAGGAATACAGGTAGGTCTGGCAGCGCCACTTGCCCCAGATACAACGGCAGTGCCAACCCCTGTACAAAAGAGTCAACGATCAGAAAAATCCAGAACACAAGAATCAGGAAATTCACCAGAGCCCTGCCGAACCGGGGCCTCAGTCCTTCAGATCGCATATGTGCATACCACCAGAGCGCCTTATAAACACTTACTCTTAGAAATACGCACGAGCGCTCTGAAACTTACAAACCCGGATTCAATGTTTCGAACCTGCCCCAGGTATTCGTTTAACATGACAAAGGTCAAATCAGCAATACGGCAACTCGGCCGCTTTGGCAAGACCTCGTCAACCAGGTGCGCAGCACTGTCCGCCATACGCCTTGCTCCACAGGAGGGGCTGGGCGCCCCCGACAGAATCCGCGAGTTTGCAACTGAACGCCACCAAATTCACAGCTGCGAAGGAAAAACGTGAATACGTCCTCCAAGTCTTGCGAGCGGCAGTCAAATCGAACGAAGTGATGTGGCGAGCGCCTCTAAAAACATTCGAAGCCACCAGGACAACAGCACTTTCATGCAGTGAAATCGCGAATGAAACTACAAGCCTCCCGAAAGAAAGTAACTAGTTCGCAATTTACTGGGTTGGACTTAGCACTTGGTCCTGTCCCCTAAGAATTGTTGTGAGCCTGTTCAAACATCACCAGATTTCATCGAGTAACCCGCTAAACTCTGTCATTTGTGAGGGCGGATACCTGGCTGATGAGACGGAAATGGGGTTGATTCGTCTCATACCCTACTGTTGATTCTTGCTAACGGCGTTGTTAGGGTGGCAAATGCGTCGATTTAAACTTATTTCTTTGATTCTGTGTGTAACGGTGTTTGCACCGTCCCTGGTCTCATGTTCACTCCAAAACCTGGATCCTTACACCTATTCGGACGCACAAGCGATTAAGCGGACGATTAAGTCGGGATACCTGCATCCCGCTGTCATTTATCCTGAACCGAACGACTTTCAGATAATGACCCTGATTGAAGAAGGTCGTATGGAAAGTCTCAACGGTAAAAATCACCGTGCGTTAGAAAAATTCCAACAAGCCTTGATACAAATTGAGCAAGCGGAAGGGAAGGATTCCGAGATGCTGCTGCCTATCATCGATGAGCTTGTTCCTCTCTATATGGAGATTGACCAGTTAAAGGAGGCTGATCGCTTGCAACATCGGTATCGGAAGATTGTAACGGCGCATTATAAAGAAGATCAGGCAGTTGTCAGAAGCGCAGATTTCCGAATGGGGTGTTGGCATGGAGTGATCGGGGATTGGTATGAAGCGATGTTCGACTTTGAAGATGTTGTCACCAGTTTTGATAAAGACAGCGAGATTCAGACCCACAGGGAAGCACAGCTTAAACAAACAGCCGAAGATCTTGCGGACCTGGCAGCCCGCAACTGCACACCCCACTGGTAAATCCCTTTGTCACGTTTATGCAGCATACTTCCGTTTTTGATCGCCATCCTGGTATATCACCCAGCACTATCCGCTCAGGATATCTGGATGAGCATAGACTTTTCTCTAAAAAGTCGAGAGCAATCAATGGTGATCTGGGTTAGGAAATACTTCTCTTCGTTTAACCGCAGTGAACAAGCGAAGGTCGATTTGGAGGAAGATGTCGAATTTAAAGAAGTTGACGCCCTCGCTATTCAGCCAGAGGCATTGCAGTACCCGCCTTATTCCAGCATTGGTAAGTTATTCTACTTCGACTCGGTCAACCCGAGACAAGCACGTAGTTGTACAGGCTTTTTCGTCTCGGAATCGGTGGTGATGACTGCTGCTCATTGCGTCATGGGGTTAGACGGCAGGTGGCGACTAGACGCTGCATTTATGACGAACTTTGGCAATAAGGATGTGCTTGTTCACACTGTGGAATGTGCAGCTGTTCCTCTAGGTTGGGGTACTCCTCAAGGTGGTGAGGTTCTGAGATTCGACTATGCGTTTTTCAAAGTTTCGCGTCCAACGTCTGGTGATTATCTGCAGTTAAAGAGCACTGCTGAATCTGAATCTTTGGTTCGGATTGTTGGTTATGGCACGCGCCATCCCACGACAATGGTTGAGCTATCGTATGCGGGCAGGGTTGTTGATGTAAGCGGTAGCTTTCTTGGAATCGACCACAACCCAATGGGAGCTGGCAGCAGTGGCTCGCCGTGGATAAATGACAGGGGTGAAGTGGTTAGTCTCAGTTCACATTATTTCAATCACGGCGTCGGACATAAACATGGGGACGATGTCGTTATTCACGGACACGACCACATGCATGGTCCGTTGTTCGATAACGATACCTTCGCTATGCTGGATTATGTTGAGTCTGGCTGCGATTGAACGAGTCCAACTTGGCTGACTAATTGCGACTTGCCATCTTTTACGCAGTCGCCGCGTGACCGGCATCTTCATCTCCATGTTGACGCGTGTCGGGAAAATGATGGTGCTCTGTCCCTCGTGGGGGGGTCAGACGCATGGCAGATAGTGCTGCTCACCTGGTTGACGAGGTCTTGCCGAAGCGACCGATCAGGCAATGGGTGCTGGGCGTCCCATTCCCGTTGCACTACTTGTTTGCGACCAACCTCCAAGTGATGAGCCGCGTGTTGACCATCGTTCACTGAGTGATCAGTACATTCCTGATCAAATGGTCGGGGAGAACGGTGAAGTCAGGGACGCAAAGCGGTGCGGTGACATTGATACAGCGCTTCGGTTCAGCCCTCAACCTCAACTTAGATCTTAGGGGTCAGGACCAGGTGCCAGTTCCAACTGCTACCCGCCGATATTTGTCCTGGCGCTTGTTCCTGACCAGCATCATTTTCAACCGATCAAGGTTTGTCGCAGCTCACCGGCATATGGGCCATGGTAATCCCCCCCCTGATAGTAGTTGCGCTCAAAAGCAGGATTTTTCAAGTATAGACGAACAAGGAGAACCTACGTGAAGTAATCCCGATTTACCGATAGCTAGATCCTGACCATCCTCAAAGAAACTGAAGCTGGCGTCAAAGTGCCAGATCTGTGTCGGAAGCATGGCAGGAGCGATGCAACTTTTTGCAAGTGGCGAGCCAGGTACGGCGGCGTGGATTCCTCCATGATGAAACGCATGAAGGAACTGTAGGACGAGAACCGATCTCTGAAGAAGATGAATCTTGCGGGTCAGGACCAATCGTCAGTTCTAGCTGACATCCGTCCTGACACTTGGTCCTGACCCCTTATAGTCTCTAGCTGACATCCGTCCTGACACTTGGTCCTGACCCCTTATAGTCCCCTGACCCCTTATAGTCCCTTATAGTCCTGACCCCTTATAGTCCCTGAGCTGGTGGGATCGCCCTCGGTTGGACCTCGCGAACCTGCCAGGACTTCGGGTTGAGCAGTGTGGCTCGCACCGTGCGCCTGTTCAAACATCAACAGAATTCATCGAGTAATGCGTCAAATTCTGTTTTTTGGTGAGGGTGGATAGCGGGCTGATGAAGAAGAAATGGGGCTAATTCGTCTTATACCCCGAAACTAACAGACTATTTAAGATATTCATCATTTTCGATACTGCGGATGAAAGCCGCCACCACGTCATAAGCAGTGGCAGATGCACCGGCTTCGGCAGAGACCGTCTCAAACTCGGTCTGCCCCCGCTCTTTGATGGCGCTGCGAAGCGTTTCGTTTTCTTTGAGCATGCGTATCATGCGTTCGCCGTTTTCGATGGACATCGTATTCCCCTTCCTTTCATTGTTCTTTGCGATGATTGCCCACAAGTCTAACACTGCCCTGTGGTCTCGCCGCAAGGGTCACCCTGCTGGTCGTGGCAGAACTTTATCTGCTATCTTTGCGACTCACTCAAGAATAATAAAAGAACGGGAGCAATATGAGCCTCATACGACATCCGATCTGGCAGTATGCGTATTTTGTTGATGACATCGATGAAGCCTGTATCAAATGGAACAAGATGGTGGGTGCGGGCCCATTCCGTGTTGTGCGGCACCACATTGCAGAAAATTTCCTGTATCGGGGTGAGCATGTCGAGGCAGATGTCTCCTACGCATTTGGACAGGCAGGCCCTGCCCATATCCAGTTTATTGCGCAGCATGATGACACCCCATCTATCTATCGAGAAATGTACAAAAAAGGCGAAAACGGCTTTCATCACATAGGATTGCTGGTCAACGACGTACAGGGGGAAATCCGCCGCTTTGAAGAAGCCGGGTATGAAAACGCCTGTACCTTGTGGGGGGGAGACTACGTTTCCTACATGGACTGTCGTAGCGATATGGGCTGTTTTGTCGAACTGCATGGTGATGCACCGGTCATTCAGGAAATGTTTGATGGGTTGCGCCGTGATCATGAAAGCTGGGATGGCGTTACTGATCTGATTCGTGAAGCAGGTTAAGGCCGGGTGGTGCCAGTGTGAGCTAATAGGCTGAAAGAGCTCTGTCGGAACACCAGGGATTAGGCGATTGCCTCTGTCCTATTCCCCAGTCTTAACCAGTAGGTCAACCCGATGAGGCACCTGGAAGACCCGCTACGCGGCCTCGCCAAGACGCTCACGTCATGGCTGGAGGCGGTTGTGGGTAGGTGGCGGTTCACCAAGATGAACGGGATCACCGAAGGGTTCCATACCAAGATGGAGATGATGAGTCGCCGTGCAAACGGGATTAGGAATTTTGAAAATTACCGATTGAGAGTCTTGATCCACTGTGGGTGGGACGGGATTATCAATCGTGTTTAGGGGCTTAATGAATAGCCCATCCCCCGTTAACTGGGTAGAGCAAAAACCTTTCTAGATGCTCTCGTCACATCACTTCGTTCGATGTGACTGCCGCTCGCGAGCTTTAGGGGAGTCGATATTTTTGTCGCGTAGCGACAAAAAATCGGTGGTGGCCAGAGGTGGAATCGAACGGGCAGGCCGCCTGCACCATTAATTAGATCAATAACTTCTCGGGTGGTGCGGCATTCCGACGTCCGTTGCTAACCATGCACCACAGAGCACAGCCGTGTACAACTGTGTTCCGCAAATCTCCTGCATGGCTTTCGGTTACTTTCGCACATCGTTTCGAGGAATCACCTCTCTAACTTGTATCGTGAATGCCGGTACTGCGATCGACACTGAGGAGTAAGGCTGATTGTCACAACTCCATTGTGACTCTTGATCTTGCCATCCAATGCATTCCAGGACGATTTCTGACCCGTTGGTCGGTTTCAGTACCAGCGACATCAGCCAGAGAACACGCTGCTTTATCAACTGGTCAAGGAACACTGGCCCCGGTTCCATAACATGCTGGCGGAGCAGGGCAGGTCCTTGCCTGGTTATGTCGTCAGGGAGTTCGAGGATTACCTGAAGTGTGGTCGCCTCGAGCATGGCTTCCTGCGTGTTCGATGTGAGTCCTGCCACGTCCTGAAGTTATCGAGAAAATTCTGAAGCACCTGGGTCTGGATGAGGCGTCACAGGCGAGGAACCGTTCACCGCCAGAGGGTCTGTTCCCGCACTCGACCCAATTATTCTGACATCAGCGCACGTTGATGAGATCTGACTCGACCTGGTCCTGAGGAATCCGATAAATTCACGCTGAAGGGTGATGATCGAGACTTAATAGAGCCCATATTTTCCTGAGATTCGCGTTAGAAGGAGTATCTTGAGAGAGCGTCACTTGGTGACAGTCAAGAAAATGTGGTTAATTCCTACTATCCCCCAATCTTGGTAGGCACCTGGTCAGTGCAGAACATTATCGGAATCTCAGGACAACTGCGTTGACAAATTGGGAAAGGGCGGTTGCCTGATATGTCGAACTTGGTTTTCACGGATTCAGTGAGTTAACTAGCCAGTACCAGAAAAACGGCGGCTCCCGGTTGGGGGCACGACCCATTTCTACTGCATGATCGGCATAGTTGCGTCCGACGCAGAAGATATTGTTCACGGGAAACAGCTCATGCTTACCAGCAACCCGAAGCGAAGGACTCCTGAGTCTTTCAAAACTCATTTCCACACCGTTCACCGTATAGGTCTGATTCGCATTTCAGGGACAGGTTGCTGAGGCCGGATTCAGTAAACGGCCTCGCGAAACAGCCACAGAGATCGAAAAAATAAGATTTCCGCGAATGATTTTACCAAATTGGGACTCTAACCTTGTATAACGCAATATTTTGGATCCAGACGTGAAGCATCAGGATGACCTGGAGCTCAGCCGGGCACTGCAGGCGGGCGATGAGAAGCGGTTCAATGAATTTTTCGAACACTACTTTCCCCGCCTGTATCGCTTCTGCCTGAGCAGACTGAATGATGACACGCTGGTGGAGGACATCGTGCAGACGACCATGATCAAGGCAACCAGGGGTATAGGCTCCTACCGAGGTGAGGCATCTCTATTTACGTGGCTTTGTCAGATTTGTAGGAACGAAATCAACATGCACTTTCGTAAGGAGGCCCGCTCCGTACCTGAGGTACAAGCGGATGACGATGCTATACGCCCGATTCTTGAATCACTGGTCGCAGATGCATCACCAGAGGCAGATCTGGAAAGTGCCAAGATCCGCGCCCTGATTATTGAGGTACTGGACTTCCTGCCGGGCAACTACGGACAGGCACTGGAATGGAAATACATTCTGGGACTCTCTGTAGCAGAAATCGCAGAACGGCTGGAAACCACGGAACTCGCTGCGCAATCTCTATTGGCAAGAGCGCGCACGTCGTTCCGCAAGGCGCTGTTAGAAATCGCTCCTCATCTGAATGCAGCGACCCAGGGTTGAGATATGGATCACAGGTATGGATAACAACAAACAAATATCAGAAGAACAGATCGAACAGCTACTCGCCCGGGTAGGTAATGTTCCCAAGCCACCGGAAGATATGCGTCAGCGCGTAAAAGCCCAGGTCGAAGCGACCTGGCAGGAAACCCTGCAAGAAAGAAAGGACCGAAGAAAGTACCGAAGAAAGTACCCCTTCGCCGCGGCCGCTGCAATCACCCTGGCTATCGCGATCGGTTGGGTGCATACGGAAGCTCCGGTATCCGAACCGGTCATTGCCCGCCTGGATTCAGCACCAACCAGTATCCTGCTTTCTGACGACGGCACCGAATGGTCTGCAATTGAATCACCGACCATCGTCGAGGGCGCGTACGTTCAGGCAATGGAAACAGTTTCACTCAGCCTGACCAATACACTCAATGTCCGACTGAAACCGCAGACCGTGGTTCAACTCACCTCTCTGGATGAGCTTAGACTAATATCCGGGGAGGTCTATCTGGATTCTTACGATAAACCCGATGAAGATCGTTTTTCGGTGATTACGGGATTCGGTATCGCGGAGGACATTGGTACCCAGTTCAGTGTGGCAACGAACATTGATGGCTGGCACATCCAGGTTCGTGAAGGAGAAGTCCTCGTAAAAGATGATTCGACCACTCTGCGTCTCAAAGAAAAAGAGCGCGTTGAAATCAATGCCCTCAACGACGTGGACCAGCAGACGCTGCCAGGCCACCATGAATCATGGCGATGGGTGGAAGATAGCCGCCCGCCCTACGATATCGAAGGTGCAACCGTTGATATGTATCTCAGTTGGGTCGCCAGGGAGACAGGACAGGAACTTAAGTACAGTTCTGACGAGACAATGCAGTCCGCCAAGGCGACACGACTCCATGGCTCAATCTCGGGGCTGACTGCTCGCAAATCAGTTGCTGCGGTACTGCCTGCCACCAACTTTGAATTGATGCCCTCTTCCGAAACCGTGATCCTCATTAGCGGGCAATAGACATCAATTTATTCGATTTTTCGGGAATGATTCTTCTCGAATTGGCATCCAACAAGATAACTAGTAACAAGGAGGATAAATTTTTCAAACCTGGTACACCACGATCCCGTGCCTCCACGTTAACAATGCACGGAATTGTTTAAGTCTGGAGCTTTACGGAGCTGTCCCCCCAAAGTGTGCTCCGTTAAGCATCCAGACAAGTTTAGACTGATTCGTTACAGAGAAAACGTTATTATCCTCTTGCATCCCTAGATCCCCAGCATCAACAACCAATTACGTGTGGCGATACCCAACGATCGTGGCACTGGTATGCGCCAGTATTGCCACATTTTTCTCCCCGCATTCCTGTGCGACGGAATCCATTTCCCTTGCACGCTTTCTTGAACTGGCAAACAAGCAAGGTCAGAACATCATCTTCAGTGACGCCCTGGTAAAACCAAGGCATCGCATACAGTACGAACGCTCGACGGAGATTACTGTGGAGCAAATTGAAGTTGCACTGGCACAGTTCGACCTGTTTCTGAAAGGATCTAATCCCGCTGTCGTCACATCTCTGATGGAACAAACAAAGCCTGCTGAATTGGAAGACCCGCAATGGCAGGAGATTCCTATTGAAGAGATTATCGTCAGTTCCAGCCTGCATGAATTCAAACTGCGGGACGTGCCATCGAGCCTGTACCTTGATCAGCAGAGCCTCAACCATCGAGCTGTCACAGCTAATGATGCTCTCCGGGTTGCGTCCAAGCTACCCGGTGTCGCATCCAACGGGGTTTCCTCCAGCACTGTCATCCGTGGTGGTCTCAAGGATGAGACTCTCATCATCTATGACGACTTTCAGTTGTACGAGCCTTACCATCTGCACCACTTCCAGGATCTCATCTCCCCCTTTGACTACCGGGCAATTGAAGGTATCAGCTTCGCCACCGGAGGTTTTCCCGCAGAATATGGTGATCGTATGAGCGGCGTGATGGACATCCAGGCCGTCAGTCCTGCAGATGCGGAGTCCTTGCGAGAGGTTGGTCTCGGACTCTATACAGCTTCATATTTTCAGCTTGGAAAATGGAGACAACATGACTATCTGCTTAATGTCAGGCGCAGCACCATTGACCTCATTGGCGATTCACTGAGTACGGACCTGGGCAATCCCACTTTCGCTGACGTGCTCTTCAAGGTAGAAACGACTCTAAGTGAGCAAACCCGCTTGCTAACAAATCTGCTGTGGTTCGGAGATGATATCTCCATCAATAACTCGGATAAGACAGAAGTCGCGGCGTCTTCCTACGAAAACACCTACTTCTGGCTAACCCTGGACCGGGATCTTGGTAGCACAACATCCAGGACCCAGTTGGGTATCACAGCGATCAAAGACGACCGAGAAGGTAGGGTCAACAAGCCTGATATGGTCCAGGGTAATCTGGACGATGATCGAGAGTTCCGGATGTATCAATTCAGTCACAAGCAGAACTGGCGCCTTGACGAATCGATTCTGGAAATCGGCGGCATCTACCGATATCTGGATGGGGAATACTCCGTAGATCAGAATCTCGCGATCGACCGCAGGTTTAGCGCTGTCTACAACTACCCCCGCCCACCTGCTCGCTCACTTGCAACCAACGAATACGGAAATCAACTGAACCTGTATGGCAGCTACAAGCGAGCATTGTCGAACAAGCTTTATATCGAACTCGGTGTCAGGCTGGATGCTCAGGATTACATCAGTGGTGACTGGGAATATGAAGCCAACCCAAGGGTCAGTATCCTGTATCGATTGTTCGGTGGTGACCTGCGAGCCAGCTGGGGAGAGTACTCACAAACCCAGGGTATCCATGAGTTGCAAATTAGCGACGGCATTACGGAGTTCCACGAATCACAGGAAGCGCATCACCAGGTCATCAGTTATAGCAGGAACTTCGGCAACACAGATTTTCGAATAGAGGCCTACCACAAAGAGGTGGATCACACGGCTCCCTACTTTGAGAACCTGACGGATCCAATTTCACTGGTGCCGGAGCTTCAGGTAGACAGGTTCCTGGTAGAACCCCGCAAGGTGGATGCCAAAGGCATTGAAATCAGCCTTTCCACGATTCGCTCTGGTAACGAACTATGGTTCAACTACACGCGTGCAAGTGTCAAAGAAGAGGTGTCAGGCCAGGAGGTCTATCGAAGTTCCGATCAGAAACATGCCGCGAACATCGGCTGGAGCACCGGGATCAAAGCCTGGCAGGTGTCGCTGGAAGCGGGATACCACAGCGGCTGGCCGACGTCGATTATCAGTCTAGGCCCCGATGGCCAAGCGTTACCGGTTCAGCGAAACGATCGACGTCTCTCCAATTTTGTGGCGGTAGATATGAAGGCTTCAAAGACATGGCTGTTCGGTAACAACCAGCTTCGCCTGGAACTGGGTGTGACCAACCTGCTGAACCGGAAGAACCGAATCGGAACCGAATATAGCGTGGTGGGTGATCAACTGCTCGATGAAACGAGCGATGCTCTACCCATCGCGCCATTCATTGATATCTATTGGCGATTTTAGGCTTTCGTCGAAAGTTCCTGCAAAAGCGCCCTGATTTCCTCACGACGTCCTGCGTCTGCAACCGGTCGGTCTGGTCTTGCCGGCGCATTCAACGCACGTTCCAATGCTGACTTGGCTTCGTTCCACTCTTTTTCTTCCATCATAAAAGCACCATAGAAATAGTTGGAATCAATGCCCTCGGGATTGATCTCAAGTGCTTTCGTCAAAAACTTCTCGGCTTTTTTGGAACTGCCAAAGGCAATCGGCCAACCGGGCACCTGGTAATAAAGCGCGCCAAGGCTAGTGTATGCAGATCCCTGCATGGCCATGGGATCGAGATCCAGCGCCTGCTCAAGATCACTCTTCGCAGACTTCACGAGACTTAGAGCTGAAAGCCCGGAAGCTTTTCCCGCCCAGGTGCTTTCAATAATTGCTTTCCAGATCAGAAACTCGGCTTTTCCTGAATTCTCCGAAACAGCGACCCCGGCATCTTCAAGCAACTGACTAAAGGCGGCCTCCTGCTCATCACCGATCAATTGGTAATTAGCCACCGCCCAGCGTTTTTGCAGATCGGGTATTGTGGTTTCTCCGGCGAATACTGGTGAACAGTTAAGCACCATCAGCGTGGTCAGAATTCGGAACAGACTTTTCATATATGTATCTCCTGTGTTGAAAAATGTTCTTTAATGACAGGGAGTTGATTGCCAATCGCCAGATCTACGATACCCGGAAACAGGCCATTCAACTTCACCTGAAGTTTTTCCATAAATCCGATCTGCAGCCGAAACCTGTTGCGCATCAACGCGTCGACAATCATTTCGGCGAGTACATCCGGATCATCCTCTGTGTTGCCAAGCGCCTGATTCAACTGACGACTGGCCAGGCTATTCATTTCTGTTTTCGTTGCTCGGGGTGATACATGGAAAACCTGAAGGTTGGTATCCTGTAATTCCCGTCTGAGCGCCTCAGAGAATCCCTTTATTGCCGCCTTGGATGCGCAATAACTGACATGACCTGGGAAACCAATCTCACCAAACGTTGAACCGACGTTAATTATTGCAGCGTCGGGTTTTTCCAGCAGCGAAGGTAGCAATGCCTGGGTCAGCTTCATGGGTCCTGCGACATTAATGTCGATCATTCTCTGAATGTCGGAGGCTTCAAACGATGCCAGCTGGTTAATGCCACTATTGTTTATCAGTGTGTCCACGCCAAAGTTACGAGCGCCCAGAACAATGGCCTCAATGTTACTGTCCACCCTCAGATCGCCCCGAACGCTGGGAATCGAATCACCAAAGCTCCGGGTAAGACTGTGCCGCAGAACTTCACAACCAGCGGCTTCAAGCGTAGCCGACAGTGCCTGCCCAATGCCGCCAGACGCACCAGTTAGAAGAACTTTTCTTCCGGCAAGATTCATGCGGCACTCCTGAGGGAGATGGCTTCCGCCTCCGATGGAATTGCGCGGTAAACGTTGCCATAGAGCCGATATACCGTCCTTGCCACATGGATCACCGAGGCACGGTCATTGTCATCCTCAAGTCGGTTCATAAGATGCTGAAAGTGTTGAATATGTTCCTGGTCCAGTTCCCCATGGCTGTGCAAGTAGGTCATGGCTTTATCGGGTAGGTCGAGTTGGCTCTGAACAATTTTTGCCACTTCAGGTGCAAGCGAAGAACTGGTGCCTTCCAGCACCAGAACCATCCCGAAGACACCGACGGGGTTATTACGGGTTACCGTGTCATACAGATACGACACCATGACTTCAGAGTCGAAAGGTGCGCAACCGTCACTGAAAATGGCGCGATCACCACCACAGACTTCAATGTCATCCAATATCCATTGTTCGTGCCCTTTCTCTTCGGAGATATAGTCAGCCAACGCAGACTGCATCCACTGCTGATGAGAGGCAAGTTTTGCGCCTGCCTGCATCAGTAGTGGTACTGTATGACGAACGTGGTGATAAGCCTGGTTCAAGAATGCCAGGTAGGTATTGATATCAAATCTACCCGCAAAAACATCGTCAATGATGGGTGCGGTAAGCAGGTACTCACGGGATTGCCGGGTCTCCTGCTCCAGAAGATTATAAAACTGCATGTTGGTTTTCCTTACTTTGGTGACGGATACTGTTGTAGTGCTGTTCAATACTGGATGAATGTGCCGCAAGGGCAGATGCTCTCTTCAGTCGACCATTGGCTGTCATCAACATGGGATCGATGACGTCGCTCATGAGCAGAAAGTCATGAACACGCGCATAGTCAGGAAGATCTCGATTGATATCGTCGACAATCTCTGCGATGTCTGAACTGGATGATTCAAAACGCGGCCAGATTAGCGCGAGATTTGTAGCTTGCGCTTCACCCAGGAACAGGGCCTGGCCTATCAACGGTCGCTGCATAAGCTCCGATTCAACCCACTCGGGATTAACATTACGCCCAAATGAGGTAATGAACCGGTTACTAATTCTTCCCTGAATGAAGACAAATCCTGCATCATCAATTTCAGCGAGATCACCCGTTTTCAGCCAGGCATCCTCAAGCGGGGGCTCATTCAGGTAACCCACCATGGCGGCACCTTTAACTTCCAATTCGCCATGATTGTTAGTGCGAATCTCCGCATGGTGCAGAGCCTTGCCTACAGATCCTGGCTTTTCCTGACCAGGCAGATTGAGCGTCACCACTGAGCCTGCTTCAGACAGCCCATAACCCTCGTAAACCGGCAGCCCCAGCGACTTCGCTTTCGTCAGCAAACCCTCAGATACCCGGCCACCACCAACGGCAATCAACTTAAAAAAATCATCCGTTTTGATCATACCCAGTTCAATGAGTGTGGTTAGAGCAACCAGCAACTGGGGAACAAGAATGAGTGATTCCGGTTGTTGAGTTTCAATGCATTGGGAAAAACGCTCAAGGTCGAGTGATGAACTTCCACTCAACCCACTTTCTTCAGCGCTGGCGAGATGAACGGCAATACCCTTGATCAGCGGCGCATAAACGCCTGCCGTATTCTCCAGCAAAGTTGCCAGCGGCAGTATGCAGACGTGCCGTTGCACGTCGACCAGTTCCATACCGAGGACAATACTCCGCGCAACATCGATATTGGCGCTGTGCCGGAGTACAACCGCTTTGGGAGTTCCGGAACTGCCTGAGGTGAACGTGACCTTGACCGCGCCAAGATCAGAGCTTGCCGCCACACGGGAACATTTAGCCGATGTCAGCCCCGGCACCGATTCGCCGGACATGCTGACCAGGCAATCTACCTGCGCCATGTGCAACACATGGGTACGTTGTTGCTCCGAGAAGAAAAGCGGGATGGGGACAACGGTAATGCCAGCCAGTAAGGCTGCAAGATCAGCAATGACCCAGTCTATGCAGTTGTCGAGCTCTATCCCGAGACAGTTAACGTTGTATGTTGATATCCACTCAGCGAATCGCTCGACCCGGTGGTACATCTCCTTAAAAGTACAAGATCCTTGTGCGTCACTCAGTGCACAAGCCTGAGGGGTCACCGCCGCATGTTCAGCTAGTCTTGCGCGGAGACTAAATGATGTCTCAGCGCTGAAGTTGTCGAATGGCATCCAGACCTCCGCTGATATCTCCCACCAGGACGAGAGGGCTGGTTCGATAGTAGTCACCCCAACTGTCGGATGCGTCAAGCCGATCAGGGTCCGCACTGGAGATTTCCACAAAGGAAACACCCAGCTTGCGCAGGCATTGCCGAACCGGGAGGTTCGCGGTGCATGCCACCTGCGTGAAACCTTCTTCAGCGAGCGTATGCGCCAGCCTGCCCATGACTTCAAGCGCTTGAATTCTGGACCTGGCCGAAAAACCACCCAGCTCCACAATAGAATCCCGGTCTCCACCATCAATGTACTGTTCAATCGGCATGTCCAGGTACTGCTCCAAAAATAACGGTTCATCCGCGGTCGTGCGAATACCGCAAACACCGAGAATCCCTTCCTCTGAAGAGAGCACAAATATGCGGGGGTAAAAGGCTTCCAGCTGACATCCCAGACGCTTTTCGTAGGATTGCCGGGTGAATTGACAGGCTTGTTCGTAAAGCTCGGTGCCCTTGGTCGCAATATTTTCGAAACGGAAATGTTCTGCAGGTAAAGCCAAATTACGGATCCTTTTATTTTCAAAACCTGCCCATTGGATGCTCCTGCTCCAATAATCATTCGCACATTTCGCTTATTTTTCGCAATTGATTTTCAGCAGACCGTCATCTCACCGGGCACAGATATCCCGTCATATTCGTAAGGAGGTGTTGTGTCTGGGCTGTTATCAACGATCGGTTGGATTTTGTCTGTTTCAATTTCACTGATTTTCGTTATTGGTGCCTATGTGCAGTTCACGTTCGATGCAAACGCACCGATAGAAGTCCTTGAGTTTCCGGCGTGGATACACACCGCGACTGCGGCTTCACTGCTGTTCGCCGCCCTACTGCATCTGACACCAAACATCTCTTTCGCGTCACTCGGCGCGATTATCATGACAGGAATGATCGGTGGGATGATTGCCACGCTGTTACTACAGGAGCATAGTTTGTGGTGGACACGTGTACCCATGGGGTTGCTCCCGTGGTTAGGTCTGTATCTGCGTTATCCCGAATTCAGTGATCTGATGAGTTTCTGGCGATAGTCGCAAAAAAAGCTCCTGCGCTTTTAAAGAGCAGGAGCCCAGTTGGTTCGCTCGATGTCTGAGCATTCACCTAAGCAACAAACTGATCCTGTAAGTCAGGGATCAGTTTGCATTACCTATAGATTTCATATTTGGTGACCGTAATAAGCTTAAAGGTATGATTTGGAATCTTAGGGGACAGAATCTTAGGGGACAGAATCTTAGGGGACAGGACCAAGTGTCAGCTCCAATCGAGTACTCGTGACACTCATTTACTAAAAGTTTTCTTTGCAAAAGATCGACAGCTGCGAAGTACGTTGACCTGATCTCGAAAGGCTTCTTTTCCAAGCACCAGGCCGGTGTTAAGTCATTGCCGAATCATTATGAATGACTTCTGCCAATAGATCAGATAGACATCGCGCTGGACGAACAAGGATCTGAACCTGTCATTGAACGACTCACCTTATAGATAGCGCGTATTTGAAATTAAACGGTTGCAAGTTATCCCGGCCCATATGCCGAATAAGCTACGACGCACCTTGATCGGTTGAAAGTGTCACTAGTAAGCAGACATGGTTTGTCATGAGCACCCAGGCATGTACTGCGGCACCGTATCTGGAAGCACCTACGTGCAGGCTGTGCGCTTAGGCAGCCATATCCTCATCGGGTAATCCCCCCAAGTACTAGTTTGACGATAGTGGGGTAATTTAGGAGAGCCCACAGAAGGCATGTGGGAAAAGCCTGACACCATATGCCCGATGGACCTGGCACTTGGTACTGACCCCTGGCTGCCGCAAGAACAAAGCCTATTCGATGACGCACTGTTCTTTTGGGGCACAGAGATTAAGACGAGTCTTCGCCATTGAAATAGAGCAGTGTGAGAAATGCGGTGGCAGGGTGAAGATCATCGTCGATGCGTCGAACCGCTGTATAGAGGACGCAGAAGTCATAGAAAAAATACTGAAGCACCTGGGTCTGGATGAGGCATCGCAGACGAGGAACCGTTCTCCGCCAGAGGGACTGTTCCAGCATTCGCCCCAACTATTCTGACACATGCTGAGACTGGTGGGATCTGACTCGGTTTGACGGCCCGAACCTGCCAGGAATTCGGGTTGCGCAGTGTGGCTCACACCGTGAGCCTGATCAAACGTCAACAGATTTCATCGAATACTGCGCTAACCTCTGTGTTTGGTCGCGGTGGATACTTGGCTGATGATGCAGAAATGGGGTTAATTCGTCTTATACCCTTACTTGTTCAGAATCGGGTAAAGCTAGTAAAAACAAGGGTTTACCTAGGGTCATCTGTTTTTGTTTTGTACATAGTATCGACATGCATGCCTGACATGTCGATAAAACAGGAAAATATCAACACAGATAGTTTACATGTCGATACAATCGACATATTCTCGCTATATGTCGAAATAATGTGGAAATATCTACATGTCCTGGGCTGCAGACCAACCCTACAACGAACTGCCGCAACTTCCTCCGGCTACTGATTTAGAGTCAGCGAAGATTCTAAAAGCCTGTATTCCTGCCCGTACCGCCCTGGCAGAACTAAAACAAGCGGGCGAACTGCTACCCAATCAAGGGTTGCTCATCAATCTGATTCCGCTCTTAGAGGCCAAAGACAGTTCTGAGATAGAAAATATCGTCACTACCTCCGACAAGCTATTTGAATACGCACAAAATGAGCAGCAGGCTGATCCAGCTACCAAAGAGGCTCTGCGTTACCGCACGGCATTGTTCAATGGGTTTAAGTCGCTTAGTGATCGGCCATTGTGCGTCACAACCGCGTTAGAAATTTGTAGCACCATCAAAGGCACCGAGATGGAAATTCGTCGGGTGCCCGGGACTACACTGGCGAATCAGCCAACTGGGAGGGTGATCTACACACCGCCCGTGGGTGAACCCTTGCTCAGAGATTTGTTGGATAACTGGGCCAACTTCCTTCATCAAGACGATGGTGTTGATCCTCTCATAAAGATGGCAGTTAGCCATTATCAGTTTGAAGCAATTCATCCCTTCACTGATGGTAATGGTCGTACTGGCAGAGTCTTGAATGTTCTATACCTGATTGAGCAAGAGTTGCTAACACTACCAACGCTATATCTCAGCCACTACATCGTTCGAAACAAGGCAGATTATTACCGATTGCTCAATGAGGTGACGAGTGATCAGGCGTGGGAAGCTTGGGTACTGTATTTACTAGAAGCGGTAACGCAAACCGCGAATATGACCACCGCCAAGATTGCTGCTGTACGTGAATTGATAGAAGTTACAAGAGAACACATCATCACCAGGCTGCCAAAAATATACAGTTACGAACTGTTAACGGTGATCTTCGAACAACCTTACTGCCGCATTAAGAACTTAGTTGAAAACGATATTGCTAAACGACAAACTGCTTCGGAATATCTTAAGCAATTGGCTGACATTGGCGTCTTGCAAGAAGTTCAAGCAGGTAGAGAAAAGCTGTTCGTGCATCCCAAGCTTGTCAGGTTGATGACGCAGGATGAAAATGCTGTAGCGGCTTACTAATAAAAAACAGGATTGACAAACAGCGACATCATTCAAAAACGGTCTCTTCAAAGACCACGAGGGTTTGGTGGATGAAGGTATTCCCCTTTAAGTGGGTAGAGCCCATTCTTTCTGGATGCTCTCGTCACATCACTTCGTTCGATGTGACTGCCGCTCGCGAGACTTGAAGGATGGATTCACGTTTTGCCTTTGGCAAAGCCGTGAATTTGGTGGCCAGAGGTGGAATGAACGGGCAGGCCGCCTGCACCGACACGGGAATTTTCAAGACGAAAATCTGAATATCGACATTAACTAAATCAATAACTTACCGGTTGGTTTGGCACTCCGACGTCCGTTGCTCACTTTGCACCACCATGCATAACAATGCACAACTGATTCCCGCAAAACTCCCACACGGGCTTCGGCCACTTTCGCACATAGCATCGAGGAAGCGCCTCTCTAGCTTAAATCGTGAATGCCGCTACTGCGATTACCGTTGAGGGCTAAGACTGTTTGTCACATCTCCCTAGTGACTGAAGCTCGATCTTGCCATCCAATGCATTCCAGGACGATTTCTGGCCCGTTGGCCCGTTTCAGTACCAGCGACATCAGCCCGAAAACACGCTTCTTTATCGATTGGTAAAAGAACACTGGCCTCAGTTTCAGAACATGTTGGCAGAGCAGGGTAGGGTAGGGGGTTGCCCGGTTATGTTGTCAGGGAGCTCGACGATTACCTGAACTGCGGTCGCCTCGAGCATGGTTTTCTGCGCGTTCGATGTGAGTCCTGTCACGATGAGAAGCTGGTAGCGTTCAGTTGTAAGAGACGTGGCTTCTGCCCTTCTTGTGGCGCCAGGCGGATGGTTGATAGTGCTGCACACCTGGTGGACGAGGTGCTTCCGAAGCGACCGATTCGGCAATGGGTGTTGAGTGTACCGTTTCCTCTGCGCTACCTGTTTGCGACCAATCCGAAGGTGATGAGTCGTGTATTGACGATTGTCCACCGGGTGATAAGCACTTTTCTGATCAAGCGATCCGGAAGGGCGGTCAAGTCAGGCACGCAAAGATCACTTACCGCTTGGCCTTTGGTCCGAATGCCGGTCGGAAAGCCCTGACCCTGCAGGCAATACCTGCCAGTGATTCTCGGCAGCAATCGAGTGAACTGGTGAGCAAACAGAGTGGTTTTTCTCTGCATGCTGGCGTTGCCTGTAAATCCAATCAAAGGAAGAAGCTTGAGCGCTTGTGCCGGTATATCACAAGGCCCGCGATTGCGGAGCAAAGGCTATCGTTAGTGAGCAATGGCAATGTGGTAGTTGCCTTGAAGACACCCTACGACGACGGCACTTCTCATGTTGTGTTGAGCCCGATGGAAGGGGACGCCCAGTCTTCATGGGTCGTCTGGCTGCACTGGTTCCGAAACCAAGGGTTAACCTGACGCGATTTCATGGCGTTTTCTCCCCTAACAGCAAGTTGCGTGAATTTGTCGTGCCAACAAAGCCTGTGGATGATCTAGAGACGAAGGATCAGTCTGAGTACAAGGCCTATTCGATGACGTGGGCGGACGGCCGCCCCGCGCAACGACTGAAGCGGGTCTTCGGTATCGAGAGGGCCGCCGTCGGATTGAGAAGTGTGAGAAGTGCGGTGGCAAGGTAAAGATCATAGCCTGCATTGAAGATCCGGAGGTGATTCAAAAGATTCTGAAACATCTGGGGCTGGATGAAGCATCCCAGACCAGAAACCGTTCACCACCCGTTGGTTTGTTCAGTGATTCGGGACAACTTTTCTGACATTAACTGCCGTTGATGGGGATTGGCTCGGACTGAGCAGTGGAAAATCACAAGTCAGGTCTGGTATTCCGGTAACCTGTCCCTCTCTGAAAGCCAAATATTGCTAGATTTCGCAGAAAGCTACTAGTTTGATCGGTGCATCTCTGAGACCTGTACTCGTGAACTTGCAGGAAAATGTGGTTAATTCTTCTTATACCCGTTAGAGGACATGAAGTGAAAAGGCCAGGCTGATTCCCACGAAGCCAGGTATCAGACTTTTCTAGTTCTCTTTCACGTAAAGCCGGTGTAAAAGTTGGTTAGCCGCGTCGCAGGCTGCGAAACGGTTTGCAGTCTGCATCGCAGTTTGCAAAAACATTCTGTCGTGACTCGCGCAAAGAGCCAGATTCCGTGCTTTTTACGGGTTGGCACTGTCTTTGCCTTATACCCTTCACGTTTAAAACCATGTGGAGGTGTAATGAACGTTTACAAACTGCTAACGATTTTCGGAATCTTCCTTGTTTCGAATTCAACAAGGGCTGACTTACCTACCTATCTCTCAGACAAGATTTTTGAGGGTGAGGGGGCGATTGATATTCTCGAAGATGTATCGGCGAGCGAACTGGAGTCCTATATTCAGGCTGGCAACAACGTTTTCTTTGGCGTCGACCTCAATGAGTCATCGAAAGGCCTAGAGAGTGGTGACTCGGTTGGTGTCGCGATTAAAGAGATTAACTTGGAAATACAGACCACGGAGGGCAGTTACTCCTTTACCGACTTTTACACCAACACGACTGCTGCGATAGTCGAATCTGGAGCCTCTGCGGCAGATGACTATTACACGCTTTTTGGGCGCAACGGCTCATCTCAACTCACTCCCGGTACGGTTGATTTTGGAGGTGCGGATGACGTCATCACCATAAATAACGTCACTATCGAGGGCGAGATTCAGTCTGCAACGCTGGACGTGTCATTTCTCGACACAAACGGCAGTGGTGCTAACGAGGAGTTTTTTGACTACTCCGCTGGCTTTGAAGATTTTGCGCTTGTCAGCGCCGGAGATGGCACGGCCATTGATGCGTCGGGTTCTGGTGTTTCCGATTCACCTGGTGACATCAGTTTCACGGTCGCAGCCCCTACCGGTACGCCAGAACCCTGGTGGTTCTTTGCCTTGCTGATTCCGGTTATCAGTTATCTCAAGCGCCGGAGTCAGGTGTCATGAATCGGTCAATAGCGCTGTTGCTCTTCGGACTTGTAGTACTAGCGGGTGGGGGAGTCGCTTACCAATGGCTGATGCCTGCAGAACAGGAAGGGGCTGTAAGCACTGCGAGTCAGTTCAGCTACGACGTAACGACAGTGTCATCGATGGGTTGGTCAGATGTTCGAGTAGCGATTCAAGCGGCTAGTGGCAGTCTGGTGGCAACAGACTATGCTATTGGTCTTTTGGGCGAGACTGACAACCCCGCGGCAACTTACACACGGGCGCTCTTACTCTTGTCGAAAGGAGAACAAGTTGCAGCGCATCTGTTATTCGAATCGCTGGACGACGAAGAGATGGCGCCCGTTCTACTCTACGCTCCTTTCAGAACCGCTGAGCAACTGAACAAAGACAGTCAGCGCTATCTTACGCAGTTAAGGCAGGCGGCTGTTGACGGTACACTTCCCGCGCTGATTGCCGCAAGAATCCTCGCTCGAAGCGGGCAGCTCGAGCTGGCGTTGCAGAACTACGCAGGCACCGATCCACAGCGTTGGACGCGATACGATGTTGGCTCTTTTCGTCTGATTCTGATGAATAATGGTCTGCGTGACGATGCGCTTAAGCTGTTATCAGGCGCATCTAGCCGGATGGATGAAGCGCTTGGCTCTCAGTTCGCGCAGATCGATATCGATACTCCCTTGGATGTTGGTGGCTTTGCATCTACTGAGTTAGGCAAAGGTGCCAGCAGAATGGCATTTCAGACGCGACTACTCTTCGCGCGTGGTGAGTATCAGGCTGTGCTGGATATGCATAGTCACCTGGCGAGTCATCAGGTTTCTAATGAGTCCAATTTGTTGTTGTTTGTCAGCGCCGCGGCAGCCAACAACGCTGTGGCTGCAGATCGCTGGGGGCTTGAGCTCAACCGACGCTTTTCAGACAAGGAGACATCCGCATGGATCGCCCAGATTCGCGATTCTCTGATCTGATACCCAGTGGAATAGCGGTTGCTCTGATTGGGGCAATAATAGTTCTCTTTGAGAAGACTCATCTTATTTCTGATCTGTCGCGCTCAGCCGCGGTCGCAATTGCCAACCTCGCGGGTATTCCGTCACGGGATCTAACGACAGAAATTGTACTGGGGGGCTTGCAGTTGCCCTGGACCCAGGATTGCTCCGGCATCAATGCGCTGATCATGTTGGCAGCCGTTACTGTCTGGGTGAACCGTGAAAACCTATGGTCGATATCTGCTCTGTTGCGGCTGGTAGCGTGCTTGCCGCTTGCGCTGACAGTTAACACCTGCAGGGTGATGACAATCGCGATGTATCGCTATGTTTTCTACCCTGATTGGGAAACACCTGAACTCCACTACTTTATTGGGTTCCTCTGGCTGCTGCCCTGCCTGCCGTTACTTGTACCCAGGTTCAGACAGCAAGACAGACAGTTTTGGTTGAATACATTCTACAGTGTTGTTTTGCTATCACTGGCAGCCCCGCTAGTCTTGAATCAAAACGGCATGCTGGTCGTTTTTTGCACACTTTGGTTTATGTTTTGGAACAGCTTTCAGCCACTCCGGCAGACACAGCTATGGCTGTTCGTGCCTTGGAGTTTTTTAGCAGTTCTAGTTGCAGCCTCTGCCAGTGAAAGCCTGTGGATACCACTCTTACTCGCTGCGCCAGGGTTTGCAAACGGAAGGGCGCTGCGGTCCCCATTCGCCCTGGGGTTGTTGGCAGGCACGATCCCGGTGATTGCCATGAACCCACTTGGCACTGGGGTCATTGCTCTCTGTTTCGTAGTAGAGTTTTATCGGTTGCTCTACCGGCCGGCTGTAAAAGATGACATGCGTGCTGAATCGAGTCTGTTGCCGACTCCGATTGCACTGGCGATTCTGTCGAGTCCTTTGCTATTACCGGTGTTAACGGCACTCGAACACGAAGTGGTAAACCCGCCACCCACCGTGATGGCGCGTAAAATAGAGTCCAATATTTTCCAGGTTCGAAGTATCGGCCAGCCGCAGCAGTTATCTGCATTCTGGTTTGGTCCCTTCGGTGATGGTCGTCATCATTCGTTGACGGCGTGTCTCACTTTTCGTGGTGTAGAAGTGACACCGGTCAAGGGCGTGGAGAATACCTATCGGGGAGAAGGCAAATGGATGACTGAGTATTTCGTTCAGGGTGATGAACTGATCACCAGCTACGAGCAATATCTACTGTCGACGATTTTGCCAACCAGTTCGCCAGGCGCGCACATTATCATTGAGGCGGATCTCAACAAGATGAGAGCAGAGCAGTTTCGACGCGAAGCCGACAGGGTTGCACAGAAGCTGACTAGTAGACCTGGTTGATCGCAGTTTACCTCGGTAAAAATACGCCTGGGGGTACTGCCAAGTTAATCCGCTGATATTGATAGAATCGGCGAATGAATACCTACAAACGTCACCGGTTCCCACCAGATATCATTAGCTATGCAGTCTGGCTCTACTATCGCTTCAATCTCAGCCACCGAGATATCGAGGACCTCCTGGCTGAACGAGGAATCATCGTCACTCGCGAGTCCATCCGTCTTTGGTGCATCAAATTTGGAGCCATTTACACCCGGCGATTGAAGCGAAAGCACCGAGGCTATGGCGACACCTTTTACATTGATGAAGTCTTCGTCAAGTTCAATGAAAAGCAGCATTATCTGTGGCGGGCTGTCGACCAGGATGGTGAAGTGGTTGATGTATTTCTCCAGGCCAACCGGGATGGCGCTGCTGCAAAACGCTTCTTCAAGCGCCTTTTACGAAGCCACGGAACAGAGCCAAGAAAGATAGTGACAGACAAACTGCGCAGCTATGGTTTCGCCCATAGAGAGTTGATACCAAGCACGATCCATAGCGCTCAGCAGTATGAGAACAATCGGGCTGAGCAATCCCATGAGGCGACCAGGGTTAGGGAGCGGGGGATGCGCCGCTTCAAATCGATCAGGCAAGCTCAGAGATTTCTGGCTGTTCATGCTGCAGTAAGTAACTTGTTCAATTTGGGCCGGCACCTGGTCCGAGCTGGCCACTATCGGATTCTGAGGGCCAGTGCGTTAGCAGAATGGAGTAGGGCGGTTGCTTGAGATAACGGGCTTGATTATCCATGGCCTGGAAAGTTAACTTGCCAGAACCCACGAACGTAATGAGTTGAAGTGCAGTAGGACCGTTCGGAGTAGCATGGATAATGGTGGCCAGAGGTGGAATCGAACCACCGACACGGGGATTTTCAATCCGCTTTCGAACTCACCGTACACTATAAATCACGTATCCCACCAATGTCCCTAAGACACTTCTTGGCATCTCCTAACTCAGTCGAAACCAGTAATGATGACGATCAGAAGTACCAATCGAGTTACAGAAACGGGGATTTTTTGAATGTATCGTTGTCAAGCAAATGTTGCCAAACATGATCTGACAGGACTTGATCTACCCTGTTTTATTCTGGAATCATCAAGAACGATTTGATGGTTGTCCCTTATATGTCCCAGCTAGATTGGAAAAATCCAGAAGAGTACGAGTTCCTGTTTGATCTAGACCAGACTGGTTGGGCATGGGAGTTTCTACGTAGAGACGAGGAGTACATTGAAGAGTATCGGGAACTGCTCGAAAGTAGTGATTCTATAGGTGTCACTCCACCCAAAAAGGAAGAAGAAACGGGCTCAGACTATCGCCTTAGAATGTTTAAGCGTGGTCAGGTTTGGAAGGCTGTTGGACCCAAGGACGAATTTTGTAAACGCTGGCGGATCACAAATCCTGTAAGCCCAACTAATAATCGACCGCCGAATTTTCATACCTACGTGGACGAAGTGCGTTCTGTTCAAGACCTTCTAAGTTATCTGGCACCACCGACAGCGGGTGAAGTCTATGAGAGCGATGTCGAGCTTGAAGAGTCGTCCAAAGTGCTCCGAGATATGTGGTCGTTAGGATTTGTGTTGCTCGATAAGCGGCGGGTAGTTAAAGATGATTCGGTACTAGTTGCCTTTGATCTAAAAGCAGACATCAGAGGACAACTCCGTCAAGCAACGGCCTTATTGAACAAGGCGCTAGATTCCATTGGGGCTAATCAGGAAAGCCTCCAATCATCATCACAGAAGAGGACGGAAAACTGGCCGCTGATGATTAGGTACAAAGATGCAAAGGCAGAGGGTGCATCTGACACTCAGTTTCGAAAGATAATTTATGGCGATGATTCAGAAATGCGATATCTGGTTCGCGACCTCAAGAAGCAATTGAAAAACACACCTTATCGGGAGTGTTTGCTTAAGCCCGTGGACCAACTTCCGGTTCGGAGAAATAGCCAAAACTAAACTCTCACTGATTGGATTATTCCAAAATTCTATTCTGTGTTTCCTTTTTGTAATCAAGGAAACTCAAAATGAGTAATCCCAAATGGCTGTCAGTGTCTGACATTCACAATAGTTGTGATATTCCATTTACCGGTCCTTCAATCCGAAAACACATACACAATGCTCGTCATCTTGATGATGCAAGTTACCTGATTCTCAAGAAATCTATTCGGCGAATCGGTAGGCGAATATTTATCGATGCCGAGTTGCTTCAAGAATGGATCGAGATGGGGGAGTCGCTATGAATGGGGGACCTACGAACAAGTATGTACAGTTGCTTAAGGCGTGTAACAACCATTGGAATCACGAGCTAGGAGTTCATCAGACAAATGTGTTGATCTTCATCATTGAGCGAACTGCAAGGTACAACAAGCTAAGGGAAGCTATTCCAGATCGCCATTTCGAGGACCATCAGATTCTAGATGGAGATGGCAGGCTGCTACATCGCGGGGTAAACGTTGCTAGATCGTCACGTATAGAACACTTGAAACTGCTCGAAGCGAGAAAGCTGATTGCTATTCATCGTGGGGGACGATATGGAAATGAGTACAGTATAAGAGAGAGCGAAATACTACACCCATTGTTAGGTGAGTATGAAAAGTACACGCCCAAGAGGGTCTACTTGAACGAAGGTCCGTTACCTACGTGGGATGAGTTGGAGCAACGTAAGGTGGATCAAAAGCAGGAAGAGAATAAGCGATCTGCTCAAACTAATTGCCGGCGTCGTCGCCGCCGCCGAGGCACGGAGTCGTGAATATTGACTGCGACGTAAGAGTGGCTGTCTGCCAACATGTAGTCTGTCGTTCGTTGTTATCTTCGCACCGCGAAAAACGAAAAAACAACTCCGATCTTAGATTTGAACTTATTGTGAACTTCTGGTGTCCGTCTGCCGGACAGCCTCAGAGACAAAACCATGACAATTGAGAAACGAAGTAATGGTCGATATCGGACAAGAGTGCGACGAGACGGCCGCGACGTATCGAAGACCTTCTCTACCAAGGAAGCTGCAAGAAAGTGGGAGACGAAAACGGAGCAAGAAATTGACGAGGGTACTATCGGCTATGGAGAGCAGAACCGAACGCTTTGCGAAGCAGTGGAGCGATACAGACGACAGGTCCTTCCCTTGAAGAAACGTAGCACCTCAGTCCGACAAGATGCCCAACTAAACCGCATACTTGAACGCGTGGGAGCACGAAAGAAGATGAGGTCGATTAGTTCTGCGGATATTAACAACCTGAAGAATTTTCTGCTCGAACAAGGAAAATCGGGGGCAACGGTCAATCGATACCTAGCATTGGTTTCGAGTCTCTTTAGAGAAGCAAAAGATGAATGGAAGTGGGTATCAGTCAATCCTGTAAAGCGGGTGAAGCGGCTTAGGGAGAAGATTCCCGCTTGCAGGTATCTGAGCAATGATGAGGCTCTTCGATTGCGGAATGCCTGCAAAAAAAGTAAGTCAAAATATCTCTACGCGATAGTTAGTTTAGCGATGTTCACAGGGATGCGCAGATCGGAGATTGAGTGGTTAAGATGGGCTGATATAGATACGGTGGAAGGGATTATCACCTTGCGCGAAACCAAAAATGGGAATCCTCGAAGAATCCCTGTCGATGAAGAGCTACTCGCGGTATTCAATGCTCTTGATAAAGAGAAAATGTCGAGCGAACTCGTATTCCCCGGTCGGAACAAACGGAAGCCAGTAGTGTTCTGGAAACATTGGCGTGCAGCATTGAAACAAGCAGGAATTAGGGAGTTTCGGTTTCACGACCTGCGCCATACAGCAGGTACACAAATGGCTAGAAGCAAGATTAATATGTTTGTCATAGCAGATGTGCTGGGACACAAATCAATCCAAACGACTAAACGGTACATCCAGACCGATGACGAAATGAGACGAGAGGCTTTGATGAGTCTAAGGCTTTCGTTCAGCTAAGTCTGTGCAGATACATGGACCGTTAAGAGAAAGTTTATACGGCTGATCTCCAACATATTATTTGTCAAAATGACTACCTATTTCGGAATAAAGAGATCGATATGGGTGGCTTTGGAAGCGGGCGATATGATCAGGTTCGTTCTACAGGTTCAGTAGAACAAGCAACTAGGATTGATCTGAGAGCCATTCGTAGAGGCTTGGCCCACAAACATGCCAGCAGGCTTACACTGGACAGTTCTGAGCGGTTTGAGCTTTCAGCTAACATAATCGTTGGGGTCTTAGAGATCGCATCACTGGAAGGCTCTGAGTTGCACCTGATTGCTTCTCTTCAAATCGTTGAGCACTCCCGCCATTACGGTGGGTATCAATCCTACCTAGTATGTCCAGAGTGCGAGATGCGCTATCAGACTTTGTACATGAACAATGAAAAGGAAATCGCCTGTAGGAAATGTCTGAACCTCTGCTACGACTCCCAGTACCAATCTCCACCTATTCGGCATCAAGTGAAGGCCAATAAGCTACGGAAACAATTAGGGGGTAAACCGGGTCTAATTAATCCGTTGCCGGATAAACCCAGATACATGCACTGGAAATCCTACTGGGAAAAGGTAGAGAAGATTCGTGAGTTGGAACAAAAGCACATCCAAGCTATGGAAAAATACAAAGCTGCATCACTGGCAGAGATTGATAGGCTAGTTGAACGATATGATGAGGGATAGCCCGCCTGAGATTGCAAACGTTTGCACTATCGTTCTTCAGCTTCTTTGATCAGTTTCCAAAGCGGGCAATCAAACACCTCCGCTATATTCTCCATACTGGCTAAAGTCACATTGCGTTCCCCGCGTTCTACCGAACCGATGTAAGTGCGATGAAGCCCAACCAATGCCGCGAACTCTTCCTGACTCACGCCAAGAGTTTCCCTGTGTTTACGAAACACGAGTCCCAACGATTCTTGGAGAGTCCTCTTGGCCATGTGGGTAAGCTATCCATATGATGACCATGGATCGACAGACTATGAATAGCATTTCTGATAGCCTATTGGTGAAGCTCGACACTGAGGAATTCAATACAGCATGGCTGCGAAGTGCGGAAAATGCGGAAAAAAAATTGATGATTCCCTCTCTGATCTAGGGGTATGCGACGACTGTTCCTCATGTAAAAAGTGCGGGAAGCTGATTGGGCCAGATATCGCCAAGGCGTCTGGCATCTGTCGTAAGTGTGAAGCGAAAGAACGGGATCAAAGTAATCAGCAGTCGATTCCTGAAGAGGAACCAGAAACCACTTCAGATACCAAGACTTGTCCTTACTGCGCCGAGAAAATTAAAGCAGCAGCGATAAAGTGTAAACATTGTCAAGCTGACCTATCAGTCTCGAATACACCCGTCAAAGTCTGCCCTTCTTGTGGTTCAACAGATGTCGCGAAAAGGTCAGCAGTAGCAGCACAAGAACAGCGGGCGGGTACTTCCACCGGTAGTGGCACTACGATTGGCGCAGGCGTGAGCAGTGGTGGAATGGCCGTCGGTGCTGCACGCAATAAGATCAGCTTAGAAAATCAATCTCAATCAGCCTTGGGAGCAAAAGCAGGCGGGCCAGAACCAATGGGTAAAGCATACAAAGACAATCCGCATCTACTAGAGAAAGACAATCTTCAAGGGTTCTCAGTTATGTCTTTTATGTGCGCCTTAGTATCCTATTGGTTTGATGCCTATTTCATGCTTGGTGTCTTCGCTATCGCGGGGATTGTCTTAATGATTCTTTCCTACAGCATTGACCAAACTCCGTACGAAGAAGAGAAAAAGAAAAAGCGGGAGAAGAGACAAAACGCAAAGAACAACTGGTACCGACAGTGGATGTGTAGATCATGCACCCACATCTGGATACCTGATTAGTAGTGCGGGAACAAACCTCCGCGAGCAACTGATTAGTCATATGAGGATAGAAGCATCATTACCTATAGTCAGACAAAATCGTTCGTGGAATCGTTTGTGATCCTAATATGCTTCGTTGCAGGGTTCTGGAAACGTATAACTGGTTTAAAATCACCTATATAAACTTCGTGAAATCACCTATATAGACTTGGTGTTCGCCCGCAATTTCTGCGCAATTTGAAGAGCGCACCAAGGCCGAAATCGACCCTAACCACACATGCGTACTTACTGTTGGTACTATGTTTAGGTGAACCAGATGGAGAAAATTGTGAAGAGCTACTGGCGTACAATATGAAACGCCTTATCTCTATCTTTGGTGATCTGCTGCTGATTGAGGCAATGACGGCGTAGCCTGCTTTCTGGTCGCTGAAGATATTGCGCTACAGACGCGTCGACTGGAGAAGATGCCGCTCGTGATACGCCCAATAAATCTCATAGGATCTATTGCGTGAACAAATCTACCCAGCAAATACCGCGCGGAAATTCTCTGGTAGAGTCTGCTGCTGAAAATGTCGGAGTAGCTGGGCTGGGGTTGTCACACAGTCTGTGCCGGTTGACGATCACCTGTCGGTCGTCTCAGATTTCAGTCTGCTCAGCCATCTCCATAGTGTCGTCTAATTCAATACCAAGATTGCACCCTACTTCCGCACCTTGCTCCAACGCCATCGATATGCTCTCGCATGGATCGAGCATCTAATTGCACCCCATCCAAGAGGACTTGTAATATTCCTCGCCAGATTTTTCTTCAACGATGAATTGAACCTTGAATTGCTCTAAATTGCTGCTTAGGTTCGCATTATCGAAACGCGCCATGTACCAATCCGTGTTTTTCCAATTCCCCGCCGCTTTCATCTTTTGACCAGACTTGTTTTTTAGATATACGCCCACATTAAACATTCGCTTATATTCTGTATCAAAGTTAGCGAAAGTTACGCCGCATCTCAGTGTTGTGCTACCTGCGTGCTTTACTCTATCGCACTCAACTGTATCAATGTGCCGCGGGAGACCGCTAGATGTGCCACAAGCTCTGGATGCTTGCGCGAAGGCGGCGTTCAGCGCTATCAGAACACCAAGAAGCAATACCATAATCGTTTTCATAATTGATTACCTAAACAAAGATTTTGTTGTGGCCTCGGGTAGAGATTTGCGCTCGTTTATCTCTGAGTAACGACGATCGTCGTCAATTATCCTTATCTTTCCCTCATCCAGCTTACGCAGATCGGATAGGTACTTATCTATGTCGTCGCCATAGATTTGCAGGATCACGGCTCTGCTTGCTCTCGCTTCCTTTCCGTCGGGGCTAATGCCCGAAGCAATTTGCATATTAACAAGCAAATCTTCTAATGGTTTACCTTGGCAGAATTGCCCAAAGCTCAACAAGAAAATCATCAAAACTGTACGCAAAACTAAACACCCCTATGCTCAAACTAATCTACCCGAAACTGTTGTGCAAGCACATCACCCCCACAAAATCCATTTTCAAAGAAGACTACGCAACTTTCTAAAGTATCTATTTTGGGACAAACCACTCGTTCTAGTCAGCCGAGATCCCCAGAATAGAAAATGCGTCTCAGCATCTATCCAGAATCTTTGTTGGAGTACAGACAGATCATATTGAAATGACGCTTTCGATTATTCCCTAGCCTTAACTCGCCTCACTATAGCAACTACGAGCAAGGCCACTAGAATCAGCGCGCTAAGATAAACCATAAGCCCGAATGCCACCGCAACCTTTTGTGGTAACTTGAATCGATCAGGGTCATCCAGAATTCGAGTTTCTTTTCGAATATCAACTGGCAGCACCCTTTCAATACACTCGGTTATCCCTATTGCTGTTACTCCCCGCCTCAGACATTTTGTTTTTTGTTCTATCGCCTCGTCTGTGCGATGCCAATCATTTCTAACTGACTCTGCCTCAAGTCTCAATTGATCTAAGTAAGCTAAGAATCCAACATGTGAGACGAATAGGATCAGTACAATGGAACTGCCGATTGCTAATGTTTTATACATATAGAGTCCTTAGCCAAAACTAGACCGGGTTTGTCCCGCAACGATTAGGGTAAACGCCAAAAAGTTAGAAGCCACCTTGCAGGTTACCTGCTCTAATGAATGTTACGATGCTTTGTGAAGTCGAACGAGTAGTTTTATCCAACGTTGATACCAAACAAGAGGCCACTATGCAACTCCCGTTTAGAAAGAGAAATCTTGATCCTTTTTGGCTGATACTAACTGTTTTTCTATCATTGCTGCTGAGTGGATGCGAGAGGGGTAATGATTTTGAATTGTTTAAGGTCATGAACTCAAAGCCAAACTCATGGTGGGTTTCACCTTCGGTAGAGTTCAATATTCACTCTGATGACGGCGGACACAAAATGAGCATTAATGTTAGCGAGTTTACAGATGAAGTCAGGGATACATTGGTCTTTCCGGTCACGATAAAAGATGGTGTAGAAGGCGGGGTGGCTATCTTCACAGATCGGGCTTTTGCAGGAAGCAGTATCTCTTACAAATCAGATCAACTCGCTGAGTCCCTTAATGACGCAAGCTCAGATTTGCAAGCAAAGCTATTGTTTTTAGCCATAAGAGCTGACACACCCAACATCTATAGCAAAACTAGCGCGAAAGAAAACGCCATCAATAGAATCAAAACAGATAAAAACGTCGACCTTACTGAAATTTTCTATATTGCCAAAATGGTTCTTGTTCTAGAAGACAAAACGAACGGCGATCGACAGCCCCTTATTTCATGTTGGCCAAATACCCGATGCTACATGACAGAATAGAATTTTTTTGCCCGAATCAGACCAGTCCAATTAAGCTGGCTATGTAGTGTGCGATTGACTTACAGCCCGCTGTGTCACACTCAAAAAGTCAAACTGTAGTGATCAATCTTCCGGGCACGATGAATATTCCTCGTTTACAAAGTAATTTCTCCCACCCACGTTCATACAACAGAGACTCAATAGCCCCCCTCTGGCCGATAGCCGCCTATTGCGAGCATTCTCTCACGCTCAATATCTCAAGTAGCCGACAAACAATCATAGAAATGGCTGGCGTCCCGCAACTCTCCTGATATTCAATATTCAGTCTTCAAGTCTATGGAGAACGCCAGTAGTGAATAGCATATGGCTGGGTGGTCAGGAAGTGGAAGTAGCTGAAATTCTAGCTGAGCAACATTTACAAGTAGTAGTGTTGGAGATTCAAATTGCGGGCCTACAAGAGTATTTAGAAACCCGCCATGAACTTATCGAATGGCTCACGGAAATCGCTAAAGAAGACTAGCCAAGAGTTGCAGACGTTTGCAAAATGTCTGTATGAAATACCTCCTCACCGTTGCTTTGATTCTCGCCGCATCTGTTTCATTCGCAGAAACGATTGAAGGTGAGGTAGTGGCTATTGCGGATGGCGATACACTTTCCGTCCTAGTGAACCGCACACAGATAAAAGTGCGTCTAGCCGAGATCGATACACCAGAGATGCGCCAGCCTTGGGGAACCAGAGCCAGACAAGCACTCGCTGATAAAGTCTTCCGCAAGACTGTCCGTGTCGATGTTTCCGACATTGACAGATACGGTCGGTCCATTGGAAAAATCTGGCTCGATGATCGGGACATCAATAGAGAACTTGTTGCGGGCGGATATGCTTGGGTCTACCGCCAGTACATGACCGATAGAAGCCTTCTGAAAGACGAATCTGAAGCCCGTGAAGCGGGTCTGGGGCTTTGGTCGCAACCTGACCCCATTCCACCGTGGGATTGGCGCAGGGGAACCAGATCTGCCCCTGTTGCCACTGGTCCGCGCGATGAGAACTGTGGGTTAAAACGGTTTTGTCGAGAGATGGTCAGTTGTGAGGAAGCAAAGTTTTACTTAAACAAGTGTGGATTAGGTCGATTAGACGGTGATAGCGATGGACTACCTTGCGAGTCAATCTGCCGGTAGAGCAGCTATCGAAAGATAGCTGCATATTTCGACCAATCTACAGCAGGGACTGTACCAACCGAGTTGAGCTTTCCAAGCAAACGAAAGAGTAAGTAGGCGAGTGAGTTATCATCTGGTCCTACGCTGTACGAACCATCAAAAAAGTCGAAGCAGCCTCCTTCAGCAATTAACCCGAAGTCCAAGAATTGATCTGAGTTCAATCCAGCTAACATTCGGGATGCATTCGTACCCACCAATCCGTTCTTGAATACTGATGTCGCTGCTACAACACCGGCGGTAATTGGAATTGGGGCTTTCTTAACCGGATCACCCGCTGCGTGCGTTATCAGCCCACTAGTCCTGTTTAATGCGCGAACAGATTCTGCTTTCTTTGCGGCGTACTGAATATTCGCCGAGTTCATTCGTGATTTTACTTCGATTACCGCGTAAACAGCTTCAGCGGGCACATAGCGGTGATCTCGTTGATCGAGAAGGGTTGGAGTGTACTGATTGTCGAAAATGACGACATCAATTTGATCGCTCGTTGCACCAAGTGAGTCTACGACGATTGCAGAATCAACTGAGTATCTTTTAGGCAGGTATTCTTTTAACAGCGCAATGAAGTGCTGTTCATTCACCTCCCCTAACTTTCCGTCATGGGTAATCGACTTTGCTGAGAACTCTAACTGACTAACCAGCATCGCCTGCTCCGCAGCAAAAGCCTGCCGAAGAAAATCTTTTCCATCGGACTTTGATCGTTGCTTTGCCTTGTTTACCAAACCGCTTCTCCCCATGTTCCTTGCAGCGACATAGACGCTTGGGATGAGATTAGCATCTTGTCTATAACACCCAATTCGTCAGATATCACGTTCGTACTATTTGCTGGATCAACATACTTCCGACTTGGCACACTGTCCTTGAAATGCTGCAAAACAGCAGCAAAGTTTTCAGTGAGTTGCCCATAGCGTCTACCATTTAGGGCGTCAAGTACCGCCAATTCGAGATAGAACGAGGGAAATTCTAGTCCATGTCGCTCCCGCCAAATTTTTGCGAGCATCACTTCTTCGGTTCTACCGCTCGAAGACACCATGTTGATGTGGTTTTGGATGTTAGTTTTTGTCCACGACCCCTGCTTACTCTTGTACAAGCTGTGCTCGTTGCCGTACTGAGATTGGCGCTTTGCCGGGATCAGATCAAATTTCTTGCCATCTACAGTGATGCCGATGGAGACATTTTGTTGCCTCGTCATGTAACCATTGTTGGTGAGTGCGTTGTTCAGCGTTGAATACATATTCTCTAACGTGGTCGCAGTAGCTGATGATACTGAGATAAACAAATCTGCATCCGTAGAAAGAGAGATAGCAGTTCCCTTAGCTAAAGAGCCAGAGAAAGTAATTGAGAGAACTTGTTTTCCTCCCCATCTCTGGATTATCGGAACTACAAGATTCGCAGCAGGCACTGCCGCTTCAGCCTGAACGGAGTATTGCTGAATCATTGATTGCAAATAGGCTTCTGCCAAAGTACCGCACTTTCGAGGGTCGATCATACTTACGTGGGGTCACTTCTAGGAAACTCAAGTATGACCGTCTTGTATGGGCTTGCCCGCTGAAGACTACCTGACTACCGCTGATCTGAGTGCTATTTAAGTTCATCTGACTTATGAGACACTATGTCTTATAAACCCACCTATGTGAGACAAGTATGGGAACAACAATCGTCGGGTACGCGAGAACGTCCACAATTGAACAGAAAGCTGGATTCGAGGGTCAGATTCGCGAGTTGGAAGATGCTGGCGCAGAAAAAATCTTCAAAGAGCAGGTGTCGGCTCTTGGTGAACGCGACGAACTTGAAAACGCGTTGGATTGGGTTAGGGAGGGGGATACCTTTCTTGTAACCAAATTAGATCGGCTTGCTCGAAGCCTCAAGCATCTATCTGAAATAGTTGATAGCTTGACTGAGAAAGGCGTGACCCTACGAGTGCTAAACATAGGGTTAGATACCAGCACTCCTACAGGCAACCTGATGCTAAATATGCTTGGTGCTGTCGCGCAGTTTGAGCGGGATATGATGCTTGAACGCCAAAGAGAGGGGATTGCAAGAGCCAAATTGGAAGGCAAGTATTCAGGGAGGCCACGGTCTATTGACCCAGAGGATGTTAAAAAGTTGGTTCAGGAAGGAGCCACGGTAAAAGAGATTCAGCAGAGGCTTGGTGTATCCAGAGCCAGTGTGTACAGGCTAAGGTAGTACCTAGCCTCGTTCTTAGATTCGGCCCCGTATCGCTACTCGTCGAGCACTGAAACCCCGATATCACCAGCCAATTCATACAATACAGATTGCTCTAGTGGCCAATCTCGAACTAACCTATTTTTCTTCTCGGAAAGCAGCCAATATATGAATAGGACAACGCTCTGGTGATAGAAGTTGTTCTGCTGATACTTTTTTAGGATCGTTTCGCTGAGAAACTGATTTTTTTGTAGCGTTTTCTGGACATCCTCGATAGTTTCATCACCCAAGAACTGAGAAAACTCTTCCAGCACTACTAGACCTGACTTTGCCATATACGGCGATAGGCCTGTAAAACTTTCATAGAGCGAGTCCAGTCTTCTCACAATGTCAAAATCTTCGACCGGCCCGCTATTCAGTTGTTCGGTAACTTCCTTGAAGAATTCATCGGTTGTTTCTATCAGCGCCATGCTCTTGGCAACAGTTCTTTGAACCGAAGGCTTCACAGTGCGCTTGGGTTTATAGATACCATCATGGGTAAGTTCAGCATACGCGTGTTGGAGCAACGTTCTTACTTGTACTTCACATGCTTTGTCCGGCGAAATTGTCTCGCCGTTGAAATGAAACTCAGCCTTTGGCCTTAAGATGTAGTGCACAGACTGGTAAGTAAATAGTAGAGGGTTCTGTTCCTTCTCAATCTCGAAATGTCTACATTCATCAAAGGACCAAGTATCTTCGTTTACGATGGCATCACAAACACGCGTAATATCCGCAAGGAGGAGCACCACAAATCGAGCCCCTACTTTATCTTCAATATCGTTGTACCGGTCCTCATAGTTTTTGCCCGGTCGATAAAATGCTTTGTCAATCAATGACTCATCGTCCTTTACACGATGAGTAGCTGGCACCTTCAGCAACCCATCCACACTAAATCCTTCCCTCTCAAGATTTGAGCAAGTTCGCTCGACCACGTATTGACCCCAAGCATCGTATATCGCTTTTTCGCTTAACCACCGTTCTCTGAATTGGGACTCATTCATTCTTGATCCAGAATGCGATCCTTTATGATCACCCTTGTCCATTCAGCCGGTGCACCGCTCTCATCCAAGTCCCCTTCAAAGGCTTCAACGATCACGAGGTCTTTAAATGCTTCAGCTGGCGCAGATATTTTCACCTTCCTTGAAGTTGTAACAGAGCGGAATTTGAGCTTGTTTGCCACGTGCTCTACATCTTTAGTAAATGCCTCTGAGGGTACACCGGCATCTTTCATGAAAGACATAAAGTCATCCTGTTGATCCAATTCCAAGTACTTTGCGCCGTAGTCAGCTACGCTAATCGTCGAAGCGGTTTCCACTTTCAGATAAGTGGTAAGCGCGTTCTGAAGATCATTCTTCTTGGCGGGCCAACATCGAGGTCCGCAATAAAGTTGGTTGCTGCTTCATAAAAGTGTTTTGTTTTTCTCGCACTATCTTGCAGGTACCCACAGCCCAAAAAGTCGGAGTAAAAATATTGTGCTGCCGCTTTCCCTTCAGCTTTGTTGATTTGATAGTCTGAAACCATCACAACGAATCGTTCGTTGAGATCGACAGAGGAGTCCGTAGCTTTCTTCTCAAAATATCCTGCCGTTTTGTAGAGCCGAGAACCGGGTGTAAGTAGCGCTTCCTTTATAAACTTAAGTGAAATCTCATTAGTTTTTTCGTTAACTTCCTTCTGATACGCGCTATAGATTTCAGCCTTGATTACTCCCACAAAAGCGGTTGAAGAGGCTCCTTGAGTTCCTGAGAACACAACTACAATACCGCCGGGGATGCCTTTGCTTTGTTGAGCATCGCTCAATTTTTTCGCTACTTCAAAGCTCTTGCCTGCAAATACCTTGTCATCTTTTTCGTCTATCAAACTAGCTATCAGTTTGGGTAGTTTTGAATCCTCATGCGCCACAATCTCCATCTGAACGGCTTTTGACCCTTCTCCGAGCGCCTCTTGGACTCTGCTCTTGAAGGCTGTCATCGCGTCCGCGTCAAAGTTAGTGAATTCATGACTTTGAATGGGTGGCACTTGATTTCCATCCACATCTCGCTGATTTACTTGGTGAATGATTACCCGTTGAATCTCTAAGTTTGCTAACTGCATTGGTATTCCTTTACGTGGACGTTGTTAGTTACAGTGCTGGGTATATCTAAAGCCTCTCAAAATACTCTCTGGTCTCGTCGTCACAGCAATAAACGCTACAACTTTTCTGGCCGCGGGTTAGCAAGGTCCGATAGGTGTTTTTTATAATGCTCTCAGCCTTTTCTAATGCGGCCATTCGATCTACCCTGAGCAGTTTTTTGTAGCCACGAATAGATGAATCCATTACCGATCGTTCGGCAGCGTTTGTTAGGACCTTCCCATTGCGCACTATTAGGTCAAGGCCGATGATCACTCCTACATGGTCAAGCTCTAAACCTTGGCAAGTATGAATGCACCCGACCTGCTCCACAGATTCTTGGGAAATAAGCCAGAGACTACCGTCATCCGCGAGATTCCACTGGGCTTCAAAACCAAAACCCGGAATCTGTATATCCATTGAGTTCGGGTTGTTCTTTTTCTTACGGGAGTCGCTAACCCAGTCCCAACAGTAGCCAGCCACTAATCTTGCTTTGTTTTCTACATTGACTGCTCGGATGTGGTCTCTGAGATCATTCGGATCATCAAATACACGAAAATCATAATCCTCGGATGCCAGAGATGTATTAGCGGTCTCTCGAATCTGCAAGACATGGTCGAGCCAAGCCAAATATCCATCAGAACCGTTACAACGAAACTGGGAAGCTAACTCTAATTGCACAACTTCCGCGTCAAAGTGTTTCGCCCACTTCAACACTTCTTCTTCGCTACCTATATCACTCCAGGTGACAATCTGATCTTCGTCTAGGAAAAATACTGAGGTCTTGGCAGCTTTTATAAGCTCCTTCGCCTGATTTTCACTATCACGGTTGTAGCGGTTTTTCTCCATCAGCCTGTGGGCTTCATCAACCACCAGAGCGTCAAAGGAGTGGGGATCGACGCCAGTGTAAGAAGACGAACCTTTGAAAAGATTGTTAATGCGATTCTTACGCATCGTTCCGCTGAGTTTTGAAGCGTAGACCTCTCGCGGTGCTTGATTCTTAGAAACATACTGGACGAGATTGCCCCGATTGGTTAGCTCTACCAGCAGATTGATTGCCACAACAGATTTCCCCGTGCCGGGGCCTCCTTTAACAATCAGGACCTGTTTCTTATCTTCTCGATTGTTACGCACCATCGACAACGCAGTTTCATAGACCAACTTCTGGTCATCTATCATCAGGAATTCTTGGTTACCGGCAAGGAGACTGCTGAGCGTATCGGCAAGAGCTTTTGAGGGTCGAATTCTTCCGTTCTCAATCCGATACATGATGTCGCTAGAATCACCGTGTCTAATGTAGCGACTTATGAACTCCTGAAGTTTCAGTGTGTCCGATGAAATGAAAACAGGGGCTTGATCAATGTGATGCTGATAGAACGGGTCGCTGATTTCCGCTTTAGAATCCATATTGTGCAAGAACGCACATGGTCGCAATCCGATGCTCTCGTCACGGACTGTTTCATTGTAGTCTCGAATCAAGGCTGCGTAAGTCCATACCTGATATGAAGGATGGCTAACCTCCCTGACTCGCTGACCAACATACGTAGAAACAATTGCGTCTTTTGGGGTCTTTTCAACTTTGCTCCATTGCTTCAGTTCGACGATTACCGCGTTGTCTTCACCCTCTTCATTCTTACCTGAGACAATGAAGTCAATCCTTTTGCTTGTTAACGGGATGGCGTATTCAATCGATATCCCAGCATCATCAGGAATTTCGGGGCCATCGACAACGTTGCGCATAAATTGCATTGAGTTGCGCCAAGATTCGACTTCGCCGGGAGAACCAGCGGGCAATCTCAACTCACGGACTTTTTCTAGCAGCTTTGTATGGATGACGTTCTGACGAACGTCGTTTACAAATCTGGCCTTAGTGTCCGAGTAGACAATCATCGTACTCAATCATCCTGATATTCCGTGTACTTCTTGGAGCTGCCTCTGACTTTGTCAGCCGGGTACTTTGCCCCGTTAAGTTCCATCTTGTTTTCGATTGCTTCCTCCAGATCGATCTGCAGCACATCTGAAAGCCGCAGGAGGTAGTTCAGAACATCTGCCATCTCTTCGGCCACCTCTTGCTTCTTCTCAACTGAGAGGTTCTGGGAAGCCTCGGAATCAAGCCACTGAAAGTGTTCTAGTAGTTCCGCTGCTTCAACACTGAGGGCTGATGCAAGATTTTTCGGGGAATGGAACTGCTCCCAATCCCTTTCCTCAGCAAAGGCCCTGAGTCGTTCCTGTAACTCACTGATGTCCATACAAAGCCCGCCGACAATTGAGAAAGTTCACCTTTGGTTTCACTATGAATCGCCCTTGGGCTTTAATCTAAGTCCATCCGATAGCCAAAACAACTCATTCAGGATCAAGAACTCTCGAATGTCACGTGCGAGGGAGCTAGACATCTCGTTGTGTGCTCGGTGATTACGATACGCCATGAATACTGAAGAATATAACTGAGCACGACCAGTCTGCTCCGACGAGTCAAGGTCGGGCCAGTGTAACGGGGCATCGTTACTTAAAATTGCTTTTGAGAACAGTTTAGAACCAGTACCAGAGAGACCAGACATTTGCTTAATGTTCTGTTCAAGTCGTCGATATCCATTCATCAATCGACCATCTGGTTCTTCTTCAAATCCGATTGCGACATCTACCAAATTGTTATGCACCAACGCAAACGGAATCACAGGTGGGAACATTCCACTGACCACGAGATTTCGTTTCTTTTTGTTGTAAAGGTGGTCTTCTTGAACATAGTCAAACCAACGCTGCGGTCTCACGGGTTTCGTTGTTTGGATATCATCTATGTCCTTACGCGTAAGTGCAGAGTGATTCAAGCGATCCACGAGATCGCGACTTACTTCGACTTCATCGATCTCGACATTGTGACGGTCAAGAAGTTCTAATGTGGAGGACAATCCTCTAGGCCCTTCTCCTGAGTAGCCAGACCCAAAACCGGCTTTTATACCTGTTAGATTGCCGTAATGGTCTTCAATCAAAAAACCGTGATCATGATCTTGCAAATTCGATAGCAATGTCGCCTTTACAATTGGTTCGCCAAACTGGATTAGCTGCACGACCCCGTCTATGCACGGCCTAGTTATCCCCCCCCTTCCAAGGTACTGGATACCTGCTACTTTATGAGATGAGCTTGCCATAACATCCTTGCTCCGGCTTAGGTCTAAGAAATTCCCCAACGATATAGTTACTAATCTACAAAATCGACCGTGGAATTTTCCCGTTCTTCACGAGTTTTCCGGTGTGGCTATCGCGCTACTGGTGTGAGTTTTAGTGCCAACCTATATAGAGATTGATGATCCCGCAGACGTGCAAACGTTCGCAATTTTATTCTCTAGAAGAGGTGGTGCGTGGTAAGACAAAGCGATGCCCAATTGTCCCAAAATTGTCCCATTACGCTGGTATCAGGAACTCAGCGATCTCCGAGATGCAGGGCGGGCAAGGTATAAATGGTGGCCAGAGGTGGAATCGAACCACCGACACGGGGATTTTCAATCCCCTGCTCTACCGACTGAGCTATCTGGCCATAAAGACAGGTTGCAATACTTACCTGTAGTTGGCGTGGGCTAGGCCCTCGAAGAAGGCGCAGATTAAAGCGAAACAGGCTGCGGTAGTCAAGCGGGATTCGTGATTAGCGCTGCCGCGATAGGCCTGCTGGGGCAACGCTGAACTACCTTTGCGTGGAATGACAGACTGCTTGCCGGTGACCAAGAGAAGCCATTTTCATGTATAACTAGTTGCGAAACTGAGCAAACGTATTTTGAAGTATGAATGAAACGCAAACAGAAAGTTCTGCACTTGAGGCCCTGGTGCCTGTCGCCGACCTGAAATCAATGGGGCTCTCGTTTCTTGAGGACACCTATTCGCTGATTACGAACCCTGAATTTATCCTGCAGATATTGCTGATCGTGGTCGCAGTGGTGCCTGCACTGCTTTTTTCAAGCCGGCTTTCCGCGCTGTTTAATCGCTTCGAAACCAATATTGAATCGCAAATTCTACGACGGTTGTTGCGCGCGGTTTCTATTCTCAGCATTCCGATTGTGGCCTATCTTTCGCTGTTCCTCTTCAGGGTGGCCCTGGGTAGCGCCGGATGGCCTTCGGTTTGGGTATCCGGTGCAATTTCGCTGCTGACCGCCTGGATTCTGGTCAGGACTGTGACCCTGGTGATTCGCTCTCAACTTTGGTCTCGGGTGGCTTTTTTTGTGGCCTGGCCAATTGCCGTGCTCGATATCTTTGGCGTTCTTGGTCCAGTGATCGATCAGTTGCAGGCACTCTATCTGCCATTGGGTGAGGATTCGGACGGCAAACCGGTCCGGATCACGGTGCTCGATGTGATCCGTACGCTGCTGTACTTCGCGTTGTTGATGTGGAGCGCCAATCTACTTTCCAAGTTGTTGCAGCAACAGATTGATCAGCTGGAAGAACTTACACCCTCTTTCAAAGCGCTGTTAAACAAGATACTGAATGTCCTGGTACCGGTAATTGCGCTGCTCATTGCGTTTCAAATTGTTGGTTTCAACATCGCCACGCTCGCCGTTTTTTCTGGTGCAGTCGGGCTGGGTATTGGTCTGGGGCTCCAGCGAATTGTCGCCAACTTTATCGCGGGCTTTGCCATGATCGCCGATAAGTCCATCAAGCCTGACGATGTGATCGAGGTGGACGGCAACATGGGTTGGGTAACATCGATGCAGGCTCGCTATGTGGCGTTGCGAACGAGGGAGGGTACGGAGCTTCTTGTGCCCAACGAGCGTTTGATGACAGAAGGCGTTGTGAATTGGTCCCGGTCTGATCGCGTCGTCAGGTTGCATGCGCCATTCGGCGTAGCCTATTCCACGTCGGACTTGGAAAAAGTGCAGGAAATTGCGGTCGCTGCGGCCAATGCAGTGGATCGCGTTGTTGCTGAACCCGAGCCGATCTGTAACCTGGTAGGTTTTGGTGACAGCAGTGTTGATTTTGATCTGAGGTTCTGGATCGGTGATCCGATTGAAGGTCTCAGTAACGTCACGAGCGACGTGTTGCTGGGGATCTGGAAGGGCTTAAAAGATGAAGGCATTGAGATTCCGTTCCCTCAGCGCGACATTCATATCAAATCAAACGAGACCACCAGGGATCAGTAGCCTGCAGGTTGGCTACAAGCCTGGTTATGGTTGACTATTCTCCGGGACGTATCCTTCAGCGCGATCAACTTCGCCACCTTCGAGGAATACCTTCCGTTGTTCGTTAAGGTACTTTCGGGCCTGCTTATCCATCATGTTGAGATGCTTTTCATTGATCAACATGGTTTGGATATCCTGCCATTCCTGCCACGCCCTAGCGGAGACCGTTTCGTAAACTTCCTGACCGGCTGGTCCAGGAAAGGGCGGCGTATCAAGTCCGGGTAGTTCCTCTTTCAGGCGTTTGCACATGACCATTCTGGCCATCCTCTGTCTCCTTAATATTGTCTTTGGTTGCCAGCGTTAGTTTAGCGCGGTAGTGATGAGCGGATTCTAAAGGATTCCGGTTCGCTTGGCTTATTGAATCCCAACTTTTCTGTTGCCGGGTTACTGGCCTATCTTGCTGTGGATTAGCCGTGTGGCTGGTTTTGTCAGCCCGATTTCAAGTGGTTGATCTGGGTCATACCAGAGATAGTCATCCGTCGCTGCGATCTGATTCGCCCGCCCGGCGGCGGTGATCTGCAGGGGGGTGATATCCAGATGGAAGTGGGTGAAGGTATGCCGGAAGGGTTCAAGTGGCTGTTGGGCCAGGGCGCTTATCGACAGACGTGCCAGCGTTGCTGCGACGTTGGCGTGATCGCTGCATTCGGGCAGGCCATAAAGCCCACCCCAAAGACCTTCAGTTGGCCGTTGCTGTAATAGCAGACTGCCATCATGTTCGATCAACAGCATCACGGTCTCCCGAACAGGCAGGGCTTTTCTGGGCTTTTTCCCGGGGAAGTCTGCGATACGCCCCAATTGCTGTGCCTGGCAATCATGGTTAAACGGGCATACCTCACAACTGGGTTTGCTGCGGGTACACAGGGTCGCGCCGAGATCCATGATCGCCTGGGTATAGTCGGCCACACGGGTTTCTGGGGTCAGCGTCTCCGCGATCTGCCAAAGCGCTTTGCTGGTGGCTGTCTGACCCGGCCAGCCTTCGATGGCGAAGACCCTCGCCAGCACGCGTTTCACATTGCCATCGAGAATCGCCGCCCGCTGATTGCTGCAGATCGCGATGATAGCGGCCGCGGTTGAACGGCCAATGCCGGGCAGCTCTTCAAGTTCAGACTGTGTTCCGGGAAATTCACCGTTGTATTGCGCTACGATGCGTTGCGCTGTCTTGTGCAGGTTTCTGGCCCTGGCGTAGTAGCCGAGTCCTGTCCACAGGTGCAACACCTCATCCTGGCTCGCTGCCGCCAGTGTGTCGACGGATGGAAACCGTGCCATAAATCTCTCGTAGTACGGGATAACCGTGCTGACCTGGGTCTGTTGCAACATGATTTCGGAGATCCAGACGCGGTAAGGCGTTTTCTGTTGTTGCCAGGGCAGGTCGTGCCTGCCATGCCGGTCGAACCAGTCCAAGAGCCTTGCAGCGAAGTCTTTCATCCCTGGCGATTTCCCCGGCGGTTACTTGAACAGATTTTTGAACAGGTCATTGGTCAGTTCCCGATAGGCTTCCGGGACCTTGTCCTGAATGAATTCTTCGAGTTTTTCATTGCCCCTACGTTTTACATCCTGAGTGACGATGTCGTTAACCAGTGCCTGGATGGCGTTGTCCCTGCCAAAGCAGAGATCCGCAAAGGTTTCGTCCAGAGGACCCTGGCAGGTAAGCGGCCAGCGGATACCGGTGATCTGATCACTGACTTTAAAGAATGCGTTTTCGGCATTACCGAACATGGCAATGACGTCGTAGTCCATCGTGTTGTTTAGCAGGTCCACGCCGCCCATGGCGGTGATGTTCAGGTTTTCTACCGACGCATTTAGCAGTTGTCCGCCGCGCGTGCCGTTTGAAAACAGGTGCTGTCCCTGCATATTGTCGAACGGCATGATGTCTGGCCATTGGCTGACGGATGACGTCTTGCCTCGCAGTACGTCGATGGTTCTGGCCAGGGATTTCAGCGGTCTGACATCCAGTGAACCATCCTTCACCGTAAACACGGATTTACCCGTCAGAGACTCGTTCAGGTCGCTGAGCAGGTGTCCGGTGAACGTCAGTTCCGCATTGCCTGTCAGCGAACCGGTGATGCCCTGCATCTGGGTCAGGTTGCTGACGGCCAGTTTATCCAGCGTAATGCGCGCGTTTGTTGTTGTCTCGCCGCCCAGATCGGTATTGCTGGCTATGACCATCTTGCCGCCGAATGCGCTGGCGTTGGCGATCACATCAAGATTTTGCGCGGTACTGCTGAGGGTGACTTTAACGTCATCAAAACGGTCGCCTTCGTAGGTCAGGGTGGCCAAACGCAGGGTCAGTGCCGTTTCCAGATCTGCCAGCAGGTCTACCGGGATCAACTCGCTGTCATCAGGTTCGATGCTTCTTTGATTGGAAGACTGGGGCGGTGAGCTAGTGTCCGGGCTTGCCAGGGTTAGCGAATCCACACGCAGTTCGCCAGCAATGCGCATCGGCGATTCCAAAGTAATGCTGGCCGCACCCTTGACGTTGGATTGATCGACGATGCCCTCCAGTGTTCGGAAGTTGATCACCTCAGTGGTCGCGCCGAAGTCACTTGTGAACTGAAAGAAGGACACAGGTAAAGACAGATCCAAAACCCTGGCCAGTTCCTGCGCGTCAGCGGATTCAACTTCGAGCACTCCGTCAAATTTTGGCGTGTCGCCTCTAAGGCTGACTATGCCCGTCATGGCCCCGCGTAGTGCGCTGATCTGAAAATCGTTACGCCGCAGCAGGATGGCGTTTTCTTCCGGGCGCCATTGGCCTTCGCTGGTGAGTGTGACCGTCGGGTAGCGCGCTTGTTCATAGACAGCATCAACGATGGTGAGCAGGTCCTGGAAAATGACACGTCCTGTGTCCGACTGAAAACTCATTCGGCCGCTGCTGGCGATATCGGCTTCCAGTGATTCGAGGTGATCAATCAGGGTGCCGGTGAAACTCAGGTCAAAGGGTTTGTCTGAGGCAAGCGCACTGGTGGTTAAGGACGCAATGCGAAGTTCCACATCGGTATCATTCTGAAGATCCAGATAGCGCACGGCCACATCGTTGATCTGTAACCGCGCAACACTGGAGGTGAGGCTGCTTTGTTCGTTGTCTGCCGTGTTTGTCGGGGGCTTTGCGTCTGGCAGCCAGTTTTCTTTACCCTGCTGGTCGACGGTGAGTCTGATATTGCCACCGCTCAGCGTCAGGTCGTTCACATCAATCACCGGCTGTCTCGTCAGCACCGGTATCAGATCAACATCAACGGACAGTGACTCGAAGGTGGCAAAGTCCTGGCCGTTCTGAGCAATCCGAATCTCTGTGGCGTTAATCGCAATCGGCGGCCAGTAACGCCAGCTGAAGTCTCCGGCAATGGTGACTTCATAGTCAGTGTTCGATTCCACGACCCCGGTGATCTGATCCTTAAAACGATCCGGATTTTCCAGCAGGAAATACACGGCGCCTGTAGCGGCGACAATCGCGATAATCACGACAAGGAAAATGCGCATCGTCTGGGTTACTACTTGGCGCGAGCGAGGTTCTGGCGGGTGTAGTCGCACAGCACGTGGACAATACCTCGGGTGACTTCTTTGTTACCCGACATCAGGTCGTACAGGGATTCACCGTCCAGTCGCAGGAGCGTGCAGTCTTCGATGGCCTTGACGGATGCGGCGCGCGGTTCCGGGTCGAGCGCGGCTAACTCCCCGAAGACAGCGCGTGTTCCCTGCACGGCGAGTTCTTTTGCACCTTCGAATATACGCACCTGGCCGTTGACGACAATGTACATGCTGGTGCCGAGATCACCCTGGTTAATGATGATGTCATCCGCATCGTATTCGACTGTTTCTGCAATGGTCGCGAGATCCACCAGCTGATTCTCCGGAACGGAGGAAAAGATGGGTACGGATTTGAGAATGAGTACTTTCTCAATCGTCAGCAGCATACGTGAGTGGTGGCGAATCCTTGCCGGGGTGATTGGATGATTATGCCCAAGAAGGCTGCGGGTTGTAAGTGCGTTAAGGCGCCGGGTCGGGTGCGGGCAGGGTTGAATGGATGCTCCGTGCGATGTCGCTGACCTGTATGCTCTTGTCGCCGAGATAGGTGCTGAGCGTTTTCCGCAGGTTGGGCGGGTCAAGCTTACCCAGGCACCAGATAGCGGTTTCTCGAATAACACTCTCTCTATCCTTCAAGGCCAGCTCTACCTGTGGCAGGTGTGCCGCGGATTCACTGATGCCAATCTGATAGAGCATGCAACTGCGGGTCCAGAAAAAAGCCCGGTCAAAGTGGTTTTCAACCACATCGTGGAACCTGTCCTCGGCGCTCAACTGTTCCTGCGGGAAGCGTTCTGCCATCTGTTCCAGTCGCTCGGCCACGGTGAGATCATCGAGTAGCGGCAGCACTATCTGTTTAATCTCGCCGGTCAACAGGTTGTCGAGGATTTCCAGGGCAAAAACGCGCATTTCCTGAACTTTGGAGTCGATGTTGGCGCGGGTGTCCAGCATCACGATAGAGGGGAACAGGAAGCTGATCAGTAGCAGCATGTTATCTCGCCGAACTTCCAGCTCACTGGCCAGTGCCGCGTGCAGGGTTTCATACTGTGGTGCGTCTTTCAGGTCTTCCATGGTCGCTAGCAACCAGGTGATCAACTGTACCTCTTCATCGAGGTTGTTGACGAAGATGTACTGATCATCCGGATCCGCCTGATAGTGCAGGCTCGCCAGGCTGAGGTTAACCTGGTGCCTGAGTTCGGGCTGTTTGATCTCAAGGTGCCGAAGCAATATTTCAATGGCTCTGGGGCCGCCGATCTCCCGTATGGTTTCAATGATGTGCAGCTTTTCCTGCCGGGTTGCTTCGGGGGACATCAGTCCAACATCAAGGTCGTACAGGGCGGGTTCGCCGAACTGCCGGAGTGCCAGACTGGTGGAGCCCTGCAGCGAGACTTCAGAGAGTTTGCTCACCAGGATGTTAACCAGCCTTGAATCATGCAGCCGACCAGCGGCAACAATTGCGCGTTCCACAACCTGTAGGTCACTGTCGTCGAGTAGTTCCACCAGGTAGCCCGAGAAGTGCGGTGATGCAATGTCACCGATCACTTCCGCGGCAAACAGCCGTTCGTGATTGTTTTCTGCCCTGATGCTCTCTAGCAGATATCGATTGGCGTCCTCATCATCCTGATTGTGCGTAAGAATCCCAACGAGTGCGCCCCGGCGAAGGTCTTCATGGAAGGCATCCAGATAGGGACCCAGCATCTCTGTGACGTCATCGGCGCCGAGCGCCGCGTAGGTTTTGAGCGCCTGGCCGCGGACAACCGGATCGGGTTCCTGTTCGATACGATCCAGTACCCTGGGTGTCAGCGGTTTGATCTGCATGGAGGCAATGCGGCGCAGCACATCCATGCGGACGTCCCGGTTCTGGTTATCAAGCACTTCCTTGATGAGTTCAGTAATCTCGGGATGCTCAATCTCCTCCAGTAGATTCAGACAGTAAAAGATTTCAGCAGGGTAGCTGCTCTTGAGACCGGCTTTGATCAGGTCGAGGCTGTTGTTATCGAGATCAGTGAGTGCCATTTCTCCCAGCTTTCGCTTCTGGATGTTAACCACCAGATTAGAGAGATACATGCGGCGTACAAAGAAGCCAACGACGATCCAGGCAAGCATCAGGACGCTGAGGATTATCAGGAAGACCTTTGGTTCCAGTTCGAGGTAAGTTGTCAGCAGATACAGACAGATGCCCGCAAAACCGCCTGCAACCGGGTCGATAACGCCCTCGGTCAGGGCGATGCCCTGGCTGCGTTGTCGATCTGGCAGCACCTGAAAGAGAATTGTAACGCTGCTTTTCCAGATCGCGGACTGCAGCACCATGCGACTGGCATTGGTGACCACCATGACAGCGAAGATCAGCGCGATTTCAGCGCCGCTGAACTCCATGACCGATACCGTGGTTGAACCAATAAAGATGATCACCGGGAAAGAGATAACGCCGGCCAGTATCCCGAACTTGCGAAGGAATGGCGCAAACACCAGGACCATGACAAACATGGTCAGGAATCCGGAAACTGCAAAAAACTGGGCGATAAAGCTTGCCAGCGCTTTCTCGTCGGTGAACTGCCGCGCGGTATAGTCGTAGAAGGCCACTTCGAGGAAGAAGTAGGCGAACATGTAGGCGACGTAGCAGAAGGTAATCAGTTTTACGTAGGGCAGGCGTAACATGCCAAGCATTCGCGACTCCTGCCCATCTGAGTCACCATCAGCGTCGTTGGAGACATACAGGGTTGAGCGGTAGTGTGCGACCGTATAACTGACAATCCCGAAGACCAAAAGGGTGGTCACCATGGCAACCACAAGCAGGTCGGCGACGCCCATAAAGTTAAGTAACAGCAGGATCAGAAATCCACCTACCATTTCTGCCAGGAACTCCCCTGAGCGCGCAATACCTGATAATCGTTTGGTTTGTCGCACGTTCAGCAGGCGCGATAGCAGGGCAACAAACTGCAGGCTGAACAGCATATAGACCAGTTCAAAAAAGAGCGGTAGCGTGAACACGAGGTAGGGGCTCATAGCGACCCCCAGGAGCATTCGCATGGCGAACAGTCCGACAAAAATGACACCAAGGATCGTGAACAGGTAGTTGCGAACCGCAAAACCATGAGTGAGGCGGTCGATCAGCAGCGTCATTGGCATACCGACCACCGCAATCAGAATAGCAATCAACGCTAACTGTTCGGAGCCCCAGTACTCCAGAAACAGGGTGAACGCACAAACCCTGATCATGCCAATGGCGATGCCAGACATGAACATATTGCTGAACATCAGGGCCGTCGGCATCTTGTCTTCGGGCCGGATGCCAAGTTTGGCGAGGAACCGGTCGCCAGCGGACAGCCTTCCCTGAGTATCTACTACTGCGCCTTCACTCAAACCTGATGCCCTTGGATGTTTGGTGGGCCGATGCGGCCACCCGAAGATCTCCGACATTATGCGATATTCCCTCGGATCAAGCGACTTCCGAATGGGGGCAGCCCGATCATTCAAGAATCTGATAGCGGGCTTTTGCGCACCGCTTCGCATCCACTTTCAATGTTGAATCTGATAACCTTTTTGGTGTCGTCAGATTGAGAGAAAAGATGTCAACAGTAGGTACTGAAGGTAATCCGCTTAGAGTCGCTATCATTGGTTCAGGCCCCGCGGGATTTTACACCGTAAGCAACTTTCTGAAGCACAAGGATCTGGTTGTCGAATTCGACATGTTTGATCGCTTGCCCACACCGTTTGGGCTGGTGCGTGCCGGCGTTGCACCCGATCACCAAAAAGACAAGTCCGTTCAGCGGGCCTATGACAAGAGCGCGCAGCTGCCTAACTTTCGTTTTTACGGCAATGTTGAGTATGGCAAAGACATCCATCTGGCCGATCTTCAGAAGCATTACCATCAGGTGATGTTCTCCACGGGTGCACCTTTTGATCGCAACCTGGGTATTCCCGGAGAAGACCTGGCGGGCAGCTTTTCGGCCACCGAATTTGTTGCGTGGTACAACGGCCATCCTGATTTCGCGGATCGTCAGTTCGATCTCACCCAGGAAAGTGTTGCGATTGTCGGTGTCGGCAATGTCGCGATGGATGTGGCACGAATTTTATGCAAAACCTACGACGAACTCGCAGTGACCGACATTGCGGACCATGCGCTGGAAGCGCTGAAGCACAGCAAGGTGAAGAACGTTTACATTCTGGGCCGGCGTGGACCCGCCCAGGCTGCTTTTACGCCACCTGAGATTAAGGAGATGGGTGAATTTGCAGATGCTGATGTCACGGTGTCAGCAGAGGAGGCCACGGTCGACGCAGCCAGCCTGGCGTTAATCGAGGATGACAAGAACGCTCAGAAGAATGTTGCGTTTATTCAGGCGTATGCCGAGCGTCCTGTGGCGGGAAAATCGCGCTGCCTGACAATCCGCTTCCTGGTTTCACCAACGGAACTCCTCGGAGAAGATGGTCAGGTCACAGCGATAAAGCTGGTCAAAAACAAGCTGGTAGAAGGCGACGATGGTTCGGTGCGGCCTAAAGCAACAGACCAGGAAGAAGTCATCCCCGTCGGCCTGGTGTTTCGCAGCGTCGGTTACAAAGGATTGCCGCTCCCGAATGTGCCTTATAATGAAAGTTGGGGCACGATCCTGAATGATGCCGGTCGTGTGATGGATGATGGCGGCGAGCCGGTGACCGGTCTGTATACTGCAGGCTGGATCAAACGGGGTCCCAGCGGTGTGATCGGCACCAACAAAACCTGCGCCCAGGAAACTGTCGGTTGTATGGTCGAAGACCTGCAGGCAGGTCGCGTCAATGCCCCGGAAGATGTCAGTGTTGATGGCGCTGCCGCGCTCATCGCCAGTCGTCGGCAGGCATCAATCAGTTACGATGAGTGGCGCATGATTGATGAAGCAGAGGTGCAGAAAGGCGAGGCCCAGGGCAGACCCCGGGTTAAGTTCACAGACGTCGATGAAATGATTCGGGTCGGTAAGTCGGACTGATTAGCCAGGCTTAACTATCGGGATCTCGGCGTCCCGATAGGCCATGATTCTTTCAGACGCATCTCGTCCATAGGCATGTCTTCCATAGGCATGTCTTCCTCCCCAATTCATTGCGCACAATGATTCAACGATAACACCGGCGCTTTTTGTGCTTGGCATTTGTCGGGTTGGCCCTGATGATGACCCATGGCCATTTTCGATCTCACCCAGGGTCGCGTCAGCACCCAGTTGACGCGCATGACGGTCCCGTATTTTCTCGGTGTGTCATCGATGATCATGGCGTCGATGATTGAAACCGTTTATATCGGTATTCTCGGCGCGAAGGAGCTCGCGGCCTACAGTTTCATGTTTCCGGTCATCATGGCCCTGACTTCAGTTTCTATGGGGGTCGGTATTGGCGCTTCTTCGGTTATCGCCCGTGCGGAAGGCGAAGGCGACAGGGAGCGCGTCAAGCGAGTCGCGACGCACACCGTATTTTTAACCCTGGCGCTGACGCTGACGCTCAGTGTCTGTGTTTATCCGTTGCTCGATATGCTTTACGGTGCCATGGGCGCTGAGGGCGAAGTGCGTGAGCTTGTGGTTCAGTTTGCCGAGGTCTGGGTGGTTTATGGGTTGATCACCTTTACCCTGCCCATGGTCAGCAGTACGGTACTGCGCGCACTGGGCATTGCCAAAGCGCCGGGTTACATCATGGCGATTACCTCGGGGATTCAGCTGATCGTCTCTCCGGTGCTGATTTTCGGTTTGTTTGGTGTGCCGGCCCAGGGATTGGTCGGATCTGCCTATGCCTTTGTCTTGATTGGCATCGTGCGGATCATTGCGTTTGCCGTGCTGGTGGCGCAGGAACATATTCTGAAAACCCGGGATGTCATTGCGGGGTTTATCGCCTCGTCCAAAGCGATTATGCATATCGCCTTGCCGGCGATGTTGTCATCGCTCATTGTGCCGGTCAGCATGGGTATCACAATCGCCTTGCTCGCCAATCATGGTGACGAAATTGTTGCTGCCTTTGGTATCGCCTCAAGAATTGAAATGCTGGTCACCATGATCCTGGGGGCATTGTCTTCCAGCGTCGCACCATTTGTCGGACAGAACTGGGGGGCGGGGCGAATGGATCGAATCCATGAAGGCCTGCGCATCGCCTATGGTTTCTGCCTGGCGTGGGGTGTTGTTTGCCTGCTGGTACTTGGACCTTTTGGTGAACAGTTGGTGGGGGTGATTAATGCTGATCCGCAGTTGGTTGCGGCAGCGGGTGCTTTTCTGTTGATAGTCCCAGTCAGTTTTGGGGTGCTTGGGGTCGGACAGGTCGCAGGTTCACTGTTCATTGCGCTGGGCAAGCCGATGCCGCCCACGGTACTTTCCATTCTGCGAACCATTGTGATCTATGTCCCGTTGGCCATCCTGTTTGATCGGCTCTGGGGATATGCGGGTATCTTCTATGCCTTACTGTTGTCGAATTTTCTTTTTGGGTTGGCCGCCTGGTGGTGGGGTAAGCATATGCTGTCACGCGAGATTGCCCTCAGGAATTGATATTCTCCAGTAACACCTTCAGAAGCTCATCGACGCTTGCCGCAGGCGCGTTCTTGAAGGTGCTCAGTTCGCTGAAAACTTCGCCAGCAGCGCGATGAAAGCCATCAGGCATGCCTGCTGCGGCGAAAGTATCTGCAATCTCATGCATTTCTCCTTCGAATCGCCATGCCTTGGCAGTGTTGCTTAAGAGCCGGTTGATGGTTTGGTTGGTGAATTCATCACCCCATTGCGTCTGCAGTGTTTCGCGGACCTCATAGTGTTCGGCCGTGGCCATGATTGCTGCCAGGAGCGCTGTTGAACCTTTGGTAAAGGCGGCGAAAACCATTTTCATGGCAGAGGCCGCGCCGATGTCTTCAGAGATAATTGTTGCCTGCAAAGGTGAATCTCGAAACAATGCCGCAACCTCTGTTGCGCGAGTGCCAGACAGATACAAACGGGTGTTGTCAGCCGCCCGCCACGCTGGACCACCGACGATACCGCCATCGACGAACTTGCCGGGCTCAAAGGTCTGCCCGATGGCCTGGGTCTTCTGCGGTGAAATCGCATTGCAGTCGACATAAACACCTTCAAAAGACGCCTGCATGACTGACTCAGCGACGGCCCTGGCATCGTGAGGCGGACAAACAGACAGAATCATGTCTGATTCCGCACACAGCGCTGTCAGGCTGCCGCAATCTTCCAGACCCGCATCAAGGGCACGTTGATGACTGGCAGGGCTTCGGTTCTCACCGGGCCAGAGAATTTTTTTTGTGTGTCGCCTGGCAGCGGCACCAACTGATGCACCCATTTTTCCGGGGCTGATGATCCCGAGGATCGTCATCTTGTATGTTCTCCTGAAAGTTCTAACATCGATTGTTTTTCAAAAGGATCATCAGTGTATCAGTCCACCAAAGACGCGTTCACCCCGGCCGTGCTTCGTGCACTTTGCCAGCGTGCCGGGGTTGCAGTGGATGAACTGGTGGATTTAAACGGCTTCGAAAACTTTGTTTATGGCTGTGGTGACCGTGTATTGCGTGTTACCCATGAGAGTCATCGGTCGGCTGAACTGCTCCTGGGTGAGCTGGCATTTTTATCCTACCTTGCGGCCAACGACGCAGCGGTTTCTGTGCCGTTGACCTTGCCGGACGGCGAGCTGTTGACCAGTCATGCTGGATTTCATGCGGCACTGTTTAGCCGTGCGAAAGGTGAATCCTATCGACAGAGCGAAGCGTTTCCCGCAGACATGGTGAGGCGTTGGGGGCAGACCATTGGATGTTTTCATCGTCTCGCCGCAGATTATCAGCCGGTGCATATTCGCCCTGACTGGCGGGGGGATGAGAACCATCAGTTTGCGCGGCGCATACCCGCCAATCAGGTGGCGGTGCTGCAGCAGGCTGATGCGCTGATGATAAGGCTGGCAGCCTTGCCGGTTTCTGACCGCGTTTTTGGCATGATCCATAGCGATGCCCACCCCGGCAACTTCCTCGACGACGGCAACAAACTGACGATGTTCGATTTTGATGATTGTTTGCTTGCCTGGTTTGGCTATGACGTGGCAACCATCTTGTTTGGTGCGGCACTGCAGCCCTGGATATCAGAGCATAAGCGGGAACAGCAACTGCATGAGTTTCTGTCGGTTTTCCTGTCAGGCTACGCCCAGGAATACGACCCTGTGCATCTGATGTGGCCGCATATGTCTGATTTCCTGAAGCTCAGAGAATTCAGCCTGTATGGGGTCATCCACGCTTTTATGAATCCGGTTGCGCCATCCTTTGAGATGGCGCGTCGGTTTATGCAGGGCAGGGAAACGGCCCTGGCAGAGGGGCGGTCGCTGATAACGCTGGATTTCGGTCGATACGGTTAGATTGACCGCCCGGTGTTTTCCCAGTATTTATCGCGCAACAGCCGCTTTAACAGTTTGCCTGTGGGATGTCGCGGCAGGGTGTCTTCAAAATCAACGGACCTGGGTGCTTTAAATCCGGCGAGATGTTCCCGGCAATGTGCAATGAGGTCTTCTTCGAGCTCGGGATTGCCTGCAACGCCGTCAGCGAGTTCCACCGCTGCTTTCACTTCCTCGCCAAACTCGTCATTCGGAATCCCAAAGACCGCCGCATCCAGGACGGTGTCATGGCTGATCAGGACTGCCTCGATTTCAGCCGGGTATATGTTGACGCCGCCAGAGATGATCATATCGATTTTTCGATCACTCATATAAAGGTAGCCGTCTTCGTCCATATAGCCGATGTCACCAAAGGTGAATACGCCAGGTTCGAGATGCGCCTTTTCGGTTTTCTCGGGATCGTTGTGGTATTCAAAGTCCGAGCCCATGAGGTTGCGCACATACAGTTGTCCGGATTCTCCGGTTGCTGCGTGGGTGCCATCGTCCTTGACGACGATAATCTCGGTAATCGGCGTCGGTTTGCCCAGAGAGCCTGGCTTGGTCAGCCATTCTTCGCTGGTAATCGTGGTGACGATCGCACCCTCGGTCGAACCATAGTATTCGTTGATCACGGGTCCCCACCAGTCGATCATCTGTCGCTTGATTTCGGGAGGACAAGGTGCAGCACCGTGCCATACAACTTTAAGGCTATTACCGCTGAAGGCTGCTTTTTCTGCCTCTTCCAGTCGAAGCATTCTGGTGAACTGCGTGGGTACCAGATGCGTGTTGGTGATTTCGTATTGATCAATCAGTCGTATAGATTCACCGGCGTCAAATTTGTGTCGCATCACAATGCTGCAGCCTGCCAGGAGCGGCAGGAAAGAAAATGCCCATTGTGCGGAGTGATAGATGGGGCCAACCAGAAGGCTACGCCCGCCGGATTCGATGCTGAGCATGCCAGACATGCCCTCGCCAATCATTTTGAGCGTTTCTACCGGTGCGCCGGTCTGTGAGAGAGCGCTTTTGACACCTTTTGGTTTCCCTGTGGTGCCTGAGGTATAAAACATGGGGCCGCCCAGGCTTTGTGATTCAGGTTCGTCAGTTGTCTGGTTGCTCAGGAAATCCTCATAGAGGTGAAAGTTCTCGGTTTCTTCTGCGAAACTTGCTGCTTCCTCACCAATGATAACGACAGCATTAAGGTTTGGACATTCCTCGCGTTGCAGTGTGGCCTCGCCGAGTTCAATGAAACGGGCATCGACCAGCAGGGCCTTGGAGCCCGAATCCGCGAGCACATAAGCGACCTCTTCTGCGACCAGGTGCCAATTGACCGGGACCAGCAGCCAACCGCCATGTGCTGCGGCTGCGAATGCTTCGATGTATTCTCGACGATTGCCGCTGACCACGGCAAAAGCGTCACCGGTTTGGAGACCGGCTGATCGCAACGCATGGATCAGTTGATTGACTCTAAGGTTGAAATTTGACCAGCTGGTTTCGCCGAAATCATCGACAACGGCCAGGTTGTCGGGTGTTGCCTGCGCATATGGTTGGATCAGCGTTGCCATGGTCATACTTCCCTGATTGGTTATTCGGTGCTGATGATAACTCAGGTTGTGACCCTTTGCTGCAGCATGGCGACAGGTAAGGCGAGGGTGATTAAGAACATGATGCTGTTGGCAGGAATCTGCAGATTTACTTCCGCGATACCGTGAATCATGATTGAAAGTGTACCCGCCAGACAGCCGAAAGCGATTCCCCTTTCAAAAGGTGGGGTCATTGATCCCAATAACTTTAACTGGGCATGGATACCCGTGATCAGAATGACAACGAGTGGCAGGCTGCCGAGTAAACCGAGCTCAATCAGAAACTCCGCATAGTCATTTTCCGCATGCGTTGCTTTTCTGCTGATCGACGCATCGCGATACTGCGCGAACACGGTTTCGTAGGATCCGGCGCCACTGCCAACAAAGATTCGATCACCGACCATATCGGCATGGTATCGATGCAGGTCGATGCGGGTGCTGGCTTCTGTGCTTGCCTGCGCAAAACGTTCCTGTAGTCGGTCAATGCCGAAGTAGTTGCCGATAATAAACAGATCAAGCAGGAGGATACTGGTCAGCAACCCCAGGGTGTATCGGTTCATCGATCGTGAATAATAAAAAGCAATGAGTGCCGTGAGCAGCACGCTCGAAAACAGCGCGATATTGCCCATGCGAGAGCGGCTCATGACAAGGGCGATAACCATCATGATGATGATCATTCTGAGCCGACCCTGTGGTCCGGTAACAAAGCCGATCAAAGAAAACCGCGTGTTTTCACTGACCGGTTGTCTGGCGATCATCAGCCCGATAGCCAGGCAGATCGTAACTTCGAGGTAGCCCGCAAAATGATTGGGATTGGGAAAGCTGCCCCGCGCTCTAGGTAAGTCGAACATCAGTTGCTGGATACCTCCCAGCAGGGCTTGTGCGAGTCCGGTCAGGACTAGCGCATACAGCAGCACTTCTAGACGCTGCCGACTTGTCGCAAGTTGCACAATGCTCAGGAATAAGGCGAGCAACATCAGGGTTTTCAGTAACTCATTGCGACTTGCCATTCGATCGAAGCTGAGCGGTGAGAAGAGGCCAGGTACTCCCCACAGTTGCATGGTCATCCACAACATGAGTGCAATAAAAGCGGTGATGACGACAGTGCTATGGCGGTGTTCTGGCAGCGGTGCTTTATACAGGGCCAATAGCGAAGCACCGCCAAGCAACAGCATCAGCGCGGGCCATGCCCAGTCCCGGTTGCTACCCAGCGGCCAGGGCGCCACGATGAGTGCCAGGAGTAACAACCAGAATGCATAGCGGGTGGTGGCTGCAATGTTCATGCGTGCTAGCTTAACCGGCCGCTTCTGGAATTTCGTCCTTATTGTTCTTAAGCTGGTCGTTACTTTATGACGACGCTGGTTATTCCATCCTCTTGAGTTATCTGGTTGTAAGTCCATGAAAGATTCATCAGGCGTGTTCTGGAATGCGCTGCTGACTGCAGTGATATTGACGCTGTTAGCGGGCCTGTTTGTGGCGGCGATGCCGCCTGTCTATCGGGCGACGGCGACGGTGGAAGCGGATAGCGAACACCGGCTTTTACTGCAGTCCGCCGAACTCCTGGAAGAAGTTGCGGGCACAACCGACGCGAATCTTGATGAACTCTCAGGATTGTTTGAACAGGTTTTCACCGCACAGCCCGACAAGGTAACGCTGCTGGCGTCGAAAATGCGTGTTGCAGCGGGTGCGGAGCCGGGATGGACGACCATTTCTGTCGAGGCGCGGCGCAGTGAAACTGCGGTGCAGCTGGCTGACGATATTGCGGCGGCCTTTGCCGCGCGGCTAACCAGCAGTCAACTCAGTCCGGAGCAGAAAGCATTACTGTTCGCTGAGGTCACGGCGGTTGATGAGCAAATCAAGTCGCTGGCAGACAGCAATCCAGCCGTACTGGATTACACGGTGGCGCGTGCCCGCCTGGCCCAGCAACAAAGAAGCTATTCGGCTGAGCAGCGTACGTTGCTTCAACAGTTGAATCGCAGCGAACAGCAACTGGCCGCGATTCGTCGAGGAGACCATGCTGCGATCAGGGAATCTGGCATTGTGCGTGCCGAACAGCGCCTTGCCGCAGCCAAAATACGAGCAGCACAGCTTGCCAACCGTTATGGTGACGGACACCAGAAAATGAAAGCGGCCGAGGCCGAGGTTGACGCAGCGAAAGCGCTTTTTCAGCAGGTGCTTACCGGGTTTGAAGCGACTGTATTGGCTTCGCTTGAGAAGTTCAAACAACAAGCGCAACGGCTTGATAACCGACTCAGAGCATTACAGGGGCAAGCCAGGAAACTGGACGCGGATTTCGCGGACTATAAGAACCTGATGCTGGATCGTGATTCTTCCCTGCGCCGATTTGAAGGTTTGAGTGATCTCGAGACTCGGCCATTGGTGGCTGCCGCGGTTATTCCAGGCAGTACTTTTGGCGTTCGGCAATGGCAGCTTCTTCTGGCAGTTTTTACTCTCAGCTTTATTGCCAGCGTGCTATTGATGTTGGTCTCATCACGGCGACGTTCGGGATGAGGGTCCTGCTTGCTGTGATTCTGACGCTGGGCTTGGTGCAGAGCGTGTTGGTACTGGGTGCTGCCTTACTCTATCGGCAATCCACTTTCCTGATAACAGGCGGGAGCGAGCTGGCATTCGTGCATGAGCGGCTGACACTGGCTGAGCAGCTTGATCCCAGAAACCGCGCTGTTGGCATCCAGCTCGCCGCACTTGCACCAACCGCAGAACAACGGCTGCACCGCTTCCGGTCGCTGACTTCAGCCGAACCGTATCTGGCAGAAGCCTGGTTTGGTTTGCTGGTGGCCAAGCTTGATCTCAGGCAGGTGGATGATGAGCTGGCCAACGCTATGGCAAAGCTTGAGCAGGTAGCGCCCTTTGAGCCTGCTATTTTGGAGCGTGTCATTGCTGAAGGCGTCTCCGCCTGGCTGGTGCTTCGTCCAGAGATGCGCAATGCAGTGATTCAGGCAGGCGCCCGGGCACTGCAGACATCGGCTGATTTTCGACGTGGTGCAATTTTGCGGCAACTGGATATCAGCGGTTTACGACCGTTGGTCTGTAGCGTGAGTAAGGGAGCCCAGGATTGTCAGGGTTTAACGGGTAAGTAAGTACTACCAAGCGGGGCTCAGAAGGTTGCGCTCGCCTGGCTTAGACAATAAAGTGCTCGCTATGAATAACCTTAGACTGCCGTCTTTTGTCCTGTTGCTGCTGTTGAGTCTCCCAACTCAGGCTGACGTCACGGTGTCCGCGAGCATGCAGACGTTCCACGAGGGCATTTTTCGGGGTGCCTCGCTGGAAGGCCTGCTCAGATCGCAGCTGCAGGCGCACTTCGATGATGCGGCCACGGTTTTGACGGCGGCCATTGGTGCCTCACCTGGCAAGGTTGAAAAGATCGTTGAGGTGGCTGTGGATGTTGGCGTGATCCCGGATGATATCGCCCGGCAGTGCGAAACGATGATGACCCCGAGCCAGTTGGAAACGCTGATAGAGGTATCGCTGAAAGCGCGGATTGATCCTGAACCTATTCTTGACCGTTGTTTGGCCCTGTTGCCAGCCTCCGAGATTACCAGTCTGCTGGCCCTGGCGATAAACAACTCAACGCCAGGCAACATTGAGCAGCTGCTGCGGGTCGCCTATCTGGCGCTCAGTTCTGAGTTTGGGGACCCTTTTGCGATGGTAAAAGAAGGGGTGCTTCGATCAAATGCCTTTACGATCACAGGGATTGAACTGGCTGAGGGCGTTGATGAGCTGGTGACTGAAATCAGATTGCAGGATTTACTTGAAACTTCGGATACTGAAGATCTGATCATCGACGATACCGCATCGGAGGTAGATGTGTTTGATCCTGAACCAGAGCCACCGCTGAGCGATAGCTAGAATCATGGATAAAGTTATAGGGTTGGCTGTCGCCTGTCTGCTGAGCATGACCGCTATGGCAGATCAAATTGTACTCAGCGACGATGGCCGCGAGGTCAGGCTGAACGAAGACGGTAGTTGGGAATTCATCTCTGAAGACCGCTATGCCACAACCGAAGATGGCAACCGTATCAGACTGGGTGCTGATGGACGTTGGACTGAAGTCGATGGTGAAGATCATTGGGTTGCGGTGCCTGCCGCTGCGCTTAATATCAGCCGGGACAAAATCTCTGAGGGTGACCTTAATATTGAGGTCACCGAGATGGTGATTGAGTCGGTTCGCTCTCGGCGACAGAAGAATACGCGATTGAGTTCACAAATCATCACTCGATTGAATTTCAGTAGCACCGAACCGCTGCGCTTTTCGCTCTCACCAGCGCAGATTCAGGTTGTGGATAGCCGGGGCAGAAACTATCCGGTTGAAACGTTATCTACCCCGGATGTCAGTGTGTCACCTGGCGAGCCTTTTCCGCTGGCTTTTATCGCAGATGGTTCACCACGATGGTGGGGCGTGAAGTTCTTCAAGATCACGTTTGCGCCCGGTGCGCTGGGTAACAGCGAGCAGTTGGAGCTGACTCGATCGATCAATGAAATCACCCGGCTCGAAATTGAGGCGCTTTCAACGCTCTGATCTATCTTGGTGCGCCACTTTGCTCTAATGTGGTGCATAATCTCTTCTCGAAATCTTTTTGGTCTTTGTAACTCTCTGTTTTTAAAATAATTTTTGCAGTTGGCCCGCTGTTTGCTTTAAGAGCGGTGGAATCAAATGATGTCCTTAATATTGTTAAACAGGAGCCAACAATGAACAAACTGACTCAAATCGCTGCGGGGGCGCTGTTATCAGCCGGCGCATTGATGTCAACAAGTGCATATGCCGAAGGGGAGATGTCTTACAACGTCGGCTATGCGTCTGAATACTATTTCCGAGGTGTTCTACAGAAGGAATCTTCTGCGAGTGCTGGCGCGGATTACACGAACGGTGGTTTTTACATCGGCACGTGGGCTGCTGACGTTGGCGATGGTCTGGAAGTAGACGGATACTTCGGCTATGGCATTGAAACGGAAGGTGGATTCTCCGCTTCGCTTGGGTTCACCGGGTACTACTACACGGGTGAGTTCGACGACACGTACGAAGAGATCAACCTGAATCTGGGTTATTCCTGGATTGGTTTTGAATACTCTGTCGGTGAATATGACGGGTTTGGTGCAGAAGCGGACTACGACTTTATGGCGCTGACCATCGATCCGGGTAATGGCTTCTACGGTACTTACGGTACCTGGGGCGATGACTTTGACGGTGACTACATCGAAATCGGTTACGGCTTCACGCTGGCGGAAATCGACTTTGGTATTGCTGCGATTCTCAGCAGTGACGAGATCTCTGATCAGGTGGACGACGATGGCGACCCCACTGAATCAGAAGCAGTTGTGTTTACGATTGGTAAATCTTTCTAATAACACTTTCTTGCTTGCTCAAAAAAAGGCTCCTTCAGGAGCCTTTTTTTTGAGCGGTATTTAGTGCCCAGTGACGAGGGTTAGGACCGCATCTTCTCAGCCAGGACCGCGTAGGTATCAAGCATCGGTAGGACCTGGTCTTCACCCGCCGGTGGTAAACCAAAAACCAGATGGTTAAATCCTTCTTCCAGCTTTGCCGTAATATAGGCTTCATCGGGCGGCACACCGAACATTGCCAGTAATGGTTTGTCAGCTCTACCGGACTTCTCCCAGGCAGCTTTGACGTTGTCGAGATGTTCGCCTTCCAGACCCGCAATAGGCAGCCAGCCATCACAATATTCAGCGATTCGATCATAACTCCACTTGGAACTGGCGCCCATTAACACTGGTGGGCCACCGGCCTGAACGGGTTTGGGGTGAGACCAGACCGGATCAAAATCGACAAATTCACCGTGGTATTCCGCCTCTTCTTTTGTCCAGATCTCACGCATGGCGAGAATTTTTTCGCGAACAACTTTCCAGCGGGTGTCGTAGTCGATGCCGTGGTTTTCCATTTCTTCAGCGTTCCAGCCGGCACCGATACCCAGAATAAATCGCCCGCCTGAGATGCGGTCGATGGATGAGATTTCTTTTGCCAGGGTCAGGACATCCCGTTCGACCACCAGGCAGATGCCGGTGCCCAGCTTGATCCGTTCCGTTGCACCTGCGCAGGCAGCCAGGGCAACAAAGGGATCATAGGTATGTGAGTATTCAAGCGGCAGGTCCCCGCCAGCGGGATAAGGCGTTCTTCTTGAAGCGGGAATATGGGTGTGTTCCGGGAAAAAAATAGAATCCAGCCCGCGCTCTTCAATTGCCTTGGCAAGTGCCACCGGATGCATTGCGTAATCTGTAGGGAAAATCAGGGCGCCAAAATCCGCCATAGCCAGTCTCCGTTGAGGAAACGCTCAGGATAAACCAGTTTCCTGTCTCAGGTCACACGGATCCCGTAGAAAGTCGCCGCAGTGTTTCCCATGATGGCGTCCTGCTCGCTGCGTGACATCGAGTGCAGGTAAGTGTCGATGACGTCATAGGTTTCATCATAGGTGGCCACGATGGTGCAGGTGGGCCAGTCAGAGCCGAACATGAGCCGCTCAGCCCCGAACACGGCGTGGGCGTGTTCAAGGAAAGGCAGGAAGGCATCGATGTAGATTTCTTCTTCCGGAAACCCATCCACCACCGCCTGGGTGCCTGGTCGCTGATCGCCTGCGGTGATCAGGCCAGAGAGTTTACAGAAGACGTTTGCTCGTCTGGCCAGTTCGGCAATCTGCTCCGACCATTTGGAAAAGCCGTCTTCATTGAAAGCCGGCTTGGCCAGATGATTGATCACCAGCGGTTGCGCCGGGAATTTGTCAGCCAGGGCTGCGCAGTCCTGCAGGTGTTCAGGGCGTAGCAGCAGATCACAGGTGTATCCGAAATCTCCCAATAAGGTTAACCCTCGTTGAAAATCCCTGTGGGTCAGGTAGCCAGGGTCAGTTTCATTGCTGACCTGATGTCTGAAGCCGCAGACGCTGCCATGATATCGGGTTAATACCGCGAGCAGATTGTCAGCCTGAAGATCGACCCAGCCAATGATACCTCTGATAAACGGATGTTCTTGTTGAAGACCGAGCAGGAACTCTGTTTCATCGATGGTTTGGCGGGCCTGGACGGCGATGCTGCCATGGAAGCCGTTCTCAATGAGATTCGGCTGCAAGTGCTCAGGCAGATAATCCTGTTCAAGAATTCTGTGCCCGGCAAGCCAGGCATAGTCATGTTCGTTGTAGACCCAGAAATGTTGATGGGCATCGAGGCGCACTACCATGGTTTTCTCGGTGTGACGATCGGGAAGCGACGCTCGAACTGATCGAACATGCCGGACAATGACAGGAGCGCGGCGGCGTCACCTTCGATGGTCAGATCACCGTCTGATAGCAGGGTTGCGCCATCTTTCTGCTGGGACATCAGCAGCTTGAAGTTAAGCTCGCTGATGTGGAGCGTTGCGTCAGCTTGTTCGGACTGGCGTCCGGTAAATGCGTGTAAAACCGAGTTCTCAATCTGCAGGAGAGTTGGTTCAGCATCGTTAAAAGCGAGGTTAAGCTTGAGTACGACGCCATCCGCTTTTTGGGCGTTCAGGCGAACGGCCATAATCTGATATAGATTATCCAGAGGAATAGCCGCCACCATGCCGCCGCTGGTGGCATAGTTTGAACCTCCGGGCAGTCCCTCCCGCAATTCCAGTGCACCGCACAAGTAGAAGTTACGCCATGGTCCGGATTCCGACTGATATCCCATTTGTTCTAATGTATCCGCCAGCAGTGCCCGTGCCTCGATCTGTTCCGGGTCGCTCATGACGATGTGGTTCAGCACCTCAGCGACCCAGCGGTAGTTACCTTCCGCAAAATCCTGTCGTGCCTTTTCAACGATGGCTTCGGGACCGCCCATGTATCGGACATAGTTCTCTCCTGCCGCAGTTGGCGGCAGCGGATGCAGGGTTGCCGGGTTGCCGTCGAAGAAGCCGAGATACTTGACATAGACCGCTCGCGCGTTGGCATAGAGCGTGCCGTAGTAATCCCGATTGTAGAATTCCAGTCCGAGTGAATCCGGCAACGATAGCTGCTCCGCGATCTCTTCCTTGTTGTAACCCATGTTGGCCAGGCGCAGGGTTTGATCGTGGATAAACTTGTACAGGTCCCGTTGTTTGGTCAGAAAGCTCACGGCATCCTGCTGGCCCCAGATCGGCCAGTGGTGGGAGGCAAACTGAACCTCCAGCCGTTCGCCAAAAAGGTCGATCGACTCGTTGATCTGTTCGGCCCAGGCAAGGGCATCCCTGACCTGGGCGCCCCGCGGCGTATAGACATTATGCAGGTGGTGAGAGGTGATCTCGGACATACACAAGGCCTTGAGCTGAGGAAAGTAGAACACCATTTCCGCTGGGGCTTCGGTGCCCATCGTCATCTGAAACTCAATGTCGATGCCGTCGATTGTGCGCGTCTCACCCGTTTCACAAATAGTGTCGTTAGGTATCACAAAACCGGTTGATCCCATAGACAGCGCAGCCCCCAGTCCAGTCGTCACAAACCCGGTCGGCGAAGGCGCCAGCAGGTTGCCATACATATAGGTTGCACGTCGGCCCATCACGTTACCGGCCAGCACGTTTTCAGCGAGCGCTTCCTGGACAAAGTCCTTAGGTGCCAGTACGGGAATTTCGCCGGTACTGGCCTGTTCGTGCGTAATGACTCCGAGCACACCAGCGAAATGATCGACGTGACTGTGGGTGTGAATGACTGCAGAGACCGGCCGCTCGCCCAACTGTTGATTGGCAAGCTCAAGTCCGGCTCTGGCGGATTCTGCGGAGGTGAGCGGGTCGATAATGATCCAGCCTCGATCGCCCCGGACCAGGGTCATATTGGCGATATCAAAGGACCTGATCTGATAGATGCCATCAACGACCTCATATAGACCGTGGTGTTGCGCATTGAGCTGGGCCTGGCGCCATAGTGACGGGTTGACCGTGGCCGGTGCCTCGTCATTCAGAAAACTCATGGCTTCCAGGTCATATGCGGCCCGGGCGTTCTTGTCGTGAGCAATGGTCATCGGCTCCAGCGTCGCGATAAACCCACGTCGGGCGTCCTCGAAGCTCTTTTTGTCCTCGAAATTGAGTTTGTTTTGAAAAGATTGCTGCACCGATTGTGTTGCCGGGGTTGCGGGTTTAGGCGTTCGCAGATCTTCCGGCAAGGGGGAGTAAGCCATTTCGGTAATTCACTATTTTGCTGAGTTGCCGTGTAGGATACGTGTCTTCGATTTCAGAAAAAACAATATGGCGGAAAAACAGGGGTTGTCTGACGGGGCACAGTATTTCATCGGCGCAATCATTTCGATCATCCTGGCGACGGTATACATCGTATTTACCCCTGAGCGAGGTCAGAAAAGTGAGCAGTCCGTCCATCAAGAGACCCGTGAAGAGACCCATGAAGTGTTACCTGAACAGGGACATGACACACGACCAGAACCAGAACCAGACCCGGTCGCGCGAGCATCCCAGGCGGCGCCCGTGACACAGCAGGAAACCGTGCTCGATGAGCCGCCAGCCAAAGAACAGGAAACCAAAGGAGATACGCAATGAAGCCACTTGAAGGCGTTACGATTCTAGAATTTTCAACCATGATTACCGCGTCTCTTGCAGCGATGATGCTGGGAGAGCAGGGGGCTCGCGTGATTAAGGTGGAACCCACGGATATGGGTGATCCAATGCGCTACATTGGTACCGCCAAGGGTGGCATCGCCTCGTTGTTCGCTAACTGTAACCGGGGTAAAGAATCGATTCGGGTAAACATCAAGGACGAAGCGGGTCAGGCGTTGATCAGGGAACTGGTTGGCGAAGTGGATATCGTGATTCACAACTTTCGACCCGGGGTCATGGATAAACTGAACCTTGGGAGCGACAGACTCCGCGCAGAAAATCCACGGCTCATCTACATGGCGATTTCCGGATTTGGTACCGAGGGGCCTCTGTCAGCGGCGCCGGCCTATGATCCTGTGATCCAGGCCCATACGGGGATGACGGCCGCTCAGGGCGCTGGAGGCCATGCATTTATTCGTAACCTTATGTGCGACAAGCTGACGGCATACACGGCCTGCCAGGCAGTCACCACCGCACTTTACAGTCGCGAGCGGACCGGTGAGGGTCAGCACGTTGACCTTTCCATGCTGGATGCAGGGATGTTTTTTCTGTTCCCGGATGCCTATCAGAATCACACCCTGCTGGACGATGATGTTGAAGTGCAACCGCTGCTTTCTGACTTGTTGTATGAGCTGACGCTCACCAAGGATGGTGGTTTGACCCTGTCTGCCGCAACAGAAGGCCAGCGTGCAGGCGTGTTGAAAGCGCTGGGTCAGGAACAGCTGATGGAAGATGATCGTTTCAACTCGCTTGAAGGGCTGATGACAAATTTTGAGGAGTACCGGCGCATTCTCTCGGAGTCTTTTCTTAAGCTGACGACCGATGAGGCACTGGAGAAGTTGCAGGCTAACGATGTGCCCTGCGCCAAATGCCTGACGCTTGACGAGGCTGTTTCTCAACCGCAACTCCAGGCTAACGAATCTGTTGAAGTGCAGGATCATCCTTTGATGGGCAAGGTCAGGGTCTACAAAACACCGGCCAGATTTGGCGGCGAGATTCTGGAAGCCGGTGCACCAGCGCCGGCACATGGTGAGCATACGGAATCGGTACTGGCGTCTTTTAGTGTTGCCGCTGAACGTGTTGACCAGCTCAAGTCAGATGGCATTGTTGTTTAGGACGTCCCGTGACCGGTTCATTCGTTCAGTTGCCCGGACTCAGAGTCTTTGTTGAAGAGCGTGGAAGTGGTGCTCCAGTGCTGTTCATCAGCGGCACTGGTGGTGATCTCAGGATGCGGCCTAATGTTCTTGATGGACCGCTGACGCAGGATTTTCGGGTTATTGGCTATGATCAAAGAGGTCTCGGTCAGAGTGACAAACCTGCCGGTCCTTACACCATGCAGCAATATGGCGCTGATGCGGCCGCTTTGCTCGATGCGCTCGACCTTGATTGTGTCCACGTGGTCGGTGTGTCATTTGGTGGCATGGTGGCGCAGCATTTAGCGCTCGATTATCCTGACCGCGTGAACAAACTTGTGCTTTGCTGTACCTCTCCTGGCGGCCGTATGCCCAGCTATCCCTTTCACGAAATGTCCAATGACCTCACGGCAGTGGACCGGTTGCTGCTGTTGATGGATATTTCGGATACGCGTCGAGATGCCAATTGGCAACGGGAAAACCCTCGGATCGTTGAAAAGCTGGTTGCCTACACCAGAGACCATGCGATTGCTGATCATGAAACACCCGCGTTCAAACAGGGGTATCAGCTTCAGGTGAATGCGCGGGCAGGACACAACACCGAGGCGAGACTTCGTGAGATCAGACACGAAACCTTGATTTGTGCGGGTCGCTTCGACGGGATCGCGCCTGTCGCTAATCAGGCTTCAATGGCCGATTTGATACCAGATTCTCAGTTGAACTGGTACGAAGGCGGTCATCTGTTTCTGGTTCAGGACAAGCAGGCCTGGCCGGATATTGTTGCCTTCCTAGGCCGCTAGCTTCTGAAGCTGGAAGGCCCTCTCCCTCAGTTGTTCCGGTGACCCTAACATCTGACGATTGAATCCAGCGCGTTTGAACCAGTAATGCAGGCCCACCAGATCAGTGAAACCCATACCGCCGTGCACCTCGGTTGCGGTGCGTGTGACGAACTGGCCAACCTCTGAGAGATGAGCCTTGGTATGACAGGCCAGCATTGGTGATTCTTCAGGCAGCTCATCCAGAGCATGGGCGGCGTACCAGACCATCGCCCGGGATGGCTCCAGACTGGCAGCCATCTCCGCACACATGTGTTTCACTGCCTGGAATGAAGCGATTACCCGGTTAAACTGTTCGCGTTGCCCGGCATAGCTAACGGCCTGGTCAAGTGCCGCCTGGGCACAACCGAGTGTATCGGCTGCAATCATGACCATGCCTGCGTGCCAGGCTGTATCAAAAACCGCGGCGTCTTCAGAGACCAGTACAGCAGGCGCGTTGTTAAAGGTCAGCTCGCAGGTGCTGCGAGTCCGATCAATGGTTGTCAGGGCTTGTCTCGCGACACCAGCGGCGTTTGCGTCAACCAGGAATAGGTTTTTATTCGCATCAGATACCAGGTAATGGTCGGCCATTGCATCAAATACAAACAATGATTTACCGCTGAGTTTGAGACTGTTCGCGCTGATGCCGGCACCCGTTCTAGCGCCAATACCTTCACCCATGGCAACGCCGATTCTGGTTTCCCCGGCAGCAATGCTTCCTAGCAGCGCTTCCTGACCATGCGCGGCCTGGAGTGCGACGGGCGCGATAATAGCGGTGCTGAGAAAGGGTGATGGTGTGACGTGATAACCGAGACATTCAGCAACAACCGCGGCATCCAGCGCGCTTAAACCAAGGCCACCGTTAGCCTCACTGATGATGAGTCCCGGCACGCCGAGGTCTGCCAGTCCCTGCCAGACACTGGCATCATTGATGTCGTCCGAGGCGATTTTTCGTACCTCTGCCAGTGTTACCTGCTCACGCAGGAACCGGTTGATCGAATCCTGCAGCAAGATTTGTTCTGAAGACAGTCCGAATTCCATGCTATTTCCCCTGCTCGAACCTGGGCTCTTTGGGCATGCCAAGTCCACGTTCGCTGATAATGTTTTTCTGAATTTGCGAGGTACCGCCACCGATGATTAAGCCAAGGTAGAACATGTATTGATATTGCCAGGAGCCGCCGCCTCTGAGGTAGGGATTGTCCCCGTAAGCGATTCCGATTTCTCCCATGACATCAATGGCCAGTGCTTCTATCTCATGCCGCAGTTCGGTGCCCTGGAGTTTGACGATCATCCCCGCCAGTTTTGCATCCTGCTGCTTGTTGATGCGCGCTGATAACAAACGCATATCATTGCAACGCATTGCCAGGACGCTGCCTTGCAGTTTCATCAGCCGGTCTCGAAAGACGGGATTGTCAGCAATCTTTTCGCCCGCGATAGTTTCTTCAGCCATGAGTCTGGCGACGCCGTTCAAGCGGGACTGTGCTGCATCCGGTGGTGCCAGGGAACCACGTTCGTGTCCAAGAATAGCATTGGCGACCTGCCAACCTTGACCGCGCTGCCCAACAATCTGGTGTTTGGGTACACGCACATCGGTAAAGAACACCTCGTTGAAATTGGCGTCCCCGGTCATATCCACAAGCGGCCTGACTTCGATGCCCGGCGTGTCCATGCGAAACAGCAGAAAGGAGATACCCTGATGTTTCGGTGCTTCTGGCTCGGTTCTTACCAAACAGAAAATCCAGTCGGCGAGGTGTGCGGTACTCGTCCAGATTTTTTGGCCGTTAACGACCCACTCGTCACCGTCCAGTTCCGCCTTTGTGGTCAGACTGGCCAGATCGCTACCGGCACCGGGTTCTGAATAGCCCTGGCACCAGACCATATCGCCATGAATAGTCGGTTTTACAAACTCAAGTTTCTGGGCTTGTGTCCCCATCTCAAGCAGGACAGGCACCAGCATCGAGATACCCTGGCCACCCAGCCCTGTGCTGATCTGGTGTTTTGAGAATTCTTCGGCAATGATTCGCGACTTGATGATGTCGGGTTCTGCGCCGAATCCTCCGTAAGCCTCGGGAATGGTTCTCGCAGCGTAGCCGTGTTCGATCAGCAGCTTCTGCCAGGCGATCGCTTCCTGATTGCCGACGCCACCCTGACGAGGTGAGCGTTCACCGAACTCGTTAATGAATGTGATGACTTCGGCCCGGAAGTCTTCGTATTCGGGCCCAAAAGATAGATCCATGCTGCCTCAGATACCTTCTCGCAAAAACAGAAGGCTACCATAGCGTTGGGTTATTTACCGGAGACGCCGACCTCCTTTTGAACGCGTTCCAGATACTCGCGCAGACTTGGATAACCGTTGGCAATGTCCGTTAGCCAGGTCGCCGGTTCATTGTCCATAAACCCTGAGAGCATCCCGGCAACGATGAAATCGAACACTGTCAGTCTGCCACCGGTGATGTATTTTTCTTTTGAGACGATGTCTGCGATTGCCTGAAGATCCCTGCGAGCGAAACCTTTTTGTTCTTCGAGGCTGTGGCGGCCAAGGCCCTGATAATGATAAGTCTTCCGAACTTCTTTTTGCGCAGCGCTGGTGGCAAAACCGCGGATGAGACCCGGTACAAACCCAAAGAAGTCACGCACGATGTTCGGGAACCAGGCATCGTCCAGCCAGCGGCTGGCAACACCCATCCAGTAAAGATGGTCTTCTGCAAGACGAGTAAAAGCGACCCCAACGGCTTTTTCCTGAGGCGATAAACCCGTGTAGAGCTTTCCCTGGGAGAGCTCGTTGAGCTTTTCCAGGATCAATTCAGAGTCTGCAATCACTTCTCCGTCAAAATCGACATAGGGTAGCTTTCCCTTGGGCGCTTTTCTCGGATCCTGTTCGAATTCGTGCGCATAGTCCATGCCGAGATGATGTAAAGCCATCTCAACCTTGAGGCAAAAGGGGCTGACGTTTCGCAGGCCAAATGCGGGCGGTAAGGTGACGAGTTTGATCATGAGTTGCTCCAGTTGACTGGGCACAGCATAGCGTAGTGCTGCTGACGGCGTATTGTCAGCAGGTGTTGCTAGCTAGCCGCTAATGAAGCCGTCAATCAACAGCTCCACGAGCGCCGCACCTATCCAGGCCAGTGGTGGAATGATGATGTAAAACAGAAATCGCTGCAGAATGCTGATATCGATGGGCCAGGTGGCCGCCGAACTGACCCGTTCGCGGCGTTGTAACAGTATCTCCAGGTTCGCCACGTCAGCGTCAACAAGCGCTTTGGATGCATCGCCAATGCGTGAGTTCAGCATCCTGAGTTGCTCTCTGCGCAAGGCCGACATTCTTTGATGGAGCCCCCAGATCGGGTACAGCGAGAGAAAAATAATGGCCGGCACCAGAATAACCAGTGCTTTACTGTAATTATCAGGGCGAAAACTGAAATCCAGTGACTGTACGGTCGATAAAACAAGCCCGATAACGATGATCAGGACATCGGTCAGTGCGCTCTGTGCAAAGGGTCTTAGACGCGAAGGCTCAAAGATATCAACGGTGACTGACTCGCTGGCGCGTCTAAAGGCGCGGGCGATATGTATGCGGACATAAAGCAGGCAGCCCATCATGGACCAGATCAGCAGTTGTCCCAGAATAACCGCGCGTTCCGGTGGTGAGGTTGTCAACAGGTTCGCGCCGTTACCCGGGACATTAAACGCAATCGCATACAGGAAACCCAGTACAGCAGCGATCAGCACAGCGCGTTTCGGCGGGTGTTTTATGACGGTCGAGAGCGTCAGTTGGTTGGCGGCATCGATTTGTCGGGCAAGGTCCAGCGAACGTCGCTGCGCGTAGATAAATGAAACGATGATGTACGCCGGCATCAGTACCAGAAGCAACACCATGCCTTGATATTCCCTGGGTGACGAGAAGTACCAGAGCGTATTGTTATCTTCGAATGACCCTGAAAACAGGTGCAGCAGCGTGAGGGCGCAAAGCGTTGCTGCGCACAATACCCACGCGGAATGGCGCCATTCGTAGAGAAGCCAGTCAAGCTTTGGTTGCATGACTGTGAGTCTAACCGAATTATTGATACTGTGTGACGATGTCACTATTGAGAGCAAAACATGTCTGAAGCAAAGGATCTGGGTGAAGGCATCCAGGAGGGTTTTCGCATTCCCATGAACGATGCCGCTGAGGCGCTGCATATCGGTCAGGACGACCTGCCGTGGTTGGAGTCGGAGGATGGCTCCAAGGTAAAGGTGTTACATGTTGATCTGAATCAGGGGCTCTGGGTCGTAAAAACCAGCTGGCCACCAGGTTATGCTGTGCAGACGCATTATCACACAGGCCCGGTTTTCGCGGTGACACATTCCGGTAGCTGGTACTACAAGGAGTACCCGGAAGACGTTAACAGCGCAGGCTCCTATCTTTACGAGCCTGCGCATTCCATCCATACACTGTTGGTTTCAGAGGACAACACCGAAGATACCGAGGTCTGGTTTGCCATCTATGGTTGCAACGTGAATATCGACGAAGGTGGCAGCATCCTGGGGATAGTTGATGCCAAATCAGTGTACGAAGTTTATCGCGGTGGCTGCGAAGCTGCGGGTCTTGATGCGTCTAGGATGATTGTGAAGGGTAACGACTAGGGTATTTCCCCAGTAGAAGGATCATCGCGGCGCCAATCGCAAAACATGCGGCACCCACCATGAAACCAAAACTGTAGCTGCCTGTGACGTCAAATACGCGGGCAAACAACATGGGTGCCACACCACTGGCCAGGGCCAGGGCTGCATAAAGTACCGCATAGATTTGTGCATAGTGCAGCAAGCCGAAATAACGCGCAGCAAGAAATGACATCAGGTCCAGTTCAGCACCCGCGGCGAATCCAAGCAACCCCGCGGCGACGCAGGCGACCCAGAACCCTGGGGCACCGGCAAGCATCAGACTGCCGATAACCGGTAATGAAATTGCCACCGCGGCGACGCCGGGCGCCCATATTTTGTCGACGAGATAACCGACAACCAGACGCCCCGCAATCACCGCAACACCAAATACGCTGATGGCGGTTGCGGCTTTTTGGGCGCTGATCCCCTGATCCGTCAGTGCGGGGATCAGATTTGGGACCATGCCAGACATGGCGATATAAACAAGAAAGATAGACACCAGAAGAATCCAGAATCGGTAGCCACCTGTTGCCTGCCGGAAAGTGAATCCGGTTTCATTAGCCAGAGCAGCCTTGCTGTCTGCCTGAATGTCTTCTGCAGGTTTAAAGAAGAGAAACACCAGAGGGCCTGCAAACAAAATGGGGAGCGCGGCAAGGCCCAGGTAGGCAGTACGCCAGCCGAAGTTTTCAATCATCCAGACCGTATACTGCGGAATGATGATCGCGCAGATGCCGGTGCCACTCAGCATAATGCCGAGCGCCAGACCCCGTTGTTCAAAGAAGATGCTGGTGACTGCGCGAGTCCAGGTGACCGGTATAGTGCCTGCCCCCAAGAGTGCCATGGCGGTGTAACACAGATACAACATCCAAAGGTCTTCAGTCATGAACGAGGCGAGTGCGAGAGCGATGGAAAGTCCGATAAGACCCGACAGCGCCATGTGTCTTGCGCCAACACGATCCAGTAACCAACCTACCAGTGGTGCGGTAATGACGCCGGTGCCGGTACTGAACAGAAGCGCCAGCTGAAACTCTGCCCTCGTCCAGCCGAACTCCTCAGTGATTGGTATGACCAGCGCACCCAAAGAATAGAAGGGCAGCACAATCGAGCTGCAAATGACGCCCAGCGATGCGGACAGCAGTAGCACCCAGTTTCTTGTAAGTTCGTTATTGATGTGAGAGTTTCTTATTCTTGTATGTCCTGATAATACATAAAACAATGAGGGGCCGTGATGAAAATAAACATCATCTGTATTCAGTTAATCCTGATTATCCTCACAATCTTATCCACGGAGGTTTTAGCTATGGGTCAATGTCATGAAAGTACAGCCAGAACGCAGGCGATTCTCGAGATCGAGTATCTGAAAAGGCTTTACGCTAAAGCAACTGACAAGATTGGTGAGGCGAGCGATGAATCGATCGCTGAGGGTCGAGAAATTTACCATCAGATTTTTCATGAAAAAGCCGTGATCCAGGCTGGTGGTGACTTTGAAGATCAGATTGGGCCCGACGGCTGGATAGGCGTGGTTCTGGGTGCCCTGGGTGAATTGGGGCCAACGCAGCATCTCATTGGCACGCAGCTGGTTGAGATCACGTCGCTTGAGACGGACGACGACTGTCGAGTGATTTCAGGCACGGCAACGATGGAAAGTTATTTACAGGCCTGGCATGAGAGAAAGGATGACAAGGTCTGGCTGTTTATCGGTACTTACTTTGACCAGGTTGAGTACATTCCCGGGATTGGCTGGCAGATTGTTAATATGAGTCTGGTGCAGGTTGGTGGTGAGACACGTTACATGGACGATGCAGTAGGGAAAGCTGAGGGCTAGTAACACCCGGTACTGCAATGCACCCGCTTTGTGTAGGGTTATCGGCGATTCCACGCTTGCACCGGGGCCCGCTTCGAGCGAGACTTGCAGCTCATTTTTTAGTCACGAGTAATGCAGGAGCAAATACATGGCTGTTCAAGTTGGAGATGCGATTCCCGAAGCAACACTGAAGATCATGGGCGAAAAGGGACCGCAGGATATCACCACCGCTGAAATCTTTGGCGGTAAGAAAGTTGTTTTGTTTGCCGTACCCGGTGCTTTTACCCCAACCTGTAGTGCTGCACATCTGCCCGGTTTTGTTGCCAATGCTGACAAGATAAAAGCCAAAGGTGTTGATTCCATCGTCTGTTTGTCCGTCAACGACGCATTTGTGATGGATGCCTGGGGCAAAGGTCAAAACGCTGAAGAACTCATGATGGTTGGTGATGGTAATGGCGATCTGACCAAAGCAATGGGGCTTGAAATGGACGGCTCAGGGTTCGGTCTGGGTATCCGATCAGTTCGATATGCGCTGATTGCCGAAGACGGCAAGATTACGACGTTGAACCTGGAGCAGGGCGGCGCATTTGATGTGAGCTCCGCTGAAAAGATCATGGAAGCGCTGTAATCCATCATCTCGCTCAAAGAAAAGGCTGCTTTCTGCAGCCTTTTTTATTGGCTGAACGTGTTTTGTCGACAGCAACGTTTCCGTTCCCCATGAATTTTGGTCAAACCTGTGCTTGAGAGCTGGATTTTCTGGTCACTGCTGGCTGCATCCATGCAGTCCTTCAGAACAGCCGCCCAGAAATATCTCACCGCTGACGTTTCCCCGCTAGGCGCGACACTGGTGCGTTACCTCTTTGGTTTACCGTTTGCTGCGCTGTATCTGGGATGGCTGATTTCCAGTCGTGATCACACGCTGCCAACGCTGAATTCAGCCTTTTTGCTGTATGGGTTTGCCGCTGGTTTTCTTCAGATCATTGCGACGATTCTACTCATACGATTGTTTGCTTTGAGAAACTTTGCTGTTGGCAGTTGTTACATTCGAACGGAAGTGTTGATCACAGCCCTGTTTGGGGTTTTCCTGTTCAGTGAAGCGATCTCCTTTCTGGGCTGGTGGGCGATTGTTATCTGTGTCGCAGGGCTCATCTTGATCACGGTGGCGAAGAATGGCAGTGTCAGCGATCTCTTTGATCGTTCAGCCCTTTACGGGCTCGGTGCAGGTATTGCCTTTTCCTTTACCTCGCTCTTTATCCGGCAGGCGAGTCTGAGCTTTGGGCTGAGTGATGCGATGTTTACGGCGGCGCTCACGCTTTTTTACATGGTGTTTATCCAGGCACTGATGTGTCTTGCCATGGTGCTTTATTCAAACGCATCAGAACTTCGTATCGTCCTGGTTCGCTGGAAACCCAGCTTGTTTGTTGGCGTGACCAGTGTGATTGGATCGGCTGGTTGGTTTACCGCTTTTACCCTGGAACGCGCGGCCTACGTTAAAACGCTCGGTCAGGTCGAGTTTCTGGTAACCCTTGCTATCAGCATTTTGTACTTTAAAGAGCGACCGAATCGTTTTGAAATGATTGGTATGTTGCTACTGGTGGCGGGTGTCGTTTTGCTGTTGCTTGCCCCTTAACGGGTCCGAATATATTTGGCGCCAGCGAGCGTTCAAAAAAAAGCCCGCCAATCGGCGGGCTTTTTACTGTTAGCGACTAGCTGTCATCGCCTAGTTTCTCCATCTGAACGTCAGACCATAGAGCTGTGGTTCGACAAAGAACGCATTGGTGAACAGACCCGATGACGGGTCAGTGGTGTAGGCACCAGTGACTTCATCATCATCTTCGATGTTTTGAATGAAGGCGGTAACAGACCACTTTTCACTGGCGCTGCTGAAGACGACCTGTGCGTTCCAAAGGTCCCACGCGTCAATCAGATCCTCAGGACGATTAAACGTTGTGGTATAGAACTCATCCTGCCAGTAGTAATCGACCCTGGCAGAAAGGCTGGCGCCACTATCAAGGAACCAGGTGTACTGACCGCCCAGGCTAACTGTCAGCTCGGGTGAGTTCAGTAGCTCATTGCCGTTCAGGTTGGTGCCGACTGAGTCCAGGTAGCCATAACCGAACAGCGGGCCGATCGCCTGGATGGCGGCGCAGGCTGTGAACGCGGAATCAGACACGCCGGGTGCTGCAGGAATACCCAGGCCACCTGCTGGTCCTGTGCGCAGGTAAGGGGCACCTGCACCTTGAACCGTTGCCACGAAGGCAGGGTTGTCAGACGGTGATGGCAGACCATTGTGTTCCAGGACACAGTTAGACGCGTCTGAGAAGTCTTTATACAACGTAACGTCCTGGCGACCTTGTGTTGGATCACGGGGATCAACAGTCTCGGTATCGCCGAGCTCGGTATCGAGGTAAGAAACGGCAGCATTCCAACGCCAGTTCTCGGTGGGTGCCCAGAGGAACTCAACTTCTGCACCGAAGATATCGGCATCGGTGTTTTCGTTCACGGCAGTTCGGTTAACGATTTTACCAATCTGCAGGCCGCCATAGTCGTAAGAAAAGACGCTGGCATTAACCTGCAAGGTCCCGTCCAATACCGTGTTCTTTGTACCTATCTCGAAGGCATCAATATCTTCTGGCGCGAACGTTGTTGGCGTGCCGGGGAAGAGATTGGTGTCGATGGCGGGGTTAATACCACCACCTTTGAAGCCTTTTGAATAGGAGAAGTAGATCAACGTGTCGTCGGTGAAGCTGACGTCAGGTACCCAGTCGAGGACAATTCGGCCGGTGTATTCGTCCCACTCGTCTTCGAAGTCACGAAAGACCTGAGCGCCCGCAACGTTTGGATCCGCATCATAGTCTCCAGCTGCAGCCGCCGCTGAGATCAGACCATCAATGGTGGTAACGGGGGTTGCTGAACCGTCCGAGCCCAGGAAAGTGGTGGTACGAGAGGCAACATCCACCAGCACGGGTACGTTGAGAAAGACCTGGCGGTCACTGACGGACTTCTTGTCTTCGTTGTAGCGAAGACCAACCGTGAGTTTCAAGCTGTCACTGACGTCCCAGTAGAGTTCACCGAAGAAGCCGAGTGACTCCAGGGTGAAGTTGTCAGTCTCGTTATTGAAGTAGCCGGGAGCCAGTGAAATGAAGGAATCCGGGCTGCCCGTTTGCGGGGCAAGGGCAATGGATGCGTAGTCCAGCCCGGGCGCCTGCACAAAGTAGTTGGTTGCAGACTCATACTCCAGAGCAAATGCCGCCACCATAAAATTGATGGGACCATCCAGCGCTGAAGTCAGCCGGATTTCAACGCTGTCCTGTTCGCCCTCGGTGGTCGACAGGTCGACGCCCGCGCCATTGGAGGTCAGGCCAAATTCATCTGGGGTGCCAGCGATGGCGCCCAGCGAATTGTCTTTGTCGGGTACGAGGCTGATGGGTAAGCCACCGCCCGCTTGAGTCCCGAAGTAGGTACAGGCCGCGGGTGCAACCAGACAGAACGCATCAGGGATTACAGCGAAGTTTGCATCAGCAGCGGTGCCATTATAATCCTGCCTGGAATCAACCAGTGTCTCCTGGTGAGAAAGCAGGACATTAAGCTCGTAAGCACCGAAGTCATGGTTGATTTCCAGCATGTAGAAATCTTCTTCCGATTCATACTGCGGCTCAAAACCCAGTCGGACCTGACGGAGGTCAGACGGGTTGGTGCCTGGCACGTTGCCGTTGGCAGGATCGAAGAAATCAAAAACGCCGAGCGGCCCCAGAATCAGGTTCGAAGCCAGCAGCGTGCCTGCCGTTGAGAAGACATTGATCGGTTCAGTCGGTAGTGAATCGGGTACACAACCACGAATGGCACTCGGGTCGAAGTTACAAAGCTGTTTCTGACTTCTTGAGCGATTGCTGTCTTCTTCGAAGCGGTGACCAATAAAGTCGATTCTGGTGTTGTCGCTGACGTCCCAGCGGAGAGACACTCGCGCAGACCATTGGTCTCTGCCATCAATGTCACCGCCTAGCAGGTTGTCAGTGTAACCCTCGCGGTCGAGCCAGATTCCTGCAACCCGTGCGGCAAAGTTTTCACCCAGTGGCAGGTTCACGGAGCCTTTAACTCTGGTGTGGTCAAAATTACCCACCTGAGTATCAATATCGTAGAGCGTCTCGCCAATGACCGGCCGCGCTGTCTTCAGGTTTACAACACCGCCGGTCGCGTTTCGGCCGAACAGGGTTCCCTGAGGACCACGCAATACTTCGACCTGTTCCATGTCGTAGTACTCAGTTTCGAAAATCCTTGGGTTGTGGATGTACACGTCATTGACGTGCATACCAACACCGGTGTCGCCACTGGTTGCCGTCAGCAGGGTACCAATGCCGCGAATCTGGAAATTGCTGCCGGTGAAGTTGGTTTTGCTGAAAGAGACGTTTGGCACGTTGAACTGCAGATCGCTGAAAGTATCGATCTGACGGGCTTCCAGCGCCTCCGAGTTGAATGCGGAGACGGCGATAGGTACGTCCTGGATGCTCTCGGACGTCCGCTGTGCGGTGACAATGATTTCTTCAATAGTGCCGCCGGATGACTCTGCCATCGCGCCGACAGAGACGCCGAGCGCGGTAAAGACGCCCAAGGCAAGCTTTGAGATTTGTTTCATGTTTCCCCCAAAATGTAGGTCTTGTTTTGACGTGACGACGGGTTGGTTTGCGCGTCGAATCGTCGACCGCGGACAGTAACTTGGGTTTTTTATGGATTCAACCTGAACAAAATGGGCAGGCTGTCAAAGGTGGGAGATGCGGAAGGGGCGAAAATGCGCAAATTTGAAGCAAAAAAAACCCGCCGATCCGGCGGGTTTTTCATTGGGGGTATCGGTTATTCGCCGAATCCGTACCTGACGGTCAGGCCATAAATTCTTGGCTCTGTCAGGAAATAGTTACGGTAGAAACCTGATGTATCAGACGTCAGATAGTGTCCGGTGACGTTATCTTCGTCCTCCAGGTTGCGTGCCCAGAGCCTGGCTTGCCATGCACCGTTGTTACTTTCGTACATCAGCTGCATGTTGTGCTGATCCCAGCCGTCGATTTCATCACCAACCGTGTTGAATTCGCGTGCGTAAGAATCATCCTGCCAGTAGTAATCCCAGCGCAAGGTGATCGCACCCTCAATTGCCGGTACATCCCAGGTGTAAGCGGCGCTCATTGAAACGCTATGCTCTGGGGTGTTTGGCAGTTGATTACCATCCAGATCGGTAGTCAGGCCATCTGAGGTGTTAACCCCCAGTGCGTCCAGACAAGCGCGCGACCATAACGCAGGAATGCCATTGTCGTAGCTCAGGCTGGGGATAGGAACAGTTGCACCCAGGGCTGCACATGGACCGATTGCCGCGCTGATTGCTGCGGGATCCTCGGCAACAAAGTTAACACCGGTCAGTGCGCCTGGTCCCAGGTTGTTCAGGGTGACCCAGTCCGGGTTACCAGCCGTTCGGTTCGATGGGTCAACGGACTGACTATCGACAACCTCGGTGTTTGTGTAAGCGTACGCAAACGACAGTGCCAGGTTAGGAACAGCCTTTGGTTGCCAGAACATTTCCAGTTCTGCACCCCAGATATCCGCATCGATATTGTCATTCAGCGACGAGTTGTTGGCGATCCGTGTGACCTGCAAGCCTGTGTAATCGTAAGCGTAGATTGCGCCGTTCAGGATCATTGTGCCGTCGAGCAAGGAGCTCTTTACACCAAACTCAAAGGCGTCAATCTCTTCCTCATCGTAGGAGAAGTTTGAATTACCCTGGAAGTCGATTGGAATGGCTGGATTCAAACCGCCAGGCTTGTAGCCTCGGGAAAAGAAACCATAAACCATGGTGGAATCATTTACGGCAAAGTCCAGACCGATACGACCACTGATAGCGTCGAAATCAAACTTGGTTGGAGAACCCGTGAGAATACGTGATTCGCCACCTTGAGGCACAGGCGGAACTGTTGTTGCCAGCGCAAGACGCTCCGGGCTGGCTGGGCCTGTTGCTTCAGCGGCTGCGATGGTCGCAGCATCGACACCGTACAATTGGGCCAGCGGTGTCTGATCACCCAGTGGTGCACCGAGGATGAAGTCTGCGAGCGTGACCCGGGCAAAGGTTGTTTGACCGAGAGCGCCGCCGAGTGCACCGTTCACATCAAAGGAATTGAACAGGATGTTGGTGCCGAAGTCCTCGCGGGTATCTTCGTTGTATCGGAGTCCAACAGTCAGCTTCAACCGGTCCGTGAGATCAAAATAACCTTCGGCGAATGCCGCCCAACCTTCTGCAATAACCGGCATATCGGGATCATCGGTATTGTTGAAGAAGCCGGGGTAAGAACCGGCAACATCCAGAGAGTTACCAAAGACGTAGTAGTCGCTGAACGATTCGTGTTCGTAAGCGTTAACACCGGCAACAAAGTTGAAGGCGCCGTCGTAACTACTGGCGATTTTAGTTTCAGCGGTCCAGTACTCAACGTCTGTGCTTGCCTGGTCGTAAGTGAAAATCACCGAACCATCAACGGGCAGCGAACAGCCACCCTGTGGATTACTGTTTGCGGTGGCACCGGAAGTACCTGCGTTGAAGTTACAGGTGCTGGACGTGAAGTCGCCGCCAGGACCGCCAGCGGGGGCAGATACGGGGAAGTTAACGCTGCCGTCAAACAGCAGTGCGCCAACATCCATGTTGTAGTCTTGTTGCGCGACGTACTGACGTTCCTGGTAGGCGCCCTGCACGCTCACCGTGTATTGATCGAATTCCCAGTCAAATCCGAAGGCCAGGACTTCTTCCTCTTCCTGGAATATCGGATCGAAGTCGGTGTGCATTTCGCGGAAGCCTACTTCCGGACGCGTGTATTTACGGGGAGCATTGGCAACCAGTGGGTGAGCGCCAACAGACAAGCCAAAGATAATGCCGCCCGTACCGGTTACCGCGTGCGGGCTTTCAAAACCGACAGCATTAGGTTCACAACCTGTGGTCGGGATAGGGGTGGTGACACACACCTGGTTTGTCACTCGGGCCCGGTCGTCATCTTCGTCAAAGTTGGTGTACATCACCCAGAGACTGCTGTCATCGGTGATATCCCACTTTGCGGTAACTCGATAGGCACTCAGATCACGGCCATCGATATCATCGTCGATGCCCGCGATCGTATCCACACCAGCGCCAACACCGAGATCTGCCACCTGCCCGTAGGCCAGGTTTTCGATGTAACCGTCGCGTTCAAGGTTCATACCGGCAAACCGCAGGGCAAAGTTGTCGCTGACTGGAATGTTGACCGCGCCTTTCACACGGAGGTGATTGTAGTCACCGGCTTCAACGTCCACGAAGCCATTAACAGATTCCATGTCAGGCATTTTGGTAATGATGTTAACCGCACCGCCGGTTGCGTTTCGTCCGAACAGTGTGCCCTGGGGACCTCTTAAAACCTCAACACGTTCGAGGTCAAAGAACTCGATAGCGTTCAGGTTCGATGCAATAGCGATTTCGTTGGTGTGTGTTGAAACACCGGATTCGCCGCCAATCACCAGGTTACCAATACCGCGGATGCTGAAGCTCGATCCGCCGAAGTTGGTGGCCGTATAGGTCAGGCTGGGTGCGCTCATCTGTAAGTCAGATGGAGAAACAATGCCTTTATCTTCAAGCATCGCTCCGGTTAAGGCCGTTACCGCAATCGGAACTTCCTGAATACTTTCAGATGTTCGCTGGGCGGTGACGACAACCTCTTCTATTGCGTTGGCTGCCGCAGATGCGGTGTGTAAGCCAACGGCTGCACAAACCACACCCAAGGTGAGTTTTGAGTATTTCCCCACGGTATATCCCCTTTTCATTATTCTAAATTTGAGCGGTTGAGTTTGTTGTTCTCGTTGCGTTCGCTCATCGCAACACTCGTTGTGTCACTCGCGAAATATTAACGGGTATCACAGGGGCGTGCAACGCTTTATACAGGGTAATTTGCCGCTAAATTTATGGAGGCGACTTCACTTTTAGGGCCGGGAAACGGGCAAAAAAAAGCCCGGAAGCCGTTGGCTTCCGGGCGACAATTCCACAATGTGTGGAGGAGGGAACTTTACGCGTCAGACTTAGCTGTTTTCTTGCTGGCAGTCTTTTTAGGAGCAGCTTCCTGCTCTGGCGTGAATGTGCTTTGCATTACGTCGCGTGCTTCTGTGAAGGCGCCTTGAAGAATGGCGTTTTGTGATTCCATTGCTTCTTTGGCGTTGTTCCAGAGCGTTTCGCCGTATTCGCGCTGCAGGCTCATGAAAGAGCTGACTTCGCGTACTTCTGGCAGCTTTTCACCGAAGCTGCGGTTAACTTCAAAATACTGTTCGATGTTCTTGCGGCTCAGTTCAACCATTTCGCTCATTACGGAAGTGTTGATCTCGTACAGCGACTTACCCAGCTCAGCTTGTTTTTCCATCATGTTCATCTTAGAACTCCTGTTGTGTGGCCTCGCGGCCGGTTCAGTCTCAATGCTTAATCTGATAGAGCAGCTATTTGCTCTCTCAATCTTTGTTGCGTTGCAGCATTATATGTTGCGGCGCAACAAATGCAACCCCGAAAAACAGTTTTTTTGCAATTTGCCCATTAACTTGGGTTGCGTGCTGTTTTCGAGGCTGCGGGGGTCAGGCAACCTGATCCTGTGGCACAGAGGCGACCTCGGTTTGCGTAAGGTCAGGTCTTTTGAGTTCGCGCACGTTCAGGGGTAGCAGTTTCGCCCGGAGCTTGCGGAAGGCCGCGTCAAGGTCATCACGCAAAACGTCGACGTCCGGCACCGCAGCACCACAGGCGGTAATGCCCATAAAGATCTGATCACAATAACTCTGAACGGTAATGTTCAGGCCGACACCATGTGTGGCGATAGAAATAGGATAGTGCGTCATCATCTCTGCCTTGTTCGCGAACAGCCTTTTTCTTGGACCGGGGACGTTTGAAATACAAACGTTAATGGGTCCGCGGAAAAACTCTGCCAGACCCATCGATTCAGAAGCGCTGATACCGCTGCTCATCATGGCTGGCATGCCGGGCAACGCGGCATTGCTCTCAAAAATACCGGAGAGGTCTGCAACCAGTTCCTTGGCCGTGGCTGCAGAGGCGCGAATAGCGAAAATACGTTCCAGTGCATCTTCGATCTCGGTGCCAAGTTCTACGGTCATCAGGCTGACCTGATTTCCGAGACTGGTGTCACCGGGTTTTCTGACCGATACCGGACAGCCTGCAATCAGGCTTTCTTCAGGCAGTTGGCCTTTTCTTTCTAAATAGGTTCGTAAGCCGTCCGCGCAGATCGCCAGAACCATATCGTTAATAGTTGCACCGATCGATTTACCCATGGCCTTAACGTCTGCCAGAGGCATTTCGCCACAGGCCCAGGTTCGTGTTTCTGTGATCTGTTTACTGAATGGCGTTTCTGGTGCCATTTTACCCATCGCCCCAAATTCCTTGCTTGGGTCTATTGCTCGTTGTAGCAGGCGCTGTGAGGTGTCCATAGCACCGATCATGCGATTGCCACTTTCCATCTGGAATCGGAAAAAGTTCTCCATGGCGTTTTCCAGCATGTCCAACATAGAAATTTCATCGGTAGCCAGGCTGTCCCCTGCCGGTGGTTCAACGTCGGGATGTTCGGCAGTTTCGTCCATCAGGATTTCGTAGGCAGCGTTACCGGACGCGCCGTCCAGCGCTGAGTGATGAGACTGGTTGTAAACCGCAACAGTGCCGTCTTCGAGACCTGTAATGATGTGCCAGGCCCAGAGCGGTTTATCGAGCGCCATCTTCTTTTCGTGGACGCGTGCGACAGCAAATTCCATGGCTGCCTGGTCTCCGGGTGCTGGCGCGACATGCTCGATCACATGATTGTCGATATCAAAAACATCGTCCTGAACCCAGATAGGATGGTCCAGATTGCCGGGCAGATGGGAAAGTTTCCGCGTCATGTAAGGCACGAGGTGAGCGCGTTCTGCCAGATAAGTCTTCAGCGACGTGATGAATTCGGACGGCGTTGTTCCCGGGGCGAGTTTCATTACGTTGATAGAGCCAATGTTGCTTGTGCATTTGGATGTCTCTGCGTAAAGGAAGCTTGCATCTGCGGCGGCCAGCTTTTGCATGGCGGTTATTTATCCTCTCTATGATATGGGTTTGAGTACGAGCAGTTTCGCAACGTTCGTGCCAACTGACTCAATATAGACGGGGAGGTTATATGGCCGGTGTTAAGCGGCTTTAAAACGACTGTGAAAGCGTCATTAATCCCGACGGTGCAAGATTTGGCGCCAATCAGTGCGCAATACAGCTATCAGCGCCCCATCAATGTGCGTTATTGTAAAGAATTGGCAGTTATAGTGTCAATATATTGCAGTGCAATATTTCCCTCCTGCCAGCCTTACTGAATCTGACAGGTCCTTAAGGCGATTGCTTTGCAGTCGGTTTTTAGGACAAACTCATCCCGGCGAAAAAATAACGAAAAAAAGAGAGGGAATTGCCAGTTGTACGAAGAAGTTGATATCAGGCAACACAGATCACGTTCTCCTTCTCTTTTGAATACCTTGACAGAATTGCCTCGAGCCCTGCTTGAGTTTGGCAGCCTCTATTCGATGATGCCTGCATTGTCCTTGCAGTCGAGAGGCGATAAGCACCCGCTTCTATTAATCCCGGGTTTTCTGGCTGGAGATGCTTCTCTTGCGACGATGAAGCGGTATCTCCGCAATCTGGGGTATCGCCCAGAGACCTGGGGCTTTGGTCGAAATATGGGCAAACCCGATCATCTGTTTGATCACCTGCCCGAGAAGCTGCTTGAAATGGCGGACAGGCAGGGTGAACCCGTCAGTCTGATCGGCCAGAGTCTTGGTGGCGTCTACGCCAGAGAACTCGCGAGAGAGTATCCTGATCTCGTCCGTCAGGTGATTACCATGGGTAGTCCCTTTGGTGTCAAGAACAGTGCTTCAACCATGCGGGCGCTTACGCGAGTCTTTAAGGCGTCTTCAGGGCTTTCGATTGAAGAAATGCTGGCATTGATGCATGACCGGAATCTGCACATTTCCCCGGATGTCCCCGTGACCGCTATCTACAGTAAATCTGACGGTGTCGTGCATTGGGAAGCCTGTCGGGAGGATGACGAAGACCATCACACACAAAACATTGAAGTCCCTGGCAGTCATTGCGGGATGGCGTTTAATCCGATGATTTACTACATCGTTGCGAATCGATTGTCCCTGACCCGGGAGACCTGGCGGCCTTTCAACTGGGCAGCCTGCTAGATAGATACCCCAGGCAACCGCAAATGCTGGCTAGCACCGGCCACCTGATTGATAATGGCAGCTCTTTTCAATAATGAGATGGATTTCATGCCAATTGATGTCTGGGAACCGGGTGCAGACAAGCAGGCTCGGGTGGTTGACGATGCATTGCTAGCGAGCTTTTTGTCGGTAGCCGATACCATTGATGAACGTGTTGAGGTTGCCGACCTGGAAGCGGTCGGGGGCAGTGACGCTGCCTGGGTTATGCAGCAGACCGAGGATGCGTGGCGTCTGATAGCGCCGCTGGAGGTTTCCCAGATCGTCAGTCTGATTCGATTTTTTACGTTGGTTGAAAGAGACGTGAGTGGCTGGGATGCGGGTAAGGCTTCGCCGGTAATACCGATGGTCAAATTGTTGAAATCGCGGCGCGAATTCACGCCAGAACTGCGTAAATGGATCAAAGCCAATACGGACAACCGCTATCTGCCTTATGGCAGTGCCCTTTAGTTCATGCTTCGCACTGCATAGTCTGCGGGGCGAAAATCAGTATAATCCGCCGCTCGCGCGGAGGTAAGAATCGATGAGAACCGCTGAAATCGAACGTAATACATTAGAGACCCAGATCAGGGTTGCTATTAATCTGGATGGCTCAGGGGAGCGCAGGCTGGAAACAGGATTGCCGTTTCTTGAGCATATGCTGGACCAGGTGGCTCGCCACGGGCTGGTTGATCTGGAGGTTGTCGCCAACGGCGATCTTGAGATTGATGCTCACCATACCGTAGAAGATATCGGTATCACCATTGGTCAGGCCGTTAACGCCGCGATTGGCGACAAAAAGGGTATTCGTCGATATGGTCATGCCTATGTCCCACTCGATGAAGCTCTGTCGCGTGTGGTGATTGATTTTTCTGGTCGTCCGGGTCTGGCGTTTAATGTCGATTTTGTCCGTCAGATGGTCGGTGATTTTGATGTGGACCTGTTTCATGAGTTTTTTCAGGGGTTCGTTAATCATGCCCAGGTTACGTTGCACATTGATAATCTTAAGGGTGAAAACGCTCACCACCAGATTGAGACCGTGTTCAAAGCGTTTGGCCGCGCCCTGCGGATGGCGATGGAGCCAGATCCCAGAATGGGTGACGTGATGCCGTCGACCAAAGGCAGTTTATAAATGCAGGTCATTCCAGCCATTGATTTCAAGGATGGCAAAGTTGTCAATCTCAAGCAGGGTCAGTTGGAACAGACGACAACCTATTCTGATGACCCTGTGGGTATGGCGGATCACTGGGTTGCCCAGGGTACGGAACGTCTGCATCTGGTTGATCTCGATGGCGCCTTTGAAGGCACCCCGGTAAATGCGGAGGCCATCTCCAGGATTGCCAGCAACCATCCTTCTTTAACGATACAGTTGGGTGGCGGTATTCGCAGCGCAGCGATCATAGAAGCCTATCTGGATGCGGGCGTCGACTATCTGATTCTTGGCACCAAGGCTGTACAGGAACCCGAATTTGTTGGGGACATGTGTCGGCGTTTTCCTGGTCATATTATTGTGGGTCTTGATGGCTTACATGGCATGGTTGCAATCAACGGTTGGAAAGAAGTGACTGACATATCGGTCAAGAGTCTTGCCATGCTGTTCGAGGGCGACGGGATTGAAGCAATCGTCTACACAGATATTGGCAAGGACGGCATGATGGGTGGCGTCAATCTACATGCCACCAAAGATCTTGCGAATGCGGTGAATGTGCCGATTATCGCGTCCGGCGGTGTCAACGATATCCAGGATATTGAGGCGTTACTGGAAACGGGTGAACGGGTAACTGGCGGAATCACCGGCGTCATTACCGGTCGGGCCATTTACGAGGGCACGCTCGATCTGGCTGATGCGATAAATCTGTGTCGGGACTATCGGCCAGCGTAGTCGTTCGCTCAGTCCGGTAACAGTGGGCTTATAGCGTAGAAGCCGGCAGGTTGTAAGCGCTGCTGGCAATCTGAAGACTGCTACGCCTGATTGCCAGAAGCTCGGAAACCGATACCAGTTCGATACCCTCAGATTCCAACAGCGACATCGCCAGACTGAGATACTCAAGCGTTGTGGGATAGGGGTGCCCGATACCTATTGCCGTTTTCTGCGCACGGGCCGTGCGGATAAGTTCCCGAAACTGTCGATCCGTTTCATACAAGGTTCTTTCGTTGTCCAGAAAGACGTCTCTGGAAGCCGCCCTTAAATGTTCCTGCAGCGCGATTTCATTGGCGACGGTCCTGTTTGTGGTTCTTGAGTCAATGAAGTACAGGTTATGACGTTTGATTGAGCGCATCAGCCAGGCCATTGACTGAGGTCTTTGGGTCAGGGCACTGCCCATGTGATTGTTCACACCTGACGCGTAAGGCACGGCGCTAAGTGCCTGTTTCACAATGGCATCAAAGTCTGCTTGTTGATGCTGCCTGGTTAAATGCAGGTTCCCCATTGGCTGATTCTGGGTGTTTTCCATTGGCAGATGAACCATGACTTCACGTCCTGCCTCGAACGCCCGGGTCGCAAGATGTTTCGCATGGGTTGTTTCCGGGATGATGGCAAAAGTCAGGGGCGCCGGGATGGCGATCATTTGCTCAGCGCGTTGTCGATTGTGGCCGATATCATCGATGATGATTGCGACATAGGCGGGTGCCTGGAAATCTGCGAGTGCTTTACAGCATGCCATGCACATCAGCAGCACGGCGACGAGGAGATGCATTCTGGGCAGGTGAGCCACCGGCAATGTCTACCTTTCGGCTGTCATGGAGCGTGTGAGTATATGCAGCCCCTTGAGCAATGTCAGCGCTTCATTCAACTGATAGTCACGGGACGCGAGCGCCATTGGATTCTCACTTTCTGCTGTTTCTTCGCCATCAGATTCGGTTGTTTGCTGTTCGCTGTCTTCTGCTGACTCATTGCCATTCTCGTTTTCAAGGTGACCCGGCAGGTTTCTCTCTTTGACTCGCCAGGGACTGCGCTTGACCGGTGTCACTTTTGATCGGTCTACCCAGATATCAGGTGTGATGCCCTCAGCCTGAATTGAGTTGCCGTTGGGTGTGTAGTAGCGGGCGGTCGTGAGTTTAATCGCCTTCTCGTCACTGAGCGGTAGGATGGTTTGCACGGAACCCTTACCAAAGGTGTCCGTACCCATGATAACCGCTCGGCCATGGTCCTGTAGCGCGCCAGCAACAATTTCCGATGCCGAGGCCGTACCTTCGTTAACAAGTACGACAACCGGGACACCTTGCAATGCGTCCGGTCGGGTCGCGTTATAACGCTGTTCTGAATCTGCGAGACGGCCCTGGGTGTAAACGATCAATCCGTCTTTGACGAAGAGGTCTGAGACGTGAACAGCCGCCTGCAGCACGCCCCCTGGGTTGTTGCGTAGGTCAAGGATCAGTCCATCCAGGTCACCTTCATCCTTGAGTTGGATAATGGCCTTTTCAACTTCCTGACCAGTCCCTGCCTGGAATTGTGCGATCCTGACGTAGCCGAAGCCCTCCTCAAGATACCGTTGCCTGACGCTCGCAATTTTGATGATCTCGCGGGTCAGGATCAATTCTTTCGGTGAGGGGTCGTCGGATTTTACGATGGTGATTGTGATGTCGCTGCCGGGTTCACCGCGCATGGTTTCAATAGCGTCAGACAGGTTCATTCCTTTAACCGGCGTGCCATCGAGCTGCACGATCAGATCACCACTTTCGATGCCGGCCTTGGATGCCGGTGTGTCATCCATCGGTGAAATGACTCTAACAAAGCCATCATCCATGCCGATTTCGAGTCCAAGCCCGCCATAGTTACCGGTGGTGGATTCCTGTAGTTCATCAAAGGAATCCTTGTCGAGATAGACTGAGTGTGGGTCGAGTTGCGAAAGCATGCCCTTGATGGCGTGATCCAGCAGCGTCTTGTCATCGATGTCCTCGACATAAGCCGCACTGATCCGATTGAACGCTTCCGCGAACACGCGAAGTTCGTTGAGCGGCAGGCGAGGCTTTAAAGCTTGTTCGTGCTCATCGCTCGCACCCGTGTCGCTGCTGGTATCTATTTCAGTAGCGGGCGGTGTTGCAACCGGTTCAGCAGCAACGTCTGGTTCAGCGGAGAGATTGAAAGAGGCTGCCCAAAGCAGGCCCCAAAAAAGTATCTGTTTCATTTGCTGTGTCCTGCGGTCCGGTTCAGGCCGCTCTGTGTTGTCGAGCCCTGCACCAGGTTTGGGGGTTGCTCGGTTTACCGTCTTTACGTATCTCAAAATAGAGTCCGGTGCTGTCCTGGCCACCGCTATCGCCGACGGTGGCGATGATATCGCCTGCAGTGACCCAATCACCGGTTTCGCGATAGAGCACCTGATTGTGACCATACAGGCTCATATAGCCCTCGCCATGGCTGATGATCAATAGCAGACCGAAGCCTCTGAGCCAGTCGGAGAATACGACGCGACCGTAGTGGACAGCGTAAACTGGATCGCCAGCGGGCGCGTCGATAAACACGCCCTGCCATCTCATCTTGCCCTGGTTGCGGCGGTGACCGAATTGATGACTGATTGTGCCCGAAACCGGCAGCGTGAGCTTGCCAAGCATGTTCGAAAAAGGTGTGGCACTTCCCGGTGTGGGGATGTTTGCCAGAGAGTTCTGCAGTCTGTTTAACAGTTGTTCAAGCTGCGCGCGATCCTGTTCACGCTTCTTGAGAGCGCCGCCAGTTTCGGAAATCTGTGCCAGCAGCGTCGCCAGGGTCTGCTGTTTTTCCCGTTGCACCGCCGCCAGACGCTGACGTTCGGTTTCCACAGACGAATAGTTCAGTTTGAGTGCTGCCATTTCGACTGAAAGTTGCTGGGACACTTCTTCCAGCGCCAGCAGCGTATTGTTGTAGCGCTGGATCTGCGCAGCGCGCGCCTCATTGAAGTAGTCGTAGTAGGTCAGCATTCGAGCCATTTCGTTGGGGTCTTCCTGATTCAGAAGCACCTTGAGGTACTCCTGATTGCCGATTTCGAAAGCCGCACGAACCTGTCTTTCAATGTAGTGTTGTTGTTCCGCTCTGGCGGACAAAAGTTCTTCCTGACGTGAGGACAGGTCCGATATTTTCCCCTGGCGTTCGTCTATCTCGTCTTCAATTTGCTCGATTTGTTTGATCAGCTCGTTAACGCTTTTCTCGTTCTGCTCAAGTGTTTTCTCGACCTCAGACTTAGCCCCTTGCGTTGATTCAAGAACTTCCTTGAACTCAGATATCTCAGCCTCCAGCGCCTTGAGCTGCGCCTCAATTTCTTCCTGACTGATTGTGCTGTTGTCGTTCGCCATGGTGCCAAGCGGTAACCACAGCAGGCAGACTGTCAGGTAAACCGGCAAGCGTTGAATCATGGTTCCTGGCATTGGCTGTTCCTGGTTATGAGTGGCTAACGGCTTTGGCAGTTGTCTGCAGCAAAGAGTGGCCTGTCATCTGTGTAGGCTGCGGCAGACCCATCAGGGCCAGCAAGGTTGGTGCGACATCGCTGAGCACGCCACCTTCAGATTTAAGGGTCACGGCCTGCGGGCCTAGATAAACCAATGGCACAAGTTCTGATGTGTGTGCGGTATGGGCTTGATTGGTTGAGTGATCGACGAGCTGTTCAACATTGCCATGGTCAGCCGTAATCAGGCATTGTCCGCCGACCGATAAGAGCGCCTCGCGGATTCTCCCGAGAGATTTATCCAGTGTCTGGACGGCCTTGACTGAGGCCTCAAAATTTCCGGTATGGCCAACCATGTCGCCGTTGGCATAGTTGCAGACGATCAAATCATAATTTCCGGAAGTAATCGCATCGACCATCGCATCAGTCACTTCGGGCGCGCTCATTTCTGGTTGTAGATCGTAGGTGGCGACATCGGGGGAGGGTATCAGGATGCGGGTCTCGTCCGGGAAGGGCGTTTCTCTGCCCCCGGAAAAAAAGAAAGTGACGTGCGCATATTTTTCGGTCTCTGCAAGCCTTAGCTGGGTCTTCCCCAGGGACGCGAGATATTCGCCCAGACTGTTGGTGATTTTTTCAGGGGTGTATGCAACCTCGGACGGGATATCTGCCGCATACTCGGTCAGCGTGACAAAGTGACTGATGGCAGGTGTCCTTTGGCGCTGGAACGCTGAAAAACCCTGCTGGGTGAACGCGCGGCTCAATTGCCGGGCGCGATCAGCGCGAAAATTCATAAAGATGATGGCGTCTTCATCGGCCATGGTCACAGTTCTGCCATTGACCTTAATAGCGGAGGCGGCGACGAATTCGTCTGTTTCGCCTCGATCGTAGGCCGCCTCAAGTGCTGTTATGGGATCGTCGTAGGTGTTTTCACTCTCGGCATCAACCACAAGATTGTAAGCCTTTTCGATCCGATCCCAGCGATTATCCCGGTCCATCGCGTAATAACGCCCAATAATGGACGCGACGCCGCCAAGGCCGTCAGTACGAAGCTGCGCGTCTACACTCGCCAGAGAAGGCTCGGCGGATTTGGGTGGGACATCTCTGCCATCCAGAAACGCGTGCACGAAGACACTCGAAACACCGGCCTGTTTTGCGTCATTAATCATCGCGCTAATGTGATCGACGTGAGCGTGCACGCCCCCAGGTGATAACAACCCAAATAGATGCAGCGCTTTACCTGATTCAGCCAGGTCAGACAGGGTATTGCTGAGGACCGCATTTTTGGTGAAGCCGCCCGTGGTAACGGCTTGTGAGATGCGGGTCAAGTCCTGATGGATGACTCTGCCTGCGCCAAGATTCATATGCCCCACTTCAGAGTTACCCATTTGCCCGGCCGGCAGACCGACGTCGAGTCCTGAGCCTGAGATAAGACAATGCGGCTGACGTTGCCACAATTCATCCCAAATGGGTGTGTTAGCGCGGGTGATAGCGTTGTCTTCCGCGTCTTCGCGGTGTCCCCAGCCATCCAGAATGATGAGTACGGTAGGTGCAGTTGATTTCATGAACGAATCTTACAGCCTGCCTCATGCGGGTTGAATACTAGCGCGCAAATATTCCCGATTTGTGTATACTGCGCGACTTGATTTCTGGCCCGGATTGCCTGGTGATAGAGCAGATTTTCGAATTTATTGGCAACCACTTCATACTGGTAAGCATCTTCGTGTTTTTGCTGGTTGCGTTCTTTATTAATGAAGGCAAGCAGGGTGGCGCGGCGATAACCCCGTCTAACCTGGTTAATCTTGCCAACAGAGAAGGCGCAGTTGTCCTGGATGTGAGAGAAAAGAAGGACTTCAGCAACGGTCACATTGCCGGTGCAGTCAGTTTTCCGTTCGCGACGCTCGACGACCGTATTGGGGAACTCGACGCCTACAAAGACAAACCTATCGTGCTGGTCTGTAAAATGGGACAGCACTCAGGTGCCATAGGCCGTAAGCTCAAGGCGCAGGGGTTCGAGGATGTCCGCAGGCTATCGGGCGGCATGGCAGAATGGACGGCGAGCAGCTTGCCGGTGGTGAAGTGAGTATCTGGGAACGATTGAGGAGCAAATTCATGACATCTGATGACACCCCGTCCACCGAGCCTGAACAGCCAATTACGATGTACGCCACCCGGTTCTGCCCCTATTGCATGCGGGCCCGAGGCCTGTTCCAGCACAAGGGTTGGCTGTACAACGAAATCTCCGTCGACGGAGATCCGGTTTTGCGCGCGGAAATGATGGATAAGTCAGGGCGGCATACGGTGCCCCAGATATGGATTGGAGACCGGCATATTGGCGGTTGTGATGACCTGTTTCGCCTCGAGGCGACGGGCCAATTGAATGAACTCGTGATGGGAGAAGCAGGTTGAGCGAACAAGCGCAGGGACAACAGGATTCGCAGGCACAGTTTGTGTTGCAGAGAATTTATGTCAGGGATGTATCTTTTGAGTCACCCAAGGCGCCGGATGCTTTCCTTAAACAGTGGAAGCCAGCCGTTAATCTGGAGATGAACACCAACAGCAAGCGTATCAGTGATGACAACTATGAAGTTGTCCTGTCTTTGACGGTGACGACCAAAGATGAATCGGATGAGGTTGTCTACCTTGTTGAGTTGCAGCAGGCTGGCATTTTCCTGATCCGGGGTTTGGAAGAAGAAGCGATGCGTCAGACGCTGGGAAGTTTCTGTCCTAATGTGTTGTTCCCCTATGCCCGCGAAACGATTGATACGATTGTGACGAAAGGCAGCTTTCCTCCGTTAATGCTGGCGCCAATTAACTTTGACGCGCTGTATCAGCAGGCAAGAAGCCAGGCTGCTGCTGAAAACGTGACGGTCCAGTAGCTAAGCGGCTGCTGTCGCTAAACACTACCGAACATCAAAGCCGACCTGCCGCCAGGCCTCGTAGACGATAACGGCAGCCGCGTTGGAGAGATTAAGACTGCGTGAATTCGGTAGCATTGGAATACGCAGCTTACGATCATGGGCCATCAAACCCAGTACCTCTATCGGCAGTCCCCGGGTCTCGGGGCCAAACAAGAGTACGTCACCCGACTGGAATGCCGCTTCACTATGATTCGTTGATCCCTTGGTTGTGATCGCGAAAACCCGGTGTCGATCAACCTGATCCAGTAATTCGCCGAGGCTGTTCCATGAGGTCACGTCGGCGTACTCCCGATAGTCGAGACCGGCGCGTCGCAGCGACTTGTCATCAAGGTCAAAACCGAGCGGGTGTATCAGATGCAGATTACAGCCCGTGTTGGCGCAGAGCCGCATGATGTTCCCGGTATTCGGGGGGATTTCAGGTTCAAAAAGTACGACATCAAACATGCCGTCATTGTACTGGGTTTCGCCGCTTGCGGTGATTATTCCACCAGATTGTCTTCCGCCATTCCCAGGTCAGAAATTTTCCTTGTCAGCGTGTTACGGCCCCAGCCAAGCAACAGCGAGGCATCCCGTTTTCTGCCACCAGTCTGCTTGAGCGCCGCCTGAATCATGATGCGCTCGAACCGCGGCATTGCTTCCTGCAGGATCCCTGGCTCGCCAGCACTGATATTGGCAAGCTTTTGCGTTGCCCATGACCGTAGTGCACGTTCCCAATCGACCCCATGGGAGGTCTGATCCGGTTTTGCTTCCAGCAATTCCGGCGGTAGATCTTGAATCTTGATTTCCTGTGACGTGGCCATCACCGCGATCCAGCGGCAGGCATTTTCCAGTTGGCGCACGTTTCCGGGCCAGGGTAGACCGGACAGGTATTCAAGGGTTTCCGGGCGCAGTCGTTTTGCATCCTCGCCGATTTCCTTGGCGGCCTGGACCAGGAAATGATTGGCCAGAACGGGAATGTCCTCTCGTCGCTCTGCGAGGGTGGGCAAGTGAATCCGGATAACGTTCAGTCGATGGAACAAATCTTCGCGGAACTTGTTCTGGGCGACCAGCTGTTCAAGGTTCTGGTGCGTCGCGGCGATTATTCGCACGTTCGCTTTAATGGGTTCGTGACCACCGACCCGGTAAAACTCTGAGTCGGAAAGCACGCGCAACAGGCGTGTCTGGGTTTCCGGCGGCATGTCCCCGATTTCGTCCAGAAACAGGGTGCCGCCCTCGGCTTGCTCGAACCGACCCTGACGCATTTGATTGGCGCCGGTAAAGGAACCTTTCTCATGGCCGAACAATTCTGATTCCACGAGATCGTAGGGAATAGCGGCCATGTTAAGCGGAATAAACGGGTAATCAGATCTTACGCTGTGCTTGTGTAACGCATGTGCGACCCGCTCTTTACCCGTTCCGGACTGACCATTAATTAGCACGCTGACGTTGGATTTTGCGAGCCGACCAATGGCTCGGAAAACTTCCTGCATCGCAGGTGCCTTGCCGATGATTTCTACGTTGTCCTGAACCGGTACGGGTGCTGTTGTGACTGTAGATTGTTCAGTTTGCTCCAGTGCCCGGTCTACGACTGCGACCGCTTCGTCGACTTCGAAAGGTTTGGGCAGGTACTCGAATGCGCCGCTTTGAATCGAAGACACGGCACTGTCCAGATCCGAGTGCGCGGTCATGACAATGACAGGAATATTCGGGTGGCTGTTTTTGACGGCGCCGAGCAGTTCCAGGCCGTCTATGCCCGGCATACGAATATCTGTGATCACAACATCCGGGGTTGCCAGTGTCAGTTGATCCAGCATTTGCTCGGCTGAGTCAAAACAGTCGACCTGCCAGCCGTTCTGCGTTAATGCCTTTTCCAGGACCCATCGGATAGAACGTTCGTCGTCGACGACCCATACCTGGCTGTTGTTAGTCATCAGTTCTGCTCCAACGGAATGTAAATACTGAATACGGTTTCACCGGGGTTAGATTGGAACTCAATCATGCCCTGGTGCTGGCTGATGATGGATTGTGCGAAAGTCAGCCCCAGACCTGTGCCACCGGGACGCTTCGAAATCATTGGATAAAACAGATGCTCTCTGATTTCTTCCGGTATCCCCGGGCCGTTGTCGATAATGTCCAGTCTGACGACAACCTTGTGACGATTACCCGCAATCGTGAACTGACGTTCGATTCTGGTGACCAGCGTAATAGTGGGGTGAGGTACATTGTCCAATGCCTGCATGGCGTTGCGGACGACGTTCAATAATGCCTGCACCATCAGTTCGGCATCCAGGCTCAATTCCGGGATGCTGGGGTCATAATCTCTGATCACGGTAAGTCTGTTCGATTCAAGTTCAATCAGCTTAGCGGCGCGCTCCAGTACCTCATGTACCGAAACCATCTGTTTTCTGGGCGGTGTATTTGGTCCCAGCATTCGATCAACCAGGGAGGTCAGTCTGTCGGTCTCTTCGATAATAATGCTGGTGTACTCTTCGAGACCGGCGTCCGGAAGTTCACGGGATAGCAGTTGGGCTGAGCCTTTGATCCCCCCGAGCGGATTCTTGATTTCGTGGGCGAGTCCTCGCACCATCTGTTTGGTGACCAGGTGATGCTCGTTCAAGGCAGCATCACGGTCGATTCGCAGGTATCGGTCCATGGGAATCATTTCGATCAGAATCTGGCCTTCGTCTAATACCGGTGTCACGGTAACGTCTGCAGTAATCACCCCTTTGCCAGTGCCGACGACAGCGATAGGCATTTGTCGGCTGGTAATCAATTGGGCACTGGAAACGGCATCTTTAACCATGTGGATGAGTGGCTGGCCATTAACCAGCAGCTGGGACAGGCATTTACCTTGCATCTGTCCAAAGGATTCTTTCAGTACGTTTTCAGCGGCCTGATTTGAGAAAACCACGCGGGTTTGCTCATCGACAACCAGGATAGCGGTGCTGAGATTGCTGATGACTCGATCATTCATCGTTGCCAGGTTTGAATCCGGGCTGTTTTCCGCCATGGCCATAGTTTCTAAGTTCGGTACGTTTTTAGTCATCTCACACATAAATTATGCAAAAAGCGCACCAGCTATGATTGTGCTGAAAATAGTCGGATCGTCAGGTATGACCTGTGTTTTAGGGATTCGGATAGTAGCAGAACAAGGGGTTTTTGGCACCAAAATGGTGCGACTGTCGACCTGATATCTCAGGTGATCAGTTAGCCCTTGGTTGTTTTCTAGGCAAATGGTAGCGAAGCATGGTGACGTTCACAGCAGGGCTTTCCTCGATAGTCTTGCCACGTTGATCCATGACGCGAACAACGAGAGTGTGCGTGCCACGGTCAACATTGGGTAGCGCGAAGCTGGTGCTGCCGGTCAGTTCGCGAATCTGCTTGCCGTTCATCAGCAGTGCGGCCTTGTGTCCTGTAACAAGCTCCGGCGAAAGGCTGATTGAAATGCTGAGATTGCCAGCATTGTCGCGGATCGCGGCATCGTTTTCAGGATCTGTGATGCGTATTTTGTAAGCGATGTTTGCCGATTCTGCCTGGGCCTGCTCTTCCGCCAATCTTCTGGCGTTCATGGTTTCTTTAACGAGGTCATCAGAGAAAGTCATTGTTTCTTCGATATTTACCCGCTCGGCGTCAGGACTGCCCTGATCGGAGAAAACGGGCACACCGTCTTCACCCACCTGTTTGTAAACCTGCTCGGCAAGCGCGCAGGGGAGGTAGCCAGATAACAGCAGCACGATAAGTATTGGCATTCGCATGGGGTCATTGTGGATGCATTGCAGGCTAAAAAAAAGCCCCGCGTTGAAGGGGCTTAATACTGCGTTCAGTTAAACCCTAACAAGCGGGGCAGAACGGGGCCTTGGCCCCGCCTGTTCAAACCGGTTACTACTGATGAGATCGTAGTGTCTAGACGCTGTAGTACATTTCGAACTCGACGGGGCCTTGGCCCCGCCTGTTCAAACCGGTTACTACTGATGAGATCGTAGTGTCTAGACGCTGTAGTACATTTCGAACTCGACGGGGCCATGCCCCGCCTGTTCAAACCGGTTACTACTGATGAGATCGTAGTGTCTAGACGCTGTAGTACATTTCGAACTCGACGGGGCCTTGGCCCCGCCTGTTCAAACCGGTTACTACTGATGAGATCGTAGTGTCTAGACGCTGTAGTACATTTCGAACTCGACGGGGCCATGCCCCGCCTGTTCAAACCGGTTACTACTGATGAGATCGTAGTGTCTAGACGCTGTAGTACATTTCGAACTCGACGGGGTGAGTCGTCATGTTCAATCGCTCTACCTCTTCGCGCTTCAGATCAATATAGCCATCAATCATGCTGTCAGTGAACACGTCTCCCTGTCTGAGAAAGTCCCGGTCGGCGTCGAGTTCATCCAGGGCCTGCTCGAGCGAGGAGCAAACCGTTGGCAGGCCCTTCAGTTCTTCCGCAGGTAAGTCATAGAGATCTTTATCCAGTGGTCCAACCGGTTCGATTTTGTTTTTGATGCCATCGATGCCGGCCATGAGCATGGCGGAAAACATCAGGTAGGGATTAGCCGTGGGGTCGCCGAACCTGACCTCAACGCGTATGCCGTTGGGGCTACCGCCTTGAACGTAAGGAATACGGATAGAGGCGGATCTGTTCATCGCTGAATAGACGAGCATCAGTGGTGCCTCGAACCCGGGTACCAATCGCTTGTAGGAGTTGGTCGAGGCATTGGAGAAGGCGTTAAGCGCCCGGGCATGTTTGATAATACCGCCGATGTACCAGAGCGCTTCCTGTGAAAGATTACCGTAGCCATCTCCGGCGAAAAGGTTGGTACCCTCTTTCCAGACGGACTGATGGCAGTGCATACCGTTGCCGTTATCACCCACCAGCGGCTTAGGCATGAAGGTGGCGGTTTTGCCGTAGGCGTGCGCCACGTTATGCACACAGTACTTGTAAATCTGGACTTCATCAGCTTTAGCAACGAGTGTGTTGAACTTGGCACCAATCTCTCCCTGGCCCGCGGTACCGACCTCATGGTGGTGCAGATCGATGGTCAGTCCCATGGCTTCCATGGTCGAACACATGGAGTTTCTGATATCCATAAATGAATCCACCGGCGGTACAGGGAAGTAGCCCCCTTTTACGCCCGGGCGGTGACCGGTGTTGCCACCTTCAAAGGCGTGTGCGCTCATCCATGCGGCTTCTTCTGATTCAATTTGATACATGGCGCCGCTCATATTGGCCTTGTACTTCACATCGTCGAAGATGAAAAACTCGGGTTCCGGACCGAAATACGCGGTATCACCGATGCCGGTTGAGCTGAGGTAGGCCTCTGCCCGTTTGGCGATGCCACGAGGGTCCCGGTCATAGCCCTGGAGTGTATTGGGTTCGAGAATGTCGCAACGAAGATTGATGGTGGTTTCTTCGGTAAAAGGGTCAACCACGGCCGTTGAATCATCGGGCATCAGGATCATGTCAGCCTGGTTGATGGGGCGCCAGCCGGCGACGGATGAGCCATCGAACATGGCGCCATTCTCAAAAAAATCGGCGTCAATGCCTGCGGCGTTATTGGTGACGTGTTGTTCTTTGCCGCGGGTGTCTGTGAAGCGCAGGTCTACCCAGCGCGCGTCATGTTCCTGGATCAAGTTCAGAGTCTTCTCTGACATGCTTTTTCTCCTGTTTGCCGATTATGGTGGCATTGGTTCTACAAATGGTGCACAAATCGGCCGTCAGGATATGTCATCCCGAAAATTTTATAAATGGCTGATTTAACAGGGGATGAGCTGTCCCTGGATGACTCTGCCTGCACAAGGGTGGTGCGCAGTATTTTTCGTGCACGAAATTAGTGCTCTTTAACGACCTCGATGGATACGGTGATTTCGCGGTCAGACGTGGTGCTATCGAGCACCTTGTGGCCATGTATCCGACACCAGGTCGGAATGTCGTTGAGGACACCTGGATCAGTGCAGAGAACGTGCAGACGGTCACCATTTTGCAGTTCTGCGATCTTGTCCTGCGTCCTGATCACCGGCATAGGGCATAACAGTCTTCTGGCATCCAGTTGGTGCTCAGACATACCAATGCTTTTCTATATCATCTGCAGCGAGAGGTGAGATATCGATTTCCTCAAGTTCGCCGCCTGGTGGCTTAACGGATACCGTTACCTGGTTTTCATTCCTGCCCTGGCTGTATCTGGCCATAATCCTTGCTGCGAACTGCAGGTCATGCGCCTCAGGCTTGCCATCAATCAGCGCAACAGGACCCCCGTGAGACACCATTCGCAGGGTGGTGTATTCATGCTGATAGCCATTGAGATAGTGGTTTTCTCCTTCCTCACGGCTGATGATCATTTTGTAATGCGGGGCAGGCCGCAGGTGACGACCGACTTTGAGTAGCATGATGTCGTCCAACTCGTAGTCTCGGTCTCCTCGCGATTGCCAGAGATCACTGAGTTTCTCCGAGTAGGATTTGTCGGTCAGAAAGCAACAACCACCGGCTGGCTGTGAGAATTCTTCAATACCCAGCGCTTTTGCCAGGGCGATCTGCGGTTTGCGGTTGCGACCATGGAAGGCGTGCAGCTTTTCCCGGTCTACCCAGCCCTCGCGCTCCGGTAGCGTTGGTGCAAGGTTTTTTGCGCAGAGCGGCCGAAGTAGCCTGTCTTCGGCCCCGGATTCTCTGGCGATCATGGGCATCGTTTGCTTGCGCTGCGACTTGGGTCGCTGTCCGATAACTTCCCCGGTGATAATGAAATCGAAATCATTCGCTTCCATCCAGGCCCAGGCAGCGGCCTTGTTGACCATAAAAATCTTACAGTCCAGACACGGATTGAGGTGCTGTCCGTAACCGTGTTTTGGGTTGATGACGACTTCTTTGTACTCTTCAATGACGTCAATAATGTGCAACTTTATACCCAGTTGCTCAGCGACCCAGAGCGCGTTGTTCCGCTTTTCCTTTTTCCGATCTTTCGCCCTAATGGCATGGGTATGACCCTCGACGCAAAACCCCGTAAAAAAGTTGATGCCTTCAACGTGAATACCCTGTTCCTGGATGACGCGTGTGGCCAGCATGGAATCCAGCCCACCGGAGATCAGTGAGACGGCTTTTCGCTGTTTGTTTGAGGGTGTAGGGCTCATAGTTTGGCGGGTGTCTGGTCGACCAGATAAAATATGCCGCGCATTATATATCAGCTTGGGTATAATGCGGCCGGTTTTGACCCCCCTGAATTATCCCCATGACTGAAACGGAACTAAGAAACATCGCAATCATCGCGCATGTTGACCACGGCAAGACGACCTTGATCGATAAGCTGCTGGCTCAGGCCGGAGCGCTTGCTCGCGGTGAAGATGAAGGCGAACGATTGATGGATTCCAACGATCTTGAAAAAGAACGTGGTATTACCATTCTTGCCAAAAATACAGCCCTCACCTGGGGCGACTATCGTATCAACATCGTTGACACGCCCGGGCACGCCGATTTTGGCGGCGAGGTAGAGCGAATCCTGTCGATGGTAGATTCCGTATTGCTGCTGGTTGATGCTGTTGAAGGGCCGATGCCGCAAACACGGTTTGTGACCAGTAAGGCCTTCGAAAACGGTTTGAACCCCATTGTGATGGTTAACAAAATCGATCGTGAAGGTGCGAGACCTGATTGGGTCGTTGATGAGGTCTTCGAACTGTTTGACCAACTCGGCGCCAATGACGAGCAACTGGATTTTCCAGTGATCTATGGCTCAGCGATTCAAGGTAAAGCGGGGCATTCGCCTGATGACCTTAGAGACGACCTTTCCTGTTTGCTGGAGGTGATTACGGAAAATGTGCCGGCGCCAGAGACCTCCATAGACGGTCCTCTCCAGATGCAGATCAGTGCACTCGATTACAGTAACTATGTCGGGGTCATCGGTTTAGGGCGTATTACGCGCGGCGAAATCGTGACCGGTGACCAGGTGGTTGTCGTTTCAAGAGACGGTGAGGAGCGACGCGGCAAGATCCTGCAGGTGATGGGTTATAACGGCCTTGAAAGGACCCCCGTCGAACGCGCCTCGGCGGGCGACATAGTTTGTATCAGTGGGCTTGAGAGTATCCAGATATCCGATACGGTTTGTGCGCCAGGGCATGCAGAGCCCCTGCCAGCGCTCAAAGTCGATGAGCCAACGATATCCATGACCTTTCAGGTGAATACGTCACCCTTTGCGGGACGGGAAGGCAAGTTTGTGACCAGCCGGCACATCAAGGAGCGACTTGAAAAAGAGCTGCAGTACAACGTTGCTCTGCGGGTTGAAGAAACCGACTTTGCGGATCGATTCAAAGTTTCAGGCCGGGGCGAACTGCATCTGTCCGTTCTCATTGAAACGATGCGTCGTGAAGGCTACGAAATCGCTGTAGGCAGACCTGAGGTAATTTTTCGCGAGGTTGATGGCCATGTGGAAGAGCCTTTTGAGAACCTGATGCTGGATATAAACGATGAGCATCAGGGCAGCATCATGGAGGAGTTGGGTAACCGGAAAGCTAATCTGACCAATATGATGCCGGACGGGTCGGGCCGAACCCGGCTTGAATTTACCATTCCCACACGCGCGCTCATTGGTTTTCGGTCAGAGTTTCTGACCATGACCTCTGGAACCGGCATTATGAATAGCGTTTTCTCTCACTATGGCAAGGTGGTCAGCGATGATGGAGGTACCAGAAATAATGGCGTACTCATTTCCATGGCCACTGGGAAAAGCGTCGGGTTTGCGTTGAATAACCTGCAGGCGCGGGGACGACTCTTTGTTGGACCCAATGAAGAAATCTATGAAGGTATGATCGTTGGCTTGCATTCCCGAGGTAACGACCTGCCCGTTAATCCACTGAAAGAAAAACAACTGACTAACGTTCGTGCTGCCGGCACCGATGAAAACATCATGTTGACTCCTCCCGTCAAACATTCACTGGAAGCGGCGATCGAATTCATTGATGATGACGAACTCGTAGAAGTGACACCCAGCAATATTCGTATCAGGAAGAAGCTGCTCACTGAAAACGAGCGGAAACGGGCATCCCGGGAAAAGGTGGCCTGACCCAGTATACGGACCCACAGGAAGAGCTCATTCATGCTGCCGTTGTATCCAGAAATCAAACCCTATTCGCGCCACACCTTGAAAGTGGATGCCCCCCACGAACTTTACATTGATGAAAGTGGTACTCCGGATGGCATTCCCATTGTGTTTGTCCACGGCGGGCCCGGCTCCGGCTGTGAGTTTAATTCCCGCTGTTTCTTTAATCCTGAAAAGTACCGCATCATTCTGTTTGATCAGCGTGGCGCTGGTCGCTCAACGCCGCACACGGAACTGGCTGCGAACACGACTCAGGACCTGATCGAGGACATGGAGAAAATCCGTGAATTCCTCGGTATTGAGCAATGGGTTGTCTTCGGTGGAGGCTGGGGTGCTACGCTTGGCCTGGCTTATGCGGAGAGCTATCCGGACAAGGTGTTGGGATTGATTTTGCGAGGCATCTTTCTGGGGCGGAAGAAAGATATCGCATGGCTTTATGAGGATGGCGCCAGCCGGTTTTTCCCCGATCACTGGGAGGATTTCATGGCGCCGGTCAGTAAGCTCCCTGATGCCGATGCCTTAAGTTCCTGTGACGCCTACAACCAGTTGATGCAGCAGGATAATGAACTGGCCAGAATGGCTGCGGCCAAAGCCTGGTCTGCCTGGGAGGCACACGCATCAACATTGCATCCCAACCCAAGATTGATCAAACACTTCTCCGATGGCGTCCGGGCCCATGCCCGATGTCTGATCGCGACGCATTACTACAGCAATGACTGTTTCCTGGAACCCGATCAGTTGCTGGCGAACGCCAGTACGCTGAAGGATGTGCCGGGCATTATTGTGCATGGACGTTTTGATTGTGTGAGTCCGTTGGACAATGCGCATGACCTGCGAAAAGCCTGGCCAACCTCACAGCTATACATCGTACGAGAGGCCGGGCATTCGGCAACTGAGCCTGCCATGATTGATGCCTTGATTCGGGCCACCCGTGATATGGCGCTGCGGTTTGAAGCCGATTTCAACGTCTAGATCCTGAAGATATGCAGGGTCTGATCCAGCGAGTGACGCACGCCAGTGTCTCTGTCGGAGGAAAGGTTGTTGGTGAGACTGGCCCTGGGTTGCTTTTATTACTTGGTGTAGAGAAGGCTGATACTGAAACGTCAGTCAGCAAACTGGCATCCAAAGTATTACATTACCGGGTCTTCGGTGATGCGCTTGGGCACATGAATCTATCACTGCTTGATACCGGCGGTTCCCTTTTGGTGGTTTCTCAGTTCACACTGGCCGCGGATACGCGTAAAGGTCTCAGGCCTTCTTTCTCCGCTGCTGCCCCACCAGAGGAGGCTGAGAAGCTGTACGAAAAGTTTGTTGCCGAAGTGTCGAGGCAGGTTTCGGTAGGAACAGGCGTGTTTGGCGCCGATATGCAGGTTTCTCTGGTTAACGACGGTCCCGTCACTTTTCTGCTTAAGAGCTAACCTGCTCTGAGTCGTCAACGGTTTTATCCAGGTCGAATACCCTGGCGAAGATGATGCCGACCTCGAACAACAACCACATCGGAAACGCCAGTAATATCTGTGAGATGACGTCCGGCGGTGTCAGCAGCATGCCAACAATAAAGCAGCCGACGATGACGTAAGGCCGTTTATTGGCCATGGCTGTCGTCGTTGTTGCCCCGGTCCATATGAGAAGTACCGTCGCAATTGGTATCTCGAATGCCAGCCCGAAAGCAAAGAATAACTTCAGGACGAAGTCCAGATATCGATTGATATCCGTCATGACCGTGACCCCATCGGGTGCTACCGACGTGAAGAATCCGAACACCAGCGGGAAAACGACATAGAACGCGAATGCGATACCTGCATAAAAAAGCAGAATACTGCTGACCAGCAGGGGTGCTGCTATTCGCTTCTCGTTCGAGTACAGCCCCGGGGCGATGAAGCTCCAGAGCTGATGAAGAATGAATGGCATGGCGAGAAAGATCGACAGGACCAGTGTCAGTTTAAAAGGTGTCAGGAAGGGCGACGCTACCTCTGTTGCGATCATCGTCGTTCCCTCTGGCAAAAACTGGCGCAAAGGTTCAGAGATGTAGGCGTAGATCTCGTTGGAAAATGCGAACAACGGCAGGAAGATCACCAGAACAGACAGGATAGCGTGGAGTAACCTCGTTCTAAGTTCGACCAGATGCTCAATTAAGGGCTGGCCAGCATCGTTATCCGGTGCGTTGTTCCCCTGTTCGTTTATAGTCATTTAGTCGGTTGCTCGCACCGCGAGTTGCTCACGATTTGTCATCTGATTTGGTTTTTTCGACCGCTTTGGTGGTTTCTGTGACAGTTTCTGTAACAGGTTCTGTAACAGGTTCTGTGACAGTTTCTGTGACCGGTTCTGTCATGGTTCCTTTGACGTCCGACTTGACCTCTTCCACGGCATCCTTGATGTCGCGGCTGACATCCTGCAGCGTGTTTTTGGTGGCCTCGAGGTCTTTCAGAATCGCTTCGTTGTGGAGCTGTGCACGGATATCGTCTGCGCCGATTTCGGTTTCGATTTCTCGCCGGATGTTAGAGAAGCTGCGCTGGATTCTACCTATCCAAAGCGAGATGGTTCGAATGGTTTCTGGCAGCTTTTCCGGACCAATAACAAGCAGGGCGACAATACTAATCACCACCAGTTCCGGAAAGCCAATGTCAAACATTGTTGTTTAGCTCAGATAGATTCAGTGGGTTTCGGTGCTTTCTTTCTTTTGAAGCGGCGCCTGAACCTGGCTGTCTTCAGCGGTTTCTTCCGTCTCGACGTTTTTGGCGTCTTCTCCCACGGCAGAACGGAAACCCTTGATTGCAGAGCCAAGATCACTGCCCAAGGATTTCAGTTTTGTTGTTCCAAACAGCAGTAAAACAATGACAAGAATAATAACAAGCTCGGTTATGCCAAAAGACATAGGATTCTCCAGGTTAGTTCGCAGTTCGCGTTGAACGTGATGCTTTCTCTTCCAGACCGGAAACGTCAAAGCGTTTTTCCAGTTCTGTCAGTACTTCGTTAGGTGAGGCATTCAGATGACTGAGCAGAACCATCGTGTGAAACCAGAGATCGGCCGTTTCCTTGATCAGTTCGTCAGTAGAGCCGGACGCGGGCGTATCTTTGGCTGCAATGATCACCTCGGTTGCCTCCTCTCCGACTTTTTCGAGTATTTTGTTCAATCCTTTGTGGTGCAGGCTGGCCACATATGAGTTGTCCGGGTCAGCCTGTTTGCGCTGCTCCAGAATTGTGCTCAAAGTGTCCATGACGTTATTCATTGGAATATATCTCGCTGGGGTCTTTAATCACCGGTTCCGACACCTGCCAGCCATCGGCTGTCAGGTGCCGAAAAAAGCAGGAATTTCTGCCTGTATGACAGGCAATGTTGCCTTTCTGTTCCACCATCAATATTAGCACATCGCTATCGCAGTCCAGTTGAACGTCCTTGACGATCTGTTCATGCCCGGAGGATTCACCTTTGCGCCAGAAAGACTGACGTGATCGCGACCAGTAAGTGGCTCGCTCAGAGCGGACCGTTTCCAGGAGCGCAGCGCGATTCATCCAGGCAACCATTAGCACGCGCTTGGTCTCGTGATCCTGTGCCAGGACCGGGATCAGGCCTTTATCGTCAAAACTGACGGCGTCGATCCACTTGTCGTCTGAGATCAGCATTTTGGGTCGTTTGAAAAAAAGGGCGGCGAGAATAGCACGTCATGACGCAATGTACAGCCAATAGACACCCAGGGATCCAAGCAGGGAGCCAGGTATGATCGGATCGATTGCGGTGTTGATCCCCGAGGCTGGCAGCAACATCGCAAACAGCGCTGCGATCAGTGCCAGACCGCCGAGCCTCTGCAATTTGCCGCGCCGTGATTGTTGCTCAAGGGCTGCCTTAACCTCAGTCAGCGCCTGAACCTGATAGCGGTTCTGCTCGGTCAGTTCTTGAATCTGATGCAATGAGTGATAGGCAAGGTCCGGTAGTTCCGGCAACTGATCCAGCCATCTCGGGGCGTTTCTGCTGATTCTTCGGATAAGACCGGACAGGCCTATGCGTTCGGTCATCCACTTCTCCATGAAAGGTGCAGCGGTTTCCCACAGATCCAGATCAGGATAGATCTGCCGGCCCATACCCTCAATATTGATCAGCGTTTTCTGAAGTAGCACCAGTTGTGGTTGGACCTCCATGTCGAACCGTCGCGCGGTGTTGAACAACTCAAGCAAGACATTGCCGAAAGAGATTTCCTTGATCGGCTTCTGGAAGAAAGGGTCAACTACCTGAGTGATGACACGGGTAAATTCCTCGATGTTTGTGCTGGCAGGTACCCAGCCACTCTGCACATGCAGTCTTGCAACTTCTTCGTAGTCGCGACGAAAGAACGCCAGCAGATTCTTGGCAAGGTAATTTTTGTCACTTTCTGTCAGTGAACCGATGATCGCGCAATCAAGTGCTATGTAGGTTGGTTCTGATGGCTCAGAGATGTCTACGAACACATTGCCCGGATGCATGTCCGCGTGAAAGAAGTTGTCTTCGAATACCTGGGTGAAAAAGATCTCCACGCCCAGATGGGCAAGCTTTTTAAGGTCGGTGTTGGCCGCCTTCAGGGATTTGAGGTCGGTGGCAGTGACACCGTAAATCCGTTCCATCACCATGACACGCTCTGAGCAGAGTTCATCATGGGTCTCGGGCACGTACAGCTTGCCGCTGCCCAACCAGTTGTCTCTGAGCCGCCTGGCGTTGGCTGCTTCCAGTCCGAGGTCGAGTTCGCCGAGAATTGTCGCTTCGTAGTCTTTAACAATCGCAACCGGGTGCAGTCGTGAGGCATCAGGCCAGAATCTTTCCAGCATGCCAGCGCAAAAGTACATGAGCTTGAGATCTCTCTGGATGACTGCATCAATACCGGGGCGAATCACCTTAACGACAACGTCTTTGCGGATTTCATCGTTGATGAAGACCTGTTTGTCCCCGATCACGATTTTCTCTTTCAGGGTCGCGGCATGCACTTGAGCGACAGATGCCGACGCCAGTGGCGTTTGATCGAAGTTGTCGAAGACCTCGCTTAAAGGTTTACCTATCCCGTTTTCGATAATGGTCACGGCCTCTGCCGAGGAGAAAGGTGGCACCTGATCCTGAAGTTTTTGAAGCTCGCCAGACATATCCTCGGAGAACAGGTCTTTACGAGTAGATAACAGCTGTCCGAGCTTGATGAAGATCGGACCGAGTTCTTCAATGGCCTGGCGGGCTGATATTGCGGGATTTGCCGGCGGGGGAATCAGCTTAATTGGCAACAGCAAAATTTTGAGCCAGAGTGGCTTGGCCTCTTCAGGCAGATTCCTGTCCAGGCGATAGCGAATCAGCTTTAGCAGAATCGCGATGGCTCTGAACAGCGTCACAGTGGGTCTCGCGGTTTAATGCCCTCGTGGATAGCAGCGACGCCGCCAGCAAGATTGTGAAATCTCACTCTTGCCAGGCCTGCGTCTTCCAGCATGGTGGCAAGTGTCTCCTGATCGGGATGCACCTCAATAGACTCAACCAGATATTGATAGCTGTCTGCATCGCCAGTGATGAGTTTTCCAACTTTTGGCCAGAGACTGTTGAAGCCCCGGTAAGCCTTTTTTAGGGTCGGATTGTTGGGCTGAGAAAACTCCAGGATGACGAGCTTCCCGCCCGGTTTAAGTACCCTGGTCATATCAGCCAGGGCCTCTTCCTTGTTGGTGAAGTTTCTTAAACCAAAGGCAATTGTGATGCTGTTAAACGATTCGTCAGGGAAGGGGAGCTGTTCGCCGTCAGCCTGGATGTAAGCAACGTTGCCGATTACGCCGCGATTAGTCAGTCGATCGCGGCCTGTTTTCAGCATGCTGCCATTGATATCGCAGACACAGACCTGTCCGTTCTCCCCCACGTAGTCTGCAAGTAAAATGGCCATGTCACCGGTTCCGCCCGCCAGATCAAGCACCCTGTGTCCGGGTCTTGCATGGGTTGCGTTTGCAGCCATCTGCTTCATCACCCGGTGTGTACCCAGCGACATCAGATCGTTCATGACATCGTACCGTTCTGCGACGGAATGAAAGACGTCAGCTACCCGACCTGCTTTTTCAGAAGCCTTAACTTTGGAAAATCCGAAGTGGGTTATGTCGTCCGGGTCTTTCATGTTGTCCAATGCGTCGAGATTGTTTGGACTATTGTAGCCTATTGCGAAATCAGGTTTTCCCGAGCGCGATAAATTGTGGTTCTCTGGATTTTCCTGCTGCCGTCAGATCCGAAAGATACTGCTGCCAGTTCGTCTCAAGGTTCTTGCCCAGTTTTTCAAGATAGTCCCAGCTGTAGATGCCGGAATCGTGGCCGTCGGAAAAGGTGATTTTGATGGCGTAGTGACCCTGTGGCTCGATGTCCATGAATTGCACATCTTTTTTCCCGTATTGCAGAACCGACTGCCCAGGTCCGTGGCCCTGCACTTCTGCTGAGGGTGAGAAGACCCTGAGGTATTCCGCGCTCAGCTGGTAAGCACCACCGTCTGTGTAGACAAGTTCCAGGATTGCCGATTTTTTGTGGACATTGATAGTGCTTGGCTGGGTCACTGGGTTTGAGGCTGTCTGTCGTCGAGTACTTACAGAATATATCGAGAGAGATCGGTATCGCCAGCGAGATTTTCCAGATGCTGGTTAACGTAGTCCGTATCAATCGTGATTTGGCCATTGGCTTGCATCGCCGCATCGGTGGCGTCAAAGGAAAGCTCTTCGAGCAATCTTTCCATAACGGTATGCAGTCTTCGCGCGCCTATATTTTCCGTCTGTTCATTCACCTGCCACGCGATCTCGGCGATTCGGTGTACCGCATCGTCTTCGAACGTCAGCGCCAGACCTTCGGTTTTCATGAGCGCCTGGTACTGCTCAACGAGAGACGCATCTGGTTCAGTCAGGATGCGTTCAAAGTCTCCGATGCCCAGGGCATTGAGCTCAACTCTAATCGGCAGTCTGCCCTGCAGTTCGGGAATCAGATCCGAGGGTTTGGACAGATGAAAGGCACCTGAGGCGATGAACAGTATGTGGTCTGTCTTAATCATGCCGTACTTGGTGGAGACATTGCTGCCTTCAATGAGTGGCAACAGATCTCGCTGAACGCCTTCTCTGGAAACATCCGCGCCACCGTGATCTGCACGTTTCGCAATCTTGTCCATTTCGTCGATGAACACCATACCGGTCTGCTCAACCGACTCGACGGCGGCGGTGCGCAGCTCATCTTCGTTGATTAACTTGGCTGCTTCTTCGTCTGTCAGGCGTTTCAGAGCTTCACTGACTTTGAGCTTTTTGGCGTTTTTCTTGCCGGGATTCATGGAGGAGAACATGTTTTGCAGCTGATTGGTCATCTCTTCCATACCAGGTGGCGCCATGATTTCGACACCGGCGACGGTGACATCAAGGTCTATTTCTATTTCCTTGTCATCGAGTTCACCTTCCCGCAGTTTTTTACGGAACATCTGCCGGGTCGATGAGTCTTTGCTGTCATTGACGTCCCGTGCCGGTGGCAACAGCGCATCCAGAATACGTTCTTCCGCGGCCTCAAAGGCTCTGGGCTCTGCCTGCTTTATCTGCTTGTCACGCAACATTTTAACGGCTGCTTCAGCGAGATCCCGGATGATGGATTCGACATCCCTGCCGACATAACCGACCTCAGTAAACTTGGTTGCTTCGACTTTGATGAACGGGGCGTTGGCTATTTTTGCCAGGCGACGGGCGATTTCTGTTTTGCCGACACCGGTCGGTCCTATCATCAGAATATTCTTTGGGGAAATCTCGGATCGGAGCTCATCGTTTAGTTGCATGCGTCGCCATCGGTTTCGTAGTGCAATAGCAACGGCCCGTTTGGCGGCATCTTGACCGATGATGTGTTTATCGAGATCGTGAACGATCTCTCTTGGGGTCATATCGGACATGCGGTTACGCCTGAATGTTGATTTCTTCGATGGTGAGTTGCTGATTTGTGTAAATGCAGATATCCCCGGCAATTTCGAGGCTCTTCTGAACGATGTCCCGGGCGGAGAGTTCGGTGTTTCTTGACAGTGCCAGTGCGGCAGATTTTGCATACTGGCCGCCCGAGCCGATCGCCATGATGCCGTCATTGGGCTCAACAACATCACCGTTGCCCGTGATCATCAGTGAATGTTCTTTGTCTGCGACAACGAGTAGCGCTTCAAGGCGTCTGAGGGCCCGGTCAGTGCGCCAGTCTTTGGCCAACTCTACGGCCGAAAGTACCAGATTTCCCTGGTGCTTCTCGAGTTTTGCCTCGAACCGTTCAACGAGCGTGAAGCCATCTGCTGTTCCGCCAGCGAAACCGGCGATCACCGATTCTTTATAAAGCCTGCGAACCTTTCTGGCATTGGCTTTCATTACGGTATCGCCCATCGTCACCTGGCCGTCGCCGCCGATGACCACGGCATCATCTTTTCGGACCGATATGATGGTGGTCCCTTCAAACTGTTCCAAGCGTCATTCGCCTTCTATGTCTGTGCAATGAGGGAAATGGGGGTGTTGGTTGTGATTTTCAAGTCAGGTTTTAGGTATCTTCATGGGAATCGACTGCACTTGCGCTTGCGCCAGTTTGTCTTGTGCGCGGTTTCGTTCCAATGTTGAATCAAAGGGCCCCACAATCACCCGGTGCCATGTTGAACCCTCAACCTTAACGGGCTGAGTTTGTACATCCAGGCCCAGCAGTAGCAGCATGGCGCGTCTTTCATCGGCATCATCCGGATCCTTGAAGGAACCAGCCTGGAGAATCCAGCGGTGGTCATCAACAACGACCTTCTTCCCGGCATCTGTGTACTCTTCTACGACGGGGACTTCTGAACGAGGAAATATCTCGTAGAAATCCCACTGCATCTCTTCGTTTTCGGCGTCACGGGTTGACGGCGTTGGTGTGGGTTGCGTGTTATTGGTCAGGGACACTTCCGCTGGCACCAGAAACCAGAGGGTGATCAGGAAAGCGATAAAACCACCCGAAAAAAAACCGCTGGCGAACCAGGGCCATCGAGGCTGAGGTTTTACCTCCGGGCTGGTTCTATGTTGTTTTGCGAAGTCTTTGGTCATGACATGGGGTGATTGGGTGCGGAGCGGATGTTAACACTAAAACAAGTCTACTGGATCGACATCAACGGACCAACGGATGCGTTTGCTGTCAGCGTGATGCTCAGCGAGATGGACAAGTTGTGAGGTCACCTTGTGGATACCTGATCGGCTGATCGCTGAAACAATCAGCATTTGCCGATAGCGACCGGAGCGCTTTTCCATCATTGCTGGTATTGGACCTAACAGTTCCGTTGAGTCAGGCACGCTCGCTGTCTGTTCCAGTGAGCTTAGGAACCTGCGGGCGATTTCGGATTCCATCGCCTCGGCCCTGACAATCGCATGGAACGTGAATGGTGGAAGCCCTGCGTCACTGCGTTCTTTTAGCAAGGTGGTTGCAAAACTTTGGTAACCCTCTCCAACCAGTTGCATCAGCAGGGGGTGCGATGCGAATTCAGTTTGGATAACAACCGTGCCAGGTTTTTCTGCCCGGCCGGCTCTGCCGCCTACCTGCAGAATCATCTGTCCCAAACGTTCGACGGCGCGAAAGTCTGCAGAGTAAAAACCACCGTCAATGTCCATAATCGCAACCAGGGTGACTTCCGGGAAATGGTGACCTTTAGCCAGCAATTGAGTGCCGACAAGGATTGCCGGTTCGCCTTTGTTGATTTCTTTGACGACGGCATCCATGGCACCTTTTTTTCGTGTTGAGTCACGGTCAACCCTGACCACAGGGACGTCTGGATACAGCATGGAAAGCGTCTGCTCGACCCGCTGTGTTCCCTGGCCAATAACAGCGACGTTACTACCGCGGCAGGACTGGCAAGCGATGATGTTATGGCTGAGACTGCCGCAATGGTGACAAACCAGTGTCCGCGTACTCAGGTGATAAGTGAGTCTTGCATCGCACCGACGACAGTTGGCAATCCATCCGCAGTCATTGCACATCATTACCGGCGCGAAACCCCGGCGGTTGATAAACACGAGGACCTGCTCGCCCCGGGCAATCGTTGCGGTTATCTTCTGTTTGAGTCCCCGGGTAAATCCATCTCGTTGTTCCAGATGCCGGGTATCGAGCAACTCGTAACGTTCTGGTTCTACGCCGGGTGGTCGCGATTCAAGCGCGGCGATATCGTATTTACCCGTTCCGGTGTTGTGCAGGCTTTCCAGTGATGGTGTAGCGGAGCCAAGAATCACGGGGATGTTTTCGAACTGGCTTCTGAGTACTGCCAGGTCCCTGGCTGAATAACGGAAGCCATCATGTTGTTTGTACGATGCATCGTGCTCTTCATCGACGATGATGATCCCGGGTGACTTCATCGGCGTAAAGATGGCCGACCTTGTGCCTAGCAGGATGGCAGATTCGCCGCGCTTGGCCCGTTTCCAGCTGAGGGCACGTTCTTTTTCTGTCAGAGATGAATGGATGATGCTTAGCGGGGCCTCAAAGCGGGTTTGAAACCGGTTAATGGTCTGAGGGGTGAGTCCAATTTCCGGGACCAGCACGATGGCCTGTTTGCCCTGTTTAAGGACGTGTTCAATGGCCCTGAGATAGACCTCTGTCTTACCGCTACCGGTAACACCATAGAGCAGTAGCGGTTTGTTACTGCCTGCCTTTGTGATCGTATCGATGATCGTCTGTTGTGCATCGGTTGGCGCAATTCCCTGATAGTTAATGTCGCCGAGGCTGAACTGTTGGGGTGAGTTGACTTTAATGGTCTGCCAGCGTGCCCAATCCTTTTTTACAACGGCCCGAATGGCTGGTGTTCCGACCTCCAGTAGTTTTAGCTCGCTTCTGGCCCGCGGGATTTCTGAAATCAGCGCCAGCAGGCGGCGTTGTGCCGGTGCCCGGGTCAGGTCAGTCGGATCGACAGTCTTCCCTTGAGCGGTCAGCGTCAGTTGCTCGCTGATCTCACGCCAGTCTTCTGCCTTTCTTAGCAGTGAAGGGAGTGCTGCCGTAAAAACCTCACCTACAGGATATTGGTAGTACTCTGCTGCCCAGAGACACAGCCGGATCAAAGGTTCCGGGAGATCGCATTCGGGATCCAACCTTGCTGCAATGGATTTGATTCTTGATTCTTCGATCTCTGGCACAACATCCACGGCCAGGACGACCCCAACCAGTCGACGCTGACCAAAGGGAACGACAACACGCGCCCCGCGATGCACCTCCAGCGAATCAGGGATGCGGTAGTGGAATGATTTCCTCAGTGGCGTTGGCAGCGCGACGGAAGCAAAAGTTTGCGGTTCAGCCATTATGGGTAAGCTGGCTCCGGTCTCGTGGCGGTAAAAGAGTCGCATTATGCCACTCCTGACCGATCGGAACGCTTTTGTGATAGAGAGTTTGTGCGACGCTTACGATTTGGCGATGAGGGCAGCTTGTCATTCGTGGGTGTTCTGGTATGATTCGCCACCTCAAAAATTCAGGACAGTCGAGCGATGAAGGCTGAAATCCATCCGGATTATCAAGAAATTACCGCCACATGTAGTTGCGGGAACGTGATCGAAACCAAGTCTACAACCTGTGAAAATATTCACCTGGAAGTCTGCTCCAACTGCCATCCGTTTTACACCGGAAAGCAGAAGGTGATTGACTCCGCCGGACGAATTGACAGGTTTAACAAGCGATTCAAGCGAGGCAGCTAAAGCCCCGCCTGTCGTCAAATGTGAAAGTTCGAAAAGGCGCCTTCTGGCGCCTTTTTTATTGGCAAATGTTGATGGCTGGCTGAAAGAAAGCTTTAGTCAGCTGAACCGACTCACAAGGTCAGAAAATCTGCTGTGTAATATTTGTGCGGTCGACCTGGTTTTCGCGCGTTTGTTCTGCGGGTACCAGTTCCTCTCTGAAAATCTCGAAGATACCTTCCGGGTCTGTAGGATCTGTTCGCAGCCCCGTCTTTGGATCAATTTTTACAGAAACGATGCCGTCTGGCCGCGTGAGTTGTTTTTGACTCCCTTCTTCGGGCAACGCCTCGGCCATAAATTCGATCCAGGTCTCCAGCGGTGTGGTTGAACCCCACTCCCTGTTGCCAACGGCGCTGTTATTGCTAAAGCCAGCCCAGGCGGTGGCAACCAGATCGGGTGTAAAGCCGGAAAACCAGATGTCAGCATCGTTGGTAGTACCTGTTTTGCCATGCAGGTCGCCTCGCTTGAGTGCCCGCATTGCTTTGGTCCCGGTTCCTCTGCGAATGGCATCGGAAAGGATGGAGTTCATGATGTGTGCAACTCTTGGTTCGATGACCTGCTCCGCTTGATGAAGTCCGAGACAGTTCTCGACACAGGCAACCGGAGGGTCTGCCTGAAAGATGACGTCGCTGTTGATGGAATCCAGTTCGCGCAGCAGATAGGGCTCTACCTTAAAACCACCATTGGCAAAAGCAGCGTAGCCCGTGACGACTTCCAGGGGCGTGAGTGAAATGGTGCCGCCGCCAAACGCGAGCTGCACATCTCTGGGGAAATTGCTGGTGTCGAAGCCGAAGCGCGATACATAGTCAACCGCGTTTTCCGGACCGTAATCCAGAATCACCCGGATAGAAACGAGGTTTATCGAACGGTAGAGCGCTTCGCGAAGTCTGATATTGCCGTGAAACACATCGCCTGAATTCTTCGGGCGGTAAACTTCCTCGAGTTCACCGCCGGGTAGCACCAGGGGTGCATCATTATAGATTGAGGCCGCCGTCAGGCCATTTTCCATAGCGCCACTGTAGTAAAAGGGCTTGAAACTGGATCCTGGTTGGCGTCTGGCCTGTGTCGCGTGATTAAACTGCTTTGCCCTGAAGTCGAAACCGCCAACAATTGCCCGGATAGCACCGTCGTAGGGATCAAGGGCGATCAACGCGCCCTGTATTGCAGGATGCTGGCCCAATAGTACCTGACCTTCCTCGGTGATTTCGTAACGAATCAGATCACCTTCACCGACGATATCTTGAGCGAGCTTGGGTCTGGGGCCACGACGGTCTACATCGATATAGGGGCGGGCCCAACTGAGTCCGTCCCAGGTGATATCGATTTCTTCGAGCGTCTGGGTCAGTACCGTGATTTGCTGTTCCGCCACGCGTGTGACGATACCGGGTAATTGGCCGCCATAAGCGCGCTGTTTCTCCAGTGTCTCCAGCCAGTTGTCGGGATAGCCGTATTCCGGTGCTGCGAGATATTCGTCGGTACCGAAGATGCGCCGAAATTCCGGTCCCCGGTAGCCATGTCGTCGATCATATTCGAGTAGCTTTCTGGTCACCGCCGCCTCGGCAGCGCGCTGCATGCTGCCGGATAGCGTCGTATGAGCGATCATACCCTGGTTATAGGCGTCTCGGCCGTACTCGGATAGTAAGCGCTTACGAACCATTTCTGCCGCATAAAGTGCGGGCAGATCTATTGACCGGCTGTGAACTTCAGCCGTCACCGGCGCGTTAGTGGCTTCCTCATACTGCGCCCGGGTGATTGAGCCTTGCTCCAGCATCCTAAAAAGCACCAGATTTCTGCGGGTCAGAGCGCGTTGTGGGCCATTGACCGGGTTGCCAGCTTCGGGTGCCTGGGGCACACCGGCTAACATGGCCATTTGTGCGAGGCTCAGCTCATTAACTGGCTTGCCATAGTAGGTATTTGCCGCGGCCTGGATGCCAAAGGCGTGTTTGCCGAACGGGATGATGTTGAGGTAAAGCGTAAGAATGTCGTTTTTAGTCAGCTCCCGCTCTATCTTTACTGCCATTAACATTTCTTTGAATTTCCGCAGGAACCGGACCCGGGTGTCACCGGAGATATTCTTTACGAGTTGCATCGTGATCGTTGAGGCTCCCGTGTGTATCTGGCCTCGATTGCGTAATAACTGCCAGGTGGCGTTAGCCAGCGTGACCACGTCAATACCGCTGTGTTGGTAGAAGCGCTTGTCCTCAGTATCAAGTAGTGCGCTGATAAACAGTGGCGGGATTTCCTCATAGCGGATGGGGGTGAGTCGCTCACCAAACTCCTGAATCAGCAGGCCATCGTCTGAGAATATTCTGAGCGGCGCCTTGAGCGTTACCTGGGAAAAGGAGCGGGTATCTGGAATCTGCGGATTCAGATACAAATAGGCGGCGGATAGACCCATCAGCATGGTGCTGATCAGGGCCAATGATGACCAGCAAAGGTACCTGAAAACGGTGATCATCTGATCCTGATATGTACCGTGAAGCGAAGGGGCGTCATTATAGAAGGAAAGCCGAGGGCTGCGAAACTGCACGAAACGATTATAATGGCTGGCCCGTTTTTTGGTTCGGGTTGTCGATTGGAGCGCAAAAAAAGTGTGATGGAAGTCAAGAAATTGTCTAGAAATGAATGTTTTACGGGCTTTTTTTCATTTAAATTGTTTGCGCTTATGTTAAAGGTGGTATTTAATGTAATTCTGCATGAAGTGACCGTAAGTGCTCGTACTTCATAGGGAAATTAGGAAAACAGCGTGTTCGCATTTCTAAACAAAGGGCCCGCCGCCATGTTGGGGCTGGATATCAGCTCTACCTCGGTGAAGCTTCTGGAACTGTCCAGAACAGGCGGCGAGTACAAAGTTGAAAACTATGGCGTTGAGCCGCTGCCGGAGAATGCTGTTGTTGAAAAGAACATCAGCGACGTAGACGGCGTTGGTGAGGCGATACAGCGTCTTTTAGAGCGCTGTAAGACCAAGGTTAAGACCGCCGCGGTTGCAGTGGCTGGATCGGCCGTCATTACCAAAACCATCGAGATGACCGCCACGTTAAACGAAGACGAGATGGAAAATCAGCTCCAGCTCGAGGCAGATCAATACATTCCCTATCCTCTGGAAGAAGTAGCGCTCGATTTCGAGGTTCAGGGACCTTCCCCCAGAAGTGAAGAACAGGTAGAAGTCCTGATCGCGGCATGTCGTCGAGAAAACGTCGAGATGCGAGAAGCTGCACTGGAGCTTGGCGGTCTTAAGGCAAAAGTCGTCGATATCGAGGCGCATTGCATGCAACGCGCGTTTGAGCTTGTTCGCGGCCAGTACTCGGCAGACTCAGAAGATGAGGAAGATCAGGTCATCGCGATCGTTGATATCGGCGCAACCATGACGACGCTGTCAGTGCTGACCAGCGGTGGCGCACCTTACACCAGAGAACAGTTGTTTGGCGGCAAACAGCTTACTGAAGAGATTCAGCGACGTTATTCGCTGTCAGTAGAAGAAGCGGGACTTGCCAAGAAGCAGGGTGGCTTGCCGGATGATTACGAAACAGAGGTGTTGCAACCCTTCAAGGAAGCGGTTGTTCAGCAGGTGACTCGTTCACTCCAGTTTTTCTATTCATCCAGTGCTTATGATGATGTTGACCACATTATTCTTGCGGGTGGTACCTCATCAATTGATGGTTTGTCAGAGATGGTCGCCGCAAAGCTGGGTACACCCTGTTCCATCGCTAACCCATTCGTCAACATGTCGTTGTCTTCGAAAGTCAACGAGGCCAATCTGCACAACGATGCCCCCGCAATGATGATTGCCTGCGGGTTGGCACTGCGTAGCTTTGACTAGTTCGAGGCGTAGAGAATACTGATGGCTAATGACATAAAAATTAACCTGCTACCCTGGCGAGAAGAACTCAGGGAACAGAAAAAGCAGGAATTTCTCAATATCACCGTGGCCGTGCTGGTGCTTGCGGGCACGATCATCTTCGGCGTTGATCGTTACTACAACAGTTCAATTGACTATCAACAGGCAAGAAATGATTTTCTGAACCGGGAAATCAGTGTGCTCGATGAGCGCATCGCAGAGATACAACTACTCCAGCAAACACGAAACCAACTGCTTTCCAGGATGCGGGTCATTCAGGAACTGCAGGGTAACCGACCCATTATTGTTCGTGTGTTTGATGAACTGGCCCGGCAATTGGCGCCGCGGGTATTCTTCACTGACCTGGTTATGGTCCAGGATATGCTGGCGATTTCCGGCGTTGCCGAATCGAATAACCGAATTTCCAATCAGCTCAGGAACTTCAATGAGTCTGAATGGTTCGAAGGGCCTAACGTGACAGCGATCAAAGCGAATGCGGCTTTTGGGCCACAGGCCAGTCAATTCAGTCTGACGGTGCAGCAGTCCACACCGAAGAAAGAAGATGAGGAGTCGATCTAGCCATGGCTATGGAAGACCTTGTTGATAGTTTAAAAAACTTCGATCTGGACCAGTTGAATGACATTAACAATGTCGGTTCCTGGCCGGTTGCCGTCAAGGCCATCATCTGGATCCTCTGTTTTGCCGGCGCACTCACGCTCGGATACTTCCTGCATGTGACGAATCTCCAGAAAGATCTGGCGGGTGTTCAGGCACAGGAAGGTGCGCTCAAAGAAGATTACGAGAAAAAGTTTTTTGAAGCGGCGCATCTCGAAGCTTATCGACTGCAACAGAAAGAAATGGAAGAGTCCTTTGAAGCTATTCTGCGGCAATTACCGTCAGATACTGAGATTCCAGGACTGATCGAAGACATCACGCTGGTGGGTTTGAAGAACGGCCTGACCTTCAGCAGTATTGACCTGCAGCCTGAATCCAAACACGAGTTTTACATCGAAAAACCGATTGCGATCATCGTCTCTGGTAGTTATCACGGGCTCGGTTCTTTTGTCAGTGATGTGGCAGATCTCTCGCGGATCGTAACGCTGCACGACTTTTCAATTAAGCCTGGAACAAGAGGGGCCGCGTCGGATTCGCCGGGCAGTCATCTCACCATGTCCATTCTGGCGAAAACCTATCGCTACAACGATGAACGTGGCTAGCGGGCGGAAATAATCATGAGCGGGCTGATCAAAACAACCAAACAACTTTTAATGCTTACTCTTGTGGTGGGGTTAACCGGTTGCGTGGGTGGTGATCAGTTTGAGGATATTCGTGAATTCATGAAGGAAGTCGAGGGAAAGCCTCGCAGTTCAATTGCGCCGTTACCAGAGTTTGAAGCCTATCAGGCGTTTACTTATGGTGCGACCAATCAGCGCAGTCCTTTTGAGCCACCAATCATCGTGCCGCCAAAGACCGCTGAACAAAAGAGAAACGTCGGCGTTAAACCGCCTAAAAACCATGTAAAGCAGTACCTGGAGCGATTCCCGCTGTCTTCACTGGCGATGGTTGGAACTTTGCAAAAAGACAACACGACCTTTGCCCTGATAGAAGACGCTCAGGCTGGCGTGCACCGGGTCCAGGTTGGTGACTACATGGGTGATCAATGGGGACAGATCGAAAGCATCGAAGATGCTCGCATAGATGTTACCGAAATCGTCAGTGACGGTGCCGGGGGGTGGCTAAGACGGCCACGAACAATTGAACTGAGGGGCCTGCAATAACACCGTTTAAGGTGGTAAGGCTCGAGCAGATAATGGTGAACATAATGACAATTAAACTACCAGTGACAACCGTACTTAGGCGACTGCTCCTGGCACTATGCGGATTCGTTCTTCCTGCGTCTGCGCTTGCGGTGACGATGGAAAATATTGAGTTTTCTTCGCTGCCGGGCGATAAGACCGAAATCAGAATGGTTTTTGATGGCACGCCGCCAGAACCCACGGGGTACACCATCGAGCAACCTGCCAGAATCGCACTGGACCTTTCCGGCGTAGAGAGTGGTCTGCCAACCAAACATCATCCACTGGGCACCGGCAATGCCAGAAGTGTCACGGTTGTTGAGGCGGGTGATCGTACGCGGGTGATCGTTTCAATGGGCGAGCTGGTTGCCTATAGTTCCCGCGTTATTGGAAATTCCCTGTATGTACTGGTTGGTCAAGATGACGCCGGGCTAAGCGGTGTCGATTCACATCATTCGATCATCACAGGTGCTGCGGAACCAGAAGACTTTGCCGATGAGTTCCCCAGCATCCAGGAAATAGATTTTCGCCGAGGTGAAGCGGGCGAAGGTCGGGTTATTGTTCAGCTATCCGATGTTGGTATTGGAGTTGATGTCACCAGTGAGGGCGGCAATATTCGCGTTGAGTTCTCCAACACGCTGATTCCCGAGCGTCTGCAGCGTCGACTGGATGTCACAGACTTTGCCACGCCTGTGATGATGGTAGATGCATTACCCGAGGACGGCGATACGGTGATGGTGATCGAGCCCTCTGGAGACTATGACTATCTCGCTTACCAGGCAGACAATGTATTCACCCTTGAAGTTAAGCCCATGACAGCGGCTGACCTGGATTCTGTCGATCAGGCTTTCCGCTTTCGCGGCGAGAAGCTGTCACTGAATTTTCAGGATATCGAGATACGCTCGGTACTCCAGCTTATTGCTGACTTCACTGACTTGAACCTGGTCGCCAGTGATACGGTTGCGGGCAGAATAACCCTGCGTCTTAAGAATGTGCCCTGGGATCAGGCGCTTGAAATTATTATGAAAACCAAAGGGCTGGATAAGCGGCTTGTTGGTAACGTGCTGATGGTGGCCCCGGCTGCAGAACTGCAGGCTCGAGAGCAGCTGGAACTGGAGTCACGACAGCAGATGTCAGAGCTCGCGCCGCTGCGCACCGAGTTTATCGAAGTTAAGTACGCCAGTGCGCAGGAAATATTTAATCTCTTCCAAAACAGCGGCAGCGAAGAGGGCGGCGGTGAAGGTGTCATTTCTCCGCGTGGTTCGGTCATTGTTGATGAGCGGACCAACTCAATCATCATTACCGAAACGACTGAGCGAATAAACGAGTTTCGGGAAGTGCTTGATCGATTGGATGTACCCGTCCGACAGGTCTTGATTGAAGCCCGTATCGTTACGGCGACCTCAAGTTTCGGTGAATCTCTTGGCGTCAGGTGGGGTGCTCTGGGCGTTGGCGTTTATGACGATGGTGAGACCATCGGTCACTTTGGTGGTTCGTTGACCACTCTGCAGGAGATCAAGGATTCTATTGGTGAGGATGAGTTGACGTTTTCTCCTGAAGATAACCTGATCGTTGATTTACCCGCCACCGGGAACGCTTCCAGTTTCGCTTTTGGGCTCATCGGTGAAGACTATCTGCTGGATATGGAACTTTCTGCGCTTGAAACTGAGGGCCGAGGCGAAGTTATCGCTCGACCGAAGGTGATTACTTCAGACAAGCAGGAAGCATCAATTGCATCCGGTGACCAGATACCCTACCAGGAAGCATCTTCGAGCGGGGCGACAGCGACACAGTTTGTGGATGCGGTTCTGGGTCTTAATGTGACCCCTAGAATTACGCCAGACGACCGCATCATCATGGACCTCGAAGTTAATCAGGATTCGATTGGTGCGGTATTTAACGGTGTTCCAAGTATTCGTACCAACAGTATCCAGACGCAGGTTCTGGTGAATAACGGAGAAACAATAGTCCTTGGTGGCGTCTTCCAGACCGTCGTATCTGAAGGTATCAGTAAAACGCCGATTCTGGGTGACTTGCCCTGGGTTGGTAACCTGTTTAAGCAGACAACTCGATCTGACGACAAGCAGGAACTGTTGATATTCATTACACCAAGACTGATTAGAGACTCTCTGACCTCACGATAGTCCCATCGGAGGATAACTTCCGTTATCCTCCGTTACCATCATGAAAATCTTAAATTCACATCCCAGACGTGTGTTCCTGGTTGGTCCCATGGGGGTTGGTAAAACCACCATCGGCAAGCTATTGGCACGAGAACTGGGATTAAAATTTATCGACTGTGATCATGAGATTGAACGCCGGTGTGGTGCCAATATTCCCTGGATTTTTGATGTCGAAGGCGAGGAAGGTTTTCGGGATCGCGAGACACAGGTGGTCGAAGATCTCACCAAAGAGGATGGCTTGCTGGTCGCAACCGGTGGTGGTGCTGTTCTCCGACAGGAAAATCGAGCGGCACTCAAGCGCGGTATCGTTGTGCATCTTGATACGGATATTGAACTCCTCGTAAAACGAACAGCGAAAGACAAGAAGCGGCCGCTGCTGCAGAATGCTGATCCGCGATCTGTGCTCAGGAGGATCAAGCAGGATAGAGACCCGCTTTATCAGGAGGTTTCCAGCGTCAAGGCTCACGTCGGCGACAACAGCAGTCGGAAGTCGGTCAATATGATTCTGCAAAAATTAAAGGAAGGTGGGTTCGTTGAGTAATGGTGAAACGGTTTCTCTCGATTTAGGTGCGGCGTCTTACGAGATTCACATCGGTGCAGGTCTGCTATCGAATGCTGAGCTTTTCTTGCCTCATGTGGCCGGGGGGCAGGTGTTTGTTATCTCCAATGATACTGTCGCAAGACACTATCTGGCGCCTCTGGTGGCGCAGTTTGAAAACAAGAAGGTAGATGTCCATCTCATGCCTGACGGTGAACAACATAAGACGCTCGCCACGCTGGAAGCCATAGTCGGATCCCTGCTTGAAAGCGGGCACAATCGTACAACAACCATTGTTGCACTCGGGGGTGGCGTTGTGGGGGACACGGCTGGTTTTGCTGCCGCAAGTTATCAGCGCGGTGTACCTTTTATTCAAATACCAACGACCTTGTTGTCGCAGGTTGATTCTTCAGTCGGCGGCAAAACAGCGGTTAATCACCCGCTTGGGAAAAACATGATCGGTGCCTTCTATCAACCGAAGACAGTGGTGATAGACATCAACACCCTTAAAACTCTGCCAGATCGTGAATTCTCGGCTGGTCTTGCCGAGGTCATTAAGCACGGGATCCTGGCGAGCGCTGATTACTTCGAACTGGTTGAACGAGAAATTGAAAACCTTCAGGCCCTCAAGGACAACAGTCTTATCGAGGTTGTCCGCGGCAGTTGCGAAATCAAGGCTGCGGTGGTTGCTGAGGATGAAAAAGAATCTGGTCGAAGAGCGCTGCTCAACTTTGGCCACACCTTCGCGCACGCGATTGAAACAGGGATGGGCTACGGTGAGTGGCTGCATGGGGAAGCTGTGGGGGCAGGCATGGTGATGGCAGCGGATCTTTCGATGCGACTTGGCCGTTGTTCTGCTGCTGATGCGGCGCGTATAAAAAGACTGATAGAAAAAGCAGGGTTACCTGTAAACCCGCCTAAAGAGATTTCATCAGACGCGTTCCTGGCCATGATGGGCAAAGACAAGAAAGTGACGGATGCGGGTATTCGGTTTGTGCTGTTGGCAGGCGGTATTGGTCAGACGGCGCTTGTGGACGATGTTCCCATGGATCGGCTGCAGCAGACCCTGTCAGCAGGTGACAGGCTCTGCGAACAGTAAGGCAGGTCAGGGTAACTGTGTGGATCCCATCAGATCCCTGTCGATCTCTCTGGCAGCCTCTCTGCCTTCGTTGATTGCGCGAACAACCAGGTCCTGGCCTCGGCGGCAGTCTGCAGCAGCGTACACGTTCGGGATGCTGGTCTTAAAGTCATCCTTCGTTGCTTTGAAATTACCGCGATCATCAGTGTCCATACCGAGCGCTTCATTGATGTAGTGCTCCGGTTGCAGGAACCCCATGGATAGAAGAATCAAATCTGCTTTCCAGGTCTTCTCCGTACCCGGAATTTCCTGAATTTTGTCGTCAACGTTAACGGTCACAATGCCGGTCAGGTTGCCTTCAGCGTCTTTCAGGAACTCCTTGCTCATGATTGAGTAAGTCCTTGGGTCGTCTCCAAAGCGGTCAGCGGCTTCTTCATGGCCGTAATCAACGCGGTGGATTCTTGGCCACAGCGGCCACGGGTTGTTGGGTGCCCGTTCAGCCGGTGGCTTCGGCAGGAGTTCAAAGTTTACCAGTGACTTACAGCCATGCCGTAATGAAGTCCCAATACAGTCTGTGCCGGTGTCACCACCGCCGATAACGATGACATCTTTGTCTTTTGCTGAGATGTACTCACCATCTTCGAGATTGGAATCTAACAGACTCTTGGTGTTTGCTGTCAGAAACTCCATTGCCAGATGGACACCCCTGGCATCTCTGCCGGGAATCGGCAGATCCCGCGCCAGGGTTGCACCGGTTGCCAGTAGTAACGCATCGTTTTCAGTCAGCAGTGTTTTGACATCAACATTGCGCCCGACATCAGCGTTGGTAACGAATTCGATCCCTTCATCTCGCATCAGCTGGATTCGACGTTCAACAACTTCCTTATCCAGTTTCATGTTGGGAATCCCATACATGAGTAGTCCACCGACCCTGTCCGCCCTTTCATAAACTGTCACCTGGTGACCGGCAGTGTTCAGTTGCGCCGCGGCAGCCAGGCCGCAAGGACCAGAGCCGACAATAGCGATAGATTTTCCGGTTCTCGACTCTGGCGGATAGGGGACAACCCAGCCCTCTTTGAAGCCGCGGTCGATAATCGCGTTCTCTATATTTTTGATGGTTACCGGCGGGTTGGTGATACCGAGGACACAGGCACCTTCACAAGGTGCCGGACAAACGCGGCCAGTAAATTCAGGGAAATTATTGGTCTTGTGCAGGCGATCAAGTGCTTCGCGCCAACGCCCTTTGTAAACCAGATCATTCCACTCGGGGATGAGATTGTGGATTGGGCAACCGTTGCCGGATTGACAGAAGGGAACGCCACAGTCCATGCAGCGCGCACCTTGCGTGGTCAGATGGTCGTCCTGGTGCTCGGTGTAGATTTCTTTGAAATCGACAAGGCGAACAGCGGGGTCTCTGTACGGTTCCGTCTGACGCTCGAATTCCTTAAATCCGGTTGGTTTACCCATAACTTAGCTCTTTGATAATTCTATGACCCAACGGCTGCAACGTGTTCCTCAGCCGCCATTTCCTGGAGTACTCGCTTGTAGTCCGTTGGCATAACTTTGACGAAGCTAGTCACTTCTTGTGACCAGTTGTCCAGAATCTGCTGTGCTACCGTCGAACCGGTGTAGGCGAGATGATTCTCAATCAACCCCTTGAGTTCGCCAATGTCGACGTCGCTCTCAAGCTGCTCCAGTTCGAACGTACCTGTATTACACATTGCGGCGAACGTACCGGCCTTATCCCAGACGTAGGCGACCCCGCCACTCATGCCAGCACCGAAGTTGCGTCCGGTTTCACCCAGGACAACAACGCGACCACCGGTCATGTATTCGCAACCATGATCGCCTATACCTTCAACGACCGCTGTTGCACCGCTGTTCCGAACACAGAAGCGCTCGGCGGCAATACCCCTGAAATACGCTTCGCCAGAAGTCGCGCCGTAAAGCACAACGTTACCAACGAGAATATTGTCTTCAGCAGGGAAGGTGCTGACCTTCGGCGGGTACACAATCACCTTGCCACCGGACAAGCCTTTCCCCACGTAGTCATTGGCATCGCCTTCTACCTCAATGGTGATGCCCGCAGCTAGCCATGCGCCCAGACTCTGTCCGGCAGAACCGTGAAGTTTGATCTTGATGGTGTCCTCGGGCAGCCCCTCACCTTTCGTAGCTTTAGCGACTTCATGGGACAGCATCGTGCCAACGACCCGGTTGATGTTGACGACATCGTGTTCAATTTCAACTTTTTCACCGGAGATCAGGGCAGGTTGTGCGAGCGCGATCAGCGTATTGTCCAGCGCTTTATCAAGGCCATGATCCTGTTCGATCGTCTGGTAGACCTCTGTACCCTCGTAAACAACTTTTGCCGGTGTCAGGATACTGCTGAAGTCCAGCCCCTGGGCTTTCCAGTGGCTTATTGCGTCGCTGGTTTCGAGTAGATCAACGCGTCCTACCATTTCGTTGACGTTTCGCATGCCAAGCTTTGCCATGATCTGACGAAGCTCCTCTGCCACCATGAACAGATAGTTCACGACATGGTCCGGTGAGCCATTAAATTTCTTTCTCAGATCTGGATCCTGGGTCGCAATGCCCACCGGACAGGTATTCAGATGGCACTTACGCATCATAATACAGCCAAGCGTCACCAGGGGTGCCGTGGCAAAACCCATCTCCTCTGCGCCCAGCAGAATCGCCATGGCCACATCGCGGCCGGTCTTGATCTGCCCGTCAGTTTGAAGCACTACTCGCGATCGCAGATTATTCATCACGAGTGTCTGGTGTGTTTCCGCCAGACCCAGTTCCCATGGCAGACCAGCATGTTTTATTGACGTCAGTGGCGACGCACCGGTACCGCCATCGTGGCCGGCGATCACCAGATGGTCAGTCTTGGCCTTGGTGACACCGGCGGCGATCGTACCCACACCAATTTCAGAGCCAAGTTTGACGCTGATGCGTGCCGATGGATTGGCATTCTTCAGATCGTGGATCAGCTGTGCGATGTCCTCGATGGAATAAATGTCATGGTGGGGTGGTGGGCTGATTAAGCCGACGCCGGGTGTTGAGTGCCGAATTCGAGCAATTGTTTGGTCGACTTTGCGACCGGGTAGCTCGCCACCTTCGCCAGGCTTCGCACCCTGTACAATCTTGATCTGCAGCTCGTCTGAGTTAGCCAGGTACCAGGTGGTTACACCGAACCTGCCGGAAGCGACCTGTTTGATCGCAGATCGTTTGGAGTCGCCATTTTCCATGGGCTCGAAACGAGCGGGATCTTCACCCCCTTCGCCAGTATTGGATTTACCGCCAAGACGGTTCATCGCGATGGCCAGTGATTCATGGCTTTCTGCTGAAATCGATCCGAAACTCATGGCACCGGTACAGAATCGCTTTACGATCTCGGTGGCAGGTTCTACTTCGTCGATATCGATAGGCTCTGCAGCAAATCTGAATTCCATCAGGCCGCGGAAGGTTGCCTTGTGGGTTGCCACTTTGTTGGCATGATTAGCGAACGCCCAGTAGGCATCTTCGTTATTGGTGCGCGCAGCGATCTGCAGGTTGGCGATGGACTCCGGGTCCCACATGTGGGTGTCTCCCTCTTTGCGCCAGTGAAAGTCACCGGGGTTGGGGAGTACGGGAATCAGGTTTTCCGCTCTGGGTGGGAAGCCAATCTCATGACGAATTTTTGTTTCCTCGAACAGCACGTCAAAGGCAACGCCCTGGACACGGCTAGCCGTGCCGACGAAACATCGGTCAATGATTTCATCTGCGAGGCCAACCGCCTCAAAAATTTGTGCACCCTTATAGGATTGCAGGGTGGAAATACCCATTTTGGCCATGACTTTCAGCATGCCCTTGGCGACGCCCTTTTTATATGCTTCGACAATCTTGTGGATATCGCTGTATTCGCTGGTATCCAGTAGACCATCCTGCTGTGCCTGCCACAGGGATTCAAAGGCAACATAGGGGTTAATCGCATCGGCGCCGTAGCCAACCAGCAGGCAGTGATGATGGACTTCGCGCGCTTCTCCTGACTCAAGTACGATGCCGATTCGCGTTCGCTGGTGGGTCGCGACGAGATGGTGGTGTACGGCCCCACAGGCGATAAGCGAACTTAACGCCATTCTGGAAGCGCTGATGTTTCTGTCAGATAAGATGATGATAGAAAAGCCGTTTTCTATGGCATCGCTGGCTTCCTGGCAGATTCTGTCAATGGCTTCACGCATACCCGCAGCGCCGGCAGCCTTCTCGAAGGTCATGTCGATTGTCTGGGTTTTCCAACCGCGTTCGTTCATATCCCTGATACTGGCGAGTTCATCGTTTGAGAGTATCGGGTGCGGCATGTTAAGCCGATGAGCGTGGGATTCTGTTGTCTCCAGCAGATTACCCTCGGGGCCAATAAAGCAGGACAGGGACATGACGACTTCTTCACGAATAGAATCGATCGCTGGATTGGTAATCTGCGCAAACAGTTGCTTGAAGTAGTCGTAGATCATGCGTGACTTGTCGGACAGACAAGCCAGGGCTGAGTCATTACCCATCGAACCCAGAGGGTCGCGGGCTTCCGTGACCAGGGGCAGCAGCATGAACTGCATGGTTTCCACGGTATAGCCGAAAGCCTGCATTCTTTGAACGAGACTTTCGGGTTCGTAGTGCAGCTCGTTCCCGCTTTTTGGCAGGTCGCTGAGTTCGATTTTCTGGTTTTTCAACCACTCGCCGTAAGGGCGCTTGCCGGCAAATTCTGATTTCAGCGCTTCATCAGGAATCAGACGACCGCCGAAAAAGTCCACGAGGAACATTTTACCGGGTTGCAGGCGGCCTTTTTCCTTTACGTTTGCTGGATCAACCGGCAGGACGCCGACTTCAGAGGCCATGATGACCTTGTCATCGTGTGTCAGGTAATACCTGGAAGGTCTGAGACCGTTTCTATCAAGGACCGCACCAATATAGTGGCCGTCCGTAAAGGCGATGGAGGCAGGGCCGTCCCAGGGCTCCATCTGGGCTGAATGGTACTCGTAGAAGGCGCGCTTCTCTGCAGACATGTTGACGTCTGCCTGCCAGGCTTCCGGAATCATCATCATCACGGACTCCTGCAGCGTTCGACCGGACATGAGCAGGAATTCCAGTACGTTGTCGAAGGTGCCTGAATCTGAGAAGCCAGGTTCAACGATCGGGAAAAGGTCTTTGACCCGATCGCCATAGACTTCGGAGGCCACCACGCCTTCGCGCGCGGTCATCCAGTTCTTGTTGCCGCGCAGGGTGTTGATCTCACCATTGTGGCTCATAAAACGGTTTGGTTGTGCGCGGTCCCAACTGGGAAAAGTATTGGTGGAAAAGCGACTGTGGACCATCGCCAGATGGCTCTCATAGTCCTCAGTTTCCAGATCTGCGTAGAACGGGAACAGCTGCGAAGGCGTCAGCATACCTTTATAGACAATAATTCTTGAGTTCAGGCTGCATACATAGATATGACCGGCTTCTTTCAGATCAGCGCCGCGTTTGGTCTGCTCGGTAAATCTTCTGCGGACGAGATACAGGGCATGATCAAAAGCGTGTTTATCTGTATCTGTGCTGGCAACAGCGACCTGTTCGATAAAGGGCATTGCCGCTCGGGCAGCGGGCCCGATGTCTGCTTCGTCTGGCTTGATGGGTACTTCCCGGTAACCCAGCAGTTCCAAGCCTTCTTCTTCGACAATTTGAGTCAGCGTGTCCTTGGCAAATTGGCGTTCTGCGGGATCGTGGGGCAGAAACAGATTGCCGACGGCATAGGATTCCGGTTCCGGGATGGAAACACCCAATTCACCGAAAACTCGCGTGAAGAACTTGTGCGGCATAGCCGTCAGCACACCAGCACCGTCGCCGGTATTTTCTTCGAAGCCACAACCACCACGGTGATCCATGCGCGAATTGATATGATAGGCATCAGTCATGATTTCATGACTGGGTATACCTTTGATGTTGGCAACGAAACCTACGCCACAGGAATCTTTTTCCAGCGTCGGGTCGTACAGACCGTTTTTTTCTGGAAAACCGGTTCTGCCATCCACTCTCTTGTTGTTCATGTCCTTGGACTCTTTTCTCTGACCTGAATTACAACCGGCTGGCTGATTGGTCAATTTTGCCTAGCGCCGTCCCCAGTGAAGTGAGCTTCTGTTGTAGTGCCCCCACGCGCGAAGCTGCCGGGACGGCCATAAATGGGGCGGAAACAATAGCATCAGTCGCCCGAAAGTCAATACTATAGGCACGGAGCGCGCCATTTGTTTATGTTTTAAATCATTGAAAATTATAAGGTTTTCAATTCTGGAACTTTGATGGAGATTACAAGGGCGTCGGCTTTTTTGTGTATTCAGGGCTTTTTCGCTGGTTTTGTGCCCAGTCTTCCTGATGCCTGCTGCACTTGTACTTCCTGCCATCGCTGCAGTTGGCGCCGGGCGATTAAACAGAAATCTGGAATACTGCGGGCAGACAGCTCGCAGGCAGCTCGCGAACAGCTCGCAATCTGCCGCACCAAACCAAAAAACCCTCGAAAACAAAAGTTGAACAACCACCGAAAAACCAATAAATTGCGCCGGTCTACGCCATTCCGGCGAAAAATATCGAAAAACGCGAGGAAAAGTTATGAAACAACCAGTCAGGGTAGCGGTCACAGGTGCAGCGGGACAGATCAGTTATTCTTTGCTATTTCGAATAGCGTCCGGCCAGCTGCTCGGTGCAGATCAGCCCGTTATTCTGCAGCTTCTGGAAATTCCCCCAGCGATGGAAGCCCTGTCTGGTGTGGTGATGGAATTAGATGACTGTGCGTTCGAGCTTGTTCAGGAAATTATTGCAACGGATGATCCCAATGTTGCTTTCAAGGACGTAGATTACGCATTGCTGGTGGGTTCCAGGCCCAGAGGACCCGGTATGGAGCGGAAAGATCTGCTGGAAGCCAATGCGCAGATTTTCTCTGTTCAGGGCAAATCACTGAACGATCACGCCAGCCGTGACGTCAAGGTGCTGGTTGTTGGTAATCCGGCGAACACTAACTGCCTGATTGCACAGCGCAATGCACCAGATCTCGATCCTCGTCAATTCACGGCGATGACCCGCCTCGATCACAACCGTGCCGTCACGCAGTTAGCCCAGAAAACCGGCAAGCATGTGACTGACGTTAAAGGCCTTGCTATCTGGGGTAACCACTCCGCGACACAGTACCCCGATATCAGTCACGCGACCGTGGCCGGTGTTGCAGCAGATACCCTCGTTGATCAGAATTGGGTAGAGACAGATTTTATTCCTACTGTTCAGCAACGGGGAGCGGCGATCATCAAGGCGCGAGGGCTTTCCAGCGCTGCTTCGGCCGCTAATGCGGCGATTGAACACATGCGTGATTGGGCGCTCGGCAGTGATGGTGAGATTGTCAGCATGGCAGTCTATTCGGATGGTAGTTACGACATTGCGGAAGGATTGATTTACTCATTTCCGTGTATCTGCGCGAATGGCGACTGGTCGATTGTTCAGGGGCAGGATATCAACGAGTTCAGCCGTACCCGGATGACCGAAACGGAAACCGAACTGGCCGAAGAACGTGACGCGGTCAGTGATCTGTTACCAGGCTAAAGATAGGATCTGGCTGCCCCATCGAGTCTTCGCCGGGGCAGTTGTTTACGCCTGACGCTTTTCGGTCGCGACCAGGAAGCTCGTCTGCGTTTGGGTATCGTTTTTGATGGTCAGTGGACTGCCATGCCCGACCAGATAAGCTTTCTCCGAGGCTAATTTCTGTTCTGATGGCAGTAGCAGGGCTTCACCTTCAATGCCGATAATCATGCAATAAGTTTCTGGCATTAGCGTCTTTTCGGTGTGCGGAGGTAAGGTGATCTGAAGCGTCTTAAACGCCTCAAAGTCCGCAATCAAACGGACTCCATCTTCAAGCGCAACCGGCTCGTCAAATGCAACCGGGTCTGTGATCGCTTTGCCGAAAACCGCTTTCGTATCCCAATGGTCTTGCGTTATTACTTTTTGACCGAAAGATAAGATGTAGCGTTCGTAGTGGGGTGTCTGAAACTCAATGACGCGCACCCCGTGCTGGAGTGAATGCGGCACATGCGGCCTAACGGTGACAACATCACCGACCTTAAGGGGTCGCAAATCGGTAAAAGCATACATGTCCGCGCGAAGCTGCGCCTCTTCTTCACGCAACGACTCTGGCACCTCTTTCAGCAATACATAGTATTGATCAGGCGTGAGTGTGGATTCAGGATTGATTCCGGCGTTCTGTTTTCCAGCTTCTATCTTTTCGTCAATTTTACGTCGGCACCGTTCATAGATGTCGACGGCGGTAACGTAGGCTTGCAGAAAATCTTCCCGGGTTTCGTACTCTGCCAGACGGGCCTGACTGAACCCGTACCTGATGGCCCCTGCGTCCGATTTCCAGGCGGTCTGATTAACGTCGGTGACAACATAGACTTCAATCTTCTGCTCATGCATTTCGAAGTAGAGATCACCGAGGTTCTCGGTGGGGAATGGATCCAGAATTTTAAGCAGCAGAGGATCACCCACGCAGCCAAGCTGCTCACCGAAAGCGTCGATCAGCCAGGCGATCGGGATACCGTTGACCTCTGAGACACCCCTTTTCTCTATCCCTGAGAACCAGATCTCCTGACCCCATGGCTTTGGGATATGCACGGGTGACAAAGGTAGTGGTTCGCTGAGACAGATTGTTCGGCAACCAGCCTTTGCTGCCGATTTTTTAAAGTTGTCGGGGGAGTCATCCGCGATTTCTGTAATCGTCAGCGGGGTATCGGTGATGGCAACGTACTGCTTACCTGCATCGAGGTAGCTGATAATCTGAAGCGTGATGGGCTCGGCGAGTCCCTGGTATGCCCGGTCATGGGTAAATGTGAAGTGCACGCTGCTATCCGCGGTCAGGCGCGGTACAGCCGAGCGGTCCAGATGTCCAAGTGACGTGATCATGAGCCGGCATTGTACAGAAATCCCAATCGCTACATGCAATAGTTGATCGCGGTTCGCGATAATGACGTCCGATTCCGGCTAGTTCCTGTGGGTTCGTGCCCCTATGATGGTGGGATGCCAAAAACAGATACTGATCACTGGGGGCTACCTGCCGCGGCCATTCTTGAACAGGCAAGACGCGCCAGAGACCCAAGATTTGATGGTCGGTTCTTTGTTGCGGTGACCTCGACCGGTATTTATTGTCGCCCCGTTTGCCCGGTGAAAATGCCGAAAGCCGCGAACGTACGATTCTTTGCCACGGCCGCTGCGGCCACAGAAGCGGGCTATCGACCTTGCCTGCGTTGTCGACCTGAAACATCGCCGGGAACACCGGCCTGGTGTGGCTCATCAACAACGGTTGGCAGAGCGCTCAAGCTTATCCATGAAGGTGCGCTGGACAATCAGACGGTCTCGGGGCTCTGCGAACGTCTGGGGGTTACGCCGCGACATCTGACCCGATTGTTTAGTCAGCACCTTGGGGCTTCACCGAAAACCGTCGCCCAGGTACGACGTTTGCACTTCGCTAAACGGCTAATTGACGAAACTACCTTGCCGATGACAGAGATCGCACTCACAAGCGGTTATGGGTCAGTCCGGCGTTTTAACGATCATGTCAGCAAGACCTATGGCCGGGCGCCCAGTCAATTGCGTCGTGATCGTCGAATTACCCGGCCGGTTGACATGGAAAGTGTCGACACAGAAAGCCTTGAAATCAAGATACCTTATCGCCTGCCGTTTGCCTTTCCGGAGCTGTTGGCATTCTTCAGATTGCGCGCGATTCCTGGGGTCGAGCAGGTTACAGATACCTATTCGCGGTCGTTTGTTATTGCTGGCGCGTCGGGCCGCCTGGAAGTTCGGCAGGGGGAAGCCAGCCAACTGGTTCTTGCGGTCAGCGGCGGTAGCACAGATAACCTGATGGTGCTGGTTAACCGGGTTAGAGCGATGTTCGATGTTGATGCGATTCCGGATGAGATAAACGATGTGTTGTGCGCAGATGCTGATCTGGCAAAACTGGTTTGCACATGCCCCGGGTTGCGCTTACCAGGCGCGTTTGATCCGTTTGAGATCAGTGTTCGGGCCATCGTTGGGCAGCAGGTTTCCGTCAAGGGTGCCTCAACTGTGATGGGGAGAATTGCCGAACGATACGGTACGAAGACTGAATTTGGTTTGCAGTTTCCGTCGCCATCGATATTGGCAAACCTTGATCCGGCAATGCTCTCGATGCCCACCAGGCGCGCTGAAGCCATACGCCTGCTGGCGACCGCCGTGTTGGAAAATACCATCCGTTTCGATATGTCGGATGAGGTGTTCAGGGAGAAACTGCTGGCGATTCCAGGCATAGGACCCTGGACAGCCGATTACATTCTTATGCGTGTGCTCAGAAATCCAGATGCGTTTTTACATGGTGATCTGGTGATTAGAAAATCAGCCTCAGCACACTTTGGACTGGAGACTGAAAAGACGCTCCTGGCAAGGGCAGATACCTGGCGACCCTGGCGCGGATACGCAGCGATGCATCTCTGGCGCCATGCGAAATAGACGGAGCGAGCGAATGCAATATCGATACATGAAATCACCGCTGGGAGAACTGCTGCTGGCAGGCGTAGACGATACTTTACACCTCATAGGTTTGCCTGAAGGAAAAGGTCTGGTGACACCGGCGGACGACTGGCAGTTTTCACCAGACGCCTTCAGCGAACCGGTAGCGCAGTTGACCCAGTATTTTGATGGCGAGCGGAAAACCTTTTCACTTTCGTTGAATCCCTCTGGGACAGTGTTTCAGCGCCGTGTATTGGAAGCACTCTCGGATATCCCCTATGGGGAGACACGCAGTTATGCCCAGATTGCGGCCAGCATAGGTAAGCCCGACGCGGTAAGAGCCGTTGGTGCTGCCAATGGCAGAAATCCGTTGCCGATCGTTATTCCTTGTCATCGGGTCATCGGGAAAGATGGCTCGTTAACGGGGTTTGGCGGTGGCCTGCCCGCAAAAGTATTTTTGTTAGCGCTGGAAAGCCAGGATTTCACCCTTACTTCGTAAGCGTTCGAATATCCATTGGCACGCCATCCTGATCGTACACCAGTTCAGCCTGGCTATAGGGTGGGGTTAACACCAGTTCACGGAAAGCGAGTAAAGATTGGAATGGCAGGTCTGTCAGCATGGCGTTGACGATCCAGGCAGGCAGTCGGCCTGCGGGGTCAACATACTGCTGCCAGATCACTTCAGTCTGCTGGCCCAATGGTTTCAGCAGGTAACTGCCATGGGCGTGTCTGATTCTCACGTGGCCAGTTTCCGGCAACAGATCGGGTTTCGCATCCAGGCTGATCAGAACCGATTTGTCGTCCCGGTAAGTGATCGCCGCATGAAAAATCGCGTCACGTGATTTGGCAGGGAAGGGTAATGAGCTGACCTGATAGAAGGTTCGTTCAGTCTGATTAACTTCTTCGATGACACGACTCTCCTGGCACCGGAATAGCCATACGGTACACGCGTCCGTGTCCCTGAGCAGTGCGATAGTGGGCCCGAGTCCAGTTGCCACGCGCATGCTTGCGCGAAATTCTTGATACCGACCATCCTGGCTGGGTCGCGATTCCACGCGTATGTCATCTTTCTCGATTCGAAGTGACCAGTCTGCGCTTGCCACATCGGCGAACCAGAGGAATTGGAGAATGAGGGCGATTCGCAAATACATTATCGATGTGAGACCGATGAAAAAACATCGAAGTAATCGGGAAAGGTTTTTCGAGTGCAGTCGGGGTCAAGGATGTTCACGGGTACGGTGCCCAGTGCAGCCAGAGAAAAACACATGGCGACCCGGTGATCTCCGTAGGTCTCAATAGTCGCCGGGATCAGTGCTTCGGGTGGATCAATCGTAATGCTATCGTCTGTGGTTGTGACTTTGGCACCGAGTCTGGTCAGCCCTTCAGCCATCGCATGCATGCGATCTGTTTCCTTAACGCGCCAGTTATAGATATTCCTGATGGTTGTCTTGCCTTGTGCGAACAGCGCCATGGCAGCGATGGTCATGGCCGCATCCGGGATATGATTGAGGTCAACATCGATGCCCCGGAGCTCGCCTTTGCTGACGACGGTTGATTCCTTGTAGCGAGAAACCTTCGCACCCATCTGCTCGATGGTATCGAGAAACCGGTAGTCACCCTGGACGGAATCCTCGCCCAGCCCAAAGACGGTCACCGGGCCGCCAGCGATCGCGGCGGCCGCAAAGAAATACGACGCAGATGATGCGTCACCTTCAATCATGTAACTACCGGGGGACAAGTAACGCTGATCACCGGGGATCAGGTAATTGTCGTAATGGCTATGTGAAACCCTGGCGCCGAACTGCCTGAGCATACCCAGTGTGATATCCAGATAAGGTTTTGATACCTGTTCACCTCTGATGTGAACCGTTGAATCTCCATGAGCCAACGGCAGTGCCATAAGCAGCGCGGTTAGATACTGACTGGATATCTCACCGGATACAGTCACGTCGCCGCCACGTACCTGTCCGCCCTGCAGGTTGACAGGCGGGCAACCGATCGCGTGGCTGTAGCTGGCAGTTGCACCTAGCGTGGTGAGCGCGTCGATCAGATGCGCAATGGGACGTTCCCGCATATATTGATCACCGTCGATAACGAATTCGCCGGGGATCAGACTCAGCACGGCGGTTAAAGGTCTGATTGCGGTTCCTGCATTGCCCAGGAAGAACGCTTTGTTGTCAGGTGGGGCAAACAGCCCGCTGTTGCCGGACACGATGCCGGTCTGCCAATCATCGGAGAGCTTGATATTAATGCCGAGCTGTTCGAGCGCGGCCACCATGCGTTCCGTGTCATCGCTGCGTAACAGGTTGGTTAGCGTTGTTTCCCCGTGAGACAGGGCTGATAGCAGCAAGGCGCGATTGGTCAGGCTTTTGGAGCCAGGGAGTACCACGTCACCGGATATCTGCTTGATGGGTTCGAGCGTTAATGTGTCCATAGCCGCTAGTATATGTCAGGTGGGCGTATCTTCGGCTCAAGCCGTTGCAGAAATGTGCTGATATCTGTTTCCACTTGCCGGAGTACGGGTTTCCCTGGTTCTTCCAGCAATACGGCGCCGCTCTGGTTGTCAATTGACAGGAACATTTCAGAGTCTGGTTCAGTATTGGCAACAAACACACTGAATGGCTGTTTCAGTCTCTGTTTAGCCATGGCATGGCCAATGAGGTTGGCGATGAGTCGGTCAAAGTCCTCATGATTCCAGAGCTGGATCAGGCTGACCCGGCCTTCGTGACTATCTGCCTCCAGGGTACCGGACCAGTAACTGCTGTAGAAAGCGATGATATCGGGATGAACGGCGGCTTCCAGGGCATTTTCGAGACCGGCGAAACTCACGGGTTCTGTTTGTGGTGTTGGTCGCCAGAAGGTGGTTTCAGTATCCTGATGTAGTTCGCAGGGTGAACGCCAATCAGGGTCGAACGGCGCACTCAGCGCCCGTGCGGGCGTTAGTGCCAGGGTTGATTCTATAAATTCGCTCAGGGCTTGCATGACATCAGAACGGTTTGACGACGACCAGAATAAGGATTGGGATCACCAGCAGCAATGCGGCTTCATTGTAGATTCTAAAAAACAACGAGGTGTTCAGTTGCTCATCACGCTGCATCTGTTTGATGTAACGAAAGGTTTGGAATTGATAGCCAATCAGCAATAGCACGAATAGCAGTTTGCCATGCATCCAGCCGCCTCCGATGCCGTAACCCAGCCACAGATAGAGTCCGGGCAGTATGGCAAGCGCTGCCATGACGGTGGAAAAGCGAAACAGTTTCAGAGCCATGGTCACCAGACGCCTGGTGTCTTCGCCGGCGTTTCTGCCTTCGACGTAATGGACGAGTATTCTCGGTAGATAAAATACGCCAGCCATCCAGGCCATCACGAACAGAATATGAATGGTCTTTATCCAGAGCACGTTACGAAACCGTATCTACAGCGCCGCCATCAACCCGGATGTTCTGGCCATTGATGAAAGCGGCGTTGCTGCTTGCCAGGAACAGAACAACATTGGCAACTTCTTCGCGGGTTGCCATTCTGCCTAGCGGATTTGGAAAGTATTCAGCCGTGATTCTGGCTTCCGCTGCCTCGAAACTGTCCCCCCAGCCTTGCTTGAGCGCAGTTTTCATAAATCTTGCCTCAACTTCTTCCGTTCTGATTAACCCCGGTGAAACCAGATTGGTCGTAATGCCTCTGGGGCCGGATTCTTTAGCGAGGCTGACAGTCAGATTGGCCAGCGCTCCCTTGGCTGCGTAGTAGTGTGGCATTACGTTATTAGGTCTTGAAGAACCAATCGTCCCGAGGTTGATGATCCGGCCGCCCCGGGGCATCGATGACAGAAATCCCTGCGTCAGCCGGACGACAGACAGGGTGTTGATCTGATAGAGCCGGATCCAGTCGTCTGTTGTGCTATTCGCCCAGGTTCCTCTGTCAGCCTCACCATAGTTGTTTACCAGGATGTCTAACCCGTCTGATATCGCCATACACTGCTGGATAACCCCGGTGGAGCCGGCTTCAGTTGTGATGTCACCCCACACAAAAGTGTCAGTGCCAGCTTGCCTGGCAGATTCCTGCGACGCGCCGGCTTCAATGCTGTGAAAGATAACGCGGGCGCCTTCTGCCAAAAACTTTTCCGCGATGGTTTTTCCCGTGCCGCGGTTGCTGCCAGTGATCAGAACCCGTTTGTTTTCCAGATCGAGCTTCAAGATTTCCCCTATACTGCGCCGTTTCGTAGTCGGATCGGCGCTCGCGTGGCGGAGATTAACATAGTTTTGTTTCTTGTCGTGGTGACGGTTGGTGCTGCTGTGCAGACGCTGACGGGCTTTGCCATGGGGCTGATCATCATGGTTTGCGTGGCACTGCTGAGTATTGCCGATATCGCTTTTGCCGCAGCGGTGGTCAGCTTTATCTCGCTTGTAAACGCGCTTGTCGCGCTGCGTAAGGGACATCGGTTTATTGACTGGCGATTTGCGGGATTCATGATTGCCGGACTTGTGCCTGCGATGGTTATTGGGCTTTATCTGCTCAGTTATCTGAGTGCGCACAACGACGAGATGTTAAGGCTGCTCCTTGGCGTTGTGGTCATTGTTGCGGGCACCAGTCTCATGATCGCTCCAACGCCGTTTCAGCAACGCTCCGGGAAGCTGACAACGGTTGTTACAGGCTTTTTTGGCGGATTGCTTGCAGGGCTCTATAGTGCCGGTGGCGCCCCCATGGCGTATTTTGCTTATCGCCAGCCGGTATCGATCGATACGATTCGTTTTACGCTGCTGGCGACCTTTGCGATCTCTACTGTGGTTCGAGTGGCCATGATTTTGATTGCAGGACAGTTAACCTTAAGTGTTGTCAGTGTCAGCCTGATTGCTATTCCTTTCGTCGTCGTCACAACACTGGTGGTCAGCCAGTTTATGCAGCGGTTACCGGACAAAGCGATCAGAATGCTCGTCTTTGTTGTCCTGATTCTTGCGGGTGGATCATTGATTGTCAGCAGTCTGGCCGCCGCCGCGGCGTTCCATCCATAACGTATCCCAGTATTTATTGAACTTGTATCCCACCTCGGTCAGCGTGCCGCATGTTTCATAACCAAGTTTTTGGTGTAGCCGTACACTGGCATCGTTAGGCAGCGCGATAACCCCATAGAGTCTGTGCACATCGGTTTTTGTCAGTGTGTCGATGAGATGACGATAAAGACGGTAACCATCACCTCTACCGGTGTGGTCAGGCGACAGGTAGATACTGGTCTCAACGGATCGATCATAAGCGGGTTTAACACGGAACTGGCTGCTGCACGCATAGCCGATTAACTGGTCGTTTACGACGCCGACAAATAGTCTGTGTCTCGGTGTCGTGTTGAATTGGGTAAGCCATTTCAACCGCGTCGCGGTCTCTACCTTGTTCAGATCGAAAGTGACATGAGTATGTGCGACGTAATGATTGTAAATGTCGGTGAGCGCCTGGATGTCGTGTTCGTCGGCTTCGCGAATGATCAGTTCAGTTTCCATACTTTGAATATTAACCCATGCGTTTGTCATTCAAACGTAAGATAATGCCGACATCGCTCCTGATCTCGAAAGCCGTATGAGTGATTTCGAAGACATAAGACCCTATCACGATGAAGAAGTTGCCGCGGTGCTCGCTGAGCTGGTTGCCGATCCGGCACTGTTGTCGTTTGTTTCTGGCTGGCTTGCGCCGCGCCTGCATCGTCTGTTTCCCGGCATGGTTGAAGCTGTTCTGCGCTGGTACCTGCGGCGTGCAATACGCCATGTTAACGACATCAATGGTTTTCAGGAGATTGTCGCAAGCTATGCCCGAAAGCTGGTCCGTGATGGCACAACCAGTTTCAGTTATGAAGGGTTTGAACAACTCTCCAAAGATCGCGCCTATCTGTTTGTCAGCAATCATCGTGATATCGCTGGCGATTCCATGTTGCTGGACTATGCGCTTTATCTCAATGGTTTAGACACCGTGCGTATCGCGATCGGGGATAACCTGGTGCAGCGGGAATTTGCGACCTCCCTGATGCGGCTAAACAAGGGCTTTTTTATCAAACGTTCTATCGAGGGGCCAAGGGCGGCTTACGCTGCGTTGCTGCAATCTTCGCAATACATAAAACACTCCATAGAGACTGGTAACTCGGTCTGGATTGCCCAGAGTGAAGGGCGTAGCAAGGATGGCCTGGATCAAACGGATCCTGCCATTATCAAGATGTTTTTGCTGGCAGACAGGAAGAAGCCGATATCTGAAACAATCTCCGCTCTGAACATTGTACCTTTGTCGATTTCTTACGAGTTCGATCCCTGCGACGTTTTGAAGGCAACAGAACTTGGTACACGGGCACGGGAGGGGGGTTATGAAAAGCCGCCGGGAGAGGACCTGGTCTCGCTGGTGCGCGGTCTTACCGGAGTCAAAGGTAGGGTTGTCCTCCGCCTGGGAACGCCCATTTCAGGTCAATTTGATTCGGCAGAAGAAGTTGCTGCTGCCATCGATCAGCAGATAGTCAGCAAGATGGCGTTTTACCCGGTAAATTATTGGGCGCTATCTAAACTTGATGAGCCACCCTACGACGCGCTGGCGGAAAAGTACGCCACAGAAGTCAATAAAAAGGATGCGCTCGAACTCACGCAGCGACTTAGGGCATGCCCACCGGACTATCGCAAGTTCTGGTTGAAGATGTACGCCAATCCGGTCGTCAATCGAGAACAACTGCTTAGCAAAACCTCGCCACCTGAGAGCGTTAATAAAGGCTGAGGGAAGGACCCTCAATCGCTGCCCATTGTTCTCGTAGTTCAAGGATGTGTTCGCTCCAGTAACGTTGCGTGTTGAAGAAAGGAAAAGCTCTGGGAAAAGCCGGGTCATCCCATCGCCGTGCCAGCCAGGCAGCGTGGTACATCATTCGGAGTGTTCGTAGTGGTTCAATCAGCAACAGTTCGCTTGGGTTAAAATCCCTAAAGTCCCGATAACCTTTCAAAATGCTGTTCATTTGCTGCGCCTGGGCAAGCTCGTCACCTGACAGTAACATCCACAAATCCTGCACTGCGGGTCCGGTTCTGGCATCGTCGAAATCAACGAAATGAGGTTGGTCGTCTCGCCAAAGGACATTGCCCATATGGCAGTCGCAGTGAATCCTGAAGGATTTTGCATCGGCTAACTCAAATTTTTCGCTGATCAACCGGAGTATTGATTCAGTAACAGAATCGTACGCTTCTCGCAGTTCTTCAGGCAGGAAATCATTTGTCAGTAACCACTCGCGAGATGCATGACCGTATTCTTCGATACTGATCGCTGGCCGGTCATAAAATTTTCCGGCATTGCCGATGTTATGTAGGCGGGCGATAAACCGGCCAAGGATCTCCAGACAATCGAGGTCGTCAACGGCGGGTGCCCGGCCACCACGTCGTGGAAACAGAGCGATCTCAAACCCTTCGAACTGAAAACGGGTCTTCCCAGACAGGTTCAAGGGGGCGACAACGGAAAGATCGCTCTCCGCGAGTTCCACTGTGAACAGATGTTCTTCATCTATTTGCGCCGGACTCCAGCGCCCGGGACGGTAAAACTTCGCGATCAGGGGTTCGTCGTCCTCAATGCCAATTTGATAGACGCGATTTTCGTAGCTGTTGAGGGCCAGTATCCTCGCATCGCAGTGATAGCCTTGAGTTTCGATCGCGTCCATGACGAAATCCGGGGTTAGTCGCGAGAACGGGTGAAGATCAGCGTTCATAGTCGGTCAACAAGGCAACGCCTTTGATCTGTGCAAAAACCTTATCGCCGGCCATCAGCCCAAGATCATTGACGGATTTCCGTGTGATGCGTGCGAGTAACCGTTGTTGGCCGCAAGCCAGCGTGACCGTAGCAACAGGTCCGTTTGATGCAGGTTGAATATCCAGGACAGTTCCTTCAATGATATTGATGATGCTTGTTTCCGTTGCCTTCGTGCGAGTCAAGCTGACATCTCTGGCAGGTATTTTTACCCGTATCAGCTCGCCGGGGTCGAAGCCTTCCGCGCTAATGTAGAGTGTCTGGCCGTCAAGTGATACCCGGGTTAATGCGTAGGCTGCTTCCGTGTCGATAACCTCACAACTGACAATGGCGGCGGCGTTGTTGTGTGTTGCACCAGCGTCACTGACTGCAAACTCTATGGCGGCGCTGGCGCTGGCAACGCGCCCCGCTTCAATCTGATACACATGATCAGCGAGATAGAGCACTTCTTCCAGCGAATGACTGATAAAGATAACGGGGATATCCAGCGCGTGATGTACGCGTTGTAAATAGGGCAGAATTCTATTTCTGGCGAACTGATCAATAGCGCCGAGTGGTTCGTCCATCAGGAGTAGTTTTGGGTGTGACAACAAAGCCCTGGCGATTGCGACGCGCTGCTGCTCACCACCGGAGAGTTGCCCAGGTCGTTTGTCGAGCAGGTCAGAGATGTCCAACATATCGATAATTTCGTCCTGGCTGAGTCCCTCGGGTTTGTGCCGCCTATGGCTGGCGTATGCCAGATTGTCTGCAGCCGACAGATGAGGAAACAGGTTTAGCTGTTGGAACACGTAACCAATACCGCGCCGGTGCGCAGGAATAAAGGTGTGCTCGTCCTGCCAGATTTCTTCATTGAAGGAAACTTGCGCGCCAGGCGTGTGATCAAGCCCAGCGATAATTCTAAGAACAGATGTCTTGCCTGCGCCAGAAGGTCCGAAAAGCGCAGAGACTCGCCGGTCCGCAAACTCGGTATCAACGCGCAGGGAGAAGGCGCCTCGTGTGAGGTTGCAGTTAAGCTTCAGGGGCACGGGCTGTTCCGTCTTCTAGTTGGTGCGCTGATCGCCAGGATCTGTCCGCCGCGTACAGTGTGAGGAGTACCAGAAAGGAGAAACCCAACATGCCTGCAGCCAGCATGTGTGCCCGGTCATAGTCGAGGGCCTCGACATGATCAAACAGCGCGATGGAAAGTACGCGGGTTTCCTCCGGCAGATTGCCACCGATCATCAGGACAATACCGAACTCACCAATAGTGTGAGCAAAGCCGAGGCAGGTGCCGATAATAAATCCCCGGCGACACAGTGGCGCCACCAGTGTAAAGAACCTGTCCAGGGGGCCGGCGCCCAGGGTTGCGCCTGCTTCCAGCAGCTCCCTCTGCAACGATGAGAAGGCGACCTGCAGAGGTTGTACATAAAAGGGTAACGAATATATGACCGAACCGACTACCAGCCCTGAGAACGAGAATGCCAGTGTTGTCCCGGTTAATGTCTGCCAGATGCCGCCAGGTAGCGAATCAGGCGAAAAGACAATCAGTAGGTAAAAGCCAACGACCGTGGGAGGCAGAACGATAGGCAGGGCTACCAACGGCTCAATAAGGTTTCTTAGCCAGCCCTTTGAGCGCGCCAGCCACCAGGCGAGTGGCGTGCCAAAGATCACCAGAATCACGGTGGTCACCAGTGCCAGTTTTAACGTGATCCAGAGTGAAATCAGATCAGGATCAGTCATCGTAGGGAACCCGATAACCTGATGTCTTGATCAATGTTTGAGCATTTGCAGTGTTGAGCCAACTCACAAAATCATCAGCCTCAGTAACAGCAGACCTCAGCACCACCAGTTGCTGTTCGATGGGATTATGAAGAGTTTCCGGAATCGGCAGATACTGTTCAGCCGGGATCTCTGCCGTGACTATCTGGGACATGGCAATCAAGCCTGCTCCGGCGTTTCCGGTTGCAATAAAGGTAAATGCCTGTGCGACACTGTTGCCGTAGACCAGGCGCGGGTTGCCGGAGGCTTTTAGGTTCGCCAGCACCTGGGCAGCGGCCGCTCCGTAGGGGGCGTGTCTTGGATTCGCTATGGCCAGGGTGTCACCGCGTGCGCTCAGTGCCGCCAGCGTTGGGGTTCCCTTCGGATACCAGAAAACCAGTTCGCCGATGGCATAGGTTTTCCTGAGCCTGGTCAGGCCTTCAGCTTCAAGCCGCTCGGGCCTGCGGCTGTCAGCAGCAAAAAATACATCGAATGGGGCACCGTTCAGCAGTTGTGCGTAAAGGGCACCTGTGGCTCCGGCGCTGATGGTAATTTGAACGGGATGAGATCGCTCATAAGCTTTAGCCAGTTGTTCCAAGGCCGGCTTGAAATTGGCGGCAACGGCGACCCTGAGTTTTTCCGCCGCAACCTGCAAGCTAACTGATTGCAGGATAATAAGCAGGGTTATCCTGAAGGCGGCTGGCACGGTGTTAGCGCATCCGCTTAACGAAATCGTCCACCAGCCAACCAGATATCGACATCATGGCGGGCTTGTTTGGCATATCCGTGTAGTGAAAAAAGCGTGCGTCTGCGATCTCTTCTTCCTGTAGAACGATTTCGCCACTCTCGTATTCTGCGTGGAAACCCAACATCAAAGAGTTGGGGAATGGCCAGGACTGGCTGTCGTAGTAGCGAAGGTTCTTGATTTTGATCCCCACTTCTTCGAACACCTCGCGATGAACGGTTTCCTCAATAGATTCACCGGGCTCCACGAAACCGGCGAGTGTGCTGTAGAAATTGGCTTTCATGTGGGCGCTTTTGGCCAGCAGCACTTCTTCCCCGCGACTCACCAGAACGATAATGGAAGGTGAAAGTTTCGGATAAAACGACAGGTTGCACGCGTCACACTTTCTGGAACGATCCGTTGGGGCAGTAGAGGTTACCGAGCCGCAGGCGCCACAATACTGGTGCTGATTGTGCCACTCGACAAGTTGTTTGGCTCGCCCGATCAGGTCAAACACAGGCTGCTCTACAGTTGTCAGAAACGACCAGAGCGTATCGAAACTGTATCCAGGTGGTTCGTCGGCGTCCGCATCTACCTCTTCCGCGTACACGGCGGCGCCGCCGAGATCACCCATGTAGTGGGTGGATACGGATTCAAGACCGCTCCAGCGAAACTCATTGTTATCCAGAGGGCGCCAGGGATGTTGGCCGTCAATACAAAGAATCTCACCGTCGGATATAACAATGTGATAACTCCGATCGGTGTCTTCATGCAGGCTGATGCCAGGATTAAAATCATTCCTGATATTTGCGAGATCCCAGTCCATAAGCGTGCGCCAAAAAAAGCGGACTTTAGCATACCCGTTTCGCGGCTGCAGAAGGGGTGCGGGCGATTGCAAATACAATGACTTCACGGGCGCCGGCCTTAACGAGCATTCGCGAAGCTTCCCGAATGGTATTGGTCGTGGTAACGACGTCATCCACCAGGAGCACCGTTTCACCGGCCAGATCTGCGTTGGTTGAATATCGCCCCGAGATGTTTTGTTCGCGCCGGTTGGCAGGCAGCCGTTTCTGATCCGGGGTCTGGTCACGTTGTTCAAGCAATGCAGATCTGGTTGTTGCAGGCAGTCTGTGGTGCAGAAGGTCAGCGATCAGTGCCGCCTGATTAAACCCACGCTGTTTGAGTTTGGCGGTGTGTATTGGCACAGGCGTAATGATCGTGCCAGCCGGAACAGCAGCAAAAGTGGATTTTATCAACCGCATCATCGCTACCCGGGAGAGCACGTTCCCCGCTGCAATGTTTCTATGCTCCTTGAAATCGAGAATGAGTTGATCGACCGGATACGCGTACTTGAGCGGACAAAAAACACAGGTAAACCCCGGTGGCTCTGAGTGGCAACGGTCGCAAAGGTGAGCGTGAGTGCCAGGTTCCGCGCACTGCGGACACTGTTCTGTTTGCCAGGGAAGATCCTGCTCGCACGCCAGGCAAATATCCAAGGCTCGCTGACTGGGCCTGCGGCAAAGTATGCAGCGACCAGGGAAGATAGAAAACGAGAGCTGGTGCAGGTGTTCAGAGAAACCCATTTCAGCATTTTCAGGCTGCAGCGGTGCTTTTAGAAAGGGACTTTGGTGACAGTGAATGTCAGTATCAGTTGCTTTCAGTCGCCGTAGGTTGCTCGCACGGATGTGCGTCAGAATCGTCGCACACATAGATTCTGCTTAAGTATTCAGACCAGTAGGCGATTTCCGTTTCATCCAGCTGGTGCTCTCCAGGTTTGAAGGGTGGGATTCGCCGGATCAGTCGAATCGCATAGTAGAATTGATCGCCTCTGATGGCTTTTATCAGCGACACTTCACCTCTATTTACATTGATGTTTTCTGTGCACATCAGCAGCTGAACCGCCGTCTCATAATTGTTTTCAAAGCCGGCGTGGACGTTGAACTTTTGCGTGGACCGGCACTTCGCTAATTCTGACTGTGCATCTATGGCGAGCAGGTCCAGTGGATCGAACGCAAGATCGGAGGCTTTGTGGGCTTCAAATGAAAGTCGGGTTGTCCAGCTGCCAATGAGTTCCCCGGGTGGAATGAAATCTGACAATTTCAGTTCATCCGTATTGATCTGATACGCGCGTTGCCAGCCGTCTGGCGGTGATACTATCAGGCGCTCTCCATCAGTATTCTCCGTTTGGTTGGCCTCGCTGTCTTCCTCGGGCAAAGCTGTGCAGCCGCTGAGCAAGAGGGTGAGCAGGAACAGGTGACGGAGCGACATAGATTTAGAACAAACCCTGAGCTTCTTTTTCCAGAGACATTAAACGCTGTACCCAGTTTTCCAGGCGCGCGAAATCTTCGGTGTTGATCTTAAATGCCGCGCAGATCTCCTTGAGCAGGAACTGCTCTTCAATCTCGAAGGCACCATCTGCATAGCTCAAACGTATCAGGGCAATCATGGTGGCAACACGGGATTTTCGCGTGTCGAAGATATCTTCAATGCCTTCGACGGGAATATAGTGCGGCTCAAAATCTGGTGCCAGATCAATTTCCCGCTTTAGCGACTGCATCATCGCCGCCTCTCCGGGGCTGAGTTCACCATCTGAAACAACAACATCATGGGCCAGGCAGATAAATGCGGCACGTTGTGTTTCATTCAGTTCGTGCAGGAACATCAGTTGTCAGGTGCTGCCAGGGTGACATCATAGGTATGAATTTTCTCATCGCGCAGGGTCGTGACCTCGACAGTATCCCCGGGTTGATACTTTTCAATCTGGGTGAGTAATGAGTCTTCATTGGTCACAGATTCGCCGTTGATCGCGATAATGACGTCACCCAGGTGAATAGTGCCACGCTGGTCTTCGCGCACACCAATCATGCCGGCTTTGTCTGCAGGCATGCCCTCGCGTACCGCCAGTATGGCAATGCCCTTTACGCGCAGGCGCCTGGTCCAGTAATCGGTGAGTGTTTCAATACCCATGACGGGGCGAATCAGTTTGCCGTGCTCGATCAGCTGCGGAACAATGTTTTTGACCGTGTTGACGGGGATGGCAAAACCGATACCTGCGCTTGCTCCTGAAGGAGAATAGATCGCGGTATTGACACCAATGAGCCTACCCTTTGAGTCCAGCAGGGGGCCGCCAGAGTTGCCCGGGTTGATGGCCGCATCAGTCTGGATAACATTTTTGATTGTTCGATTGGTGATAGATTTGATTTCCCGCCCCAGAGCGCTGACGACACCTACGGTGAGCGTGGTATCCAGCGCGAAGGGGTTACCAATCGCCAGCACCTTCCTGCCGACCGCGAGCGCGGTTGAGTCACCGAGAGGTAAGGGTCGGAGATCTTCATCCGGGGCATTGATTTTTAGCAGTGCAAGGTCTTTTTCCGGTGCGGTGCCAATGACTTCTGCTTCATAGCTCTTGTTCGATTGCAGCGTGATGGTGATTCGGTTCGCACCAAAAACAACGTGGAAATTTGTGACAATCAGGCCGGATTCGTCCCAGATAAACCCGGTACCACTGCCTCTCGGAATTTCCATGACGTTATAGGAAAACCGCTGCCGTCGAAGTTGGGTATTGGTCACGAACACAACACTGGGGCTGGCGTTCTCGAACACGGCGATATTGTTTTTTTCATCGTCCGTGTAGAACGTCGGTAATGATGCGCCGCCCTGCGGGCCGGGGCCCGGGTCATCGCTTTTGGCGTATACGTAGTACCCGGCCGCCAGCAGCAACGCAACCAGAAAGATGCCCAGTTTGTTCATGGGTTTACCGGGTTGTTGTGGTCGTGCGCGAAATCACTTCGCTGCGATCAATGAACTGATTCAGGTCGTACAGATCCTGAGGATTGAGCGTGCCAACGGTTTGCTTAAGTCGCAGGGTGTCCAGAACGTATCGATACCTTGCGCTCGCGTATTGAAACTGTGACAGGTACAAGTTTCGCTGAGCGTTCAGTACGTCCACAATGTTCCGCGTACCAACCTCGTAGCCGGTCTGGGTTGCATCCAGTGCACTTTGGCTTGACTCGATGCCTCGAAGACGTGCTCTTACGCGGGCAACGTTAGTGTTCACGGCCGTATAGAGATTGCGAGTGTTCTCGATCACCTGCCTTTGAATCAGTTCCAGGTTCTGTTGTGCCGCATCCAGGTCGTAGCCGGCTGATTTTACCTGGGAGCGAATACCGCCACCCTGGTAAATTGGCACGTTCATGTTGAGTGTCATCAGTCGTTGATCAATTTTGTTACCTAGAAATGCGAGACCGCCGGTGACGCTGTGCTGATAAGTCACCTGTGCATCGACGGTTGGATAGTGACCTGCCTTGGCGAGCTGCAAACCGCGTTCAGCGGTGTTGACCTGTTCCCTTGCGGCCGCGAGAGCAAAGTTGTTTTCAAGGGCCATCTGAACCCAGGCCTCTTCGTTCTGAGGTTCCGGATAAGAGACTGGGAAATTTTCGGCCAGGCCATTAACTTCCTCAAACACCGAGCCGGTCAGCCGAAGCAGGGGTTCGAAACTGGTGGACTGCAAGCCTTCGGCTTCAATCACGGTGACGGTTGATGAATCAAAGGCTGCCTGAGATTCGAGCACATCAGTGATCGCAACCAGACCAACGTCAAATCGTTGCTGAACCTGCTCGAGCTGGCGCTGCACAGCATCACGCTCTGCGTTTGATGCAGACAGGCCGGCCTCAGCCTCCAGGATCGCGAAATAGGTCTCCGCCACCCGTACCAGCAAAGCCTGCTGCTCAGCGGCGAAATTAGCGAGCGCTTCTGCCTGAATATTTTTGGATTGTTGAAAACGATACCAACTGTCCAGGCGGAATACAGGTTGATTCAATACAGCGGACCAACCGTGAGAGTTAAATCTCAACGTTGGCACGGACGGGTTGTTCTGGATGACCTGTCTGTTATCCGTGGTTGATCCTGCAACACCAACGCTGGGCAGCAGAAGGGCCCGACTTTGGGTGACGATCTCGTTTCGAGACAGGAAGACAGCCTGCGCTGCACCCAATTGTGGGTCTTTTTCTACCGCCAGGTTGTAGATTTCTTCGAGCGTTGTGGCTTGAGAAGCTGATGCCATCACGAGGAGGGCGCTAGTCGCCATCGACGACAGGATTTTAATCATGGTGGTCCGTCCATTTACGTTCATCGATGTTTCCAGTCCGATTTGCTGCGAGTCAGTTTACTGCAGAGGTTGCGTAGCATAGCCGATGTACGTAGTAGCGGACCAGTGTCGAACGACATAACGCCTGGAGTATGCGTCAGATCGCCGTCCGCATTATACATTGAGTCGAAAGCGAGACCTATCCACGATCTTCAAACCCGCCTAACCTTGCCTCCAAATAGGCTGCCAGCGCCAAAGCCTGGTCCTCCCGGCATGGCCTTGAGACGATTTGTAGCCCAATGGGTAGGCCGTCACCGTCTGTACCTATCCGGATCACGACCGCTGGCCAGCCGGTCAGATTGTAGGCCTCGGTGTAGGTATAGGCGGCGAAGTCTTCAGGTTCATTGTGTCGAATGGCTGTGTGCGCGTTGACCGGGCAGAGCAGGACATCAAATTGGTCGAAATAGCTCAGCATCGAACTCTGATAGTTGTGCCAGAGATTGATCACCTGCGCGAACTCTACCGCAGACAGTCCGGCCTCGTCCCTCGAAAGCAGGCGGGCGACGTCCGGTGACGCATGGGTGGTGCCGCAATCTTCCAGCAGCGTTGCGACCAGATCACCATTGTCAGCGCTCATTACGTGGGCATAGATAAACGCGGTCATTTCCAGTCCTGAAGGGCGAGCCTCGCTTGCTGTCAGGCCGTCGTCTCTGAGCAGATCAACAGTGGCGCTAATGGCATTCATAATGCTTGCGTCCGGTGTCTTGATGCCATTATCGAGGTGAAAACCGATGCGCAACTGATTGATGTCGACCTCTTCGGGGTTAAACCACGGCATCTGGACGGCGTGGGGATCAATGTTGTCGGGTCCAGCGAGCAGCGATAAGAGGTAAATCAGGTCATCAACCCGGCGCGCCATCGGGCCTGGCTGGGTCAGTGGGGCAATGAGCCCCGTCGATGGCAACGCGTTACCGGTGCAGGGTATTCGTCCTGTGGTGGGTTTGATGCCTGTGATACCGCAGAAGTGCGCAGGCAGCCTGATGCTGCCACCGGTATCTGTTCCGATATCGAATGGCGTGCCGTGACAGGCGATCAGTGCCGCGGCACCGCCACTGCTCCCACCGGACGTGCGCTCAGGGTCGAAAGGGTTGTTGGTTCGCCCGACCAGCGTATTGTCCGTCTTGAAAGACAGGGTGAACTCGGGCGTGTTGGTTTTACCCATAAGAATGGCGCCCTCCTGTCTGAGTCTTGCAACGACAGTAGCGTCTTTGCCGGGTCTCGTGTTTTTCCTGCCCTCGGTACCCCAGGTGGTGAGCATGTCATAGGTGTTCAGGCTGTCCTTGATGGTCATGGGTATCCCGAACAGCCGGCCGGGGGTCTCGCCGCCGCCAAGCGCAATGTCATTTCGCTCGGCTTGTTTCATCGCCATTTCAGCGTCCAGATGGACCAGCGCATTCAGTCCAGGGTTGACTACCTCTATCTGGTCAAGATACGTCCTTGTCAGCTGTTTTGAGGATAGTTTCCGAGTTGTAATCAGCTCGGCAAGTTCTCTAACGGGTGTTCTAAGGAGGTCGCTCATTACCGGGGCACAGTTACTCGTTGAGGTATGTCATACTAACGCTGAACACAAGCAGACGTAACCGTTTATGGCCTTCGGCTCCCAGGAACTTCTGATCGCTGATGCGGTACTGGGCGTATTTTACGCGCTGACAATCTCGGCGTTGATATACTTCAGTTACAGAACTGGCGTCAGGCATTTGCGTGCCGGGGCACTGGCGCTGTTTTTTGCCTATCTACTGCAACTGGCGATGACCACGGAGCACCTGTTGGGGCATGACTGGATGCTGGCGTTCGCGCATACAGCGAACCTCCTTTTTTGTCTCATGATGCTGGTTGTGATCAGTCGAATCGCAGGCAGCCGAATCAGTCTCAAGCAGGTGGCACTGCCGGCCGGTGCAGGACCGGTCATATGCGCAACAGTGCTGTCGCTGTTTCCCGAACAGAGACTGGCCTGGGTCGCCGCTGATCTACCCGGAGTGTTACTGCTGGGTTTGGGGGCTTGGCTGCTTGTCAGGCGGCGTCGATCACCGGGTGCGATCTGTTTGCTGGTATTGCTTGGTATTCATGCCGTTTGCCGGGTTCTGGTGTTGTCAGTCGCGGATACAGGTCTGGCGATGATTGTCATTCTCTTTGATGGCGTCGCCATGTTGCTGACGGGTAGCGCGCTCGCCATGATCGGTTCTGAATCCCTGCTGAAAAACCTGCAGCGCAAAGAAGATACGCTGCATCAGGTAGAACAGGAAAATCGCCGTCTGGCGCTCCAGTTTACCCAGGCACAAAAACACGAGAGTCTGGGTGTCCTCGCTGGTGGCATCGCCCATGATTTCAATAATATGCTGACTAGCATTCTTGGCTACACCAGTTTGGCCATGAAGAAGCTGCCGCCGGATTCCGACGTCAGAAAGGACCTTTATATGGCGATGTCTGGTGCCAGACAGGCGGTGGAGCTGACCTCGCAAATGCTGGTCTATGCCGGCAAGGGTGCCATTGAATTTGAGTCTGTGGATCTTTCAAGAGTTGTCGACAACATGTCGGGACTGATTAACTCGATTGTGCCCAGAAAAATTCACCTCACCAACAAGACCGTTCATAACCTGCCGATGATCAGGGGCGATGCGGTTCAGCTTGGACAGGTGGCCATGAACCTGGTTGCGAATGCAGTAGATGCTATTGAAGGTAAAAACGGCACTGTAACGCTAACTACCGGATTGAGTGAAGTTTCCGAGGCACTGCTTGGCCAGGGATATTTCGCCAAAGCACATGAGCCCGGGGCTTTTGTATTTATCCGGGTCGAAGACTCCGGGGTTGGCATCGATCCAGACCAGATGGAGCGGATCTTTGACCCGTTTTATTCAGAAAAGTCGCAGAGCAAGGGACTCGGACTTTCCTCAATAGCCGGTATCGTACGTCAACATAAAGGCTTCATTACAGTTGATTCAATGAAAGATGAGGGTTCAACTTTCACTGTTTACTTCCCGGTGGTGGCCTATCGAGATGCTGATGGCATCAATGCCGGAGGATTCGCGCCGGCGAGTCTGCAGGCGAGAGCCCGTGTATTGCTGGCAGATGATGACCCCAGGATCAGATCACTGATCGCCTCGATTCTGGAATCGGATGGCTATGCTGTTGTTGCGGTGGAAGATGGGCGGGAATCGCTTCGGCAGATTGAGACAAGCGACGAAAGCTTTGATCTGTATCTGCTTGATTGCACCATGCCAAAGTTGTCAGGCACAGAGGTTTACCGTGAACTGCGCGGTCGCGGATATTCAGCGCCGGTGATATTGCTCAGCGGTTATCATCAGGACCAGGTGATTCGCGATATTGATCAGGATAACGATGCCTACTTTATAAAGAAGCCTTTTAGTATCGAGGAGCTTAACCAAATCGCCAATATGGCGCTCAATAAGCGCCGATCCCAGGCTAATTCCTGATCACTATCCACTGACAGCCAGCGTTAATGTCATTTGTTCACCTTCGATTTCAAATGTCAGATCAGAGGGTTTGCTGCTAAATGAGAGCGATGTTGTGAGGGTTTCCCGTCGGATATAGTCCTCGTGCTGTTTGACGGCAGTCAGTAACTTGCCTTCAGCAAAGATTTCCAGTTCGATTCTGTCGCTCACATTAAATCCTGCGTCTTTACGGGACTTCTGGATTCGATTGACAACTTCCCGTGCCAGCCCCTCAAGCACCAGCGCTTCCGTGAGGGTGCAGTCCATATCGATCGAGATAAACCTGTCTGAAACCGCATTGGTTCCGGTCATTGCTTCTCTGAAAACCAGGATATCTTCGCTTGAAAACGATTCGTCGTTCAGCGTAATTGAACCTTGGGTCTGCAATTGCTCGATGCTGTTGCTGTCCAGGGCTTCGATACTCGCTTTGAAGTCCTTGAAACGTCGGCCCAGACGTTTTCCCAGGACCGGTGAGTTGGGTTTGGCGAAGAGATGAATGTACTGCTGTTCGTCCGTTGAGTAACTGATCAGCTTTGCGTTCAGTTCATCCCTGATGTAATCCTCCAGTCTTTCGATTTCCTCGAGCAAGTCTGTATCTCGATGCACGATCACCAACTCCGCGACCGGATACTTGGTTTTTACCTTCTCCTGATTCCGTTTCTGGCGACCCAGCAGAATGATGTGCTGCATCCTTGTCACCGCCTGCTCAAGCAATGGCTTGATCCTTGTTTCATTCGCCAACGGGTACTCACATAGATGTACCGAATCGGGTTGTTGGGCGTCAGAAAAGCTTTTCAACGCTTGATAGATCGTTTCTGAAAGGAACGGCGCGAAGGGTGCCATGGACAGGCAGAGTTCGCGGAGTGTTGTGTAGAGCGTCTGGTAAGCGGCGAATTTATCCTCGCTCGGACCTTCAGCCCAGAATCTTGCGCGATTCAGGCGGATGTACCAGTTGGTGAGATCCTCGATGAAATCGAACAGCCCCGGCACCACGTTATACAAACGATACTGCTCCATTTCGGTGGCAATGTTTGCCTTCAGCGACTCGAGCCTGGAGAGCATCCACTGATCCATGATGTTTTCGGAGGCTGCATGGCGCTCCTCAGGTTGCCAACCATCGATCTGAGCGTAGGTATGAAGGAATTTGTAGGCGTTAAGCCAGGGTAGCAATGCACGCCGGACCATATCCTTCACGCCACTGTCGGCGAATCGCTGTTCTTCGGCCTTAACCAGACCGGAATTGATGAGATATAACCTGAGTGCGTCGGCACCGTAGGTTTCCATTAACTCGTCAGGTGGCGAATAGTTGCGCAGGCTCTTGGACATTTTTTTACCGTCTTCGGCCATGACGATGCCGTTGACGATCACGTTCTTGAAGGGGCTGGTGCCATATAAGGCTGTGCCGAGAACGATCAGGGTGTAAAACCAGCCTCGGGTCTGATCCAGACCTTCGGCGATGAATTCCGCGGGGAAACCTTGCGAAAACATCTCCTGATTTTCGAACGGGTAGTGGAGTTGTGCATAGGGCATTGATCCGGATTCAAACCAACAGTCCAGAACTTCTTCGATCCGGCGATAGGTGCCAGGTTCGCCTGCGACGCTAAACGTTAGCGGATCAACATGTTCACGATGCAGATCGTCGACCATGGTGCCGGTTAGGGCCGCTAGTTCTTCCCGGGAGCCAATACACCGCTGGCTGCCGGTCTCGTCATTAATCCAGATCGGCAGGGGTGTGCCCCAGTAACGGTTTCTGGAGATGGCCCAATCAATGGCGCCTTCCAGCCACTTGCCCATACGGCCTTGCTTGATGTGGCCCGGGACCCAGTTAATCTGCTCGTTCGATGCCTGCAACTGATCTCGCATCTGCTCAACCCTGACGTACCATGAGTCGATAGTCCGATAAATAATCGGGGTGTCACTGCGTGGGCAGAACGGATAGCTGTGGTCGATGACTTCCTGAATGTAAAGCTGCCCCTGTTCCTTCAGGTGCCGGATAATCTGTTTGTCAGCAGCCTTAACGTGCAGGCCAGCGAAGTCGGGGATCTCATCCGTGAATTGTCCGGACATATCTACCGGGCAGGGGGCGGATGTGATGCCTGCAGCCTTCAGTACGCGAAAGTCATCTTCGCCAAATGCCGGGGCCTGATGCACGATGCCTGTACCGCTATCGGTCGTGACATAGTCATCTTCGACCACCACAAACGCGCCGTCGTCTTTAAGGTCCTGGAAATAGGGAAACAGTGGTTCGTAACGTTTTCCCACCAGGTCGCTACCTTTCAGCGTCCCGAGCACTTCCAGATTCTTTGATTTGGAAACCGCTTCCAACCGCGCTTCGGCGATAATCAGTCGGACGTTACTATCGGTGTCCAGCACCTCAACGTAATCGATATCCTGACCAACACACAGGGCCAGATTCGAAGGCAGGGTCCATGGCGTTGTTGTCCACGCGGCGATGTGCCGATCTTCGTTTTCCAGTTTGAACAGGACCGTCACAGCGGGATCCTGCACGTCCTTGTAGTTAGAGCCAGCTTCGAAGTTGGAGAGCACGGTCCCGAGGGCCGTGGAGAATGGCACAACTTTTTCACCACGATAAATCAGGTCTTTTTCCCAGAGCTGTTGGACAACCCACCAGACTGATTCCATGTACCAGGGTTCCATGGTCTTGTAGTCATTTTCGAAGTCGACCCAGCGACCAATGCGGTTGATGGTTTTCTGCCATTCCCCGGTGTAGCGCTGAACAATGCCGCGGCACTCGTCGTTGTAGCCCTTCACGCCGAGTTTTTCGACGGCCTCCAGTGACGACATACCCAGGGATTTATCGATTTCATGTTCGATTGGCAGGCCGTGACAATCCCATCCGAACCGGCGCTGTACGTAGCGCCCTTTCATTGTCCAATATCGCGGCACGGCGTCTTTGAGAATAGAACCCACGAGATGTCCGTGGTGAGGCAGGCCGGTGGCGAACGGCGGACCATCGTAAAATATGTACGGCGCAGCAGATTCAGTCTGGGTCAGTGATCGCTGAAAGATGTTTTCAGATTGCCAGAATTTAAGGACCTCGTGCTCGGCCTCAACGAAGTTGAAGCTGTCACTGGTTGGATTGATGGAATCTGTCATAAGCTGTCCTGTTGTGCGTTGCTGGTCCGCGTTCGCAAATCTATTTTGCAGCCAAAAAAAAACCCGCCGTTGGCGGGTTTCAGTCAGCGTTGCTCACGCGTTAACCCACCATTCGTTGCCGAATAATGATAATTATGCCGATGAGCTTTCGCTTGATGTCTTTCATGGCCCGAAAGCATAGTGGAAAGGTGTTTATTGTCAAGGCGCTGGCTTTCTCTCGTCTCGGTTTTACTCGCCGTTAATCACTTGAGTACTCATGACGGTATAGCCAGCGCATTCTGCACCCCGGTTACGCTGCCCCTGGCGTTTATCTTCTCCAGAACCTCCGCGACCAGCCCATCGATAGGGAAAGTCTTGTACCACGCCGGCGTATTCGGATGATTGATGACGGTTGTGCCCACCATATTGAACACCCAACCCTCCCTTGCAGCGCGTTCTGCGATTTCGTCCAACCGCTGCCAGGCAGGGCCGTTCATCAGCGGGTGGACACACGCAACGTTGATGTTCATGGCGCCTTGGGTCTTCAACTCGTCGATTGCTGAGACAACTGAGCCTGCGGTATCGACGATATCGTCGACCAATAGAATGTCTCTGCCCTCGACCTCGCCAATCAGCGTCGCCCGGAAAACCTGATTCGGTTTGGAGTAGTCCCGTTCTTTTGACAGGGCAGCCAGATCGGCAGACAGCTCCTCGGCATAGGCGCGAGCGCGTTCCAGATAACCCACGTCAGGTGAAACGACCACCTCACCAGTCAGTTCATGTTTGCGCAGCCAGGCGACAAACTGGCGGGTGAGAAACACGTTTTCCAGATGGGCCATCGACGGGTTGAACATACCGGCGATGGAATCGTTGTGAATTTCCACGGTCATGACGCGATCAACCCCGGCGCTTTGCATGAGCCTGGCGAACAGTCCTGCGCTGATGCCTTCTCTGGTTCGCCCTTTGCGTTTGTCTTGTCTTGCAGCCGGGTAATAAGGTATGACCGCAGTGATGTACTGGGCATCGGAAAGGGCGGCGGCTTCGATCGCGTGCAGCAGCATGACGAATCGATCATAAATACTGTGTTCGTCCTGGGGGCCTGCGGGTGATTGAAAGATGTAAACGTCATGTCCTCGCACATTCGCACCGATTTCAAATTTCCCCTCGCCACAAGCGAACCAGGTCTCGGCCGTGGGTAACAGCTCGAGCTTCATATGTTCAGCAACAGACGTTGCAAACGAGCGCCCGGACTCACAGGTCATTAGTGCAATGGGTGCACGGGGGTTCAAAGGTCTGGGTTTATCGCTCATGGTAGCTCTCCATCTGCAAACTTTTGTATGGCGTTGATTAACAGTTCATGCTCAACAGGTCGCAATCTGTCTGCCAGTGACTCGGGCGTATCATCGGTCTTCACCGCTAACTCACGCTGCATGAGTATCCTGCCCTCATCGTAAGCCTCGTTAACGAGATGCACGGTCGCGCCTGTCACCGTGTCGCCTGATGACAGGACCTGTTCGTGTACATAGTGGCCATAGAACCCTGGACCACCGTGTTTTGGTAGTAACGAGGGGTGCACATTAATGATTCTGTTCTCAAATTGACGGAGTACTCCTGGCAGCAACTTTTTCATATAGCCAGCAAGCACGATCAGCTCTGCCCCGGCGTTGTTCAGGGCAGTCTGCATACTGAGATCCAGCATCTCTGAATCGGGTTGTGTTTTTGACGACAGATGCAGCGCTGGGATGTCAGCGAGCCTGGCACGTTCCATGACCGGCGCAGTTGAATTATTGCAGATGAGCAGCGCAACCCTGGCGCTCAGCCGCCCCGCGTTACAGGCATCGCAGATGGTTTGAAAGTTGGTGCCTGTATGAGAGGCGAAGACAGCAAGTCTGATCATCAATCGGGGCACGAGTCGCAAAGGGCCATGTTATCAATTCATTCGCTAAACTGCTCACGCAAAACATTTTTCTGAACTTTTCCCATCGTGTTTCTCGGCAGCGCGGCTTGAAACTCCAGACGCTTTGGAACTTTGAAGTTGGCGAGCCTGACTTTCAGCAGCGCGATAATCTCCGCCGCCGTGACTGCGACAGTCCCGTCTCGAACAACAATCGCAACCACGGCCTCGCCAAAGTCCGGGTGAGGGAGGCCGATGACGGCCGACTCCTGAACGCCATCGATTCGGTCGATTGCAGATTCGATCTCCTTTGGGTAGACATTGAGGCCGCCTGAAATAATCAAATCCTTGTTTCTACCAACAATCGCCACGTAACCGTCTGCATCGACAGTAGCGATGTCTCCGGTTCTGAAGAAGCCATCTTCGGTAAAGTCTTCTTGTGTTTTCTCAGGCTTTCGCCAATAGCCCTTAAAGACATTGTCTCCACGAATCTCCAGATCGCCGGGTTCGTCGATGGTCGCCTGCAGGCCATCGGCTCTGACTATTCTTGTCTGGACCCCGGGCAATGGCGGACCAACGGTGCCTGGCTTTCTAACGCCTGTGATGGGGTTTGAGGTGTTCATACCCGTTTCCGTCATGCCATATCTTTCCACGATACTGTGGCCGGTGGTGTCGCGGAAATTGTTGAAGGTGCTCTCCAGTAGCGGCGCGCTGCCCGAGGTGAACAGGCGCATTTTTTGACAGATATCCGGGTTCAAACCGCCATGGTCAAGCAGGCGGGTATAGTTTGTTGGCACCCCCATGTAGACCGTGGCTTCAGGCAAAAGGTTTATGACTTGTGCCGGATCGAAGGCGGGCAACAGGATGATCGGACTGCCGTTTAACACGGGTAAATGCGTGGCCACAAACAATCCATGGATATGAAAAATCGGTAAGGCATGCAACATGATGTCATCGGGTTGCCAATGCCAGGCTGCGTGTAGTGTCTTGACGTTACTCGCCAGATTGCCGTGACTGATCATCGCGCCTTTTGGCTGTCCTGTTGTGCCAGAGGTATACAGAATCACCGCGGTGTCATCGTCGTTGGTAGCGTGTCTCTCCAGGCGTGGGTCGGCGGCCCCGGTCGCCTTATCCGCCATCGTGCCCTGGCCGTTCTCATCAAGGGTGGCGATTGTATGATTTCCCGGCAGGCCGCTGTAGAAGTTGGCTTTTTCCGGGGCGCAGATGATCATCCCTGGTTCAGCGTCGGCGACAAAATAGGCGAGTTCCTCGTCCTGATAAGCGGTGTTCAGTGGCAGGTAAACCGCACCGAGCCGCAAACATGCAAAGTATGCAAACAATGCTTCCGGTGTCTTGGCGACCTGTGCGATCACACGGTCACCCGGGGCTATACCCGCCTGCGCTAGTGCGGCGGCATAGGCGTTGCTTTGTTGGTGCAGATCGCCATAGGTATGCAGAACATTCAGATCAGGATCAAGCAGGAATGGATCCTTCTCGCGATCGGGTTGGTAAAAAAGCTCATAGATATTCATGGACTAAAGAATAACGCCTTCAAACCTGAGCAGCGACCCATTCGATGCAGTGATGATCCTGTTTAACTTGCTGTGTATTCGAGAAGGTTGCGTCGCTGGGCTATAATTTTCGGTTTTGGAGATGTGCTTTGTTATGCGTCTGATGTTGCTTTCACTTGTTGTGTTTATAGTTCCGCTTCAGCTGGCTGCTGAAGAACTTCAGTTTGACGCCTGGGCCAGAGCGACAGCGCCGGGCGCGACCACGGGGGCGATTTACGGCACACTGACCAATCATTCGGTGGCGGCGCGCACGCTTTCGTCTGTGCTATTCAGTCAGGCCGGTCATGTCATGATCCATGAAACTCGCGAGGTTGAAGGTATGATGCGTATGGTGCATGCCGATGTTGCGCTTGACCCCGGCGCGAGTGTCCAGCTGGCACCGGGTGGGTTGCATGTGATGTTAATGCGTCTGCAGACACCATTGGTAGAAGGCTGTCGCTATCCGCTCACACTTGTCTGGGACAATGGTGAGCAAACCAGCCATCAGTTTGTGACGGGCGGGTTTGGACAATCGGTGATGCCCGATATTGAGGGCAAGTTGTGTCCTTGAAGGATTCACTGCAGGAGGCTATGCAACACCAGTTGGCAGGCCGCTTTGCTGCAGCAGAAGGGATCTACCAGACGCTCCTGAAAGAAAATCCTGAACAACCGGATGCCTTGCATCTGCTTGGTCTGATTCGTATGGAGCAAGAGCAGGATGACGAGGCTGTGGCGTTGATGGAACAGGCGTTGGCGCTGTTTCCCAGGGCATCACATTTTCACCACAACATTGCCGGGCTCTATCGTCGTATGGGCAGACTCGAGGAGGCAGAAGCCGAGTTTCGAGAGGCGATACGTCTGAAGCCAGACTACGGGGAGGCTTATCAGGGGTTGGCTGAGATGGTGAAATTCCAGTCAGATGATCCTTTAATCCCCAGTATCGACGAACAGTTAAAGCGAGAAGACCTGTCGCAAACGATCCGCTCCTATTTTCATTTTGCCGCGGGCAAGGCGCTCGATGACATCGGTCGTTATCAGGACGCGTTTAAACACTACCGCATGGGCAATCGGCTTGCAGACCGAAAGTTTGACAACAAGCAGTTTCGTGGGCTGACCAAAGAAATCCTGTATCACTGCACTTTTTCAAATTCACAGCGACTTAAAGATGCAGGCAGCGATTCGGAGCTACCCGTTTTTGTGGTTGGCATGCCGCGTTCTGGCACCACGCTCACGGAGCAGATTCTCGCCAGCCACTCCGCTGTGTTTGGCGCGGGTGAACTCAATGACATGAAGTTTATCGCGGCAAGAACGCAGCAGTTATCCAGGTTCAAAGAAGGCTTTCCTGCAAGTTTGCCAGGTCTAACGTCCGCGGACTTTACGACGCTCGGAGACGAATATCTCGAACGGATCAATAGACTCACCGATGCTGACAAGCCGCTAAGAATTATTGATAAGCACCCACTGAACTTCCAGTTCGTTGGTTTGATACTGTCGATGTTTCCCCAGGCAAAGATTATCCATACCGTACGAGACCCACTGGATACCGGCCTGTCCTGCTTCTTTCAGAACTTTACCCGTGGCCAGGATTACAGTTTCGATTTGCGATCTCTCGCTTTTTTTTACAACGATTATCGGCGTTTAATGGAGCACTGGGAAATGCTCTATCCCGGTAAAATCTGCACCGTGAAATACGAGCAGGTGATCGCTGACCAGGAAGGTGAGACCCGGCGGATGCTGGACTATTTGGGCCTGCCTTTTGAGTCCCAGTGTGTTGAGTTCCACAAAACCGAGAGGAAAGTCAGCACCGCCAGCTTTTTGCAGGTCAGAAAACCGCTCTACAAGTCGTCTCAGCAACGCTGGAAAAACTATCGGGAAGAGCTGCGTGAATTCGCACAAATCATCGGCGTTAGCATCGATTCTCCGGTGACAATCAGTGGTGGTAGCAGCATCTTGTCCTGATCGGATTTGCCTGACATCCGTGATATGGTGTGGCCAGTTTTTCAGCGATCTTATAGGGGTAATCAGGCATGCAGGCAGTTCATTGGAGCCGACTGGAGCGCGAGGATGTGAAGCTCGCCGCATTTGCCCAGGAACGGCTCGATGGCAAGGTGGCTTATCTGGCAACGATCAGGCGAGATGGGCGCCCCAGAGCGCACCCGGTGACGCCCGTCATTGGCAATGGCCATATGTTCATTTTTCTGGAGCCCAGTTCGCCCCGCACCCGTGACCTGACAGAAAACCCCGATTATTGCCTGCACTGCGCTATGAGTGATAGCTCAGGTAGTAGTGGTGAAATTCAGATTACCGGCGTCGCGGTGTTGATTGAAGATCCTTCGGTGCGCGCCCTGGCTGAGTCCGTTTGCAGTTTTCGTCCCGCCGTCAGGTCGCGCTTGTTTGAGCTGACAGTAACCGAGGCGTTATCCACGGCATATCCGGGTGGGCAGCCCAGGCGCAACCGCTGGCAGATCCAGGCGCTAGCGGAAACCAGTTAGTGAGTAAATCCCAAGGGGAGCAACTCCCAGTCTCCACCATCATCAACTACAGCCTGCCAACGGTCGGTGTGGGCTTTATGTTCTTCATGGTGACACTCTACCTGATGAAGTTCTCCACCGATGTGTTGCTCATATCGCCCGTCGTGATGGGCGTTATTTTTGGTATCTCGCGCCTCTGGGATGCTGTTACAGATCCACTGGCAGGATACTTCAGTGACAGAACCAATCTGCCTTCCGGCCGCCGTCGACCCTGGATGCTGGCTGCGATACCGTTTATTTCGCTGACGTTTTACATGATGTGGAATCCGACTGAGACGCTGTCTGACTCGGCCGTGATCATCTGGATGGCTGCGGCAGTGCTGTTGTTTTATACGTCGATGACGGCCTTCAATGTGCCACATACTTCTCTGGGTGCGGAGCTGTCAACTAACTATCACGAGCGCACGCGGATCTTTGGCGCCCGGCACATGATCTGGAACTCAGGTTCTTTGCTGGCCCTCATCGCGATGCATCAGCTGATCGTTGGTGACAACCCGCGTCAGATTGCGTTCGTGATCACCGTGTTGGCGGGATTCGGAACGGCTGGACTGATCTTCTGGATGTTCATGAACGTCAAGGAACGGCCGGAGTATCAGGGCAGGGGTGAAGAAAATCCGTTTACAGCATTTGGTGATGTCATCAAGAACCGTCACGCACTGTTGCTGCTGGTTGTTTTCTTCATTGAAAGCCTTGGCGGTGCCACGATCGGCATTTTGACACCTTATATTGCCGAGTATGTGGTCATGCGGCCTGAGAAAACCGTGATCTATATCCTGCTTTATCTGGTTCCGTCTGTATTGTCTGTACCCCTGTGGGTGCCGCTCTCCAGAAAGATCGGAAAGAAGGCGATGTGGATGTTCTCGATGTTAGTTACTGCCTTTGGCTTCGGCGGCATGTTCTTCCTTGAGGAGGGCTCCGATATGCTGATCTCTATCCTTGCGGTGATCTGTGGTTTGGGTGCGGGTAGTGGCGCGGTGGTCGCACCGTCGATTCAATCCGATATCATTGATTACGACGAGTACAAGACCGGCAAGCGAAAAGAAGGCACCTACTTCGCAACCTGGAATTTCGTCTTTAAGAGTGCGACCGGTATCACCCTGATGATTACCGGCTTTGTGCTCAGCGCCTCCGGCTTTGTGCCAAATGAGTTGCAGTCAGACGAAACAAAACTGGCACTGCTCACGCTGTATGCGATCTTTCCGCTGGTGTGTTATGTCGCGGGGGCCATCATATTCAGTCGCTTTACCCTGAACGAGACTGCCTACCAGGAGATCAGGGATACACTCGATGAAGAGGCCGTTGAGCGCGCGGCCAGGCGTGATCACTGAAACAGATAGGCTTCCAGTAGATCGAAGGGAACGGGTCCGAGGTCGACCACAGTCTGGCTGAATCTGTCCTGGCATCCGTTGTGGTTCAGACATCTTTGCTGCAGTGATTCAAACCGATGCTTGCCAGCGATCATTGCAGCAAAGTATCCCGGGTCCTGCTCAACCTGATTGACCATGAGATTGATTCGCTCGCGGCTGTAAGGCAACTGCTCGTACAATTGGTCGACAATCTGCGTTTTGGTCCGTTCACCCCGATGAATATAGAGGTCAGCGAGTGCGAGCGCCGTCAGCAGCCGCGAAAAGTATAGGCAGTTCAAGGTGTTATCGACCTCATGGATCGCGACCAGGTCCAGCATGAATGCCGCCCATCCTGCAGTGTATGCGGGCAATTTCACGAAATTTCTTAAACCGGCAGCCTTTTGATCGGAACCAGCGTCCGGTTGAGTGTTTGATACTTCGAGGCTGTCTTGCTGGAAACGTTGCAAGCCCGGAAAACCGTAAAAGACAGCCAGGCAACGTGTTTCGAACAGAGGCAGGTTGCTGACATTGTCAAGATTGATGGTGAGTCCGTCACGGCTGTAGAGAAACATCTGTTCCGCTTGCTCTTCGCCGTAGATGGCGAGTTCAGATGGATCGTAATTCTGAAAGGAATCGAACCAGTCGGCCTGAACCTTGATCATATCGGCGGATAGCGTATCCAGATAATCCTGCCTGCCGGAGAAAGAATCCTGCGGGTAGTTCGCAGAGCTGCGCGTGATTTCCATGTGTTCGCTGAGCTTGAACGTCGTCGGAGGCTCGTCTGCAAGCACGGCAATGGTTTGGTCAATTCTGTCCAGTTCACCGGTAATCGTTCGCTCATACCGTGCCCATTCCCAGTCAAGTGATGTTAGTGCGCGGAGTCTCGATTCATAGCCGCTACCAAAAGTGAGTAAATCACTCTGATCGCGGAGGAATGCGATCAATGCGATTTCGCGTCTTGCCTGCTCGGAAATCTGCGTCAGGTCGACACTTCTGATAATGCGTGCGTGACCCTCACGAAGAAATACAGCGCGTTCTGCACCCTCGTATTGATTGATGCCTGTCCGCACGTCGTTGATAAGTTTGCCGGCGATGGCAGCTTCAAACTGACGGTTGGCAGAGCTCGATGACCGGGGTTCGCCGGATTCACCGGGTTCCGGAATCTGCTGACAACCAGCCAGTAGCAGTGCCAGACAAAGACCGATCCTCCGAATCACTGCAGGCCACTTCTGACGGTACTGGTGACATACGCCAGTCGCGTCGTTGCCGCTGGTAGGGAATCGAGTACAGCTTTAAGCGCGGCAGGTTGAGACGGGCTGTCCTTTATATTGATCAGGATATTCAATTCGCTGGATTTTATTGCCGAATCCATCAGCAGCGCGGCGATGGCAACATCAGAGATCAGGTTTGCGTTGCCGTTGGCCGCGAGATATTCAAGCGTATCCAGTTGCCCAAGACACAGGTTGATCACTTTCGCCGGGACGTCCGCAGCCTGGTGCTGTGCGGCCAGCAAGTCGCCATCACCCCGGTAAGCCTGCATAACGTTTTTAAAAGCGGCTACATCATCGCTGGCGAGTTGTTTGAGTTGCGCAATCGCGCTGTCAATTGACGTAATGATATCTTCGAAGGCTTCGCCCTTGCTGAATTGGGCAACCATACCCATCAGCGCGCAGGCTTCCGCTGCGACGACGGCGGCAACGCTGCCGCCACCAGGCGTGGATTTTCTTGCAGCAATGGCGGCAAGATAGTCTGCCAGGCGCAGTGACTCGAATTCACTCATTGGTGGAAGTTCTCGAACAGACGAAGCGTGTTGCGCATACACATGGCAACAGTCATGGGTCCCACCCTTGGAACAAAGACCCTGACGTGCGATTCCAGGTTCTCGTTATAGTTCTGTTCGGATGAGAAGTTCACGTACAAGGCATTTTCCGAGACTTCCTGTGCGGAAATCTTGAAATCCTGGGACGGCACGCCGGTGATGACGATATTTGAGCGCTCAAGTGCCTGGTATCGGTTGATGCTGACTTCCTCAGGATGACCACTGCGAAAACGCAGCGGGCCATTTTCATCGAACGAGAACACCTCTGCACCATCGTTAGACATCATGACCGCGAGTGGGCGCCCGATGACTTCGCTGCGATTAAAGATAGTTACCGTGCTGCCCGCCAGTGGCGTTGCACCATCACCATATTCGCCGATTTCATCGAGTATCTTGACGATTGCCAGCGGGGTGCAGGGAATCAGTGCTTTCTTCCGGGAATCGCTACCGCTGACATGGCGATCATTTGCGGTGAGCTTTCGGGTCCAGTAAGAACTGCCTCCTTCAATATCCTTGGTGTAGTGAACGAGATTTCGAAGGTAGTCATCTTCCTGATTAGCAAAGACCGGGAAATAGATAAAGATTCCATGTACGGCGTCGTCATCGTTGGCATCGATAATAGCCTGCTCAAGAGCGAGTCGCGGGACCTGTTTTAGCTCGTAGTGGAAACCTGCCCTGGTAAAGGCACGACGCGTGGCATTGGCATAGGCCAGTGATGGTTTGTCATCGGTTGCGATGAAGCCGACAACATGAATGTCTGCTTTCAAGGCTGCGACCTGGGTCTTGAGCTTCTTCAGATAGGCATCGGCGATATCTGCGGGGTTGACGGTATTCGGGCTCACCTGGATCACGCTTACTGATTGTCGTAATTTTTTGCGGGTCTGGTGATAGAACCAAGGTAACCCCGGTGGTGCCGGGCATGGTAGTCCTCTCTGGTGAAACCTTTGAGTTCCATGAGCGTCAGCGCCAGCGCATCGCTGATGGCCAGCATCACTGCAATGGTGGCGCTGGGCGTCAGGTTAATAGGACAGGGTTCTTCAATATCTGGTCCCATATCGAGCACAACTTCACTCAGTTGCCGCAGTGGAGCGTCCACGTGAGACGTAATCCCGATAACATGGTCTACACCGAGATTGTGGACGATTTCGAGCATTTCCAGGACTTCGTTGGACTTGCCGCTGGTTGAGAAAGCAACGACACAATCACCTTCCGAGAGCATGCCAAGATCACCATGCCCGGCCTCTGCGGGATGCACAAAAAAAGCGGGGGTCCCGGTAGAGCTTAGCGTCGCGGCAAACTTGTGGGCGATGTAGCCTGCCTTGCCAATCCCGGTGGTAATAACCTTGCCGCGGCAGCTGAACAGCAGGTTTACGGCATCGACAAACGCATCGGTTACCTGGATCGCAGCGATGGCCGCCGCTTCATTGGCGATAATCCTCTGCATTCTGGTTTTGATATCTAACTGTTTGGCTACCAAAGGGCGCGCCCTCTCAGGGGGGAGGCGTCATTATACTTGAACCTATCTCTGATGTAGCATGATTGAGCAATCAGTGGAGGAGTTATGGTCAAGATAGTTGGTAACGTCACGCCAGAAGATGATTACACCCATCCGTTGGGCCCTGAGGAAAACTTTAACGAGTCTGTTTACTTCAATTTTTTTGATCGTGAAAACGGCCGAGGCGGCTTTATTCGCATGGGCAACCGCGCCAACGAGCGCTACGCTGAAATGACCGTTATCGTATACAACAGCGACGGTTCTGCATTTTTCAACTACAAGAAACCTGAAATCGATAACAACGATGAGTGGCGTGCCGGTGGTGCTCACATTGAGGTCATCGTTCCCGGTGAAGAAATTCGGACCGTCTACGATGGCGCTGCCTTGCACATGGCTGATCCCAGAGATATGAAAGATCCGGGTAAAGCTTTTAAAAGTAACCCGTTCAAGAAGATACGACTCGACCTCCGTCACCATGGGGTTGGTCCGATGTATGGCCACGTTGGCGAACCCGGCGACGGCAATGACTTCGCCCGGGCCCACTATGAACAGCATATGCGTGTATCTGGCACGCTTGAGATAGAAGGTGAGACGACGCTGAACATTAACGGTCACGGTTTGCGGGACCACTCATGGGGACCTCGCTTCTGGCAGTCTATCCGCTCCTACCGATGGATTACCGGCAACTATGGTGACGATTTGGGCATGGTGTTGTCCGTGGTTGGTGATCGGGTTGGAGGAATGTTCCACAAGGGTGATGAGTTTATTCAGGTGAAAGCGGTGAAGCTCGATACGGAATACGAGCCTGGCACAGACTTTCATCGTGGGCTGCGAGCCGATGTCACGCTTGAAAATGGCGACCAGCACGTCGTCGAAGGTGTCGTAAAAGGGTTTATTCCGCTACGAAACCGACGTTCAGAGAAGATCACCTATATTGGTGAGGGAATGACGGAGTATCGCCTGGATGGTGACCGGGTTGGTTACGGTCTGTCTGAATATCTCAATCAGCCGGGTGACGACCTCTAGTTATCCTCGGTTAGAAAATGCGCGATAGCCTGGTTGATACCAGCATGATCCAGAAACTGATGTCGGCAGGCTGGCCACTTTAGCCAGGCAGCCTTTAGCAGGTATTCAGCATCATCGACCAGGGCTGGTATGTCGTGTTCCGGGCGAGCGCTGAACCAGTGTGTTGTGCAGTCGAAGACCTTGCCGTTCCAATGGAATGCGTAGCGATTGCTAAACACATCGGACGTCAGTGTTACCTGATAGCCAGTCTCCTCAAGGGTCTCTCGGATTGCTGCAACCTCCGGCGTTTCACCAGGTTCAATCGCGCCGCCTGGGAATGACCAGTAGCGTGCCTTGCTCATCGGATCTTCCAGCTCAATACCGAGCACACTCTCGCCCTGCTGACAGATGACACCCGTGCGTTCTCGCGCGATCACCGCTATATGACCGGTACGGGTAACACGGTTTGCGTCCCATCAATGAAGTTCACAAAACCCTGATCATCCATGGTGCCGACGATCTCTTCTGCAGCGACGATGTTGCCGCCGGTAACCTGCTGTCCGCTATCGATTGTAAGGTTAAGTGTTGCGTTCAAGTTTGTCATGGTCGCGGTCAAAAGGTCGGTCATTACGGTGTTTCCCGCGGTGCTGGCGGTATAGGTCTCCAGCTGACTTTCCAGCTTTCCAGCCAGCGATAGTGTGAAGTCACCATCGAAGATAAAACTGGCACTGTAGTCACCCGAGATCACCGGGTCGCTTGCTCTTGAAAGGTTCAATGCATTGATCTGGCCGTTGAACTCAAGTGCCTCGCGAGATCGCAGTTCCCCTGTGAAGCCAATCGAATCAATATCCGCGGTGTCTCCCACGTCTACCATTTGCAGTTCTAGTTCGCCTTGAAAGAGTTGTTGGGTTGTCAGGTCGTTCTGTGTTTGAGCCACACTCATTAAAAATTCTGTTGCACTAAACTCGCCTGAACCACCGGGGTTCAGGCGAGTTCCGGTCGGAATGGTAAGGTTGACGGCGATGCCGGTCTGAATGTTGCTGGACGTGGATGTCGCATTGGCCAAAGACACGCTGTCGCCTTCAACGGTCAGTATACCGGAGACGTTGGTGCCTGAAAGTTGGGTTTCGCCGCTTGCGAGCGCGGTCGCGATGGCGTTATCCAGTTGTGATAACGCAGTTCGTACTTCTCCTGAGGTCAGTGCTGTGACAAGCGCCAGCTGATCGCCGTACACTGCCGCGGCACCGGCTGCAGTGCCGCCAAACGCATCAACGGTTGAGACCAGAAGACTCCCACCCATGACCGCAGCGATCTGGTCGACCAGGGTTTTACCACGAGCAAGGCTGTCATCACTACCGGGCAGAGCAGGCAACGCTATTCTGATGTTTTGGCCACTAGCCAGGCGAAGCTGATTTTCGGCAACGCTCTGCGCTGTAATCGCGCCGTTTAATACCCCCGATGGTTCCGGCAGACTCAATTGGAAGCTGCTGGCACCTGACAGATAAGCATTAACAGCATTGGCGAGGTATTCGGAGGTGGCGCGCAGTTGGTTATCTGAAGAACCTGGCACAGGAAGAATACTCGATTCCAACGTGTCCAGAACGCGCCGGAAATTTGCGAGATTTTCGGTGCCAAGGTCGACCTGACCTTGAAGTGAGGCGGAAAACAACGCCAGTGCCAGAGACGGCGTATCGTAGATTTGAGGTGAAGTCAGATCGGCGATGCTGATTTCATTGAGTTCGCTACCCTCAGTGCTGAGTCCCGTGATGAATTCGACTGCACCCAGCGCCTGCCGCTCGGCCAGGGCAACAATTTCCTCTGTCAGGGGGCCCGGACCGGCTGCGGTGACGGCATATTGCGCTGCCAGATCGCTGGCAGCGGAGAAGTTCACCGTGACACTGCGGTCTTCGGGTGTCGACGCCGGTGGATAAGTTTCTGCAATTGCCCGCAATCGGAAGCCGTTCCGGAGATTGTACCGCTCACCAAAGGCGACAAAACTCCCATCTGCGGTCAGGCAGTCGCTTTCCCCTTCCTGATCGTAGTCGCAGATTGCGGTTGCGCCATTGCCTTGCAGCGTCAGCAATAGTGGCGGGTTAATGCCTGCCTCAATCGCAAACTCCGAAAAAACCAGGTTGAATCGACCATTCTGATTGGTCTCTCGTCCCGAGGCGATCACAAGCTCGTCGCCGTTTGCATCGGTGATACTGATCTGGCCAGCCCCAATGCTTGAAGCAGCAACGCCGCTGATGCCATCTTGAGCCGGTTCTGGCGGGTTGGTGATCACGTTCTCGGATGAATCCGAACCGCCACCACATGCCACCAATAGCGCCAACAAGGGTGTCAGAACTATTGCCTTTAATTTGGTTTCTGATTGAGTCCTTAACGTATTGCGTTCAGGGGAAGTGTCGGCCATGAAGTGTGTTATCCGGTTAGTTGACGGCGAGAATACGTGACAGGGTCGTGAAAGGCCAACCGATTAGCGATCAGCATCCTGGGTTTCATTGGCAGCTAACCAGTCACTTACCTGATCTGCGAGCCGAGCTTTTTGTTCCATGGAAACGCCCCGCGGATCGAATCGCCATCGGTAGTGGGTTGCCAGCATGGGTAGCAGCTCGGGTCGTTCGATACGCAACAACCAGCTTGCCATGAGTTCGCCGGGACCCCGGGCATAACCTGCTGCCTGAAGGGTTTCTTCTACTCGAAAGAAGGGTGAATCCTGCCCCGGACGTAACCGGTCAGGTTGATCATCTGCGGATTTCCTTTCAAGAATCACCTGTTCAGAGGTGGCGATACGCCAGATTAGAATCAGCAGGAGAATGGCGCCAATTGCGTACAGCTCTCTCTCGTAGTCCTCGAGTTTTTGATCGTTCCACCAGAGCGTAAACCTGAACTGACCGTTAGCGAAAAAATCCCATACCGGCTGCAACAACCCGGCATGACTTTCCTCCATGGCAAGCCACTGTTGCGGTGTCGTATCCACGGCAACCCACTGGTTGTTGATGTACGCAATCGCCCAGGCGTGTGCGTGTCGCTGTCTGACGACGTACATGCCCAGCGAGTTATTCCATTCCTGAATGGAAAACCCGACCACGTAACGGGCAGGCACACCGAGGTGGCGCAGCAACAGCGTTGTTGTGCTGGCGAAATATTCACAGTGCCCGGCTTTGCTCTCCAGCAGGAAGTGGCTGATTGGATTACTCTCGAGTACCGCTTCGCTCTGATACAGGGTGTAGCGGAAATCGTTAAAAAATGCCTGCACTCTGCCAACAGGGTTCTCTTGCCCGCTGGCGGTCAGGGCCTGCTCAAGTGTAGATTTGAGTTCGACAGGTATTTCAAGATCGGTTGCGGTGGGCGGGCTGCCGAGTTGCAGTTGGTTGTCATAGCGTACCTGGAAATAAGGCGCCCTGATCAATCCGACCCCCTGAACGCTGCCGTATTCTGAAACGCTAAGGTCTGTCGCCGGAAGTTCATCAACTTCGACCACCTCCATCGGTACGGGGATCAGCGATTTTTCGCGGTCGAATTCCAGGTAGATTCTGGCCTTTGGGTAGCTATCAACGGGATCGCCAATAAAGCGCCAGGTGAAATCATCGGCGTGATCGATGTTGGCAAACTGCGGATTAAAAACTTCCCAATCAGTGCCTGATGATGTGTTGTACACCGCCTCCATAAGACGTGCTGGAAAGTCAGGTTCTCCGGATGCCGGAGCGATTCTGAAAGCGATAGCGTCGGACAGTTTCAATTGCCCGACCTTCCCGAGCGCAGTGCGGGTCTTTAGCGGATCTGTCCGCTCAGCAATCCAGTTGGCGATCCACAACTCCGTTTGCTTCTTTAAACTGAGATGCGCGCCCCGAATCCCTGTGTGCATAGCCGTGGCCGCCAGGAATACAAGACTCAAACTGAGGACGACGACACGATTGGAAAAACGCTGGGAGCGGAGTTGGAACAGGGTCGAGAAGAGAATCAGGCCGGCAACCGGATAGAAGTAGGCGGCCTGTTGATTGAAGCTCGCCGCCAGCAGACAGGCACCCAATAGTACGTAGTCCATATCCCAGGTCTGTTGAACCGGTTCTCGTTGTCTCCGCAAGCTGTAGAACAGCACATCCAGCGTCATTCTCGGTGTTGTGCTGTACGCCAGCACCGCAACCAGTGGAAACAGCAGGATGGGTATCCAGGCAAGTAGGGTGGTGATGAAGTGATATTCCTGGCGATTCATAAACAGAAACAGCACCATAGCTGCCAGCCCTACGCTGGTTAAATCGGCCACCCGATAAAAATCCTGTGTCGTCAGCGCCCAGCGTCGATTCACGAAGTAACGGGCTTCGAGGATGATTGCCATCGGCAAAGCGAACCAGAGGAGTTCAGTCTGATAGCCCCAGAAAAGTATTGTCAGGGCTTGCAGATATTGTGGTTTGGGTGTGTTCATAATGCCGCCAGACCGTTGGCGATGTCATCAGCCGACAGGACATGAACATCCTGGGGATAATCCGTGTCCCCTGGCGTATCAATAATCACAAAGACCACGGTATCGATGCCTTTTGACCTGACTGTCTCTACCAGTGCGCGTCGTTTTTCGTCATATCCGGCCAACACAAACAAACAACCACTCATTAACCGGGCGCGTTCAGAGAGCAATTCCTTAAGGTCTTCGGGGTCGCTTGCGGTTTGCTGCAAAAGCGCCAGTGCCTCCAACTGGGCAGAGGTCTGTGAGAAGCCTCTGCCAGCCGTCAGAATTTGCGGTGAATCAGCGGAGTAACATAAATCCATCAGACCATCGGTGCTTTCCATCTGGGTGAGCAGGCTGGCACTGACCGAGATCACTTCCTCGAAAACCCTCGGTGATTGTGTAAAACAGTCGGTTACCAGACACTGCCTGACGAAGAACTCATCCTGAAATTCCTTCACGACCGGTTTCTCGCGTTTCGCAGAACTGGCCCAGTGGATTTTTCGAATAGGGTCGCCATCCCGATAGTCTCTGAGGGACACAAACTCATCACTCTCGCCGATTGACCAGGTGGAGTTGACGCCGCCGGGTTGAAAATGTCGACCACCGCGAAATTCAAACTGCCTCGGTATTTCGTAACGTTTAGGCAGCACGATTAGGGATTCCGGGTTGCTGAAATTGATCGTTCCAAAATTCAGGCCCAGAGGATCCGGGTGCAGGATTGTCGATGACTCAAACTGCACCGTACCCCGCCGCAGGGTTGTCGCGGATACTGTGGTATCTGCGTGCGTTCGTAAATCGACATCCGGCACCGAAGCAATGTTGATATTAATTCCGGTGTTCAGTTTTTGGAGATAGATAAAACGATGGAACCCCAGCCAGCGGTCGTAGGCGTTGCGGGTTTCCTCGCCGGGTTCACGGCTTCTTTGAAATTGCGCCAGGTCAGGCGGCACGATTTTTGGGTTGTCCACCAGGCGAAGGTCTCGCTCGACCCGCGAGCCAACATTGGTGACGGATATTCGGTAGGTCAGTGTTTCGCCTGCCGTGGCGTATTTTGGCAGGTGGCGCTTCAGTGTGACCTCGGGGATCAGAAACTTCAGGCTGATGCGACTGAAAATCAGCGTGCAGAGTAGTAGCGAAAACAACTGGTAGGCAAATGACAGGTCCGTATCGAGACCCACAGCACCGCAGATAAATGTTGCCGTCTGCAGTAAGCGACCGCGATCGGATGTTCGCCGCCTTGCCCGGCGGTTGATATTGGTAAGCCGGGTCCAGGTCGGGAATACCCGTTCTCGGAAGGCAGCCATCTTGTTTAAGCGGGCACTGATGTTTGCTTGATAATATCAAGCACAATTTGTTCGCCCTGTGAGCCTGAGAATTGTGAGCCTGAGTCCAGGACCAATCGGTGCGCAATAATCGGCACTGCCAGTTCCTGAATGTGATCGGGGGTAACAAAGTCCATACCTTCAATCAATGCCACAGCCTGCGATGCCTTCATCAATGTGATCCCTGCGCGAGGACTCGCGCCCATGGAAACACCGCTGGCGCTTCGCGTGGCGACAACCAGATCTACAATGTATCTTTTGAGTTCATCCGTGATATGCACCTCGGTAACCGCTTTGCGTACCTGTCGGATATCACTGATAGAGAGGCAGGGTTTAAGGGCGTTGATAGGATGATGATGGCGTTGTGCATCAAGTATCCGGACTTCATCGTCTGGTGATACGTAACCCAGCGAGAAACTCATCGCGAACCGGTCCATCTGTGCTTCAGGCAGCGGATAGGTACCGTGGAATTCCACCGGATTCTGGGTGGCGATAACAAAGAAGAGTTCGTCCATTTCGAAGCGGTCACCTTCGATGCTGACCTGCTGCTCTGCCATGGCTTCGAGTAATGCCGATTGGGTCCTGGGAGATGCCCGGTTGATCTCGTCTGCCAGCAGGATCTGGGTGAAGATCGGCCCGGGTCTGAACCGAAAATCCTGGGTTTGCTGATCGAAAATGGAGACCCCAAGAATATCCGATGGCAACAGGTCCGGCGTGAACTGAATACGCTTGAACTGCGCGTCTATCGATCCTGCCAGCACCTTGGCGAGCGTTGTTTTGCCGGTGCCGGGTACGTCTTCAAGCAGCACATGACCACCTGAAAAGAATGCGGTCAGCAGCCATTTGATGCTCTTGGAATTGCTGCGAATAATACTTTCGATATTGGTGCGCAGCTTTTCGATCAGTGCCAGTTCCTGGCTTGGGTAAATGTCCGGGTTGTCCGATGACATGAACGTGTGTCCTTGGGTTTCAACTATCTTCACAAGACCGTTGCAGTCGGTCAAATCACTTCAACCGGGATGCAGACCGCAAGTATCTGTTGCACGAACAGCTGCTGTGCACAGAACAGGACTGGTGGGTCTATCCTTGATCTTGAGCAACGTCCACGAGATGGCAGGCAATCTGGCTGTCTTCGAGCACGTTCAGGACCGGCACTTCAACCTTGCAGCGTTCCATCACCCTGGGGCAGCGCGGGTGAAAGCGACAGCCGGAAGGCGGGTTGATTGGAGACGGCACGTCACCGCTGAGTAGAATGCGATCAATCTGTCGATGGGGGTCTGGCATGGGGATCGCTGAAATCAGTGATTGCGTATAGGGATGTTTGGGATCACGGTAAATCGCGTCTCCCGCGTTCTCTTCAACAATGTTGCCAAGATACATGATCGCAATCCGGTCGCTGATGTGCTTTACCACTGCCAGATCATGTGCAATAAACAGATAGGCCAGATTAAATTCCCGCTGCAAATCGACCAGCAGATTCAGAATCTGGCTCTGTATAGAAACATCGAGCGCAGACACGGGTTCATCGCAGATGATCAGTTTGGGGTTCAGGGCGATGGACCTGGCGATGCCGATCCGCTGACGTTGTCCGCCTGAGAATTCGAACGGGTATCGGCTGACCGATCTTGCCGGTAGTCCCACAATATCAAGAAGTTCTCTGACACGTTTCGCCCGGCTCGTCCGGTCGCCGATTTTCTGAACGATGAACGGTTCTTCCAGAATATCACCCACGGTATGTCGTGAGTTCAGGGATTCCATCGGATCCTGGAAGATCATCTGGATATCCTGCCGGAAGGGCATCAGGGCGTTGCCTTTTAGACGCGTGATGTCCGTGCCTTCGAACTCGATTGTGCCATCAGTGGGGTCGTATAGTCTGGCAATGCAGCGTCCGAGCGTGGACTTGCCGCAACCGGATTCGCCCACCAGGCCCATGGTCTGGCCAGGCTGAATATCAAACGATACGCCGTCGACCGCTTTGTTGTATTTGGCCGCGCGTAGCAGGATGCCTTCCTTGACAGGGAAGTGCATTTTCAGATCACGTACCTTAAGAATTGGCGTCACGAAGCGATTCCCCGCCAGTGCAAGCAACTGACCTGATGGTTTTCTGCGACGTCTTCCAGAGAAGGTTGTTGGCTGATGCAGTTGTCCTGTCGATGCCTGCAGCGATTTTCAAACCGGCAACCAGCCGGCAGATCCAGCAATCCTGGCACCATGCCGTCAATAATATTGAGTCTCGATTTCGGTTCGGTTTCCAGTGTCGGAATTGAAGCCAGCAGTCCTTGTGTGTAGGGATGTGCCGGGCGATCAAAGATGTCGAATACACTGCCTTTTTCTGCAACCTTGCCAGCGTACATCACCACAACATCCTCGCAGGTCTCTGCTATCACACCGAGGTCATGTGTGATCAACATGACGGACATTCCCATCTCTCGCTGCAGTTCCTTGATCAGTTCAAGGATCTGCGCCTGAATGGTGACATCCAGTGCCGTCGTCGGTTCGTCGGCAATCAATAGATCAGGTTTGCAGGCCAGCGCGATGGCGATGACAACACGCTGGCGCATGCCGCCAGACAGCTGATGGGGATATTCGGTCATTCTGACATCAGGCGAGGGTATGCCCACCTTGTCCAGAATGTTAACGCCTTCTCGAATGGCTGCATCAGGCGTCAGATCCTTGTGCAACAACAACACCTCGGTGAGTTGCCGGCCAACGGTGTGTACGGGATTGAGTGCGGTCATGGGTTCCTGAAAAACCATGCCGATACGCGCGCCTCTTATCCTCTCCATGTCAGGGATAGCCAACTGCGTCAGATCAATATCGTTCAGCATGACGCTGCCGGATACGACATTGCCGGTGGGTTGTGGCAGAAGTCGCATGATAGAAAGCGCGGTTACGCTTTTCCCGCAACCGGATTCCCCGACGATCCCCAGCGTTTTCCCGGGCTCAACGGAAAAAGAAACATCGTCTACAGCGCGAACGGTGCCCTCATCAGTATCAAACTCCGTGACAAGGTTATTGACCGATAGCAGTGACATTAGTGCACCAGGTACTGGTCATAGACATTGATTTCCGGCTCGAAAACGCGACCGTCTTTTCTGGCTGCGAGGGTCTCTTCTTTGACGTCCTGGTCAATCCAGTGAACAAACGCCTGGTCCCAGCGCCGCGTGTATTTGTAGTTAAACCCTTCAGGGTATTTGACCCAGCGCCAGTGACCGATGCGATAGCCGGGTTGTACAAAGCCTGGGACGAATGAAGCGTATTCATGGTGCATCGCGGTCATCTTGTGGGCAAGTTCAACCATTTCCGCTTTATCTTCCGAGGCACGGTAGGCATCAATCATGTCATCCATTTCCTTGAGGGCAACCATTTCCAGATTGTTGGTCTGGGTCTTGGCTTTGCGTGCGGGATTGACGCTGCCGTCCTCAAGAAAGGCCTGATCATAGGCATTGACGGAATGGTAGGTTTCCCAAAAGCGTGGGTACATCTCCAGAGAAACGGCAAACGCCACGAAATGAACGTCGTGTTTCTTTTCCTGCACCTTCTTCCAGCCGCTGGTACCGTCCAGGACTTCCACCCGCAATTCCAGCCCCGCCTTGATGGCTTCTTCTTTCAGAATGGTGAGTATGTCCTTGTAGTGTTCGTACCCGGTTGAAAAAGTAAATGAAAGTCGTTGTCCGGCGTCATTAACAAGAATCCCGTCCGGTCCCCGCTGATTGAAGCCGGCGCGGGCGAAAGCCTCCTGCGCCAGTTCAATATTGAACGCTCTTGGCGTCAGGGTCGGGTGAGTGAACTCGCCGTAACCATCGGAGGATGTGCGCATCCGGTGATAGTCGCCACGGAAGAACTTTTCGATCACCAGATCCCAGTTGGCCGCGTGGTGAATGCCGACACGAATGTCCTGGTTGTCCAGAAGGGGTTGAGATGAGTTGATCCACATGCCGAAAGTTGGCCGCGGATGCTGGTTGTAGAACATCGATTTTTGGATGTAACCGGCCTGTACATCCGGATCAGTGTCGGGCAGTTTTTCGTACCAGTATTCTGCCAGTCTCAGGTTGAATTGATCGATGTCGCCGCGTTTGAAAGCTTCAAAGTGTTTTGGTGTGTCACGAATCACAGCCAGATGCAGCCGGTCCATGTTAAATCGATAACGCCAGTGTTTCTTGTCACCGGCCCACCAGTCTTTGTTTCGACTCAGGATCACCGAGCGACCCTTACGCAGATCGCTCTCTTTCTCCAGCACGTAGGCCGCTGTGGTCGGTGCGAAACGCCATTGGTAGCGTTCAACGAAGTCATCGCCCAGTTCGTAGTAGAAGTGACGCGGCTGAGGTCTCAGCTCTAATACTCTACTGTCCATATCCGGTTTGGCATCCGGTACGGAGATGGAAAAGGTGTGATCGTCGTAGTAGGTAATGTTGGTGTACTGGGTGCCGTACCAGTTATTGAACCAGGGCGCGAGAATGTAGCTGGACTGGAAGAAGAAAAACATGAACATGAAATCTTCAGTGGTGATTGGATGACCGTCAGACCAGGTCGCCCGGGGATCTATTTTTACGAACACCGTCTTGTTGTCTTTATCGACAGCCCAGGATTCAGCGATGCCGGGGAAATACTCGAATTCGTTGGGATGTAATCCCGCAAGACCCATACCGACGTCATCCAATAAATAGATTCGGAACGACCCGTTGGAATCAGGGCCGGTCGTGCGCAGGGTTCTGGGAAAATCCTGAATACGCAGATACTCGGTGCCACCTTTTTTTGCCAGTGGTGAACCCATTTCCGGCAGGTGGTCGCCATTTTCCCAGGTCAGGTTAGTCGGCAGGTCGGCCAGGGTCTTAAAAGTGAAGAAATCCGGACGTTCATCGTAGTAGGCCTTTACCTCTTCGGTGTTATCGATCCGTTCAAAGTCCGATTCGGTGGCTTCTTCAGTGCCGCCGCAGGCTGTGAGCAGCAATACGGCAAGCAGGGTAATCAGTTTTCGTGTGGACATGAGGCTCCTGAGAACTAGCGGTAAATAGTGAATTTTTTGGGGTCAAAAGACTCCCTGACAGCTTCACCGATAAAGGTGACGACGGTCAGCACAATAACCAGCGTGCCGAAAGCTGAAGTGACGATCCAGGGTGCGGTGCGCAATGTCGCGGTACCCTGCTTAAGCAGTTCACCCAGGCTGGGCGTGGGTGGCGGTAGTCCGAACCCGAGGAAATCCAGGGCCGTGATTGCCGTAATGGCCGATACCACGGTAAATGGCATGAATGTCACCAGGGTCGACAGCACGTTCGGCAGAATATGTCGCATGATGATCCGGGTATTTGATGCGCCGATCACTCGTGCGGCGGCGATATAGTCGCGGGCCTTTTCTTTATAAGTCTCCGTGCGCATGTAGTAGGTCATGGTTGTCCATGAAAACAGCACCATGACCGTCAGCAGGATGCCAATGCGCGCGGGTACCGAAAAGGTCTGCGGGATGACACTGAAGACAATAATGATCATGTAGAGAAAGGGGATGTTGGACCAGATTTCAATGAAACGCTGAAAAACCAGATCGAAGACACCCCCGAAGTATCCCATGGCACACCCGATCGCGACGCCGATGGCATAGACCGATAGCATGAAGGCGATGGAAAACCACAGGGCGATTCTTGTGCCGTAGAACAATCGGGCGAGAATATCCCGGCTGGTTGTATCCGTGCCAAGATAGTGGCGATGTTCCAATGACGGTGCTTCAGGCCTGAATACACCCTCTCTGGCGACATTTTCATAAGGGTTGTAGGGGACGACGGGCATCAAGACCCAGTTATCGCCGCCTTTTTCTGTGGCTTGTTCTGTGAAATGTTGCTGGAGCGCCCGATAGTCCACCTCGTAGTCATAGTCCAGACCAAAATCGGTGCCAGGACGGAACGCCGTGTAAGTTGGGAAGTAGAGTGTACCCTCGTAGCTGACCACCAGGGCCCTGCTGTTAACCAACAACTCGCCAAAACTCAGTACGATAAGTAGACCAACCAGGAACAGGAAGCTGTAGTAGCCGCGTTTGATTTCGCGGAATCTCCTGAGTCGTTTGCGCGTTTGCGGATTTAGATTGAACATGAACTACTGAAACCGAATTCGCGGGTCAACCAGCGCAACCAGGAAGTCACTGATGATGTTACCGATCAGTAACAGCAGGCTCGCAAGCAGCACAACACCCATCACAACCGGGTAGTCGCGATCCAGAATTGCAGACAGACCCAGCAGGCCGAAACCATCGATATCAAAAATAGATTCGATCAGGAATGATCCGGATACCAGCAGCACAATATTCTGGCCAAAGGTCGTTGCTATGGGGATCAGTGAATTTCTCATCGCATGGCGGGTGACCGCCTTCCGGAAAGAGACACCCTTGGCGATCGCCGTTCGGATGTAGTCTGCGGCCAGATTGTCCATGAGGTGATTCTTCAATAGCAGGGTCACCAGTGCAAAGCTGCCGATCAGATAGCAGATCAGGGGTAAAACAGAATGAGAAATCAGGTCAGTGACCTGCCCAAAAAAATCTTTGTCTTCAAAATAAAGGCTGACGAAGCCGCCCATGGGGAACCACTCCAGTCTGACTGAAAAGTAGAGCAGTAGCAGTGAGCCCAGCGCATAGCCCGGAATCGCATAGCCGACGAAGATGAGTATCGACGTGACGTTGTCGACCACCGTACGATGCTTGATTGCTTTCAGCACCCCGAGAGGAATACAAACGATATAGGTAATCACCAGAGTCACGAGTCCATAGTAGAGCGACACCGGGAAGCGCTCTTTGATGACGTCCCAGACGGGTTCGTTGTATCGGTAGGAATCGCCGAGATCACCACGGACTACCTTGCCAAGCCAATCAAGGTAACTCTGCAGGATTGGTTTGTCGAAGCCGTAGTATTCCTCAAGCTTTTTCAGCTGCGCTTCGGATATTGCCATGCCTGAGCCAGCCATCTGACTGCTCGCGCCCGCAGTACTGAACTGCTGTGACTCCATAATGGCACGCTCGAGGGGACCACCGGGCACCAGTCGTGTGATGGCAAACACGATGATCGTGACGCCGATCAGCGTGGGCGGAATGAGCAGTAGTCGTCGTATGAAATAATCGCGCATCTAATCTTCAGATTCGGAAGCTTTTGGCTTCCTTTGGGTTGCGGGTTGCCGGGTAAGCACACCCTCCTGCAGCTCTTGACCGTAATCGGTCATCCAAAGCGGCAGACAAGACGCGGGATGGTGCCACAAAGGGCTTCGTCAATAAAGCGTGACAGTATCCAGAGGAACCCAAAATGAGGCTATAATCGCCGGTCGTCGCGATCTAACACAATGTTCTCTCAACGCGATCCAACAAAAGGGGATTCTTAAGATGGAAGAAACAATAGCAATGCCGGATATTGAGCAGGTTAATCACTATGCCGAAATGGGCCAGGAGTTGGCGATGGCTTATGCGCCCGGTCTTGTGCTGGCGATACTGACCCTGCTGGTTGGTTTGTGGATTATTGGTGCGATAGGTCGCGCCGTAAATGCCGGGTTTGAGCGCAGTGGTATGGAAACGACCCTCAAGTCTTTCCTGAACAGCCTGATCAGTATCGGTCTTAAAGTACTGCTGCTGATCAGTGTTGCGTCGATGGTGGGTATTGAAACGACGTCTTTCATCGCTGTTCTCGGTGCAGCCGGTCTGGCAATTGGTCTGGCATTGCAGGGTTCGCTGGCCAATTTCGCGGGTGGTGTGCTGATTCTTATTTTCAGGCCCTATAAGGTGGGCGACTTTATTGATGCGGCCGGGGTTTCTGGCAGCGTATCGCGGATTGAGATTTTCAGTACCATCCTGACTACGCCCGATAACAAAACAATTATTGTGCCCAACGGTGCGGTTTCCAACGGTGCGATTACCAACTTCTCAACTCAGGCCACGCGTCGTGTTGATATTGTTTTTGGCATTGGCTACGACGATGATCTGAAGAAGGCCAAGCAGGTGCTGACCGATCTGATTGCCGCAGACGAGCGTATATTAAAGGACCCCGAGCCTCAGATTGTTGTTTCCAATCTCGGTGACTCCGCCGTTGATATCACCACACGATCCTGGGTAAACGCGGCTGATTTCTGGGGGGTTTACTTTGATCTCACAGAAAACGGGAAGCTGGCGCTTGATGACAACGGTATTACGATCCCTTATCCACAGAGCGATGTGCATTTGTATCGGGCTGACGCCAGCTAGGGTGTCTTCGTGATTGAGCGCATTCAGGAGATACAGGCATCTCTTGATCGCGGTGACTACCGGCGTGGCGAATGGCAGCGTCTGGTGGCCGAACTGGATGCGCTTAACCAGACCGACAAAGCGGCGCTGAGTGATGCAATCTCAAAGACGTCAGTCAAGCTTCACCAGCGCAATAACTTTCCTGCGATGCCTTTTGCCATGGCTTATGGTGGTGAGTGGCTGGGCCTGATCGCCGCCTGTTTTTTGTTGTCAATCGATACCCTGATTACCGCAATTGTGGCGACAGGGTTGTTAGGTTTAACACTGCAACCACTGATCAAGATTACGACGGGCCTGCTGCTCGGATTGCGCTACGAGTACGCCTTTCTCTGGTACTTCGAGCCGCGTTTTAAAATGCGCTACGGCACTTATCTCTGTTTGCCGGGTGGTGCTCGAATCGTGCTTCATCTCATGGGCAGTATCGGTACGCCGATAGCGCTATGGATAGGTTACCTTGCCATTTCGGAACATCTGGTGTGGCTTGGGTATGCCTCGCTTTTTGGTGCCGTGATTGCGGCATTGATGCAGGTAGGTGCGTTTCTGGCGGAGCTGGTCGGTGTTCGTATGGCCGGTCCCTTCCGTTTAAGCCAGCTCACAAGCCCGGCAACCGCTGCCTTTGAACTGAAGAAAATGCGTCACACTCGCGAGCAGCTGTCGACTTAAACGCACTGATCCTATGGTTGCTCAGAATCCTCGATATTGCCGGTAACAATCATAGGTTGTGTCGACGAGGCTAGCGTATCTGGATTTGCCATCCGGATGCAGCTGATTCATGACATAAGCAAAGGAAAGGTTGTTCTTCGGGTCGGCGAAAGCCACTGAACCACCGGTGCCGCTATGCCCAAAGCTGGTGGCGAGGGGCCCGCTGTAACAGTCGTCACAGTTCAGTATAAAACCGCTCGACCGTCTGACGGTCCTTCCCAGCACCAGATCTGTTTCACCCCTTGTCACTTCCGAGACGATATCTTCTCTGGTAGATCGGCTGACGAGTCGATCGTTGATGAATGCGTCGTAGCAACGTGCCAGGCCTTTAGCGGTGGCGTGCATGTTGGACGCCGGGATTTCTGCCGTACGCCAGGCGTCGGATGAGATGTGCCTGAAGGGGGTTAGCACCGGGTCTTTGCTGACTAACGTTGTGGTCTTGGTCACTGGTCTTGCCGCAAAGCGCTTGCGCGCGTGGTTGGGCCCAATAAGTTCCGCGCACCTGCTGATGTCCTTTTCTTCTAGCCCCAGATAAACCGCTGCCTGCAAACGGCTGGTGATGCGTTCGCGGATGTATTGCCCCGGCGAGATTCCTGTTACGCGTCTGATTATTTCGCCGACGATGAAACCCCAGGTGATTGCGTGGTAGCCGAAGGCTTTCCCGGGTTGCCATGCAGGGTGTTGCTGCGCGATGTTGGCGACCGGAATGGACCAGTGGTAAAGATCTTCTGGCAGAATCTGCGGGTCAAACGTAAAGATGCCTGATCGGTGTGCCATGACATCACGCACGCTGATGCCTGCTTTTTGTGAGTCTCCAAACGCTGGCCAGTACTCTGCAACCGGGTTTTCGTGGTTGATGCGACCTTCTTCGATCAGACAGGCGATGGCCATCGTGACGATACCCTTGCCAGTTGAATAGATATTCACCAGGGAATCTTGTTGCCACGGCCGTTGCCGTGCTCGATCGACGTACCCACCGATCAGATCGATCACCGGTTCGCCCTGGATCATGACGCACAGTCCTGCGCCGATCTCGACCTCATCCCATAATTCCAGGAAGGCCTCGCGAACGGGTTCAAACCCAGGTGCCACTGCGCCGCTGATCAAGTATTCCATCCGGTAATTACGCTGATCGGTGATATTATCATCCCGAATAAATCCCTGGATAAAGAGGAACCACAATGCCCAGATTAAAAGAGGTCAGTCGGGCGCAGGCAGACCCATCAGTTTTGCCGCTTTATGATGCACTCTTCGGTGACCGGGACCCGGTCAGTGCTCCGGGTACGGCAACTGGCACACCGGGCAACTGGTGGACGGTGTTCGCACTTGTCCCTGATTGTTTCAAACACGCGGTAGCGGGGTTTCAGTTTTATCGTTCAGAAAAAAGAAAGATCAGCGCCAGATTGCGAGAACTGGGACAGGCGCGTGCAGGTTTTGCCAGGGGCAGCCAGTTCGTGTTTTCCCAGCATTGCAAGGCGCTCCGTGCAGTTGGATTCTCAGAGATACAGATCGAGGCCATTCCTGGCTGGGCCAGTAGCCATTGTTTCAGTGAAATTGAACGGGCAGTGCTCGCTTACACCGATGATCTAGTCTTGTCTGGAGGCCGGGTTGCGGACTCGACTTTCGAGATACTCAAGCAGCATCTGTCAGATGAGGAAATTCTGGAGCTGACCTACACTACCTGCACTTATGAGTTACATGCCACCATGTGTCGTGCGCTCCGGCTGGAATATGACGACGTCCCGGAACGGATTGTTGAAGTGCCGATTCCCAAAGGAGAGGAACGCGATATTGATTTCATGGGTGCGGTAGATCAGGAGTGAGTACAGAATCCTTTAACGTCCGCCTTCAGCGCGTCCGAGAACTGAGTGCATCGACCCGAGATTTTCAGTTTATTCGTGAAGATGGGCAGAATCTTGATTACCTGCCCGGCCAGTTTTATCGATTTGTGTTTACCGATGAGGCCGGTGAGTTTGAGCGGAGCTACAGTCTTTGTAATTTCGAAACACTGTATGGCTCGGCACTGGATCTCGTTATCTCCAAAGTGGACGGTGGACGCGCCACCAGACTCCTGTTTGACTGCGAGGCGGGTCTGACAGCCCGCGTTACTGGACCTTTTGGCCGGCTAACACTGCCCAAAGAGACGCCCGGCAGACTCGTCATGGTGGCGACCAGTGTTGGGCTTGCACCCTATATGCCGATCCTCCGTCAGTTGGAACAACTCGATTACCCGTCGGTGATCCTGCTGCTCGGGGTGAGAGATCGAACCGAGTTTATCTATGGTGACTGGTTACGCGAGTACGAATCTGCCAATGACTACTTTGAACTGCGGTTATGTCTTTCGCGGGAAACCGCTGCGGCGGACTATGAATTCAATGGCTATGTCACCGGGCAGTTGCCCTCGCTGACGCCCGATGCTGGAAACGATCACTTTCTACTGTGCGGCAATCCCGCGATGGTTGAAGATGCCTGGGGTTATCTCAAAGGCAGCGGTATTCAATCAAGGCAGGTCATTCGAGAAAAGTATGTTTTTGCCAAGGAAAAGAAGCAGGCTGCTGCCGCTTTGAGCGATGCACAGAAAAAGCTCATTGCCGAGAAAATGAAAAAGTATTCCTAGCTGCCCTTGTAACACCAGTGCCAGGGCTCGTAGGTGATACCCGAGTCGTTGTCTTTTGGAAAGCTCATCCTGAAGCCGAATCTTGTGGCGTGTTTACAGAGCCACCTGAACGCGGGTTGTTGCTCGAATGACGTTTCCAGTGGCGGGCCGTCGCCATCATGCAAATCCACCGCACAGCCTGTGTGATGTTCACTGTAGCCGGGAATCGCGTTTACGGAGAGGATATCTTCCAGGCTGCGCCCGCTGGCGAGTTTTTCTCTGATGAGTTCACACTGGTACTCAATGGAGCGGTAGGCAGAAACCAGTTGCAACTCGATACCGTCTTCCAGCGCAGCAGCTTTCATCGCTAACCAGGCGCTGTGTGCCTCGGCGGTCATCTGTTGGGGTCTGCCGAACATGTCGTTGCCAACAGGGACCAGATGCTCGGGTTCCGAAAAGCGGGGCAATGGACAGTTCTGCTCGGTTTCCTCGGAGATGCCAAGTTCCCTTAAGGTGATGGTCAGCTCAAAAGTCATAGCGTAAACAGACCCATGATCACGGCGAGAGAAACACCTATTGAGACGATGATAGCGTAGCAAATCACCAGGAATAAAAACTTCAGGGTTGTCAGGCCGAAGGATTCATCGAACACCGTTCGCAGGCTCATAAAGAGATAGATTGGTATCCACAGCAACAGCAAACCATCAGCGAAACCAGCAGCGGCACCCAGGGGACCGATGCTGGAAAGATCAAGCAAAGCGGAAGTGATCAGGGCCAGATAAAGAAAGCAATGGTTGTGCACGGCGAGCAATAGATGTTCTGCGTAGTAGATGCCACTGCCCAGGTAGGTCATTTTCAAGAACACGGCAAACAGTGGCAGCATAAAAAACATGACGCCGGACATATAATCCATCAGTTCCCCATAGAGCTGTGTGGGATCATCTCTGGCAAGCGTCAGTGCTTTTTCTATCTGGGTCTCCATGGTGTTCTGCAGTTGCTGGTTCGCAGATTCGCTGAGCCAGTCGAAGGTCATCCCACTAAAATCTCCGTCAACGGGCGCATCGATATCTTCGTTGATCTCAATAGTGGTGCTTTGCGCCTCCCTTAACTGGACGAGATTTGATAGCACCGGCATGACGAAGAAAAATAGAAAACTGACAATCAGATACAGCCGGATGGGTGGGGTATATCGGGTCCGGCGTCCGGCAAAGTATTCCCGGGTCAGATGACCGGGCTGGAACAACAGGGATCTGAGCGTCCGGACAACCCGGGAATCAAGGTCAAACAGATCGCGAAGTAATTCTCCGATAAGAAACCAGATCGGTCGATTCAGATTAGTTTGCTGTTGTCCGCAGGTCGCGCAAAAAGGGCCGGAGATTAGCGCCTGGCAATTCGGGCAGGTGGCCCTCGGCGCCGGGCCCGCGGGTTCCTGAACGATTGTTTCAGCGTCTTGCATCACGCTATTCTAGCGTAAGCGGCAGGCATCGCGCCCGGTTTTACAGGGCCGTTTCTGACGCGGTTTCACTCAGAAACAAAGCGCGTCAGATGATGATCCGTGTTGCCGAATTGTGCGTCGATAATCATCAACCGTTTAAAGTAATGGGCAATAGCGAGTTCCTCCGTCATCCCCATACCACCGTGCAACTGAACGGCGTTCTGACCGACAAAACGACTGGCTTTGCCGATCAGATACTTCAGTGCGTGTATGGTTCGCTGTGTGTCTGCTGACGCTTGCGTTTCCAGCATCGTGGCTTTCATACACAGCGACTTGGCCAGGCTGTGCTCCATGAACATCTCGGTCATGCGATGTTTCAGTACCTGGAACTCCGACAGTGGGTGATCAAATTGCTCCCTCTGTTTGGTGTACTCGATAGTGCTTTGGTAAAGCACCTCCATCGCCCCGACCGCCTCAGCGGAAAGTGCCAGAATCGCGCGATTGGCGACCGCCTGTATGATGGATGCACCCTGATCGAGTTCGCCGACGATGTCTGCGGCAGATACTCGAACGTTGTCGAGTTTGATTTCAGCGGCGTGTAACCCGTCGACGGTTGGATAACCTTCAATGGTGAGACCATCAACAGTCTTGTCCAGGACGAACAGCGTGATGCCCGCTTCATCTTCGGCATCGCCGGAGGTGCGGGTTGTCACGATCAGCTTGTCAGCGCTGTCGCCGTTTTGCACGACAGACTTCTGACCGTTGATAACGTAAAAGTCGCCATCGCGCTTTGCCGTTGTCCTGATACTGAAGTCATTGTGGTGGGCGTCTGCTTCTGCGTAGGCGTAGGCTCCCATCAATTCGCCGCTGATGATTCCTGGGATGATGTCAGCCTTGTGTGCTGCTGAGCCGCCAAGGTTGATCGCGGAACCGAACATCACAACGGTAGCCAGATAAGGTTCTACGACCAGACCTTTACCGAATTCTTCCATAGTGAGCATGATGTCAACGGCATCGCCGCCAAAGCCGCCAGCGTCCTCATCGAACGGAATCGCCAGCCAACCAAGTTCAGCGAAGGTTTGCCAATGCTCGGTACTGAAACCTGTCGGTAGCTCGGTCAGAGACTTACGCGTGGTGAGGTCATAGTTGTCCTCAAGCCACTTTTGGATGCTGTCTTGCAGCATGGTCTGTTCTTGTGTGAATGCGAGGTCCATATGTTTAGCCCAGGTCCAGTACGTTTTTAGAGATGACGTCTTTTTGCACTTCGCTGGCACCGCCGTAAATGGTCGTGGCTCTACCACCAAGATAATTAGCGGTTGCGCCTCTGGCGAAGCCAGGTCCAGGTGAAGACATGCCCCATGGGGCGGCAAAAATCCCTGATGCTTCCAGGTTCAGCTCGCTGATGCGTTGCTGAATCTCGGTGCCCTTCAGTTTCATGATGGAAGCTTCAGGACCGGGATCACCACCGGCGCTGATCGATGCGAGGGTTCGCAGTTCGGTGAATTCCAGCGCCATGAGTTCAGCTTCAATGGCGCCGACCTTGTTGCGGAACGCGGGGACGTCCATCAGGGTACCTTCACCGACCTTGATACTTTCTGCGTTTTCCTTGGCCTGGGCCAGCGCCATGACCGAGTTCTGAATGCCGGCGAGTCCCTTACGCTCGTGCACGAGCAGACCTTTGGCGTAGGTCCAGCCTTTGCCTTCTTCGCCGATACGGTTCTCGACGGGGACCTGAACATCGGTCAGGTACACCTCGTTGACGCTGTGGGCGCCGCCCAGCGTGATAATCGGTTTCACTTCGATGCCGGGATCATCCATGGGTATCAACAAGAAGGTGATTCCTTCCTGTTTAACCCCGTCCGATGAGGTGCGTGTCAGGCAGAACATCCAGTGGGCGATGTGGGCCAGCGTGGTCCAGATTTTTTGGCCGTTAACCGTGTAGTGAGTGCCTGCGTCATTCAGGACGGCGCGGGTTTTCAGGTTAGCGAGATCCGAGCCGGCGCCCGGTTCTGAGTAACCCTGACACCAGTTGACCGAACAGTCCCGAATACCGGGCATAAAACGGTCCTGCTGTTCCCTGGTGCCGTACCGCATAAGAACAGGCGCAAGCATGCCTACGCCAAATGGTAACTGTGGCGGGGTGCTTTGCTTGCCCATTTCAAGGTCGTAAATGTACCGCTGGGTTGGTGTGAAATCAGGGCCACCGAATTCCGGGGGCCAGCCAGGCACGTCCCAGCCGCCTTTCTCTTGCAGCTTGGCGAACCACTCAGCTCGCTTTGTCCACAGTTCCATACCGGAAGGCAGGTTGGCGTCAATAAATTCGCGGACTTCCTTCTGGAAGGCCAGATCATCCGGGCTGAACTCAATATCCATAGTCGATTTACCTGACAAATTCTGTTAGCTGATACGAAAGGGGTCGGATGTTAAGTAACTCTCCGGTGCAATACAACGGAACCCGATCGGCGAGAGCAACTGACTAAGAGAAAGACAGCGCTCTGATCGCCTGTTCCGAGTCTTCATCTGCAGGGAAGAAAGTTTCGATTTTCAGTTGCTGCAGGGTCGCATCATAGGGATTGCCAAAAGAGCTGACCATCGAGAACAGGTTAATGGCAAAAGTTTCCGAGACCAGTTCCATGGTCAGAAATGGCAGGGTTTGCGGCGAACTGTCCCCAAGGCTGATCTGATCGACGTCCGGATAGCTGGTGACCTCCTCCAGAAGCGCGCGGGTGTCGATGGCATAGGGGTTGTTGCGTAACTCCTGATGTAGTCCGTGCAGGAAGTAGGCGGCGAACAGGGACCAGTTTTTGATGTACGGTTTCAGACCTCGTGGGTGCAGTGCGAGCTTCACCAGGTTCTGGTGGTCGGGGTCGTCAATCTCGCGCCAGACGTTAACAGGATCGACGAAACGTGAGAACAGCTGCAGATTTGCGTTGTTAGTCATCAGCATGTTCCAGTTCCTGTCGACCACCAGACAGGGATACGGTTCGTGGTGGTCAAGCATCATCTGCAATGCCTGGCGCGCCTGCTTAAGGCTGTCATCATCCAGCGGCGCCTGACGGAACATGGGGGCAAATCCGGCACTGCCCAGCAGGCTGTTCTGTTCTTCCAGGGGTACTTCAAGGCTGCCGGCCAGTTTCAAAACCATCTCGCGACTGGGCGAGGATCGTCCCGACTCAAGAAAACTGAGATGGCGTTGAGAGATGCCGGCAGACAGCGAGAGATCCCACTGGCTCAGTTTGCGCAACTTGCGCCAGGACCTCAGCAGGTCCGGGAACTGTGGACTGGCGTCCATTGAGATTGCCTGATTCATCATTGTGTCCTAAGAGAGACCTGTTTAACGGGTAAGTTAACGTAGCAACTGAATAAGTGCTATTACCTAAGGGGTCGTAAAATAACAGAGAATCCTATCTGCCGGGGGGCGCTAGTCTGTAAGTACAACCAGACACCCCGTGCGGCTATCAGGTTGATCCAGATAGTCGCGGCAGATTGCCTCGGCCTGAGGGCGGGATCTGAATTGTCCGAACTGAACCCGCCAGACCGGACTGTTTCTATAAGTGCCCTGGCGAAAGATCGGCTGGTAGACATCCAGCAGGTGCTCGTTGCCGGCTCGCGCTTCTAACCAGAGTAGCCGGGCTGCACCAGGGCTGCTCATGGCACCAAGTTGAACCCGAAAGACCTTCAGGCTGTCCTCTGAGACCGTTTCGTCAGCGAATCGAATGTGGTTTGGCAGGCGCAGATTCCACTGCTTGGACCAGGCGATGGGCTCTGTACCCAGTGGTCGCAGGGCGACCTCTCCCCGAATTTCGGCGAGTTTGTTGATAGCCCGATCAAAGTTTGCTGCGGCCGCCTGCTCCAGCCAGATAATGGCCTGTTCTGTATCCTGTTCAGCCCCGATACCGTCAACCAGCATAACGCCAGCATTGTACTGTGCCGGTGGGTAACCCTGTTCAGCCGCTCTGCTGTACCAGGCGAATGACTGCTCAAGGTCAATCGGCACGCTTTCGCCGTATTTGTACATAATTCCCAGAACTGTCTGGGACCGTGCATCACCAGCCTCCGCCAGGGCCGAGAAAAGTTCAAAAGCAACCGCATAGTTCTGGCTGCGATAGGCTTCAGAGGCCGATTCGAAATCGGCACTGAGTGGCGGGAAGACGCTGAGCAGCCCGAGCAGAATGGCTACAGCCAGCAGTCGTCTGCGTTTAAATCCGGTCATAAGCGTTGTCATTGCAGGTCTATCCTAACAAAGGCATGGGCCGGTCGTCCTTGAGTCCGACGGGTTGGTTGAACTATTCGGCCTTTTGGAGTGACTAAAGGACAGGGCGATTTAACCTGATCACTGCTGGATATTTGCGAGAAACGGAATTTGACCATACATGAATTAAAAACAGACCGCGGTCATGAGGATCAGGCGTACCTGAAACTGCTGCAGCGCGTGGCGGTGAAGGACAGGTTGGCGTTTGAACAGCTTTATGAGGAACTTCACCCGAAACTTACGCGGTATCTGAATCGGCTCGTCAGAAGACCTGAATTGGTTGAAGAATTGGTTTCAGACACCTTATACGTGGTCTGGGAGAAGGCAGCAGATTTTCAAGGGCGATCCAAGGTGACCACCTGGATTATTGGCATTGCCTATTTGAAAGGCATTAAGGCGCTGGATCGGCTCAAACGCATGCCGGAACAGCAGGCCATGGAGTATGCAGAGGATGAACGGGAGGACCAGTGCGACCTGATAAAGAGAATAGGTTTGCAGGATTGGTTAGCCAGCGGGCTCGAGCAGATTTCTGCTGATCAGCGTTCTGTGGTTGAGCTGACCTACTTCTACGGATGCTCGTACCAGGAAATCGCTGAAATCATGGACTGCCCGGTGAATACGGTTAAGACCCGTATGTTTCACGCGAGGCGGAAACTTGAAGTGCTGCTGCCGGCCCTGGCCGGTCAATCTTTGCGAGATGACTGGACCGGTCCGCTGGCCAAAGGCAGTGACCAACAACCTGACAAATTCAGGTCTGCAGCGGCTGACCATGATCAGGAGGCGCAGCGCGATGACCGCTAAGGAACACGATCGGATCATGTTGCTACTGCCCTGGCTGTTGAACGAAACGTTGGCGCCCAAGCAACGGATACAGGTGCTCAATCACCTCGCGGGGTGTGAATTGTGTCGTCAGGAACGTGATCGGCAGCAACAGTTGATGCAGTCGGTGCAGGAAAGCGACGAGCCACAGACGGATATCCGAGCATCGCTGCAGGGAACGTGGCAGAGAATTGAATCGGCCGAGCAAAACCGCCGCAGTCTTGAGGAGGCGGCAGCCGTGGTGCCTGGTGTTCGTGGCAGAGTTTTTAAGCCGAAGCATGCCATTGCGGCAGGGGTTGTGCTGCTGGTCCTGGCGTCTTTGTTGATCAGGCCAACGATCACGGGTGTTTCCGAGTTTCAGACCCTGACCAATGAGGCGACCATCAGGGGTGAGAGAACCCGATTGGCGCTTAATTTTGTTGAGCCTATCCCGGCGATTACGCTGAGAGAAGCCTTGATTGAAACCCGGTCAGATATTATCAGTGGCCCTGATGAGCAGGGAACGTATGTCGTTGAGATCATGGTGCCGGTTGGACAGGCGCCGGCGACTTATCTTGAGCGCATTCGGGCCGTCGAAGGAGTGCGTTATGCGCGTTTTCTGGAAGACTAGCTGCCTGGTTTTGACAGCGCTTTGGCTGTCGGCGTGTGCAACGCCTGCCGCAAACAAGCAGCGTGCAGCCTCTGAATCGCAACCGGTTGCCTCTGCCAATAGCGTCTTGTTTACCATCGCATTACCGGAGGCTGGGGACCTGCCCGACATTGGCCGCGCTGATCTGTCGGCGACCAGTAACGGATCATTGGTCAGTGGATTTAGCAGCGGCGCGACTGCTGCCGGTATCGACCAGCAGTTGATACCGGCCGTGCTGAGTGCCCATGGCCTTCGCAAGGTTTCACAGTTTCCGCTCCGGTCACTGAATCTCGAAGCAGTGGTTGTGGAGGTTGATGGCGGGCGCTCAGTCGCCGAGGTCATTGATGCCCTGGCAAGAGATCGTCGGGTGGAGTCAGTGCAGTCCGTACAACCTTTCAAATTGATGGCATACAACGATCCGTATTACTCCCTGCAGTCTTCCGGAACAACGAGCAGGTTGGATCTGGTTCACAGCATGTCGACGGGTAAGAATGTCTCTGTCGGCATTATTGATACGGGCGTCGATCGCCATCATCCAGAGCTTGCCGGCCGCATTGTTTATAGTTCAAATCTTGTGGGTGATGACCCGGCATTGTTTGACGATGACGAACATGGCACAGCGGTCGCGGGTGTCATTGGCTCTGCGGCGAATAATGATGTTGGGATTGTTGGTGTTGCACCTGATGTATCGCTGATGGTGTTCAAAGCTTGTCATCAGACAACCGGTCTGAAACGACCGAGTTGTGACTCCGTCTCCATCATCCAGGCACTCAACGATGTGCTGATACAGCAACCAGATGTTCTTAATCTAAGCCTCGCCGGTCCATGGGACCCGGTAATCACGAGGCTGATTCGTGCCGCTTACCGACAGGGTATCACCATCGTTGCAGCGGTAGACGAAACCGTCGGCCAACAAAAATCTTTTCCTGCCAGCCTTGATGAAGTCATCGGGGTAGGTGCCGCCGTCGATGGTCAGGATACCTTGATCACGCCTCTGGGTACCATTCTGGCGCCAGGTACAAACCTGCTCACCACAACACCGGGTGCGGCCTATGGGTTCAGATCTGGTAGCTCCATGGCAACAGCCTACGTGTCCGGCATTGTCGCGCTGATGAAGGAAAAAAACCCGGCGATGACGAATCGACAAATTCTGTATCGATTGCAGTCATCCAGCCGCACGGATACCAGGACCCAACCGTTTATCGATCTTTGTGCGGCGGTTACCGGCGTTGCAGGCTATCCGGAGAATGGTACGCATAATCATTGCGGCCATACTCCCGTCCTGGCAGCACAGGCAGGGATTAGCCGTAGTTAGTCGACAGTTGACGGATTGTCGCGAAGAATTCATCTCGCGTCTCTCCGAGGATGTCCGCGACTGGTTTTACGGCATCGATACGGCCGGCGACCTGACCAGAAAGGGGTATGGCGGCTTCCATATCGCCGCCAAAATAGAGATCCAGCGCTGTTCCGAATTCGGCCATTGCATTGGTTTCAGGTTGCTTTTCCAGTCGACTGGTCCGCTCCGTGCGCAGTGCACGTAACGCCGGTGAATGGAACCTGTTCAGGAAAACGGTGCCGGTTTCCTTGGCATCGACAATCGCATCTTTCCAATTCTGATGGACCGGTGATTCAGCCGCTGACACCATGCGTGTGCCCATCTGGATACCTTCAGCTCCCAGTGAGAATGCCGCTGCCATGGTCTTACCATCAACGAAGCCGCCGGCAGCGATGATAGGCACATCCACCTGTGAGCGCACCAATGGTAACAAGACCATGGACGCAACATCATTGGGGTTCTTGAAGCCGCCGCCTTCGCCACCTTCTACGATCAGGCCATCGACACCGGCATCAACAGCCTTCAGGGCGGCATCCAGCGTTGGTACAACGTGGAATACTGTCAGGCCACCTGCCTTTAACTGCGCGGTGTACTTCATGGGGCTGCCAGCGGAAGTGGTCACAAAAGTGACACCCTGGTCGATCACGAATTGCGCGATATTGGGGTCTTTCACAAAAGCCTGGGCAATGTTGACACCAAACGGCTTGTCTGTGAGGTCCCGCATTTTTTTGATTTCTTCTTTAATCGTGTCTAACTCGCCCGAAGAAGTTTCGATAATACCCATGCCACCAGCGTTACTCACGGCACTGGCGAGTTGTGAGCGAGCGATCCAGCCCATGGGCGCCTGTACGATAGGTAGCTCGACACCGAGCATTTCGGTAACGCGGTTTTTAAATGACATTTTGGTCTCTCAGTTTCGTTCGAAGTAGCGGTAAGTATAGTCAATGTTGGAATGGAAATTCTGTTCTCGCACGAGTTTGAAATCGTCCGGCACCGGCGGAAAGAATACGTCGCCGTCCACCTCAGCCTGAATCACGGTCAAGTGCAGGCGATCTGCCAGCGGCAAGGCCTGGGCGTAGAGTTCACCACCACCGGCCACGAAAACAGGCCGTTCAAAGGTGTCTGCCATCTTAATCGCGGCAGTCAAACTTTGACTCGTATGGCACTGATCGATCTGGTATCCGGGGTTTCGAGTAACGATGATGGTTTCTCTGCCGGGCAGTGGTCGACCGATGGACTCAAACGTCTTGCGACCCATAATCAGGGTGCCGCCCATGGTGATGTCTTTGAATAGCTTCTGCTCGCCTTTCACCCGCCACGGTATGTCGGGACCATTGCCGATAACGCGATTAAGCGATTGTGCTGCTACCAGGGCCAGCGTCACATTTGTTCCACGGTACTGATACCCAGCAAGCCCAGGCCATGCTTCAGGGTTCTGGCGCTCAGATCACAGAGATGCAAGCGCGACTGTCGTACCTGCGCTTCTGCCTTGAGAACCGGACAGTTTTCATAGAAGGACATAAACTGTTGTGCGAGTTCAAACAGATAGTTACACAGGATGTTAGCCTGGTAGTCATCTGTCACAGAATCAATGGCCTCGGCATACTGCAGCAGTTTCAGGGCGAGTGCGATTTCATGTTCAGCACTGAGTTCAATTGCCTGGTCCTGGCTCACAGATACTTCCCCGGCTCGCCGGAAGATGCTCCGGATCCTGGTGTAGGCATACTGCAGGTACGGCGCCGTGTTTCCTTCGAAGGAGAGCATGGTGTCCCAGTCGAAAATATAATCTGTGGTTCTGTTTTTCGAGAGCTCGGCATACTTGATGGCCCCAACTCCAACAACCCTGGCGATTTCGTTTTTCTGATCGTCGGTCAGGTCTGAATTTTTCTCACTGACCAGCGTGCGAGCTCTGGCGATGGCTTCCGCAGCAACGTCCGCAAGTTTTACTGCACCGCCGTCACGCGTTTTAAAGGGACGGCCCTCTTTGTTGAGGATGGTGCCAAAGGGAATGTGAGCAAACCTTTGGTGCTCTCCGATATAACCGGCCTCGCGGGCAACGGCATAGAGCTGTTTGAGATGCAGTGCCTGTCTGGCGTCCACGAAATACAGTGCCTGATCTACGGCCAGGTCACCGCCACGATATCTGGCTGCCGCCAGGTCGGTTGCCATGTAAGGAAAACCGCCGTCTGACTTTTGAACGATTGCGGGCATCGGTTCGTCATTCTTGCCAACGAATTCATCCAGAAAAACACACTTGGCACCATCCGATTCGGTAATCAGTCCTGCCGTGGTCAGCTCTTCGATGACCAACGCAAGGTCATCGTTGTAGGCGCTTTCGGCACGGACATCCCCGGGTGTCAGTGAAATATCAAGCAGATCGTAAATCGCCTGACAGTGGTTAATCGACTCCGTAATGAACCGTCGCCAAAGTGTGACGCAGGTTTCGTCACCGGATTGCAAGCGGACCACAAACTCTCTGGCTGTTGCTGCGAATTGTTCGTCAGTTTTAAACAGTTCGCTGGCCTTCTGATAAAAGATCTCAAGGTCCTTGAGCTCTGTGGCGAGCGTGGCACCCTCGTTTTCCAGTCGATGCATATAGGCGAGCAAGCTGCCAAACTGCGCGCCCCAGTCGCCGACATGATTTGCTCGGATGACCTCATTGCCAAGAAACTCCAGCACTCTCACTGCTGCATCGCCGATTGCGGTCGAGCGCAGGTGCCCGATGTGCATTTCTTTGGCGAGGTTAGGTGATGAATAATCGACAAGGATTTTCTGTCGGTCGTCCTTGGAGATGCCAAGTCTTGCATCGGCGGCGACGACTTGAAGTTGTTGAGCAAGATAAGTGGGTGATAGCCTAATGTTAATAAAACCGGGCCCGGCGACTTCCAGGAACAGGTGTTCCTTGAGTTCGCCCTCAGCTATTTGGGTTATGACTGTAGTAGCCAGATCCCGGGGATTAAGTTTGTTTTTCTTGGCAGCACCCATAATACCGTTGGCCTGATAGTGGCCAAATTCGGGTTTGGTTGCTTGCTTGACGACAGCGGGCGATTGCTCGTAGCCCATATCTGCCAGGCAACGCTCGATAGATTGGTCGAGGTGTTTCTTTAGATTCATAGTTTAGACGCTGCGGTTGTCGGCGATTAGAGGTGCGAGGGGCCGCCATATTAGCCAAAAACAAAATTGAGGTCTAACGGCCGCCCAGCGATTTCTTACCTGTGTCCGTTGATACCTGTGCCATGCTGGGCACATCAAGCAGGGCGCCAACCTGGGCGCGCAGCATGGCTGTGCCGTAAGGTTTCGGTATTAACGGCAACTGGTTGTCATCGATGAATCGGGTCTGTGGGCTGCCGGGCGCGTAACCGCTGGTAAAGGCGATGCGGGCATCCCCGAACTCTGATTGAATTTTTTCGGCCGCTTCCTGGCCACCCATTTTAGGCATGATCACATCCATCAGGACCAGATCAATGTCTTCGGCATGCTCGCGATACATCGCAACCCCTGCGGCGCCGTCATCGGCCTCTATGACGCTGTAACCTGCACCGGACAGGATGAGGTGGGCAAGATCTCTGACCTGGGTGTTATCTTCGATAATCAAGATTGTTTCGGCGCCGGCAGCTTTTGCGGATTGAGGGCCGCCTGCCGCAGGTCCGCCTGCTTCGCTCCCTTCTGGTATGGCCAGCGGGATAAAGATACTGAAGGTGGTGCCGGTACCGAGTTGCGAGGCAACTTCAATTTTTCCGTGATGTTGTTCGATGATGCCGAACACAACGGCAAGCCCAAGCCCCGTGCCACTGCCCTCGGGTTTGGTGGTATAAAACGGCTCGAACACGTGCGCTAGCAGATCGTCGTCCATGCCAATACCGGTATCTGACACTTCTATCAGAGCGTAATCCACCTGATCCTTGACAGCCGTTGCTATGTTGATCGTGATGGTGCCGCCAGATGGCATGGCATCTCGCGCGTTGACGGCAAGGTTGATCAATACTTGCTCGATCTGGGTTGCGTCGGCAAACAGGTGAATATTCTGCTGATCGCAACGAAACTGGATGTCGATGTTTTCCGGTAGCAGACGATTAATCATTTCATGAACACCGGTGAGCAACGTCAGGGCATCGACGAGTTCCGGTTCTATGGCTTGTTGTCGGCTGAAGGTGAGCAGCTTCTGGGTCATTTCAGTACCACGTTCGCCGGCACGTTTGATCTCGGTGAGGTACTTTTCGAGGTTTTCAGGTTTTTTAGTCGCCTTGGCAAGGTCAGCGTATCCCAGGATCGCGATCAACAGGTTGTTAAAGTCATGAGCGATACCGCCGGAAAGTTGACCGATTGATTCCATCTTCTGCGACGCCTGAAGCTGCAGCGCCAGGTCTGCACGTTCCTGTTCTCCTCGCTTGCGTGAGCCAATATCCCTGGCGATGCATGTCTGCATCAGTTGCCCGTTGACGTCCTGGGATGAAATCGAAACCTCAACGGGTACCAGACTTCTGTCCTTGCGAATGCCCTGCATCTCAATGCCAGCCAGCGCGGTTTGCGTGTCCCGGTGGTAGAGCGCGTGTAACTGATTTGCAGCAAGCGTCTCTGGCAGCAGTGCCTTGAGTGACAGGCCAATAATCTGTGCGTGACTGTAGCCAAAAACGTCTGTCGTCGCCGGGTTCGCATAGGTGATGACAAAGTCTTCACCAAAGGTCAGGATGGCATCGGGCGCCGAGTCCATAATCGCTTGATAGCTACTGGCTCTTGCCTGAAGTTCTGCTTCCAGGCGGTGTGTATCTGATACGTCCTTGCCGATGCATATCACTACCCGTTCGCGATGTTTACCCAACTGGTTTGTCACCAGTTGAATGTGGAACTGATGTAGCCCTCCGGTAGCGTGTCTTATGGGAATCTCTATCCTGCTGCTGCCTTCGCGTCTTGCCCTGATCAAAGTGCCGACGGCGTCCGCCAGGCGCTCAAATTCCGGCCCCGGGATGGCGGCTTGCGCCTGAAAACCGCGATGCTCATACCCCAGTGCTTTGGTTATAGAGGGGCTGGTATAGGTGGTTTTCCCTTGCAGGTTCATGACCCAGATAACGTCAGAGACGTGTTCTCCGATAAGTTGATAGTTGCGGGTTTCAATATCCCTTTCGTGCGCAACAGGCGCGTCTACCTGAATTTGTGTGAGTAGCCGTTGTTCGAGCGATGTATACCTTTCCTGCAGGCGCGCGAACTCCAATGTGATCAGACGAGAACTGGCCAACCAGCGGTGTAATCGAAGCAAGCGGGAGAACAATCCCCGTTTCGGAATATCGATCGTATAGATCGCGCCACCGGCGACGGCTTTCATCGTGATCTCACTGCGCGGATACCCGAGGGTTTCAGTCAGCCCTTCCATCTGACCGGCGATAATGGCGTAGAAGGGATGACAGAAGGGTGCGTTTTCTGCCATCTCTGCCCGAATCTCCAGCCGATGATTGTCGCAGGCTTCAATGAACGTATTAATTGGAAACTGTTCGCGGAACACAGCAGCATGCCCATAAATGCATCTGAATTGCTCGTCGGGTTGCGACATCAGGCTGCCGATAGCCCCATGGATCTGGAAAACGCCGTCGTCCCAGGTACGTCTGCCGATTGATCGAAGGTCTTCCTGATCAAGGTATTTTGAAGCGTTCGAGATGAGATTGGCGAAAGTGCGCCACGGGATGTAGTGATCGGGATCGCGAAGTAACGTTTCATCGCAGTTTGTACCGCGCAGCAGGTTTTCCGAAGGGATCTTCCGTGTATCAAATATCTGAAAAATCCATTTCAGATGGGCGCAGGAGGTTTGAAAGGTATGCTCGACCATGACCCATGCTAAGACCGCAATAGTGCAGTATTTAAGATGCCGATCAACGGGTCAAGGCAAGCGCCGCCCTGTTATTTTTTCGAGGTGAGGTTTTCTTGCCCGCTGGACCGTATTTTTTCGGTGATCAGTGCATTGAGTTCAGGATATTCAGCGAGGGCTTCACGGCCAAGGTCAGTCAGCTCGTAGATACCCCTGGAAACACGGGTAAACCATCCGTAGACGTTTCTTGCCAGGATTGTCTGGGTTTTTGTTCCTCCCCAGGGCCGTAATTGTGCAACCCTGGAGGGGCCATTGATCTCAATCAGGTTCGCCAGCGTAATTGCGGTTTCGCGATAAGCTGTATAGATAGGCACGCCGGTTGCGCCACCCTCGTTGAGTTGCAGGGTTCTGCCACTAAATTCCTTCAGCAGTGCGGTCCTTTTGCGCTGATTGATCCTGCCCTCCCATGACGGCGTGAGCCTCACCTGTGCCACCTGGCGCAGGGGGCTTTCGTAGATGGTCAACAAACCTAGACCCAGTCTTTTAACAACACGTTGTTGTGCCCGAAACCTTCGGTTTATCTTTGCCGGTTCTGGAATGGCAATGTAGACGGTATCAGTGAGTGACTGGCGGGCCAGCGCCTGGGTGAGGAGCGTCATGTTCAATGAACGCTTTAACTCGATGATGACCAATTCATCGTCTTTGAGTGCGACGACATCACAGTGCTGGACTTCAGCGGCAACCTTAAAGCCTTCTCCTTCAAAATGATCCCTGACCGGCGCGAAGAGGTCGGTTTCTTTCACGTTGCGGTCAGCTTTTCGACCAGCGTTTGGTGGAACCCCATAAAGCCGCCGTTACTCATGATGACCAGGTGTAGCGGATCAGATTCGGCGGCGACAATGTCGGTAACTGTCTTCAATAAACTCGCCTGGTCCGTCGCAAAAAGTGCATCCGCGGAAAGCGATTGCTGCATGTCCCAGCGAATGTTATCTGGTTGATACCAGATAACCTGATCGGCGGTGTGCGTTGCTTCACTCAATGTGCTGGCATGTACACCGAGTTTCATGGTGTGTGACGCGGGTTCAATGACAGCAAGTATCTTCTGATCACCAACCCGTTTTCTGAGACCATTTAACGTTGTTTGAATCGCGGTTGGGTGATGCGCAAAGTCGTCATAGACCGTCAGGCCTTCGGCCTCAAGAATCACCTCCATACGGCGTTTAACACCAAGAAATTCACTCAGCGCCTCGCAGGCGACCTCGATGGTGACGCCAACATGTCTTGCCGCTGCAATGGCAGAAAGCGCGTTGCTGACGTTGTGGGCGCCGCTAAGGCGCCAGTCAACCGTTCCCTTTTTAATCCCCTGACTCGATACGGAAAAGCGACTGGCGTCAGGACTTTCGGTCTCAGCTTGTAGTTCGTCGCTGCCCAGCGCCAGAGTTTCCGTCCAGCAACCCATGGCCAGAACGTCCTGCAGGTTATCGTCTGCCTCGGGGTATATCACCAGACCTTCACCCGGGATGGAGCGCAGCAACAGGTGGAACTGTGCCTTGATGGCATCGAGGTCCTCGAAGATATCAGCGTGATCAAATTCCAGATTGTTCAGCACCAGCGTGCGGGGCCGATAGTGGAGAAACTTGGATCGCCGGTCAAAGTAGGACGTATCATATTCATCGGCCTCGATAACAAAAAACGGTGTTTGGCCGAGTCGTGAGGAATATCCGAAGTTGTTCGGTACCCCGCCGATCAGAAATCCGGGCTCAAGGCCTGCGTAGGAGAGTATCCAGCTGATCATCGAAGCCGTGGTGGTTTTGCCGTGGGTGCCCGCAGCAGCAATAACCCAGCGATCATTCAGCAGATACTTACCGAGCCACTCGGCGCCCGATGTGTAGGGGATACCCTGGTTTAGTACGGCTTCCAGTGCCGGATTGCCTCGCGGCAGGTTGGCATTGCCGACAATGACAAGTTCGGTCTCCGCTGGGACCGAATCAGCCGAGTACCCCTGGGACAGGGTAATACCAGCATGCTCAAGTTGGGTGCTCATCGGTGGGTATACGTTCTCGTCGGTGCCAGTGACACTGTGCCCAAGTTCGCGGGCGAGCAGGGCAATACTGCCCATCAGGGTGCCGCAAATACCCAGAATGTGAATACGCATGCTTACTCCGGAATCAGATTAACGGCGAGAATAATGCCGAAGAGTTCAATCAGGAAAGTGATACAGGCGCCTTGAAGGACACTAATTTCAATCGCCTTATGAAATATGTAGCCAGCAATGGCCAGCCACCAGAACAGCCATACCCACGTGACAGAATTGGCGAGCATCAACCAGATGCTCGACTCTGATTGCAATAGAATCAGATTGAACGGCAAGAGCACCAGTAGCATGATCGCATTGGTGCCAAGTAGTGCGGCCAGTGTCGCATTAAAACGGTGCTGTCTGCCTTTGAAGTGCAGTAGCGCAAAGGTAAAAGACGCTTGCAGGATAACGCCAATGGCAATGGTTAATACGGCGTAGGGAGCCGTCAGGGTGGGCCTTGTCACGCTGACAACTGCGATTGAAACAAGTAGATAAACCCCAAGTATCAGCATGGTTGAGAAGCCGGAGCCCGGTAATTGCGCCGGGCTGGCACGCAGCAGGCAAAGTTGCCAAAAGTAGCTAGCGATCCGCAGCACTGCTGTACCCAACGTTAATTTTGCGGACTTTTGGCATCAATGTACCGAACAGCAGGGTCGAGATACAAAGTATCACGCCGCTGGTGATCAGGCCGGCTTCGATACTGACGGTATCAGCGATATACCCGATAGGTAAGACGCCGATAGGCATTAGTCCGTGAGACATCATATCGATGCTCATTATCCTTCCTCGCATGTGTTGTTCAACTTGAAGTTGCACCAGCGAACGGTTCATTGACATGTTGACGGCCGAAATAAAGCCAATGAGTCCAATTGTTATGGTCGCGATGATAAAGTTTCCTGCAAACCCAAAGGCTGCAACTAACAATCCCCATAAGGCGCCGGTCGCAATAAGCCATAAGCCTTTGCTTCTGAAGTTACCCATTTTTGCCAGGGCCAGTGAGCCTAAAATTGCTCCGGCCCCCATACCCGTCATCAGTAAGCCCAGGTCTTCAGGGCCGCCTCCGAGCACATCGGTGGAAAATGCAGGTAATAGGGTGTTGATCGTCAGTCCGAACAGGAAAGGTAAGATAGACAGCAGTATCAGCCCCCCGACGACGGGTGAGTTAATGACATAGTTCAGGCCCTCAGCAGTTTCAGCTAATGGGCTTTTCCTTGCGCCGGGGACCGGCTTGCCGTCGTGGCTGACAAAAAGCACCGTGACTGCAGACAGAAAATACAAACCTGAGAGCACGTAATAGACCAGTCCAACACCGTAGGTGGAGCTGGTGTTCCCGTCGGCAAAGATAGCAATCATGAAGCCCGCCAGCGCCGGACCGAGAATTCGCGACAGGTTCCAGGATGCGGTGTTGAAGGCCATGGCGTTAAACATCAGGTTTTCGCCCACAATTTCCGGAATGAGGGCTGTGCGCGCAGGAATGGATAGGGCCAGCAACGTGCCGTTCAAGGCACCGACCCAGAGAAAGTCCCAGAATGTGACCTCACCAAACATGATGATCGAACCCATACTCAGGGTGGCCAGGCCATTGAATACCGGGGCCCAGCCGATGATGGGTTTCTTGGCGATGCGGTCTGCCAGAACCCCGCCAACCAGTGAGAACACAACCTGTGGCACCATAAAGGCCAGCGTCACCAGGGTCAGGTTTATCGCTGAACCCGTCATCTCGTACACCAGCCAACCCTGTGCGACCAGCTGCATGTTCAGTGCAAAAGCGGAACTCAGCATGCCTATCCACAGATAGCGATAGTCGCGTAGCTTCAGGGAGGCAAAAATAGACTTTTCTTCTGAGGGTACTAGCCCGGGGGCGAGATCGTTCAAAACAGATTCAATACCAAATAGGTAGTATAGCCGATCAGGTCTTTGGCAGTTGGGGTTACGTGAGGCGGGTGTGATGCCCTAGTGGGTTTTTAACCGGCTCGTCAGCTCAGGAATCAGATACTCTGCAGATACGTAACCGCCACAGACCAGCTTCGGACCCTGGCCTGTGTCCAGTAGCAGGGTCGGCAGCGCCTGGGTTCCGAGGGCCTGACACCAGGAAAACTCTTCGCGGGTCGTGGCCACGATCTGAGGATCCGTGATCATTTCCTCAAAGTCAGCGTAGCTGAGATCAGAGGCCGTTAGCCGATGCAGTTCGCAGAGGTCACCGATGTCGCTGCTGTCCACGTAAAATGCCTGCTGTATGCGGTGAAACGCCTGCCAGGGTTCGGCACCCGCGATCTGTCGGGCGATTTGAATGGCGCGGCATGCGAGTTCGCTGTGATAGATAAAGGCATCATTATCCGGCAGGGCGTAGGTAAACCTCTGGCCAGTAGTCTCTGCGACGCTTCGCCACAAAAGCATTAACTCTGCAACATGTGGCTGCGTGAGTGGCCGCATTGAACCAACCTGTAATCCGGCGCAACGCAAGACAAATTTCAATCGATCTCCCAGCACAGCTCTGGTTTTCTCAATTTCAGGCAATGTTCCCCAACACCAGGAACAAATCGGGTCTGTGAGGAAAGTCAGCGTTCCTTGATAACCTGCGGTGCCTTCAAGCGATTTCATGATGAAGACTATAAAGCATTTGCGTAAATCCTGATGTCCCCGGAGCCGGGGCTTCGGAATCTACACTCATTCCATGGGTGTCAACAGAACGGCGCTGACGTTGCGTGGCAGGAATCGTTCGGTTTCTTTGCTCAGTTCATCAACCAGCGGCCAGACCGCCATGCGTTCGTTACCGACCGGTGTGGTCGCGAAAGCGAACCGGTTGTGACCGTCGATATCGATTTCAACAACAGGTTCTTCTTTCAGATTGAGGTACCACTCGGGTTTATAAGTGGCTGTTTCATTGCTGGCAACAACCACATAATTCTCCCCGTAGCGACGAAAGAACAAGGGGTGAATCATCAACTTGCCGTTGTAACGGTCATAAGTTTTCAAGAACAGGATTTGTTCCGCTCGAACTTCGGTCAGCATCACCAGGCCTCTCATTGAACTGATACAAGCTTAATGAGCGGGGCCTTGGGTTTTAGGTCATGAGGCGCTGATCGGTCGTTTTAGCCGGGTGAAGGGCGACCCGGATCACAGAAGTGTGAACCGGGTCTCAATCCAGGTGGGTTCTGATTAATCCGGCAAACCCAGCACACGCTTGGCGATAATATTCATCTGTACTTCGTTGGTTCCGCCATAGATCGTGACGGCCCGAGAATTTAGCCAGTTTCTGGTGCTTTCCAGTTCCTTTTCGGTGAAGCCCTGACCTTCCCAGCCGATACCCTGGCTGCCCATGAGTTCAGATTTCAGCTCGGTTGCATCCCTGGCGAGGTTTGCGCCGACGAGCTTAAAGATTGAAGTCGTGGCGCCGGGCGTTTTACCTGACATGTTTTCCTGACTCACTCTTTGCGCGGTCAGTTGGAAGGCGCGCTCGCGCATCGTGTGTTTTACGATCTTCTCTCGGGTGCCGAGATCCGAAATCCTGCCGCCGTCTTCGCCCGCATACTGCTTGGCAAGCGACGCCAGTTCGTTAACCTTTTTGGCTTCTTTCTTCTTTTTGGACGCGCCGGCAAGACCGCCGATACCTGATCGCTCGAATTGCAGCAGGCGTTTGCCTACGGCCCAGCCTTTGTTTAACTCACCAACCAGATCCTCTCTGCTGGCGATGACGTTATCAAGAAAGGTCTCACAAAATGGGGAAGAACCTGAGATCAGCTGGATTGGCTTGATGGTTACGCCGTCCTGATGCATGTCGAACAGTACGAAGCTGATACCTTCGTGTTTTGGCGCATTCGGATCTGTTCTGACCAGCGCGAACATCCAGTCAGCATACTGCGCACCAGAGGTCCAGATTTTCTGGCCGTTAATAACGAAGTGATCGCCTTCGAGTACTGCCTTTGCCTGCAGTGCCGCGAGATCAGACCCAGCACCGGGTTCACTGTATCCCTGACACCATCGAATAGAGCCATCGCAGATGTGTGGGATATGGCGCTGCTTCTGTTCTTCTGTGCCGTACTCCAGGAGCGTTGGTCCGATCATGGTGAGCCCCATCCCGGAAGAAGGTGCGGTTGCCGCGATTCGCTTCATCTCCTGAGAGAGAATGGCTGCATGTTCTGCGTCCAGACCACCGCCGCCGTATTCCCTGGGCCAGGTCGGGGCGACCCAGCCGCGTTCCGCCATTCGTTCCAGCCAGACCTTGGCTTCGGGGCGTGAATAGATGAGGTGCGCGTCTTCCCAGTGGAAAGAGAGATTGCGCATTTCCTTGGGGCAGTTGGCTTCAAGCCATTCCCGGGTCTCTGCTTGAAAAGTTTGTAAATCGGACATCATCAGCTCCAAAAATCAGGTGCGTAGAGTGCCACAATCGGGGCAAAGACCCCAAGGATTTTTCCTGGACTGACCGCGCTCTGGTCAGAGAATAAGTCTTGGTTCGCTGCGAATGAACCAGCGGATATCGTCGATGTTTACCGGGGGGGTGAGATAGATAACACCTGATTCAACAAAAATTTCTTCCTCAGGCAGTTGTTTGACGATAGCGAGCACCCTGGTCGTGACAGGAATGCTTGCGATCAGAGATTTGAGATCCGGCGAAAACTGTTCCTCGGTATCCCTGCTGTCGTAAATGACTGCATCGATATCGATTGCCTCTAATTGGCTGTAGGCGCCACCCATGCCATTGGCCCAGACCAGCTCGTTCTTGTTAGTGATACTTTCTTCTACGGCTTCTTTTAGTGCTTCCGATCCAATAACCAGAGTCTGCATAGATCATGTGCCTTTTAACAACACGATCATCTTGACGACATCTTGTGAGTGTTTCTTTGACCTGCGTCAATGAGAAGGTGATGGCCTGCGCTCAGAATCGATTTTGTGCATGCGGGATCAACCATCCGCACGCACGACATCATCTAAAAATAAAACGAGGGGAATAACATGGTTTTCGACAATGCAGAAGATTCAACGATCATGCGAAAGATTGGCCTCAACATCGGCGCGTTAACCGGTCTCATGCTGTTGCTAATTGTTGCCGCGATGATGATTGGCTAGGCCGTTTTCGGGACCGGCCGTCAGGAACGGCCGTTCTCGGCCAGCTTTATCTCAACCAGCTTTATCTCAACCAGCTTTAAGGTGGGCAATGTCACACAGCGTATGGCGGTCGAGGATCTCGACTTCCTTGCCCTCCACCTTTAACACGCCTGCAGTTTGCAGTCGGGTGAAAATACGGGAAACGGTTTCCACGGCCAGTCCCAGATAGTTTGCGATGTCTGAGCGAGCCATGGGTAACCTGAATCGGATGGCGGAAAGGCGGCGTTGTTCGTAGCGCATTGACAGGTTCATGAGGAAAGCCCCGATACGTTCCTCTGCGGTCTTTTTGGCCAGCAGCATCTGTAGTTCCTGGTCGACCCGAATTTCCCTGCTCAGCAATCGATACATGTGAACGTGGAGATTACGGATATTGGACGACAGTTCTTCAACCGATTCGTAAGGAATTTCGCAAACCGAGGAGGTCTCCAGCGCCTTGGCTGTGCTGATATGCCGTTGTCCATCGATGGAATCCATACCCAGAATCTCGCCGGGCAGATAAAAACCTACCACCTGCTCTTCACCTTCATCGTCAATGGAGAAGACCTTGATTGACCCCGAGCGTACTGCATACAGTGACTGGAACTCATCGCCCTCATGAAACAGGTATTCGCTCCGTTGCAGGGGCTTACCCCGTTTCACGATGCGATCAACTTCATCCATCTCGTCGTGAGTGAGTGAGTGTGGCAGGCACAGTTCTTTCAGGCCACATTGCTGACAGGACAGTGAGAATTTTTCTTGGCTGGACATAGTTCTCGCATCTATTCAGGACTAATCTAAGTGCAGTTTATTACATCTTGGCAATCAATGTGGCGGGACAAAGCCTGCATGGCTAAAATCCGGCTCTATTTCTCCTGAGGGTACCAGCATGCCGGCGCAAAATCGCCACCTTATTCTATGGTTATCAGGCGTTTGTGCCGTGATTTACATGATGATTGTTGTTGGTGGTATCACCCGTCTGACCCAGAGCGGCCTCTCCATGGTTGATTGGCGCCCGATTATGGGCATTGTTCCACCACTCAATACCGCTGAGTGGCAGGCTGCATTTGACGCTTACAGACAGTATCCGGAATACCAGAAAATCAACAAAGGAATGAGCCTGGACGCGTTCAAAAGCATCTTTTACTGGGAGTATGGGCATCGGGTGTTGGGCAGGATTATAGGCCTCGTCTACTTTGTGCCTTTTCTGGTTTTTCTGGTTCTGGGTAAGGTGGAATCACAATGGCGGCCAAGGCTCTGGATCGCGTTTGTGCTGGGTGGGCTGCAAGGGCTTATGGGCTGGTACATGGTCAAGAGCGGACTGGTTGATGTGCCTGCGGTCAGTCATTACAGGCTGGCGGCGCACCTGATGCTGGCTATTGTTATTCTGGCGTTTCTTTTCTGGCTGATTCTTGACATGCTCGAGGTGAAAGCCGTTCAAGTGTCGGGTTACTTGCGCCAGGGTGCCTTGTTGCTAGCCGCACTGCTCTTTGTTCAGCTTGTTCTGGGCGCGTTTGTTGCCGGTCTTGATGCGGGGTATGGTTTTAATACCTACCCGCTGATGCATGGCCAGTTTCTGGCCGATGCTGCGGTGATGATGGAACCCTTCTGGCACAACCTGATTGAGAACGGCGTCATGATTCAATTTTTGCATCGCTGGGTTGGGGCGCTCCTGCTATTGGCTATTGTGGCTTATGTGTTGCTGGCGATGAGAACGCCACTGAAGTCGGCGGCCCTCGTCTTGCTGGTGATCTCGGGCATACAGTTCCTGCTTGGTATCACGACGCTTGTGATGCGGGTGCCGGTTTCGCTGGGTAGCCTGCACCAGGCGGTGGCCTGCCTGATGGTGTTGTCGATGGTGTATGTGATTTACCTGACTCGAACCAGGAGCAGGGTGCTGTGAAACTGTGCCTTGGTCAGATTAACACCACACCAGGTGACTTTGCCGGCAATCTCGCGGCGATTGCGCGCGGCGTTGAAGCGGCTTCCACCGCTGCCTGTGATCTGCTGGTGTTTCCTGAATTGACCATTCCCGGCTACCTCAGCCAGGATCTGTTGTATAACCCCGGATTTATAGACCGCAATCTTGAGACGCTGGACGCTGTGCGTGAGCTTTCAAGGCGTTGCTATCCGGATCTGCATATTGTGATTGGTTACGTGGATCGTTACGTAGGTGTGGGCAAACCCTTTACCAATATGGCCTGCGTGATTCGACACGGAGAGATTATCGCCGAGTATCAAAAGCAGTTGTTACCCTTCTACGATGTGTTTGATGAGCTTCGTTACTTTGAGCCGGGTTGCGAAGCCAGGGTATTTGATCTCGCTGGTAGAAAGGTGGGTATCGCCATCTGTGAAGATCTCTGGAACGACAAGGGTGCCGATGACTATAACTATGAGAACAACCCCCTGGAGCAATACCGACAACGCGGTGTTGATCTGGTGGTTTCTCTGAACAGCTCACCTTTTGTGCATGACAAATGCCACGCCCGGCTCAGGCATATTGTGCCAGCCACGGAATCCGGTTTAACCGTCGTCTATGTGAATCAGGTCGGTGGCCAGGATGAACTGGTCTTTGATGGGCAGAGCTTTGTCGCCAGGGACAATCAACTGATCCATCTCAGTACGCAACTGTTCGCTGACAGTTTTCCGGTACTGGATCTCGATGCACCTGCTGAGGGTCAGTCTGTCGCCGCGGCAGCCACACAATCGGTGCCGTTGAAAGATCTGCTGGTCCTGGGACTAAGAGACTACGCCACTAAATCGGGGTTTGACCAACTGGTGCTCGCGTCCAGCGGTGGTGTGGACAGTGCGGTTGTGTGCATGCTCGCCTGTGAGGCGGTTGGGGCTGAAAATGTGCATGCCATCAGGATGCCTTCGATCTTTAGTAGCGACCATTCCCGGGATGATGCGCGGGCGCTGCATGAAAATCTGGGTTGCTGGGACTACGAAGTACCGATTGATCATGAATCTGTCGTGCAAATGCTGAATGGCCAGTTTCAGGTGCATGAGGACGATCGTAACCGTGTGGCGAGAAAACTAGCCGAGGGCAGCTACAGCCAGGTCGCCGATGAAAATATCCAGGCGCGCCTGCGCGATGTTTATCTCATGCATTTCAGCAATGCCTATGGTGCCATGCCACTTTCCACCGGTAATAAAACCGAGGCGGGCTGTGGTTACTACACCCATTTCGATATGAATTTTTCCTACGCGCCGATCAAGGATCTGTATAAGTTTCAGGTCATGGATCTGGCCAGAGCTGACCCGCGTGTGCCTGACAATATCTGGCAAAAACCACCTTCAGCAGAATTGGCCGCAGGTCAGTTGGATGAAGACAGCCTGATGCCCTACGCAATACTTGATCCCATTGTAATGGCCTATGTGGAAGACTATGTGACCACCTTTTCAAGGTTCAGCCACTGGGTAGGGGCAACTGAAGGCCAGGAGGTGACGAGTGACCGTGACGTCCTGCTTGGTTGGATCGAACAGCCGGATGCGCATCTTGAATATCAGCGAATTGTCAGTCTGATCGGCAGGATGGAGTACAAACGCAGGCAAACCTGCCCAGGGACCAAGGTCTCAAAAGTCGCCTTCGGTATTGGCAGACGCATTCCGATTGTTGAGAAGTGGTCCTGAGCAGGTGCGCAACGATGTGCAGGCGCAAGCCCGCGCAGGTTTCCAGACCGCTTAGGTAACCGAGATAACACGAGGCCGAGAGCGTTCCGATCTGGGCAGATGCAAAGTCAGGACACCATGATGGTAGGAAGCTCGGGTGTTTGAGTCGTCAACCTCCACAGGTAGCGGCATGATGCGCTCAAAGTGACCATAGGTTCGTTCGGTGATGTGGTAGTGACCGTCATTCTGCGTGCGGTTCGCCTGTTTAGTGCCTCTGATAATAAGCGATTGTCCGCTCACAAATATCTGGAAATCTTCATGGGTCATGCCCGGTGCTTCGACGGAAACTGTCAAACCGTCAGCATGTTCCTGCATTTCCGCACTGATCAGCCCCCATCGATTGCCACTGGTGGCGTCTTCCTCAGAAGCGGGCGTGAATCGAGTGATCGCGTTCTTGGCGCGATGCCAGATGTCCTGCCATCCTTCTGAGAGCGCCGCCAGCGAATCCCGAAAACTTTCAGTCAGCTTGTTTAGTTTGCGCATATTTTTGATCTCCACGAACTGATTTAACGTTTCCCCGATTTTATTCAGCTTCGACCTGAATACTGATAGGCCTGGCTTTTTTTGCCTTGGGAATGGTGATCTGCAGCACACCGTTTGTGCATTTCGCGGTCACGGTCTCTTCGTCTGCAAGTTCGGGCAGATGAAACTGGCGAGAAAATGTACCCCGCGTGCGCTCCCGTCTCGCGATGCGCCCATGGTGTTCTTCCGATTCTGTCTGGCGTTCGCCGCGAATAGTTAGGACGCCTTCATGCAGACTGATTTCGATGTCTTCCGGATTAACGCCAGGTAGATCAGCCAGGACCGTAAAAGCGTCTTCTTTCTCTGCGATGTCGATCCTGGGTGACCAGTGGCTGAGTTCAAGGGCCGCGGCGCTCGCCGGGTTGTCGTCAAAAATTCGGCTTAATTCCCGATTCATCTGGTTCAGCGTATTAAACGGTGACAGTTGATAGTTCATGAATCTGCTCCTCAATGGTTTGTCATGTTGCCTACTGAATAAGGCCGAAGTTCAGAGGTTCAAGCCCAAAAACCCTCAAAATTTACATTTTCTTGGTTTAACTCAGTGTTAGGTTTAAACGTTGATCAGGATCATTGTTTGCTTGCGAACGGCTTCTTATATTGAAAATGAGTGACAGGAGAAAATGATGGATAGAGCGTTGACCAAGATTGAACGTGTGATTGCTATCGTTGAACCCGATGCAGAGCAGCAACCCGCGGTAGATCGGGTTCGGCAACTTGCGGAAAAATTGCGCTGTGAAGTGTTGTTGGTTGCCTGCGACTACAGCCAGTATCTTGTCGAGGGCTACTATTTTTCTGAGGCCGAGTTACCTGCGCTGCGTCAGGAGTACCTTGATGAACGTAAGGCGCTTCTGGATTCACTTGCCGCGCCGCTGCGCGAATCAGGCCTGACCGTGCTGACCCAAGCCGTCTGGTCACATCCTTCTTACAAAGCGATTGTCGAGATCGTTGCACGTTATCAACCGGATTTGGTCGTGCACCACGCGCGCCGACATGCCGCGCTGTCACGGATGATTTTGACCAACGACGACTGGCAGCTCGCCAGGCACTGTGAAGCACCCTTGCTGGTGATCAAAGGCAGCGCCTGGAAGGAACACCCCACCATTATTGCGGCAGTTGACCCGATGCATGCGCGACATAAACCAAGTGGCCTCGATCATAATATTCTTGGTGCAGGCAAGTTACTGAAGGAACGCTTAGGTGGTGAGCTTTATGCCGTGCACGCGGTAGCGGAATTTCCCTTATCGGGCATTTATCCGGGCGATGCGCAGGTAAAGCACCGTGAAGCGTTTGACGGGCTGGTGGCCGAGTTTGATATTCCGGCAGATCACGCGTTGCTTATTGACGAAGCACCGGAGTTTGCGCTGCAAAAAGTTGAGGCGGACAAGCAGGCAGATCTTGTGATCGTAGGGGCTGTTTCCAGAAGCCTGCTTTCAGATATATTCATCGGCAGCGTGACCGAGAAGGTTGTAGATTTTCTTGATTGTGATGTGCTGCTGCTCAGACCTGATAACTCAAACTAGGACAATATTATGGCAAAGCGATATAACAAAATTCTATTAGCTGTCGATTTTCATAACGATAATCAGGTTGTGCTTGATACCGCGAAGGACTTGCAGGCGCTCCATGAGGCCACCTTGTCACTGGTTCATGTTAATGAGCCGCTTGGTATGGCCTATACCGCGGACGGTGTCAGCTGGGGTGACCAGGTGTACGCGCTTGAAGCGAGTATTCGAAAAGAAAGCCGGGTCAAGATGGCAGAGGTTGCCTCGCAACTGGGTATTGATGAAAACCATTGTCATCTGCTGGAAGGAAAGCCATCGACCTGTATCCATGAGCTTTGTGAACAGGAAGGTATCGATCTGATCGTCTTGGGTACACATGGCCAATCCGGTTTGCAGTTGTTGCTTGGGTCAACCGCCAACTCGGTGCTCCATGGCGCGGGCTGCGATGTACTCGCAGTGCGGATCAAGGAGTAACGGGCATCTTGTGACGATCGATAATATTCCGGCAGATAATTAGTTGGGCGTAAAGTAGAGCAGGCAGTCTGTATTCGCGACCACGGGATCAGTGGTTGCCATAAAGATGGTCATCGGTAGTCTGGTGGTCAGCTGGCCACCAGACTCATCGAAGTATTCCCGGTACCGGTCTGTTCCAAGCACATCTCTGGCAGTCAGTTGCCGGTGCTCACGGCTCTCGAACCAACCCAAAGTCTGGCCCGCTGGCAGCTTTCTGAAATTGAACTGATCGATTGAATTTATCATGGTGAGATCCGCGCTCGCATCAATACCACTGGCGTAGGTGACTTTCAGATGACCCTCTGTCTCGAGGCGAAGAGCGTGTTCCAGCACGTTGATCATCGTGCTATCCAAACTATTCAGATTTGGCGTGGCGGCAAAGCGATGCAGGGTCTCGCGGGCCAGCCAGTCCGCATCAGGATCCATAAAAGCACCAAACTCAACGGTAATGGTAGGGATTTTGTTATCGACCGCCTCAAGTAGTGTGCCTAGTTTCTGGTCAATGATAATCAGTGAATCCGAAAACAAACCTGCCAGACCAAGAATTGCCTGGCTTTGTCGAACCGCGACGCAAAACGGTTCGCTGTGTGAGGATGTGTTGTGGGTATCGATCACCGCTTCCGGTGAATAAGTATTCAAAAGATCGGCTATCTGCCCTGCCAGGCGAGTCTGATGGGTGTCGTCAACACGAGTGAAGCATCTGTTCAGATCCTGTTCGCCAGGTATATATCGGTGCGACAGCAGGGGTGGATGCAAGGCAGCATCAACGGCCGCAACGATAACGCCGAGATCGGTTGCGGGGACAAAGCCTTCGTGAATCAAATGATGGATGGCTTTCAGGCCACTGGGTTCATTACCGTGAAGTAACGTCACGATGGCGCGTCGCCGCGTTCGGTCAACCCCCGGGATCTCAAAAAAGGCCGGGCCGGACAGATTCTTCAGAAACGACTCGATATGCTCGCCGACGAATCCTGCATCCACTGCGTTGATGTGTCTTATGTCAGATTGAGTTTTGGACATTTCAGCTATTATATAGCGTGTCTGATCAGGAGTTGTATCTATGCAATTGCAAGAACCGGCGCTAACACTGGGCGTCGAAGAAGAGTATCTGCTGGTTGACCTGAAGTCTCGCGATCTTGTCAGTGATCCCCCCAGGGAGCTCATGGAAGCCTGTTCACGGCTGCTCGGTGAACACGTCAGTCCCGAATTGATGCGGGCGCAGATTGAGGTTGGTACGCCAATCTGCCATTCCATTGCGGAGGTTCGCGAGCAATTGAAGCGTCTGCGAGGCACGATCGCAGAAGTGAGTGGCCGATTCGGCTGTGCTCCGATTGCCGTCTCCACCCACCCCTTTGCTCGCTGGCTCGAGCAAAAGCAAACTGACAAGCAGCGCTACAAAGCGCTGACTCATGAGATGCAGGCAGCAGCCAGACGATTGCTGATTTGCGGTATGCACGTTCATGTTGGTATCGAGGATACGGAACTGCGCATCGACCTGATGAATCAGATGAGCTACTTCCTGCCTCACCTGCTCGCATTGAGTTCCTCTTCGCCTTTTTGGGAGGGAGAGGATACCGGCCTTAAATCTTATCGGCTGACGGTTTTTGACGCCCTGCCAAGAACAGGACTGCCCGAACAGTTTGTCAGCTATGCGGAGTATGAGCGGCATGTCAGTGTTTTGACCAACGCAGGTCTGATGGAGGATGCCAGCATGATCTGGTGGGACCTGCGTCCCAGTGCTTCATTCCCGACGCTGGAAACACGCATCATGGATGTGGTCACTGATCTGCAACACGCGGTCAGTCTGGTCGCACTGACTGTGTGTTTGTTTCGCATGTTGTATCGGGCGCGCACCAGAAATCAGCGTTGGCGGGTTTACGCGGGGATGCTGATCAACGAGAATCGCTGGCGCGCTATGCGTTACTCCTTTGATGAAGGACTGATTGATCTTGCGAAAGGCGAAGTCGTGCCGTTTGCTGAACTTCTGGAAGAGTTACTCGAGTTTATCGAGCCGGACGCGGCAGCGCTCGGATGTGTTGATGAGGTCAATGGTTTGAAGCAGATCCTTGACGCTGGTACCAGCGCACATAATCAATTAAGCGTGTATCACAATGCCCTTAAGGCAGGTGCGGACGAAGCACAGGCGCAGCGAGACGTTGTTGACTGGCTCATTCAAAAAACAGTGAAAGATCTCTAACAGAACGGAGTAAACCTTGGCGAAAAATATCTTCTATGCGCAGTCTGGTGGCGTGACTGCCGTAATCAATGCAACAGCGTGTGGCGTGATTGAAACCGCCCGCAAATCGAGAGCTATCGGTAAGGTGTACGCAGGCAGGAACGGTATTCTGGGTGCCCTGCATGAAGAATTGATTGATACCTCTAAAGAATCGGCCGGATCTATTGCTGCACTTCGTCATACACCTAGCGGAGCGTTTGGATCCTGTCGTTACAAGCTGAAATCTATCGAAGAAAATAAAGCAGAGTACGAGCGACTGATTCAGGTTTTTCAGGCGCACGATATTGGCTACTTCTTTTACAACGGGGGCGGGGACAGCCAGGATACGGCGAACAAGGTATCGCAGTTCAGCTTACAGATGGGATATCCAATCACCTGTATTGGTATACCGAAAACCGTCGACAATGATTTACCTATTACCGACACCTGTCCTGGGTTCGGCTCAGTTGCCAAGTACGTGGCGATCTCAACCATGGAGGCCGGTCTTGATGTTGCCTCGATGGCGGAATCTTCAACCAAGGTGTTTGTCCTCGAAGTCATGGGGCGCCATGCGGGCTGGATAGCCGCAGCAGGCGGTCTTGCTCAAACCGACGCCGCCGCGCCGCCTCACGTCATTCTTTTTCCGGAAATTGCATTTGATCAGGATCGCTTTCTCGAAAAGGTACGTCGATCCGTAGAGAAGATTGGTTATTGCGTGGTGGTTGCCAGCGAGGGAGCGCAGTACGCCGATGGCACTTTCCTGGCCGATGCCGGTGCCAAAGATGCCTTTGGGCACACGCAACTCGGTGGTGTCGCACCAGCCCTTGTAGAGATGATCAAGGCCGCGCATGGTTATAAGTGTCATTGGTCTGTTGCTGACTATCTACAACGAGCTGCCAGGCACATCGCCTCTGCAACCGATGTAGAACAGGCTTATGCGGTTGGCGCTGCAGCGGTTGAATTTGCTTTGGCCGGTAAGAACGCCGTGATGCCCATCATCAGGCGGAAAGCAACGAAACGCTATGGTTGGGAAATCGACGAGGCACCTTTGACCGCTGTGGCGAATGTCGAGAAGAAAATGCCACGGGCGTTTATCAGTCGAGATGGTTTCGGTATCACGACCAAAGCCCGGGAATATCTGTCGCCATTGATTCAGGGCGAAGACTACCCGCCATACAAGGCAGGTTTACCGCAGTACGTGCAGCTGAAAAAGCAGCTGTTGAAGAAGAAGTTGCCAGCGTTTAGGCCAGCCTGATTCTGGAACAGATAAAAAAAGGCGGACAAAATGTCCGCCTTTTTTTTATCGACGACCTGGTGTCAGGCCAATAACGGCGCAATCACCAGCGAAACGATGGCCATGACGTTGATCAGGATGTTCATGGACGGGCCAGAAGTATCCTTGAACGGGTCACCCACGGTATCACCGACAACGGCAGCGGCATGTACTTCGGAACCTTTGCCACCGAAGTTACCTTTCTCGACGAACTTCTTGGCGTTGTCCCAGGCACCACCAGCGTTTGCCATCATCAGCGCCATGAGTACGCAGCCCAGCAGTGCACCAGCAAGCATGCCACCCAGACTTTGTGCACCCAACCCAAAGCCAACCACCGGTGGCATAGCCACGGCGATGACACCCGGCAGAATCATTTTCTTTAATGCTGCCTGGGTTGCGATATCCACACATTTGGCATGATCCGGTTCTGCAGTACCTTCCATCAGTCCTGGAATTTCGCGGAACTGACGACGAATTTCTTCGATCATGTCCATGGCGGCATCACCGACTGCGGTCATCGTGATTGAAGCAATCAGGAATGGCAGGACGCCGCCAATGAACATACCTGTCAAGACCGTAGGGTTTGACAGTTCCAGTGAAAAGTCCGGATTTTTGGCCGTCATTGTTTCCACAAAGGCCGCGATGATAGCCAGCGCCGCCAGCGCTGCAGCACCAATGGCAAAACCTTTACCTATGGCCGCGGTCGTGTTGCCGACTTCGTCCAGGCCGTCAGTAATTTCTCTGACGTCTTCTCCGAGGCCACCCATTTCAGCGATACCGCCAGCGTTGTCGGCGACGGGACCGTAGGCGTCCAGCGCCATAGTCATACCAACCGTAGCCAGCATACCAACAGCAGCGATACCAACGCCGTACAGACCGGCAAGATGCGTGGAGGTAAAAATAATGGCAGCGATAGCAAGAATAGGAATCACGACGGATTCCATACCGACAGCAAGCCCGGTAATCATGACCGTCGCCGTTCCGGTTTTACCGGATTCTGCAATCCGCTCTACGGGACCCTTTGATGTGTAGTAAGAAGTCACGACACCAATCAGAATGCCGCCCACCGTGCCAGCAACGATAGCCCACCAGACCTCACGGGATACGCCAAGCATATCTACCATGAAGTAACCGGCAACGATCAGCAGGACCGCGGAAATCTGATGCCCGAGTTCCAAAGCCCGTTCAGGACCCAGTCCCGATAATAGGTTAACCAGAATGATACCGGCGACGGAACAGGCCAGACCCAGTGATGAAAGCATCAATGGCAGGGCCAGCAGCGCTTCGCGACCACCTTCTGGTGCGAGCGTCGAGACACCGAAGGTCGCAGTGACTGCCAGCGTTGAGGCAATGGCGATCGTGGCGATCATAGAACCACAGTAGGACTCAAAAATATCAGAACCCATACCGGCCACATCACCAACGTTGTCACCAACGTTGTCTGCGATAACGCCTGGGTTTCTGGGGTCGTCTTCCGGAATACCGGCCTCAATCTTGCCAACAAGGTCAGCACCAACGTCGGCGCTCTTGGTAAAGATGCCGCCACCGACCCTTGAGAATAGGGCGACCGTTGAGCCGCCCATGCCGAACCCATGGATGGCGTGAGCGGTTTCTGGATCGCCACCGAAGTACCAGTACAAGGAACCCACGCCGATCAGGCCGAGTGACGCCACACACAGGCCCATGACGGAACCACCGTAAAAGGCGACCGTCAGCGCGCCGCCGGCACCGACTGATTCAGCCGCTGCGGTGGTTCTGACATTGGCCTTGGTTGCCGCAAACATGCCGAGGTAGCCTGCAAGGGCTGAGCAGATCGCGCCAACCGCAAAGGCAACGGCAGTTTTCCAGCCGAGCCCCGGGGTAAAAAAGATAATGAGAAAGAGAGGGCCGGCAAATAATGCCAGCATCAGATACTCTCGGTGCAGGAATACCATCGCGCCTTCATGAATGGCACTGGCGATCTTCCTGATTTTTTCGTCTCCCTCTGTGTATCGAACCATCAAAAGATAGACGACGAACGCACAGACGAGTCCAAGCACGCCGGCGATCGGCGGCACTGAGTTCAAGGTTTCCATAAGCGATTCCGATTGGATTTATAATTCTTATTTGCCGCACGCCCTCCGCGCCGGCGCAATAATGGTACAAAACTGACGCAGAAGTTTGAACTCTAATTTTTTTGGGTTAGCCGTCTTCTATTAGCCGTCTTCTAATAGTCGCCGTAAATCGATGATGGCGGCGTTTGCCCTCGAGATATGGGAACCCATGACCAGTGAATGGTTGGCGAGTATGCCAAAGCCGCTGCCATTTAAGATGACAGGGCTCCACAGGGTGTCCTGGGTAGGCTCAAGTTCCCGGATGATCTGCTGCAGGCTGATCAGCGCATTTTTGTTCTCAAGCACATCCCGAAAATCAACCTCAATAGCGCGGAGCAGATGGATCAGGGCCCAGGTTGTGCCCCGGGCCTCGTAAAAGACATCGTCGAGTTCTGTCCAGGCAGTCTTTACTTCCTGGTCCGAACTGACTGTGGTGGATTGGGTCGCAACAGCGTCACCTGCCAGAGAAACATCCAGCTGGCGTTTGCCAACGCTGGCAGAAAGCCTTTGAGAAAGGCTCCCCAGCCGGGTTTCAACCTCAGATAACCAGGTTCGCAGGTTATCCGCTCTGGCGTAGAACTGGGCCGATTGCTGTTGTTGATCGCCAAGTCTCAGAAGATAGCTGTCCAGCGCTCGCTTGCCTTTTTCGTATTCTGTCTCGGTTTCCGGTAACACCCAGGAATTGTTATCGAAATAATATTGACCCTCTGCGCGCACGAGATCGGCATCTTCTGTCGACTGTGATTGTGAGCGGCTCAGGTTGTTTCGGAGTGTCCTGGCCATATCCCGCATTTGCACGAGCACACCAAATTCCCAATTGGGTACGTTATCCATGAACACACTTGGGGGCATGATGTCGTTGTGCAGGTAGCCGCCGCGTTTGTAGAGCAGGATATCGGACATGTTGATCATCGTGGCGACAGTGGTGCTACCAGTCACTTTGCGGGTGCCCAGATCCGTGGTTATCCGATCGGTTTCAGCGACCACGTCAAACAGGTCTGGCTCATCGTCCCAGTAGAATCCCAGCAGACTGATCAGTACGACCAGGAAGAGGATACCGATGCCCAGACCTCGGACCAGCGTGCTACTGCCATCGCGAGTTTCCAGCGTATCGGAAACCTGCTCTTTGACTTTCTCTATGCTCTCTTCAATTCCACTCACGACTAGATTCCTGTGGCGATTTTTCCATGACACGGCTTGCGCTTAAGCCTGGCTTATTGGTGCTCGATATCGGTAATGTTAACTGTATTTAGGGGCACCTAAAACGCTTTGTTGCCGCGCTATCGGCAGGCTGCCGATTCCACGCGGTGAATCACCTGTGTCGGCACTAGAGTATCAGGGTGATCGTCGGAGAGCGGGCAAACTGAAAGGTCGCCTCAACCCGAAAGCTGACGCGCTCGTTGAGACGCTGATAGAGCCAACGACCGCTGGCATCGTCAGGTGCCCGAATGGTAATGAAGGCGGCCTGTCGCTCGATCGCGGCTGCGATAGCCTGAAACGCGATTGCATCTGCGTTGCGATTCGCGACATGGACAGCGTTGAGTTCGTAGATCAGGCTTCTGCTTTCTTCGCGATCGTTGATCAGGTTGGCGACAGGTGCGAGATTGGGATGATTCGGATCAACGCGTTCAGCCAATGCAAGAAACCGGCGTGCTGGCTGGATATTGCCGGCTTCAGCGTAGTCACGGGACCAGGCCAGATAAGTTTCGGTGATCCGGTTAACGCCATCAATGGCAGCACTATTATCGGGATCGATCGCCAGCACCTGTTGATAGCGGTCAAGCGCATTGTTGTCCGCGGGGGTGGTCAGGCGATCAGCGTCGAGGGCGGCTTGCGCCTCGCCAAGGAGCACGTTGATCTGGTTCGGTGACGGCCGCTCCGGGAGCGGGCTGGTGGGCGCGACAGTGCAGCCTGAAAAAATCAGAATAAACAGCAAACTAATGCAAAGATTTCTGGTCACAGTGATAGGTTAAGTTCGCAGCGTTAACGGCTGCATCATTCAATCATGAGAGAATTATGAAACAAACCCTGGCGTTTACCTTATTGCTGCTGTTGTCGATGCCGTCCTTCGGCGACAGCGGTCTATTCGGAAAACCTGCTGCGATGAGTCCCAGTTCCGTCGCGGTGCTGCCGGTGGATGAAGCGTTCAGCTTTGGTTATGTCGAGCAGCAAGGCCATCTGAAGCTCTTCTGGCAGATATTGCCCGGCTACTATCTGTATCGGGACAAGCTCGCGCTCCTGGTTGATGGCGAAGCTGTGCCTCTGCCGCTGCCTGCTGGTGAACAAAGGAATGATGAGTTTTTTGGTGAAGTGATGGTCCTGACTGGTCTGGTCGAGGTGATGGTTGCCTGGCCTGATTCATCGGCAATGGTGACTTATCAGGGATGTGCTGAGCTCGGATATTGCTATCCTCCGCAGAAAAAGCAGGTAAATTCTGATAAAAGTCAGCTAATTTCGGAAAAAGGTGGGTCAATCTCTTTTTAGCTCGACGCTACCCGAGAAGACCCTTCATCAGCTCAGGGTATGTCGCTAAATGCTGCTAATTTCTTCAAATTAGCTGACAAAACCCCTGAAAGTGGCTAAATTCGGCCTACTTAACTATCGAGGTGTTCTTATGCCGCAGATTTTGCTGCTAAACGGACCTAACTTAAATCTGTTAGGGACTCGTGAACCAGAAATTTATGGATCGGACACGCTGGCTGATATTAACGCTGACTTGCAGGCGCGACTGTCGTCATCGTCACATTCGCTTACGACCTGTCAGAGTAACGCGGAGCACGAACTGGTCGATCAGATTCATGCCGCACGCGGAGATTCAGCATTCATTATTATCAACCCTGGTGCATTTACCCATACGAGTGTCGCCTTGCGCGATGCATTCCTTGGGGTAAACATTCCGTTCATCGAGGTGCACCTTTCCAATGTCGCTGCGCGGGAGGAATTTCGGCAACACTCGTTCCTTTCCGATATCGCGGTCGGTTGCATCACCGGACTCGGGGCCATGGGTTATGCGTTTGCCCTTGATTACGCTGTATCTTATCTCGATCAGAGAGAGGGGCCGTGATGGATATTAGGAAGGTCAAGAAACTGATTGAAATGATGGAAGCCTCCGATATCACCGAGATCGAGATTACCGAGGGGGAAGACTCTGTCAGGATTAATCGAGGTGGACCTTTCACCACCGCACCGCGCGATGTTTCGGCTGACCAGACAGGCGGGGCGATATCGCAGCCGGCAATGCCAGCTGTCAGTCCGGTAACCCCTCAGAAACCTGGCGGTCATGTGCTGGCAGCACCCATGGTAGGCACCTTCTACCGGGCACCCTCGCCGGCATCGCCGGCCTTTGTTGAAGTGGGGGATCACGTGCGCGAGGGTGATACGCTTTGCATTATCGAATCCATGAAGATGATGAATCACATCAAGGCGGATAGAACCGGTAAAATTGAAGCCATTCTTGTCGCCAACGAGCAGCCGGTTGAATTCGACCAGCCATTGTTCACCCTGACCTAGCTGGCGTTCCTTTTGAGCACGTCACCTTGGCTCTGACCGACAGCAAAATGCTATGAAACGAGTGCTGATTGCCAACCGTGGAGAGATTGCGCAGCGGATTCTCCGTGCCTGTCGTGCCAGCGGTCTTGAGGTTGTGGTAGCGCACAGTCAGGCAGATAGCAATCTGGGTTATCTGCATCTCGCCGATGACGCGGTCTGTATCAGCAAGACCAGTTACCTGGATCCGGAGCCGATGTTGGCCGCCGCGCTTTCCAGGCAGTGTGATGCTATTCATCCAGGCTATGGTTTTCTGTCTGAGAATGCGGCTTTTGCCGCGCAGATCGAATCACATGATTTGACGTTTATCGGACCGGAAGCCAATCACATTGCGTTGATGGGAAACAAATCAAAGGCACGGGCTGTGATGGCGGAGCACAACGTGCCGGTGCTGAGTGGCAGTGAGGATGAGGTTCAATCGCAAGAGGAAGCCCTGATGGTCGCTGCTGAGGTGGGGTATCCGGTGCTGCTTAAAGCCAGTTTTGGTGGCGGGGGCCGTGGTATTTTGGTCGCAACCGATGCGGATAGTCTCCAATCCGGATTCGCCCGGATCAGCCAGGAGAGCCAGTCACTGTTTGGCAGTGGATCCGTTTATGTTGAAAAATACCTGATGCATGCCCGGCATATCGAGGTGCAGGTTGCGGGGGACGGCAGGGGGACGGTCATTCACCTGGGTGCACGCGAGTGTTCTTTGCAGCGAAGGCATCAGAAGGTTCTTGAGGAATGTCCACCTCCAGGTTTGCCAGCGGACGCCATTGAAAAGTTAGCGCAGCAATGTTGCGCGGCGCTTTCAGCACTCGCTTATCGAAATCTGGGTACTCTGGAGTTTCTTTACGAGGATGGTGAGTTTTACTTTATTGAGATGAATACCCGATTGCAGGTCGAACATCCTGTTACCGAAGAAGTCACGGGGATAGACCTGGTGCAGATGCAACTGCATATCGCCGCCGAGGGGCAACTGCCGTTGAGTCAGGGCGATGTCAGATTGAGGGGGCACGCACTTGAATGCAGAATCAACGCCGAGGACGATACTTTTTCCCCAGCGCCTGGTCGAGTGGGTACTTACGTTCCACCAGGTGGACCGGGTGTTCGGCTTGATTCTCATCTGTATGCGGGCTACGACGTTCCGCATCAGTATGATTCGCTTCTGGCGAAGCTTGTGTGTTTCGGATCAGACCGGGGACAGGCCATCGCGCGAATGAAAAATGCCTTACATGAGTTCGAGATTCAGCCGATCAAAACCAATCTTCCTCTGCATCGCGCGATTGTTGATCATCCCTCGTTTCTGAGCGGTGAGCTGGATACGGGTTTCCTGGAGCGAATGGCATGACAATTTCTTGGGTCAACGTCACCGCCGCATGCGAGAAGCAGCGGCTGGATGCGCTGGAATCCTGGTTCTGGGACGTCGGGGCCGTTTCCGTCACTGTGGAAGATGCTGCGGATGCACCGATTTTTGAGCCGCCACCCGGAGAGCAGCCGCTTTGGGACCAGATGCTGGTCACGGGTTTGTTTGAGGACGATGTCGATTCGGAAAACCTGACGCTGTTGCTCCAGTCTTCTGGCTTTCAGCTGGTTGGTGTTGAAACGCTTTCGGACCGCCCCTGGGAGCGAGCGTGGCTGGATCGCTTTAAACCGATGTCGTTTGGACAAAGGCTCTGGATCTGTCCGACAGGGTACGACCTTGACGAAAACGATCGCACGGTTATCCACCTCGATCCTGGTCTCGCCTTTGGCACAGGTACTCATGAAACAACCCGGTTGTGTCTCAACTTTCTGGATGGTTTGGATGTCCGGGGGCTAAGCGTCATTGATTACGGCTGTGGCTCCGGCATTCTCGGTATTGCGGCAGCACTGCTTGGGGCCGAGTCCGTCACCGGTATCGACAATGATCCTCAGGCATTGACCTCAACGCAGGATAACGCCAATCGAAATAGGGTCGAAGTGGCAACTTTTTTGCCTGGCGTGAGTCTGGAACCAGCGGACTTGATTCTGGCAAACATCCTTGCGCAACCGTTGGTTGAGCTCTCAGCCATGCTGATTTCATTGTTGAAACCAGGCGGAAACCTGGTCCTTTCCGGCATTATGAGCAGCCAGGCTAATTGGGTGATCGGTGCTTATGAACCTTCTCTCCGGTTAGTTGACCATAGCGAGGAGAATGGCTGGGTCAGATTGCATTGGAACCGCGTTTGATGGATGCCATCACGCGTTGTCCGTCGTGTCGAACAAGCTTTCGCGTCACCGAGCTTCAACTTCGTGCAGCGGACGGCAACGTGCGCTGTGGTGCTTGTCTGCTGGTTTTTCGGGCGGAGGAGTTTCTCTTGTCTCCGTTTCTGGGCAGCGTGGAACGGCAGGCCATTTCGGCGGATTATTGGTCCGGCTTCGAGCAGTACATCGAGCAGGTTGCGAGACCACCAGCCCCTGCAGCATTTGAGAAGCCCTCTGACGCGGGCGATGACTCGCTGCTTGCAGAGGTAACGACAGACGAAGATCTGATGCTGGATTATCTGGATTACCTTGGTGCGAATCCCGGACGAGTTCCGATTTTGCCTGAGCTACCCGTTGAGGAGGCTTTACAGGGGGCCGTTGAGGACTCTTTACAGGGGGCCGTTGAGGACTCTTTACAAGATTCAGTTGAGGACTCTTTACAGGGGGTCGTTGAGGACTCTTTACAGGTTTCCGTTGAAGACTCTACGGTTTCCCCGCAAGCGGTATCGGGTGAGCTGCATGATCTGGAGCCCCCCCGGTTTCTGGCAGAAGAACTCCCTGACCTGGCGTTTGATGAAGCCCATTTGCTGGAGGATCGTCGCCGGGTGTTTCAGGCCGCCAGTTTACGCTGGCTACCCGGGATACTATTGCTTGTATTTGTCGCAATGGGCCAGTACGCCTTCTTTAACATGGACAGATATGCCCAGCAGGAAAGTTATCGGCCATGGTTTCTAACGGTGTGTCGAGTGGCCGGGTGCAGTGTGCCGGATTACGAAAACCATGATCTGCTGCAGACGCGCGAGCTTGTGATCCGATCCCATACGGTCGAGGCGGATGCGTTGGTGGTTGATGTGTTGTTGCGCAACAGCGCCGGCTTTCGTCAACAGTTTCCCGGACTGAAGCTGACTTTCCTTGATATCAGCGGAGAAACTGTGGCCAGTCGCATTTTTTATTCGCCTGAGTATCTCGGCGGCGAGATGCGTGGGCTCCGCTATATACCTGCCGTTACAGAAGTTCGGTTGTCTCTGGAGATCGTTGATCCCGGTCCAGATGCGCTTGGATACTCAATGGAAGTAGTGCGGATTTAGCAGGCTTTGGTATGATGCGCTCACCTTATCTGCCAAGCCCTGATAACCCGACCCATGTTAACTCTCGGCGCCTATTCGAACCCCAGTAAAGTTATTGTCGCGCCCATGGCTGGCGTTACGGATCGGCCGTTCAGGAATCTCTGCCGGCAGTTTGGTGCCTACTGGACCGTTTCCGAAATGGTTACCAGTGATCAAAGACTCTGGCATACGGATAAGTCTCGTCGCCGTCTCGCGCATACGCAGGAGAGCGGTCCGCGCTGGGTTCAGCTTGCGGGTGCAGAGCCGGCACAGATCGCCGCAGCTGCGCGCGCCAATGTAGAACTTGGCGCCGAGATTATTGATATCAACATGGGGTGTCCGGCAAAGAAAGTCTGCCACCGGGCTGCAGGCTCGGCATTGCTTCGGGATGAACAACTGGTTGCGGATATCCTGGCCGCCGTGGTTCAGTCCGTGGATGTTCCAGTCACCTTAAAAATCAGACTTGGATGGTCGAAAGACGAGATTAACGCCCCGCGCATCGCGAAGCTGGCGGAGCGGTCTGGTATCAGTTTGTTAACGGTGCATGGTCGAACCAGGGCCTGTAAATTTGGTGGTCTGGTTGACTACAACAGGATTGCTGAAGTTAAACGTGAGGTTGGGATTCCGGTTATCGCCAACGGTGATATTGATTCCGCTGAAACAGCAGTCCGAGTGCTGGAAGTAACGGGATGTGACGGCATAATGATTGGTCGTGCAGCGCAGGGTAAACCCTGGTTGCCAGCCGATATTGATCACTATCTTCGAGTGGGAAAACAACCTGAGCAAAAATCGCTGCTCGAAATTCATGAGATGTTGCTTGGTCATCTCCAGGCGCTGCATACATTCTATGGTGAGCATCAGGGACTTCGAATTGCCCGCAAGCATGTAGGCTGGACCCTGGATGCGCTGCCGGGGTGTGAGTCGCTAAAGCAGCGATTTAATCGTGCCACCTCACCCGATTTACAGTTCAGCCTGCTCAACGAACTGCTGCTGGCGTCGGCTGCCTGAGGTCCAATGAAAAAAACCATCAACAAATCGGTTCAGGAAGCGGTAGATGAATACCTGAATCTGATGGCAGAAGAACAGGTATCGGATCTCTACGAGATGGTCCTGGCGGAGGTTGAGGCTCCGCTGCTCCGTAGTGTGTTGGGCCACACAAATAATAACCAGAGTCAGACTGCCGCGATACTTGGTCTGAACAGGGCAACCCTGCGCAAGAAACTGCGCAAGTATCGACTGCTGTAGCTTTGCGCTCGCAGGCTCTTGCCTCCATACGTACTCCATACAGGTGAAATCTCATGACTGATGTTCGCGTCAAAACTGCACTCCTGTCTGTTTCGGACAAGACCGGGCTGCTTGATCTGGCTGCTGCGCTGAGCGGTCACGGCGTCCATTTACTGTCAACGGGCGGCACCCATAGGGCACTCTCCGAGGCGGGTTACGCCGTTCAGGAGGTTTCTGACTACACCGAATTCCCTGAAATGATGGATGGCAGGGTTAAGACACTGCATCCCCTTGTTCACGGCGGACTACTGGGGCGTCGTGGTCAGGATGTTGAGGTGATGCAGGAACACGGTATTGCCGAAATAGACTTGCTGATCGTGAACCTTTACCCGTTTGAAGAAACGGTCGCAGAGGACCCTTCGGATGTTGCCAATATCATTGAGAACATCGATATCGGTGGTCCGGCGATGCTGCGGTCCGCAGCGAAGAATTTTGACAGTGTCGCGGTTGTGGTCGACCGCGTGGACTATGATCGCGTCATTAAAGAATTGAATGCCTCCGGTGGCTTACTATCCCGGCAGACGCGTTTTCAGTTGGCGGTTAAAGCGTTCGAACTGGTTGCTCGTTATGATGCGGCCATCGCAAATTTTTTGTCTGCCCTTGATATCGAATCAGGCGCGTTGGCCGAATACCCGGGTTCTATCAGTCTTCAGTTCAGCCGCCAGCAGACCATGCGATATGGCGAGAACCCCCACCAGTCTGCTGCGTTCTACGTCGAGACGGAAAAACCCGCTGGCTCCATTGCTTCTGCGGTCCAGCATCAGGGTAAAGCGCTCTCCTATAATAACGTTGCGGACACCGATGCTGCACTGCAGTGTGTCTCTGCTTTTGATGAGCCCGCCTGTGTCATCGTCAAACATGCCAATCCCTGTGGTGTTGCTGAGGGCGCGAACCTGGGTGAGGCTTATGATCGGGCCTTCCGAACTGACCCCACATCAGCATTCGGGGGGATTATCGCGTTTAATGGCGAGGTTGACGAAGCGCTAGCCCTGGAGATCACAGAGCGCCAGTTTTCTGAAGTGATAGCTGCGCCTGCCTTCTCCAGTGCCGCACTGGCAGCCTTCGAAAAGAAGAAGAATGTCCGCATACTCGAAGTCGCTCGCGATGGCGACAGGCACTTCGACAAAGATATGAAAAGGGTAGCCGGTGGCCTGCTGGTGCAGCAGGCTGATCAGCCACTGCTTGATGAAGAAAGCCTGCGCGTTGTCACTCAGGTAGTGCCAACGGATGACCAGTATCGTGATCTGATGTTTGCCTGGAAGGTCGCCAAGTATGTGAAATCGAATGCCATTGTGTACGCCCGCGATTGCATGACGATCGGTGTTGGTGCAGGACAGATGGCTCGAGTGATCAGCGCCCGTATCGCTGGTCTTAAGGCCAGTGATGAAGGTCTTGAAGTGCCTGGTTCCGTGATGGCGTCCGATGCTTTTTTCCCGTTCAGAGATGGTATTGATGCAGCTGCGGCGGCTGGCATTGTCGCGATTATTCAACCCGGCGGGTCAATGCGTGATCAGGAAGTGATCGATGCGGCTGACGAGGCGGGTATTGCTATGGTGTTCACCGGTATGAGGCATTTTAGACACTGATATGAAAATTCTCGTGACAGGCAGTGGGGGCAGGGAGCATGCACTCGCGTGGAAGCTGGCGCAATCGCCGTTAGTTAGCGCGGTTTATGTCGCGCCCGGTAATGCCGGGACGGCCCTCGAAGACCATATAGAAAATGTGGCAATCAGCCCTATGGATTTTGATGGTCTGATCAGTTTCTGTCAGGGAAACGATATTGATTTGACTGTCGTGGGTCCGGAAGATCCGCTCGTTGCCGGTATTGTGGACCGGTTTGCAGAAGTGGGTCTTAACTGTTTTGGGCCATCAGCAGCGGCAGCGCAACTTGAGGGGTCCAAGAGCTTCACCAAACGCTTCCTTGAAAAGTATCAGATCCCAACGGCAGCCTATCGCGTGTTTGAAGAGGTTGAATCAGCTGAGGCTTATATCGAAACACTCAGCCCGCCGATCGTTATCAAGGCTGATGGTCTGGCAGCCGGCAAAGGTGTTGTCATTGCTCAATCCAGGGTAGAAGCTCGCGAAACCGTGACAGACATGTTGAGCGGAAACCTCTTGTCCGGGGCAGGCTCGACAGTTGTCATTGAAGAGTTCCTGGAAGGTGAAGAGGCGAGCTTCATTGTGATAGCGGATGATCAGGACTTTCTGCCTTTTGCCAGCTCTCAGGACCACAAGGCTGCCTACGACGGTGACAAAGGCCCGAATACCGGTGGGATGGGTGCTTATTCACCGGCCCCGGTGGTCACCGATCCAGTCTTTAACAACATTGTGAACGAGGTGATCAGACCAACGCTGGCAGGGATGCAAGCAGAAGGTATGCCCTATCGCGGGTTCCTGTATGCAGGCCTCATGATTGACGAGGCAGGGAGGCCCAAGGTCATAGAGTTTAACTGTCGTTTTGGTGATCCTGAAACGCAACCCGTGATGAGCCGTCTGACCTCTGACCTGTGCGCGCTTATTGTCGCAGCGATGAACGGCAGCCTGGCATCGCAGACCATTTTGTTTGATTCACGAACCGCCTTGACGGTGGTGATGGCCTCTGGGGGATATCCCGGGCACTACGAAAAAGATTATGAAATCACTGGCCTCACAGATGCCGCCGATGCCAAGGTTTTCCATGCAGGGACACGCCTCGAAGGTGACAGAATTCTGACCGCCGGTGGGCGTGTTCTGGGAATTACATCTCTGGGTGAGAGTGTCGTGGACGCACAGCAACGCGCTTATTCTGCAACTGCCAGCATCTCATTTCAGGGGGCTGAGTATCGACGCGATATCGGCTATCGCGCGATTGAGCGAGAACTCAGTTGAGTAACTGACCGCCATCAACGGCAATGACCTGACCGGTGGTAAAAGCCGCATCGTCGGCAAGAAAGCCTACGGTCCTGGCAATGTCTTCTACCTGGCCCAGCCTGCCCATGGGCACATCCGTGAGGCGCTGTTGCTTGTCATCGTCAGACATTTCGCTGTCGTCTTCGGGCCACAAGATAGCGCCTGGTGAAACACCATTAACGCGAACCTCGGGTGCTAGCTCGACGGCAAGCCCTCTGGTCAGCATAGCGAGCCCCGCCTTTGAGATGCTGTAGGCAAGATAGCCGGGTAGTGGTTTCTCTGCGTAGATGTCGACAATATTAATAATTGAACCACCGGCCAGGTGTCCGCGGCCTGCAATGGACAGTGCCATTGGCGCTTTGAGATTGGTATCGAGCAGTTCATTCATCGCAATCATCGAAAATGTCTCGATAGGGCTAGGCCAGAATGCCGAGGCGTTGTTCACGAGGCAGTTCAGGCCGTCGAACTGCGAAACGCATCGGTCGATAAAAGCCGGCAGTTCGTCGCATCGGCTGAGATCCTGGGTGACGACAACAGCAGAGTTCGCTCGTTGGCTGCAAAGATCTTGGGCAAGTGCGTCTGCCGCCTGTCGTGACTGGTGACAGTGAAGAATCAGCTGGTACCCCTTTCCATGTAGCTGGCGTGCGATAGCGGCGCCGATGCGCCGCGCAGCACCTGTTATCAGCGCGGTTTTTTTGTTGCTGGCGTCAGTCATTGAGAAACGTTTTAAGTCTGTTGATCTGTTCTGACTTGATTGCCTGACCGATGTCTGGTCCCTTCAGATCCCTTGCCACATCTTTGGCGCTAACTTTCAGGACTATCTGCTGCAGTGATAACCATCTTGTTTTTAGTGGCATACCACTGATGATTTCACAGGCCTCAGAGAACTGCTCGAAGCGCGCTGATTTCCTGATGGCGTCCAGCTGATAAAGATAGCGTGTGATCTCTGCTGCAGACATCTGATTGACGCGCTGCCATGTTTGCAGGTCTCTGGCGATTAACAGACTCATGTCCTGCCTTTGGTTGGAGCACTTGAGTCGCTTGCACAGTTCTCTTATCTCAGCTTCTGGCAGATCCATAACCAGGCAGGCGAAGCGCACATCTGGTGATGCCGGTGGCAGTTTCAATAGTCTGTCTATGCCCGCACTGGATATCTGTGGCCACAGGACTTCTGCCGCCCCGATCTCCGCCAGAAAGCTGAAGTATCGGTGTGGTGCGGCGGTGGCCAATGCTTTGTCAGTTTCCAGTAAGACCCGTTCCGCCGTCAGTTCACCAAGATGTCCCTCCGACACCATGGTGCTTACCAGCGTTAATGTTTCCGGGTGTACGCGGAAGCCCTGCGGAGTAAGCAGTGCAAGAAACCTTGCCAGTCGCAAGACGCGCAACGGGTCCTCGGAGAAGGCCTCTGAGACATGTCTTAAAAGGCGTGCCTCAAGATCTGCCTGCCCACCAAAAGGGTCTATCAGATTACCGTCGTTATCTTGAGCGATAGCGTTGACAGTAAGGTCTCTTCGCAGCAAATCCTCTTCGAGTGTGACATCGGGAGAGGCGTGGCATACAAATCCCTGGTGTCCGGGCGCAACTTTTCGTTCGGTGCGAGCCAGCGCATATTCCTCGTGTGTCTGAGGATGCAGGAAAACTGGAAAGTCCCTTCCCACCGGTCGAAAACCTGCGTCCAACATGTCTTGTTCCTGGCTGCCGACCACCACGTAGTCTCTTTCCCTAACGGGTTGGCCGAGTAGCGAGTCTCTGACAGCACCGCCGACGAGGTAGGTTCTCATCAGTCCCTCGCCCTTGCGGGAACCGAAATAAGTTGCTGGTCCTCCAGCCTTAATGCGGTCAGCTCGCGGCCCCAGACGCAGCCGGTATCCAGCGCAACGGCGAAGTCAGAGTCGACTCTGCCTTCCAGTGCCGCCCAGTGTCCGAACAGAATCCGGAGGTCGTCGTCTCTTGGAAAACTGAACCAGGGGTCAAAGCCGATGGGTGCGATATCTGTTTTGTGCGTTAGCTCGATTGTGCCGTCTGGCTGGCAAAAACGAAGGCGTGTGAAGTAGTTGGTAATGAGCCGAAGTCGATCCATACCTGACAGTGCGGGCGACCAGCTGGCGGGCTCGTTCCCGTACATTGCAGTAAGAAACTCGCCTGGATTACCTGATCGCAGTGTACGTTCAACCTCACCGGCGAGTTTGAGGCTTGTCTCAATATCAAACTGAGGCGGGATGCCCGCATGCACCATGGCAGTATTGCTGGCTGCATCGTAGTGAATGAGCGGTTGCTCCAGCAGATAGGCGACGTACCGATCAAGGTCTGGCTGGCTCAGTAAATCATCGAGTGTATCGCCACGTTTCTGCGTCTGCCTGCCAAGTGCGATCGCGAGAAAGTGCAGGTCGTGATTGCCCAGGACACATTGCGCATTTGGCAGACTCATGAGTAGCTCAAGGACGGCGACGTTCTCCGGGCCTCGATTGATCATGTCTCCCACACACCATATAGCATCAGTAGATTCGACGTAGTCGACTTTCTTCAGCAGGCTTTCAAGCTCTTGGAAGCAGCCTTGTATGTCGCCGATGACATAAGTGCTCATGATCCGGAAACCGGGAGATTTGCGCAGGCGATATAATCATTGACGCTCAGATTTTCAGGACGCAGGTCAGGTCTGATACCAAGGGAAAGTAACTCTGCTTCGCTGACCAGGCCTTTTAGTGCGTTCCTGACTGTTTTCCTTCGGGCGGAAAATGCCTGGATCAACAGTTGCTCGACACGTTCGTGATTGATCCTTCCCACCGCAGGTTCCGGTGTCAGACGAACAATCGCGGACATAATCTTTGGTCTGGGGGAAAAAGCTTCTGGCGGTACTTCGAACAGTTTTTCTGCCCGGCAGTACAGCTGCGTCATTACCGAAAGCCGACCATAGGCTTTGGTAGAAGGGCTTGCAGTCATGCGATCCACGACTTCCAGTTGCAGCATAAAATGCATATCTTCGATCTGACTGGCGTGTTGAAAGAGCCTGAAAAGCAGTGGTGTTGAAATGTTGTAAGGCAGATTGCCGATGATTCTGGCAGGTTTGTTACGCAGCAGGTCAGCAAGATTTGCTTTCAGAACGTCCTCGCAGATGACGTCCAGGGATGGATACTGAGTTTGCAACAAGGTCACCAGATCCCGGTCTATCTCGATCACACTGAGTTCTTCGGTCAAATCGACAAGATGTTTTGTGAGTGCGCCCTGTCCGGGGCCGATTTCAATGACACGTTGCTTTGGGTTGATGCCGATTGCGCGGATGATGCGCTGGATCAAGCCCTGATCAATAAGAAAGTTTTGTCCGAAACGTTTGCGAGCCTGGATCATGGGGTGGCCTGGGCCAGTTCTGCGGCTAATTTTATAGCTGCGGTGAGGCTGTCCGGATCGGCTTTTCCTGACCCTGCGATATCAAGGGCTGTACCGTGATCAACCGATGTTCGGATGATGGGCAGACCGAGTGTGACATTGATGGCGTTTCCGAAAGAAGCGTGTTTCAGCACGGGTAACCCCTGATCGTGGTACATCGCAAGAACAGCATCATGTTCGGCCAGTTTGGGTGGATTAAATGCGGTATCTGCTGGCAGGGGGCCGGTAAGCAACATGCCCTCGGTACGTAGCATTTCGAGAAGGGGTTCTATGATGTCCATCTCCTCGTGACCAAGATGGCCTTGCTCACCCGCGTGTGGGTTCAGGCCACAGACCAGAATCCTGGGTTTGGCAAGGCCAAACTTCTGGATCAGATCCTGATGTAAAATCTCAATGGTTTCGCGAAGCATCTGTTGATTGATGGCGGCACTCACCTGTGAAAGAGGCAGGTGCGTCGTCGCCAGCGCCACTCGCAGACCGCCCCCGGTCAGCATCATAACTACCCGATCCGTCTCGGTTTTTTCTGCCAGCCACTCTGTGTGTCCGGAAAACGCCAGGCCAGCTTCGTTGATGATGCTTTTCTGTACGGGGCCGGTCACGATCCCCGCAGTCCTATCGCTAACGCAATCGTGAAGGGCATGTTGCAGCGCACTGATCACGTAGGCGGCATTCTTGACGTTTAGATTGCCTGGATGCGATTGCGCGCCAAGTTTGATTGGCTGTATGTTAAAGGCGTTGATGTTAAACGCGTGTTGACTGAGATCGTTAAACGGCACATCCAGACCAAGTAGTTCAGCGCGCGAACGAAGTAGCGCTGGATCGGCGTAATAAATGAGCTTTGCGATGTGCTGATTGCGGTCATGAGCCTGCAGGCAAATATCAGGACCAATACCGGCGGGTTCGCCGGGTGTGATGCCAAGATAAGTCTCAGATTTTGATCTCAACAAAAGCCTCGTCCCTTATCTCACGAAGCCAATTCTCGAGTTCTTCGTCGAATTTCTGGTTTCTCAGATAGTTTTCTGCCTGACCCATTTTGAATCGTTCGGAGAAATCCTCGACCCGCCGTCCGGTTATTTCAAGGAAGTGATAGCCGTGAGATGAGCGAAACACATTGCTGACTTCGTTGATCTCGGTTGCGTTCATTGTCATTTCGAATTCGGGGACGAAGATACCTTGCCGGCTCCATCCCAGATCACCGCCACTCAACGCGGAACCAGGATCGTCAGAGTAGAGCTTGGCGACTTCTTCGAAATCACGTCCGTTGATCACTTCTTCGCGCAGGGTTTTTGCCAGATCTTGAGCTTCCTGTTCTGATCTAATTTCATTGGGCTGAACGAGTACGTGCCTGACACGGGTCTGTTCGATTTGTCCCTCAGCGGTTGCACCACGTTTTTCAAGCAGTTTGATCAGGTGGTAGCCCCGGCCACTTCGGATGGGTCCGCGCACTTCGCCAGGACTCATATCCGTGACGAGATCGGAGAAGATACTGGGCAGCTGTCCGGGCTTTCTCCAGCCCATATCGCCGCCGTTAAGGGCGTTTTGGCCCGCTGACCATTCAATGGCCAGGCTACCAAAATCGTCACCGGCTTCCAGTAGCTCAAACAGTGTGTCAGCGCGTTCTTTAACGGTTCGAATTTCGGTCTGGCCTGGGTTAGAAGGCAGCGCCAGTAGGATGTGTCCCAGGCGAAATTGATCTGCGGTGAGTTCTGCACCCAGATCCGAAGCCAGAAAGTTGCTAACTTCCTGTTCGCTGACTTGAATACGCCTTCGCATGATGCCTTGCTGCACTCGACTGATAGCGAACTCACGACGCACCTGCTCGCGCATGTTAGCCCAGCCCATGCCATCGTTTGCCAGCGCGATTCTGAACTGGTCGAGATTCATATTGTTCTGGGCTGCGATACCGGCGAGCGCCTGGTTCAGCTCATCATCACTGATTCTGATACCCGCACGATCCGCCATTTGAAGTTGCAGGCTTTCGATGACCAGACGTTCGATAATCTGATCTTGCAGGATATCGTCTGGAGGTACCCGGGCGTTTGGCTGTGCGGCAATCTGTGCCTTGATGCCACGCATGCGTTCGTCTATTTCAGATTGCATGATGACATCCTGATCAACAATCACGGCGATACGGTCGATGAGCACAAGTGCCGCGTGACCGAGTCCGCTCCAGGTTGTGAGTGCGGCCGTGATCATGATCAGGATGAGGGCTGTTTTGGGCTTTGAAGAAAACATGAATTACCTTTCCGTTCTAAATCCGGGTATTGAGTTGCGCAGCAGGTTATCCATCCTGCCGCCCAGGGACGCCAGTCCTTTGAGTTGAAATTCAAAAAACAAACCACTATCAGCACGATTGTCGATCGCGATGACGGTTGGCGAACCGGGATTCGTTATGGCAACAACTCTGGGTTCTTCCAGATGCCTGCGATAGACAATGCGAGCTGCCCAGCAACAGTTATTGTATTCGAGACCAAGCAAAGACTCTATGGTCTGGCTGGTTTCCAGCCCATAGTTCCATCGACCGATTGCTCGCCATACACCAGAATCACCAATTGGCAGGAAGAATGAGAGATCGGTTTCTTGCCGTTGACGTGGTCGGATGCCTCTTTGTTGATCATTTGCGGTCATCGCGTAGTTGAAATTGAAGATACCAACGTCTGCATGCCGATATTGCGCTGACAGGTAACCGCGGTTGGAGCGGTTTTCGTCGGTATTGTGTTCGTAGGTTGCTCTGAAGCGCCACTGCGCAATTCGTGTCTCCATCGCGAGAAACAGCGGTGACGTGGTCGCGTCGGCTGCGTTGCCAGCAAACTCACCGGCATTTACCTCGCGATCCTCGAAGTAAATGGCCTGCCCGAGGCTGAGCGATAGTATCTCCTGGCTGTTGGTTTGCCGGTACCAACGACTGGTCAGGCCGATGGAGAGTCGATTGGCATCGCCGATACGATCGTAGCCAGCGTAGCGATTATCCCTGAATAGATCGTCAAATGAGGGGGTGAGCCGGGTCGAATCAAAAAACGGCAGGTCAGCCTGAAAGTCATCCTCGGCATAGAGATAGTTCAGTCTGGGTTCCAGCGTCTGAATCGTTGCCTGGCCAAACAGGGTTGTGTCCTTTTCAAGGGTGATACCTGAATCAATAGAAAACAGGTTTGTCGTCAGCGATACGTCTTCTCTGCCGCCCGCCAGGGTTCGATCAAGGCTGTAGTCCCGGAAGACCACACGGTATCTGGGTGTGATGTAACCCCAGCCGGTTGTCATGGGCAGACTCGCTTCTGCATCTGCGACCAGACGAGTACCCTCAGGGCGTATGCCATCGGGACTTTCGAACATTGTCGCCTGTAACACCCCGCTGGTCTGGAGTGCCATGAACTGTTGTTGTCCGGTGAGTGTGAATTGCGGCAAAGTTTCGAATTGGGCTGGCTGAATCTGGTTCAGTGTCTGGAAGCTGCGTAGTGCCAGTCTGGATTGCCAGTTTTCCCGGGTGTAACTCAGACTGCCTCGTCTTACCAGGGCCGGTGCGTCGCTTTGATCAAGAGCCTGATCGAAATCTGAGTCCGTCGCAGTAAAGCCGCCGAGATCTTCAAAATAGTCGATGTCTGAAACACTGGTGTAGTTGATGATGGACGCCCAGGGTCCGGCGGCCCCACGATGGCTGATGTGTCCCAGCCATCGGTCCTGCTCATCGAAGTCATCTGGACGACTCGCATCAATGGTCTGGCGACCGTCGTACTCTTTGTCATCGGGCAAAAAAGTTGCGGCAACCGTGTTGTTTGAATAGCCGTTCAGATAGCGCACTTCACCCTCATGCATAATGCCCCGGCGCGAAATACTCCGAAGGGTGTAGGTTGCGTCATAGTCGGGTGCTAGATTGAAGTAGTAGGGCAATGCAATATCAGTCCCGCCTCTACTCTCCTGACCAACGGCGGGCCAAAGAAAACCGCTTTGGCGTGATTCGTCGATCGGGAATCTGAAGTAGGGGAAATACGCGACAGGGACGTCCTTGATCCGCAAGGTCATATCCCGTGCTGTTCCATAACCGGCGGCCGGTTTCAGCACGATTTCTTCGCCGTTCACGGACCAGGCGTTGTCACCGGGTTCGCAGGTTGTAAAACTGCCTGTGGTAATCGCGAGTTCACCGTCAGCGTGCTGTTCAATGCGCGCCGCGCGTCCTCTCAGCCGTTGTTGGTGCATCAGGAAGGTCGCACTGTCAATGGCCGCAGTATCCTTAAACAGGTTCCCCGATACCTGGCTGCCGCGAAGCAGGATGTCTTGCTGTCGCAGTGCCACGTCACCTTCAGCGTGATAAATTTCTGTTGCTGTATCGATGGTTGCGAAGTCCGCACTCAGGACCTTGCCATCGGCGTTGATTCTGATGTCACCGACCATCGTCGTTGAATGCTCGGAGACGTGCAGAATACTCCTGGCGCTGGCTTTAACAGGCCCGTCGGGAATGGCCTGTTCAATTGGCTCAGAAACGTAGCGGCCCTGGCACTGGCCTGCGTCGGTGACAGCTTGCCAGTCCGATTCTGCCGCTGTCTCGGCCAATGCCGGTGAGCTGATCCATAGTGGTATCGCCAACAGGACGGCAGCGGTGCCCAGGCACCTGCTCCGTCGGCGCAGGCGCGCAGGAAGGATGAATTGTGTCAGGCCAGGCATTGCGGGGATAATAAAGCATTAGGTTTAGCAGGTCAGTTGGTTTTCATGAAAGATATCAGGGCTGAAAAGCTTGCTCACTGGGCGAGATCTGTGGACCTGCCCACAACGATCCCCTCGACATCGCGCCTCGTTGCTGTATCTGACGATGCCAGCTTCAGGCGTTACTTTAGGTTCGCCGGGCTTGAGCCATCCCTGATCTTCGTTGATGCCCCGCCGGAACATGAGGATAGCGCCAGTTTTATCAAAGTCTCGGCAGCACTCAGGCACGCGGGCATTGCCTGCCCTGAGGTGCTCGCTGCTGATCTTGACCAGGGTTTTATGGTGGTCAGCGATCTTGGCGATCAGGTGTATCTGGCGGCGATGAATTCTGACCCCTCAAGGGTTGCAGGGCTGTACGATGACGCGCTGGCCTGCAATGTCCGAATGCTGGATGTCGCCTGTGATCTTCCAGACTATGATCGCACCAGATTGTTGAGCGAAATGTCGCTGTTCGAGCAATGGTTCCTGACGCAGCAACTGCAGATCTCGGTGCCGGACTCCGTCAACGACATGCTGCAGACGCTCTATGAGTTGCTGGTGCAAAGTGCACGGTCACAGCCTCAGGTGTTTGTTCACAGAGACTTTCACTGCAGAAACCTTATGGTCATTGATGATAACTCTCCCGGCGTTATCGATTTTCAGGATGCTGTCATAGGACCCATCACCTACGACCTGGTTTCACTCTACAAAGACTGCTACTACCGGTTCGAACGCACCAAGGTCGAGACTGCCGTGGCTCGATATCACCGGGCGCTGGTGGCGCGGAAGATTGTTGACGATCGGGCACCCGTGTTGCGCTGGTTCGATCTGATGGGCGTGCAGCGTCACCTTAAATGTGCCGGAATATTCAGCCGGCTTAACCTGCGTGATGGTAAGCCTGGATACCTTCACGACATTCCGCTGGTCATCAGTTATCTGGTTGAAGCCGCTGAGCGCTACAGCGAACTGGCGCCTCTTGGAGGTTTCTTGCGGGCCGAAGTGCTGCCGCGGCTGCCGGATTTGGCCGATCTGGCCAGGCGGACCAATGGGACTAATAATCGGTCAAAGGCGCGCGTATGAAGGCGATGCTGCTGGCAGCCGGATTTGGCAAACGGCTCCGACCACTGACGCTATCCACACCCAAGCCGTTGCTTCCGGTTGCTGATCGACCGTTGATATTTTATCAGATTGAGAACCTGATAGCCGCAGGTGTGACTGAATTGGTGGTCAATCTGCACTACCTTGGCGACCAGATTGAGCAGGCCATAGTTAAAGCTGACTTTGATATTGACGTCACTTTTAGTCGGGAGTCAGTGATTCTTGAGACCGGCGGCGGGATAAAAAGTGCCCTGCCATTACTGGGCCAGCAACCGTTCATCTGCGTTAGCGCGGATACCTATATTGATTATGACTTTACGCAGCTTCCGGACACACTGCCATCAGGCTGCCTCGGGGCAATGTTGATGACCGCTAACCCGCAGCATCATCCGGTCGGTGACTTTGTGCTGGATGACGCTGGCTGGCTCCATCTCGCAGACGGCAGACCGACCTTGACCTATACGGGCGTTGCTGTTTTTTCCCCGGCACTGGTGAGTGCGGTGTCTGCAGCCGCCTTCCCGTTGCGTGAAGTTTTTGACACGACGATAGGCGCGGGTCAGATGATGGGGCTACGACATCAGGGTTACTGGTGTGATGTGGGTACACCTGACCGCCTCGCAGCGCTGCGCGCACATGTTGAGAATCCCGGCTAGCCTGGTGTCGAAGCGTTTTTTTCGCTTAACCCGCGCTTAAGCCATACAATAAGTCTGGTCAGGTCCGTAACGTGATAGTTCAGGAGATTTCGTGAAAAAATTGATTGCCCCGTCCATTCTGTCCGCTGATTTTGCGCGTCTCGGTCAAGAAGTCAGCGACGTATTGGCTGCTGGTGCCGATATCGTGCATTTCGATGTCATGGACAATCACTATGTTCCGGTGCTGACATTTGGCCCAAAGATCTGCGCGGATTTGCGCGGGTTTGGTATCACTGCGCCAATTGATGTTCACCTCATGGTTAAACCCGTCGATGGCTTGATTCAGACATTTGCTGAGGCCGGTGCAACCTACATCACGTTTCACCCGGAAGCGAGCGAGCATATTGACCGATCGTTGCAGCTCGCCCGAGACCTGGGTTGCAAGAGTGGGCTGGTCTTCAATCCAGCGACACCGTTGTCTTACCTGGATCATGTCATGGACAAGATCGACATGGTGCTAATCATGTCGGTGAACCCTGGATTTGGCGGACAGTCTTTTATCCCCCAGGCACTGGAGAAGTTGCGGGAAGCGAGGGCGCGTATAGATGCGTCTGGTCGCGACATTCGGCTGGAAATCGATGGCGGTGTTAAAATCGATAATATCGCAGAGATCGCAGCGGCCGGCGCGGACACATTTGTTGCTGGGTCAGCGATTTTTGGCAGCGGCGACTACAGCGCTGCTATTGCGGCGATGAAATCAGCGATCTCCTGAACACAGGTTGTCGAAAATCCTCTGTTGTCAAAGCCCTCAGGCTTGTTTTAAGCTTCGGACGCAATTGACGAGTACACCAATGATTTATCAATTCAGGCAAAACAACGGTCCGCTCTGGCCGTCTCTCTCCTGGCGAAGCTGAGGTTTCGTCCCGGGACAACCGTCCCTGCCCCCTATATTCCCTGGTCATTGGTAGAGAAAATCGGTAGAGAGAAATGACGCCTGAACAATTTATTCAACTTGGTAAAGACGGATACAACCACGTCCCGGTGGTCCGTCAGATGTTTGCAGATCTGGATACACCCCTTTCCTGTTACGTCAAAGTAGCGCGCGGTCCCTATAGCTACCTGCTGGAGTCTGCAGCTCAGGGCGGAGAAAAATGGGCACGGTATTCGGTGGTAGGTCTACCATCTTCGTATGTCGTGAAGATCAGTGGTTCTGAAGTGTCAGTCTATGACCACGGTGAACTCACTGATCGATTTCAATGTGAGGATCCACTTGCTTACGTTGAAGAGCTGCAATCACGCTTTAACTATCCTCCCCTGGAAGATTTACCTATCTATACAGGCGGACTGGTTGGGTACTTCGGATACGACACGATCAGATACGTCGAGAAGAAGATCAGGGACTCCTCACCACCGGATACCCTTGGCACACCGGACATTGTTTTGATGGTTTCTAACGATGTCATCGTGTTTGACAATGTGCTGGGCAGAATCCATCTCATTACCCATGCTGACCCTGCCGAGGCAGGGAGTTTTGAGATAGCGCAATCGAGGCTTGATGACATGGTGGCACAGTTGCGCTCGGAGGTGCCGTCCACGTTGCGGCAACCGGCTGCGGGACCGCGTCTTCATGAAGCAGATTTCCTTTCCAGCTATGGTGAGGAGCAATTCAAGGCGGATGTAGAGAGGATCAAGGATTACATTGTCGAAGGTGACGTGATGCAGGTGGTGCTGTCCCAGCGTATGTCTGTTACGTTCGAAAGTGATCCGCTAAACCTTTATCGGGCATTGCGATCTTTAAACCCTTCCCCCTACATGTATTTTCTGGATCTGGAAGATTTCCAGATCGTTAGTTCATCTCCTGAGATTCTGGCGAGGCTTGATCAGGGAGAGGTGACGGTTAGGCCGCTTGCTGGTACCCGGCGCAGGGGCGAAACTGAAGAAGAGGATATGGTGCTTGAAGCTGAGCTTCTGGCCGATCCCAAGGAGATTGCTGAGCATCTGATGCTGATCGATCTGGGCCGGAACGATATCGGGCGAGTTTGTCAGACAGGTACTGTAGAAGTCAGCGAAATGATGGTTGTCGAGCGCTATGCGCATGTCATGCATATCGCCTCTAATGTCCGTGGTCAGATCAAACCAGAAATAGGCGCAGTAGAGCTGCTGCGTGCCACCTTGCCCGTTGGGACGTTGAGTGGCGCACCAAAAGTCAGAGCAATGGAAATCATTGACGAGCTTGAGCCGGAACGCAGGGGCATCTTTGGCGGTGCCGTCGGCTATTTGTCCTGGAACGGTAATATGGATACGGCGATTGCGATTCGCACCGCGATTGTCAGGGACAACAAACTCTATATTCAGGCGGGTGCCGGCGTTGTTGCGGATTCCATTCCTCGCCTTGAATGGAAAGAGACGATTAACAAAGCCCGTTCGATTTTTCAGGCAGCCGCGATGGCAGAGGCCGGTCTCGACCTCTCCGGAGCGGTGATAGAAAACCAGCGTGTTTATGACAGAGATGCGGCGCGCACAGTTGTTGATCCTTCGACCAAAGGAGCCAGGTAATGCTGCTGATGATCGACAACTATGATTCTTTCACCTTCAACGTTGTGCAGTATCTGGCTGAGTTGGGAGAAGATGTTCAGGTTTATCGAAATGATGAAATCACCCTGTCAGAGATAGAACAGCGCGAACCTGAGTTGCTGGTAGTCTCGCCGGGTCCGTGTACGCCCAATGAGGCAGGTATTTCCATGGAAGTGATTCGACATTTCGCAGGGAGCTTGCCAATTCTGGGTATCTGCTTGGGACATCAGAGTATGGGCCAGGTTTTTGGTGGTGACGTAATCAAGGCTCGTACTGTGATGCATGGTAAAACATCGATGATTCACCACACGGGCGAGGGCGTGTTTACTGGCTTGAATAAACCCTTTTCAGCCACGCGATATCATTCGCTAGTGGTGGACAAGGCGACCTTGCCGGACACGCTGGCGGTGACCGCGTGGACCGAGACCGAGAGCGGTGAAATGGATGAAATCATGGGCCTGGCCCACAAGACGTTGCCGGTTTATGGCGTACAGTTTCATCCGGAGTCTATTCTGACAGAGCATGGGCATGACCTGCTGAACAATTTCCTCAATCTGGCAAGGAGTCGATAATGGACTTACCTACCGCTATTGCGCGCGTTATCGAGGGTAAAGACCTCCAGAAATCAGAAATGAACAGTGTCATGAAACAGATCATGACCGGTGAGGCAACAGACGCGCAGATCGGCGGTTTCCTTGTTGGGTTGCGCGTTAAAGGCGAATCGGTGGACGAAATCGTAGGCGCGGCTGAAGTCATGCGAGCGCTGGCCACACCAGTGAACGTTGAGACAGACGGGCTGGTAGATACCTGCGGCACAGGCGGCAGTGGTTCCAACAAATTTAACGTATCGACGGCCAGTGCCTTTGTGGCAGCGGCAGCGGGTGCTCGAGTAGCCAAACATGGCAATCGTTCGGCGTCATCCAAGAGCGGTAGCGCCGATGTGCTTGAGGCGGCAGGTGCAAAAATAATGTTAGCGCCTGAGGCTGTAGCGCGATGTATCGATACGGTTGGTGTCGGTTTCCTTTTTGCCCTGAATCATCATGCCGCGATGCGGCACGCGATAGGGCCACGTAAGCAGATGATTGTCCGCACCATATTCAATATGTTGGGCCCTCTGACCAATCCGGCTGGTGCACGCCGGCAGTTGCTGGGCGTTTATGATCGAAAGCTTGTGCGTCCGATCGCGGAAGTGCTTGCCAGCCTTGGAAGCGAGCATGTGTTAGTTGTACATTCCGCTGACGGTCTGGATGAAATCAGTATCGCTGCGCAAACTGCGGTGGCTGAACTCAAAGATGGTGCGATCAAAGAGTATACGGTCAGTCCGGAAAGTTTTGGGCTAAAGCCTGCTGGGCTCGACAGTCTCAGGGTCGAAGACAGCCAGGAAAGTTTTAAACTGGTCAAAGCGGCGCTTGATGGAAGTATGGAGCCCGCTGCTGACATGGTGGCAATGAATGCCGGTGCTGCAATCTATGTGTCAGGCTGCGCGCATAGTCTCGAGGCTGGCGTCAGTATGGCCCAGGACGCAATTGGTGGCGGTTTGGCGTCAGAAAAGCTGAAAGAATTCGTCGGGTTTACTGAACAGCTGGGAGATGGCTAGGTGGCTGAAGATATTCTTTCAACAATAGTCGCACGCAAGCATGAAGAGATCGCTGTGCGTCGCGGTCATGCGTCAATTCCCTGGCTCAAGGAACAGATCGAACGTCAGCACCGGCCGCGCGGTTTTGTTGATGCTATTCGCAAGCGTGTTAGCAGGCGACAGGCCGCGATCATTGCCGAAATCAAGAAGGCGTCCCCTTCCAAGGGTGTCATTAGGCCCGATTTTGACCCTGCGGCGATTGCAGAAAGTTATGAGCGTGCTGGTGCCGCGTGTCTTTCGGTCCTCACGGATGTGGATTTTTTTCAGGGATGTGATGAGTTTCTGCAGCTGGCCAAGAACCACGCTTCTCTGCCGGTACTGCGTAAAGACTTTATCGTTGAGGCCTATCAGGTCTATGAGTCAAGAGCGATAGGTGCCGACTGCATCCTGTTGATCGCTTCTATTCTTGATATTGAGGAGTTACACGAGTTCTACGACCTGGCGAGAGGGCTGGGTATGGATGTGCTTGTAGAAGTCCATAACAAAGCGGAGCTTGATAAAGCGCTGACGCTTTCTCCCAGGCTGATCGGCGTTAATAATCGTGATCTCAAGACCTTCTCTGTTGACCTGAATACGACGCTCGATCTGCTCGCTTCGATGCCTGATACGGTAACGGTTGTTACAGAATCCGGGATACACCAGCGGACGGATGTGGTGAAGATGCTTTCCAGCGATGTTTATAGTTTTCTTGTCGGGGAGGCGTTTATGCGTGCCCCTGACCCTGGGCAGGCTTTGGAACAATTGTTTTCCTGAGGCAGTTCCGGCTTTGTTCTGGAACCGCTGCTTTCGTAGAGCCGAGGCGAAGTTTAGCGGGTGCCGAACACCACCATTGTCTTACCTTTTACGGATACCAGTCCCTGGTCTTCCAGGGTCTTTAGAACCCGGCCAACCATCTCCCTAGAGCAACCGACAATTCGGCCGATTTCCTGGCGAGTGACCTTAATCTGCATGCCATCAGGATGGGTCATTGCATCAGGTTCCTTGCACAAGTCCAGCAGGGTACGGGCAACGCGACCGGTGACGTCGAGAAATGCCAGATCACCAACCTTTTTTGTGGTCTTGCCAAGTCGGTCAGCAAGTTGGGTTGCCAGTTCAAACAGCATGCCGGTGTCACGCTGGCTTAACTCTACAAACTTGGGGTAGCCAAGTTCCGCAACTTCACACTCGGTCTTTGCTTTGATCCAGGCGGTTCGTTTGCCTTCTCCAAACATGGCCATCTCACCAAAAAAGTCGCCCTCGTTCAGGTAGGCAACGATGATTTCCCGTCCGTTTTCATCCTCAATGATGACCGTGACGGAACCTTTGGTGATGTAGAAAATCGAATCGCTTTCTTCGCCTGCGAATATAATTGTGCTGCCACGAGGATACCGGCGTTTGTGGGCGACGCTCAGAAATTCATCCATGTTGGCAAGGGCAGGGCTGCTTAAGCTTAGGCTGACCATAGTTCAGTTACGAGAGAATCTATGAATAGGTTACGTCTCGTATCAGGCTAATACAACCTTATCCGACTGATTGTTCAGCTGTGTTATTCTCTGCGCCCGTTGTGAAGCCGTCCGGTGTTCGGAGGCGATGGAGCAAGAGAGATTCTGAAATGAAAGCAAGTATCCGATGGGTAGATGATGTGATGTTCCTGGCTGAATCAGGCAGTGGGCATACGGTTACCATAGATGGTCCTGAATCAGAGGGCGGTCGAAATATTGGTATCAGGCCAATGGAGCTGATGCTCATGGGCATGGGTGGCTGCACAAGCTTTGATGTTATGAAGATACTGCGTAAGTCACGGCAGCCTGTCGAAGACTGTGTGGCGCACGTTGAGGCCAAGCGGGCCGACGATGTGCCCAGTGTGTTCACGGATATTCACATCCACTTTGTGATCAAGGGTGCCGGCGTTAAAGAGTCCCAGGTAAAACGTGCCATCGAACTTTCTGCTGAGAAGTACTGTTCCGCATCCATCATGCTGGGTCGCGGTGGGGTTAACATTACGCATGACTACGAGTTGCTGGAATCATGAATCGACCGGGCCGGACAAATGGCATGCGTCACGTTGCGCTCTATGTGGATAAGTTCCAGGCGTGTGAACATTTCTACACCGAACTGCTCGGCATGAACGTCGAATGGCGGCCAGATGAAGATAACGTCTATTTGACTAACGGTAACGATAATCTGGCACTTCATCGAGTTGAGAAGCCCGTTGAAAATGGCCAGCTCGATCACATCGGCTTTTTTATCAATGACCTCGAGAAAATTAATGCCTGGTTCGAATATCTCAAGGCTAATGGCGTTGTGCTTTTGACGGAGCCACGCACGCATCGTGACGGGGCAAGGAGTTTTTACTGTGAGGACCCCTCCGGTATCAAGGTGCAGATGATTTATCACCCTCCCATCGTCGCCGCCGAGACGTTCACTGCGGAATAGAGCCTTCAGCTGTAGAGAGCCTTCAGCGGTAAAGAGCCTTCAGCGGTAAAGAGCCTTCAGCTGTAGAGAGCCTTCAGCGGTAAAGAGCCTTCAGCGGTAAAGAGCCTTCAGCGGTAAAGAGCCTTCAGCGGAATAGAGCCTTCAGCGGTAAAGAGCCATCAGCTGTAGAGAGCCCTCAGCGGTAAAGAGCCTTCAGCTATAAAGAGCCTTCAGCGGAATAGAGCCTTCAGCGGAATAGAGCCTTCAGCGGAATAGAGCCTTCAGCGGAATAGAGCCTTCAGCGGAATAGAGCCTTCAGCTCTAAAGAGCCTTCAGTGAAATAAAGCCCTAAATCCAGTAAGTCGTTCGAGTCATAACGCGGCTTAGTCCTGTCATCATCCGTTTCACCGGCAGGGGGAAATCCGAGCCTCCGCGTTGCAAAGCGGTGGTTCGATGAGTTTCCTCGTCCACTTTCATCTGCGTCAGAATATCTTTCGACCGGTGATCATTCTCTGGCAGCTTATCGAGATGCTGGTCAAGGTGTTCAACGACCTGTTCTTCAGTCGCCGCAACAAAGCCCAGATTAATGCGATCACCCAGTAAACCGGACACTGCCCCACCCGCAAAACTGAGTGCGTAAAACACCGGGTTTAGGTGACTGGGTGAAGTATCGAGCTCTTTCAGCCGTTGTTCGCACCATGCAAGGTGGTCAGCTTCTTCCTGCGCTGCTTGTTCCATGGACGCCTGGACGTGACGGTCTTTGCTGGTGAGACCCTGTCCCAGGTAGAGTGCCTGGGCGCAGACTTCCCCGCAGTGATTGACCCGCATTAATCGCCCGGAAAGCTGCTTTTCTGATTCACTGAGATCACTGGCGTCTTCCTGGCTGCGGGCGGGTATCGGCCGCTCGCTTCGGGTGACGCCTGACAGCGTCCGAAGTGCGCTGTCGATATGGCCGATAATTTTGTCAGGGTTCACCGCTTGAGTACGTAGGCTGCGTAGCCTTCCTCATTCAGTTGGTAAGCACCGAGTTCCGAGCGCTTTCCGCCATCACAAACGGTGACGTACACGGCGTCTTCTTTCAGCTTGCTGAGATTTTTTCTGAGCAGCAATAGCGGTACATTGAGACTGCCCGGGATCTTGTCGTCTTCGACCTCTTTGGGGGTCCGAACATCGATGATATAGGTCTTCGGGTCGCCCTGTTTAATCATCTCCTGGACCTCATCCATATCCACGGTTTCGATCACCGGGCTCATCAGTAGCGCCTGAAAATCTGGTTCCGCCAGGCGCATGAGCGTGCCGCTCGTGGTCATGGTCACGGTTGCGTTTCTGGGGGTATCGCTTACCAGTGCGTCTTGACCGAAGTTGTCGCCGGGTTTCAGTTCCGCCAGGACCGCGGTCTTTTCGCCGGCGGATCTTTCTACCTTGGCTTTGCCTGCCTGGATGACGTAGAAGTAGTCACCTTGTTCACCCTGGCGAATAACAACGTCACCGACCTTGTATTTGATCTCTTCGAATTTACTGAATAGTGTCTGGATGTTTGCAGGGGGAATAAATTCAAACAGCGGCGACGAAAGCAACGTCGACATCCAGTCGATACCTTCCTCGACCTCTTCTTCAGCCGCCGGCCCGGTTGAACCGCCACCCATATACATCGCCATGCTGGATCGATCGCATATCAGAACCCTGGCTTCTTCCGTGGTCACCGCCGTCAAACGGTGCGGCGAGTTATTGTCAATCGCATTCCGGGTGACTTCTTCGCCAGCTTTTCTGTTTTTGGCATCGAATTTTTCATCAAGCAGATCAACGCCACCGCTGAGAAGCCAATAAATTTTGTTGTCTTCTTCCGCCCGCTTGAAAATCATCTTTCCTTTAGGCAGCTGTTGTACCTCTGCTTTCTCAAGCAAAGTGGAACGATCCCCTTCGCTCATCTGATTGAACGGGATCAGGGTTTTGATGACTTCTATATCAGCGGTTTCCAACTAAATGGCCCTGTGATCGCGCAACGGCGTGTGGATTTCGAACCGGGTTATTATAGAGAAGGACTGTCTTCTGCGCACAGTATTCATGAATGATCTTCAGTTCTATGAAAGTACGACAGCTGGTGTTGGTCCAGGGTTTGTGTCGCTTTTCTGTGGTCGTCGACATCCAGCGGGCCCAGGACGACGGCATAGCGGATTGACTCCTGGGAAGCGCGTTTTTCGATATGCGGCGATAATCCTAAACTGGTCAGTCTAGTTTGCTGAAGCTCAGCACCCGCAAGCCTGCTGAACAGGCCAACCTGCAAGACCGTGCCACGCGCGGGAAACTCATAGGCAGGGAAATTTCTGGTCATCGGACCAATAAATGCGGCCTCGTTGGATTCGAAGTTAGCGGGCACGGCTCGAGTTGGTTCGTCGGATTGAAAAAGCCAGACAGTGACGAGCAGAAAAAGGGCGGCGACTGCGCTGAACTTCGACCAGTGGTGCGTTGTTTCTGCAACCGGATATCCAGCGTCTGACGCATCGACGGTAACCAGAGATGATTCTGCAGCCTTGATTGTTTGTTCAGTGGCGCGGTCCGCGAGGTTGATGGATTTCATCGTTGCCGTCGGCGCCGACTCTATTGCGGGCACGTAAGTGTCATCACCCGGCACCTGGGTATCGTCTGCTGCTGGCACGTGTGTATCTGTGTCGGCGATCTTCGCGGTTTTGGGTGCCGAAATGAGAATAATGGTGACATTGTCTTTTCCGCCACCTTCCAGAGCAGCGTGAATGAGTCGGTCGACGATTTCCTGATCGCTGCCGCCGTCCCGCATGATGGATTCGATATCGGCGTCGGTGACACAGTCTGTCAGGCCGTCGCTGCACAGCAGCACCTTCTGGCTTGGCTTCCATCTTTCGCTGATGCTGTCTGCCCGCACGGTTTCCAGCTCCTGCACGCCGAGTGCTCTGGTCACAGCGTTTTTGCGCGGATCAGTGTGAGCCTCTTCGCGAGTCAGCTCTCCCTGATCGATGAGGGATTGCACCAGGGAATGGTCAACGGTGATCTGGCTCAGTCCACTTTTATCGAACAGATACGCGCGCGAGTCACCGACCCAGAAAATATTGTAAAGACTGCCATGCGAGAGCAACAGGACGATGGTTGTACCCATGTTCGTCCCGAGTCCGTCAGATTCGGCATATTCCTTGATGTTGCGATGTGCAACCTCGATGGCCTGATTAACGCCGTGGCCTTCTCTGACCATCCGGGTGACCGTAAACGTGGTGATAGCGCTGGCAACTTCACCAAAACCAAGGCCGCCCATACCGTCGGCGACAATCCAAAGATCTTTCTCGTCATCGCAGACGTAGCTGTCTTCGTTATTGTCCCGGACATTACCGACGTTTGTACCGGCGCCGTATTGATACAAAGAGGGCTCCTGTAGCGTTGAAATTGCTAGCTCATTAAGAGATTTATTGTCTCCGAATTCCCCTGACAATACCACCACCGCTCGGCTGGAGAGATCAGCACAATGTCGGTTTCTTAAGGAATACCCGGATTGCCTTGTCCCGCTATAACCAGCGACCGTTAAAACGGCTGGAAAATCAAAGGCAGTCCTTATATTCTTTGATCTCAGTTGTAGCTCTGTGAAATTCGCCGCCTCCCATGTCACGCGAAAATGTAGAAGTAGGAGTCATGTTTGCTGACGTCACCGGCAGCACAAGACTTTATGAAACCCTCGGCGATGAAAATGCCAATCGCATTATTGGCAAGGTCATCGATGTCATGGCGAAGATCACCGAAGGCTATCAAGGCTTTGTCATCAAAACGATTGGTGACGAGATCATGTGTCGATTCAACTCTGCTAACGACTGTGTTCGCGCAGCGATTGAGTGCCAGGAAGAGATCTCTGCCGGCATTCAGGGCGAGAACGTTGATCTCTCCATCAAAGTTGGTTTGCATTTCGGGCCAGCCATTCTCATGGAGGATGGGGATGTCTTCGGTGATGCGGTAAATGTCGCGGCGCGAATGGCGGGCATCGCCAAAGGTGCGCAGATCATCACAACGCAGGACACCATTTCGCTGCTTGATGCCGATCTCCAGGATATGAGCAGGCAGTTCGACAGAACAAACGTCAAGGGCAAGGAAGAAGAGATCATCGTCTATCAGGTCGTCTGGGAAGAAAGTGATGACGTGACCCGGATTGAGATCAGTTCCGATGACCTGATCGACGAAACCAAGTATCTGGCGCTGGATTTTCAGGGTAATCAGCAACGAATCGCCTCGGATGATCATCGCACCTTTGTGATCGGCAGGGGTGTGCAGAGTGATCTCCTCTGTAAGACACGGCTGGCCAGTCGCTCCCATGCAACCCTCGAGTTTCGGCGCGGTAAATTTTTGCTGACGGATCAGAGTTCTAACGGTACTTTCGTACAAACCGATGATGGCGAGAGTATCTTTCTGAGACGGCAGGAATTGATGCTCTGGGGTTCAGGCTATATTGGTCTCGGAGAGGAAGTTTCCAAGGAAGATCCCGGCAACGTTATTCGTTATATCTGCGAGTGACGCATTAACTGGCGCTCGCTCGACGCCAACATCCCACATTCGGCTCTACATTTGACGACCCTGAACGCACTCCGTTGCGTTAGAGGCTAGAAATACGCGTGTATTCCGCAGAATTACCGGGTTTCGCTGCCCTAATGCTATTCATTTTCATCGTTTGGGAACCTGCCCCTAGGCAAGAAGGTCAAAAAGTTCGAAAATAACCGATTAGACGAACACCCACCGGGCGACGATGTCAGATCATCAGGACGACAACGAGAAAACGCAGATTCGCGGGCAGAAGGATGCCGCTGCGCAGAGCAATGATGATGCAACCGTTATTCGGCCGAAACCTGCTGCGGGTTCTGATGCCAGCGACGACGACGCGACCCAGGTAGGCCCCACTTCCCAGATCCCTAACGATGATCGAACGGTTATTCGTCAGGGGACTGATGACGTTCAGGATGCTGCTCCCCAGAACGAAAACGCGACGATTTTGCGTGCGGGTAGCAAAACCTATCAGTCCCGGGATTCCGGTCATCAGGCGGATGAAACCATTGTTCGCCAGGATCGTCGCGCCGGAGAAACCGTCGCCAGCAACGAGGTGCTGAACCGGGATACGAGAGGCGCTGAGGTTTCCGGTGGTGAAGACGAAACGATAATCAGAAGTGCTGGTACCGATGGCGATTCGGCGACGATATTGCGCGGACCCGATGCGTCTTCGGGTAGCCGTGGCCGCGATGCCGCTGATAGCGCTGATGCAGGCAGTCCTGATTCAGAGAATGCCACAATACTCCGCGAACCAGGAGAGGATGGCGCGACCATCCTTCGTGGCAATGATCGTGGCAATGATCGTGGTAATGATCGTGGTAATGATCGTGGTGGTGCGGGTGGCAATGAAGACAACGAAGATGCCACGGTTCTGCGCGCCGGTGGCATGGACGATGACGATGACGATCGCACAATCATCAACGACAACTATGATGACGACGCGACTGTCATGGGTGCAGGGGGCGGCCAGGACACGACCTATGTCGCAAAGATTGGTAATCAACCGCGATCCCAGGGGAACTCCGAAGCCGGCCGATTGCTAAAAAACCGTTTCGTTCTAGAAGAGAAGATCGGAAGCGGTGGTATGGGCGACGTCTACAAGGCGCTTGACCTCAGGCAGCAGGAAGCGCAAGAGCGCGATCCCTACATTGCGATCAAGCTGCTGAATGAAAATTTTGCCCGGCATAAAGATGCGTTCCTTTCTCTGCAACGAGAAACGTCACGAACCCGCGGTATTCCGCACCCGAACATTATGGGTGTTTATGACTTCGACCGTGAAGGTGACACGGTCTTCATGTCCATGGAACTCCTCGACGGTAAGCCGCTCGATGATTTCCTGAAAGAACACCCTGAAGGTGTTTCGGAAGAGGATGCCTGGAACATCATCGACGGCATCAGTAAGGGACTGATGCGAGCGCACGACGCCGGTATTGTTCACTCCGACTTTAAGCCCGGTAATATCTTTTACACCCGTGACAAGACCGCCAAGGTATTCGATTTCGGTATTGCGCGGGCAGTGTCGAATCCCAATGAGCTTGAGGCGGATGGCGAGAAAACAGTGTTCGACGCAGGCTCGCTCGGCGCACTGACACCGACCTACGCCAGTTACGAAATGCTGAAAGGGATGGAGCCATCAAAATCTGATGATGTCTATGCCCTTGCGCTGGTCGCCTATGAGCTGTTCATGGGCAAGCATCCCTATGATCGGGTACCCGCAGACAAAGCATTTGAACGCGGGCTGACACCGAAACCCGTACCCTTTCTGAAACGACGTCACTGGAAAGCCTTAAAGAAAGCGTTGGCGCTTAAGGGAGAAGATCGTACCCAGACCATGGATGAATTCCATGAGGGTATGTTTAGTGAGGATCCACCTTATGCGCGCTACGCCGCCATTGGCGTTGTGTTGGTGAGCTCTCTCGGATTTGCGGCCTATCAAACGCTCAACGTACAGGAAAAGCCGCCAGAGCTGGTCGAGCAGGAAGATGTGATCGCGGCAGCCAGAGCAACGCTGAATACCATCGACAGGAATCCGAGATGGGCGTCAGAGGTCTGGCATGAACAATTGTCCAGCGCGATGAACCGAATGCGTTTTGCCAATCAAACGATTCTGGAAAATGAGGATTGGGTGAACACCTGGGAGTTTGAATCTAACTCTGAGATTTCTGGTTTTTCCCAACAAATTCTTGAAGCCTATCTGTTCGAGATCAGGGATAAACGCGATGAAGCCTCTTCCTACCCGACAGATACGCGGGAAGGTGTGGAGCAGAGCCTTGCGCTGCTGGAACAGGCGAATATGTATGCCAGGTATCTGGATGCCTATCGCGGCTCTGATCCTGAAGCGACCAGAAAGGAAACCGAGCGGTTGGCCCGGGTGTATGACAACCGCGTTGAGCGTTTGAATGCGATAACTTTGCGCGAACAGCAGGCAGAAGCTGAGGCGCTCGCACTCGCTGAACAACAACGGCTCGAGCAAGAGCGAATCCGTTTCGAGACTGATCGTCGGCAGACGTACGAAAGCTACCTCGCGGAAATGGACTCGATCCTGCGTTGTAAGGGCGACGTTCCAAACACTGAAATCGACCAGTTCGGTCAATTGTTATCCCAGATGAGGACAACCTGGCAGGAAGCCTACGATTTTCATTATCCCAAGATTGTGTCCTACATGAGCAATTGTATTCAGCAACGTATCGGATTCGCCAATCCCGAGCGTGCAAGAGAAGTACAGGCCATGGTGGTCAGCCTCTTGCCGGGAGAAAGTTTGATCTCCGGATTGGTTATTGAGGACAAGGATCCTTGCGCGGAACGTCAACTGGTTGGCCGGGGTAATCGCAATCGAAGCTGGTGTGTCGATAATCTGTCTGAAGGGGGTGAAGGTCCGGAGCTTGTTGTTATCCCGCCCATCAACCCTGCTGCGGGCGACAAAAAGTTTGCCATCAGTCGTGCGGAGGTCAAGATTGGTGAATACAATCTCTTCTGTGCCAATACAGGCTGCACCCAACTTAGCGGTAATAGTTCGCTGCCGGCGACCAATTTGACGATCGATCAGGCCCGTGCCTACATGGACTGGCTGAGTGGCCAAACTGGCCAGCAATATCGATTGCCGGTTATCAGGGAGTGGCAACACGCCGCGGTGGCAGACAATCGGGAAAAACTCGTCGATGAGAATATCAATTGCACGGTGGATTCCAGAGGTGTACGACTGGGCGAAAAACTGCTGAACGCCATATCGGGTCGAGCCAATAGCTACGGTCTGTATAACTTTGTCGGTAATGCCCGGGAATGGGCGGTCGACGGCGATTCGCTGGTGGCTGTCGGTGGTGCACACACAGATCCCCGGCAGGAATGTACGCTCGATAAACTGGTTGTTCACAACGGGGTCGCCGATCCGGTCACCGGTATACGCATCGTTCGTGAAATTGAAACAAAAGAGTCGAATTCCAAGAAGACTGACCTGGCCGCCTCCGGCGATTAGCTGATTTTCCGAAACCCGCATTATTCCTCGGTTTCCCACGTTTTCTGACGTAGACTCAGCGGGGTAAGTACGTTACCGTTTTGCTACCGGGCTGGGCTCGCCAAATACGCCACAAACAATCAATATTATCTATCGGAAAAAGCGTTTTTGTCGCGGAAAAGCGATTAAACGGACAACTTTTGAAGGGTTTTGCTGCCATGACGATTAACACCTCACGCTGGCTGCGTGTTCTTTTACTGTGTTCTTCTGGATTGCTTCTCGGTGCTGCGGGAGATTTTCCCGATTTCCAGATGGAAGAATACGAGGAAGCCCTGACTGAGGAAGAGTTTTTTTTCGAGGAACCCGACCTTATCCCGGTGCCGAGGGTTAAAGACAGACTCTATGGTGAAGGTGAATTGTCACGATTTCCGGTCGTCGATGTTGTGATAGAAGGTGTGGTTCCCTATCCCGATAAAAACATCAGTCAGGCGCAGATCCAGGCGCTCATCGATCAGCGATTTCAGGAAGAACAGGCCACATTGACCGACGAAAATGGCTTTACCGAACGCGATCTTCTGGATATCGGGCTTTATCTTCGTGAAATTATCGACCGCCCGGGCCGACCCGACCAGGAAGACCTGGACGCGCTGGTGGAACTCGTGGAAAGAGTGGAGTTCGAGCGGGGTTGGATCACTATTGAACAGCTGGACCAGATTGCCCTGGCGGTCACCGAGTATTACCGGGAGAACGGTTTTATTCTGGCAACCGCGTTTGTTCCCGAGCAGGAAGTCTCCGATGGCATTGTCCGACTGAATGTTCTGGAAGGCAGGCTCGGCGATGTCGCAGTGTCCAATCAGCTTATTTTTCAGCCGGAAACGATCAAATCGGCTTTTAACAATGAGCTGGGCCAGCCGGTCACCGAGGAGCGGATTGAGGGTGCACTTCGTCGGATAAATGATTTACCTGGGGTGCGCGTTAGGGGATCATTTTCTCCGGGAGATAATGTCGGTGAAACTCGCCTGACGCTCGGTGTTCTGGAGGAAAAGTCCTGGAGTTCCAGCGTCGTGATTGATAACCATGGTGCGGAGACAACCGGCGAAACCCGGGTGTATGCGACCACAGAGTGGCACAACCTGTTGAAGAAGGGACACCGTCTGGTGGCCGGGGTTCTCAGGTCAGAAGGGCCGGACAGCTCTGTCTACGGGCAGCTCGAATATGAGCTGCCCGTCACGGCTGACAGGCGTGGTACGTTGCGGGCGGCGATCAGTACCAATGAGTTCTCCGTGAACCGACTGGCAAATTTGCCTGAGATTGTTGGTGAAACAGACAACTACGGACTGACATTTGGCTACCAGGTTATTCGGAGTCGAACCCAGAATCTGGCCTTGAGCGCTGGATACACGCAGAAAGATGTGATTTTTCAGGTGGGTGACCTTGCGACCCTGTCCACGGACGAAAAGATCGAGGTTGTGAATGTTTCGGCTGACTACACGCAGCTTTGGGATGACAGGCAGTTACTGCTGACTGGTCGCTTTGGGGTAGATCAGGGGCACATGATTGAAGGAGAAGCGAGAGGGCAGTCGACAGATTTCACCAAGCTTTTGCTGAATGCGAACCTGCTGAAGCGGTTCAGCGTTGATAACTGGATCACTAAAAACGAAAGCTACTTTAACTTCGTTGTTAAGTTGAACGCGCAATATACAGAGAAGTTTCTGTCGTCGGTTGAGCAGTTTTCGCTGGGTGGACCTAATGCGGTGCGCGCGTTTGGTATCAGCGACGTTTCAGTGGACAGTGGTGCTTATGTTGGGACCGAGTTGTTTTTTGATCTGCCGTTTGATCTGACTGACCAGTTTGATCTGCCGCTGGATCCGATCCGGCCCTACATCTTTTATGACTATGCCTATGGCGTGGCGAGAGGTTTGCAAGGTGTTCGAGACTTTGATGCGCAGGTACAGGGTTATGGTGCTGGTTTCAGATTGAACTGGCCTGGCGTGGCGACAGCGAATGTGATTTTTGCGCGGCCGAAATCCGCGAGTTACCAGGAGGATTTTCTAGACGAAGAAGGCGAATCGAGATTTTTCATAGATATGATCTATTACATCCGCTGACGCCTGGCGATGGGGATCTTATCGTAGTTAAAGGATCATCAAGACCCGATGAGTAAAGGTCGAAAGAAGGGCGCCGACACGGTCGTGTCTCGTCCGCTTCCTTTAGATACCCTCCCGGTATCGGCGCTCGCTCGCCCCAATAAACTCAAACCGCTCAGTGCCTTTATGCTCCAGCGTGGTCTCCTGGCCACCGGCCTTGCTGGGTCGCTACTGCTTGCGCCCATGCTTCAGGCGGCACCGGAAGGTGGCCGAGTCATTGATGGTGACGGTACTGTCACCCATGTCGATGATCTAAATACCCATATTGATCAGATGTCTCAAAACCTGCTGATGGAGTTTGAGAGTTTTGATCTGAATGCGAACGAATCCGTTCTAATTACGCAACCCAATGCCTCTGCCTGGTTTGTCGGTAATGTTGTTGGCGGCTCACCAACCGCCATATTTGGCAACATTACCGCGAACGGCCAGGTTGCGCTGGTTAATGCCAGCGGTGTCATTTTTGGTGAAACCGCGTCGATTAATGCGGCTGGCGTGTTTGCCTCGGCACTGGGTGTTGCCTCTGAGGATCTCATTAACAGTGGCAAGGTGAACCTGGAAGCCGGGTCCGGCTCAGGTGGTTTTGTTATCAACCATGGTCTGATCGCAGCCTCTGTTGGTGGTTCTGTCACGCTGCTTGGTGAGTCGGTTTCCAACGCCGGTGTGATTATGGCGACGCTGGGCCAGGTCAATCTGGCGGCAGGGTCGCGCGCGGTAGTGAACTTTGGGCCGGATCAGCTGATTGGTATCGAAGTCACCCAGGAAGTCCTGGAAAACAATGAGGGGCTGGCGGCAGCGATCAGTAATACCGGCACGATAGATGCGGAAGGCGGGGCGGTCATGCTGACGAGTTCCGTCAGCAAGAGTCTTTTTGACTATGCCATCAACAATGAGGGTGTTGTTAAAGCGAAGACAGCCCATATGCGTAATGGGGTGATTACCCTTACGGGTGCCGGCAGCAGTGTTCTGAACATGGGCACACTGGATGCCTCTGCGGACCAGGGTGATGGTGGCCGGGTAGCCATCAATTCAGATCAAGCCGTGCAGCTCGGCGCGGGTAGCGAAATCAGCGTCGATGCCAGTATGGGCATCGCGGGCAGCGTTGAGATTCAAGCTGAAAACATAACGGTCAATAGTGGCGCGTCAGTGAGTGCTTCGGGCGCATTTGGCGGTGGCGATATTGCGCTCAACGCAGATTCAACGCTGACCGTTTCGGAAAATTCCCTGTTAGCCGCGGATGCTTTGATTCAGGGTGACGGTGGCGCGATAGCACTGTCAGCCGACAATTTGTCCTTTGCCGGTATCGCAACTGCGCGTGGCGGTGAGGCTGGCGGTGACGGTGGCACGGTTACGATCAATGCCCGGGAGAATATTGATTTCACCGGTCAGGTTGATGTCTCTGCGCCAGCAGGGGATCAGGGTGCGCTCGTTTTTAATGTCGAATCCGTGTCAATCGAAGAAGATGACCAGATACGCGCGGCGGCGCTGGCAGCAGCCCGGGCAAACATTGAGATCAACGCGACAGGCAGAGTTGAGGTTAATGTCGCAGGTGGCACCGTCGATCTTGGTGACAATGCCCTCGCGATTAACGTCATCGGGAATGCGCTGTCGGGCGCAGAAGGTGACGCGATCGGCTTCTTCATGTTGGGTGCGGCCGACAAGCTGACCACTCGAGGGCAGATAACCGTCGAAGTCTCCGATGGCAGCATTAGTGCCAATGCGCTGATCGATGTGGCGGGAAAGATTCAATCGAAACCGGAACCCAACCCACTGCCAAATGAGCCGCAGAACCCCGGCAATGACATTGCACTGACGGCTAATCAGGGACGGATTCGTATCCGTGACACAGCCGAGCTCGATGTTTCCGGCGATCAGGATGCCGGCGCTATCACGCTGACGGCAACAGGTTTCGACGAAGAAACGAAATCCGGTACCGTCTTGTTTCACGGTGCTGCGGAGGCTGTCAGTGAGTCTGGCATTGGCGGCACAGTGAAACTGTTAGGCGATCGTGTCGGGCTGTTCGATGACGCTATGGTTAATGCTTCCGGTGGTGCCGGGGGGGGTGAGGTTTTAATCGGGGGTAACTATCGCGGCCAGGGAAGCGAACTCAATGCCGTAAGTTCCTCTGTCGGCAGCCAAGTATCGATTGTCGCGGATGCGACCGTGGCAGGCGATGGCGGTCGCGTGATTGTCTGGGCTGACGACTATACCCGGTTCGATGGCAGCATCTCGGTCACTGGCGAAAACGGCACCGGTGGATTTGTAGAAACCTCCGCCAAGGGCCGGCTTGATGTCGGCGCGACTGCCGAGGTTCGAACGGTTGATACCAATAGCGCGGGTGGTGAGTGGTTAATCGACCCGCTCGACATCGTCATCCAGGATACCAGCACGGATATCGCGGTTACCGGCACGGCGACATTCACGCCAACGGATACAGTAACGGCATCGATTTTGTCACCGGCGACGATTGAGACAGCGCTAACAACGGTGGGGACAGTGACCATTACGACTGTCGGTACGCTGGGAACAGATGCTGGCGGCGGCGACATCACAATTATCGACCCTATTGACGTTGCTTTAGGCAGTGCTGCCAGTCTGACTCTGGAAGCAGAAAGCGACATCGTGGTCTCGAATACCATCTCGGCAACCGGCAATACCCTTGATGTCACATTCAGGGCGAATGACAACATCACACTGAATGCTGATATTACGACCAATGGCGGTGCGGTTGTATTGGCAGCTGATCATAATTTTGGCCCCCCGATTGCGGATGGCGTTGGTTTCGTCGACATCAATGCGACCATTGATACCAATGGCACCGTTGATGGCGCCGTCACGATCACGGCAGCGGACAACGTTGAGCTTGTTGGCGACACGTCAACGACTGCGATAAACGCAGGCAGCGGCGCCGTCTCAATCACGTCGTCGGGCGGTTCAATCCTGGATGCGGATGCCAATGACGGTGCCGTCAACATCAGCGCGACTGGTAGCGTCACACTGTCTGCGTTGTCCGGTGATATCGGAGCAACTGGCGCTGGAGATATTGATATTAGTCAGGCAACCAATGTCGTTGCTGATGCGCAGAGTTTGACCATCGCTAATGACAATGCCGGCGGCACAACCACCCTCGATATTGATGGCTCGTCATCTGGCACGGTGACCTACACTGAAAGCAACGGCGATATAGATCTCTCTGGCGCGATTTCTGCTGAGACGATTGAGCTTGTGATCGCGGGTGCGGCGACGATCGATGAAACGGTCGCCGCCGGGGTCGGCGGTATTACGATTTCGGGTAATACGATAACAACGTCCGCCGCGCTGCAGGGTAGTGGCGGTGCAGTCTCCCTGGATGCCGAAGATGGCATCCAGATTGGCGCTAGCGTTTCTTCATTTGCGGGCGGTGTGACCATTAATGCAGACACCGATTCAGATGCGGGCGCAGGTACGCTGACGCTGACGTCCTCTGGCTTTATCGTGAATACATCGGGCAATGTCGTGATTAAGGCTGCAGATATTGTGATTGATGCTGCCGCCTCTATAACGGGCAGCGCCGATATTGTGCTGCTGCCAACCGATGCTGATACAACAATAGGGTTGGGGACAGGGACCGGTTCGTTTTCCCTTTCCAACACGGAATTGAACAACAGCTTCTCAACCACGGGTTTGGTCACAATTGGTGACACAACCTCAGCAACAGGCCGTATCGAATTGGGCGGTGCCAGTTTGACCAGTGGCACTACCGGTCTGAAATTGAACACCAGTAAGCATATCCAGGACACCGGCGCGGGGACGCACCTGACACTGGGTGCCTCGATGACGCTGGAAATCGTCGCCAAGGAAGGTGCTGGTACGGATCTAAACCCATTGGGTCTGGCGGCTCTCGATATTCTGTCCGTAGAGAACGCTACTCTGGGGGATATCAACCTCGAGATTGTCACCGATACGACGACCGATGAAGTCACCGTCAAAAGGCTCAGCGGTGCCAGCGATGGCGATGTCACCGTCACGGCGGACGGTGTGTTACAGATCAGCGACACGTCGACGACCGGTACGATCGTCACAGTGCTGGGTACAGGTAGCCTGACGCTGACATCAACAGGTAGCTCGGTTGATGGTGATGTCGAGATTTTTGACAGCATCAGCGTCGGCTCTGGCACAACGACGATTACAGCAGGCGATGTTGTTTCGATGGGTGGTGGCACGTCGATCTTAACGAACGGCAATGTTTCTTTGATATCCGGTGCTGATGCCGGCCCGATCGAGTTTGCTGGCACGACCATTGATATGGCGGCGACGGCAGTTATCGATGCGGGTTCAGGGACGATATCTCTGAATTCGGCTGGTGGTAATCGGCTTGGTTCAATCTCTCTCAGCACGCTTGTCACGACCAATACGGGCACCACAGCGCCCGCGGTTACCTTGACCAGTGCGCAGGCGATTACTGATGCGAATGGTAGTGGCATGAATGTCACCACTGGTGCAGGTGGTCGGTTGTCGGTCAGTGCGGTTACGGGTGCTGGAGTTGGCGGCGCGACGATTGAGACGACCGTGGGTGAGCTCTCCGTTAGCAACACAGGTTTGGGCGATATCGGATTCGACAACTCAGGGCCGCTTGAGGTTATTTCAGCCACGCAATCAGCTGACAATCAGGATATCGCGATTTCTGCGACCGGCGCATTGACGGTCCAGGGTGATGTCACAACGGCAGGCAACGGCACAATTGAGCTTTCAGGTTCGAGCGTGCTGATTGAAACCGACAACACCGTCCAGTCTGAAGATGGTGCGCTGTCGATTGACGCGGGTACTGCGCTGACCCTTGAGGATAATGCCGCACCGACACATTCGCTGTTAACAACTACGGGTACGGGTGATATTTCTATCGTTGCCGACGATCTGATTATTCAGACAAATGACGCGGGGAACGCGGATCAGATCGTGTCTGGCGGTGCGCTTACGTTTGAAAATGCCACTGCAGCGCGCGCTTTTGAAATCGGCGTAACGACAACTACCCCGGCCACTTTTTCAATCAGTGTAGACGAGCTTGGTGAAACGTCTGCTGCGGGCCTGATCACCATTGGTAGCACCGATGCAGGTACTGTGACTTTTGACGCGGCAGATTTTACCGCCAGTGGGTCCAGTCTTGATGTTGTGACCGGGGCAGCCCTGGTGGGTGATGGCACTGGTACGCATATCACTGTGACAACGCTGACCATTGATTCAGATGAAGGTGTCAGCGGGACGATCGGTTCGTTGGTTACCGCAGTGGATAATCTGGCTGTTTCTAACGCCGAGTCCGGTGAAATCTATCTGAGCAATGAAGGCTCGCTCACTGTGACGCAGGCGACGCAGGGGGCTGCCGACCTTGACCTCGCAATCTCGGCCGATGGTGCATTGACGATCAGTGGCGATATTCAGACATTGGGAGAGGGTTTGATCGATCTCAGTGGCACGGCTATCACCGTTGAGAACGACAATACGATCAACGCGACCAATGGAGAGATATCGCTCGCGGCTGAAACGCTTCTGACGCTGGATGATGGCACTATGACATCCCGGGCACTGGTCACGACCACGGGCATGGTTTCGCTGACAGCCGATGATATCGTGATCGGTGCAAATAATAGTGAGTTTCAGGTGGTCGGTACCGATGATGTTTTCATTAGTAGGGGCAGTCCTGGTGACATTGGTCTCGGTGGTGCAACGGGTTCCCTGAATCTGACGGATGCAGAGCTAAATGAGATTTCGACCAGCAACGCGCTGACAATCGGCGGTACGCAAAGCGGTACAATCACGATTGATAGTGTCAGTGTTGGCGTCAACCTCGAACTCATATCGGGCGCCGAGATCAACGCCTCGGGTGCCGGCACGTTGTCGACGACCGGCGCGTTGGTGCTGAGAGCCGAAGATGGTATCGGGGATACAGGTACATCGCTTGGTGTCATCGCCGCAACGTTGATAGCCGATAACACCATGAATGGCGTGATTGATCTTACGGTGACCGGTGACGTTGAAGTTCAAAAGTTGTCGAATCCCGTGGGTGACGTGTCATTGATTGCCAGCGGGACAATCACGATCAGTGACGTGACGACCACATCGGTTGCCACCGTCGTAACAAGTGGCGGTGGACTGACGTTGCAAGCCACCGGTGCTGGCAACGATGTTCTCCTGAATGACAATGTGACCGCAACTTCTGGTGCTGTTCTTGTGACAGCAGACGATGCCCTCACCATGGCCTCGGGCGTCAGCCTCAATGGTGGCAGTGCAGCCATCACCCTGACCGCCACCAACGGTGATCTAAGCCTCGCCGGCGTCACCACGACAAACACCTCAGCGACAGCGGTTACGTTAAGTACGGGTGGTGGCGTTATCGATGCCAATGGCGCGGGTGTCAATGTTGATACTGACGGGCGTCTGACGGTGAATGCTGTTAACGGTATCGGTAGTGCCGACAGCCTGGAAATACGTGTCGATGCCGTTGACCTGAGTAACACGGGTGTTGGTGATATTGGCGTTTCTAACACCGGCGTGCTGAATGTGATCAGCGCGACCCAAACATCTGCCAATCAGGATATTCAGGTCACCACAACCGGGATGTTAACCGTCCAAGGCGATGTAACGGTGACCGGTACCGGCACCATCAGTTTGGATGGTAGCAGTTTGATTGTTGAAGATGGCAACACCATTCAGTCACAGAACGGCGAAATCGCAATAAACGCAGGCACAAGCCTGACGCTGCAGGACTCGGCGCTTGACCAGTCACTCATTCAAACAACGGGAACGGCAGAAATTGTTGTTACCACCGATGATCTGAACATCGGCGCGGTGAACACCGGAAATGTGCAGATTGACTCAGCGGCAGAAGCGGTCAAATTCGAAAATGTCGCGGCGAGCAGAGAGTTCGAGATCGGTGTCAACAGCGAAAATGCTGCCAAGTTTTCTTTGACTGATGCGGAGATTGGCCAGATAGAAGCTGGTAATGGCGTCTACCTGGGGACGCTCACTGCAGGCGATATCGTATTCGATACTGCTGATTTTGGTCTTAATTTTGTGGTGGCTCAAACGGGCGGCAGCATCTCTGACGCTGGGGCGGGCACTCATCTGAATGCTGTCGGGCTTGGTGCTGTGGCCAACAACGGCGTAGGCAGTTCGGGCAATACCCTGGGCGTATCATTGAATGGTGGCCTAAGCGCCACCAACATCACCAGTGGCGAAATTCATATTACGAACGTCAGTGGCACTTCGCTCGTGCTTGACACCTCCGGCCAGATACAGGGGGGGCTGGATGTCACTATCGTCAGCGACGGTGAACTGGTGATCGACGGCAATGTCACGGCGAGTGGCGCTGGTGACATCAGCATTACAGGTGACGGTATATCAGTTTCGTCCGGTGTCAGCATTTTTGGTGGCACGTCAACGACGGCCATTGATTTGAATGCGGGCACCGGCACGTTAGCGCTCGGTGATACGGCATCAGACCGTGCTGTCGTGACAACGGCCAGTGGTACCGCTGGTGCCGGTGGCATCAGGTTAACCGCAGACGCGATCAGTATTGGGGAACTGGATGGTGCTGATCAGCTGATTGCCGGTAGCGCGGGCATTACGATAGAGAATGCCAGCGCCAGCACCAGCATCGGGCTTGGCGATGGGGCTGGCACTTTAAATCTCAATACGGCCGAGTTGGGCGACATCTCGACGGGCGGTACGCTCACGATTGGCGGCAGCACGGCAGGCACCATTACGATAGACAACGTCACCCTTGATGAAGACCTGACGCTGACGACCGGCGCAGATATTGATGCCGCTGATCTCGGCACCAATTTGTCGCTCACAATGACGAACACCTTGACGATTAATTCAGCTGATGGTGTGGGTGCAACGTTTGCCCTCGGTGTCGTCGCAGACACGCTATCAGCCGGCAATACAGGGTCGGGGAATATCGACCTGACGGTGACAGGTGATGTGACGGTTGCGCTGCTGTCCAACACCGCCGGTGATGTCAGTCTGGTCACCACCGGTGGCTCGATCACGATCAGTGACACGATGACCTCCACCATAGCAACCGTTGTCAGCAGTGCTGGCGAACTCACGCTGGATGCAAACGGGGCGGGGGAAGATATTGTCATCAATGACAACGTGACCGCGGATTCTGGCGTTGTTTCGGTGACGGCCGACAATGCAATCAACATGGCATCCGACGTAGTTTTAGACGGTGGCAGTGCAGCAATTGAAATCACCGCGACGGCGGGCGATCTCACTCTCGGCACCGTGGGGACAACAAAGACAGGCATCACCACGGTCACGCTGACGGCGGGCGGCTCGGTAATAGACGGTAATGGTAGCGCCGAGAACGTCAATACGCCCGGCCGGCTGGCGGTGAGTGCCGGTGTCGATGTCGGAACGTCTGCAGATAGGCTGGAAGTTGCTGTCGAGAGTCTTGATATCTCCGCTGGCGGAGAAATCGGTGTCACTGATACCGGCTCAGTTTCCATTGTGCAGGCAATAACCTCTGCCGAAGACGTGTTTATCTCCACTGACGGTGCGATCACTGTTGATGGCGATATCGTGACGACGGGTGCCGGTGAGATAACGCTGGAGGGTGCCGCGGGTATCGACGTTAACGAGGGACATGTTGTTCGCACAGACAGCGGAGACATGACGCTCGAGGTCACGGGTACCTCGATCGTGACGCTGCACGATTCTGGTCTTGATCAGGGGCTGCTGGAGACAACGGGCTCTGGCAATATTTCGATTCTGGCGCATGATCTTGTGATCGATACCGCCAATGCCACAACCCAGATCAGTTCCGCCGGTGAACTGATCCTGCAGAATACAGTGGCAGGTCAGTCTTATGCTATCGGCGGTGGTGCAGGTGATTTTGAGTTATCTCAGTTGGAGATTAATGAGCTGGCCGTGGCCAATGATCTGGTTATTGGTAGTTCCAGCGCTGGCACGGTGACATTCTCCGGTGCTGACTTTAGCGGCAATGACCTGGTTGTCAGGACGGACCTGAATGTTGAAGATGCCGGTGATCCGGGACCGCACATCACGGCAGATGCGTTAACAATAGAGGCAGACACGGGTATTGGTACCTCGTCAGTATTGAATGTGGCGGTGGACAGCCTCAATTTGAATAACTCCGAATCCGGCGCGATTCAGGTGTCCGATACCGGTACGTTGACGGTCACGTCTGCGGTTCAGGGTGCCGCGGGAAATGGGATCAGTATTTCAACAACTGGTGCGCTTGATATCAGCGGCGGTGTCACTGCTTCCGGGACAGGTGACATCCTGCTGGAGGGTGTCGATGTCAATGTCGGTAGTAATGTCACGATTTCCGGTGGTACCAATGCAACTGCGATAACCCTGGATGCGGGCACGGGTGTGCTTAGGCTCAATGACACCGGTGGGTCACGTAGTGTTGTGACCACGACAGGTGGCATTCAGGTCACGGCAGATCAAATTGAAATCGGTACATCAGACACGACGAACCAGCTGGTTGCCGGGGCTGATGGTATATCGATAGTGACTGCTGGCGCCGTTTCTGTTGGCCTGGGCGCCGGTGCTGGCACCCTCAGCCTGACCAATGCGGAACTCGGAGATATCTCAACCAGTGGTACGTTAACCATTGGTTCCACCACAGCGACCACGATCACGCTGGATTCGGTGAGCCTCGCTGGGACGGATGTGCATTTGATCACGGGCGCTGATGTCGTTGACGCGGGTGTAGGGACGCATATTACTGCGGCGAACCTGGTGATAGATGCAGAAACCGGGGTCACGCTGCTTGGGACGGATGTTGATAGCCTCGATATCGATAATGTCACCGGGGGTGGCGTCTCCATCGAGGAAGCGGATGGCGTCCAGCTGACCAATGTCACTGCTGCCGGCGGTGATGTGTCTGTTACAGCGGGTGGCGATATTACGCTCGGTGCCATCGTAACTTCGAGCACGGCAACGACGGCGGTCACCCTGAACACAACAGGTGCGATCACCGACGCCAATGGTACGAGCACCAATGTGACGACGGGTGCTGGTGGGCGGTTGACAATAAGTTCCGCGACCGGCGCTTCGCTGGATGGCGCCATAGGTGCGTTGCATGTCACAAACACGGGAACCGGCGCGATTGAGATATCTGCGACGGGGGCACTGGAAGTATTTAATGCCATACAATCAGTTGATGACCAGAGTATTGCTGTTTCTGCAGCGGGCACCCTGACCATTGCAGGCGCAGTGACCACTTCTGGTACTGGCGCAGGCGGCACGATAGATCTCACGGGGACCAGTGTGTCGGTGAGTACCGGGCAGACGATTCAGGCAGAGAACGGCACGATTACGATTGATGCTGGCAGTGCTCTGACTCTGGAAGATGCTGTAACGCCAACACGCGCACTGGTGACTACAACGGGTACAGGTGAGATCGTTGTTGAGGCTGATGATCTCGTTCTTCAGACTAACGATGCCGGTGATGCTGCGCAGATTGTGTCCGGCGGTAGCCTCACCCTGCGTAATGACAACGTCACACCGGGTGCCATTGCGTTCGCCATTGGCGGCGGGGCAGCCGGTTTTGATGTCTCTGATGATGAACTGGCAGAGATCACTGTTGGTGGAGAGATCACAATTGGTAGCGCCACTGCTGGCGCAATTACGCTGGATTCTGCGGATCTTTCGGGACTGACCGTTAATCTCGTCACGAGTGCAGCGATAGAGGATGCTGGTAGCGGCGGCCCCCATATTATTGCCGACACCTTGAATATGAGTGCCGGTGGTGCCATAGGGGCTGCGACCGTTCTGGATACAGATATCACTGATCTCGGCGCGGTCACGTCGGGCGGCAACGTTTCGGTTTCTGATGCCAGCGGCTTAAATCTTGCTGGTGTGCTGAATGCGGGCAGCAATGATGTGGATCTTTCTGCTGCAGGCAACATTACGCAGTCAGAAGAAATTCTTGCAGGTGGTCTAAAGATCACAACCACGAGTGGCGGTGATGTCACGCTGACCGACACGACGAACGTGATCAGCGATTTTGGCGGGTCAGTCAGTGGTTCACTCGACTTCTACAATGCGAGCGACCTTGAGATTGGTTTTGCTGGAACAGATGGGATTACGCTGACCAATACCGCAACCAATACGGTCAGTCTTACTGTTGCAGGCGACCTGACCCAGGTTTCCGGCGCTGTTATAGATATCGGCGATGCCGGTCTAGAAGTGGTCACCACAGCCGGGAGTTCAACCGGTGCAATCACCCTCACGGAAAGCAACGAGATTGGTGCCATAGCGATTAGTGCCACAGGCGATGTAGCGCTCACTAACGTTGACGGATTGAATATTACGACGGTCGGTTCCACCAGCGGTATTACGACATCGAATGACGAGGTTGTCGTTTCCTTGAGCGGCGCAGGCAGTCTCACGCTGACCAGCCCGATTGATGCAGGTACAGGTAACGTTTCTGTGTCGACAACGGATGGCTCAGTGATTGATGGTGATTCGACGGCAACTGATATTGTGACGACGGGCAGTGTGTCGATCACGGCTGGTGGGTCTGGCAGCATCGGTTCTGGAGACATCATTGAAGTGGCCGCGACCGTCTCGGATCTCAATCTGGATTCGAATAACACCATTGGTATTTCGTCCGGTGCGACCCTTAATGAGATCGTGCTTACCGCCGATCCAGATGCAGGCACTGTGGCGATTAACATTGTCTCTGACCAGACGACGATTGATATTGGTGAGTCAGGCGGTGCGGTGGTCATCAATGATGTCAGTAACGCCGATAATTCTGACCTTGATTTTGAATTCAGTTCGGCGGGCAATCTGGAGGTAGCCAGCACCGCCTTTGATGATTCGGGTAACGGCTCGATAACGCTGAATTCGACCGGCACGCTCAATGTGCAATCCGGCGGTATCCTGACAACGGGTAACGGCGCCGTCAGCCTGGTTGCAGATGGTGCAGTGGGCCTGGCCGCAGGTTCGATTAATACGTCAGGCAACGTCAGCGTCGGTTCCAATACGGCGGGTGTTGTTCAAAGCGGTGGCGTAGCAACGGAATCTATTGTTACCACGGGTTCGCTTTACTTTGAGTCTGTCAGCGGTCTGGGGTCAGCAGGTGTCGGTAACGAACTCTATATCAGTGCGGGCAGTCTTGAAGCCAACGTGGCTAATGGCGGCGTTAACATACGCCACAATGGTGCGGTCAACATTGTTAATTCAACCGCCGATGCTAATTCGGCAGGCATCTTTGTTGCCACAACAGATACCTCGAACTATGACGTCAGTATCGTCAGCGAGAGTCCGCTCACGGTTTCGTCACCGGTCGTTAACCTGTCAGGCGGTGATATCACGCTCGCGGCCGACTACGACGGGGTTGCCGACGGCAACTTTGATCATCTTACGATTAACGCAAACGTGACCGCATCTGGTGGTGCAGGTGTGATCGAGCTGTTTGCCGGTGACTCGATCATCGTTAACAACGCAACGATTGCCAATCAGGGAACGGGTGATATCGAAGCCTACGCCGGAACGGATTGGGATGCGGGCGGTTCTCACTCGGTGGTGCCTGGTGAGACCGGCCTCATTGATGTCGGAGCAACTTTGAACGGGACCCTGACGACTGCCGCAGGTAGCGGCGATGTGTTGCTCGTTACAGACAATCTGACGCTGGGTGGCTCTGCGACCATTGCCACAAAAACCGGCGGTAGTTTCGCGGTTTCGCTGCAGGAACGCACGGACGGTAGAGCCATCGACTTTAATGGTGGTGTTGAGCTCGAAATCAGCACTGCAGAACTTGGCACCATCGCCACTGACGTGGTCCGTATCGGGTCAGTTGACGCTGGAGCGATTAGTGTTAACACAACGCTGACAACAACCGCGTCCATAGAACTGATCAGCGCAGCAAACACGTCGATTACCGCCAACGTAACGGCAGGTGGGCTCGCGGTTACTGGGGGCGCAACACTGAATGCTGACGTCAACACAACCGGAGACCAAACCTATACAGGCGCGCTGCTACTCGGCGGCAACGTGACTTTGGATTCTGGCGGTACGGTGCAAATTGGCACGAGCCTAGCCGGTGCCGGTTTCGATTTTGACCTGAACACAGGCAACCTTGATCTGGACGGTAACCTGACGAATGTTGCCACGATGACTGTTGCGGGGACCGCCGATCTTGGGGGCGATGTTGACGCCACCTCGCAAACCTATTCAGGTCAAATCACGCTCACTGGTAGTCGGGCGTTGACCGGTACAACGGTAGTGATCGATGGTGGCCTTCTCGGCGCAAACAATGCGCTGACGATCAATGGCGCGCTGGCTTTGAACAACGCCGATATGACGGGGCTCTCTGGCCTCACGGTAAATGGTACGGCGGATCTGGGTGCTGATATCTCCAGTTCCGGTGATCAAACCTATACGAATACGCTGACCCTGTCTGCCGGTGACCGCACGCTCACCGGCGCTACAATACACATTGATGGTGACCTTGCGGCCGTCAGCAATGCGCTTACGGTTACAGGCAGTCTGGATCTTGCCTCAACGGCGACGGGGCTGACGACGTTAACCGTCACGGGTAATACCCTGTTTAGTGCCGCAGGCGGTGTGAGTAGTACGGGTGATCAAACCTACGGTGATGATCAGGCAAGCGATGTAACAACCCTGGGTGTAGGTGTCAGTCTGTCATCTCTGGGCGGCACGGTTGTTTTTGATAGTGCAGTTGATGGCAGTGGCGGCACTGAATCTCTGACCGTGACAAATGGTGATTTAGAGTTCCGCGGTGCTGTTGGCGCAGGTGCTGGTGACGAGCTTGGTGCAATCGGCGTGACCAACGGTGATTTAACGGTTTCTTCGTCGGGTTTGATTGAGGATGCTGGTGCGATTAGCGCGCAGACTGCAACGATTCAGGGTGTCATCGGTGCCGGCACGGTAGCGAGTGTCGATATTGACGGTAGCGTAACCCTGGGTGCCGATGTGAGCGCCGCGATCCAGAACTACGGTTCCTCGACAGCAACGCACAGTCTCTTCTTGTCAGACGATGTGACGTTAACGGGAACGACGATTACTTTCGACAGCCAAATCGATGGTTCGAATGCGCTGGTCGTCGACGGTGATGCAATACTGAACGGCCGCGTAGGCGGTGTCGTAAATCTAGCCAGCATTACGGTTAATGGCAACGCCTCTTTGAATGATGATGTCGATACGACCGGCGACCAAACCTACGGTTCCGGTGGCGACACAGCGACGTTGTTGACAGATATCATCATTAACGCCGGAGGTTCGATTGTTTTTGACGGCCTGCTGGAAGGTAATGTTGGCGCGGAAAACCTGACGGTCCAGACGGGTGATCTGGAGTTTCGTGGTGCAGTTGGTGCCGGTGCAGGTAACGAATTAGGTGATATCAGTGTCAGCGCGGGCGACCTTTCAATAACCGCTGCGGGCTCTGTCGAAGATGCGGGTGCCATTACTGCGCAGACCGCGACAATATCGGGTGCTATCGGTGCATCTGGCACAGTTACCAGTATTTCTATCGATGGTGACGTAACGCTGGGTGCCAGTGTCACTGCTACAACTCAGAACTACGGTGATAATCCTGTCAGCGATTCGCTAAATCTGGCTGCGGGTGTGGTTTTAACAGGCACGACGATTACCTTCGATAGTTCAGTCGATGGCGCGAACACGCTGGCGGTCGCCGGTGATGCGATATTCAACGGTCAGGTGGGCAGCTCAACGGCCGTCACCACCCTCACGGTAACCGGCGGCGATACAACACTTAATAATGATGTAAACACGAGCGGCGCGCAGGCATACACCGCAACGACACTGGGTACCGACGTCACCCTGAATACCACCGGTGATGTCCAGTTCGCCTCCATCACAGGCGGTACTAACAGTCTCGAGATTGCGAGCGGCAATCTTGATTTGAATGGCGACGCGGTTGGTCTGACAACGCTTTCGGTGGCAGGGTCATCTAATCTGGGTGGCGATGTCAGTGCTTCGGGTAACCAGACCTACGGTGGTGCCGTTGTGCTCAGTGATTTGGGCACAACCACGTTGACATCATCCGTGGGCGTTGTGAGTTTCGCTTCATCGGTTGATGGCACCAGCGCTGACACAGAAAGTCTATCGGTGATGGGTGACGTGGTTTTTAGTGGCAATGTGGGTACGTTGACCCCACTGGATACGCTGGTGATCAGCGGAACTGCCGACTTGGATGGCAACATTGCGACAGATGGACTGCAGACTTACGGTGGTGCGGTCACGCTGTTAACAGATGTTGTTCTGACGTCGGACAATGATGCCGCGATCACGTTCAGCGATGCACTGAACTCAAATGGCGCGGCAAGAAATCTCACCCTGAATAGTACGGCGTCGCAGTTTGACGGAGCTGTTGGTGGTGCTTCAGCACTGAATCAGATTACCGCGACCGGACTGACCATCAGTGGCACCGGCAGCATCATTAATGCAGGTGTGATCGATATTAATGGCAACGCCGTCATCAGCGGTGCCATTGGCGGTGGTTCAGTCACCAGTGTCGATGTTTCGGGTACAACAGCACTCAACGATCATGTTTCGACGACAGGCGTTCAGGTCTTCAGTGGTGCCGTGACAGTAGGCGCTGATGTAGATCTGACAGGTACCACGATCACCATCGGCAGTGACGTTGATTCAACGTCGTCAATGACGCACACGCTCGACATTACTGGTAACGCGTCACTCCAGAGTGTGGGTACGTCGACGTCACTGACAGGTTTGATTGTCTCAGGTGGGACAATCCTGGCAGGTGGTGTGTCAGCGACGACGCAGGATTTTACCGGTCAGGTTGGACTGGTTGGTAGTACGAGCACGCATACCCTGACCGGCGCAGTGACGCTGGGTGGCGGTATTGATGGGACCATGACCGAGGCATTGGTCGTGACCGGCAGTCTTGATCTTGATGGTGCAGCAACGAATCTGACCACGTTGACGGTCAATGGGACGTCGAACCTGGGCGCTGATGTCACGACGAGCGGCAATCAAACCTTTACGGGAGTGATGACGTTGTCGGGTGGTGACCGGGATCTGTCTTCTGGCGGCACGGTCAATGTGGACGGTGGTGTAGCGGGCAGCGGCGATGGTCTGACCATTACCGGTAATCTTGATCTGACGACGGCAGCCATGTCGGGCCTGTCGACGCTGGTCGTTACCGGTACCTCCAGCCTTGGTGCGGACATTATTACCAGCGGTTCGCAGACGTTTGGTGATGGTGTTGCCAGTGATGCGGTCACGATCACTGCGAATGTTGAGCTGGACTCGACCAGTGGCGGACTGATCAGGTTCAGAGATGCGGTCGACAGCACAGTGACAACGGCTAATACGCTGACCATAGATGGCGCCGCGCAATTTGATGGCGCGGTGGGCACGGGCGCGGGTGCGGAACTCGGCAGTCTTTCTGTGACGGGCGTAACCACGTTGGCAGGCGATGTGACGACATCCGGGAACCAGACCTATACAGGTGCGTTGTCACTTTCTGGCGACGTTGTTGTCACATCAACCGGTGGCACGATTGAAATAGACACCAGCCTCGATGGTAATGCTAACGACTTTACGGTGGCAGACGGTGCTGTTGATCTAAACGGCGATGCTACCGACCTGGGTTCATTTACCCTATCGACGACTGATGTGATTAATCTGGGCGGCGATGTGTCTTCATCTATGACACAGACTTACGGTGGTGCGGTCACCCTGAGTGGTGGTGGTACGGTTGTGCTCGATGCGGGCACGAACCTGGTGGACTTTAACAGCACGGTAGATGCCACAGCTGCTGAAGCACTGACCATCAGTAATGGCGATGTGGACTTTGCCGGTGCCGTTGGCGGCACTGGCGCGCTGGGCGCAATTACGGTTTCCGGCAATCTGGACGTTGAAGGTGCCGGTTCAATTGTGAATGCCGGTGCAATTACCGCAGGTAGTGCGCAGGTTAGCGGTGATATTGGTACGGGCACAGTAGCCAGCTTTAATGTGACCACTGGTACGGCGAACCTGGATGCCAACGTCAGTACCACAGGTGATCAGACTTACACCGGTACGATGACGGTTCTTGGTACAGCGACGGTTGTCCTGAACGCTGGCGGTACCATTGAGATGGACTCGTTGGCTGGTGGTACAAACAGCCTAAATATTGCTTCAGGCACGTTTGATCTGGATGGCGACGCTACCGGGTTAAACACGATTACGGTCGCCAATGCGTCTAACCTTGGCGCCAACGTGACGTCGACGGGTTCTCAGACCTATAGCGGCGCAGTGACGTTGTCAGGTACCGGCACACGGGTGTTCGATGCGGCAGGCGCGCTGGTCACTTTTGGCGCCACGCTGGATGCGGCGGCAACAGAATTGCTAACGATAACTAATGGTGACGTTGACTTTGCAGGTGCTGTAGGTGGCACTGGAGCGCTGGGTGATATCACTGTATCGGCGGGCAATCTTGAAGTGGCATCTTCAGGGTCAATTGCCGATGCCGGAGACATTGCTGCAAGCAGTGCGACCATCGGCGGTGACGTGACTGCGAATAGTTTGAATGTCACTACCGGTGCGGCGAATTTGAGCGCTGATGTGACAACAGTTGCCGGTCAGACCTATACGGGTACGGCAACGATCCTTGGCGCTGACGTTACGCTTAACGCTGGCACAACGGTTCTCATGGACTCACTCGCTGGCGGTGGTTTTGCCCTGGATATCGCCTCGGGTGCTTTTGATCTGGATGGTAATGCCACGGGACTGACCACGATTGATGTGGCGGGTACGTCAAATCTTGGCGCCAATGTGACGTCGACTGGTGCGCAGACTTATAGCGGGGCCGTGACCTTATCGGGTACAGGTACGCGCGAATTGGATGCGGGTGGCGCGCTTGTGACCTTCGGTAATCTGCTTAACGCATCAGCTGTTGAGGCGCTGACGATCACTGACGGTGACGTTGATTTTACCGGTGCGGTTGGTGGCGTCGGTACGCTGGGTGCGATTACCGTGTCGAGCGGTGATCTTGAAGTGGTTGCTGGTACTGGTTCGATCGTGGCTGCGGGCAATTTGACTGCGACCAGCGCAGAGATAGACGGTGCCGTTGACGTTGGTAGTAGCACAATTGGTATTACGAATACGTTGACGGTCGGTTCAATGGGTTCGATCACTGATGCGGGTGCGATCACGGCCGGTAGTGCTGTGATAGAAGGCCAGATAGGTTCGGGTACTGTTGTGAGTCTGTCTGTGACCAACAGCAGCACGCTTGGTGCTGATGTGACGACGACGGACACACAGACTTACGGTGGTGCGGTCACGCTGAGTGGTGGTGGTACGGTTATGCTCGATGCGGGCACGAACCTGGTGGACTTTAACAGCACGATAGATGCCACAGCAGCTGAAGCACTGACCATCAGTAATGGCGATGTGGACTTTGCCGGTGCCGTTGGCGGCACTGGCGCGCTGGGCGCAATTACGGTTTCCGGCAATCTGGACGTTGAAGGTGCCGGTTCAATTGTGAATGCCGGTGCAATTACCGCAGGTAGTGCGCAGGTTAGCGGTGATATTGGTACGGGCACAGTAGCCAGCTTTAATGTGACCACTGGTACGGCGAACCTGGATGCCAACGTCAGTACCACAGGTGATCAGACTTACACCGGTACGATGACGGTTCTTGGTACAGCGACGGTTGTCCTGAACGCTGGCGGTACCATTGAGATGGACTCGTTGGCTGGTGGTACAAACAGCCTAAATATTGCTTCAGGCACGTTTGATCTGGATGGCGACGCTACCGGGTTAAACACGATTACGGTCGCCAATGCGTCTAACCTTGGCGCCAACGTGACGTCGACGGGTTCTCAGACCTATAGCGGCGCAGTGACGTTGTCAGGTACCGGCACACGGGTGTTCGATGCGGCAGGCGCGCTGGTCACTTTTGGCGCCACGCTGGATGCGGCGGCAACAGAATTGCTAACGATAACTAATGGTGACGTTGACTTTGCAGGTGCTGTAGGTGGCACTGGAGCGCTGGGTGATATCACTGTATCGGCGGGCAATCTTGAAGTGGCATCTTCAGGGTCAATTGCCGATGCCGGAGACATTGCTGCAAGCAGTGCGACCATCGGCGGTGACGTGACTGCGAATAGTTTGAATGTCACTACCGGTGCGGCGAATTTGAGCGCTGATGTGACAACAGTTGCCGGTCAGACCTATACGGGTACGGCAACGATCCTTGGCGCTGACGTTACGCTTAACGCTGGCACAACGGTTCTCATGGACTCACTCGTTGGCGGTGGTTTTGCCCTGGATATCGCCTCGGGTGCTTTTGATCTGGATGGTAATGCCACGGGACTGACCACGATTGATGTGGCGGGTACGTCAAATCTTGGCGCCAATGTGACGTCGACTGGTGCGCAGACTTATAGCGGGGCCGTGACCTTATCGGGTACAGGTACGCGCGAATTGGATGCGGGTGGCGCGCTTGTGACCTTCGGTAATCTGCTTAACGCATCAGCTGGTGAGGCGCTGACGATCACTGACGGTGACGTTGATTTTACCGGTGCGGTTGGTGGCGTCGGTACGCTGGGTGCGATTACCGTGTCGAGCGGTGATCTTGAAGTGGTTGCTGGTACTGGTTCGATCGTGGCTGCGGGCAATTTGACTGCTACCAGCGCAGAGATAGACGGTGCCGTTGACGTTGGTAGTAGCACAATTGGTATTACGAATACGTTGACGGTCGGTTCAACGGGTTCGATCACTGATGCGGGTGCGATCACGGCCGGTAGTGCTGTGATAGAAGGCCAGATAGGTTCGGGTACTGTTGTGAGTCTGTCTGTGACCAACAGCAGCACGCTTGGTGCTGATGTGACGACGACGGACACACAGACTTACGGTGGTGCGGTCACGCTGTTAACAGATGTTGTTCTGACATCGGACAATGATGCTGCGATCACGTTCAGCGATGCACTGAACTCAAATGGCGCGGCAAGAAATCTCACCCTGAATAGTACGGCGTCGCAGTTTGACGGAGCTGTTGGTGGTGCTTCAGCACTGAATCAGATTACCGCGACCGGACTGACCATCAGTGGCACCGGCAGCATCATTAATGCAGGTGTGATCGATATTAATGGCAACGCCGTCATCAGCGGTGCCGTTGGCGGTGGTTCAGTCACCAGTGTCGATGTTTCGGGTACAACAGCACTCAACGATCATGTTTCGACGACAGGCGTTCAGGTCTTCAGTGGTGCCGTGACAGTAGGCGCTGATGTAGACCTGACGGGTACCACGATCACCATCGGCAGTGACGTTGATTCAACGTCGTCAATGACGCACACGCTCGACATTACTGGTAACGCGTCACTCCAGAGTGCGGGTACGTCGACGTCACTGGCAGGTTTGATTGTCTCAGGTGGGACAATCCTGGCAGGTGGTGTGTCAGCGACGACGCAGGATTTTACCGGTCAGGTTGGACTGGTTGGTAGTACGAGCACGCATACCCTGACCGGCGCAGTGACGCTGGGTGGCGGTATTGATGGGACCATGACCGAGGCATTGGTCGTGACCGGCAGTCTTGATCTTGATGGTGCAGCAACGAATCTGACCACGTTGACGGTCAATGGGACGTCGAACCTGGGCGCTGATGTCACGACGAGCGGCAATCAAACCTTTACGGGAGTGATGACGTTGTCTGGTGGTGACCGGGATCTGTCTTCTGGCGGCACGGTCAATGTGGACGGTGGTGTAGCGGGCAGCGGCGATGGTCTGACCATTACCGGTAATCTTGATCTGACGACGGCAGCCATGTCGGGCCTGTCGACGCTGGTCGTTACCGGTACCTCCAGCCTTGGTGCGGACATTATTACCAGCGGTTCGCAGACGTTTGGTGATGGTGTTGCCAGTGATGCGGTCACGATCACTGCGAATGTTGAGCTGGACTCGACCAGTGGCGGACTGATCAGGTTCAGAGATGCGGTCGACAGCACAGTGACAACGGCTAATACGCTGACCATAGATGGCGCCGCGCAATTTGATGGCGCGGTGGGCACGGGCGCGGGTGCGGAACTCGGCAGTCTTTCTGTGACGGGCGCAACCACGTTGGCAGGCGATGTCACCACTGCTGCGAGTCAGATTTACGCGGGTGCTACAACGCTGGCTGGCGATGTTGTCCTCAATTCAGGTGGAACCATTCAGTTTGGCGACGATGTTACCGGTGCGGGTAATGATCTGATTTTGACCACCGGTAATCTGAATCTCGATGGCGACGTCAGTAATGTTGGTTTGTTCACCGTTGCTGCAGGCTCTGCGAACCTGGGTGGTGATGTGTCATCAACGATGACGCAGACCTATGGCGGAGCAGTGACCTTAAGTGGTGGCGATCGGACCCTGACATCAACCATGACAACAACCAGTTCTGTCACGATCAATTCGGGGCTTGCGGGTGGCGGCAATGGCCTGACCATTGCCGGTAATCTGGCGCTGGGAACAAGTGCGATGACGGGGCTGACGACTTTGATCGTCAATGGTGACGCCACGCTCGGTGCCAGTGTTTCCACGACCATGACACAGACCTATGGCACTTCAACTGCAACGCACGACGTCACGCTAACTGGTGCTGCCGTTGCGTTAACGGGTTCAACGGTCACGTTTAACAGCGAGATTGACGGCGGAAATTCCCTTACGGTAACCGGTAATGCCGAGTTCAATGGCCGAATCGGCGGCACCACAGATTTGACAACCCTAACGGTTAGCGGCACTTCTTCAATCGCCAATGATATCGATACTACCGGTACACAGACCTATAGTGGCGCCGTTAGTTTGGCTGGCGGCGGGACCGTCACGCTGACGTCGACCAGCAATGCCTTGGTAACTTTTGGTGATGCGATTAATGCATCAGCCACCGAAAACCTGAGTATCAATAGCGATGTCGATTTTACAGCGGCCGTCGGTGATACCGGTGCCCTGGGTGATATTGCGGTTAGCGGAGAGCTGGAAGTTACCAGCACAGGTTCAGTTGTGGCAGCAGATGCGATCAGCGCAGGAACCGCTGTAATTGCAGGGCAGGTAAGTGCTGACAGCGTGGTTGTAGCCGGCAGCGCCAGCCTGGGTGCAAACGTCACGACGACGATGACCCAAAGCTATGGCACGATGACCGCAACCCATGATGTAGCGCTCACGGCAGACGTCAACCTGACCGCAAGCGCTGTCACCTTCAACAGTGAAGTTGATGGCGCTCAGTCTTTGGATATTGTGGGCAATGCAAACTTTAACGGTTTAGTCGGCAGCGTCACGCCGCTGACCTCGATGACCGTTTCAGGTCTGACGACGCTGGGCAACAACATCTTTACAACCGGCGATCAGATCTATGGTGACGACGATACATCTGATACGACCACGCTGAGCACTGGCATTGCACTGTCTTCTGCAGCAGGGACAGTGGTCTTTGACAGCGCGTTGGTTGGTGACGGAACCGCTGGAGGCGAATCGCTGACAGTGTCGAACGGTGACCTTGAGTTTCGTGGTTCGGTGGGCGCCGGTGCAGATAATGAACTCGGCGCTATTGATGTTCAAAATGGTGATCTTACGATCACGTCATCAGGTTCGGTTTTCGAAGCTGGCGCGATCTCAGCAGACACGGCGACAATCCTTGGCGGTGTTGGTACTGGCACCGGTACCGTGACAAGTCTGACAATTGATGGCGACGTTACGCTGGGGGCGGATATCTCCGCTGCCATCCAGGCTTACGGTACTGATGCAGCTACACACAATGTTGCCTTAACTGCAGATGTGAGCTTGTCGGGCACGACCACGACCTTTAACAGTGCCGTTGACGGCGGCCATGTTCTGGCGATCGCTGGTAATGCGGTCTTCAACGGCAGAGTAGGTGGCTCGACAGATGTCACCAGCATTACCGTCACGGGCAATACAACGCTTAATGACGATGTCGATTCGACGGGTGGTCAGACCTATGGTGACGGTGACGATACCGCAACACTATCGACCAACGTTGTGCTTAACTCAGGTGCTACGATTGTGTTTGATGGTGACCTGGACGGACTTGCGGGTGGCGAAACCCTCACGGTTGCGACTGGTAATTTGGAATTTCAAGGTGCAGTCGGTATTGATACCAATAACCAGCTGGGCGCGATCGATGTGAGCAACGGCGATCTTGCCGTGACTGCTGCAGGTTCAATACAGGGAGCCGGTGCTATTACTGCGGATACCGCCACGATTCTGGGCGTTATCGGTACATCCACAACCACGGCAAACACCGTTTTGAGTGTTGTGATTGATGGCGATGTCACGCTCGGCGCGGACGTTGAAACAACCGGTATACAGATTTACGGCACAACGCCATCAGTTCATCAGACAGACCTTGCGGCGGGTATCACCCTGACCGGTTCCACGGTCACGTTCAACAGTGCTGTCGATGGTGGAGAGACGCTCAATATCGCGGGTAATGCCGTGTTTGGCGGAAGAGTCGGCGGTACCACTGATCTCGATGCCATTGTTGTGACAGTTGGAACGACGTCACTTCTGGGCGATGTAGATACCACAGGAAATCAAACCTACACCGCAACGACGCTGGGCGATGACATCACGCTCAATTCAACGGCGGGTACCGTGCAGTTTGCGTCTATTGCAGGCGGCGGTAATAGTTTGACGATTGCCGATGGCTTCCTGGATCTGAACGGTGCGGCAACCGGACTATCTTCGCTGGCTGTCACTGACGGCTCGGATATCAGTTCGGATGTTACGACGGCGAATGCACAGACTTACAGTGGTGGTGTGACGTTGTCGGGTGGTGGACTGATTACGCTGACGTCGACGACGTCGGATCTGGTGACGTTTGGCTCGTTGTTAGATGCGACGACGGTAGAGAGTTTGTCGTTGTTGGGATCTGGTCGATTTGATGGCTCGGTAGGCGGTTTGGTATCGCTTGGCAGTATGACGGTGTCGGGTACGAGCGCGTTGAACGCAGATGTTAGAACGACGGGTAATCAGACGTATACGGGTGTCGCGACGCTTGGCGGAGATATAGATCTGACGACGAACGGCGGCAGCACGGTGCAGTTTGTTGGAGGTGTAGTAGGTACGTCGGATAGTTTGACGATCACGGCGGGTAATTTGGATCTTGATGCCTCGGCGTTAGGTTTGAGCAGTTTGACGGTGACGTCAGGCACGTCAGATTTAGGCGGAGATGTGACGAGCAGTGGCGATCAGACGTATGCGGGTCTGGTGAGTTTATCTGGAGGAGACCGGACGTTAACGGGTTCGAACATCAATCTGGTTGGTGGTGTTGATGGTGTGACGCCGTTGGGTCTTTCTGTTGTTGGTAATCTTGATCTTGATAGTACGGCGACGAATCTGACGACGTTGACGGTGAGTGGTACGACGGATCTTGGTTCTGATGTATCGACGACGGGAACGCAGAGTTACACGGGAGGTGTCCTGGTAGACGCGGATGTAACGCTGACGGGTTCGGTGTCTTTTGGTTCGACGTTAGATGACACGTCGACGTCGACGATGACGGATCACGCGTTGGTGATTACTGGTGATGCGACGTTTGGCGGTGCTGTTGGTGGTACGAATGAGTTGTCGAGTTTGTCAGTTGGCGGTACGACGTTGGCAGGCGGAGATATCAGCACGAATGGTGTTCAGACGTATACGGGAGAGTTGACGTTATCGGGCGGTGCGCGGACGTTGACGGGATCGACGGTTGATGTTGGTTCTGGTATTGCGGGAGGCGCGGATGCGCTGACGGTGACAGGAGATTTTGATTTAGGCGCGTCGGCGTCGAACCTGACGACCTTGTCGGTGTCAGGGTCATCAGATCTTGGTGGTTCGGTGACGACGAGTGGTACGCAGAGTTATACGGGCGGCGTGACGTTGTCGTCTTCTGTGACGTTGGACTCGACGGGCGGTGCTTTGGTTCTGTTCTCGTCTTCGGTTGATAGCACGATGACGACGGCGAACACGCTGACGATAGACGGAGCGGCGCAGTTTGATGGGGCGGTTGGTTCGGTCAATGCGCTTGATACGTTGTTGGTGTCGGGCACGACGGCGCTGAATAACAGTGTGAGTACGACGGGTAACCAGACGTATACGGGTTTAGCGACGCTGGGTGGTGGAATCACTTTGACGACGCCGGGGACGGTACGTTTTGGTACAGGCGTTACCGGCGGCAGTAACAGTCTTGCGATTACGACGGGTAATTTGGATCTTGATGGCGCGGCGACGGGCCTGACGACGCTTGATGTTGATGGTACGTCGAATCTGGGCGCGGATGTCACGAGCAGTGGCGATCAGACGTATGCGGGGCTGGTGAGTTTGTCTGGCGGTAACCGCACGTTGTCGTCGGCTACGGTGCATATTGATGGAGGTTTATCGGGTGGTGGTCATGGTTTGACGATCACTGGTGGTCTTGATCTAGGTACGGCGTTGGCGATGACGGGTCTGACGAGCGTGTCGGTGTCAGGTAGTTCGACGTTGGGTTCGGATGTTACGACGGCGAATGCTCAGACTTACAGTGGTGGTGTGACGTTGTCGGGTGGTGGACTGATTACGCTGACGTCGACGACGTCGGATCTGGTGACGTTTGGCTCGTTGTTAGATGCGACGACGGTAGAGAGTTTGTCGTTGTTGGGATCTGGTCGATTTGATGGCTCGGTAGGCGGTTTGGTATCGCTTGGCAGTATGACGGTGTCGGGTACGAGCGCGTTGAACGCAGATGTTAGAACGACGGGTAATCAGACGTATACGGGTGTCGCGACGCTTGGCGGAGATATAGATCTGACGACGAACGGCGGCAGCACGGTGCAGTTTGTTGGAGGTGTAGTAGGTACGTCGGATAGTTTGACGATCACGGCGGGTAATTTGGATCTTGATGCCTCGGCGTTAGGTTTGAGCAGTTTGACGGTGACGTCAGGCACGTCAGATTTAGGCGGAGATGTGACGAGCAGTGGCGATCAGACGTATGCGGGTCTGGTGAGTTTATCTGGAGGAGACCGGACGTTAACGGGTTCGAACATCAATCTGGTTGGTGGTGTTGATGGTGTGACGCCGTTGGGTCTTTCTGTTGTTGGTAATCTTGATCTTGATAGTACGGCGACGAATCTGACGACGTTGACGGTGAGTGGTACGACGGATCTTGGTTCTGATGTATCGACGACGGGAACGCAGAGTTACACGGGAGGTGTCCTGGTAGACGCGGATGTAACGCTGACGGGTTCGGTGTCTTTTGGTTCGACGTTAGATGACACGTCGACGTCGACGATGACGGATCACGCGTTGGTGATTACTGGTGATGCGACGTTTGGCGGTGCTGTTGGTGGTACGAATGAGTTGTCGAGTTTGTCAGTTGGCGGTACGACGTTGGCAGGCGGAGATATCAGCACGAATGGTGTTCAGACGTATACGGGAGAGTTGACGTTATCGGGCGGTGCGCGGACGTTGACGGGATCGACGGTTGATGTTGGTTCTGGTATTGCGGGAGGCGCGGATGCGCTGACGGTGACAGGAGATTTTGATTTAGGCGCGTCGGCGTCGAACCTGACGACCTTGTCGGTGTCAGGGTCATCAGATCTTGGTGGTTCGGTGACGACGAGTGGTACGCAGAGTTATACGGGCGGCGTGACGTTGTCGTCTTCTGTGACGTTGGACTCGACGGGCGGTGCTTTGGTTCTGTTCTCGTCTTCGGTTGATAGCACGATGACGACGGCGAACACGCTGACGATAGACGGAGCGGCGCAGTTTGATGGGGCGGTTGGTTCGGTCAATGCGCTTGATACGTTGTTGGTGTCGGGCACGACGGCGCTGAATAACAGTGTGAGTACGACGGGTAACCAGACGTATACGGGTTTAGCGACGCTGGGTGGTGGAATCACTTTGACGACGCCGGGGACGGTACGTTTTGGTACAGGCGTTACCGGCGGCAGTAACAGTCTTGCGATTACGACGGGTAATTTGGATCTTGATGGCGCGGCGACGGGCCTGACGACGCTTGATGTTGATGGTACGTCGAATCTGGGCGCGGATGTCACGAGCAGTGGCGATCAGACGTATGCGGGGCTGGTGAGTTTGTCTGGCGGTAACCGCACGTTGTCGTCGGCTACGGTGCATATTGATGGAGGTTTATCGGGTGGTGGTCATGGTTTGACGATCACTGGTGGTCTTGATCTAGGTACGGCGTTGGCGATGACGGGTCTGACGAGCGTGTCGGTGTCAGGTAGTTCGACGTTGGGTTCGGATGTTACGACGGCGAATGCTCAGACTTACAGTGGTGGTGTGACGTTGTCGGGTGGTGGACTGATTACGCTGACGTCGACGACGTCGGATCTGGTGACGTTTGGCTCGTTGTTAGATGCGACGACGGTAGAGAGTTTGTCGTTGTTGGGATCTGGTCGATTTGATGGCTCGGTAGGCGGTTTGGTATCGCTTGGCAGTATGACGGTGTCGGGTACGAGCGCGTTGAACGCAGATGTTAGAACGACGGGAAACCAGACGTATACGGGTGTTGCGACGCTTGGCGGAGATATAGATCTGACGACGAACGGCGGCAGCACGGTGCAGTTTGTTGGAGGTGTAGTAGGTACGTCGGATAGTTTGACGATCACGGCGGGTAATTTGGATCTTGATGCCTCGGCGTTAGGTTTGAGCAGTTTGACGGTGACGTCAGGCACGTCAGATTTAGGCGGAGATGTGACGAGCAGTGGCGATCAGACGTATGCGGGTCTGGTGAGTTTATCTGGAGGAGACCGGACGTTAACGGGTTCGAACATCAATCTGGTTGGTGGTGTTGATGGTGTGACGCCGTTGGGTCTTTCTGTTGTTGGTAATCTTGATCTTGATAGTACGGCGACGAATCTGACGACGTTGACGGTGAGTGGTACGACGGATCTTGGTTCTGATGTATCGACGACGGGAACGCAGAGTTACACGGGAGGTGTCCTGGTAGACGCGGATGTAACGCTGACGGGTTCGGTGTCTTTTGGTTCGACGTTAGATGACACGTCGACGTCGACGATGACGGATCACGCGTTGGTGATTACTGGTGATGCGACGTTTGGCGGTGCTGTTGGTGGTACGAATGAGTTGTCGAGTTTGTCAGTTGGCGGTACGACGTTGGCAGGCGGAGATATCAGCACGAATGGTGTTCAGACGTATACGGGAGAGTTGACGTTATCGGGCGGTGCGCGGACGTTGACGGGATCGACGGTTGATGTTGGTTCTGGTATTGCGGGAGGCGCGGATGCGCTGACGGTGACAGGAGATTTTGATTTAGGCGCGTCGGCGTCGAACCTGACGACCTTGTCGGTGTCAGGGTCATCAGATCTTGGTGGTTCGGTGACGACGAGTGGTACGCAGAGTTATACGGGCGGCGTGACGTTGTCGTCTTCTGTGACGTTGGACTCGACGGGCGGTGCTTTGGTTCTGTTCTCGTCTTCGGTTGATAGCACGATGACGACGGCGAACACGCTGACGATAGACGGAGCGGCGCAGTTTGATGGGGCGGTTGGTTCGGTCAATGCGCTTGATACGTTGTTGGTGTCGGGCACGACGGCGCTGAATAACAGTGTGAGTACGACGGGTAACCAGACGTATACGGGTTTAGCGACGCTGGGTGGTGGAATCACTTTGACGACGCCGGGGACGGTACGTTTTGGTACAGGCGTTACCGGCGGCAGTAACAGTCTTGCGATTACGACGGGTAATTTGGATCTTGATGGCGCGGCGACGGGCCTGACGACGCTTGATGTTGATGGTACGTCGAATCTGGGCGCGGATGTCACGAGCAGTGGCGATCAGACGTATGCGGGGCTGGTGAGTTTGTCTGGCGGTAACCGCACGTTGTCGTCGGCTACGGTGCATATTGATGGAGGTTTATCGGGTGGTGGTCATGGTTTGACGATCACTGGTGGTCTTGATCTAGGTACGGCGTTGGCGATGACGGGTCTGACGAGCGTGTCGGTGTCAGGTAGTTCGACGTTGGGTTCGGATGTTACGACGGCGAATGCTCAGACTTACAGTGGTGGTGTGACGTTGTCGGGTGGTGGACTGATTACGCTGACGTCGACGACGTCGGATCTGGTGACGTTTGGCTCGTTGTTAGATGCGACGACGGTAGAGAGTTTGTCGTTGTTGGGATCTGGTCGATTTGATGGCTCGGTAGGCGGTTTGGTATCGCTTGGCAGTATGACGGTGTCGGGTACGAGCGCGTTGAACGCAGATGTTAGAACGACGGGAAACCAGACGTATACGGGTGTTGCGACGCTTGGCGGAGATATAGATCTGACGACGAACGGCGGCAGCACGGTGCAGTTTGTTGGAGGTGTAGTAGGTACGTCGGATAGTTTGACGATCACGGCGGGTAATTTGGATCTTGATGCCTCGGCGTTAGGTTTGAGCAGTTTGACGGTGACGTCAGGCACGTCAGATTTAGGCGGAGATGTGACGAGCAGTGGCGATCAGACGTATGCGGGCGCTATCTTGCTGACACAAGCGGTAACCGTTATAAGCACAGCAGGCAGCCTTGATCTAAACGCCGTTGACGGTGCCGAGAATCTTACGCTGAATGCGAGTACCGGCACGGTATCGCTGCTTGGGGATATTGGTTCTACCACCCCGCTGACGGCGCTGTCTCTTAGTGCATCTTCATTGAGCCTGGCCGGTAACGTCGCGGTTGATGGCGCAGTGGATTTTGCTAGTAATGTTGGTGGCATATCACTTGATGGCGCCAGTACGATTGATACCTCGGGTGCAGCCGCTGGCTTGGGTGACATTTCACTAGCCGATATCCTGGGATCAGATACGCTGACCCTGACCGCAGAGTCAGTCAGTGATATTTCTCTTGATGCTGTTGACATCAGCACACTAAACCTGACCGATGGGCTTCAGTTAACACTCAATGCGAATCTGGAAACCGATTCAGCCTTGGACTTCACCGGTGTTAGCGGCATTGTGTTGACAAATGATCTGCAGATCCGCGCAAACAATGGCGCGGCACAGGATATTACGTTTGACGCAGGTAATGTCATTACAGGCATGGCCGATCTGACGATTGACGGTGCCGCAGTAACCTTGCACCAGATAGGTGATGGCTCAACTGATCTGAGCGATTTGTCGGTTAATGCGACAACGCTGAGTTTGAATGGTGATATCACGGTAGACGGTGCTGTTGACCTGGATGTGGGTGTTGGATCGCTAACGCTGGATGGCAACGTAACCATTAATACGACCGGTGCGGTTGGAGGTATGGGCGACATTGCACTCGCAGATGTTAATGGTTCTAACGTACTAAATGTGACTGCAGAGGCGGGTAGTGCGATTACGTTGGACGGTGCAGACGTGGCCACGCTGACCCTGTCAAGTGGTAGTAGCCTGACGCTCAATGGTTCAATAGAAACTGATACTGCACAGAACTACTCAGGTATCGGCGCCGTATTGCTAGGCAGTGACCTCTCGATTATTGCTAATAACGGCGCAGCGCAAGACATTATCTTCGGTGCCGCTAATACAGTGACTGGGGCCCAGGCACTGACAATCAATGGCGATACCGTAACGTTGTTTCAAGTGGGTAACGGGGTTGCTGATCTCTCCGGCCTCACGATTACCGCCGCTACAGCAACCAACCTGAATGCGGACGTTACGGTTGACGGTGCGGTTGATTTGTCGGGCGCGACTGTCGTGAATCTTTTAGACAGTATTAGTATCGATAGTTCGGGTGGCAACGACGCGGCTATTAGCCTTGCGGATGTTTCTGGTGACTTTGATCTGGACCTGTTGGGTGATGCTGACAGTACCGTCACGCTGAATCAGATTGATACCAATAGCCTGGATGTCAGTGGTGATCTGGCGTTGTTTGGTGATATTACAGTTGATGACCGGCTCGATCTTAGTTCAAACGTTGGTGATATAACGTTGGGAAGTGCGGTTTTCATCGATATAGCAACCGGCGGAATCAACGAAGATATCAGCCTTGCCCCGGTATCTGGTGACTTTGATCTCACAATCACCGGTGACGCAAGCAGCGCGTTTTTACTTAACGATATAGACATCAATACATTGACATTAAGCAGTGGTGGTGAAGTCACGCTGAACGGCGATGTGCGCACGGATACGGCACAAGACTATAGCAACGTCGGTGATCTGGTATTGAGCAACGATGTCCAGTTGATCGCGGATGATGCGGGTGCAGGACAAGACATTACTTTTGACGCGCAAAACGTCATCACAGGCGCGCAGACACTGACAATTGACGGTGACAACGTCACGCTGTTTGCAATCGGTGATGGCCTGAACAATCCAACGCAGTTGGCCGTAACCGCAGATACCAGTCTGTCTTTGAACGGAGACATTAGTGTTGATGGCGCCGTCGACATGAGAACGTCCGTCAGCGCAGTCAGTCTGGCGGACAACGTGACCGTTGACGTCAGTGGTGGAACGAATAGCGCGTTACTTTTAGCGGCGACCACGGGTGATTTTGATCTATCACTGACTGGCGACAATACGGGAACCATGGGTAGTACGATTACCGTTGACTCGCTGGATGTTAACAATGTTTCAGTAACCGGTTCGCTTGTCCTCAATGGCAATGTAACGGCTGACGATGCGCTGGACCTTGATACAAACATTATTGGCATCACGCTTCTCGACGATGTGATCGTCAGTGTTGCCGCCGGCGGGGTCGATCAAACGATAACCCTTGCTGATGTCACTGGCGCACATAATCTTAGTGTCGAAGGTGATGCTGCCAGTGTCGTTACCTTAAATAATGTTGACGTCAACCAACTGGACGTCACTGGCCTCTTGACGCTATTGGCCGACATTCGGGTCGACAATAGCCTCGACCTTTCCAGCAATGTTGGTGGGATAACGTTAGGTGCTGATGTTCAAATCGACGTTGCGACAGATGGTACTGATGCGTCGTTATCTCTTGCAGATACCACGGGTAATTTCACGCTGGATCTTCTCGGAGACAGCGGCAGCGAGATAACGCTGGCCGGTGCTGATGTCGATACGCTTGTTCTGATAGGTGGTCTGCTGCAGCTACAGGGCGATATCGAGACCGATACGGCCCAGGATTATACCGGGGTCGATGACCTCCGTTTGCTTGCTGATGCTGAGTTGATTGCGCAGGACAGTGACGCGTTGGACGCGAAACAGGACATTACCTTCGATGCGACCAATACGGTCACTGGTAATTTCCAGCTGACCCTCGACGGCGATACGGTGACGACATTCCAGATCGGTGACAACGCCGGAAATGATCCAACACAGCTGGATATTGTCGGGGCGACCTCCATCTTTATCGAAGGTAACGTCTTCGTTAGTGGCGCCGTAAACCTGACTTCACCAAGCACCAACATCAACGGCAGCATAACCTCTGCCAGTTTGAATCTCTTTGGCCAAACGACGCTTAGCGCTGACATTGTGACAACGGACGACCTTGTATTTGCGGATGTCATCGTCGATGGCGCTAATATTCGAATTGATACCAGTGCAGGCGATGGCGACATTACCTTTGCCAATATCGATAGTGCCACCGGTGCCAACAACTCCCTGACCCTGGACGCGGGTGATGGCAATGTTTCCGTGAGCGGGGCGGTCGGTGCGACAGATGCGTTGTTGAATCTGACGATTGAGGATGCGACAACGGCGACTTTCGCATCCACCGTTGAGGCACTGGGATTGGTTTCGCTGACGGCCGACCTCCTGGATATGGAAGGAGATGTTACGGCAGGCGGAGCAGTCAGTCTGCTAGGCCAGAATGTCATTCTGGCCGGTGGTGTCACAGTTGATGCGCAGGGTGGGGATCTGGATATCAGTTCAGGCGTCTCCCTGATAACGCTTGATGGCACTGGCACGGTTACGCTGCGGACCTCGACCACTGATGGTCACTCGGTATCGATTGCTGCCGTCACAGCGTCTGGCACAGATAATAACCTTGCTCTACAGGCCACCGACGGTGTTGATTTAACAGGCGCGATCAATCTCGGTGCTGAAGACCTTGATGTCGATTTTGACACCCTGGGGGGTGCCAGTGACACAGTGACCTTCGCACTCGATCAAGCAATCACTGCCACGAATCTGTCTGTGGCCGGTGCCGCAGGTAACGATTTAATAGATGTAACGTCGGAAATCAGTGTCGCTGGTGATGTCACGCTGGAAACAGCGGCGGTACTGGATGCGGATATCGACATTACGGCTGGTGGCGCGATTGCGCTTGCTGTTGATACCGTAGAAATCGCTGGTGGCGTGGTGGTTGATGCGCAAGGCGGTGATCTGGATATCGACACGGGGGTCACAAGTATAAATCTTGACGGCTCAGGTGCAGTGACGCTGCAGACATCGACGGTAGATGGTAGCAGTGTTGTGCTTGCAGCGATTACTGCTACGGGCACTAATAACGATCTCAGCATTTCAGCGACTGAAGGCTTGAATATCAACGGTGCGATCAATATCGGTGCCGAAGATTTGGATATTACATTCGACACGCTGGGTGGCGGAACAGACTCAATCGTATTCGACGTAGATCAGGCAGTTACGGCGGCTGACCTTCAAGTTAGTGGGACGGGTAGCAACGACACGATTAATGTGATCACTGGCATTAATGCAACCGGGCTGGTTTCACTGGACTCGGTGTCGTTGCTCGACATAGATGCGAATATCGATGCCGGGACAAGCGCAACGCTATCTGCGTCCAGCATTGAAATCGGCAGTGGTACGACGATCCATGCCCAGAACGGTAATGTAGATCTCAGCGCTGGTGTAACCAGTATCACGCTTGATGGCACTGGCACGGTGACAATAGATCAGGATGGTGAAGGTGCCTCGGCAAGTCTGGCGGCAGTCATTGATGATGGCGCCGGGGACGGTGCCAACCTCACGATTACGGCTGAGGGGAGTGTTTTTGCGAGCACCATTGACCTTGCCGGTACCCTTGACGGTGATCTTTCCATTGTTGCGGATCAGGATGCTTCAGGCGACGCGTCCAGTCTGACTGTCGGGACAGTGACTAACGTTACCGATGTTAGTGTCGCCAATAATTCTGGCACAGTGGCACTTCCCTCGATTACAACTGGCGGCACATTGAACGTGCTCAGTTCCAGCACGCTCAGCCAGGTTGGAGGAACGTCACTTCTGGTAACGGGCACGGCGATCTTCAATTCCGGTAGTGCGAACCTTGTGCTGACGAATACCGGCAATAACTTCCAGTCCGCCGTGAGTGTTTCCTCGGCGAACAATGCGACGATCAGGGACCTGAATGACATCACTCTGGGTACCGGTAATATCGATGCGACACTGAATGTGACGTCCGGCGCAGGCATTACCATAGCAGGTTCTGTGGTCGCTGATGATCTGGTTCTGGACGCTTCATCAGGTGCTGGTGACATTGCAGATATTGGTGGTGATCTGACGGTAACGGGTTCTTCCACCTTCACGGTGCAGGCAACGGATAGTGTGCTGCTGGATGCAGCGACTAACGATTTTGGCAGTGTCAGTATTCCAGATGCCCAGAATGTCAGTTTGCGTGACACCAACGATATTGTTTTGAATGCCTCGGATATTGGCGGCACGCTGTCGATTCAAACGGCGGGCACTATTACCGGCAGTCAACAGATTGAAGTCGCCGGCCTGACAACATTGAATGCTGGTGGTACTACAGTCGGTGCCAATGACATCGGTCTGACCAGTAGCAGCAATGATTTTGCGCAGGTAGACATCACCGCAGCAGGTGACGTCACGCTGGCCGATACGAATGCATTGATCCTTGGCGGTTCGAATCTGCCTAACGGCACAATTGATGTGACGGCGGCAGGGATAGAGGTTGCCGGTACCGTGACGGCCGCTGATCTGGACTTTGATGGTTCTGCAGGGGCTGGTGATATCTCTAATTCCACCGGTAACCTGCTGGTGACAGGCACGGCTGTGTTTACCGTAACAGGCGCAGACGAGATTAATCTGAATGCAGCATCGAATGACCTGAACACCGTCAGATTAAATGCGGGCTCAGGCACGGTTTTGATCAATGACGCTGACGATATCGTCCTTGATACGTCGCTGATGACTGGCCTGCTGGATATAGATGCTGATGCGATTTCGATCATTGGTTCTGTTTCAGCGGGTTCGGCTGCGTTTGATGTTGATCAGGCTGCGGGTGGTGTGACCGATACGATGTCCGGCAGTTTGACGGTTGCCGGCGCGACGACGATCCAGGCACAGGTTGGAGACAATGTTGATCTGGATGCGAGCAGTAACGACTTTGGTTCGATTGGCATCTCTCAGGCGAACGATGTTGAAATCGTTGACAGCAATAATGTGACGCTGACGGCTTCGAGTATTGGCGGTACCCTGCGGGTTGAATCGGATGGCGATATCAGTGGCACCCAGACATTGACTGTCACGGGTATCACGACACTCGATGCCGGTGATACAGCCACGGGCACCAATGACATCAGTCTCACCAATGCCGCCAATGACTTCAGCACGCTGGTGATCTCCCAGGCAGGTGATGTCACCGTGATCGATAGCAGTGCAATAGATATAGGTGATGCTGATGTAGGTGGCACCTTCGATCTGACCGCCGGGACTGCCGTTACTGTTACCGGTGCTGTAGCCGCTGGCGAATTGATCTTTGACGCTTCATCAGGCGCTGGTGACATTGCAGATATTGGCGGTGATCTGACGGTAACGGGTTCTTCCACCTTCACGGTGCAGGCAACGGATAGTGTGCTGCTGGATGCAGCGACTAACGATTTTGGCAGTGTCAGTATTCCAGATGCCCAGAATGTCAGTTTGCGTGACACCAACGATATTGTTTTGAATGCCTCGGATATTGGCGGCACGCTGTCGATTCAAACGGCGGGTACTATTACCGGCAGTCAACAGATTGAAGTCGCCGGCCTGACAACATTGAATGCTGGTGGTACTACAGTCGGTGCCAATGACATCGGTCTGACCAGTAGCAGCAATGATTTTGCGCAGGTAGACATCACCGCAGCAGGTGACGTCACGCTGGCCGATACGAATGCATTGATCCTTGGCGGTTCGAATCTGCCTAACGGCACAATTGATGTGACGGCGGCAGGGATAGAGGTTGCCGGTACCGTGACGGCCGCTGATCTGGACTTTGATGGTTCTGCAGGGGCTGGTGATATCTCTAATTCCACCGGTAACCTGCTGGTGACAGGCACGGCTGTGTTTACCGTAACAGGCGCAGACGAGATTAATCTGAATGCAGCATCGAATGACCTGAACACCGTCAGATTAAATGCGGGCTCAGGCACGGTTTTGATCAATGACGCTGACGATATCGTCCTTGATACGTCGCTGATGACTGGCCTGCTGGATATAGATGCTGATGCGATTTCGATCATTGGTTCTGTTTCAGCGGGTTCGGCTGCGTTTGATGTTGATCAGGCTGCGGGTGGTGTGACCGATACGATGTCCGGCAGTTTGACGGTTGCCGGCGCGACGACGATCCAGGCACAGGTTGGAGACAATGTTGATCTGGATGCGAGCAGTAACGACTTTGGTTCGATTGGCATCTCTCAGGCGAACGATGTTGAAATCGTTGACAGCAATGATGTGACGCTGACGGCTTCGAGTATTGGCGGTACCCTGCGGGTTGAATCGGATGGCGATATCAGTGGCACCCAGACATTGACTGTCACGGGTATCACGACACTCGATGCCGGTGATACAGCCACGGGCACCAATGACATCAGTCTCACCAATGCCGCCAATGACTTCAGTACGCTGGTGATCTCCCAGGCAGGTGATGTCACCGTGATCGACACCACTGCGATTACGCTGAACCAGAGTAACGTCGGTGGTTTGCTGGATGTTCAGGCATCAGATATCGCCATTAACGCGGGTCAGACAGTGATCGCTGGAAGCCTCAGCTTTACCGCTGGCGGCACAATGGTCGGGACCGTAACGATAGATGAAACGTTGACAACAGTTTCCGGCGATATGAGCTTCGATGCGGCTGCCCTGATCGACATCAACGCAGACCTGGACTCAGCCGGTGCGGTGACCGTCGCCAATGTCACTGAGGTGCAGTTAGAAACCGTTGATGTTTCTGCCAATGGCGACATAGACCTGGAATCCGCGGCATCGGTTGGTGGTGTGACCATTGAAGGCGCTGGTCTGGTCAATCTCAGCACGACCGGCGACGGAGACATCAGTCTTGCGGCGCTCACAGACAGGGACACGACGACCAATGTGACCAGTCTGAATCTCTCGGCTCAGGGTGCCGTAACGGTTGATTCAATCGATATGAGCGACCCCGGTGGTGTCGGTGATGTAACGATTGCCTTTGATACGAACAACAACGGCGACCTGACGTTTACCGCGAATGGCAATCTGACGAACTTCCGGGATTTGGTTATCACGGGTTCCGGTAGTGCGGATGACACGATACGGGTCAACGCCGGGCTAACGACAACTTCCGGGAATATCACGCTAAGTGATGCGCAACTGATTGAGCTGAATGCCGGGTTGTCGGCAAGCGGTGCCATATTGATCAGCGATGCTACGACTGTCCGGCTCGTGGAAAGCAATACCTATAGCGCGGCAGCAGGCGAACTCTCGATATCAACGGATATTGGTGAAATTGAGCTGGTGGGAACCGGAACAGGGACCGGCGTAATCACGCTGAACACCGACAATGGCAACGATGTGAGTCTGGCCGCAGTTGTCGACGCTGTTGATGGACTGGCGACTGATCTTGATATTAATGCCTCTGGCGACGTCACGATCGTCAGCGTGGATTTGGATGACGGCGTGAGTAACGACGGTAGTCTGTCGATAGCCATTGATGAAGACGGCACCGGTGCGGCGACTCGCTCCTTGACGGTAGGCTCAATTGTGAACGTCGATGCGCTTGACCTGACGGGTGTTGGAAACAACGACGATATCAATCTCAATGGTGATGTGACGCTCGGTGGTGATTTGACCACTGCGGGACTTGATCGGATCGATCTGGCGAGCGGTGTGGATGTTTCTGCTGATACCGTTGATCTTTCGGGTGCGCAGACCCTTGGGATCAGTGGCGCTGGTAGTGTTCTAACAAGCACGATCGGTGCAGTCAGTATCAGCGCAGTCAGCTCAACAGCAGATTTAACCGTTAATGCAGAAGATACAATTTCACTAGGCGATGTCACGCTCTCTGGTGGCACCCTTGACCTTGATTCTAATCAACCGTCAACGGTAACTGTCGGCAGTTTCGCCGGCGGCGGTAATGTTTCGCTGGCTAACGATGGCACGACGAATTTCTCAGGTGCTGTGACTGCGACGACTGTTGCGATAACCAGTAGCGCGGGTGCAGTGAACTTCCAGGATGGCACCGTCATCACAGTGCTGACGACAAGCCCGGGCACTTATAGTCTTGCCTTTGTCGGCGACACCACCACCATCACGAATAATGTCAGCTTCTCGAATTCCGGTGGACTGCTGTTCGGCGATGGCGGCACGGTCACGCTTTCCGGCGGCGCAACAGTCGGTCTGGCTAATCTGGTGACGCTCAATGGTACGCTGGCCAGTAACAACGCGATTCTGACGCTTGGGGATGTCACGTTAGCCGGTGCCGGAACCATTGAATCCAATGGGGCCGCGATCAATATTGCCGGTGACATTGATGCAACGACCACCCATACATTGACGTTTGATAGCGGGGATACAGGATTTATTACTGTATCCGGCACCGTGGATAACATCTCGAGTCTCAATATCGCCGACAGTGGCGGGGTTTCACTCAACGACAATATCACCGTCGGCGACCTGACAACCGGTGCTGGTAACTATGCAATCTCCCTGCTCGGTTCTGTGAATCAGATCGGCACCAACGCGCTTTCTCATTCCGGTGGCTTGAGGCTGGGTAATGATGTCACGGATCAAACAACGTTCACCGCCGACTTCAGCTATACGGCAGGCGATACGAACATTGCCGGTGACCTCGATAGCGGCGGTTTCGCAGTCACCTTTGCGGATGTCACGCTGGACGAGAACGTTGATATAGATACCACCAATGCCAGTATTGAATTCGGTGCCATAGATGGCGGCGGCAATAACCTGACACTGGATGCCGGTGCGGCAGGGTCAATTCTGGTTAACGATTCCATGGATGATGTTTTCTATCTGACTTTGAATGGTTCAGCAGACGCCACCTTTGGTGGCACGGTCGGCGCGTCAGACCCGGGTACGATCGAGGTGGTTTCGATTACTGCAGGATCTACCGTTGCCTTTAATGGAAACACCAGTCTGACTGACCTGATAACCACCGCGAACAATAATTACAATATTCACTTTTTCGGTACCACGAACCAGATTGCGGATCAGGTTCAGTTTGAAAACAGCGGCGAACTACGCTTCGGTAACGGCGCCCTGGACTCAATTCTGTTCGCCAGCGGGCTCACTAACCCCGGCGGCGCTTCCACGAGAATAGCCGGCACCTTGAGTTCAGGCGGGAACGATCTGGCGTTCGTTACATTAACGGTCGATGAGGCGTCTACCGCCACCCTGGACACATCGGGTGGTGATCTCACCATCAACAATCTTGAGGGTACGGATACCGGGTCCGGTGTTGGTGAATCACTGATTATTGACGCGGGAATTGTTGGCCTTAACGGCGACGTGACGATTAACAACATCGCCGGTGCAGCGGAGACGCTGCAGAATGTTGATATCTCTGATGCGGATAATGTGACGCTTGGTCCGGTCAGTATTCTCGGCAACCTCACCGTTAGCGGGATAGTCAGTGCGACTTCTTTGAATAACACCGTCGCGGTGGACGATCTTACAATTCAGAGCAGCACTACGCTGGTCAGTGATGACATTACGGCGACGGGTCAGGTTGATATCACAGGTCCAACAACGTTTACGACGGGGCTTACTGTTACCGCAACCGGTATCGATTTCACCGGCGATGTTACTCTGGCGGAAGCTGTCACGCTTGACCTGAATACAGGAAACAATGGCCTCACAATCGATGGCACTGTGCAGGGCACAGCAGGTGCCGGCGCAGAAACCCTGAATATCGACACGGGACCTACGGGTTCTGTTGCCCTCTCCAATATCGTCGGTGATGCGCTAAGCCTCGCAAATGTCAACGTCGTTGATTCATTCGGCGTTCAAATCGACGAGATCTCCCTGAACGGTGTTTTGGATGTCAGTTCGGACGGTAACGTGGGCATTACCAGTACTGATCTGTTCACGTCTTTGCAGCTTCAGGGCACGATCGATGGCGCGTTGACCGTGACAACAGCGAATCAGATTCTGAGTGCCGGGACGCTGACGATAGGTGGTGGCAGCAACTTCGTGACAGATTTTGCAGCACCAACCGGTACTTTCGCAGTCGACCTGCAGAGCCTAAATGCAGCAGGGGCAGTTTCTGTTGATGCGGATTCTGTCCGGCTTGTGAACGATCAGACGTTGACGCTAGGTAACGTCACGGTCGGTGATCCGCTGGATGCAGGACTGCCTGCGGCCAATGCGTATGATGCGACGTTTACCGCCACCAACGGCTTAATCACCGGTGCGGGTGTGGTGGTCGTAGTCGATGAATTTACGCTAGATGCCAGCAGTGCAACCGGTGGTGTGCAGTTGTCTAACGCTAACAACACCTTCGGTAGTTTGGACATAAACAGTCCAACCGGGACGGTAACGATAAGAGAGGCCGATCAGACAGATATTACCGCTGTTATTGCGAATGATCTGATTATCACTTCTGAAGGGGACATTAATGCAACCAATGCGGCCAACAGTATTGGATCACTGACGGTCACAGAAGCAGATGCGGTCACCATGAGTAACACTGGTGCTCTGACCCTCCTGGATATCAACGTGTCGGATCTGAATCTGACCACAACCGGCGCGATCAGTGACACGGCGACCAACACGGTTTCGGTCAGTGGCGCAACCACGCTTGATTCAAACGGCACTGACATTACTTTACTGAATGCAGATATGGGTGATCTCACCATTGCCAGTGCCGGTAATGTTTCGTTGAATGGCGATCAAACCTCTCTTGAAATCAATCTCGCAAACAGCGTTGAGATCGATGAAGACAACAGTATAGAACTCAGGGATATCACGGCGGCCTCGTTCGAGATCAACGCGATTGACGATGTTACGCAGGCGGCTGGTACGGGTGTCACCATTACTAATCTGTTTGACCTGGTAGGTACCGGCGACATCATCCTGGATGGCAACAACACTTTTGGCTCAATCGAGATTGATGGTAACAATATTGTGCTTGAAGGTGCCGGCGATATTGCACTTGAGACGATCGCTGCCGTAACGCTGACGGTCTCCACTGCCGGGGGTGACATCACGCAGTCCCTGGGTACCAGCTCCAATGTCACCGGACTCGCAACCTTTGAAACCATCGGTGGTGACATTACGCTAACCGACCCTGGCAGCAGCTTTGGTTCAGTTTCGCTGTCTGGGAACAACGTCGAGTTCTCGACAGACGATGCAATCATCGTGGAAGGTATTACCGCGCAAACGCTGAACTTTATTGCAGGTGGTGATATCACAGGTTCTGGTCAGGTCAGCGTCACTAACAACGCGCTCTTCGATGCCGGCACGGCTGACCTTAATCTATCTAATGCCAGCAATAGCATTGGCACGCTGTCGGTTACGGCAGGAACTGTCACCCTGAATCTTGCTGCCGCAGTAGAGCTTGATCAACTGAACGTTGCAGGTTCGTTTGATGTAACCTCAGCAGGTGATATTACTGATGCCGCCTCGGCGGCAATCAATGTAGGTCAAGCGGTACTCGAAACAACTGGCGATATCATTTTGGGGGACAGTGGTTCGGTAGATCTGGCAGTGCTGAATCTATCTGGCGCAAATATCGATATCACCGTTTCAGCGGGTGCGGAGATTGACTCAATCCAGGGGGATACGCTGACTCTGAGTGCATCCGGAGAAATCTCACAAAGTGACGGGTCGGACATTAATGTAGGCTCCGCAACTTTCACCAATGGCGGCAACAACATCATCCTGACGGGCAATGACAATGTCCTGGGGTCTCTTGAGATTAATTCTGCCAGCACCGTAGAAATCACCAACAACGGTGCAATAACGCTGAATGACATCAACGCAAACAGTTTGGCGTTGATTTCCAGCGGTGCGGTTTCAGATGGCGGCACCGTTTCAATTGCAGGCACACTGGATATCAATGCAGGCACTGCCGATATTCTGCTGAATCAGAACACTCACGCATTTGAATCGCTCCAGCTCGTTGGCGGCGAAGCCCGTATCATAGATGGCTCCGGTGATACGACGCTGCTGAGTATTGACGTTGATACGCTGGAATTGACGAGTGCAGGAGACGTCATAGGCGATGCTGAAATCCGTGTCGACGAAGAGCTTGAGATCAGTGCGGATGACGGTGTTGGGCTGATCCAGCTGACCAATACAGGCAACAGACTAAACCGTCTGAAACTGACAGGTTCTGATGTCGAGATACTGAACACACTGGAAACGGAACTGGTAGATATTGATGTCGACACGCTGACGCTGACATCTGGCGGTGATGTGACCGATAGCGCCGAGGACGAACTTGAGATTGATGGCCTGGCAGAGATAACCGTCGCCGACGGCTTTGATATATTTATCGGCAATAATGCCAACGATCTAGTTTCAATTGGCTCTGTTGATCTGACAGGGAACCGGATTGTTCTGGTCCAGAACAATGACGTGCTGATTGAGAATATCTCGGCAACGGATAATCTTCAGGTTGCCTCCACCGATGGTGATATATCCGCACTGGGTTCAGCGGTGATTACCGCGGCCGGAGATGCGTCGTTTACCGTGGGTGGTCGTGATTCTGCTGATATCGATCTTGGCAGTTCAACCAACAGCTTTGGTAGCTTGCTGGTGTTTGGTAGAGATATCACCATTGCGGAGACTGATGATACGCGCTTGACGGGTGTGGACGCTGATAACTTCGTGCTGCGCTCAGGTGGATCAGTCAGCAATTCTGATCGGGCCACTATCAATACGATTCTGTTGGGAGATTTAACCGCAGGGGCTGATATTGTGCTGGGTGACGGAACAGCGGATAGCGTTAACTTCGGTCGACTGGCGCTAACCGCAGTCAATGCCGATATTGAAGAATCCAGCGCGACTCAGTTTGCCGGACTAAATGTTAGCGGTAATCTTACCTTTGAGTCTGTCAGCAATATGACCGACGAAGAGAATGCTTCACTGTTTGTTGGTGGTCTGGCTACTCTGTCGGTGACGGGAGAGGCTCAGCAGATCTTATTTGATGGTCAGGATAACTCCTTTGCGGCACTCAACTTGCGATCCGACAATGTCACGTTGAACCTCGCTGACAGCACTACCCTTACCGGTGTTGATTCCGACAATCTGATCATCAATGCACCTGTGGGTATTGTCTCAATTTTGGGCAGTTCTGACTTTGTTGTTGATCAACTGGCTGATTTGCGCGCTCGAAGAATTGTTTTCAACGAGGATGCAAATGTTGAGGTAGGTAGTCTCTCGCTCACGACAAGAACGGGTGGCGCAGTTGAAATTCGTACTGATATCGATCCTCGACTGGTTGTCGGTAATCCGACTAATGCAGCCGGTGGGATAGAGATCACCACACCGGAACTGTTTATTGGTGTTGACGGCAGTGATGTTACGCTGACGACTGTTGGTAGTGCTGATGGCGGCACGATAACCGTTAACGGGGTTGACGCGAGCGGCCTGCCTGACCCGTCCTCCGGTATTGTTCACGTGTCGGGGAATGTTAATCTCGATACCACCAATGGCGGCGAGTCTGTCGGCGCAGATGTTTCTCTCCTGAGTGATGGCGTTGTTGCGGGCACCATTCAGCTCGATGCAGCCTCCGTACTCGGTGCGTTGAGTATTAATGCAGGTAGTGGCTCTGTTGATCTCGGCGATTTTAGTTCTGAGTCGATGTTGCAGGCTTTGAATGTCCAGAGTGCATTCGATGTTTCACTGGACAATGTGTTTCTCGGAGGTAATACCCTCGATATCAATGCCACGAACAACGTCACTGTTTCTGGCACGCTAAGCGATGCGGTTGGAGATATCAGTGTTGTGGCCGGCAATGCGATAAACATTGCCGGATCGACAGATGCAGGTGGCAGTGTCTCGCTGGTGAGCGCCAACAGCACCGTCGACGTTCAATCGGTCAGTGCGGATCAGGACGTCTTCGTCAGCTCACGAGGTAATATGCTGCTTGGCGCCAATGTTTCAGCAGTGATCGGCTCGGTGACACTACTCAGTCAGGATTCGATTGAATCCATGGGTACGCTGACGGCCGGCAGAGATGTTACCGCTATTGCAGCAGATAATGTGACGCTGGGTGTCGATGGTGTGCCCGCGGTGGTTGCAGGACGTGATGCAGTTGTCACGGCCGGATCAGGTGATGTCAGTATCACTGATATCACAGCAGCCAGAGACGCGGTGATATTCAGTCTCGAAGGCAAGGTCTCACAAGGCAGGGGTACTGTATTGCAGGCCGGCAGCAGAGCAACTGTCTCAGCGGAATCAGGTATGGAGGTCGCTTCTATTCAGGCTTCTGGTGACGTGACGCTGCTGATCAACCAGGAGGCTGTGGTCTCTGGTGAAGAACCGCCGACCTTCTCGCGAGTTAATGATCCGATTCCACTGGGACAGGGTGAAGTCAATCAGGACGTGCGCAGTGACAACGGATCAATAGTGTTCCTGGCGCCGGTTGCCAACGTGGGTTCCGCCGATGCTGGTCAGAACTTCGTGCTCAGAGCCGGTACCGGTATCTTTTATGGCCTCGATCAGGGCAGCTTTTTCTCTGATGATATCGGTGCAACAGCAATCCTGAACGCATTACCTTCAGCAACGGACGGTAATGTCGCCGATGCTCTGGTATCGGCGACGGCCTTTGATGTGTCCGGCGGTTTTGATTCGCTGAACAGTCCGGTGAACATTGATAACCTGTTCTTTACACAAAATCTGCAGACATCCTTTAACGCTTCAGCGAGTGCCGGTCAGACAAACGCTGCCTCGAGTTCCAGAGCAACGGCCGCGTCTCAGGGGGATGAAGAGGAAGAGGTGGCTGAAGTCGATGAAGTCGCGTTCCAGAACCTGAAGAACTATGACGAAAACCCACAGGGTATTCTGTTGCCAGAGGATCAGAGCTTCGCTTATGACGACGATGGTAACGTTTATCTCATCGTAACCTTGCAAGGTCAGGTTAACGATGCACCGCCTGAGGTCTTTACGCTGTTTAAAGTCGATCTCAGCCTGGAAGGCGCGACGGAGTTCAGTTACCCGTCCGGAGCGGAAGAAGAACTAGCCTACGGTTACAAGCGTGAATTCCTTATGACAACAGTGGCCAGCGGCGAGGACTAGCGTTTCGGACGGTGTCTTACAACGTGAACGCCAACCGCGTCGGCAATGGCGACAGCGCCAGGCTTGGTGATGCTGACGTTAATCTTTTCTATGGAGAATTCGGCAAACAATCCCTCACATAGTTTTTCTGCAACGGCTTCGATGAGGTAAAACCGGGTATCCTGCACGAAATTAAGGGTAAATCTGCTGATGGCGTCGTAGTCGAGAGCCTCGCGAAAATCGTCGGTATCGCCCGCTTTGCTGGTGTCGCAGCCGAGTTCAAGGTCAATGATTAGCGCCTGTCTGATGTTTCTTTCATGTTCGTACACACCAATGGTCGTTTTGGCGTGTATGCCCTTGATAAATACCGTGTCCAATTGTTACTCCCGGGTTTGATCCAGCTCTGTCATGGGCCATCTTGGTCGTACGTTGATTTCGTGTCCTTCTGTGTGTCCATGTTTCAGGCGAAGGTACCCCGCGTAGGCGATCATTGCACCGTTGTCGGTGCACAACGAAAGTGGTGGATAAAAAACCTTGCGTCCGTGCTTTTCGGCTGAGGCGTCGAGTCTGGCTCGTAAAGCAATGTTCGCGCTGACACCGCCTGCCATAATCAGTTGACTAATCCCCGTCGCTTCAAACGCACGCTCGCATTTGATCCGGATGGTGTCGACCACGGCTTCCTGGAAGGCGCACGCAATATCTGCCTTGTCCTGATCTGTAACGCCAGGGAGCTCATGGATCGTGTTCATCGTATGGGTTTTGAGCCCGCTGAAGCTGAAATTCAGACCCGGTTTATTGGTCATCGGCCGCGGGAATCTGAAACGCCCGGGTGTACCTCTGACCGCAAGTTCCGCGATTGCGGGTCCACCGGGGTAGGGTAGGCCAAGCATTTTCGCCACCTTGTCGAACGCCTCACCGGCGGCATCGTCCTGTGATTCTCCCAGCAATTCGTAGCGATGCGGTTCATGGCAGGCCATAAGCTGTGTATGCCCTCCGGATACCAGGAGGGCCAGAAAAGGATATTCAGGCGAGTCGTCGCTTAACAGAGCGGCAAGCAGGTGACCCTCCATATGATGAATACCCAGGGCAGGCACCTGCCAGGCAAACGCCAGTGATTTGGCGATAGATGCTCCCACGAGAAGCGCACCCACCAATCCTGGACCGGCTGTATAGGCTATTGCAGAAATGTCTTTTTGGGAGAGCGATGTGAGTTTGAGCACTTCATCGATCATTGGCAGGGTTCGGCGAATATGATCACGCGATGCGAGTTCAGGCACGACACCGCCGTATTCCCGGTGCAGGTCTATCTGACTGAATAGCGCATTGGCGATGATTCCCCCGGATTCGCTGTAAATTGCGACGCCGGTTTCATCACACGAAGTTTCGATGCCGAGCACGTTCATAGTGTCTGGTTGTTGTTTCTGAGGGGCGTATAGTACTGATTTCCTTAAGGAAAATCTTTCGTGAACGCATCGCCGCGAAAGCACCGGAGGCTTTGCATTTCCCAGGGTTAATCGTTAGAATGCGCGACCTTTACCCATCCCTTTGAGAAATTGACTTAATGCCCTACGTTAAGGTTAAAGAAAACGAACCGTTTGATGTCGCTCTCCGTCGCTTCAAGCGATCCTGCGAAAAAGCTGGAATCCTGGCGGAAGTCCGACGCCGTGAATTCTACGAGAAGCCCACCGCCGTTCGAAAACGTAAAGCCGCCGCTGCAGTTAAGCGTCACGCCAAGAAGGTTCAGCGTGAAACCCGTCGCATGGAGCGACTCTACTAGCAGGAATGTACTAGCAGGAATGTCCGATTCCATCTATCAGCAGGTCTCTGCTGAAGTAAAAACTGCGATGAAAGCCAGAGACAAAAGTCGTCTGGCGGCCCTGCGCCTGATGATGTCAGAGTTCAAGCGGGTCGAAGTCGATGAGCGAATCGAACTCGACGATGCGCGTGTCCTGTCCATCCTGGACAAAATGACCAAGCAGCGGAAAGATTCACACCAGCAGTATGCCGATGCAGGGCGCGATGATCTTGCTCAACAGGAAGCGATGGAAATTGCGATTATCGCTGAATTTCTGCCTTCCCAACTCACCGACTCGGAGCTGGAAACATTGATTGCTCAAGCGATTGCAGAATCGGGTGCCGTTTCCATGCAGGACATGGGCAAGGTGATGGGAATACTGAAGCCAAAGATTCAGGGCCGGGCAGACATGGGCAAGGTTTCCGCCAGCGTAAAGGCAGAGCTTACCTGATACCGATAAGCGCTTGGCCAGCCTGAGATCCAGGTCTGGGGTTCAGATTGTGTCAAATAGTGTGAGATAGTGTCAGAGGGTCCCACTGACTTGCACTCTATATAGGGCAGTGACATGCTCTTTCTTCTTACCTAATTGTTGATGCCCACAGGTGATTCCACCGGAATTTATTGATGACTTGCTGTCTCGGGTAGACATTGTCGAAATCATTGATGCTCGGGTATCGCTGAAAAAAACGGGTAAGAACTTTTCAGGACTCTGCCCTTTCCATAACGAAAAATCTCCTTCCTTCACGGTCAGTCAGGATAAACAGTTTTATTACTGTTTCGGCTGTCAGGCGAATGGTTCCGCGTTGAAATTTCTGATGGAGTTCGACCGTATGGACTTTATCGGTGCGGTGGAACATCTTGCTCAACGGGCCGGTATGGAAGTTCCAAATGATCGCAAGGTTAACCCCGAAGCGTCCCAGAAACGCAAATCCTTGTATGAGGTTTTGGATCAGTCGGCAGCGTTTTATCGCGATCAACTCAGGCAACACGAGCAGAAAGACAAAGCGATTGCCTACCTGAAAGGGCGTGGCCTCAGTGGAGAGATTGCACGAGACTTTGGGATTGGTTATGCCCCGCCGGGTTGGGATAACCTGATGAAAAAGCTGGCGGTTACGAATGCCGACCGGCAGTTGTTGATTGATTCAGGCATGCTCACGGATCATGCCGAGGAAAATAAAACCTACGATCGGTTCCGAGACCGGATCATGTTTCCCATACGCGATCTTCGTGGCCGGACCATTGCGTTTGGCGGTCGTGTATTGGATGCAGATGCGAAACCCAAGTACCTGAATTCGCCAGAGACACCTGTGTTTCACAAGGGGCGCGAACTTTATGGCCTTTACGAAGCGCGCAAGCGTGTCCGACGTTTAACCAGACTGGTTGTGGTTGAAGGTTACATGGATGTGGTCGCTCTCGCGCAGCATGGAATCGGTTACAGTGTCGCAACACTTGGAACGGCGACCAGTACCGAGCACATTGAACGGATGTTTCGCCTGGTGCCGGAGATTGTGTTTTGTTTCGATGGCGACAACGCAGGGCGGAATGCGGCCTGGAAAGCGCTATTGTCAACACTGCCTGCGATGGAGGATGGCTGTAGTGCAAGATTTCTGTTTGTTCCAGATGGCGATGACCCGGACTCCCTGATTCGTAGAGAAGGGCAGGCGGCTTTTGAAGCGCGATTGTCCGGTGCGCAGGGACTATCCGACTTTTTCTTTCAAACGTTATCCGATGGTCTGGAGTTCGAATCTGCGGAGGGTAGAGCCGCCTTGTCTAAAGCCGCGGTACCGCTGATCGCGACTGTGCGGGAAGGCGTTTTCAAGCAGCTATTGATTCAGGAGCTCTCCTCAAAAACGGGATTGGATATAGAAAAGCTCATCGGTGTGACAGGCCTGGATCGGATGGCACCACCGCCCCCTTCAGATGAGCCGGTAGCCGAGGTGCTAAATCCACAACGCCAGATTGTACAGTCAAAACTCGGTGAGCATGCCATCAGTATTCTGCTGCGGCAGCCGGATGTTGTAGGTTTACTGGATGAGGCGGACCTCTCGAAGCTTGAGGGTATTCCCGAATGGCAACTGCTGGTAGAAATGATCAAGTGGGGGCAGCACGCTCTGGAACTCACGCCTATGCTGCTGTTGGTGCACTATCAGGAAACGCCCTATTTTGAATATCTTAGAGGCCTTGCCGAAAAAGATCCCATGCTCTCTCAGGATCAGTTGGCGGATGAGTTCCTTGATACACTCAGAAAGATGCTGAAGGAGCGCGAACTTCTTCAAAATCAGATGGTTATAGGCACGCTCGCGGGTAAAAAGCCGAGTGAACTGACGGTTGAGGAACGTGAGATGTTGAGAAACCTGGGCCGTCAGCCGCCTAAAAACTGAAATTTTCTCCATTATTCAGGCGTCTTTCGCTTGACTTCACTTGCACAAATTGTGGAAGCGAACCCCTCTCGTCGCTATAATGTCCGGCTCTGTCAATTTCCGTACATCCAAGAGGTCCTATGTCTAGTAGTGGTCTGGCACAACAGCAGCAGTCGCGCCTGAAAGAACTGATCAGTCGTGGTCGAGAGCAGGGGTATCTTACCTATGGTGAGGTCAACGACCACCTGCCGGACGAAATTACCGATCCTGAACAGATCGAGGACATTATCGGCATGATCAACGACATGGGGATCGCTGTCCATGAGACAGCGCCGGATGCAGATGATCTTCTCGCTGAAGGTGACTCAACCGATGAACTGGCTGCAGAAGAAGCTGCTGCGGTGCTGGTTGCTGTCGAAAATGAAGCGGGGCGAACCACAGACCCGGTGCGTATGTACATGCGCGAAATGGGCACCGTAGAACTGCTGACCCGTGAGGGTGAAATTGTCATTGCGAAACGAATTGAAGAAGGCATTCGTGACGTGCTTCATGCGGCGGGCCAGTTCCCGGGTCCGGCAGCATTTACGCTTAATCAGTATGCCGCCACCCAGGAAGAAGAAGGAAAGCTGGCTGATCTACTGATCGGTTTTCTTGATCCAGCCGAATTTGTAGCACCAGCGGCCCAGGTTGTCCCTGGCGAAAAGAAAGCAGACGACGATTCCTCCGAAGAGGACAAAGGGGCTGATCCGGTCCTCGCTGCAGAACGTTTTGCTGCACTGGAAAAACAATTCAAGAAGACCCAGCGGGCAACCAAAAAGTACGGTCGTGCGTCCAAGCAGGGACAAAAAGAGCTTGAGGCATTGGGTGAGGCATTTCAGTTCTTCAAGTTTGTACCCAAGCACTATGATGTCGTCGTTTCAATGGCTCGCGAGCCACATAACCAGATACGCCGGCAGGAACGTCACATCATGAACACCTGTGTGCGTCGTGCGAAGATGCCGCGGAAGATTTTCCTCGAGAAATTCACCGGCCATGAAGCAGATTTGAAGTGGGTCCAGAAGCAAATCAAAGCGGGTCACGACAAACTGAAGAAATTTGAAGATGATATCGTCCGGGCTCAGAAACGAATCAAGCATGCTTCGGAAGCCGTAGGCCTCGAAGTGTCAGAGATCAAAGATATCAATCGCCGCATGTCGATTGGCGAAGCCAAGGCGAGACGCGCCAAAAAAGATATGGTTGAGGCGAACTTGCGTCTGGTTATCTCTATTGCGAAAAAGTACACAAACCGCGGATTGCAATTTCTTGACCTTATTCAGGAAGGTAATATCGGATTGATGAAAGCGGTAGACAAGTTTGAGTACCGACGAGGCTACAAGTTTTCAACCTACGCTACCTGGTGGATTCGCCAGGCGATTACCCGGTCGATTGCCGATCAGGCAAGAACCATCCGTATACCGGTTCATATGATCGAAACGATCAACAAATTGTCTCGGATCAGCAGACAAATGCTTCAGGAGATGGGCCGCGAACCTACGCCTGAAGAATTGGGCGAGCGTATGGAAATGCCGGAAGACAAGGTCCGCCGGGTACTCAAGATCGCCAAGGAACCCATATCCATGGAAACGCCCATTGGCGATGATGAAGATTCGCATCTCGGTGACTTTCTCGATTCAGATTCCAATCTGGGTGAGGGTGCGTCTGTCGGCTCTCCTGTCGATACCGCGACGGAAGAGGGCCTGCAGGAGGCAACGCGAGGCGTCCTTTCCGGATTGACCGCAAGAGAAGCCAAAGTGCTCCGTATGCGGTTTGGTATCGATATGAACACCGATCACACGCTCGAAGAGGTTGGTAAACAGTTCGATGTTACGCGTGAACGTATTCGTCAGATCGAAGCCAAGGCGCTTCGTAAGTTGCGGCATCCGTCCCGTTCCGACCATCTTAAGAGTTTCCTTGATTAGGTCTGAGCGCTCCAGATGCAAAAAGCCCGCTGATGCGGGCTTTTTTATCTACGCTTGGTGGGCCCACCAACCACAATACTCTCAGTCTAACTGATTGAAAACACTGGGATCGTTCAGGGGCCCGAGTCTAATTACCCAAAATCCTACCCCATGGGAGAACGATATTAGGGGTGAGTTGTAAAAAAGTCCTACCAGACTAATATACAACTGTCAAGAAATAATTTGACATTTTCGCGTGTTCCGTCGTATAATCCGCCTCACTTGCTGAATGGCTATTTCTGTTTAACCAAACACCAGAGGAGGAATGCCTATGTGAGTTAACCTTTTTGGAGTATCTATTATGACGACAATCACGAGTGTCCGTGTGGACGGACCTGAAAATAAACCTACACCCTCGGGCTATTCCGGCCCGTCTTCTTGCCATAAGACACATGGCATCCCACCGGCTAATTTCTACATCCTGATACGACGACCTGAAGTTCTTCGGATTACGGGTTTGTCTCAGAGCAGCATGTACGAATTGATCAATGCTGGAGCATTCCCTAAACCAATTCCCCTGTTTACAGGTTCACGCTCTATGGGCTGGGTCCTAGGTGAAGTTGAAGAGTACGTTGCCAACCGCATCTGCCACACACGATGCGGTGGTCAGTGTGCTGACGGGACTGGGAGGGTTGGCAATGCTAACTGATATGGTAATACGAGGACTTAAACCCAAGTCTAAGCTGTACAAACGTGCGGACGGAAAAGGGCTGTCTGTGACGGTACACCCGAAAGGCACAGTGACTTTTTACTATCGCTGTAGACGCCCTAATGGAAAGCAGTGTGATGTTCGGTTAGGAAATTACCCTGTCCTATCCCTGAAGGATGCTCGCATAAAGGCTGATAAGCTACGAGTGGACATCTACAACGGCGTTGATCCGATTACGGTAAATAGACGCTCAACTGAACCAGATAACTGGACAGTTGAGGCACTGGCTGCGGAATGGATCGAGCGTCAAGATTGGGCATCGAGCTACAGCCGCACAGTTTCCCAAAGACTGCATAAGTGGGTTATACCCACAATCGGCTCACTGCCAATAGCCGACCTAACACCTAAGATTCTGTTAGATGAATGCTTGACGAAGATCGAGGCTCACGGGACCTACGATACTGCCCATAGGGTGAAGGGGTACGTCAGCAACATCCTCCGCTATGGCGTGGCTAAAGGTCGCGCGAATCGCGACATCACATCCGACTTACGTGGTGCTCTCAAGCGATCAAAGACCCAGCACTACCGGGCATTACTCACATCAGGAGAAGTAGGTGCCTATCTTCGAGCCGTAGACTCCTACGATGGTGCCACGTTGCAGGTCAAACATGGCCTAAAACTTTTGCCAATGCTCATGCTACGTCCCGGTGAACTGCGGCAGTTGCGATGGGAGGATATAGGAACCGATAGAATCGAGATTCCCGCAGACAGGATGAAGGGTGGTCGCCCGCATATAGTTCCCCTGTCATCACAAGCTCAGACCATTCTGGAAGACTTGAGACGGCTATCGGGTAATGACTCGGTATATGTGTTTCCGAGCCCTAGATCAAAATCCCGCTGCATCAGCAACAATGCCTTCACGGCAGCATTGCGGACGATGAATATTGATACGACCGCTCATGGTTTTAGAGCGACGGCGAGAACTCTGTTAGAGGAAGAGCTAGAAGAGCCAGTGAGGGTCATCGAGATGCAACTAGCACACACCGTGAGGGATCCTCTGGGCCGAGCCTACAACAGAACACAGCTGCTTGAGAGACGGAAGCTAATGCTGCAACGCTGGTCAGACTATCTCGACAGATGTGCAGTTGGCGCAGCTTAGGCAGTCGAACACTGTCACACGCTCTTTAAAAATGTGTTTCATTACCGACGGGGCCCCTACGTGGGCCCTTCGTCAGCCTCTGTGGAGATTAGCGTTTACTGTCTCGTAGAGACGAAGTATGCACTTCGCCCTGTCTACTGGGGATAAGGTTTGTTCTATTTCATGCACCATGACGTCGTAACCATTCTCTGCAATTTCGGCTAGAGTGAGTTCATTGATCGGGTCATAGGTGCTGAGTTCGTTAAGTTCTTCAACCGTGAGGTCGGCGAGTTTTTTCATTGTCGTAATCTCCATAGCGATACAGCTATTTATGGAGATGACACAAACCTCAGATATCTGGGAACTTACGCTTAAGCCACTTTAGCAATTCGATCTGATCCTCAGCCCTCGCTCTTCGGGCCTGTATGGTCAGTTTCGATAAGGTGGGTCGATCCAGAGTCAAGTTCGAAGCACCTTCGTTGCAGACAGAGCATAGTGCCCTTAGGTTCGATGCGTCGTCGGTCCCGCCCACCGACTTGTCAATTATGTGACCTATATGTAGCCGTGTTTTTCTGCTCGGGTCATAAGGGTGCGGTTCACCAGCAACGGCACCGCACATTTGGCAGGTAAAGCCGTTTCGGTCTAGCACAAAAGCTCTAGTTTCCTTAGAGATAGCCCGTTCGAACGCTGGCTGCGGTGTGGGGTCCTCCAGAATGTACTGACCGGGCTTCAAATCGCTACGGTCATTGTGAGTGAGAATTTTGTAGCCTTCCTCTGTCCTAAGCTCACGAACTCGTCGTGCCCACTCTGTGATTCCACCTGCCACTTCCCTCAACTCATCAGTCTCCATAATCCTGCCTACATTAGACAGGAAGTGGGCTCTTAGTCTCGCTCGGGCTCCAGGTGGTCTAGCCATTTCTTAACTCACTGCGGTTATTCTTCTTCGCTTCAAAATCTTTGAAATCTGAGATGCAACTGCTGCCGCGACAGGAGGCGGGAACGCATTTCCAACTTGTCGATATGCAGGTGTCTTCTTACCGACAAAGTGCCAATCGGCGGGAAAACCTTGAATTCGGGCAACCATATCTACTGTGAGCTTAGGCATCCCAACAAAATCCTTCGAGGGTGGCTCATCGGCAATCCCCATTCCATCGACTCCTAGAGTTGCCCATGCTTTCTTCGCTCTAGTCGGCCCGAGGTCGGGTCCACCATGCTTCTTAGAGCCCCCTACAATAGTTGGAGCAATGTCATCAGCTCTATCACGCCACCTCTTGGCACCTTTCCAGCCATTAACCGACATCTGATCGAACAGCAGCTCACCTACACTTTGTGGCGAAGTCTTAAGTGGCTGTGGCCATTCAAACTCTGCGTCATACTCTTTTTTTATCGCTACGATCACGACACGTGGTCTTAACTGAGACACACCGAAGTCAGAGGCGTTTAGCAATCTCCAGTCTGTGGTATAGCCAAGCCTGTGTAACTGCGATTTGAGCCCCATACGATAGTCTTCGAATACCGCGTCGAGAAACCCTCGAACATTTTCCAGCATGATGGCTTTCGGCCTAATTTCGTCTACCAGTCTGAGAGCTTCCGGGAAAAGATCACGCTCATCTTCGTGTCCTAACTGTTTCCCTGCGACTGAAAATGGTGGGCATGGGACACCACCTGCTAGCAGATCAATTCCTTTGTATGGACCTCCCTGAAACAACCTGACATCACACTGCTCATCTTCCTGAATGTTCCAGTTGGGACGGTTAAACCTGAGTGTCTCTCTACAGGGCTTCTCTATTTCAACCAGAACTTCTGGTTCATAACCGGCGGCTTCTAGGCCAAGGGCTTGCCCCCCAGCACCAGCACAAATCTCTACGCAACTAGGGCCTGGCAACGGTCCCTCCTATATTCGTTATGGACTAAATGATAGCCTTGGTGGTAACGCGGATAAAGGGTCAGGTTTGAATCGTTCTGCACGATAGCTTCAACCCATAGTCCGGTCGTATGAACAACGTCCACCTTTTTACCAAAATACTGTTTATATGTACAGCATCACTGGTTTTCCAGTGCTTGAACCCTATCCACCTTTTTGCAGCGTGAAGGGCTCTAACCCACCCGGATGTAATGAATATATGCCATCCAGAAGCTCATGTTCCGACGATGGATTCAATAGGAACGCATTCTTCAGGATGTAGTTGGCCAGCTTTTCAGGATTGAAGCTAACACCAGCCTGCAACTTATCGTTATACCGATTTCGCTGTGCTTCTGTTAACGAAGAGAAATTCTGATCTGTAAGGTCTCTAACCCTGACCACATCATAGTCATCAATGATAGGGACACCTTGTGCGTTACTGATCTTCGGTCGTTTAGTGGTTGTCTTACTGACGCCGTTTTTCAGTACGGTCGTTTTCGTTCGACTTAGTTGCCTATCTAGAAAGCCATTAAATCGTTCTAAGAGATCATCAGGTGCACCGCTACTGGAGTTTACCAACGCATGTAGATGGAATGCCGTGCGTTGTTCAAACCTATCAGCATTTTCCATGACAACAATTGCCTGTAGCTCATCATCATCTGAATTGAGCGTGATATCGCGATACGCACGTAACCATAGTTTGTCGTAAGTCCTGAAGAGATAACTGCTGGAGTAGCCGATATCCATCACCGACAATGTTACAAACAGTGTTTCAGGATCACGACAGAACCCCACAATGTTCTCAACGAACTGCTGGATAGCTCTGAAGTATTGAAGCTTTTTTACAACAAGAGTGCGTGTATCTAGACCACGAGGACAACGTTCGAGGATATCCTCAAGATGATTCACACGATTACTAACGTGATAGTCAGAATGGTTTCTACAGGTGAACTTAAAATCATTATTGATCTCAAGTTCCTGTTCTAAGCTGCACTGTTGTACTTCAAATTCCATTAATCTCATCGTTCCAGTTATTTTAGACAATACTTATCCACTCGCTTCTAAGACGAGTATCAACACCAGACATCGGTATTCGCGGCACTGCCATCGTGCGATTCGTATGAATGGCTAGAGTATTTAGTGGTTCTGGGAAAGTGTGATCGGAAAAATAAGAATCAGGGCTAGAAGGACAACTACCCACAGAGCACCATCTAACCCACAGAATTCACCAGCTAGGGAGAGGGCTAGAAACGGGACGTTCGTGAAAGCCTTCGGAAACTAAAAGTAATACACAACTGATCCGCAAGGCTTTTTTACAGCGATGGGGAACTCTACGGAGTACCCCGGTATTGACTTTGGTGGGCCCACCAGGACTCGAACCTGGGACCAATGGATTATGAGTCCACTGCTCTAACCAACTGAGCTATAGGCCCAAAAAAAGGGTGCCTCATTGAGAGACGCGCTAGTCTACCAGATCGTTAAACGGTGGCGAATACAAACAGAACATCTGTCAGCAGGTTCTCACCGCTTTCCAGATGCTTGCTCGACCTACACGGCCTGTGTCTTTGAATGCCAGTGCGTCTGACCTTCAGCCATGCCGCGTGCCAGGGCAGCGATGGCAGACAAAACACGCGAGAAAAACACGATTATCAGAATCAGTCAATCGGTTACATCGAGTAGACAGCTAATCGGGATTTGTCTATATTTCGCCTCCTCGGCCCTTATCAGATGTATGAAAGGGACTGGGCGAGTTAACAGACTAAAATAAGAATCCAACTTCGGACTTGATCCATTAATCAGAGGACAGGTACCCATGAGCTCAAATCTGTGTTCAGCAGTGATGACCCCTGTTCCCAGGAGGTCGTCATGACAAACGTACTTACTTTTCAGAAAAAAAAGCAGTGTCAGCAACCTATTTCTATGGTGACTTGCTACGACGCCTGGTCGGCAAAAATACTCAACCAAACCGAGATTGACTGCCTGCTAGTCGGAGATTCGCTTGCCGTGGTGATGCACGGTTTTGATTCTACGGTTCACGCAACCCTCGATATGATGGCGCTTCACACGGCAGCCGTTGCCCGGGGAGCGCCGGACAAGTTCATCATTGCAGATATGCCGTTTCTTTCCTGTTCCCGAGGACCAGAAGCTGCCATCGATGCGGTCCAGGTTCTGATGCAGGCGGGTGCTAACGCGGTCAAGATTGAGGGCGCTGATCATCAGCTGCCAATTATCGAAAGAATCGTCGAGGCTGGTGTGCCGGTGATGGGGCACCTGGGGCTGACTCCTCAGTCCATCCATAATCTGGGTGGTCATCGGGTGCAGGGCAAAGATGAAGCCAGTACCCGCAAAATCATGAAAGATGCGAAAGCGCTTGAGGCAGCGGGATGTTTTTCCGTTGTTCTTGAGTGTGTTCCCAACAAATTGGGTGACTGTATTTCCAAGGTAATTGGTGTGCCCACGATTGGTATTGGTGCGGGACCCTATACGGATGGACAGGTTCTCGTATTGCAGGATTTGCTGGGGACTGACCCCGATTTCACGCCTAAGTTTCTGCGCCGATACGCCAACGTTCACGATGTGATGAAAACATCGGTTACAAACTTTCATCAGGATGTGTCTGAGCGGGCGTTTCCTGCGAAAGAGGAAACCTACGGATGAAACTTCTGAAGTCTGTCGCTGCATTGCGGGAATACCGCAACACGGTTGACGGCCTTGTGGGGTTCGTTCCGACAATGGGTGCATTGCACCCAGGACACCTGTCTCTGGTAGAAGCCAGTCTCAGTGACTGTGATATCACTGTGGCGAGCATTTACGTAAATCCAACCCAGTTCAATAACAACAATGATCTTGAGAACTATCCTGATACGCTGACCGATGACCTGGTGCAGCTGGAAGCCGCTGGGGTGTCGGCGGTGTATTTGCCGGATTATGCGCAGATGTATCCAGATGATTTCGCGTATGAGATCACAGAGAAGCGTTTCAGTCTCGAGCTTTGTGGAGAGCACAGACCAGGCCACTTTACTGGCGTTTTGACTGTTGTAATGAAGCTATTGAATCTCGTACGACCTGACAAAGCCTATTTTGGCGAAAAGGATTTCCAGCAGCTTCAGCTAATTCGCGGCATGGTCGATAGTTTCTTTCTTGACGTGGATATTGTGGGTTGTCCCATTATCAGGGAAGCGGACGGCCTGGCGATGAGTTCAAGAAATCTGAATCTCTCAGTTGATGATCGCGGCCGGTCACCTGCGTTTAACCGATTGCTCAGAGAGTCAGTGTCTGATGAGCAGGCAGTATCGATGCTGCAGGACGCTGGTTTCAACGTCGATTATGTGAAAAGCAGGTTTGGGAGAAGGTTTGGTGCGGTCTTGATGGGTACAGCGGAAAGACCGGTGAGATTGATTGATAACGTTGAGGTGCGGAACTAGTGCTACTTTGTCTGGATATTGGGAACAGTCAGATCTTTGGTGGACTCTTCCGGGAAGAAGAGTTGATTATTCAATTCCGCCGAACGTCGCAAATGCGGTCCTCTTCTGATGAACTAGGGGTGTTTTTTAGGACCGTGCTTCGAGAGAATGATGTTGATCCTGATCAAATCAGTGAAGTTGCCATCTGTTGTGTGGTACCCGATCTGCTCTATTCACTACGTGCATGCTGTCAGAAATACTTCGGGCTTGAGCCCCTGGTGTTGCGCCCAGGTGTTAAAACCGGACTGAAAATCCAGTACCGCGACCCTAAAGAGGTGGGCGCGGATCGTATTGCTGATGCTGTTGGTGCCATCAAGATGTTCCCTGACAGAAACCTTATTGTTGCGGATTTCGGCACGGCAACGACGCTCTGCGCGATCAGCAAGAAAAAAGAGTTTATGGGGGGCAACATCATCCCTGGGGTCAGGCTGTCGATGGAGGCGCTTGAAGAGCGGACCGCACAGTTACCTTCAGTGGAAATTCTGCCGCCTCGCACTGCGTTAGGACGGTCAACCATCGAGAGCATCCAGTCTGGTCTCTATTGGTCGAACGTGGGTATGGTGCGGGAGTTGATTGCCCGAATTACGGAAGAGGAATTCACCGATGAAGCACCGCTGGTGGTCGGTACCGGTGGTTTTGCAACACTGTTCAATCGTGAAAAGCTTTTCCATGAGGTCGTGCCCGATCTGATTTTGACAGGGCTTCGCGAGATTGTTCGTCTGAATCGCTAATTGGCTTCTTCCCATCAGGTACTCTGGGTATGATGCGGGAATAAGAAGCCTATATGAACGAAACTAAAACCGCGCCAGCCCCCATGGCTGCGATTATTGTCGCCGGGGCGACACTTCTGCTCTATATCCTGACGCTGCCGCGTGCCATCACGCTCGAAGATGCGGGATTGTTTCAAATGGTCTGCCACAACGGTGGTATTGGACACCCGCCCGGTTACCCCCTCTTCACGCTGGTTTGTCAGCAGTTTGTCGCGCTACCGTTCTTCCCAGAGGGCGTATTCGCAGGCAACCTGCTGTCTGCCGTTTTTGCATCAGCAACAGCGGTCACGGTGATGTTGATCGCCAACCGGCTACTCCATGATAGTCCCTTGGCGATGATGGTGGGTGTCGCTTTCGGTTTATCCAACACCTTTTGGTCACAGGCGATCGTGATTGAGGTCTATAGCCTGGCGGCGCTTTTGTTTTTTCTGTGTTTTTATCTGGCACTGCGTTTTAGTGAATCCGGAGAGCGCCAGTGGCTTCTCATCCTGGCACTTGTTTATGGGCTCGCGCTTGCGAATCACTGGCCATTGCAGTTGCTTTCGTCCCTGGCTTTGCTGCCGCTTTTATTGTCCCGATGGCCCGATCTCTGGCGTCTTCTGCGCCGGCCAGGATTCATGTTTGCACTCATTTTGCTGCTCGCAATCGGTCTGTCCCCGTATCTGATTTTATTCAGTTCAGAGCCGGCATTCTCCATCTATGGGCCGATCGAAAAGGCTGAAGAATTTGCACGCTATGTAGCGCGTTCGGCTTACAGTGACCACAGCGACCTGGCTGGTTGGTCAGATCGCCTGAGCTATCAACTCTGGTTGTTGAGCCAGTCGGCCAAAGAGTTTGGTCTGGTTTTCTCCTGGCTGATTGCTCTCGGGGTATTCAGAAGTTTTTATCTTTTGCGGATTTCGGCTTCGATATCGTTGCTTCTGCTATACCTGGCCAGCACAGCTTTCTTGAACGTTCTGCTGGGATTCGAATATAACGAATTTCGCCGCGCCATTTTCTCGCCCTACCCCGTGATCGCCTACGGCGCACTGGCGATATGGCTGGGGATTGGCCTGCACGGGTTGCTAGCGTTGCTGGCCGGACAAGGCAATTGGTTAAGGCTGGCGCTGCCACTCACCGTCGCGATTGGCGTTGCCGTTCAGAATCTGCCACCTAACTATCAGGCGGATAATCAGTTTTCCGAAATCTATGCGCGCAACGTGCTGAAGCTTGTGCCGGAGGCGTCGATTCTTTTTGTTGAAGGTGACAATGGCGTTGGCCTGATCGGTTATCTGCATTACGTCAAAGGGATTCGACCGGATCTGGAGTTGCGTAGCTGGAACAATCTTGTGTTTCCCAACAGGCTAATGTCGCCGTTCGCTGCCCAGGCAGCTCAGAAAAAGGCTCGGGACACCTACATTGCGGCTGCAACGAGGCCTGTTTACAGCACCAGTCATGGTGAGGCAGCGGAGAATATGGGACTGGTGTTTCGCCACAATGCTGACCCCGGTTTCCGATGTGATGGACAACTGCACGAATACTACGCCTCGCTCATTGAGATTGACGCGCAACAGCTTTTACGCAACGGTCATGAACGTGACTTGTTGTTCCAGATTCTACTCGTCGCAGCGCAGCAACATGTTGGCTTGTTACTTTCTGTTCCTGAATTAGATGATGCAGAAATCGCCATGCTGAACGCCTTGCAAACGACGTTGCCGGGGAAGGTTGCGTTGCTGCAGATGCTGTCTTTGCAACCGCATCAAACTGTGGACAGTCGAGCGAATAAATCCTGGCTGAACGAGTTAGGTGATGCGGCGGCGGCGCAGCTGCCGAAAGATGCACCGGTTAAGCGCAAGGGGCTGCTCGCCGCCTATCAAGGTCGTGTAAGTCTCATGACGCCACCCACGCTCGATGCGGCGAAGGTGCATCTTGAACGCTCGATCGCGCTTTATCCGAAGCCCGATAATCCCGGTGCCTGTTTGCTGGTGGATACTTATCGTCAGATGCGCTTGAATGCGAGCGCAGAACAATTGATCAAGAGACTTTCCCTCGAGGGTTGCGGATGACGCGTAAATGTTAAGTATCGTAGTGCCCACTTATAGGGAAGCTGAAAACTTATCACCTCTGGCCCTTCGTATTCACGAGGTTATGGAGAATGCAGGCATTGCCTATGAGTTGATTGTCAGTGATGATAATTCGCCCGACGATACTGTCAGTGTTGTAGCGACCCTGGCAGAGAGTTACCCAATCCGGTTGCTGCAAGCGACTGGCAGAGATAAGGATCTCTCGCTCAGTGTTATTGACGGTATTCGTGCAGCCACTCACGATCGCGTGGTCGTGATGGATGCGGATCTGTCTCATCCCCCGGAAGCACTGCCTGAGATGTATGGGTTACTGGAAACGCACGCGGATGTGTTTGTGGTTGGCAGTCGGTATGTAGATGGCGGCAGCTTTGACAGAGATTGGAGCTTGTTCAGGTTCCTCAACTCCCACGTGGCTACCCTGATTACCCGACCACTGGTGTCCTGCAAGGATCCTATGTCTGGTTTCTTCGCCTTCAATCGACTCGGTGTTTCCAGCTATGAAAAGTTAAATCCGATTGGCTACAAGATTGGGCTTGAACTTATGGTCCGCGGCAACTTTTCGCGCATCGTTGAGGTGCCGATTAATTTTGTGGATCGAGAAATTGGTGAAAGTAAGCTCAACCTGGGCCAGCAGTTTAAATTCCTTCGCCACTTAAGGCGCCTTTACACTGCCAGGTTCGGCACCCTGGGTGAGTTTTTAAGTTACGGTATTGTTGGAGCGAGCGGATTTATCGTTGATCTGTTTTTCTATTATCTTTTTCAGATGTTCGGTGTTCCGCACCAACTCGCCAGAGCCGTTTCATTTTGGCCAGCGGTCAGCTGGAACTGGTTGCTGAATCGAATCACAACCTTCGGTGAAAGAAAACGTCGACCCCAGGGCAAGCAGTGGCTGGAGTTTGTATTAGCCAGTCTCTTTGGTTTTTCGATCAACTGGGGTGTCTATGTTGTCCTGACAACTTATGTTGATTTCTTCAACGACTATCGCCTGCTGGCCCTTGTTGCAGGGGTAGGCGCTGCCAGTGTGTTTAATTTTGTCATGTCATCACTGTATGTCTACAACGAGAAGAGGCAGTAATGGAAAAACAGTACCTGAATCTCCAGGTATGGAATGGTCTGGAGGATGATCTCACCAGGCGTTCCATCGCAGTCAGGGCTGGCTGCTTTACAGAAATTGCTGAGTCAGGCGATACGCTTGATCTAGACGGTTGCTATGCGATCCCCGGGCTGATTGATGCCCACATTCATCTTTGTTTGAATCCCGAGGTCAAAGATCCTGCCGATCAGACCTTGCCTGATGAACAGACGCTAAAATCGGAAATGCGGTCTCGTGCAGAAAAGATGCTCCGTGCAGGGATTACCACAGCGCGCGACCTGGGCGGTGGGCAGTATCTTGAACTGGCCATTCGGGACGAGATTGAGCGGGGCGATACGGTCGGTCCCAGACTGATCTGTGCGGGTCAGCCTATTACGTCGGTAGGTGGGCACTGCTGTTTTTGGGGAGGCGAGGCTGAAGACACCACTCAGGCGCTTGATGTATTGAGAAGACAGCACGAACACAATGTGGATCTTATAAAGGTTATGGTGACCGGCGGTAATATTACGCCCGGCTCCCGCCCTGTGGATAGTCAGTTCGAAGATGATACGGTGCAGAAAATCGTTGCTGCGGCAACCGCTAACCACTACCACGTTGCCGCACACTGCCATGGTACAGATGGCATCCGTCAGGCTGCTGAATCTGGTGTTACCACGGTTGAGCATTGTTCCTGGGTTGGGGATGCCGGATGGGGAAAAGCATTTGATGAATCAGTGGTTGCGACGCTGGCTGCCAACAACGTTTGGGTTTCGCCGACAATTAACTCCGGCTGGCGAAGATTCAAACAGCCAGCGTTTGTCGATATGATTCAGGCAAACTACGAACGTATGAAGGCCGCTGGGGTGCGTCTGATTGCTTCCACCGATGCGGGTATACCGAACATTTATCATCATGATTTACCGAACGCATTGGCGGTGTTTGCACATTTCGCAAAGCTCAGCGCCGCTGAGGTGCTGCGTTCAGCAACGGCGGATTGCGCCAATGCCATTGGCCTTGCGGAAACGACAGGTGTAATCGCGCCAGGACTATCTGCAGATTTCGTGGTTTATGAGGCTAACCCGCTTGAGGATCTGGACGTTCTGAATCGGCCGTTGATGGTGGTTTCCCGGGGTGTCGAATATCACCCCTGATCAGACGTCTTCGTACCACACGGATACCACATAGCCGGGCTGACCGTTTTCACTATTGTCGGTGAGGTAGGCTGATTGTTCGACAAATCTGATGTTGATGCTGTCGCCCATCTCTGCCAGCCAATCGTTAATTTCTACTTCGCTCTCATGAACCTGAGAGACGCGTTGTCGAAAAATTCGAACTTTCATGATGGCTCCGAAATGCAGATGTTCGTGCCAGTACCTTCACCGATTTAGCCATGCAAGGCAAGCGTTTGACAGGGCACGCTGGCATCGGTAGTTTGCCGGAAACTTTTCAGGAGTGGCGAGATGGATAACCTGTTTGATCTTAGCGGTAAAGTTGCCGTGATCACGGGCTCAACCAAAGGTATTGGTAGAGCGATTGCGGAACAGATGGCCCTTCATGGGGCCGATGTCGTGGTCTCCAGTCGCAAGCAGGATGCCTGTGAAGAAGTTGCCCGGGAAATAAATGCGGGCATTGGGACAGCGGCTGGTTCTGCGACCCCGATTGCATGCCACATCGGTCACAAAGATCAGCTTGAGCAGTTGGTCTCTGAAACCCGGGAAAAACTGGGCAAGATCGATATTCTCGTTTGTAATGCCGCGGTGAATCCTTACTACGGCTCAATGCTGGATATTCCTGATACCGCGTTTGAAAAGATTCTGGACTCAAACGTTAAGTCTAACCACTGGCTTTGCCAGCTGGTGCTGCCGGAGATGGTGGAGCGCAGGGATGGTGTTGTCCTGATTGTTTCCAGTGTTGGTGGCTTGAACGGCAGCGCGGTGCTTGGCACCTATGGTGTCTCTAAGGCTGCGGATATGGCGATGGCCCGGAACATCGCGACCGAATTTGGACCACATAACATTCGGGCAAACGCGATTGCGCCTGGGCTGGTGCGCACAGATTTCGCCAAGGCGCTCTGGGAAGATCCGGATACCCTGAAGAATGTGACTGCTAACGCTGCGCTTCGTCGGATAGGTGAGCCAGAGGAGATAGGCGGTGCAGCTGTGTTCCTTGCCTCGCGTGCGGGTAGCTTCATGACGGGGCAGACAATGGTGATTGATGGCGGTCGCTAGTCCGGCGCTGGAACGCACTTGTAAGCAAAGTGTCACATTTCGTCGCTAAGCTACTGCTTTAGTAGAAAATATCCAGGCTTGTGGGTACCATGACAGCTCTTGGAATGAAGACGATTTAGGGACGTGCAAGGTCGTGGAGCGACGTGATTTTCTGAAAATGTTCTCGATTGGGACGGTGGCTGCCATGACTGGGCAGTTGGCGCATCGAGCCGTTGTTCTTCCCGCAGGTGTTCTGCCCGCAGGTGTGCCCTTTGAAGACATGGACACCACGATTGGAGAACTCGCAAATTCGATTGAGATGATGTCGACGCCGGCGCCACAATCAGCAGACTATCTCAGTGCGTTCGCAACCTTCCAGCAAGAGCATGAAATCCTGGCGACCACTGAAAGTCCGAAGCTGGATCGTTATATCGCCAAGATGGCCAGTTATGAATCACCGCACCGTGGTGATGTTTACCTCGAACACGAACGATATCCTGTGTTGATTTCGGCGTTCAAACGTCTGGATCGCGTGCAGAATCTTGTTGGGCACGGCAACTTTAACGTGATCAGTTTTGATGAAGCGCTTAAATATGGCAAACGATACGGCAGCGTTGGAAAGTTCACCGAGGCAGAGCAGTCCTTTTTAGAGCAACTGTTTTTCGCGAACGCCAACCAGTATGGTTTCTTCGGTGAAAAGGTTATCACCGAAATCACGTCAACGATCCCCGAGCGTGATAGACGAAAAGTTGATCGTTCCGGTCACTTCTTGTATCGAGGCGAATCTGAAGCGCTCTATAACAAACTAAAGCGCGACATCGGCAGCAGTATCACATTGACGTCAGGTATCAGAAGCGTGGTTAAGCAGTCACATCTGTTCCTCGCGAAAACGATTCAGTCAAAAGGTAACTTGTCCAAGGCATCTAGAAGCCTGGCGCCCCCTGGGCATTCTTACCACGGAATTGGCGACTTTGACGTGGGCAAGATTGGTTTCGGGCGGAAAAACTTTACCGAGGCTTTTGCAACAACGGATGAGTTCAAGCGTCTCGTTGATCTTGGGTATGTCGATATCCGGTACCCGAAAGACAACATGTTCGGGGTGCGTTATGAACCCTGGCACATCAAGGTTGTGTGATAGCCCGCACTTTTGAGTTCCAGGTTATCCTCAGACAGCCACGGCGCTAACCCCGATAAATATTGCCGATAGGGCGATCATCGTCAGACCTAACCACTTGAGTCTTGAAATAGGTAGTAGCGGTTCGGACTGCTGCAGACCTGAACGTTGATACGCAAAACGGAGCCGTCCCTGGTCCGTCTCCGGGAGGACCGAAAGGAATGGGCTGCGACCCTTGTGAAGTTCACTCGTTGCGTAGAGGGCCGACGCAAAACACCAAACGCCAAAAAACTCCTCGGTCCAGGTTGTGGAATCCACCAGAATCAACGCGCAAACCGCGAGTATCGGCAGCATTACCTGGGACAGTTCATACAGTTGCCTTGCGATATCAAGCCGTGGGTTCATTCTTTCTGCGATCAGGAACCGCATTAACATCGTCGGCCCGTATATTTGCCAGAGAATAGCGACGCAAAACAAAAGGTACGCTCCAGTGGTTGTGAGCGCATCGGATAACACTTGATCGAAAGTCAGGAAATTGTCGGCGATCAACAAAGCGCAAAGCATGGTGATGCCGATGCCGCCAGTTGCTAGCGCGATCCAGAAGACAATGGTTGTTTCGCTCTCACTTTTTCTGACCTGAGCCACGGCGATATCCCCCGCCGCAGCAAACCCTGCGAGCAGTACCAGCGCCAGCGCGAGATTATAGAGGCCGCCAGCGCCATCAAACGGCGAACTGGCAAGCTCAGAAAAACCAAGCACGATCAGTAAGAGTGAGGTGGCGGCGATCACTATTGCGGCCCAGGCTTGCTCGGGTGTCCCGGTGTGGTCGAAAGAGAGTTCCTCAGCGAGTTTTATAGCGGCGCGATGGCTCAGTCCAGTGGCAGCAGCAAGGTCATAGGTATTACAGATCGGCGTGACCTCATTGCGATACCGTTCGATATAGTTAGCTCGCTTGGGTCCGATGCCGCGCAGTTGCTGCAGTTCGGCAACGGTTGCCTCGTTAATTCGAATCAGCGAAGATGCCACTACTTTGGCCCTCGTTTATTAAATAAGTGTTGTTCAAAAGCGTGCTTTTGGACGCGTGTCCCGGGATATTTATTCTCACGGCACAGTTTCTAACGAGATGGCTAGAGTGTAAATCACTCGGGCAGAGGAGCGAACTTGGAAACCCTGAAAATATCGACCAAATCACTACTGGTTAGCGCCATACTCTTGCTGATCATTTTGCTCACAGGACCGCTGGGATATAAGTTTTCCCTGCTTCCCCTGCAACCGTCGTTGCTCAGTGTTGTATTTGCTGTAGTTGGCGGATTGCTGCTTGCCCTGATTGGCATTGGCTTTCTGATTGTGGCGCTAAAAAATGGACAGGCCGGTGATCGAAATCTTGTGGTCATCTCTATTATTTTGGGCTTGTTACCAGCCGCGTTCATTGGTCCGCAAATGGCTGCCGCAGGTGATTTGCCGCAGATCCATGATATCTCAACGGATACGGAGAACCCGCCGGTGTTCGTCTCTGCGCTGGCGCTTCGTGCTGACGCACCGAACGGCTCTGAATACGGCGCCTCTGATCCTGACTTTCCTGCTGAGGTGCTCGCAGAAGCGACACTTGCCGCTTACCCCGATGTGCAGCCTATTGTTGCCGAGATGAGTGTTGCCGAAGCAGTGCAGCGTTCAGAATCGGCGCTTCAGGCAATGGGCCTCGAAATCATCGATGTGGCACCGGAAGCGGGCCGCGTTGAAGCAACCGCGACAACCTTCTGGTTTGGGTTTAAAGACGATGTGGTTGTGCGTGCGATCGAGGCAGATAACGGTACCCGGATTGATGTTCGGTCGATGTCGCGCGTGGGTAAAAGTGATATCGGGGCGAATGCTGCCAGGATTCAGGAGTTTCTTGCCAGGTTCTAGGTTGGCAGGCGCCAGATTTGTTGGCGTTTAGTCGCTGAGCTTTTTCGTTACCAGGTCGTTGACCTGCTTCGGGTTTGCCTTGCCCTGGGTTTCTTTCATTACCTGGCCTACGAAGAAACCCAGTAGCTTTGTTTTACCCGCTCGGAATTGCTCGGCCTGTTTGGGGTTATCTTCGATAATCCGCGTCACAATCGGTTCGAGCTCGCCGGAGTCGGAAACCTGTTTCAACCCCTGATTTTCGATGTAGTCATCCACCGATTGGGCATCACCCTGCCATAATGCGGCAAACACCGTTTTCGCGATCTTCCCGGAAATGGTGTCATCGGCGATACGGGCGATAATCTGCGCCAGGGTCTCAGCACTGATCGGAGATTCTAATGGTGTCAGGTCTTCTCTGTTCAGACTTGCCAATAGTTCGCCTCTAACCCAGTTGGCTGCGACCACGGCATCACCGCAGTTTGAGGCAACTGTTTCAAAGTAGTTAGCCAGTTGCAGATCCGACCCAATGACCCTTGCGTCTTCCTCGGTTAATCCAAGTTCGCTGACATACCTGGCCTTTTTCTGGGCGGGTAGCTCTGGCATCGAACTTTCAACAGCCTGGATGTACGCCTCGTCAATAACAACCGGGAGCAGGTCAGGTTCCGGAAAGTAACGATAATCAGTCGCCGTTTCCTTGCTCCGCATCGGTCTTGTCTCATCTTTATCTGGATCGTAGAGCCGGGTCTCCTGTTTGATCCGACCGCCGGATTCGAGGATCTGTTTCTGTCTTTCTATCTCAAATTTTATGGCACGTTCAAGAAAGCGAAAGGAGTTGACGTTTTTGGTTTCGGTACGCGTGCCATATTCGGCATCGCCTTTTTCGCGGAGTGAAACATTGGCATCACACCGCAGAGAGCCCTCAGCCATGTTGCCGTCCGACACGGACAGGTAAGTGACCAGCTGGTGAATCGCCTTGGCGTAGGCGACCGCTTCTTCCGGGCTCCGCATATCCGGCTCAGAGACTATTTCCAGCAACGGTGTGCCGGCCCGGTTCAGATCGATACCGGTCATGCCATGATAATCCTCGTGTAGCGATTTACCTGCGTCTTCTTCCAGATGTGCCCGCGTTACTCTGATAGTTCGAGTGCTGCCGTCTTTGAGCGTGATTTCAACTTCGCCGCCAAGCACGATAGGTTCGTCCATCTGCGTGATCTGGTAGCCCTTAGGGAGATCTGGATAGAAGTAGTTTTTTCGATCGAAACACGAGCGCCTGCCGATGTTGGCGCCGATGCTTAACCCGAATGCGATGGCTTTGGGATAGACCGCCTCATTGACGACGGGCAAGACGCCAGGTAGCCCAAGATCAACAGCGCTCGCCTGGGTATTGGCCGGCGCACCAAACGCTGTGCTGGCGCCTGAAAAGATCTTGGATTTTGTCGCCAGTTGAGTATGAATCTCAAGTCCGATAACCACTTCCCATTCTGTGCTCATGAAACAGACTCCGGGATGCGCCGATGCCAGTCCGTTGCCTGCTGTAACTGGTGTGCAAACTGTAGCAGTCTACCTTCATCAAAGTAGTTGCCGATCAGTTGGGCGCCAATTGGCAAGTCGTCATTAAATCCTGCTGGAAAAGATATCGCGGGTAGGCCGGCCAGGTTTGCAGAAATAGTATAGATATCCTGAAGATACATTGCCCTGGGGTCGTTGATTTTTTCCCCGATCTTGAACGCGACGCCAGGTGTCGTCGGCGCCAGGATCGCGTCTACCTCTGTCATGGCCGTTTCAAAGTCGTTTTTAATCAGGCGCCGGATTTGTTGTGCTTTGCGGTAGTAGGCGTCGTAGTAGCCCGCTGACAGGGCGAAGGCGCCAACCATGATCCGGCTTTTGACCTCGGATCCAAAGCTCTCACTGCGTGATCGCTTGTAGAGATCTTCCAGGTTTTCGGGCGATTCGCAGCGGTAGCCGAATCTGACGCCGTCATAACGACTCAGGTTCGCTGAACATTCCGCCGGGGCGATGACGTAATACGCGGGGATAGCCAGATGGGAATTCGGCAGGCTGATTTCCCTGAATGTGACGCCCTGGGCTTCGAGGTCTTTCATGACGCCGTTGATTATCCGGGTGACATCATCGGATAAACCATCCATGTATTCTTTGCAGATACCGACGCGAAGGCCGTTCAGTGGCTGCTCAATCGCGGCGGGATAGTCATCTACCGGTTTCTGTGCGCTGGTAGAATCCCGGGGATCAACGCCTGCCATCGCGGCCAGTAGCACCGCACAATCCGCAGCCGACCGTGCCATAGGGCCCGCCTGATCGAGGCTGGATGCATAGGCGATCATGCCCCAACGCGATATCCGCCCGTAAGTTGGTTTTAAACCTGTAATGCCACAAAACGCAGCTGGTTGTCGGATGCTGCCACCGGTATCTGTACCCGTCGCGGCACTGCATAATCCTGCCGCCACAGCGCTGGCAGAACCACCGGAAGAACCGCCAGGCACACGATTTGTATCCCAGGGGTTCCTGACGGGACCGTAGTAGCTGGATTCATTGGATGATCCCATGGCGAATTCATCCATATTGGTTTTACCCAGAGATATGGCCCCGGCGTCGCGCAGTTTCGAGACGACGGTTGCGTCATAAGGGGAAATAAAACTGTCAAGCATGCGCGAGCCTGCCGTCGTCTTTACGCCGGCCTCGCAAAAAATGTCCTTGTGGGCGATAGGGATACCAGTGAGGGTCTTGGCTTCGCCCTGTGCCCGCTGTTCGTCTGCCAGGCGTGCTTGTGCGAGCGCGTCTTCGGCAACGGTGATGTAGGCATTGAGATCGGCGCGCGCCTCGATTTGTCGTAGGTAGGCTTCGGTCAGCTCAGTCGCGGAGTATTCGCCCTTTGCCAGATCGTCGATTTGCTCGGATAGCGTTCGATTCAGCATCTCAGTCGACGACCCTCGGGACCAGATAGAGGCCGTCCTCGGTTTCCGGTGCAATACTTTGGAACAGCTGGTGCTGATCTACTTCAGTGATCTCGTCTTTCCGGAGCCGCTGCTCGGCATCTAGCGGGTTGGAGACCGGCATCACATTCTCCGTAGCAATGGCCTGCATTTGATCAGCCAGATCCAGTATATTTTTCATGCCGGCAGAGAGTTGCTCGAGATCTTCAGCCGCAACCTTCAGCTGGGCTAATTCAGCGATGTTTTTGACAACTTCTTCGGTAACTTTCACGGCTTTTCCGAGGCGATTCACAAGGCGGAGAATGCTAATTTGGTTTTAACGAATACGCAAACATTTCAGTGTTTTGGGAGGCAGGTCTCATCAGGGGTCTGAAAATGGAAACAACTCCATTTTTCACCGCTGGAATGTCACAAAAATTGCGTGGATTGCCTGTATAAACCTGACCCCGAGTGATAGAGTTACGCAAGTTTTTGAATCCTAAAGATAAGGTCAAGATGACCATTTCCCCCGTCAGATTTCCGCTGAATCGCGCATCAGTCCGCGAGAGGTTTGTTCGCGATGTTTAAGCGCCTCAGAGGAATGTTTTCAAATGATCTTTCCATTGATCTAGGCACTGCCAACACACTGATTTACGTTCGAGAGCAGGGCATCGTTCTGAACGAACCTTCCGTTGTCGCCATCCGCAATAACAACAACCAAAAGAATGTTGCTGCCGTGGGTATTGATGCGAAACGCATGCTGGGAAGAACCCCAGGCAACATTACCGCCATTCGACCACTGAAAGATGGCGTGATCGCAGATTTCCAGGTCACCGAACGGATGCTGCAGCACTTCATCAAAAAGGTGCATGAAAACAGTTTTATTCGTCCGAGTCCCAGAGTGCTCGTTTGTGTGCCCTGTCAGTCAACGGAAGTAGAGCGCCGCGCTATCAGAGAATCTGTGGTCAGTGCCGGTGCCAGAGATGTCCGATTGATTGAAGAACCGATGGCTGCCGCAATTGGTGCTGGTCTGCCGGTACACGAGGCGGTAGGTACCATGGTTGTAGACATCGGTGGTGGTACGACTGAAATCGCAGTGATCTCGTTAAACGGTGTGGTCTATGCACAATCCGTTCGTGTTGGCGGTGACAGGTTTGATGAGGCGATAACGACCTATGTGCGTCGAACTCAGGGCAGCCTGATTGGCGATGCGACAGCAGAAAGAATTAAGCAAGAAATTGGTATGGCATTCCCGTGTAACGAAGTGCGGGAAATAGACGTCAGAGGTCGTAATCTGGCAGAAGGTGTCCCCAGAAGTTTTACACTTAACAGCAATGAGATTCTTGAAGCACTTCAAGAACCATTGTCCGTCATCGTTCAGGCAGTAAAGGGTGCGTTGGAACAAACACCACCAGAACTGGCTTCGGATATTGCTGAAAGTGGCCTAGTGCTTACCGGGGGTGGTTCGCTACTGCGCGAGTTGGATCGTTTGTTGTCCAGTGAAACTGGTTTACCTGTCATTGTTGCAGAAGATCCGCTGACATGTGTTGCAAGGGGCGGTGGTCGAGCGCTCGAACTCATGGACGACAGAGTCGATAGCGACGTTCTTTCTATCCAATAACCTGAGTGGGCCATCAGCCTTCCCGGGTAAGGATAAGCCTTATCGATTTGGTGTTCATTTACTGATGGCACGAGCCGGAGGTTAACCAAATCAAATCTCTGTTTCTCGAAGAAACCACCATCGGCTACCAGGCTGTCGGGCTTGCGTTGCTGTCTCTCGCTCTGATGAGCATAGACCATCTTACTGGTTGGCTGGATGGTTCTCGCGCCGCGCTGACTGTTGCGGTTACCCCGGTTGTTGTCGTCGCAGACCTGCCTAATCGCGGTGCTGCGGGCGTAACAGAATTGCTGAGTTCGCGCGGCGATCTCCGACAGCGGATCGCTGAATTGGAAAGTGAACTTATTCTTCTGCGGGTAAAAACTGAAAAAATGGCGGCGCTCACTGCCGAAAACAATCGTTTGCGTGACCTGCTTGGGTCGGCGGCGAAACTGCAGGACAATGTGCTGGTTGCGGAACTTATCGGCGTTAACCCGAACCCGGAAAAGCAAGAGGTCATTGTCGATAAAGGCAGCGCAGATAAGGTCTTTTTAGGTCAGCCCGTGCTCGACGCCAAAGGACTGATGGGACAGGTTATTGAAGTCAGCAGGTACACCAGCCGCGTGTTGCTGATCAGTGATCAGGTACATTCAGTGCCGGTACAGGTCATGCGAAGTAACCTGCGTTTGATTGCTCAGGGAACAGGAATTGATCAGAAACTCGAGCTCCTGCATGTTAACTCAACCGCAGATATTCAAGTGGGTGACCAGCTGATGTCATCTGGCCTGGGAAACAGATTCCCGGTCGGCTATCCGGTTGGTATTGTCGATCGGGTCATCTATGAACCGGGCAAGCCGTTTGCCGACGTTAGCGCAGTGACAAGTGCCCGGCTTGACCGATCCAGACATGTGTTACTGGTGTTCTCTGAGTCGCGCACGCCCGAGTCTCACGCCGCCGGGGGCGAGGCCGCTGTGACAGAAAGCAAGGTGGAGCCGGAACGTGGCTGATAGCGGCGCATCAGGGTTTATCGTCATTGGCTTAACCATGCTCGCAGGCATGGTCCTGGCTATTGTCCCAATACCTCAGTCTGTACCGATCGAGCTCGGATTTCTCCGACCGGATTGGGTCGCTATGATTTTGGTTTACTGGATTATCGCCGTACCACACCGGGTCGGTGTTGTTACCGCCTGGGTGGTTGGTATCGCCATGGACACGTTGCTAGGCTCGTTGTTAGGTCAGCATGCACTTGCCTACGTATTGTTGGCTTATATCTCGATTAATCTTTATCAGCGCCTGAGAATGTTTACGGTTTGGCAGCAAGCCCTGGTGTTGTTTGCCTTGTTGGGATTGAACCAGTTGCTTGGTTTCTGGATCCAGGCATTCGCTGGCGACGTGCAATGGCGACTGTGGTATCTGATGCCTGCGCTGGTAGGCGCCTTTCTATGGCCCTGGGTTTTCCTTCTATTGCGATATCTGCGGCGTAGTCTGGGAGTGGCTTGATGCAACTTGTACTCGCGAGCGGCTCGCCCAGGCGTAAACAACTATTGGAGCAATTGGACATCAGCTTTGTTGTCGAAACGCCAGAAATCGATGAGACCGCGAACCCGGGCGAATCAGCGGATGCCTACGTGAAGCGTTTGTCGGCAGCAAAGGCGGAGGTTGTCCTGGCGCGACTTGATCCGGGCCCTGCAGCTGTCGTGCTGGCCGCAGACACGACGGTTGTCAATGAAGGGAACATCCTGGGCAAGCCGACATCAAAGAAGGACGGTATCGACATGTTGATGTCACTTTCCGGTAAGCGGCACGATGTGCTGACGGGGGTCACGGTTTGTTCTGAACAGCACACCGACACCTTCAGCGTCAGCACTTCCGTTAAGTTTTGTGAGGTGAGCATCGCGGAAGCGGAATGGTACTGGCGTACTGGGGAGCCACAGGATAAAGCAGGTGGCTATGGTCTGCAGGGCATAGGTGCTGTGTTTGTAGAAAGCCTTTCGGGTTGCTACAGCAACGTGATTGGTTTGCCCCTCAGCAAGACTGTGTCGGTACTCAAACAATATGGTGTGGATTGCGTGGGTAATACCGGAGCAATCACGAAGTAAGAATTTGTTTTCAAGCTAAGGCAGTCGAATGGCTGAAGAAATATTTATTAATGTCTCTGCAAACGAGACCCGCGTAGGGGTCGTTGCGCAGGGCCTACTGCAGGAAGTCTTTATTGAGCGCTGCGACGCGCCCAGCACGGTGGGCAATATCTATAAAGGCAAGGTGGTTAGGATTTTGCCAGGTATGCAGAGCGCATTCGTCGACATTGGTCAGGAAAAAGCGGCATTTATGCATGTGACTGATCTGATTGATGGTCACGAGGTTTTTGAGCGAGACCCCGGTGAAGCTCAACCGGCGATTACTGAATTGCTCCACGATGGTCAGGAGTTGCTGGTTCAGGTGACAAAAGAGCCTATTGGAACGAAGGGGGCTCGAATAACCAGCAACCTTTCGATGGCCAGTCGTTACCTGGTCTACCTTCCGGGTAGTTCACACATCGGAATATCGCAAAAAATAGAAGACCCCGAGGAGCGCAATCGGCTGCATCAGATTCTTGATGAATTGAAAGAAGGTGAGGAAGGTTTCATTGTCAGGACGGCGACCGAGAACGCACATCACATTGATATCGTGAACGATGCCGGTTATCTCCGGGCGAAGTGGAATGCGGTGACGACCCAGGCCTCCACCGCAAAAAGCCCCAGTGTACTGCACGAAGATTTACCGCTGCCATTGCGGGTAATGCGCGACATCATTACTAGAGATACGGCAACTATCCGTGTTGATGACCCCGCTATTCATCGGATCATGGAACGGTTTCTGAAGGACTACATCCCCGAGAAGCTGCCCAGTCTTGAAGCGGTTGTCCGCAGTGAGGTGCTTTTTGACCTTTATCAGCTGGATGATCAGATAGAGGCGGCACTGAATCGAAAAGTACCGCTGAAGTCTGGCGGCTATCTGATAGTTGATCAGACTGAAGCGATGACAACGGTGGACGTAAACACTGGCGCGTTTGTTGGTCGTAAAGACCTTGAAGAAACCATTTACCGCACCAATCTTGAGGCGGCCGCGGCGATTCCGCGCCAGCTGCGACTCAGAAATATTGGTGGCATCATTATCATCGACTTCATTGATATGGTGAATGAAGAGCACAAGCGCCAAGTGCTGCGGATGCTTGAAAAAGGTCTGCAGTCCGATCGGGTGAAGTGCAACGTGACCCAGATATCTGAGCTCGGTCTGGTTGAAATGACCCGAAAGCGCACCTTCGGTAGCCTGCTCAAGATGCTGTGCGAGCCTTGTGAGGTTTGTGAGGGTCGAGGGTTTATAAAATCTGCAGAGTCAGTGTGTCTGGAGATTTTTAAGCAACTGCAAAAAATGGCTGCAGAGATCGAAGGCAAAAAATGTCTGATTATGGCGTCACAGTCCGTGATTGACCGGCTGATCGACGAACAGGCAGACAGCGTTGCGAATCTGTGCAAAGCCCTCGGGACCTCTGTTGCCTATCAGGTAGAGCCGGGATACACCCAGGAGCAATATGACATTGTGGTTTCCATTGTAGAGCAGGCTCAGGCGAGATAGGTGATTGTTCGAATCACCCGGTTTTTGCTCAAGGGCGCCTGGTGGTTCGCGCTGCTATTGCTGTTGCTTGCGACGCTCTATCTTTCTGTCGGCAGATTACTGACACTTTCGTTGTCGAATTTTCAGGGGCAGATCGAGGCCGCCCTGGCAGATAGCGGTCTGCAATTTGTGGACCTCGGAACTATCTCTGGTGCCTGGCAGGTTCACGACCCGCTTTTTCACCTTGAGGGGCTTACCTACAAACCAGAAGACGATGTCATTCTTCAGGTTGATTACCTGTCGCTGCGACTGGATTCTCTGCGAAGCCTTTTCAAGAGAAAGCCTGTTGTCTCCGAGATCGTATTGTCCGGTGTTCGGTTTACGCTTCAAAGAGACGACCAGAGAATCTGGGTCAAAGGTTTTGAGACTGGCGCCGGACAGCTCGATGTTGACATGTTGCTCGATAATTTTGCCAATCTTGATGGCCTCGAAGTCGATGGCATAGACGTGGCTTTTGAAGGGCCTGAGATTTCGCTCGATTTCAAATCTGTTCCGGGGAATCCCTGGCGCATCAAAAGAGCAGAGCAACTTAATCACGTTCATATCCCGCTGATGGTAGAGCGGCAGGGTGCAGCTGATCAGCTTTTTACCGAAGAGTTGAACGTCAGCGGTACCTACCATGGTGATATCCGTCGCGCTGATTTTCAGGCAGAGCTCTTTCTGAGCTTGCCGGGCCTGTCGCTCGAAGAGTTCCTGCCGATGATTACCGTTGCTGAAGCGAAAGTCTCTTCGGCAATACTCGCGACAGATCTTTGGCTGAGACTCGGACCAGACGCGGTCGATATCACGGGAGAAGTATCACTTGCTGATGTTGCTTTGAACAATGGTTCACAACTGTTTGATAAGTTGAGTAGTCAATTCAGGTTTCGCGGCCCAACGCTCAGTACCGGTACGCTTCAAGTCCCTGAGCTGAGCGTGATTGAGGGAGATTTTGAATTCTCGCTACGCAACCTTCGGGTTGCGTTGGATCTGGACTCCGATACTGTATTTGGCGTGACGCTGGACACCCTGGATGTAGCGGAGGTCGTGGGGTTACTGCGGTTTGCTGCGGATAAGTCGCTGGTTTCTTCTGGTTTAAGTGATGCGCTGGCGTCGGTCTCTCCTGCTGGTGAGTTACAGGATGTTCTGGTGATGGCGGGCACGGGGTCAGCTAGTCCACGCCTCGTTGCCTGGCTGGATCAGTTCAGGATGGACGCTTTTCTCGGTGTCCCGTCGATTACCCCGCTCAACGGTTTCCTTTCTGCCCAGCAGGATCAGGGTTATCTTGATCTGGACAACGATAACTTTGTGATGTCGTTTAATGACTTGTTCGCTGAACCCTGGGTTTTTGATTCGGGGCGGGGGCGAATCGCCTACCGCGTCGGGCATGATGACGTGCGGATCTCAAGTGGCTTGATTCAGCTCACCGACGGCCCGCTGCAGGCGCATGGCAAACTTTCGATTAATCTGCCGACCGATCAGAGCAGGCACACCTGGGCGCTTACGATTGGTGTCCAGGATGCTGATCTGCCCGCGGCGCAGCGTTTTTTACCAACCACTATTCCTGCCGATCTCCGTGATTGGGTGGCGGGCGCAGTCGGCCAAGGTACAGGGCTAACCAATGGTGTGACCATTCATGGCGCGCTGCCTCGTCAAGCACCGGGTATTCAGAAAAGCCACGATATTTTTCTTGGCGTGGAAGATACCGCGATCCGCTATCACCCGGACTGGCCTGTCATCGACAATATCGCCGGCACGATTCATGTGAATAGCTACTTTATTGGTGCCAGTGAGCTTCAGGGTACCGTTTACAACAGTATCCTGTCCGGGGCGGATGTGTTTATACCGATTACCGGGCTGAACCAGGTTGATCGTGTGCTCGTTACCGGGGCCGCGACCGGACCTTTGGACGACGCGTTGACGGCACTTCGTGAAACACCACTGGCCGATCTGACGTCTGATATGGCCGCCACATGGGCAGGCGCGGGTGAGATAGAATCCTTGATTAACCTGAATGTGCCGCTGGGCGAGCGCGCTGACCTGCCGGTTCAGGTTGATGCCAGCTTTGTTCTCGGTGGAAATACGCTGGAGATGCCGGCTTTTGATCTGCGGATGGATGAACTAAAGGGTGCCCTTCGATACACCAATCAAGATGGGCTGGTTAGTGACGGGTTTAGCGGTAGGCTTTTTGATCGGGCCGTGTCAGGCAGAATTGAGAGTACATTAAAAGGCGCCGGAGGTGAGATTGTCGTTCATCTGGACGGTGCAATTGCCACAGCGGATCTCTATCGATGGTCAGATCAGGTGCTGCTGAGTCGGGCGTCGGGTGAGTTGAGCTATGCAGCGGCGCTGCATGTGCCCTTCGGCGGTGATCGAGATGAAATTTATGTCGAGGCGGTCTCTGATCTTGTCGGCACGACGGTTGATCTTCCTGCTCCGCTTACAAAGCTCGATTCAAATGAAGCCAAAGCCTTCACCTACCGGCAGGTATTTCAGGACGACGGCTACCGCGTGGAAATGACGCTCGACGAAGCGCTCAGGGCGGCTTTGAAAATCGAAGAGGGTATCCTGACGGGTGGTCGTATTCATTTTGGTGAAGCACCTTTTGGCGCGGTGACCTACGATGCTATTCGGATGTCGGGTGATCTGGCGTTTCTGGCGTATGAAGATTGGCAGGCCCTGACGGAAGACTTATCGCAGCGTACTGACGTTTCGCTTGAGGATGAGATCGCTGAGCACGTGGACTCGGTGGTGTTGGATGTTGAACAACTTGAGGTTTATGACCTGGTGCTTGAAGACGCTGAGCTGTTTATGTCGCGTGAGCAGGACCGTTGGCAGGTCTTTATAAGCAATGACATGCTCGATGGTGAGGTGCTGGTATCCGATGATGAATCTGCGCCGTTGGAGATTTCGCTTAACCGGTTGAGTTTCACCAGTGACGGTGAGACAGCAGACCCACTAGGGGATATCAATCCGCTTGATATTGTGGACGCCAATTTCTCCACTAAACAGCTACTTGTAGACGAAGAGGATTTTGGCAGTTGGTCATTCAAGTTCCGAACCGATGAGACCGCTGCGCGTCTGATTGATCTTGAAGCGACCGCGCTGGGTGTTCGTATTCAGCCTGAATCTGAGCTCGAATGGCAGGTAATCGACGGTCAACACGAAACGCAATTCCAGGGGCTTGTTCAGATAGAAGATCTGGCAGAAACCTTACGTCGGTTCGGCTATGCGTCCAGCATAGAGGGTAAAGATATAGCGCTGCGAGCCGACGCCGGTTGGCCAGGTTCACCAGCGATGGTTGATGTTGACGAACTTGTTGGTCGTGTAGATTTACTGGGTGGCTCAGGCCGGTTTGTTCAAGCTGAAACCGGCGGTGCTCTGAAGTTACTGGGGATATTTGACTTCGCTTCACTGGCACGTCGGTTTCGGTTCGATTTTTCTGATGTTGTTGAGGAAGGCTTTGAGTTCTCAGAGGTTACGGGCGGCACCTTGTTTGATCAGGGGCTGATCAGCGTGGCTGATCCCATAGTGATCACCAGCAGTAGTGGTCGGTTTACCGTGGGCGGCAACGTTAATATGAACACCCGGGCGCTGGACAACGACATGGTTGTGACGTTACCCGTTGGTCGAACCTTACCCTGGTACGCGGCTTACAGCGCAATTGCCACCGGTCCATTGGCCGGTGCCGGTGTCATGCTGGCACAACGGGTGTTCGAAAGTCAGATTGATCAGTTCAGCAGTGCCAGGTACCAGATCAGGGGAACGATAGAGGCGCCTGAAATTGAATTCGTATCTATCTTCAGTGACAAGGTTAGAGATTCGCAGAGTCAGGAGGCGCCACCAACAACAACGCCAACACCTGCTGCGGAAGAACAGATCAATGAGTAATCCCAGGGTTGCACTGATTCAGATGGTCAGCAGTCGATCGGTAGACCAGAACCTGGCGCGATTGGCGCCGATGATTAAAACCGCCGCCGCAGATGCCACGGCTATCTTCCTGCCTGAAAACTTCGCTGCTCTGGCACATTCAGACCCCAGAGTGATCGGGGAAGCTGAATCCTCGAATCAAGGACCGATACGTCAGTTTCTCGCTGAAATGTCGCGTGAACTTGGTTGCTGGATTTTTGCAGGTACGATACCGGTGGCGGTCCAGGCGGGCGGGGCAGCGGTGTCGGCGCCGCGGGTGCGAGCAGCTTCGCTGGTTTATAACGATATCGGTCAGGAGATTGACCGGTACGACAAAATTCACATGTTTGATGTGGATGTCGATGATAATCATGGCAGCTATCGGGAGTCGGACGTATTTGAGCCGGGCACCGATATTGTGTTGGTGGACTCGCCACTGGGTAAGGTCGGTCTCAGTGTTTGTTATGACATCCGGTTTCCTGAACTTTACCGGCGTATGTTTTTGGCGGGTGCTGACATTTTTGCGATTCCCTCAGCGTTTACAACCACGACAGGCAAGGCACATTTCCGAATGTTAATGCAGGCAAGAGCAGTGGAAAATAGTTGCTTTACGATCGCCGCCTGTCAGGGCGGTGATCACGAGTCTGGCCGACGTACCTACGGACATTCCATGATCTGTGATCCCTGGGGAGAAGTGCTTGGCGAACTTGAAACCGGGGAGGGTATCCTGACGGTGGCGTTGGATCAGACACTCCAGCAACGTATTCGCCAGGAGATGCCGTTTAGAAAGCAGTTAAGGTTGATCGATCAATCCATCGACGGTTGATCGCCGGTGACAGATTTCAGGTACTGGAAGAGTCTTCTGAAGTGAACCCGGTTTTCACCTGCACGAGCTTCTTGTCTGGCCTGTCTCAACAATTGTCTGAACTGCTGTCGATCGATGTGTGGATAGGTATCGAATATCTCCTCCATCACACGATCATCTCCGCTGATGAGTGATTCACGCCATACTTCCAGCTGGTGGAACCTTTGTGTGTATGCGGCGCTGCTGGCGTCGAGGCTATCAATAACGGCCTGAATGGGTTCCACATCAGTCTTCGCCATGAGTTTCGCGGTGTATTGAAGCTGGCGTTTTCGGGCATTGCCCTTTTTTATTTTCTTGGCAGCCAGGATAGAGTCACGAATATCCGTATCTGCAACATCCTCCAACTGTTCGCTGGAAAGCTCACACAAGCGTTGGGCAAGATCTTTGAGTGCCTGCATATCCCTTTTACGCTGGGATTTACTCGGTGTCGTTTCAATGTTGTCGGTACTCTTCTCTTCAGTGCTCATACTTTTTGCATCTGTCGTTCGTATTTATGCATAGAACAGTGTGGCCAGACCGAGAAAGGAAAGAAACCCTACCACGTCTGTAATGGTGGTGAGTACAACTGTGCCTGCGATAGCCGGATCAATTTTTAGTGACCGCAGCAGGGTTGGCAGGACTGCGCCAGAAAACGCCGCAACCAGCATATTGATGACCAGCGCTGCCGCGATTATGAGCCCAAGGTTGTGATCCTGAAAAACCAGAGATGCGCCTATCGCAACGATGAGTGCCCAAAGGCAACCGTTGATTAACCCTACCGCGACTTCCCTGCGGGTGATCCAGGCGAGGTTTTCTTCGAACAGTGCGTCCTGTGCCATGTTTCTGATGACCAGTGTCAGGGTCTGGCTACCTGCCACGCCACCCATACTGGCGACTATTGGCATAAGCACAGCAAGTGCTACCACCTTTTCAATGGTGTCTTTGAAGATATCGATAACTGATGCCGCGATAAAAGCAGTAATCAGGTTTGCCCCAAGCCAGAAAGCACGATTTTTTGCGGTTCGCCAGATAGGTGCAAAAACATCCTCGTCTTCATTCAGGCCCGCCATGCCGAGTAGGGAGTGATCTGCTTCGTCGATGATGACGTCGACAACATCGTCAATGGTGATTCGACCCAACAACTGGTTGTTTTCGTCGACGACCGGTGCGGAAACCAGGTCGTATCTTTCGAACATGGCAGCGACATCGTGTTCAGTGGTCTCTGCGCGAATGGCTTCTGTTTCGGTGACCATCATTTCTCGAACGGTTAGCGCAGGATCTGAGACCAGTAATGTTGAAAGCGGGAGCAAACCGACAAATTCATCATTCGCGTTCACCACAAAAATGCTATCCGTCATCGCGGGCAGATCAGCGTGCCGTCGGAGGTATCTCAGTACGACGTCGAGCGTGATATCGGCACGAATGGAAATGGTGTCCGTATCCATCATGCCGCCAGCGGTATCTTCAGGATAGGACAGCAATTTCTCAACCCGTGAGCGGTCCTGCGCATCCATGGCTTCAAGGGCTTCCTGCGTCAAATCTGCCGGGAGCTGTTGCAGGATGTCGGCGCTATCGTCGTCATCGACGTTTTCTAGAACTGTGGCGATTTCTTCGCCGGATTTATCTCCGAGGAGCGAGTGGACAATGTCTTCATCGACGTGCTGGAGAATGATGCTTTGGTATTCCTCGTCGAACAGGTTCCATAGCATCGAGCGTTGTTGCAGAGGCGATGATTCCAGAACGTCAGCCAGGTCCTCAGGGCGCAGGTCCTCAATCAGGCTCCGAATATCCTGATCGCCGCCGGCTTCAAGCAATTCCTTGATTTGAGAGACCGGGGAGGGCTTCTGAATCTCTTCAGCTTCGCTCATTCGGCCTCACCGAATTTGTTGTCGATGATGGCTTCGATTGCTGCCATTGCTTCTGTCTCGTCCTCGCCTTCAACGGAGACATCAATTTCAGTACCGAAACTGGCCTGCAACATCATCATGGACATGATGCTCTTGCCGTTCGCCTGGCCAGCGTCGTTGCGAACGCCGATGGTGGCGCCGAAGGCGCTGGCTGTCTTTACAAATACAGAGGCTGCCCGGGCATGCAGGCCGAGCTTGTTTTGAATCGTCAGACGTTTTGAGCGCATTGTCGGCCGCCCTCAGGGTTTGATTCTGGCGTTAAGTTCGCGATGGCGAACCTGAACGTTGGAGAATTCCGGTAAATACCTGTCGAATAATTTTTTACACATAAAGACCGACCGATGTTGCCCGCCTGTACAACCCACGGCGACAGTCAGGTAGCTGCGGTTGTTCGCCTGGAATTTCGGCAGCCAGCGGTCCAGAAATCCGCCAATGTCGTTGTACATCGCCGTAAACTCGGCCTGGCCATCAAGATAATACTGGACGGGTTCATCAAGCCCGGTGAGCGCGCGCAGGGCGGGTTCCCAGTGAGGGTTCGGCAGGCATCGCACGTCAAAAACCAGATCGGCATCAACGGGTACACCACGTTTGTAGGCGAAAGACTGAAACAACAACGCGAACTCATGGATTTCCCGGGCAACCCGCGTTCGGATTTCATCCCTTAATTCATGAATTGTCAGGCTTGTCGTATCTAGCGTCAGTGACGCCATGGAATAGATCGGGTCCAGTAGCTGGCTTTCCAGCTCCAGGGCTTCTCTCAGGTCACGTTGCCGATCGCTCAGAGGATGCTTGCGTCTCGTTTCACTGAAACGTTTCACAAGTGCGGGACTGGCCGCGTCCAGGAAAATGATCGTGTATTCAACCTGGCGACTGTCGAACCCGGAGATCACGTCAGGAAACAGCGCAAGGTCGTTAGCGATATTCCTTGCATCGATACTCACGGCGATTTTTTCCATACTGGGATCGTCTGATAATCTTTGCACCAGCGGTGTCAGCAGGGTCACTGGCAGGTTATCGATGCAGTAATAGCCCATATCTTCGAGCACGTTCAGCGCTGTACTTTTGCCAGACCCTGAGCGGCCGCTAATGACAATGATTGAAATCATTGTCTCGAACTGTCCTGATTCATCGCGTCGATTGGACCTATGGCCTGATGATAGAGCGCTTCATTACCATCAGCTTTGATCAGCAGTTCCCGGTATTGCGGCTGGCTGAATCGTTCCGCCAGCATAGCCAGGGTGGCCAGATGTTCAGTTGTTTCGGAGGCAGGGACAATTAGTACGAACATGATTTTGACGGGTTCGTCGTCAGGCGAGCTGAAATCGACGCCGTCTTCCAGGGTAAACAAACTGCCGGTGATGCGGGTACAGGTATCCAGGCGGCAATGGGGTATGGCAACGCCATCACCGAGTCCCGTTGAACCCAGTTTTTCACGTTCAATCAGACCACGATACACGTCGCCGGTGCTCAGCTCTGGCAGTGCGATAGCAATCCGCTCTGCGGCAACTTCAATGGCCTTTTTTTTGCTACTCGCCTGGATCGAGCTGAATGCGCGTTCTGGTGCGAGGACTGAATCGATTTCCATCCATCATGGCCGTTTCCCGAATGATGGCATTATAGCAACCGATTGACGTTACTGGTTAACGTGCCGTCGTTCTGTGGTTTTTATCCTGATTCTTTTCTTTCTTTTTGATCAGTTGGCGATCGAGTTTGTCGGCCAACATATCAATAGCGGCATAAAGATCGTCATGTTCAGCATCAGCGTAGATTTCACCGCCGGAAACATGAATGGTTGATTCGGCTTTTTGCCGCTGTTTCTCAACAGAGAGGATGACAGTCATGTTGGTGATCCGATCGAAGTGTCGTTCCAGTCGTTCCAGTTTTGTCGAAACATAACTTCGTAGGGAATCAGTAACTTCTACATGGTGGCCACTAACATTTAGCTGCATCTTGTGTCTCCTGCTTGATGGTCAAGTTCGGGCCTCGGCGGCCCACTCCAAAGACTATACCACTCCCGTCGAAAATAATTTTGACTTTGGTCAGTCTGTACCAGACTTGTGGAAATGGTCAGTAGAAGTTGGTTTAAGTGTTCTAAATCAACTGCTTACGTTCATTGGAAGGAGGGATCATCAGCAGCTCACGATACTTGGCAATGGTGCGCCGAGCGACCTTGATGTTCTGGTCAGCCAGGAGATTAGCGATTTTGTTGTCACTCAGTGGTTTCCGCGGATTTTCCTCAGCGACCAGTTTTTTGATGAGTGCACGGATGGCCGTTGAGGATACTTCACCGCCGCTGTTGGTTGAAACATGTGACGAGAAGAAGTACTTGAGCTCAAACACACCAGCGGGTGTCAGCATGTATTTTTGGGTAGTCACCCGGCTGATTGTAGATTCATGCAGTTCAACCGCCTCGGCAATATCGTGAAGGACCAGTGGTTTCATTGCCTGTTCCCCGTATTCGAGGAAGCCCCGCTGGTATTCCACGATCTTTGTCGACACACGCAGCAGCGTATCGTTGCGCTGCTGCAGACTCTTTATGAACCACTTTGCTTCCTGCAGATGATTTTTCATGCTGGTTGCATCATCGCTGGTGTCACCGCGCTTAATCATTGACGCGTATTCCGGATTTACCCGAATTCTGGGCGCAGATTTTGGGTTGAGCTCGACCGTCCAGCGGCCGTTCTGTTTCGAAACGATGACATCGGGTTCAACATAATCAGCGGTGTTTTGAACAATGTCGCTGCCAGGTCTCGGGTTGAGCGTCTGAATCAACGCGATAACGTTTTTCAGCTCTTGTTCCTTGATTCGAAGCTTTCTGGCGAGTTGCGTGTAGTCGCGATTGGCGAGCAGCGCGATGTGGTTCTCAACCAATGCCAGAGCATGTTCTCGAACAGGACTGGTTGCTGGCAGCTCGCGCAGTTGGATAGCCAGGCATTCCTGCAGCGAACGTGCGGCGATACCAACGGGGTCCAGATGCTGGATCAGATGAAGGACCGCTTCAACTTCTTCCGGCTCAAGTTCCCACTCGGCGGGCGCTGATTCCAGAATTTCGTCGATATCAATTTGCAGGACACCTTCTTCATCGAGACCATCGATAATTGAGGCTGCAATAAAGGCATCCGACTCGGTCAAGTTCAGCAGGTTCAGCTGCTCGACCAGATGGGACTGGATGGTTGTGTCGTCAGCGTTACGTGTCTCAAGATAATTCTCATCGCTGAAGTCACCGCTATTGCCAGTTGAGGCAACAAAGTTATCGTCGTAGACCTCATCCCAGGACGTATCGACCGGCAGGTCGACGGCGATCGTATCGGTATCCACTTCGTCGCGGGTGTCCGAGACACCATCGGTTACCAGATCATTGTCTACGGTGCCAACGGGGTCGACCATAAACTCGACGTCATCATGACCGCTGTCTGTTTGTTCTGTATCGGATTCACTGGTGAGATCAGTTGCTTCGGCCGTGTCCGGCGATGTTTCACCGGCAGCATCGTCCCCTTCACTGTCTATCTCCTCCAACATGAAGTTGGAGTCCAGGGCCTCCTGGATCTCAAGTTCCAGTTCGACACTGGATAACTGCAGCAGGCGAATAGCCTGCTGCAACTGTGGGGTCATGCGTAGCTGCTGACCCATTTTGAGAGATATGGAAGGTTTTAGTGCCACGTTGACATCTTACATCCTGAAGTTCTGTCCCAGATAAACGGCTCTGACCTGTTCATTTGCGAGTACGGCCTCTGCATTGCCTTCGGCGATGATATGACCGTCGCTGACAATATAGGCTTTCTCGCAGATATCCAGCGTTTCGCGCACATTGTGATCGGTAATGAGAACGCCGATGCCCCGCGTCGATAATTGCCCGATAATTTCTTTGATGTCGGTCACTGAAATCGGGTCGACGCCGGCAAAAGGTTCATCAAGCAAGATAAACTCCGGCTCGTTCGCGAGTGCTCGTGCAATCTCGACACGCCGGCGTTCGCCGCCAGACAAAGAGATACCCAGGTTGTTCCTGATATGCGTGATCCGAAATTCAGCCATCAATTTTTCAGCTGTCTCCAGCTGTTGTTCCTTGCTCAGGTCGCGTCGTGTTTCCAGAATTGCCATCAGGTTGTCGATAACGGAGAGCTTTCGAAACACCGAGGCTTCCTGCGGTAAATAGCCGATACCCAGGCGAGCGCGTTCATGTACAGCTAACTCCGTGACATCCGTTTCATCGATCACAACGCTGCCTTTGTCGTGTGATATTGAACCGACAATCATGTAGAAACAGGTCGTTTTACCAGCGCCATTAGGTCCGAGCAATCCAACGACCTGGCCGCTGGTCACGCTGATTGAGACATCCCTGACGACGGGACGCCCCCGGTAACTCTTGGCTAAATTTTCAGCAACCAGGCGATGCATCTAGGGTGAATCTTTTTTCGGTGTGATTGTCATATTGACGCGGTCTGAATCGCCAGCTGAATTGAGGTTTACAATGCCCTGTGCGAGGTCGTAATAAAGCAGTTGCCCCGTAAAAACGTCCTGGACCTGCTGTAGCCTTGCATCGCCTGACAGGTGGAGGCGCTGCTCCTGAACGAGATAGGTGATTTTCTTGGCATCCGCATAGACCATATCCATTGCTTCGTTGGTCTGCTGCTGATAATGCGCGAGTTCCTCCGATGCTTTGTCCATACTCGCGATAATTTGAATGACCTCGCCACGATTCGTGAAAATTTCAACTTCATCGGCAGTAACCTGCAACGAACCCTGCGTAATAATCACATCTCCCCGGTAAACAGAGGTGCCCCGGCTCTCATCGACCATGGCAGCATCGGCCGCAATCTTGATCGGCTGCTCTCTATCTGATTTCAATGCCAGGGCTTCTGCGCTCACGATAAGCAGCGCAATCAGCATCACAACGGTCTGGTATCTAATTTGCATGTGGTGATTTTAGCCTAATACGGGCCATATCGCTGCTAGTTGGGCAGGAAGATTGTTATTACGCGCTCGCCAGGACCGGAAAAGAACATAAATCGGCCAGTGTCCAGATAGGCTTTCATACCAGCAGCCGTTGTCCGGCCCGTTTCATTGTCGATGTAAACCTTGGCATCGGTTTCTGCGTAGTCCCGCTCGGGGTAAATCGTCAGGCTGTCAGTCTGGATGTTAACAAACTTGCCGTTGCCACTGCGTTTTTCTGCCAGAACCCGGGTCCACAGCTCTATGATTTCCTCACGATAGGCCGAGCCCGGCAGGATTCGGCCTTCGGCTGATGTGATTTGCCAGGGTTCACCAGCGCCGTTGTTCCCAAGGCGCATTTCTGGTGTCGCCATGGTTGTCAGATTAGTGAGCGGGAAGTGCGTAAACCTGGCAGCAGCCAGTTGATGTTGCAGCAGGCCGGTTTCGTCGTACTTCAGAATCTTTGCGTTAAGCATGTAAAGATCCGGATCATTGTCAGGGTTCCGGTCTTCTGTTTGCGCGCGGTCGCTGGTAAGCCAGTTGATAGAAATGGCAGAAGCAATGAGTAGCAGGCTTAGAACGGCAAAGCGGTTAATCAAGATCGGGCGACAGTAGGTTAGCGAAAGTCGGGATATTATCGCATGAAGCGTCGCAGCTTCGCTGGGTTTGGAAAACTGATTGGTGCGCCGAATGGCGCTGGCGCTGCGGCCAAAGCTCACTGCAGGGATGTACCCGATCGCGGGTAGCGCATTGACCTGCCGAATGTTAGCGTCACTACTTGTCCCAATTCTTTGATTTGGCCAATGTCAGAACCCTTAGTGATCCTTGAAGACGTTGTTTATCGGCGGGGTAGAAAACGCATATTCGACAAACTCTCTTTGACGATTAATGCCGGGCAGACCGTCGCGATCATGGGACCCAGTGGCACTGGTAAAACAACCCTGCTGAAATTGATTGGCGGTCAAATTCAACCTGACCAGGGTGCTGTCTACGTGAAGGGTAAAGATATCGCCAGATTGAGCCGGCAGGCCCTGTTTGAACTGCGTCGTGATATGGGGATGTTGTTTCAGAGCGGCGCGCTGTTTTCGGATCTCTCGGTTTTTGAGAATGTTGCCTTCCCGTTGCGCGTGCATACGAACCTTGCCGAGGACATGATCCGTGATCTGGTCCTGATGAAGTTGCAGGCAGTGGGCTTGCGTGGTGCCTCCGTACTTCGACCTAGCGAACTCTCCGGCGGTATGCAGCGTAGAGTTGCGCTAGCCAGAGCCATGGCGCTGGATCCTTCTCTTTTAATGTATGACGAACCATTTACCGGCCTCGATCCCATTGCCATGGGGGTTATCGTCAAATTGATCCGCCAGGTTGCTGACGTCTATAAAACGACCAGCCTGATCGTCTCTCATGATATTCGCGAAACCGCGAGCATCGCTGACTACATCTATGTGCTCGCTGATGGCAGGCTGATCGGAGAAGGTGCACCTGAAGCGCTGGATGAAGACCCTGGTCCCAGACTCCGACAGTTTATGGATGGTCTGCCTGATGGGCCGGTACCATTTCATTACCCGGCACCAGATTATCTGGATGAGTTGCTGCTTGCCGACCGTCGGGTCGGATGGTTTAACTTCGACTGATGTTAGCCCGGCTGAGACAATTGGGGCGACAGAGCCTGGATACCTTTGCCACGCTGGGTCGGGCCGGTCGGCTCTGGTGGATGGCAGTTGGTCACAGGCCGACACCATCAAATTTTCCACTGATCGTTCAGCAACTTTACCAACTGGGCGTGCTTTCGGTGGTGATCACCGTGATGTCCGGCTTTTCAATTGGCGCGGTACTGGCGCTGCAGGGCTATAACCAGTTGGTGAAGTACGGGTCTGAGTCTTCTCTCGGGCTGGGTGTCGCGCTGGTATTGGTGATGGAAATCGGACCGGTGGTCTCGGCATTGTTGTTTGCTGGTCGAGCGGGTTCTGCCGTCACCGCTGAGATTGGGCTGATGAAAGCGACCGAGCAGCTGTCCAGTATGGAGATGATGGGCGTTGATCCTTTGCGGCGTATTGTTGCGCCCAGGTTGTGGGCCGGTTTTATAGCGTTGCCGCTGCTTTCCATGATGTTCTGCGTGGTGGGTATCTGGGGGGCTGCGATCATTGGCGTTGATTGGTTGGGCGTCTATGAAGGTGCCTTCTGGTCATCAATGCGCGAAGGCGTGGACTTTGTTCAGCATGTCCTTAAAGGTATCGTTAAGTCTGTTGTTTTTGGCCTGGTTGTTACCTGGATCGCTGTCTTTCAAGGCTATGATGCAGTGCCGACCAGTGAGGGCATCTCGAGTGCCACGACCCGCACCGTGGTATTCTCCAGCGTAGCGGTGCTGGTGCTGGATTTTTTCCTGACAATGATGATGTTCCAGCTGTGAGCACAGACCCCAGTGCGCCCCGAGTGCCCAGATAGTCCCTAGTGGACGCCGGAGAAACAAGATGCAAATGCGAACAATAGAAATAGTGGTCGGCGCGTTTATGCTCGCGGGTTTGATCTCACTGGCGATCCTGGCGACCCGCATGAGCGGCTTTAGTCTGGATGCCGACGCTGACACTTATAGTGTCTATGCGAATTTTGAAAATGTTGGTGGGCTCAGCGTCCGCTCCAAGGTCAGCATTGCGGGGGTGGAGGTAGGACAGGTTGCTGCCATCAGCTACGACAAAGACACTTACAGTGCGCTGGTGAGAATGGAGATAGAATCAGAAGTCGACAATATCAGTGTCGATTCAACGGCCTCAATCCTTACCGAAGGATTATTGGGTGGCAAGTATATAGGGTTGAGTATTGGCGCCGAAGAAGACTTCCTTGCTGAGGGAGATGAGATCGGCGACACACAATCGGCGATCATCCTGGAGGAACTTATTGGTCAGTTCCTGCTCAACCAGTTTTAGGAGAATGAAGTGAAAAAAGTACTGATGCTCGTTGTGGCGCTGTTTGCCAGCGCAGGGTTTGCTGCAGCGCCAACGACCGCTGCTGCAGCGAAGCTGTCTGCGTATGAAAGTGTGCAGGCATCAACGGATATTCTGCTCAAACGCCTGGTAGAGGTTAAACCCCTGTATCAAGAAGACCCTGATGCTTTTTTCTCAGCGGTGCATGAAGCACTTGACCCATACATAGATTTTGAGGGGTTTTCTAAGCGGGTGATGGCCAAACATTATCGCTCAGCAACGGAGGCGCAGCGGCAGGCGTTTCTGCTGCGTTTCGAGGATGCGCTGATAAAAACCTATGCCACGGCACTGCTTGAGTTCGACAATCAGAAAGTGGTTGTCATCGAACCAACAACCCCGCAAAAAGACCCGGACAAAGCGGCGATACTGATAGAGATTTACGCCAAAAGCGGCACGATCTATCCGGTTCACTATCAGGTCTCCAGGCAGGATGGACGCTGGTTGCTCGGCAATGTGATTATTAATGGCATCAATATCGGGCTGCAGTTTCGATCGCAGTTCAATGCTTCCATGCAGAAGTATAGTAAGGACATTGATCGGGTCATTGAAAATTGGGAAGTCGGCGTTGATGATCGAGAGTGACGCAGGCGGCATTCTCCTTTCTGGTGAGATATCCCTGCATAACCTCATGGCATACCGTGAGGCCCTTGAGAAAACGCTCGCAACGCTGACACCGGCAGGTCAGTCGCAGGGTGAGCTCGCGGTAAACCTCAGTGAACTCGAGATCATTGATTCTGCTGCTTTGTCTCTACTGGTGTTCATCGTCAGGCAGACCCGGGGGACCTTCGACACAGTGCGATTTGTGGGTTGTAACAAAAACCTGCGAGATATGGCTGCCATGGCCGAGTTAGACGAGCTTCTTGAACTGACGACTGCCTGAGCTCGATAAACATCCTGGGCTTATTAAGCAGCCTCGAGCTTAATGAACAGCATCCCGCGTGCTAATATGTCGCGCCTTTATTCACCCAACTGAGTCCTGCCATGGATATGCCAGCAATCGAAGCGGCTTTAGAAGCAGCTTTCCCACAATGTGTTCTTGAATTGCAGTCGGAAGGTAACAAATTAGGTCTGAAAATCATTGCCGGCGAGTTCGCTGGACTCTCTCGTGTAAAGAGACAGCAGAAGATCTACGCTATCCTGGATGACCGGATCAAATCGGGTGAGATTCATGCTGTTTCCATGGTAACGATCACCCCCGAAGAGGCAGACTAGAATGGATAGACTGCTGATTCACGGTGGGGTTGTGCTGGAAGGGGAGCTGCGTGCATCCGGTGCGAAGAACTCTGCGCTGAAAATGTTTGCCGCAGCGCTGCTTGCGGATGAACCGGTGACCATCTCCAACGTACCGCACCTGCGTGATATCACCACGATGATTGAGTTACTGGTTTCGATGGGCGTTCAGGTCGTTATTGACGAGAAGATGAACATTGAAATCCACGCCAATACGATCAGCAGTTTTAAAGCGCCCTATGACCTCGTCAAAACCATGCGGGCTTCCTTCAATGTCCTGGGGCCGCTGCTCGCACACTATGGGCAGGCCGAAGTGTCCTTGCCGGGTGGTTGTGCGATTGGGCCTCGACCGGTTGACCAGCATCTTCGCGGGCTGGAAGCGTTGGGTGCCAATATCGAGATGGTCGATGGTTATGTCAAGGCGACGACCAACGGCGGTTTAAAGGGTGGTCACGTCTATTTTGATTTCAGCACAGTGGGAGGCACCGAGCACATTATGATGGCTGCCTGCCTCGCTGAGGGTGAGACCGTGATGGAGAACTGTGCACGGGAACCTGAAATTACCGATCTCGCAGATTTCCTCAACAAAATGGGGGCCAGGGTTGAAGGTGCTGGTACCGACACCATTCATATCAAAGGTGTTAAGTCGATGCACGGCTGCAGCCATCGTGTGATTGCTGATCGAGTGGAAACAGGGACCTACTTGATTGCGGCCGCAGCAACCGGCGGCAGGGTTAAGGTCAGGGACGCCAATCCCGAACATCTTGAAGTTGTGATCAGTAAACTCCGGGAAGCTGGTGCAAAAATTACGATCGATGGGACGACTATTGAGCTCGATATGGAGGGCCGGCGTCCCAAGGCTGTCAGCCTGGTGACCGCACCGTATCCCGCCTATCCAACGGATCTGCAGGCTCAAATTATGGCGATGAACTGCGTTGCTGAAGGCACGGGTACCATCAAGGAAACAATCTTCGAGAACAGGTTTATGCATGTCCATGAAATGAATCGCATGGGTGCTCGCATTCGACTGGAAGGCAACAACACAACAGCCATTATCGAAGGTGTGCCCAGACTGACCGGCGCGCCGGTGATGGCGAATGACCTGCGGGCCTCAGTGTCGCTGGTCATTGCGGGTCTGGTGGCAGATGGCGATACGATTGTTGATCGGATCTACCATATTGACCGTGGCTACGAACAGGTGGAAGAAAAGCTGCAGAATCTGGGTGCGAGTATCAGGCGAGTAGCGTCGGAGTAGATATGTCTAAGGTCGTCATTGCGTTGACGAAAGGTCGTGTATTGAGCGACGAATTGGCGTTGTTGAAGCAAATAGGTATAGAACCGGAAGAAGATCCGGGCAGCTCTCGCAAACTGGTGTTTGCTACTAATCGCGCGGATGTCGACATCATGGTTTTGCGTGGTATGGATGTCGCGACCTACGTTGAGCATGGCATCGCCGACCTCGGCATGTCAGGTAAGGATGTCCTGCTCGAGCATGAAGGTTCCAGCTATTACGAACCGCTGGACCTGAATCTGGGTCAGTGTCGAATTATGGTTGCCGGACTCAAAGAAGAGCCACCTCTGCCGTCACGTCTTCGGATCGCAACAAAGTTTACTAACACAGCCAAGCGTTTTTACGCGGCACAAGGTATTCAGGTGGATATCATCAAGCTCTACGGCGCTATGGAACTCGCACCAGTGACGGGGCTTGCCCACCGTATTGTGGATATTGTCGAAACCGGTAACACGCTCAAGGCGAATGGCCTGGTACCGATGGAGCACATTGTTGATATCAGTACCCGGTTGATCGTGAATCAGTCCTCTTACAAAACCAAGTTCACTGTCATCAAGGACATTATTGATTCGCTGGAGCAGGTGACATGATTGCGACGCTTGATACAACTTCGGAGACATTTGACGCCATGTTGACTGCGCTGTTGTCCTTCGATGAAAGCGGCGCAGCTGAGGTCAGTGCAGCGGTGGCGGATATCATTCGGCAGGTGAAGACTGAGGGTGATAACGCGGTGTTGGCCCTGACCAACCGGTTTGATGGGCAATCCGCGCGTGCTTTTACAGAACTGGAAATTGGCCAGGATGCGATGCAGGCAGCCTATGAATCCCTTGACGGTACAGTCCGCGATGCTTTGAAAGCCTCAGCGGAGCGGGTAAGAACCTATCATGAGCGCCAACTCGAGGCGTTGGGCGGCACCGCGCGCTGGCAGTATGTGGACGAACTGGGCAATGAACTGGGGCAGGTGACGCAGGCCATGGCTCGAGTAGGTATTTACGCACCCGGAGGTAAGGCTGCTTACCCATCCACCATTATCATGACCGCTGTACCGGCCAGCGTTGCTGGGGTTGATGAGATCATTCTTTGTGTCCCCACCCCTGACGGCGAGCTGAATAAGACCTTGCTTGCCGCGGCCCATCTTTGTCAGGTTGACCGAGTCTTCGCCATTGGCGGTGCGCAAGCTATTGCTGCCATGGCGTACGGGACTCAGACTGTGCCACGAGTAGACAAAATAGTCGGGCCGGGCAACATCTATGTGGCAACTGCCAAGGAGATGGTGTTCGGCGATGTGGGTATCGATATGATCGCTGGTCCCTCCGAGGTGGTGATTGTTGCCGACGACACTGCGGATGCTGACTGGGTCGTTCAGGATATGTTCGCTCAGGCAGAACACGACGAAATGGCACAGGCGATTCTTGTTTCTCCCAGCGCGGCTTTGCTTGCCAGGGTTGAGCAACGTCTGCCCGAGATGCTCAAAGCGCAGAAGCGACAGGCGATTATCGCCAAGGCGATTTCAGATAGAGGTGCATTAATCAAAGTACGTGATCTTGATGATGCCTTTTCTGTCGTAAACCGAATTGCACCTGAACATCTCCAGATTGCGCTGCCCGAAGCGGAGCAATACGTTGCCAGAGTTCGACATGCGGGTGCAGTTTTCCTGGGTGCAGCCACAGCCGAGGTTGTTGGCGATTATACTGCGGGTCCCAGCCACGTATTGCCAACCAGCGGAACGGCGCGCTTTGCCTCGCCCCTTGGTGTGTACGACTTCCAGACGAGAACCTCTGTGATCCAATGCTCCAGAGAGGGTGCAATTGTCCTTAATCGAGCGGCCGCCATTATTGCTGACGAAGAAGGGCTCGATGCTCATGCGGAGTCCGCAAGAGTCCGTGTCAGGGGTTGATTACAAGCCCGATGTCTGGACCTCTTGAGCGATACGAAGCCGGCCTGAAGTCAGGCGAATACCAGTCAGATGAGTCGCAGCACGAGGCGGTAAAATTGCTGCAAGCGTTGTTTGATGACCTCTGTCGGCCACCACCGCCGTCTCGACTACTTGCCCGATTGCTGGGTCGTGGCGCACCTCTGCCACCCGTCAAGGGCTTGTATTTTTGGGGTGGTGTCGGCCGCGGTAAAACGTTTCTGATGGATCTGTTTTACGAATCTTTGCCCTTCGTTGCGAAGAAACGGCTGCACTTTCACCGTTTTATGAAAGAAGTGCACACAGGACTGCGCGAGCTGCAGGGCGAGCCTAATCCGCTTAAAAAAGTGGCGGCGGGTTTTGCCAGTGAGGCGAGGGTCATCTGCTTTGATGAGTTTTTTGTTAGCGATATTACTGACGCTATGCTGCTCGCCGGCCTGCTTGATGAACTCTTTGCCAGAGGTGTGACACTGGTTGCGACCTCCAACGTTGAGCCTGATCATCTCTATGAGAATGGTCTGCAGCGGCGCAAGTTCCTGCCAGCCATCGCCCTGTTGAACGCGCACACGCGGGTTCACAACATGGATGGTGGTGTGGATTATCGACTGCGCGCATTGCAGTCTGCGGAAATTTATCATTACCCGCTGGATAGCGCCGCGGAGTCGGGACTCAAGGCCGCTTTTTTCAGTATCTCTCCGGATGAAGGTCGAGCGGATGTCGTGCTACCGATCGAGGGTCGCGAGATAGGGACCAGGCGGTGTGGGGACGGTGTCGCCTGGTTTGATTTTCTGGCGCTTTGTGATGGTCCCAGGAGCCAGAATGATTACATTGAGCTAGCCAGGCTTTTTCAGACAGTTTTGATCGGTAATGTGCCCGTTTTTACTGAAAAGAGAGAGGATCAAGCCAGGCGATTTATCAGCCTGGTGGACGAGTTCTATGATCGTCATGTGAAATTGATCCTGTCAGCAGAGGCACCGATTTATGAGTTGTATCAGGGGCAGCGGCTAACGTTCGAATTTCAGCGCACCGAAAGTCGACTGCAGGAAATGCAATCGAAAGAATATCTCGCGACTGAACACCGCCCGTAGCGAGGAAATCTTATTAAATACAATGTGTTAGGGTTGCTCTTGTCGAAAAATGCTTTTTTAACTCACGCCTTGCAACGAGGCGGTGGCTTGGGTAATATTCGCGCTCCCAAATTCCTGCTCTATGTGATTGTCTGTGAAAGACTTTTTGCTGGGGCATTACAGGCATAAATAGACTTTCAATAATGAAAACATTAAGCGCAAAGAAAGAATCTGTGACGCGTAGCTGGTATGTCGTTGATGCGACTGACAAAACTCTGGGTCGTCTCAGTACAGAAGTCGCCAACCGACTCCGCGGCAAACATAAACCCGAGTTCACGCCTCATGTCGATACCGGTGACTACGTCATTGTTGTCAATGCCGAGAAGATCAAGGTGAGCGGTAATAAGACGACCGACAAGATGTATCATCATCACACGGGCTATCCCGGTGGTATCAAGTCCATTTCCTTTGAAAAGCTGATCGACAAGGCGCCAGAACGGGTGATAGAGAAGGCCGTCAAAGGCATGATGCCGAAGAACAAGCTCAGCCGTGGCATGCTGTCAAAGCTGAAGGTCTATGCGGGTGGCGAGCATCCACATGCAGCCCAACAACCCAAAATGTTAGAAATTTAAGCCAGCACTAAGCTTGTGCTCAAGAGAAAAACTAATATGACACAGTACTACGGAACCGGACGACGAAAATCAGCAAAAGCCAGGGTCTACATGACACCGGGTGATGGCAAGATCAATGTCAACAAGCGCAGCCTCGATGAGTATTTTGGGCGAGAAACAGCGCGAATGATCGTTCGCCAGCCGCTTGATCTGGTAGAAGGTGGTGACAAGTTTGATTTTCACGTGACAGTTCGCGGTGGCGGTGGTTTTGGCCAGGCCGGTGCTATTCGTCATGGGATCACTCGAGCCTTAATGGAGTACGACGAGACTTTGCGCCCAACGCTGCGTAGTGCTGGATTTGTTACCAGAGACGCGCGTTCCGTCGAGCGTAAGAAGGTCGGCCTGCGTAAAGCACGTAAGAAGCCGCAGTTCTCCAAACGCTAAAATCTCAGGGCCAATTCAGGCCCTTGGACAGCTTGGAAAAACGCCAGATAAATCCCCGGTCCCACAACATTTTCCCTACCATCTGTGGTAGAATTCGTCCGCCCGTTTGGGGGCCGTTCCCACCTTGGAAATCGTACCCTGGGTGGCTGTAGTTTCGGTAAGGGAGATTCAAAGTGAGTGAAAAAAGCGTCAACACTGGACGCCGCAATTTTCTGATTGGGGCAACGTCTGTGGTTGGAGCTGCTGGAGTTGTGGGTGCCGCCGTACCATTTGTCGGTTCCTGGAATCCCAGCGCGAAAGCATTAGCCGCCGGTGCACCAGTTAAAGTCGATATCAGCAAGGTTGGTGTCGGCGAAATTCTCGGTCCAATTCCAGCATGGCGAGACAAGCCAATCTTCGTGGTCAAGCGTTCAGAGGATATGCTGGAGCGACTGAATTCCAAGAATGATCGGCTCGCAGATCCAGATTCTGAGCGCGAGATGCAGCCGGTGTATGCGCAGAACGATACGCGCTCAATCAAACCGGACGTGCTCGTGCTCGTCGGGCTTTGCACTCATCTTTCATGTTCCCCCAAATATCGACCGGAAATTCAGCCAGAACAGTTTGATGCTGAGTGGATCGGCGGATTTTTCTGCCCCTGTCATGGCTCCAAGTTCGATATGGCTGGTCGGGTCTATACCGGTGTTCCGGCACCCTCTAATCTCGAGGTCCCGCCGCATTACTATGAAAGCGATTCTGTAATCGTTATCGGCGAAGATGAGGGAATTGCCTGATGTCAGTCATTCAACAATCATTCAAGAATGTTATGGATTGGGTTGATGCCCGTCTGCCGGTCACAGAGACCTATGAGAAGCATCTGTCCAAGTATTACGCACCGAAGAACTTCAACTTCTGGTATTTCTTCGGCGTACTCTCGGTTGTCGTGCTGGTCAATCAGCTGTTGACGGGCATCTGGCTTACCATGAGCTACGTGCCCAGTGCCGATGGTGCCTTTGCATCGGTTGAATACATCATGCGTGACGTGGAATACGGTTGGATGCTTCGTTATATGCATTCCACAGGTGCTTCTGCCTTCTTCCTCGTTGTGTATCTGCACATGTTCCGTGGCCTGATGTACGGGTCCTATCAAAAGCCAAGAGAATTGATCTGGATTCTCGGTATGTTGATCTACGTGGCTCTGATGGCAGAGGGTTTCTTCGGCTATCTGTTGCCCTGGGGGAATATGTCGTTCTGGGCTGGACAGGTCATTGTGTCGCTGGCGGGTGCCATTCCTTTTGTGGGTGAATCCCTGGCAACCTGGGTCCGTGGTGACTTCAACATTTCAGGTATCACACTGAATCGATTCTTTGCATTGCATGTTGTGTTGATTCCTCTGGTGCTGATCGTTCTGGTGTTCCTTCATATTCTTGCCCTGCACGAGGTTGGCTCAAATAACCCGGATGGCGTTGATATCAAGAAAGATCTGGATGAAGACGGCAAGCCTGTAGATGGCATTCCGTTCCACCCGGCTTACACCATCGGACACGATCTGCCAGCTATTGTTGGGTTCCTGTTCCTGTTCTCCATCGTCATGTTCTATTTCCCGGACGGCGGTGGTTATCTGATTGAGGCCCCTAACTACGAGCCTGCTGATCCGCTCAAGACGCCGGATCTCATCGCGCCTGTCTGGTATTACACACCGTTCTATTCGATGCTGCGAGCTGCAACCTTCCCGCTGTTCGGGCTTGATGCGAAGTTCTGGGGACTTGTTGTCATGGCTGGCGCCATTGCGTTACCAGCGGTACTGCCCTGGCTCGATAAGTCACCGGTCAAATCAATCCGTTACAAGGGGCTGGCTAGTAAGTGGTTCCTGGCAGTGTTTGTAGTTTCGTTCTTTATTCTGGGTTACCTGGGTGTACAGCATCCAACGCCGGGGCGTACGCTCCTGGCGCAGGTCTGTACCGCGATCTACTTCGGTTACTTCCTGCTCATGCCCTGGTATACCAGCGTTGAAAAGACGAAACCAGTTCCAGAAAGGGTGACGATGCGATGAAGACGTTATTTGCCTTATTTTTATTGTTACCAGGTCTAGTGTGGGCGGCAGGCGGCGATGCACCGATTCCGCTGGATGACATGGAACCTGACTTCCGTGATCAGGCCTCCTTGCAGCGTGGTGCGCAAACGTTCATGAACTACTGTATGGGCTGCCACAGTCTGCAGTACCAGCGTTATAACCGGACCGCGCAAGACCTCGGTATTCCGCAGGATCTGATGATGGAACATCTGGTTTTCGAGCCCACAGCGAGATTCGGGGACCACATGGAAAACACGCTCTCCGTGGACAACGCCAAGCAGTGGTTTGGTTCGGTACCTCCGGATCTGACGCTTTATACCCGGCTTAAGAAGGGCCCCGAGTATCTCTATACCTACATGCGGGTTTTTTATGAGGATCCGACCAGACCGTTCGGTGTCAATAATTTGCTGTTCGAGAACGTAGGTATGCCACATCCGTTGATTGAATTGCAGGGTGTGCAACAAAAAGTGTGTAAACAGATTCCTCAGCTCGCGCCGAATGGGGGCGAGATGCGTGACCCGCTTTCCGGCGAACCTATCACCGAAGAAGTGTGTGCTGATGAGCTCATAGAACGTGGATTCAGTCCTTTGGCGCTGGTCGAAGGCACAGGTGAACTGTCTCCGGAAGAATACGATGAGCTTATCTACGATCTGACGAACTTTCTTACCTACACGGCAGACCCAAGCCGACTCGAGCGAGAAAGAATCGGTGTCTATGTGCTGATGTTTCTGGCGTTCTTCTTTGTATTCACCTTGTTGCTGGGCCGCGAGTACACCAAAGAGTTCCACTAACAAATTCCGCCCCTGACCTTCCGAGGTCAGGGGCCAATTTACTGACAATTATGAAGAGGTGACGGATGGGCGTTGTAGCCAAACATTCATCAATGATTTTTTATTCGGATGGTAATGACCATTACAGCCAGCGGGTTCGTCTTGTGCTGGCAGAAAAAGGGGTCGCCGTTGAAATCATTGACGTCGAGCCGGGCAGCATGCCGGAAGACCTCGCCGGGTTAAACCCCTATAACAGCCTGCCAACCCTGGTTGACAGAGACCTCGTACTCTATGAGTCGCAGGTGATCATGGAGTACCTGGACGAACGCTTCCCGCATCCGCCATTGCTGCCGGTCTATCCTGTTGCAAGAGCGCAGAGTCGATTGTTTGTGTATCGGATTCAGCGTGACTGGTGTGGTTATGTAGATACGATCATCGCTGGCCGTTCGAAAGATACGGTCATCGACAAAGCACGAAAAGAACTGCGCGAGAGTCTCGTTGCCATTGCGCCGATCTTTGCTGACAAGCCGTTCTTCATGAGTGAAGAGTTCACATTGGTGGATTGTTGCGTTGCTCCGATTCTTTGGCGTCTACCTGTGCTTGGCATTGATTTGCCTCCCAAGCATGGCAAGCCGATCCACGAGTACATGGACCGTATATTCGAGCGCGACGCTTTTCAGTCTTCACTGAGTGAAGCAGAACTGGATATGCGGGACTGATTATCAGTTGATTCGCACGTATGAATTCATCGGTACCGTACCTGATTCGAGCCATTAACGACTGGATTCTCGATAACGACTGTACGCCTTATCTGATCGTTGATTCAACGATGGATGAGGTGTCGGTACCGCGTGAGTTCGTCAAAGATGGCCAGATCGTTCTGAACATCAGTCCGACTGCAATCCGGGATCTTTCCATCTCTTCTGATTATGTGATGTTCAGTGGCAGATTCTCTGGCGTTGCCCACGAAATCTGCGCACCCATCGACGCGGTCATGGGGATCATTGCAAAGGAAAATGGTGAAGGCATGTGGTTTCCTCGCGAGGAACAGGATCCGCCGGATTCAACGCCGCCAGACGCGCCATCGCCAGATCCCGTTTCACCGGACTCACCACCGGAAAAAGGGAAAGGTCCACCGGCATTGAAGGTTGTTAAATAGCTGAAGTTTTAGCGCGGCTCTGGCTGACTCGGTGTTAATTGATGTACTCAAACACCTTAACGATTTTCTGCACGCCCTGGACATCTCGCGTTACCTTGACTGAGGCGTCGGCCTCGGCCCGGGTAAGCAGCCCCATCAGATAGACCACCTCGTTTTCTGTGACGACCTTGATTCTTGATGCTTCAGTGTCTTCGTTTGCGGCAAGTGCTGATTTTACTTTCGTGGTCAGCCAGGAGTCATTGGTTCTGGATAGCAGAGAAGTTTCCCCGGCTACGAGTAGTTCGTTATGTACTTTTCGAACATTCCGTAGTGGTTCAACCTCGCGCGTTGCGATTGGAATGAGATCAGCGGACGGCACCTGACCCGTTAGCAATATAATGCCGTCGTAGCTGGTAACGCTGATATTGGCTTCGGCCAGCGCAGGGTGAGCGTCTGCAATTCGCTTCTTCGCAAGCGATTCGTTGCGCGTGTCATCAAAGCTTTCGCTGATTGATGCTGTTGTGCAACCACCAAGGAGAGCAACAATAAAGATAAGTGTGAGAGTTTTTTTCATAGTCTGATGTGATCTAGTCTAGGGTAAAGGCGTTGGGTATCCAATGAATATCCTCGCCAATTGAGACCACATCGAAGCGGTATTGTTTCCATTGCTCGCCATATTTTTGCAGGTAAAGGCTAGCAGTATTGATGATCTTTCTTTGCTTGGCTGCAGTGATACTTTCTGCGCCGGTTCCGAAATTGGGATTCGTCCGCTTTCTAACTTCGACGAATACAAGCAGGTCGCTCTGGCTCATGATCAGATCGATTTCGCCTGTTCGTGCGCGAAAGTTTCGATGCAGAAGTTTAAATCTTTTTGACCTAAGAAACTTTTCAGCGCGTCGTTCAGCTGCCGCGCCAGTTTCTGTCGTTTTCACAAGCCGAAGATCATGGGGACAGAAACAGCTTCGCCCTCCTTGAACTGAGCCCACATCAGCGTTCGGGTTATCACGTTGTCTTGATTCAATGCCAGCATGCCCGTGGAGCCAAAAACTCTTTCCTGTGGATACTCCTTTAGTTGCTGCAGCCTCGGATAGAGTCTATGTGCGTCTACACCCATCGCATAAAAGGGTGCCAGGGAAGATGAAGCCGTTTGCCAGGTGTTTTGTATGAGCATTTGTGTCTGATCATCATCTGTCAATTTCCAGGGGATATCGCAGAAACGAATGCCATTTAGATCAATGGCGTCAATTCGGGAGTCGGTGTTTTCGTACACGTGGGACGTCGCATAAACAGGGATGTCCTCGGCATAGAAGAATGCCAGTGTGGGATTGATGCCTCGGGCTTGTGTGGTGTTAGCCAGCAGGAAAATAAAGTCGATGTCCTGCCGCCGACGAGCGGTGAACTCAAACCTTTCACCTGTGATTCGTCTTAGGTTCGCTGCCCTTGATTCGCTGTTATCCACATCAAGCAGTGATTTAACCAGGTCAGAATAGTCTCTCTGGTTCTGATAGCGAGCACTGTCCACAATGACACCGCCGAGGGATGTGAATTCGTCGGCGAAGGCCGCGAAATTCCGGTCTCCCCATTCCGTGTCCGGGGCAATGACAAGTCCGCTAAGGCGCCCCTCGCGATGGACCTGGGCAGCCACTTGAGCCGATTCATCTTCGGGCGCCAGACCAAACTGATAAAGGTTCGGGTTTACTTCGCCGCTGGTGGTCCTGTTCAGCGTGATAACGGGAATGCTAAGGGGCTGTCTTGCCAGGCGGGTAACTTTTTCTCTTGCTAGCGGGCCGATAATGATTTCCGCGCCATCTGCAACAGCGCGATTGTAGGTTTCGAGAATATCGGCCTGGGTGGAGTCGTAGAACCGGATGCTGGATGCTGGCGTTAGCTCGTAGTGAGCTGCAATGTAGCCATCGCGAATGGCTCGACCGATATTGCCGAGCTCACCCCGCAGCGGCAGCAGCAGCGCGATGTTTTCCGGGCGTTCCTCGACGATTCTGGACAACATCTGTAGCGAAGCCGGGGCGCTGATAGCCGCCGGATGGTTTGGCCAGGCAATGCGCCATTGTTTCAGCGCGTTTAACTGGCGCAGCGGATCGTCCTGATAACGTTTTGTTAGTGATGCGAGAGAGAGCCAGCCACGCACTTCACTGGTGATACTCCTGTTGGCATGCTGCTCAAGGGTTTCCTCGTTCAAATAGAGCAGGGTGGAAAAGATTTCTTCATGATTGGCTTGACGCATTGCCGGTTCGAGCAACTGGTTGATGTAGATTAACTCTCTGGCACTAGCCAGGTAGCTGCGGCCCATTTTGTAGGCACGCGCTCGCAGTTCACCAACCTTTATCTGCTGTTTAGTATCCAGTCTGACCGCAACGAATCTGCGGTCATCCAGAAGGTTGATAGCAGTCCGTGGTGCCTCATCATAGAGCGCGATTTCGGCACTCAGAAAACCGTACTCCAGAGTGGTAGCGTCATTAATGTAGGGAGACTCCACCGCGTCCAATATGCGACGAACCAGTTCAGGGTCGCCCCCTTCGAGGGCAAGCGCAGCAGCGCGCAAGCTGAGCTCGGTGGACCTGGGTGGTACGGTTCTGCCTGCTTCGAGTAGTAATCTGTCGATCCCTCGCTGGTCAGCACGCGTTGTGACGGTCTTTGTTTCAGGCGTCTGGTCCACTGTGGGCGTCGTACAGCCAGCCAGCACGCTAGTGATGATGATTAATGTAATGAGGGGTAATCTGTTCATTCGAGTTCGGCTACACTTGTGGTAGGAATTATCACACAACTTCTGGTTTCCTGTGTCCCTTCAATTGCCAGACTGCGAGTAATCTATTGGCTACACTTTTTGTCGTTGCAACACCTATTGGCAATCTGGCGGATCTCTCTGCTAGGGTGCAAGCAACACTGCGGGATGTGGATGTTATTGCGGTCGAAGACTCCAGGCATACCGGTCAGCTGCTGGCGCATTTAAACATCTCGACCCGGATGCTGGCGATGCACGCCCACAATGAAGCAGAGTCCACGCGAGGACTATTGCAACTATTGGCCGCCGGTCAAGATATTGCTGTCGTGTCAGACGCCGGCACCCCGCTGATTTCTGATCCGGGTTTCGAGCTTGTTAAAGCCTGTCATGAGCGTGGCATTCGCGTTGTACCGATTGCCGGACCCAGTGCGCTGACCGCAGCGCTTTCAGTTGCTGGGCTACCGACAGACAGGTTTACTTTTATGGGTTTTCTGCCAGCAAAAGCGGGTGCGAAGACGGCTACCTTAAAAACAGCGGCGCGTTTCCTACACACCCAGGTTTATTTTGAGGCTCCGCATCGTATTGTCGATACGATTGCGGCGATAGTCTCGACTCTGGGTGCCAATCGACAGCTGACCGTCTGCCGTGAGTTGACCAAAACGTTTGAACAGATAGTTTCCGGCACTGCCGCTGAGCTGGCGGCCCAGTTAGCTGATGGCAGCATCCCACAGAAAGGTGAGTTTGTGCTGGTCGTCTCGGGACCCGAAGCGGCTGATCAACTGGATGCCGACGATTTGCTGACAGCACTGTTGACCGAGCTGCCACCCTCCAAGGCTGCCGGTGTGGCTGCCAAACTGGTGGCTGCGTCCAGAAGCGAGCTTTATGATCGCGCGCTGGTCCTGCGAAATGATAGGGCGCATGATGATGGCCCGGGTTCCGAAAATTCTTGAGCTAGACCCGCCAGGCCGTTAGGCTCTCTGCTGGAGTCAGCCAGGCAATCGCTCTGATTTATTCAGGGAGGAAAGTCCGGGCTCCGCAGGGTAGAGTGCCAGGTAACGCCTGGGAGGCGCGAGCCTACGGAAAGTGCAGCAGAAAATATACCGCCTCTTCGGAGGTAAGGGTGAAATGGTGCGGTAAGAGCGCACCGCGCGGCCGGCAACGGGCGTGGCAGTGTAAACCCCACTCGGAGCAAGACCAAATAGGAACCCGTTAATCGTGACCCGCGATGGGGTTCGGGTAGGTCGCTATAGGTGTCTGGCGACAGGCATCACAGATGAATGATTGTCCATGACAGAACCCGGCTTATCGGCTGACTCCGATTTCAAGCTTTCGCGATCTCCAGCTCGCTTGAGATCGATATCTCGTCTCACTGAATTTGACGGTCTGTCCGTTTAGCCAAGCGCGTTATGTCTAACTGGCATATAAAACGCCTCCTTAAGTACAAAACAGTCTCAAAAATCCCAACCTCACAATCTACTTTAAGTTGTGCGGGTATCTGGCTGTTATCTATCGCTTTCCCGAAACAGCGCTGTACCAGCCTTCAAATATGCACCTAAGTTATTGTGTTTTAAGGACAAATTGAATCTTTCATTGCTTGACACACCCTGCACCCCTTTTTAAGGTTCGCAGTGAGGAAAAGTGGGTAAAAGTGTCATTTTGTGGGATTTTTGTGAGTTGTTAGATTTCCTGTGAATAGTGGGATTTCCTTTGAGATGAACCTCTGGGGCTAGCGCAATACACATTGACCTCATTTTGCAGTTAACGGGATGAGAATAAAGAGATGTTTCGGGGTGTAAACAACGTCAACGTGGATGCGAAGGGTCGTATAGCGATTCCTGCGCGTTTCCGGGACCAACTCCTGAACCATTGCAACGGCGAAATGGTTGTTACCATCGATACCGAGGAAAAGTGTCTGCTCATCTACCCGCAACCGGATTGGGATGACATTCAGCGCAAGGTAGAAGCGTTGCCCAGCTTTAACGTCGCTGCTCGACGTGTACAGCGACTGCTGATCGGACATGCCACAGATATCCAAATGGATAACAGTGGTCGTATCCTGCTCACGCCGCCACTTCGTGAGTACGCGCAACTCGAAAAGAAGGGTGTGCTCCTGGGCCAAGGCAAAAAGCTGGAGCTCTGGAGCGAGAGCGCCTGGATAGCACGTAGAGATTCCTGGCTGGAAGATCCGTCCAGCCTGGAATTACCCGAAGAACTTCAGTCACTGTCTCTGTAGGTCTCGCGGACATGTCGGCGCCACATCAAACAGTCCTGCTCGAAGAGGCTGTCCACGCCCTGATGACTAATCGTAGCGGTACCTACGTTGATTGTACTTATGGTCGAGGAGGGCACAGCCAGGCTATTGCTGACAATTTACTCCCCGACGGCCGCCTGCTTGTGGTTGATCGTGATGTTACCGCTGTTGCGCATGCCCGCGAACGGTTCGGGGATGACGAGCGTGTTTTGGTTGAGCACGGTCCTTTCTCTGCGCTGAGGGCGATCACTGAAAAACATCAGTTGACCGGTATTGACGGTGTCCTGATGGATTTAGGTGTCTCATCGCCACAACTCGATGAAGGTGTCAGGGGGTTCTCGTTTCAGCAATCTGGTCCGCTGGATATGCGCATGGATACCTCCCAGGGGCCAACAGCCGCACAGTGGTTAGCGAAAGCCTCAGAAGATGAGATAACGCTGGTCCTTAAACGTTACGGCGAAGAAAGGTTTGCGCGTCGAATTGCAAGAAAGATTGTTGATACAAGAGAAGAAGCACCAATTGATACGACCGAAAAACTGGTGCAGATCGTGGAAACCTCAATCCCGCGACGAGAGAAACACAAACACCCAGCCACCCGCACCTTTCAGGCTGTTCGGATACAGGTCAATCACGAACTGGAAGAACTGGAAAACTGCCTCGACGATGTTATCGAATTGTTGAACTCCGGTGGCCGACTGGTGGTTATCAGCTTCCACTCCCTGGAGGACCGAATCGTAAAGCGGTTCCTCAGGAGAATGGCCAAAGGTGAAGAGTTACCCTCGCGATTGCCGGTGCGTGATGCAGACATCAAGCGCTATGTACGGATCCTTGGCAAACCTGTCCGTGCCAGTGAACAAGAAATCTCGTCTAACCGGCGGGCCCGCAGTTCAATCATGCGCATCGCGGAGAAGCTGTGATGCCTGAAATCCTGAGACAACTCATTGGTTGGTTGCTTTCCCGGCATTCTCTGCTGGGTTCAACATTGGCTCTGGTTGTTGTCGTTTCCGCACTTGGTGTCGCGTATTCGGCGCACGAAACACGAAACATGTATCGAGATCTACAGCGCCTCGAAAAAGACCATGATGATCTGGAGCATGAGTATGAAAAACTCCTGTTGGAGCAAAGCGCGTGGGCGGATTACACCCGGTTGAATGAGCTCGCGAGAGACAAGCTGGAGATGCAGCCACCTTCTACCGAAGACATGGTGGTGGTCCGATGACCCTGGGCAGAGTACATTTTGTTGCTTTGATCATCGTCCTGCTGTCTGTCGGTATGATGGTCCGTCTCTGGTACCTGCAAATCGTTGACAAAGATTTTCTGCAGGATCAGGGCGATGCGCGGACCATCCGAATGGAGCGAATCAACGCCCATCGCGGCATTATTCAGGATCGTTCTGGAAAGCCTCTTGCGGTCAGCACACCGGTGCTGTCTCTTTGGGCGAATCCTGGTGAGGTGCTCGACTCCGAGCAGAATATTGCGCCTCTGACTGATTTCCTGAGTGTTGATCAGCAGGTGTTTCAGCAAAAACTCGAAGACTCACGCAAGAGAAACTTTGTTTATCTGAGAAGACATCTGCCGCCAGCGGAAGCGAGGGAAATTCTCGCTTTGAAGATTCCTGGTATCTACGCAGAGCGTGAATATCACCGGTTTTATCCCGCTGGTGAAGTGGCCGCGCACGTCGTTGGATTTACTAACATCGACGATAAGGGGCAAGAAGGTCTGGAGCTCTCCTTTGACAAGTGGCTCGCAGGCGCGCCGGGCAAGAAAAAGGTGCTCAAGAATCTGTACGGCGAAATTGTCAGAGATGTGAAGCCGGTGGCTGAAGCTGAGCCGGGTAAAAGTCTGACGCTCACCCTGGACCTGCGGCTCCAGTATCTTGCTTATCGAGAACTGAAGTCCGCCGTTCAGCACTATCAGGCACAGTCCGGTTCTGTGGTCGTGCTGGATGTTGAGACCGGTCATGTGCTGGCGATGGTGAATCAGCCGTCCTACAACCCGAATAACCGGGTTGATTTGAATCTGGATGCGGTGCGCAACCGGGCTCTGACAGACGTGTTTGAGCCTGGTTCCACGGTTAAACCATTTACCGTTGGTGTGGCGCTTCGGTCTGGTCAATACAGTCCTGAATCAACTATTGATACCTCCCCGGGATTCGTCAGGGTAGGCAACTTTACCGTCAGAGATCCTCGTGACCGGGGTGTGATGAACCTGGGTGAAATCATCGCCCATTCCAGTCAGGTGGGCATCTCGAAACTGGCGCTCGATCTTAATGAATATGAAGTCTGGGGCATGTTTGAACAGCTGGGATTTGGTCGGGATGTCGGAACCGGCTTTCCTGGTGAAAGTACGGGTTATCTGCCTAATCACCGACGCTGGAAAGATATTGACCGGGCGACCTTCGCCTATGGTTACGGATTGACGGTCACACCTATCCAACTCGCTGCAGCCTACCTGGCGATCGCTTCAGGGGGCATAAAACGAGAGATCAGCCTGATCGACAACGTCAGTGGTAATGACCAGCGAATATATGCGCCTGAAATTGCGGATCAGCTAAAGGCAATGCTTGCCACAGTAGTGACCGAGGGTACCGCGACACGCGCGGCAGTCAGTGGTTATGAGGTTGCGGGTAAAACCGGCACGGTCCGGAAGATAAGCGCGCAGGGTTATCAGGATACTCAGCACCTCGCGTTCTTCGCCGGCATGGCGCCACTGAAAAACCCCAGGCTGGTTGGTGTTGTGCTCATTAATGAGCCGAAATCAGAACAGTCCGGTGGCGGCGCTATCGCTGCGCCGGTTTTCTCCAGAGTGATGCAGAACGCGCTGCGGGTGTTGAATGTGCCACCACGCAGTAAGGATGCAGTCTGATGATGCGCGCTGAAATGCTGTTGTCGGACATTGTGCAGGGTGATGCGGCGGATGGTCTGTCGGTGCCGGCCCTTAAGATATCTGGTGTCACCGACGACAGCCGGCGCGTGTCACCAGGCGATCTGTTTTTTGCGGTTAGAGGTGAAACCGTCGATGGACGTGATTTCATTGATTCAGCGCTAACGGATGGCGCTGCAGCTATTGTCTGTGACGCGCCCTATTCGAGGCAGACAACCATCCCCATCGTCCCGGTTAAAGCTCTGGCAACGCGGGTTGGTGAGCTTGCCGCACGCTACTACGGCTATCCTGGCCAGCAAATGACGGTTGTCGGGGTCACCGGAACCAACGGTAAAACCTCCTTTACGCAGTTGCTGGCGAGCGCACTGATCACGGGTGGTGAGTCTTGTGGTGTGATTGGCACGATGGGGCACGGAAAACCAGGTGATTTACGAGAGCCTGGTCTGACAACGCCGCCAGCTTTGGACATGCAACGCAGGTTGGCAGAACTTAATGACATGGGGTGTGGCACGGTGGTGCTTGAAGCCTCTTCGCACGGGATTGTTCAGCATCGACTGGTGGCTAGCGGTATTGATATCGCTGTGCTGACCAATATCACACATGATCATCTGGATTATCACGGTTCTTTTGCAGCCTATCAGGCTGCCAAGGAAAAACTGTTTCACCTACCGGCGCTGTCTAGAGCTGTAGTTAACATTGATGACGGATTTGCTGAGGCGCTGATTTCGCGCCTGCCCGCGGATGTTGATGTGGTTACCTACAGTGCCCGTCAGTCTGCAGATGTCAGTTTGCACAAAGCAACGATGGATGAGTCTGGCATTGCTATCTCCTGTCAATGTGCTGACCAGTTCTTGTCGATACAGTTGCCGCTATTAGGCGCCTTTAATGTAGAGAACGTTCTGGCCGTTATAGCGACCCTGCATGCGATGTCCTGGAATGCTGAAAAGATTATCGCCGGGCTTGCAGGCGTGTCGCCAGTCGCCGGGCGGATGGAGGTCATCAGGCAGGTTGGTCAACCCACCGCCATTATTGACTATGCGCATACACCGGATGCTATGAGCAAGGCGCTTGAAGCGGTTAGACAGCACTTTTCAGACGCAACGGTTTATTGTGTTTTCGGGTGCGGCGGAGATCGAGATCGCAGCAAACGACCACTGATGGGTGCAGTCGCCGAGCGATTGGCAGATCAGGTGCTGCTCACCAGTGACAACCCAAGAAGCGAGAATCCCGAAGACATTGTCAATCAGATTGCCGATGGGCTATCGCGAACTCCGATTATAGAACTCGATCGCAGGCAGGCGATTGAGCGTGCGTTGAACACAGCAGGGCCATCTGACGTGGTCTTGATCGCCGGCAAAGGGCACGAGGACTATCAGGAAACGAAAACGGGCAGGGTTCATTTCAGCGATACAGAGATCGTTGAGACGTGGCTGCACGCTGTGGCGGTGAAACATGGCGAGGAGGCGTAAAGTGATTGTTGGCCTCGGAGAGACGGGACTCAGTTTCGCTCGATATCTTGCGGCAGCTGGCGAGTCATTTTCTGTCTTCGACGATAATCCCCGTCAGGAAAACATGTCCACGCTGAAAGCGATTGTCGGTTCCGCTGATGTTAGCCCGATAGTCGATATGAAGCTTGATGAGGTTGACGAGATATTCCTGAGTCCTGGTGTGCCGCTTGCGCATCCGATGCTTCAAGCTGCCTCAGCCAAGCGCATCACCATTCGTGGCGATGTTGAGCTGTTTGGCGAACTGGCTAAAAGTCCGATTGTTGCCGTCACCGGGACCAACGGCAAGTCCACAGTTAGCCAACTGGTCTTTGAGATTTTGTCGCAACAGCGCAGTGGTGTAGTGCTTGCAGGCAACATAGGTACGCCAGTGCTGGATGTCCTGTCAGACGAAGTTGATTTCTACGTGGTCGAAGTTTCCAGCTATCAACTGGAGTTGGCTACAGCGTTGCCGTCGGAAGTGGCCGTTGTCCTTAATCTTTCGCCGGACCATCTCGACCGCTACTCAAGTGCCGATGCTTATTATCAGACGAAATTGGCGATCTATCGTCATTGCAGTAAAGCCGTTGTCAGTCGTTCGCTTGGCTTCGATCCGGATCTGTCTGATCGGGAAGTTTTCAGCATTGGACTTGATGCACCAGACTCTGAGGCGGCATTTGGTCTGCTGGAAGAAGACGGTCACTGGTTTGTGATGCGCGGCACCGAGCGATTGTTGCGTGATGATGAGCTGAAGGTCTCCGGGGCTCACTATCTTGAGAATGTCATGGCGGCACTCGCAATAGGCACGTTGCTGGGTCTGGCGCTGACACCAATGCTTGACGTTGTGAGAAGTTTCACCGGCTTGAAGCATCGCAACGAACTGATCGCCACGATCAACGGTGTCCGGTGTATTAACGATTCCAAAGCAACCAATCCCGGTGCGATGCTCGCTGCGGTTAAAGGCCAGGTGATGCCAGGGCGAATCCATCTGATCGCCGGTGGGCAGACAAAAGGACTGGATTTTACCGGCATTGCCGATGAACTCATGTCCAAGGTCAGCACCATGGCTCTGATTGGTGAGTCCAGCGATCTGTTTTCGGAAATTTTCTCGGCGGTTAATCCGGTGCGCTGTGATTCTATGGCAAACGCCGTCGAGGTTTGCCGGGAAGTGGCCTTGCCAGGCGATGTCATTATGCTTTCACCCGGATGCGCCAGCCTGGATCAATACCCGAACTTTGCCGCACGGGGTGATGACTTCCGTCGTGTGGTTGAGGGGCTGACGCCATGAGTATGGCCAAAAAATCAGCTAACCCGACGTTCGTTCGTTTGGAAAGTGTACCTGTGGACCCGATTGTCGCCAGTATCGCGATGTTCTTATTGCTCTACGGTCTGATTATGGTTGGTTCAGCGTCTATGGAGGTTGGTGCCAAGACCTACGATAACGCTTTTCATCTGCTGACCCGTCACGGTGCCTACCTGATCATTAGCGGATTGGCGGCGGTTGTCGCGATCAGCGTCCCGATACAATTGTGGGCACGATACGATGCGATCCTGTTGGGTCTGGCTTTTGCGCTTCTGGTCGCCGTGCTCGTGCCTGGCATCGGCAAGGAAGTTAACGGTTCAACCCGCTGGATTGCGCTGGGTCCTTTCAGTCTGCAGGGTTCAGAGTTCGTGAAACTGTTTGTCATGATCTACATGGCCGGCTATCTGGTGCGACGCAAGGAAGAAATCGAGACCTCGTTAAGTGGCTTTGCAAAACCGTTGATCGTGCTCACGCTGATCGTGATGCTGTTGCTCGGACAGCCAGATTTTGGCGCGGCGATAGTGATTATCAGCGCGGCAATCGGCATGATTTTTCTGGCTGGCGTACCTTTTCGTTTCTTTGTGCCGCTGGTAGCGTTGTGCGTTTCTGCCGTGGCCTTAATCGCCACGCTTCAACCCTACCGGCTGGCTCGATTAACGGCTTTTGCCGATCCCTGGGAACACCAGTTTGGCAGCGGTTATCAGCTGACCCAGGCGTTGATTGCCTTCGGTCGCGGTGAATGGGTAGGACTCGGCCTGGGTAACAGCATTCAAAAGCTGTTTTTCCTGCCAGAAGCGCATACAGATTTTCTGTTCTCCATAATCGCCGAAGAACTTGGCATTGTTGGCGCGGGTGTTGTGATCCTGTTGTTCGCGGCGCTGGTGATTCGGGGTCTTGTTATCGGCAACATGGCCAAGGCTAAGGCACTGATGTTTCATGCCTACCTCGCCTGGGGGCTGGCATTGATTCTTGGGATACAGGCCAGCATTAATCTCGGTGTGAACCTGGGCGTGCTCCCGACCAAAGGATTGACCCTGCCGCTGATGAGTTATGGCGGCAACAGTCTCATTGTCAGTTGCATGATGATTGCGATTCTCCTGCGTATTGACTTTGAAACGCGGCAGACTGTAGTTGAAGAAAAGCGGGGTAAGCGTAATGGCTGAATCCGCCTTCAAAATAGATTCGAGAGAAATGCGCCGGATAAAACGAATACATTTCGTTGGGATTGGCGGTGCTGGTATGTGTGGTATTGCCGAAGTTTTATTGAATCAGGGCTACGAGATATCCGGGTCTGACCTTCATGGGACTCCAGTAACAGAGCGTCTGGCGACCCTCGGTGCGATTATTCAGTTAGGTCATGACGCTGCCCATGTCAGTGGGACGGACGTGCTGGTCACCTCCAGTGCAATTGATCCTGCTAATCCTGAGCTGGTTGCGGCCAATGAGCGGCGTATTCCTGTCGTTAGGCGCGCCGAGATGCTTGGTGAGTTGATGCGCTACCGGCATGGCATTGCAGTCGCGGGAACCCATGGCAAGACCACCACCACCAGCCTTATTGCTTCGGTATTCCGTGAAGCGGCACTCGATCCAACTTTTGTGATCGGCGGACTTTTAAACAGCGCCGCCAGTAATGCGCAGCTTGGCGGTAGCCGCTATATGATTGCGGAGGCCGATGAAAGCGATGCCTCGTTCCTGCACTTACAACCCATGGTTGCTGTGTTAACCAACGTCGATAAAGACCATCTCGCTAACTATGAAGGGAGCTTCGAGAAGCTAAAGTCAGCGTTTGTTGAATTCGTTCACAACCTGCCTTTTTACGGTTTGCTTGTTGCTTGTGTGGATGACCCCGTGATCAAGTCGCTGTTACCCAGAATACAGCGACCTGTGCTGACCTACGGCTTTGACGAGACAGCGGATATCCGGGCGATGGATCTCGAGCAGAATGGCCTGGTCTCGAGTTTTTCCATCAGCCGAAAAGGTCATCAGGACAATATTCGGGTTAACTTTTGTATGCCTGGCAGAGTCAACGTGCTTAATGCTCTGGCGGCAGTGGCTGTGGCGACAGATGAAGGCATTGCAGAGAACGATATCGTTCGAGGCCTGGAAAACTTTGAAGGCGTATCTCGTCGCTTTCAGGTCCATGGCCGTTTTCAGCAGGACTCTGGAGAGTTTCTGTTAGTTGATGACTACGGCCATCACCCCAACGAGGTTAAGGCCGTTATAGAAGCGGTGCGTCGAGGCTGGCCAGCATCCCGGCTGGTCATGGTCTATCAGCCGCATCGATATACACGAACTGCGGAGTTATTCGATCAGTTCGTGGATGTGCTTTCCCAGGTTGACGAATTGCTACTCCTTGATACCTACGCGGCAGGTGAAGAGCCAATAGTCGGCGCTTCGGGCGCTGACCTTTTCCAGCAACTGAAGTTGCGCACGGACGTTTCTGTCATGTTTGTTGAGACGCTGGATCAGGTGCCCGCAGCGCTGGAAGCTGTTCTGGGACCCGGAGATCTCGTCATGACACAGGGTGCCGGCGAAACAGCAAAACTTGCCCAGATGCTGACAGCTCGTTGGGCTGAACGGAGGATCGAATGATGCGTCCAATCTCCGGCTTTATTGTTGCCGCCGTCCTGGTTCTGGGGTTGTTGTCGTTTGCGGTCGTGTCTATTGACCGGTCTTCCATTGATAGCGTCTCTATCGTGGGTGATCTGACCCCCGAGCAACTAAGTGATTTGCGTCGCAACCTGGAGGGTGTTGATTTGTCTGCAGCGGATGCAGCTGCCCTGCAGGCGCACGTTCAGGATCTTGCCTGGGTGCACCACGTTAATGTGCGCAGAGGCTGGCCCAGCGGTCTGGACCTCGAAGTATTTACTGAGCAGGCGATTGCCTACTGGAACGACGATGCCTTTATCAACGAGCAGGGTCGCGTGCTGTTCACGAACCTGCTGCCAGTGGGTGACTTGCCTCATCTTTACGGTCCGGCCGGTGCCGAGTTGGAAGTGATGAAACAGTATCAACAGTTAAGCCTGATGTTGAGTAGTCATCAGCACGAAATGAACGTGCTCTCGCTCACCGAGCGGGGTTCCTGGTCGATTGAAACCGAAGCAGGTATTCAAGTGCTCCTTGGCAAAGAAGATCTCAAAGCCAGGACACAGCGGTTCCTGACCGTCGCCACCAGATTACAAGCCGAAGATAGTGCGGCAGTTATCAAAAGAATGGATGCACGCTATATCAATGGTGTCGCTGTAGATTTTGCAGAGGACACCCGGGTTGAACTCGCAGAACTAAACAACACAGAAGCTAACAACAGTGTAGGGGAAAGAAGCTTATGACTAGTCCAACTGGAGGTCGCATGATTGTGGGCCTGGATATTGGCACGTCCAAAGTGGTCGCTATCGTCGCAGAGATAGGATTGGATGGTGAGATAGAAATTGTCGGTATCGGCAGCCACTCGTCCCGGGGTCTGAAAAAAGGTGTTGTGGTCAACATCGAATCGACGGTTCAGTCAATTCAGCGAGCGATAGAAGAAGCGGAGCTGATGGCGGGTTGCCAGATCCATTCGGTTTATGCCGGTATCGCAGGTAGCCACATCCGGAGTTTGAACTCTCACGGCATCGTTGCGATCAGGGATAAAGAAGTCTTCCAGCCCGATATTGATCGTGTTATTGACGCGGCGCAGGCCGTCGCGATTCCAGCGGATCAAAAGATTCTGCACATCTTGCCGCAGGAATATGTCATCGATAACCAGGAAGGTGTTAAAGAGCCGCTCGGTATGTCTGGTGTCCGGCTTGAAGCAAAGGTGCATCTGGTGACCTGTGCCGTTAACGCCGCTCAGAACATCGAAAAATGTATTCGTAAGTGTGGGCTGCATGTTGAAGACATCATTCTTGAACAGCTTGCATCTGGGTACGCAGTGCTGACTGAAGATGAAAAGAACCTTGGCGTTTGCATTGTAGATATCGGTGGCGGTACAACAGATATTGCAGTGTTCACTGACGGTGCCATCAGGCATACGGCCGTTATTCCAATCGCAGGTGATCAGGTTACTAACGATATTGCTATGGCACTGAGGACCCCTACACCTCACGCTGAAGAGATCAAAATCAAGTACGCCTGTGCCCTCGCCAGTCTGGCCGGCGAAAACGAAACCGTGAAAGTGCCCAGCGTTGGCGATCGTCAGGATCGTGACCTTTCGCGTCAGGCCCTGGCGGAGGTTGTTGAACCCAGATATGACGAGTTGTTTACGCTGATTCAGGCGGAACTTCGTCGTAGCGGCTTTGAAGACCTTATTGCGGCGGGGATTGTTCTGACTGGCGGTACTTCCAAGATAGAAGGCGCGGTGGAACTCGCAGAAGAGATCTTCCACATGCCAGTCAGTCTGGGTAAGCCAAAGAACGTGTCCGGGCTGTCGGACATCGTCAGGAATCCTATTTATTCAACCGCTGTGGGTCTTCTGCAGTACGGAGCCAAACAACAGCCTGAAACGGTTGTGGTACCTGCAGCGGCAGGTATGGACGGCATGATGGGGCGAGTAAAGAACTGGTTCATGGGGAACTACTAAACAAGTGTATCTGTACCAAACAAGAGTCATAGAAACGAGATAACCTGAGGAGGTTAGCAATGTTTGAAATCGTTGATAGTGCACCACAAAACGCGGTCATCAAGGTGATTGGCGTCGGTGGCGGTGGCGGTAACGCCGTTGAACACATGGTCCGTCAGGACATCCAGGGAGTGGACTTTGTCTGCGCCAACACGGATGCCCAGGCGCTAAAGAATCTGGGCGCGCGAACGCTGCTGCAGCTGGGCAGCGGTGTGACCCGCGGGCTTGGCGCTGGTGCTAATCCCTCTATGGGTAAAGATGCGGCACTTGAAGACCGAGATCGTATTGCCGAAGGTCTGGCTGGTGCGGACATGGTGTTCATTACCGCAGGCATGGGTGGTGGTACCGGCACAGGTGCGGCGCCAATTGTGGCAGAGGTTGCCAAAGAAATGGGTATCCTCACTGTCGCGGTGGTAACCAAACCCTTTGTGTTCGAGGGTAAGAAGCGGATGAAAATCGCTGAGGAAGGTATTGTTGAACTCTCCCAGCATGTTGATTCCCTGATTACGATTCCAAACGAGAAGCTGCTTACCATCCTTGGTGAGAACACGCCGTTACTGGAAGCGTTTGCTTCGGTGGACGATGTGCTCTCCGGTGCTGTGCAGGGTATTGCCGATCTGATTATTCGGCCCGGTATGATCAACGTCGACTTCGCTGACGTGCGAACCGTGATGTCAGAAATGGGCATGGCGATGATGGGCAGTGGCTCTTCGTCTGGTGAAGGACGTGCGCGCGAGGCAGCTGAAGCTGCTATTCGAAGCCCGCTGCTTGAGGATGTTGACTTCAATGGTGCCCGAGGTGTGCTGGTCAATATTGCTGCTGGCAGTGATATCTCGCTCGGCGAATTCTCAGAAGTGGGTGGCACCGTCGAGGAATTTGCTTCCGAGAACGCCACCGTCGTTGTGGGTACCGTCATTGATGAGACCATGGGCGACGAACTGCGAGTCACGGTTGTGGCCACCGGGCTTGGTAATCATGCGCAGCTGGATCGAGCGCCTAAGATGTCGGATGAGATTAAGCGTAAGGTTGCCGGCGATGGCGTGCCCGATTACTCGGATTTTGAGAAGCCGACGGTTATCCGGAACGCTGTTGTCAACGGCACTGATGAGGTAGATCTGCGTGCAGAAAAGGATCTGGAGTATCTCGATATTCCTGCATTTCTGCGGCGTCAGGCGGACTGATGGCTGTGAGATCGCATGAACGGTAGTCCCGAAGAAGTCAGTAAGCACTAACTTTTTCTGAGGCGGGATCGCGCTTTTTTGGGGCGATACTGAAACTATTTACCGTTCATGCAGTCTGATACCGTAATTCTGCGTTTTCTGCCAAGAAAATGGATTTTTAATGGAGCTTTAGGCTTGTGTTTGGTAGTATTCGCGCCGCATTCGGGGACTTCAAGTAATAATGATTAAGCAAAAAACGCTAAAAAACGTCATTCGTGCGACGGGTGTTGGTCTGCACACGGGTGAAAAGATCTATTTGACGCTTCGGCCGGCGCCAGCCGACACGGGCATTGTTTTCGTCCGGGTTGACGCAGATCCAGCAGTCGAGATTCCCGCTTTGACCAAGTTTGTCGGGGACACAATGCTGTCAACGACGATTGCCAAAGATGGTCAGCAGATCTCCACGATTGAGCATCTGATGTCTGCCTTCAGTGGTCTCAGCATTGATAATGCTTATGTGGAAGTCAGCGGCCCTGAAATGCCAATCATGGACGGTAGCGCAGCGACATTTGTGTTCCTGATTCAGAGTGCTGGGATTGAAGAGCAGAATGCGCTCAAGAAGTTTATTCGAATCACAAAAGACGTTCAGATCTCGGACAACGAGAGCGAACGGTCGTATGGGCAGTCAGTGGCGCTTCGACCTTATGATGGTTTCAAAGTCAGCCATACCATTGTTTATGACAATGCGGTGATTAAGGAACAACAGGCGACGGTGGATTTTTCGGCCACCTCGTTTGTGAAAGAAGTCAGCCGGGCCAGAACTTTCGGCCTGATGCAGGATTTCGAATATTTACGCGAACAAAACCTGATTCAAGGCGGCAGTCTGGACAACGCCGTTGTTGTTGATGACTACCGAATTCTCAATGACGACGGACTCAGACATGAGGATGAGTTTGTTCGACACAAGATTCTCGATGCAATCGGTGACCTCTACCTCCTCGGTCACAGTTTGATTGGAGAATTTGAAGGCTACAAATCAGGCCATACAGAAAACCACGCACTGCGTAAAAAACTGCTGCAAAATACAGATGCCTGGGAAATCGTGACCTTCGACAACCTCGAAGACGCGCCATTTTCTTACGGCGGTCTTGCTCTCGCGCAGGCCTAGTGCCTGCGCCGAGGCGCTAATCAATCATCGGAAGAGGCGTGCCTGGCCAGGCGCTCCAACGCTGTTTTCAGCGATGTATCTTCGATGTCCTGCGCGGTATCCAGCAGCTGCCTGGCGCCAACCTTGGAAAGATCGCGGTCAAACACGGGTGGTGCCGGCTTTTCGATGACAGGTGCGACCTTGATTCGGATGGATTCAACGTCAAGACCCTGACGCCTGAGGACAGACAGAAGCTTTTTTTGCCGGTATCGCAGTTGAGAAGCTTGTGTCGCCAGCGGAGTAGCGATAACTAACTCCTTGTTTTTTAAGGAGGCCGCTGCACAATCGCCATCCACGAAATGATCCAGAATTTCCTGGATTGATATGAGTTCGCGGGATTGGGCCAGAAGCGATTGCAGTATATGATTAGAGCCTTTGAGAATCTGGCGTGTGGACTTGATTGATTTGGGCACACGAGGCATAAGCACAGTCGGCTTTCGGCGTTGATGGGTAGTTAAGTCAGTATCTATGAAGTTCATCATTGTTGACAATAGAACAGGCAAACATCGTTCCTTTAATGCGAACGCGTTTATCTTTGGTGTTGCCCTGGCCGGTCTTATCTCACTTCCTGCAGCCGCGGGTTTCTTTGCCTATCGACTCGGCGTCGGAGAGGCTGCACTGACCGGCGAAATGGTCGCTAAATGGCGAGATGTCCTAGACGAGCAGCAGCAGACCGTTGCAGACGTCAAAGAAGACGCAGAACACAAGATTGAAGCTTCGGCATTGAGAATAGCCCAGCTTCAGGCACGAATTGTCCGGTTGGATGCGCTCGGTGAAAGGCTGACCAGAATCGGCCGCCTTGATGAGGGTGAGTTTGACTTCTCCCAGGCGCCGGCAATGGGTGGTCCTGAGAATGAAAGCGACCTCGCGGCCTATGATCCACCGGAATACATGGATCTGCTGGAGCAGCTGGCCCAGGATATCGAGGATCGTGAGCAACAACTCGGTGTTCTCGAAACACTGATGGCAAAACGTAAGATGGATCGCGATATCTTCCTGGCTGGCCGCCCGGTCAAAAAGGGTTGGATGTCATCTCGCTTCGGTCATCGAACAGATCCCATTACCGGCAAACGTGCCTGGCATAATGGTGTGGATTTCGCGGGCAAAGAAGGCGCAGATGTGATCTCTGTGGCAGCCGGCGTGGTTGTTTTTTCCGGTGTCCGCAGTGGCTACGGAAAGATGGTGGAGATTAACCACGGTAGTGGTTATGCCACCCGTTATGGTCACCACAAAGAACTCAAGGTGAAAGCAGGTGACATCGTCCGTAAGGGCGAGGTGATCGGGCTTATCGGCAGCAGTGGCCGTTCTACCGGCCCTCACGTGCATTTTGAAGTTTACAAAAACGGCCGGATAGTCGACCCCTCTACCTATATTCACCGCGCCAGTCGGTGACGCCAGTCTGTCTACAGCAATAGTCCTTGAGAAAGGACGTTCCGCCGCGACCCTCCGTCGCACACTAATTTAGATAGAGACAAACAGCATGGTACTGCAGGCATTTAGCAAGATATTTGGTAGCAAGAACGATCGCGAACTCAAGCGAATGCGCCGCGTTGTTCAAAAGATTAATGATCTTGAAGCGGATATTGAAAAACTTACCGATCAGGATCTCAAGGACCAGCGTGAAACTTTTAAGGCGCGTCTCGCGCAGGGGGAATCGCTCGAGCAGATTCTCCCCGAGGCGTTTGCCACGGTTCGTGAAGCCGGTAAGCGTGCGCTGGGGTTGCGTTTGTTCGACGTTCAGATGATTGGTGGTCTGGTACTCCACGAAGGCCGTATTGCAGAAATGCGTACTGGTGAAGGTAAAACGCTGGTGGCCACCCTGGCCCTTTATCTGAATGCGATTGCAGGGGACGGTGTACATCTCGTTACCGTCAACGACTACCTTGCCAAGCATGGCGCAGATTGGATGGGGCCCATCTACGAATCCCTGGGTATGTCCGTTGGCGTTGTCTATGCACAGCAGGACCCTGAAGAAAAGAAAGCTGCCTATCAGGCGGATATCACCTACGGTACTAACAACGAATTCGGTTTTGATTATCTCAGGGACAACATGGCGTTCTCCGCCGAAGAGCGTGTTCAACGTGGTCTTAACTTCGCCATTGTTGATGAGGTGGACTCCATCTTGATCGACGAGGCGAGAACGCCGCTGATCATTTCGGGCGGTGTCGAAAATACTGCCGAGATTTACAAGGCTATTAATACGATCATTCCCAGCCTTACCGAACAGGTCAAGACCCCGGAAGATATCGCTGAAGAACGCGAGCCGCCTGGCGACTACTACGTTGACGAGAAGCAGCGTGATGTCGAGCTGACGGAAGAGGGCCACCAGAAGGTAGAAAATCTGCTGGTACGGAAAGGCTTGCTGGCTGAAGGTGAAAGCCTCTACGGCACGGCGAATCTTCAGTTACTCCATCATGTTAGCGCGGGCCTTAAAGCTTATAGCCTGTTTCATCGTGACGTGGACTATATTGTGACGGATGGTGAAGTTGTCATCGTTGATGAGCACACCGGTCGAACAATGCCCGGTCGTCGTTGGTCTGGCGGTATACACCAGGCGATTGAGGCCAAGGAAAAGCTCAATATCACGAACGAAAGTCAGACCCTGGCATCGACCACCTTTCAGAACTATTTCCGGCTCTACCAGAAACTGGCCGGTATGACTGGCACCGCTGATACCGAGGCTTTTGAATTCAGGCAAATCTACGCCCTGGACGTGGTTGTTATCCCCACAAACCTGCCCATGGTCAGAAAGGATCTCAACGATCTTATCTTCATGACAACCGAGGAGAAATTCGAAGCGATTGCCGAGGAAATCGAAGATTATCTGGCCAAAGATGCGCCCGTCCTGGTGGGAACAGCCTCCATTGAATCCTCAGAACGTCTGTCCGCCCTGCTGAAGAAAAAGAAGATAAAACACAGCGTGTTGAATGCAAAATTCCATGAAAAAGAAGCGGAGATCATCGCCCAGGCAGGTAAGCCCGGCACCGTAACCATAGCGACGAACATGGCAGGCCGAGGAACTGACATTATCCTTGGGGGGAACCCTGAGGAAGAAAAGAGCAAACTTGAAAACCCGACAGATGAGCAACTGGCCGAGATAGACCAGGCCTGGGAAGAGAGCCACACCCGAGTGCTGGAGGCGGGTGGTTTGCATGTCATCGGTACGGAGCGGCATGAAAGTCGTCGTATCGACAATCAGTTGCGTGGCCGATCAGGACGTCAAGGTGACCCTGGGCACTCCCGGTTTTATCTGTCCCTTGAAGATGACCTGATGCGCATTTTTGCGTCTGATCGGGTTCGCGGATTCATGCAGAACATGGGCATGGAGAACGGCGAAGCCATCGAACACAAGATGGTGACTAACGCGATTGAAAAGGCGCAACGAAAGGTTGAGAGCCGCAACTTTGATATCAGAAAGCAGCTGCTTGAATATGACGATGTTGCTAATGATCAGCGGCAGATGATTTATGGCCAAAGAAACACGCTGATTGAATCTGAAGACATCTCTGAAACTATCGAAGCCCTTTGGGACGATGTAATCAATCAGGTTATCGACGGCTTTATAGCGCCTCAGAGTCTCGAAGAGCAGTGGGACGTGCCTGGCCTGGAGCAGGGCCTGCAAACTGAATTTAATATCAAACTACCGGTTCGCGAATGGCTGGATGAAGATGCCTCGCTGCACGAAGAAACCCTGCGCGAAAAAATTGCCGCAGAAGTGCGGGCTGAGTATGCGAAGAAAGAGGAGCAGGTGGGACCCCAGATTCGGCTGTTCGAGAAGCGTATCATGCTGGATATTCTGGATAACCTCTGGAAAGAGCATCTGGCGGCGATGGATCATCTGCGCATGGGCATCCATTTGAGAGCTTACGCGCAGAAACAGCCCAAAAATGAGTACAAACGAGAAGCATTTGAGCTTTTTGAAACCTTGCTGAGTAATGTGCGTTTTGAGGTGGTTCGTTTTCTTTCCCGCGTTCAGTTCCAAACGCAGGAGGACGCTGAAGTACTGGAGGCACGCAGGCGGGAAGAAGCGGCCAGAACGAAACAGAATTACCAGACGTCATCATCGAATAGTGGCTTGCCAGAACAGGGCGCATCCCAGAGTGAGACTGAATCCGGCACGCCTTTTGTCCGCAGAGATAAAAAGGTAGGCAGGAATGAACCCTGTCCCTGTGGTTCCGGCAAGAAGTATAAGTCCTGTCACGGGAAGCTTGGCTAATGGCCGTCGGACCTGCCAACACTGAATTCAAGGTGGTACCTGGTGTCCAGCTCGCCAGCGTATCCTGCGGCATCAAAGCCGGGGATGCACCTGATCTGGTCTTGTTTGAGTTTGCACCGGGTAGTACAACTGCGGGTGTTTTTACCCAGAGCCATTTTGCTGCCGCGCCTGTCATTCTTGGCCGCAAACATCTGGCTGCGCGCGAAAGCCGCTACTTCCTGATCAATAGCGGTAATGCTAATGCCGCAACCGGGGAGGCGGGTGTCGCCGATGCTTTAGGCTGTTGTCAGGCACTATCACAAGCGACGGGCTGCCATCCCGAAGAGGCATTGCCTTTTTCGACCGGTGTCATTGGCGAGCGACTGCAGGTCGAAATGATCACGAACGCATTACCCGAGCTGGTACCGAAACTATCGGCAGAAAACTGGTTGTCCGCGGCCGAAGGTATTATGACAACGGATACCCGGCCAAAAATTGCCAGTCGGCAATTCGACGTCCAGGGCCAGACCGTCACCATCACCGGGATCGCCAAGGGCGCAGGCATGATTCAGCCAAATATGGCGACCATGCTGGCTTATGTGGCAACCGACGCCAGGCTGGCAAGACCAGCACTTGAAGCGGCACTACAGACGACAGTGACAGGCTCTTTTAACCGAATTACCGTGGATAGTGATACCTCCACAAATGATTCTTGCATGCTCACAGCCACCGGTGCGTCAGGCGTCTCGTGTGACGATGGTGAGGCTGCTGAGCGCTTTCTGGCTGAACTGGCATCGCTCATGAAGGAGCTTGCTCACGGCATCATCCGCGATGCCGAGGGTGCGACAAAGTTTGTGACGGTCACGGTGAGGGGCGGTACCAGTGAAGCCGACTGTCTTGAAGTCGCTTATGCTATCGCGAATTCGCCACTTATGAAGACGGCGCTGTTTGCGAGTGATGCAAACTGGGGTCGAATTGTGATGGCGATTGGCAAAGCGAAGGCGTCGCTAGACCCGGAAAAGATCGATGTATTCCTGGACGATGTCTGCCTGATGCGAGCCGGTGGCCGGGATCCCGACTATACGGAAGCGGCAGGCGCGCTGGTAATGGCTAAAGATGAGATCTCGATTATCGTTGATCTCAACCTGGGTGACGCGCAGGAAACAGTCTGGACCAGTGACCTGTCGCACGACTATGTCACGATCAATGCAGACTATCGCACTTAAGTAAGATCGCCACCATTCAGGTCGGATTCCGTGACATCATCGTGTTCGGGATCTGTTGGAATGTAGCGATTACCCTCTGCCCATTCACCAAGATCAATTAATCGACACCGTTCGCTGCAGAACGGTCGGTACTTGCTGGTGGGTAACCAGGCAACAGCCTGATTGCAGGTGGGGCACTTTACGATCACATCGGCCATATGAAGTCAGTTGTTCCTGGCTAGCGATAAATATAGCCGATGTAGTTTTTCAACTTCCACGACAAGTTGCGCTGGTTCGCCATCATTGACAATAAGGTCGTCGGCATCGGCGATTCGATCAGCTCGGCCCGGCTGTGCAGCGAGAATAGATTCAACCTGAGCGCGGTCATTGTCGTCTCGTAGCATCACACGCGCTATCTGCGTCTCTTCCGATGCATCCACCACGAGGAGTCGTTGCATCATTGGGTTTTTACCCAGCCCCGTTGATAGCACCAGAATGGCGTATTCGCTTTTGGCAGAGGCAAGTGTATCCGCAAGGTCCTGAATAATAGGGCGATGGGTAACCTGTTCCAGAAATTTCCGGTCTGCCTCGTTGCTGAAGACTCGCTGCCGTATTGTCGCCCGGTCAAGACTGCCGTCTGCCTGAAGTACGCCGTTGCCAAACTTGCTGACAATCTCGTGGTAGGCGGGCTTGTCGGGCTCAACGACGGTGCGTGCGGCAACATCCGCATCAGCGATGACGATCCCTTTTGAGGCAAATAGGTCCGATACCGTAGATTTACCGGTGCCAATACCGCCTCTTAGCCCGACCACAAATGTCATAAGCCAGGGTTCGTTAACATCAGGTAGTAGTCAATAATCGGTTCACCCCAGAGCAGGGCAATAAAACCGGCGATCGCCAGGAAGGGACCGAACTTGATGGGTTTGGTCTTGTCCCGACCACCGACGATCATCGCTGTGCCAATCAATGCGCCCGCAAAAGAGCTGAATACGATAATCAACGGTAACACGTGTGCTCCCAGCCAGGCCCCAAGCATTGCGAGCATCTTAAAATCGCCATAACCCATCCCTTCTTTGCCGGTCACCAGTTTGAACAGGTGGAATACGGACCAGAGCGCAAGGTAGCCCAGGACTGCGCCGATAAATGCATTCTGGAAGCTCGTCATGACGCCGAAGTAGTTTACCAGTAGACCGAGCCAAAGAAACGGCAGGGTGATGTTGTCTGGCAACAGTTGAGTATCGTAATCAATCAGTGCCAGCACAATCATGCCCCAGGTCAGCACGCAGGCCGCAAGCCCCTGCAGTGTTGGACCGAAGTGAAAGATCACCAGTGCGGTTAGCACCGCGGTGAGTGTTTCGATCATTGGGTATCTGGCACTGACGGGCTCAGCGCAGTTCGCGCATTTTCCACGGATCAGGAAGTAACCAACGATGGGTAAATTGTGCCAGGGCTTTATTCCGGTCTGACAGCTTGGGCAGGTAGAAGCAGGGACAATCAGATTGAAGTTAGCCCTGTGGGCAGGAAGCAACTGCTTGAGTGATTCGATCAGTGATTGATTGGCCGTGTTTTGCTCAAGGCTTTCATCGATGATTTCCATCGCCTGCTCGCGCCAGTCCTGCATTAACATGATCGGTACGCGGTAAACGACCACGTTCAGGAAGCTGCCGATGGCGGCACCAAATAAAAAGGCCACCATGGGTGCGAACAGCGGATAGTGTGCCTGTAGTAAGGCAACGTCTTGTAGCATGTCAGGAACCGGCGGTTTAGCCGCCGCCGATTGCGTCGCCCATACCAAAGATCGGCAGATACATAGCGATAATCAAACCACCGATGACCACACCCAGGAATGACATGATCAACGGTTCCATCAGACTGGTCAGTCCTTCTACCGCGTTATCGACCATTTCCTCGTAGTAGGTTGCAGCCTTGTCCAGCATGCCGTCAAGCGCACCGGACTCCTCGCCAATGGCAACCATCTGGATCACCATATTGGGGAAGACACCGACAGATTTCATCGAGGTGTTGAGCTGAATACCGCTGGATACATCCTCTTTGATCTTGTAGATCGCCTCCAGGTACACCACGTTACCTGCGGCACCAGCAACGGAATCAAGGGCGTCAACCAGGGGTACACCAGCGGCGAAAGTTGTTGAGAGCGTTCGCGCGAATCGCGCGACACAGGATTTATCCAGGATGTCACCGAGAATGGGAATCTTCAACATGAACCGTTCCTGGCCGTCGCGGACCGCCTGGGAACGTTTGTGCGCTTCTTTATAGGCGAAGAACATAGCCGCCATGGCCGCAATAAAGATAAACCACCAGTCCTGCATGAAGTTGGACATGTCCACAACCATCTGTGTGAACTCAGGCAGTTCGGCACCGAACCCTGCAAAAATCTCTTCGAACTGCGGCACAACTTTAACCAGCAGGATGCCTGATACCACACCGGCTACAACCAGTACCGCGATTGGATAGTTCATGGCACTTTTGATCTTTGCTTTCAGTGCCTCGGTTTTTTCTTTGTAGGTTGCCAGTCGATCAAGCATGGTTTCCAGCGCACCGGATTGCTCGCCGGCTTCCACCAGGTTGCAGAACAGGTCATCAAAATGCTCGGGTTGGGTTTTGATCGCGTGGGCGAATGAGTTACCGGAAGCAACCTCATCCCGGATCTTGAGGATAAGGTCCCGCATTGCAGCGTTGTCCATACCATCAGCAACAATCTCAAAAGACTGTACCAGTGGCACACCGGCTTTCATCATGGTTGCAAGCTGGCGAGTAAATAGGGCGATGTCACCGGGCGTAACCTTGGCGCCCATGCCAGCAATGTTAAAACCACCGCCTTTTTTGCTGACCTTGGTTGGGTTGATGCCCTGCTTGCGCAATTCCGCTTTCGCGATATTGGCATTGGTGCTGGTTATTTCACCTTTGGTCTTCTTGCCGGTTTTATCCGTGCCTTCGTATGTGAAGACCTGACTAGCTGCTGACATGCTGACCTCTTTCCGTTAGTTCTTTTTAATGACCACTGGTGACTCGATCAACTTCATCGAGACTGGTCATGCCACTCTTAACTTTGAGCAGCGCTGATTGGAAGATGTTGTTAAAGCCTTCGCGTTCACTGATTTCAGCGATTTGCAGCGAGTTACCATCTTCCATGATGATTTTCGAAATCTCTGGCGTAATCTTCATCACTTCATAAATGCCGACCCGACCTTTGTAGCCGCCTGAACACTTGGCGCAACCTTTCGGACCAAAAACATCGATACCTTCGTCGACGTCTTTTTCAGTGAAGCCTTTTTCCATCAGTGCGTTCTTCGGAATATCGAGCTTTTCCTTGCAGTCACACAATCGTCGAGCCAGTCGCTGTGCGACGATCAGATTAATGGAGGTTGCAAGGTTGAATGCCGGGACACCCATGTTGCGCAGACGCGTTAGTGTTTCCGGGGCACTGTTGGTGTGTAGTGTAGACATCACCATGTGACCAGTCTGGGCCGCTTTGATAGAAATGTTGGCGGTTTCAAGGTCACGAATCTCACCAACCATGACGATATCGGGATCCTGTCGCAGGAATGAACGCAGGGCCTCGCTGAAGTCCAGTCCCACCTTGTGGTTGACCGGGCACTGGTTAATACCTTCCAGGTTAATTTCAACGGGGTCCTCAGCAGTTGAGATGTTGAGTTCCGGTGTGTTCAGGATGTTCAGACCGGTATAAAGCGATACGGTCTTGCCGCTACCTGTTGGGCCTGTTACCAGGAACATGCCTTGCGGTTTGTTAAGTGCTTCCATGTAAAGCGCTTTCTGGTCGTCCTCGTAACCCAGTGCGTCGATACCCATCTTCGCAGAACTTGGGTCAAGGATTCGCAGACATAACTTCTCGCCAAACAGTACCGGCAGGGTGTTAACGCGGAAGTCGATCGCTTTGGATTTGGAAATCTTGAGTTTAATCCGGCCGTCCTGAGGAACCCGGCGTTCCGAGATATCCATCTGGGACATCACTTTGAGACGCGCTGAAATACGGGGGCCAAGGTTAACCGGTGGTCTTGCTACCTCGTGTAGCACGCCGTCTGTTCGGAATCTGACCCGATAGGCTTTTTCAAAAGGTTCAAAGTGCAGGTCCGAAGAACCGCCTTTGATGGCATCCATCAGCATCTTGTTAATGAATCGAACAACCGGCGTGTCGTCTGCTGCAGAACCAGAGTCGTCCTCATCCGGGCCACCACCGTCTTCGTCAACGGCTTCCAGGTCCAGATCAACATCGTCATCGCCCAGGTCGCCAAGACCGCCGCTTTCCTGAGATTCCAGAAAAGCTTCAATAAAGCCGCTGAGTTTGTCTTCTTCTACCAGGATCTCTTCGGTTGAGATGCCGGTCTGGAACTTGATTTCGTCCAGGCCCGTGCGATTCGTGGGATCTGAAACAGCAACAAATAACCGGTTACCCCGGTGGAAAACCGGGATGGCGTGGTTGGCGCGAATGAGTTTCTCATCAACCAGATTCTTGGGGATGACCTCAGGATCGAGCATCGCGATGTCCAGAAGCGGCGTGCCGAACTCTTCGGAAGCTGAGTTGGCGATATCACGGGCACTGACGATTTCTGCCTGAACCAGATGGGTCACGAACGGCACGCGTGTTTTGCGCGCCTCTTCAGCGGCGTTTCTTGCCGCGTCTTCTTCTAACAGATTATCTTCTACCAGCCGGCGAGCCAGACCACTGAGTTGAATAGGGTTTGCTGCCATAATTACCATTCCTCTCGAACACGAGCACAGCCCTGCTTAAACGGGGCAGAGTCAACGTTAAAGTTTAACGCCCAGTATCTGGGGTGTCGATAGACCTTCGGTATTTAGCGCCGTTACTTTCACGCCCGAAGGCCCCTCGGCCTTTCGGAATCGGCATGTGTCGGTATTTGTCATCAATGTGACGAAAATTGTCACCTTTTGACGGCGGTCTGTAAGCCATATCCCGCAAAAGTGACAAATTTTGTCACATCTCGCCGACAGACGGTCCAAATAGACTGGCACAGATATTGCGGTAATTACGGCAGGCTGATCGGTCTCGCTGGTTAGACTACAAAAAATTCACAGGAGTTAGCTCAACATGAATAATCAAAAGGGTTTTACCCTCATCGAACTGATGATCGTGGTTGCTATTATCGGTATTCTTGCCGCTGTAGCCCTCCCCGCTTATCAGGACTACATCAAGACTGCGAACATGACTAAGGTTAACACGCAGTTCGAAACAGCCATTCGTGCTACTGAATCTTCTATGGTTAAAGGTGCAACTCAGCGAGCTCTCGCGCTGAACGAAACAACACCTTCTGCTGCAGACGCATGGATTTCTTTGTACAACCCCGGTGGTAACAATGCACCTGGTGGCGGCGCGGCTTACGCTGCAACTGCTAACAACACCACAGGTGCTATTGGTGTGACTTCTGGTGGCGCTGGCGTCACTCAGCTCGTTACTCTGATCCTGCCTGGTTACGAAGACCTGAACGGCTCAACAGAAATTGTTGACGCTTCAGAGGTTCAGTAAGCTGATTCGCGACTGACTTAATTTAGTCAGAAGCAATCAAAAAGACCGGGATGTATGCATCCCGGTTTTTTTTTGCCCGTTTTTTAGCGATTATGTTCACACGATGCTGTGATTTCTGGAAAAGACCTATGAACACAAAAACGCAAGCTGGCTTCTCGCTGATCGAACTGATGGTGGCGCTGGGTATCATTGGATTATTGGCGGCCATCGGCATGCCGATGTATCAGGATTATGTGGCCGCCGCCCGGGTCAGTGTGATGCAGGACAACATGCGTAGTATCCATATGTTTCAGCAAGAGCGCCGTTCATCCTTCGGGGAATACATTGAGGGTGAGTATGTGCCCGGTGGTACCAACACCATCACTAGCCGGCTTGAATGGGCGCCCAACTCCGCTGCTGACAAAATCAGCTATTCAATTACTTGCGAAACCAGTGCGTCTGACGGTGAGTGCACGCGCAGCAGTGGCTATACCATCACGGCGTCGCACGCGGATGATCCTGGTGAAACGGTCTCGATGACCTACTAATCGCCGCAACGATCGCGCAGATGCTCGCTCAGCCCTTGTGGGTTGGGCAGCGTGTATTGCGCCAGGTGCTGCTCGAATTGCGTGGTTTGGCAAGTATCCAGGTAAAAATTCAGTAGCAACCCCGAAGCAGGGTTTGCAGAAACCGGCCAAATAGCCATCGAGGCCTGCATCAGCGTGATTGCTTCTTCCTGTTCCTCCAGTAACCACATCAGCAAACCTTTCAGTCGCAGCAGGTCGGCGTGATCGAATCGATCAAGGCTGGCCGGATCCAGATTCAGCAGGTTTGCCGTCTCAGTAACGTTCACTTCATCTGACTTTAACTGGTGTTCAGCGAGAATTATTCTGGCTGCGTTTGGGAGGGATGCCGGTGACATCAGAGCGAGTTGGGCAATGTTGTCGCGCGCGAGTTGCCGATAGTAGAGCTGATGCCATGTGCCACTCGGCGCTGAAGGTAGGGATGCAGTAACCCGGGTGACCTGCTGACCAGCCACTGTCAACGGTGCCAGGGTGAAAACCGGGCGCTCACTACCGGAAATCAGTGCTGCTAACGCGGCAGATTTTTCTTCATCAGCAGCCGTCCAGGGCGTGAGACGATTAGGCAGAAAGGTGCTGTAGCGACTATAGAGAGTGACATCAGGTCTGACCCCTTCAACATATTGAAGATAAGCGATCTGGGCCATGGACCAGTTACGCATCACAAACAGGATGCTGTTTTCCGGTAGATTGGTGAGCAGCGAACGCGCGATATCCGCAGACCAGTCTGCTGCATTCTGCTGCGGGACATCGCGATTGCTGTAGACCACACTGCCACTGACAAGTAATGCGGCCGCAAGACTGATCAGGGTATGTTGCGGTAGCCATTTGAAGAATTGCGTCATACCTATAGCAAGCCAGATACCTGCGACCGTAAACAGTGGCAGTGGATAGGCAGACATCGCTGCCAGTTCAGCGCGGTTAAACGAGAACCCCACGGCAATCACCAGTACAACCGGCAACAGCAGTATCAGCGACAAACCTGCGGCGATGTGCCCTGGCAGGGCTTGCCATTGCACGACAAAGCCGAGGATCACCAGGGGCAGGGCGATCAGCGAATACTGCGTTGCAAACTGTTTAATGTACTCAACCAGGAACAGGCGTTTGTCGGCAGCCGATGCAAACGCGCTGCTGTCTACCTCGGCGTACACGTCTCTTAACACAAAGTTGGCGAAAGCTGTTAGCGAAGCAAACTCGCCGACGTGACTGAAGGTGTTGTCGCTGGCGGCTGCGTACATCCACCAATAGGGCGCCATTCCTGCCACCACACCCAACACCGCCCAGGGAATGAGCCGCGCCTGTGTGGTGACTGCTGGCCAGTACAACGCGAGTAGCACTGGTGCAACAACCAGCGTCAGGGGCCAGTGGTTGCTGAGTGACAGTCCGTAAACAAGACCCGAGGTCAGAAACAGCCCAGCGGAAGCATGCTGGTTGGTGCTAAAGCTGAGCCTGAACAGGCACAATAGAAGAAATACATTGAGCATGTAGGCTTCAGCCACCAGCGCCTGTTGGAAGAACAGGCTCGAAAAAGCGAGTCCTATGGTGGCAGCAATACTGACCAGTCGTGATTGCCTGAGTTGTTCATGCACTAACAAAAAGAACAAGGCGCAACTGAGCGAGGCCAGCACACCATTCACCAGGTGTATCTGAAAAGCGACTGATCCCCAGGGCAGCAGCAGGAACAGCTGACTGATCAGGATGAACAGCGGGTAGCCCGGCGAATGTGCGGTCCCCCCGAAATAACCCCCAAGGATAAACAGGCCGTCATCCTCAAGCGCCGGGAAGTCGCTGGTCAGCAGCGCATACAAGCTGAGCGTCAACAGACTGATCAGCGCAGCGATGGTTTTAGCGGTTAGGTGAGTGGGAAGCACGGCTTGGAGATGCAGCAGGTAATGGACAGAGGCAACTATTATGGCGGCTTGTTGTAGGAAAGCCTATTTGTGGTGAAGGTTTGATGTTTTGTCCTGATCTCCTGTTCTGAGGTTTTTCTCGATCAATCGAAAAATTTTGCATAGCATGTTTGAACCTTCTAAATCGGAAAAGCAGATGTACGATTCTTTACAAGACAAGGTTGTTGTTCTCACGGGTGCGAGTTCAGGGATCGGCAAAGTGACGGCCCTGAGGTATGCGGAGGAGGGCGCGAAACTGGTTTTGGCCGCGCGGCGCGAAAAAGAAGGCGAGGAAGTTGCTGAGCTTGTGCGCGAAAAGGGCGTTGAAGCGATCTTCGTGCAAACGGATATTGCGGTTCGGGATGACTGTCGTAATCTGGTGAAGGCCGCGGTTGATGCCTTCGGACGGATTGACGTGGCTTGCAACAATGCAGGCATCGAGGGTGACACCGTACCGATCGCTGAACAAAGCGACGAGAATTTCGAACGTGTTATCGATACCAATGTAAAAGGCAGCTGGTACTGCATGCAATCACAGTTGCAACAGATGATTGCCCAGGGCCAGGGCGGCAACATTGTTAATGTAGGCTCGTTGCTGAGTTTGATGGCGCTGGCTGGCTCTGGTGCCTACTGCGCCAGTAAACATGCCATGGCGGGTATGACCAAGTGCGCGGCGCAGGAGAATGCTGAACACAACATAAGGGTTAACCTGGTGTGTCCCGCACTGATCGAAACCGCGATGGCGGACCGGTTTACCGGCGGCCCCGGAACAGCGGGAGAAGATTACATTATGTCGATAACGCCGATGCGACGCCGGGGTACACCGCTGGAAGTCGCAGAACTGATTCTGTGGCTAAGCGATAGCGCATCTTCCTATGTGACGGGTGGGTGTTATCCGGTCGATGGCGGGGCGTTTACGGTTTAGTGCTATAGAAGGGGTCAGGACCAAGTGCCAGGTCGGATGGCAGTACATGTCAGTTGGAACTGACACTTGGTCCTGACCCGCAAGATTCCGTTTGCGTCCCCTATCGGCCAGAAGCGAACACCCAATTTTCATCTAAGATGATTCAGCACCTTTACTTTGGGAGAATAACTCTAATTAACTCGATATAAATCTTTTAGTCGGACATGCTCATAGATACAAAATTTGACTTCCACTCGGATTCCAAGGGAAGAGACCCTGACAGTTTCAGTCCGACCTTGAGGAGATACCATAAACATTTGTGGAGCAAGCAATTACCAAATGGTAGTCACTTTGAGCTGGGTGATGCCAACCCCGGCAGCTATCTGTACCACAAGTCAGAGAAAGGTGAGTTTTATCTGGGCAGCGACTCGATAACTCACTCATATAAGAATCAAAAACGGAAAAAGTGGATAGTCGAGCGAATACCGGCAGCCGTAGACGAACTTTTTGCTATTGGCTCTACAATTGGGGCGTTTCTTGTTTTTCCAAACAACCAGATTGATAGGAAAAATACTATCAACCAAGCCCGCGGTGTCGCCAGCTTAATAGACGATAGGTTTGATCTGACGCTTGAATGTATACGTCGATTCTACCTTGGAATTGAAAACCCACTCTATGCGACTCTCCAAAGGTATAGTGCCTTTTTTGATCTGTTCGGTAGTTTCGATGGCTACGTCGACTTTTTTTTGCTTGATGACTTGTTAGATAAAGATAGAAACATCCAGTTTTATCTGCCATTCACAGATTTTGAAACTCGTCCGGTCTTCTCCTCTATCGAAGACTACTTAACTTATAAGACACACGTAACCCGATTCGTAGAGTCTAGGAACAAACGGATAGACACTTACGCAAACAGTTAGCCAACCAGAACATTTTATCGGTGCCGGGATCTAGAAAATATGGACCACAAACGAATTCGAGAGCGCATACAAGAGTTATATCAAATCGTTGCAGATCTCGAACAGTGCTACCCCGGACGACCGTTTACACCTGATGGCCACCTTGTGGGCAGCATTGGAGAATGCCTTGTTGCAGATACCTACAACCTTGAGCTAATGCCACCTTCCAATGCTGGATATGACGCGATAGATCTCGATGGACGAAAGATAGAAATCAAGGCGACCCAAGCTAAGTCCGTTGCATTTCGAAGCTGTCCTGAACACGCAATAATCATTCGATTAAACAAAGATGGCTCATTCGATGAGTTCTTCAATGGACCTGGGGAGTTAATCTGGAAAGAGTTTGAAGGAAAAAAGCTTCCTTCCAATGGTCAGTATCAGATTTCCCTGGCCAAGGTGGAGCGAATAAATAGCTCTGTCCCTTATGCTAGCAGAGTAAAAGCAAAAATCTGATTCGTTGTGAAAGCCGCTAGCACGTCGCTCCACGTGTCAGGTCCGCTTTGGGTCGATAGCAGACATCTAAGTAGTTAGATTATAGCGGGAGTTCAAACCACCGGAGAATTATCCCTGGCATCCCATCAACGACATTGAGCACCTTCGAAGAGAACCTTGGAGCGACTAGTACTCCCAACACATTGATTGGTTCATGACCGCTATTGATTAGGTCTTTCCTGTAACTCTGTAGCTGTGTTAAGTCAGAGCCACCTGCTTGCTTGATCTTAAGCTCGATAGGAAGAATCACATCACCTGTCGAAGCCAATAGGTCGACTCTCTCTTGAGTTGAGGATAAGCGAACCTGTCTGTCCATAAGTCTCAGCTCTCTCCCAAGATTAAAATCAAGCTCCTCCCAGTGATTTTCGATGTAGTTCTCTAGGTGCTTCTCGAGCCATGATGAGCGGCCCCGCAAAGCTGTCTCACCCTCTGGTGTTTGTCGAAGGATGGGCTGGTATGCAAGAGCTTTTGAGCGCAAGAAGCCAGAGCCATAGTCTGTACTTGGAAGCGAAATTTTTGAATGGTCAGGTATCTTGCGCCGTGTTTTCTTTTGGGAAGGCGGTTTTGGAGTCTTTGCTGCAGAACGAAGTAATTTGCGGGCTCTTTTTTGCAGTTTGATCCTATCGTCTGTAAGAACGGCTTCTATGTAGGATTTGCTGCCGCGCCCCATTGCTTTCTCAAGTACTTTTCGTTTGGTTCGGTAATCAACAAAATCTTCTACGACGGCCGCTGCGCCTTCTTTACCAAATACTTCAGTAAGATTTCGCCAAAGGCTTTTGTAGCCGGCGCCTTGAAAGTTTAAACCATGAGTTTGAGATATTTCCTTTCTGATCTCGGCGCAGGAGCCTGGAGCACTGGCCAAAAGTTGAGCATGTGTGTCCATGTTTGAGTCTGGGAATAACCTTCAACTTACAGTAACTCCCGAGATATTAACTCAAGCTGAATCGGCATCTGAAAGATGTCCGCTTCGGGTCGATTGCGGACATTGATGCCATAAGCAGTATTGAATGAGAATTGAAGGTTGCACTGGCACAATCCACCAAAAGGTCAAATTGAAATAAAATATATGTGACAGATAGTTATGGTGCCGGAAAGAGGACTTGAACCTCCGACCAATTGCTTACGAAGCAACTGCTCTACCAACTGAGCTATTCCGGCTTGGGAAGAGAATTATATCTATGTTTTTGCGTTGCGAACATCTTAGGTCTGCTTCGCAGCCCGCTCTCCCAGCCCTTCGGGCCTTGTGTTAGCTGCGCTAACCCCGGGACTGAGCTATTCCGGCTTGGGAAGAGAATTATATCTATGTTTTTGTCCCACGAACATCTAGCGCCTTAACCCATCAAGCCAGAGAGCGATAGAACCTGACCACAATCTCCTCGGCAGCCAGAATAGCCACGACAACGGCGATAAAAACCGGGACGCCATGCAGGGGGCCGCTAAACAACACGGCATCACCAAAGGTGAAGTCGATGGCGTAAAGAATCACGAACTTGGAACCGAACAGTACCAGCCAGGCAAAAAATACGCGGAAGAACTTGTTGTGTGCACCGGGTTTGTCTTTGAAGAATGTACCGACCCTGTGTTCCACCATCAACGTCAGTTTCAGCAGGATCTGCAGCAGGATGGCGGCCAGCAGGGCGATGGTAAAAGAATCGATGGTAACGTGGGCCCAATACTCAGCAAACAGACTGAGCACGACCAGGTCCAGAAGTATCGCGGTGAAGTACCTTAGAAATATCTGTTGTTTGGTCGAAGGTGCGTTCGCCGATGCGACTTCGGGGATTTCCAGTACTTCAACGGCGTCGCTCATGATGCTTCTGCTGTGGTTTTGAAAACCCTATTGAAACAGATCAGGCAGCTAGCGCCAAAGGGGAGCGGGTATCTCCAGTAAGCTCACGAATTCGCGGGTATCCTTCTTGATGGTGATAAAGCCATCGCGATAGCGTGCGCGCAGGGGAAAGTAGGCATAGTCGTCAGCCTCGCCGCCTTCTCTGGCGAGCCAACGGTCGAACTCACCTTCCAGGTCTTCCTCCCGTATGACATCCACCGGGAAGGCGTCCGCCATAACTTCATCCATGTGCGGCGCCAGGGGTACGTAGTTCTCCGCCATAATCCATGCAGGTGAACCGCTGCGGTAACGTTCCGCGATGTAGTCCGCCCGCTCGATAGGGTCTTCAGATAGCTGCGTGAAAACGAATGCCGGAGATGCCATGTCGGTAAGGTCAGGCACCGGTTGTTTGTAACGATCAAAGGTGTCGGCGCTGGTGCTGTAGAAATGTCCATCGTAGTACACCATCGCCAGCGGTCGCTCAGTGTAAACGATGTACATGCCGCCGATGAGGCACAAGGCCTGGAATGTGCCGATAGCAGCCAGGTCCAGTTTAAGTCCGGGTTTACCAGCCTTGAACACCACCAGTGTCAGCAGGGGGCCCAGCACTAAATCGACAGCGATAATAATGCGCATACCTTCCCAGCCGCCGTCGATTTCGTAAAAGAAACCCGGGTACCAGACAAAGAGAATGACGTACGCCAGAACGGCGAAAACGGCCAGTGAGATGAGCAGGTGATAGAAAGAAGCTAAATATCGTGACACAGATAACCTCAGTCAAAACGCATGGATAAATCAATTGCCTCAGTGTGTTTGGTCAGGGCACCAACGGAAATGTAGTCGACGCCCGTGGCGGCTATTTTCTTTAATTCGTCAAAAGATTCAATACCCCCGGACGCTTCAAATTTGATGTTGCTGTCGGTCGCCCGGGTGACAGCCTCGCGCATGTTTTCGGGGGTGAAGTTATCCAGCATGATCCAATCCGGCTGGGCGGCGATGGCTTCGTTTAGTTCCTGAAAGTTTTCAACTTCCACTTCAACCCGGACATCAGCGTTAACCGCACGTGCCCTCGTAATTGCGGCGGTTATGGAGCCGGCCGCTTCAATATGATTCTCTTTAATCAGGAAGGCATCGTACAGACCGATTCGATGGTTCGCACCGCCACCGGTTTTCACGGCGTATTTCTGGGCCAGTCTCAGGCCGGGAATAGTCTTACGCGTATCCAGGAGTTGAGCCCGGGTGTCGCTGATGGCATCAACGTAGCGACGGGTGCGGGTTGCTGTTCCTGATAACAGCTGCAGAAAGTTCAGGGCGGATCGCTCGGCGGTGAGAATGCTGCGGGCACTGCCACTCAGCGTGAAGAGCGCTGTGTCGGGTTCGACGGTGTCACCTTCGGCAACCTGCCACTGGATCGCCAGTTGGCTGTCCACCTGCCGGATAACCTCATCAACCCAGGGGCGGCCGCAGATAACAGCGGTGACGCGTGAGATAACCCGGGCGACGGCAGGTTTATCTTCATCAATCAGCGATGCGGTCAGGTCGCCGCTGCCGATATCTTCTTTCAGCGCTGTCGCGACGGTTTCCGGGAGTCCTTCAAAATAGTTCATGATCAGCCTGATCGGTGCTTCAGAGTCAGTGTATTGCCGCGCTGGGTGAATTCGATTTGTCCCAGCGCGCTCATGCCGAGCAGAATAGCACCCTCCATACTGGGGTTGATACTGGCGTCGATGTTCGTCAGGCGAATCTCACCAATGTTCAGCTCGCGGATGTTGGTGTCGTAAATAACAACCACACCGTTTGCGGTCATTGCCTGTCCGCGTCGGCCATAAGGCAGGCCCAGACGTTTCGCCAGCGATTCAGGCACCACGACGTCGGTTGCGCCGGTGTCCAGCAGGAATTCAACCGCTGTGCCATTAATCTCGCCGGTAACAACATAGTGTCCGAACCGATTTCGCTTTAAAGGCACTTCGACTTGTTCGTCGTACAGCCGGGAATCCGGTGACATATTGGGGTTGTGCTGCCGCTGTTCGACGCCGCTGAAAAAATAAGTCAGCATTGCCATGCCGATCACCGCGGCAAGTACCATCATCCCCTGGCCGGTTTTGTTGGTGTCCATAAGAAAAGGTCCTGAAGAGCGCGGCCAGTTTAGCGGGATGATAAGATCACGTCGATTTCCTCTTTAACTCAGATCATGGACATTACCGGCCACCAACTGCAGCCTGCGGAGCTCTATCAAAGCCCGCACCAGGATGCCCGACCGACCGACGAGGTGTCGTTGATTGTCATTCATGGCATCAGCCTGCCGCCCGGCCAGTTTGGCGGCAGTGAGGTGGTTGATCTTTTTATGGGGCGCCTGGACACGTCAGCACCCGGGCTTGCTGATCTCGCGGGCGTGAGAGTCAGCAGCCATGTGTACATTCGTCGAACCGGCGACATTATCCAGTTCGTTCCTTTCAATCGGCGGGCCTGGCACGCTGGCGTTTCAAGTTTCGCCGGGCGCAGTGGCTGTAATGATTACTCGATTGGGATTGAACTCGAGGGGCAGGATGATCGTGCATACGAAGACGCGCAATATCGGGCGCTGGTCAGGGTCTGCGCCGCACTGATGACAACCTACGGTATTAGCGAAATACACGGCCATCAGCATATTGCGCCAGGCAGAAAAACAGACCCCGGTGAGGCGTTTGACTGGTGGCGATTAAGGCGCGGGCTGGCCCGGCAATTGTGATGTGGCTGCAATGAAACTTATCACCACATGGTTGTTGTTGCTCTGGCTGCCACTGTCGTCGGCAACTGAATTGCAGGTCGTCGATGACACCGGGGAGGTTGTTCGCCTGACCGAACCGCCGACACGGATTGTCAGTTTTGCACCCCACCTGACCGAGATGCTGTTTGAACTTGGTGTTGGCGACAAGATCGTAGCAACCGTCGCACACTCTGATTACCCGAAAGCCGCGCAAGTCATCCCGCGTCTGGGCGATGCTTTTTCAGTCAGTCTTGAAGCTGTTGTGGCACAGCGTCCGGATATTGTTTTTGCGTGGCTGACCGGCGGCAACCAGAGAACGGTCAGCCAGATGAAGAAGCTGGGATATGCGGTGTATCTCAATGAGGCAGAACAACTGGCAGATATTGCCGCCACTTTTGAAAGAATGGGTCTGTTAGTGGGCCGGCCGGTACAAGGCACAGCGCTGGCCGAGGGCTTTCGAATGTCGATCAGTGAGATTGGCGAGCAGTATCAATCGGAACAACCCAAACGGGTGTTTTTTCAGATCGCTGATCCACAGCTTTATACCGTCAATGATGCCCATCTGATTGGCCAGTCCCTGGCGGTATGTGGTGCAGACAATATCTTTGGTGAGTTGCCCATGCGGGTTCCCATTGTGTCTTACGAGAGCATTGTCGCTGCAAATCCCGATGTCATTGTCATCGCATTGCCAGAAGCGGGGTTTGAAACCCGGTGGGAACAGAATTGGGCAGATCTTGGCTGGGGCGCCCGAGTACGACCGATAGATGCGTCACTGATTACGCGTCCGGGTTTACGCATGGCTGAAGGGATAAAATCGCTGTGCAAAACCGTTTCACGCTGATGTCTGATCCGTTTTCGTTATCTGAGAGCCTGCCTTTCCGCTAAAATCAGGGTTTTCGACCATTGCCGCAGGATGTCGCATGAGCCAGAAACCGATGACAGATATTGATCCCGTTGAAAGCGAGGAGTGGATTGCGGCGATTAATTCGGTGATGGAAACCGATGGTGTTGAACGGGCGCAATACATCCTGCAGCGGCTTTCAACCAAGGTAACGGCAACTGGCGCGCAGCTGCCTTATGCGATTAACACGCCCTACCGAAATACCATTCCCGTTTCCAAAGAAGCTCGCATGCCCGGCGATTTGTTTATGGAGCGGGCAATCCGTTCACTGATCCGATGGAACGCCATGGCCATGGTGATGCGGGCGAATCTGAAAGACGGCACCCTTGGTGGTCATATCTCCACGTTCCAGTCCAGCGCGACACTGTATGACATTGGTTTTAACTATTTCTTCCGTGGTTCCACCGATGAGCAGCTTGGCGACCTGGTTTACATTCAAGGGCATTCATCGCCTGGGATTTATGCCCGCTCGTTCCTGGAAGGCAACCTGACCGAGGATCAGCTCGATAAATTTCGTCAGGAAGTCGACGGCGACGGTCTTTCTTCCTATCCGCATCCCTGGCTGATGCCCGATTACTGGCAGTTTCCCACGGTCTCCATGGGGCTTGGCCCGCTGCAGGCGATTTATCAGGCGCACATCATGAAATACCTGAATAATCGCGAACTGTCCGCTGCAGGTTCTCGCAAGGTCTGGTGTTTCATCGGTGATGGGGAAATGGACGAGCCTGAGTCTCAAGGCGCGATTTCGCTCGCAGGCCGGGAGAAGCTGGATAACCTGATTTTTGTGGTGAACTGCAATCTGCAGCGTCTTGATGGCCCGGTGCGAGGCAACGGCAAAATTATTCAGGAACTGGAAGGCTTGTTTCGAGGTGCGGGCTGGAATGTGATTAAGGTTGTCTGGGGGCGAATGTGGGATCCACTGCTTGAGAAAGACAAACTGGGCCTGCTCCAGCAACGAATGGATGAAGCGGTCGACGGTGAGTATCAAAACTTCAAAAGCCGCTCCGGCGCGCATACCCGGGAACACTTTTTTGGCAAGTACGAGGAACTGCTGAAACTGGTCGAGGATATGAGCGATGAGGATATCTATCGCCTGAATCGAGGCGGACACGATCCCTACAAGGTCTATGCGGCTTACGCTGCTGCAACCGCGCACACCGGTCAGCCGACGGTGATCCTGGCCAAGACGGTCAAGGGTTACGGTTTGGGGCCCGCTGGCGAAGCACAGAACTATACCCACTCCGTGAAGAAACTTGATCTGGAGGCACTCAAAGAATTCCGCGACCGTTTTGATATTCCGATTCCTGATTCAGAGCTCGAGAAGATTCCCTACTATCGTCCGGCTGAAGACAGTACGGAGTTACGGTACTTGCGAGAGCGTCGCTCGGCCCTCGGAGGGTCGTTGCCCCGTCGCAAGGCTGATTTTGAAGCATTGGAGATTCCGCCGCTGTCGGCGCTGGCGTCTATTACCAAGGGTACGGGTGATCGTGAAATTTCAACCACCATGGCATTTGTGCGCATCCTGAGTGCCCTGATTAAAGATAAGAAAATAGGGGAGCGGATTGTGCCGATTGTGCCTGATGAGGCACGCACCTTCGGGATGGAAGGCATGTTCCGGCAGTTGGGTATCTACTCGTCAGTAGGGCAGTTGTACGAACCGACCGACACCGGCCAGATCATGTACTACCGCGAGGACAAGACCGGCCAGGTGATGGAAGAAGGGATTAACGAGGGTGGTGCGTTCGCCGCGTGGCTGGCGGCGGCAACGTCTTACAGTAATCACGAGACACCGCTGATACCGTTCTACATCTTTTATTCGATGTTTGGTTTTCAGCGAATTGGTGACCTGTGCTGGGCCGCAGGTGATTTACAGGCGCGAGGCTTTCTGCTGGGTGGAACCTCTGGCAGAACCACGTTGAACGGCGAAGGTCTGCAGCATCAGGATGGTCATTCGCACGTACTGGCATCCACGGTGCCTAACTGTGTGTCTTATGACCCGACCTATGCATACGAATTGGCGGTCATCATCCAGCGCGGCATGCAGGAAATGTTTGTCGAAAAGTTACCGCGCTATTACTACATCACCATCATGAACGAGAATTATGAGCAGCCCGCGATGCCGGCGGATGCTGAAGAAGGCATCATCAAGGGGATGTACCTGCTCCAGAAGAACTCGACCAGAAACTCCAAGAAGGTGGTACAGCTATTGGGCTCTGGCACGATTCTAAGGGAATCACTCGCAGCCGCTGAGCTGCTGAAAAAGGACTTTGGTGTGACCGCTGACATCTGGAGCGTCACCAGCTTCAATGAGCTGCGCCGCGAAGGTCTCAGTGTCTATCGATGGAACATGTTGCACCCGGAAGAAAACCCTCGTCAGAGTTATGTAGAGCAATGTCTGGGAGATACCCAGGGGCCGGTGATCGCTGCCACCGACTATATGAAAACCTATGCGGATCAGATTCGTGAATTTGTCGGGTCAACCTATGAAGTTCTGGGCACCGATGGTTTTGGTCGCAGTGATACCCGCGCCAGATTGCGCAAGTTTTTTGAAGTGGATCGGCACTATATAGCGGTCGCCGCGCTGTCAGCGCTGGTCAAAGACAATGTGATTGAAGCAGGGCAGGTTGCCAAGGCGATTGAGATGTACGATATCAATCCTGACAAGCCTGACCCCGCAGTACTTTAGGACTGATCCCATGATTGAAGAAATCCTGGTACCAGACGTCGGCGAAGCCGAAGACGTGGAAGTTGTCGAGGTGCTGGTTGCCGTTGGCGACATGGTAGGGATAGACGATTCGCTGGTTGTGCTTGAGTCAGACAAGGCCAGTATGGAGATTCCGTCGTCTTTCGCCGGCAAGGTCGTTAGCCTGGCGGTCTCCGAAGGCGATACTGTTGCGGAAGGCTCGCCGTTACTGACGCTTGAAACGCAAACCGACGATCGTCCTGCGGCGGAACCAGAACCTGAACCAGAACCAGAACCAGAACCTGAGCCGGAACCAGAAGTTAAGGCAGAACCGCCATCAGAATCGCCATCAGAATCAAAGATAGAGACCTCGCATATCCTGCCGGTGCCGGATGTCGGTGACGCCGACGAGATTATCGTTGCTGAGGTGCTGGTCTCTCAGGGTACGCAGATTAGCGAGGGTGACGCGCTCGTCGTGCTTGAATCCGATAAGGCAAGTATGGAAATCCCTGCAGATATGTCCGGGGTTGTTCAGGAAATTTTTGTCGGTGAAGGCGATGCGGTGAAGGAAGGTGACCCGCTGGTAACGATTATCGCCAGGGTTGCGGCATCGGAACTGCCAGAGCCGGAAAGTCCAGCAGGCCCTGAGGCAGCGCCACCGCCGACTGGTGCAGACGAAGATGATACGCACGATCAGGATGTGCAGCAGAACGTCCAGGCGCCCACGGATGTTATCGCCGCAACACAAAGCGGGGTTCATGCAGGCCCTGCGGTCCGCAAGCAGGCGCGCGAATATGGCGTTGATCTTGGGGAAGTTAAGGGTACCGGCAGGCAAGGCCGGGTGCTTAAAGAAGATATCCAGACTTTTGTTAAAACACAGCTCACTGCCGGGTCAGGTGCGGGCGGGTCCGGCTCGGGCATTCCTGAGATTCCTGAGATTGATTTCAGTAAATGGGGTGAGATCGAGCAAAAGCCCCTGAGCCGAATCCGAATGGCCAGTGCCAAAAACCTCCACCGGAGCTGGCTGAACGTGCCCCATGTCACGCAGTTTGATGAAGCTGACATTACCGAGCTTGAAACATTCCGGGCCGCACAGAACCAGGAACTTAAAAGTGATGGCGTGAAAATTACGCCGCTCAGTTTTCTGATTAAAGCCGTTGTTGCGGGGCTGGTTAAGTACCCGCAGTTCAATGCATCGATTTCCCGGGATTACGATCATCTGATCATCAAACGCTACTATCACATTGGCATAGCGGTTGAGACCGACGAAGGATTGGTGGTCCCTGTCCTGAAGGACGCTGACCAGAAAGGCGTGCAGCAACTGGCCGCGGAATCAGCCGAACTGGCCAGCCTGGCCAGGGACAAGAAACTGCCGATGGATGCCATGCAAGGCGCGACCTTTACCATCTCAAGTCTGGGAGGTATCGGCGGTACTGCGTTTACACCTATCGTTAATGCGCCGGAAGTTGCTATTCTGGGTGTTTCAAGATCAAAGGTTGCGCCTGTGTACAACGGTCAGGAGTTTATACCGAGAACAATGTTGCCGTTGTCTCTGTCTTATGATCATCGGGCGATTGATGGTGCGGAAGCCGCGCGATTCACTAACTATCTGGCAATGGTGCTGTCGGATATGCGCCGGATTATGATGTAGATGAATGGCCTGATTTTCAGTCTGGACCTGGATGCGCAGGGTGGCGCGGCAGAGCCGGCCAGGCTTCAGGATGCCGATTGGATTCACGTCGATTATTCAGAAAACGATACCCTGGATCTGTTGCACAGTCTGTCGTTACCACCGGGGGTACCTGAATCTCTGGTCCGGGAAGACACCAGACCCAGTGCGTCGGTGACGGATGACGGCGTCCTGCTGTTTCTGCGAGCCATTAATCTGAATCCCGCGTCAGACCCGGAAGATATGGTGTCACTCAGGATCTGGCTGACCCCGAAACGTATTGTGACCGTCCGGCAGCGGCGACTCATGTCGGTCCAGGCGGTTCGCGATACTCTGATAGCAGGCCGTGGCCCCGATACGGTGATGGGTATTGCGCTGGCAATCATCAACGGTATTGGTGATCGCATTACCAGTTTTGTCGATGAAGTGGATGAGCGGCTGATCGACGTCGAAGCCGAATACCTCGACAGTGCCGATTTTTCGTTGCGCTTACCCGTGTCACAGATTCGGCGTGAAGTGGCGATCGTGCGGCGATATCTTTCACCACAGAAAGAAGCGCTGAATTCTTTGCTGGCACAGACCCGTGGTTCCCTGGACGAGGCGCAAGCGTTTGCTTTTCGTGATCAGGCTGACAAGGTGACCCGCACTCTGGAAGACCTGGACCTTATCCGTGAGCGGGCGCTGCTGCTTAGAGAAGAAATGGCCAATGTCTCAATAGAACAGCAGAATCAGCGTATGTATGCGCTCTCTATCGTTGCAGCGATTTTTCTACCCATCACTTTTGTGACGGGGCTGTTTGGAATGAACGTATCCGGACTGCCGGGCATTGAAGACCCCGCCGCCTTTGGTTTTGTTGTTGCCTCCATGATTGTTCTGACAGGCGCCGTCATGGGCTACTTTAGATTCAACCGGTGGTTATAGATGCTCGCTGAGATACAAGGCTTCTTGAATACCCGCCTGATGACCATTGCTGACTATGAAGTTACCGTGGTCCAGCTAGTGACGGTGCCGTTAGTCGCACTTGTCGGTTATCTCTTTATTGGCGCACTGGTTCGGATAACGTCGGGTGCCATGGTCGCAAGGGGCGTGAATCCGGACCTGGTTCAGGTTGTTCGGCGCGGTGTATTTATCATCGGTCTGGTTGTGCTGGTCATTACCCTGCTGGATCTTCTGCAGATCCCACTCACTGCATTTGCGTTCATCTCCGGTGCCGTGGCGATTGGTGTCGGTTTTGGTGCCCAGACTATCATCAACAATTTTATCAGTGGCTGGATCCTGATCTGGGAGAGGCCCATCCGGATTAACGACTTTATCGAGTTGGGTGATACCTCGGGTACGGTTGAAGAAATCAATACGCGTTCAACCCGGATTCGACGGGTTGATGGCGTGCATCTGCTGGTGCCGAACTCCCGACTGCTTGAAGAAGTCGTGGTTAACTGGACGCTGGTCGACAAGTTGCTGCGCTGTATGGTGCGAGTCGGTGTCGCCTATGGCTCAGATGTGATCAAGGTTAAATCGATCCTGGAAGATGTGGTGCACCACCCTAATGTGCTCGAAGACCCGGAAGCACAGATCATTTTTGAGGATTTTGGTGACAACGCACTGATATTCGACACCTATTTCTGGGTGTATTCACAAGGCGAAAAGAGCGCCCGGGTTGTTCGCTCAGAAGTTCGGTTTGATATTTACAAACGATTTGCCGAAGCTGGCATTGTCATCGCCTTCCCGCAACGGGATGTGCACCTCGATGGCACAATCAAACTGGAAAGCTAGCCTTTTTCCCAGAGCACTTCGTCGATACCGGTAATTCTTGCGCAGCTTCTGGCCACCACAAAAAGATAGTCAGACAGACGGTTCAGGAACTCCAGTCCGGCGGCGTTGACAGTCTCGACCTCAGCCAGGGCTGTGACGTTTCTTTCTGCGCGTCGGCAGATCGCGCGGGCCATGTGGCAGTTTGCAATCAGGTGTGAACCGCCGGGTAGAATAAAGTTCTCCAAGGGTGCCAGGTGTTCATTTAAAGCATCCAGTTGCACTTCAATCGCAGTGACATGTTCAGGCTTTACGATTTCGAAGCCAGGAATGGAAATCTCTCCGCCAAGATCGAAGATGCGATGCTGAAGGGATCGCAGGAAGCTCGCGATGTCATTCAGTTCCGGGTTACCGGCCTGAATCAGCTCTTCGACCACCACACCAACAATACTGTTTAACTCATCAACACTGCCCATCGCTTCAACCCTGGGATGAGTCTTCGATATTCGACTGCCGTCCCCCAGGCCGGTTTCACCCTGATCACCGGTTCGTGTATAGATTTTCGAGAGTCTTTTGCCCATGGGTGTGCCTTATTCCGGTTTAATGTGGTGAACAACAATAGATTCTGAGCGGACAGAGTCTGGCAGACCCTGCATCGCAATTTTGATCATATTGTCCTGGTTTGGAGCACCCGCTTCGGCGGTTGCAGCGCACAGGCTCATACCGATAGAGACGGGTTGATAGCCGGCCGCGGTGGTGTAGCTTTTTAACCGTATGCCGTCAAAAATACGTGTGTAGCAGTCTGCCGTGCATTGCTCAATCGATGGCTGCATCAGAACCAGGGCAAAATGGCCTGGGGAAAAGTAGGTGACAACATCCAACGGTCGAACCAGCGACTGAATGCGTTCTGAGATACTGACAGCAAGTTCGCCCGCGATGGTGGTGTCGTAGATTTCCTTCACGTCCTCGTAGTTGTCGATCGAGATCATCACCAGGCAAACCGCACCACCGCGCGATTCGACCTGGCGAATAGTGTCGTGCAGGGCGTGTTCAGCGTATTCGCGGTTGCCAAGCCCGGTTAACGGGTCCAGCAGTTGGCCTTTTCTTAGATCACTGCAGAGCTTGTGCAGCGATTCGTTGGAGGATTGCAGCGTGTTTATCCGGTCTGCGATTCTGGCGCCGGCGACCAGGAGATGTTCTACAACATCCACCCGTTTGGTGCCGGTGAGCGCGTCCACCGCCTGGTGAAAGCTTTCCATTTCTACGTGTTCATGATTAACCGCACCGATGAGTACGATGTAAGTGTAGTGACCGGTTTCTTCGTCGATATCACGGATGGCTTCGGCGAGTTCAATACCACTCATGTCGCCAACGTCCATTTCGGTGATCACGACGCTAGCAGGCGAATCTTCCAGCACTTGCAGGGCGTTTACAGCACCCAGGCAAATTCTGTTTTTGGAAAATTTCAGAAGGTCATCATCGAAAAAGTCCAGGCTCGAATTTGCCCCTTTGACGACAACAACCGGAGAGTCAAACATAGTGGTTCAAAAAAGCAGTTGGTATGCTTGCAGCAAGTGAGCGAATTAGTTTAATGAATAAAAGGGGTAAACAACATGCCTTCATTTGATGTGGTTTCCGAGGTGGACTCCCACGAAGTGACCAACGCGGTTGATCAGGCCAATCGGGAGCTTAAGACAAGATTTGATTTTCGCGGCGTCGAAGCAAAGTTCGAGCGTAACGACGAGGTTGTTCGTGTGACGGCGGAAGCGGAAATTCAGTTGGATCAGATGATGGATATTCTGCGTCAGAAGATGATCAAGCGTTCGATTGATCCGAACGTTATGGATATCGGTGATCAGGAGCACATCGGCAAGTTGTTGCATAAGAATGTCCGTATTCAGCAGGGGATAGAAAGTCTGCTTGCCAAGAAGATCGTAAAAATGATCAAGGACAAGAAGATGAAAGTGCAGGCAGCGATTCAGGGTGAGAAAGTCCGGGTTACGGGTAAGAAGCGCGACGATCTGCAACAGGTCATGGCAATGCTCAAAGAGGCGGATATCGACGTGCCACTTCAATTCGATAACTTTCGAGACTAACGAGTTAACTTGGCCGAGACTGCTGGCAATATCACCTGGAAGCAGGCGCTGCTGATTTACACCCAGCCGCGGGTCATTGCCATGATGTTTTTGGGATTCTCCGCAGGGCTGCCTTTTCTGCTGGTCTTTTCAACGTTAACCGCGTGGCTGACTGAGGGAGACGTTTCTCGATCAACCATCGGCTTTTTTGCCTGGGTTGGTATTACCTATTCGGTGAAAGTGCTTTGGGCACCGATCATCGACTCCCTGCGCGTCTATGGTCTGACGAAACTGGTTGGACATCGACGCTCATGGATGCTGCTGGGTCAGGCAGGAATCTCTGTTGGTTTGGTACTCATGGCATTCTCGGGGCCAGAGAGTCTGTTGCTGTTGAGCCTGAGCGCCTTGCTGGTGGCGTTCTCGTCAGCGACCCAGGATATCTCCATCGATGCCTTTCGCATTGAAGCGGCAATCCCTGAGTACCAGGGGGCCATGTCCGCCGCTTATGTTTTCGGTTATCGCCTGGCGTTACTGGTCGCTGGTGCCGGGGCACTTTATCTGGCGGAGTATCTTAACTGGGTATCGGCTTATCTGATCATGGCGGGTTTGATGCTGGTGGGTGTGGTTACTGTGCTGTTGGTTTCTGAACCCTTACGTGAACGCGGTGCCACACCGCTTGAGTTCACTGGCGCAGGTATCCGTGCCTGGTTCACCGGCGCGGTGATTGGTCCATTTATTGACTTCTTTGTACGCCATGGCCATACCGCGATACTCATCCTGTGCTTTATTGCTGTGTTCCGTCTCAGCGACATTGCCATGGGTATCATGGCAAACCCTTTTTATCTGGATATGGGTTACTCCAAAACCGAGATCGCCAACGTGGCCAAGGTTTTTGGCTTTTTCATGAGTATCGCGGGGTCTTTCATTTGTGGTTCGCTGGTTATCAAATGGGGATTGATACGGCCACTGTTGATCGGGGCCATTGCTGTTGCTGCGACTAATTTGCTGTTTGCGGCACTATCTACCCAGTCGCCTCAAATCACCTATCTGGCGATTGTGATTTCCGCGGATAACCTGTCCGGAGGGTTCGCTGCGACGGCATTCATCGCTTATCTTTCAAGTCTTACCAACAAGACTTATACGGCAACGCAGTACGCGTTGTTCAGTTCTCTGATGACGTTGCCTGGAAAGTTCCTGTCAGGCTTTTCCGGGCTGGTTGTTGATGGCTTCGGCTATTTTGAGTTCTTTGTTGTGGCGGCACTACTCGGTGTACCGGCAATTCTGCTGGTGATCTGGCTGTCTCGCATCCAGCCACAGCCGTTACCTCAATCGGCACCGTCCCAACCGTAGTGCTTCAGGCTGACCCGGCCGTTGATAAGCGGGATACCTTCTGCTGCCAGTCTCTCCCGTTGACGGTCTTGTGCGGGGTTGGTGATTTTGCCTGCCGCGTTCACAACCCGATGCCAGGGCAGCCCTGTATCCGCTGGCAGTTGGGATAACACGCGACCGACCAGCCTGGCATGGCTGGGAATGCCGGCGATACGCGCGATCTTGCCATAGCTGGTGACCCTGCCTGACGGAATCTGGCTGACAATCTGCCAGATCCGCTGCTCCACGGCTGTTTGAGTTTCAGACATATTGCTTTGACGGATGGTTTGCCAAGATTTTGCACCTTTTTCGCGCTTTAACAGGTTTTTTTAGCACTCTAGTCTTGACTCTGCTAAATCCGACCATATTATTAGCACTCCCTAACGGAGAGTGCTAAATCTGCATGGGAAAAGCCAGTTTTAAAGGCTTCCAGCGCAGATTAGCGATGTTTTTAAAGTCACACCAGCGGGAAGTTATGGACCCAATGGTTGCAACAAAATCAGGAGAAACGAATGAGTATCCGTCCATTACAAGATCGTGTGGTCGTGCGACGCACGGAGGAAGAAACAAAATCTGCCGGGGGCATTGTTATCCCCGATTCCGCTGCAGAGAAACCATCTCAAGGTGAAGTATTGGCAGTTGGCCCAGGCAAGAAGCTGGACAACGGTTCCGTGCAGGCAGTTGACCTGAGCGTCGGAGACAAGGTTCTGTTTGGCCAGTACGCCGGCAGCACCGTCAAGATCGAAGGTGAGGAACTCCTCATCATGAGCGAAAGCGAAGTATTTGGCGTTATCGAGTAACAGCCGCTTTTAAGAATTTCGAGATAGAGGAATAAAGAATTATGACTGCTAAAGACGTGAAATTTGGTGATTCAGCTCGTCGTGGCATGTTGGCTGGTGTCAACGTGCTGGCCGACGCGGTAAAAGTCACATTAGGCCCGAAGGGCCGGAACGTGGTCCTGGACAAGTCTTTTGGAGCCCCGACAGTAACTAAAGACGGTGTTTCCGTTGCCAAGGAAATCGAGCTGACTGACAAGTTCGAAAATATGGGCGCCCAGATGGTGAAAGAAGTTGCTTCACAAACTTCTGATGTCGCCGGTGATGGCACAACAACAGCGACCGTACTTGCTCAGGCTATCCTGAATGAGGGTTTGAAATCTGTTGCTGCGGGCATGAACCCCATGGATCTGAAGCGCGGTATCGATAAAGCCGTAACCGCTGCTGTTAAAGAAGTAGAAGCATTGGCTCAGCCGTGTTCTGACTCCAAGGCGATTGCTCAGGTTGGTAGTGTTTCAGCCAACAGCGATACCCATGTTGGTGACATCATTGCGGAAGCCATGGACAAGGTTGGTAAAGAAGGTGTGATCACTGTTGAAGAAGGCAGCGGTCTGGAAAATGAACTGGACGTTGTTGAAGGTATGCAGTTCGACCGCGGTTACCTCTCTCCTTACTTCATTAACAACCAGGACAGCATGAGTGCTGAACTCGAAGACCCTTACATCCTGCTGTTCGACAAGAAGATCTCAAACATCCGTGATCTGCTGCCAATCCTTGAAGCTGTTGCCAAAGCTGGCAAGCCGCTCATGATTATTGCGGAAGATGTGGAAGGTGAAGCACTGGCAACCCTGGTAGTTAATAACATGCGCGGCATCGTTAAAGTTGCTGCTGCCAAGGCCCCGGGTTTTGGTGATCGACGCAAAGAAATGCTGCAGGACATCGCCATTCTTACTGGTGGTACGGTAATTTCTGAAGAAGTTGGCCTGTCATTGGAAGGTGCAACGCTGGACGACCTCGGTCAGGCCAAGCGAATCAGCCTTACCAAAGAAAACACCACAGTGGTTGATGGCGCTGGTCAATCTGATGACATCGAAGCACGAGTTAACCAGATTCGTACACAGATCGAGGAAACATCGTCTGACTACGACCGTGAAAAGCTCCAGGAGCGTGTTGCCAAGCTGGCTGGCGGTGTTGCCGTCATTAAAGTAGGTGCTGCAACTGAAGTAGAAATGAAAGAGAAGAAGGCACGTGTTGAAGACGCGCTGCATTCAACGCGCGCAGCCGTGGAAGAAGGTATTGTTCCTGGTGGTGGCGTTGCACTGATTCGTGCTCTGACTGCTGTTGAAGGTCTGACAGGTGATAACGAAGATCAGAATGTTGGTATCAACCTGCTGCGTCGCGCCATGGAAGCACCCATGCGTCAGATCGTGACTAACGCTGGTGAAGAGGCTTCTGTCGTTGTAGACAAGGTCAAGCAGATGTCCGGTTCTGAAGGGTACAACGCTGCAACCGGTGAATACGGCGATATGATCGCATTCGGTATCCCCGATCCTGCGAAAGTTACCCGTACAGCGCTGCAGGCTGCTGCTTCTGTTGCTGGTCTGATGATCACAACCGAGTGCATGGTCACTGACATCGTTGAAGAAGGCGGCGGTGCTGCTCCTGCAATGCCTGATATGGGCGGCATGGGTGGCATGGGCGGCATGATGTAAGCTGCTTTTTTGTCGCGGTCTACCCGGCTTTTTTATCCCATTGGGGCTTTTGCGCACCAGTGGGGTTGGACCGGGTAGCGCTGGGGGCTCGTTTTAAAAGGCCCCACCCTACCGAGAAATCGGTGGAACATGAGAAACCCCGCTGTCAGCGGGGTTTTTTATTTCTACCCCCTCAATTTTATGTTTGTTATCATGCGGCTACGAAACTTCGGGGTCAGGTCTTGCGGTTCGCGTCTTGCGGATCGTTATTAAAGTACTGAGCTCATCTTCTTAACAAGAGGGAATTGTCATGGATATACCACTGTTTACGAGTTACGGTCTGGATTACCTGTTCCGTTGGGGACACTTTTTGGCAGGTATCACCTGGATCGGTCTGCTGTACTACTTCAACTTCGTACAGACCGAGTACTTTAAAGAAGCAGAGGACTCTCACCGCTCTGGTGCGATCCAGAAACTGGTGCCTCGCGCACTCTGGTGGTTCCGCTGGGCAGCGATGTTCACATTCCTCACAGGTGTTGCACTGCTTGCCTATCGACATCAGGCGATTTCTTATGACATCACTGTGGGTGCCATCCTTGGTACGCTGATGTTCCTGAACGTGTGGCTCATTATCTGGCCCAACCAGAAGATCGTTATCGCCTCGGCCACGCAGGTTGCCCAGGGTGGTGAAGCACTGCCTGAAGCTGCAGGCGCTGCGCCAAAGGCGGCACTTGCGTCACGCACGAACACACTGTTCTCTGCCCCCATGTTGTTTTTCATGGGTTCTTCTGCTCACTTGAGCAACGGTCTGGTGACTGATGCCAGCCCGGTTAGTCTGGGTATTGTCATGCTGATCATCCTGGCACTTGAAGCCAATGCGATCTTTGGCAAGCAGGGTCCAATCACAACCGTTCGCGGTGTGATCAGCTGCAGTATCGCGCTGACAGTTGTCCTTTATGGTTTGATGGTTGCGCTATAAAGTCAGCCCGCCACGTTTAAAAGGGGCTCCAATTCGGGGCCCTTTTTGTTGAGAAACACTGATATGTCAGACCAAAATGATTTGATTCCCTCGATTAAGGCCGACCAGGACGATGTGGCAACCTATCGCCGTAGCGGCCGTTCTGAGGCACCAAAGCAGAGTAATTTTAATGGTCTGCTGGTGTTCGTCATCGTTCTGATGGCAATCATGATGGGTATCGGCGGCTACACGCTCTATGAGGTTCAGCTGAAGTTGGCAGAATCAAACGAGTTGTTGGAGCAGGGGCAGGAAAACATTCGGGCGTTGGACAGTCGGCTGGCGGCAACTGGCACCGATGTCTCCAAAACCCTGCAGGATGTGCGTGCCCAGGTTGAAACAAACTTTTCAGAGATCGATAAGCTCTGGCGAGTTGCTTACCGTCAGAATCGTCCGGACATTCAGAAAAACCTGCGGGCTATCGCAGAGCTAAAGGATGACCTTGGCGGCAAGGTTAATGCCATGGACGCCTCGGTTCGCCAGATGACCAGCCAGTATCAGACGATGCTCTCGGAGCTGACCTCCCTTAGGGCGGGGTTGCTTAAAGATAATGAAGAACTCATCACAGAAATCGCGCTATTGCGTGGCCAGGTGCAGGATCAGTCCGTGGCGCAGGAAGCCGGCAAGCGCGAGGTCAATGCTTTGACGCGCCAGGTGAAAGAAACACAGGAAGCCATTGACTCTATTGATCAGCATCGACGTCAGATATCTCAAAAACTGGTAGAGCTGCAGAATCTGATCCAGGGCGCTAACACACCAGGCGCCTAATCGAAGTTCTGCCAGTCTTCGACAATATTCACCAGATAAACCCATCCATTGTAGTCCAGTATCAGGCCGGTTTCGGTAATCTCCAGAAGTTGATGGCCCGTTGGCAGGGTCTCACCTTCGTATCGCGCTTCACCATTGATTTTCGCCATTCGAAATTCTGCGTCGCTACTATAAAGGTGCGAGGTGACCTCGAGTTCCGGCATCTCTTGTCTGACAATCTCTGGTAGTTGCGCCAGTGTGATAGTTTCGCGGCGCTGAATCCGGGCGGGTTCTCCGGTTGCTGCGCCGACGGGCCCGGGGTTTATCAGCGGTTCTGATTCAGTGCTGACGTCCGCGATGACTGTTTGTGTCTTTACAACGGTTTCAATGGCTGCGGACGGCGTGTCGGCTGTCATTGCAGGCGATGTCTGGTCCGGCAATCTTTCGCGGAATACAAATAACATGATCAGAGCATTCACGACGACCAGTCCGATAACGGCAAGCACGATTTGCCATCCTTTCAGTCCGGCCGGTTGGGGTTGATCATGAACGCTGGCCAGGCCCGGTGTATTTTTCCGTGCCCGCTCTTTTTCAGATTTATTGAGTGCGTCTAGGATGTAAGACATGTTCAGCGACCGGCCGTGCTTGCCAGTGTGGGTATGCTGATGGCCTCAACGTTGTTCAAATGAATCCATGTCAGCGGATCAACAATGCCATTTGGCGTGAGGCCGACTGTCCGTTGAAACGCTTTGACTCGCGCCTCGGCAAGATCGTCATAAACAAAACCTGTGGTCATTGGCGGCTCGCGGTTGTCCATCAGCGCGAGTTGAATGACGAGCCAGTCGACGGCGGCACCGGTATCACCGGATCGAATAGGTGCTTGATAGTCGGGAGGCATCCGCCAGATCATATGCACGCGATCATTATAGCGACGCATAAAGTCTTCGTGCGTTAACTGATATTCTCGAGTTCCTGCAAACAGCGTAACCGATGAATCATCGATCACTGAAACCGTCAGGTAGCCGTCGATAGTTTTAATGATGACCGGACGATTGATGGCTCTTAACTCTGTGAAGCTCAGCGCTTCGGTCAGGCACTGAAGTCCGATGGCGTTGGCCAGAGAGCACGGGTGTGTCGTGCGGTCCTCAAAGGCGCTGCCCCACAGAGCAAAGAGATCATGGTAGGCAGCGTTGATCTCCTGATGTCCGGTCGCCGAAAAATCTTCGGTGGGTACCGGGCTTTCTGACGCTTCATTGGCAGCAATGCTCTGTAGCGGTTTCTCGTCAGCGGTGGTTGCCGGGGTTTCAGCGACAACTGAGCGTTCGCCGAAACTGAGGCTGTCTGTTGTCAGGATGCCGGTAAGGATGACTCCGATGGCAAGGGTAACAACCGCGATTGCTGCCGCTTTTTGGCCGTTGCGACGTCGACTGTCTGCGGGACCCAGCACTTCTTCTGCGGCCCGATTGACGATAGCCCTGTTAACCGAACGTTGGTCTTCCGAGTAAGCGCCGAGCAGCGCTCGATCGCAGATCAGGTTGATCACGCGGGGGACACCGCGGCTTAACTTGTAAACGCGTTTGATGGCAGCACGAGTGAACAGCATCTCTCGACAGCCGGCGATGGCAAGGCGATGCGCAAGATAGTCCCGAATTTCTTCCGGGTTCAGTGATTCAAGATGGTATCTGGCAGTGATTCTCTGGCTGAGTTGCCTGAGTTCCCGCTTTGCCAGGATTTCGAGTAATTCTGGTTGACCGAGCAGAACGATTTGCAGCAGCTTTCTGTCATTGGTTTCAAGGTTGGTCAATAGCCTGAGCTGTTCAAGTAACTCAAACGACAGGTTTTGCGCCTCATCGATAATCAGTACAGCCCTTCGATGGGCAGCATGACTTTCCAGGAGAAACTTGTTCAGAGCGTCAACGAGCGCTTTTACTGAGGCGTCGGTTGGATACGATATGGCAAACTCGTCGCAGATGGTTGCCAGCAGTTCGGTTATCGTGACGCGCGGGTTCAGAACAAAAGCAGTATCAACATCTTCAGGTACCTGCTGCAGCAGGCAGCGACAGAGCGTCGTTTTGCCTGTGCCTACTTCTCCCGTTAGCAGGATAAACCCGCCATCGCTTTGGACGCCGTACAACAGGTGTGCCAGCGCATCCCTGTGCCGCGGACTCATAAAAAGATACTGCGGATTTGGCGCGATGGAGAAGGGTGCTTCTGTTAAACCAAAGTATTCGGTGTACATGAATCTGGCTCGAGTTTCGGGTGCAACCATATCAGGGGGGGCGCCAAGTCGCTAGGGCGTTGGTCGACGGGTACACTGGCATCAACGGTAGTATCGAGAGGTTAATGCAAGGTCAATTGCTTAAAATACTGTTAGTGATCAGCGTGTTACTCACCCTTATGGGATGTGAAACGCTGCGGTTTTATTCGCAGGCCGTGACCGGACAGTCTGCGCTCATGCTGAAGCGGCAGCCTGTTGGTCAACTTATGGCAGAAACCGGAGATCCTGCCCTGCGGGACCGCCTGGAACTTGTTCAGGAAATTCTGGTGTTTAGTGAGCAGCAGGGGCTACGAGCCGGTGGTGCCTTTGACACCTATGTTGAAACCGGGCAGCCCTCGGTTATCTGGAACGTGTTTGCAGCAGACCCGCTCTCGTTGTCTCTGCATACCTGGTGTTTCCCCGTTGCAGGGTGTGTGACTTATCGTGGTTACTTCAAACAGTCGGATGCGGAACGTTATGCAGAAGTCCTGCGAGCCAGGGGGCTGGATGTTTTTGTGGGTGGAGTCGCCGCTTACTCGACCCTCGGTTGGTTTCGTGATCCGCTGCTCGACACTTTCTTGTTCCGTGATGATGCCGAACTGGCTGGGCTGATCTTCCATGAACTCGCACACCAGATAGTCTATGTGAAAGGGGATACACGCTTTAATGAGAGTCTGGCGACGACTGTAGAGCGTTATCTGCTGGCGCTCTGGCTGGCTGAGCGCGAACGACCGCAGGTCTACGAACATTATCTGGCCAGTCGTGAACGGCGGCAGCAGGTCATTACTTTGATTAATGGGACTCGGGATGCGCTGAGTGCGCTTTACGCATCCGATATTCCTGTGTCGGAAAAGCTGGTGCAAAAGTCGTTGCTGTTCCAGGCGATGGTTAAAGATTACAACCAGCTAGCGAGCAGTTGGCCAACGGGCGATGAATTTGGCCGTTGGATGCAGGCGGAGATGAATAACGCCAGGATAGAAACTGTTGCTGACTACAATCAATGGGTACCGGCAATGGCGCCCTGGCTGGCTGCGGAAGGGTTAGAGCAGTTTGCTATCGACATGGCGTACCTGGCGACGCTGCCAGCGGCCCAGCGTGAGGCGATGCTGATATCAGGTCAGCGCAATAGCAGGTAACAGGTCAGGCTGATAATGACAGCACCAGCGAAATTCAGTACGACGCCTTCTCGTGCCATGACGCTGGTTGGGAATCTGCCGGTGGAAAACACGATGGTATTGGGTGCCGTGGCCACCGGCAGCATAAAGGCGCAACTGGCACTCATGGCAGCCGGTACCATCAACAGTGCTGGATCGATATCAGCGGCCAGCGCAGCCGCGGCAAGAATAGGCATCATGAGTGTTGTTGTCGCCGTATTACTGGTCATCTCTGTCAGGAAAGTAATACAGATACAGATGATGGCAATCATCAGGAGCAGGTGCCAATCCGCAAGTCCTGCAAGTACATCGCCCATCGCACCGCTTAAGCCTGAAACAACAAACGCCTTGGCGATAGCAATGCCGCCACCGAACAGAATCAGCATACCCCACGGAATCCTGGCGGCAGTTTCCCAATCAAGCAGGCGTCCGCCTTTTCCGTTAGGTACGAGGAACATCACAATGACAGCCAGGAGCGCCACACTGGCATCGTTGGCGCCGGGTACTTCCAGCCAGGTTTTCCAGCCACCAAACGGCTGACTCCGGGTCATCCAGGCAAGTGCGGTAAACGCAAAGACGATGAAGACACGTCGCTCTTCTATCTGCCACTCGCCGACTTGCGGCATGTCGATGTTGCCCTGATAGGTCAGTCGCCGTGTCAGCCAGATCCCAATGATCGGGATGAACAATACAACAACCGGAATTCCCCAGGTCATCCAGGTGAAGAAGCCGATTTCGACGCCGGTATTCTGTTCGTATATTTCCCTGAAGATGAGGTTGGGTGGCGTACCGATAGGTGTGCCAATACCACCGACACTTGCGGCGTATGCGATACCCAGCAGCAGCGGAATGGCCAGGGACTTGTCCTTGCTGCGTTCGATCACGGCGAGCGCAACCGGCAATAGCATCAACGTGGTTGCCGTATTTGATATCCACATGCTCAGCACGGCGGCAGCGGCCATAAACCCGAACACCAGTCTTCGACTGCTGTTGCCCCCGAACAGATTGACCATCGTCAGGGCGACCCTGCGGTGAGCGCCACTCTTTTCCATCGCTGTGCTCAGAATAAAGCCACCCATCAGTAGCAGCACCAGAGGAGAGCCGTAAGACTCTCCAACCTGGGCCGGCGTCAGCACACCGAGAATCGGGAAGGCGGCAATGGGCAGCAGGGAAGTTGCGGGGATTGGAATAGGTTCAAAGATCCACCAGGTTGCACAGACCACAGTGATCGCAGCAGTCCAGCAGGCTGCGATATCCCATTGCATTGATTGCAACGTGAAGAAGGCGATGATGGCCAACACCGGACCAAGAATCAGGCTTGCCAGATCACGGGTAGAAGTCACGGTACTGCCTTTGACCAGAAAGCCTGAATTATACACACTAACGCTTCTTCCTCAGGCTTACCTATCCCCATGCCCCCGACGCTTTATTGGTACGATTTTGAGACCACTGGTATTGATTCGATTGTAGATCGACCCATCCAGTTTGCCGGTGTCCGGACGAACCTGGACCTGGAAGAGGTTGGCGAGGCACAAAACTTTTTGGGTCGACCCGGCGATGATTGCCTGCCGGAACCTGAGGCCATGCTGGTTACCGGGATTCACATGAGTGAACTGCTTAAGACAGGACTGCCAGAGCGTGATTTTGCTGCGGCTGTGCTCAGAGAATTTACTCAGGCAGAAACCTGTGTCGTTGGTTTCAACAGCATTCGATTTGACGATGAGTTTACCCGTCAGATGCTGTACCGGAACTTCCACGATCCCTATGCCAGGGAATGGCAGTCCGGAAATTCCCGCTGGGATGTTATTGATCTTTTCAGGGCGGCGCAGGCGCTGCGACCGGACGGCTTCAACTGGCCTTTAAAGCCAGATGGTGTGCCTGGCTTCAGGCTGGAAGAACTCGCCAGAGCCAACGGCCTGCCGCATCTTGATGCCCATGATGCACTGGCAGATGTCAGAGCGACCATTGAGGTTGTCAGGTGCCTCAAGTCCGCCCAGCCAAGGCTGTTCGATTACGGTTTTTCGTTGCGAGACAAGCGATTTGTCGTCCAGCAACTTTACCCGCTCGGGAAATCCCCTGTGGTGCACGTGTCATCCATGTTCCCGGCGGCCCGACATTGCACGGCCCTGGTGTTGCCACTTTGTCAGCATCCGACCAACAGCAACGCCATCATCTGTTTTGACCTGTCGCAGTCTCCTTCGTCACTAATCGACGCTTCCATAGAAGAGCTGAGTCGTTTGCTGTTCAGCACCAGGGCAGCGCTAGGCGATGGCGAGGAGCGTATTGCGCTGAAAACCATCTACATCAATCGTTCACCTTTCGTCGCACCACTGACCACGCTTGATGAAGCAGCGATCACCCGATTGAACGTCGATGTTGAACGGAGCCTCCGGCGTTCTTCACGGTTGATGAACACGCCTGGCCTCGTTGAGAAGATTCAGGATGTGTTTGCAGCGAGAGACTTCCCGCTGGTTGATGATCCTGACTTTCAGCTTTACCAGGGCGGTTTCTTTTCGGATTCCGATCGCAGCGCGATGCAGGCGTTACATCAATCGCCTGCAGACCAACTCGCCGGGTTCAGTGAGCGCTTTGTAGATGACCGACTTGAGGAAATGTTGTTTCGATTTCGGGCCAGGAATCATCCGGATGGACTTAATGAGGCGGAGCGGCAACGCTGGAACCGATACCGTCGAGAGCGATTTGAGACCGGCGACAGACTTCAGTTGCTCAAGCGCAGGACCCAGGAAATGCGTACTAAAGCGGACTCAGAAGCAGCGGCAGTTCTGGATGATCTGATGCAGTACTACGAGCGAATCGAGAAAAGTTCTGGATAAGCTATACTGGCGTTTTCTCTCAAGTGTCTGCTGCCCAGATGTCTGACGCGATTGTCTTCTCGCAGGTAAGTAAGTCTTTCGGCGAGAAGCGTATCCTTGAAAACTTCGATCTGGTTATTCCAAAAGGCATTACCACGGCGCTGGTTGGCGAAAGTGGTAGCGGTAAATCGACGTTGCTCTCTCTGGCGAACGGACTACTCACTGCGGATGCCGGTGAAGTCAGGGTCATGGACCGTGCAATCGCCAGTCACGATCTGGTGACACTCAGAAGACAGATGGGCTATGCGGTGCAGGGGGCTGGACTGTTTCCGCATCTCACCGCTGAGGATAATGTCGCATTGCTCGCGCGGCGCAGCGGCTGGTCAGAGTCGGCTATCGCCAGCCGGGTTGATGCGTTGTTCGAACTGCTGAATCTGGATCAAGAGATGAAATCCCGGTTCCCGCATACGCTATCCGGTGGTCAGCAGCAGCGCGTCAGTCTCTGTCGAGCGATGATACTGGATCCGCCCATTCTATTGTTAGACGAACCTTTTTCTGCACTCGATCCGCTGACGCGACAGGGAATTCACGTTGAGTTTGCCAGACTGCAATCACTTGCTCCGAGGAGTATCTTGCTGGTCACCCACGACATGGCGGAAGCTACCCGACTGGCACAATATCTGGTGGTGTTGAAAGAAGGGGCTGTGGTGCAGTCGGGTGCAGTCAGCGAGGTCGTTGATCGACCGGCAGATGCCTATGTTGAAGCGTTGCTTGGGGTAGTTTCCTGATGCGTCGATTGGTCCCTCGATGGCTGTTATGGCTGCTTCTGAGCGCAGCTTCGTTTGTGGTGAATACTGGCTACGCGGAACCCGTGCGAATCGGTAGCAAGAATTTCAACGAAAGCTATGTGCTCGCGGAGATAGTCTCTCAGTTGCTTGAATCAAAGGGTGTTCAGGTTGAACGGCGGTTTGGTCTGGGTGGGACGCTCGTTTGTTATGAGGCGCTGGTGACCGGCGAGATTGACCTGTATATCGAATATACGGGGACACTTGAACAGGTGATTCTGAAAGGGGCTAACCTGCATCCTACCGTTGCCGAGTTGAACGCAGGGGTTGATCCGGGTCTTGAAGTGCTGGATTCCCTTGGATTTAACAATACCTATGCGATCGCCCTGAAGGATGAGCTGGCGCAATCCCTTGATTTGCGCAAGGTATCGGATCTCGCTCAACACCCCGATCTGCTGATCGCGTTCAGTCTAGAATTCCTCAACAGGGAAGACGGCTGGCCGGGACTGGCGGCGACCTACGGGCTGAATCAACAGCCAACGGGTATCGACCATGGTCTTGCCTATCAGGCAATTGATGACGGCAAGATCGACGTAACAGATGCCTATTCAACCGATGGTGATCTCGCGCGCTATGGGCTGGTGACCCTGATAGATGACAAGGCCTATTTTCCTGACTATTTTGCGGTGCCTTTTTTGAGGCGCGACCTGGCGCCGCAGATTTCGGCGCTCCTGTCGCCACTAACCGGTCGCATCAGTGATGATCGGATGCGTTCGCTGAACGCCGAAGTGGTCGTCGAAGGTAAATCCTTTGCACAGGTGGCTGATGAGTATCTGCAGGCAGAAGGTTTAACCCAGGACTCGACGCAGGATGCGGGCCAGCGCCAGGCGCAGATCTGGATGGGGTTGCTCGAAAATACTCTGGTGCATCTCAAGCTAACCGGTATTGCGTTGGTTTTGGGCTGTCTGATTGGTTTACCGCTTGGTATCCTGGCGTTCCGACGCCCCAGATTGGCTCGCGGCATTGTTTATCTCGCGGGTCTGCTGCAGACCGTGCCCTCGATTGCTTTGCTGGCGCTGATGATTCCGCTGTTTGGTATTGGCGAAGTGCCGGCGATTATTGCCTTGTTCCTATATTCAATTCTGCCCATTCTCCGGAACACAATTACCGGGTTGGTGGGGGTTGATCCCGTACTGAAACGCGTCGCTGCCGCAATGGGATTGTCGCCTCGTCAGCAGTTAGTGGATGTTTACCTGCCCCTGGCGTTACCCACCATTCTTGCCGGTGTTAAGACCGCGGCCGTGATCAGTATTGGGACGGCAACACTGGCCGCGTTTATCGGCGCTGGTGGGCTGGGAGAACCTATTGTGACCGGTCTGGCATTAAACGACACGAGTCTGATTTTGCGCGGCGCAATTCCAGCAGCCTGCCTCGCCATTTTAGTTGAACTGATGTTCGAATTGATCGAACGTCTGGTGGTTAAGCCGCACCTGTTATCAGGTCAGTTGCCGGTCTGATTAAAATCAAAGTTTTCACAGACACGGATAAACTGGTGCGCCCCGGCGGACAGTTGTTTGTCGCGACGATAGTAGATGCCGTAGTCCAGCGGTACGGTTGAAAAAGGGAAGTGATCAAGAATCTCCAGGTCAGCGTGTTCACGCAGCAGCCTGTCATCCAGATACGTCATGCCACGCCCCTGCTGTACCAACTCGAGCCGTAAATGAAGGTCGGTGATCTCCCAGATCGTCCCGAAGTTATCTCGCAACTTGTCGAACGTCGGGCGCATATCCGGGTCGTCCAGATGCGACACAATCAGCGGAATATCATGCAAGACATCCTCGGCCGATGCGCCTGGTCTGAGCTGGCTTCGATGTACAACCAGGTGACGGGTTTCCTCGAACAGCGCGATAGTGCGAAACCTGTCTGGCATGGTTTGCTGAAATGGGCCCATACCAAGTTCCCAGAGTTCGGAGCTGACAGCGGTGATGATCTGTCGACTGGGCAGGACGGAATGTTTGATTCGAGTCAGCGGATGCTCGGCCAGGAAGTTATTCAGCAATTTTGCCCCGAACAGATGATTAACGGTGCTGTTGACCGCGAGGTGCAGGGTCGATAGCACGCCATTTTTGATATTGTTCAGATCTGCCAGGACGGTGTCTTCTTCCGACAATACGGTTTGTGCATATTGCAGCAGACGGATACCAGCTTCCGTGAGTTTCAGCGGCTTCCTGTGGAACAGGAGCGTATTCAGTTTGTGCTCCAGATTAGCGATCGTCTGACTGACAGCGGATTGCGTGACGAACAGTTTTTCGGCTGCGCGGTTAAACCCGTTTTCCTCATAAACGGTTTTGAACACCCTGATTTCGTGTGTTTCCAGATGGACCGGCATCGTTATTCAGCAGCTTCTGATTTTTACTCAGTTTACCGTCATACCGGTTGCTTGCAATTTTCATTTCGCTAATGACCCGATAAGAGTCCCTGATGGCAGTAATCAGGCAATTAGCTTTTCTAACTTCCCATCGCTCGAATGTTGGCTCTACAGTGGTGCTAACAAATTCGTTAAGTGGAGAAAGCAGTGAGTGAAAAGATTATGAACGAGCGTGTTGCGAATTATGTGCCTGGACTCGAAGGGGTCGTTGTTGGTGAAACGGCGATCAGTCACGTTGAGGGAAAAGCTGGACGATTGTCTTACCGGGGCGTCCCAATCGAAACCCTGAGCGAGATGTCTTACCTTGAAGTAATGCATCTGTTGGTCGCCGGTCACAGGCCCAGCGAACCCGATTTGGTGCGCCTGGTTTCTTTCATGGCGGAGCATGGCAAGCTCTGTGCTGCAGAGCTTCAGTTGATCGCTGCCTTACCTGCTGATTTGCATCCGATGCGGATGTTACAGGCCGTTGTACCCGCCTTAACGCTACCAGACGTGTCATTTGATATGGGTGTTGATTTCGTCGCGCAACGTGAGCTGAGCGAAGGCCTGTTAATCCTGGCGAAGTATCCGATGTTACTGGCAGCCATTGCCGCGCACCGGGGTGATGGTGCAGATACCGGACAGTTTGAATCGGGTTCAGATTATCTGGGTAATTTTCTTGCCATGATGAATGCCGTCACACCTGATCTAGAAGCCCGGCATGTTTTTAGAACGGTGCAAATCTTACAGATGGATCATAGTTTTAACGCGGGAACATTTGCGTCCCGGGTGATCAGTTCAACCCTCGCGCCTCTGCCTGCAGTCCTTGCGGGCGGTGTGGCCGCCTTGTCCGGGACTTTGCACGGCGGTGCCGACGAGGCAGCGCTGTTGACTGCAAGACGCGTAGGTAAACCTGAAGCAGCAGAGGATTTTGTTGACGAACTTCTCGTCCGCAAAGGTAGGCTCATGGGTATGGGGCACCGTGAATATCGGACCGTTGACCCGCGAGCCAAAATTTTGAAACCACTGGCCCGTCAACTCGCCACCGGGACACCTTTCGAGCAGGACTTTCTGGTGCTGGAGGCGATCGAAGCTGCGTTTAACCGTCGGATGGCAGACAGAGGCAAGCAGGTCTGGGCGAACCTTGAGTTCTACAAGGGGGTTGTCTATGAAGTGCTCGGTGTGCGCGTGCCTTACTTCACGGCGACTTTTGCCATGGCACGCTCAGTGGGTTGGCTGGCGCACTTTCTGGAAAGTCGACAGAACAATCGTATTATTCGTCCCGCCGCACACTATGTCGGACCTGCCGTATCAGTTGCTTGATACGCCCGGGGCGCCAGTTTCTTTAAAGAAACCTGATAGCACCCGGTAAAGTGCGTGGGCGTCGGCAGTGCCGGCGAGTTCACGAATGGAGTGCATCCCAAAGGTCGGTACGCCGACGTCGAGCGTTCGGATGCCCAACTCAGTCGCCGTGATCGGGCCGATGGTGCTGCCGCAAGCCATATCGGCCCGATTGACGAATTCCTGAACAGCGACTTCGGCTGCCAGGCAAAGGGATTTGAAGTAACCTGCGGTTTCGCTGTTTGTTGCATAACGCTGATTGGCGTTGTATTTGATGGCGGGACCGCTGTTCAGCAGGGGGCCATGATTGTTTTCATGTTTTGCCGGGAAATTGGGGTGAACGCCATGGGCATTGTCGGTTGAGACCATGATCGAGCGCGCGTAACAGCGTAGTCGCTGTTCTTCGTTCGGTAGAATCCGAGTTAGTACGTCTTTCAATAACGTGCCCTGGGCGCCAGCAATAGAAGCGCTGCCGACTTCTTCGTGGTCATTGCAGACTAATACGGAGGACACCTGATCACTGGTTTCCAGCAAGCTCATTAAGCCGGTAAAGCAACTCAGCAGGTTGTCCAGGCGCGCGCTGGCAAGAAATTCCTCAGCGACACCGATAATTTGTGGCGGATTGGTATCGTAGAAAAACAGATCTGTTGCCAGCAGTTCTTCTCCGGCAAGGTAGGGCGATAACAGTGCCTTCAGATCGCCACCCGTCTGGCCCTGTAACAGCACCGGAGATAGATCCGTTTCAGCATTGATGCTGCGATTGTTGTTGGCCTCTCTGTCCAGGTGAATGGCCAAACTTGGAATTATCGCAACAGGCTTTTCCAGGTTGATGAGCTGATTTCTGACGGTGCCGTCAGCAGTCCGCGTGGTGATTCGACCAGCGAGGCTCAGGTCTCGATCGAACCAGGGGTTCAACAGTACGCCGCCATAAACCTCGACCCCCAGCTGTTGATAGCCGTTATTCGTTTTTTCCGGAATCGGTTTTACTTTGAGACAGGGGCTGTCTGTGTGGGCGCCAACCAGCCTGAGGCCAGTCGTTGTCGGGTCGGACGTGCCTACCACGAACGCGACGATAGAAGACTGGTTGCGGGTCACAAAATATCGACCCGGTGGCGTATCCCAGGCATCACCCTCAGATAACTCGGAGAAGCCAGCGTCTGCCAACAGCCTTGCCATGTTAGCGGTGGCGTGAAAGGGGGTAGGTGACGCTTTCAGAAAGGCAATCAGTTGCTGATTAAATGTTTTTGTGTCCATATGGCGCTTCTATGTCTGCTCGACCGGGATGATTCAAAGACGCGCAGTTTAACAGGCTTGGCTGCTCAGCACCGCTTCATTGCATGGCCGGGGTGCCGTCGGTACAATCTCTCCTGCGCCGATTTGATGTCAGCTTGCGGGCGCGTAAAAAATGCCGCTAAAGAGGGATAACCTACTGTAGCGGTGCTCAGTGGGTTTTTTTGTTTTGGAGCAAAGAAAATGGGATTCACGTCAAAAATTGTTCATGCTGATCGTCGGGATGTGATTGAGCATGGCTCCATCCATAAGCCCGTCCATACAGCGGTGACCTATGCTTACGATGACGCGCGCGATCTCGCTGCCGTCTTCCAGGGTGAAAAAAGCGGCTACTCCTATGGCCGGCAGGTTAACCCCACGGTCACGGCGCTGCAGGACAAGATCAGTCTCATGGAAGGCGGTCTGGCAACGGCAGCGTTTGGCACCGGCATGGCGGCGATCGGCACAACGTTATTTGCACTGTTGCGCGCGGGGGATCACTTTATTGCGTCTTCTTTCCTGTTCGGCAACACCAATAGCCTCTTCAACTCTTTTGCCGTGCATGGCATCGAGGTGACCTTTGTCGACGCGACCTCTGTCGAAGCGGTTGAGCAGGCGATCCAACCCAATACGCGAATGGTGTTCGTTGAAACCATCGCCAACCCTCGCACCCAGGTGTCCGATGTCGAAGCGATCGGACAGCTCTGCGAACAACACAACCTGGTGTATTTCGTTGATAACACCATGACGACGCCTTACCTGTTCCAACCCAGAGAGTATGGCGCCAGTCTGGTCATTAACTCACTGACTAAATACATCGGTGGTCATGCGAATGCACTGGGTGGCGCTGTGACCGAAACAGGCAGATACGACTGGTCGCAATTCCCTAACCTGTACGACAACTACAAAAAGGGAGATCCCAGCGGCTGGGCGATACAGCAGATAAAGAAGAAAGGTCTGCGTGATTTTGGCGCGTCTCTCGGACCTGAAGCGGCGCATCACATATCGGTTGGCTCGGATACCCTGGCACTGCGAATGGATCGGATTTGCAGCAGCACGCAGCGGCTTTGTGAGTACCTCAATCAGCATCCCCGGGTTAAAAAGGTTTACTACCCGGGGCTCGAAGATCATCCCGAGCACGAGCGCTCTGAATCATTGTTCAAGGCCCACGGCGGCATTTTCAGTGTAGAACTGATCGGCGATCTGGATTGTTTTGATTTTATTAATCGACTGGACCTGGTGATCTGTTCAAGCAATCTGGGTGATACCCGTTCTCTGGCGATCCCGGTCGCGCATTCCATCTACTTTGAAATGGGTGCTGAAAGACGCGCATCGATGGGTATTGACGATTCGCTTGTCCGGTTTTCCGTGGGGATAGAAGAACCTGATGACCTGCTTGCTGATTTTGAACAGGCGCTGCAATGAGCGCTCTTCTGGCCACGGATCTGCCACTGGCCAACAAGAAAGTTGGTAAGGTCCGCGATGTCTATGACATGACGCTGGCTGATGGCAGCGCTGGGGTGCTGATCGTTGCCACGGATCGGGTCAGCGTGTTTGATGTGGTTCTGGGTAATGGTATCCCCGGCAAGGGCGTATTGTTAACCAGGCTGTCTTCCTTCTGGTTTGAATTCCTGTCGAGTGATTTCTCTCATCATCTGGTTTCTACAGATCCTGCTGATGTTGCCGGCCTGTCTGATGCTGACCGGTCATTGTTGCAGGGGCGCGTTATGATCTGTCGAAAATCCCGTGTCGTGCCTGTGGAATGTATTGTTCGCGGTTACCTCACTGGTAGCGGCTTCAAGGATTACCTCGCGACCGGCAAGGTTTGCGGCATAGATCTGCCCACGGGCATGGTTAACAGCGATCGAATTGCGGCACCGATATTCACACCATCAACCAAGGCGGAAGAAGGGCACGACGAAAACATCAGTTTCGAGACAGCCTGCGATCTGGTGGGTGCACCGACAATGCAGCAGATTCGTGACACCGCGATGGCGGTTTATCAAAAAGGCAGAGACCACGCCGCCGCTCGCGGCATCATTATCGCCGATACCAAGTTTGAGTTCGGCTGGGACGCCAATGACGAACTGCTGCTCATTGATGAGGTGCTGACGCCGGACAGCAGCCGGTTCTGGCCAGCAGACGAATGGCAGCCCGGCAGAGAACAGAACAGTTTCGACAAACAGTACGTTAGAAACTATACGGAAGAACTGGTGCGGGCCGGTCACTGGAACAAAGAATATCCGGGACCTGAGTTGCCCCAGGCGATCATCGACAACACGCTCGCTCGTTACGAAGAAGCCATCAGCCGGTTGGTGGCTTGAGCCTGTAAACCAGCCTTCAGCCTCGAAAACATCGGACCGTCGATACGATCAGCAAATCAGGTTCCGGGTCAGTGACTTGTCCCGGCATTTCGATGAACCTGTTCTGGTGTTCCTGGCAGTACCTGTCCAGCATTTGCAATTGATAGTAGAACGCGACCAGTTGAATCCCGTTGGCTGAGGTCAGCAGGTTAACGATGTCGGTTTGCGATTGCGCTGCCTGATGGGTCACGCTGAAGGGCGCCCAGGTGGTCTGGGCGATGGTCTGGTAGTGATATGCCCTGAAGCTGCTGTCTCTTTGAAACGGTCGGTGGACAACTTCTGTTCGAAACGCGTCTCCCCAAACAACAGCCCGTGGGTGTCTGGTCAGCCCTGCAATCTCCTCCTGACCAGGAACCTCCAACTGCCAGGCCCTCTGGGCGGCTGCGAGATACCATGCATTGACCATGGTCGCGGCAGCGAGCGTTGCCATCGCGACTTTTTTCATTAGCGCTGCTTTCACGTGCAGGCTTGCATGAAACGCGAGCAGAAAATAGATGGGGATGATCAGCCGCTCAGGGACCAATCGCCCGGACCATGAAATCAGCCCCACGCCGATGAGGAATATAGCCCAGGCGAGATAGTTTCTCGGGTTAAGGGAAAGCAGGCTGAGCATGCAGGTGGCGAGCAGCAGTCCCCAGAGATGCTGATAGTTAACAAACGGGATCAAGACGGCACTAAGCTGCCAGCGGCTCGGGTTGGCTGCCGCTATCAGCCTATCCAGGCGTTCTGGGTCGGCGAGTTCCCGGTCGGCCTGAAACCAGTTGCGCAGTAACCTGAGGTCATTCCGTGAGTAGCCGGTGTCAATCTCCAGGGATTCGTCTTCGATCAGTGCCGTGACCGCATTAAAATCGGTAATCTGCGTCTGACGTTCATTCAGCGATTTGAACGCCTGCCAGGCCTCGGAGCTGTAGCTGTCATGATTTACCCACCAGGCTGTGGCGAGCGCGATACCGGTGACACCAAACATCCGGATTGCGCGTTTGTCCTGGAACAGGCGCCAGGGTAAAAATGGCATCGCGACGAGTAACATAAAGGCGAACTGCAGATCCCTGATGAGAAAGCCGATGACGCCGAGCACGCTGGCAATCAGCAGCAGTCCGATTTCTCTGGTCTCACTATAGGCGAGAACCAGCGCAATCGCGGCAAGTGTGCATAGGCCCGCCGTCACGGAAAACTGGGGAAACAAAAATGCCCAGGTGCAGAACAGTGCGGTATTCATTAAGCGCAGAAAGAGGGGAATGTTGAGCAGGCACTGGGCCACATGAATACCCGTCAGGGCACAGCCGATCGCTAGGTAGGTGCCCGTGGTGTAGCCGATGACGCCACCGATCTCAGGCAGAAGTCGAAGCAGGTAGCCCCAGATAATGTTGGAGTGGATCAGCCAGGGAGGATTGTCAGGCAAGGCGACGCCGAAACCGTGTACCACCATGGCCATGCCGGGGTCATCGTTGGTTTGCCAGAATGCTTCACCAAACAGCAAGAGGCCGGTCGCCAGAACGGCGACCCACCCGAGACTTTCAAAGACTGATTGTTTCAATCAACTCAGTCGCGATAGCAGACGCCGGTACCACCCAGACCACAGTAGCCGTTGGGTACTTTTGCCAGGTATTGCTGGTGATAATGCTCCGCGTAGTAGAAGTCAGGTGCAGTCAGCACCTCGGTGGTGATCGCTGGGAAACCGCGTTCCTTCAATTTGTTTTGGAACACTTCCAGGCTCGCTTCGGCCTGACGTTGCTGCTCCGCTGAACAGGTATAGATGCCGGAGCGATATTGTGTGCCCACATCGTTACCCTGACGCATGCCTTGCGTGGGGTTGTGGCTATCCCAGAAGACCGAGAGCAGGTCCTCGAAGCTAACGATCTTCGGGTCAAATACAACCAGCACAACCTCGTTGTGGCCAGTTTGTCCCGAGCAGACCTCTTCATAAGTTGGGTTGGGAGTAACCCCGGCGGCGTAGCCGGCAGCGGTGATGTACACACCCTCGCGTTCCCAGAATCTGCGTTCAGCGCCCCAGAAACAACCCATGCCAAACATGGCGGTTTCCATACCTGCAGGGAAAGGTCCCTGCATCGGGTTGCCATTGACGTAGTGGGTCTCTGGCACAGGCATCTTCTCTGTGCGCCCGGTTAATGCTGTATCAGGTGTTGGCAGATCAAGTTTCTTGGAGAAAAGGCCCATGAGATTGTCCTTGGTTGAGATCGCAGCATTATAACCGCATTGCGCCGGCCTGAGCGTATGGATACGCTTTGTCTGGCCAGAATTTATCCAGTCGGGTAAGGGCTGACGGGTTATCGCGTTATGAAATTTGATCATTGGGTAGATCGCCGGGATAGCGACAGCAGTCGCTGGGGCGGCAAACACGGGCAAGTGGTGCTGACGACGGGAGATAGTGATTTTCAGCTACCGCCCCCGATATCCGCGGCGGTCAGGCGTCGGCTGGATGGTGTGCTTGGCTATGACAATATCCCGTCGCAGTTGAGCAACGCGATTTGTACCCGGCTGGCGCGGCAATATGAATGGCAGATTGATCCAGCCTGGTTGGTTTTTCTACCCGGTATTGTTCAGGGTTTGAACATCTGCTGCCACGCGCTGCTGGATGCCGGTGAAGCGGTGATAACCGAAACGCCTGTGTATTACCCTTTTCTTGAAGCCCCGGTAAATGCAGGACGAGCACTGGTGAGCTTGCCCGCGAGGCTTGAGGATGGTCGGTGGGGATTTGATATCGACGGTTATGCGCAATTGGCGGCAGTACCCGCAAACAGATTACTGCTACTTTGTAATCCGCAAAACCCGTTGGGCAGAATGCTGACGATCAAGGAACTTCAGGCGATCGCGGATATTAGTGCCGCTGAAGATGTGCTCATCTGCTCGGATGAAATACATGCGGAAGTGCGATTCGATTCGAATCGTCACTACCCGCTGGCGGCGGTCTGCCCGGAGATCGCAGATCGGGTAATTACCATGCTGTCGCCGTCCAAAGCGTTTGCCATGAGTGGTCTGGGAGGGGCCTTTGCGGTGATTTCTGATGACAAAATTCGTGGCAACTTTGTCGACTGGTCAAGCGGGCTGATACCCAACTTAAATAGCCTGACCCTGGCAGCCATGGACGCCGCCTATCGTGATTGTGATCCATGGTTGGCGGAGGCGATGGATTATCTTGCCGATAACCGCGCCTACCTTGAGGGTCAGATTGCGGCGCTCCCTGGTATCACCTGCACACGCCCAGAGGGCACCTACTTTCTGTGGCTGGATGTGACCGCAACTGGCCTCGATGATGCTTACGACGCGCTATTGCAAGCAGGTCTTGAATTGTCGCCGGGTGACTTGTTCGGAGGGCCTGGATTTCTTCGGCTGAATTTTGCCAGTCCACGTGAGGTGCTTGTGGACGCGGTTCAAATCATGCGGGAGGTTTTTTCATCACGCTGACCCACATTGTTCTGACCTACATTGTCCTGACCCACATTGTCTGACTAGACCAAACTGGTAGACTGAGGTTTTTCTGCAGGGAGATAGACATGGGCGAATTCAGCAGTGTAGTCAGAGAAGGTGCGTTGACCATCATCACCATCGAGCGACCGGAAGTCATGAACTCTCTGCACCCACCCGCCAACCGTGAACTCGCTGCAGCGTTCGACGATTTTGCGACGGACCCTGAACAGTGGGTCGCGATTATCACGGGTGCCGGTGATCGTGCTTTCAGTGCCGGAAACGACCTGAAGTACCAGGCAACCGGCGGAGACATGAGTGGCCAGCCAGCAACCGGATTCGGCGGTCTGACATCCAGGTTTGATAATTCGAAGCCAGTCATCGCTGCCGTCAATGGGGTTGCTATGGGGGGTGGGTTTGAAATTGCGTTGGCCTGTGACCTGATTGTCGCCTCGGAGAATGCTATTTTCGCATTGCCAGAGCCCAGAGTCGGACTTGCGGCGCTGGCTGGTGGTATTCATCGCTTGCCACGTGAGATCGGGATGAAGCAGGCCATGGGTATGTTGCTCACTGGTCGACGAGTACCAGCGGCAGAAGGCAGACAACTGGGCTTTGTGAACGATGTTGTACCTGAGGGGCAGGCCCTGGAAGGCGCAAAGCAATGGGCCAGTCAGATACTCGAATGTGCACCGCTTTCTGTTCGAGGCAGCAAGCAGGCGGCCATGCAGGGAATGAGCGCTCCCAGTCTTGAGGACGCGATCAAAAATCGCTACGAGCAGATTCAGGCAATGTCAAAAAGCGCGGATTTTGTTGAAGGGCCACTGGCGTTTTCCGAGAAGAGAGCCCCTGACTGGAAAGGCAAGTAGTTAAGGCAGCGGCTGCCAGATGCAGTTGGCGCCTGGAAGCCCTAGCAGATAGACAACAGTTTTTCCGTAAAGCGGTTGTTGGTCTCACGCAGACTGGAACTCAGCAGGGATGCGATACCCATCAGCACTTTATTGGCAACCGCAGGTTGTTCCTTGTTCAGGGTATTAAAATCTTCTCGCTTCAGAACAATCAGTTTTAACGACGATTTTGCGCGCGCGGTGGCAGATCTTGGCGCGCCGTCAATCAGTGACATTTCTCCGACGGAACGACCCGGGCCGAGCGTTGCGATGGTATGTTTTGCGGTGTCGAACTGTTTGATGACATCCACTTCGCCACTGACGATAAAAAACATGTACCCACCATGGGCGCCTTCCTTGAACACGTAAGCGCCTTTTTCATAGTCGTAGCTGAACATATACTTTTCGATAATCGGATAGTCAGCTTCTTCCAGGAAGTTGAACACCTCCAGTCGCGGTATCAGTTTTTCGATTGTCGAACTCATTGGGTCCAGCTATTTTCTTGATTTACGTCGGGTTATCATGGCCTCCTTGTCAAGGCTTGGCAAGATGCAGCCGTCGGGTGAATCAAGGATTAATATGACGAAAGGCTTAAAGGTAGCGGTACTGACTGTCTCTGATACACGCACGTTAGAGAATGATACTTCCGGTCAATACCTGTGTGACGCGTTGGCAGAGCAGGGCCATGAACTGGCCGCGCGACACATCGAAATTGACGATATCTATCAATTACGTGCGGTGCTTTCTAACTGGATCGCGCAAGATGATATTGAAGTGATATTGACGACAGGCGGCACAGGTTTTACAACGCGAGACTCAACCCCTGAAGCGCTGATGCCGCTTTTTGACGTCGATATTACTGGCTTCGGTGAGCTGTTCAGACAGTTGTCCTATACGGATATTGGTACCTCGACGGTGCAGTCGCGGGCGTTCGCGGGCATCGCCAACAATACCGTCATCTTTTGTATGCCGGGTTCCACCGGGGCGTGTCGAACTGGCTGGGAAGGGATTCTCCGTGATCAGCTCGATATCGATCACCGACCCTGCAATTTTGCTGAGCTGATCAGAAAAGGGAGCCACTGACCTTGGCACTCCGGCCAGTGGATGAGGTCGTCGCTGAATTGCTCGGCCATGTGCAGCCAGTGAGCGATATCGAAAATCGTTCACTGGATGATGCACTCAACTGCTGTCTTGCAGAAGATATTGAATCGCTTGTCGATGTGCCGCCGCTGGATAACAGCGCCATGGATGGCTACGCCCTGGCGTTTGCGGATATCCCTGGCAGTGAAGATCACACCTTTGAAATCAGTGATCGTATTCCTGCAGGCTATCTGGGCAAACCACTGGCACCTGGAACCGTGGCACGTATATTTACCGGCGCGAGCATTCCCGAGGGTGCGGATACAGTTGTCATGCAGGAGAATACCATAGCCGTGGGTGATGCTATTCGCCTGACTGAGCCACCTGTGCCAGGGGCAAATGTTCGAACCAGAGGCCAGGATATTTCGCTGGGCACGACCGTGGCCAGCAGAGGCGATCGGCTTACAGCGAAGCGTCTTGGTCTGATTGCGTCCGTTGGCGTTGCGTCCGTACCTGTAATGAAGCCGATGACCGTTGCCATCATGTCCACCGGCGATGAACTGGTTGAGCCGGGTGGCACGCTTGGACCCGGACAGATTTATAACTCAAACCGCTATGCACTGGCCGGGATGCTGAAGACCCTGGGCTTTCAGGTGCTCGATCTGGGTATCGTTAAAGACACGCCTGAAGCCACGCTTGCGGCGCTCAGCGAAGCCGCCAATTGCGCGGACCTGATTCTGACGTCGGGTGGCGTGTCTGTTGGCGAGGAAGATCACGTCAAGGGCGCAGTGGAGCAGCTTGGTCGTCTGGATATCTGGAAGATGGCGATCAAGCCGGGTAAGCCGCTGGCCTATGGCCGTGTTGGCGATACACCCTTTTTTGGTCTGCCTGGCAATCCGGTGTCTACCTTCGTCACCTTCCATATTGTGGCGCGGCCTTATCTGATGGCGATGCAGGGGTTCTCGGCCATCGCGCCTGAATCCATGATGGCGATCGCCGACTTTGAGTTTAAAGGTGGTACCCGGCGGGAATTCCTGCGCGTCCAACTGCGAGAAGACGCGGGCCAGACGAAAGCACACCGTTTTACCAACCAGGGGTCAGGAATAATGACCTCTGTCGTCTGGGCAGATGCACTGGCAGATGTGCCAGAAGGGGTAACGGTGGTGCCAGGTGATGCCGTTCGAATCCTGCCGCTAACCGGGCTGTGATAGACTTGCGTCTTTCCTAAGGCCAGCGTGATATGGGATTGATTGTCCTCAGCACAATACTATCGATCGTCGTAGGCAGCTGCCTGTGGTTGGTTATTGGTGACCGATTCCCTCTGAAAGAGGAACAGAAATATCCGGTCGCGAATAACATTTTCATCTATGCCGTGCTTTCGCTCGTGCCTGTCTATCTGACGATATTTGTGACCTTCAGCTTCTTTTCATGAAACTGCCCATTGATATCGAATCCGTTAAAGGGTTCCTTGACCCGTTAGAGGGTGAGGCACTGTTCGATTATGCGGAGCAGTGCGCGCGGTTGGGGCCGCTGCTCGAGGTAGGCAGCTATTGTGGCAAGTCTACCGTCTATCTCGGTGAAGCCTGTCGTCGACATGGCGTGTCCTTGTATGCTGTGGACCATCATCGCGGCTCAGAAGAACATCAGCCAGGTGAGGAATATCACGACCAGACGCTTTTCGACGATCAGGCTGGTCTGATGGACTCCTTTCGCGCCTTTCGCAAGACCATGCGGGACGCAAATCTCGAAGAGATTGTGGTGCCGGTTGTTGCAACCTCCGTCGCCGCTGCACGAAACTGGCACACAACTCTGGCGATGGTGTTTATCGATGGTGGTCATTCCCTTGAAGCGGCCACTAACGATTACCGCGCCTGGGTAACGCATATCGTCCCTGGCGGTATCCTGGCGATTCACGATATCTTTCCTGACCCTGCCGAGGGTGGTCAGGCGCCTTATGAAATATTCAAACTTGCGCTCGCATCGGGCTTGTTTGAAGAGGTCGTTCGAGTCAAGACGCTGGCAATCCTGCGCCGGCACTAGCGTTCTGGATTGATTAGCGTGGCTTTAGTCGCGGGTGGTATTGATACGCGAGGCTTCTGAGCCGTTGCTGACGATCTCGGCTTTACGGAACAGGGACGCGGCGCCCGTGTGATTCGATAGCGCATCGGCAGCGAGCAACACAGCCCCTGCGGTCCAGGTAGGTCGCTCCAACGGCCAGAGCGCTTCGTCTTTGTGGACGTAACCAGTCCAGTAAGCCCCTTCATCATCACGAAACTGGTGTAGCCAGCTGAACAATTGCACTGCCTGTTGATATTGGCCGGCAGTCAGCAGTGACATGACGAGTTCGCAGGATTCCGCAACGGTCACCCAGGGCTCATCGTTCACGCAGTGACATCCGATATCAGGAACGACAAACTCATGCCAACGGGTTTCGAGATGCGTAACGGCGGCCCTTCCTTCAATCACATTGGTCAGGACCGGGTAAAACCAGTCCATCGCGAATCGACTCTTGGAATCCCAGGTTCTATCAAAACACTCTGGATGATGATTGATGGCATTGCCGAGGCGAGCCCGTGCCGTCGACCAATGTGGTACCGCGTTATCCAGCGTTGTTGCGATATTGAGCGCGCATTCCAGTGACTTGTAGATACTGCTGCAGCCCGTGATCAACGAATCTTCCCGGATACCCAGGGTTGTGTCTTCACACCAGTAAATTTGCCCCTCTGGACCTGACAGGCGTAACACAAATTCAATGGCACCTTGTATGGTGTCCCACATGGTCTCAAGAAACTGTTTATCGCCGGTCACGAGGTAGTAGTGCCAGACACCCGTGGCTACATAGGCCACGAAGTTTGATTCTGCCCGGGTGCCGTCTTCAACTTTGCCATTCTTGTAGGCTGCCAGCCAGCTACCGTTGGGTAGCTGGTGCGTTTTCATCCAATAGTAAGCGGCTTTAGCTTCGTCGTAGCGTCCACCGATGGTCAGCCCCATCGCAGATTCAATATGATCCCAGGGATCCATGGCGCCGTCGTCAAACCAGGGAATTGCACCGTCCTGCTGTTGCACACGGGCAATGTAGTTAACCGTTCCAGTGAAGTACTCTTCCGGGTAAAAACCCATGGATACGTAGACCTGGGTCATTTCGTCGGCCTTGAAGCTGTCTTGACGAAATACAGGACAACGCTCTTGCCCATGATCGGATTGAGTATTTTGTCTAACCATCGAGTCACTGCAGGTTGCGTCATCAGGTCCCAGGTAAGAAACCGGTGGTATTGCCGGACAACCTCGGCTTCAGGTTCTCCCTGCTCGCGCCAGAACAGGCATTTCAGCCACCAGTAGGGTACATGCAGAGAGTGGGCGTGATGTTTGTCGAAATTGATGAAGCCCGCTGACTCCACATCTTTCTGCAGGTCGCTGGCGTTAAAGATCCGGATATGTCCGCCTTCAACCTCATGATAGGCATCGCTGAGCTGCCAGCAGACCCACTCCGGGAAGAATCGGGGTACGCTGATGGCGGCAACGCCGCCGGTCTTCAGAACACGCGCGATCTCCTTAATCACCGCCTGATAGTCAGGAATGTGTTCAAGTACTTCGGAGCAGATCACCTTGTCAAAGGATTCGTCTTCAAAAGGCAGGTGTTGGCCATTGGCAACGGAGATCACGAGGCTTTTGGCAGTGTTTTCAGGTTCCACGAACTGCTCAAACCTTTCCTGCGTGATTTTCAGATCTTTTAGAGAAAGGTCGATGCCGACGGCCTCCAGATCTTTCACCATGTAAGCGGAAATGGCGTGTCGGCCTTCACCGCAACCCAGGTCCAAAAGGCGCTCGTTTTCCTTGAGCCTCAGCTTGTCAAAATTTATGGTCTGTAGACTCATTGGCTGGCCTTCGTCACGATGATTCGTCGGTAGAGTTTCTCCATTTCTTTGGCGGCGACCTGCCAGCTGAAATGTTTTTCGATGCGGGCTCTGCCGCGCTGAGAAAGTCTGTCTCTTAGGTTTGCATCGTCCATCAGCACCCTTATGGCACTGGCGATGGCGCGATAATCTTTGGTCGGTACGGTAATGCCGGCATCCCCGACGACTTCCGGCAGGGCGCCGCCGTCTGTGGAGATAATAGGTACACCACAAGCCATCGCTTCGCCTGCGGGTAAACCAAACCCCTCGTAGATAGACGGTACAACTGCACAGGTGGCCCTGGCATATAGTTCAGCAATGTCTTCTGAGCTGATCCCGGAGTAAAAGGTGATGCGATCGCCGACACCTAAAGCTTTTATCAGCTTTGCGCTTGTGCCGTCTTCTTTCAATTTGCCGATGATGTTGAGTTGCAGCTCCGGTAATTCATCGCTCAGTTCAGCAATCGCCCGGATCAGGTAGTCCAGCCCTTTTAGTGGCGCGTCAGCAGAGGCTGTCGCCATGACGGTACAGGCATCGGGTTGAATATGCGGTAACGGTCTGAACATCTGCGTATCGATGCCATTGTGTACGATGCTCAGCTTGTCTTGCGGCACACCGAAGTCGTTGGCAATGTCCTCCCGCGAGGCCTGCGATACAGTGACCAGATTATCGAGTTGCCGGACAACTTTTTTCTGCATTCGCAGGAAGGAATGCCACCGATGAATAAGCAGCCGGAGTTTCCAGTTATCCGCGCTTTGTAGTGCGATACGCAGGTCGCTGGTAATGGGGTGATGAATGGTTGTCAGCAGTGGCACGCCCATCTTCTGAAGTGTCAGAGTGCCATAACACAGGCTCTGGTTGTCATGCACGATGTCGTAGTCAGGCTGATGGCGCTTAAAATACGCTACCAGCCGCCTGCCGAAGGTATAGGGTTCGGAAAAGCCGCCAGTGAGCATGCTGAACCACTCAAAAAAATCGGTAAAGGACAACAGGTGCTTCGGGCGCAGCGCGGTGACGTGGTTGTCCGCCTCGAAAAGATTCAAGCCGGGCAATTTGATCAGGCGTACCCGGTCATCGAGATGGGGATAGGGCTCGCCGGAGATAACATCGACACTGTGACCTGCATCGATGAGTGCCTTGCTGAGAAATTTGAGGTAAATCCCCTGGCCGCCGCTATAAGGATTACTCCGGTAGCCCAACAGACAGATTTTCAACTTCGGTTGATCGATAACCTGTAGTTTCGGAGGGCGCTGATCGGCCGCCAACATCTAGGCACTTCCACGGTGAAAAGGAGCGGAATTCTACGAATTTTGGGGTTCAAATACTACTAAGCGCCCCGGGAGCCGCTCTGGCGAATATCCGTATTGCGTCGGCCTTTCTTGTTGCGCTTGTCGTTTTCAGCGATTTCTTTCACCTTGAACACGCTTTCCGCTTCGGCCCGACGATCGCCCTTGTCCCGGCGTTCTGGCCCATAAGCAGGTGCCTCATGCTCCTCGGTAAATACGTTGGCGTACAGATTGGCGACCCATTTTTGGCCTTCCTGGGTCCGGCGCAGGAAGCGAATACCGTCGTTGATGAACGGTGTCACGATCTCCCAGAAAAACTTCGGATAGCCTTCTCTGAGGTCCGCAGCCGTGGTGTAACCCATTTTTGCGGCTTGCCCGGTTTCCTTAAACTCAGCGAACAACGCTGAAATCTTGCGGTGATACTGTGGATCGCCCAACTGGCCGATGAGGTCAGCGGCGCGAATCAGGCCGGGATAGTCACCAGATTCCTGATGGTCTTCTTCGGTGGGAACAGGGAACCGTGTTCGTTCAATGTTTTCACAGATCATGTCTGTGCTGATCCTGGATTCAGACTCGAACCGCTCGCGGATGTACAGCTTGGCCCGGTCAACGTGATAGGGCGTTAGCGCGGCATCCGTTGAGCCAGGTGGCGGCGCGATGGTTTCGTACTCCATGTTTATGGCGTAGCGGCCGGAACGGTCAGCACGGCAGATGCCGCGCACGTAGCCGATATCGTGGTTCAGCAGGGAGATGATGAAATGCACCCACTCGTTAGCGGTGACTGAGCCCTCAATGAGGTTTTTGCCGCGGAGAATCTCGGTGCCCACCATGGTAACCATAATCGTGTGATTGACATCGTGGTAGGGAGCATCGCTATTGGCAATAATTTCGAGGGCGTTTCTCGCGTTTGCGACGATCAGATGAATGTCGGAGTCATTGCCGCCGTACATGTTGACGTAGTGCTCTACGAGTTCATCAACAAATGCTTCAATGACAACTGACGATGGGTTAAACATGATGGCCTTTCGATATTGATGCTCTGATCATTGTGTCTTCTCAGGTACCTGAGTCAAGCCCAAATTAAGCGGGAGCAGTGACCGGCTTGAATTCATGACCGAACGGCTAAAGTGAGTGATTTCTTAGAAAAAGAAGTATACATTGAAATTCACTCATTCAGAGAGCCCAGCAACGTGATTGAGCTACGCCACCTAAAGACACTGGTTGCGCTCCGGGACACTGGCAGTCTGGTTGAGGCTGCGGAGAGTCTGTTTCTCACGCAGTCCGCCTTGTCTCACCAACTCAAGGATCTTGAGGACAGGTTGGAGTGCACGCTGTTTATCCGCAAGACCAAACCTCCCAGGTTTACGTCAGCCGGGCGCCGTCTGCTCAATCTGGCAGACGAAGTCCTGCCGATGGTTAAGTCTGCAGAACGTGATATCGCCAGACTGGCCGGTGGCGAAACCGGTCGTCTGCACATCTGCATTGAATGTCACAGCTGTTTTCAATGGCTCATTCCCTGTCTGGACCGATATCGTTCGAACTGGCCGGAAGTTGAGCTGGATCTGACGGGCGGGTTTAGTTTTGCGCCCCTGCCGGCGTTGGTGCGCGGCGACCTTGATTTGGTGATCACGTCTGATCCGGTCGAACTGCCGGGTATCACCTATATGCCACTGTTTACCTACGAGGCCATGTTGGCGCTGGCTAACGATCACCGCCTGGCGAGTCATGCCATGGTGCTGCCGGATGATCTGGCATCTGAAGTATTGATCAGCTATCCCGTCGAGCGAGATCGTCTTGATATTTTCACCCGATTTCTTGATCCCCTTGATATTGAGCCCGCAGAAGTGCGCACAGCAGAGCTGACGCCAATGATGATCCAACTGGTTGCATCCGGCCGAGGCGTGACCTGCCTGCCTAACTGGGCGCTCACCGAGTATCTGGAGCAGGGTACGGTGATGGCAAAGAAACTGGGAGAATCCGGTTTATGGTGCACGCTGTATGCGGCGATTCGTGAGGATCAGCGAGAGATGGCTTTTATGCAGGACTTCCTGGCAACGGCGGTAGAAACCTGCTTCGCGAATCTTAGTGGTATCAAAGCCGTTCAAGCTTGAACAACGTCTACCGAACCGGGAAAAGACAAGCCAGAAAAGAAAAAGCCAGAAAAGAAAAAGCCCCGGCAAGAATCTTGCCGAGGCTTGGTCTTCGTAAAGGGAGACTCCTAAGCTAAATTAGCTCGGAGGCTCCCCCGTTAGACTGACTATTAATGGGATCACCTCCTTTTACGATCAGGGTGCCATTTGGCGTGTCGAGCGATTCCCCCTGGATAGAATCGTTCGCACCGCTGGTCGAGTTCAAATCTGACCGGACGCAGCGTTAGTCGAGTTCAGTTATAGCCTTTGGATTGAATCGAGTCAAAGCCCAAATGGCGATTGCGATGACTTTCCATGCTTTGTCAGGGAATCAGCAGGCTTTCCTGCCAATGACCATCCGCCAAGGTGTACAGACGCCGGTCGTGTAAACGGTCCTGACTATTCAAATCCAGGCTTTCTACTCTGTCCGCGTGCAGGATGATGCCCGTTGCCATGGCGGGTACCTGCATGTCTTCCTCTTCGTGCTGTTGCCGCAGGGTCGCAACAAAGTCTGTCAGCGTTGATCTTGATTCGATCACTGAACTCTGCGGTGCCAGTTTCTCGTAAGCATGATCAAGATACTTGCTGCCGGCCGGCCGGCGATGCCAGTTCGTAGCGATCACCTCACGGGGTAACTCTTCGATCTTGCCGCTAATGCGATATTGGTTTTGGGTTGATGGGTACCAGACCATTGCTTCAGCGTAGGGGTTGTCCAGAATGATGCGCCACTTGGCGCTGGTTTTGTTGATAAACAGGGTAAGACCTTGCGCATCGATACTTCGCAAAACCAGCGTGCGAACGCTTGGTCTGCCGTTTTCGCTCAGCGACAAAAAGCAGATATCTGCATTGGCATCATCCAGGCCTCTGGCGTCCCGACGGTCCTGGGCGATTTTATCTAAGGGGTTCATTCTTCCACCGTGTCTGGGTCAAAGTTATATACGCCGTATTCAAAACCCGTCGGGGGATGATCCCTGTCATCAATCATCCACTGATAGAGACGGCCATGAGCCCCACCCAGCAGGGCATCTCGCAGCAGCCCGTTGGCGTCGGCGGTCGCGGCTTCCGTCAGGAGTCGTTCGAAATTAAAAATAAAGCTCTCTGAGTGACGAGTCCTGATCGGGGTACCGTACAGCAGCTTATAGGCGTAACTGGTGCCATTTTGAAATCGGATCTGTAACAGGGAGCGGCTGAATCCCTCCGGGTCCGTGTTGTTCAGCGAGCCCCAGAGCTCTGCGACTCTTTGCTCAGAAACGATGCCGTTATCTCCGGCCCCCTGACTGGAAAGGAACAGGAACGCTGCAATGGCACCCAGTTGCTGTTTGACGCTTTCTGCGATTTGCAGAAAGGATTGTTTGCGCGCATGGGACTCCGACGCCCGGATTGCCTCGGATTGAATGACTGCCTGGTCTGCCGATTTCTGAATCTCGACATACTGCATCTTGATCGCATCCGTGTTCTGCATCAGTTCCTTCTTCTGCAGGAAGTAACCAATGACCAGCCAAAGGAAAGCCAGTGGGGCGAATGCACCTTCCAGAAAGTTGCCGACGATATCAATGGGTGCATCGCCAATCTGTGCCCATCCAATGGAATGCTCAACATACAGCGATAACACCAGTAGCCAGGTGACCGTAATAACAAGGCCGAGCCAGATCAGCAGGTCGGGTTTCCCTGAGCCGGCATGCATCCGGAATGGTTCCTCGCGAATGTCGGGCGTTATTGGTGGTTCTGCATTATCCATGCGGTCAGTTTCCGATTTTCCAGCGATAGTGATTGAAATGACCCGATAACATCAAGTGACCTCCGGGGCAAAAAATTCGGTGACCAGTGGCTGGTTGTTGGCGGCCAGGCTGGCTGAGAGTTTTCCCGCCGTGACTGAGACGATACCTTCAATAAATTCGTGCCATTCATAGTCTGTTTGCACGGTGGTCGACAGGCGCACGGGCACCGCGGCGGTGGCGGCAGCAGATACCGACCAGGGGCTGGTGGCTCGAGTCAGACCATTGATATTCAGTGTAATCTGGTGTTCTTCGACCCGGAGTTCAAGGCATGCACCCTGATGGTCATAGCGGAGTATTGGCATGGCAAGATGTTGGCACGCCGGACTCTCTCAGGCAATCAGTTAAGCTGCTTGAATACGCAACGCCCAGCATAGGTCTTATGCCTGAATTAAGGTATCATGGCCGCCGATTTATTTAGCGCATGAACGAGGGCGATATGAGCCAGAATGATGAACTCAAGAACACCGCAAAAGAACTCGCTGACGGGTTGCGCAGACTGGGACCTAACCGCGTAGTCGCCTTATCTGTGCACAAATCCAAAGAGCTGATCGAGGAGCTAGAAGCCAAGGCGAATCGCCTGGTTGAACAGCTTGAATCAGCCGGCTGAGACACCCGCACTGGCCTCGGCGACTACCATGATCGAAGTTGAGCCTTATGCCGGGGCGCTTGGTGGTCTGGTCACAGGCATTGACCTTAGCGCGCCACTCAGCGAAAAAGCCTGCCAGGAAATTCAACAGGCACTGTTGCAGTATGAAGTGCTGTTCTTTCGGGATCAGCCAATGACACCGGCTAACCACGCCGCACTCGCTGACCTGTTTGGCTCGCCGCAGTTACATGAAGCCTATGACCATGTCGCCGGCTATCCGCAGATCACGATTCTTGAAAACGACCGTGAACGCCCTTCTAAAATAGAGATGTGGCACACAGACATGACGTTCCGTCCCTGTCCGCCGCTTGGCTCTATCCTTCATGGCATTGTTATTCCGGAGAAGGGTGGCGATACACTGTTTGCCAGTATGTCGGCCGCTTTTGAGGCCCTGTCAGACCAGATGCAGGGATTTTTATCGGGGTTGACGGCGATTCATGACTTTTCGTTCGGGTTCAAGGAGAGCCTGGCAGAGCCCGGTGGCGCAGCGCGGCTTGCCGAAATGGTGGCAGCGAATCCGCCGGTAGAGCATCCCGTTGTCAGAACGCATCCCTTATCCGGTCGAAAGGGTTTATTCGTTAACTCGCTGTTTACGGTGGCCATTAAGGGGATGCACGAAAAAGAAAGCAGGGCGTTGTTGGATTTTCTGTTTCAGCATGTCACGACCCCGGAGTTTACCTGTCGTTTTAACTGGCAGCCGAACTCGGTTGCCTTCTGGGACAATCGTATCACCCAGCATAAGCCTGTTAACGATTATTGGCCGGGGCACAGGCGAATGCAGCGGATTACGATAGACGACGGTCAGCGACCGTTCTTTGAGGCGCAGTGACCTGACGCCCGATGAGTTTTACGGGATTGTTGAGCCATCCCGTAGTCTCGGTAACATGGCCTTCAACGCGCTGATAAATGCCAGTGGCTGATCCAGAAACACGTGATGGTATGCCTCCGGGATGCCCACCAGTAGATCATCGCGGATGAGTGATCGCAGTTCATTGACAGCCTCTTCGGGAAAAAAACGACTCTCCTCACCGTAGATAAAGCCGGCGGGTACTTTCAGAGCCTGCATCATCTCCCAGGCGGTCGGGAAGTTTTCCTCATGCCGCATCTTGGCGAACACGGCGCCATCGAGTTTGAACTGGTAACCCTGATCTGTCTGTTTCAACGAGCGGGCAGCAATGTAGTTGAGCAGGTAGTCAGCACAGGCTGGTTGCGGCGGACGTAACCGGAAGCGCCGCATGCCTTCTTGCTCAGACGGGTAGTATCGCGTTTTTACATTTGGCATCGGGGGTGGTGTTCGCGAACCCCGGTGTCGGGGCAGTGCGGCATCTATTATGACAATGCTATTCATGGCCTCGGGGTGCAGAAAAGCGGCGATGCGTGTCATGGACCCGCCAAAACTGTGACCAACGATTGTCGGTGATAACAGTGCAGCCTTTTTGGCACAGCTGATGATTTCCTCGCTGAACTGTCTGGCGGAGTAGCTGTCACGATGTTCACTGTTGCCTGCGCCACTTTGATCCAGTGCGATGACATCATAATCCTGGCTAAACGCGGGGGCGATGAAATCCCACCAGTGCGCATGAGCGGCGTGACCGTGGACCAGGACAAGGCCCGGTTTACCCGGGTTTTCCCAGTGTTGATAGGCGATCAGGGCGCCAGCGACCTTAACTTGTCGTTGTTTTGGCTGGATCGCGATGAATTGTTGGAACCAATCTGGTTGCACTGATCTAGGGCTTGCAAGAATTACCGGAGTATAGCGCCAAACGAGCGTCTCGTCGCAGTGCTTCAAAATAGTGCGGGCGCCATTCTGGTGCGTTAAATCGGTGCGACAGAGCGACCCCTCGTGGTTCGGAATGCACCGAATAAGGTCGAATTCCGCGTGTTTTATGGCCTTCTGTATTTCTGGCATCAACTTTGCTTTTAGTGAATCCGAATGTAGCAACCCGTATTACCTGGAGGGGTCATTGTGGATCAATCGTTAGAACTTCAATACGCACTAGACACGTTTTATTTCCTAGTCTGTGGTGCACTTGTCATGTGGATGGCGGCAGGCTTTGCAATGCTGGAAGCCGGTCTCGTCCGTTCAAAGAACACTGCAGAAATTCTTACCAAGAACGTCGCGCTGTTCTCCATCTCTTGCGTTATGTACCTGGTTTGCGGTTACGCAATCATGTACGGCGGCGGTATCTTCTTGTCAGGCATCGAGCTTGATGGCGCAGAAACTGCTGAAGCGCTAACTGCGACAGTGCTTGCTGAAAGTCAGGCCGAAGGATTTAGTGGTGGTGCAGTCTACTCTGATGCCTCGGACTTCTTCTTCCAGGTCGTGTTTGTCGCAACCGCCATGTCAATCGTGTCTGGTGCAGTCGCTGAGCGTATGAAGCTCTGGGCTTTCCTGGCGTTTGCGGTTGTTATGACTGGCGTCATTTATCCTCTCGAAGGTTCCTGGACCTGGAACGGCGACGATGTCTTCGGCCTTTATAACCTTGGCGACCTTGGTTTCTCTGACTTTGCTGGTTCCGGTATCGTTCACATGGCTGGTGCTTCTGCAGCGCTCGCTGGTGTTCTTCTCCTCGGCGCTCGTAAGGGCAAGTATGGTCCTGATGGTCAGGTCTATGCGCTGCCAGGGGCGAACCTGCCACTTGCAACACTGGGTACATTTATCCTTTGGATGGGCTGGTTCGGTTTCAACGGTGGCTCGGTCCTTAAACTCGGTGATATCGCCAATGCCAACGCCGTGGCGATGGTTTTCCTTAATACCAATACCGCAGCAGCAGGTGGTGCCATTGCGGCGCTGATCACTTCACGACTGCTGTTCGGACGTGCTGACCTGACGATGCTGCTCAACGGCGCGTTAGCGGGTCTTGTTGCGATTACCGCTGAGCCTTCTACGCCAACGGCGCTGCAAGCAACGATCTTCGGCGCGATGGGTGGTGTGCTGGTCGTGTTCTCAATCATCTTCCTCGACAAGATCAAGGTTGATGACCCCGTCGGTGCCATCTCGGTTCACGGTACTTGTGGTCTGCTGGGTCTGCTCCTGGTGCCCATTACCAACGACGGTTCAACCTTTGTCGGTCAAATTGTTGGCGGTCTCACCATCTTTGTATGGGTGTTCGCAGCAAGCTTCCTGGTCTGGTTCATTCTCAAGTTGGTACTCGGTATCCGAGTGACCGAAGAGGAGGAATTCCAGGGTGTTGATGTCTCAGAATGTGGTGTCGAAGCCTACCCTGAGTTCGTCAGAACCTAAGCTCCCTCTGATTGGGCCTCCCTGCGGGGCCCTCTCTTTTATTGGGCCTCCTCGTGAGGCCCTTTTTTTTGCCCGAGTTTTAGTCGGGGCTATTTTTCCGGCACCGTAAAGTCTTTGATCGCGCTTAATATTTGCCGACAGGTAATCTGGCCTACCAGCGCATCGTCGCTGACCACCGGCCTGCGGCGATGTTTGTGATCCAGCATGGAAGCGGCAACAGAAATGATATCGTCGCCGGGTTTGTTAACTTCCACGTTTCTGGTCATGACCTCGTAGACGAATCCGGCGCTGGATTGCTTTTGTTCGTAAATGCGTTCTACAACGGCTCGCAGACAGTCCAGTTCTGAGAGCATACCCACCAGAGTATCGTCATCATCAACAACACAGACACCGGAGACGCTGTGTTCCAGAATGATGCGTGCTGCTTCCAGGATAGTGGCGTTAGCGTTTACCTTGATTGGCCTCTTAACCATATAGGCGTCAAGAGAAAGTGATCTGGACATGGCTGAACCCTCCGCAGGCGTTGTTTTTGTTAATTGTTATCGCCAGATTCGCACACCCAGGCAAACCTCAGTGCACGATTTCCCTCGAACTTATCACAGTTATCCGCGGCCCGCGCGTTTTTGAATGACAGGGGAATACAGTGATAGCAGCCCCTTGTCAGCCTCATAGTTACCCTCAAGTAAACTTGCGCGCTCCCTCATGGCCTTACCAATGGCATCGTCGACCTCGGCGAACGTGGCCTTGTCCCGAGGGTCGCTAAAGTCTCCGGCGGCGATGGTCAGCAACTGTTCCAGCAGTTTCGGAGCAATCGGTGAACCCTGCTTTAACAACCAGGCGGCAAATGCAAAATACAGATACAGCGGTTCGCGCTTGGCGAACAGTTTCAGATCAGTTTGGGCCAGCGATGCTAGATCGACTGCGGGCACCGCCTGAAATTCAGCGATGCCTTGTGACATATCCGAGAGAAACGATGGTGCTTCTTTCACGCTGATTGCAACGTCAGCGCGCGTTGCCTTCAGAAGGTACATCTCCGCATCTGGCATTGCCCCGACAGAAACGATTAACTCGTCCAGGTGGGCGGCACAGGCAACCCAGGTCTTGAAGCCGCTAATGGTGCCGTTGTCCGCTAACCTGAGGCCTGGCTTAGGGTTGGTTTGCGCGCGATCCTCGGACACGGCGAGTGCACACCAGACGTTGCTTTTGATATTAAACGTCCGCCTGATGGCAGCCTGATAGCCGGCGATAAAAAAAAACCCCAGCCGGTCAGCCAGACAACCACCCATAAACGCCACTTCCTCTGGCGACCAGTCTTCGTGTAGATGTTGATGCCAAAGCGCTGCGAATCCTGCTTCGTTTCCTGGTTGGCTCGGGGGAATCAGGCGGCTGATTTCCTCGAGTCTTTCTCGAGCGACGACTGGAACGCGGTTTGAATTCATTTCTGGCTCACTGACTGATTTTCCGCAGATTGTAACAGGCCACCCATGCCGCTAAAGTGTCGCGGCTATGAATGACACATCAAGACAATCGAAAGAATTGCTCGGATCTGAGTTACTTGCACCGGGTGCCAGGGTTTTTGTTGGTGGCAGTTGCGCGGAACCAAGAGGGCTATTGAAACTCGTCGCCGAAAGCGCAGGTGCGCTCTCTGGCATTAACTGGATTCAATTTCCGTTGGCGGCAGTGAATCAACGTGATCTATCAGCGCTGACCCCGGAATCAAACCTGTCCACTTTTTTTATGACCCCGTTCCTGAAGGATGGCTACGCTGAAGGGCGGGTGAATTTTATCCCCATGCATATGCGCACAGTGTTTGATTATCTCCACAATCAGCCTGTCGACGTCGCGCTGCTGCAGGCCGCCCGGGACCGGGATGGCAGGCTGTGCTTTGGCCCGAATGTAGACTTTCTGGATGCCTTGTTGCCCACTGCGCGTCAGATTGTGGTTGAAGAAAATGACAGTTTTACAGCACCCCTGGGATGTCCACTGGTGCCGGAAACAGCATTGGTGATCCCGCTGGCAGGTGAACGGCCCACCTTTCCCTCTGTGCCGGGTGACGAGGTTTCCGATCAAATCGGCTCCCTGATAGCGTCACTGATCAGGGACGGTGATTGTCTGCAGACGGGCATTGGTGCTGTGCCTGCGGCAATCCTCTCGAATCTTGGAGAACGTAACGATCTCGGGTTCCACGGTGGTCTGATGGATGATGGCGTATTAGCGTTGATCCGATCAGGGAACTTGACCGGTCGCCGAAAAACGATCGATCCCGGCAAACATATTCTGGGTATGGCGCTGGGTTCTGATGAAATGCTCGATTGGCTCGCTTTTGATGACGCGGCAACAAACGTGGTTTTCCGCAGTGCGAACTACACCCATGAGATTAACGTTATTCGGCAGATCGATAATTTTGTGTCGGTGAACTCTGCAGTGGAAATAGATTTGATGGGTCAGGTTAACGCCGAGGTGGCCGGTGGTCGTCAAATATCCGGTACCGGTGGCTCAGTCGATTTTATGCGTTCAGCCAAAGCGTCAAAGGGTGGTCGATCGATTGTGGCGATGACAGCCACGGCCCGTGGCGGCACTGTGTCCAGGATCGTGCCGCGTGTTGAAGTCGTGACCGCGCTGCGCACCGATGTCGATATTGTGGTGACTGAATTCGGTATTGCCGATATTCGCAACGAACCACTTGCGGCCAGAGCTGAAAAGCTTGTGGCTATCGCACACCCTGACTTTCGGGACGAATTACGCGCCAGTATCTAGCCGCTGGCGCGTTTCGGTTTGCGATGTAATCAGTGGCCCCGGTTTGGTTTGTTAGCCCCGGGCCAGGGTTCCAGCGGTCCCGACGGAATCATGTCTTCGAAGTCTTCTTCTTTGAATATCGAAAACCCACGCTGCAGATAGTTTGGCAGAGCATTGGGATGATCCAGTGTACAGGTGTGCAGCCAGATACGTTTTTCCTCGTTTGCCCAGGCCGACGCAATAGCATCTTCCAAAAAGCTACGGCCAAGTCCCTGGCCGACAAATTCCGGGATCAACCCAAAATAGACGATCTCTGTGACACCGTTGGCTCCGCGGTCCAGTTCAAAGTAGCCGATGGGCGACGCCCCCTGATAGGCGATCCAGGTTTCAACGCCCGGCCGGCGGAGGAAGTCATGCCATTTCTGCCAGCTCCAGTCCAGACGCATGTACCACTTCCAGGGCGCACCCACCGTCACGTATAGAAACCGGTTCAGTTCCGGCAGTGGTCGCGCTATTTTCTCCAGAGTATAGCGGCGGGGTTGGTCTGCCGTGTGACGCCGTTCAGTCGCGGGGCGCTCTGTCATCTCCAGATGCCAGACATGGATAGGGGTTTTAACCTTGTTCATCAGGTTGAGGTAACCCAGCCTCCGGAGAAGGGGACAACCTGACCCACAATAAAGTCCGACTTGTCAGATGCGAGAAATAGCGCAAGCTCGGCGGACTCACTGGCTTGTGCCACTCGACCGATCGGGACGTTGCGCTTCAGGTGATTTTTGAAGCGTTCGCTTTCAATAAGCTCGTCCGGGAAGTATTCGGGATTGTGTACGTAGTTCTGAGCCACGGCATTGATTTGAACGTTGCGCGGCGCAAACTCGAGGCCCGTGGCTCGAACAAAAGCGTTCTGGGCACCTCGGGCAGCACAGTAGGCGGTAGAGCCGGCGATACCCCGAAGCGGCGCGGCGCTGGTCATAGCGACAATCTTGCCGTGTCCCCGGGTTGCCATGATCGGTGCGTAATGGCGTACGAGATACATCAGTGGATCAACCAGCGTGCGGATTAACGAATGCCAGTCACTGTCCTCGATTCCTGCGACCGGACCATTGCAGGGGTCATGGGCGAGGTTGGCAATCAGAATGTCGATGTCATCACCTGCCGGTGAAATGTAATCGTGAAAGTTGTCACCACCGGGTACCGGGCCGCTGATGCTGACAACGTCAGCACCTTCGTCATTGAATAAAGCGGAGATAGCAGGTCCCATGAAGTCGTCGACCTGCGTGACCAGTACTTTTTTACCATCGAGTCTCATCAGTTGATCCTTACGGCATATTCGTTAAGCAGCGCCATGGGCACAATATCCAACGCCTTGATGTGCGTGTTTTCAAGAAATATCCGGGGCGCCATGCCCTTTTCGTGGGCTTCAAGCCAACGACCGGCACACAGGCACCATCGATCACCTTCTTTCAACCCCGGAAACTGGAACTCGGGATGAGGCGTTGAAAGATCGTTACCGGCAAAGCGTGAGTATTCCAGGAAATCTGAAGTCACCTCGACACAGACAGTGTGAGATCCGACATCTTCTTTACACGTGTTGCAGCAGCCGTCTCTGAAAAAGCCGGTCATCGGCTCTGTGCTGCATGGCGCGAGTTTTGTACCCAACACATTGACGGGTTCTTCCTTAACGACAGGCATTGTTTAGTCTTCTGGTTTCTCGGGAGCGCCCATGATAGTGGGTTTGTCTCGCCAATGCATGATTGATGCATTAGGCTTGCGCCATGGATATGGATAGCATGTTGAAGGTCGAGCATGTGCTCAGCACAGCTCGATCTGTTCGTCGTAAACTCGATTACTCTCGCCCGGTTTCAAAAGAAGATCTTGAAGCGTGTATTAACGTTGCCGTACAGGCGCCGACCGGGATTATCGGTGAGAACTGGCGATTTCTTGTGGTCACCGACCCGGTCGTCAAAAAGCAGATTGCGGATATCTATGTTGAGGTCCTGATGGAAATCAGCCGAAGTCGCGGGATGCAGTTGAAGTCGACCCACAATGCCTTGATGAACAGGTTGCACGAGATACCCTGCATGGTTTTTGTGTTCGCGATCGGTGAACCCACCGAAGACATTGGTGGCCAGGTCGGATTTTTCGGCTCTATATTGCCCGCTGCCTGGTCTTTGATGCTGGCAATGCGTGCCAGAGGGATCGGGACAACCTGGACGTCCCTTTTGACAGCGCGCGCCGATGATATATCGCGGATCTTGAATGTGCCTGAAGGTGTCACACAGACTGTGATGCTGCCAGCTGCTTATACGCTGGGCGCGAAACTCAAACCCGCGGATCGCCTGCCTGCTGAGCAGGTGACTTTTTGGAATGCCTGGGGTGACGCTGATTCCCGCCAGTAGGCGGGCTTTGAGTCACACGTCGTTGATGTCATCGATCTCGACGAAGGTCTTCTTGCCATCAACGCGAAACATGCGCCTGCCAATTCTGGGGTACTCACAGATATCGATTTCGGATCGTGAACCGCCCATGAGGTAGACCAGGTCCTGTTCACTGTCGTTGTGCAAATTGTGGGGCTGTGAATCCCGCGCGAACGCCATAAAGTCTCCGGGGCCAACCGGATGTACCCCATCGCCAATTTCAGCGCGGCCGTGCCCTTCGAGAATATAGAGAAATTCTTCATCCTGACGGTGGAAGTGGAACTGGGTTGAATCGTGATCGGGTTCAAGTCTCACCAGATGAATACCCAATCGTTCTAACCCCAGCGCGTCGCCAAGGGACCGGGTGTGCCGGATAGCATTGTCGTTGAACTGATGCCGGTGGACGCGCTCCTTCATATTCCTGATGTCTTCTGCGGCCAGGAGCGGGAAGGGTTTGTCCATGCTGCTATCTCCTGCGCCGGCCCTGTGGGCGGCGCGATCTTTGCGGACGCTCGGGCTTGGGTCCCGGCGGTAATTCGGGAATATCCGCCGTCAGTACTTCGGGCGGGTTTTCACAGGACATGCTGGCGCCCAGCAGCGCTTCGATGTTGGGTAACATGAAAGCATCACTCTCGCAGGCGAGTGTGATGGACATGCCTTCTGAACCTGCGCGACCGGTTCTGCCAATGCGGTGAACATAGTCTTCCGGATCTTCCGGCAGGTTGTAGTTGATCACGTGGCTGATGTCGTCAATATGGAGTCCGCGGCCTGCGACGTCAGTGGCAACCAGCACTTCAATCTCACCGGATCTGAATTTCTCCAGCGTTCGGATGCGTTTCTTCTGGGGCACGTCCCCGGCCAGTAGTCCGGCTTTAAAACCGTGACGAGTCAGTTTCGATTCCAGGTCACGGGACTCATCTCTGCGATTGACAAATATCAGGACTCGACCAATCTGGTAGTGATGAATCAGATTGTACAGGACCTTGTATTTTTCATCTTCTGACGTCAGAAAAACGCGTTGCTCAACAGAATCGACGGCAACTTGTTCGGGCTCAATCTCAATCCGAACAGGGTCCAGTGTCCAGGAAGCTGCGAGACGCTTGATGTCCTCACTGTAGGTGGCGCTGAACAACTGGGTCTGACGATTCTGTTTGCGGGGTGTTCTTGAAACAATGGCTTTCACATCGGGGATAAAACCCATACTGAGCATGCGGTCAGCCTCGTCGATCACCAGGATTTCAACTTCGGACAAATCGATATCACCGGACCTGGCGAAATCCAGGAGCCGCCCGGGTGTCGCAACAACGATACCCACAGGTTTTTTCAGCTGCGCTTTCTGCCGGTCGTAGTCCATGCCGCCTACGAGTGCGGCGATCTCGATATCTGTGTAGGTCAGCAGCGTTTCAGCGTCGTTCTCTATCTGCATCACCAGTTCACGGGTCGGCGCGATGATCAGCGCATAGGGTGTCCCGGGCTTTCTCTCGTCGAGTGTGGGGTTTTCAAGATCATAGGCGATGATTGAAAGCAGGAATGCGGCAGTTTTACCGGTACCCGTCTGGGCCTGAGCAATAATGTCAGCACCATCAAGGGAGTGTGGCAGCACCTCGTTCTGTACGGGCGTCGCGCCACTAAAGCCAAGGTCACGAATGGCGTCAGCCAACGGTTCGGGTAGTGCCAGTCGTGCGAAATCTTCGGGTAAGTCAGTCAATGCGTTAGGTTACTTTTATTGAATGTTAATGGTCAGGTCTGATCAGGAATGAGCTGCCGTAAGCCACAACAAACATCACGATGTTTCCCAGTAAGCCCGTATAGTACAGGTCAAAGGCGTAATTCACGAATCCCTGTGACCACAGTACCGTAACCAGCGTGAAAATCATCGTTGCGGCGATGCCGAGGGTAATGTGCAGGGTCTGGCAGCGGCGGCTGAAAAAACCGATCAGATAGATGGTAAGCAGGCCTCCAGCGAACAGCGCTGTCAGGATGGTGGCTGTGTCCTGCAGCGTGGTTGTGGTGGTTTCCAGCAGGTACAGAGCGCCGACAATCATCAGTCCAGCGGTCGCTGTCGTGACAAGCCGCGCAAATCGAAGGTAGTGGCCATCATCCCGCTGACCATCAACAAAACGCCGATACAGATCGTGGGTGGTTACCGTGGCAATGGCGTTGATGCTGCTATCCAGCGAAGACATGGCGGCGGCGATAGCGGCGGCGATCACCAGCCCTGTCATGCCCACCGGCAAATAGGTGGTGATAAAGAAAGGCAGAATTTCTTCGGCTTTTCGGGTGCTTGCCAACACTTCCGCGGCGAAGGTTGTCGGGAAGTGGTTAAAGAACACCCACAGTGCGGTGCCGAGAAACATGAAGAATGCCCAGGTGGGTATGCTGACCAGGGCGCAGATGAACATTGCTTTTCTGGCTTCCGCTTCGCTCCGTGAGGCGCAGAAACGTTGCACGGTGTTCTGATTGCTGGAGTATTCTGTCAGCCAGCTGATGAGGCCAATAGCGAGCATCATGGTGGCGGTTTTCTCGCTCAGCGATATCCCCCAGTTTGCGGGTGTGTAGCCTGTCGCCGTGTAGTCGCCGACGCTCAGTTTCTCGGCCTGCCACGCGGCATCAATTATCGTCCCGAGCCCGCCGGGGATTTCGATCACAATGATGCTGATGCACAGCAGACCGCCGGCGATCAGCACAATGGTCTGGATAACGTCCGTCCAGACAACGGCTTCAATACCACCGAGAATCGTGTAGGCAGCGACAAACACGCCGGCAATCAGCACACTGATCGCTGCATCGAGTCCGGTGATTGTCTGAATGACCAGAGAAATCAAATACAGGATCATGCTGACCCGGGCCAGTTGGGCAATGATAAAAGCGATGGCCCCGTAGCCGCGAATGGATGGTCCGTATCGTGATTCCAGAAACTCGTAGGCCGTAACGCTTTGATTGGCTCTGAGTTTTGGCAGGAAATAGTAAGCCGCAATCATGATGGCGACCGGCAGCATAAGGTTCGGCAGGAATCGCAGCCAGTTGGTCTTAAAGGCATCCCCGGGATAAGCCAAAAAAGTGATAGAGCTGATGGAGGTACCAACCAGGCTCAGGCCAATGACCCAGCCGCTGAAGTTGCGACCGCCCAGAAAGTACTGCTCCGTGGAATTGTTGGTTCGGGAAAAGTAAAAACCCAGACCCAACATCAGTCCAAAGTAGAGCACCAGAACCGTCAGATCGACGGCATGTAATTGCACAGTCAGTCCAATTCAGCGTTCAGTGTCGCGAGTTCCACGCAGGTCACCAGCACATCCATGGCCTGTTCCAGTTCGGCGAGGTCGGGGAAAGTCGGTGCGATTCGGATATTTTGATCCGCAGGGTCCTTTCCATAGGGAAAGGTAGCGCCAGCCGGGGTCAGTTTCACACCGGCTTCGGCAGCCATGGCGATGATCTTGCCGGCGAGACCGGGACGGGTATCCAGAGAGATAAAATAGCCACCTCTGGGTTCCGTCCAGCTGGCAATGTTTTTGTTGCCCAACGCCGCTTCGAGCTTTTCGAGAACCAGTTTGAAACGTGGTGCGATCAGAGTCCGGTGCTTCGCCATATGTGCCTTGATGCCATTCATGTCCTTGAGAAACCGAACATGTCGCAGCTGGTTAACCTTATCGAAACCAATCATCTGTGCGGACAGATAACCCTCAAATGCCTTCAAGCTCGATTCCCCGGTCGCGAGAAAGGAGATCCCAGCACCCGCAAACGTAATCTTGGAGGTTGAGGCAACCAGCACCATCGCATTTTCGGTTTTCGCTTTTTCTGCCGCTGCCATCAAGCTGGCGAGTTCGTCGCTGGTCTGCTCAAGGTCGTGAACCACATAAGCGTTATCCCAGATCACCCTGAAATCTGCGCCCGCCTGGGTTGGCAGGTTCGCGATCTGTTCGACCACGTCTTTGCTGTAGGTGATGCCCGTTGGATTAGAGTATTTGGGCACACACCAGATGCCCTTGATGCTCGGGTCACTTTCGACAAGTGAGGCGATGACCTGCATATCGGGTCCATCAGCGTTGTGCGGTACGGGTATCATGTTGATACCGAAATGCTCGCAGATCGTGAAGTGCCGATCATAGCCAGGTACCGGGCAAAGGAAGCTGACGGGATCTGTTCCCCAGCTCGGCAGCATGTGATTGATGTACTGATACATGAGCGTCAGGCTGCTGTTGCCGCCGACCATGGTTTGATCGACCCGTGTTTCCATGAGTTCGGCGCCTAGTGCTCTGGCCTCCGGGATTCCCAATATGCCGCCGTAGTTGCGGACATCGGTGCCATTTTGCAGCAGATAAAAGCCATCCAGAATGCCATCGAGTTCATTGGAGAGATCCAGCTGTTCACTGGAGGGTTTGCCCCGGGTGAGATCGAGTTTCAATCCCGCCGCGGCGAATGCTTCATAGTCTGCCTGCAGGGCGGCCTGTCTTGATGTTGAGTCACTCATAGGGAGAGTCCCTCCAGTTCGGTTACTTGTAACATAAGGTTTAGATTTTGTACTGCAGCCCCGGCAGCCCCTTTACCCAGATTGTCGAGCCTCGCAATGAGGACCATTTGCGCCTCATGCCCGAACACAAACAGATCAACACGATTGGTGCCGTTAGCACCTTGTGGGTCAAGAAAGCCGGCGTCCAACTGATCTTCAGCGTCCAGTGGCATGACCTGAATGCAGGGCTCTGAGGCGTAGGTTTCTGCGAGCAACGACCGGACATCCGCCGGTGTCACCCGCCTGGTCAGCTGCGCTTGATGCACGGGCACACTGACCAGCATTCCCTGATGGAAGTGGCCGACCAGAGGCAGAAACACGGGTGCGTTAACGAGTCCTGCATAGGTTGTCATTTCAGGGACATGCTTGTGTTTCAGAGGCAGTGCATAGGGTCTTGCGGCCCAGAGTTTATCCGGACTCTGGCCTTCGTGTTCTGCTGCTCTGGCTTCGTACTTTTCGATGAGCTGGCGTCCTCCGCCACTATAGCCGGAGATCGCGTTAATACTGACCAGCGCCTCTTCAGCCAGAATACCCTTTGCCAGTAACGGTCGAATTGCCGCCAGAAACCCTGTTGGATAACAACCCGGGTTTGATACCAGACGTGCGGCCGCAATCTTGCCCCGTTGGGTATCGCTCAGTTCTGGCAGTCCGTACGCCCAGTCCGGGTTGACACGATGGGCGGTGCTGGCATCGATGAATCGGGTTGCTGAATTTTGATTGCGTGCCACGGTCTCCCGGGCTGCGTCGTCCGGCAGACATAAGATGACGATATCCGCCTGATCTACAATAGCCTGCTTGGCGGCCGGGTCCTTCCGGTGCTCAGGATCGATTTCGATCAGCGAAATGTCCTGTCTTGCCGACAGACGTTCGTGTATCTGCAGACCGGTTGTGCCGGCCTGGCCGTCGATGAATACAGAATGCATGGTTCACTACCCTCCGGGGTGGGCATTCTAGCATTCCTGCAGGCGGGCTTGCAGAAAGTGTCCTATTTCCCCAGACGTGATCTGACCTTCGATAAATGGGGCATCAGCAAGCTGGTCCAGGCGAACCGTACCGTGGTGGTTGTCCCGAAAATAGTGGATGAACTGCCGGGTTTTCAGGCCGTCAAACCAGTCATGCAGATGCGCAAGTCGTTGGCGACCTGGCGGCGTTTTGGCTGACACTCTGTTGGCGTGTTGCCAGAATCCCAGCTGTTCGAGACAGACATCAATCTGATCGTGGTTTGTCTGCTGTTTTTTGGCGCTGGCGATATCTGCAAAGCTGTCCAGGCACCGCTTAAGCTCGATAAAGCAGTCGGGGTGGTCAAACTGATATTCGGTGCCCGGGTCCTGCAGGTCGGCGATTGCGCTAATCGCACGGCCCGTGCCCACGGGGACCCGATCAGACCTGCGGCCGCTGATCGTGATCATCGGACCCTTCAGACACTGGATGTCACCGATCTTTCTCAATTTACTTAGCAGGTAAAAATCTTCGCCGGTGGGACGTTTCGGGAAGCCCCTGACCGTTGCGTAGTGTTGCCCGCGTGCGGCAATGGTGGAACCAACTGTAGGATAACCAAAGCGGGAGCCTGCCCACCTCAGACCTGCCGGATAATAGAGCAAGGTTGTTTCGTACAACTGTGTGGCGAGACCCAGGTCAGGCTCAGCGGTATGTTGAAACGGGAACAGCACAGCCGCCACGTTGTCAGGCAGCACTTGATCAAAATAGTCCGCCGGTAACTCCACATCAGCATCGGTGTTGTGTATCCATTCGGACCTGACTGACCCATGCAGGATTAACCGCAAGGCAATATCACAGCCGATCTTTCGGGCCAGACCGACACCAGACTTTTTCGGTATCGGATTACTGCGGTAGCGGCTAACGATCAGCAGGTCCGGTCCGCGTCCGGTTGCCAGTTGCGTGTCCTGGTTAACAGCGACACATTGCCTGTTCTGGCAGAGTGAGTGCACCATGATGTCGGTGTCAGGGTCGTTAGGCGAAGGGCTGTTTGCAACCACGACCACCAGAATGTTGGCAGCAATGTTGCGCCAGACGGCTTCAAGTGCCTCCGGGTTCTCCCGATAGGCCGGTACTACCAGAACATGCTCGTATAGAACGTTGTTGAAGTGGCGGGCAATTGGTGACAGGTCAGCTTCGGGTTCTGCATGACTGCGCAGGTATTTTTCGATCCGCGACACATCGTCTTTATGCATCTCAGTCTGGCCTCGGGCAGATTCGCCTGACGATGTTCATCTGGTCTCTAGTGCAGTCGACTGCGCAGGGGTAACGTTGCGATCACTGTCTGCTCGATATCAAGCCAGACCGCCAATCGGTTGTTGATCGTGGTGTCGTCAAAGTAACTGCGAGCAAGGCGTATAAACAGTTCGTGGTGGCCACGTTCTGAATTGGCCAAAGCACCATAGAAGGCGCGAAGTTCTGAATCTTCCAGATGTTCTGATAACTGGCGAAACCTTTCTTCGCCCCGGGCTTCGATAACGGCGCCTGTCAGCAATCGATCCAGAAAGTATTCATCGGGTCCCTGACGTATGTGTTTTCGGATCTGATTGACGTAGGCGTCTTTTTCATCAGGTAGCATCACCAGTCCACGGGTTTGCATCAGCCGGACGACCTGTTTGAAGTGGGTCAGTTCTTCCAGCGCCAGGTCAATCATTGCTGTCACCAGCATTTCCTTATCCGGGTAGTGCGCCACCAGCGACATCGCCATGGCTGATGCCTTGCGTTCATTGGCGGCATGGTCAGACAGGAATTCATCCAGGTTTTCCTGAACGACAGAGACCCATTTGCTGTCAGTAGGCGCCAGCAGAATCTGCGAGGTTGTCATGCAGGCAGCACTTCGGCAAAGAACGCAGCGATTTCTTCAACTTCTTCAAGGCAGACCTGATGCCCCATTGGATAGTCAAACCACCTTACGTCGTACCCCAGGCGAATCAGATTTTCTCGCGAAGTTGCCGCTCGCATGACAGGGATCATCGGGTCATGGGTCCCATGCGCCATCATGATGGGGATGGCCAGATTCGCGTCGTGCATGGCCTCTTGTGTGCCTGCGAAATCATAGAGGTAGGTTGATAACGCGAGCACGCCTGCCAGGCGTTGCTCGCATCGGGTTGCAGTATGCAGGGCAATCACGCCGCCCTGGGAAAATCCGGCCAGTAGTATGTGATCCGATGGAATACCGCGTTCCTGTTCGCGGTCGATGAACTGTCGAATCTGTGCAGCAGACGCGTTGATATCCTCCTCACCCTCGGTTTCCGAGTGCGGTACGAAGTCATACCAGGCTCGCATTTCAGCACCATCGTTGATGGCGACAGGTCGAATCGGCGCGTGAGGGAAAATAAACCGGATGGTTGAGTCCGCAGGCAGCTTGAGTTCCGGAACGATAGCCTCGAAGTCGTGGCCATCGGCACCAAGACCATGAAGCCAGATGATGGTTGAGCGTGCAGCCTGGGCAGGTTCTATTTCAATATGGTCCAGTAATTCCGTCATGCTGATAAGTCGCCTCCGGTCGGCGTGTTGAGTGTTAAGCAATGAAGCGGATGCATAATATCGAATCGCAGTCGATCACTCACGCGTTGAAATTTGCCCTGTTCAGGTCGATGTGACTAAATACCGTCTTTTTTCGAGCGGAGAATCACGTTGGGACCACTTAGCGGAATAAAGATAATAGAACTGGCTGGCATTGGCCCGGGACCATTTTGCGGCATGTTGCTCGCGGATATGGGGGCCGAGGTCATTCGCGTCGACCGTGCTGCGAGCCAGCCCAGACGAGCGCAGGACGTGCTGACACGAGGGCGAAAGTCTATTGCCGTGGATCTTAAGAGCGACGCTGGTCGTGAGGTGATTCTGAAGCTTTGTGAATCCTCGGATGCCTTGTTCGAAGGGTTCAGGCCTGGCGTGACTGAACGTCTGGGGATTGGTCCGGATACCTGTCTGGCGCGAAACGAAAAGCTGGTTTACGGACGAATGACTGGCTGGGGACAGGATGGTCCGATGGCACAGGCTGCCGGGCACGATATCAATTACATTTCCCTGATTGGTGCTCTGCATGCAATCGGTGAGCCCGGTGGCAAGCCCGTACCACCGCTAAACCTCGTTGGCGACTTTGGTGGCGGCGGTATGTTTTTGGCTTTTGGCATGGTCTGCGCACTGCTGGAAGCACAGAAATCAGGTAAAGGGCAGGTCGTTGACGCGGCAATGGTAGATGGTGCGGCAACGCTGATGGCGATGTTTTTCACCATGCAGGCTGCTGGTGCATTCAAGATGGAGCGTGGCACCAACCTGCTCGATGGTGGTGCACACTTCTACGGGACCTATGAAACCAAAGATGGCAAATACATTTCGCTGGGCTCTATCGAACCCCAGTTCTATGCCTTGCTGGTAGAGAAAGCCGGGTTGGATGCGGACCGATTTTCTGCCCAGATGGACCCATCGCAATGGCCAGCGTTCAAAACCGAACTGACCGAAGTTTTTAAAACCAAGACTCGCGATGAATGGCGGGAAATCATGGAAGGTACCGACGTTTGCTTCGCGCCAGTGGTTGCTCTGGATGAAGTTCATGAACATCCCCATAACATTGCGAGGAACGCTTTTCTGGAAATTGAGGGTGTGATTCAGCCCGCGCCGGCGCCTCGGTTTTCACGCTCTGACGTCAGTGTTTCGCATGGCTCAAGACTGCCGGGTGAGGATTCGATTGACGTGCTCGCTGAGGCTGGTCTAGCCGAAGCAGACATTCAAAGTTTGCTCGATTCTGGTGCAGTTGTTCAGGCAGAAGCTTCTTAAACCATACGAAATGTCCGGGTTCCTCGACCCGGCTGATCTTGTTGAGTGGGCTGGCCTGTCAGTCCACTCGATTCTTACCTAAAAAGTGTCCGCGGCCCTTCAATTTACGGTATCATGTGGATTGCGTGGGTTACTCTGACGAGCGAGTTAAGGATCGGTTTGCACGATCAATTCGCACGATCAGGCTACCCGGATAGACACTAACAGAAACAAAGGAACAGGATCATTAGATGAGCGTAGAGCTGCTGGATACGACAAGGTTTCACGGGTTTCGGGTACGGCGTCAAATTGCAGGTAAAACCTTTCAGGAATACTTCTCTCTCAAAGCCAATGGCAAACGATTACGCGGTGCGGATCGAGCGAATGTGAAAGCCAAAGCAGAGGCGCGAGATGCTGTGCTTGCGAAGAAGCAGGCCAAGGCAAAAGCAGAGGCAGCAGAAGCCGCACTATTTGATACCAAAGGCAAGGTGCGAGGCATTTTGTTCAGAATGAAAACGGAGAAAAGTGGTACCCGAACACCGGTTTTCCAAATTGGTATCATGTCAACGAAGTTAGATAAAATTGTTAACACGACAGTTTCTATTAACCTGCACGGGCTAAAGGGTGCATGGCAAAAAGCCGTTGATTTCTATGCAGAGCACAAAAAGATATCGAAGCGTTCTACCATCTACAAAAAGCTGTTACGAGCGCAACCAACAAAATCGCAGTTAGATGCGATGAAGCGGAAACGCAAGCGGCGTGCAAAGTAAAAGCAAGTAAAGCAGCAAATAATACGAAGGGGCGAAAGCCCCTTTTTTGTGGGCGCGCTATGATGGTATGTTGTTGTTTTAGCTAATTTTTTTTGAGGTTGCACATGTCGACAGATAACGAACCAGGGTATGAAGAGCAGTTTAACGCCGCACTGTCATCGCCCGAGGATTTCTGGCGGACCCAGTCAAATCTGATCGCCTGGTATAAACCCCCTCAGCAAATTCTCAGCAAAGATCGCAATGGCAACGATGCCTGGTTTGTTGACGGCGAGCTAAATTCTTCCTACCTCGCGCTTGATTACCATATTGAACAGGGGCGGGGTGAGCAGACCGCACTTATCTACGACTCTGCGGTGGCCGGTACCAGGCAGACTTTCAGTTTCGTTCAGCTCCGTGATGAGGTTGCGCGCTTTGCTGGGGGATTGCGGGATCTTGGTGTAACGCGGGGCGATCGGGTCATCATATATATGCCGATGGTGCCTGAAGCAGCGATTGCGATGCTTGCCTGTGCCCGAATCGGTGCGGTGCATTCAGTGGTTTTTGGCGGGTTCGCGCCGAAGGAGTTGGCGACGCGGATTGATGATGCAACGCCTAAAGTCATACTGAGCGCTTCCTGCGGTATCGAGTTCGCCAATATCATCGAATACAAACCCTTGCTCGATGACGCGCTCGTGCTTAGCAAACACAGGGTTGAGCATTGCGTTATTCTCCAACGAGAGCAGTGTGTCGCGCTGTTGAATGATGGACGAGATGTCGACTGGCTAACGCTTAGCACTTCTGCAGAACCTGCCCAGCCTGTGCCGCTACCTTCTGATCATCCGCTCTACGTGCTCTATACGTCCGGTACAACGGGTAAACCCAAAGGTGTGGTGCGAGACAATGGCGGGCATGCGGTTTCGTTAGCCTACAGCTTGAAGAATTTATACCAGGTTGAACCTGGAGAAGTGTTTTGGGCGGCATCTGATGTGGGCTGGGTTGTTGGTCATTCCTATATTGTCTATGGCCCCTTGTTTGCCGGTTGCACAACGATTCTATTCGAGGGCAAACCTGTTCGGACGCCGGATGCCGGTACCTTCTGGCGAATCATCTCTGAGTATCAGGTGAATGTTTTTTTTACCGCGCCAACCGCGTTCAGGGCGATCAGGAAGGAAGACCCGGAGGCAAAACGGCTTGCCGACTATGATGTCAGTTCTCTTCGGACCCTGTTCGTTGCCGGTGAACGCACGGACCCGGCCACTTACGAGTGGCTATGTGATCTTCTGCGCATTCCTGTTATCGACCACTGGTGGCAGACTGAGACTGGTTGGCCGGTGGCCTGTGTACCCATGGGTATCGAATACACCGCGCCTAAACCAGGTTCAGTTGCGCGCCCGGTGCCGGGGTTTGATGTTCAGATTGTTAATGAGAACAGCGAACCCGTGCCTGCCGGTGAGCAGGGTGCGGTGGTGATCAAACTGCCGTTACCACCGGGTTGTCTGCCGACGGTGTGGGGCGATCATCAGCGTTATATTGATGCGTATCTGAGCGAATACCCTGGCTTCTATCACACCGGTGATGGCGGCTTTATCGATAAAGATGGTTACCTGTTCATTATGGGTAGAACCGATGATGTCATTAATGTCGCGGGTCATAGACTATCTACCGGCCAGATGGAGGAAGTGGTTGCGGCGCATCCTGCGGTTGCCGAGTGCGCGGTTGTTGGCATTGAAGATGCCGACAAGGGGCAGGTCCCTGCGGGTATGGTCATTATCAAAGATGGGTTGAATGTGACGCTGGGGGATCTACAGTCCGAACTCGTCGCCATGGTGCGACGTGATGTCGGTGCTTTCGCGAACTTCAAGCAGATTGTTCAAGTGCAACGACTTCCTAAAACCCGCTCTGGCAAGATTCTGCGTCAGGTGATCCGCAAAATTGTTGACGAGAAACCCTACGAGACACCTGCCACCATTGACGATCCAGAGATACTGGCTGAAATATCGGATGCGTTTCGGCAAGCTGGTATCGGTTTCATCGGCTCGCATCCAAAGTAGAGATGCGAGCCGGGTCATGGCCAGGTAAAAAAGTAAGGCGCAAACCAAGAAAACTAAAAACCTTGAGTAGTTAACCGTTCACATCCGGTCCCAGGGACCCACGCGTTAAGGAGACAATATGACCAGAACCGTCCTGATTACGGGTGCTTCTTCCGGATTCGGAGAAGCCTGCGCCCGCCGCTTTGCCGCGGCAGGTGATCGCCTGATCATTACCGCTAGGCGCACCGACCGGCTCGCAGCGCTCGCAGATTCTCTGTCTGAGGTGACTGAATGTCTGCCGCTGACACTGGACGTGCGCGATCGTAATGCGGTGCAGCAATCACTGACAGAAATCGCCTCTCCGTTTGATGCGATCGATATTCTGGTTAATAACGCTGGTCTTGCGCTCGGGTTGTCGTCAGCGCAGGCAGCGGACCTCGATCACTGGGACACCATGATCGATACCAACATCAAAGGCTTGATGTACTGTACCCGGGCGGTGCTCCCGGGGATGGTAGCGCGCGGCAGTGGTCATCTCGTTAATATGGGTTCGGTGGCTGCAAGTTGGCCCTATCCGGGGGGTAACGCCTACGGCGCTAGCAAAGCTTTTGTGCAACAGTTTTCGCGTAACCTGCGTACAGACCTGCAGGGGAAAAATATTCGAGTAAGTCTGGTTGAACCGGGCATGTGTGAAACGGAGTTTTCTCTGGTGCGATTTGAAGGTGATCAGGATAAAGCCGGGGCAGTCTATGAGGGTATGCAGCCCCTGTCTGGTGAGGATATCGCTGAAATCGTGTTCTGGACGACGTCGCTGCCGGCACATATCAATGTAAATCAGTTAGAGGTCATGCCTGTCGCCCAGGCCTGGTCGCCTTTCTCGGTGCACAGAGAGTCGTGATGCTCACTGCCTGTCGCCGGGCAGTGAAAGGGAGCGTAAATCGGGGTATACTTTTCGCTGATTCCTCGAGACAGACGTAATCCTGCATGATCATTGTTCACGGTACTTTTCCGGTAAAATCAGAGGTCAGAGAGGACGCATTGGATTTGATGCGTCAGATGGCGGTTGCCAGCAGGGAAGAGGAAGGATGTATCAGTTATGAGTTCTATGTAGGCCTTTCAGACCCGAATACACTGCTGTTGTTTCAGGAGTGGGAATCTGTGGATGCCCTGCAGGGACATTTTGAAACCGATCACATGGAAGACTTCTTGCGCGTTTTACCCAACGTGCTGGATGGTGAAGTTGCCACCCGGCGATACGAGGTTCGCGTCAGCGAAGATGTGTTTGAGCCGGTGGATTACGACCCTGAACCCGTACCCAAATCCCAGGAACGCGAGAAGATTATTCACTAGCTGCTCTGCGCCTCAGGGTCCTGTCCGAGGGGTCGTTTCCAACCATCGCCCCCGAAGAAACCGTTTCGCTTTCAGATGATCTCAAGAACCGCTTCCGGTGGTCGGCCGATTCGCGCACCTTTTTCTGAGACTACGATGGGTCGCTGCATGAGCTTGGGTGCCAGCGCGATGGCATCGATGACGTCAGCGTCGCTGCTGTCTTTCGATAAGCCGCTTTCCTTGTACTCCGCCTCACCGGTTCGAACGAGGTCCACGCCCGCTAGCTTCAGTGCTTTGAGTATCGCGCTCAGCGTCTTGCTGTCTGGCGGAGTCTTCAGATATTCAATGATATCGATCTTGCAGCCGTTTTCTTCCAGCAGGGCCAGTGTTTGTCTGGATTTTGAACAACGGGGGTTGTGATAAATAGTGACTGAAGTCATAGTCCGAACCTCTTGAAGCGGAGCGTAGATTTTATCAGGTTATGTTAATTGAGCGTGCCAAAGCCGTGTGGGAGTTTATCAAGCTCCTTGGCAGAAATTATATGGAAGATGGCTGCCAGTCGACCGCAGCCGCGCTAACCTATCAAACGCTATTTGCTGTCGTACCGCTGCTGACCATCACCTATACCTTGTTGTCTGCCTTTCAGGCGTTCTCGGGTGTTGGCGATATGCTGCAGGACTTTGTCTTCACCAACGTCGTGCCAGAGAATGTCGGTGTTGTGCAGGAGTACCTGCAAAGCTTTTCTGAACAGGCCAGGCGACTGTCCGGTCCCAGTCTGGTTGTGGTTGGGTTGACCGCCTTTCTGATGATGTTCACCATTGAGAAAGCATTCAATGAAATCTGGCGTATCAAGGAACCCCGGCACGGCTTTCAACGCATTCTCATGTATTGGGCGATTCTGACCCTGGGTCCCGTATTGATGGGAAGCGGCATTGCAATCACTACTTATCTGCTGTCATTGCCGCTGCTGACAGATGTGACCGGCACCACCAATCTGCTTGGACTTGTGCCGATTGTGCTGAATGCTGTGGTGTTTACGCTGATGTACATTACTGTCCCTAACTGCGTTGTGCCACTTCGCCACGGTGTTACCGGCGGTGTTGTGGTCGCCATTGCCTTTGAGCTGGTGAAGCAGCTGTTTGGCAGTGTGATGGCGCGTTCGGATTTTGAAGTGATCTACGGCACCTATGCGGCAGTACCGCTGTTCTTAATCTGGCTCTATATCTCCTGGACGATTGTGCTGTTCGGCGCTGAGTTGACTAAGAACATGGGACTTTTCAGATCACAGCGAAGTACCGAACTGGAACCGCCGCTGGTCCAGGTGCTGATCATTCTGAACGAATTTTTCAGGTGTCACCGGGTAGGCGAGGTTGTGACCGATAGAACCATCGCAACGCTCGGTCATCGCATCGATATGCAGGCCTGGCATGACTATAAAAGTCGACTGCTGGGGCTGGGGCTTATCCGAGCCGTTGAACGGGGTGGCCTGGTATTATCCAGGGACCTGAACGAGGTGAGTCTTTGGGATATCTATCGAAAACTACCCTGGCCCATGCCCGACGGTTTTACCAAGCACGGCGCTGGCTGGGAGGCAGCGGTTCATGAGAAGCTCACCGAGAGTTTTGACGAGCGGCATGCCGCCTTTGATACGGACCTTGAGCGACTGTTTCGCGGAGAAAAATCATGAAACTGACACTGGCGATAGTGCTTCTTCTATTAGCAGGCTGCAGTCAGCCCGACTTTTATGATGTTGACGGGCAGGGCTATCGGTTTTCAGACTTTAGCGGCAAGTATCAGGTGATCAACTATTGGGCCACCTGGTGTGCGCCCTGTATCAAGGAAATACCTGAACTCATCGCACTCGACGAAAGCCATGACAATGTCGTTGTTTTCGGTGTTAACTTCGACTCCCCTGAGGGGGCTGAAGCCGTTGCGCAGATTGAGAAGATGAAGATCACCTTCCCGGTTTATCGCGATGACCCCTACGAGCTGCTGGGGATTGAACAACCGCAGGTGCTGCCAACGACCGTCATCATTGGCCCTGACGGCAATGTTATTGACACCCTGGTGGGACCTCAGACGGAAGCTAGCCTGCTTGGGGCGATGGGCTTGCGGTGATGGGCGAGTCTTAGCGGGCGTTTTTAATCACGCACGACGAGCGATCCCCCATGAGACCGCCTGACCTTGAAGACCAGGTTGCCAAACCAGCCAGACTATTGCGTTAACAGTTTAACGATGTCGTCCAGGGGCACGTCCCGGGACTCACCCTCTGAGCGCTGCTGGTATTCGACGACACCTTTTTCAAGCCCACGGTCACCGATAACGACTCGATGTGGGTAGCCAACAAGTTCCGCGTCAGCGAACTTGGCGCCGGGTCTAACCCCATCCCGATCGTCCAGGAGCACCTCAATACCGCGGCCGGTTAGCGTCTCGTAGAGTTGCTCCGCGGTCTCTCGAACGGCCTCGGATTTGTGTGCGTTGACGGGAATGACGACAACGCTGAATGGCGCAATGGTGTCTGGCCAGATAATGCCATTGTCGTCGTGATTCTGCTCAATCACCGCGCCGACCAATCGTGTGACCCCCATGCCGTAGCATCCCATCTGCATAACGCATGCTTTTCCTGACTCATCCAGAACGGTCGCGTTCATTGAACGGGAATACTTGTCGCCGAGTTGGAAGATGTGACCGACCTCGATACCGCGCTTGAACTGAATTGTGCCTTTGCCGTCGGGGCTGGGGTCACCTTCCACGACGTCACGCAGATCAAAGACGCCACTGATGCTGACATCTCGATCCCAGTTAAGGTGTCTTAAGTGATAATCATCCTTGTTGGCGCCGGCGGTAAAATTGCGTAGACCTGCTGCGCTTCGGTCAACCAGAACGGGCATATTGAGTCCCTGTGGTCCGATTGAGCCTGGCGAACAACCAAGCGTGCTCTTGATGATTTTTTCATCAGCCATTTTAAGCGGCGCGGCAACACCCGGCAGTTTCTCGGCTTTAATCGGGTTGAGCTGATGGTCCCCACGTAACACCAGCGCGACCAGTTCGGTCTCGATACCTTCAACGATGAGCGTTTTTACCAGTCGATTAGCGGGCTGATCGATAAACTCGCCGAGTTGTTCAATGGTTCTGATATCCGGGGTATGGAACTCCTCGGTTTCGAGCGGTTCGTCAGTATCCGCCGGTGGTGCCAGCGCTTCTGCCATTTCGACGTTGGCGGCATAATCTGAATCTGAGGAGAATGCGATGCGATCTTCGCCTGACTCAGCGAGCACATGGAATTCCATCGATGCGCTGCCGCCGATACTGCCGGTGTCAGCCTGTACTGGCCGGTAGTCCAGTTGCATACGCTTCAAAATGCGGCAGTAGGCGTCGTACATGTCCTGGTAGGTGGCTTCGAGAGATGCCTGATCGATGTGAAACGAATAGGCGTCTTTCATCGTAAACTCGCGGGCACGAAGGACGCCGAATCTTGGGCGAGTTTCGTCACGGAATTTAGTTTGAATTTGATAGTAATTGACAGGCAACTGCTTGTGGCTTTTCAGTTCGGTGCGCGCAAGGTCTGTGATGACTTCTTCATGGGTGGGGCCAAAACAAAATTCGCGGTCGTGCCGATCCTGAAACTGCAGCAGTAAACCCTCGTCATACTGACTCCAGCGCCCGGACTCATGCCAAAGCTCTGCAGGTTGAACAACCGGTAGCAAAACCTCCTGAGCACCGGAGGCGTTCATTTCCTCCCTGATGATGGCTTCAATTTTTTGCAGGATACGCAGCCCCATAGGCATCCATGTATAGATGCCTGAGGCCAGTTTTCTGATGAGGCCTGCGCGTATCATCAGCTGGTGACTGATGATTTCTGCATCGGAGGGCGTCTCCTTCAATGTAGCAATAGTGTATCTTGATGCTTTCATAACGTTGGGGTTCTCGCTGGGTTCTCACTACCTTGGCAGATGGAGGGATAGGAAGAAAAATGGATAGTCGGATTGAAAGTACCGTTCATAAGGGTGATTGCCACTGCGGCAAGGTTCGCTTCGAATTTGAGTGTCATCCTGATGTTGTCGTGCACGAATGTAACTGTTCGATCTGCGCGCGCTCCGGATTTCAACATCTTATCATTCCCAGCAACGCTTTTAAGCTACTGACCGACGGATCCGAGCTAAGCTGTTACACCTTCAACACGGGCATTGCGAAACACTATTTCTGCAGCCACTGTGGTGTCAAACCTTTCTACACGCCGCGTTCAAACCCGGATGGCAGAAGTGTCAATTTTCGATGCGTGGATCGTTCGACGTTTGGTGATGTTCAGATTCAGCCATTTGATGGTCAGAACTGGGAAGCCAATGCCGCATCGCTTGCGCATTTATCGAAATAGACAGCCAAAAAAAAGGCCGCGATGAAGCGGCCTTTTTCAATCTGTCTGTGGATTAGACAAATTCTTTCAGGCCTTTCAAAGGAAGAACCTTGATGCGTGTGCTTGCAGGTTTGGCTGCAACGTCCATCGTTTCACCTGGCTTGAACGGATTAGGAACGCCCTTGCGTGCCTTACGAGCCGGTTTCTTGACGGTTTTGATTTTCAGCAGACCTGGCATTGTGAATTCGCCAGCACCACCTTTCTTAACGTGACGCTCGATAAGCACAGACAGCTCATCAAGAACGGCACCAACCTGCTTCTTGGAGAGTTCAGTGTTCTCCGAGATCTCTGCAAGGATCGCACTCTTCGTGTACTTGTCCTTAATTGCAGGTTTCTTTCGAGCAGGAGCTTTCGCTTTTGCCTTTTTAGCAGCCATTCAGTAATCCTTATATCAGTGTGTTTATAAATCTGAATTCAATAAAAAAGAGAAGAAGGCTCTGGCCCTCTTCTCTTGGGGGAGCTTTATAGCCGATTGATATTTGCCATTCAAGAAAAACCCTTTAAATCCCGATACATGACCCCATATTCATGAAAATCGCAGCGGTCGCCATTATGGGTTTTTGTTTATATAATGCGCAGCCGCTGGATTGGAGGTATCAGCTGCCAATCAAAGGATGAGGATCGCCATGCCAATTTATGAATATCAATGTGAAGCTTGCTCTCACAAGATGGAAAAACTCCAGAAGATTTCTGATGAACCTTTAAAGGAGTGTCCTGAATGTCATGAGCCGAAGCTCAACAAGCTTGTCTCCGCCGCCGGTTTTCGATTGAAAGGTGGTGGTTGGTACGAAACTGACTTTAAAACAGGTAAGAAGAAAAACGTCAGCGGGTCTGACGGCTCAGGGTCCTCCGGTTCCGGTGGCTCCTCCAGCGACTCCTCTTCATCTGCTGCTGCCAGCTGAGTCGCCGAATATATAAACACTCGCCGTTAGGGGTAAAACATGCGTAGCCACTTGTGTGGCCATTTGAGAGATTCTCACATTGGTGAAGAAGTCTCTCTCTGTGGTTGGGTTCATCGTCGTCGTGATCACGGCGGCGTTATTTTTCTAGACGTCAGGGATTACACCGGCATTGTTCAGGTGGTTTATGACCCTGATACCGAAGATGCCTTTGCCCTGGCGGATCAGGTTCGCAACGAATTTGTTATTCAGGTTCATGGGCGAGTGCGAGCGCGCGACGCGGAAGCGGTAAATACCAAAATGGCGACAGGCCAGATTGAAGTATTGGGTAAACAGCTGACGATCCTGAACAGCGCGGAGACGCCGCCGTTTCAACTGGATGAATATTCCAGTGCGGGTGAGGACGTCAGGCTCAGGAACCGGTCAATCGATTTGCGTCGCCCAGAGATGCAGGAAAAGCTGCGACTGCGCTCGGAAGTTACCCACCTGGTTCGCGCATTTATGCACGAGCAGGGTTTTGTTGATATCGAAACGCCGATACTAACGAAGGCGACACCCGAGGGCGCGCGCGACTATCTGGTGCCAAGCCGAGTGCATCCCGGCAGCTTTTACGCGTTGCCCCAGTCGCCGCAGATTTTCAAACAGTTACTGATGATGTCCGGCTTTGACCGCTACTATCAGATCGCCAGGTGTTTCCGGGACGAGGATCTTCGTGCAGACCGGCAACCCGAATTCACACAGATAGATATCGAAATGAGCTTCGTTGAGCAACAGGAGGTGATGGATATCTCCGAGAAGATGGTGCGCATGTTGTTCAGCGACCTGATTGATGTGGACCTCGGTGAGATCCCTGTCATACCCTATGCGGATGCCATGCGTCTTTACGGCTCAGATCGACCTGATCTCAGATTCGAACTGCCACTGGTTGATGTCGCTGATCTGCTCAAAGACGTTGAGTTCAAGGTCTTCAGTGGTCCTGCAAACGACCCTAAATGTCGGGTCGCCGCATTGCGGTTACCGGGTGGTGATCGACTGACACGAAAAAACCTGGATGACTACACCAAGTTCGTCAGCATCTACGGTGCCAGGGGGCTTGCTTACATTCGTGTTAACAGCCTTGATCAGGGCATGGAGGGCCTGCAATCGCCGATCCTGAAGTTCCTTCCGGAAGACGTGGTCAATGCGATTCTGGAACGTTGTGGCGCGGAAGTGAACGATGTAATTTTCTTCGGCGCAGATAAAGCGAGCATTGTTAACGATGCCCTTGGCGCCTTGCGCAACAAGCTGGCTGAAGACCTCGAGCTCTATGATCGACCCTGGGCTTCCTGCTGGGTCGTCGACTTTCCGATGTTTGACGAAAACGATGACGGCACAATGTCTGCCGTGCATCATCCGTTTACCCGTCCCGCAGGCGACCTGACCCAAATGTCGGAAGCGCCGCTCGAAACCCTGTCAGAATCTTATGACCTTGTTGTGAATGGCTATGAATTGGGTGGTGGTTCTATCCGTGTGCACGATCCGGCGATGCAACAGGAGATTTTCAAAGTACTGCGACTTTCGGAGAATGAAGCCGAGGCAAAGTTTGGTTTCCTGTTAGATGCATTGAAGTACGGGGCGCCACCGCATGGTGGTCTGGCATTTGGACTGGACAGAATTGTGATGCTGCTCTGCGGTTCACAAGCCATCAGGGATGTTATTGCGTTTCCGAAAACGCAAACCGCGACCTGTCTGCTGACCAACGCGCCCAGCGAGATTGACGTCGCGCAGTTAAATGAACTAAGTATCAGTGTGAGGAAGCCGGAGGAAGCTTAAAGACATGGCGGGTCACAGTAAGTGGAGCAACATCAAGCATCGCAAGGCGGGTCAGGATGCCAAGCGAGCCAAGGTGTTTACCAAGATTATTCGAGAGCTGACGGTCTGTGCACGAGACGGCGGTGGTAACCCTGAAGATAACCCCGGTCTCAGGACTGTTATCGATAAAGCCAAAGCCGCACAGATGCCAAAGGATACGATGGAACGGGCGATTGCCCGCGGTGCTGGCGGACAGGACGGTGCGGAACTGGTTCCTCTGACCTACGAAGGTTATGGGCCCGGCGGGGTAGCCATTCTGGTGGAAACCATGTCGGACAATCGCAATCGAACCGTCGCAGAAGTGCGCCATGCTTTCTCCAAAGCGGGGGGTAATCTCGGTACTGATGGTTCAGTGGCCTATCTGTTTGACCGCAAGGGTCAGATTCACTTCGAACCCGGCGTTGACGAAGACAATGTGATGGAAATCGCTATCGATAGCGGCGCAGAAGATGTTGAAACCGATGATGATGGCAGTATCGCGGTGGCAACCACCCCGGAAGATTACATGGCCGTGAAAGATGCGCTCATCGAAGGTGGGCTTGATCCTGCTGCCTCGGAAGTAGCGATGATTGCGCAGACCTATAGTGATCTGGATGTTGAAACCGGAGAGAAAGTGATGCGCTTAATCGATGCGCTCGAAGATCTGGACGATGTGACCAATGTTTACACCAACGCCAACTTCCCCGACGAATTGATGGGCTGAAACCTCAAGTAACCCCCTGAGTCTTGAGGGCCCCGGCGACTACCGCGTTTCCGGCACCCCCTGACGAGAAATTTCCAGCGTATCTTAAGCGCTGATTCAGCCAAATCGGACGAGATTCAACACTTGACCCTGTCCGGCATGATAAACTCACCCCTGTTTTCCCGAACCCACAGCGACATGGCTCTTATTCTTGGCATTGACCCAGGTTCCCGCGTTACCGGTTACGGTGTCATTGAATCCGTGGGTAACAAGCAGGCCTATGTAGCGAGTGGCTGTATAAGAACGACTGACAAACACGGATTACCGGAAAAGCTCGATGAAATTTTTCAGGGTGTCTCTGAAATCATCAACGAATTTGTCCCGCGTGAGTTGGCCATTGAGCGAATATTCATGGCCAAGTCAGCGGAGTCTGCTTTGAAGCTCGGACATGCCCGTGGTGTCGCCATTGTCGCTGCGGTTAATCAGGGATTACCGGTTTACGAGTACGAGGCCAGAAAGGTCAAGCAGGCCGTTGCCGGAAAAGGCTCCGCCAGCAAGGCCCAGATTCAGCATATGGTGATGACCCTGCTCAACCTGCCTTCCAAGCCCCAGGCAGATGCAGCCGATGCTTTGGCGATAGCCATCTGTCACATCAACACGCAGCACAATCTTGCGAAACTGTCCCGGAACAACGCGAAAGTCATTGACGCTGATCGCTTTCGGCGGGGCCGGTTAACCGAACGGGGCGATAGCTGATGATAGGACGGCTTCGTGGCTCGGTGGTCGAGCGAACACCGGGACAATTGCTATTGGATGTCGGCGGGGTCGGGTATGACGTTGAGATATCGCTGACAACCTTCGCTGCCGTGGGCGATACCGGGGAACCTATTACCCTGCACACCCAGTTGATCGTCCGCGAGGATGCTCAGATTCTGTTTGGCTTTTACTCACTGGCCGAACGGGAAATGTTTCGCTCGCTGATTAAGGTTAATGGCGTCGGCCCGAAGATGGCGTTGGCAATTCTCTCAGGCCTTGAGGCTGACGAATTCGCACGCGCGATTCTTGGTGGTGATCTAAAGGCGTTGACCGGTCTGCCCGGGGTCGGCAAGAAAACTGCGGAACGCTTGATTGTTGAAATGAAGGACAAGGTGCAAGCGGCGGCGCCGATAAATGACGATTCGTCGATCGGACTGTCAGCGGTGACCGATGATGTTGAATCTGCGTTGATAGGACTGGGTTACAGACCACAGGAAGCGGCACTTGCCATTTCCCGCGTTGAAGCGCCCGCAGAAGATGTGGAAACCTTAATAAAGCAGGCACTGAAAGTGCTTATGCAGAAGTGAGCGAGCAGAACTGAGAGCCATGATTGAATCGGATCGAATAGTCAGTGCAGCAAGCACAGAGACAGAGCAGCATCAGGATTGGGCCATCCGCCCGCAGACCTTCGATGAATACTGTGGTCAGGGCGAGGTGCGAGAACAGATGCGGCTGTTTATTACGGCAGCGCGTAAACGTAATGAGTCCCTGGACCATACGCTGATTTTCGGCCCGCCGGGACTGGGTAAAACCACCCTGGCAAACATTATTGCCAATGAGATGGGGGTTGAGATTCGAGCGACATCCGGACCAGTGATCGAGAAGAAAGGTGATCTGGTTGCGGCGCTGACTAACCTTGAGCAGGGTGATGTGCTGTTCATTGATGAGATCCACCGGTTGTCGCCGGCGATCGAGGAAGTGCTTTATCCGGCGATGGAGGACTATCAGGTTGATATCACCATTGGCGAGGGCCCGGCTGCGCGATCCATCAAACTGGATCTGCCTCCTTTTACCCTCGTTGGAGCAACCACCAGAACGGGTCTGCTTACCTCTCCGTTTCGTGATCGCTTCGGCATTATTCAGCGCCTCGAGTTTTATAATGTGGCGGATCTGACAACCATCGTTAAGCGATCATCCCGAATGAGCGGGGTGGAATGCGATATTGAGGGTGCGCAGGAAATAGCGGTTCGGGCGCGTGGTACGCCACGGATTGCCAATCGTTTGCTGCGCCGCGTGCGGGATTATGCGGAAGTTGAAGGCCAGGGGGTTATCACCCGGGAAATTGCTGATCAGGCGCTGAATATGTTGAAGGTGGATGTCAACGGTTTTGATCAAATGGACCGTCGACTGTTGCTGGCGATGATCGAAAAATATGAAGGTGGACCGGTAGGGATCGATAGCCTCGCTGCCGCGGTAGGCGAAGAGAGTAATACGATTGAAGATGTTTATGAGCCTTACCTGATCCAGCAGGGTTTCATCATGCGTACCTCGCGAGGCAGGGTTGCTACCCGGCTGACCTACGAGCACTTTGGTATGCAGGTGCCCCGCCGCGATGACTCAGAGAAAGACCTGTTTAATGATATCGATTGATTTTTGAGGAACTGATTTTTGAACGAACCACTTTCCATTCTTGACCTGATTCTCAATGCCAGCCTGGTCGTGCAGGCGGTGATGGGCCTGCTGGTTCTGGCATCCCTGACATCCTGGGTGATGATTTTTCAACGAGGTTTTGCGTTGTCTTCTATCAGACGCCAGGCCACGGAATTTGAAGCTGAGTTCTGGTCCGGCAAAGACCTGGGGGAACTCTATCGGGAAATCGAATCTGGTGAGGGTGACACGGTTGGTCTGGAGAATATCTTTGCGTCCGGTTTCAAAGAGTTTACCCGCTCCAGTCAGCAGGAAGGCAGCGATCCCGACAGGGTGATGCAGAACGTCCAGCGCGCTATGCGAGTCGCGCTGGTGCGTGAAGAAGAACGACTCGAAACCCATCTGCCTTTTCTGGCAACCGTCGGTTCCACGAGCCCTTACATTGGGCTGTTTGGTACAGTCTGGGGCATCATGAATTCCTTTCGTGGTCTGGCTACCGTTAATCAGGCAAGTCTGGCCGTCGTTGCGCCGGGGATATCTGAAGCGTTGGTCGCAACAGCAATCGGCCTGTTTGCCGCAATTCCTGCGGTGATCGCCTACAACCGCTACGCGGCGCAAGTCGAAGTGATTATTAATCGCTTCGAGGCGTTTACCGATGAATTCAGCAGTATCCTTTACCGCGCCAGTCATAAGGGTTGATCAATGGCTAAAGCAGCGCGTCGTAAACCCATGTCAGAGATCAATGTTGTGCCCTACATTGACGTCATGCTGGTGCTACTCGTTATCTTTATGGTGACCGCACCCCTGATGACACAGGGTATCAAGGTAGATCTGCCGGAAGCCGCGTCCGGACCACTGGACGTTGATGATGATGAACCTATGCTGGTTGTTTCGGTCAAAGCTGATGGTAGTTATTACATCAACCTTGGCGAAGCAGAGGAGCCCGTGCCGCTCTCCGAGATACAGGAAAAGTCCAGTAAGATCATTGCGGCAAACCCGGATATCAAAGTGCTGGTCGAAGGTGACAAGAACCTGGCTTATGGTGTGATCGTGGATTTGATGAACACCTTGCAGACAGCGGGCGCCATCAGCGTGGGTTTGATTACCGAGCCTCCTGGCAATTGACGGCGATTGAATGAAGCTCTCTATTCACGACCTGGCCTCCTATGGGATAGCGCTCCTGTTCGCGTTACTGGTGCACGGGGTTGTGATTGGTCTGATGGCGGTTAACTGGGAGGACTCAACCTTCGCTCATACTGAGATCAAGCCTTACTACATTGAGGCAACCGTTGTCGCCGAAAATCCCTACACCGCCGCCGCGGAGAAGAAACGTAATCGTGAGCAACAGCGGGTCCAGGACAGACTGAATAATCGCCGTGCCCTGGAGCAGAAACTGCAGCAGGAGCAGGCTGATTGGGAGAAACAACGCGCCGAACGCAAGCGCGAGCCTGTACCGGCGCCACTTCCGGTTGTGGAACCCGAGCCGGTAGAGCCTGAGGTTGTCGACAACGAGCGAGATGAGGCGCAGGTGAGAACGGCATTTGAGGAGGCCATTGCGTTGGCGCTTGCCCAGGAAGAAAACGCCCGAAAAGCTGTCACAGACGATGAAAAAGCGATGGCTTATGTTGCCCAGATGCAGCGAGAGATCGTACAGAACTGGTCACGACCACCCAGCGCGAGAAATGGCATGTTGTGTCTGCTACGGGTTCGCCTGATACCGACGGGCGAGGTCATTGACGTAAAAGTTGAGGAGTCCAGCGGTAATGATGCTTTCGATCGTTCCGCGATCCTGGCGGTCAAAAAGGCCGGCAGATTTATTGTACCTTCGGACACCCGACTGTTTGAGCGTGACTTTCGGGAATTCACAGTGCGCTTCAGACCCGATGATCTGAGGCTTTAAGGAAAAGCAGTTGAATATCAGACAAATGTTAATCAGACAAACGTTAATCAGACAATGGATAGTAGCGTGCGTTTTGTTGTTGGTTTCGGCGACGGCTTCTTCGGAGTTGCGGATCGAAATCACCAAGGGTGTTGATAATGCGGTGCGAATCGCCGTGGTGCCGTTTGAGTGGCGAGGTAAGCGGCGACCACCACTGAGTGTCTCCGATGTCATCTCCGCTGATCTTGGTCTCTCCGGTCGCTTTGATGCATTACCTACCAGTCAGATGTTGAGTCTGCCGAATCGTTCTGAAGAGGTGCTGCCCAGAGACTGGCGTATGCTGGGCGTTGAGTATCTGATTCTTGGTTATCTCGAGCCGAATGAGGTTCAGGTGCGCCTGCACTTCGAGCTGTTTGATGTGCTGCGTCAGAAGGTGGTTGCATCCCAGACTATCGAAGGCCTGCCCGGTGATCTGCGGGATATGGCGCATCACGTTAGCGATGTGGTTTTTGAAGCACTGACCGGTATCGAAGGCGCGTTCTCAACCCAGATCATGTATGTGACAGCGCTCGATACGGCAGCGGGCAGGCAATTTAAGTTGAACATTGCCGACGCTGACGGGCATCGGGTCAGAAGTGTTCTGGAATCCGATGAACCTATCCTGTCTGCAACCTGGTCGCCGGATGGCGAGATGATTGCTTATGTTTCCTTTGAAACTGATGGCCGGCCAGCAATATACCTGCACGAACTGGAAACCGGGCGCCGACAGATTCTCACCAGTTTCGCCGGGCTGAACGGCGCGCCGGCTTTCTCTCCGGACGGTCAGCAGATGGCGCTGGTGTTGTCCAAGGATGGTAATCCGGATATTTACATCCTTGACCTGCAGACCCGGCGTTTACGGAGAGTGACCCGGCACTATGGTATTGATACGGAACCTTCCTGGACACCCGATGGGGAATCGCTGATTTTCACATCGAACCGAGGCGGGCAACCCCAGATCTATCAGTTACGCCTGGCAGACTTTCAGATCCAGAGATTGACCTTTGAGGGTGATTACAACGCCAAGGCGAGCCTGCTCAGAGATGGCAGTGGTCTGATTATGGTTCATCGTCGGGAAGGTATTTTTCACATCGCGATGCTCGATTTGAATCGGGGCAGGCTGACGGTACTCACTGAGACAACCCTTGATGAATCGCCCAGCGTGGCGCCTAACGGCAGTATGCTGATTTACGCCACCCAGAATAACGGCGAGGGCATACTGGCCGCGGTATCGATAGACGGCGGCGTAAAATTCAACCTGCCTTCTTCAGATGGCGATGTTCGTGAACCGGCCTGGTCCCCGAAAAAGAACAAGGTGTTTGTACCGATTTCGCAATGATTGCCGGCTTTCTCGTCGCAGGCAGTAAATACGCGGCTTTGCAGCAGTCGATTTGTCGAATACAGGTAAATATTTTTAGCGATTTGTGGTTTAATCCGCTTTTTGATGCGTAAGCATTGTTTGAGTTTAAAGGAGCTAGACATGGGAATAATTAGGTTACGCGGTCTACTAGTGCTCTGCTTTGCAGGCCTGCTGTTAGGTGGTTGTGCAAGTCAGGAACCTGCAGATTCTGGTCCAGACATGGAGCCGATTGAACAAGCTCCTGATACCAGCGCGACAGAAACTGAACCAGCGGCGCCAACCGGTCCGATGGTGAAGGACGGTAAGGTCATTGTTGATACTGGCGACGGTATGGGTACAACGGAAATGCTGAACGGCGTTTTCTACTTTGATTTTGATCAGGCTATCGTCAGACGTTCGGGTCACGAAGAGCTGAACAAGCACGCCAAAGCGCTTAATGATGATCGATACCTGCGGGTACGACTCGAAGGCCATGCTGATGAACGCGGTACGCGGGAATACAATCTGGCCCTGGGTGAGCGTCGTGCCAATGCTGTTCGAGCTTATCTGGTAGCGCAGGGTGCATCACGCTCTCAGATCGAAGTGATCAGTTATGGCGAAGAAAAGCCTGCCAACACCGGCCACAGCGAATCCTCCTGGGCTCAGAATCGCCGGGTAGAGATCGTTTATCGATAAGCGAGCTTATGTAAGCGAACCCTATTGTAAGCGAATCCTATGAAAGGTAATCACCCGCTTCTAAGTGGTGTACTGGTTTCCGCGTTGTTTGCGGCGATGAGTACGCCACTTTTCGTTTCAGCCGAGAATTCTCCGATTCCAATCGAGAGCAGAGAATCCACGGTGACCTATCAGCCACCGATAGAAGTACCGGATGGTACTGCTGATACCGGCTCTGATATGTCAGGGCTTGAACAACAATATCAGATGCAGCTTCTGCAGCAGGAAGTGATGGAATTGCGTGGTCTGGTAGAACAGTTGCAGCATGAGCTGACGCGAATGAAGTCCATTCAGGATGATCGATATCTGGAGCTGGACTCCCGCTTGCAGCAGGCGCTTCAGGCACCTGTTGCTGTAGCCCCGTCGGGGCCGGTGGTACCCGCGAGTGACGGTACGCCAGCGGAAACCGTTGACGGCGATTCGCTCAGTGAAGCTGACCTCTACAATACAACCCAACAGCTAATCCGTAATCGGCAGTATGACATGGCGATTACGCAACTGGAGTCGCTGATCGCGCGATTTCCCGATGGCGAATACACGGCGAATGCCTACTACTGGCTTGGCCAGGTTTATGCTGCCAAGGCGAACCCTGACTATGAGAAAGCCCGACAGGCCCTGGCGCAAGTGATCAGCTATTTTCCCGATCACAGCAAAGTCCCTGACGCCGCCTACGCGCTGGGCAAGGTTTACGACACGCTCGGTGATTGTGAGCGGGCGACCGATCTGTTGCAGCAGGTCGTCGATCAGTACCCAGGTACCTCGGCCGCGACACTGGCAGAAAACTACCTGCGTGAATCGGTGAATTGCGAAAGCTAGGCTGAGCCGTTGGAAACCCTACGAATCACAGAAATCTTCCATTCGTTGCAGGGAGAGTCGAGAACAGTGGGTCTGCCGACGGCTTTTGTTCGTCTCACCGGCTGCCCGTTGCGGTGCCAGTATTGTGATACTGAATATGCCTTCCATGGTGGCACCCAGATACCGCTGAAAGAAATTCTCGATAAGGTTGCACTTAAGAAAGTTGCGCATGTGACCGTCACAGGCGGCGAACCGTTGGCACAGCCGGAGTGTCGGTCGCTACTTTCGGCGTTATGTGAGGCGGGTTACGAAGTTTCCCTTGAGACCAGCGGTGCCATGGATATCAGTGACATCGATGACCGGGTTTCCATTGTTCTGGATCTGAAGACCCCTGGCTCGATGGAGGTCTCGCGTAACTTGATGTCTAACATTCCGCTGTTGCAATCGAACGATCAGGTGAAGTTTGTGATTTGTGATCGTGCGGACTATGACTGGACCCGCTTTAAAATCTCAGAACTGTCACTACTGGATCGTGTTGACGAGGTGCTGCTTTCTGCCAGTCATGAACAGCTTTCCTCGAAGGAACTTGCAGACTGGATTCTTGCTGACGAACTTCCGGTGCGTCTGCAGGTCCAGCTCCATAAACTGCTGTGGGGCGATAAGCCCGGCGTTTAGTTGGGACGGAGGATAGCCTGATGAACAAAAAAGCGGTGATTCTACTCTCCGGTGGCCTCGATTCAGCCACGGTTCTGGCAATGGCGATCGCTGACGGCTATCGCTGCTATTGCCTCAGCTTCGCTTACGGTCAGAAACACAATGCAGAACTGGACTTCGCCCGAGGCCTTGCCGACCGGCTTGGGGCCACGGAGCACCGAATCGCCAATATTGATATTGGCGCATTCGGTGGTTCTGCCCTGACAGACGATGCCATCGAGGTGCCGGATGCGGTACCTGATAGTCAGCAAATCCCTGTGACTTATGTGCCCGCGCGAAACACCGTGTTTCTCTCTTACGGCCTTGGCTGGGCAGAAGTGCTGGGAGCCAGCGATATTTTCCTCGGGGTTAATGCCGTGGATTATTCAGGCTACCCAGATTGTCGTCCCGAATTTATTAAAGCGTTTGAGCAAATGGCCAATCTGGCCACCCGGGCGGGTGTAGAGGGTCAATCCCTGACGATTCATAGCCCCCTCATTGATCTCACCAAGGGCGAGATCATCAAGAAAGGCCTTGAGCTCGGGGTCAATTATGCGGAAACCGTCTCCTGCTATCGTCTCTCAGACGCGGGGGAAGCCTGCGGTGAGTGTGATAGTTGTGCATTGCGCAAAACGGGATTTAAAGAGGCCAATATCCCAGATCCGACACGCTATTTTTAACATTAAGATTCTGTAAAGAAAATGTTAAGAGCTGGATAATCCCCGGCAATCAATGAGATACAGCGGGTCTGAATCCTCGCTTTATATTATATTTACGGCACGGGTCTAGCCTTCAACAGTTCGCGTCCTGCGAGGGGTTGGGCGTAGACCTTTATCTTTTTTGGGGAGTTAAACTTATGCAGAAATCAACGAATCCGTCGTTGATCCAGGCCCTGTTGATGGGACTGGCAACATTGATGCTCGCGTTCAGCGCTTCCGCGCTGGATACAGCATCAGCCATTAAGGGTGCAGTCACTGATGGGGCGGGAAATCCTGTCTCAGGGGCAACAGTGACGGTAACCAACGAGAACACGGGACGTACACGTTCTGTTCAAACCAGCGAGTCAGGGCAGTTTCTGGTTCGCAACCTGCCGCTTGATGAGGGTTACTCTGTCACCGCCAGAGCAGCTGGTTTTTCCAGCAGAACCATTGGCAGCATTGCCCTGGTGCTCGGTGAGACAACTGATCTGAATATTAATCTGGCTGAAACAGGCACAATTGATGAAGTTGTGGTCACGGGTACGCGGGTCCAGTCGCAGGTCGCCCTGGGTCCAAGTGCAACGTTTGGTCTGGAGACGCTTGAATCGGCGCCTGCCATTAACCGAAACATCACAGATGTCATCCGGATTGATCCGCGAGTCTTTGTCGATGAGTCCCGTGGCAACGTCAACTCTGTGCAGTGTGGTGGTAAGAACCCACGATATAACAGCCTGACGCTGGACGGCGTTCGCACCAATGACCAGTTTGGTCTCAATGACAGTGGTTACCCTACGGAGCGCATGCCTTTTTCCTACGATGCTATCAATCAGGTTGCTGTAGAACTGGCGCCGTTTGATACCAAATATGGCGGATTTACGGCTTGTAACATCAACGCCGTGACTAAATCCGGTAGCAACGAATGGTCTGGCTCGTTCTTCTATGATTACACGGACAACGATCTTCGTGCCGACTCTTTAGAAGGCGATGATATTCGAACCGGTGATTACGAAGAAAAGCGTTGGGGTGTGACCTTTGGTGGCCCCATCATTGAAGACAAGTTGTTCTTCTTTGTTGCCTACGAAGAACTTGAAGGTGCCAACCTGTTTGACCGTGGCCCAATTGGTTCTAACGCGGTTAACGAGGTTCAGGTGACGCAGGCGGAACTGGACGAGATTGTCTCGATCGCGCAAAACCTCTACCAGTATGATCCAGGCATTATTCCCAGCAGCCTCGACAATGAAGACGAGAAGCTGCTGGTGAAACTGGACTGGTACATCTCTGATGCCCATCGAGTTGCGTTCACTTACAACTACACTGATGGCTTTAACTGGTCCCAGGCAGACGGCGATCTGAGCGAGTTTGAATTCCAGAATCACCTCTACGAACGTGGTGCTGAAAGAGACTCTTATGTTGCAACGCTCTATTCTGACTGGACCGATAACTTCTCCACAGAAATTCGTGCTGGCTACCAGGAACTGGACAACCGTCAGATTTCGTTTGCGGGCACAGATTTTGGTGAGATGCGGATCGAACTCGACGATGTTGACGTTTATATTGGCGGTGACGACTCGCGCCAATCCAACAAGCTAAACTACGATGTCACCACGCTGTCTTTCCGTGGAAATTATCAGTGGGGTGAACACAACATTTCTTTCGGCATAGAACAGGAAGCGCTCGATATCTTTAACCTGTTTGTTCAACATTCCGAAACAGAAATTCGTTTTGATGGTATCGATAACTTCCGTGCTGGTCTGGCGGATGCCATTTACTACAACAACGCACCTTCTCATATTCCCGACGATGCAGCAGCAGATTGGGGCTACGAGATTAATACGGTGTTCGTCCAAGACGAGTTCGACTTTAACGACAGATTAACGATCGTCGCAGGTTTGCGTTATGACTGGTACACCAGTGATGATGAGCCGGCGCTGAATCAGGACTTTGTGAACGATTACGGATTCGGTAATGATAATACCGTGGACGGTGAAGGGCTCATTCAGCCACGAATCGGCTTTACCTACTATATGTCGGATGCATTAACTCTGCGTGGTGGTATTGGTCGTTATTCCGGCGGTAATCCAAACGTCTGGTTGTCTAACAGCTTCTCCAATAACAACGTGCTGCAATTTGGTCAGCGTGGTCGTTCCTTCGGCTACACCGGTCCCACAGAAGATGATGATGGCAATATTATTGCGCCACATAGATCTTTATTTGATGCGGACGTTGTTTACCGTGATGTAGAAGCGGGCGCACCGGCGGGTCCTGGTTACGGGATTCCCAGTGAACTGCACGATGCTGTTTCCGGTGGTACCGGCGATAACTTTGAAATCAATTATCTTGATCCTGATTTCGATTTGCCGTCTGACTGGAAGATCGCTTTTGGTGCCACGTACGAGTTTGAAAACAACATGACTCTGCAAGCCGACTTCTTATGGAGTCGTGCTTATGATGCACCGATGATTATGAAGGGTGATCTGGAGCAGGTCGGCACGACTGCTGATGGCTATCCTCAATACGACTCAGTTCGGGAATCATCTTTTGTGCTGACTAACAGTGATGAAGAAGCAGATGCCTACACGGTGTCGTTCTTCCTCTCGAAGTTTCATGACAATGGCATCAACTGGAGTGTGGGATACGCCTACAACGATTCCGAAGATGTTCAGCCCATGACCAGTGCCGTTGGTTTTACTAACTACGTTGAGACGCGCGCGTTCTTTGATCCGCAGGAGGATGTCCTGTCTACGTCAAACTACAACATTCCGCATCGAATAACGGCAACGTTTAACTGGCGTGCAGAATGGTTTGGTGCAGATAACCCAACGATCATTTCATTCTTTGCCAGCTCGAATCAGGGCCAGCCTTACAGCAATACTTTCAACGGTACTGTCGTGCCTTACGGTTTCACGCCATTCCTCGATTTTCGGGATAACGTGTTAGCGCCGGGTGATGACCGTAACGAAGAAGATGGCTCATGGTGGACCAAGGTCGACATGCGTATTGAACAGCAGTTTCAGGTTGGCCCAGGTCAGGCTTCTGCCTTCCTGGTGGTTGATAACCTGACAAACTTGCTCAACGACGACTGGGGTGTGCTTGATCAAGCAGACTTCCCGAACCTGGTAGGTCCTGGCGCTGTGGCAGAACCCAGACGGGGTGATGCCTCTCGCTACGAAATCAGATTTGGTGTGCGATACGCCTTCTGACTCCGGATTGTCGAGTTTAAAAAAGGGTGGCCAGTGGCCGCCCTTTTTTTTGTCTGAAGGTTGTTGGGATTGCTCAGGCCGCCCGGACGGCTGTCGCGATCTCTCCCCATCTGGCGAGATTGTTAGGGTGCTTGGCAATGTCCTCGCTGGTCAGATAGGTCACTACTCGCGAGGCTACCCCTTGGTACCGCTGTATCAATGCGTCGGCTAAATCGTCCCACCGGGCTACCACAGCAAACTGATCCAGCAGGTCATCGGTAATCAGCCCAGCCATGCCCTGAACATCTCCCTGTTTCATCAGCGCGCCCAGTTGCGGCGTTAATCCCTCATATCCAAGATCGTCGAACTGGAAGGCATAGTTGGGCGTGGAACCATAGAACGACAACTGCAGCCGGGTCCTATTCAGCATAGCGGCTTGCTCCTCCGGCGAATCGCCGGGGATCGCGAATACGGGAATCATCAGATCGATATCGGTGCTCGCACGACCCACCTTATCGGCGCCCTTTTTAATCGCGGGTAACAACCGGTTTTCAATGTAGGTCATTGAGTGCATGGGATGTACGTGCACGCCGTCGCAAAGCTCGCCAGCAACCTGACACATGTAGGGGCCGACCGCTGAGATATCGACTTTCACATCTTCAAAACTGTGTCTGCCCGGCGCCCACTGCGCTGGCAGCAGCGACAGATTGTAGTAGGGACCTTCGTGGTGGAGTTTTTCTTCGCCCCGAAAGGCGCGAATACAGGCTTTGAAGGCGGCGACATAATCACGCATCTGGGGCGCTGGCTTGTCCCAGATGGCGCTGTAGCGCCGCTGGATATGTCCCTTAACCTGGCTGCCCAGACCGAGGCGAAACCTGCCCCCGGTATTTTGAGCCAGTTCCCAGGCAATTTGTGCTGACATCATCGGGCTGCGCGGAAAGGCGACCGCGATCCCCGTTGAAAACTGTAACGACGGTGCGGCCATGGCGGCCGCGGCGATCATCATCCAGGGCACCTGCCCGGATTCAGTAAACAGCATGCCGGAGAAACCTGCGTTCTCCAGCGATTTAGCCAGCTCAGCCTGCTGCTGCCAGGTGCTTGACCCGGTCATTAAATCGAATTCCATTACAATCAGCGCCTCTTTTTTTGGTGATATTACACCAAAGGTCCGTGACGCTGCTGACAGGTGTCCCGGGTCAGGTTTTTGGTATTAACCGGACTGGCAGTTCCGTATAGCCGCGAATCATGACGGCCCTGTTTCTTATAGGCTGACCGACAACTTCAACCTTGTGGAACCGCTGCATGATTTCTTCCCACAAAATCTTGAGCTGCAATTCCGCCAGCCTGTTGCCCATACAGCGGTGAATACCGTAACCGAAAGAGACATGCTGTCGTGCATTTGGCCGGTCGATGATCAGTTCGTGAGGGTTCTCGAACTGGGTTTCGTCTTTGTTGCCGGATGCGTACCACATCACAACCTTGTCACCTTTACGGATGGTTTTGCCATGCAGTTCAACATCTTCGAGCGCAGTGCGTCGCATGTAGGCTAACGGCGTCTGCCAGCGAATGATCTCGGCAACCATGTTCGGGATCAACGAGGTGTCACTGCGAAGCTTGTCGTACTGTTTAGGAAACTGGTTTAACGCGAGCACGCCGCCTGAAATTGAGTTTCGGGTTGTGTCATTGCCGCCGACGATCAGCAGGATCAGATTACCCAGGAACTCATTGGGACGGTCGATAATATCTTTGGTTTCATGGCTTTGTGCCATGAGCGAAATCAGGTCAAAGCCACCGTCGGCGTTTTCACGCTCATGCCAGAGTCGGCTGAAGTAAGACAGACATTCAAACATCTCGCGCTGCCAATCTTCCTGGGTTTCTATGTACCCGCTGTTGCGACCAATCGTGGCAATGTCTGACCATCGCGTCAGCAGGCTACGGTCCTCGAAGGGAAAATTAAACAGTGTGGCTAGCATCTGGGTCGTCAATTCAATAGACACCCGGTCAACCCAATTAAAAGTCTCACCAACCGGCAGGCTATCCAGAATGTCCTGAACGCGGGAGCGGATCAGCGGCGCCAGTTCCGCAAGATTCCGTGGCGCAACCACCGGTGTCACCGTCTTGCGCTGGACGTCGTGCTTTGGCTGATCCATGGCGATAAACATGGGGGCTTCAAGTCCCGCGATAGGGTCTTCAATGCCAATGGCTGGCTCAGAGGAGAACCGTTGGTGATCCTGGTCTACCTGTTTGATGTCGCTGAATCGGGTGATTGACCAGAAAGGTCCGTAACGCGAGTCCTCGAGGTAGTGCACGGGATCTTCGTTTCGGAGCCGCTCAAAATAGGGCCAGATGGCGTCGTATTCATTCAGGTGCCAATTGCTGACATCGATTTTTGCCAGTGGTAGTTCATGTGCCTGCTTAAGCATGGCATCTCGATCAACGAGTACAGCGCTCATGTTAATTTTCCTTGGTTGTTAGCGGGTTGCTAAAGCTCACCGAGATCGCAGCCTCTGCGCTGCAGAATGGGCTTCAGTTCTCGATAGGCGGCGGGTGTCTTTGACAGTGGGATTCTCGGGTACAGGTGATGAATGATGTGGTACTGCATACCCATAGACAGAATGTTGCCAAAGTAGCTCTTGAAGGCGCGCGTGTTGCGATACCGAGATTTTTCATTGCCGGGGTGGTGTGGTGCCCAGCTTAAGTAGTATTCGATGTAGGTGATGGCGATTTGTTTGGGTAGCCACCACAGCAGCGCAGCCTCGATCGCGTAGCCGGACCAGGCCAGGGAGAACAACACGCTGAGATAAATAATCTGGTAGATCACACCATCCAGAATCATATGGCCGTTGCCCGTTCGTTTCAGGGTTTCCGGATAAGCGCCGCTGCGTTCAGACCTGGGTTGCCTGTTCAGCAGAGTCTTTTTCAGAAATGCCCAGTCCGATGGCGCGTGTATGTTGTAGTCCGGGTCGAGCGCTGGATCATTGGTGTGATTGTGGTGCTCGTAGTGGGTGTACCGCAGCATGCGATAGGGATAAACCAGCGGAATCGTAGAAACGTGTCCGACCAGTTCGTTAAGCCACCTTAGCGGTTTGCCTTGGCTGGCGATGATATTGTGCTGTGCCTCATGAGAAGGCAGGTAGCTCAGGGCAACGTTCAGTGTGGCAATGATGAAGCCTAGCCACAACGGCAGGTAGCCCATCAGCACCAGGGGCCAGAGACTCAGCCATACCAGACAATTGCCGATACCCCAGGCAACAGCACCCCAGGGCACCATGTGCATGTACTTACCGGCAATTTTACGTTCCATCACGTCGAGTTCTGAATCCGTCATGGCTTCCCAGTTGGTATTGTTCATGATCTCAGCCATATCCAACTCCCTCTGAATTGCGCCATGAGCCCAAGCGCCATCGCTACAATGAAGGCAATGAGGTAGGCATTTGTTTGCATGTCAATCCAACCAGCGGCCAGCATTAGCTGGGCAAGGAGCGGGGTGAGAAACCCGATCGCGAAGGCGATGGGTGAGAGCAGAAACTGGACAATTTTCATCAGCGTGCACCACAGTTTAAAGGATGATGTAGACAACATCTACATCAGGATGCTACCGTTGCAGTGTAGACAATGTCAACCAGCGATTGAGAGTCATAGTGCCAGAAGCAAAGCAGTACCATCACGGAGATCTGAAAGCCGCCATTCTGGCGCGAGCGACGGAAGTGATTGAAGATCAGGGTATTGAGGCCCTGTCGTTAAGGGTTATCGCCCGGGATCTGGGTGTATCTCACGGTGCGCCGAACCGACATTTTCGAACCAAAGCCGATCTCTTGTCGGGTCTCGCAACAGAAGGCTGGGCGGCAATTACGCGGGTCACACTTGAAGCGGCTGACGCCGCCGAACCTCAGGATGCTATGAATCGTCTTAATGCGATGGGACAGGGGTTTCTGAAGTGGGCGATTCGCAATCGCTCGAAGTTTCTGGCGGTCACTCACCCTGATGTGTCCAGACACGCTGACGAGGAATTACGCAAAGCGATGGGTATGTTCCAGGGAGCGATACAAAGCGCAGTGGTTGATGCACAGCAGGCAGGACGGCGCCCGGAAATCGACCGGGTAACGCTAACGCTCTACACAAACTCGGTGCCTTTTGGCCTTGCGATGTTGCTATTAAATCCACTGCACGGCCGAGATATCCGTGAAGAAGAAGTTGATGGGCTCGTCGAAGAGCTGATTGAACTCGTGGTGCCTACCGGGCGCGACTGAATCAGTTGGCCGTTGTAACAAAGTACGGGTTTCGTGGGTCTATCAGTAATGCAATCTGTAAAAGACATTGGTTTCTTCAGAGGCTTACTGCCGGTCCTGGCGTGTTGGTGCCTGATCATCAGTCAGCCGCTGCTTGTGAAAGCCGAGGGTCCCCGCTACCTGCCATCTTCTAGTTCAACGTTACCCCTGGATATTACCAGTAACGACTACGGTCGCAGTGCACTTGCACCAGAGGCCCTTGAAATTGGTCAGCACGCGCCCGCTTTTCATATACCTGCAACGGGCCAGCAAACCTTCCAGCAAACCTTCCAGCTCGCTGACAGCGGACCCATCACGGTTCTCATATTTTATCGTGGTCATTGGTGACCCGCCTGTAATGTGCAACTCGGTGAGTTGCAGAGCCAGGTTAAGCGGTTTAATGATCGACAGGCAAAGATCGTGGCTATTTCTGTTGATACGCCTGCCCAGTCCCGTGCGATGATTCGTAGAATGGGACTCACCTTTACCGTTGCCAGCGATGCTGATCAGGGCGTGCAGAAAGCTTTTGGTGTTCAAAACCCCGCCACCAAAGCCCTGGCGCTTCATGCGGTTTACATCCTCAACGAGAAGCGGCAGGTCATTTATCGGAAGGTCGCATCGAGACGGCCGAGATCACAGGAGTTGCTCGATGCTATCGATTTTTACCGTGGTGTTTATCCAATGGGAGATGATGCTTTGACGTATTCCGGGACCGAGGTCGCGTTTCCTAAAAACAATTTTCAGGCGCTGATTGAAGTGGCGACCAGCAGGGATCCCCTGCCATCAATTGATAAGGGACCGTTCGCAAACATTAAGGGACTGGTTCTTTCTGGCGAACTGGATGAGGCAACCCTGGCGTACCGAGCGCTCATGTCTGAACTGGCGCCGGACTATACTGAACGCGCGCTGCTTGATATCGCCGCATGGCTGGCGAAATCGATTGTCGAACTCCCGGAAGAAGCGTTGCTGGCGGGCCTGGCACTCAACCAGGCGCTGCTGCAGCAAAGGCAGTTGGATGCGGCACCCGACCCGCAATCTGAAGCGGCGTTGCAAAAGGACCTGGACACGCTGAGAACGACTATTCGGAAACATCGTCGGCACTGGCAGCTGGATTCATTGAAGACCACATTGCGTGGTTATCGTGAAATCTCTCTGGCGGCCAAGCGTTCGCTGAAAAGCGCTTAAGTAGTATTTCAGGCAAAGGCCAGTGAGTGACATAGATCAATAAACTGGCGACAGTGCGGTTAACGGTTTAGGTATACTGACGGTCAGACTTTTTGACAGTGAGGTTTACCATGTCCAGAGCACAGCTGATTGAAATGGCTCGTCAGGACCTTGAGTATGGTCGTCGCGGTACTCAGGATCTGGCGAAAGATATCTATAAAGTCCCGGTTACCAATTATTACTGCCCGGAAAGGTTCGCACAGGAGATGGAAAAGATTTTCCATCGCTTGCCACTGCTGTTGGCCAGTACTGCAGAAGTGCGAGAGGTGGGTGATTTTAAATCGATGGAAGCGGCTGGTCGTCAGGTGTTTGTCACGCGCACCAAGACTGGCGTTAAAGCCTTCGTGAACATGTGCACCCACCGCGGAGCAAGACTGGTTAACGAAGAATGTGGTACCGCCCACCGTTTCACCTGCCCCTATCACGCCTGGACCTTCAGCCCGGATGGCGATCTGGTTGCTATCTACTCGGCAGACGATTTTGGCGATATCGACAAATCCGAATACGGACTAACGGAGTTACCGTGTCTGGAGCGTGCCGGCCTCATCTGGGTCACCCTTGATCCCAACTCGCAACTGGATATTGCTGACTTCCTTTCCGGCTACGATGCGTTGCTTTCAGAGTTCGGCTTTGAGACCTGGCATCATGAGAAAACCCAGCGGGTCAGCGGCCCAAACTGGAAGGTCGCCTATGATGGTTACCTCGATTACTACCATCTGCCGATTCTGCACAGGGAAACCTTTGGCGCTGAAATCGGCAATAAAGCGAACTATTACAGCTGGGGCCCGCATACCCATATGGGCAGGCCGGACGTTACCCTGGAAGAATTCGAGTCGCTGCCCGATGAGGAATGGCCTGATGAGCGTGTGCTGGCTGGTGTCTGGACGATCTTCCCACATATATCTATTGCGAGTTTTTACGGGGGTGGCCGATCCGTCATGATTTCTCAATTGTTCCCTGGCGATACACCGGAAACCTCTTACACCAATCAGATTTTTCTGATGCAGGACAAGCCTGAAACCGAAGCGGCCAAACGGGAAGCCATCGGGCAGTTTAAGTTTCTGGAATATGTTGTGCAGGAGGAAGACTATGCAACGGGCGTTGCTCTGCAGAAAAATCTGGATGTTGGTGCCCGCGATCATGTACTGTTCGGCAAGAACGAGCGGGGCGGTCAGGTCTTTCATCAGTGGGTTGATCGCATTCTTGAAACCCCGGACGAGGATTTACCAAAACTCTTCCAAACCGGTTAACCATTTGTGAAAGCCTATTTGTTTGTCATCGCCCTGTTGGTGGTTATCTTCGGGGCGATTGGCGGCTACCTCTATCAAAAGTTCAGCGCGCTTGCATCAATGGACTTTTCGCCACCGCCTGTCACCATCGCTGCATCCATTGCGGTCGGCGAAAGCTGGTATGACCGACTAAATGCTGTGGGTACGGTACAGGCAGTGCGTGGCATTGACCTGACAACAGAATCCAGTGGCGAGATCACGGCGATCAATTTTGATTCTGGTGATGAAGTTGAGGCAGGACAGTTGCTGGTCGTGCTGAATGATGAAATTGAACAGGCGAGTCGACAGAACCAAATTGCAACGCTTGAGCTGGCGGAAATTCTGTTCGACCGAGATAGTGCGCTGATCGAGCAGAAATCGATACCCCAGTCACAGTTTGACCGATCCAGGGCAGACTTAGAACGTGCAAAAGCCCAGCTGGCCGAAACTGAGGCACGCCTGTCCAACAAGCGAATTGAGGCGCCGTTTGGCGGCACCATGGGTATCCGGCGAGTTGATGTTGGTGACTATGTGTCACCGGGTACGGTTATCGCAACGCTACAGGATCATAGTGAGCTTGAAATCGACTTTACCGTGCCTGCCCGTTATGCACCGAAGTTGGCTAAAGGACAGCCAGTTGCCGTGCGTGTTGATGCGTTTCCTGATCAGGCGTTTTTTGCGGAAATTGTAGCCATCGACTCGCGGATTGATCCCTCAACCAGGAACATTTTGCTCAGAGCCAAACTTAAAGCGTCCGCAGGGCTTCTACCCGGCATGTTCGCGATCCTCGAGGTTGATCTTGGCCTGCAGACCGAAGTGGTGACTATTCCGGAAACCGCGATGACTTACGCCCTTCAGGGAAATACGGTCTATGTCATTGAAGCCACAGAAGATGGCGCCAAAACAGCGGTTGCCCGGGTGGTTCAGGCCGGTACAGTGAGGGATGGCAGGGTTGCCGTGCTTGCGGGGCTGGAAGCTGGTGACCAGGTGGTAACGGTTGGTCAGAACAAGCTGTTTCGTGGCGTCAGGGTGCTGATCGATGAGGCCGTGGCACTTTGATGTCTCGATTTACCGACCTGTTCATTGAGCGGCCGGTCCTGGCGATTGTTCTTGCCGCCGTGATGTTATTGCTGGGTATTCAGGCGGGCACGCAACTGTCACTGCGTGAATATCCTGAAGTCGAAAAGAGCGTCATCTTTGTGCAGACCTTTTATCCCGGTGCCAGTGCTCGTACGGTCCAGGGATTTGTCACAACGCCACTGCAACGGCGAATTGCCGCGGCCAAAGGTGTTGAATATGTGACCTCAGAAAGTAATCCCGGGCAGTCACAGATACAGGTTTATGTGCGACTCGGTGAAAACTCGACTGAAGTCCTGTCTGAAGTGATCACGAAGGTTAATGAAGCCCGGTTTGAGTTACCCCGTGATGTTGAAGATCCGGTGGTTTCTAATCGCACCGGGGCTGATGCGATGATGTACCTCGCTTTGCTGAGCGATGAGATGTCTGTTCAACAGACCGCCGACTACGCCATGCGAGCGATTCAGCCCGTGTTAAACACCATCGATGGGGTTGGTGAGGCCCGTATTCTTGGGAGCGGACAATTCGCCATGCGAGTCTGGCTGAACCCAGCCAGAATGGCGGCGTTCGAAGTCACCGCCACCGATATCAACGATGCCATCCGGCGTGAAAACTATATTTCGGCGGCAGGCACAACCCGGGGAGATCTGGTTCGTGCCAGTGTCGATGCCGAGACTGACGTCCAGGATCCCGATAACTTTGCGGATATCGTTGTCCGCCAGGATGGGGCACAACGGGTCCGTCTTGGTGATGTGGCGACGGTGGAACTCGCCAGCGAATCTTACGAGTTCGCGGTCTATTCCAGTGGCCAGGAAACCGTGTTTATAGCCATCTCCGAAGCGCCTGGTGCGAATCCGCTTGAGATGGCAGCCCGGGTAAAAGCCAAGATAAAGGAGATTGAACCCGGTCTGCCTGCAGATATGAGCATCTTTCTCGATTCAGATCTATCGATCTACATTGGTGAAGCTTTGAAGGAAGTCGCGCAGACGCTGATCGAGGCGACGATTATTGTGGTGCTGGTTATCCTGCTGTTTCTGGGATCGCTTAGAGTGGTTGTGATACCCATTGTTGCGATTCCCCTGTCTCTCACTGCCGTCATGTTCTTGATCTGGACGATGGGTTTTTCGATCAATCTCCTGACGCTTCTGGCGATGGTGATCGCCATTGGGCTCGTGGTTGATGATGCGATTGTCGTTGTCGAAAACGTACATCGTCACATTGAGGAGGGTAAGTCACCGTACGAAGCGGCGATGATTGGTGCCCGTGAAGTTGCGCTGCCGGTTGTGGCCATGACTCTGACGTTGGTTGCAGTGTATCTGCCTATCGGGTTTCTTGGTGGTCTGACCGGCGTACTGTTCAGCGAGTTCGCGCTGACCCTCGCTGGCGCTGTGGTGATATCCGGTGTTGTCGCGCTGGTGCTCAGCCCGATGATGTCGGCGTATCTGCTAAAAGAACATTCGGAGCAGGGTAAAGCGGCTGACTGGCTGGATGCCCGTTTTGATCAGCTGCATCACAGTTATGAACGGCTGCTGGCTTATGCTTTGAACAATCGGGGTGCCGTTATGCTGTTCGCTCTGGTGATTTTCCTGTCGCTGCCGCCGTTCTATCTGTTGACGCAAAAAGAACTGGCGCCGGACGAAGATAGCGGCAGCATATTTGCCGTGGCGATTCCGCCCGACTACGGCACCCTTGAATATACAACCTACTTTCTCGATGAAATGATTGAAGCCTGGCGCACGATTCCTGAGGTGACGCATTCCTGGCAGGTCAATGAACCCAGTAATGTATTTGGGGGTGTCGAGCTAAAACCCTGGTCCGAGCGTGAGCGGACCCTGGAAGAGATCAGGCAGGAGTTACAGGGTAAGTACGCCCGCATCAGTGGTCTTGAAATATTCACGTTTGCCGGTGGTGGACTGCCCGGGGCTGACAGCGGCCTGCCCGTGCAGTTTGTGATCTCGTCCAATGCCGATTATCGGGAATTGGATCGTGTCGCAGAAGAAGTAGTTAACGAAGCGCGGAAGTCCGGCTTGTTTGCTTTCGTTAACAAGGATCTCAGGTATTCGCGTCCAGAAGTCAGTGTCAGCATTGATCGCGAGCTGGCGGCAAGGCTGGGCATTTCGATGGAGGACATCGGCGAAACCCTGCAGATTATGCTGGGTGAAGGTGAGACCAATCGATTTAACATCGATGGCCGAAGCTACAAGGTGATCCCCCAGGCAGATCAGGGTTTCAGGCTCACCAAAGAATGGCTCGAGCGATATTATCTGCGGACCTCTGGCGGTGAACTGGTGCCCCTGAGCACCGTGATATCGCTCCGACAGACCGTCGAACCCAACACGCTTAAACAGTATCAGCAGTTGAACAGCGCGATGATCCAGGGGTTTGTCATGCCGCCCAATAGTCTGGGTGATGCCCTTCGGTATCTTGAGGAAACACTTCAGACGGTTGCACCCACAGGCTACCGGGTCGGATATGAAGGTGAGTCACGCAGGTTTGTGCAGGAAACGCAGGGCTTTCTGACGTTGTTTGCAACCTCCCTGGTGTTTATCTATCTCGTCCTGGCGGCGCAGTTCAACAGTTTCCGTGACCCTTTTATCGTGCTGATCAGTGTACCGCTGTCTATTTTTGGGGCGATTGTGCCGTTGGCGTTAGGTATCGCAACGCTCAATATATTTACGCAGGTTGGCTTGCTGACGTTGATCGGGCTGATCAGTAAGCACGGCATTCTGATCGTCGATTTTGCCAATCGCCGGGTTGAACAAGGAATGGATCGGCATCAGGCTGTGCTTGAAGCGGCGGGCCTGAGATTGCGTCCCATTCTGATGACCACCTTTGCAACGGTTTTGGGTGTGCTGCCATTGTTACTGGCTTTTGGCGCGGGGGCGAATTCTCGATTTGCTATTGGCCTGATGATCGCAGCAGGCATGTTGGTAGGCACACTGTTTACACTGTTTGTATTGCCTGCTTTTTACCTCGTCCTGGGAAAAAAACGACCGGCCGACGTCACGCAGAGCGACCAGCTGCAACCAAACGCAGCGCTTAACTAGTTGTCCGGATTCAGTCTCGCATCAAGTAGATCAAAAATGCCTTCTTCTTTCAGTACGCGCATGCCAAGCCGCTGATCGGAAATTCCCTCGCGTATCTGATAGTCAAAGCGCAACTGACCCTCAGATTCATCCGCATCGAAGTAGCGACACTGCATTCGTTCAGAAAAGTCCGCCTGCTCACTTAGTTCAATCAGGTGGGAAGACACCACAAACAGGCATTCATCTGACTGAGCGAATCGTGTCAGAACGGCACCAGAAGCATCCAGCGCATCCTTCAGATTGGTCCCCTTGAAGGGTTCATCCATCATGGCGATGACCCGCTGACCCGCTGCGATCGCCGCTGCCACTGCTTTCACGCGAAGTGCCTCGGCTCGAAAGAAACTGATACCGTGACGAAGATCGTCGCTCAACGAGATCGCGCTGAACAGGCTGTCTGCGGGGGTGAAGCTGAACTGTTTTGCGGGCACGCCCATGCCCAGGTGTCCGCAGTACAGGGCAGTGGCTATTGCGCGAATATAGGTGGTCTTACCTGCCATGTTGGGGCCGGTTAGAAACAGCACGCGTGCTGTTTGATCCATGGCGAGCGGGTTACCGATAGCCTCGTTGACGAAAGGATGGACCAGTGCTTCTGCCTCCATTGTCAGCGAACCAGTAGTGACGGCGGGCAAGACATAGCCGTGTTGATGGGATGCTTCCGCCAATGAGACCAGGCCGTCCAATTCGTGAATCAGGGTAACAATGCGTTTCAATGTGCTGGACTCATAAACCCGGAAAGTTTGATCCAGTCGCAGTGACAGCCAGTATCGAAGTCCAAACGCCTCTTCTGGTACAGCGAGTAGCCGAGGGCGCATCAGCAGCGTTTCCAGTTCCTCAATCAGAGGCGCTAATTCCCCGGCGTTAGCCTCGGTTGCATCAAGATCGCTGATAAAAGTGCGGAGCGCTCGGATAAACCGGGCCGTCAGCTGCACGCCAACCAAAATAGTATTGAAGTGACGGTCATGATTCGCCCACAAGCTGAACGCGGCAAGCGTAAATTCCAGCTTGCCGGTCGCATCAATGACCGGCAGGACTTGCTGAAGATAGTGATCAACACGATTGGCGGTATAGGCGAAGTTGTTGAGCTGTTGAAAGTGCGCTCTTTGACCGTTGATGAAAGTGATGGCGCGCTGGGTATCAATGATCTGATCACGGGAACGCCAGGGGTTCTCCATGCGGCGTTTAAGTGCACGGGCACCACCATCTGTGAAGGTGAAGTTGAAGTGCTCAAAGAGCGAAGGACCGGTCTCAGTCTGAAAGACTTCAAGGTCCTTGAGGGTTTGTTGGTCGAGGTAGAGCGGGGCAGTGGTCATGATAAAACATCATAACCAACTGCCCGGGCTTTGTTTCACAAATAGTCTGGGTCACGACCGTCGGGGAAGGGCGCATCTCGGTCCATGATGGGACTGTCACCCGGTTTGAGGTTTTCATGGGCCCGTTTCCACATGGCGAAAGACGCCAGGATATGGGTAGGGTCGCCGTGAATTTCTGTGAAACCACCGTTCACTTCGCGCGTATCGAAGTAGGCCGCGTTTACGTCATCTGCCCATAACTCGCAGGCGTTGACGAAGCCCAGATCGAGCATACGTTGCCGGGCCGCTGCGAAATCGTTCACCATGCAACCGACGTGATGGAATCCTTCTTCGCCTGGCGCGAACATGTCCCGATAGATAGAAGGTGTGTCGTCGTGCTGGGCAATGAACTGAATCTGATTGTTACCCAGATAGCCGAATCCGTAGGAAACATCAGCTTCCTGATCAGTGCCACGATACTGGAACTTGTCAGTTCGATGGTGAGGTACCAGGATGAAAGGTCCAGCACCATAGAGCCTGTGCCATTTGTGTGCCGCCTCTTCGACGTCGTTAACGAAGTAGGCATGCTGAAAAATTGGATAGAGCATAGGATTCCCTCGATTTTTTTATAGTGGACTACAAAAACCAGGCTCTTTTATCTCATATCCCACGACAAAGGTCACCCGTTCGCGTCTCGGCCGCCGCGGCTTGGCTTAAGCCCCATCTATCGCGCTGTATTTTTGGTGTTGACTCGCTTATACAGTTGTTTGATGCCGATGCGATGTTTGTCTGATGACTGAAAAACCAGCGAAGAAAATTATGGGTCAATCGGTGCCAGATGAGCGATGGTTGGCGCAGCTGCATGAGGCGGTCATTGAGCCAGCGCTGCCTATAGTTGATGCCCATCACCACCTCTGGGTCCGCAACGGGCACCGTTATCTGCTGCCTGAATTCATCGAAGATCTGGAAACTGGCCATAACATCGTAGCGACGGTGTATGCGGAGTGTGAATCCATGTATCGGCCCGGCGGACCCCCCATCTGGCGGTCGCTGGGCGAGACCGAATTTGTGACCGGATGTGCGGCGATAGCCGGCAGTGGTGTGATGGGTGAGACAAAGATTTGCCAGGGTTTAGTCGGGCGCGTGGACTTATTGCAGGGAGCAGAGAGTCGGCCCGTGTTTGAACGCCACCTGACAGTATCCGGCGGCAGATTTAAGGGGGTTCGATTCACCGCCGCCTGGGATGAGACGGGTAAGATACCCAATCCTGCGCCACGCGCAAAGATGTTGGCAGAAGCGCAGGTGCGCGCTGCGGCGCGAGTGATGTCAGAGCTGGGACTGACGCTTGACCTCTGGGTGTTTCATCCTCAGTTGGCCGAGGTGGCGGCACTGGCGGATGCGTTACCGGAACTGACGATTGTGCTGAATCATACCGGCGTGCCAATACTGGGCGGCCCCTATCGCGATCGAACCGATGAGGTTTACCGTGATTGGCTGCGGGATATGCAGGCACTTGCCAGGCGTGACAATGTTGTTTTGAAACTGGGTGCATTTCCGATTCGCAGGTCCGGAGACGGCGTTAATCGATCGTTACCGCCTGACTCAACAGAGATTGAGGTTGCCTGGCGCCCCTGGATGCTGCCTTGTATTGAAGCCTTTGGTTCGGCGCGCTGCATGTTTGAATCCAATTTCCCCGTGCAGAAGCTCTTCGCCAGTTATCAGGTAACATGGAATGCGTTCAAGCGCATCGCCAGCGGCGCCTCTGCGGAACAGAAGCAGCGCCTTTTTCAAGACACCGCAACCCGTGTGTATCGCTTGCAGGAACCGCTTTTATGAAATGTATGAATTGTAAGGAAGTTAAAAGAACCTATGACAGATGACCGTGACACCAGTGCGAGCCAGGAAACCTTTGATGCCGTGATTGTTGGTGGTGGCGTCTGCGGGATCTACATGCTTTATAAGCTGCTCGGTCTTGGCCTGAATGCCATTGTGCTGGACCGGGCAGCGGGACCCGGTGGCACCTGGTATTGGAATCGGTACCCCGGTGCCCGTTTCGATTCCGAAAGCTATACCTATGGGTATTCGTTTTCAGAAGAACTGCTGCAGGAATGGAATTGGTCTGAACGATTTGCTGCGCAACCGGAAACGCTGGAGTATCTGAACTATGTGGTCGACAAGTTCAAGCTCCGGGCACACATGCGGTTTAACGCGGGTGTCAGTTCCGCCAGGTTTCAAAGTGATGACAATCAATGGTTGATCACGCTGGAAGATGGCAGCACCGTGCTCACAACCTACTTCTGCACGGCCGTCGGGATGCTGTCAGCAGCAACACCGCCCCGATTGCCAGGCGTGGACCAGTTTCGTGGTCAGTCTTTTCATACCTACTACTGGCCCCAGAAGCCGGTAGAACTGACAGGAAAGCGGGTTGCGGTTGTTGGCACGGGTGCCACAGGCGTTCAGGTTATTGGTGCAATCGCGGCGCAGGTTGAATCACTCACCGTTTTTCAGCGTCGACCTAACTGGTGTGCTCCCCTCCATAATGGACCGATCAGCCAGCAGGAAATGGCGGAGATCAAGGCATCCTACGAGGAAATATTTGCCCAATGCCGGTCGACACCCAATGGCTTTTTACATGGCCCGGACCGGCGCGAGCTAGCGGAGGTCCCTGAGGACGAGCGTCGCGAATACTGGGAGAAACTTTACAACTCTCCGGGTTTTGGTGTCTGGCTGGGTAATTTCAGAGATGTGTTGATTGACCCTGATGCCAATGCAGCCTTCTCGGCGTTCATCGCTGAAAAGATTCGTGAACGGGTGGCGGATCCTGAGACGGCAGACAAGCTGATTCCGAAAGATCATGGTTTTGGTACCCGAAGAGTGCCACTGGAGACCCGGTACTATGAAGCCTATAACCTGCCGCATGTGCGTCTGGTTGATATCAATGAAACACCCATCGAAGGGATCGATGAGACGGGCATTCAGACAGCGCACGAACATCATGAGTTCGACATCATCATTTATGCGACCGGGTTCGATGCCATTACCGGGGCCTTTGATCGTATTGATATACAGGGTGAGGGTGGCATTAAGCTGCGTGATAAGTGGCACGATGGACCGGTCACCTATCTGGGCGTCCAGGTCGCGGGGTTTCCCAATATGTTTACCCTGGCGGGACCGCAGGGGGCGTCAGTTTCTACCAATTTCCCGCCAGCGATAGAGACCGCGGTTGAGTGGGCAGCAGACCTGATTGAATACCTTAACAGTCATAACAAGGCGCGGATCGAACCTGAAGCGCGGGCAGAGCAGGCTTGGCTTGAACACGTAAAAAGCTACTACGATATGTCGCTGCTCTCGAACACCAAGAGCTGGTTTACGGGCTACAATTCTAATGTAGACGGTCATGACAGGCTCCGCTACATGATTTATCTCGGTGGCGCGCCGTCTTACCGGGAAAAACTTCAGGATGTTGCTGCGTCTGGATACGCAGGATTCAAGATTAGTTAATGCGTGGACTGATAGAGACCTATCGATGCCAGGGGTCGCCGACTAAATAAACGTGGCGATCTCATCGAGGGATTTTTTGCTGATATCCGGTACTTTTGCGTCGGCAGCAGGATAGCCAGTGACCAGAATCAGGTAGGGTCGCTCATCATCTGGCCTGCCGCAAAGCTCGTTCAGGAACCCCATCGGGCTGGGGGTATGGGTCAGTGTTGCAAGGCCCGCTTTATGCAAGGCGGCGATCATAAACCCTGTCGCAATACCAACGGACTCGCTGGTGTAGTAGTTCTTGTGCCGGGTCTGATCTTTGTCGTAGCTGAACTTTTTCAGGAATATAACAATCAGCCAGGGTGCTGTCTCCAGGAACGGTTTTTCTGCATCCGTGCCAAGTGGTGCCAGTGCTTCCAACCATTCTTCTGAGGCGCGCCGCTGGTAGAACTCGCGTTCCTCATGTTCTGCCGCTTTTCGAATTTTCTTTTTCAGTGCGGGGTCACTGACAGCCACGAAATGCCAGGGCTGCATATTGGCACCGCTGGGCGCGGTGCCGGCAGCACTGATGGCATTTTTAATCACTGAATCGGGTGCCGGTTCGGCGCTAAAGTCGCGTACGCTGCGGCGGGTTGTCATCTCAGCGGTGAATGCGCTGGATGCCGCCGCTGACTCTGCTTCAGTTTTTCTTGCGAAATTCAGCGGTGCAAAATCACCCTTGCTCAAGCAATGCACTCCTCGGCGATTTTCTGCAGATTCTCGATGGGATTACCCGGTCCCATCAAGGGAACCACAGCGCGATGTACGCCGACAGCCTCGAGTTCACCAAGGAAGTCCTTGCCGCCTTTGCCAGGCCACATGCAGGTTATTTCGATCTCACTCATGTCTCGGCCAATAGCGTCGCAGGCTTTTCTGAGGTTCTCAAGATGGGCCTTCAGTTCGGCAGGGTCGCCAGAGGGGGCGTACCAGCCGTTACCGAATTTGGCGATGCGCTCAAAAATCTTTCCTTTTACGCCACCCATCACGACCGGGAAAGGATTCTGTACAGGGAGTGGATAACTCTTGAAGCCATGCCAGGAGATGAACTCACTTTCGTGTTCCACCACATCACCGGACCAGATTTTTCGCATACCCTCAACATAGTCATCAAAACGGGCACCGCGTTTCTCAAAGGGTACGCCAAGTGCTTCGAATTCCTCTCTAAGCCAGCCAATGCCGACGCCGAGCATAAATCGCCCGTTAGACATGAAATCCAAACTCGCTGATTGTTTGGCGATGTAGATAGGGTTTACCTGGGACAGAATGTTAACGCCGGTACCCAATCGAATGGTGCTGGTCGACGCGGCGATCGCCGTTAATGCAATGAGCGGGTCAACAAAATTGGTTTCAGGTGGTGCACCCATCTTGCCGGAATCGTTGTAAGGGTACTTTGATTCATAATCGACAGGCACGATCACGTGCTCGAACGTCCAGACAGATTCATAACCCATCTGTTCTGCTGCCTGCGCCATACCGATCATGTCTGTGCCCTGCTGCACACCGATATTGATAGGGACGATTCCTATTTTCATGGTTACCTCGTTATTGTGAAATCAGCGATTGAAGGTCGATTGTTGCACGTCCCGTTGTTATCTGTCATACCTTCGCAGGTGACTTTTTGAGGAGTGAGCATATTCATGGCACTAGAACCCGGACCCATGCAGGTGATACATAATTTTCACTCATCCAAGGCCGAAGTACTTGAAGATATCCGCAAACTGGATCTCTGGCCGACGGTCTACGTGTCAGAGCGTATGGATGAGTTGCCGTTGCACTGGCACGATGTCGATAACTGCGGCTATGTCATGGAAGGCAGTAGTTATGTTGTTAACGAAAAAGGTGAAAAAATTAAACTGGCCGCCGGTGACAAGTTGCACATCCCTGCTGGCGCCGTGCATGCCGAAGGTGAGGTCACTGACCGCATGGTTTACATCGTTGGGATATCGAAACCTGAAAACCTGCTGGAGGCTTTGCTGCCGCTCCGTCCACCGGAAGAGAGTCCGTTGAATAGCTGATTGCTTCTGGTCGACCTCTCTAGGGTTCAGTGGTGGTCTGATCAAAGAAGCGGGCGCTTTCGCCCGTTCTGTCCCAGTCACCCAGATGCCGCCGGGCCCATTCAATCTCGGTCATCAAGGCGCTCACAATCTCCGGATGCTGATTGGCAAGATTGTTTTTTTCACCGATGTCATCGCCCAGATTGAACAGTTGTGGCGACGGTACAGCGTCCATGTAACGACCCAGCCAGGCCATGTTGGGGGCGTTTGCTTCTCTGGGCAGTACCAGTTTCCATTGACCCGCTCTGACCCCTTGCAAGGTCGTTAGTGAATAGAAGAATACGGGTTTGATCGTTTGCGGCTGGCTCACGGCACCTGTCAGTCGACCGGTCAGGTTTATCCCGTCGACATCCAGAGGTTGTTCGAGTTTGAGGTCAGCCAGTGCCACCAGGGTCGGAAAAACATCCATCATCGTGGCACTGTTGTCATCAATCTGGCCAGCCGGGATCTGGTCCGGCCATCTCATGATCGCGGGTACCCGGACACCGCCTTCCCAGTTGACATACTTGCCACCCCGTAGCGGACCGGCGTTGCCACCGTTGCTGTCCGTCAGGTTGCCGATAGGCGGTCCGTTGTCGGAAAGGAAGATCACCAGGGTCCTGTCGTCTATCTCCAGCGCTTCGAGCGTCGCCAGGATTTGGCCAAGACTCCAGTCCAGTTCCTGAATAACGTCTCCGTACAGGCCCCGATCTGATTGCCCACGAAACGGTTTACTCACACCCAGAGAAACGTGAGGCATGTTGTGCGCGAGATAGATAAAGAATGGTTCATGCTGGTGCGCGCGAATAAACGCAATAGTCTCGGCGGTGTACCGCTGGGTTAAATTGTCCACATCGGTTTGGGTTTCGATAACCTGCCCGTCGCGCATGAGATCAACGATAAAGCGCGCTGGGTCAACCTCTTTGGTGTAGCCATTGTGCATGGGCGTACCAAAAAAGTAATCAAAGCCCTGGGCGTTAGGCATGCGTGCGGGTTCAAACGGACCTTTTCCGCCTGGTCGACCAGGCGGCTTTGGCGGCGGGGCGTAGTCCCAGGGTGCGCCGTCTCCGGCAAGGTGCCATTTGCCAATCGCTGCGGTTGCGTAACCTTGATTTTGAAAGGCCTCAGCGATCGTAAACTCATCGGTATGAAGGATGGTGTTTGGATGCTTTTTGTTATCAGGCTCTGCTATCCGGATCGGGTAGCTGCCGGTTAGCAGGGCCGCACGCGAGGGGCCGCAAAGTGGCTGCGCGTAGAAGCTGGTAAATCTGATCCCGTCTGCAGCCAGGCTATCGATATGCGGTGTTTTGATGTCTTCGGCACCGTAGACGCCAACGTCGCCGTAACCCTGATCGTCGGTGAGAAAAATAATCACATTGGGTTGGTCAACCTCAGTGGTTGTATCGGCTGATGTCGCCAAAGACATAAGGCCCAGCAGGGTGATGGCGATTGTTTGGCTCGGGCGTATCTTTTGGGTCAGGTTCATAGCGAGAATCGAGTGGGTATCAAGAGCAATCATAAGTGCAAATCTGCCTGACGGGAATTTATCGGCCATTGAAAATCCAGAACCGGTGAGTCCGGTTGCAGTAGTTGAGATATGCCTCGCCGTGGTTCCGACGGAGGTACGGCTCCTCAACGTTACGAACCACCAGTTCAATGCTGATCCAGTTTATTGCGGCGCAAAGCCACATGGCAGGATGCAGGAAGCTGAGTCCCAGGCCAATCCACAGGCATCCAATACCAAAATAGATAGGGTTTCTGGAATGGGCATAGAGCCCGCCTGTAATGAGATCGGTCTGTTCGCTCTGATCCACACCGATACGCCACGAACGCTGCATCTGAAGTTGCGCGACTAGGGTGATCGCAATGCCAGCGAAACCAACGAACCCGCCGAGCATTTCCAATGTGACCGCGTTGAGCCACGGCGAATCAAATCTGGACTGCACCACCAGACCCAGTTGCGCGAGAACCAACAGCCCAAAGCAGAAAAGAAACGAGAGAACGAATAGTGAACCTGGCAGAACCTCGCGCAGGGGTGCCGATGACTTGGCCATCCGAAAACCATGATCACCCGTGCGAATCTGTTGCAAGCTCATCCTGCCAATAACGGCGATGCCGATAAACGTTAAAAACAGCGCAAATGCCATAGAAAATCTCCTGAAAAGTTGACAAAACCGCAGCTTAATTGCTCTAGTAACTAGAGGTTCAAGAGGTCAGGCAATGTTTTCTATCGGCGAAATATCTAAAGAACTAGGCATTAAGGTCCCAACCATTCGCTTCTATGAGGAAGCCGGACTGATTGATGCGCCCTCACGGACAGCTGGCAATCAGCGGCGCTACACACGTGCCCAGGTGGAACGTCTGTCGTTCATTAAGCATTCAAGGGAACTGGGTTTTTCACTGGAATCCATTCGCAGCCTGATTGACCTCGGCCATGCAGACACCGGTAATTGTGGGGAAGTCGACGCACTGGCCCGGGAACATTTATCCAGTGTGAAGGAAAAAATAGCCTTGTTGAAAACCCTTGAAAAAGAACTGGTCAGAATTGTCAGGGGTTGCACGAATGGCGAGGTCAGTGAGTGTTATGTGATCGAATCTCTCGCCCGGCATGACCTCTGTGAACAGGCGCATTGAAGCGGCTCAGATATGACCGGAGGACGTGATGCCCGAAAAAGAATCGACAAAATACTGGTTTCCTAAAAAGGCAGCGGGTTTTGGCTGGGGCTGGCCTGTCGCCTGGCAGGGCTGGCTGGTGTTTGGCCTGGTGACGGTTGTGGTCGTCGGTGGCTACTTTGTATTTGAACTTCCCGAGCAGGAGACCCAATACGCGTTGACCGTCATTGCTGCTACCGCCGTGTTGCTAGCTGCCTGCTTTCTCAAAGGGGAGCCTTTGAAGTAAACCCCTGGGCTTTTTTGAGCTTGTTGCCTGCAAAACTGCGCTCATCGCGATCCTTGCGCCTGCGAGCCGGCTTATTCCGGGTCCAGCGGGGCGCCCCATTTGATCGTTGCGCACCGCGATTGTAGCGATAGTGCATTGGTTATGGGCCGCTTCGGTGGTTGATTAATAATAGTGAAAAGGATGGTTTGAATGGACGCCCGCATCACCAATATTCACACGACAGCTTTTGCTGAGATTAAGTCGCCTCGGGATGAACCCGTTGGGCGCTCGCTGAATCTTGACGGAGAACACCTGGGCGTCCGTATTGAAGTCCTGCCACCGGGCAGCAGCTCCAGTTACCATCATTATCATTCGGCGGAAGAAGAGCATGTGCTGCTGCTCGAAGGAAACGCGACCCTGTATCTGGGCGACCAGCCGATAGCATTGAAAGCAGGTGATCAGGTGCTGTTCCCCGCGGGTAACGAAGTCGCGCACCACATTGAAAACAGATCGAATGAACCCGTGAAGTATCTGGTCTTTGGCGAGCGCAAAGCCGATGACATTGTCTTTTATCCCGAAGGCGCAGTGATGCTGGTAAAAAGCGCTGCAGGACACCGTTGGTACGATTACGTCACGCGGTCTCCAGAAGACTAGTTAGCGTCGCAAAACCGAATCGACCAGCCATGGATAGTTTCTCTGGCAGCGGGAAACGGGTAGGCTGACGCCCGCTATTATCAGCAAACTTTTAATGGAGACAATGCAATGCTGAATCACGTCATGATTGGTGCAAACGATATCCAGAAGACCAAGCATTTTTATACCGCTGTTCTCGGGGTCCTGGGCGCTGGTGCACCGATGGAACACGTCAACGATACGGGCCAGACCCGACTTTTCTTTATTCACGATGGCTCGACTTTCAGTGTCAGTGAACCGATCAACGGCGAGCCAGCGAGTGTCGCCAACGGTTCAACCATTGGTTTTTTGTGTGACTCTCCGGAGCAGGTTGTCGCGTTTCATGATGCAGCCATTGCCAACGGCGGCACCAGTGTAGAAGAGCCACCAGGACCGCGTGAAAGCAACATGGGTGTTATGCATCTCTGTTATTTTCTGGACCCGGATGGTCACAAAATCTGTGGAATTCATCGACCAGCCTAGCGTCCAGTTTTACGCGCTTTGTGACAATTTGATGGCCGCCTGACGAGGAGTCAGGCGGCTGTCTTTTTTACAGCTTCCTTTTGCGCGTCGCGAACTAGTTGAAGTTCGCGCGGAACGTCAGACCATAGGTTCTGGGTGCATTGGGGTAACCACTGTAGCTGCCGGGTTGAGCAACTGATGGGAAAGCTGACACAAGAAACTCATCCTCCGTCAGATTTCGTCCCCAGAGCATCAGATCATAATTGCCTCTGGAAACACCGATACTGGCGTTCACGAGGTTAACCTTGCGGGTTGATTGACCGCGGGTTGCCAGAATAGCCGTTGCGGTCGGATCATCAAGAATCTGGACCTCACTTTCGTACTGATAATCCGCCCGGATGTAGCCATTCCACTCGCCATGCTCCCAGTTCCATGTGCCTGATGCTGCGATGCTGGTTTCAGCAACGCCAGCAACGTCTTCTCCTGAGATATCACCAAAAGCAGAAAGCGGAAAGTCGTCGTAGACGGGGTCAAGGAAGGTGCCGGAGAGGGTAAAAATCAGATTGTCGGATGGGTACCAGGTTGTTTCGATTTCGATACCGTCAACACTGGTTTCGCCGGCATTGGTCAGGGTGAAGGCCGCGCCGGTAAAGGCGTTGCTTTGAAAGTCCTCCAGCGACTGATCGAAGATCGCGATGTTGAACGAGAACGTCTCGTACTGTCCCTTGAGCCCCAGTTCATAGACGGTGGCTTCTTCAGGGCTCGCAAATCGTGTGCCGACCGTTAGATTGTTAGGCAGGGGTTGGCCCGCTGCCGTCAGGGTATCAAGTTCACCCTGTGTTGGTCTTGAATCGCGAGATATGTTCCAGGACGTAGCCTTGAAGCCGGTCGCATAACTGGCATAGACATTCATGTTGTCGCCCCAGTCATAAGCAAGTCGTACGGTGTAGTCCGTGTTGCTGTCATCTGATTCGCCGGACTGACCCACGTTGGGGAAGTCAACAAGCTTTGGCAGGAACTGAAAAATACTCAGGCCACCGGCGCCAATCAGATCAAGGTCGATCTGCGAGAACACATCGGTGTTGATCTGCGACAGCGTGACTTCTTTCTCATCCCTGGTGTGGTTAATGCCGAGGGTTAAGACCATGCGATCAGTGAGTTCCCAATCCAGTGTGCCGAACAGGGAGTATGCCTGGTTGTCCTGCGTGGCGACTTCGGTGACACCGCTGCCTTCGGCGAAGAAGGTGCCGGCTGGGATACCCAATACCGCTTCAATGGTGCCCAGTGTTCCCGGACCGGCCAGGATGTCAGCGTAGTTTCTGAAGCTTGGGCCGAAGGAGATGCCGCCCTGGCTATCAATGTCTTCATCAAAGTAGTAAAAACCTGCCAGCCACGAGATGGGGCCGTCGGTGTTTGAGGCGATGCGCAGTTCCTGGGTGAAGGTGTCGATTTCCCCGTCGATATCATTTTGCGGTGCGATAATATCGCCGCTGGAGTAGTCGACATCGTCGTTCTCATTGGTGCGCTGAATGTTCCTGAAAGCGGTGATGGACGTGATCGTAAAATGCTCAAAATTAAAATCGGCGTGTAACGAGACGCCGCCGTTTTCGATCACTTCGTTGGGATCATTGTTCAGATACACGTCGTAGGAAAATGGGTTTTCGTTGTCCAGCGAACCGCCAAGCAGCGCAATAACACCCGCTGTGGGGCCGCTAACCAGATTGGCGACAGTACAACAGCTTTCATCAATTTTGCTGTAGTCAACGTCAATGCGCAAAGACATGTCGTCACTGGGTTCGATCAATAACTGCCCCATGGTGGTGTAGCGATTTCGGTCACTGATATCCGTGCCGAGTGCCAGGTTGTCTGAGTAGCCATCACGTTCGTAGTAAGAACCGCCGACACCGAATGCAACAGTGTCGGAAAGCGGACCGGTGACATAACCTTTGGTTAATACGCCGTCGTAGTCCTCAATACCCACTTCGAGAAATCCGTCCCATTCATATTCCGGTTTTCTGGTGATGACTGAAATCACACCGGCGGAGGCGTTCTTGCCAAACAGGGTACTCTGTGGGCCACGAAGCACTTCCACTCTTTCCAGATTCGGCAGGTCAGCGATTTGTGCGGCGGACCTGGATCGATAGACGCCATCTATGAAGACACCAACAGAGGGTTCGATACCGACATTGTTGGCGCCGTTACCAAAGCCCCGGATCACAAAGTTAACCTGAGTGGAGGACTGGAACTGGGGTACGCGCAGTGAAGGTACAACACTTTGCAGATCCAGAATGTCATTAATACGCGCGCGTTCGATGGTCTCAGCCGTGGTCACGGTAACGGCGACAGGGACTTCCTGCAGCGTTTGTTCGCGTTTCGTTGCAGTAACGACAACTTCTTCGATTACGCTGTTTTGCGCGAAGGTCGTTGAAGTCGCTATGGACATTGATAGTGTTATAGCCAGAAATACGGTTCTTGCTAAGGCCGGTGCGTTTTGCATGATGGTCACTCTTGATAGGCGCCCAGAGGAAAGAACGTCCCGCGGGTCTTGTCGGAAATTAGCTGGTCTACCGGGCTATTACAAGCGACAACGATGGCGGGCGATCCAGGCGATGCCGATCTGCTCAGTCAAGGCTTTAACCTGCTTTTTGCGAGTCCAGTGTTGATGGTAGTAGCATAGGTCGAAAGCGTATTGGGGTCAGGGAATCCCGCTGGTATTGAGCACAACTTATTCAACACATTTTATTCAACACATTTTATTCAACACATTTTATTCAACACAGGGAGCGTGTAATGAGTGATAGTGAAATGAAACCGGGCTCTGGGTCGTCAGGAGAGTCGGTCAGTTTGATCATCCGGAGTGCCTCAGGGCTTCTCTTTCTGGTGTCTCTGCCGCTGATGTTTTCTGATGTCATGCTGCTCGCTCGTCATGAATTCGATCTGACAGCAACCGTGGAACTGATCTTTGTGGCCAATGCGGCTTTTGTCTTTGGCCATGTGATGTTTACGGGGCATGTGCCCAGGTATCTGGCTTGTGCGAGTGAATCCCGCGAAAGTTAATATCGACGTTTAATTCTGTCCGCTTGCGCCGGTAGTCTTTTGCCTTAATCAGCTTGCATCGGGCATGCGTGAATGCTGATTAGTGATTGCTGATAAGTGATCGTTAACGACAGGAGTGATATGCAATTTCAAGCGACACGTAATTCTTCGATAGCGACCGGCGTCTGGACTTTTTTTGTTTCAGTGCTTTACTTCGACTGGCAACCAGCTTTTGCCGGTGTCCCTGGTTTTCTGTTGACGCTTACCTGGCTTGCGGCCTTTTTTATCCCTGTGGGTGTTTTTGTGACGGGACCCGACTATCTTGCCGCCAGCAAGCCAGGCTACGACTGGTCCTTGGAATTCAGGAAAACGCTGCCTCGAATGGGCTGGTTGTGCCTGAGTTGGGTGGCCTGTATTTTTATTGGCGTACTGGCGTCTTCTTATCTGCAAAATCCGTAAGTTGCCAGCTGAGTGTTGTCGTTGCGCGGCGCTTCAGGTTCGCCGTGTACGAACGCGATTGTGGCAGTAACAATCGAATCCAGTGAGAGGAATCATGATGATTGAAACGATGATTGGCAGCTACGAGAACACGGTTTTGGCCATTGGCGCACTTGGCTTGCTGTTGTTGATTCAGGTGCTGGTGGCCGATGTCGTTGGCCTGCGAGCCGGACATCTGCCTGGGAAAGCCGTTGCCGCGGACCATGGCAATCTGCTGTTTCGAGCGACGCGCACGGTCGGTAACACCAATGAAAGCATTGCGGTGTTCATACTTCTGGTGCTGTTCTGTTTGCTGGGTGGTGCAGACCCGACAAACACCGGTTACCTGGCATGGGGGTTTGTTGCCGCGCGTGCTGCCTATGCGATGAGTTACTACGCAAACTTTAAGGTAGCGCGTTCCGTCTGTTTCGGTTTGTCCCTGGTGATGTTGTTGGGCCTGCTGATTGTTGGTTTTATGGGCTAGCGGACCCGGCGGTGTGCAAGCTTTGTGAGGATGGGTGTTTTGTACTTACGGTTTGTAGCACCTGACACATAGCTTACAGATTTTACCGGGCACATGGTTTACACAATGAGGTATTTGGGAGCAACCAGATGCCATGAAAAGAGTTTAAACCAATGGATGAAAGTCTCAGATTTATCGCACGCGTACTCGATGGCGAGAAGATGACCGCCGGGTAGAGTTTCCCGCTAAAGCCAGTTTCCCATCAGGATAAACGGCGCCCAGTAGTAGGGGTGGGCGTAGGGTGCTTGCGGGTTATAAGCGTAGTTGTCGTCATCGTCACTCGTTTCCGCGTCGATCATGAACCCCTTGCGTGTACCCACTGCGCCACTACGGCGCTGGCCACCGGCAAGGAACGCCAGTTGTGTTTGCCTTATTGCCTCAGCCTTGGTGAGCCCATCTTCCTGCCGCAGCCGGTACAGGTGCTGCATAAACTCACCGGTGCTCTCATCGGCCACCGGCCAGAGTGTCGCCACGACACTCTTGGCACCGAGTTGTTGTGCCAGCGTGCCCAGTCCCTCAACCTCAACGCCGTTGGCGTTCTGACCTGACATTGCGGTATCACACGCCGACAACGTCAGCAGGTCAACATTACCAAAGTCATAGTTACCCGTACGCAGCCGATCCAGGCTCAGCGTATCCCCATCGCCCAGCAGCAGGAACGACATCGACTCATTGCCGGGTTGCAAACTGAAGTGACTGGCGACATGGACAACCGGGAACTGCAAGGATCGGGTCAGCGTATCTTCGGTAAATGCTTCATCCAGGAAGTAGCGTCCTGGTAATACACCGTCATCATCGGCTTCCGGTCTGCGGATGATGCGCTCCAGTTCGCTGGGCACGGCGGGCAGTGCCTGGAAGTTGGATCGGGTCGGGCCAATCGCCTCGTGCGGCAAGCTAACGCCAAGGCCGATACCTTCCCAGGTAGGCCTGGGCGCAAATTTGATGTTATCCCGGGCGACATCGGTAAACACTGTGAGCGCATAGCGTTCGATCAGGTACTGCTCGCCGTCGTGGAGGGCGGCAAGCGGAAGATAGCGGAGGGTTGAATCAAGTCCCACCATCAGCGTGTCGATCCCGGCTGCCGCCAGATCCGCCTCGATCGGCCCAATCAGGTGATCGTAGAGTGTGCGGGCAGAGGGACGCGGATCGAGGAACGGGTTTGTCAGTGCTGACCGCAGAGTCTGCACTGCCTTGTTCAACTCGGCGCCGCCGATGGCGCCCTGCCGCGCCAGCAGCGTCTCCGGCAGGGTCAGCAGCAGATGCACCTTATCTTCCAGTACGATTGTGTGCAGCAGTGCGACGTTCGCGTCCGCCAGCCTGCTCAGATCACGGACCAGGCCGCGGTCGTCTTTGCCCTGACTCAATTGCTGGCGTGCCAGCAGCTCCTGCCGGCGCGCTTCGGATAAACCTGTAAAAGCGGTTTTGATCGTCGCAAGTGTTGCCTGGAACGCCTGGCTGGCGGCATCGAGTTCTGCCTTGAGTACGACACGCCGCGCTTCCTGTTCCGGTGTCAGTTCGAACGGGTCGAGTTCAGCCAGTTCACGGTACTCGGCCGCGGCTCGCGCGACTGCTTGCGCCGCTGCCTCGTAGGCGGTGATCTGTTCCTGCTCAAACTCGTTATAGTCGGCGCGAGTCTGCTTCGGGTTGGACGTGCTGTCGCGGCGAATGAAATCGAAGTACTCCTGTTCTTTCAGCATCGACAGGACCTGGTTGGCTTCCGGTAGCCGGCCCGCCGCGATCAATTGATCGGCAAGATCACGGTAGTACGGCTCCTTTGCCGTCAAGAACGCCTGTTGTGTCGCCTGCTCGGCTGATGCCAGATTCTGGCGCACCGACTGGATCGTGTTGACTGCCTGTTTGCCAAACAGGATCGCCAGCGATGGTTGTGCGGCATAGTAGTCGGTAAGGTTGCCTTGCACCGACCAGAGAACTTCAGGCTCACCACCCGCCTGCGCGATCGCCAGTGCTTCCTGGTACAGCGGCTCCGCCTCACCATTGCGGCCGGTTGTATTGAATAACACCGCCAGATTGTTCAGGCTCAAGGCGATATCAGGGTGGCCCTCTGGCAGTGCCGCGCGGTAGATCGCGAGTGCCTCCCGGTATAGCGGCTCGGCCTCGCCGTAACGGCCATTGGTCCGGAGCGACCCCGCCAGGTTGTTCAGACTCATGGCAACAGTAGGGTGGTCCGCTGGCAGTGCCGCGAGGTAGATCGAGAGTGCCTCCCGGTACAACGGTTCTGCCTCGCCGTAACGACCGGTAGTCTCGAGTGACCCCGCCAGATTGTTCAGGCTCGTGGCGATAGTAGGATGGCCCGCTGGCAGTGCCGCGAGGTAGATCGAGAGTGCCTCCCGGTACAACGGTTCTGCCTCGCCGTAACGACCGGTAGTCTCGAGTGACCCCGCCAGATTGTTCAGGCTGTTGGCAATATCAGGGTGCCCCGCTGGCAGTGCCGCGCGCCGCATCAAGAGCGCCTCCAGGTACAGAGGCTCCGATTCGCCGTATCGACCGGTTGTATCAAGCAAATCCGCCAGGTTGTGCAGGCTCAAGGCGATATCAGGGTGGCCCTCTGGCAGTGCGGCGCGCCGAATCGAAAGCGCTTCCTCGAAAAGCGACTCCGCCTCTCCGTATCGACCGGTAGTCTCGAGCGACCCCGCCAGATTGTTCAGGCTGGTGGCAATATCAGGATGGCCCGCTGGCAGTGCCGCGCGCCGCATCGAGAGCGCCTCCCGGTAAAGCGGCTCAGCCTCGCCGTAGCGGCCGGTGGTTTCGAGCAATGCTGCCAGGTTGTTCAGGCTCGTGGCGGTATTAGGGTGACCCGCTGGTAGAGCCTTGCGTTCAATCGCTAAAGCCTCCCGGTACAGTGGCTCGGCTTCGCCATAGCGGCCAGTGTCTGCGAGTATCAAAGCCAGGTTGTTTAGGCTCGTGGCGGTATTAGGGTGACCCGCTGGTAGAGCCTTGCGTTCAATCGCTAAAGCCTCCCGTTGCAACAGCTCCGCTTCATCGTAGCGGCTTATGGTTCGGAGCAACAACGCAAGATTGTTCAGGCTGGTGGCAATATCAGGATGACCCACTGGCAGTGCGGCACGCCGGGTCGCGAGCGCCTCCTGGAACAGCGATTCCGCCTCACCATAGCGGCCTGTGATCCAGAGTAACTCCGCCAAGTTGCTCAGGCTGTTGGCAATATCAGGGTGGCCCGCTGGCAGTGCGGTGCGCCGCATCGAAAGTGCCTCCCGGTACAGCGGCTCTGCCTCTCCGTAACGGCCGGTCGTCCGGAGCAAGAACGCAAGGTTGTTGAGGCTCGTGGCAACATCAGGGTGGCCCGCGGGAAGCATCGAGCGACATAGGACAATCGCTTCACGCAAGGTCACTTCCGCGTCAGGGTATTGGCCTGCCTTTCTTTGTGCATTGCCAAGCCAGCTTAGTAAGACGCCAATGTCATACGAACGCGGCCGGCCACTCGCGCGCTCGACTGCTAGGCTCTCTTCGAAAGCGCGTGCAGCCTCCGAGTAGGCCCCTTGTTCATCAAACGCCTGACCGTCAGCGAATGCCTGGTCAGCGATCGCATGGTCTTTGGCAACTTGCACGTTGACGGCAATCGCATCGGGGCCACGTTGTTCGAACCAGGCTTTTGCCGCTCTGATTGCTTCTGGTCGCCATCCGTTGTTAAGAAAGATGTCGAAGTCCGCCAACGGCCCGCTGTCAAGCATCTCGTCGTTCTGTATCAGAGGTAGGGCTCGCTTGTACCATGAGTAAGCGCTCTCGTCCTCCCCCTGCAACAGATAGACATGCCCCAGGTTGACGTTCCATGCCATCGAGTTCGGATCCAGATCAAAAGCCTGCTGCGACGCTTCCTCTCCTTGCACAAATTGCCCATCGAGGATCAGTACCCATCCCATGTTGCCCCACGCCTCGGCGTTCCCAGGGTCGCCCTCAACCATCTCGTGCAACACGTCAATTGCCTCGCCGCGATGTCCCAGTTCACCAAGCAAACGGGCTTCAACTCCCCGCCATTTTTTTTGATCAACTTCGACCAGCTGACGGACGATCGGCAGCGCGCGTTCATATGCCTCTGCATCTATGAGGCTACCCAATTGCTCCTCAAGGCCCTGGTCTTCACTGGCGGTGATGAATTCGGTCGGCACCATAGTGGTGATGAGAATCAGAAACACGGCAAGTCCCGAGCCTAAGCTTGCCTTCAGACTGCGCAAATTGGTTTCTACTCTGGGCTGCACTAAAAGCTCCTCTGGTTCACTCTTGCCGAGGTGGGCGCTGGAGGATTCCAGCGCCCCGACAAGTCAGTTTTTCTTGCCGTTGTTGTACCCTTGCAGGTAGTTCTTGAACTCTGCCGCAGTCATATTCCCTTGCGGTGCAGAGGGTTTGCCTTTTTCAGCATCACGCTGTCCGTTCTTCTCTGAGCTAGCCATAAGCTGTTTCCTTATCGTAGGTGAGTTTGCGAGGCGATTCGTATCGCCTCACTTGAAATGACGCGCACCTGCAGTATGTGCGACACGACTCGAACAAAATTAAGGGTAGCCCTGCTCAAACAGTAGTGTGTTCAGTTCGCACATTCCCTCGACAGATCGGGGCTTCTCCAGGGTTTCCAGCAAGGTATTGCAATAACGAGACGAGCAGTCAGCATGGCGCAATTCAGTAGCGATGGCTGACAGCAGGTCGATGGATAGCTGGGTATCAACAACCAGCCCGGGGTCTTCTGCCTGACATCTAACTTCATTCAGCAATGCCCACTCACCCAGCGTCACGAGCGCGTCCTGCCGAGTGACGCATTTTGAGTCGCCACTCTGACAAGCAATCGATTGTTGTGGCAGCGTTGCCAAAGATGCGGTTGCAGCAGGTGACCATTCGCCCAACCGCTCGACACCGCGCGATATCCCCATGAGGAAAGCCGAAGTTTCAGCGGTCATTCCAGCGCCTCGTGTGGTGCCAACAGCCTGCCATTCCCACATCGCCGGTTTGCTCTGACCTGTGCTCATCCACAATCGATACTGATCATCCAGTGTTGCTTGTGGTTCAATCCAAAACGGGGGAATGACCAGTACTGTAGTGATGGCAACGACCGCGAACCCTGTTGCAGCCTTTTGCCAAGTTTTCAGACTTTCCTGGACTCGAGCCATCAATAGAGATGGTGACCAAATCGATTGCCCAGACGCGCCTTGCTCTACATCCAATTTCTGTCTGGATTCCACATATTCCCGCCAGATCTCATAACATTCTGCATCGCGTGCGACAAAGGCCGCGACCTCGGCGGCACGGACATCACCCAATCGGCCCTCAGTCCAGTCGACAATCTCATCGAGCGGGGGTCTAATACCAGAAGGAGGATCGAAGCTTTCAAGCGCTAGCGCCAACTGCGCAGTTGTAGCTAAGTCTTTTGCGTCACTCATTCGACCTCTCCAGTCAACAATTCGCCTATCGAAGCCAGCCCGGCCTCAGAGAACGTTCGTTTAAGCTTCTCGTGAATACGGGTGAGCATCCGCTGTGTTCTGCGGACACTTGCATCGGAACTGGAAGGCGGGCTGCCGTCTTCACCTGGTAAACGGTTAGCCGCAGCACGCGCTGACAACCCTTCTTGATAGACTAATCGCAACAAAAGGCGCTCGTGATCCCCGAGATCAAGGGTAGTTCGTAGCCTCAGTAATGACGATCGCTGCGTCTCCGTCAGCGAGCTTTCCGTTTCTAATGCAGCGCCGCTCAGGAGATGGTCCAGAATGCCCAACACGTGGCCAATATGTTCTTCATCCAATTCTGCGCCAATGTCATCCGATTCATTTTCGTTCGTCAGCGCATCTTCAGAAACACTAAGTGCAGACAATGGTTCATCTTCATCAATGGCTGGGATTATTGAGGCACGCAATGGTGCTTTTGGTTTTCTACAATCCTGATGGCGTCTAGGGATTTCTGAAACCGCCAAGTTGATATCCTGTTGACGACGTTCGCGCGATTCACCATCCAGAGCGTCCATTCCCTCACCAAGTACCTCCTGGACACGAAAGAGCGTGATGCTTGTCGGGTCAACCTGTCGTAGGCAGAGCAAGTTGAAGACAGCTTTCCACACACGACCCATCGACGCGACAAATTGGGGGCTTCGCCGCGCACCGTATATCTTCTTTGAGTAGTCGATCATCTTGTTGACCAGGGCCGTCCAAAGCACGGCGTCATTTGGCAATTTTTCAGGTGTTGACTGAGCAACCCTCATAACATGCTGCTTCGCATATTCGATGGCTGTCTCTGCTGCTGCCTGATCGTTGTAGAACATCTGACTGGCTCGTGATGTAAGCCGAGCTGTCCACTCTTCTGATTCGATAACCCAAAAACGCTCAGTCACGTCATCATTCGTCATCGGGTCCAGTGCCTCATACGGTTTGTCTAAAAGATGCTGGAATTGGGCGAATCCCGCAACCTGAAATTGACTCCTGATGCTAATCAACCCAAGCTCCTGCCCTTGACGAACTCGGATTAAGGTTGCGACATTGAATATTTCTCAGAACTGCTATGTGTTTTTCGCAATCTTCGTTTTCTGTTTGTCGTTTGCAGCGCTTACTGATGCGCAGAACATCCCAACTGATCGGAAGCGAAACGTTCTTTCTTTCAACGAGGGAATCCAGCCGTCACTCGGAAGCGTCGTGCAGGTCATCAACGAGCGCACCAGCGGTGGTAGCACTGGGTCCGGTGCGATTATCGATATCGATCGCGGCCTTGTCGTCACCAACCAGCATGTGGTCAGTGGGGCTGAGAAACTGTCAGTCAACGTCGCGGGAAAACGCCTTCCAGCAGAACTTGTTGGTGCGGACGCGTCCACGGACATCGCTCTGCTTAAACTTTCAAGTGCCACTGCGGACTTCACAGCGATCCCTATGGGGGATTCGCGATCACTCAAAATCGGCGATGTTGTATTTGCCGCAGGCCATCCTTTTGGACTCGATTTGACAGTGACAATGGGAATTATTAGCGGGCTGGGCAGAACCGGTGTGGGGACTGAGCTGGAAGATTTCATTCAAACTGACGCGCCAATTAACTCGGGCAACAGTGGCGGTCCCCTGTTGGACAGCAATGGTAAGTTGATTGGGATTAACACGGCTATTTACGCGCCTACCGGCGGCAATGTAGGCATTGGGTATGCAGTTCCGACCACGATCTTGAATGTCGTGGTGGCGCAACTTCGCGAGTTTGGTCGGGTGACACGGGGAACGATTGGCATTCATGCGCGATCAGCTGAATCTTCGCAGACTCAGGGCGCCGTTGTTAGTGCTGTCGCCGAGGACTCACCCGCCGAAAGGGCTGGATTGCAACTGGAAGACATCATTGTGCGCGCACAGTCGGAGACCATCAGCGACCCTACCGACCTCCGGCGCGTCATTGCTCTGACGCTGCCAGGCCACATGATTACGCTTGAGCTTGAACGCCGTGGTCGCACACTGCGCGCAGACGTCGAGGTGTCTCCGCCAAGAGATACCCAGGTCAGCGCCACAAGCGGCGGCACAATCGAGGCGTTTGGTGCCTATTTCGCTGAGGTGCCAGAGGACCACCCTTTGTCGGGGCGCATCTCAGGTGTGTTACTGGAGCGCCTGCAAGAGGGTGGTCCTTTAGCGTTACTCGGCTTTGCCGAGGGCGATGTGGTAACGCAGGTTAATCAAACAACGATTGGATCACTAACGGATTTCAAGGCTGCGTTAAATGCATCCGCTGGGCGAAAAACGCTGGTTATCGCTCGCGGTAATTCACTGCGACCCATCGTCGTGCCGTGAGAGAGGGCAACTAGCCACCCGCCACATCGATCTGCAGATTCACCCGTTCACTGACGCTACAATCGCGTTTGCATCATTGATCGCATCAACCTTGCCAAGGTGCGCATAGCCGTTTCGAATCAACTTAGCTTCTCGCCATTCGTTACCTTTAACACCAAACAATACAGCAAGTGATATCGCGATCATGTTGAAGAAGAGCGCAATGGATACCAGTGAAGACGCATCAGTGCCCACCGCGTGTTGAAGGCCAGCTTGCAGGGCCGTCAGGCAGACGGTCAGTGCCAGGAACCCCAAACCCAATCCCCAAAACCCACAATAAAGTGCCCAGAAGGGCCCAAACAAAAAAGCAGGCCATGACCAACCTTGTTTAACAGCGTCACGTTGACCGTGGTTGTTCTCAAAAATTGCATACTGTTTCATCGCATATCTCCGTTAATACTCTTTGTCGAGCACATCGTGCTCAAGAGTAATAACGACCGTGCGTAGAGTTTGCGACACGTTGAAGGAGATTGAAAAAAGCTTTAAAGCCAGTTTCCCATCAGGATAAACGGCGCCCAGTAGTAGGGGTGGGCGTAGGGTGCTTGCGGGTTATAAGCGTAGTTGTCGTCATCGTCACTCGTTTCCGCGTCGATCATGAACCCCTTGCGTGTACCCACTGCGCCATTACGGCGCTGGCCACCGGCAAGGAACGCCAGTTGTGTTTGCCTTATTGCCTCAGCCTTGGTGAGGCCATCTTCCTGCCGCAGCCGGTACAGGTGCTGCATAAATTCACCGGTGCTCTCATCGGCCACCGGCCAGAGTGTCGCCACGACACTCTTGGCACCGAGTTGTTGTGCCAGCGTGCCCAGTCCCTCAACCTCAACGCCGTTGGCGTTCTGACCTGACATTGCGGTATCACACGCCGACAACGTCAGCAGGTCAACATTACCAAAGTCATAGTTACCCGTGCGCAGCCGATCCAGGCTCAGCGTATCCCCATCGCCCAGCAGCAGGAACGACATCGACTCATTGCCGGGTTGCAAACTGAAGTGACTGGCGACATGGACAACCGGGAACTGCAAGGATCGGGTCAGCGTATCTTCGGTAAATGCTTCATCCAGGAAGTAGCGTCCCGGTAATACACCGTCATCATCGGCTTCCGGTCTGCGGATGATGCGCTCCAGTTCGCCGGGCACGGCGGGCAGTGCCTGGAAGTTGGATCGGGTCGGGCCAATCGCCTCGTGCGGCAAGCTAACGCCAAGGCCGATCCCTTCCCAGGTAGGCCTGGGCGCAAACTTGATGTTATCCCGGGCGACATCGGTAAACACTGTGAGCGCATAGCGTTCGATCAGGTACTGCTCGCCGTCGTGGAGGGCGGCAAGCGGAAGATAGCGGAGGGTTGAATCAAGTCCCACCATCAGCGTGTCGATCCCGGCTGCCGCCAGATCCGCCTCGATCGGCCCAATCAGGTGATCGTAGAGTTTTTGGGCAGCGGGCCGCGGATCGAGGAACGGGTTTGTCAGTGCTGACCGCAGAGTCTGCACTGCCTGGTTTAACTCGGCGCCGCCGATGGCGCCCTGCCGCGCCAGCAGCGTCTCCGGCAGTGTCAGCAGTAGATGCACCTTATCTTCCAGTACGATTGTATGCAGCAGTGCGACGTTCGCGTCCGCCAGCTTGCTCAGATCACGGACCAGGCCGCGGTCGTCTTTGCCCTGACTCAATTGCTGGCGTGCCAGCAGCTCCTGCCGGCGCGCTTCGGATAAACCTGTAAAAGCGGTTTTGATCGTCGCAAGTGTTGCCTGGAACGCCTGGCTGGCGGCATCGAGTTCTGCCTTGAGCACGATACGCCGCGCTTCCTGTTCCGGTGTCAGTTCGAACGGGTCGAGTTCAGCCAGTTCACGGTACTCGGCCGCGGTTCGCGCGACTGCTTGCGCCGCTGCCTCGTAGGCGGTGATCTGTTCCTGTTCAAACTCGTTATAGTCGGCGCGAGTCTGCTTCGGGTTGGTCGTGCTGTCGCGGCGAATAAAATCGAAGTACTCCTGTTCTTTCAGCATCGACAGGACCTGGTTGGCTTCCGGTAGCCGGCCCGCCGCGATCAATTGATCGGCAAGATCACGGTAGTACGACTCCTTTGCCGTCAAGAATGCCTGTTGTGTCGCCTGCTCGGCTGATGCCAGATTCTGGCGCACCGACTGGATCGTGTTGACTGCCTGTTTGCCGAACAGGATCGCCAGCGATGGCTGCTCGTCGTAGTAGTGGGCAAGGTTGCCTTGCACCGACCAGAGAACTTCAGGCTCACCACCCGCCTGCGCAATCGCCAGCGCTTCCTGCAAGAGTGTCTCCGCTTCGCCATATCGTCCGGTAGTGTGGAGCAATGCAGCCAGATTGTTCTGGCTCACGGCAATAGAAGGGTGGCCGGCTGGAACCGAGGCGCGCTGAATCGAAAGTGCCTCCTGGTACAGCGGCGCTGCCTCGCTAAGGCGGCCGGTTGCCACAAGTAACGCCGCCAGGTTGTTCAGGCTCAAGGCGATATTAGGATTTCCCGCCTTCAGCGCGGCGCGCCGGATCGAAAGCGCTTCCTCGAGCATTGGTTCCGCCTCGCCGTAGCGACCGGAACGGTATTGCGACACCGCCACGTTGTTTAGGCTCGTCGCGATATCAGGGTGGCCCTCTGGCAGTGCTGCGCGCCGCATCGAGAGTGCCTCGTGGTGCAGCGTCTCTGCTTCGTCATATCGGCCGGTAGTGTGGAGCAACTCTGCCAGATTGTTCAGGCCAGTGGCGATATCAGGGTGGCCTGCTGGAAGCGAGGTGCGCCGAATCGAAAGCGCTTCGTGGAGCAGCAGCTCCGCCTCACTGTATCGGCCAGTGCGCCGGAGCAACGCAGCCAGTTCGTTAAGGCTCGTGGCGATATCAGGGTGGCCCTCTGGCAGTGCTGCGCGCCGCATCGACAGCGCCTCTCGATATAACGGTTCCGCCTCGCCGTAGCGGCCAGTGGTGTAAAGCAATAGGGCCAGATTATTCAGGTTCAGCGCAATATCAGGATGGACCGCTGGCAGTGCCGCGCGCTGGGTCGCGAGCGCCTCCCGGTACAGCAGTTCTGCATCGTCGAAACGCCCGGTGTTGGTGAGAAGCGCGGCCAGATTGTTCAGGATATTTACGATAGCCGGATGCCCCGTTGGCAGCGCGGCGCGGGATATCGAGAGCGCTTGCCGGTAGAGCGGTTCCGCCTCGCCGTAACGGCCGATGGTTTTGAGCAACTTCGCAAGGTTGTTCAGACCCGAAGCGATAGCCCAATGGCCCGCTGGTAGCGTCGAGCGTCGTATCGAGAGGGCCTCCCGGTAGTGCGGCTCGGCTTCGCCGTATCGACCGGTGGCTTCGAGCACCACGGCCAGATTATTTAGGTTCGTGGCGATATCAGAGTGACCCTCTGGCAGCGTAGCGCGGGATATCGAGAGCGCCTCTCGATAAAGCGACTCAGCTTCGCCGTAATGGCCGATGGTTTCGAGCAATACGGCCAGATTGTTCAGGCTCGTGGCGATATTTGGGTGGCCCGCCGGCAGTGCCGCACGATCGTGCGCAACCTTTTCACGCAAGGTCATTTCCGCAGCAGGGTATTGGCCCGCTTTTCTTTGTGCATCGCCAAGCCAGCCCAGTGCGACGCCAATGTCATTCGAACGCGGCCGGTCACTCGTGCGCTCGACTGCCAAACTCTCTTCGAAAACGCGTGCGGCCTCCGTGTAGGAACCTCGCTTGTACAGCGCCCGACCTTCAGCGAACGCCTGGTCAGCGATCGCATGGTCTTTGGCAACTTGCACGTTGACGGCAATCGCATCGGGGCCACGTTGTTCGAACCAGGCTTTTGCCGCCATGACCGCTTCTAGTCGCCAGCCGTTGCTAAGAAAGATGTCGAAGTCCGCCAACGGACCGCTGTCGAGCATCTCGTCATTCAGAATTAGACGTAGTGCTCGCTCGTACCATGCGTAGGCTCTGTCATCTTTCCCCTGCAATAAGTAGGCATGCCCCAGGTTGACTTTCCATGCCATCGAGTTCGGATTCAGATCAACAGCCTGCTGCGACGCTTCCTCTCCTTGCACAAATTGCCCATCGAGGATCAGCAACCAACCCATGTTGCCCCACGCCTTGGCATTCCCAGGGTCGCCCTCAACCATCTCGTGCAACACGTCAATTGCCTCGCCGCGATGCCCCAGTTCACCAAGCAAGGCAGCTTCAATTTTCTGCCATTTTCTTGGGTCTACCTCGACCAGCTGACGGACGATCGGCAGCGCGCGTTCATACTCTTCCGCTTTTATGAGGCTACCCAATTGCTCCTCAAGGCTACCATCTTCGCTTGCGGCGATGGGACTAATCGGCAGCATCGTGGTGATAAGAACCAGCGATAGATAAAACATGGCAGGACGCATGAAGCGAGCAGAAACCGGAGTTTGGGCGGCAAGTGTCACGATTCACCAACACGAATGGGTATATGGGTCAGTGACCATCCGTCAGCCCTGAAGCTCTTTTCGCCGCGTGTTGCGCCCGTTGCAGTATCCAGCAGTAGCTGCTCTAACGGACTCAGTGATTTCCGTTTAATGGCAGGAACCGATTCAAATCCAGTCTGCAGGAGGAGATGGTGGTCCACTTCGGTTTTACTGGTCAGTACGAGAATCGAACCATTGCCAGCATCTGAAAACTCCATCCCGTAGCGTGGTGCCGAAGCGAAGAGGTCAAGCGATTCGTTGGCTGGTATCCGCGCCTCCGACGGGGCGCCACGGTTCGGGAACAGCGAAATAATGTCACCTGACGAGGTCACCTCGTAAAGGTAGACATATCGATCGACCCAGTGTTGGTTTTCGATTGTAAAGCTAATCAAATCACCCAACTGCCACTGATCAGCCCGTGTTTCTGAAAGTGGGGTTGAACCAGGCACGCGCTTTATTCTGCGTTCGCCAAGTGTCAGGCAACCCTCGTCCGTCTGGTCGCAATCTCGTATCGAAATGATACCCAGCGCAATTCCTGATTCATTCCGTGGGGTCGTGACATTGTGCAAATCTCGCACACGTCGATAACGGAGCAGATTTCGCCGCAACCGTTGCAAATCGGCGGTGTCATCAAGCTTGGCTTTGAGGTGTTCATGCAGCAATTGCTCATTGGGGGCGAGGACCCACATCTCAACAATCTCGTCGTCCGGTGCTTCCGGATTCGGCTGCGGTCGCAAGTCACCATTCTCAGGCGATGGGCTCCTTAAGGACAGCACAATGTCTGCTTCTGGTTGCGTACGCACCTGGGCGAATCCTTTGCCAAGAGAGTCTACGAAACCGCGGGCCGCATCATCTGCAGTGTCGTCACTTCGCTCGTCGAGAGTATCAAGTATGAAGACTGTGAGCGGCTGCGTGACAAATGAACGTTCAAGCTCAAACAGAAAGTCGCCAGCTTCAACTCGACCATTGAGGATTTCAGCCCGGCTCCAGGTCGCACTCACCATTGTTATGCGGACCTGGACGTTGCCAGCCGCCTTGCCGTAAATGGACCCCCTTGTTACGCCTGTGATCGCACCGGACGCCAAAGCGATCTCCTGCTCGCCCGCATACACCTCACTGACGCGAATACCGTGCTGCTCGAACTGCTGTCCACCAGCGATTCCGAAATCTGCCTGCCTCCCTGCAATCTGGGGCGTCTGCGTTCTACCGTTCCTTCTAAAGACACCTGCACGCGTTCTCTCGAAGACCTGTCGCCAACTATCACCGGGACGCGCTCGATCGATCTCTTCTACCCAGTGCCAAGTGAATAGCCCGTAGTGCGATCCAGACTTGTGCAGGAACTCGCCAGCGGTCTGATCGTCACGAGCCGCGGCTATTCGAACGACGTTGTCCAGAGACACGCTTTGGTAGGTTGCTTCGCCTAGAGGGTGTTTCCCTTCTAGCGGCGGCGCCGCCCTTAATGCAGGCGTGTTTCCGCGAGTGTTCGTCGCTGAGTGACAAGAGTCCGAGACGTAGATGACCAAGTTAGCTTTGGCGGCCAATTCGCCGAGCCAGTGATTGATCTCGTCGTCCAAAACGTCGAAGTTATCGACACCCTTGTATTTGCCGCTGCGCGCAGCGAAACTCACCCAAGTCTGGTCGTCCTGATTGTTGAGTTCATCACCATTGTGATCCTGAGTGTAAGAACCATGACCAGAGTAGTGAATGTAAACCGAATCTCCGGCTTTGACCCGCGAGCGCAGTTTTGCGAATGCATCTGCGATCCCAGTATGAGTGGCTTCGCTGTCCTTTATGACGTCTATGTTTGCTTCGTCGAAACCCAGCTTCTCAACCAACACGTTCTTCACGATCAAAAGATCATTGGCGGCACCTGGCAGATTAGAAAGTGACGTACCTTCATAATCTGCTATCCCAATCAAAAGTGCGTGCTGGGCTGAACTCGCAAAGCTTGCCCATCCCAGGCCAAATAAAAGCACTAACAGTATTCGCACCGGAGCCACTGGTTTGCTCAATCCCTAGTTCGAGGGTGTCAGAAGCTCAAAAAAGCGGTTCTGATTCATTGGTCGCTCATCAAAACGCCATAGGTCTGTAAATCGAGATGAGGCGCGCAGGTGCACCGTACCGATTCTGAATACGGATCTTAGCTGCTCTATATCAGCGCCAACTTTGATAAAACGTGCTTGAAAGAAAGGCGCCAGCTCAGCGTCAAACAGGTAGGCTTGGAACTCATTCGCCAAACGTGCGTCATCATCACGCCGATAGCCCCAAGAGGCGAGCAATTCGGTAGAAGTCGCTCTTACTTCAGGGGCCAGATCAGACCAGAAATCTAGGCAGTACTTCTTGAACTCGGGATCTACGTAAAACAGACCGTGTCGAAGTTCGTGAACGATCAGCTGGCGCCAAGCTTCATCCACTGAAGCTGGGGCTGCTACTGCGATAAGAGCAGACTGCGCATCCCTAAGGTTCAGAGCGTCAAGCAGGCTGCGTTCGGCGGCACTCAACCCCCCAATTTTATCGAGTTGGAGAAGTGTCGCTACGACGGTTTCGACCTTATAGTCATAGCCGGATCGACTTGCACGCAGCATCGATTCGGATGACAGCTTTAGTGCAACTCGCCGCATCGCGGCATCCATTTCGCTCTGTTGCGAGAAAACCGCAACCGCGACGGATCGGTGATGTCGCCACTCAAAGAGCTCAAATTCCTGATGTCGTGATACAAGTGCAAAATCAACGTAGTCTGCGAATTCGATCACTTGCTGCACAGATTTGGCGTCATAGCTCGCCAAGTCTTCTGACATGAGTTCCATTCTAGTTGCTCAGCAACGCGTAAGGTACGTCGCGACTCGCATAATTTCTGATTTTGAGTGTGAATTCACCCTTCCAGATAGGACGAAAGGACAATGCGCAAGTAGATGTATTGTCGATATCCTGATCGATCAGGTTGTTTTTCTCGTCGAATAACTTGCAATCAATATCGCCGCCAATGCCAATGACCGCGATTTGCGCGTCCCTCTGCCCGTCAAATGTGATCTTGTAAAGATCGGTGCTTCCAGCTTTGACGGCATCCTGATGTTGAACTGGACCGCCAACACGCCCTCTCGGTGCTGTTAGGGGTGTTTCATCAATCAGCGCAAGAATTTCCGCGTCACCATCTGAAAATTCTCGCGCCCTTGCGAGCAAGCTCTGTGGTGTATCTAGCACGGCTGGATCGCCCGTTGTAGCGCCCGGTTCATTTTGCTTCTCATAATCAGAATCGCTGACAGGTGTGCTCGCGATCATGCGAGCTGCAGTAATGAGCGCCAGCGGGTCACGATCGTCGAGACCGATGACTGCAAGCGTTCTCGCGATTGACAAACGTTCAATAGATTCAGCATGTTCAGCTGGTTTTCCTCCCGCTTTCTCCTCGTTGTTTTGACCTGCCTTATCGGCCCCATTAGCAGAAAACGCGGCAACTATAAGTGCTGTACCGAGAACAAACCTGACCTTTATCATGACCGTGATACCTCGTGTGTTGTTTGTGTTACAAGTTATAACGATTCGAAGGCGAAATTGCGACAAACGGAGATGCACACTTATAGCCACAGTGCTGATGAGGAATTTTTGAGGGCAGTTTTCTTTTATTTGTTCCCGAGTTCTAAATAGATGATTGTCGCTATTCAATTGACTGACATCGCGTATCGCGTGATAAGCACTTTTCTGAGCAGCGATCTGGAAGAACTGTGAAGTCAGGGACACAAAGTGGTGCAGTCACGTTGATTCAGCGCTTTGGCTCAACCCTAAACCTTAACTTACACTTTCACATGCTTCACCCAAATGGTGTCTGCGACCCAAAAGGCTACTTCTGGCCGGTGAAGCCACCGACCCGGGAAGATCTGGAGAAGATCATACACACGATCGCCAATCGGGTATCACGGTACATGGAACGAGCAGGGTACCAATACTGGAATGCGTGGTCAGAATACCTCGACGTTGTGCCTGATGAAGAAGACGCCATGCAGGGCATACGGACCCGGCGGTGTGCAAGCTTTGTGAGGATGGGTGTTTTGTACTTACGGGTTTTTAGTGGTGGGTCGTGCTGGATTCGAACCAGCGACCAATTGGTTAAAAGCCAACTGCTCTACCAACTGAGCTAACGACCCCAAAAGAAGGCGGCTATCATACCGATTCCGGCCTAAAACTCAAGGTGATCCCGGTAATGCCGCTAGCGCGTGCATTACGGCGGAAACAACCGATTCGGTGGCGTCTCGCCCGGTGAGTTCTTCTATGGTGCTGATCCCCCCCGGATTAACGACGTTGATCTCGATCAGCCAGGGAAAAGCAAGGTCAATCCCGACGAAATTTGCACCGCGTTCCTGCAGCAGCGCGGCGAGCGCTTCGCAGTAGCGTCGCTCTGCGCTGATAAGTTCACAGGGTCTGGTGATCGCTCCCAGGGTCACGTTGGTCCGGTGATCTTCATTGGGCAATCTTAGATATTGATCGATGACTTTGCCGCCGGCCAGCAGCACGCGTTTCTCACCGTGTTCAATTTCCTCAACATATCGCTGCAAGAGGGTGTATTGCGTGTTTTCGGGACCGCAGAGGTTACTGATAATAGCGGCGAGGTTGGAGTCATTACGATCGACTTTAAACACGTCTCGACCGAGGCTGCCCGCAGGCGGTTTCACGATCCACGGTCCAGGGTCAGATTTAACGATATTGATCAATTCGACCGCGTTGTTTGAGGCATAGGTCTCTGGTGACTGAAAGCTGGCTCTGCTGGCGAGCAGGTATTTGCTATTCAGATGCATCAATACATCTAGATTGTTAACCAACCGGCAGTGGTCAGGCAGGGCATATAACAACTGCATCTTGTCAAGATAGCTGGCCCGTTGACCAAGGCCAAGTACCCAGACGATGGCATGATCAAGCTGCTGCTCGGTCATGGCAGGCAGCCGATCTCCCGGCATAAGGGGCGCTGTGCAAGTGCAGCCCTGGGCGTGGATATCGCCGCGTCGCATCGTCAGGCTGTCTATCATCAGGAGTTGTACGTCGTGCCCAACCGACTGCAGGAAGTTGGCAATTCGCCGGTAGTTGCCGTCCACGATGGTCGGCGTTTCCTGAACAAGCAGAGCGATTCGAGTCATGGTGGGCTGGTTGAGAATACGACAGTTTTGCGAGGCCGGTGACTTTAGCGTGTTTGGCTACGCTATAATAGCGGGTCCAAAATACACGGGTAAGACACGAGCCATGGCCAATATCGCGTTTGATGTGCCATTACATCAGAGCCACTTGATGAGTGACGCTGAAGTAAACACCTACAAAGACCGTATCAAGGCGCTGCTTGAACAAAAAAATGCGGCTATCGTCGCCCACTATTACACCGATGATGCGATTCAGGAACTGGCTGAAGAAACCGGTGGTCTGGTTTCCGACTCTCTGGAAATGGCGCGGTTCGGCGCAAATTGTGAAGCGGATACTCTGGTGGTCGCCGGGGTTAAATTCATGGGTGAAACCGCCAAGATACTGAGTCCGGAAAAGCGCGTGTTAATGCCGACCCTGGAGGCGACCTGTTCACTTGATCTGGGCTGCCCCATTGAGGCTTTTTCTGCCTTCTGTGATGCCCATCCGGACCATACCGTGATTGTCTATGCCAATACGTCGGCCGCCGTAAAAGCGCGTTCAGACTGGGTCGTCACGTCCAGTATCGCCCTTGAGGTGGTTGAACACCTGATGGATGCGGGTAAGCCGATGATCTGGGCGCCTGACAAGTATCTGGGTGGTTATATCAACAAGGAAACCGGCGCAGACATGGTGCTTTGGGACGGTTCCTGCATTGTTCATGAGGAGTTTAAAGCGAAAGGCTTACAGGACCTGATGCATGTCTATCCGGATGCTGCAGTGCTGGTGCACCCGGAGTCGCCGTCTGCCGTCATTGATCTGGCAGACGTGGTGGGTTCAACCACGCAAATCATCAAGGCATCCCAGCAGATGCCTAACGAGAAGTTCATCGTGGCAACGGATAAAGGTATTTTTCACAAGATGCGTACCCTGGCGCCGGATAAGGTGTTTATCGAAGCGCCAACCGCAGGTAGCGGTGCGACCTGCCGTAGCTGTGCACATTGCCCCTGGATGGGCATGAATGCGCTTGAAAATCTGGAAAGTTCGCTTCGTGACGGGACCAATGAAGTGCTGGTAGATGAAGTGATTCGTCAGCAGGCGATGGTGCCTTTGCAACGCATGGTCGATTTTCAGACATCCGGCGATTTTCGCGTCAGGCGCTAACCGCCCTTCATCTCCCAGATATCTTCGAGCCGCTGCTGAATTCTGGCGGTCTGCTGGAAATTGTGACGCACCAGTGGCAATGCGTAACCCAGTTGTTTGATGGCCTGATCAAAATTGCCGTTCAGTACGAAGAACTCTGCGCGTGCTTCGTGAACACCTGGAATATCGTTGGCAAGCCCATAAGCTTCTGCCATCAGGTACCAGACGTATTCATCGTTGGGGCGATTGACGCTGATGGGTAGCAGGACTTCCAGCGCGGCATGCGGTTTTCTCGCCGACAGGTAGGTTTCGGCGTAACTCACCGACAACGGATAGTTGTTAGGGGACAGGGCCAATGCATCAGCCAGCAGTTCAAGGGCAATCTCTGGTTGTTGTGATCGCTCGTAAATCTCTGCTTCAGCGATTCTGATAGGGATGTTCAAGGGGTAGAGCTCGCGCAGCCTGCCAACGTGCCGCCGGGCTTCATCAAATTTCAGATCCTGATTCAGGGTCAGCGCTAAACCGTAAAGATTTGCTGCTTGTTCGTTGGCGCCGCCACTTCGCAGGCCCGCTCGGAACCTGGCGATGTCGTCGGCGAGGTTGGTTGAGGTGATGGCGCGCGCTCTGGCGCGCATGAGTTGATAATCCAGTCCGGCCTCGTAGGTTTCAGTGGGGAATTCATTGGCCTGGTTGTAGGAATCAGCGATCCTGTCTTTGGTTACCGGGTGAGTTCGGAGGAATTCAGGGATGAGGTTGCCTGTACTGTAGCGGCTGGCCCGTTGTAATCGCTCAAACATATAGGCCATCGCCCGGGGATCCATGCCGGCGTTCGCCAGTGTATAGATACCGACACGGTCAGCCTCTGCCTCACGGTCCCGGGAATACTTCAAGAATTGATTCTGCGCCAGCCCCTGCGTGCTGGTCATGGCGGCAAGCCCGGCGTCGCTGCCGGCAGTGGCAGCCAGCAAGATGCCGGCAATAAATCCGGCAATGTTAAGGGCACTGTTTTTCTTACCCTCAGCGAGTTTGCGCGCGAAATGACGCTGGCTGAGGTGAGCAATCTCGTGCGCCAGAATAGCCGATAACTCATGCTCGGTTTCGCCGTAAAAAAACAGCCCGTGGTGTACCCCGACAATTCCGCCTGGCGCGGCGAAAGCATTCAGCATGGGGTTCTTGATGATAACCAGATCAATGCGCCGGTCCTGCAACTGGCTGTGGGAGGCAAGCTTATAGATCAGGTGTTCCAGATAATCCTGAAGGATAGGGTCGTCCAGGGTTGGCGCCTGCGCCCGGATCGAACGCAGAAACTGCTGACCCAGCCTGCGTTCCTGCGCCAGTGAAATAATGCCTGAGGAGCTGTCGCCAAAGCTCGGTAAATCCTCGCCCACGGCAAAAGACTGCTGGCAGACCAGCATCAGCAGCGCTGATAGAAGCAGTTGGCGCATGGGTTTCGTGGGTTCCTGCCGTGGCTCTCGTTGGACAGATTATCGCATTATAGGTTCCAGAGTTCGCCTGTACGTATTCCGTTATACTGGTCCGTATGAATAGTGACGAAAAACTCGACGCCTGCGGTTTGACCTGTCCGCTGCCGCTGTTGAAGGCGAAACAGGCACTGAATAAGCTCACGTCCGGTACGGTGCTTGAGGTGGTGTGTACGGATGCCGGGTCTGTTCGAGACTTTGAAGTGTTCGCTAAGCAGAGCGGGCATGAACTGCTGGGTCAGGAAGAGGCCGACGGTCAATTCACGCATTGGCTGCGCAAGGCGTGACGCTGCTTGTTTCGCTGACTGTGCGTCAGTAATATGAGCGACTTTCTCAACCGACCCCCAAATGGCCCTTTCTATGATTTCCGGTAGCATTGTCGCGCTTGTCACCCCCATGCACCCGAAAGGTGACATAGACTGGCTGAAACTGGGTGAATTGCTGGAATGGCATATCGCCGAGGGTACGGCTGCGATTGTACCAGTCGGTACAACCGGAGAGTCTGCGACGGTCTCGGTGGCAGAGCATTGCGAAATTGTAAAGTTCACGGTCGATGCTGTCGCTGGCAGAGTTCCGGTTGTGGCGGGTACCGGCGCCAATTCAACCTCAGAAGCCATTGAGTTGACCTCAGCCGCCAAAACCGCGGGCGCAGATGCCTGTTTGCTGGTAACACCTTATTACAACAAACCCACTCAGGAAGGCCTGTATCAACACTACACGGCGATTGCCGGGGCGGTTGATCTGCCTCAGTTGCTTTACAACGTCCCTGGTCGCACGGCGTGTGATATGCAGCCGGAAACTGTTGCCAGGCTGGCGCAAAATGACCTTGTCATCGGTATCAAGGAAGCCACCGGCGATTTGCAGCGGGCACGTGATATCCGTGCGCTCTGTGACATCGCGATTATCTCCGGTGACGATGCCACCGCGTGTGAGCTGATGCTTGAGGGTGGACAGGGGACGATCAGCGTTACGGCGAATGTGGCACCTGGCCAGAATGCGGCGATGGCACAGGCTGCGATTGCCGGTGACGCGGAAACAGCCAGATCACTGGATGAAAATCTGCAGGGTCTGCACCATAAACTTTTTCTCGAATCGAATCCTATCCCGGTTAAATGGGCCCTCCATCAAATGGGCCGCATTGATTCGGGCATCAGGCTGCCGTTGACGCAGTTTGATTCGCGTTATCACGCGGAACTTGGTGATGTGATGCGTGCCGCTGGAGTCCTAAGTTGATGCGTTTTCTCTGTCTTTTCGCTGCACTGCTCATGCTCCAGGGATGCGGTTGGTTTGATTGGCTGGGCAAAAGCCAGGAACAGGAAAGGCTGGAAACGGGGAGTTCCGCGCCCACCCAAATTCCGGACAGCATGGATCAACCCAGATTTGTTGACGCGATGCCGATTCCCGATGTCGTTGATTATCGTGGCCTTGCGGGTCAGGAAATTGAACTGCGCATGCCTGATGCCCTGTCTACCACCTTTGGGGTAGAGCAGATTGTGATACGTCGACTCGGCGATGATCGATGGGTCTTTCTTGATTTGCCTGTAGCCACCATCTGGCCGCAGGTTGTGCTTTTCTGGGAACAAAATCACCTGCCGGTTGCGCAACTGGATCCAAGGCGCGGTGAACTTGAAACGGAATGGATACTCGGCGCCGGTACCAACCCTGATGAAATCTACGAAAGTATGACCTCGGGTTCGGCCTGGGATAACAGAGATCAGGCGCAACAACATAAGTTTCGCGTCCGCGTTGAGCCCGGTGTTAGAAATGCCAGCACTGAACTTTACGTCGAACATAGCCAACGGCCGCTGGGCGGGTTGGATACGGTTTCCGTGCCGCTTTGGGATAATGCGTCTGATAACCCGGAGTTGGAAGGCAAGATGCTGACTGTGCTGGCTTACTATCTGGGTGAACGGATGGCCCAGGGGCCAAGCGTTTCTTTGTTGGCGGCCGGTCTGCAGGAAAGTAAAGCCTCCCTGGTAGCAGGAGCTGATGGCATGGTGCTGCAGTATAAGCTCGATTTTAACCGTGCCTGGGCAACTGTAGGTAACGCGCTGGAAAGCGCCAATGTCACTGTTGAGGATCTGGATCGCACAGCGGCTAACTACTATGTTTATTACTCCAGTCGGCACAATCCTGAACCCGGCTTCTTTGGCAAGTTGTTTGGTGCTGATGGTGGCGATGAAGTCGAAAACCCCGGTTTCAGGTTCACCATCAATCTGGGTTCTGTTGGGGAGGAGGTTCACGTGACCGTCTCTAACGAAAGCGGCAGCGCCGAATCAACCGAAACTCTAATTCTGCAAGAGCGATTGCTGAAACTCATTAAAGAATATTCAACCTGACAACCTCGATGTCGGTCAGATTTGCATCGCTGGGTAGCGGTAGTAAAGGTAACGGCACGCTCATTGACGACGGTGAGACCTGTGTGCTTATCGACCTTGGCTTCACTATCAAGGAAACGGTTCGTCGGCTGACCCGCCTGGAGATGACGCCGGACCGGCTCAGCGCAATTCTGGTGACCCACGAACACGCCGACCATATTCATGGGGTTGCCGGCTTTGCCAGAAAATTTGGCGTACCTGTTTACCTGACCCCTGGCACTTACCAGGAAAAGATGGGTGCCTTGCCATCCCTGACGAAAATCAATTGCCACGAACCCTTTACGATCGGGACCTTCGAGGTTAATCCCGTCACCGTGCCCCATGATGCCAAGGAGCCTTGTCAGTTTGTGCTGCGATCCAATGGACACACGATTGGTGTGTTGACGGATCTCGGTCATATCACGCCCCATGTGGTGAACGCTTACCGGGAATGTGATGCGCTGTTGCTCGAGTGTAATCATGATGTTGCCATGCTTGCGGAAGGCCCGTATCCCTATCCGCTGAAACAGCGGGTTGGTGGTGACTACGGTCATTTGAACAATCATCAGGCTGCGGAACTGGTGCAGGACATTAATCTTGCACGACTCAAACATCTGGTGGTCTCTCATATCTCTGAGCAGAACAACCAGACAGAACTGGCGCTTCAGGCGCTGGCCCCGCTGCTTGAGGGCTGGTCCGGTGATCTTCTTGCGGCCACCCAGAACGAAGGATTTGGCTGGATTTCGCTTACCTCGAATTAAAACCACAAGCGGCGGGTTGAATGCTGTTTAAGTATACAGTACTGTATGTTTGAACAGTTAAGAGCAGGTTCCGTTATGAAAATCCGCCACATTAAGTCTTTGGATATCTGGTACGTCAGTAAAGGTAACCGTATGTTGTATCGTGGCAGGGAAAACCCCTGGCGCTCCGAACGGGCGCTTCAAAGTGCGTTGAATCGTGCCAGGGTGGCAGAGAATCTGCGTCTGGTTGCCTGATTAGACCTAAAAACCGGCCGACTACCGAACTGTGCCAGCTGCGCTTTTCTTACACTGTTCAGGGACTTCTGGTAGGCTAGCCACTTTTTTTGGGGTGGGGAATAAGCCGTGAACTTAGAGTCTTTCTCTGTTGAGGTAACCGCTGAGAATTTTCAGGCCGAGGTTGCCGAGAAATCTCAGCAATTACCGGTGCTTTTGGAGTTTTACGCAGACGGCGCTGAGCAGTGCGTTGCCACCAGTGCGCTGTTGCAGAAACTGGCCGCCGAATACCAGGGCAAATTTCACCTCGCGCGGGTTGAAGTTCAACAAAACCCCCAGCTGGTCCAACAACTCCAGATCCGTGCGCTGCCTTCCATCAAGATCGTTTTTCAGGGTCAGATGGCGGGGGATATCGAAGGTCCCGCGGATGAACAGCAACTGCGCGGTGCGTTGGACCAACTGACCATGAGCCCGTTAGAACGTGTCCGTGAGCAGATTGACTTTCTGGTTGCCCAGGGCGAAAGAAAGCAGGCGATCGCGATGCTGCAACAGGTGATCGCGGAAGAACCTCAGAATTTTGGGCTTCACGTCGAGTTGTGTGACCTGCTTATCATGGAGGGAGACATTGCCGATGCCAAGCAGATCCTGTCGGCGCTTCCGGCGGATACCGATGGCATAGACAAGCCCAAGAGTCGACTCGAGTTTGTTGAACTTGCCGGTGAACTGGATTCCGTTGAGGCGCTCACGGCCAAGGCGGAGAGCGGTGATCTGCAGGGTCGCTTTGACCTGGCGATCAGGCTTGTTGTCGAAGATCAGACAGAACAGGGACTGGAAGCGCTGCTTGAAATCATGAAAGCAGACAAGACCTGGGAAGAAGAGAAAGCCCGGAAAACCATGATTAAGGTTTTTAATATGCTGGGGAAGGGGAACGAACTGGCGACCGCTTATCGCCGCAAGATGTTCACTTACCTCCACTAGCAGAGCAGTCCCGGCGCCTGTACATATCTACAGTATGGCGCTAGACTTTTGGGGTCAGTTCTTGATCGCGAGACACGCCGTTGATCGCCCCGGAAATTACGATAGAAATTCTGCTCGCGGCACTTGCAGGTGCCGGTGTCGCCGCGTTATTCACTTACATTCTTGTTGCCCGCGCCATGCGAAACGCGGCCGAGCAGAGGGCCGCGTCAGCGAGTGCCGAGCTCAGCACCGCGCAGCAGGCATTGAATTCCCTTCAGATTGAGCAGGCTTCGCTGCAGGAAAGGTTGCAGGGCAGGTCGCTGAAAGTGAGCGAGCTTGAAACCCAGTTAAGCGCAGCGACAGAGTCTCTGGGCGATGTTCGTGCTGAGCTTTTACGGGCAAGGCAGGAATCCGCCCGACTTGAGGCGACCCTCGGCGAGCAGCAACAGCAGGCGGAGGAAAAACTTCATTTGCTGAAAGAAGCCAAAATCTCGATGCAGGATGGGTTTAAAAACCTTGCCAACGATATCTTTGAATCCAAACAGAAAGAGTTTAAGGCGCAGAGCAAAGAACAACTCTCTGGTGTTCTAGATCCTTTGCATGAACGAATCAAGGCATTCGAAAAACGCGTAGAACAGTCCTACTCGGACGAAGCAAAGGAGCGGTTCTCGCTGGTTAAAGAAGTTAAGAGTCTGCAGGAGCTGAATGCACGCATCGCCCAGGATGCCGTGAACCTGACCAACGCGCTTAAGGGTGAGAACAAGACTCAGGGAATCTGGGGTGAGGTTGTGCTTGAGCGAGTGCTGGAAAAATCGGGCCTCGAAAAGGGCAGGGAATACGAAGTTCAGGTTGCCCTGAAGAACGAGGACGGCCGACGATTGCAGCCCGATGCGATTGTTAGATTGCCTGAGGGCAAGGACGTTGTCGTTGACTCCAAAGTTTCGCTGGTTGCCTATGAGCGATTTCATTCCAGCGAAGATGAACTGGACCAGCAGGCAGCGATGAAAGCCCATGTCGCTTCAATCCGGCAGCATATCAAACAGCTTTCAGAAAAAGACTATCAGGCGTTGGAAGGTATCCGTACGCTCGACTTTGTATTGCTTTTTATTCCCATAGAAGCAGCTTTTGCGGTTGCGGTTACCGAAGACCCCGGCCTTTTTTCTGATGCTTTTAACAAGAATATTGTCATCGTCGCACCATCAACGCTGCTGGCGACCCTGCGCACGATTCAAAATATCTGGCGGTACGAGCAGCAGAACAAAAATGCACAAGAAATTGCGACTCGTGCTGGCGCGCTCTACGACAAGTTCGTCAACTTTGTTAGCGACCTGGAACTTATCGGTTCCCGGCTGGAGTCAACGCAGGGGGCCTATCGTGATGCCTTCAACAAGTTGGCGAGCGGCCGCGGTAACCTGGTGAAACGGGCGGAAGACATGAAAGCATTGGGTGCCAAGGTCAGTAAATCGCTGCCAGAAAACCTGGTTGAGATGCCTCAGCGCGATGTGTCTAAAAATTTGTCTTCCAGCGATGTTTGACGCGATGCCGGGCGTTGAATGATGGTGTTGAACTTTTAAAGCCGTTCGACACCGCGAAAAGAGCAGCGCGCGATAATAATAAATGTAAACGCTGCGTCCTGGGCTGCCGGCATATCGGTTTGCTTGGCGATGCGCCGCGATGGGGAGAAACGCTATGTCGGAAGACAACAATCACGCTTACTGGCGTGCCAATATTCATTTGATGCTGATTCTGTTGGCCGTCTGGTTTTCAGTATCCTTCCTGGCTGGCATCGTCTTATTCGACTACCTCAATCAGTTCAGACTCTTCGGATACAAATTGGGGTTTTGGTTTTCTCAACAGGGAGCTATCTACTTTTTCGTCCTGCTGATTTTTATTTACACATGGCGGATGAACGCGATCGATAAAAGGTTCGGTGTCGAGGAGGAGGATTAGCATGTCTGCTCAGGTGCTGACTTATCTGTTTGTCGGGCTTTCTTTCGCGCTGTATATCGGGATTGCGATCTGGAGTCGTTCCTCGTCAACGAACGAGTTCTATGTTGCGGGTGGACATGTTAATCCGGTTGCCAACGGCGCGGCCACCGCTGCAGACTGGATGTCTGCGGCCTCGTTTCTTTCTATGGCGGGCATTATTGCCTTCGAAGGTGCAGACGGCGCTCGTTACCTGATGGGCTGGACCGGGGGTTATGTCCTGCTGGCGCTGTGCCTTGCGCCCTATCTGAGAAAGTTTGCCAAGTTCACCGTGCCTGATTTTGTTGGGGATCGTTATTACTCGCAAACAGCGAGGCTGGTAGCGGTGATTTGCGTGATTTTTATTTCCTTCACCTATGTCGCTGGCCAGATGCGCGGCGTTGGTATCGTCTTCAGTCGCTTTCTTGAAGTGGATATCAACACCGGCGTGATGATTGGCATGGGGATCGTATTTTTTTATGCCGTCCTCGGTGGTATGAAAGGCATCACCTATACGCAGGTAGCCCAGTACTGCGTGCTGATCTTCGCTTACCTGGTACCGGCAATCTATATCTCTCTGATACTGACCGGGAATCCACTCCCGATGTTGGGGCTGGGTTCAACGCTTAACGACGGTAGCGGCGTTTACCTCCTCGATAAGCTCGATGGCCTCACGACTGAACTCGGGATGGCGGCGTTCACTGCCGGTAGTAAGTCGACCATTGATATGCTGTTCATTACCGCTGCCTTGATGGCGGGTACAGCAGGTTTGCCGCATGTCATCGTGCGATTTTTTACGGTGCCCAGAGTCCGGGATGCGAGAATATCTGCGGGTTACGCGCTGGTTTTCATCGCGCTGCTTTACACCACGGCGCCCGCGGTCGCGGCTTTCGCTCGTATGAATATTATTAACAATGTTGACGGCATGGTTTACCAGGATGCGCCCGGCTGGTTCAGCAAATGGGAAGACTCTGGTCTTATTGCCTGGCGGGACAAGAATGCAGACGGAGAGATTCAATATCGCGGTGGTGCGGCGCTGGCGCCTGCCAAACCTGCGTTTTCCGGTGAACGTGGTGTGCATGGAGAACGACTGCTAGCGAACGAGCAGTCAGCGGGAGAGAACGAGTTGTATATTGACCGGGATATTATTGTGCTTGCGCACCCGGAGATCGCTGACTTACCCAACTGGGTCATAGCGCTGGTTGCTGCCGGCGGTCTGGCGGCGGCCTTGTCGACAGCCGCCGGACTGTTGTTGGTTATCTCGACAGCGGTCTCTCATGATTTGCTGAAGAAAACCTTCCGGCCGCAGATCACCGAACGTCAGGAATTGCTGTTTGCCCGCATTGCTGCGGCCGTCGCGATCGGCATTGCTGGACTGTTCGGTATTTACCCACCGGGGTTTGTTGCAGAGGTTGTCGCTTTTGCCTTTGGCCTCGCGGCGGCGAGCTTCTTCCCCGTGATACTGCTGGGTATTTTTTATAAGCGCATGAACAAGGAGGCGGCGATAACCGGCATGGTGACCGGGCTTCTCTTCACGTTCAGTTACATTGTTTACTTCAAATTTATCAGTCCTGGGGATAACAATGCCGCACACTGGTGGTTTGGCATTTCTCCAGAGGGCATAGGTACGCTTGGCATGTTGCTCAATTTTCTTGTTTCCTTTGTTGTCTGCCGGTTTACCCCGCCACCACCTGCGGAAGTGCAGGCGCTGGTTGAGAACATCAGGGTCCCTGGTATCGTGCGTTGATCTTTGTTCTTGAGGGTGGTTCCATAACCGCTCTACGGGGATGAGTATCAGTCATGGTTAACGCCAACGAGTTGATCGCGCAGTACGAACAGGAAGGCCTGACCAGAGTAAAGCTCGGGTTTGCCGATGTTGATGGTGTCCTCAGGGGCAAGTACATCAGCATGGATAAATTTCGCAGCATTGCCAGCGGTACTTCCGGTTTCTGTGACTGTGTATTGGGTTGGGATGTTGACGATCAACTTTATGACAATGCCAGTTACACGGGCTGGCATACGGCTTTTCCGGACGCAACCTACCGTCTTGATCTGACGACGGAGAGACGGCTCCAGGACGAAAACAATGTGCCCTTTTTTCTCGCTGAGTTTGTGGCCAACGACAGCGATCAGCCTCATCCCATTTGCCCCAGAAGCCGACTTAAAGCGGTTCTGGCAGAGGCTGGCGCCATGGGCTTCGCTCCCCGTATGGCGTTTGAGTACGATTTCTTTATTTTTAACGAAACGCCGCAGTCTATCCGAGACAAGCACTATCGGGACCTGACACCCCTGTCGCCAGGTAACTTCGGTTATTCCGTGCTGAGAACATTGACTCATTCAGACCTCTTTAATGAGTTTATGGATTTTTGTATCAGTCATGATTTTCCCCTGGAAGGACTGCACTGTGAGACGGGGCCCGGTGTCTGGGAGGCGGCAATCGCCGTCGATGATGCCCTGGCAGCAGCAGACAAGGCGACCCTGTTTAAAACCCTGGCCAAGGCTTTTTTTCAGCGCCGAGGCATGACCGCTACCTTCATGGCGAAGTGGTCCATGGACTATCCCGGCCAGAGCGGACATGTGCATCAGAGTCTGCTGTCAACGGCAACCGGCGAAAACGTATTCTTTGATGGTGATGCACCGGATCAGATGAGCGAGTTAATGCATCATTATGTCGGTGGGCTGAGGCACTACATGAAGGAATTGTTGCCGATGACCTCGCCGACGATTAACAGCTATACCCGACTGGTTAAGGGTGCCTGGGCACCAACGGCAGCGACCTGGGGTATTGAAAACAGAACAGCTGCATTGCGTGTTATTACCGGATCCGAAAAAGCGCAGCGGGTTGAATTTCGAGTGGGCTCCGCGGATGCCAACCCTTATCTGGTTGCCGCAGCGAATCTGGCAGCAGGACTGACGGGTATCAACGAGTCACGTTCGCCGGAGGCGCCGGTTGCCGGCAATGCCTACGAACTTCAGGATACATTGCCAGCGCATTATCAGTTGTGCGCTAACCTCCGAGATGCGACGCGTATTTTCGAGCAGTCCACAATGGCGCGGCAAAGGCTTGGTGATACGTTCGTTGACCACTATGCCGCAAGTCGTGACTGGGAAGTCCGTGAGTATGAACGGGCTGTGAACGACTGGCAGTTGGCCCGTTATTTCGAAATTATCTAAGGGCAGGGATGAGGATAGGTATTCTCCAGGCGGATTCGGTGCTGGAACAGTTCCAACCGGTACACGGAAATTATCCGGAGATGATCCAGGACATACTGGGTCGCGCTGCCAGGGCGCTGGATGTTGACCTGGCGTTTGAAATATACGATGTCGAGCACGGCGTTTATCCCGATACGATTGATGCCTGCGACGGTTACGTCATCACGGGTAGCAGGAAAAGCGTTTACGACGATGAGCCCTGGATCAAATCGCTCATCAGCTTTGTTCAACGCCTGCATGAGGACCGCAAGAAAGTAATTGGACTCTGTTTTGGTCACCAGTTGATTGCAGAAGCTCTGGGCGGCAAGACAATGGGCGCGCAGGCCGGTTGGGGCGTTGGCGTTCACAACAGTCAGCTTGTTGAGCATCCCTGGTTTGTGGACGACGAGGCTGATCACTACACCCTGATTGTTTCCCACAAGGACCAGGTTGTCAGTCTGCCGGTTGATTCAACCCTGCTTGCGAGCAGTGAGTTCTGTCCCAACAGCATGTTTACTGTTGGAGATCATATGCTGGCCATGCAGGGGCATCCTGAATTCAATAAAGCCTATTCCCGTGACCTTATGGACATGCGGGAAGAGATACTGGGTGAGCAGACCTATCAAAAAGGGGTGGCATCCCTGGCCGGGGCATTGATGCGTGATGATGTCGCCCGTTGGATTGTCCGCTTCTTAAAGGGTAACCCTGCCTGACCTGCTCCCTTATAATCCTCGGCTTCTTCAGGTAGCAGGCAGGTGTTTCATGCGTTGGCAATCTCACTTCGAACGAATCATGACCAACAAGGCGTTCGAGTTTTTCATTATTTTTGTGATTATCACCTCGGCACTGACCGTTGGTGCTAAAACTTATAACATTCCGGACGTCTGGATGCGTCTGCTTGAACTTGCAGATATCGGTATCACGATGATTTTTGTGATCGAGATCACCATCCGGTTTCTGGCAACCCATCCTCATCGGCACTTCTTCAAGAGCGGTTGGAATATTTTTGACACCCTGATCGTCGCCGTCAGCCTGGTCCCAATTGATAATGCCGATATGGCGCTGGTAGCGCGGCTGATCCGTGTCTTCAGAGTGCTTCGAATGATCAGCATTATTCCTGAGTTGAGGATGTTGCTTAACTCGCTGCTGACTGCGCTGCCGCGATTGGGTTATGTGATGGCACTCATGTTTATTATCTTCTACATCTATGCTGCCGTTGGCAGTCTCTTGTTTGAGAAGATTAATCCTGTTTTGTGGGGGGATATCAGCATTGCGATGCTGACGCTGTTTCGCGTGATGACGTTTGAGGACTGGACGGACGTGATGTACGAAACCATGGCGGTCCACCCCATGTCCTGGCTATTTTACGTTTCGTTTATCTTCCTCACAGCCTTTGCGTTTTTGAACATGGTGATTGGTATTGTAGTGAACGTGCTGGAGGAAGAGCATCGAAAAATGGAAGCAGCTGACCCGAACATCGTCCACCTGGAAGATGTCTATGATGAACTCAAGTCGTTGCGCGCGCTTATCGAACAGCAGTCCCGGCAGGAAGGCGACTCACGGCCATAACCAGGCGGCGCCCCGGACACCTGAAGAATCTCCGTGGGCGTTAGCAACAAAGCGGGTTGCCATATGGTCAGAGAATACGTGGCGGGCAATGACTTTCGGCAACGCCTCATACATGCGTGCGATATTGGAGATACCACCGCCAAAGACGACCACATCAGGGTCGACGATGTTGATGACCGTGGCAAGCGCCGTTGCCAATTGTTCGTAGAATGTGGCCATGACGACTGCAGCTTCCGGTTCGTGGTGGTCAGCGCGGCTGGCGATACCCCTGGCGCTGACCGTAAGCCCGGTGAGCGCTTTATAACTTTGGCTGATCCCCGGGCCGGATAACCAGGTTTCTACACAGTCCTCGCGACCGCAGAAACAATCGCGACCACGATCTGCTTGTGCAAGCGCAGGCAGCGGCGTATGTCCCCATTCGCCGGAGATGCTGTTGATGCCATCGATGATTCTGCCGTTGATACATAGACCGCCGCCCACCCCCGTCCCCAGAATTACACCAAAAACCACTTCCGCATTTTTGGCAGCGCCGTCAACTGCTTCTGACAAGGTGAAGCAATTTGCGTCGTTAGCGATTCTGACGGGTCGATTGAGAAACGCAGCAAAATCCTCAAGCAGTGGTTGGCCGTTCAGGCAGGTACTGTTGGCGTTACGCATCAACGATGTGGTTTTTGATAGTGAACCGGGTGTGCCGATGCCGACGGGCAGGGATTGATCGTTATGCAACGAGTTAAGCAGGTCGCGGGTAACGCGCAGTATGTCCTGATAGTCACCCTGAGGCGTTGGACGTCGCTCACGTTTGAGTTCGTTGCCCCCGGCATCGATCAGGACGCCTTCGATCTTGGTGCCGCCTAGATCAATGCCGAGCCGGTATTCTGGTGCAGATTGCACGGCTGTCAGTCCTGGAAGTCATCCCCTGGAATCACTTCGTCATAGCGCTGGGGAGGCTCATCCAGAATCAGATACGCAAGTCCATATGCGATCAGGACACTCGGTGCGTGGATCACCAAGCCAACCAGCGCTGCGATGCGAACCCAGAGTCTGGGAACATCCAGATAGCGTGCGACACCAGCGCATACCCCACCGAGCTTTCGATGGTCTGGATCAAGATAGATTTGTTGGCTGCCTTCATCATCAAACAGGTCTTTCATCGTTCGATTTCCTCTTACAGTGGTCTGGTTAATTACAGATAATGTTTGCATCAATGATATCTGACGAATAGTCGTTTTTTCTCGTAGTTTCTGGTGGTGCAGACTTCTATGGCAGGCTGATCGTTGAGCGCCGTCACCTTCGTCCGCACCTGCTTTTCAGCGGTGATGCCAACCGCGATAACACAAAACACCAGTACCGCTGTGGATATCCACCTGATGCCCGGGCGAAGATTTTGCATCGACGCTTTTATCGACTCTTTCATCGTTTTCCTCACTATCCCGATAACCTGTGCCGGGAGTCATAAATGACGGGTTGTTCAAGCTTAAAAAGCCATTGGTCAGCTAACTTGATTCACAAACCGTGCCAGTATTCTGATTGGCTAACGCCCTGATATACGGGGACTTTAGAACGGTGAGTTTTTTTCGATCCTGTTGTGTGAGCGGTTTAACGAATGATTGGTGAAATTCACTAACTGCCCGGAGCGCCCGTGTATACTTTGTGTGCTGAGATATTGAGGTGTTTAGCGTTTATGAATGGTGCCATGAGTCTGTTACAGACCCTGACGATGAATGGGGTTGAAGTGTGTTTTACCAACCCTGGGACTTCAGAGATGCATATGGTTGCGGCGATAGGCCAGACCGGGGGTATGCGCTCAATTCTCAGCCTTTTTGAAGGTGTTTGCACGGGTGCGGCTGACGGCTATGGCCGGATAGCAGGTAAACCTGCCTGCACCCTGCTGCACCTGGGACCGGGACTGTCGAATGGTTCAGCCAATCTACACAATGCCCGTAAAGCGGGCTCGCCTGTCATCAACCTGATCGGCGATCATGCGACCTACCATAAAGCCTACGACGCGCCACTGAATTCGGACATTACTGGCCTGGCCAAACCGGTTTCTCACTGGGTTCGCTCGGTGATGGATGCGGGGAGCTTGCCGCAGGATGCGGCAGATGCAGTCGTCGCTGCTAATGTGAAACCCGGCCAGATAGCAACGCTGATTATTCCTGCGGACTGTGCCTGGAATGCATCTGTTGAGCCAGTTGGCGGGCAACCGTTACCTCAGACGCCACGTGCCAGTGAAGCGGCGATAAAAACAGCGGCCGAGTTGCTCCGCAATGGTAAACCGACCGTGATACTTGTCTCTAATCTGGCATTGACGGAGCCGGCCCTGGAACGATTAGACCAGATCGCCCAGCATGCCAATGCTCAGGTTTTCTGCGACACCTTTACAGCAAGATTGCCTCGCGGTGAGGGGCGTTGCCAGATAGGTCGTCTGGCCTATTTTTCCGAACAGGCAATGCCGCAGCTTGCGCAGGCGCAGCAGCTTATTCTTGTTGGTACAAAACCGCCGGTGGGCTTTTTCGCTTATCCGGATAAACCCAGTGAGTTCTATCCCGAGGGATGCCAACTCCATGTGCTGGCCGAGATTAACGAGGATGCCGAGGCAGCCCTTGCCGATCTGGTTGCTGAACTGGGTGCGCAGAACCTGAGCCTCCGAAGAAACCTGTTGAAGAAGCCTGGATTGGCAACGGGGGAGATCAGTTCCGAGAGTATTGCTCGCGCTTTCGCTGAATTTTTGCCCACCGATGCAATTGTTGTCGATGAAAGTGCCACCGCCGGTTTCTTGACTTATCCCCTAACCGAAACAGCGGAACCGCATGACTGGTTGTCGCTGACCGGTGGTTCCATTGGTTTTGGCTTGCCCACCGCCATCGGGGCGGCTGTTGCCAGACCCGAATCAAAGGTTGTCTGTTTGCATGGGGATGGTGGTGCCATGTACACCATCCAGGCGCTGTGGACCATGGCGCGGGAAAACCTCGATATCTGTGTGGTGATCTTTGCCAATCGCAAGTATCAGATTTTGCAGATTGAACTTGCCAGGGTAGGGGCGCAATCCATGAACGCCAAGACTCTCGATATGCTTGATCTGACGAACCCGAACCTGGATTTTGTTGGACTGGCAGCGGGTATGGGCGTCACCGGCTATCGGGCGACGACGGCTGCGGAGTTTAATCTGCAATTCGAGCGGGCCATGCGGGAACCCGGGCCTTGTCTGATTGAGGCGCTGCTGGACGTTGACGTCACCGGTTTGGGCTAAGCGAATGAATCTGACGCAGACCGCAAACATTTCGGACGAAGCCATTACACAAGAGGTCAGAGGTGAGTTAGTGATTCTGGATCTGCGCAGTGAACAGTATTTCTCTCTCGATGAGGTCGGTGCCCGTGCCTGGCAATTACTCGTCAGGGGACACTCTGTTGCGGCGGTGATCGGCGCGTTGGTGGAAGAGTATGACGTGGACACACAGATACTTGAAGCGGATATCGTTGAACTGATTGGCGCGCTGCAGACAGCGGGGCTGATTACGCTCGAGCAAAGCAGTGAGTGATCTCCGAAAATTGCTGGGTCTGTCGTTTCGTGAATGGCTTTTCCTGACGACTTCGCTGGTTGCGCTGCCTGTCGTGAAGCGTTTGCTGGCCAAGCGTGGTTTTCGGAAAACGGAACAGTTGCTGGCCAGAATCAGTCGGACCTCTGACCAGGAACCAGCAGCGGCTGATGCAGCCCGGGTGAGAAGCGCCGCGCGAATGGTGAGTGTTGCAGCGATACGCGGGCCTTTTAATGCGCAGTGTCTTGAACAGGCGGTGACGCTTTGGTGGATGCTCGGTCTTGAAGGCATCATGACAACCATTCGAATGGGTATCTACAAATCCGGGGACCAGGTAGAAGCCCATGCCTGGGTGTTGTACCAGGATGAAATTGTCCTCGGAGAGCTGGAACGTCTCGAAGGGTATACCCCGTTGTTAGATGTCAATATCGAACGCACACAATGAGTTATGAAGATCCTGTCAACCAGCGCAGTATGGCGCTGGACAAAAGACGCAACAGTTTTTACGAGCGAGCCCTGCGCGCCGTCATCAAACCCTCATCGGTCGTGATCGACGCGGGTGCCGGTATCGGCACTTTAGGATTGATGGCGGCCAAACTTGGCGCGGCCCGGGTTTATCTGGTGGAGCCTGCTACGCGTATTGAAGCTGCCCGCAAACTTGCTGAAGCCAATGGGGTGGCCGATCGGGTTGTCCTGATACCTGACACCTTGGAAGCCGCGCCTATCGACGAGCAGGTAGACATCATCCTGTCGGTGTTTACCGGCAACTTCTTGCTCGAAGAGGATCTGCTGCCCACATTGTTTTATGCCCGGGACCGCTGGTTGAAGCCGGACGGTTTTCTCATTCCCGGTGGTGCAAGCATGGTGACTGTGCCCGTCTCAATGTCCGAATACTATGATGCCCAGATTGGCAGCTGGCAGCAGAGTTTCGCTGGCGTCAGCCATGCCGGCATGCATGATCATGCGGTGAATTCGCTTTACTACGAACGTTTTAATGACATCACGCATCAACAACTGGCGACACCGAAGGCTTTCGGTGCGCTGGATTTTTATGAGGCGACCCAGGCAAGTTGTGACGAGACGGTTTCGTTTGTCATCGAAGAGGATGGCGTGTGTCACGGTTTACTGGGCTGGTTCGATATGCGGTTTGGTGATGACACCCTGTCGACTGGTCCGGGAGCACCTGCCATGCACTGGAGTCAGGTGTATTTGCCGGCTGATCCGCCGATCACCGTTCAGCGTGGGCAGAAACTGACAACGACCATAAGGCGTGCAGAGCAGGGTGAGTGGCACTGGCGAATAACGAGCAATGATGGCGATGTTCAGCAGCATTCGACGTTTCTATCGCAACCCCTGAGCGTTATGGAACTCACCCGGCGTTCGGGGACATTCAGGCCGACGCTTAATCAGCGAGGAGAAGCCCTGAAATGGTTGCTCGCCAGCATGGATGGTGAGCAAAGCGCTGAAGCGTTATCGACCTTGCTACAGGCAAAATATCCTGAGGTATTCCGCACTGTGAATGCCGCCAGACGGTTTGTGACGGGCCGGATTGATCGTTATTGTGAATAAGTATCTTTTTTTTAACCAGCCCGTGACGTCAGATTGTGAGCTGCCCTTGTCAACCGCAACGGCACCGGCTTGTGGTGACGTTGTTATTTCTGCCGGGTTAACCGATGTACGATTTTCTGGTGACCCACAGACCTGGGACGATGAAGTGACGTTGCCGATGGCTTGCCGTCGTCATGGGGACTGGTATGAATTGCGATTCCCGGAATATCTGACCGTGCATATCAATATCGCTTCCCAAAAAATTCATTATCAGACCCTGACGACTTCCCCTGTGACGCTTGCCCATCTGCTGGTAGACCAGGTGTTACCAAGACTTTTTGCGCAGCGCGGTGCCCTGATCATGCACGCCGGCGCTGTTAGCAGGCATCAAAATACCCTCATGCTGACGGGGCCTACCGGTGCGGGTAAATCTACCTTGTGTGCGAGTCTGATGGCCGACGGTTGGCAACTCTTGTCAGATGATTGTGTTTGTCTGGATCCGGTCGCATTAACGGTCACCGGGAGCTATCCGGGGCTGCGTCTTTTCAGTGATAGTCGACACAGGATGTCAGAGAAGGTCGCGGTAACCGAGGTCGCTGAGTACACCGACAAGCAGCGTCTGGCGCTGCTGGATCCGCCTGCTTTTGCTAAACCGCTGACTGGCATTGTTGTGCTCCGGCCAGGTAACCGTCTGGCGATTGCCAGGCTCAATGGGTCAGCAGCACTCCTGCGTTGTCTCGAGGAAAGTTTCAGTCTCTGGCCAGCGGATAAACCATTGGCGTTGAGGCGATTCAATGCGCTTGCGACCATGCTGAACAATGGTGTGCCGGTTTTACAATGTGAGTATCCCCACGCATTTGACCAGCTTGATGCCGTTAAAGCGCTGATCCTTGCCGAGCTATGAGCGGCATCGCCGGGATGGTCAGTCACGGGGAGTTAGCGGCGGTCCCCGATATGGCGCGGATGCTCTCAGCCATGGACTACCGGGGACCCGACGGTCGCCAGATTGATCGTCTGGGAGACGCAACTTTCGGCTTCCTCAGGCATCGGGCTAATCCCCGGATCGGTGACCAACCCTGGCAGGATGACAACCTGCTGATCGTGGCTGATGTTCGACTGGCAGGCCGCGACACCCTGGCTTCCCGGTTGGGTGTTGCCCGTTCACTATCAGATCCGGCCTTGATTCTGGCCGCCTATAGACGTTGGGGAACGGACTGCGTATCGCATCTGATGGGCGACTTTGCGTTTGCGATTTTTGACGGCGAGCTGTTGTTCCTGGCGCGCGACCCACTCGGCATAAAACCGTTGTACTACAGTGTTGGGGATGCCGGTATGCCTGAGTTTGTTTTCGCCTCGGAGGCCTTGCCGTTGGCACGTCATCGCGGCGCAGCGTTGAACGAGTCGCGCATCGCTGATGCGATGGTCTTTCCCCTGGAACATGTGGATGTTGTCAGCACTTTTTATTCTGACGTTTTCCGCCTGGCGCCCGGTTCTGTCCTGATTCGAACGCCAGGCTCGATTGAGATTCGCTGCTACTGGACGGGACATGATGTCACGCCGGTACGTTGCGCCAGTGAGGCGGCTTATGCCGAGGGCTTAAGGGAAACCCTGGCTCAGGTACTTCGCGAACATGCCGAAGATGGATCAAGGTTACCCATTGCGCTGAGCGGTGGGGTTGATTCAACGATGCTGGTAGGCGCGGCGCAGGCTAACGGCTTGCCGGTCGATACGTTTTCCACCGTGCTTCCGGTAACAGCATCATGCCATGAATCAGAGATGATCCGACTGGCTGTATCGACACTTAAACCGGATGCTGTTCTGATTGAGCCTGAATTGATCAATCAAGATATCGACGCGCTGGTCGCTCAACTGAGTTCACTGCAGGAACCGTTTGATATGCACATGCTGCAGATCATGATTGTGCACCTGGCCGCGAAACGCCGGGGGCATCGTTTCCTGATAGACGGTTTGGAAGGTGAAATGGTCTATTCCAATCCGGGAAACTACCCTTCGCTGCTTTATCGTGAGGGTCGATTATTTGAAGGTCTGCGGGAAGCGCTGATGTCGAGCCGCTTGAGTGGCATCAATCCGCTTGTAGAAGTCTGGCGAAGCGTTCGCGGGCTGGGTGCCCCTGCATTGCTCAAGCGTCTTAAAAATAGGGTTGTCGGTGGCTCAGAGATGGATGGAGTAATGGATTCGCTGATCAATCCAGATTTTGCGCGGCAGGCCGATGTCTCACAGCGAATAAGACGGATGCACCAGCGACTTTATGAAGGCACATCTTCAATCAGGGAAATGCATAGACGGTCCGTTACGCATCCGGCGATCACGGCGGCGCTGGAGCGCTATGATCGAATTGCGGCGCTCAATGGCATGGAAAGTCGTCATCCGCTTCTGGATATCAGGCTGGTCGAATTTATGCTGGGCGTTCCGGACTCTGTTCGGCTGAAATACGGTTGGAGCAAATACCTGTTGCGGGCTGCCGCGTCGGACTGGGTGCCGCATGATATTGCCTGGCGGCGTGACAAAGATGAAAACGCGTGGTTTTTCCTGGCGCATCTGATGGCCGTTAAACGGACTCCAATGCAGCAGTCAATTAGCAGTAGTAGATCTGCACTCGGCAGGTACCTTGATCCCGCAAGGCTGGATTGCCTCGACGATGACGACCTGTTGCAGGTTTATGGTCTCGGTGCATGGCTTGAGCGAAATCTGGCAGAGTTTTCGGATGCTGAATGAGATTGAGCTGATTGCGGCGCTGGGTAGCGCAGATAATCTGGATGCAAGCCAGCTAGCGCAACTTGATCGGGAAGGTTTGTTACCCCTGTTGAAGCGTTTACCCGAAGCGCTTCGAACAACACATGATCAACAGGTCTTTAAAGCGGCGGCGTGGGAGGCGGCACATCGGCACGTCGTAACGAGCCTGTTGGCAACACTTGCGGCAGCGGACCTGGACGTGATTGTTTTTAAAGGGACCGCGCTCGCCTACACCTGTTACGACGCGCCCTGGGAACGCACAAGAACAGATACTGATCTTCTGATTCGTGAAACGGACGTGGCCTCGTCCCAAAAAGTCCTGACAGATCTTGGCTTTTACAATGAGCTTTCGTTACCAGGTCAGCTGGCGACGGCTGAACTCGCTTTTTATCTGGATGATGATATGGGTGTTTCCCAACCCATTGATCTGCACTGGCGACTCAGTAACAACTGGTTGCTGGCAGGCGTGCTGAGTTTTGATGATATCTGGCGGGAGAAGTTGCCCGTATTGGGACTGGGTGAGCAAGTCTGGCAACCGTCCTGGCGGCAGGCGCTTATAATCGCCTGTCTTCACCGTGCGGCTCATATGAGTGTTGTCACCTATGAGGTTGAGGGTGCCCCGCGACCCGAGGGCAACCGTTTAATCTGGACTTATGATATTCACCTGCTAGCGGCGAAACTTGATGATGCCGATTGGCACTGGCTGGTTAATCTGGCGGGTGAGAAAAAAGTAGCGGCCGTCGTCGCTGAGGGGATCAGTCGTAGTATCGATCTGCTCGCGACCGCGGTCCCCGCGTTTGTGGTCGCTGAGCTAACCAAGATGACCGGGCAGATACCCGTGAGTCGATTCGCAAACCAGCGACAGGGTGAGCTGGAAAGCCTGATGGCTATTCCTGGTGTCCGGTTGAAGCTGGGCTATCTCAGAGAACAACTGTTTCCTCATGCAGCCTACATGCGGCAATGTTACCCGGGCGATTCGCTCGCCCGGGCACATGCTAAACGTTTGACTAACGGACTGCGCAAACGTTGGTCAGCTGTTTGAAGTGGGCACCTCGTTAAAGGGAATCCCCTTGTCGACCCGGATGTCCTGGGGCAGTCCCAGCACTCGCTCAGCGATGATGTTGGCCATGATTTCGTCGGTACCACCGGCAATGCGTAGTCCCGGTGATGCCATGTAGGTTGCCTGAAACATGCCGGCGGCGTCAGAGAGTTCCGGATCCCAGATTGCACCGCTGCCTTCCAGCAAGTCCAGTGCAAAGGACGCCATATCCTGCTGCTTGGGTGCGCCGACAAGTTTACCGATAGAGTTCTCCGGCCCCGGTATCTCACCCCGAGACAGTGCTGTCATCGAACGGTATCCGGTGTACTTCAACCCGGATTCCTGCGCGTACCAATTAGCCAGCTGAGCCCGAACCTGCTTGTCCTTAATCGCCGGCTCGTCGTCGATACTGACGCGATTGGCGAGATCAAATACTGATTCGAAGTTGACACCACCACCGCCACCACCGATAGAGGCACGCTCGTTCATCAGGGTTGTCAGGGCTACCTGCCAGCCCTGACCGACCGCACCAAGCCGCTGCGAATCGGAGACTCTGACATCCGTAAAGTAAACCTCATTAAAGCTGGCGCCACCGGAAATCTGCTTAATGGGTTTGGTTTCAATACCCGGTGATTTCATATCGATAAAGAAGTAAGTCAATCCCTGGTGCTTGGGTGCAGTCGGGTCAGTTCGAACAACCAGAACACCGTAGTCTGAGAAGTGCGCACCCGAGGTCCAGATTTTTTGCCCGTTGATGACCCACTCGTCACCATCCTTTTCGGCCCGGGTTCGTAATGCAGCGAGATCGGAACCACCGGCAGGTTCGCTGAATAACTGACACCAGACTTCTTCGCCGCTGGCGAGTTTGGGCAGGTAGCGTTTGTTCTGTTCTTCTGTTGCCCACGACATCATGGTCGGTGCACACATGCCATGACCGATCGCAAAAACGCTATCGGGCGTATCAAATTTTGATTCTTCCTGATTCCAGATCACCTGCTCGATAGCGGTGGCGCCGCGACCGCCATGTTCTTTCGGCCAACGGATGCAGGCCCAACCGGCGTCAAACTTTCGTTTCTGCCATAGTTTGGCGCGGTCGATATAGTCCAGTCCTTCGAGTTCGGCGGCCGTGGGAATGTTGCCACTGAGCCAGGCTCTGGCTTCTTCTCTAAATGCTGTTTCCTGTGCGCTGTCTTTGAAATCCATGATGTTCTCCTATGCTGCGCGATCTGCTTCAATCGCAGATATCAGTTTGTCCTGCCAGGTTGCTTCGCTGCCGATGTTAGTGGACAGGAGTTTTGATCGCCGGTACGGGAACTGGCAATCGAACTCCCAGGTAAAGCCCATACCCCCGTGGGTCTGCACATTTTCTTTAGCGGCAAAGTAGTAAGCCTGAATGGCGGATACCCTGGCAGTTGCCGCGGCAATTGGCAGCTCTGGGGCATCGGTTGAAATCGCCCAGGCACCGAAGTAACAATTTGACCGGGCGAGTGTATTCTTGACGTACATGTTGGCCAGCTTGTGCTTGATAGCCTGATAGGTCGCGATAGGCCTGCCAAAGGCGAACCGGCCCATGGCGTACTCTTTGGCCATGTTAAGCGCCGTATCCGCACCTCCAACCTGTTCCCAGGCGAATAGGATGGCGGCACGATTGTAGAGTGTCTGCAGCAGTTGCCAGCCCTCGCCGGGCTTACCCAACGGTTCTGCTGTTGCACCGGAAAAGCTGATCCTGGCATGCGATCGGCTGGGGTCGATTGTTTTAATCTGCTCACGAGTAACGCCGGCATCATTCAGATCGACGAGGTAGGCGGTCGCGCCATCACCGGTTTTTTCGCTGGCAATGACAATGGCGAAATCAGCGACGTCACCATCGGCGACCGGCAGTTTCTCGCCAGTCATCTTATTGCTATCCACACGGGTCTTGAGCGCCGCGGCGGTGGTTTGTCCGGCAGACTCGGCGACCGCAAGGCAGCCAATGAGGCTGCCTTCAGCAAGCCTGGGCAGGTATTGCTGCTTCTGTTCTTCGCTGCCGCCAAGCAGGAGCGCTTCAGTGGCGAGGTAAACAGATGATGAAAAGGGCAGGGGAGCCAGTGCTCTGCCCAGTTCTTCTGCGATGACGGATAACTCCAGATAGGTCAGCCCCAGTCCCCCATAATTCTCAGGAATTACGGTTGCGGTCCAGCCCATCTCGACAACCTTTTGCCAGAGATCCGCGGCATAAGGCTCTTCGCCTTCCAGAATGCGTCTCACAACGGCGGGTGGACAATGGTCTCTGAGAAATCCCTGTGCCTGCTCCCTCAGCAGGTCCTGCTCCTCTGAAAATTCGAAATTCATAAGCCTGTTCCTTTTATTGGTCTGTTTATGCGGGAATGGTGACGGGCAAATCTGTAATGCCGTGAATAAAGTTGGATCTCAGATATTGGGGGTCTCCGGTGACTTCGATGTTGTCGAATCGCTTCAGGATTTCCTCCCAGAGAATATTAAGCTGCATTTCTCCGAGGCGATTGCCGACGCAGCGATGGATACCAAACCCAAAAGACAGGTGCTGCCTTGGGTTGCCACGATCGATAATGAACTGGCTGGCCCGATCAATCATGCTTTCGTCCCGGTTGCCGGAGATATACCACATCACAACCTTGTCGCCGGCAGCAATCTGCTTGCCGCCTAGCTCAACGGATTCGGTGGCGGTGCGACACATATGGGCTACCGGGCTCTGCCAACGAATGATCTCGGGTACCATTTTTGGAATCAGGCCGGGGTTGGCTTTCAGTTTGCTGTACTCATCCTGGTGCTGGTTAAGTGCCAGGACGCCGCCGGAAATAGAATTTCGGGTGGTATCGTTGCCGCCCACAATCAGCAGTAGCATATTGCCGAGGAATTCGTTCGGCGGCATGTTTTTGGTCGCTTCGCCGTGGACCAGCGTTGAGATGAGGTCTGTCCCAGGTTCAGACATGGCCTGACGGTCTTTCCAGACGGCGTCAAAGTATTCGAAACACTTCCAGAGTTCCTTAAAGCCTTCTTCCGGCGTATCAAACACGTCAGGATTGCTGATGTTTTCAACCGTATCAGACCAGTGAATCAGCTTGTGGCGATCTTCCTGCGGCACCCCAAAAATAGTCGCCAGCATTTGACCGGTCAGTTCGACGGAGACTTGCCTTACCCAGTTGAACTCTTCGTTTCTGGGCAGGTTATCCAGAATATTACCGGCCCGCTCGCGAATCAGTTCTTTAAGTTCCTGCAGGCGCGGTGGCGTGAAAGAAGGCGCAACAACCGCCCGCTGTTCATCATGCTTCGGTGGGTCCTGCATGATGAACATCGGCAGGTGGAACATGGAATTCTCTTCCGGGTTCTCCACAGGTCGTCCGCCCATGCGGATACCACCATTGTTAATGTCCGATGAGAACACCTCGTGATGGGTGTCCACGTGCATGATGTCTTTGTAGTTCGTGACTGACCAGTAAGGCCCCACCATGCTTTCGGGACAATAGTGAACGGGGTCCTCTTTTCTCAGGCGTTCAAAGTATGGCCAGAATTTGTTGTGCTCAAACAGGGAAGGATGTGCGGGGTCTAATTGTTCTATTGGCAGGCTATAAGGGTCAACGTCGACGTCAATCGCCCACTTTTTCTGGGCTTCTGCGTTATTGATATTCGCTGGGGTATTACTGTTCTGTTCAGACATTGGTGCCATTCAATCGTAAGGAAAGAACCAGATAGTAGGGAAACATGAAGTAACTATCCACCCGCCGGCGATACCAGCCGGCGGGTGTTTTTGAGCGCTGGATGCGATTGACTGTTGTGTAAGTAGCGGGTAGCTTGCTTGGCTGACTTATTCAGCAGGATTAAAACGTGAACTTTGATTTTTCTGATGACGAAAAGATGGTCCAGGACCAGATTCGTCGATTTTTACAGGACAATTGTGGCGCAAATGAGCATCGCGCCGTATTGGAAGGCCAGACGCTGCAATCAGACAAGGTCTGGCAGGGCCTTGCAGAAATGGGTGTCCAGGGTACAGCGATCGCAGAGGCCTATGGCGGTGTGGACATGGGCTATCTGACACTGTGTCTCGCCGCCCGGGAACTAGGCGGACATCTGGCAGCGGTTCCTTTCTCATCCTCGATCTATCTCTGCGCAGAGGCGATTTCTCGCTTTGGCAGCGCGGATCAAAAGGAAAAGTGGTTGCCGATGCTGGCAAGTGGTCAGGTGACAGGCACACTGGCAGTCAGCGAAGGTGTTCAGGAGTTTCGTCCTGATGCCGTCAGCACAAACTTCTCTGACGGAAAATTGTCGGGTACGAAGCTGATCGTGCCGCATGGCATGGTTGCTGACATTGCGATTGTGGTTGCGAGTCACGGCACTGGCTTGTCGCTGGTTATCGTCGAGCTTGACGATAGTATGCGAGCTTCGGTTGAAGCGGTTGATCCCACCATGGCGTCAGCGACCCTGACGTTCGACAAGGTTGCCGGAGAAGCGCTTTCGGAAGTCAAAGATGGTGCCGAGGCGCTGGCAGATATCTATAATCACGCTGCCGTGCTGTATGCCTTCGAGCAGTTAGGCGGTGCTGAACGGGCGCTGGATATGGCGGTGAATTACGCCAAAGAGCGATTTGCCTTTGGCCGACCTATTGGTTCTTTTCAGGCGCTCAAGCACATGATGGCCGATATGTACGTGGCCCTGAAACTTGCTGAATCCAACTGTTATTACGCCGCCTGGGCACTGCAGAACGACGCCGATGATCTGCCGCTGGCTGCGGCCACCGCAAGGGTTTCCGCAACTCAGGCTTTTCAGCTGTGTGCCAGGGACAATATCCAGGTTCACGGTGGTATGGGGTTCACCTGGGAGTTTGATTGTCATCTTTATTATCGGCGCTCGAACTACCTGACCCTGATACTGGGCGGGCTTTCCACCTGGGAAGATAAACTTATTTCAGCATTGCCAGACGCGGCTTGACGGGGAGATCGACTGATGGACTTTAGTGATACAAAAGAAGAAGCAGTATTTCGCCAGGAGGCGAGGGCATGGATCGCTGCCAATGCGCCTGAATACCTTTACGAGCCACTTTCAACGAGTGGTTTTGGTTCCACCAGGACCGGTGAATTTGATCCGCTGACAGAAGCCAAGCAATGGCAGAAGAAGAAAGCGGATGCAGGTTGGGCCTGTATTCAGTGGCCGAAGGCGTATGGCGGTCAAGGCGCCACACCGATCCAGAGTGTTATCTGGAACCAGGAAGAAGGTGTCTATGCGCAGCTTTCAAGGACCTTTATTATTGGCCAGGGCATGTGCGCGCCGACCGTGATGGCCTATGCCAGTGAATCGCAGAAGGAAAGGTTTCTGCCCAGGCTGGCCAGCGGCGAAGAAGTCTGGTGTCAGCTGTTTTCCGAGCCACATGGGGGATCTGATCTGGCAGGTCTGCGGACCCGGGCCGAAAAAGACGGAGATGACTGGGTCATTAACGGTCAGAAGATCTGGACGTCCGGTGCGCAGCATAGTGACTACGGCATCCTGATTACGCGAACAGATCCTGAAGTCCCCAAGCACAAGGGGCTCACCATGTTCTTTCTGGATATGCGGAGTGAAGGCGTTGATATCCGGCCGATCAAACAGGCAAACGGTGATAGCGGCTTTAACGAGGTTTATTTTGACAACGTCCGTATTCCCGATGCGCAGCGGCTGGGTGCGGTGGGTGAAGGCTGGAAGGTCTCTCTGACAACGCTGATGAATGAGCGGCTTGCGATTGGTGGCAGTATTGCGACGGGCTTTCCGGAGATCAAGGCACTGGTTGATGAACTGCGTGTTGCCTCTGGGAATGCCATCGATGATCCTGCGGTTCGCTCAAGGCTGGCAGACTGGTACGCCAAGAGTTCAGGTCTTAAGAATACGGCTTCCCGGGCAATTTCAGCGCTCTCAAAAGGCGAGACACCGGGGCCGGAAAACAGTATCGGCAAGCTGGTCGCTGGCGGCATGATGCAAGACATCGCCAAGTACGCTATCGATCTTCAGGGGTTGTCCGGGGCCATTATGGATCCGGAAATTGCATCTGGTTCTGCGCGCTTGCAGGCCATGCTTATGCGCTCGCCGGCAGTGCGAATCGAAGGGGGTACCGATCAGATTTTGCGCAATATTATTTCGGAGCGAGTTCTTGGACTGCCGGAAGATATGCGGGCTGACAAAGGCCTGCCATTCAATAAAATCCCGTCAGGTAACTAGCTCATAGCGCCCGGGCGGCGCCCATGCTGGCACTCACTCGTGTTAAGCTAGGCGCTCGCCTCATCGCAATTCGACACAATGCCTAAGCAACTTGTCGTCATATTAGGCATGCACCGTTCGGGTACCAGCCTCGTTACCAAGAGTATGGAACTACTCGGGTATTCTCTGGGCGACAATCTGATGCCTGCTGGCACTGATAATCCCACTGGCTTCTGGGAAGACCTCGATGTGGTGCGCCTGAATGAAACGTTGCTTGCTTACGGCGCAGCCAGTTGGGATCTGCCGCCGCGCTCGCCAGTTCACTTTCCAGCCGAGTATGAAGCTGCCGCCGATCAACTGCTGGCCGACAAATTTGCCAACACGTCGAAACTCGCGCTCAAGGATCCCAGGCTCTGTCTGCTGTTGCCATTCTGGTCAGCGCGTTTTGCGGCTAATCAGATTGATGCGCGCTATATCTTTGTGCACCGAAACCCGCTTTCCGTTGCCGGCTCACTGCAGCGGCGCAACGACATGGTGCCCGCACAGGCACTGATGTTGGATTACCTTTATGAAAGTGCCGCGTTGAGTTCTGCTGGACCGGAACCGTTTGTGGTGGCTTACCAGGGTTTTTTGTCAGATCCGATTGAAGCGCTGAATCGGATGGCCACTTATCTGGATGCGCCGCTGGATGCCCCGGCGGCCAGCGAATTTTCTCAACACTTTGTTAATCCGGAGCTTTGTCATCATGAACATGATCTGGCGGCGCTGGCAAAACACCCGGATGTGTTCCCGGCATTGCTCGACCTGGTGACGTATCTGACGGCCCGCGCACGTGATGAGCCATCAGTTGTGCCGACATTTCACTTTGAAGCGGATCAGTACGCTGCGCTTCAGGCGCTGCAACTGGTTAGAGATGTTCAGGTCAAGCGCGCACTCGAGCAGCGAATTGATGAGCTGTCCGGGCGGGCAGCGCTTGTCGATGAGCGGGAGAAACACATTCTGGCCCTGGAGCAGGATCGGGACGAGTTGATTGCGGATGTTGGCCGGGCTAACGATCGTTTGTCAGCAAATGAAACTGAGTTACAGGAACGGGCGAACCGGTTGTCTGAGAACGCCGGGATATTGGCGCAGCAACGAGAGAGTCTGAATGAAATTATCAGTGAAGCCGCCTTGCTGCTCAAGGATCTCCCCGATATTGAGGCGGTCAATGACCCAGAAGGCGTTGTTGCGGCGTTAAAGTCTCAAAAACATCGTAATGAGACTCGCGCTGAACAGCTGAGTGCGCTGCATGCTGAGCTTGCGGATTATCGTGTTCGTGTTGACGAGTTTCAGGAACAGGTCACGGGTTATCGGGAACAGGTCACGGGCTACCAACGTCATATGGCCGATTTTGACCGCATTCACACAGACGTTTTGCAGTCCGTTTCCTATCGTTTGGGGCGGCTCCTGACGTTCCCAATTAGAAAACCTGTATCCCTCATTTTGATGCCGAAATTAGAAGGCAATCGAGGCGCGGCGGCGATCGTAAGATTGCTTCGATCATGCATTGCGCACCCCATTGAAACGCTTAAGTTGTTATCGGTGCGACGTGTCAGAAATTTTTTCCGGTTGCTGACAGATCAACAGGGCCTGGCAGAGCAGGTTGCTGGTAACTATCAACAGGTGCTCAACGAAAGTGCGGATACCGTCGATCTGGCCGAGCCGCAGGAGATACCCGAGGGACACCGGGTAGATCTGACTCTGCACACGTCACCGGAACCCCTCGTCTCTGTGCTGATTCCTGTCTATAACCAGATTGAGTATACCGTTGCCTGTTTGCAATCCATCCATGCCGCGATGCCTGCTGTCCCGATTGAAGTGGTGATTGCCGATGATTGTTCCACTGACAATACGGCGGCTGTTCTGGCAGCCATTGGCGGCGTCAGGGTTGTCCAGCATCCTGAGAACCTGGGTTTCCTGCGCTCCTGTAACCGCGCTATTGATCATTGTCGCGGTGACTACGTTTATCTGCTTAACAATGACACGACCGTACGCCACGGATGGCTGGACACGCTGCTGGAGGTGTTTGATACCTTTCCGGATGCGGGGCTGGTTGGTTCCAAACTGATATACCCGGACGGCACCTTGCAGGAAGCAGGCGGTATTGTCTGGCGAGATGCCAGCGGCTGGAACTACGGCCGCAATCAGCAGGCTGATGCGCCTGAATTTAACTATGTCAAAGAAGTGGACTATGTTTCCGGTGCGGCAATTCTTTTCCCGAAACAGTTATTCCTCGATCTTGGTAAATTTGACGAAGCGCTGGTACCCGCCTACTACGAGGACACAGACCTGGCTTTTGCTATGCGGGCTGCGGGCTATCGCGTGATGTATCAACCTGCTTCGGTCGTGGTGCACTTTGAAGGCAAGTCTCATGGCACGGATGAAAGCGCTGGCATCAAGCAGCATCAGGTCGTTAATCAGACCGTGTTTCGTGAAAAATGGGCCGAGGTGTTGGACGCCGAACACTTCGACAATGGCGAATCCGTACAGCTGGCCCGTGAACGGTCCCGAAACAAGACCACTGTCTTGGTGATCGATCACTATGTGCCGCACTACGATAAAGACGCCGGTTCCCGTTCCACATTCTTTTACCTGAAACTGCTGGTCTCTGCGGGCTGTAACGTGAAGTTTCTCGGTGACAATTTCTTTAAGCACGAGCCTTACACTGCCGCGCTTGAGTCCCTCGGCATAGAAGTTTTACATGGTCCGCACTACGAGAAAAACTGGCAGCAGTGGCTGACGGAAACCCCGGGCTATGTGGACGTGGTTTATCTTATGCGGCCACATATCGCCGAGCGCTATATCGATTTTATTAATGCCATGTCGCCGCGGCCGAGAACGATCTACTTCGGTCATGATCTGCACTATCTCAGACTCGAACGACAACTGGCGCTTGAGTACTCCGAGCCGGTTGAGCAAGAGGCGAAACGCTGGCGGCGGACCGAATATGCGCTGTTTGATAAATTCGACGTGATCTACTATCCGTCCAATGTGGAAGTAGCGGAAATCAGCGGCGTTCGGCCAGATATCAACGTTAAGGCGATACCCCTGTATGCCTATGACCAGTTCGAACAGGGTGATATCGAGTTTACGGACCGCCGAGGCTTACTGTTTGTGGGTGGCTTTAATCATCCACCAAACGCAGATGGCCTCCGCTGGTTTATCGATGACGTGTTTGGCACCCTGCGCCAGTCTTTACCTGACCTGGTCCTGCATGTTGTGGGCTCGAATATGCCGGAAGAAATCCAGGTGCTGGCTTCCGAGACGATACAGATCCACGGCTTCCTGTCTGATGATGAACTGTCGGCGCTTTATACATCGGTCAGGATCAGCATTGTGCCACTTCGGTTCGGGGCTGGTGTCAAAGGTAAGGTGCTGGAAGCCCTGTCCCTGGGTGTCCCCGTTGTCACCACGGGGATTGGTGCCGAGGGGATCCCCGGGGCCGAGGAATGCCTGTCGATAGCAGATGACGCCGAGGCAATGGCGGCAATGATTCTAGATGTCTATGGTGATGAAGCGCAGCTGCAGACATTGTCGTTGTCCGGACGCGAAACGATCAAGACATGTTTCAGTAGTGAAGCTGTACTCAACGTCATTGCCGGGGACTTCATGATTGAGGGTAACTACTGATGTCCGTTGTACTCAGCCTTGATCAGGTCGGGGTGTTTTATCGTCGTCGGGTATCGCTCTTTAACCGCGAGAAGGTCTGGGCGATTCGCGATATATCGTTTGCAGTGAACAAGGGCGAAACCCTGGGCGTGATCGGTCGTAACGGTGCCGGCAAATCAACGCTGTTGCGAGTGCTTGCCGGTGTCCTTGATCCCGATGAGGGGCAGGTTGCGCGTCATGTCTCTACGGCTTCGCTTTTGACGCTGAATCTGGGTTTTTTACCGCATCTGAGCGGCAGAGATAATGCTGTGTTGAGCGGTATGCTGATGGGGCTCAGCCGTCAGCAGATTAATAGCAAGCTGGATGAAATCATTGCCTTCGCCGAACTGGGGCCTGCCATTGATGATCCCTTCCGCAATTATTCCTCCGGTATGAAAGCGCGCCTGAGTTTTGGGGTAGCGATTACCGCGGATCCTGACATTATTCTGGTCGATGAAATCCTCGGTGTTGGGGACCAGGGCTTCAGGCAAAAATCGACCGCTGCGATGAAAGAAAAGATTAACTCAGACAAGACGGTCATTGTTGTCTCTCATAGCGAGGCGCTGATCCGCGAGGTTTGTGACAGGCTCGTCTGGATACACCAGGGCGCCGTCGCCGCGACCGGCGATGTAGATGACGTGCTGGCACAGTATCAAAAGCTGGTGCCCGGGAAAGTATGATCTGGAACGATAAAGTGTTGTTTATTCATACTCCCAAGACCGCGGGTATGAGTCTGACGCAGTTACTTGCGGACAGCCTTCCACGACCTGTGTATATCACCGAGCCGGTCGAAGCGGTAACGGTGATTGAAGGCGTAAGCAGACTGCCGGGGTTTCGGCACGAACAACTCGGTGAGGCGGCAACATATTTCGACTAGCATAACGGCGATCTCAGCGAGTTTGAGAAGATCTTTGTCGTGATGAGAAACCCCTATGATCTGGAGCTGTCGCGTTACGCCTATTTGCGTAAAGATTTGCCTCAGGATCGCGGTAAAGCGCAGGCCATTGCGCTGGCGCATGATTATCGCCATTACCTTAAAGAAGCACCCTTTTTTGGTTATAACCCGCCGAGGCTGGACCTTTATTTCCATATCGACGGCGCGATCCCGGATAACCTTAGGATTCTCCGGTTCGAATCTCTGCTCGAAGATATTGCCGGGCATCTTGCCCCTTATCTCGATCCCGACTACGAGTTACCGCACCATAACGCCAGTCCACACGAGCATTTCTCGTCGGTGTATGACGCCGAAATGGAACAACTCTGCTACGACAGAAATCGGTGGTTTTTTGACCAGGGCTTTTACGAGCGACTCGCGTTCGGTTAGCAGATTAACGTCTTCGCCGAAGTAACTGTTTGTTCAGCAGTGACCAGATTGCTTTGACTGAAGTTCTGCGCAGGACCGCGCTTCTTGCGCCAATGGCCTCGGGTAGTTGCCGGAAGGCGTCGTACTTCGCTCTCCAGACTGCGGTGCCAGCACCGCGACCGGTGAGTAATATGGCCGTGACAATATTCATCACCACATGAACTGGCAGCAGGATGATTAACAGCGGCATCGGCATGTTCTTGAAATAGTTCCTGACGAGGTTTCTATGGCCATAGTAGGTCGAGAAATCGCTGCGGTGGCCGGTGATCGCTGAGCCGATGTGCCGGACGACGGCATCGGGGACAAACATACAGGGATAGCCTGCAAGCTGCAGTCTGAACCCGAGATCAATATCTTCAACGTACATGAAATAGCTGGCATCAAATCCTGCGACGTCCTTAAGAGCGGTTTGGCGATACATGGCTGCACCGGCGCACGCGCCGAAAACCGGTTCATGCCTGAGTGATACGGCCCTCAGAGGTACGCCATGATATCTCCGCCACGGTAAACCTGAAACGTGGAGTTCATCACCGGCACCGTCAATGATCTGTTGGTTCTCATCTTTTAGCATCAAGCAGGCAAATGCGCCTGCCTGTGGATGTTGTGCGCCTGCGTGCATCAGGGATTCAAGAAAGTTGGGTTCGGGAAACGCGTCAGGATTCAAACAGCAGACATAATCGACGGCGGGCAACGTGGCCAGCGCGCGGTTGATGGCGCCGCCGTAGCCCAGGTTTTCGTGGCTTCTGATCACCTCGACGGCGGTCAGTTCCCTGAGCACCAGATCGGAAAGGGATTCGGATGATGCATTATCAACAACGACAACATGATCCGGTCGGACAGTTTGAGCAGACAGGCTCTGCAGGCAGCGCTCCAATAACCGGCCGCTGTTGTAGTTGACGATGATAACGGCAACACGAGCGGCGCTCATCAGGACGGTTTGTTCAATTGTGCCCACACGGCTGGTTTGTGTTGTTTGATTTCTTCACGGGATAGTCCCGTTAGTTCGTAGGGGAGCACTAACCACTTATCGGTAGTGTCGTAGTAGTAGTCTGGTGCTGCCTCGACCCGCTTTTTGTCAGGCTTGTACCAGAGTGCCGCGATCTTTACCTCGACAGGCATATTTTTTCTCAGTCCCGCCTGAAGCTCTTTAACGACTGCCTGAACGTTGTAACCGCTGCTATAGACGTCATCCACAATCAGTAGTCGATCATCCTGATTGAGGCTATCAAAAAGATATTGTGTCCCGTGGACGCGAATTCGGTCATTCGGGTTGCGCACCATGTCATCGTAACTCAGCGCACCTTCATAGGAGGTCCGCACAGCCATGTGGTCTGTCTTCACACCCAGGGTCTGCAGACATTCCTGCACATAGATGCCAACTGTGCTGCCGCCACGCCAGAGTCCGACAATGAAACTGGGTTTGAAGCCACTGTTATAGATAGAGACGCCGAGACGGAAGCTGTCTTCCATCACGTCTTGTTCCGAGAGAAACTGCTTGTCAATCACTTGCTGGTCAAATTAGGCTGAACGCGATCTGATGAGAATAACAGCTCCACAATGCAAAAACTTTATCTTGATGCCCAATCGCTATTGGAAGACAGCTGGCGCCTGGGTGCGATGGTTGCAGAGGCCGGTTTCAAACCGAGTTTCATTGTCGCGGTCTGGCGTGGCGGCGTGCCTATAGGTGTCGCTGTGCAGGAATACCTCCGGATGTGCGATATCGATGCAGACCATATTGCGATCAGGACGTCATCTTATGAAGACATTGATGATGGCAGGGAAGAGGTTAACGTTTACTCCCTGGATTATCTGGTTAATCACGTGTCTGCCACCGACCGATTATTGGTGGTTGATGATGTCTTTGACACAGGCCGCTCGATTGCCGCGATTCTGGCGACCCTCGCGAAGCGCGCCAGGCGCAATATGCCAGGGGAGGTGCGAGTCGCCGTACCCTATTACAAACCCGCCAGAAACCTGACCGATCGGGTGCCTGATTTCTACCTCCATGAGACTGATCAGTGGCTTAAGTTCCCCCATTCCCTTGAAGGTTTGACAGAGGCTGAGATTCGCGAGAACAGGCCGTCACTGGCCGATATTCTTGCCGAGGCAGCGCGTGAGTGATCGATGCCGGTTCTTTGGCAGGGTTCCCCTGGTGGTCGTCGGGAGCTAGTAGATCGGTACCTCGCCCAGCAGCCAGTCAACCTGAGCATCGGCGAGACCGATCCGTTGCTTGCGCAGATAGTAGTTTACCTGTGGTACTTCCAAGCGCAGGTTTTCAAGTTGGTCCCGGCGGAATTTGATTAAACGGCAATCGGTCAGGCAGGTTACCGATGTGCAGTTATCTTCAGCAAAGGGGCGCCAGCCATATTCGGTTGCCATGCCTCGCTTGCCTTCATCATCTTCGACGCTGCCGTCGGCGATGATGTACCAGGCAGAGTCATCGAATCGCCGGGTGTCGCCAGCGTCGAGATGCTCAAAACGCGCAATGTTGCCAACCTTCTCCAGTGTGGTCGAAGTCATCATGTTGAACTGAGGTAAAGCTTTAACAACGGGTCTCAGTGCCCAACGGTTGAGCAGCTTATCTCGAAAGCCTTCCGTTTCGATAAACGCCGCGAAGGTTTCTTCTGCGAAGACGCAGACAGTGACGGGCGTTCGGGCAACCACCGATGCGTTTCGCGTACCAACGCCCGTGATCACCGCCATCTCGCCAATGACATCGCCTGCCTGCAAGCTGGCAACGGTATTGAATTGTTTGCCATCGTGCTGCACCACATCGCAATAGCCGGTGAGGATCAGATAGACAAAACCTCGTGTGTCCGTGTCCTGCACGATAATGACGTCATCGGCGTTGTACTTGCGGATTTCCTCTTCAGCGAGCAGGCTTCGCATCCAGCGATTTGGGAAGGGCTCACCCAGCCAACTGGTGAGGTAGTGGTTGACCTGCGACGTGTAGACACTGGGGTCGCCTTCAATGACCGTGTAGCGTTTCCCGGAACTGGCCAGTGAAAAAGTGGTATCGAATTCGTTCGGCAGTTGCTCAACGTGCACAAACACCACGCGATCTGCATTGGACTTCAACGCATCTGCCGGGTCACCGTGGATAGCACCGGCGCCACCATCGGCAACCAACAGACTGAACCTTTCCGTGTAGAGCCGTTCCAGATTGTTAAGGGTTTCATCACGTACATGCCCGGCTTCATGGAGTTCGCGGATGGTGGTCATTGTGTGATTATCGCCAACAACACAAATCTGCCGTTCATAGCCACGATGAATCGTGCTGAAGGTGGCACCTATTGTCGGGATACTGTGAACGGTTACGTGCGGCAGTATATCCAGTCCATAGTAGTTCAGTGATTTGCCCGGGGTTACCTCGATTAACGTGAAGTGTTCTGCAACGACGTCAACTGACCAGCCGAGGCTGCAGGCGAGTTTTTCCATCGCCATGGCAAAAATTTCCCGCGTTGTAATAACTTCGACGCGATGTGGCATTAGCATCAGCGGGAACATGGCGCAGTGATCGTCGTGCAGATGCGTCAGTAAAACAGCCGAAACCTGATTTTTTGAAATTCCCCGGGCTACCAGATGCTGGTCAAGAAACGGGATGGAGTCGATTAACAGGTAGTCGCCGTTGTAGCACAGCGCGAGACCCGTGCAGGGTTCATCGGGCGTGAAGCCCGAGGCACCTCCGAGAATTTCCAGTCCGAGCTTTACCAGTCCCCCGGGTACGTAGTCTTTTTGTACGGGGTAGCAGGGTTGGATATCAAAGTCCTGATTCAGATTAACGTCAACACCGTTACCCTGTTCTGAGACAACATAATGATCGGTCCCGACGTGCTTGATCGTTAAAGACCCAACCTGTGCTTCTCCATCAATAAAGGGTGTTGCGTTGAAGAACTCTTCAACCGGGATCGTAGAACCGTCGGGATACTTGAGTGCAATTGCTTCTGCCACTGCCAGCCACTCAGTCTTGAGTGCCGCCTGCGTTTCCCATTGCTCAAGTTCCTCAGATGTTGGCCCCATCAGCGTAAAACGCAGCAACCGAAGTGCCTGACTGATGTCAGCTTGTTCGCCAACCAGGTTGAGTTTTTTCCCCTGGGCCAGTCCGTTCATGACAAACAGGAAAAAGTAGATCGGGAATTCCAGGTTGTTTGTCAGCGACCCGTCTTTTTCACGGACATCGGTGAGGACGATGGTTTCGAAAGCAGTGACGTTGTTGACCAGCAAACCTTTTAGTACTTCAGGTGGCTGGCCAAAAAGCAGGACGTCATCGCCGCCCCGGACAATTCTGCTTCCCTGGGCGGGTACTTCCACGACTGGTGCATTCATGATGCGGTTGAAATAGTAGGATTACAGGCAGTGTACGAACAAAAGGGTTATTCTTAAAGGTCTTTCATCGGTGCCCTGCGGGAAAAACAGGGTGCAGGTTCTGATCGTGGTTGTGTACTGAAATTAGACTGGTCAGTCTGCTTCGATGGAGGGCGCTGAGAACCACAGCGAACATTCAAAAAAGTTTATTCGAGGACTCATTATGGATACCAATATTGGCCTTTTGTTGACGAAGCGCGCCCAGCTAAGTGGCCACCGTGAAGCCTATGTTGATAGCGCTTCAGGCCTGCGTGTTTCGTTTGCTGATCTTAACGGACGGGTTAATCAGACTGCGAATTACCTGCTCGGCCTTGAGGTCAGCAAAGGTGATCGGGTCGCAGTCATGATGATGAACAGTATCGAGTTTTTTGAGGCCTATTTTGCCGTGGCCAAAATTGGTGCGGTGGTTGTGCCGTTGAACTGGCGACTGGTTGCCGATGAACTGGAGTTTATTCTCAAAGACAGTGGCGCCACGGTACTGGTATTTGGAAACGAGTTTCTTGATCTTGCATCGGAGCTTCACGGCAGAGGTGACAAGACTGACATTCAGCATTGGATACATTCGCAGGACAGTGCCGATACCGCGTTTTCTCTCGACTATGAGGCCGGGCGTAATGCTGGTGCAAGGCAAGAACCGGAGATCACCGCAAAAGATGATGATCTCCTTTATATCATGTACACATCAGGCACAACGGGATTGCCCAAAGGGGTCGTGCATACTCACAATACGATGCAGTGGGCGTTGTCGACGTTTCTGGCGACAGCAGATGTGCATGAGTCAGATCGCTACCTGGCGGCCCTCCCGATGTTCCACGTGGGTTCGCTGACGCCAGTAACCATGAATGTCTACGCCGGCTCTACCAGCGTGGTGATGCGAGAATTTGACCCCGCCCGGGCCTGGCAGCTGATTGAAGAAGAGAAAATCACAACCGGTCTGCTGGTACCGGCGATGCTCAATTTCATGATTCAGTCGCCCTCCCGTGAAGATTATGACCATGGATCTGTCAGGTGGATTCAGAGTGGCGCTTCACCGTTGCCAGTGAATTTGATTTCACAATATGCAGACATCGGTATCCAGATCCATCAGATCTATGGCCTGACCGAGAGTTGTGGGCCAGCCTGTCTCATCACAGCGGAAGATGCGCTCACAAAAATTGGTTCAACGGGCAGGGGTTTCTTTCATACCGATATCCGGGTCGTCACTGATGATGGTTCGGACGCGGCACCTGACGTGCAGGGTGAGGTCTGGGTTCGTGGCAAACACATCATGAAGGAATACTGGAATCGGCCGGATGCAACGGCAGAGACGCTGACCCAGGATGGCTGGTTACGCACCGGTGATGTGGCAACCCTGGATGAGTCGGGCTTTGTTTACATTCAGGATCGGATCAAGGACATGATCATTTCAGGCGGTGAAAACGTCTATCCCGCTGAAATCGAAAATGTGATCCTGTCGCATCCTGACGTTGCTGAGGTTGCGGTCATTGGCCAGCCCAGCGAAAAGTGGGGGGAATCTCCGTTTGCCATCGTTGTGAGCAAGGCCGGGTCGCTCACCGAAGAAGCGCTTTTGGCACATTGTGATGGCAAACTTGCACGTTTCAAATTGCCAAAAGGTGCGGCGTTTATTGATGTGATACCCAGAAACGCCAATGGCAAGGTGCTCAAGCGTTTGCTTCGCGAACAGTTTCCTGGGCCGGCGGCCGTGTGATTCAACGTGACTATTCTTCTCATTCTGCACCGAACACAGGTAACATCAGCGGAACAGAGAAACACTGATTTCAGGTTCAGGTAAGGGAGGATTGTCTTGCCGCGCTACGATTATTTTTGTGACGAAAATGCGACCACCATCGAGGTTGTGCATAGCATTGCAACCGAGGTTAAATCCTGGGGTACCTTGTGTGAGCTTGCCGGTATTGAGACCGGCGCAACGCCACCAGAGACAAGTGTCCGAAAAATCATTACAACCCCGCCGATGGCGAATACGCCCGCAGGAAATAGCGAACTCAAGAATCTTGGATTTACCAAACTGGAGAAACGCTACGATGGTACTTACGAAAATGTAACCCGCTCCGGTACCGAAAAACGATTTCTGGACCCGAAAGACCCAGCTTCAATGCCTCATCTCAGTAAGAAGATCAGTGACTGACGCCTGCCGCGTACTGTTTTTGTGGCTGATGATGCTACCGGTTGTTTACGGAGAAGAATCCGCGGACTACTTTCTGCTCAGTTATTCGCCGGGCAGTTCCTGGAACGATTCGATCAGCTATGCATTGCAGCCGGGTCTGAAACAGCATCATGAGTACCTGCGTGAACTCCATCGGCAGGACCTGATTGTGATGGGAGGTGAAATTCAACCTTCGGCTGGCGAAGCGATGCTCAGCGTCATGTTGCTTCGAACCGGATCGCTCGAGGCTGCTGAGCGAATTGCCAGCCAGGATCCAGGGGTACAAATGCGTCTTGTTCAGGTCGAGATACTGCCGTGGCGGGTCAATATGTCATCAATGCGAGTGATGCAACGTCGCCCAGCGGAGGTTTTTGATGACCCCGATCAAAGTTTTACCATCAAACGCGTGGATCCGGATAGCCGGCTCAATCTGGACGATTAAAGCCGCGCAGTTTAGCCCGCGTTTTGTTCTGCCTTCACCTGTTCGACAAGATATTCGATGACATCCAGCATTCTGCGCGGGCCCACCTGACTGGTCGTCTGCACCAGATACTTGCCCTGGACAACAATGCTCGGCACTGCAGCGATTCGCATCCGTCGCGCCATCTGGTCTGCTCTGGCGAGGTCGGAAGTGACTTCCGTGGAGTTAAATGCCGCCAGGTAGGCGTCCCGGTCGATGCCGGTGGACGTTGCAAAAGCGATGAGTTGCTCCGGGGTGTTAAAAACCTGTCGTGCGTCATGAATCGCCCTGAAGAAGGCGATGTGATTGCCGTCGAGTTTGTCCATGGCTTTCAGCGTGAGGTAATGGCGCCCCAGCAGTCGCCACCATTCGCTGGCAACAGCTGGCATTTGAATAAAATTGATTTGATCGCCCTGGGACTCGGCCCACGCATGAATCACCGGGTCAAAGTTGTAGCAGTGTACGCAGGCATAGCTGAAAAACTCCATGACCTCTATCTGCTCTGATCTTATGCGCCTCGGGTTCTCGATAACCTGATAGTGTTCACCTTCTACGAATTCGCCAAGCGGCGTGTCCTGTACGGTTATCCATGAAAGATAGCTAACAATGGCAATAACAACCACGGCGAGCGCACCAACGGCAATTTTCTGTTGTTTAAGGAATCGCGATTCTTTCTTTGCCATAGATCAAGCCATTTCTCGGGGGGTGGTCATTATAATGAGTGCTGATTTTACACTGAAGCACATTATGTCAGCACAAATAGAAAAAAGCCTGGCGCTCCTTGCGGATAGTGAGACCGACATCTATCAGCGTATCTACGCGCTTTTTTATGGCGCCAGTGATGAGGCGCGATCTTTAATGGAGCATATGGATGAGCTCACCAAAGGGCGAATGCTTGATGAGGTGACACGATTGCTCATGACCGAAGATGTTGAACTCGAGCAAACCTATCTTGACTTTGAACTGAAGAATCACGAATTGGCCTACAACGTATCGCGACCGATGTATCGACAACTCTTCAATGCCTTCGCCGATGCCGTGCGAGAGACGGCGGGTGATAGCTGGACCCAGTCCTGTGAAGATGCCTGGCGGGCCCGGGTTAAGTTTCTCAGCGAGGCATTGGAGTCAGCGGACACTGGCAATCTTTAGTCTTATTGAGTAATTTCAATATTCAATTGCAGGTCGATCCAGATAATGACAAAAGTAACAGTGCTGCCAGGTGATGGCATCGGTCCTGACATCGTGCAGGCGACGATACAAATCCTTGACCACCTGAATTGCGGCCTGGACTTTGAGTACGCCATTGCTGGAGGGGACGCGCTGAAGCAGGGGCTGGATCTTGTGCCAGAGGAGACGCTCCAGAAGATTGAAGTCAACCCGGTTGCGCTGAAAGGCCCCATTACAACACCCATTGGCCGGGGCTTCAGTTCCGTTAACGTTTCCTTGCGGCAGCATTTTGATCTGTTTGCCAACGTTCGACCTGCGTTATCCATTCCTGGCGCGACCCTGCGTTATACGGATATCGATATCCTGGTCGTGCGGGAAAATATGGAAGGCCTTTATTCCGGGGTAGGGCATGTTCGCAGTGAGGATGGAGAGCGGGCCGAGTTACGTAGCGTGGTCACGCGCAGAGGATGTACCCGCGTCATTCAACATGCTTTTAAGCTTGCAACGCAGCTCGGACGCCGAAAGGTAACGGTTGTGCATAAAGCAAACATCATGAAGTCCACCTCGGGTCTGTTTCTTGAAGTTGCCCGCGATATCGCCAAGGATTTCCCCGACATCGAATGCGAAGAAATGATCGTTGATAATTGCGCGATGCAACTGGTTATGAACCCGCATCGGTTTGATGTCATCGTTACCACCAATCTTTTTGGTGACATTCTATCGGACCTCTGCGCAGGTTTGGTTGGCGGGCTGGGGCTGGCACCAGGTGCCAATATTGGTGATAACCGGGGCATATTTGAGGCTGTTCATGGGAGTGCTCCGGATATCGCGGGTAAGAACATCGCTAACCCCACAGCCTTGCTGCTGGCTTCTGCCATGATGCTGGACTATCTTGAATTTACGGAACAGGGCACGCGTTTGCGCACAGCCATCCGCACGGTCATCGGCAGCGGTAAGCAACTCACCCCTGATCTTGGTGGCAGTGCCACCACCACCGACTATACCCAGGCGCTAATTGACCATCTCTAGCCGGGCAAGAAAAGCGCGACAGATTTGAGCGCGAGTTAAACGCCAAATAAAACAAACAGAACAAACAGAACAAATAGAACAAATAGAACAAGAAGCAGAACAAAGAAGACAAGAATAATAATAAGCACAACATAGAGGGAAGCGCGTGGCACTGAAAAAGAAGACGCTGTTTTACTACAGTCTCACGGACATGCCGGTCACAATGGCATTGTTCCCCGTTATAGTTTTTGTCCCCAAGTTTTATACCTCAGATATGGCTGTGCCCCTGGGGCTGGCGGCAACCATTATGTTGGCGGTTCGGATTTCTGACGTTTTCACTGACCCCTTCTTTGGCTATATCACTGATCGATTTCCAACCCCCTGGGGGCGCAGGCGCTTCTGGATAGCGCTGGCCACACCGATCATGATGTTGTCGGTATTTCGCCTGTTTTTCCCGCCTGATGGCGCCGGGGCCTGGCATATGGGGATCTGGATGTTCATGCTCTCGATATCCACAACCATGATGATCATTCCCTACTATGCGTGGGCTGCGGAACTGTCACCGGACTATAACGAACGCTCAAAGATCACAGGCGCCCGCTCGATGATGGGGGTGGTGGGTAGTCTGGCAGCACAATTGGCGCCCGCTGGCGCGCTGTTGTTTTTTGGACTGGGTGGCAGTTCTGTTGTGCTGGAGATTGTTGGCATGACAATGCTGATATTGATGCCTATCTGCGTTTACTTCACGGTGACCAAGGTCCCTGAGCCTACTGAGTACACAAATTCAGGTACACCCATCCTGGAGGGCCTGAAATTGATGGTGACCAACAAACCGTTTCTGCGGTTGATTATCGCCTTCATGGTCAGCTCCACGGCACTTTCCATTACTACCCCGCTATATCTGTTCTTTATTACCTTTGTACTGGGTGCGGAAGATCAGGCTATTTACATGCTGACGTTTTTCTACCTGTCGAACTTTGCAGGTGTGCCTTTCTGGGTGTGGTTGTCCTCGAAGATTGGTAAGCATAGAGCCTACGTGGGATGCTTCCTGCTGATTGGACTGGCGCATCCCTTTTATCTGTTTCTGGGTATGGGTGATTTCTGGTACATGCTACCGATTTCCGTTGCTACCGGGTTCGCTGCGGGTGGCTTTAATGCGTTACCGAATTCAATGAAGGCGGACGTGATCGATCTTGATACCCTGCAGTCCGGGGAAAACCGGGCAGCACTGTTTTTTGCGACCTATTCCTTCACCTGGAAGTTGGCAGCCTCGGTTGGCAGTAGCCTCGGGTTATACGGGCTTTTCTTTATTGGCTTCAATTCTGTGGATCCGACATTGAATTCACCGATGCAACTCTGGGGCCTGAAGTTTCTGTTTGCGATGTTCCCGACGGTCTTTTATCTGGCTTCGTGCGTCATTATCTGGAACTACCCGATTACCGAGGAGCGCCACGCGGAACTCAGGTCAGAATTGGAGGCGGAAAATAAAGCTGCCCTGGCGGCAGCTTCCTAGCCGAGAACAGCCTTGGTAATTACTGCAGGATTGCGCGTTGTCCGCCTTTGCGCGTGCGTTTCTGCGCGTACATGCGGTGATCAGCTTCCTCCATCAGCTTAGCGATGGATTCGTGTCTGTCATCGTATTCCACGACACCGACGCTGTAGCCGATTTCGTAGGGCGTATGCTTGTTCTGGAGTTCGATGGATTCAGCCAGGTTGGCCAGCGGACGATCAACATGATCTGTGTCTGTGCCCGTCAGCAGCACGCTGAACTCATCACCACCCATTCGGGCAACGACGTCAGAATTTCGGAACACGGATTGCAGCAAGGTGCCAATGTTCTTCAGCACCTTGTCGCCCTCGGCATGGCCGAAGTTATCATTGACCTGTTTGAAACCATCCAGATCAAAGAACATGGCGGTAGCGGGTCGACGCATACGTTTGCAGATAGCAATGGCGTGTTCGCCAACACCCAGGAAACCGCGACGATTAAACAGACTGGTCAGGTCATCAATGTTAGCGATGGATTGCACGTTGATTTCTTCTTCGATCATGCCTGTTAGATCTTCCAGGCAGGCCCGGTCTTCCAGTGTGAAAGTCCTGGGTGTCGTGTCAGCGATACATAGCGTGCCAACCGGATAGTCACGATGGGTTCGCACGGGGCATGCTGCAAAAAACTTGATGCCTGATTCTCTGGCGAAACCGGAGAAACGCGGATCTCGGGTTGCATCTTGAACAATGGTCAGTTCGTTTGTCCTGATGGCTTCAGAACAAACCGAACCTTCACGGGGTATCTCACTGATATCCAGCCCCTGACTCGACTTGAACCATTCGCGGTTATCGTCAACCAGTGAAAACATGGCGAAAGGCACATTGAAGGCTCTTTTGGCCAACCGCGTAAACCGGTCATAGCGGTCTTCAGGGGGTGTGTCCATGATGCCGAGAGATCTGAGTTCGGCCAGTCGTGATTCTTCGTCACGTCGAGAAGAGGTCGCCATAGTTGCGCACCGGAGTTGCAGGAAAATTGACCAATCCCTTGCTGTGATATACGACGTCCTGTCGGCCCGCCTGCGCACGCAGACAGTGAGTAGGGAATGGTATATGGTCGCTAGTCTGAGTCAACAGTGCACCCTGATGCGGAACGCATTTTAGGGATCTAGTTTGTAAAGAGTTTGTAAGGAGTGAATGATGAACGCAATGCCTGCGATCAGTCTGGCGGCTGTACCCGGTCGAAGAAAAGCCACCATAGAACTGGCGGCTGAAATAGAAAAAAAGGGGTTCACCGGTATCTACGGCCCCAGTCTTGGTGACTCCATGGCGCTCTGCGAAGCCCTGGCGTTTGCGACCAACGAGATTATTTTTGGCACCAGCATCATGCCGATCTACTTCCGTCAGGTTGTTGACCACGCCAGTGCGGCGTCGTTCATCCACGAAGTCTCAGGTGGGCGCTTCAGGTTTGGCATTGGCGTCAGTCATGCACCGGCGCTGCAGGCCCGAGGTTTGTCGGCAGGCAAACCACTGACAGATATGCGTAACTTTGTTGCCGAGCTAAAAGCCGTGCCTCGTGCGGGCGAATTACCCCCTCTGGTACTGGCAACCCTGCGTCAAAAAATGATCGCGCTGTCTGAAGAGATTGGCGACGGTATGGTTTTCGCCAACGGTGCCCGGTCACATATGCAAACCTCCCTGGCGGCCCTGTCAGACCAGGCTCGATCTAATAGTGATTTTTTTGTGGGCAATATGATTCCAACCTGTATTTCTGATGATATCGAGGCGGCAAAAGCGGTGAATCGCAAGACGCTATCCTCCTACGCCATGCTGCCTAACTACCGCAATTATTGGAAAGAGGCTGGGTATGTCGAGGAGATGTCGGGTATAGAAAAAGCGATTGAAGATGGAGAACTGGACAGAATCCCACATTTTCTGACGGACCAATGGCTGGCGGACACAACCTTGTTTGGGACTGCCTCGCAGATCAAAGAGGGTGTTGAGGCCTGGTTTGATGCTGGCGTCAAGACACCAATTCTGGTGCCTTCATCGGCCAAGGGCGGCCAAATGGTTGCCTTTGAGGAGTTGTTCGAGGCTTATTAGGAAATGCCAGCTGGTTGCCGGCGATACCGGGGACCAATCAGCTTGCCGACGCCGGGAAAAGGAAGGACCTCAGAAAGCGACGTCGCGGCGCATGATTTGATCGTAGTAATCACTGTCTAATCTACGGTATACAGTTTCACCCGGGCGCATGACAACCAGGTGGTCGGTCACCTTTTCCAAATGGAATGCCTGGTCGCGCAAGTCGTTTTTTTGCAGCTTGTGCGTTGAGGTTGTTGGCAGGTCTTCCAGGAGGCGAATAAAGATCGGTCGCGCGTAACTGGGCAGGTTGTCTTGTAGATGCCTCGAAAGGCTTTCCAGATCCACATCACTCGCAGAGATGCCATCCCGGAGAACGATTGCCGCCATGCCAGCACGGCCATCGGCGCCGGGAATCTCAACGCCATAGACATTGCTGAAAATAATGTCCTGGTGTTGATTGATGATTTCACCGACTTCGTTGGTCGACACGTTCTCGCTTTTCCAGCGAAAGGTGTCGCCGACTCGATCAACAAACTGGTAGTGCTTCTGACCAAAAGCGAATCCAACGTCCACAGTCCGCATGAGATCGCCGGTATTGAAGTAAGCGTCGCCTGGCTCAAGGACATCCGTGAGTACCTTCTTGGAGGTGGCATCTTCGCTGGTATAACCCTCGAATTCCGATTTCTCGGTTATCTCAATCAGTATCAGGCCGGGTTCGCCGTCAGGTTGCTCGATACAGAACCCGGATGAATCCCGGATAATCTCATCATTGGCGACATCGTAGGCCACGATCCTGGAGGGGGCTGTTGCCAGGCCAACTGTACAGTCTTTATTGAAGACGTTCGCGAACCCGCCATTGCCTTCGCTGGCGCCATAGAACTCTCCGATCCGCTCGATGCCGAACCGCTCTTTAAAACGATGCCAGATGTCCGGGCGCAGGCCGTTACCAACGATAGCCCTGATTGGGTTTTCCTGATCTTTTTGTGATTCAGGATGACTCATCAGGTACCTCAGGAACTCACCGATGTAAACGAAGCAGGTGCATTCATATTTTCGAACGTCGTCCCAAAAAGCGCTAACAGACAGTCTTCTTCGAATGACTGTCGATGCCCCGACGGTAAACGCTGCGCTCAGCCCGATCATCAGACCGGTACCATGATAGAGAGGGAGGCAATTGTACATTCGATCGTTTTCGTCGATTCTCAGAAGATAACGGGCGGACATGCCGGCCGCCGGCAACATCCTGCGATGGGATACCCGGGCGGCTTTAGGTAGCCCGGTCGTACCAGAGGTGAAGATATAAAAGGCGGTATTCGCAACCTGAACCTGACGGGATTCAACCGGGTCAGTGTCTGACAGGTTGGGGTCAAGACTATTGAATTCTGCCGCCCAGTTAGGGGCCGGTAGATCACCTTTGTCCCTGATAAACAGGTAATCTTTGCCATCTGCCAGCGCCAGTGTTTCCCTGATCTCGTTCAGCGGTTCGACGAGTTCTTCTCCAAACACGATTTTTTTTGATTCCGTCAGACTGATGCAGTGGGTCAGTTGTTTGCGGGTCAGATTGGTGTTGATGAGTCCGGCGACGGCTCCCAGCTTGCATATCCCAACGACCTGAACAATGAATTCAATACGATTCTGCATAAACACAGAGACGCAATCGCCGAGAACGATGCCTTCTGCTTTCAAGTGATTGGCAACGCGATTAGCGCGTGAATTCAGGCCTGCCCAGGTTTCAGTTTCGCCTTCACAGATGAGCGCGACGGCATCAGGTATTCGCCTGGCGTTGTCCTCAACGAGCAGTGAGAATGACGCGATTTCTTCGGGGCCCGGCGGTTTTGTGGTTGCCGCAGCAAACAGAACTTTCAAATCACCCGCAAGATTCTTCAATGCACTCATGATTGGACCCCAGTGGTACTCAAAACGCCGCCGCATCATAGCGGCAGAATATGTACAGGTACAGGGTCAGACAGAGCTGGTCGGTGTACCTTCACGTGTGCGAGATTGTCCCGGGGTAATGACCGTAAATGCTGCAAAAATCGTATCTTTATAAAGATAGGCAAGGGGTCAGTTGTCGATTTTTCTACACAACAAAGCCGTTGGGTGCCTGTTTTCAAGGGCTTAGCGGGGCTGGCAGCGCAACTTATTCACATTCTGCGGGGTCAGTTCAAAACCAAGTGATCTTGTTTTGAATTTTCCGCCGATAACCGCTTGACTTTGCTAACTCACTGTTTTTATTAGGTTTAAATGAAACTGGTTATTTTTTGTCCAGCTCAATGTAATCGGTGTCAGTGACAGTAATCCGGGGGTCAACGTGACTTATCACCAGAGTTATCCACAGAAAATGTGGAAAACTGTTGTGTCGCTCCCAGGCCATGTTGTCTTGCACTGACATGGTGCGTTTATTAAGAGCTTAATCCAGGAGGATTGCGGTCTCCTGTGCTACATTCGCCATCTTTTCTTTGCAGGAGATTCTGCGGTGAGTACAAATGTTGTTGAGATTGGCGGCGTTTTAGTCGGTGGCAGATTTGATCCGAAGTTCGAGCAAACGGTCAGTCAGTTTGCTGAGAACATCGCCACCGATACCGACCTGGGCGCGAGCTTTGCTGCCTCGGTGGACGGTGAAATAGTTGTCGATGTCTGGGCTGGACATGTTGATCCAGCACGCACACAGCCATGGCAGCAAGACACTATTGTCAATGTCTGGTCTTCGACCAAGACGGTCTCGTTTTTGTGCCTGCTGATGCTTGCCGACAGAGGACAGGTTGATCTTGAGGCGCCCGTGGCCCTTTATTGGCCTGAATTTGCGCAGAATGGCAAGGAAAACGTCCTTGTCTGGCACTTGTTGGATCATGCGGCGGGACTCAGCGGGCTGGATCAGCAGGTCTCCATCGATGATCAGTATGACTGGGATAAAATCACGGGGCTGCTAGCCGCCCAGGCGCCCTGGTGGGAGCCAGGAACTGCCAGTGGCTATCACGGCATCACTCAGGGCTATCTGCTTGGCGAGGTTGTTCGCCGGGTGACCGGTAAGACCCTGGGTGAGTTTACCCGTGATGAGATTACCGGTCCCCTCGGCGCCGATTTTTTTATTGGGACACCAGAATCAGCGTTTTCAAGAATCAGCGACCTGATCGTGCCGCCTGAGACCAACGATAGTAATTTTGCGATTGATCCGGACCCCGAGTCGATCACCCAGAGAGCCTTTCGTTCGCCGCCAGCCAAAGCTGAATCGGCCAACACCGATGCCTGGCGTCGTGCCGAAATGCCTGCAGCCAATGGGCATGGTAACGCCCGCTCACTGGTCAAGATTCAAACCCCCCTGGCCTGTGGTGGCAGTGCTTTTGGTGTTGACCTCGTTGGGCCGCAAACTGCGGCTGCTATTATGCAGCCCCGCATGTCCGGGGATGATCTGGTGCTCAAAATGCCGGTAACCTTTGGGCTCGGTTTTGCACTGAACACCGGTCCCATACCGCTTTCACCGAATCCCAACACCTGCTTCTGGGCGGGCTGGGGCGGTTCAACGGTGGTTATAGATCAGGATGCGCGTGCAGTAACGGCTTTTGCCATGAACAAGATGTTCCCCAGTCTCGTAGGGGATACCCGCTCCTTCATTCTGCGCGAAAAGTTTTATGCGGAGCTCTCGGCTTGATTGAGTTGGTTGTGCGGGCCCGGAATGCGCCGGTTGATGCTGACCGTTTTCTCGCTGCTATCGGTGCTGGAGAGGGCGTTGAATATCTGGCTGACATTTTGCGCCATAGTTTGTTCGTTAGTCAGGGGCATCGCGATGATGTGGTGCTCAGCCTCATCCTGGAGAAAAGCGCCGATTTTTCGCGGCTGTTAAGAATTGAAGGCGCACAGTTGGGCTCGCTGGCGGATCTCCATGAAGCAGCGATCCTGGCGCTCCTGGCTGAAGCCTTAAGGTATGGCCAGGGGTTAGACAAAAACACGACAACCACGGCCCCTTCGGGCATCGAGGTATCCGCAGTCAGTTTCGAGCAGTACGTCAAAGGCCTGGCGCTGCTCCCGCAACCTGTTTATGCGTTGGACCCGGACGGTGCAGATATTCGTGAGTTACCAGCGCTTGAAGATGTTGTTTTTGTGATGACGGATCACACGCCAATGCCTAAAAACACCCATAAATCCATGGCCAGGCAGGGGGTGTCGAAAGTCTCGCTTGGCCCGAGGATGCTCCATACGGCCCAGTGTGTGAGCATCCTTCTGAACGAACGGGATCGGCGCAGCCCGATCTGATGAGAATGCCAGATAAGGCGGGCTGATCTGCCTTAATAGCGCCATTGTTTGCCTATGTTGATTAAGGAATAATCACTCCCTTTTCTAACAGGCAGAGTGAAATCTTATGACAGATACGGTGCAGTCAATTGCGATTCTAGGTGGTACGGGTGACCTTGGTGGGGGGCTTGCACGTCAATGGTCGCGGGCCGGTTACAAGATTCTTATTGGTTCAAGAACGTTAGAGAAGGGTGAAGCGGCGGCCAAAGCACTGCTGGATGAATTCCCTGATCTGAACGTCACCGGTCACGAAAATCTGGAAGCTGCGACCGCTGCGGACCTGGTTGTTCTGACGGTGCCCTTTGAGCATCAGCTATCCACCCTTGAAACCGTTAAACCAGGCCTTGCAGGAAAAATCCTGATTGATGTCACAGTGCCGCTGGTACCACCCAAGGTTGGTACGGTTCAGTTGCCTGAGGCTGGCTCTGCCGCTGTTCAGGCGCAGAATTTCCTGGGTGAAGATATTCAGGTTGTCTCAGCCTTCCAGAACGTGGGTGCAATGCACCTTCAGGAAGATCACAGTATAGAGTGCGATGTGCTGGTGACGGGTAACAAACGTGCGGCACGGGATACGGTGATTAAGCTGGTTGAGGCCGTCGGTCTGAAAGGCTGGCACGCAGGGCCCCTCGCCAATGCGGCGGCTGCGGAGGCGCTGACGTCTATTCTGATCACAATTAACCGCCATCACGGTGTTGAAGGCAGTGGCATTGTGATTACCGGTGAGCCGACAAAATAATGAAGCTGACCTATTTCGGCGTTGACGGCATTCCCATGGTGCAACCGGGGGATGACATCGTTGCGATGATCGATACAGCCCTCGCCGAAATGGGTGAATCGTTGCAGGCAGATGACGTCATCGTCATCGCCCAGAAAATAGTGTCTAAGACCGAGGGGCGTTATCTGGACCTGCGTACCGTGACACCCGGTGCCGAGGCGCTCGCATTGGCCGAAAAGGTTGATAAGGATCCCCGCAAGGTTCAAGCCATTCTGGACGAGTCTAACGAGGTTGTAAGGTCGCGACCCGGGGTCTTGATCGTTGAGCAGAGGTCGGGCTTTGTACAAGCCAACGCGGGAATTGATCAATCCAATATTGAACTGGGTGACGGTGAGCCTGAAGATTTGTGTTTGTTGCTGCCAGTTGACTCGGACGCCAGCGCCGAGCGAATCCGCGAGCAAGTGCTTGCCAGATCGGGTGTTCACGTGGGTGTGATCATTAACGACTCCATGGGCCGTGCCTGGCGAGTGGGCACACTGGGGTTGGCCATTGGCGTGGCCGGGTTTACAGCGCTTGAGGATTATATCGGTGGTGAAGATATGTTTGGCCGTGAGCTGCAGGTTACCCAGGTTGCTGCAGCGGACGAAATGGCCGCCGGTGCATCTCTTGTCATGGGCCAGACTACGGAAAAGACTCCGGTTGTTATCGTCCGTGGCTACACGCCCCGACAGCCGAAGGAGGCTGACATGCAGGGTATTCAGCCACTGATAAGGCCTCGTGATATGGACATGTTCAGGTAATCCCGGATGACCACACAGCGCCGCTACCTGGCGCTTTCCGGCGGAGTCGGTGGTGCCAAAATGGTGCTTGGGCTCTCGCAATTGCTGAATCCCGATGAACTGATTGTTGTTGCCAACACCGGTGACGACTTTGAGCATCTGGGTCTCAGTATCTGCCCGGATATTGATACCGTGCTTTACACGCTGGCGGACTGGAACAACAAAGAGCTCGGCTGGGGGCAGGCGGACGAGAGTTGGAACTTTCTCGCGGCACTTGAACGGCTTGGCGGCGAGGCCTGGTTCAAGCTGGGCGATCGCGATATGGCAACTCACATCGTCCGCACCGGAATGGCTGATGCAGGTGCGCCGCTATCGGCTATTGTCAGTCACTTGTGTGAAGTCATGGGTGTTGCGCACCAGATTGTGCCGATGACAGACGACCGTGTCAGAACAAAGGTACATGTCGTTGAGGGCGACAAGTTGAGCTTCCAGCATTACTTTGTGAGAGATCGCTGCGAGCCGGCCGTTGAAGGCTTTGAGTTCGACGGTATCGCCACCGCAGTGCCAAGCCCTGCATTCGGCACAGCACTTGAAGACGACCTCACAGCGATTCTGATCTGCCCTTCCAATCCTTTTGTCTCGGTTGATCCAATACTCTCGATCCCGGGCGTTGTGGACCAGCTGCGGGCACAGCAGGTGCCTGTTATCGTCGTCTCAAACATCGTCGGTGGACAGGCACTTAAAGGTCCTGCTGCAAAGATGATGTCTGAACTGGGCATGCCACAGACGGCAGTCGGAGTCGCCCGTCACTATGTGGAAAAGTATGGTGATCTCGTCACCGGATTTGTGCTGGATAACGCGGATGCAGGGCTCGTTCCAGAGGTTGAAGCGCTGGGTCTGGCAACTATCGTGACCCCATCGGTCATGGTAACGTTGCGTGACAAAACTGAACTGGCCCGAGCGGTACTGGCTTTTGCCGAATCCCTGGAAACAACTGAATCCTGATGAAAGCCTCATGCGCTGTGATCCCGATAAAGCAGTTGGGAGACGCGAAACAGAGATTGTCGGGCATCCTGTCTGCTGAGGAACGTAAAGGTTTGTTCTCAGCCATGGTCGAGGATGTGCTGACGGCGGTTGAAGCCTGTACGGCGATTGACCGGATTGTTGTAGTGACCGATGACGCCGAGGTTGCGTTGCTTGCTCGGAGTTTCGGCGCGCAAATCAGGCCGGAGCCGGAACCGCCGGGTTTGATTGAGGCCGTGACCGAAACCGGCAAAGCGTTGGCGATCGAGGGTGTTGGCACCATGGTTTTCCTACCCGGTGACGTACCGCTGGTGACCGCGGAAGAGCTTGAGATCGTGATGACTGGATTTGGTTTGGCGGAGCGTCCCGAATTTCTAATTGTACCGGCCAGTGACCTCGGTGGTTCAAACTGCGTCGCTGTGTCACCACCAGATTGTATGACCTATGGCTTTGGTGAAAACAGTTTTCGGCGTCATCTGGACATTGCCAAACAACGTGGGCTTGAACCGCAGGTGACCAGGCTGCCGGGTATTGGTCTGGATATCGATACCCCTGCGGATATCAGGGATATGCTGGCTTTTATAGCAGAAGAGGCGCGAGACGGGCGGGAATATAGTACAGTTCGTTACCTGACAGAGAACGATATCATCGACAGATTGCGTGACTAAACGCGGGTGAATAAATCATGAGTCAACAGATTGAAAATCTACTGATAGAAGCCTCTTCGCGGCGCCTCGAGGATGGCGAAATCCTGAGTATGGCCGGCTTCGAAGATACCAGAGCACTCATGCAGATTGCCGGGGCGATTCGAGATGCGGGTCATCAGAATACCGTCTCCTATTCGCGCAAGGTGTTTATCCCGCTAACTCACCTGTGTCGGGACGTTTGCCATTACTGCACCTTTGCCCAGGTGCCACGCAAGTTAAAAGCACCTTATCTGACACCAGATGAGGTCCTGAAAATTGCCAGAGACGGTGCCGACGCAGGCTGCAAAGAAGCTTTATTCACCCTGGGTGATAAACCGGAACTGCGTTACAAGGCTGCCCGGGATGGCTTGAAAGAACTCAAGCAGGATTCCACGTTGTCTTACCTTCGGGATATGGCGGAACTGGTACTCGAAGAAACCGGCCTTTTCCCCCACCTTAATCCCGGCCTGATGAACGCTGACGAGTTTGAAGAGCTGCGCAAGGTATCAATTTCCATGGGGATCATGCTGGAATCGGCATCTGATCGCCTGACTGAAAAGGGTATGCCGCACCACGGTTCACCCGACAAGGTCCCGGCTCGTCGGCTGGAAACTTTGCGCCTCGCTGGTGAGGCCAGGGTACCTTTTACTTCGGGCATCCTTATTGGCATTGGTGAAACACGATACGAGCGACTCGAATCACTTCTGGCGTTGCGTTCGGCTAACGAGCCATTCGGGCATATCCAGGAAATTATTATTCAGAACTTCCGTGCTAAAGCGGAAACACTGATGGCAAATGCTGCTGAGCCTGATATGAATGAGCTCTTGTGGACCATCGCGTTTGCCCGAATTATTTTTGGCGAGCAGATGAACATTCAGGCGCCCCCCAATTTAAGCCCGGGTGTCTTTGAGCAGATCGTGGATGCAGGTATTAATGACTGGGGTGGTGTCTCGCCGGTAACACCAGACTTTGTAAATCCCGAGGCGCCGTGGCCACATCTGACGGAGCTTGCCAACAAAACGGCAGGGGCCGGTAAGCACCTGCTGGAGCGATTGGCGCTTTATCCATCGTACGCCCAGAACCTTTCTCATTGGATCGACCCCAACATCGAACCACTCGTCTTACAGGCGATTGACGGTTCGGGTTTTGCGCGTGCAGAAAACTGGGCGGCCGGTGCCGTGGAGGAACCGCCTGGAATTGACATGGCGCGGGTGACGGCGATACCGAAGTTGAAGCCCTCTGCTGATTTTGCCGAGATTCTTGCCAAGGCTCGGTCAAAACAGGCGTTGGGTGAACAGGACATTGTCCGACTCATGAAAGCCAGGGGGGATGACTTCACCGCGGTTTGTCAGGTGGCGGATGAGATTCGTAAACAGGTTGCCGGGGATGAGGTCACCTATTGCGTCAACAGGAATATCAATTACACCAATGTCTGCTATTTCAAGTGTCAGTTCTGTGCCTTTTCAAAAGGCAAAATGAGCGAGAACCTGCGGGGCAAACCCTACGATCTCTCCCATGAGGAGATTATGCGCAGGACCAAGGAAGCCTATGAACGTGGTGCCAGCGAAGTTTGTCTGCAGGGCGGCATTCATCCGGAATATACGGGGCAGACTTACATCGATATCTGCCGATCAATTAAGCAGGTAGTACCTGATATGCACATCCATGCCTTCTCACCGCTCGAGGTCTGGCAGGGTGCTAAAACACTGGGTATCCCGATTCCAGAGTTTCTGGGACAGTTGAAGGAGGCGGGCCTGAGTACACTGCCGGGCACCGCTGCCGAAATCCTTGATGATGAAGTCAGAGCGACGCTATGCCCGGACAAGATCAACACTGGCCAGTGGCTTGAGGTGATGGAAGCCGCCCATGGTGTTGGCTTTAATACAACAGCGACCATCATGTATGGCCATATGGAAGCCTATGAACACGTTGCGAGGCATCTGATCCGGGTTCGTGATCTGCAAGCCAGAACCCAGGGGTTCACCGAGTTCGTCATCCTGCCGTTCATTCATATGGAATCACCGATTTATCTGAAAGGTAAAGCGAGAAAAGGACCGACATTTCGGGAAGCCATATTGATTCATGCAGTTGCCCGACTGGCCTTGCATCCCCATTTCAAAAATATTCAGGCGTCCTGGACCAAACTTGGGCACGACGGCGTGCGAGCTTGCCTGCAGGCAGGAGTTAATGATCTGGGCGGAACCCTGATGAACGAAACGATCACGCGCGCCGCGGGCGCGTCGCATGGACAGGAAACGTCGCCGGAAGAAATGGAAGAGATTATTCGAAGCATCGGCAGAATGCCGCGACAACGCTCAACAACCTACGGCGAAGTGACCGACTTACAGAAACAACGGTCGTTTGGTGCAACAACACTGGTGGAGCCCGTTTATACCTCGGCTCGAAAATACGAGCGCAAGGCAGGTAAACCCAAGCAGGAATTGATCCGTCCCGGTCTCACTGGCCAGGATGAGGACAGAATAACCAGTCAGGATATCGTTTAAGGAATGAGTTATGGCAGTACCGCAAAGAACCGCATTAACACTACCTGATCCCAGAGGAGTTCAGGCCACGATCGAACTGGCGAAGTGGGCAGAAGCTGAAGGTTACGACGACCTCTGGTTCGCTGACTCCGGCGGTGTTGATGCACTGACCACCGCTGCGGCGGTCGCCATGAATACGGAGAAGGTACGTATTGGTACCGCAATTATTCCCGTTTACTCCAGGACACCCGCGGTCCTGGCGTCTACCTCGCGAGTGCTCTGGGAGTTGTCCGAGGGGCGTTTTATTCTGGGTCTTGGCTCTTCAAGTCAGACGATGATGGAAAACTGGCACGGTCAGAAGTTTGAGAAACCGCTGACCAGGGTCAAGGAAACAACAGAACTTGTTAAAAAAATGCTGGAGGGCGAGAAGTCCAGCTACGACGGTAACACCGTCCGTAGTCATGGCTATCGTCAAATGGGTCTGGAGCCAGGTGCCCAGCCAGTATACATGGCCGCGCTCCGGCCGAAGATGCTGGAAGCAGCCGCTGAATTCTCTGATGGCATCATCCTGAATTTGTTCCCCAAGGACGCTTTGCCCAAGATGATGGAGCATATCCGGATTGGCGCTGAGCGAGCGGGCAAGAAACTTGAAGATGTAGAAGTGGTCTGTAGACATCAGGTTGTCGTAACTGATGATAAGGAACAGGCACGCAACATGATTCGCGGTGGTTTCGCCCCCTATTATGCAACCCCTGTATACAACAAGTTTCTTGCCTGGTGCGGTTACGAGGATGTGGCCAATGCGATCAAGGAAGGCTGGGCTGCCAAGGACCGGGCAAAAACCACCGGTGCGCTTGACGACAGATTAATTGATGACATCGCTATCCTGGGGTCAATGCAGGAGTGCCATGATCGGATCAGAGAGTACGGGGAGATGGGCATTACCACACACATCATCTCCTGTGTGTCACCGAAAGAATCGCAGCAAACGTACGATGCGTTTACGGCTAAACATTTTTCATTTTAAATTTTTGAAATATCAGAGGAAGTAACATGAAAGTTGATGGCGGCCTGATGGGCGACCTCGCTGGATCATCCCAGCATGCTAAGCGTCTGGAAAACCTGGGTTACGGTGGCGCCGTAACTGCGGAAACCTCACACGACCCGTTCTTCCCGCTGTTGCTCGCAGCACAGGAGACAGAAAACATTGAGCTGGTCACTTCTATTGCCGTGGCCTTCTCAAGGACACCCATGAATCTGGCTAACATCGGTCACGACCTCAACAGCTTTTCCAAAGGGCGCTTTGTGTTGGGGCTGGGTTCACAGATTCGCCCGCACATCACCAAACGCTTCAGCATGCCCTGGTCAAAACCCGCGGCGCGCATGCGAGAGTTCATCTCAGCGATGCACGCAATCTGGGATTGCTGGCATAACGGTACTCCCCTGACCTTTGAAGGTGACTTTTATACGCACTCTCTGATGACGCCCATGTTCACGCCGCTGGACACGCAGTACGGTGCACCCAAGGTCTTTCTTGCAGCGGTTGGACCGCTCATGACCGAGGTTGCTGGCGAGGTCGCTGATGGTGTGATCATCCATGCTTTTACAACGGAGAAGTACTTGCGGGAAGTCACATTGCCGGCAGTTGAAAAGGGTCTGGCAAAAGCTGGTCGTTCCAGGGATGATTTTGAAGTGTCATACCCTGGTTTTATTGTGACTGGCAATACTGAGGAAGAGTTCAACGCAACCAAGCAAGCGGTTTGCAAGCAGATAGCCTTCTACGGTTCTACGCCTGCTTATGCGCCGGTGTTGGGTGTGCATGGCTGGGGTGACCTGCAACCTGAGCTGAATATGCTGTCCAAGCAGGGCAAGTGGGACGAAATGGGCACGCTGATTACCGACGATATACTCGAAGAGTTTGCGGTCGTGGCAGAGATTGATGATGTCGTGGATAAATTCAAAAACCGTTGGGGGTCCCTGGTTGACCGCACCATGGGTTCTCTGCCAGCCAGAGACGATGATCATGCAAAGGAAATGCTACAGAAGCTGAGTGCCTGAGCGCGTAAATAAGAACAAAAGTCAGGAGGAACAATCATGAAACTAGGAATTTTGAACGGTATCGGTGGCAAGGTCATTGGCATCGATATGGCCCGCATCAAGGCTGCGGAAAGTATGGGCTATGACTCGGTCTGGACTGCAGAAGCTTACGGCTCGGACGCGGTAACACCTGCGGCCTGGATCCTGGCGCAGACAGAAAAGATAAAGGTAGGCACGGCAATCATGCAGATGCCGGGTCGATCACCTGCCTGTTCTGCAATGACAGCCATGACCTTGAATCAATTGTCGAACGGTCGATTTATTGTGGGGCTGGGAGCATCAGGACCGCAGGTTGTCGAAGGCTGGCACGGGGTTGCCTACGGCAAACCGATGACACGAACCAAAGAATACATCGATATCATGCGAAAAATTTTCGCGCGTGAAGCACCGGTCGAACATCAGGGTTTTCACTACAGTCTGCCTTATCAGGGTGATGACGGTACCGGGCTTGGTAAACCGCTGAAAAGTATTCTTCAGGCGGACAACGACATAAAGATCTATACCGCCTCAATTACGCCAAAAGGTCTTGAGACCTCAGCGGAAGTTGCCGACGGTGTGTTTCCGATCTGGATGTCTCCGGAAAAATCCGATGTATTGATGTCGTCTATCCAGAAGGGTCTGGATAAAGCGGACAAGTCACCTATGGAGTTCGATGTCGCACCCTTTGTGACCGTCGTGATTGGAGATGATCTCGATCACTGCCGAATGCCGATTAAAGGCAATATGGCGCTCTACATTGGCGGCATGGGCGCGCGAGACAAAAACTTCTACAACGACTACGCCACGGCGCTTGGCTTTGGTGACGCCGCTGCCAAAATTCAGGATCTGTTCCTGGCCGGCAAGAAAGACGAAGCCATGGCAGCAGTGCCCGATGAACTGGTGGATGCCTGTCACCTGGTTGGCCCGGCAGGCAGAATCAAAGAGCGCTTGCAGGTTTGGAAAGAAGCCGGAAACACTGGAAAGATTGGCAGCATGCTGCTGGGTGCCGGTCAGATCGAAGCGCTCGAACTGGTCGCTGGCGAACTGCTTTAACGTTTTAAATTGAAGTTCCGAGAGGCGAGGTATCTCAACTCAAAGCTACACGCTTAAAGCTTGTGCCGGTATTTCCGATATCGGTCAACAGAGCTGGGATGCCTGCGCCAATCCTGGAAGGGCAGGCGCGCCTGCGTCAGATATTCCCTTCGATCCTTTCATTTCATACGCATTTCTAAGCGCGCTCGAAGACAGCGGTTCAGCGGTTGCTGAAACAGGATGGGCGCCTTACCACCTCACTTTGGAGGATGAGACCGGGGGCACGGTCGGCGTTGTTCCCATGTATCTGAAAAGTCATTCCCAGGGAGAATATGTTTTTGATTATGCATGGGCGGATGCGTTCGAGCGCGCTGGTGGTCGTTACTATCCCAAGATGCAGGTATCTGTGCCGTTTACCCCGGCGACTGGCCGGCGCCTGCTGGTCAAACCGGATACGGGTGACAGCGAGCTGGAAAAGTATCTCCTGTCAGGATTGATGCAGGTGTCAGAGCAGATGGAGGTCTCCTCTGTTCATGTGACCTTTGCCACAAAAGATCAATGGTCCCGCATGGGCGAGCTTGGGTTCCTGCAGCGTACCCACAATCAGTTTCACTGGCAGAATGATGGCTACCGGAGCTTTGATGATTTTCTGGCGGCCCTGTCCTCAAAGAAGCGAAAGAACATTCGCCGAGAAAGGCGCGGTGCTGTTGCCAGTGGTATAGAGATTGAGTGTTTGACCGGTTCCGATATCACCGAACGCCATTGGGACGACTTTTATCAATTTTATATTGATACAGGCAGTCGAAAATGGGGTTCTCCCTATCTGCGACGGGCATTCTTTTCTTTGATCGGTGAACGGATGGCGGAAGATATCTTGTTGGTCATGTGCAAACGGGATAACCGATATGTCGCTGGCGCCATCAACTTTATTGGCGGCGAGTGTTTGTTTGGTCGCAATTGGGGATGCATTGAGCATCACCCGTTTCTGCATTTTGAAGTGTGTTACTACCAGGCCATTGAATTCGCCATCGAACGTGGTTTGAAACGGGTCGAGGCCGGGGCTCAGGGAGAACACAAGCTGGCCAGAGGTTACATGCCCAGTCATACCTACAGCGCTCACTGGATTGCCAACGAGTCGCTTCGAGATGCGGTAGACCACTTCTTGACGAGTGAGCGCCAATACATTGATGAGGAAATCGACTACATGGCCGAGCATGGTCCTTTTCGTGCGGAGCGGGAAGAGTAAAATCGCAGGCGTCGAACATTTTGTGCGGAACCCGCTATGATGGGCCGCAAAACCTTTGGATCAGCCACTTGTCAGATGCAGACACACCCATAAGACCCGTTTTTCTCAAGGCAATTGTTATATCACTGCTGCTGATCTGTGCCGTTCAGGCTTACCTGCTGGTTCAGATGCGCAACGAGACGGGTATCGACGGTTTGTCGCCGGCACTGATTCGCGAATGCGCAAACGAAATAGCGGGCAGGATCGAAACCAACACCATTTCCGATGAGGTGCTGGCCCCGCGTCTGCTGGATGATCGTGACGAAATGGACGCCTATGTTGCCGCCTTCCCGGTAGAAGACTACGAGATCGTGCCGATGGCGGGGAGACTGGTTGGCGCAAAGCTCTATCTTGATCAGAACACCGACGTGATCAAGGACGAGATTCGGGCCGGCAATGTCTGGGAATCGACGGTCATTGATCAGATTATTCCTCATGTTCGACCGTCTTCAACCGTCATTGATATTGGGGCCCATATTGGCGCCCATACCCTGTACATGTCCCGCATGGCAGGCCCCGCCGGCAGGGTATATGCCTTTGAACCACAGAAAAAACTCTATCGCGAGCTGGTTCACAATATGCAGTTAAATGGCGCTCTGAATGTTGTGCCGCTTCGGTATGCGATTGGTGATACCAGTGGTGTGATAGAGATGAACATGCCTACAGAAGGCAACGAGGGCGGTACCTCGGTAGGAAAAGGTGGTGACCAGGCGGAGCTGCGCACGATTGATAGTTTTGGCTTTGATAATGTTTCTCTGATCAAAATTGACGTGGAGTCTATGGAGGATCCTGTGCTGCGTGGGGCGCGGCAGACGATTCTACGTAGCCGTCCGGTCCTACTGGTAGAGATTCAGGGTGGCTATATCCCAGAGAGTGCCCCGCCTGAAGTGCGAGAACGCATCGAGGCCACAACCACTGATATCGAGTCGATGGGTTATCAACTTATCCGTATTGGCGTTTACGATTATATGGCGCTGCCAATCACTGATATCTAGCACCCCGGATAACCTCGTTCTGCGGCAGTGTTTTGCGGGCAGCAATTTTGATAGTGTTCGGCACACTTTTTAAAAATGTTGGTGCGCGATATGTCTAATCGAATGAATGGCCAATGGCGGCTGAAATCCCGTCCCGTCGGAATGGTTGCTGAATCCGACTTTGAATATGTTGAGGAACCACTTCCTGATCTGGGTGAAAATGAGTTCCTGATCCGCAATCTCTATTTTGCCTTCGAACCCGCCATGCGTGGCTGGCTCAATGATGTGAAAAGCTACGTGCCGCCGGTGCAGATCGGCGAGGTGATGAGAGCAGGGACGGTTGGCCAGGTCATTGAGTCGAATCATCCTGACTTTGCGCCCGGCGACTACATACAGGGTCAACTCGGCTGGCAGGAGTATGCCATTAACAATGGTGAACCAGGTGTCATGGGTGGGGTGGGTAAGATCCCCGCTGGCGTGGAACCTTATCTTGTTTTGAGTGCACTGGGAGGTACAGGTCTAACCGCTTACTTTGGCCTGCTGGAGATTGGCCAACCGAAATCAGGCGACGTGGTTGTTGTTTCCGGGGCAGCTGGAGCCACAGGTTCCGTTGCCGGACAGATCGCCAGAATTAAAGGTGCCTCCAAAGTGGTCGGCATTGCTGGTGGTGAGGAAAAATGTCGGTGGCTGACGGATGAACTTGGCTTTGATGCTGCCATTGATTACAAGTCCGAGGACGTTCAGGCGCGTCTTAAGGAAGAATGCCCCAAGGGGATAGACGTGTTTTTTGACAATGTCGGTGGCGATATATTGGATGCCGCGCTGCTCAACATGGCACAAAATGGTCGCATCGCGTTATGTGGTGGTATATCCCAATACAACGAGGAAGCATTGCCATCGGGACCGAGGAATTATATGCAGCTTGTCATTCGCAGGTGCCGCATGGAGGGCTTCATCGTTATCGATTACATGCACCGTCGCGCGGAAGCGATTGAAGCGTTGTCTGGTTGGATTCAAAGTGGTGAGTTAAAGCACGGCGAAGACATCCAGGAAGGTATTGAGAACACACCAAAAACGTTTTTGCGCCTGTTTGAAGGTAAAAATAAAGGTAAGCAACTGCTGAAGATTGCAGATGCGCCGTTATAGCAATTCCGTGTCTGACTGACAGTCGATACATTTGGCGGCATCGGGGTAGGCGCTTAGCCTGGCAAAAGCGATAGGTTCTTCGCAGTCATTGCAAAAGCCGAAATCATCATCCCCGATCCGCCGCATTGCCTGCCTGACGGCTTTGAGGCGGTTTTCGGCAACGGTGCGATTAGCGACCAGAATGCTCTGATTGTGCAGCTCGTCCATGCGGGAAAGGCGCCCCTGATTATCCTTTAGTTTGACGGGTTTCGTGCCATCTGCTGTGGCTTCAAGCAGTTCGGTCAGTTCTTGCTCAAGTCGGTTGAGTGCATTGCCGAGATCGTCGATTTGTGATTTTGAAAAGATCTCCATACCCGTCAATCCCTAAATCCCGGGTCGATCCGGTCAAGCTTTCTTACAAGCGCCGGCCAGATAAGCTCACCACGCTTTTTTAGCGCGCCCGTGGTTGTGGCATCGCGGCGCGAATGGATAATATCCCGGGACAACGCAATCGTTTGTGCACCGCCGGATTCCGCCAGTATCTGATACTTGCAGGCTCGCTCCAGTCTGTAGATGGCCTGCCAAGCGCCACCCGGATTTGGACCACAGGCGAGGGTGCCATGGTTTCTCAGCATCATAGTATTGCTGTTCCCCAGGTCTTCTACCAATCGGTCCCTTTCTGAGAGATTAGTCGCCAGCCCCTCGTAGTCATGATAAGCAAGATCCGAGTATGCCGCGATCGCCGTCTGGTTCAGGGGTTTGAGCCCATCTCGTTGACAACTGACGGCGACGCCATGATCGGTATGCAGGTGAATGACAAACATGGCATCTTCACGTGCCATATGAACGGCGCTATGAATCGTAAACCCCGCTTGATTGTAAGCGTAGTCACTTGGCGTTAGCTGCTTGCCCTCGAGGTCGATGGTTAGCAGACTGGATGCCGTGATCTCCTCAAAAAGCATGCCGTAGGGATTAAGCAAAAACCTGGGCTCGGGTCCGGGAATTCTTGCGGATACATGAGTGCCGATGAGGTCATCCCAACCGGTGAGCGCGATCAAACGATACAGTGCCGCGGTATCGATCCGAATCTGCCATTCCAGCGGGTCGATCCTGTTATTCATTGTTTTTTGTGACCTCTGGCGCGGCTTGCGTGGTTGCGCTGCTTGCCAGGAACCGGTCCAGCGCATTGGCGAAAGCCTGTCTGTCAGACTTTGACATCGGCGGCTGGCCACCGGACTGCACACCTGATGCTCTCATGGTGTCCATGAAGTCACGCATATTGAGTTTCTGACCAATGGTATCTTCGGAGTAATGCTCACCCCTGGGGTTAAGGGCCTGCGCGCCTTTCCCCATGACTTCTGCTGCCAGCGGTATATCACCCGTGATGACCAGATCACCTGCAGCAACAGACGCGACTATTTCATTGTCCGCAACATCGAAACCTTTCGGCACCTGCCGGAAGCGGATATGAGGGGATGGTGGCAACTTAAGGAAATTGTTAGCGACAAAGGTTGCAGAGGTGCCTGTTCGATTAGCCGCTCGAACAATAATTTCCCTGATAACAACCGGACATGCGTCTGCGTCCACCCAGATACTTACCATTGTCTCCGCCAAGTGCATCCGTGTTCGTGAGCACTTATCATAGCCTGCTGGACTCCCTGATAGGAATATGATGCGTGACCGACAGTTTTTTATAACCGAAGTATTTGCGGAAGGCCCTTACGCCGGTAACCAACTGGCGACCTTCCCCGATGCGGCAGGTATCCCGGACAGCGAAATGCAGCAGATTGCGCGGGCCTTTAACTTTCCTGAAACCACTTTCATCACCGGTGGCTCAGCCGACGCAGGGTTCGACGTACGTATTTTTACCCCAACGGATGAAATACCTTTTGCTGGTCATCCGACGCTGGGTACCAGTTTTCTGCTGCGTCATGTTCTGCGTGCAACCAGCGCCGATAAACTAACGCTCAATCTTGGGGTTGGGTCTATCAACGTCGTGTTTGCAGAGAACGGGGTGCTCTGGATGACTCAGAAAGCCCCGGTGTTTGGCGAGTGTTTCGCCGAAACGGATGTCAGCGCTGCGCTCGGTATCGCGGCAAGCGATATCGATACACGGTTTCCGTGTCAGCTGGTATCAACGGGGCTTGAGTTCCTCATTGTGCCAGTGCGTGACGCCCGGGCTTTGGCGTCTGCGCTGTTGCAGGCCGGTAAACTGGAGATGCCGTGCCTGGTGTTTTGTCCTGGCGGCTACACGCCTCAACAGGATGTCCAGGCAAGAATGTTTGCACCCGAACTTGGGGTCGCGGAAGACCCGGCAACCGGCAGCGCAAATGGTTGTCTGGCTGCGTATCTGGTTGAACACCAGGTGTTCGGTGGTACTGACATTGATCTGTGTGTTGGCCAGGGTTATGAAATTAATCGGCCATCCCAGCTGTATTTGAAGGCGGCGAGGGAAGAACACGCTATTCGGGTCCAGGTGGGCGGCAAGGTGTCTCTGGTGGCTGAAGGCGAATGGCTGGTCTGATCTTACGAAACATTGCGCCGGGAGATCGAACCTGGCTAGAAGCTTTGTTGATTGAGTACTTTGGTACCGTGACAGTGATCTCCCGGGGACAATTGCATGACTGCCTGGCACTTGCCGGGATGGTTGCTGAGGCTAACGGCGAGAAAGTGGGGCTGATGCTCTACCGGTTATCGCCTGATCAGCTAGAGGTGGTCAGCTTGATTTCAACCCGGGCTGATCGAGGGATAGGGCGCGCCCTACTTGATAGTGCGATGACCATCGGTGCTGACGCGGGTGTGGATCGCTGCTGGTTAGTCACAACAAACAATAACCACAATGCGATTAACTTTTATCGCCACCTGGGATGGCATCAGGTGACGACGCATGTGGGTGCGGTGGACTCAGCCAGAATGATTAAACCCGAAATTCCCCAGGTCGATGACAGGGGTATACCGATTCGCGATGAACTTGAGTTTGAATGCCGACTTCAGTCCTGACTTTCGGTGATGATTTCGATCTTGGCGTAGATATCGACGAAATCCCGTAGCCTTTCCTGTATGCCTGTCTTGTCGTTATTGTCGACGGCAGTTCTCAGCTGATTCGCTGTTTCAACGACCTCAACGAATTTGATCTTGCTGCCATATCGGTCTATCCATTTACACAGTTGAATCATCTGGCGGGTGTTGTCGGCACTGGCCGCGACTTCGAGCTCAAGCAATTTTGAGCCGAGTTGTGAAACAAAGTTCTCATAGATGACGGCGTTTTTTGCGTGCGCTGGGACGGTGTACTGGATGGGTGCGTCTGGCGAACTTGACTGCTTTATCTCGATCCGTTCAGCCATATTCCTAAGCTCGGATAGGTGGGTAATGATCTGGCTGAATTTTTCTCGACGCAATTGAAATTCGATGGAGTCGATCGCTTTGTTTAACACTTCGAAGCCAAGCGTATTAGCCTCACCGCGAACCCAATTGCAGGAGACAACCAGCTCAAGATAGTCCCGGCTGGACAACGCGGTTTCCATGGTGTCGACGTGATTCAACAGCTGTTTGACGAAACGTTCGATCATCGAGTGCAGAACCGGATTGTTGATGGGTCTGCTGGATCTAATCGGTTTGTCGTCGAACTGGATTTCGTAGGCCAGCATCTCGGCTTCTTCGCTCTCCGATAAGGTCGAATCTGGCGCGATCGCGGCGTTCGGCGTTGATTCAGGGGCTGCAATGGTGGGTTCCCGGTTCGTGGTAGTTTGCGCGCTGCTCAGTGACGCGGCCTCTGCTTCGAGGTCTTCAACGACCAGCGATAGTGGCGCCTGCGTGTCGGGTGCGGGTGCTGGTTCTTCAATCAGCTCTGGCTTTTCATTCAGCTCTGGTTCTTCAATCAGCTCTGGTTCTTCAATCAGCTCTGGTTCTTCAATCAGCTCTGGCAGTAGATTTGTTGGTTCGAACTCAATGGCGGGTTGTTCGTCTTCGCTGGATTCAAGCGCTAAGGCTGGTGCAGGGGCGTCGGGTTCCTTAAACGGATTCTTGGGTGCTGAAGTTTCTGCGGGGTCTAACGCCGCATCTTCCAGCTGCCATTCGATTTCGGGTTTTACTTCCTGTGGTGCTTCCTGGGGTACTTCCTCCAACTCGGCCTCGTTGCTGCTATCCAGGAATGGCGCTATCTCGTCTGTGGTTTCTAACTGCCAGGCGGGTCCATCAGTATTGGCATCGTCATCATCGGATTCCAACGTCCAGGCGTTTGCAACAGGAACATCTGGCTGTTGATCTGTGATTTGGCGTGTTGGTTCCTGGCTGTCGGTTACCGGTTTGTCATCATCAGGTTCGATCAGCATCAGTGCATCTTCAGATGCTGGTTCGTCGGCGTCGAAATCATCCAGTGAGAAATCGTCGTCATCGAAGTCGAAGGCACCGGCTTCGTTCTGGCCGCTTGTATCGATTGGAGGTTCTGCAGGCACCTGTGCTTTTTCTTGTTCTTCTGGGGCTATTGCCTGATCGGGTGTTCCTGGGGCTTGCTGGGTGTCAGTCGATGCGTCTATGTCAGGTTGCTGCTCGCTGACGAGTTCCTCCGGACTATCGTCAAGTGCCTCGTTGTCCTCTGCGGCCGTCTGATGGTCGACCAGTGCGGCGTTCTCCTCTGATAGAGAGGCAATCTTGGTTTCGAGTTGTTTAATCTTAAGTTTCAGGTGCCGCGTGACTTTCTTGGCGGCATCGCCAACCTTGTTCGCATTTTCTGCGTCTGACAGAGCCGTCTCGAGTAGTTCGGTTTGTCGTTGACCAAACGCTTCTGCGCGCATCGCTTTTGATTTCAGGGATTCGTGTGAGGTTTCCATCGCCTGAAGTTGTGTTTCAAGGGTCTGCACACCCTGAGCGGATGTTTCTCTTAAGGTCTCAGCGGCGGCGCGCTCGGCTTCGAGTTGTTCACGGGCCTGGGTAAGATCTTGTTCCAACGCAGCCACGGCTTCACTTTGCGTCTGAGCCAGTGCTTCCTTTTCCGTGCCGAGCCGGTTGCTCTCGGCCCTTAGCTGATTGAGTTCATCAATCAGTTCATCGATTTGATGGCCGGCAGATGATTCAGCGCTGTTTCTCCGCGTCGTTTCTGTTTCCAATTGATCGCGTGCAGCAGTCAGCTCAAGTCGCAGTGTGCTGATCTCGCTTTCCAGATGCTCACTGGTATCTGCTGCCTGTTGCTCGGACAGTCTGATTTCGGCGTCTTTCAGCGCACCGGTCAGTCGTTCGATTTCAGCATTGGCAGCGGTGACTTTTTGCTGATTGTCGTCCCGATCGCGGACTCGCTGTGTTTCGGTCTCAGCCAGTTGTTGTTCCAGCGCGACGATACGCGCCTCGGCATCCTGCTGATTCCGTTGTCGTTCGGCGTTCTCTGTCGCCAACCGTTCGGATGCTGCTTCCAGATCCGCCTTTAATCGCGTGACGTTCGCTTGTGCTGCGCTTGAGGCCGATTCGAGTTCAGCAACTCGCGCTTCGAGTGCGCGCTTTGCTGCTTCAAGTGCATTCGTCGAGTTATTGAGTTGATTGGACAGTGCTTCGCGTTCTGTCGCTGCATTGGTCACTGCCTGCCTGGCACTCCCGAGTTGGGTCAGTAGATCCGTAACCTGAGATTTTGCGGACACCTCTGCCTGGGTTCGCCGCTCGGTTTCCTCTGCCAGTTGTTTTTCGGCATTGTTGAGGTGAGCTCGAAGTTCTTCCAGGGCGTGTTTGGATTCAGAGTCCATGGCGGACTGCATGCGGGTTAACTGTCCCTCCAGTTCAGCCACCTGGGCTTCGGCAGCATCTTCGCGGGTTCTCAGTTCCTGCGTTTCCCGGGTAATCTGCGCTTTGGTCTGAGCCAGCGTTGCTTCCAGTTCAGTAACGCTGGTCTTGGCGTCTGCCTCAATTTTCAGTCGCTCGGCGACGGCTTTTTCCAGCTGTTCTTTGGTTTCGGACAGTTCCTGTCTGGTGGACTCCAGTGCGGTGATGGCTGCGGCTTTCTCTTTCTGTTCCCGCGCCAGTTTCTCGGCTTGAGCAGCTTTCGCCGCATCAAGCTCTGCCCTTAAGACATCGAGCGCCTGCTCGCTTTGTTGAAGATTGATTGCACGTTCTTCAGCGCGCTGCTGGATATCGCTGATCTCTGATTTCAGCGCGTCAATGGAAAGCTGAGCGTTCTGCTCGATATCCTCGACTTGTGCCGTGGCGGCTTCAATCTGTTTTTCTGTTTCTGCGCGGGTCAGCGCGAGTTCAGCCCGCGCATTTTCGATTTCAACTTGCGCATTGGCGATTTCGGTTTCTGCAGTCGCTTCAGCTGCAATGAGCGACTCAATTGTTTTACCGGGTGGCAATGCGAGACCTGCAGGTTTGACATCTTCTGCAGGCAGTCGTACCCGAACCATCGCCTCGCCGCTTTCTACCCGAGTGTCCAGTCGGCCGCCCAGTGCTGCGGAAAGTCGGTTAGCGATGCCAAAGCCGACTCGCTCATTGATCGAGATGCCCGGGTGCGGCTTCGCAGGATTCGTCATGGCATCGAGTTCTGCCTCAATATGCTCACCTTCAGGGTGGTATCGGATTTCAGTGTTTAACTGTCCATTCTCAAAGAACAGGCGCACATCGATGATGCCAGCCTCGGTTCGGGTGATAGCGTGTTCGACGATAATGGTGAGGATCCGTTGTAATTTCCCGGCATCCAGCGACACCGTGGCTGGCAGGCTGGCTTCCGGTGTCACTTGTAACCCTGCCGGTGCATCTGCGTACTGTGTCTTCACTCGATCCAGCAGGGATTCGACCAGTGACAGTGGATCGAACGTAAATGCGCGGATAATTTCGCGGTTTTCGTCAACACGGGTTAAAAAGAGCAGGTCCTGAATCAATCCGGTCACCCGCGTATCCTCGGTGCCGAGGATTGTCAGACTTTGATGCTCGCCGGGGTCCTGATTCGATTGCCGCCTTCCTTCCAGAACGGCAGCTGCATAGTCAAAGAAAGCCTGGGGATCGGTGGCGATCTCAGCGGCGGCCTGTTCTGCCTCAGTGGTGATCGGGTCTGCGGAGACCGGGTCAGCGGTGACGGGCTCACGTGTTGTCAGGGTGTTTGGCGTAGTGGCTAAGCGATCCGCGGCATCTTGTTCTTCCAGTCGCTTACGCTGCAGTAGGTAGTACAACAGAGCAATGACGATAACGAGACTGACGCCTGCGAAGAGCAGCCATAGCCACAACGCATTCTCCTGGCGCGGTGCCTGTCGTACCACGGGTGGTGCTTTAACGGTGGGTGACGGCTCGACGTCGCTGCTGTTATTTTCCCTCGAGACTGCTGGTTCCGGGGTGGATGATCTTGAAGGTACCACAGCCGCATTGCGATTCTCAGCTGCGCGCTCTGATCGCTCCATTCGGATTTCACCGTCAGCCAATTCTGGTGGGGTTGGCTCGCGGCTGACGTCGCGTGTTTCTGCGTTTGGCATCTCGGGCGTGTCGGTTGCGCTATCTGGTGACTGCGAGGGCTTGGCTTCGCTGCTCGGTTTGGCGGGAATTGTCAGCTGCGGTGCCGGCGTCAAGAGCGGGGCCGGTGGTTTCTCTGTCTCAGGCGTTTCAGGCAGTAGTTCGCCGCTGACGATGCGTTGCAGTGTGGTTAGCGAAATCGTGTCGTTAATCCGGATTGCGCGGCTGCTAACGGTTTCAAACCGTTCGATCACGTTGAAATCGAAGCCGCGACTGTTCACCTGCTCAGCACGCGCTTCAGCCGCCTGGCGGCTCTGGAAGACACCAACCGAAATACGATTAACGTAGACGCCACGGCCAACGTACAAATAGTCGCTGATGCCCGCGTCAACCAATTGTTTCAGGTCATCAGCGGCAGCGGGTTTGTTGGGGTAGGTGTTGGTAACGACGATGAAACCCAATGAGCGTTGCCGGGTTGACGCCTCGAGCTGATAATTGACCGAGGCACGATCAAGTTTCTCCTGGATGTTTGACAGTTCGGCGGCTGAGTTGATCGGGCTGATGGTCAGCGTACCGTCCGTTTCAAGGATGCCGGGTGAATTCTCCGCCAAGGCGCCGAGCCAAATCAGCAGACAGCCGGTGCCCAGGACGGCACGCAGCCACCCAGCTGAAAGCAACCCTGAGCGATACTCTCGACGCATGGTGATGATTTTCATTAGTTTACCTCGTCAGAATAGCTCACCTGCCGCTAATAATCGACTCAATTCAGTTGCTTACGTGGTTTTGCTCAGTCATTGATTTAAGTTCTTTAGGTGCAGACGTGGTATGGTTCCCTGCTCAATTTGACGCAGTATTTGGCACGCTATGTCACTACAGGATTCCATCAATATGGTCCCCGCTTTTGGTGAAGCGATTGGTATGACCGTACACGAAATAGAAGGCACCAGACTGATTGTGAAGGTCCCCTATGCTGATCATCTGGTCGGTGATCCGGATACTGGCATTCTTCATGGCGGTGTGATCACCGCGGCGTTGGACAATGCTTCTGGCTGGGCAATACGCGTTAGCGACGGATACGAGGAAGGCATCGGCATGGCGACCCTGGACTTGCGGATTGACTATATGAAACCCGCAACGCCACAAAGAGACCTGTTGGTTGCGGCGGAATGCTTCAAGCAGACGAATACAATCGCTTTCGTGCGTGCGGTTGCCTACCACGAGTCACCGGATGATCCGGTGGCCACGTCGGTTGCTGCTTTTATGAAAGGTACCCCCAATCAACCAAGGTCTGACGCGACCAATCCGGCTCGGGAGGACTCTTAATGCAGATTCTTAAAGAACTCAGAGATCAGGGCCGTGCTGAAGATATGCAGGCACTTCTGGATCATATTCCCTATGTACGTTTTATGGGGGTTCGGGTTGACAGAAAAGGTAACGAAATCACAACCGTTTTGCCCTTTAAGGCTATGCTGATCGGCAACCCGGTACTGCCAGCGCTGCACGGTGGGGCAATTGGCACTTTCCTGGAGATTACCTCACTCACGCAATTGCTCTACAACACGCAGTGCGAGCGTCTTCCCAAAACCGTCGATCTATCGATTGATTATCTGCGCTCGGGTAAACCGGTGGAAACCTTTGGGCGAGCCGTAGTCACCCGCCAGGGGCGACGCGTTGCCAATGTCCGCGCAGAAATCTGGCAGGATGAGATCAACAAGCCCATTGCCGCGAGTCACGGACACTTTCTGTTGACGCCTGTCTGAGGAGAGCCACGCCTGCCAGCGCGATCACGCGTTTCTGATTCGTCTCAACCGGCTTGCTTACCGCGGGGTGGATGCCTATCCTTGCGCTTACATTTCGAGAGGTTAAATTCATGAGTGATGTTTACATCGTAGAAGCATGTCGCAGTCCAATCGGCAAGCGAGGCAAGGGGCTTGCGGGTTTAAAGCCGGCAGACTTGTTGGGTAAGGTTCAGAAGGCCGCGCTCGACCGCAGCGGTATCGCACCGGAAAAGGTTGACCAGGTCGTTGGTGGCTGCGTTTCCCAGGTGGGTGAGCAGACTTTTAACATCGCCCGCGTCGCCTGGTTGTCCCAGGGATTGCCGCTGGAAGTGCCGTCCACCACCGTTGATGCACAATGCGGATCCAGTCAGCAGGCAACATCCATGGCCGCTTCCATGGTAGGCGCCGGTATTGAAGACGTCGTCATGAGTTGCGGCGTTGAGATGATGACCCGCGTTCCTCTGGGTTCCGCCATGAAAGATGGCAACCCCATGGGTGAGAACTACGGCAGCCTATATCAGCCAACCAGTCAGTTTATGGGTGCAGCCATGATTGCCGAGGAATACCAGATTACTCGTCAGGACACGGATCAATTCGGTCTCGAGAGTCAGCAAAAGGCAATCAAGGCGTGGGAAGAGAACCGCTTTGAACGGGAGATTGTGCCGATAGAAGCGCCCGTGCTGAATGAAAAGTTTGAACCAACCGGCGATACTCGCATGGTCGACCGTGACGAAGGTCTGCGTGAAACGACGCTGGAGAAGCTGGCCAGCCTGGACCCGGTTCCAGGGCAGGAAATTCACACGGCAGGCTCCAGTTCGCAGGTTTCTGATGGTGCCGCTGCAGTGATCATGGCTTCTGGTGAAGCGTGCGAGAGACTTGGGGTCAAGCCCAGAGCGAAAATCGTTGCGACAACGCTTGTGGGTGTTGATCCTGTGACCATGTTGAAAGGTCCGATACCGGCAACCAGAAAGGTGCTGGAACGCGCTGGCCTGACCATGGATGACATTGATATTTTTGAGGTTAATGAGGCTTTTGCGTCTGTTGTGCTTGGTTGGCAGAAAGATGTTGGTGCCGATCCCGCCAAGGTTAATGTCAACGGTGGCGCGATAGCGTTGGGCCACCCGACTGGCAGCACCGGCGCCAGACTGATTACAACCGCATTACACGAGCTTGAGCGCACCGGTGGCCGGTATGCGTTGATTGCCATGTGTTGTGGGGGTGGTCTGGGTACAGGGACGATTATCGAGCGGCTTTGATAGCAGTGGCGGTCTCTCCGCTGCGGTCGAGACGAGGTGTTTGACGCAGTCGCCCCTCGTCCCGAGCGAAGCCGAGGGACCTTTTTTGTTCTAAGGCCGGCTGGTGGACCGCGTTGCTTGAATAGGCAGTGATGGATTGGAATAGAGGTCTCTCCGCTGCGGTCGAGACGAGGTGTTTGACACAGTCGCCCCTCGTCCCGAGCGAAGCCGAGGGACCTTGTTTGTTCTAAGGCCAGCTGGTGGACCGCGTTGCTTGAGTAGAGCGTGATGGATTGGAGTAGAGGTCTCTCCGCTGCGGTCGAGACGAGGTGTTTGACGCAGTCGCCCCTCGTCCCGAGCGAAGCCGAGGGACCTTTTTTGTTCTAAGGCCGGCTGGTGGACCGCGTTGCTTAAGTAGAGCGTGATGGATTGGAGTAGAGGTCTCTCCGCTGCGGTCGAGACGAGGTGTTTGACGCAGTCGTCCCTCGTCCCGAGCGAAGCCGAGGGACCTTTTATTGTTCTAAGGCCCGCTTGTTGACCGCGTTGCTTGAATAGGCAGTGATGGATTGGAATAGAGGTCTCTCCGCTGCGGTCGAGACGAGGTGTTTGGCGCAGTCGCCCCTCGTCCCGAGCGAAGTCGAGGGACCTTGTTTGTTCTAAGGCCAGCTGGTGGACCGCGTTGCCTGAGTAGGCAGTGATGGATTGGAATAGAGGTCTCTCCGCTGCGGTCGAGACGAGGTGTTTGACGCAGTCGCCCCTCGTCCCGAGCGAAGCCGAGGGACCTTTTTTGTTCTAAGGCCGGCTGGTGGACCGCGTTGCTTAAGTAAAGCGTGATGGATTGGAGTAGAGGTCTCTCCGCTGCGGTCGAGACGAGGTGTTTGGCGCAGTCGCCCCTCGTCCCGAGCGAAGCCGAGGGACCTTTTATTGTTCTAAGGCCAGCATGTTGACCGCGTTGCTTGAGTAGAGCGTGATGGATTGGAGTAGAGGTCTCTCCGCTGCGGTCGAGACGAGGTATTTGACGCAGTCGCCCCCTCGTCCCGAGCGAAGCCGAGGGACCTTGTTTGTCCCCGGGCGTGTTTAAGGGCAGATATTTATGCTCCCCCGTTTCAGCTTACTTCTGGTCAAACGCGATGTTTAGTCCGGTCATCCCGTGTAGCAAGGCGTTAGCGGAGAACTCAGGTTCGCTGGCACCATCCTGTAGACGGAAATTTTCTACACGATCCAGCAGAATTTTGAATCCGACGTTCATTTCCCGACGACTCAAGGCTGCGCCGAGGCAGTGATGGACGCCTTTACCAAACGCCACCTGGTCGCGGAGGTTGTCACGCATCAGGTCGAACTTGGCAGGCTCCGGGAATTGATCGCCGTCCTGATTGGCGGAGGCGAATCTGGCGAACAGCACTGAGTTTTCGGGAATGGTCACCCCGTGCATTTCAACTTCCTTTGTCGTCCTTCTGAACATGTTGGATGAGGGGCTGGAATAACGCAGAGATTCTTCGACGAATCGGGAAATCATTTCTTCTGACAAATCATTCTTGAGTATTTCGTACTGATCCGGGTTTTCGATGAGTAGCCAGATACCTTCTGTGAGCGTGGCGCTGGTCGTTTCGTTACCTGCCACCAGAATCTGGGAGATCATGGAAAGACACTCAGCATTGTCGAGAGGCTTCTCGCCATCAAAGCTTGCGTTCACCACTTTGGAGAGAATGTCATCCTGTGGCTCTGCGCGACGCTCTTCCATTCGCTCGACAAAGTAGTGCTGAAACTCAACCATATCTTTTGCCGCTTGCAGCATTCCGTCCCGGTCGAGCTGCTGGCTCAGGTTACCGATAAAGGCATCGGTCCACTTGCGAAACAGCGGCAGATCTTCCTCAGGTGCACCAAGCTGGCTGACGATCACACGCAGTGGCAGGGGTACACCAAATTCGGAGAGAAACTCACACTCACCCTTGTCGATGAAGCCGTCGATCAGCTCATTGGCCAGAGATTCGATGAAAGGTTCCAGGGCTTTTAATGCCTTTGGCGAAAAAGCGCCGTCTACAAATTTGCGGTATCGACGTTGTGCAGGCGGGTCTTCAGTGAGCATCGTTGGCACGTTGGGATAGCCGCTTTGCATGACCTCGAGAATTTCTTTGTCCTCGGTGCCAGCCAGCTGCCGGCTTGGCGCCAACATTCTTGAGGAAAAGGTCTGATGATCCATCGCCATCTTCACCACGTCCTCGTATCGAGAGATAAAGAAAATGCCGGAGTTAGGATCCTGAAATACCGGTGCTTCTTCGCGCAATCTTTTATTCATGATCCAGGGTGATTTTAAAACCTCGGGATGCATGGGATTGATATCGTGTATCGGGCAGGTGGCCACGCGTGCAATTTCGTCAGACATAGTCGTTTTGCTTGCTGTTTTCGAGCCCGCAAGAATACCATGGAAAACCGTCAAGTGTGACTGTAATCCAGTATACTAAGGCCGTTGGAGAGGGAGAAAAACTGTGAAAAACAAGCAGATTGTGCTCGCGCGCAGGCCAGTAGGCGCGCCGGTTGCAGAGGATTTTGCACTGATTGAAACTGACGTGCCGGAGATTGACGAAGGGCAGGCGCTTTTAAAGAACCTGTACATTTCGCTGGATGCGGGTTTCAGGAATTGGATGGATGAAGGCGCGGGTGATGAGGTATTGCCTGCCATGGCGCTCAATGCCCCGGTCATGGGATTAACCGCGGGGCAGGTCGTCGAATCCCGTCGTGATGATCTTAAGGTTGGCCAGGTTCTGGTCGGTCGACTCGCCTGGGAAGAATATTCTGTCGCGACTTCAGCGGATCTGCTGGTGCCGATTGAAGAGAAGTTCAAGCAACCGGCAAATCTGTTTCTGGGTGTCCTCGGCGATACCGGACTTTCTGCCTATTTTGGGCTAACCCGCGTGGCTAATTTGCAGCCTGGTGAAACGGTGCTGGTTTCCGCAGCGGGTGGAGCAGTCGGTAATGCTGCCGGGCAGATGGCCAAGGCGCTGGGTGCTGGCCGGGTTGTTGGTTTTGCCGGCAGCGATGAAAAATGTCGCTGGCTGGAACAGACCGTCGGCTATGACGCAACCATCAATTACAAGCAAGAGGACGTCGAATCGGGGCTCGCTCGTACCTGTCCGGATGGCATCGATGTCTATTTCGACAACGTCGGTGGCAATCTGCTGGAGCCGGTGCTCAATCATATTAATTATCAGGCTCGAATTGCCTTTTGCGGAGCGGTCGCTGACTACTCATCGGAGGCGGATATGGGGCCCCGTAATCTGTTCCGGCTTGTCGCGAGCTGCAGCAAACTCGAGGGCTTCATGACGCACTATTGGGTGGATGACTATGAAGCTGCCCGTGATGTGCTTGTTGGCTGGCTTGATGATGGCCGCCTGCAAAACTTTGAAGCCTCATACGACGGTGTCGAACACTGTGGCAGGGCGTTTGCAGATTTGTTCGCCGGGAAAAACTTCGGAAAAGCTATCGTTAAAGTGAGCTGATAATGAAAAACTACCCTGATCGCACGCTCTGGTATGTGGTTTTTCTGCTCACCCTGGCATCAACGCTGTCGTTTATAGATCGCCAGATTCTGAACGTCATGATTGGTCCGATAAAGCGCGACCTGGGCGGCCTTTCGGATACCCAGATTTCGCTCATCATCGGGCTTGCCTTTTCCACGGTTTACTCGCTGACCACATTGCCGTTAGCGCGCATCGCCGATCGCTGGAACCGTCGTAATGTGATTGCTGCCGGGATATTCAGCTGGTCACTGGCGACGGCGTTCGCAGGCATGGCGAACACATTCTGGCAGCTGTTTGGCGCGCGTATGGGCGTTGGGATAGGGGAAGCATCACTTGGACCGGCGACAACATCCATGCTTGCGGACTACTTTGAAGAATATCGACTGCCCCTGGCGTACGGCATTGTCGCAACTGCACCGTTTATTGGATCCGGGCTGGCCAGTATGGTGGGTGGCCCTCTGATCGATTACCTGGAAACACAGCCACAGTTGGTGTTGCCGTTGTTTGGCGAGATGTATTCCTGGCAAACGGTTCTGGTGCTTGTGGGCTTGCCGGGTATATTGCTGGCCGTGATCATGTTCACTATTGCTGAGCCGGAGCGTGTCGGTGCAGGGGCGGATAAGACGGAAGGTTATTCCTACAAAGAGCTTTGGGCCTTCTGCATGGAACGCAAAAAGTATCTATCCCTGCACTTCGTTGCTTTTCTGTGTCTGTCTATTCAGGGTTTTGCCTTTCTTACCTGGGTTGTTGAGTTCTTTGTCCGTACCCACGGTTGGTCACGAACGGAGATAGGCATAACCTACGGCGCGATTGCGCTGGTGGTTGGCATTCTTGGCAGCGTCTGGGCCGGTTACTACGCGGGCCATATGCTGGCGCGAGGTCGGGCTGATGCGCCAATGAGAATCTGCTTCTGGGGTACCATCGGGCTGGGGCCACTTGCGGTGATGATGCCGCTGCTCGATAGCGCCTGGCTGGCTATTTTTGTCATTATTCCGATTACCTTCTTTATGGCGATGCCGCCTGGGTTATCCAATGCAGCACTCCAGGCTATCAGCCCAAATCGTCTCAGAGGGCAGATGATTGCCGTCTACCTGATTTGCGTCAGTTTCCTTTCGTATCTATTTGCGCCGCTGATTATCGGGTTGATGAACGACTATGTGTTCGGCCGGGAAGATGCGATTCATTTATCCCTGTCGTCGCTCGCAGCGGTGAACTACACGATCGCGGCTATTTGTCTTTATTTCAGCCTTAAACCGCTGGAAGAAGCGATTGGCCGAGCAAAGGCGTTGGCTGCGGCCAGCTAGCGTGGTCTGGCCCCACCGCCAACGCGAATAATCTCGCCGCTGACCCACGACGCAGCGTCTGAAGAGAGATAGATACACGCAGAAGAGATATCCTCGGGCGTGCCAAGGCGACCCAGTGGAATATTCCATTCCGCCAGAATTTCATCCAGCTGACTCTCGTCTTTACCCAGGGCCGTCAGCATGACTTCTGTTGGGATAGCACCAGGCGCGACCGCGTTAACACGGATGTTGGGTGCAAACTCTGCGGCGAAGGTCCAGGTCAGTGAATTAGTACCCGCTTTTGCTGCGCCATAATGCGCGCTGCCCGGTACAGGGCCTGTACCTGCACCTGAGGTGATGTTAATGATTGAACCGGTCTCCATGTGGCGAGCAGCGGTCACACAACCCACATAGATTGAAGTCAGATTCAGGGCGATTGTTCTGTCCCATTCTTCTCTAGGCATTTCCAGAATCGGCGCGCGGTAGGTTGAGCCCCCTGCGTTGTTGACCCAGTCTGTCAGCTTGCCAAACTTGTCGACGGCCGCCTTTGCCAGGGCTGCCATTGCATCATCGTCAGTGACGTCAGTGGCCACTGCGATGGCGTCGCCGCCGGCATCGATGATTTTCTGCGCGACCTCGTCAATTTCATGGCTACGTCTGGCCGCAACAACAACTTTGGCACCCGCTTTAGCGAAATCTACGGCTATGCCTTCTCCGATCCCTCGCCCCGCGCCGGTGACGACAGCAACGTGCCCATCAAGGCTGTAACGATCCAGAACATCCATGCAGTACCCCTTTTTAATTGTTTTTATAGTTTTTCTTTTGGTGAGAGGTCTCAGGCAGCGGCTTGTTTGGCCTGCTCCAGGCGTTCTTTCAACGATGCCAGTTCGCCATGCAGGGCCTCCGGGACACGATCTCCATAAGCCTGATAGTAGGCTTCGATCAGTGGAATTTCTGCAAGCCAGCCGTCAACCTCGACGCGCAAGAGTTCTGCGATCTGCTCTTCGGTGAGATCCAGACCATCGAAGTTAATGCCGTCAATCGGCGGCAGGTTTCCAATCGGTGTTTCGACGGCCGTTGCAGTGCCTTCGCAACGTTCGAAGATCCATTGCAGGACGCGTGAGTTTTCGCCGAAGCCTGGCCACATGAACTGGCCGTCGCCATCCTTTCTGAACCAGTTGACGTAATAGATTGCCGGTAAGTTAACATCGGATTGTTTGCCGATGTTGATCCAGTGGGACCAGTAATCGGCCATGTTGTAACCACAGAAGGGCAACATCGCCATGGGGTCCCGTCGCAGTTCACCAATGGTGCCGGCCGCGGCTGCCGTTTTTTCACTGGAAACGATTGACCCGAAGAAGGTGCCTTGTTGCCAGTCTCTCGCCTCGTTTACCAACGGTACAACGGTGGCGCGACGGCCCCCGAAGAGAATAGCACTGATCGGTACGCCGGCGAGATCTTCCCACTCCTCAGCGATCACCGGGCACTGGGCCGCAGACACAGTAAAACGCGCATTCGGGTGGGCTGCGGGCGTCTCCGAGGCAGGTGTCCAGTCGTTGCCTTTCCAATCGATCAGGTGAGCGGGCGGTTCGCCCATGCCTTCCCACCAGATATCGCCGTCATCGGTTTCAGCGACATTGGTGAATATGCAGTTTCCGTTCAGGCTTGCCATCGCATTGGCGTTGGAATCCATGCCGGTCCCGGGTGCAACGCCGAAGAAGCCTGCTTCCGGATTAATGGCGTAGAGCTGGCCGTCGTCACCAAACTTCATCCAGCAGATATCGTCACCGACAGTTTCAACCTTCCAGCCGGGTACCGTTGGAATCAGCATAGCCAGGTTGGTTTTGCCGCAAGCACTTGGAAAGGCGCCGGCGATGTAATGGGACACGCCTTCCGGATTGGTCAGTTTCAGAATCAGCATGTGTTCGGCCAGCCAGCCTTCCTCTCTGGCCATTGCTGATGCGATCCGAAGCGCGAAACACTTTTTGCCAAGGAGCGCATTACCACCGTAACCGCTGCCAAATGACCAGATTTCTCTGGTATCCGGGAAGTGGGCAATATAAAGCTGGTCAGGATTGCAGGGCCAGGGTGCGTCTTCGGCGCCATTCACCAGGGGAACACCCACTGAATGTACGCAAGGGACAAACTCCCCGTCTGTGCCCAACTCATCCAGCACCGGCTGACCAACGCGGGTCATAATGTGCATGCTGGTAACAACGTAAGGAGAGTCGGTGATTTCCACGCCGATATGGGCGATAGGTGAACCAACCGGCCCCATGGAGAAGGGGATCACATACATGATGCGACCTCGCATACAGCCATGGAACAGGCCATTTAAGCGTTGGCGCATGTCACTAGGTGCAAGCCAGTTGTTGCTGGGGCCGGCATCGTCCCTGTCTTCCGTACAGATGTAGGTCCGGGATTCGACGCGCGCCACATCTGCCGGGTCTGACCGAACAAGGTAGCTGTTTGGGCGCTTCTCTTCGTTCAGTTTTTTGGCGACGCCCGCGTCTTGTAGTAGTTCCCACATGCGGTTGTATTCATCGGTTGAGCCGTCACAAATGACAACCGCATCTGGCTGGCACAGTGCTCGCATTTCTTCGAGCCACGCGGCCAGCTTTTTATGTTCCAACATCAAAATGCCCTTTTTGTCTGCTTGTCTGAGGACCCTGATAGCAACTGGCGTCGCCGGGTTTAGGGTTGCGCAAGAATACCGTATTCGTCGCCTCAAAGCGACGCGTAGGCACCGGGAAATTTGTTGATTTTTCACGATCAGCCGGAGTCAGGACCCCGCGTTCTGTTAAGATGCGCGCCTATGACTGTTCTCGCACCACAACAGCAACTGACGGACTATCGGCCCTACTGGGCAGAATGCTTCGGGGTTGCGCCGTTTCTGCCTACCAGCCGCGAGGAAATGGACGCGCTGGGCTGGGATAGCTGCGATGTGATCATTGTGACGGGCGACGCCTATGTTGATCACCCCAGTTTTGGCATGGCGGTGATTGGCAGAGTCCTTGAGGCCCAGGGGTTCAGGGTTGGTATCATTGCTCAGCCAGATTGGCAGGACAAAACAGATTTCATGGCGTTAGGTCGGCCTAACCTCTACTTCGGGGTGGCTGCGGGCAACATGGATTCGATGATCAATCGTTATACGGCGGACAAAAAAATTCGCCACGACGATGCTTACACCCCGGGAAACGTCGGTGGCAAAAGACCAGATCGATCGGTGATCGTCTATTCGCAGCGCGTGCGAGAGGCGTATGCGGACGTGCCCCTGGTGATCGGCAGTATCGAAGCGAGTCTCCGGCGTATCGCCCATTTTGACTACTGGAGCGAGAAAATACGCCGGTCCGTGTTACTGGATGCCCGCGCCGATATTCTGCTTTATGGCAACGCCGAGCGCGCCATTGTTGAATTGACCCATCGTCTTGGTCAGGGTGAATCGATCGAAGACATCCGGGATATCAGAGGCACGGCTTTTGTCTGCGATGCGCCGTTATCGGGCTGGCGAAGAATTGATGAGAGCGAGTTGCCGGAAGAGCGCGAATCTCAGGATGTCCGATTGCCGGATGATGTGCCCGCCTTTGTGCAATTGCCCAGTTATGAGCGTGTCCGAGACGATGAAGTGCTCTACGCCCATGCCTCCCGCCTGTTACATCGAGAAACGAATCCCGGTAACGCGCGCGCCCTGGCGCAGTCTCATGGTGACAAGATAGTCTGGCTCAATCCACCACCGATCCCATTGACGACACCTGAGCTGGATTGGGTGTTCGAACGCTTTTATCAGCGAGTGCCACATCCAAGTTATGGTGATGCAAAGATCCCAGCCTATGAAATGATCCGGCACTCGGTCAACATCATGCGTGGCTGTTTTGGTGGTTGCACCTTCTGTTCAATTACCGAACACGAGGGTCGAATTATTCAAAGTCGCTCCGAAGAATCCATTCTTAACGAAATCGAAGAGATTCGTGATAAGTCACCTGCCTTCACCGGTGTTGTTTCTGATCTGGGTGGCCCTACGGCGAACATGTGGCGGCTGAACTGTAAGGACAAAGAGACTGAGTCGAACTGCCGACGACCCTCCTGCGTTTACCCCACGATCTGCAAGAATCTGAATACCGACCAAACCCCGCTGATTTCACTGTACCGCAAGGCGCGTGATATAGACGGGGTCAAGAAGGTGTTGATTGCTTCAGGACTGCGATATGACCTGGCGGTGGAAACGCCAGAGTATGTCAAAGAGCTGGTGACAGAGCATGTTGGTGGCTACCTGAAGATCGCCCCCGAGCACACGGAGACCGGGCCTCTTTCAAAAATGATGAAACCGGGGATCGGGACCTACGATGCGTTTAAGGCGATGTTTGAGAAGTATTCCCGTGAAGCTGGAAAGAAGCAGTATCTGATTCCCTATTTTATTGCGGGGCATCCCGGGACCACAGACGAGGATATGCTGAATCTGGCGCGATGGCTGAAGGATAATGGTTTTCGCGCGGATCAGGTGCAGACGTTTTACCCCTCACCCATGGCCACAGCCACAGCCATGTATCACTCGGCCCGTGACCCACTCAAACGCGTCGGTCGATCCTCTCGGCCGGTTAACATTGTTAAAAAGACCCGGCAGCGTCGACTCCACAAGGCGTTTCTGCGATATCACGATCCCGACAATTGGCCACTCCTGCGCGAAACCCTACGCAAGATGGGCCGCAATGATCTGATTGGCAATGGCCGCCATCACCTGGTCCCAAGAACCCAGTTTTCCAAGCCGGGCTACCGGGGCTCTAAACGATTCGCCACGCAGCACAACGGTCTGCCTAAGTTTGAGCCGCCGTCGTTCTCTGGCAAGAAATCGCACGGTAACAGCTCACCTAAGAAAAGCTCCTCCGAGAAAAGAAAGGGACGATGAACCCTGTCCCCCCGGGATATCGCTTTCGTCGTTAGACCGCGTCTTTGAGATCCAACATCTCCCGCAGCTCGCGCTTCAGGAATTTACCGCTGGCATTTCTTGGTAGAGGTGCATCATTAAACCAGATGTAGCGCGGCACCTTGTGTTTCGCCATATGCTCGAGACAAAACTCGCGGATTTGTTCAGCACTTAGAGACTTGCCTTCCTTAACGTAAATCGACACGCCAACTTCCTCGCCAAGGCGGTCATCGGGTATGCCGAAGACGGAACATTCAGCGATTTCGTCGATACGGTGTAGTGTGGCTTCCACCTCGGAGCAGTAAATGTTTTCACCGCCCCGCAGCACCATGTCCTTGACCCGATCGACAATAAAGATGAAACCGTCTTGGTCAATCTTTGCGACATCGCCCGTGTGCATCCAGCCATCGGTAATCGATTCAGCGGTCGCATCCTCACGATTAATGTAACCCTTGATTACCGGTGCGCCGCGTACCCAGAGTTCGCCGGCTTCGCCGCTGGCCAGGGCGTTGCCGTTAGCGTCAACGACTTTGGCTTCAAATACCGGCATGGCAGGCCCGCAGCTATCGGGTTTATCGATGAAGAAATCCCCCGATATGGATGTGATGATGCCGGAGGTTTCTGTCATGCCATAGCCGGTGTTGGGCCGCGCAGGTACGGCTTCGTCAATTTTTCTGACCAGGTCAGGCTGCAATTGCGCGCCGCCACCACCGAGCGTCAGCAGGCTGGAGGTGTCGTACTTTTCGAAATCAGGATGGTTGAGCAGCTCCCTGGACATCACAGGGACACCTGACATGGTGGTAACTTTTTCACGTTCGATCAGCTGTAGTGCCTCACCAGCATCCCAACGGTAGGTATGGATGAGCTTGCCGCCGCTGAGCGTGGTTCCGTGAGCGACACAGTTGTTTGCTGTGACATGGAACAGTGGCGTGGTGATCAATGCCGACCCTGGAGGTGCTTCCTCGGGGTTCGGTGGTTCCACACCGTTAATTTTTGCGGTTGACAGGGCAGTGACCTGTGCAGCAAACGCCAGATTCATGATGTTGTGTACGCAGCCACGATGGGTTAACTGGGCGCCTTTCGGGAAGCCGGTTGTGCCTGATGTGTAAAAGATGCAGGCGTCAGTATCGGGATCAATTTCTACGTCGGGTAAGTCACCACCGGTGGCGCGAACCGTTGCATAATCGACGATATCTTCCGGCACAGCTTTGAGCCGGATGCCAACCGTTGTCAGCGCTTTAAATTTATGGCGAATAGCAGTGAATCTTTCCAGACGTTCTTCGTCACAAAACAGTACTTTGGGCGCCGAATCCGCCAGCCCGTATTCCATTTCATCTTCAACCCACCAGGCGTTCATGCCGACAACGGTAACGCCCGTCGCAACGCAGGCCCAATAGGTGATCAGCCACTCCGGATAATTGCGCAGGGCGATCGCGACCCGGTCACCCGGAACGACACCCTGATCACGCAGCCAATTGGCAACGGCGGCCACTTCCTCATGGGTTTGTGCATAGGTCCAGCGTTCGTCCTGATAAACAAGATAGTCGCGCTCTGCAAATGCCATGGAAGCAAGCCAGACTTCTCTGAGGCTGGGCGGTGCGGCGGTGTACACGCGCATGGGCGAACCACGCACTTCGATTTCGTCAACCTGGAAGGGCGCACCTTCAGCGGTGAGCGCGTTCCAGACTTCCCGATAAACATCGTACATCCCATTTGCTCCCAGATAAAAAAGTTTGGGTAAGATAGGGATTCTGTGAGTCGGTTGCAAATCGCAACGAGGGAATTGATGGAATATCTATTAGAGGGAATAAAGGTCGTTGATTTGGCGAGCTTTCTGGCGGCACCGGGTGCAGCAACGCTCATGGGTGACTATGGTGCTGAGGTGATCAAGATCGAACCACCCGGTGGTGATGGTTATCGTCGTCTGCACGGACAATGGCATACCGACTATAACTGGCAGTTAACGAGTCGCAATAAGCGAGATATCTCTGTTGATATAGGCTCTGACGGCGGTCATGAGGTGCTAATGCGGTTGCTCGAAGATGCCGATGTCATCGTGACCAATTTCAGGAATGACCAATTGCAAAAATATGGTCTCGACTTTGAAACACTGCACGCGCGTTTTCCCCGGCTGATCGTCGGTCAACTGACCGGTTATGGCAATGTCGGCCCTGACCGACTGCGCCGCGGCTACGATTCCACTGCCTGGTTCGCGCGTACCGGCATTATGCAACTCACCAGGCCGCAGGATGGCGCACCGGTATTCCCACCCGGCGGCGTGGGGGATCACTCGACCGCGATGTCCCTGTTTGCGGGGATTATGATGGCGCTTTTTAAGCGTGAAAAAGGCGGCGAGGGCAGCTTTGTTGAAACCTCCCTTATTGCCAATGGCGCCTGGGCGAATGGCATGAGTCTGCAAGGCGCGATCTCAGGCTTTGACCTCGGGAAATATCTCGAGAAGAACTCGCGTAGTCCGTTTGCCAGCGTCTATCAGACCCGGGATGATCGCTTTGTCATTCTGGTGTTTACCCACCCGGATAAAGAATGGCCGGAATTTGCCAGGGCATTGGGACATGAGGAATGGCTGGACGATGAACGCTTTCAGGACGTCCGAAGCGTTATGCGTCATCGGGACGATGCCCGGGATATGTTTGCGGCGGCGATTTCCAGTATGTACCTGAAAGACGTGTCACTTGCCCTTGATGAGTATCAGTTGACCTTCGGCGTGATTGAGGGACTTTCGGACGTGGTTGTAGATGCCCATTTGATTGAAAACGGCATAGTCACAAAAACCACGTCGGAAGACCCTGCCTTTGAGTGGACCATTGCCAACCCGATCAAGCTTTCTGACGAACCTGTGCGTCCTGCCGGAGATCCACCCGGGCTGGGTGAACACACACGAGAGATACTGACCGACCACGGTTATTCGGCGGCCGAGATTGATGATCTGGTTGCTGCGGGTGCAGTGTTTACAGCAGCGGTGCCGCGCTGAGGTGTTGATTTCAGTCGGTATTGCCGTTCATTGTAACCACAACCTTACCGACGACCTGCCGGTTGATCAGCATGTTCATCGCGTCAACCGCATTTTCGATAGGAAAACTGCGGCAGATATAGGGGTCGATGGCGCCGGTCGCTAGCAGATCGTAGATTGCGGTTTGATTGCGCTGGCCGAGTGCAGGATCTCGTCGGCCAATCTCCCCGGCCCTGACACCGATCACGCTGATTTGCTTGATCAGTATGTGGTTTACCGCGGCTTTTGGCCAAACGCCGGAAGTAAATCCAATAGTGAGTAGTCTGCCGTTCCAGTTGATACAGCGCATACTCTCATCAAACACGGTGCCGCCGACAGGGTCATAAATGACGTCAGCACCCCGGCCTTCTGTGAGTTTTTTGACCTCATTCCTGAAGCCACCCAGACTGCCATCAGGCAGGGTGTAATTGATGACATGGTCAGCGCCCCGGCTTCTCACAATGTTGAGTTTTTCGTCCGTGCCGCCGGTTGCGATGACGGTTGCCCCCAGATGTTTGCCGAGATCTACCGCCGCAAGTCCAACACCTCCGGTTGCACCATGCACCAGCAGTGTTTCGCCGGGCTGCAGATGACCTCTAATCACTAATGCCACATAAGCGGTCAGGTAAGCTGTTGAGTAAGCGGCTGCCTTCTCAAAGCTGACCCCTGATGGAATCGCTTTAACAGCATTCTGATCGACATTAATGGCTTCACTGAACCCGCCATAGCGCGCGCCCCCCATGACGCGGTCACCCGGCCGCCAGGCGGTGACGTCATTGCCGACTTTGATGATTTCACCAGCGAATTCTCCCCCGGGTGCAAAGGGTAGGGGTGGCTTGAATTGGTACTTACCCTGAATCATCAGGATGTCCGGGAAATTTACTGCGCAGGCCAGAATTCGAATCTGAACCTGGTGCGACGCTGGATCATCGAGGGGCACGTCTTCAAGTACGACATCAGTAATATCGTCGGTAATCTGATGGCATCGGATAGTTTTCATAGTTCGGGCGGGCCTTGATGATGAAAGGAGGCGGCGAATTCAAAGACAAGTTATCACAATATTGATACTCTCCCGGGAAACTCAGAGGTGAGAATTCCATGGAACAGTTGACGGCGCAAGACGCTTCCTTTTTGTATGCGGAAACGCCCAGTAGTCCCATGCATATCGGCGGCATGATGATCTATGACCCGTCCACGGTAGCCGGTGGTAAGCAGGGCTTTAAAGATATCCTGGGATTTATTGAGGAACGCCTGCACCTGGCAAAGACGTTTCGTCAAAAGATGGTGCAAGTGCCTTTTAATCTGGATCACCCCTACTGGATCGAAGACAAAGATTTTGATCTGGAGTTTCATATTCGGCATATCCGGCTGCCTGAGCCTGGTGACTGGCGACAACTTTGTATTCAGGCCGCCAGGTTGCACGCGCGGCCACTCGATCTGACAAAACCGCTCTGGGAGTTTACGGTCATTGAGGGGCTGGATTCGGTGCCGGGATTACCTGAAGGTTCCTATGCAATTGTTTCGAAGATCCATCACGCCTGCATCGATGGTGTGTCCGGTGCGGATATCACGGAGGTCATCCACTCTCTGGAACCTGACCCTGGAGCACCACCACCACCTGGAGCACCCTGGCAGGGTGAAGCGGTGCCCAATCCGCTTGAACTGATAACACGTGCCCAGATCAGTAACCTGTCGCAACCGCTGAAGTTCGCAGAAGCGCTTAGCCGCGCCATGCCGGCGTTGTCCCGACTGCAAACGGGATTGTGGACGCAGGAATTCAAGATGAACGCGGAGATACCCCGCACCCGTTTCAATCACAAGATCACAAGTCACCGGGTTGTAGAAGGTCGCAATTTTGACCTCACTGAGGTGCGTGCGATGAAGTCTGCTATCGAAGGTGCAACGGTTAATGATGTGATTGTTGCGATCTGTGGCGGCGCCTTGCGTAAATACCTGGCGTCGAAAGATGAACTGCCCGAGCAGTCTATGGTCGCCATGGCACCGATATCTGTTCGACCAGATGGTGACCGCAAGGCGCTGGGAAATCAGGTCGCGGCTATGACGATTAAGATTGGCACGGATATCGAAGATCCGATAGCACGCATCCAGGCGGTCCATGAGAATGCCGCAGCACAAAAAGCCATGACAAATGCAGTGGGTGCCAAGCTGATGACTGATTTTCAGGAGTTCGTGCCGTCTACGACGGCAGCGATGGCCGCCAGACTCTACACCGAGTTGGGCCTGTCAGAATCTGTCACCATGCCATTCAACTGTGTCATCTCTAATGTTCCTGGGCCCCAGTTTCCTCTGTACTCTGCCGGTGCGAAGCTGGTTACCCAGTTTGGGCTTGGACCGCTTTATGATGGTATGGGCATATTTTTTCCGGTGTTCAGCTACAACGGCCACATCACGTTAACCGTCAATGCCTGTCGCGAAATGATGCCGGACCCGGAGTTCTTCGGCGAATGTTTACAACAGAGTTATGACGACATTAAGGCCGCCACCATAGGAGATTCGCAGTGATCGAAGGTATTCATGAAGAGAACGTTACGCAATGGCTAATTGAACAGGTGCCTTCTCTGGTGCCGCCAGTGTCGTTTTCCCTGATTGCAGGTGGGCATTCCAATCTGACCTTTCGCTGCTTGGATAGTGCGGGAAATGCATACGTTCTGAGGCGTCCACCGCTGGGTCATGTGCTTGAGTCTGCGCACGATATGGGAAGAGAGCACAAGATCATCGATGCGTTGAAAGATTCAGCGGTACCGGTACCCCGTAACTTCGGGTTGTGTCAGGACAAGTCGGTTAACGAAGCAGACTTCTACGTGATGGATTTTGTTGACGGCACAGTCCTAAACGATTCGACGGTGGCTGCGGATTTACCTGAGGCGGAACGCGCGCCGATTGGCCGTGATGTGGTCGATATTCTGTGCCGGCTCCATGCGATTAACCCCGACGATGTAGGGCTTGGTGATCTCGGCCGTAAAGAGGCGTATCTGGCCCGACAGATCAAGCGTTGGACCAAGCAATGGGAAGCTTCAAAAACCCATGAGATTCCTGAGATGGAGGAGAGCTGTCGAATCCTCACCGAAAGTATGCCGGATCAGATCGGCGCAACCATCGTGCACGGTGACTATCGCTTGGGCAATATGATTGTCCGGGACGGGGCCGTACAAGCGATCCTGGACTGGGAACTCTGTACCCTGGGTGACCCGCTTGCCGATGTCGGCTATGTGCTGAATAACTGGGTCACTATGGATGAGGTCTTAGAGCCTGGAGAAGGTGATCAATCACCCACTGCGGTCGGTGGCTTTATTTCCCGGGATGAGTTCACGGAGATATACGCACGCCAGACCGGGCGTGATCTTACGGGCATTAATTACTATCGGGCATTCTCTCACTGGCGCCTGGCAGCGATCGGCCAGGGTGTTTACAAGCGTTATCTGGTGGGCGCAATGGGTGAGGACCGGGATGTAGATCTTGAGCGTCAGAAGGCCAGTGTTGCCAGGCGGGCAGCGCTAGCACTTGAACTGCTGACCGGTTAGCGATCAGTCAGTGGACGGTGCGGGAATCGCTTTCAAGCGCCAATAGCCTTTTCGACGCAAGTTCCCTGACACTCTGTTCTGCTGAACCCTTAAGTACCTGAGTGTAAGCGTGTTCCGCCAGGGCGCGATTGCCCTGCATCTCATAGACCGCACCGAGTTGAATGGTGAACTCGTCCTGATCGGGTAACAGTAGCAACTGCCGATCAATGCAGGCTTTACTTTCATCCCAGGACCGTTGCCGCCAGAAAATCTGCTTCAGATTGTCCAGCATCCTGATCAGGATATCTCTGGGGCTGGCGGGGAGAAAGTATTCATCTTGAAGGGTCGCGCGAACGCCGGCGATCTGGCGCAACAGGTTCTGGCAATCTGCCCGGCTTAACTCTCTGCCGGCAAAGGGGTCGACAATCGGACCGCCTTCGCCACCATACCGGACCAGGAAGTGACCGGGAAAGGAGATACCGTCTACCGGCAGGTCCAGCCGATTACCTATCGCTATGTGTACCAATGCCAGGGTGATCGGGATACCGACCCGATTGTCTATCACCCGATTCAGATAACTGTTGGCGGTATCGTAGTAATCCGTGATGTTGCCACTGAAGCCCAGATCCTGATGGATATAGTCGATCAGGCCGTTCACGGGAATACCCATGTCCGGATTAAACCGACCTTCTTCAAGAAATCCCTGGGCAAACTGATCGAGCACCGTCAGATAGTGTTCCACAGAGGTTTCCGGGTCCGCCTCCGCGGCAATCAGCAGCGCGGCCTCGTCAAGCGGTATGTTGTTGTCCGCGAGTCCTGCGATCTCCGTGAAACGCGTTCTGACTTTGTCACTCATAGCTACCTTCCTTGTGCAACTTTACAAGGATGATAACGATATGCAACGCTGCCGCCGTTCAGTCCCGATAATAAGCAGGTCAGTTGTGTCAGATATCAAACCGCCACATCCGTTGCTCACCTTGATGGAGGGCAGGGTTCTTGCTGAGGCCGGTGGCTTGCTCCTGGCGATGCCACTTTTGCGGCTCCATGCCAGAAAGGGGCAGGGGCAACCTGTGCTTGTTCTGCCAGGTTTTATGGCCAGTGACCGTTCAACCCGAATCCTCCGGGGTTTTCTGGGTCACATCGGTTATGAGGTGTATCCCTGGCGGCAGGGGGTTAATCGATTGCCGATGATGACGTTGTTGCCTCGGCTGCAGTTGATGATCTCTGATATTTCCCGGCAGACCGGTCAGAAAGTCATTCTGGTTGGCTGGAGTCGTGGCGGCATACTGGCGCGCGAACTGGCGCGGGATAATCCTGGGCAGATCAGTCGGGTGGTGACGATTGGCTCGCCGGTCAAAGGTGGCTTAGCCGCGTCCACGATAGGTCGGTGGGTTCAGAGGGAAACGGGACTGACGCCTCATCAGATGTCGCGCCTGACGGAGACTCGTCGTCATGTACCGATCAAAGTGCCGGTCAGGGCTATCTACTCAAAGACGGATGGCGTGGTTGCCTGGAAGGCCTGCATTGATGATCAAACCGAGGATATCGCGCATTACGAAGTCCAGAGTAGTCACGTTGGCCTTGGCAGCAATGTGGAAGTCTTCTCACTGCTTCCACGATTGCTGCGATAGGCGCGTCTGTTACCACTCGTTGACGTGCATCACGGTTTCAACGGGTGGACGATAGGCAGGTTTGAAAGATGTGCCCTTTGTGTAGGCGATTGGGATCAGGGCAATCTGCATGTAATCGTCGTAAGGAATACCTATGAGGTCGGCGATTGCCTTCTCATGCATCAGGTGCAGGGTTGTCCACGCGGTGCCGATACCACGGCTTCTGGCCGCCAGCATGAAATTCCAGGCAGCTGGAATAATGGATCCCAGGGTGGCTGTCTGGGAAATAATATTGGCACCTGCTTCGTTGTCCGTTCGCCCGGCAATGCAGGGAATCATCAGAACCGGCGCGCGTCCCATGTTTTCGCCGAGATAGTCTGCCGAGGATGCAGATCGGGTCTGGCTATCAGTGAGATTGCCGTCTTTGCTGTCAGCATGCAGTTTGTGGATAGCGACTGGCATGTCCTTGTAGATGCTGAACGCCTGTCGGTAGTATTCGCCGATTTTGGCACGCTTGTCTTCATCGGTAACGAACACGAACTGCCAACCCTGGGCGTTTGAGCCGGTGGGTGCCTGTACGGCGATTTCCATACACTCTTTGATGACGTCCATGGATACCGGTTTGTCAAAGTCCAGGCGTTTTCGAACGGCCCGTGTGGTGCTCAGCAGTTCGTCGTTGGTAAGTCCCAATTGATCATGGGTCATGATTATCTCCTTTTACTACCAGGTGGTTACTTCTCGTTCGATCATGTCCCCATAGAGGGCGAGAGCCTCCTCTTGCCTGCGTGGCAGACTGTATTTGGGGAAAAGATCATCCGTTGGTTCGTAGTCCCTCAGTACCTGCCTTGCGACCGTAACCTTGTGGACTTCTGTTGGGCCATCGGCAAGCCCCATGCTGTAGGAGCCGATCAACATGCCGGTGAATGGCATTTCGTTCGAGATGCCCAGAGAGCCATGGATGTGCAGCGCTCTTGATACAACGTCATGGTATATCTTGGGCATCGCCGACTTGATTGCTGCAATATCTTTTCGCACCTTCATATAGTCGTTGTACTGATCGATGCGCCAGGCAGTTCTTAGAACCAGCAGTCTGAATTGTTCCATTTCTATCCAGGAATCGGCGATCTTTTCCTGAACCATTTGTTTGTCCGCAAGAATCTCGCCTTTGGTGCTTCGAGACAGCGCTCGCTCACACATCATGTCGAAGGCCTTCTTGACCTGCCCGAGTGTGCGCATCGCGTGGTGAATTCTGCCGCCGCCGAGTCGCGTCTGGGCCACGGCAAAAGCCTGCCCTCTGGGGCCCAGCATGTTTTCTTTAGGTACCCGCACATTTTCGTATCGAATGTAGCCGTGTGAGCCATGCCCCGGAGGTTCCATGCCGACGCCAACATTGCGCATGATGTTAATGCCCGGCGTTTCTGCGGGTACAATAAACTGACTCATACGTTGATGGGGGGCAGCATCGGGGTCAGTAACGACCATGACGATGAAGAATGACGCATAGCGTGCGTTGGACGAAAACCACTTTTCTCCGTTGATAACAAAATCATCGCCGTCTTCTTCCGCGCGGCAGGTAAACATCGTTGGATCAGCGCCGGCGTGGGGTTCTGTCATGGAGAAGCAAGAGACAATTTCGCCTTCCAGCAGCGGCTTCAGGTATTTTTCTTTGTGTGCGTCGGTACCATAGTGGGCAAGTATCTCAGCGTTGCCGGAATCTGGTGCCTGACAGCCAAAAACGATGGGCGCGAATCGGGAGGTGCCCAGGATTTCGTTCATTAATGCCAGCTTCAACTGGCCATAACCCAGACCGCCAAGCTCTGGTCCCAGGTGACAAGCCCATAATCCTCGGTCCTTAACTTCTTGCTGCAGCGGCCTGACCAGGGTGATGAAATCGGGATCGTCAACCTTGTAGCTTTCGCCCAGCACCATGTCGAGTGGCGCAACTTTTTTCTCAACAAAATTTGTCACCCAGTCCAGAACTGTCTGGAATTCCGGGTCGGTATCAAAGCCCCAGGACATATCACCTCCTTCTTTTTTTTGGAGTGTCACTGTATAGATACTTATGCTGTAAGTACAAGTCTGGAGAAGGTGGCTGGCACCTACAGTCACTACTACGCGTCAGGGGCTACCCGATGTGCTTCAGTTTTCTGGTGGTGATTGTGTTTGTTCTCGCAGTAATGCTTTTTCAGCCTTCTTCTGTGCAGCGCGTTTGGCTTGTGCCGCCTCCGCTTCCATGCCGAGATGGTCCTCGCCACGTGCTTTGGCCAGGGCAATCTGGTGTTGACGTTCGCGGAAACGCCGGCGATCTGCATCGGACTTCTTGTCGATGCAGTGATGACAGCTGACGCCAGGCACATAAGCGTTGGACTGTTTGTCCTGTTCGCTGATGGGCATGCGGCAAGCATGGCATTGATCATATTTTCCGGGTTCCAGTTGATGGTTGACCGTGACACGTTCGTCAAAGACAAAGCATTCACCTTGCCACAGTGATTCTTCTGTTGGGACCTCTTCCAGATATTTCAGAATACCGCCCTTGAGGTGGTAGATCTCGTCGTAGCCCTGGGACTTCAGATAGGCCGTCGATTTTTCACAACGAATACCGCCGGTGCAGAACATCGCGACCTTTCGATGCCTGCTGGGGTCAAGGTGCTTTCTGACGTAGTCGGGAAACTCCCGGAAAGACTCTGTATGCGGGTTGATTGCGCCGTCGAAGGTGCCGATCTGGACCTCGTACTCGTTCCGGGTGTCTATAACCGTTACCTCGGGGTCTGAAACAAGATCGTTCCATTGCGCAGGCTCCACATAGGTACCGACGATATGCCTGGGATCGATATCCGGCACGCCCATGGTCACAATTTCTTTTTTCAGTTTGACCCTGCTTCGCAGGAAGGGCATTTCCTCTGACAGGGATTCCTTGTATTCCAGTGATCTGAATCGGGTATCCGCTTGAAGATGAGACAGCAGCGCGTCGATGGCGGCGCGGGAACCTGCCACGGTGCCATTGATGCCTTCTTTGGCGACCAGCAGTGTGCCGCGGATCTCCTGAGTCAGTAGCAATGCCAGTAACTCCGAGCGCAGCGTCTCCGGGTCGTCGACCTCGACAAAGTGATAAAGTGCGCAAACGATAATATCGGGTTGTTGGTCCTGCACGGGTTTTCCTGTTTCAGATTACACAGAGCTGGCATGGCCGAGTGTCAGCTCTCAGATCGGGTGTTTATTGGTGTATTATCGCTCAACTCAACGACAACTTCCTTAGACGCAGGAGAATCTATGCCAATTAATCCCGATGCAGTAGGTGCCAAAGGACAACCAAGCCGGCGCAGTTGGACTTCCAAGGATGCTTTGCTCTACGCGGTCGGTATTGGCGGTGGTACTGACGAGTTGCAATACACGACAGAAAACACCAAAGATCTTGCACAGCAGGTCTTTCCAACCTTTGCCGTGATTATTGGCGGTGGTGGTATCCCGATGAAGGAAATCGGTTCGTTCAATCCGGCGCTGATGGTTCATGGCGAACAGGGCATTGAGCTGCTTGGTGAAATTCCGCCAGATGGTGAAATCGAAAGCGTTGGAGAATGTACGGCGATCTGGGACAAGGGTTCGGCAGCAGTGCTGGAGTTCTCCTCCGAAGCGAAGAATGTTGCGACCGGTGAGCCGCTCCTTCGGACCCGGACGATGCTGTTTTGTCGCGGCGAGGGTGGCTGGGGCGGCGACCGTGGTCCTTCCGACAAGGTCGAATTCCCGGATCGTGCGCCAGACAAGCAAATCAGCTACACCACCCGTGAAGACCAGGCCCTAACTTATCGTCTTTCCGGTGACAGAAATCCCTTACATTCCGACCCATCTTTTGCCGCAATGGGGGGCTTCGACAAACCCATTCTCCACGGCCTTTGTACCTACGGCTTTACCGGTCGCGGGCTGTTACAAGGGCTCTGTGATGGCGATGCGAGTCGCTTTAAATCAATGAATGCCCGGTTTTCCAAGCCGGTTATTCCCGGCGATACGTTAACTGTCTCCATGTGGGTTGACGGCAATCAGGCACTGTTCAGGACCACGAATCAGAATGATGATGTGGTGATCGATCAGGGCGTGTTTACGTTCAGCTGATGCTGGATGTCGGTGATATAGCACCGGACTTCTCGCTCAACGATGACGAGGGTAAACCGGTCACACTGGATGGGCTGCTCACCGGCGGCCCTTTGATTCTTTATTTTTATCCGGCAGATTTTACGGCAGTGTGCACCGCAGAAGCCTGTGAGATTCGCGACCGTTTCGACGACATACAGGAAGTTAACGCCAATGTCGTGGGAATCAGTCCCCAGGGTGAAGGTAGTCATTCTCGTTTCAGGGATCGATATGAACTGCCGTTCCCATTGTTGGCGGATGCGCGCAAAAATGTGATTCGGGCGTTTGGCGTAAACGGGCCGATGGGGTTTGGGGTTCGCCGAGTCACTTATCTGATCGATCAGGACAAGGTTATACAGAAACGGGTCGTTGCCGATTTTGCGGTTAAGCACCATATCCAGTTTATAGATCAGGTCGTTGAAGACCTGGGCGATTACTGACTGCCAACACCCGGGCTGATCCACGCGAGTGAGCCTGGCGTATACTCTGCTGAAAACCTGCCTATGGAATCCTCATGAACAGTAAACTTGTTTCAATCGGCGGCATCCTGACTGCGCTGCTGACGGGTAGTCTGATTGCCTATGCTGGCAGTGATGGGGGTGCTCTATGGATGGGTTTTCCGATCTTCGCGCTCTGTTTTGGTGTCGCGTTTCTGATCCAGTGGCTGATGTTTGTGCCGGCGTTCATTTATCAAACGGAACGCTATTACGATTTGACGGGCTCGCTCACCTATATTTCTTTGGCCCTGCTTACACTGCTGGTTGGGGCGGCTGACCCCAGGGCTTTCCTGATCGGCGCGCTGGTTCTGATCTGGGCTTCAAGGCTTGGTAGCTTCCTTTTTATCCGCATCAGTAAAGCCGGTGAGGACCGACGGTTTCGCTCGATCAAGCCTGACTTCCTCCAGTTCCTGATGACCTGGACGCTGCAGGGGCTTTGGGTATCAGTCACACTGGCAACGGGCTTGGCCGCGCTGACAACTGCAAGCCCGGTACCGCTGGGATGGTTCGCCGTTGCGGGTGCCTTTTTGTGGATAGCTGGCTTCGCAATGGAAGTTATCGCAGACACCCAGAAATCGCGATTTAACGCGAGGCCTGAGAACAAAGGGCGGTTTATCAATGAAGGCCTCTGGCGCTGGTCTCGTCATCCCAATTACTTCGGTGAAATTCTCTTATGGGTGGGTATCGCGGTTATTGCCTTGCCGGTGCTGCAGGGATGGCAATATGCGACCTTGATTTCGCCTGTGTTCGTGGTGTTTCTGCTCACGAAAATCTCGGGCGTGCGGATGTTGGAGAACCGGGCAGAGAAATTGTGGGGCGGGGATCCCGAGTACCAGGCTTACAAGGCGACGACGCCTACGCTGATACCCAGATTGCCGGTTTAACTAGCGCTTCGGGTGAAGCACAACCGGTAGTTCTGCGTAACCCTTAACGAAGGCGCTCCGAATTCGGGTTGGCTCGCCGACGACTTCCACGGTTTCGAAACGTTTGAGGATTTCTTCCCAGACGATGCGTAATTGCATTTCTGCAAGTCGATTACCCATACAGCGATGGATACCAAAACCAAAGGCCAGATGCTGCCGCGGTTTCGCTCGGTCAATGATGAAAGCATTCGGGTTCTCGATGGCTTCATCATCGCGGTTTCCTGATACATACCACATAACGACCTTGTCGCCTGCCTTGATTGTCTTGCCACCCAGTTCAGTATCGGACAAGGCGCGGCGTCGCATATGGGCAAGTGGCGTCTGCCAGCGGATAATTTCCGGTACCATACTGGAAATCAAACCCGGGTTTTCCCGAAGCTTTTGGTACTCGTCGGGGTTTTCGTTCAGAGCCAGCACGCCGCCGGTAATGGAGTTCCTTGTCGTATCGTTACCGCCCACGATAAGTAAGATCAGATTGCCCAGAAACTCCATCGGGCGATCCATCAGATCCTTTGTCGCATCGCCATGTGCCAGCATCGTGATCAGATCATTTTCGCCGGGCGTTTGCTGTCTTTGCTTGAATATTTCGCTGAAGACCATCAGGCACTCGACCAGTTCTTCCCGGCGCTGTTCTTCTGAGTCCACAATGCCAGCTTCAGGGTTGGCCGTTGCCACGTCAGACCAGCGTGTCAGTTTACGACGATCTTCAAACGGGAAGTCGAACAGGGTTGCCAGCATCTGTGTGGTCAGCTCGATCGATATCTTGTCGACCCAATCGATCTCCTCACCAACGGGCAGTGCATCAAGCAGACCCGCTGCTCTGGTGCGAATCGTATCTTCCAGCTTTGCCAGATTCATTGGTGCGACCACAGGGCTGACAACTTTTCGCTGGTCATCATGTTTTGGTGGGTCCATGGCGATGAACATGGGGAGTGTGAAGTCCTCATCCTGATCGGCGATAGTGATCCCACCTTCAGAGGAAAAGACATCGTGCGTGGTATCCACGTGCATGATGTCCCGATACTTGGTCACGGACCAGTAAGGACCGAATTCACTGTCCTCACAGAAGTGTACGGGTGCTTCTTTACGCAACCGGTCAAAATAACCCCACTGTGCGTCCTGTTCGAAGATTTTTGGCTGGGCAACGTTAAAAGTGCCATCCAGTGGCAGGTTGTAAGGATCTTCGATCAGCCCTTGGTCAGTATTAACGGCTTCACTCATAGTAGGCACTCTTCATGTCATAGATTGGCGGTGTTGTTTTAACAATAACGGACGGACGGACGGATGGATGGTCCTGTGCTTATTTTAGTATTGAAACTCAGGCAGATTGACGGTCAGTCCATCAAGATCGTCGGTCACAATGATCTGGCAGGAAAGTCGGGAATTGGCCTCCCTGTCGGGGTTCAGATCCAGCATGGCGTTTTCCTGATCGTTGGCTGTCCCTGCTTTTGCCATCCAGTCCTCGTTGACCAGAACATGACAGGTAGCACAGGAGCATTCGCCACCACAGTCGGCATCAATACCGGGTACCAGGTTGTCGATAGCAACCTTCATGACCGAATCGCCTGTGTTGGCGTCAATGGTGGTTTGTTCGCCGGAAAATTGGATAAACGTCACTTTGGCCACTGCAAAACTCCCTCGATAAACAGTTCAGATGTAAGAATCCAGCGAAACTAGCAACTTACCAAAATCACATAAAGGTGAAATCTGGCCAATAAATGATCAAATCAGGACATCCTGTCCGGCAGATAGCGGTGCCGCTGATTATGTGTGACAGGATGTTGGCGGAAAAGTAGCCAGCAGCCGGGTTGTTTGACAGTCCCGGCAGGGGTTAGCCGTGAGGGTGGACGACAATCTTGCCGATAGCTTTGCGGCCAAGCATTTTCATCATTGCCTTGCCGGTATCCTTCAGCTTAAACACCTCGCCGGAAGAAGGCTTTATTTTACCTTCAGTGATCCATTCCATCAGGGTTGTGAGGACTTCTCGCGCGGCCATCGGGTTGGCCGCGATGTGGCCACCCCAGTTAACACCAATGATTGAACAGCGTTTCAGCAGTACCAGGTTGACGGGAAATCGGGGTATGTCCCCGGAAGCGAAACCGACAACCAGAAACCTGCCGTCGGCGCCCAATGAGCGCAGTGCGGGCTCTGCATAGTCGCCACCAACGGGATCGTAGACCACGTCCAGTGCTTCGCCATCGAGAATCGATTTCAGATCGTCACGCCAGTTCTTGGCGTTGTAATTGATCACCGCATCGGCGCCTGCTTCCAGACAGGCGTCTCGTTTTTTCTTGCTTGAGGCTGCTGCAATGACTTTGGCACCCATTGCTTTGGCGATATCGATCGCCGCCATGCCCACGCCGCCGCTGCCACCGAGTACCAGCACGTTTTCTTTCTCTTTGAGATTGCCGCAGTAATTAAAACCGTGGAAGGCGGTGCAATAATTAACCAGAAAGCTGGCCGCATCGTCATAGCTCAAAGAATCCGGGATGGGCGTGCATCGGTTTTCTTCGAGGGTGATGTATTCCGTCAGGCCGCCGTAAGAAGGTGTCGCCAGGATACGTTGGCCCTGCCGCAGATGCTTGATGTCATCGCCCGCGGCTTCGATGATGCCCGCAATCTCGTTACCCGGAATAAAAGGCAGCGGTGGTTTGATTTGGTACAACCCGGCAACCGTTAGCGCATCGACGTACCCGAGCCCTGTCGCCTCAACTTTGATCAGCACCTGATTTGATTTGGGCACAGGTTTTTCCACTTCGCTGATCTGCAGGTGGTCGGGACTTTCGTAACTTTCACAAACAATTGCGCGCATTGAACTATTGCTGAGGTTGAGGAGCGTGAATAGTAAGTGAAATAGGATGGGTAGACCACTGCTCGCGACGTTGGCCAAGCGGCATTCTCGTGGCATATGATGGCTGATTGGTTTGCTTTCTGACGAGCGGTCGTCTCAGGTCATGGTGGGGATGGCTCTGCTAAACTCGTGATGGCTGCTGTCGCTCGGTCATAAAGAAAGATGGCAGCCAAAGAAAAAGATGAACTCACCGGATTGAGAGCTTAGTCGTGAAGAAATTACTGTTAGCTGTTGCGTTGCTGTCGGGCTGTGCCAGTCAGACCTATATGAACGACACACCGCAGATGGCCCCCGGCGGCTCGTCAGGTGCTATTCAAGTTGAAACTGTTGACGAAGATACCGTCTGTGTAACCGAAAATGATGTTCGTACCTGTGTGCCTATTGCTCGGCCGGGACAAGGGGGAAGCTGATGGCGATTGGTATTGGACTCGGCATATCGAGATTTCCGTTTGATACTGCGCGGGATTATTTTACCTGGGTGGATGTCTGTGAAGAGGCCGGGGTTGATTCGATCTGGCAGACCGATCGATTAGTTTCTCACGATGCCATGCTTGAATGTATGTCTACCATGGCGGCACTTGCGGGCAGAACTGAGAAGATTCGTTTCGGTATGAATGTAGCGTCCATTGCACTTCGAGATCCGCTGCTTATGGCGAAGCAGTGCGCGACGATAGATTTCCTCAGCGATGGCAGAATCCTGCCTGCTTTTGGCCTTGGCAGCGCTTTCTCTCAGGATTACGTGGCAACGGGCACGCCGACCAGGCGTCGCGGCAAAAAAGCGGACGAAGCGCTGACGCTGCTCGCTCGGCTATGGACTGAGGACAGTGTCACTTTCGATGGGGAGTTCTTCCAGTACAAAGAAGCCTGCATTTCACCCAAACCCGTGAATCAGCACATTCCGCTTTGGATTGGTGGTTCCAGTGAGGTCGCCATGCGGCGCACAGCTGAACTGGGTACCGGCTGGTTAGGCGGTATTGATACCCCGGAGCAGGCCAAAGTCGTTGTCGATGGGATTAAGGCCGCACTACTTACCTCCGGCAGAACCATCGATGACGATCATTACGGCGCGTCTTTTCTGTTTCGGTTTGGTGAGCCTGAAGATGAGATTGTCGCAAAAACTGCCAAAGGGTTCGCAGGCCGATTAAAAGAAAAGCCGGATCGATATCTGGTGGCAGGTGACGCCGATGCGATCATTAAACGCATTCATGAGTTCCTGGAAGCTGGATGTCAGAAATTTGTGATGTTGCCAATGGCAGCCGGCACCAAAGACGTCATGGCGCAAACTGAACGTTTTAGCCGGGAGATTTTGCCCGCATTCAGCGAGGGTTGATCGGTTCAAAGCTTTTCGACAATCCCCTGAAACTGTTCATAAATTTCGTCATCGAGGTAGTCGCGGAATTCGCCTGCGTCGAAGAAGAGCCCCTTGCAGGCAGGACAGCATTCGAATCTGATTTCAAAGGGTTCTGTATGTAGTACCCGATCCATTTTGGTTGCGCACTTCGGACAGGGCACATCGAGGATTTCGTTCAGTCGCGCACCAACAAACTCGTCACCGACATCCAGAATCTCAGAGCCTTCCATGTTGCGTAAGGTTTCTGTTTCAAGGTGGTCAAAAAACAGTCCATAGCATTTGGCGCAGCGGTCAACTTCTACATCGTTGAAGGTGACAGGCTCCATCGAGCCCAGGCATTTGGGACATTTCATGGCTTCCATCCGTTACTGTCATCCGTGGCAGGCTAAACAATAGCATATTACCCCGTTAAATCCGGCGCTTACGCTGCCTTAGAACGAAGGTCGATAGACAATCTCAATGCCGGTATACCGGGGCTGGTTGTATTCTGTAAAGGTATTCAGTGACGGCACCACGGTGCTGCCCTCAACAGGCAGAATATCAGTCTGGGTTATCTGACCGGCGTTTTGCGCGAATTCCTTATTCTTGACGTTGTTGCTGAACAATCGGAACAGCCACTCACGATATTCATAGCTGACTGACAGGTCCCAGGCTGACCAGTTCTTTACGTCACCCTCGGGCAGGACCGGATAGGTTTGATAGTCACTAAACAGTCGGTATCCCGCGAAAGCAGACAGCACGCCCGGACCCAGCGGCAAGCTATAGTCTGCACTGAAATAGAGGTTCTCTGCCGGCGCTCTGGCAGGGTCAAGATTGGACAGATTGACAATGCCACCAGGGTTCTGAAGGTCGGCAACGTTAAATTGATTGTAGTCAGAGTTGATGTGACTGTACGAGGTTCGCAAGTACAGGTTCTGCATGGGCGTAGATTCGATCTCAACTTCCCAGCCGGCGATCTCTACCTCTGCGACGTTGTCCAGCAACGATTCGATGACGCCGTTGGCAACGTAAGCGTCGAATCTTTCTACCTTATTGTCCAGCTCCGTCTTGTAATAGACGACGTTGATTCTCAACCGATCATCCCACCAGTCGCTCTTGAGTCCAATCTCACCGGTGCGCGAAGTTTCTGCGCCATAGGAGTTGCCGGATGCCGCGGACATGGCGTTCTCATCGAATCCGCCGGGAAGGAAGCCTTCGGTATAGCGGAAGTAGATCATGGCTTCTTCATCAACCTTGTAGGAGATACCCGTCGACATCAGCAGTTCCTTGCTGGTTTCTTCACCAACCAACTGGGTGCGGATCGGACTCAGTGCGTTACCTAGACGTATCCTCGAGGGAATGTGTTCAAAGTCTCTTTCAACCTGCGACCAGCGAAGACCAAGATCTGCAATCCATTGATCGTTTAGCTGGTACTTGGCATGGGCGAAGGCAGACAACAACAGAGAATCCTGGGATGACGACAACTCTTGAATGGCACCGGCCGCCTGCCCTGGTGCGAAACCGGCGTCACCCAGTTGTTTCAGGATATGGTATTCCTGTTGGAATAGGTTGTACGCCGTGTCTAGGATGTAGAGCCCTGTGGTGTAATCAAGGTTATCGCCTCGAGCCCCCTTCATGGTCAACGACTGGCTGAACTGTTCGTACTGTTGTTCCTGCTGCAAATGATAGAAGCTTGAGTTGGAAGCATCCAGATCGAGGTCCATCGCTTCGTCGGTATCACGGTAACCGGTGATGGCCAGAAACTCGTGACCACCACCTTCAAACTCGAGTCGCAGGGTGTGATGGTTCCCTTCGTACTCGCGAATATTACTGAAGTTTTGCGATGTGGTTCGCAGTGAGTCGAGTTCCGGGTTTTTGAATCCCCGTCGGCAATTAGGGAATGGCGTACCGGTTGTATTGGCGCAAAGCAGGTCTGTGGGAGCGCTTATGTTCAGAATTGCCGGTGTTGCTTCATCGCTGTTTTCGTTATCAAAGGTATAGGTTGCGGTCAGCAGATCCCGAAAACTCCAGTCCAGGGTTAGAGACGCAATGTAGTAGTCTTCAGTGTTTTCGTCGCGCTCGCTAAACACGTTTGTCATGTAATCACCACCCCGGTCTTTCCAGTACATGGCGAATTTACCGTTCAGTGACTCGACGATCGGGAAATTGAATACCACGTCCATTTCGCGACGTTCGTCTATGCCCACACTTGCCCTGACGTCGACATCGAGTTCGCCTGTGGGCTTCGTGCGTTCGATGTTAATGCTACCGGAGATATTTGGGTTTGCCTCAAACGTGTGAGGGCTTCTAACGACTTCAATCTTTTCGAAATCAAACAGCACCTGGAGCCGATTGGTATGGGTGCCGACATACACGCCGTCGACATTGACCGCGACCGCCGGATCAAACGACTTGGCGGCACCACTCGATCCGAGTCCTCGCAGCGCGATCGCCGCGCCTCTGGGTGTTCTATTCATACGGTCGACAATCAGGCCTGGAACCAATGACTCAATATCTTCGAGATCTCGTCGGTAGGTGGTCTCTAGCGTTTCTTTGGTGACAACGGTGACAGAGTGGGGTACCCACTGCACATCCTCGGATTCCTGGCGAATCTCGGTGGGCGTGACGGGCACTTGCTCTGCGGATACGCAAGCGGAAAGGATTATGCACAGGCACGCAACAGTAAGCGTGAAAACGACTCTGAGATTCATAGATGCAGCCGGGACGGAACCGAAGATTTGTTCAATCGACCATGGTAGATTGCTTTCAGAGAAAATCAACAGCCCGATTGAGTGGTGATGCCGCCATAAAGCGGGATGTAAGGGGCAGACAATCGCGTGGGCGTGTCGAAAACACGAACGGGTCTTTTTTACCAACAGTCGACAGATGACTATGTGGTGCTGTGGCAGGGGCGGGAAATCTGTCGCTACCCCTCGGTAGAGGCTTTTGTGGACGCCCACGTGGAAGGCCTTGAAGCCATGGACGCCAACCAGGCGGAGTTGCTCGCCAGTTTTTATAAGAGCCCTTCCTGACCTTTTGCCCGCTGTTCGATAGCTGTTTCGGTTCTATTGCGTTCGGGGATACGCCGGCGCTGATTTAGAACTCACCGGTAGAAGGGGTCGTCCCTGACCCGGGCTGAGGGAGCCCGTTTCAATCTACCGGCGGGTGAATGCTATTAGAGCCTCACTGCCGGCCCGCTTCTGTGATGTCGGTCACATTGCCAGCCCCTTTGCTAACACCAATGCCGATCAATGTGACGGGGGTCGCAAAACAGCCCTGAGCTATAGACAGCCCTGAGCTATAGACAGCCCTGAGCTATAGACAGCCCTGAGCAATAGACAGCCCTGCTCTAATCGCTGACGCCGATCGAAATCGTCACCTCATCTGTCCTGACGGGATAGGTTTTGATGGACTCGTAAGCGGGTGGTGCCAGGACTTCGCCAGTTTGCAGGCTGAACTCCGCGCCATGATAGGGGCAGGTAATACAACCGTTAGCGATGGTGCCGCCTTCCAGACCAAAGTCCTCATGGGAACAAAGATAAGCGATAGCGAAATATTGATCGCTATCTTTCACCAGGAGAATCTGTTCGCCGTTCAGGTCTACCTGTAGTTGTCCTGTATCCTCCAGTTCTATCTTGGCGGCAACAACGTGGAAGGTTTCGCTCATGCTTTTTCTCAACCTTTGAAAAGCGCGCTATTTAATCAGTTCGGGCCCGGTTTGCTCAACGGGTAATTGGTTGATGCGACCGGTTATTGCCAGGCGAAAACCGGCTGGTCATAGTCGAGTACACGGGTTCTATTGCCCCTGATGGCTACCTCACGGAACTGGTATAGCATGGCTGCCGTCGGAGCATAGATAACATCGTCGTGGTAATTCATCGACAGCACCTCGCGCTCGCTTTGCGGGATAGATTCAAGATTGGGAGAGTCTTCCCGATTGAGTTCATTGAAAGTGAAAGCATGGATAGATGCGACTTCATCCGGGTTGGGGTGAAGCTCTGCTTCGAGACGGTCAGCCCAGATAACCACAGGGGTGATCACGTAGCCAGAGCGTGTCACATAGTCATCCAGGGTGCCCAGAACGTGGGACGCATTTAGTGCCAGGTTTATCTCTTCATGTAACTCGCGGAGTGCCGCTTCGACCGCGTTTTCCCCTTCGTCTATGCGTCCACCAGGTAATGCCCATTGACCGCTATGTTCTTTCAGTCGGGCTGAGCGGCGGGTCACAATCAGTGCGGCCTCCTGATCGTGTTCAAAAACGGTAAGGGCAACAGCGGCGTGACGGTGATCTTCCAGGATCTGGCGTTGGTCGCTGAAATTAGCCACGTTCTCGCCGATCCTGTCTCTTGTGGGCGGTGTGTAGCTGTAGTTGATGAGTGCCTGCATGAAGTCAGCCTGTCTCTGATGTTGGTTGATCAATGATGATGACCTGGTCGGCGATGGCGTCCAGGGTTGATTTGTGTGAGATCACAATGAATGTTCTGTCGCGTTTTAGTGTTTGTATCAGGTTCAGTATGCCTTCCTCCGAGGTGGCATCCAGATTGCTCATGGACTCATCGAGAATAATCAGTTGATGAGCCATCAGCAACGCCCGTGCAAGGACAATGCGTTGGCGTTCTCCTGCCGACAGTCGCTTACCATCTTCACCAATAGGCGTATCCAGGCCTTCTGGCAGATCGATGGCAAAACTCGCCTGGGCTTGATGTAAAGCCAGGATCAGCTGTTCTTCTTCCGGTGCCTCGTTGGTCAGCAGGCACAGGTTTTCGCGGATGGAGGCATCGATTAAAAACGGTTTCTGTGGCACGTAGGTGACAGATCGACGCCACGACAAACAGGTATCTCTGTCAAGGCAGATCCCGGACGCGCTGATCGACCCGCGGGTCGGTATCGACAGGCCAGAGAGCAGGTCAGCAAGCGTTGATTTGCCAATGCCTGAGGTGCCTTTGACCAGAATCAGCTGGTTGGGTGCCAGTTCTGCGGAGACGCTGACAAGCGCGGGGCTGTCGCTGCCGGGATACTCGTAGCCTGCTTTTTGCAGCGTGATACCGCCCGTAAAATCGATCTCCACTGCGGGGTGGTCCTGCTCCTGTGCGGCTCGCAGATGCTCGAGATGGTCAAGGACTTCCTGCAGTGACGGTAACAGGAACGAGACCCGCTGCAGAATGGTCTGGAGTCGACTTATCTGCGGCATAATCCGGCTGAAGATCAGCCCGACAACGGTGAGCACAGCCAGTTCAACGTTCATGATCCCAAGTGCAACATACGCAATCATGCAGAAAGCGACTGCTCCCACCACCCCATTGGCAAGCTGGGTCAGACCACTGATTCTGGTGTAGTTGATTTCTTCCTGCGCCATGGCGTCGGCGGCGTTGTTGAAGACCGCTACATGCTTCTCACGGGCTGCACTGCCTTTGATTTCCCGAATGCCGTCAATCTGCTCACCGGTTCTCCGATAGAGTTGTTCTGTAGCCTGCAGATGCCGCATACCGCTGGCTGCGATCATTTTCTGGACGGGTAGGGCAACCAGAATCATCAAAACACCAAGCGCGATGGCGACGGTTGTCAGCGCAGGCGAGAGAAAAAAGCTGAGCGCAAGGTAGACGCCGGTGATAAGGAGTAACGTCACTAGCTGGAGCAGGTAATCCAACATACCCGTTACCGCCTCAACCTCTTCTGACTGTATGCGCGCGTAGTCTGCCTTGTGGATACCCGCAAGGTATTGCCATTCGGCGGTCAGTGTCAGCGAATAGATTTCCTTTCGAACACTGAGAGTGACCTGCTGCTCAACTTTTTCTGCCAGCAGGTGACTGACGTAGTTGATGATTCCTGCACCGATCATAAGGCATAGAAAAAGCCCCAGCATTGTTGTCAGCTTCAGATCTTCTGGCAAGAATGCGATGAATTGCTGAAGTCTGGGGTTGTCTGTTGAATCCAGAACTTTGATGTCTGTCAGAAATGGCACAATCAGCATGAAGCCTGAACTGCCGAGTGCGGCACGTAGTAGTGTCAGTCCCTGTAGCAGGTATAGCTGACTGGTCGCGCCCTCTAGGTGCCGCCAAAGGAGTCTCAGGTAAGGCATCGAGGTTCAGGTCTGCGCGGGCTTTCTATCCTCTGCGTCGTCGTGACCGTAACCACGATAGTCATAGTAGTCCTGGTATCTGCCATAGTTGTGCATTGCATCGAAATCCACCTGATTAAGTAGGACACCGGCGATCTGGACATCGATGTTTGTGAAACGCGCCAGGCAGTTGCGAACCAGCGGCACCGGCACTTCATCACTCTTGACGACAAAAACGACCGAGTCAACCTGGGTAGACAGAACGTAGGCGTCACTGACAGAAATACACGGCGGTGAGTCTATAACAATGCTCTCGTAGCGCTCTGCAAGTTTATCCATGAGCTGGCTGAACTGAGTGGAGGCCAGCAACTCCAACGGTCTGATGGTTCGGGATCCGGCGAAGAGTACGTCCAGATCGGTATCCTCATGTTTGGTGATAGCCTCGTCCAGGCTCACGGTCCCTGCAATCACGTCAGCGAGTCCAGGGTTTTTGTGATTGCTGTTGCTGATGATGTGTTCAAGCGAAGGCTTACGCAGGTCGCCATCGATCACCAGGGTACGCCGGGTATGGCCGATTGATGCAGCAAGCCCAAGCGCCACTGATGTCTTACCTTCATGGCTCTGGCTGGAGGTCACGAGCAATTTGTGGGCACCTTCTTTGTTCAACATCCCCAGGCTGATGGAGGTGCGAACCGTTCGAAGTGCCTCTGAGAATCTTGATTCAGGGTTGTCCAGATACTCCCGGAAGGGCAGGCCCTCAACCTCTGTATCCCCGGATATCAATGGCAGGTAGCCCAGCAGTTCGGTACCTAGTTTTTTCTCGACATCATCACCACTGGTGATTCGGTTGCTGGTGAGCTCAAACAACAGACCAACGCCCATGGAGAGCCCGAAACTCAGGATAAAGGCGATAGTGCCGGCCCGGCTCAGGGGTGTTCGCTGGCCTGCTTTGGGAACAACTGCGGGGTCAGCGATCCAGATATTATCGTTGCGTACGGGACCTGACGCGCCATCCTGATTGAGTCGTTCCAGAAAGATAGCGTAAACCTCGCGTTTGGTTTCGACATCCTGTTCCAGTTCATTGAGGCGAAATTCCTTCCTGCCGAGTTGCTGACGTCGATCCCTGGCGTTTTCCAGGGTCTCCTCGGCAGCACGCTCCAGTTTCAGCGCCAGCTCGTATTCATTGCGAATTCCTGCCGCAATGTCCACAACCTGCGCTTCCAGCGATGCGCGTGAGGACTGGATTTCGCTCTCGAGCGCGATCATGGTGTTGTGCCGACTACCGTAGCGCTTACTCAATTCATCTTTTCTTCGCTCCAGAGTAACCAGCTCTGACTGTTGACGGGCAACAGCAGGGTGATTAGCGATCGCAGAGATATTCTGCCAGCCCTGGCGGTTGTCACGCAGATTCTGAATTTGACGGTGGACATTCTCCTGCCGGAGCCGGTTTTCCCTTGCTTCAAAGTAACGGTTCGATAACGAACTCAATTCCTCATCAACTTCCGTCGCGCCGGTCGCCCGGGTAATGATGTCTTCCTGTTCACGATAGTTCTGTAGCAGGTTTTCTGACGCTCGCAGGTCTTCCCGAAGAACAGACAAGCGATCAGTGAGGAACTGTTGGTTCTTGCGCGCGCTTTCTATCTCGTTTTCGAAAACCAGCGCAATATATTGTTCCGCGATAGCGTTTGCTGCCGCCGCTGCGGTTTCAGGATCGGCCATTCTGACTGTAATGTTGAGCAGGTTGGAATACTCACGATTCGGAGGTTTTCCAATATTGGTCAACGATGCCAATTCGTAGGCGGTGGATCTTATCTGATCTTCCTCTACTTCGATGCTAGCCACCGGTTCTTCGCTGAGCGATGCAAGCCACGCTTTAACGCGATTCGCGACGCCTGCATCGAACGAGGCTGGTGTTAGTTTTTCCGCGTGATGAAGTTCCAGTTGTGCAACAACACGACGCATCAGTTTCTGGCTCTGCAGCAGACCAATCTGCGTATCCTGAAACTTGTCCTCGTCTCGCCAGTAAAACTGATCAAAGGAGAAGACACCCATGTCTTCGGGGGCGATATGCATAGTCACTGTCGCGCCATAGGCCGGTGCCTGAGATTGCACGTAGAGAACGGCTGCGATGATGGTCAGCGCGCAAAAAGCCAGTATGATCCGGTAGTGTTTTAATAGTACGGTTCGAACGAGATCGAGATAATATCGATAATCAACGATGTCTTCTTCAGGAAAGTCCATCTCTCGCTGCATCTAGAACAGGCCTTCAAGAATTGTCACGGTATCCCCTGGCAGCACCAGGGTATTATTGTTGGCAGATTCGGGTTTGCTTGCTCCTTCACGGAGGATTTCGAATTTTGAGGAAGACGCCCATTCCGTCAATCCGCCGGCAAGCGTTATAGCCTGTTTCACAGTGAGCCCGGGTTGATAGGGGTAACCGCCGGTCCTTTCGACCTCGCCGCCAATATAGAAGTCACGATACTTCACGATAGAGACGTTAACGCTCGGGTTAACCAGAATGTCCTGCAACAGTCCGCGTGTTATTTCGCTCTTTAGTTGTTGCAGGGTCTTGCCGTTGGCACTCAGCGTACCCAGGTAGGGGTAGTCAAAGTTTCCGGTCTGATCAAGCAACAGCGACAGCGACAGGTCGGCTTCCTCGTAGACCTGAATCTTGATTTCATCGCCGGGACCCAGACGATAGGCGTTGTCTGCAAAAGCGGCGTGGGTGCTTGAAGCCAGGATCAGCAGCAGAAGTGGCATCATGTGTCTGCGAATACTCATGGGCCGAGTTTAACTGATGCAGGCTTAAAGGGAATAATCTGTACGCAGGGTCAATGTTCGCCGTGAAAGGTCATTGCCGCGCTTATCCTGTTCTATGGTATAGGCGCCATCGACGGCGAACTTCAGCCGATTGCTGAGCTGGTAGCTGGCGGAGACGATAAACTGTTCAGCGTCCTGCTCATTATTTCGACCGACGAGTTCTGTTTCCCGAATGGTATAGGACGTATCGGTGCTCAGTCTGTCGCTCCACTTTTCTCGCCATGAAGCGCTCACCCACTCCTGGATATTGAATTTTCCGGCATCAATCGGTGAATCTGTCGGGGCGAGTTCGAAGATGTTACGTCCCGTCTCCACCTTGACATGTGTCTTTCTGCGCAGCGCCCATTCGAACGTACCTTCCCAGACCGGCTCGTTCATGGAGCTTTGCCCCAGTGCCTGATCGAATTCTTTCTCTTCGTAACCCACGCGCAGATCGGCTCGCATTCGACGACCCAGGATCATGTCAGTACCAACCAGTGCGCGTACATGATCGTTGTCTCGCAGGCTCAGATCATAGTCAAACCGGTTATAGCGAACCTCAGCGACCAATGACATCTGTCTTCTTAGCTGCCAGTCGTATCGACCGCCAAGGCCCGTGCGATCAAGTTCATAGCCGGAAAGGAACAGGTCGTTGCCTTCAAGTTGCGAACGCTCGCTATAGAGGTATACGTTATAGCGGCTCCTGTCACGTAGCGTACCCTGACGATAAAGCGCTTTAACCATAGCGCGATTGTAGTTGAGGTCCTGAGACTCCAGGGAGGAATCAAAATCAACGATCGGATCGCGAGTAACCCGGTCGTGGGTGTCTTCATACAATCCCTGTACTTCGACTTCCTTGCCACGCTCCAGCCGAGTGGTCCAGTTGACGTTGACGGTGTGATCGTTGAACGTATCTTCCCGGTCGACGAAATAGCGACCTCGTTCATAGTCGTATCTGGCGCGCAGGTACCATTTGCGGCGTTCTGTACGATACTCAAAGGTTGGGTTAACGATCGCCAACATCGTTGTGAAATCACGTTTTTGTGGACCGCCGTCATCAGGATTGATGCTTTCCTCTTTGATATCATCGTGCCGGGCAGACGTTCGTAGTCGCGGCATGAACTCTGACAAATTGTTGACCAGTGTGCCAGCGCCGGCGATGAGTCTCTCGGACGTTGTCGCTTCGGCAATGTACTGTTCAGGTATGGCTTCAGATGCCTCCATGAAGGGCGGCAATGCTTGGTAGCGGTCTTCAAGCTCAACGAATAGCGGGTTCGGGTGGGATTGAATCAGAGCATCGACAGGCAGACGGCCATCGAATGAGCTGCCAGCGACGGACTCTGTTTTGCTCGAGATCTCCTCATTGAGGATCAGTCGGATGTCGGCCTGGCTCGGATTGCTGATGCCTAAAGACACGGCGGCGGCCATTGCACTCATGACCAGGCGCGGTACCGCGCGCGGACGCACGGGAGAGAGGCGGGTGTTCTGATACCCGTTTCCTGTCGTTGTGTCCTTCACTGGTTTGAGTTGTTTTTCCACGAAACCTGTTGCCAATGGTGCCCAAAAAAATCCAGCCGCGCGTGCAGCCGGCAACGTGCTGCCTCCCGCTAAAGGGAACAGGCACATCTCTAGAAACGCTATTCTAGATAAAAAAAGCCTACTAAATGTATGAAATTGTAGGGAATATCTAAGTCTTTTCTGCGTATTTCTGGTGCAGATATGAGGAGTCGGCGACGAGCGCCTTAAAATTGGGGACAAACGGTATAAAAACGGTTTTTTTTATAACCTGCTTTCAAGCCGGTGAAAATTATTGGAAGTGTGTCTACTGATGCTTAGTCAGGCATCAGGGCAGCAGTTCCTCTTTCCAGATTCTGAGCTTGCCGGCTTCTCTCACCAGGAAGAGCCGCTTGCGCACTTCATCCTGATAGGTGGCGGATTGATATTGCTGTAGAAAGATGACGTCAAAAATGCCGGAATCTTCAAGCCCCAGGCTCTCGAGTTTCAGGTTCAGTTCAATCTGTTTTTCGGGGCCGATACGGGCCCGACGATGGGAAACCCACTCCGGACGACTCATGCCTTCTCTGGGAGAACGCACCGTTGTATACAGGCTCAGATAGGTCTCGATATCACCATTGCCCCAGGCAGTCACCCAGTTGCGCAGGAATTGCTTAACTTCGGGTGAATGACACTGCAGCAGTTCCTCGGTCGTGCCCGTGCAGGCCTCGGTTGAATAGACGGGTAGTGCATACAGAAACAGCAGCAGTGTGGCGGTTGTCAGTTTCACGCAGTCCTCAGGTCCGGGAGTCGATATTTCTGTGTTTCAAGATTGGCACGAATGGTTTTCTTGTCAATCTTGCCGGTGGAAGTGAGCGGTATATGATCCACAAAAATCACGTCATCCGGCAGCTGCCATTTGGCGAACATTTCGGCGCAGTGCTCGATAATAAGTTCCTGGGTAACGTTTGAACCCTCGACCAGGATAACGAGAGCAACCGGTCGCTCATCCCACTTCGGATGCGGCTGGGCGACAACTGCGGCCTGTTGGATGCCTTCCAGGGCCACGAGATGGTTTTCCAGATCGACAGACGAAATCCACTCGCCCCCGGATTTAATCAAATCTTTGGAACGATCCGCGATGATCAGGTATTCCTCGGAATCAATCTTGGCGACGTCACCGGTCACCAGCCAGCCGTCATGAAACTTTTCAGGCTGTGGGTCGTTGTAATACTCACTGCAAATCCATGGTCCGCGGATCAAAAGTTCTCCGACGGCTTCACCGTCGTGCGGCAGTGGTTGCCACTGTTCGTCGACGATTTCCAGCTCCAGCCCTGGCATCAGCAGACCGGCTTTGCCAATATTTTCAAACTGTTGCGATTCCGTGAGATTGAGATGGGAGCGTTTGGCGACTTTTCGGGACAGAGTACCCAGCGGATTGGTTTCCGTCATACCCCAACCCTGAACCATTTCGACGCCGAGGGTCTCGGCATACCATCGCATCAGCGAGATAGGGGGTGCACTGCCACCGCAGGTCAGTCTGGACAGATGCCTCAGATCGTACTTATCCGGCGCCGCTTCTATGAGTGACTTCACACCCTGCCAGATTGTAGGCACGCCGGCAGAGATGGTGACTTCTTCATCAGCCATCAGAGTGACCAGTTTCTCCGGGTCCATAAACCGGTGCGGCATGACCTGTTTGCAACCAAGCATTGAGGCGGTAAAGGGCAGGCCCCAGCCCATGGCGTGAAACATTGGCACAATGCCACACACGGCATCAATCGCAGACAGACTCATCGAGTCAGTCATGGCCTGGGTAATCGTGTGCAGGTAGGTTGATCGGTTTGTGTACATCACACCTTTGGGTTTGCCAGTTGTGCCACTGGTATAGCAAAGTCCCATGGCTGCGTTTTCATCGATTTCAGGCCAGTTGATATCGGCAGATGCGCCGTCAATTAGTTCTTCGTAATCGACCTGGTTGTTGAAACTGGACTCTCCACCTTCGCCATATCTGGCAATCACCAGTAGTTCGACCGATGGCAGCTTGTCGATGATCGGCTCAAGCAGGGGCAGCAGGTCTTCATCGACAAAAATAATTCGGTCTTCGGCATGGTTGATAATGTATTCAAGGTCGGCCGGGCCAAGTCTTATGTTTAGCGTGTGCAGCACGCAACCCATCGACGGTATTGCCTGATAGAGTTCCAGATGGCGGTAGTTGTTCCACATGAAGCTGGCAATGCGGTCTCCAACGTTGATGCCTCGCGCCCGCAGCGCGTTCGCCAGGCGAGCACTGCGCTCTGCCGTCGCGCCGAGGGTCTGCCGATGGGTACCGTCTGACTGTAAAGTCACCACTTCAATATCCGGGTCCAGGCGCGCGCCCCGACCAAGGAGCCTCGACATCAGAAGAGGTGTTTGCTGCATTGTCATAGTGCCGGCTCCGGGGTGACTAAAAAGTGCGCAAAGGATAACGAAATTGCCCAGCGAAGCAAGTTGAAAGGCCTAGGCTAGCCTGTCTTAAGCGAAGATATGTAATTGAATTGTAAAAGTTTTCTGTGTTTGACCATGTCAACCCACAGATCAGTATGGCTGGCGCCGGTGGTGTCGCCAGGCTTCAGCAGAAAATATGATGAGGGCCAGCCAGATGAATCCGAAGGCGATGATACGGTCGGTGCCGAAAGGTTCTTGATAAATGAACACAGCGATTAACAGCGATAGGGTGGGTGCCACGTACTGAAACATGCCCATGGCCGTCAGCGATAGTCGATTGACTGCCGCGGCAAAGCACAGTAATGGAAAGGATGTGACAAAACCGCCGAGTATCAGTAGCAGATTGATGTCGATCGCCGTGCCAAAGGTGAGTTTGCCTTCCTGCCAAAACCACAGCAGAAACACGATGGCAAAAGGTGCCACCATCATTGTCTCGATAGCGAGACCCGCGATGGGATGCATGCGGAGGTTCTTGCGAAACAAGCCGTATAAACCAAAACTGAATGCCAGACTTAACGCCAGCCAGGGAATTTGGCCATAGAACATCAGCTGGAGAGTAATCCCCATGCCGGCGATGGCGACGGCAACCCACTGCAGTGGTCTTAGGTACTCTCGCAGAAAGATCACGCCTAGGAAAACGCTAACCAGCGGGTTGATGAAATAGCCGAGCGCAGTTTCTGCAATATTGTTATTGATCACCGCGTAGATAAAGATCAACCAGTTAACGGAGAGCAGGCAGGCAGTCACAAAAAGCTTTGGCAGCTTCTGGACGGGCACGATAATTTCACCCAGATCACCAGTGTAAGCCAGGATCCCCAGCAGTAGTACGACGGCCCAGACAACACGGTGGCTGAGAATCTCTCCCGGATGGACATGGTCAACCAGCTTGAAATAAACGGGAACAACACCCCAGAACAGATAGGCCGTGAGGGCGAAATAAGCGCCCTGAATGCTGGTTTGGTTACTCAAGGGGCATGGCTATTTTCAGGATCATTTGCAGGTGGCCGAGTGGGGCTTTTGGTCAGCAGCGAGCCGGGGTCAGCGGGGCGCTTTTTCTATAACAACAGCCGTGCCGGTTGCACTGACCATCATCATGCCATTGCTCTGTCCAAAGCTCTCGTAATCGATGTCAACGCCGACGATGGCGTTCGCGCCAAGCTCTTCCGCCCAATCCTGAAGTTCCGCAAGGGCGATTTCCCGAGCTTTGCCAAGCTCCCGTTCGTAGGAAGCGGATCTGCCGCCAACAATGTCGCGTACGGAAGCGAAGATATCCCGGAATATGTTGGCACCCAGGATAGCTTCACCGGTGATAACGCCGAGGTAACTCTTAATGATCGCGCCTTCGACGCTTGGTGTTGTCGTGATAATCATGGATAACAGACGCCGGGTCCCTCTAGTGTCGGACGATCAGAATTTCACCGGAGGCATTCACCGGTCTTTTCAGAAACTTTTCAACAACCTCTGCATCGTCAAACCTGGCGACGCATTTTGCGGCGAGATCATTGAACGGTGGGCGGCACGGATCGGAAATCATAATCTGTTTGACGCCTGCTTTCTTGGCTCTGTTGATGAGGTTGTAGAGCTGACCGGTCATCTCGTCCCAGAAGCAGATATCGGCACCCAGAATGACGTCAAAGTCTGACAAATATTCCACGGTCAACTGGTTAAAGGTTTTCCTTTCACCGGTCATCCTGGCGCCGTTTATCTGTGCATGTAGTTCGAGATAGGGCAAAACGTTTTCATCTGCATCGATGCCATGGGCGCGATTGCCAAATTTGGTATGGCAGAATAGTCCGAGCAAACCCCAGCCACAGCCAATCTCCAGGACCCGGTACTTCTTCGGTAACGGATTTTTTTTGAGGTAGTCCATGATCAGGTAACTGGAATTCCAGAACTTGTTACCATGGATTTCCGCGACATAACCTTCTCGTTTGAGCTGTCTTACGCGCGCATTGTTTGCGTTGAGTATCTTCAGGCCAAAAGCCTGGCGGTGTGTCTTTGTGCTCATAACGTGAGTTCGTGCCGGATTAAGCGCGCTATTCTATCAGCCGTTCGGGAACGAAGGCATCCCTGTCTCGTTGATAATCAAAGAACGATTGCGCAGGGTCTCGGTTAAGCAGGACTCGCTCGTACATGGGGTGATACAAACTGCGAACCTCATGTTCGATTTCGAACAGGGGTTCGCCAGATGCGGGATCAATAATTGTCTGGAAGCGATACTGGTCGGTATCTGACTCCTCCGTTATCAGGTCTCTGGATTTAAGATACTGGTGAGGACCTGAAAAATCTGACACGTAAATCGCGATATGGTGGCCGTCGTAGTCGGATACCGGACGTTTCACCTCGCGAAAACGCAGTGTCTGTTCTCTGCCGATAGCGACTGCACATTGCGTCCCGCTTTTCGAAAGAGTGGCGTGACAGCCCATCACAGTTTCGTAGAATCGCGCAATGCCCGCTGCTGTGTTTGCCGGTACGTCGAATTCCACATAGGGAATACCCAGTTGCATATCCCTGAATTTGCCCGGTCCGAAACAGCGGATGCGATTGCCCCAGGGGCAGGTCACGTCGGTGTGAGCCGCTCGCACCTTAAATGTAAAATCAGTTTCACCCAGGCGTTTGCTCATGCGCTCAAGTCGGTTATTGAGATTGGCTAGATTCGGTACCACGACGCCAATATGCCCGCGAACCACCTGCGCCTTAGCCGTTGGCAGGTGAAACTGCTGACGACCGACGTTAACCCAGACGTTAAAAGGGCCCCATTCCATGTAGGCATCTCGGGTAAAGCCGAGTAGATTAACGTAAAAGAACGTGGCCAGGGATTGGTCAGGTACCGTGACATTGACGTGCTCCATCGCCAGGATGTTGCCAACATCTCTTGCGGCCCTATCGTGTTGCCGTTTAGTCATTAGTGCTATCCCCTTGCGAACGGACTGCTAAAATGAACCATCTCTTCGGCGTCTGTCAAAACTAATTGGAAGTACTTTTATGAAAAAACTTGTTCCGTTTTTACTTTTCAGCGCGCTATCCAGTAGTTCCCTGGCTGCCATCGAGATTGACGAAGCTGACAGAATTGCGCTTGGGCTCACCGTTTTTAATAGTAACCTGGCCGTGGTCAGGGATACGCGCGAACTTACGCTGCCGACCGGCGAGATAGAAATTGAGGTCACCGATGTCGCTGGTACGGTCATTCCTGCCAAGGTCAGTCTGTTGGCCGAGAAAAAGGGTTTCGTCGCCAGGCAACAAAGCTATCGGTTTGATCTGATTAATCGGCAGACGTTGCTACAGGAGTTTGTTGGTCGAAAACTGAAGTACAGCCGGTTTCTTCTCAAAGACGAGGGCTATGAGAAGGTCTTGAGGGAAGGCATTCTATTGTCCATTGAACCTGAGATTGTGCAATTTGGAGACGTGATAGAAATCGACCCTGAAGGCACGATTTCACTGCCGTACCTGCCTGATGAACTGCACACAACACCGTCGCTGATGTTCGTAGGAGAAAATCGAAAGCGCGGCACGCAGGCGTTGACGGTTCGCTATCATACAACCGGCGTTCGCTGGGAGGCTGACTACTCGCTGACCCTTGAGAAAGAAGCGAGACTCGATGGTTGGGTAACCATCAGCAACAACGCGGGCTCCGATTTCCCTGCCGATAACCTGAGGCTGGTTGCCGGTGACGTCAATGTTACCAACTTACCCAAACAAGCTTTTGCGATGGAGGCGGTTGCGTTGCGCGCTGACGCCGGGCAGCGCTTTGAACCGACCCGGCAAACGGCGGGTGAGTATCACGCTTACGATTTTCCTGGTCGGGTCATGCTTCGGAAGAACGATGTGACCCAGCTCAGATTAGCGTCGGCCAATGGCATCAGGTACCAGACGATTTATCGTTTTGTGGGCGCGGCACAGCGATACGGCAATCAGTCATCTGAGGAAATGGCACCTGCCGTCATTATCGCGTTTGATAATGTCACGCGAAATGGTCTGGGTGAACCGTTACCTGCGGGAAACATCCGTGTTTATGAGGCCGTTGACGACAGGGAAACTTTCATCGGTGAGAGCCGTGTTGGCCATTCTCGTTCGGGCGCCAACGTCGAGTTAGAGATCGGTAAAGCTTTTGATGTGGCCGCCAAGCGGCGACAGCTGACGTTTAAGAAGCTGGGCGAACGGAGCACCGAGGTTGGCTATGAGATCGAAATTGATAATGCCAAGGATGATGACATCAGCATTGAATTGCGAGAGCAGATGGGCGGTGATTGGGAGATTGTCTCTGAAAGTCACGATGGGCAGCGGGAAGACAACACGACTTATCTTTTTACTGTGCCAGTTGCGGCGGGCAAAAAAGTCACTGTCAGATACCAGGTTCGATTTAGCTGGTAGGGAACTGATGTCTGGAGAGTAACTGATTCGTGGTCAGATTCTTCATGAGTAGCCCGCGTGCGATCAGAACGCCCTGAAGTCATTAAGCCCGACAAAGGTTCCACCATTTCGTTCGCACAGGGTCCTCATAAGAATCGAGAATTTGATACCAGTTTCCTGATAGCGCGGTGGGTTGGCGAACTGAACCGGGAAGCCGACACCGTGAATGCGCACCAGTCGGTTACCATCAGCATCTGCGCGGTTTATCCGGTCAACGGTTTCGACCACACGTTGAATGGACCTGCCACTGAATTCATCGCCGAACACATACAGACTGATCTTCCGACCAGGCCGATAGTAGGTCGAGATTGCTCTGGTGATGCCTTCTACCGGTGACGAGTTGGAAAAAACATTCCAGCTTTCCAGTCGGCTGATGATGGCTCTGCGGCGGGCATCTGTGTCTGGAATCCAGTCTCCCGCGTACTGGGTAAACATGTAGTTACCCATATCGTTCATGACCTGGATGCCCTTCAGACGGGGGTAGACCGCCAGTGTTTCAGAAACCTTTTGCATGACCAGCGGCCAGGCATAGTTATACATGCTGCCGGAGGTATCGATAATAAAGATGACATATTCACTGTCCACGGGCACGCCGCCAATCTGATTATCATCGGTTGCTCTGCGGTAGTCCGCGAGCAGTGTCGCCATTTCTGCGGTCAGTGATTGTTTGGCTTCAGCCAGTTGTCCTTCGATCTTCGTTGAAATTCTTGTTTTATCCAGGGTTTTCTCGTACTCAGCCTGTAGTGCCGTCAATTCGGATCTGAGCACCATCAGGCGATCAACTTCTTCGACCTGGTAGTCCTCCTTTCTTATCATCGCCCGGTTTAGATCTCTCGCTTCGCCGCGCAGATCAAACAACTGTTCCTGGAGATCTGCCAGATAGCCTTCCAGGTTTTCGATGGTGTCTTCAATAATCACCGGTTCAAACACTTTGGTCAGGACCAATAGCAAAATGATGGCACCGAAACCGCAGCTGACAACGTCAAGGAACGATAGACTGACACCTTCGATATCTCGTCTCTTATGTTTCATGGCCAATCCTCTGGTGGAGCAAGAAAGGAGCCACCCGTTATTTGTGCCAGTCGCCAGTAGGAAGGCGCGGCGATAGGGTCGCCTTCCATGGGGAACAGGATGACGTTCACCGGGCTCTGACGGGGCAGTTGATCAAGGCTGCTGGTAAATAGCTGTACCCGTTCTCGACTGTCAACCACGGCACCCCGTGGCGGGTCAGTGCCCATCGTTGGCAGGCTGTCGATAATCAGAAAGATATTGTCGGGTTGAGGGACCAGCGTTCGCGCCGCGGCAAAAGCATTGTGCAATGACGTGCCGCCGGTAGGAATGGTCTTCTGCAGGCCTTCAAGTGCGCCATCCAGGTCAGCGCGTTCCGGCGCCCGCAACCAGTCCCCGTCGGTTCCGGATAACGTCGAGTTTGCGGATTCGTTAAAAGCGATTAACTGGAAGTTGGCGTCTTTTGGCATATTCGCCGTTACCCACTCCACTGTCCTTATCGCCCGTTGCCATTTTTCCGACGCCAGTTGCTGGTCTTCTGGCAGGTTTCTGCGCCGGATAATGTTAACGATAGTTTTGTCGAGCATGCTGGCGGATGCATCGACCAGAATCAGGATATGTTGGCCGCCTACCTTCATCCCGGTCAGGTACTGCCGGTCTCCTTCGCCCACAATGGTGCGTAGTGCGGTGCCGGCGGAATCATCGGCTTCTACAGCACCCTCCAGATTAGCCGCTTCCAGTTCCAGTTCCTTTAACTCCGATTTCAGTTGTTCAATCGAAGTTTCCTGACTGGCGCCTTCTGCCTGTAGCTCCGCGAGTTCTGCCTCAAGAGCCTTGATGGTGTTAACCAGCTGAACCGCCATGTCTTCGGTTGTGACGATCTCATCGGACTGATCTTCAGCGGTGTTCTTAAGGATGATCAGGTTCTCTTCGGCGTCCTTGACTTGCTCCTCGTACTTGCGGACTTCTGCGAGCAGTTGCGCGTTAACTTCCTGGCTGGTGGTTTCGGTCGCATGGTTAATGATGATGTAGATCAAAATGACGGCGCCGAATCCACAGGACATAATGTCCAGGAAAGACAGGCTGAAGACATTAAAATCCCGTCGCTTAGCCATCAGTTGTCACGGAGATGATTGTTAGCGATTCACCACCTATCTCCAGTGTGTCTCCCGGTTGTAATCGTGTTGTGTCGTCGCTCTCGTTGATCGCGGCGCCGTTCAGCATGATCAGCGACGGTTTGTGCCACTGTGCGATCAGTTCATCGTTACGTGGGTAGATCGTGCACACCGGGTCAGTCCCGATCCTTGGACCTGCGCTCAGATCCCCGTCCAGTTTCAGGCCGCGGCCAACAGGCCGGGCCTGGTGTCGCCATAACAGGTGTGAACCGGCATGTTGTGCTGAACTGGTAACGGGTGCATCTGCCTCGTTTGCCCGAAGTTGTACGACATGCTGGATCTGGTTGCCGCTACCAATAATCTCCTGACGACGTGCGGTGGTCGAACCGATCGCCTTTAATTCGGTCAGGTCGATGACGTCGGTGTTTTTAATGAGCCCAAGGGAATCGCGCAGCCCCGGGAATCCCGAGAACCGGTGTGACAGCAGAACGCTTGCCTGCTCGGTTGATGGTACTTCGTTACGGATCGCCTGGACGATTTGTGGGTAAACGGCGGCGCAGGCTTTCAGCAGGCTCTCGTTGGATACTGAAACACGGTGCTCGGTATTGGCAACTGGCAGAAGAAACTCGTGGGTATTACTCTGGCCGAGTCTGGCGACCCAGCCAGGTAACTGATTAAAGAGCTGTTGCTCGGTATCCGCGTTATGTAACGGATCAAACCGACTTGCCTGGATAAACTGTTCAGCAATAACGCTGGCCCAGCGTTCCATCAGGGTGAAGTAGCCGCTCTCAATGACCGTTTTCACCTCGCGGCGCACCAGCGTACCGCTATTTTGCAGCACGCTAAGGGTGATGGCGTGTAAATGGATATCCAGGTGCAGAACCAGTCTGCGCAGCGGTAAATCACTGGCCTGGATGATCGAGTTGTCGATGATGCTTTTGACAGGTAGACCACACTCGTTAGCCATTCCGAGCAGCAGGCCCAGCTTGTCAGTGCCGTAGTAGCCAGGCACAACCAGCACGGCGGCTTCGGCTTCTTTTTTGAGCGGCGTCCACAGTGATTCCAGATGGGCAAAAGCCAGGTCGGCGTGGTGCCTTATTTGACCCGTGGCGTTAGGTAATGGATTGACATCCAGTTGGCTCCAGAAACGATTGTTGGTCCAACGAGGTAACAGTTTGGCATTGGCGCTGGCCTGCTCTCCTGTCAGTAGATTACCACTGTCCAGTACCGCATAACCCGGAGATGTCCGAAGTAACTCACCGTCGACCGAAACCTGAATGCCGGCGTCGTTGATATTAAAAACTGCGAGGCTCAATTTGGGCTCCCAAAGATTAGGTTTGCAGGTGACGAATCAGTCGGGTATCACAATACTCTTCGGCATCGAGTGCCAGTCGTTCCTGCGCCAGTTGGAGTTGGTGCATAAGAAACATAATGACAATACTGATTAACAGGGCAACGAAGGTTGAGTTGAAGGCAACGCCCAGGGATTGTGTGACGCCGGCGATATCGCCCTCGACAGCCTTGTGAGCCTGTCCGAGCGCCTGGCCGATCCCTCTGACTGTGCCCAGAAATCCGATTGATGGAATCGCCCAGGCGATGTATCGGATCATTGATAACTCAGAATCCAGTCGCTCCGCTTCAGATTCGCAGATGGCGCGAATTGCGTTGGAGACATCCTGAATATTCCGGGTTGAACGAAACCGGTGGAGGGCGGTGAGCATAGCTCGAGGCAGCAGATAACCCTGCTGGTCCTCAGGTAAGGCCTGTATGGGGCGTGAATACTCGCGGGTGTCTTCCGGCAGGATACTGGTGCCGGGCGTGATCTGAATCAGATCCAGCTGTAGAACCCGCCGCTCTCGCACCGTATGCATCGCCTTGTAACCCATGAGTGACATGGCCCAGAGCATTAGAATCAGACAAGCTTCCTGTTCGAAGTCACGAATCACCACGTAGGCAGAGCGTTCCGGTACGTAGTCTGGGTTTTCGGCCATTTCGACGGCCTGCACCTCAAGGATGGCAGACGCGTTGGGTCGAACCACGGAGACATAAATGGCGTGGACAATGATAATGGCGATAATCAGCGAAAAAAGCTGATAGATGAACTCGATAGGTAATTGTTTGTTCATAGGGTTCCTTAAATATCCACCGGAAATGTTACCGCGTTGTCCGCGCTGATTTCTTCACTGGGCGTAAACGTTCGAAAAGCTTCGCCAAGATCTCTTGCCCGAAGGTTTTGGGCGCTGGGTGCGGGTTCAGCATCAGCATCAGTGGCCTCGGCTTTTGGGTTTTTTGCTGCCGCCGGTTCTGCAGGCGCAATCGTTTCTGCGGATGGCGTTGGTGGTTCATTGTCAGCAGCCGAAGTGATAAAAGACACGGCGATCAGCGCTAGTATCCAGAGGAATTGGGTCATCGAATCTTTCATCTACTCCAGATACCTCGCTATACGGAAACCAACATCGGGTCTCGGGTCACTGCCATAATCCCGATATGTCCAGCGCAGTTCACTGAACCGACCATGGGTGTAGTTTGAACCTCGAATGACGTAGTAGTCGCCGGTTTCCGGTCCGAGCGGATCGATGAGCAGTTGCCGTTCCAGGTCAACGGAATAAATATCGTTGATCCATTCTGATACGTTCCCCGCAAGATCAAACACGCCGCGTTGATTGGGCTGATAGGTGCCAGAAGGTGCTGGCCCGCGGAAGTTATCGTTGTAGCCTTTGATGCTGTACGGCACCATGTTAGCTGCACTTTCGTCGGCGAAGTTCCCGCTACCAGCCGGTGGTGGCATGCTGTTGCCCCATGGGAATCGGGGCGTAGCCTGTTCGCTGTATCTGGCGGCCCAGGACCACTCGGCTTCTGTCGGCAGTCGATAACCGGTGTTGACCGGCCGAATCAGTCGCCACTTGCCAGCAACCCGCTCGTAGGCCGGCGTAAGTCCATCCTGTTCGCTTAACCAATTACAGAAGGCGACTGCTCTCTCCCATGATACGTTAACCACAGGACGTTCCGGATCACTGAGCAGGGCGCGACCGAGCATGCCTGAATCGTGACCGGGGTCGAACGCCTTGAACACCTGGTTGCTTATTTCCTTTTCTCCAAGGTAGTAGGCGCGGGTCAGTTCAACGTCTTTTTCAACCTCATTGGATCGCCGTCCCGGTTCTCGCCGTGGTGCGCCCATCTTGAGCTTGCCTGGCAGAATAAATCTCAGAATATCACCCTGGCTGGTGGTGACACGCTGAGGGATCGCAGAGACCCTGGCTTCGGCCTCGGTCTGCAATACGATGTTCAGTTGTTGTGCCAATCCGGGTTGCGGGATGACGTCGGTTTCAAAGGGTGCGTAACCCGGTAACTCCACTCTAAGGTTGTGGGTCCTTGCCGTCAGTTCCAGTGTTCGATTTGCCGTGCCGACGCGTTTATCATTGACAAACAATTCAGCTGCAGCGGGTGTAACCGCAAGTTTTACAAGCCCCAGAACAGGCTGTAGCGTCAGATTTAGACTCTGATCCTGTTCGGCTTTCACTTGAAGCTGGCGAGTTAATGTCTCGTAACCTGCTCTGGTTGCGATCATTGTGTAATCTTCCCCGGGGGGCAGGGCGATTGAGAGGGGCGTCTGACCGTAATAAGTGCCGGCGATAGTGATGCTGACCCCCGCTGGTTGACTTGCTATATCAAGCTCGCCATCGGACTTGATCAGAATGATCGGTTCCAGTGTGCTGGGTGTCTGGGCAACAATGCTGAGCGCGGTTTCGAATGTTTTAAAGCCGGGCTTTTTCACCAGGAGCGTTCTTTCGCCTTCAATGACTTCAATGGTCTGTGGGGTCGTGCCCATCGACTCGCCATCAATAAGCACCTCGGCAGCATCGGGTATTGTGGTGACTGAAACCTCCGCCCAGGCGGGTGAGAGTGTCAGTGACTCCGTTTGCAATTGACGCCTGCCAGTGATCTCCACCTCTGTCTGGAAATCCTGAAATCTGGCGTGCTTCACAGCGAGTTCCCGGAGTCCTGCAGGCACCTCATCTATGATGGTTGATGCGGGGCCATCATCTGCGTCCGCCGTTTTCCCGACGTAGACCTGGTCAATGTAAATCTCAGCTCCCTCGACAGGCTCGCCGTTGTAGCTGGTCGTCACGGTCAGTTTGCCGGGTAGCGGTCTTAAATCGAACTGATAGAGCTGATCCGGCTCTGCTGTGACCGTCACGGTTTCTTCAAGTGGGAAGTAGCCGTCCTGGTTGGCACTGATGTCGTATTCACCTCGCAACATCAGATATCGTTCGCCGAGCTTGTAGGTGGGTAAACCACTTAAGATTTTCAGCTCTGCTTCGGCGGGTACCAGAGTGAACTGTACGGCCCTGGCGTTAAACATAAACAGCGCTGCAGATGCGAGTATCAGGAAACCTGCCAGCACTGCCACTTTGAGCGGGCTTGGGGCAAAAAGCGGCGCTGCTGCCGGCGCATCAGCACGACTGAACGTGGCAGCTTCGATCACCGTGTTTTCGAGGGTAGTATTTTCGAGGGCAGGGTTGCCGGCCGATGTTTGCCCGGTGTCAGGTTTTTCGCTGTCAGGGTTTTTAGGTTCGCTCATTATCTGACGCGTTCGCTACTGCTGATGTGAATGGGATCGACGGTTCGTCCTGCGATGATAACAATGTCTTTCCGCACGTCACGGTACCCTGGGCGTTGACCCACAATCGTGTACCTGCCGGGAATAAGATAAACAACTTCGTTTTCGATGCTGCCCAGCGCTGCATGCCTGCGAACGGTAACGTCGGTTTTGCCATCCGAGGTAATAGTGACAGGAATAGTGATTCGCGCTGTGGAGACCAGTTGCGCCAGCGTATTCATGTCTGTACCTAACGCCACTGATGGATTCGCAATTCTGCTGAGGTTCCGAAGCAGGTTGCGTGCTTCCTGAAGCTTTTCGTCAAGCTGTAGCGGGGTGGGGTCGTTGAGGAACAGTTTCAAACTGGTTTCAAGGTCGAGTCTGTATTCAGCTTCTGCTTTACCGGTTGTAGCGAATTCAAGTGCCGGTGTGATTGCGAGAGCTGCATCGTAGGCGTCAATGGCCAACTGCCAGGCTGATGCCGCCATATGGGCGTTGGCGGTTTCTCTATGGGTTGCGATCAAGTCTGCTCGCTCTGCCTGAGTGACCTGCAACAGGCCATCATCCGGTTCACTGCTGCCTGGGAGTATAGACCTGGCGGCCTCGAAGGCAGCTTTGGCATCATCGTACTGTTTGTTTGCCACTGCCTGAAAGCCTTTTGACATGGCGTCGCGGAAACGATTGCGCGTCAGTGCTTCCTGAATGCGCTGTTGTCCCGCATTCGCAGCGGGCCACCGGGCATCGATGGCAACGGCCTGCTGGAACAGATCCAGCGCCGCGGACAATTCACCGTTACGTTCTGTCGCTTCGGCCTGTCGGACAAGACCCAATACTGCCGGCAGATTTTCTGCGCGTTCAAGTCGATCAGCCAGGGACTTGTCTCCGGCGTCGATGGCAACGGCAATGGTGAATGCCGTCAGTGCCGCTTCAGCTTCTCCTGCAGCGAGGGCTTCGTCACCCAGCACCTGTTGCATCGCCAACTCCGCCGGTGCTCGATCCTTCAATATCTCAAGGCTATTGCGAACAGTTTCATAGGCGGCCAGTGCCGCCTCGAAACGTTGTTCTCGATACATGGCGTCTGCTTCGTCCAGGTCGTTTGCAAGTGCGCGATACTCATCCCCGGCCCATAGGCTGACACCGATATCTTCAAGATCAAGTTGCAGCCTCAGAATGTCTCTTGCGACGGCTTCCCCTTGTTGTTCCATTGCCTCAATGGCCGCCTTTTCGAGCGGGGTCAGCGCAGGTGCTGCCGGGGTTGATTGTTGCGAAGTCTGTGGTTGAGATGGGGTCGCCTTTGATGCGCTCTGGTTTGATGTCTGCGTCACCTCCGGCGGGCTGGCGAGTCTGGGGAGTAGCAGGAACACGAGTAGGGCAATAACCGTCAGGCCGCCACCGGCGATGGCCACCCATTGTGCTGACATTCCCTTTTTCTGACGAACGCTCTGTGGTGAGGCATCGATTGGAGCGGGTTGACCTCCGTTCGGGCCATTGTTTGCAGTCGCTATACTGGATACGGGCGAGTCGCCAGACCTTGAGAAGCTGACGCTCTGGATAGTTTGCTGCTCAGCGTTAAAGTGCTGATCGAGTGACGACATCAGCGTCTGTAGTTCTATCTGTCGGTCGACAGTGTTCTGGCTCAGCATCGCGGTTAATTGCGATTCCAGCGCAGGGCTGATGGGTGTGTCCAGTTCAACGCCGGGATGCCAGGTTTTACCCGTGACAGCTTCGAAGATTAAGGCGCCCAGCGAATAGACGTCGTCGGAGATATCTGGCTGATTCCCTGCCTGTATCTGCGGGCTCAGGTAATCGCGAACCCTCGCTGAATCCGATTCTCCCTGGTCATCGATGTACTGTCTGCCGAAACCAGTGATGTGCAGCTGATGACTCTTGTCGACCAGCAGGTTCCCTGGTCTGAGTCTGCCGTGCGCGATACCCAGATTGTGTGCGTACTGGATACCATCGATAAGTTGTTGCAGGAGCGGCCAGGAGAGGTCTTTGCCAGGGTCGATGGGTTCGCCACCAATAAAAGGTTCGACGAGATAGAAATTATCATCGTCCTGGCCGTGGCTGCTGATCAGGACGATGTTCTCGTGTAGCAGACCTTTGAGTTGATCAACCCGCGCGGTAGTGACCGACCATGCTTCGGTCAGCTGCTGGCCCTGGAAAATGTGAAGCAGGCAGCGCTCGCCGGTCTGCTTGTGAAATGCAGACCAGACGCGCCGACTGGCAGTGGCAGTAAGCTGCTTGTCCAGAACGTAGTCTTGAGCAAAAGTTTGCCCTTCAATAGGTTGCGAAGTCATGTTTGCGACCGGGGTCTTTTTGGAACGGCTGGCTCGTTATTGTACCGGCAGGCTCGTCTCTTGTGCGTATATCTCCTGGAGAAGTTCACGCCACTGTCCATACTGTTCTTGTGCAGTACCTGTAAGTTCAATGGTTCTGCCTTCGATATCCAGCACGTAGGGCGTAATTTCAGTGCCCAGCGACTGGCTCAGCTCTTTCAGCGATTCAGCGTGGATTTCTGCCTCTTTCTGTCTTTGTAACCCGGCGCGGATGGCACCAATACCACCGACAACTGCCCCCGCCGCGGCGGCATCGCCGGCCCAGGTGCCTGATTCACTGCCGGCCGCCAGACCACCTGCGATCAGTAGCGCACCGGTTGCCAGCCTTGTGCGGGCCTGACGCTGGATTTCTCGAAGTCTGATTGCTTCGTCATAGGTCGCGTGCCGCCATTCATCATAGGAAGGGCGCATATCCCGGTAGAAACGGGAATAGTAGTCATCGAGAGTATCAACAAACAGGTATTCCTGTTCCTTGATACGGTTGACCCGGGCCATCATGCTGTCGGAATCTGCAGGCAGTTGCACCACCTCGTATTTGCCCTGTCGTGATTCCATCAAATAGTCTCCGAAGGCATCGGGTGCAAGGTCTCTGGCGAACTTTAACTGAGCAACGGTCTTAACTGTCATCACCTCTGATCTGTCTAACTGCTCACGCGCCGTTAAGAGGTCGTTAGCGATATCGTTGTACAAGTCCTGAAATGGGTCCTCTTTGGGCTTCTCATAAGAAAACTTACTGGCGGTGTCAATGAATGTGCGCTGAAACCAGACGTTGCCGGTTGCATCGGTCGCGGTGATTCGGACCCTCAACTGCTCGCCGTCAGACATTAATATCTCTCCATGGAGTTCAATGTCCACGGTTTTTGACGGCTCCGGTGTGACTCTGACGGCACCCCAGTTGCCGGTCTGTTCGAGCGTGTCTTTCAAATGGTAGGCGATAAAGCTTGATTCCGCTCGCCGAACGTCAGGAACAATCAGGTTTTTTTCGAGTGCCTTGGGGTCGTCTGGAATATTTGGATCGATTGGCAGGATGCCGATATCCATGAGTTCGTCGTAGGGGATAGGTGTGGTTGCCAGCTTGGCAGGGGTTGAGTTAGCGGTGATGACCTGCGTTGTGCCGCATCCGGAGATCGCCAGGATCAGGAGCAGCGTCAACAAAGCCTGCACCCGCGCAGCGGCTGCCATCAAAAATCGTGAAGTCATTAGCATGGGGCTTCCTTATAGAGCTGCCTTGTAGCGGCGATATTCTTCCCACAGTTTCTCTCTGAGCGCGGGATCAGTTTCTGAAATCGCCGCCTCGCGGAGTTGCTGCGCCACAATATCGTCACCCTGTGGATCTGGAATGTCTTCCGGTATGGGGGGCGCTGAGCCGGACTCACCCCTGGCGATCTCTGCACCTTCAGGCATACGGCCCTGCTCAAGTACCTCTGGCAAGCCTGCCTCCAGGCGTTCGTCCGCGTTCTCCTCGAAGTTACCATCGGCTTCGCCATTGCCGCTGCCGCCCAGCACCACGACACCCGGAATGTTTTCTGCGGCAGTCGGTGGCGGTGCGCTGCCGAGCACATCGCCCCGGGCATCGAGGATACGATTCTCGAATATCGCGATTGATTCGTTCAGTTCTTTATCCAGTTCGCTGTTGCCCGGCATGCCGCCGCTGATACCCGGTCCTGTCGTCGGCGCGCCGGGTATACCCCCGCTACCAGGCGTTTGTGTGCCGTTGCTGCCAGTGGGCGCACCGCTTCTGCCAGACTGACCCGGGGCTAAATCAGGCAGTTGCAGACGCGTGTTAAAGATCGATTCAGTGGCGACGACAATTGATACGTTTGCCTCATTTAATGCTTCTTCAGCCTCACCAAACACCTGTTCTTGTGGCGTACCTTCATAGACACCTTTGATGTCCAGCAGATCCTGCCCGGCGACGATAACTGAAAGCCTGGCTTTAGCGAGCTCAGCTTCAGCGGCGGCGAGTTCCTGATCAGTGGTGGCGCTCTCCAGGGTTGTGCCCGCGGTCTGCAAGGCGATCCCTGCCGCTTCGAGGGCGTCCTGGGCAGCCTGTATTTCGGCAGAAATACCGCCGCCTGAACCCATGGGATCCATCATGGCATCCTCGCTGTTGTTCTGTGCAGCCCCTGTCATATCTTCGGGCATCATCATGTCGTCGGTGGCTGATTCGGGACTCCCTGTTTCAGGGCCGCCTGCCGCAGGACTCCCTGTTTCAGGGCCTCCTGCCGCAGGATCGCCTGCCGCAGCGTCGGCTGCCGCAGCGTCGCCTGCCGCAGGACCGCCTGCCGCAGGACCGCCTGCCGCAGCCGATGATGCACCACTTGGGGTTGGTTCTTCTTCGTAAAAGGTGTCGCTTTCACCGGGGTCCGAGGGTTCACTATCGGGCATCATGGGGTCCCACTCACCGCCAGCCTGCGAGCTGGTTTCCTGGGATTGTTCGGTGCCCGCTTCCTGAGATATCTGTTGGCCGGCGTCAGACACGGTTTGTCCTGCTTTTTTGAGCGATTCAGCGGCTTCCTGTCGAGCCTGCTCGGCTGGGGTCTGTGGTGGTGAGGCCGGTGCGCCGGATTCAGAGGGCGAACTTGGCGGAGACGGCATCGAAGGTGATGACGGCGACGAAGGTGAAGACGGCGCTGAGGTCTCGCTGGGCGACGAGGGTGTCGATGGCGGTGAACTGGGCGCCGATGTCGGTGGTGCCGAGCTCGGCGGACTGGAGCTGGGCGGACTAGCGCTGGGTGGCGCAGAAGACTGTTCCAGTGTCTTGCAGGCTGCGAGCAGTCCCACTGAGGCAACAATCACCAATAACTGTCTGATTCTTCTCATATAAAGTTCTCTGATTTCCGGTGGATTGTCACCTTGCGAGGCTGAAGTTTAACTGAATAAGTGTGCTGAAATCACAGCGTATAGTGCCAAGGTCAGGAATTGTTCAATTGCGTCTGACCATTTGACCGTGTACACCTGCGTGCTGGGGGCCAGGCTTTCGCACTGGGCAAGACCAAAAGGTGCGAGTAGGATATTCATCATTGATAGTGTTGAGGTAAGACTTTGATTCGCGCGTTTACAACGGTGGTGCTGGTTCTGTTAACGACAGCCTGCGCGACAAATGTTGTCGTTGAGGGTACGGTACCCACGCCGCTTGTTGCCAAGATTCCAGCAAGAATTGGCGTTTATTACTCCGAGGATTTTCGTCGTTACGTGTATCAGGAAGATATGCGAGAAGGCGGAAGCTGGACCATTGATCTGGGAGCACAGAACCTCTCTTTCTTTCGCAATCTCACTGATACGCTGTTTGACTCCGTTGTAGAGGTACATGAACCACCCTTGACGACGGAGGAAATGGCGGACCTCGACGGCATCCTGATCCCCTACGTTGCCAAGTACGGATTTCTGACCCCTTCGATCTCCGGGCTCAAGTTTTTTTCAGCTTCCATTGAGTACCGCATTGTCTTGTATGACAAGGTGGGGGCAAAAGTTGGTGACTGGAATATTGTCGGTTATGGCAAGAGTGAAGGCGGCATGTTCTCCGGCGATGAAGCCGTCAATGAAGCGACGGTGCTGGCCATACGAGATGGCGGCGCCCGGATCGCCATTGAACTGATTGATCAACCGGCGATTCAAAATTGGTTGCGGCAGTTTCGCCCGGCTAACCAGGATGGCGATATCCTTCCGCGAGACGGAGGCGAAGCAGAATGAGTCGAGTCTTCATGCTGGCAGTGATCGTACTGGTATCCGGCTGCGCCAGTTCCCGTATTGAGCAGGTCAGAGAAGGGGCGACCGGTATTGTTTCTGGTGAAGCCATGGTGCTGCTTGGCCGAGCGAGCTACAACGATAAAGAGACGGAAGAGAGCTTCACGGCGTGTATTGCGGACGCCCTGGCAGAAGGAGATAACCCCATTCGGCTGATTCAAGAGGATCAGTTTAAAGACGATCTTTACCCCTGGTTTGAACCAAGAACCGCGCCGACATCGGCGAATGATCTGGGCAGGTTGTTTGCACAGCCCGGCGTTAGAGAGAGAATTAATCAGGCCAACGTCCGTTATCTTGCCTGGATCGATGGCGACACGGTCACGATCGATAGCGGTGGTTCCATGAGCTGTACGATCAGCACGTTTGGTGGTGGTTGCTTTGGTGTCAGCTACTGGGAAGAGGATGCGTCTTACGAAGCCAGCATCTGGGACCTCCGATCAATGACATCCACCGGCCAGATCAGTGCTGATGCGACAGGGACTTCATACCTGGCAGGCCTGGTGCTGCCAATTCCTATTCTTGCGAGGCCAGGTAACGCTGCATGCCAGGGTCTAGCGAATCAGTTGCGCGCCTTCATTGTCGGTGAAAGCTAGATTGTCGGTGAAAGCTAGATTGTTGGTGAAAGCCAGATTGTTGGTGAAAGCTCAGTTGTTGAACGCTAGATCGTTGAGACCAGCGCTTTTTGTCTTCTGGTCAACGGCGACAGGTTCCGTGTTCGGGTAATCGCCAGTAGGCTCGTTATCAGACGGCTCCAGGTTCGCGGGTTCTGATGCCGGTGTCGTCATATCGGCAGCAGGTGCAGGGGCCGTCTCATTGCGCGGGATGCCGACAACCTGAAACTGCTGACGAAGGACCAAATCTTCGGTTGTCACCAGTGTGCCTGCCTCGATGCGTGGTCGATAGCGAACATTTTTGACCCGCTGTCTTACCAGCCTTACCTGCTCGTTCGGGACGTTGTTTTCCAATACGCGAATATCAAACACACGTCCCTGATCGCTGACGTCGTATTCCAGCTCAACATACAACTCGTCACCCGGCGTTGCCGCATCCGGTAACCGGTCGAGGAAAATCGTTTCGATTTTTCTAGGTGCCAGCCTTATCGGCGCACCGAAGAGCGAATCAGCAAGCTGTTGAGCGCGCTCATTTTCCTGAAGCTGTGTCCATGCCTCAAGGTAGGTGCTGCTCGCTCTGGGGTCTGATGTAATGATGTACAGATCACCCAGGTCTACCAGTGCCTGGGCCTTGTCGGAAAGGTCGGAAGCCGGGTTTGCGTTGACGATTGCATGTGCTCTGGCCAATGCCTGCTCGGCCATCCGGCGTTTGGTAAGTTGCATCATTCTGGCGCTGGCTAAGCCTCGGAGTGACGGGACAAGTCTCAGGTCATTTTCGCCGTAGGCTGATTCGATAATGTTGATTGCCCGTTCGTACATCCCCAGCGAATGCTTGAACAGTTGATCCCGCTCTACTCGAAGCTCGGATGAGAACATGATTGGCAACGTGGCGCCCCGGCTGGCGAAGTAGCTGCCGAGCCGGTTCAGCAGAGGCAGTAACTCGACCGACATCGGGCCATGCGTTTTTTCAGCCACACTGAGCGACAGCAACTGCTGTCTATCCGCGTTGCGTGGATCACCGCGTCGCAGACTGGTTGCGGTGATGTAATTCAGTATTGTCATTTGTTCATCGCTATACACGCCATCCTGACGGTGGGTGATATGTTGGGCGCGGCGGAAACTGTCTTCGGCCTGCTCAAGCTGGCCTAAAGCCATTTCAGTCAATGCCTTGGCCATCACCGCGTTGATCAACTTACGGTCAAAGGGGTTCGATTGTCCTGCCAGGTAATCCATGCCGCGATCAATGATCGACAGACCCAGTTCGTAGTCACCATAGGCGCTGTGAAGAATTCCGTGATTGATCAGGATCTGGCCGTACAGAGCGGGGTCACTGGTTTGAAGCGTTTCCGAGCTGTCCAGTAAATCCTGAGAGACCCTGATCGCGACATCAAACTCGTCATTTCGCGCATGCATGATCAGCCGATTGAGCGCCACCTGGGCATCAGCGTCAAGTGACGGTGTATAGACATAGTTCAGTGTGTCGTCTTCGGCGCTCACGAGTGTTGCAAACAGGGTTAAACCGATCAGTATCAGCGTTCTCATTCAGACCCCCGAAAAAATCCGCTCAAAGGTTTGCGTTAGCCGGACGTTCTCACGCGTTACGGGGATGCCGTTTTCAAGGGCCGGCCGATAGTGGACCCGACGCAGTGAGTCAATAAGGAGTCGATCCAACTTGTTCGGTGCGTTGGAAGAGACGATGGTGACATCCTCCAGGTCGCCATCACTCATGACCGTAAATGAGATTTCGATTCTGAGGCGAGGTTGGCGCAGTAACACGCTGAGTGGCACGAGGTTTTCCAGTTGCTCTTCGCTGAAAATGACAGGATGACCGATCAGTCCCTGGGATGTCCGGTCTTCGGCCGGATTACTGCCGATATCAGGCAGGGTAAAACCCTTGTGCGCTCGATTGACATCTATCATGAACCACTGGGGTTCAACGCTCGTGTCCTCCATCATTTCCTGGGGCGACATGCGGTCCAGTGTGGGGCGATCAAACACATCGCGTTCCAGCCTGTAGCGTTGAGGTTCGTTTGCGCGACGCTGAGGGAATGTTCTTTTTACCATGATCGGCACGGGCTCAGCGGATACCCCCATGGGTGACAGTTCTGCGGCTTTCGCAAAGTATTCCGCCGCCTGCTTACCTTTGCGCGACAGGATCAGTGAATCGCCAAGCTCCAGGTAGGTCGCAGCCAGGGTGTCGGACTCGCTTTTGGTGACACCCTGAAGTGTGCCTTCAAGTCTTCTCGAACTGCAACAAAGGCCCTCCACTCTCCTGGCCTGATTCAGGGTAATGGCCAGGGGCAGCGGGTTGATCTGCAAACGCTCTGCCATCGCAATGCCTTCCTTCAGCAAGCGTCTTGCGCGTCTTGGTTGCCCGGTGAACATGAACCATTCAGCCATTTCCTGGTAGGCGGCAATCTTTGCCGGGTCGTCTTCTTCGAGAAATCTCTGCGTCAGAAAAAAAGAGAATCTCTGTTGCCGGTCGGCATCGCGATAGTCGCCATCGCTTAACGCCATGTTGGTCAGCAAGTCGATCACCCCCAGCTGACGGGGTGTGTAAACACCTTCATCCCGGTGCAGGATATTTTGTGCCCGGTGCAGCGTATCTGTGGCTGTTTCGAAATCGCCAAAATCGATCTGTAGCCGGGCCAGGCTCATCAAAGGTTCGAACAGACGGTCCGAAAAAGGTCCCGAATCGGACTCGATTTGAGTGATCTGTTCCTCGAGCAGGCCTGACTGTTCGAAGAAGTACTCGTCGGACAGTATCTGGGGCAGGTCAACGGCCAGCAGAGGTGCTGATCCCAGTCCGAGTACAAGTCCGAGTACAAGTCCGATTGTCATGAAGCAGAAAATGCGCCCGATCATAGCGTTGCTGCTATCGCCGGGCACTGTAACAGGTCTTGTAACTTTGCCCATGGCACAGGCTGTGTGTACCAGTGAATAAGATCATCCGGGTCGCTCATCTAAAACATTTGTGCAAATTGATATTCACTCCGCGTAATTTAGTCATGTCTGATACAGTTTGACCAGTGATAAACCTTGGATATTCCCGCTGTCCAAAATGGATTGAACGGTTCTGTAAGTTTCACGGTCTAATCGGTAGATTCAGCAAGGCTTCAGCCTTTTTATTGAATATTAGGTTTTTGAGATCAGGATATGTTTACGGATGATTGAACGTTGAAAATAGTTGCTATAAATCTCATTGCCCTCGGGTTACTGCTCTCCGTGTCGCTGGCGCAGGCCATGTCTGTGGAAGAAGAGGTGAAGCTGGGTCAGCAGGAACACCAGAAGATCATTGCGAAGTTTGGCGTCTATCGTAATCAGGCCCTGCAAACTTATATCGACAAGGTCGGACAGCGGGTCGCAGCCAAGAGCAGCCGTGAGGAAATTCAATACCAGTTTACCGTGCTGAACGACGATATTATCAATGCCTTCGCCTTGCCGGGTGGCTTCATCTACATCACGCGCGGCATGCTGGCTCACATGAACTCAGAATCGGAACTGGCGGCCGTGCTTGGCCATGAGATTGCACATGTTACAGAAAAGCATGCGCTGCGCCGCGAAACCCGAAGCAAAGGCATTGGCGTTCTGAATACGGTGCTTGCTGCAGTATCCGGTCAGCCAGCACTTTATGAGTTGGGCAATATGTTCGGTGGCGTTCTGCTCTCAGGCTACAGTCGTGAGTTTGAACTGGAAGCCGATGAGGTTGGGGCCAGGTTTATGGCGAAGGCGGGGTATTCCCCCCTGGCGATGCTGGACACGATAGAGATACTCAAAGACAAGGACCGCGTGGAGATTACCCAGGCACGACTTGAGAATCGGGATCCGGCGGTCTATCACGGGTTTCTTTCGACCCATCCGGACCACGATACACGTTACAAGGAAGCCATTCGTGCGGCAGAGGAATTGCAGGCGAACTACGAGGAATTTATCAAGACAGACGAATTTCTTCAGAAGCTTAACGGTATGGCTTACGGCAACACACGCCAGCCGGGCGTCATTCGTGGCAACACCTTTTACCATGCCCGTCTGGGCATGAAGTTCAGTTTCCCTGATGACTGGCGCCTTGAACCGTCCAGACAAGGCGTGCTGCTTGTCAATCGGGTCGGTGAAGCGAGTTTCAGTGTGACCACAGCGAGATTATCCCGAGGTATGTCGCCTGAAACCTTTACCACTGAAAGGTTGGGTTTGAAGATTCGTGAGGGGCGAGAGATTACGATTTCGGGGATGCGCGCCTTTCTGGGCATTGCTGACAGAGCTGATTCACCATTCGGTCCGAGACCGGTGCGTTTTGCGGTCATCTTCGACGAGAGGAAGGGGATCGGTTATGTCCTGCGTGGTGCCGGGAAACATGATTTAACCAAAATTCGTGATGACCGTGATTACATTGCGACCATATTCAGCTTTGATTTGATGGACCGGGACGACTTTCAAACAGCCAAGGCACCGCGTATTCAGGTTGTGCGCGCCGAAAACGATACCACCATGGAAGCGCTGGCTAAGCAGTCGCCAATCACAAATTATGCGCTGGACACCTTGCGTGTGATGAACGGCCTTTACCCGGATGGTCAGCCAGAAGAAGGTCAGTTGATCAAGATCGTCAACTAGGTAGTGGCGAACTGCATCAAGCGCTCATGGGAACGAATTTGGTCGCTGTCATCGACGCCAGCGATCCTGCCTCGCGCGATCAGGTAGTTCAGACCCAGTCGCTCCTGATATTCTACCAGTTTGTCTTTTACGAAGTCGGGGTCACCCACAATGGCCCAGTCATCAATCGCTGATTCTTCGGCCCGAAAACGACCCGCTGATTCGCGGGTCAGCGAGTCCTTGACCTGGGTCGACAGGGATGCGCGTTCAGTAATAAAAACAGTTCGCATGACAGGTGTTGTGTCCAGCACTGGGTGCCCGGCCTCTGCTGCGTGTGACCGGTGGGCGCTAATGTTTGCCTCAAGGCTGTCGATACTCTCAACCGGTGAGGCGATATAAGGCAGGCCAAGGCTGCCTGCCTGCTTAATGGCCAGTGGCCCGAACGCGGCAACCCAGAGTGGTGGGTGCGGCTGTTGCACGGGTAGCGGCGCAAGATATACGGGTTCGTTCTCAAATTCGCTGATCGGTTCGCCTGCCCAGGCGCTGATCATACGCGTCAGGTTCTCCTTAAAGCGTTTGCGTTTCTCGCTGGTTGGAATGTCGAAGGTTGCGAACATGGCATCCTGAAAGCCACGACCCAGACCCAGAATGACTCTGCCGTTCGAAAGTCTGTCCAGTACTGCAACTTCCTCTGCAGCGAGAATCGGGTTTCGGATTGGCAGAAGATACGAGGTCGAACCAAGGCGGATTCGCTCGGTGCGGCTGGCAACCGCAGCCAGCAGCATAAGTGGGGAGGGGATTGCGGCTGGTCCGGTAAAGTGGTTCTCGGGCAGCCAGAACGAATCAAAGCCCATCGATTCCGCGACCACAGCCTGATCAGCGATTTCATGCCCGATGCCTTCAGGACTGAAGTTCCAGGCGGTAACAGCAATTCTCACGACGAATTATTCCCGATCAGTGTGCCAGTGCTTGCCGCATGCTGGTTTGAATCTATGGCAGAATGCGGCCTTTAGTCTCCGGAGAAACCATCGTGAATCCTAACACGCCAGTCATCATTGGAATTGCCCAGATTCTGCAGCGGGATGCTGACCCCGCAACCAGCAAAGAACCCGTTGATCTGATGGTGGAGGCGGTCAAGGCGGCAGCCGAAGATGCCGGTAACCCTGAACTGCTTCAGCGGATCGATTCGATGCGTGTGGTCCGGGGCATTTGGCGTTATCGACAACCCGCCGGCTACGTTGCTGATAAGGTTGGTAGTCCTCAGGCTGAAAAGGTCGGGACCTGTTACGGCGGCAACATGGTGCAAAGCACGCTCAATGCGACAGCAGTTGATATTCTCAACGGAGAACACGAACTGGTTGTGCTGACCGGTGCAGAGTATGGCAGGACGCAGGCCAAGGCGAAGAAGGCTGGCATAGCGCTGACTGCAACAGAAACCGATGGTCCCTACGATCGCATGATCGGCAAAGACGAACCGATGAGTGGTGAGGCCGAAGCTGCCCGCAAGATTCTTGCACCCATACAGATGTACCCGATTTTTGAAAATGCACTCAGGTATCAGGAAGGCGAGAGCGTTGAAGTTCACCAACGCAAGATATCTGAACTCTGGTCTCGGTTCAGTCAGGTAGCATCGACGAATCCCAATGCCTGGATTCAGGACCCCGTGGACGCGGTGGATATCAGAACGCCCGGCTCAACCAACCGTATGGTCAGTTTTCCCTATCCCAAGCTGATGAACTCCAACAGCGCTGTCGATATGGGGGCTGCGGTGATTCTTTGCAGTCAAAAGGTCGCCGATGAGTTAGGTATTGCGGCGGAAAAGCGCGTTTACCCCTGGGTGGGTACAGACGCCCACGACACCTACACGGTTTCCGAACGCGACAATCTTTACTCCTCGCCTGCTATCAGGATCGCGGGCAGCAGAGCATTGGCGCTTGCTGGACTTGATCCTTCGGAACTGGATTTCGTGGATGTTTATAGCTGCTTCCCGGTCGCTGTTCAGGTCGCTGCACGAGAATTGGGGTTGTCGCTGGACCGCCAACTGACAGTAACGGGTGGTTTGACTTTTGGTGGTGGGCCGCTCAATAACTATGTCATGCACAGTATTGCCCGAATGGTCGAAATGCTGCGTGAGAATCCGGGCAAACGCGGGTTGGTGACGGCTAATGGAGGTTTCCTGACCAAACATGCGTTCGGCGTTTACTCCACGACGCCACCGGCGCAAGACTACCAGCATGAGGACGTGCAATCAGAGGTTGACGCGACGCCGCGCCGTGAATGGCTGGTGGACTATGAAGGTGAGGTCACTATTGAGTCATACACCGTCATGTTTGCGGGAGATCAACCCGCAGTAGGCCATGCCGCATGTCTGACCCCAGACGGTAAGCGGACCTGGGCGAATACCGAGGACGCGGATTTGCTGGCAGCGATGCAGCGGGAAGAATTTTGTGGTCGACCTGCGAAAGTTGATGGTGCTGGTACGCTGCTGATTTAGTTCTTTTTGGTCAATCGTTGAGCGTCAATCGTTGACCGTCAATCGTTGACCGGCCTGCCTCCGGCCAGGCTGATGCGAAGCATGCGCCGTTGCTCTCCGTGGTAGTCGTTCACGGGGTAGTGCTGGCATGCCCTGTTATCCCAGAAAGCAAGGCTGCCAGGTTGCCAGCTGAACCGGCATGAATAGGCCGGTTCAGCGATTCGGCTAAACAGAAATTCCAGCAGCGCTTTGCTCTCAGCTTCTGTCATGCCACTGAAGCGTGTCGTATGCGCACGATTCACATATAGCAGTTTTCTGCCGGTAACCGGGTGGGTTCTTACAACGGGATGTTCGGCTACCAGACCTTTGCGTGCTTGTCCTGGCCGGGTGCGCGAAATCGCGTCGTTGTCGGCATCGTTAACCGCGTTCAGAGAACTCAAAAACGACTGTAGTCCAGGTGACAGAGACGCCCAGACGTCGTGCATATTGGTAAAGATGGTATCGCCGCCTTGCTTTGGAATTTCGACACCGTACAACAGTGCTCCCATGGCCGGTGTTTCGAGATAGGCAGTATCGGAATGCCAGACACCGCCGAAATTTACGGTTTCGTCGGGGGTTTTTAAGACTTCGACCACTTCTGGATAATCTGGCAGTCCCTCGACAAAAGGATATCGGATGGGCTTACCCAGCGCATTTGCGAGTTCGTAAAGCGAAGCGGGGGATAAGCGCTGATCTCTGAAAAAGAGGACCAGGTGTTGCGCGAGTGCATCGTTCAGCGCGTCCGCCAGGTCAGCGCCCTGGCTCGCAAGGTCGATCTCTGAAACCAATGCCCCAAGTGGTGCCGAGAGTTTTTCCAGACGCAGTGCGTCGGCCATCAGTCCGCGTGGTCGTGTTGGCAGTCATCCTGCCGGCAGCATCGATAGTTCTGAATGTGTGCGAGGGCAAGAATAACGCCACCGACAGAGGTGACCAGGCGCTCGCCGGTCAGACCAAACAGGTTGTGCCCGAACAGAGCGGTTATTGTCAGTACGGAGAGCCCGATCCCACCGAGAATCACGGTCAGTCGATCACGGTGTTGCCGGCAGCCAATAGTGAGAGCAATCAGGCTGATGGGCAGAATGACCAACATCATGATCAGGTGGAACGCTTTCTCAGACAGCAGCGTCACGTTAAAAATGGGCAGCAGCGTGAGTAATACTGGTAGTGCCAGGCAGTGCAACAGACAGACGCCGGACAGGAACACCGCAACGGCGTCCAGCATTTGTCTTCGTCGCTCTGAGGCAAGTAAATTCATGCGCGGTTTATATCACAACTTCGCTGATCAGTTTCAGTGGTCAGCGGTCTAACTGACAGAGATCAGGACTTTATCATATCTTTACAATTTCACGCCGCCATTTAATTCTTTTTTCTGGAGGCTTCACTATAATGATGGCCTTCGCCATCGGACCGTTTTGTTTTATGTCCTTAACCTCGATCATCTGCATATTGTGTGGTCCAAGTTGTTGTGGTTCCAAGGGCGTTGTTCCGTTTTTTTTCTCGCGCGATCTGCGCATCTGCTGACCTGACGGTCTTAATTTTCTCGGGCTAGCGGCACATGGCAATTATCGAAGATTATGGTTCAACGCTACTGCTGCTGACGATACTGTTTGGCTTCTTCATGGCGTGGGGGGTTGGTGCCAACGATGTTGCCAACGCCATGGGTACTTCGGTTGGCGCAAAAGCGATTACCATTAAGCAGGCCATCATCATCGCCATGGTGTTTGAGTTTGCCGGTGCCTATCTTGCGGGTGGTGAAGTCACATCAACCATTCGTAGCGGGATTATTGACCCTGAGCTCTTAGCAGATGAACCGGAGTTGTTGGTTTTTGGCATGATGTCCGCGCTTCTGGCAGCGGGTATCTGGCTGCTAATTGCGACTACTTTCGGCTGGCCCGTTTCCACCACACACAGCATTATTGGCGCCATTGTAGGGTTTGCCTCCGTTGGTATCAGTGTCGATGCCGTTAACTGGGACAAGATCGCGAGGATCGCTTCCAGTTGGGTTGTCTCGCCGGTGATGGCTGGCAGCATCTCGTTCATGTTGTATTTCAGTGTGCGCAAGTTTGTATTCGACACCGTAGATCCGTTTGTCTCGGCCAAACGCGCGGTACCCGTGTATATCTTTCTCGTCGGGTTTGTCATTTCGATGGTAACGATGGTCAAGGGGCTCAAGCATGTTGGGCTTGATCTATCGTTTCAGCAATCCGTGTTCTTTTCGATGCTGGTGGCCGGTGCCTTCGCAACGGTCGGTATTATTGCCTTGACCAGGATTAAGCGTGTTGTTGAGTCTGCCAGTCACGATATTGTCAATATCGAACGGATGTTCGGTGTCCTGATGATCTTTACGGCGTGTTCCATGGCATTTGCCCATGGCTCCAATGATGTTGCCAATGCGATCGGTCCAGTGGCCGCTGTTCACGGGATTATATCGAGTGGGGGCGAAGTGGTTCAGACCGCGAGAATTCCGAATTGGATACTCTTGCTTGGTGCCGGTGGTATTGTCGCGGGACTTGCGCTTTACGGCTATCGAGTGATGCGCACGATCGGAACACATATTACTGAATTGACCCCGAGCAGTGGTTTTGCCGCAGAACTTGCCGCGGCTACGACGGTGGTGATTGCTTCTGGCTACAGTCTGCCCATCAGTACCACGCATACGCTGGTTGGTGGTGTACTCGGTGTTGGTCTTGCCCGGGGTGTTGATGCTCTGAACCTTCGCGTGGTCGGGACCATCTTCATCTCCTGGTTGGTGACCCTGCCTGCCGGTGCGTTGCTGGCGATTATCTTCTTCTTTACCTTTAAGGCGATCTTCACCTAGATCGCCTGAATCTAAATCGCCTGTACCTCAACGGGGATGCCAGTCATAAACGCCTGGTTGCTGATCTTCTCATAGGACCCCGTGCCCGAGGGCAGCAGATTGTTGGCGTTGGCACCCGAGAATTCACTGGCGGTTTTCATCGACTTACCCTTGTAACCCCAACCGTGTGTCATTGCGACCGTGCCGGGTGTGAGCGACTCATCCAATGAAACAACGGTTTCAACCTCGCCAAAATTATTTTGAATCTTAACCGTTGATCCGTCTCCCAGATTGCGAGCCCTGGCGTCTTCAGGATGGATATAAAGCGGATTGGTCTGATGCTGTTTGCGCTTGAGTGAAGGCACATTGTGGAACCAGCTGTTGATCATGTAATTGGTTCTCCGCGAGATCATTTTCAGTTGGTCCTGAGGTTCTGCGGCTAACTCATCGAAAATCTCGGCACACCGTGAAATGGCCTCTTCAAAAGCTGCGGGGCAGCAGTCCACGAGGCCATTTTCTGTCTGGATAACGTCTGAAAAGAACTTGCCGGGCGCAACCGGATTCAGAACAACGGTACCTGAGCCCTGTACCTCGTCCAGATCCACGTTTGATTGTTTCATCATATGATTGAATCGATTAAAGAGCCCGAGTTCGTCGATGGCTTGCTGGTAGTCCTCAAGATCCCTGTTTTCGGTTTCAAACCCTTGTGCTATTTCCAGTTCACGCAGGATCCACCACTCAGGTCGACGCTCTGCCCTGGGCGGCACAACAAAATCCGTGTATTGAATATACGGGTCCTTCTGCATGCCGAGACCACAAATATTGATGTCTGCGCGTTCCAGCATATCGGTCGCGGGTAACAGGTAATCAGCAAACTCCGCCGTTGCGCTGGGATAAATGTCGATCACGATCATAAACTCCAGCGCCTCAAAAGCCTGACGTAGTTTTTCACCGGAACCCATGGAAAGCATCGGATTGCCAGAGATGACAACCAGACCCTTGATTGGATTTTCTTCGGCCAGAATCATGTCAGCCATCAGATTGCCGGGCAGTGATCCCCGGATTTTTCTGACTTCACCAAAAGGCGTCTCATCGTAGGTAATATCTCCCCGGATTCGGCCAGCCTTCGCCGCTGGGTAAAAGCCTCGTGAATAGATGTTGCCGCCGCGTTTGTCCAGATTGCCGGTCGCCAGTGACAGCATGTACAGCAGCCAGTAGGCCAGTGAACCTTGCCGGCCCATGTTGACACCGGTCGACATGTAAAATGCTGCGGTCGGGGCATGACAGGCCGCTCTGGCAAGATCGGTGATCGCCTGCGGGGAAGTACCTGTTACGTCAGCAACCTTTTCTGGTGAGTAGTCAGCAACAAAAGCGCGTAGCTCATCGATGTGTTCCCCATGCTCCGTCAGTGCATCGTGATCAATCAGGTTTTCTGTAAACAGTACGTTCAGAAGTGCCGCCATCAGATAGACGTCCGTATCGGCCTTAACCGGAAAGTGTCGGCCGATACCCTTAATGGATTCGTTGTATCTGGGGTCCACGAAGCAGATATCAGCACCGCGTTTGTTGGCGGAGCGCAGAGCCTCCATGGGATCAGCGATTGAGATGAAGCTCATATGCGAGATTCTTGGATTGGCACCAAAAATCAGTAGAAAGTCCGTATTTTCAATATCCGGGATGGGGTGGATGGTTGAAGAGCCAAACATCGCCTCTGATGCGGCGAACTTGTTGGTACAGTCCTGGGTGCCGGAAGAAAAGTTTCTCCTGATCTGATTGTTGAGCAAAAATGAGCCGATGGCCGGACTCGCCAGGGAATTGAATGCCAGTGGATTACCCGTGTAAGAGGCGATGGCATCCGGACCATACTTTGCCTTCAACGCGGCGATCTTTTCAGCGATTTCAGTGCTGGCCATCTGCCAGCTAATACGCTCGAGTTCGCCATCGCAATTGCGGCGTTGCGGGTAGTTCAGACGGTCTTCATCCTTGTGAATCTCGAGCGTTGCGATACCTTTGTGACAGGCGAAACCTTTGGTAACCGGGTGTGTTTTATCCGGCTTCAGTGAAACTATCTCGCCATCTTCGACGTTGGCAACCAACCCGCAGGATGGCTCGCAAACTCGGCAAAAAGTCTTAACGGTCCGGTTATTTTCAGATGATTTCACGGCGATTCCTCTTGTTAGCGGGGTCAGGCACAAGCAGGCAAGTTAATGGCTCATGTGTCGCAGGTCAAATAGTGATGTAACGGCTATACTCTGGCTTTTGCGTCAATTCGGGAGACCAAGGTGTTCGAGGGAAAAATTGTAGTGGTAACCGGCGCAGCAGGCGCGCTGGGGCAGGCAGTGTTTGCGCACTTCGCAGATCGCGGTGCCAGTGTCGTGGCGCTGGATTATAGTGATGAACTACTTGCTGAAAGTTTTGCGGAACGCTCAGACAAGCACCGCTATCTGAGCGTTGACCTTACCAGACGTGACAGCTGCGAGCGTGTTTTGACGGATATTCTTGCAGACCTTGGCCGGGTCGATGTGTTGGCCAACATCGCTGGTGGTTTTCAGATGGGGGAGGCCGTTCACGAAACGTCAGACGAGACCTGGGATTTCCTGATCAACCTGAATACGCGTTCGATTATCAATACGACCAGTGTGATTGTGCCCGCGATGCTCAAACACGGTGCTGGCAAAGTCGTCAATATCGCCGCTAAGGCGGCCACTCAGGGATTCGCCGCCATGGGTGCCTACACAGCCTCAAAGGCCGCCGTGATGCGATTGACTGAAGCCATGGCTGCGGAGCTGCGAGAACAGAACATCAATGTGAATTGCATCATGCCTGGCACGATTGATACCCCCAGAAATCGTGCCGATATGCCGGATGCCGATCACAGCAAATGGGTGCCGCCGTCTCAGTTGGCTGATGTCATTGGTTTTCTGGCATCCGATGCAGCGATCGCGGTTCATGGTGCGGCAGTCCCTGTCGACGGTTTGAGTTAAGGAGATAACCATGAGCGATTGGATTCTTTACGATCTGGCAGATGGCGTTTGTACCATCACCATTAACAGACCCGAGAAAAAGAATGCGATGGGGTTTGCCATGCTGGGTGATTTTATTTCGGCTTTCGATCGTGCCAGCAACGATGACGCCGCACGCGTTGTCGTTTTAAAAGGCACGGGCGGTGCTTTCTGTGCGGGTACAGACCTCTCAGATCTTGCCAGTATTCCCGGAGAAGACCGCGGTCTTCGAGGGTCCGCTGAAGAGAAAGGGAAATGGTGGCCGATCGTCGCCTGCGCCAAACCTGTGATCGGTGTCATAGATGGTCCTGCTGTGGGTATGGGGGCAGAGTTTGCCTCGCAGTGTGATATTCGCATTGCTTCTACCCGCGCGCGCTTTGCCTGGAACTTTGCGCATCGTGGTCTGGTGCCGGATACCGGCGCCGGAAGTTGGCTGCTACCGAGACTCGTTGGCACATCGCAGGCGCTCTGGTTGCTCTACTCTGGTGAATTTATCTCGGCCCGGGAGGCGCACGAGCTGAAGTTTGTTTCCGGTGTCTTTGAGCCGGAAGAACTTGAAGATCGAACCCGTGATCTCACGGAATCGATACTGCAGGGTTCGCCGTTCAGTCATGCCCGGATCAAATCTCTGGTTTATGAGGGGCTGGGTAACGATGTCGATAGCCACATGGTGAACCATACGCGGGCGCTGGCGGAGTGTTTCAAATCTGCGGATCACAAGGAGGGCGTTGCTTCTTTTCTGGAGCGCCGGCCGCCATCATTTTCGGGTAAGTAGACATGTCTGAGATTAAGCCCTGGGTTCGAAAATCAACGCGACAACTGGCGGATTGTCGAATTTTTAACGTCAACGAATCGACCTCAGTTTGCCCGAGAACGCAGAACGAACACCGTTTCTTCTTCATCGAGACCGCTGACTGGGTGAATATTGTGCCGATCACCACTGACAATCAGGTCGTGTTTATCCGGCAGTTCCGGCACGGCAGTGGGGACATCACCCTTGAGATTCCGGGTGGTATGGTTGACCCGGGAGAGGACCCAGGTACAGCTGCTGTGCGTGAATGTATGGAGGAGTCCGGCTTTCGTGCCGCTGAAACGCGCTCACTGGGAGTGCTTAATCCCAATCCCGCGATCTTTCCGAACAAGTTGCATACGTTTATCGCCACCGGTTGTGAGCGAGTGGCTGAGATAGCGAATACTTCAACGGAACATACGGAAGTTGAACTGGTGCCGCTGGACGCGTTACCTGACTTGCTTCAGCGCGGTGTCATAGACCATGCGCTCGTCGTAGCGACGCTTTGGCGGGTGCTTTACGAACGCCAGATATAGCCGGGGTTAGACCTGAACGGGCAAGGTGAAGCGATGCAGGTTGTTGTATCGGATCATTGCCTGGATCTCTCTGACGTAGTCTTCGCCCCTGGCGGAGTAACGGACCAAACCCTCTGCCAGCGCATGTCCTGAGAATGCACCCTCGGTCTCCCGAGAAGTGGCACGCATATCTCGAAGTTCGGTATAAGCCCAGTTGGTATTGATGGTGTGGATGTATGCCTCAACGCTCTGTTGCACGGTTTCGTAGCGCGCTACTTCATGCGAAAGACCCTGTTCGCGGTCCAGCGGCGTTACCCCGCAACCTCTGCTGAAACACCAGACGCCAAACAGGTTGTTGCCCTGCCGCGCAAATCTAGATGTGCCCCAACCAGACTCGTTGGCGGCCTGCGCCAGGACCAGCGATGCGGGCACAACATCAACGCGTACCAGAAGCGCATGCACCAGCGCGCTCATGTCGCTGTCTTGTTTGAGTCGGTATCTCGCCGCAAGCTGCATCACCAGCGCAGATTCGGACTCAGCCAGTTTTTTGCCGCTGTGCAGCTTGGCGTCAATGGTGAGCAGATCGGCGCGTTTGGCGCGGACCTTGTCGTTAGCGGTCCGAATCATCGGCAGCATATAGTCAAAAAAGGCCTGTTTCTTTTCGCTGACGTTATCGATTGCAGCAAAATTTGGCAGGGCAGCAGGACTGGCAGCAATATTAAAAGCCTGACCAGGCATGCTGGTTGGCTTTTTCCTCGGCAGGATATTGGATGCAGTGTCAGTCGATGCTGTTTCGACCTCAAGCGGGTTTTCAGTCTGCGAAAACGAAGCACTGTTATCCGGCGAGTAGACCGCGGATATCAGCAGAACGAGCACAAGAAGACCGAGCATAAGCATATCGGTCGGTCGCAGTGCCGATTGTGTGATGTTCTCCCTCATAAAATGTGCGCTGCACAATATGGAACAACCTCCATTATATTCATAGTTTCTCCATTTTCAACACGCGCCGCTGATTTCTGCCAGGAACGCTTCGTTTTATCAGTTAAATCAATGATATGCTGGCATTTGAAGAAGGCGCTGGGAGATGCTTTTGGTTCGCAGGCAACAGGTGATGGTGCTTTATCTCAAGAGTTCAGCGCTGGATACGCCGGTCATTGGCTGGGCGTTTTACGATGGTGCAGGTGAGTCGGTGCATATGGCGGGTGATCAGAACGAACCGCCTTATCGAACGGGCCTGGCCGCGCTGAAAGATGGCTGGCGGCTTATTCAGGCGAGCCCATTGACCTCTCATGCAACGGGTAGTGAGTTTAAAACCGACTACCTCAAGTACGAATTCTTCTTTGAAAAGATGCTCGAGGTTGCATCGTGACCTTGCTTAACTCCGTCGATATGGCCTCATTTGCCGCCCGGGGGTTTCTCAAATTTGATGGTCTGGTGCCGGATGAGATCAATGCCCAATTCCTGACCGAAACAGGCCAGCCGGCGGCTTCCGAGGCAGACAGCCCGGAGGCTCACTATGGGGAAGTGATGGCCAATGGGGGTGTTCCTGTGATTGCGCCAGGTACCTCGTTGCAGGCGGCTTACCCGTCTGGTTCAGCCTTACAACGGCTGCTGTCGCTGCCTGCGGTTGCCGGCATTATTCAGTCTCTGGTTGGCGCAAACCCCGTTTTTGACCATCATTTTCTGCATATTACCTTTCCGCCGGCCTTCTACCGTGATGGCGCACCACATGCCCAGCACACGCATCAGGACTCAACCATCGATCCCCGGCGAGCATTTGATATTCAATTGATGTATTTCCCTCATGCGGTTGGTGAGGAAATGGGGGGTACCCGTTTTATTCCCGGCAGTCATTTACGACCGGTAAGCGAGGCAAGTATCGGCCGATACCAGAACATACTGGGGCAGCAGCAGGTCGTCTGCCCTGCGGGTACTTTGCTGGTGATGCATATGGGGCTCTGGCATGGCGGTGGCGCCAACCGGAGCGATGAAGTCAGGTATATGTTCAAGATACGTCTGTGCCCAACTGCACGGCAGCAGCGTCTTTGGGATACCGAAGATCTGGGTGAAGCGCATTGGCAACAGCATCCGATCTTCTGGGCGCCGGGCGTGGTTGGGGATCCTGTTCAAAAGATACTGATGACACCGGAACCCTGGTACGAGTTTGATACCGGTCGGCTGGAATTGCTGAATCGCCTTCGATTCTGGCGGTATCTTTTGGGTGATGCGTCCTTTGACGCGGATTACTGGTTAACGCGCATTGAAAATGAATATCGCTGAAGTCCGCTAAGCAGGTTTTAGTCTGACCCAACCATTTTCTACTTCAGTTAAGGCACCGTCATAACCGGATTCACCAGGCATGACGATTTCCCCGGTTTCCTGGTGGACCCTTGCTCTTTCCTCCACTGTGTTTTGTGAAACCGCATTAATAACCTGTTCTGCACTGTCAAACGCGGCGAGGTTTTTGATCATGCGCAGTGTTGGTGACATCAGAATCATGTCTTCGCTAGCTGCCCGGTTCAGAATTTCCTCGGGGGAAAGCCAGATTGAGTTAACGAGTTCGCCGTTGTCGTGGGCAGGGATCTGTTCGCTTGGAATCATAGATATAAAGAAACGCGCGTCGAAACGGCGAGGCGATCCAAACGGTGTTATCCATCGGGCGATGTAGTGCATCTGACCGACATCCGCGAGCAATGACTCTGTTCGAAGGATGTCTTTGAGATCAAGTTCACCCGCATTCAGTTGATCTCGGTAGGTCTGGAATCTGGCCTGGTTCGAATCATCCAGTTTGAGTGGCCGCTCGGTCTGCGCATTGAGGGCCAGGAGTATGCCTGCCTCCTCGAAGGTTTCCCGTATTGCAGCCATGAAGTAGGCAAGACCGCCATCAGACAGGCCCATGAGAGTGCTGGCGTCAGCATCGCTGCGGTGGGTCGCGAAGTCGGCGAAGTAGCCTGGATCATCCTGGTGATCCACAGCGCCACCGGGGAACACCCACATGCCACCGGCAAACACGGTGTTGGCATGGCGTTCCATCATATAGACCTGCAGATCCGGGCGGTCATCGATCAACATGACGGTAGCGGCAGGTCTTACGGGAACATCTTCTGGATTAAATTCAGGCATTGAACAAAACTACGAATATCACGCGCTAACATACCGGCGGGACCGGATGCGTGCAAACGCGCTGTCACCGGACGCCGCGAAAGTGCAAAATGTCGCTTCAGGTTAGGAGACAGTATGATTAATTTCAGATCAGTATTGCTGGCAGGGTTGCTCGTTTCTTCAGTAGCACTCGGCGCGGAGCAGATCGTCCTTAAGGATGGCAGCCGTATCAATGGCAAGGTGATTTCCATGCAGGGCGGAACCTATCAGGTACAAACACCTTCCATGGGCATTATTTCTCTCAAGCAGAGTCAGGTGCAATCGATCAGCCAGGGCGGTGTGCCTGACGCAGCGCCGAGTGAACCGGCCTTTCAGGCTGGACAATCTGCGGTGCAGTCTCTGCAGTCCTCCATGTCGGCTGATCAGGGACTGATGTCGAGTATCCTGCAACTGCAAAGTGACCCCGACATGCAGGCCGTGCTGAACGACCCCGAAGTCATGCGCGCCGTCCAGACCTTTGATCTCGATGCCCTCACCAGTAATCCCAAAATCCAGAAACTCATGAACAACCACAAAGTCCAAAGCATCCAACAGCGGGTACAGCCTTAACAGCCCTGAGCGCTACCCGCGACCATCCAATGGGACCTGTTGCGGCCCCCGGGTTAAAGAAGCCTGGTAGACGACCATAAACAGCCCTGAGCGCTACCCGCGACAATCCAATCGGACCTGTTGCGGCCCCCGGGTTCAATAATCCTAGTAGACGACCATAAACAGCCCTGAGCGCTACCCGCGACCATCCAATCGGACCTGTTGCGGCCCCCAGGATAAAAGAGCCTAGTGGACGACCATAAACAACCAACCAAAAAAAAAGGCGACCCAAAGGCCGCCTTTTCCATTCAAGCGCTCGTAAGAACGCTACACATTACATACGTACTTCAAACTCCAGGAAGAGCTGTTGTCCGCGTGCATAGTTCAGGATGGTGTCGCTGAAACCGACGCCACCAGGCAGCAAGGCATTGTTGGAGACGTCAGCGAACGGACGACCACCTGATGTAACGACGTACAGCTCGTCAGTCAGGTTACGACCGATAACAGAAACTCTCCAGCCACCGTCTGCCGCAGCCAGATAGGCACGAGCATTTAACAGCCAGAAAGCATCCTGCACAAAGCCGATGGGATCTTCGTTCTGAGTTTCGTACTCGTCGGTGTAAGACGTGTTAACACCAAAGCCCCATTCCATGTCAGAACCGAGCGATGCGAAGTAGTCAAAGCCAACGTTGAAAGCGAAGTCAGCAGAACCGGAAGTCGCACGGCCATCAAGGTCATACTGAGCGATGACGGCTGGATCAGTGATACCAACAGGTGCTTCTGGAATAAACGAATCAGAGAATGCTGCATCCAGAATGGAGACTGCACCGTAAACGCTCAGGCCGTCGATGTTCGGCAGCCAGGTGAAGTCAGCTTCCAGACCCTGGGATACAAGCTCACCCGCGTTGGTTGTGCTGAACTGAACCGCCGCGGCGTTGAAAGACTGGACCTGCAGGTCTTCGTAAACGTAGCGGAAAGCCGTGACGTCGAGACGCAGGCTGTCATCCAGGAACTGACCCTTCATACCCACTTCAAACCCTTCGCCTTCTTCAGTCTGATAAATCAGGTCGCTGAAGTCGCCGGAGGCAGCAGCTGCGGCAAGCGAAGCGCTGGGCAGGGCACTGTTGTCTACGCCACCAGCTTTGTAGCCAGTCTTGTAAGCACCGTAGAGATTCACGTTGTCGTTCAGGACATAGAGCACGCTGACTTCGGGCGATACGTTATCGTCTTCAAATTCGATGTCGCCTGAAGTGAAACCATTGGGTACAAAACCAAGGCCCAGCACGTCAAACAGATAGTGGACGTGTTCAACAAAGATATCCTGCGTACGTTCTTCTTCCGAGTATCGAGCACCGGCCGTGATTTCCAGACGATCTGTGGCCTGGAAAGTGACGCTGGCGAAGATAGACGTGGTTTCGGAGTCAGTGGTGTGAACCTTGCGCCAGTCATCGCTGAAACCCGTCACCGGGTCGATGCTTGGCAAACCGAGAACACCAGCAATGTTAGCGCCGCCAACAGCTTCCTGTGCCGTATCAAAAACCAGCTCACGATCCTGATAGAAGGCACCAATCAGGTAAGTGATGTTGTCACCGATATCGCCCGCCAGGCGAAATTCCTGGGCGAAAGCCTCAGTCTGGTTAACCGTCAGGTTACAACCGATACCATTAATGTCGTAGCCGTAACAACCTGCGCCTTCCTCGTCGAGATCAAAGTAGCTGGTGACAGACGTCAGCGTCATGCTGTCGTTGATGTCCCAGTCAGCCTGAAGACGGGTCAGAGAGGTATCCAGTTCTTCGAAAGGTGTCAGGTTGATCTTGCCGGAAACGTTCTGTTTGAACAGATCGTTGTGGCCTCCAACCTGGGAAACACCGTCATCTTCGTCACAATCGTAGCCGCCAGGCAGAGATTGCAGCGCGAAGTTACTTGGCTGCGTCTCACCAGGGACCGTACAAAGCATATCGGTGTTACCTATTGAATCGTCAGCTTCGCGGCTTGTGGCCGTGTACTTGAAGTTGACGCTCAGGTTATCCGTTGGTTGCCAGAGCAACGTCAGACGGCCGGCAAAGTCTTCTTCGCCATTCTCTTCCGGACGACCAGGTGCTTCGTTTTCCCAGATATTGTCGGATTCAGAATAGCGCAGCGCCAGTCGAGCGCCGAGTGTGTCTGTAATTGGACCGGAAACAAAACCGTCAACAAAGTAGCCTTCAAGACCGAAGTCGTAGCCGGCGCCTAACTTGGCTTCAAAAACGTCGGTGGGGTCTGCAGAACGGAATGCAACAACACCAGCCGAAGCGCTCTTACCAAAGTAGAGTGACTGTGGGCCTTTCAGTACATCGACCTGCTTGAGGTCAAGAAAAGCTGACTGAACCATGCGCATTCTGCTGACAGTGACGCCGTCAATATCGAATGCAACCGCTGAGTCGAACGCCGCGCTGATGGCAGAGCTGCCGACGCCGCGCAGGTTCATGGTACCACCGGAGCCGGAGCCACCAGTTTGAACATTAAAGTTAGGAATTCTTTCTGCGATTTCTGCGGGCTGATCCATCTGGAAATTTTCCAGCTGCTCGCCACCGATTGATGTGATGGATACGGGTACGTCCTGGAGTGTTTCGTCCTGACGTCGTGCCTGAACGACAACTTCGTCGATAACCCGACCTTCGGCAGCAAGCGCAATGTGTGCAGGCGCTGCCAGATTTACTGCAAGTCCACCCAGAATGAGTGCAGGCAGCTGTTTGATTCGTAACATCTAATGTCCCCCTTAGTTGCTGAAAATTTAGCGGGCGAACCTTAATGGAGGAATTGCAACAGGTCAACGGCCCCTGTACGTTTTTGGAACTCGTTTCTGCCCTAAACTCGTGCGTTTCAGGCGAAAGGAGTCAGGCTTGACGGTTTTTTTGCTGGCGCCGCTTTTTCGGGACACTTGGTTCAGAGAGCAGCGGTTTGAGATACTGCCCGGTCTCAGAGCTTTTGACTCTGGCGATTTCCTCTGGCGTTCCCTCTGCAAGCACCTGGCCGCCAGCCGGACCGCCGTCTGGACCCAGATCGATGATCCAGTCTGCGGTCTTGATAACGTCCAGGTTATGTTCAATCACTGTCACACTATTGCCACTGTCGACCAGTCGATTAAGTACCGCCAGGAGCTTCTTCACATCATCGAAATGCAGGCCTGTCGTAGGCTCATCGAGGATGTAAAACGTCTTGCCGGTGGCGATCTTTGAGAGTTCACGCGCCAATTTGATGCGCTGTGCTTCACCGCCGGATAACGTCGACGAGGGTTGTCCCAGATGCAGATAATCCAGCCCGACGTCGGCCAGTAGTTGCAGCTTGTTGACAATCTTGTGGTGTTCAGAGAAATGCTCCAGTGCCTCGGACACCGTTAACTCCAGAATCTCGGCAATGGACTTGCCCTTGTACTTAACTTCAAGGGTTGCATCATTGAAGCGTTTGCCGTTGCACTCCTCGCATTTCACATAGACGTCAGAAAGGAAGTGCATTTCGATTTTTCTGACACCGTCACCCTGGCAGTCTTCGCAGCGACCACCTTTAACATTGAAGGAGAAACGGCCAGGTTTGTAGCCGCGCATTCGGGAACCCGGCAGTTGAGAAAAGAAAGTCCGAATTTCATCGAATACCTTGATGTAAGTCACCGGGTTACTTCTTGGCGTTCTGCCGATCGGTCGTTGATCGATCGCCACCACCTTATCCAGTTGATCAAGTCCGGTAACCCGCTCGTGCTCGCCAATCCGCTGCGTGGACTGGTGGAACTCTCTTGCCAGGGCTGGATAAAGAATGTCGTTGACCAGCGTGGATTTGCCGGCGCCAGACACGCCTGTCACTGCCGTCATGACGCCCAGTGGGAAATCGACGCTGACGTTCTTGAGATTGTTAGCAGCAGCACCGATCACTGAAATTGTCCCGGAAGCTTGTCGGCGGGTATCAGCAATCTCGATCCGAGTGCGCCCTGACAGGTAGGCGCCGGTCAGTGAACGGCGGCTCTTTTCAAGGCTCCGGGGTGTCCCTGCATGGACAATCTCGCCGCCATGGACACCCGCGGCTGGGCCAAAGTCCACGACATAGTCGGCTGCTCGAATGGTGTCCTCGTCGTGTTCAACCACAACAACCGTATTGCCGATGTCCCGCATGCGGCAGAGCGTACCCAGCAGTTTTTCGTTATCCCGCTGATGTAGCCCGATACTCGGCTCATCCAGAATATAGATCACCCCGGAAAGCTCGGAACCGACCTGCGATGCCAGTCGAATGCGCTGCGATTCGCCGCCGGACAGACTGGGTCCCAGTCTGTCCAGCGACAGGTAAGAGAGCCCGACTGAATTCAGAAAGCCAAGCCGATTGCAGATTTCCTTCAATACCTCGGTAGCGATTTCGCCGGCAGCACCGGGCAGCTTCATGGTGTTGAAGAACTCAAAGGTGCGGTCGATAGTCCAGGAAGAGACATCAACGATGGTTTCGTCAGCGACGCGGACGGCGGCACTTTCGGGTTTCAGCCGAACCCCATGACAGGACGAGCAGGGCGTGTTGGCAAGAAACTGGGTATACCAGCGTTTCATACCCTCGCTGCGGGTATTGGTGAAGCGCCGCATTAGTCGGTTCAGCAGTCCTTCGTACCGTGACTGCGTCGTGCCGTGGCTCCCCCAGTTAATCTTGTAGCGTTTCTCCCCCGTCCCATAAAGCACGGTTTTACGTTGTTTTTCCGTGAGCTTGCGCCAGGGTTTATCCAATGGGATTTTCAGATAGCCAAGCACCTGTCGATGGAATACGGCCCCCATGGATTTACGATCATCGTCGATTCTGCCGATTGGCTTCAGTGCGCCTTCGCGCAGGGTCAGGTCTTTGTCGGGAATAACCAGATCTGGGTCAAATGCGACCTGTGTTCCCAGACCGTTGCACTCATGGCACATGCCTTGTGGGCTGTTAAATGAAAAGGACTGGGGCGTCAGTGAAGGGAACGAAATACTGCAGCTGCCGCAGGAAAGCGACTCGCTGAACAGCTGATCTTTTTTGCCTTCTATCGCTGCGATCATGCTGCCTTCTCCGTAGCGCAGGGCTGACTCTACCGACTCCGTCAACCGCTCCTCGATACCCGGCTTGATGACGAGGCGATCAATAACAGCTTCTACGGTATGCTTCTTTCTTTTATCCAACGCCTCGATCTCATCGCTTCTGACGAACTCACCATCTACTCGAAGCCTAACGAATCCTTGGAGGCGCGCATCCTCAAGCATTTCCCGATGTTCACCCTTGCGATTAACCAGCAGCGGCACGAGTAAAAAAAGCCGCGAGCCTTCTGGCTTGGATAAAAGCTCCTGCATGATGCGTTGTGCGGTTTGACCCTTAACGGGTTTGTGGCAAGCGTGGCAATACTGTTTGCCAACACGGGCGTATAGCACTCTCAGGTAGTCGGCGATCTCTGTAATAGTGCCTACGGTTGAGCGTGGATTCCTTGACGTGGTTTTCTGTTCGATGGAAATAGTCGGCGACAAACCTCTGATCGTGTCGTACTTGGGTTTCTCCATCTGACCCAGGAACTGTCGGGCGTAGGCAGACAGAGACTCAACGTAACGTCGCTGACCCTCCGCATAGAGGGTGTCAAACGCCAGGGATGACTTGCCGGACCCCGAGACCCCGGTAAGCACCACCAGTTTTCGTTTCGGTATTTTCACCTCAACGGACTTGAGATTGTGTTCCCGGGCACCTCTGATGAGGATGTGATCGAGTTCTTCAGAGGCGGTTTTCATAAGGCTTTTGTTATCTCGTTGATGGTTTTTCTGGGTGCGTTAAACTATGTATATATATACAGGTTTTAGATCAACATCAATGTTGACCAGTCAGGGTCAAGAGTATATCCAGCCCCTGCTGACAAGGTGGTGGCAATAGCCGAGAGAATAGCGAAAGAATAGCGAAAGAATAGCGAAAGAATAACGAAAGAATAACGAGAGAATAAAAAGTGCGTAGAGCCGATCGATTATTTCAACTCATGCTTCTGCTGCAGGAAGGCAAGGTCCGTACCGGACAGTATCTGGCAGATAAGCTAGAGGTATCCACGCGCACCGTTTACCGGGATATAGGAGATCTGGTGGGCTCAGGGATCCCTATCGATGGAGAGGCGGGGGTTGGCTATCTGCTCCGGGATGATTATCGCCTGCCACCCCTGATGTTCACGCCGGACGAGCTAAAAGCACTCGCGCTTGGCGCGCAGATGGTAAAAGCCTGGTCCGACCGTGAACTCGCCAGCACCACCGCAACCGCGATACGCAAAATTGAATCTATCCTGCCGGAGCGTCTAAAAAAAGAGATTGCCTTACCGGGTATCGCGGTGCCAGGTTTCCAGATGACCGATGCCGTGAGCGATACGCTGACCACGGTCCGCAGAGCGCTTGACGCACAGCGCAAGCTGGAGGTCAGCTACGTTGATCTGCGTGAAGCCGCGACCGACCGTATTGTCAGACCACTTATTCTGTATTTCTGGGGTAAGACCTGGACGCTGGGTGCCTGGTGTGAACTTCGTGGTGGTTTCCGCTCGTTCAGGGTAGATCGGATGGCCTCGGTGGAGGCGCTACCAGATACCTTTGAGTCGACCGACGAATGTAGTCTCCAGGCTTATGTGACTTATCAGATGGGTGAATGGTAAGGCCGAATCTTCGCGCCTGTGGCGTGGCCCAATAAATGCGCAACTGATAAGGTACGCGGGAATTTACGTCGCAGGTAAAAGCATTGGCCAGAACAACAACGGGATGTCTGATCATCATCGGTAATGAAATCCTTTCCGGCAGAACGCAGGATATTAACCTCCAACATCTGGCCAAGGCGCTCAATGAACTGGGTGTCCGCATGGTCCATGCCCGCGTTATCCCCGATGTCGAAGATATCATCGTCGAGACGATTAACGAGTGCCGGGCGACCTATGACAATGTCTTTACCACGGGTGGCATCGGTCCCACTCACGATGACATTACCGCGGACTGTGTGGCTAAAGCGTTTGGCACCGACCTTTATATGCACCCCGATATCGTGGAGATTCTTGAGCGCCGAGAAGCACCGCCGGAAGTGATGGAAGCCCGGCTGAGGATGGCCAGAATTCCTGAGGGTGCCGTGCTTGTTGAAAATCCGACGGGCGGCCCGCACGGGTTTCAGATCGAAAACGTTTATGTTCTGGCGGGCGTGCCGATGATCATGCAGGCCATGGTCAGTAGCTTGACGAAGGAAAGGCTGGGCGGGACCGATCCCGTTCGATCACGTTCTGTGGGCGCTTATCTCAGCGAAGGTCAGGTTGCCGCGCCGCTGGGTGAGATTCAGAAGCGGCATCCCGATGTCGACCTTGGCAGTTACCCGTTTTATCGACAGGAAGGGTACGGTACCAATCTTGTTATGCGGGGCACTGATGAAGCGGAACTTGAGTTAATGAAAGAAGAGGTTCGTCAGATGATTATCGGATTTGGCGCGGAACCCTTTGAAGAGTAACTTGCCGCATATGGCTCGGGTGTCACATGCTCCCGGCAGTAGACTGATCTAGTCGTGTTTCAACACCTCATGCTTTCGCCGCTGACCATGCTTGCGGGTATTGGCCTGCTGGCCGCAATCGCGCAGTGGGCTGCCTGGCGCGTCAGGTTGCCAGCGATTCTGTTCCTGCTCATTTTCGGCATTATTGCAGGCCCCGTCACGCAGGTGCTTGACCCGGATGCATTGTTTGGTGACCTGCTGTTTCCAATTATTTCGCTGGCAGTAGCCGTCATTCTGTTTGAAGGCAGTCTGACGCTGAAATTTTCCGAACTCAGAGATATTGGCAGTACCGTCAGGAATCTGGTGACCGTTGGTGCATTGATCACCTGGGTCATCACCAGTGCGATCACCTACTTTGTGGTTGGCTTCGATTTTGATCTTGCGCTGGTGTTTGGCGCCATGGTGGTGGTTACCGGCCCGACGGTGATTGTGCCAATGCTGCGCACCGTCCGGCCGGTCAAACGCGTCGCAGATATCCTTCGATGGGAAGGTATTGTCATTGACCCGATTGGCGCGCTGCTCGCAGTGTTGGCGTTTGACTTTTACCATGCAACCAGAAAATTCGACGCGATCGGCGATATTTTCGCTTTGTTTCTGTTGGTGGTGCTGATCGGTGCAGGGATCGGCCTGGTGTTTGGTCTGGGCCTCGCGGGCATTCTCCGTCGACACTGGTTGCCCGAGTATCTGCGCAGCCCTTTTACGCTGCTGATGGTGTTCGTCGCCTTCGCCCTGGCGGAATCGCTGGAACATGAATCCGGACTGCTGGCGGTCACCGTGTTCGGTATGGTTCTCGCGAACAGGCCCGGGATTGAAGTTGATGACATCCTGGATTTTAAGGAAAGTCTCGCGATTCTGCTGATCAGCGGTCTGTTTATTGTGCTGGCTGCGCGTATTGATGTTGATGGGCTTATTGCCGTTGGTTGGCCAGCCCTGTTGGTGTTGGGTGGCATTATTTTCATCGCCAGACCGATATCCGTGTTTGTTTCGGCACTCGGCAGCGATCTAAGTTTCAGGGAAAAGCTGCTGATTTCATGGATCGGTCCCCGGGGCATTGTCTGTGCGGCAGTGGCAGCAATTTTTGCCTTGCGCCTGGAGCAGGAGGGTGCCGAGGGTGCCAATCTGTTGGTGCCTCTGGCCTTTCTAATCATTATTGGCACCGTTGTGCTGCAGAGCCTTACCGCGAGGCCCCTGGCGAGCTGGCTTGGGGTGCGTGATCCGGCACCTTCGGGATTTTTGATTGTCGGTGGTGGTCGCGTCGCCAGAATGTTGGCAAAGCTCCTCACGGAACATGACTTCCGCGTGGTGATCGCTGCCAGTGACTGGGATCATATTTCCCAGGCGAGAATGGACGGGATCGAGACCTACTTCGGCAATCCAATTTCTGAACATGCTGACCGATACCTGGATCTATCGGGTATCGGTAATTTGATCAGCCTCTCTGGCCGGGCTAACTTCGACGTGTTAACGGCGCTGCATTTCCGCCGTGAGTTTGGCGCTCAACATATGTACGAATTGCCGACCTCGGCGGAATCGCTGCAGAACAGTAAACACCGAATCGCAGATCGTCTGCGAGGGCAGCGACTGTTTGGTGAAGACGTCACTCATAATCAATTGCTCGGCTATCTCCGGGACGGCTGGACCGCCAGAACCACAAATCTGACCGATGAATTCGGATTTGAGCAATACATGTCCACCTATAATGGCCACGCGCTCATTTTGTTCGCAATAGACTCTTCTGGTAGATTGCGGCTTGTCACTGATCAGGATAGCTGGCAGCCAAAGGCTGGCTGGCGACTGGTTGGTCTTATTGACCCGGAAGCGGTATCCGGGGCAGATCGCTAACGCAGAGAATGTCACTTGAGTACCACTGAAACAGCGGCAAGCGACCGGCGGCGACCGTCAGGTATGCGAACCTTTATTGTGATTTTTCTGGCCCTGCACATTCCCCTGTTTGTGTACCCGGTTCTGCGCCTTTCGGGCTGGCTGGATGTCGACGGATGGATCACCATGCTGATATTGGTGCCAGTCGCGGCAAGCCAGATCATCAGCCGCTGGTTGCTTCGAGATGCTAAACACGGTTTGGCTCGGCTGGTTCGCTATCTTGCAGACTTTATCCTGGGATTAAGCCCCATACTTTTACTGACTCTGCTGGTCGCCGAATTATTGGTGTTCCTGCAGCTGGTCACATCTCCAGTAGCCGCACTCGGTACACTATTGACCGCTTTGATCATTGCTTTGATTGGTCTTGCGGCGGCAATGCTGCCCTTTGTCAGGCGCATCAGCTTTGCGTCACCGCACCTGCGTGACCCCGTCAGATTTGTGCAGATCACCGACGTTCATGTCGGTTCCCGGAGCAAACGATTCCTAGACCAGATTATTGCGCGGGTAAAAAAGTTGGACCCGGAATTTCTTTGTATCACCGGTGACTTTATTGATGCGACAGGCGTGCCGGTCGGGCATCTGGCAGCGCTCTCAGAATTGCGTTGTCCCATCTATTTTTCTATCGGCAATCATGAACGCTATGAGGATCTTGATGAGATTATCGTTCGGCTTGAGTCGTTCGGTGTTCAGGTGTTGAGAACCGCCTCGGTCATGCATCGAGCTGATCTGCAGGTGATGGGGATTGATGACCGAGAGGACGCGCTGCGGGTTGAACGTGAACTCGCCAAACTGCCTGCCCGCGCTGACGCCTTTAGTCTGTTGTTGTATCACCGCCCCAAGGGGCTGGAAGCCGCGGCGCGATCCGGCGTAGATCTGATGATCAGCGGTCACACACATAACGGTCAGATATTTCCCTTTAACCTGGTAGTGAATCAGGTTTTTGATAAGACTGCGGGGCTTTACCATCACAATGAGTCTCGCCTTTATGTGTCCCAGGGCACTGGCACATGGGGTCCCGTCATGCGTGTGGGTACCCGGGCCGAGATCACCCTATTTGAGCTAGAACCAGAAGACAGGAGCCATCATGTCACTTGAAGATTTCAGAGCACAAACCAGAAGCTGGCTGGAAGCGAATTGCCCGCCGAGTATGCGTACGCCCATGCCGGCCGACGAATCGCCGGGTGGAGGCACAAAGTTCACCAATAAAAACCCGGAAACGACAGCCTGGATGACACTTTGTGCAGAACGCGGATTTACTGCGCCGACCTGGCCCGAGCAATACGGCGGCGCGGGGCTGACCGCAGAAGAGGCGAACGTGCTTCGTCAGGAAATGGCGCGCATTAACGCCAGGCCGCCGTTGGTGGGTATGGGGCTATCAATGATTGGTCCGGCACTTCTGGAATTTGGCACCGATGAGCAGAAGGCTGAGCATTTACCAAAGATCGCTGATGGCAGTATCTGGTGGTGCCAGGGATACAGTGAACCCAACAGCGGTTCGGATCTGGCCAGCTTAAACACCAAAGCAGAGCTTGATGGTGATGAGTACGTCATCAACGGTCAGAAAATCTGGACTTCTGGTGCCAACTTTGCCGACTGGATTTTCTGTCTGGTTCGTACTGACTTCGAGGTATCCAAGCACAACGGCATTACCTTCATCCTGTTTTCAATGGACCAGCCGGGTGTCAGCGTCAAGCCAATCAAGTTAATCAGCGGTCTGTCACCATTCTGCGAAACCTTCTTTGAAGATGCCCGGGCGCTTCGTAAGAATGTTGTCGGCCAGGTAAACGATGGCTGGACCGTGGCGAAACGGCTGCTGCAATATGAACGCACCATGATTGGCGGTATCGGTGGTGGCAGTGGCCAGAAGCCTAAAACCGTTGCTGAGATTGCGACTGAGTACGTCGGGGTCGACACCACTGGCAGAGTGGTTGACGCCAGTCTGCGCGAAGAGATTGCCGCGCACGCGATGGACGATCGGGCGTTTGGGCTGACGATCAAAAGGAATCTTGAAGAAAGTCGCTCAACGAAGGCGCCCAGCTTTGTTTCCTCGATGTTCAAACTTTATGGTACCGAACAGAACAAGCGGCGCTATGAGTTGATGATGTCCGCCATGGGATCACAGATGCTGGGTTGGGAAGGGGACGGATTTGAAGAGAATGAACTGACCCAGACTCGAGCATGGCTTCGTAGCAAGGCTAACTCCATTGAAGGCGGTACGTCTGAGGTGCAACTGAACATCATCGCCAAGCGAGTGCTGGGATTACCGGACTGAACTTATGAGTGTTGGCGCTAGTCGGATGAGAGTAGATCCGCGACCAACTCCTTCCAGCGTTGAATATCAGTGTCATCGGATTCGAACAGCAAAAAGCCGATGCGATAGCCGCCGGTTTCGGCATCCGGGCGTTGCCATTTAACCTCGCCAACCAGAAAGATGGGTTCGGCATCTTTCAGGTCAATACACAGCCTCAGGATCGAGTTGATTGAGATTTCTTCGTCCAGAATCACCTGCAGTCCGTTGGCGGACAGATCCAGGGAATTGCACATAAGGACACTCCCGGAAGACGAGCTGTCCGAGGCGATAATCTCGATGAGAATCGTGGCTTCAAGTTCAAGCCGGGTTTCAATCCGTTGATTCTGATCCTGTGAGGTCGTCATAACTTTTATTCCGGTCCTGTCTGAGTTTACTGACCACCTGCGCCAGGGTGTCTTCGAACTCGACCCCGGCGTCAACAATCTCTGCTTGTCCTGCCACAAGCAGCGTGATCAGCTGTTCTGAAGTGTACTCACCGATTTTTACACCGGTCCTGCTGACGAAAATCATCTTGTCTGCGGCCGCGACGCGTACCGCAAGCTTACATTCTTCGAGTTCGCCATCAGCTGCCGGCAACTTAAGCCAGGCGCCGACATTCAGGTGGGCGACGGTTTCCGTGATCTCCGTGACCCGGCCCTGGTTTTCTGACTTTGCCGCCTCGGCTCTGGCATCCGCCATCCGTGATTCCTGTTCGGCTGCTTTGCGCTCGCGTTCGTCTTCCTCTTTCGCTCTTGCCAGCGCCTTGGCTTCCTCTATGGCTTTGAGCTTCGCCGCTTCACGTTCGGCTTCTTCCTGATCAGCCTGCTCGGCGGCTTTCAATTTTTTCTCGTGCTCATCAATCAGACCCTGGAATACCGTCGCGAAGGTTGATGAAAACACCTGGGCATGGTTTAGCGGTTTGATCACACCGGATGACATGAGGTAGGCCATTTCGTCATAGTTCTTTTCCAGCGCCTTCATACCGTTGCGATTGGTGAATAGCAGCTGCTTGACGTCTTCGAGTTTGAGCACCAGTTTTATCCGGGCGCTCTTTTCGTTGTCCTCGTAGGCGAACCATTGTCCGGGTTCAAGATTGTTGACCTTTTTGAGCAGGATTCGACTCACTGCTGGGCCCTTTGTGATGGCGGCACCGTCAAACTCGATCAGATCAAAATCAACGTACTCTAGTTCCTGTCCGGAGACGATATTAAAGTGATCCTCTTCGATTGCTTCCAGTGCGTTGTTGGCGGCGTCGCTGCCGTGTTCAAGTGCCAGCAGCAGGTCATCTACTTCGGAAGGCAGGTGTTCAATAATGCGATAGAGGCGCTGTTTGGCGGCATTGGCACCTGCCAGGTCTTTTTCAACGATGGGCTGATAAGTCCAGATGATGGTTTCCGTCAGCTTTGTCGCGCGAATCCAGTCGTCGCTATCGATACCTTTATTGATAGCCATTAACTGCAGCGATTCACACCAGGGTCCCTTGAGGAATTCAGCGATATTGGCCGTGAGTTTCTTGCCGTCCATTGCGTTGTTCAGGGTTTCGATTGCAATGGCACGGCCGCGCTGGGACCGCAGCTTGCCGCTTTCGGTCGCTGCCAGCCGTTCTTCGAGTTTGTGAATACGGGTTTGTTCTTTTTCAAGGAAGCCCCTGAGCTCGGTTTCAAGGGCATCGTAGTCAACTTTTTCAGCACCCAGCCCCATCAGGATATCCTGCAATTCGGCCAGTAACTTTTCGCCTGAGCGGCCCTGATCGCTGGACCAGCCGATGGTTGCGTCGAGTAAGAGGTCCGCGATACTGAAAATTGAGGCGCTCGACTGATCGAGGGCGCTGGCTGGATCTTTAAGTACCTGCGCTGACACGCGCGGTGTCAGCACCTTTAATCGACTGGCGATTTCCGGGTCCAGGTCAATCAGCTTAAACGCCATTTTCATGCAGTCACGCACGGCACTGAGCATGGCGACTTCATCACCGGAAAGGATCCAGTCTGTTTTTTCTGCGGCGATAGCCTCGAGGATACCCTGATCGTCCGGGATAGCCTCGGCCGTGAGGGTGCGGAGGTAGTCAACAAGATCGTCAACGGCAACATTGGGGGAGGCTGCTTGCTCACCAACGTACCGATGTTTGAGTGCTTCAATGACTTGTCGTGCGGTTACAGACATTCCATTTCATGTAATCCACGGAACATCGATGTTACCACGATTGAAACCGTGCAGAAGCCGCCAGAGTGCTATAATCCGTCGCCTCCGACCAATTGGAACTTCATCATGTCCGTCCAGGGTAAGGCCAGTCCGACTTCCCATACTTATTTTTCCCAGCGTTTGCGATTGCACTATCTGGATTGGGGAAATCACGATGCACCGCCCTTGTTACTGGTGCACGGTAATCGGGATCACTGTCATAACTGGGACTGGGTAGCGCAGGAGCTACGCGACGAGTATCACATCATTGCACCCGATTTCCGGGGTCATGGTGATTCTGAATGGGTTTATGGTGCGCCCTATGGTCATAGCGAATATGTCTACGATCTGGCTCAGCTGATTCATCAGCGGGAACTGGCGCCATTGACGATAATCGCACATTCTCTGGGCGGTAGTGTTGCTCTGCGTTATGCGGGTATCTATCCCGAGAATGTGAAGAAAATGGTGGTCATCGAGGGTACCGGTGGCCCGCCCGTGGAATTTGAGCAGCGGCCAGTGCACGAGCGGATGCGTGAATACATCGAGAATACCCGAAAGGTTTCCGGGCGACTTCCCAAGCGATACAACTCCGTTGAAGATGCCTACCAGCGAATGCATGAGGCCAACTCACATCTTCGAGAAGATCAGGCGCGCTATCTGACGACACATGGCAGTAATCAAAATGAGGATGGCTCCTACAGCTGGAAATTTGATAACTATACCCATGTGATGTCTCCCTTCGGGATGACCCGCGCCCAGACCCATGAGCTCTGGGGCAGGATCGACAAGCCGGTGTTACTGGTCAGCGGGTCTGAATCCTGGTTTGCGGAACCGGGCCGGGAAGACCCACTGCCTTATTTTCAGAATGCCAGTCATGTCCGGATCGAAAACGCCGGGCACTGGCTGCATCATGACCAGCTCAGCGAATTTCTGCAGATTACCCGGGACTTTTTGGCGTCATAGTTTAGTGCCATGGTCGGTAAACCCCGCTCAGCTTGTCAGACTTAGCGCCGGGTTGAACCAGTTCAAAAGCGCATCATTCTCAGATCTGGCGTAGGTGTGCGAGAGACCGTCAATGGCTCTGAAGGTGAGGTCTGCACCGGCAGCGATCAGTTCGGACTGCGCCATGTAAGCGGTTTCAATAGGGAACATCCAGTCCAGGGTGCCGTGTACCAGATAGACAGGCCGGTCTTTGGCGAACTGCAGATTGCCGTTCATCGCAATTTCCGGATGCAGCACGCCAGAAAAAGGCGCCAGGTGCGTGAATGGCGAATCCGCCTGGAGCCCTGCCAGCAGCGAATAGGTCCCGCCATCAGACATGCCCGTAAGCAGCACATGCGCGTGATCCAGCGCAAAACTCTTGTCGATAAAATCGATGATCCCTAACAGGGTAGGGAGGTCGTGTTCCTCGCCCATCAGCGACCAGGTGTCCTGCTGTGAGGTGGGTGCAAGTAACATAAAGCCGCGCGTTCGGGCCTCCCTCAGCCAGGCCCACAGGAAGTCGCTGCCGTGGCCGGTGCCACCGTGTAGCGCGACGACCAATGGCGTCGGGGTTTCTGGGTCCAGATATTCTGGTACATACAGACTGAACCCACCCCTGGACTCTCGATCATTGTTCGCGTTCAGGATACCAACCTGTGCCCCGGTTCGGTCTTCCCCAAGACTTTGCAGCAGGGCCTGGTCTTCCCGTTTAGGCATCTCCAGGAAGTATTGACTGATCGGTTTCAGCACATTGGCAATGGGGTAGAGCTTTTCCTGGGCTCGTGCCTGGGCGCGCATGGCTTTCATTGCGGCAAGCGTATCGCCACCGGCGTTGATGATGCCATCTGAAGCGCGCAGGCTGTAAGTTGCGGCAGCCGTCAGGTGCTCACCGAATTTCTCGATATGTGTTGGAAAATCCAGATGCTCGAACGGCGCAAAAGCTGCCGTCAGCTCTTCATGGAACGGGGCGATCATCGTTGCGAGCTGATCCAGCCGGGTCGGGTGCATGTTCGCCTGGACCTGCTCAAAAGCTTCCATCGCGGTCAACAGTGTCGGGGTAAGCGTCGTGATGCCTTGCAGCAGCTCGTCGTCGTTTGAGGTCATGTATTACTCTGAAATTCGGTCAGGTTAGGGCACTATACGCCAATGCCGGTAACAGACGAAAATCAGCCTTCTCCCCACTACACGCACGATGTCCCGCCGCCTTGCGAGGAAGCCGTGACGGTTGTTTATGCGGATGACGATCTGGTGGTGGTGAACAAACCCTCCGGGTTGCTGAGTGTGCCCGGCCGGTTTGTTAAAGACTGCGTGCTGTCACGAATGCTGTTCGATTATCCTGACGTCAGGATTGTGCATCGGCTGGACCTGGATACGTCTGGGCTGTTGATGCTCGCAAACTCGGACGTCGCTGTCCGGGACCTGAACCGTCAGTTCCGGGAGCGGCACATAGGCAAGACCTACGAGGCACTGGTTTTTGGCGAGGTTACGATGGATTCCGGTGAGATCACCTTACCAATCCGGCCGGACCCAAATAATCGGCCGAGGCAGGTTGTTGATCACGCGCAGGGTAAGCAGGCCCTGACGCGTTATAAGGTGATGGCACGGGAAGCGGGGATAACCCGATTAACCCTGCACCCCGTGACAGGCAGAAGCCATCAGCTGCGTATTCATCTGGCTGAGATTGGTCATCCGATTCTGGGTTGTGACCTGTATGCGCATGAGCAGGCTTTTAAGGCGGCATCACGTCTTTGTCTGCATGCCAGGGAGCTGGCGATCACACATCCCGCAACGGGTGATGGCATCTCTTTTCAGGCACCGGTGCCTTTCTAAATACTGACCCGTTTAGCGTCGGGCCAGTTTTTTCTTCTTGTTCTGGACGTAGTCAACCAGGATGTATTCGCCGAGGTTGTGGGGTTCCGTATAAAAGATACGACCTCCGTTAATCTTGCTCATCTGTTCAACAAAGGCTTTCAGATAGTAGCTCTGGTCCAGCATGAACGTATTGATGGTGATGTTCTTGGTCGTGCAGCTGCGAACCGCGCGTAGCGTCTTGTTGATGGTGGTAGGTGTTGGCGGGTAAGCGAAAATTGGCCTGCCGTTTTCGAGATGAGCGGTAGGTTCGCCATCAGTAATCATGATGACCTGCTTGGTTCCTTGCTGGTGCTTTGCCAGCAGCTTTTCGGCAAGGATCAGCGCGTGCTGCATATTGGTACCCAGCAGATAATCGTCGTATTGCAGGTACGGCAAATCGTGCGCCTTGATTTCTTTGGCATAAGCAGAGAAGCCGACCACGTACAGGCTGTCCCTGGGGTAGGCTGAGCTGATCAGATTGTGTAGCGCCATGGCGACTTTTTTGGCGGACTGGAATGAACCGCGCAGCGCCATCGACCAGGACAGATCAACCATCAGTACGGTGGCGGTCTGCGTGATCATTTCGCTGCGGTAGATTTCGAAATCTTCTGTGGTCAGTTTGACCGGTGATCCTGGTCCCTCTCGGTCCAGCGCGTTGCGGATGGTACGAGACATATGCAGATGAAAGGGATCGCCGAATTCATAGGGCTTGGATTCTTCAATCCGTTCGCCGAACCTGCCTTCTTCCGGTGTCGCATGGTTTCCAAGACTCTGCTTCTTCAGTCTGGCATAGATCTCAACCAGGGCCTTCTGGCCCAGACTGCGGGTGCCTCTCGGGGTCAGCTCCCACTTGTTGCCTTCTTTGCTGACATAACCGGCTTCCTCAAGAATCTCGAGCATCTTCTTCATCTCGTCGAGATTGTCGAGCGCCTCATCACCCAGGAGTTCCTGCAGCTTCTCGGCATCGATGTTATCGACCTTGCCGTCGTATTGAGCGCGCTGCATCTGTTGTTCCAGCTGATCCAGTTCAGCCATTTCACGCATTAATTCCTGTGCGGCGAGCAGATCAATTTCTTCGTTGCCTGAAAAGTCGTACTGTCTGCCCTGTGGATTCAGAAAATCCAGTTCCTTCGATAGTTTCGCCATTTCGGCTTCGAGTTCGGGATCGCCGAACTTGCCCTGCATCATGTCCTGCAGTTGCTGCTGTTGCTCCGGTGACATGGAATTGAACATCGACTGGGTCGCCGCCATCTGCTGCTGCATCTGCTCCAGCAGTTCATCGAGGTCGGCCGGTGGGTTGTCGCCGAACATGTCACCGTACTTGTCCATGAAGTCATCAAACCCGGGGTCTTCACCTGCGATTTTTTTGACCAGCATGTCATTCAGGTCTTTGACCATGTCCTTCATACGCTGCATATCGCCATCGGACATCTGGTCAATCATGTTCTTGATGTCTTTAAAGAACGACTGGGTCATGGCCTGACGCAACTCGTCCATCAGCTTCAGGAATTTCTTCTGGGCATCGGTGTTAAGAAATTCGTATTCCTGTAGTGACTTGACCCGCCCGGCGGGATCATCGGGCAGATCTTTGATAAACGCCTTGTTTGTCTCACCAATGTTGCCCAGCACCTGGCCGGAAAAGCTTTCATCGCCGTTGTCCTGGTTTTCCTCGCTGGTGCTATCCAGATCGCGCATCAGGTCGTCCATGAACTTCTGCGAATCATCGGCGTCTGACTTGCGATCAATCCACTCGTTGATGGTCTGACGTTCCATGTCGAGAATTTCGTCAAGCTGGCGCTTGATGTCTTCCATGATGCCACCCATATCAAAGCGCTCGAGGCGTTCCCGGCGCTCTTCCTTGAGTTGTTTCAGCATTTCCCGAAGACCACGGATATAGTTACCGTCCGAAGTGTCCATGCCGCGTTGCATCAGATACCGCATTGCCTGCTGTAAATCACCGAACTCCATCAGGTCTTCAGACAGCGCGCTCAGAATGTCGTCTGCATCCAGCTCAACTTTTTGCGAGCCATCCCATTGGGAATAGCGTAGCAGTGAGGTGTACCTTGGTGTCATGGTTCAGCCCCGGTAGGTCGCGCGCCCGCCGACCCGGTTTTTGTTAAGCAGTTGATTGATATGTAATCCCTCAAGAACCAGTTCAACGGCGGAAGCTCTTTGGGCAGCATTACCGCCTGGAACCAGTTTTTCGATCACGGCGTCGAGCCCGTCAATCTTTCTGATGATGTCCTCGTATTCAAGGGAGGGCAGCGATTCGCCGGTGGTCACGTGGATACCTTCCGCGAATTGCAGGGCCATGGTTTCCAGGTTCATGTTTTCAGTAAACCGGTTAAACACCTGCTTGATTGACTCCTGGAACAGGCGCTCCATGATCTTGTCTTCCCGGCCTTCCTCCATTGCCTCAAATTCCAGTTTGCCCTGGAGTGACGGCATGATGAACGGCAGGTCAGATATTCGCGGTACAACGTCAGTCTCGCCGACTTCGATGGCGCGTCGCAGGGCATTGGCAAGTAGCGCCTCGTAGTTCGAGACAGACGCACGCACGGATACGCCGGAGCGCTGATTGATATCAGGCGATTTTCTTGCCTGCTGGGTAATCTCCGCAATGATCTGTGCCATAAAGGGCGGTACTTCTTCGCGGTATTCACCCAGATCCAGCTTCTGCTGTTCCTGCTCCATGATGGTGATTTCTTCCAGGATGGTTTCCGGATAGTGGGTTCGAATCTGTGAGCCGTATCGGTCTTTCAGGGGCGTGATGATTCGGCCGCGATTGGTGTAGTCCTCCGGATTGGCCGTCGCGACGATCATAATGTCGAGATCGAGCCTGATCTTGTGACCACGTATCTGCACGTCTCTTTCTTCCAGTACGTTAAGCAGGCCGACCTGTATCCGTTCAGCCAGGTCAGGGAGTTCGTTGATCGCAAATATCCCGCGATTGGTATGCGGGATCAGTCCGAAATGCAGTGCTTCCTCGTCGGACAGATATCGACCTTCCGCAATCTTGATAGGGTCAACTTCGCCGATCAGGTCGGCGATGGTGATATCAGGGGTTGCAAGCTTCTCGCCGTAGCGAGTCTCCCGGTGTATCCATTGGATGGCTGCGCTATCGCCTTGCTCTGCGATGATTTTTTTACCCTGTGCACTGATTGGTGCGAACGGGTCCTCGGGAATCTCCGAATCTGCCAGTACAGGTACCCACTCGTCCAGCAGGTTGGTCAGGCTTCTGATGATGCGCGATTTCGCCTGGCCTCTCTCACCCAGAAGAATGACGTCCTGGCCGGAAAGTACCGCGTTCTTCAGTTGTGGAATGACGGTTTCCTGATAGCCAACGATGTCGGGAAACACCTCCTGCTTGTCTTTTAGCAGACGAATCAGGTTTTTCCGCATCTCCTCGCGGACAGGTAACACCTGGTATTGACTGGCTTTGAGTTGCCCAAGGGTCTTGGCTTCGGTCACGCATACCTCCTGTTCTAACGCCTTAAACGCAACTAAACAGGTTGCTCCGGGCAAATGCAAGTAAAGCGGTCAGTTGGGCCGGGTTGTTCTAGTCTGGGCGGTTTGCGATCAGGGTAGCGCGCCGTGGGGCGGGGTAGCCTTCGATGGTTCTGGTGGGATCAGTCGGATCCAGAAAATCAGCCAGCGACTGAAATTGCATCCAGTCACTGGCGCGTTGTTCTTCGAGGCTGGTGATATTGACGTCGACGGTCCGCACGTTCCTGAAACCCAACCGGGTTAACATGATCTCCAACATCTGCGTTGAGGGGATAAACCAGACATTGGACATCTTGGCGTACCGGTCGTGGGGTATGAGCAGGCTGTGCTCATCGCCTTCGATAGTCAGCGTTTCCAGGACCATCTCGCCGCCGGGTTTGAGGAACGAGAACAGCTCCTGCAGATGATCGAGTGGTGAGCGCCGGTGATAAAGCACGCCGAGTGAAAAGACGGTATCGAAGATGCTGAAGCCTGGCAGGTGTTCACTGCGCAGTGGTAGCAGATAGGCGCTGTTTTCAGGTGCCAGTCGCTGCATCAGCGCAAACTGATAGTTGAACAGAATCGTCGGGTCAATGCCGATAGCAGCCTCTGCACCTTCACCCAGCATGCGAAACAAGTGGTAGCCGTTACCGCAACCGATATCCAGAATCAGCCTGTCTTGCAGGCTGCTGATGTGTGGTTGAATGCGCTGCCACTTCCAGTCGCTGCGCCATTCGGTATCGATGGAAGTCGCCCCCAGTTTGAGAGGGCCTTTGCGCCAGGGTAAGAACTTTTTCAGCAGGTGCTCGTGATTGTGCTGGGGATCACCGATTTCCACCGTATCCTGATCAAAGCGCGCATGGACTGATTCGTCGGCGAGTGCCGCCAGTGCTGCATCCCATTCTTCGGTCCGGCCATGGTGGCGGACGTTTTCCCTGAGAGAGGCGCGCAGTTCCGAATGGAAGTTGTTAAGCGGTGACCGCGCAGTTGCTTCAAAAAAGCGGGTTAGCTCAGACGGGATCATGCTCGATATCTATTTGTTCGCAAAGCATGTCGTAGGCATCAAAAGATCGTTTAATCAAACCTACAAAAAAATACTCGGCAAGGAAATGGGCCAGACGGTAAGAGAATAGCGAACCGGCGAACAGGACAAAGGGTTCACTGTAATCGCCAGGCAACATGGGTGATAGCATCAAGGCAGCGGCCACCATTGCGCTGGTCGATGACACCGAACCCATCTCGGTTGTGAAGCCCGCGAGCACCGTCCAGAAAATGCCGACCAGGGGAACGCCCAGGGTCGCCCACCAACCGAAGTTACTGATCACCAGACCGAAACAGGTCAGCGCCATCATGACTGAGATGATCAGCAGAGCAACCACCACAAACTTCGGCCACCGCATGGATTGGCCGGTGAGATCACGCACATTCCGGTTAGCGACGTTAAAGAAAAACTGCCGGGCGAGGCTCCTTGTGACGACAACCCTGGCTTGACCACGGGCAATTTTCGCCTGCAGGTCCTGGTACTGTTCTTGGGTGAGGCAACTGGCCATTATTTAATCCCAAGGAACGCGGAAAAGTTCAGGCAGTGCATACAGCGCATGGCCGTTTGAAAACCCGCGTTATGCAGGCGCGAGATGTGTTGTGCCTCTGTATTCGGGACCAGTACGTTTTCGATGGCAGCGCGTTTCTGGGCGATTTCCAGATCGCTGTAGCCCTGGAGTTTTTTGAAATCGTGGTGCAGTTCTGTCATCAGCGATTGTTTTTCAGCGTCGTCGTACACCACTTTTTCCGCCAGCAGTAAAACGCCGCCGGGCACGAGGCCATCATAAATGCGTTTCAGTATTGCCGCTCGTTCGGCATCAGGAATGAACTGCAGGGTGAAGTTAAGTACCACCACGGAAGCGCTGTCGAATTCGGTGTCTCTGACATCCTGCTGGACAATCTGGCAGGGCGCAGCGGAATGATCGCGCCCGACGTTTGCCTGACATCGATCAACCATGGCGGCGGAATTATCCACGCCGATGATCGTGCAGGACGCCGGGGCGTGTCTTCTGAGTTGCAGGGTGGAAGCGCCCAGTGAGCAGCCAAGGTCCCAGACTTGTGTCCGGGGCTGCGCATAACGCTCGGCCAGCAGACCAATCAGCTGCAAGATCAACCCGTAGCCGGGCACACTGCGCTCGATCATATCCTTGAATACGTCGGCCACGGACTCATCGAAACGAAACGCGTCGATACTTTCCATCGGGCGGGCGTAAACGTCGTCTTTGCTGCTGGTCATGAGGCGGATGATACCCTTTTGCAGGCAATGATGGGGGTGCTTTTGCGGTTGGGCGTTTCATTAACGGTTGGTTAATTTCGTCGGCCTTGGCAAGGAAAGACTTGACCCCCCGGGGGCGATGGCTAAGATATTTTAAACGTTTTCAGCCTGAAGCAATGCGTGTAGCCGGTCATTCAAGATTAGCAGTACGCGCCCATGCAGAGCATGGGATACGCCTCTGCGGCAGGCGCCCTCATCAAACCCCGACGGTCATTTGGCCCCGGGGTTTTTTTATCCCTGGCGATTGATATCAGGAGTGACGCAGCCATGAGCCTACGGATCTTGAGAATTAACACGGCAGGTGTGCCCGTTGAATGGCTGACCTGGCAGCAAGCGGTCTGTCTGCATGCGCGTGAATTGGTGACCTGGACCTACGGCGAAGAGGTGATGGCGGTCCACGGCGGACATTCCCGCCTGACCGGTGAGCAAACCGTCCTGACGCTGAACAGCATCATGGCCTGCAAAGGTAAGGTGTATGGTAAAGATCGCCGTGAGCCACCCCTGACCAATCGAGCCCTGTTTCGGCGAGATCAGAACGTCTGTCTGTATTGCGGTAATCACTTCAAGGAATGCGATCTCAGCCGTGACCACGTGGTGCCGGTATCTCGCGGTGGCATCGACGTCTGGACAAATGTGGTGACCGCGTGCAAACGTTGTAATGCGCGCAAAGGTAACCTGCTGCTGGATGAGTCATCCATGGAGCTGCTGGCGCTGCCATACAGGCCCAACCACGCTGAGTATCTGGCGCTGTCACACAGTGGTCGTATCCTTGGCGATCAGATGTCATTCCTGCGGCGACAGTTCTCTTCTAACAGTCGTTTGCTGGAAGATGACGTACTGGCGTCGCTCGTTCAATAATTCTCTGGGTAAAGGTGTTGGTTGACGCACAGCCGGCTTCCTCCCTAGACTGCTTTCTTTTTCTGATGTGCACGCTGTGAAGCAATCCCTGTCGTTTTTACACACCTCCGACATCCACCTTGATGATCGCATTGGCGAGGGCGACGAGATGGGGCCCGGTCAGATCGGTTTTACAGCGGTTATCGACGCGGCCCTGCAAACGGATGTCGACTTCTTTCTGCTTGCCGGCGATCTGTTTGATCACAATCGGGTGAAAGCTCCCTGCCAGCAGTTTGTCAGCGAGCAGCTTGCTCGCCTCAGCTGTCCGGTCGTGATGATCACAGGTAATCATGACTGCATGGCGGACTACTCGATTTACCACCAATACGATCCACGAGAAGCCGGTTCCCATGTGATCTTTCTGGATGAAGAGGCCGGCAGTACCCATGTGCTTGAAGATATGGGTGTCAGCATCTGGGGCCGCGGCATTGTTGATCATCATCCCGGTCATAAGCCGTTGGCAACTGCGCCCAGACACGACACCGAAGGCTGGTCGCTGGGAATGACACATGGCTTCTACATTAATCGCGGCATGCAGGCGTTTTCATCTCTGATCACGCCTGAAGAAATTGAACAGAGCGGGTTTGATTATCTTGCGCTTGGGCACGTGCACGTATTCTCCGTGATGGAACATGGCGCAACTAAAGCGGTGTATTCAGGCTCACCGAATCCTGGGCAGGGCACCAGCGAGATGTCAGCAGCGTTGGTGCAGCTGGAACCGGAAACAGGGGTGAGTATCGATAAGCTGGCCCTGCTACCAGGGTCTTCTTGATTCTGCCCAGTCGAAGGGCGCCGTCCCCTCATCCGTCAGCTGAAGTATCTCGGCACGGGGTGACGGTTCATCCAGGTGCAGAAACCCGATGGTGCCAAACTGCAATGACAAATTGTGGGGGTAGGTCGGCGAACCCGGGTTGATACACAGAGTATTGTCGATCAGGTCAATCTGCTCCACATGAGTATCACCGTAGATCAGCACATCCAGATGGCGATCAGGGAACACGCGCTGCTTCCAGCGTTCAACGGTCAAGTCCGGTGGGATCTGCGGCATCGGCACATAGTGTGTCAGGCCAATGGTGAAACCGCCAAGTTCCAGCACCCAGGCTTCTTTGACGCGTTCGTCCTGCGGCTGAATCTCACGACCACCTGAGCCATCTTCACCATTGCCACGCGCCGCGTATACAGGGGCAATCTCAGCCAGCCGATCCAGTACGGAAAAGTGGTGAATATCCCCCGCGTGCAGGATGCATTCGACCCCGTGAAACTGCTCGTACAGATGCGGCCACAAATCTGGCATGGCTTCAGGTACGTGGGTATCCGAGATTAATCCAATTTTCATGAGTTTAAGCCTATCGGTGGCATGGGGCACTCCAGGCAATCGGCGATCGTCCGTAGCAATTCTGCTTCGATATGGCTGACTTTTTCATCGGCCGTCACCGTTCTGACGCAGGCTTTAATGAGCTTGGGTTTTTTAAGCGGATGCAGGGCCGCCAGCTGTTCGAGTGCGTGGTTCATTTTCTTAAAACTGAGCGACGAGGTGGGGAGCAGGCTGATGTCTATTTCCAACTGTGCTGCGCCCTTGTCAAAGGCGATACTCGGGTCGATCGCCGTCTCACGGTCACAATGTGCCAGGAGTGAGAGCAGGGTCTCACAGGATTCGCGCACCTCACTGAGACGGTTGTAACGGGTCACCGTGTGTCGGGATTCGAACACTGCCCCCAGATGTTTACGGATCATTGTCTGAACCGCCCATTCGGATAAACCAACCTTGCCATCAGCGCGGATCAGAGAATCCATATTGGTCATAAACAGTTTGTACTGCTCGTAACTCAGTTGCCGTAGTGACGGGTAGGTAATCTCCAGCAGAGGTAGCTTCATCCCCGGTTTGAGTAGCGTTTCGTGTGCCAACAGGGATGACAATGCGTCGTAAACCCCGAAGTCTGCAGCGACTTTCAGATGTTCGAGTTGCGTGTTTCGTGCTTCGCCAGCCGGAGACAACTGCAGCAGATAAATCAGCGCTCTGGCGGAATAAGGGTCGCGCGCGGCCGTCGTGTAGATCGCTGGCAGGGCGTCGATCATGTCACGGGCCAGCGCAACCTGTGATGGTGCCGGATTGCCGATGGTGCCAAGCACCTGTTCGGGATCAATAGCAATTGAATCTGCAGCGGCGAAGCCCATGATCCCGGCCGCAGCGCCAGGCGTTTGGCTGGTTGCAGCCGTGTCAGGGGCATCATCCTGCTGTGTCTCGATGTACTCACCTTGCCAGCGCGGCTCAATGCGTTTGATTCGTTCAGCCAAAGGCGGGTGGGTGGCCATCATGCCGCGAAACGAAAAGGTAATAGCTTCACAGAAAAATGTATGACTGAGTTCTGCCGTTTCGGGATGGGTCAGTTTTGAACCCGCGTGATAGCCGCCAATTCTCTTCAGTGCGTTGGCAATACCTTGTGGGTTTCGAGTGAATTGCACGGCGGAAGCATCCGCGAGGAATTCTCGTTGGCGGCTCACGGCAGCTTTGATCAGGTTGCCAAAAAACTGACCGAGGTAGCCAATCAGCATCAGACCCGCACCCATGGCGAGTACGGCGGCGTGACCCTTGTTCCGGCCACCGGCAAGCCGTCGGCCAGGGCTGACGAGCATTCGGCCAACCAGCGCCATCATCAGAATCCCGTAGAGAATACCCATCAACCGGATGTTAAGCCGCATGTCGCCGTTGAGTATGTGGCTGAATTCGTGGGCAATAACACCCTGCAACTGATCGCGGTTCAGGTTCTGCATGGCGCCTTCTGTGATGCCGATGACGGCATCTCCAGGCGAATAGCCAGCGGCAAAAGCGTTAATGCCGGATTCTCGAATCAGGTACACGGGTGGCACCGGTGTACCTGATGCAATGGCCATTTCCTCGACCACGTTCAGCAGCTGTCTTTTTTTCAGATCGCCGCCATCACTCACCAGCAGTTCGCCGTCCATCAGCTCGGCAATGGTACTGCCGCCTTTGCGTAGCATGGTCAACCGGATAAAGCTGGCAATCACCACCAGAGAAACCACACCAACCGAGATCGCGCCGAAGATATCCCAGGAAAAGTAGTACTGACCGGTGTGAAGTCTGACGCTGTCCTGCATGTTGATAAAAACAAACACCAGGCCGTTGGTGAGCAGGATCAGCGAGACAACGGCCAGAAAAAACAGAAACAGCAGCAGCTTGGTGTTACGCCGCGCAATGTCCTGGGATTCAAAGAAATCCACGTTAGTAATCCATCAACCGATCAGGCCAGATGATTCAGACGATTCGTTTCCGATCGCTTAGAACGACACACTGGGCGCAGCCTGAATTTCTTCGCTGTCGGCAAATTCCAGTAACTGTGCATCGGTTGCGTGCCCGAAGATGGGCGCCAGGACTATCTGGGGGAAAGACTGTCGATAAATGTTGTAGGTCATGACGCCATCGTTAAATCCCTGCCGGGCGAACGAGATTTTATTCTCGGTGCTGGTGAGTTCTTCAGAGAGTTGCGCCATGGTCTCGTTGGCTTTGAGATCCGGGTAGGCCTCAACGGCGATATTGAATCGGCCAAGGGCGCCTTGCAGGACACCTTCCTGACTGGCCAGGCCCTGAATAAAGCCCGCGTTACCAGGATCGCTTGCCGCGTCCGCCAGCATTGAAGCCGCAGCATCCCGGGCTTTGGTGACGGCTTCCAGGGTTTCCCGTTCATGCTCGAGATAGCCTTTGGCGGTTTCCACCAGGTTGGGTATCAGGTCATAGCGGCGCTTTAACTGCACCTCTATCTGGGCGAATGCGTTCTTGTAGCGGTTCTTCAATGCAACGAGCTGGTTGTAGATGGCGACGGCCCACATGGCGAGGCCACCGAGCACAACAAGCGTGATAATGGTCGAGACTTCCATGGTCTGGTCCCTTTGCGACAGAGTTAGCTTGTTTTAATAAGTCCGACGGGTGAATGCAAATTGTAACGCCGCGTTCCGTCGGTTATTTCCCGAATTCTTCCCGAATCTTTTCATTATCCTGGCCAATGCCAGGCACGCTCAATTTCTTGTCCATTTTGCCGGCGACGGTTGCACCGCGACCAAGTACTCTTGCGGTGCCATTCGCAAGTTCAACTTCCCGGTATCGGTTTTGGGGATGCGCTGCAAGATCTGCCAGATCACTGACGCGACCGTAGGCAACGCTGGCATCGGTCAGTTTTTCGATAATTTGCGCTCGCGTGAACTGACCGAAATGGGTGGCGATCATGCTGTCCAGTGTCTGCCGGTTTTCTACCCGTAGCGAGTTCGTGACGAAGCGCGGGTCGGTGGCAATAGTTTCATCACCGAGCGCTTCGCGGCAAAGACTCAACCATTCACGCTCGTTCTGAATACTAAGCAGTATCTGTTTACCGTCGCTGCAGGTGAAGGCGCCGTAAGGTGCGATAGAGGGGTGCTTTAAACCATGGTTCTGCGGGGTAAAGTGGCCGTATTGATACTGCAGGTAAGGCACGTTCATCCAGTCTGCGGTGGCGTGATAGAGCGAGACATTGATCAGGCGACCCTGGCGTTCCGGGTCGCGTTCTCGCGCGAACAATGCCAGCAGGATTTCCTGATAGGCCGTCATACCTGCTGATATATCAGATACGGAAACGCCGACTCTGGTGAGTTCTTCGCCGATACCCGTGATGGAACAGAGCCCGCTTTCCGCCTGGATGAGAAGATCGTAGGCCTTCTGGTTTTTATAGGGACCTTCTTCACCGTAGCCACTGATGGAACAGATGATAAGTTCCGGGTGATTGTCTCGCAGTGTGTCCGGGGCGAAACCCAACCGGTCCAGTGCGCCAGGCGCCAGATTCTGGATAAACACATCTGCTTTTGCCAGCAGACTGCTGAAAAGCTGCTGGTCTTCCTCGTCACGCAGATTCAAGGTGATGCTTTCCTTGCCGGCATTCAGCCAAACGAAGTAGGCACTTTCACCCTTGACCAGCGAATCGTAGCGACGGGCAAAGTCTCCTTCTTCGCGCTCAATCTTGATGACTCGTGCACCTTCTTCCGCTAATCGGCCCGAGACGTAGGGTGCGGCAACGGCCTGTTCCAGGGTAACGACCGAGATACCGGAGAGGTCTGTCATACCGGGTCAACGCCCGGCTGGACCAAACCAGGCAGTGCGAGTCTTGTCCACTGCAACATGCCGCCTGGCACATTAGCAACCTTGTCTCTCCCGGCGGACCTCAGTATCTGGGTTGCCATGGCGGAACGTTTACCAGATTGGCAGATAGCGACCACGGGTTTATCTGCCGGCACTTCTTCCAGGCGATCACGCAATTCATCCAGGGGAATAGATAGCGCGCCTTCGATGTGACCCAGTTCGCCGTTGAATTCAGCGGCGCTTCGAACATCTAATATGCACACTGCATCATTCTGTCTGGCCACCCAATCCGGTGCGACTTCTGGGACGCCGGCAAAGGTCACGTTAATGGGGGCCCAGTCCGGTTGTACGATGCTGGTGTCGGGTTTGCCGCACTTCATGTTCGCAGGCAGCGCGATTTCAAGTTGCCGCGGATGGGGCAGGCCAAGATTGTTCATGTAGCCAACGAAATCCTCTTCGCGGGCATCCCCACCAATTCGCGGGTTGTAGCGCTTTTCTTCAGCGACAGTTGAGACCGTTCTGCCCATATAGTCGTGCGCGGGGTACAGCAGACAATCATCCGGTAGCGCGAAGATTCTGTCTTTGATGCTTCGCCACATAGTGTGAACATCGCCTGCTTGAAAATCGGTCCGACCGGCACTTCGAATCAGCAGGCAATCGCCAGGAAACGCCATCTTTTTGTCGTTAGTCACAAACGTAAAACAGCCGTTGGTATGACCGGGCGTATGTATTGCGGTGATTGCGTGGTCACCGAACGCGAGCACCATGCCGTCTTCCAGTTCAATGTCGACACCTTCTGCCGCACAGTTGGCTGCCAAGGCGATCTCTGCACCTTCGCTTTCCTTCAGCAGCCATGCGCCGGTGACGTGATCCGCGTGGACGTGGGTATCCAGCGAGTACTTCACCTTAAGCCCGAGTTCTCTAAGCAGTGCAACATCACGGGCGTGCTGCTCGAACACGGGGTCGATGACCACGGCTTCCCGGGTATTCTCGCAACCCAGGATATAGGTGTACGTTGACGAATCAGCATCAAATAGTTGTCGGAAGATCATGACTTTAGCCTTACTGGGTTGCGCCCCAAAAAAAGGCGCCGATTAATGTAGATATGGTAGGTTTACCATTATAAGAGGTTTGGAGAGCCTTGTGAGAGTGCTATTTGCAACTGTGGCGCAGCACGATGATGCGCGCTAGCGTCTTACGTCAGGCTGGCGTTGCATGCTGCCTTGTGTCGCTGCTTGCCGGTTGTGGCGGCGGTGGTGGGGGTGGCGGTTCTGCTATCTCACCCACCGAGATTGACACCCCCCCTCAGCTTAAAGTCCATTTTCCAAAAACGGGTTACTTCACCGGTGATGCCGTAACAATACAAGGAAGCTTTTCGGACGATCATTCCAACGATATCGAGATTGCCGTTCAATATGACGGCGCCACATTGCCTCTGGTCGTTGATGCAGAAAATGCTCGCTTCAGAGGTTCGCTTGCCTTGAACGACCTTGATACACACGATCTGACTATCGAAGCGACTGACGCCATCACAGGTGAAAAATCGAGTACGCGGTTAGCCTTGCGTAATCGCCTGGCACCGATCGGTCAGGTTACGACTTCGGTTTCAACATCGGATGGTGTTTTTTTTGTGGTGATTGAATCCTCAGCGTTGGCTTTTTCGAACGGCAGTTTCGATATCTCTTTAATGCGGTTGTCCGATGGCTCCGCGGAACCTGTTTTGACATTGGATTCGCCGCCTCTGGATCTGGTGTTTGATGAGGCACGAAACCGGATTCTGCTATTGATGGTCGATTCGATTCTCGCTTACGAGCTGACGAGTGGCAGTCTGGTTGAGGTTTACGCCAGCAACGAGTTTATCGCCGGACCTGGACCAACAGCCAGCATGGTGCTGGATGCAGTTAACGATCGTTTGTTTATCCTACAGTCGTCTACCCCCACGGCGTTCGTCTCTGGCGTTTTACCCTTTCCGGTTAATGAACCGCAAAAAGTCCTCGTTTTTGATCTGGTTACGCTTCAGCTCAACAACTTTCAGGAAGCAGGGCCTGGCGCGATTGATATCGCTTACGACCCGGGTGGCAATTATTTATACATTGTTGATGGGTTGGGGATCGAACGGATCGATGCTGTCAACGGGACGCGCGTCAGGATGGCGACGAATTCACTGCCAGAGGGACCGTTGGGTATCACCCAACTCGCCTTTGATCATGGAACCGATACCTTGCTGGCTTTTTCAGCGATTAACAGTGAAGTAATCCGGTTCGAATCCGCAGCTTTGGATTACAAGGTGGTGGCATCGAGTGGGTCAGGTGCTGGTTGGGTACCTGTGAATATCGTAGATATGGATATGGGCAGAACGCAGCAGTCCGTGATTGTCTCCAGTTCGCTGTTTGACGTACCCGTTTTGATTGACCTTGTTTCCGGCGATAGGAGCGCCATCAATAGTGATGTGGCACTCCGCGACTATGTTGATGCTGCGGTTCTGGACGGCGTGCTTTATGCCTCCGATAACGCCACCAGTTCGATTGTCGCCATCGATGCCGAAAATTGGCAGGCATCGGAACTGGCGACTGGCATCACAAGTCTGGGTCGTTTGAGCGACGTTCCCGGGAGTGATGCGCTGTTGTATCTGCATGGCGGCACGTTTACCCAAAAAACAAAAGTGAGCTCGATTGATGTCGGCTCAGGGGTGACGAGCGATCATTTTGAAGTGCCGCTGTTCTCGGCGGACTTTGGCGCAATTTCTGACCTGGACGCCCTCGGTAACGCCGAGGTTTTTCTTGCCAGTGGCTGCCAGGGACGGGGCATGATACTTCGCATGGATCTTGCCGCTACGGATGTCTCAGTGTTGTCAGGTGTGCAATCTCAGGTGCCAGGTGCAGGCGAGCGAGGAGAGGGGCCACCCCTTAATTGCCCTATCGGCATCACCAGCGGGGATTCTGGAAACCTCTATGTCAGTAACACCCTGCCAAACACAATTTACGAGATCGATATTCAATCGGGTGACCGTTCAGTGGTTTCAGGATGTACACCCGGCGACGGAGGTTGCGTCGGCGACGGGCCAGACCTGGGTAGTATCTATGGTCTTGAGTTTGATCCGCAGACTGGCACCCTGTTCGGGTTCAGTTCCAGCATCAGCCGCGCTGATTCCGATGCTGGATCGGTTGTCCTCGGTTCGCTGATCATCGAACGATGGCTGTTGGCGGTGGATGCCCAAACCGGGGCGCGATCGATTGTCTCGGGTAGCAATCGTGGCGCGGGGCCGTTTCCTGGTTTTGTTTTGAATCTTCCCATTACATACCTGGCGCAGGAGGATACTTTTGTTCTGGCTGCACCCTTTACCGGTGGCCTATTACTTGTGGACCGTGAATCCGGCGACAGGGTTTTGCCGGATATCACCTACAATGAATGATTAGTAGGCATGACCTGATCAATCTAACTTTGACGAGGAGAGTTTAGCGATGAGTGTTCTATTTGGACCGGTAGTTCAACAGGGGTACGTGGTACCCGATGTCGATGCTGCCATTGCTCATTGGGTAGCACGTGGTGTCGGCCCGTTTTTCTTGCAGGATATCCGCGGCTTTTCTGGCTGGTATGACGGCGGCCATATTGAAGCCGATATGCGCGCAGGGTTCGCCTACTGTGGTGACCAGCAAATTGAAGTGATTGCGCCCGAGGGTGAGCATCCCTCTATCTATAAGGATTACCTGGTGGATCATCCGGAGGGTGGATTGCAGCATCTGGCCTATTGGGTTGATGATGTTGATAACGCACTGGCCGACATTGCGGCCAAAGGCTGTAAACACAAGGTATGGCAGCGCTATGGCGAAGCGCCGGATTATAAAGCTCATGCCTACATCGACATCGAAGATCAGCCGGGAGTGATGATTCAACTGATGGCCCGTAGCGACTTTTACGACATGTTCTTTGGCTTGATGAAGCAGGCGGCTGATGCATGGGACGGTGTTACTGACCCGATTCGCATGTTGGATATGTCGACCGGCAAGCCGGAGGCCGTCGCTTACCAAAGGCGTGTCTGAATTGATTCGGTGAGTTGTGGCCTGTTGCGGTAGCTTCAGTATTCGCAATTCTCTATAATCGCGGCTCTTCACCCGCTTCACACGGGTTTGCTATCCGCCCATAGCTCAACTGGATAGAGAGCCAGCGGGCCGCGATCGGACTTCGAACCGGGGTTCGAAGCGGTGAAGGTCTACGTAAGAATTGAAAATCTATCCGCCCATAGCTCAGCTGGATAGAGCACCAGGCTTCGAACCTGGGTGTCGGGAGTTCGAATCTCTCTGGGCGGGCCATCTTCTCCGAATCTTGGATTCGCACCCTGTACTAACACCGGTACACAGCAGCCCTTCGGACTGCAATGTCGGGCCCGTTACACGGCGTGTACGAATCTCTCTGGGCGGGCCATCTTCTCCGAATCTTGGATTCGCACCCTGTACTAACACCGGTACACAGCAGCCCTTCGGACTGCAATGTCGGGCCCGTTACACGGCGTGTACGAATCTCTCTGGGCGGGCCATCTTCTCCGAATCTTGGATTCGCACCCTGTACTAACACCGGTACACAGCAGCCCTTCGGACTGCAATGTCGGGCCCGTTACACGGCGTGTACGAATCTCTCTGGGCGGGCCATCCAACCCTTGTCATCCCGAGCGTAGCCGAGGGATCTCACACCGATACACAGCAGCTCTTCGAGCTGCTGTGTCGTGATCCTAGGCGGCCCCTTCGAATCTCTCTGGGCGGGCCATTTCTAAAGGTCTTTAGTCGATCGACATTTCTTAACTGTCACAAAGAAGGTTCTATTACGACCTTAATCGGCACTTGCGTCTGCTACCGACCCATAGCGGTCTCAACCAGAAAGACTATACACGGTCAATTAGAAGAGTAAGTTCTCAACCAGAGCCGCGAGCACCCAGGTTAGTGGTGGTATCAGTCCGAATATGATGAGCTTTTGGACGTGTGAGGAGATTGGCCACTCCCAGCGAGATTCCACGAACATCTGCCGGGTTAGTAAATAGGCGTGCTGGCCACGGTCTTCAGAAACACTCAGGTCGAGGTTCTCGATTTCTTTGATAATGTTTTCGATAGTTTGCTTTTTCTGCTCTTGCACACGGTTGCGAATAACCCATATCGGCCAACCGAAAGCAGCTAACAGCGGCAAGAGAACAATCAGCATCAATAACACTGCATTGCCGCCGATATCTGCATATTCGAAGCTGGCAATGGAAAAACTCATTATTAGCAAGCCACTTATAGCGATCCTAACGAACATATTGGCCAGGAGTTGATAGTCATCGAGTTTTTGGAGCTTGATCGGGATATCGGTTGCGATAGACGATAGAACCTTTGCTTGTTTCAGAAAACCCAGCAATGTGAACGATGTCGTTAAACTGGTGATCGGGAGAAGGACGTACCAGATTATTATCATTGCCGAACCTTCATTTAGAATCTCGAAAAATCTAAGCCTCGGTTCGAAACCAAACCTTTGAAAATCGATTATATGTCCCAGAGCGTAGGTAATCGCTAACAGTGCTAGCGTCAGCACCAAAATATATATTCCTGGAATCGACCAATCCCTAAGGTATTGTTGAGGGGAATGCACGCTGTTGATTAGGCGCATATCAGCATCGAATGCCCTGGAAACAGCGTAGTAAATTGACAGTTGCAGACTCAACCAAATGAAGAAAACAGGTGGAAGGAGTCTGATCTGGACTTGTGTTTCAACGGCGCTGAAGTGGGTTAAAACTGTGTTGACGCTCAGGAACAAGAAAGCCATTACGGCGAACAAGGAACCAACGGAGCAAATCACGCACGCTGTTGTGATTGCAGACGTATCTGCATCATTCAGCTGCCGCAAGATCGGAAAGTTGTCTAGTGCGCTATCCATGACTGTCCTCTGAAATGAGCGCAGCACTCGCGCGACAAATGGCTAATTTCTACAGATGTTAGAAATCATTGCAAGCTAACACTTGTCCGCTCCTGGCCGATAGCGGTCTATTTCGAGTGTCACAAATCCTTGTCCCGTTCACGGTAGATCGGGGCCTATGGGAGACCATAACATCCTTGCCTTGATTCGGCCCAACAAACAACTATGCGACGGCTTGCCCAGAAAATTGGTCTGCGTGCGATTGCGCGATAGCCTTCTGCTTAATACGGGTCGATGAAGTCCTTGGGTTGTAAAGAATCTGCAAAATCTCCTTCCCCCTGGAGTTGAGGTAGGCTTCTACCGCGATATTGTGAGGCTTGGCCCCCCAATCTTCGCCTACCACGAATATATCTACATCCAACTCCCGGCACCCGGATACATACTCAAGCTTGTGGTACGGGCGCACGATATCTACGCAGTTTAAGGCCCTGAGCATTTCCATCCGTTGATCAAGTGGAATCACTGGCAAATTGGGCTTGTATGAATTCACGACACTATCAGATGCTACGCCAACGGCTACGGTAGTACCTAATGTCCTGCAATATTCAAGCAAGGCAAGATGACCGACGTGCAACAAATCAAACGTACCAACGGTGTATACAATCATTATTAATAGCTCCTAAAAAAGCTTTGCCCCATAGATGCCGGTCATGCACAGCGTGTAGCCAGCGAGAATGTAGACATTGATGGGGTTCCCGGAAAGTTTGGGTGTTTTAAGCTGGCAGACATTCAGCGCTGCGAGACCCAAACAGCTGGTAAAAAGAACAATGGAAAACAGGCGCTCACCAACAACGCCTTCAAAAAGAAAGATAAAGACGATCGCAATACTGTTGTTGTCCAGCGCCAGCCCGGTGTAACTGGTTCCATCCGATAGGCCATAGGTGCTGAAAAAGCTTAACCGCATTGCACTGGCTGCCAGCATGATGAACGCGACTACCAGATAGCCGAGACCGTAGTTACCATAGCTCAACAACAAAATCGCTGGTGCAACGCCATAACTTACGATATCGATCAACACATCCAGCTGTCCGCCAAAAGCCCGATCATTACCGGTGCGGCCTTTGATTCTTCGTGCAACAAGACCATCCGCCCAATCAAAAGCAACCGCCCAAATCATACCGATCATTGCAGCATGGAATACGCCTAATATACTGAAATAGACGGCTAAAACTGTGCAGGCAAGCCCTGCCAGAGAGCACAGATTAGGCAGGTCCTTCACGTACGACAGAATTGTGGGAGTGGTAGAAGAACTTGACCGCGATGCAGCAGTTCGTGACGAGCTCAATTCAATTTCGCTGCTCAATTTATAAGTCACCCACATGCCTGGATTTGGCATCTTTCTTCGTTCGCTTTGCATCCCTTTTTTCTTTTTGGGTCAACAGCGCTTTCTTCTTGCCTTCCTTATTACTTTTTTGCCCTTTACTCATGATGATTTCCTTTCATGTCAGAGTTCGGTAATGGTTTGTATTTCAGGGTCTCGGTCAGCCGAACGTCTCACCCTGCTCGTCAGCTGACGGTTGTTGCGTTAACCGGCGGCACAGTCGCCCCATTTCGCGCCAACGCAGTAATCGACAGAACTGATAACAGCAGAAAAGCCCACAAGTGGCCGTAGCGCCGTTCCTTTGGAATAGTTTTCATTTGAATATGCTCAATGAGCAACGCGACTGACGTCTCAGATAGGCTGTATTGCCATGTTCTATGGGCAGAAACTGGAATTGTTCGGTCAGATAACTCCGCGATAGGACTTCAGGCGCGGATGGCGGGACAACGACAGGGCGTGAGTATAACACACCAGGACTGTGGCAACTTGATCTTTCCTAACGAGGTAATCATCCATTTGTGGTGACGATCCTCAGCTGGCCGTAATGACTTCTTCTGTGAACCGCAGACACTCATTTTCAACCTTCACGCGGACAACATGAACATCCATTGCTGCCGCACCAAAGTTTTTGTAGTACAGCAACATATTCGTATCGTTGGGCGTATTGATGCTTGATAGCGAGCCGTTTTTGTACTGTGTGAAGGAGTGTTTGTGGTACAGGTCGGTTGATTTCATCATGGACAATTGATGAGTGTGGCCACAAAAGACGTAATCGATTTTGTGTTCTCTGACGAACTCGACAACAATTCTGGAATTAAAGAGTGGGTCTGAATCGGAATCCAGAATTGAGTGGTGGGTCAGCAGAATGATTCTGTCGTAACTCTCCTTTGCAATAGCGTGCGAGAGTGTTCTCAACATCTCTCTATCGACATAACCTATGTCTTCATAGAGCGAGGTAGTGTCGACGCAAACCACCAGAACTGACACGTCATTGATCGCAATTTTCTTAAGGAAGTTGAAGTCAGTAAATTGATCCGTTATCCCGTTTGTGTAGGCGTCCAGAAAGATGCTGTTCTTCTTGCAGTTGTCGCGATTTAGTGGACGAATGACGTCTACATTGTCGATATATTGACGAAAATAGTCAGCACTGCGCATATTACGTTTATCGTGATTTCCCGGAATTGAAACAATGTGGGGGCAATTGATCAGTTTTAGAAAATCCCCTGCGGCTTCAAACTCATTCTCAAGAGCATCGGTCGTGTTATCGCCAGTATTGATGACAATATCGGCGGAATAGCTGTTGATCTTCTCCAACAACAGTTTATTGTTTCCGAACCAATGGCGGGGTCCAAAATGCATATCTGAGATGTGTAATAGATCCATTGCCGTTTCGAGTTTTGCCATCACTAATCGAATGGAGTTTGCACCACAAGTCGGACTTAAGCGAGCAACACTCCAACAAATCCAAATACTTTCGCAAGTTGCCGGTCACCATCCTCCTGGGCCCTGCAACACGAATTCGCATGATCGAAACGTCCATCTGGACCAAGAATGTGATGCCTGCAAGCTCTCCGATTCTGTAGCAGTTTAAGGTTTTGTGTGACCAAGTTTTTTGCCCGCTGTTCGGTGATCAATCAATTCGACCAACAAAGTCTCAAAAGCCGCCTGTCACATACCGGTTGGCTTTTGGCCCGAATGCAGAACTGGGCGATTGAAGACTTCACAAATTCCGCAGAGGTATCGAGAGGTACCTTTTACAACTACTTCGAGAACAAAGCTGAAGTAGCGCTTGCGGTCGCTTCACTGTGCCCGATTGGGCCGATAGCGGTCTATTTCAAGTGTCACAAATCCTTGTCCTGTTAACGGTAGATCGGGGCCTGTGGGAGGCCATAACGTCCTTTCTGTGTGACAGTTCCAACTTTTTTACAGCAAGTTATTCAATAAGTTAGACAGGTTCGAGCCATAGGCTTCGAACCTGGCGGTCCGACGTATCGGTGTCGGGACAGTTCCACTGCGTCAATTGCATTGCGCGTTAATCTCTCTGGGCGGGCCAACTTACCCTCATCCCGAGCGTAGCCGAGGGATCTCTCACCGCGCCGTCGTTGTCATTGATCCTGTGCCGCAGGACAAGAGCGGTGACTAATCCCAGGTGTTACGGGCTATCCATGAATACGTGGCTGTGCATCAGCAAACCAGAAAGGGTAATCTGTTTTCACGCCTTCAAACCGCAGGGATAAACCCATGGCATCACATCCAGATACCCTCGACGTTAGCATTCCCGGCCTGCAGTCGCAGTTCATTGCCGGAGAATGGATCAGCAGCAGTGACAACCTTATTGACGTCATCTCACCGACCACAGAAGAAGCGTTAACCCAGGTTGCCGATCCCACCATCAGCGATGCGGATCGGGCAGTTGCCGCTGCCCGACGAGCATTCGATCAGGGACCCTGGTCTGCAATGTCAGTCACAGAACGCGTCAAGGTGTGTCGGCGGCTCTGCGACCTGCTCGAAGAAAACATGGACGAGTTAAATCGGGCATGGACGTTTGAATCCGGGCCAACCCTGGCCCATGGCGCCATGATCAACGGCGGCGCCGGTGTCGCTATTTGGCGTCAGGCACTGGAGATTGCACCCACGTTGCCCTGGGAGAGTGACCGGGATGGCACGCTGGTTTGGCGTGAGCCTATTGGTACTGTGCTGGGCGTCATGACGTTTAATGGCCCCATTGTGCTGATGGGCATGAAAATTATTCCCGCGCTTCTGGCCGGTTGCACGGTGATCGTCAAACATGCGCCGGAATCAGCGTTAACGTCTCGACTTATCGCGCAGTTGATTGCGGAAGCGGATTTTCCTCCAGGCGTCGTTAGCGTTCTGGCTGCCGGCACCGCGGTCAGTCAGCATCTGGTCGGACATCCTGATATCGATATGGTGGCGTTAACCGGTGGTACTGAAATTGGTATCGATGTCGTGAAACGGACCGCTGACAGACTTGCCCGAACTGCGCTTGAACTTGGAGGCAAGTCACCCGCGATTATTGCCGAAGACGCAGACCTTGAGCAGGTTATGGAAACGCTTGGACCCGGCAGCACGGGTTTCATGGGGCAGGTCTGTGTGAATCTGTCCCGGGTCATTGCACCGCGCGATCGCGTCGATGAGGTTGTCGATGCACTGGCTGCGTATTACGACGCGCTGCAAATTGGCGATCCATTTGATCCAAAGACCGACCAGGGTCCGTTGGCCGCGATCAGAGCGCGGGACAGGGTGGAAAACCACGTCGACACTGCCAAAGCCCAGGGGGCAACCGTCGTTACCGGCGGTAGTCGACCCGCACACCTAAATCGTGGATGGTTTTACTCGCCGACGCTGTTAACCGATGTGACTAACGATATGGATATCGCGCAGCAGGAGGTATTTGGTCCGGTTACCGCGGTGATTGCCCACGATGGCATGGAGGATGCCATCCGAATCGCCAACGACTCGCGCTTCGGCCTGGCCTGCTCCATTTATACCAGGAATAACGAGACCGCCATGGCAGCAGCGCGGCAGATTCGCGCTGGCGGCGTTGCGATTAACTGCGCCGGGGTGAGCCTGACCCAGCCTTTCGGTGGCTACAAGCAATCTGGCTGGGGCAGGGAATGCGGACCCGAGGGCATTCTGGAATTTACCCAGATCAAACAGGTAATGTCTGGGGCTAGCTATCTGGATAGTTGAGTTCCGCATCTGGCATTTCGGGTTCGAACTCGATGTTACAATGACGCCATGTACAGAATTTTTTCCTGCCTCGTATTGCTATGCCTCACGGTGCCGACGGCTGCTGAGGACTTAGAAAACAACAATCCCGAGGTGTTTACCAAAGCGCAGATTCAAGCTGATTTTGAATACTTGTATGCGGGTTTACGATCCGCGAATTTTGATCTCTATGCATTGACTTCACGCGAGGATTTTGACCGAGCGTATCGTGAATTTGGCAGGTCCTTATCTGAACCGATGACCCGGTTCGATACGGAGATGGCCTTCCAGAAATTTGCCGCACTCGCCCAACAGGCACACACCCGCGTTGAATCTGACTATTCAGAGTTTTTCTCATACCTCTCTCAGGGTGGTTCGGCATTCCCCTTAGATGTGGTGCTAGAAGGTGATCAGCTTATTGTGACAGGGAACGCTACCGGTCTGGATGATATCCTGCCCGGCGACCGTGTCGTGGCGATTGATGGTAACCGGGTATCGCAACTATTACCGCGTTTGCTGGCACACATATCTGCTGAATCGCCTGCGTTTGCGGCGATTCTGCTGGAGCGGTATATGCCGCTGGTGGTCTGGCTGGAGCTAGGCAAGGTTGAAGCGTCGACGCTATCAGTTGCTCATGTCGGTGGTGCTGAAATTGTTTACGATCTGACAGCAATCTCGGGTGAAAAACAAAAAGGGTCGAGTGCAGATTCACCGTTCACGCTTGAGGGCCGTGATGCTCGAATGGTTACGCCAACTGTGGCGTACCTGCGTCCTGGACCTTTCAGCAGCATTGAATCGGATGGCGATACCGGCGATAGCGCCAGTTATCTGGATTTTGTGGATACCGCCTTCCGCATGTTCTCTGAGCGTCAAGCCGCGCATCTTATTCTCGACCTCAGAGACAACCCTGGCGGCAACAATGCTTACAGCGACCCGGTGATAGCCTGGTTTGCTGATCGTCCTTTTCGTTTCTCATCGGATTTCAGCGTTCGGGTCAGTCGCCTGACGGTGGCTGCGAATCAAGCGCGCCTGGATGCAGGTACTGAAGATTCGAATGCCATATCCCGATTGTATGCTGAGCGATTTGCAGCCGCAGAAGAAGGACAAGTCGTCGAGTTTCAGATTCCGGTGGTCAATCCTCGTGCGGATACTCGATTCAATGGGGACGTTTTTGTGCTGGTTAACAGGTACTCATTCTCGAATGCCGTTTCAGCGGCAGCGGTGATACAGGACTACGGGTTTGGTGTGATCATGGGAGAACAGACCGTTGATATGGCCACAACCTATGGCGCGATGGAACGGTTTACACTTCCCAACACGGGGATTTCTGTTACTTATCCCAAGGCGCTAATCGTGCGTCCCGCTGGTCGAGCGGCTGCGCATCCTGTCAGTCCGGACATACCCTTGCGATCACCCAGGATTCGTGACAAATCAGATGAGATGCTGGCGGCAGCGATTGATTATATTCGTACGATCGAGTCCCCGAACTAGCCACCTGCAAAGTCGGCTCACTTGAGCTGTATGGTGTCCAGTGGTGTGCCCGGTGGATAGTTGTCGGCGATCTGGAACATGCCATCCAGCGTGATCTCAGTACCCGCTGTTATCTCTCCATCCTGGTTAATCTCTACTGGGCCCAGCTTGGCGATTGCGCAACGCCCCTGATTCATGGGCGCTTCAAGAACCGTCAATACGATTCCGTCGGGACTCGCCTCGATGCCTAACTCGCCGAGCGTAGACTTGAGCATGCCGCCATGGGCCTCGAAGGTAATGGTTCCGCTAAATCGCATTGAGCCGGTTGCACTGCCATCGGCTGCGATAGACAGATCCCCGCCGGGGATCGCTGTGAGGATAAAAGCGCCATCTTCAGCGCGTGTTGCGCCGTCACCCAGGGTGATGGATCCTTCGGCGGCTTCGACGTAACTTCTGAAACTGGCTTTTACGCCCCAGATTAATGTGGTGAAAGTCATGACTGATCTCGAGGTTTTCCAGCGCCAAGAATGGCGCAGTCGAGGGCAGATTGCACTAGTCACTCAAGTATGAAGACGAGTTTTAGCTTTGCCACGAGAATGGGTGGTCCGGGTCAGTGCAGCAGCGATCGATTCCGGGTACCTCTACATCTGGTCAACAGCAAAGATGGTCACAGATTTTGCCGTCAGATCTTCGTAGGCAGGCAGGAGGATGACGACACTGTCATCTGCAAGTGTTCCGGCAGCGTTGGGGATCGACTGCACGCCAACAACACCCGTCGTAGCGTCGGGGTTAATAGCGTAAGCAGGTACCTGTGCGCCGGGGGCGAAGTTACGACCAGGGTTGAATACTTCGATCCACTGATTGGTATCAGTTGGGGTAAATGCCGACGGGTTAGTGCCAAGCAGGCCCATGCTGACTTGCGTGTTCGCCTTGATGTAAGTGGCCCGTGCTGCGCGAACCGCTTCCTCGTAATGCAAGGTCACCTTGGTCATGTTGGCGGTCTTGATGTAGTCCTGGTAGGCCGGTAGGGCGACCGCGGCGAGAATGCCGATGATGGCAACAACAATCATCAGCTCAATCAGCGTAAAGCCTTTTTGCAGGTTGTCTTGCATTTCTACGAACTCCAATGTGGATATGAACGTCTCTGGGTTTTCACCTTATTGCTGGCAAAGTTCATGCCATAGGTGAACAGCCGAAGAATCGCGGCCTCTCCATAGATTTGGGCGCGTTTTATCTTTTTGTCGAGTTCGTAGCCACGTTCGTTGAAGTAAAAAGGTCACAAGCTGACAAAAATTGTTAAGCCTCGGGGATGTATTTTGTTCGAATGGTTATGATATAACATAACATCATGAATATTTTCGCCAGGCACTCTGAATGATCAATCTAAATAAAAGAACCTTTCTATGGCGCGGTGCGTTTACAGCCGTATTAATTGCTGCATCGAGCACCGCGCTATCGGATACATCGGAAGTTCACCGTGATGCGCATCATCAGTATTTGGAGGAGATCGTGGTCAGTGCCCCGTTTGAGACCATCGCAACCGAAACCATGCAGCCGATCAACGTGTTAACCGGCGAAGCATTATTGGAAGAATCAGCCAATACGCTTGGCGAGACACTAAAAGATCAAATAGGCATTAATAGCGCTTCTTTTGGTCCGGGGGTTGGCCACCCCGTCATTCGCGGCCATACGGGTAACCGTGTTGGTATTCTGCAAAATGGCGTTGGTACCACAGATGTGTCAAACCAGAGCCCGGACCACGCAGAAGGCATTGAAGTCAGCTTCGCAGAGAGAATCGAGATTATCCGTGGGCCCGCAAGTTTGCTTTACGGTAGCGGTGCCATTGGCGGCGTGATTAATGTCATTGACGGTAGGGTCCCGGAGGCGGTGCCTGAAAGACCAGAGCTGATGATTGAGCAGACCTACAACGATAACAATGGTGAAGACCGCACGCTGCTTGGTTTAGAGGCAGGCACCGGTCCTTTTGTCTTCCGTGTTGAAGGTTTTCGCCGAGAGAGCGGTAATGTCGAGATACCTGGATACGCCATTGATGAGGCGGCGGTCATGGCGCTTGAAGAACAGTTCCATGGTCATGAAGACGAGCATGACCATGACCATGAGGAGGAAGAGTTGCCTAACACCAGAGGTTTTATTGGTAACTCAGATAGCGAGTCTGAGGGTGGCTCGATCGGCTTTTCGTTCGTCGATGACCGAGGCTTTATCGGTTTCTCTGCGAGTAAACTGAGTAATGAGTACGGTTTACCGCCAGGCTCTCATACCCACGCTCACGGTGAGGAAGAAGGTGAGCATCATGACGAAGACGGACACGATGAAGACGGACATGATGAAGATGAACACCATGAAGACGAACACGACGAGGACGGGCACGATGAGGAAGACGGCCACGGTCATGGCGGAGAAGAAGTCGAATTCGTGCGGCTTGACCTGGAGAAAACACGGTACGATCTTCGCGCTGGACTCGATTTTGACGACGGATTTATCGAGTCAGTAAGCACTGCTTTTGCCTACACCGATTACACTCATGACGAGGTAGAGTATTTTGAAGACGGTGGTCAGGTCATCGGAACTGTCTACAGCAATGAAGGCTACGAAGGAAGAATCACACTCAACCGACGGGCAACCGGTCGTTGGACGGGCATCTACGGGGTTCAGTTTACTGATAACGAATTCAGTGCAGTGGGAGAAGAAGCTTTTATCGCGGAGTCAGATATTCGCAACGTCGGTTTTTTCGGTTTCGAGCAATTCAAGCACGACCGATTCAACATGGAGTTTGGGTTTCGATACGATGCTAATGAGGTAGAAACGGGTGCTTGTAACAGCGATGAGTCGGAGTTTAGTGCCAGTGGTAGTCTGCTGTATAAGATTAACGAGGAATCCAATGCCTTTTTTGGCGTCACTCGCGCGACTCGTACACCGTCAGTTGAAGAGCTCTATTCCAACGTCGATAACAACACCTGCGGGCGCTATGCGGATGATGAGGACCTTGTGTTGCACGCAGCAACGAACCTCCTGGAGATTGGTAACCCGGAGCTTGATCCTGAAACCTCCCGCAACCTTGAGATAGGCTACCGTCACCATACGGGACGTATTACTGGCGAGATTAGTGCATACATCAACCAGATAGACGACTACATTTTCCTGAATCTGACCGGCGAAGAGTTTGAAGAGCAACCTATCGCCCAACACATGGCCAGGGATGCTGAATTCCGTGGGGTGGAAGCCCGGCTGAACGTCAACGTTTTTGAGTCAGAGAACTTTGGCGTCAACTGGTCGCTGTTTGGTGACAGCGTTAATGCCGATTTTGATGCAGGCGGTGATATACCCCTCATCCCAGCTGACAAGTTCGGTACTGATATTGAGTTTTTTGGTCCTAGGTGGACGATTCACTTTCACATGAGTCGCGTCAGCGATCAGAATGACACAGGTGATTTCGAACGCCCGACAGAAGGTTATGACGAGGTATCACTTTATGGCGACTATCACTGGGATCTGGGCGATGCTGGTGAGTTAAAAGTTTTTCTGAAGGCGAACAATTTGACGGATGAAGAGATACGTAATCATACGTCGCGCTTGAAGAACTTCGCGCCGGAGCCGGGTCGAAGTTATCTCGTAGGCCTGCGTTACAGCTACTAGGGACGCGGGTGACGGAATCAAAACGCTTTGCGCGCTGCAAGTAACTGTATTTCAAACTCAGCGGCTGGAAATGGTCCAGCCGCGATGACCTCGATGCGACTATCATCCAGTGACTTGAGCGCCACCCGTTCTGTTTTGTCGCCGGCAAAATTGTAGGCGAAGGCGCCTTTTTCAGTACGTAGCAGTGCCTTGATTCTCTCTACATCAGTACTGTTCAGTAGTTGAGTAATCGCCTGCTCATCGAACAGCACATCGGGGTTGAAAATCCAGCCGTGTGAGTTAAAACCGGAACCCTGGTTGCTGAGCCTGACAAAGCCTTCTGGAGGAAACTCACGGTGATCTTCCTCGCTAACCTCGCCAGTCGACTGGCTTAAGAGCTGCCGTTTACTGATAGGCCATGGTTTAGCCGGTTTATCCAGCCATTTGTTGGGCAGTTGACCATTGACGACCTTTGTTAGCTGCCTGTTTTCAAGCCAGCCTTTTTGTTCGAGGTAAGATTGCAAGTTGGAAAAATCATTTGAATCATAAAGGTCTGATTTGCTTGCGACGATCAGGTCGGCGATCTCAAGTTGTTCATTGAACGTTGCGTGACTGGTGTAGCGTTCATCAGCGATTTTCCTGGCATCAACCAATGCCAGGGTCGCGTGAATGTCCAACACCTCCCGATAGTGCTCGCCCGCCAGCACATTCATGACTTCTGATGGATGCCCTAGTCCCGTAGGCTCTATGATCAGTCGTTGTGGTCTGGCTCTGGCAAGCAACATATTCATTGCCATCAACATCGGTAAACCGGCGGTACAACACATACATCCACCGGGGACCTCGCGAATAAAGACCGCTTTGGAGGCGTTTGCGGATAACAGCCCGCCGTCAATACCAACTTCACCAAATTCATTGACGAGAATTGCCCAATTCTCGTGTTGAGGCTTATTGGCAATCAGATCAAGAATAGCCGTGGACTTTCCTGCACCCAGGAAGCCCGTGATGATATTCGTAGGAATCCCTGAAAGCGGTTCAGACACGATTAAGATTGATTAGTGGGCACAATCGGCGGTTTTGCATTGTCTGAAGTTCAGGATATGGGCGATTGCAACAAGGGTTGCGCCTACTACCGTGAACACCTTTTCCCATAACTCACCGAGAAATGCGTGTCCGGCAAGCACTGTCAAAAGCAGTACCATCAGACCGCCGGCACCAAACACTATGAACCGCCACTGTCGATGTCGTCGACAGCCCAGGGTCAGCGCAACAACGCTAGCGGGTATGACCAGAACAATCAGCCACATATGGAAGCTCTCATCGCCAACCGGTAGCGCGGCGAGGGAGGGAAGCAGAACCAGCGTTAGCGGTAGTAGCAGGCAATGGATTGCACAAACGGCAGATAGACCTATGGATGTTTTGTCCAAAAATATGCCGGCAGCGTTCATTGAGTTTTGAGCTTGATTAGTCAACGCAGTCACCACACAGGCAATCGAATTCCAGTTGCTGGCTCGCCAGACTAAATCCGGCGTCCTTTACAGATTTGTTCAATGAAGCCACCAGTTTTTCATCAATGGCGATTTCCTGTACCCGTGAGCATTTGGTGCAAATCAGGAACTGTGGTATCTCATGGTCGTGCTTGCAAACGATATGCGAACAGGCAACATACTTTTTTGCAAGATTCAGGCGGTGGACAAGATCTTCCTCTTCCAGAAATTCGAGGATTCGATATACCGACATGGCGGGCAGTTGAAACCCTAACTCGTCGCGGCAGTAATCTGTGAGTTCGTAGGCTGAGAGCGCTTGCTGCGAATCCAGCAGGCCGGTTAGCACTTGTCGACGTTTCTCCGTCAGGCGCGTGCCCCGGCTATTGCAGTGCGTTTCCGCCTGTTTCAGCGCTGTTTTAGTCGTTTGTCTTTTGTGTGCTGACATATTTGTGCCGCTCGGGTGCGGGCATTAATTGTATTAGTGTTAATGATATAACGTAACGTAAATCACGTCCAACGATCAGGTGGAGTGAATGCCGATATTGCCCGGCTAGCGTTTTTCCATTGTCAGGATTAGCGGCCAGTGATCTGAAACACCTTCCCCTGTAGCGGCGCGATATCGTGCAGGCGTTCCTGCGTGAGTGGTCTGTTGCGGCAAGGTATTGGCCAGGCGCACGGAACCCTTCGCTATCTCCCAGGTTGCAGATGCTGACTGCGTGCCAGAGACGAGGATCATGTCAAGGAACGACCAGTTATCTTCCGGCGCATAATAGTAGGTACCGGGACAGGCTGCGCAGTCTTCGTGCGCGATAAGCCAGTGAGGGCGCACCATCTTGTCCAGTAACTTTTCCCGTTGATCTTCTGTGCTGGTTGTATTGAAGTCGCCTGCGGCAAAGATTAGTTCACCTGCTGAATGCGAATCGCGGAGCGTCTGGAGATGCTGATAAGCGGCGATGCGCATGTCGGTGGGATGGAAGGGAGCGGGGAAATGAACGTTGTAACCGGTGAGCATGGAACCGTCCGGCATGATGAATCTTGCTTCGAGGATGCCGCGAACATCTTTTGAACCCCGACCCGGCCGGTTAAGTGCGAGCGGGTGCAGTTTTGGTTTTCCGAGCAGCGTCAGTTTGCTTAAAAAAGCGACGTCGATGCCACGGTTGTCGGTACCCTCGACTAAAATCGACGCCTCATAACCAAGCCCTGACAAATATTCAGTTCTCAGTCGCTCAAGAATGTACTCATTCTCAACCTCCTGCAAAGCAATGATCTCCGGGCCCTGGCCTTTGTTCACCTGTCGGATAACCTCAGCCAATACCGACAACTTGTGATCTACTGCAGCATCGCTCCAATCTAATGTCAGACACTCCTTGCGCCAGTTTCTATTTTTTATCTCTGCGCAGGCATTTTTGTGGGCGTTACCTTGCTTAGCCGATATCGGAAGATAGGCTTTGTCGTCTTTCCCGGGGTCATCCTGATTGTCAAAAAGGTTCTGCACGTTCAACGTCATTAACGTGACGCTGAGATCGCTGACCATCAAACTTTGCTGACTTAATGCCTTGCTACTCCAGCTGATAAGAATCAAACCTGCAGTCGCGAGGGCGGTGTTGATGAGCTTGGCTATTGTTGTAGATGCCATTAGAAATCCGGTTCAGCCGATAAGGTTTAGCGCTATTCCTCAATGAGTTCAGCATTCTCTAACTGATAGATCACGCCAGTCATTGAATTCGTGACCAGCTTAAAAGTACCTTGTAGCAGCACAGGTTCCCAGGATGCTTCAATCCCGGTTTCGGCGAAAACTTCGATAACACCTGCGGGGCCACCGGGGATGTGAAAAAAGCAATGCGGTGGGCTCGAAGTCATCAGGAAGTGACTTTGTTTGACGTCCGCGTCCAGCGGCATCATGAACCCCCAAAGTTTAACGACTTCACCATCTTGATGCTGCATCGACTCTGGAAAGCTGATATCCAGCTCACCATCGACAAAGTTTAGCTTAGCCTGCATCAGTTCAGTCCAGTCGAGGCCACCCTGAAATGAGGTGATCGCGGGGAAATCGTTGATCTGGAGACTGATGATATTGAAATACACGGTCGCCGTGTTCTTCCCAAAAGAAACAGTCAACTGATCCATGCCTTTCTTACCGGCGATGATACCGAACTCCAGGATCCCGCTTTCATCGGTGCTGGTAAGGTTCGTGGATTGGCCCGGCGGTATGAGTCGGCTGGAGCCCTTGAGATCAAAAACGGGTTCCAGCCCAATGACCGGCTGGCCGTCGGCGGTATCTGCGGAAAGTGCGAGATAGATGTCATAGCCTTCTATGACGTCGATAATTCGTCGACCCTGCTCATCGGTGTAGCCGTAGTCAGCGCGAATATCAAACCTATAAACGGCGTCGGTATCCGCTGGCATGGGAATGTCCAGCTCGTCAGCGGGCAGCGGGAACGCTACCGACGACATTGTGAGCATCATGACAAACAAGCCAACTTTCACTGAGTTTAGTTTCATGTGGGGCTCTCTAAGACTTCGAAAGGGTTCGTGCGACGTCGGTATTATAAGCCTGCCAGGCTGGAATCATGGCAGTGATCGAACCCGATAGCAGTAACCCGCCCACCAACAGATATTCTGCTTCGGCCCAATACCAGCCACTGACAGAAATACCTTGGCCTTCTCCCAGCCAGAAGCCGAGTAGCTCGACGCCGCCGTGGGCAAATACGAGTCCGATGACAATGCCACCGGTGGTCAATAATAAGCCTTCCAAAAACAGGAGATAAAACAGCTCGCCTCTGGTCGCACCGAGGCATCTCAGAACAGCCAGGTCATGTTGCCGTGCTTGGAGCGATGCATACAACGCAGCAAAGATTGACAGGGCAGCGCCTGCCACAAGCACTGCCCCAAACGCTTTCAGCCCGTTGATGCCGATACCGACGATTTGAAGCAATCGGGTGATTTCAAAAGGCGGCGATGCTGCTTGAAGTGCAGATTCAGCGTTGACCTCTCGCGGCAGCGACAGCACGCCCAGTGGCGAGGCAAGCTGGATCAGGAGCAGGGTAACTTCTTCCCCGTGCTCAGAATCAGCATGCTTACTTGCATGTTCGTGATCGTGATCGTGTTTGTTATGGTGCTCGTGATCGTCGTGATCGTCGTGATCGTCGTGATCGTCGTGATCGTCGTGATGGTGGGGCGCTTCGTGGCGATGATTGGCATGCATCATTGAGACGCTTTGTGTGGAGGTGACAATCAAGGCGTCGAGCACCGAACCAGTTGGTCCAAACTCGCCGACAATACGATAGCGTGAATCCCCATGGGTCTCTCCGTCACCTGCTAACCCGTGCACGCCTGCAAAGCTATCGCCAACCTGCAAGCCCGTGGCTTGAGCAACCTGTGAACCGATGATTGCTTCGAAGGGTTGTTCCCAGGTGTGACCCAGGGCTATCTCCGCATCGTACAGCGATTGAAATTCCGGCGTTGTTCCGACAATACGAAACCCCTGATAGCTATCCCCCAGCGACAAAGGAATGGCTGAGGCAACCATGGGGTGTTTCTGCCAGCGATCGACTTCTTTCGACGAAATGTTACCGGGAGGAACGTCGGCGTGATAGACACCGGCAAGCACCAGTTGCAAGGGGCTGCCTTTCGCGCCGATAACCAGATCGATCCCGGCGGCATTCCGGCTAAGAGCGGAGGCTAGCTGGGCACTCACGAGCAGTAGTATCGCGATACTTGCCGTGCCTAACGCCAGCAACAGTATGTTTACGGTGGAAGTCAGCGCCGAGGAACTGAGATTCGCGAGGGCGAGTCGAAAGAGGCTCATGAAACAGCCCCGAGATCGAAAACGCGATCCACCTGACCGCGTGCACGTTCATCGTGTGTCACAACGATCAGGGCAGCTTCCGATTGTCTTGTAATCGTGCGTAACAGATTCATGGCATCAGCGGCGTTACCATCATCAAGTGCCGAGGTAGGCTCGTCCGCGACGACCAGCGACGGTCGGTGCGCTACAGATCTTGCAATCGCAACTCTTTGTGCCTGCCCTTGACTGAGTTGATTAGGTTTTTTGTTTGCCAACGTATCGATGCCAAGTAGTGAAAGCAGATTGAATGCATAGTCCCGGTCGATCGTTGTTCTGGATAATCGTTGTGCTAACAGCAGATTGTCGATAACGCTTATTGAAGGGAGCAGGTGCAGCTGCTGGAAAACAATGCCGATATGCTTGCCGCGTAGTCGATCAATTTCTGCCTCGTTGAGTTTAGAAAGATCATGACCACTGATGAGAACAGCGCCTTTAACAGGCCTGAGTAGTCCGGCGATTAGGTGTATTAAGGTCGTTTTGCCGCAGCCTGAAGGGCCAATCAAGCCAACGCACTCGCGCCTGGCGATTTCGAACCTTTCCAGATCGATCAGCGGACGGTCGTAGTAGAACTCAAGGTCAACGATTTTAAGTACAGCAGGGGTGTCGGCGGGCATACGTGTCGGAACCATGTTGTCACTGATACGTTATATCATATGACTCCGCCGGTGGGCGAAGGTTTCCCTGTACCGGGTTTTTTCTACCGCTTTTGGAGTAGGTTACTTTTCGGTGATGGAGACCTGCGGCGCAAAAAATACAGATACTCGCAGCTTTTTGTCAGGAATACTCTCGGGGAAATCAATTCCGCTGGTGAACCGAACCCGGGGGCGTAATAGCCCGTCCGATGCGTCGGTGACCTGCGTCTCAAAGTCATCCCAGCCGTAATCAAAGTGATGAAGCATGCCTAAAATCCAGCCGCCGGGATTGAGCAGCCTGGCGCAGTATTGAATCAATGCTGGAAAGTCCTGGCCTTTGGGGCGATGGCTGGCGTGGCGCGATGGGTAAACCTTTGGCGGTGGGTCCAGAATGATGCCATCAAAACGCTGGCCTGCCTTGATGGCCCTTGGCAGGTGTTTGTAAATGTCTCCCCGCAGGAAGTTGCGCGTATCGAACTTGAGTTCATTGAGGCGATAGTTTTCCTGGATGCGGGGTAACAGTTCTTTTGACCGATCAAGGTGGACGACCTCAGCCGCGCCACCGTGTGCTGCGCTGAGGCCTAAACTGCCGGTGAAGGCGAACAGGTTTAAAATTCTGCGACCAGTGCTGTTCGCAATTAGCCATTCGCGTGCATCACGCGCATCCAGATACAAACCGGGATTGTGTGGCACATCCAGTCTGATGTCGAATTGAAGCGCACCTTCATGGCAGACCACGCTGGCGTCATTTCCCAGTAAGATATGCGTCCGCTCTTTAAGGTTTAAACCCAGCGATTGATGCCCCTTTGCGATGATGTTTTCGAAAGGAAATACAGCCAGGAGCGCCGCCGTTAGCTCAGGTAATGAGTCACGTATATCGGTCTTGTAATCGATCACCGCGGCATTGTTGAATTTTTCGATGACGATCCCTTTTGTGCCTTCTTCATAACCATGAAAAAGGCGAAAGCAATCGATGCTGGCGTTCAGCCAAAGCGGTTGTCGTTTCTCCCAGGCGGCACTGATGAGTCTTTGCCAGTTCATTGCGTCGTTTGCTCCATGCAGGGTTCAGTGTTCTCGTTAAGCGCGCGCGTGTGCTGGTGATGGGCCAAAATGGAATGCACATTAACGCAACAAATAATCGATTGGAAACCGGCCGATAAACTGTGGTGTTTTGTACCGTATAATGTCGCAACTTTTAAACCCGATCGTCGCCGATACCAATGAGAATTGTACTAGCTCCCATGGAGGGCCTCGCGGACGTCCATTTGAGACGTCTGCTTACCGCACAAGGAGGTTATGATTGGGTGGTTACCGAGTTTTTGCGGGTGGTAGATCGCGTTTACCCGAGGCGTGTCTTCCACAAGATTTGTCCTGAACTCCTGCATGGCGGTAAAGCCAGTGGCGAGACGCCGGTACGCGTACAACTGCTTGGTAGCGATCCGGATGCCATGGCCGAAAATGCCTGCATGGCGGTAGGTCTGGGTTCTTATGGTATTGATCTTAACTTCGGCTGCCCGAGTAAAACCGTTAACCGACGCAATGGCGGTGCTTCGATGCTAAAAGACCCGGACAGCCTTTATTGTGTCGTCAGTGCTGTTCGACAAGCGTTGCCAGGCGACGTCACCGTGTCTGCCAAGATGCGATTGGGTTATGACGATCTCTCGTTGATGCTGGATAACGCGCAAGCAATTGAATCTGGCGGCGCGAGCGAGTTAACAGTCCATGCACGTACGCGGTTGCAAGGTTATACGCCGCCTGCACACTGGGATGAACTGGCAAAAATCCGTCGGGCGATTAACATTCCGCTGATCGCCAATGGGGATATCTGGTCGGTCTCAGACTATCATGCCTGCGTTGCGGCCTCGGGTACCCCGGACGTGATGCTGGGCAGGGGTGCAGTGCGCTGTCCGGATCTTGCGAGCAATATTCGGAAAAACGAATTGACTGAAACCGAGTGGCAGGTTGTTCGGCACTTGCTGGTCGATTTCTGGCAGGACATTCGACAGTCACTGCCAGAAAGAGACTGCGCCGGCAGGTTGAAGCAGTGGGTGAACCATCTACGCAAGGTGCACCCTGACGCTGAAGTACTCTGGCAGCTCATCCGAACCGAAAAGCAGGGCCAGAAGCTGGATCGTCTGGTAGACGCTGCTTAGCGCCTGATTTTGCGGTAATACTAGCCGTTGAACTGCTGGCGCACGGGTGCGTCTTTAGCCGGTTCCAGCGAAAAATCGGCGAGGTCGTCTAGCGCTGTCTGCATAGCAGGGCGGGTCATGAGTTGTTTGAGATAGGTGGCGAACACATCATCTTTGCATAAGCCATAACCGCTAGCCCAAAGAACATTGTGGCCAATAATGATATCAGCCGCTGAAAACGTATCACCAAGGATGTACTTACCGTTCTCAAGTCGTGCGGCGATCTGCGGTTCGCACTCGCGGCGAAACTTGCTTTCATAGCGCTCGATCGTATTGGAATCTGCTTGCTCGGCACTCAGGATGTGCCGATGGGCGCGAATCTGCCACAACATCATATCCATCCAGGTGGCGCCGAAGTGCAGGTACTGTAGATACTCGCTACGTTCTCGCCTGTTTTTAGGAGGTGGGGCCAGATCTTTATCTGGAAATTGCTCAGCCAACCATTCGACGATGGCAGCACTTTCGAGCATGAGCTGAACATCGCCATCACCCCAGTGGATTTCCAAGACAGGGACGTTGTGGTTTGGATTCAGTGCGAGGTAATCCGGTTGATATTGGTCGCCGGCGTAGAGGTCAACGCGTCTGATCTCAAAGTCATCACCAACGGTTTCCTGGAGCATCCAGCGCACCCGCATGCTCCGGGTCGCCGGGTAGTGATGCAGGACGAGTTTATTGATTTCCATGGTAAATGCTCCTTGGTGTTGCCTGTTTCATCAGCCGGTGTGGGCGCGTGCTTAGGAATTGTACCTCTTGGTCCAGTTGCTGCCACCATCGATCCTCATGCATCAAAAAATGCCACCCCGACTTGCTGGCCGCACCATGTTAGTGCGAGGCATACGGGCTCCGTGCGGCTCAGTGGATTTTTTCCGGTATGAGTTTTGCTTTGTTACAACGGCGTTATGATATCAACGAAGAATAATAACCGAGCGTCCTTCGGCGCCCATCGCATTCAAGATAAACAACAAGGAATATCCGAAGATGAACGAGCCTGCATTTCGGCAACGAAGGCCGTTATCGACTGAAGAACTCGGCTGGCGTACAAGCCCTGGTATTTTCGGCAAACATGCGGCGAGCCCGCAATCTATTCATGCGCTTCTGGGTTATTTTCTTAAAGACAGAGATTCGCCGACACCGTTCCCCGGTCGTGACGAGCTGGTAGACAATCAGCTATTCGATTGGGGGCTGGCGCCTCCGCTGGAAAAGATTATCGATAGTGGTGAAGCGCTGGACCTGTTGCTGTCGCTACCTGACATTTTTCGAAACAGCATCTCTGTGGTTGAGCCCTGGGAAAACGTGGGTATCAATCTGCAAGGCGAGGAAGTCAGGGCATCGAAAAACGTTGCCTACATCATGCAGCAGTGCGCTGATGCCGACACCATACTGCACCCGCTCTGGCAGTCGGGTGTTAGTAATCCTGCAAAACTGGCGAAAGTCCTTTCTGCTGGACTGGCGACGATTGTTCAGGGGGGAAATCCTTCTGTACATGATCCGTCATCGTTTAAAGAAGGGGTCGCTAGTCTGGAGGATATGCTTACTCTGACTGATGAGTTGATATTGCAACGTTCCAGCCAGAGTGGTCCTTCAGTTTTTATCTGCCTGGGCCACCAGTTAGCCGCTGCTTCGCACATTCGATTGATCAAACGCGCTGTGAAGGAAGTGACTGAAACGCACGCGCTGCCTCTGGACCCTAATCACGTTGCGCTAAATGCTTTAAAAATGGTCTGTGAACGGATTGAAGAGGTTGGGTCAACATTAAAGGTGCTGAAACGCGGTGAAGTTGTTGCTACCGGATGGGACGATCCAAGATTCGCTGTTGCGCCGAACGAAGAAGTTGAAGTTGGCACTAGAACACTGTTGCCGTATAAGCGTCGAGGTGATGATAGCCACGTACCGACTCCGCTTCACAATGCGCACGCGCTGATTGCGGATGATCTTGACGGAGTGATCGATACGATGATCACTATGGAGCGGGAACTGCGCATCGAGATGTTTCATGGTGACGAGGTGAACCTTGAGGCCGCGTTGTTTTCAAACTGGGCATACAAGCTGCTACACGACACGATTGTACCGCTTCGATACGAGCTGGCTGTGAGCCCGCTCTCGTGGATGTTGTCCTTGCCATACGCTCTGGAGATTCTCTCTCAAACCCAGGTTAATGAAGATGACTGGACCGAGGTTTCAACCACCTGCATTTACTACAAGGATTGGGAAACGCGGACGATACGACGGAGCTTTACGATTCAGTTTCACCCAGAACTCATGGCAGATATCCGTGATATCGGTAAGCGACCCGGCCCCAGGTACAAGGAGCTCAAGGACAACGACGGCGTACGCCTGCTGATCCGATTGCTCTACCACGGCATGCAAGAATAACCCGATACAATTGGGGTCAGAGTAAAATTAAAGAATAATTGGGGTCAGAGTATTTACTCTGACTCCAATTATTCAGCGTGCTGCCAGTGCCTGCTCGACGTCTCGCAAACATGATCGGCTGACGGGGACTGCGCTGCCATCTTGCATGACCAATTTTCCTTGCCGCCCCTGTTTTTTGAAGTGATCAATGGCTGCGAAGGCCGCCCAGTATGAACGATGGCACTGAAGGCCGAGATCTGCTGGCAGCTCGCTAATCGCATCCTTCAGGTTGTAAAGAATCAGGCTGTTTCCCGCATCTGTCGTGACTTTTAGATAGTGCAACTCCGCTTGCAGAGAGATCAGCACGCCTTGCCGGTGGGGCTCGACCAGATTCATGAATGGTGCGCTTATGGGGGGCTCATTGCTCTGCGGCGCTGCTGCGACAAATTTAAATCCGATGAGGAAGGGCGCGTTCATTGCCAACCAGGCAAGAATCACGGGTGGCCCAAAGCCACCAATTTCATCCAGCACAGCCAGTCCCAGTTCCAGAGGGTTTTCTGGTCTGAGGTTATCGCCGTTGGCGATGTCGAGCCATAGCAGCGGCGGCGCAAGAAGTAGAACGGAAAGCAGCCCGGACAATATTAATTGAAGGATAGGGCGGTTCCGCCCACCTCGCCACACACGCTGTACGAACTGCTGCATGAGTAGTAACAGACCGACCGTTACCAGCGATTGGACGATCCACTGCATCACAACTAACCATTCAGGCCTGTTACTGAGCTCTGGTGTCGAAAGACCTATCACCAGGCCCAGTGCGAGACCAACCCCCGTGAAGTACTTCCAGGGGCTCAATTCTCCGATATCGATCTGCCCGTTCATGTGACGGCCTGCCCGTTCGTGCAATAACACGCCGGTTCATACATTGAGCCCAGCCAACCGGATTTTGATGCCGTATTCAGTGTCATCATTCGTTCATTCAATGAAATAGAGAAAGGAGTAGTTATGTTTTTTATACGGATTTATCTTGTGGTTGGTTTGGCGCTGGTGAGCCATTTTTGCCTTGCTGAGCAGGGCAACTGGTATGTGAAACCCTATGGCGGGCTCAGTCAGCTTTCTGACACCGATGGCGATCGAGTTGATGGTACTACACAACCGGTCGATATTAGTCTTGATACAGGTTTTGTGGCAGGACTCGGTGTTGGCTACCGATACAATACCCGATGGGCGGCAGAATTGGCGTGGGAGTATCGTACCAACGACAGTGAAACTACCTTTGTGGACGGCACCCGCTTCGATGACGGCAACTACGCGTCAAATGTCTTCTACCTGAACGGCTACTATTACCTAACCCCCCGGGGTGCCTGGCAACCTTACCTTGGTGCCGGTATCGGTTGGGTGCAGGAGATCGATATAGACCTCGAAGGTTTGGGCCCTGAGCAGTCTTTTTCGGGTGACGGCGATGTCTCGCTCCAGGTGTTTGCCGGTGTGTCCTATGAAGTTAATGCGAATTGGTCAATTAACCTTGAAGCACGTTACGCCACGCTCTCAGGTGTTGATCTTGATGCCGAATCCGGTGGCGCGCTCGGATCTATCGAAGATCTTGATTACGAGCCATTCAGTTTGCTGGCAGGGCTGACCTACCGTTTCTGAAAAGCGTCTCCATCGACAATAATTGGGGTCAGAGAATAATTGGGGTCAGAGTATTTACTCTGACCCCAATTATTCCAATTATTCTCAGTTGTTGATATCTTTTGAGGACAGCCTAGCGGTTCCACATCCTTGCCGGGGCTTAGCACTTTGCAGTCGCGGTTTAGTGTTTCTCTGGCAATGGTTTCATAGATCAGATTTCGACAACGGTTGTGGGTGCAGAGAAACACTATCCGCCAAACACTGTGGCTTCTTTAGTTCAGAAGAACTGTAGTTTGTGGGGGTGCATGGCACCTCGAAAGGGGTTATGTTGAACGCCATGAAGATATTCAAATGGACAGGTTTTTTGCTCGGCACCCTGGCAATACTCGTAGGTGCTGCCGCGTTGTTCTTTAGTCTGGTGGTTAACCCAGCCGTCATGAACGAGATCCAAACGAATCCAACCGGAGAGGAAGCGCAGGAAGCCATGTTGTTGACCTTCGAAGGAACGACGCTGCCTGTCAATTACTTGAAAGAAGGCGACAGGGTTTACATGGGCGTGGACGGGCGCTGGTGGCGTGCTTTTACGGGCGAGGGTCTGCCAGTTTCCATGTTGATTCAGGGACAGACCTTTACAGGGCATGGCGCAGTGGTGCTTGATGATCCCGCTTATGTGTCAGAGATATTCTCGCGGCTCCGTCCTACGGCGCCAGCATGGCTGCCTGCCTGGTTGAACGGTAAGCTGGTGGTCATTGAGCTCGATGCTGCAGAAGAGCAATAGTCTCATCTGTATCAACCTCCTTTTTGAGAGCCTCCTTTTTATCAACCTCGTCTGCGCCAGACTACAAAGGCAAACGGCAGTAGCACCAGAAGCATCAGCACCGTCACCATAATGTTGGCACCGTAGCGATCGGAGACCGCATTCAATAGTAGCTGTCTGCCTGGATTGTATCCCGGTGGTAGTGGGGCAACGCCGTTTTCCTGTTCGAACGTTTGATAGGCGAAAAGCAGTTCGGCAAATTTCTCTGGCAGCGCTTGTTTTAGGTCCGATGTTTCACCGGGGTCCTCGGTGAGATTGTAGAGATACCAGCGTCCGTCGCCTTGAGGTGGCTGAATGCGAACCAGTTTGTAATCTCCCTGGAACAGCGCACTGTGTCCGGAAAGTTCATAGCCGACGGGCTCGTCGTCGCCATAGACCCGGTCAGTTTGCCCGGTTATGAGGGGTAGCAGGTTTTTTCCGGTTGGTTGTTCTATTGGTCTGCCGCCATAACGGTCCCTGGGTAAGGGCACTCCCGCCATCGAGAGGATCGTCGGCGTGATATCCGTCGCCCAGGTAAACGCGCTGCTCATTTGAGGTTCGACGTCGAGTGGTTCGCCGGCAACAATCAGCGGCACGCGCATGCCACCTTCGCCAGCAAGAAACTTGTAGTACGCCAGCGGACTCACCGCAGCACTGGCGAAGCTTGGGCTAATTGAGCTGTAACTGCCCTTCAGGCCCAGGGTTTCATAGTCCGAGGTGTAACCCTGCATATCCGTGATCAGACTGTAGGGCGGTGCGTTCAGATCGGGCGCGCCGCTCTGCTCAGCGCCGTTGTCTGATGTGAAGATGAAGATGGTATTGTCGAGTTTCCCTTCAGCATCCAGATAGTCAACGAGTCTGCCGATATTGGCATCCATGGCTTCGATCATCCCCGCATAAACTGCCATGCGCTTTGACTCCATGCGGCGCTGTTCTTCGGTCAGGGTTTCCCAATCCAATGTTGCTGGCATGGTGACGCGTGCTGACCTTGGCACAATACCCAGTTCAATCGCGCGTTCATGGCGCTGTTCCCGCAAATGGTGCCAACCTTCGTCGTACACACCCATGTACTTGTCGATGTACGCCTGCGGTGCCTGCACCGGCATGTGCACGGCGAGAAATGGCAGGTAAGCAAAAAACGGGCGGTCCGCTGCTTTGTCCTGCCCGATGAATTCAATCATCTTGTCGACCAGAAAAGTTGATGAGTAGAAATCTTCTGGTAAATCGAATCGTTCACCGTCTGCAAACCAGTTGGCCTGATCGTAGATAGGCAGGTAAGGTCGCTGCTCCCAGTTATCCGCGCCAGAATCCATCATCGCGACCGTTCGTTGAAAGCCACGGCGGCTCGGCAACTTGTCAGGCGTGCTGCCGAGATGCCATTTGCCCGCCATATAGGTCAGGTAGCCGGCGTCTTCCAGCAGCGTCGCCACCGTCACGACATTGTTGCCCAGAACACCCTGGTAGTTTTCATAGACTTTCTGCTCCGGCGCAATCATTTCCGGAATGTTCGGCACACCGGCTTTGTGATTGTTAACCCCGGTGAGCAGCATGGCTCGTGAAGGTGCGCAGTTGGCGGCGGTATGGTAGTTAGTGAATCTTATGCCTGATGCAGCCAGCGCAGATATTGTCGGCGTCCTGACTTCACCACCAAAAGGCTCAATGTCTGTGTAACCCAGGTCATCGGCAAGAATGAACACGATGTTGGGTTGGTCCTTGGCCTCGGCAACACTGTAACTCAGCGCTGCGGCCAAGAAGAAAAGCAGGTGCCACAAGCTCACAGCGGCGCCTTTTTCCCAAGGCGGGCCGCAGCGACAATCAGGATGATGCTGACGATTAGTTCAACCACAATTAACTGAACAGCAAGGGTCGCGCCGTGAACCAGCCAGGCGATGACCCTGCCGGCTGCGGCTAGCAGAAAGAGCATGATGGCTGGATAGAACCAAATGACTTCTTTCAGGATAACGCCCAGCAACATGCATATTCCGGCCGTTAGAAAGAATGCAGACAGGTCCCCGATCTGTGTACTTAGGCCCATGCCCGTCAATAGGGGCAAACCAAGCTCAGCTGCGACCCCGGCCGGATCCACCAGCCATCTAAGTCCCATGCTTAGCATCAAAAGCGCTGGTAAAACGACGATGCCTGCAATGATTCGATTGGTCACGACAACCCCCTTCTGAATGTTGAGTAGATGTTTTTCGTGCCAGCATACCATCAAGCGTCTGCGCTGCGAGGGCGCCGTAAGAAGCGAAGTAAGTCGCGTAATATGAGAGCATAGTGAGATAAGTCATCGAGTGCCTGAGCAAAGGAAACCATGAAGAAGTATAAGTTTTGCCCCATGTGTGCCGCGCCCCTCATCGAGCGTACGAAAGATCGTATCGAATGCTCGGCTGCCTGCGGGTTTGTCAACTACGATAATCCAACGCCGGTAGCGGCAATGGTCGTTGAATATGAAGGACGTATTGTGGTTGCTCACAATCGCGCCTGGCAGGGTGACTTTTACGGATTAATCACGGGCTTTGTCGATCATGCTGAAGGCCCTGCCGACTGTGCGGTGCGCGAGGTCAAGGAAGAGCTGGACCTGGATGCAGAACCACCGACGTTGATTGGTGTTTATCCCTTTGAGCAGTTGAATCAAGTGATTATCGGTTATCACGTCCGCGCGGCCGGTACGATTACCCTTAATGAAGAGCTCGACAGATACAAACTGCTGGCGCCGGAAGAGTGCATAGCGTGGCCAACCGGAACGGGCTTCGCGCTGCGTGACTGGCTTCGGACGCAGGGAGTTGAGCCTGAGATGATGAAGCTTCCCTAGGTGGATAAAAAAGGTAATAGCTAACGGCGAGGAGCACAAAATGGCACAAATGGCACAAATGGCGGACAAGGTGGCGATTGTTACCGGTGGAGGCTCGGGCATGGGCCGCGCAAGCAGTTTACTGTTCGCGGAAGAAGGTGCGGCGGTTGCTGTTGCTGATCTCAACGAGGAAGGCGGTGAGCAGACCGTCGCCATGATCCAGCAGTCCGGCGGCACGGCGCGTTTCATTCATACGGATACGGCGGATGAATCATCGGTGGTTAACCTGATTGAACAGTCAGCCTCAACTTTTGGTCGTGTCGATGCCATGGTGACAGCGGCTGGCATTTCGTATTCGGAGTTCTTGGAGAAAGACGAGTCCACTGATCCCTGGTTACACCCCGGGGAAGGTCTTATTCTGAATAAGCCAACAGCCCGTTGGCAGAAGGTGCTGGATGTTAACTTGACGGGTGTGATGATCTGCGCGCGTGAGGCCGCTCGTCAGATGATCGCGGAAAAACACGGCGGCACGATCGTCAATTTCGCGTCGATTGCCGGCTATCAACCAGCACCAACGATCGCTGATTATTGTGTGTCGAAAGCAGGCATTGTCATGTTGACCAAGTGCCTTGCTGCGGAATTAGGCCGAACGGGTATCCGCGTTAATGCCGTGGCGCCAGGTCCTATAGAAACCGGCATGACTCAGTCATTGATCGATATTGGGCGACTGCAGAAGCAGGCAGAAGGTCTGCCACTTGGGCGTATCGCCCAGCCCGAAGAGGTCGCAAGCGTTGTTCTGTTTCTGTCGACAGAAGGGTCAAGCTACATCACTGGCAAAACTATCGGTGTAGACGGCGGAACCTATACCATCTAGACCGATATCTTCTGAGCGACAAGACCCCTGGTTATTGACATACCCGTGGGCTGCCCACGCAGGTCAGAGGTCGCTAACGGTCTTTGATTTTGCGTCTTTTTTGTCTTTTTTGGCGTTTCTTTTTTCCTTCTGGGTCAGTAGCGCCTTCTTCTTGCTTTCCTTGTTGCTCTTCCTCTCCTTACTCATGCGATTTACCTTCGGACGATCGTTCGTTGCTGGGGGCTTCAGCCTCTGGTGTAGCGCTCCCCCTATCAATCTCGGCATATTTCAGCGCGTCCGAGAGTTTGTTGTAAACGTGCGTTTTGTATTTGTAGGTTTCTACGGTTTCACGGGTGATTCCGAGTTCCAATTCGCGCGCTTGTTCTGAGTCTGTTGCTGTTGTGTTTGTCATTTTAGTTTGCTCGTATTTGCAGACGTGGAATGGGTAAAGCTCTGCTGGATGCAGGTTTTAGCCGGGCACAAGAGAACTGCGAATCGCAACCGGCACTTCAGTTAGGCGGGATTGCCGAATTCTATAAGGAGAAACTGGGATTGTTCAGTCGGAAGACACCGCGGTCAGATGCTTTGCGGTCGGTGGGACAATGACAGGCCTTAACTCTACCACACATCAGGCATCGCCTTTCTACCAGGAGACAAAGCCCAGACGGTCGGTAGTCACTTCAGGCTTATGGCGCGAGTGCGTCAATGACGATTGCGCGCGGGGCTAAACCCGCAAAGAATGCTACTGCCCGGGTATCATGATTTCCGTGGGTGCGCCGGGGCCTAATGGAATACCCAGGAATATCCAGAGCATCATTAAGCTCGTGCCTGTGATCAGCATCCACACAGAATAGGGGATCATCATGGCGGTTAGACTGCCCAGCCCAAAGTCCTTCTGCCACCGTCTTGCAAAGACCAGAACCAATGGGAAGTACACCATCAACGGGGTAATGATATTGGTGGCACTATCACCAACACGATAAGCGGCGGTCGCACCGTCTGGGCTGACGCCCAGTAGTACCAGCATTGGTACCAGAACCGGGGCGAACAGCGCCCACTTCGCCGAGGCGGAGCCGATGAAGAGATTCAGCAGTGCTGAGAACAGCACGATCAGACCGAGCACGATTGGCAGGGGTAAACCACTACCCCGAATCGCATCGGCACCGTGCACCGCTGAGATCAAGCCAAGATTCGACCAGCCAAACATCGCGACGAAATGCGCAGCGAAGAATGCCAGGACCAGGTAGTAACCCATATCCCGCATCGCCTCCGACATCATGTCGACAAGATCCTGATTTGATTTGATTGTTCCGGCGGCGCGGCCATACAACCAACCAGACACCAAAAAGAGGATCAGGAAGGCGCCTATCAGGGAGTTGAAAAAAGGTGCTGCGACGCTGTACCAGGCTGCACCTTGCATGTCGGGGCCATCGTTCAGCAGGGGTGTGCCGGGCCCAAAGATCATTGCAACCCAGACGGCCATCACTCCAAGCAGCGCGTAGCCGGCGTGTTTTAGGCCCTTGCGTTGCTCACTGGTCAGCGAGGCGTCGCTATCCTGATAGCTCGCTTGATCTGCTTCATTGTCAGGGACCCAGTTGCCTAGCCGCGGTTCAACGATTTTGTCAGCGACATACCAGATTACCGGTATGTAAAGCAGTAGTAGCGCGATAATAAACCACCAGTTCCCGGCGATATTCATCGACCAGCCGGCATCGATGTTGCTGGCCTGATAGGCGGACTCTGTAATACCGAAGAGCAGGGCGTCCAATTGACCCGGCGTAAAGTTGGCCGAAAATCCGCCTGAAACGCCGGCGAAACCAACCCCGATACCCAGGATCGGATGACGCCCGGCAGCCGCAAAGATGATGGCGGCCAGTGGAATCACCACGACATAGCCGGCGTCAGCGGCGTGATTTGAAAGCATGGCGATTAGGGCGACAAAAGGTGTCAACAAATGACTCGGTGCATTCCCCAGCGCCGCACGTATGGCACTGGCAAAGAGACCACTGCGTTCTGCGACACCGGCACCCAGCATGACCACCAGGACATAGCCGAGCGGGTGAAAATGCGTAAAGGTCTTCGGCATTTCTACCCACAAGCGCTGGATATTGTCAGCAGAAAGCAGACTCACCGCCTGCTCAATCCTGGGGTCGCCGTTAGAGTCCCGTTGGGTCGGATGCAAAGCTGAGACGTTTAGAAGATCGCTGATCACGGACAGCGCAATCAACGCCAGAATGAGATAGAAAAAAAGAATAACAGGGTCGGGCAACCGATTGCCGGTTCGTTCCACCCACATCATGAATCGTCGAGACGTCGATTCTGAAACTGCTTCGCTCATAGTCGCCTTCATCTAATAATTGGGGTCAGAGTAAAATTTACAAATCACGCTTACCAGGCTTTTGCCAAGGTGTCTGTCGTGATCACGCCACAGGGCTTGGTGTTTCGCTTAATCTCGATAGATCGAGGTTCGATTGACTAAGCCAGTCTGGATAGAACACCCAATATCGTCAACCACTTCTCTAACGGCGCCTTGTGCCACCTTGTACTAGTCGAACTTGATAAAACTATTGTCGTCTAGAAAGTATGTGGCATAGTAAAAGTGGCGGCTGCGAAAGAACGGGTCTACTTGGCGACGCCCTCGATATCGACATTTGTAAATTTTACTCTGACCCCAATTATTTCTCTGACCCCAATTATTTTTTTGAACAAACGAGGTTGTGATGAATCGAGGTAAGACCGTAGCTATTTGTATTTTGGCCTCGTTTATCATGTCGGGCTTTCTCAATCCTATTGGCCTGATCAGTGGCCCTGTGGCTGAGTCTTTTGATATTCCAATCACTGTGGCGGTTGCCCGGTTCGGATATTTTACGTTTGGTGTGTTCGCGGGTTATGTCTTGTCCTTCTATGTCTTCGACTATGTCAGGCTCAAGACTGTTCTGGTTGCAGGATACCTTCTGATTGCGCTGTCTGTGGGCGGTCTCTATACCTTCCAGTCCGCCAATGCGCTGGCAACCTTCCTTTTTGCCATTGGGTTGTTTGCGAGTGTTCAGGTTTGCGGCGCAAGCACGCTGGTCAGCTGGATCTGGAGTGGCAAACCCCGGCAGACGGTTTTGATTTCGCAGGACGCGATGTTTAACGGGGGCGGTATCGTTTTCACGGCGATGACGACCTGGTTTCTGACCGCCGATTATCACTGGTCGTCTACTTATGTTTGCGTGGCGCTGCTCACCCTGGTGCTTTCTGCGATTGCCGCAACCACTGACATTAAGGAGCAGGCCGAGAGTGCGGAGGACGAGACAAACCCAACTGCCTGGAATATCGGCATTCTGACGGTTGGACTGAGCATTCTGCTGTTTATGACAGCCAAGATATCCGTATTTATCTGGGCGCCACAATTCGCAGAGCAAGCTTTCGACGCAAGCATCGAACAATCAGGCCGTTTACTGACTAACATCTTTATCGGCGCATTTTGCGGTTCACTGATTGGAACTTACGTCGTGTCCCGGATACGCATCGAGTATTTTTTGATTGGCATGCTAACCCTTGGTGCTACCGGCCTGTCACTAATCATTACGGTTACTGAACTGGATTCAGTGCTGCTGGCTGCTTATCTTGTTGGCGGCTCAATAGGCGCAACATTCAACGGCTATACCGCGTTTGGATTGAGCTTCGTGTCCGCGCCGAGCCACAAGAATGTTGCTTATTTGCTTTTGGCTGGGGGCATAGGATCAGCAATCGCACCCTGGTTTAGCAGTTCGCTGGTCGACGCCACAGGTAACGTTGCGGACGCTTTGCTCGCCTGCCTCATTATTCAGGGCATCGTGTTGGTTAGCGTCATTCTACTGGCCATTTACAGCAGAAAATCTGAAGCTCTTGCAGAGACCATGCAATCCAGCGTTTAGTGCTGTTACAGTGCAGCGGGATTGATCACACTGCCGTTGTCAACCCGCAGTTCAGCGCCGTTAATGAACTTGGATTCATCTGAAGCCAGAAACAGCACCGCGTACCCTACATCTTCGGGTTCTCCCAGGCCGGGGCTTGGTGGTAATGATTCCGGAGGTGGCGGTTCCTGCTGGGGTTTACCGGCCGCTTCGGCAGCGGCAGCGGCGTCTGCGTAGAGCTTTGCGATCATGGGTGTTTGAATCACACTCGGAAACACGCAGTTAACACGGATTTTGTAGCGCATCTGCTGACAGTGTATGGCCGCATGAGACGTCATTGTTCGGACCGCACCTTTGCAGGCGCCGTAAGCGAAACTAGTGTGGTAACCCAGCAAGGCGGTGGTCGATGCCGTGTTAACAATCGCACCCAGTTTGCCGTTCAGCTTGATGGTTTCAACGCCGTGCTTGATGCCAAAGAAGGTGCCGTCCATATGAATGCGCTGATGGATGCGATACTGATCCCAGGTGACGTCTTCGAGGGTGGCCGGTATGAACATGCCGGCGTTATTAACCAACACGTTGAGTTCGCCGAAGTGATCCAGAGTCTTTGCAATCACCTGCTGCCATTGATCCTCTTCGGCAACATCGTGTTCCAAAAAGATCGCCCCATTGCCGGCCGCGTGGGCTGCTTCCTCGCCGTTTTCACGGTTCACATCGGTAATCACGACCTTAGCACCTTCAGCGGCCATCAGGATGGCATCCGCTCGACCCAGGCCAGAGCCACCGCCGGTCACCAGGCACACTTTATCTTGAACTCTACCCACGCTTATTCTCCTTATTCGATACGTCAGTTTGAGTTACCTGACCAGGATGCCAGACAAAGCTGTCGGCGACGGGCAGGAATAACCTCTAATTTCTACGTGTGGAAAAGTATCGCAGTTCCCAGTAACAATACAGGTTGATCTTGGACACTTTTTGTTGCCTCAGTGAGAGAATAATTGGGGTCAGAGTAAAATTTAACGCGCTTTGTCGTGTCTCTTCCGACCTCTTTTTTGATGGAACTGTGGCACCCCTGATAGCCGCTCGATTTTCTGGAGGAAGGCCTGGTCGCCGAAAGCGAACCCCGTGCTGATTGCGTGCTCGATTCCTCCTAACGTGTCTCGGTCGAGCGCAACTGCAACGAGCCGCCGATAGTTGCGCTGCTGATCAGTCGGATTGTCACCCAGAGAGAGGTATTCGCTATGAGGTGTCCATATTTTTGCTGTTTTTCCGAACGCGTGTGACGTATAGCTGGACCAAGCGTATTGCGCTGGGTCTTTAGCCATGCCTGCCCTGACTGGATTGAGTTCGATGTATATACAGCACCGCAAGAAATAGTGCGATGACTGCACCAGGTGAGATTTGAATCTTCCATCAAACAGCGTGCCGGTTCTATGAAAACGGCGATTAAAGTATCGAACATAGTAGCGCCCCCAATACTGCATGAATCTTGAGATAGAGTGTTCCGAACCTGGCGTGATCAGTAGATGCAGGTGGTTGGTCATGAACACCCAGGCGTGAATTTCCAGATCGTATTTCTTTGCGCCTTCAACCAACCAATTGGCTAGCGCTCGCTTCTCCTGATTGGACGTAAAGCAATCCTGCCGATTGTTGCCACGCTGAATCACATGAACGGGAATACCAGCGGGTAAGTTTCGACGTTTTCTTGGCACGCTTTCACGATGATGGGCAGGGATGACTATTCTGTTGAAGTCTGACAGCGTCGACTACGTAGTATCTCCTCCGGTTGCGTGGGACAACGCCCAGAAACATTGTCGGCGTTTATAAATTTTACTCTGACCCCAGTTATTTCTGACCCCTGTTATTGGATCTAGCCGACGGCGACCTTTGCGGGGCGCTTGCCGCCTGGACCATAGAGATTGACTTCCAGCTTGGATATGGCGTGTACCAGGGAATTTGGAGAGATCGTTTGTTTGCCGGTCCAACTGATATCAGGGAAGCGGTCAAAGATTCGCTCGAACGCCATGCGAAGTTGCATCTTTGCGATTCTTGAACCCAGGCACTTGTGGACACCGTGACCGAATGCAATGTGTTTGTCGACGTTGTCCCGGTGCATGTTAAAAGTATCTGGATCAGGAAACAGAGCAGGATCGCGATTTGCGGCGCCGTACCAGAGCACAACTTTTTCATCCTTTGCGATCTTTTGACCGTTGAGTTCAGTGTCTTCTGTTGCGGTGCGTCGCATATGCATCACCGGTGACACCATACGTAACGCTTCTTCTGACATCTGCGGGATCAGCGAGGGATCATCCAAGACCATCGCCCGCTGATCGGGGAACTCTGTCATGAGTCTGATAGTGCCAGACAGAGAATTTCGAGAGGTGTCGTTACCTGCAAAGATGATCAGCAACCAGGACCCATCAAGAAAGTCCTGGGGTAGAAGTTCATCACCGAGCTTGGACTGGGCGATGATCGACAGCAGATCCTTGCGCGGGTTCGCGCGCCGGTCCGCCATGACGCGCTCACCATAGGCAAACATGTCGTTGACGACGGGGTTAAAGCGGAACGGGAACAGCGGTTCAGAGAAAAAGGTTTGCCACGGATTGGACAGGAACTGTGAAGCAAGTTCCAGGTGATGCATCCAAACTTTGACTTTGGGTCGATCATCCTCGTCAATCCCCAGCATTTCGCAGAGTGTGAACAGCGGTAATTCCTCAGAAAACAGCTTTACAAAGTTAACCACGGGACCTTTTCGTTCCATTTCATCGAGAAGCTCGTCGATCCGCTTTCCGACTTTATCCCGAAGCGTGTCAACGTAGGCAGGGAAGAAGAATTCACTTTGCTGCATACGCATTTCGCGATGCAGTGGTTCGTCCAGATTGATCAGCGAGTTGTAGGCGGCGGGGATGAGCTTTTCCGGCTTCCACTGTTTGCGGTCGGGGACCGCCATGTTGATGCTGCCTCGCTGCGAGGAAAATGTGCTGTGCCCCAGTTCAACGGCCTTGATATCTTCGTAGCGTGTGACGGACCAGAACCCGGATAAACCTTTACCCGTGGGGGACCACATCACGGGTGCTTCTTCCCGCATCTTTTTGTAGAGCTCAAATGGGTGACCATCAGTCCAGGCGGCTGGGTCCCAGAAGTTGAACCCTTCGAAGGTAGGGTAGGTGGCTGCATGAATCGGTTCGTTCTGGCCGGTATCAACCAGAATGTCGTCGCTAATAAGTCTCAAGTCGTGTCTCCTGTTATCTCTATGCCTGGCTGTGCAGCCGTTGTCACAGAGCGGGATTATAGACTGAAACAATTGGGGTCAGAGTAAAATTAAAAGGTTCTGCTTTGTCCGGGAGTTGCCCAATGTAGATCTACGTTCCCAGGCTGGTGATACATCAAAGAACCGCTTGTGTGCGCCGCTGAATGCGGTTTCTGATTCATTGCCGTTCTGTCAGGCGAGTGACTTGTCGTTGAACTGTCCTAGTAACCCACGATCTCAAGCCAAAAATATATTTTACTCTGACCCCAAATATCCCTCTGACCCCAAATATCCTTTTACTCTGACCTCAAATATCCAAATGTAAATTTTACTCTGACCCCAAATATCCCTAGGCTGTGCGGCTGTTAAGGAAATCATGGAAACTTCACGATGGCATCGGAAGAAAAAGACCGTAATTTGGCGCTGTTCTGCGATTTCGAAAATGTCGCTTTGGGTGTTCGCGACGCGAAGTACGCCAAGTTCGATATTCAGCTGGTTTTGGAGCGTGTGCTGATTAAGGGCAGTATTGTCGTTAAGAAGGCCTACTGTGACTGGCAGCGATACAAAGAATTTAAGCCAATCATGCATGATGCTTCTTTCGAACTGATTGAGATTCCGCATACCCGACAGTCCGGCAAGAATTCCGCTGACATCCGGATGGTTGTTGATGCACTAGACCTCTGTTACACCAAAGAGCACATCGATACGTTTGTGATTATTAGTGGTGATTCTGATTTTTCGCCGCTGGTGAGCAAGCTTCGGGAGAACGCCAAGCAGGTTATTGGGGTCGGGGTAAAAAACTCAACTTCAGATTTGCTGACACATAATTGTGATGAGTTTATTTACTACGATGATCTGGTCCGCGATGAGCAATCCACCAAGCGTCGACGCCAGAAAGCCCCGGCCAAAAAGCCTGCGGCGAAGGCTGCGACGAATGAAAAGTCGAAGGTCGTTAAGACCGAAGACGCTAGTATCGATGATGCCATTCAACTGGTACTGGAGACGGCTGAAGGGCTGCAGGCAGACCGGAGTGACCGCGACAAGCTCTGGGGTTCTATGATAAAGCAGACCCTGAAACGGCGTCAGCCAGGTTTCAATGAGCGCTTTTATGGTGTGCGTTCCTTCAGCGAAATCCTGGAAGAAGCTGAAAACAGGGGCCTGATTGAGCTTGAGCACGATGAGCGCTCTGGTGGCTATACGGTTCGACTGACCAAAGCTGCGTCGGACTAAGCACGCGCGGCTGCCTGGTGTGCTATACTTCGGGCATCTGCAAAGCCATCTTGTCAGCGCCTTACTGCGGCAGCACTCTCTGAGTCATTAACTCGCCGATTTCCTGACTTTCAGTCAATTCTATTATCACCAGGTGAGTTGTTATGTTTGATCGTATTCTGCGCGAGCCTTTTCGCGCGCTCGGCTTTTTGGCGCTGATTGTTTCGGCCTGTTTTTCCCACGCTAATAGTCCTCCTCTACCCGAGAACGCCTACCAGACAAATCGATGGTCTTCTGCGGGCTGGGACTGTGTTCACGGATTCCGAAAGGTTAATGAAGCCTGTGAAGCGATTGAAGTGCCCGAAAATGCCTTCCTCAAAGATTTTCATCACGGGGTTGGTGTGCCCTGGAAGTGCGAACGCGGGTTAATGCGGCGTGCAAATGCCTGCGAACCGATTACGGTGCCGGACAATGCACACCTGGATTCGTCCAACGCTAATGAAGGGTGGACCTGTGATTTTGGTTTCGAAAAGGCCGGTAATGCCTGTCGGGTGTTTCCGATACCGGATAATGCTTATCTCTCGCACAGCTCCTTTCGAAACACCTGGAAGTGCGAACGCGGCTTCGTTCGAGAAAACGATCAATGTCGTGCGCTCGTTGTGCCTGACAATGCCTTTTACATCGAGAGTTTTGATGGCGGCCGCTGGCAGTGCTATCGCGGTTTCCTGCAGGTAGACGACACATGCGAGGCTATTGTGGTGCCTGAAAATGGCTACCTTTCTGATTCCGCGTCTGACAGGCGCAAGGGCTGGGCCTGCGATATTGGCTACGTTGCCGATCAAGGTCGCTGCCTTGAGCTTAAAATTCCTGAGAACGGGTACCTCTCGCGGGAATTCAGTGGTGCTTCCCTGCGTTGCAATAGAGGGTTCAGGTTAGTTGGACAAATCTGCGAGGAAGTCAGAATTCCAACCTACGGGTATTTACGTGAGGCCGGGGATAGCTGGGGCTGTATGCAGCCATTCGAGCGAAGACAGGACGGCTGTATCCCGCCCAGAGAAACGAATTAATATCGGAGTTTATGCATGATCGAAGTACTGGAGTTAAAAATTATTGGTCTTGATCCCGACAGACCACCCATGTTGCAACGGCAACCGTGTATCGACCTGGCTTTTCAGCTTAGCGACATCGCGCCAGCTGATTGGTGTGACGAGTTTCAAAAAGGTGTGGGCAAGCAAAGGTACCCCATAAAAATCGATCCTGAAGCGGGCGAGTTTGTCGAGACCTGGGTGCGAACACCGGAGGAGATTGAAAAAGCGCTGGAGACTGTCAAAGAGCTGGTCCAGCGGGGTAACGTCGCCTACAAGGAAGCGTTGTATGCCAAAAACAATATCGTCGCGCCAGATGAGCCGGTTAAAGAAGTGTCGCCGGCGCAGTTGGCGTTGGATAAAGTCGTCGCCGCTCTGAACTTCGACGACTAGTCACCGATGCTGCCGGCATCTTCTCAAGCCAATGAGGCGGCACCCGTTTGTTCAAGCGTTCACTGCGTGTTGCCGCTAGCGCTGATGCTGGTTGGCCGAGCATCGTTGGCAGTTTCGTAAACCGTGATGCCCAGGCGCTTGAATTGCTGCATGTCTTCATCGTGTTCAGGGTTTGGTGTGGTTAACAGCTTCTCCCCTGAAAATATTGAGTTGGCACCGGCCAGGAAACACAGTGCCTGTGCTTCCTGGGTCATGTCATTACGTCCGGCAGACAACCGGACAAACGACTCGGGCATCATGATTCGGGCAACGGCAATCGTTCGAATAAATTCAATCACATCGAGTTTGTCAGTTCCGTAGAGCGGGGTGCCCTCAACCTGAACCAACATGTTGATAGGAACTGATTCAGGGTGCTGCGGCAGATTAGCCAATTGCATCAACAATCCCGCCCGGTCCTCTGATCCTTCACCCATGCCGACGATCCCGCCACAGCAGACATGCATACCTGCATCTCTGACGTTTTGCAGGGTTTCGAGCCGGTCCTGGTAGGTCCTTGTGGTGATAATGTTGTTATAAAGCTCTGGTGACGTGTCGAGATTGTGGTTGTAATAGTCGAGCCCGGCATCTGCCAGCTTCTGCGCCTGAGCGTCAGTCAGCATGCCGAGTGTCACGCAGGTATCCATACCTTCATCGCGCACGGCGCGAACCAGATCGGCGACCTGATCAACCTGTCTTTCCGTTGGATTACGCCATGCAGCACCCATACAGAGCCTGGTTGCGCCCGCTTCTCTGGCGCTTTTTGCAGCTGCAATCACGTCTTCCTCAGCCATCAGCCCGTGAACATCCAGGCCGGTATCGTAGTGCACGCTTTGAGGACAGTATTTGCAGTCTTCCGGGCAACCGCCGGTTTTGATACTGAGTAATGTACTGATCTGCACGGCATTTGGGTCGAAGTGCGCCCGATGTACTGTTTGTGCCTGAAAAACAAGATCGTTGAAAGGTTGTTGGTAGAGCGCATTTACCTCATCGAGGGTCCAGTCGTGGCGGATCATTCAGATTCCAAGGGTAGAAGATTCAGCCACTTAATATAGCAAGCTTCGCCCTCAATCTCATGAGTTGATGTTGGCCAGCGCAGATTTGATCAAATCAGAGAGTTTTAAAATGTCGGCTCAATGATTTATGGTGTTGCTCTAGTCCATCAGTGTCTAGAACCTATGTTTCCAGCCTTTAAATCATGGTGAAGCCTGATCCCCGGAGAGATCAGCAATGATTAGTCACGACCACAGGGCTATTTTTGTTCACTGCCAGAAATGCGCCGGCGAGAGTGTAGAAAAGCTCATCATGGGTAAGGCGGACAAGGACGTTGACGGTAAACCCTTCAAGGGAAGTCGGGAAAAGCACTATAGCGCAGCGGACTATATTGATACCTACGGTGATGCACTCTGGAATGACTACTTTACCTTTAGTATTGTTCGAAACCCCTGGGACCGTCTGGTCTCCTGGGTACAGTATAGAAATTTACGATTTCGCAACGGTCGTGAAGTGACGACCGAGCAATTGAAAAGAGAATCGAATTTCAAATTTATCAGGCAGGCCTCATACACCAAGATGTTGTTCAGAGATGATAAACCGTTGGTCGATTTTGTGGGTCGGTTTGAAAACCTGGAAAAAGACATTCAAAAAATTGGCTCACACCTGGCGTTAGGTGCGGCTTCTCTGCCGCGGACAAATACCTCGAAGCACAAGCCCTACTTGCAATACTATGACCTGGAGGCGAGAGAGATTGTCGCTGACGTTTTTGGCGATGACATCAAGCATTTCAGTTACAGGTTTGGTGATTAATAACCCCAGGCCTCTGCAACCTCAGTGCGGCCGAATCTTGCCACGGCGAATTCGTACTGATCTTGATAGTGTTTTCGAAATTCTTTGGTATCGTTTTCCTCAATCTTCTCGCTGATGCCCTTTCTAACCACTTTTTCATAGTTTCCGGGCGCAAATGGTATAGATAATCCGTCGCAGATTGTGCGGATAGCGGTATCAGAGAAAAGGTTCTCATAAAGGACAGTAATCACTTGATCACCAAACACTTCACTTAAGTTTTCGCAGGTCGCACGATAGTCAGATCGCACTTTGTCGGCACGTTTTTGCACGGATTGTTGCATTTCGTTCAAGATCAGCTCTCGAGATGCCGCTTTATTGCTGTGCTGAAATCCCATTCTCACCATGGATTCGAGTCGTGCGACCGGCTCCCGCATCAGCAATACTGGTGTTACGTCTACTCTCCGTTTCAGGAATTCCTCTTTGATACGTACGTAGGTTTCAACCTCCAGAAAGCCGTAGGCAGGCGTGATGTCGCAGGCGGCAACGGCGCCAGGGTCATCTAGCAGGCCTGCGAAATAGTCGAAGTAGCTTGATTCGTTGACGTAGAAATTGAGTAGCTGAGCATCCTTCGAACCCTGCCAGGCGTTGTCACCAGCTTTAAAGGAGGCTTTTAGATTTTGTATCGCTCTGTTTTTCCGCTTTTTGTGGGCCAGTGATTGGCGGTCGAATACGTGGTATTCCTTGACGAAACCGGTTCGGACGTCGCTTCTTGAGAACATGTAGTTCCATAGCCACGTTGTACCAGCCTTCTGGGCACCCACACCAAGCATGAAGGACTTATTACTCAAAAATTGAATCCCCTAACGGTATTTGTTTTGACGAAACCATAGATTGCAAGCCCATTTCTCACCTTGTTTCACCGGCAGGCCGCCGTGCAAGCTTGCAGGGTTTCTTTGCATTGAACCCTCTATGATGTTGGAAAACACAACAAGGTTACCAGCGACTGCAGGCACATTGAATGATAGCTTGGGAAATGTGGTTTCACCGCCAGCTTCAACCGTGTTCAGATACAGCAAACAGGTAATCAGGCGTTGTCCGCCTCTGCTCAGGCACCGTTTTCCGCGTTCAGTTTCAATGTCCCATGCGTCGTAGTGCGGCGCATACTGTTCGGTTTCTGCATAGTGGATCACCTGCAGCGACTCTGCGTGGCTCAGCGGTAACTTGACGAGGGCCGCGATTCTGGTCACCAGATCATTAACCGTACTATCCGCGACGTGTTCGATCCAGCAGTTGTTTCCACTCCTTCCGTTCGAGACGACGCCTGCTTTGTCTCCGGAAACCCTGGCCTGAGCGAGTTTTCCAATAGCCATTCGAATGATGTGTGCAGTTTCTGCTGGCGTCGCAAAATCCTTGAACAGATAGACCGCGGGCGATTCCGCCAGTTGAATGCCAGGTTGCGCGCTCATTGATGTGCGAATCCCATGCAGTGGAAGATTTCATGTTCCATTGCAGTTTGCCAGTTAGATTCTGGTAGCAATATCAGGCAAGTTGGGATGTCCTCGCCGGCAGCATCGGGGTAAACAACGCTGCACGCACGATAGTAAGTAAAAACATCCGGCTCCTTACCCGTGAGGTTCCTGATTGTCTCTCGGCAGGCCTGATTGATGTGCTCGTGATACTCGATAGATACATCTATGCGATTTCTGGTTTCCTTGATGCCTGGCATCATCTCCTCAATCGAGATGTTCGCCGTACAACCAACAGATAGCATGATAGTCAGAAGGGTCAAAAGTATTCCAACTGGCTTCATGACGAAAGACCGGCCATTTTTTCTGCGTCATCAATGAGCTTCTCTACAAATTCAGAGTAGTGGGCTGGATCCAGCTCGCTATCCGGGGTCAACGCCCAATCGGTATAACCCATCAGTTGGAGTAAACCCTCGTTGCGTTTTCGAAACTTTGCTAAATCGGATGGGTGAAAGAAAGTCTTCCAATTGTCCACGGCGGACGTTCTGTTCACGCGATCCAACCATCTTTCTCGTATGATGGTGTTTCTTAACTTGCTGCCAACTAAGTCTTCCAGCTGTTTAGTTCTCCCGGCTACGAAGTCCTCGTATCTGATGCACATTGCATCGGCGTTTTTTGTTCTATCATTTGCCAGTTGGTAATATTTGCGGATACCCCGAAGCTGGAAATCCAGATTGACGCCGAAGACCTGGCGCCCAACTTTAAGGATTTCGGCAACTGAAACCCTGGCGGGTTCAGAGGCCTTTTGTTCCAGTACTGATAACCAGGGGGACAAGGTTTCTCTTGATAGGTGACCGAGCTTCACCTGATCGTAAGCCAGATAGAGCAATCTGCTGATGAATTCGTCTCTCGGATCTCGAATAATGAATAGTACCCTATCGAAAACGAGAGGCATTTCATTGTTCAACAATGCCATTCGGCTATGGGGCTTATCGTTCCAATGTTCAAAAATGGTCTTTACGACAAGATTACCCTGATGTGGCTGCGAGAAACTCTGGACTGAGTCCGGCTCCATGACGAAGTCCGCTTTTTCGAGGCTATCCTGAATTCGCCTGGCGATAATTGTCGTGCCTGTCTTCGCGCGGCCGATCACAAGCACTTTCATGGCAGGCCACTCGCACTAATTTCTAGGGCGGGATGGGCCTCATTCGGTGTTCTGCCATCAAAACCCGTTTTTCGTCTTGCTCTAAAGAGACGCCGGTCCGCCGCGTGTGTTTCTTGCCCGTCTTTCTGCCAGTCAATCTCTATGAGTACACTGCTGGCATCGTACAGGAACTGTTGTTCGTGCTTGGCAAGCATCGAAAGCTCAGTATCAGCCCAGTGGCGTTGGTATTCCGGGTAGAACAAGTCACCATCATAGTTGTTTTGAGCCCAGGCCCGCCGGGTGAGACCATAGGAGGCGAGTAGTCCATGCCATTTGCCGTCGTTGAACGCTAACAGACCCCTCTCTGTATTCTCGAGATGTGTTATTGCCAGTTTCAGCCATCCCCTGCCGGGAAAGACGTCCTGGGCAACATAACCGTAGAACCGGCTTTCACTGGCCCGAAAAGCCCGGTTCGACAAGCGGATAAAACCTTCTTTGGCTTCGTCGATGACAATGACAATCGTGCCTGGCGAGTAGGATCTGGAGGCCATAAGCGCTGCAGCACGCAACGCTTGTTCTTTGTTGGTAGCAGGCATCACGATAAGTGTGTCGGTTTCGATCGCGACCGTTTTTTCCAACCTCTCAGCGTGATCCAGACATTCAATTTTCATCTACTACGCCTGAAAAAGATGAGAACACAACTTTCTTGGGCGTGATAACCGGGAGGTACGTTCTCGCCCATTCTTCACCGTGAAACTTGGTCAGAAACAGGTTTCGATAATTGACCCAGCAGGATACAAGCCACACAGATCGGCTTCGCCATGCGAGGTCTTTCATTTCGCAAAGATGGCGAAGATGAGCATTGTCAGTGGGCTTATTGACGGGATACTTGCAAGCGCGAAGTGATCTGCCCTCGGCTGTGGACATAAACAGTGAAAACAGACGTTCCACAATAAAGGGTAAGTAGGTGGCGCCTGCATGAATGCCGCGCCTATCTGCAAGGCTTGAATGAAGCAACTGATACTGGCGTTCGCTAGACAGGTCCAGTAACCGTTCAAGCACGGTTTCAACATAGTTTATGTAAGCGCCCCAAAATCTGGCGGTACCTACGAAGGCGTTGGTCGACGAATAGGCTGTTGCAGGCTGAATTTCTTCTACCATCATCTCTGGCGCGATACCTGCGGCTTCGTAGACCAATTTGGCAAGGCTGATGAACTCTGGATGTGCCGTTTCTCCCTGAACCCAAAGGTTCTGGTAAATAGATTCGAACTCAGGGAACGGATTGCAAAAGTAAACATCGTAACCGGGGTGCTCATCAATATAGGTGGCAAGTTGGTGCCCCGTGATTCCTGTCTTGCTGCCAAACTTCCAGGAGAGCGCGCCCCATAGTCCATCGGGTGTGTGACCACTGCGATGAATTTTTCGAAACACGTTAAATTCCAACAATGGATCGAGATCACCCTCATTATCGTACGGTGTCATGGAAGAATCGAGACTTTCCAACTGATCAGCGCGATAGTAAATCTGGTACAGCGTAAGGGTAGGCTTAGCCAACTAACACCTCTGCTAGCTCTTGTCCCAATTGCTCATGGTTACAACGGGCGGCATGCTCAGGCAACAGTACTGACGTCACGCTATCTAACGGAGGCGCGTTGAACGCACCCAACTGGTCAAGATCAAAATGGTGCTCCTCCAGGCCGGCGTAGCGGCAATGGCTGTAGGCATGCCGTTCTGCGAAGAGCTCACCAGCCCGAGTTCGGATGGGAACGTCCATCGCCAGACATTCAAGAGCGGTAACACCTGACGTGTAAGGAAAGGTATCGATAACCCAATCTAGTTTGGATACCTTCACCAGGAAATCCGCGTGGTTGATGGACGGAACAAAAGCGATGGTTAGCCAACTCTTGTGTTTCTCAAATTCCTGCCCGAGGTGCAGCAAAACCCGACGTTGTACCGCGGGTAGCCCATAGCGCCAGCCTATAAACTGCAGCCTGACTTTATGGTCTTGATTGAACGCCCTGATCTCACCGAACAGATACTTGAGGAACGCGGGTGACAGCTTGATCGGATTCGAGATGACGCCAACATTGTACGAATCTGTTCTACGCTGCCTTAAGGTCGGCGCTGGCAAATACGGGGGCGGCGTGTAGGTAACGTAGCCACTCTCAAGTAGGAGTAAAGGTTCGGTGTACAGCACTTCTGTGCCGTTTGGAGACTGCCATCGATCAGATAGATAGCCATCAAAAGCAGACATGCCAGTGGTCATAGCCTGCCCGCCAACCCATTTATACTGTCTTGCCACGGGACGGTTTGAAAAAGCGCGTAGACCCTCTCGATCGAGCACACCAGACAGATCGACCAGCGCGTCAAGGTCGTGCTTGCTGAGGAACACGGATAACCCGATAGCGTCTAGATGGCCCACTTGGTGCCACTCCGCTGCGATTTCCTTGAGGTTAGTGGTGGCCCAGTCACCGAGTTTGTCCCGCGAGAAAAAGACAAGATCATGGTCGCGGGCAATGGCTGCGAGGGCACCGTAACACAGATGATAGACCGGGCTTGCTCTGAAAAGTATGGATACCAGCCCAATTCGCTTGCGGGTTCTGATTGGTGCAATGCGCCTCATCGGTGTCAGGTTGCCCAGTGATAATTCTGCGTCCGCGTAACGCTTCTGTTGCAGGGTTAACATCGATCTAAGACCGGTGCCGCGATACAGCACTTTCCTGATTTGGATACCATTCAGGCGGTCTTTGTATGCCACTGGATCCTTTATGTTGTTGAGTATGCTCTCTGCCAGCGCCCAATCTCCCATCACTCTGACGACGAAGTCGGCGTAGTCAAGACGGATGGGATCGATGTCCGGGTGTTTATGGCTCAGTCGAGCAAGAATTTTTAGGGCTTCCAACATACCGCCCGTTTTCCTCATGGACAGCGCAATGGTATGCCACGTGCGCCAGCATTCGGGTTCTATCTCAAGGCAGCGCCGGCCGTATTCGATAGATTCCTGATATTTGCTCAGGTGGTGGTAGCTTCGACAGAGACCAAGCAGAACTGGATGTGACCGGGGGTGTTCGGAAAGCAGTGTTTTGTAAAGCGAAGCAGCTTCTTCCCAGTTTGAGTCAGACTCGAGTGCCGTGGCACGGTCCAGACTCTCCGCTAATGTACTTAAAGACACAGGGCCGCCAATTTAGTCGAAGTCAAACTGACTGGATTCGGCTAGCGTGTTGCGAGGTTCAATCTTTTGCGGACCCACCGGCCGATGCTTCAATTGAACAGATGACACAGCAGATGAGCCAGAGAGCCCCGTTTCCAGAATCAGATTCTCTACTTCGGTTAAGCTGGCGAGCACGTCCCGACCTTGCAGCATTCGCAGGTTAAGCAGGTTCTCTCCGAGTTTTAGTGCCGATAATACATACTCATTCTGAACCGCGTAGAGCACCTCAATACTGGTAAGCAAGTCCAACAGACTCCTCACACCGCCTTCGTAGCTTTTACTGTTAGCGTCAACGCTCAGTTCCGCGGCTTCGATCGCCTGTCGCCGCGTTGTCAGTTCTATGAGCCCGGTCGAGATAAACGAGTCTAATCTTTCTATAGTCAGTCTGGCTTCTCGCTCAGTGTCTCTGCCTTCCTGTTGAGTCACGGCGAGTTGAGCTTTTGCAGATCCTGTGCCGTAAAAATTGCCTGCCTGTACCGGTAGTGTAAAGGTCATGCCGCTAAAAGTTTCATCTGTGCCATCTGAGCTTGTATATGTCAGCGAGCCATTGACCTCAGGTATCCAGCTACTTCGTGACCGAAACACCGCCAGTTCACCCAATCGAACATTAAGACGCGAAATCTGGACGTCAAGGTTTTGCTCTACCCAATATTCGGTACTCGCAAGTTCGTTGTCGATCGTTGAACTTATTTCAGACTTAAGTGAAACCGTTGAGGGTGCGGCGCCTGCCATCGATTCGAATTCTGCTTTGGCAGCATTAAGTTCGTTTTTAAGTGACAAGTCGTCTGCCCGGGCCTGAAGCACTTTGACCTGTGCATCTGCGATATCCGTTCTTGTTCCCTGACCAAGTTCGTAAGCCCGATTAGCAGCATCCAGCTGCCGCTGCAGGGCATCAAGCCTTGCGTCGTTTTGTGTGAGTCCTTCCCTTGCAGCGGTTAGTGCAGACAGGCTGGCGAAGAGCCGGAGAGCGAGTTCATAGCGTGCGTTTTCCAGCGTTAACGAGGCGATTTTTGCCCGGGGTTTTTTTTCGCGCATCGTTGCAAAGCGATCAGCGCTGACAATGGGTTGCAGGATAGATACCGTATCTCTCGCGTTGCCATCATCAAACTCAGCCTGTTGTCTGGATACGCTGAGCTGAGGATAGTAGGCGCTGCCGGCAGCTTTCGCGTCTATCATGCTTGCATCAAAGCCGGCTTCCGCTGCGCGATACTTCGGGTCAAGTACCATTGCGCGCTTGAACGCCCAGGTGAGAATACCATCCTGATCTGACACAAGTTCGGCGGTGCTGCCCTGGCACTTACTTTACAGTTTGTACCGGAGACATGGTTTACAGTTTCTCCGATATAAATGGATTCGTTGTCGGTTCTACACGACATTCATCCTGATCAAAAAATCCTAAATCATAGTCCATAAAGCTGACAAGCCAGATTTTGTCCGCAACCTCTCTAATACCCACTAATTGGCATGCAAAGGACTTGCTCAGGTTGATTTTTCGCTTTCCGATGCAGATTCGTCCACATTTGGTCACACGAACAGTCCGATCATGGAATGGGTATTCTGGTTCATCTGGCGGGCGATAGGCACGGCTCGATGGTGTATATACTTCGGCCGGGTACTTGCCTCCGAGTGCCTGGTGGGGACGTTCGTTGTTGTAAACCCCGACAAATCGATCGAACCGTTCTTGCTGTTGCAAAAAGTTCGGTGAAGCAGGCTTAGTCGCTTCCTTCTTCAGCGTCAGGTGCATCCGTTCATGACGTCCATTTTGTTCTGGGTGGCCCGGTTTGATACGTTCAATCCTGATACCTAGCCTTAACCACCAAACAGACAACCGGCTCATGCCATAAAACGCGTTAGGCGAAGCAAAAGGGATACCATTATCGGTGCGTATGGCCGCAGGAACACCGTACTCCTTGAATGCTCGTTCAAACACCGAGAATGCAAAGTCTGACCTGGTGGAAGAGAGTCCTTCGCATGTCAGAAGATAACGCGAGCTATAGTCAGTGATCGTCAGTGGATAGCAATACTGTTTGTTGCCTAGCAGGAACTCTCCCTTGTAGTCAGCGCACCAAAGTCCATTGGGTGTTTGGACGTTGCTGAGCGGCGTCCCCTGGGCCTTTCCGTGCCTGCGTCGTTTGCGACGGTTAACCAGGTTGTGTCGATCCAGAACTGCATGAACTGTGCTTTTGGCAGGGGGTGTGATCATAGGATATTCCTTGATCAACTTATCGCGGATCTTACGTGCACCCCAACTAGGATGATCACGTTTAACTTTCAGGATTGTTCGCTCAATCTGGAAGGGCAATTGATTAGCATGACGATAGGGTCGACGGCTCCGATCCTTGAGACCATCGAGCCCACATTCTTTGTAACGGTTAAAGATCTTGTATCCGGTTACTCTTGAGATACCAAAATCTTTACATACAGTGGTCATTTTCTCGCCATCGAGCAGACGAGCGATAAATCTGAGACGTTCATCCATAGGTTTACACTCTTTCCAAGGCATCTGGGAGCTCCCAAATACCTAAATATGTAAACCATGTGCCCGGTAAAATCTGTAAGCTATGTGTCGGGTACTACAGGCCGCATGTAACAGATTTGCTGTTAGCATCAGTGCCAGTACAAGGGTAAATCTAGTCATCCGCAAGTTAGTCACCCGCAAAGGCAATGGCGAACCGATCAGTAATGGGTTTGAGAACATAGTTCATAAAAGTTCGTTCGCCGGTTTTGATAATCACGTCAACTGGCATACCAGGCTGGACTGTTCTCTCTCCAAGTAGCAAGAGACCATCTTCGGTTGTCATTATTTTTGCCAGATAGAACTCGGGAGGGGCGGTTGCAGCGCCTTGCTCTGTAGATGTCAGCTTGTCAGCGCCGACCAGTACCACTCTGCCTGGAATGACGGGTGTGGTTGTTAAGCTAAATGCGGTAAAGCGAACGTCGGCTTCCAAGCCCACGTGTACCTTGTCGATCAGGTTCGTCGGTACCTTCACCTCGGTGATTAGGCCCTTTTCTTGTGGCACGATTTCCATCAGCACTTCGCCCTGGCTGATCACGCCACCTTCCGTGAAAATGTTCAGCCCCACAACCGTTCCACCAACAGGTGCTTTTAGATCGGCAAGACTGAGGTTGAATCGTAGTGCATCCAAATTTGATCTGGTCGCCTTCCTTTGTTGCTGCGTTTCCCTGAGTTGCTCATCAACTTCCTTGAAGTAGGCAGATCTTTCCTGCGAAATCTGCAGTCGCGTCGAGGTGATGCTTGATCTGATTTTTGATACCTCTGATGACGTCGTAGCAATACTTGCGAGAAGATCACTGCGTGCTCTTTCGAGCTCATTCGCACGACTTCGAGGGACGTATCCTTCCTCTGCCAGTTTGGCATTGTTGTCAGCTTCTTCGGAGAGCAATCTCAGTTGATGCTTTTTGATATCGATGACTTCGCCAAGTTCATTGATCTGGTTTTCATAACTGCCAATCTGTTCTTCCAATATGCTGATTTTGTTTCGGATTTCTGTTTGCCTGGATTCAAACAAACGAGATTGCAGTTTTTGTATTTCGCTAAGTTTGGCAGATTCAATTTCCAGGCCATCTGGGGAGAGCCACGCTATCTTATCTGCCATTTCGCGTTCAGCGTATAGGCGGGATTCAGTTGAAATCGCGTTGGCGAATTCCAATTCGGCAGAATTAAGTGCTGCTTGAGCGGAAAGTGGGTTTATCCGGACCAGCGTCTCTCCCTGAGCGACGATTGATCCTTCCTCGACAAGGATTTCTTGAACAACCCCACCTTGAGGATGTTGAACCGCTTTACGATTTCCTTGCACAACGACGGAGCCGGTGACATGTACTCCCGCATCGAGAGGGGCTGTCAGTGCCCAAATCATAAAAACGACCAGGGCAACCAGGAAATAGCGTGAAGCTTTATGTTTTATCTCAGACTCTTGCAGCAAAAAAGGTTCGATGCCGCCCTGTGGTGATAGTTTGGACGGATCGTATGGGTCAATCGCGGATTTTAGCTTCTGATAAAATTGCATACATGCCTGCTCGAAATCTATTCTTTGTCGGAGGCAGGTGCGCGTGGTTTCATTCTTCGCAGCACACGCGCTTGTTTTTTCGCTTGTTGGGCCAACTCATTCGCAGGACCGAAACCGGACTGGATGCCTCCGTCAAGCACGAGCACAAGGTCTGCTGTCGATACCAACGTCGGTTTGTGAGAAGTCAGTATGACAGTTTTGCCCCGGTCGCGAAGCAGGTCAATTGTCTGGATGAGTTGTTTTTCCGACTGGGCGTCCAGGCTTGAACTTGGTTCATCCATAACAAGTAGTGAGGGGTCGCCGTAATAGGCCCTTGCTATCAGCAACCGCTGGCGTTCGCCACCTGTGACCGGATGACCGTTTTCGCCAACTGGTGTCTCGTATCCCTTGGGGTAGCCAAGGATGGTCTTGTGTATCCCTGCCATTTTCGCTGCGCTAACCACCGCATCAGGATTGACCTCACCCATGCGGGCGATGTTCTCAGAAACGGTGCCTTCCAGGAGCATAGTTTCCTGTGGCACGTAGCCGATATTGGGGCAATCGTTGGATCTCACCCACTCTCCAACGTTTACGCCATCAAGTCGGACATCGCCCGTTGTTGGCGACAGAATACCAACCAGGTGTTTAACCAGTGTGGTTTTTCCTGCTGCGCTTGGACCGACGATTGCCAGTACCTGGCCTGGTTCAACGGCGAATTTTATTCCTGAAAGAATGGTGCGGCTCCGGTCAGGGGTAAGTGCGTACAGGCCATTAACACTCAGCTCCCCAATAGGTTCAGGAAGGGGCATGCGTTCCTGCCATGCGATATCTTCGGCGAGTAATTCTTCAAGTCGCTCCATTGCCAACTTTGCACGGACGATTTTGTGCCATTCGTTCATCAGTCCCTGAACGGGCCTCATTGTTCTCGAGATCAGGAACATGCCGGCAATTGCCATGCCGCCGGTAACTTCGCCCTTGATGGCGAGGAAAATCATCAAACCGATCGAAAGCTGTGGCAATGCTCGGGTGAGGAGTGCCGCTAAGCCGCCCAAAAGCCCTGATGCCTCCGTCGCGTTTGCCTGAACCATCAGATCTGTCTCATGGCTCTCATACCAGCGGTTCCGGATGTTCGACATCATGCCCAAAGCCAGGGCAGTTTCAGAATGTCGAAGTGACTCTGAAACTTTTCGATCGTTTTCAGCCGAAACAGAGTTAGCTGCTCTCATCAATGGGGTTGCCGCTCGTTGCTTAAGATAAGCAAGCACGGTCAGGATTGTCAGACATGCGAAAGCAAAGTAGCAGAGCCATGGATGAAACAAATAGGCGAGTAAGGCGAAAATGAGGGCAAAAGGCACCTGGAGCAGACACAGGAAAGCTTGCCCCTGAAAAAAGCTTCTCAGCTCGACCATGTCTCCCATAATTTGCTGAACGTTGATGGACTTGCGACCAGCGAATTTGCGAAAGGAGGCATCAAAAACATTGATCGAAGTATCCCAATCCATTCGCATTGCGAACCTTACGAGCAGCCTGCGTCTTAGCCATTCAACGGCATTGGTGAAGACGTATGCGGCAAGCAGCAGAACGGTTAGCGATATCAGTGTTGTCGTGCTTCTACTAGAAAGGACCCGATCGAACAGGTTCATCATGTAAATGATGGGGGCAAAAGAGAGTATTTCTGCGATGGCCGTAAGAAAAAACGCGAAGTAAATAGTCTTACGACTATTCAGCACGATTTGCGTAATTGGACCATGGTCCTTGTTCAGGAGCGTTGATAGGAAAGCCCCATTACCAATGTTTATACTAAGTGCCATAAGCGCGAATTGTAGCCTCTCTGCAAAAAAAAAGGGTGATATTAATCACCCTTTTTTGAAGTACCGGTGTCCGTACGCTGTCTACGAAACGCCGTAATCTCCGGTGCCGACGTCAATGCCCAAAGCAGTATCCAGGGAACCTTCGTTATCCGGCGTTGTGATGATGTTGGAACCTTGGAATACAGTGTTATCAAGCGTTGGATCTGTGGTGAGCTGGTTAATGAACTCGGGATCGAGAATTTCCAGCTCTGCACCATCGAGTGAAAGCCCCGACTCCACCAGATATTCGAAGTTATCTTCGTTGAGTTCTGGTACCCAGTCGTCTGCCCGTGTATTAACTTCGTCGGCAGAGTCCCAGTTTGACGGGTCGAACTCTACACCCTCGGTCGCCTCGGTGAATTCGACATCGTTAACCAGATCTGTCTGCGCAACACCGACAACGTCAACAACATCGGCAACGGCCTGGAAGTTACCGGTCGCAACCGCATTGGCGATACCTCCGGTTCCATCCTCAGCGGCTGCCAATGATGTTTCGATTACGTCGTTGACAGTATTAACGGCCGTTGCCAGGTTTTCTGGCAGCGTATCTTCAACCGCGTCAGAGAAGTTTTCACCCTCTTCTGCGTTAGTGATACTCGAAGCCAGTGTGGCAGCAACTTCTTCGACGGTTCCCTCACCGCCCGCAACACCGACCTGCAGTGCCGTCATGACCTGCTGGGCAGCGATAAATACATCTTCGCCAAGCGCCGCTGTTGCAGGATCGTTGAGTGCCGCAACCGGATCAAATGTGGCGAGATCGACATCGGCGCTAATACCCAGTGCGTCTTTCAGGTCAGCTTCGCTAACGCCTTGTGCCAGCAGGGTTGTCAGCGGTGAAACGACCACTTGACCACCGGTGACAGTACCCGTGAGGTCTGTTGAAATGGGCTCACCGGTCAGGACATCAGTTCCGCCGGCATCGACGCGAACAACCGTGCCTTCAGCGGCAGGTCCGATATTGAAGTTACCTGCGCTATCTGTCGTTGTTATTTCATTCAGTGTCGAGTCTGAGCTTGTATCTCTGACCCCATCGCCATCCTTGTCAGCCCATACGGTTGCGCCGGCGATGTAACCATCGACCGCAACACCACTAACATCTGGCGCGGGTTCTGGCTCAGGCTCAGGTTCTGGTTCGGGCTCAGGTTCTGGTTCGGGCTCAGGTTCTGGTTCGGGTTCTGGTTCGGGTTCAGGTTCTGGCTCAGGTTCTGGGAGGGGTTCTGGTTCTGGTTCTCCGCCGACAGGTGGCGTGACCGGAACGTCGTCATCGTCGTCATCGTCGTTGGCCAGGGCAACAACGGCACCGACACCGAGCAGTGCCAGCAACGCGGTGCTCACTTCGAGACCGCTAACCATTGGTGATTCATCGGCTAGCGTGCCCGCGTCGCTCGCGCCCGCAAGTTCAGCATCTGAAAAAGCTTCTGCTTCTGCCGCAAGTTCTTCTGAAGTTTGTGCTTCGGTTTGCTCAACGTCAGCGGTCGACGTGTTCACATTCAGGTTTTGCTCAGACCCGGCATCCGCGGGTGTCGCTTCAGTTTGCTCACCAGAACCGGATGCAGCAGCAATCTGTTGCTCGTCGGCCGGATCAACGGCGGGCTGTTCCTCTGAAACACCACCTTGTTCGCCAGCATGCGTCGCTGTTGTGCCATCTCCAAGAATAGGCTCTTCAGCGGTACGTCTGCCACCTGCCGCACTGGCGGCCGCGTTGGCTGATGCCTCTTCTTTCGTTCGATCGGACCAAACCTTGTCAATATCTTTTGTGGGATCCGAAACTTCGTCGGCCTGGGCCCTATAGGTGGTCGCGATACCGAGCACCGCAGCCCAAACTGATTCAGATATTTTTGAACGGGGCATGTTTTCCAGCATTTTGCGGGTAAAGCGGGCCATGGCGGTATTCTCCTGAAGTTGTTAACTAAACTAAACGGTCTACGATTGAGCTTGTTTTCAAAGGCACAATTACGCGGGGAGTATAGAGTGTTGATTAGCTTCAAGAAAGGATTTGACGACGAAATGTCGTAATTTTATCAATCAGCTTTTTCCGTGCATCAACCTAAGGCAGGCCGAACTATCAAGCACCAGAATTGATCACTGGCAGAGTCGGATAGTGGCCGCCTAACACTTTTTTTGGATCGCTGGAAAACCAATCCTTCAGGACGGTTGCATAGATGTTCTTAAAATCGGTAGTGAAAGGCAGGTCGGCTTTTGGGTTAGCCGTGATCGGTGCACTGGATCCAATGACACCACCGTTCACGGCTGGTCCCATTAGAAACAGTGGGGCGGCCGTACCATGATCAGTGCCACCACTCTTGTTCTCCCAGGGTCGGCGTCCGAACTCCGAGTAGGTCATGGTCAGCACATTGTCAGCAATGCCACGTTCGTCAAGGTCATCTTGAAAAGCGGACAGACCTTCTGACAGCGTTTTTAACAGTTTGGCGTGTTTCCGGTCCTGATTAGCATGGGTGTCGAAGCCACCAAGCTGCAAATGGTAGACGGGTGTGGCCAGTCCGGCATTAATAAGGTTGGCGATAGCGAGAAGTTTCCTGGAAAAGCGGGAATCGGGATAACGCTTGCTGCGACGCGCCTTATCGTCCTGCAGCAGTTCTAACACTTCCTTTTCCATATTGGCAGTGGCCGCGACTGACTCTGCGACATAAGCAAGATTACTTTCACTGGTTAACGCATCGATATTCGTGAAGTCGCCAGGGAAAACTCTCGAAGCAACTCGTTGATCTTTTGACGGTACACCAAAAATCTGTGGAGCGTCGGGGGAATATAGTGCTTCCGGTATTTCGCTCCCCATATGGATGGCCTGCGGCGTAGGATCGTCCGGTTCACGGGTGCTGTTAGACAGATGTCTGGCCAACCAGCCTGTTTCCAGTTCTTCGGTGCTGCGACTACCAGTCTCCCAGATTTCCAGCGATCTGAAATGACTCCGGTTAGGCCGCTCGTAGCCGACGCCCTGAACTATCGCCAGTTTTTTCTGCTCGAATTGGTCGACCAGCCCCGCGAGATTTGCATTGAGGCCGACCTCTTCGGTTACCTCAATAATCTGGCGATTTGAAAGGGATAGCGTTGGCCTCGCCTTTCGGTACATTTTGTCCTTCAGCGGGACCACGGTATTCAGTCCATCATTGCCACCCGCGAGATGGACAAGCACCAGGACTCTGGTGTCACCAGCGGCGGAGGCAGACCCTTTTTGCTCAGTACGTGCGCCGTTCGATGGCCGCAAATATTGACGTAGTGTCTGCTTCAGCAATCTGCGCTCGAAGTTAATCGCCATCAGGCCCGGAGATACAGCCGTGAGACCCATCAGAGCGAGCATTTGGCGTCTCGAGATCGTGCGGGCTACTTTTTTGTTCATTGATCGGACTCTTCGGACATCAGTTGGCTCAACAAAGATAGTGTTTAGGGTGGTTTAGAATTGCTTCGAAAACGGTTGAAACCGGTGTTGTAGATCTCTTTGCCGCAGCGATCACCAATGATTGTTCGTGACTGTCGAGTGGATTAGCCAGCGTACGCTGGGCGTACGCCAGTGCGGCTTCCGGACCTGTGATCTCCAATTTATCTCGCCAATGACTTTCGCTGGCGAAATAGTCTTCATTGTCTTTGTTACCGAGTCTTCTGACGAATTCCAGGTCAACCGCCGACAAGCCTTCATCCTCGTCGTCTGCTTCTCCCAATATCCTCGCCAGCCATGCCTGGCGTGTTCGAATAGCTGGTGTATTCACCCAACTGCGCGCACCTGACCAGCCGCCGACGTTCGGCGGTCGTAACAACTCCTGTCCCATCTTTTTCAAGATATCCAAAGATGCGGATGGGAATACGGGGGTGTCCAATCTCAGGTCTTGCGTCGTGCCCAGAAGGAAATCCAGCGGTGACTTTATTTTTTCACCGCGAAATTGATTCGCGTAGAAAAGTTCACTGTTAAAAAGCGTTTCAAGCAGCATCCGACTATTGAAACCACTATCCCGCCACAGGCTTCCAAGCTCCAGCGTTGCTTCCCGGGGAAACGGACCGTCGGTAAGGTAGTAACGAATCAGTTCGCCGGGCAGGAAGGTTGTCGAAGCAGGTTGATCAAAAATCAGATCGACAATGTCGTCCCCATGGAATTTCCCTGTTTGTCCGAACACCGACTTTTCGCTTGCGTCGTGTTTTTCTTCTTCGAACACGAATCTTCTCGATTTCGCCGTATAACCGGTGAAGGCTCTCGCCGCTTCCTTGATATCGCGCTCGGTGTAATTGCCTTCGCCCAGCGTAAACAGTTCCAGTAACTCTCTTGCGAAATTCTCGTTCGGCGCCTGTGCTTCATTGTCATCAAGATTCAGGTATTGAATCATTGCAGGAGAGCGAGTCACTTTTTTAATCAGGGCCCGATAGTCACCCTGACCATGCTGCCGCAGAATATTCTGGTAGTCGATTAACAGCCTCGCCCTTGGCACGGATTGTGAGGAAACAACCAGCACGTTTTGCAGGAACATGACGAACTTTTCTTGAGCAGCGAAGCTGGGATCCGCCGCCCGACTCAGCCAGAGCAGATTAAAGTCCACCCTGGCTTTCTTGTTCAGTCTGCGAACCTGCTGGCTTATTTTTCTGCGCTCAGCTTTCTTCTTCGACTTGCGTCTGGCGCGCAACAAGCGACGTTCCTCCGACAGGCGATCTTCGACAACCTGCGGTGTTTCGAGTCTTTCCGGCGTTCCCAGTAAACGGCCGACCGTCGATGACATATCACTCGCCAGTGCCCGCGCCAAGAGTTCTGGTCTGGCAGAAATGCCGGCGCGCAACAGGAGATGGCGCGCCGCACCTTCGTCCCATTCGGATTTGCTCAAACGTCGCCAAAAACGGCTCTGATGAACTGAATCAATGAACGACATAATCCAAGCCACCATATCTGGTATCAACTGAGACTGTCACCATGACCCTCTCTTTAAGGGGTTTACTCGAGGTCAACTTAACCTTCTTTTCGCCGTTAATAACAACATCCACTTCACCTGCAAGCGATCCACCGCCTTCTCGCTGAAGGGATACCAGAGATATGGCACCCCAGGGCAGGATGTCACTGAAGTCTACGGTAAGCGCCGTGTCAACGAGGTCGACATAGCGCGTCGCTTGGGTGCCCATCGGTTTTACTTTGAACTTGCCCCACCAGGTAAATGAGTTCCCGGACATTCGACTCCCTGTTGTTAGTCCGGGATCGATGCTGTTGGGTTCATTGGTCGCGACTCGAATGGGTGTGATCAACCGCTCTTCGATTTCGTCCAGATTCTCGTCCTGATTGTAAAACTGATTTGATGCAATGATCAGGTTCGTTAGTGAACTGCCAGGTTCGCTAGGCTCAATCACGACGTGATTGAACTCGTCGTCAATCGGGTGATTGAACCCTCGATAAAACAGATTGTCAGTAACGGTGACATAATTCCTGTGCGAGACTGATCGGGCAGATGTCTTGATGTAGAGGCGACCATTGTCGAGGTAGTTGTTGACGATAAGACATGACGATTTGACGCCTCGATCCAGTTCAATGCAGTTGAACAGCGCATTGCTGTAGGTTTTACCGGCGGTAATGTGGTTGCCCTGGATGCGATTTGCACGCATGCCAACGCGAATGCCCACTCTGCACAGGTTGATATTGCAGTCCGCAACGACATTATCAGCTTGTCCTAAAAAAACGCCGACCGACGTGCGGTTCCGTGCCTCCTTAAAGTCCGGCACAATGCCTTCGTTGTTTTTTCCGGGTTCTCCATCGCCAAAGACAAACTCCATGATGTTGCATTTGACGACTTCTAACTCGTGGTTTGCGCCAGTCGGATTGCCATAAATGCCGAAGTGCTTCTGGTGGAGAATAGTGCAGTCTTCCACTCTTACACGAATGAACCTGTTGAAGAAGAAGCCATTGGCCCTTTTTGAGCACTCTACCAACAAATTCTCAAATTTCACGGTGTTAGCACCTGTGATTTCAAACACGTACCCGTCGTCGGGGAAGTTTGGGCCGGCAACAATACAGCCGTTAGAAATGACGACGGAATCCAACTGGTTGAGTTGAATCGGTGAATCGATAATCCAGCACTTGCCACCCAGGTCAATGTTTCTGAACATCAACGAAGGTGTTTTCATGCCGGGACGCATGATAGTCGCGCGCTCATCGCTGTGCATTTGTGATGCAATATGTGCGGCCAGATTACCTGCGCCGTGAAACCTGCCGGCGAATACATCGACCAGGTTGTAAACTGCATTTTCCACGATTTATTCCCAGCTGCTATATGGCCCGAAGCCAGCTAAACTTCGGTCCTGATTAAAAACTTGTTGATTATGATAGCGGCTGTCGTTCAGCTGCGATAGCGTTCTGCTGAATGTGAATCTTAAGAGATGATGAAACGGAAAAAATTTGTTTTGGGCGTTGGTGCGCAGAAGTCAGGTACCAGTTGGCTTTGGTCTTACCTGTTCAGGCGATCAGACGTAAACACCGGGTTTCGAAAGGAGTACCACCTGTTCGATCAAATGACCCTTGATATTAATCACTTCGTCAATGAATCGGTCGACCAGATGCAAGCGGCGCTGGAAAGCGGGGAGGATGACAAGCTCCCGGGGAAAGTGGTTCGACGTTTTAATTTTTATGCTAACCCCAATAGCTACTTCGACTACTTTTCCGGTTTGCTGAGAGAAGAAGGCACGCTGGCATGCTGTGATATCACGCCAACTTACGCAGGATTAAGTGTGGCAACCCTGCAAATGATTAAGGATGAGTTCGAGAAGCGTGATATCGATGTCCTGCCGGTATTCCTGATACGCGAACCGGTACTTCGGTTACAGTCGGCTGCCAAAATGCAATTGGGCTCTAAGAAAAAGAAAGTGTCGCGCAAGCTGCTTCACAAGCGGATGAAGTCGCTGATGGAATCAAAAAACTTGGCGATCCGAGGTGACTACGGATCGACAATAGAGAATTTGAACAGCGTTTTCGGTGAACGTAGGTTTATTACACTCTATGAAACGCTTTTCACGGATGCATCGATCGAAGCACTGTGTCGATATCTGGAGATACCCTTTGTGGCCGGTAACTACGATACTAAGAAGAAGGAAGGTGGCAAGGTCAGGCTCGATTCAGATCAACTTCTGGAATTCCGTCCTTTTTTTGAATCACAGTACAAAGCCGCGCGCATGGCGCTTGGCCCAGAGTTAATTGATGAGCATTGGCAAATTCGTTAGAGAGGGTCGGTCTGACCTACCCCAAGGCACCAACACATGATGGTTTCAGTCGTTAATCGCTTTGTGTTTTTCTCGGTGCCCAAGTGTGCTTCTACCTCGATAGAGGCGGTGATTGCTCCGCACTGCGAGATTGTTTTTCAGAAGAACCCCCTGGTCAAGCACCTCCGCCCACAACAATTCCGGAAATGGGTTGCACCTTTTCTGCTGAGCAGGGGTTGGCTATCGGACGAGCTAGAGACCTTCTGCCTGATTAGAGAGCCGGCGGACTGGTTGAATAGCTGGTACAGATATCGTTCCAGGGAAAACCTGTCAGTAAAAACGAATCCCAGGCATCGGAACTACACCGGAGATATTACCTTTCGTGAGTTTGTGGCCGCGTATCTGCAAGAAGATCAACCAGCGTTCGCCAAGGTGGGTAGTCAGGCCAACTTTGTGAAACTGGGTGACGGGTCATACGGGGTTAAATACTTGTTTGATTTTGAAAGGACGGATCTTGTTTCTGAATTTCTTTCCGAGAAACTAGGCCAGAAAGTTGTGATTCCCCGAAAAAACGTGTCGCCTGACAAGGCGTCGGATATACCCGACGACGTTAGGCAACTGATCAGAGCGCAGCTAATGTCAGACTATCAGCTCTATGATTTGGTGCTGGAGTCCGGCTTTGCTGAGCTGCCAGAAACCCCGCTTACCAGTATCACGGATTGACCAGCCACTGCTCCCCGACCAGGTCAGGAAACTCATTAAAGAAACTGTTCATCGTTTCCAGGCTTTGGCGGTAGTCCTCATCCTCGGGATACTCACCAACGTTGCGCTCTGCATTTTCCGTCTGGAACAATGGGGGTTGCACACCTAAAAACTCACACAACTCCGTAACGGTTTGCTCCGGCTCGCGCATCGCCTCTGAAGAAATGATTTTCACCTGATCGGAAGGGAACAAAGCCAGGTACTCCTTCAGGTAATGCTGATAAAGGCTGAACAGCACATACCCTTTGTGGCCTTGTTTAAAATAATTGGCAGGGTGACCTTTTTCGGGAAGTGGATGAGTACGCAGAAACTCCACCTCGCTTGAAATCGCTTCGTAGAGATTTCTATCCTCTCTGCCGTGTCGTTTTTCCATGTAGAAGCTTGAAATCGAGCGCTTTGCTGGTGCCCGTAAGGTAAAGATGAGCTTGGCGTTTGGCACCATGATTGCCATTCGCTCAGGGACAAGAGGTGACTGGAAGTAGGTCGCCGTTGCTTCGCCGGTGACAAGATGGTTGTCGCCCTTTGGTGCCGGGAAATGACATTGGTACCATTCGATGCCTTCAGAAAAGCTGGGGCCATCAAAAAAAAACAGTTCTTTGTTGATGGCGGGATAAACGTCAGGACTTTGGGTGAGCAACGCGTACAGCGTGGTAGTCGCGGTTTTCTGTGGACCTATCACAAAAAAATCGGGCAGTTTACCGGGACTATCTGAAAAGTCGTCCAGTCCAAGTTTTTTTGAGCTGGCGGCATTGCAGGCTGTCGCATGGTATTTCAGTTCCATGGCAGGCTCGCGCTGTCCGTCCAGCAATAGCATTTCAGCCAGAAAGTCAGTTGCGAAATAATTGTGTTGCAACAAATCGCGAAGTCGGTAAAGCGCCTTGATCGTATACGAAAGTAGTCGTTTATCCTGGTCTCTGATGATCTTGGACTTGATGCGGGTTTTGAGAACGAAATAGTCCTGCATTTGCTCAGGAAACATCGCGGAGGCGAGAAGTTGTGTTTGCAACGCCTCAAAAAACTGACTCTGCCAGGTCTGGGCGCTGGCCAGGCCCATCAAGGCGGGATAGCAGTCCCAGCGTTTTGAAGCGGCTCGTCGGTAGAGTGTGATCGCTGATTTATGGTCACCACGCAATGCGGCGGCATGTGCTTCATTCGTTAGATCGTTGTAGGTTTTCAAACGTCGACGCTCGCCACTGGATGTTTACCGTCAGAATGCCTTAAACAGGTTCTGATAGAATCGCTCAATGTCTTCAAATGCCTCAGAATGAATCGCATCAAAAAGCGAGTAATCTGGATTTGCCGTCAGAAACTCAGAGTATCGCATATACTCACTTGCACCATTCCAGTGTTGACCTCTTTGGCTTTCGACTTTGGCATACTCATGAAAAGTGTCGACGTACTTGAAATGCATTAACAGGGCGTTGCCATAATTCAGTTCTGCCTCTTCGATCCAGTGCACGCCTTCCCGTAACCGCATATTCGGCTCAAACCTGAACAGCGGCACCTTGTTCAATACGACGCTTTCCAGATCAAAGACTCTCGATCTCACACCGCCCTGGAATGTGGGGAGCTTCGCAAGGCTTCCTCCCAGCGGTGTAAATCGTGTGTAGAAACGTCGATCATAGTGTTTGCAGTTTTTCATAATGTCATCGTCGAAACTCACTGATCGCATCGGTTCTTTGCTATACATGTCAACGAACAGCGCATGCAGCCCGTTTTTCCCCTGGTCTTCAAGCGCCTGGCACATTGCTTTCAAGTCTTTGTACCGAGAGTCAATAACAAGCAGTTCATCAGCGTCGACAACAAGGTTCCATTGGTTGGGGCGATACAGTCGGATCAGGCTCTCCACCCATTGAATGCCGTAGAGCGATTGCGAGTAAGGTTGAGGCGTGCTAACGAAAAGAACGTCGTCAGCACCCAGTTCTTCTTGCAGCCTGGTAAATTCGTCGGATGCATTGTCTATGATGTAAAACTTGTCTACACCGAGATTGCGATAGTAACTGAGCAGTGTCTTAAGCTTGGTTTCTTCGTTTCTTTCAACAATGAACGCCGCCAGTTCAGCCTCATCATTCTCCAGCAGTTGTTGATTGCCAATCAAGCTGATGGTTGGTGTGTTGATGCTGACGACAGCGTCTTGCAGACCGGCGTTTAGCTGATAGCAGTAAGCATGCGCCCATTCTTCTTCTTCATAATGCCAAATCGGTAGGCTGACGTTTATCAAGCGCTCAGGTTTGATCTGGTCGCCTGATCTGAGCAATTGGCCTGTTGGCTGGGTGCTGACTGAAGCGATACTCTCGCGATGTGTCCCCAAAAGCTCGTGAGGGTTTTTTGTTGCGGTCAGGCGCTTTATTGCGGCAGCTGCGGTTTTGTTACGTAAGAGCGTGGATTTACTGTTACCATTTTCGTAGACGAGTTGGTCTCCGCTGGGAAATGATGCCCCGGGGTGGCACAAGTGACCCAGGTCTAAAATTAGCAAGTTTTCAACTGATGAAAGCCAGGACTTGATATCAATCTCATTTCCATCAGGATCAAAACATCCCGTTTCATCCACTATCGCGCAGTTGTTGTCAGCATCTTTTAAATACTGCGTCACCGATAAGTGGTCCTCGCAAAATTTAAGTACTGATAACGGTTCTTCACTACTTAGCCGATGTTGGCTTACTGCCGTATCCTCGTAACGTCGGTCTTCAGTATCTAAGGTGGCGTTTCGAGTTATCTCTGCAGCAAGAAAGTCGAGTTCAAACTCGGGCAGTACCAGGTGCTTGTTCAAGTGGTCTCTGGGATGGTTGGATATTGATCCAATAGGATCAAGATAGGCTTTGAAAGGTATGGTGCCCAGATAGGCCTCAAGCTTTGGGAGCTCAGCTTTTAAAAGGTTGGAAAACTCTTGGGAAAATGCGTGCCTCCCGATTTGAGGCAGCAACCGCTGAATCACCTTAATGTCGATATAAAACTCATCACTCGATTGGGCCTGCTCGGCCTCTTTGATGATCTTCTTCAAAATCATCAAGCAGTCTTTCTCGTTAGCACGGTCGTTGATCAAGCGTAGCTTCAAGTGCTCATTAAGCTCATTGGGTAGTTCTTCAGAAGTGACTATTTGCTCCCAACAGATTTCGCTGAAATATACACAATTCCAATCGACGAAATGGGGGTCGATCGAAAACACCTCCTGCAATCCAGCGAAGGCGGATGAGTAGTTAGAATTCAGAAAATCGATGTCTGCCAGTACCAACTTTTTCGAAAGATTAAACAGCGTTGAGTTTAACCCTTCGTCATCACGATACAGTTCAGCGAAGTGATTGAGATTAAGGAAGCTGAGATCTTCTTTTTTTGCTGTTGCGAAGATTACCCGGAGGTAGTTGCTCAGGAGATTTTCGAGTGCTGTGCCAATCACGGGAATCGAGTTGCCAATCGAGCTGAATTCTCGCCTCTGGCGCGATAACAGCTTCAACGCGCTCGTATCCGAGATAACCATGCTGCGCCAGATTTCCAGGGCGAACATGGATGCCTGTTGGTACCTTTCTAATAATGATTCGGGGGCAGGGCTGCGAGTAAGTTGGAGGCTGATTTGCTCAACGGTCTCAGTCTTGAGGAGCTTGCCCGACATGAGTGCTCGTGCCAGCAGGTTTTCAGGTTTGAAGCCGTCAATGGTGTCAAGACGTAAATCCAGCTTTACCAGTGTCTGTAAGTGCTCGAACTTGCCGACCGTGGTCCTGCTGGCCGGCCAATAATCGATGTCTTCCATGTCTGACCACAGCGGTGATAGATAATCGGTGTATAACGAGCGAATCCGGTCAGAAACTGTATCGGCGGCGCTCTGAATTAGTTCGAATGCACGCGAGAAGTCACCGATCGCCAACAGCACAGCAACAGCCGTTTCATGCATGCTCTGTTGACCGTTTTGCTGATAGGTGGCAAGTGCCAGACGAGCGGCCTCCTGGAGTTGGCCCTTCTCAATGGCGAGGTGCAAGCTCTCAAGTCTGGTGAAGCTCGCGATGTCATCGGTTGTGTGTTTTTCGAGCCCTGCCTGCTCATCAAGAAAAGTCAGCGATTCTTTGTCGTACACGGAGTGAAACTTTGCAGTGGAGATTGGCGTCTGTGAAGCTGATTCCCTAATGGTCAACCAGAACTCACGTTCCGTCGGAATGCTTAAACGATAATGAAATCCGTGTCGGGTGGAGTTTGTCCTTGGGTGAGCAAAAAGATCTGGTCTTTCTCTGTCAGCGATGACCCGACCCACGACTTTGTCGTTGGCCATGATTTCAATCGAGACTGCATCGCTCAGGCCTTCGTGAGCGGCCCAACCGGAAAGATAGCCGTCTGCCAGGGAATCCAGACTGCCGAAAATCGGACTCTTCTTCGTTGATTCGGTAGGTTTCCGAAAAAACTGATGTTCAGTCGTATCTACCAGGTTTTCGTCGCAATAGAGTGCCAGTCGCGTCTTTCCTGGAACCGCGCTCAGCCTGGAAAACCAGCCGGGGTCAAACCTGATGCTGAAGCCTCTGCAATGTCTAAGTTCTTCTATCGCCTGAAGATCGTCCCTTTGCGTGGTAGCCTCGCCGCTGGCGACGACAACATCTCCCAGACGCAAGCTAACGCTAATTGTTTTTGCTTCACTATCCCTGCCTGCCCAGCCGAGGATCAGGTTGCCAGATATGGAGTCGATGGTTCCGAAGGCTTCCTGGTTCGTTTGTCCGCTTTCGCTCATAGTTTAGTTCCGACTGATCCTGTATAAATTTCGGTTAAACCTGTGCCGCTTGATTCAGAGGGTGTTAGGTTTCTGGGTTTTTCTTTTGGTATTCCCTATATCCTACCGATATTGCTGATGATGAGATAGCAATCCCGATGTCCAGACCGGTAAACTGATGCTGAGTACGGATTAGATTTTAGCCAGGCAGCATGAATTCATTTTATTTCTCGGTTCAATTTTTAGGTAAAGGCATTGGCGTGGGTTTTACAGACACGCTCACTCGATTCAGATCGCTTTATTGCCTTGGCATAGAAGCTGGGGGTGAATTCGTTCACTCGCCGTTGACCTCCCCCAGAAGTTCGGATGAGATCTCAGGTTTTCTAGGTCTGGAGAGTGACTGGCCCAGGTCGATAAAGGATGCGCCGTATCGGGATATGGCTCGGGTCGCCGTTAAATTTGATTCGATGGCAGACTTCGGCTTTGAGCAACTTAAGCAAGCGATCTCGACAAAGGCGGGTGATTCATCTTTAGATCAGGGGGCAGATAAACTCGTGGTCCTTGATATGAGCACCGCTTACGGGGTTGCACGCACAGTATCGCGAGAGTTCCAGTTTGTGAATGATAGAGTGGATTTTCTGGGGCGGTATCGTCATGCCAGGTCCGCATCGCCTTTGCCGGGTGGCTTTCGGCAGAATTGCATCAAGATGTTGGTACACATTCGCCAGGGCGACACCGGTGTTCTGGAAACGCCGTGGCAAACTGTGATTCATCGAAACCTTGATCAGGAATACAGTGAGTACCCCGATGTTGACGCGCTGATGGGTAAGATCGTTGAACCTGAGACTTTTTATCAGGTTGTCTCGAATCTACTACTTGAACTTGATACGGAGCCATGTGATACGCGCGTTTTTTCAGATGGCTATGAACGTACTTTTGATTTGCTTGAAAGAGCACTCAAAAAAGCGCTGACGGATGATGGTGTGCGCGGCACACTTAATCTCGATAAGGATCAATTAGACAGCCTGTTGGCCACCCGGGAATCGTACAACGAAAAAAAATATTCGTCCTTCGAGCGCATCGATGGCGTCCAGTGTGTTGTTGGCGAGAGTGATAGCAAGTTGTTCATGTTGGTCGATGCGATCCTCACAGCTGATGTTCTGGTGATAGGCCCGCAACAGCGAATGATTCCCAAACTGTTAGATCTCTATAGAGGGGACCATCGGCCCAGGCTCGTTGTGCGGCTTCAGCACGGTTGGCGGGATTTTAGTGACCTGAAATCATTAGAGGGTATAGAGACACTTCGGGTAGATGTCGCAAATCTTTACCCAAAAATCGCAGCGAAGAGAATAGCAAAAGCGATTCGTGCGTTGAAGGTGTCGCATGAATCCGTCTGACGGGTTGCGAAAAACAGCGAGACCGGTTTCTCGCAGGTTCCTGGGCGCGATAAACAGTGAGTAAACTTCCTGTCATCGGTTTGTGCCGTTTCTCTTATCCAGGCAGTCTGCATTCTTTGACTCGTAGTGGAAATTTACCGCCGTTTTCATCAGTTGCTGAGCGCCGCGACTTTTTGTATTCATCTTGGCGATTAGACCAGCGTCTGTTTCTCTTTGAGCATGTTTTTTTACCGAGCTGGAGGGCACAAACTGATGGCGATTTTACCCTGGTGATTTTGATTGGTGATCAATTGCCAGAAACCGCAAGAAAGCGATTGGAGCAATTGGTTGAAGATATCCCTCAAATTGTTATTGCCGCAAAACCTGAAGCGCAAAAGCTCGCGCACGTCGCAAAAGAAGTGACGTTGTCGCACCGGCCGGATTCGGATCAACATATCGCCGAGTTTCGACTTGATGATGACGATGCTGTTGGCATTGACTACGTCGAGCGAATCCGAACGCTGTATTCTGACAATCAGCAAACTGTGGATCGACAGGGGAGGTTCGCTATTTCGTTTTCGAAAGGCGTTATGTTGAATTTTCGAGGCAACAGCGTCCATGCGAAAGGCGTATTTTCAAAATTTTGGACCCCGGGACTAACTTACGTTTGGCGTGCTAACGTTCCGACGACCTTCAGCGACTTCAAACATCGCAGGATCTGGTCAGAAATGACGACGATTGTCGACCCGACAGTGGCGATGTACGTCCGTTCCGCGCATAGCCTTAATGCCAGTGCGCCCAACCTCTCAGCGTTTTCCGAAGGCGAGTATCTGGGAGCAGCCTATAAGAATATTCGCGGGACGCTGAGAAATCGGTTCAATATTGACCTCCCGCTGACGAGGAAGGGCTGGTCTCAACTCTGTATTGAAAACGCCCAGAGCAGCTAGTTTGAACCGCCACTTTTTGGAGCTCGATTCCTGCACTTTTCCCAAAGATTCAGCATTGCTCTAACGGTCTGAGTTGGCGTTCGATTGTTCCGTTTCCGTTGATTGTTCGCGGGGTACTACTGCCGCTAAGCAGTATAGTGGCTACTGCAAGTAGGTTTTACCCTCAGTACCAGCGTCAAAGCAGCCTGTTTTTTCGGCAGCAGTTTTTTATTGATCCAGAACAATTAGTTTCTTAGAGCACACCGCTATGCTCCTGCCTATTGTTAACCATCATCGATCAGACGAGGCAGTCATGGATTTCGGTATCTCAGAAGAAGGCAAAATTATTTACGATCAGGTCGTTCGGTTTATCGACGAAAAAGTCATCCCAGCGGAAAAGGCTGTGTCCGAAGAATCTGAAACCACCGAAAATGGTGAGGACACACCCACCATGAAAGCGCTTCGTACCGAAGCGAAATCACTGGGACTCTGGAATCTTTACCTGCCAGATGATGAATGGGGTGCGGGTATCTCGAACCACGATTACGGCGTGCTATGCGAATACATGGGCCGCAGCCAGATAGCCTCTCGGGTCTTTAACTGCCAGGCGCCGGATACCGGCAATGGCGAGATCCTGGCCCAGTTCGGTTCAGAGGCACAAAAAGACAAGTATCTGGTGCCGTTGCTCGAAGGCGAGATTCGTAGCTGCTTCTCTATGACGGAGCCGGATTCGTCCGGGGCTGATCCGACGGGGTTACGAACCACAGCAGTGCGGGATGGCGATGACTGGGTTATCAATGGCCACAAATGGTTTACCAGTGGTGCGATTGGTGCCGAGTTCGCGATCGCGATGGTCGTGACTAATCCCGGAGGTAACCCCCATGAGCGCGCCTCAATGATATTGGTGCCCACCGATGCACCCGGATTCGATCTGATTCGCCCGGTTTCAGTGATGGGGCACTCTCGTGGTGGTGGTCACTGCGAGATCCAATACAACGACTGCCGAGTGCCTTACGAGAACCTGTTGGGCCCCGAAAATGGCGGCTTTATGATTGCCCAGGCCCGGCTTGGCCCAGGCAGGATTCATCACTGCATGCGTTCAATCGGCGTGGCAGAACGCGCCTTTGAAATCATGTGCAAGCATGCCAATCAACGCGAGACCCGTGGTCAGTTACTGCGTGATTTTCAGTTCGTTCAGGAGTGGATCGCCACCTCACGTATGGACATTGATCAGGCCCGGCTGCTTACCCAGCACGCCGCCTGGAAAATGGATACTGCCGGCAAGGAGAACGCCCGTCAGGAACTGGCCATGACCAAGGTTGTGGTGCCAAACATGATGATGAATGTGCTGGATAGGGCAATACAGTGTTTGGGCGCTTTAGGCGTCTCGGACGACACACCCATTGCCTCCATGTGGCGTAATGGGCGTGCGCTACGAATTGCCGACGGCCCCGATGAGGTGCACAAGATCACAATCGCCAAACGAGAGCTGCGACGGTTCGCGTGAGTATCAGTTGATGAACTGCACCGTTTCTGCCAACTCGGCTCTCACTGTCCGGGCAGTATTGGCAGGAACACTGGTATCTTCGTAACCAAAACTGATGCCAAACAGAATCTTGATTTCGGGCGGCAGTCCAAATTCTTCACGGACGAAATCGGGATAATTTCTGAGGGTCCCCTGGGCGCAGGAAGAAACCCCATGCGCGGTCATTGCCAACATCAGGGTCTGCGAATACATGCCAACGTCGGCCGCGCTTTGCATGCCGAATGCTTCATGCATACCCAGAAATAATGCATGTGGCGCGTCAAAGAATTCGAAGTTGCGGCGGGCTGCTCTGCCTCGGCCGGCTTTGTCTTCCCATTCAATCCCCATGGCGTCGTATAAGACTTTGGCGCAGCCACGCTTACGGTCGCGAAAAACTGTACCAGTCTTGCCATCGCCAGGGTGGTCCGTGTGCACCGGTTCGCCGGCGTCAAACCGGGACAGGAAGCCCTGACGAAGACGCTCGCAGGCATCACCTGATGCGACGTAAGTTTGCCACGGTTGTACGTTTGTTCCGGAAGGCGCCCATTGCGCGGTTTCGAAAATTGATCTCATGGTTTCATCGGGAACCTGCTCGGCGGTAAAACCTCGCACCGAACGTCGAGTGCGTACGAGCTGGTTAAACGCTTCTACGGTGGCATTCATCGATTTATCTCTCATTTATCTTCGTTAATGGTCATATTTGTATCCAGTTCACATCACAGGATGGCAGATTGCGTCGAATTAAGGGTGTGGATGATATCTATGATAGGTGAATAGCTCCAATCGCGAAGATTCGGCCGCTCTCTGCTGCTGGGTCGTCAACAGTTTTTTAGCCCTTCAAGCGCGGGCGGGTAGAGCCTGTGACAGCTTCAAATGCGCAGCGAGTCCGGTTTCACTTGACCCTCTAGCGGCTTCAGGCTGTAAAACATCGTCATGATAACGCGTCGACAATTTGTAACGGGGTGCGTGCTCGCACCGCTCGCTAACAACTTACTTGGCAAGGTACCTGATCAGCAGACCCGACATGCCAAGCTGTCGCTGGCCGAACAATCGATCAACCTGACCGGCAGACAACGCACCGCCACAGCGATTAATGGTGCGGTACCCGGGCCGACGCTGCGCTGGCGAGAAGGCGAGCTGGTGACGATCGATGTGACCAACAGGCTATCTGAGATCAGTTCCATCCATTGGCACGGACTTATCCTGCCGACCGAAATGGATGGTGTTCCCGGGCTCAGTTTTCCTGGCATCGCCACCGGCGAAACCTTCAGGTACCAATTTCCAGTCAGACAGAGCGGCACCTACTGGTACCACAGTCACTCCGGTTTCCAGGAACAAACCGGCCTTTACGGTGCGCTGGTCATTGATCCTGTCGAGGCGGATCCACATGCCGTTGACCGAGATTATGTGGTGGTTTTGAGCGACTGGTCAGATGAAGCACCGGAACGAATCTTTTCGAATCTTCGAAAGAACAGCCACTTTTACAACAGGAATCGACGATCCCTGATCGACATGATGAACGATATCAAGGCAAAGGGCGTCTCGGCGACACTAGCTGAGCGGCAAATGTGGAACCTCATGCGCATGGAAGATGCAGACATTTCAGATGTGACCGGGTTCACCTATACCTATCTGATGAATGGGCTGCCACCCGCAACCGGATGGCAGGCTGTCTTCGAGAGACGCGAGCGCATTCGGTTGCGTTTTATCAATGCTTCAGCGATGACATTTTTTGATTTGCGGATACCAGGTTTGCCGATGCAGGTGGTTGCCGCTGACGGCCAGAATGTGCATCCGGTGACCGTAGATGATATTCGTCTGGGTGTAGCGGAAACCGTGGATGTGATCGTTCAGCCCGGCGAAGAACGACCATTCCCCCTATTCGCGCAGGCGATGGACCGAAGCGGTTATGCCCTTGGGCATCTGACCCCGGAGATGGGGATTAAGGCGGAAGCGCCAATCATGGACCCTGTGCCCCGGCTTGGACATGTGGATATGGGGATGTCACGCGAGCATCGGGGGCATGCGCATCATCATTCCGATCACAAGACATCAGCGCCTGACCGTCGAGTGATCCCGGACACGCCCGTGACGCACAAGGCGACGGAGTTTGGCCCACATGTTGATATGCGTGCAGAGTTGCCGCGCTACCGGCTTGATGATCCGGGCGTCGGCTTGAGGCATCTCCGCGGGGACGGCCGACGCGTCTTGACGTATGCTGATCTGGTGCGACTTGAGCCCATTGAAGCGAGAGACCCAGACCGCGAAATCGAACTTCATCTCACCGGCAATATGGAACGGTACACATGGTCCATCGACGGCGTTCCTTATGCTGATGCGCCGCCATTGCAATGGCGATATGGAGAGCGTGTCAGAGTAACGCTGGTCAACGACACCATGATGAACCACCCCATGCATCTGCATGGCATGTGGAGTGAGTTGGAGACAGGTTCAGTTTATTTACCGCGAAAGCATACAGTCGTGGTTCAGCCGGGATCGAAAGTTTCCTACCATGTGCAGGTTGATGCCCGGGGCCGATGGGCCTACCACTGTCATCTGATGTTCCACATGATGGGTATGTTTCGGGAGGTCAAGGTCTCATGAAGCGTACCTTCGCGTTTGCGCTCCTGTTCGTGTTTAGCGTCGCTGATGCCCGTGCTGCCGGCGCCGGGATGAGTATGCCTGCGTCCATGCATGCAGTGTTTGTTGATCATCTGGAGTGGCAGGGCGCGTCAACCTTCGAAGCTGAGATAGAGGGTTGGTATGGCGATGCAATATCCAAGTTTGCCTATCGCATCGAAACTGAAAAAGCGGCGAACGAACATGCAGAATCGGTGCTGCAGCTTGGCCTTCGACAGGCCTCCTCGCCTTTTTGGGATTTTGGCACTTACCTGCGCAGGTCTTTTGAAGACGACGAGCATCGCACCTGGTTCGGTGCCGGTCTTTCAGGAACAGCGCCTTACTTCGTTCATATGGACGCGATGCTGTTTACCGGGCAAGGAGAGTTCCTTTTAGATCTTGAGTTTAAGCGCGACCTGCCGCTGAGCAGGCACTGGGTGCTGGATACCACCCTGGCTCTGGAGGCGATGTCTGGGAAAGAAAGCGGGATTTCCGAGATCGAACTGGGTCTTCGGTTTCGCTATGAAAGACCCGATCGTTTTTCAACTTATGCTGGACTGGCCTGGGAAACAATACGCCGGGAAGATGAGCAGCGGTTATCTCTCGTGGTAGGCATCAGTTATTGGTACTGAGGCTGTCCGTTAGGCTGCGGATTCCGCCGCTTTTTTTACGGGGCAAAGCAGGTAGAACACGTAGCCACCCACACCGCCGGCAAGCCCCTGAGCCAGCAGACCAATCATGCTCCTGGTTGGCGCAATACCAGAGATGCCAAACACCATTTTCACAGCCACATGGATTGCGATCATGCCCGTGATACCAGCGAGTACGTAGCCAATCAATCTCAGATTCGGCACAAACCGGATAATCAGCGAGGCAACCGCCAGGGCAATCAACATGGCGACCGCGATGACCGGCAGATAGATGTCGAACATATGCGTCACATCGTGCACAGCGGCATCAAGTCTTTGTGCCAGGGTTACTTCGAACCCCATGGCCAATACGCTGGCGATATTGCCCTGGCTGACAAAAATGGCACCGAGAACATAAGTCGCAAGCACTGCGGCAAGGTAACTACCCACGATTCTAACCATTGAAACACCTGCGCTGCTGAAATTCTTTGATATGATGACGCGTTACCAGGTTGAGTGAAAGTGTTATGCGAATTCTTCTGATCACGATTGCGATTTTTCTGGCGACCGCCGCGAAAGCCGACTACACCATTGAAACCGTTGCTGAGGATTTGAACTTCCCCTGGTCAATCGCATTTCTGCCGGACGGGGATTACCTGGTATCTTTGAAACCCGGCGAGCTTGTGCGCGTCAGTCACGATGGTGACGTTAGCGAACCGCTTACCGGACTGCCGGAGACTTTTTATGCCGGGCAGGGCGGCTACTTCGATATCATCCTGGACCCGGCATTCGATGCCAATCAGACTGTCTATCTCTCGTTTGCATTCGGCGATGCAGCAGCGAATGGCACGCGAATTGTTAAAGGCACGCTGACCGAAACCTCGGTCGAATCGCTGGAACCGATATACACTGCTGCGCCCTTAAAAGCGACGCCCGCCCATTACGGGGGCAAGATGCAGTTTTTGGAAGATGGCACCTTGCTGCTGGTGACTGGTGACGGATTTGAATACCGCGAAGCGCCCCAGGATAAGTTCAGTCATCTGGGTAAAGTTATTCGGATTAACAGTGATGGCTCTGTCCCTGCCGACAATCCGTTTGCTGATGGTGTTGATGGCGACCCGAAAGTCTGGTCATACGGTCATCGTAATCCGCAGGGCCTGGCGCTCGATACTTCTGATGGCGCGGTCTACCTTCACGAACACGGTGCCAAGGGTGGGGATGAGTTAAATCTGGTGCTGCCCGGCAGAAACTATGGCTGGCCAGCTGTGACCAAAGGAACGAACTATACCGGTGCCTATGTCTCGCCGCTGAAGTCAGCCCCCGGCGTTGAAGAACCCCTGACCTACTGGGTACCCAGCATTGCTCCTTCTGGGTTGACGGTTTATGAAGGTGAGGCGTTTCCTGACTGGCAGGGCGACCTGTTTGTTGGGGCACTGGTTGATCAGGAGGTTCGGAAAATTGAGATTGAGGATGGTCAGGTGATTTCCGAAGAACCCCTGTTTTCTGAGATCGGTGCCAGAGTCCGCGATGTACGCACCGGACCTGATGGCTTTATTTATATTCTTACCGATAGTGACAGCGGCAAGGTTCTGCGGGTCGTCCCGGACTAACGCTTAGCCCTTATCTCCGGGCGCGCGAATGATAAATATCGGTTTATCTTCACTGACCTTCGCCCAGGTTTTTCCGGTTTCGGTTTTCTCCATCAGCGCCATAATTTCGCTGGCAACATGTGCCGGAGACATGAACGCAACGTTTGCTGAACGCTGTTCTACCGGCACAAGCGGGGTATCTATACCACCCGGGCAGATGGCGTTAATTCTGATGTCTCTCTTCGCCAGTGTCGGGCCGAGACTCCGGATGAGGCCCGTAACAGCATGTTTGCTCATTGCATAAAGTGGTTCAGGTGGATAGGGCGTCACACCGGCAAGTGAATCGGTCACAACAATGGATGCACCTGCCTCAAGAATCGGCAACAGCGTATGCAGTCCGAACACCACGCCATCGACATTGATGCCCATCAACCGTCGATATCGTGCCAGCGTCATTGCTTCGAACCGAAAGGCGGCCATGGGCTCGTCCGGAGGTGCAATCTGTACGCCTGCATTCAGGTGTATTCGTGTGGGTGTACCCAGCTCACTGCGTGAAGCTTCGAGGTAAGTCGTCAACGTTTCCCAGGCGCTATAGTCAGTGACATCACAATGACGATAGATTGCGCCGGTTTCTGCGGCGAGGGCGTTCCCGGCGTCGTCGTTAACGTCAAGTGCCAGTACCTGATGTCCTGCGGCCCTGACGGCGCGCGTAACTGCAGCACCAATACCTGAGGCGGCGCCAGTAATCAGCCAGAATTGCGTGTTTGCTTCAGTCATTCTTTCCTCGATCAGTCTGATGAGACACTGCGTTCATAGTAGTGATGGATTCATTTGCCAGATACTGTAATTCAGGCACGCCGCGAATATCACCCATAGCAGGTAGGGTAGCAGTAGCAACGCGGCGACAGGCTTGAGCCGCCAGAAGGCCAGGATATTGGCGCTGATCATCAACATCAGTAGCGAGATATTCAGAAATGCCAACATGCCAGATTGCCAGGCAAAGAAAACCCAGGACCAGAGCACGTTCAGAATCAGCTGCCCTGCAAAGATAGTAAAAGCGATTTTCGCACCCGTGAATCGGTGATCGCGCCATACGAGCCAGCCGGCAATCGCGATCATTGTATAAAGCAGTCCCCAGGCTGGTCCAAAGAGGCTGGCGGGTGGCGCCCAATTGGGTTTGTTGAAGGTGGCGTAAACCTCAGGCGCACTGGCGGAGCCAAGCCCGGCAATGGCGGCCAGCGCATAGATTGCAACGGTCCAGCCAAACAAAGTGACAATGGATTGGGTTCTTTGCATGCCCATCAGTTATTGCTGGTGGATGAGGGCGCGGCCACGCGGCTTGGTTGGAATAACCATTTGCCGACCAGTGTTTGCGGACGGGTTTCTCCCGTCAACACATATTCCAGCGTTGCCTCGTCATGAAGAATCCATTTGATTCGCCAGAAAGTCAGTTTCGATCCCAATAGCAAAAACTTGTCACCGGCGCTGATTGTTGTGCTGGTTTGCGGGAGGCAAAAGGCGCCATGAGGGCTGGCGTGGAACAACACGATAGCCGGTAGAAGGTCTTGCGCATGGCTGCTGTCTCTCAGCAGATCACCAATGGTAACCTCGGCGCCTTCTCTGATGGCGCTGGTCACGGCGGGTGTCTGTGCATCGGAGATGGTCAGTTCCCAGGTCTCCGGCAGCACCCCGTGACCCAGATTGTCGATTCGCTCTGACAGTACTCTGGCCCACAGATCACCGTGCACTCTTGCCAGACTCAGAAAATCATTGATGGTGTCATTGGTGAGAATAGAGCGAATTTTTCTGGCGACGACGCCGCTCGGTTCCATGGCAATGTCTGCCCTGGAGTAGCTGAACAAGTGACGATTGGTATGTTCATTTTGTCTGACGATGACAAACAGGTCGGGATTCATCTGCTTGGCGGTAACAATGATCGAGAGATTATTGGAATCGTCGTCAGCCCCGGCAATGATACCAACCGCATCCATAACACCACCTTCCTCTAGTGACGCCTCACCGGTACCGTCACCGATAATGCTACCCCGAGGTAAACCCTCTCGATCAGCATCGGGTTCAATGACCGTGACGGACAGACCATGATCGAGCATTTCCCGATAGATTGCCTGGCCGAACCTGCCAAACCCGCACAACAACCAACGTCCCTTGGGTACAGGTTGAACGGGTTCAAGTCGCTCACCGGGTTCACTGCGCAGCCACAAACTCAGTTGAAACTGATGCGGCGCATAGGTGGCCAAACCCAGGTCTCTGGCGAAGGTGTTGAAGGGGTCAATGATATGTTCGGTGCCAAAAGACGCCATGTTGGCTTCAACGTCCTGATCGTCCGCACGGCAAATCACTTCAATGTTTGGATTCATGATTTTCGCGGTGATCGCGATATGCAGGTTAGCCGCATTGTTGTTGGTTAACGCCACCACGTGTTTACACAGTGGATGCTTGAGACCAGCCATCACAAGATTGTCGGGTGTGCTTGCATCGGCGCGAAGTCCCGGGACAAAAATACCACCGTCGTTCAACATGAGCGCGTCAATTCTGTCCTGTTTAATCTCAACCACGGTCGCGGGGATGCGTCGATTGCGCATGGCATGAATCAGTTTGCTGCCGGAATCTCCGTAACCGCATATCAGTGAGAAGGGTTCGGTAATGTTTGCCACCTGACGTTGATAACGATACTCAGTGATGGCATTTCGCAGTGTTTCGCTGGACAGCAGGCTGATGAGCGTGCCAATGGTATAGATCCAGGTCGCGACGGTGATGTATAGAAACATCAGCGCCCACATGCGTTGCCCCCCGGTGAAGGCATAGGGAATCTCACCGAAACCGATGGTTGTCCCCATAAAGGACACAAAATAAAAAGCGTGGAAAAAATCCATGTAAAAAACGTTGCCCTGATCATCGACACCAGGAATCAGCGTCAGTCCGAGCGTTGCAATGGCGTAAACCGCCGATAGCAGCAATAGCGGCGCCCGCATCTGCCGCAATATCAGGAAAAAGACGGTGTTCATCGGTCGCTCAGCGACGCAGGGCGATGATTTCTACAGAGAGCAGCACAACCGAGATGGTGTTGGCGATGACCGCGCCGCCAGCAAGGGAAACAATGCTGGCCATCACTTCAGGGGTCAGCCCCGTGCCAGAGATGCGGATGGCGTAACCCCAGACACCTGCGGCGGCAACCAATTGCAGAATGGCGACGAGACTGCTGGCAAGCAGCACGGCGCCAATCTGAGAGCGATCACCAAACTTGAGGATGGTGGCGACGGCGTTGACAAAGATTGCCGCGTAGAGTTCGTACACGTTGTGATGCGCGGGGTTATCGATCTCGCCGACGAAGAAGCCGAAGCTTAGTGTCAGGGCGAAGATAATGGTGAATGCGAACACCACTTTTTCAAGGTTCATGGCACGTTACTCCGGTTGAATCAGACCGCCTGAACCTATTCTAAAGGGTTAGCGGTTGTCTCCGATAGTCTAGTTCAACTGGACTGCAACATGTGAAAAAGTTCGTCTTTCAGATGCAGACGGGCCTTTTTTCTTTCTTCGAGAAATTCATCAGTGGTGGTTTCAGCACCGCTTTCGATTCGATGCACCTCGTGATCAACTTCATGGTATTCCTTGAACAGTTTTGCGAAGTGTCGATTATTCATTTTCATGTCGTGGATTTTGTCACGGTACTCAGGCAGCTCATGGACGAGGTCGTGTTTTTCTAGCATCGGGCGGTTTCCTGTTTGATCTAATTGGCTTGTCATTAGTATCGGTGATCCCCTCGCTGCCGGGGTTGATGCACGTCAAGATGAGCGGAAATAGGTCACCGCCTATCTTCAGCGCTCGAATACAGTGATAATTTCATGCAGGTACTCCAGCCTTTAGAGAGAATTGATGAAACTAGGCATAGAAATCGGCCGGGTTGAGCCTGCAACCCTCCAGCTCAATACCGAGTGGGTTCAACATGCGGAGCGTCTGGGCGTTGAACTGGCGTTTTCTGCAGAAGCCTGGTGGAGTGATGCGGTTTCGCCCCTCGCGTATTTATCGGACAAAACCAGCCGTATCAAACTCGCTACCGGCATCATGCAGGTGACTGCGCGAACGCCGGCTATGACCGCCATGTCGGCCCTGACCCTTCACGATTTAAGCAATGGCAGATTTGTACTGGGTCTTGGTGCCAGTGGCCCGCAAGTTGTGGAAGGCTTGCATGGCGTGAAGTACAACCCGGCGCTGACACGCCTGCGAGAAACTGTTGAGATTTGCCGAATGATTTTTGCCGGTGAGAAGGTTCGCTATGACGGGGAAGTGTTCCAGCTGCCGCTGCCAAACAGTGAAGGCAAGTCGATTGGGATCGCCCATGGACCGGCAGAGGTGCCGATCTATCTGGCCACTATTGGACCAAGATCACTCGAATACACCGGCGCTGCAGCAAATGGTTGGTTGGGTACCTCATTTTCGCCGGATTACCCCGATGCACATTTTGATTATCTCAGGCGCGGTGCGGCAAAGGCTGGACGTTCGCTAGGCGACCTTGACCTGTGTGTCTCTACCCGAATTGAGATTGGTGATGATGTCGATGGCATGATCGATAAACGGAAGGCCGCGGTAGCCTTCAATATGGGCGGCATGGGCTCGGCCAAGACTAACTTTTACAACGATGCCTTTAAGCGGGCAGGGTTTACAGACGACGCTCTGGCGATTCAGTCGCTCTGGCTTGCCGGCAAGCGCGAGGCGGCTGCCAGGCGTGTACCGGATGCGATGGTGACGTCGTTTCAGGTGCTGGGTACACCAGCGATGGTCCGGGAACGATTGCGTCAGTATGATGCGGCTGGTGTGACAACCCTGAAGCTGGGGCTGGACGGTGCAGGACCGCTGGGTCCGGCGCGCTTCGAATTACTTGAACAGATAGTCGAGATGGTAGCAGCAATATGATGAAACTTTACAAAGTGGCTTTGGCCCCGAACCCAACCAAAGTCATGCTCTATATTGCCGAGCGCGCCGAACTGGGTACCCAGATGGATATTGAGCAGATCACGGTGAATACGGTGAAACGTGAGAACCGGCAACCTGAACATCTCGCGAGAAATCCGTTCGGTACGCTCCCGGCACTGGCGCTTGATGATGGCAGCTACCTGCTTGAATCTCTCGCCATCATCACCTACCTCGAAGATAAATACCCTGAAGGAGCGCTTGTGTGTGGCACGCCAGAAGACAAGGGCAGGGCGCGTGATGTTGAACGCATCGTCGATATCCGGCTGGCGGCTCCCATGGGCGCTTTTGGTCATGCCACCAACTCGCCGTTGGGATTACCGGCGGATCCGGAACGTGCCGCGCAATTAAAGGAGGCGATGCAGTCTCCCCTCGATTATCTTGAACAGTTACTTGGTGATGGTCGACCGCTGCTGGTCGGCGATCAGGTTTCCATTGCTGACTGCACTTTGCAGGCGTCTTTACAGTTCGTTCGCTTCGTTGACGCGGACGTGCTCGGCGATCGTCCATTACTCCGGGCCTGGGATGCACGTTACCGTGAACGCCCTGCAGCGAAAGCTGTTCTGAAGTGGTAGGTCTGCACTGACCACGCCGCTCCACCAGAATGAAATCAGTCTGCCGTCCGATGCGGTGCGGCAACTTGTTGATACGCAGTTCCCGGAATTTTCCGGGTTATCGTTAAAACCATTGGCGGCAACAGGTTCAACCAATGTCATGTATCGCCTGGGTGAAGCCCACCTGGTTCGATTACCCAGACAGCCAGGTGCTGGACAAGCAATCTTGAAGGAAAAGCAATGGACCCCGGTAATTGCGCCCTATCTGTCCGCAGCGGTGCCAGAGGTTATCCGTATCGGCGAGCCGGCAGAGCTGTTCCCGGAAACCTGGGCGATAGTGAACTGGTTGCCTGGCGAGTTGCCGGATGCCTGTGGTCCGAACACACCAGGTGCACGCTGGCGACAGCAGCTGGCCGCAGATCTTGCAGACTTTATTCAGAGTCTGCGCGCGATTGCGGTGACTGAAGCTGCGACCCAGCAATCTGGCTTGCGAGGATATCGCGGTAGCCCACTGGCAGCTTTTGACCGTACCTTCAGAAAAAACGTTGATGACTGCCGGCAGATCACTGATCTCGAGCTGGATCTTGACGCGGCGCTCGTTGTTTGGGACGCAGCACTCAAGCTGCCAGGCGCAGCAACAACAGAACCGGATTGTTGGTATCACAGTGATCTCGTGGCGGAGAATCTGCTACTGGTTGATGGCCGCTTATCGGCGGTGCTTGATTTTGGAGGGCTGGCGGTAGGTGACCCAACTATTGACCTGCACGGCGCCTGGGAACTGTTTGATCAACCTTCGCTTGATCTGTTCCGTGATCGGCTTGGTGCAAGCGAGTCACAATGGTTGCGTGGTCGTGCCTGGGCGCTGGCGATAGCGCTGGGATGCTTCTCTTATTATTGGTCAACGATGCCAGGTCGCTGCCGTGACCGGCTTGCCATGGCGCAATCTGTGATCAGCGATGCGGCGAGGTAGCCCTCGCCCCATAGACAATGTCTAGACCCAGGTCTAGACCCAGGCCTCGACCAGATCGAGAACAAATCCAACCAATGAACCCAACACCAGAATGTAGATCGGCGGCATACTCATATATAGCCCCAACATTCGTTTGTCTGATGCCTCGTAGTAGCCGAGTGCGTAGAGCAGGCGACCGATGGGCCAGAACAGACCGATACCGGCTGCCCACAGTGGGCTCACCGCAAACGAGAATAACCAGAGGCCAGGAAGGAACAACACGAGGTGTTCAAGCGTGTTGTGGTGAGCCCGCACATACCGAACGTATTCTTCCGGCCCATCATGAGACGGTGCCGGCACATTGAACTTGCCGCGTGCCATACCAGATTTAAAAAGCGTGAAGTAGTAAACCAGCAGCGCTAGCGCGCTGACGATGCCTGGATAAGCGAGTGTCTCCATGATCTTCCCTCAGTTTGTATCAAGAGAGTATGCGGTAGAACGTGGTTAATCAGTCGCCAGGATTGAGGATGTTCCGCGGATTTGGTTGAAATTCTTTACAATCAACTATGGGTTGTTTGCCTCCAGTAAATGGTCCAATGAATCTAGCGCTTCAATTTGCACTGTATCCTTACGGACCATCCATGCTTTCTCAACGATGTTCCGGTTCCAGCTTTTTTCAGGGATCTGTAGCTCGTTAAATTCTGTTTGCAAGTACTCATCGAGGGGTACAAATTCAGCGCGGTTTTTTTTGAATACATTCTCATAGTAGTGTTCGATGTAGCGCTTCCGCTGATTGTAGCCGTTGTACCTTTTGTAGTTAGCCACGTATTTACAGTGAAAAAAAGTAAAGCCGAACCATGAAGTTGTCAGTCCTGTTTTCGAGGTGTCCCGCCGATGACGAAAAGCCTGGGCATCGTTTGCTCTATGGTCCCCATTTTCTTCTGTCAGCGTCGCATAGATCAGCTGTTCATCGATTTGGTGCAGCAGGTGATCGCCGAAACCTGAAAAGGCATCCTGGGCGTGATTCCCAGCTCTGACGAACCATTTGTTCTCCGCTGGGAAAATATTAATGCCTGAGATTCCGATTGTCTGAAGTCTGTTGGGTTTTTCTTCGATCAGAGCATCGGACAAATCGAACAGAGGCGTACCCGCTTTTACCCAATTCGAAAGTTTCTGCAGTTGGCCCGGGAAATAGACCTGGTCGCCATCTATTCTCAGATAATGTGAAAAACGGGCTCTAGCCATTGCCTGGTTGTGAAGGTTTGCTCGCGTATGAATGTGAGTGTGCAATCGGGCACCTTTACCTTCGATGCCAAGGCCCAAGTTCAAAATGGGTGCGCGATAGATCTCGAGTCGAATTTTTTCAGGATACTTCTCAGCTTTTGACTCGACGATGGCAAGTGTTTTGTCAATTTGTTCATTCATTGGGCAGTGACATTGAATCAACAACTCATCCAGGTATGGGATGCAGGATTCAATACAGTGGGCCACAACCAATTCATCGGCTCTTGTATTTAACACCCCAGAAATTCCCGCTGGTCGGTTCTCTTTGAGCTGCGAAGGATCGACGAAATAACTTTCAGGGTTGTAGACCGCCTGAGATTGACAGAACTCGCAGGAACACACGGTTGATGGCAATATCATGAGGCTAAATGCTTTTGATTGGAGGGTAAAGTGGAATCCATAGCATTGATGCGACCTTGCGAACGCTCAAAGAAGACATAAACAAAGGTACAGAAACGCTAAATGAACGACAAGATTGATATCTCCGCTCTCATGCAAACATTTAACGAAGCGCTTCAAGCCGGAGACGTTCTTGTGGCTGAACAGGCGATCGCTGACATGGGCGAGAGGGACAATCATTTTCTTCGAGGTGCGAAGATACGGTTGGCTATCCACCGAAAGGATCTCGACCGTGCGGAAGAACTTTGTAGAGTCGCTATCAAAGATTTTCCGAAAATTCCAAAGTTTAGCGGGTTGCTGGCGCAGGTCTTAACCAAAATGCGTCGATTTGACGAGGCCGAGCTGTTTTATCTAAAGAGGCTTGAGCAGGGTGGGGGCTCTGTCCACGACTACATTGGGCTTGCCCGGTTGGCGAAGTCCCGTGGCGAATGGTTTAGAGCAGCACGCTTGTGGGGTCAGATTCGAAATCAATTTCGTCGTAAGGACTGCGACCAATGGTGGTTGGAACATACCTTGAGCCTTCTCAATAGTGGTAGCTCGCTTGATGCTGAGCAAGCCGGTGCCCCGCCCGAAGATGGAAATGAAAATACTCTGCTGCGTCAGGCCGAGATCGCTTACGCAAATGAGAAGCTAGATTTAGCCTGGAACTACATCCAGCAACGGAAACAGTTGTACCCCGATGCAAAGATTGCTGTTCAATTGGAAGAAGCACTCAGTCTTGATGCAGGTAGTTTCGAAGCCGCGGGTCAGATCGTACTGTCGTCCAAGCAGGCAACGAATGTTGTTGGAGATGCTGAACCACCACCAGATTTCCCACCCGAACTTCAGCTACCCGGTCCCAGGAATCCAGGGAACGATTATGGTTTTATCTCGCAATCACTTCGTGATTATCAAAATAGTGGCGGTGTAATGCATCTGCCCGTGTCTGTGATTTTACCTACTTACAATCGAGCACGACTGTTGGCAAAGACGCTAGCAGGTTTGGTGCACCAGACCTATCCAAGCGATCTGGTGGAAGTGATTGTTGCGGATGATGGCAGTAAGGAAGACATCGCTGGAGTCGTGCGACGTTTCGAAGACAAACTCAATATATCTTGGGTCCGACAGCCCGATCAGGGATATCGATTGGCAGCGGTGCGAAACCTGGGCATTCGAACGGCAAAGCATGATCACATAGTGATACTCGATTGTGACGTCATTCCTCACCCCGGTCTTGTCGAAGCCTATATGGCTTATCACCATGTTACGGATCAGGCAGCGTTGATTGGCCCCAGAAGGCACGTTGATACTTCGAACGTTCAACTCGCAGACATCCTGGATGCTCCTGCAAGTTATCTTGATCTGGAGGACATAAAATCTGAAAACGAAACGCTAAAGGATTCAAATGAAACAACCGTCGACTGGAGGCTTACGATCTTCGACGAGACTGATGGGCTGAAACTCGATAAATTGCCTTACCGTGTATTCAGTGGTGGAAATGTCAGTCTGGTTAAATCGATGATTAGTGAAGTCGGTGAATTCGACGAGGACTTTGCTGATTGGGGAGGAGAGGACAACGAGTTTGGTTTTAGATTGTTTAATGCTGGTTACTACTTTATTCCCGTTTTAGGTGCCATTGGATACCATCAAGAGCCTCCCAATGGTGTCAACGAAACCGACCGTCTCGGGGGGCGGGAAAAGACCTCTATGCATCTATTGCAGAAGGTACCCTATGTTTCCAGGAGGAAACCGTTCGAACTCTACGAAGTACCCAAGGTGTCGATTTACATCCCGGCGTTTAATGCCGAGAAATATATTGAGAGATCAATAGACAGTGCGCTCTCCCAGTCTTTTAAAGATCTTGAAGTGGTTGTTTGTGATGATGGCTCAACGGATGCCACTGTCGAGATACTCCAACGACGTTATGGGAACGAACCTCGAGTTCGGTGGACATCTCAATTGAATAACGGTATCGGTGCGGCAAGCAATACCGCTGTAAAGATGTGTAGGGCACCGCTAATCGGTCAGCTTGATAGTGATGATGAACTATTGCCCGATGCTGTTGAAGCCATGGTCAAAGTCTTTGTTGAAAATCCGAATCTCGCATTGGCTTACAGTGAATTTGAGTATATCGATGATGTTGGCAAGGTTTACGGCTTAGGTCCAAGGAGTGAATATTCGAGAGAGAAACTTCTGGTACGGATGATTTCGTTTCACTTCCGTATGTTCTCCAAGCGGTATTGGGCGCGAACATCGGGTTTTGATGAGAACCTGGAGAGCGCGATCGATTACGATATTGCTCAGAAATTGAGCGAAGTCGGGGACGTCATGCGTGTTCCAAAGGTTTGCTATCGCTATCGATTGCATGGGCACAATATCTCGCTGCAAAGACGTAAGAAGCAGGAAGTTAATCACCTGATTGTTATCAACAACGCGTTGCAGCGAATGGGTTTGGGTGAACAGTGGTTCGCAGCAACCTCTGAAAAAACTAACAGACGATCCGTACGACTGCTACGCAAGGTTTAATCATAGCCATACGAGGCCATCTTTCGCTTTATGGCTTCAGCCAGAGACCTATCCTGATCGTATAGTGTTTCCCAATTCAGCGCCCCAAAGTGTTGGCTATCACTTTTTCTGGAGTTAATGGTTAGGGGGAGGGTTGGCCAAGTGTCCGGGCAGTCTATACCGACTAAATCTGAAATAGATTGAAGGTCCTCTCGGTTGAACGTTTCTATCTGAAACCGATACAAGGCCCGAGCTTCAATGATTTGATTCCAATGTAGCCAAAACAGCATGCAATTTTGGAGCAGTGGTTGTTCAGCTGATGCGGGTGTTGCCTGATAGATTTTTCGCCACGCCCATTCTTTCTTGAATGTACCTAGACTGGCAATGCAGGATAGAGGGTGTCGCACCACGTGGATTATCGGCCCTGAAAAGTCTGAATTGATTGCTTCGCGCCAATCTACGGCTCCGTGTTTACCCCAGCTTTCGTGCGGGAAATCAAGGCCGCATTCGGCGAGAAATGCGGACAGATAACTTGTCCCGCATCGGCCCGTGCCGGTTATCAATATCTTGTTTTTGTGTTCGCTGTTCAATTTGGGATGAATACTTGTCCTGATTGTTTTTCATGAAGGCGTGCGAGCTTGTTAGAGCTGTTTACTCAAACACTGAGAAGTAGTTTGGCTTAATTTCGTTTAGATTACTTAGTCTCAGAAATTCTAGTGGAGCGGGTAACCGGGTTCGAACCGGTGGCCTCAACCTTGGGAAGGTCGCGCTCTACCAACTGAGCTATACCCGCACATACTTTACCGAGAGAAAGGTTACCTGATACCTGATGCGGGCTTCCAGTCTGAGTCTTGCGTTTGCTTCGCAATCGCCGGACTGAGCTATACCCGCACATACTTTACCGAGAGAAAGGTTACCTGATACATGATGCGGGCTTCCAGTCTGAGTCTTGCGTTTGCTTCGCAATCGCCGGACTGAGCTATACCCGCACATACTTTACCGAGAGAAAGGTTACCTGATACCTGATGCGGGCTTCCAGTCTGAGTCTTGCGTTTGCTTCGCAATCGCCGGACTGAGCTATACCCGCACATACTTTACCGAGAGAAAGGTTACCTGATACCTGATGCGGGCTTCCAGTCTGAGTCTTGCGTTTGCTTCGCAATCGCCGGACTGAGCTATACCCGCACATACTTTACCGAGAGAAAGGTTACCTGATACCTGATGCGGGCTTCCAGTCTGAGTCTTGCGTTTGCTTCGCAATCGCCGGACTGAGCTATACCCGCACATACTTTACCGAGAGAAAGGTTACCTGATACCTGATGCGGGCTTCCAGTCTGAGTCAATTGCGACCGTGATCACTTATGCTGATCTCGATTAGCGTCTTGAGCTTATGTCATCGTGTTTAGCGGCCAGCCGGTGCAATCTCCTCGATAAACAGATTCAAGGTGTCCAGTTTCTGCTGGTTGCAATCCGGACCCATAGTGAAGTCGGGCACGATGAATTCGTCAACGCCGGCTTCCTTGTAAGCGGCCATGATGTCCTGAAGCTCTGAAACCGTACCAGCGATTTTTGGTGGTCGGTCGGTAGAAGCATTCATGTTTTTCGCAAATTCAGCATCGTCGGTAATGAATGTCAGAGCAACAGCGGAACGTTGAATCTCGGCGGGATCTCTGCCCAGCTTTTCGCAGTGTGCGTCCAGCACGGCCATTTTGTGTTTGAGCTCAGCGACGTTACCCCAGACATTCCACTCATCGGCATACTGGGCCGTGATTCGCAGGGTCACCTTCTCCCCACCGCCGCCGATGAGTAAGGGCAACGGGGTCTGTACAGGTTTGGGTTCAAGCGGGGCGTCACTGAGTTCATAGTACTTGCCGCTAAATGTTGTGCTGGTTGTTTGAAACAGCGACTTGATGATCTGGCAGGCTTCTTCCATTTTTTCCAGACGCTCACCGATCGTGCCAAATTCAAGACCATACTTTTCGTGCTCATTTTCCTGCCAGCCTGAACCGAGACCTAATATGAGACGGCCGTCGCTGATGTGGTCGATGGTGGCTGCCATCTTTGCCAGTACGGCAGGATGACGGTAAGTGTTGCCGGTCACCAGAGTGCCGAGCCGCAGTCGGTCAACGGTTGCGGCGATACCAGCGAGGGTTGTCCAGGCCTCGGGCCAGGGTTGACTGGTATCGTCGGCATTCGGCATAAAATGATCTGCGAGCCAGAATCCGTCCCAGCCGGATTGTTCGACATGGCGGGCGAGTTGCTGCATGACGGGGAAGGACTGCGTGGGTGCTGGCCAGAAGCTAAAGCGCATAGTTTGTCTCGTTAAATTCGATATTTCTGAGAGTCTACCAGCTCTGTGCCAGCTGGCGTTCGCATAACAGCCTGAAAACAGGCGGATTCAGGCTGTTTTCTGTAGTAGGTTCCAATTTTTGCCGCTTGTGATAATTTAGGCAGGTAAATCAACCGGAGGGAAACACGGTGTCTGAAGCTACAAGAATCGACGACTGGCCAGACCAGGAAACGCGCGGGCATACAATTCCAGGATCGCGCTACACATCCAAAGAATTCTTTGAACAAGAATGGGAAGGCATGTGGACGAAAGTCTGGCTGCTACTGGGGCGAGAGGCGGAACTCCCCAATCCAGGTGATTGGCAGATGGAAGAAGTGGGCCGGGAAGAAATCCTCATGGTTCGCCAGACCGATGGCAGCGTAAAAGCTTTTTATAACGTCTGCCAGCACAGGGGCAATCCGCTGGTAGAAGAGTCCAAAGGACATGTGCTTCGCCGTTTCGTCTGTAAGTATCATAGCTGGGCTTTCTTGCCTGACGGTACTTTGAACTTTGCGCCGGACAAAGAAGATTTTCCTGAGGGCAACCCCTGCGACAATGTTCGCCTGGCGGAACTTGCCTGTGAAACGTTTGCAGGATTTGTCTGGGTAAACATGGACCCGGACTGCGTCAGTCTGAAAGAGTACCTGGGACCGATCTGGGACGAATGGGAAAAGCGTGATATCCATACCTGGAAGCGCACCATGGCGAACACCATGTGGCTGCCCTGCAACTGGAAGATTGTGCTTGATAACTTTAATGAAAGTTATCACGTACCTACTGTACATATGCGGGCAACGCCCGACACGGATCGTAAAAAGATCCGCGGTAATATCGATACTTACTTTAAAGAAACTAAATTTGATCTTTCCTCCGAAGGTCACAACCGCATGGTGATGAAAGGCGGTTATGGCGTTGGGCAGACTGACGAAGAGGGCAACATCATTGACCCGCTGGCCAGTCAGCTAAAGTATTGGGACATTGATCCCGCCGACTTCAAGGGGCGACCCGAAGATACCCGGCAGGCATTGCAGGATGCCAAGCGCAAGTTGGGGCCCGACCGTGGTTATACACATTACGCCAGCATCCCGGATGAGCAGTTCACCGATGCCTTCCATTACACACTGTTCCCGAACTTTGCAGTATCACTGTGGTCGGACGGTTTTCACTTTCTCAGGGCGAGACCCCATCCCAGTGATCCCGAACAGTGCCTGTTCGATAACTGGTGGTACTCCAGTCCAGCCTCGCTGAATGAAGTCGCTCCTATGCAACGCAGCAATGCAGGTGATAAGGATCAGTCAGGTGAAGCGGAAGTGACCATGCTTTCCTATCCCGAGGATTCGATTGGTCCTGCCATTGAAGAAGACGTTGCCGTATTTGTGACGCAGCAGCGCGGCTTTCGCTCTCGAGGATTCAAAGGTGTTTATCTGTCGAATCAGGAAAAACGTATCCGACGCTATCACGAACTGATAGACGACTACATCGAGGGACGCGCGCCTAGCAAGTAAACGGCATGCGTGACCTGGCCTGGCTGGGAGGGATTTCTCTCCTGGCCGGCTTTCTTTATCTCATCAGTATGTCAGGGGCGATCACCCTGGCGGATGCTGGTCTTTTCCATCTAATCTGTCAGGCAGACGGTATCGCCCATCCACCGGGGTATCCGCTGGCGACGGCGCTCTGCCATCCTTTCCTGGCCTTACCGTTACCTGGCACGCTCGCAGGCAACCTGTTCAGCACTTTTTTTGCGTTGGCGACTCTCGTTGTCCTGTATTTTTTGCTTCTGGCACATTCGCTCTCCCGACTTGAAAGCGCCATGGCGGCGCTGGCTTTGGGTGTGGCCACCGCATTCTGGTCTCAGGCCATTGTTCTGGAAGTCTATACCTTGAACACCTTTGCGTTTCTGTTGGCCTGGTATGGCACGGTCCGGTTCCTTCAGGGGACCGACACAAAATGGTTGTATCTCGGCGTTCTGGCTTTCGGGTTAGGTCTTGCCAATCACTGGCCACTGATTGTGCTGTCTGCTCTCGCATTTATTCCCTGGATGCTGGGCCACTGGCAGCGAGTTAAAACTGTTTTTGTCTCTCCACGAATATTGATGACATGTCTGGCCTGTTTGCTGCTGGGACTGTCGCCTTACCTGTTGCCCTTATTCAAACCTGAATCGACCTTCTCGATGATAGGTACGGTGAACAACTGGCAGGAACTCTGGCTGCTCGTCTCCCGGCAAACCTATGGTGATAGCGTCGTGCAGCAGCTACCGTCTTCTTACCACTATCTCTGGTGGCTCCCCCTGGCGTCGATCCAACAGTTTGGTTTTCTTGGTTACGTGCTGATTCCGCTTGGGGTGATCTATAGCTTTGCCAGAATGTCGCGCTTTCAGGCGACAGGGTTGCTGGTCCTTTGGCTGGCTAATGTTTTGTTGTTGCCGCTGCTGAGTAACTATTCTTTTGATGAGAGTCTGCGCGCCTACTACACCACCTGGTTTCTTATTGGTCTCGTGAGTTGTGCTATCTGGTTTGTGCTGGGTGGGGCGCTCCTGGTAGACAGGTTCGCAGGGCTAAAGCCTTTTGCCCTGGCGGCGATGTTAGTGGCTGTCGGTGTGCAAAGCTTCGTCCGACTGGGGGTGACGGATGGCCAGTGGGTTGAGGTTTACAATCGGATGTTGCTGGAATCTCTCGATCAGGATGCAGTCCTGTTTGTTGCTGGAGATGTTCAGACCGGGCCACTGGGGTATCTTCACTATCTCCAAGGCGTGCGCCCAGATGTTGAGTTGCGGCACCAGCACAACATCCTGTTCCCGAATCGTCTGGTTTCCCCGAAGCTGCCAGCTGGGCTTCAGCAGAAAGCGCTCGATGTCTATCTGGATCATGAGCAACGACCCATTTACACGATTACTGGGCTGGGTCGACCCGCCACTGACTTTGGTCTTTACTATCGGCTGTCAGATGAGCCAGGTGTTGGCCAGTTGCCGAAGCTGGATGAGTTTATGACGTTGCTGATACCGGCGATTCAGGCCGATACCATCCAGGACCCTTTTATTAGACTGTATTTACACGCCATTGTTTACGACTATGCCAGGGTCGTTGTTGCTGATGCCTATGCCCGTGAACAGCTGGACACCGGCGCAGAATCCCGTTTGACCATGGTGATGGAAACCCTGCAGGGCAAGATTTGGATACTGTATCATCTACTCGAATCCGGACGCACGTTCTTAACCAGGGAACAGGTAGTGCAGATGATTGCTGAGGGGCGGGTGGATATCGAGACCGGCAATCCTGTGGAAACAGGTGCGGGTCTGTTTCTACGATTGAGCGGTGACCTGTATGCGCAAGTGCTTAAGGATAGTGTTATGGCGGAAGCCTTCTATCGCCAAGCGCTAACTTATGATGTGGCAACAGAAACCTGCGATCACCTCAGCGGCCGATCGCTTAATGTACTGATCACAAAGTTCGATTGTTAGCCGAAGTCCAGTTCCTGTTGTTTGAATGCGATATCGCCGATTTGCTTTGGGTGCACCCAGTTCTCGTGATTCTCCTTGTAGGTTGAGATCAGCCTGTCTATCGCATCGAGAGACAGTTCATCGAGCGAGATTACCGGTGCGTCTTTAACACCTCCACCTGCGCGAAACTCGAGTAACTCAACACCGGCCGGACCAGCGGTGTATTTATAGGGCATGCCGTTGGGTAAGAAGAACGTTGACCCCGGGCCGAGTCGTCGCTTGCCCAGCGTGATCTCGCCAGCAATGACGTAATACAGGCAATCACCCAGTCGTGGATGGCTATGTCGGAAGAGTGGGAAGTTGGCGCCGAACCAGACATGGGCCAGGCTCATTCCATCGGGTCCGCGCTGGTTGAACAGTGGGGTTGTGCTGGTGCCATCAGTGAAAGCCTTAACCAGTTCGATGACCTTCTCGCGCGTGGCCTGCTCGCCGTGTTTTTCTGCCAGCGCAGAATAATCGAAGCTGGCGGCGGCATGTTCATCCCGAATTTTGGCTGATGGGATAGGGGTCACAATCTCTGGGTTTTCATTGATCTTGAAGGGGCCGCGAACGGATATGTAGCCCCTGGTCACGGTGGGTTCAAACTGTTTCGTTTCTGCTTTTTTTTGTTCACTCATGGTTTTTCACCCTTTTTCTGGTCAACAACTGTCTCGTTGATGTCTACTACCTGGCTGACGTGGACGCTTTCAGCTTATTCACTGCCGGGCAGGCTCGCAAGTGGCTATAATGGGCGCATGAACTCTGAATCCCCAATCGATATCGCTGTCGATGTTGACGCCACTGGCCTGCGGTGCCCGGAGCCGTTGATGGTGGTGAGAAACAAGATGATGGACATGTCTTCCGGTGAGGTCATTAAAGTCGTTGCCACAGACCCCTCTACTTCCTGGGACTTTCCCAACTTCTGCAAGTTTCTGAATCACGAGTTGGTGCATCAGGAAACGGTTGATGATGTCTACACCTACTGGATCAGGAAAGGATAGTCGACAACCCGTATGTCTGATCCGCTCACGAGGGACGTCCATTATTATTTTGCTTACGGCAGCAACATGAATCCGTTGCGAGTGGAGCAGCGTCAGATGGGTTTCGATTCTGCCGATGCGGGCCGCTTGACGCACTTCAGGCTCCGTTTTAATAAACGATCGGTAAAGTATCCTGGTGCTGCCTCCGCCAATGTGGTCGCTCATGCGGACGCAGTCACCGAGGGTGTCGTCTATCGTCTGACCCATCCCGCACAGATCGAGATGATGGATCCCTATGAGGGTTACCCGGTTCGATACGATCGGCGTCCCTTACCGATTCAGCTGATCGAGGGCGTTGTGCAAGCCTGGGTCTACATCGCTAACGAAGATCATATTCAGGAGGGGCTGGCGCCAACCCGTTGGTATCTGGAGCACCTGTTGGCCGGTGAGCCATATCTCTCGTCAGCCTATCTGGCGGAGCTGAGAGAAACGCCCTGCCTGCCAGATACGGACCTTGAGCCGGAATAAACGGAAACTCATGAACGGCCTTAGTTCACCCGCCAATCAGCAGAAAAACACGAGCAGCCTTGACGTAGCCAGGATCTGCCGTGTTTTCAGCGGCTGTTTCGAGGAACGCTATCGAACCCGTCTGGTCGGCGGGGCTGATGAACCGTTTTACGCGCCGGGTAACCGCACAAAAGACGAACCCGCTATCATCTACTTTCGTGCTGACTATGCTGCCAGTGCACTGCATGAGGTTGCGCACTGGTGCATTGCCGGATCTGCGCGTCGCGGTCAGCCGGACTATGGTTACTGGTACGCCGGCGATCGCAATGCGTTGCAGCAACAGGTGTTTGAGGAGATGGAAGCGAGACCGCAGGCTTTGGAATGGATTTTCAGTCAGTGCGCCGGCGTCGATTTTCGCGTCAGCCCTGATAACTTTGATCGGGAAGCACTGGATTTACCGCGGTTCCGACAGGCCGTGCATGGGCGGGTTCCGTCCTTGTTAAACCGGTTACCGATGCGAGCAGCAAAGTTCTGTCAGCAACTGATTGCTGAAACAGGTCACCACCATGCCTTTGTGCCCGGTTGTTATGAGGCATTGCCACGATAATGGGGCATTCAGCGACCGACCATAAGAGACCACCGCTTTATCTGGTGGATGCGTCGATTTACATTTTCAGGGCTTACTTCTCGATACCCGATACTTTCGTGAACGCCGCTGGCCAGCCGGTAAATGCGGTCTATGGTTTTACCGGATTCCTGATGGACCTGCTGGACAGGCAGCCATCTTATATATCGTTTGCCTTTGATGAGAGTCTCAATACCTGCTTTCGCAATACACTTTATCCGGACTACAAGGCCAATCGGGATCTCCCTGATGCCAATCTCGAGTATCAGCTCCGGCAGTGTCAGGAGATAACGCAGCTACTTGGCTTCCATCATCTCAGCCTGTTTGGCTATGAGGCGGATGACATTATCGGTACCTTGCATAAGCGTCTGGGCGCAGAGCACCCGGTGGTGATCGTGACGCGGGACAAAGATCTCGGTCAACTGCTTCGGGCGGATGACGTCCTCTGGGATTTTGCAGCGGATGATTATAGTGGCCCGGCTGAAGTGGAAGCGAAGTTTGGTGTTCGGCCCAATCAAATTGCCGACTTTCTCGCCCTTGCCGGAGACAGCGTTGACAATATCCCCGGGGCGCCAGGCATTGGTGCTAAATCAGCGGCCAGATTGTTACACCACTTCGGTGATCTGAATTCACTTTATGGCCGGCTCGACGAGATTGAAGATATTGGTCTGCGGGGTGCCCGCAGGGCGAAGCAGACGCTGATCGATCATGAACTGAATATACGAACCTTTCAGGCGATTACCCGAATCGCCACGGATATTGATATGGACGTGGCATTGGCAGATTTGCAACGTGCGCCCGCTGATGCTGCTGCACTCATGTCGTTCTGCGATGACCTGAATTTTGGGGCCCGGCTCCGTGACCGTTTGATGACGGCAACTGACAGTGTCTGATTTACAATCGGCAGCGGTACCCCTGCGTATTGGTTTGATTCTGAATCCCCTGGCGGGCGTAGGCGGGGTTGTCGGTCTGAAGGGCAGTGATGGTCTTTATGATGAGGCGCTCGCGCGAGGTGCGCGAAGCCAGGTGACAGACCGCGTGATGACCTGTTTAAAAAAAATATCGGGCCCCGTTCAGTGGCTGTCCGTTCCCGGTGTGATGGGTGGTGATCTGCTGGCGTCAATGGCGCTCGATACCGAGACCGTTGGTGAAATCAGCGAGTGGCCAACGTCCGCCATTGATACACAGCGCGGCGTTAAAGCCCTCTGCCAATCGAATATCGACCTGTTGTTGTTCGCCGGTGGGGACGGTACAGCCAGAGACGTTGCCGATGCTTTTTTACCAAACACACCTGCCGCGCTCGGTATTCCCTGTGGGGTGAAAATGCATTCCGGCGTGTTCGCAACAACCCCGGCGGCTGCCGGTGAAATGGTTAACCGTCTGGTTGAGGGCGAAATGCTGTCCGTGGTCGACGCCGAGGTTCGTGATATTGATGAGGCATCGTTCCGGGAAGGTATCGTAAAGACCCGGTTTTATGGCGAACTCCCGGTGCCCGATGATCTCCGTTATATCCAGCAGACCAAAATCGGCGGACGTGAGGTCGAAGGACTTGTGCTGGAAGAAATTGCAGCGGACTTTCAGGAAAACCTCGAGGCCGGTACGCTCTACATCATGGGTTCGGGTTCAACCATCGGGACCATCATGGATGCTATGGGATTACCGGCAACCCTGCTGGGTATTGATGTGGTGTTCAATGGCGAGCTGATCGCAAGTGATGTTGGTGAACCGCAATTGCTAACCCTGTTGGCGCAGTACCCGCGCGCAAAAATAGTGGTTACCGCAATTAGTGGTCAGGGCCACATTTTTGGCCGGGGTAATCAGCAGTTGAGTCCCGCGGTGATTCGACGGGTGGGTCTTGATCACATTCAGATCATCGCCACCAAGAGCAAGTTGAGTGAGATGGATCACAGACCGTTGTTGGTTGATACCGGCGATGAGGCGTTAGATGCAGAGCTCAGTGGTATGAAACAGGTTTTGACCGGCTACCAAGAGTATGTACTTTATCGGGTTAACTGATGACTGTCTGTTGTTTCCTTCTATTGCTGAAGAATGTGGACAACAACCTTGTTGATCGCAATGGAATCGCCACTGCGTAGGGCTCTTCTTAACTGATTGATGACAAGTTTCTGGTCTTCGATCACCGAAGGTGAAGCCTGCGCTTCTTCCTGTTGCACAATTGAAACCACATTGGTGTCGTCTTTCTGATACACCGTTGCCATGTAAATGGGCTCCGATACCTGGGTTAGCTTCAAGAATGCTTTGTGGGTTAATACGGCCTGATCAACGCCGTCCTGACGAATTGTGTCGCTATACCGAATGTAATCTTCGTCAGCGAGCCACATCATGGCAAAGAAACCTGCCGTATAGTGGGGACTATGCAGTCCGTACTCATCAGGATCATCCACCCCGGCGACATCGTCGACATAGAGCGGTGTCTTTGTCGGGAAAGAGGCATACAGGATGCTCAATATCTTGGCGATATGTTTATAGAAGTTTTCAATATTGATATCAGCCATGTCGGTCATTATAGCGCCCCGGGACAGAAAAGGGAGCTATCCTGCATGGGCTGGCGGGGTATGCGCGAGTGTGAAAAAATGACGTTTTCTGCGAATTCAGACTAAATGCCCAAGATTGAGAAGCCCGATAGTGCCTGGCGAGCTGAACTCACCAGGGAACAGTATAAAGTGACCCGCAAGCGCGGTACTGAGCGTGCTTTTAGCGGTGAGTACTGGGATGCGTCAGACGCGGGGGTTTATGCCTGTATCTGCTGTGATAAACCGCTGTTTTCTTCGGATACCAAGTATGACTCCGGTACCGGTTGGCCTAGTTTTTACCAGCCACTGGCGTCGGATGCGGTTGCCGAAAAAGAAGATCGGAGCCTGTTTATGCGACGCACCGAGGTGGTTTGCAGGGATTGTGACGCTCATCTGGGTCATGTATTCACTGATGGCCCGGATCCTACGGGATTACGTTATTGTTTGAATTCCGCTGCACTCAAGCTGGATAAGTCATCGTCCTGATGCAAATCAACAACAGACCCCGTCGGCGTTGAAAGCGCTGCTTAGGAACTGGCTGGACGCCCTGCAGTTAATCTCTGCCCTGATTGGTGTTATCTGGTGTGTCGCGCTGCTCAATCACGTCCAGGGTTACGCGCTTAACCCGTTTGGCATTCTGCCAAGAGAAACCGCAGCGTTACCTGGCGTTTTTTTCTGGGTGCTGCTTCATGGTGACTTTACGCACCTCATCATGAATACCGCACCACTGTTTTTTATGGGTTTCTTTGTTGCACTCCGCGGGCCAATGCTCTTTTTCAAGATTACGATGACGATCTGGATCATTGCCGGACTCTGCGTGTGGCTTTTTGCCCGGTCGGCGTTCCATATTGGCGCCAGTGGTCTGGTGTTTGGCTATTTTGGGTTTCTGTTGGCGATAGCCGTGTATGAACGAAGCCTGGTTGATCTCGCTATTGCCTCGGTGACGATTTTTTACTACGGCGGTATGTTCTTTGGCGTATTACCCATTGAGGCCTTTGTTTCCTGGGAGTCGCACCTGTTCGGTCTGCTGACCGGTGTCCTGGCAGCCAGGTTTTACAGTAAGGATTGGGTGGATGCTGAAAGGCGCACCAGTTGAAGGCTTGCCTGGGCCGAGATAACACTGGACGGTCTGTGTGAGGTGGTCAGGGACATGCGCGAATGGGTAAACTTGTTGAGAGAGAATCTGGAAACACGCTGACGAGGTAACCTCATGGATCGATTTTCCGTTCAGCTTTACCAACTGGCCTTGATGACAGGCTTGAGCGGGTTTTTGTTTTTTCTGGTCGTACCCGCACCTGCTCAAGACATGAGCATAAGCCTTGAGGTTCCTTTTGATTTTCCCTTGCCTGTTGACGCTTCAGGTTTCGCTAAGACGACGCTAAAAAACCGCCATGATGATTGGCGCTACAACACCAGCTTCAGCATGACGACGCCAGAACTCATTTCTGTTATCGATGCCTGGGTTGTCTGGCGACTGAAAAATGTGAAGGAACCAGCATCCGTGGATCAGCCTTCGATGGAGGAAATCCGGCAGATGATCGAGAGCAGAGATAAGTCGATGCGCTACGATGGTTTGCCCATAGGAAACCCCAATAAATCCAACGACCTGGCAGCCCATGTTCAATAGCGCGTCGAAAATAGCCGGATTGATGATCGGTAGTTTTACAGCGCTGGTGTCTGGCTTTTCCTTTGTTGCGGCCTTCGGGCCTTTTTCAGGCGCGGCTGTCTTTCATGTGGTGACGGTGCCACTGGCATTGGTGGCCTTGTGGATGGGGGCATGGCGAACCGCTATGGTGTCCCTCTATTGGAGTGCCTGCGCAGGCGCATCTTTGTTTTTCTACCAGACGTTGAGTATCTCATTGATACTGCTTGCTGGGATTGCGAGTGGTCTGGTGCTGGGTATTGCTTTGGTCGCGGATTTGCTGGTTCGCCAGCTGAACCGACCGCCAGAAGTTGGCAGGTAATCCCGGACGCAGCGTCCGGGATTAACAAGCCTTTTACTTCAGGGCTTGTGCTCGTTTCAGGGCGTCCCGCGCGTAGCAGCGTGACAGCCAGTCGCCAACGTTGGGGTAAGCGCTGAAATCAAAAGCGATCATCTGCATGAGATTCATCACACCTGCCAGATTCAGGTCAGCCACGGTAAAGCTGTCGCCCAGCAGGTAGTCCTGGCCATCCAGGTGCGTTTCCAGAACCTTTAGCGGTCGTTGCAGGGCTTCCGTCGCAGCTTCAATAACAGCTTCATCGATATTGTCTTTATTAAAAAACTTCTGCACCACGATGAGCATCTGCTGAGGCTCAATTTCGCTGATGGCCCAAACGCTCCACTGGAAGGCATGTGCTTCGTCAGCTTCGTTGCCAGGGTAAAGCGCGGGTGCGTACTTCTTGGTTAAGTAAAGATTGATCGCCATTGATTCAAAAATTGTGACGTCGCCATCAACCAGTGCAGGGATTCGACCGTTAGGGTTGACGGCCATATAGTCGTCTGTTTTGGAATCCTTGAAGAAATGCGTGGGTACGTGTTCGTACTCAACGCCTGTTTCTTCGATAGCCCAGAGAGATCGAATGGCACGGCTACCTGATACACCGTAGATGGTTATGGACATAATATGCGCTGCCTTTTTGAATTTAGGTTGTCGTAGTTGTCGTAAAGGTCCGGCCCCTCAACGAGCGGTCCGGGCGCGAGCATTATAGCGGTGTTGTCGGGTGACTGGGAGGTCCTTGCTGTGTCAGGCGTTCACTGACGCTGGGTCATCCAGGATACTGCTTCATCATAATCGGTGAAGACCTGTAGTTCTCTGGGCATGGCTGCTGCCAGTTGCGCGTAGAGTCGCCCGTAGGCGGCGTGAGCACGTTCCGCCACCAGAATTGCGCTGCGGCCACCGGCCATTTTACGCCAGAGGTCTGTTGAACCTTCGACCATGTTGAGCATCTCAGTAAAACCGGATTTCACATCAACCTTGCGCGCATCCCAGAGCACCGGGCGGGTCGCATCATGATCGGGGGCAAGATAAAGCGCTCTTTGCGCGGCAATGACTTCGGTTGCGATGAGTTCGCGCGTGACCATCTGAATATCAAAGGGTTCGTTGTGATTGCTAGTGGTGCTGACAGGCATGTTTCTGGGTTTACGTGATCGTTTCTCAACTGGCCGCGTATTCTAGGGCTTTTTCCGATTCTGAGGTAAACAATTTGTAAAGGGAATGTGGGCTATGCGCAACAGTTGTTACACTGCTGTTTTGTGGTTGCTGGCTCAAACGTGTATCGACTGATTTCCCCCCTGATTTTGCTACTGTTTTATCTGAGTGCGACAGCGCTCGCTGAGACCCGAACACCGGAGTACGTGGGTGCCAGCCAATGCGCGACCTGTCACCAGGATGAGTATGAGGCCTGGCGAGAATCGCATCACTTTGAGGCCATGCGCCCGGCGACGGCAGAGAGTGTCCGGGGTGAGTTTAATGGTGAACTGCTCAACTTTCACGGTGCCGATTGGCGCATGCGGGCCGCCGACGGACAATATTCGGCCGTTGTCAGGACCGGTGATCTCGAAAGGGTGCTACCGATAAAATATACCTTCGGCGTTTCGCCGCTCCAGCAGTATTTGGTCGAGATTGAGGGTGGCAAACTTCAGGCCCTGAACGTGACCTGGGATGCCCGCACCGAAGCGCAGGGCGGGCAGCGCTGGTTTCATCTTAGAGACTCACTTGAACCTGATTCACCGTTCGCCTGGGATCGGCATTTACAGAACTGGAATGGACGCTGTGCGGAATGCCACAGCACCAATGTTCAGAAAAAATTCAACGCGGCTGACGTCAGCTACGAGACCAGTTTTTCCGAGGTCAATGTCGGCTGTGAATCCTGTCACGGACCTGGCAGTGAGCATGTGCGCTCGGCGCAGGCGGGTGAAGAGGTCCGATTGTTCAGCGCGCCCCAAACACTGACCTGGAAATACGGAGAAGCCCCAATTGCATCGAGTTCTGGTGAAGCCAGTGCCGCCCATATTGATATGTGTGGCGGCTGTCACTCCAGGCGGCATGTGATTGATGGTATCTCACCGGGGGCTGACTACCATGATCAGTATGAGCTGAGTTTGCTGGAGGCCGGTTTGTATCATGCCGACGGTCAGATTCTGGATGAAGTGTTTGTCCTCGGTTCCTTCATGCAGAGCAAAATGCATCAGCAGGGTGTGACGTGTATGAACTGTCACAATGCGCACACCGGCAAGGTTTTCTTTGATGACAATCGTCTCTGCGCCCAGTGCCACAGCCCGGCGGAATATGAGCGGGTCAGCCATCTGATGCATGAACCCGGCAGTACCGGGGCTGCCTGCGTGGACTGCCATATGCCAGCCACGACTTACATGCAGGTGGATGATCGTCGCGATCACCGCTTTGGTTCACCCAACCCTTTAATGACCGCCTCGCATGGCATACCGAATGCTTGTAACGATTGTCACCAGGATAAAACGGTTGATTGGGCGATTACGCAACTGAAGGATCGGCAGATTGTCGATGTCTATACTCAAAACCATCTTCAGTTACGTAGCGGTGATCCACTGGGGATTCCTGAAGCGGCCAGGTACATCCTTGATCCGGCGTATCCGGCGATCAAGCGGGCGACACTGATCGCAGCACTGCCTTTAACCGACGACGCACTAAGAATTGCGATGGGGCTTATCGATGATGAGGCTGCCCTGGTCAGAATGGCGGCAGCACGTAAAGTTGGAGAGGCGCCCCCGGCCGTGAGGCAGTTAACGCTGCCCTCACTGATCAACGATCCGTCACGAGTTGTCAGACGAGAAGCCGGGCGTGGCCTGGCCAGTGTGCTGACGAGTTTTAGTGCGGAAGATAGCCTCGACTATGCGCCCCTGATTGATGTCTACCGCGACTCGCTGGGTCCCAGCAATGATCTGCCTTCAACCAGAACCTCGCTCGGCATGCTTGCGCTGCAGTCCGGTGATAACCAGCGGGCGGTTGCCTATTTGGAGGATGCGCTAAGAATTGAACCACATTTTATTCCTGCGCGGTTGAATCTCGCGGATGTGAAACGTGAACTCGGTGATGCGGCCGCCGCCGGTGAATTGCTTAAAGAGGCAGTCCGTCTTGCGCCAGATAGTGGTGCGGCTAATCACAGCTACGGTTTGTACCTTGTTCGCGCTGGTAAAATGGTGCCGGCGATACGCTATCTTGCAGCAGCTACCGAACAAGATGACCGGACACCCAGATTTAGCTATGTCTATGCCATCGCCTTGGATTCAGTAGCGCGAACGATGGAAGCAGTGGAGGTCCTTAAAGCAGCCTCGGTCCTGTGGCCAAATCAGATCGATCTATTGATGCTCGAGGTCGCATACCGGGAAAAAACTGGCTTGCTGGTGGGCATTCGAAGACCATTGACCGCGCTGGCGCGGTTAGCGCCAGATGAACCCCAGGTTAAACAGCGACTGGAGTTTTATGGTGTCAAATAGAGAGGATTGAACCAGGGCATAGACATCTGGAACCTATAGACGTGTGCGACAGGATGTCAGGCGTGTTGAAGAGTCAGTGGTTCAGTCACACCCCGGTTATGAGGGGTTGCGGCGTCGATCAGGACCTTTCCTGCGAGGGTCAGCTTCTTCAACCACGCGATCGTTGCCGCGTCGGTCGGTGGAAACCCGGCGATCAGAAGGCCCTTTGCGACGCTCGACTCTTTCTTTCTCGTCCTTTTCTTTCTCGTCTGACATGTTGTTTGCCGCACTCTGTTATGACGAACGCAGGATAGGGGCTCGTGTTCATGGTTTCAATGATGTTGGTCAATTTACCCGTTGACCTGGCAGATAGGTCCAACACAAATCGATGATCAAGCAGCGAAACATACCCAGTGTTGTCGCCGCTATTAACGGCCTGCTGCCGATTCTGGCGATTCACACAACCTATCTTGTGTCTGCCACCCAGGGACACGTACCCTGGTGCTTTCCCTATCTGGAAAGCTGTACCTCAATTTCTGCCACCGGGCGCCACGGGGCGGCGTATTTCGTATTTAAGGGCACCATGATCCCGTCGGCGATGTTGTTGGCGCTTTACTGGTATCTGGCCTATCAATGGCTCAGATCTCTGGGCGATACCGGCGTAGTGCCGCGAACGATTTTTGTGCTGGGCGCCCTGGGTGGATTGTTTCTTATTATCTATACGGTGGCGTTGGGGGCCGCCGGTGATCACTTCAGGTTGCAGCGCCGCATTGGCATTATTTTCTATTTCACATTCACCTATTTATCTCAGTTACTGATGGTCTGGCGAATGAGCAAACTTCAGATTTACGAAGAGACCCGTAAACTGCTGCTTGGCCTGTGTATAACGACATTGGCAATTGGGATCAGTACACTGTTGCTTGACCAGATCCTGGATAACTATGATGACTACGAAGATGCGTTCGAATGGATCATTGCTTTGCTAGTGCACCTTTACTTTCTGGTAACCGTGGTGACCTGGCGCGGCTTTGAGGTGAGGTATGTGGCACGTTAAAACGGTGCTTGTCTTGTTGCTGGTTGTTGTTGCGCTAAAGGCCCGGGCAGACGAGATCGGTTGTGAGCAATTGTTCGCGCCAGCGTCCGGCAGTTATGGCTTCACAGAACAGGCAAACCGCCAGTTTGAGTTATCGGGCGAGCCCAGGATATCCAAGGTTCATGTCACGAACCTTGATGTTTTTGATGAAGCTAACCCCCGGGAAAGTAATCCCGTTTATCGGTTCCTCAATCGCATTCACGTCAATACGCGGGCCGGATTGATCAAGAATGTCCTGTTGTTCCAGGAAGGGGATGCCTACGAGCCCCGTCTTATTGATGAGTCAGCCCGACTGCTGCGCAGCCGGCAATATCTTTATGATGCTGATATCAGACCAGTCAGCCGGTGTGGTGACGATGTTGCGGTAGAAGTCATTACCCGGGATGTCTGGTCTTTGACCATCGATGCGTCCTTTGATCGTTCCGGCGGCGAGAACAATTTTGGCCTTGGTATTCGTGACACGAATCTCATGGGCACCGGTACGGAGCTCTCACTGAAGACGAAGCAGGATATCGATCGGGATTCTACTGAACTTTCCTACAAGAACGACAACCTGCGCGGCAGCCGCCTGAAAACACGGCTTCGTTATGCGGATAACGATGATGGTTCCGATGCGTTTGCATTACTGGAGCTGCCGTTTTACTCCCTCGATGCGACGCGGGCCTGGACGTTGTCTTTTCGTGAGAACGAAAAGATCGACGAGCAGTTTTTCAGGGGAGACGAGGTGACGGAGGTGCGTCATGACCATGAGGATTACCGTGTTGCCTACGGTCTCTCGAATGGTCTCCAGGATGGCGTGACCCGGCGCTGGTATCTGGGTTGGTGGCACAGAAATGACAGGTTCTCGCCAGGAGAGGACTTGCCCCCACCTGATCCGTTTCCGGAAGATCGTGAGCTGTCTTTTCCCTATGTCGAGTTCTCCTCCATCGAGGATAAGTATGAAGAGCGGGTCAACCTTTATCAGTTTGAGCGCATAGAAGATTTGCATGTTGGGCGCCAGTTTTACACGAGACTGGGCTACTCAGATGCGGCTTTTGGTGGTAACGCGGATAGATTTGTCTTCGAAGGTGCCTATCGGGATACACTGCTTCACAGTGCGCGACACCTGTTTGTTCACAGCCTGACATTTTCGGGTTTACACAATTTTGATACTGATAGAGCGGAAGATCTGGTGATGAACTACCGCCTCAGGTATATCGTTTCTCCCTCTAAGTATCGATCCTATCTGGCCGATTTCAGGACAACCTACACGAAGAATCTGAATACCAATCAGCAGATTTTTATGGGAGGAGAAAACTATCTCAGAGCATTTGATAATCGATTTCAGGTAGGTGATCGATCATTCGCACTTAACCTGGAACGCCGTACCTATACGGATATCCATTTGTTTAATCTGGTCAGGGTAGGCTGGGCATTTTTTGTTGATATTGGGCGCGCCTGGGACCCGGACGTTGATACAAACTTTGAGGATGACTACCTCGCAAACGTTGGCTTTGGTCTACGCCTGGCATCGAGCAAATCGGATGCGGGCCGATTTCTGCATATCGATGTCGCCTTTCCGCTGACGAATAGAAATGATCCGGACGTGGATTCATCGCTGGTGTCGGTGCGGCTGGCAGACCGGTTTTAGTGAGGCGTTCATTACTTTCGCGTTAGTTCATGGATAGCGCCGTCATAGCGAACGTTCAAGTGGTCAATAAAGTCAGGTGTTGAGGTTCTACACTCAAAACCTCTTTCCTGCATCTCCGCAAGAAAACCATCGGACTGACCGCGATCCGGGTCGACGATGATTACTTCACCGGCCGTTGCAAGGTGCCGGTCGATAAAAGCCGGCAGGGTGCGGACATGTTTAGGTTCGTACAACACATCGCTGGCGACGATCAGGTTGTATTCCCCTGGTGCGAGATCAGGGGCACCCCAGGATGCGCAGCTAAACGGAATAGGGCGCCCGCGATTCAACGTGGTATTGTCGGCCAGCAGTTGTCCGGCAATCGGGTGAATATCCATCGCAGTCACGTCGACCGCCATTGCATTAAGGGTATGACTCACCAGCGCCATGCCGCAACCGACCTCAAGGACGCGTTTATCGCTGAGGTCGCGCCTTACCAGCAGATTCGCGAGGACCTCAGCCGAGGCCCAGACCACGCCGAAAAGTGGGAAGGCTTCGCGGCTGATACCCGCAGCTTCGGTCAAGCCCCCGGTATCGACGTACTGGTCAAGATCCCTCAGGGTTCGCAGCCGAATTCGGTGGGCGCCTATCTGATAGGTTTGATACCGGTACTTCAGACCCATTCAGACAGGCTCAGCCTCGTTCAACGTGAAACGCTGTTTCCAGCCGGCACGTAGTGCGATGTAAAGCAGCAGGCCCAGCGGACCGGCCATCAAGGTGAGTATTAGTGGAATGACGATGGCGACATGCATGATGCCGTGTCTTTTGGCATCTCTTGTCATCCAGGCACCGACGAAGAGATCGAACACCAGATAGTGCACCCAGGCTGCAACCAGCGCGTCGGGGGCAGACAAAGCGATCTGAAGCGCGCCTAGTGAACCCATGCCACCGCCTTCCGGCCCGCCGTTAACCATGGTGATGCCAATGTAAGTGGTGTAGAGCACACCATACAGAACAGGAATCAGCCCGGAGTGAACCAGGGTATTGGTGACGCTTGCATGCGGCACGAAGACCAGGAGTAACCAGAATGGCAGCACCGCCGCGTTGGCAATGGTAAATACAAGATCGGGAGACAGCATAGGTCGGCTCTTTTTTTATTATGATTTGTTGTCGAGTGGTGACGACGGGTCCGTTTTTGGTCAGCGATGATAGAAGTCAGGTGCCGGGTCCCGTTTAGGCAGAACAGCGACGGTTTCGTCAACTTCCCTGTAGAACACGCTGGAGAACAGCTCAGACTCCATTGTCTTCAGGTCGTTGTAAGCACTGTCGTTTCGGGCGTCGATGAAGTTTTCGGGTGCATCAAACCAATACTCAGCCATGCTGTCCCAGCTCTGATAAAAACGGTTCCGTCGGGCGATACCCTCAGGTGTGAAGCCTTCAGAATCCGGCGCAAAAAAGCCGCTCATGACATCCAGGTCAGTTCTGAAGTTGATCACCAGGCCGCGCAACCCCGGTATGGTCTTTGCGAGTGCCGCATAACGACCGGTGTAGTAGGCCCGGTACAGCGGTGCGGGCAGCTCAGGAAGACGCCGGCCGAACTGCACCATTTTGAAGAGCTTTTGCTCCGGGCGTGTCACTGGTCTGGCGACATGCTCATCAATGTGGAACTGAAACGGTGAGCCCGCATAGAGTTCATCAAAGTCATCGCCAACTTTACCCACCATATCGTCTGATACCAGCCCATCTGGGCTCGGTCGGTCGCGGGCAGGTGTCCGTGCGGCGAGATAGTCCTCAAGCCGGTCAAACATCAATTGACCCCAGCCATCCCACTGCTCATCAAAATCCATTGGTTCCTGCATCGAAAGTGTCTCGACGAGTTCAGCGCCCAGTGTCTCCCTGATGGGGCTATTGGCGGCCACATTCAGCAGATAACCGCGAATGTTGTTCAGGCGCCGTCCGAACGAATTGTGATATCCAACATGGCCAGCACGGTATTCATCGTGCGTTAAACGTGGGTTGCGGGTAACAAAACCAAAGACCTTTAGCATGTGTGGTTCACCGAAAGTAAAAGCTGGGGGGTGGGTTGCGGTTGGGCATCACGACCAGGTTTTCGTCAATGGCGATGTACCAGTTGGCGGCAAACAGAGTCTGCTCAGCGTTTGCTATCGCTTCGCCCAGTACCTGCCGTTCGTTCAAAAAGCTGTCAAGATCGGCGAAGTAGTGTTCGATGGCGCCATCCCACATTGCACAGAATTCCTGTCGATGGCCGACACCCTCATCGCTATGTCCCCAGGAGTCATCGGGGTAAAACCCCCGCATTGCGGCGGCCTCATCGGCATCCCGATAGTTGATGATGCATCCCTGGTTCCGGGTCATGCGGTTGAGCAACGGCGCGTAGGTCTGGGTAACCTCGGCCTGATCGATACCGGGTTTGAATTTGAAGAACTGCATCAGTTTGTAAACCCGCGCCTCCTGACGTTCAACCGGCTTGATAATCTCTTCATGCATCAGGATGTGGCAGGGTTTGAATTCGCCGGGTCTGTCCGGTACCGGATCAAACAGAAACGGACCGTCATCAAGTGACCAGTCCGGATCGATAACCAGGCCTTCAGCGGTAGCTCTTGTTGGTTCCAGCGTCAGGGCGTTAACCCAGGCTTCCTGATCGTCGAAATAGACCTGTGGAAAACCATCCCACCAGTCAAGGAAACCATCGGGTTCATTGATCGTCAGCGCCTGGTAGCGCTCATCACCCACCTGTTGCTGGAAGGCTTGATTCGCCCACACGTTGACCAGATAGCCGCGGATATCCTTGAGCCGCCGACTCTGTCCACAGTGGTAACCAACGTGCCCCATGCGATATTCATCGTGCGTCAGCAACGCCGTATTGCGTTTCAGAAAAGCGAACACTTTAAACATGGTAGCTTGACCTCGAACCGATATGCCCTGAATCTAACACTCACCTGTCGCTATGAACAGGCGCCATAAACAAGAATAAAACAACGGCATGAGGGACTCGGACAGATGTTCAATGAGCAAGCACTCACACGGGAAGAACGTTATCAGTTGGCGGTAGCGCGGCAGGAGATCGAATATTTACGCCGCCTTTACGGTCAGGCCACAGACGCGCTGGGCAACACGGCTGATGACTCAGCCCGGCATTGGGGGCGCGAGATATTTCACCGGATTTTCACGCCGGATGTTGCCGTCAGGGTGACGGGTTCCTCGCGGCCGCTGTCGGGGACAGGGCCCGATAGCTGGGCAGACGTTGTTGCCGGGGCTCTGGCGCCTTATGAAACGACTCAGCACTTGATCGGTACTCAACTGGTTGAGTTTCAGGACGCCCGGTTTGAAGACGGCGAACTGGTGGCCGGCAACGCCGGGCTATCGAGTTATCTGCAGGCCTGGCACGCCTGGCCCGATCGTAAGGTCCGTATAGTCCTGGGGACCTATCGCGACCAGGTTCGCTTTGTTGCAGGGGTTGGCTGGCAGATCTACGACATGACACTCGAACATACCAGCGCAGAACATCGCATGCTGGGCGACCTGTCTTAGATGCAAGCGTCAGATAACGAAAGTTCAGGGAACGAAAGTCAAGAGAACGAAAGTCAAGAGAACGACTGGCCCAGTGAGGCGCGAGGCTGGTTGGTCACGTTTATTCTGCTGATTGCCTTTACGTTTTCCTTTGTAGATCGTCAGGTCCTGAACCTTTTGGTAGAGCCGATACGCCAGGATCTGCAGGTCTCCGATACCCAGATCAGCTTCCTGCAAGGCCTCGCGTTTGCGCTGACCTATATTCTGATGAGTGTTCCCATAGGCCGCATGGTAGACCGGTTTAACCGGGTGCATATCATGATTGGTGGCGTGCTTGTCTGGAGTGCGACAACCATTGCCTGCGGGCTTTCTAAAAATTACACCCAGCTGCTGTTTGCCCGGTTTGGCGTTGGGGCAGGGGAGGCGGCATTGACCCCCGCAGCCTGGTCGGTCCTGGCGGACTATTTTCGACCGGCGCGGTTGTCCCGGCCCATTAGCGTTTACCTAATGGGGCCCTACCTGGGCGCCGGGATTGCAATGATTGCAGGTGCAGAGGTGCTGGACTGGAGTCGTAGTGTTGATCAGGTGGTCCTGCCGCTTATTGGCGTGGTCGCCCCCTGGCAGGCAACTTTTATCGCCGTTGGCTTGCCCGGTGTGCTTGTGGTGGCGTTGCTGGCGACTATTCGGGAGCCAGCCCGCAAAGGCAGGCAGGCGACACAATCCGAAGTGCCGCCCTGGTCAGAAGTCTGGCGTTATTTGATGGCGAACAAGCGAGTCTATGCCGCGTTACATCTTGGCGTACCGTTCATTGTCGTCATGTTATATGGGCTGCAGGGCTGGACGCCCACCATATTGCTGCGTGTTTATGAATGGGATCTGGCGGATGCCGGGCGAACCTATGGCGTGGTGGCTTTGGTTGCCGGCTCGTCAGGTGTGCTCACAGGGCCTTTTGTTGCGCGATTTCTGGCGCGTCGCGGACATCTGGATGCACCGTTGAAAGTTGCTGTCTTCGGCGCCTTGATGGCAACGTTGTCGCTTGCCTCTCTGCCGTTTCAACCGACCGGGGAGTTGGCACTTGTGAGTATTGGTCTGGCGAGTTTCTCGGTCACCCTGCCTCTGGCGCTGATTACCACAGTGATGCAGGAAGTGACGCCCAATAATATGCGAGGTGTCGTCAACGGTTTGTATGTGGTCACCACTAACGTACTTGGTTTAGCGCTCGGTCCAACGTTGGTGGCGGCAACAACAGATTATGTCTTCGCTGATCCACTTGCGGTTGCAAAATCGCTGGCCCTGGTTTCTCTGGTGGTTGGACCTATTGCGATCTGGCTGCTTAATCAGGGCAGGGCGGCTTATGTCGAAACCCTGCCCTAGTGCTTCAATGCTAGCTGTCAGACCAGTTGATATCTGCTTGCTGGTGCATGAAACGTTCGATCCAGCGGTGATAATTCTGTACAGCCGGTTCGTTCTTGCCGTACAAAAATTCCGTGTTGGCGCCACTGTCTATGCCCTGCTGAATGAGCATACCCAGTCGATAGTCTTCGTCTTGAACGGCCTGTCGTACCATATCGCTAAACTGTTGCGTGCTCGCCAGGTCGGCCTCTGTTTCAGGTTTCTTTGCGGCCAGTACCATCTGGATCGTGCGAGTGGTGTCCGGCGTTTCACCCGGAAAAATCTGACTGACCAGGCAGTGATCGCCAAGAATGCCTGAGATGGACAGGTTCGGGAAGCAGTTGTGGACGAGTCGAATGTGTTCCAGCGGTTGCCACTGCGATTCTGGCGTCTCAGCCAATGAACCGAGTGTCTTTCTGCCCAGGGTCAGACGCTGATGGGGACCATAGGTATCGAGGACTAACAGGTTACCGATGGTGTGTTGCCCAACGGTCGCACCATGCACGGAATTGTGGTGGTAAATCTCAAGGTAGCCGTCCATGGTGACCTTCCAGCCAGGTCCGATGAGCTCTCGTTTTTCAAAGAGATGCCAGGAATCGAGTTCCAGGGATTTGAGGTGTGCTTCCATATCCCCAAGCCATGCATGCACATCAAAGGGCTCGTTAGCCCCCAGCGTTACCCAGATAATGCCCGCCGCTTCAGCACAGCCAAGCTGGCTAAGTCCCAGGTTTTGCTCGTCAACTTCACCAAAGGTTTTTGAACCATAGCGGCTCACCAGAGTGCCTTGCCGATCATAGACCCAGGCGTGATAGGGGCAGGAAAAGGTGCGCACGTTGCCGGTCTCCGTCTCGCAGACTCGCGCACCGCGATGACGGCAGACGTTAAGGAAAGCACGGACCTGACCGTCATCACCCCGAACCAGCAGTAGTGGGGTATCCATGGCGTAGATGGTTTTGTAGTCACCTGGTTCGGGTAGCTCGATGGTTAAAGCCATGGCCAGGGGGAGTGTTTTGAAGATTCGGGTCCTTTCAGCCTGATACCGTTCTACATCGGTATAGGCAGTTATCGGCATCGACATCACCTCATCGGTTGTATCCGTAGTGCGATGCTGCTGATGTTGCAGCGCCCGACGCGCAAGCTGCATCAGGTCGTTTTCTCGGGCATCTCCGTTCATTGGCTTGCCGTGTTGATCTTATCGAGATGATCTGCGATCACCTCGCTGCCCAGTGTCGAGCCATCGTTGTTACCCAGCTTGAGTGCCGGCCATCGACCGTCTTTGAACATGAATAACACGGTGGCGCCCTCAGGACCCGCTACCAGTGGGCCGTAGCCACGGTTAGCGAGGCCAATACGCACGTCACCGGCCTTGTGCCAGGTAGCGCCGACTTTCTGGGAGCCCTCTACAATGATTTCGGTGTAGTCGCACTCGTGGGTATGCGCTTCGACATAACATTCCGGCGGGAAATAAACTTTGAAAACGGTTGGTGAAGATTCATCGGCCGGGTCACCGACACGATACATGCTGGTGACAACACCTGTCGGCAGTTCCACCTTGTCCAGATCGTCCCATGAAAACGCCAGATGGCCCTTTCGGTTAAGCTCCGCTGCAAACTCGGTATCCGTTTGTTGTGTCATGCCGCTAACCCTCTTTTTTCTTTTCGTTATACGAGGACGCGCTCAGAAGTGCAACTTTTGCAGGGATGCCAGGAATCCGGCTAGAAGGCGCGGGTCTCGCCTACCTGCATGATGATGAAGTCCTCGGTCGCAACGCCTTCATCGCTGAGGGCCTGCGCCAGTTCAGTCATCGGGGTGTCGATGGCCTCATAGGTTAGCTGGAAGGTGCCGAAATGAATGCCGACACTCTGCTTTGCGTTTAATTGTTTGTGTGCAACAACCGCTTCCAGCGGGTTTAAGTGCACATCGGCCATGAACCAGCGAGGCTCATAAGCGCCGATGGGTAACAGGGCCAGTTCAAATTCGCCGAAAGTCTCGCCCGCGTCGGCGAAATGCCGATCAAAACCAGTGTCGCCAGCGAAGTATAGGTTGCCTGAGGGTGACTCAATGACAAAGGAACCCCACAGGGTCTTCATCTGATCAGTCAATCCTCGTCCGCTTCTGTGTCGGCATTCGGTGAAAGTCACGGTCAGTTCGCCCACGTCGATGTTTTCGTTCCAGTTAAGTTCCTGGTATCGGGGCAGACCCAGTTCCTCCAGTAGCAAACCATTGCCGAGTCCGGTTATCACGAGCGGGGCTGTTTCCTGCTGGTCCGCAAGGGCGATCAATGTGGCTTCGTCCAGGTGGTCGTAGTGGTTGTGGCTGATCAGAACAATATCGATGTGTGGCAGATCTTGCAGCTTGACCCCGGGTGCGTGTACGCGTTTTGGTCCTGCCCACTGGAAGGGGCTCGCCCGGTCAGCCCAGATGGGATCTGTGAGGATATTGAGGCCGTCAATCTGGATCAGCAGGGTAGAGTGATTGACGAAGGTGACTCCGATGTCAGCGCTGATCTCCGGTATGGATTGTGGTTCGATCTCGATCCACGTTGGCCACGGACTTGCCTCGGTGACCATGCCCCAGCCCAGTGACATCATATCGGTGATGGTCTTGGTCATGGGCGTGCGATTGATAAACTGTTCACCGTCAAAATTGGCCACATCGGCACCTTTGAAGGCAGGTGCCGCGACACAGCCGGCAATCAGCAGCAGGGTAGCCAGAGTGAGATATCGCATGACTTTTGTACCAGTTTTTTACAGGTCCAGGGTTCTACGTTGAGAATCACCCCGCGGATGCCTCGACAGGCAATCCAAGGACGCGCCAATCACGTAATATAGGGGTATCTTAGAGGTCATCATGCGAAATTACCGGATTCCGTCAAATGAGAAGGTGGTTGCCGAGCTGTTCAGCTGGGCAGAGTTCCCCAGGCTGTTGTTGTCTGCGCCCTTGTTAATGCGAGGCGCCAGGGGCGATGGCAGAACTGTGATTGTGATGCCGGGTTTTGGCGCAGGTGATCTTTCGACGTTACCGCTTCGACAGTATCTTGGGTCGCTCGGCTATAACGTTCGCGGTTGGAATCGTGGGGCCAATGATGGCGAGGTCATGGCTTTACTGGAAGAAATGAAGAGCCTGACGATGCGCGAATCAGCCACCGTGGCCGCCAAGGTGGATCTTATTGGCTGGAGCCTGGGGGGCTATATCGCCCGCGAGGTAGCCCGCGAACTGCCTGAATTTGTGAATTCTGTGATTACCATGGGAAGCCCGGTCGTGGGTGGCCCCAAATACACTCGCGTGGCTGAGGTTTTTCGGGCCAGGGGCATGGATCTGGATGAGATCGAGCGGGAGGTGGATGCACGTTACGCCACGCCGCTAAAAGTCCCTGTGACCGCGATCTATTCCAAACGAGACGGTGTCGTCGCCTGGGAAGCCTGCATTGACGAAGTTTCCGACGGGGTTGACCACGTGGAAGTCACTGCCAGCCATATTGGTCTTGGCTATTCAGCCGACGTTTTCAGGATTATTGCGGACCGCCTGGCAGCCTGAAATGCCGGCTAAACCGCCAGCCGATGCAGCTTGTGCACTTTGCGAACGTCGTGTGCCCCTGCAGTTCCACCATTTAATTCCACGCAAGGTACATCGCCGTGTGCACTTCAGGAAACACTACGCCAGAGAAGCGCTTAATCGTGGTGTTTATCTCTGTCGGCTATGCCATCGCGGCGTTCATAAACTCCATGACGAGATGTCACTGGCAAAGCACTACCATTCACTGGAACAGCTGAAAGGCGATCCGCGAGTGGCACATCATGTTGGCTGGGTGAAAAAGCAAAAAACATCGTAAAAGGGCGATTTCCATAAGCGCCATACGATGCTCGAAGTTTTCCGACCGAAATTGATGGCTCCTTGGGCCCATGCCAGTGAGATCTCACGTGACGTTGCCTGCTTATCCTTCGGTCAATAGAGACACTAACGCTTTCTGAGCCGTTGCATCGAGGTATCTAATCGATTACCGGTTAGTCAATCGGTCAACTAAAAACTAAGGAGACAGTTATGCAAACAACAATCAGGGAATTATCTGAAGATGAAATGCATGCCGCAAGCGGTGGAATATTGCCAGTTTTGGCTGCTATTGGTTCGTTCGCGGGCCATGCCGGCGTAAGAAGCGTTGGTGGGTATCTGTTTACGCGCTCAATGTCTGCCTATGGGGTTTATTCTGCTGCCGCGTCCTTCAAAAGTAACTAAATTGTTTTATGATCGGGCCCGTAAGGCCCGGTCGTTTTAGCCATGCTTGAACAAAAACAAAAACAAAGACAAAAACAAAGACGCTGTCCGTTATGTGAACATGGAAAGGTTCAGATTGCTGAACTTGGTAAAGGCTCGCGTTGTAGCTATTGTCACCGTTTGATCGAAATAGACATTGTCTGGTGGATTGGCATTCCGCTGTTGTTGGCCCTGTCTTTAACGCTCGCGTTTGGCGCTGATTTCGACGTTATCGGCTACGGGTGCACAGTGCTTCTGGTTATCTACGCTGCGTTTTTCGATCAAATCATCGTCAGGTTTCTGCCGCTTAAGTGCTACGGAGATTCAGACTAGGAGGCACTTATCATCGAAATCCAGCTCACAGTGCTGCAAATGCACTTCGGTTGACCTGGAAGCTTGCGGAGTTTTGTAACCGGTTGAAAGCGTGCTGACTCAAAAATCGAACGTAGATTGAGTCTCGATTGAGTTGGAGCGGGTAACCGGGTTCGAACCGGTGGCCTCGACCTTGGCAAGGTCGCGCTCTACCAACTGAGCTATACCCGCGATAACTGACGTCATCTATTTATCTATCTATCTATCTATCTATCTATCTATCTATCTATCTATCTATCTATCTATCTATCTATCTATCTATCTATCTATCTATCTATCTATCTATCTATCTATCTATCTATCTATCTATCTATCTATCTATCTATCTATCTATCTATCTATCTATCTATCTATCTATCTATCTATCTATCTATCTATCTATCTATCTATCTATCTATCTATCTATCTATCTATCTATCTATCTATCTATCTATCTATCAGACGCGTCTGACAGTGCTTGCGATCTCGTTGGACAGATTGATATCGCTTGTCACGCTAAAAACAGAGTTTACGCCGTCTTTAGTGGTTTTGTGAATCATTGTGGCGTCCCCTAGGGGAGTCGAACCCCTGTTGCCGGGATGAAAACCCGGTGTCCTAGGCCTCTAGACGAAGGGGACACTGCAATGAAGGCGCGAATTCTAGGGGGCTGCCGTAGATTCGTCAAGCTTAACGGCGCCTTTACTTTAAATTCTATGTCAGGCGCGTTTAAACCGCGCTATCCGGCATCGGCATGTAGCTCAAGACAGGTCTGGTGCCACTGCGGGTGAGTGATTCGTTCACAGACGCCCTGCAGTAGCTCCCGGGTTGGTGCGAGCTTTTTGTCCGTCTCCAGCGCATGCTGGATTCTCGGGTGTTGGCAAAGTTCTGAGGCAGGCAGCCGCTGGCAATAGGCGCTGAGAGACTCTTCGGGCTCAAGTGCTGGAAACAGCGGGGCTGATGGTGGCGCTTCGATGATGATTGTTGCAGGATCGATTGATGTCGGCGCTATTTCGGTGATGGCGGGCGTTATTGTCGATGGCCGTGTTTCTGACAACGATAGCAGCCAGCTTTCGTGCGCTGCCAGTGCTGTTTCCGGGATGCCATGGGCATTGGCAATAACCCGAAACACGCCATGGGGTTCACTGAAGCGCACAGCGGCCTCAACACCTTCCTGCTGCAATTGCTCTGCAAATCCATGGGCGTTGTCGGCTTTCATGAAACTGCCAAACACACGGTAGGTCACAGTATCAGCCTGTGTCCCAAAGGCCATCGCGGCGAGTATCAATAAAGATGTCAGGCGACACATTGGCTTCAGTACAGGATAACCGATCGAATCGACTTACCCTCGTGCATATAGTCGAAGGCTTTGTTGATGTCTTCAAGCGCCATGGTATAGGTGATGAATTCATCAAGTTTGATATCGCCATCCATATACTGATCGACCATGCCCGGTAACTCGGTGCGACCTTTTACTCCGCCAAACGCGGTGCCTCGCCACACGCGTCCGGTGACGAGTTGGAATGGGCGGGTGCTGATCTCCTTGCCTGCCCCGGCAACCCCAACAATGATCGACTCTCCCCAGCCCTTGTGGCAGCACTCCAGGGCGGCACGCATCAGGTCAACATTGCCAACGCACTCGAACGAATAGTCCACGCCACCGTCAGTCATATCGACGATCACATCCTGTATGGGTACATCAAAGTCTTTGGGGTTAACAACATCGGTTGCGCCCAGCATTTTCGCCATTTCAAACTTATCGGGATTTGTATCGATGGCAATGATGCGTCCCGCGTTTGCCATCACGGCACCCTGCACGACACTGAGGCCGATGCCACCGAGACCGAAGACAGCCAGTGTCGCACCGGCTTCAACTTTGGCGGTTCGCGTCACGGCACCAATGCCGGTGGTGACACCGCAACCTAGCAGGCAGACTTTATCCAGTGGCGCCTGCTCGCTAATTTTTGCGAGCGAGACTTCAGCGACAACGGAGTACTCGGAAAACGTGGATGTGCCCATGTAGTGAAACACTTCTTTGCCACCGCAGCTGAAACGCGACGTGCCATCAGGCATTAGACCGCGGCCCTGGGTTTCTCTTACCGATGAGCAGAGGTTTGTTTTGCCAGACAGACAAAACTTGCATGTCCTGCATTCCGCCGTGTACAGGGGAATAACGTGATCGCCGGGTGCGACGGAAGTGACGCCTGGGCCAACCTCTTCAACGATTGCCCCACCTTCATGACCCAGAATCGAAGGGAAAATTCCTTCCGGGTCGGCACCTGACAAGGTGAAGGCATCCGTGTGGCAGACGCCGGTGGCGACCATGCGAATCAGGACTTCGCCAGCTTTTGGGGCGCTAACTTCAACTTCTTCAATCGTCAGGGGTTTACCTGCTTCCCAGGCAACGGCGGCTTTGGACTTCATCGTTTTCTCGTTAGATGTAAAGCGCCTGACTCTATCGCTTTTATCCGGGAGAAGGAAGAATCCACCCCGTCAAAGCGTGACCGATACGCCGAAAAAGAAGCTCCGGGGCATACCCACAAAGTAGCGATCAGAACCAAAGGCGAAGTCAGCCCGTTCGGCGTAGTCTCGGTCCGTCAGGTTCATCAGGCGATAAAATAGGCGCGTGTTGTCGCTCACAAGCCATTCGCCGCGCAAATGAAACAGGTCGTGTCCTTCGTAAGTGTTTAGATTTTGCGGATCTTCAAAATATTCACCGATATGCACCCATTCGACTTCCAGGGTGTGCGCGTCAGAAGGTTGCCAGACCAGCGTTGCTGAACCGAGGGTCTCCGGGGCGGTGTCAATGGTATTCCCTTTAACCGGGGTAACACTGAGCGCTGGATTGTTTTCGTATTGGTGCTCAGCGTAAGTGAATGCCAGATTTGCTGTCAGTGTGTCCAGCAATGCCCAGGTCACATCGAGTTCTATCCCGCGATGGCTGGTTTCACCGTTGTCGATGTTACTGCGCGTTGTGTCGCGAAAGATGAAGTTGTCCTTGTCCATGGAGAACAGGCTGACGACGTAGTTGACACGTTCTCCATTGCCACGGAAACCCAGCTCCAGAGCATCCAGCTGTACAGGGTCGATGTCAGCGACGGTCTGTGTGTTTTGCAGGCGATATAGCTCGGTGGTTTGTGGGGCACGAAAGCCCTGGCTTGCGGAACCGAAAAACTGATGGTCGGTTGTCAGATCATAGATGAATCCGAGTCGTGGGGACCAATTGTTAAAGCTGTCTTCTCTGTCCGCAGGCCGACTAAAGCGACAGCCGCCAAACCCGCATGGCGTGCCATCATCTCTGGTCCTGCCATCAAGCATTTGATTGTTGTAGTCATAGGCAGTGTATTGATATCGCAGGCTGCCAAGGAGACTGAGGCGCTCGGTTACAGCCTGATCAAACGCCATGAACATGCCGGCCATGGTTGCGTTCACATCATAGTCGTAGTGTTTGCCTGCGGGGATTGTTGCCATCAGAAAGGCGCTACCTTCGGTGGGATTATCCTGAGTCTCCTCAAGGAACCCCTCGGTATACTCGACCTCGAAACCGAATTGCCACCCGATTTCGCTTTCCCAGAGCAGTGACAAACCAAGACTGTCGTGACCGTTTTCCTCGAGTGGTTGGCCGGGTAAAAAATGTTGCAGGAATGCCATGTCGACAGACCGCAGATAGGGCTTAGCGATCAGTGTGCCATTCTGGAAGTCCTGGGCGATCTCTGACATCAGCCTGAAACTTCTGGCATCGCGATAAGCTTCCGGGTTGGGATTGTCGCGTTTTTGGCCGCTATCCTTGTAGACCTCATCTCCGCGGATGAAACCTGCTGTTTCCTGATTCAGGTTGGTGTAGCTGAAAGTGGTAACGATATCGCGGTGTTGCGTCTTTGCCTTGTGCTTGATGATCAGCTTCTGCTGATCAAAGCCGGAATCATCCTTGTAGCCGCCATCTGTTGTGCCAGAAATGTCGACTCTCACCGTTTCCGTGGAGTAGGAGGCTTTGCCGCGATAATACTGGTAGGGCCCCGCTTCAACAGAGATGCGCTTCAGGTCGGGGACAGGTCCGGCGGTGCGGACGTTAACCACCCCGTGCAGTGCGTTGCTGCCGTAGATGGACGAAGCGGGTCCGCGGCTGACCTCAACACGATCTGCCATTTCGGACGCGGACTCAAACAGTTCGTTGACGTTACAGAAACCCGGGGAGCGCAGCGATATGCCGTCCTGTGCCATAACAAAAGCGCCACAGCTGCCAGCGCCGGTGAGTACGGGCGAGCGGATGGCCGTCAGATGTTCCTGACCGTTGCCGCGAGAAATCCAAACGCCAGGGACCCGCTGCAGCGCCTCGTTGATGTGCGTATGGCTGATCCTGGCGAGCGCTTGCTGATCAACAATGCCTATGCTGTTGGTCGTATCCCTGAGGCGTTGCTCACTCTTGGTTGCCACAACGACAATCTCGTTGATGTCGGCAGCAAAAGCAGGGGTGATAACCCATGCGATGATCAGTGCCCTTAGAAGTTTGGCTGCCATGCTGCTTCCGCGTAAAAGCGGGTGACTGTATCGCAATTTTCGCCAAGTGCAACCTTACGGTATACGACCGGTCATCCCGATTCATCGCCCAGTGATCACAAAATATTGACAAACCGAACGGTCTAGCGTGAACTGCGCAGCAGGTTACCGACCAGCTTTTTTTTGGGCTCAGTTACATGGCGAACGATAAACAGGAATACGTGACGATGTATACGCCGTCACTATTGGAATCTATTCCCCGACAGAATCAACGGCAAACGCTGGGCATTGCAGCAGGCGCGTTGCCATTTAAGGGGTTGGATATCTGGAATGCGTACGAGTTTTCCTGGCTCAATGCCAAGGGTAAGCCTGAAGTGGCCGTCGCGCAGTTGCAGGTGCCGGGTAAGTCCTCTCATCTGATCGAATCCAAGTCTCTCAAGTTTTACCTTGGTTCCTACAGCAATACGCCTTTCGGTCATCGAAATGAGGTCGTATCAACGTTGGAATCCGACCTGACCCTGGCGGTACAGGCGGCCGTTGGCGTGGCTCTGCTGACACCGGAACAGGTGCAACATGAAGGTATGGGCCAGTTTATTGGTACCAACCTGGACCTGCTGGATGTCGATATTAACGAGTACTACTGGAATCCTGAGTTCCTGAAGCTCGAAAGCTCGACGGTTGTGCGTGAGTCCGTTTACTCGCATCTGTTTAAATCACTTTGCCCAATGACCGGGCAGCCGGACTTTGCCAGCATTCTGATTCAGTACAACGGTAACAGCATCAGTCATGAAGGATTGCTCAAGTATCTGGTGTCTTATCGTGAACATGCCGAGTTTGCAGAACAGGTCACCGAGCGAATTTTTGTCGACATTATGAATCGCTGCGCGCCTGAAAGACTCGCGGTTTCAGCGCGCTATACCAGGCGAGGTGGCATCGATATCAATGCTCACCGTACCCATAATGAAGATCTGCCGCCCGAAGTCAGACTGTGGCGGCAATAGCCAGGAAGTAACTTTTTTCTCGCCACTTCCAGGTCAGCCTCCCATCAGATCGATTTGATCTCGATTCCGAGTGTCCGCACCGGATTTCACTCCCCGATTTGGTATCCTTTGCCCTGTCACGGTGTTAGCTATCGAACGGAAACCAGCATGCCCAGAATGAAACAGGACACGGTCGAAGAATTCCTGGAACAACCTCATATCGGCGTTATCGCCTCGCTAAGGCGTGATGGTATGCCCTACTCGGTTCCTGTGTGGTGGCTGTATGACGAGGAATATTTCTGGATTACAGGAACCTCAAATCGAGTCTGGTGCAAGCAACTCAAAAACGATAATCGCTGCTCGCTTTGTATTGAAGCACTGGCGCCAGTGCCCGGATTTATTGCCGTTGATGGTCATGCTGAATCCCTGACCCTGCCGAACTTCGATATCTGGCCGATGTCACGCAGGCTCGCGGAAAAGTATGTGGGTAAAAAAGATCCTGCCAATGCTGCTGCCGTTGATAAATTCTTTGACAATATGCGGACTGAACCGCGTCTTTTATTCCGCATCAAACCGTCGGTGTGGCGTGCGATAGATATGCGTGTCTACCGTGGCAAGAAGGCGGATCGGGACTTTCAGTCCGGACAGGAGGGTAACGACGAGTGAGTCACGTTGATTTGACACTGAGCGAGGAAATATCAAGAAGTAAGATCGCAGGGTTTGCAGGCCAGGATATCCCCTGGATGCTCGAGCAATGGGCAACCAACACCCCCGACAAGACCATGATGGTGTGGGAACCCTTCACCGGCGAGGCAGTTTCCTGGACCTATCAGTCATTTGCCCAGCAAGCGCGCTGTTTTGCCCAGGGTTTATCGGACCGGGGTATCGGTAAAGGCGACTTTGTCATCATTCATCTGGATAACAGCCCTGAGTTTATGACGGCCTGGTTTGCCTGCGCCTATCTGGGCGCTGTCGCCGTATCAACCAACACGCGCTGTGTCGCACGTGACCTTGAGTACTTTTCCGAACATACCGCTGCGGTCTGTGCGATCACCCAACCACTGTATGCAGGGATGATCAGTTCCGCGTGCAAGGAATTACGATTTGTCATCGGTACGCACAACGATGCGGGCGAAGCGGCAAGCCTGCCCGGGGAACATACATATTTGCCATTCGATGACATCTATGCAGACCAGGCCATCGCACTGCGCCCGCCTGAGCCCAGGCTGAATTTGTCTGTTCAGTTTACCAGTGGCACCACTTCGCGGCCCAAGGCCGTTCTGTGGACCCATGCCAATGGGCTCTGGGCTGCCAGAGCAGGTTCAGATCATTTAGGTCTGCGCCGTGATGACAGCACGCTCGTGTTTCTACCGATGTTTCATACAAATGCCCAGGGGTGGTGTATGTTGCCGACCGTTTGGAGCGGCGGTACCTTTGTGCTCCAGCCAAAATTCTCGGCCTCCCGGTTCTGGGAACTCTCCATGAAATATGCCCTGACCTGGCTGTCGACCATTCCGTTTACGCTTAAAGCTGTGATGGATCAGCCTGTGCCGGATCACCATTACAGAATCTGGGGGGTAGGTGCGCATCTGCCGATGCTGGAGCAGGCGTTTAACGTGGATATCATCGGCTGGTGGGGCATGACGGAGGTCCTGACCCAGGGAATCATTTCAGATCTTCACCATCGCGGTGCGCCAGGCAGTATGGGTAGAGTGGCGCCGGAATACGACATTGAAATTCGGCGTAAGGACGGCTCGCCAGCAGCACCCGGAGAGCGCGGTATTTTGCATATCAGAGGTGTTCGGGGTGTTTCACTCTTTAAGGAATACTACCGCAACCCCGAGGCCAATGAGTCGGCGTTTGATGACCGTGGCTGGTTTGACACGGGCGATATCGTCTACATGGGCGAACATGGTGATTTGTTCTTCAGTGACCGGGACAAGGATATGTTGAAGGTGGGTGCAGAGAATGTTGCGGCATCCGAGATTGAAAGCGTCATTAACCAGACCGGGCTGGTCAGTGAATGTGCTGTGGTCGCCCAAAAGCACTATATGCTGGACGAGGTGCCGGTCGTGTTTGTGATACCAGCGCCGGGTGACCACGTCGATCTACCGGACCAAATTATCGCCCACTGCGAGGAAAACCTGGCAGATTTCAAAGTACCGCGGCAGGTTGTTGTTGTAGACGAACTGCCGCGTTCAACGCTCGAGAAGATTGCGAAAGCCGAGTTGCGCGCCCGATTGCCGGCAATTGAAGCCTAGTGATTCAGTTGGGTTGGGAACGAAAAGATGGATAGATTGGCAGACAAAACAGCACTGGTAACCGGTGCGGCCCGTGGCATTGGTGAAGCGATCGCCAGGGCATTCATAGCCGAAGGTGCTGCGGTGGTCATTACGGACATTGACGATGCACTGGGCCAGCAAGCCGCCTCAGAACTGGGCGCAACCTATCAATCGCTTGATGTCAGGGAAGAAGCAGACTGGTTGCGGGTGCTGGGAGGACTCGGGCGTCTCGATATTCTTGTGAACAATGCCGGCATTACGGGATTCGAAGATCAATGGGTCGCCCACGACCCCGAGCACGCGTCGCTTGAGGATTGGCATGCCGTGCATCGGACGAATCTTGACGGGGTGTTCCTTGGCTGCAAACACGCTATTAAAGCAATGCGGCAGGGTGGGTCCGGTTCGATTATCAATATCTCGTCGAGATCCGGCCTGGTTGGGATACCCGCCGCAAGTGCCTATGCGTCGTCGAAAGCTGCGGTGCGTAATCACACTAAAACCGTCGCTTTGTATTGCGCAGAACAGCAGCTGAATATTCGATGTAACTCTATTCACCCTGCTGCCATTCTCACGCCTATGTGGGAACCGATGCTTGGTAATGGTCCGGACCGGGAAGCGCAGATGGCGGCGTTCCTAAAAGATACGCCGGTCAAACGTTTCGGCGACCCAGAGGAAGTTGCCGCCATCGCTGTGTTGTTGGCGTCTGATGAGGCTGCCTACATGACAGGTGCGGAACTGACTATCGACGGCGGCCTCCTGGCCGGGTCAGTGGCGGCGCCTGTGCAGCAAAGTGATTAGTTGATAACAGAGCAGCGTCACGACATTCGTGGCCAAAGCAACAAAAGCGAAATTCGTTTCTACGTGCAGCTCAACGATTTCTGTTTCAGGTTTGGCTGCCCGGATGGCCGGACCGCAGCAGATTCGATAACATGCCCGCTATATTCAGATCTGTATCGCCCCTGGAGGAAATTCAATTGGTAGATTCTGCAACTAACCATGAACTCATGCATCCGGTGGGTGATGCGCCCGCCTGGAGCGAAAGCTACTACTTTAACTTTGTTGATCCGCAGTCGGGTATTGGCATGTTCACGCGTATGGGATTTCGTCCGGGTGATCAATGGGCGGATGCACTGCATGCGATTTATCTGCCGGGCAGCCGTGTCATTTTCACCTATGGCCGACGTGATATCGGCCATGATCTGTCGGTTTATGATGGTGACCTTTCGGCCGGCGGTCTGACCATTTCTCTGGTGGAACCGCACCAGCAATGGCGTATCGATTATGACGGGCGGGGCCAGGATATGTCGGATGCGGCTGTGTTGTTGGAGCGTAGTAAGCTCCGGCCAGCGGGTTGGTATCGGGATGCGCATCTTAAGATGTCACTGTCTTTCGACTGTACAACTGAACCGCACTTCACGTCCTCCGAGGACGGTTCTACGGGTGCCTTTGGGCACTTTGAGCAGAGCGGGCGTGTCGCTGGCAGCATTGAGGTTGATGGTGAGGTTTTTGAGGTTAGCGGTTTTGGCGTCAGGGATAAATCCTGGGGTCCCCGGGACTGGGGCGCAAGCCAGCGCTCTAAAGATGGTGAACAAGCGCCGTCAAAGCCCAGTCAGCGATTCTCCACGCCGCAAGCACCTTATCCCTTTGTTAACTGGTTCTCGATGAACTTTGGTGAAGCAGCCGCGTTGGGCGGTGCCTGTTTCCGTCAGCCGTCGGGTGAGATGAAAGGCGCAGGATGGATACAGCGCGATGGGGAGTCCTTGAACTTAAAAGACGTCGTCATTACGACAGACTATCGGGATAACTCGATACTGCATGATGCTGTCAGATTAACCGGTTCCATTGAAGGTAAGGAGCCGGTCGTGATCACCGGACGGGCTCGTAATATGTGTCCCACGAAAGTGCCGATGCCCGGTGGCGCGACCTTCATTAATGAGGGGCTGTTTGAGTTTGATTGGGAAGGCAGGCCAGGATTTGGTATCGCGGAGCATTGGCACGCGGTTAAAAAGAACTGATTTCAATCGCCGCGCTTCGGGAACACTTTTGCGCGTAACCAGCCAATCAGAGAATTGCCACCAAGGACGTAACGGTCGATGTCATCGATCTTTTTCTCAAGGGCGCCAAAATCCTCAAAAATGGTGTCTCGCTTGATCAGGTCTCGTTCTGGATCGAGCGGTTTGATAACGGCTGCGGGGTTGCCCGCCGCAATGACATTGGCCGGGATATCGGATGCCACAACACTGCCGGCGCCAATCACGGCGTTGTCGCCGATGGTGACACCTTTGCAGACTATTGCGCCGTCACCGATCCAGACGTTTTTTCCTAAGACCACGGGTTTGGTAACGCCTACCGTTTCGGTGCGGTCGTAAACGTCGTGCCAGTCCGCGTCGGTAATGTACGCGCCAGCGGCGAACATGCAGTTGTCCCCGATGGTAATGCTGCTGGCCGAATCAAATCGGCAGCCCGGGCAGACCAGTACGTGATCGCCAAGCGTGATGTGTCCCTGGTGCTCACCGAAGGTCCAGCTTGAAAAGGACACCTTGCGGTGGCTGTCAGAAATCACATGCAGATGCCTGCCGACGTTAATGTGCCGACCATAGATACGAATGTTCCAGGGTTTCATCAGGGTGTGTCCCGGACCCATAGATTCCAGGCCGGGCGCAACAAAGTAATTTGCGTACCAGTGCTCAAATTTCAGGTAGCACTGTTTCAGCCAGTATGGGCGATGATCATTAATCATGTGCGTCGGACATCTACAGGAGCGCAGAGTGTAGCAAACCTCACACATCCCGGTGACACGGTTTCAGAGTTTGATCGAATAGAGTATCTTCCCGCTTGACGAATTATAGAGAGTGACCATCAAGTGGAAGCACTGGAAGCCATCCAGTCCCGCAATTCAGCGCCGCGGCTCACCGGAGATGTGCCGGAAGCAGTACTAGACGAAATTATCAAGGCGGGTCTGCGTGCGCCGGATCATGCACAGCTTCGGCCATGGCGTATGGTCGCCATCGAAGGTGCGGCGCGGGAGCGCCTGGGCGCGTTATTTGCTCAGGCCAAACTCACATCAGATCCGAATCAATCCAGAGAGGCGCTCGATAAGTTGCGTAAAAAGCCGCTGCGGGCGCCACTGATTCTTGTTGTGGCTGCGCGCATCACTGAACATGCCAAGGTACCTGAAATAGAGCAGGTTCTGTCCGCCGGTGCGTTGGTGCAAAACATGCTGAATGCAGCGCATGCGCTGGGTTTCGGGGCGATGTGGAGGACTGGCAGCATGACTTACAACGATGTGGTCAGAAAGGGCCTTGGCTTTGAGGAGAACGACAAAATGATCGGTTTCCTCTACATCGGTGAGGTAGAGGGGCGTCGTAAATCTCTACCGGAACTCAACCCCGCTGATTTTGTAGTTCGCTGGTAGCCTGATTCGATTAGCAAGTCTTAAGTGTTGACGACAGACACTTGAAGGCTTCCGGGGACCACTGGCCTTTGAGCCGGGTTCAGTATTTACCCGGGTGTTATTGTCTCGATGTGATTGGGAATACGTTGTTCAGGAGATATACCCTTCTGACGAAGCAAAACAGCTATCGCTGTTTAAGGAAGAGAAAGATGAGTAAGACTGCACGTTCAAAAAATGCCTCCCGCATTCAGGACCGATTGATTGATGAACTGATTGGCATCTGTCGCGGTGTGATCGCTGATGGTGTAATTGATGAATCAGAAGCAATTTTTCTTGGTCAGTGGATTGAGAACCATCGGGAACTGGCGGATAAGTGGCCAGCTAATGTGGTCTACGCCAGAGTCACAGAAATGCTGATGGATGGCGTGCTGACGAGCGATGAGCAGTCTGATCTGCTGGAAACTCTGCGAGACCTGACCGGTGAAGGCTCACCACTGCAGGAACCTAATCAGGCGACGACGCTGCCGCTGGATAAGCCAGAACCCGACGTTGAGTTTAGCGATCGGGAGTTTTGCCTTACCGGTAAGTTTGTTTTTGGCCCCACCGGGGACTGTGAAGGCACCATTATGGAGATTGGCGGTACCGTGGTCAGTCAGCCGACGAAAGATACGGATTATCTTGTCATCGGCGAATTTTGTTCACCGGACTGGATACACACCACGTTTGGCCGATCTATCGAGCGGGCGATTGAACTGCGTGAACAGGGAAGCAACCTCAAGATTATTTCCGAACGATGTTGGGTAGATGCGCTGGCTGCCCAGTAGTATACTGGGGATTCCACCTTGGTCCTCCCGCAATGAATAGTTGTGAACTCCGCCAGGCCTGGAAGGGAGCAACGGTAGCAATAAATTTATGTGCCGGGATGTGGCTAAGGTGGTCTTTAATTTCCCTTCTCAGTTTTTCTCCATCGCTTACCCGTCGCTAGGGAAGCAACACGCCGCCATCGACATCTAATGTCGCGCCTGTCATATAGGCGTTATCCATGGCGTGCAGTATGGCCTTGGCAACTTCGTCGGAATGACCCACACGCCCCAGTGGAATGGCTTTACCCATGTTTTCCAGGACAGCCTCGCGGTTAGCGCCCAGGGCTGAAAAAGCATCCGTATCAATCATGCCCGGTGCGACAACGTTAACCCGTTTCGGTGCCAGCTCTATTGCCAGGGCACGAGTGAGCCCTTCAACTGCGCAACCCGTGCAGGAGATCGAGGACATGCCGACGTTACACTTCCTGGCGGGGAAGCCACTGATAAAAGTCAGTGAACCCGTTTCTTTGAGGTGCGGCACCCCCGTCCTGGCGATGTTCGTATAGCCCCAGAACTTGTTGAACGCTTCGCGGAACTGCTCGTCGGTCTGCTCCATAAAAGGGGCGTTGGTTCTGTTGGCACCGGTCGCGTTGGCAACAATGTGATCAATCTCACCAACCTCGGCGAACAATGCTTCCAGACCGGGCACGTCGTGAACGTCCAGCGTACCGAATTTGATTTCAGGATGACTGGCCTGGCACTGGTCAACCTTGTCCTGTGATCGACTGACTGCCCAGACGTCGGCACCTGCAGCTGCTGCCATAACCGCTGTGGCCAGGCCGATGCCTGAAGTACCACCAATAACCACAACTTTTTGTTGATCCAACGAACCCATAGCTTTTCCTTAAGACGTTAAATGTAAAACCGGCACCATCATGCGGTAGGTACCTGGTTTCGTCCAGTGCATCAGGCCAGTGACTGATAGGCGTCGAGCATCATCTGAACCGCCATCATTACCAGCAGCATACCCATCAATCGTTCAACGGCAGTGAGACCACGCGGTCCGAGGATCCTGTCCAGCGGGGTCGCGGCCATCAAAAGCGATGCGGATAAAAACCAGGCAATGCTGATACAAAGCAGTAGCTGCATCACTGGCTGGGTCGTCGCCATCAGCATCAGTACTGCCATAATAGAAGGTCCCGCCACGGCCGGTATGGCCAGCGGCACAATCAGCGGCTCACTATCGCCGCTGTCGCCAAAGATGCCGTGCTGAGGGGGGAAGATCATCTTGATGGCGATCAGAAACAGAATAATGCCGCCGGAAATAGCAATGGCTTCGTTGGTCAGGTTCAGAATGTCCAGAACGTAGCGACCGCAGAATAGATACACAAGTAGTGCAACATAGGCGATCAGTAGTTCCCGAAACGTGATCTTCAGGCGTCGCTCTGCAGGTACGTTTTTCAGTACCGACATGAACAGCGGTACGTTGCCCAGAGGGTCCATAATCAGGAAAAAGATCGTGGTTGTACTGATGATTTCTGTCAGTGACATGGTTGGCTGCCGGTCGGGTTTAAGGGTCATCTGCAACGCAGCCGCGCATGCTATGCTCTGCTGTTATTGAGCGCAAGTACGGTTTACGGGGAGAGTATAATGGATGAACTGGCGTTTGCTGATGCGACCACGTTGGCAAAAAAAATAAAGGCCAAAGAAATCAGTGCCGCAGAACTGCTGGCACATTACGTCCAGCGGGTTGAGCGTTACAATCCTGAAATCAATGCCGTCGTTTGTACGCAAGTGGAAAAAGCCACGACCCGGGCGGCGGCCGCAGATGCAGCACTCGCCAGGGGCGAGGATTGGGGGCCGTTACATGGCGTACCCATGACCGTCAAAGAGTCCTACAACATTGAAGGATTACCGACGACCTGGGGAGTACCTGAACTAAAAGATAACATTGCATCTGAGGACGCGGTGGCCTGCCAGCGATTGCAAAATGCTGGCGCGGTGATATTTGGAAAGACCAATGTGCCAATTCACCTGTCCGACTTCCAGAGTTACAACGAGGTTTATGGCGTCACCGGTAATCCGCATGATGTAGGCCGGACGCCCGGCGGTTCCAGCGGCGGTTCTGCAGCCGCGATGGCAGCAGGCTTGTCAGGACTTGAGATGGGGAGTGATATCGGTGGCTCCATTCGAAACCCGGCACATTATTGTGGCGTGTTTGGCTTGAAGCCGACCTGGAACGTACTGCCCATGCGCGGCCATGCCATGCCCGGCGTACTGACGCCCAGCGATATCTCTGTCATAGGTCCGCTGGCCCGTAGTGCCGAGGATCTGGCCATGGTCATGCAGATTGTTGGCGGGGCTGACGATCTCCAGAATCCCGGCTGGACGCTCGACTTGCCTGACCCCGGCGCTAAACCTTTATCAGATTATCGAATTGCGGTTTGGCTGGATGATGAAATGGCACCGGTTGACCGGACGATGCAGCGGCGTGTCGAACGTATCGCTGAACTTGCCAAATCCCAGGGTGCCCAGGTTGATTTTGATGCCCGTCCCGATTTCAGTGCCCGGGAAACCCACCATATCTACGAAAAATTGTTACATGCGGCAATGTCAGCACGTCAGCCTGAAGCGGCGTTTGAGATGATGTGGAACAAACGCCAGACACTTGCCGAAGATGATATGTCAGATGTCGCCAGACTCACACGGGCGAGCACCCAGTTCTATCGTGACTGGCATCAGGAAAATGAAAAACGCACCCATCTCCGCTGGGCATGGCACCGCTTCTTCAAGGACTATGATCTGTTGCTGACGCCTATGTGTTCTACCAGCGCGTTTCCCCATGACCACAACCCGAAGTTGTCCGAACGCACGGTGCCCGTTAACAATGAGCAGCGACCCTATATGGAACAGCTTTTCTGGGCAGGGCTCTCAGGTGTTTCGATGTTACCTTCCACAGTTGTGCCGACAGGGCCCGACGATGCCGGTCTGCCTATCGGCGTCCAGATTATCGGTGGCGAAATGCAGGATCTGAAGACGGTTGCGTTCGCCAGAATGGTGCATAAAGAACTGGGCGGGTTTGTTCCCGCACCCGCATTTCAGGATTGAGGAGCGCATATGCAATGTCCAAAGTGTCACGCTGGTATGGAAGAAGTAGAGTCAAAGGGGGTTACCATCGACCGGTGCCTTGAATGTCAGGGGCTTTGGTTTGATCGAGGTGAAGCGGAACAATTGTCTGATCGCCTGGTGGCTGACTATATTGATACCGGTGATCCCGAGGTAGGCGAGGCGATGGATGAAATCGAAGCGATCAAATGTCCAAGGTGCAGCCAGCCAATGCGCCGTTTCTTTGATCTTTCAGAAAGTCAGTTGCAGTTTGAGGAATGTGATGAGCACGGAAAGTTTTTTGATGCCGGTGAGTTTACGCTCTGGGCAGAGAGTCAGTTACACTAAAATCAGCGCGATACGTCTGCTGCTGGTTTGTTGTTTATGGCTTACGGGTGGCTCGCTGGCAGGCGCGGTTGAGGAATCCGGCGCGGCAAGCGAGCAGCCTCAGGTTGTTATCAAAACAAACCTTGGCGACATTATCTTTGAACTAAATCCCAACAAAGCGCCAGTGACCGTCGCAAACTTTCTTGGCCTGGTTGAATCTGGTGCCTACGACAATACAATTTTTCATCGCGTGATTGAGGGCTTTATGGTGCAGGCAGGTGGCTATGACCCTGATCTTGCCGAAGCCGGGGAAGCACCGCCTATCCGCAATGAAGCGGATAATGGCCTCAAAAATATCAGAGGTTCCGTCGCGATGGCGCGGATGAATGAAATCGACTCGGCATCGCGCCAGTTTTTTATCAACGTTGAAGACAATAATCATCTCAACCACAATCCTAAAAAAAGCTGCACCCGGGAAGACGAAGCGACCGCTGCAGCTGCGCGTGCGAAAGGGATGTTTAGACCCCAGCGTTGCAAAAACTTTGGTTATGCCGTGTTCGCGCGGGTGATAGAGGGCATGGATGTTGTTGATCAGATCGAGCGTAGTAAAACCCGGTCTATGGCCGGTTTTGATGATGTGCCTGTTTCCCCGGTTGTGATTTCCAGCGTGACGCGTCGATGAGTGCTTTGTTAAATAAACTTGTCTGGGCGCCGCTTTGTCTGCTTGGCATCAGCATGGCTATTCAGGCCGAGCAGCCTCGTCTGGTCGTGCTGATTGCGGTCGATCAACTGAGGCCGGATAGGCTTCACAACGAGATGGCCGGCGGTCTGGGGCGTTTGATGCGCGAGGGGTATGTCGCCACTAACGCGACGCTGGATCATGGCCTCACCAATACCTGTCCCGGTCATGTGGTGATGTCTACGGGGGTGAATCCGACAAAAGCCGGCATCCCCGGCAATAGCTATATCGATCATGAAACCATGGCGGACCGCTATTGTGTTGACGATAGCAACCCGGCGTTTCAGGTGTATGGCGCGCAAGAGATTCGGTCACCCAACGCCATTACAGCAACCACCCTGGGCAGTTGGATGAAAGCGGCGGCGCCGGCGACCCGCGTGTTTTCTGTTTCCGGAAAGGACAGGGCAGCGATTACCCTTGGCGGGCGAGACGCTGATGGTGCTTACTGGTATAGCCGCGGTACAGGCAACTTTACGTCCTCTGGGTATTATGGGCCCCTGCCGGACTACGTCGCTGCGTTTAACGGCCAGCAGTTCTTTGACGATGGTTATGCTGGCAGCGTCCCTGACATCTGGGAGCACAACACCGGCAGCCTGCGTGCGGATGACTATGTGGGCGAATCCCGACAACACCTGCGGGTGTCGGGACATCCATTGAATCAGGGCGAACTGGCCGCGCGCGCGAGTCAGTACTATTTTTCTCCTTATCTTGATATCGCCACGCTGGCATTGGCGCGCCGTGTCATGGATGAGGAAGAACTGGGGCAACGCGGGGTGACTGATTATCTGTCGATCTCGTTTTCTTCAACAGATCTGGTTGGGCATTTGTACGGTCCTTTCAGTGCAGAATCCGAGCATGCCCTGGATGTCCTGGACCAGTTGGTGGGTGAACTGCTCGACTATCTCGATGAAACTCTGGATGGGAATTATTTGGTGGCGCTGTCTTCCGATCATGGCGTGCAGCCGTTACCGGAATGGCTGGTTGAAACAGATGCCATGCAATGCCCTGTCGAGGGTGGCAGGCTGGACCTGACTGGCATGCGCTTGTGGATGGCCTGGCATCTCTACTGGAACTTTACACTGCCATTTGGCAATCCCATGGACCTCGTGGGCTCCTCTCCAGCGGGGCTTACTGTGAATGCAGCCTACGCAGAATCGTTAGGGTATGAGGTCGATGAAATTGTGACGTTCCTGGAAGCTTATTTTGAATCCCAACCCTATGTTGTGAATGCCTGGACGGGGGCGGAAATAGAAGCGGCCACCGACGCCACGGGCCGGCTATTTCGGCAGTCCTATGTACCAGGTAAATCGGGGCATCTCATGCTGCAGATGCATGAGACCTGTCTCGCCTTTTTCGATGAAGGTACTAGCCACGGTAGCGTCTATGACTATGACCGGCGGGTGCCTCTGATCTTTTTCGGCGACGGTATTGCATCGCAGGTAGATACCGCAGCACGACACAGTATCGACATTGCGCCAACCATCGCAGAACTGCTGAATATTGAGGCACCTTCAGATCTCGATGGCTCAGTGATCGACGTTAGGGAGAGGATTTCTGACTAGACCAAAGATTGGTGTTTCGAGTTGCTTACTGGGCCATGAGGTCAGGTTTGATGGTGGGCACAAAAACAGTCGTTACGTATCAACCACACTGGCCGAATATTTCGAGTTCGTCCCTTTCTGTCCTGAGGTCGCCATCGGTTTGGGCATTCCCAGACCTACCATCCGTCTGGTGGAAACGTCCGCCGCAACGGTCGAGGCGGTCAGTAACGCTGATACATCGCTGCGTTATACCGACGAACTCCGCGCCTACGGGCGTCGGATTGCACCGCAACTGGTTGATATGAGTGGTTATATCCTCAAGAAAGACTCACCCAGTTGCGGGATGACCCGGGTAAAGATTTACAAGGCAGAGAACCTGCCGCCAGACCGAAATGGCGTGGGTATCTACGCCCAGGAAATCATGCAGGAGAATCCGAATCTGCCGGTAGAGGAAGAGGGCAGACTGCAGGATCCGGCGCTGCGGGAAAACTTTCTGGAGCGTGTGTTCCTGTATGACCGGTGGCTCACCTTTAAACGGGACGGCTATTCCAGCAAAGGGCTGGTTGCATTCCATACGGCCCAGAAATTTGCCGTGCTCGCTCATGATGAAACAGTCTATCGAGCGCTGGGTCGTATCGTTGCGCGCGCGGGTGAGGGTGAGGTTGCGCTTGTCTGTGAGGAGTACATCAGTCTGTTAATGCGGGGTATGAAGGTACTTGCAACCCCTAAGAAGCACGCCAATGTGCTGATGCATATGTTGGGGTTCTTCAAGGAATCTTTGGACGCGGGCGATAAAGCTGAGTTGCTCAGACTGATTGAAGCGCACAGGGCGGGACTGGTGCCAGTGATCGTCCCTATTACCCTTATTAACTATTTCCGAAAGAAGTATCCCAATAGCTATATTGATGGTCAGACCTATCTCGAGCCTCACCCACCTGAACTGATGCTCCGCAACATGCTCTAGTGGTGTTGAGATTCGGGGGTTCAGATCCTGTAGTGGCTGATCTGCACTTCTTCCCCGAGATTGGCGTAGTCGCCTGCTGCTCGCGACGCTCTGAATTGCCCCCAATTAACGGGCCGGTATCTGGGCATATCCACCAGTGGTTCACAATCTGTGCTGAAGGCAGGATTCATAAAAAACGCCGCGCTCAAGCGTTCATCCCTGCTGTTTGCCAATACCCGGTGCAGTGGCGCCTGATACCTGTCGTTAGACCAGACCTGAACGAGGTCGCCAACATTAATGATGAGGGTGCCAGGTTCTGGCGCGACGGTAATCCAATTCTCCTGATGCCTGACCTGCAGGCCAGGGATCTGATCTTGCCAAAGGACCGTGAGCGCACCCGCATCGGTGTGGTGTGAAATGCCGAGGTGACCGGATTCAGGATAGGCTTCAAGCGGATCAGCGGGGTTATGGCAGGTTGGGTAGTGGTTAAGCCTCAGAAAACTGGTGTTAAGCGGCGAAAAATAGGGCGTTAACTTGCTGCGCGGCTGGCCGAGCGACTTGCTGATGGCTGACAACAGTTCAAGACTGATAGCCTCGCATTCGGCGAACCAGTCAAGCATTAGCGCCTTGAAAGCGGGCAGCCGCTCGGGCCAGGGCGTGCGGCTATTGTAGCCACTTTCAGCCACGTCTATGCCGAGATCAAAAATTTCTTTCCAGTCCTGGCGGTTCTTGGTGAGCTCCTTGTCGTAGTAGCCCCAGGGATTGTCTTCTGTTCGATACAGTGTTTCCTTCGCGGTCTTTGGCATGGCGAAAAAATCCGCAACGCCTGACACAAACGCGGCTTCCTTCTCGGCGGAGATACCATGTTGCTCGAGTCTAAAGAACCCCCAGTCCCGGCAGGCGTGGTCCAGTGACGAAATTGCACTGGCATCGTTACTTTGCAAGTCCTGGTAGTTTACGCGGGGTAGTTCTTGCTGCATTTATCTGCACCGCTCTGAATAGCGCTTAAACAACACGGTTAGCCTAGGTTCACATTCTGACGTTCACAATACCGTAAACTGAGGCCGCAGCGAAGCAAGTCCAGAATCGCGTAACCGTTTTGCTAACCACAGCTCCGTGTGGAAAATGAGTCAGGCGCGCAATCGCGGAAGCCGCCGCAGCAAACTGAAACAGAAAAAGGATCGAGTGCATGCGACTAAATGTGAATAACCAGGAAGTTGATGTCGATGTCGATCCTGACACACCGCTGCTCTGGGTACTGCGTGACCATCTGAACCTGACGGGTACCAAATACGGATGCGGCATTGGACAGTGTGGGGCTTGTACCGTTTTGATGAGCGGGCATCCCATCCGATCCTGCAGCACAACGGCCGCAGAGTCGAAGGGCTACAGCGTTGTGACGATCGAAGGTTTGTCGGAGAACGCCGATCATCCGGTGCAAAAGGCCTGGGTCGAAGAAGATGTGCCCCAATGTGGCTATTGTCAGTCGGGGCAAATCATGAGCGCCGTCGCGTTGCTGGATGATAAGTCCAATCCAACGGACGAAGAGATTAACAAGGCTATGACCAACATTTGCCGCTGCGGCACCTATTCGAGAATCAGAAAGGCGATCCGCAAGGTAGCGGTCGCGCGTGGTGAAACGTGAAGTCACAACCAACGTCACTCTCCCGCCGTGAATTTCTGAAGGTTACCAGTTCCGCTGCCGGCGGCCTGATGATTGGCATGACTCTGCCAGCATTTGGGCGGGCAAGACCCTTTGAGCAGCATCCAACGACGGCACCGGAACTGAATGCCTGGCTGCTGATCGAGCCCGATGGCACCTTGATTATTCGTGTTGCTCAGGCAGAAATGGGGCAGGGGGTGATGACAGCCTTGCCCATGTTTATTGCAGAAGAATTAGAGGCTGACTGGCGCAAGATTCAGGTTGAGTATATCGACCTGAACAGGCACCTGATGCGATCTGGTATGTATGGCCGGGTATTAACCCGTGACAGTAGTGCCGTGAACGAGTCCAGGCTGCCGCTGCAGCTTGCGGGTGCTGAAGCCCGCGAGCGTTTGATCAAGGCCGCTGCGGAAACCTGGGGCATCCGTCCCGAGGAATGCTATGCGGATTATGGTCAGGTATACCGAAATGATGCGCCGGATGCTCTGGGCTATGGTGAACTCGCAGGCCTCGCGGCCGAAATCAGCGTAGCCAATGTTAAAATCAAGACCCCGGAGTTTTACGGCACGCTGGGTTTACCTACGCCACGGCTGGATGCCCCCGCCAAAGTCGATGGCTCGGCGGTTTACAGCATGGATGTGCGGCTGCCGGATATGGTTTATGCCACGCCGATCCACAACCCCGTGCTTGGCGGTGGATTGCAGAGTATGCGTTTCAATGCAATCCGTCATATGCCTGGTGTCATTAAGGCTGTGCGGCTTGAGAACGCGGTCGCCATTGTTGCGACGACCTTCTGGCAGGCGAAGAAAGCTGCAGATGCCTTGCCCGTGTTCTGGCGATCAACCCCGGCGAATAAGGAATTCGGAGACACGATTCGGAAACAGTTCTTCGATGAGTTTGATCGGGACGGAGAGGTCATGTTGCAAAAGGGCGACATGGTGACCCTGATGGATGATGCAGAAAGAACCATCGAGTCCGATTACTACGTACCCTATCTTGCCCAGGTGCCGATAGAACCGTTGAATTGTACGGTGCACGTGCAGGCGGAGCGCGTAGATATCTGGGTAGGTCACCAGGACCCGGAAGCTGTGGTGAGTGCGGTGTCACAGTTAACGGGCAGGGCGAAACACAACATTTATATCCATAGCTGTTATATCGGAGGCAGTTTTGGACGGCGCAGTCATACCGATTTTGTGGTTGAAGCGACCCGAATTGCGATGCAGGTCGATAAACCTGTGCAGGTCATCTGGACCCGGGAAGAAGACATGCGTGCCGGTGCTTATCGGCCAATGGCGGCAATGCGATTCAAAGCCGGTTTTGACCTGGATAAGTCGCTGGTTGCGATAACCAATCATTCCGTGACGCACTCCATTGCCTTTGATCAGGACGAGTCAGCTCGCGGTATTGATCCGGACTCAGTCCTGGGTTTGCGCGACCACCCTTACAACTTTCCTGCCTACCGCTTTTCCCACACCCGTAAGAACACGCATATGAGCAGCTGGTATTGGCGTTCCGGTGGTCACTCTATCAATGCCTTTGCCATGGAATGTTTTGTCGATGAAATGGCGACGGCGGCCGAACAGGATCCACTGGATTACCGTCGGTATTTACTCCGGGATAAACCTCGTCACTTGGAAGTGTTGGAGCAATTGGAGCGGCACGCCGGTTATCGAAAAGCGAGACTGCCACGAGGCACGGCTTTGGGCCTGGCGATTCATGAAAGCTACGGCACAGTCTGTGGGTTGGCGACCGAAGTGACAGTGACCCCTGATGGCGGCATGCGCGTCAATAAAGTCACGGCGGTAGTTGATTGTGGCAATCTGGTTAACCCGTTATCGGCGGAGGCACAGGTCGAGGGTGGCATCGTCTTCGGTCTGTCGGCCGCGCTCTACGGCAAGTTGACGGTCGAAGCGGGAAGAATCCTGGAAGACAACCTGGATACCTATGAGATCCTGCAGATCGATGAAGCCCCTGAGGTGATTGTTCACTGGGCGCTGTCTGGTGGCGATCACTGGGGTGGGCTGGGTGAGCCGGCAACGCCGGTGATAGCACCTGCAGTCTGTAATGCCCTGTTTAAGATCACCGGCCGCAGATTACGCAGCCTGCCGATCAGAGACTACTACTTACAGATCCAATGAACGGCTTTGATTGCTTCTTAAACGGTTTCTCCCTGATCCGAAAACCAGGGCTCAGACGCTACTTTATTGTGCCGGTGCTTATTAACACCCTGGTGCTGGCGGTATTGGTCGCTGTTTCTTACGGGTCCTTTAACGGCTGGGTTGATCAGATTATGGGCTGGTTTCCTGGCTGGATGTCAGCCTTGTACTGGCTGATCTGGGTGATTGCCTTGCTGGTTGTGCTGGTCCTGGTCCTGTTTGTTTTTACGTTTGTGGCCAACATCATCGCCTCGCCCTTTAACGCGATTTTGTCTATCAAGGTCGAGGAATTGTTGACGGGCAGTCCGCCAGTCTCGTCGGTGTCAATCTGGATGATTCTGCCGCGTACCGTAGCCCGGGAACTGGCGAAGTTGCTTTATGTGCTGCCGCGACTGGTTGGCCTGATTATCTTGACGCTGATTCCGGTTGTGAACGTCGTATCACCTTTCTTGTGGGTCCTGTTTGGTGCCTGGATGATGGCGATTCAATATGCGGACTATGCAGCCGATAACAATGATGTGTCGTTTTCCGACTTAAAAGCGAGATTAGGCAATGCGAGGCTCGCGGCGATTACTTTTGGTTTGCCCGCTTATCTGTTGCTGACAGTGCCTGTCATCAATTTGATTCTGATGCCCGTTGGGGTTGCCGGCGGCACCCGGTTCTGGGTTGATCATTTGCGCGCCACTTAAAGGCTCTGATAGAGGGCCCGTTCAAAACCGTCGAGCGTTGCCCGACATCTTGCCTCATACAAAGGCAATACCTGCATCAGTAAAACGGCGGCGATCTGGGCCCTGGGGTCGACCCAGAAATAGGTGTTGAGCAATCCGCACCAACTGTAACTGCCAGCGTTCCGGCCTCCGGGGACGGACTGCATGTGTATCTGAAAGCCCAGGCCAAATTTATCGATGCCGTCGCCGGTCGGAAAAGGTTCCGTCATCCGGGGATTGGCAGCAGGTTGAGTGTGAATCGTGAGGTCACCAATCTGGTTGCTGGTCATCAGGGCCAGAGTATCGGCTGAAATGAGTGGCGCACCTTGATTTAGCAGGCACTGCAGCAGTTTGCCGTAGTCTGCGGCGGTCGAAATCAGGCCGCCGTCACCATAGGGCATCTCGGGATAATGCTTGCCTGCCTGCCAGCTGTTGCCGTCCCAGCTGTGTGGGTGGACCTGGTCTGTTTGCGGACGGAAGGTTGTGCTGGTCAATCCGAGTGGGGTAAATATCTGGGCTTCAAAAACTTCGCTCAGCGGTTGGTCGTAAATTTCCTCCAGTAGGTTGCCAAGTACCGCGGTGCTCACGCCGTAGGTCCAGTGGCTGCCCGGTTGGTGTAACAACGGGAAGTCCAAATCCTGATCTGGTTTAAATGCTTGCAGGACCTCATTGCAGAATCGATAACCAATACCTGCGGTATGGGTCAACAGATGACGGACGGTTACCGGCGTATTCTGCGTGACCAGATCATAGGTTTTGCCGATGATATCAACGTTCGAAAGCACGGCTTTATCCGTTAGTGCCGCAACCGGTGAATCCAGTTCAAGTTGGCCACGTTCAATAAGCTGCATGATCGCAAGCGACGTGATGGGTTTGGTCATGGACATGATGGCGTGCGGCGTCGCAACGTCGAGCCGGGCGCCCGTGCCTGTATTGGCATACCCAAAAGCACCCTCGTAGATGACGCGGTCCGGTGAAACGGCCAGCGCGACAACGCCGGGTACGTCCTGTGACGCTGACGTGAGGAAGTTGCTGATAGCGGTTAAGTTCATGACGCTGCCAGATTACGAAGGACGAATTGCAGAATGCCGCCGTTCTGGTAGTACAAGAACTCGTTCGGGGTATCGATTCTGACATCGGCAGAGAAACTTGTTTGCTTGCCGCTGGTTGCCGTGGCCGTCACCATGGTCGATTTCTGACCGCTTTCTACGGGGGCAATGCTGAAGGTTTCGGTCCCGTCGAACCCCAATTCCTCGGCGCCATCACCGGCTGAAAACTGCAGTGGCAAAATACCCATGCCAATCAGATTAGAGCGATGGATTCGTTCAAAACCTTTAGCGATAACGGCCCGTACGCCGAGCAGTGACGGACCTTTCGCGGCCCAGTCACGTGAGGAACCTGTGCCGTACTCTGCACCCGCCAGGACAATCAGTGGCACCGACTCGGCGCGATAGCGCTCTGCGGCAGCAAACACACTCATCCGCTCGCCGCTGGGGAAGTGGGTTGTCCAGCTGCCTTCTGTTCCGGGCGCCAGCTGATTCTTGAAACGGACATTGGCAAAGGTACCGCGCATCATGACTTCGTGATTGCCGCGACGAGACCCGTAGGAATTAAAGTCTTTCGGTGAAATCTGGTGGGCCTGCAGATACTCGCCCGCGGGACTGTCATCTTCAATACTGCCGGCCGGGGAGATATGGTCGGTGGTAATACTGTCAGCAACCTTGATCAGGCAGCGGGCATTTTGCACTGGCGCCGGATCAATAACCTCGTGGCTAAGTCCATCAAAGAACGTGGGTTTCTTGACGTAGGTTGACGTCGGCCAATCGAATCGTTTTTCGGTAGTCACCTCAAGATCGTTCCAGACGGCGTTACCGTTATAGACATCCGCGTACTTCTCCCGGAACAGCGCCGGGGTCACAAATTCTCCGATGATCGCATCAATCTCTATGCTATCCGGCCAGAGATCTTTCAGGTAGACGGGATCGCCATCGATGCTGTTGCCCAGTGATTCGCTGGTCAGGTCAACATTCATATTACCCGCCAGCGCGTAGGCAACGACCAGAGGAGGTGAAGCCAGGTAATTGGCGCGCACCTGGGCGTGAATCCGGCCCTCAAAGTTTCGATTGCCTGAGAGCACCGAGGTGACCAGCAAATCGTTCGCTTCAATGGTGTTCTCAATTTCTTCGGACAGTGGGCCTGAATTGCCGATGCAGGTGGTGCAGCCGTAGCCAACCACGTAAAAGCCCAGTGCTTCCAGGTCGTCCAGCAGACCGGCCTTTTCGAGATAGTCGGTCACTGCTTTTGAACCTGGCGCGAGACTGGTTTTAACCCAGGGTTGAGTGTTCAGGCCAAGCTGTCTGGCTTTTCTTGCCATCAGACCCGCAGCCACCAGGACCGCAGGGTTAGAAGTGTTGGTGCAGCTGGTGATTGCTGCGATAACAACGGCACCATCTTTGAGGTCATTCATTGTCGGGCCGGTGACATCAGGTTTGCTCTGAGCCAGACGTAAATCGCGGAATTCCTTGAGGGTATTGGCAAACGAGACGCTGGCATCAGGCAGCTCGATTCGATCCTGTGGTCGCTTGGGTCCTGAGATGCAGGCGGCAACGGTGTTCAGGTCGAGGTGTAATTCAGAGGAGTAATCAGCCTTGCTTCGTGACGGGTCGTGCCAGAGATCCATGGCTTTCATATAAGCCTCGATCAGCTGCAGCTGTTCATCACTTCTGCCAGTAAGACCCAGGTAGTCCAGTGTCTTCTGATCAACCGGGAAAATACCGCAGGTAGCGCCATACTCTGGCGCCATGTTAGCGATGGTGGCCCGATCAGCCAGGGTCAGGGACTGCATGCCGGCGCCAAAAAATTCAACGAACTTCCCAACCACACCATGTTCTCGCAGCATCTGCGTGACGATCAGCACAAGGTCAGTGGCGGTGGCGCCCTCTGGTAGTTGTCCAGTCAGTTCGAAGCCGACAACCTGGGGTATCAGCATGCTGATCGGCTGTCCCAGCATGGCAGCTTCAGCCTCGATACCACCAACGCCCCAACCCAGGACTCCCAGGCCGTTGATCATAGTGGTATGCGAATCTGTTCCAACCAGCGTATCCGGATAGGCCATACCTGCATTGTTGGTCATCACGCCCCGGGCGAGATACTCAAGGTTCACCTGATGCACAATCCCCGTGCCTGGTGGTACAACTTTAAAGTTATCAAACGCCTCCTGCCCCCAGCGCAGGAATCGGTAGCGTTCGATGTTGCGTTCGATTTCGATCTGGGTGTTTTCCTCAAGGGCAGATGCCTTGCCGTAGATATCGACCATCACGCTGTGATCGATAACCAGTTCTACGGGTACCTGTGGGTTAATAAGGGCCACATCGCCGCCGAGATCGGACATGGCGTCGCGCATCGCGGCAAGATCAACGATAGCCGGCACACCGGTAAAATCCTGAAGCAATACCCTCGAGGGTACGAAGGCTATCTCGGTATCAGGTGCTGCCTGGCTGTCCCAGTTCACCAGGGCATCGATATCGGATTCCTGGACATGGATCTGGCCGCGATGACGCAGCAGGTTTTCAAGAAGAATCTTGAGAGCAAATGGGAGTCTGGCTACTTTTTGCTGATCGAGTTCAGTAAACGGAAAGATCGTGTACTCGTTTGCGCCAACGTTCAGTGTTTCAGTCATGATGTGTTTGTCGATTTAAGGAGTCTGAATTCAGGAACATATGGCAAGCACCGAGGCGTGTCCAGCGGTTAACGCAGGTGGTGGCTTCAGTCGTCTTCGCGTTGCTGCATCAGGGTAAGTTGCTCTCCCTGAAAATCCGGGTCGATAAACTCGGTCAGTCGGTGCATTTCCAGATCCATCGACAACAGCAGGTCTCTGGATTCGTTTAACAAACGCAATTGCTCATTCAGTACGGCACTGTCGGCGGCAATCACCTGGAGTATCTCGAGTTGCTGGTCGATATCGGATATCAGCTTATCCAGCGCAATATTTCCACTGATCACAGGTTTAGCCCGTGGCCGTCGTTTGTCATTGCAGCGGCATTGTTCAATCCGTATCCCCGGTGAGCTCGTCGTAGCTTTTGTTTTTGTCTTCGCGCAGCCCCGAAACTACGGTTGCCAGGGCGCTTTCAAATTCGGCGCCCGTATCCAGGATTTCGCTGTTTTCAGTGACGATCATATGGGCGAGCTGGCTGCCCGTAAACTCGGCGACCTTTATGCCGGCGCGGTTGGCAAAGATATAGGTGTGATTGGCAGGAATAATCGCGACCAGTTTGCAGGGTGTCAGTGTGCCTTCCATGATAGGTAGTTTTACCCAGGCATCCTGCTTCAGTCTGGCAACGGTGGCTTGAGCGGCATGCTGTTTTTTCTTGGACTTGTGCCGGAGGACGAGAGCACGCTGTTTCTTTTTCTCCGCCTTCGCTTCAAGTTCAGCGAGTTGTAGCTCGAGATCTTCTTTTCGTGCCTTAACGTATTGCTGGGAAACCACCTGGCGTTGCTGTCGGATCTCAATTTGTTTCTCTTTCTTGTTCTGGTCGCTGACGGCCTTGAGCACCGCAAACAGGTGTGACCTGAAGGTTTCGATCAAAGACTTGCTCGGGTTCAAAGTCCGCAGTACGCCGGATTCCAGGTGATTAACCATTTCACCGTAACTCAAATGGACCACTTTCCTGCGGTTGTGGTTAGTCAGCAGAAGCTGTTCTGTATCTTCCCAATTCAGAATCAGTTTGATCCGGGCAACCTTTTCGTCGGGCTCTGTTGGATCGTCATACAGAAACCACTGCCCAACCGGCACTGCCCTGACGCGTGCAACTGCCTCTTTGGCAGCTTCCTGCATGGAGATCGCCATGGACTCATCAACTTCAAGTAACTCAAAATCACAGGGGTCAGATGCCTGACCGGCAAGGATCGCCTGATACTCGCCGTCCAGATCCGCCAGACTTTCAGTGACCTGGGTCGTGTTGAAATCCATCGCGGTGCAGAATGCGCGAATTTGCTTCGGCAGGTTGTTAATCAGATCGGTTTGTTTTGCTTTGTCTTTACCTGGCTGCAGCGACCAGATCATGGCCTCCGTCAGTTTTTTAACGTTCTCCCATTCCCTGGATTTCTCTCCATAGCGGACAAAGACCTGTTGCATCAGGTCGTACCAGGGACCCTGAAACATGAAAATCACAAACAGTGGCATTGATTTGCCGCTCATTTGTTTGTTCAGGAATTCGGCAGAAAAGTACTGGCCTTTTTTGCCGCCAAGCACCTTGAGCTCTCTATCGCAGAGACGTTGCTCCAGCTTTTCAAAGAGCGGTTCTTCTTTCTTGAACACGGCTTCGAGATCAGTGATGCAGGTCTCAACGCTGATTCTTCCTGAAGAAAAAGCAGACATGACGGCGGCGACTTTTTCGATGAACTGCTCGCCCAGAATGCCGAGGTCCTCGCTCCAGCCGATACATTCACCAACCACCAGTTCCACCAGGTCATACAATGGGTCGGGTTTGGTTAAAGCACTGAAGTCTTCCTTCAGGGTCAGTGCAGTGATTCGTGGCGCGATATCTCGAACAAAGGCTTCGATTCGAAAATCCAGATCGGTCTGCTTGAGAAATTCTGTAATGGCATCGTCGACAAATGCGACCTGTGCCTGAGAGGTTTTACTGAAATGGCGCTCCGGTTCATGTCGCTTTAGCAGCACGGTCACTGGATCAATATGGTCATCAACCGCCAGGGCCGGCAGCTTTTGCAATAGCTCGATCAGTGTCTGATCGTCAGAAACGTTTGGGCCAGGCGCGTCCGGCGAGTAGTGCAAGACTAACGCTGGCAGGATCTTCTCTGTAGGAGGCAGAGCTGGTGTCTTATCAGTCACTTAGGCTGCTTTTTTTCGCCGGGAGGCCAATACTACCAAAACCCGGACCCAAGGGAGTGCCATTGGTCCATCGCTTGGTCCGATGGGCTATACTGCGCGCGCTTTTAAATTCAGGAGAGAGTCATGAAGGGTACCGTTCACTACGAAGTGCGTGATCGAATCGCGCTGCTGAGCATCGATAATCCACCGGTTAACCCATTATCGTCAGGCGTCAGGCAGGGGCTTTACGATGGCGTGGATAAAGCGCTGGCAGATGATGCCATTGCCGCGATTGTGGTTACGGGTTTGAATCGGGCCTTTATTGCGGGTGCAGATATCAGTGAATTTGGTGCTGCGGCAACCGCGGGTGTCAGCCTGAATGAAGCGCTCGATAAAATGGAGCAAAGTGACAAGCCCATTATTGCCGCGATCAACGGCACCGCCTTTGGCGGTGGTTTGGAAGTTGCTCTTTGCTGTGATTACAGAATTGCTGCCGCGTCCGCACCAGTGGGTTTGCCCGAAGTTAAGCTGGGATTGTTGCCGGGTGCCGGAGGCACGCAGCGACTACCGAGACTGGTCGGTGCTGAAGCGGCAGTCAAAGCCATTATTTCTGGTGACCCGATCATGGCACCTGACGCGCTCACTATGGGGATCGTTGATCGCGTCGCCAGCGGCGATATCGTTGAAGATGCGATCGCGTATGCCAATGAGATTGTTGATGCCGGCGCGGCTACCCGCAAGGTACGGGACCTTGATGACAAGGTGGCTGCTGACCGCGGTAACACTGCGCTGTTTGAACATTTTGCGGCTAACCTTGATCGCACGCATCGCGGTCAGTTTGCACCGGCACAAATACTTAAGTGTATCGAAGCCGCAGTCAACGCTGAGAGTTTTGACGACGGCATGGCCGTTGAGCAACAGCGCTTCAGTGAATGTTTGAAGCATCCACAACGTGAAGCGTTGATTCATGTGTTTTTTGCCGAACGCGCCGCTAACAAGATTCCGGATCTGCCAAAAGACGTGCCACTCAAAGAGATTAACCAGGGATCTGTGATTGGTGCAGGCACGATGGGTGGTGGCATCGCCATGTGTTTTGCCAATGCCGGTATTCCCGTTCGTATTCATGACAATGACCCGGAAAACCTGGCGAGAGGGGTCAAGGTCATTGAAGGCAATTATGCGCGCACCGTCTCCAAGGGCCGACTGTCTCAGGAAGATATGGACAAGCGCATGTCTTTGATAATCCCCACTGAGAACTTTGACGACCTTGGTGATGCGGATGTGGTGATCGAAGCTGTCTATGAAAACCTGGACCTCAAAAAAGAGATCTTTACACGGCTGGACAAGGTGATGAAGCCAGGTGCGATTCTGGCAACTAACACGTCAGGTCTGGATGTTGATGCCATTGCAGCAACAACCTCGCGACCTGAGGATGTCTGTGGTATGCACTTCTTCAGTCCTGCAAACGTTATGCGACTGCTTGAAGTGGTCCGCGGTGAAAAATCTTCGCCCCTGGTGCTCGGCACCGCGATGGCACTGGGTAAGCGGTTAGGCAAGGTTTCCGTGATGGCCGGCAACTGTCCCGGGTTTATCGGCAACCGTATGCTTGGCGGTTACACCCGGCAGGCGCAGATGATGATCCTGGAAGGGGCAACCCCCGCGCAGGTCGACAAGGTCATCTATGGCTTCGGGTTGGCGATGGGTCCGTTTGCCATGAACGATATGGTGGGTCTGGATTTGGGTTGGCGGGCGCGCAAGATGATGGGTGGCACCAATGAGGTCACAGCGCGTATTCCTGACGAACTTTGTGAATTGGGGCGTTTTGGGCAGAAAAACGGCAAGGGTTATTACCGTTATGAAGAAGGTGACAGAACGCCACAAGCCGATCCTGAGTCGGATGCGGTAATCAAGCGCGTCGCTGAGGAACTTGGTTATCCGCAGAAAGACTTTTCCGATGAGGAAATCCTTAAACGCTGCATGTACCCGCTGGTGAACATCGGCGCTAAGCTACTTGAGGAAGGACACGCGCTGCGTGCCGGTGACATCGATACGGTGTATGTGAACGGCTATGGTTTTCCAACTTACATCGGTGGGCCCATGTGGTTCGCGGACACCCAGGGGCTGGCCAGTGTTCTCGCTGACATAGAAAGGTTCTATGAGGAGACCGGGGATGATGTCTGGAAACCAGCTGAACTGCTGAAGAAACTGGTCGCTGATGGCAACAACTTTGCATCACTGGATGGCTGATATCCGCGTCAGGGATTGGGCGAATTCACCACTGATTGGTGCATTCGCCTAATATCTTTGCCATCGTGGCCGGTGCTTTTCTTAGAAAGAGCATATAAAACAATGGGTTGCTGATACTGGCACGGATGCTGCTTCGTTCCCCCCAAGATAGGAATTCATAGGGGAAAAATGCAATGAAGGTTAGTGGTGCAGAAAAACTGGTTTATCTCACGCTGGGTATCATGTTTCTGGTGTTGGGGGTTGTAGGGCTGATTGTGCCAATCTTGCCCGGTGTGTTGTTTCTCGCGGGCGCGTTGTACATGCTGTCGCGTGGTTCGCAACGGGTTAAACGTATTGCCGACGAGCATCCCAGGCTGCAAGGGCTGCAGGCCCGCATGGATCAGTTTGATGCCGTGTCGATCCTGCAGAAAGTGCAGGTGACGCTGCTTGTTTCCGTTCAGGCAACCACGCTGGGTCTGGCCAAAGCGTTTGCAGGTGTCCGTCGCCTGATAGCCTGAGCCCTAAAGTTGCCCATTCACGCTTACTACCCATTGAATGCCCGGCGCCATGATGGCCCGGGCATTTTTATGGTTGGTCGTCACTAAAGCCCGGTCTTTAGTTTTCTGATTTCGGTTTCGCAATCAACTCGCCGCGTTGGTGTATGCTTGGCTCGCTATGCCATCAGGAGGCAACGTGCCCAAGCATCCTTTTCAACGCCCCAGAGGCCGTATCGAAGTCATCACGATTCAGTCAGAGGCGCTTAAAAACAATATTCTCGGCGACCCCACAGAACGGACTGTCCCGGTTTACCTGCCGGAAGGCTACGATGACAGCAGCGAATCCTATCCGCTGATGGTTGATATCGTCGGCTTTACTGGCAGCGGCTTTGGGCATATCGGCTGGAAAGCGTTCAACGAGAATGTTCCGCAGCAGATAGATCGATTGATTGAAAACAATGCCATGGGTCCTGTGGTGGTGGCTTTCCCTGATTGTTTTACATCTCTCGGCGGTAATCAGTATGTGAATTCTGCCGCAATGGGTAACTGGGAAGACTATCTCTGCGATGAGATGGTACCTGCGCTTGAGAACGCGTTTCGTTTGAAGACAGGACCTGAGCATCGTGCGTTATTTGGTAAGTCCTCGGGCGGTTATGGGGCGATAGTTCACGGTATGCGCCATGCAGATACCTGGGGTGCCATTGCCTGTCATTCCGGCGATATGGATTTCGACCTTTGCTACCGGGGTGAATTCCCCGGTCTACTGCGCGCGCTGTCAAATTACGATTTCAACTTTCGTGCCTTTGTCGACAAGGTGCACGCCGGGCGCAAGGTACTGGGTGGTGATTTCCACCATCTGATGATTCTTGCGATGGCGGCGAGCTATGATCCTGACCCCCAGGCCCCCTACGGTATTCAACTGCCAGTAACCCACGACACCTGCGAGCTGATCGAAGCACGGTGGGAAAAGTGGCTCGCTTGGGATCCGGTGCAACTGGTTGATCAGGAAGCTGCCCAGACGCAGCTGAAGCAGTTGAAAGCGATGTTTATCGATTGCGGTTCCAGGGACCAATACAATCTGGTGTTCGGCGCGCGTCAGCTGACCTCGAAATTGGACGCGCTTGGCATTGCGCATCGATATGAAGAGTTCCCGGATACCCATTCAACGATTGATTACAGGATGGATGTTTCGCTGCCATATCTTTACAACGCGATTCAATAACCCAACAGTTCGATCATGCCTGGCGCGTTTAATAACCAGCGAAAACAAATAAAGATCAAGAACAAGAATAAACTAATAAAAGTGAAGGAGTTCACCATGGTTAATGTTTACAAGATATCGACTGCGATTTTGCTGCTGCTTTCTGCGCAGGTATTTGCCCACAGCGGACCCGCGGTCCCCGATCCCATGAATCTCGATCAGCTGACAACGGCTTTCGGTTGGAATTTCGATGAAACGGATATCACCACTGAAAAGGTGACTGACGATTTGTATGTGTTGTTCGGCGCCGGCGGAAACATCGGGGTTAATGTTGGTGATGACGGTGTCTTTATCGTCGACGATCAGTTTCCCCAGCTTATGCCGAAGATTCTGGCAGCGATTGGTGAGCTAGGCGGCGAAAACGTGGATTTTGCTGTCACCACCCACTGGCATTTTGACCATGCGGAAGGCAACCTCGTGCTCGGCCCGGAAGGTACCTGGCTGGTTGCTCATGAAAACTCCAGGGAAATGATGAAAGAAGACCGGATCATCAACCTGGTCATCGCGGCTTATGAACAGAAGGCCTATCCCGAGAGTGCCTGGCCTGATATTACCTTTGATGACGATATGCAGTTTCACCTGAACGGTCAGAGCATCGAGTTGATGCACTTCGGCCCGGCTCATACCACAGGTGACACAGTGGTATTTTTCAAGGGATCAAATGCCGTGCACATGGGTGATGTTTTTAACAATGCTGGCTACCCTTTTATTGATGCAGGTAACGGCGGCACCCTGGACGGTGTGATCAAATTTTGCACTGAAACCCTGAAGCGCATCAACGAGGATACCGTGGTCATTCCGGGCCATGGTCCGGTGACGGATTATCAGGCCATGACGGACTATGTTGAGATGTTGTCGGTGATTCGCACTCGATTGGTTGGGCTGATTGACGAAGGCAAGACGCTGGAAGAAGTTTATGCAGCCAAGCCAACGGCCGACTACGATGAAAAGATGGGCGATAATACAGGATTCATTAATCGCGCCTATATGAGCCTGACCCACCGCCGGGTGCAGTAGACACGCTGGTTAACAGGCCGGTTATCACCGGCCTGTTGTGTTCCTAGACAGCGTCAAGAATCTTGATGGTTGGTGCGCCGGCGAGACAGTCACCGAGTTGGGCGCTTACTGCCTTAAACTCGTCCGACTTGCCATGCAGGTCCAGCGCGGCCTGGTCTACATATTGTTCCATGACCACATAGCTGCCTTCTTCATCGCGTGAACGATGCAGATCATAGTAGTTATTGCCCGGTTCCTTTTCGGCCACGATCGCCATCAGTTTCTTAAAGTTGGTTTCAAACTCTTCTGCTTTTTCTGGTTTAACGTTCAGTGTTGCGACAATACCTACTGGCATGTGATGCTCCTTCGCGTGAGTGATGGCCCATTGTCGTAACTGGCCGTGATCAAAGTCAACCGACGACAAAAGGAGCGGCAGGATGAATGCAAAGGTATTAGTGACTGGTATGTCAGGGTTGATTGGCTCGGCGCTACGTGAATCACTGGCGGCGGACTATGAACTATCGGCACTTAATCGTCGGCCGGTGGAGGGTGTACCAACCACCCGGGCCGATCTCGCTGACCTGGAGGCGATCTTGCCAGCCTTTGTCGATCAGGACACGGTGGTTCATCTGGCAGCGGAGATTCACGATGGCGTTGGCTGGGATGCGCTGCTTAACACCAACGTCATTGGTACCCGGCATGTATTTGAAGCTGCCGTCCGCGCGGGTGTGCGTCGGGTTGTGTTCGCCAGTAGTGGCGCGACCGTTGCTGGTTGGGAGAAGGTTGAACCCTATCGCGCACTGGTTCGAGGTGAAGGGGCTGTGCCGCCTGGCCTGCAGCTGATTGATGAATCGATGCCAACACGGCCTGCCAACCTTTACGCGGCATCAAAGGTCTGGGGAGAGGCTGTGGCGAGGCACTATTCAGACAATCATGATCTGGAGATTGTGTGTCTCAGAATTGGTTTTGCGAATGCGGCGGATCGACCGGTAAGCGATCGGCAGAAGTCTGTCTGGAACAGCCAGCGGGATGTTGTTCAGGCTATTACGCTGGCAATGCATGCTGTGCTGCCAGAGCGGTTTTCAGTCTTTTTTATCACTTCGGACAATGCCCGCGGCTATCGTGATCTTGCGCTCGCCAAACGTGTGTTGGGTTACTCTCCGCAGGACAGTGCCTGATGATTTGTCCGGTGACCGGCGATTAGCCGGCATGATATTCTTCGCTTCCATTCACCCTTACTGGTAGCAGCATTGATCTCTACGGCGTTCCACCCTGAACGAAATTTGTACGTCATGAAGATCGCCGGTAGCACAAACGTCGAAGAAGTGGTCGGTGGCTATGACAAAATCTTCGATCATGTTGAATTTCATTCAGGCATGCATGCCGTCTGGGATTTGTCGACGCTTAACCTGACGGCGGTTCCCCTCAGTGAGGTCCGGCAGTTACCGCGTGAGCTACGCAAATACATGGAGCGTCGCGGTGAGTACAAGGCCGCACTTGTCTTGACGAGATCCACAGACTATCAGTTAATGCGGATCTACCTGACCATACTGAAACTTATCGGCAGCAATATCAGATTTCGACTGTGTCGTTCGCTGGATGAGGCCTACCGCTGGATTGAGGAGTAACCGATGATCGATTTTCCTGAAGCAGAGATGATTGACCTTGGCGATGTGTCGCTGGAGGTTTTCCAGGCAGGGCAGGGAGGTATCCCGGTTGTACTTGCCCATGGCTGGCCCGAGCATGCTTACAGCTGGCGCCATCAGATACCGGCCCTGGTTGCAGCGGGTTATCACGTTATTGCCCCTAACCAGCGCGGTTATGGCCTCTCCAGCCAGCCCGAAGATGTTAATGCCTATGACTGTCACCATCTGACGGGCGACTACAATGCTTTGCTGGATGCCCTGGGTATCGAGAAGGCGGTGTTCGTTGGTCACGACTGGGGTGCAATTCTGGTCTGGCACCATTGCCTGCTTAATCCAGAACGTGTCGTCGGTGTGGCGAATCTTTCGGTCCCCTTCCGGCCGCGAGAGGAAGCAGACCCGGTGGCTTTCTGGGAGCAGATGCTGGGCGATGAATTTTACATCGTACATTTCAACCGCCAACCCGGTGTTGCCGCGAAGGCATTTGACAGCAACCCGCGGCAGTTCTTATCCAACCTGTATCGGACGGAGCAGTGGCTGTCGGCTGAAGACAGTATGGGTGGTGGCCTGTCTATCATCCACCTCGCAGAGCATGAGATTACCGCGGGCAGGTTGATGATGAGCGAACAGGAACTTGATGTGTTCGTTAATGCCTTCAAGACCAGTGGTTTTTTTGCACCCTGTAACTGGTATCGGAACTTCACCCGTAACTGGGAGACCACAGCAGATGTCGTGCAGAAGGTGACCCAGCCGGCACTGATGATTTATGGAAAACATGACATGGTGCCGCCCACGGATATGACGGGTTATGTTGATGATCTGGAGTCTCATACATTGGAATGTGGCCACTGGATTCAGCAGGAGCAACCTGAGGAAACCAACCGTATCTTGCTCGAATGGCTGGACCGCAGGATGAAGCCAAAGTTTTAGGCCGGGCGCGCCTTATCCGGGAGCTGACTCACAGGACGTATCACAGGTTCACGGCAATGGCAGGACCATGATGGCTCTGCGCAAACAGGGCGCCGTCCTTTAGAAAAAACGCAATGCCATCCAGGAAGTTAACTTCCGGATGAACCTCGGTGTGCTGCTTGAGTAGCCGGTCCTTGACGGTGAACAACGTAAAGTCATGAGAAACCAGCAGGTCCAGTTGCGGTTGTTCAGCGCCGGTGCTGAGTTTCTCTGCGATCAAACGTCCAAGGATCGCCGCCGCAAGATCTGCCGGTATCAGAATATCTTCAGCGATATCGCCACGGAACCAGGTTTGCAGGAAATTGACGATCCCGCCTGCAGCCCGCATGGCCATGAACATTTTCATTTGATCGAGCACATAGAAAACCCCAAGGGCTTCGACCACGCGGTTGCGCATGACGCTGCCGCCCGCCGCTGAATGGCCTGACATGACAAGGTCTGCTGTTTCTATGCAGCGGTCTGCGGGACTGGAGTAACCTCTGACCGTCAGGTGTTTTGGCAGTCTGGTGCCCATTGTGGTCGCCAGGTCGCGACCCTCATCGGTCAGCGGGTTCAGCAGGTCATGCTTGTCCGGGGCAAACTCCCTTGCTGAATGTCGCATCAGCATGACGATGTGCGATGCCCCCTGTTCGTGAACGGAATGGATCAGTTCGATGGTGCTATCGCCTGGCTGGTTCATGACAAAGCTGCTTTGGATTGACGTTGGTGTGAATTATGACATCAGCGGGTGGTTGACTAGAAAAGACAGGCTGAAGATCACCTGACCGTGGGCAGCCGGGGGTGTTTTGGCCCCAATCAGCTCCTCAATGAAGGCGATAAATTCTGGATTTAGCGTCATATCCAGTTCACTGACTTTCACTTCGGCCCGATTAGCCCGGATCTTTATGGCGACTTCAAAACTGAAGGTGTCGGTTTCCTCTTCGAGCGATACTGCGAGTGTTTCCGTCAGTTCGATCAGGTACTGTTCAAGTACCTGATCGCTGATGTTGCCGGTCGATGCGACCCGGTTGCGTTTAATCGGGCTTCTCTGGAGCAATGTCTTTCTTTCGGGTTCGACGGTCTGATCCTGCATCGCAGCTGTTGGTGAATCAAAAGTGCGCCAGCGTGCGGCGGGTGAATAGTCTCTAGCCCGCATGCGCGCCGTGGTGTCTAACGCGTCGACAATGAAACGCAGGTCCTCGGTTTGATGTTCGAACGCCTGTCCGGTTCGCAGGGCGTCCACCAGCGTTGGCTGGCAGGTGACTGGCAACGTCAGGCCGAAACCGTCTTCCAGTAATTCAAATGTTTCCTTTCTTCCGAACCTGATCTCAACAAAGCTGCCACCGACCAGCCCACTGCCGGGTTCTGAGGCCGCGTAGGCGCCCGGCGTGGTCTGCCCGATCTGCCAGTACAAGCTGGCATCACAGCGCGGTGAAAACGCGGTTGTGATCAACCCCCGGTCGTCTGTTTTCAATGCGGCGAGAAGATCAGCAACCTGTTCAGCGTCCTTCTTGTGGAGTTGTAGTTGCAGGACACGCTCGCTGGTCGTCAGCGCCTTCATATGCACGTTGGAATGAGCGGCCATGAGGGCATTATCAGCCGCGAGCAGACTTTCTTCCTGCCATTGATCCTGAAACAGTGAGGGCCGGATCTGGGTATTCCAGGTGGGATAAGGAAAGGAAGAGCAGAACTTACCTAGCCTTGAAAGAAAGCGCGTCAGGCCGTATTGCCGGGCGTAGGCGTATTCGTTGTCATGGACAAGAATGAGACCGAGGTGTTCATCGAGTTCAGGTAGATTCGGGAACTGGATCGCGGGGACAAAGAACAGACACGGAAAATCAAAGATACCCCGTTGCCCCAGTTTAATGGCATCGCCGGACTGAACTTGCTTGCCATCCCTGGCGCGGCCCGCCAGAAGTTCGAACATTTTGACGGGCGTTTTGGGGAAGTCCTCGGGTTTATCCCCATCTTCGATGAGCAATGACAGGCACATTTCATGCTGGTCAAACGCATCCATACCCCGGGTCACATAGGTCCAGCAGTGTCGATCACGGTCACCCAGGTAAAAACTGTGCAGGTGAATATCGACCTTCACTGGGATTTCGAGATTTGCTGTAACGGGAAATGTCATCCTGGATGTGATCCACAACTGTGTCGCTGTACAATAGCCTGCTCATTATAGGGGACGAAGAGAAATATGCCGAAGGCAAGTGAGTTGAAACGCGGTGATGTCATTCAGATTGATGACACCCCCCATGTGGTCAAGCAACTGGAGGCGAAGAGCCCATCTGCCCGGGGAGCATCAACCCTGTATAAGATCCGTTTTGACAATCTGGTGACCGGACAGAAGCGAGATGAATCACTGAAAGGTGATGATTTCTTTGCTGAAGCCGACTGTGAGCGGGTCCAGGTCCAGTTCTCCTATATGGACGGGGCTCAATATGTCTTTATGAACACCACAGACTACTCCCAGTACATGTTGGGCGCTTCGGCGATGGAGGGGCAACTCGACTATCTCACGGACGGTCTTGATGGTATTACGGCACTTCTGGTTGAAGGTAATATCGTGGCTATTGATATGCCGCAATCGGTGACTCTGGAGATCACGGAAACCGCGCCCGCCATCAAGGGCGCTTCGGCGAACGCGCGAAGTAAACCGGCGACGGTGTCGACGGGACTGGTGGTCCAGGTACCCGAATATATTGAGCAGGGTGAGACGATCAAAGTGAATACCACCAACGCCAAGTTTATGTCGCGTGCCTGATGATCAGGGTCTCTGATATTCCCGAGCATGAGATCGAACTGTCGGCGATAAGGGCCAGTGGTCCCGGTGGGCAACATGTGAACAAGGTATCCTCCGCAATTCACCTGAAGTTCGATGTGATGAGTTCCAGTCTGCCTGACGCGCTGAAACATAAAATTACCGCGCTCCGGGATGCGCGAATCACACGGGATGGCATGGTTGTTATCAAGGCTGCCAATTTTCGAAGTCAGGAAAAGAACCGGGAAGCGGCCCTCGGGCGTCTGGATGAACTGCTGCAACAGGCGCAGCATGTACCTAAATCACGAAGAAAAACCAAACCCACCCGCTCCTCGGTCAGGAAACGACTTGATGGTAAGCGGAAGCAGGGTGATCGGAAAAAGACGCGCGGTAAAGTTGATTACTAGCGTGTTTCAGGAGAAAGAATGACTGTAGTCTGTGATGAGTGTGGGTTTGAAATTACCCCACGGAACTGTCTGTGCGAGGACTGGCGCGACCCGGACAAATCTTTTGGCTGTCCGCAATGCGGGACCTTCTATCGGCGCGGTGTCAGGGGCGTCAGCGCCACGGCTGTTGGCGGTATTATCAGCGCGGGTATCGGCGTCCCGGCGGGTATGTTGATTGGTTATGGCCTGCAGACTGACAGCCCCTATGTGCTGCTGTGCAGTACTGTGATCATCTTAACCCTGTTTCTGCTGCTTTATCTGACTGCGGGTGCAGCCCGATTCGGGGTTGAACGTTCTGGCTATCAATCGAAGGCGCCAGGTGCTGACGACGCCGACGTTGCCTCCGACCCTGATCCATCATAAGGCCTGACCCGGTTTACAGCCCGAGGGCATCCTCGGCAAAGGTCTGAATCGACTTGTAGTCTGCTTTACCGTTGGGTGCCCGGTTGAGGTTGTCTTTCAACAGAATACGCTTGGGGATTTTGTAGGCGGCGAGATGTTGCCGCGAGAACTCACGAAGTGCCAGTTCGTCAAACGTTTCCCCGTCATTGAGTTGCACCACGGCGGTAATCGATTGCCCCCATTTGTCATCCTTGACGCCGACAACCAATGCGTCGGCAACACCATCGTGGTATTTCAGGGCTTCTTCGACTTCTTCCGGGTAAACCTTTTCACCAGCTGTGTTGATACAGTTGCTACCACGGCCCAGCAGGGTCAGGCTGCCATCACTTTCGACACGCACCCAGTCGCCGGGAATGGAATACCGGATACCATCAATGACCTTGAAGGTCTTGTCCGTTTTTTCCTGATCCTTGTAGTAGCCAACCGGCAGAAAACCACAAACTGCCACCATCCCTGATTCACCGGAGCCCGGTGCCACTTCTTCCAGGGCTTCGGTGAAGACCTTGCAGCGCGGTCCGAGCGTAAAACTGGCGACTTCTATTTCCTCATCCCGGGTCATCAGCGATGTGCCGAGACCAATAGCCTCAGAAGATGAAAATCCATCAGATAACAACAGGTTTTCGTTGTGTCTGAGCAGGCCCGCTTTCACCTCACGCGTCCACATGACACCTGAGGAGGAAATCAGGTTGACCGAGGAAATATCGTACTTGCCGGGATTGGCATCCAGGGCCTCGACCATGGGGCGAGCAAAAGCATCGCCAACAATCGTGACGGTAGTCACCTTGTGGCGTTCGATGGCGCTCAACGCAAGATCGGGTTCGAAACTGCGGGATGGCAGTGTCACACAGGTGCCGCCGTTTGCCATCGCACCAATAGCAGATAGCAAACCCGTGCCATGCATGATTGGCGGCAGGGGCAGGTTAACGGTTCTGGGATTGCTTTGCAGGCGCGTAAGAAATTCGTCAAGATCCTCGCAAGGGGGTACTCCGATGCGTGGATTGCCGCCGGCGCCCAGTACCTGGAACAGGTCATCGTGCCGCCACATCACGCCTTTTGGCATGCCAGTGGTGCCGCCGGTATACAAGAACAGCAGGTCATTCGGGTCCGGTTGTCTTGCTGGCGCACGGCCATCACCCTCGTTGGCCATATCCTCGTAGCGGCAAGGTTTGCCGTGATCAACAGCGAGCCAATGAATAACGCCCGGCAGCTTGTCTCTGATGTCATCGACATAGTGTTGAAATTCAGACTGATAGACGACCACGGTGGCGTCTGAGTTATCCAGCAGGTAGATCAGTTCGTGTTCGATGTAACGATAGTTTACGTTGACGTGCACCAGGCCTGCTTTAAATGCTGCGGCGATACCCTCAGGGTATTCCGGGCAGTTACGGAGATAAAAAGCGATCTTGTCGCCCGGTTTGACGCCGCTATCAAGCAGGTTGCGCGCCAGATTGTTGGTGCGTCTGACAAAATTGCGCCAGTCGATAACCCGGTCACCGTGAATCAGTGCTGGTTGATCCGGATCCGTGATCTTTTCGACGGCCTCAAGGATTTCGCCGTAGCTCCAGGCATAACTCATGAATGACTCCTGTTCTTGTTCTTGTTCTTGTTTTTCTGCCGCAGCTGCAGATGTTATGCGTTCAGCTGTAGCGCGCCTCGGTGATGGTTTCACTGCCGCCAGCAGCGACAATTTCCATGGCAGCCTTCAGATCTGCTAAATAGGTGTCCGTTACCTCGGCGTGGAAGGGTGACAGCATCAGATGGAGTGCTTTGGGTGCGGTCGTCAGGCTGGTAAACCAGCCTTTCATATAGAGTTGCTTGTAGATCGCGAACACATCCAGATTCGGATGACTGAAGGCGACGATGCCGAGTTGGGGTTTACCGAGAACATCGAACCCCAACTCAGTGACACCCTGTTCAATCGCTTGCCGCGCATCCGTGACCAGCCTATGTTTCCGGCGATAGCCGTCGATTCCCAGGAAGTTCATTACTGCCCAGGCCGCAGAGATGGCGCCGCCAGGTCTGGTGCCAGCCAGGGTGGGGGTCATCATGCGTCCCCCGGGCCAGTCGTCACAGTCGAAGATCATGTAGTTGCGTAATTCCTCAGAGCGGAACAATACGGTTGAGGCGCCTTTGGCGCAGTAACCATACTTATGCAGATCAGCCGACATGGAATGCACGCCAGCAACCTCGAAATCGAATGCTGGCACGTCGCCACCATTCATTCTGACAAAAGGGGCAATATAGCCGCCGACGCAGGCATCCACGTGCAGCCAGCACTGTTTGCGCTCGGCAAGCTCGCCGATGGCGGCGATGGGATCAATCAGCCCATAAGGAAAGCTGGGTGCAGAGCCAACCAGCATGATCGTGTTGTCATCCATTGCAGCTTCCATCGCGGCGACATCTGCCAGCAGGTCGGATGCAACCGGTACCCGGCGCAGTTCCAGGCGCATCATTTTTACCGCTTTATCGAACGCGGGATGCACTGAATAGGGGGCGACAATGTTCGGTGTGCCGTCAGAGATGCCCCTGGTTGCGATTGCGTAGTCTCTGGCTGCCTTAACCGCCATATTAATGGAGTCGGTTCCGCCGGACGTGATATTCCCGGCGGCATCGGCGGGGCCGTGCAACAGGGATAACCCCATGCCAACCACCTCGTCTTCCATTTGTTTCAGACTGGGGAATGCCAGGGGGCCGAGGCCGTTTTCTGACATATACATGGTGTAAGCTTCTTTCTGAACCTGGGCAACATCCTCGCCGGCATTAAAGACATAAACAGCCGTTTTACCTTCGCGCCATTTTGCGTCATCGCCGCCTCTGGCAAGCATTTCTTTTTTCAGTGCCTGCCAATCGGTACCGGTACCTGGCATATCCATTTGCATTGCTACTATTCTCCAGGTGTCGCGAGGTAGGGGTTTGAATTGCCGAGGTCTTTGTACAACACGCCATCTTTCATCACGCTGAGTTTAGCGTGATCCTGCAGTACGGTGATGTCCTCCAGCGGATCGCCATCGACGATAACCAGGTCAGCAAGAGTGTCTGGTGCCAGAGTACCGACAGTACCTGCCGGATCGAAAGCGAGTCCGCCATTGCGGGTTGCGCAGATCAGCGATTCGGCGTTGCTCATTCCAAAGAGATTGACGAAATACTCGAGATCCTTGGCATAGGTGCCGTGGGGCGCGATAGAAATACCGTAGTCTCCGCCAACTATCATCTTGATGTCAGCGGCTTTGAGTTTTTCAACCGTTGCTATGGTGGCGTCAATTTCAGCCTGATACCCCTGTTGGATAACGGTCTCCCGGGAGACACCAATAGACTCGCATTTCTCAAGGTAGGTCACTTCCCAGGCGATGGCGGGACCCACAAAGATTCGGTCTTTGCGTTCTGCCAGTAAATCAATGGCTTCATCGTCGAGATAGTTGGCGTGACCGACATAGTCCACACCAGCCCTTACCGCCTGCTTAACCGCAGCAGCAGATCTCGCATGGCAGGCAACGCGGAGTTTACGACGGTGGGCTTCGTCAACGATGGCGTTGACTTCTTCGTCGGTAAAGCTGAGTTCGCCAGGCGGGTTCTGTGGGTTGATCGCCTCACCATCGATAAAGATTTTGACAACATCGACGCCCAGCTTGCGCTGTTCTCTGACGGCTTTTCGGAGCGCCCAGGGGCCGTCTGCGATCTGACTCAGGCCACCGCCGGAGTCAACGTTGCTTGCGGTCGCGCCGAGATCACGTCCGGCAGCCAGTAAACGGGGGCCAATGATTCTTTTTGAGTTTATGGCGCCTCTGAGAGCGACATCGATTTTGTAGGTGGACCCAAAACTCACCGCCGACGTAAATCCGGATGCAACCATCAAGCGGGCATTTCGGACTGCCGTCAGGGTCGCGTCTTCAACCCCCGTTTCACCAATGGCAAACGGGCTGGCGTCGGCGAACGACAGGTGGGCATGGGTTTCGGTCATACCCGGCATGACGAACTTACCTGACAGGTCTTGCTGCACCGTATCTCGTGGTGTTTCCGGCAGCCCGTCTGCAGGGCCGGCGTAGAGAATTTTGTTCCCATCCACCCAGATAGCGGCGTTTGAAATTGCCTCATGGGTGGTGGCAGTAAACAATTTGGCATTGGTGAATATCTGATGCATGGCTGTCTCCGGTCTGGCGCGCTTACTTGTCAACTAGGCGCAATAACTTCTCTGCGTTGGGGGTGAGGCTCGCGGCAAATTCGTCGGCAGCTGATGGTGTATCCCAACCCCCGAAATTGGTGCCGTAAACCAGTCTGTCTTTACCGACTACTTCAACCAGTCGGTTGTGAGCGGTTTCGCCGTCAACATGGGCATCGAACCACAGCTTCTGAAGCATAGGTTGGAAACCATGTTCCTGAATGGATTCTGGCACCCAGGCGCCGAATTTGGTCATCCCGACAAATCGGTCGAACAGGTAGGGCAGGCCACCACCACCATGTGAAATACAAATATCAACATCTGGATGCCGTTCAAATACGCCGCCAAACAGGATCGTGGCGCAGGCAACCATTTCTTCATAAGGGTACCCCAACAGAATTGTCAGGTTGAACCGTTCGAGGCGTTCGTCTTCCGGACCCTTGTCCCCGCCCGATGATGCAGGATGCAGAAACAACGGTACATCCAGTTCAACCAGGGTGCGGTAAAAGTCATCCATACGCGGGTCGTCGAGTCCAAATGGATAATGCGTCCCGGTATAGGCAGCCACCAGGCCAAGATCTTTGACGGCGCGATGCAGCTCGGCCATGGCCGCGTCGATATCCTGCATGGGCAGACTGGCGGCACCTAAGAACTTACCGGGATGTTCGCTGACCAGTTTGGCCATGGCATCGTTCTGGGTTCGGCAGTACCGGATGGCAACATCAGCCGGTATCTGATGAAACATCGTTAGCGGGTTAGGCGAAAGCATTTGCAGATCGATGCCATCCTGGGCCATGCGTTCCAGCCGCAGCTCAGGTTCCATGAATACCGTGCCACGGTATTCGATGGGTTTAAGCTGATAATCACCAACCCTGAAGAAAGAGACACCGTGTTCGTCTTTGGCGAGCTCCGGGCCAAGTTTTCCTGCGACCCCGAAGCCGGCTTCGAGGATCGCGTGGGCGTGTAGATCAATGACTTTCGCCATGTGGCTATCCCTCTAGTCCTGGAAGAAAGCGGTCTTTCGCTCGCCGTTCGGGCCATAAACAGGTTCACCCTTTTCAACGAGGTAGGCCTGATTGATGCTTTCAACAACGCCCGCGTTACCCAGGAGTTCAACCATTTTGTCGTAGTTGGGATGCTTAAAGTGCGCTGCCAGTGAATCGCCATCTTCCCAGAGTTCGTAGACCTGGATGCGCGTTGGGATTGATGGATCTGGCGCGAAGCAGTAGTCATGGCAACCATCCTCCTCTTCGCGTGTTGCCAGTTGTACTTCCCGTGTCAGCTCAACCGCTTTATCTCTGGCTTCCTGACTCTCAAATTTAAGTGCTGCGACAACAATAATCATAGGTACGACTCCAAATTGACAAGTACCGATGCTAAACCAGATCACCGCTGCAAGTAAAAGCGGCTTACGATCGGACAAACCGGCTAAAACATGTCGGTCCCGCTGTTATAAGATGGAAAGTAACCGACGGGTATACAGGCGCATATCATGTTCAGAGTTATCGGCGTTCTTTTGCTGCTTATCGTTTTGGGTATTGCGGGTGCGGTGTTTGGTGTCTATCAATACCTCACACCTGAAGAGGAGCCACCAAGGCTGACTTCTCCATCCTCTGTGAGAATGCTCAATACCGGCCAGATTATTGGCTTTCAAGGTGCCTACCAGGCACATGCATGGCTTGGCATACGTTATGCGGATGCCGCCCGTTGGCGGGCGCCGAGACCGGTGTTGCCCTGGGAAGGCAGAAAAGAAGCGCTGGACTATGGGTCGCAGTGTCCCCAACTGGCGGCCGCGCAGGGTAGCGACGCAGGGCGTGGCTATATCGGCAATGAAACCTGCCTTTATCTCAATGTCTGGGCGCCGCCATTTCATCCTGACACGATTCCTAAAGCGAACAAGCGACTGCCGGTTATGGTCTGGCTCCATGGCGGCGGTAACACTGTCGGTAGTGGTGGCACCGAGCACAGCCGGGTCTATGATGGGTCGCTGTTGGCATCCGAAAAGGATGTCATCGTGGTGACTGTGAACTACCGGCTGGGGCCGCTCGGTTGGTTGTCACATCCGGCGCTGGATGAAACCGCGCCAACTCTGGAGGACGCCTCCGGCAACTTCGCCACCCTGGACATGATTGCTGCGCTGCACTGGGTTCGCGACAACATTTCTGCGTTTGGTGGCGATCCCGGTAATGTCACAATTTTCGGGGAATCGGCGGGCGGTTTTAATGTCATGTCGCTGATGGCATCACCCCTGGCGAGCGGCTTGTTTCACAAGGCGATTTCGCAGAGCGGCGGCCTACAGATTTATTCCCCTGAAGAGTCCCGTAACCTGATGGAAACGCCTGCCGGACGGCCGATGTGGGGGTCACGCAAACTGGTCGCCAACTGGCTGGTGGCAGCGGGCCGCGCAAGGGACGAAGCCGCTGGTTTGGACCTGCAGGAAACCTTACCCGCGGATGAACTGTTGGCCCTGTTACGAAGCTTGCCGGTCACCGATCTGTTCAGCGTTTTTGATTCAGGTTTCGCCGGGTTGATCGATATGCCGCTCATCATCGGCGACGGCTATGTGTTACCGGCCCTCAGCGCTGAACAAATTTTCAGTGATCCCGGCAACTATGCGCGGGTACCGCTGATGACAGGCACCACGCGAGACGAAATGCGCTTGTTTATGGGCTTTTCACCGGATTATGTTGAGTTTATGGGCAGTCTGCCCACAAAAATCAAGGATCCGATGGCGTTCAAGCGAGATGCCAAATACGGCACGGATGTCTGGCGGGCTTCCGGCGTAGACGCAATCGCAGCGAACGTCAGTCTGCATCAGCCGGTTTATAGCTACCGTTTCGATGCAGATGACTGGCGGAACCTGGGCATCATTGATCTTAAGGAACTACTGGGCGCGTCCCATGCCATGGAGTTGCCTTTTGTCTTCGGTTACTTCCCGAGACCTTCACGGGTACTGTTCCCCGATTCTACTTTTCAGTCGGTGGAACTCCTGTCTAACGCCATGATGTCTTACTGGACTGCGTTTGCGCACAACGGCAGTCCAGGTACCGGATTAAGCGGTGAACAGGAAACCTGGCAACCCTGGAGAAATGCGCAGGGCGGCGGGCATTATCTGATCCTGGATACGGAGATTGATCGTGGCATCCGTATGACACAGGGCGTGCTCCGTGCGGACGAGATCAAGGCCGCATTCCGCAATGACAGCTCCTATCAGTCAACTGCGGAACGATGTCTGGCATATCGCTCCGCGTTCTTCGGTCAATATCTTGACCGGGTGGAATATGAGTCGATGGGGTGTCGCTAGATCCGCATTTAACGGACCGTGGGTTTCTGCTGCAGGGTGTTTTGTCGCCGGCTGGCGCCGCGAGCCTCATTCCCGCCGCAGCACTTGATTATCCGCAGTTGCTTGTTCTGGCACATGCCGGTGGCAGGATCTGGGAACACATTTACCCGCCCGACCCAGGGCGTGCAGACCCCCTCGATGACTTTTCAGTTGCCGAAGGGCACGCCTGGATGGACAGGCTCGAGTGCAGTGACTATGAGGTGCTTTACCCTGGTGATGCACGCGTTGATCTCCGTGGGCTTGGGCGTCGTCTCGGTTGGCATCACGATTCACCCCTGGGTACAGGCGTTCATCCGGTGTACGGCACCTGGTTCGCCTATCGACTCGTTCTTGCTGCAAGGACCAACCTGCCGTTAACAAATCCGTTGGCTGCAGCGTCACCTTGTGATGGATGTGAACAAAAGCCTTGTATGACTGCCTGTCCAGCGACTGCCGTTGGTCCGGTATTCAATCTGCAGGCTTGCGCAACACACCGGCTCCAGACGCTGTCGGGGTGCGCTAGTACCTGTCTTGCGCGCCTCGCCTGTCCAGCAGGTGAGGCGTTTCGTTACGCCGAATCACAGATTCGTTACCACTATGATTACTCCCTGTCGACGCTGAAAACCTATCGCTAGCTGATAGACTTCGTCGATGCAGTGGTTAGCCCAGTTAAGTGTTCAGGAACACCTTTTCCCTCTGGTGATCTTCGTCTTTGCATTAGCCATAGGGGTCGAATTGACCGTGGGTCAATTCCGGGCGCTGATGGCACGACCGCATATACCCATTCTCGGTACCCTGGTACATACCGTCACTTTTCCGATGGTTGCTGCGGGGCTGGTGAGTGTCGTTTTGTATCTGAATATCCCGATCGAATCGCATTTGATACTTGGCATTCTATTGGTTGCCGCGTGCCCCTCCGGTGGTTTTTCCAATCTGCTGGTGCTGCTGGCGCGTGCTGACATCGCGCTGTCTGTGTTGCTGACGTCGGTATCCAGTTTGCTGTCTTTTGTCACAGTACCCCTGTTTTTCTGGTTGTTTGGGCTACTGATGCCAGCGTTGTCGGGTGAAGTCAGTCTGCCTATCGGTGAGACGTTATTGAGTCTGATGTTTATGGTGGTGATCCCGGTCGGCTTGGGTATGTTGCTTCGATTGATGTTTCCCGATCTGATCGTCCCGAGGATTAAATCGTTCCAAAATCTTGCCCAGTTGCTGCTCTATGCCGTGCTGGTCATGTTGCTGATACAGGATTGGGATAATTTGACCAGTAGTGTCGGCCCGGCCTTACCCTGGTCCCTGTTACTTTGTTGTCTTGCGCTGGGAACCGGTTACGGTCTCTCCCGCCTCGTTGGGCTTAGCCCGACTGATAGCGCGACGGTGGCGATTGAGAGCTCGATTCGTAATCTGGCCGTGGCGTTTGTTGTCGCCACGACCGTGCTGGGACGGACTGATATCGCGGTGTTGCCGAGTGTCTATTTCATTGCGGTTCTGATCGTTGGGCTGGGTTTCGCGCGTTTCTGGCGCACGCGCATGGTGCCGCGGCTGAAAGACTATTGAGCATTGAGTATGGCGTTTGGCTGTTGTGCTGAAGAATAATCGTGCTGAAGAATAATTTCGCTGATAACAAGCTTAGATTTTGGGAGTCCGAATGATCGTCAAACAAACCTCAATTGCACCGGACTTGTGTCCCTTGCCCACCCAGCCGGCAGCGTCGCCATGGCCGACAGAAGGCTGGTCGCAGGGTGCGCTTGGCGCATCGGACAAGGGTCGTTTTGATGTGCTCGCTGACGAAGTCTTCGATCTGAAGGGTGCACAGGGCGTGACCTACGCGTTGCTGGTCGTTAAAAACGGGGAGCTGGTATACGAACGTTATGACGCCGGCGCCAACGGCTTCTACCTGCAGTATTCCTGGTCCATGGCGAAAAGCATTACGCACGCGTTGACGGGAATCCTGGTTAAGCAGGGCAAGATTGATCTCTATGGCCCGGCACCGGTGTCGGAATGGCAGCAAGACGCACGTCGTGATATCACGATGGATGCGTTGCTCCGAATGTCCAGCGGCCTGGCGTTTCAGGAGGACTATGTCGATGGTGTCGCCTCTGATGTGATCCCGATGCTGATGTTCGATGGTCGCCATGACACCGGTGCGTTCGCGGCGGCGAAACCGCTGGCGCATCCGCCGGGTTCTCACTGGTACTACTCAAGTGGCACGACCAATATCATCTGTCGAATACTCAAGGACGTCGTTGGTGGTGGTGCGTCCGGTATGCTCAGGTTCATGAATGATGAACTGTTTGAGCCGATAGGCGTTCGAACAGCGACGCCTAAATTCGATACTTCGGGTACCTTTATCGGTTCCTCGTTTCTGCAGGCGATCCCCCAGGACTTTGCCCGATTCGGATTGCTGTATTTGCGCGGCGGCAGTTGGGCGGGAGAACAGATTTTACCGCCCGAGTGGATAGACTATGGCCGCTCCCCTACGTATCACAGCGAACAGGAATGTTATGGCGCGCATTGGTGGATTAATCCTTCGAATACGCGGCAGTTCTGGGCGAGCGGATATGACGGGCAGCGTATTGTGCTGGACCCCGACCGTGATGTGATTGTGGTCAGGCTAGGGCGTACACCCGTTGAAGAAGCAGATTATGTCTGGGATAGAATCGGTGAGTTGATCGAGTTGCTGTAAAGGGGGTGCCTTCCGGCAAAAAAGAAGCGAGGACAACGCATCCTCGCTTTTTCTGTGGCGCCTTAAGAACAGGCTAGCTGGAGGTAAAATTACCCACGCGCTTCTCCGCAACAGCCTTGATGCCTTCTTTGTGGTCATTGGTCTGTTGCAACCACTTTTGTTCCCGGCTCTCAATGGTGGTGACATCGTTCACCGCCTGCGCGAGATTCGGGCGCATTTGCTCTCTGAGTGACAACAGGGCCAGCGGCGCGTTCTCTGCGATCTCGGTAGCAAGATCAATGGCAGCGGTTCTGACGTCTTCGGTTTCTGCAAACACATCACCCAGACCCCATTCAAAGGCTGTCTCACCGTTGATGCGTCGACCCGTAAGAAACAACAGGTTCGCTTTCTGTGCACCGACGATGCGTTCCAGTGTGTGTGTCAGGCCAAAACCTGGCGTGAAACCGAGTTTGACAAAATTGGCGGTCATCCGGGTGGCGGGGCAGACAACGCGAAAATCAGCCATCAGCGCTAACCCAAAACCACCGCCGACAGCGGCACCCTGAACGGCAGCGATCACAGGCTTCTTGCAATGGAAGAGTCGAACCGCTTCATCGTACAGTGGGTTGCGATCATTCTCTGTTCGTTTTTCCAGTTCCGCTGCGCGTTCTGAAGAGCCGAAGTTGGCGCCGGCGCAGAAGTGTTTACCTTCCGCGCACAGCACGATGGCGCGGATGTCATTTTCTTTATCGATATCTTCGAAACAATCAGCAAGATCCATGATCAACTGATGGTCGAAGAAATTATTCGGTGGTCGCCTGATTTCACACTGGGCAACATGCCCATCCAGACGCGTGACGGTTACGTCTCCGTATTGATCTTTCATAACTTGTTTCCTGTTATTCGAATTCTCGTTTGGTGGGTTGGATACCCTTGGGCCATTTGTCGAAGGTCGCGGCAACTTTTTCCCCGATTTCGGCGACTGACCACGGTTCGTCCGTGTTGTCTTTGACGGCGATGTCGTGAGCTTGCCAGGACACCAGCTGAACGCTGTTTCCGGAACAAAGAAATTGTCTTCCGGTCACATCTTTTGCCTCGTCAGAACCAAGCCAGACAACCAGTGGTGATACCTTGTCGGGGGACAGGAGCTCTTCCATGTTTTGCCCCTCAGGAAAGATGTCTGCTGTGAGCCTGGACCAGGCTGCTGGCGCCAGCGTGTTAACACGTATGCCATATTTCAGGCCTTCCTGAAACAGGCAGCGAGCGAAGCCGGCGATACCTGCTTTTGCTGCGCCGTAGTTTGTCTGGCCGAAATTGCCGAGTAATCCTGAGGTTGAGGAAGTGACAACAATGCTGCCGCCATGGCCCTGTTCGAGCATTTGATGATAGGCGTATTTTACGGTCAGGTAAGTGCCGCGCAGGTGTACGTCGATGACGGCGTCCCACATGGCGTTGTCCATATTCTTGAATGACTTGTCGCGCAGAATGCCGGCATTGGCGATCAGGAAATCAAGCTTGCCGAAATTGTCGACAGCGGTTTTTATCATCGCCTCGGCATCTTCTTCCACGGCCACGTTGCCATAGTCTGCAACAGCGCTGCCACCCATTGCCTTGATTTTGTCGACAACCTGATCCGCCATGCCCGCACTGCCGCCGGTGCCGTCCCGGGCACCGCCGAGATCATTGACGACAACGGATGCACCTTCTTTCGCCAGCAGGAGTGCGTGGGTTTCACCCAATCCACCACCGGCACCGGTTACCAGGGCAACCTTTCCATCCAACATTCCCATTGTTTGCTCCTATATCGCGATAAAAAAGGGGTAAGAAATTAAGGCGGGGAGTAAATCATATCGTTCTGCCTAACTCCAGCTGGCACCGGTTTCCGGTATGTGGGATACGGGTTTTTCCTGGAAAGTTGCTCAGGCGCTGAACGTGTAGGTGTGGCCTTCTTTTGCCCAGGAGTGAAAGCCTGCTGCCCGTGCCTGTGCACGGAAGTCCCGCCAGTTATCACCGTAGTGCATGAGTACAGTTTTCTTTCTCACGTTATCGGGCAGGCTGCAGAGCTCATCAATCGAGGCATGAACACCGCCAGTAAACATCTGGCAGTCATGAAAGATAATCTCGAAATTGAAGCGGTTGTCGAAATCGACAATCAGCGCCGGGTCAAAACGCGTGTCTGAGGTAAAGAGAACACGGTCATCGATAATCACGCCACAACTCCAGGCGCAGGTCTTCCAGGTCTTGGCGCTGTCAGGGAAATGCATCGTTCTGGGCATCTTGATATTGAGTCCACCAACGGTGGCCTCGAAGGTTTCTCGCGGGTAATTTTTCAGTCTTTTAGGTCGGATCACGTTCCAGAGGTCCTTGAAACCCAGCGCCTTGTGCTCGGAAAGCTCGCTGCCACCGCGCAAACTCTGTTCCCACAGGATTTTTTCATAGGTGGGGGTAATCACCATCGTGGGTTTTTGTTGCGCGACATAGCGACCGAAGAGCGCAACCTCTTCAAGCCCCCCCACATGGTCGGCGTGACTGTGCGTAATGAGGTAGTTGCGGATGGCAGCGATAGATGTGCCAGCCTCGAACAGTGCCTGAGAACAACGCGTGCCGCAGTCGATGAGCAGATGATCTGTGCCCTTGGCGATCAACAAATTGTTCTGATTGAGGGTCTTGGCAAAGGCTGAGCCGCAGCCGACGAAATACAGGGAAAGCTCGCCCTTGGTTGTCAGTGGGATTTTTTTGACAGGTCTGCTGGATACTTTCATCGTTTGCCTTTTTCGCTGCTGTTAACTGCAGTGCGTTACGACGCTCGTGGCAGTTTAACGAATTTAATTGGCGTCGCGAGGACATTCCGTCGATTGACTCTGTTCTTCATGCGGGTTGAAATGAGGTTTGCCCTAACAATCTGGATCAGATATGTCGCTATTCGGTGAGAAGTGCGCACGCTGCGGTGCCAAAACCCGTCATGAAGTTGATGGCAAAGCTACCTGCGAAGCCTGTGAGCAGGAGATGGCCCTGCTTGTTGAGGCCAGCAAAGAAGAAACCCGCACCTGTCCGCTGGACGGCGAGAAAATGGCGAAAGAAATTGCCCACATGATCGTGATCGACCGGTGCCCCACATGTCATGGTGTCTGGCTTGATGGCGGCGAGCTTGAAAGGCTCAAAGGGGGTGTCGAAGCAGGGGCGCTGATGGCCATGGCAAATGGTTTTACCGTGCCCTTCGGTTAGCATTTTCCTCTGGATCTCTGCATCTCCTGCTAACGGCACGGTAGGCTCGACTGGCGCGAGCGCCGCGATTCCATCGGTGTAAACCTGACGTATTCGGACAACCCGACAGAACGTAGAAAGTTCTATGGCCGGGACGACAAAGGGAGTAAATTGTCGCCCGTTTTTCGGGGTAGCTTCTTATTTATGTCAGGCGTCGTCTCTTCGCTCGCTGCGCTGTTTCTGTCCGTTGTGATTCTGTTGACCGGTCACGGTCTGCAACTGACTATTGCGCCGCTCTATGCCAACGAACTGGGCTGGTCATCTACAGCGATCGGCTACACCGGCTCGGCTTACTTTCTTGGATTTGTGCTTGGCTGCCTGACGATACCCAGACTGGTATCTGCCGTGGGCCATATTCGCGTTTTTTCCGTGCTGGCTGCCAGCGCAACAGTGGCGCTGTTACTCCTGAGTCTGTCAACGTCGCTGCCGGGCTGGCTCGGTGCCAGGCTCATTACCGGGTGGGCAATGGCGGGACTCTATATGGTGATCGAAAGCTGGTTGAACGAGCGCACGACGCCCGAGAACCGGGGTGTCGTGCTGTCGTTCTATACAATACTGACTCTCGCGGCTATCTGTGTTGGGCAACTGCTGATCGGCCTGAACCTGAGCGCGGTTCAGTTGATCGTGTTTGGTGCTATTTTATTGGCCATTGGCTCGATTCCAGTTGGCCTGACACGTACTGAAGCGCCAGCGCCGATCCCTGAAGTTGGCTTCAAGCTGCGTGCGGTCTACTCAGAGGCGCATGTGGCGGTTTGGGGTGCTGCGGTGGGTGGTCTGGTAACTTCAGGCTACTGGGTTCTGGGGCCCATCGTTGCCAAGGGTCTCGCGCTATCAGACAACCAGATCGGTACGTTTCTAGCGGTAGCCCTGCTGGGTGGCGCTTTGCTGCAATTGCCTGTTGGCAGGCTCTCAGATCGATTTGATCGCCGGGCGGTATTGGCGTGCCTGGCCGGGGTGGGTGCTCTGATAGCGTTCTTGGCCTTCTTTTTCGCGGGGGCTAACCATTACCTGTTGTATCTTTTCATGTTTCTGTTTGGTGGTACCACGTTTCCCCTCTATTCAATCAGCCTGGCCCATGCCAACGATCGGACCAGCCTGTCTATGCTCGAAACTGGAAGCGTGATTCTGCTGGTTCATGCGGCAGGTGCGGTAATTGGCCCGCTGATTCTCGCGTCGATTATGGACTACACACCTTTTGGCCTGTTTATATTCGCCGCCTTCTCAATGCTAATTTTCTCGTTTCTAGCCACCTGGCGAGTTTTCGTGAATGAGATTGCGGAGGAAGACAAGGTACCTTTTACTGGTATGACCCGGACAACCCATGAAGTTTTCGAAATTGTAGATGCCGAGATCGAGGATCTGGAAACCGTCAGTGAAAACGCCAACAGTGAGACTAAAAACCAACCTTCGTAATTCTGGTGGCAACAAGGGCGTCGGAAAATTCAGTCACGCTGCGGGCCTTGTTGCGCCGTATCTAGGCTTTGCAGGAACATCTCAAGATCTACGACAGTTGTTACGGGATCCTCTTCCATTGGAATATGTCCAAGACGGTCGTAGTATGCGGTCGTGGCCTGAGGTAGAGCGTTTTCAAACTCTGAAGCAAACGCAAACGGAATAACCGAATCTTCTTTACCCCACATGATCAGGGTAGGTGATTCAATTTCTGATAGATCCAGATTCTGCTCACCTCTATCCTGCAATGCGAAGCGCGCCATAGTGGCTCTTCGGGTACCTGCGCGTAGCTGCAAGTCGTTGTAGCGCATAATCAGTTGCTCGTTCACAACCGCTGAGTGATTGTAGGCAGACCTTAAGCCCTGAGAAACCAGGTGATAGGGATCGATGCTTGCTGCCAGCTGTCTGAATATCGGCTGCCTCATCAGGTTGAACGCCCAGACATTGCTGGCGTTATCGTTATCCCGCCAGATGTGTGGCCCGGAGGCATTGATCAGAACAAGGCCAACGACCTTTTCCGGATGCCTCAGGGTATAGCGCCAGGCAATGCCGCCGCCCATGGAGTTGCCGCCGATGACAAATTGTTCAATGCCAAGTTGTGACGCAATCGCGTCGACAACCCGCAGCATGGCTTCGTGAGAATAATCACCCCCGTTGGTTTCGCCGGTCAGGCCATGGCCAGGCAGATCGATGGTAATCATGCGGTATTTATCTTCCAGCAGCTGCACCCAGGGTTCGAAGGTATGCAGTGATGCATTTGAACCGTGTAGCAGGATCACCGGTAGTGAACGTCGGTGTCCCTCATCGCGAAAGTGAATCCTGCCCAGATCACCGAGGTCAGCGAATTGCGAGCGGGGGTTGCTGTACCGGGCATCAACAACATCTTTCGGGATATCACCCTCGTAGAAGATCGCGCCAATGAGGATCGTGATGATAGCCAGTGTTAGCGCTAGAAATTTTAATACTTTCATTATCTTATGGGTCAGGTGCCGTCAGGCTGAAGCATAACCGATGGTCGGGTTGGGCTAAAGATACCCGTGCTGCCGGTGCTTCTTTGCCCAGGGGCGGCCGGTTAAAACCGTTGTGCAAATCGATTCTATCCGTAAGATCTAGGGCCCCGCTTGATGAGTTGAGTACTGTGGAACCAGCGCTTGCAAGGGTCCGACAAGAAGACGAAGCCGTTAAATACCTGATTCTGGACGCTTTGGAGATCATCCGATCCGATGATTTTGATCGATACTTTGATCTGTTCTCCGAAGACGCGGTCTGGATGATGCCGTCGAGCTTTTCGGATATTGGTCGAGATCAGGCCCGACGCTTTTACCGGTTCACGGAGAAATTTCGATTCGAACAGGAAACCCTGGTCGAGGAAGTGGTTGTCTCTGGTGACGTCGCCTATGTTCGCGTCAGTTTTGACGGTTATCTCAGACCGAAAGTTGACGACGGTTCGCCGCCCCTCCGATCAGCCAGCCGACACATCTGGATACTGAAGAAGCAGCATGATGGCTGCTGGAAAATCACTCGCGATATCTGGAATACGCCGAAGGCTTAAAGCTGTCGTGTTTGAAGTGATGCACACGAGTTGACACGCGTCAGTCCCAGACTTCCTGATTCCCTTCGAATCTGACCGAACGCGTTAGTCGGATAGTCATTAAATCCGTCATCCCGAAAGTCTGAAAAAGATCATCAAGCTTGGCGCTGTCTGTCTTATTAAGCGCATCGTAGGCTTTTTGTACTCGCGCCAGCAGGTAAAAGCGATAGGGCTGTGCGATCGCCTTGAACTGGCCGCCACCGAATTCAAATTCAGCAAAGCCCACGGCTCGCTCTACAGCAGTGCCGGCTTCAGGTTGCTGGTCTGCCAGCCAGGCGTTAATCGTTGCAGCTGCTGCTCGGGTTTCTGGCATAAAGTCTTTGGCGATATGTGCCGTCAGGTCTATCAGGCTCTGCGGGACCTGGTCGTCATCGAGATATTGATCCGCTGTCAGGTTATCGAATTCACCCGTATCGGGTTCCGGCCGGTTCATGCGTTCTACCCATCTGAAAACCTGAATAGCCCTTGCCTGCATGAGCGAGAGTGGCGCCGGGTCCCTGCCCAGGTGCGCATACATCGGGGCTATCAGTCCAAAGTCACCGATGGAGGGCCTGGCGCCAAGCAGGTAAGGATAGGCGCTGACGTGTCGATTAAAACAATCAAGGAATTGCTGGTAGTGGGATTCGATCTGCTGGAAATTCTCAGGGGTTGCGCCAAAAGAAACGCCTGCGTTGCGCATCCGATTCATGGTTTTCTCGGCCAAAGCTGCACGGTCCATATCTGCCGGGATGTTGGTGCCAAAGTGAAATTTGAGAAACTCGAGATTCTCATCGGGATAGTTCCAGCGATAATGCATCGCTGGCCTGAGCAAACCTTCCGCACCAATCACGTCATACAGCAGGCTGGTGAGCTTCTGCCGGGGTGTATCCGGTAAAAAGGGCGCGGGATTCTGCCGCTCAAAATGATCGATGATCTGAGTGCCGTCGCGGATCACTTCGCCCGTCGCAAGTTCCAGCGTGGGAATTGTGCTCTTAACCGCTTTCGGCAAAACCACCTGACGAAAGTGTTCGTCTGCGGTGGTGATCTCTCGATACGCAATGCCCGCTTTGATCAGGTAGCTTCTTGCTTTACCTGTGTAGAGGGATAGTGGCGTGCCATACAGCGTGGTTGAGGTCATGTTCTGCTAGCCGTTCGTCAGGGTTGATTAGTGGTTGAATAGTGTCAGGTTGGTAGGGGACGACAATATCATGTTGTTACACGTGACTGGCGGTCAACGCTTTGCCATCAATATCCCTGATGGTGCTCTGGGTTGTCATCACCCAGAGCACAAAAAGCACCAGCACAGACATCATCAGCGCCACCGCGGTGGGTGGACTGGTCAAGTCTGCAATAGCCCCGGCGATAAGCGCGCCAAGCGGGGCCAGGTTGTAGGTAATGGCATGGAACCCCATGACCCGGCCACGTAGCGCATCGGGGACCTCCAGTTGCAATACAGTTGTCGATGTAACAACAAAGATTGAGCTAAAAATCGATGCTGCAAAGATGGTAAACATGGCGACATAAAATGCCTGTTCGAACGCCAGATGACAGACCAGTGCAAACAAATAGATAAAAGCACTGAACATCAGGGCTGAACCCAATAAGCCAAGGCCTAGCCGGTGCGAGTTTTGTAGCGCGCCCGAGATAACCGTGCCGCTAACCGCGCCGACACCGGTGATCGACAGTATGTAACCGTAGCCGGTCTCGCCGACTCCGAGCATGTCAACAAAAGCCGGCATGAGCTGCATATAGACCATGCCCAGAAAGAACAGCGCGTAGGAAAGCCCCATCAGCAGATAGAAAGTTTTATCGGTCACAATAAAGCGGATGCCTTCAACGATCTGATGCCAGGTAGACTGTCTGGCGGTTGCTGGTTCAGCGTCGACCTTCAGGGTGATCAGGATGAGCGCCATAAAAAAGAAACCGAGCGAGCACAGCCCGAACAGTACCCAGGTATCGGTGAGCGCAATCACCAGCCCGCCAAAGGCTGGCATGACCATACGCGTTGCCTGCCAGATGATGGTGGTCAGGGCGACGGCGCTCATCATGTCTTCACGATCGATCAGCGACGGAAAAATCGCCTGCCGGGCAGGCCAGTCAAATCCGGTAATGATCGAGATGAGTCCAGCGATGATAATGACGTGCCAGACAGTGACGACACCGGCAAAGTCGAGATAGGCCAACAGTGCTAGGAGCAGGCAAGTAAGAATCGAGGTCAGGATCAGCAGGCGGCGTTTGTCGACCCGATCTGCCAGCGCGCCACCAAACAGGGTTGTCAGTACCGCAGGTAATCCGGTGGCTGCGCCAAGGTAACCCAGCATGAGGGCGCTGCCAGACAACTCGTACACCAGCCACGCGAGTCCCATAACCTGCAGCTGTGTCGCCCCAACCGATGTAAACGAACCCAGAAAGAACTTGAGAAACTGCGGGTGTCTGAGTGCACTGAGCTGTCCTGCGTACAAATTGTTGCCCGATGAGCCCGATAGGAAAGAGTCGCGACTATAACAGACTTGCAGCCTTTAGAACCTTGATGCACCCTCGTTAGATTGAAATCCCGGGAGCCACCATGTCGATCAAAACCATTGTTAGGCCGTCTGCTCAGACCTTGTACGATAATTTTCATTTCGCTGAAGCGGTAGAAAGTGAAGGGTTCGTTTTCTGTTCCGGCATTATCGGCACAGGACCCGGGGGTTCAGTGCCGGATGATCTGGCAGATGAGTTCCGTAACGCATGGCAAGCGGTTGTCTCGTTGCTTGAGACTGTCGGTACCGACGTTTCTAACATCGTTGAGTACACCAGCTATCACGTTGGGCTGCAGGCGCATATGCAGCAGTTCATGTTGGTCAGAGATGAGTTTCTAACAGCGCCCTGGCCAGCCTGGAGTGCTATTGGTATCACAGAACTCGCGGTGCCTGGCGCCCACGTTGAAATTCGCGTTACCGCACGGATGCCCTGAGCCTCCCTGCGCTATGCATGAGACAGAACGAGCCGGTTCTGCGATGAGCCTTAGCCCCGTACTGGGCTGAGGCGCTATAATTTGAGCTTTCTCTTCTGACGTCATTGCCAGGCGCCGCTTTTATGTCCTTTTTGTCATTCTCAATGTCGGCCATCTACCAAAACAGGAACTACCAGTTCTGGATACTGCAGTTCCTTGGTTGGAGCGGCTGGGTAACGCTGTTCGCGTTGAGAGACGCCTATTGGGGGCAATCCTACGAACGTATCTTACTGCTGGTGGTTGATGCCATCGCTGGTCTGATGCTGACAACCCTGTTGAGGCACATCTATCGCAGTGTCTGGGATTGGCCTGTCTATCATCGCCTGATTACCGTGCTGGTTGCCTCTTATGCGATGGCGGCAATCTGGCAGCCCATCAAGAACTTTTCCCAGTTCTATTATTACCAGGACTTCGACATGATCGAAGCCTACGGCTACATGGGCTATTTTTCTGGCATCATCGGTTACTCCTACTTTTTGATGCTGGGATGGAGCGGTCTGTATTTTGCGCTCAAGTTTTACCGGCTCCTGCAACTGGAAACCGAAAGGAGTATTCGGGCTGAATCACTTGCCCACGAAGCGCAGTTGCGGATGTTGCGGTACCAGTTGAACCCGCATTTTTTGTTTAACACCTTAAACGCCATTTCTACTTTGATTCTTTCCAAAGACACAGACACTGCCAATGCCATGGTCAGCAAGCTCAGCCATTTCCTGCGTTACTCGCTGGACAAGGACCCGATGCAGCGCGTCGATCTGGAGCATGAAGTCAGCACGATGCAGTTGTATCTTGAAATCGAGCAGGTACGTTTCGACGATCGGTTGCAAGTGGCCTTTACCATTGATGATGCGGCGAAGCAGGCACTGGTGCCCAGCCTGATACTCCAGCCGCTGGTAGAAAACGCGATCAAATACGCGGTTGCCGCCCGAGAAGACGGCGGCACAATTAAGATCAATGCCGTCAGAGCGGGTGATCAGTTGCAACTGACAGTGAGTGACAATGGCCCGGGCATCACGATTGACGATGGTGTCTTACCCACCTTCAGCGGCGTTGGTATCGCCAATACCCGGGACCGACTGGAACAACTTTATGGGCGTAATCATCGGTGTGAGTTCAGTAAGGCTGAGCCACATGGGCTACGCGTCGATATCTCCATACCATTTGAGAGTGAATCATGAGTGCAGAACTTACCGCCATTATCGTTGATGACGAATCACTGGCCAGAAAAGGGTTGAACTTAAGGCTCGCAGACATTGAAGGCGTGCAGGTTGTCGGTGAATGCAGTAACGGCAAGGAGGCGCTGATCAGCGTCGCGGAACTTGAACCGGACCTGATTTTTCTTGATATTCAGATGCCCGGTATGAGTGGTTTCGACGTGGTCGCCAGGCTGCAACAGGATGGTATGCCGCTGGTCGTGTTTGTGACGGCATACGATGAGTATGCGATCAAGGCGTTTGACGTACACGCCGTCGACTATCTGCTAAAACCTATTGACGACGAACGCCTGCAGGAAGCGGTTGAGCGCGCTCGTAGCCATAAGGCGCTGGACGGCGTAATCACCGACAAGCAACGAATGCTTGAGTTGATCATCTCGATTACCGGCAAGTCGGAAGCTGCCGTTTCGCAGATGCTCAATGACCATACCGGTGTTAAAGCCTACCCTGAAAAAATCGCGATTAAAGATGGTGGCGAAACCACGCTGGTACCGACCGCAGACATCGACTGGGTGGATGCGGCCGGCGACTACATGTGTATTCATGCCAACGATGAAACCCACGTGATGCGGATCACCATGAAGGAGCTTGAGGAACAATTGGATCCGGCCAATTTTCAACGGGTGCATCGCAGCACAATTGTCAATCTGGATCGCGTTACGAAGGTCTGCTCCCATATGAACGGAGAGTTTCACCTGATTCTTAACAACGGTGCTGCGATCAAGATGAGCCGGTCCTATAAAGAAAAAGTTAAGCACTTTTTCTGACGGATGCTGAATCTCAGGTCTTCGTCAGCATACTGTCTCGGGGGTGAGATTCGGCACACTCAAGGCTTGTTCTGACCGCACCAGCTCAGCGTGACACTGACGCTGCATTCTGTTGGAATGATGTCTCCAATAATAAGAGCACGTTCGTATGCTATCAGTGCCGCCATCGACTCACAGTATTGATACCAACTGGCTGACTGAGGCGCTTCGCGTTAAGGCAGGTCTTCACTCGGAAGTAACCGCAGTCACGGTCGAGACGATTGGTGAGGGCGTGGGTTTGATGGGAGAGCTGGCCCGATTGCATCTCACTTACGCGGCTGAAGAATCACTGCCGGCAACGATTGTTGCCAAGTGTGCCGCCCAGAATGAGAACCGTCAGGTAGCACAAGTCCTTGATTTCTATAATCGGGAAGCAAACTTTTACAACAAGGTTGCGCCTGAGTGCCCGCTTCGAATTCCTGAGAGCTACTACTCGGATGTGCATCAGGAAACTTATGATTTTATTCTGTTGATGGAAGACCTCGGTGACGTGCTGCCACCGGATCAGCTGGTGGGAGCCAGCGCTGATGAGGTGCATCGTTCGATTGACAATATTGCCGGTTTGCATGCGCACTGGTGGGGAGCAACCGAGACCAGTCATCCCTGGATGTATGACCAGATGTCAGTGGCTGAGGCTGGCAAGCTAAAGACGATGGTTTACCAGCCCGCACTGGAGCCCGCGCTGGAAAAATTTGATTATCTGTTCACCGAGCAAACCAAGGCGATAATGCGGAATGTCGGTGATCGATATGAGGAAGCCTGGGCACTGCACCTCATGCCTGTTGATACCTTTCTGCATGGTGACTACCGGCAGGACAACATGCTTTACATCGACGATGGTGGTGACCCGCTGGTGATGGATTGGCAGATAAGCGGCAGGGGTAAAGGGATTTTCGATGTTGCTTACTTTATGTGTCAGAGTGTCGATGTATCGCTCAGGGGTGAGATTGAGTCAGAGGTTCTCGAATTTTACGTCGGACGACTTTCGGATCAGGGTATTGATTATCCGCTTGAACGTTGTCTTGAGGATTATCGGCGTCTGTTGTTGGGTTGTCTGATTTATCCCCTGACCATATGCGGGTCTCTGGATACCGCAAATGAGCGGGGCCGTATTCTCGGTGAAACGATGATGAGCCGAAACCTGGCCGCGATTGAAGCGCATGGCAGCGCGCAGCTTCTGAGCTAGTTTTTGTCTTGGTTTTGGCGGTGCAGCAGTGCCATTCGCCAGTAGAATCCGACCGCCAGTCAGTCATGTTACAAACTGCTTACAAAGCGTATTGTTGGTGGCCGGTGATTTCGGAGAAGATGTTAGATTGAAGGGTGTTACGGGTCACCGTTGCCTGGGTTTTTAGGGACTGATTTTGACATGGTAAGTCGTCAACAAACGAATTCTGATTTTACTGCAGCAGCATCACCGGCGATCACCCGTGATGCGGCGCTAAACGATCACCCCTCGGTGATACTGCCGGATTCCACATTTCTTCTGCAGGGCGACTTTGCCAGAGCTGGCTTTGACCTGCTGATCACCAATCCGGCTGGCGAAACCTTCGTGGTTTCTGACTATTTCGCTTTTGTGCCGCCGCCTAATCTGATGTTACCTGACGGTATTGGGCTGTCGCCGGAAATGGTGCTGTCGAAGTTACACCTGGCATTTTCAGACGTGATGTTTGCCGGTGAAGCAAACAGTGCTAATGCCCTCAAGGAGATTGGCGAAGTCAAAACCCTGATTGGTGACGTCACGGTGATCCGGCGCGGTGCCGACGGACAGATGCAGGAAGTTGAGCTTAAACGTGGGGATGCGCTCTACCAGGGTGACGAGATCCGAACGGGCAGAGGCTTTCTCAAAGCAGAAATGAAAGATGGTACGCGCTTTCATCTCGGCCGTAACGCTGAAGCCGTGCTACAAAACTTTGAATACGATGAGTCTCAGAGCAAGGGGAACTTCGAGGCATTCGTCAATCGCGGTGGGTTCCACTATAAGAGCGGCAAGATCGGCAAGATGTTTGCCGGGATGGGTAAAAATCATTCCACGATTACCACGCCCTCGGCAATGATCGGTATTCGCGGTAGCGAACTTGATGGTTTTGTCGATGATTCCGGTAACACCATCGTCCGGCATACCGCCGGCTTGTTGTCGATCAGTGACATTAATGGCACTTCTGAGGTCATTCTGGAGGCACCCGGTAACACCTCAATGGTGACGATCACCGGCACCAACACCCGGTTTGAAAACCCAACGGCCGAACAGGAAACCCTGTTCAGTCAAAACCTGCCGCCGGACACAACAACGGAAGAGGTGATAGAACAGCAGGAAGGGGAGGAAAGCGCCCCGGCAGATGGTGAGGTGCCCGCAGACGCTCAGCCTGGTGAAGAGCAGGGTCAGACCGCAGAAGAACAGAGTGAGGTCGCCGAAGGCGAGGTTGAACCTGAGGCAGGTGGTGAAGCAGAAGACGAAGCAGACGCTGATGGTAATGATGACGGTGAGAGTGAGCTTGACGCCGATGCCGTCGACCCTGCGTCGGAACCGACGTCAGAAACGGGCGAAAACGGTCAAGCTTCGCCGGATCAAACTTCCTCGGATCAAACTTCGCGAGAACAAACCTCTCCAGAACAAACTTCTTCAGATGAACGAGGCACGCAAAGTGATGATGCCGCCGCTGCCGGCGCGACTGATCAGGGTTCAACAGAACAGACCGGCGCGGAAGGCGTCACGTTAAGACAGTCTTCTTTTTCCGCTGAGGCACCGGATATCACCGGTAGTCAGGATGATCTGGTCTCAGGCAATACTGCGGATAACCAGGCGAGCGGTCAGGGAAATGCGGCAACGGGAACCGCTGCTGATGATGGCATTGTCGGGTCAGGAAATGACGATAACCCGCGAACGGAGTTGGCAGATGACCCGGTCTTCGAAGAGTTGCCGCCGGATAACCCACCCACCGCGCGAGATGACTTGCTTGAGGTGAAAACAGCAGGTGCTCGTGATGTGACGCAGCTGTTGCTCTCGAACGACAGTGATGGTGACGAGGGCCAGGCGCCTGTGATCTCACAGATCGTCAGCAGCGGCTCCGCCGGTGGGCAGATTACTTTTGAAGAAGGCCGCGCGGTTTATCAGCCAAGCGAAGCAACGCTGGATCAGTTGTTGGCCGGTCAGACACTGACAGAATCGTTTTCCTATCGAATTGTTACCGGTGACTTAACGGATACCGCGACATTTACGGCTCGCCTGGTGGGTTCAAACTTCGAGCCGACTGCCAGCGATGACACGGCGAACGCTATTGAAGATACGCCGATCACAATTAATGTGCTCGCCAATGACCGTGATGAAGACGGCGACACATTAACCGTGGTTGATGTTGATGATGGCAGTGCCTTTGGTAGCGTCAGTATTACTGAGGGTGGCAAAGGGCTGAGTTATTTACCACCCGATGGGTTGGGCGACGGTGAGAAGGGACAGGATGTCTTTACCTATCGCGTCTCTGATGGGCAGTTCACGGATACCGCGACGATCACGGTGAATGTGACCGGCAGAAATGACGCGCCGGTTGTGGATACAGAAGGCGAGCCATTCAAAGTCTCGGCAGGTGGTGGTGCGGTAACCATACCGCTGGATGTCATCTTTAAAGATTCTGACCTTGGCGATGCCCTTGAAGTGGTCGCCGTTGACACCGCCAATACCAAAGGCAGTGTGGTGATTGGCAGCATCATCTACAACGACAATGGCTTTTTCGATTTTCTGAAGCCGGGTGAAACCGCAACAGATTCTTTTGGCGTAACCGCTCGCGACCAATCCGGGGCTCAGGGTTCGGGCGTTTATACCGTCAATATTGCAGGCGTCAATGATGCGCCGGTTGCCGTGGATGACAGCTACAAAGCCGTTGGCGGGCAATCGTTGACGCCGTTTGCGGGTGTCCTCGGCAACGATAGTGATGTGGATAGTGAAAACCTGGAAGCCTCACTAATAGCGGGGCAGGGTCCACAACACGGCACGCTGGACCTTAAGACTGATGGCAATTTCACCTATACCCCGGATGTAGGGTTCGAAGGCACCGACCGCTTTGGCTACCTGCTGTCAGATGGAGACTTAACGGATCGTGGCACTGTGACCATTGAGGTCAGCGCAACTAATGCTGCACCGGAAACCACCCCTGATACCTTCACGGTGAGTGCAGGTGGTGGGCTGATAGCGAATGTGCTGATTAATGATAGTGATCCCGATGGTGAACAGCTGTTTGCTGAACTTGTCACAGCGCCTGGATTCGGCGCCGTGAGCCTCGCACCGGGAGGCAACTTTGAATACGAGCCAGCCCTCAGCGCGAATGATGTGTTGCCGTTAACCGATACTTTTGAATACCGCGCTGTGGATGAAACCGGACAGGGAACTGTCGAAAAGGTCACCATTACGATTGTTGAAACCAATGAACCGCCAGTTTCAACTGTACCGCCCGGTGACATACCAGAAGTTGAGGTTCCCTTTTCGCAAACCACCAGTTTTGCGCTGGACAATTTTTTCACCGATCCCGAAGGGCAGCCGCTGACATTTACTTTTAATGCGTCAGCCGGTGCGGCGTCTTTTGAATTGATTGACGCGGTGCTCAGTGTGACCCCGCCGGAAACCGCGCTTGGTGGTTCTGTCACCGTTGAACTGGCCGCTTCAGATGGTGAGAACATCGCCACCCAAACCGTGATTCTGAACGTGGTTTCGGCAAACAATCCGCCGACTCTCGAGACCCCGGTTCCAGCGCAGAGTATTTTGACCACAGGTAACGTGAATCAGGATATCGCCAGCCGATTCAGCGATCCCGATAATGACCCACTGACTTTTTTCCTCGATACCGATGCCGGATTTCTGGCGCTCTCTGGTAGCAGTCTCCTGGGCAACCCGTCAGCGGCAGATGTCGGCACTTATAGCGTGACAATCGGCGCCAGTGATCCGGCGGGGGCGACCGCGACTTCAACGTTTAGTTTGACGGTGACCGCGCCAGCAGCACCACCATCGGTTAATGAACCATCGACGCTGTCAAACGGTGAGTTCACCATTACAACGACCATGACCTTCACAACCAGTGCAACACCGGTGGTGTTTGATACTGAAGGCGTTGCGCCAGTCGGGGCTTACTCGATATCGACCCAAGGTGTGGCAGGAACGGTCATGCTATTGGACGCTGATACGGGACTCTGGTCCTACAGTGTTGATTCACCACCATTTTTTGGCATAGATACTTTTACGCTGGACGTTCTGGATGAGACCGGCGACGTGACAACATTACCGGTGTTTATATTCATTCGCCCACCGGATACCCCAGGGTCTTTTTCAGGGTCATTTACCCATACAACCACGGAGAACATCGCGATCAGCAGTTCAGTCACGCTGCTGGATGCTGATGGTGTAGCGGCCGTTTCGCCTTACCTGATATCGACCGCGCCCGCCAACGGAACGGTATCAATCGATGACGGGGGACTCTGGACCTACACGCCGGATCTGAATTTTGATGGGCCAGATAGCTTTGTCATCACTGCCTTTGATGGCTTCGAGTACACCACAACCCAATCCATCTCGGTGATTGTTGATCCCCTGCCAGCGCCGAACTCGCCGGCCGTGGGATCAGTGGTGATTCTTGGCGACACCACGTTCGGCAACCTGCTGTCCGTCGAGCTCGCGGGCCTCTCGGATGCCAACGGTACGTCTGGCAGCCTGTTTAGCTATGAGTGGTTTGTTGATGGCGTCAGTGTTGCCGGCCCATCGACGGCCAGTACGACGTTTACAACCACGATTTCTGACGTCAGTAAACCGGTGACGGTTGAGGTCAGTTTTACTGATGATGCAGGTTACGCGGAGTTCAGTCAGGACACGGTGTTTGTCAGTCCCGGTAACCCCAACGTTTCAGGTGTCGATAGCTATACCTTCATTCCCGGCTTCGAGGATGACGTCTTCGGTAGTGACGGCGATGACACCGTGACTGCCATCAATTCGCCGGAGTTGGGTGATTTTGTATCCCTTGGAGACGGCAACGATACCTTGGTCCTGCCGGACACCCCGAACACGCTGGAGATTCAAGGCGTTGAGACCATTAGCGGCGGCTTGATGATTGATATCCTTACCATCAAGGGCGACCTGGACACGCTTGCGGGTATTGTTGGACCACGAACTGACGGTGATGAGATCATCGTGGATGGTTTTGTAGGTGTAGAAGACGAATCGTTGACTTTTGGTGGTGTCGGCGGTGATTTCCGACTGGGTCCCGAGGGTTTTCTGTCCCTCGGCGGTAGTATCGGCAGCGATCTGACACTGCAGCAGTTGTCAGCCAACGACGGCACCATCATTCTTGACGGTACCGGCACGTCGACGATTTCGATTGGGATCGGTAGCCTCAGCAATCACAACAATTTTATCTCCCAGGGCAGTGGTGGTGGGGCACACTTTTTTGACGGTGATTTTGATAACAGCGGCAACTTGATTGTTGATCGCAGTCTGACGTTTTTTAACGGGCATCTTGATCTCACGCCCGGCGGTACCCTGTTCCTTAACAGCGGTGCAGTCCTGGGTTTTGATAACGCCACCTTCTTTGTGGACAGTGGCTCCCAGATATTTGGCACACCCGGCGAGACGATTCGCCTGGAGAACGGTGCCGACCTTGATACTGACAATACCTTCGTAATCACCGGCTTCGGGCCAACTTTTGAGTTTGATGGCAACAGCGCCATTGATGGTGATCTTTCGATTGCTGCAGGGGGTTCGCTGACGCTTTTCGGGGATGATGCTAACGCGACCCTCTTTAATGAGGGACAGCTGACCATTCAGGCACCGGGGCCTACCAATCTGGGCGCGCTGGTCAACCAGAGCAGCGGTTATCTGCTATTGGCGGCTGACATGACACAAACATCATCGAACCTGGTCTCTGGCAGCACGATTGATAACCACGGCCTTATTCAGCTCAGCAATGTTGATGCAACGGCGACCCACACCGCACATTTGACCGTAACCGCAGGCACGCTGAACAATCAGGCCTCCGGTGTGATTGAATCCCGCGACGACGACGAGTCGCTGACCGGTACCAATGTCCATACCATTGATGCCACTTTGATCAACGATGGTAGTTTGCACGTCCAGGCGAATCTCGAGATAACCAGGGTTTCCGGCGACCACGACATCAATGGCACGGTTGAGCTACAGCGATTGTTCGGTGGCGGTTACGGCGGTGAACTGAGCTTTATTAACGCCAACACCGTTGAGTTCCACCCCGGTAGTCTGTTGATGGGCAATGGCGAAATCACGTCAACGTTGGCAGAAATCAGTCATCTCGGTGGCCATATCGACCCTGATGCTGGCGGACTTGCTGGTGAGATTGTATTCAACAGCGACCTGAACCTGAGTGCAGTCAGTGTGATTGACCTCGACATCATTGGGGTCGCTTTTTATGACACCGTCAGTGTCAGTGGCCTGCTGACAGCGAACGGCACGGTTCGGGTCAACTTTGAGGACACTGCCGGTATTCTGGGCGGCGGCACTATCGAGGACGTTATCGCCTACGGCACGCTGGTCAGTGATTTCGTTAATGTCGAACATAATCTGGGAGCCGGCTTCATAGTCAGCCTGGTGGATGACCTGAGCGGCCATTTTGACCTGATCGTCGCCACAAACTTTGCTAACAGCTCGATTGCCAACGGCGACTGGAGCCTGGTGGGGACCTGGTCCGGCGGCGTACCCAATCCGGTCGACGATGTATTGATTGACGGTAACTCAGTTGTGCATAGCGGCGGCGTCAGCGAGGTTAACTCGCTTGTTTTTGGCGCTGGCGACCTTGATCTTACCGGTGGCTCCCTGGCACTTGACGGCCAATCGCGACTCGACTTCAGTTCCAGCCTCGACGTGGCAGGTGGCATCCTGACGGTCAATGACAGTCTCGTGGTTGAGGGCCAATTAAACCTGACTACCGGGACGGTCACGACCACGATGACCACCACCGGTGTAATTGACGTTATTGGGAGTTTGACCATTGATGCAGGTATGTCGCCCGGCGTCGGCGTTAAAATCACCAACGGCGGGATGCTGAATGTCATTGGCGCCGGTGCCGTCACTGGTAATCAAGCCATCAGCAATGAAGGCATACTGTCTGTTGACGTCTCCGGCAACGTTAACCTCGACCTGCCGATTGATAACAACAATGGCGGCTTGATCACCGTGGGGTCGAGTATTGGCGATGTCACTATCACACACGCGCAAAACGTTGATAATTTCTTTGGTGCAACCTACACCATCGACAGTCTGGCCACCGGTGGCTCCAATGTGACCGTTGAGCTGGATAACGCCGACTTTGATAACTACGGTGCTTTCCGGGTTGTCGACAGCAGCACACCCGCCGATAGCAGGACCTTTGATTTTAACGGCCAGACGTTTACCAATCATGGCGGCGGGCAGGTGGACGTGTTCGCGGATTTCACGTTCGATATCGAGGATGGCCTGTTTAATCACCAGAACGGTGAATTGCTGGTGGCCAGCGGTGAGTTAACGATTAATGGTGGCGTTAATGGCGGCACCGTTGAACTCGGTGGGGGCAGCCGGTTTTCCGGCAGTGGCAATATCCAGTTTGCCGGGAACGTTACACTGCAGGTTGTCTCGGACATGTCCCTTGATGCGTTAAACCCCTTTGACACTTCAGGCGCCACCAGCGTGACATTCACCGGGGCGAACCTTGTCCTGGGTTTTTTAACATCCCTGACACTCCACGATAACGATGTGATCTCTAACAGCGACCTGTTTGTTGATGGCACGCTGGCGCTGGCCGGTGACGACATCATGATTTCGGCGCCTGTCAGTAATCAGGGCATGCTGGATGTTTTGAGTAGCGATGGCTCAGGTGTTAAAACCCTGTCTGCCGGGCTGCAAAACAACGGCGTGATCAATCTGGGTATAGACGGTGCTGAGAGCAATATTCTCAGTGTGGATGGTGGTCTGACTAACCTGCCGGGTGGCAGTATCTATTCACTAGAGTTCGGCTCAGCGGTTAACGAGAATGTTGTTCAGGGCGAGCTGACAAATTGGGGCTTTGTGTTCGTCGATCACGATACGACACTTGATGGTGCCAGTATTACAGATCACAAGAATTATGGTGATCTTGAAGTGACATCAGGACACACGCTGACGATTGGTGACTTTGATGCCTTTGAGAATATTTTTGATGAAAGTGCCGGTGAGTCCGGCGTTATTAAAGGCGGCGGGGTGCTTGATGTCAGCGGTACCGGCGTTCAGTTTTCCAATGATGGCCTGATTCGGCCCGGTCAGTTCGGTTCGACAGATGTACTTACCATTCATGCAGATGCCAACGATAGTTTTGGCGCAGGCTCGGTTATTGAGATCGATCTGAACGGCAACACGCCCGGCACGGGACATGATCAGTTGGTATTTACCGGTGCTGCGCCTGACTTAAATGGTCGCCTCCGCATTAATCCGCTGGTGGCACCTTCGGGCAGTTTTACGATTATCACAGCGGGTTCTCTCGCAGGGCTCTTTTCGGCGATCGAAGGCACTGATTTGTATGCCCTGAGCAGTGACGTGCTTGACGTGACAGCGACGGCAACAAGCCTGACGGTGACTGCTGTTTCACCTGACCTGACCGGTGATTCCGGTAATGACCGTGATGGTGAACTGGGCGCACTCGACGCCAGTGCAGCGACTATCATTCACGCGGATGACGGTGACGATGAGATCATTAACGTCAGCACTGGCGATACGGTGTTTGCGGGTGAGGGTAACGATGTCATCGTGGCGGATACCGGCGCCAAACGTATCGACGGTGGTGGTGGTGTCGACACACTGATCTTTACTGCCGGGACTGTGGATTTCACGGCGATCGAAGGCTATCGGGTTGAGAGTATTGAAATACTTGGCTTTGAAGGTAACGGCGCGCAAACGGTGACGCTGGATGCCACCGCCATTCGCAATATTGTGGATGACGAAAACGACCTGATCGCGGACGAAGGTGCCATTTTGGTTTACGGGGATGCCAGCGATCATCTGATCCTGCTGGGTGACTTCAACCCGGGCGGTACCGATTTCTTTGATATACGTGTCCCAGGTGTATTCGAAGAGTTTCTCCGGCTGGAGCAGAATTCGACCACGACAGGTACCACGTCGGTTCTGGTTGGTGATCAGATGCTTGTCGAAGTGGCGCGAAATGACGGGACCCGTCATCTATACGGCAGTGCCGGCGATGACACGATAGAAGCGGGTGGTTTCTCTCTGGCAGGAAACGATTTTATTGATGGCCGTGATGGGGATGACTATCTCGATGGCGGTCCCGGTGACGACGTGATTTCCGGCGGTGACGGTGACGACACCATTGTGTTTGACCCGGCCGATACAACCACCATTAATGCCGGGGAGGGCATCGATACGCTGCTTGATCTCACCGGCGGCTCGACCATTGATCTCACAGGTATTGGCAACCTGTTGAACTTCGAGAAGGTAGACATGCGTGATGGTGATAACGCCGATACGCTGAACCTGGATATGTTGGGATTTGATGATTTCGTGGGCGACAACGCGCTTGAGTCTCTGTTTCCCGATTTCCAGGAAAAACTCGTTATCGACGGTGATGCCGGGGATCAGTTTTTCCTCGACGGTGTTGGTGTACACAGCACCTCAGTCGGGGCGTTGGCGGCTGCGGGCTGGGTTACCACGGGTGTTGAGCAGAACTATTTTAGTGACGGCACGGCCTATCTTAAACTGACAAACGGTGCCTTTGATTTATATGTTCATGGAGATCTTGCTGACGTCGGTGCAGTCTAGGTGCAATCCGAGTGATCGGTTTACCTAGCGTTTAGTGACCGACATGAGGCTGTCTTTTTCCAGCCACCGCTTGTGCAACCAGTCCCTGACGTCGTCGACATCACTGGCCGCAAAGGTGCGGATGGTAACTGTGATGTGTTTGTTGGCCCCGTGCAGGCATCGCCAGAAATTCGTTTCGCCGCCGCCATAGTCTATGGTTAGATCGACGATAGGTGTGTCCGCTGGCAGACTCGCTAGTGCGATCTTCAGTCCACCCGGTCTCGGGTTAAGCAAGTACTTATAGGGTGATTGCTGCGCAGCATGTTTTACGCCAGTGAAGCGGGTTCCCTCAGCAAAAATCAGCAAGCCACCTCGTTCTTTTGTCAGTGTGTTGGATACGGATTGAATGGCGCTGTAATCCTGCTCGCGCGCTGCTTCGCCGCCCCCGCGATTGAGCCTCGGAAAATTCAGCGCGTAACAGATCCAGCCGACAACGGGTACCCAAACCAATTGCCGCTTGATCAGAAACTTCAGGATCGGTCCCTGGTAGGTCACCACATACTGCAAAATTGGAATATCGAACCAGGTCTGGTGATTAGCAATCAGGATTGGAGCCGGATGTGGCGGTAACTCACCGGAGACTTCAATCTTTATGCCAATGACCTTCAACATCCACAAACTGTCAATCGCCGCGGCGATTCTGTAAATGCACTCAACCAGAAAGTTGATGGTCCTCGCGACGACGTTGAACCGGCCGAAAATCAGCTTGATAAGTGCCAGTGTAAATAGCGGTAGCATCCACACGCTGAGATTGGTAATCACGACCAGGGCGGTGGCGAGACTGGTGAGGTGTTTGAATAGAGCGCGAAGCAAAGGCATGGAGCATTATTAATAGTGACCCGGGATAAATCCAGTCGATTCCTTTCGCCCCCCCGGGGTTACTCATCCTCGGCAACGAAGAAACTGGTCATGCCGCTGGTACGTGCCGCCGAGCGAGCAATGGCTGTCTGCCAGGTGGGTTCACTGGAGTAGATGTGAATGGATGCTTTTGCCCGAGTGACCGCGGTGTAAACCAGTTCTCGGGTCAGCAGCTGCTTTGCCTCGTCAGACGTTTCATCCCCCAGGGTCAGTACCACCTGATCGTACTCTGATCCCTGCGCCTTATGGACGGTCATGGCGAAACAGGTTTCATGGGCCGGCAGTCTTGAAGCCAGTATTGGTGCGGGTTTACCTGGGAAGTGAACGACATAGCCTGGACCAACCGGGGCGGGTAGACAGATACCGATGTCGCCATTGAACAGGCCCAGATTGTAGTCGTTACGTGTAATCAGAACGGGTCTGCCTGGATAAAACGGGCTCCCCGGTTGCTTGCGCCCATGACTAACTAACTGGTTTTCAATGGCGTCGTTCAGGGTCACTGAACCTTCGCTGCCACTGCGCCTGGCGCACAGAATCCGGCAGGCGTCGAAGGCGTTCAATAAATCTAGGTGTGATCTGTTGGTTTGATTCAGCAGGCTGAAGTAGTCAGCCCAGTAGTCGGGTAAGGTGTTGATGGTTTCCTGGGTTAGCGGCTTGCCTGAAATCACGGACCCATCGGTATCGGGTCTGTGTACATCACCCTTCAGGATATTTTGGGCAAGTTTACCGATGTCGCTGTCGGCGCTGAAACGGTAGCTGCGGTCTAACCGACAGACAGCATCCGTCAACCCCGGTGTCGCCGTCTCAATAGCCTGTTCCAGCTCGCCCACAAAAGGCGCCGCGAATTCGGCGAAGTCAGTCGAGAAGCCGGGGTCGCCGGCACAGAGATCGGCGAGCACGTTTCCGGTATCAACTGAGGGTAGCTGGTCAGGATCGCCCAGTAGTATCAGACGGGTATTCTCTGGCAGTGCTGCCAGCAGCCGATGCATCATTGCCAGATCAATCATCGAGGCTTCATCAACAATGAGCAGGTCGCCTTTGATGGGGTTGTCCGGACCATGGCGCCAGGAACGCCCGTCTCGACGAACACCCAGCAATCGATGCAGTGTTTCAACCTTTAGCGACAAGCCCCGGACATCGGCCCAGTCGCGCACGGCGTCTTCCAGTCGCATTGCGGCTTTGCCCGTGGGTGCAGCCAGTCTCAGCTGTAACGAGGGGAACTCATCAAGCAGGATATCCAGCATCTTGACGACAGTGCTGGTTTTTCCGGTACCAGGTCCGCCGGTCACGATCGCCAGTTGTCTTGAAATGGCCAGCAGTGCCGCGACTTTTTGCCGATTGCCTGACTCGGGACCAAAGTGTTGATTGAGCTTGTCGCGCAACTGATCCGGGGCGGGTATGGGCACGGATCGATTGCGCTCGATGATCATCGCCGCAATCGCTTTTTCGTGTTGATAGTAGCGATTCAGATAGAGTCTGCCGTCAGTTAGTACAAATGGCCGTTGATCATCGGGACCGCCGACGGCGTCGTATTGGGTCAGTTCACTGATCAGCGCTGCGTCTGCATCACGCAGGTCCAGGCAGGAATGCTGAGAGACAGTGGCACTGATCAGTCGCTCCAGGACACGCCTGACAGAAGGCGGGATAGCACCGGCTTTGCGCGCAACAAGATTCAGGAAGGATTGGGCGAAGTTCGCACGAAATTCGTCACTCATCCGGTTGCACCCAGCAGTCGATCCAGTTCAATTACGATTTCACGTGTGGGTCGGGTGCTGTAAACACCCTGTTGACTGCTGCCATCCATACCACGCAGGAACAGGTAGTAGGTCCCTCCGAAGTGTGTGTTGTAGTCATAGTCAGGCAATTTGAGGGCCAGCATGCGATGCAGGGCAACACTGTAGATCAGGTGTTGCAGGTGATATTGATGATGGTCCATGGCGGCTGCCAGTTCTGTCTGCGCGTAGTCTTCAGCCGTTGGTCCCAGGAAATTGGACTTGTAATCGACGATATAGAATTTGCCAGACTCTCTGAACACCAGGTCAATCATACCGGTCATTAATCCTTCGAGATGATTGATCTCCTGACCACGTTGACTGGTGTTTCCCGGTCCGACATATCGATGGGTTTGCAGGAACGCGAGCAATCCACCGGATACAGATAGTGGGAAATGGAATTCCAGCTCATCCAGCCGATCGGCCTGCGTAAGCCCTGATAATCTTCTGCCTATTGGTGACGCTGAATCCAGCGGTGTTTGCAGAATATCGTTTAACCAGTCTTCCAGAACGGGCGCCCAGTGTTCGTCAAGATCAAGTCGACGACAGACGGAGGCGCAGGTCGAGCCAAGATTACCCTCGGCGAAATCGATATCTTCCAGTAGTCCGTGCAAGACTATGCCGACTGCCGGCCCCCGGGGAAAGGTGTGTCGTGTTCTTTCAGGTGTTGCCGGGTGAGCAGTATTCGGGCTCACCGTCACGCGGGACTCGTCATCATCTGAAAAGCCGTTGGGTCCCGGGTGCGACGCCACTGACGTCAGACGGGCGGCAATACCGGTGTAACTGTGAATTCTCCAGGTGTCAGGGATAATGGGTTTTGCGGGAGGCTCAATCAGGGTTGTATTGCCTGCAGCTGGAATGATTTCTTCGCGAGAGACCTGTGCGGTGACAACTTCAAATAGTGCTGGAGATAGCCTTGCTCTGAGCTCAGTGGCCAGGTCATCCACGGCATCAATCTCAAGGAGGCGGGCGACAGCGGCGTTTTTCAAACCGGTGATTGTCGGCAGGCCGAGATAACACCGGTACCTCGCTCGGGTCAACGCGACATAGAGCAAGCGCATGTCTTCATCGGCTGCCTCCCGGCGGCTGAGCTTCTGGTGGTCCGCCGAACCCACATAATCTACAGCGGTGACAAACTCACCGTGTCTTTCCTCGTGAAAAATGAGTGGATCCCTGCCATCAGCGCGTGGCGAGGAAAACACCGGCATCGGCAGCATGACGATATCGTACTCCAGCCCCTTGGCCGCGTGCATGGTGACGATCTTGACCAGATTTTCATCGGATTCCAGTCTTAGCTGGCGTTCTTCCTGCGTTGCGTGCCCGGCAGTGAGCTGCTCCTGTTCAAACCAGTTGAGCAGCTGCCTGATGCCCGGTACGACATCCGCGCGTTGCTGAAGTATCTCCATCAGATGTCGCAGGTTGGTCAGTTGCCGTTCACCATCAGGCTGACCTAGCCAACGTGTTGCCAGCGATCGGCGTTCCAGCAGATTATTCAACATGGTCGCCAGACTGCGTTGCTGCCACAAGTCATGGTATCCCTGAAACTCTGCCAGCACGGCCTGCTGATGTTCAATGTCGTGACCAAGACGGTCAATGTCCTCGGCTGTCCCTTGCATCAAACGGGTTGCCAGCGCAGCACGAATGGCCTGGTCTCGATTGGGTTCGGCGACGGCCTCCAGGATCAACTTAAGATCAGCCGCGGTATCCTGAAGAAAGACGCTGTCCATGGTCAGGTAGACACTCCTGATATTTCGTGTCGCGAGGGCCTTTTTAGCGGCGCGGGCGTGTGCCCGGCTTCTGACAAGGAATGCGATTTGTCCGGCATCAATGGGTTTTTCGTCGATGCTCAGTCCCGGATTCTGGAGCAGACTGACCGTTTCATCAGCGGCATGGGCCATCAAATCGTCAAGATGAGCGCTGTTGGTGCTTGCCTGATCCGAGACAAACAGCTGGTAAGGCGGCAGGGGCGTATCGCTAAGCTTGAGCGCCATCGTCTGATTCTCCGCTGACGGCTGCACCGGATTAAATGGGATGTCGGCGTCATTGCCAAAGATGTCAGGTTTATCAAAGAGCAGGTTGGTTGCGGCAATGTAGTCCGCGGAGGACCGCCAGTTTGTATCCAGGGTCTCCCTGCCAGTGGCCGAGCGTCTGGCATTGATATAGGTAAAGATATCCGCGCCGCGGAAATTGTAGATCGCCTGTTTCGGATCGCCGATCATCAACATCAGATTGGCAGTGTCTGACGCCACCGGGCTGGCTGCCGGGTATACGCGATCGAAGATGCTGTATTGAATGGCGTCGGTATCCTGGAACTCGTCAATCATCGCTACCGGCCAGCGTCGGCGCAGGGTGCCGGGCAACGGTGAATGTTCGCGATTGATGGCGCTGGCCAGGTTCGTCAGCAGATCATCGAGGGTCATTTTGTTGTGCTCAACCTTGTAGTTAGCAACTGTGCGCTGCATGAAATTAACGACCTGATGCCACAGGCTGGCGCGAATTGCTGTGGCACCGTGACTGATCTCATCGATGAGTGCCAGGACCGGATGTTCGGGCGGCACAACATCCTTTTTAAACCCCGAGGCCAAGCCATCGCTGCCGTAGATTTGCCAGAGTTCGCTGGTCAGCCCTGCACCCGGGGCCTGACAAAAAGCTGCCATCTCTGCCAGCCGTTTGTAAGGGCGTCGCCCCTTGTGCAGATCATGGCCCAGCAGTAGGGCTTCGAGATCATCCGCCTGCCAACGCGCTTTTACCTCGATCGCATTGCTGATCAGCAGGTCGTAGTCTGAACCGGTGTCCTCGGGGTAGGCGATAAATTCGCCTCGCGCCATGATCGGAACATATCGCACCGCGATCTTTTCAGGCGATGGCCAGATATCCAGCGCCACCTGGCGGATGTCGGTCGGCAGTGGCTGGATGAGGCTTCTGAAACAGTCTTCGGCAGCCAGTTTCAGCAGTTCGTCCCGTTCGGCATTTAAAGCCTGGCTGAACAGGGCGCCGGATTCGAACGCCTGTTCACCCAGCACGCGCGCGCAGAATCCGTGAATGGTGAAGATACTGGCTTCATCCATTAACTGACCAGCTGCCGCGAGCAGCTTCAGGTCTCGATGCTGATCCTTGGACGAAGCGACCAGCGATAGCAGATCCGGGTCACCTTCGCCGGTCTTAAAGGTCAGTCGGGCCTCATTGATACGTTTGCTGATCCGGTGTTTCAGCTCTTCGGTGGCGGCAATGGTGAAGGTGAGTATCAGGATTTCATTGATGCCCAGTGGGCGGTCCCAGGGGACATCGCGACCCAGCAGCAGCCTTAATACAAGATTGGTGATCGTGTAGGTTTTGCCGGTCCCGGCGCTGGCCTCGATCAGCCGATTGCCATCCAGTTCAAGTCGTGTAGTCAGGTTATTCATGATCCAGTGCCACCAGCACAGGTAACCAGACCGACGTTGCCAGACTGCTGAAAGTCTCATCGAACCGGTCGGCTTCCTCAAACAATCTCAACCAGTAACGGTCCTGACCCTCTGATCCTGGCATATCGCTGGTCCAGGATTGACGTGCCTTTCGATAAGCCACAGCTTCTGGCTCACCGCTGAAAATATTTTCAGCGAAGTTAAGGCTCGCTTCCGGTGGTTGGAATCTGGGTGTTTCCATACCCGTAATGTAACCATCAAGCAGCAGATGCAGCTGTGCCTCGGCAACCTCGCTGCTCACGGGTCGCAGGATGCTGCACGCCGCTGCATCGTCTTTCCCTCTGAAAAACAGCCTGCTTTCTACTCCGGGGATCTGCGTTGAAGCGGCGAGATGGGCGAGCCAGGCTTCGATGAGCTGCCGCGCACGCAGTTTGCCGGCGCGGAAGTTCACGAGGACCTTGTCGTAATGATCGATATCAACGTTAAGTGTGATGTCATTGAGTCTGATCTGGCCGTTTATCGAACTTCTCTGCGTGTTCAGGTAGGGTAAAACGGCGTCGCTGATTTCTTTTGCCCTGTCGATTTCTCGATTGAGTTGCTGTTCACCCAGGCTGCCCGACATCACGCCGCCGCTCTGCAGGACGTCGTGCCGGTAACGATCAATATCACCCGCTTTGATCAGCACGGAAAGCGCTTCGTCCACGAGTTGGTAGCGCTCCAGTGGATTCAGGTTAAAGGACTCGGTCTCTTTCAGCGCTAGCCTGTCATCCTCAAGGTAGACTCCCAGGCGCTGCTGCAGGAAGCACCTGGCTGGATGGCTATAGAAGCGCATGAGTTGATTGATCTGGACTGGCGCGTTGCCGGGGTCGATCGGTAGTCGAGCGTTAAGGAACCTTGTTGCCCCCGTTGGCGACGACAGTGCCTCGTACCAGTGGCGATTAAATGACTGAAGACGGTCACCCTGGAAGTATCGCGGATTAAAAGGTTGCAGGGCATGTTCGATAACTTTGCTATCAGAAAACACGGAAGTCAGGTATTGCAGCCATGTCTGCACGACAACCGATGGTGGCCTATGTTTGTTGTCGCGTGCGCCCTTACCCAGATAGCTCACGTAAAACGTGTCTTCTGCTGACAGCAGGGCTTCCAGAAACAGATACCGATCATCCAGGCGCTTTGAACGATCGCCCCGCTGGTGGCCAGAGGCCGCAAGCAGATCGAAAGAATGTGGCCTGACATCTCGGGGATATTCACCGTCGTTCATGCCGAGCAGACAAACGATTCGAAACGGAATGCTCCGCATCGGGACCAGCGTGGCGAAAGTTATGCCGCCAGAAATGAAACCAGCGCGCTGTGCAGTATCGCCGAGCCGATCCGTCAGGGTTTGCAGGATGAGACGACGCGATACCTGTGCTTTGTAGTCTGCGCTTACAGCCTGTTCAGTCAGTTCCTCAATGCTGAGGGTCAGGTCGTTCTGCACCAGCAGTTCGTCGTCGGCGGTATGGAAAAAGCACTGCAGCAACTGCATCAGGATTCCTTGCCATTCATCTATGGTATGGGCCTGATTAAGTCTGTCTCGGAACTCGGCAATCAGATCGATAAATCCGCTAAGTGTTGCCAGAAGTTCCGTCTCTGCCGGTGTGACGTCAAATGGCAGAACCTCTCGCCAGCTGCCGGTGTTGGTGTCCATGGCAACGCCCAGCAGCAGTCTGTCCAATCCGAATCGCCAGCTGTTTTGCGACTCCGGTGGCAGCCCCCAGTAGTCAGCTTTACTCTGGCCGTCGAGCTCCCAGCGAATACCGGCGGCGTTAACCCAATAGGAGAGGGTATCCATATCTTCCGAGCTTAGATTGAAACGCCGCATCACTGCGGGGGTCTGTAGCAGGTCAATAATTTCAGGTCCGGTCAGCCGAAGTTCTGGCAGCCTCAGGAGTTTGAAAAACGCGGTTAACAGACTGGATTCTTCCAATGAGCCGGTATCGGCAATCCGATAGGGTAGTTGTCCGCTAAAAGCAGCGTCGATAATGGGTGCGTACAATGTGATGTCCGGCACCATCACCACAATATCATTCAGCCTGAGCGTGCTGTCCCTGCTGGTGGCTCGAAGGATTTCATCCTTGAGAACCTCGATTTCCCGCAGCCGACTATGACAGACGTGTACTTGAATACTGGGGTCAGGCGTATCAGTTTTTGCGGGCGTGTTGCCGGTAGAAAACGCACCACCATGGGTCAGGTCTAGAATGTCTTTTTTTACCAAACCCAGCGCCGAATTCGTGTCTGGCTCAATAAACGCCTCGTGAGTCTGCAGGGAGGGTAGCTCGAGTAGCAGTTCCAAAAACTCTCTGCCCTGTTTCCCCAGAGACGCCAGCAGGGGATTGCCAACCTCCAGATAGTCTTCGTCCAGCAGGGGTTCGCTGCTATTGATCAGCGTGCGCAGCGAGCGTTTGGCGACATCTCTTTCTGAAACAATGTCACCCCAGTAGTGCTCGCAGGGGTTGAGGAAAAACAGGTCAACATCCCGATCTGCGGCGAGGGCTTCAAACGTCGCCAACTGCAGTGGTGGCATCGTTGAAATGCCAAACACGCTCAGCCGCGACCAGGGCAGACTAGCTTGAGATGGCGTCGCCAGTGCATGCATTGCCCGTCGATGAAGTTCCGCGCGATGTAGCCGGGCGTCTGGCGGCAGATCCGCCAGGATCAAACGCCAGAGTTCTGCCTGCCAGCGCTGGTTGGTGGTATTCGTACCGCTATCGTCGGTCGTGATCTGGCCCTGACTGTATTGCCATTGGTTCAGCCAGTCCGGGCGATACATCAGGTATTCATCAAACAGTAGCGCGATTTCGCTGGCCAGTTGAAAAGCCCGCTGATCCGGGTCCCCTGGTGAATTGAGATAGCCCGATACGCCTTCTGCGAGAGCGGGGTTGGACTTCAGGATTCGCATCACGCGCCAGGTCAGTCGGTCGCGATCAAATGGTGATTGCCTGAGGTTCGCCGCTTCGGGGACCAGTGACTGATACAGTTGCCAGAGGAAGGTGGCTGGCAGGATGCAGTGAATATTTGCCGCAATCCCGAACTGTCTCGCGGTTTCTATTTTTAACCACTGCCCAAGACCAAAACTCTGCACAATGACGGTTTGGGGCTCGAATGGGTCAAGGGACACGGCGTTTCGGCTGCAAAATGCATCCTTAAGCGCTGACATCTTATTGGATTGAAACAATTGGAGCATGCGTTTGAGTTTACCGGTTGCGGCATTGGCTGAATACGCCGGTTCATTGCTAGACTGAAGTCGGTCTTAACCGTCAGCAAAGGGTCTGCTTGTGAATGATGTTCAGCAAATAGAAAAAGTACATGCTGTGTTCGATCCGGCTTCCAGCGTCAGCCTGTTGCCGGTGACGCCGGCGTTTTTTGCGACGCTCGAAGCGCAGTTTCCGGATTTCAACCAGCATCTGCTGGTGAGTCAGTTCAGTTTTGACACCGCCTGGTCTACCTGGGAGATGCATCCCAGGGGGGATGAGCTTGTGTTACTCATGGCGGGCGATGCTGAACTCGTGTTTTCAACGTCCGAAGGTGAGCAGATTCATCGCCTGCATGAAACTGGGGAATATCTTGTTGTGCCTCGAGGCGTCTGGCATACGGCCAGGCCCAACGGGCCCACCAAAATGTTGTTCCTGACCCCTGGCGAGGGCACAGTTAATGCCCTGACGCCAGGCGGAGCGCCAGTCTAAAGCCCGGCAGATTTTGCGCGTTCCATCGCTTCCTTGATCGTCTCGCGCGCTTCAGCAGCATCGCCCCAGCGATCAAATTCTACCCATTTGCCCGACTCAAGGTCCTTATAGTGCATAAAGAAGTGCTGAATCTGATCAAGGCTGATCGGTGGCAGGTCGCTATAGTTCTCAACCCGCTCGTAGCGTCTGGTGAGTTTGTTTGTGGGTATCGCGATGATTTTTTCATCCATCCCGGCTTCGTCTTTCATAAACAGAATGCCTATAGGGCGGCAGCTCACGACTGAGCCCGGTACCAGTGGTCTGGTCGTGGCAACCAGTACGTCTGTAGGGTCGCCGTCGCCGGAAAGGGTATGTGGCACAAATCCGTAGTTGCCGGGGTATCGCATGGGTGTATAGAGAAATCGATCAACAAACAGCGCCCCCGAAGCTTTGTCCAGTTCATACTTGATGGGTTCTCCGCCAACCGGAATTTCAATGATGACATTGATGTCTTCAGGGGGATTGGTGCCAGCGGGTATTGCGTCGAGTCTCATAGTTCTCTCTGTCGATTTGAAAGGGCGCGATTATAGACTGTTAGTCGTATACTGGCGCCTTTTTTTGGGCACAAATTGAATCCTTACCTACCGATTCTGGCCGCTTGTACCTCAACGGCACTGGGTGGTGCGGTTGCGGTTGCAACCAGGGCCATTGTTGATGTCGTCGACCCGGTCCAACTGGGTGTTATCCGTTATGGGATCGCGGTGTTGTGTCTGCTGCCTGGTGCGCTATGGCTGGGTGCGAGTCGGTTTCGGCGTGCAGACCTGCTGCCGATGGCCGTTGTCGGGGTCATGTTCTTCAGCGTTTTCCCGATTGGTTTTGCGCTGTCTCTGAAATACACCACCGCGTCCCAGGGGGCGCTCGTGTTATCGCTGATGCCCATTCTCAATATGATCATGGCGGGGTTGGCAAAGCAGGAGATTATTACCCGCAATAAAGTGCTGGGTGGGTTGTGTGTTGTTCTGGGTGTTGGCTTGGTTGTTGATCTAGATGGCGGGGTTGCCAGCGATGCGCTGCGAGGCAATTTGATTATGTTTCTGATGGCGGTTATCGGCGCCGCTTTCAATTTACTGGCCCGCCCGTATCTGCAGCGATACAACCAGCTTCAGATGACGGCGTGGTTTATGACCTGGGGCTGGATTGTGATGTTTATCACCACGCTTTCCACAGGGACATTGGCGCTGACGTTACCGCCGTTGGACACCTGGTGGGTACTGTTCTTGCTCGGTTCATTAGGTGGCGCGGTGCCGATCTTTCTCTTTAACTGGGCGCTGGGGCACATTGAGTCCACGCTGGTTTCGGTTTCCCTTGGCTTGAACCCTTTAACCGCCGCGATATTTGGTGTGTGGTTGTTGTCGGAACCGTTGACGGTGTATCTGGTGCTTGGATTGGCGCTGGTGCTCTCGGGTATCGTTGTCGCGAACTGGCGCAGCCGTAAAAGTTACGAGCATTTCGATTAATCCTGCGTTCTCTGATTCACGAGCCTTTCTTTCCCGACCTTTCATTGCCGCGCTTAAAGTTGCGGGTTGCTTTCGCGAGTAGCAGTTGTTGGACGTATTCTTCGGCGTCCAGAAGTTTATGGGTGAGTCGCGTAGCAGCGGTCCCCTTTAGCGTCTTCACAACACTGCCTTTGAAGCTGATCAAAACAACATCGTCATTCGTCACCAGAAAGTCGAAAGGTTTGTCGCTGAGAGTATCGGTTGGCGTCATGGTGGCAGCGGTTACGTTACGTTGTGGTTGTCTTGTTCTGGCTTATATTCCAGGCAATAGGCCACCAGCTTGTTGCCATCCAGGTCTCTGAAGTACCCGCCGTAAAAACCCATGCTTGAGCCCCGGTCGTGGGGATGCCCCTCATCTTCGGCACCAAGCGACAGCGCCCTGGCGTAAACTTTTTCAACCATTTCCGAGGTCTCAACATCCAGGGCAATCATCACGCCGTTACCCACCGTGGCGGCTTGCTTGTCGTAGGGTTCAATGACCGAAAACAGGGTTTCCTTAATGCGGGTGCCTGGGGTTGTCTTGCCCCAGCCAAGCATACGTTCATCGGTCATGGTTCGGCGTGCACCGATAACCGCAAACAGTGCATCATAAAACGCCGCGGCGCGAACCAGATTGTTGGTGCCCAGGGTAACGTAGCCAATCATGCTCATGGGGCCATGCCTATCGCTAGAATTCGTCCAGCGACATGTCTTCGTCGACAGGTTTCAATTCCTGATCAGACAGCACTCGATTGACGTTTTCGAGATGCTGGCCCAACGCCTTCAGTCGCTTGTTAACCTTGTCGAAGACCGAGAACTCGGAGTAGTAGATCTGCTTGGCCTGATTGGCAACGCCAGCGATCTCTTCCTTGCTGATTTCGCGATTACTTTCCTTCAGTACGAGTAGTTGTTTGACGATACTGGTCATGCTGCTGATGATCGCGCTGCCGGCAGACTGAAAGTCCTCCTGGGTGTCCGATAAACCGCCGGCCGTTGAAATTTCTTCAATGAGATCCCTGGCCATCCGAATGGACTTGGCGATCTCGCCACTGATCTTCTGGTTTGTGTTTCGAAGCCGGTCGGAGACCAGCAGTGTCGCGCCTCGATAGAACCCGGCGGCCAGCGTTTCATCGAGTTGCAAAGCAAGGTTAAGCGCGTCCCTGGGGCAGAACAGCACCTCCGCAGATTCTGTGCTGACCGTGACTGTCGCCGAGGCAACATCATCGGGCCGGAACAGGGACAACTCACCGAATGAGGCGCCTTCAGTGAGCGTGGTTAGAACGCCGTCAAAGCCCGGGATAGAGATATCAACCTGACCCTTGTCGAGCAGGTACAGACCGGCAACCGGCTCACCGAATATCGTAATGGTCTCTTTTTCTGAGAAGTATCTCGTTTCGAACAGGGCTTCGATCTTTTTTCGCAGCGCCGGCTTAACCTCGGCAAAAATTTCTATGTCTTGAATATCCATTTCAATTACCCCAACTGGCGGGATTAAACATACGACGTAACCAGGAGTCCGGCTTTGGTTTGGGGGGTGCAGGTTGTGCGGCAGTTTCGCTCGCCTCTTCTGCAGCCGGTTTGCCTGCCTGGGCCACGCTGTCTTCTTCGTGCTGCGCCGCCTGGTCAGTTTCCTGCATGGCCCGGCGCTCTTGTTCGGCATTGCCGTGTGTGTCGGGCAGTTGTATCACAGCATCAGTCGGTTTTCGCTCCTGCAGGGTGTTGCTGGTCGGATTCTCAGGATCACCGGTTAGTGCGGTTGCTGCCTGGGTCGTCGCGGCGGCTTTTATCGGTCGCCTGGGCTCAGCAGGCGGGTAAACGGGCGGGTAGGAACGATCCAGCAGATGTTGATCCATGTACCGCTGCGAGCGTTTGGTGTTAACCGCCATGTCGCCATCCAGGAATGTCAGGGTGACAAAACCGTCAACCAGCGCCTCCGCATCGCCAGCCCGCGGGCTGGGTGTGGGTAGTTCGAATTCAGGTACGTACTTTCCTTCGCTGTTCTGGTTGTAGCGTGTGCCAAACACGGAGTGTTGTGACAGGTTGGACCAGCGGACACCTCGAACGTCCAGAGGAAGCCGCGCAGGGTAGTTGACGTTAAGGACGGCAGTGAGGTCTTTAAGTTCCAGTCTGTTCACCAGTCGCGTAATGACGCTCGCGGCGCCGGTGAAGGCACCGACGGTCGAGGGAAAGCCTTTGTTCATTTCATCGAGTTTTATCTCGACCGATACGGCGATGGCAGGCACACCGAGTCGAAAGGCGGTGATTGCCGCGCCAACCGTTCCGGAAACGTTGACATCCTGACCGGTATTCTGGCCAAAGTTCGCCCCGGAAATCACCAGATCTGGTGGCGTGTCATAAAGAATATTGCCGAGCGCCACTCTTACGGCGTCTGCGGGTCGTCCGTGAACGGCCCATACATTGCCTGGATAGGCTGTTACCTTGACGCCGCTCGCAGTGACGGAAGCGGAAGCACCACTTTGCTGGGTCGCGGGTGCAACCACGTAGACGGTGTGTCCGGCATTCGACAGGGCAATGTTCAGCGCTTCGAGACCCGGTGAATCAAAACCATCATCATTCGTCAACAGAATGGTGAGTTTCTGCTCGGCGAGGCTCATCGCCGGAAGCAACAGCAATATCAAGAGGAATTTGCGCACAGGGTCATCCGAATCTGAGAAGAGGGGAGTTTACCTGCTCTGCGCTTGACCGCACAGGCCTTCGTTACTAGGCTCGAGGAAACCATTTATTGGGTCAGGAGAAACAGAGATGGCATACCAATTTGAGTTGCTTGAAGTCGACAACATCGACGGGGTGCTGACAGTTACTATTAACAATCCACCGGTCAATGTTATGACGCCACAGCTTTTTGCGGAGCTAGCGGCCCTTACCAGCGAGGCTGAGCAGGATGGCAGTGTCCGTGTGGTTGTTTTTCAGAGTGCCGACCCGGATTTCTTTATCGCACATTTTGACGTGGAGACCATTTTAAAATTCCCCGTCGATGCCCCTGCCGTCAAGAGTCATGAACCCTCTGAGTTTCTCAATATGTGTGAGCGTGTTCGAACCATGCCCAAAGCGACGCTGGTAAAAATGGCAGGTCGGGCCGGTGGGGGTGGTAATGAGTTTGCCGCTTCCTGTGATATGCGTTTCGGCGTCAGAGGCAAGACCGTGATTAACCAGATGGAAGTGGCGCTGGGTATCCTGCCCGGCGGCACGGGTACCCAGCGGCTGCCGCGTCTGGTTGGCCGTGGCAGGGCCATGGAAATCTGCCTTGGCTGCGATGATGTGGATGCGGTAACCGCAGAAAGCTGGGGCTATCTGAACCGGATCTTTGATACGGTTTCGGAGCTGGACCGGTTTGTCGATGGGCTGGCTCGCCGCATCGCGACCTTTCCCGCGGAAGCGATTGGCCTGTGCAAGCAGTCCATCAACAATGCTGAAATGCCGCTGGAATCCGCCTTGCTGGAGGAAGCCCACCTGTTCCAGCAGACGTTGCGAACCCCCGGTGCCCAGCGGAATATGCGCAAAGCAATGGAGATGGGGTTACAAACCCGCGGCGGTGAATTGCGGATCGGTGAGTTTTGTCCGGAGTTTGCGGCAGCGGCTAATGATGAAGCCTGACGTCACCCACGCGCCTGCTTGTTCTCGTTAGTGCTGAGTTCGTTCCCGGATGAATGACGGCTGGCAAATGCCTGCGGAAGTGCTGGCCCTTGACGCGGAAGCGGAGCTGACCTGGCTGCCCTGCGGCGACGGCGAATTGCCTATCAGGCGTTGGCCCGGACCCGGAGACCGCGTTGTGTTGCTGCATGGCGGTTCGGGATCATGGCTCCACTGGATCAGGAACATCGCTGTGCTGCGGACCCGCTTTGATGTCTATGCGGTTGATTTACCCGGTCTCGGTGATGCTGCCATGTGTTCGATCCCATCCGATGCAGATAGCGCAGCTGAAGCACTTTCCCAGGCACTCACTTTACGATTTGACGGCGGTTTTCACATCGTTGCCTTTTCCTGGGGCTGTACGCTGACCGCAATGCTGATGAGGCCACTGGCCCATCGTCTGAAGTCTGTGATGCTGACCGGGCCCGCGGCGGTTGGAAATCTGCCGCGGCAGCCGCAGATGAAGCCTCTGATCAAGCGCGCACCTGAGATGTCTGTTGCTGAAGTGCTCGCTACACAGCGTGAAAACCTGCGACGCCTGATGATCCACGATCCTGCCAGAATTGATGACCTGGCGGTGCGTATCCAAACCGCTAACACCAGCAAGGCCAGGTTCAGCAGTCCCCGGTACGCACGCAGCATGCTGGTTGCCGATGGCATTCGAGATACAACAACACCGTTGTTTGTCATCTACGGGGATCAAGACGCACCGGCGTTCCCTGAGCTGGAAGCCCGGCGTGTGCTGTTTCAGTCGTTAAGGCCTGATGTCATGTTTGAGCTGATTCCCGGTGCCGGACACTGGCTCCAGTATGAGCAGCCAGAGATATTCAATGCCCGTTGTCTGGCCTGGTTGGCGAGTTATCAATAGCGTGGTGCCGGGCGGGACGCGACGCCATCATCGGTGAGCGTCAGGTGGGTCAGGGTTTGCTCGTCGTGATTCATCCGCCATGACAGCATCTTTTGGGCGTAGGCAAGCATCTGAGTCTGATAGGCAGGATTGTTGGCTTCATTCACCAGTTCATCCGGGTCTTTTGTCAGGTCAAACAACAGGGGCGGCAGCCTGGTGAAATGCACATACTTGAATTGCTCATCCCGGATCACATTCAGGGTGCATTGATGTTGAGTCAGACCGAGCGCCTGCTCGAGCGCTTCACCGCTTTCTACATTTCGAAAGTCAAACTCCCAGTGGGCGGCATCGCGCCAGTTGGTTGGCGTGGACCCGGTTTTCAGAAATGGCTGCAACGGTTTGCCGTCACATTGATTCGGGATTTCAAGTTCCAACCATGAGAGCAACGTCGGCATAATGTCGATGTTTTCGGTAAATGCCTCAATCTGGGTACCCCGCGTTGTTTCGGCGTCAGGGTCACGGACAATCAGCGGTATATGATAGCTGGCATCAAAGTAACCGAGTTTACCGACCAGCCAGTGATCACCAATCTGTTCGCCATGATCGGAGGTCACGATGATCAATGTCTGATCCCATTGTCCGGATTGCTTCAGGTGTGTGAACAAACGACCGAGGTTGTCATCAACTTCAGTCATCAGACCAAAATAGGAGGCTTTCAGTCGGGCCATCTTTTTGTCATCGGCGGGCGCGCCGAAATGAGGTTTGTCGAGATAGGCCGCCAGGAACGGATGTTGTGCTGCCTCCATTTGTCTCTCCGGCTGGCGGCGGAAATCCATCAAGGTCTCCGGTGGATACAAGCGGTTATAGGGTTCAGGCGCAATCCACGGTGGGTGTGGCCGCAGCAGTGAGAGATGGACACACCAGCTGTCTTCCTGCTCTCGGATATAGTTGATGGTCTGATCAACCATAAAATGGGTGTCGTGTAATTCTGCGGGTAGTGCCAACGGCGCGGGTTCGGTGCCGCCATCCTCGAATTCGGGTTGCTGCTTTTTGTCGGTATAAAACTTCCAGTTCGGGTCGGGAATATCCAAACCCTGTTGTCCCAGCCACTCTGCCCAGGCATCGGGGAAGCTGCCCATCATCACGACGGGGTTGATGCCTGGCAGCGGCCCCTCATAGGAACGCAGGTAAGGATGATCGGCTGCAAATCTTCTTGGGTCATTGGCCGTATCGGTATAGCCGAAAAGTGCCGGGTCATAACCTGCATTGCGCACTTCAAGCGCCCAGTTAGTATGGCGAGCATCGAGCGGTGTGCCGTTGGTGCCGGAGCGGTGGTTCTGCAGATACATGCCGGTGTGCAGGCTTGCCCTTGAAGGTCCGCAGGGTACCGCATTGGCGTAGTGATTTTTGAACAGGACCCCGTCAGCGGCCAGGGCATCCAGGTTCGGTGTTTTTACGAGGTGGCCGAGCGTTGACAGGCATTCGCCGCGCCATTGGTCAGCTGTAATCAGCAGGATATTCTTCATGCACCCAATCTAGGCGGCGTTGCTGCCTGCGTCAATGCAGGTCACCGTGATATGCTTCGCGCTTTCCCGCTGGAAGACCCGTTTGATACCCGTTACCTGGCCCTTCGACCCGAAGCGTTCACCCATCTTCTATGGCTGGGTGGTGTGGTTATTTTCCACATTGGGCTTTTTGTTCAGTATTCCTGGACAGACCATGGGTATGGCAGTGTTTACCGATCCGTTCATCGACGTGTTCGGGCTTACCCGGACCCAGCTGTCGATGGCCTATCTGTTTGGCACTATTGGCTCGTCGCTGTTTTTGACCCAGGCTGGCCGATGGTATGACCGACTGGGTGGTCGGGTAATGATCGCGCTTTCGGCACTGGCACTGGGTGTCATGGTGATGTACGTCAGTTTTGTCGATGTACTGAGTGCCTGGTTAGGCGGGCACACCATGGTGACTTTCGTGCTGATATTGCTGGGCTTTTTCGGCGTTCGTTTCTTTGGGCAGGGGGTTTTGACCAGTTGCTCCCGAAACGTGCTGATGCTCTGGTTTGTCAGACGTCGCGGTCTGGTTAGCGGTGTTCGCAGTGTGTTTGTTTCCTTTGGCTTTTCGCTGGCGCCTCTGGGTATTGCCATGCTGATTGCGTTTTTTGACTGGCGCGGCGCGCTCTGGTTTATGGCGGTATTGGTAGGCCTGGTGTTTGCAGCGCTGGCCCTGGTGTTTATCAGGGACAACCCGGCATCATGCGGATTGTTGCCCGATGGGGGTGAACCCAGTGATGACTACATCGCACCACAGGAAGCGCCGTCTTTAACCCTGCAGGAAGCGCGACGGTCGCCAGTTTTCTGGATCTATGCCTTCAGCCTCGGTATGCATGCCCTGTTCGGCACCGCGCTGACTTTTCACGTGGTGGCAATTTTCGCGGAGGCGGGTTTGTCGAGGGACGTCGCCTTTGGGTATTTTTTTCCGTCAGCGGTATTTGCGACGGTGACCAATTTGATGGCAGTTGGCTGGTTGACCGGTATCCACTGAAGCCTTTTCTGATTGTCATGCTGACGGGCTTTATCCTTGGCGCGATTGGCCTGATTAATCTGGATCAGGCCTGGGGCTACTGGCTGCTCGCCTTTGGCTTTGGTACCGGGGGTGGTCTCTGGGGGGTTACGTCGAATCTTGCTTTTATCCGCTTTTTTGGACCACTGCATCTTGGGGAAGTCAGCGGTTTTAATACCTCAATATCTGTTTTTGCCAGTGCCGTCGGACCGTTTGCCTTTTCCCTGGCTGTCGACCATCTCGGTTCTTACAATGCGGCAGCCCAGATATGTCTTGGCTTCCTGGTGCTGCTGTTGATCGCGGCTGTGTTGGTTCGTCAGCGCGAAGTGATGCATTAACCAGGTATCATCTTGCGGTCATGGCCCTGCAGCGATGCCGCAAGCGTCGGGTCACCTGCTTCGGCATCGCTGCCAGCGAAGCGTTCAGGGTGGCGCGGGTCTGTTGGGTCGATGTGCCATTGCGATACCACGCGATCACGCAGTTCTCGTACATTGCCGTTTCGAAGGTCAGCAGACTACCGCCTTTAAGGTGCTTTGCTGCGTCGCGAGCATCTGCTATCGCAATATGATTCTGGATCAATAGCCCGGATGGCGACAGGCTATCTGTTAGCTGCTGCATCCAGGCGGCGTCCGAGGCAAACGGGCGTGCGGGATCGTGTTCCCCATGGATAAACACGTCGTCAACAATGCAATCAAAGCTTGCACTGTTGTGCTCAATCCAGGTTCTGGCATCTGCCTGTATGACCTCTAAAAACGGGTAGCTGAGATCAAAGTAATCTCTGCCGAGTTCGATATGTACGGCATCGAGTTCAATACCTACGATTTCAGTGGCATCGGTCATTTTTGCGAACTGGTGAATCACGGTACCTCCGGCAACACCCAGAACCAGAATACGTCGTGGTGATGAAGGTAACCCAAGTACCGGCAGTGAGAGCAGGTCCCAGACGGCACCCGTAAACAAGTGGGCAGGATGGTACTGGGTGTGAAAAGCCCCGTCAGTATACAGACGCCTGGCGCGTCCCGCAGATCTGACTTCATAGCGGGTGTTGTTAACCTTTCGGGCTGTCAGTAACGCCAAGGGTTATCCTGCGAGACCGGTTCTTCTCAGCAGATCGAGGGTTGCAGGGTCATGCTCACCGGTGCCGCCCAGAATGTCGCCCGCCAGCACCTTGCCCAGTTCAACACCCCATTGATCAAATGGATTGACTGACCAGATCACTGATTGAACAAAGACCTTGTGTTCGTAAAGCGCCAGTAGTTGTCCCAACGTTGCTGGTGTCAGCTTGTCGAGCAGTAGGGTCGAGCTGGGCCGATTGCCCGGGTAGTGTTGATTAACATCTCCCGTTGAAGTGCTGTCTGCCGGTTGGCCTTTCATCAGGGCCTCTCCCTGGGCAATCATGTTGGCCAGCAGAATGCGATGATGCTTTTTGTCACTGAGTGAATCCTCGACCGCACCGATAAAATCTACCGGTATCACTCTTGTGCCCTGATGTAACAGCTGAAAGAAGGCATGTTGCCCGTTGGTCCCGGTCTGTCCCCAGATTACCGGTCCGGTATCTACGTTGCAGGGCGACCCATCGAGGGTGACCGACTTGCCATTACTTTCCATATCCAGCTGCTGCAGATGATCAACAAACAATCGTAGTCGCTGGCAGTAGGGAATGACCGCATGACTCTGTGCACCCAGAAAGTTGCTGTACCAGATGCCCAGCAATGCCATGATCACTGGCATGTTGTCGGCATAGTCTGCGGTCAGGAAATGTTCATCCATCGCGGCGCCGCCGCGCAGCAGCGCGTCGAAGTGTTTGGATCCAACGGCAATACAGACAGCCAGGCCAATGGTTGACCAGGTGGAATAACGGCCGCCGATAGAATCAGGAAAGGTAAGTAGCTGCGTAGCAGGCAGACCAAAATCCTGGGCGCGCTCGGGGCTGCCGGTCACACCAATGCAGTGCTTTGATGACGCGGGGTCACTGATCCCGAGTCCTTCAGCTAACCATGCCAGGGCCGTTTCAGCGTTCAGCATGGTTTCGGCGGTTGTAAAGGTCTTGCTTGAGATCACGACCAGCGTTGAGGCAGGCTCCAGCTGTTTCAGCAGGGTCGCAATCTCTGCCCCATCAACGTTGGAGATAAAGTGCACGGCGGGGCCGTCATGGTACTCGCGCAGCGCGTCCACCGTCATTTTAGGTCCAAGGTCGGAGCCGCCGATACCAATGTTAATGACGTCGGTGATCTTCTCACCCGTCATGCCGGTCCAGTTGCCCGTGCGGATGGCCTCTGCCATCTCGTACATCCGCTCACGCTGCGCTGTTGTTGCCGCCAGAAATGCCTCAGGCGGATGGCCGGCTGTGCCGCGCAGTCCCGTATGCAATGCGCCGCGATGTTCACTACGATTGACAGGGTCTCCCCGCATCATGGCCACCGCCTTTGCACGCACATCACTGGCAGTTGCAAGCGCCAGGAGTGAAGACAGAATTTCATTGTTGATCAGGTGCCGGGTGTAGTCGAGGTGCAACCCCGGAAGTGTGAGGGTGTATCTCTCAGCGCGACTCTCTTCATTGATGAGTTCGGCGATATTCAACGCATTGGTTGTTGCTGCGAGATGGGTGAGGGTTTGCCAGATGTCGCTGTGATTGTTCATAGGCGAATCATACTCGCATCATCAGGATGCGACTACTTACCGGGGTGCCTGACAAACACTCACGCCTACTGATGTTACTTGCCGATTTCTGAACACCTGTGCTTGCCGCACACTGATCCCTGTGAATAGATTCTACCTTTATATTTTGTCCAGCCGACATCACCGCTATCTTTCTGTGGGTGTAACACCGGACCTTGCCGGGGGTATTCGCAGGCACCGAGTACAGACCAATCGGCTGTTGAAGAAGCGACATGTCCTGCAAAAACTGGTTTATGTGGAATCAATAATCGGTGTCGACGAAGCGGTTGAACGGGAGCTGGAGCTGCGAAGCGCGCCCAAAGCGCGACTGCATGCATTGATTGAATCGGTGAACCCCGGCTGGGACCGCATCAGTGTTTCAGCGTTGGTTAACGCCGGCTTTGACCGGTCAGTTCAATCCCGGGTGGAATTCTGAAGATACTCGCCGACCACCAGGCTCATACCCTCCGGTTGTTGACTAAATCCCAGTTGCTCGTAAAACGTCACGGTATCGTCGGTCTGAAGATAGACGTGCTGACCGGGTAGTTGCGAGAGCAATTGTTGCATCATCGTTGTGGCGATACCCTGCTTTCGATAGGCAGATAGCGTCCAGACATCAATGACGTAGGCGTTGCCAACGCCATCTGATAAGGCTCTTGCGGTGCCCACGCAGGTGCTATCTACTTGCGCATACACCTGCACGGCACTGTTAGTGAACGACGCTCTCAGCTGCATGGTTGTCCTGCCGTTGTGAAAGCTATCCTTTATGAGCGCCTCTCGCAGCCGTGACCAATCAATCTTTTTACTGTCCCCGTGGTAACAAATTGGCATACGTATCGTCTTCTTAGGATGAAACCGTGTTTTGCGGATATGATAGCAGGCGCTAATGCGCCAGAGGTAACGCCATGAGTTTTTCCCGTTTAATAACACTGCTGATTGTGGTGGCACTGATCGGCACCTTTTTTTACTTTGATCTGGGGGCATACCTGACCCTTGAGAACATCAAAGCGGAGCAGGCGCGTTTGCAAGCGAGTTATAGTGCCGACCCACTGGTGTTTGCCGCGGCGTTTTTCCTGGCTTATGTCGCCATCACGGCGCTTTCGATTCCCGGTGCTGCGGTGATGACACTCGTCGCAGGTGCGCTTTTTGGTCTGGGCTGGGGGTTATTGCTGGTGTCCTTTGCATCGTCAATCGGGGCAACGCTCGCGATGGTGATCGCCCGATGGCTGTTTCAGGCACAGGTTCAGCAACGATTTCGAAGTCAGCTTGAAACGATCAACCGGGGCATCGAGAAAGAGGGCGCTTTTTACCTGTTTACCCTGCGTCTGGTGCCCGTGTTTCCTTTCTTTGCGATTAACCTTGCCATGGCGTTGACCAAAATGAACGTTCTCACGTTTTTTCTGGTCTCCCAGGTTGGCATGCTGGCGGGTACCGCTGTGTTTGTGAATGCAGGCACGCAACTGGCCCAGATTGAGCGTGCCTCGGACGTTCTTTCGGGTTCGCTGATAGCGTCGTTTGTTCTGCTGGGATTGTTTCCGCTGATCGCCAAGTGGTTTATTGACTGGATCAAGGCGCAGCGAATCTATAGCGGTCATACCCGACCAAAAACCTTTGACCGTGACATGGTGGTGATCGGTGCTGGCAGTGGTGGTCTGGTAGCGGCGTTGATTGCTGCAACGGTTGAGGCCAAGGTCACGCTGATAGAAAAGAACAAAATGGGCGGCGACTGCCTTAACACGGGTTGTGTCCCCAGCAAGACGCTTATCCGGTCCGCGCGTCATGCCTATGATAATCGGCGTGGCGATAAGCTCGGCTTTTCAACCCTGGAAGTGGACGTGGATTTCAGCGCCATTATGGCCCGGGTAGAACGGGCCATTAGGGAGATTGAACCGCACGATTCAGTTGAGCGTTATGAATCTCTGGGCGTTGATGTTGAAGTAGGGGAAGGGCGAATCGTTTCACCCTGGCATGTCGAGGTTAATGGTAAAACGCTGTCGACTCGCAATATTGTCGTCGCCACCGGCGCAGAGCCCTTTGTGCCACCGATTGAAAACATTGATGCCGTGGATTATCTCACGTCTGACAACCTGTGGGACCTGCAAACCCGGCCGGACCGTATTGTTGTGCTGGGCGGCGGCCCCATTGGTACTGAACTTACCCAGGCGTTTGGGCGACTGGGATCACAGGTGACTCAGGTAGAGTTGCTCAGCAATATTCTGCCCCGTGAGGATGAGGAGTTTTCCTCCATGATCCAAACGCAATTGGAACTTGAGGGGGTCAATGTCCTGACCGGGCACAAGGCAGTGTCAGTTGCGCGGGACGGCACTGAAAAAGCTCTGGTGGTTGAAGATGATTCAGGCGTCAGCCGGCAGATTCCGTTTGATGCGTTGATCGTTGCTGTTGGGCGGAAAGCGAATACCACCGGGTTCGGATTGCAGGAACTCGGTGTGGCCCTGAACCCCAATGGCACGGTCGCTGTTGATGATTACCTGCGGACTAACTTTCCTAATATTTATGCGATCGGCGATGCTGCCGGGCCCTACCAGTTTACTCACACCGCATCGCATATGGCCTGGTTTGCCAGTGTTAATGCGTTATTTGGGGTGTTCAAAAAGTTTAAGGTCGACTACTCGGTGATTCCCTGGGCGACTTTCTGTTCGCCAGAGGTTGCCAGGGTAGGGCTCAACGAAAGGGATGCGCAGGCGGCAGGTATCGAGTATGAGGTGACAACCTATGATGTTGCCGGACTTGATCGGGCAATCGCTGACGAAGAAGCGCATGGCATGATCAAGGTATTGACGCCGCCTGACAGCGACAAGGTGCTGGGGGTGACGATTGCTGCTGAGCATGCCGGCGAACTGATTGGCGAGTATACGTTGGCCATGAAGCATGGGCTGGGCCTGAACAAAATACTCGGCACCATTCACATTTATCCAACCATGCTGGAAATGAACAAGTTTGCTGCCAGTGAGTGGCGCAAGCGGCACAAGCCAATGTGGGCCCTGGCCATTGCCAGACGATTCCATGCCTGGCGGCGCGGAACCCCAGGGGGCACGGCGTCCGTTAAGGCTGGGTAGAGGCCCAGAAGGGCTTAGCGGGATGCCCGCTCCGAGAGTTTCCTGACGAGAGCGTCAATTTCCTGATCGGTGGGTGCATCGATGTTCTGTACTTTCGCGGCAGCGCCGACAGTCAGTTGGAACTGTCGATAAAACCGTCGGCACTCCCGACAAATCATCAGGTGCAGGCGCATGTTCAGCCTTTCCCCGAAGGTATCTGAACCCTCAAGGTAATCGGTTGCTTTATCACAGGCATCTTTACAGCTGAACAAGGGCGCCTCCTAGTTGGTGCTGGTATCGGCGCAACATTCGCCGGTTTCCTGGAAATGCTCGATGCATCGGAACAGCCTGAGGCGTGCGCGATGCAGGAGTACTCGCACATTGGACTCGCTGACCTCCAGAACGTTACAGATCTCTTTCAATGAATATCCCTGACGTTCTCTCAGATTCAGTGTCGCGCCCTGCAGGTCCGGTAACGAACTGATCAGCGCGTCCATACAGGATTTCAGTTCGTCCTTGGTTATGAGGGCATCTGGTGTATCGTCATCCCACTGACCGGGACCCTGTCCCCAATGCCCGGTATCATCAAACCGGGTGCTGAAGTGTGGGTCAGCCTCGGTTAACGCTTCCAGGGAGGTCATTCGATTTTCTTTGCGAAGCCGGGTTTTGCCCTCATTGGCAACGATGCGCAATAACCAGGTTTTAAGGGAGCTACGTTTTTCGAATTTGGCGATGGCACGCAAGGCGGAAAACCAGGCTTCCTGAACAACCTCATCTGCGATCTTTTCACCAACGAGATTCCTCGCCAGATACTTCATCGAGACCTGATATTGTTTGATGGCGGCGCGAAAGGCGGCGTCTTCACCCTGGATCATGCCGGCGATAATCTGATCTTCGGTCTCATACATCGGCGTTATTGTAGCAAACAGACATCAGTAGCCCTCATCAAGTAGCGGGAAGGCGCTCAGAACGCCGGGTAAAGTAACGGCGTCTGCCCGGGTGACAAAGTCCGGGTTAAGTTCAGCGATAGTTCGCACACCACAAAGGGCCATGGTCATGCGAACCTCTCTCTGCAGCAGTTGTATGCATCGCGTCAGGACCGGTGCCCCGCCAGCGGCCATTGCCCAGCCTTCCAGCCGACCGATTCCGACGGCTTTGGCCCCGAGCGCATAGGCCTTGACGATATCTGAACCGCGATAGAAACCGCCATCGACCACAACTTCCGCCTGGTCGTTCACGGCAGCGATAATGTCGGGCAGGCAGTCGATACTTGGCACAGCTTGATCAAGCTGTCTGCCGCCATGGTTCGACACGTAGATCACATCCACACCGTGATCGAGCGCTTTCAATGCGTCGTCAACCCGGCTGATCCCCTTGATGATCAGCGGTATGTCGTATTGTTTTTTTATTCGGGCAACGGTGGCCCAGGTCAGCTTTGCCTGATACTTCATATCGCCGCTATCAGCGGCTTGTGACGTCGGCACAACCCGCTTGGCAATATCCCGTTCCCGGCGACTGACAACCGCTGTGTCGACGGTCAGGCAGAAACCCTGATAGTTGCTCTTGATCACACGTTCAATAATGTCATCGAGCCAGACATCGTCTCCCCTGACATAAAGCTGATACACCTTCGCTGCATCTGATGCGGCAGCTATCGCCTCGATAGAGGGTTCACACACTGAACTTGCCATTGACATCACGCCGGTTTCACCGGCTGATATGGCGGCCGTGGCGCCGCCGCCGGCTTCAATCATCTGCAGGCTGCCAATGGGTGCGAGAATCAAGGGCAGTGAAAGATCCGCGCCAAGTAATCTGCCGGATGTGTCGATGTCAGAAACATCGTTCAGAATCCGTGGCAGTAACCCGAGCTTATCGATTGCCAGCCGGTTCCGTTTTAGCGTCGTTTCGGTTTCTGCTCCGCCGACAAGATAATCCCAGAAGGTCGGATCCAGTTTGAGTCGAGCCGCTTTAACGATTTCGTGGATGGTCTTGAAGTCTTTTGGGTTCATGCGCGTTTGCTGATCTGTTGGGGCGATACTATCACGCGTGCAGATTTGAACCTCTGAGAACCAACATCCTCTGATGTGGTCGTTTCGCTTTGCCAGCCCGGTGTCAGTCGATAAATTGTTCTACCGGATAAAAACTGCTGAGTGATTTCCGGGTTGGTCACGGGGATGGCCGTTGCCCGATAGATTTTTTCATCGAGTCTGACTCTGACTCTGGGATCAGCGGCCAGCAGTTGCCCCCATTTTCGGGCGGGCGCTGCATCCAGATAAAGTTCACCGTCAATGACGACTACCCGAAGATTGACGGAATAGGGGGCTTCTGGATTGACTTCCAGCTGCATCAAGCGAAAGCCTTGAGCGAATTCAAAAGAATCGGTCGCCGTATCGATACCGTCGAGGCGGCCGCCTGGGAATGTCAGTGCCGGCCCCTGGCAAGCCGATACCAGCAGGAGTGTGAGTAAGAGCGTTGAAACCCGGGTTTTCATCTGTTTCCTTTTACTACCTTCCACCAAATGTTGCTGGTAGCATCCGCGCATGAATTTAATCCTGATGTTACTCGCATTGTTTCTTATAGCCGAGCCTGTCCTGGCAACGGATGGGGAAACGGTAGGCCCTGTTCAAGCACAAGCCCAAGCGCCAGAAAAGCCGCTCAGCGCTTTTGAGGCGGTAAGCGCAGAACAGCCGGTGACCGCGTTATCCAGCGGGACGCTGCTTGAAACAGAATGGCAACTGCTGCTTGGTGAACAGCAGCGTATCGGTTTGCATCGGTATCGGGTGCCGGAGGTTGAACCGGTCGCCAGGTTGCTTTATCTGCCGGGGACCAATATGAACGGCGTCCTGAAGACGCGTGATGAGTTTCACAATCTCTGGCTTTATCTTGCAGCGCGCGGCATAGAAGTATTCACCCTGGACTACCGTACCCGATTCATTGCACATGATTTCAGCGGTGATCTTTCATTTATGCAGGACTGGTCAATGGAAGTCTTTGTTGAAGATGCCGCCCGGGCCGGCAAGCTTGTGCAGGAGATCCGGCCAGCGCTGCCAATGTTCGTTGCCGGTTTCAGTCGAGGCGCGGGGTATGCCTATGCACTGACCGGGCAGCTGGAGGTGGCTGGTCTCATTGCGCTCGATGGCAGTTTCAAACACGTCAGACCCAGGCCCTTTGATCTCGCCTCTGCGCTGCAGCAGTTCGATGCAGACGGCAACTATTCTCTGGTGCTTTCACGGCGTGGTTTTGAACGTCGCGATGAGCTGATGCGGCGTGCCCAGGATACACCCGATGCACCGGCACCGGACCCTCGGTTTGGCTCGGCCGCCGAGCAGTTCGCAGACGTCTTGCAGCGCGCCTGGGGGCCTGGTGTACTGGCTAACACTCGAGACGCGGTCTCGCCGCTGAACGTACTTGCGGCAGAAATGCGTGGCTACGATTGGTTTTTTCCAACGATCCAGGAGCTCAATCGGCGTGCCCTGGTCAGCGTGGCGGACGATCCCGGGACCTATCTCGATGATCACTTTGGCGAAACGGATTTACCGGTACTCTACTTTGGCAGCGGCAATATGGGCCCGGATGCGTTGCTTAACGGAATTTATTCGGCGGCTAATCTTGGCGGCCGTGATGTCAGCATCCATGTGTTGGAAAACTACGGACACCTGGATGTGCTGTTTGCTTACGATGCCCAGGAAGAAGTTTACGCCGTTATGCTGGACTGGCTGGTTGACCGTTCGCTGAATCCCCGTGCAATGTCATCAGAATCAGATTAGCGATCGGATAGCTGGCGACAGACTCAAATCCGGTGTTGCCGTAGAAACGCTCCAGTTCAAGTGCGCAGTCAACGTAAACGGCGTCACTGCCGGTCGATGATAGAAAGGCATCCAGGAGTTGTTGTCCAATGGATTGTTTCTGCTGATCCCGGCGAACGGCGATCTGGTTAATGTACCAGTGTGGGCTATGTGGAATATCTGCGCTGATCTGTCGGGAGATTTCCTGGCTTTCGGAAAAGCCTCCGCGTAACAACAGGATCATGCGGAAGAACTGCCAGATCGAGCGAATGGATGGCGTGGCATCCGGTGAGCGCGATAGCAGGACGCCGACGGGCATGCCTGACCTTAGCACCATCATCACAGAATCTGAGTAGTCCAGCTGTAAATCAAAATAGCGACGAGCGATACGTTGCCAGCGCCGTTGGCCAAGCATTGCAATCATCGCCTCGTCCTCGCTGAAGGCGTCCGCCAGTAACGACAGCACCTGGGCGCGGTCTGCACCTGCAAGCGGTGTGTTCAGGTGGCTGATACTGGTTTGCATCGTGCTAGTCTACCTTCATCCCGTTGCCAGAGCCCAAATTTCATGAAGCTGGATCACATCATGTATGCAGCGCCTGATTTATCGAAGGGCATAGACCATATCGAATCGTTGACCGGACTTCGGGCCGCTGCCGGTGGCCAACATCCGGGACAGGGAACGCGTAACGCTTTGCTCAGCCTCGGTCCGGATCAGTTCCTGGAAATTATTGCGCCTGATCCAGCGCAGGTGGTGGAGGGCACGTTTGGTCATTCACTGGCTGGTCTTGAACAGGCTTATGTCCGCACCTGGGCAGTGGCGACCAGCGACTTTAGTGCATTGGCATCTGCCTGCCACCAGTTCGGCTTTCGGCATCGTACCGTTGCGATGTCACGAACGCGGCCGGACGGTGTCGAACTGCACTGGCGGCTGTTGTTTGTTGGGGATCATCCATTTGATCTCGCTTTGCCTTTTTTTATCGATTGGGGCGATTGCCCGAATCCGGCAAGGTCATCACCAACCGGTCTCTCTTTGCAGAGCTTCCAGGTAAGCTGCCCGAATGCCTCTTTATTCAAACGTTTCGCAAAGCTGATTGCGCTGGATGTATCGATCGAAACGGGAAACCTCGAGTTTCAGGTGGCGCTTCAGACACCATCCGGCGTTGTCAGGCTGACGTAAAGTCCCTGCTCGGTTACCTCGCTGATTGCCGTCACAATCTCCGGCCACGCCGCTTGGGGCAGGTCATGTCCCATACCATCGATGATTAACAGATGTGCATCCCTGATATTTTCGTGGGTATCGAGCCCACCGGTCATCGGAACCAGGGGGTCATCGGCACCGTGAATGATTAATGCCGGCATCGTCAACTGGTTCAGACCAGACCGCCGATCGCCATGAGCCATCACGGCTGCCATTTGCCGGGAGACACCGGCCGGGTAGTAAGCGCGCTCGAACGACGCTTTGGCCCGGGCGCGCAGTCGAGCCTCGTCTCTTGGAAAACCCGGGCTGCCAATGACGGCATTGACGTCAACGGCGCGTTGCATGGCATGTTCAATATGGTCTTCTCGTGGTGATGTCAGGGCTTCCATCGCAGCTACCGTCGCTGGCGGAAGCAGCGGGTTTCCTGTGGTCGACATGATAGATGTCAAACTGAGGACCCGACTCGGGTGGTTGATCGCCATTGCCTGGGCAATCATGCCACCGAGTGAGGCGCCGCAGATGTGCGCGCGGTCGATACCCAGCGCCGCCAGCAGGCACATGCCATCATTCGCCATATCGTCCAGTGTATAGGCCAATGCAGGTTGTTCACCGCTGAGCAGGCCGACGGCGATGGCTTCGAGATCAGCTACCCCATGTTGGTCGAAGTAACTGGTCAGTCCGACATCGCGATTGTCATAGCGAATGACAAAATGACCTGTGGCCGCCAGCGCTTCACAGAAAGCATCGTCCCAGGCAATCATTTGGGCACCAAGCCCCATAATCATCAGTATCGGTTTGTCCTCCGGGTTTCCGAAGGTGTCGTATTCGATGGTGATATTGTTGGCAGCAACGGCGGTCATTTTTTGGTCCCTAGGTTGCGTAAGCCTGGCCGCCATCGCAGGCGATGGTTTCGCCAACGATATAGGCGCCAGCGCGCGAGGCCAGAAATATCGCAAGTCCTGCGATGTCTTCGGGTGTGCCAACACGACCTCGTGGATTGCCCCTGGCAACGCTGCCCCAGTCGATATCGGTATCTCCGCCGCCACCAACGCCAGTGCTTAACATCCAGGTTGGGAAGGGGCCGGGCGCGATCGCATTAGCGATGATGTTTTCTTTCGTGAGATGCAACGCGAGGCCGCGTGTCAGATGATGCAACGCCGCTTTTGATGGACCATAAGAGAAGGTTTCAAAAATTGGATTCTGAATGCCGTCAATGGATCCGACATTGATAACACGCGCGGGGTCTTCGGCCGTGCCGGCGGCACGCAGCAGGGGTAACAGTTTCTGCGTGAGGAAAAACACACCTTTAACGTTGGTATCAAACACCTTGTCCCATCCTATTTCAGGGAACTCCTCGATAGGTGCACCCCAGGAGACGCCGGCATTATTCACCAGGATATCCAAAGATTCCTGACGCCCGGCAAGCTCGCTGGCCAACTGATCGCAGCCTTCCAGATCTGAAAGGTTTGCCGGTAGTGATACACAGGTGCCACCGTACTCTGCGGATAATCGCTCGGCAGTGGCGTCGCAGACATCGGCTTTACGGGAGCTGATGTAAACCTTCGCACCGTTGGCGAGAAAGCCAGCGGCGATCATCTCGCCAATACCCCGGGAGCCACCGGTGACGAGCGCGGTCTTGCCTGCAATAGAAAATAGGTCCTTCATGTGGTTGCCTTAATCAAAATTGTTGTCAGTCATTCAAAGCAGCGCAGGTATCGCTTAAGGGGCTTCTCCCTCAAGGGCGCTGGGTCCCTGGCTTTTTGCTGCTGCCTGGCAATAAGGCGGGCATTCTACCCGATTCGTTGCACCTCGGGGCCTTGCGTGATTTGATGCCCGATCAAGAGCGAGAGAGCAGTGCGTTAATGTCGCGAAGATTGAAGCTGCCGACCATGCTGGCATACGGGTTTGGTCAGGTAGCAGAGGCAGTCAAGAATCAGGGCTTTAATGTTTTCCTGCTGTTCTATTACAACCAGGTCCTGCATGTCTCAGCGACGGGTACCAGCATTGCTTTGGCTATCGCGCTGATATTTGACGCCGTCACAGATCCCATCGCAGGGAGTCTGTCGGACAAACTGATCAGTCGCTGGGGCAGGCGCCACCCTTTTATCCTGGTGTCGGCGCTGCCCATGGCCGTGACCTTTTACCTTTTGTTTAACCCGCCGGATGGGCTGTCGGAGATCGGCTATACCTTGTGGTTGTGCGCCTTTGCCGTATTGGTTCGGGCATCAATGACTTTCTATCACGTACCGCACCTGGCATTGGGTGCTGAGATTGCGACCGATTACAATCAGCGCTCCACCATGTATGCGTTCAATACCTTCTTTGCGTTTATGGGCGCGGTTGCTTTTTTGCCCTTGTCTTACCTGATCTTTTTCCCTACCACGGACGAGTTTAATCCTGCGCTGCTGAATCAGGCAGCCTATGGACCCTGGGCGATTTTCGGCGGGGCAGTGATGATCTTTGCGATACTGGTTTGTGTCGTGGGGACGCGCCACGAGATTCCTCACCTGCGGGAGCAGCGCGGTATTACGAAAGAACGCTTTGGCATTGTACGTTTGCTCAGTGAACTCAAAGAAGCCTTTCGCAATCGATCTTTTATGGCGCTGTTTTTTGGCATGGTGCTGAGTATGTTCATTCTCTCGGTAGAGGCGGTCTTCAATCCCTTCATGGGGTTCCACTTTTGGGGTATGACAACGGAACAGCTCGCTTTGATCCCCATCGGGCAACTCACCGGGCTGGTACTGTCGGTCCTTCTGATACCGATTTTGACTCGCCGTTTTGATAAGAAACCAACCCTGCTCGGCTGTGCGATTGTCACCATCATTAACATCAACACACCCATTGTGCTGCTCTTGTTTGAACCCCGCTGGTTTCCCGAACCGGGTTCAAACGGTCTGCTGGTTGTGTTGATTATCTCGCAAGGGTTAACGGCGCTGCTCGCCCCCATAATATTTGCCACGTTAAACAGCATGTTTGCAGATATCGCTGACGAACATGAGCTTGAGGTCGGGGAGCGTCGCGAAGGAATCATTTTCGCCGCCCGATCATTCGCCAACAAGGCAAGTGCTTCTGCAGGTCTTGTGTTTGGTGGGTTGTTGCTGGACTACATTGCCTTTCCTCGTGGTGCGGCTATGGGTTCAGTACCGGACGAGACCGTCTGGCAGTTAGGGTTTATCGCCGGTCCCGCCACTTCAATTTTCACACTCTTTGGTCTGGTGCTTTACGCCCGTTATCGGATTGATCGGGCCCGCCACCAGGAGATTCAACAGCTGCTGGAACGCAAGGCGCGCGTAACCAACGACTAGACCAAACCGATGGGCTGTTCAGCCTGGATTCACGCCACATTCATCTTGTCACGCCTATCGTTATCTCAGGTTAAGCAACGGGGTCTCAGGAGGATTAGGGTGATAATGACGGTGAAACGAACGGCAGCGGTATTTGCGACGCTTTTGTTATTTGGATGTGCGAGTGATCCGATTGTGGATCGGCGGGGTGTCGATGAGGTTCAGTATCAGGCGGACCTGTCGGCGTGCAGAAACTATGCAGCCGAGGTAGATACGGCGGGAGAAACCGCCAAGTCTGGTGCAATCGGCGCGGCCATTGGCGCCTCGATTGGCGCGATTATTGGCAACAGCCGTGATGTCGAACAGGGCGCAGGCGTTGGCGCTGTTGCCGGTGGCGCCAAGGGTTTCAGCCGGGCTGAACGTCGCAAGCAGAAGGTCATGTATCGTTGCCTGAAGTCCCGTGGCTATAATGTGCTCGGTTGAGCCTGCAGTGCAATCCGCATAAATTTGCCCGGGACGTAACAGTGAGTCTTTGCGTGCGTCTGTCCTGATAAAAGGGAGTAACACACATGGACAATCTATCGAACACGCTGCCGAATAATCTCGGGGATGCGATCGCTTCAGAACCACTCTGGTTGACCGCCTGGCTGATCGTCCTCGGAGGCACACATTTTCTTGCGCTCGCGTTTGTTGTGTATAAAAACGAAGCGCGTTGGCGTTTTCGGTGGGAACCCCTTGCGATTGTCGGCTGCTTTTTTCTGGCCGGTGTCATCATGAACGCACTTTACGCGCAATACGGCTACGTTCGCCTGCTTGGCCTTGGCCATCTCATCGGTTGGGCTCCCATTTATGCCTGGATGCTGTATCGGCGAAAGGGTATTGGGTTTGCCGGTATCTGGGGCAAGTATGTGCACTGGTACCTGTTGATCGCAGGCATTTCCCTGGTGATCGATGCGGTTGACGTGGTCCGCTATTTTGTCGGTGACGATGGCAGTCTGTATTTGCGTTGGGACAGCTAGAGCTGATGGATCATCCTGGCGGCTGAGTTGATATCGGTAATCTGGGCAGCATCCCAGCCATGGGCTTTTGCGGCGACAACGTTTTTTTTAAGGTCATCCAGAAACATGACGTTATCGTCGGTCGCGCGCCCCAATAGCAGGTCGGCCTGCTGAAAGTACTCGGCTTCTGGTTTGGCGACACCGATATTGCACGACACGATGATTGTTTGAAAATGTTGGTCAAAGCCCAACGCTTCCGTCAGGTAGGTTGCCCGGGTGATATCCTGGTTGGTGGCCAGGGCCAGTTGGCCTGAGGTTCGACCCTGCCAGGCAAGGGCCGCGTCAATCACGTCCACTCGGACATGGGCATCAGCGCCGTGCCAATAGTCCAGAAGTTCGGCAACACTGGTTGCCGGATAGTGTGTGGCCAGAAAATCGGCGAGTGGTTCCTCGACAGGTAAATGCCCACGCATGATGTCTTGCCAGTGAGGGTCGAAGAATGCTTTCTGCATGGTTTCGGGTTTGATGCCGAGGTCTTTTTCCAGTGTTTCGTCCCATCGATAACGTGGGAAGCCTTCTATGATGACGCCATCCACATCCAGAACCAGAAACTGATGGCTCATTGAGCGGTTCTCAGTGCGTACAGTACTCTGCCGGTGGCGCAGTGGTTGCCGGTGTCATCGTGGATATCAATGTGCACGGTACACAGACTTCTGCCGCGCTTGATCACCTGCGCAGAGGCATCCAGATAGCGCCCATGTGCTTGTCTTAGATAGGTGATCTGCAGGTCTGCGGTACCGGCTGGCTGGCTGCCTTCCCTGATCGCTGTGAAAACGGCAGGTACAGCAGCCATATCGATCATTGTCGCCAGGACACCGCCATTGACGCTGCCGCCGATGCCGGTTGGTGTTCGTTCAGTCAGGGTCAGTCGGATGCGGGCAAAGTCAGCTCTGGTTTCTTCCAGGGTCAGGTTCAGGAACTGATGGAAGGGGTCGGCATTAAAATCCCAGTCATCGCCTTGTGCGTTACGTAGTGTCATATCAGGAATTCCACCAGGCGTTATCGCTGAAGGACCGCAGGTCCAGTTCGTGGGTCCATACTGCTCGATGCTGTTGCGCAATGTGGTAGTAAGTCTCGGCGATCTTCTCAGGTAGCATCAGGCCATCGTGAACCCCGCCCCGGGTTTCGCGTAATGCCTGGAAGTTTTCCTCACCCAGCAGCTTGCCAAGCGTATCCGGTGCATCAACCGCACCGTCAATCAGAACGTGGGCGATGTGAATGCCTTTTGCGGCGAATTCTGCATTGAGTGACTGACACAGTAGCCTTCGTCCGCCCATAGCGGCGGCATGAGAATGTTGCCCCTTGTTGCCACGGAAAGCCGCAGTCGCAGAGGTAACTAACAAGGTGCCCTGGCCGCGCGTCTCCATGATTGGCATGAGTGTGTGCGCCAGTCGATACAGGCCGAAGCAACCGAGTCGCCAACCCATTTCGAAATTCTTGTGTGAGGTTGCCGCCAGGGGGCGATCACCGATCTGTGCCCCGAGGTTATACACAGCAACAGTGATCGGTCCAATCGTTGCTTCAATATCCGTCACCAGGTCCTCGATAGCGTTGTCGTCAACAACATTAACCAGTCTGCCGGTTGCCTGCCCCCCGGCATCAGTGATTTGTTGCACCAGATTTTTAAGGCCTGACTCATCACTGCGTCGACATAGCACGGCGTGATAACCCTCAAGGGCAAACTTTTTTGCGACGTTGCCACCGATGCCGGCGCCGGCACCAATTACTAGACAAACGGGTTGGGTCATGAGGTGCTCGTGAATTGCGGGGTGTAAAAAAATCATATAGTTTAAACGTCGAACCTGTAAACCCGCCCGAGGATCACAATGTCTGTCACCAAGCTATATGGCGTACCTTTTTCGCAACCCGTTCGTGCCGTCATGTGGTTGATGATCATGCACAAGGCACCCTTTGAACTGGTGCTGACCAACCCCGGATCCAGGGGTGACAACGGCTCTCGCCATCCCGATTATCTGGCGAAGTGTCCGGGCGGTACGATTCCCTGTTTGGAGGAAACGGACACGGGATTTACGCTGGGTGAGGCACACGCGATTATGACCTATCTGTCCCGCACCCGGGGTTGGCATGATGTCTATCCGGATAATGAGCAGGCGCGTGCGCGGATCGATGCTTATCTCCATTATCACCATCGCAACGTGCGGGAAGCGTCCATTGGTCTTGTGGCACCAAAGATCCGAAAGGATCTGGATATCCCCGAGGTGTTGCAGGCATCAGCCAGGCAGAACCTGACGGCTGCGCTCAAGACGCTGGAACGTAGCTATCTCGGGGAACATAAGTTCCTGATGGGCGATACTGTGACTCTGGCTGATCTGGCGGCCTATGTTGAGATCGGTCAGCTACGCCCCGAGTTCACCAATGTTTTTGACATGTCCGAATTCAGTCATGTGACGCGCTGGCTCGATGATATGAAATCTGTCCCTGGGCATGATGTTGTGCACACCGTGCTCGCGGAGATGGGTGATATCAGTCAGGAATCGCCAACCATGGATGCCATCAAAGCCGCTAATATTGCAGCACTGCGGTCACTAAAATCTGCACTGGCTGAATTCTGACCGAGTGTTCGATAGCGCTGTGTGGCGTGCCGGACCTGTTTACGTGACAAGCTGACGTCAGCACCGCATGATGACCCCTCGCCAATTGTCAGGGGAAGATCGTGGAAAAGCGAAGAATGGGTCGACATGGCCTGGAAGTGCCGGCGCTTTGCCTGGGCACAATGACATTCGGCCTGCAGGTTGATGAAGCCGGTTCTACTGCCATCCTGGACAAGGCTTTTGAGCATCAGCTCAGGTTCCTCGATACGGCAGATGCTTACCCGCTGGGGGGCGATTTGCTAACGCTCGGTGAAACCGAAGCCATTATCGGGCGCTGGATGAAGGCGCGATCTAATCGTAGTGACCTGATCCTGGCGACAAAATGTTTTGCACCAACGCGGCGGGGGCCTAATAACTGGGGCCTGTCACGGCAGCACATCATGGAGTCAGTTGAAGCGAGCCTGCGGCGGCTTGATACAGACTATATCGATCTTTATCAGTCCCACGGTTTCGACCCTCACACGCCGATCGAAGAGACCCTGCGCGCCTTCGAAGATCTGGTGACCCAGGGCAAGGTGCGTTACGTCGGTTGTTCCAATTATTCCGCCTGGCGACTGGCGGAGGCAACAGCCACCGCAGAACGCCTCGGCGTGACAGGCTATGTCTCTTTGCAGCCACGCTATAACCTGTTGTATCGAGAAATCGAGACTGAGATGTTGCCACTGTGTCGTGCGCAGGGGCTCGGCGTTATTGTCTATAACCCACTGGCTGGCGGCTTTCTTTCAGGCAAGTACCGACCCGGTCAGGATCCCGAGGCGAATACGCGGTTCACCCTTGGCACCGCAGCAGATCGCTATCAGGCACGTTACTGGCATGATGCGCAGTTTGCTGCCGTGGAATCGCTCAAACAGGTTGTTCACGATAAGGGGTTGAACATGGTGTCCGTTGCGGTCGCCTGGGTGCTGAACCAGCCGGGTATTACTTCAGCGATTATCGGAGCTTCCAACCCTGATCAGCTGGACGCCAATCTGGCAGCATCTGCTGTCGAGTTCGATGATGCGTTGATGCAGGCGTGTGAGCAGGTCTGGTGGTCGCTGCCGCGGCGTCCGGTTGAAGAAGGCTATCGTTAACTGTCACACTTCTAAAAGCTATTGAACCTGAAACGCTTCACACCGGTACTGACGGGTAGATCTAACGGTGTGACCTAATAGAAAACCTGAAACGGGAACGACGAATGAATCGATACTCCATTGAAGTTAACGGCGAACAGGTCTCTTTTGAGGCCAGTCCGGAAATGCCATTGCTGTGGGCGCTCAGAGACAAGCTGGGATTGACCGGCACCAAGTTCGGTTGTGGTATCGGTCAGTGTGGTGCCTGTACGGTACATTTAAATGGGGCACCCGTGCGCAGTTGTCTGCTGCCGATGAGCGCCGTTGCAGATGCCAGAATTACCACGATAGAAGGCCTGGCAGATGCGGATTCACTCCATGTGTTGCAGCAGGTCTGGATAGAGCAGGATGTCGCTCAGTGTGGCTACTGTCAGGCGGGTCAGATCATGTCGGCTGCCGCGCTGCTTGAAAACAACCCCGATCCGTCGGACGCCGATATCGATGCCGCAATGACCGGCAACTATTGTCGTTGTGGCACCTACATCAGAATACGCAAAGCGATTCACACTGCCGCTGGTTTTTATAACGCTGCTGAACAGGTGCGCTCATGAACACGATGACACGAAGACACTTTCTGAAGATTACCTCGCTTGCCGGCACGGGCTTCGCGCTGGGGCTGCCAAATGTTTTTGCTCAGCAAGCAGCAAGTCTGGTGGGGTCAGCGGAATTAAACGCGTTTGTTCAGGTGCGGGATGACGGCAAGATCGTGATTTATTCGGGCACCCCGGAGATGGGACAGGGTATCAAAACGTCTTTGCCGATGATTATCGCTGAGGAAATGGGCGCCAGCTGGGATGACGTCATTGTTGAACAGACCCGGGAAATTGACACAGAGCGTTACGGTAACCAGTGGACCGGTGGCTCGTTCACGGTCTACTTTAACTGGAATCTGATGCGTGAGATGGGCGCCTCGGCAAGAGATATGTTCCTCGCCGCCGGTGCGCTGGCCATGGAATTGCCGAAGGACGAACTGCGGGCTGAGGACAGCCGGGTCTATCATATCCATAGTGATGAATCGCGGACCTTCAGTGAACTGGCGGCGCTGGCGTATCGCCAACCCGTACCGGACAAAGAAGATCTGGTGTTCAAGGCCCGCGAGGATTACCGGATTCTCGGTACTGCCAAAAGCCAGGTGGATTCACTGGAGATTGTTACCGGTGTCGGGGATTTCGGGATTGATACAAAAACGCCTGACATGCTCTACGGGTGTTATGAAAAATGCCCGGCGGTGGGCGGAAAAATTGTCAGTGCGAACCTGGATGTCATCAGGAAAGCGCCGGGTATTGTTGATGCCTTTATTGTTAAGGGTAATGGCGATGTCCGTGAATTGATGGACGGCGTGGGCATCGTCGGTACAGATACCTGGTCGGTATTCAAGGCACGCGAACAACTGGCCGTTGTCTGGGATGAGAGCGAGGCTTCCAAGGACAGCTGGACCAAATTCGCCGCCTTTGCGAACACCGTTGGCCATACCGGCGAGCAGGTGAAGATTGACAAGGGCAACGTCGATGCTGCCTTTGATAACCCTGAAAACCAGGTGCTCAGCAGTTTCTATGAGTTTCCCTATGTGTCTCACCTGTGCCTTGAACCGATGAATTGCACGGCACACTATCGACCAGGTCCCGTGGGCGGTAAAGATTATCTGGAACTGTGGGTGCCGACCCAGATGGGTCCACGCGTGCAGGAAATGGCCAACACCCGTTACGGTCTCGAGAAAGATCAGGTCACCATTAACATCAAGCGAATGGGCGGCAGCTTCGGCCGGCGTACCAGCAATGAGTATGTGATTGAAGCGATTGAGCTTTCTAAACTGGCCGGCAAACCGGTCAAGTTAACCTGGTCCCGTGAAGACAGTATTCGCTATGACTTTCTGCGCGAAGGCGGTTTTAATCGACAGCGTGGTGCGATCAGTCCAGCGGGTAAAATCCTCGCTATCGAGGAGCACGCCGTTGGCGTTGCGCCCGGCGGAGAAGCTTCCCGCTTTACGGGTCCAAATGAAGGCGCATTTCCCTTTAACACGATGGACAACGTCCGGGGTTCGTTGACGCCCTATCGAATGGATACACCGGTTGGACCGTGGCGCGCACCTTATTCAAACACGCATGCGTTTGTGTCTCAGAGCTTCATTCATGAACTGGCAACCGCTGCTGGTCGGGATCATGTGGAGGTGCTGCTTGAGATGATGGGTGAACCGCGATGGCTTGGCGAAGGTGGCTGGCGAGAAATGAATACCGAGCGAGCTATTGGCGTGATCAAACTCGCGGCTGAAAAAGGCGGTTGGGGCAGGGCAATGCCAGCGGGACATGGTCTCGGCTTTGCTTTCTACTTTTGTCATGCGGCGCATGTGGCTGAACTGGCGGAAGTCAGTGTTGCTGCCGATGGTCAGGTCACGCTGCATAAAGTCACTGCGGCTGTTGATGTGGGACCCATCATCAATCGTAGCGGTGCAATCTCTCAGGTCCAGGGATCAATTATCGATGGCTTCAGCACCATGGCCGGTCAGAAGATCACCATGGAAGCGGGGCGGGTTGAACAAACCAACTTGCACCAGTATCCGGTCCTGCGCATTGATCAGGCACCCGAAGTTGATGTGCACTTTATTGAGAGCGACTATGACCCTACCGGTCTTGGCGAACCAGGTTTACCACCCCTGGCGCCGGCTGTGGCCAACGCAATTTTCACAATAACGGGAAAGCGCGTGTATGCCATGCCACTGATTGACGAAGGCTTTAGCGTTTAGTCGCCAGTCGCGGCCTTGTGAACCTGAATCTTCCCCGGCGGTTTTGAGAACGCCGGGGTTGTCGAGGTCAGTTGCGCCAGTGCAAACTCCCTGTCTTCTTCATTGAATTCGCCCGTGGTCAGACAGAACTCAACCAGGTTGTCATTCGGATCTTTGGTATAGATCGAATAGCACCAGTTATGATCAATCTCCATCACGTCGTAGCCGCCATCCAGCCACTGTTGCTTTCGGACTGCCAATTCGTCTTCGCTGTGCACGTCAAACGAGATGTGATTGATATGGTCAGGCAGGCCGGCGGCTTTAGAGATGTTGGTTTCGAAGGAATCATCGACGCCAGGCATGTCGTGCATTTCCCAGAAGGCGATAAACTTCGAGTCATCTTCCATACGGTAGAAGAAATGTTTCGCCCAACCACCCTCCGGGGACGGGCCGACCTCGGCCTTAACCAGCTGAAATCCCATAACGCCCTCGTAAAATCCGTGGATAGCGTTCATGTCTTTTACGGCGAGTGCCAGGTGATGATATCCCACAGTATTCTCCCAGGTCGGTGGTCATGACCTAGACTACGATTGTTAGCCTAGCGTCGCAATGTTGTGTGCGTGAAACCCGCTTATTGTCCGGTGAAGACTGGTGGTCGCTTTTCGACGAACGCGGCGATACCTTCCCGGGCATCCTCGGTCGCAGAACAGGTGTTCTGGGCATAGGTTTCGAACTCGAGTGCTGACTTCAGATCGCTTTCCAGGTTTTTGTAGATTGCCCTTTTCGCCATGCGAATGGCGATGGGCGGGCCCTCCGCGAAGCTCGTCGCAAGTTCGATGACTCTTGGCATCAGGCCCTCTGGCTCGGTCAGTTCAGATACGATGCCGAGCTCAAGCGCCTCCGCAGCAGCAATCATCCGGCCGGACCAGATGAGTTCGCAGGCTTTTGCGGTGCCAACAATTCTGGGTAAAAAGTAGGTGCCGCCCCAATCAGGATGGAGGCCTCGTTTGCTGAAGGTCTGACCAAATTTGGCCGTATTGGCGGCGATTCGAATATCGCTGGCTAGGGCGATATTCATGCCTGCACCCGCGGCGGCGCCGTTAACAGCGGCGATAACGGGTTTGGGTGCGTTGCGGATGGCCAGTACGACAGCATCACGAATCGGATCAATTTTGTCATCGATGCCGCTGCCGGTACCGGCTTTACGTGCTTCGTTCATGGCTTTGACGTCACCGCCTGAGCAGAAGCCGCGACCTGCGCCGGTGATAACGATAGCTCTGATGTTGTCATCCTCACCAGCGTTGGTGACGGCAGCCAGCAAGCTGACACGCATCGCGGGGGTCAGCGCATTCAGGGTTTGCTCCCGGTTCAGGGTGATCGTGGCGATATTGCCGGTTACGTCATATTGCAGGTCTTCGTATGTCATCTCTGTCTTCCTGTCTCTCTATCCAGCATTACATTTTGCCAGCACTTAATTTCTCTAGCATGGCTTGCGTTACTGGAACTATCAATACTACTCTTTGATGCGCTTTTAAACGTGGAAGTTAGGCTCGTGCAGATTGAATTCAGTCAGGACCAGACGCAGTTTCGAGAAGTTGTCTCCCGGTTTTTTCAGGCTCACTCAACGACGGCTGATGTGCGTCGGCTGATGGACAGTGATACTGGTTTTGATCCGACGGTCTGGCAGCAGATGAGTCAGCAGCTGGGTCTGCTCGGCACCCACCTGCCAGAAGCTTACGGGGGCTTCGGTTTTGGACCGGTAGAGCTGGGCATCGCAGCCGAAGAAATGGGCAGGCAACTTTATTGCGGACCCTTTTTCTCGTCTGTGGTGATGGCTGCTGGTGCCCTCATGGAATGTGGCAGCGAGCAGGCAAAGCACCGGCTCTTGCCGATGATAGCGACCGGCGAATCCATCGCGACGCTGGTTCTGGATTCCTTGAGCCTACCTGCCGATCTCGGGCAAGACCTGCGCACGACGTCTGACGGTCTGAGCGGCACAGCTCGCATGGTGACCGATGCCCACATTGCCGATCGCCTTATTGTCATTGCCACAACCGATTCTGGGCTTGGGCTTTTTGAAGTCGATTCGACGGCCTCCGGTGTTCACATAGACCAACTTGAATCCCTGGATCCAACAAGAAAGTTGAGCCGCGTTAGCTTTACCGCCGCAAGCGCTCTGCAGATTGGGGTTGTGACACCTGTCCAGCTTGAACGTCTCTGGAATTACCTCTGCACGGCACTGGCGCATGAAATGATGGGTGGTGCGCAGCAATTGTTCGATTCAACGGTAGCGTACACCAAGGTCAGAGTGCAGTTTGGTCGCCCGATTGGTTCCTTCCAGGCGCTCAAGCACCGCTGTGCGGATCTGCTCCTGGAGCTGGAACTGGCGAAAGCCGCAACGCATCATGCAGCATTTTGCCTGGCAGCAGGCTCGGCGTCGGGCAGCGCCGCAAGTATGGCCAAAGCCATGGCGAGTGATGTCTATATGGAGGCGGCCCGAACGGCGATCCAACTGCGCGGTGGTATTGGTTTTACCTGGGAGGATGACACCCACCTCTGGTACAAACGCGCGAAAGCCTCGGAGGTGTTCCTCGGTGGACCGCATCTGCATCGCGAACGACTGTTATCCCTGCTGGAGGCGGCGTAATGACGCACAATGAGATCAGACAGGAAGTTGACCGCTGGCTGGGTGAAAACTGGGACCCGGATCAATCCTTACTTGCCTGGCGAAAACGTTTGCTGGCTGCTGGCTGGGCAGCCCCGCAATGGCCGACAGACTGCTTCGGTCGAGGTTTTACTGCTGAACAAGCGGCTGTTGTCGCTGAGGTGTTTCATGAAAAAGGCGCGGTTGGCGCTGCCCAGGTAGGACCGCGAAGACTGGCGGCAGAAACGATCCTCGTGCATGGCTCAACTGATCAGAAACAACGATTTCTGCCACCCATACTGACAGGAGAGCACGCCTGGTGTCAGTTGTTCAGCGAGCCGGGCAGTGGCTCAGATCTGGCGGGTCTGAGTACCAAAGCAGAGCGCATTGACGGACGCTGGATCATCAACGGTCAGAAAGTCTGGAACACCAGCGCCCACCACGCTGACTACGGGATTCTGGTTGCCCGTACAGACTGGGATGTTCCCAAACATCAGGGACTGTCGTATTTTCTCATCGATATGCGTCAGCCAGGCATTGAGGTTCGGCCGCTGAAGCAGATGAATGGCCACGCGTCATTCAATGAAGTCTTTATGACGGATGCCGAAGTGCCTGCAGAAGATCTGATGGGCGGAGAAGGCAACGGCTGGGCGATCGCGACGACCACCTTGTCCATTGAGCGACAGGGGTTCGCCCGTGGCAGAAATCTGAAATCACCGAAGTCTCAGCGCGCCGGGGCGATCTACGAAGAATTTGAAAAGGAACTGGCGATCGCCAATGAGCCCTACAGCTGGTATCCGCAGCGTGAAGGCAGAGTTGACCTTGTGATGAGCCGCGCCAGGGAAACCGGCGCCATCGCCGATCCTGCCGTCCGTCAGGAAATCGCGCGTTTAATGTGTTTGTCTGAGGCTGCTCAGCTTGCTGCCGCGAGTGCAGCCGCGGCAAGGATGAGCGGCAGTAATGAAATTGTGCCAGCGGGTTCAATCGGCAAGTTGGGAGCCAGTGTGATAGCTCGCCAGGCTGCGCGTGTGCACACAATGATATCCGGCACGGATGCCATGCTCAGCGGACCGGACTCAGCAGAGGCAGGTCTGATTGCGGAAACGCTGGTGTCTGTGCCAGCTATTTCCATCGCTGGCGGTACCGATGAAATTCAGAAAAATATCATTGCAGAACGTGTTCTGGGGATGCCGAAAGAACAGCGGATGGATACCGGACCGTTTCGTGATATCAAAAGAAACCTGACCTGAGGATACGTGATGAGCGAGCTTGAAACTTTCAGACAAGACACCCGTGCGTGGCTTCGAGAACACTGTCCCGAGGGTGCCAGGGGCCCGGGAGAAGTTCACACCGGTTCGACCAGGGTCAGCTTTGCCAGTGACACCCAGCGTTGGATGGAAACCATGGCGGAACGAGGCTGGACGGTACCTGCCTGGCCGAGGGCTTATGGCGGCGGTGGCCTCAGCGAAGCCGAAACGCGCATCCTTTATGAAGAAATGACCGCGCTGGGCGCCAGGATGCCGCTGGTGAATATGGGCACCCGCATGCTGGGGCCAACGCTGCTGGAATACGGCACGGAGGATCAGAAAGCGCGGCATTTAACGCGTATTGCACAGGGCGGCGCTGCCTGGTGTCAGGGATACAGTGAGCCAGGTGCGGGTTCTGATCTGGCAAGTCTGCGCTGTCGCGCGGAGGACCGGGGTGACGAGTTTGTTATCAATGGTCAGAAGATCTGGACGTCCGGTGCCCAGTATGCGGACTGGATGTTTGCGCTGGTTCGTACGGATTTTGAAGCCTCCAAACACAACGGTATCAGCTTTGTGCTGCTCCCGATGGCTCAGGATGGTGTCACGGTCAAGCCGATTGAGCTTATTTCAGGCAGTTCGCCGTTTTGCGAAACTTTTTTGGACAACGCGATAGCAGAAAAGCGGGATCTGGTCGGTCAGCTCAATGATGGCTGGACTATCGGTAAGCGTTTGCTGCAGCACGAACGTTCCGGGCAGGGTGGGCTTGCGGCAACTGCCCAACGGGCCAGACCCGTTGGCGTGACTATCGACCTGGAGGTTGATGATGTCTTAAAGGCATATGTCGGTGATGAAGCCATGGCGCCTGTGCTTCGAGACCAGGTCATTCAGTGGAAAATGCGCAACGCGGCTTTTCGCCTGACCCAGCAGCGCGCCGGTGCTGAAGCACGTCAGGGTAAATCACCGGGCGAAACAACCTCCGTATTTAAACTCTATGGCGCCAGCCTGGCGCAGGATAAACAGGATCTCATTGTCGATCTGATGGGTAGTCAGGGCGTGGGTTGGACGGGTGAAGGGTTTACCCCGGATGAAACAGGCGCTGCACGCTCATGGTTGGCCAGTCGTGCTGTCACGATTTATGGCGGTACCAATGAGGTGCAGGCTAACATCATCGCAAAACGCGTGCTGGGATTACCCGACTAGGACCTTTCCAGTGAGGCGATTCGCTCTTCCAGCGGCGGGTGGCTCATAAACAACGCCTTGATGCCGGTTGGTTTGCCGCCATTGATGCCAAAGGCGGCAAATTCTCCAGGCAGGTCTTCAGCCTGGTCACCCTGCAGTCGTCGCAGCGCGGCAACCATCTTTTCTTTACCTGCAAGGCGGGCACCGCCCTCGTCGGCGCGGAACTCTCGGTGCCGACTGAACCACATAACGATCATCGTCGCAAAAATTGATAGTACGATCTGGGCAACGATAGAACTGATGAAGTAACCGATACCAAGGCCGCGTTCGTTTTTAAGAATCACCCGGTCGACAAAAAATCCAACGATGCGGGAAAGGAAAATCACGAATGTGTTCACTACACCCTGAATCAGACCCATGGTCACCATGTCGCCGTTGGCAACGTGCGCAACCTCGTGACCCAGCACCGCCTCAGCTTCATCTGCGGTCATTTTTTGTAGCAAACCTGTGGAAACCGCCACTAACGCATTGTTACGATTCATGCCGGTTGCAAATGCATTGACGACATCGGACTGAAAAATGCCTACTTCCGGCATACCGATGCCGGCGGTTTCGGCTTGTCTTGCTACCGTTTCAACCAGCCACTTTTCCTGCGGATGCGTGGGGGCTTCGATAACCTGCACGCCCATCGAGCGTTTGGCCATCCACTTTGAAATCGCAAGGGAAATAAACGCGCCACCAAAGCCAATCACGGCGGACATGACGAGCAACGCGTAAAGATTCAGATCAACCCCGTTGGCTGCCAATAGACCCTCAATGCCCAGGATCTGGAAGGTGATGCTGATCAATGCGATGACGGCAATGTTGGTCGCGATAAATAGGAACAGTCTGGTCATTTAAAACTCTCTCGTTAAGCGGGCGTTACCCCGGAGATATGGTGGTCGAATACTGCAATTCAAGGGACAGGTGTCAAAAACTGTGCCTCTCTTTTTGTGCGTCACACGCAGTTATGTGCGTAGTCTACGTTAGCAATCGAAGGTTTCATCAGGAAACTGGAAATAACTGATGAACATCAGATATTTCCGAAGCGTAGAGCTCACTTACTTTTAGCCTCGCCTCGCGTACAATCGGCGGTTGTTAACTGATCTGTCCCGCACTATGTTTCGAACGGCTCGCCATCAGCAAGTCCGCCACAAGCAATACGGCCGTGCCTCCGCCGCTTCGGTGATGTCGCTGGTCCTGGTCCTGGCGGTTGCCTGGTTGTTGTGGTCGGGTATCTATAAGCCCATGATTCTCGGGCTGGGGATATTGTCCATTGGTATTACATTGCTGCTCGCGATTCGGATGAACTTTTTTGTGCACACCGAAGGTCTACCGAAACTGATGTTACGGCTGCCTGGCTACTGGGTGTGGTTGTTGAAAGAGATTCTGGTGTCGAGTTTCGACGTGGCGAGGATTGTGCTTTCTCCTCGGCTGCCGATCAGCCCAACCGTTATCACACTGACCAGCGACAGCGCTGAAGAATTGCCGCAGGTAATTCTGGGTAACTCGATCACACTTTCGCCTGGCACGATCACCATCGATATTGACGAGAGTGAAGTACTGGTCCATTGCCTGACCGAGCAGGGTGCCAATGACCTCAAACATGGTGATCTGATGCAGCGCATCAGAAGACTGGAGAAATCCTGAGATGATATTTGCAGTGGTGTCAGTCGCCATTCTTATGACCATGGTGCTGGCCGTGGCCCGGGCGCTTAAAGGGCCATCGCTTTATGACCGCGTCCTTGCAGTCAACATGTTTGGTACGAAGACCGCGCTTTTACTCGCGGTTGTTGCCTTCCTGTTTGAGCGGTCAGATTTTCTTGATCTGGCGCTCGCATACGCCCTGATTAATGTCGTGGGTGTGCTGGCGGTGCTGGAATTCTTTGAAAGCAGGGTCTCCAGAGAAAAGCGGGTGTCCGATGATTGAAACACTGCTCTCCTTTGTTGATCTGATTAGTAGCGGGCTGTTGATTATTGGCGGTTTGTGCGTCCTGATTGGTGGCATTGGCATTCTGCGTATGCCGGATCTCTATACCCGTCTGCATGCGGCCAGCCTGACCGACACCATGGCAACCCTGGCGTTGTTCAGCGGCATGATGCTGCAGAGTGGCTTTACGCTGGCGACCTTTAAACTGTTTGCGATTATGGTGTTCCTGCTGCTAACCGGCCCAACAGCGACCTACGTTTTGGCCAATGCAGCCTATAGTGCGGGTGTTCGTCCAAAAGACCATAAAGCCTCTGGTGACGGTGAACCGACATGACAATTGTCTTCGCTTTATTTCTGCTGACGCTACTGGTGATCACGGCCATTGCCATCGTTAATACGCGTAACCTGTTTGTTGCGGTAATGCTGATGTCTATCTTCAGCCTGCTGATGGCCGCTAACTTTTTCATACTGGACGCCGCTGACGTCGCGTTAACGGAGGCCGCAGTGGGTGCCGGTGTAACAACCGTTATTTTCCTGAGTGCCCTGACGCTCACCGCCCGAAGGGAAAGACGTAACCGGGGCGCGAACAACTTTATTGCGCTTGGTGTTGTCGTCGTGACGACACTGGTGCTGCTCTATGCGACTTTTGACAAGCCGCGAATCGGTGACCCGCAGGCACCGGTGCATCAGCATGTTGCACCTTACTACCTCGAAAATACCTATGAGTTAATGGGCTTCCCCAATGTCGTGACCGCCGTGCTGAGTAGCTTTCGAGGGTATGACACGCTCGGCGAGGTGTTTGTGGTTTTTGTGGCGGCAATCGGTGTGCTTTTTATTCTGGATGCGCGCAAAGGCGTTGGTCCCGAGTACCAATTGCAGGAACAAGGTCTACGCCATCATCTTATTCCCAAAGCGGTCGGTGGGTTACTGGTTCCCTTTGTGCTGTTGTTTGGTCTGTATGTGCAATTCCATGGTGAATACGGCCCGGGAGGCGGCTTTCAAGCCGGTGCCATTGTTGCGACGTCAGTGATTCTTTACGCCCTGCTGGAAGGGGAGCGGGCGGCATTAAAAGCGTTCCCCAGAAATGCCCAGCTTGCCTTGATTGTTGGTGGCGCCACGCTCTATGGCGGGGTCGGCATCCTGTGTATGTTGCGTGGCGGTACCTTTTTGGATTACTCGGTGTTGCTGGCAGAGCCCGTATTCTCTCGTCAGATTGGCATCATTGCCATTGAGGCTGGCGTTGGCATGGCGGTTTGTGGGGCCCTGTTATCCATTTTTCACGCTTTCGCTGCGAGGACACCCGTGAGGAGCATGAAATGAATCTGTTCGAGTTTTTGGGTTACTACAACTACTGGGTTTTCTCGATTCTGCTCATGATCGGGTTCTACGCTGTTATTGCCAAAAGTAATCTCATCAAGAAGTTAATCGGTCTTTCGATCTTCCAGTCAGCTGTGTTTCTGATGTATATCTCGATGGATAAAGTTGAAGGTGCGACAGCACCGATTTTGCAGCCGGATGTGGTGGACCAGATTTACTCAAACCCGCTACCTCAGGTGCTAATACTGACGGCGATTGTTGTGGGTGTTGCAACGCTGTCGTTGGGCCTGGCGATTGTGGTCCGTATCAATGAACGATACGGCACGATCGAAGAACAAGCACTGCTGGACGCGGACTGAACACCATGGATCTTATTGACCACCTGCCGATTCTGCAGGTCATTGTCCCGTTACTCGCTGCGCCGCTCGTTGTGCTGCTGCAACCCCGCGGACTGGCGTGGGCGGCAACCTCTGCGGTGTGTCTGTTCAGCTTCATTATTGCGATCAATCTGACGGCCCAGGCGCTAGCCGGTAATCCCATGGTTTACGAACTGGGTGGCTGGGAAGTCCCTTACGGGATCGGGTTAAAGGTTGATGAGTTCAGCGCGCTGCTGCTGCTCATTGTTACGGGCGCCGCCACGGTGGCCTTGTTGGGTGGTCGGGAAAGCATTGATCTGCAGATCGAGCAGCACCGGCAGCCGCTGTTTTATTCTGCCTGGTTACTGTTGCTGGCCGGCCTGGTTGGTATGGTGGTCTCCGCCGATGCCTTCAACATTTTTGTATTCATGGAAATTTCCTCTCTCGCCGGTTACGTCCTGATTGCCGGCGGCCCAGATCGGCGAGCGCTTCTGGCGGTATTCAAGTACCTGATTATGGGCACCATCGGCGCAACGTTTTACCTGATTGGGGTGGGCCTCATCTATATGATGACCGGCACCTTGAATCTCGAAGATATGTCGCACCGAATTGCCGCCGTTGGTGAGTTGAATACGGTGATGGTCGCCGCAGCGTTTGTGACGATTGGCCTGTGTCTGAAGGCGGCGCTGTTTCCGCTGCATGTCTGGTTGCCAAACGCCTATGCCCATGCACCGCATATCGTGACCGTGTTCCTGGCAGCTTGCGGCACCAAGGTGGCTATCTATGTCTTGCTCAGGTTCGACTTTTTTGTCTTTCAATCGGGTATTCCGGCTCACGCGATTCAGTTTTCTCTGTTCCTGATGCCGCTGGCACTGCTCGGCATTGTGGTTGCGTCAGCGGTGGCCCTGTTTGAAGGTCAACTGAAACGCGTGCTGGCGTTCTCTTCAGTCGCGCAGGTGGGCTACATTATCCTGGGCGCAAGTCTGCTGAGTCACAGCGGTATTGCTGCCAGCATGGTGCACATGTTCAGTCACGCGCTGGCTAAAGGCGCGTTGTTTTTGTGTGTGGCCTGCCTTGGCATGCGTTATCTGGATTTACGTGTCGATGCCCTTGCGGGCGCTGCCAAAGCCATGCCGCTAACCTGTGCCGTGTTTGTGATAGGCGGTCTGTCGCTAGTGGGTGTGCCAGGGACCGCCGGATTTATCAGCAAATGGGTTCTCATCACAGCACTGATGGAAGAGGGCCCCCAGGGTTTACTGATGGTGGCGATCGTGTTGTTCAGTTCTCTAATAGCGCTGGGCTACATCTGGCGAACGATTGAGGTGCTGTATTTCAAAGCGCCGGAATCAGAACTGGTTCAAAAAGAAGCCCCGCTACCGATGCTCACGGTTGCTTTGCTGGTTGCCATGTTGAATATCGCTTTTGGCTTTGCGCCGGCATTGCCACTTGAACTGGCTGATGCGGCAGCGTCCGTGCTGTTGGGTGGTACCCGATGACCGAAACCTATTTGATTGCCGTTATTCTAGCGGTCCCTTTTTTCGCCAGCCTGCTGATTGTTATCGCTGGTCAGGTTCACGAAAATCTGCGCGAAGCTGTGACGCTGATAGCAGCGGTGTTACTGGCGGCACTCGTCTGGAGTCTCGTGCCTGTTGTCATGGATGGCGGCAGACCGGCGTTGCACGCCTTTACCCTGATGCCTGGGCTGGAAATTGCATTTCGCGTTGAACCTCTGGGCATGATGTTTGCGGCGCTGGCTTCTTCGCTTTGGATCATTAATTCGATTTATTCCATCGGTTATATGCGTGGTAACGGTGAGAAGAAACAAACCCGTTTTTATGCCTGTTTTGCGCTCTCTCTGTCCGCGACCATGGGTATCGCATTTTCCGGCAACCTACTGACGTTGTTCCTGTTCTACGAGATACTGACGTTATCAACGTACCCGCTGGTTTCGCACAAGGGTGACAAGAACACCGTTGACTCAGCGCGTGTTTATCTCGGGATACTACTGACCACGTCTATTGGGCTGTTTCTGCCAGCGATCATCTGGACCTATCAGCTCACAGGTACTGTCGACTTTGTGATGGGCGGTATTCTTGAAGGCAAGCTGGACGGACCCGGCGTTGGTCTGCTGTTGGGCTTGTTCGTCTTCGGTGTCGGTAAAGCGGCAATGATGCCCGTTCATCGCTGGTTACCTGCTGCCATGGTCGCGCCAACACCCGTCAGTGCACTTCTGCACGCGGTGGCGGTGGTTAAGGCCGGGGTATTTACGATCACCAAGGTGATTGTGTACATCTTCGGTGTCGACTTCCTGTTTTCTATTCCTGAGAGCGCCTGGCTGCTGTATGCCGCATCTTTCACGATTATCGTTGCGAGCCTGGTGGCACTGCGGCAGCAGAATCTGAAACGGCTGCTGGCTTATTCAACCATTGCGCAATTGTCCTATGTGATTATGGCAGCAGCGATTCTGAAACCGCTCGCTGAAATTGGTGCTGCGATCCATATGGTTGCCCATGCATTCGGCAAAATTACGCTGTTCTTTGCGGCAGGCGCGATCTACGTCGCCTCCAAAAAAACAGAGTTGTCGCAACTCGCCGGAATCGGTCGGCGAATGCCCTGGACCATGACAGCCTTCACCATTGGTGCGCTGTCGATGATTGGCGTGCCGCCGACAGCAGGTTTTGTTTCCAAATGGTTTATTCTTGCGGGCGCGTTTGAGGCCAGTAACTATGTCGCGATTTTCACCATTGTTGCCAGCACGGTATTGAATGCTGCTTACTTCCTACCGATAGTCTTTGCGGTCTGGTTTGGCCAGGAAACAACGGAGCAGCGTCGCAATGATCACGGTGAGGCGCCGTTTGCCGCTGTCCTTGCGTTGACAATTACAGCCGGTCTGACGATCGCGTTCTTTATGTTTAACGGGGCCCTGATTGCGTTAGAGCGGCAGGTTGCCATGGGGATGCCATAAGGCAGGGATGCAATGAGCGAACAACAGGAACAACACTGGCTGGTGCGCCCGAAAACTATTCGCGGCATGTGGATTGCGGGCTCTATTTTGCTGGCCATGACCGTCGCCCTTCAGCTGCTTATCCCCATCAAGGGTTACTTTGGCCCAGATGGCTGGTTTGGTTTTGGTGCCCTTTTTGGTTTTGGCGCCTGTCTGCTGATGGTTGTTTTCGCGAAGCTGCTGGGCTTCCTGCTTAAACGGCCGGAAGACTACTATGATGGGGATGAGCTGTGACTGAATTGCTCTCACCCGCGTTGTGGATGCTGCTTGGTGCGCTGTTAATACCACTTTGCAGAGGCCACGCGCGTACGGCTGTGTTGTTTGCTGCGCCGCTCCTGACACTCTGGAGTGTCTGGCAGGTGGCAGATGGTGTCGCGGGTACCCTGACGTTCCTTGACTATGCGGTGGAGCCGGTTGAAGGCAGTCCGGTGCGACGTTTGTTTGCGACCGTGTTTTCTATCATGGCGCTGCTGGGTGGTCTGTATGCGTTTCGTACGGCGAAGTGGTATGAACTTGCAGCGGCTTATGCCTATGCGGCAGGTGCGATTGGCGTCTGTTTCGCCGGAGACCTGATTACGCTGTTCCTCTACTGGGAAATCATGGCGTTGTTTTCAACAGTGATCGTCTGGTGTGGCGGCACACCCGCTGCCAGGGCTGCCGGCATACGTTATGCCATCATGCATCTGCTGGGTGGTGTCATCCTGAAAGTCGGCATCGAGGGGGTGGTGATCACAACCGGTTCCATTCAGATTCAACCGATGCTGGCGACGGATTTCAGCACCTGGATGATTCTGATTGGTATCCTGATCAATGCAGCGGCGCCACCGGTTTCAGCCTGGCTGTCGGATGCCTATCCCGAATCGAGCCCAACCGGCTCGGTGTTCCTGTCCGCCTTCACGACCAAAACTGCGGTTCTGGCGCTGCTTCTTTTGTTCCCGGGCGAGCCGATTTTAATCTGGGTCGGCCTGTATATGATTATCTACGGCATTATCTATGCACTCCTCGAGAACGATGCCAGGCGGATACTGGCTTACTCCATTGTTAACCAGGTTGGCTTTATGGTTTGTGCGATCGGCATCGGTACGCAAATGGCATTAAACGGTGCTGCTGCCCATGCGTTCGCCCATATCATTTATAAGGCGTTGCTGTTTATGAGTGCGGGTGTCGTGCTGTACCGAACCGGAAAGTCTCGCTGTACAGATCTTGGCGGGCTGTTCCGGACGATGCCGGTGACGACCGTCATGGGTATTATTGGTGCGCTCTCTATTTCCAGTTTCCCGCTCACGTCTGGTTTCACAACGAAGGCAATGATTTCCCAGGCCGCGATTGATGAGCAACTCATGTGGGTTTACATGCTGTTGACCGCAGCTTCTGCGGGCGTGTTCCTGCATGCTGGCATCAAGTTTCCCTGGTTCGTTTTCTTCCAGAAAGACTCGGGTCTTCGACCCAAGGATGCGCCCTGGAACATGGCACTGGCCATGGGTGCTTGTGCGTTTATCTGCATCTTGCTGGGTGTGGCGCCGGGATTGATTTATCAGTTTTTGCCATACCCCGTCGACTACCAGCCTTACACGTCGTACAAGGTACTGTTCTACCTGCAGCTGCTGCTGTTCTCTGGGCTTGCCTTCTTCCTGTTGTTGCCCCTGATGAAACGTACGGTGACGATCAGCCTGGATACTGACTGGCTATGGCGTTGGCTCGCGAAACGCGTGTTGCGCGTCATAGAAAAGTTGATCTTTGGCGCTGCCAATCTGTTTGACCGGAGCAAGGCGGAAGGCGTGAAATGGGGCAACTATCTGGCCCTGCGATATCTGGGTAATCCCCACGCGGAAGACTCTCAGGAAAAGAGTGTCTTCAGTCGCTCCTGGACTATCGGTACCACGGCGCTTTGGATATCAGTACTGCTGTCATCTTATGCGCTGGCTTACTATCTCTGAGCGCTGACAGCGCGTTCACCGCACATCGGGGCCTATCTTGGGCCTATTTTAGGTGGGGCGTCTATCTCGTAGCGCAGCATGCGGTCGACCAGTTGCTCGGGGTGCTCGTCAATAATGAGCATTTGTCGATGGCCAGGCTTAACGAAACCCGCTGAGACTGATTGATCCAGGAAGTTGATGAGTGGATCAAAGTAACCCTCGATGTTCAGCAGACCGATAGGGGCGTTGTGGAATCCCAGCTGACTCCATGTCCAGATCTCGAACAACTCTTCAAGTGTACCCAGGCCGCCGGGCAGGGCGATAAAGCCATCACTAAGATCAGCCATGCGCGTTTTCCGTTCGTGCATGGATGCCGTGATGTGTAGCTCAGTCAAGCCGGAATGCGAGATTTCCAAGTCGGCCAGTTTCTCCGGCATGACGCCGTGAACCTTGCCGCCAGCGGCCAGCGTTGCATCGGCAACAGCGCCCATTAAACCGATGCTCGCACCGCCGTAGACAAGTTCCAGTCCCCGTGACACGAGGCATGCGCCAAGGTCGATGGCAGCATGCCGATAGGCGCTGCGGTTACCTTCACTGGAGCCGCAGTAAACGCAAAAGCGACGGTGTGTCGTGGTCACCAGGTTTAGCTGATTTCAGTAATAGACTTCACAACTTTAGTGACAATACCGTATTCGATGGCTTCTTCTACGGACATCCAGTAGTCACGGTCAGTGTCTTGTTCAACCTGCGCCAGAGGGCGGCCAGTTTCCTCAGCGATAATCTTGTTGATGCGTGCTTTGGTTTTGAGGATTTCTTCCATCTGAATCGCGATATCTGTAGCGTCGCCGCGCGAGCCGCCGCTGGGCTGATGCACGAGGTAGCGTGTGTTTGGCAGGGAGTAGCGGTTTTCCTTTTTCGCAGCCAGATAAATATTGGTTGCTGCGCTGGCTACCCAGCCCGTGCCAACCACGCGGACTTCCGGTTTGATGAATTTAATCATGTCATAAATCACGTCGCCGGACTCAACGTGTCCACCGGGTGAACTGACATAGATAGTAATCGGCTCGTCGCTGTCTGCGGACAGTGCCAGTAGCTGCTCGGTAACAGCACGGGCGATTTTCTCGTTGATCTCTCCAAAGATGGAAATGGAGCGTGACTTGAACAACTTTTCAGCCATGAAGTTTGTTGGTGGTGTTTTCGCGTCCGGTTGTTCTTCGTTCATCATGATATTGCTAGCCTGTCTGGGAAAGCCGCGATTCTATCTCAATTGATTTGGCGGCGAAATGGTCCAGGTATGCCGCTTGTATCGGCAAACCTGGACAACGCGGTCATGTCCCGCTGCGAAGCGGCTGTTTGGCTCAGGCTCGATTAATCCATTCTTCCAGCAGCATGTGGAAGTGCCTGGGCTTGGTTTCGTTGTAGTCCGCTAATTGTAGATGTGATTTTGCAGTGGCGTGCATACCCTGTTGCACGAGCGGCAGATTTCGAACGTCCTGGTTAAACACTTTTGCCAGCATTCCCAGTTCTGGTGCCTCGGTCCAGTCATCGTCGGCACTTAACCAATGAATCTCGCGGCAGGGTTCGTAGTCGCCGTTTTCTGGAATGGGTGCGAGATAAATGCATTCCATGATGCATTCTTCTGGATTAGTGCCGTGGGGCCTGAAGCGGTAGTTGATCCGATTAAATGACCCCCAGGGATGGAAGTTGGGGAACAGCGTGAAAAATATGCTGGTAAATTCGATATTGGAAACATCGTCAGCAATACTGGGGACCACATCGCGCAGCGCTTCCCGCTGCATTTCTGCAGCCAGAACACGCGGGTGCAGTTTCTTTCCGGCAAATTTCTTGGCCCGTTCTGCCAGGACTTTATCGAGTTCAGTCTGTGGGACCTGTGGACCACCTGCCCAGTTGGCGAGGTGAGGATTAATCTCCGTCAGATCTCCTTCAATGTAGCGCGCGTTTACATCGAACTTACCGCGTCTGCCGTCAGGGGCGGTGACCTCTACCAGTCCCTCTTCAAGTCGTTCGTAAACAAAGCCGTTCAGGGGATTGCGTAGTCGCATCTTGCCATCGTCCGGCAGTGGCTCCCACTGCGGCATGCCGGCACTGTCGAGAGCCCCGCAGCGGATTGCCCGGGAGTAATTGCCGAAGACATCATATTTGGTGTCAACGTCGTGGGCACCGCCCATCAGAATCTGTGGGTGGGTGGCAATCACATGATAGGACTCCATGAACGCTTCGTTAGCAGTCTTCCAGTTACAGCGGATGATTTTTGCCACGTGGGCCTGTTTGTATCGTTTCTCGTAGGGCAACAGCTTGAAGTGGGATGGCAGGTCACCGATAAAATCTTCGAAAGGTTCGCAGTCCATGTCAGGGTTGATAAAAATATAACGCCCCCAGCGTCCAACTTTGGTCTCAGGCAATGATTGCTCTTCCCGTTTCAAGTCAGGGAAGTCCCATTCGCAGGGTATCTGCTTGATAGAGCCATCAATGTTCCAGGCCCACCCATGGAAGGGACAGCGAATTTCATCCGCCTTGGTACCTCGAAACTCCCGCAGCTTTCTGCCGCGGTGCAGGCAGGCGTTGTAGAAGGCCTTGAACTCATCCTCGCCGGTCCGGACGATCAGAAATGACAGGCCCGCAATGTCATAAGGCACATAGTCGCCGACATTGGGCATATCGTCCTCATGGGCGGCCATCTGCCAGACGCGCTTCCAGATCTTCTCGACTTCCAGATCGAAGAACGCTTTAGAGTAATAGCGGTCAACAGGCACAAAGGTTGGCCCCGGCTCTATCGGGGAATCCCGGCGGAAGGACTCGGGCACAGGACGCGTTTCTTCATCCAGCATTTTGTGAAAGGACGCATCCATGGTGCGGACGGAACGGGTAGCCATGACTTTCTCCAGTGCGATCAATGGGTTTCACCATAGTACGGCCGAATGGTTCGATCAACGGGCCGAGAGTGGCGGTGATGTTTTATCAATAATTAGAACGCGTTCCAATATTTTTGGCAGTATGTAAACATAGCGGCTTTCCAGAGAGCAGGTAGCAAACATGGACAAGAAAACCCATCCGGTCCCGGGTTTCGCGGAAGTCGATTTTAACGCGGAACCCTTTCTGAGTGGTTTCAAAGACGTTTACGCACAAATGCATGCCAGTGGCTGTCCTTTTGCGCATTCTGCGGTGGGCGATCATTATGCCGTCGCTTCTCATAGCGAAATCATCAGTATTCTTAAGCAGTACGATGTCTGGAAAGCCAAGTTTGGTCCTGCCTTAAATTACCTCGAATCGCCGGGCGTGCTGGTGAGCGTGGACCCGCCGGAACATACGTTTGAAGTGCGGATCGTTTCCAGTTCTTTCTCAAAAGAAGTTTTTGAAGCTATGGCACCTGATATGGAAGCGTTTGTTGATTCGCAACTTGATACGGTGATAGCGCAGGGAGAGACCGATCTGCACGAGCTTTTGTCCGTACAATTGCCGCTGTTTGTTATCTTTAAGTTGTTGGGTTTTGATCGTTTTGATGCTGACGGCAGTGATCGGTTTGAGTGGGTGCGTGACGGCATTGTCAATTCGGTGGGCCTCATGCTGGTGCCTCCCCACGAGGCTGCCGAAATGATAGAAGGCGGTAATATCGAGAAGATCCGGATGCAGAACCTGCTTCGAACCCACGAATTGTTTGTGCAGCAGCTGGCCGAAGCCAAGCAAAAGCTCGACGAGGGTAGCTGGCAGGCAGAAGAGAACCTGGTTACCCGATTTCTGACGACGCCAGGACCAGACGGCACCTTTTTATCTGACGAAAAAATCCTGGGTTTCATGAGCTTTCTCCTGACCGCGGGCAGTGCGACGACAACGATTATGTTGAGCAATATCGTCTATCGTCTCCTGACCGAAGGTGATGCATGGACGCGTGTCGCGGAAGACCCGGATTTGATTCCAATCGCTATAGAGGAAACGTTGCGACTGGATGCACCGGTGCAGGGACTCTTTAGGACTAACGACAAGGAGGTGACACTGGGCGGTGCACCGCTTGAACAAGATACCAAGGTCATGTTGCTCTGGGCCGGTGGCAATCTTGATCCGGAAGTATTTGAGAATCCAATGCACTTCGATCTGGATAGAGATCTGGCGAAAGTGCGACGCCATCTGGCGTTCGGTTATGGCACGCACTTCTGTCGTGGCGCGCCGCTGGCGAGGCTGGAGGGTGAAGTGTTTCTAAAGGTCATTACCCGTCGACTCAAGAATCTGCGGCTCAATGGTGAGGTTGTCATGGAGAAAAGAATGCCGGTCCTACAGGGCATAAGAGAGTTACCTGTCGCCTGGGATAGTGAGTGATATAGTCGGCGCACGCCGTCAGCAAAAATGATAAAGGAGTAACGCATGTCAGAATTACCGCATGGCAAAACAGGCACTGATGATCTCTGGGATGCGATGTATACCCAGCGAGCTATCCGATATTGGGAAGATAAACCCGTACCAAGAGACCTGCTCGAAAAAGTGATTGAAGCGGCATCGAAGGCGCCCAGTGGCAGTAACACACAGCCATGGGTGTTTGTTGTCATTGATGATCCTGATCAGCGTCAGAAAATTGGTGATGCATTAAATGAAGTTTATGAAGGTGGTCCGCTTAAATCGATGATAGCGGAAGGTCAGAAGTCCGAAGATAAAACCCAACGATTGATGCTTAAGGGTGCGCAGTCCTTTTTTTCAAAGCTGGCAAAGGCGCCAGCGATTGTTGTGCCGTGTCTGTATCAGTTGAGTTCGCCCACGCCAGACCCCAGTTCGCTTGAGGCAGGCAGTTCCATCTACATGGCGGTACAAAACCTGATGCTGTCTGCCCGCGGTCTGGGACTGGGCACTGTCATGACCACCGCGCACGTCCTGATCAATGAACCATTAAGACAGATCTGTGCAATTCCCGATGATGCCTACCCAGTGGCGCTCATTCCGATTGGATTCCCCGACGCAAACTTTGGGCCGACCACCAGAAAGCCTGTGTCAGAAGTTATTCGTTTCAATCGCTGGGACGCCTGATGACGATACAGCTGCCCACCGCGGCGATCTGGGCGGCTCGCTGCCGCAGAGACGGAGAGTTTCGAATTGCAGCGAGACACTGGCATGGAGGCATAAGACTGGTTGTCGGGGCCCAGCGCTTGAGTCTGAATATCCATGATGGCGAGGTGGTGGAGACAACGGTTGCTGCAGCGGCTGAGTCCGCCGGCGTGATCGAGCTTGCAGGTGATGAGTTGGTCTGGGAAAAGGTGTTAGCAGCTGTGCCTGAACCGTTTCACAACGATGCTATCGCCAATATGACGATGGCGCAGGGGCTGACGCGTACAGCTGATCCACTCGTGTTCGCGCAATACTATGCTGCCTTCATGCGAACGCTTGAATTGCTGCGCGAAGAGGTGGGCGCGCAGCCAGAACCGTTACCGACCACTGCGACTAACGGGACACTGGATGCGCCTGTTGGACGATACATTCATCTTGATCTTGGCGGTCAGGATTACCGGATTTATTTTGAAGAAGCGGGGCAGGGCATTCCTTTGCTACTGCAGCACACCGCGGGTTGCCATAGCAGCCAATGGCGGCATTTGTTTGAGCTCCCGGAGATCACCGACCGGTTTCGTCTGATCGCCTATGACCTGCCGTTTCATGGCAAGTCATTACCGCCGGTTTCCGAGGACTGGTGGCAATCACAGTACCTGCTCAAAGGGGAGTTTCTTCGGTCAATTCCAGTCAAGCTCGCAGCTGCGCTATCACTTGCAAACCCGGTTTTTATGGGCTGCTCTGTCGGCGGACTTCTGGCACTTGATCTTGCGCACAAACATCCAGGGCTGTTCAGTTCGGTGATATCGGTTGAGGGTGCGCTGCACATTGAAGGGCGATTCTCTGATCTTGGTGAGTTACATCACCCGCAAGTGAGCAATGATTACAAAGCCCGGGTGATGGAAGGCCTGATGTCCCCGAGTTCACCCAGGGCTTACCGGAAAGAAACGAGTTTTGTCTACGCCAGTGGCTGGCCGCAGTTGTTTGTTGGTGATTTGTACTACTATATGGAGGAGTTTGATCTGCGGGCGCAGGCGGCAGAAATTGACACGGCAGCAACCGCAGTGCATATCCTTTCGGGTGAGTACGATTATAGTGGTCGGGTTGAGCTGGGCCTCGCCGCCCATCAGGCTATTGCGGGCTCCACCTGGGCTGAAATGAAGGGCGTTGGACATTTTCCGATGAGTGAAAACCCCGCTGCTTTTCGCGATTATCTGTTACCGATCCTGGATCAAATCGCATCCTGAGCCACGGTTAGACGCCAGGGTTTTGGAGACGGATGTTTTGAGAGATCAGGTTTTTAAAAGTTCACGTTTTGACACAAGAGGGAAAATCTAATGAGTGATTTTGAAGGCAAAGTCGTTGTTATTACTGGTGCCGGTGGCGGGCTTGGTAAAGCTCACGCACTTGAGTTTGCGCAACGCGGTGCCAAGGTTGTGGTCAACGATCTTGGTGGTTCCGGCGATGGGGTCGGCTCCAGTGACGCGGCCGATGTCGTCGTTGACGAAATCAAGGCCATTGGCGGTGAGGCGATTGCCAACAAGGCAAGTGTCTCGGATAAGGCCGGCGCACAATCCATTATTGACGATGCCGTCAGCGCGTTTGGTACGGTAGATATTCTGGTCAATAACGCCGGTATTCTGCGCGACAAAAGCTTCAAGAAGATGGAGTTGGCCGACTGGGATATGGTGCTTGATGTTCATTTGAATGGCACCGCCTATGTCACCAAGGCAGCCTGGCCGATCATGTACGAGAAGAACTACGGCAGGATTGTGCTGACCAGTTCGGTTTCCGGTATCTACGGTAATTTTGGTCAGGCTAACTACGCGGCTGCGAAAATGGGCATGGTCGGCATGATGAACGTGCTCTCGATTGAGGGACTGTCAAAAAACATCCGGGTAAATACCCTGGCGCCTGCGGCGGAAACACGGCTTATTGGTACCATTCCTGGTATCGAAGTTAATCCGGATGATCCTGATCCTTCACGACATCCTAAGCTGGTAACCCCGGCGGTTTTGTTGATGTGTGCAGAAGATGCACCAACCAACCGTATTATTCATGCCGGCAACGGTGAATTTTATTCGAGCGCGATTTTCTCCAACGAGCACGTTAAGTTTGGTGCGGATGTAACCTTCGAAGACCTGTTGGAAAAGAAAGATCAGCTGCTTGATATGAGTGAATCTGAAGAAATGTCGGGTCTGATTCGAGTGATGCAACAGGCTAAATCCTGATGACCGTGATCGTTTACGATCACCCGCTGTCGCCCTATGGGCAGAAGGTCAAGATTTCATTGCTCGAAAAGGGGGTTGCCTTCGAGGCACCGATGCCGGATGGCATTGGTGCCGGAGGTTCACTTGAAGCCTTTATGAAAGCCAGCCCTCGCGGCGAAGTGCCGGCACTGGTGCACGGTGATGTCGCGGTTTACGACTCGACGGTCATCCTTGAATACATTGAAGATTGTTGGCCATCCCCACCAATGCTGCCTGATACACCCGCTGAACGTGCCCGCGTTCGAATGCTGGAAGATGTAATGGATACACATTTTGAAGCCATCAACTGGGGCCTGTCGGAGATTAGATTCTTTGGCCGCGCAACGGGTGATTTGGCGCGAGCGATTGAAACCAGCGCGGCCGTGCAGGTCGCGGGTTGGTTTACGTGGTTGACAAGCCAACTGGGTGAGCGGACGTTTTTTAACGGTACTCGCTTTGGCTGGGGTGACATGAGTGTTGTGCCTTTACTTAACGGCATTACCGCATTCGGTTTCGAAGCCGAGGGCAATCTGAAAGCCTGGCTCGATCGCGTGAATACAAGAGAAAGTGTTGCGCAGGTTTCCGAGGCCGCGGACCTGGTGAGGTTCGATGGTCCAAATTCTGATATTGATGCGCTGCAAGCCGCGGTGGCGGCAGGTCTGTTTAAACGAGAATACCGCGATCACCGATTGGAATGGATGATCAAGTCCGGTGGTATTTCAGTGGTTGAGGCGGGTCTTCAGCAGGGTAATATCCGTTTCACTGACGTTTTCTCCTGACCGAACAGTTTCATGCAGGTCTGTCCGAAATGTCGTTATCGCAGATCGTCCAGTGATGCGGCGCCCCCATGGCAGTGCCCGTCTTGTGGCATTGCCTATCACAAGTACGCAGATTATCTTGCCCGCGCCAGCGCGGTGGTGCAACCTCGTGAACGGGGTAATCGTGCTGAACCCGTCTCTTTGGACGGGTCAATCTGGGTCCTCATCCTGACCAATCTGTTTGTGCTTGTTGCCGCGCTTATTTTTGGTTGGCGTCTGGTCGATATGATGCTGGTCTACTGGATTCAGAGTGTGATTATCGGACTCGCCAATGTGATGCGCATGCTGTCACTGGACAAATTCAGCACGGACAACTTCAAGATTAATAATCGCTCTGTGGCACCAACGGCGTCGGTTAAACGCCAGGTCGCAGGTTTTTTTGCCATGCACTTTGGTATTTTCCACCTCGTGTACTTCGTGTTCATTGTGTCCGGTGAATTTGGTGACCCGCGCCTGGGCTTCGATTTGCTGATTTGTGCCATCGCCTTTGCCCTCAATCACGTTTACTCCTACCGATACCACCGGGAAGCCGATCGTCAGGGTAGACCCAACATTGGCACCCTGATGTTCACCCCCTACGCCCGTGTTGTGCCGATGCACCTGACAATCATATTCGGTTCGCTGCTATCGCAACTCGGCGGTGTGTTTCTCTTTGGGCTACTGAAGAGCATTGCTGATGTCGTCATGCACCAGATCGAACATCGGATGCTGTCGGCGCGGGACTAAATTCTCTGAACCCCCTGGACCTGGCAGGTCTGTGCAACCAGCAAGTGATTCCATTCCGAGACAGGGTCGCTGCTGGTTGGCGTCAGTGCGTGCGTGTCAAAGCGTTGTGTGAATGAGAGACTACCGGCGACCGCGTTGCCGGAATGATCGGTAGCCGAAGTGAACAGGCTCTTGCGCAGCGATTCTGTCAGATAGCGTTTGAGTTTGGGCGGTACTTCGCCATCGATGGTGATATCTCTGGGGCGACCGTTTTCGTCAACGGTCAGGCTGACGTTAATTTCTGAAGGCTTTTTGTGCCTTGCCAGCGCGTTGAGTGTGTTGCCGCACATGGCGATAGGGTAACCCACTGTTTCCACGGCTGCTGCCTTTTCATCGGGCTCCCCAAAGTTGACGTAGAGTTCGCCGCGTGTGGTTTTCTGACGACTCAGGCTGGTAAGCCTGAGAATTTCCTGGGCTTTGGAGATACCCAGATATCGCGGTTCAGCGTCGACTCTCAGCAGACTCTCGCTGAGCTTTTTTTGCTCCAACGTGGCAATGCTGACCAGATCATTGATCGCTTGTGTTGTGTCGATACCAAGGCCGTACGCCGAATCGGCAACTTCGAGGGCCTTATACATCGAGTCGGTGGCACAACATCTGCCAGCGAGGAACATCGTCAGTGCCTCAGAGCGCAGCACTCGAATTTCTGCTTCGGGGCCGAAATTCCCTGCGACAGGCAAGGTCTCCTGGTAAAGCGCCAGCGCCTGATTAAAACGACCGGTGTTGCGGTACCAGTCTGCCATTTTCAGTCTCGCCGCTGAGAGCGCTTCGTTAGGGTCTTCAAAGGCGCGAGTCGCCAGACTAAAACGGAAGTGTTGTTGGGTTTCGATACCATTAAAATCGCCGATTCCCGCGTATGCCCGGATCATCAGGTCGATGCTTTCCAGCTGGGCTTCATCATAAACGCCGTGTGCGCGATGGATGAGGTGTTGCATCCGACGGTAGGATTCAATCGCCTCAAGGTGTCTGCCGGTTGTCGTCTGTAACTGACCCAGTGCCTTCAGGGGCTTATACAGTTGGAGCGAATATGCCCCTTCACGACGAATGGTGTCATCAATCTCAGTCAGCAGTTCGTGCTCCTGACTGAGATTGGTCTGGAACTGCTCGAGGGTCATATCCGCGTCCATCGCCGCAACCCTGGCAACGGGTAGAAATAGTCCGACAATAATCAGGAGCTTCAATAGGTTCAGTTTTGTCATATTTCACTTCTCAGGTTTCGAGATGTCTGCTGTAAAGCAAGAGCCATACCAGAATTGTGCAGTGCAAAAGAAGCGAAACGCAGGATCATCGCACCGTTTCGGCGCGTTAATGGATTTTCCGCACCTGCCTTGTGATTCAGGCGCGGTTGAAACGGGGGTAAATGGCGTGGCTTACTACGCGAATAGACTTCAGAGTAGGGTGAGGCGGTGATATGGACAGCGGGATGATCAAGCTTGAGCTTATTGGCTATCTTCTGGCAACAAATCTGGTTGCGTTTGGCGTAGGGATATTACTGGCGATGATTCAGTTCAATATCTCTGGTTTTTTTGCGCGCCTTGAACCCGCGTTGCTGGTGGCGATCGTGCTTGGCGGGATCTTTTTTCTGGTCTGGACCTATCACCTCTTTACCCATCTCTGGCGCCGGCTCGCCTGATAGCTCACGAAAGCAGGTTTCCTTAACTTGTTTGCAAGGCCATCGGTGGGGTTGATTTTGGGAATATATGTGGTGCTTTCGTATCACAGACAACTCGTTCAGGTCGCGCTCAAACACATGCTTTGTTTGTGGTTATTGTGAACCAGGCGATGCGCACAGAAACGACTTTATCTGGTATCTCGACTTTCACCCGAACAACGTTGTATTCCACAAGCCATTGTATTTAAAGGGCTGCAGCCTGCTATTCGTTTGTTTTCGATGTTAAAGGTGCAATAGTGGTCCAAACTTTAGTCAGTCGCGTATAAGGTTTCATTGATGTATTCCAATAACATCTCAATGGACAAAAGCTGGTCAAACTGCTTGCTTGTTCAAAACAAGTTGTTATTGTGCGCCGCATCATTAGAATAAACCGTGTTTATGAGTCGCTGCGAGCACTATAAACATAGAACATTTAGCGAGCCCTAATATTCTGGAGTTTTACCGATGAAAATTAAATTAATGACAGTCCTTGCTGCAGCGTCTTGCACGTTGTTCGCTTTTAACGCCAACGCAAACAGCAAGACCAACGAAGCACTCAACATGTGTAAAGCACACGTTGCGACTTCTTTTGCTGAAGCAGATCGTCGTAAGGTCACCAAGATCAAGACCCGTCGATCTACGGTTGAAGTAAAATTTGCCATCCGTGAAGGCGAGCAAAGCTTCAAAGGCGTTTGTCTCGTGGATAACGGTGAGTTGAGTTTCTCCTCTGACCGTCCGGACGTTGCTGCCAGTTAAGCAGAACCTCCGACCCGCTCAAAACGGCAGCCTTGGCTGCCGTTTTTTTTTGCCCAGGGAAAACGTCCTGTGGCTTTTCTTCCGACGCCTGGTGTTCTGACCAGCTGACCGAACACCGCGCATTTTGAATCTCTGACCGGTCGCCGCTTCCTGCAACGGCCCTCGTAACCTTGCCGTCTTTCCTGTTTTAGGCACACCGTCAATCGAATCGCCACTCTGACAATTTATCCTGGGTTGTTTTTTTGTTCACCATGATTACTATAGTCATGACTATAGTCATCTTGGTGGCAGATGAAAACAATCAAAGCTTCAGAATTTAAAGCTAAATGTCTCGCGCTGATGGACGATGTGGCCGAATCCGGCGAGGAGATTGTCGTTACCAAGAACGGTAAACCTGTTTCTCGTCTGGTACCGGTTAAAAGCCGACCTAAGGCTGTGTTTGGGCTTCACCGGGGAATGTGGCAGGGACTGGATGATCTGGCGGAAGCTCCTGACGAAGTATGGGATGTTGATTGATAGATGCTGGTTCTCGATACCCACGTTCTGGTCTGGCTTGATCAGGGTGCAGACTTCCTTGGGGAAAAAGCGCAGGCGGTGATTGAAACAGCCTATCGGTCTGAAGCCATCGGCTTTTCAACCATCAGTTTGTGGGAGATCGGTCGATTGATCGAGACGGGTCGAGTTACTTTTGCCGGGGACCTGGGGCAGTGGCGGGTTTCCCTGTTAAACACGGGATTTATTGAGGTGGCTGCTGACGGCAGGATTGCGATGGCGGCAAGTGAATTGAAAGATTTTAGTGGTGATGCTGTCGATAGAATCATTGCCGCGACAGCGATGACGGAAAATGCGCAGTTGATGACTGCGGATAAACAGCTGCTGGCCTTCGAGGGTGTTGACACCCTGAGTGGGCTTGAATGAGTTTTTGCCGGGGAGAGAAATGAGAGGTTTTATCGCCTTGATGTTTCTGACGTTGTGGTCGCCAGTGGGGGCAGAACCCATGCCGCCGCTGGCGCTGCAACGGGCGGCTGATGTTAAAGAAATTGCCCGCCTGGCCGCAGAGGTCGATCAATTGTCTGCCAAAATGGATCAATGTCTGGCAGCGGGCATCGTACCCGTGGGCGAATGCCACTGTCAGTATCCCGAAAAGCTTTCCCGGGCCCTGGGTGCGATCGAGCAAACAGTTGCCGCGCGTCCTGCCTGGGATAACCGGCCCATTCTCTGGCGGCATCCTGAGACAGGGCGCCCTGCCAATCTTCACATCGGTGGCCTGCGTCATAAGCTTGAAAAACCCTGCCGTCACGTTGCTGTCGTCACGGGTAGATTCGAAGGCGCCGAGTAAGGCCTGCCTCTTCTTAATAAAAATGGAACGTGTTATAAAAATATAATCACCTCCAGGAATCGCAAGCCATGGCACTCTACGACAATCTATTCGAGCCACTTCAGGTTGGCGACGTAACAATAAAGAACCGCATTGTACGTTCGCCGCATGGCACAGGTCTTGCCGGTGAAGACCTGATCGCCTATCACGAAGCCCGGGCCAGAGGTGGTGTTGGGATGTCAACGATTCAGGCAACTGGCGTGCATCGCAGTGCGCCTCAGGGAATACCGTTACATAGCGATAACAGCAGGCCGTTTCTTACCGAAATCGCCGATCGAATTCGCCCCCACGGCATGAAGCTGTTCATTCAAATTTATCATCCCGGTGCAGGTATGCAGGGGATGCCGGAAAACTGGTCAGCCAGTGCGATACCCAATCCGATGTCTGGGGTCATGCCGCTTGAGATGACCAAAGCCATGATCGACGATGTGGTTGAGGCTTTTGCGCGTGCTGCGGGCCGGGTCCGTGACTGCGGGCTCGATGGTATCGATATCCATGCCTCCAGCGGCTATCTCATTCATGAATTTCTGTCGCCGGCATTGAACCAGCGCACTGACGAATATGGCGGGTCACTGGAGAATCGCATGCGATTCATGTTTGAGGTTATCGACGCCGTGCGAGCGGAGGTGGGTACTGATCTTGCCATGGGCGTTCGATTACCGAATGAGGACTATGTCCCTGGCGGTCTTACGGCAGAAGTTAATGCGGAGATCGCGCGCGCAGTTGATCCGGTTGCTGACTATATTTCTTTGCACATGGGTGCGTATTGGCGGTTTCACAAATTGATTGCGCCAGCGGATGATCCGCTGGGCGTCGAGATGCAGGCAAATCAGATCATCAGTCCCGTGATTACCAAGCCAACTATGGTCACCGGTCGCATCATGACGCTCGATCATGCCAGTGCCATTGTTGCCAGCGGTGAAGCCGATATGGTGTCGATGGTCCGGGCTTTGATTGCTGACCCTAACCTGGTGAACAAGGCCCGCGATAGAAGAGAGCATGAAATACGACCCTGCATCGGTTCGAACATGGGATGTGTTGGACAATTGATGTCAGGTCGAGGTCTGGGTTGTGTTGTTAACGCCTCTGCCGGCCGCGAACAGGTCTTGACGTTTGAGCCCCAGGATAAAGTTCAGCAATCAAAAAACATTCTGGTGGTTGGTGGGGGACCTGCCGGGCTCGAGTTCGCCAGAACTGCGGCGCTGCGGGGGCATCAGGTTCAGTTACATGAGGCCATGCAAAAGCTGGGTGGGCAGGTCACAATGGCCGCCTCCGCCCCTAAACGAGGAGATATCGGCACTATTGTTGACTGGTTGGCTGACGAGATCGATACGCTTGGGGTAGACGTTCACCTGAACTCTTATGTGGATGAAGACCTGGTTGCAAAAATAGCGCCTGATGAAGTTGTGCTGGCCACTGGCACAACACCCCGGGTAGATGGCATGCAACAGGCGACACCCGCGGCAGACCTGCCCGGGTTCGACCTGCCACATGTGTATTCATCCTGGGATATTCTTGGTTTTGGCGACATTACACATCTGGAAGGACCTGCCGTCATTTATGACGATACCGGTACCTTCGAAGCTATCAGCGTCGCTGATATCCTGCTGGAGAAAGGTCTGCACGTTACCATGGTCGGAAGAAACGACTCTGTTGGGGCGCGATTGAATTACCCGCCCGTGACTGCTGGCGCGGCCAGGGAACGGCTTTACTCGGGCGACTTCGATTTTATCGGCGCGCATCATCTGCTGAGTATCTCTGAGGAGACCGTGGACATTGGCGTGCTATTTGCCGAGCGACGCCGATCAATTCCTGCGAAGACGGTTGTCTTCGTCGGCTTCAATGAACCTAATCGTGCGCTCTGGCAGTCACTTCAGGGTAATGGGCCGCCGTCACATATGATTGGTGACGTCCGGGGTCACAACAGCATTCAATCCGCGATTCATGCGGGCAACGCACTGGGCCGACAGGTTTAGCGCTCAGGGCAGATTGCGCCCGAAGATTGCGTGAACCTGTTCCCACTGTCGCTCTGCAGCGGCGTGATCGTAGCGCTCACCACCGGGCGGTGCGAAACCATGCTGGGCACCCTTAAGGAAATCGATCTGGTAGTTGACGCCAGCAGCCTGCATTGCCTGATCCATGATGTCGTGCTCCTCAGCGGTTGCAGTAGGGTCGTTATCTGCCCAGGCAAAATAGACCTCAGCCTTGATACCGTCAATTTGCCGATGCGGAGAATCGGGCTTGTCTGTGACCACCCAGGCGCCGTGCACTGAGGCGATGGCACCCACCTTGTCCGACATGTTTTGCGCAAGAGCCAGGACCAGTGGACCACTCATACAGAATCCAACGGCCCCGATTTTTCCATCAGAGTCTGCCGCGTTTCGGCTGGCGGCGTAATCGAGTAGTGCCTGCGCATCAAGCAGAGCGCCCTCGCGGGTCACGCTTTGCATCAGTTCCCGTCGTTCATGCATTTGTGGATCACTCTCCCCAAACTCCTTATAGGGTGAGTTCCGGTAATAGAGAAATGGCATCAGAACATAGTAGCCGGCGGTAGCCAGTCTTGATGCCATTTGCATCAGGGCGGGGCGAATGCTCGGTGCGTCCATCAAATACAACACGATAGGGTAAGGACCACCGGATTCGGGATGGAACTCGAAAGTGGTCATTGTGCCGTCGGGCGTGTCGATCTCTACGCGTTGTTCGATCATGTCTTTGTTGTCTTCATGGTTTTTTTCGCATTGTACCCCTGTTGGCGATACCGGGTGTATTTGGATACCACCGGGTTTTCAGACATCATGCTGCAAGTGTTTTAAACAAGAGTGGAGTCACCCTTTGGATTTTGGTTTTAGCGAAGAGCAACTGGCGATACGCGATGCGATCACCAGAATATGTGAGCAGTTTCCCGCAAGTTACTGGTATGAATGCGATCAGAGCGGTGATTTCCCTGAAGCGTTTGTGTCTGCCATCGTTGACGGTGGCTGGCTGGGTATTGCCATGCCAGAGGCCTATGGTGGTTCAGGTCTTGGAATTACAGAAGCCGCGCTCCTGGCACATACGATTTCGCGTTCTGGTGCCGGTTTTACCGGCGCCTCTGCCGTGCACCTGAATCTCTTCGGGCCGCATCCGATTGTGGTTTTCGGCAATGAATCTCAGAAATCACGACTCCTGCCACGCTTGATAAGCGGCCAGGACAGGGCGTGCTTTGGGGTCACTGAACCGGACGCCGGACTGAATACGACCCGCTTGCAGACAATGGCCATCCGAGACGGTGATAACTACATTATTAATGGTCGCAAGATGTGGACGACCACCGCACAAAGTGCCAACAAGATTTTAATCATCGCACGCACCACGCCACTGGACGCCGGCGTCAAACCGACGGATAGCCTGACGCTTTTTTACACAGATCTGAATCGAGATCAGATTGAGGTCAGGGAAATTGAGAAGATGGGGCGCAAGGCTGTGGATTCAAATGCCCTGTTTATCGACGATCTTGTCGTGCCTGTTACCGACAGAATAGGTGAAGAAGGGCAGGGTTGGCAGTGTCTGCTGCACGGCCTAAACCCTGAGCGCATTCTGATTGCGGCGGAGTCTGTGGGGCTGGGTCAGGCAGCGTTGGAGCGCGCCGCGCAATATGCCAGAGAGCGCGTTGTTTTTGATCGTCCCATTGGCCAGAACCAGGCGATTCAGCATCCCCTGGCTGTTAATTGGATGGAACTGGAGGCAGCTTCCAATATGGTCTTTAAGGCTGCCAGTTTGTACGACCAAGGTGAATCCTGTGGCCGCGAGGCTAATGCCGCTAAATATCTGGCTGCAGAGGCCGGACTGTCAGCCTGTCAGCAGGCTGTCAGGACACACGGGGGTATGGGTTATTCAAAAGAATTCCACGTCGAGAGGTATCTTCGGGAAATGATGATTCCCGTGATCGCGCCGGTCAGTCAGGAAATGATCAAGTCATTTATCGCTGAGCAGGTACTGGATCAGCCAAAGAGTTATTGAAGGATACGAATATGAACTATAGCGATTTTGAGTTTCTTAATTTTGAGCATCAGGGTAACGGTGTACTGCTGATCACCATCAATCGTCCCGAGGTGCTTAACGCCACCAATGTTCAGTTACATGGGGAGCTGACTTATGTCTGGGACACGTTAGCAGCTGATGATGCGGTGAATGTCGTGGTGGTGACCGGCGCGGGTCGCGCTTTTTCAGCGGGCGGTGACGTTGAATTGATCGAAGGCATGATCGGGCAGCCCGAGGAGGTCCAGCGTGTCCAGAAAGAGGCGGCAGATCTGGTGTTTAATATGCTTGGTTTTGAAAAGCCGATCATCTCTGCCATCAATGGCGTCGCCGTTGGGGCGGGCCTGGCGGTAGCGTTGATGGCTGATATCAGTGTGATGAACGAAGATGCCCGGATTACTGACGGGCATGTGAAACTGGGTGTTGGCGCCGGCGATCATGCTGCGATTATATGGCCATTACTGTGTGGTATGTCTAAGGCCAAATATTATCTGATGACGGCTGATTTTATTGACGGTCGCGAAGCGGAACGACTCGGCATGGTGACCTTTGCCAGGCCAGCTGAGGAGGTGCTGCCAGCGGCCATGGCGATTGCCGAGAAGCTGGCGAAAGGTAGTCAGCCGGCAATTCGCGGTACCAAACAGGCTTTAAACGGCTGGTTACAGCAGGCAGCACCAATTTTCGAGAACTCCCTGCGTATGGAGATGTTGGGATTCCTGGGTGCCGATGCGATGGAAGGCGCTGCTGCGATGCGGGAGAAGCGGGAACCCCGGTTTCCTTCTGCAGCACGATACTGGCAGGAAAAACCCGGTCAAAGCTAAAACCCGGTCAAAGCTAAAACCTGGAACGTGTTGCGATTTTTAGGGACCGTGTAAAAATGGTGCCATGAAAACTTTTACTTCAGCTCAGCGACAACGACGCGACCGGATTCTGGCCAGCACCCGGGATCAGCTTTCCACGCTGGGTTATGAAGGGCTCAATATGAGAGATCTGGCGGTGGTCGCCAATGTCTCGACGTCGACGCTCTACAACCTTTATCAGAGTAAAGACACGCTGATTCTGGTGGCGCTTGAGGATCTCTTGACCAGCTTAAACGAGGCGGTTGTCGCGACTGGCGCAAAAGGCGTTAACCGCAGTATCCGCCGGATCGAGGGAATTGCTGAACAGATCGTTGAGACACCGCAATATGCGGAAGCCATGGGTAAAATGCTGTTCACGGCGCATCCCTCGGATGCGATTGTTAAAGCGTTGCTCGGTTCTGCACTGGTTGTGCATCAGGAAGAGTTGGCGGAGATGGTTGAATTAGGAGAGCTGCGCGACGGCACGGACCGGGATTTCCTGGCGCGGTCCATGGCATCCAACGGCTGGTCGGTGATTCTGATGTGGATGAAAGGCTATGTACCCATTGCGGATTTCAGGCGGGAATACGTTCGCAGTGCGGTGAGTGTATTGGTTCCCTGGCTGAACGATGCGGCTGCTGCCGATGCCCGCCGTAGTCTGTCCCAGGCATCCTGAACCGGCCAAAAAAAAGGCCCCGCAAGCGGAGCCTTTCTTCAGCTTTTGCAATCTTACAGTTGCAGTGACTTCAGTTCAGTGAACTCCGTCAAACCATGAGGCCCAAGCTCCCGTCCGATGCCGGACTGCTTGTATCCACCAAATGGTGCATTAACGTTAAAGCCGCCCCCGTTAACAGAGACCTGACCCGTGCGGATCTGCTTGGCGACCCGCTTGGCACGGTCAGCATCGCCTGACCAGACTGCGCCAGACAGACCGAAAATGCTGTCGTTAGCAATTTCGACCGCTTCTTCTTCCGTGTCGTAAGGGATGATGGCGAGCACTGGACCAAAGATTTCGTCCTGGGCAATGACCATATCGTTCTTAACGTCCGAGAAGATGGTTGGTTGCACAAAGTAGCCTGTGTTACGACCTTCTGGTGGCGTGGTGCCGCCAGTGACCAGGGTTGCACCCTCGTCAATACCTTGCTGGATGTAACCCACAACGGTGTCCAGCTGGGCTTTGGACGCAACCGGTCCCATGACAACACCTTCTTCAAACGCGCCACCAACCTTAACCGATTCCGCAGCTGCTTTTGCGGCAGCAACCGCTTCGTCCTGCTTTGCCCGGGGCACAATCAATCGTGACAGAGCCGCACAAACCTGACCGCTGTTCATGCAGATGCCACCGCCTGCGGCGGCGGCAGCTTTGGCCACGTCAGCATCGTCAAGAACAACAGAGGCAGACTTGCCGCCGAGTTCAAGGCCAACACGCTTAACCGTTTCTGCGCCCAGTGCTGCAACGCGGCGACCGGCTTCAGTAGACCCTGTGAGAGAAATGAGATCGACATCAGGATGGGTACACATGGTTTCACCCACGGTGCGTCCTGGTCCTGTGATCAGGTTAAAGACGCCTGCCGGGAAGCCAGCCTCGTGTATGAGCTCTGCGAAGAAATATGCCGTCAGTGGCGTTTCTGAACTGGGCTTGAGGATCATCGTGCAACCGGCAGCCAGTGCTGGCATAACCTTGGCGGTGATCTGGTGAAGCGGGAAATTCCAGGGTGTAATGAAAGCACAGACGCCAACGGGCTCTTTGATGACAACGGAGTTACCCAGTTGCTCTTCTTTTTCCATTTCATAGGGAATGTCGATGTAGGAACTGACGACGCCGACGCCCATACCACCGTGAACGGCAATACTTGTTTGCAGCGGGGTGCCCAGTTCAAGTGCGCAGAGCTCACCGATTTTCTGCATGTTTGCTGTCACGAGTTCTGACAACTTCTTGATCAGTGCAGAGCGCTCAGCGGCAGGACTGACACTCCAGGTTTTAAAGGCTTCTTTGGCAGCGGCAACGGCATCATTGACGTCGTCATTGTTACCACTGGGTACCTCACCACAGACCTCTTCTGTGGAGGGGTCGATGACTGAAAGTTTGTCAGCGCCTTTGGGTGCGACCCACTGGCCGTTAATGTAAAACTTGTCGTGAGTGTGCATATGGCTCCCTCAATAGTGTCCATCGGAAATTTTGAACCCGGATAAAATCACAACTGACTGCTTTGCGCAACGGGACGCATGCCCCGGTTCGCGTTTATCGCTCAGGCTGCGTCCAGTGCCAGATCCAGCGAAACCAGCCCGCGGCTCGACAGCCCCGGTCTGTAGCGGGCGGTTGGCGTAACCAGCCGTATCGACCGGGTGCGCAGCAACAGCTGCTCAAACAATACCGTCATATTCAGACGGGCTAGATTGTTGCCCAGGCATAGATGGGCGCCCCTGCCGAACGCTACATGGCGGTTAGGCGTTCGTTTGACATCAAAGGCGTCGGGTTGCTCAAAAGCATCGGGATCGCGGTTCGCGGCGCCATACAGCAGCCCGAACTTTGTACCCTTCGGGTAGGTTTTGCTCATCACAGTCAACGGCTCGCTCGCATATCGGTGAAAGAAGGGCAGGGGCGAATCGAATCGAAACATTTCCTGCACGGCCCCGGGTATCAGCGTGGGGTCCGCCCGCAATAATGCAAGTTGCGCTGGATGCTGAAGTAAAGCCAGCATGCCGGTACCCAATACGTCGATGGTCGAACCGTTGCCACCTGCCAGTATCAACATGGCTGTCGACATGAGCTCGGTTTCCGTCAACTCACCCTTGTCACGGGCGAGTACCAGCGTGGTTAACAGATCTTGGCCGGATGAATCTGCCGCCTGCCGCGAGGCGATCTGTGCCGTGAGATATTCGTAGAACGCGGTGGTCGCAGACTCCGCGCGCTGCTTGTTTTCTTCTGTCCTATCGGCGTCAAAATACTGGACGATCTCGTCTGACCAGATTCTGAGCTGGTCACAATCCTGTTCAGGCACGCCCAGAATACGACCAATGATATTGCCCGGAAGTTTCGCCGCCAGGTCACTAACAAATTCGATCTCACCCTGCGGCAGCAGTGTATCCAACAGGGCATTGACGTGGCCTGTGATCATCTGTCGATGCTGCTCGATGAAAGATTTAGAAAACGCCCGCAGCAGGACCATACGCAGCTTACGATGCACGTCACCGTCTGTTTCCAGCAAACTGAATTGAACGAAACGTTCGTGATTAGGCATGTTGTGGAAATTGGCCTGACGCTGTGCCTCTCGCACCACATCTGCGGGCATAACTGCAGCCAGGGAGCGCACCATCCGTGGATTTCTGGCGGTAAGCTCCACGTCTTCATACCGCGATAAGAGGAAGCAGTTCATGGGTTCAAACCAGACCGGTTCGTTCCGTGCTCTCAGCGCTGCATAAGTGGGATAGGGGTTTGCCGAGAACGCTGCTGAAAAAGGGTTAAATCCGCCATTAGCGATCTCAGTCGATGTTTCATTCATGATCGGGCGTGAGCGAGCGGGGGCACGCTCTGATCACTGACCCAGTTACCGTGGAAACCAAACGGTATTCTCTGAGGCATTGGAATCCGGGCAACATAGCCACGAGCCAGGTCCTGGGCATCCATCACGACAAATTCTGTTGTCTGGTTGCCGAGATCATGAACCAGTGTCACAAGGTAGCCATCATCTTCGGCGGCCGAGTTTTCACGCGCGACAAAAACCGGTTCACCTGCGGCGCGACCGACGCCGTGATCGAAGCTTTCTGCACTTCCCGTTGCAAGATCGTGTTTAATCGTGGGCCAGCCGACTGCCGGGTCCGGGGATGGTGATGCGCAATAACCGTATCGATAAGGTTTGTTGCCAACGCTGTGGCGATGCCTTGGGAATTCGTTGGCCCTCTCGTCGATAACGCTTGCGCTCATTGAGCGGGATTGCGGGTTCAGCACCCAACGTTCAAGGCGAGCCATTGAATCGCCGAACGGACCGAGCAGGTCTTTGTCAAACATCTTAGGGTAGTTGCAAAGATCTATGGTGACGCTGCCGTCATCGTTGTCGTAGGCGTTCATGGGATGAAAACAGTATCCCAGGGGTACATCTATCCAGACAATATCATCAGCCTTGCCTTCACGGGGCATTAACCCCACGCGGTTACCGTAATCCGCATTCCACCGGAAAGGAAAACCGTGTGTCGCCACCATGTCGAAGTCCACGGTTACCGGTTGATCATAAATAATGACGTAGGATTCGGTGAGTGACATATCATGCATCATGGTCATGCCGGGGACAGGCACATCGACAGTCTTTCTAACCTGCCCGTTAGCACCGACAACCACGTATTGAACGTGGTCCATCCAATGTGGCCAGGCATAGACCATGGCGTGCATCTCCCGGGTCACCGGGTCGACTTTTGGATGCGCCGTAAATGCACCGGGCAAGGTGCCTTCAAAATTGTTCCTGCCAATTGTGTCTAGCTCATAGCTCAGCTCAACCGGGCACCCCCCGGCTTCCACCATTGCCCAGGTTTTTCCTGCGAAACCGCCCACATTGGTATTAGGTCCAGTTGCTGAATCGTTCCAGTTGGGACCGGGTATATCAGGTTCGCTGCGAAACTGACTGAGTGCCGTGGAGCCAACGTATCGGTTCCGGTACCAGAGCGCGCGGCCTTCACTGAGCCGCAGACCATGAATCATCCCCGCACCTATGAACCAGTGATACCGGGCGGCGTTTACCTGATCGAAGGGGTTTGGCCCGTTGCGCAGATATCGGCCGTTCAATTCCCGGGGAAGCTCGCCAATGACAGGTAAATCAAACGCAGTGACTTCATCGGAGACAGGGGAAAAGTTGCCCGACAGATAGAGATTTTCGGATGCTGCTGACATGTGCTGCTCGCGAATCAGTGATTGCCCCATGTTCTCACGGTCGCAGGTGTTCGCCAAGACAGCTGAATCTCACCGGACTTTGAAGCGGGGCGTGACTATGGGAGACTCTGGGCAAACCATAACGATTCATCAGGGGGAACAGTCCTATGGGTGATGTTGCGCTCATCGTCGGCGGCGGGCCGGGTATCAGCGCCAGCTGCGCGCGTCTGTTTTCTGCGTCAGGCATGCAGGTTGCTATAGCTGCCAGGAACATTGATAAACCAGTACTGCGCGACCTTGAGGCTACCCAGGGCGTATCACTGCACAGCTGCGATGCCGCTGACCCCGAGCAGGTTGAGGCATTGTTTACGCAAGTTAAAAACACATTGGGTGTGCCGAGACTGGTTGTGCACAATATTGATGGCAGGGTCAGAGAAATTTTCAGGCAACCTATTACCGATGCCCCCGCAGGTGCAGTATTGGCGACACTGACGAATTCAACCTTCAGCGCTTTTCTTGTGGGTCAGCAGGCGGCGAGATTGATGCTGGGTAACGATATGAAAGAGAATGGTCGAGGCACAATTATTTACACGAACGCCAGTGCTGCGATTAAAGGTTATCCTCACAGTGGTGCCTTTGCCGCAGCCAGTCACGGCAAAGCCGGTTTAGCCGAAAGCATGGCGCGGGAGTTAATGCCTCAGGGTTTGCATATCGTCAATGTGCCGATTGATGGCGCGATCGCGCCGGAACGTGACGACGGTCCCCGCGCCCATTGGCTGGCCGGTGAATCAAAAGATGACAATATGCTGCATCCCGACGAGATCGCTCGTGCCTATCTGCAGCTCCACCAACAGCACCGTTCCGGCTGGACCCACGAGGTTGTATTGAGACCCTGGGTAGAAAACTGGTGAGCCCTGCCAGTCCAGGCGGGAGCATTACCTTCCCATTTTCCATACGGTTGCTAACCAGGAGACCGCCATGCTGAATTTCCCCGTCGTACAGATCGCCTATTTTGTTCCTGATGCAAAAGCCGCTGCCGAGGATATGGCCAGGCGTTTTGGTGCGGGGCCATTCTTTTTTGTGCCAAGAATTGAACTCGCCTGGGGGGAACATCGTGGAAAACCGCAGTCCTTTCTGCATTCCTCGGCCTACGGTCAGTGGGGTGACGTGATGATGGAGCTGGTCCAGCAGGATGAGGAGGGCCCATCACCATTTCGTGATATGTACGGACCCGGTGAATCGGGTATTCACCATATGGCCATGATGGTTGATTCGTTGCCTGATACCTATGCGACCTGCGGTGAACTGGGTATCGACGTCGCAGCAAAAGCTGAAACCCTGACGGGAACAGAATTTGCGTTTATCGATGTCATCGCTCAGCAGGGGCACATGATCGAAGTGTATGAGAAATCGGAAGGCTTGCTGGGGTTCTATGAAATGATCAAACAAGCTGCCGTGGACTGGGATGGCGCAAAGCCGGTACGCAGTCTCGGCGAGCAGGCATAAAAAAACCGCCCGAAAGGGCGGTTTTCGTTTTTGCGGGACCGTTGTCCCTGGATACTTCCTTTTTAGACTCTTTCGATAATGATCGCTGGGGCCATGCCGCCGCCAGTACACATGGTAATCAGTGCGGTATTCAGATCACGACGCTCCAACTCATCCAGCGCGGTACCAATCAGGATTGAACCGGTTGCCCCGATGGGATGACCTAGTGCCATGGCGCCACCGTTCACGTTGACAATTTCCGGGTCCAGTTCGAGATCTCTGATGAATTTGGCCGCAACAACACTGAAAGCTTCGTTCACTTCAAACAGATCAATATCACTGGTTGTCATCCCGGCTCTCGCTAATACCTTCTTCGCGGCAGGACCGGGTTCATTCAGCATGAGGGTCGGACTGCCACCGACAGTCGCAATCGCTCGAACACGCGCACGTGGTTTCCAGCCGACCTTGTCTGCGTATTCTTTCGACGACATGATCAAGGCAGCGGCGCCATCAACCACACCGGATGAGTTGCCAGCATGGTGGACGTGATTGATCTTGAGGTCGGGGTAAGCACGTTTTACCAACTGGTCAAAAGTTTCACCGGTCTCGTCGATGGGGATACCCATAAATTTGTCAAAGACGGTATCCAGTCCCGCCAGTGATTCCATGGTGGTGCTCGGTCGAGGAAACTCCTCGTGATCCAGCGCCACTGTGCCGTCGTCGTTCTTGACGGTGATCAGGCTCTTGTCGAAGTGGCCGTTGTCCATGGCGATTTTTGCGCGGCGCTGACTTTCAACGGCCAGGGCGTCAACATCTTCCCGGGTAAAGCCATCCAGGGTGGCAATCATGTCTGCGCAGATACCCTGGTGGGGTTGAGCGTGCTGTTCTCGGAGATGCAGGTTGCTGCCATCAACGGTACGGTTCTTGTCGGCTCTTGGCACGGTCGGGGTGTAAGACATCATTTCAACACCGCCAGCGACGCAGAGGTCATCCATGCCGCTCATCAGGTTGGCGGCTGCGATGTTGACGGAAGTAATGCCTGAACCACAGAACCTGTCCAGGGTCATGCCACAGGCCTTGTCGCTCCAGCCAGCATCCAGTGCGGCCATCCGACCCACGCAGGAACCCTGCTTGCCTATCTGGGAAGAACAAGCCACAACCACGTCATCAATTTCTTCTGTTTTCAGGTCGTTCCTGTTGCCGATTTCCTCGAACACTTTGGCAAGCAGACGGCCGGGATGGAATTCAGTCAGGGCACCTTTGCCCTGTTTGCCGATCCCTCTGGGGGTACGTGCAGCGTCGATAATATAGGCATCTGCCATGTCTTGATCCTCTGATTGATTAGATGGCTGGCATTGTAGGGACATTTTTCAGCCAATGGAAACCGATGGAGTCTGCGCTTGGGTTGTTTCTTTCTCAGTCACCTGCTTGCCAAGGGCGATGCGATAGAACACCGGTACCGCAACCAGGGTCAGCAAGGTGGCAAAAACCAGACCGCTCATGATGCACACCGCCATTTCCCGAAAAAATGCATCGGTTAGCAGTGGTGACATGCCGAACACCGTGGTTAACGCTGCCAGCATAACGGGTCGCAGTCGACTGAGACTTGCCAGGATCATGGTCTCAATCGTCTGAGGGCCTTCAGCCAGTCGTTTGTCGATTTCATCTACGAGGACGATACAGTTTTTTATCAGCATACCGGACAGCGACAGAACTCCGAGGCTCGATGGGAACGTCAGCGGAAGATTGGTGATCAGCAGTCCGATGGCGACACCGCAAAGAATCATCGGGACGGTCAGCCATATCACAACGGGCTGTTTGATCGCGCCAAACATTAATACCGTGATGAAAAACATCAGGCCAAAGGCAATCGGCATCCGCTGCCCCAGTGACCGGTTTGCCATCTTGTTGGATTCGAATTCGCCGCCCCATTCACGGCTGTATCCCGGTGGTAACGCAATCGCTTCAACCTCTGCTTTCACCTGTTCGAAGTATTGATTCACATTGTGACCTTTGGGCTGGTTTGCCTGCGCGGTGATTGTCCTGATGCGATCGCGGCGAAAGACCGTGGTGTTCTCGGCCTGCAAATCGAACCTGCCGACAAGTTGACTCATTGGTACGTAGCGCCGCTGTGTCGCACTCCATACCTGTCTTTCCATCAGTCCTTCCAGGTCAACACGCTGCGCATCAGGTGCCCGGGCCACAATCGGAATCAGTTTGTCGCCATCTCTCAGCAGCCCAATGTCCAGGCCCAGCGTATTGTATGCCAGTGACTTGGCGAGATCCTGGCGTGACACACCCGCAAGCCTGGCGTTAGCCTCATTAAAGTCCGGCTTAAGTTGCAACGATTGATTTCGCCAGTCGGTCTTGCGATCGATCAGGTGGTTTTTCAGGTAGACATCAAGGGTTTCCTCGGCAAGCGCTCGGAGCACACCCGCATCAGGACCTGAGTATCGCATTTCGATCTTGGTGCCCCGGCTAGGCGAGAATTCCGCGCGTTTGAGTTCAATTTCAGCATCCGGGCGAAGCGCTGCCAGTATGTCCTGGGCTTCGCGCATCTGCGCATCCATCTGTGTCACGTCTTCGACGCTGACGATCATGTTTGCGTAGGCGGGGTTAGGTTGTTCCGGGGACATGATCGCCGTAAAGCGTGGCGACCCCTTGCCAACGAAGGTTGTCACCGCCCTGATCCCATCCATAGCGAGCAGTTCCTGCTCCAGCGGGGCAATGTCTGCGGAAGTTGTCATGATGTCCGTGCCTTCCTGTAATCGATAGTGCACGTAAAACAAGGGCGTGTTGTTGGAAGGGAAGAAGGCGGTTTGCACAAATTTCATGGAATAAAGACAGCCTCCGGTGATAACAACGATAATCATCGTGGTCAGCCAGGCGCGGTGTAAGCCGAAGTGGATCAGAAAATGATAGGGCTTGAAGTACCAGGCTTTGTAGAGATCACGTTCGCTTACGGCTTCCGTGGGTTTGAGCAGGTAATTGCCCAACAAGGGAATGATGGTGATCGCAAGTAACCAGGAGAGTAGCAGCGATATCGCCACAACCTGAAATAGAGAGACCAGAAAGTGACCGCTGTTGTCATCTGAAAGACTGATGGGGGCAAAAGCAAGAATACCGATAATGGTTGCGCCCAACAGCGGGTATTGGGTTCGGGATACCGACTGAATTGCAGCCTCTTTGGCATTCATGCCTCGACGCACACCAACCACCATACCTTCCGCGATGACAATGCCGTTATCCACCAGCATCCCCATGGCGATCATCAGAGCGCCCAGCGAGATACGCTGCAGCTCGATTTCCATGACGTACATGATCTGAATCGTACCGAGCACGGTCAGCAGCAGGACAGCGCCAACCACAGTGCCTGCGCGCCAGCCCATAAAGAGGTTCAACGCCAGAACCACGGTGAAAACGGAGATCGCAAGATTCTTCAAAAAGTTGTTGATCGACTCTTCAACGACGTCATGCTGCCGGTAAACCGGCGTGACACTCACGCCAACGGGTAGTGTCCTTTCAATGGCTAAAAGCTTGTCGTCAACGGCCTTGCCGACGGCGACGACATTTTCACCAGGTGTGACGGAAACGGAGATCGTAAAAACCGGCTTGCCGTTCAGTCTGGTCAGTTCAAATGGTGTCTCGATGGTGGTGCGCTTGATCGTGGCGATATCTTTGAGTCTGATGATCTCGGTTGATCCAGGGGTGCCTATCTTCATTTCCTGAAGGGCAGCCACTGACGTCATGCTGCCGCTCTGGGAGATCTGCAAGCGCCGGCCATCAAACATCGCGGCGCCAGACTTCACAACCTGACTTTCTGCCCAGATACGATTGGCAATCTCGTCAATCGACAAACCGAGGCGGTTGAGACGACTGTCATCAAACTCCAGATAGACGGCTTCCTGTGGCAGGCCTCCGGCATCAACCTTGGCGACGCCATCAACCAGTTTCATCTGGGTTGCAATGGTTTTGGCCATGTCCTGGATTTCAGCGTTGCTGTATCCCTCGGCCGAGACCGCATAGAGAATGCCGTAAACATCGCCGAAGTCATCTTCTACCAGTGAGGGACTGACCCCGGGGGGGAGAAACATATTGGCTTCAGAGACGCGGCGCCGGAGTTCGTCAAAGATCTGGGGTGTTTCCTCTGCGCCATACTTCTCGAGAAGTTCTACCTGAATCTCTGAGCGTCCAGGTACAGACTTTGAACGCATCATCTCAATGTAAGGTAATTCCTGCAGCGCTTCTTCAATGCGATCTGTGACCTCCAGTTCCACTTCTTCTGCGGATGCGCCGGGGTAGCTGGTAATGATGTACGCCCATTTGATCGGGAAGGGCGGGTCCTCCAGACGACCAATGTTCTGGATGCCATGCAATCCGCCAGCAAGACAAACCAGAATCAGAATCCAGCCATACAGGGGATTGCTGACGGCAAAGCGTGCCAGGTTGTTCATTGCAGTGGCCTCACGCGCATGCCTTCCTGTAACTGACTGGCACCGGCAACCACGATCTGTTCACCGGGCACCACGCCCTCGGTGACAGGGACGCCACCCTGGGTTGGCGCATCCGTTGTGATGTGTCGACGTGTCACTGCCTGGTTTTGAGGGTTGTAAACCCAGACCGACAGTTTGCCATCTGCGGCCGGCACGATAGAGGAGGCCGGTAGCAAAATGGTCTCATCTTTCGCGGCACGTATCTCAAGGTGTGCTTCGCCGGTCATGCCGGGCAGGACGTTCAGGTCCTCGGGGTTATCGATCTTAAACGACACTTCATAGGTTTGGGCGAGCGAATCTGCTTCGCCGCGGTTCTCGGAGTAGATCATCTCGAAGCGGCGTCCCGGTGCAAAACCAAACTCTACCCAGGCACTGACCAGTGAGTCTGCGTTGGTTGTGGCGACCAGCGTTTCCGGTGCGCTGATAACAACTTGTAGCTGCGTCAGATCGTGCAGCCTGACGATCGGTGCACCGGGGGTCACGTTGACATAGGAGTCGAAATAACGCCTTGAGACATAGGCATCAAAAGGTGAGTAAATACGACTGTCATCGAGGCGTTCTCTTGCTCGCCGCAGCCTGACGCTCTGTAAGGCATAGTTGGTTTCAGCATCCTCAACCAGCGACTTGGCAATACCATTGTCTTTCAGGACCTCGCGTTTCCTCAGGAGGTCCTGCCTGGCAAGCCTGAGCTCCACCTCCGCTTCCTTGGCGGCCAGTTGGAATTCGGTGGGTTCCAGGGCCGCAACCAGTGCGCCGGCGATGGCAGTTTCCCCTTCTCGGACCGTGATATCTGCCAGGGGGCCGCCAACCTCAAACGACAGATCAATGGTCTGCAGCGCTTCGATCCGGGCAGTGAAAACCAGGGTTCGCGTTTCTCTGGTGCCTTCAATGGTCATCAGTTTTGCTGGTCTGACATACTGCGTTTCAGGTTCCGGTGGGGTGCGATCGGTGCACGCTGCCATCAACAACAAACTGCAGAAAAGTGGCAGGGTCCACGGATGTTTGATGTGCTTGATCATGCCTTAAAGCTCCGCTGCACGTTCACTGAGTAAACGCGAAATCTGTTTGGTCTGAGACGACGACAGGGGATTGAGCTCAAACAGGTTGAGAAACCGCAGTCCTTCATTAGCAAGAAACAAGAGCAGGGCGTCCTCTTTCGATTCGCTGTGTGCCGCAATTTCTTCAACCACTTCTTTCATGTGCTTTCTTGCAGGTTCCAGCAGGTCCGGATTTTCTGCGACGGCGGCAACCAGGGCCATAGATGCCCGGCGCTCGGTCAGGGTCATCTGGTTTTCTTCTTTGAGTAGGGCCGCCAGCAACGAGTCGCTCGAAGATCGGCTGGCGATTCGCGCCGTATTCGACTCGATCAGAAAATCCAGCATGCCGCTCAACAGCGCCTTCTTTGAATTGAAATGGTAGAGCACACCACCCTTTGAGAAGCCCGCACATTTGGCGACCGCATCAATGGTTAAATGATTGGCGCCTTGCTGCTCAACGACTTGCAGTGCGGCAGCAAGGATTTCGGCGCGTTTATTGTTGCTTCTCATAACGACTCTCTGGTGCTCATAGCCTGTCTCTGCTGTCTCTGCTGTCTCTGCTGTCGGTCTGTTTGTTTCTGTTTGTTTGTGTTTGTTTGTGTTTGTTTTTGTCATCTTTAACTATACCGTCTGGATGGTACAGTAAACTAGTGTGCAGAAAATGAAAAGAGGCTACACTTCGGGGTATGTCAGAAAATCTTCTAAACCTCGATCCACTTGATGAATCCCTGATAGCGTGCCCGTTTGAGTATTACTCGGCCCTCAGGGATGCAGGTGGGGTCTATAAAGTACCGGGTAGAAACTTTTTCCTGGTCAGCCGATATGATCTTGTCATGCAGGTCGTTAAGGACCCGGAAACCTTTTCATCCGCCGCCGGGGTTGCTGTACCAGCAGCGCCGGACGGTAGTCACCGACCCAGAGCGGGAGAGGTTCGCACGCTCTTAACAGCGGATCCACCGACACACCGAAGCTACAGAAATCTGGTGAACAAAGCCTTTTCGTTGAAGCGGGTAGCCGCCTGGGAACCCCGGATCCGACAGATCACTGATTCGCTGATTGATGACTTTGTCGATCAGGGTTACTTCGATGTTAATGATGCATTCGCGGTTCCCTTGCCACTGATGGTGATCATGGAAGCGCTGGATCTACCTGCAGACATGCTGCGACAGTTCAAAGCCTGGTCGGATACGATCTCGCATCTCGGTGGCATGTTGTCGACCGATGAAATGCGCGCGGTGCAACAGCAACGTCGGGAATTCGCTGACTGGGTCGGTGGGATAGTTAAGGACAGAAAGCACAATCTCGGCGATGATTTCATCTCCGACCTGGTACGCGCGCGTTATCAGGGTGAGCGGCCGCTGGATGATGCGGAGCTGGTAAGCATCGTCACGCAGTTCCTTGTGGCAGGCAATGAAACAACCACCAATACCATCACCTCAGGCTTGCTGAGACTACTGCAACACCCCGCGCAAATGCAGCAAGTCACCGCAGACAAGTCTTTGATCCCCAATCTTGTTGAAGAGATACTGCGTACTGAATCCCCGGTACAAACCCATTTCAGAAGTGCGACCAGAGAAACCAGGTTAGGGGGGGTAATCATCCCCGAGGGTGCCGGCGTTGGTGTGATGTATGGCGCGGCCAATCGAGACGAATCGCTCTTTAAACAGGGCGATGGCTTTGATGTCTGTCGAGCCAATGCGAATAAACACCTGGCGTTTGCCCAGGGCATTCATTTTTGCCCTGGTGCGCCGCTGGCGCGCCTCGAAGCGGTCGTGGCCTTTGAGCACCTGCTGACGCGGTTGTCCGATCTCACGCTGGATGAGGCTGCCAGCGATCTGCGTTATCTGCCTTCGTTCACGCATCGTGCCTTGAGAGAAATTCGGATTCGGTTTAAATCCAACGATTGAGTGCAGACTTCTCGATTCAAATTTTTAACCATATTAAGCAGAACAGATAAAAGGAACGGAGTGATATGACAAATAATCAACAATGGCTGATTGATGGCAACCCGCGCGGCAGAGCGCTGGAGCTCACCGACTTCAAGCGACATGAAGCAGAACTGCAGCCCCTGGGCGAGGGCGAAGTCCGGGTTAAAGTTGAATGCTTGAGTTTTGAACCTTCGCAAAAAGGTCAGCTTGAGGTCATTGCCGGGTACTCCGCAGGCGGCACTATGGGCGAGGTGATGGGTGCGCGAGGTATTGGCGAAGTCGTCGAAAGCCGGCATCCCGATTTTTCCGAAGGTGCCAAGGTGCTGGGTGCTCTGGGATGGCAGGAGTACGCCACCGTTGCGGGCAAGGCGTTGCAGATCCTCGAGAATGATCGCTTTCTGACGGCCTACCTCGGTCCACTAGGTGCCCAGGGTTTGACCGCGTACTTTGGACTCTTGCGTATCGGACAGCCGGAGGCCGGTGACACGGTGATGGTTTCGGGTGCTGCCGGTGCCGTAGGTTCTGTGGTTGGTCAGATCGCGAAAATCAGCGGCTGCAAAACCATTGGCACCGCGGGTGGTGCCGAGAAGTGCGCCTGGATTCAGGAGATCGGATTCGATCATGCCATTGACTACAAATCGGAAAGCGTTAAAGCCCGGCTGAAAGAAGTCGCGTTTGGTGGCGTTAACGTGTTTTTTGACAACGTTGGCGGCCCGGTGCTGAACGATGTCATGGCGCGCATAGCGAACCATGCGAGAGTCGTTATCTGCGGTGGTATTTCGAGGTATGAACAGGAGACCCTGCCTGCAGGGCCGGCCAACTATTTTAACGTGGTATTCCGACAGGCGAAGATGGAAGGGTTTCTGCTGCGGGGTTACGAACAGGATTATCCGGAAGCACTGGCCCGTATCAAGGGCTGGATGGAAAGCGGTGAACTCATCTATCGAGAAGACGTTCAGCAGGGGTTCGAAAATATCCCGGCCACGCTTAAGCGGTTGTTCTCCGGTGCTAACATCGGCAAGCAGATTCTTAAACTATAAGTCTTTTGGGTCCCGTGAGGTCCCGTGAGGCCCCGTGAGTTCCGGATTAACGTGTCCAGCGCCTGTGGCTGGGCCCTTCGCGACCGCGCTTCTCACCGGCATGCTCCGGATACACTGAAGCCGCATACAGGTCCCCGTGGGAATCCATTGCGAACTGGTGGATATACACTGATATCTTGTCCACGCGTTCCAGCACCTTACCTGTTTCTTCATCCAACACGGCCAAATCGCTCATCTTGTCGCTGGCATAGATGCGGTTACCGTAGGTGGCGAGGCTGAGTGGCATGATATGTGTCCACTCGTCAATGTACTCCCCCTCTGGTGTCAGGCGCTGAATGCGATGCACCGCACCTTCCTCTGGCTGCGTTCTTTCAGGCGCAATCTGTCCGGGTTTGGTCATGTAATCGTGGAAGTTACCGCCCACCAGATCGGCCACCAAGATGCGCCCCTTTGAATCCTGCGTGATGGCATGGGGAGTATTAAATTGACCGGGACCGCGTCCCCAACCGCCAACCGAGCGGATAAATTCACCCTCAGGGGTGTACCAGACCAGGCGTGAATTCCAGTAGCCATCGGCGACGACGATCGTGCCATCCTGCTGAACCAGAACCGCAGTTGGGCCATTAAAGTGGTTGGCATCACAACCCCATTGCGCAAAGGTTCCAAGCTCCAGGAGTAACTCACCCTCGGGCGTGTATTTCCTCACCGTGTGACCATCGCGATCCGTTGTCCAGAACATGCCGTCTGATTCGATGTAGATGGTGTGGGCGCCGAGCGCAAAGCCGCGTTCATCAGACTTACCCCACTTGCCCAGATATTCACCGTCCCGGGTAAACATGCTGACGCTGCTTTTGCCCATTTTGTCCTGCATGGCCAGTGGATGCGTGGCCCAGTGTTCAATATCGCGGGTGAACAGGTAGATGATGTCATTCTTGTCGATAGCAACACCGGAGCCCATTTCAAACTGCATATCTGCCGGATATTTTGGCCAGTCCGCGAGCTTGTAGCCGTCTCGTGGATCCTCACTTTCTGTGTGGTTTTCTACATCATGACTGGTGCACATTTGACTGCCCTCTGTTTACCGTCTGGACACTATATAGACAGTTGCCTGTTGCTGCATGTATCGGGGCTATAAGGGCTGATTCACTGGGTCTGGTGACGTGGTCAATCGGGTTCGATTTTCCTATGATGTGGGCCTTAAAAATTCGAGGACAGTAACCCATGAGCGACTACAAACTTCTGATTAACGGTGAACTGGTAGCGGGTGACAGCACGATGCCCGTCGTCAACCCGGCCACTGAAGAGGTGTTGGCAGATTGCCCGCGCGCTTCTGAAGCACAGCTTGATGCCGCTGTTGCCGCAGCCAAGGCAGCCTTTCCTGCCTGGAGTGCCACGTCCATCGACGCCAGAAAGGAGATTGTGCTCAAGATCGCTGATGTCGTAGAAGCGAATGCCAAAGAACTGGGCCAGTTGCTCACAGAAGAACAGGGCAAACCACTCGGCGACGCCATTGGCGAAGCCTATGGTTTTGCGGCCTTTTGCCGCTACTTCACATCTCTTGATCTGCCCGTTCAGGTGTTGGATGACAGCGACGGCAGAAAGGTTGAAGCGCATCGCATGCCGCTGGGTGTCGTCGGGGCTATCGTACCCTGGAACTTCCCGCTGGTCCTGATGGCGTTCAAATTGCCGCCGGCCCTGATTGCGGGAAATACGATTGTTATTAAGCCTGCACCGACAACGCCGCTCAGCACGCTGCGTATCGCCGAACTGATTAAGGATGTTGTACCCGCCGGTGTTGTTAACTTCATTACCGATCTCAACGACCTCGGCGCACCGATGACGGCGCACCCCGACGTCCGCAAGATTTCTTTTACGGGCTCAACCGCGACTGGCGCCAAGGTGATGGCGGGTGCCGCCGGTCTGCTAAAGCGGATTACGCTGGAATTAGGTGGCAATGACGCCGGTATCGTCCTCGATGATGTGAACCCCAAGGAGGCGGCGCCCAAATTGTTTGATAGTGCTTTTCAGAACTCGGGCCAGGTTTGTATCGCGATGAAGCGACTTTATGTCCACGAAAGCATTTACGACGAGATGTGTGACGAGCTTGCAACCATTGCCAACGAAACGGTCATGGGCAACGGCCTTGAACAGGGCACCAAGCTTGGACCGCTGAACAACAAGATGCAGTATGACCGGGTTAAGGAACTGCTCGACGAAGCCAGATCCGAGGGTACTGTGATCGCTGGCGGCGAAGTGCCTGACGAACCCGGATATTTTATTCGACCGACGATCATACGTGATATCGAGGAAGGCTCACGGTTGGTTGACGAGGAACAGTTCGGACCTGTTTTACCCGTGCTGAAATTCTCTGACGAGGATGATGCTGTGGCACGCGCCAATTCATCCCCATGGGGGCTGGGGGGCTCTGTCTGGTCGTCAGATCTAGATAAAGCCTATGCGGTCGCTGAGAAGATGGATGCAGGTACAATCTGGATTAACAAACACGCAGAACTTGACCCGGGTATACCCTTTGGCGGTGCCAAGCAGTCTGGCCTCGGTAAAGAACTCGGTGAAGAGGGACTGGAAGAGTTCACCCAACTCAAGATTATCAACATGGCGAAAGCCTCTTAAGCGCTAGTCTGAAAGCAGGAGAAGTGAGAAATGGCAGACCTCGATAGTTTCCGAGAAGATGCAAAAGCCTGGGTCGAAGAAAATTTCCCTCGATCATTGGCTGGATCCAGCATGGGCCTTGAAGGTGAGGCGGATGAATCGACGAAAGCAGACCTCGACGCCTGGCGTCAGCGGCTTGCGGAAAAGGGTTGGGGTGCGCCAACCTGGCCAACAGAATTTGGTGGTGCCGGGCTTTCCGATCCGGAAGCCAAGATTGTCAGTCAGGAAATGGCGAAGCAGGGTGCCTTCAATCCGATTCCGCTGTTGGCGGGTATGGGCGTCACCATGGTAGGTCCTACCGTACTGGAATACGGAACGGACGAGCAGAAGGCCAAGCACCTGCCCGGTATCGCCAGCGGCGAAATTCGCTGGTGCCTGGGATTATCTGAACCTAATGCCGGGTCTGATCTTGCGTCACTGGCCACCAAGGCAGAAGACGACGGTGATTACTACAAGATTAACGGCCAGAAAATCTGGACGTCCGGTGCCGATATCTCGCAGTGGTGTGGTGCGCTGGTTCGTACCGATTCGAATGCCAAGAAGCGTGACGGTATCAGCTTTGTGCTCTTACCAATGGATCAGGAAGGCGTAAAGACCAAACCCATTCAATTGATCTCTGGCGCATCACCTTTCTGTGAAACGTTTTTTGACGATGCCAAAGCGGAAAAAAGTGATCTGCTGGGGCCGAAAAACGAAGGCTGGAGTGTGGTCAAGCGGCTCCTGCAGCATGAACGTCAAAGTCAGACTCAGGCCCGGGGCCCGGGTGGTAGTAGTAAGCCAACCCTGCAGGATATCGCTAAAGAATATGTCGGCACCGACGATTCCGGCGCGCTCGCAGATCCAGATTTACGGACCCGGCTCACCGATTACCTCATGCACACCCAGGCCCATGGCCTGACCATTGGTCGTATCACGGCTGAGGCGCGGGGCCAGGTTAAGGTCAGTGCGGCAGCGTCGATCCTGAAAAACTCAGCGACCCGGGTTGCCCAGGGTAAGAATGAACTGACGATGGAAATCATGGGCGCGCAGGGCGTTGGTTGGGAAGGCGACAATTTTGAAGCCGATGAACTCGACAACGTCCGTGACTGGCTTTGGGGTAAGGCAATCTCAATTTACGGCGGCTCCTACGAGGTTCAAAACAACATCATTTCCAAAAATATTCTCGGGTTACCCGAGAACACACAGAAGGGATAGCGTCGATGGCTGCACTGACTGAAGAACAATCGATGATTCGTGACCAGGCGAAATCCTGGGTCAGCGAACAATTTCCGGTCCAGAAGTTTCGCGAAATGCGCGACAGTGGCATCGAATCACGTTATCTGCCAGAAACCTGGCAGGGCATGATCGAGATGGGCTGGACCGGCATTATTGTGCCCGAACAGTACGGCGGTTCAGATCTGGGTTACCTGACCTTTGGCGTTGTGCTGGAAGAGGTTGGCCGACAACTTACCGCTTCGCCGCTGTTTGCATCTGCCTACGTGGGCGCCTCAGCTGTGCTGTTGGGTGGTAGCGAGGATCAGAAGCAGGCTATTCTGCCAAAGATCGTTGATGGTTCTATGATAATGACGTTGGCGGTTGATGAAGGTCCTCGTCACGCGCCAGCCAACATCAGCGCGACTGCAGAAGCGTCAGGCGACGGCTATGTCCTGACGGGTAACAAGACATTTGTGCCTGAGGGCATGGTAGCGACAGACTTTGTCGTCGCTGCCAGGGCAGGCGCCGAAATCAAATTGTTTGTAGTATCCGCCGGAGCAGCCGGTGTGTCTCGTGAAGCCATGCAGACCATGGACAGCCGGGGATATGCGAACGTGCACTTTGACGGGGTTACGGTTGCCTCGACTGATACCCTCGGCGACGAGGAAGTGCTTGAACGTTTACTTGATCTTGCACGTGCGGGGCTTAGTGCAGAAATGCTTGGCACCGCATCACAGGCCTTTGATATGACGCTCGATTACCTTAAAACCCGCGTTCAATTCGGGCAGGTGATTGGTTCTTTCCAGGCACTAGGTCACCGTGCGGCAGAACTGTACGGTCAGATGGAGCTGTCCAGATCCTGTATGGAAGCCGCTTTGCAGGCGATAGATGCTGAGGGCGACAAGGTTGCCGAGCTGACGTCACTCTCGCAAGCGAAGGTGGGTGATTTTCTGCATGTCATGTCAAACCAGCTTATTCAGATTCACGGCGGTATCGGTATGACCGATGAGTTTGATGCAGGCTTTTATTTAAAGCGTGCCAGGGTGCTGGAAACCCTCTACGGTAATCCTGCGTTTCATCGCGACCGGTACGCCAGACTTCTCGGTTACTGAGATGTCGAGTTGGTTGCATTCACCGGGTGAATCCTTCCAGAGCTTTCTGGCCATTCGCCCGGGATTGCAGGAAAAGTACCAGGCCTTTTTAGACGCGATCAGGCAGTGTGATGCGGTCCCGGCGCGGGTCTATGCGCTCTGTCAGGCACGAATCGAGCAGATTCATGGCGTCGAGGCCACGGGTATCTCAGAGACGGAGGCAGTCGCGTTATTGCTCACAGACTATTCGCCTTTTAGCGATGCCGAGCGCGTTGCGCTTGTCGCCGCGGAAAAGATGCCGTTTCAGCATCACTATTTGCTGGACGAGGAGGTTGATGCCATCAAATCCGCGTTCGGTGATGCCGGTTGTGTGGCATTGCTGACGGCCATGGCGTTCTTTGATGTCTCCGCACGGCTTGATACCACCCTCGGCTTAAAGGAGTAACCATGTCAACAAAACCACGTGTTGAATCTGCGATCCCTGAAGCACCCGCCGAATTCGGCACAGTCATGATGCACACACCCGAAGTCATCTCGCGCTTTGGTGAGCTTTATGCTGCGTTCTGGCAGCAGGGCATTATCAGCCAGGAAGTAAAAGAGATGACGCGCATCAGGAACGCGCGTATCACCGATTGTGGCTTCTGAAAAAACGTGCGCTTTGACGCCGCTCGTGTAGCGGGTCTCGAAGAAGAGGTGGTTGCGCAGATTGAAGACGGTTACGAAGATCGACTGGATCCAAAAGCCGTGGCTGCGCTGCAGTTGACCGATGACATTATTGGCCTGCCCGGTCAGCTTACTGAACAGCAGCGGGCGAACTTGAAGGCACATTTTTCCGAGGACGAAATTGCCGAACTGGCGCTGGGTGTCGGGCTTTTTATGGGGATGTCGAAAGTGCTCATTACCCTGGGGCTTGAGCCGGACGAAATGGATACCACAGTCCTGCCAACACCGGGCAGTGCTTAGTTCTGTTTTCTGGCTATTACCTGTAATACTGCGGCTCTTCCGGTATGCCCCGTTCCCTCAATAACATCTCTCTCGAGTTCGGCACAGCGATCAAAGCTAAGATCGGGAAAGCACGCCCGCGCTGATTCGCGTGTCATCATCAGGTCCGCTGTCGGCGGCCCGCCGGTTCCAAACTCAAGCTGAGCCGGTGTGTATGACTCCAGAATCATCAGGCCCCCATCCGGTTTCAGCGCCTGGGTGACTCTTGCATAAATTTGGTTTCTGGGCGCAGAAGGGATGTGGAAAAATATAGAAACGATGGCGTCCCATCGGTCGATGCCGAATTCGTAGCGGGTGAGATCGGCGACAACCGTGTTCAAACTGACGCCCCGATTTTCTGCCAGCAGGCGAGCCTTTTCCAAACCGATTTTTGATTGATCAATACTGGTGACGTCGTGGCCGAGGCTGGCAAGGTATACACCGTTTCTGCCCTCGCCATCGGCGAGGCACAGGACTTTTGATGCCGGTGGTATCTGCGGCGCGATATCTTTGAGAAAGTCATTGGGTTCGGTGCCAAAGACGTATTCCGAGCCGCGATACCGTTGATCCCAACGGTCTTTTTTTGAGGTATCGCTCATATCGCAGCTATCGCTGCCCGCATGGTGGCATCAGCAACGGCACGGCGATCCTCTCCCCAGGGCATTGGCATCAGCACCGGATGTGCAACACCGGCATCAATGTAGGCCCTGACAAAATCAGTGACCTCATGTTCCGTGCCGATAAAATCGATTGCCTGGATCATACGTTCAGACACGGCGGCCACGGCGCCGTCCCGGTCCTTTGCTTTCTGCTTTGCTCTGAGCTCATCAACTTCGTCTGCAAATCCCGCCTCCCGGAACATGCGTGCGTAGCCATCGGCCATGGCATAGTTAAACAGGTCCCGGCGCGCACTGTTGGCCGATCGATCCAGATCACCGACGGCCGCGTGCACGTAGGCGTAGATTTCTGCATCACCACCTTTGCGCACCTGCGCCACGGAAGCGGCGACGTGGGATGCGGGTAGATAGTTAAGCAGGACACCGTCGGCAACCTCGCCGGCAAGTTTCAGCATTTGTGGATTCAGTGCCGCCATGATGATTTTGGGTTTACGTTCATCCAGCCGGACGCCTAATCTGAAACGGCTGCACTGAAAGTAATCACCTTCAAAAGTCACGGATTCGCCAGACAGGCATTCTCGCAGCAGTGCAACATACTCTCGCATCATACCAATGGGCTTGTCGGTGGCTTCAATACCGTGGGCGCGAAGAATGCCTGGTGCGGAGACGCCTACACCCAACAGAATATCAGCCTCGGGGTTCATTGCCTGCAGGGTCGCCGCGGTCATCGCGGTCAGCGTTGGCGCTCTCAGCTGTATCGGGATAATCCCGGTAGCAAGGCTGATACCTGGCGCGGCGACACCAGCAGCGCCCAGCATCGTCATTGCGTCTGTGCCGGTCGCTTCCACCGTCCAGAATGACTGATAACCCAGTGTCTGGGCGGATTTTGCGATTGCCGGGGCAGCAGCGGGGCCTAGTACGCCTAGACTGCCGAAAGTGACACCCATGGGTGTGGACATAGTTTGCTCCAGTGTTTTCAGAAATAGTTAGCAGGTGACCTGGCGTTTTGCTCTGTTGTCAGGTCTCATCAATTTTTTGCCGAAGAACGACGATACGGCCAGCCGGAACTGCAAGTTGCTCGATCAGATATTGCCCGAACGCGTCTGGATAGGATTGTCTGGCGATGGCATCGCTCATACAGGCGAGCCATGCCGCTTTTTCAGGTTCACCGATGGCCAGATGTTTGTGTGCAGGTGGGATGGCGATGCCACCGTACTTTTCAGAGTAGCGCTTAGGCCCGCCCAGCCAGCCACACAGGAATCTGGCCAGTTTATCGATACTCTCGGTCAGATCGTCAGGATGCATCTCCCTGATCACTCTGGCATCGGCTCTGGTGGACATGGCATCGTAAAAATCCTCTACCAGACGTTGCACACCCTCAATACCACCGGCAGTTTGGAAAGACGTATCACCGTCACCGTAACTGGGCGTATTCATCCGCCCATCAATTCCGCCATTGTACGAACGGGACGTGTGCCGTCCCATTCTTCGGCTGCTTTGGTGATCATGGCGAACAGGCCGACGATGCCGTCATTGCGTTCAATCAGCTCAACCATGTTGCCGCTGTCTTTGGATGTGTCGAAATAACAGATGTTGGTGTTGGTGCCCATATCCATCGCGATTTCGTAGCGTTCTGACAACAGGGCCTTGTCGGCGAAGTAGTCATCTGACCAGATGCCCACGTGATGAAAGGCGGTGGCCTCCGGCGCAATCAGGTCATGGTAGACATTGGGTGTCTTTGAGGTGACTTCAATCAGTTCAATCTGGCCTTCTTTGCTTTGAGCCCAACCCAGTCGCATCTGGAGAGAGCCATCGCCACCCCGGTACTTAAAGCCCTCATAGCTTGATGTGTCCACTTCGTTGACAAAGAAGGGACCGATGCCGAGGACGGTGGACCAGTATTCGGCGGCGGCCTCCAGGTCGGGAACATGCCACGCGTATTGAAAAGGGGCGGCTGGTGCACTTAGCTTGGTCATGATGGGTCTCTTTCAGGATGTCGGTGTGAATTCAATGTGTAGTTCTTTCAGGATGCGCAGGGCGTAGTTTGGCAGATGTCGCAGGTTGTTTTTCTCGGGAATGACACGGAATGACTCAATCTTATCGAGGAAAGCTTTAAAACCCCAGTACAGTTCGCGACGGGCCAGGGGAGCCCCCAGGCAGTAGTGTGTGCCGGTGCTGAACCCCAGATGTGAAGCCGCATTGCGGCGAGTCAAATCGATCTCATGGGGACACTCAAAATGGCGTTCATCCCGATTGCCGGCTCCGTATCGGAGGTCAACCACAGCACCTGCTGGAATCAAAACGCCGTGAAGTTCGTAGTCGTGTCTGGCGACGCGGGTCATGGCTTGGGCCGGGCTTTCAAGTCGCACAACTTCCTCAACGAAGGTGTCCAGGTACTGGTCGGGATCACTTTTTAACTTCGTCCAGATTTCGGGGTTACGATCCAGCAACATGATACCGGCCGACATTGCATTGGTGGTGGTTTCCGAACCACCAACAAATGTGTCCTGCATCATCTCGGCGTGCAGTTCATTATCGTTCAGCGGTCGCCCCCAGCCGGGCACCTCGTTATTAACAAGGTCAGAAAGCAGCGTGTCGTTCGGTTCAGCGCGTAACTTTTCAAAGATTGCTTGAAAGTAATGCTGCGCTTGAATTTCCATCTCTGTTGCCCAGATAACCCCTTCATCTTCCAGGCCAATAGAAAGCCCCTTAATCCAGGCGTCAGTCCATTGTTTAATCTGCCATACGTCCTCGTCTTTGGCACCCATCTGTCGACAGATGATAAACAGCGGCAGGGGTACCGCATAAGCTCGAACATAGTCGCACTCGCCAGCGTCGATAAAAGCGTCAAACAGATCGTAGGCAAGTTGCTCCACGCTCTGCTCTATTTCCTTGATTCTTTTCGGGCGAAAGGCATCGTCAAACAGCGAGCGCATTTGTTTATGTTCCGGGTCGTCTCGTGCTGCGAGTGAGGCGCCGGGTACCCAACCTTTTTCCTTGAACAGCCGATAGGCCAGCTGCTGGCTTGGCGTATGTTTTTCCGGGTCGTTGGAATATCTTTGATTACTGAAGTTGTCGTAGTCCAGGGCGATTTTGCGCAGGTCCTGATAACGAGTGACCACAAACATTCCGGTCACCGGGTCTTGAAAAACCGGCGCTTCCTCACGCAGCAGATCGTAAGTGGGGAAAGGGCACTCCTGAATTTCCGGGTTAATCAGGGTGACCTCGTCCAGGGATTCTGGAACGATGGGATCGTCCATTCTGTTGATGTCTTTCATAAGCTCAAATTAGCAATTTCTTCCCTGTCTGCAAAGTAACCTGTACTCTCAGGCAAAAGCGGGAGATCGTATGAAGCTGCCCTGGTACTACGGTTGGAACATTGTGGCGGTCAGTCTTGTGTTCCAGGCAATGTTGTTTGGCACCATTTTCTTCAGTTACACCCTGTGGGTTGGTGAATGGCTGGACGACCCTGCCCTTGGCGTGTCATTAACCGCGGTCATGATACCCATCACTATCTTAAACCTGGCGCAGAGTCTTATGGCTCCCTTTGCCGGCTATGCCATGGATCGCTACTCGATTCGGGTGCTGATCTGTCTGGGTGCCAGTGGTGCAGGCATTGGTTTTGTGCTGATTTCTCAGGTTACAGCTTTCTGGCAGATCATTGTTATCTACGGCTCACTGGTCATGTCTGGCGTGCTGCTCTCCGGACCGCTCGCTGCGCAGACCCTGGCCGCAAAGTGGTTTGACAAAAACCGCGGCCTGGCAATCGGCATGTCTACCACCGGTACTTCCATAGGCGGCGTGTTGATGGCACCGCTGGTGAGCGTGCTCTACGAAAGTTTTGGCTGGCGATCTGCTCACTGGATGTTGGGTCTTGGTTTTATTGCGATTGTTGTGCCACTGGTCTGGCTGACGGTTCGAACATCGCCGGAAGAAATGGGCTGTGAACCAGAGGGGGCCGCTGAATTGTCTGCTGGTGAAGAATCGCCTGTTCCAGCACGTTTCTGGACGGTTGCAGAGATTCTAAAGAGCAGGGTGTTCTGGATTATTGTGTTGTCTTTTCTGCCGCTGGTGACGGTCTTTGGGAGTGTTCAGCAACATCTTCGGCCTTATGCCGGAAATCTTGGTATCAGTTCCATCGAAACCGCGTTTCTCATTTCCGTGTTTGCTTCGGTCATGATCGGCGGCAAGCTGTTTTTTGGTGTGATGGCTGATCGTTTTGACCATCGCTGGTTGTTTACCCTCGCGCTTGCCACCTGCGGTACGGTGATTGGCGGCCTGCTGACCTCGCCTGGCTATGGTTTATTGCTGGTGCTCAGTGGTCTGTTGGGATTCGCGGCCGGCGGTTTTTTGCCTTTACTGGGCGCCATGGTGGCTCGACATTTTGGCGTTGCCTCCTTTGGCAGCGTCCTGGGTCTGGTGGGTCCCTTTCTGGCAGTGAGTGCATTTGGGCCAATAACCTATGGTCTGCTCTATGAATGGCAGGGAGACTATAGTCTTGCCTTCTGGCTATCGCTGGGGTTGCTGTTGCCGGCACTGGTGACAATCAGCCTGCTAAGAACGCAGAGAGCCGACTAGGCCCGTTCCAATGCGTTCGCCGCTCGCATCGATTCAGCATAAGGTTTGCGAGCGAAGGCCAACAGAATCACACCGACAACACCAAAGAAACAGGTCATGGTTATCATCGAATATCTAACACCTTCCGCACCGGGGAAAATGTATTCATTAAAGGCGCCGGCCATGGGTGGTCCGAACATCATCCCGCAGGCACCGGTGAGCATGTACACGGCAGCAACCCGGGCACGTAGATGAGGTGGTGTGATCACCGGCAGGGCGCCCGCAGCAATACCAAAAGGTGAGTTCACGGCCAGTAATGCGGGTGCATAGCAGACAAAAGCCCAGAAGGGGGTAGGTGCGATCTGGATAAGCAGCACGGCCGGTATTGTCATGATGCCGCCGATCATACCAGCTGTGATATTGGCATCATCATGACCGCGATCAGTCAATATTTTGGCCAGCCAGGCGACCATCAGTGGTCCCATGGGACCGAATACCACGAATATCCAACCAAAGATCTGCGAGGCTTCTGCAGCTTCGACGCCATGAACACGCACAAAAAAGGTCACACTCCAGAATACAAAGGCGTATCCCGTGAGAATCAGTGAAACAAAACCCAGATGGTGAAAGGTCAGCGCGCGCGCGTGCTCGCGATAGAAATCGATCAATTGGGCCATATTGCTTTTGTCTACTGGCACCGTTGAGGGGCGGCGAATGGGCTCTTTGATCAACAGAAAAAACGCCGCCAGGAAAACACCGGGCAGGCCTACATAGACAAAGGTTTGCTGCCAGGGTCGCAGTTCGCCGAAGTAGGGCAGTACCATGGGTTCGGCGTTCTGCACAATATCCAACACAAACCCGCCGATGATAAAGGCGATACCGGTGCCGATGATTGGCCCGGTCTGAAAAATGCTCAGTGCCAGGGGGACATCCTTTCTTGGAAAATAATCTCCGATCAGCGAGGTCGTGGAGGGACTGAGTGTTGCCTCGCCAACCCCGACACCGATTCTGGCAAGGAATATCTGCCAGTAGTCGCGGGTCAGGCCGCAGGCGATAGTCATCAGGGACCAGAGAAAGATACCGATCGCGATGATGTGCTTGCGACTTTTCGTGTCAGCGAGTTGCGCAATGGGTATTGCGGCGACCGCGTAGAACAGCGCAAATACGCCATAAAGCCAGCCAATTTCGGTATCGCCGACCCCGAGGTCCTCCTGCATGGGCTCAACCACGATCGCCACCACCTGCCGGTCGATAAAAGCGATGAGGGAAGCCAGGATCAGGACAAAGACAACAAACCAGGCGTAACGGCGGTTCGGATAGGGAATGGTTTCGCTGATAGTAGATAACTCCCTCGGTCAATGATCCAGACTTTCGCAATAAATGGGTTCGAAGTGCAAGCATCACTTTGCTTTAATAAAGAACTTTAACAACAACGACTGAGAGGGAATCTGCAAATGGCTGGACGACTGGAAGGAAAGGTAGCTGCGATAACAGGCGCCGCAAGTGGTTTTGGTGCGGGCGCTGCACGGCGTTTCGTAGAGGAAGGTGCACGGGTTGTGCTGGGCGATATTCAGGATGATGCCGGTGAGGCGCTTGCTGCGGAGCTCGGCGATGCCGCGGTCTATGTGCATTGCAATGTCACGGTAGAAGACGAAGTTGCCAATATGGTCGATACGGCTGTCGAAAAGTTCGGACAGCTTGACATCATGTATAACAATGCAGGCGTTGTTGGCGCGGTAGGACCTATTGCCACGACACCCGCCGAGGAATGGAACAAGACCATGGACATTCACGTTAATGGTTGCTTCTACGGTTGCAAGCACGCGGCCAGAGTTATGATTCCAAGGGGCACTGGTGCAATCGTCAGTATGTCCAGTACCGCCGGTATCATGGGTGGTCTGGGTCCACATGCTTACACCGCTGCCAAGCACGCTATTATCGGTCTCACCAAGAGTGTCGCTGCAGAGCTTGCGGCCCACGGCATTCGTGCCAATGCTATTTCGCCTGCCGGTATGGCAACGCCGATGGTGGCTGCGACGATGGGTGATCACACAGATCTTGAAGCAACGCGCAAGAATCTGGCAGAAACCTCGCCGCTCAAAGGGCGCCCTGGTTTGCCTGAGGATGTTGTTAACGCCGCGCTTTTCCTTGCCAGTGATGAGTCTGGATATACCTCAGGATTGACGCTGACGACCGATGCCGGTCTTACCATCGGTACAGGCAATGCCTCACCGTTCGCCGAGTATCAGCCGTTTATGGCAGAAGCCGGCAAGCGTGGGATGGATTAGCGGATAATCCCGATTGTGTCGCGTTGGTAGACGAGGTCATCCTGGCCACGTTTACCAACCAGCGACTGGTCAGGGTTGTTGCGCAGGTCATTGCTTGTCTGCGCGGTCCGCGACCAGTCGGATACGCAGGTACGATGCAGGATTCGCCATTCACCGCTGCGTTTCTCGTAGCGGTCAATGTATCGACCAACCGCCAGGGTATCGTTTGATACGCCATCAATCTCGAGCTGGTAGTAACCGGTCCAGTGAACTTCACCTGTTGCGGTCTCGCCGTGCAGGTCAATCAAACTATTGGTGTTGTCGTGATGGGTGGCTACCCAGCTTTTCAGGAAGCTGATGACCCAATCAACATACTCAGGCGCACTGCCTTTGAAGATGCCGTGATCATCCGTACCATCCGGCCAGTAGACGGCCGCGAGGGCAGCTTTATCAAGTCGATCGCAGGCTCTTGAGTATCGATAACTCAGTTCCAAAATGGCCTGTTTATCCAGTAACGCCTGCAACTCCTCTGACATACCCGCTCTCCTGTATGATGTATTGATGCGTACCATTATTGCAGGCACCCGCCGTCCACTGCTAACGCTCGTTCTCATGCTGCTCGCGCCGCTGGTTGTCGCGCAGGAAGTCGTCGAAATTCATGCAGTTGACCGGTTGCTCAGCAACGTCAGCGAACCGCCACCTCACAATGCTGACTGGCATGCGTTTGTGCTCCATGGCCCGGTTCGCGTGGGTAATCTTAATCGTGATCAAAGAACCTGGTTTCGGTTTTCGATCGCTCGTCCCGAAGATTTCCTGACTCGCAGCTACGCGCTCTATTTCTGGCGTTACAACATGAGTCTGACGCTCTACATGAATGGCCGCGAGATTGGCGGCGATCAGTTCCGAGAAGGGTTTCATACGACAGCCTGGAACAGAGGTTACGTGGCAAAAATTCATCCGCGCGACTGGTTGCCAGGAGAAAACGAGTTTCATATCCGGTTTAATCCCAGTCCGTTCGGCGGGACCTTCACGCACGTCAAATTCGGTGATGCGGAGCGACTCGAGGCAGCCTGGCAACGAGCCCTGTTCTGGAAGATCCAGCTGAACGAGTATCTGCTCGGTTTCAGCTTGTTGGCCGCGCTGTGTGCCCTGACACTTTGGCTGTTCAGACGATCCGATGGTGTCTATCTCTGGTTCTTTGGGGTTTGCCTTGCCTGGAGCCTGGTTACCAGTCATATGGTGATCTATTTTAACCCCATAACTTATGGCACCTGGCTACCGCTTGTTCACGTGGCCATCGATAGCTGGATATTTTTCCTGTTCGGGTTTCTTAACCGTATTCTGGACTATCGTCATCAGCGGCTGCAGCGTGTCATGTTTGTGGTTTGGTCGGTGGCGCTGCTATCGCATGCCTTCAGTCCAAGAGAAGTATTCTGGATGCTCGCCTACCTGTTCCACCTGGTGCTGGTTTCAGGGCTCGTCTGGATGTTCCTTCGGGCGATGGTAGATGCTATCCAGCGGCATTCGAAACTGGCGCTGGCCATCTGCCTGGCCATGCTGGGGCAGCTGTCATTCGCAGCACACGACTTCTGGTTGTTTTTTGGTGCCTCGGAAGCTGCCTGGGAAAGCTCGCAGCACCTGGCGCAGTTTGGCGTACCCCTGCTGCTGGCGGTGTTGCTGATCGCGCTCATTGTGAGGTTTGCGCAGGCACTTGATGTTGCGGAAAAGATGAACGAAGAACTTGAGGATCGCGTTGACGAATCAAGGCAGGCCCTGCAAAGAAGTTTTGAAGAACGGCATCAGCTTGAACTGGCCAAAGCCGCAGCCGAAGAGCGGCAGAAAATTTACCGGGACCTGCATGATGACGTCGGTTCAAAGTTGCTGGCGATTGCGCATCAGGAGCGGGAAGGCAGTGTGGCAAGGCTCGCAACCACGGCGCTCGAAAGTATCAGGGAGGCGGTTTACCGTTCAAACTACCAGGACGAACCGCTGCTGGAATTTCTGTCTGCAATCAGGGAGGAGGTGAGAATGCGGACTGATGCGCAAGACGTGGTTTGTCGGTGGTTTGAAGACCCTGACCTGCCAACGGGTTTATTGGATTCCTCGCAGTGCTATCACGTCAGTAGAATTATCAGGGAGTTGGTCACCAACTCTCTCGCGCACAGTGAATGTACAGAAGTTCGAATATCGGTAGAGATTGACGATGATATCGGTGATCAGCTTTTACTTGAGTATTTTGACAATGGCCACGGCCTGACCCCTCAGCCGAGCCAGCGCTCTTCCGGGCTGGGGAATATCGCCTTTCGAGCGGAACAACTCGGTAGTGAAGCCGTGTTTGACAAGATGGATACGGGCACGCGTTTTCATCTGCGATTTAAGCCGTTGTTTGTAAATGATTCGACGACGGCGCAAGACCGTCTGGCGCCCGGGCTGCCAGGTAGTGGTTAGCAGTTGCCGGTTATTGGCAGGAGCTTTCGGCGGATTGCCTCGGATGTTGCTTCTGCACGGGAACTGATTCCGAGTTTTGCGTAAATGTTTTTTAAGTAGCCCTTGACGGTGTTGGCTGTCAGACCAAGCTTTTCAGCAGCTTGCGCGACGGTGCAACCGGTTGCGATGAGTCTCAGCAAGTCCTCTTCTCTTGTTGTCAGGGCGACCTCAGGCGCTTCGTCTGGTCGGTAGTCATCGAGCAGATGATCCAGTGAACGCGCAGATACCGGGGGACGGTCAACGAGAATGCCGCGCAGGTTCTTGACGATTTCATCCCGACCGTCATCTTTGAGCAGGTAGCCGTTGGCGCCCAGACGAAAAGCTTTTTTCAGGTTTTCCCGATCATCAAATATGGTGGTGACGACGATATAGGGATTATCGCTGCGGTCGGCTCTGATTTCTTCGATCAGCGCCAGACCAGAACCGTCTGGCAGGCCCAGGTCCAGCAAAAACAGATCAGCAGTTTCGCGCCCGATAAGTTGCCGGGCAGTGGCCAGTGAATCTGCAGAAGCGATCCGGGCGTCCGGGAACACCTCATTGACGGTTGATGTCAGCCACGCCAGTGTTTCTGCAATGTCTTCAACAACAATAACTGATTGGGCTTTCAAGGGATGGTCGCAGCGTTTTTGTTTTACCTACTATAGAGGGTCGACTACTAGCGGTAACCCCCCAACTGAGGGGGCGAGGCCCGCTAAAGCCGCAGGTTATGCACCTGCCTGCAGGTTATAGGGCTGTCTGAGAGCCGCGCCTCGTATCCAGGCTACCAGCATCAGCAGGGCCATTGCGGCCGCCGATAGCCACCAGAGGCCGGCAGCACCAGTCTCCTGATAGAGCACACCGCCCAGCGCAGCGGTAATCGCACCAATCGCCATGGAAGTTGCGCCATACAATCCCTGGCCAGCGGCGACGGCATCTTCACCACTGGCCTGGGTCACCGCCAATTGTATGGCTGGCATGGTGTAAGCATAGGCGATGGCATGGATAGCCAGGGGCAGACATAACCACCAGAAGTTATCCATGACACCGTATAGCAACATGCAACCGATGGCGATGGCGATGCTGAATACGGCGACATTCAATGGTCCCCGGTGTTGAGCCATCTCACCGGCAATGGGCGAGATGAAAATCATGGGGATACCAAACAGGCTCATGGTCACGGCAATGAATATCTGGCTGGCACCCATATCGGATAGAAATATGGCCCAGATGGCTTCGAATACGCCGATGGTGATCCAGAACGCGATACCCATGGCAATGCAGGCTTGCATGGCGGGGCGTTTTATCAGGGTCAGCATGATTCTGCGATCAGGTGGGTTGGTTGCAGCCGGAATATCGATGTTGATAACAAATGGGGCAAAGCAGGTAATAAGTATGGCCATTGCGATAAAGTTCGATGAAAGCCCGAGCGTTGCGTTCAGAGCAGCGGCGACCACGGGTCCTATGAGAAAACCTGCCGTCTCAAACGCGGTCAGCGTCCCCAGCGCACGGCCTGCTGTTTGTGGATTGCTGATGATGATGTAGCGCCGGATCGCAGGTCTGACCAGCCCGGAACCAAAGCCCAGGGCACCGCGGGAAGCAATCCACTCGAACAGGCTGTCGGCCAAAGCCATCCATGCCGTCCCGGCGATGCAGATGACCAGACCCGTCTGAAGCATGAGTTTTCCGTAACCGGCGTCAGCAAATCTTGAAAGAAACAGCTGGGCAACAAATCCGGCCGCGAAGGCTGCAGCACCAATAAAGCCAACGCCTGCGGAGGTAAATCCGAAGGCATCCCGAATCTCTGCTAACAGCGAAAAGATCGCGCCGTAGCCGATCATGAGGATGGCCGTGAGGATATAGAGGCTTAACAGCGTCCGATTGATAGGCATCCCTGGCTACAGGTCGGGGTAGGCGCGATGCAATATGGCGCTGACTTCGGAGATGGCGTCGATGGCTTCCTCGGCGGAATCGCCGCGTGCCTCGATGTTCAATACGCGGGCACCTTCGTCGACGTACTGGCTCAAGAATGCCGCAATCTGCTCAGGTGAACCATAGGGGCTGTATTTTTCGAACCGCTCAAATGGTACGCGGTAAAAGGCTTCCATGCCTTTGGCGACGTTTTCTCTGGCGCGAGCGCCAACCCCCGCCCAAAGCTGCAGACCATGTAACCAGGGCGCTGTTCGTGAGGATTGATCGCTGATCTCCGCAACACATCGTTTGAACCGGTGGGGCGAAATCCACACCCCTAGCCAGCCATCTCCATGATTGGCGGTTCGCCGCATGGCGGCATCAGACCGGCCGCCAATCAGCACAGGAATCGAGGGGTCGGGAGCGGGTTTGATCAGGGCTTGATCGAACTCGAAATAATCACACTGGTAGCTGATCTTTTGACCACTCAGTAATCCATCCAATGCCTTCAGACAATGATTGGTCTGATCGCCACGCCGGGCAGGGTTGACGCCGCATATCTCCATTTCGTGGCGATCTTCACCGCCAATACCGACGCCTAAAATGATTCTGCCGGGCGCAGACAGCGCAAGTGATGACAGTTGCCTCGCCACCGGTACCGGGTGACGCAGGGCGAGTAGATAAACACCGATCATAATATCCATGTCAGGCATCATGGCGGCCAGCGTCGCGGCATTGATCAGCCCGTCCATGCCGGCCCCGGTATGAAAGCTGATGTGATCAGCATTAAACAGATGATCGATGTCTGACTCTGCGATTCTATCGGCGAGACGGCGGCGGTCTTCAAAGTTTCCCGCAAGCAGACGGTCTGAGCCGGTGGCACCAATACTGAGTCCTGATTTCATCAGGCGATATCTCCCGATAACACACGTTCACAGGCCAGGCGCAGGCGTCTGGCGGCTTCATCAAATTGTTCAACCGGGGTCCACGCATAAGCGATGCGAACACAGTTTGCGGCATCGGAGCCTGCACTGGCGAAGCCGGTCCCGGGATTGATCGCAATACCTTCTTCGATCGCAGTCCGCCACAGGTCTTTGACGTTGATGCCCTCTGCCAGGGATGCCCAGAGATAAAAGCCGCCATCGGGTATTTTCCAGCTCAGATAGTCGCTGACTTCGCGGGCGAGTGCGGTGTTGAGGACGTCCCGTTTGTGTCGGTAAACCTCGCGTACATTGGCCAGGTGTGGTTGATAGTCACCGGCATTGAGAAATTCACCGAAAGCCCGCAGACCTACCTGGTTCTGGCCCATGGCAAAGCGCATGCGGCCGAACAACGCGAGTAAATCTGGTCGGGCGTGAATAAATCCAACTCTGATCCCGGTAGCGACCGTTTTGGAAAATGTGCCGGTGGTAATTACGCCGTAGCCATCTGCCAGCGTTGCCAGGGCCGGCGGCGGCGGGGTTTCGTACCACAGTTCTCGGTAGGCCTCGTCATCGAGTACCAGCGCGTCGTGCGCATAAGCCAGTTCCAGTAACCGATGTCGTCGTGCCATTGACAGGGTGTAGCCAGTAGGGTTGTGAAACGCGGAAATTGTATAGATGAGTTTGACCCGTTTGCCTTCAGCAGCAATCTCGTTGAGCAAATTTTCGAGGGCTTCGGTCTGCAGTCCGTCCTTGTCCATCGGCACAAAACGCACCTCCGCGCCCACCCCACGAAAATTATGGAGTGTGCCCATGTAGGTCGGGTTTTCCGCAATAATGACATCGCCGGGATCAATCAGTGAACGCACGATTAAATCAATGGCGCCGGACGAGCCGTTGGTCAGTTGAAACCACTCTGCTGAAATATCAGTCTGTTCATGACTGTTTCGGTAGGCGGCAAGCCATTCGCGAATGCCGGCCGGCCCCTGGCCAAAGCCGTAGCGAAGCGCCAGATCACCGGGTTGATTGTGAACTTTGTTGGCTGCCGCTTCCAGCGCAGCCTTTGGCAAAGACCGGGTATCAGGGATGCCGACTGCAAGATACAGAAGATCTCTTTTGGGGGTCACATCCGGGGGCAGATCCCAGTCGCCACTGCCACCATAAAGTGGTGCAGAAAACTGGTTGGCCACTTCAACCGGTGATCGATGTTGCCAACGCTCTGCCAGTTTTCTTTGCAGAGACTTCAGATCAGTCATCGCTGCTGGAAAGGCCTATTTCGTCACGAATAATCGCGGTGACCTGATCGGGGATTTCCATCGGCAGGAAATGCGTGTGCTCTGGATAGTAAATCTCACGGCCCTGTTTGAATTCATTCACCAGCCCTGGCCAGGTGGGTGACGCTGAAAAGTCCATCAAATCCCGGTCAGCGGGTGGTTCTTTGGCACGCAGAATCAGCACCGGGGTGTCCAGGGACCTGATTGCATTATAGATTTCGCGATTGGAGCGTGCTGAGACATAAACACTGGCTTCAACTTCGGGCGGGCAGGCGAGAACGTAGCCCTTACCATTCTGATTTGGCAGCAGGCCATATCGACAGTAGTCCATCAGCATATCCTTGTCGAAGACACTGAATGAGCCTTTGGGTAGTAGTCGTTCTGCCATCTCTTCTGGCGAGTCGAATTGATTGCGTCTTTTCGCGGTTGGATGTTCCTCGGCACTTTCAAATGCAGCCGGTGCGTCGCTCTGGTAGGCAACTTCCTCTGGAATAACCGGATCAATAGCAACAATTCGCTTAAAGCGATCCTGCATGCCTGCCGCCGCGCCTATCAGGGCATGTGCCCCCATGCTGTGCCCAATGGCAAGAATGTTGTTGAGATCAAGTTGGGCGATGAACTCTGCGACATCAGTAATGACTTCGTTCCAGTGGTATATCTTTTTCTTTTCGCTGCGACCGTGGCCACGCTGATCGATACTGATTGAATGGAAGTCACCGAGGTCATTGATGATCCGGTCCCAGACCCGCGCGTGAAATCCGGTGGCGTGGACAAACAGCAGCGTTGGGCCCTGGCCGCGAAAGGCGATGCCTCGCTCGAAATAGGTTAGCCGGACGCCATTAACGACCGCGTTCTTCTCCAGACATTCGAGTGGTTTAGCGATTTCTTTATTGTTTTCTTCTTGCATGGTTCTCTCGCTAACGGACGTCGTCCGGGAGCTCATTCATGACCTGTTTAAGTTTGGGCAGATGCTCTGATACTTTCAAATCACCGCCGAGTGTACGCAGACATAGGTGTGTCAGTCCGTGTTGGTGCCAGTTGGACACCCGATCCCGCCATTCGCTTTCTCTTGGTCCCACCACAGCCACACCGGCTTCCTGACCGAATTCTTCTGAGCCTCGACCGACTTTTTGTGCTTCGGCAAAGATCTTCGAGCGAACACCGTCGATATCTTCCGGGCCGCAAAGTACAAACCAGCCATCGGCATATTGGGCGATCCGTTGAATGACAGGTGCTGAGGGAATGGCTCTGCCGCCTATCCACATGGGGATAGGGCGCTGCTGAGGCAGAGGGTTGAGGCCGGCATCAGCGATAGAGTGAAAGTCACCTTCGAATTCAACGGTTTCCTGCGTCCACAACTGTTGCAGCAACTGCATCTGTTCGGTGCACCGCTTGCCGCGGGTGTTAAAGGGCACGCCGAGGTAACGATATTCTTCCTGGCTACCACCAACGCCGATGCCGAGTCTCACTCGTCCACCGCTGAGGTTGTCGAGTTCTGCCGCTTGCTTGGCAAAGTGCACGGTCTGGCGAACCGGCAATATGATCACCGATGGCACAAGCTCGATGCGCGTCGTGATAGCCGCGATATACGCCAGTGTCATCATGGGTTCGTGCAGATGGCCACTGCCGGGTCGCATGATCTGATCAGGTATGCGCAGATGAGTCAGGCCAAGTTCGTCCGCAGCCTGGGCGAAATCGCGGATGGCGATGAGATCTTCGCCCATCTCTCTCACAGGTAGTGATACCCCAATTCTCACTGAACGTTTCCCCTCTACCGTTCCTGCGCATGAGTCTGCGAAAGTAGTAAGCAGCCGCGCATAAGTCAACTTGTCAATTTACCCTGGTTATGATCGGTCAAAGTTTTTCTAAGTGATCAAAAATTAATTCTTGGTAAAGAATCTCGGCTGGAAACCAGAATTGGTTAGAATTGCCGGACAACGCTTAATCGAAGGTGATATGTCCATACAGGATTTACTTGAAGATGTGCCGCTGGAAACGCTGATTGACGCGCTGGAAGCGGAATCCCCCCGAAAGACAACGGAGGGTGCGATTCCGCTGGAGCCAGGCAAGAGGATTACCAAAAAGCTGATCCGCAAGTACTTTAACGAGGTCATTTATCCTTACCCTGAGCATCTGTCGATGCGGGAGTATCATCGCCAGAAAATTCTGCTTCAGATTGAGCTGGTCAAATTTCAGAACTGGGTGCGTGAATCAGGTAAGCGGGTAGTCCTGGTGTTTGAAGGTCGGGATGCCGCTGGAAAGGGCAGCACCATCAGAGCGTTTATGGAGCATTTAAATCCTCGCTGGTCCAAGGTCGTGGCGCTGGAAAAGCCAACGGCGGAAGAGCGTGGCCAATGGTACTTTCAGCGCTACGTCAAAGAGTTGCCAACGGCTGGCCAGATCGCATTCTTTGATCGCTCCTGGTACAACCGGGCGGGTGTTGAACGGGTGATGGGTTTCTGTTCGGAAAAGGACTACGAAGATTTTCTTGAACATGCCCCGGTGTTTGAAAAAATGCTCGTTAAAAGTGGCATCGAAGTGATCAAGTTTTATCTGTCGGTCAGCAAGATCGAGCAGGCAAAACGGTTTGAAGAACGAAAGACCAATCCCCTGAAGCAGTGGAAATTGTCGCCTATCGATCTGGAAGCGCAGCACAAATGGGATGGTTACACCGCGGCTAAAAATACGATTTTTGAGAAAACAGATTCCGATGAAGCCCCCTGGGTTATCGTCAAGACCGAACAGAAAACCCGCGGTCGACTGGAAGCAATGCGTTTCGTTTTAAGTCATTTCGACTACACCAACAAAGACCTGGAGGTCGCGGTGAAACCTGATCCGCTTGTGGTCAGCAAGGCCATTAACCTGCTGGATAAGTCAGGGCATTCCAACATCATTGAATAGCGGTCACTTCAGCGAACCGCTCCAGTGCCGCACAGCTATTGCTGAGTCCTCGCGATAAGGTTTTCGCCAGCCTCGACCAGACTGGCGAGTGCTTCTTTGCGCATATGTGCCTCGATATCTGGCGCCAGTCGCCATTCACCCATATAGGTATAGGCGGCAGCAGCGACATAGACCTGCCAGAGTGCCAATCGCCCGGTATCCAGCGACGTGTTTATGGCATAGGCCGTGACAAAGCGACGAGCGGTCTCCTTGCCAAACTTGTATCTTAACTCCAGTTGCGCGGTAGCCACGTCGGACAGAGGATCGCCGAGTGCCGCGTCCTCCCAGTCCAGCACTGCTGAGATCTGCTGATTCTGCCAGAGTAAGTTTTCTGGCCAGAAGTCACCGTGTACCAGTTTTGGTGGTGCTTTGTATGCAGTGTCAGGCAACGCGAGTAACGCTGAACGCAGTCTCTCGGTGACCGGTGTTTCGGGCAGGAAATCAAACAACCCAGGGCGCGGATCAATACGCAAAGGTAAGTCGGGCAGGTCCCTGGTTGGGCAGTCATGAATTTTCAAAAGCATGTCCGCCATTTTCTTGATTTGCCAGGTTGAATTAATCCGGGTGATAGCCGTGGTGCCCGCGACGAAAGCCAGGGTCACAAATGGCGCTGTGAGCACTTGACCGCTGTCATCTGCAAACAGCACCTCCGGCACGGGAACTTCAGTATCAGCGAGCGCCCGCAAGAGCGCATACTCAAGTCTGGCCGGGTGCCCTGCATGTGTTTCGCCATGCAGTCGCACGACAATACTGCGATTGATGCCTCCCATCAGGGTCAGATCGAGACGATAGACATCCGCAGACACACCCCCGGTCAGACGCTCACTTGCATTAAGTGCAGCCCCGGGGAAGAGGTGATCAACAAGTTTGCTGAGGTGTGACTGAGTCATGTTGCTGATCATACTGGCTCGTTAACAAGGTCGTAACCTCTGGTGCTGTTGCTATCGCCACACGTTTGATTGAACCCGATCCGGCGACAGACTATTCTGTGTTGGTGACCTTCCACTGGAGTACAGTGGCGGGTGTAACCGCCATTGGAGCGCTGCAAGGTTATGCTGAATTCGATTGCCAAACGTTATCCAAGAACTATTGAACTCGAGGATGGGGCAAAGCTGACGTTTTCTCTGATGTCGCCGGAGGACGGCGAGGCGCTTGCCAAGTTTCTTGCCAGATTAACCAGTTACGATCTGTCCTACCTTCAGGTTGATATCTCACGGCCCGATATACAGAAGCACTGGTTGGAAGGAATGGCGCGCGGTGACTCTGTTTGTGTCCGTGCCAACGACCCGGCAGGGCTGGTGGGCTATGCATCGGTTCAGATGACCGATCACGCCAGGAGCCCGATGGGTGAGATACGCGTGAATATCGGCAAAGGTTATCGTTCCCGTGGGCTCGGCAGACTGCTGATCTCTGAAATATTTCACATTGCCGAAGAGCTTTCCGTGGAAGTGCTGACAGCGCGGATGATGGCTGATCAGCACGGTGCGAAAGCGGCTTTTCAACGATTGGGTTTCACCCGCGACCAGGTGCTTAAAGACTTCGTCCAAGATGCTAACGGGGTCTCGAAGGATCTACTGGTGATGACTTCCAGACCCGGCGGTGCTGGCTAACCGCGCTCAGTTAACAGCAATGATATCGGGGCCAGTATTCCTTGGGGTGGAATCTTCACAGTTGCGCACGGTTTCTGCGACCCGATACATTGGCTCCTTGAGCATCTGCTTCAAATCATCGCTGGCGTCGATCCGATTCAGCGCCTCATCCATGCAGGCAAGCCACTGATCCCGCTCTTTGGGGCCAATTCGGAAAGGTTCGTGTGGGTCTGTCAGGCAGACCGTACCCTTCATGGCGAGATAAACCGGTGGACCACCCATCCAGCCGGTGAGATAGGCTGCCAGCATGCGCTTGATGTGATCCAGGTTTTCCGTGTGCATAGCCCGGATATCGGCAGCCAGCGGTAATTCATCCATGGCGTCGTAGAAAGCGCTGGCGAGATCTTTGATGCCTTGATCCCCCAGAATCTCATACGGGGTCTGAGGTTGTGGCGTTTCGTTGGTCGTTGACTCACTCATAGGGCTGCACTATTACCGTTTAAGGATGCTGATACCTGTGATTCTATGAAAATGCGCTGGTTTTGTCTCGTCAGGTCACCAGCTTCCACTGGTTTGATTTGTTATGCTGCCCGCAAACCATAACCAAGAAATGGCGGAGGGCACATGACGGTAACCGTTGAACAGCTGGGTTTCGAAACGCGGGAGCAGGCGAGGGCGCTGATCGAGGCGGATGGCCGCTTCGCCAGAGACGGGCAGATGCAGACCGGCGATCTTGAGGACGTACATTGGCACAGAACCAGTCTGAAAATTTATGTGTTGGCCGGGGCTTTTGAAACCCGGGATGTCGTCACTGATACGCTGTTGCCAGCGGGCCCTGGTGCCCTGATTACGATTCCCGAACGAACCTTACACGCAGCCCGATGTCCCGAGCCCGCTGTTTATGTGGTGGGTTTTGAATCAGAAGAGGCCGCTGGGACTTTTGGTCCGGAGAAACCTGAAGACCTGGGATGAAAACTACTGTGGCACGACCTGAAGGCGCAGCGTCAATATGAAAGAAGCATCCATTTTTATTACCGGGGCTGGCAGTGGCATGGGACAGCTCGCCGCCAGAAATTATGCTGAATTGGGCTACCAGGTCGCTGCGGTGGATGTGAATGAAAAGGGCCTGCTTGAGACCGCAGAAAATCACCAGAACATAAGAACCTTCAAAACCGATGTGACCTCCTATGACGCTGTGCTTGAGGCTGTCGAGGAAACCGAGTCCAGGCTGGGTCCCATCAGGCGTGTATACAATGCCGCGGCGGTCATGCCGCTGGGGCGAGTTGTTGACCAGGACATCGACGTGTTTCACCGGGTTATGGACATCAACTACAACGGCGTCGTTAACGTCAGTAAGGCCGTGATGCCGAGGTTACTGGAACGCAACGAGGGTGAACTCGTCAATTTCGCCTCCCTGGCAGGCTGGGTTCCGATTCTCTATATGGCTGCCTACAACGCCAGCAAATTTGCCGTTGTGGCGTTTACCGAAGTGCTCGCGCACGAACACCGGGACAGCAACGTCAAGGTATTGTGTGTTTGCCCGCCACCAGTAAAAACGCCACTGCTGGAGCAGGCCCGGGATACGGTCTGGCCAAAGGTCTTTGATCAGGGGCAACACATTGAAGCCCCTGATGTTTTGAACGCCATTAACGAGGCTATTGCCGGGGACGAGCTATTTGTATTTCCCGGTAAGGGTACGCGCCTGACGCAACGCTTACGTCGCTGGTTGCCGAACTTACTATGGCGCAATGTACACAAAGCCGAGGGGTTTTAGCACGATAGGCCGCTGACTATAAACCGCAGTGCGCCTGTCGGCATACTGTGTCCGATAACAACTGACAAAGGAAACAACATGGGTGATCTGAAACTTGGACTGCAGTTAGGCTACTGGGGCGCGGGACCAAACCCCAAAACAGTAGAAATTGCGCAGGAGGCTGAGAGGCTTGGGTATGACGCGGTTTTCACAGCGGAAGCCTGGGGCTCAGATGTCTTTACGCCCCTGGCATGGATTGGGGCACACACCACAAAAATCCGTCTCGGTACGGGTATCGCCCAGATGTCCGCAAGAGCGCCTACGGCAACCGCCATGGCCGCCATGACGCTGGATCACCTCTCCGGTGGCCGGATGATACTGGGGCTGGGCGTGTCAGGTCCGCAGGTGGTTGAGGGCTGGTATGGCCAGCCTTTTGGCAAACCGCTGGCGAGAACCCGGGAATACATCGACATCATTCGACAGGTCCTCGCCAGGGAGACGCCGGTTACCAATGATGGCGAGCACTACCCGTTACCCTATACCGATGAAGGCGCCTGGGGTTTGGGTAAACCACTAAAATCTATTGTTCATCCGCTGCGCGAGGATCTGCCGATCTTCCTCGGCGCCGAAGGTCCCAAAAACGTGACCATGACTGCGGAGATCGCCGACGGCTGGTTACCGCTCTATTACTCCCCTTATCGTCAGGAGGTTTACGCCGACCAGCTTAAGAACGCAAAACCCGGCTTTGAAATCATGCAGGGTATGCCTGTAATCATTAATGATGATGTTGAGCAGGCGGTGATTCCTCTAAAGCACAATCTTGCCCTCTATATCGGCGGTATGGGCGCAAAGTCACGAAACTTCCATAACGAACTGATTAAACGCATGGGGTTCGAGGAAGAGGCTGAAAAAATCCAGGATCTTTATCTTGCCGGTAAGAAGGACGAAGCTGCCATGGCGGTACCCACGCAGCTGGCCGATGAGATTGCGCTGGTGGGTTCTGTTGACCGAATCAGGGATCGATTGAACGCCTGGCGCGAAACGCCTGTCACCTCGCTGCTGGTATCCACACGGAGTATGGATGAGCTTCGAACCTTCGCAGATCTTGTGCTTGGTTAATGAAGCAGGGAGTCAGACATTGCTGAAAATTTATCATGTCCCAGGGACCCGTTCCGCCAGAGTGCTCTGGCTCTGTGATGAGCTGGAGATACGTCTGGCCGTGGAGGAGATATCGTTCTCTGCGGCCTATCGAATGAGTCCTGAATGGCTGGCCCGAAATCCGGTTGGTAAGGTACCGGTTCTGGAGGATGGCGAATTCAGTATGTTCGAGTCCGGGGCGATGTTGCAGTACATCCTTGATCGCTACGGCAAGGGAAGACTACAACCGCCAGCAGGAACCGAGGCTCACGGTGAGTATCTGCAGTGGTGTTGGTTTGCCGAGGCGACCTTTGCAAGACCCCTGGGAGAGATTGTTAATCATCGTCGTCATTTCAGACCAGAACGAGATGAGGTGATTGCTGAGATGAAAGAGCGGGTTGTGCTCTGCATAAACGCGGTTAACGAGGCGCTCCGCGATCGGGCGTTTATCACCGGTGAATTCAGCGCTGCCGATATCATGCTGGGTTATTGCCTGATGCTCTGTGAGCGTCTGGTACCTGTTGAAGGCTACGAGGAACGGGACCGCTACTGGACGATGCTCAAGGCACGAACGGGGGCCCAGCGGGCTTTGGATGTTTCTTCGGGGCCGCTGGCGAGCAGGAACTGAACACGACAATCTGATTGCATCACAGGCAAAAAAAAGCCCGGCAATTGCCGGGCATTTTTGTCGTACCTGTTTACCAGGAATTAGAACTGGTAAGTAAACTCAACACCGTAGCGTCGACCCTGGTTCAAGCTGCCTACTGCAAACAGCGGCTCAACCGGCGTAAACACTTCGATCTGCTCGTCAGTCAGGTTAAGACCGAAGACTGACAATACCCAGCTATCAGCGTAGTAGCTGATCTCGGCAGTGACATCTTCACGAGCATCGACGCGACCCAGCTGCGTGTTCAGCAGGTTGGATTCAAATTCGTCGATCTTGGTGTAGCGAGCGAACAATTCAAGCGTACCTGTACCCAGTGGGATGGTCACCGTACCACCAACACCCGCTGTAAACTCAGGTGCATTACGTGGTGTCAGGAAGCTCGCATCTTCTACCAGATCGATACCGTCAGCGGTATTGATGTCAGTTTCAAACTCGTTGTAAGACGCGTCCAGGTAACCGTAAGACAGGAAGGCTCTGAAGTATTCGCTGAAAACGTACTCAGCTTCAACCTCGTAACCCTTGTATTCCGCATCTGCAGCGTTGGAGAAAACCGTCGCTACTGTGCTGGTGTCCGGGTCAACCTGTACTGAGGCTTCCTGCTTGTCGATGAAGTCGTTCTGGAAAGCGGTCAAATTCAAACGCAGACGATTGTTCAGGTGCGTTGATTTGTAGCCGATTTCGTAAGACTCAGATCGCTCGGGATCATACTGGTCACGCTCAAAGTCTCGCGTGTTCTGGTTCACACCAAAGAAACCGCCAGATTTAAAGCCTTCAGCGTAAGACGCATAGACCAAAGAGGTATCGTTGATTCGATAGCTCACACCAACTTTGGGTGAGGTTTCAGACCAGGAATTGTCCAGATCTGCATACTCGAAGAAAGCGCGGTTACGCTGTCTTTCTGCTGTAGTCAGGTAAGCCTGGCCAGCAACGAAGTCTTTTTCTTCGCGGGTGTATCGCAGACCGGCAGTCAACGTCCAGTTCTCAGCGAACTCCCAGTCAACCTGCGCGAAAGCCGCGTAAGAAGTGGTTTCCTGAGTCTCGTAGAGGATCTGGTACAACGGAGCATTCGGGAAGTTAGGGAGTTCTCTGTCACAAGCGACTGTAAAGGTACCGTCGAATGCCTGACAAGACTGCCATGCGCCAGGTGCGGCGAGGGCTGGTCCAAACAGGATTGACCAGAAAGCACCACCCGTTACCCAGTCCTGCTCGAAGTCACTGTTGAAGTAGTACAGACCACCGGTGAAGCTGAAGGTATCCCAGACACCGTCAAGACGAAGCTCCTGACTGAACTGATCGTACTCGTTCCATCGCTCAATGGTGATGAAAGGCGCTGCAGAACCGTCAAAGTCGTAGATGCGATACTCTTCCATGTCGCGATAACCTGTTGTGGAAACCAGTGTCATGTTGTCATTCAGCTCGTATCGAATATCCAGTGTGAACGCGTCAGTTGTCAGCTCTGCTTCATTCTCAGTGTCGTTTTCCGAGAAGCCCGGTGTTTCGACGCTGTTTCGGCAGGCTGTGGCAGGGAAGAAGATACACGCCAGCAGACCACCGCTGAAATCTGAGTCGTTAGGGTCTGTGGGTGGAGGCAAAACGCCGGGTGCCGCGTTGTAGTTCGTGTTGAACGCACTCAACTGGCTATTGTCGTCGAATCGCTCCATGGTGAAGGTTGCTTCCAGACGATCACTGGGTGTCCACAAAAAGGTGACACCGTAGTTCATGTAGTCAGTCTCGCCGGTGTTGCCGCCGATGGTGACGTTGTCCAGAAACCCATCATCCTGAATCGAGGTACCGAAGAATTTGGCAGCAAGTGTGTTCTCGATCAGCGATGTGTTCAGCACAGCGCGCACTTCCTGCTGGCCTTCCTCACCGACAGTGACCTTGAACTTGCCCCCAAGTTCGCCTGTTGGGCGACTTCGAATGGCGTGGATCAGACCACCAACTGTGTTCTTACCGAACAGTGTGCCCTGTGGCCCACGCAGGACCTCAATTCGTTCAATATCGAAGTTCTCAATAACCTGGCCCGCAAGCGTACCCAGGTAGATGCCGTCGATCATCACCGCGATAGGTGCATCGAAAGAGTTGTCATCGGTACGGGTAGGGCTGATACCACGGATGTTGATATCCGCGCCGCCGCCACCTCGGCTCCCGTCCTCACCAATCGTTGCGTTCGGGATAAATCCAGTCAGGTCAGTCAGATTACGAACAGTTGAGCTCTGTAACTGTTCTGTGAGTGCGGTAATGGCAATTGGAACATCTTGCGACGATTCCTCCTGCTTACGTGCAGTCACGACAACCTCTTCGAGTCCGATGTTCTTTTCTTCTGCTAGCGCAGAAAACGAAAACATACAGCCGCTGAGTGCAAGTGATGCAACAGGTAATAGCTTGTATCGCATTGGGTCCTCCCCCAGATATTGTTTTGTTATTCACGCCTTTATGTAGGCGAGGTCAATATTTTGTTAAACAAGGGGCTAAGTCAACGAAAAACTCAGAAAAATCGCAATAACATCAATAACATGGCGCATTGCAACAAAGTGACATTGTTAGTGCCAATTTGTTGCAGGTGCGAAAAATATAGTTTGAAAACCGCTAACGATTTTAAAGAGGTCTAACTAGTCCGCTAGGGTGCCAGTGTCACTACCCTGGGTAATCGGCAAATCCTCTGCCAGCCATTCGGACATGGAGCCGTCATAAACCGCGACATCTTCAATCCCCGCGAGCTTTGCCGCACAGGCATTGACCGTTGCGGCAATACCGCCACCACAGTAGGTAATCAGTCGATCTCCGAGTGACTTGTCTGCGAAGCTGGCTTTTATTGCCTCATCAGGGCGCAATGACGCGCCATTTGAGTACTCGAGGAATGGATCGTTAACTGAACCTGAAATGTGGCCATCGTAGGGCAGACCAGTCTCTCCGCGGTATATCTCCGGGGTCAGGGTGTTCGCCACGCAGGCACTGCCGGATTTGATCGCGTCAATTACATCCTGCTTGGATGCGAACATACGGGGAGAAAGCGCGCTTTTAAACGTGGCTGCCGGGTAGGTTTCTTTGCCACTGCTCAGATCACCCTGCCAGGCATTGAGACCGCCATTTAGAACTCGCACCTTGTGATGCCCGGCGTAGCGCAGCACCCACCAGACGCGTGTTGCCCAGCCGATCATATCTGTTGAGTAGACGATCACCGGTGATTCATTGCTGATGCCAAGGCTGCCGATACCTGCCGACAAGGTTGTTTCGTCCGGGAGCGTGTACATCAGGGGTGAGTCGGGTTTCGAAAGTACGGCGTGGTCAAGAAAGGCAGCGCCCGGTATGTGGCGCTTCAGATAGGCTTCGGCTGCGGGTTCGGCAGCAGGATCAAAGACAACGGTAGCATCAAAGATTCTGAGATCAGGCTGGTTGATGATTGCGGCCAGTTCATCAGCCTCGATCAATAGTTCTGTTCTATCCATGGGGGCCATGGGGGACTTCCTCCGTTTCGTGGGGTTTGCTCCAAACCATTAACAGTGATTTTCCCAGGCGTCGCAAGGTCAGGGCGTCCAGGAGCCATGCGCAGGGAACCAGAATCGTGTCCCAGAACCAGATCTGGCGCTCAGTAGGCAATTGTTGCTTCAGCAGACGGCTATTGAGGCCTGAAACAATAATGCCAATGCTGTCCAGATATTCTGATCGCTCAAGCACCAGCGTTTCCGGGCCAAGCGCGGTGAGCTGCTGCTGGTCATAACGTCGATAGTGACCAACGGCCTCATCGAGGGGGCTATACAGGTTCTGATGCGCGGGCGCCAGAACAATGAGTTTGCCCCCGGGGCGCAATCGTTCAGCCGCGTCGGCAAGTTCTCTGGCGTCTTCCTTGATGTGTTCGAGCACATCGATGTACAGGATGGTGTCGTAACTGTCCTTGATCGCTGAGATCGTGCCGACCGTAACCTTGCAGTTGGCGGTGTCGATCTGAACCGCCAGATCAGGGTCTGGTTCCAGAGCGTGCCATGAGCTGAAGTCTACAGCTTCCAGATTCTTTCGAGTTGCCCCGATCCCGGCACCGACATCCAGCACATCACCTTTAACGAACGGCTTGATTCGGCTTCGCCAGTAGCGTTTCCAGTTGGTCGCCTTTGCGAATATTTCCAGTTCGTTGCCGATATAGGCAGTCATTTCTGATGGTGGGTGTCTCAATGCTCGGGGCAGATAGTAGCTGCTGTTATGCGGGAGTGACAGACTTGCGTGATAAGATTGAAGCATGGATCTGGTTATCGTCACGCCCGTGTTTAATGACTGGCAGTCTTTCGGGCGACTCTGTCAGGATATTGAGCGCGCGCTTGCCGGTGAGGATGTCAGCTACCGGATTCTCGCGGTCAATGATGATTCACCGGAATCACCCGATATGAGTGAACTGCCGGAGAACGTTCAGGTCCTGAACATGACCTGCAATCTCGGCCATCAACGCGCCATTGCCGTGGGGCTGGCCCATCTTGCAGAGACCGCGCAGTTCGATGCGGTTGTGGTGATGGATGCAGATGGCGAGGACAAAGCCTCCGATCTGCCCAGGTTGCTGGCTGCCCATCGGGCTGAACCCGCGTCGATTGTTGTAGCCCGAAGGGATCAGCGCAGCGAAGGCGGGACCTTCAAGCTGGGATATCGAGTGTATCGCGCGATGTTTCGGCTATTCACCGGTAAACATCTGCCGTTTGGGAACTTTTCCCTGCTGCCTGCCGACGCCGTGCGGCGCCTGACCTATCAGGAAAGTATCTGGAATCATCTGGCCGCGACCATGCTGAAATCACGCTTCGACATTGTCATGATCTCCACAGCACGAGGCGATCGTTATACCGGGCAATCCCAGATGAATCTGAGCGCCCTGACGCTGCTCGGTCTGTCCGCGATATCCGTTTACAGCGACCTCGCGTTACTGCGAACGCTGTTCGGGTCACTGGTGTTGAGTCTGATTGCGCTGCTCGGTATCGCCGTTACCACCTATATCCGCTTGTTCACCTCACTGGCGGTGCCCGGATGGGCATCTGATGTGGTCGGTTCCATGTCAATTATTCTGGTGCAGTGTCTGATTGTGTCAGTGTTTTTGTTGTTTATCGTGCTCGCTAACCGGTCACACCGCGGTTTTGTCGCTGCGCGACACTATCGAGATTACGTTCTGAGCATAGAGTCCGCCGGAGGCACCTGAAGCAATGTTAGTTGCTGCCCGCCTTCTGGGTTTGCTGGTTATCGTTCTGATTGGCGCGCACTTGACGCTGCTTGCTGGCAATCTTCTGCTGGCAGATACCATGGGCGGTGACTATACGTCTTTTATTCCCAGGCTCGCCTATGGTTACTTCTGGCGTGTCGAAAACGGGTTGACTGAACTGCCCTGGTACTCGCCGGCCTGGTGCGGTGGCCTGCCTTTTTACGCCGACCCACAAGTGATGTACTTTTCGATCCCGCAACTGCTCACGATATTCGGCAATCCACAGCAGGCTGTTTACTGGAGTTTCCTGTTATTTAGTGCCCTTGGTGCGCTGGGTATGTATCTGTATTGCCGCGCCCTCGGGTTAAGCGGTGCTCTGGCGCTGCTGGGATGTGCGCTGTTCAGTCTGAATGAGTTTTACATCGCGAGGATGGCAGCGGGGCATTTTTCCTATCACATGTTTCCATTGATTCCTTTGATTGCCTGGCTGTGTATCCGCGCTGCGGGTGTGATCAGCTACCGGGCTTACCCTCCGATTGTTTTGGCCGGTTTGCTGATCGCCTATTTTGTGCATGGCGGTGCGCTGAATTTTGTCGTGCCCGCGATGTTATCGGTTGCTGGGCTGCTGCTGGTTCACGCCATGGTCAAAGGCGAGTTCAGATCTCTCTGGCATTTTTTGCAAAGCGGCTGCCTGGCGATTCTGCTGTCGGCTTCCAAGCTCGCTGCAGGTTATGCCTTTGTTAGACACTTTCCGCGAGAATCATTATCCCTGGGACTGTTCGACGGACCGGCTGACGCGTTATACGCAATCATTACGATGCTGTTCCTGAATCCCTGGATCAGCTTACTGCCGATCGAGATTGACTATGCAGTGATGGCCCACGAGCTGCGGTTTGGCGTGTCGTTGGTACCACTTTTGCTGCTGTTTTTTGGGCTGGCAGGCCTCGGCGCGGTCGTGCGGAAAACCAGTGGTGCGTCGCTGGCGGCCTTTGTCATGCTGCTCATTGTCTGTGCTTTGCCGGTGATTTTATCAATCAAGTCACCGATGATAGACGCACTGCTCAAGGGCTTACCCTATTTCAGGGAGATGAGTCTGGCGATCCGCTGGCTTGCCTTGTTGATACCTGTGATTGTCGTTCTGTCGCTGTTGCTGTTTTCCCAGGCGGTGGCCCAGTTCACTGGTAAGACGGCGACCATGTTCGCCATCACTGCCGGCGTACTTGCTTACGTGTTGCTTGGGGTTTCCGCTGCTTACTTTGAGCGCCCTGAAGATATTTATTACGATCCTGCCGCCATGAATAACGCCTGGCAGAAAGTACAGGCAGGTGGCGCCGTACCTACGGTGGCCAGTATTGTGGCCGCGAAAGCCGGTCAGAAAACTTTTGTTGGCGTTGATGATGCGCTGCTTGATGGTGGTTCTTCGTTGATCTGCTATCAGCCGCTGTTTGGTTACAGTCTGCAGAACTATCCCATCAAGCAACTCTTGCCGGGTTCCGTGTTCACTGAACGGGCCGGCAAACTTAACCTCAAAAACCCTGCCTGCTACCTGTTCCCTGAGGAGAACAACTGCGCCCCGGGGGATCATTTTACGATTGCCCAGCAGGATCAGGCAGCAAGATTTGCCACCAATCAGCCGTTTAACTGGCGTATGAGTTGGTGGCAAAGATTGGCAGACTGGACCTCAATGCTGACGCTGATTCTGTCGCTGCTATGGTTCACGATTAGTTCGCTTCGCAGCGTTTTTTCAGGCCCGATGCCGAGAATTTAGGGAATTTCTTCCTGTACGCCGCTTGTCCAGCGTTGGATAATACGCCCCGATTTTTTACTTACTCCCACTAAATACAAAGAAAAGGAAGATTCATGAGTGACGTCAGATTTGATGACCGTGTTGTTGTTGTAACCGGTGCCGGGAATGGCCTTGGGCGGACTTATGCCCTGGAAATGGGCCTCCGGGGTGCCAGCGTCGTGGTCAACGACCTCGGTGGTTCCGCCTTTGGCGATGGTGCTGATCAAGCGGCCGCTGATGTCGTCGTCAATGAGATCAAGGCTGCAGGTGGAAACGCGGTTGCCAACTACGACTCCGTGACTGATGGCGAGAAGATTATCCAGACGGCGATGGACACATTCGGCAAGGTAGATGTCGTGGTTAACAACGCGGGTATTCTTCGCGACAAGACCTTCCACAAGATGACAGAAGAAGACTGGAACCTGATCTATGACGTTCACGTACGAGGTGCGTTTAAGGTGACCCATGCTGCCTGGCCTCACATGCGCGAGCAGAACTATGGCCGTTTGATATTTACTGCCTCTGCTGCTGGTATTTATGGCAACTTCGGACAGACCAACTATTCAATGGCGAAACTTGCGCTCCACGGCATGTCGCAGACACTTGCGCTTGAAGGCAGAAATAAAAATATTTTTGTTAACACCATCGCGCCCATTGCTGGCTCCAGACTGACGGAAACGGTGATGCCAAAGGAGATGGTTGATGCCCTGAAACCTGAGTTTGTTATGCCGCTGGTCGTGAAACTTTGCGATGAGAACAGCCAGGAAACCGGCGGGCTCTATGAAGTGGGTGCAGGCTGGATCGGCAAAGTCCGCTGGGAGCGCGCACAGGGTCACGCATTCAGCGTCAGTGAAGGTTTCACCGCAGAAGATGTTAACGAGGTTTGGGATGAAATCGTGGACTTTACAGATGCGGATCACCCTGCATCAATTGCAGAGGCCAACAAACCCGTTATCAAAAACCTTAGAGCCTGACTATAACTGGGCGATACCGGTAACCAGCAGGTACAAACCGGTCGCCCAGATCGTGCAGGCTAACGCATCGTACGCGATGAATTTCGCGGGCGGTAAGCCTGATATGCCAGCGACTATGGGTGTAATTGACCGTAGCGCTGGCGTTAACCGCCCACCAATGACGGCCAGGGGCGCTGATTTTTCCAACAGTGCATGAATGCGGTCCTTGCGACCCTGGTATTTTGCCAGGAGTCTGTGGTCCCAGAATCTGTGACCAGCCAGGCGTCCCAGCAGGTACCCGGTCTGGTCGCCAAGCATGGCGCCAGCAAAAGCGAGACCGACGATGATGGGCAACTCAACCGTCGCGCTGGTGTATAGCAGGCTGGCGAGGCTGAGCAAAAAAATGCCGGAGACAAAAATGCCGATGCCGGCGCAGGCTTCCAGAAAAGCCAGCGTCGGCACCATGAATATCAGGTTTGGTGAAGGGTTACTCAGCCACTCACTGAGTGTTTCCACCGGGAATTCCTAGGCCATAAATTCTGAGCGGATTTGTGCATCTTCCTTGAACCGGCCGCCAAGTGCGGTGGTCTGTGTAGAAGAGTTAACGTCCATGACACCGCGTGACTTCACGCAGTAGTGAGTCGCATCCATCGTCACGGCAACGTCATCAGTACCCAGCAGCGTTTGCAGTGCTACCAGAACCTGTTGAGTGAGGCGTTCCTGTACCTGCGGTCGCTGCGCGAAGAACCGAACGATCCTGTTGATTTTTGACAGTCCGATGATCTTGTCGCCAGGGATATAGGCCACCCGTGAAGCGCCGTCGATTGTGACAAAATGGTGTTCACAGGTGCTGACAACATTGATGTTGTCGATTTTCACCATTTCTTCGACGCCCATCTTGTTGTCGATCACGGAGATTTTAGGGAAGTTCGCATAGTCCAGACCGCTAAAAATTTCGTCGACATACATCTTCGCGATTCGATGGGGGGTTTCGACCAGGGAATCATCCCTCAGATCCAGTCCGAGTGTTGTTACCACGTCAGTCATTGACGCTCTGATGGCTTCGTACTTCTCGTCCCGAGAAAGGCCATTCTCGATCATCGGTGTCTCGAGGCCTTGCTCGATCAATGCCGCTCTGACCAATCGCGCCTCAGGGGAACAGTTAGAAGAAAGAAAAAGCGTGGAGGTATCAAAGTTTTCTGCAGTAACGCTCATTAAAAATTCTCTTACGGTGTGTGTTAATAACTTCTACGAACGCAGAGACCTTATGGATTAAGGGATTGGCACAATTCCGGGAGAAATCGCGAGCCGCAAACGGGCACGGTGTTGATTATACGTAGTGTGTTTTGCGGCGGTTCTGGCAGGTTTTAAGGCCACCCCGCTGGATCAGCGGGGTGGCCGGAAGGTAAGAATGGTGTCTGTAAAAGGGGGCTTAACGAGGCGAAAAACTAAGGAAGGGATTAAGCACCCGCTTAACGCCCGTTAACTTGATGGGCGCTTCAAGCACCGACAAGCAGATACACTCTTCGTTTCTGGCAGCGAAAGGCCGATGCATATCGCCAGGTTCACGAACGATGAAATCGCCCGGCTGATAAACCCCATCCTCGTCTGAGAAACTGCCTTTCAATACCACAGTGATCTCTCGTCCCCGATGGTCGTGCTCCGGCGCCTTGCCGCCGGGATGGATCTTGTGCAGCGACAGTTCAAAGCTGTCTTCACCAACAGGCAGGGGGGCGACTTTCAGCGAACTTGTCAGGCTGCGCCAGTCCAGTTCGCCGGCAGGCAGTATTCCTTTCACGAACGCAGGCAGATCATCCGCGACCTGATCGGTGCCTCGCTGAGAAGGCGCCGCTTCAACCGCAGGGGTATCAACATGTTCCTCTTCAGAATCAATGCAATCGAGTACGCGGTCCAGGAGGTCATCCGACACATCCGTCGCCTCAAAGCCGTCCAGCAGATTGCCGCCAATGTCTTTGAGTGAATCAACAGAAGAGCGACACTTCTCACAATATTGAAGATGCGTCGTCACTGAGATGCAGGGCGCGAGTGACAGCGAACCACTGACATATTCGACCAACAGGTCTGGTTCTGGATGTCGTTTGATCATGAATAGGTACCCTCTGCGACTCCTTCTTGATAGGCGGGAGTCAGACCAAGTTTCATTTTGTTAAGTGCCAGTCGTATACGGGACTTAACCGTTCCCAAAGGCAGGCCAAGTGTGTCAGCGACCTGCTGTCCAGATTTTCCCTGGAAGTACATCATTTTCAGAACTTCGGCCTGCTCTTCAGGGAGCTTACCTAGTTCATCGGCAATGTTACGTTTGTTCCTGATCTGCACCAGTGACGAGTAGGGGGTTGCTTCCTCTCGATCGTCGTAGATGTCGTCAGCGTGCAAGCTGTCAGGGTCTTGTCTGTTTTGCTTTCGCAGCCAGTCGATCCGCGTGTTTCTGGCGATCGTGTACATCCAGGTGCTGGCGGACGCTTGCGAAGGAGAGAAGGTCGGCGCTTTCCGCCAAACCTTGATCATGGTCTCCTGCACCAGTTCCTCGGCATGCTCCGGTGTCACACCACCGCTTTTTATCAAAAAAGCTTTGAGAAATGGGGAGAAATGCGAGAACAAGGCACTGAAGGCGGCCTTGTCGCGAGTTTGTCCAACCCGCTGGATGTATTCATCCCAGTTTATAGTGTCGTTTGACAAACCGCTCCGGCCTGCTGTTCCTTTTGACCTCATCATAACTGGCATCATTTCAAATATCCCTGTTAATACGCCCGTCGGGTTGACCCGGATCACTTAACCGCCAGGTTTTCCGGAATCCAGTCAGGCAGGGGCTTAGAGAGGGCCGAGTCGAGTTCGTAGTGATCGAATTCAATGACGACATGGCGACCTTCTCCGGGGCCCGGTTTCAGGTTGGAAAAGCCCTCATAGCGGAGCAGTTGCCGGTCTTCGGTGTAGGCGAGCTTGATCTCAGGCAGCAGGACGCGGACCAGCCAATTGGTGGGTCGGACGGTGTAAGTGGTTTGACCGTTCTGTCCCGGCTGGCGTCTGATTTCCATCTCAAGCAGGCGCGGCTGGCCCGCCACGGCGAATTTAACGCGCTGTTTCGGGCTGTCGGCAAACGCTTCCCAGTTAGCCCTGATATAGGTGTCGAACCCGGCGTCAATGACAATGTTGTCGGCAAGTGCGAAGCGAAAGCTTGAAGTTTCTTCGTCGCTGTTTGTCTTGATCATCTCGGCAATTTCGTCCTGCAGCGCGATGGTGATCTGCGTGTCAGTGACGAAATCAGATTGTGTCAGCGTGGGATGTTGGGGAAGTCCGGGATAGAACATCACTTTTTCTGCCAGCAACTCGTATTCAGGGCTGAAATAGCGAACCCGGTGTTGTCCATCGGCCAGATACTGATGGTGCTCGATATATCTGATTTCTTGATCGTCCTGATCCCGCGCAACCCCGATGGTATGGGTAACTGAGGCGCCGAGTTCCGCGGCGAACAGCCCCGTCAAAACCAGGGTGGCGAGCAGAGCCAATGGCTTAAGTGCTTCACACATGCCAGACATCACATCGCATCCTGCAAGGGCTCGGCCTGCATCGGTCGCTGCCAGTTCGATATCTCAATCAACGAGGTGTCGTAACCGAGGTCAGCGGTAATGTTGATAAGCGCTGCGAGACTTTCCTCGGACAGTTGCTTCTGCCGGGACATGATCCAGAGATAATCTCTTTTTTCCCGCCCAATGATGGTGGTCTGGTAGTCTGGATCCAGGTAAACGACCCGGTAGTCAGCCTTGATTGGCCAGATGAACTGCATGCCCCAGATCGCATTATTGGTGCCTTCCTCGATGAATCCCCTGGCGTTTAGCGTTCGCTGTTCACCCGTCTTGCCTTTGATGAACATGAACTTTGTATCAATGGTGCCATCTTCGTTGAGGGTGTAGCGCTCGATGGGGTTCAACGCGCCACGTTCTGGAAAGGTTGGGATGTTGGCGATCACGTACCAGTCACCCATAAAGCGATTTATATCGACGTAAGGTACTGCTTGCATTGGTTGCCTCGTTGTCTGCATGCATCCTGTGGCTAAGAGCAAAATCGCCAGAACAAGGCATGCGCGGATCGTTAGGGAATTCATGGAGTTATCTACGCATCACTACGGTGCGTGGATTAGTGCGTTCTGCAATTAAAATCGAGGGCGGTTAAAGGCAGGTATCTGGCGTGCCTCGGTGACACCGGCGATCAGTGATAACGCGAGCTTTTGCGGTTTTCAGTTCCGTGGTGTTGGATGCCTTGATGACCCCGTATTCCGGTCTTGCCAGGATATCTGGCCACAGGGAACCCCTAGATCAAATGATACTGATCGTGACGTTTCTGGCAGTGGGGCAGCGCCAGTTGCAGGAACTGTTGGTGAGGTAATGGTTTGGTATCGGCTGCCTGAATACCGCTGCCATTGGGTCGAGACCGCATTGGGATCTCGACTTAGGGGTCAGCGATCAAAGGTTCTTCGATAGAGACTGACCTTGCCGAATTCCTTTAACTCGTCGAGATCAGGCAGGGTGCAGGAGGTTTGTGTACCAAGCACATCATAACCTTTAAACACCTGGGGATCACGAATTCTGGAGTCTGCGATGATCACCGTGGCGGCGAAGCGTGCTAACTGATCCAGCCAGACAAGGTTCTCCCGGTCGTAAAGTACATCGGCGGCTATCAGCAGATCGACGCGTGAATCCAGTTTTTCCAGGTCATCCAGGGTCTCGAGTTCCACGGCATTGAGTTTCGCATTGGCGCGGCAGGCATCGAGTGCTTGAGGATCGAGGTCACAGGCAATAACCCGCCTTGCACCAGACAGGGCGGCGGCAATCGCCACGACCCCGCTGCCCGCACCCAGGTCGAGCACGGTTTTATCGCGGCACAATTCAGGGTGTTTAAGCAACTCTGCCGCCAGAACCTGGCCACTTGCCCAGCAAAATGCCCAGTAGGCGGGTTGCGCCATGATGGCCAGCATTTCCTCATGCGGTAACGGTCCCCTGGGGTAGGCCTCCGAGATCAGGTAGAGCGACAGTTGCGGACAAGCGGGCAGGGCTGTCTGCACCAGTTCTGCCTCGCTGATGGTTTGCTTCAGGTTTTCAGTCAATCGTCGCGGGGAACTCATTGAAGAATTTTGCCAAGCTTCCAGAGGCTCATTAGACTAGATTTTTGATGTTAGTGGGATATGTCTGTGGACCTCGTTCTGTCTGTCAGCGGCAACTGATGCGCCCTGAAAATATTGACCCATCGACCCTGGTCGAGCGCCAGATTGGTCCTGTGACGGTGCTGTTCGGATACGAGAATGGCAAATATCCCTATGGCAACTCGTGTTTGATCGTGGGGACTCGCCAGTCTGCCATTGTCGACCCCTGTCTTGGGGTTGTCGCGAGAAAGGACGCGCTGCCAAAGGCGGATCTGGTCCTTCACAGTCATACCCATGAAGATCATATCGCCGGAACTCATCTGTTCCGGAACTTGCCCTGGTTCGCACATCGAGAGGATGCCCTGGGACTCCGGAGTCTTGACGGGCTGATGACTATTTATGGATTGCCGAAGGGGCAGGCCTATGATGCCTTTGCAGCTGAACTCGATCAGGCCTTTTATTATCCTCACGGCGGGCCTGACAGCGGCAGTGTTGAGGTATTTGAAGATGGCACCTGCTTCGACCTGGGTGATGTCATGGTAGAGGTGCTCCACACGCCGGGGCATACCCGAGGTCATTGCTGCTTTTTAATCACCTGGGGCGAGCTGCCGACGGAGCGGCTGGTCTATCTTGGTGATATAGAACTCACCGGTTTTGGCCCCTATTATGGCGACGCCTGGTCTGATCTGCAGGATTTTGAAGCGAGCATCGAACGGCTGAAAACGATAGATGCCCACTGGTGGCTGACCTTCCATCACAAGGGCTTGATTGAGGGCCGCGACCGGTTTCTGACAATGCTCGATGATTTTTCAGCCATGATTGATGATCGGGAACAAAGGCTCCTGACCTATATCGAGCAGGCTCGCACGCTCGATGATATCGTCGCTCACCGGTTCGTTTATCGTCCCGGGCAGACGGGTTTTCTGATAGATGAGATCGAACGTCGGAGCATGTCCATGCATCTGGCGCGATTGATCGAAGCAGGTCGGGTAGCGACGGATGGCAACTGGTATCAGATAATTTCTTAGCAGATTGTCACTTAACAGCAAAAAATCGTAAGGAAAAACGTGGAAAACATTGATCAGATTGGAGAGGCTCTGCCGCTGCTGGAAGGCATCAGAACAACCCGTGCGATTCGGCGACTTAAGCCTGATCCTGTGCCGATCGAGCTGGTGAAAAAAGTGTGTGAGGCCGGTACCTTCGCGCCCAGTGGCGGGAATCGCCAACCCTGGTTTTTTGTGGCGGTCACTGATGAAGCGAAACGTCATCAGATCGCGGATCTTTACCAACAGACCTTTCGGTCTTACATCGCGCCTGCTATTGAAGCGGCAAAGGCACCGGATTATCCCGAGGCCAAACGCCGCAACATGAAGGCGGCGATTTATCTGGCTGAGCATTTGCACGAAACACCGGTATTGTTGTTTGTTGCGGGTTGGACCCGGCGCGGCACACCGCAGTCACAAGCCCTGTTTCCAGCTATTCAAAACGTGCTACTGGCTTGTCGTGCTGTGGGCCTCGGTGCGTCGCTCACCACTGCACATCGTGCCCATGGCGAAGAGATTGATACGCTGTTAGGACTTGATCCGGAGAAAACCCCTTCCATTGCCATGTTGCCGATTGGCTGGCCGAAGGGTAAGTACGGCAGACCTACCCGCGCGAGCATTGAGACCTGTTTTTTTGTGGATGAATTCGGGGGGCAGCCCCCCGCTGATTAGCATCGAGATAGCCGGTTGCGGCCGCTCGCCTGAGGCTTTCCGTTCAGATCATAACCGGCGCGTCGTCCGGCTCCTCGTGGCGACCGGGGGTTGCACGTTCAGCCAGGGTCGGGTCAATTGAACGATAGTAGTAACGATCGTTTTTAAGCGTTCGTTCAATGCGCTTGCGGGACATCAGGCAGTGCAGGTGAGCGATACACTCTCCGAGTCCCATAAAAAGTGAATGCCCTTCAAGCTCTCGTTTAAACAGTAGCGGCAGCAGATCAACGGCGATCTGCGGTTCGACACAATTCTCCTCCAGAATCAGCATCCGGTCTTCATGGTGATCGATCAGTTCCTGAAGTCTGGCTTGCACCCCGTAAAAGGGCGCATTGTGGGCGGGTAGTACCAACACGTCGTCAGGGATCGCGCGCTTGAACTTTTCATGAGACGAGAGCCAGCCCACCAGGGGATTACCGAAAGGTTCTGTCGGTGAGACGCTCACGTTGGAGGTAATGACCGGCAGTATTTGGTCCCCCGAGATGATCACCGCCAGTTTTGGGCAATACAGACACACATGCTCCGGTGAATGGCCGTTACCCGTGATGACCTGCCAGGTGTGACCGCCGATAAGAACTTCATCCCCGTCGCTGAGTCTAATGTAGGCATTGGGGATAGGCAGATCTTCGGGTTCTGGCGTGAAGTTGCTGCGCATGTCTGCGAGTTTTTGGAGAAAATCCTGGGAGATACCTGCCCGCTCAAAGTATTCGTTCATCTGCCAGTTACCGCCATCCCGCATCATCGTATTCATGACGCGGGTCTGATAGTACTCACCGTGGCTCATCAAAAGTGGTGCCCGCCAACGATCGGTAAGAAAACCAGCCTGCCCGGTATGATCCGGATGCATATGTGTGCAGAGGACCTGGGTAACCGGTTTCCCGTTGAGACAATTCTCGAAGATGTCGTGCCAGAGCGCGCGAGTTTCCTCACCCCGGATGCCCGTGTCGACAATGGTCCAGCCATTGTTACCCTCTATCAGATAAAGGTTGATGTGGTTCAAAGACATCGGCAGCGGCATACGCAGCCAGTAAACACCGTCGGCGACTTCCATGGTCGTTCCGTATGCCGGTGATGTCTCAAAAGGGTAGGTCAGATCAGGGTTTTGTTTGTCCATAAGCATTCTCGCGGCGGTCAGTCATCATACACCAATCCCCGGAATACCGCCGTTCGTCGGGCGGCAGTGTGACCTGGTGCACGCTTTGGTAAATCCGCCGTGTTTGTGCATAGCGTCTCGAGTATCGGGCGTGATAGTTATAGGTTTCTGGATAGGTGTTGGATGAAAAGCATGGAAGTCAAACGAGGCGCACAGATCATTCCGCTGCCGCTCAAGGAGGGTGGTACCAGGGCGGCAATTCTTGGCCTGGTTAAGAATCGAGTTGACGACAAACTTGAATATCTGCTCACGGGTTTAAAGCTCAACATCGCAGATGCGCTGTTTGAAGAAATGTCCACGCTGACAGAGGAATCGGCCCTGGCACATCATTTTAATATCATGCGGGAAATGAAGGTCTCAGAAGACATCTATCGTGAAGTCTTTGATGAGTTAAACAATCAGCTCTGGTTGTCGTTTTTCAGTGAGCTTGATGATTCGCACATTGCGACGCCGGAAGGGAGAATCGCCGACAGTATGAAGTCTTTTTCCCGACGAGTTGAAAACCACTACAAGGTGCTGATCAAAGAAACGACCTGCCGATTCAGAACGTTACTCAAGCGAGATATCGACAGTCACCCCTTGATGCCCGAGTACATTTATCGCTGTTTCTGGCAGGCGACCGCGAGTCTTAATCTTACCTATCGGGAGCGGAGTTTTGTGTTGCCGCTGTTTCATCGCTTCGTGATGGACCGTTATGGTCAAATCCTGGCCGCTGCTAACTACACGCTGATCGAACTGAAGGTGGATGTCACCATTCAGCCAACATCTAGCCAATAGCCATCGCCGTTAGACTTCAGATGACCCGCTGTCGGTGTCGCGAAGTGGGTGCCGATGATCAGGATGTCCTTGTCAGCGTACTTTTGCATGAGCCCATGGCGTGTTGCTGTTGAGGCTTGCTGGTCGTAGTCGGCCGAACTCGCCCAATCCAGGTGCTCAATTTGACAGGGATGATGGATGCAATCCCCTGTTATGAGCGCTTCCTGACCCTCTGAGACGATATGCACACTGACATGGCCAGGGGTATGACCTGTGGTTGGTTCCAAGAAAACCTCGTCGCAAACCTGATGATTCATGTCGACCAGATCAACCAGGCCAGCATCAAAAACGGGTCTGACTGAATCGTCCATGATGCCGTCGTTCAGGTCATCTGCGGCCGCATTGTTATCCCAGTACTGGTATTCATCCCGGGCCATCAGATAGCGGGCTTCCGGAAAGGTCGGTCGCCATTGCCCATCAACCAGCATGGTGTTCCAGCCAACATGGTCCACATGCAGGTGGGTGCACATGACGGTATCAATATCATGTCGGTCGTAACCGGCTGATTTCAGGTCTGCGAGAAAAGGCAATTGCAGATTGCTCCAGGCCGGCACGCTACGCTGTTTGTCGTTGCCAATACAGGTGTCCACAATCATTTTGTGCGCTGGCGTCTCAATGATCAGGGCGTGAATGCTCATGATGAGATTGCCATCTTCATCCGCAAAATGCGGCGCAAGCCAGTCAATGTGCTTGACCAGTTCCCTGGTTGCCTGCGGCAGGATGAAACGTGTGCCGCCGGCGACTTCCATTTCAACAACCCGCGTGACTTTAACCTTGCCGATTTGCCAGCTGTTCATGCGGCATGCGCCTCAGCATCTCGTTTAATCAGATCAACGGCTTCGGCCAGCGTGTCAGTGCGCTCCCGCCAATTGTTGCCACCGGTGCTGACTCTGAGCGTGGTGACACCGGCGCTTCTATAAGCATCCAGACGCTCTCGTATCATCGCTTCGGTACCGATAAAATTGGTTTTCAGCACCATTTCATCTGGTACCCGTTTGATGGCTTCATCTTTTTTGCCGCTCACCCAAAGGCTTTGGACCTCTTCCGCTGCATCCACGTATCCGGCGCGGCGGAACGCATCGTTGTAAAAATTGGTTTTTGCTGACCCCATGCCGCCGAGGGTAAATGCCATGGCGGGTTTCCGCTCGGCGACCATACGCTCCACGTCGTCACCAAGTTCAAAACTGCCGCCGACCTGAATATCGATATCGGCGATAGACCTGCCGGATTTCTTGAGCCCCCTGTGCAGGGGTTCAAGAAAGACATCTGCGTGTTCCGGGATAAAAGACGTGCCCAACCAGCCGTCAGCGAGTTCGCCGGTCAGTTCGAGTGCCCTCGGCCCGAGGGTTGCCAGGTAAACAGGCAGATTCTTTCGCGGCGGCTGAGAGAGCTTGATGGGTTTACCTTCGCCGCCAGGTCTTGGCAACAGATAGTGCTCACCTTCATAGGCGAGGCGCTCTCCAGACAATCCCTTCTTAACAATGTCGAGGCATTCTCGCAGTCGGCCCAGGGGCTTGGCGAATGATGCGCCGTGCAGACCTTCAACCACCTGTGGACCGCTGACGCCCAGGCCAAGCACGAATCGATGGTTAGAAACGGTATCCATGCTCTGGGCAGTCATGGCAATCATCGACGGTACCCGGGAGCTGATCTGCATAATCCCGGTGCCGAGTGTGATGTTGTTTGTGACTGCGGCAATGTAGGCGAGCGGCACGATGGCATCCATTCCCCAGGCTTCGGCGGACCAGACGAAGTCGACGCCCATGCGATCCGCGGCGACCGTGTAATCGACCAGTTCATCCCAGTCTTCGCCGTTGTAGTAGGCGCTGCCAATTCCGATTCCAGTTTTCATGTTTCATCCCGTCTTGTTCTTTGTGTGCGACAGGTTAGCCCATAAATTACCGGCGGGCATCTCTGATCAAAGTGACGTTTTTTGGCCGCAGGTCCAGCCATTAACTCACGCGCCGGAGAGCCCCCCATTAGTGAGTGCGAGGCAAAGAAGACCGGGTGGCTCGTAACCTATTGAATGTGTTGGGAGAACAAGCATGCGACAACTCATTCGCGGCAGTCTTAGAACTTTTCCTCGCCCTTTTTTCTGAAATCATCAGGGAAATCACGATAGAGGGCGAATTTCAAATTGGTTGCATGGCGGTTAACGGCAAAGTGAAAGGATTCCACCGGGTCTGCGCGTTCCGCGACCTGTGCAAAAGCGGCGTCCAGCGCTGCAAGGTCAGTAAAGTCGAGCATGAAGTGAAACTCACCAAGGTCGTTAGTGCCAAGTCCCAGCTTTCTGCGCGTGATCCGATAGTCTTCCAGAGTGCCTTTCGATTTGAGATGGTCAAGGTAGGTGACGACCGCTTCTATGAAGTCGGTATCCAGGGTGCCAGGTTTGAGATCGCACCAGATATGGTAGATATTCATATCGAACTCCGGGTGAGACTGGCATGTTACGCCAAAGCAGCGGTAGCATGAAGTGATGAACGCCGAAACAAGGAAAAGTGAATGAAGGTCAGTATGAATGGTCGTGTTGCTCTGATTACCGGCGGCAGCAAAGGTTTAGGTTATGCCATGGGACACAAGTTCGCGGACAGCGGCGCCAGTGTTTGTCTTTGGGCACGTAACCAGGATGAGGTGAGCGCGGCCGCGGCTAAGATTGCTGAAGAGACCGGCGCCAAAACCCTGGGCATCAGTTGTGATGTGAGTCAGGGCGCGGAGATAGATCGGGCGTTTACCGAAACTATTAACACGTTCGACAAGGTCGACATTCTCATCAATAACGCGGGCTTTGCGAAAGCAGGGGCGTTTGAATCTATCACTGATGCTGAATGGCAATATGATTTTGATCTGAAGCTGATGGCGGCGGTGAGGCTCAGTCGACTTGTATTCGACGGTATGAAAGCGAGAAAGTGGGGGCGAATCATCAATATGTTGAACACCCTTGCCAAAACGCCAGCTGCAGGCTCTGCGCCAACCTCTGTGACCCGGGCTGCGGGTATGGCTCTAACGAAAGTGCTCGCCGGCGAAGGTGCTCCCCACAATATTCTTGTTAATGGCTTCAATATTGGATTGATTAAGTCTGACCAGATTCGACGAGCTTATGATTCGAAGCCTCGAGAGGAGTCGTTCGAGGCGTTCGTGGCCCGTGCCGGTCAGAAAGCCGTGCCGATAGGTCGATACGGTGAGGCAGAGGAGTGCGCGAACCTTGCGTGCCTGCTTTGCTCCGATGATTGCGGATTTGTCTCGGGTACTGCGATTAATATAGATGGCAATATGTCACCGGCACTCTAGAGGTGTTAAGTCGGATGCCACTGTAGGTAGCTTGCGAAAGCACCTTCGTAAATTAAGCAAGCCCAGGGAGTTGATATGCCGGATAACCTGCCAGAGTCAGTGCTCAGTGCCAAACAAGCAGCAGAAGAATTCATTCATACCGTCATTGCACCGCTGGGTGACGATCATTCACCTGCTGCGACAGCAAAAGTGCGAGAAGCATCCAAAGCAGCGGGTTTTTTCTACAAGACACAACCGGCCGAGTTTGGCGGTGACCCAGCCTCTACCCTGGAGCTGACCGCGCTGCGAGAACTGTTCAGTGCCAGCAACCTGCCGTTAACGCGGTACATTTTTGGCCCTGGGCCGGGGGTGCTGCACGCTGTTCAAGGCGTTTTGAAGACGGATTATCTGGCACCCGTTCTGGCCGGTGAGAAACGCGGTGCTTTTGCCTTTACAGAACCTGAGTCAGCCCAACGCCCGACCTGGGCTGTCATTAACGACGACATACTGACGATTACCGGGCAAAAGTCCTACGTTACCGGTGGCTTAAACGCCGATTTCATTTCTGCGCTGGTCAATGTTGAGCAGGCTGATGGCAGTAAAGCCGGCACTGCCATGGTTGTTATCGACCGGGATGCGCCCGGGCTTACCGTAGAGCGAGAATTTTCGTCGCTGGACGGCAGTGATCACATAGCGATAGCGCTCAATCAGGTGCGCGTGCCGATGGATCACATGATTGGAAAACCCGGTGAGGGGATGCCGAGAGCGCTGGCCAATATTGGTAATGTCAGGATGATGGTTTCAGCCCAGGCTACCGGCATGTGTCTTTGGGCAATCGACTATTTGCTGGACCATCTCAAAGCACCCCATCGAAGCGGTGTGCCCTTGGGTGACAAGGAGGGTGTGCGGCTGCGATATGCTGACATGCGCCTTAAAACCTACGTCGCGAGAAGTGCGCTCTACAGAACAGCCCGACTCGTGGATGCCGGTGACAATGTCGTCAATGAAACGGCGATGACCAAGGTCTTCACGACTGAAACAGCAGGCGAGGTGATCGATATGGGGGTTCAGCTTTTTGGCGGTCAGGCGCTGGTCAGTGGGCATCCGCTGGAGCGCGCGTATCGAGAAGTCAGGTCGCTACGTTTTGTTGAGGGTGCCAGTGATCTGCTCAGACTCAACGTCGCCAAAGGTGCCCTTGAGTTGGGTAAGGGACGACTATAGGACGTCAGGTTTTTCCGTGCATTGCCACCCCAGGGTCTCAAGCTTGTTTGCAAGAAATTCGGTGCGATCCTCGCAGAATCCTGGTGTGGCATCGGCGCGCCACGGATATTCAGTCACGTTCTGGGCGGGTTTTTCGTAGCGTACCCGGCAGGGCACTGCCCAGCCTTTGTGTTCGTATTCAACGCTGATGATTCTCACCTCGCCGTTCGCACGGCATTCGAATTCAGTCGCTGATGCGAGTGTGGCGCAGGTTGTCAGCAGAAGCAGGGTAACGAGTCGGTTCATGGGATGTGATACTCCCGGGCTTGTTTTTTGATTAAGTTTAGCACTCACCCGCAGTCTGTCATCCCCGGCATCTTGGAAGCGCCCAGGGTAGACCGCATGTTCAGGTGTTGGCGGTTTCGCCCCATTTGCGGATCAAATTCGCTAAACTGCTGCTTTTTTTGAGCGGCGGACGCCCGCCGTAAACCTATGACGCTAAAAGAATACAAGCAACGCAGATTCGAAGCCCCCGAGGGGGCGACGGAAATCATTCTGGTAAGGCACGGAGCTTCCCGGCCAGCGACCCCTGACAATCCGTTTCCGCTGGTGGATGGCCATGGCGATCCGGAGTTGTCACCGGAGGGGCAGACGCAGGCCAAAATGGTGGCAGAGCGACTGAAGAAGCTACCGGTTTCTGCAGTGTACGTGACCAATTTGCGGCGCACAGCGGAAACAGCAGCGCCGCTTTGTGGATACCTCAACCAGCCCCATCGGGTCGAAGCGGATCTTAGAGAAGTCCATCTTGGCGACTGGGAAGGTGGCCTGTTTCGAATCCGGGCCCATGAGAATCACCCGCTGTATCAGAAGATGCACGAACAGCAGCGCTGGGATGTCATCCCGGGCGGCGAGCCGACAGAAGTCCTGCGTGAGAGGGTGGCGAGGGGCCTGCAGCGAATTATTGCGGCTCACGCCAACGAGCTTGTGGTCGCGGTGTTACACGGTGGTGTTATCGGGCATATTCTTGCCGAAGCGACGGGCGCTGCACCATTTGCATTTAACGGTTGTGACAACGGCTCAGTGTCCAAGGTCGTGGCGGTTGATGGTCGGGTCATTGTCCGTGGGTTCAACGATGTCAGTCATATGTACGATGCACCTTCCCTGGTGTCGATGCCAACCTGAATCTGTGAGTTGAGTCCTGTAAATGATGAAAAATGCCTATGAACAGCTAACCGATCACTTTCAGAAGATTAGTGATCTACAACACGTCTATGCGATGACATCCTGGGATGAGGCAGCCAACATGCCGGTTGGTGGTGGCGCAGCCAGAGGTCAGGCGATGGCAACGCTGGGAGTGATGGTGCATGAGTTGTCTACCGCACCAGAGATTCGTGACTGGCTGGACGCATCATCCAACCTGCCGCTTGATCAGTGGCAGTCAGCTAACCTCAGAGAAATCCAAAGAGAGTACGAAAGCGCAATCTGTCTGCCGGCAGACCTGGTTCGAGCCAACTCACTGGCGACCTCGCAATGCGAACAGGGATGGCGACAGGCAAGAGCAGAAAATGACTGGCAGGGTGTGCAGCCGGCACTGACCGAAGTGGTTGCCCGGGCCCGTGATATTGCAAGTGTTCGGAGCGAGGCGACCGGACTTTCTCCCTACGATGCGATGCTCGAACAGTTCGAACCGGGCATGCAGTCAGCCAGGATCGATGAGCTTTTTGCCGGCTTAAAAAGCTTTCTTCCGGATTTTGTGAGTGCTGCGCTTGAATTTCAGGCAACCCAAAACAGCCTGCCGCTGATCGCCGAGTTCCCCATCGAAAAGCAGCGTGCACTGGGCCTGAAGGTGATGTCAGCGCTTGGGTTTGATTTTGATCATGGGCGCCTGGATGTATCACACCATCCTTTCTGCGGTGGCGTGCCGGAAGATGTTCGTATTACAACCCGCTATAGCACTGACAGCTTTGTGGAATCGTTAATGGCGGTTGTCCACGAAACCGGACATGCACTCTACGAGCAGGGCCGTCCCAAAGCCTATGCCGGTCAGCCGGTGAGTGAAGCCAGAAGTTCGGGCGTTCATGAAAGCCAGTCTCTGCTCATGGAGATGCAGGCTGGCCGTTCGCTGGAATTTGTCAGTTTCCTGACGCCCCTGATCCAGGATGCCTTCTCCGCTGACCCTGGCGACCCCGCCTGGTCTGCAGAAAACCTCTATCGCCACTACACCAGGATCGATCGTGGTCTGATTCGTGTGGATGCAGATGAAGCCACCTATCCACTGCATGTGATTCTGCGTTATGAAATTGAAAAACAACTGATCGGTGGTGAGATCGAGGTCTCGCATATTCCTGCTGCCTGGGATGAAAAGATGATGGCTTTTCTGGCTCGAGATACCCAGGGTGATTACCGGGATGGTTGTATGCAGGATGTGCACTGGTTTGCCGGGCTCTTTGGTTACTTCCCGACTTACACGCTGGGCGCCATGATGGCGGCACAACAGTTTGCAACAGCGAAACGTCAGATTCCGGATCTGCTTGAAACGTTGGCTTCAGGCGATGTGAGTAAACTGCTGTCCTGGGTTCGGCAGAACATCCATAGCCGGGGAAGTTTGCTGAGTGTGAGTGATCTGATGATCGAAGCAACAGGCCAGGATTTAAACGAGCAGTTTTTTGTTGATCACCTTCGCGCTCGATACCTGCCAGCGGCGTGATCAGTTTTTTGGGTCGGAGAGGTCTTTAGCTTCGAAAAGGGCAGGGCCTTTGGGTTCTTTTTTCTCAGGTGTTTTGCTGGCGCTGGCCTGTCTGATCGTGCGAGTTGCTTCTGGTTCAATGTCCTTGGCACCAAATACGGCTTTGCCTGCAGTTGGCGTGGCGGGTTGATCGTTTGAGACTTTTTTCTCTGTCGAGGCGGCGGGCTTGAAGGTATCGCTGACACTGGCGATGTCTTTGGCGCCAAAACTTGCCTTGCCAGCGGCGGCAGACTGCCGTTCGGCCAGCTTACGGCGTATTTCTTCGGGACTCTGGGCTATTTCCTTTTTCCTGACGGGGGCGACGGGCGTCGGGTTGTTGGGGCCAATCGTGTTTGATAACTCTTTTGACTCGAATGAAGACGATCCCTGGCCTCGTTTTCCGGCAAGCTTCTTGCGAATCTCATCGGGTGATTGCGCGATCGGGCCGCGAACCTTTTCCTGTTCATGTCCTTTGGCAAGGTCTTTCGACGTGAATTCCGCTTTCTCTTTTACGATTTCTTCAATCGTGCGCCCGTCGATGTGGTGCATCGCCACCTGTTGATCAAGGATGGCGAGCTCCGGTGCCGCTGTATGCGCTTGCGTGCCGAACTCCGAATCTTTGCTGGCTTTGTGCTCGTTGTGGCTGAGGTCCAGAAATGCATTGGGGAGTTCGCGGACCAACAGGTTGCGTACAACCTTCATACGACCCTCGACCCATTCCTGCTCATAGGACTTGAGTGACAGGTTGCCCCAGTCGCCGCTACCCTCAAGTTTTTTAAGGAGTCCGGTGTAGTTGCGTTTCAAGGTGTTGTGAAGCGCGGGCTCAATGTTGACATACAGATCATCAGATTCCGTTTTGCGGAGTCGGCGCAGTTCACCGAGCAAGGTGTCTTCAAGATCAATCAGGTCTTGATCAATGGGGGTAAGCCAGTCTTCCATTAGTTTTCTTTCAGGTCTTCTGTCACGGCTCGGAGAATCTGGCGGCAGGAAATCTGGCCGATAAGCTCTCCATCCTTAATCACCGGACGCCGTCGTCGTTTGTTCTCGAGCATGGCAGAGGCGATGGCGATGATATCTTCATCAGCATCTGCGGTTTCAACGTCGGTTGTCATGATATCGCCGACCAGCGCACCGCCAGGATCGCTGCCGTTGTAGACGCTGGTCACCATTGCTCGCAAGCAATCCAGTTCAGACAGCACGCCAATCAGCCGGGCATTGCTATCGACCACCAGGGCGCCGGAGGCTTTGTTGGTAAGAATGTGCTGGGAGGCTTCGTAGACGTTCATGTCGGCTGTGACGCGGACGTCCTGTTCCGCGAGGTATCGTTCTATAGCCATAATTGTTATTGGCCCTTTTTGATCGAGTTTGAGGTATCTCTACGCTGGATACAAGAGGCTTCAAAGTCGTGCCCAGAGGGTGTCAAAGCTGATTTTCATGGCGCTGCTGATGCCTTCGGAATCCAGAATCACCACGGTCTGGTAGTCGCCGCCCACCAGCGAGATCATGGCGCACTTTGAACCATAGATAGCGACGTAGGAAGCCGCTTTGTCGCCACGGGTGTCCTCGATCCACTTACGTTCAGATAGTTCTGCATCCTCTCCGCCCTCACCAATCGCAATCACGTTGACATGAATGCCTGCGTTCACTCGGGCCCGGGTAAAACCGGGAAAAGGGCGATACAGGTACTTCCTGATATGTCGGGAAGAATACACGCGATAGTGTTTCTGTTCGGACTGGCTGACGGTATCCAGAATGTCCCTCAGTAGATACTCAACCCCTTCATCACCCTCATAGTGGAATACCCGGGTTTCAGAAGTTTCCGGCATAATTTGTTTGAGGTCAGGCAGTATTTCCTGTTCCAGCCGGTTGGCGGCGGTGGTGGTGCGCTTCTCGACCTGGCGGGCCCGGCGGGCGAGCACTTCTGGCGGTTCCGCGCAGAAAAAACGACGTTTACCCTGTGGGAAATAAGTAACGAGCGACATGGTTCGCAGGCGCTTCAGCTCCTCATAAACAGTCCCGCGGTTGATGCCTACGGAAGACGCAATATCTCTGATAGACGACGGCCCCAGCTTTAGCAGAGACAAATAAATATCTGTTTGTCGCGAGCTGATCCCGAGTTCTTGCAGCGTTTCATGAATAATCATGTCACAAATTTCATGACAAACATTTTCTTTTGGTCAATCGGCCAGTCGATACTGTGCCTGCTATCTATCAAATGTCAAACCTGTGCTGACAAGGGTTGAGAAAAATGCTGATAGAATCAGCCGATGAGAAACGATCCCTTAAACGAAACAGAGCAGGCCGCGTTTGCACGTGATGGCTTCCTCGTGCGCAAGGGATTTGTAGATGAGGCTGCATTGGCGGAGATGCGTGCAGTGGCCAGTGAGCACCTCGCACAATTGATCGCGCCGATTGAATACGAAATAGACGTTCGATATCCGGGTGCACCGGTAGACCCGAATGCGGCCGGGGCAAGGACTTCTCGGCGACTGCTTCAGGCTTATGCCAGGCATGCAGCAATCCGGGACTGGGCAACTCGCCCGGATCTGGCGTTACTGCTTCGCCATCTCTTTCGTTCAGATGACGATGTGATGCTGTCACAATGCCACCACAATTGCGTCATGACCAAAGCGCCAGGCTACAGCAGTGTGACCTTGTGGCATCAGGACAATCGCTACTGGTCTTTTGATCATGAAAATCTCATCAGTGTCTGGCTGGCGCTTGGCAATGAGGATCGGCATAACGGCTGTCTGCGTGTTATTCCTGGTTCACACCGTCTATCGCTGGACTCTGGTCGATTTGATGCAGCACTGTTTCTTCGGCCCGATATCGCGGATAACAAGGCGTTGATCGCTGACGCGATCCGGGTAGAACTTGAACCCGGGGATGTGTTGTTTTTTCACAGCAGGCTGTTTCATGCAGCGGGCAGGAATCTGAGTGACGACACTAAATTTTCGGTGGTGTTTACCTATCACGAACGCAGCAATCAGCCGATCGCTGATACACGTTCCGCAAAGTTTCCTTCGATCGTAATCTAGCTGTTTATCAGCCGTCAGGTTGGCGTGCTCGTTTCCAGCAGTGCCATAAACTCTTCCAGGATTGCCGTCCGGGAGTTGCCTTTTCGCCAGGCGAATCCGATATCACGGTAGAACTGGTCGCGAGGTAACTCTTTGGTTCGGATACCACGGTTGCGCAGCAGGCCAAGTGCCATATCAGGCACCAGGGTCACGCCCAGATCATTTTCAACCATCTGAATCAGTAACTGCAGGCTGTTGGCACCAAAGGTATGAATTTTTTTGTGGTTCTTAAGGCGACACCCGGCAAGGGCGTGATCCCTCAGGCAATGGCCGTCATCCAGCAGGAGCAAGGACTCATCGGGGAGATCATCGAAGTCAGTGAGATCGTCAATCATCAGTTTGCTGTCTTCTTTGTACGCCAGGTGAAAACCTTCGCGGTAACAAATGCGCGTCTCAACCCGTCCGACTTCATAGGGTAGCGCGAGAAGCGCCAGATCGAGCTTGTTGTCGAGTAACTCCTCAATCAGATTTGCGGTGGTGTTCTCGCGAATATAGAGCTTCAGCCCGGCGTAAGCTTCCTGCAATTTGTAGGCGTAGCGGCCCATCACGTAAGGCGCGATTGTCGGGATCGAGCCAATCTTCACCGGCAAAGCCAACGGATCGGTAAAGCCCCGCGCTTCCGTCACCAGATCTTCAGTCTGCATGATGATGTATCGCGCCCGGTCCGCGATCTGTTCTCCGGCAGGTGTAAATGCAACGCTGCGGTTGGTGCGTTCAACCAGCGTAACGCCAAGATTGCTCTCGAGTTCCCGTATACCGGTTGACAGGGTGGATTGCGTGACACTGAGTTCGCTGGCCGCACGACCAAAGTGCAGTTGTTCGCGCAATGCCACCAGATATTGAAGCTGTCGAATTGGAGGTAGGTGCATGGTGCGCATCATAAACGAACCGGACGAAAAGAGCCTGTTCCTGTAAATAGCTTTATGATGGCGGTTTTGGCTTGGGAGTCAGTGATAAATGAACGGTGCTGAAAGTCTGGTACGTGCTTTAACTGCCGCTGGTGTCGACGTTTGCTTTGCCAACCCGGGTACCTCTGAAATGCATCTTGTCCAGGCGATTGATGCCGTGCCTGAAATGCGCGGTGTGCTCTGCCTTTTTGAGGGTGTTTGTGCAGGCGCAGCCGATGGTTACGGTCGCATGACGGGAACACCTGCTGCGACGCTGCTGCACCTGGGGCCAGGTCTGGGTAATGCGATTGCCAATCTGCACAATGCCCGCCGGGCGGGTACGCCGATAATAAATCTTGTGGGTAATCACGCGCTCTATCATCTCGAGTATGACGCGCCGCTGACTTCCGACATCGATACGCTGGCTCAGAATGTCTCCAGCTGGATCAAAAGCGATTCCACGGCGGCCAGTCTTTCTGGCGATGGCATGCAGGCGCTGGCCTCGGCGCTGACCACGAGGCCCGGTTCCTCGGGCCAGATTTCGAGCATGATCATTCCGGCGGATGCCTGTTGGGAAGAGGCGAGCGTGGTGGCAGCCTTACCTCAGCTGCCACAGAGAGAATTTGTGGACCCTCAGGTGATCAACAGTATTGCCGGTTTAATCGATGAGCAAACCATGATCCTGCTTGATCATGAAGGGCTCACCCTTGAGGCTCGCCAGGCTGCGGGCCGGATCGCCGAGAAAACCGGTTGCCGGGTTTCCCTCACAACATTCCCGGCCCGGGTTGAACATGGCGTAGGTACGCCGCAGTGTGAACGGCTGCCGTACTTCCCGGAACATGTTTTGGCCACACTCAAAGATGTGAAACGTCTGGTGCTGGCGGGTGCAGAAGCCCCGGTCAGCTTCTTTGCTTATCCCCAGACCCCGGGCCGACTCGTGCCAGATGCCTGCGAGGTCCATGTCCTCTCGCAATCCCATCAGGCGACCGCGCTTGCGCTGCAATCAGTTGCCGAAACGCTTGGCGTGGCAAGCGGTCACTATCGAGTCTGTGAAGCTTCGGTGATCGAAACGCCCGGTGGCAGACTGACAACCAAAACCGTCGCCACCTCGATTGCCGGTCTATTGCCCGAAGGGGCAATCATTTGTGGTGACAGCGGTGGTGGTGGCGCGGCGTTTGGACCGACCGCCGCAAGTCCTGCACATACCTGGTTGAACCTTACGGGTGGCTCGATAGGGCAGGGTGGCCCGGTGGCCGTTGGCGCTGCTGTTGCCTGTCCCGATCGCCCGGTCCTCGCACTGCTCGGAGATGGCGCTACCATGTATACCAACCAGTCTTTCTGGACCCAGGCCCGTGAGGGACTCAACGTCACCACGGTAATATTTAACAATAGCCGCTACGGTATTCTTGAAACGGAGTATCTTCGTCTTGGGGTGAATACGATTGGGGAACGGGCCGCAGATCTGTTCGACCTTTCCCGGCCGTCAATAGACTTTGTTGATCTTGCCGGGTCCATGGGCGTTCCCGGGATTCGTGTGGATACGGCTGAGGATTTCCACGAAGCCCTGGCGAGTGCCTTTCAGGTCGCCGGACCCAATGTGATCGAGGCCTGTTTGTGATCGCCATCACAGAATCGATAAATGTCTGTTTTTTATGGTGAAAAGTGCGGGTGAGTGGTCATGTAGCGCGTTGTCATTAACCCGTTTTTAAGTATAGTTAGGTGCAATCTGTTGACGAGGGAGTCAGCGCCGGCGATGGGCTTTTTCCGAGGAAAGAATACTGAAATACAGCATAAAGTTGTTATGACCTCCCGAGCATGCCTGTGCCTTCTGCTGACACTGGGGCTGGCTAATATGGCCATAGCCGCAAGCGCCGCAAGCGCCTTCAAAGCGACCGACCTGACCAACAGCATCGTGGTCCTGCAGGTTTATCAAGGCAAGCAGGTGCGCGAGGAAATCAGTGGCTTTGTCGTTCAGGCAGATCGATTTAACGGATACATCGTGACCAATGCTGAACCGCTGCGTGACGCCGACTCTCTGACAGTGGTTGTGCCCGGCACGGGTGGTCAGTTGGTTGCCCAGGTACTGCGCTCAGATCTTTCAAATGACTATGCACTGCTCAAGGTTAATGGGCTGGATTTACCCGCTTTGCCTTTTGCGTTTAATGAGCCGACTTCCGGTGAAGTGGTCTGGTCAGCTGCCAAGGTCAACGGCAGTGACAAGGTCACCATCAACAAGGGACTGCTGCGCACAGGATTCAAACTTGCCCAGGCAGAATCGGGCTGGTATCAACACACGGCCTCCGCTGGCACAGCGGCGGGCTCGGTGCTGCTCAACGAATGTGGCCAGATACTTGGATTGAATTTTAAACAGCCAGCCGGGGATGGCAGCACCAGAGCGGTTGACATTGCGACGCTCCGATCGCTGCTGACGCAACAGAATGTCCGAATGGCGACGGCACCCTCAGCCTGTGTTTCTGAGATTGTGATTGCACGAGAGAAAGCGGAAGCAGCATCAGAGGATGCCAGACTCGCACAGGAAGAGGCAGCGGCCGCGCAGCGCGTTGCCAAAGCGTTGGAGCAACAACTGAGTGATTCCGAGCGGTCAAATGGTGATCTGCTCAGGCAGACCCGGATCGCAAGGGAGCGCGCGGAAATGGCAATCGTCGCTGCAGAAAATGCCCAGGCGCGGGCCAACAATACGGGCCGGGAGCTTGAAGAAAAGGCGCTGGTCCTGCGACAGGAAACCCAGGCGCTGTTGAAAGCCTTCGAAGAAGAACGCCTCCAGGCCGAGGCCCGCTTTCAGGATCTACTTGCCAGCCAACAGGCCTCGGCGGAATCCAGGGAGCGAATCCTGATCGCCTTTTCCGGTGGCTTGATTATCGTGATCGGCATTGTGCTGTTTCTTGCCAGGATTCGAGGCGGCGGCAGATCGCTGGCTGGTGGTGGTCGACACAGCGGCGGGGTGCGTAACGATGGTGCGGTGAGCATGCCAACCGCGCTGCACCGGGAAGAGTTGTCCGAATATGTGCTCGATGGCCGGGACGATGATGGCATCCGGTATCTGCTCCGAATTTCCGGTGATCAACTCAGTAGTAGTCAGGATGGTGTGATTATCGGCCGAAATCCCAAAGACTCCCCCTATATCATTAACCATGCAGACGTCTCGCGTAAGCACGCCCGAATCAAGGTCAAGAATAGCCGCGTATTTATTGAGGACTTAGGCTCCACCAATGGCACCTCGGTCAACGGCCAATCCATCGATGACAAGGGTCTGGTGTCGGTAGCCAATGGCGATCAGATCATTATAGGTTCTGTTGTAATGAAACTCCGGGTGATGGAGGGTTGATTCCCGGGGTCAGGTTGTTCAAACGACTGTTTTTTCTGTAAAATTTCCCGCCAGCAGAGGTTCGGGCGCCCGGCGACATCGCCGATATCCTGCACGCTTTATGAAGCGTGCTTTTTTTTGAGCGCAAATCCGAACAGTGGACCAGAGCGTACTTTTCTCTGGCCGTCTCAGTGAGACAAAGAGTTGCGCGACAAGAAGGGCTTCAAGAATATTGCCTAAAGCCAGCTCGCTCGATCATCGCAGGTGCAAATCAATTCGCCTGTGACACTACAACGAGATCACTGAGCTGCAAGAATACTAATTTCGATCAAGAGGGTTCTGATTAAATGTCTGCAGTTGAAGAAGTGAGCAGCGAAGACGGGGCTAACCAGGTCAGTGATGTTGTTGTGCGGTTTGCCGGTGATTCCGGTGATGGTATGCAGCTGACCGGTAGTAACTTTACTGAAGCCACCGCTATCTACGGTAACGACCTTGCCACATTCCCGGATTTTCCGGCCGAGATTCGCGCCCCTGCTGGCGCAACCTTCGGGGTTTCCGCGTTTCAGATTTACTTCGGTTCGGAGGATGTGACCACCGCGGGTGATGACGTCGACGTGCTGGTCTGTATGAACCCTGCAGCGTTGATTACCAACCTGAAAGATCTCGTACCCGGTGGTCTGGTTGTTGTGGATGTTGATGCGTTCACCGACAAGAACATGGCGCGTGCCGGCTACAAGTCCAATCCCGTTGAAGACGGCACACTGGACGCCTACCGCGTCATCCCCGTAGAGATCACCAAACAGGTGCTGGAGGCAGTTAAGCCTTTCGGGCTGTCACACAAGTTCGCAGTGCGTTGTAAAAACATGTGGACCCTCGGGCTTGTCATGTGGCTGTTCGACAGGGACCGCACGGCAACGACCGAAAACCTCAGGAAGAAGTTTGCAACCAAGCCTGAAATCGCGGACGCGAACATTGCCGCGCTGAACGCCGGACATGCTTATGCCGAAACGGCAGAGCTGCCTTCTGGCGTTGAAGTCTACAAAGTGCCGCGCGCCGAAGTTGCGCCGGGTCTGTATCGCAACACGACGGGTTCTGAAGCCCTGGCCTATGGTCTGATCGCGGGCGGACAGTTGGCTAATCTGCCGATTATGTTTGCCTCTTATCCCATTACGCCGGCTTCAAGCCTCCTGCATACACTCTCAGGGCAGAAGCACTTTGACGTTGTAACCTTCCAGGCGGAAGACGAGATCGCTGCGGTTTGTGCCGCAATCGGTGCATCCTTCGCCGGGTCGCTTGGTATTACGTCCAGCTCAGGTCCGGGTATCTCTCTTAAGGGTGAGGCGATTTCGTTGGCATGCGCTACCGAATTGCCCCTGGTGATTGTCAACACACAGCGTGGCGGTCCTTCTACCGGACTCCCGACGAAGACGGAACAGTCGGATCTGAATCAGGCGATCTTCGGTCGGCATGCGGATACCCAACTGCCAGTCATCTCAGCTTCAACCTCGGTTGATTGTTTTGAGATGGCCATCGAGGCCTGCCGGCTCGCGGTTAAGTTTATGACCCCGGTTATTCTGCTGAGCGATGGCTACATGGCTAACGCGTCAGAGCCCTGGCTGGTGCCCGATATGGCTGACTTTGAGCCGTTCCCTGTGACCTTTGAAAGCAACACTGAAGGGTTTACCCCTGCGAACCGTGATCCGGAGACCCTTGCAAGAGTCTGGGCCAAACCGGGCACACCAGGGCTGGAGCACAGAATCGGCGGTATTGAAAAGGACCATGAAACCGGTGACATCTCTTACGAGCCTGACAATCACCAGAAGATGACTGACGTCAGGCAGAACAAGATTGAAGGCATCGCAAACTATATCCCGGAGCAGGACGTCGCCCTGGGTGAGACCAAAGGCAAGCTGGCCGTTGTTGGCTGGGGCTCGACCTTTGGCGCGATTCATCAGGCGGTAAAACGTTGCCGGCAAGAAAATCTGGATGTCTCACACATTCAGGTCCGTTATATGAACCCACTGCCCAGGAACCTGGGTGAACTGCTGAGTAATTATGATCAGGTACTGATTCCTGAAATGAACACGGGGCAGTTTATTAGTGTTATTCGATCGAAGTTCCTGATTGACGCGAAACCGCTGAACAAGGTGTCAGGGCAACCGTTTAAGATCAGGGAAGTAGAAGAAGCGATCAAATCGCTGTTGGAGGCGTAACTCATGAATGCACCCGTTGAAAATTTAACCGCAAAAGACTTTTCTTCCGATCAGGAAGTCCGATGGTGCCCGGGCTGTGGCGACTACGCCATTCTGAAGACCATCCAGAAAACCATGCCTGAACTTGGTATTGCCAAGGAAAACCAGGTGTTCGTTTCTGGCATCGGTTGCTCGTCCCGGTTCCCTTACTATATGAACACCTACGGTTTTCATACGATCCACGGTCGTGCCCCATCTGTCGCAACTGGCGTCAAGATGGCTAATCCCGAGCTTGATGTCTGGGTCGTTACCGGTGACGGTGATGGTCTGTCAATTGGTGGTAACCATATGATTCACCTGCTGCGTCGAAACGTTGACCTGCAGTTGCTGCTTTTTAATAACGAAATCTACGGTTTGACGAAAGGACAGTACTCGCCAACTTCCAAGGTGGGTACCAAGGCACCATCAACGCCCGATGGCTCCGTTGATATGCCGCTTCAACCCTGTGTGTTTGCGCTGGGTGCCGGGGCAAGATTCGTATCGCGAACCATTGATACAGAAGCCAAGCACATGGGCCCGTTATTGAAGCGTGCCCACGCACATAAAGGCGCGTCTTTTGTTGAGATATATCAGAACTGTCCGGTTTACAACGACGGCATCTTCGATCAGATCAAAGAAAAGAAAACCGCAGCAGAAACCCGCCTGGTCCTTGAGCACGGCAAGCCGCTGACTTTCGGTGCCGACAATGAGAAGGGCCTGCGGCTTAATGCACAGACCCTGCGTCTGGAAATCGTCACCATCGGTGAAGATGGCATCACGGCCGAAGACATCATCGTTCATGACGAGACCAATAAGGTGCTGGCCCAGATGCTGGCAGCGCTTAAGCTGCCTGACTTTCCGGAACCGATTGGTGTCATCTACTGTGAACCTTCAGCGCCAAGTTACACGGATGATGTTTACCAGCAGCGTATTGTTGTTCGTGAGCAGAAAGGTGCGCCTGATATCAATTCGCTGCTGCGCAGCGGTCATACCTGGACCGTCAGCTGAGCAACGGACTCCAGAACGATCAGATAACGCCGGCTCTCGCCGGCGTTATTGTTTATGTGGTGCGCGTGCAGGCGGATGGACCCCGGGTATTGTTTCTGGAACGTAGCGGGGGGCTGCATGCCGGTCACTGGTGGCCTGTGGCAGGTACACCAAAGGTCGGTGAAACCGGACTGCAGACTGCCCTTCGGGAGCTGGATGAAGAGACCGGACTGGCGCCTGACGAACTTTACGAATTCGGTATCGAGATACCGCACGCGGAACCAGGCAAGCGCCTTGCTGTGTTTGTGGCGATTGTTGATGAGCAGGCAGACGTTGTTCTGAATTATGAACACAGCCAGTACCGATGGCTCTCTGGTGACGAGGCCATTGAAGCAGTCCCCGATCATTCAAGGGTTTATCTGCGGCATCTCCGGGATGCTTTTTTCCACAGACCGCCTGATCCGGGGCTCAGGATTCCCTGCGCACCGTCTGGTCAGTGCTGAGTGAAGCTGCTAACTTATGGCGCCGTTGAGCGCTGGTAATCGTAAAGGTTAAATAACATGACACTACCTAAAACAGGCAATTTGGCACCGGCATTTACGCTGGTCAATCAGGACGGCAAAAAGGTCTCGCTGAAGGATTTTCGGGGTGAGAAAAACGTACTCGTTTATTTTTATCCAAAAGCAATGACGCCTGGATGTACCACACAGGCCTGCGGACTCCGGGATAACAAAGCAAAGCTGTCCCGCCAGCAACTCGTTGTACTTGGCATGAGCCCCGATCCGGTTGCCAGATTGAAAAAATTCCAGGACAAGGAAAAGCTTAATTTTGATCTGCTTTCAGACGAAGACCATGCCATCGCAGAAAAGTATGGCGTCTGGGGCCTTAAGAAATTTATGGGCCGCGAATACATGGGCGTGAATCGAATGTCTTTTCTGATCGACAAAAATGGGAAGTTGCGGCACGTAATGGAAAAGGTAAACACCAAGACACATCACGATGATGTGCTGGAACTCGTTAAGGCACTAAACAAAGAGAGCAAGTAGATAGTCATGGCTGAATTTGATCCAAACGACAATATTGGCACGATCCCGGTTCAGGAAAGGCACAGCTTTGATGTGCCACGACTGCAGACGTTTATGGAATCCGAAGTGGCTGGATTTAATGGTTCGCTGACGGTGGAAGAGTTTGCCGGTGGACAATCGAATCCAACCTATCTGTTGAATGCAGGCGGGCGGCAGTATGTGATGCGACGAAAGCCGCCGGGGACGTTGCTGAAATCTGCCCATGCCGTTGACCGTGAGTATCGGGTGCTGACGGCACTCGCTGATACCAATGTCCCGACGGCCCGCACCTTTGCCTTGTGCACCGACGATGATGTGATCGGTACCTGGTTTTACATCATGGAGTATCTTGAGGGGCGTGTGATCTGGGACAGTACGGGGGGCGCATATTCGCCCCAGGAACGAGGTGAGTTCTGGGATGCGGCTAACGATGCGCTGGCAAAACTGCACTCAGTTGACTACGAGGCCGTTGGCCTCGGCGACTTTGGCAAGCATGGTGATTACATCGCGCGGCAGTTGAAACGCTGGTCAGAGCAGTACGAATATACGAAAACTGAGGACAATCCCTACATGGATAACCTCATCGATTATCTGCCAAAAAACATTCCGCAAGAAGATAAAACCAGCTGTGCCATCGTCCACGGCGATCCGAAGATCGACAACATGATGATGCACCCGGAACGCAATGAAGTGCTTGGCATACTTGACTGGGAACTCAGCACGCTGGGTAACCCGATCAGCGATTTTGCCTACATGTGCATGCGTTATCGCGACTCTCTGCGCGGCGCTGACCTCAAGGCCCTCGGTATTCCCAGTGAAGAAGACTATATCGCGGCCTATTGTGAGCGCACCGGTCGATCAGGTATTCAGAACTGGGACTATTACCTGGCCTTCAACATGTTCCGGCTGGCCGCAATTCTTCAGGGCATTGCCAAGCGCGTACAGGATGGCACGGCCGCGAGCAAAAATGCAGAGGAAGCCGGGTCCGGCGCCTTTGATTTATCCAGGCTTGCCTGGGCGCAGATCGATAAGTCAGTCAAAATCGACTGACTTATCGGCACTCAAAAGCCTTTCAGATCAGGGTCCAGAGGTACGCCCAGTGATTTCAGTGCGCCGGCGAGCATTCGATATTGCCCGCAGGTAAAAATGAGATCCAGCAACTGTTGGGTGTTATAGGTTTTACTGAGTCCAGCCCAGGTTTCGTCTGTGATGAACGAGTCATTGTGTAGTTCGTCGGCAGCTTTCACAATGAAGTGGTCATGTTCGTTCCAGACAGAAGCAGTGGCGCCTTCCTTGATAGCCTCTATTTCTTCGTCGGAGAGTCCAGCATCTCTGCCAATGACCACGTGCTGTGCCCACTCGTATTCTGAACCAGCGAGCCAGCCGGCTCTAAGAATGGCGATTTCCCGCTCTCTAGCGGACAGCGTGGATTTTGACAGGATGTGGTTGGCAAACACCAGCCAGCGTTTCGCCAGTTGTTCGTGGTGGGCCAGGGTGCGGAAAACATTCTGCACATTGCCACGCATCTTCTGTCGGCCGAGAACTTCCAGTTGCGCCTCGGTCCAGTCGTCTTCATGTATCGGGGGTATGCGCGGTGTTTCCATGAGAGCTTTCCTTTATGATGTTTTCAGAAGTTGTTGTTCAAAGAATATTTAAGCGAATTTGTTAACAAGGTGTTTTTTGGCAGAGATGCTGCGAGGAATGATACATGAGTGAGCTGATACTGCATCAATATGCGGAGTCAACCTTTTCAGAGAAGGTTAGATTGTTGTTAGGCTATAAAGGCGCCAGTTACCAGCAGGTCGAAACTTCAATTATTATGCCCAGGCCAGACTTGATGCCGCTGACCGGCGGATATCGTCGTATACCGGTCATGCAGATCGGCGCCGATGTTTACTGTGATACCGCGCTCATGTGCCGGGTGATCGACGACATGTATCCGGACAACACGGTTTATCCCGAAAGCAGTATTGCGGCAACAGAAGCGGTGGCCCTCTGGACAGATACATTTTTCTTCAAGGTATGTGTGGCGATAGCCTTTCAGCCCTCGGCGCTCGCGACTGAGCCGATGTTTGCCGATGAAGCTGCCGCCGCCGAGTTTATGGCGGATCGTGCGCAGCTAACTGAAGGCTCCAGTGAGTTGGCGATGACGTTTGACGTTGCTGAACCGCATTTCCTGGGACATCTGACCAATCTGGATCAACAACTGGGTCGTTCGTCATTTCTGTTTGGTGATGCGCCGACCATCGCAGACTTTTCTACCTATCATCTGATCTGGTTTGTTCACCAGCGCGAAGTACTGCGCGATTACTTCGAGCCATTCGACAACCTGCGTCGCTGGTTTGACCGTATGACGGCTTTTGGGCATGGCGATGTTGAGGTGATTTCCGGGGAAGCTGCGCTGTCGATTGCGAACAGTACAGCGCCTGTAGAGTTTGAAGATGCGGCTTTTATCGGTGAGCTCAAGGCGGGGCAATCGGTTTCTGTCATGCCGATAGACTATGGCTTCCAAGCCGTGACCGGTGAATTACTCGCGGCTGGTCTTGATGAGATTGCCATAGCCAGATCGGATGAACAGGCGGGCAGGGTCGTCGTTCATTTTCCCCGGACTGGCTTCCAGGTTATCCCGCAATAGGTGGCAGGCTGGTTTCTGCCATCTTTACCCACCAGCTCGCACCAATGGGCAGGATTTCATCGTTAAAGTCGTATCCGGGGTTGTGCACCATGCACGAACCCTCACCATCACCGTTACCAATCCAGATATAAGCACCGGGTTTCTCCTGCAGCATGTAAGCGAAATCCTCTGACCCCATCGCAGATTTTGGGTTCAGATTGACGCGCTCTGCGCCCACGAGGTCTGCCGCAACCTGACCGGCAAGCTCCGCTTCAGTTGCCGAGTTAATCGTCGGCGGGTACCGTCGCTCGTATTTGAATTCAACGCTCGCGCCGGATGCCGCGCAGATCTCCTGCGCCATCTGCGCCATTTTCTGCTCCAGCAAACTTTGCACACGAGGGGAGAAGCAACGCGTGCAGCCACGGATACTGACTTCATTAGGAATGACGTTATAGGCATCACCGCCATGAAACTGCGTCACTGAAAGCACGACGGGATCCTGGGGGTCTACCATTCTTGACGGTATTGTCTGGAACGCTTCGATGACTCGTGTGCCGATCACAATAGGATCGACTGTCAGATGCGGCATGGCGGCATGACCACCTTTGCCGGTGATGGTGAGTTCGAAGATGTCGAAGGCTGCCATCATCGGGCCAGGTTTCACGGCAAAGGTGCCAACCGGCATGCCAGGGATATTGTGCATGCCGTAGACCGACTCCACGGGAAAACGCTCAAACAAGCCATCCTCAATCATGGCACGGCCGCCGCCCTCGTTTTCTTCGGCCGGCTGAAAAATAAAGTGGATGGTGCCTTCAAACTCACCCTGTTCTGCCAGATACTTCGCCGCACCCAGTAGCATCGTTGTGTGACCATCATGACCGCAGGCGTGCATTTTCCCCGGGTAGCTGGATTTGTGTGCGAAGGTGTTGGCTTCGTTGATGGGCAGGGCATCAAGGTCCGCACGCAGGCCGATCGCTCTGTTGCCTCGACCGCGTTTCAGTGTGCCAACCACGCCCGTCCCTGCGATCCCTGTCTCGACCTCGATACCAAATGAAGCGAGTTTTTCTGCAACGATACCCGCGGTTCGATGTTCCTCGAAGGCCATTTCGGGATGGGCATGGATATCCCTTCGCCATGCCGTCATTTGTGCCTGATCTGCTTCAAGGGCTGGGATGGTCTTAATCATGGTTGATGCTTCTCCAGTATCAATCTGGTGATTTCGCTGACGTGAGGGTCCTCGATATCGTGTGCCAAAAGGGTGTCGTTAAGCGCAAGTATATACGCTTTGTTTGTGCCGCTGGGCCCGGCCGAGTGCATTATCTGACGCGCGATCTCAGGTAGCGGTGCATGTCCCAGATACTCCAGATTATGTTCATCAGCGTAGTAGGTGAGTCCGCGCAGATGTTCGCCATCGACGGTGCGCACATCCAGTGTCAGGCGAACGTAGCCGTTTTTCTCCCGGTAATCCAACGCGGCAAGTATGTTGTCTGCCTCTGCCCTGGGAAGGCGATAAGCCATTCCCCAGCAGGTTGCGTTGCGGTCGGGTACGAGTGTGACAACACGGCCGGGAAATTCAGGTGTGCCGCGATGGTCGGTGGAACGCTGCCAGAATCGGCGACTCCAGCCATCGATATAGCTGAGCCTGCTGGATTCGAAGGGGAAACCGGTTTTCCACATCAGTGAGCCGTAGCCGAAGATCCAGATATCGTCCATCAGCGCACGGAATTACGAGGCTCGAGATTTTTCATTGATATCGTGGATGTAGTTCACCACATCGACGATACCGTCTTCCTGATTGTGACCGCACACAAAGACAGCGATATCCTGAAGTTCTTCATGGCCGTTCGCCATGGCGACACCATGCCCGGCAGCGCTGACCATGGCCATGTCGTTGAGTTGATCACCAACGGTGCAGATGTGCGCTGGGTCAATGTTGAGGTGTTTGTTCAGCTGTTGCAGTCCGTGCCATTTGTCCACGTGCTGGAGGGCTACCTCGCAGTAGTGGTAACCGGTATCCAGGTGGGGCACAACGATGGTGTTGAATGCACCGGGAAAATTAGACGCCAGTGCATCGGCGAGTTTTCTCACCGCTTCTTCTGAGCCAAATGCGCCGCTGACCAGAAATTCATCGGGATAGTTGGCGAGATCTTCTGCCGCGCTCCATGCCCGGTTGGTTTCAAAATGCTGTTTAGTCATACCGTTCCAGGCAGGCACGGCATCTATCACAAAGTCGGCGCCGCCGAGTTCGTGCACATCACGCTGGGCAAACAGCGCAAGGCCAACCTCGCGGGCGACACCGGCAATCTCCGTCACATCCAGGGTTTCCTTGTGCAGGGTTGTCTGCTCCGGTGTTTTAACCAGCGCGCCGCCATTGCAGACGGCGAACACATCAAACCCCAGGTTTTCAATGACAAAGCGGGTTGTCCGGTAACGTCGTCCTGTGGCGATTACCACTTCAACATCGTCACCTTCATGCAGGGCTCTGAGTGCATCCCGTGTTGCTGGTGAGACCTGATGGTTTTCCAGGGCGAGTGTGCCATCCAGATCCAGGGCAATCATTTTGATCATGTGTGTTGTGCTCCTAGCTGCCGAGCCGATAGCGTAGTTTGACGACAAATATGTCGACGGCGCGTTCTGTCCAGCTGTCGCGGATGAGGTCATCAAAGTCCAGCTCCGGCATACTATCCACGTCAGAACCCCGTGTGTACACCACAAACAGATCAGACAGGGGTGCGATCTCCCATCGATACCTGGCCTGAAACACGAGTCGGCTGATTGAAAAATCCCTTGAACCATCTGCCGGGTCCTGATCAGGCAACAGGGTGCCGTCACCTGCGGGAACTTGCCATCGATTTTGTTCAAAGGCCTTGATGCCAATCCATTGCGCGGTTAACCGCAACTGCTGACGGGCCGTAAAGAAATAGTCCACGGCGAATTCCGGCTGCCAGTATTCGGTTTCATAGGTGGTGAAATCGCGTTCCGAGGTGTAGAGCAGCCAATCCGTTCGGTCGATATACCGCAGATTAAGACTGGTCGAAAAACGATCGCTCGGACGCCAGTTGATCTGATAGCGCCAGAGGTTTCTTTGACCACCGATATCCTCGCCGGTGTAGCGGTAACCAAAACCGTGCTGCAGACTCTTGGCGCGATCGGTTTCCAGAAAGAACCCGGTCTGCCAACGGTGATCTATCTTGTAGTCACCATTGCCTTCGCTGTTCAGATCATCCCACCGACCGGGGAAGTAGTTCAGTTCCGCAGACAGCTCCATATTGTTCTGGAACTCAAAGTCCACCCTTGAGAAGAGTCCACTTCTGACCACACGGCCATCGGTATTGTATTCCTGATTCGCGAACAACCTTATTTCACGAGATTTGGCGTATTCGAGATTCGACTCGGTCAGGGTCAGTCGATAGCGGGCCGCAATGGCGTCGTTACGGCGCATGAAACCAAAATCGTTGATCTCCAGCTGGTCATCATAATAGTCCAGTCCAAGGGTATGCCTGACGCCCTGTGCTGGTACATAGGTGATATCAGCGAACGCGCCGGCCCCGGTTTCATCTCCCACGTCGCTGTATAGAAGCTGCGCGTCAACATTCCAGATACCTTTTGCCGACAGGTAGTGCCCGTCGATACCGTGAACGTACGCATCTTTCTGCGGATGCGTGACAGCGGTGGTTATCCAGCCAAGTCCGCGTCTGCCGCCGCCGGTTGTGGTTTCGTACAGCAACCTTGCGGAACCAAAGTTGCGACCATCCTGCAACAGGTCAACCTCCTCACCGTTGCGTAATCCCTCTATCTTGGTGTCATCCTCGACTGCGGCCAGTACGCCATAGCGCCAGTTGTTGATCTGGCCAGTAATCTTGGCGGCACCATCGAGTTCCGTTGGCTGGTTTTCTTCGAGTTCTGTCAGCTCAAGGCTGTCATCGTCAAGCGCAACTGGTGGTCCGCCGATCCTGCGGGTATAAACGAGCACCGTTGGGTTGCTGCGAGTTCCGCTGGGCCGTGCTCTGGGTGTGGTGTTAAAAATTTCTCGACCCTCCAAAAAGAAGGGTCGCTTTTCCGGGAAGAAGGTTTCCAGTGCCGTCAGGTTGACATCAACATCGTCAGATTCAACGTTGCCAAAGTCCGGGTTCACGGTCGCCGTCAGTTGCAGGTTGGATGAGGGGCGCCAGAACACATCGAAACCAGCCTTGTACTCATCTTCGGATTCGATCACGTTGTAGGCTGTTGAAGCGTACGGGTAAAAGGTGAACTGCTTGCGCGGCGTGATGTTGCTGATGCTGAGCTTCTGCAGTGCGCTCATAAACCTGGGACGGGTGGCTGGCAGTGCCGGCCATGCCCAACGTTCATTAAGATGCGACACACCCCGGGATGTGTAAAAACCAATGGTCCGGGTTTCTGATGCCAGATCTGGCATGGTCACCATGGACCAGGGCAGGAAATACTCGGCGGTCCAGCCGGTATCCGTAACGGCCGAGGCACCATACCAGGGGCCGTCCCATTGTCTTGAGAACTGCCGCTCCGGTAAAACCGTTCCATCAGACAAGGTGTCGCCCAGGTTCACACTGAACCAGTAGCCGTAGAGTCCTTCACCGGATGGATCAATGGTGACAGAAACACTGTCCCGGCTGACGGGTTGATCCCGCGATGTCAGCCGCGCTACCAGGGTTTCCCTGGGTTGCTCCAGATCGAACGCGACATAGAGCCCGCGTTCGTTGTAGAACAGGCGAACGGCGGTGCGGTAAGTAGGTTTCGCGAGAGAGTCTGGCTGGATAACGTGATAGTCATCGTAGGCAGGCAGTGTTTGCCAGACAGCTTCATCCAGTTTGCCGTCAATGGTGATGTTGGCATCGGCGATGCGATTCAGCTTGACCTCTGGCAGGGCGAAAGTATCCTCATCCGCCTGAAGATCAGGTACAACGACCAAACATAGTAGGGCGACAGCGCGCCAGAAGGTGTTCACAGTGGCCTTTTTGCACAAGCTCTTTGGTGAGATGACGGGGATGGCGAAGGTTGGGTAGTGTACTGAAGGGACGGGAGTTTTTCTAGAATGCCAGATGTTGGTGCAATTTATCAGCGAGCAGGGTTATCCCTGCTGAATTCACTCGCCAGGCTTGGGCAATACCAGTATCGGGAAGTGCGCTATGGACCTCACCCTTCGCAATGGGTTGACTGGTATGAGATCGATACTGGTGCGCCGACGGTTATTTTCTACTTCGGGGGCAACTGGCGTTCGTACACAAAGGCGGATTATCGATTTGTCGCTGATACGCTCTGCAGCTTCGGCGTCAACGTAGCGATACCCGAATACCTCAAATACCCGCATCACCGGTTTCATGAGATTCTGGCGGGGACCGTCCAATCAACGCAGTATGTGCTCTCCGAGCTGGCGGGCGCCTCGCCCGTGTTCCTGATGGGGCATTCTTCCGGTGCTCAGCTGGCATCGCTGATAGCGCTGAACCAGTCGCTGCTGGGTTCCACAGAACGGATACAGGGGATGATCGGGCTTTCCGGTCCCTACGATTTCTATCCTTTTACGGACGATGATCATTGGGACCTGTTCGGCCCTGAAGAGCACTATCCCAGCTCTCAACCCGTTAACTTTGTCAGGCCGGATGCGCCTGAACTCTATCTGTTACATGGTGCTGATGACGCCCGGGTACGTCGCGGCCATTCCAAGAGTCTGATGGAGAAGCAACTGGCCGCTGGCGGCAAAGCCAGCCGTGAGGTTTATGCTGGAATGGGCCACGTGGATGCGGTGGTATCGTTTTCACGCATACATCGTCGCAATAGCCAACTGGTTCGTGATATACAGACTTTCCTACAATCTCGACTATAAAGCTTGCAAACTAGAAGGAGTCAACATGGCTGTAAGTGAATCAACTACCGACGAACTGCTCGTTGAAAACAAGGGAAATATCGTTGTCATTACGCTGAATCGTCCGGAGCGTATGAACGCTATCAGCCGCGATATGCTCGATCAGCTTTCGGTCAAAATGACCGAAGCCAACAAGGACCCTGAGATTCGCTGTATCGTACTGACTGGGGCTGGCCGCGGTTTCTGCGCGGGGCTTGATCTGGTTGATGCCGGTCAGGGTGGCATAGGCAGCGGCGGTGAAGGCAAAGGTGCGAACAGACCACGTCAGCTGTTTGACCTGCGGGATGCCCCGATTAACGTCATGTGGAATATTGATACGCCGATCGTCTGCGCCCTGAACGGTGCTGCTGCCGGTTACGGTATGGATGTTGCGCTGCTCTGCGATATGCGAGTTGCGGCGGAGTCTTCCAAGATGGCTGCGGTCACAGCGAAACGCAACGTCGTGCCGGAAAGTGGCGGCACCTGGTTGCTGCCGAGATTGATCGGCTGGGCCAAATCAGCAGAGCTTTACTTCAGGGGCCGGGTTGTTGGCGCCGAGGAATGTCTGGAACTGGGCCTGGTCAACACGGTTGTGCCGGATGACAAGGTGATGGAAACCGCGATGCAGTGGGCTGAAGAGATCGCTGATAACGCCCCGGTTGCCGTGCAGACGACCAAGCGCATGATGCGTATGGGACTCGAAGAGTCCTACGATACGGCGGTCGATCATCTGATGGTGCATCTTACTGGCATGTTTCAGAGTGAAGACTTTGAAGAGGGCGTGAAGGCGTTTCTTGAAAAGCGTAAGCCGAAATTTACAGGCCGCTAATTGGCGGTGAACCTGTTCATCACCTGCCCGGTTAAAGGGCAGGGACTCCACGACATCACGCCCGAGGTGACTCGGGCCGTGAGTCAGCAGGACCAATCGGAAGGCTTGTGCACCCTGTTCATCAGACACACGTCTGCCAGTCTTCTCATCCAGGAAAACTTCGATCCATCAGCCAAAGCTGATCTAGAGATGTGGTTGAATCGGTTGGCGCCGGAAGATGATCCGGGTTTTACTCACCGGCTCGAAGGCCCGGATGACATGCCTGCCCATATCAAGGCAGCGTTAACGGCGACCAGCATCAGCATTCCATTCAGTGAACGTCAGTTACTGCTGGGCAGTTGGCAGGGCGTTTTTCTCTGGGAACACCGGCATCGACCCGGTGCCCGAGAGATTATCATCAGTCTGACAGGCTAATCACCTAGGCAGCACGGGCCCGTCGATTAGGACGTCGCTTCTGGTTGCCAGATGACTGCGGTTTCGAATTTCTATTGTTGCGCGGTTTCTGGCCACGATTGTTGCTGGGCCTGTGCTGACCGGCCTTGCGTTCGGGGACCGCGTGGTCAGGTTCAAACCCTTCGATTTCCTGACGCTCAATGTTCTTTGAAATCAGTTTCTCGATAGCGTGCAACTGCTTGGCTTCGTCTGCGGACACCAGAGAAAAAGCGATACCGTTAGCGCCAGCGCGACCGGTACGGCCAATTCTGTGCACATAGTCTTCTGCGACGTGCGGCAGTTCATAGTTGATGACGACAGGCAGTTCATTGATATCCAGACCACGGGACGCGATGTCGGTGGCAACCAGTGTGCTGACCTTGCCGTGTTTGAAATCGTTCAGCGCGCGGGTTCTCGCACCCTGACTTTTGTTGCCGTGAATCGCTTCAGCCTTGATCCCTTTTTTGTTGAGATCCCGCGCGAGCTTGTTGGCACCATGTTTGGTGCGGGTAAAGATCAGTGATTGGCCCCAGCTGTTTTCCTGAAAGAGTTGGGTCAGAAGGGCTGTCTTGTTCTTCTTGTCGACGGGGTGCAGATGCTGCGTCACATTGGTTGCCGTCGCGTTTCTTGGGGCAACATCGACCTCAACGGGCTTGTGCAGGAAGGTATTGGCAAGTTGCCGAATCTCGCCTGAAAATGTGGCAGAGAATAAAAGCGTCTGCTTTTTCGCTGGCAATAGTGCCTGGATGCGTTTCATATCGTGAATAAAGCCCATGTCCAGCATGCGGTCGGCTTCATCGAGCACCAGTATTTCTATCTGGTTAAGTTTCACGGCGCCCTGCTGATGCAGGTCGAGCAGGCGACCCGGTGTTGCAACCAGGATATCAACACCCTGACGCAATTTACTGATCTGTGGGCCAATTTTGACACCACCAAAAACCACCAGGGAACTGAGTTCCAGGTTAGCACCGTAGCGTCTGACGCTGTCCTGAATCTGTGCGGCAAGTTCTCGCGTTGGTGTCAGTACCAGTGCGCGAGGTGCTTTGCTGGGTCTTTCCCGTTCACTTAACTGCTGTAGCAAGGGTAGGGTGAAGGCAGCGGTTTTTCCGGTACCTGTCTGGGCGCTGGCCATCATGTCAGCACCGGCCAGAACGGTTTTAATCGTTGCAGCCTGAATTTCTGTAGGGGTTTCGTAGCCACTTTTGGCCACAGCATCGAGCAGAGGCGTAATCAGCCCCAGGTCGCTAAATTTCATATTATCTCCGAGCGTGACAGACACGCGTAAATTTTAATGTGCGCTTATGCGCGGCACGACATCTTGGCTTTGATACTCGGAGAGGGTAGAGAACCCGATCGGAGGGGCATGGTTCGGACGAATACTGCCTAAACAAATCTTAATGACGCTTGTTGATGTCCAGTCAACGCGCGCAGTTTAGGAGCCAGGCAAGGCTATTGCAAGAGGAAAAACCTGACCCCGGATCAACGGGGTCAGGTGTCGACAGACGGTTATGATGCTTTTTTGTAGGGTGGTCGCATCGCCGCAGCCAGCTTGGAGACCGTTTTGGACTGGCTGTAAATGGACTTTGCGTGGCTGAAGTTCTTGAAACCGTCATAGCCATGGTACGAGCCCATACCGCTCGGGCCAACACCACCAAATGGCATATCTTCCTGTGCGACGTGCATGATCACATCATTGACGGTGACGCCGCCTGAGGTTGTGTGGGTAAGGACTTTCTTCTCCTCAGCCGCGTTCTGACCGAAGTAGTACAGGCCCAGGGGGCGGTCGTTGTCATTGACGTACGCCAGGGTTTCGTCAACGTCCTTGTACTTTTTAACCGGCAGGAGCGGACCAAAAATTTCGTCCTGCATGATCTGCATGTCATCAGTGGGATCAAGCACCAGGGTCGGTGGGATACGATGATGTTCCTGTTGAGAGAAATCCTCATTGGCCGGATTGATCTCAACAACGTTGCCACCTTTTGCTTTCGCATCATCAAGATAGCTGTTCAGGCGATCGAAGTGACGTTCGTTAACAATGCTGGTGTAGTCGGGGTTGTCTTTGATATCCGGGAACATCTTGGCCACCGAGTTGCGAGCGTGCTCGACGAATTCGTCCTGACTTTCTTCCGGCAACATAACGTAGTCCGGTGCGAGGCAGATCTGACCGGCGTTCATGGTCTTGCCAGCCATAATATTGGTGGCCGCCAGCTCCAGGTCGGCTGATCGGCCGATGATAACGGGTGACTTGCCGCCCAGTTCAAGGGTCAGTGGCACAAGATTCTCAGCTGCAGCACGCATGACATGTTTGGCAATGCTGGTGGCGCCCGTAAACAGCAGATGATCGTACGGTAACCTTGAAAAGGCGCCGCCGACATCCGGGCCACCCGTGCAGACAGCAACCTCTTCAATGTCATAGGCCGCGTGAAACAGCTCTTTCATCAGCTCAGAAGTCTGCGCGGTAAACTCTGACGGCTTAATCATGGTGCGGTTGCCGGCAGCGAAGATGCCTGCCAGTGGTGAGAAGGTCAGTTGCACCGGGAAGTTCCAGGGGCTGATGCAGCCAACAACGCCAAGCGGCTGGTATTCAACCCGGCCGCGAGCACCGAAGATACCCAGCGGGAACATCACTTTGCGTTTTTCTGCTTTCATCCATTTACGGACATGCTTTTTGGCGTGCTCCAACGGGCCGATGGCACCGTCGATGTCCGTCATTTTTGATTGATCCAGTGAGCGGTGACCAAAGTCTGCCGCCATAGCGTCAGCCAGCTTGTCGCCGTTCTGCTTGAGAATGTTGATGGCCCGATCAATACGATCGATGCGAACTTCAGCGGATACTTCGCCGGCGGCGATGTGGGCAGCTTTCTGGCGATCCAGTATCGCCTGCATTTCTTCCTGTGTTGGCTCGTTTGACATGCGTGGTCGCCTCAGTTGCGATTTAAAGGCCGCGAGTTTAGCAAATATCGTCAGCTGTTATCGAGTATACAAACGCATCATGTGCCTTACCGTGCAGCTGTAGTCGGCGTCTTGCTATGCCCTCGTAAACTGCCCCGGCAGCCTCGGCAACACGCCTGGAAGCTGCATTTTCTGTGGCCATAATCACCTCGATGCGTTGCAGGCCAAGTTCCCTTATGCCGTAACGGGCCACGGCGCTGGCTGCCTCAGCCGCAATACCCCTGCCTGTACTAGGGGTTTTTACCCAGTAACCCAGATTGCCGGTGGGATGTTCGTCGACGCGATTGATGCCGCAGCCGCCATGAAAAACGCCGTCTTCCCGGCCGAAAATACCGAAACTATAGGCGGTACCCGCTTGCCAGTTAGTCTGACAGTACTTGATCCATTCGCTGGCATCTTCCCGGCCGTAGTCGGGATGGCACCAGGGCAGGAACTGAAAAACCTCGGCAATGGATTCGCGGGCAGCATCAAACAGCGCCTGTTCATCACTGACCTGATAACGGCGAATGATCAGCCGCTCTGTCGATAAACTGGTTGGGGTGTTAGTACCCAGATTCAACAGAATTCTTCCGTACGGTAGGTTTGCACAGTCATCTCATCAGACCAGCCCTCACCTGGCAGACCTGCTTTGCGGCGTAATTCACTGACAAACCTGGCCGGGTCTGGAATCTGGGACCATACAGACGGTAGATAGGTTGCCTGGTTGGCGCCCTGTTTGAGCACCAGGCCGTCGAGACCGGGGGTCAGTTTTTCGATCAATTCCTCTCGACTGCTGACAGTCATGGGCCGGGGCTTTGTCAGCACGGAGATATGCACATCCACCTGCTGGTACTCGGCATGGGTGAGCTTTGAAAATCTGGGATCCTTGAATGCGGCCGCCTGGGCATTGCTGGCGACGTCCACCACCAGCGCACGGTGAGCCGCAAGTGAACCGATACAACCCCTGAGTCGACCATTGAGGTTAAGGGTGACAAAGGTTGCCCGCTCTGCCTGGAGTCGCGCATTAAAGTGCCGCAGATTAATGTTGTAGTTTTTCTCGCCTTCAAGGGGGCTGCGGATGGCTTCCCGGGCAATCTGTATGAGTGTCTGTCGCTCAGCGAGCGTCCATTCTTCGATCCTGCCTTCTGTTGTCATGTTAGCTTCTGCTGTCATTGTTTCAATCACCTCCCAGGCGCCGTAACCCACGACGCGGTCCCGATCTCCGGCAGTGTCACCAGAGTTGCAGATATCGACATTGCGTATGGTCAGTCCTTTTTGTTTGAGCAGATGCAGTAAGCCGTTGACGGGTCTGCAGCCGCACGCTTCGGGTCCCTGCAGACTGGCATCAAGGCCAAGGATTTTTTGATTGGTGTGCTGATCAATCTGGCGCGCGCGATCGTAGGCCTCAAAATGACTGAGATCACTGCTGATTACGATCAGCGTTTCATCACCACCCCAGACGCTCGCCAGCATAGTCGCAACGTCATCAGGTGCCGCATCCCCGACCACCACAGGCACCAGTGTAAAGTCGTTTAGCACCTGTTGCAGAAATGGCAGGTGGACTTCCAGGCTATGTTCCTGGGCGTGGGCCTTGTCCAGAAATGAGATCCCCGGCTGTTGCGCCAGTTCGCTGATCAGATCAGTATCCAGCGGGATATCCCCAAGGGGCGTGCGGAAGTAATCGCTGGATGGCGCGGCCATGCCTCGAAATGCAACCCGGTGAGAGGGCCCCAGCAGAATAACCCGGTTGATATGTGCCCGGCCGGCAGCAACTCGGCGATACACGCGACCCGCCGTTTCGCCGGAGTAGATATAACCGGCGTGTGGCGCGATGATGGCTTTCGGGCAGGTCTCGCCGGGTTCGCCGCTCAGATAGGTGCTCAGCATGGCGCTCAGTTTCGAGGGGTCATTCGGGTAGAATGTGCCTGCAAAAGCAGGTTCGCGGATGGATGGCGTCGGTGTGGTTTGCATCGGTTGTGCCTGAACGTGATGGCGTTATTGTAAATTCAAGCGTGAGTGAAACCAATTGGCATTGATCACCACCTGGGACTGGGCGGACTCAGTTAACCAGCAATCATCGGATCGAAAACAGGGTAGCGAGCCGCACCCGGGTCGATACTGGCATAAACTGGAGGACGGCCGGCTGCAATGCGATTTATGCCCGCGCTTGTGTAAGTTGCGGGAAGGTCAGCAGGGCCTTTGCTTTGTCAGGGCCAGGCAGCAGGATCAGATCGTGCTGACAACCTATGGCCGGTCAAGTGGGTTCTGTATTGATCCCATCGAAAAAAAGCCGTTGAATCATTTTTTGCCGGGCACGCCGGTGCTTTCGTTTGGCACCGCCGGCTGTAATCTCGCCTGCAAGTTCTGCCAGAACTGGGATATGAGCAAGTCCCGGGCCATGGACAAACTGGCTGATCAGGCATCGCCGGAAAAGCTGGCGACCGCGGCCGCCGAATCCGGTTGTCGCAGTATCGCCTTTACCTACAACGACCCCGTGATTTTTCTGGAGTATGCCGTTGATGTGGCTGTCGCCGCGAGCGAGCAGGATATCCGGTCCGTGGCGGTTTCTGCAGGTTATGTTTGCCCTGAGCCACGGGCAGAGTTCTTTACGCATATGGATGCCGCCAACATTGACCTTAAAGCGTTCACGGAAAAGTTTTATCACAAGATTTGTGGTGGTCACCTGGCGCCCGTGCTGGATACCCTGCTTTATTTGAAGCACGAAACATCGGTCTGGTTCGAAATCACCACGTTACTGATCCCGGGCGAAAACGACTCGGCCCGGGAACTTGAAGCGATGACCACCTGGATCGCTGAAAACCTTGGACCTGACGTGCCACTGCATTTCTCTGCTTTCCACCCCGATTACAAGATGCTTGAGCACCCAAACACACCCGCTCATACCCTCACCAGGGCCAGGGATATTGCGATTTCCAATGGCTTGAACTACGTTTACACAGGTAATGTGCATGACTCAGCCGGTGGCTCTACCTACTGCCCGAATTGTCAGGCCCGACTGGTAGAACGGGACTGGTACCAGTTAGGCGAGTGGCAGCTTGATAGCCAGTCCTGCTGCTCTGCCTGCGGGACCTGGATCGCAGGTGTGTTTGAACCATCTCCGGGTGACTGGGGGCGGCGGCGCCAACCAATAAAAATCACGAATTAATTGCACGAACAAAAGAAAGGGGATCTGCATTGTCGAGCGCCATCAAGTCACTGGAAGATATCACTGCCCAGATCAAGGCACCCAGACACATCAAGCTCGACTTTGAGTCCATTGAGCGAGGTATCGACAATTACCACGCGGATGTTCAAATTTCTGCAGCGTTTACCCTGCGTGTAAAAGAAGCTGTTGAACAGAACTTCAAGCTGCTGGTTGCCGGCAAGCCGATCATGTCTGGCAACACTGAAACCATGGTCGAGGTTCGAGACGCCTATACGGACCTGATGAAGGTGACCTTTCACCGGACAAAAACAGATCTTACAGCGGCGCAAATTCACGGGCTTCAGTTCGGCATCGTGAAGTTCATTATCGAAGAAGTCCGCGGTGTCATCGACAAGTACAGCATTCAGTTAGAAGAAACCGTTGGTCAGCAACAATACGCGGGATCCCGATCTTTGCTGGCGACCCAGGAGAAGGTCACCTGGTATCGCAAACACAGCAACGAATTTTATTATCGCCTGATGCGACTGTTCCTGAAGCAGCTACAACGGGAAGAGAACAATCAGCTCAAGGCCCTGCGCGAGCAGATTCTGGGTGATTTCCCGGATGCGCCGCTGGTGCTCTTTAATCCGCTGCTTTATGCCAGAACCCCCAGGGAGCCGCTGCTGCTGCTGGATTATTACGCGATGTGGCCGGACGAGGGCAAGGCGTTTGCGCAGATTAGCGAGCTGATTGAAGCGGGTATTAAAAAGCATCTGCCAGACGAGCCGTTCCTGCCGCTGAAAGAAAAGGACAAGCTCGAGGCGACCGATGCGGAGTTGTCCGACGAATTCGGCGGCCTGTTTGCCGTGCAGGCAGCCCTTGGACCCTCGCCGGACCAGAAAGACAAGTTGCAGGAGGCGTTTTCCTGGCTCGAGCATCCCGGTAACCTGCGGCTGCTATTTGACGAAAAGATTCACGAACGGCATCTGGGTCAGGAAGGTCTGGGCTTCTCCGGTGGCTGGAGCCTGAAAGGTGATCTTAAGAAACTGCAGAAAGGTGTGCAGGAGATACGTAAAAGCATCGGTGATACCAAAGCGGTTCGGCTGGTGCTCTGTAGCTATGTCCTGCGGGAAAAACTGACCCAGCAGGATATGGATCTGCTGGATGTCGAGGACATCATGGGGCTGGTCTCAGGTGTTGATGGTCGAAAAGTTCAGGATGCGCTGGATATGTCAGCGGACGGTGCGTCAGCACTAGCCGCCAGACTGGAAACCTGCCGCAAGGAGTTTGATCAGCTTTATCGCGACGATGACGATGAGTTGTTTATTCGGTTCCTCTCTGATTACAGCCGCTATCGGCTGCATTTGAAGTACTACCGGTTTGCCCATCGGGTTTTTAATCGCCTGTCCGTGATTACGGACCCTGAAAAGATCCAGCTGGCCAAGGCGGGCGGCAATCTGTATCAGCTGCTCAGCGGTGATGAAGTCAAGGATATCGGTGCCGACGAGGCACCTGAAATTGTCCATCACACGATTCTTAAAGCAGATGTGCGCGGTTCAACGACTGTCACCAGCGAACTGATGAAACAGGGCTTAAACCCGGCGTCCTATTTTTCTCTGCGCTTCTTTAACCCCATTACGGAATGCTTGAAAACTTACGGCGCTGTGAAAGTGTTTATTGAGGGGGATGCGGTGATCCTTGGTGTTTATGAGCACGATAACGCGCCAGATGAATGGTTCAGTGTTTCAAGAGCCTGTGGCGTTGCCAAGGAGATGCTGGATATTGTCGTTTCCAAAAATGCGCACTCCCGGCAGACCGGTTTGCCACTGCTCGAGATTGGCGTGGGTATTTGTTACGACGGCGGCAAGCCGCAGTTCCTGTTTGATGAGAACCGCCCCATTATGATTTCCTCCGCCATTGGCGACGCGGATCGCATGTCTTCCTGCTCATGGCGTTTGCGCAATAGCTTTGATTCCGGCAGCTTCAACGTCGGCGTCTTCCAGATGAGCGACAGTGATCAGCGCAAGGGTGAGAAAGGCCAGGACCTGATCCGCTACAACGTTAACGGTATCGTTCTGGATGATGCCGCCTTCGAGAAGTTATCAGAAGAGGTACATTTCAAGACCGTCAAAGCCAAGGCTGGCGATAGCGAGGAGCGTTTCCATGTTGGCCAGTATCCTGACGTTGCCGGCAAACAACGTGATCTTATTGTGCGTGAGGGGCGCGTCGGCGTTTGGGAGAACGATGCCCCGGCACCCACGGCCGATACCGGGCTGACTTACTATGAGGTGCTGCCAAACAGTAAGATAGCAGCGCAGATCGCTGAACTGGCTCGCAAGAAGGGCGGTTAAACCCCTGTTTTTGCAGGGCCTTGCGGAATCCTGACTATTCCAATTTGCCATAGTGCTACCCACGTTTCGTGCTAAAATTGCGCCCCTTTTTGCTTCGGCTAACCCTTCTTGGAGATAAACGTGGGTAGAAATCTGTTCCAGAAAGTGTGGGATGACCATCTAGTACGGCAATTGGACAGCGGCCAGTACCAGGTGTTTATGGCATTACACCTGATTCATGAGGTGACCAGTCCGCAGGCCTTCGGCATGCTTAAAGACAAAGGCCTTGGTGTGGCTTATCCCAAACGCACCTTCGCCACGGTTGACCACATTATTCCGACGGATACCCAGACGCGGCCGCTGCAGGATGACATGGCTGAAAAGATGATTCAGGTTCTGTCCGATGCAACCAGCGAGCACGGGATTGAATTCTTTCCACCGGAATCCGGCTCTCAGGGCATTGTTCACGTGGTCGGTCCGGAAAAGGGCCTGACGCAACCGGGGATGACCATCTGTTGCGGTGACAGCCATACGGCGACTCACGGTGCCTTCGGCTGTATTGCGCTGGGTATCGGTACCAGTCAGGTACGCGACGTGCTGGCAAGCCAGACGCTGGCCATGGACCCGCTCAAGGTTCGGCGCATTCGGGTCGAGGGCAAACTTGCCATCGGCGTGACCGCCAAGGATGTCATCCTCCATATTATCCGGGTGCTCGGCGTTAACGGCGGGGTAGGTTATGCCTACGAATATGCCGGTGCCGTTATTGAAGCTATGACCATGGAAGAACGGATGACCGTTTGTAACATGAGCATCGAAGGTGGCGCGCGTTGTGGTTACATCAACCCTGACGAAACAACGTTTGAATTCCTGAAAGGCCGCGAACGGGTGCCAGAGGGTGCTGACTTCGACGCCGCCTGCGAGAAATGGCGGAGTTATGCCAGTGATGCCGATGCCAGCTTTGATGATGAAGTCGTCATTGATGCCGCAGACATTCGGCCTACCGTTACCTGGGGTGTAACCCCGGCGCAGGCGATTTCAATTGAAGAAATGGTGCCGTCCCCGGCGAAAGCAGAGGGCCTGGAAAAGAATCTGATTACGGACGCCCTGACTTATATGAAGCTGGATGCGGACACTCCCATTAAAGGCACAAAGATTGATGTCGCTTTCATTGGTAGTTGCACCAATGGCCGGCTCAGCGATTTTCAGGCCGTGGCGGATGTAATCCGTGGCCGGCAGGTTGCTGGCAACGTTCGGGCGATCGCGGTACCCGGGTCCGAGCAGGTCGACAAACAGGCGCGGGCGCTGGGCTTGCATACAGTCTTTGAAGAAGCGGGTTTTGAATGGCGTAAACCCGGCTGTTCCATGTGTCTGGCCATGAACCCGGACAAGCTGGTAGGTGATGAGGTCTGCGCCTCAAGTTCCAACCGTAACTTTATTGGCCGCCAGGGTTCACCTACAGGCCGGACCATTCTTATGAGTCCAATTATGGTGGCAGCATCCGCGATTGAAGGTAGCGTGGCTGATGCCAGAGAAGTCTTTGCACTGGAAGGAGATGCGGCATGAGCTTGACGAAAATTGCAGGCCGGGGCGTTTACGTTCAGGGCAACGACATCGACACGGACCGTATTATCCCGGCCCGGTTTCTGAAGTGTGTAACGTTTGATGAGCTTGGGCCGTCACTGTTCTACGATGAACGCTTCGATGGCGACGATCAGAGTAAAGATCACGTGCTGGATAAACCGGCCTATGCCGGTGCCGAAGTGCTGATTTCTGACGCCAACTTCGGTTGCGGTTCCAGCCGCGAACACGCACCCCAGGCCATCCAGAAGTTCGGTCTAAAGGCCGTGATAGCCGGGTCTTTTGCGGAAATTTTTCATGGCAACTGCACCACACTGGGTATCCCCTGTATCGTCATGGACGATGAGAGTCGGGCCAAACTGTCGGCCGAAGTCTCCAGCAATCCCGAGGCAGACATCATTATCGACCTTGAGTCGCAGCAGGTTATCTGCGCCAATACGATCTATCCGATGACCATGAAGGAATCCGCGCGTGAGGCGTTTCTGTCGGCAACCTATGATCCACTGGACAACCTGCTGACCGCGAAAGCCGCTATCGCCGGTACCGCGCAGAAATTAGGCTACGCCTAGGGAGCCAGATATGGCCAGAAAGAAGATTGAAATCTACGACACGACCCTGCGAGATGGTAACCAGGGGGAGGGCGTTAATCTCTCACTGGCCGACAAGCTTGATATTACCCAGGAGCTTGACGCCGTCGGCGTTGATTTTGTCGAGGGCGGCTGGCCAGGTTCTAACCCCAAAGACGATGAATACTTTACGCGGGTCCGTGACCTTGAACTGAAACACCTGCGTGTTGTGGCTTTTGGTTCAACCCACCGGTCTGACGCTGCGCCCGCCGAAGATTTCTTCCTGCAAAAGCTGATTGCCGCGAAAGCTGATGTGACCTGTATTTTTGGCAAGTCCTGGGACCTGCACGTTGAGCAGGCGCTCCGGGTTGCCGCTGATCGCAATCTCGAAATGATCAACAATTCTGTAGCCCATCTGAAAGAACAGACCGGCAACCCGGTGTTCTATGACGCCGAACACTTCTTTGATGGTTTCAAGAGCGATCCCGGCTATGCACTTGCCTCGGTTCAGGCTGCCGTCGACGGCGGCGCCGAACGCGTAATTCTTTGTGATACTAACGGCGGCGTCATGCCGCACGAAATCGCCAATGCCATTCGCGAGATTCGGAAAGAGATCCCCGGTATTAAACTCGGTATCCATGTTCACAATGACGGCGGTCTGGCGGTGGCCAACACGCTCAGGGCCATCGAAGAAGGTGTGGTCCAGGTACACGGTACGATTAACGGCATCGGTGAGCGCTGCGGTAATGTCGACCTGACCTCCATCCTGGGTAATCTCGAACTGAAAATGGGTTATGAATGCCTGCCCGAAGGCCGTATCAAAGGACTGACTAACCTGTCCCGCAAGGTATGGGAGTACCTGGGTATTCAGGGCCCTACGGGGCAACCGTTTGTGGGTCCAAGCGCTTTTGCTCACAAGGGTGGGGTGCATGTCAGTGCCGTGCAGCGCAATCCTGAAACCTATGAGCACATTGACCCGGAGCTGGTCGGTAACTCGCGCAAGATTCTGATCAGCGAACTGGCGGGTGGCTCGAACCTCAAAGCCAAACTGTCTAACCGTTATCCTGAGTTAGAAGATTCCAAAGCCGTTAAAGCCATCCTGAACGAAGTGCAGGATCGTGAGCATGCCGGTTATTCCTTTGAAAATGCCGATGGCAGCTTTGATCTGCTGGTGCGTCGGCACATTGGCAAATACAAACCGCTGTTTGAGCCGGTTTACTATCGTATTTATTCACCCAGTAACGAAGAACACCATGATTCCGATGGCCAGATTGAAGCCAGCGTAAAAATTGCCATCGATGGTGAAGTAGAGCTTTGCGCGGCAGAGGGCAAAGGCCCTGTGGATGCCCTCGATCAGGCCATGCGTAAAACCCTGTCAGCCCGATACCCGGTGGTGGATGACCTGCATCTGACCGACTTCAGCGTCCGGGTAGTTAACAGCACCGAAGAGACAGCGGCCAAAGTGCGGGTTTATCTGGAACACAGCTTCCAGGGTGAAATCTTCGGCACCATTGGCGTCAATGTGGACATCATTCAGGCCAGCTGGAATGCCCTGGTTGAGGCTTATCAGTACGCCCTGATGCAACATGGTGACTTCGTCGCCGAACTGGGTGACGGCAGCAGCGAGGCCGCCGGTTCTGCCTCACAATATCGGGCCAACTAGCTCCCGATGACCTGGGAACGCCGCTGGCATCCTCTGCGTGAAGAATGGGTGACCATTACCAGTCACCGAAACAACCGACCCTGGTCTGGTTCACCGGCGCAGACTGCAGCCATCCCCACCGAAACCCATGATCCCGATTGCTATCTCTGCCCCGGCAACACCCGGGTATCCGGCGCGCTTAACCCGGAATACCAGAGCCTGTTTGTGTTCGACAATGACCATCCCGCTTATTCGACACCTGCGGTGGACGTTGAACCGCCCGGCGATGATTTCTTTAAGGTAGAGCCCGCGTCCGGCATTTGCAGGGTCGTCTGTTTTTCGCCGGATCACCATGGCTCGCTGGCGCAACTGAGTGTGGCGCGTACCCATCAGTTGATTGACGTCTGGGCCGAGCAGACGGAAGAACTGGTGGCTCGCCAGGACGTGCATTCCGTCATGATTTTTGAAAACAAAGGCGAGGTGGTGGGGGTTTCCAATAATCATCCGCACGGCCAGATATACGCGCCAGGGTTTGTGATTGACGGCCTGCGCCGCGAGGCCAGCGTGATGGAACAGGCCGGGTCACCCCTGATGCAACGCCTGCTGGCAGCAGAGCAGGCAGATGGTCGCCGCATGGTTGTAACGGGCGAGCAAGCCAGTGCCTTTGTGCCGTACTTTGCGCGCTTCCCCTATGAAACCTATATCGTGCCGCACGAGCGCTATGGCTTTCTGTTTGAAATGAATCAACAGGCCCGGGCGAGTCTGGCGGCCGTGCTCAATGAGGTTTTGGTTCGTTACGACAATCTTTGGTGTCAGCCGTTTCCTTACATGCTGGTGTTGCATCAGTCACCCTGTGACGGGCGGTACCGGCAATACCACACCCACATCCAGATTCATCCACCCATGCGTCAACCGGGCCTGCAAAAGTACCTGGCGGCGGTTGAGACGGGTGGCGGCCATTTTCTGAATGATGGCAGCCCCGAGGACAAGGCCGCCGAATTGCGTGCCGTTTCCGCTATTCACTATACGAATACAGCCGCGTAACCGAGTGAACGGGACTTCCGTGCTATGGTTTCTGCCGTTGAATGACTGACAAATTATCAAAAAAGAAGGATACCCCATGAAAGTAGATGCGCATCTGACGCCAGACTGGCACCTGATTCCTGACCACATCAAGAGCCTGGAATCCCAGGGTTACGATGGTGTTGGCACCGCCGAGATGGCTCACGACCCGTTCATGCCGCTGCTGCTCGCGGCAGAGCACAGCGAAAAGATTGAAATTGCCACCGGCATTGCCGTTGCCTTTGCCCGTAGCCCGATGATCCTGGCGAATCTGGGGCACGACCTGAATGCCTATTCAAAGGGCCGATTTACCATGGGACTGGGATCACAGATCCGCCCACATATCACCAAACGTTTCAGCATGCCCTGGGGTGCACCCGCCGCGCAGATGCGCGAGCTGGTATTGGCGATGCGTGCGATCTGGGCGAACTGGTATGACGGTGAGCCACTGCGTTTTGAAGGCAAGTACTACAACCACACGCTGATGACGCCGGCATTCACCCCGGAAGATCAGGAGTATGGCCGACCGAGAGTCACTCTGGCCGCTGTTGGTCCGGTGATGACAGAAGTTGCCGGCGAAGTCGCTGATGGCCTGATCATCCACCCGTTCAGCAACGAAAAGTACATTCGAGAAGTCACCCTGCCAGCCGTTGACCGTGGCCTTGCCAAGTCCGGCCGTACGCGTGACGACTTTGAAATCAGCTACACGCCCTTCATCGTGTCAGGCAAGGATGAAGAAACCTACCAGAAGGAACTGCAAACCGTTAAGTCACGGATTTCTTTTTACGGCTCCACCCCGGCGTACAAAAACGTACTCGGCGTGCATGGCTGGGGCGAGATGCAGATCGAACTGAACAAGATGTCCAAGCAGGGCCAGTGGCAGGAAATGGCTGAACTGGTGAACGACGAAATGCTCAACACCTTCGGTGTGGTCGGTGAACCCACGGACATCGTGCCTGAAATCAAAAGGCGTTATGGCGATGTTGTTAGCCGCACCAGCGGCGGTTTTACCTTTGTGGATAGAGAAGAGCGTCTCGAAATGGTTCAGGCGCTTCGCGCCTGAAGTCAGCCTTTCCCACGACCCGGCGTCCTGCCGGGTCGTTACCTATCCCCTCTCGAGTTTGCAATGCCCGCCTGATTCTGCGAAAACGCAGGTACGACTTTCGATTTCGGTTCGGACACGTTTATGGTTTTAACGATTGGGTTATCCAGCATTAGTGCGGTACTTTCGCGAGTTATCCGGCATTTTTGCTGGATACTATGTTGTTATGTGGATCACCGCAATGGCTGAGTCAGCAAAGCTCTACTCTTTCGCGATCGCACTGTTGGCGTACGGTGCAGGTACACTGTATTGGAGCATATCCTCCACTTGGACTCCGGCTCCTCTTGTAGGGCTGGTACTAATTACGTTTCTTCCACTGGCAATTGTTGTGTTGCTTCCACGATTGATCGGAACTAGCCTTTCCGAAGCGTGGCAGATGTTTAGGCAACCATTTACGTATGTGAGTTTCGGTATGTTTACGCTACTACTGATTGCAGTTGCGATATTGTTTGGCATCAGAGCGCTATGACCAATCCACATAACATGCAGTTGAAGTCGCCTGCTACGCAGGCTCGGACGAAGCACCTGCGGTCAAAATGTGAATCACATTTTGATCCTCGGCGTCTTCGCCGCTTAACTGGGTGTTAGGCGGATATGGATACCGAGTTCTTCCCGACCATCGCTGAAGTTGCAATAACTCTTGCGGGTTTCAGCGGTCTCGTCGCCGCGTTTCAAAGACCAGAATCAGGTTGGTCGGAAGGTGCTGTAACTCGAATAGGTGTTCTTCTATATCTGACCTTTTCTGTCCTCCTTTTCGCGCTTCTTCCACTGGCGCTACGTAAAACTAGCTTAGATGCTGAACATATTTGGATAGCTTCTCTCACAGGTTGGAGCTTGTCTGTGCTCGGTGTGATCGGCGTGATGGTTGTAAAGACGAGGAAGCACAATTTTGCTATCGAGCTTCCGGTCCTTACTAGAACTACCATCATGGTAGGTGTGCTCTATCATTTAGTGAGTGTACCTGTCGCCGTGGTTCTAGATATGGCTGAAGCGTTTCTTGCTTTGGGCTTAGTTTGGGGGGTGATCTACGGTGGAATAGTTTTCTATGCGACACTTAGTCACATTTGGAGATCGAGTGAATCCGCCTAACATACAGTTGAAGCCGCTCCTCCGCCCTACGGGCTCCGTCACTCGGACGAAGCACCTGCGGTCAAAATGTGAATCACATTTTGATCCTCGGCGTCTTCGCCGCTTAACTGGGTGTTATGCAGCCTTTGGAATTTAGGTCCTCGTTTTTCCGCCGATATTAGCGGAATCAAGATAGTCACTGATCATTAGCTCTCTCCTACCGCACATTCTAAAAGGCTGAATCGATAACATGCGTTATCTGGTTTGCCCTGGTGTTGGCATTCTTTTAGAGCAGGAGTACATTGAAGTCCTACAACAACGGTGTGCGCGGACGTAGCTGTGGTTTGTCTTTCTCCACAAAGCTGGATCTTCTTAGGTTGCAGCTATCACTTTGAAGCGGGTCGCCTGCATAACTTGCAGTTGAAGTCGCCTGCTGCGCAGGCTCGGACGAAGCACCTGTGGTCAAAATGTGAATCACATTTTGATCCTCGGCGTCTTCGCCGCTTAACTGGGTGTTATACATCTTGGTGGCTCACATGAACGCTGCAGATTATTACGAGGTACAGACAGGCATCATTCAGTTAATGGACTCAAACCTTGAGTTCTGGATGGGTGCCACCTTTGCGATCGTTCTTGCATTCCACTTTGCGGGCAAAAAGATTTCCATCCTAATGAAGTCGATAGTGATCTTTGTTTATCTCACTGCCTCGATTCTTTTCCAGGTAAGAATAATGAGTCTGTCCTCGACCTTCGGTGAGCTGAATGCTGCATTGATCGCAGCAGGAGCAGCGCCTTGGCCACAAGAAGAGATTTACACGGGCATCATTCTAATTCTGCGACAATTACTACTAACGGTAGGTACCTTAGCAACGGTTTGGTACGTCGTCACAGCAGGGAAGAGTGAACGCGAAGATGTATAACATGCAGTTGAAGCCGCAGCCTTCGGCTGCTCGGACGAAGCACCTGCGGTCAAAATGTGAATCACATTTTGATCCTCGGCGTCTTCGCCGCTTAACTGGGTGTTATGCATCTTGTAGAACTAGCAGCCACAAAGGCATGTCGGACTAATGCCAGTTTCGCAACAACGTTTGTTAAGTCTTGAAGTGAAAAGGCTAAAGAGCCTGAAGGATGTAACAGTATCGTTCGAGAACTTGCCGTTGACTGCGATATTGGGACCGAACGGTTGCGGTAAATCAACTGTTCTTCACGCGCTAGCGTGTGTTTATGAACCTCAAACACCACAAGGTGAGGGCCATAAGTTTAGTAATTTCTTCCTCCCCAGCACAGATGCATTATGGGAAGGTAGTGAAATGGTGCTCACTCATTCGTTCCGAGATGGAGCAACTTTGAACGACAGAGTGGATCGCACATATTCCAAGGCGCGTGATCGTTGGGCGCCTCGTTACGCGAATCGACCAGTTAGAGACGTAATGTATATTGGAATCGATTCCTGCGTTCCTATGATTGAGTCGGAAAGCCGACAAGTACGAATAAATTATGAAACAACCCAGATTACTGAAGAGATTGTTCTGACGATTCTAGAAAAAGCTTCTTACGTGCTTGACCGTCAATACAACGCATTCAATAGGCACAATGCACAAGGTAGAGAGTTCATAGGAGTTAGCCTGGAAGGTATTCAATATTCTGCATTGAGCATGAGTGCTGGAGAGCAAAAGGTATTCTTCGTTCTAGAAAAGGTATTTCGTGCACCCAGTTACTCATTGCTGCTACTAGACGAGCTTGATTTATTGCTTCACGAAAAGGCTCTCAAAAGGCTAGTGACAGTTATTAATGAACGGGCCGCTCACAGTAATCTTCAAGTTGTATTTACGACGCATAGAGAGAGCCTCATTGAGTTTGAGGGTGAAATCAATATTCGCCATCTATTCTCGGGTGCTGATCGCACGTTTTGTCTTGAACAGACAAAGCCAGATGCAATCGCGCGATTAACTGGAAGTCAACCCAAGCCCATTGAGATTTTTGTTGAAGATGACTTAGCAGCTGCGATCGTTCAAAGGCTGCTAGCGGAGCTGAAAGCTACTAGATGGGTTTCCGTAACTAGGTTTGGTGCCGCAATAAATTCTTTTACGATGCTTGGTGGATTGCTTCTGCGCGGCGAAGATTGCACAAATCTTTTGGTAATGCTTGATGGAGATGTCTATCGACAAGAACATGAAATTGTTGCTGGATTAAATCGCGTAGTCACTGGCCATGGACCGCAGGTAGAGGCAATGAGAGAGGCTGGTGAGAATCAAATCCGCATGTTTGCTTTGCCTGCGGAAGAGCAGCCTGAAAGCTATATCCATCGTCTGCTGCGCGTGCAAGATGAAACTGATAATGAGGGGTACAACGAAATCATCGAGATGGCGAAGGACGTTGCTGTTGTAGCGGACAATCATGATTACTTGCGTGAAGTTATAGAACGATTGGGAGTAGATAAGCAGGTAGGCCTCACTAGGATAGTTGAAGTTTTCTCATCTACGCCTGGATGGAACAATTTCGTTCAGCCACTTCTTGAATGGTTGGAGCCAAAAGTCAACGAGTGCAGAGAGAACGGTTGAGCGATGCATAACATGAAGTTGAAGCCGGTCGCATTCGCTCCCTCGTACGTGCCACTCCAGGTTCCGTTTGCGAATGGCTTCGCCATTTTGTCGCAAACAGCCCCCTCCGTGTCACGCCGCTTAACTGGGTGTTATACAGCAGTGGTGCTGAATGGATGATGTAGATTGGCGACTAAAAGTGACAGGCACTGTTGCAGAAGATACTCGCTTGAAATGGAATGGTCAGGTGGTAGGAGCAGGTGCGCGAATCAAGCTTGTTTCTATCGTCGATTTACCTAAGAAAAAAACTCTTACGATCCCCGTTCCTGAGCTCACCGCTCTTTATATCTCCACGGCTCATTCTAGTTGGGCTTCCTTTCGTGACATCCGGCGTGATAACAAGATTGATTCCACGAACAGGAAAGAAGTCTCTTTCGAAACGGATGAGGCTGCTTTTGACGCCTTACAACACCTAGCAACTTCAGTGATATGTGCATTTACTGCACTAGAGTCATTTGCGAACGACGCGATCCCGTTCGAACATGAGTTCTGGCATACGAAAAACAGTACTGTCATTCTAGAAAAATCCGACAAGAAAGAACTAGAAAGAAGAATTTCCCTGGGGTTCAAGCTAAATGAAATTCTTCCAGCCATTTTCGAAGTGACTCCGCCCAGGGGCAAGAGCCCTGTTTGGCGCAGCTACAAAAAACTAAAGAAATGTCGAGACTCTTTAATACATGCTAAATCTCATGAGACTAGGTCTGTGGATACTGGATCAAAGAACCTCTGGGATGAACTTTTCAACGTGGGGCAACCTACAGTCCTCGCTAAAGATGTGTTTGACTACTTTCTTAAGTCAAAAAAGAACCAACCGGAGTGGTACAAGAAGTACCCCCAAGGAGCTGCATAACATGCAGTTGAAGTCGCAGCCTTCGGCTGCTCGGACAAAGCACCTGCGGTTGAATTGTGAAGTCACAATTCAACCGCAGGTGCTTTGCCGCTTAACTGGGTGTTATGTGCCTTGGCAACACCTCGCGTGACCGAGTTCGAGTATATTGTCGGTTTTCACACGATCGTCCTTGGCTTGGCGACCGCAAAATTACTTACCGCCCTGAGTGATACACTCAAACACCGCGAAACAATCATTCCTTTCTGGGTGCACAGCCTTTGGTGTGTTATCGCTCAACTCAACGTTATTGGGTATTGGTACGCTATATGGCGTATCCAGGAAGGATCTACGGAATTCGGCTATGCTGAGTTCCTTGGTTTCTTTTCTGTATCTATTGCTCTCTATTTGATAAGTAGCTTTCTAAGTTTCGACTTAGGAGACGATAAAAGTATCGATCTCGAAGAGCACTTTAATCGAGCCAGGGTTCCGACTTTTTTATCGCTCGTGTACGTCTTTGCGTTCTTTGTCGCATTGGAGGTCATCGATAGCTCAGCAGTGAACGAGGCGGCAAGTACGGGAAGTTCCTTGCTTGACCTATTTCTCGCCTTCGGTCTACCTACGTTGATCTTTGCCGGGCTTATCTTCAAGGAGAAACGGGCACAGCAAGTTATAGTGGTCCTATACGCGGTTGGCTATTTGGCAACCGAACTTAACCAGGCTGCGGTTGGAGGCACATAACATGAAGTTGAAGTCGTCTCTTCACCCTTCGGGCTCCGTCACTCGGACGAAGCACCTGCGGTCTGAGGCGACCCCGTCTGAGGCGACCCCGTCTGAGGCGACCCCGTCTGAGGCGACCCCGTCATACTCTCTACACAAAGATCGTGAAGTGCTAGTAGCAAGTGCTAAGGAAGCGCATAAAATGCTTGGCAACGCAGGCGGGCAAGGTTGGGAAAGATACAAGCAAGCCGAACTCGCTGTCTACGACGCAAAAGAAAAGGAATGGATTGGTTATGAACGCAGCTGAAATGCAGACGAAAGCCGGATCTCACTTTATTCCCGGGCGCCGATTCTTCAAATCGCTGCTTCGCCATTGGTCTGAGCCTAAGTCACCCTCATGAACTGGGAAATCATTGGTGCTACTGGCGAGTGGGTGGGTGCGATCGTTTTTTTAGGATCGATTCTCTACCTGGCGAAACAGATTAAGGTCGCTTCACTTCAGTTTGAGTCTGACGTTGCGGCGACCATGTCGGAACGAATGTTTCAGGCCTACGACCCGATCTACGAGGGGCGGAACGGCGAGATCATGCAGATTGGCTTAGATCGGCCAGAAGAACTGAATGATGCCGATGGCTTCATTTTTAATTTATTAATGCACAGACAGGTCGCGGCGGTAGCTGGTGCCAGTGCCCAGATAACAAAAGGTCTTGTTAGCAAAGAGCAGATCGCGGGCATCAGAATTCACTACCAGCATGTCATTTTCTCGAGGCCAGGTGCGGTTAAATGGGTTAGGGATAATCCTATGCATGTGGGAGATTCTCTCGAGGTGATTGGCATCGAGTTACCTGAGTTAAGTGCCTGAGATGCCCGCCAGCGGCGCAGTCCGACCATTTGATGAGCGCGATAGATCAGGGGTCGTCGGTATCTGGGCGGTGACGTTTGCGGACGACCCTCCCTGGAATGAGCCGAATGCGGTGATTGATACAAAGTTGCGCGTACAACCGGAACTGTTTCTGGTTTATGAACTTGATGGCAGTGTCGTTGGTACGGTTGTCGCGGGGTTTGATGGATTCAGGGGCTGGATTCATCACGTTGCTGTCCACCCCGAACATCAGGGGGCTGGTATTGCTTGGCAATTGATAGAAGCCGCTGAGTCAGGCTTGCGGGATCTGGGATGTCGCAAGGTTAATCTTCAGGTCCGAATCGAAAATACCGAAGCGCGGAACAAGTATCTAAAGATGGGCTTCAGCGAGGAACAAAGGATCAGCATGGGTAAACTACTATGCTAAGCGTTGCCGTCGAACGGCAACGCGCAACGGGATGTTTGCGCTTGATGATCGCATCACAGGCGAGACAGTTGGCTTTTGTGGTCTGGTGCATCCGGGCGATCAAGCGGAGGTCGAAGTTAAGTACGCCTTTCTGAAGGATTGCTGGGGCAAAGGCTACGCCAGTGAAATGTTACCGGCACTGCTGACCTATGCGGCTAAGGCATTGGGTATCGGTGAGATCATGGCTACCGTCGCAGAAGGCAATATTGCATCGCAGCGGGTATTGCAGAAGTCCGGTCTGCGGTTTACGCGAACACTCGAGGAAGACCCCTGGAACGTGCAGGTGTATACATGGCGCGCTGATGGATGACATCGCCAACACACTGAAACCCGACGATGACTGGTTGCAAGCGCATGTTGGCTTTATGCCTGCAGCGGGGTCAGGGCAGCGGATTTTGGAGATTGGTTGCGGTGAGGGACGTGATACCGTGCATCTGATCGAGCTTGGCGAGGTCACGGCGTTTGATATCGATCAAGCCAGTCTTGATGCCTGTGTGCGCAGGGTACCTGAAGCACGGCTCTGCCGCGTGGATCTCGCTGATGGGCTGCCTTACAGACCGGCAACGTTTGATTTTTTACTCGCCAGCCTGAGTCTTCACTATTTCAGTCTTGCGCAAACGCAGGTCCTGGTAAGGGAATTAAAACGCTGCCTGGTACCCGGCGGTCGCGCTATCGTCCGGGTCAATTCCACCAATGATGTCCACTACGGCGCGCACTCGAAAGACCAGATAGAACCGAATTTTTATCGGGTACGCGGGCAGAACAAGCGATTTTTTGATGAGGTAGCGCTGCAGTCACTGTTCAATGGTTGGGAGATAGTGAGTCTGCAAGAGCAGCAGATTTATCGATATGCCAAACTGAAGACCGTTTGGGAGGTACTGCTAAGGAGCTAGTGTCAGATGCAAGCGTTTATACCCTTGATTTATGGTCCTTTAACAACGATTGTGATTTGCGTGGTTTGTTTTGTGCTTTATCGGCAACTGCGCAAAGCAGGTTTTTTACTGTTGTTTGCTGCGTATTCGCTAAGTCTGATATCCAAGCTGGGTTGGAGCTTGCTGATGTATTTTGGTGAACCGTTTTACGATCATGACATGCTTCGGACAGCGATGTTCACGGTGACGTTCGTTCAAACGACGCTGAAAGTTGCGGGTTTCATTGTCCTGCTTTTTGAGTTCAGGTCGGTTGAGCGGCCGGATTCAGCGGAAATCATCGGAGGCTCGGAATGCTGACCAAGCTGATGATCGCGCTGGTGGGTTCACTGTTGACGCTGGTGCTGATGGCGCTGCTGATGGGTTACTACTTCGGTGCGCTGGCGCTGTTAGATCGCCTGGATCGCAAGTTCTTTAAAGGCAAGGCGTCGCCTGATGACCCCGACAGCTAAAACGGCACCCGAAATTCCCTACCTGACACTGCTGTTAACTGCGGTGTTGATGCTGCTTGCGCTACTGCAACTCCTGCAAACGGGATACTTCTCGTTTATGTTGCTCTCATCGATGGGTGTGGATGCCAGCGCACGAATAACGCTCGGTACGAAAATGGCCCTGGCGCTGCTGGTCTTCGGCGCCGGTGTACTGGTGTTCAGGCGTCAGCGTCTGGGGGTTTATCTGTTGGAGTTGGTCACCCTTTACTCACTTGTTAGCCTGATGATGGTGAACGTCAAGCTGCTGTTGCTGGCTGATGACATGCTAGGAATATCGCATTGGACACAGCGCCAGTGGCTGGGCTGGGCAGTCGTACAAATGTCCTGGGCTTTGATGTTTATTGGCTATCTGTGGTGCCTACGCGGCGATAAGACCATGGCCTATGTCAGGCCCGCTGTGCGCGTATGAACTTCCGGACAGTGCTTCCGGCAGCGCTCATGTACCTTGGGCTTGTCTATATCGCTGGCTTTGTGTTCGGTGTGATTCGGGTGCTGTGGATTGCGCCTGTTATGGGTGACGACATAGCCGAGGTGTCTGAAACGCCGTTGATGGTGCTGATTGCGTTCCTTGCGGCAGGGTTTGTGGTGAAGCGTTATCGGGTGCGAAACCTGTCGGTTGCTATTGCACAGGGCTTACTGGCGCTGTTGTTGTTGCTGGTGATTGAGTTTTCGCTGGTGGAAGTCATCCGGGGCGTCCCGCTTGCAGACTATTTTGCTTCGCGGCGTTCGCTTGCAGGCCTCGCCTACGCGGCAGGTCTGACGGCGTTTGCCGCCATGCCGGGGTTACTGGTGGCTTGCAAGCGCTAGGCGCGGGGCGTTTACACCCGGATAAATTCCGTTATTCTGAACCCTTGGATCAACAGGGAATAGCAGCATGAGTGCAACCGGACAATGCCTTTGTGGCGCCGTCAGTTTTAGCGCGGAAAACGTTGAATCGCATGTACACGCCTGCCACTGCGCGATGTGTCGCCGCTGGAATGGGGGGCCTGCGCTGGCCGTCTCTGTCGGTTCAGTGACCTTTAAGGGTGAAGAAAACATCAGCAGGTACGCGTCGTCAGATTGGGCCGAACGGGGTTTTTGCAAGCAGTGTGGCAGCAACCTGTTTTATTTTCTGAAACCCGAACCTCGCTATATTTTGTGGGCGGGTGCGTTTGACGAGCAGCCGTTCGAGATGGATGGCGAGATATTCTGTGCGGACAAACCGGATTGGTATAACTTCGCGGGTGATCATCCCCGTCATGATGAGATGCCGGACGGCGCGGTTTAACGCGCCGTAACGACGTCCGTGTGACCTAGAAGTTCTTAAGTCGGGTCTCCATCTCGGGGTCGACACCGGGTGTCTCTTCACGTTCAAAAATGAGACCTTCCTGATAACCCATACTCAGTCCCTTGTTTACCAGCATCTTGTCGCTGCGCAGGGTGTGCCATGAGTTACCAACGATCTGGTTAGCCACCGCCAGGGTCCGTGCCTGAAGTTCTTCATCGGGCACACATTCGTTGGCAAGTCCAAGGCTGACGGCTTCGACACCTGTGACCACCCGGCCAGTGAACATCATATCTTTGGCCCGTATCGGCCCAATGCGCCGGGTCAAACGCTGGCTCATACCCCACAGTGGCACCATGCCCCATTTACCGTGGGTGTCCGCAAACTTGGCGGATTCAGCGGCAATCAGCAGGTCACAGGCAATGGCCAGTTCCAGGGAACCCGTATAACAGTGCCCCTGAACGGCGGCGATGACCGGCTGCGGCAGGTTTTCGATCAGTTCCAGAGTTTCTGCCTGATAGTGCTTCGAAGGGGCTTTTTCGCCGGATTGAATGGCTTTGAGGTCGTTACCGGCAGAGAAAGATCGGCCTTCACCACGCAAAATCACACAACCGATGGTGTCCGTTTCATCCGCGAGTTTTTCAATATGCGCGCGTAACTCGATAAAGAGGTTTGGGCTGAGCGCGTTCAATGCGTCAGGCCGGTTCAGCGTTAATGTTGCCACGCCTTCATCATCTTGTCTGAGTACCAGGTCTGCCATCGTTCACTCCGAATAAGGTTATAGAAAGTTATGGAAAGTTATGGAAAGTGCCGGGCATTGTGCGTCATCTGTTGCAGGCTGCCAAGATGCAGGCGTCAGTGTATCCTTGACTGCTGTTAAGGAGCACTCCCATGGAAAAACTACCCCTGTCCGTTGCCTGGCAGGACGACCAACTAATTCTGCTGGATCAACGAAAGCTGCCGCACCAGGAAGAACATCTGGTATGTCAGGATATTGAATCGGTGTTCGACGCGATCAAGACCCTGACAGTCAGAGGCGCACCGGCGATAGGTATTGCCGCAGCTTACGGTGTCTTGCTCGGCTATGCCGGTGCGGATGCCGCTGAAATCTCGACCACTTTTGATCAGCGTGCCGACTATTTGATCAGTGCGCGGCCCACCGCTGTTAATCTCGCCTGGGCGATCGAGCGCATGCGCCGCTGTCAGCGTCAGCATCACAACAGTGCCGATCTCTACCGGGTGCTGCTGGATGAAGCAAAGGCGATCCACGATGAAGATCGCAGGGCATGCCACGCGATTGCTGATGTGGGCGCACCCCTGGTAAAGGCATATCCGAACCTGCTGACGCATTGCAACGCCGGTAGCCTGGCAGTTTCCGAGCTGGGTACGGCGCTGGCGCCAATTTACCGGGCGCATGAGCAGGGCGCTAACGTCCACGTGTTTGTTGATGAGACGCGGCCTTTATTGCAGGGCTCACGTTTGACGGCCTATGAACTGCATCGCGGCGGCATTAACTGCACCCTCATTTCAGACAACATGGCAGCTCATGTCATGGGTGAAGGCAAGGTTGATATGGTGATTACCGGCGCCGATCGTATTGCCGCCAACGGTGATACAGCTAACAAGATTGGTACGCTGAATCTGGCGATTCTGTGCCAGTACTACAAGATTCCTTTCTACGTGGCCGTGCCGTTATCCACTATCGATGTTGATACGGCGACGGGCAGCGACATTGTGATCGAGGAACGTGATCCGGACGAGGTCAGGTTTCTGGCAGGCCAGCCAGTGGCACCGGCTGGTGTCACTGCCAGATCACCGGCTTTTGATGTGACCCCGAACGCACTCATCACCGGCATCATCACGGATGCCGGATTGCTGGAGCCTGAATTTGATCAGGCCATTGCCAGGGTGATGGGGAACGCCCATGGCTGAGCAGGAAGGTGTCATCAAGTTCAATCTGACATACGAGCAGGCGCCTATCGACGGTGTGGATGTTGCTGAGGTGTCAGCCTGGCGTTCGCTGTTAAAGGATCTGGGGCTGATCGGCCAGACACCTTCACGATACGATGGTTATGGTTTTGGCAACATCAGTCAGCGCTGCCCCGGCGGTTTTGTTATTTCCGGCACCCAGACCGGTCACCTTGATCGGATGACGCTTGATGACTATGCCCTGTGTAGCCACTGGGACCTGAGCCAGAATGCCGTGCGTGCCCATGGTCAGGTCAAACCGTCTTCAGAATCTCTGTCTCATGCTGCTGTTTATGACGCGCACCCCGAGGTGACCTGCGCATTGCATGTTCATAGCCCGGATATCTGGCAGCGTGCCCGTGATATGAACATTGCGGTCACTGATAAGGCAGTCCCCTATGGAACACCTGAAATGGCTCAAGAAGTCCGCCTGCATATCCGCGAGATGCCGCTGCCGGGCATCTTCTCTATGGGCGGCCACGAGGACGGCGTGTTCACCTTTGGCAGATCGTTGGCTGAGGCTGGCGCTTTGATGGTCGAGAAGCTGGCACAGGCCAGGGCGCTCGATTCAGCCTGAAACCTGACAGAACCTGAAGATACGATGGAGAATGCGCGGAACGCGCAATTTCTCGATGCTTTATCCCATTAGATCACTACAATAATCCGAAATATGGTAGCGAACCCTGTGTCAGGGTCGGGTGGTAAAGGTGTCTGATAACAAACCTATCGTCATTACGTTGATCGTTGTGATTGCCGCGATTGTTGGTGTTATTGCCTACTTCGTCACGTCCACAGACCCTGAACCGAATACCCCGCAGGCGATCGCGATCCCGGCACCCGCACCAGCGCCGCCAGCGCCTGCGCCGGAGCCGGTGCCCGAGCCTGAACCGGTACCCGAACCTGAAATTGCGCTGCCTGAAGCGCCAAAGGAGCCGGAAAAGCCCGCTTTCGTTCTGCCGCTGCTGGATGACAGCGACCAACTGATTCGTGATGGGGCGGTAAGCCTGACGCGACATGAGGGGATCAACAACTGGCTGGCACCCACGCAGCTGATTCGTAAGTACGTTGCCTTCGTCGATAACATCGCTCATGGTCAGATCGCCAGGGAGCCGGTGCGTCAGCTGACGCCGCAAGGACCGTTTCTGGTTTCAAGGATTGACGAGGAAACATTTGAGCTGGACCCGGCCTCCTACGAGCGCTATAACCAGTTAACCGAAATCGCCGTTTCCATTGACGCCCGCCGTGCTGCTGAGTTTTATCATCTGCTCAGACCCCTGGTGAAAGATGCCTACAGTGAGCTGGGTTATGGTGATCGATCGTTTGACGATGTCATGTTTGAAGCCATCGGTCGGTTGCTGGAGACGCCGGTCATTGAAACGCCGATCCGGCTGGTACAGCCGGTGGTCATGTACAAGTTTGAGGATGAGCGCCTTGAAAACCTCAGTCCGGCTCAGAAACAGCTGGTGCGAATGGGGCCGCGCAATACGCAATTGATTCAAAACAAGATTCGGGAAATCTCGTTGGAGCTGCGCGCGATTCTTGACAGATGAGCCTGCCGCTGTCTGATTACACGGTGCTCGACCTGACCATTGCGCGTGCCGGGCCAACAGCGGTGCGACTGCTATCTGACTGGGGCGCGAACGTGATTCGAATTGAGGCGCCGCCTAACCCATTGGCCGGTGATATGACCGGTGGTCGCCTGAGCCCGGACGCTCAGAACCTGCATCGCAATAAGCGCGGTATGACGATCAATCTCAAGTCACCCGATGGCCGAGCGCTGTTCTTAGACCTGGCCGCCAAAGCGGATGTCGTCGTTGAAAACTTTCGCAGGGACGTCAAGTTTCGTCTTGGGGTTGACTACGAATCTGTGAGGGCGGTTAACCCGGCCATTATCTACGCCAGTGTTTCCGGATTTGGTCAGGATGGCCCCTATGCAGATCGCCCCGGCGTGGATCAGGTTGTGCAGGGCATGAGCGGCCTGATGTCTATCACGGGGGATCCTGAAGGCGGCCCAATGCGAACCGGGATCGCGATCAGTGATACTTCTGCGGGTATGTTTCTTGGCCAGGGTGTACTGATGGCGCTGTTACATCGTGAAAAAACCGGAGAAGGGCAGTGGGTTCACACCTCACTGCTGGAATCCATGTTATCGAAGCTCGATTTCCAGGGCGCGCGTTACACCATGGCGGGAGAAATTCCGGCCCAGGAAGGCAACAACCATCCAACCAACTCACCCATGGGTGTCTTTGATACCGCCGACGGTCAGGTTAACCTGGCCGCCAGTACCAAAAGAATGTTCACGGCGTTTACCAAAGCCATTGGTCAGCCTGAACTGGCGGAAGATGCAAGATTTAGCAATGCCAGGGCCAGGGTCGAAAACCGGCAGTTACTCTGGCAGTTGATCAATGATGTGACGCGGACCATGCCGACAGAAACCCTGGTAAAAATGGCCAATGACGCAGGTTGTCCGTGTGGCCCGATCTACAATGTTGGCGAGGCGTTTGATGATGCCCATGTCCAGACTTTGAAGATGCGCCGCACGGCGCATCACAGCGAACTGGGTGATTTTGACCTGGTGCGTTCTCCGATCAATATGTCGGCTTTCCAACCGGAAACACGCTTTGAGCGTCCGGGTCCCGAACTCGGCGAACATACCGATGAAATCCTCACTGAATTTGGGTTCAGCGCGGTTGAGATCGAAAGCCTAAAGCAGTCAGGTGCCTTACGATGAAATTGAATACGACCAAAATGCAGGCGGAAATTTCCAGCGGCATCGGCTGGGTCACATTCAACAACCCGGAACGGCGTAATGCGATCTCGCTGGAGATGTGGGAAGGTTTGGCGGTAATCCTGGAAGCTTTCCAGGCAAATGAAGACGTCCGGGTCGTGGTGCTGCGTGGTGCCGGTGACAAGGCTTTTGTCTCCGGTGCGGATATCTCCGAGTTCGATACCAAACGTGGTAGCGCAGAACAAAAGGCTGACTATGCCAGGGTCGCGGCGAACGCGAACCGCTGGTTGGTCAAGCTGGATAAGCCGTTGTTGGCCATGATCCAGGGATTTTGTATTGGCGGCGGTCTGGCCACAGCCCTGACGGCGGACATTCGCTTTGCGTCTCCGGACTCTACCTTTGGCATTCCAGCGGCGAAGCTGGGTCTGGGCTATGAGTACGAGGGCTTGAAGCGTCTGACGGACCTGGTTGGCCCAAGTCGCGCCAAGGACATCATGTTTTCAGCCCGCTTTATGAATGCCGAAGAAGCATTCCAGATGGGGCTGATTAATCGCATTGTGCCCGCGGCTGAGCTCGAATCGGCAATTACCGACTATGCGCATTTGATTGCCGCCAACGCGCCCCTGACGGTTAAGGCTGCCAAGGCCGCGCTCAATGAGACCGTTAAGGATCCCGAGCGGCGTGACCTTACGCGTATTAACGACATGATTGATGGCTGCTTTGATTCAGAGGATTACAAAGAGGGTCGCCGCGCGTTCAAGGAGAAACGTAAGCCGGTATTCAAGGGCCGCTAGATGAATCGCTAGCGCTCAGAAAGCGCCGCTGCCTGCGCGCGCTTCAGCGGTTTTAGAATATAGTCCATCACTGTTTTCTGACCCGTCATGATGTCCACGGTAGCCACCATGCCCGGGATAATAGGCAGCGGATTATCGTCTGAGCCGAGGTGGTTTTTGTCCGTACGAACCTGAATCTGGAAATAGTGTTCGCCGCGCTCGTCCGCCAGCGAGTCTGCACTGATTAACTCCAGCACCGCTTCAAGTCCGCCGTAAATAGAAAAATCGTAAGCTGTCAGCTTGACCGTGGCTTTCTGGCCGGGGTGAATAAAGGCGATATCGGATGGGCGTATTCTCGCCTCGATCAACAGGGTGTCATTGGTTGGCACGATTTCCATCAGGTCCATGCCCGGCTGAATGACGGAACCCACCGTGTTCACCAGCACCTGATTGACGGTGCCATCAACCGGCGATTTCACGGTGGTGCGATTTACGCGGTCTTCCAGTGCAAGGTTGGAGATGTTCATCCGTCCGAGTTCTGTTTTGGCATCATTCAATTCCGCCTGAGTGGCGCTGATAAACTGTTGTCGCCGTTCCTCGATTTTTTGACTGGCTTCCTCGACGGCCGCTTCAGAACCGGGAATGGCCAGGCGTGTTTCTTCCAGCATGCCCAGCGAATCGTTAACTGCAGCCTGCAGCCTCAGCAGTTCAACCTGTGATACCGCGCCGCTCTCAACCAGCGGCGCTGTCAGTTCCAGTTCCTGTTGTGCAAGACTCGCGTTCCTGCCCAGTTTCTGTTCGGCAGCTCTGAGTTCGGCGAGCCCCTGCTCATACTGTCGCCGCTGCTGACCCAGGATGGTGATCGACGACTGCAGTTCTTCCTGGCGGGACTGATAAAGCTTGATTTCATCGCGCACAAGATCAGCGTGTTCAGGGCCGAGTGCAGGGACACCCGTGAAGGGGATATCGCTAATTTCAGCTTCCAGTCTGGCAATCCGTGCTTGCAACGCGCTGCTGGTTAATCGGCCTTCACGAAAGGAGGTCGCGAAGCGCGTGTCATCTAATACCAGGAGTGTTTCGCCCGCCGTGACACGCTGGCCAGCCCGGACGTTGACGCTTGCGAGAATTCCGCCTTCCAGGTTTTGAACGACCTGTATCTGGCTGCTGGGTATCACCTTGCCTTCGGCATGGGCGACTTCATCGAGCGTCGCAAAGTTGGCCCAGACAATAGCGACCACGACAAATAGCGCCGTGATCCAGAGAATCAGGTGGCCGGTTAAGGGCAGCGCCTCAACTTCAGCGGCGTAGGTTTCCGGCATGAAGGCAATATCGCCTCGATGGTCGCTCATTATGAGTTGCCTGCCAGTGCACGTAGTACGTCATCGCGTGGTCCGTCTGCGACGAGCTTGCCATCATTCAGGACGATAATGCGATCAACAAGGGGCAGCATAGAGGCTTTGTGTGTCACCAGCAGCAATGTTCTGTTCTCCAGATAGTCGGCCACGTTTTTGTTGAACAGCGCTTCCGCGGTGTTATCCATGGAGGCCGTCGGTTCATCCAGCACTAGCAGGTCGGCGCGACTGATCAATGCTCGCGCGATGGCAACCCCCTGACGCTGGCCGCCGGAAAGCTGGCCACCTCGCTCGCCAACATTGAGATCGAACCCCTGTGGGTGGGTGTTTAGAAAATCCAGGATGCCGGCGATTCTGGCTGATTCCAGAATCGCATCGTCTGTTGCCAGAGGCGTACCCATGACGATATTTTCGCGGACACTGCCGTTGAACAGGGTGATGTCCTGGGGTACGTAGCTGATGTTGCGCCGCAGGTCTGTAGGATCGATCTGATTAATGTCGGTGCCGCCAATCAGAATCGAACCATCGCTGGGCTCATGGTAGTTCATCATGAGTTTTTGCAGCGTTGATTTCCCGGAGCCGGTGCGACCGACAATGGCGATTTTTTCGCCCGCGGCAACCTTAAAGGAGACGTTAGACAGGGCAGGTACCTGTTGCTCCCGGTAGCTGAAACTGACTTCCCGGAATTCTATCTCGCCATCTATCGTCGGACGGTGCAGGAAGGTTTTACCTGCAGGGCGCTCAACGGGCAATGACATGATGTTATCGACGGCCTTAAACGCTGCAACGGAATGATGGTAACGGGTCAGAATGCCCGCCACCTGGCCCATGGGTGCGAGACAGCGACCGGTCAGAATCGTACAGGCGATCAGACCGCCAACGCTGAGCGACCCTTCCATAATGGCGTAGACGCCGAGTACCACCACCGCCACCGTTGATCCCTGTTGAATGAACTGGGCAATGTTGATGATGCTGAGCGACAGAAACCGGGATCGTAGTCCCAGCTTGGCCAGTCTGGCGTTAAATGTTTCCCAGCGCTTTTGCATGACACCTTCAGCTCTGGCGCCCTTGATCGTATCCAGGGATGACAGCACCTCGATCAGCATGGCGTGTTTTGCGGCGCCTTCTTTGAACGATTCACTGATTGCGGCGTGCAGCGGGCGCTGCAGGACAAACCCTGCCAGCAGAATCAGCGGTATGGCCAGCAGCGGCACAACAGCCAGTATGCCGCCGAGAAAATAGATCAGCAGCACAAACAGAATGACAAAAGGCAGGTCGATCAGTGCAATCAGGGTTGTTGATGTGAAAAACTCGCGGAAGCTGTCGAACTCCTGCAGGTTGTTAGCGAATGATCCAACCCGGGAAGGCCGGTCCGCCATTTTTATATCCATAACGCGGCCGAAAGTCCTGGCGGACAACATAATGTCTGCGCGTTTGCTGGCGGCGTCGATGAAATAGCCGCGCAGGGACTTCATGGCAATATCGAAGATGAAGACAATCGCGACTCCTGAGGCCAGCACCCACAGCGTTTCGATCGCGTGATTGGGCACTACCCGGTCGTAAACGTTCATAATGAATAGCGGTGTGACCAGCGCAAACAGATTGATCAGCAGTGAAGCAACGAGCACTTCCAGATAAAGACTGCGGGAACGGGTGATGGTGCTCCAGAACCAGTTGCCGGAAAGATCACTGTCCGTATGTCCGGGCTTAATCAGATAGCAGTGGCCGTCGTAACGCTCGTTCAGTGAATGTCGCGGGATCTCGTGTGTGCGCTCCTGTTCATCGAAGAATACGACGGTGGCATTGTCTTCATTGAGTGCAGTCAGAATACACGCACGATCGTCCTTTAACTGCAGCACAACCGGCAGTAAAAGCGCATTGATATCATTGAGGCTTCGGGCCGTGTAACTGGCGTTAAAACCGGCTGACCTCGCGGCGCGGATAAACAGGGAGGGCGTCAGTTTTCCGTCGTCCAGCGGTAATCCAGCAATCAGGGCATCCGCGCTATGCGGCTGGTGATGCAGGCGAGTGATAGCCACCAGGGCTTCCAGCAAAGGGTCTCGAATGGCGGATGTGGCAGTGTCAGGCATTGACGAAATTATAGCACTCGAACTTTACTCGAAGATGTAAACGGTTCGTCTATAATCGCCGAATGCCTATTCTCGCCATTCTCTTCATTACACTGTTCAGTTCACTTTGTTCGGCTTCAGTCTTTACGGCCGCGCAACAGGCGGCTGCCGAAGGCCGCTATGATCAGGTCATAAGCATCCTGACCGAGGCTATCGACGGTGACGCCTTACCGGAAGAGGAGGTGGCAATCGCCTACAGTAATCGCGGTATTGCTTACAGTTTGCTCAAGCGCTACGGCTTGGCGGTTAAGGACCTCAATACAGCGATTCGGCTCAACCCTGAGCATCCTTTGACCCTCAATCATCTCGGTATTCTTGCTGAGCACGTGGAGCTGGATTTTGTCTCGGCTGCGAACTGGTATGAAAAAGCAGCTGCGCTCGGCTATCCCGCCAGTCAGGTCAATCTGGGGAACCTGTATCGAACCGGCCGTGGCGTGGACGAGAACGCCGATACGGCGGCGCGCTATTTTCTTATGGCTGTTCAGCAGAATTATGATGCCGCCTATGTCGCACTCGGCGATATGTATCTGACCGGTGAAGGCGTCGCGCGCAATGAAGCACGGGGTCTTGAATTGTTGAGAGAGGGTGTGGCTCGCGGGGTGGTGACCGGCAATTATCATCTTGGAGTTGCGGCAGAACGTGGCTGGGGCGTTACCCAGGATTTTCGGGCGGCCGCTCGTTTCTATCGAATCAGTGCACTTCAGGGGCATGCGCCTTCTCAGGGTGCGCTTGGCTTCCTCTATCGCCGGGGCCAGGGTGTCGATAAAGACTTTGTCGAAGCCGTGAAGTGGTACAGCCTTGCCGCCGAGCAGGGGGATGTCGTCGCTGCCAATCGTCTTGCCTGGTTGTTGGCCACCTGCCCGATCAAGGAGGTCTGCAATGGCGAGGTTGCGCTTGAATATGCGGGGCTCGCCGTTAAAGCTGAGCGCTCAGCAACCAATCTCGATTCTCTGGCGGCAGCGTATGCCAGGGTAGGAGAGTTTGATCGTGCGCTCGCGGTTATCAACGAGATACTTCGCAACAACACGCTGAGTGACGCCGCTCGCCGCAAATATACGCGTCGAATTGAACGGTACCGCAATGGTATTCCTTTCCAGCTTTGATGATGCCTGAGTTAACCAACATGGCTGCCGACATTTCTGGCCGCTGGATCATCTCTGCCGAATGTAGCGTGTTGGCCAGATGCTGATTGGTTTTTTCGAACAGCTCCGTCGTTATCGTGTGCCCGTTTCTATTCGCGAACTGATTGACCTTCTGACCGTGTTTAATCGGCGACTGATTTTTGCTGATCAGGATGATTTCTATTTTTTGAGCCGTTTAACCCTGGTGAAAGACGAGAAGTTCTACGACAGGTTTGATCAGGCTTTTGCCAATTACTTCAGCGGGCTGGACGATTGGCAGGGGGTTTTTGATGATGATCCCGACGATGTGATGGAGGCGCTGCTCAGTCACGTCAAAGAAAGAAACACGAACGAGATCAGCGAGATCGTTAATCGTTACCGTGAGGCAGTGCAAGAATGGCGCGATCGCCAATCTCAGACCGAGGCCGATACCGAACATGCTGAGAAAGCATCCGAACCCGGTGACTCAGCGCCAAAGGAAAGCCCTGAGACGGGTGAGTCAGCAGGCGAAGGCGAAGCCGGTCAGGAAAGCGAAGAAGACCAAGAGGGCCAAGAGGGCCAAGAGGGCCAGGAAGGTGAACGGGGTGAGGGTGAAGACGGCGAGGAAGGTGAAGGTGATAACGGCGAGCGCGGCGAAGGGGACGATGGCAAAGAAGGCGAAGGCGACGATGGTTTAAAAGGTGAAGGTCGCTCAGAAGAAGCCGAGGAGGGCGAGCGTCTGGAGACAACGGATTCTCCACAGAAAAAAGCCAGCAAGGTGTGGCTGAATCGAGAGTTTGCCGACTACGACCCCGATGTTGAACTGGGCACGCGAAATCTAAAAATGTCGCTTCGCAGGCTGCGACGCTGGGCACGAGAAGCCGCGGATATGGAGCTGGACCTGCCGGATACGATCCACTCAACCGCGGCGAACGGCGGCATGCTTGATATCAAGGAAGTACCAGAACGGCGCAACGCGGTTAAGGTACTGATGTTTCTGGATGTCGGGGGGTCTATGGATGAGCACATTGAGTTGTGTGCACAGTTATTCTCTGCCGCAAAAGGTGAGTTCAAGCACCTGGAGAACTTTTACTTCCACAATTTTGTGTACGAGTCCCTCTGGCATGACAACGAACGTCGTCAGGAGGACAAGGTGCCGACCTGGCAGGTGATTCAAAAGTATCCAAGAGACTATAAGGTGATCATCGTTGGCGACGCCGATATGGGGCGTCATGAGATTGCCGAGCGTGGCGGTAGTGTCGAGCACTTCAACGCGGAGCCCGGACAGATCTGGTTACAACGAATCCAGGAACAGTTTCGTCATGTGATCTGGATTAACCCGGTTCCGGAGAACCGCTGGCCGGATTCCTATTCCATTCAGATGATTAAACGCCTGGTGGATGATCACATGTATTTTCTCAGTGACACCGGGCTAACCAGTGCCATGAAACACCTGATGCGCTAGTCCGGTAAACCCAGCACACGTTTGGCGATAATGTTCAGCTGCACTTCACTGGTGCCGCCTTCAATTGAATTGGCTTTCGAACGCAGCCATTCCCGTGTGGTTGACAGCTCGCGTCCGCTAAAACCTTCCCCTTCCCAGCCTGTGCTTTGGGTCCCCATGATGTCCAGCATGATTTCGAATCGCGCCTTATTCTGTTCGGTGCCGTAGTATTTGAACATCGAGGATGCTGGCGACGGTGCTGAGGTGGTTTTGGCTTCTGCGGCGGACCTGCGCAGCGTTAGCGCAAACGCGCGGCCGTCCATCTGATGCCGGGCGATGTTGGTACGCAGGGTCGGGTCAGAAATTTTTCCGTTCACCTCACCGACGTAAGTCTTTGCCTGGTTCTCCATGGTGAAGGCAGGGTTCTTCGTTTTACCGCGTGTACCCATGCCAGCCACCATGTTGCGTTCGTGCTGCAGCAGCTTTTTGGCGATGGTCCAGCCCTGGTTCTCTTTACCCACGAGGTTGGCTCTTGGGATTCTGACATCATCAAAGAAGGTCTCGCAAAATGGGGAGGCGCCACTGATGAGCTTGATCGGTTTGGTGGACACGCCCTCAGACGACATATCAAACAACACGAAGCTGATACCCTCGTGTTTCGGTGCATCCGGATCGGTTCTCACCAGACAAAAAATCCAGTCAGCGTAGTCCGCATACGAGGTCCATACCTTCTGACCGTTAATGACATAATCGTCACCATCGACGGTTGCCCGGGTCTGGAGGCTGGCAAGGTCAGAACCGGAACCTGGCTCACTGTAACCCTGGCACCAGCGAATCTCACCGCGCACGATTTTAGGCAGATGTTCGCTTTTCTGTGCCTCGTTGCCGTACTCGAGTAGTACCGGGCCAAGCATGCTGATACCAAATGAGACCAGCGCTGGTCTGGCATTGATCCGCGCGAGTTCGCTTTGCAGAATCATGTTCTGTTCGTGATCAAGGCCACCGCCACCGTAAGCTTTTGGCCAGGTGGGGCAGGTCCAGCCTTTCTCACCCATTGCCTGCAACCAAAGTCTGGCATCTTCGCTGGGGAAACTGGCGTTCCGGCCACCCCAGACGGTTTCTTCTTCAGCGCCTGTTGTGCGCATACTCTCTGGGCAATGTGCTGCCAGCCAGTCACGGACCTCTTCGCGAAATGCTTCCATTGATTGATGTTTCCTTTGGTTACGTTGATTCAGGGGCGGGTGGGGGGCAAACCCCGTTGATGACTCTTTACTACACAACCCCGTTGATGACTCTTTACTACACAACCCCGTTGATGACTCTATACACAACCCCGTTGATGACTCTTTACTACTCAACCCCGTTGATGACTCTTTACACAACCCCGTTGATGACTCTCACCATCTCACCATCGAGGTAGGCTTCGATGTTTTGTCGGGTCTGGTTAATCAGGCCCGAGCGGGATTCTATCGTACCCCAGGCGTTGTGTGGGCTGAGGATGAGATTGTGCATTTTTTGTGACATCGCCGCCTGAAGCAGCGGGTCATCATCAGGCGGTGGTTCGACGGGGAGAACGTCCAGGGCAGCACCGGCAATCGTGCCATTGGTCAGTGCATCGATCAGGGCCGTGCCGTCGATCAGCGCGCCTCTTGCCGTGTTGATCAGAAAGGCAGTTGGGCGCATCAGCTGCAGCGTGGATTGATTGATCATATGCTGATTGTCAGGGGTCAGCGGACAATGCAGGCTGACATAGTCAGCCGCCGCGAGGACGTCTTCGAATCGGACCCTGTCAGGTCGCGGCGCCTTGCCGGGATGATCGCTGATCAGAATCTCCATGCCGAGCGCACTGGCAGCGCTGGCAACCGCGCTGCCGAGTTCGCCGTAGCCAACGATACCCAGTGTTCTTCCAGCAACTTGCTGAATAGGGTGGTCCAACAAACAGAAGGTGTCAGATTGTTGCCATTGCCCGGCGGCAACATCAGCCATATACCGATGCAGGTTGGTGGACAGTGTCAGAATCAGGGTTAGTGTGTGTTGGACAACAGATGGTGTGCCGTAACCGACAGCGTTGCTAACAGGTATGTTACGGCGTGCGGCAGCCGCAATGTCGACGTTGTTTGTGCCGGTTGCGGTGACGCTGACGAATTTTAGATTGTCCGCGCGGGAGATGTGATCTTCGGTCAGGACGACCTTGTTAACCAATACGATATCAGCGCCTGAGATGCGCGCGCTGATGTCCTCGTTACTGGTCGACGGATAGACCTGCCACTCATCCAGCAGGCTGGTAATGGGTGTCAGGTCTATATCGTGACCAAAACTGTCTGCGTCGAGAAATACCCCACGCATCAAACGTTAACCCGGCGTGGCCTGGTTCCACTCAGCAATCCGTTCCGCGTGCGCCTCAAGCAGGGCGTCAGAGTCGCCGCTGATGGTCACGGAGACGATCTTGTCGCCTTGCGCGATTGCGTTCACGACATCCTGATCAGCCTGACTGTCTACCTGACCGAAGATGCTGTGAGCGCCATCGAGGTGTGGGGTCGGGCCGTGGGTAATAAAGAACTGGCTGCCGTTAGTGCCTGGGCCGGCATTTGCCATGGAAAGTTTGCCTGGTGCGTCATGTCGCAGGCTGGCGTCAAACTCGTCTTCAAAACGATAACCGGGGCCGCCGGTGCCAGTGCCAAGCGGGCAGCCGCCCTGAATCATGAAGTCACCGATGACACGGTGAAAGTTGAGGCCGTCGTAGAAACCCTTGGACGCCAGGTTAACAAAACTGGCGACAGTAACGGGTGTCTGGTCCGGGAAGAAAGTAATATTGATCGTGCCTTTGGATGTTTCGATGGCGGCGGTAATGTTCAAAGTAGATTCCTGCTAGTAGTTGACTTGAGTGGCGTGACTATCGCTTGTCGATCGCGACATAGTCGCGCTTGTGTTCGCCCAGATATAACTGACGTGGGCGGGCAATCTTAAATGGGTTGCTGACCATTTCAGTCCAGTGCGTAATCCAGCCAGGCATGCGGCCCAGTGTGAACAGTACGGTGAACATCGGGATGGGAATCCCCATGGCCTTGAGCGTGATGCCGGAGTAGAAGTCGATGTTCGGGTAGAGTTTACGATCGACAAAGTAGTCCTGTTCCCGGGCGATCTTCTCCAGCTTCTGCGCAACCTTAAGCAGCGGGTCATCACCGGCACCTTGTTCTGCCAGAACCGCGTGGGCGCTGCTTTGCATGACTGTCGCCCGTGGGTCAAAGTTCTTGTAAACCCGGTGGCCGAAACCCATCAGTTTGAAGGGGTCATCTTTGTCTTTGGCCTTTTCAACATATTCCTCGATGCGCGACTCATCGCCAATCTCAAGCAGCATGTCCAGTACGGCTTCGTTTGCGCCGCCATGTGAAGGACCCCAGAGGGCAGCGGTGCCGGCAGCAATCGCGGCAAAAGGGTTACACTCGGTGGAGCCGGCCATGCGAACCGTTGACGTAGAAGCGTTCTGCTCGTGGTCGGCATGCAGGATAAAGATTCGATCCAGGGCCGCCGATAGCGTCGGGCTGACATTGGGCGCCTCTCCCTTCTTGCCGAAGCACATGTGCAGGAAGTTTTCCGCATAGCTCAGCGAGGGGTCCGGATCAATAAAGTCTTCGCCGATGCTCTTCTTGTAAGCCATGGCTGAAATCGTTGGTATCTTGGCGATCAGCTGCATCGCCGCTTCCTTTCGGTAGTCGGCGTCGTTGATATCCAGCGTGTCGTGATGCAGCGAGGCGAGCCCGGCAATAGCGGCGCAGATCATCGACATAGGATGACTGTTTGCAGTGAAGCCATCGAAGATGTGTTTAAAGTGATCGTCCAGTGGCATCCGGTCGTTGATGCCTTGAACGAATTCGGCGAGCTGCGCTTCATTCGGCAGTTCACCGTTCAGCAGTAGATAACTGACTTCCAGGTGGCTGGAGTTTTCAGCCAGCTGGTCAATAGGATATCCACGGTAGAGCAGAATGCCGTTGTCGCCGTCAATGTAAGTGACCTTGGAGTCACAGCTGGCGGTAGAAAGAAAGCCCGGGTCGTAGGTGAACATACCTTCTTTGATCAGACCTCTGACATCGACAACGTTGAGACCCTCAGCTGCCTCGAGGACCGGCATCTCCACGGTTTTGCCATCGATGGTGATTTCTACTTTTTGTACCATGTAAGAACGCTCCAGTTGTCGTGCCGCTTGCGGCTGCCTAATCGAGAAAGGCGGTAATGATGTCTTATTTTGTGATGTGATTAATTAGAAGTTCTAATCACTTCATTACGGCCCCTGATGAAAATTTCGCCATGCCCTCACGGCTTCGCGGCCCGGTATGAAAACAAAACGCCTGTAGGTTGTAAACCCTTGAACAGGCTGGTTTTAGTCGAACCCGCGGTTTGTTTTTCGGGGGTAAACTCACTATCATTAGCGCGCTTCGGCAGATTCACCGGGTGAACGTAGAAGGCACCTGTGAATAATTCCCAATTATCAATAGAGTAAATACCTGTGAAAGAAAATTCTCGCCCAATCAATGTCGGTATTGGCGATCTGATGTCATTTCGCTGGCCGATTACCGCACTCGCCTCGATTACGCACCGGGTTGCCGGTGTCGTGCTGTTCATCGGCGTTGGCTTTGGCCTGTTTGCCCTCGATATGTCACTGACCAGCGAAGCCGGTTTCGGCACCTTGCAGGCCATGATGACCTCGCCCCTTGGCAAGTTCATCACCTGGGGTTTGCTGTCAGCGCTGGCTTATCACTTCGTGGCAGGCATCAAGCACCTGGTTATGGACACAGGCGTTGGAGAGACGCTTGAAGGTGCCCAGTTCGCTGCCAAGCTCACCATATTCTTTTCCATTATCCTGATTGCGCTTGCCGCACTCTGGGTCATTTAAGGAGACTCCGATGGTTACTCAAGTAACAAGTATGAGCCGCAGCGGCGTTTCTGACTGGCTGATTCAGCGCGTCTCAGCTGTGGTACTGGCCGCTTATACCCTCTGTCTGGTGGGCTTTGTGGCGATCAATCCGGGTTTGGACTACGCAACCTGGACAAACTTCTTTACAAGTACCGGTATGCAGGTCTTTACCATGCTGGCGCTCGTATCTACGTGTGCACATGCCTGGATAGGCATGTGGACTGTCGGCAGCGACTACCTGCGTGAGCACACGCTTGGGCCAAAGGGGACAGCGCTTCGATTTATTTACCAGATTGGTTGCATCCTGTTGATTGCGGCTTACCTGATCTGGGGCATTAATATTCTTTGGGGTAACTAAGCATGAGTGATCTACCAGTTCTCGAATTTGACGCCATTATCATTGGCGGTGGTGGCTCAGGCATGCGCGCCGGTCTGCAGTTGGCAGAATCCGGGCGTAAGACAGCCGTCATTTCAAAAGTTTTCCCAACCCGTTCACATACCGTTTCCGCCCAGGGTGGTATCACCTGTGCAATCGCCAGCGAAGATCCGAATGATGACTGGCGCTGGCATATGTATGACACCGTCAAAGGGTCAGACTACATCGGTGACCAGGACGCGATTGAATACATGTGCAGTGTCGGCCCGCAGGCGGTATTTGAGCTTGAACACATGGGCCTGCCGTTCTCTCGAAAAGAAAACGGCCGAATCTACCAGCGTCCCTTCGGCGGTCAATCCAAGGACTACGGCAAAGGCGGTCAGGCAGCACGAACCTGTGCGGCAGCAGACCGAACAGGCCATGCGCTGCTGCACACTCTATATCAGGGTAACCTTGCAGCCGGCACGGTATTCTTCAGTGAATGGTTCGCGGTGGATCTGGTCAAGAACGCTAATGGCGCGGTGGTCGGTTGTACGGCGATCTGCATGGAAACTGGCGAAACGCACTACATCAAGGCCAAGGCCACCGTCCTGGCAACAGGTGGTGCCGGGCGAATTTATCAGTCCACAACCAACGCCTTGATGAATACGGGTGACGGTACAGGTATGACACTGCGTGCCGGCTACGTGGTGCAGGATATGGAAATGTGGCAGTTTCACCCGACCGGTATTGCCGGTGCCGGTGTCCTGGTCACTGAGGGCTGTCGCGGTGAAGGCGGCTATTTGATTAACAAGGATGGCGAGCGCTTTATGGAGCGTTACGCCCCTAATGCCAAGGACCTTGCGGGACGTGATGTGGTTGCCCGTTCGATGGTGCTAGAGATTCTGGAAGGCCGGGGTGCTGGTGAAAACGGCGACCACGTGTTCCTGAAGCTTGATCACCTTGGCGAGGAGATTCTGCATTCCAGGCTGCCTGGTATTACCGAGCTATCCAAAACTTTTGCGCATGTAGATCCCGTAAAAGAGCCGATTCCTGTTGTTCCCACCTGCCACTACATGATGGGCGGGCTACCAACGAATATTCACGGCCAGGCGATTATGCTGAACGCTGATGGCGCTGACGAGATCGTCGATGGGCTCTATGCCGTTGGCGAGGCGGCTAACGTATCTGTGCACGGCGCCAACCGACTTGGTGGGAACTCGTTGCTTGACCTGGTGGTCTTTGGACGCTCCGCAGGGCTTCACATCACTGAAGCACTGGCAGAGGGGATGGATTCCGGTGAAGCCTCTGAATCAGACATTGAAGCCGCGATGGTTCGCCTGAATCGCTGGGATAATTCCCAGACAGGTGGCGAATCACCTGCCGCTTTGAAGAAAGAACTGCAAGAATGTATGCAGTTGAATTTCGGCGTATTCCGCAAAGAAGCACCGATGCAGGAAGGGATCAAGAAGCTTGAAGATCTTCGCGAGCGAATTGGTCAGGCATCGCTGGACGATAAGTCCAAGCCTTTTAATACGGCCCGACTTGAAGCGCTGGAGCTTGATAACCTGCTCGAGATTGCTGAAGCCACGGCCATCAGTGCGGAAGGCAGAAAGGAAAGTCGCGGTGCGCATGCCCGTGATGATTATCAGGTGCGTGATGATGAGAACTGGCTGTGTCACTCCATCTATGATCCAAATGAGAAGACTCTCAAGAAGCGGAACGTGAACTTCGAACCGAAGACCGTACCCATGTTTGAACCGAAAGAAAGGACGTACTAGAGCCATGCAGGTAAGCGTATATCGTTACAATCCGGAAACTGACAAGGCCCCATATCTTCAGGACTTCGACCTGGAAATTCCCGGCGGACGGGATCTCATGGTGCTTGATGTACTAGAGCTGTTGAAAGAAAAGGATCCCTCGGTCACTTATCGACGCTCCTGTCGAGAAGGCGTCTGTGGATCAGATGGCGTCAACATGAATGGCAAGAACGGCCTTGCGTGTGTTACGCCGCTCTCGGAAGTAGTGCGTGGTGGCAAATTAACCATCAAGCCGCTGCCGGGTCTGCCGGTTATTCGCGATCTGATCGTTGATATGGAGCAGTTCTACGCCAACTACGAGAAGATCAAGCCTTACCTCGTTAACGACGAGCAGCCACCCTCCATGGAGCGTCTGCAATCGCCGGAAGACCGGGAGAAGCTGGACGGACTCTACGAGTGCATTCTTTGCGCCTGTTGCTCGACCAGTTGCCCTTCTTTCTGGTGGAATCCGGACAAGTTCATCGGACCTGCCGGATTGCTCCAGGCTTATCGGTTTATCGCCGATAGTCGGGATACGGCAACCGAGGAACGTCTGGCTGACCTCGAAGACCCCTTTAGTGTGTTCCGCTGTCGCGGCATCATGAATTGTGTCTCCGTCTGTCCAAAAGGTCTCAACCCGACCCGGGCAATCGGTCATATTCGAAATATGCTCCTGAAAAGGGCAGTTTAACGGCCTTCCAAGCGGCGGGTCGCTTCTCCGGCCCGCCCATTGCCTGTACAATCTCTTCCCCGTGTAGCACCCGCTCGAACTGAGGTCGACGAGATGGAAGAAAGCATGATGGAGCAGTTGTGGCGGTCCGGTCACATCTCCGCAGGTAATGCCTCTTATGTAGAAGAACTCTACGAACAGTATCTGGAAGATCCGGCAGAAGTGCCTGATCAATGGCGCAGCTATTTTGAAACCCTGCCACGGGTGGAAGGAACAACGGCGTCAGATATCTCGCACGCCACGGTCCGCGATCATTTTCTGCTGCTTTCAAAGAATCAGGCGCGTGTTGTGCCGGTATCCGCCAGCAGTGTTAATTCCGAGCACGAAAGAAAACAGTTTGCAGTCAGTGAACTGATCAACGGCTATCGTCGACGGGGGCATCTGAAGGCGAATCTTGACCCGCTTGGTATCGCACACAGACCCGAGACGCCCCGGCTTGATCTTGAGTATCACAAACTGTCAGCGGCTGACCTCGATACCAGTTTCCAGACCGGCGATTTGTTCTTCGGTCAGAGCGAGGCACCACTCAAAGATATTATCGACGTGCTGGAAAGCACCTACTGCGGTTCGGTTGGCGCCGAATACATGCATATTTCAGATGAGGCGGAACAACTCTGGGTCCAGCAGCGGCTGGAAAGTGCCCGCTCCAGACCTTCCTTCAGCAACGGCGTTAAACGTCGCATTCTTGATCGGCTGATCGCTGCCGAGGGACTGGAGAAGTATCTGGGTACCAAATATCCGGGGACCAAGCGTTTCGGGCTCGAGGGCGGAGAATCTTTTATTCCCTGCCTGGGTGAATTGATCCACAGAGCAGGCTCTGCCGGAGTTGTGGAAACTGTCATCGGCATGGCGCACCGGGGACGTATCAATGTATTGGTAAATCTGCTGGGTAAAGACCCGGCAGACCTGTTTGATGAATTCGAGGGTCGCTATGAACCCGGTTTCGGTTCGGGCGATGTTAAGTATCACCAGGGTTTTTCTTCCAACCTGATGACACCGGGCGGCGAGATGCATCTGGCCCTGGGTTTTAATCCATCGCACCTGGAGATTGCGGCACCAGTGATCGTGGGCTCTGTCAGAGCGCGAATGGATCGACGTCAAGACGCTGCGGGTGACAAGGTCCTGGCGATTAACGTTCACGGTGATGCTGCGTTCGCGGGCCAGGGCGTCGTTATGGAAACCTTCCAGATGTCGCAGACACGGGGCTTTTATACGGGGGGTACGATCCATGTCGTGCTCAACAACCAGATCGGCTACACGGTGAGTGATCAGGAGGACGCCCGGTCAACCCACTACTGCACTGAGGTTGCCAAGATGGTTCAGGCACCGATCTTCCACGTTAACGGGGATGATCCTGAAGCCGTTGTCTTCGTGTCACAACTCGCGCTCGATTATCGTATGGAATTCAAAAAGGACGTGGTCATCGATATGGTCTGTTATCGGCGGCGCGGTCACAATGAAGGTGATGAACCTGCGATTACCCAGCCGTTGATGTATCAGCAGATCCGTAAACATCCGACCACCCAGGAAATTCATGCCAGGAAGATCATTGCCGAAGGTGCCATCGACGAAGCAGATTATCTCTCCCGCATCGAAAGTTATCGGGATTCCCTGGATGTCGGCAAGGCCGTTGCCTGGGATTATCTGACTGAACCTGACACCACCATGCATGTCGACTGGAACCCGTATCTTGGGCACAGCTGGGATATCCCTTCAGATACCACCTGTGATCTCAAGCATTTTCAGGCACTGAGCCAGGAGGTGCATGAAGTACCCGAAGGCTTTGTCCTGCAGAAACAGGTCGCGAAAATCTGGGAAGATCGCCGCAAGATGGGTGCGGGTGCCATGGCCATCAACTGGGGTTTTGGTGAGGTCATGGCTTACGCGACGCTGATCGACGAGGGCTTTAGTATCCGCCTGACCGGGCAGGATGTCGGGCGCGGCACCTTCTCGCATCGGCATGCCGTATTGCATGATCAGAAAGCAGGCGAACGACTGATTCCGTTGCGTGGCCTTGAAGGTGAAGAAAACCGGTTTAACATCTACGACTCGCTGCTTTCAGAAGAAGCGGTACTCGGGTTTGAATATGGCTACTCCGGCACCAGTCCCAACACGCTGGTGATCTGGGAAGCGCAGTTTGGGGATTTTGCCAATGGCGCCCAGGTTGTGATTGACCAGTTCATTGCGTCAGGTGAGCACAAGTGGGCCAGACTTTCGGGACTGACCATGTTATTGCCACATGGTTATGAAGGCGCCGGTCCTGAGCACAGCTCAGCGAGGCTTGAACGCTTCCTGCAGTTAAGTGCAGAGCACAATATTCAGGTGTGTGTGCCAACCACGCCAGCGCAAATGTTCCATCTGATCCGTCGGCAGGCGATTCGGCCACTGCGAAAGCCGTTGATTGTGATGACGCCAAAAAGCCTGCTTCGCCATAAGGAAGCTGTATCTTCTCTGGAGGATTTAGCTGGCGGCGCCTTCCAAACGGTGATCGACGATGCGCAACTGGAAGACGTCAGTAAAGTTGATCGGCTCGTGCTCTGTAGCGGCAAGGTTTATTACGACCTGCACGCCAAGCGGGTGGAAGCGGGTCTGGATAATGTCGCTATCGTCAGAATTGAGCAGCTATACCCATTCCCGGAAGTTGATCTGCTTGCGGCGATATCGGCGCTGCCAAATCTGAAGAAAGCTGCCTGGTGTCAGGAAGAACCGATGAACCAGGGCGCCTGGTATTCCAGTCAGCACCATATGCGCCGGGTCCTTTATCAGGTGTTCCCCCAGGTTTACCTTGCCTATACCGGGCGAGAAGCATCCGCAGCCGCAGCGGCGGGTTATATGTCACTTCATGTGCGTCAGCAGGAACGGCTTGTTCATGACGCGTTACATGGTACTAACGAGAGATAAACATGCTAGAAATTAAAGCTCCCCAGTTTCCTGAATCCATTGCTGATGGCGAGGTGGCAGCCTGGCATGTAGCGGTTGGTGAATCCGTGCGGCGTGATCAGGTATTGGTCGATATTGAGACTGACAAGGTTGTGCTTGAAGTTGTCGCCCCGCAGGACGGCACACTAACGGCTATCCACAAACAGGAAGGCGATACGGTCCTGGCCGAAGAAGTTCTCGGTGAGTTTGAGGCAGGTGAGGTAGCGGCCAAACCGCCCGCTGCAAGCGGCGGCGATGCAACGGCGGGCGAAACTGAACCGGCGCCGGCTATTGAGCCGGCAGCTGAGCCAGAAGCCCCGGCAGCTGACGCGGTTGCCAGTCCGGCCGCTAAAAAAATTGCCGATGAAAACCGCATAGACGTCACGCGTATTGCTGGCACAGGAAAAGGCGGCAGGGTCACTAAAGAGGACGTGCTCAAAGCGGTCGCGGCCCTCGAAGGTCAGACCGAAAAGGCCAAACCGGCGATTGCCGATTTGCCGAGCGCAGGCGATGACAGCCGCATCGAGCGCCGGGTTCCAATGACCCGTTTGCGCGCGAGTATCGCCAGACGGTTGGTGGATGCGCAGCAGACTGCGGCCATGCTGACGACCTTTAACGAAATTGATATGCAGGCGATCATGGACCTGCGGTCACGTTACAAGGATGACTTTGCCAAAGCCCATGAGGGCACTCGGCTTGGTTTTATGTCCTTCTTCATTCGCGCCAGCGTCGAGGCGCTCAAGCGGTTCCCCGGGGTGAATGCCTCAATCGACGGTAATGATATTGTTTACCACGGTTATCAGGACATCGGGGTGGCGGTAGGCTCACCGCGCGGTCTGGTTGTACCCGTCATCCGTGATGCAGACAGTCTGACGCTGGCTGAACTCGAAGAGCAGGTTGCCGACTACGGTAACAAGGCGCAGGAAGGCAAGCTTTCCATTGATGAAATGACCGGTGGCACCTTCACCATTTCCAATGGCGGCGTGTTTGGCTCGTTGCTGTCCACACCCATTTTGAATCCGCCACAGACCGGCATTCTGGGGATGCACAAGATTCAGGAGCGCCCTATGGCGATCAATGGCGAGGTTGTCATCAGACCGATGATGTATGTGGCCCTATCCTACGATCACCGTTTGATCGACGGTCAGGAAGCGGTTCGTTTTCTGGTGACGATCAAAGACTTTCTGGAAGAACCGGCCCGGATTCTCCTGGACCTGTAAACGACTGACGGAGCAACTATGTCTACTTCATTTGATGTCATTGTTATTGGTGCTGGACCTGCGGGCTACCATGCAGCGATTCGTGCGGCGCAGCTTGGACTGAACACCGCCATTATCGAAAAATGGCTGGATGCCGACGATAAGCCCGCTTATGGCGGCACATGTTTAAATGTGGGTTGTATACCTTCGAAAGCCCTGCTCGAAGCGTCTCACAAGTTTGTTGAAGCGCGAGATCACTTTGATGAGATTGGCATCAAGATCAAGGGCGTCACGGCCGATGTGCCTGGCATGATGGCAAAGAAGGCGGAGGTGGTCGGCAACTTGACCAAAGGTGTCGCCGGGCTGCTGAAAAGCAACGGGGTTACCACATTTGAAGGCGCTGCTCGATTATCCGCGGGTCGCCAGATTACTTTTACTGCCCATGATGGTGCGACCCAGGATCTCAGCGCGGACAACGTCATTATCGCGACGGGCTCAGTACCGGTTGAAATCCCTCCGTGCCCGTTAACCGATGAGTTGATTGTTGACTCAACCGGTGCGCTTGCGTTTAACGCCACACCGAAACGTCTAGGGGTTATTGGTGCAGGCATTATCGGCCTGGAACTTGGCAGTGTCTGGAACAGGCTTGGTTCAGAAGTTGTGCTCCTGGAAGCGCTTGAGGACTTTCTGCCCGCGGGCGACCAGCAAATCGCAAAAGAGGCCGCCAAGCAGTTTAAAAAACAGGGCATGGACGTTCGGTTGGGGACTCGCGTCACTGGCACCGACGTGAAAGGCAAGAAAGTGACGGTGACCTACACCGATGCCGAAGGCGACAAGAGCGAAGTTTTTGACAAGGTCATTGTCGCTGTTGGGCGACGACCTTATACCGAAGAACTGTTGTCCCCGGATAGCGGTGTGAACCTTGATGAGCGTGGTTTTATCTATGTGAACGATTTGTGTGTAACAGACGCGCCGGGTGTCTACGCTGTCGGCGATGTGGTCCGTGGCCCCATGCTCGCGCACAAGGGTATGGAGGAGGGCATCATGGTTGCTGAGCGGATTGCCGGTCAGAAGCCGATGGTCAACTATGACCTGGTCCCCTCGGTCGTCTATACACACCCGGAAATAGCCTGGGTCGGTAAAACCGAACAGGAACTGAAAGCCGCCGGAGAAGCCTATGAAGTCGGCAGCTTTCCTATGGCTGCCAGCGGCCGGGCGATGGCAAACAACGATACCGCCGGGCTGATCAAGGTCATTGCGGACAAAACCACTGACCGAATCCTTGGTATTCACATGATTGGCGCCCATGCTTCAGAAATTATTGCTGAAGCCGTGATTGCCATGGAGTTTGGCGCGAGTGCAGAGGACCTGGGCCTGACGATGTTTGCTCATCCGACGCTCTCGGAAGGGCTTCACGAAGCGGCACTCGCGGTCTCGGGGCACGCAATTCACGTTGCCAATCGAAGGCGCAAAAAATAAGCAGTATTCTCATGGGCCAGCCTCCTGAGGCTGGCCTGACACAGTAACCCTTAACTCTTAATAATTAATCAAAAGCAGGATCAGATCATATGAATCTTCATGAATATCAGGCGAAACAGTTGTTCGCTGAATATGGCCTGCCGGTTTCCAAAGGTATTGCGGTAGACACAGCGGATGAAGCTGTTGCCGCAGCCAAAGAGATCGGTGGTGACCGCTGGGTGGTGAAAGCTCAGGTACACGCGGGTGGCCGAGGTAAAGCGGGTGGTGTAAAGCTGGTCGATACCGAAGACGAGATTCGCGAGTTTGCGAATAACCTGATTGGTACCAACCTGGTGACCTTCCAGACCGATGAGAAGGGCCAGCCAGTCAGCAAGATATTTGTTGAGGAATGTACGGACATCGACCGTGAGCTTTATCTGGGTGCCGTTATTGACCGGTCAACCCGTCGTATAACGTTTATGGCGTCAACCGAAGGCGGTGTTGAGATCGAAACCGTGGCGGAAGAAACGCCCGAGAAGATTCTCCAGGCGACCATCGATCCGCTCACTGGTGCCTCTGGCTATCAGGGCCGGGAAATCGCTTTCAAGCTGGGTCTGGAAGGCAAGCAGGTTAATCAATTTGCCAATGTGTTCCTTGGGCTTGCACGCTTGTTTGACGAATGTGATCTGTCTCTCATTGAGATTAATCCCCTGGTTGTTACCGCCGGTGGTGATATTCACTGTCTCGATGCAAAGCTGTCTGTTGATGGCAACGCGCTTTACAGACAGAAGAAGCTCTCAGAGATGCGTGATCATTCTCAGGAAGATGAGCGCGAAAATCAGGCGTCTGAATTCAATCTCAACTATGTGGCCCTTGAAGGCAATATTGGCTGCATGGTGAACGGTGCTGGCCTGGCGATGGGTACCATGGATCTGGTTAAACTGCACGGCGGACAACCGGCTAACTTTCTTGATGTTGGTGGTGGGGCCACCAAAGAAGCGGTCAGTGAAGCGTTCAAGATCATCCTGTCTGACGATGGCGTCAAGGCCGTTCTGATCAACATCTTTGGCGGTATCGTTCAGTGCAACATCATTGCAGACGGCATTATTGGTGCCGTTAAGGACGTCGGTGTTGACGTGCCGGTGGTGGTCAGATTTGAAGGTAACAATGCCGAGCTTGGTGTGAAGACTCTGGCAGAAAGTGATGTAGATATTATTGCGGCAACGAGCCTGACCGATGCGGTTGAGCAGGCAGTAAAAGCCGCTGGAGGTGCAGCGTGAGTATATTGATAAACAAAGACACTAAAGTGATCTGTCAGGGCTTTACCGGCTCTCAGGGAACACTGCACTCCGAGCAGTCAATTGCTTACGGTACCAAGATGGTCGGTGGCATTACCCCGGGCAAAGGTGGCCAGAAGCATCTGGATCTGCCTGTCTTTAATACGGTGCGTGATGCCGTTGATGCAACCGGTGCTGATGCCTCTGTGATTTATGTGCCGGCACCCTTTGCGAAAGACGGTATTCTTGAAGCAGCAGATGCTGGTATCAAACTGATTGTCTGTATTACCGAAGGTGTCCCGACGCTGGATATGCTGGTCGCCAAGGCAGCCTTGGATGCCCAGGGCGTTCGACTGATTGGCCCTAACTGTCCTGGTGTTATCACGCCGGGTGAGTGCAAGATCGGTATTATGCCGGGTGATATTCATTTGCCGGGCAAGGTCGGTATCGTCTCTCGTTCAGGTACGCTGACTTATGAAGCCGTTAAGCAAACCACAGATCTGGGCTACGGCCAGAGTTCCTGTGTCGGCATCGGTGGTGACCCCATACCAGGTAGCAATTTCATTGATATTTTGGCGATGTTTGAAGCGGATCCACAGACCGAAGCGATTGTCATGGTCGGTGAGATCGGTGGTACCGCTGAAGAAGAAGCGGCTGAATTCATCAAAAGTAACGTCAGTAAGCCTGTTGTTGGTTACATCGCAGGCGTGACGGCACCTCCTGGCAAACGGATGGGCCACGCTGGCGCTATCATTGCGGGTGGTAAGGGTACGGCGGAAGACAAGTTCGCCGCACTTCAGGCCGCGGGTGTGAATACGGTCAAGAGTTTGGCTGCTATCGGTGACACCCTGAAAGAAGTCACCGGTTGGTAACCACCACCGTGCAGGGATCCAGAGACGGCTGGTTCACGCCGTCTCTGTTTACCCTGGTGTTGCTGGCGACGTCTGGTCTGTCGGCTTATTTCTTCCTGTTGGGAAGTTTCAGTGAGGATTCGGCCTTGCTGTTCACGCGTTATACCGCGCGTCTTTCGTTTTTTCTTTTCCTGCCAGTGTTTGCGCTTAGCGCCTGGCATCGTTTCTTTCCTTCTCGTGCAAGCCGCTTGCTGATGCGTCACCGGCGCCAGCTTGGGCTAGCCTTTGCGTTTGCCCACGGCGTCCATCTGCTCGGTATTGTGCTGTTCTTTAAGGCGTCAGAAACCTGGTTTACCGCTGATGATATCGCTGCAATCGTGATTTATGTGCTGATCGGGTTGATGGCCATTACGTCAAATACGCTGTCCTTACAAAGATTGGGCGGTACCTGGAAAATCCTGCACAAGGTTGGTTTATACGGTGTTTTTGTCGGATTCTTTGTGACCTACCTCGGCCGTGTGCAGGGCTATAGCGCCTCACAGTTGGCGCCCTCACTGATGGACCCCTTTGCCATCTATGTTGTTCTGTCGGTACTTGTGAGCGCTGCCTGGTTACTGCGAATCGCGGCATTCTGGCGTGTCCGTCTGTAATCCCCGGGGTTGAATTCCTGCCGCCTAGCCCCAATGTTCCAGCCTGTATCGAAATTTTACGGGATGAGGCATGACAACAGCGCAAAAAGAAACCATGGGGTTCCAGTCAGAAGCCAAGCAATTGCTGCAGCTGATGATTCACTCTCTTTACAGCAACAAGGAAATCTTCCTTCGTGAGCTGGTCTCTAACGCCAACGACGCCATCGATAAACTGCGGTTTGAAAGCCTGAAGGATGAAAGCCTGCAAACTGATGGCGCCGAACCAGGTATTCGTATCGACATTGATGAGGATGCCCGGACGGTAACCATTACGGACAACGGCATTGGAATGACTCGCGAAGAGGCCATTGCCAACCTTGGGACAATCGCCAAGTCAGGCACCGCACAGTTTCTGCAATCACTGACCGGCGATGAGCAAAAAGATGCCCAGTTGATCGGGCAGTTTGGCGTGGGTTTCTACTCTTCCTTTATTGTTGCTGACGAAGTCACCGTGGATTCGCGTTCAGCAAAGATGGCGCCCGGGGAAGGTGTTCGCTGGCATTCGAAAGGTGATGCTGAGTTCGATGTAGAAACGATTACTCGCGAAGCAGTGGGCACGTCGGTCACGCTGCACCTGAAAGAAGATGAATCTGAATACGCGGACGGGTGGCGACTGCGAAACATCATCAAGAAGTACGCCGATCACGTTGCGGTCCCCGTGACGATGAAACAGATGGCAACCGAGGATGACAAGGAACCAGAAGACGAGGTCGTCAATACGGCGAAAGCCCTTTGGACGCGCTCACGTTCTGACGTCTCTGAAGATGAGTACAAGGAGTTTTACAAACTGGTCTCCCATGACTTTCAGGATCCAATGACCTGGAGTCATAACAAGGTTGAGGGCAAGTTTGAATACACGAGTCTGCTCTATATCCCCGCAAAAGCGCCTTTTGACCTGTACCAGCGAGAGTCCCCTAAAGGCCTAAAGCTTTATGTACAGCGTGTCTTTATCATGGACGAGGCCGAGCAGTTCCTGCCGTTGTATCTGCGTTTTATTCGCGGTGTGGTCGATTCCAATGACCTGTCGTTGAATGTGTCCCGTGAGATATTGCAGAAGGACCCCACCATTGACTCGATGCGCAGTGCACTGACCAAACGTGCGCTGGATATGATCGAGAAGATCGCGGCTGACGAAGCGCGATACCAGGCTTTCTGGGATGAATTTGGACAGGTGCTGAAAGAGGGGCCTGCTGAAGATTTTGGCAACAAGGAAAAGATTGCGGGGCTGCTGAGGTTCGCGACAACAACGTCGGAAGGCGAGCAGCAAAATGTCTCGCTGGCAGCCTACGTAGAGCGGATGCAGGCTGAGCAGGACAAAATCTACTATGTGGCAGCGGAAAACTACCATACCGCATCCAACTCTCCGCACCTGGAGATCTTTCGCAAGAAGGGGATTGAGGTGTTGTTATTGCATGATCGAATAGACGAATGGCTGGTCAGCCACCTGATGGAGTTTGACGGCAAATCTTTCCAGGATGTTGCCAGAGGCGAGTTGGACCTGGGTGAACTGGATAACGAAGAAAACAAGCAGGCTCAGGAAGAAACTGAGCAGGCGCTAAGTTCGCTGGTAGAGCGAATCAACACGTTGCTCGGCGAAGAAGTGGCTGAGGTGAGAATTACGCACCGATTAACGGATTCTCCTGCCTGCCTTGTTGTCAGTGAGGACGACATGGGGATGCAGATGCGAAGAGTGCTGGAATCCGCTGGGCAAGCGGTGCCCGAGTCCAAGCGCATTTTTGAAATTAACCCGGAGCATCCGCTCGTTAAAAAACTTGACGAAGAGCCTGAAAGTGAACGTTTCAATGATCTTGCGCTGGTGCTTTACGATCAGGCCAAGCTGGCGGAGGGGTCACATCTTGAAGCGCCTGCCAATTACGTGGCACGTTTGAACAAGCTGCTTCTGGAGCTGTCTGCTTGAGTCAGCCTTCTTCTGATTCAGCGGGCTGGTAGGCACTGCCGGTCTGTTGTTCGTGCTGACTGTCTCGCAGGTTGCCGATCACGGACTCCAGTGCCCGACTGAACAGCAGACCGTCACTGATAATTGAGACGGTGCCGTCGCGGAGTTCACGTGCCAGCCCGAGTTTGGTTTTCTCGACGACCTTCACACCCTGACGGTTCACAAAGATGTATTTGTCGATGGCGTTAATTTTGGCAGCGAGCTTACAGCGGGTGTTGTTGTCATCTTCACCCGCGAACTCAACCCAGACGCCGACGCTGAGACGATCGACCTGCATCATGTTTGGATCGTCATCTGCCAGTGGTGCTTCTTCTGGTGACCGGGTGGGAGGCGTATCCGCCGTTGCTTCGTCCGCTGATGCATCGCCGGGACTTTCCGTTTCAGTGGTCGGAACATCAATGAGGTCAGTAGCCTCGACTTCGTTTTGATCCTTGGGTTCAACGGTGGTGCCAGCATCTGAAACCACCGTTGATTCCTGTTCTTCAGCAGGTTCCGCTTCAGCAGGCTCACTCTGGGGAGACTGATCCTCTTCGTCCTCACCGGCTGCGAGGAAGCGCACGGCGACAGCGGTATCTGGTTTTTCAGCTTCATCCGGTTCGTCCGTCGTGTTTTGTTCGCCCTCGGAAGCACTGTCCGGTTCATCGGATTCGTCCGTCGATGCAGCGGCATCATCAGCGTCGGGAGCAGCGCTTTCCGCCTCAACAGATTCCTCCAGGCCATGAAAGGTTTCTCCCTGGACTTGCTCAAGCTGGGCGATTAACTCGTCAATCTCGGCTTTTTCAACGCCTGCAATCCGGAATGCCTTACGCAGGTTGTTCATAAGTCGTGGGTTAACGGTTTGCAGCCTGTCACGGTCGCCGCCTTCCTCGTGGGGCTGGACGCTCCAAAGCAGTACGTCGATCGTGTTGATCGCCTGTTTCCAGGCGTTTCCCCCGGGGCCTTCTTTCAGGACCAGCATCACCATAAATTTGTGGAAGGGGTCTTTTAGCAGTTCCTCGACAAACGGGTGTAATTCCCGACCGAGGATGCGCTCCGCGATCTTCTGATCAACAAGTTCATGGATATCATCGAGTCGTTCTTTTCGCTCCTCAGCCTTGAGGATGCGCTGTTCCAACTGCCTGGTTTTGGCAGCCTCCTGAGCTCGAAACTCGCGAAAGTCGTCAATGAGTTCAATAAACAGCGCGTTTTCGCCCTGGTATTCGGTAAAGATCCGTTCAACGAGTTCCTGCATCTTCAGGTACATCGGATCTTTTTCCAGCTCTTCGACTTCGGTCCAACCGATCCCTGCGGCTGCGAACTCGTTCAGGATGGCGCGCGCTGGATGGTTTTCATTGTTAAAGAATTCAACGTCCGCGAGGGCGACCTTGATGATCGTGATCTGCGTGCGACCAATCAGTTCCTTAATCGGGATTGGCACCGACGGATCCTGCCAGATAGCCTCGTACAGCAGCGTGACCAGATTGATGATGTCCGAAGACTGCCGGTCAACCGCATTAACGACGTTCTCATCTTCCTGGCTATCAACCAGAAATTCGCCCAGTGACTGGGAGATATCGAGTTTTTCCACGTCCTCAATGGCGCCGGGTACAGCGGCTGGGGCTGCGGCGGTCAGCTTCTCCTGGATATTGGTCAGAATCTCCATGAGTTTGGCCTGGTCAACGGTCTGGACGACCTGGCCTTCCTGTGGCTGGAACGGTTGCATTGCCGGTGCGGTGCCGCCCGGGCTGCCAGCTGCGGTTTCCTGCTGCTGCATGGCGCCTTCAACCATCGGCATCATGGCCGCCGGGATCATGCTGGCGGGAATCATCACCTCGCCCGGTGCGCCCATGATCTGGCCGGTTGTTGCTTGACCACCTGCGGGTGCTTGTCCGCCGACAAAGCCTGGTGCGCCGCCTGTTGCAGGGCCGGCAGGACTGCCGCCGGGAGGTGGGGTCATCGGGGTATCGGTATGCAGCAGGTTTTGCATGATGGAAAAAAGCTCGGGACGTTCTTCGACGTCATCGTCGAATGCTTCTTCCTCTACAGTGCCGAACATACTGGCTTCAGTTCTGGGCCGGTTTCTTGCCGGTGGGGGTCTGGATTTTCCGGGCGCCTCCATCCCAAGATCAGGTATGACGCTGCTTTCAACCAGAATGCCGTTGGCCTCGTTGAGCACTTGGTCCAGGTGTCGCAAGACTCCCTTATTGAAAGCGCGATAAATGGAGAGGCTGTCCTGCGCATCGAGGCCAAGCGGTCGAAGCGCTTCCTGGAAAGCTGTTGCTACCTGCTCGGGATCGAGCGGATTGGTAGATTCATCGATGCGCTTGCGTGGGAACAGGGAACTGAGTCTGGTATTAAAACTGATAAAAACTGGGAGATGCTCATTCCTGGCATAGTTGACCATACCTTCCAGGGCGACGATGACTTCCAGTTCTTCTTCCTGGACGAGAGACAGCGTTTCGAAGTTAAAAACCGCTTCATCCTTCAAGAACTCCCGATCCATGAGCTCGTCAAAGTTATCGGTCATGTTTTTCATGAATCGATCGAGGATTTCGTCGGTTTGCTGCGACAGCGATTTAAAATCGCCGATCGCATCAACAATCTGGCGTTCAGAGTCCTTGATGACCCCAATGGTCATCTGGGTGAGGCGATCGAGAGACGCCTTCTGAATTTTTTCAACGATTTCCGACACAGGGATTGCTGCTAGCAGAATCTAGGGCGGTTAAGATACCGTGAAAGCGCTTCAAAGTATAGAAAATGTACATTTCCAAGACAAATATGAAACAGATAAAACCCTTAAGCTATAAGGAGTTAGCAGCGGTTTCTGTTAAACATTCTTATGAATAAACTCATCCTGATGCGACACGGTGAAGCGGAGATGATCGCTGCTCGGGATGATCAGCGACGACTGACCGGACATGGTCGACAGGAAGCGGATAAGGCCGCTTGTGACCTCCTGACGTATCAGGTGGACGTGGAACAGCTTTTGGTCAGCCCCTACGTGCGCGCTCGAGAGACCGCGGCGATTGTTGCTGCAAGGCTCGGCGGGGTGGCGATGCTGATCAGTGAGCAGGTAACGCCGGTCTCCCGGACGCCGGCTGCCGTTGTTGCCATCGAGACGGCGTTTCGAAGGATCGATTGCGGCATGGTTGTAACCCATCAACCGCTGATCAGCAGTCTTGTATACTTTTACACAGGCATCGAACAGCCAATGAGCACTGCCGCGATAGCAATAATTCAAGGCGAACTATTCGAACAGGAATGTTGTGAACTGACATGCGTAATTTAATGAGATTCTTTTCAATAGGCTTGTTGCTTTGGAGCCACCAGTTGGCGGCACTTGAGCCTGCGGTTGCCGCAGCAGAGGCTGCTGACCTCCAGACCACTGAAGATGTCGGGATTGAACTAGCGTCTTACTTCTCAGCAGAACTCGTCGCCGAGACAATCAGTTCTGGTGATCGGCATCTGGTGCCGCTGGGGTCTCTGGAAAAGGTTAACCGTGTCCTGGAGCCGGAAGCATCCGTGGCAGCCGTTGGTAAGCGCACCGCACGCACTTACTATTTGCCTGCCGCCCGGCGCACAGATGATGTGATCGATTTTTATCGAGCGCAGCTGGAAACCTTCGGTGAACTGACGTTTGAGTGTGACGGGCGTACCTGTGGCAGCAGCAGTTACTGGGCTAACAGGATTTTTGGCATGTCAGTACTCTACGGCCCCGAGCAGTATCAGCGCTATGCTGTCGCGCGCAATGAGAATACCGGCGACTATTTGCTGGTCTATGTTGGTCAACGCGCCACGCGCGCCATCTATGTGCAGATAGACTCTATCGAAGTAGCCCCTACTGATTGACATTCTTACTGATTGACATTCATTGCAGCAGGCGTAAGATGCGCGCCTTCACAGAACTGTCAACAGCTTACAAACATCGGATTTGACCCGTGAACGTAATGAGCCCCAACAAGATGTCAATGAACGCGACCCAACGCGTGGTCGTGCTGTGCGTTGCGCACTGGCAATGGGAGGCTTCCGGAACAGGTTGACGAGATCAGTTCTGAAATTTTTGAAAAGCCTCCTCAGGGAAACCTCAGGAGGCTTTTTTTTTGCCAAAAAAAATTGTTTGAAAGTGTTTAGGCGGAGTGTCTTTTCGATCTCGATATGAGGTGCGAATGCGGGGTAGAGCAGGTAACAGAGATGAGTGATTTACAACTAAGAAAAAATATAAGGGTGCTTTACGCCTTCAGTTTTTGCTGGCTGGCCCTGGTGATTATGCCGGTGATTGTCCCGTTTTTTGCATCCAAGGGTTTATCCCTGACCGATGTCTTTGTGCTGCAGAGTGTTTTCGCATTGGCTGTTGTTGTGTTTGAAGTACCATCGGGTTATCTCGCTGATGTTATTGGCCGTCGCAACACCCTGATTTTAGGTAGTGTGTTTCATAGTGTGGGTTTCACCATGCTTTGCTTTGTGGACAACTTCGCCGGGCTCCTGCTGTTCGAGGTCATCGTCGGGTTGGGTATGAGCCTGCTTTCAGGATCAGATCTCGCATTGCTTTACGATAGTCAGCTGGCCCTGGGGCAATCGCCTGGAGAAAAGACCCGCGGTATCGCGATGCTACGGTCCGTTAAGGCAAGTTCTGAGGGGCTGGCTTCGCTGCTGGCAGCGCTCCTGATGCTCTGGTCGTTTGACATACTTGTCTATGTGAACGCGGTGATCGCCTGGTTGCCGCTTGGCCTTTCCTGCCTGTTGGTAGAGGCGCCTTACGATCGTATGCAGCGGGTATCGCCGCTCGCTGACTTCAAACGTATTCTGGTCCATTTGTTTTATCAGGAAAAGCTGCTTCGGTTGACGACCATGGCGATGACTTTTTACGGCCTTTCGACTTTTTACGTGGTCTGGTTGATTCAGCCTTACTGGGCGGAACTGGGTATCCCGCTGGCGATGTTCGGCGTGCTGTGGGCGCTTAAGAATTTTACAGTTGCCCTGGCTGCACGGTTTTGTGTCCCACTAGAGGCGCGATTCGGTCCAGCACCGGTACTGATAGGCATGGCTGTATTGCCTGTTGCCGGCTATCTTGGCATGGCGTTTCCGGGTGGTTTCATTGGGGTTTTGCTGGCGTTTACGTTTTACATCAGTCGAGGCCTGCATCAGGTTATCTTGACGGATGCTTTTAACAGCAGGGTGCCGAGCCAATTTCGGGCCACCGCGAATTCCATCGCCGGACTTATGTTTCGCCTGGCATTTATTGTCACGGGCCCACTGGTTGGGTTTCTTTATGAGGCCAAGGGCATGCAGGTGACCTTGCTGGTCCTGGCGGCCGGTTGTTTCTTCTTGCTTTACGTCGTGCTGCTGCCGTTATTACAAGCGCTTCGCCAAGTGGCTTTATCGGGGCAGGCAGAGCATGTATGTTTACAGATTAGCAATCGCACGGAGTAATCAGTGGTCGATAACATGTCCAAGCGCGGCTTTGACCCGCTGACCTATCGCTTTGAAGATCAACTGCCGGATCATGGCAGTGTCACAGAAGTCGCCGATGGCGTCTTCTGGGCACGTATGCCGATGTGGGGGCGACTCAACCATATCAATGTCTGGCTGATTCGCGACTACGATGGCTGGACCATCGTTGATACTGGCTTGAATCGAGAGGACGTCCACGATTGCTGGCGTACCATTTTCGAAAAGCACCTGGATGGCAAGCCGGTGCGTCGGGTTATCGCCACGCACCTGCATTCGGACCATACAGGTAATGCTGGCTGGATCTGTCAGCAGTGGGAATGTGAGCTGTGGATGTCGCGCAGTGATTTTTACATGTGTAAAGTCATGGCCGCTGATGGCCCGTCCGATGTCCCGGAGGATGCGATCAAGTTCTACCGACGTGCCGGGTTTGATGAAGACCGACTCAACCGCTATCGCGAGCGATTCGGCCAGTTTGGGGCAAACATTTCGGAACTGCCGGCTGGTTATCATCGTATCCAGGAGGGACAGTATATTGACATCGGCGGTCGTGAGTGGCGAGCCGTGATTGGATACGGGCATGCGCCGGAGCACGTTTGCCTTTATTGCCCTGAACTCAAGGTCATTATTGGCGGTGATCAGATACTGCCCAAGATTACCCCGAACGTGAGTGTGAACCCCTCAGAACCGCTGGCGAATCCGCTACGGGACTTTATTAACTCTTGTGCGCGATTTCGGGAAGTGCTGCCGCCAGACCTTTTGGTGCTGCCGGCCCACGAGAGCCTTTATGAAGGCGTTCACGAACGGTTAACAGCGCTGATCGATTGGCATGAAGTGGCGCTGGAGAAGCTCTACGATCTTTGTTCGGAGCCACGCCGGGCGGTCGATGTTTTCCCTGCCTTGTTCAAGAGTGAGATTACGGATATGAGCTTTTTCCCGGCGACGGGTGAATCTATTGCGCACCTGCACTGCGCTAAAGAGCGTCGCATGCTGACAGTCGAAGAGGATGAGCGTGGCGTGGCCTGGTGGAGGCAAGCGTGAGTTCCAGATCGAGCTCAGGTAGGACCTGGTGGAGGCAAGCGTGAGTTTCAGGTCGAGCTCAGGTAAGACCTGGTGGAGACAAGCGTGAGTTCCAGATCGAGCTCAGGCTTCGCCTGGTGGAGACAAGCGTGAGTTCCAGATCGAGCTCAGGTAAGACCTGGTGGAGGCAAGCGTGAGTTCCAGATCGAGCTCAGGCTTTGCCTGGTGGAGACAAGCGTGAGTTCCAGATCGAGCTCAGGCTTCGCCTGGTGGAGGCAAGCGTGAGTTCCAGATCGAGTTCAGGTAGGACCTGGTGGAGGCAAGCGTGAGTTCCAGATCGAGCTCAGGTAGGACCTGGTGGAGGCAAGCGTGAGTCCGCTTGATATATTTGCACTGATCGTACTGATGATCGTTACCGCGACTGTCATCGGCGTCTTTGTGTTTCTTGGCCTGCTGCCGGGCCGTATTGCGGCTGAGCGGCAGCACCCGTACCGGCAGGCCATTACCGTAGGCAGCTGGGTTGCGCTGGTGGCCGGCGGTGTCTTATGGCTGTTGATTCTTATCTGGGCATACGCAACCCCTGAGGAAAGCGGGGTGCAAGAATGATTTTGTTCCTGACGCTGATTTATTGCGGTTTGCTCGTTGTCCTGGTGAAGCTGAAAGTCATCACGCTAAATCTATGGTGGAAGTTGTCACCGGCGATCTGGATGGTGGTTCTGTTGGTGGGATTGTTTTTACCCATGCAGTTCTGGGCGCCCGCAGGTTCGCTCGTTGTGGTTCAGAATTCTGTTGCTATCGTCCCCAATGTTGCCGGTCAGATCGTTGAGCTGGCGGTCGAACCCAATCAAACCGTTAGCAAGGGTGATCTTTTAATTGCGCTGGATGACGAGCCCTATCAGGCAGCAAGAGACCAGGTTAGAGCGCAGCTCGATCTGGCAGAACTACAGTTGGCTGATTCGGAAACACTGATACGTCAGCAGGCGATCAGCCAGAGCCGACTCGACAGAGACCGGGCACAAGTGCAACAGCTCAATGCTGCCTTGCGAGCCGCGGACTACAATCTCGCGCAGACCCGCGTCCTGTCGCCGGTCGATGGCTTCGTGACTAATCTGGGAGTTAGAGAAGGCGCGCGTGCGACGCCAATGCCTTTCGCCCCGTTGATGGTTATTGTTGAACGCGAAGATCCCAGATTCGTTGCGCAGATTCCGCAGTCTTATCTCAGATATGTAGATCAGGGACTGCCGGTGGAAGTTACTTTCAAAATGTATCCGGGTCAGGTCTTTGCGGGTACGGTGAGTTACGTGATTAACGCGTCTTCGCAAGGCCAGGTGACACCGAACGGCTCGATGGTCGCACCGAGGGATTTGCGCGCGGTACCCTTTGGCGTTCGAATCGAACTTGATCAGGACCCCATGCTTGAGAGATTACCAGCAGGCGCGGTTGGCGATTCGGCGATCTACTCTGAGGTTGGCAACCCAACACACGTTATTCGCAAGGTGATGCTGCGGATGACGGCCTTCACCAATTACGTCGTGCCGTTTTAGCTAATCTGAATCACTGATTCGTGCACCCTGGCGAGGACGTTAGTATTCGATAGCTGAGTGCTCGAACTCGAAGCCGCCGGGTTTCATGATCAGACGATGCCGCTCGCCAGCCGCCTCAGCGTCCATGGCATCGTAGCCGGCATCGCCAGACCACATGGCCACTCTATGCCCATCCTGATCCTGGGCGATTTTGGTCTTGTAGTACCGGGTTGGTGTCTGATCAAGTTTCTGAATGGCGGTCTGACTATCGGAAAATTTCGAGAGCTGGTACAGGCTTACCCAGGTTGGTGGTGCCAGATCAATCTCACCTTGTGCATGCTGCGCAAGTGCCACCGCAGGCTTTAGCCATTGATGGTCCTGAATCTCACCGCCATCAATTGTGATGGCGTGGTCTTCGGCAGCGGCGGTTGCGAAGAACCAGGTTGCAAATCGTTTCGGGGTAATGGGTGGCGGCGTCCAGTGGGCGAACCAGACAAATGCGTCTTTTGGCAGTTGAATGCCGGCTTCTTCGTGGGTTTCTCGCATTGCTGCATGGCGAGCTGCTTCGTCCGGGTCATCGCCATTGACGAAATCCGCTTGATCAATTTTGCCACCTGGGAACACCCACATACCGCCGAATGAGATTTTAGATGTCTTGTGCAGCATCAGCACTTCCAGATCCGGGCTATCTCGAAGCAGCAGCACCGTGGCCGCTGGGATAGGCGGAGCGACATCGGTGCGCTTGTCCTGGCCCGCAATGTCACCATAAATGTCGTTCTTGTGTTTGCTCATACGGATTATCCCTTTACCTGCATTGCTTTATTGGATGTTCATTCATGGAGAGGTTTACGGCTGCTCGCCACTCTCTGAGTCAAGCGGTGTGACCCAGCCGGGTTGTCTTTTTTCCCGGAAAGCGGCCATGCCTTCAGTGCCCTCATCTGATTGAAAGATCCGCTGACTCAAGGGCGCAGCTTCGCTGAAGCCTTCCTCAATCGAAAGTTCCGCAATGCGGCGAATCAGTCTTTTGGATTCCTGCACGGCCAAGGGACCACCGAGGCGAATCATATCAATCTGTTGCCGGACCTTATCGGCGAGGTTTTCCTCAGCGACTGCATGGTGAACAAGGCCGAAGTCTACCGCCTCACTGCCTGTAAACCTCTCCCCGGTGAGAAATAGCCTCGTGGCATGGTGTTTCCCTAACTTGGGCACACAAACAACGGAGATAACGGCAGGGATGACGCCGATCCTTACCTCACTGAAACTATACACTGCATGCTCCACCGTGATCGCAATATCTGCTGCGGCAACGAGACCAAGGCCGCCGGCAAACGCAGCGCCATTGACCGCAGCAATCACGGGCTTCGGGCTGTCCAGAATTGCCTGCAACAGGTCCGGGTAGGACACTGCGCGATTGCCTTCCATGATCTGGCCCGGCGGGCTTTTCAGATCTACGCCAGAGCAGAAAGCGGAGCCGTTGCCGGTAATAACCAGGCATCTCACCTCAGGGTTGTCGTTTGCCAATCGGATATGATCGTAGAGTTCATTTACCAGTGTGGAAGACAGCGCATTGCGGGCCTCCGGGCGGTTCAGCCGAATCCAGGCGGCGCCATCAATGGTTTCAAACTGGGTTACTGTTTGTTCAGGCATAGATTTCCCGTGCAGGGTTCTCCTTGAGCTTTTGTTGTTGCATTTTGGTCCGCCAGTTCACGCACCGAGGGCCGTCAAACTACCATAATCGGGCCTGCAAGTGTGTTAGATTGACGCGGTTTGTCAGCACCAAGATGCAGCCAGTTAATGTCGCCCCGCGCACGGGTGAAAGAGACCATTGATTTCAAAGATAGGAAAGTTCGATGTCCGAGATTACCCAACAGGAGCTTCAAGAGTTTCGCAGCGAAGTGGCTGCCTGGTTTCTGGAAAACACACCCGATGATCCGGGTTTTCTTCTACCCGAAACTTTTATGGAGGTCGGCACCGATCAGCAGTTTGAGTTTCTTCGCAACTGGCAGCGAAAGGTTTACGAAGCGGGTTATCTTGGGATGGCCTGGCCAGCGGCTTATGGCGGCGGTGGGCAGGCGCAAGTATTCCAGGATATCGCCACTCAGGAGATGGCCCGGGCGCGTGCGCCTTTTATGACAAACACCATTGGTTTGAACTGGGCAGGGCCGCTGATTCTGAAGATGGGTCGTGAACAGGACAAACAGAGATACATCAAAAATATTTTGAGCGCCGAGGATATCTGGTGCCAGGGTTTCTCGGAGCCAGAAGCGGGGTCTGATCTTGGCAATAGTCAATGTAAGGCGGTGCGCGATGGTGACGAATACATCATCAACGGATCCAAGATATGGACCAGCCTTGGCACCTACGCCCGGCATATGATTTTGCTCGCGCGAACCTCAAACGAAGGGCCGAACAAGTATGCGGGCCTGAGTTACTTCCTTGTGCCGATGGCGACGCCAGGTATTGACCCCAGACCTATCCAGAAACTCACGGGGGAGTTCGGCTTTTGCCAGACCTACTTTGACGATGCGCGTATTCCCGCCGACAGTCTGATGGGTAAAGAAGGAGAAGGCTGGAACATAGCGATGATTACCCTGACCTTCGAACGGGGTGCTTCTGGTGGGCAGGCCGGTGGTATTGCCGCCATGGAGTTGAATGTCAATGATGTGGTGGAGCTGGCCAGACGAACCCGGCGCAACGGCCGCCCGGCAATAGAAGATCCTCATGTTCGAGCCCAACTGGTGCAGTTCATGGTTGAGTCTCGCGGCAACCAGTTGATGAATGCCCGCGCAAAAGTTCCGGCTCTAGCGAGTGACTGGCCAGGCGCTATAGCCATGTCTGGCAAGTTGAGGGGGTCAGAGTTCAAACGAAGACTCTGCCAGTTTGCGCTTTCGCTGCAGGGTGCAAACGCGACCCGTTACGTTTCGGCGCAGGCCGTTGATGGTGGTAAGTGGCAGCGATCCTACCTGAATGCGTTCAGCGCCACGATTGGTGGTGGTACATCTGAAATCCAACACAACATTGTCGGCGAGCGTGTGCTCGGCCTGCCAAAGGATTGAACCATGCAGATAATGTTTAGTGAAGAGCAGGGCATGTTGCTGGAAACGGCCAAGGCATTTACCCGCAGACATTCGACTATCGAGATCGTTCGTGACCGACTCAACGCTGAGTCTTTCGGTAAGGCGGACTGGCAGGAGATGGTCGATCTCGGATGGCTGGCCATCAATGTGCCGGAGAAGCACGGTGGGCTTGGCATGGGGCTCGATGGCGTGGTGCCCATCGTCGAATGCATGGGTCAGTCGCTGATGAGTTCACCTTACGCAGCGACCGTGCTGTTTGCGGAGGCAATAAGCCATAATGGGAGTGAGGCTCAACAGGCGGCACTGCTTCCAGAAGTTGCTGCTGGCGCCATAGCGGCATTGGCGCTAACTGAACCCGATGGTGCCTGGGACCTTTCACAGATAGCGGCAACGGGTGTTCGTGAGCAACAGGGATTCCGGCTGCATGGCCGCAAGTGTTTTGTTTCTGATGCGGATGTGGCCGCGTACCTGCTGGTTTCGGTAAACATAGACGGCAAACCCAGGATGGCTTTCCTTGAATCCCGTCACTTGCCCGCAGGTGCCATCACCCGGGAAACTGTCATAGATGAAACGCGTCGGTCCTTCGAGATTAACCTCGACGGGATTGAACTGCTCGAGGGGCAATTACTACCGCTGGCGGATTTCGACCAGCTCACCCTGGCTCGATTGCTGCTGCTTGCCGCTGAGGCGACTGGCGGGCTTGCTGGCGTGCTGCCTGTGATCGTCGAGTACCTCAAGACCAGACGCGCATTTGATCGTGTCATCGGCAGCTACCAGTCTTTAAAGCACCCCGCTGTCGAGATCCTGCTTTCACTGGAAGCGGCGAAATCGCATCTCTACCATGCAGCGACACTTTGGGCGCAAGAAGCTTCGGCGCAAAAAATAGCTGCAGCGACGGAGGTGGCGGTACGCATTGCAAAAAGTGAAGCGGCTGAGGCGTTTGCCCATGCCGGTGATCGCGCGGTTCAATTCCATGGCGGCTTCGGTTTTACCTACGAGTGCGATGCCCAACTGTACCTTCGACGAGCCCTCTGGTGCCAATACCAGGGCGGTGACAGACCCTATCATCGTCTTCTGCTGGAACCGCTTCTGCTGGATACTTGATGGTGCCTTTGCACGTAGGTCATTGATCAATAAGAGGCAATCCCGTAGGGTAGCGTTCTTTTTTAACTGAGCGATAAAGCAGCCGCGCCATGGAAGAGCAATTCCGATCGATACTCGAACAGATAGGTGAGGATCCCAATCGCGGGGGCCTTTTGGATACACCTGGTCGTGCGTCAAGAGCGATGTCGTTTTTGACACGCGGTTATAGCCAGACGCTCGAGACCGTGGTTAATGACGCGTTGTTTGAATCCGACACCAGCGAAATGATTCTGGTGCAGGACATCGAGCTTTATTCCATGTGTGAACATCACATGCTGCCTTTTATCGGCAAATGCCATGTTGCCTATGTGCCCACAGGTAAGGTCCTGGGGCTATCGAAGGTGGCACGCATTGTTGATATGTATGCCCGGCGCCTGCAAATTCAGGAAAACCTTACCAAGCAGATCGCTGAGGCAATCAGCACGGTGACTGACGCTTCAGGGGTTGGCGTTATCATTGAGGCTCAGCACATGTGCATGATGATGCGTGGCGTGGAAAAACAGAATTCGCATATGAAAACCTCCGTGATGCTCGGCAGTTTCAGAGATGATCCGAGTACCCGGATGGAGTTTCTTTCGCTGATTGCCAGCTGAGTAAATACTGATGGCCGGTAATTCCTTTGGAGACATGTTCAGGGTCAGCACCTTCGGCGAGAGTCACGGTGCTGCGCTCGGCTGCGTTGTGGATGGCTGCCCGCCGGGCCTCGCTTTGACAGAAGCCGATATTCAGGTTGATCTGGATCGAAGAAAGCCCGGTACCAGTAAATATGCAACCCAGCGAAAAGAGGGTGATCAGGTCAGAATCCTCTCGGGTGTTTTTGATGGGCTGACAACAGGCACATCTATCGGACTGATCATAGAAAATGAAGATCAGCGGTCGAAAGACTATTCTGAAATAAAAGATAAGTACCGACCGGCGCATGCGGATTTCACATTCCAGCAGAAATATGGATTCAGGGATTATCGGGGCGGCGGCAGATCTTCTGCACGAGAGACTGCGATGCGTGTTGCTGCTGGTGCCATTGCTAAAGCCTACCTGAAACAGAAGCTCGGGCTGGAAGTGCGTGGGTTCCTCGCGCAGATGGGTGACATTGTCGTCGAGACACTCGACTGGTCGGTAGTGAATACCAATCCCTTCTTTTGTCCCGATGCCGCCAAGGTGCCAGCTATGGAGGCACTGATCGATCAGTTGCGTCGCGAAGGGGATTCCATCGGTGCCAGAGTGACCGTGGTGGCCAGTCAGGTGCCTGTTGGTCTTGGCGAGCCTGTGTTCGATAAGCTGGATGCAGAATTGGCCAAAGCCCTGATGAGTATCAACGCGGTAAAAGCAGTCGAGATAGGCGAGGGTGCTGGTGTAGTCACGGCCCGGGGTTCAGCCCATCGGGATGAGATGCGGGCGTCGGGTTTTACGTCAAACTCATCCGGTGGAATTCTGGGTGGTATTTCTACTGGCCAGGACATCAGCGTCAGTATCGCGCTGAAGCCCACCTCAAGTATCACCACGCCCGCAAAGACCGTGGATATCCGTGGCCAGGAAACGGAGATCGTCACCAAAGGTCGACATGACCCCTGTGTCGGCGTGCGAGCGACCCCCATTGCTGAAGCCATGGTGGCGCTTGTCTTGATGGATCACCTGTTACGACATCGCGGACAGAATGCTGATGTCACGGTTGATTCGCCATTTAACCCCTAAAGCTGATAGTCAGAATCTCCGCGAAGCAGATCGATAAAGGCTTCGCCCGCATTCGACAAGGTGCGGTTCACATGATGGATGACCCCAAGCGTTCTTTCGATGTCGATCTCAATGTCCAGCACAACAACCTCATCGTCAATCATCGTGGTTGGCAAAACGCTCCAGCCCAGACCCACGCCGATCAGCATCTTGATGGTTTCCAGGTAATTGGTGGACATGCCTACTTCCAATCGAAGTTGATGTTGCTCAAACATGCCTTTAACGATTCTTCCGGTAAATGTGGTCATATCCGGCAGAATCGCAGCGTACTCAGCGAGTTGGTTCAGTGAAAGCTGGCGTCGTTTGGCCAGTTCATGGTGTCGTGAGCAGACAAACACCAATTCATCGCGCCAGATAGGTTCTGCGATTAAACGTTCGTGGGTACTGGGCGCGAGGGTGATGATCGCCATCTCCAGCTCTCCCTGAATGATACGCTCATGGGCAACTTCGGAATCCATGAAGTGTAAATCAAGCGTCACACCGGGATGCTTGATCACGTAGTTGTTGAGCACCCTCGGTAGCCGCCACAGGCCAACATGGTGACTGGTGGCAAGAGACAGTTGGCCACCGACCTGGCCACTCAGATTACGAATGGCCCGTTCGGTATCTTCAACCTGCTGCAGAATAATATTGGCGCGGGATTCCAGCGAATGGCCTGCCTCTGTCAGCGTGACGGTCCGGCCAATACGATCAAAGAGTCGGGCGTTAAGTTGCTGTTCCAGTTGGGCGATACGCTTGCTGATGGCCGGCTGCGTCAGGTGCATTCGGTCAGCGGCCTGGCTGAAGGAACCGGCGTCGGCGACCGCAAGGAATGCTCTTAGACTATCAATGTCCATGGGCCTTGCTCCACAGATCGGGTTACGGGATGTTGAGGGCTCGTATTCCTCATTATTATGTGATTGATGATAAATATGAATTTGTTTTATAGCAATCGACTGCCTAAACTCCGCGAAAATCTGGTGACAAGGTGCAAGAAATGAGCGAATACGATGTGGCAATAGTGGGCGCGACGGGTGCCGTTGGTGAGGTCATGCTGGAAATCCTGGAGGAGCGCAATTTCCCCGTAGGAAAGCTGTATTTGCTGGCAAGCGAAAGGTCAGCGGGTTCGCGGCTCCAGTTCAAGGGGCAGTCCGTGATCGTTGAGGATCTGGCCGATTTCGATTTCAGTCAGGTGCAGATCGGGTTGTTCTCAGCGGGCGGCAGCCTCTCCGCCGAATATGCACCGAAAGCGGCTGCTGCGGGTTGCGTCGTAATCGACAACACGTCTTACTTTCGCCGGGACGATGATATTCCGCTGGTTGTGCCAGAGGTTAACGGCGCCCGAATATCAGACTATGGTCGACGTGGCATCATTGCGAACCCCAACTGCTCGACAATTCAGATGCTGGTTGCCCTGAAGCCCATCTATGATGCGGTTGGCATCACCCGAATCAATGTGGCCACGTATCAGGCGGTATCCGGTGCCGGCAAGCGTGCCATTGAGGCGTTGGCCACGCAAACCGCTAAGCTCTTGAATGCACAGCCCGCTGAGCAGACGGTGTTCCCCCAGCAGATCGCATTTAATGCGATTCCCTACATCGGGGCCTTTGAAGACAATGGTTACACCAATGAGGAAATGAAGATGGTCTGGGAGACGCAGAAAATCTTTGAGGATACGGAGATAGTCGTCAACCCGACCTGTGTCCGAATTCCGGTGTTTTTCGGCCACAGCGAGGCAGTACATATCGAAACCCGGGCGCCCATTTCTGCGAGCGAGGCCCGCAAGTTGCTGGCCGATGCGCCGGGTGTCACTTTAATCGACGAACGGGATGAGCCCGATTTCCCGACAGCCGTCAGAGATGCAGCAGGGACCGACCCTGTGTTTGTCGGGCGGGTGCGCGAAGATATCTCAATTGAGAACGGGCTGAACCTTTGGATAGTATCGGACAATGTGCGTAAGGGGGCGGCGCTTAACAGTATACAAATAGCTGAAGTTTTGTTAAAACATCTTCAATAAGCGACACTTAACGCAACAATTAGAGAACGTTTCGAGGTTTTTACGGCAGGTGAGTGAAAACCAGTGCTTTTTTGTACATACCTTGGAACCGTGCTCAACACCTCTATAGATACAGAGATTTCGGAGTAAAGAGGGGAATGATGATGAAACAAAGACTCCAGTTACTGCTGGCGGCCTTCTTTACTCTCTACTGTGGCGCGGTTTTCTCCGTCGGTCTTGGCGAACTCGAGCTTAAATCGGCGCTTAATCAACGTTTCGATGCTGAGATTGTGCTCACCAACCTGGATGGGCTCGGGGTTGATGAAATCATCCCCAATCTTGGATCACAGACTGATTTTGATCGAGTGGGGGTGGCGAGAGATTATCACCTGACGGACCTGCGTTTCAGTGTTCGTGTCCGCGAGGACGGCGAAACCGTCGTGCAGATCACCTCGGGTAAACCCATCATTGAACCCTTCCTGAATTTTATTGTTGAAGCGATCTGGCCGACCGGACGCATTCTTCGAGAGTACACCGTGCTGCTGGACCCGCCGGTTTTTGGTAGCCAGGGCATTGAGAAGCTGGAACCCGGTGCGTCTGAGAGGGCTGCACCTGGAAACGCGGCCACAAGGCCGACACAGCGCGCCCCGCGTCGCGAGATTCCACCTGCACCGGCTGTCAGTAGCGGCCGGTCTGAAGGGGTTGTGACGCAGGATGACGAATACGGGCTGACTGGCCCAGGCGATACGCTTTGGACAATCGCCATGAAGGTCCGTCCGAACAGCAGTGTCTCGGTCCAGCAGACCATGCTCGCCTTGCAGCGTGCCAATCCCGAAGCGTTCATCAACAACAATATAAATTTGCTCAAAGCCGGGCATGTGCTCCGTATACCGGACGCCAACGAAATCCGTGCAGAAGGCACCGCAGAAGCGATCGCGGAAGTCCGGGTCCAGAACGAAGAGTTTGAAGACTATCGACAGGGCGACGTCACGCAGCTTGATGCGCGTAGAACCGCGTCTCGCGATTCAGGCCGGTCTACTACAGAAGACGATGACGGCGAGCTGAAATTACTGGCTGCGGACCAGTCCGGATCACGCTCAGGTGCTGACGCAGGTGAAGTCAATGAACTTCAAAATGATCTGGCAGTTGCCCGGGAAGACCTTGATCGAGCGCGGCGCGCGAATTCAGAGATGAATGTCAGGCTGGATGATCTTGCAGGACAGATCGAAACCCTGAACGAAATCGTCAAATTGAAGGATGATCAATTGGCGGCGCTCCGGGCAGAGTTGCGAAAGCAAATGGACGCGCCCCAGACCCCAACAGTGCAGAGCGCACCGGCTGTCACCCAGACCAGCGCCGGTGGTTCTTTGCTAGGCAATCCGATGGTGCTCGGTGGTGTTGGTTTGCTGCTGGTAGCACTGATCGCCGGTGCACTGGTCATGTTGCGTCGGCGCAAGCAGGGGGTGGACGACGAAGAACCCGATTTTGCGGAGGCAATCATCGATGATGAACCGCAACTTTCTCTGGATGACGATATGGCTGACGCCGCCGAAGAAGAAGATGCTGAGGCGGATGACGAAGAGGATGTCACCCAACAGACCAGTGATGTTATTGGTGAGGCAGAGATTTATATCGCGTACGGCCGCTTCCCGCAGGCGATCAGTTTTCTACAGAATGCCATTGAGAATGAACCTGGCCGCAGTGACATCCAGCTGAAATTGCTGGAAGTTTATGTTCAGACCGAAGATGCCACCGCATTTAACCTGCAGCTTGAACAGCTTCGTGGCCTCGGTGATGACGACGCAACCAGCAAGGCTCTTGAGTTACAGGGACAGATCCCGGGTGCCGCTGAAACTTCTGCCGCGGCGATGGATGCCACCATTGTTTCATCTGAACCTGTCACAGCCATAGAGGCGCCTTCAGCCGAAGAAGATGAAGACGATGATTTGTCCTTCGATCTTGATGACCTTGATGCCGAAACCGATGATGACGATCTAAGTCTTGGTGCAGACGATGACGCGCTCAGTCTGGATGAAGCCATGGAGTTGGGCGATGCAGACCTCGACCTGGACCTGGATGCGGCGCTGGAAGAAGCCGTTGAAACCGTTACCGAAGATGAAGACGACGGGCTGGATCTGGACCTCGACGATGAAATCGATCTCGATTTTGACGATGACACCAGCGACGAGCTAGCCAGCACGCAGCAGCTGGATGCCAGCGAAACAGACGACCTTGGGCTGGATTTGGATGACAGCCTTGAGCTTGAAGACAGCCTTGAGCTTGATGATGACAGCCTTGAGCTTGATGATGACAGCCTTGAGCCTGAAGACAGCCCTGAGCTTGATGAAGACAGCCTTGAGCTTGATGAAGACAGCCTTGAGCTTGAAGACAGCCTTGAGCTTGATGAAGACAGCCTTGAGCTTGAAGACAGCCTTGAGCTTGAAGACAGCCTTGAGCTGGATGACGATGATGCTATCGAGCTTGATCTGGGCGACGACGAAGACGCGCTGGATCTCGGCGAAGAACTCGCGCTTGATGACGATGATGCCATTGAACTTGATCTGGGCGATGACGACGACGATGCACTCGATCTCGGCGAAGACCTGGACCTGGGTAGCGATGACGAGATTGAGCTTGATCTGGGTGATGACGATGAGTTGGTGCTTGACCTGGATGATGACGGCGAACTTGACCTGGACGAGGATGCGGCGTCGAAACTGGATCTGGCGCGAGCCTACATTGAAATGGGTGATAGCGACGGCGCCAAGGCGCTGCTCGACGAAGTTGTCAGCGAAGGCGATGATTCACAGGTCAGCGAAGCCAACGAACTGCTTGGCAAAATCTAACCTTGCCTAGAACGGCGCTGATCGTTGCGTATAACGGTCGTCCCTTTCACGGGTGGCAATACCAGGACCCGGCGATTGTCACCGTTCAACAAGAACTCACCCGCGCGGTAGCGCAAGTCGCCAATAGCGAACTTGTGCTGTACTGCGCTGGTCGAACCGACACGGGTGTTCATGCAACCAAGCAGGTTGTCCATTTTGACACCGCCGTTGTTCGGCCTGACAAAGCCTGGGTGATGGGTGTAAATGCGCATCTCAGCAACGATATCTCGGTGCAATGGGCAGGGCCTGTCGCTGACGACTTCGACGCACGACGCACGGCAACTGCCAGACGCTATCTTTATCTGATTCACAACGACCGCGTGCGGTCGGCGGTCATGCATGGTTACCTGACTCGTGACCGGCGGCAACTCGACGTTGCCCGGATGCACGAGGCTGCTCAGGCGTTGGTTGGCGAAAATGACTTCAGCTCGTTCCGTTCTTCCAAGTGCCAATCGGTTTCCCCAATGCGACATATCTCACATGTGCTTGTCACTCGCCGTCAGGATGTGATTGCCATTGATATCCAGGGCAATGCGTTCCTGCATCACATGGTCCGGAATATTGCAGGCACGTTGATGGATATCGGCGCTGGGGTTAAGCCGGTAGAGTGGATGACCGAGTTACTCGGCTTTCGCGATAGAACTGCCGCCGGCGTTACCGCACCTCCAGACGGTCTGTACCTGATTGATGTGCAGTACCCTGTCCGGGCAGGTATCCCTGCTGGACCGAATCTGCCGCATTTCCTTCAGGTACATGGTCAGCAAGCCTGATACGGGGCGCAGCGAGTTTTGTGAGGGCTGACTGATTAGGGTGTGAGTCCCGTTTTTGCTAAACTCGCCGCCTTGTAAAACAGGGTGGGGGCGGTGTTGAAACGAACGCGCGTCAAAATTTGTGGTATCCGGGATATCCGCGATGCTGTGGCAGCAGTCGATAGCGGTGCAGATGCCATTGGCTTCGTGTTCCATGATGGCAGTTCCCGTTACATCTCCCCTGAGAAAGCCGCTGAGATTATCCGGCAGTTACCGCCCTACATCACGACGGTCGGGCTCTGTGTGGATATGGCGCTTGACCGGGTGAATACCATGGTTGAAGCGCTTAAACTCGATCTGGTGCAACTCCATGGCGATGAATCTGCGGAATATTGTCGGGCGCTATCCCACCCGTTCATTAAGGTGATCCCTGGTACAACCAGCGAAGAAATCGAGGCGCGGGCGCAGGATTACCCTGATTCTCGAGGCATCATGCTCGATACTTCGGTCGCCGGTCAGTTCGGCGGCACAGGACAAACCTTTGACTGGCGGATTGTCCCCGACCTGTCCAGGCCGGTTGTGCTCGCGGGTGGCCTGACAGCTGATAACGTTGCGGACGCAATCAAGATGGTCAGACCCTATTCGGTTGATGTCAGCGGGGGCGTGGAAATATCCCGAGGACAGAAGGACGCGGCTAAAATGTCGCAGTTCGTGAGTGCCGTGCAACGGGCAGATAAACTGCTGAATGAACAGGAATCGATATGAGCAACCAACCCGGGCAGAATGAAAGTCTGTTTGCCTATCCCGATGACCGCGGCCATTTTGGTCCCTTCGGTGGCAAGTTTGTTTCGGAAACGCTGATGGCGGCGCTTCAGGAACTTGAACAGGAATATCAGCGACTTCGTGCGGATGACACTTTTATTAACGAGCTTCAGCGTGATCTTGCTGATTATGTCGGGCGTGCGTCACCACTGTACTTTGCGGAGCGGCTGACAAAGGAGGCCGGTGGTGCTCAGATTTATCTGAAGCGAGAAGACCTCAATCACACAGGTGCGCACAAGATCAACAATTGCATCGGTCAGGCATTGCTCGCCAAATACATGGGCAAACCAAGAATCATTGCAGAAACGGGTGCCGGTCAGCACGGGGTAGCGTCGGCGACAGTGGCGGCAAGGTTTGGATTGTCCTGTCATGTCTACATGGGCAGTGAAGACATCAAGCGACAGAGCCTGAATGTCTACCGCATGAAACTGATGGGTGCAGAAGTGATTCCTGTGACCTCGGGGAGTCGCACGCTCAAAGACGCGTTAAACGAGGCCATGCGTGACTGGGTTGCCAACGTTGATGACACCCACTACATCATTGGCACCGTCGCCGGACCTCATCCTTACCCAATGATTGTTCGCGATTTTCAGGCTGTTATTGGTGAAGAAACCCGCCGTCAGTTTGAGCAGCAACATGGCGGCTTGCCGGATGCCATCGTTGCCTGCGTTGGTGGTGGTTCCAATGCCATGGGAATTTTTTACCCCTTCCTCGAAGATCCGAGTGTTCGCCTGATTGGTGTTGAAGCCGCGGGTTATGGTCTGGATTCGGGCCAGCACGCCGCGCCCTTGAATCGGGGTTCTGTGGGCGTATTGCATGGCAATAGAACCTACCTCATGAATGATCGCAATGGTCAGATCATCGAGACTCACAGTGTTTCGGCGGGGCTGGATTATCCGGGTGTCGGGCCGGAGCATGCGTTTCTGAAGGATGCTGAGCGAGCAGAGTACGTTGCTATCGACGACCAGGAAGCACTGGCCGCGTTTCGTGCTCTGAATCTTTTGGAGGGCATTTTGCCGGCGCTGGAGTCCTCACATGCGGTTGCCTACGGCATGAAGCTCGCGGCAGAAATGGCGCCTGAGCAGACTATCGTCATCAATTTGTCAGGGCGTGGTGACAAAGACATCCCTACTGTCGCGAAAATCGACGGTATCTCGATTGAATAGGTTCTCCCATGGGTAAACTTTCTGAAACGCTTAATGCACTCAAGGACGTGAAACGCAAAGCGCTGGTGGCGTACATCGTCGCCGGTGATCCTGTTCCCGGTGTGACGGTATCAACCATGCATGCGCTGGTGCGGGGCGGTGCGAACGTGATTGAACTTGGCGTGCCCTTCTCAGACCCTGAAGCGGAAGGGCCAGTGATACAACTGGCCCACGAACGTGCTTTGAAGCACCAGGTCTCTCTGCATGATTGCCTGGCGATGATTGCGGAGTTCCGGGAACAGGATCAGACAACGCCCATTGTGTTGATGGGGTATCTCAATCCTATCGAGGCCATGGGTTACCAGGCTTTTACCGAAGCCGCTGCCGCCGCCGGCGTTAACGGTACGATTATCGTTAACCTGCCACCCGAAGAAGCGGAGGAGCTCTCAGGTCACATGGCGGCGCATGATCTGGAGCCCGTTTATTTACTGGCGCCGACAACCACCGATGAGCGCGCCAGGAAGATATGTCAGGCCTCGCGTGGGTTCGTCTACTATGTATCGCTTAAAGGCACGACAGGTTCTGCCAATCTCGATGTGGCTGATGTCGCTGAAAAAATGGCGAGGTTCATGCCAGTGTCGGATTTACCGGTGATGGTGGGTTTCGGGGTTCGCGACGGTGAATCAGCCCGCGCGGTCGCGGGCCTTTCAGACGGCGCGGTTGTCGGTTCAGCAATTGTCAGTCTGATGGCGCAACACGAAAGTGAACCTGAATTGATCGCACCCGCTGTAGAGTCATTTGTCTCCACGCTGCGGCAAGCCATTGACTGAGAGACCGTTGCGCCCGGGGTCAGATGCTGATCTCGATACCTGGCTCAGCTATATTGGCGGGGTCCATCCCGTGGGCTGGGATCTTGGTCTGGATCGGGTCAGAGAAGTAGGACAAACCCTTGCGCTGGAACACCCGGGAAGCACGACATTACTCATTGCCGGAACTAACGGCAAAGGTTCAACCTGCGAGTATTTGGAAAAGTTAGCCCTTGGTGCCGGACTCTCAGTCGGCAAATCAACCTCCCCACACCTGCATCGATTTAATGAGCGGATTTGCCTCAACGGTCATCCCGCATCTGACGCCGAGATCGTACGCGCTTTTCAACGCATTGATCAGGCTCGCGGTGAAACCACGCTGACTTATTTCGAGTTTGCCTCACTGGCATCCATGTTGATCTTCCGTCAGCAGCAGGTGGACGTCGCCATTCTCGAGATCGGTTTGGGTGGGCGCTTTGATGCCATGAATATTGTGGACGCCGATTTATCGATTATTACGGCGATAGATCTTGATCATCAGGCCTACCTCGGTGATACGCGCGAGGCGATAGGGTTCGAGAAGGCGGGTGTCATGCGGACCGGGAAACCTTGTCTGCTGGCAGATCGGGATCCACCGCTTTCCATCGCAGCGCATGCCGCCAGTATTGGTTCTGTGCTATCCCGCATTGGCAGTGACTTTGATCTGGACCTGCCTGTGTCCACCCAATTACCCCGCGATAGTTTTGTCGTAGCGCTGGAAGCAGCGAGACGACTGCACTGGAACCTCGGACAGGTAGAGACCGTCGCCCGGCAGACGACACTGCCCGGTAGACGTACGTGGATCCGCGGGAAGCCGACGTTTTTACTTGATGTCGCTCATAACCCGGCTGCGGCCGCGTCTCTGGCTGAGTATCTGGAGACCCTGACGGAATATCCAGAGGTCCATGGCGTCCTCGGTATGTATGCCGATAAAGATATTGAGCAGGTAACAGCCTTGCTTGCGCCGCTAATCAAGACCTGGCACCTGACCAGTATGGATGAACAGCGGGCAGCCACAAGCGTTGAGATTCGGGCACGTTTATCGGTCGACACGGCTGTAACTGTAATGACCTATGATAAGATTGGCGCAGCGGTGGAAGGGGCAGTCAACGTTGCTGAAGACCACGATCTTGTGCTGGTTTTCGGTTCCTTTCCACTGGTTGCAGCAGGATTGCAGCTGCTGAGCTAACTCATTTCTCCGGATAGCGGGACCTGTCATTTGGATGCCAAATTGAAACAACGCCTGACTGGTGCCGTCATCCTGACATGCCTGGCTATCATCCTTCTACCGTTACTTCTGGATGGAACACAACAAGAGCGGGCCGCCTTCACAACCCAGATTCCCGAACCACCAAGGGTTGAGCTAAACGAGATAACCGTGCAGGACGTGCAGCGCAGAATCGAGGAGATGGAACGGGCCAGTGAGGCGCGTCTTCCCAAAGAAGTGGTTGATGAAACCGACTACGAGCCGGCACCGGATTTTATTCTCGACAAGAACCAACTGCCGGTGAACTGGAGTCTTCAACTGGGTAGTTTTCAAAATGAAGCGAACGCCACACGTTTACGTGCGCAGCTACGCGAAGCGAACTACCGATCTTACATTCTGCACGCCAAGACCGGCGACGGCGATATCTTCCGGGTGTTTGTTGGTCCTTCCAGTAGTAAAGATGCCCTCACTGAAATGAATAACGAAATTGAGGCGAAACTTCAGCTCAAGGGCCGAATCGTCAGGTATCGTATCGAAGACGAAAGGGAGCAGTTGGGCGGTTGATGTTAGCAACCATAGACTGGATTATCCTCGGTGTGCTCGGGATTTCGACGCTGATCAGCATCAGGCGCGGATTCGTCAGGGAAGCGCTGTCACTCGCTACCTGGATTGCCGCTGTGATTATTGCGCGGCTGTTTGCCGGACAGTTCACCGTGGTGCTGGCACCTTACATCGAGACAGAGTCGCTGCGGCTGGGCGCGGCTTATTTCATCCTGTTCGTCGCCACGCTGATGGTCGGTGGCATGATCAATCATCTGTTGGGTGAGTTTGTGAGAATGACCGGGCTAAGCGGGCTTGACCGACTTCTCGGGATGGCTTTTGGCCTGGCGCGGGGAGCGATTGTGGTCACTGTTTTTGTGGCAATTCTGCACTACGCGTTGCCGGTTTCGGAGGATAGCTGGTATCAACAGTCGAAGCTGATCCCCGAAGTTGTTGTACTGATAGAAGAACTGGGCCCCGTGCTGTGGGAACAGGGTGAAACACTGCTGAAAGAGACGCAAACGGAACAGCAAACCTGAAGGGGTAGGGTATGTGCGGCATCGCAGGGATGGTAGGAAGACACGACGTCAGATACGAGTTGTACGACGCATTGACGCTGCTACAACACCGGGGACAGGACGCAGCTGGTATGGTGACCTGTGACGGTGACAAGCTTAACTTAAGGAAACACAACGGCCTGGTCCGTGATGTGTTTCAACAGCACCACATGGATCGTTTGAAGGGCAATATGGGGGTGGCGCATGTGCGGTACCCAACCGCGGGTACCTCGAGTTCAGCGGAAGCGCAGCCGATGTATGTGAATTCACCGTTTGGAATTTGTCTCGCCCACAACGGTAATCTGACCAATGCGGATGAGTTAAACGAAGATCTGTTTCGGGCGGATCGGCGGCACATTAACACCAATTCCGATTCTGAAGTGCTGCTCAATGTCTTCGCTCACGAACTGCAGGCGGTCTCGTCCATGCAGATAAGTCCTCATGAAGTGTTTGAAGCGATTACCCGCGTGCACGAACGCGCGGTTGGCGCCTATGCGGTAGTTGCGCTGATTACCGGCTACGGCATCGTCGGTTTTAGAGATCCTAATGGCATTCGGCCCCTGATATACGGCCGACGGTCGACACCGCTCGGAGACGAATACATGATCGCCTCCGAATCCGTTGTGCTGAGCGTTCTGGGGTTTGAGGTTATCGCTGATGTGAAACCAGGCGAAGCCGTTTACATTGAGTCCAATGGTCGCGTGCATACGCGGCAATGTGTCCCGGTTGAAAGTTATAGCCCCTGTATATTTGAGTATGTTTATCTCGCCCGGCCGGACTCCGTTATTGATGGGGTCTCTGTTTACAAGGCCCGATTGAAGATGGGTGAAAAGCTGGCTGACAAGATTAAGGCGACCTATCCGGATAATGATATTGAGGTTGTTGTTCCGATCCCGGATACCAGTTGTACCGCCGCACTGCCGATGGCGCATCGTTTGGGCGTCAAGTATCGGGAGGGGTTGGTCAAGAATCGGTATATTGGTCGAACCTTCATTATGCCGGGCCAGATTGAGCGACAGAAATCGGTGCGCCGAAAGCTAAGTCCTATCGAACTCGAATTGCGAGGCAAGAATGTATTGCTGGTTGATGATTCGATTGTCAGGGGTACAACTTCCCGACAAATTGTTCAGATGGCCAGAGAGTCGGGTGCTGCAAAGGTCTATCTGGCGTCAGCGGCGCCACCGGTTCGCTATCCGAATGTCTACGGTATCGATATGCCTGCCGCCTCTGAGTTTGTTGCTCATAACGCAAGCGTTGAAGAGATAGCCGGCTATGTGGGCGCGGACTGGCTGCTGTATCAGGATCTGGATGATCTGATTGAATGCACATCAGGGATTAACCTTGATATCGACCGGTTCGACTGTTCGATTTTTGATGGTGACTATGTGACTGGTACCGTCGATCACCAATATCTGGACCGGATTGAGGCCTTGCGTAACGACGCTGCCAAAACCAATGATCCTGCCAATGCAGAGGTGATAGAGCTGCACAATCAGGGCGCGTCCTGACGGTCATCCCCGACCTAAGGCCAGACATTAGGGCAGACATAAGATCAGCGCTGTAATGGGAATGTAACCTGTCACGAGAATACGGAACGAGAGCATCGCAGTATGAAGCAGAATATTCAGGAAACAGTTGATCTGATTGGCACGGTTGTCCTGGGCAAGGAGCGCCAGATCAAGTTGGCGGTGGCGTGTCTGATTTCAGAGGGTCACCTTCTGATAGAAGATCTCCCCGGCATGGGGAAAACAACTCTGGCTCACGCACTGGCCAGTGTGTTTAACCTTTCCTATAACCGCATACAGTTCACCAGCGATATTCTTCCCGCCGACATCATCGGTGCCCCGATCTTCGACAAGGAACAGGGTACCTTTGTGTTTCATGAAGGTCCTATCTTCAATCAGTTGATCCTGGCAGATGAAATCAACCGGACAACGCCGAAGAGTCAGAGTGCGCTGCTCGAGGCAATGGAGGAACGGCAGGTGACGGTTGATGGTGAAGCCAGGCCTTTGCCGGAACCATTTTTTGTAATCGCGACGCAGAACCCGAGTACACAAGCGGGCACTTTTCCGCTGCCCGAATCGCAACTGGACCGTTTTCTCATGCGTATTGAACTTGGCTATCCGGACCCTGCTGCTGAACGGTTGTTGTTGCAGGAGCAGGACCGAAGAGTTCTCATCGATACACTAACGACCTCAGTGAATCTCCCGCAACTCAGAGAAATTCAGGCAGCCTGTAAAGAGGTGAAGGTCAGTGAGGCGCTACTGGATTATGTCCAGCGGATTATCGCTTACACCCGTGAAGCGGCCGAGTTTACCCATGGTCTATCACCTCGGGGTGCGATGGCGCTGTTGTCGAGTGCTAAGAGCTGGGCATATATGCACGATCGTGAGTATGTTGTGCCCGAAGATGTGCAAGCGGTGCTGCCAGCGGTGGCACCACATCGGCTGAGAGCCGCTGCTGATTTCACCGATCAGATGGGTGTGGCGGTTGCTCAGCGACTTATCAACAACGTCGATGTGATTGGATAACAGATGGCCGCAGCCGGCGCTAAAACAGCGAGGTTGGATGCGTTCTTCGATGCCGAAGCGCGGAGTGCGCGTTTTGATCGGTGGCTCAACAACAGGATGCCTCCGGCAAATTCGGTCACGCTTGATCAGCGCAAGATTTTTATCCTGCCAACGCGACAGGGGCTCTATTTTGCCATCCTGGTAAGTGCCATGGTGATGGCAGGTATCAACTATCAGAACTCTCTGGTGTTCGCGTTAGCGTTCCTGCTGGCCAGCCTCTTTATGGTTGCCATGCTGCATACGTATAGAAATCTCTCTGGCCTCAATCTGGTTTCCGGTCCGGTTCAGCCAGCGTTTGCGGGTGAAGAAGCGGAGTTTACGATAGTCCTGAAGCGACTTGGCGACAGGACTTACGAATCTTTACAGCTGGGTTGGGACTCGTCCCTGCTCACCAGTGCCAGTCTTGTGACTGAAGAAGAGCGACGGGTTCGTATCTTTGTTAAAGCGAAGCGGCGAGGGCGTTTTAACCCTGGCCGATTTTTGCTGCAGTCAAATTACCCCCTCGGTCTGTTTCGTGCCTGGTCATGGGTTGACCTGGATATGCACGCGCTCGTTTACCCGAAACCGATACCCGGTGGTGAAATACCGTCCTCCACGACCACCAGTCAGGAGGAAGGTGAACTGGTGCTGCGTGACGGGGCTGAAGACTTTTACGGTTTGCGTGAGTATCAGCCCGGCGATGCGATTCGTCATATCGCCTGGCGCGCCTACGCCAGAAGTGAAACGTTGATGACAAAACAATTTGCCGCCTACGCCGATCGGCGAATCTGGCTGGAATGGGAACACTTTTCGGGGCTTGATCGTGAAAGCCGGCTTTCGCGCCTGTGTTATTGGGTATTGCAACTTAATGGCCGCAATGATGAATACGGGCTGAGAATGCCCGGGATTGAAATCATGCCGGGCAGAGGGGAAGCCCATCGTGATGAAGTACTCAAAGCCCTGGCGCTGTTTGAGCTGGACCTGGGTACGTCCTGATGTATCAGATACCCAGAAACGCCCTGATTTTGCTGCTTATCGCCCAGGCTATGGTGATTCTGCCACATGTGGTTCGTGTACCCATCTGGATTACCTTGCTATGTGTTGCCTGTGGGCTTTGGCGGGTCATGGTTTATAAAGGTCGCTGGTCCTACCCGGGCAAGCTGGTAAAAACGCTGTTTGTCTTCGGTGCCTTTTTCGGGGTTGGTTTTGGTTATGGCACCTTGTTGGGTCTGGAACCCTGGGTCGGGATATTGATTCTGGCTTTCACCCTGAAATTGCTTGAGATGCACCAGCAGAAAGATGCGTATCTGGTTGTGGTCCTTGCCTATTTCGTTGCTTTGACCGAGTTTCTCTTTGAGCAGACTATTCCGTACACGCTTTATATCTATGCCTGTGTGACGGTGATTACCGCCGCGCTCATTGGTCTGAATCAATCTGATGTGAATCCTTCCAAGGCGCTGAAAAAGTCATCAGTGATGTTGCTGCAGGCAATGCCGATGATGCTGGTGCTCTTTGTGCTTTTTCCCAGGATCGGGCCACTATGGACGGTGCCATTGCAAACTAACATCGCGCGTACCGGTGTTACCGATACCATGTCACCAGGGAACATCGCGGAGTTGGTCCAGTCTGATGAACTCGCGTTTAGAGCAACCTTTGACGGGGAGCTGCCGCATTACAGCGAGCTCTACTGGCGCGGCCTGGTACTGTCGCAGTTCAATGCAGGTAACCAGTCCTGGACCCAGGAGCGCCCGGGGATTTATGGGGCGACGCTGCAAGGAAAAAATGATGATGCCGCCTGGAAAGACAACATGGAGTATCTGGGTGAACCGGTAAGTTACAGCGTCATTATGGAGCCTACTAACCAGAACTGGGTCTTCTCACTGACGCTGCCAGAACCCTCCGATATGCAGCGACTGGGACTGGTTCGTGATTTCAGGTTCTATTCTTTCCAGGAGATCGGTGCCCGTTTTCAGTATGAGTTGACCTCGTACCTGGATAATAGAACAGATCTCGAGCTCTCTGATTTCTGGCGGCATCGTTACACGCTGCTACCGCCAGGAGATAATCCGCGCACGAAAGCTTTCGCGCAATCCCTGCGGCAACAGAGTGAAACGCCACAGGATTATGTGTCAGCGCTCCTGACACATTACGTGACCGATGACTTCGCTTATACGCTTAAACCCCCTATGGTCGACGGTGACACCATAGATGAGTTCTTGTTCACAACGCGTCGGGGCTTCTGTGAGCATTTCGCCGGTAGCTTTGTTTATCTATTGCGTGCCGGTGGTGTGCCGGCCAGAGTTGTTGTTGGTTATCAGGGCGGCGAGTACAACCGACGAGGCAACTATGTGGCGGTCCATCAATTTGATGCCCACGCCTGGACCGAAGCCTGGTTTGAAGGGCAGGGCTGGGTGCGTATCGATCCCACATCAGTTGTGTCACCGGAACGGATACAGGGCGGGCTTGAGTCTGCGGTTGAGGGTGAAGAGTTTCTCGCGGATGTCGGTCTGTCCCTGATGAAGTTTCGCTCGAGTCTCTGGGTGACAGAGCTACGCCTGCAATTGAGCGCTATGAATCATTACTGGGATGCCTGGGTTGTGGGCTACAACCCCAGCGTTCAGATGAGGCTGCTCAACGAATATCTTGGTGATATTGATCGAAAAACGCTTGGCATGTATCTCGTCGGCGGTTTCTTTGCGATGTTCTCACTGGTAGGACTGTTCCTGTTATCCAGGCGTGCGCGCAGGAGTTTGTCCCCGGTTGAACGTGAATATCTGAAATTTTGTCAGTTTATGGAAAGGGCAGGTGTTGCAAGACAGATTGGTGAAGGCGCGTTGAGTTATCGGGACCGCCTGGTGGCACTAAGACCAGATATGGCCAGAGGCGTGAACGAGGTAACGAGTGCCTATGTCACAGCGAACTTTGCGGAAGACCAACCCCAGAATGCTGAACATCTGAAGAAGGCCATCCGCAAGGTGCGCCTGAGTGCTATTACCTAACCCGCTGCAACAATGTTAACCGCTGGTATCGTCGCGTTATCGGCAGATTTCTGGAAAGACTCGATTTCATGGAAGTTCAGGTAACGATAAATCTCGTCAGCCATGGTATCCAGATCCCGCGCGTACTCCAGATATTCCTCCGGAGAGGGCAGTCGACCCAAGATTGAGGCAACCGCTGCCAGTTCTGCAGAGGCAAGGTAAACATCGGCACCATCACCCAGTCGATTGGGGAAGTTTCTTGTCGATGTCGATACACAGGTTGTATTGGGTGCCACCCGTGCCTGGTTTCCCATGCACAGGGAACAACCCGGCATTTCAGTTCTGGCGCCAGCCTGGGCAAAGACGTTATAGACGCCTTCTTCCATCAGCTGATGTTCATCCATTTTCGTGGGAGGCGAAATCCAGAGCCGCGTTGGAATGGATTTGGCTTGACTCAGCATGCGAGCAGCTGCCCGGAAGTGACCAATATTGGTCATGCAGGAACCGATGAAGACTTCATCGATCTTGTCCCCGGCAACCTCAGACAGGGGTTTTACATCATCGGGGTCATTGGGGCAGGCAAGCAGCGGTTCCTTGATCTCATTAAGATCGATCTCAATGATTTCCGCGTACTCGGCGTTGGCATCTGGCTCCATCAATACTGGGTCGGCGAGCCAGGCTTCCATCGATTCGATGCGACGCGCAATCGTTCTTGCATCGCCATAGCCTTCCGAAATCATCCACTTCAGCAGCGTTACGTTAGAGCTGATGTATTCGATGATGGGGGCTTTATCCAGTCGGATGGTGCAACCGCCGGCGGATCGTTCAGCCGAGGCATCGCTGATTTCAAAAGCCTGTTCAACCTTCAAGTCTGGCAGACCTTCGATTTCAAGGATGCGGCCTGAGAAGACGTTTTTCTTGCCTTCTTTGGCGACCGTCAACAAGCCACGCTGTATCGCCGCATAGGGGATTGCGTTAACGAGATCGCGCAGTGTGATACCTGGCTGCATTTCACCTTTGAATCGAACCAATACAGATTCCGGCATGTCGAGCGGCATAACGCCGAGAGCGGAGGCAAAGGCCACCAGACCTGAACCTGCGGGGAAGCTGATGCCAATCGGGAATCGCGTGTGTGAATCACCACCGGTACCCACGGTGTCCGGCAGCAACATGCGGTTTAACCATGAGTGGATAATCCCGTCGCCCGGGCGCAGCGCAACACCGCCCCGTGTTTGAATAAAGTCAGGCAGGTTGTGCTGGGTATCAATATCTACGGGCTTGGGATATGCCGCGGTATGACAGAAGGACTGCATGACCAGGTCTGCGGAAAATCCTAGACAGGCAAGTTCTTTAAGCTCGTCACGAGTCATGGGGCCCGTGGTGTCCTGCGAGCCGACCGTCGTCATGCGGGGTTCGCAGTAGGTGCCGGGGCGCACGCCTTCGACACTGCAGGCGCGACCAACAATCTTCTGCGCCAGCGTATAGCCCTTGTCGGAGTCCTCAACCGGAACTGGTTTCTTGAACATATCAGTTGCTTCGAGACCCAGGGCCTCTCTGGCTTTTTCTGTCAGCCCACGACCAATAATCAATGGGATGCGTCCACCTGCTCGAACTTCGTCCAGGATAACGGGGGTGGCAAGGGCGAACTCGGTGATGGTTTCGCCAGCCTCATTGGTAATCTTGCCTGCATAGGGATGAATGGTGATCACGTCGCCAGTGCTCATTGCGCTGACATCACATTCAATCGGCAGGGCGCCTGCATCTTCCATGGTATTGAAAAAGATGGGGGCAATCTTGCCGCCCAGACATACACCACCGTCGCGCTTATTTGGAATATTCGGGATGTCATTACCCATGTGCCAAAGCACGGAGTTGGTCGCCGACTTCCGGGAAGAGCCGGTGCCGACCACGTCACCGACGTAGGCGAGCGGGTGACCCTTTTCTTTCAGTGTTTCGATGGTTTCAAGGGGATTTTCCATCCGTTTGACCAGCATTGCCTTGGCATGCAGGGGGATATCCGGACGACTCCAGGCATCACCTGCTGGAGATAGATCATCAGTATTGGTTTCACCATCGACTTTAAATACCGTGACCGTAATCTGCTCGGGGACATTCGGCTTATTGGTGAACCATTCAGCGTCAGCCCAGGACTGCAGTACCGTCTTGGCATGTTCGTTAGTCTTCGCTTTTTCCACAACATCATGAAATGCATCAAACATCAGGAGCGTTCTTGAAAGACCAGCGGCCGCCGTTTCGGCGACCGCATCGTCGTCAAGCAGACTGATCAGTGATTCGATGTTGTAACCGCCTAGCATGGTGCCCAGCAATTGCGTGGCGCGCACGCGATCAATCAGCGGTGAGCTGTCCTCTCCCTTGGCAAGCGCGGTTAGGAAAGCTGCTTTAACATAGGCTGCATCGTCGACACCTGCTGGTATCCTGTTTTCCAGGAGGTCAATGAGCAAAGCATCCTCGCCTGCCGGTGGGTTCTTCAGCAGTTCAACCAGTTCATTGACCTGTTCTGCATTCAGTGGTTTAGGAACAATGCCTTCTGCGGCACGCTCCTGGACATGTTCTCGATAGGCTTCAAGCACAACCTTTTCCTCGCTGTATAATGACGAAGGATTTCGTCCGGTTTCAAAAGGGTCGGCAGTTTACTGGAACCGAGCCACAAAGTTAAGCACCCTGGGTCGTAACACTATGAATGTGAACACTTTTTTGCTCTGTGAGACGCCAGATTCCTGGCTGGAAAAAGCGCGGGAGGATTTACCGACGCTGCTGATAGATCACGCGAATTGTGAAAAGAAAGCCGCCTCAACCGCATTAAACCTGATGTATCGCCATGTCGACCAGACACAGATGATTCTGAAACTGTCGAAATTGGCCCGCGAGGAGCTCCGGCACTTTGAGCAGGTTGTGGCTATCCTGAAAGATAGGAATATAACGTATGCCCAACTTTCCTCTTCCCGATATGCGGGGGAATTGCGTCAATCCGTGCGCACGCACGAACCTGCGCGCCTGATTGATGTCCTGATCGTCAGTGCGATTGTGGAAGCGCGCAGTTGTGAGCGATTCAGTCGGCTGGTCCCGGTACTTGATGCGGAGTTGGGCGCTTTTTATGGGTCGCTGCTTAAATCCGAAGCCCGGCATTTTCTGGTTTATCTCAAACTAGCCGAGCAGATGGCGGAGGGCGCCGGGATCGAAGATCGCGTTTCTCTGTTTCTGGCGGAAGACAAGCGACTGGTGCTGTCCCCAGACCCGGAATTCCGGTTTCATAGCGGCGCGCCTTGTTAGATAGCCGGGCTTCCTCAGATAGAACCACACCTGGTCAGTCACAAAGCCGAAGGCTAAAAATCGTAGCGTTTCAGCGCGAACCCCTGATCGGTGACTGACAGATATTGCATAGAGGTGTGCCAGTCTCCAAGCACGTAGCGAATCCCCGGTCCCCGACTTAGAGGTACTGCGTGTTCCGCCGGGCGGTGGGTATGACCATGAATCATTATCTGCACCCCGGCTTCTTCCATGACCCTGACAACTTCACCGGGTGTTACATCCATAATGTCAGCGGCGGACTCTCTGGTGTGCGCTTTGCTCTCGCCGCGTATCTGGCGGGCAAATATAGCGCGCTCTTCGAGACTCTTGGTGAGAAAGTCAGCCTGAAACGCTGGCGAGCGCAGCGTTGCTCTTGCTGCCATATAAGCCTCGTCCCGGGTGCATAAGCTGTCGCCATGCATCAGGAGGATCTGCTGCTCACCGAGGGTGACGATGGTGGGATCTTCAGTCAGCTCGGCATGGGCCGCGTCACAAAACTGCTGGCCGAGCAGGAAGTCCCGGTTACCGTGCATCAGGGTAACCTTGCAGGTCAGCGCCGCCAGGCTGTTAACAATTTGCCGGGAAAACGGTGACTGGTCATCGTCACCCAGCCAGACTTCAAAAAAGTCCCCCAGAATGTACAGTCCGTCGATGTCGTGACAATGAGTCTGTAAAAACCGTAAAAACGCGTCAGTTAAGTCGCTTCTCTCAGGGTCGAGATGCAGGTCTGAAATGAAAATATGGTTCATATTTTTGGAGGAACTCTAAGCCTTTGCTTTGCTTGAAAAAAATCGATGCGATCTCGTTTGACTGTATTCAGCCTCGTTAGTAGAATGCGCCCCTTTCCAGCGTAGCCCGCTGGGGTTGTGACATTATCAGGTGGTTTTAGGGTAAGTCGCAACGATCGAAGTATCGGGGTATAGCGCAGTCTGGTAGCGCGCCTGCTTTGGGAGCAGGATGTCGGGAGTTCGAATCTCTCTACCCCGACCAAATTCCCGTGAGGTGTAGATCCGGAAGGTCAGGTTTAAGAGCGCCCGTAGCTCAACTGGATAGAGCATCGGCCTTCTAAGCCGAGGGTTGAAGGTTCGAGTCCTTCCGGGCGCGCCATTCTCGGATACACATGATGGATACAGGTTAATGGTGGGCGTAGCTCAGTTGGTAGAGCTCCGGATTGTGATTCCGGCGGTCGAGGGTTCAAGCCCCTTCGTCCACCCCAGATCGACAGGCGTGGAAGGTCGGAGCTGTTCTGCCCCCTGACAGGTGGGCCAGAAATCTCCGTCATTCACGCCCAGATACTTAAATAATTGCGAAAGTGGCGGAATTGGTAGACGCGCTGGATTTAGGTTCCAGTGTCGAAAGACGTGAGAGTTCGAGTCTCTCCTTTCGCACCAGATACAGTACAACACAGGTAACAACATGCAGGTAACACTAGAAACCACTGAGGGACTGGGAAGAAAGATGCACGTCGTCGTGCCTTCTGACCAGGTGGAAAATCAGGTTTCCGAGAAAATCAAGCAGACTGCCAAGAATGTGAACCTCAAGGGTTTCAGGCCCGGCAAAGTGCCGTTGAAGGAAGTAAAGCGTCGGTTCGGTGAAGGAATCCGTCAGGAAGTCTCCAGCGAAGTGATTCAATCGACCTACGGCGAAGCGCTGCAGAAGGAATCTGTTAACCCTGCGGGCATGCCAAAGATCGAAGAGGTCAAGATCGAGGAAGGCCAGGATCTGGAATACGTCGCCATTTTTGAGGTTTTTCCTGAAGTTGAGTTGGCTGGTTTTGATGCAGTTAACGTGGAGAAGCTCAGCAGTGAAGTCACTGACGCGGACGTCGATAAAATGGTCGAAACGTTGCGCGAGCAACGCATGCAATATGAGGAAGTCGATCGCGAAGCCCAGGATTCAGATCAGGTGAATATGGACTTTGAAGGCTTCATCGACGATGAAGCTTTTGACGGCGGCAAGGCCGAAGGCGCTGATATCGTGTTGGGTTCAGGCTCGATGATCCCAGGATTTGAAGATGGTTTGCTGGGCGTGAAAACAGGCGACGAGAAAGACCTCGAAGTCACTTTCCCAGAGGATTATCAGGCCGAAAATCTGGCCGGTAAAACAGCGGTTTTCAAGATCAAGGTCAACAAGGTCGCTGAATCCCGGAAACCTGAGCTGGACCAGGCGTTTTTCGAGTCTTTTGGTGTTGAAGAAGGCGGCGGCATGGACGAGTTTCGTGCTGAGTTAGTTGCCAATATGGAGCGTGAACTCGAGGCTGCGCTGAAGGCGAAAGTCAAAGACCAGGTCATGGATGGCCTTGTGCAAAGCAACGAGTTTGATTTACCGCAAGCGCTGATAGACCAGGAAATCGACCGAATGCGTCAGGAAGCCGTGCAGCAGTTTGGCGGCGGTAATCAGTTGGATCCCAGTATCCTGCCAGCCGAGATGTTCTCGGAACAGGCTGGAAAACGGGTCAAGCTTGGTCTGATTGTCAGTGCAATCGTTGAACAAAACGAAATACAGCCTGATGCTGACAAGGTGCGCGAAACCATCGAGACCATGGCCAGCCAATACGAAGAGCCTGAGCAGGTTAAGAATTACTACTACAGCAACGAACAGCAGCTTAGCCAGATTCAGAATATGGTTCTGGAAGAGCAAGTCGTTGAATTTATTCTCGAAGGTGCCCAGGTCACTGAAAAGACGGTCGATTACGATGAGGCTGTTAAGCGGGAAGCCCCTGAGGCCGCGGAAGCTGAGGCCGAAGCCGACGCTGATTCAACAGACGCTAAGTCAGCAGATAATGACGCAGAATCTGCTGAAGAAAAGTAACTCATCCACATTCCCTCGCTCAGCGTACGGTAATTGTGGGGTTTATGCCCCACAATTTAACGCCAAGTTAACCATTGAACTTTCCGTGTTTTGCCTCATTATTAAGGCATACCATTCGATAGGCCATGTGGCCGTCACATAGCAGCAAAGAGAGACGTGATGCATAACTTTGAAGATAGATTTCCACCTGAAACGCGGGGACTCGGATTGATTCCGATGGTGCTTGAGCAGACTGCCCGCGGTGAGCGGTCTTATGACATATATTCCAGACTGCTGAAGGAACGGATTATTTTTGTTGTGGGCCCCATCGATGACAATGTTGCCAACCTTGTGGTGGCACAAATGCTGTTCTGTGAATCTGAAAATGCGGACAAAGATATTCAGCTTTATATTAATTCACCGGGCGGTTCAGTGACTGCGGGCCTGGCGATATACGACACCATGCAGTTCATCAATTGTGAAGTCTCAACGCTTTGTATTGGTCAGGCCGCTAGTATGGGTGCGTTTCTGCTGGCTGGCGGCACCAAAGGCAAGCGTTACTGTTTGCCAAACTCTCGAGTCATGATTCACCAGCCGAGCGGGGGATCCCAGGGCCAGGCATCGGATATCGAAATTCAGGCCAAGGAAATACTGTTTTTGCGTGACCGTATGAATGGCATCATGGCAGAGCATACGGGGCGTTCAAAAGAAGAACTCGCCAAGGATACTGAGCGAGACAATTTCATGACATCGCATGAAGCCATGGAATACGGCATTATTGACAAAGTTCAGGAACCACGCGCGGCACTGAGCGCCGTCTAGTCGCGTTTTTTTGAAGTTTTTGATTTAGTTGCGATTGAATATAATAATCCGGGTTAATTCCCCGGGTTAAAGATTTTGAGGTTTTGGGTATGTCCGACGAGCATGACGGTAACAATGGCGATGGCAAACTGCTGCACTGCAACTTTTGTGGCAAGAGCCAGCACGAAGTCAGGAAGCTGATAGCCGGTCCGTCCGTTTACGTTTGCGATGAATGTGTCGAGTTGTGCAATGACATTATTCGTGAAGAGCTGCAGGAGAGCAGCGAAGAAACAGAGAGCCGTAAACTGCCGACGCCCATTGAGATCAAGGAAATACTCGATGAATACGTGATTGGCCAGCATTGGGCAAAAAAGGTCCTTTCGGTTGCTGTTTACAATCACTACAAGCGACTTAACTACGCTGGCAAAAAAGACGATGTGGAACTTCAAAAGAGTAACATCCTGCTCGTCGGTCCAACGGGTGTGGGTAAAACCTTACTTGCTGAAACGCTGGCCAGGCTGTTGGATGTGCCTTTTACCATTGCCGATGCAACGACACTGACCGAAGCCGGTTATGTGGGTGAAGATGTTGAGAACATCATTCAAAAGCTGCTGCAAAAGTGTGATTACGATGTCGACAAAGCCCAGGTAGGTATCGTTTATATTGACGAAATCGACAAGATATCCCGCAAGTCTGACAACCCATCAATTACCCGTGATGTATCTGGTGAAGGTGTCCAGCAAGCGCTGCTTAAACTGATCGAAGGCACCGTTGCCTCCGTGCCCCCTCAGGGCGGCCGTAAGCACCCGCAGCAAGAATTTTTGCAGGTTGACACGTCGAATATCCTGTTCATTTGTGGTGGCGCTTTCGCAGGCCTTGATAAGGTGATTCAGGACCGCTCCGACAAGAGCGGCATCGGTTTCGGAGCCAGCGTACAGACTGAGGCCGGCAAGAAGAATCTGGGTGACACGTTGCGTACGGTGGAGCCGGAAGATCTTGTTCGATACGGGTTGATTCCCGAATTTGTGGGCCGACTGCCCGTGCTGGCAACGCTCGATGAACTTGATGCCGAGGCGCTGGTACGTATTCTCAAGGAACCAAAGAATGCCTACACCAAGCAGTACTCCAAGCTGTTTGAAATGGAAGGCGCCGAAATTGATTTCCGCGAAGATGCACTGATAGCGATCGCGGAAAAGGCGATGGAACGTAAGACTGGTGCTCGTGGGCTGCGCTCTATTCTGGAAGCCGTGTTGCTGGAGGTCATGTACGACCTTCCCTCAGAAGAAAACGTCAGCAAGGTGATAATCGATGAGAACGTCATTAACGGTGTTTCCGATCCGATGTTGATCTACGAAAATGCCGACCAACCCAAGGCCGCGCCTGAGTAAGGCCGACGGCACAGGAATCCGGGCCGTTTATCCTGGAAATTCCTGAAACTTTTACAAAAAGGGGCGTTTACGCCCCTTTTTGTTTGTAAACTGTATCTAATCTCAAAGTATGGCGTTCTGCCGCTCTCTTAAGAAGGATAGTTATGTCTGAACAGTTGCTCGATGTACCAATCGTCACCCTGCGTGACATGGTCGTTTACCCCCATGGTGTGCAACCCCTGTTTATCGGTACTGAAAAGTCGATTCTTGCGCTTGAACATGCGCAGGAAAACGACCCGAACAAAAAGATCCTGTTGCTGGCGAAACGCGATCCAGGAAACGAAGCCCCGGCCGCCGAGGACCTGTTCGACTTTGGCACCGTTGCAACTATTCTCCAACTGATTCGACTACCTGACAAAACCGTCAAGATCCTCGTCGAGGGTAATAACCGGGCGCGTGTTAGCGAAGTGCGTACGGGTGAGAACTTTTTCAGTGGCGACGTGGAACTGTTAAGAGAACCACCTGTTGATAGTGGCGAAGCACAAGCCATGATCCGCTCTCTAATGGGTACCTTCGATCAGTACGTGCAGCAAAGCAAAAAGGTGCCGCCTGAGGTAATGACGTCGCTGTCCAGCATTGAAGATCCTTCCAGGCTGGTTGATACGATTGCATCGCAGTTGACGCTGCAACTGGATATCAAGCAGCAGCTGCTGGAGATGGTGAATCTGCAGGAAAGAATCGACCATATGCTGGGGCTTCTCGAAGGCGAACTTGAACTATTTAACGTCGAAAAGCGAATTCGCGGTCGCGTCAAAAAACAGATGGAAAAAAGCCAGCGCGAGTACTACCTCAACGAGCAGATGAAGGCGATTCAGAAAGAATTGGGCGACATGGACGATGTGCCCAATGAACTCGAGGACATGGAAAAGCGCCTGGAATCGTCGGGTATGCCCAAGGAAGCCAAGGAGAAGACCAAGGCTGAACTCGGCAAACTGAAGATGATGTCGCCGATGTCGGCGGAAGCAACCGTCGTTCGCTCCTATATTGACTGGATGCTGAATACACCCTGGAAGAAGCGCTCCAAAGTTCGAACGGATATTACAGCGGCAGAAGAAGTCCTTGAAACGGACCACTTCGGGCTTGACGAGGTTAAAGAAAGGATTCTTGAGTATCTCGCGGTCCAGAAAAGGGTGAAGAAGATCAAAGGCCCGGTGCTCTGTCTGGTCGGACCGCCAGGTGTTGGTAAGACCTCTCTCGGAGAATCTATCGCCAGGGCAACGAATCGACAGTTTGTTCGAATGGCATTGGGTGGCGTTCGCGATGAAGCGGAGATCCGCGGCCATCGCCGAACCTATATTGGGTCCATGCCAGGGAAAATCATTCAGAAACTTGCCAAGGCCGGGGTGAAGAACCCGCTGTTTCTGCTCGATGAGATCGACAAGATGGGACAGGATCACCGCGGTGACCCTGCATCTGCGCTCCTTGAGGTGCTGGACCCTGAACAGAACAACTCGTTTAACGATCACTATATGGAGGTTGATTACGACCTGTCCGAGGTGATGTTTATTTGCACGTCTAACTCGATGAACATTCCGGCGCCGCTGCTGGACCGGATGGAAATTATTCGTATCCCCGGTTACACCGAAGACGAAAAACGCAATATCGCCTCTCGTTACCTTGTTCCCAAGCAGGTAGAAAACAATGGGCTTGAGGAGGGTGAACTTGAGATCACGTCAGAAGCGGTTACTGACCTGATTCGCTATTACACGCGAGAAGCAGGCGTTCGTGGTCTGGAAAGGGAAGTCGCCAAGATCTGCAGAAAGGTTGTCAAAGAAACAGCCTTATCCGAGTCTGAAGATGACGCGAAAATTGTCGTCAATCCTGATGCTTTGGAAGACTATTCCGGGGTGCGGAAGTTTAACTTTGGTATCGCTGAAGAAGAGGATCAGATTGGTCAGGTCACCGGGCTTGCTGTCACGAGTGTTGGTGGAGAACTGCTTTCTATAGAGGCAGTGGCTGTACCCGGAAAAGGTCGCCATACCCAAACAGGTTCATTGGGTGATGTCATGCAGGAGTCGATTCAGGCAGCGACCACAGTCGTGCGTTCTCGTGCCAATGTGCTTGGCATTGGTAAAGATTTCCACGAGAAGTATGACCTGCACATTCACATGCCGGAAGGCGCCACGCCCAAAGACGGGCCGAGTGCTGGTATCGCTTTGTGTACGGCGATGGTTTCCGTGCTGACGGGAATTCCAGCCCGGTCTGATGTTGCGATGACAGGAGAAATCACCTTGCGGGGTCAGGTCTTGCCGATCGGCGGTCTGAAGGAAAAATTACTGGCAGCGCATCGTGGTGGTATCAAACGCGTGCTTATTCCGGATGACAACAAACGTGACCTGAAAGAGATTCCTGACAATATCAAAGGGGATCTGGATATCATCCCGGTAAAGTGGATTGATGAGGTGTTAGAGGTCGCTTTACAACGGATACCAGAACCGCTGCCGGAGGACATTGACGCGGAAGCCAGCAAGGATTCTGACAGCAAGGGTGAATCCGACGAAAGCCCCAGAATTAGCGCACATTAGGGAGTTTTACCTTGTATAAGGAGGCGTCATTGGGTATAAAATATTCGAGGCACAGGGCATTCGCATAGGGATATGCAAACCATAAAAACGACTAGAACTGACCACAAAAACAGACGACCACAACAGACCACAAAAGAAGGGGTAGAGAGTGAATAAACAAGAGCTGATCGAAAACATTGCAGAGTCCGCTGATATCACAAAAGCAGCTGCAGGCCGTGCACTTGATTCAATGATCGATTCAATTACTGATTCATTGAAGAAAGGTGATTCGGTTGTGTTGGTAGGGTTTGGCACTTTTAGTGTTCGCGACCGTGCGGCACGTACAGGTAGAAATCCACAGACGGGTGAAGAGATTCAGATCGCTGCGGCTAAAGTACCTGCATTTAAGGCAGGTAAAGCATTAAAAGATGCGGTTAACTAGAAACGCTGTTTTACCGCCTTTTTCTTGTTTCAGAGACAAGTAACAACAAAAGGTACCAAGGTAAATCAGGAAAAAGGCGCATCCCAGGATGCGCCTTTTTTGTTACGCAGGTTTTGTTACACCGGTTTTGTTACACAAGTTTAGTTACACAAATTTTTACGCGATCCAACATGCTCGCGTACCAATAATACAAAGGTCTTGATCGAGGGACGTATGGTCATTCAAAAGATGCGCGATGGCAGTGAGGGGATTCTGGCGAAGGTCATCATCGGCCTGATCATCATTGTTTTCTCATTATTCGGGTTTGGTTCTATCACCACTTTTCTCGCACCAGTGCCCAAAGTGGCAACGGTGAACGGGGAAGATGTTACGCAGCAAGAGATGGAAGTTGCGGTTGAGCGTAACCGACGTCTATTGGTTGCCCGCGGTGTGCCAATGGATGAGATCAACGAAGATGAACTCAGGCAGAACGTACTGGACTCGCTGGTCGCCCGTGAACTTTTGGCGCAAGCGGCGGATGAATTCAATCTGCGCTACAGCGATGCGGAAATAGATGCCGACATCGTCGCGACTGAGATTTTTCAAGTGGATGGCGTTTTTAACCCGGTCCAGTTTCAGAATGTGATCCGTGGTGCTGGATACACGCCACTGATGTATCGCGAAGAAGTTAGAACGGACAAGCTGTTTGATCAGTTGCTAACGGGTATTCGTGGTTCGGCCTTTGTTACCGCCGAAGAGAGTGAGCGCTATACCTCTTTACTTTCCCAGACCCGGGACATCGCATACATCGAGATTTCAGCAGCGAGTCTGGTGGATGAGGTTGAAGTCACGGAAGCAGACATACAAACCTACTATGAAGAAAACACCCAAGAGTTTGTGACTGAAGAAACAGTGGATCTTGAGTTTGTAGAACTCAGGCACGCTGACCTGGCTGCAATGCTTGAAGTCGACGAAGCCGAGTTAGCAGCGTTCTTTGAAAGTATCCAGTCCGATTATTCAATAGACGAGTCGCGAAGGGTGGCTCACATTCTGATAGAGACGTCTGATGCCCTGAGTTCTGAGGATGCTAAAGCGAAGGCTGAGGCGATCTACGAGCGGATCAAGGAGGGCGAGGATTTTTCATCCCTGGCCCAGGAAAACTCTGATGATGTCGGCTCAAAATCAAACGGTGGTGATCTCGGGTTTAACCCAGCGGGCACCTTCTACCCGGAGTTTGAAGCGGTGGCATTTGATCTGGCGCTAAATCAGGTCGCACCTCCGGTTGAAACCGAAATTGGCTTTCACGTCATCAAGGTTCTCGAAATTCAGGACGCTGTGACGCCTACCCTGGAAGATGTCCGGGCAGAGGTTGAGCAGACTTATAAGTTGTCAGCGACTGAAGAGGATTTTGTCGCTGACTCTGCGCTTCTGGCAGAACTGCTGTTTGAGAGTATTGATCTTGAAGCGCCGGCTGCAGAGCTTGGTGTTTCGGTTCAAACGACAGGCCATCTGACACGAGAGGCGAGCCACTTTCTTATGGCAAACAATCGGGTCAAAGATGCTGTCTTCAGTCCAGATGTCTTGCTGGATGGGAACAACAGTGACCTGATTGAACTTGCGGAAGATCATCATGTTGGTGTTCGTGTTCGTGAGCATAACCCCAGCATTACCCGGCCCCTGGCTGATGTCACCATGGATATTCGCTACATTTTGCAACGAGAACAGGCTGCCGAACTCGCAAAGGTCAGGGCTGACGAGATTGTTGAAGCGGTAGAAAGCGGCTCATTGGCTCAGTTCGTCGCCGATCAGTACAACCTGCAGTGGCAGCTGGTGCCGTCTGCAAGCCGATTTACCTCAGAGGCTAATCCGCTTGTATTGCGAGAGGCATTCAAATTACCTCGACCGGCAGACGCCAGGGAGTCGTTGGGTACCTCAGTCCTGCCAAATGGTGATGCACTGGTGATGCGAGTTTCCAGTGTGGTTAACAAGCCGGTGAGCGAACTTGCAACCACAGAGCTGGCGGGGTTACGAGATAATCTGGCAGCCCAGATGGGGCTGGTTGATTTCCAGGAGTTTGAGAATACGCTCCGCGTCAAGGCAGATATTGAGACGCTCTGAGCGCGAGACGGTGTTTCGAGCTTAGCGCGGGTTAGTTGATAAGCTGAGTGACATCCACATAGAGCGTCAGTCTGTCACCGGGATGAATGTACTTGGTACCGTGAATGGAGGTATTCCATTTTCGAATGTTCTGTACGGTGACATTAAACTTGCTGGCGATCAGCGATAGGGATTCACCCTGACGAACGCGGTAGTTCACCTTGCGAACCTGGCTGTTGGATTTCCGCTTTGGTGCTGCCGTGGCCACCACCAGTTCCGACTGCTTGAACACCTTCAGTTCGGTGCCAGGGTGTAGCAGACCGGTTGTTCCCATGCCATTCCAGCGAGCCAATTCCCGCATCCCAACATTAAACTTGCGCGAAATATCCCAGAAGCTATCACCGGGCTGGACGATGTATATCACCGGTTCCACGCCGCCGTAATGAGCTTCCAGTGCTTCCTGACGCTTCGCCAGTCTACTGTCGCTGGTCATCTCATACTGCACGTCAGGTGACGCTGCGGGGATCAGCAAAGATTCACCAGCTCGAATGGTGTTCCCAGAGATATCGTTTGCCGATCGAATGGTTGCGACAGTGGTCCGGTAACGTTGGGCCAGTGATCCCAGGCTCTCTCCGTAGCTCACACGGTGGCGCTGCCAGGAAAGTCTTTGCGTCTTGGGCAGGGCTGCCAGCTCGGTCTTAAAAGCCTCTATTTGTGTCAAGGGTACAATCAATTCGTGTGGGCCTTCAGGGTGTGTCGCCCATTGATTGTAACCGGGGTTCAACTTGTACAGTGCCTCGTCGCTGATACCTGCCATCGTCGCGGCCTTGTGAAGGTCTAACTGACCACCGGTTGCAACAACGCCCCAATAGGGTTCGTTGGCCACGTGCGGCAACTCGATGTGATACTTCTCCGGGTTGGCAATGATTTCACTGATTGCCAGTAATCTCGGCACGTAGGTGTAGGTTTCCTTCAAGACCTTGATGGACCAGAAATCCGCTTCTTCTCGCGGTAGATTGCTCCGGCGGATTGAAGCGAGAACGTTACCTTGCCCGGCATTGTAAGCCGCAAGCGCTAGTAACCAGTCACCGTTAAAAAGAGTGCTGAGGTATTCGAGATAGTCGATGGCAGCCGTTGTCGACGCGCGAACATCGCGTCGCCCGTCGTACCACCAGTCAATTTTTAGGCCGTACACACGGGCCGTTGAAGGAATGAATTGCCAGAGTCCTGCGGCGCGCCCGTGAGAGTACGCGAAGGGGTCGTAGGCGCTTTCAACGATCGGCAGCAGCGCAAACTCTCGGGGCAGATTCCTTCGTTCCAGTTCGCTAACGATATAGTGAAGGTGAGGTGCTGCGCGGCGACTGACCCGTGCGACATACTCGGGATGATTGACGTACCATCGCAGCTCATTGAAGACGCGTTTCCGGTCGACTTCTCTTGAAAGCGAAAATCCAGACCGCATCCGTGACCAGATGTCTTCGTATGCCTCAGGACCAATCTCCACAGGCGTGGCCACTGGCACCATCATTTCCAGGGGTACCTGTGGTGCAGGGGCATCCAGTAAAGAGACCTCGGTTGTTGCTGACTCGTTGACATTCGATACGTCGGTGAGGCTGTGCTCTGTCTTTGATGGGTCCTGCAGGTGGTTCGCGCAGCTACTGAGCATCAGACATAGTCCGATGGAGACAAACCGGCTAAACTTCATGATGTTGCTGTTTCCTTGTTTTGGCTTTTGGGTTCGAGCATTGAGCACAGATTTTCAAACCCGTTGGTTCCTTCAGAGTCCGTTCTGTTTTGCCGTAGATAAAGATAATCTTTGGATCAGGTGATTCGCTAGTAAGCGTCGCGCTTAGCATTATAATAGTTGCGGCAAACATGAACAGGTTGACATGCACGGCGATTTCACTTCACTGACCGAGGCTTCACGGCAGACGCACTCTGATCTCAGAGCCTGGTTTGCGACGCCGCTGGGAACCCATGTCCTCAAAACCGAGCAGGCGTTGCTTGAGCAGCTATTGCCCGGTTTTTTTGGTTACAACCTGGTTCAGCTTAGCGTTCAGGATACGCCGCTGTTCGCAACCAGTCCCATTCAGACCAAGGTGAGCCTTAATCTGGATACGCGATGTTCTGCGTCGGGGGCAGGGGTTGTGGCACGACCTGCCGCGCTCCCGTTCGCCAGCGACAGCGTGGACGTGTCGATACTGCACCATCTGCTTGATTACGCGGATACCTCTCAAGATATTCTTAAGGAAGTCGCGCGTGTCACTATGCCAATGGGGCATCTGGTGCTGATCGGTTTTAATCCGTTCAGTCTCTGGGGGGCATGGCGTTCACTGGCAGGCTGGAAGGGACAGGCACCCTGGAATGGGCGCTTTATCCTGCCTAGCCGAGTGATGGACTGGCTGAATTTACTCGACTTCAAGATTGACCGTGCCCAATACGCGATCTATCGGCCACCGCTTTCGCGCTTCCCCGGGCGGGTAGACGATTACTCCCTCGGTGTCAGTCGTAACCTGAATGTGCCGGTTGGTGGTGTCTATGTCATTGTTGCCAGAAAACATGTTGGCGCGGGTCGTTCCATCAGGCCTGTCTGGAAGTCCAGTCGCGCGTTTGGCCGACTTAGCGTCGTTCAATCGGTGGAGCACGATGGCGTCCGATCCGTGGAACACCCGCCGACAAAGGAATAAAAACGATTTCCAGCGTAGAAATATTTACTGACGGTGCCTGTCGAGGTAACCCTGGACCGGGTGGTTGGGGTGTATTGCTGCGCGCGGGCAACACGGAAAAGGAGCTTTGGGGTGGCGAGCCGGAGACCACGAACAATCGAATGGAACTGATGGCTGCTATTCAGGGATTGGAAGCCCTGAAACGGCCAAGCACCGTTGTGCTGACAACAGATTCGCAGTACGTGCGTCAGGGGATTACCCAATGGATAGCGGGCTGGAAAGCCAAAGGCTGGAAGACCGCCAACAGGCAACCTGTAAAAAACCGCGATCTCTGGGAGAGACTCGATAACCTGTCTGCAGCGCACGATATTGATTGGCGCTGGGTCAAGGGACACAGCGGTCATGTCGAAAATGAACGTGTTGATGGCCTTGCCAACAGAGGCATCGACGAAATGGGAGAGACTTAATGCGACAGGTTGTTCTGGATACTGAAACGACGGGCCTGGAGGTAGAAGGGGGGCACCGGATTATTGAAATCGGTTGTGTCGAGGTGGTCGGTCGTCGGCTCACGAGGCGTCACTACCATCAATACATCAACCCGCAGCGTGATATTGATGACGGGGCGCTCGAAGTCCACGGTATCACCAGTCAGTTTCTGTCCGATAAACCCGTTTTCCGGGATGTCTGGCAGGCGTTTCTCGAGTTTGTTGAAGGTAGTGAACTGGTTATCCACAATGCCGCATTTGATGTCGGGTTTATCAATCAGGAAATGCGGCTTGTTGACCCATCGCTTGGGGTTATCACGGATTACTGTGGCGTTGTCGACAGTCTTGAACTGGCGCGACATAAACATCCGGGTCAGAAAAACAACCTTGACGCACTTTGTAAACGCTACAACGTTGACAACTCCCAGCGTGATTTACACGGTGCGCTCCTGGATGCCGAAATTCTTGCGGATGTTTATTTGCTGCTCACCGGTGGTCAGGTGACACTTGGGCTGGGCGAAGAATCCGAAGCCAGTAAAAAATCCAGAGCCGAGGTCAAGCTGGACACGAACCGTCCACCGCTCAGGGTCGTGCGTGCGGATGCAGAAGAACTCGCTGCCCATGAAGCCAAACTGGACGCGCTTGATGGCAAATCTGAGCAAGGTGCGCTCTGGCGTCAGGGTGGGGAGCAGATATGAGTTTTTCGTGGCCAGCACCTGATCTGAGCTTTCTAGCCGGTGGCGAACCCACGGACCGTGATTCCGCGCTTTTCTTTGTTTGCGCAAATGGCCATATTCTTCAGCAAGCCGATGAGCAGGGGCAATGGCGACCTCAGACCTTAGCGGGACTTGGACCGTTCACCGTGATTCAGGAACACTTTATGGGGCAACTCAATGGTGTGGATTGCTACGCAGTTGAAGTTGAGCCCCTCGATGGCTTCGAATTTGTCAATCTTCGCCTGACGCTAGGGCAGGTAAACGATACGTTGTTTAATCTCGCTGGCAGAGCGTTGCAACTGTCTGACTGGTATCGTAACCATCGATATTGTGGCCAATGTGGCGGCGAAAACACGGTACACGACAGCGACAGGTCAATGGTCTGCGAGTCCTGTCGCATTAACTATTACCCACGCCTTTCTCCGTCGATTATTGTGCTTGTTCATCGGGAAGACGAGGTGCTGCTGGCAAGGAATCATCTGTTCCCTCCTGGTTTGTTCAGTACGCTGGCTGGATTTGTTGAGCCCGGTGAATCGATTGAAGAAACTGTGCGTCGAGAAGTGTTTGAGGAGGTCGGGGTAAAGCTTGGGTCTCTGCAATATCATGGTAGCCAGCCCTGGCCGTTCCCTAATTCATTGATGTTAGGCTTCCACGCGGCTTATGAATCCGGTGATATTGTCTGCCAGGAAGATGAGATCGCCGAGGCCCGATGGTTCCCACTGGACGATTTGCCTCAGATCCCTGGTAAATTCGCTATCTCCCGCTGGTTGATAGATGCCTATCTGGACAAACGGGGTTATCCGATCTAGTCCTGTACGCGGTAGGTAACGACAGGATCTTTAGAGGCGAAGAGATAAAGCAGTAGCTGGCTCAGCACAATGTTGCCGTCGGCGCGATATCTGCCTGTCATAAATGCGCGCATACCGTCTTCACCACCCGCCAACAACTGCCAGAAGGTTTCATGCCTGTCGATAAATAGTGTCAGTGTTGGTTTGGTATGTTCGCCCACAACAAACTCAAAGCTGTCTGCGCTCACTTCAAGGTAGAACGGCGGTTCTTCCCCGTCGAATTGCAGTTGAAAAACGGTCTGCTCGCGCTGTAACAACGTCGGATTAAAAAATGGCGTCAGCTGCGACCGGCGCTGCTCAAGTTCAATTGTCAGACTCACATTGACCTCTCTATCGTTCTGCCGATTCTATCGCTCAAAACACCCGGATGCATTTTCCCGGCGGTCCATCCCTATCAATTGCCAGTTGATCCAGACAGTCCACGACGGCGGCGGCGGTTGGATCAATGTCAATGGCGGCCTTAAGGTAGGGCGCTGATAGTTCTGGTTCAGCCGGGGCCATCAGCTGAATAGCACCACCAAACAGCAGCAGCCTGGCCTGATTTTTTTTGCTGAGATAGTTTGGCGATTGGGCGGATGCCGAGGCAAACACCGCTTTTACGAACTGTTTATCGAGATTATTTTCAAGCCCATCTTCCAGCACAACCATTTGCGCGGGAAAGGTGGCCAACAGATTCCTGAACATGACCTGCTGTGCATCACTGAATTCGCCACCGTTTCGTTGATGGATGATGAACAGTCGCGTAAACGAGGCGATAACAAAGTCGGCAAGTTCCCATTCCTGCTGATACCGAAAACCGTCGTTCTGGTAACGCGTCAGCACAGAGGAAGCTGCAGTCACAGCGTGTGGTTTCAACCGGGTAGCCGGAGCAGCGTTCGTTCTCACAAGGTTGAGTATGCCGAGACGGGTCAGCGGTTCGGCTCTCGGTTCTATCATCGCCACGGGGCGCTCGGTTGTGTTTATCAGCGCCAGGATTTGTTGCTCTTTCTCGCGCATGGATGCAAGTGGGGGAGACAACCGGTTTGGAAACGTGAGACTGCTCCAGTTGTACAGCGTAATGTCAGGTCTAAGCCCTTTGACGTAGTGCAGGTATCCCAGGGGAAAGGACAGGATATCGCCGTCGGTAAACAGTATGCCGTCGGCCGGTACGGCCTCCAGAAGGCTGGTAAAATAGGCTTCAACCCAGTTGTCATCGTGGCGGTCCACCCGGGCAAAGTTTTCGACCGCAACGATCACGACAAACGTGGCGGTGATGGCGACAGAAGTGATTGCAGGTTTCGGTGATTTTTCTGCCAGCCAACGGATCAGAAATCCCAGCCAGATCACCACCGAAGCGTAAGCAATGATGGGATAGGGTCGGAAAATGGCTTTGTCCGGTGCATCAAAGTTAAAACCCAGCAGTGCGATCAGCAGGAAAGTGCCGGTAACAAAATTGATGAGGCTTGCCCACGCGAAGCTTCGAGGGGCTTCGTTGAACATGATGATAAAACCGGCCAGTGAGGCGATGGTGACCGGTAGACCAAACTGCAGCGCAGTCTCCTGCGGGATCCAGGCAAAGTAGGCCAGGGTGTCAGAAAAACCCGAGGCAGGTCGAACATCAGCGTAGAACGAGCGCGCAATGTACTCGACGAGGTTCGAAGCTGAGGTGATATGACCGAAAACGCCGAAAGCCGTGTCGTCTGCCGTTAAAAGCAGTAAGTACGGAGAGCAACCAGCCGCGAGTGCCAGTGCAAGTCGCAGAATCAGTGCTGGCATCAGGTTTCCAAGAATGTGCTTCAGCGCGGGCAGGGCAGCAACCATCAACCCGGGCGTTGCCAGCAGCATTAACGGCCAGTGGTTCGCCAGGCCCAGACCAAACGCAAAGGCGCTCAAATACAGGTAATGGGCTCTGTGCTGCCTGGAAAACGCCTCCAGCAACCACCAGGTTAAAAAAAACAGAAGCGCGGCGAGCGTGTACACCTCGATGATAATGGCCTGGTTCCAGAAGGTCAGACTGAAACCGTAAGTTAATGCCGCGCCCCCGGCGATAATTGAACCTGTGTGAGGCGCTATCAGAAAGTAAAACAGCACCAGTGTCAGAACCGCGAAGATTGCGCTGATCAGATTGCCATAGAAGATATCCGCATCTGTGGGTAGCACCTGACATATCAAGGTAAATAGTGGGTAGCCCGGTGGGTGCGCCAGGCCACCCTGGGTACAGACCATCTGGAAGAGTCCGGCATCTTCGAGCGTGATGCTGCGGGGCATGGTTACCAGATATGCGCACAGCCCCAGCGCCGCGACGATCAAGGGCACTAGCATCGCTGATGTAGGGTCTTTTTGCATGGTGCCAGTATACCGGGGACGCAGGGCTGTTGTGGTACGATGGGCCGTCTTTTTCCCGGAGTTTATTCAGTGGAGTTTCTGATTGAGTACGGACTGTTCCTCGCAAAGTCCGTGACGATTCTTGTTGCGTTTCTCGTTGTTGTGGTCGTTATGTTTGGAATGAGTCACAGACAGCGGGACGGAGAATCTGGGCATATTGAAGTCAAAAGTCTCAATGATGCGCTGGAGTCTATTACCCATACCCTCAAGTCTGTGGTTCTGAATCCCGAACTTAGAAAGCGGAATGATAAAGAGGAAAAAAAGCGAACCAAGGAAAAACAGAAAACGCTCAAGCAGGAGGTGAAAGCCGGCCAGGGTCCACGGCCCCGAACGTTTGTTGTCGATTTTAAAGGTGATGTGCAGGCTTCCAGCGTGACATCTTTAAGAGAGGAAATCACCGCTATTCTGGCGGTTGCCGAACAAAGTGATGAGGTGCTGGTTCGGCTGGAAAGTCCCGGTGGCGTTGTTCATGGTTATGGCCTGGCGGCTTCTCAGTTGCAGCGGGTAAGGGCGCGCGAGATACCGCTGACCGTTTCGGTCGACAAGGTTGCAGCAAGTGGCGGCTACATGATGGCCTGTATTGCGAACACAATTATTGCCGCGCCCTTTGCCTTGCTGGGTTCGATTGGCGTGGTCGCACAGATTCCCAATTTCCACCGGTTGCTGAAGAAAAATGAGATCGATGTTGAAGTTCTGACAGCCGGAGAATACAAGCGCACCTTGACGTTGTTCGGCGAAAATACGGATAAGGCAAGAGAAAAGTTTGTCGATGAACTTGAGGATATCCACACACTGTTTAAAGACTTTGTCAGTGAAAACCGTCCTCAAGTCGATATAGAAGAAGTCGCGACCGGCGAGGCCTGGTTTGGTACCCGGGCGATAGCTCGAAAACTGGTTGATGATCTCATGACCAGTGATGAGTACATCGTGGGGCAATGTCTAGAGCGCGACGTTTTTCTGGTGCGTTACGTGCAGAACAAAAACAAACTGGATCGGGTTTTCGAGCGTGTCGCCCGGTTGATTCGACCGCAACTGCCGGAACAGTCTCTCCCTGGCCAGTACATCCAGTAGTGCCGGCGTCATGCTTGCGCTGAGAGCCCTCACCACTTTACAAAGGAGTTTTTCGTGACGATTTTTAATGCCTTCTGGGTTGAAAAGTCAGATGACGGTGTCAGTCACAGCGTCATAGAACGGTCAATTGAGGATTTGCCACCCGGTGATGTCCTGATTCGGGTCCATTATTCGAGTCTGAATTACAAGGATGCCTTGTCTGCGAAAGGGATCCCTGGGGTAACGCGCAGTTACCCCCACACGCCCGGCATTGATGCGGCCGGTGTTGTGGTGAAATCTGATGATCCGGCGTTTAAAGAAGGTGACGAGGTTGTGGTGATCGGTTTTGACCTGGGCATGAATACGCCCGGTGGTTATGGGGAGTTTATCCGTGTCCCCGCGATATGGATAACACCCTTGCCGACGGGTTTATCGCTGCGAGATGCCATGATCATTGGCACAGCCGGTTTAACGGCGGCACTTTGTTTCGACAAACTGCTGACCATGGGGGCAAAGCCTGAGGATGGACCTGTTGTCGTCACCGGGGCGACCGGCGGGGTAGGTTCTGTCGCGGTTTCTCTCTTGGCCAGTCAGGGCTTTGAGGTGATTGCGAGTTCAGGAAAATCCGACAAACAGGAATATCTGCGGTCTCTGGGAGCCACTTCGGTCATTGATCGGGCAGAACTCGGCAGCGAAAATTCCAGGCCACTCGGCGCCATGACCTATGCGCACGGCATCGATACCGTAGGGGGAGATACCCTATCCAATGTTATTAAGTCATTGAGCTATGGTGGCAGCGTCGCAATCTGTGGGCTGGTTGCATCGCCTGCATTCACCACAACGGTTCTGCCGTTTATTTTGCGTAACGTTAACGTTCTGGGTATCGATAGTGTTGAACTACCTATCGCTGAGAAGAATCGCGTCTGGTCCAGACTGGCCGCTGACTGGCAGATTCCAGGACTGGGGGAAATGGTCAGTGAGATTGGGCTGGATACCCTGTCAGAGGAGATAGACCGAATCTTTGCCGGCGGCGTTACTGGACGGACGCTGGTTAAGCACGCATAAGTCGTTGCCGGACCTAGTCTCGCCTTAAATCATCAGATACCGCGATCGGCGAGGGATACCTGAACACAACCAGGTACGACGATACCAGGAACGTCAGAATGGCGGTCGCCTGTATCAGATGCGAGGCATGCTGGCTAAGCAGACCTTCAGCAGTGGCGATAAACGCAATCAACAACGAGAATTCGCTGATCTGTCCGAGACGAAACCCGGTTTCCCATCCGAGTGCATTGTTTTCGCTGACCCCTCTGAGAAAGTAGCGGAACACAACGGGTTTGAGTATCAGCATGGCTGCCGCCATGACGATCGCCGGTACGATCACAGCACCTAACAGATCCATATGGAAGCCCGCACCCAGGGAGAAGAAAAACAGCACCAGAAAAAAGTCCCGCAAGGGTTTCAGGTGGTCCGCGATATAGAGCGCTATGGGACTGGTGGCAATGGTCACGCCGGCGACAAAGGCTCCAATCTCAAGCGACAGGCCAAGAAGTTCTGAAAGCTCGGCAAGACCGAGGCACCAGGCGATGGCCACCAGAAAGATGTACTCGTGGAACGCATCGAACTTCTCCAGAAGCGGTAACATGATGTACTTAACAAACAGCCAGGATGTCAGGATCAATAGCGGCAGGCTGACCACGACCCGGATGATTTTTGTGACCCCGCTGAATTCGAGTAGTCCACCGGTAATGACCAGTAATACGATAATCGCGATAAGGTCCTGAATGAGCAGCAGGCTGATAACTAACTCTCCGGTACGGCGATGATGTAAAACGGTGGTTGGCAGCAGTTTGATGCCAATAATCGTGCTGCTGAACATCATCGCGATACCGATGATGACTGTTTCAACAAGGCTGTAGCCGAAGGCGGCCGCAATAGCGGTGCCTGCCGCAAAAAAGACCAATGAACTGCCAATACCAACCAGCAACGCACTGCGCAGGGTATTGATCAGTTTTGCGGGCTGCATATCCAGACCCAGCAGAAACAGCAGGAAGATGATGCCAAATTTTGCGATGCTGCTGATCAGTTGTGGATTGTCGATCAGTGCCGCACCAGACGGTCCCAGGATAATGCCGGTAACAATGTAGACGATAATCAGGGGCTGGCGCGTATACAGTGCCAGCGTTGCTAAGATTCCGGCACAGCCAAAAATCAGAAAGAACGAGAATACAAAAGGGTCGGAACCCATCGGCGATTACTCTAGTGGTAATTCGCCGATGTTATGACAATTAGGGCAGGGCGGCTATGACCGCTTCCGGAACAGCGGGGCTCTGTCGACGGTCTGTTGATAGCTGAAGGAGTATCCGGAAAGTTTTTCCAGCGCACGTTCAGCGTCCTGGCCATCAGCCAGGACGAAGGCGTCAAAGCCGCAGCGTGCCATCTGCTCAAGTTGGTCGATACGAACGTCACCGATGGCCCGAATCTCACCAGCGTAGCCGTAATGTCTACGCAACATGGTGGCGTTTGAATAGGATCTGCCATCAGAAAATGCAGGAAAGTTGAGACCGATAACGGCTATGTTTTCCAGATGCTCGCTAATGCGTTCAACTTCCTGGTCCGCATCCAGCCAGACCGCCTGTGATTTGTCATCGGCTTCGAGAAAAGCGTCTAGCGCCAGCATCTCGAGGTCTTCAGGCGCCGATGCTGCACCTGCTTTGATAAGTGTGCTCATGCTGCATACACCGCTTTTTTATAGGGATCGATGCCCAGTCTCCGGTAGGTGTCGATAAACCGTTCTTCGCCCTGGCGTGCTGCGAGATGGACATCAACGAGTTTCTGAATGACACCTGGCACCTCATCCTGGGCAAAAGATGGGCCAAGAATTTTAGCCAGGCTGGCGTCTTCGAAGCCGGAGCCGCCGATTGAGACCTGATAAAACTCTTCGCCCTTTTTGTCGACGCCCAGAATGCCGATGTTGCCAACGTGATGATGACCGCAGGCATTCATGCACCCCGAGATGTTGATATCCAACTCGCCGAGGTCATGCAGGTAGTCCAAATCTTCGAATTGACGCTGAATGGCTTCAGCGACCGGGATCGATTTCGCATTAGCCAATGAGCAGTAGTCGCCACCCGGGCAGCAGATGATGTCGGTCAATAAGCCAAGGTTCGGTGCCGCAAGTTCCGCATCTACCAGTTTGGTCCATAAGGCATAGAGTGCTTTCTTTGGTACATCAGCCATGGTGACGTTCTGTTCATGGGTCACCCGGACTTCGCCGAAACTGAATTCGTCAGCGAGGTCCGCGATGATATCCAGTTGCTCGTCGGTTACGTCGCCTGGTGCAATGCCTGTCTGCTTTAGGGCCAGATTAACAATTGCGTAACCTGATTGACGATGCGGTTTGACGTTCTGCCGCATCCAATTGCTAAAGCCTGAATTGTCCGCGAGCCTATCATCCACATCAGCGACATGATCTTCGAGCGTCTCGTATGGTGGAATAGTGAAGTGACGCTTAACCCGTTCGATCTCGTCCGGTGTCAGTGTCGATGGTCCGTCTTTTAACTTCAGCCATTCAGCTTCTACTTTTTCTGCAAAGACTTCCGGCGTCATCGCCCGGACCAGAATCTTGATTCTTGCCTTGTATTTGTTGTCTCTTCTGCCGTACCGGTTGTAAACCCGCAGAATCGCTTCGAGGTAGGTCAGCATGTGCTCGGGCTCAAGGTCCTGTTTAATGACCGGCGCAATGACCGGTGTTCTGCCCAGACCGCCACCAGCCAAGATGTCGAGACGTGTCTCTCCGTCGCCGTTTTTCAGAACGCGAACACCAATGTCGTGGACCTGCACAGCGGCGCGATCCCGAACGGCTCCGGTAACCGCAATCTTGAACTTCCTTGGTAGCCAGTTGAATTCAGGATGGAAGGTAGACCACTGACGGATGATCTCCGCCCAGGGTCGAGAATCCTCAACTTCATCCCTGGCAACACCTGCAAACTGGTCTGCTGTTGTGTTGCGAATGCAGTTACCACTGGTCTGGATCGCGTGCATTTCAACTTCTGCCAGTTCCGCAAGAATATCAGGCACTTCCTCCAGCTTCGGCCAATTGAGCTGGATGTTCTGACGTGTGGTGAAGTGCGCATAACCGCGGTCGTAATGACGGGTGATGTGGGCAAGCTTTCTTAACTGCCTGGAAGACAACATGCCATAGGGTATGGCTATGCGCAGCATGGGCGCCAGACGCTGGATGTACAGTCCGTTTCGGAGCCTCAGGTGCTGGAATTCTTCGGCAGACAGCTCGCCTGCGAAAAACCGTTCGGTCTGATCCCGGTACTGGGTGACTCTTTCATCAACCATTTTCTGGTCGTATTCGTCGTAGATATACATAGACAGGCGCCTGCGCTCTTGCTGGTTCTCTGAAGCCCGCTAATATAGCGGCATCAAGACAACTCTTAAATAGTTAGTTGGACATATGGTTATGCTGAATTCTTCTGAATTCGAACGTATAATCGCCGCGATTTTATCCATTCAGTAAGGAACGAACATGAGCGAAGAGATTGAGAACACCGAAAATGAAGACAGCTTTGCAGATGCCGTATCGGCCATCCTGGTGATTGTGATACCGGTTTGTGCCGTGGTTTTCTGGCTGTCAGGTCTGCCTACCAGCTAGCGACGGCAGGTTTTTTACAAAACCCTCTAATAAAACGCTTTATAGAACGCTTTATAGAACGCTTTATAGAACGCTTTATAGAACGCTTTATAGAACAAGGTAAACAACGCCGACAAGCGTCAGCACAAATACCACGGTAAAAATAAGCCCCGCTGCGATAAAAACCAGCGGGTTACCCCTGGTAAAATCCCGCTCTCTATTTTTTGATGTTTGCACGCCGAGGGCGGCCGCCAGCACACTCACCGTGACTTCCCAGAAGCCGGGCTCTTTCAGATCATCGTTTGTCATTGCCTGTATCCCTCTGAGGCCAGTTCATGCGCCATTATCCGTACTTCAGTACTGGCGACAACCAGCGTTCGGTGATCTCCTGACTCTGGGCTTTACGCGCCGTGTAGTCCCTGACCTGGTCCCGGTCAATTTTTCCGATACCAAAGTACCGCGACTCTGGGTGCGAGAAGTAAAAACCGCTGACTGACGCGGCAGGAAACATCGCGAAATGCTCAGTCAGCGTAACGCCGGTTGCCGTTGTTGCTTCAAGCAGAGAAAAAAGCGTTTCCTTTTCAGTATGGTCCGGACATGCGGGATACCCAGGTGCGGGTCTGACGCCCTGATAGGCCTCGTTAATCAGCTCATCGTTTGATAGTCTCTCATCGTTGACGTAGCCCCAGTATTCCTTGCGAACGAGCTCATGCATTCGCTCGGCAAAGGCTTCAGCGAGCCGGTCAGCCAATGCCTTGACCAGAATTGCGTTGTAGTCATCCTGCGCGGCCTCGTATTCCGCGGCAATATCCTCAGCACCCAGGCCCGCGGTGACGACGAATCCACCGACATAGTCTGGTTGTTTAGTGTCGACCGGTGCGACGTAGTCGGAGAGACAAAAATTGGGTTGTCCGCTTGGCTTTTTCATCTGCTGACGTAAGTGATGCAGCCGAGTCTGCTCGGTGGATCTGGTCTCGTCGGTGTAGACGATGATGTCATCGCCGTCGCTGTTGGCGGGCCAGAAGCCGATGACCGCGTTCGCAGACAGGCGTTTTTCTTTGGTAAGTTTTTGCAGCATCTCCTGGGCATCGGCGTATAGCTGACGCGCGGTTTCACCGACGACCTCGTCTTCAAGAATTTTCGGAAATTTGCCGGCTAGTTCCCAGGCGATAAAAAACGGGGTCCAGTCGATGTAATCAACGAGTTCAGTCAACGGGAAATCGCTGATCACCCTGGTGCCTGTAAACGTCGGCACCGGCGGCGTATAGCTGGACCAATCCAGTTCAGGTTTGTTGGCTACCGCATCTGCGTAGGGCAGGGTATCGCTCTTTGGTTTCCTGTTGCTGTTTCTGATGCGAATTTTTTCGTATTCGTCCTTTAATGAAATCGCGAGATCTTTTTTCATCTCAGGGTTTAACAGTTGCGAGGCAACACCTACTGCTTTGGAGGCGTCAGGCACATAGGCGACAACGTCATGATCAAAGCAGGGTTCAATTTTGACAGACGTATGTGCTTTTGAGGTGGTTGCCCCGCCGATCAGAAGGGGTTTTTTAATCTGCAGTCGCGCCATTTCCGATGCAACATGCACCATCTCGTCCAGTGACGGCGTAATCAGGCCGGACAGGCCGATGATATCAACCTGTTCTTCTTCAGCGGTTTTCAGGATCTTTTCGGCGGGTACCATAACGCCGAGATCGATCACGTCATAGTTGTTACATTGCAGGACAACGCCGACGATGTTTTTGCCGATATCGTGGACATCACCTTTTACCGTGGCCATCAGGATTTTACCCTTTGAAGAAGCGCCACCTGATTTTTCGGCCTCGATGTACGGGATCAGATGAGCGACGGCCTGCTTCATCACCCTTGCGCTTTTAACAACTTGTGGCAGAAACATTTTCCCGGCGCCGAACAAATCACCGACTTGATTCATGCCTTCCATCAGCGGGCCTTCAATAACCTCGATGGGGCGATCCACTTCCAGTCGCGCTTCCTCTGTATCTTCCACGATGTACTGGTTGATACCTTTTACAAGCGCATGGGCAAGCCGTTCAGTAACGGGCGCTTCCCGCCAGGTAAGGTCTTCTGCCTGGCCTTTTTTACCGCTACCCGAAAACTCATTGGCTAGCTCAATCAACCGCTCAGTCGCTTCCTCATGGCGATTGAAAATTACATCCTCAATGGCGTCGCGCAGCCTGACCGGAACCTCTTCGTAAATCTCAAGTTGCCCCGCGTTGACGATACCCATGGTCAGGCCTGCTTTAACCGCGTGATACAAAAACACCGCGTGGATCGCTTCCCGTACCTTGTTGTTGCCCCGAAAGGAAAAGCTGACATTCGAGATGCCGCCAGAAATGTGGGCGTGGGGTAAGTTCGACTTGATGAACTCGCAGGCGTCGATGAAATCTTTACCGTAGAGGTTGTGCTCTTCTATACCTGTCGCCACTGCGAAAACATTGGGGTCAAAGATTATGTCTTCCGGCGGGAAACCTACTTCATTGACCAGCAAGTCATAGGAGCGTTGACAGATTTCTTTACGCCGGGCCAGGTTGTCGGCCTGTCCATCCTCGTCGAATGCCATCACGATAACGGCGGCGCCGTAGTCGAGACAAGCCTGGGCCTGCGCCAGAAATGGCGCTTCACCTTCTTTCATGCTGATGGAGTTAACAACAGACTTACCCTGGATACACTTCAGGCCAGCTTCGATGATCTCCCACTTGGAGCTATCAATCATGATGGGCACCCGGCTGATGTCGGGTTCAGCAGCGATCAGGTTGAGGAATTTCACCATTGCACCCTTGGAATCGAGCATGCCCTCATCCATGTTGATATCGATGATCTGGGCGCCGTTTTCCACCTGTTGTCGCGCAACCTGAAGCGCCTCTTCGTAGTCTTCATCGCGAATGAGTCGGGCAAACTTCGCGCTGCCGGTCACGTTGGTGCGCTCCCCGACATTGATAAACAACGCATCTTCCCTGATAGCGAAGGGTTCAAGGCCGGAAAGCAGGCATACGTGATTGTGTGTTTGTGGGGTTCTCGGGGTTGCCGATTTCGCAAGCGCCGCAAAAGCTTCAATATGCTCAGGTGTGGTGCCGCAACAGCCCCCGATAATGTTTACGAGACCGCTATCAACATAATCAGCGATGGACGCTGCCATATGTTCAACGGTCTCATCGTACTCGCCAAACTCATTCGGCAGCCCCCGGTTCGGGTAGGCAGAGACGTAGCTGCTGGAAATGCGGGATAGCTGTTCAATGTAGGGGCGCAGTTCATCGGCACCGAGCGCACAATTGAAACCTACGGAAAGCGGATCCGCGTGCCGAATCGAAGCCCAGAATGCTTCAGTGGTCTGTCCCGACAGCAGTCGTCCGCTGGCATCGGTGATGGTGCCAGAAATCATGATGGGCAATGCCTGTCCACGTGCGCGGAAGACTTTGCGTGCGGCGTAAATCGCGGCTTTAGCGTTCAGCACGTCGAATATGGTTTCGATCAAAATAATGTCGGAACCACCATCTATCAGGCCTTCCACACAGGTGCTGTAGTCCATTACCAGTTCATCAAAGGTAATGTTTCGATAGCCGGGGTCGTTAACGTCCGGAGACAGGCTGGCTGCGCGAGTGGTTGGACCGATTGCGCCAGCAACGTAACGGCGCTGTGATTGGCCGTTGCTACTGACTTGCTCGATGGCTTGCCGGCAGAGTGCCGCCGAGGCCTTGTTCAGTTCATAACACAGGGCTTCGGTACCGTAATCAGACTGGGATACCGCATTGGCGGTAAACGTATTGGTTTCGATGATGTCCGAACCTGCATGCAGATAGTCCAGGTGTATCTGTCTGATAGCGTCAGGCTGCGTCAGCGTCAGTAACTCGTTGTTACCTTTGAGGATGCCGTCGTAGTCGGCAAAGCGGTCACCGCGATAGTCTTCTTCGGTGAGCTTGAGTTCCTGAATGGCGGTGCCCATCGCACCGTCCATAACAAGAATGCGTTGTTGCAGGTCTGCGTGGATATCTACGGTCATGTTGCTCTTCGGCCAGTGTTAAATCGGCCGCATTCTATCAATCTGCGGGGCCCTGATGGTTGAAGATAATGAAGCGGTAACGTGAGAAGGCCTCATGCGTATCGGAGCCCCTAAAATGTCACACTAAACCCATGGTTTTTAAAGGATTTTCTTTTCGATAGAATAGCCGCTCATTTGGCGAAGATCTCAGAGATGGTTGAAATAACCCCTTCAGCACAGAAGTACCTCCTTGAACTGCTGTCAAAGCAGGATGACAACGATGTAGGTATCCGTATTTTTATTGCCGATCCTGGTACACCGATGGCAGAAACGTGCATCGCATACTGCCGTCCGGGTGAAGAGCAGGACGATGATGAGCGAATTGAATACGAGGATTTTACCGCCTGGATTGATGATCGCAGCCAGCCGTTTCTGATCGATGCAATGGTTGATTACGCTGAAGATCGCATGGGTGGTCAACTGACTATCAAGGCACCTAACTCAAAAGTGCCGCAGGTGTCTGACGATAGTCCGATTGAAGACCGAATCAACTATCTGCTGCATAGTCAGATCAACCCGGGTCTGGCCGCTCATGGTGGGCAGGTGAGTCTGGTTGAAGTTGCTGAAGAAATTGCGGTGCTGCAGTTCGGCGGCGGCTGTCAGGGTTGCGGTATGGTCGACACCACGCTGAAAGATGGTGTGGAAAAGACACTGCTGGAGCAGTTGCCCCAGCTCAAAGGTGTCAGAGACGTTACCGATCATTCTGTGACCGAGAATGCTTACTTCAAATAGACTACAACCATTGACCGCTTTGCCCGGCTGGGGCTAAGCGGTCTTCTCCAGGCTGCTTTCAGGTGCAGTACGAGCAGGCAGGATGTCCCTCACTTTGTCCCGTAAGCTGTGCACCATCTTCTCCGTGGTTTCCCAGTCAACGCAGGCGTCAGTCACAGAGATGCCATAAGCGAGTTTGCTCAGATCGCTGGGAATCTTTTGGTTACCCGCGTTCAGGTGACTTTCAACCATGAGTCCGACCAGGGACTGATTGCCTTCCACAATTTGATTAGCCACGTTGTCCATGACCAGCGGTTGCAGGTTGTGGTCTTTGCTTGAGTTGGCGTGACTGCAATCCACCATGATGTTTGCCGGAATGTCTGCCGCCTGAAGTTGCTGTTCGCAGAGGTTTACGCTGACCGAATCGTAGTTGGGGCGACCGCCACCACCGCGCAATACAACGTGCGCATGGGCGTTGCCGCGAGTATGAATGATAGAAACTTCGCCCTGATGATTGATGCCCAGGAAACGATGGGGTGCAGAGACTGACTGCAGTGCATTGATGGCAACCTCGAGACCACCGTCAGTGCCATTTTTAAAGCCAACGGCTGATGACAGGCCACTTGCCATTTCCCGGTGGGTCTGAGATTCCGTCGTTCTGGCGCCGATGGCGCTCCAGGAGATTAGATCCTGTAAATACTGTGGTGTGACCGGATCCAGCGCCTCAGTGGATGTTGGTAAGCCCAGCTCTGCGAGATCAACCAGCAACTGGCGGCCGCGTTTCAGGCCGTCGCTGATATCGAATGAATCGTTCATATGCGGGTCGTTGATAAAGCCTTTCCAGCCTGTGGTGGTTCGGGGTTTCTCGAAGTAGACACGCATGACCAGCAGCAAAGAGTCCGAGACTTCATCAGACAAAGCTTTCAGACGTTCCGCGTATTCCATGGCAGCACGGGGATCATGAATAGAGCAGGGGCCCACAATCAGGAACAGTCGATGGTCTTTGCGATCGAGTATCTGCTTGATCGCCAGGCGGCCGGTGGCAACAGTCTCTAGCGCCTTCTCCGATGCAGGTACCAGCGCTTTCAACTGTTTTGGGGTGGTGAGAGTCTCTTCGCTTAGCACGTTCAGGTTATCCAATTTAATGTCGTTCATGTTTTCGTCCGTCGTTTGCGTCTTTGCATCAGTCAAAAAAAAACCCCGATGGCATCCGCCTGTCGGGGTTCTCTTAGGCGGATGAACCGCCCAGGACAGCTGAGCGATTTAGACTTTTTCTACAAAGTAATAACCCAGCCAACAGGTATTCGCGATTTTCGCGAATGCCAAAGAGGCTGGATGGCTAAAAAGCTGGGCTGTTTGTGTATTCATAGCGCCGCAATCATAGTCCTCCTGCCATGGATTGCAAGTGACAAGTCCCGTCATGCCCGATACCATGCGCCATTTTTCGAGGCGAGCCTCCTGGAATACGAACTGAGTGTCCTGATGATCGGTTTGCTGTTAGCAACCGGCGTTGTTTCGGGATTCATTAATACCCTTGCCGGGGGCGGCAGTATGCTGACCCTGCCTGCACTGATGATGCTGGGCATGCCCGCGGACGTTGCCAACGGTACCAACCGTGTCGGCGTGCTGATGCAGTCGCTGGCCGGTGCCAAGGGATTCAAAGATCAGGACCGTTTGGATCAGCGTGCGGTTCTGCCGGTTCTTTTACCGACCTCTGCAGGGGCATTGCTGGGTGCGTTATTGGCATCTTTCCTGCCGGTATGGCTGCTCGAACCGGTTTTGCTGGGCGCGATGATAGCCATGGCGCTGGTTATGGTGATCAGGCCGGAGACCGTTGCGCCTGTTGAGGGAACCGCGCCGTTTCGACTGGCCGACCGTCCTGCGGCAGCTATTGGTCTCTTTATGGCCGGCGTTTACGGCGGCTTTGTGCAAGCGGGCGTGGGGTTTATTCTCATCGCTGCACTTGCCGGGGGGCTGCGGTATGACCTGGTCCGCACCAACGCCTTAAAGACGGTCTGTACGGCCGTGTTTTCGCTAGTGGCTCTGGCCGTGTTTGCCTTTCGTGGGCAGGTCTGGTGGATCCCCGGCCTGGTGCTGGCTGCCGGAAGTATTGCTGGAGCGATGGCGAGCGTTCGGTTTGCCATTAACGTCAGCCAAAACACGCTAAAATGGATCTTGTTTGCCATGGTGACGGTCACCTGTGCCGGCGCTATCCTCACTTAAAGATTGAGAATCATGAGTAGTCCAACCGAAAAATATCCAAACAATTTTATTCGCAACATCATTGCGCAAGACGTGGCTGAGGGCAAAAACGCGGGTGCTGTGATGACCCGGTTCCCGCCGGAACCCAACGGCTATCTGCATATTGGTCATGCCAAAGCCATTTGTCTGTCTTTTGGCATGGCTGAAGAATTCAGCGGCGCAACCAACCTGCGATTCGATGACACGAACCCTCAGAAAGAGAGCGTCGAGTTTATCAATGCGATTAAACGAGATATCGAGTGGCTCGGTTTCAGCTGGAAAGAAGAACGTTTTGCCTCTGACTATTTCCCGCAGCTCTACCAGTTCGCAGAACAGCTTATTGCGGAAGGCAAAGCCTATGTTGATTCCCTGTCAGCTGACGAGATTCGTGAGTATCGCGGGACGCTGACAGCGCCTGGCAAGGACAGCCCCTATCGAGCGCGTTCGGTGGAAGAGAACCTGGCGCTTTTTCGCCAGATGAAAGCGGGGGAATTCGGTGACGGTGAGCATATTCTGCGCCTGAAGATTGATATGGCTTCACCCAACATCAATATGCGCGACCCGGCGATCTATCGGATTCGCCATGTCACTCATCACCAGACCGGTGATGATTGGTGTATCTACCCGATGTATGACTACACCCACTGCATATCAGACGCGCTTGAGGAGATTACCCACTCGCTGTGTGATCTCAGTTTTGAGGATCATCGGCCGCTCTATGATTGGGTGCTCGATGAACTGGCCATGAACTGCCATCCTCAGCAGATCGAGTTTTCCCGGCTTAACCTGCAGTTCACGGTGATGAGTAAGCGGAAACTGCGCCAACTGGTCGAAGAAAATATGGTTGATGGCTGGGATGATCCACGATTGCCCACCCTGTCGGGTTTGCGCCGTCGGGGTTATACGCCACACGCTATTCGTGACTTTTGTCGGCGTATCGGGGTCACCAAGAGCGACAATAATGTTGAGCTGGCGCTCCTGCAGAGCTGCATCCGTGAGGATCTCGAAGACTCGGCACCGCGGGTGATGGGCGTGCTGAAACCGCTAAAAATAGTCATCGAGAACTTTCCTGCTGACGAACCGGTCGCGTTGACCGTGGCGAATCACCCCAAAGACGAATCCATGGGTACTCGCGAATTGCAGTTCACCCGGGAGATCTATATTGATCGTGATGACTTCAGGGAGGAAGCCAACAGGAAGTACAAGCGATTGGTGCTGGGTCAGGAGGTTCGCCTGCGCTATGGCTACGTGATTAAAGCAGAGCAGGTGATCATTGATGAGGCCGGCGAAATTGTTGAACTCCGGTGCACTTATGATCCAGAAACGCTGGGTCGCAATCCCGAGGGCAGAAAGGTTCGCGGTGTCATCCACTGGGTTTCTGCGGAAGCAGGCTTGCCGGCGGAAATTCGTGTTTATGATCCACTGTTCATCGTCGATTTTCCTGATGCTGATGAACGCGATTATCATGATTTACTGAATCCGGATTCCTTGCAGGTCCATCAGGGCTTTGTGGAACCGAGTTTGCGTACTGCGACTGAGGATGATCGTTTTCAGTTCGAACGTGAAGGCTATTTCTGCATTGATAACCGGCATTCATCCGCGGACGCTCTCGTCTTTAACCGCGTTGTTGGTTTGCGTGATACCTGGTCGAAGATCGAGCAAGCCAGTAACGGATGACGGTCGTCTATCGCGATGTCGTCAGCGCAGCTGAACGTATCTGCAACACGGTTCATCGCACGCCGGTTATGACCAGTGACCTGCTGAACAGGCAGGCGGGCTGCGAGCTGTTTTTTAAATGTGAAAACCTGCAAAAGACCGGCGCGTTCAAAGCGCGAGGCGCAACCAACGCGGTGTTTTCGCTATCCCCGGATGACCTCAGGTTTGGTGTCGCGACCCATTCCTCTGGCAATCACGGCGCGGCGCTGGCGCGCGCAGCGGCACTCAAGGGCGTGCCTGCCTTCATCGTCGTTCCAGACAATGCAAAGCAGGTTAAACAGGATGCAATTCGTGCTTATGGCGCGGAAGTCATCACCTGTGAGCCGACCCTGGCAGCCCGTGAAGCCGCGTTAGCCGAGGTAATCGCCAATAACGGCGCAAAGCTGGTGCATCCCTACGACATGAATGAGGTTATTGCCGGGCAGGGTACGGCCTCGCTGGAGCTGGTTGACCAGATTCGTGATCTGGATGTGATTATCACACCGGTCGGTGGCGGCGGCCTGCTTGCCGGCAGTGCGCTGGTTGCCCAGAAAGAGGGTATTGACGTATTTGGTGCAGAACCCCTGGGTGCTGACGATGCTCATCGGTCGCTGGCCACAGGCACGCTCAAGCGGTCACACGTCCCGGACACGATCTGCGATGGTCTGCTGACAACCCTGGGTGAAAAAAATTTCTCGATCATAGCGGCCCTTGTTGACGAGGTTTTACTGGTCGACGACCAACAGGTTTGCAGCGCGATGCGCCTGATCTGGACTCGAATGAAACTGCTGGTTGAGCCTTCTTCTGCAATAACGCTCGCCGTGGTGCTCAAAAATCCCGCGCGTTTTAAGGGGAAGCGGGTGGGTCTGGTACTTACCGGCGGCAATGTTGATTTGGACAATCTGCCGTTCTAGGCGTTGGGCTTTGTGCTCCGGACGATCCACAATGGATCAGCGTTCTCCGGCGACCGATCAATAAAATCAGGCGCCTGCAGACCGCTCTTTTCCATGTATAAGGAAACCAGTTTTACTCTGTCCTCTGGTCCCATGGCATGGAATGCGTATATGGCTTTGGTCGGGAACATGCGGTGAGACATCGCGACAAGACACTGGCCGCCGGGTTTCAGTACGCGACTGATTTCTGCAAATACGGCCACGGGTTGCGTCAGATATTGTATGGACACAGCGATCACCACAGCATCGAAGCTGGCATCGGCCAGCGGCAATTGCGGTGTTGTGTTCAGATTATGTACAAGATGTTTAGTGAGTGCCGGGTTAGCCGCCAGTTCTTCGGCATTCATGCCGAGCCCCGTGACTTCTTTGAAGACGAGATCATCCGGCAGGTGTGACACCCAGCTGCTCATCAGGTCGAGTACAGCGTCATTGCCCGCCAACACCTCGCGATAATAATTCGTCAAAGCCTTGATGGTCGCGTCGTCAATGTGGTTTACCAACCTGGGTTGGCGGTAAAAGTCCTCATCCGGTGAGTTATCCTGTCGTTGCATCAGGTAGTCGGGAATGGCGAGTGCATTGCTGGTATCTGGGTCGGTTGGTTTATTCATAGGCTGAAATCTACCACTGGTTGAAGGATATTTGTGAGCAAACTGAATGAAACCCCATTTCAATCAAAGGGACCTGCGGTTAAAATCTGCGCCGTCACATGACTGGCGAGAAGAGGCGAGTGCCTCAGGTGGATACAACCACCAGGGAGTGTGATTGACGTAACAGAAGCCGTTCGCCTGGGCGCCCATCATCATAACCGGGAGTCTGCCCATGACCACCAATTTAGACATTCTTGAACAACAGGATCCGGAGATCTTTGCTGCGCTTAAAGGCGAAGAAAACCGCCAACGCACTGGCATCGAGTTAATCCCTTCCGAGAACTACACCTTTCCTGAGGTCCTGGCGACATTGGGTAGCGTTTTCACTAATAAATATTCCGAAGGTTATCCGGGACGGCGTTATTACGGTGGTCAGGAATTCACAGATCAGATTGAGAATCTGGCAAGAGATCGCGCTAAAGCTGTTTTTCGATGTGAACATGCAAACGTTCAGCCACTGTCCGGTTCTGCTATGAACCAGGCCGTGTATCTGGGGCTGCTCGAGCCGGGTGACACCATTATGGCGATGGATCTGTCTCATGGTGGCCACCTGACTCACGGTGCGCCGGTTTCGCACATGGGTAAGCTGTTTAACTTTGTGCGCTACGTCACCAACCCGGAAGATGGTTCCGTTGATTACGATCAGGTTCGAGCAGATGCACTCGAACATAAACCCAAGATGGTTCTGTGCGGATACACCTCGTATCCAAGAGACATCGACTATGACAAGTTTAAGGCGATCGCGGATGAGGTTGGTGCGATTACAATGACGGACGCCTCGCACTTCGGTGGCCTGGTTGCCGGGGGCGCCATGCGAAACCCGTTTGATTACGGTTTTGACGTTGTCACGACAACCACGCACAAATCATTGCGCGGACCGCGCGGCGGCATGGTGCTGTGTAAGAAAGCGTTTGCCAGCAAGATCGACAAGTCCGTCTTTCCGGGCCTGCAAGGTGGCCCGCACATGAATGCGGTAGCGGCGATAGCGGCAACACTGAAACGGGCACAGTCCGATGAGTTCAAGCAATATGCAGCGCAGGTGCTCGTCAACAGCAAGACACTGGCTCAAACGTTGATGGACCGGCAAGCCAAGCTGGTAACCGGCGGTACTGACAACCATATGATGGTGATGGATACGATGGTCACCTACGGACTCGATGGTCGGGTTGCTGAAGAGACGCTGGATAAAGTCAACATCACAACCAACAAGCAGATTATTCCTGACGACCCGAATCCGCCGCTGCGTCCGAGCGGTATTCGTATCGGTACACCCGCAGCCACGGCTCGCGGTATGAACGAGGCAGATATGAAACAACTGGCTGACTGGATTGATCGATGTCTCCGCGCACCGGAAGACGAGGCTGTTATCGCAGAGATTCAGGCGGAAGTGGTTGGCCTGTGTGAGAAGTATCCAGTGCCGGGGATTTAGCCCGGATGACTGGCGCGTTGTTTGAATCTTTGGAAGCACAGTTCCGGGACAGGGCAACGCGTAACGCTGACATTCTCGCACGGCATGGTCAGGACGAATCCTTTCACGCCGGCGCAGCGCCGGACCTGGTCGTGTTTCCCGTCTCTAATCAGGAGGTGGCCGACATCGTCAGTGCCTGCGCCAGGGCCGAAGTGCCGGTGATACCCTACGGGGTGGGCACGTCTCTTGAAGGTCATATAGCGGCACTCAGCGGTGGGGTTTGTATTGATCTATCGCAAATGAATCAGATCAAGCAGATCAACTGTGAAGACCTGGATGTCAGGGTGCAGGCCGGGGTGACCAGAAAACAGTTAAACCGGGCGCTCGCTGGAGATGGCGTGTTTTTTCCTGTTGATCCCGGGGCCGACGCAACCATCGGCGGCATGGTGGCGACAGGCGCCTCGGGTACCAATGCGGTTCGCTACGGTACGATGCGCGAAAATGTTCTCGGACTCACGGTTGTTTTACCGGATGGCCGCATCATCGAAACCGGGGGCCGCGCCAGAAAGTCAGCCAGCGGCTACGACCTGACACATCTCATGTGTGGCTCCGAGGGTACGCTGGGGGTCATCACGGAGATCCAGTTAAGGCTCTACGGATTGCCCGAGGCACATGCTGCCGGTGTCTGTGCCTTTAAGACGCTCGGTGGTGCTGTTGATGCAGTGATCGCAATTATCCAGATGGGTATTCCGGTCGCCAGAGTAGAGCTGTTGGACGAGGTTCAGGTCAGGGCAGTCAACCAGTATTCAGATCTGAGTTATCCCGAGCAGCCAACTCTGTTTTTCGAGTTTCACGGTACCGCGCAATCCGTGATTGAGCAGAGTGAGCGGACCGCCGAACTGACTCGTGGCTACGGTGGTGATGAATTCAGGTGGTCTGACAAACAGGAAGACCAGAACCGCCTCTGGCAGGCTCGACACGATGCCTATTATGCCAGCATGGCATTACGCCCGGGTTGCAGTGGCTGGCCTACCGATGTTTGCGTTCCGATTTCACGTTTGACTGAATGTATCCTTGAGACCCGCGCCGATGTTGATCGATGTGGCATCACAGCACCCATAGTTGGCCATGTCGGCGACGGTAACTTTCACCTGCTGCTCCTGGTAGATACCGACAATGACAGCGAGATGCAGACCGCCCATGAAATCAACGACCGCTTGATTCGCAGAGCAATCAGTATGGGCGGTACAGCAACTGGCGAACACGGCATTGGTTATGGCAAGTTACCCTATATGGCACTTGAGCACGGCGATAGTCTGGCGCTCATGCGAACGATCAAACAGACCCTCGATCCTGCCAATATCATGAACCCCGGCAAAGTCATTCCCTGACGGTCAGCGCCTCTGTCCGGTTCTTGTTAAAGCACACACTTTGCTTCAGGATGGCGTCTCGATTAGTTCAGGACAATGTCAGGAGTAGCGTATGCGCATAGGAACAATGATGGGTGCCACAGGCACCACCACAATTGATGATCTTATACAGAGCGCCAAAAAAATTGAGGCGGCCGGTCTGGATAACATCTGGCTGGCCAATATTTTCAGTCTGGACGCTATTTCAACCCTGGCTTTTATTGGTCGGGAAGTGCCCCGCATCGGTTTGGGTACGGCGGTAACGCCCACTTATCCCCGCCATCCCACAGCGATTGCACAGCAGGCGCTGACCACGGCGGCGGCCACGGACAATCGATTTACTCTGGGTATTGGTCTGTCTCATCAGATCGTGATTGAGAACATGCTGGGGTTCTCTTACGACAAACCTGCAAAGCACATGCGCGAATATCTCGAGGTACTGATGCCACTTGCCCGCGGCGAAGCGGTCAACTACAACGGTGAGCAATATCAGGTCAATGGCGTTGCTTTGGATGTTCCTGGTGCTGATCGCCTGCCGGTCGTGATTGCCGCGCTTGGCCCGGTCATGTTGAAGATAGCCGGTGAGTTGGCTGACGGCACGAATACCTGGATGGTCGGGCCAAATACCATGCAGAATCATATTGTTCCCGGATTGGCTAATTCTGACGCCACAGTAGTGGGTGGGGTGCCGATTGCGTTGACGACCAACGTTGACGCGGCCAGAGAAAAGATTGCGAAAGATCTTGTGATTTATGGCCAATTACCCAGTTATCGGGCGATGCTCGATAAGGAAGGGGTTGATGGTCCTGCAGACATAGCCATTGTTGGCGATGAAAATGCCGTACGCGGTGAGATCAAACGTTTTGAAGATGCCGGCGTCACAGATTTCAATGCAGCCATTATGGACGTGGAAGATGGTGCCTATGATCGAACGCTGGATTTCCTCAGCTCGCTCAAGTAACCGGGATTCGGCTAAATCTTAGTCAGCCAGTGGGCGGCGGTTGCCGCCGCCTCTTCGTATACGGTCAGTTCTTCGGTTCTGGTGCGTTTCAATATTTTGAAGCCGTGATCTGCTGTCGAAAGCCATTTCAGGCTGGCGTTGGGTAAATCGTCGATAACCTGTGCCATTAGATCAGGGTAAGCCAGTTTGTCCCGGGTGCCCGATAGAAACAGCATGGGTATTCTGATGTCAGGCAAGTGAAGCGCTCGCCTGGTCTCAGGTTTGTCTGCCGGATGCAACGGGAACGAAAAAAGCAGGACACCAGCTGCCAAAGCGGCTTGTGCGTCTGGTGACAGCTCCGCCAGCAAATGGGTAGCCATGCGCCCTCCGAACGAATGTCCGCCTAGCAGCAACTGCTTACCCGGTCCCAGGTTTTTTGCGGTGTTGATCGCCGCATCCAGTGCTTCCAGGCTGACACGCTGGCTATCAACCCGGCGTTTCCCTGCCTGCATGAACGGAAAGTTAAATCTGAGCGTGCTGATGCCCTGATCGACGAGCGATGTCGCCAGACTGGTCATATGCGGATGGTCATGCGGCGCCCCGGCACCGTGTGCCAGGACCAGCAGATAATCGCCATCCGTCGCTATATGCGTCGCAGCAAGGTCAGTGTTGTCTAAGGTGAGCGTGCGTATCATATTGATGCGCCATGCTACGCCAGTTAGATCGTCTGTTGCTGATCAAGTGACTGGCCGAAAAGCGCAGCGAATTCCTCTGTCGCGGCACTGAGTTCAGCACCATTGTGATTGATTACCGCAAGGCTGCGTTGGTTCAGGTTAACCAATTGGCCGGACCACTGGTCGTGACTGAAGGTGCGTTCCACCACCGATGACTCGGGTACCACAAACACGACGAACTCCCGGTCATTATGTCTGACCAACAGATGCGCCATAAGTTCGCCGTTGATCACACAGGTGGTTGCGGCAATGATATTGCCGATATCTGAGGGCAGGTCTGTGTTTGCTGCGGCCAGCACTGCCCTGATTTTTTCGGGACTGCTGGTTGCGCTATGTGTTGCCTGACTGTGCGGGGCATGGCTATGTCCAGCGTGCGCAAGCATATCGTGTTTGCTCATGTGACCGACTAACGAGTTTTCGAATGGGCGATAAAAAGTGGTATCAATCACAGGCTGTAACAGGAAGGCCGCGAGCACCACAGACGCAGCCACTGCAAACCAAACAGGGCGTGGCGTCAAACGTGACGACGGCTGTAATGAGTGATTGAGCAATATCCTGGCGGCAAAACCCTCTGGTACTTCGATCCTGGTTGCTTCGCGGATCAGTGCATCCTGAGCCAGCAGATCCTGTTCAAATTTTGCGCAGCCCTGGCATTCCTGCTGGTGGGCAAGTCTTGCGGGGTGATCATCCAGTGGGTTGATCAGTGTCAGTCTTCTGAATTCAAGACAGTCCATGATTGAGTCGCTCGTCGTTTTCCAATTGCTGTTTGAGTTTCTGTCTGGCCCGGTGAAGCCGGGTCGCCACTGTGTTTCTGGGGAGTGACATGATTTCGGCGATGTCTTCCAGGGTGTAGCCTTCGATAACCTGCAGTATCAGCGGTTCACGATAAGTTGCCGGCAGGTTTTTCAGGGCAATTCTTAGTGCAACCACCTCGGGTCGTGCGTCGAAGTCACTCTGAGTCGCTGGCAATGTGTCGAGTTCGACGTCAGCGTACTCGAACTGCTTGCGTTCAAATCGTCTTGCATTCTCGCGACGCAGAATAGTCGTCAGCCAGCTCTTTGCGGATGCCTCTTCTTTCAGCGAGTCAAGGAATCGCCAGGCACGCAAGAAAGTTTCCTGAACCAGATCCTCTGAGACTGTTCTGTCGCCACTTATCCAGTAGGCATAGCGATAAAGCCAACCACTATAGGCGTGGACAAGGTTTTCGTGCTTTTTTTGCTTTTCAGCGGTTGTCACAATGATTCAGCGGCGTTGGTTCAAGAGTAAAGACCTGCAGAGATCAGGAATGTTTTCAGCCGCATAAAAAATGTCATTGCGCGCTTGCTCGATGATGTTGCCAGTGTTCATTGTCACCAGGGGCAATTTCCTGCCAGGTTTGCTGTTTCGGCGGGCTGAGTAATGACCACACGGCAACCACCGTTAATGGGGTCAGCCTGGTTTCGATGGCGAGATTCGCCGGTCCGGCGGCAGCCGCGAGCGCGTCACCTTCGCTGGATTTCCTGCTGAGATCGCAGTAGTCGCGATCGATGTTCTGCAGATAGGTTCTGGCGTGCTCGGCAGCCACAGGGCGCACCGCGAAGGTACGGTTTGCAAGCTGAGGGCCTTGCCAGGCGAGCAGATAAATCAGAGCGTACTGGTGACAATGCGTGCAGCTAACCAGGCAGTGAACGGGCCCGAGCCAGTCTTCAAGGACCGCGACCGGTTTAAGCAACGCACCCGGCGATTGCCAGTCATGGAGATGCGCCTGACTCATGCGGTACTATTTCGGACAGCATATCGTCCAATTCTTTGTATAGAGGGAAACACCATGAAAATCGGATGCCAGATGGCTTTCAATGAATATACCAGTCCATCATACATTGGCGAGGCAGCACAGTATGTTGAGGAGCTTGGATTCTACGGTTTCTGGGTGCCTGAGCACGTCATGTTCTTTCCCGAATATGAATCAAAATACCCGTATACGGACGATGGCCGTATCGCAGGTGATCCTCGTAGTCTGCTGGACCCCTTCAGTGCGCTCACCTATGTCGCCGCCCATACCAGCAAGATTCGTCTGGCGACGGGTATTTGCCTGGTGCCACAGAGAAACCCTATTTACACGGCCAAAGTGGTTGCTGATCTGGATTACCTGTCGGGTGGCAGATTTGAGTTGGGTGTCGGTATTGGCTGGCTGAGAGAAGAGTTTGACGCGCTGGGGGTTCCCTGGGAGGACAGGGCAGGCAGGACGCTCGAGTGTATTGGTGTTATGCAAACGCTCTGGTGCGATGAAGTTTCCAGCTATGACGGCAAGTACTTCAGTTTCAAGTCGGCCTACCAGAACCCGAAACCGGTCCAGCAACCGCATCCACCCATCATTTTTGGTGGTGAGAGTGACCCGGCACTCAGGCGAGTGGCAAGCGTAGGGCAGGGCTGGTACGGATTTAATCTGACGCCTGACACGCTGGAAGAACGACTGACGTTTCTTGAGAAAGAACTGAGTGCCAATAACCGTTCCCTTGAGGACATCCGGTTGTATATCAGTCCCCATCACAGCGTCAAAGATCTGGCTGATATGCAGCGCTTCGAGGCCCTGGGGGTTGAGCAGATCATCCTGCCGGTGATGGCTGCCAAGAAGGATAGTCTGGAGACTCGCGCCAAAAAGGCGATGACCCGGGTGTTCGGATAAGCCTATTGCCGGGACGTATAGGTCGTCATGATCGCTAACCCCTTGAAATGAAAAGGTCTTCAGGTTTAACTTGACGCTTTTCGCAAACAATAATTGAGGGAACTATGTCTGAAGAAGCGGCCGTAACAGGGCCATTGCCAGTTGTTGACTGGCTGAAGGGAGCGGGTACTAATGACCCCTATCTTGAGGGCCATAAGTGTGGTGCCTGCGGCGCGATTTTTCTGGGTGAACGGGCCAACTGTTCCAGTTGCGGTGCGCGTGATCAGATGAAGGTGGTGCGGCTGTCCAACAAGGGCAAGCTTTACTCTTACAGTATCGTCTATCGAAGTTTCCCAGGCATCGAAGTCCCTTATATTTCAGCCATTGTTGATCTCGATGATGGCGGCACGGTCAAAGGGAATCTGATTAATATTGATCCGGACCCGGCTAAAATTGAATTCGATATGCCGGTTGACGTGGTATTTGATGACGCCCTTGGTCGCAAGGACAGGGACGGCAACAGTTACATCAGCTACTTTTTTCAACCAGCAGCCTAGCGCTAGAAAAACAACCAGGAGTAACACATGAGTGATGTATACATAATGGGAGTCGACATGATTAAGTTCGGTCGTTTTCCAGATCGAACCGTACCGCAAATTGGTGCAGAAGCCGCGCTGATGGCACTCGATGATGCCGGACTGACGATTCAGGATATGCAGGCCCTTTATTGCGGCAACCTGGGTCAGGCAAATGCCATGGTCGGCCAGCGTATTCTGCAGGAGATCGGTCAGACGGGTATCGGTGTTGTTAACTGCGCCAATGCGTGTGCAACCGGCGCAACCGCCTTCCGTGAAGCCTGGATGTCGATTAAGGCGGGTGTTAATGACGTGGTGCTGGCAGTCGGCGTTGAGCAGATGGGCAAAGGTCTGCTCGGTGGTTCAGGCGGCGGCAAAGGCATTCCCAAAGAGGGTTTGTTGGGATCGGGCACAATGCCTGCGGTATTCGCTGAAGCGGGTATGGAGCACGCAAGAAAATACGGTACGACCTTCGAGCAGTTCGCCAAGGTTTCTGTGAAGAATCATCATCATTCCACGCTCAACCCCAAAGCGATGTATCAGATTGAAACACCGCTTGAAACGGTCATGAATGCTGAAATGATCTCCTATCCAAACACCAAGCTGATGTGTTCTGTTAACGTTGATGGCGCTGCAGCGGCGGTACTGGTTTCGGAGAAAAAGGCCAAAGAATTGGGTATGGACCGGGCAGTGCGCGTTAAAGCCTCTGTTCTGGCCAGTGATCCTTTCTCCGACCGTGATCTCGTCATGCCAGATGTGAATGCCGTGACCAGAAAAGCAGTTGCCCAGGCTTACGAAATGGCGGGTGTTGGCCCGGAAGATATCGACCTGGTTGAGCTGCATGATTGTTTCGCCACGGCAGAAATTCTCCATTATGAGAACCTCGGCCTTTGCAAGGACGGCGAAGCCGGCCGGATGATTGATGACGGTGAAGTTGCCCTGGGCGGCCGCATACCGGTTAATGTTTCCGGTGGCTTGTTATCCAAAGGGCATCCGCTTGGCGCCACGGGCATCGCGAATATCTATGAAGTCAGCACGCATCTTCGAGGTGAGGCAGACAAGCGCCAGGTGCAAGGCGCTAAAATCGGTATGACCCACGTGATTGGTCTGGGTAGCGCCTGTGGTATTCACATTCTGGAAAAGGTTGCCTGATAGCGGGCGAGGGTTACCTTGTAAGGTAACTCATTGGCCTTGATCAGGTTCCAGTGTATTGAGGCGAGTAACGCTGAGGGCTTTTTACATGGGTTTAACAGTATTTTTATCCCAGCGGCCTTGAGCAGGTTCCAGTTTATTGAGGCGAGTAACGCTGAGGGCTTTTTACATGGGGCTAACGGTGTTTTTATCCCGCTGGCCTTGAGCAGGTTCCAGTTTATTGAGGCGAGTAACGCTGAGGGCTCTTTACATGGGTTTAACAGTGTTTTTATCCCGCTGGCCTTGATCAGGTTCTAGTGTTTCGAGGCGAGTAACGCTGAGGGCTTTTTACATGGGGCTAACGGTGTTTTTATCCCGTCGGCCTTGATCAGGTTCCAGTTTATTGAGGCGAGTAACGCTGAGGGCTCTTTATGTGGGTGTATCAGTGTTTTTATCCCGCTGGCCTTGATCAGGTTCTAGTGTTTCGAGGCGAGTAACGCTGAGGGCTTTTTACATGGGGCTAACGGTGTTTTTATCCCGCTGGCCTTGAGCAGGTTCCAGTTTATTGAGGCGAGTAACGCTGAGGGCTCTTTATGTGGGTGTATCAGTGTTTTTATCCCGCTGGCCTTGAGCAGGTTCCAGTTTATTGAGGCGAGTAACGCTGAGGGCTCTTTGTTTCTAACGAAGAGCCTTTTTTTAGAGGTTTTTTCACGTGAAAATTGGTGTGGTCAGTGATACCCACAACAACATCAGAAACTGTGGGCGCATCGTTGAGTTGTTCAACGAGGTGGGCGTGGAGCGCGTTATCCACACCGGAGACATCACACAGGCCAAGACGCTCGAAGTGTTTTCTCGACTGGCATCACCACTCTGGGGCGTGTTCGGTAACAACGATGTGGGTGAAAAGGAGCCGCTGATGAATGCGGTTGCGCAATTCGGTTTTGAGTTTCTCGAACCTCCCCTGACATTACACTGGGCAGACAAACGTATTGTTGTTGTGCACGACCCGCTGGAACTGTCGATGGTAAATCCGGACGACTTCGATGTAATTCTGCATGGTCACACGCATCGGCAAACTATCGAGCGTGACGGTGATCAGCTGACGTTTAATCCCGGGGAGTGTGCCGGTCATATGGCAGGCTACAACGCGATTGGCGTTCTGGATCTTGTCACTCTGGATACAGAGATCGTGAATTTCTGATGATAACTACCTCCCGATTTGTCAGAACGCTCTGCCTTGGTCTGGCGCTGGCACTCTGGCCCGGTCTGGTGTTGGCCAAGCCGAATATTCTGGTCGTCTATGTGGATGACCTTGGTTATGGGGATACCAGTGTCTACGGTCATCCCATTGTTGATACACCAACTATTGATAAGCTGGCTGCGGGCGGCCTGCGATTTACGCAGTTCTACGCGCCTTCAGCATTGTGCTCACCATCCCGTGCTGGTCTGTTAACGGGGAAAACACCCTACAGAACCGGGGTGAAATCCTGGATACCGGACAATTCCCCGATTGCCCTCGATAAGGATGAGTTCACCCTGGCTGATCTGGCCAAAAGCCGCGGATATCGCACGGCGGTGATTGGCAAGTGGCATCTGAACGGTGGCCTGGCCATGGATTCGGTGGCCCAGCCGGCAGATCTTGGCTTCGACTATCAATATGGTCTTGGCGCATGGGTGAAGAATGAAAAAGCCGAGGCTGCCGGTGAAGGGCACCTGTACCCTGACAACATGTATCGAAACAACGAGCCCGTTGGCGAAACCGATCGTTATTCGGCCGAGTTAGTGACCGACGAGGCGTTAACGTGGCTCGCGAAAGGCGACGAGGCGCCGTTTTTCCTGCTGCTGACTTACAGCGAGGTACATACGCCGGTCGCGTCGCCGCCAGACTACCTTGATCGATTCAGTGGTTTTCTTACCGAAGAGTCCAGAAACCACCCGCTTAAATACTACATGAACTGGGCGGATCGGCCCTATCGGGGGCGCGGTGAATACTACGCCAACATTGAATATCTTGATGCGCAACTGGGGCGAATCATCGACGCGCTGTCGCGTGGCGGATCTCTTTCAGAGACGCTGATAATTTTCAGTAGTGATAACGGGCCAGTTACCGCCGAAGCCGAGGAGCGCTGGGAAATTTCGATGGCGGGTGAGACCGGCGGTCTCCGCGGTAAAAAGCGCTACCTGTTTGAAGGCGGTATCCGTGTACCCGGGATTATTTACTGGCCGGCAAAGCTGAAGACACCAGGCGTCACTGATGAAGTCGCAACGGCGCTGGACGTGATGCCAACGCTGGCAGAGATTCTTGGTTACGATCTTGAGGGCCATACTATTGATGGCAACTCGCTGATTGGACTGCTGGATGACAAGGCTTCAACAGGGGTGGTGCGCAACCAACCCTTTTATTGGTCAATACCGACACCAGACGGTATGGAGTACGCCGTACGTGAAGGTGACTGGAAGCTGATTCTCGATAGCCAGGGGCAACCGGCTTATCTTTTCAACCTCGCACAGGACCGATATGAAGTCAGCAACTTGCTGACCAAAGAGCCAGCAATCGTCGACCGGTTGCAGGAGGCTTTCAGTCAGCTTCGCGCAGATGTAGAAGGTTTAATCGAGCCGAAGCTTGCTGATTAGAATTCGTGACGGACTTCCCGCTCAATGATGAGTGGTGCAACCGTGTCCCGCCAGACGTCGTAACCCTGTTGATTCATATGCAGGCCATCTTTGACGAACAGTTCTTCCCGGGCGGTGCCATCAGGTTTTAGCATGGGCGTCGCGACATCGATAAACGTGATTCGCTCATCGGTTTCTGCCAGTGCTGTCAGCTGCCGGTTAACCTCAGACATCTCCTGCCACATTGCGGTGCGCAGGAGGCTTGGTTTAACCGCGACAATGTAAATTCTTATGTCATCATTGTGAGCGTGAATGCGGGAGAAGGTCTCCCTGAAGGTCGCAACGATGGTGTCTGCGGGAACGCCGTCAGCAACATCGTTATCTCCTTCATAGATCATGACGGCTCGCGGGTCGTGTTTTAGAACGAGGTCGTCCAGGTAGGTGAGCACGTCGTTCATGTTACTGCCACCAAATCCCCTTGAAATAATGGTTAGCGGCGCGAGATCTTCATGGATTCTGTGATCCCAGAACCTCATGCTGGAACTGCCGGTTGCAACGATCGCGCCGCTGGGCTTCGGGTTGATGTCGTCTTCCAGCCTGAAGCCTATCATCGTCAGTTCCCAGCGCTCAGCAGAAGGGTAATCCGCTGCGAGGGCCGGTACCTGGCTGAAAATGATGATGAGGCAGGTGATGATCAGGGCTCGAATGTGAGTCGTCTGCATTGGCGGCGCTTCCGGTGTTATTTTAGAAGGAGTATACATACCCGTCTGACGGATCGCGTTAGAATGCGGCAATGAAAAAACCTAAAGCTACCCAGAGTAAAGCCAACCTCCGTCCAATCAGCACGCTCAATCTGTTATCTAATCGCGAGATCCAGGGGCTGATGTCATCCAAAGAAGAGGTTCGCACCCTGTTCAGGGAATGCGCGCTTGCGATCCTGAATACCGGTAACGATGAAGACGACGTTAAGAAACTGCTCGCGACCTACGCGGATTTTGAAATTGAGGTGGTACCCGAGGCCAGGGGACCGAAGATAGCGGTCAAAAATGCCCCGGGGACGGCGTTTGTTGATGGCAATATGATCAGAGGGATTCAGGACCACCTGTTTTCGGTGCTCCGCGATATCGTCTACGTCAACCACATCCTCTCCAGAGATGGCCTGTACGAGCTGAATACGAGCGCTGGAATTACAGAAGTGGTGTTCGATATTCTTCGCAACGCCAATATCGTGCAGCCGAATCTACGCCCTGATCTGGTGGTCTGCTGGGGCGGACACTCTATTGATCGACTGGAATATGACTATACGAAAGTTGTTGGTTATCAGTTGGGGCTGCGTGGCCTGAATATCGCGACCGGCTGCGGCCCGGGTGCAATGAAGGGGCCAATGAAGGGTGCGGCAATCGGTCATTCGAAACAGCAGATAGAACGACGCCGGTACATCGGTATTTCGGAGCCTGGCATTATCGCTGCGGAAGCGCCTAATCCGATTGTTAACGAGTTGGTTATTTTGCCGGATATAGAAAAGCGACTGGAAGCGTTTGTCCGCGTTGGCCACTGTGTGGTGGTTTTTCCCGGTGGCGCAGGTACCGCCGAGGAAGTCTTGTACCTGCTGTCAGTTCTGATGAATGAAGCCAACGACACGCTACCATTCTCGTTGATTCTTACAGCGCCGGAGGAAAAGCGCGACTATTTCGAATCGTTGGACAGGTTCATACGGGCGACTTTGGGCGAGGAGGCCGCGGGTCACTATCAGATCGTCGTTGGTGATGCTGAGAAAGTTGCCAAGGCAGCCAGGAAAGGCGTAGAGAAGGTCCGTAAACATCGACTCAAGACCCAGGATGCCTATGGATTTAACTGGGATCTGACAATAGACCATGAGCTGCAACAGCCATTTATCCCCACCCATGAAAATATGGCAGCACTGTCCCTGACGCGTGCTCAGAAGCCAGCGAAGCTCGCGTCTGAGTTGCGCTGTGCTTTCTCTGGCATTGTCGCAGGAAACGTTAAAGCTTTTGGGATCGAGCAGATCGAGGCGAAGGGGCCTTATCAGCTTCATGGCGATGCCGATATTATGAACGCGCTTGATCTGCTGCTACGTGACTTTATTGCCCAGCGCCGTATGAAGATCAATGTCGACAATTACGAGCCTTGCTGGGTGTTGGCATATCAGGACTAACGCACCGCCTCAGCGAGTGATTTGGCCGCCTTTATTTGATCTGATCTGACTTTGCCGGGATCCACACCCTGCAGTTCGCCGTCACGAACCTTCCAGTGACCGGCCACCATCACATCCCTTGCCTTGTGCGCACCACATAAGACCAGCGCAGCGATTTTGTCACCGGCGCCACTGAATCTAAGTTCATCCAGGCTGAACAGTGCAAGGTCCGCCTGTGCGCCTACTTTGAGTTCGCCGATATCCGAGCGCCTGAATACGCGAGCACCGCCGGTGGTAGCGAGCGCAAGCGCATCTCTGTGACTAAATGCAGCTGCCCCGTGCTGGAGTCTTTGAATGAGAAATGCCTGACGGACTTCCTGCATCATGTTTGAAGCATCGTTCGACGCTGAACCGTCGACGCCCAGTCCAACGGGTGCACCAGCGGCCCTCAGTGCCGGCACCGGACAGGTGCCGGAAGCCAGCAGCATGTTTGAGGTCGGGCAATGTGAGATACCGACACCTGCCTGTCCCAGGCGCTCAATTTCTGTGTCGGTGAAGTGAATGCCATGGGCTAACCAGACGTCCTCAGCAAGCCAGTCCAGCGACGCCAGGTAGTCGACCGGGCGCTGACCAAATTGCTGAACGCAGAATTCATTTTCATCTTCGGTTTCACCAAGATGCGTGTGCAGCAGCACGCTTTTCTCTCGGGCGAGTATGGCGCTGTCCCGCATCAGCTCACGTGTCACAGAAAAAGGTGAGCAGGGCGCCAGCGCGATACGCAACATGGCACCTTCTGCCGGATCGTGCCAGGTATCGATGAGCCGCTCGCTGTCGCTCAGAATCTTGTCCGGGGTCTGAACAACGCTGTCCGGTGGCAAGCCACCGGCGGAATGCCCCAGGCTCATTGATCCGCGAGTCAACACAGCCCGGATACCCAGGGACTGTGCGATTTCTGCCTGGACGTCTATCGCCCGGTGTGTGCGGTCAGAAAATACGTAGTGATGATCGCTGGTTGTGGTGCAGCCAGACAGCAGCAGTTCACAGATCGCCGTGGTGGTGGAAGCGCGAATCGCCGCTTCATCGAGGTTCGACCAGACCGGATAGAGATTCACCAGCCAGTCGAACAGTTCAAGATTGAGCGCCGCGGGAAAAGCGCGGGTCAGTGTCTGGTAGAAATGATGGTGACAGTTGATCAGCCCCGGTAACAGCACACAGTCGTTGGCATCGAGGATCGCGTCAACCCTGGCAAGTGGCTCACCGTTAACCAGTTCAATGATCTTGTCGTCACTGACGATAATGCCCTCGTCAGCTTTGTCGTCGTTGCCCGTCCAGGTGGCGGCGGGTGACTTTATCCAGGTATTGATGTGATTCTCCTTAGACCGAAGGCTTACCTTCGGTTTGGTTTTGCGGGTGGTTTCAATCCGCAACCCAATAAAATGGTAGATGAGACAAAGTCCGCAATTCGTTGAATCAGCGCGTCGTCGTAGTGGGGCGCGTCGACGATGTCCAGCACCTGAGTCTGAAAGTCGGCGTAATGCTGGGTCGTTGCCCAGATCATAAAAATCAGCAGCTCTGGATCGGTTGACTGCATCCTCCCGGCGTCTATCCAGCCTTGAATGATTGCGGCTCGATCACGTACCCAGGGCCGCATTTCTTTGCGGAGGTAGTCGGAAAGATAAGGGGCACCTTGAATGATTTCGTTGGCAAAGAGTCGAGAGGCCGACGGGTCCTCGACGGACAGCATGATTTTCTGACGGATGAAGCTATCAAGTGCCGTTGCCGGGTCATCTGTAATGCTGACGTCATTGAAGACGTTGTTCCAGCTGGCGAGAATGTTGTCGAGGACAGCCAGATACAGGCTCACCTTGGTTTTAAAATAGTAGTGGATGTTGGCTTTTGGTAGTCCTGCCCGATCGGCGATGGCCTGCATTCGGGTGCCGTTTAATCCATGGACAGCAAACTCCTCCTTCGCGGAAGCAAGAATTGTCGTGTAGTGCTTGTCTCTTGGTCGTTTGGCTGCTTCTGACGTCATCGGTCGAACTCAAGAAATTAGTGGACTTTGGCGGTGCTTGCGCTAAATTATCTGAAAAACCTGTCCAAATGGTCAAGAATTGCGACTCGTTATTAACACACAGACATTCGACGTTCATCCGTCTGCCGATGATACCCTGCTCAAAGTGGCCCGCCAGCTGGGTTTAAGTGGTACCAAGGAAGGATGTGCCTCCGGTGATTGCGGTGCCTGCACCGTCATGGTGGGTGCGGATCAAGACGGCAAAATGCGCTATCAGACGGTTAACGCCTGTATCGCGCCCGCCGGTCAGTTCGAAGGCCAGCACATCGTTACCGTTGAAGGCCTGGCAAGCGGCGATACCCTGCATCCCGCACAGGCAGAAATGGTTGCCTGTCATGGCTCCCAGTGCGGTTTCTGTACCCCGGGTTTTGTTATGTCCCTGGCGGCGCTGCATGAAGCTACGTCTGGCAATGAAGCTGCAGAACGTGAACAGGTGCTGCAGGGAATATCAGGGAATCTCTGCCGGTGTACTGGCTATCGTCCGATTGTTGAAGCGGGGCTTGCAGCATGCAGGGCACCGCATAGTCCAATCAAGGGCGCAAACCTGCTGGCCGATGTGGCAGCAGCGACAGATAACCCGGTGATTCGTCCTGAGACAGAAGTCGAATTGCAGGCGGCCATCCGTCAATATCCGGACTCACCGCTCATCGCCGGTGGTACCGACCTGATGCTGGAAGTGACCCAGCGATTCGCGGCTCACCCGACCTTGATTGATCTTGGGCAGGTGCTGGCACTAGGCACGATCACATCCGATGAGGATCAGCTGGTGATTGGTGCGGCGGCTTCTTACACCGCGATGGAAAGCTGTTTCGCCGGTTATTCGCGACCCTTCCTTGATCTGTTGCATCGACTGGGCTCTCGACAGATCCGCAATCGCGGTTCGCTGGGAGGCAATCTGGCGAATGGCTCGCCCATCGCTGATACGCCGCCCGCGTTGATCGCCTGGGATGCTGAACTTGAGCTGGTGAACACAAAGGGTGAAAGCAGAATGATCGGGATCCTCGATTTTTATCGGGGGTATCGGGACACTGTGCTGGCCGCCAATGAATACATCGCGCGCATTCATATCCCTCTGGCGGCGTTTGATGATTTCCATCGTTTCTACAAATCGTCGAAACGACTTGAGGATGACATTTCCTCGGTCATGGGTGCATTCCGGTTCATGGGTGATTCAACTCGTATGACATCGGCGCGAATTGCTTACGGCGGTATGGCAGCCACACCGGTTCGACTTCACGAGGTTGAGTCTTTGCTGATCAGTGAACCGATCACAGACCGTCTCATCGATGCGGCCCTTGAGCGGACTAAGGCCGCGCTCAACCCATTAACAGATGTTCGCGCATCTTCTGACTATCGACAGGCAATGGCTGGCGCCATGCTCCGCAGGGCCCTGAAGGCTTTTGCCGGGGAAGAAGCGCCACTTGTCACGGAGGTAGATATCGATGGCTGATTCCAGCGGTGCGGTTGGCTCAGCCATCGGGCACGAGTCCGGTGTTAAGCATGTTACGGGCCGGGCCCACTATGTGGATGACCTGCCGGCACCAGATAACCTGCTGCATGTTGCCACAGGACAGAGCCCCGTCGCCCATGGTCGGATTACGTCCATGAACCTGGATGCGGTGCGAGCAGCGCAAGGCGTTGTTGATGTCATTATCTGTGATGATATTCCCGGTGACCCTGATATCAGCCCCGTGTTTACCGGCGATATGTTGCTCGCCAGGGAAACCGTTGAATACATCGGGCAGGCTGTCTTTGCTGTCGCGGCTACCTCCTTCGAAGCCGCGAAACGTGCGGTCTTGCTGGCAGAGATTGAATATGAGGCACTACCTGCGGTACTCAGCGTAGAGGACGCGCTGGCAAAGTCGCACTTTGTCTTGCCCACACGTACTTTTGAGCGCGGCGATTCAGCCGTAGCAATCGACGAGGCACCCCAGAGCCTTACCGGAGAGCAGTTCGTGCGGGGGCAGGAGCACTTTTATCTCGAGGGGCAGGTCAGTCTGGCGATGCCAACTGAAGACGATGGTGTCCATGTGATTTGTTCATCGCAACACCCCTCGGAAGTCCAGAAGCTGGTTGCGTCTGTTCTGGGGGTGAGTGTGAACCAGGTGCAGACCGAGGTTCGCCGAATGGGCGGCGGCTTTGGTGGCAAGGAATCCCAGGCCGCCGTACTTGGCTGTATGGCTGGTCTTTTTGCGGTAAGAAATCGATGTGCTGTCAAATACCGGATGCCACGGCAGGACGACATGGTGCAAACCGGGAAGCGTCATGACTTCTGGAATCGCTACCGTGCGGGCTTTGATGATCAGGGCTTGTTACTCGGTGTGGAAATGGAGCTTGCAGGGATGTGCGGATGCACGGCCGATCTTTCCGAGGGCATTGTCGATCGTGCGATGTTTCATGCAGACAACGCCTACTACTATCCAGCCGTCCAGATACATGGTTATCGCTGCAAAACCCATACGGTTTCCAATACCGCTTTTCGCGGCTTTGGCGGGCCACAGGGTGCAATCGCCGCTGAATCTCTGATGGATGATATTGCCAGACAGGTGCAGCGCGATCCCTTTGATATTCGACTTGATAATCTTTATGGGCCCGGAAGAGACCTGACGCCTTATGGGCAGAAAGTTGAACAGCACCAACTTGCTGACATGATGAACTCGCTCGCAGATGCTGCCGACTATCGCGGTAGACGTGCAGAGGTCACAGCATTTAATTCAAACAACGATCATCTTAGAAAGGGCCTGGCCCTGACACCGGTCAAATTTGGCATCTCGTTTACTTCGACCCACCTCAATCAGGCGGGTGCCCTGGTTCATGTTTACACCGATGGCAGCATCCACCTTAATCATGGTGGTACTGAGATGGGGCAGGGCCTGTACACGAAGATTGCACAGATTATTGCGACAGCCATGGGTGTTTCCTATCAGCGGGTCATGGTGTCGGCGGCACGTACCGATAAGGTGCCCAATTCCTCGCCAACGGCAGCCAGTGCAGGCACTGATATCAATGGCATGGCGGCCAAGCAGGCGGCTGAAAAAATTCGTGCACGCCTGATTGAATTTCTGGCGAGCCGCGAGGGTGTGCCCGTTGCGAGCGTGACGCTTGAAAACGATGCCTTTCACGCTGCGGGACAACGCTTCAGTTTTGAAGAGGTTGTGAATGCCGCTTACATGGCCCGTATTCAGCTTTCTGCCAGTGGTTTTTATAAGACGCCCAAAATTCACTGGGACAAACAGACGGGTAAAGGCCAGCCGTTTTACTATTTCGCTAATGGCTGTGCGCTTTCCGAGGTGATTGTTGACGGCGATACCGGCGAGTATCGGGTAACGGCCGTTGATATCCTGCACGACGTTGGCGCTTCTATTAACCCCGCGATTGATATTGGTCAGATTGAGGGCGGGTTTATTCAGGGCATGGGCTGGGTGACCACCGAAGAACTGCTGTGGGATGAATCAGGCAGAGTGATCTCTAATAGTCCGGCCAACTACAAGATCCCCACCGCGTACGATGTCCCTGAGAAATTCACGGTGCGACTCTATGAAGAGAATAATCGCGAAGAAACCGTGTATCGATCGAAGGCGGTGGGTGAGCCACCACTGATATTGGGGGTGTCGGTCTGGTGTGCCCTGAGGGATGCCGCCGCCAGTTTTGCAGACTATAAAATCAACCCGCCAATGAATTCCCCGGCGACACCAGAACAGGTGTTCTACGCGATTGAAGCGGCTAAAGCGGCAGCAAACAAATCATGAAGTGGCAGCAGGCTATCAGTGATTGTCATGCGCGTGCTGAGCCATTTGCAGTGGCGACGGTGATTGGTACCACGGGTTCAACGCCCAGAGAAGGTGCCAGCAAAATTGTGATTACCCGGGATCGCATCTATGACACTATCGGCGGCGGGCTGTTTGAATTCAAAGTGATTGAGGCCGCCAGGTCGATGCTGAAGAGTCCGGTGCCCACGCAGCGGGTTGATCATTTCCCGCTGGCTACAAAAGCGAATCAATGTTGTGGTGGTAGCGTGACCGTGCTGATCGAATCTTTCCCGGTGACCGCGATGCGCCTCGCCGTTTTCGGTGCAGGACACGTTGCCAACGCGTTGATGCAGGTGCTTGCCCAGTGTGACACTCGGATACAGTGGATTGATTCCCGCCCTGATGTGTTCCCGGATACCCAGTCGGCTAATGTGCAGCTGATCCAGCCAGCCAATCCCGTTGATCTCGTAGAAACATTATCTGATGATCATCGCAGTATCGTCATCACTCACGATCACGATCTTGATTACCAACTGGTTCACGCCATGCTGACGCGGACAGAAATCGACTATGTTGGGCTGATCGGCTCGGCGACGAAAGCCAGACGATTCTTTACGCGGCTTGAAAAAGATGGTGTCAGCCCGGCGGATCGCGCCCGTTGTCGTTGCCCGATTGGATTGCCTGAGGTACGCGGTAAGTTGCCCATGGAAATTGCGATATCTATTGCTGGCGAAATCCTGTCGCTGGATGCGGTCAAGGCCTCTCAGGTTAAGCCGGCGCTTTCCTGGGCTGAAATACGCGAGGCATTTCCGCCGCTTGCGTTAGCAAAAAAGCAGGATCAATCATCATGAAGCTTGAAGCATTCAACGGGTTAACCCACCCCGCGAGGACCACACTGCTGATCACCTGTTGCCATTCCTCAAACTGGGCGGATCAGGTGGCGCAGCTCGCTCCGTTTACCAGTATCGAGGCTGTTTACGAGGCCGCGGCACAATGCTGGTCCATGGTTGAGGAAGCCGACATTCTGGAGGCCTTCACCGGCCATCCGCAGATAGGCGATCTCGAAGCTCTGCGAAACAAATATTCGGCGACCGCTACCGGTGAACAGGGACAGATCGCAACCGCGGATGACGCGGTGCTGGAGCGATTGAAGAATCAGAATCAGGCTTATCTCGACAGGTTTGGTTTTATTTTTATCGTTTGCGCGACCGGCAAAAGTGCCCGGGAGATGCTGGACCTGCTTGAAGCACGTTTACCGAACAGCCGGGAACAAGAAGTGGCTAACGGGGCGAGAGAGCAGGGTGCTATCACACAGCTTCGGCTGAAAAAATTGTTTGAGGAGTAGTCATGCGAGCACCCGTCACAACGCACATTCTTGATCTGGTTCGCGGTGCACCCGCTGCCGGTGTCGCGGTAAGTCTCTATGAGGGCGCGGATTGTATCGCCACAGGGATGACCAACGACGACGGTCGAATCGAAACCTGGGACAACCCCTTGACTGTCAGTCCCGGCAAGTATCGCCTGGAGTTTGCCGTTGCGCCATGGTTTGATCGTCAGGGAGAAACCAGTTTTTATGAAGACGTACACGTTTCTTTTCGCATCAGTGACCTGCAAGTTCACTACCACGTACCGCTGTTGCTCAGTCCCTATGGCTACTCAACCTATCGAGGGAGTTAAACCCGAATGATTGCTCAGGCTTTCCGGGGTCGTATTCTCCATGTGCTATCCACCGCACCATTAACCTATGAGTATCTGGAAGACGGATTGCTATTGGTTGAAGATGGCAAGATCCGTGACATTGGGGCGGCGCTGGAATTTGAGCAGGCGGGCTTCCCGCTGGCACGCGCCTGGCATTATCCGGATAGTCTGATCGTCCCGGGGTTCATCGATACACACGTTCATTCTCCTCAACTGGATGTGATCGCAGCCTATGGCGAGCAGCTGCTGGAGTGGCTGGAACGGTATACCTTTCCAGCTGAAGCCAGCTATGCAGATGAAGCTTATGCGGCAACCTCGGCAGTCGCCTTCCTTGATGCACTGCTCGCGGCGGGTACGACCACCGCGATGGTGTTTGCGACCAGCCATCTGGGCGCAACCGATCTGTTGTTTGAGGCGGCCCGGGAAAAAAACCTGCGATTGATCGCCGGCAAGGTGCTGATGGATCAAAACGCCAGGACCGACTTACAAGATACGGCCACCGGTGGCATCGCAGATAGCGAGTTACTGATTAAGAAGTGGCACGGCGCCGGTCGGTTGGGGTATGCCATAACGCCCCGGTTTGCGCCAACATCGAGTGTGGCGCAGCTGAAACTCGCCGGGGAACTCCACAAAAAGTATCCGGAAACCTGGATTCAAACCCATCTTTCGGAAAACCTTGATGAGATAGCCTGGGTGAAGTCCGTGCACCCACAAACCATCGATTATCTTGATGCCTACGACCGCTATGGTCTGCTTAATGATCGCGCAACCTTTGCGCACTGCATTCATCTCACAGATTCGGAACGACGTCGCATGGCGGATGCCGGCGGCAAAGCTGCCTTCTGCCCTTCTTCCAATATGTTCATGGGTAGCGGTCTGCTTGATCTGGATCAGCTTAAAGGCGCAGGTGTGGAAGTCGGTCTGGCGTCTGACGTTGGGGGTGGCACCAGTCTTTCCATGTTGCGCACGGCGGCTGACGCTTACAAGGTCTGCAGTTTACAGGGGCAGCGACTGCCAGCGATGGCGTCGCTTGCGATGATGACGCTCGGCAATGCCCAGACGCTTGGCCTCGATTCTTTCATTGGAAATCTGACGGCAGGCAAGGAGGCGGACTTTGTGATGCTGAATCCAACGCGGGATCCCACGATTGAACGGCGTGTCGGCCTCAGCAAATCCATTGAAGATGAACTCTTTGTGATGATGACCCTGGGCGATGATCGAATCGTCGAGGCGACTTACGTCGCTGGTGAGAAAACCTGAAAGGAGAGTGGTGTTGGAAGCATATCTGGTAGATTGGTTCAGTCTGATTGTTCGGTGGTTACACCTGATCACCGGCATTGCCTGGATTGGTGCTTCGCTCCATTTTGTCTGGCTCGATAATAGTCTTGAAGATCCCGGTGAAGACAAAAAGTCAGAGGGTATCAAAGGCGAATTGTGGTCAATACACGGTGGCGGTATCTACAATTTCCACAAGTACCAGCTGGCGCCACCGAGCTGGCCAAAAGTGTTGCACTGGTCGAAATGGGAAGCCTATACCACCTGGATAACCGGCACCCTGCTGATGATTGCCGTCTACTATCTGCAATCCCAGTCGTATCTGGTCGGTGTCGGAAAATGGATTGAAGACCCGAACGTCGCGATTGTTGCCAGTATTGGCTACCTGCTTTCAGGCATGCTGGTGTATGAGGCGTTGGTCCGCTCACCCCTAAGGCATCAGCCGATTTTGTTCGCAGCGCTCCTGGCGCTATTTATCGGTATTCAGTGTTGGCTGGCGACCCAGCTGTTTTCTGACCGCGCGGCGTTTCTCCACGTTGGCGCACTGATGGGAACAATCATGGCGGGCAATGTGTTCCTTGGCATCATTCCCGCACAGAAGGTTTTTGTCGCAGCGGTACAGGCCGGGCTAACGCCTGATCCAGCACCTGCGGCTTTCGCGAAGCAACGTTCAACCCATAACAACTACTTTACGCTGCCAGTACTGTTTTGCATGATCAGCAATCACTATCCGTTCCTCTACGGACATCATTACAACTGGCTCATTTTGATCGCCATCATTGCGATTACAGCCTATGCCAGACATTTCTTTAATCTCCGGCATCGCGGTATCGTCAATCCCTGGATTCTGATTCGTGCGTTTCTTGCATTCGCGTTGCTCGCTGGTCTGCTCGGTTACGAAAGAGTCTCGCAACAATCCGCGGCCCTCGCTGTTCAGGTCGAAGATGAGCTGGCGTTTACCCTGATTGATCGTCATTGCACGGTCTGCCATGCGCAGAATCCGACCCAGCCGGGATTCGTTGCACCACCGGCGGGTATCTTGATGGATGACCGGCAGGCGGTTCTGCAGTCAGCCACACAGATGCTAACGGCGATTCAAACGGGTTACATGCCATTGGGTAATTTAACGGGCATGACCGCCGAGGAAAGGGTTGAACTATCCGCCTGGCTGGAACAGCAGGCGCAGGCTCGATAGGTTCTGAGATTTAGGTGCGGTAGCGCGTGGTGATCTTGTCCGCATAGTCCTGCAAGAGCGCTTCGGAATTGACGCCGAAGCAAACCTGGTGATGGCCGCTGGTCTCAGGTTGGAAAAGGGTCTGGCCCCTGGCTTCGCCCTCGAGCACACAGCTGAGCTGTCCGTAGGTGGTTTCGAACAGTCCCGGTGCTGCGGCGCAGGCGACGGCAGAGGAATCGTGTACCGGAAAGTCGTTCCAGCCGTGCCTTTGTTGGTAAAAGTCGGCGTAATAGCGGTTCATGGCGATCAGCGGTTGACCGGTTCCGGGAAAATCCGAGATAAGGTCCTCCAAAAATGAGATCGACATACGGATCTTTAGCGTCACATCCAGCCCCACCATGGTTAGGGGTATACCACTTCGAAACACGGTTTCGGCGGCTTCCGGGTCACCGCCGATGTTCGCTTCCGCGAAAGGCGAAATGTTGCCTTCGCACTCACAGGCACCGCCCATAAAAACAATACTTTTTATTAGTGGCGCAATGTCTGCCGCTCCGGTTATCGCCGTCGCGATATTGGTCAGGTGACCTACAGCAATAATGGTCACTTCTCCCGGGTGGCGGCGGATCAGTTCGACAATTGCATCGGCGGCGCTCACTGACTCAGGGGTACCCGTTGGTTGTGGCAGATCAATATCGCCGAGGCCATTAATACCGTGCACGAAATCCGGGAATTCCTCGCGTTTCTCGCCGTTGAGAGGGCCGGCTGCGCCGACAAAGACAGGCGTGCGCATTTTGAATTGCTCTCTTAAAATCAGCGCATTAACGGTACAGCGATCAATGTGGGCGTTGCCGAATACCGTGGTGATTGCTAACAGGTCCAGTGTGTCGCAGGCATTCAGGTAGAGCAGGGCCATGGCATCGTCAATGCCCGGGTCCGTGTCAAAAATAACCTTCATGCCGGACGCAGGGGTTCCGGATTGATCTCATTGAGTCTTTCGTGCAGGTAAGCGCCCGCGGTATACCGTTCAGAGAGGACCATTTCAGGATAGGGGTGGCAAAAAACGGGCGCAGTTAATCTGGCGAGTTTGGCGGCTTCCCCGGTCGGATTCACAACGCGGTGTGTTGTTGAGGGTAGTGTCCCCCGGGTCAGTTCCTGCAGCATGTCGCCGATGTTAATCACAATCGAGCCTTCAGGCGCTTCTACCGGAACCCAGTTGTTCTGTCCTTTGGGTTGCAATTCGAGTCCGGACTGGCTGGCAGCGGGGAGCATCGTCAGCAGGTTGATATCTTCATGCGCGCCGGCCCGAATGGCGTCGGGGGGTTCGTTGCCTGTCAGCGGTGGGTATCTCAGGATGCGAAGTAAGGTCTGCTTTCGGGAAAGGTATTCAGCCAACGGCTTGTCGATATGAGTCCAGAGTTCCGCAGCGGTATTTTCCTGCAACCAGGTTGCAACCGTGCCCCCCAGGTCGAAAATTGCGTCGTAGTATCTGAGGGTGATGGCTTTTACCTGTTCCGGCAGGCCGCCACCAGGCCAATACTGAAAATACTCTTTGAGGTCCTGTGCCTCGTGTCCCTTTGCCGTTTCTGCGAGGGTCGGTGAAAAATAGCCTGCCTGAGATGCTGCATCGGTTGCGTACTGCCTGGGATTACCCTCACAGAAAAACTCGTCCCACAGGGAATAAAAATGGGCCAGTTCTTCAGCGGGTATCGGGTGATTTTCTACCACGGCGAATCCGGACTCTATCAATGAATCAGTCACCGCTGCAGGTGCGGCGTCTGATTTTAAATCGACAATGCGGACTTTCATGATGCCTGTTCCTGCTGGTTTTTTCGGGCCTTGCTGAGCATGTCAGAAACTGCCGGTTTTGCAGCGGCCAGTTCTTCGGGCGTGAGGCCTGTCAGTTCATGCGGGAACACGAGCCATCTGTCTGTCTCATGTATGAAATAATCCGGCACGATGTCGGTCATGTTACGTTCTGGTTTGTAGTAGGGCGTCGCGATTTTGATGGTTTGTGGCATGTTCGCCCTGGTCTTGTCTTTCAGTTCGTTCAGAATGGCGACAATGCTCCGACCCGAATCGAAGACATCATCCACCAGCAACAATTCGTCTTCTGCATTGACGTTATCGACGATGTAATTCAGGCCGTGCACGCGGACTTCTTTATCCTGCTGGTCAATCGCATAGTAGGAGGACGTTCTGATGGCAATGTGGTCGGTGTCCAGTCCAACGCAATCCAGATACTCCTGTACGGCGATACCAACCGGTGCGCCGCCTCGCCAGACGCCAACGATAAAATGCGGTCTGAAGCCGCTGCGGTATATCTGATCTGCCAGTTTGAATGAATCAACGAGCAGGTCTTCTGCTGAAATAAACAATTTTTCCATGGCGGCAGAGTAGCATTGCAGACCGCTATTTGTCATTGTAAGCAGTGTGGTTGTTAACGTGTCTGCGGATTGAAATTGAAAGAAATTCTGGATCGCTTTTTTAAACTGTCTGAACATCGGACGGATGTGCGGACCGAAATTCTTGCAGGGGTGACAACCTTTCTTTCGATGGCTTACATCACTGTTGTTAACCCGGCGATTCTGTCCGAAGCCGGCATGGACTTTGGTGCTGTTTTTGTTGCGACCTGTCTCGCCGCAGCATTGGGATCCTGCATCATGGGATTGTGGGCCAATTATCCGATTGCCCAGGCACCCGGGATGGGGCAAAACGCATTCTTTACCTACGGGGTGGTGCTCGGTCTTGGGCATACCTGGGAGACGGCGCTGGGTGCCGTGTTTGTCTCCGGTATTCTTTTCATCATCCTGAGCATTTTACCGGTCAGGGAATGGCTGATAAACGCCATTCCCAGGAACCTGAAGTTGGGCATCTCTGCCGGCATTGGGCTGTTTCTTGGTTTCATTGCCCTGAAGAACGCCGGGGTTGTCGTCGACAATCCGGCGACGCTCGTTGGTCTGGGTGCGTTGCATACTGCTGGCCCGCTGATTTGTCTGGGCGCTTTCGCTTTGATCGCTGCATTAACCGCGCGCGGCGTCACCGGTGCAGTGATTATTGGTATTCTGACCGCAACGGTGCTGGGCCTCGCAGTCGGCGACGCTGACTATCGCGGCATCGTCTCTGCACCACCGTCTCTTGAACCGGTGTTCCTGAAGTTCGATCTGGTAGCGGTGCTCGATGTATCGATGGTTACCGTGATTCTCACCATGCTGCTGGTGGATGTTTTTGATACCGCGGGAACGCTGGTGGGTGTCGCAAATCGAGCCGGGCTGGTAGACGAGCAGGGTAGATTGCCCAGGCTGAGCAGAGCACTGCTGGCAGACTCTTCAGCGACAGCACTGGGTGCGATGGCAGGTACTTCATCAACCACCTCCTATATCGAAAGTGCCGCGGGTGTTCAGTCCGGTGGTCGTACCGGGCTGGTCGCCGTGACGGTGGCGGTCCTGTTTATGCTCTGTCTCTTTTTTGCCCCGCTTGCGCAAACGGTTCCTGCTTATGCGACGGCGGCGGCTTTGCTGTTTGTCGCCTGTCTGATGGCGCAAAGTCTTGCAGAACTGGATTGGGAAGATATGACGGAGAGCGCCCCCGCTGTGGTGTGTGCGCTGGGAATGCCGCTGTCCTTCTCCATTGCTGACGGCATAGGACTTGGGTTTATTACTTATGCGGTGATCAAGCTGTTGAGTGGCAAAATTGGTGAGTGCCCGTTGGCAGTGACAGTTATTGCCCTGATTTTTCTCGGAAAATTCCTGTACCTTTAACGGGGATCAATGACAGGAAGACCCATGATGATGCGAAACTCAATCGGGCGACACCGTTTATTGCTGCGTGCACTTTTTCTGAACGCACTTTTACTGAACGTAATAGCGTTCAGTCCCGTTTACGCCGCAGACAAACCCAACATTCTGGTGATCTGGGGTGATGATATTGGCATCTGGAATATCAGTCGCTACAGCATGGGCCAGATGGGTTATCAAACGCCGAATATTGATCGTATCGCCAACGAAGGCGTGATCTTTACCGATTACTACGGCGAGCAAAGTTGTACAGCCGGGCGCTCTGCTTTTATTACCGGGCAGCACCCTATCCGAACCGGCCTGACGAAAGTCGGGGTGCCTGGTTCAATGATAGGGATACAACCCGAAGACCCGACCCTGGCAGAAATGTTAAAACCCCATGGCTACACCAGCGGCCAGTTCGGTAAAAATCATCTCGGCGACCGGGACGAGTTTTTGCCTACCAATCATGGCTTTGATGTCTTTTTCGGCAATCTATACCACCTGAATGCTGAGGAGACTCCGGAAGATCCTGACTACCCACAAAACCCGGCCTTCCGTGAACGTTTGGGCCCAAGAGGCGTTATCAGAAGTAACGCGGACGGCAGTATCGAGGACAGTGGTCCGCTTACCAAAAAGCGTATGGAGACAATCGATGAAGAGTTTCTGGCGGAATCCCTGGTGTTTATGGAGCGGGCGGTAGCGCAGGAAAAGCCGTTTTTTCTCTGGTTTAACGCAACGAGAATGCACTACTACACGCGGGTAAAACCTTCGCAGTTGGGGGTTTCAGGTCAGGGCTTTTATAACGACGGCATGCTTGAACACGATGGTCACGTCGGTCAGTTGCTAGACCGGCTCGAGCATCTCGGGGTTGCCGACAACACCATTGTCATCTACTCCACGGACAATGGTCCGCACTTCAACCAATGGCCGGATGCTGCGATTACGCCATTTCGAGGAGAAAAAAATACTAACTGGGAGGGCGGTTTCAGGGTCCCTGCCATGATTCGCTGGCCCGGGCAGATCCCGGCGGGCGTTATTAGTAACAGCGTCATGTCTCACCTGGATTGGGTGCCGACGTTAATGGCAGCAGTTGGCGATGACAGTATCGTCGCTGACTTAAAAACGGGTAAGGATATTGGCGAAAAGACCTTCCAGGTTCATCTGGATGGTTATGATTTTTTACCCCATCTGAAGGGTGAAGCCGAGCGGCCGCCACGTCGGGAGTTCTTTTACTTCAGCGACGACGGTAAGCTGGTTGCAACGCGCATCGACGATTGGAAAGTGGTTTATGCAGAGCAAAGGTCCAGACGTTTTGACGTCTGGCGAGATCCTTTTGTGACCCTGCGAATTCCCAAGGTGTTTCACCTGAGGCGCGACCCCTTTGAACGGGCAGATACCGATTCCAACAGCTACAACGTCTGGTGGGATCACAAGGTGCCGATCGCTGGCGGGCTCGCCGGGGCTGCCGTCAGGCAGTTTGTGGGTTCTCTGCGGCTGTTTCCACCACGCCAAAAACCCGGCACTTTTACGGTGGACCGTGTGCTTGAAACCCTGCAACCGCAAACAGGCAACTAGTGGCTGAAGATTCTCTAAGACCGCTGCTGCTCTATAAGCTCGAGGATAGGCCGCCGGTAGCCGGCGCCGCATTGGTGGGGCTGCAACATCTGCTTGCGATTATCGGCGGCATATTAACGGCTCCCTTCCTGATTGCGTTGGGCATGGGGCTTAATGCCGAGGATACCGCTTATGTCATTGGTACCGCGCTGGTGGTGTCTGGTTTTGCAACGCTGCTGCAAATACATCGTATTGGACCGCTGGGTACGGGTCTGCTCAGTATTCAGGGCACCAGTTTTGCGTTTATTGGCTCCCTGATCTTTGCCTATCAGCAGTTAATACCCGACATGTCCACGCGCGCTGCGCTGGGGACAATTTTTGGCTCTTCTGCGGTCTGCGCGCTGATTATGCTGGTGCTGTCGTTGTTCGTCCGCCAGTTAAAGAACATCATTACCACCAATGTCGCCGGCGCGACGATCATTCTGATCGGGTTGTCCTTGATTGCGGCGACGTTTTCCAATCTTGAACAGGCGTTTCTCGGTGCTGGTGGCACTGAAGGCACCGGTACTGAGCGAATGCTGTTGGCTGGTGCTGTTTTTGTCGTCATTGTGTTGCTCGCCAGCTTCGGTCAGATGTGGCTGAGACTGAGCAGTATCACCGTGGGGCTGGTAATCGGTATTGTGTTATCGAGCTACCTGGGTTTTGCCGATTTTTCGGGGGTTACTTCAGCCGGTGTTTTTTTCTTCCCGGAACCCTGGCGATATCCACTGGCTGTCGATCTCTATACGGTTTTACTGATCATGCCGATCTTCCTGGTGTCAGCGATGGAATCTATTGGTGATATTACAGCGACGAACAACCTGTCCGGACTTGAAACGGGCACATCAGACTACTGGTTACGCGTGCGCGGCGGCGTTATGGGAACAGCGTTGAATTCGCTGATATCAGCCCTCGTCTGCACCTTTCCCAGCACGACATTTTCTCAGAACAACGGCGTAATCAGGCTAACCGGCGTCTGCAGTCGATACGTCGGTCGATACGTGGCCGCGTTTCTGATCGTTTTGGGATGTGTGCCCGTTGTGACGGTGTTCTTCCAGGCGATTCCCTCTGAGGTGATATTTGGTGCAACCCTGCTGATGTTCATGCTTGTGGCCTTTTCAGGATTCCGCGTTGTTGAAATGTCAGCACCAACGGTGCGCGACTGGTGTGTCGTCGCGGTATCCGTGGGACTGGGTTATCTGATTGCGGTCGTGGTTGTACGTTTGCCGGCGTTACCCGCAGAGATTGCCACGATTCTGCAGTTCCCTGTTTTTACGGGCGCTTTGATCGCAATGCTGCTGGAGTTTGTTATTCCGCGTCCGAGGGCAGGTGATACCGATGCCAGTGTCTAGCAATGTCAACGCGCCGGCAGAACCAGACGTCAGACTTTTCCGTAGCGTAGGCCAAAAACCGCTTTAGTGAAGCCAGCCTGCCGGGTTTACCGATAATTCGGCAATGTAATCCGACGCTCATCATCTTGCCGCCTTCTTCATAGAGGGTATCAAACGCATCTTTCAGGTAATTAAAAAACTGATCCCCGGCGTTGAATCCCTGAGGTGCCGCGAATCGCATGTCGTTGTTATCCAGTGTGTAGGGAATGATCAGGTGCGAGCGTTCATTGTCGTTGTGCCAATAGGGGAGGTCGTCGGCGTAAGAATCACTGTCATAAAGAAACTGCTCGTGCTCAAGCACCAGCTTCCGCGTGTTGGGACTGTCTCTACCGGTATACCAGCCAAGGGGCTTGCTTCCGGTCAGTTGTTCGTGGATTTCTATCGCCCGCGCCATATGCTCACGCTCTATGTCTTCGGGAATAAACTGATAGTCGATCCATCGATAGCCATGGGAAGCGATTTCCCAGTCGGCTTTGAGCATAGCGTCTACCACGTCGGGGTTGCGTGCCATGGCCATGGCAACCCCGTATACCGTCACAGGTATCTGATATTGCTGGAACAATCGATGCAATCGCCAGAAGCCGGCTCGACTACCGTATTCATACAGAGATTCCATACTCATATGCCGCGCCTCGTAGGCATTGGCACCGATAATCTCTGATAGAAATGTTTCCGAGGCGCGATCTCCGTGCAGGATATTATTTTCGCCGCCTTCCTCGTAGTTGATGACAAATTGAAGCGCCAGTCGCGCGCCGTTTGGCCAGGCCGGATCAGGTGGATTCGCGCCGTAGCCGATTAAGTCTCTGGGGTAGTCGTTCATGCCTTAATTCTACTAGTCGGACCCGCACCGATCTAATAGAATCTTGCAAGCGTTAATGAGAGAGATAGTTTGCCCCGTTTTGTTGCTAGATACTGCCTGATTTTTTTGTCACTGATCCCCGTTTATAGCAGCGCGGATTGGTTTGACACCTTCAAAGCCACCGCCTCCGACGAAGAACTTCTTCAATTCCTGTATGAAATGCCAAAGGGCGGGGATCTGCATCACCATATGTCCGGATCTGCCTTTGCGCAATGGTGGCTCGAAGCGGCCACTGATGAAACTGATCACGGTTACCGGTACTACACCAAGGTCCGTATCAACAATTGTCGAGAGTATGGCTGGCAGGGGTTTGACACGACACCCTATCACCTCATGTTTCAAACCATCGTGCACGCGACCTGGGCTGCGTTACCGGCCTGTGAGCAGCAGGAATATGTGGCGCTTGAGTCGCTGTCCGAACGCGAACGCACGGGCTGGTTAAACGCCGTTGTTCTGGATAAACCCTATGAAGGCCGGGAAGAGTTCTTTGAGGCACACTGGCAGCGACTGGGAGACCTGATCGCAGACCCTTACCTCCAGGGCGATCTCATGGCGCGCCACTTTCAGGCGTTCAGCGATGAAGGCTTGATCTATGTTGAACCTCAGGTCACGGCGTTTGGCTATCGAACCCCGTTGGGTGAGCCGATATCCCCGGCATCGGTGGCTGAGATTTATCGGCAGCGTCTTGCCCAGGATGATGTAGAAGACACTGGCCTGACCGTTCGATTCCAACAGGCAATATTGCGTTTCCTCCCTGACGCTGAACAATCGCTTCGGGATGCATACCATCTGGTTGCCACGAACGAGCCATGGGTAGCCATTAACATGGTGGGTCGAGAGGATGACGACAAGGGTTACCCGCTTCGTTTTCTGCCGGTGTTCCGGGAGTTGCGCCGGGAATACAGCGCGGTGAAACTCTCTATACACGCAGGAGAAGTAGACGAGCCGAATGATCATGTTCGAGATACGCTGCTGCTGGGCGCTGATCGTATCGGGCATGGCCTGAACCTGATTACCGACCCGGACACCATGCGGCTGTTTCGTCATGGTCCTTACATGATTGAAATCAATCTGATCAGCAACCTGTTGCTTGATTACTACGATGACTTCAATGCGCACCCGTTCCCGGAGTATCTCAGGACCGGCATACCGGTTGCCCTGTCTACGGATGACCGGGGGATGTGGGACTCAACCATGACAGATGAGTTTTTTGTGGCGGTCAGGGCGTTTAATCTTTCCTGGGATGAAATCAGGCTGCTCAGCGAGAACTCGCTCCGGTTTGCGTTCGTTGATGACACAACGCGCGCGGCGCTGCTTGCAACCTATCGAGAACGCCTCGCTGACTTTGAAATCGATTTTGAATCCCGTGGTTTTAAGCCTTTGAATAATCATCCTGCACCTCGTCGCGGGTTCATCTGCCGTCAATATCAGCTGTGTGAAACCGATGAAAATTAGGTTTACCTGTTTGCTGTTGAGCTTATGTCTGATCGGTTGTGATCTCGCAGACACACCCGGGGAGCCTGGCGTGGCAGCCGACGATACGCGCTCGCCCCGACCTGTCCGGGTGGTCATCGTCACCATGTTTGAGATTGGAGAGGATACCGGTGATCGCGCTGGCGAATTTCAGCTCTGGAAAGAGCGTCGTGAATTTACAGAAATCCTGCCGTTTCTCGGCTACAAGGACCTGCATTACAACGGTGATGAGCAGTTTTTGTTGATGGCAACCGGTATCGGCACCGCCAGGGCGGCAGCGGCGACCATGGCCCTTGGCATGGACCCGCGATTTGATTTGTCCAAGGCTTACTGGCTGGTTGTCGGCATTGCGGGAATCGATCCTGAGGATGCCACCGTGGGTTCGGCAGCCTGGGCTGAGTATCTCGTAGATGGCGATCTGTCTCATCAAATTGATGCCAGGGAAATGCCAGAGGATTGGCCATTCGGCTATTTTCCGAGGTACACCACCAGACCTTTGGACCCGGACCGACCTGAGCCGAGCGGTGAGCTTTTTCAGCTCAATGGCGACCTGACGGAATGGGCGTATCAGCTGACCCGGGATATTGTGCTACCGGATGATCCTACCGTGCAGCAGGAACGCGCGCTTTATACGGCGCACCCCAATGCCCAGGGTAAGCCGATTGTTATGAAAGGGGACCATATTGCGGCGCTCACCTTCTGGCATGGTAGTTTGCTCAACGATTGGGCAAATCAGCTGGTGCACTACTGGACGGCAGGCAAGGGCAACATGGTGACTTCCGGTATGGAAGATACCGGGACCTATCAGTCAATGATGTGGCTTGACCGGATCAATCGCGCAGACAAAGACCGAATGATGGTATTGAGGCTGGGAAGTAATTTTACGATGCAACCGCCTGGACGGACGGCAGCCGAAAATCTGTTGAAAGAAACCCAGGGTTACAAGTACGCGGGTCTGGATATCGCCGTAGAGTCCGGCTACCGGGTTGGTTCAGTTGTGCTCGATGAACTCGTTCAGAACTGGGCGCGTTATGAATCCGGAATACCGGCCCCGGAACCTTGAGCGATAAACTGTGAGCGATTTTCTGGCAGCGGTTCGGGCTTTACCGAAAGCGGAGCTACATCTTCACATTGAGGGTACGCTTGAACCTGAGATGCTGATTCGGCTCGCTCGCAAACACGGCGTCGACCTGCCTTATCGGGATGAAGCTGCGGTGAGGCGGGCTTATGAGTTCACTGATCTGCAGAGTTTTCTTGATATCTATTATCTTGGCGCGGGTGTGTTGATTGATGAGGCCGACTTCTACGATCTGATGTATGCCTACCTTGAGCGCTGTCGAACAGAAGGTATCGTGCATACAGAAATCATGTTTGATCCGCAGACGCACACCAGCCGTGGCATTGCCTTTGCGACCGTGATGAACGGCTTCCTGGCGGCGATGGCGGCGGCCCGGGAAGACTGGGGTCAGTCTTCAGCGCTGATCATGTCCTTTCTTCGCCACCTCGATCAGGCGGATGCCTACGCGACGCTCAAGGAAGCAGAATCCTTCCGCGACGAGATACAGTCCGTGGGATTGGACAGCTCGGAACTTGGGCATCCTCCGGAGAAGTTCCGGGGCGTCTATGAGGAAGCGCGGTCTCAGGGTTATCGATTGGTTGCCCATGCGGGAGAAGAGGGCCCACCGGCTTACATCTGGACAGCGCTGGAGGCTCTTGGGGTCGAACGGGTTGATCACGGCGTACGGTCGCTTGAAGATCCTGCGCTCGTCAGTTATCTCGTAGACAGGCAGGTACCACTGACGGTTTGTCCACTATCCAATGTCCGGCTGCGTGTCTATGCCGACATGAGCGAGCATCCGATACTGAGTATGTTGTCCCAGGGGATGAATGTGACGGTAAACTCCGATGATCCACCCTATTTTGGCGGCTACCTTCTGGATAATTTTGCAGCGCTGCATCAGCACCTGGATATGACCATTGAGCAGGCGAAGCAGCTTGCCGCGAACAGTATTCGTAGCAGCTTTCTTGCCGAAGACTTACAGCGGGTATGGCTCGATCAGTTGTCCGGCTAGCGGTCCTGCTCAAGACCGAACACTTTCAAGCCATGAATACCGCCGTTTGGATAGTGCATGTACAAAAGGTGTGTCATGACCTCTTCAGATTCAATCTCTGTAAACCGGTGCCATCGGTCCGGGTGGAGCTCACCAAAAGAAAGGATCGGCAGCCAGGCCGGCGAATTCGTTTCGAGTCGAATGTTAAAAGATTTTGGGTTTGAAACAGGCTCTGACAGATAGTGCTGCGCCTGCATGTAAGCGGTGAAGTCCTGCGGCACCACGCAATGCCCGTCATCAAACACCACTGACCATCTGGGTCTTTCTTCCCATAACGCGGGCAGACTTTGCGCTGCATCCAGCCGTATACCAAAAACATGGCAGCTCAAAGGTGGGTTGAGTCGGTGCAGATAGGTGTCGACGATGATGTCTGAGACCAACGTGGGTTTTCGCAGGTGAAAAAGTGCCTGCTCGCCAAAACCGCTTCTCGCTGACTCCCAGCCCAGCATGTAGTCCACCTGGCGCTGACCGTTAACGGCGTCTCTTGGGTGGCCGTAGTGTTCATTGGATACGTGGGATATGTCGGCGAATTCAAGCAGGTTGAGAGGCGGGTCGGTCACATGATGATGGCTGCCATAGAGGCTGACCCTGGCAATGCCACCTTCGTGATAACAACGAACCAGGCAGGTTGTTGCACCGGTCGGGGGTATGTCAAAGAGATGTTCCTGATCAGGTTCCAACGTCACCCTGCTGAGCACCTCAGTCATGTTGTGTTCGTCGCCCAGCATTATTGAAACTGCTGGCACCTGGTTGCCTGTGAACCACTTTGTGCTGATCCGGATCTGGTTAACCTCAGCGGCGTTGTTCAGGCCAAGTTGAAACCAGTGATAGGCATCGTGATCAAAGCGGTGGCCCTCGCGGTTGCCCAGCGGTTGTGTCGCGCGATGACGTAAGGTTTCGAAACCCCAGTATTTGGCGCCCATATGGGTGAAATTCCCGGTGCACTCCAGCGGCTCATCAGGTCTCGCAACTTCATGTGGGTTTGTGAATGAAGAGTCGCTGTAGGCCATTAAGTAGGTTGGCAGGTAGTCGCTCATAAGCCACTCGTGATTTGCAATTGTGATTCGACGGGTAACGTGACCTCGTCGCAGTTGTTATCAGTCGCAATCCGGTCAACGACGAGAAAATCTGAAACGTCCGTTGTTGCCAGGCTGTAGTGGTGCCAGGTCCCCCGATGGTAATTTACACCCTGATGGCCGTTGGCCTGAAACACGCAGATCTTGGCAGCATCGAATTCCCCCGGTGGCGCAACCACCACAAGATAGGGCAGGCCGCTAATGGGATAAAAAGCCTGGCTCGATTTTGGGTGCCGCTCCATTGTCTGGATGGTGATCGGGAATGGCAGTGGCGTGGACCTGAAAATATTGATCGATGGTCGCCCTCCGGATTCGGCTAAATCGAGCCGGGCCAGATCGTTAAATCGAAGGGTGTTGCCCTCATTGATGGTGACAACATCATCGTGATGGGTGTCAATCACATCGCCAAAAATCTGGAATGCCTCTGCGGTCAGGGGCTGTGGTTCAAGCGCTCGAATCAATGTGAAGCCTCTCTCGGATTGCTGGTATAACCTGGGCCAGCAAATGTCAGGATGAAATGGCACAGGAAATGCCTATAGTGTAGCGGTGAGTATTGATGTATCCAATCCTGCAGCAAGAAGTTGGCCAGCTTTTCTGAAACTGAAGACAGTTGAGCGTCAGGGACAAACGCGTTTAACCCTGGCCGAGCATCAGGGACCTCTGCGCGTGCAGCGCCCGTTCGCTCAAGCAGACGGTAGCTGTCATATTTACGTGCTCCATCCACCCGGGGGATTGGTGGGTGGTGATTCACTGGATGTCCAGATAACGGCAGAAGAGAACACCCACGCGGTTTATACAACACCGGCCGCGGGCAAACATTATCGGTGCCTACCCGCTATGGCCGCGCAAGTGAATCGGCAAACGATTACGCTGGCAGAACGAGCGCTGGTTGAATGGTTGCCGCAGGAGACTATTTTTTTCAAAAGCAGCAGGGCCTCTCTCCTGCAGGTCGTCAACCTGCAGGAGAGCAGTGCCTATCTCGGTTGGGAAATGATCGCGCTTGGCCGACGCGCTTCAGGTGAGGATTTCTCTGAGGGTGAGCTCACGCAGACCTCGCTGATCAATATCGCAGGCAGGCTGGTGCATCGTGAGCAACTTCACCTTGGCCAAAACCTGCAGAACGAACCCTGGGGCCTCGCTGGAAAAAGCATGTTTGGCACATTGATTGCGGTATCTTCGTTGCCAGATGAAGCGGCGATGCGGGCACTGGTGGCTGGATTGCAGCACGAATTTAATGCGCAGGAATGGGGAGTGACGCTGAAGAGTCGCACCTTGATTGTGCGTTATATCGGCGACTCACCGGAGCAATGCCGGGAGGGCTTCTTTGCCATCAGGGACAGGCTTCATGCCGCTAACTTCCTGCGGACCGAAGGCCTTGGAGAGCGCCCAAGAATCTGGAAAACTTAAATCTACAATCACGTCACGGGATAAGAGGAACACTATGGAACTTACGCCAAGAGACAAAGATAAGCTGCTTATCTTTACGGCAGCGCTCCTGGCCGAGAGGCGGCTTGCGCGCGGTGTGAAACTCAACTACCCGGAGTCGGTCGCGCTGATCTCTGCTGAAGTGATGGAAGGCGCCCGGGATGGAAGGTCAGTCGCCGAATTGATGGCCCACGGGAAAACCATTTTAAGCGCAGATGATGTTATGGCGGGTGTGCCAGAGATGCTGCACGAAATTCAGGTTGAAGCAACCTTTCCGGACGGCACCAAGTTGGTCACCGTCCATGAACCCATTGTTTAGGAGCGCTTGTGAAGCCAGGTGAATACATACTCGCAGATGGAGATATCACGCTGAACGCGGGAAGAAAAACCATCACAGTCGAAGTTGCCAATAAAGGAGACCGGCCGATTCAGGTGGGCTCCCATTATCACTTTGCTGAGACCAACCCTGCACTTGCGTTCGACCGTGCAGCGTCCACGGGATTCCGGCTGAATATCCCGGCAGGCACAGCGGTACGATTTGAACCTGGATCAAGTCGGACGGTCGAGCTTGTTGAGTATGCGGGCAAACGCGCTGTCTTCGGGTTTAGAGGAGAAGTGATGGGCGAACTGGAGAACAAGGTATGACTACGATCAGCAGGAAAGCCTATACGGATATGTTTGGTCCAACCACCGGAGACAAGGTTCGCCTCGGAGATACGGATCTGATCGTTGAGGTGGAACAGGATCTGACGATCTACGGTGACGAGGTCAAGTTTGGCGGCGGCAAGGTTATCCGGGACGGCATGGGTCAAAGTCAGGCGCTGGGTGCCGAGGTGGCCGATACGGTCATTACCAATGCGCTGATCATTGATCACTGGGGCATCATTAAAGCCGATGTTGGTATTAAGGAGGGGCGTATCTGGCGCATTGGTAAAGCAGGCAACCCAGATACTCAACCTGGTGTCGACATTGTTGTTGGCCCTGGTACCGAGGCCATTGCTGGCGAAGGCATGATCCTTACCCCGGGTGGTATTGACGCGCATATTCACTTCATTTGTCCTCAGCAGATTGAAGAAGCGCTGATGAGCGGCATCACCACAATGTTAGGCGGCGGCACGGGGCCTGCGACCGGTACCAATGCAACAACCTGCACGCCCGGCGTCTGGCACATTACCAAGATGCTGCAAGCCGCAGATGGCTTTCCCATGAACCTGGGTTTTATGGGCAAGGGTAATGCAAGTTTACCCGGGCCGCTCGATGAGCAGCTTGCAGCAGGCGCTATGGGGCTAAAGCTGCATGAAGACTGGGGGACAACACCCCAGGCGATCGATAACTGCCTGGATGTTGCTGAACGGTTTGATATTCAGGTAGCCATTCACACTGATACGCTGAACGAATCCGGTTTCGTCGAAGATACGATCGCGGCCTTCAAAGGACGAACCATTCATACCTTCCACACAGAAGGTGCCGGGGGAGGGCATGCGCCCGATATTATCAAGGCCTGTGGCTTACCCAACGTACTGCCATCCTCAACCAACCCGACGCGGCCTTATACGATAAACACGGTGGACGAGCATCTCGATATGTTGATGGTCTGTCACCATCTGGATCCGAATATCCCTGAGGACGTTGCCTTTGCGGATTCAAGAATTCGCAAGGAGACCATTGCCGCAGAAGACATTCTCCACGACCTCGGTGCGTTTTCGATGATCGCGTCTGATTCGCAGGCCATGGGTCGCGTGGGTGAAGTTATCATCCGTACCTGGCAGACCGCTCACAAGATGAAGGTGCAGCGTGGTTTTCTGCCACAAGACAGCGGCGCGGATAATTTTCGCGCGAAACGATACATTGCAAAATACACCATCAATCCGGCGGTGGCGCATGGTATTGCGCATGAAGTCGGCTCGATTGAAGTGGGTAAACTTGCTGATCTGGTACTTTGGAAGCCTGCGTTTTTCGGTGTTAAACCAGCGATGATCATTAAAGGCGGCATGATCGCTGCAGCGCCCATGGGTGATCCGAATGCTTCAATCCCGACGCCGCAGCCCGTGCACTACCGGCCCATGTTTGGTGCCTTTGGCCGGGCCCTCGAAACGACGTCCCTGACTTTTGTGAGCCAGGCCTTTGCGGCATCGGGTGTTGATATTGGCATCAGTAAATCCATCTCAGCGGTCAAAGCCTGCCGGGATGTCACCAAGGCCGATATGGTTCACAACACCTACCAGCCTGAAATGGAAGTTGACCCGGAAACCTACGAAGTCCGTGCTGACGGTGAGCTGTTAACCTGTGAGCCGGCTGACGTCCTACCGCTGGCCCAGAGATATTCGTTGTTTTAATCGTGCGCATAGATTGCTTTGAGAAGTTAAGTGTCGGAAATCAGCAGGATCAAAGCACTGATGCTGTGTCTCTTGATTTTGGCGCCCGCACCAGAAGCCGGGGCAAGGCGCGTTCCCTTGCCGGTAAGGAGATTGGCTGGTTTCTGGAGCAGGGGGACTTCCTGCGGGATGGGGATGTTCTGATCGCATCATCAGGAGAACATTTCAGCGTAGATGCCGCAGCGGAACCGGTATCGAAGGTGACGACCCCTGACGATTGGCTGCTGGCGCGTATTGCTTATCATCTGGGTAATCGACATGTCTCTCTCGCGGTCGAGCAGGGGCAACTGCTCTTTCAGCCGGACTATGTGCTTGATGATATGGTGCGCGGGCTTGGTGGTACCGTTGAACACTGCGACCTGCCGTTTCAACCTGAAGATGGCGCGTATCATAGCCACTCAACACATGAACATGAGCATTCCCACGACCATTCCCACGACCATTCACACGACCATTCACACGACCACTCACACGAGCCCTCACACGAACATGACCACTAGTCTGATATGAGTGATACAGCCCGGTTACTGCAACTTTGTTCCCAGGCGCTGCCGGTAGGTGCCTATGCCTACTCCGGTGGTCTGGAGGCGGCGATCACGCAGGGTGTTGTTAACAATGCCGATGACACCAGTGCCTGGATTCATGGCATTTTTCAACAGGGTATTGCTCTGCTTGATCTGCCCGCGGTGCATCTTGCAGCAGCAGCCTGGCAGCAAAAAGATAAACAGACGATTGATAAGCTTAACGACTATCTGCAAGCGTGCCGTGAAACCAGCGAACTGCTTCTGGAAGATGTTGATATGGGACGTTCGCTGCAGCGGTTGCTACGCGATATTGGTGATCCCTATCCGCAATGCGCCAACCCAAGTTATGTGGTGATGTTTGCTGTCGCTGGCATCAACCGTGGCCTGTCCCCTGCAACGCTTGCCGAGGGCTACGCTTTCAGCTGGCTGGAGAACCAGATCGCAGCAGCCACCAAGTCTGTGCCGCTCGGACAGACACAGGCGCAGATTCTGCTAGGGGATTTACTCGATAGCATTGATCCCGCGCTGAAACACGCAGCGACTACTGCAAAGGAAATGTCCGGCACGTCCTGGACGTTTGGGCAGTCATTACCGATGCTGGCTCTGCTATCCTCACAGCACGAAACGCAAACAGTCAGACTTTACCGATCCTGATGGAGAAAGACATGAATGAGCCAAGTAAACCGCCCCTTCGACTGGGTATTGGCGGACCTGTGGGTTCAGGGAAGACCGCGTTGGTCCGCTCGCTTTGCCTTGAAATGAGAAATCGCTTCAAACTGGCTGTGATTACTAACGACATCTATACCCGCGAGGATGCTGAATTTTTGTTGCGTCATGAAGCCTTGACCCCCGAAAGAATTGTCGGCGTCGAAACAGGTGGCTGTCCGCATACGGCAATCAGAGAAGATGCCTCAATGAATCTCAATGCGGTGGAAGATCTCCGGCAACGATTCCCTGATCTCGATATGATTATGATCGAGAGCGGTGGGGACAACCTTGCGGCCACCTTCAGCCCGGAACTTTCTGACCTCACCCTTTACGTTATTGACGTATCTGCGGGAGACAAGATTCCGCGAAAGGGTGGACCGGGTATTACAAAATCGGATCTGCTCATCATCAACAAGACGGACCTGGCGCCGCTGGTTGGCGCAGATCTCGGCGTCATGGATCGCGATGCAAAGAAAATGCGGGGAGACAAACCGTTTCTGTTTACCAACCTGAAGTCAGCGGAGGGTCTTTCTGAGGTGATCGATTTTATTCAATCAGAAGGGATGCTGGCCGCGTAGCGGCAGGTGAATCATGGAACTTCCCTACTCACTGATGAATGAATTGAGCCGCGTACCGGACAAAGGGCCGCCACCGGTGCATTTGTGGCATCCTGATTCGCAGAAGGATATTGATCTTGTCATCGATACCCGGGGTGACTGGGTTTATGCGGGCACGCCGATCAAGCGTCCTCGTCTAATTAAGTTGTTCGCGTCGGTCCTTCGGCGGGAAGCAGATGACTACTTTCTTGTGACACCGGTAGAGAAGTGCCGAATCCAGGTTGAAGACGTCCCTTTCCAGGCAATTCTGATGTCTGTTGAGGGGCAGGGTGAGCAAACCCGTTTGGCACTGACCACTGATGTCGGCGATACCGTTGAGGTTGATGCCTCGCATCCGCTCAGGCTGGCATCCAGGGGCGATGAGAGCATTCCTTACGTGCTTGTTCGAGATGGCCTTGAAGCGCGCCTTAACCGAAATGTTTATTACCAGCTGGCGGAATTGATGCAGCCTGAAACAAACGCCGACAGTGAAGAGATCTGGTTGGGTGTCTGGAGTTGTGGCGTGTTTTTCCCGCTTTTGCAAAGCTGATCGCTCATGCTGCTGGTTGAAGCGCCCGATCGTAATGCGCTGATGGCCGTCATTGAGGGGCTGTTGGACGGTAGCCTCTCTCGGGAGGCAGTCAGTTCATGGCAACAAGCTATCGTCGGGCTCTCAGGATGGTCGTTGCCGATTGCCGAAGCAGAAGGGTACTGGTATTTCTACTCGCTCAAATTTGTGAACTTGCCATTTCCTGGCGGGTTCTTCGTCCGAGATGTGGATTTGCGCGAGTATCTGGCTGACATGCAGCAGCAGCCAGGAGATTGGCTGGCGGGCGCGTTGCGTCACAAACGCGCCTTTGAGCTAAATAGAGCTGCCGTTCGTTGGCCAATTGGCGCTATCCACGATTGCGATGACTTAATGTTACGCGTGCCAGGTACGCGGGGCACGTTTGAGCAGCGCCAGGACCTGGTTGAACATTGTCATCTGACCTTCGAAGAAGATGATTATCTGCTTGTTAAGCAGTTTGACGAGCAAACCGACCAGGTGCTGCTGCTGGGAAATAACCGGGACAGAGATAAGGCGGAGCGCCTGCTCCACCTGCTCTCCGTATCGGACTACATGTTGCCGTAGTTAGGCCCACCAGTACCTTCCGGTACAACCCAGTTGATGTTTTGGGCCGGGTCTTTGATGTCACAGGTCTTACAGTGAATGCAGTTCTGTGCATTGATCTGGAACCGTTTACTGCCGTCTGCTTCTTCGACGATTTCATAAACCCCGGCAGGGCAATACCGCTGTGCCGGTTCGTCATACATCGGCAGGTTACTGTTGATCGGTATTGCTGCGTCTTTCAACTGCAGGTGACAGGGCTGATCTTCCTCGTGGTTCGTAGCCGTCAAAAACACGGAGGATAACTTGTCGAAAGACAGGACACCGTCGGGTTTCGGATAGTCGAGCTTGCGGGCCTTATCGGCTGCTTTTAGCTTGCTGTGATCAGGCGCAGGGTCAGTCATGGTGAAAGGCATTTTGCCCTGGAAGATGCGCTGATCGATCCAGGCATAGGCTGCGCCAAGGAATAGCCCAAACTTGTGCTGTGCGGGCATGACATTTCTGGCCGTGTATAGCTCGTCATAAAGCCAGGACGCCTTGTAGGATTCGGTGTACCCGTGCAGCTCTTCGCCACCGGTGGAGCCGGATTTGACAGCGTTGTAGACCGCTTCAGCGGCCAGCATTCCGGACTTCATTGCCGTATGAGAACCTTTTTGTTTCAGGTTGTTCAGGAAGCCGGCGTCGTCTCCAACCAGCAGGCCGCCTGGCATTGTTAGTTTCGGCAGGGCCTGGTGGCCACCTTTAACAACCGCTCTTGCGCCATAGGAAATGCGCTTGCCGCCTTCAAGGAACTGGCGGATTACCTTGTGGTGCTTAAAACGCTGAAATTCATCAAAGGGGCTGAGATGAGGGTTCTTGTAGCCGAGGTCAATGATAAGACCAACCGCCACCTGATTGTTTTCCATATGGTAAAGATATGAGCCGCCAAGTGTTTCGCCAGGGAAGTGCCCGAGGGGCCAACCGACGGTGTGCATGACTTTACCCGGCACGTGTTTTTCAGGGTCAATCTCCCAGACCTCTTTAAAGCCAATGCCATAGTGCTGGGTGTCAGCGTCGGCTTGCAGATCAAATTTCTCGATGAGCTGTTTCCCCAGATGTCCTCGACAGCCTTCTGCGAAGAGCGTGTACTTGGCATGTAATTCATAGCCAGGCTGAAAAGTGGCCTTCTGTTCCCCATCCATGCCCACACCCATATCACCGGTGGCAACACCCTTGATGGAACCGTCATCGTTGTACAGGACTTCACTGGCAGCAAAGCCCGGGAACAACATCACGCCGAGTTCTTCGGCTTTTTCACCAAGCCAGCGGCAGAGGTTGCCGAGACTGATAGCATGACTGCTTGATGGGTTGTGTAATGCCTTCGGTGTGAACAGGCCGGGGACTTTCATACCCTGTTCCTGATCGATGAGATAGTAGACATCGTCTTCAGTGACCGGGTTATCGACGGGTGCACCCTGTTCTGCCCAGTCAGGGATCAGTTCATCCAGCGCCCTGGGTTCGAATACCGCGCCTGACAGAATATGGGCGCCGATTTCAGAGCCTTTTTCCACAAGACAGACAGTGAATTCATCGCCGGCGTCTGCCGCCAGCTGGGCAAATTTAATGGCCGCAGACAGGCCGGAGGGACCGCCGCCAACGACGACCATATCGAATTCCATGGATTCTCTTTCCATGTGGAGCTCCTAAATCAAGATGGTTAAAGCAAAGAATCCGCTATTCTAGGCAAACATGACGGCCAAAGGAATGACCACCTGACTTGTCCGGGATTTAACAGATTGATAACTGCCTGATTTTACACAAATTTCAAAGAAATTGTGCAACGCACACTATTGATTCCCATGTTGATAAGCGGCAGAATACGCGCCTTTGAAGCTGCCGAACCGGCTCGAGGGAGCCCTTTTCTGCATTCCCACTCTTTTTAAAATAACGCGAATAGAGGAATTACATGAAAGTTCTTGTAACAGCCAAGCGCGTTGTCGACTACAACGTAAACATACGTGTACTTTCCGACAACTCCGGCGTGGACCTGAATAATGTGAAAATGTCCGTCAACCCCTTTGATGAGATCGCCATCGAAGAAGGGGTTCGACTCAAGGAAGCCGGTAAGGCAGAAGAGGTTGTGGTCGTGTCCGTTGGACCTTCCGCCTGTCAGGAGCAGATCCGTACTGCGCTGGCCTTAGGTGCCGACCGGGGCATTCTGGTTGAGACTGACGAAGATATGCAGCCACTGGCCATTGCCAAGGTTCTGAAAGCGGTTATCGACAAAGAATCTCCTGAGCTGATTATTACAGGCAAGCAGGCGATTGACGGTGACAATAGCCAGACTGGACAGATGGTTGCTGCGCTCTGTGGCCTTTCTCAGGCAACATTTGCTTCCGAGATTGAGTTGGGTGACGGTAGCGCCACTGTGACACGTGAAGTAGACGGTGGTCTGGAAACCCTGACGGTTAAGCTACCTGCCGTGGTTACCACCGACCTGCGACTGAACGAACCACGTTACGCGTCCCTGCCAAATATCATGAAGGCGAAAAAGAAACCGATTGATACCTATACGCCGGCAGATCTGGGTGTTGATGTGGCACCGCGGGTAAAAACCCTGAAAGTCATGCCGCCAGCAGAACGTCAGGCAGGCATTATTGTGGAGACCGTTGAAGAACTGGTCGACAAACTGAAAAACGAAGCGAAGGTGATTTCATGAGCATTTTAGTCGTAGCAGAACATGATAACGAGACTATCAAGGCGCCTACGCTGGTAACCGTTGCCGCCGCCAAAGCTATTGGTGGCGATATTGAAGTGTTGGTTGCGGGTGCAAACTGTGGTGCAGCAGCAGACGCTGCGGCCAAAATTGACGGCGTCAGCAAGGTATTGCTTGCGGATAACGCGGTTTACGATCATGCGGTTGCAGAAAATGTCGCGGCGTTGATCGCTGAGATTGGTAGCAACTATTCTCACATCCTGGCGCCAACAACAACGGCCGGCAAAAACTTCATGCCACGTGCCGCTGCTTTGCTCGATGTGCAGCAGATATCTGATATCTCGGGTGTCGTTAGCGAAGACACTTTCGAGCGTCCGATTTATGCCGGTAATGCGATCGCTACGGTGCAAACGACTGACAGCATCAAGGTCTTGACCGTCAGGGGTACAGCTTTTGATGGCGTGCCCGCAGAAGGCGGCAGCGCAACCGTTGAATCCTTAGACAGTGTTCAGGACACGGGGCTGACAAGCTGGGAGAAAGAAGAAATCGTTAAGCAGGACCGACCCGAACTGACGGCCGCTTCGATTATCGTCTCTGGTGGTCGTGGCATGCAGAATGGTGAAAACTTCTCACTGCTGGAGTCTGTCGCTGACAAGCTCGGTGCGGCCATTGGCGCTTCACGTGCCGCCGTTGACGCAGGCTTTGTGCCCAATGATATGCAGGTTGGTCAGACCGGAAAAATTGTGGCGCCCGATCTGTATATTGCTGTGGGTATCAGCGGTGCAATTCAGCACCTTGCGGGTATGAAAGACAGTAAAGTTATTGTTGCCATCAATAAAGATGAAGATGCACCGATCTTTCAGGTGGCTGACTATGGTCTGGTTGCAGACCTGTTCAAAGCTGTTCCGGAGTTGGATTCACAACTCTAGTTATCCTGGTAGACGCTATAAAAAAGCCCCGCAAATGCGGGGCTTTTTTTATGCCAGCTTGTTTGTACCAGGCATATCAGGGATGCATTAAGACTGGCTGGCCAGCCATTCATCATCGGATGCTTCTGAAACGCCTTCGAACAGGGGAGATGAGAGATAGCGTTCTCCGGTATCCGGCAACATGACACAGAAGGTGCTGTTGTCGGGGGCATCGGCGGCCACTTTCAGTGCCGCTGCCAGGGTTGCCCCGGCCGAGATACCTACAAAAATGCCTTCTTCTCTGGCCAAGCGGTGCGCCGTGGTAATGGATTCGTCGTCACCAACCAGTACGATATGATCGGCGATATCCTTGTTAAGGACGGCCGGAATGAAGTCCGGTGTCCAGCCCTGCACCTTGTGTGGCGACCAATCATTGCCGGAAAGCAGCGCCGCGTTTTCTGGTTCAGTGATAACAATCTGTGTGTCCGGTCGAGCGACTTTGATGATCTCGCCGGCGCCTGTCATGGTGCCGCCGGTGCCCCAGCCGCTGACAAAGTAGTCCAGGTCTCGCCCGGCAAAATCGCGCAGGATTTCAGGGCCCGTCGTGTTCCTGTGATAGGCCGGATTGGCCTCGTTCTGAAACTGATTGGCCAGGAACCAGCCATGCGCTTCTGCAAGTGCTTTGGCGCGGGCTACCATACCTGAACCGCGCTCTGCGGCTGGCGTCAGAATCACTTTAGCGCCCAAGGCCTTCATGATTTTGCGACGCTCGATGGAAAAAGTTTCAACCATGGTTGCCACAAAGGGATAGCCTTTGGCGGCACAGACCATGGCGAGCGCGATACCAGTATTACCCGAAGTGGCCTCGATGACGGTCTGGCCTGGCTTCAGTGCACCGCGTCGTTCGGCATCTTCGATAATGGCAATGGCGAGTCGGTCCTTGACCGAAGCCAGCGGGTTGAACGATTCAACCTTGACGTAGATGTTCTGGTTGGCTGGTGCGATGCGGTTTAGTTTGACCACCGGGGTGTTGCCGATGGTGTCCAGGATGCTGTCGTAAATCATGCGGGTACCCGATTTGCAAATTCGCAAGCAGGATAGGGCAAACCGGTGGTCTGGTCTAGCGGGCAGGCAGCTTAGTGGCGAAATCGACTTGCGGTGTACCAGTTAACTTCGCGCGCGGAATTATCGACCTGGTCGGCAACATTCAGGATCAGGGCGAACAGGGCCATTCGAATCACGACACCGTTGTCAGTTTGTCGAAAGATCGCCAGATTAGGATTTTCGTTGAGGTCATCATCGAGCTCGCGCGCATCACCGCGACTGTCTCTCGGCAAGGGGTGCATGATGACGGTGTTTGGTTCGCAGAACTCCGTATATATCGACTGATTCAAGCGGAACAGACCCTTGTATCGATCTGCTTCCTCCTGTGAGGGAAACCGTTCTTCCTGGGTTCTGGTCACATACAGAATGTCGGTATTGGCGATACCCGTTTGCAGATCTTCAGATTCAATGACGGTATGACCACGAGCACGCATGTCATCGACATAGCCGGATGGTAGCCGCAACTCTGTTGGGCTGATCAATGTGAAATGAAGATTTTCGTAGAGTGACAGTAGACGGCACAGGCTATGTACAGCTCTGCCATAGCGTAAATCACCGATGAGCGCGATTCTAAGTTTGTCGACGGGCTTGCCGTGGCTCTCCAGCTCTTTTTTGATGGTGTAAAGGTCCAATAGCGCCTGGGAGGGGTGTTCGTTTGCGCCGTCACCGCCGTTGATGACAGGCACTCGACTTGCTTGCGCAAATTCTTTGACTGATCCGGCCTGCTGGTGCCGCATCACGATAACGTCACTGTAGCCTGAGAGCACCCGTGCGGTATCGTAAAAGGACTCACCCTTGGCAATAGCAGATGCCTTAACACCGGTTGTCTCTCGAACGTCGCCGCCAAGCAGATTCCAGGCACAACCAAAACTGACGCGGGTTCGCGTGCTGGGTTCAAAAAACATATTTCCGAGGATTGCGCCTTCCAGCACACGGGTGACACGTTCTCGATTGGCATAGGGAATCATGCGGTCGGCAACTGAAAAGACAGTGTCGATGGCATCACGATCAAACTGTGAAACCGAAAGAATATGAGAGCCAACGAAGTTCATGCGGCAGTGATTCTACTCAAATTATTCCTGGCCGTCAGTGCGGTATCCCTCAACGATTAAATCCCGCATCCATTTGTTCGCCTGATCACTGTCTGTGCTCTCGTGCCAGTAAAGAAAAGATTCCAGTGGGGGTACTTCAAAGGGTAGATCAAGATATCTGGAAGGTGAGGCGATGACAACGAAGTCTGCGAAAATCTTCGGTACGGTGAGCGCAAAATTTGAATCGCTGACAAGCTGCGGCGTCGACAGATAATGTTGTGTCCGAAGCACGATGTCCCGTTTTACACCCATCTTGCCGAGGGTGAGATCCACAAGTCCGAGCCCGCCTCGACGCGAGGAGATGTGGATGTGCTGTAACTTGAGATAAGTATCAAGATCCAGTTTGTCACCAACCAGATCATTGTCCTTGTTAATCACGCAGACGTAGGGGTGTGAAAAGAGCGAGGTCTGTTTGATTTGCGGATCAGGCGTCAGCGGAATATCGATCGCCAGATCCAGATTGCCTGACGCCAGTTCAATGTTCATATCCCGCCGGCGTACCTGATAACAATCAACGGAGACCTGCGGTGCCTGTTTGCGGATGAGATCAAACAGTCTTGGCAGTACAATGGCCTGGTTCAGGTCAGTCATGGATACGCGAAAACGTTTGTCTGAGACTTTTGGGTCGAAAGACTCACTTTCCTGAACACTGGAGCGAATGAGTCCCAGTGCCTGCCGGACAGAGCCAATAATATTCTGGGCAACGGGTGTGGGTACCATGCCTTCGGCGGTGCGAACAAACAGTGGGTCATCAAAAAGATTGCGGAGCCGCGAAAGGGAATTGGATACTGCCGGCTGGGTAATGCCGATAATTTCGCCGGCACGCGTCAGGTTACCTTCAGTATAGATAGCGTCAAATACAACAAACAGATTGAGGTCGATATCGCTGAGTTTCATAGGCTGCCCGGTTGTCGTCTCATCATTGGACTGAATCAAAATAATTAAAGCAGATAAGTAAGGCTTATAGTATGCTCGTTTTAAGTAAGTTTGAAGTGGTAGCGTGCAATGGATGATGTTGCGGTGACCCGTGTGCTCCCATTTGGTTTTGCCAAGCGTCATGGTGTTGTGTTGATTCCCGACGCAACCTCAGCGGTTGCCCCGGTAGAAATGCTCTACCGATCAGGTATTCCTACGACTGTGCTCGCCGAGGTGCGCCGTTTCAGCGGCCGCGAACTCGCGCCCAGAGAGGTTGACGAGGCGACTTTTGATCGCTTTTTGTCCGAGACTTATCAGAACGATTCTGGCGATGCCATGCAGATGATTGAGGATCTCGGTGAAGAGATGGATCTCTCGAGCCTGGCTGATTCGATTCCGGAAACGGGCGATCTGCTTGAGCAGGATGATGACGCTCCGATTATCAAGCTGATTAACTCCCTGCTGGCTGAAGCCGTCAAGGTGGCCGCCTCAGATATTCACATCGAAACCTATGAAACCCGGCTCGTCGTGCGGTTTCGCGTGGATGGTGTGTTACGAGAAATTGTTTCCCCAAGGCGCGCCCTGGCACCACTGCTGGTGTCGCGCATCAAAGTTATGGCGAAGCTGGATATCGCTGAGAAGCGCCTGCCTCAGGATGGCCGAATATCACTCAAGGTGGGTGGCAAAGAGGTCGACGTGCGGGTATCTACAATTCCTGCCAGTAACGGCGAGCGCGTGGTGATGCGATTACTGGACAAGCAGGAAGGTCGTCGGGACCTTAAGCATCTGGGCATGAGTCCCGGAGACATGGAGATTATGACGTCTCTGGTCGAGAAACCTCACGGTATCCTGCTGGTGACAGGCCCGACGGGATCGGGTAAATCAACCTCGCTTTACGCCTGCCTTGATCAGCTAAACGATCGGTCAAGAAACATTCTGACGGTTGAAGATCCCATTGAATACGATATCGAAGGGATCGGGCAGACCCAGGTTAACGCCAAAGCCGACATGACCTTTGCCAAAGGGCTTCGAGCGATACTAAGACAGGACCCTGATGTTGTCATGGTAGGTGAGATCAGGGATTTTGAGACTGCGGATATTTCAGTTCAGGCAAGCCTGACGGGACACCTGGTGCTGTCGACGCTGCATACAAACACCGCTATTGGCGCCGTGACGCGCCTGGCGAACATGGGGGTTCAACCCTACCTGCTCAGTAACTCCTTGATTGGCCTGGTTGCGCAGCGTCTGGTGCGAGTGCTGTGCAGTGAATGTCGCGAACCGCATACCGCGGACACCTATGAATGTGAGTTTCTAAAGGTAGACCCGGCCGATGCGCCGACACTATATCGACCCAAGGGTTGCGAGATCTGTTCTCACGAAGGATATCGAGGCCGAATGGGGATCTACGAGGTTGTTGCTGTAGATGATGAGCTTCGGCGCATGATCCATAGCGGCGCATCCGAACTGGATATGGAACAACACGTTCGTCAGAAGACAACAGGTATCCGAGATGATGGCCGCGCTCGGGTGCTAGGGGGTTTGACGACAATCGATGAAGTGCTCCGTGTCACCATGGAAGACTAACCCGGTAGCGATACGTGGCGGCGTTTGAATACACAGCACTGAACCCCAGGGGACGAGAAGAGAAGGGGGTTCTTGAAGCGGATAGCGTGCGACAGGTGCGCCAGATGCTCAGGGACAAGGGGCTCTCGCCGCTGGGGGTCAATCCGACCCGCAGAAAGGAGCACGCCAACAGTAACGGCCTGTTTGCCGATCTTTTTAAACCCGGCCTGTCAGTCACTGAACGGGCGCTGATCACCCGACAGCTGGCGACCCTGATTGCCGCCGGGCTGCCGGTTGAAGAAGCACTCCTGGCAGTATCAAAGCAGAGTGAAAAACCTCAGATTAACAGTATGTTGATCACTGTCAGGGCCAAGGTGATGGAAGGCTTCTCGTTGGCGAATGCATTGGCGGAGTACCCAAAAGCGTTTCCCTCACTGCATCGGGCAACGGTTGCCGCCGGTGAATCTGCCGGGCATCTTGATCTGGTGCTTAATCGGCTGGCCGACTTCACTGAGTCGCAGCAAGCCTCAGCCTCAAGAGTTAAACAGGCACTGGTGTATCCCGTTATCCTGTTTGTGCTGACCGTGCTTATTCTCGCTGGTCTGCTCGGATATGTCGTACCGGATATTGTGGAGGTCTTCGCGGAATCAGATCAGGCGTTACCCTGGCTGACGATAGCCGTGATCGCTGCCAGCGATTTTATCGTCGACTACGGTGTCTATTTGCTGCTGCTATTTGTTGGTTTGATCTTCGCGATCAGACGCCTGCTTAAGGTCCCAGGCATTAAGCTAAATTATGACCGGCGCTTATTGTCCATGCCGCTGGCGGGCAAGCTTGCCCGCGGTACCAATACTGCACAGTTCGCGAGTACGCTCAGTATTCTGTCCTCAAGTGGGGTACCGCTGGTAGACGCCATGAAGATCGCTGGGGAGGTGTTATCCAATACCTGGCTGCGGCAGAAGGTCAGCGAAGCAACGATCAAGGTGAGTGAAGGCAGCAGTCTGTCGAATGCGCTCGAGCAAAGCAGGCATTTTCCACCGATGATGTTGCACATGATCGCATCCGGCGAATCCAGCGGTGAGCTCGATCAGATGCTGGCCCGGGTATCGGATCACCAACAGCAGGATGCTGAACTGCTTATGAGTATGTTGTTGAGTCTGTTCGGGCCGTTGATGCTGATTGTTATGGGCGGTGCGGTTTTCACGATTGTCATGGCGATACTGCTGCCGATTATCAATCTGAATCAATTAGTGGTTTAGAGATAGTGGGGTCGAGAATTCATCGCCAGTTCAGTGAAATTGAGTAAACTACCGCCATTCAGGAGGTCTACATGAAATCAAACGCACAGGGATTCACACTCATCGAAATTATGGTGGTGGTGGTTATTCTCGGTATCCTGGGTGCGCTGATAGTACCCAACGTCATCAGCCGACCCGATGAGGCACGGGTCACAGCGGCGACACTCGCAGTGCAGCAGATTGGCAATGCACTCGAGTATTACCGATTGGACAATGGCTTTTATCCGAGTACAGATCAGGGCCTTGAGGCGCTGGTATCAGAACCTTCGGGATTCCCTGAACCGCGTAAATGGAACCCGGATGGTTACCTGAAAAGTGTGCCCGAAGACCCCTGGGGTGAAACCTACCTCTATTACAATGAAGATCGATCGATCGATGTGTATTCCTTCGGCGCCGATCGCCAGGAAGGTGGTGAGGGTATAGATGCGGATATCCGATTATCTGATCTTTGATTCCGGTTTTAACCGCTCGAACCAGGGTTTCACCCTTGTTGAGACTCTCGTTGTTCTTTTTATCATTACGATCCTAGCGGGACTGACCGCTGCCAGATTGCCGGGGTTTGCTGGTTCTGCTGATATGGATACGGAAGCGCGGCGGCTCGAACTGCTGCTAAATATGGCACGAACCGAAGCAATCATGGACTCCGCTGAATACGGATTTCAACGGACCTCCGACGGCTATGAATTTCTTAAGTACGATGACGGCAGCCAGGATTGGCTTGCCGCAGAGTCACCCTTCCATGGTCGGGTGGTAGATGATGTTCAGTTGACCCTGCGTGCTGAAAAGGCCGGATTTGGTACGCTGGGAGAGGATCTGCCGCCGGTACTGATTCTTTCCAGCGGCGAAACCACGCCATTTCGCATTGAATTTGAATCCAGTTCCGGTGAATTTCGCACCCTCGTGGCTGATGGCTATGGTGAATTCAAGTGGGCGTCAGATGAACAGTAGCTCGCGTGGCTTTACCCTGGTGGAGGTGATGGTTGCGCTGGTGGTGTTTGCCGTTGTTTCAGTTGCCCTGGTTCGCAATACGACCATGAGTCTGAGGCAGGCAGGCATTCTCGAGGATCGTACTATCGCCTGGTGGCTTGCCGAAAACGAAATGACGGCGCTGCGGATGCGCCAGCGCAGTGATGAAAACTTCCCTGCCGTCGGTACGGATACAGAGTTCATCGAAACCGGCAACGCGGAGTGGGAAGTTAGCGCCCGAATCGAATCGACAGAAAATGATTGGGTCAGGCGAGTTGTTGTCAGCGTCTATAAAGACGGTAGAGAAACACCGAGCGCTGAGCTCATTGGTTTCCTGGGGCGATACTGATGAGGTTTATGACCAGGAAGGCAGGTTTTACTCTGTTGGAAGTGATGGTCTCAATTTCGATTTTTTCGGTCCTGGGTCTCGGTGCCTATCAAATGCTGCAGACTGTTGTTAAAACCAACGAAAGAGTTAAGGCGAGTGCCGACAACGTCATTCAGGTGAGTGGCGCGCTGCAAATTATTCAGCGAGATCTGAATCAGTTTGTACCCCGACCGGTGCGTGACGGCTACGGCGAGCCGCTGGCGCCACTGGTGTTTGATGGCGATGACTATGCTATTGAGTTCACCAGGACCGGGTGGAGTAACCCTGCCGGCAGGCCGCGGAGCCGGCTGCAGCGGGTTGCTTACAGCATTGACTACGACGAGGAACAACTCTTCAGACATTTCTGGGAAGTGCTGGACAGGGCCGAAGACTCTGAGCCCAGGTCGCAGCTGTTGCTTGATGGCGTAACCGATTTTCGGGTGACAGGTTTTACGGATGACTCGAGCGACACGCTGGATACAGCGTTTGAACTCGATGAAACCACGCAAGTGGCACCCATTGGCGTTGAGGTTGTGATTGCAACCGAATCGCTGGGTGAGGTGCAACGATTGTTTCAGATGGTGGATCCCATGCTGACGCAAGGCAATCAGGGGCAGCCATCGGATGATGCTAACGACGGCATTGATGGCGCTGATGAAGACGCGGAAGGCTCTAGTCTTAACGCTGAAGGCTCTAGTCTTAACGCTGAAGGCTCTAGTCTTAAAGCTGAAGGCTCTGACAACGCTGAAGGCTCTAGTCTTAAAGCTGAAGGCTCTAACCAAAACGAAATCAGCGGGTCTTAGCGCCATGCAGTCGATACCTAGACAAGGTGGTGTTGCGCTGGTGGCAATTCTGTTGGTGGTCGCTATTGGCACCGTCATGGCGGCATCCATGGTCGTGGAGCAACAGGCAACGATTCAAACGACTCGCGGTTTCCTGTCGCGCGGACAGGCGCAGCAATACGCGCTGGGGGGTGAGGAGTTGGCTCGACAGATTTTAAGGGCGGATGCAGAGGAGGCGACCGGGATCGATTATCTGCTTGAGGCCTGGGCGGACCCTGAGTTGCACTACGAATTCGAGGAAGGTGAAGTGCACCTTCAGATTACTGATTTGCAGGGGCTCTTTAACGTTAATCAGTTGTCTGAGGAAAACCCGGAGCAGGGGATTGCCCGGCAGCGCCTCAACAACATGCTTGCTGCGGTTAATGCTGATCCGACCATCGCCGATAGAATTCAGGACTGGATCGACACAGACACCAGTGCCCGGGTTACCGGCGCTGAAGATTTCGAGTATCTGGTTTTTGACCCCCCTTACCGAACAGGCAATGTGATTGTTGCCGATGTTTCTGAACTCGCGCTGACCGGCCTGGAACCGGAAATCTATCACGCTTTGTGGCCTTATCTGACCGCGTTGCCCGAATCGCGAACCAAGATTAACGTCAATACCGCATCAGCCCCCGTACTCCAATCGCTGGCGCCGGGCCTGACGCCCGAGCTTGCAGAGGCGCTGGCGGCGCGTCGAGCTGACGCGGAGGGTTTTGAAACGGTTCAGATATTTCTACAGCAACCGGAACTTGCGGGTCTGGGCGTTCTTGCGCAGGGTCTTGGTGTACAATCTGCCTTTTTTGAGATTCGGGTTATCGCGAGATACCGGGATCGTTTCAGTTATCTGACCAGCGTGTTACATCGCAATACACTAGACGGCAGTATGCGGATTCTTCAACGAGATTTTTCCCGGACTTTCAGGGCCCATTCGGCAGACACCGAGGCGGAAGACCGTGGCTGAGACCCTGTTTATTCAGCTGTTACCTGATGACGCGTTGACATGGTTGCTGTTTGATAACTTCGGCAACAAAAAGTTGGCCAGCCAGGGAGACACCGCAGCATTTAATGCGGCATTTGAGGCCGGTTTCGCAGGGCTTGCCATCGCCGTCGTGCCTGGTGAATCCGTACTGCAGACATCGGCTACGGTCCCCAGTCGCCAATATCGTCAGATTGTCCAGGCCGTACCTTATGCGGTGGAAGAGCAACTTGCAGACGATGTGGAGGCCTGCTTTTTTGCGCTTGGCGCTCGCAACGAACAAGGTGCCATCTCGGTTTCTGTGGTGAACAGGGACCTCATGCGGCAGTGGTGTCAAAAGCTTGCGTCCCTGACGGTCACCGTCACGGAATTGGTCAGTGAAAGTGACCTGCTCAAAGCAACAACATCCGCTTCTGGTGTGATTGATGACGCGCGCGTGCACCTTAAATGGCCGGAAGGGGTCAGTATCTCGATACCTGCCGGTCTTTTGCCACTGGTTGCGCTAGAGACAGAAGATCCTCCACCACTTGAGGTGACGGGTCCTGAGGCCGCTATCGCTGCGTTGTCTTTACAGCTGGACGAAATCGAAGCGAGCGGGGTCGAGTTAACCCGCACGGCCATTGAAGAAGCGGGGTTTTATCTGCTCTGTCGTCAATACGACGGCAGTGAAACGAATCTGCTTCAGGGTGAGTATCGTGTTGAGCAGCCCACATCCGGGGCACAGCTCGTTTGGCGTTCGGCCGCCGTGCTTGGGGGCATTGGATTGTTGTTGCATCTGTTATTAGTCGCCGGGCAGGGATTCTTACTGCAACAGAAGGCTGATGAGTATCAGGCTGCGGCCCAGAATTTATACAGTGAGGTGTTTCCAGCTGACCGAAATGTCAGGGATGTTCGCAGACGTTGGAATTCCCACCTGGGTAAGCAAGAAAACGGCGGTGGTGACTTCCTCGCTTTGCTCGGGACTTCAACGCAGGGGCTGCTGGCAGCAGGTCTGACACTCAACAATGTCAACTACAATGAAAGCCGCGGCGATCTGATTCTTCAGGTGAACGGTGCGCGCAGCGAGTTACTCGTGCAGTACGCCCAAAAGCTAAATGGTATCGGTGTCAACGCAGAAATTGGCACCATCAGCCAGGACGGCAACAGTGTCCGTGGCAGTATCAAGATACGCTTTCAGGGGCGTGCATCGTGAATCAAACTATCGCTCAGTTACAAACGCGCTTTGATGCGCTTGAGGTGCGCGAGCGGTTGGCTCTCGCGGCACTCAGCGCCTTTGTGTTTGTTGTCTTGCTCTATTTTGTTGTCTGGCTGCCGGTGCATAACTACGCGGCTGATGGCCGTCTCGATTACGATCGCCATTTGAAGCTCTGGACTTACTTAAAGTCGACAGAGGCCGAGGCCCGTTCGGCTGCAAAGGGCGGTAATACGGACAGGCGCAGAGGGCAGTCGCTGTTGACGTCAGTTTCCAGGGACGCTCAGTCCGTTGGTATCAAACCCAGCAGAATGCAGCCTGAAGGTAGTGATGCTGTGAGTGTCTGGTTTGATGATGTTACCTTTACGGATCTCATGCTCTGGCTTGAACGATTGGAAGCGCAACGGGGTATCGGTGTAAAACAGGTGTCTATCGACCAGCAAGACGACCCGGGTCAGGTCTCCGCCAGGCTGCAATTGACAGCCGGCTGAATGGTGGCTTTATCAGCCTCCCTGATGAGCCGGTGCGGCAGAGCAGGGTAAGGGGCGTCGGGTGCGGGCGATCAGATCACCAGGAACCAGAGCAGAGCGCCGGCGATGATGCCGATGTTTCTGGGCTTGTTACCCACCTCCCGGGATCGTTGCGATACGGTCTCAGCAGGGTCATCGCCGTACATTACACGCCGCATCACCGGAAACTCAAAGACGGAAACGCTGACGGCGATAGCGAAAATGGTTGCCAGGAATAGTCCCTGCGAGGCGGTATCCAGCGGTAACATCAGGTACATCATTAGAAACAGCGTCCAGTTGGCAGCGGGACCACCAGCGCTCATTGTTAGAAACTGGCCCCGTGTATTCAGATCGTCTTTAAACGTGAACATGAAGAACGAGACGGGTTCCTTGGCCACTGGCGAGACGGCACCCGATAGTCTAGCGCCGCCAAAATGTCCCCATTCATGTGTGATATAAGCGATTGCTGTGCCCGCGAAGACCGCGTTCAACAGGGCGACCAGTGACGCCAGCATCCAGCCGGAACTGGCTGCCCAGGCATCAGCCGCACCCCACAAGGTAAACGCTGCAAGCACATAAGCGCTGTGGCGAATGGCTATTTTCCTGAGTCGCTTCCGATCCCGCTGCTTTCGCTGTGCTTCCGGACTGCGGGATGCTGCCGCGTCGCCCGGCAATGGTGTTGTTGTCGTGTCGTTCATCACGCCTGTCTCCGGATCATCAATCTATTTGTCTGGAACGCTAGTCGTCAGCACTTTCCAGCTTGGCTTGTAAACGTCGCATACCACCTAACCAACGTTCGAGGTCTTCGGTTTTCCGTGACATCCATGTCTGCGCGACGGGGTCGGTTGTAATCAGGAACTGTTCCTGTCGGATGCCTGCCAATAGCATTTCGGCCACTTCGTCAGCTTCCTTGATCGGTCCCGCTGCCGACGTTGCCCAGGCAGAGCCCATATCACCAAGCATTGGTGTGCGCACACCCAGCGGCGCGAGTAGTGACACTTTGACACCTTTATCGTGATAGGTCACCGATAGCCATTCAGCCAGTCCGACCACGGCGTGTTTGGTGGTGGCGTAGGTCAGGTTGCCGTGTGTTGTCAGGATGCCGGCCATGGAAGCGGTATGCACGAGATAGCCGTGTCCTCTTGCCAGCATCGCTGGCAGAACAGCCCGCACCGCATAAACATGTGACATCACATTAATATTCCACTGTGATTGCCAGACTTCGATGGGTGTTTCCAACGGGTCGCCGCCCGTGACGACACCGGCGTTACTGAAGAACAGGTCAATTTCACCGACATCTGAACGCGTCTTTGCCACGAGTTCGTTAACCTGTGCTTCTTCACTCACGTCACAGCCAATCGCAACGCCACCGACCTCGTCCGCAATGCGCTTTGCGCCGGTGAGATCAATGTCTGAAACCACCACCCTGGCGCCGGCGCCAGCGAGCGCTTTGCAACTGGCAGCACCAATACCGCTGGCACCACCGGTAACAATACAAACGCGCTTATCCAGTTCCATCCCGCTACCCCTTAAAAAGCTCGCTTAACCTACTGAAAGACAAATCCCTTGTAGTCGTCTGTAACAATCTTGTCGCAGATCTCCCGGTAAGGACCGACGCCACCCGCATAGGGCATAAAAATCCGCGGCTTGCCTTTAACGTTGGCACCCAGGTACCAGGAGCCGCCTTTTGGGAACAAGGTCATGTTAGCGACATCATTGACGTGTGCCACCCATTGATCCTGTGCGGGTTCGTCGACATCAAACAGGGTATAGCCGCTTGTTTCCATGTGGCTGAAGCATGCAATCATCCAGTCCACATGCTGTTCAATCGAAACCATCATGTTACTCAACACGGAAGGGCTGCCGGGCCCCGTCACAGTGAACAGGTTCGGGAAACCATTGATTGCCATACCCAGATAGCTTCGGGGGCCAGCCTGCCACCTGTCCGCTAACGTTTGGCCACCGCGGCCTTCGATATTGATGTTCAGGAGGGCGCCGGTCATTGCATCAAAGCCCGTGGCAACGACCAGAGTGTCCAGTTCATAGACCCGACCATTAACCTGAACACCTTCTGGTGTGACGCGCTCGATGGGTGTGTCTTTAACGGAAACCAGCGAAACATTGTCTTGGTTATAGGTGGCGTAGTAGTTGCTGTCGACACAGATGCGGCGAGAACCGATGGGGTGATTTGTTGGGCAGAGTAGTTCCGCCGTGCTGGGGTCTTTGACAGTTTCATGAATTTTTCTGTAGACAAACTCTCTGGCGAATCGGTTGGCATCTTCATTCATCAGTTGATCGCCAATCGCACTCATGAACTTGGCACCACCCGTTTGCCAGGCGTCCTCAAGCAGCTGTGTTGCCTCTTCGTCGCTGACCTGCGCCCTTAAGACAGGCTCCTTAATGGTCGTGCGAGGTTCAATCTCAAGATCCCCAAAACCCGAACCGTTGCCAATTCGGTGGTTGGCTCGATGTGCGCGGTAATGCTTTTTAAAGTCGGCGACCCAGTCCTGATTCAGTTCATCATTGGCTGCGGGCACGCTGAAGTTGGGGGTTCGCTGGAACACCGTCAGGTGATCGGCTTGTTCGGCGATTACCGGTATGGCTTGAATGCCCGATGAGCCTGTGCCAATGATACCCACTCGCTGACCTCTGAAACTCACCGGCGTGTGTGGCCATTTACTGGCTTGATAGAAGTTGCCGGCAAAGTCATTAATACCAGGAATGTCAGGTAACTGTGGCACTGACAGGCAGCCGGTTGCCATGATGCAGAATCTGGCGATGCTGACGTCGCCCTGGTCGGTTTCTATTCGCCAGTCAGAAGTAGTTTGCTGGAATCGGGCATTGGTAACGCGAGTCTTAAATTGAATATCCCGCCGTAAATCGAAACGTTCACTGACATGTTGAGCGTATTCAAGAATCTCGGGTTGTGGGGCATAGCGTTCAGACCAGGTCCATTCCTGCTCCAGTTCCGGTGAAAAGGAAAATGAGTAGGCGAGACTTTCAGCATCACATCGCGCACCCGGGTATCGATTCCAGTACCAGGTGCCGCCAACATCGTCACCGGCCTCATAGACCTTGGCTGTCAGGTTGATCTGCCTCAGGCGATGCAGCATATACATGCCGGCAAAACCGGCGCCAACGATGACGACGTCATACCTTTTCGGAGTATCGGACATTCCCTCAGTTCCCGCGGATCACAAAAAGTCGAGTGGTAGTGTCTCTATCTGAAGGGGTGAGGTCAAACCAGCGCTGACAGAAAAGATCTGCCGGTCGCCAGTGGCGGAATCTCAAAGTGATCAGCGACGGTTTGTCCAAGATCAGCAAAGGTGTCCCTCAGGCCCAGGTCCACCGGGCCCATACCCGGTCGATACGCGAGTACCGGGACAAACTCCCGGGTGTGATCGCTGCCCTCCCATGTGGGGTCGCAGCCATGATCAGAAGTGATCAGCAGCAGGTCGTCATCGGCGAGTGCTGCTTTGATCTCATCGAGTCGTTGATCGAAATAGATCAGCGCTTCGGCATAACCGATGGGATTGCGCCGATGACCGTAGTCCTGATCAAAGTTGACCAGATTAGTAAAGATCAGGGTGCCATCATCGGCATCCGCCAGTTCAGCCAGGGTTGTATCAATCAGGGCGGCCAGTCCGGTTGCTTTTGTGCTCCTGGAAATGCCGCGATGGGCAAAAATATCCGAAATTTTACCGACGCCGTTAACGGTTTTACCCTGTTTGGTCAGTGCATCGAGCAGCGTGTCTGCGGGTGGTTCAACGGAGTAGTCGCGTCGGTTTCCGGTCCGGCTGAATGTATTGGCGTATTCTCCGATAAAAGGACGAGCAATGACGCGACCGATATTGTCTTCATACAGCAACTCGCGTGCGGCCTCGCAGAAAGCGTACAGCCGGTCCAGTCCGAAGCTTTCCTCGTGAGCGGCCACCTGAAAGACACTATCGGCTGAGGTATAGCAAATAGGCTTGCCCGATTGTCTGTGCGCTTCGCCGAGATCTCGGATGATGTCCGTGCCTGAAGCGTGGCAACAGCCAAGCACCCCGGGTACACCAGTTCTGGCGATCAGGGTATTGAGGAATTCAGCAGGGAAGCAGTCTGGTTCTACCGGGTAATAACCCCAGTCGAATGTCACGGGTACGCCGGTCATCTCCCAGTGGCCGCTGGGTGTGTCCTTGCCGCTGCTGATTTCTGAGGCTGCACCGTAGGCGCCGGATATGGGAACGTCTTCGGCAAGCTCGAACGCGAGCGTGCTGGCCTGTCTGGTCGCGGCGGCAAGACCCAGGCTGCCCAGATTAGGCAGGCTCAGAGGTTGACCCTTTTGCTGCTGCCAGGTGTTGGCAATATGGGCGAAGGTATTGGCACCGATATCTCCAAATTTTTCGGCGTCCGGGGCGTGTCCAATGCCGAATCCATCGACAACGAGTATTACTGCTCGGCTCATGATTTTTCGCCTCTGACGATCGGTACAATTTCTCGAAGGCTAATTATAGCTTCTCTGACGTGCCTATGACGGTATTTATGATATGACTGTATTTATGAATGGTGTAATCTGCGCCGATGCTTGAAATTGCCCAAAGTCTGATGGGGATGGCGTTTATCCTCCTCGTCGGCTACATGCTGTCCTCAAACAGGGCGAAGATTAACTGGCGTGTTGTCATTGGTGCCTTCGCTATTCAGCTCACGATTGCCGCGCTGGTGCTTTACTTTCCTCCGGGGAAGCAGGCGCTTGAAGCCGTGGCCGGTGTGGTCACGAGCGTGCTCGGATATGCCCGGGCAGGCATGGCTTTTATGTTCGGTGATTTTTCCGGGGACGGGTACGGCTTTGTCTTTGCGCTACAGGTCCTGCCTATTATCGTGTTTTTTGCATCGCTGGTTGCTGTGCTCTATCACCTGGGCATCATGGAACGCCTGGTAAGCCTGATCGGCGGTTTTATCCAGTTGGCACTGGGGACGACCAAAGCGGAATCCATGTCCGCTGCCACCAATATATTTATTGGGCAGTCCGAGTCGCCGATTGCGATCAAACCCTACCTGGCCCGAATGTCGACCTCAGAGATCTTTGCGGTCATGGTCGGTGGCATGGCTACTGTTGCGGGGTCGGTCCTGGGTGGTTATGCCGCTGCGGGTGTAGAAATGCGCTACCTTATTGCGGCCAGTTTCATGGCAGCACCAGCAGGCTTGATGATGGCAAAGTTGATTCGTCCCGAAGAATCCGAGGCCACCTCAGATGCTGCTGATGTTCATGAGGATATTCTTGAGCATCGTGCGGTCAACGTCATTGACGCGGCGGCAACCGGCGCACTGCAAGGCATGCAGTTGGCTTTTGCGATTGGAGCGCTGCTCCTGGCATTTATTGCTTTGATCGCCATGGTTAATGGCATGATCGGCTGGGCCGGAGGGTTATTTGGTTTTGAAGGCCTCACGGTACAGCAGATTCTTGGTGTGCTGTTTCAGCCGGTCGCTTTTCTCATTGGCGTGCCCTGGGAAGAGACCCGTCAGGTGGGTAGCCTGCTCGGGCAAAAACTAATGCTCAATGAGTTTATCGCCTACCTGGATTTTGTTGCCAACTATCAGAGTGAGCTTTCAGTCCGTACTCAGGCGATTGTGACGTTTGCGCTATGCGGTTTCGCATGCCTGTCCTCGATCGCGATCGTGGTTGGGGGCATCGGCGTGCTGGTGCCGGAGCGTCGCGAAGAAATGGCTGAACTTGGACTGTTGGCGGTTATGGCGGCGACGCTGGCAAATCTCATGAGCGCTGCGATTGCCGGGTTAATGCTGTCTCTGATTTGAGGCGGGCGCCCTAGAGGGCTCAAGGTACGAACGCGGTTTAAACAACTAAAACAGCAAAGACAAACAGCAAAGACAAACAGCAAAGACAAACAACTTAGGAAGAAGACTTATGGCGACCCCGCATATTGGTGCCGAACCCGGTGATATCGCAGAAACCGTTTTGCTGCCCGGTGATCCGCTGCGCGCTAAATTTGTTGCCGAGCAATATCTGTCTGATGTGAAACAGGTTAACCAGGTACGCAATATGCTGGGTTTCACGGGCACCTATAAAGGTCGACGGATATCGGTGATGTCCAGTGGTATGGGTATGCCCAGTATGTCCATTTATGCGACGGAACTGTTTGAACATTTTGGCGTGCACGAGATTATCAGAATGGGCAGTTGTGGTTCTATTCACGACGAAGTCAATCTGGGTGACCTCGTTGTAGCGATGGGTGCGTCAACCGACTCCAATATGAATCGCCTGCGGTTCAACGGCCACGACTATGCCGCGATAGCCGATTACGCGCTGATGAAGCGCTGGATCGATGCGGCAGAAAGTCAGGATGTTCGGTTCTCGGTGGGGAACGTGTTCACCAGCGATACCTTCTATCATCTCTCAGATGAGATCTACGCGATTGCCAGTCGGTTACGCATCGTTGCTGTTGAAATGGAGGCTGCGGCTTTGTACCGAATTGCGGCCGAGCAGGGCGGTGCGGCACTTGCTGTCATGACGGTCAGCGATCACATTACCAAGGACCAACGACTGTCAGCGGAAGCACGAGAAAAGAACTTCGGCGACATGATGGAAATTACGCTTAACAGTCTCTAGTGCTGTTGCCGCGCCGGCTTTCCAATAGAACATGTCGCCGATCGTTCTGGCTAGCTATTTGGGTTGATCAGATACTTCTCGCCGGTTGCCTGTTTTCCATAGATTTGAATCGCGTCCAGCGTTAAGGCTTCGGCCAGTGATACTTCTTGTGTGTAGTGGCTGGCGAAGGTCGTTTTGATTTCATCAGCGACCCGTTGACGCAGTTTGTCAGCTGCTTGAGGGCCCACTTTCTGCAGGAAGGGCGTCAGTAGCCAGCCACCCAGGTTCCAGGAGAATCCAAAGCTTCGGCTTAACGTCGTTGGGGTGCGGTCAAGGCCACCGTAGATATACACCTGTTTGAAGGTGTCTGAACCGTATCGATTGTAGTCACCCGCAGAGCGCATTGCTGCGGCTTCCATGGCAGTGAGCAGCTGGCTCGCCAGATTGCCGCCGCCGGTTGCGTCAAAGGCGATGTAGGCATCGGTTGCTGCAATGGCGTCGGTGAGATCAGCCATGAAGGTGTCTTCGCTTGAATTGCAGACATGTTTTGCATCGATGCCTTTCAGGATATCAACCTGTTCCTGTTTACGGACGATGTTCACCAGTTCGATGCCATCTTTGGTACAGATTTTTTGTAACATCTGGCCCAGATTGGATGCCGCAGCGGTGTGACAAAGGCCACTGAAACCTTCCATTTTCATGGTCTCAACCATACCCAGGGCAGTCAGCGGGTTCACAAAACAGGACGCGCTTTCTGCTGGCGTGACGCCTTCATGCATGACCAGGCACTGCTTGGCTTTAACTGCCCGAAACTGCGTGTACATTGCGCCACCAAGAATGCCGACGGTTTTGCCTATCATTGCCTGCGCTTGCGGACTGGCGCCGGCATCAACCACGACACCGCCACCTTCGTTACCCACCGGTAGTGATTGACCCATTCGGGCGGCGACCACTTTTCGCAGCCCCTCGGGGACTGAGGCAGTTATCACCGGTGCTTCTTTGCTGCCGGAGGCAACGGCGGTACTCATGTCAGCCATACCAAACAGCAGGCCGAGATCAGATGGGTTGATGGGGGCGGCCTCAACGCGAACAAGCACTTCATCATCAGCAGGCACCGGCACAGGAACCCTGGCAAGTGATAGTTCAAGGTTGCCTTCTTTTGTTACCAGCGACTGCAGTTGAAGTTGTTCGCTCATATGATTTTGCTCCGATTTCAGTGGGTCGCTAGTGTCGCCTCTGGACGCGAGAGTTGCAATCTTCAACGGAAATCCCGTGATTTCAGGGAAAAATGCTCGAGATGATGACTGAGATCTTCGACATGTCCGGCAATAACATGAATGACCGATGCCTGTCTTTCCAGAACACCTTTGATCTTCAATAGGCGCCCCTGGACAACGGCGGATCGGTAGGTTTCAAGAATACGTGTCCAGATCACAACGTTAACATTGTCTGTTTCATCTTCCAGGGTGAGAAACAGAACCCCTGATGCTGAAGACGGTCGTTGTCTGCCTGTGACGATACCAGACACTTTGACAAAGCGGCCGTGGTTCATCTGCTCAAGATCGTTCGCGGTTTTACAGCCAATAAAAGGTGAATCCTTTTGTTCTCGCAGCAGTGCCATCGGATGCCTGCCGAGGGTCAGGCCAAGGCTGGTGTAGTCAGCCCGCAGATCATCCGCCTCGTCAGGGGCGGTGAGCGTCAGTGGTGGTTCCATGGCATAGTCTGGCTGTGTCTCAGCAACTTTGAGCATCGGCGAGTCTGGTAGTAAACCGCTGACCTGCCAATGAGTCTGGTAGCGGTTACCAGAAAGTGATTTGAACGCGCCACCTTCCGTCAGCCTTGCCAGGGTTCCCTTATCGAGTCTGGCGCTGCTGGCAATATCCTGAATGCTATTGATGGGGCCGTGCTGCCTGGCCTGTATGATCCTGATAGCCGCATCTTCACGCAGGCCTTTGATTCTGTTGAGGCCCAGGCGTACCGCCGGTTGTTTGGCAGCAATTTCGCCCTGATAAACCGGTGCTTCCAGGGTCGATTCCCAATCGCTATACAGGATATCAACGGACCTGACCTCGATGTCATGGCGACGGGCATCCTGGATTAGCTGCGAGGGAGAATAAAAGCCCATAGGCTGGCTGTTTAAAAGGCCGCAGTAGAAGGCCGCGGGTTCGTGACGCTTCAGCCAGGCAGAGAAGTAAACCAGTAGCGCAAAACTGGCAGCATGTGATTCTGGAAAGCCGTAATCACCAAAGCCCTTAATCTGTTCGAATATCCGCTCGGCAAAATCCCGGTCATGACCCCGGGCAAGCATGCCGTCGACCAGTTTTTTCTGAAACATATCCAGCCCACCTTTACGTTTCCAGGCGGCCATCGCCCGGCGAAGCTGATCTGCTTCGCCGGGCGTAAAGCCGGCTGCGACAACGGCCAGCTTGATGACCTGTTCCTGAAAAATCGGTACCCCCAGGGTTCTCTCAAGTACGGACTTAACCGCATCGTTAGCATAGGTGACAGCTTCTTCACCATTTCTTCGTTTCAGATAGGGGTGCACCATGTTGCCCTGAATCGGGCCAGGGCGAACAATGGCAACCTCAATGACCAGATCGTAAAAATTCTTCGGTTTCAGCCTCGGTAACATGGATATCTGGGCCCTTGATTCAACCTGAAACACGCCGATACTGTCGCCGGTTTGTAGCATTTTGTAGGTGAGCGGGTCCTCCGGCGGAATGCTGGCAAGACTGAGGTTTGAGCAGCGGTAATGGTTGATCAGATCGATACTTTTGCGGATAGCCGTCAACATGCCCAGGGCCAGAATATCAACCTTTAACAGGCCCAGTGATTCCAGGTCATCCTTGTCCCACTGAATGATCGTTCGGTCTGCCATGGCGGCGTTTTCAACGGGTACCAGTTGCGATAGCGGACCGCTTGAAATGACAAAGCCTCCCACATGCTGTGACAGATGCCTGGGGAAACCCAGGATGGCATTGACCAGAGTCAGAAACTGATCTATCACCGGGCTGCGGGGATTGACTCCGGCTTCCTGAAATCTTTCCTGGAGTTGTTCGCGGCGATCCCACCATGAAAGGGACTTGGCAAGATGGTCAACCAGTTGCAGGTCCAGCCCAAGGGCCTTGCCAACATCCCTGATGGCGCTCTTGGGGCGATAGGTGACCACGGTCGCCGCAATAGCAGCACGATGTCGGCCATATTTTTTGTAAATGTACTGAATGACTTCTTCACGGCGTTCGTGCTCGAAGTCGACGTCAATATCCGGGGGTTCATTTCTTTCTTTGGAAATAAATCGCTCGAACAGCAGACTGATTTTTGCGGGGTCTACCTCGGTAATCTCCAGGCAATAGCAGACAGCACTGTTGGCCGCAGACCCCCGGCCCTGGCAGAGAATCTGCTGGCTGCGTGCAAACTGGACAATGTCAAAGACGGTGAGAAAGTAGTATTCATAGTCCATCTCCGCGATCAGGGTCAGTTCTTTCTCAATCAGGCCGCGTACTTTTTTTGATTCACCTTCAGGCCATCGTTTTTTGATGCCGCTTTCGGTCAGCTGGCGTAGGTATTCAGAGGCTGAAAGTGTTGGCGGTACCAATTCTTCGGGGTATTCATAGCGCAACTCATCCAGAGAAAAGTCACACAGGTCTGCGATGTGTACGGAAGACTCAAGCAGGGCGGCCGGATAAAGTTGCTGTAGCAGTGAAACAGGTCTTAGATGTTTTTCCCGGTTGGGCAGCAGCAATCGCCCGGCCAGTTGGATTGATTGCCGCATTCTTATGGCAGAGATGACGTCCAATAGTGCTTTTCTATCCGGGGCATGCATATGAACATCGCCACTGGCGACGATGGGTAGATTCAGCACGCGTGATAATGAAAAGGCATGTTCATAACAGCCCACGGACTGGCCATCAGGAAAAACTTCCAGGCCAAGCCAGAGCCTGGCTGTAAATAGGCTTGCCAGTTTTTTCCCCAGGTCAGCATGCTTTTCCTGAAACTTGCCCGGCACCCAGATGGCAAGGCACTGGTCTGTCGATAGCGCAAGGTCACTCAGGGATAGTCGATACTCACCCTTGTCAGAGCGGCGCCTGGCAAGCGTGATCAGGTGACAGATCTGACCATAGGCAATTCTGTTTGGGGCTAACAGGACAAGTCGCAGCTCTTCATCCAGCAGGAATTCGCTGCCGACAATAAATTTGATGCCATGTTCTCTGGCTGCAACGTGAGCTTTGACAACCCCGGCCATGGTGCACTCATCGGTTAGCGCGATGGCGGTGTAGCCTAACTCTGCGGCCCGGCTGACCAACTCTTCCGGGTGAGAAGCCCCTCTTAAAAAGGAGTAGTTGCTTATACAATGCAGCTCAGCGTACATGAACAATCTGGGTTGTGAGAGAATCTCACAGTATACTGTATAAATATACAGTAAAATACCGTTTGAAATTAACCAGTGAATCCTGAGCTGCCCGCCTGTTCATGGCATGCGAATGATTGAAACCGATAACGTATAACACCTGATCCCATAAGAGCCCGTAAATATGACGATTGAAAAAAACAAAGTGGTTGCCTTTCATTATGTTCTTACCGATGAAGAGGGTCAGCAAATCGAGGACAGCCATGCCAGTGAACCGATGGTTTACCTGCACGGTGGCTACCGAAATCTTTTGCCGGCATTGGAAGAAGCGCTGGCGGGACGCGAAAAGGGTGAATCAATCAGTGTGACGCTGCCGCCAGAACGTGCTTACGGGCTCAGAGTTGAAAGTGCTACCCAGCGAATCCCCATCAAACATCTGCTGACAAAACACAAGCGTTATCGACCGGGTATGGCCGTTAAGGTGAACACCAAAGAGGGTCCCAAAGATGTTGTGATCACCAAGGTGGGTAAATTTAATGTTGACGTGGACACCAATCATCCACTGGCGGGGAAAAGCGTCACCTTTGCCATTGATATTGCTGATATCCGTGATGCAATCGCGGAGGAAGTCAGTCACGGTCACGCCCACGGCTGGGATGCCAGCCCGCATCACCACTGACCGTCGCAGGTTAGTGACAACGCGGGACAGGTCCCCGTTAAGAGATTATTTTTGTGTAAAGATTTCTGGTTGGTCAGACTGGTTGGGAGAGGGGTGTGGTGATTTGTCTGGCGCCAGTTAAAGAAATCTTTAAATACAATTTATTAGCATTAATCCGCACTTAACCCCTGCCACCTACACTGCGCTCGTTCAATGGGGAGACGCTCAGTCTCAACTGGATCTAGCAAATACAAACAGTGAATGAGGTGTGCCAAATGGGGAAGAAATTCCTGCTATCTACTTTTGTTGTCCTGTTCATCACCGGTTGCGGTGGTGGCGGTGGCGATATCAATATCGAGCCAACAACGGTCGATAATTCTGTCAACGATTCCAATAATACCAATACGGGTGGAGGCGATAGTCCTGATGATATTTGCGCTTCATACACCAATTCCGGTGGTCAGTTAATCCAGGGCCAGGCCGATGCCAGCGGTAACTGTACCTATACGGCGGCTTTTCTGGACGCGGGTAACCCGCTGACCGTTGATATGACGGTACCTGCCTTACCTAACGGCGGCGCCCATCTTTTTGAAGGTAGTGTGTTTGTCGGCAGAAACTACGACAACGATGCAGACCTTGCGGCTAACGGCATTACCCAGGGTGGTGATGGGCCCACACTGACCGTTGAAGCGGGTGCAACCCTGGCGTTTGCGACCAGCTCTGACTTTGTCATTGTGAACCGTGGTTCACAGCTGTTTGCCGTCGGCACGGCAGCGGCGCCAATCACCTTTACTTCCATTTCTGATGTTAACGGCACCGTTCTGCCGGAAGACGTTCAGCAGTGGGGCGGCATGGTCATTAACGGCTTTGGTGTGACCAATAAGTGCGCCTATACGGGCAATCGCGGCGAAAGTGGCTTCAGCACGACGGAATGTCACGTGGCTGCCGAGGGTGCTGCAGGCCTTGATACTTCACATTATGGCGGTGACAACGATGCCGACAGTTCAGGGCGTCTTGAATACGTGGTGGTCAAGCATACCGGCGCGCAGGTGGCTAATGGTGATGAGCTGAACGGCATATCTTTTGGTGGTGTTGGTAGCAACACGCTGATCAGTCATCTTCAGGTCTACTCAACCTTTGATGACGGAATTGAAATGTTCGGTGGTTCCGTGAGTTTCGAAAACTTTGTTGCCATCTACGTCCGTGATGATTCCATTGATATCGATGAAGGCTGGAACGGCACAATCACCAATGCGCTCGTTATCCAGAATGAACAGGACGGCAACCACTGCATCGAAGCTGATGGTATCGGTAGCTTTTCTAGCCTGACGGACGCCGAAGTTGAGAACCAGATTGCACAGGGCCTCAATAGCAATACGGTGATCACAAACCTGACGTGTATTATCTCGCCGAACGGCGCAGACACGGGTACGCACGATCCCGGTGCCGGCTGGCGTTTTCGGGAAGGTATCTTTGTCACGCTCAGCGACTCTATGGTGGTCAGCTCGGGTGGCGTTGATTCCTCAGACAATAACTACTGTCTGCGAATCGATAACCGATCCGCGACTGCAGCGGCTGATGGTGACCTGACCCTGACATCAAACCTGTTCGCCTGCCAGGATCAATCACGCGGCGATATCGGTGCGCAAAGTGTTGCGCAATGGGCAACCGCCAATGGCAATCAGTTTGCAACCGTGTCTGCGGTAACAGATCCGACAGCGAATGCGGACACCAGCCTCGTGCTGCTTGAAGGTACACCGCCGCTTTATTCCGCGGACTTCAGCGCCATGGTTATTGATGATGCCTCACCGACTGTTGCGGCGCCGGCTTCAGGTCAGATCGGCGGTATCTTGCAGTCCGCTGACTGGGCTGAAGGTTGGACCTACGGGATTTTTGACGGCGCACGCGGTCAACCTCTCTGGATCGAATAAACAGCGTTGTACGATGCAGGGTGTCGTGGATAAAGCCGCACATCCTGCATTTGTTATTCGAATGACCTTTGTAGAGGCGAGTAGATGAAAAAATTAGTCAGAGCTAAAAAGATATCCGCGGCTGTAGCACTCGCATTGGCTTCTGGTGGCTGGCATGGCGTTGCCTTCGCTGAAGATGCAAGTGAGGAAGGTTCTCCCGCACAGATTGATATCAGCAACCCCATGGAAGAAATCGTGGTTCAGGCACGACTCAAGAGTTCCGCTGAGGCACTGATTGGGGAGCGTATGGATGACGATGTTGTTATGGACTTTATTGATGCGGAGTTTATCTCCCGGGTCGGTGATAGTACCGTGGCGGCTGCATTGAAGCGGGTTTCTGGACTGTCCCTGGTAGATGGTAAGTTTGTCTACGTCCGCGGGTTGGGTGAACGGTATTCCAGTACGTTACTTAATGGCTCAGTCATTCCGTCTCCGGACCTGACCCGAAGTGTGATCCCGCTGGATCTTATTCCAACAACCATCGTGCAATCACTGGCGGTACAGAAAGCCTATTCGGCTGATATGCCCGCAGCGTTTGGCGGCGGTTCAGTCAATATCCGGACCAAGAGTATTCCGGAACAGTTTACCTATGGTATCGATGTCGGCGTAGGCGTTGATTCTGAGAACGAAAGTGACCATCTCAGCTACAACGGTGGCGGTGACGACGAGTGGGGTACGGACGATGGTACCCGAGCCTTACCGGCTTTTGTCTCACAGACCATGGACGAGTATCAGGGGAATGTTGAAGTGCAACAGCTGCTCTCGTCCATGCAGTCCCGCGGTATGCCGAACGCTTCCCTGGCTGATGCGCAGTTACTCAACCGTGAACTGGCGGTTGCGCTTAATCGGGATCTTTCCGTCCAGGAAGAGGATTCAGAACCGAACTATGAACTGAAGGGCCATATCGGTAATAACTTTTACCTCAGTGATGAGTGGGAATTTGGCTTTCTGGCCAGTGCTTCGTACAAACGGGGCTGGGACGATACCCGCGCCATTTCACGAAACTTCCAGTTCCCTGATGAAGAGTTTGAAGACGAGATTGAATCGACCCGCAGGACTGACCTGCACGGTAATATCAATCTGGGTGTCAGGTTTACCGACGACCATCGTATTGAGACGCTTTCCCTGTATTTGCGCAACACGGATGATGAAACCGCGATTCGCGATTACTTTAATGAAAACCGGCAGAAATCGGATGGCTTTGGGTTCCGGGAATATCGCTTTACGTTCGAAGAACGTGACCTGACCGTCAATCAAATCATGGGCGAACATTTCTTCGGTGCTGCGACCCGCGAAAAATTGCCGGATTGGGCGATCATCGAATGGCTGGAGGATGTGCTGCCGGAGGAATCCAAAATTACCTGGAAGTACTCCGACTCCCGCGCTGCGACAGATATCCCCAATGAGGTTACCGTCGCTGGCATTACTGATACGGACCCCGTAACGGGTGAGGTGCTTTCGTCAGCCGTTGACCTGGACACCCGAGCGGCGCTTTATCGGTTCACGGATTTGGAAGATGATGTTGAGAATGGCGGTTGGAACTGGTCGATTCCTTTGACGACTTCCGCGTCGCTTATTGAACTGAGTGGCGGTTATGAGTGGAACCGAAAGTATCGGGTCTATGAGCAGCAGCAGTTCTCCATTGGTGCATTTCGGGTGGGTGATACGTCAGTGCTTGAAGGTCCACTGACTGATGTTTTCTCGGCAGACAACATTCTGAGCACTTCCAACGACTTCATTTTTGGTGTGCCCGGCGCCAACAACCAGAGTTATCTGGCGGCGACCACACTCGATGCTTTGTTCGGCAAGATTGACTGGACCTACGATGATACCTGGCGCGTGATGGCCGGATTGCGTTGGGAGGATTACAGTCAGGTCGCGCTGGATTGGAACGTCAATGGATATACCATTCAAAACCCGCAGGTGACCACGGATGTTGCGACCCTGGAAGAGGCCGTGTTCAAGGAAGACGAGTTCTATCCGTCGTTTGCGCTGACTTACATGACCGAATGGTGGGCGGAGATCTTCCAGCTACGTTTTGGTTACAGCCAAACGGTTGTCCGGCCGGACCTGCGAGAGATCACTGATTCCGGGTACATCGACCCCATTACGGATGCTCTGGTTTTGGGTAAGCCAGGCGTAACGCCGTCTGACCTGACCAACTATGATCTGCGTGCAGAATGGTTCTTTGATTCCGGTGATAACCTGACGGTATCCCTGTTCTACAAGGATATCGAGAACCCGATTGAATTCTTTGAAGCCGCTGCTTCAGACACGAACACCGCAAGGGAAATTATCAATGCGGAGTCCGGTGAGGTTTACGGCGTTGAGTTCGAAGGCTTCAAGGGGCTGGGCTTCCTGGGTGACTGGGGAGATGCCTTTTTCGTGCAGGGTAACGTCACTATTCAGGAATCTGAGATCGTTGCTGGTGCCGAGGCGGATGCCCCAACCAATCCCGTCAGAGAGTTGTCCGGGGCTTCTGAGTACGTTGTGAATGCGATTCTGGGATACGATTCTTACAATGGATCCCACGCTGCAACGATGTCCTACAATGTCTTCGGTGAACGCTTGTTTGTTGCCGGTCGAAATGGTGCGCCCGATGGCTTTGAACAGCCATTTCATTCGCTGGATTTCACTTACACCTGGTTTCCAACAGACAACATTACTTTGAAGTTGCGGCTCAGAAATCTGTTGGATGAGGAGATCACCATTGAAAGGGAAGGGGTGGAGACCTTTGCTGAAAAGCCGGGTCGCATTGCCGCGCTCAATTTTCAGTGGGATTTTTGATCGTTGAGACGGTGACAACAAAGAGGGTTTGTGATCATGGGTCACAAACCCTTTTTTGTTAAAGTCTGGCGATATTTTCTCGCTCAGTCTGAAGCGAGTTCAGTTCAGAAATCAGTTGCATTGTGTCCGTATCAAAGCGTTGGGTGAGTTCGTCGGCACGTTGTCTGCCATCATCGCTTGAAATCTCGGATCTGTAGGCCGCCTGAATATCTTTCAACGTACGCTGCAATACCTGGATTTCCTGATCGAGGTTTGCCAGTTTTTCGATTCTGGGTGTTTGTGCTGGGGCCGGCTTTACAGGTTTCGCGATATGCCGGGTTGTGGGTTCGCAGGGTGTAAAGGAGAATTTTGTTTCACCCTCGGGACCCTTGCAGGTGTAAACACTGCCTGCCCACGCAATTGACGGCGCAAGCAGGCCGGTCATCAGTATCATTTTTATCGTATTCATGGCGCAACTCTAGCGCGCCTTTTTCCCTTTCGTCAGCGGTTCGCGGACAGGCGGTTCAAAACTTCGTCTGATTGTGACGTGATCGACGGTTTATTTGTGAACCCGGTTCACGCAGACTGGCGATCATGATTCTTTTAGCTATTTTTGGAGGCTCGGGTGAAAGATGTAGCAGGTAAGGTCGCTTTTATCACAGGTGGTGCCAGCGGCCTGGGACTGGCGATGGCACAGTCTTTTTCAGCAGCCGGTATGAAGGTTGCGATCGCAGATATCGAAGATGCTGCGCTTGATGCGGCTCGTGCTGTGTTGAGTAATAGTAATGCCGACGTGGTCACCATGAAAGTGGATGTCACCGACAGAGATGCCATGGCGGAAGCCAGGGCGCAAACGCTGGATGCGTTTGGAAAAGTTCATATCGTCTGCAACAACGCCGGGGTTGCGCTGAATGGCAATATTGCAGACATGTCCTACAAAGACTGGGACTGGGTGATGAAAGTTAATCTCGATGGCGTGATTAATGGCGTGGTCACCTTCGCTGACGATATCAGGCGTCAGGGGGAAGGCGGACATTTTGTGAATACCGCGTCCATCGCGGGACAATACGGCATGCCAGGGCTCGGCATCTACTGCACCAGCAAATTTGCCGTGGTCGGTCTGTCCGAAACCATGCGCATAGACCTTAAGAACGATGGCATTGGTGTGTCAGTACTTTGCCCCGGCGTGGTCGAAACGGGTATTGGCAGCAGTGAACGGAACCGCCCTGATGAGTACGGCGGAAAACAGGGGGTTGCGATGAACCAGACCGGCGATTCGGTCGGTATCGAAATGGATGTCATGACCCCGGCAGCCATTGGTGAGATTGTGCTGCACGCGATCCAGAACGATCAGTTCTATATTCTGACGCACGCGGAATTTGAGCCATCAATCAGTCAGCGAAGCCAGGAGATTGCCTCATCTTTCGCCTATTGGGCAGATTACCGGCGCCAGCATGGTGTCTAGTTTTAGCCCGGTGCTGTGAGTTTCGACCGCGTTAGCCGGTCAAGTATCTATGAGACGATTTCTGATAAATCCGTGGTGGCTCTGTGTGTTGCTTCTGGTCGCGGCGGTGGACGTCAGCGCCGCCCGTATAACGATAGCGCTGAATGACCGCCTGGATAGTCTCGAGGTCGAGGTATCGGCCGGTGCCGGCCCCCTGCAGGCGCAGGACGCCACTGCCTGGGATGACATAGAGATCCTCTCAAATGGTCGCCTCGGCCAGGGCATGCTTGAACCTGTTGAGCGCCATCTGCCGGTGAAGTATCGGGTTGCTTTGCGTCATCAAGGCAGTGAGTGGTTAATCGCCCAATGGCACGAGCCACTGCGGATCTCCGACTGGCGCCATTGGTTGTTGACACCAACCTACTGGTCCATGACCCGGCCATTGCGTCTTGACTTGCGTGTGCCGCGAGGCGGCAGTGCCATCCTGCCTTTCCAGCTGGTCCAGCACCAGCCTGGTATGGCCAGCTATCGCGCCTATCCCATTCTGCCAGGACATGGCGGGGCAGCACTGTTCGGAAACCTTTCAGTCAAACAACATAAGCTTGGTAATACGCGCGTTGTGACGGCCGTCGTCGGGGATGCTGATGCGCCTGACGAGGTTACAGAAAGCTGGTTTCACCAGTGGGCTGAAGATGTGTTTATGGTGGCAGCAGGTGTGCATGGGGCAACGCCAGGAGACCAGGTTACCTTGATTATTGTGCCCGTACCGATGCTGAGTGGCACCGTACCCTGGGCGCACGTGCGTCGAGGTGGCGGCTCACATGTTATTGCCTATGTACGGGAACATGTTGATGCAACTGCGCTTTATGCGGACTGGACGCTCTACCACGAGATGACGCATCTGTATCATCCTTATCTCCATAGTGGCGGGCGCTGGATCAGTGAAGGATTCGCCAGCTACTTTCAGAATATCTATCTGGCTCGGTCAGCTCACATGACACCGGAAGCGGCTTTCGACCGTCTGCTGGCGGGCATTGAACGTGGTCAATCGGAAAATGAAGAACGGGGCTATCGACCGGTCACTGAGGGCGGCAGAATGCGAACCTACTGGACCGCTGCCGCATTGGCGCTCGACGCCGATGTTCGCATGAGCCGTGACGGGGCCGGCCAGACGCTGGCAGCGGCCATCGGACGCTTCGCCGCGGCTCGAATGCCTCAGCAATATAGCTGGCATCCTCGGGATTATCTGGTGGCGCTGGATGCGGAGCTTGATCAACCTTTACTGGTGTCGCTCTATGATGATTATCGCCGTGACCGGTATCTGCCGACGCCTGAAATGGCGCCAGCGTTCTGGCGCCAGGTATTTCAGGGCAATGATAAAACAGATTAACACCCTAACTTAAACCGTTAATATATAACGATTATTGTACCGTCTTGTCTTCAAGTAACTTGCTGATTTCATCGTCATCCATGCCCATATCTGCCAGTACGGTGCGGGTATGCTCACCCGGTGCGGGTGCCGGTTTTTCAGGCAGCGCGTTAAAGCCGTGGAATCTCATTGGGATTCGCACGGTCCGGTAGGTGCCTTTACCTTCAACGGTCAGATCAGGAAACAGATCGATGGCTTCTGCCTGAGGGTCGTTTGCCACTTCGTGTAAGCCAAGTACGGGGCCCCAGATGATGCCGTGTTCATCCATGATCTTGCCCCAGTCGTCTCTCGAGCGGGTTATGAGGACGTCATCGATCATCGGTACCAGTTTGTCCATATTGCGATAGCGATCGCGCGCTTCAACAAAGCGTTCGTCTGTTTTCCAGTCGGGTTTACCGAGAGCATCACAGAACCTCGGCCACCAGAAGGGTTCGGGCATGTTGAAGACGATCCAGTTGCCATCACCACAGGGATAGCGGTTGGCTGTCGGCGAGAGTTGTTCCTCCCGGGCACGCTTTCTCAGTGGTGCTCTATCAACGGCGGTGACGGCGTAATCGGATGCCTGGGTCCAGACAGCGGTTTCATACAATGAGGTTTCAACCGCCTGGCCTTCGCCGGTGCGTTCGGCCTGCCGCAGGGCTGCGAGAATAGCGCTGACCAGCGCCAGGCCGGTGGTGTGATCTCCTTGCGCGGGTCTCGCCATCGGCACCAGTCCATCGGCACCTTCGCGCATGGCATCGTAGAGGCCGGAACGGCCAAAAAAAGCGGTGACATCGTAGCCGGGGCGCCAGGCATCGGGACCTGTTGTGCCGTAACCTGTGAGAGTGGCGTGCACCAGTTTGGGATTATGTTTGAACAGGGCGTTGGGATCTAACTGGTACTTTGCCTGCCTTTTTGCCAGCAGGTTGCAGAGAAAGATATCTGCCCTGGCACAGAGCTTGTGGACGATCGCCTGAGCATTGGGCTGGGTCAGGTCCATCAGCATGGATTCCTTGCCTCGATTGTCGACGTCAAACTGGAAATCGTGGTCTTTGATGTCTTCTTCAATCTTGGGTGTGCGGCCCATGTCACGCATCGGGTCGCCGGTCAGAGGTTCGATTTTGATAACCCTGGCGCCCAGGTCAGCGAGGATAGCCCCGGCACTGGGTGCTGCCATCCAGCTGTCAATTTCGATAATAGTGATGTCGTCCAGTGGCCTGGTCATGTGATTTGCCCCTCGGCTTTTAAATGCATGTATAACTGTCGATCGTGTCGTGACGTCGCTGACAATCGCCCCTGGCGGACCCATGGCTGCCATTTCGGCGGCTCTGCGCCCACAACCTCATCACCGACAACAGTCACGCGCTGGATGACCCGTTCTCCACTGAAGTCATTCAGAACAAAATGTTGGGTACATCGGTTATCCCAGATACCGATGGTACCCGGTTGCCAATTGTAGCGAACGGTGAAGCGGGGGTTGCTGACCCAGCGGGTCAGATAGCCCAACAGCGTTTCACTCTCCGAAGCATTCATTTCGACGATGCGACGGGTGAAATGTTCATTGACATAAAGTGCCTTGCGCCCGGTTTCGGGGTGAACCCTGACCACAGGATGAATGGTCATGGTTTCCGGTCTGTTATGCGGTAAAGCGTCGTGCAGTGCCGTCAAACCCTCGCACAGTGCTTTCATGGGTTCTGATAACTCATCGTAAGCGGCATACAGGCTGGTCCACATGGTGTCACCACCTGTTTGTGGCGACGTGACCATATGCAGGATCGACATCAGCGCGGGTTGTTTCTGAAAGGTCAGGTCGGTATGCCATTCGTCCGCAACGCCGCCTTTACTGGCCCGTAACTGGAAAATTTCTGGCGGCAGGTCATCACCACTGGTGAGGTTTGGGTGGCCTTCCAGCACACCAAAATGGCGGCCAAAATTGATGTGTGCTTCCGGTGTCGGTGATTGGTCCGGCAAAAAAATTACCAGATGTTCAAGCAGCAACGATTTGATGGCTGCAATGTCGTCGTCAGTTGGATTGCTGATGTCTGGACCGCGAATTTCAGCGCCGAGTGCGCCTGCGAGCCGGGTTACCTGCCAATGCGCTGGAATGTTACTCATCACTCTAACCTCAATAGACTTACCTTCAAACGGACTGCGGCAGGCTACCGATACATGGTACGGAAGGCAACCAGCGTTGCTGCCATCGCGACGTTGATGGATTCCACGTCATTCGCAAGGGGAATTGCGATGATCTCATCGCAGCGTTCACGCGCGGCGTCGCTGAGCCCCGTTGTCTCATTGCCCAGGACAAAGGCACAGGGTCCCTCATCATGGGAAAGCGCGTTCAGCAGGCGTTTGCCGCCACCATCAAGCCCCAGAATCTGGTAGCCACGTGTCTTCAGGGCTTTGAGGCCGGCTTCAATGGTGTCGCAGTGGTAAAGGCTGGATTTGAGCAGCGTACCGGCGCTGGCCTTGTGAACCAGCGGGTCGATGCGGGCATTACTTTTTTTTGGAATCAGCAGGCCATGCATGGGAGAGGCAGCGACAGATCGAATGACCATACCCAGGTTCTGTGGGTTTGTGATGCCGTCCATAACCAACAGGTCACCAGCCTGCCCGGGCAGTGCATTGATGTGGCTGTAATGCAGTGGTTCGATATCGATAGCAACGCCTTGATCCTGCCGGCCATTTTTAGAGATTCTCGACAGGGCCTGCTTCGGGTGCATGACGACCTCGATATTTCTGGCTTTGGCCAGCGACAGAATCTCGCTGATGATACCGTCACGTTTGTTGCTGTCAGCCAGATGCAATCTGAAAATATTGACCTCAGGATCAAGCAGAATCTCCTGTACAGGTTTGCGCCCGTACAGGGTGATCATGTGGTCGAACTGTTTTTTGGGTTGTGGTTCGTTCAGGGGAGTTCTCGGTCCTATGACAGCAGCGCGTCAAGCTGGGCAGCGATATCTTCGGGTGTCACCATGGGTTCAAAGCGCTCAATCACCTGGCCGTCTTTGCCGACCAGAAACTTGGTGAAGTTCCAGCCAATGTCAGCATTGCCGTCAGGGTTGGCCTTTTCTGATTTCAGCCACCGGTAGAGTTCGCAGGCACCATCGCCGTTGACTTCGATTTTGGAGAACATGGGGAAGTTGACGTTGTATTTACTTTCCGCGAACGTCAGAATTTCTGCATCGCTGCCCGGTTCCTGGGCGCCAAACTGGTTACAGGGAAAGCCAAGTACCTGGAGATCATCTCTAGCTGCTTGTAGTGCACACAGACCTGTGTACTGGGGGGTAAGGCCTCATTGGCTGGCGAGGTTAACGATCAGTAATGCCTGATCACGATACTCCGAGAAGGAAACGGTTTCTCCCTTGATGGACGTCATTGCCAGATCATAGATAGACAGATCATAAGTAGACATGCGTTGCTCCGATTAATGGCGGTGTCTGGTCAGGAAAATATACCATGCAGATACCAGTTATCCTCGCGCAATTGTTTAAAAACCCAATACAGCGTGCCGCTGTGGTGGCGGGCGATGAAGTAATCCCGGGCGACCTCGTCATCATCCCACCAGCCGAAATCGATGCGTTCCGGACCCTGCAGCAGCTCTAATTGGCCAGACAGGGCCGGTCTGCCGTTCAGGCAGGCCAATCGTTTAGGTTCGGGCAGCAGGAACAGCGGGCGTTTGCCGCTATCGATACGTTGGTCTTTGCTTGTGTGTTTTTTTGGCCAGTAATCTCTGGTTGCCAGGTTGACCGTTTTCCAGGCACGCTCGGGTCTGTGGTCATTGGCTTCGGATAAGCCGAAGCAGGCCTTTGAACCGAGACGGGCGGTCAGCATATTGATCAGTTTTGCTGCATCGGTAGCGTCTTTTTGTCGCAGGCTGTTACCCTGAAACAGGTCGCCGGAAGTTGCCTCGGCCGGGAAAAATTCATTGGCGGCCAGGGCCAGATTGTCGACCTCGGGAATATCCTGAATCTTTTCGAGTTGCAGTTGGCTCAGCATTAGAAACATATTCGGGTCAGCATCAGGTCTGGCGAGAAACACCGTCAACGTTTTGGATGGGTGGCTGCGGTGAGAAAGCCTTAATGAAAATTGATTAACGATGAGCTGCCGACCGATCAGGAACTGGTGTAGCTCAGAGATCAGCCGTTTCAGCGGGAATACCAGAGAGGTCAGGTTTGTGACATCGGCTGTAAAGGTCACATCCGACCTGAATCTGGGACGGTCACCGATAAATTTTTGCGGGTCGGCTTTTTCTCCGACGAGACGAGCAAGATAGTCTGAAAAGAACACGCCAAACCTTCGGTTCAGCCCGCTGCGTGGTAAAGCTAGCAGTTCACCGCAGGTGATGATGCCCATCTGACTCAGTGTCGTTCTGATGCGTTCATCAATCCGCAGGCTGTTGATGGGCAGGCTACCCAAGGCGCTGGTGGGTTCGTCCAGATTGCCTGTCTGTCCCGCTTCGGCGAAGCTGAGGGCGGTAAGCGGGGTGCTGCCGGCCGCAATCATGCAACTGAATCCCATCTTTGCCAGCCCATTGCTGATACGCGCCTTCAGGGCATCAAGGCTGTTAAAAAGTTTGATGCAGCCCGTGACGTCAAGCAGCAGGCTGTGGGGGGCACGAATGGCAACGGATGGTGTGAACTGGTAAGACCATTGTGCCAGTTGCTCCAGTTTGTCGAGTTCTTTGGTCTCATCCTGCTCAAAACTGACCACGGTATCGGTCACTGCATAAGCGGTATTCATGCTGCTGCCGATCGCAATGTTGCTGGCAGCGGCAGCATCGTTGATAAATACCACCCGTTGTCGTTTGGTAATGACCACCGGCGAGTTTTCTCTGCCCCTGACAAAAACCTCTACCGGTAGTTTCGGGAAATGCAGGCAGAGCCAGATGTTACTGGTACTCATGTCGACGTGCCGGCTCGGGTTTTAATGTGGGGTGCGGTTGCGGGGCTGGCAAATGATCGGGCCCGCCTTGTTTAAGCTGCATCTCGCTGAAGTCGGGCATCGGTCTTAGTAGCTCGTCGTCAAAGCGCAGCGCGATATCCTCGCTAGCCCAACGACCTTGACGTTTGATCACCCTGGCAATCAGAGCGCTGTTCTCATGGTGTCGATGGTTGTCTGATTTGAGCCTGATTCTCAGTTCCGCTGGTGAGGCTGAAGCCGCAACCGTGGCAGGCCGAAACAGCACACCCCAACAGTTGCCTGCCTTGCTGGCAACCTGCAATCGCCTTACCTGCTTCTCAAGAATTTTTTTTGGCCAGGCAATGACCGCGCTGCAAATTTGTGAGCTCAGTGCTTTTTCCAGTACCCACAGATAATCTTTAAGGTTGCGTGGCTGACTGATCAGAATCCTGGTCAGGTCGATGCCTGCCTGCGACAGTGCCGGGGCATAGGGGATATATGGCGGGCTGACAAGCATCAGCCAGCGATGGTCAGTATGGCTGAGTGATGACAGGGCAGGTGTGAGCAGGCGTAGTTCGCCAATGCCTGCCTGGTCCTGGAGTAGTTCAGTCACACCTTCCGCCGGCCAGCCATTGCCCGGCAGTTCACGGTCAAGCAGTTCGAAGCCGGTGCTTGTCGATCGCTGGTTTGATATTGATAGGTTTGATATTGATAGGTTTGATATTGATAGGTTTGATGTCGATAGGTTTGATGTTGATAGGTTTGATGTCGATAGGTTTGATGTTGATAGGTTTGATGTTGTCAGATGCGGCCGGTTAGTCGTCGATGGAATGCTGGATGCACGCCAGAGCCCTGTGGCATGCATTAGCGTGTTCAGATCAGCGCTTTTGTTTTTGTTATGAGGGGGGTGGCCCATGAATTCGATCCGGGTAGTAAAACCATATACTGTATATATATACAGTTATCGGGTTGCCCGGGTCAAGCCTGTGTTTATTGACTTTCGACCTGCTGGAGAAAGCCGCGTAGCGTCTTGATCAGTTTTGCAGGTTTCTCTGACACAATGGCGTGAGATGCCTGTTCAATTTCGTGGAATTGTGCGAACGGCATCTGTTTGGCATACCGTCTGGCGGTCGCCGGTCTGGCTTCATCGTGTTCGCCGCAAACAAGCAGGGTCGGGACATCGATCTGAGCGAGGGCACCGACCCTGTCATAGTTTTTCAGCGAACCGGTGGCATGGAATTCTGAGGCACCCCACATGGCTTCATAGACCTGGCTGCCATGGGCATTGTTGATCTTTGCCGCCAGTTTTGATCGAGATTTGTTACGGCAGACATGACGGTCGTAATAGTGCTGCATGGCCTGCTGATAAACCACGGCATCAGTTGCCCCGATTTCATGACAGTAGCGGATAACCTTACGCTGTTCTGCGGGGAGCTTTTTGATCAGAATTTCCGCATCTTTTTGCCAGTCATGGGCTGAAAACATGGGAGACTGAAACATTAGCGAGGCAACCCTGCCTGCCCCACCTTTGCGTTGACGTTGTTTGAGAAAATACTCCAGTGCCAGGGTGGTTCCCCAGGAAGCACCGAACAGGTGAAACCGATCAAGGTTCCAGGCATTCGTCAGGATATCGAGTTCCCGAACAAAGGTATTGATGGTCCAACGGCGCTTGCTGGTTGGGCTGCTTCGGCCGCCACCAATCTGATCGTAGAGATAAACCTGCCGTTCATCGGCCAACTGAAGCAGCGGTGTCATAAAGCGGCTGTGACCGCCGGGACCGCCATGCAGACAGATCAATGGCAACTGTTGACTGCGTCTGCGGCCACGACGTTGAAAATAAGTGCGGCCGAACTGGTGCGTGATGTAAGGCATGCCAGGCTGTCGTTACCTCTATTCCTGCGAGTTGGCCTGAAGATTGGAGGCAGGCCTGCTGGCAGCTTCACGCACGGCAGTTGCTTCCGCCGCACGCATAACGCGTAACAGGTTAAGACCGGCAATCTGTTTAATCTCGTCATCACTGTAACCGCGCTTGAGCAGTTCAACAAATAGCGCCGGATAGGTAGAGACGTCCTCGAGCCCCACCGGGCCAGGGGGCATGCCGTCGTAATCGCCGCCAATGCCAATATGCGCGGTGCCAATCAGGTCGCGGATGTGATCGATATGATCAGCAACATCAGACAGGGTAGGGCGCGGCAGTGCCCGCGTTGCTCGCAACACACTGAACAGTCGGCGTCTTTCGGCGGGATCGTCGGTTTGTGCGTAGATCTCTTCTCGCAGCGTTGCCCAGGCCTGCATCACCTCCGTTGAGACATACGAGGGAAAGAAGGTAACCATGATGATCCCGTCATTGTCCTTGAGACGCTTGAGCACATCGTCAGGCACATTGCGTTGATGGGGGGTCATACCGTAGGCACTGGAATGTGAAAAGATAACCGGTGCGCTACTCACATCCAGAGCATCATGCATGGCATCAACAGAAACATGGGAGAGGTCGACCAGCATGCCGAGCCTGTTCATCTCTCTGACAACTTCTTCACCAAATGCAGAAAGCCCCTGCACACGTGCTTCGTCCGTTGCGGAGTCCGCCCAGGTCAATCCTTTGCTGTGGGTCAGGGTCATGTAACGTGCCCCGGTTTTGTAGAGCATCCGCAGTGCCGCCAGTGAGTTTTCAATAGCATGGCCGCCTTCGATACCCATCAGCGAGGCGATTTTTCCCTGCTGATGAATGCGAACGATATCATCAGCGGTGAGTGCCAGTTCGAGGTCGTCGGGGTAGGTATCGATCAGGCGATGCACAAGATCAATCTGCCGCAGCACCGTGGCGGTATCACCTTTGGCCCCGGGGTACTCCCTGATGGGTATAAAAACTGACCAGAACTGGGCGCCGACCATACCCCCGCGTAAACGCTGGAGATCGGTGTGCGTTGGCCGTTCTCCCTGAGTCAAATCCGAATCAAAGGGCATGGCGGTCAGGTCACCCTGTGCCCGCATGGTATACACAATAGGTAGATCATTGTGGCCGTCGATCAGGGGGACCTCGGCAAGTAGTGCTTTGACTCTTGCGGCGTGGGAAGCGTCGTCGGCAATCACTGGCGTCGTCGCCAGAAGTGCGGCTATCAATAAAACTCGTGCTGCTGGCATGTCATTACTTCTGTTAACAGGGTCGGGTTATTATGTCTGCTTACAGGAGGGAAGCCCAATGTCTGAATACGAATGCATGTTGCTGGAAGTGGAAAACCATGTCGCCACGGTGACGCTGAATCGGCCGGAAATCATGAACGCGATTAACTGGCAGGCCTACGCAGAACTGGAGGAGATTTTTCTCGACCTACAAAAAGATACCGACGTCCGCTGCATCATTCTGACGGGGGCTGGCCGTGCCTTCTGCTCCGGAGATGACGTGAAGGAAATTATGGTTCAGGGTGGCGGCTCGAGTCGGCTGCGTGAGGTCAGACCCGGCACAACCCCGGCGGCCAGGGCTATTCTGGATTGCGACCGCCCCATTATCGCCGCTGTTAACGGGGCTGCCGTCGGCTGGGGAATGGACATGTCGCTGATGGCCGACTTCAGGATCGCGTCTGAAAAAGCGAAGTTTGGCGAACTGTTCGTTAAGCGCGGATTGGTCGCAGATGTCGGTGGCATGGTCCGGTTGCCTAAAATTGTTGGTCCCCAGCGTGCCGCTGAACTGCTGTTTACCGGTGACGTCATTTCCGCTGAAAAAGCGCTCGAACTTGGACTCGTAATGTCAGTTGTACCTCACGAAGCGTTGCTCTCCGAAGCGATGGCCCTGGCCACACGCATCGCCGCAAATCCGCCGCTGGCGGTACGCTATCTCAAGGATGGTTTGCGACGGTCCTATCACGGTGACTACGAGGAGATGGGCAATTGGGTGTCACAGACGCTCGGTGTGTTATTCCAAACGGAAGATCACAAGGAAGGTGTTGCCAGCTTCCTTGAAAAGCGTGAACCACATTTTAAGGGTAAGTAACACACGCTGCCGATTCCAGTTTCGATGAGAGTTTTTCAGTTCGCCGTGTTGGCGCTGGCCCTGCTGCAGTTTGGATGCGAGCCGGTATCTGACACCGAGACAGATCGGCCATCCGCCTGGCGAGCGCAAACGCAGGACCCCTACGCTTATCTCACTGATCCCGGGCACCCTGAAACTTTGCGTTATAAAGCGCAGGAAGCTGACTACACGGCGCTTCAACTTGAGGCCTGGCGATCACAAATAGCGCAATATCGCTATGAGCTTAATCAGATTCTACCGACCCAACGCGCCACGCCCCCGGTGGTCATCAATGGCGCGACCTATTTTTCCGAGGTGGCATCCGGTTACCAGTATCCGGTGTTCTATCGACAACTTGAGGGGCATGACACCCCGGAGGTGCTGCTTGATGTTAACCAACGGGTTGGCGCCAGTGATGCGTATCGTTTAGGCGGATTTGCGGTCAGTGTTGATGGTCAATGGCTCGCGTTTACGGAAGACCGACAGGGGGCAGACCGATATATCCTCTGCATCCGTCATCTGCAGAGCGGTCGGGTGACGACACTTGCCACCGACGTCGCTGAGGATGTGGTGTGGCTAGGTGATCAAGTTCTGTTCGTTAGCGGCAGATCGGTGCGCCGTGTGTCATTGAGCGGTGAGGTGTCCGAACTCTATCGGGAAACGGATGCCACAATGAATATCCGTTTGCACGCCGGTTCGCCGCCCCAGATTGTGCTGGAGTCCCACGCGCAAACTGAGGTCTGGCTGATTGAAGAGACGGGTCGCCTGAATCTGATTGCGCCTAGAAAGCCTGGGCATCGATACCGCGTACTTGTCGCTGACAACAGCCTTTATATTCTCACTAACTACTGGCGCGCAACCTTTGATCTTGCCCGGGCGCCGATGGCGAGCACCGCCATTGACGACTGGCAGCGATTACAGACAGCTGAAGGTCAGATCATTGACTTTGATCGCATCGGCAATTTGCTGGTCGTGCACGAACGCCTGCGATTGCAGGACCGAATTGTGCTTTTCGATGTTTCAACGGGACTTAGAGAGACGCTGCTAGAGGCTGCCGTCGGGGAAAGTTTCGAACTACACTCAGTGGCCGAGGTTGGCGAGTATTCAGTGGCGAACTGCGCAGTAACTGCGTGCGGGGAACTGCGCCTCTGGCATCACTCGCTAACACAGCCCAGTGAATTCGTCAGGTATCCCCTGGCAGCTGATGCCGGTTCACCTGTGCTAACCCGGACCGCAGGCAGTGTTGCGGTAGAAGAACGTTGGTACGCGGTACGCGATGACGTTCAGGTGCCGGTAACGTTGCTCTATGACGCGGCAGCGGGTCCTTTGAAGGCGAGGCCGATGTTGGTCACTGCTTATGGGGCCTACGGCGTGTCTTTGCCACGCCGCTATCAGCCTGCCTATGTGCCGTACCTCTCCCGTGGCTTTATCGTTGCCATGATTCATGTGCGCGGTGGCGGCGAGCTTGGTGCCGCCTGGCATCAGGCGGGGACAGCGGGCCAAAAACGTAAGAGCTTTGATGACTTTATTGACGTCACGCGAGCACTTGTGAACGACGGCTATGGACATGAGCAAGCGCTGGTCGCCCGCGGCACATCAGCCGGTGGCACCATCATGGGATTTGTGACAAACGAGGCACCGCGTTTGTTTTCGGCGCTGAGTGCACATGTGCCCTTCGTGGATGTGCTGACTTCGCTGCTTGATGTCACGGCCAGATTGACACCGGCTGACCGACTGGAATGGGGTGATCCAACCGATGCAGGCATGGCTGCTTATATTAAAAGCTATTCACCCTACGAGCAGGTACGTGCGCAACCGCACCCCAATTTGTTGATATTCGCGGCAGCAAACGACCAGCGTGTGCCGGTTCATGAGGCCTATAAGTGGCTGGCAAATTTGCGGGAAAGTGAAACGCAGGATGCCCTGATGCTGATTGACATCGAGCAGAATAGTGGCCATCTTGGCGTGACGGATCAGTACCTGCTCAGGCAGCAACAGGCGCTGGAAATGGCGTTTTTCTTCAACAGTCTTGGTCTCGAGGAGTAATAGTGGAACTCAGCCAACGCGTCAAAATTCCTGTCACGCAGGATCTCGTATGGCAAGCACTGAACGACCCCGTTGTGCTCAAACAATGCCTGCCCGGTTGTGAGGTTTTCAGCGCAAGCGGTGAACACCAGTTCGAAGTAGCGCTGCAGGCGAAGGTGGGGCCAGTTAAGGCGAAGTTCAAAGGCGAGGTTGAACTCAGCGATGTGAACCCACCAAACTCTTACAGGATCAGCGGTTCCGGTAAAGGTGGTGTCGCAGGGTTCGCCAAGGGCGCGGCGGAGGTCGCACTGTCTCCTGATGGCGACAGTGGTACGTTGATGTCCTACAAGGTGTCCGCGTCGGTCGGCGGCAAGCTCGCCCAGATAGGATCACGATTGGTTACCGGCGCAGCCAGAAAAATGGCAGATGATTTTTTCACAGGGTTTGTCAGGCAGCTTTCTGGTGATGAGAATATGGCAGTGGAAATTGAAACGCTGGAAAGCTGAGCGTTTTCCAGCAGGTTAAAGGGAGATAAACATGTCGGTTACGGCTTCGATGACAGTTAACGGCAAGGCCGTCAGGCAAAGCTGTGCTGCGAACACCACCCTGGTTGAATTGCTGCGCGAGACATTGCAGCTGACGGGCACACATGTCGGGTGTGACACATCCCAGTGTGGCGCGTGCACAGTGCATATGAATGGTAGAGCCGTGAAGGCCTGTACGGTGCTGGTTGCCCAATGCGAGGGTGCTGAGATCACGACTATTGAAGGGCTCGGCGATGCCGATCAACTCCACCCTATGCAGGCGGCGTTTAGAGAATGCCATGGACTGCAGTGCGGTTTTTGCACGCCGGGTATGATCATGTCGGCCGTTGACCTGGTTAACCGTGAATCCGAGATTAACGAAAAGGTTATCCGTGAAGGGCTGGAGGGCAACATCTGCCGCTGTACCGGGTATCACAATATCGTCAGAGCTGTTGCAACTGCTGCGAAAAAGATGCGGAACTAGTCATGGTGGCGCAGCGCATTGGCCGGTCTGTTCTCAGAAAAGAAGACCTGCGATTTAGCATGCCAAGCGCAGACGATTTACCAGGCTTCGATGTCAGCTTAACGAGCACCCTTTGCACCCACACACCCCCCGGCGCCAAAGGTTGCGGGGAGACAGGCGCCATCGGCTCGCTCGGGGCGATTATTAGTGCGGTCACTGATGCAGTCGGTATCATGGATTTTTCAATGCCAGTGACACCTGAGAAGGTTTGGCGAGCAATTCAGGCGGTGAGGGCCTAGCTATGTACGACTTTAACTATCACAAGCCAGCGTCTATCGAAGCGGCAGTGCAACTCTATGGCGAGGTTGAAGACGGCGTTTACCTGGCCGGCGGCCATACGCTGCTACCCTCAATGAAACAGCGGCTGGCGGCGCCGACCGATGTGATTGACCTTGCTGGTATCGATGGTTTGCGTGGTATTGAGTATGCCGGGAAAGATGTGGAGATTGGCGCATTAACCCTGCACGAAGATGTCGCTACTTCGCCGGTGGTAAAGTCTGTCATTCCGGCACTGGCGGCGCTGGCCTCTGGCATAGGTGATGCGCAGGTCAGGAATCGTGGCACCCTGGGGGGGTCGGTCGCCAACAGCGATCCTGCAGCGGACTACCCTGCGGGTGTGCTGGGACTGGGTGCGACGATTGTCACTAACCGGCGTGAGTTAGCCGCAGACGACTTTTTTACTGGTATGTTTGAAACTGCCCTTGATGAGGGTGAATTGCTGACGGCCATCAGGTTTCCCAAACCAGATGCGGCTTCCTACGTGAAGTTTCCGAATCCCGCCTCGCGGTATGCGACCGTCGGGGTGTTTGTTGCGCGGTTCAAAGATCTCGTCAGGGTTGCGATCACCGGCGCTGCGCCGTCGGCTTTTCGGGCGTCCGAGATGGAGCTGGCCTTGGCTGAAAGTTTTACGCCAGCAGCGCTCGACGACATTTCTCTGCCCGCGGATATGATGAACAGTGATCTCCATGCGACGGCTGAATATCGAGCACACCTCAGTGTGGTGATGGCCAAGCGCGCTGTCGCTGAGTTGCTCTAATCCGACGCGTCCTCGGCTTGTAGCCTGACAAGATTGTTATAAAAACGCACCAGAACCTCGTATGGCTGACAGCCATAAACAAACAGGTCTCTGGCGACAAAAGTGGGCACACCGGTGACTCCGTTTTCCCAGGCACGTTCCCAGTCCGCGCTAACCCTGGGGCTAAAGGAACGAGATGCGATCACGCTGCTTGCCGCGTCGGCATTCAGGCCAACTGACCGCGCGATATCGACCAGCGTTTCAGGCTCGCCAATGTTCCTGTCGTCAACAAAATACGCTTTGAACATGGCATCATGGAACGCATCACTGTCAGACTGTGTATCTGCCCAGGCACCCAGTTCCTGGGCCAGCCGGCTATTGTCCAGGCGGCTGCGCCGGTTGTATTCGAGGCCAGCTTCCGCCATCAGCGTTCTCAGATGATCCCCGTAAGCTTTTGCTTCCTCTCGATTCTGATTGCGATAAAGGTCTTTCATGGCAATCCCTTCCGGCGGTGTCTCCGGATGTAAAGGGAAGTGCAACCATTTGATAGTGACGCTCTTTTCCTGCTTGAGTTTTTCAATACTGACCGTACTGAGATAACACCAGGGTCATATGTAGTCGGAAAAAACCTCAATCAGGATTGGCGTTGTGGGTTGGTTGACCGCATCTTCGGGCGTTTTCTGCATGTCTTTTGGCCTCTTGTGACCGTTCTTGGCGGACGCTGCTTGCATCATAGATAACGTAATGAGTTATGACCACCGGCAAGGAGAATTCCATGAGTCTAATGATCAGAAAACCTGTACCGCTGTCCTATACCCACGTGCGCGTGTTTCGTGACACCCATGCGCAACTGCTCGAGCTGGCAAAGCAGGAGGGGACATCATTGCCGCGCCTGGTCGAGGCGCTACTGGACTATTACGTTGAAGATCAGGATCTGGCAAGGCGATTCGTAGCGATCAAGGAGCAAGGCTGATGATGACAACGATGATGTCAGTGGCACTCATCTTTGCCGTGTGTTTGCCGGTCATTATCCGGTTTCATGGATGGGGCAAGCCGTCGTTGGCAGGTGGCGAAATATCGGGTCGAGTGGTTGATGTGATCGACGGTAATACCCTGATATTGGCTTACTTCGGCCAGGATTATCTGGTGCAGATCGGAGGCCTTGCCAGTCCAGCGGACAACCCTGACGGCCAGGATTTTGCTGCCTGGGCGCTCGTCGGATTGATCTACGGCCGGAAACTTAAGGTTCAGATTAATGGTCAGGACCGTACCGGCAGGATTACCGGTCAGGTCACGCTGGACGGGCGGGATATCGCCCAGGAGATGATTATATCGGGGTTCGGTAGAGCGACGCGTCGATCGCCAGTTGATCTGGCGCTTGTCATCGCAGAGCGTCAGGCCCGGCAAGCCGGTCGAGGCCTCTGGCGTGCAGGTACTATAGCGTCTTGTCCCGATCAAAAATTTCGGGGTTGTAGGGGAAAGCAATGTTCAGCGCAAACATGATTGAACCAGCAAACTCTGTCATTTCGCCGCGTTTACCTGAGTCAATCAGTAGCTCGACGGTGGCAAGGATCAGCAGATAACCGGCAATGTGATAATTGCGCGGCATTGGTGCCGCGATCTGATTAAAGAAACGGCGAACCCGCGCATTCCTTCGATACAGGGGCGTCGCTACAAACAGATAGATCGACAGCATCAGGGCGAGGCCGGTGCCAAATACGAGTTTGTTGATCTTGACCCTTTCACCGTTGACCTCGATGACAAGGTTGTGCAGTCCAAGCTCCCCCTGCGCATTGCGTTCCTTAAGGTAGTCGGGCGTTTCGATCCCGAATATCCGCTGGCCCCAGGAAATCTCTTCCCCGGCGCCAAACAGGCACAACAACGTTAGAAATGCGGTAACTCCCAGGAACAGTTTTGGTCTGACGCCTCTGAGGCGCAAGAAGCGTTTGCCGCAAACGACCATTGCCGTCAGTAAAACAATGACCGTGCACCATTCCACGAAACCGTCTTCTACAGTGAATTCGTACCGGAAGGACGCCTGATTAACCTGTGCGAGGTAAACGGAAAACAACAGAAAGGTCGCGATAACAATGGCTGCGCCCGTTTCTATATGTTGCTGTGACGGTCTGAACGACGGCAGCGCGTGTCGGCTGCGGATCACCAGTGTCACGCAGTAGGCTGCGGTAATCGGGTCGAGCAGATAATCCCAGAGATTGTCTGATTCAAGCAGGCCAAGCGAGAAACAGATAAAAGCTGCGCACAGTATGGTTGCGGCCAGTCTATGTCCGAACCAGACACAGAAAGCGAAAGTGGCGAACACCACGGGTCCCAGGACAATAGGATGGAAACCGTAGGCGTATAGATCAAGGTAGGTCAGTCCCAGAGAAGTCGGGTAGAACACGGCGGCAATCGCAGATAGAACAACAGCGATGCGAATGGGGCGCTGTTCCGTGAGTTCTGAGTCCGGACCAAGGCGTCGCCAGAGTAAGATGCCGAACACAATGAAACCTGTGGCAGAAAGATCTCCGGTCAGCACGCGAATATAGTGCGTGACATTGTATTCGAGCAGCGGCACCAGCAGCAGAATGACACCTGGGACAATCGCTATCAGTTGCACGCGACGGCTGACCGCATATTTGCCCAAAATCGCAGCCATAATGGCGGCCATAACAAGTGCTGCGCCTGCATGCGGCAGTATAGTTTGCAGGTAAATAGACATTCAGTTGGCTCTCTTTAACAGATAGGTGCCTGCGAGCAGGCATATCGATATGGGTATCAAGGTTGCCAGAAAGGGCGGAAAACCAAAAACCAGGCTGGCTGGCGATAGTAAATCCTGAACAAACTTGAACATGATGCCGATGACCAGACCACTGACAACTCTCATCCCCATAGTGGTTTCGCGCAAGGGTCCGAAGATAAAGGAAATCGCGACAAAAACCAGACTGATGGAGGCAATCGGCTGGAATATTTTTGTCCAGAAACCCAGTTGGAATTTTCCGGTGTTTAATCCCTGATTGCTCATCAGCGCGATCTTGTTGCGTAACTCGATGATTGACATTTTATCGGGTTCAACCAGGATTTCTGTGTTCAGCAACTCCGGCGTCAACGATGTTTCCCAGACCATCTCAGGCAGCGACTGGCTACGATAGGCCTGATCGAGGTGGGTCATGATGACATTGTTCAGCAACCACTGTGCATCGCTCTCGTTGTAGGTGGCACTCTCTGCCCACAGGGTGGTAATAACCCGTTCGTTTTGAGTGATGTAGTGATTAATGTTTCGCAGTTCACCACTGGCACTGACCGTGTTGAAATGCATATAACGATCGTCTTCTCTGAACCAGAAGCCACCCTGGGGGGTGATGTCATCCTCCATGGCATTTTCTCTGATCAACCGCGCGGTTCGTTCAAAGTCCGGCAGTACCAGTTCGCCGACAATCAGGCCGGCCAGGACAATGGCAAAAGCCGGTTTCAGGGTGGCTCGGGTTATCTGCCAGGTAGAAACACCTGCGCTGCGCATGACGATCAACTCGCTATTACTGGCGAGCAGCCCAAGACCTGTCAGGCAGCCGATAAGCGCGGCATAGGGCAAAGTTTCATAGAACATGCGAGGCACGCTGTAGCCGACATACTTCAAGACCGTCAGGACGGTGTAGTTGTGTTTTACATCTTCCATTTGATCCAGGAAGGTGAAGATGACAAACAGGCTGACCAGGCCAAAGGATGCCAGAACCATCATCAGGCCGACGGTCTTGCCAATGTAGCGATCAAGTTGCTTCATCTGGCCGCTTCGCTGCGAAGGGCGGAGGAGCTGATGTCCGCCCTGAATTCCGCTTCGGTGACTTCATCACACAAACCACTTAGTTGTTCGGTCAGCTTGCTGTCTTTTAAGGTTAGAAAGTGATCGTTAACCAGTCTTCCGAAGACAAGAAAGCGATTGCCCCGCTCTGCGATCAGGGTAAGTGCCTGATCGCGTTGTTCTGGGCTGCCGTAATATCTGGGGTCGTCAACGCGCGTAATGGTGTCAAGGCCGACGATAAACGTAGCGCCTGGAAACAGGGCAGATTTTTCCAGGAAGGTTGGCGCTGACGTGAATACCATGTTCAGGTCGGGTCGATATCTTTGTTCCATGGTGGCGAAGTCCAGTGGTGGTTTATCGACGTTTCCAATGGAAAGCTCCAGCGCCACAGAATCACCAAGTCGCTTTTTGGCGATTTTAAGCATGCCGAGATGCCCCTGATGTATCGGGTTAAAGGCACCTGGAAATATGCCTGCAAAGTTCTGCCGGGCGGTAGATTTAATGTCACCTGCCAGCAACTGTTGCCAGCCGGTTGGCGCCTGCGTCTGCTGTGCAACAGTATTGTCAGGCAGCGGGGCCGAGATACCGAAGCCCCTGGCCATGGCAACTAAAATCAGGTCACGGCAGTGCTGTTCCTGAATGGGGCGTGTATGGGATTTGTCCAGAGTCAGGTCGTAAGTCGCTGTCACAGCGGCGCCCTGCAAGGCGACATGACAACGATCGCTGCCTCGCCTTGTCCGATTGGTCGCAATCGCTGCGGTACAACCAATGCCATAAACTGGTTGTGAGTCCGTTAGAGAACGGGCGCGCTGGTAGGCGCTCATTGCCATGGCGCGAGCCGTCGACGAGCTGCAGTCGGGTGGGGAAGTCGCGGCAACAAACCTGGACAAAGCCTGTGCGTCATACGGAACGACTGCCTCCAGCATTGTGTTTGACGCGCCTGCCGTCCCGAAGAGTTCGGCGAGGACGCTGACACCACCGCCGGTGATAGCCAGGCTGACAGAACCATCAGTCGAATAGATCTGTGCGATAAGCTGCTGGTTCAGGTCGATAACTCCACTCAATAATCTGGCGATTTTAGCCTAAAATGTCTCCACTTAATGGAATGACTTATCGGGTCGCCAACTATGAAATATCTTTTGTACATTTTTTACCCGTTCGTGCTGCTGTTGGCCTTCAACCTGACACCGGCTGTCGCCGAGGAATCGGGGTTACCCGAGCTGACCCAGGAAGAACTCGAGCGCTATGAATTCGAGGTTGATGAGACGCCAGCGACAGTCAGCGATTTATCGTTGGGGCAGCGTTACGTATTGAGCACCCAACGCCGGGAGATCAGTGACCTGATCGCCCGAAGGCTCGGTATTCTGAAGCTGAAGGGAGATCAGTCCGATCTGAAGGTGCTGCAGGATCTGGTTGATAAAAAAGTTCTGCGCGAAGTCCGTGATTGGCAGAGCCTCGGTATCGTCTTTGGTGATGTGCTGGTCGGTGAATTCGGGCTCGACTGGGTCAACTATGAAGATGACCTGGGTGCCAGCAAGGCGCTGCGGTGGCGGAAAACCGAGAACTACGTGTTTCCGGTCACCATGTTCTCGAAACGGGTGCAATTTAACGAGAAAATAGATGTCCTTAAGGTTTACGAGAAGATCGCGGCAGACATCGAGCGGTTCAAGGCTTTCGAGCAAAACAGACCCGTCTTTAACTAAGTCCCTCCAGCAGATAGAATACGCGCGATTTCAAAGTCAGGTCGGAAGAAACATGTTTGTTGTAGATTGGATTAAAGCCATACTCAAATTCTTTTTTGTTGATTCTATTGTCAACATTCTGGGTGACCTGTTTGAACAGCCACTCCTGATGTGGGCATTTATTGGCTGGGGCTGGCTCTCGGTCTGGGTCATGCTGTTTTCAATTTACGATACTGTCGGGCAACTATAGCCACACTTATAGCCACACTCCGTTTTCTGCTGGTCCAAGGACCAACGCCAGGTTGCGCGGCCTGATCTCTGGCAGCGCACTTTCCCCCGACAGCATCGCGATTAGCTCGCCGCCAACAGCGTATCCAGTTTCTCCATGACCATGTCACCGAATTCATCGGTACTGACGAGTTTGATAGTGTCGTCTGATCGAGACAGGTCTGCGGTCGAATAGCCGGCTTCAAATACATTTTTCATCGCCTGCCAGACCATTTGCGCTTCGTCGTTCATCTGAAAACTCATTTCCAGCATCATCGCGACGGAGCCTATCATCGAGTAGGGATTGGCGATGTTCTTGCCGGCGATGTCGGGTGCGGACCCATGAGAAGGTTCGTAGTAGGCCTTCTCCGGCCCTATACACGCGGAAGGCATGAGCCCGAGTGAGCCAAGAATGCCGCCACCCTGGTCGCTCAGGATATCGCCGAACATGTTCTCCATGACCATGACATCAAACTGGCCCGGGTTCAGGCAAAGTGCTGTTGCGGCGGCGTCAACCAGGAGATGAACAACTTCAATATCAGGATAGTCCTGGTGAACTTCATCGAGGACTTCATTCCAGAAGACACTGGACATGAGCACGTTACTTTTATGGATATTGTGTAGTCGACCTGACCTTTTGCGTGCCTGCTCAAACGCGACGATCAGGACCTCGCGAATTTGCGTCTCGGTGTATTCAAGCATTTCATGGACGTAACGTTCGCCCTGGTCATTCACGCCTCTGGATTTTTCGCCGAAATACAATCCGCCAACCAGTTCGCGAATAAGCAGAATGTCGATACCGTCTTCGATAATCTCAGGCTTCAACGGCGAAAAATGCGCCATATCCTTGCTCAGCAGGATCGGCCGGAAGTTCGCGAAAGTATTGTATCGGGCGCGCAGGGGCAGGATGGCGCCGCGTTCTGCCTGTTCCTCGACCGGGATCTTCTTGGATTCCTCGTGAGAAAGGCCGACGGGACCTTTCAAAATCGCGTCAGCTTCATCGCAAATCGCTTTAGTGGCTTCAGGGAACGCTTTGCCCTGCTCGAAGTAGGCGTGGGCTCCGAAGGGCGCATAGTTGAGTTCAAATGACACGTCCCGGTGTTTTGAGAGCACATCAAACACCCTGACTGCCTGGGCCATAATTTCAGGGCCGATAGCGTCACCGGATAAGACTGCGATTTTGTAAGCATTGGTCATGAGGCGTTCCCGCGAAACAAAGCGGCGGATTCTATCATGTGGTTTCCTGGATGTGATCCTCGGTGGAGGCCAGGAGTCAGGGATACCGCAAGTGGTTGGATCGCGCTTCGGTCCAGGTCCGTGCCGCGTTATCGAGGCGTGCGGTCAGTGGGTCAAAGCCGAGTTGGTCATCGTCAACCCATTCGCGTAGCCAGGCACTACCGTTGATGACATCGATGGGCGTTCGCTCGAGTTCGTACTCGTACTCATGATGTCGCCACAACGCATAGTCTGTATTCAACTGGCGGATAACTTTCAGACAACTGCTGATCAGACCGAAAGGTCTGAATCGCTCATGCTGGTAGGAAGGCAGGTCGGTATGAACCTGGATACCGTGGCAGAGTTCGCCGGTGTGTTTGTGGAAGGTGGGTGAAAAAAAACACTCCCGAACGAATACACCCTCCAGATATTGTGGTGCCTGTTCGCGTAAACAAGCCAGGATGTCCGGGATATCGAGCCCGGGTGCACCCAGCACCTCAAGTGGTGTGGTGGTGCCGCGACCCTCGCTGAGGGTGGTTCCTTCCAGCAACACGGTGCCGGGAAACACCCGAGCCATGTTGACGCTGGCCGCATTGGGGCTGGGGTTGATCCAGGGTCTGCTTGCTGAAGGCCAGCCAAAACCCGGCGCCTCGTCTATTGCGTAGCCCTGCATCTCGACGACCTTGAGGTTGATGCTGTCAGCGTTTCTTTGCGCAAACCATCCTGCCAGTTCGCCCACCGTCAGACCGTGTCGCGTTGGCATGGGGGCAGCACCCACAAAACTTTCCTGACCGGCCTCAAGATAGAGGCCATCTATGGGGCGTCCGGCGGGATTCGGTCGGTCGAGCACCCATAGTTCAACATCGTGGGTGGCGCAGGCCTCGATGAAATAGCACAGCGTGGTGATGTAGGTGTAGATTCGACAGCCAATATCCTGCAGATCGAACAGGATAATATCCAGATCAGCGATCATCTCTGGCGTCGGTCGACGGTGTTCGCCATAGAGGCTGCTAACCGGCAGCTGATGACGCTGATCGAGGTAGTCTTCTGACTCGATCATGTTGTCCTGCTTGTCACCACGCATGCCGTGCTGTGGGCCAAAGGCGCGCAGAATATTGCAGCCTGCATGCATCAGCGCATCAATACTGTGTTGATTGTTACTGGTGATCGACGCGGGATGGGCAACCAGTCCAACCCTGGCACGTTTGAGCCGGGTCAGTTGTTCCTGGTCCGCGAGCAGGACATCAATGCCGTAAAGAAAAGTCATCGGCCGCACTATAGACGATCTGCGCTAAGATGCAGAGCGCTGTCATGAAAGTCTGGTTTAGCGCCATGCCTGTCGGCGAAATAGGCGATTGATCCGTTGGCTTGTTTCACGATCACGGTGGGATTGATTCGGTAGGGTGGATAAAGCTTTTCCAACGTGAGGCTCGCGCGCAGTTGCCGTGCTGACGGTTGGCTGATGTCGGTCAGCGCGCAACAGTCGGAGACTTTCATCCCCTCGCGGTAATCCGAAAACTCATAGCAGTTCCAGGCACCTGATGGCGCAAGGTTGATCTCCAGATAGCTGCGGCTGTCCTGTTCGGCAATAAAGAGTTCCATGCAGGTCTGTCGCCATAATTCATGACCCCGTCTGGGCATTGAGATGTCCTGCCAGAGGATGTCTTCGAGTTCACCTAGGTCATAAACCAGCTGTATACCGTGACCCTTTATTTCTAGTGAGCCTGTAACAAACCGCGTGCCTTCGAACTCTGTAAGCCGAAATATCATGTGGTAGATGTTAAGCTTCGGTGCCGCCGGGGTTAAGCCCCAGCACAAAAAAACACTGCCCAAGGACCCGCAAGATAAGGATTAAAGATGGCTTCATATGACTACGACCTGTTTGTAATTGGTGTTGGTTCCGGTGGCGTGAGAGCAGCCCGGATGAGTGCAGCTTATGGTGCCAGGGTGGCAACGGCAGAAGAGAAGTTCATGGGCGGTACCTGCGTGAATGTCGGTTGTGTGCCAAAAAAACTGTTCGTTTACGCCTCGCATTTCGCAGAAGACTATCAGCAAGCGGAAGGTTTTGGTTGGAACCCGGTTAAACCTTCCTTTGACTGGCCGACATTGCTGCAGAACAAAAACACAGAAATCGGCAGATTGAACGGGATTTATCACGGCCTGCTCGAAAATGCGGGTGTCACTCACTTCGACGGGCGCGCCCGTATTGTTGATAAACACCACGTCGAGATTAACGGCGATGTTGTTTCCACAGAGAAGATTCTGGTGGCCACAGGTTGCTGGCCATCCGTCCCTGTGTTCCCGGGTAGTGAACATGTCATCACTTCAAATGAGGCGTTCTTCCTTAAGACATTACCAAAGCGGGCGCTGGTGGTGGGTGGTGGCTACATTGCGGTCGAATTTGCGGGTATTTTTCGGGGGTTGGGCGTGGAGACCACACTCTCTTATCGTGGTGAATTGTTTCTGCGTGATTTTGACATCGATATCCGTAAGACCGTGAAGGAAGAACTCCAGAAAAAAGACATTCAGCTGAGTTTTAACTCGCACGTTGAGTCCATCGGTAAAAAATCGGATGGCACCTATATCGTCACCTTTACGGACGGTACCCTGATGGAAACCGACCTGGTGCTCTATGCAACCGGCCGTGCGCCGGCGGTTAACGATATCGGTCTTGAAAACGTGAACGTTGCGCAGCGAGAGAATGGTGCCATCATCATTAATGATGAGTTCCAGACCAGTGAGCCCAGTGTGTTTGCGTTGGGTGATGTCACGGATCGACTTCAGTTGACGCCGGTTGCGATAGAAGAGGCTATGTGTTTTGCCCAGACCCAGTATCTCGGCGAAAAAAAGGTTATGGATTACAGCAATATTGCGACCGCTATTTTTTGTCAGCCAAATGTTGGCACGGTCGGTTTGACGGAAGACGAAGCACGTGCAACTGGTGCAGAGCTGGCCATTTATCGTTCCAGCTTCAGGCCGATGAAACATACGCTCAGTGGTAGTGACGAGAAGTTCATGATGAAGCTGATCGTAGACAAAGAGACTGATCGGGTGCTTGGTGTGCATATGGTGGGTGCCGAATCCGGAGAGATTATTCAGGGGATAGCGATCGCCATGAAGATGGGTGTGACCAAACATCAGTTTGATGCCACGGTTGGGATTCACCCGACAACGGCAGAAGAGTTTGTGACGATGCGAGAAGCGGTTGGTTAGCAGGTTCGTCGGGGTTGATGGATGTAAAGCGGGCTGGATTGCCTGTGATGAGTCGTGTGACATTCAGCGTTTCGATCATATCGCGGATCTGATCAGGCACTACAGGCGAGCCACACTGCTGATAGATATGCCCCAGGGTATCCCGGATCGAGCGCGGCGAGATCTGGAATCCGAGGCGCGAAAGCTCTTGCCCGGCAGGGCTTCCAGTTTGTTTCCTGTGCCCAGCCGCGCGGCTGTTTATGCCGGGGATTACGGCGAAGCCTGCGCAAACAACTTGCGTCAGCATGGCTGTAAAATTTCCCTGCAATCCTGGTACATCTGCGCCAAAATCCGCGAGCTCGACCAGGCGCTGCGGGACGTTCCCGGGTGGCAGCGTCGGGTTTACGAAGCGCATCCAGAGTTGTCTTTTGCACGCTTGAACGGTGCTCCCCTGATACACAGCAAAAAGGTTGCCGCAGGCATTGCGGAGCGACTGGCTCTGTTATCGTTACAGTTGCCGAATGTGGCTGATGTTTACCACGAAGCAAAACAATGCTTTCCCCGACGGCAGGTTGCCCTGGATGACATTGTTGATGCCATTGTCTTAATGCTCGTTGCGCGAAATGGTTTTGAACTGCTACGCGGACGCGTTCGTCGCGATGAAGCTGGGATCGCAATCCGCATGGCGATCCCCGCGCGCTGCGAAATACCCTCATAATCTGATAAGGTCCCGAACTTGTTGTTTGTCCACCGAGGTAACGCATTTTGAGCGAGGAACTAGTCGGCGTCCTGACCGATATACTGAACGTCATGGACGGTTACCTTGGGTCCGCGCAATGGTTTCCTTTTGCGCTCCTCGGCACCGGTATTTTTTTTACGATCTATCTGAAGTTCCCGCAGATTCGATTCTTTAATCACGCGATTCGCATCGTCCGTGGTAAATACGACAAGGCCGGTGCGCAGGGGGATGCTACCCATTTCCAGGCGCTGGCCACGGCAATTTCAGGCACGGTCGGTACCGGAAATATCGGCGGTGTCGCTCTGGCGATCTTTCTGGGTGGTCCTGCGGCGCTGTTCTGGATGTGGATGACCGCGTTTTTTGGCATGACGACCAAGTTTGTCGAAGTGACGCTTTCGCACAAGTATCGAATGGTGGACGAAAAGGGGCATATTGTTGGCGGCCCGATGTATGTCATGGAGCGGCGTTTGAACCTCAAATGGCTGGCTGTTTTCTTTGCTATTGCGACGGTTGTCAGTTCACTTGGCTCAGGCAACTTGCCGCAGGCGAACAACATCGCCAGTGGTGTGGCTGCAACTTTTGGCGTGCCGGAATGGATAACCGGCGGCGTCCTGGCGATTCTTCTCGGTATGGTGATCGTTGGGGGGGTTAGTCGGATCGTCAAGGTTGCCGAAAAAGTTGTGCCGGTCATGGCGGTGATCTATCTGTTGGGGGCCCTGTCAGTGATCGTTACCAATCTGCCGCAGATAGGTCCTTCTTTCATGGCAATCATTCAGGATGCTTTCACCGGGTCTGCAGCCACGGGTGGGTTTCTTGGTGCCAGTTTTGCCTATGCCTTTAATCGGGGTGTTAACCGTGGGTTGTTTTCGAACGAAGCAGGGCAGGGAAGTGCACCTATTGCACACGCTGCAGCAAAGGCAGACGAGCCCGTCTCTGAAGGGATGGTCTCTATCCTGGAACCTTTTATCGACACAATTATTATTTGTACCCTGACCGGTCTGGTCATTCTGTCTTCCGGCGTCTGGACGGAGAAAATCGACAATCGTTTTCAGCGTTTTGACATGCAATTTCTCGACGGAAGTTACAGTGAACAAAACGAAGCCGACCGGCAGGCCTTGTTCAGCTATCTCAATTTTGAAGACAATGACGTTAAAAAGTTCAGCGGTACACTGGAGGTGATCGCAGGGCAGGTAACCAGTTCAAACCACACGGTCCTGCACAACCGATCGATAGCTGAGGATGTCCGTTACTTCGACGGTGAAAACCTGTTTACAGGTACCGTCACGATTGTCGATGGCGATTTGCAGGAACAGGTCACTGTCAGGGGAAAATCGCTGGTCCATTCTGTTCAGCTGACAACCGAGGCTTTTGGCCGGGGGCTGCTGGGTGAGTACGGGCGCTATATCGTCTCTGTCAGTTTGATCTTGTTTGCGTTCACGACCGCCGTGGCCTGGTCCTACTATGGTGACCGCGCCATGACGTACCTGTTTGGCGTCTCCTCAGTAATGCCCTATCGCGTTGTTTATGTGTTTGGGTTCTTTCTGGCCGCCATTGCCGACACCTCGCTGGTTTGGCTTGTGTCTGCGGTAACCCTGGCACTGATGGCGATACCGAATCTGATCTCAATTCTACTGTTGCATCGTGAAATGCGGGAGACCATTGACGATTACTGGGAAAAGTTTGATCGAGAAAATCCGGAGGGCGTTTAGTGTCAGACAGTGGTTTTGTGCTGGAACGACAGCGAGAGGTTGCCGCGTTAAACCTGACGGTTGAAGAGTATAGCCACACCAGTGGTGCCCGACACCTCCATCTCGCCAGTGACTATGCTGAGAATGTCTTTATGGTGGCATGTCGGACTGTGCCGCATGACTCAACCGGAGTTGCTCATATCCTGGAGCATACCGCCTTGTGTGGTAGCGAGAGGTTTCCCGTTCGCGATCCTTTCTTCCTGATGATCAGGCGGTCGTTAAACACTTTCATGAACGCCTTCACGACCAGCGATTACACGGCTTACCCCTTTGCCAGTCAGAATGAGAAAGACTATTTCAATCTGATGGAGGTTTATCTGGATGCGGTGTTTTTCTCACGGCTGGATCCTCTGGATTTTGCTCAGGAAGGCCACCGTATTGAATTTGAGGAGATGGGAAACCCGGAATCACCCCTGGTGTATAAAGGTGTTGTCTACAATGAGATGAAAGGGGACACCTCCTCACCCATGTCAATGCTGTATCACGGCATACAGGAATCGCTTTATCCAACCTCAACCTACCACTACAACAGTGGCGGTGATCCGGCATCGATACCAGAACTCACCTACGAAGGATTGAAGCAGTTTTACGAGACTCACTATCATCCTTCGAACGCCGTGTTTATGACCTTTGGAAATCTTCCGGCCGGGATGCAACAGCAAAAGATTGCACAGTTCGCGCTGGATCGAATTGACCGACCGCAGGTTGAACCGATAGCCGTTAAGCCAGAAACAAGATATCCGGCGCCGTTGCAGAAAGAATTGCGCTATCCCGTCGATGACGATGATCTGTCTGCAAAAACGCATATCGTTGTCGCCTGGCTGCTGGGTCCCAATACCGATCTTAAAATGCTGCTTAAATGTCACCTGCTTTCTGACGTTTTACTGGACACCAGTGCATCGCCGCTAAGACAGGCACTGGAGAAGAGTGATCTGGCGACTGCCGCTTCGCCCATGTGTGGTTTTGAAGAAGACCACATGGAAACCAATTTCATGTGTGGCGTCGAGGGAAGCGAACCGGAACACGCTGAAGCGGTCGAAGAGTTGGTGTTCGAGGTGTTGAAGCAAGTCGCAGAAGAGGGTGTGCCTCAGGATAGGCTGGAAGCCGTCTTGCATCAGCTTGAGCTATCACAACGAGAGATCGGCGGCGATGGCTGGCCGTTCGGACTGCAGTTGATCTTTTCGTGCATGAGCGCTGCAGTGCACCGCGGTGATCCGATCGCTCTGCTTGATCTTGATCCTGCCTTGTCTGAGCTGCGGGAAGACATCCGGGATCCTGAGTTTATCAAGGGCCTGGTTAAAGAATTGTTACTTGAAAACCCACATCGCGTGCGCGTCGTAATGAAGCCTGACCGTGATATGGGCGCAGCACTGATTAGCGCAGAGCAGCAAAAACTGGCCGAGCTCAAGGCCTCTCTGACCCCTGCAGATAAACAACAGATCATCGAACTGGCCAATGCCCTCAAAGCCCGCCAGGAAATGAAAGAAGATCTATCGGTATTGCCGAAGGTTACTCGTGAGGATATTCCAAGGAGCAAACACTTTCCCTCGCTCGAAAAAGTGACCGGGCTGCCAGTTGAGATGACCGCAGCAGCAGCGGGTACCAACGGTATTACCTATCACCAGATAGTCAGTCCTGTACCGCAATTGCCCGTCGACCTGCTGGGTCTGTTACCTGTTTATACGCAATTGGTGTCGGAAGTGGGCTCGGCGGGGCGGGACTATCTGGAAACGCAACATCTTCAGCACAGTGTCAGCGGCGGCATCTCGGCCTTTGCATCATTGCGCAGCGAGCTCGACGACCCCAGTTGTGGACGCGCTTACCTGACGCTCTCAAGCAGAACGCTCAATACCAAAGCTGATCCAATGGTGCGCCTGTTAAAGGAAACCGCGGAACTGCCCAGATTTGACGAGATTGATCGGTTACGGGAACTGATAGCCCAGCAGAGCGTCAGGCGCCTGAATGGTGTTGCCGGTAATGGTCACCAGTACGCGATGTCCGCTGCCGCGGCTGGTGTTCGTCCCGTGTCAGCGCTCAACGACTACTTATCCGGTATCACTGGAATCATTCGCTTGAAGACGCTGGCAGAAAAACTGAAGGCGCAGGGGGCTGCCCAGGACGTCAGTGAACAGTTGCGCTTGTTGCACGAAGGTCTGCGATCAACGGATCCGGCATTGCTGCTGATCGCGGAAAATGAGTTTATGCCAGCAGTGCTTAATGGTATCCGTGAGCTCTGGTCAGATTTCGAGGGTGGCAGTCCATTAAATCAAAGTATTGACGCCATGATCAGGCCGGGGGATCGCGCTTATATGGTGACCACGCAGGTCAACTACTGCGCAACTGCCTATCCAACGGTTGCCGAAGGACATGAAGATGCTGCGGCACTCTCGGTTCTCGCCGGTGTGCTTCGCAACAATTTTTTGCATGCGGAAGTCAGGGAAAAGGGCGGCGCTTATGGCGGTGGTGCCGGTCATGACTCAACCAACGGCGTTTTCAGGTTCTATTCTTATCGTGACCCGAGACTTGCGGAAACCTTTGATGTCTTTCGTGCTTCTATTGAATGGTTAAGGTCAACAGCGATCACTGACGGCATGCTGGAGGAGGCGGTACTTGGCATTATCAGTTCCGTTGACGCGCCGGGATCTCCGGCAGGAGAGATTCGTCAGGCTTATCACCATCAGCTGTTTGGTCGATCAACCGAACACCGGGAGACGATGCGCCGCCGATATCTGGAGGTTCGCCAGGACGACCTGAAAAGAGTAGCGGCAAACTACTTGACCGTTGCGCCGGTTCGAGCGGTCGTTACTTCTGAAAACCGCAGAAGAGAAATTGATAATGCGTTCGAAATTATCGAGGTTTAATACCTGCGTTAGCGCGTGAAATCGCTTTTAATTTCGCCGCCAAAATCCTCTGCCAAATCGCCGTCAAATTCCCCCCTCAAATCCCCTCTCAAATCAATGTACTACTTGACAATGCAAAAGTGGGTTCAAGGCACTGATTTCCATGTGCCTTCCCTTGACAATCGTCAGCACGTTGCTCATTCTGTCGGCCGTGATCGGACGCTCATGACGGCTGCTTTTTGCTGTGCGGAAGGAGGGTCGATGGATCACGAATAGAACGACAAACGAAAGAACTAAAAAACGATAAGAGCAACAAACTCCAGTAGGTATCAAGCATGAAAAAGCACCAGATGAGACTCGGCACGGCGGTACGCGTCCTGTGTCTGCTGTCAATCTTCAGTGCCAGCGGGCTCCACGCCGCCTCTCTAGATGAGGTCTTAGGCGTACGTTCTTCAACAACAGTTGAGGGCGCAAGGTCACAGGCAAAGATTGACGAAGCAGCAGAACAAACTCGCGATCTGCTCCAGCAATACAAGACTGTGATGAAAGTAGTCGACGGTCTCCGTGTCTACAATCAGCAGCAACGTCGTCTGATTCAGAACCAGGAAGAGGAACTCGCTGAGCTCGAACAGTCTATCGACAACGTTACCGTCATTGAGCGTCAGATAGGGCCGCTTATTGAACGCATGATCGATAACCTTGAAAAGTTTGTTGAACTCGACATTCCTTTCCTTATCGCTGAGCGAAGAGAAAGGATTGATTTCCTCAAGGACACGCTTGATCGCGCTGACGTATCCGTGGCAGAGAAGTTCAGCCAGGTGCTTCAGGCCTATCAGGTGGAAAACACCTACGGCACAACGATCGAAGCTTATACGGACACCGTTGATCTGGATGGCGCTTCCAGACAGGTCGATATGCTGAAGTGGGGTCGGGTTGCGCTGGTTTTCCAGACACCTGATGCAGAGATCACCGGCGTTTGGGACAATAAGGCCAAGACCTGGGTCATTCTCGGCGATGAATTCCGTCGTGGCGTCCGTGACGGGCTTCGCATAGCTCGCAAGACCCAGACCGCTGACCTTGTACATCTGCCAGTTCCGGCGCCAGGAGAATAGTCATGAAAAACCTACTAACACTAGTAATGGCCGTGACGCTCGGTTTTTCTGGATCGGCTTTCGCTGCAGAAGAAGAGATTCCCGCCAAGTCACTGGCTGAACTGCTAAGCCTTGTAAAAGAAGGCAAGGTGGTTAATGCCGAGGTCAATGATCAGCGAGAAAGAGATTTTCTTGCCGATAAAGCCGCACAGGCTGCCGAGGTTAGAAACGCTGAGCGCATGCAGCGCGAAGAAGAAGCTGAAGCCGAACGTCTCGAAAACATTTTTGAGACAAACGAGCAGGATATTGCTGCCAAGCAAGAGATTCTCGCCAAGCGACTCGGGTCTCTCCGAGAGCTCTTCGGTGTTCTTCAACAGGTTTCTGGCGATACGCAGGGCGTTTTTGAAGGCTCTATCGTGTCTGCACAACTGGACGGTCGGGGCGAATGGCTCGGCGAGTTTGCGCAGTCCATGGGTAAAAGCTCCAAGCTGGCCACGATCGAAGAAATTGAACGTCTTTGGTTTGAGTTACAGCGCGAGATGACAGAAAGCGCCAAGATTGCTCGCTTCACGACCACAGTCGTGACGTTAGATGGCGAACGTGTTGAGAAAGAAGTTGTCCGCGTGGGGTCGTTTAACCTCGTAGCGGATGGCGAATACGTGAATTATGACATTCAGAATGGCATCGTTGCTGAACTGCCCAGGCAGCCAGCAGCTCGTTTTGTCTCATCTGCAGCGGATTTGCAGGCGGCTTCAAGCGGTTTTGTCCCTTTCGGACTTGACCCGACGCGTGGCCAACTGCTGGCGCTCCAGGTTCAGGTGCCGACCCTGGAAGAACGTGTACAACAAGGTGGTACGCCGGGTTACGTCATTATTACCCTGGGTATTATCGCGTTACTGCTGTCTCTTGAGCGGTTCATTACCCTGACGATGGTCGGTGGTCGTGTTAAGAAGCAGTCTGGCAACCCTGGATCGGCCGATACGGGCAACCCACTGGGACGTGTGCTTAAGGTCTATCATGACAACAAGGACATTGATGCGGAAACGCTTCAGCTGAAGCTGGATGAGGCGATTCTGAAAGAACAGCCTGCGATTAATGCGCGAATCGCATTCATCAAGATCATCTCAATGGTGGCACCGCTGCTGGGTCTGCTCGGTACGGTTATCGGTATGATCGTGACCTTCCAGGCGATTACCCTGTTTGGTACCGGTGATCCCAAGACGATGGCAGGTGGTATTTCTCAGGCGTTGATCACGACGGTCCTTGGTTTGACTGTTGCGATTCCTACGGTTCTACTGCATTCCATTGTTGACTCGCGCGCGAAGGGTATCCTGCATATCCTCACGGAGCAAAGTGCTGGGCTGGTGGCCGAGCACGCTGAGAGCACGAGCAAGTAAGCATGGACGGCATATTTATAGCCATTCGGGCCTTTCTGGAAGCTGGTGGCGATGTGTTGTATCTCATCGCCATTGCCACCTTCTGTATGTGGGCGCTGATTTTCGAACGGGTCTGGTTCATTAATACTGAACACAGGCAGGATGTCGGAAAAGCGCTCTCCTACTGGGAAGGCAGACCCGAGCGAACGTCCTGGAATGCTCAAATGATTCGCCTCCGATTGATCTCAGAGGTCAATCAACGCTTAAACGCGAATATGAGCTTTATCAAGACGCTGATTTCACTGTTACCCCTTTTAGGATTGCTGGGCACTGTGACCGGTATGGTGCAGGTGTTTGAAGCCATGACGTATTCCGGCGGTAACGCCAGATCGATGGCTGCAGGCGTTTCTGCGGCAACCATTCCTACTATGTCCGGCATGGTCGCAACCCTTTCCGGGGTTTTGGCCAATACTTTTCTGGCGTCGAAGGTTACTTCCGAAGAAAGTTACATGGAAGATACCCTGACGATGGACCATTAATCGGGTAATTACAGCCGAGTAAATTTATGCGAAGACCCACTCAACAAGAAGAAGAAAAGGTCGCTGACTTAACACCGATGCTCGATGTGGTGTTCATTATGTTGATTTTCTTCATCGTGACTGCCACCTTCATCAAAGAGACTGGTGTTGAGGTGAACCGGCCGGATACAAAAACGGCGGAACTCAAAAAGACTGTGTCGTTACTGGTTGGTGTATCGCCCGATAACGCGGTCTGGATCGACAAGAAAAAGGTTGATATCCGAAACGTCCGTCCTATTATGGAAAGACTTCACGCTGAGAATCCCAAAGGTGGACTGGTTATCCAGGCTGACGGGGAATCCAAGGTAGAGAAGGTTCTTGCCGTTATGGAAGCCGCACGCGTCATTGGTATTAACCAGGTCGCGATTGCCGGCGAAGATGCGAATTAGGAGGGCATATGGTTATTAGATTCAGTCTCTCTGCAGTGGTTGGTGTGATTGTCACACTGGCACTTTTTTATCTCATGCAAGCTTTGATTTCGGGCGCTGACAGTGCACTGACCGAGGACAAGATTGGCAATCTCGTTGATTTCGTTCGGGTCAAGCAGGACGATCAGGTCGAAACGAAGCAACGCAAACCCAAAAAACCACCACCTCCTGACGAACCACCCCCTGACACACCTCCCCAGGATTTTAACGTTAACGTGGACAACACCGGCTTTTCTATGAGCAACGTTGATCTGAATGTGGGCGTGAATGTTGGCGGCGGTGGATTTGGTATCAGTGATGGCGAATATTTACCGATTGTTAAGGTGCAACCGCAGTACCCGCGCCGTGCGCTGAGTCGCGGCATGACGGGTTGGGCGATTGTTGAGTTCACTGTGACAGCGCAAGGCACGGTGGCGGACCCGATTGTTGTCTCCAACTGCGGGTGGATCAAAAATGCACGTAACGAGGGCCAGTGTTTTGATTCGCCCAATAGTGTATTCGACTCTGCCGCCAAGAAGGCCGCACTCAAATTCAAGTACAAGCCGAAGGTTATTGACGGTGAACCGGTTGAAACAGCCGGCGTCCAGAACAAGATAACCTTTGAACTCGTAGACGATTAAGAGGCAAGTATAGATGCTTCAGCTTAAGAAATTTGCAATCCTGGCTGTCCTCTGGTCACTCCCCTTGATACTGGCCCAACCTCAGTTGGGTCTGTCTTTGGGTGAGTCAGTCCAGGCAGCAGAAGAAAAGAAGAAAACCAGAAAGGTTCCTGCAATGCGGGAAAAGACCTACAAGGTCCTTTCTGAAGCGCAGATCATGATCGACCCGGAGTCTGTTCCCCGTGAAGAAGGAGAGCCGGCACCAGAACCAACAGGTACGCCTCAGGATGCAATTGCGCTCCTGAAGAAGACCCTGACCTCGAAGGGTCTGAACAGCTACGAGGCAGCTCAGATCTGGAATACACTGGCCTTCGCTTATTACACAATCGAAGACATCCCCAATACGATCAATTCGTATGAGCAGATTCTTTCTCAGGGCACGATTTCAGAAGCCCTGGAACTATCCTCGATGAGAGCCTTGTTCCAGCTTTATTATTCTGAAGAAAATTATCGCCGGGCCATTGAGTACATCGACCGCTGGCAGGCGCTTAAGGTCACCCCTGATGCGCAGGTAACGTTTATCAAGGCGACCGCCTACTATCAGCTCGAGGACTTCCGTGAGTCTTTGAAGCAGGCGTTGCGCGTCGAAGAAATTGCTGTTTCCCAAGAGAAAGAGATCAAGGAAAACTGGTGGTATCTTCAGGTGGTGCTCTATAACGAGCTTAATGACGTAGACAATGTGATTCGGGTACTCGAACAACTCATTGTTAACTACCCGAAGAAACAATACTGGATGCACCTGGCTGGCATGTACAGTGAGAAGGGCAGGGATGATGCGTCGTTGTCTGCATACTATGCCGCCTACATCCAGGGGTTTCTGGCGAAAGAATCTGAAGTCGTGATGCTGGCGCAGCGTTTGCTGGGTGCGGACAGTCCTTACGAGGCTTCTCAGATACTGGATCGTGGCTTCAAATCGGAACTGGTGACTGAAAACGAAAAGAACCTGAGGCTGCTGGCAACGGCATACACCCTAGCCCAGGAAACGAACCTGGCTATCGATGCCTGGCGTGATGCCTCAAAATATGCGGAAGACGGTGAGATCGCTTTTCGGCTCGCTCAGGCTTTGGCGGCAGAAGACCGGCATAAAGAAGCGGTTGATGCTTACGCTGAAGCGCAGGATAAGGGTGACGTGAAGAAACCTGCCGATGTCGCGTTTTGGAAAGGTATCTCGCAGATGCAGCTTGAACGCTGGGACGCGGCGACCAAATCCTTCCGCGATGCTGCCAGACTGGATAAGAAAAAGGAAAAGCAGACGCGTCAGTATATTCGGTATATCGCAGGTGAGCGTCGTCGACAGGAAGAGCTGCGTAAAATGCTCGAAGGTGTCGGTGAATAGTCAACCGCTCGACTAACTGCTTTGTCATCGGAACCGATAATCGGTTCCGATGACGCCTTACCTCTTACCTCTTACCTCTTACCTCTTACCTCTTACCTCTTACCTCTTACCTCTTACCTCTTACCTCTTACCACTCAACACTCAACACTCAACACTCGCCGCTAAACAATCACCGATCTCTCTTATCGGTCATTTTACGAACCAGTTTGGAAAAACGTTTTCGTTCCTGTTTTTTTCCAGCCCTGCTAGCAGCATCTTGCTGCGATTCAAAATGCTCCAGTTCCCGTTTCAGTTTGAAATAGCGCGTTAGTCTTTCAGGCTCCAGATCACCTTGTTCTATCGCGCCAACGACCTGACAGCCAGGTTCGCTGTCGTGCTGACAATCGTTAAACTTGCATTGCGCTGCCAGAGACTCGATATCTTCGAAACTCTTCGCCAGGGCTGACTCATCCGCCCAGACCTGAATTTCACGCATTCCGGGGGTATCAATGATCATTGCACCGTTTGGGGCGATGACCAGTTCACGAAATGTTGTCGTGTGGCGGCCTTTTCCGTCTTCCTCCCGGACTTTGCCAGTTGCGAAACGATCGTAACCGATAAGCTCGTTGATCAGCGTGGATTTTCCAACCCCGGAAGATCCCATAAATACACAGGTGGAACCTGCTGAAAAATAGGGCGTTAGTGCCTCGAGGCTATCCTTTTTAAGGGCGCTTACCGCGTGAATAGGCGTGCCCTGAGCGATCTGTTTGAGCATTTCTACCTTGTCTTCGGTATCAGCGCAGAGGTCAGCTTTGTTCAGTATCAAAACGGGCAGGGCTCCGCTGTTCCAGCTCAACAGCAGATAACGTTCTATCCGGTTAGGGTTAAAGTCAGCATCGAGACCGCTGACGATGAAGGCAGTGTCGATATTCGCAGCAACGACCTGCTCATCGACGACTTCGCCGGCTTCCTTGCGCGAAAACTTACTTTTACGAGTCAGGCGTTTCTCAATCTGAACGGAGTTTTCTTCGCCGCCAGCAATAGGCTGACATAGCACCCAGTCACCGACGGTGGGAAGATCCGCTTTGGAAAGCGCGGCTTGTCGCAGGCGGCCGGGCAAGACGCCAATCAGCGGGCCCTGTTCGGATAGTAGATTAAAAGTTGTCATATCCTGCCTGATAACGCGGGCAGGGATGATTGTGGCGGATGTTTCATCAGCCATTTGCTGCTGGAAGAAATGATTCCAGCCTAGTTCTGTTAGGTTCACTGGTGTGCTCCTCGAGGTCATCGTTTATCGAGGCTGCACGTCGGACGCAGGGGTTTTGCTGTTGGTCAGCTTACCGAGGTGAAGGAGTGCAGCCAGAACTTGTGTGTCGAATAACAATCATGTTTTGGGACTCCTCAGACAGTTGATCAGATGCCGTAATTTAGCGGTATGTGGGCCGGTATACAAGCCGGCGCAACAATGGTGCGCCTAGCGTAACCAGTATGAGGCTGGACAGCATCAGACTGATCGGACGATCAATGACAAAGAGCCAGCTGCCGTCGCTAATCGTTAACGCCCGCCGCAAATTGTCCTCGAGCATGCCGCCAAGAATAAATCCTAACAGTAATGGCGCCATAGGGAAGGCACACAACCGGAGAACAACTGCAGCGATCGCGATACCAATCAAGAGTTTCAGATCAAACGGATTAAACGAAACGAGATAGACCCCGAGCATGGAAAAAAAAGCAATCAGAGGTATCAGCACCGCACGTGAGATGGTCAGCAGTCTGGCTATGTAGGGAATCAGTGGCAGATTGAGCACCAGTAGGAACAAATTGCCGACATACATGGAGACGATTACGGACCAGAAGACCTGAGGTTCATCAATAAAGAGCCTTGGGCCAGGTTGGATGCCGTATGCGACGAGCGCACCGAGGAGTACCGCCGTTGTGCCTGAGCCTGGTATCCCAAGGGTGAGTAACGGTACGAAAGAACCGGTGCATGCGGCATTGTTGGCTGCCTCAGGTGCGGCCAACCCTCTTAAATTGCCCTCCCCAAAGTCCGGTGTCTGGTGGCCTGAAACCTTTTTCTCCATACCATAGGCCAGGAAAGAGGCGATGGTGGCACCGGCGCCCGGAAGCACGCCGACCACAAAACCCAAAATCGATGAACGAGAGATGGCGGGAACGATGTATCTGGCTTCCTGTCGCGACATACTGAGGCCCGTATTGGGAACGCTGGTGGGTGCTTCTTTGCTGTCTCTAAGTACCATCATCAATGCTTCGGAAAGGGCAAAGGTTCCCATAGCGAGTAGCAGGAAACTGACGCCGTCTATCAGGTCCATACGGCCAAAGGTAAATCGCGGGATGCCGGCGGTCAGATCGGTGCCCACGGTGGCGACAGCCAGGCCCAGAAATGTCATCAGCAACGCTTTTAGATGTTCACCATATCCGGCGAAAGCTGTCACCAGACATAGGCCCAGTACCATCATCAGAAAGTAGTCTGCAGACTGAAACGAGAGTGAGAGATCTGCGAGGTAGGGCGCCGCAAGGAACAGCATCAGCGCCGCCAGTGTGCCGCCTGCAAACGAGGCGTAAGCAGCCGTCGCCAATGCCTTACCTGGCTGCCCCTGTTTTGTCGCGAGTGGATAGCCGTCAAACGCCGTGGCAACGGTTCCTGCAACACCGGGTGCGTTAATCAGAATCGATGAGGTCGAGCCACCAAATATTGCCCCATAATAGACGCCAGCCAGAAGTATCATGCCGCTGCTGGGATCAATCCCGTAGGTCACCGGAATCATGAGCGCGATGGCCGAGATTGGCCCAAGTCCCGGGATCATGCCGATGATTGTGCCCACAGCGCAACCGGCAAGCACCAGCGCCAGGTTTATCGGGGTTAATACCGTTTGAAAACCCAGCAATAGCCCTTCAATCACAGCAGTTGCCCGAGAATGCCAGGGTCGAGGTAGATGTCAGCCAGCGACAAGATACCCCAGGTCAGCGCCGTGACACCCAGGCTGACGCTTAAAAGGACGCCAATGCGTCGTTCTCCGAGTAATGCCATACTGCCAGCAAGCAATCCCGGGGTCATGACAGGAAAGCCGATGGGCTCGATCAGGAAGGCGTAAAGCACCAGCAGTGTGATAAGACCCGGCAGCCGCCAGTTCGCTGGTGCTGATGGCAGCCTGAGAGGCGCAACCGTTTGCCCGGGCAACACCACATAGAGCATTGAAACCAGCGCGCCGCCGGCTGAAATGGCCAGCGGCAAGGTCTGTGCGTTAAATTTTTCAGCGGCGGCCCAGAAATCAAGGGGTATTTCTGTCGCCAGATATCCATAGGTTGCAAACAGCGCTAGAAACACCAGTCCGATCAATCGCTGCACGACGATAATATATTCCTTAAAAAACAGTAGGTTAAGACGGTAATTTAAACAACAAACTATTTCAGGTAGCCGATTTCTCGCATCAGAATACCAATTTCCTGTTCCTGCTGAACAAGATAATCGTAAAAGTCAGCATTGGTAATCACGAGTCGAGACCAGCCGTTTCTGGCACGCACCTCTTCGAAGGCTGTGGTTTCAACCACGGCTTCCAGCGTGGCGGCCATTTTAGCGTACTGCTGATCAGCAAGGCCTGGCGCAGCAAAAAAACCACGCCAGTTGGCAAAGCTGAAATCGACGGCTTGTTCAATCAAGGTGGGCACCGCAGGCAACTCAGGTAACCGTGATGGTGCGGTCACTGCCAGGATGCGTACTTCACCAGCCTGGTACATGTCGATCGCTTCAGACAGTCCGGTAGACAGCACAGCAGTCTCTCCTGTCAGTAGTCCCGCCATGGCTTTGCCGCCGCCATCGTAAGGTACATAGACCACCGATCGAGGTTCGGCGCCGGTGAGTTGCAGGGCTTTGGCGATAACAAAATGATCAGTGGAGCCTCTAACGCTGCCACCCGCGACCTTTGTCGCTCTTGGATCGATCTTGAAGGCCGCAGCGAGATCAGCAAACGACTGGAGTGGGGAATCTGCCTTAACCAGAATAGCGGTGTGATCAGCGATAACGGCGCCGATTGGCTGCAGATCTCTGAATGATTGAGGAAAGATACCCTGCAGTGAGCGAACAACAATCGGCGTTGAACTGATGAGCAGGGTGTTCTGTTGCCGGTGCGCCGTTTCTATGAGTTTGGCAATCGCTCTTCCGCCGCCACCGCCAGACAGGTTCTCGTAGCTGATGTCAGTCACGATACCGGATTTTGTCAGTGCTTCACCGACACCTCGCGCTGTTCCGTCCCAGCCACCGCCAGGACCTGCGGGTATCAGGAATCGGACCTCAGATAGAACAGCGTCCTTGTCTGCCACTTTGTCTGCCATTTTGTCTGCCGTGTCATCTGCCATGACTGGCAGAGCCAGCAAAAAGGCAGTCGCCAGCAGCCATCTGGCCAGCAAGCCAATCACTTGTTGAGGAAGTTTAGCGGCAATCCTGGCGTCTGCCACTGACAGCTGACCAGTTTGCCGGTTGTTGAGAGCGTGATAAACGCGGTGCGGAGGTCTTCACCACCAAAACAGATGTTGGTTGTCAGCGCGTCAGGCATGGGCACAAGTTCCGCGTGTTGACCGTCTGGAGAATGGATGGTGATACCGCCTGTGATCAAGGTTGCAACGCACACATTGCCGTCGCCGTCTACTGCGAGCGAGTCAAACATATGATAATCAGGCAACTGCGCCAGCATCGTCGGACGCACGTTGGGGTCGACCTCACCAGGTCCAATGAGCGCATAGGCCCATAGCCTGCCGGTCGGTGTTTCGGCGACATAAAGGGTTGTTTCGTCGGCTGACAGCCCAATTCCATTTGGCGCTTCAAGTGGGAATATAACTTCTTTAATGTGTTGACCATCTATGGTGGCATAGAAGACGCCTGTGCGATCTCGATCGCGATCGCGGGTCTTGCCGTGATCGGTGAACCAGAAGCCGCCCTGTTGATCAAACACAATGTCGTTGGGTCCCCGAAGGCTCGTTTCTCCGGCAGCGGTGTATACCGTGCTGACTTCGCCGGTATCCAGATCAACCCGCTCGATCCGGCCGCCGTCGTAGTCTGTGGGCTGGTGTCCCGGAAACAATAGCCCCTGGCTGCTTTCATGCCAGATAAAGCCACCGTTGTTACAGACGTAGCAGGCTCCGTCGGGACCGATAGCTGCGCCGTTGGGGCCACCCCCGAGTTCAGCGATGACCTCAATCTGGCCCGCACCTGTTACGCGACTCAGGGTGCCGCGAGCAATCTCAACGAGGATGACGGAGCCATCTGGCATGGCGATGGGACCTTCTGGAAACTTAAGCCCGGTGGCAAGTTCTGTCATATCTGGCATGCGATGCTCCGTTATCTTGCAGGTTAGGATTGCGCGCTTTTCTGATGCTGATATGCCCATGTCAGCCACGGCAGCAACGCCGCGATATCAGCTGATTCTACCGTGCCTCCACCCCAGATGCGTAATCCGGGTGGTGCATCTCGGTAGCCACCAATATCGAGGGCAATACCCTCAGCATCGAGTATTGCCACCATTTCCTTGATCAGTGCCCGTTGCGCATCTTCTTGCAGTTCGATAAACCAGGGATCAGCGATCGACAGGCAAATTGAGGTGGAAGAGCGGGTAGCGGGGTCTTTCGCCAGGAAGGTCACCCAGTCATTTTCAGCAACCCAATCTGAGATGGTAGCGAGATTAGATGCGGATCGAGCAATCAGGCCGTCTAAGCCCCCGATGCTTTCTGCCCAGGCGAGGGCGTCAAGCTGGTCTTCAACGGCCAGCATTGACGGTGTGTTGATGGTTGAACCTTCAAATAGATCCAGGCCCAGTTTGCCTTTCTTAACCAGCCTGAAAACTTTGGGTAGCGGCCAGTCGGGGGTATATGCCTCGAGTCGTGCGACTGCTCTGGGTGAGAGTGCCAGCATGCCATGAGCAGCTTCGCCGCCCAGGACCTTTTGCCAGCTCCAGGTGACAACGTCCAGTTTTTTCCAGGGCATATCCATAGCGAAGACAGCGGACGTACCATCACAGAAGGTTAGACCTTGACGGTCGTCCGGAATCCAGTTGTCCTCGGGTACCTTCACGCCGGACGTTGTGCCATTCCAGGTAAAAATGATGTCGCGGTTGGCGGCGTCAACTTCCGCCAGGTTGGGCAGATCGCCGTACTCAGCTTCAAAAAAACGGACGTCCGTTAACTTCAGCTGTGACTTGATATCGCTCGCCCATCCTGCGCCAAAGCTTTCCCAGGCCAGTACATCGACACCACGTTCGCCAAGCATCGTCCACATGGCCATTTCAAAAGCCCCGGTGTCCGAAGCCGGTACGATGGCGACGAGATAGTCTTCAGGGATACCCAGCAGGCGTTTGCTGTCATCGATGACTTTTTTTAGTCTGGCTTTGGGCTGTTTGGCACGATGGGACCGCCCGAGAGATTCAGTTTCCAGATTGGCAAGAGACCAGCCCGGTCTTTTGGTGGTCGGTCCAGAGGAAAATCTCGGGTTATTCGGTCGTGCTGAGGGTTGTGCTTCGCTCATGACAATCCTGGGAGAAAAAGCGGGCAATTTGCGGATTTCCTCTGGCTATGTCAAGTTCCAGGCGGGGGAACAATGAAACAGATTAAATCAGAATACCGCGTCGCGCTGATGATGGCATTGGCAGCGATGTTTACACTTGCAGGGTACGAGTTTATCCGCTCGGCATCGACGGTACTTTTTAAGAGTGCTTACGGCGCAGAGAACCTTCCTCTGGTGATGGCTGCGATGCCATTTGTGGTCTTTGGCGGTGTTGCACTCTACGGCTGGATCCTCAGTCAGTTGGGGCCCAGACGAACGCTGCTGGTGACTTCTCTGGGTTCCGGCATGATTATCCTGCTCTGTTATCTCATGCTGCTGTCCGGCAGCAAGTTGATCACGCCGGTGCTGTTCCTGTTTAAGGAGTTTTATATTGTGCTGCTTATTGAGCAGTACTGGAGCTATATCAATTCGTCGGTCTCACCAGCAACCGCAAGAAAAGTTAATGGGCCGGTCACCGGTGTCGCAGGTATCGGTGGTGCCGTTGGGGGCACCCTGGTTGCCATGTCAGCTGAATCTCTTGGTACAGAATCCATGATTCTGATGGCCGCCGTTGCCTTGATACCTGCAGCGTTGGTTTCCAATTTTACCTATCTGAAATTTGGCGAACCGGTGGTACCGGAAAGCACTGAATCACACGGTCATCTCGGTCTGCCACTGTTTCGTCAGAATCCCGTCCTGATCAGCCTGATCGCTATTGTCTTGTCGACCCAGGTGATTGCCGCGGTGCTGGATTTCAAGTTTCAGTCACTTCTGTCACTGGAATTCGCCGGTCAACCCGACAAGGAAACCGCTTTTCAAGGATCCTTCTGGGCGACGCTGAATACGTCAGTGCTGGTCCTGCAATTTCTGGTTGCGCCTTTACTATTGTCTTTTCTGGCGATTCGCTGGGTGCATCTGCTGATGCCTTTGATCCATGCCTGTGCGATTACAGTCGCGATCATTCATCCAAACGTGTTTACGGTCGGGGCGGCCTTCTTTTTGTTTAAGGCATTCGACTATTCGATTTTCAGGGCAGCCAAAGAGGTGCTCTATGTGCCGCTTGGCTTTGATGAGCGTTATCGGGCCAAAGAAGTCATCGATGTCTTTGGATACCGCACAGGGAAGGGCGCTTCCAGTGTTGTTATCGTGCTCTTGCAGAAAGCGGGTGTCTTGATGAGCAACTATTACCTGGCGATTGGATTTGCGGTCACGCTGCTTTGGCTTGCCCTGGTCTTTCCTTTGACACGACATTCATCGACCCGGCCGGAGGGTCACGAACCTGATTGACTCGCCGGCGGCCAGCCTGTTGATAAGGTCTGCCAGCCGACCAGCACCAAGATTGAGCTGGTCCAGAAAAATGGACTTGTTGCGCGCAACGTAAGCCCGGGTCAGTTGAGTGCCGTTCACGACAGGCTGACCATGTTCGTTCAGATAGGCGTAGCGACGGGCGATCACTAAGGATTCCTCCAACCATTGCAGCAACTCGCTATCATCTAAAGGCGGGCTGACGGCGGCAAGCAGGGGCAGACTGGCGGGATAGGATATTCTGGTTGCCTCAAGCATGCCGTAATCCCAGAATGCGTGAAGGCTCGTAGATTTACCCTGCCAAAACACACGAATTCGATTCCCCCCTAGATCGCGAGTGTGCCCAACATGCAGGGGCTGATGCAGGTCGGCCATATAGTGTCCGAGAAATCTCAGTGCTGCGGCTTGTTGGACACGCTTGCGAGGATTGTCTCCCGGCGCTTTTGAGAGGTAGAACAACGCGCGTTCTATGCCCACCACGATGCAGTCGAGTGCAGGGCAGTCTCGGTGCAGGTCTATGGTGCTGGCATTCGCCGGCACATTGAGAAAATGCGCTTCATAACTCCCTTTATGGCTGCTGTACCGAACTTTATCCGGCCACAGACAAGATTCGACAAAGGTCGTTGCGCCGCCGCTTAGAGCGCCACCGGCCTTTGTCAGCATGGCCACCATCTGCGTCGCTTCGGGTGTGAACTGTTTTTCCGCCAGCGCGCAAACCAGTTGATGACCATCCCGGCCCCAGGCCAGGCTCTCCAACGGCAGCATCAGTAAAAGAACAAAAAATATCGCTTTTTGCCTCATGTGATTGTTGCCGGTTGATCTTGATCAAGCCCGGTCGTTGCCAGATCAAGCACGTGATCGGCCAGCCTGGCAATGGGCTTCGTATGAGTGACAAACAGGCAGAGGCCGGGCAGTGCCAGGATGCGACGCATGATCCGGTGTTCCAGTGCCGGGTCCAGATGGCTGGTCGCCTCATCGAGGAGTAATACGCGGTCCGCTCGGTACAGGCAGCGGGCGATCATCAGACGCTGCTTTTGGCCGCTGGAAAGCCGCATCGAATCCTCGGATATCGGTTCTCGATAACCCAGTGGCAGTTTCAATATGTCCTGATGGAGTTCAACAAGTTCGGTGACGGCCAGGATTCTCTGTTCATTGGGCATCGGGTCCAGGTAGGAAATATTCTCTCGAACTGTCGCTCTCAGCAGTCGGTCGTCGCTGGTGAGCACAGAGAAACTGGCCGCAGGGTTTTGATGTTCTTGAAGCATGAGGCCATTGAGTTTGACGTTCCCCTGGACTGGTTGTTGCTCACCTCGAATAATCGATAGCAGGGTACTCTTGCCGCACCCGGAAGGACCAACGATGGCCAAATTGTCATTGCCGCTCAAGTTTATTGTCAGGTTCTGAAACAGCCTGCCCTGGTTCGTATCGTGGCCAAAACTGAGCTGATCCAGCGATAGTTCTCTGACAGGGTTTGTCAAAGTGAGTGGCGCTCTGGCTTCTACCGATGCTTCAGTGATATCTGAAAGCCGTTGCACATGCATCGCAAGTAGCAGGTAGCTTTGCCATTCCGCCGCTAACGAAATGAGTGCTCCCGTTAGATGACTGGTGTATGCGGTCAGGGTGTACAGCATGCCCAGGGTCAGGTTCCCCGCGATGACTTCCTGTGCGGCAAGACCAACTACCGCCAGGGTCAGTGCGCCTGTGAGACCGTGCCTTAAAATCTCGCCACCAAGCGCCCAGCGTCGGGCGCGAAACTGGGTATCCAGTGTTTCGTTGAGCTGATTCAACCAGACTTGCTGGCGCTGGGCGGTCGCTTCAAATCTCCTGGTTGTCGCAATGGTTTGTACGGATTCAAGAAAATGTGTCTGAAGTTCCGCATCGCCAACCAGATATTGATGCTGGTACCTGCGATAAGGCAGCAGTATCAGGTACTGAATACCAATGTAAGTCAGGCACAGCAGCAGCACCACACCCGCAATGCTTATAGAGTAGGCGCAAATCATTGCGAAGGTTGTCACCACCATCAGTGTGTCAATCAGCACACGCACGAGCCCCTCAGTGAGAAATTGACCTAGTGGTTGTATCGAACTGAAGCGGGAAGTGATGTCTCCGAGGCTTCTGTTCCGGAAAAACCCAAGTTTCAGACGGAACGTCAGATCATGCAGGCCTGCAGACATTAAATAGGAGATTTTTGTGCCAATCGTTATTGCGATGAGCCCTCGTAACCACTGGGTGACGGCTGCTATCAGATAGACCAGTGCGAACCCGATGACCAGTACACCTGCCATATCGAGGTTGTTTACCAGTAACACATCATCAACCATCAACTGAAGGAAGAAGGGCGTGACCAGGGCAAAGCCCTGTGCGACAGCGCTGAGTAACACCAGTAAAAGCAGGCTACCGAGGTAGGTTTCGGATGGAATCTTTTTGATGATGGGCCAGATTGGGTAGCGACGCAGTTCGCCCTGCTGGCGGAAATCGGATCCTGGAATAAGTTCGATCAGAACGCCTGTAAATCTTTTACTGAGCGTGCTGTGACTCAGTTCAAGTCTGCCGAGGGCCGGGTCGACGATGACGGCCACCCGTTTTTTAAGTTGTTCAAGTACGACAAAGTGCTCAAAATCGATATGTAAAATCGCCGGTAAAGCCACCTGCGTTAGATCTTCCGGTTCGCAGCGAAGGCATCGTGCAACCAGTCCTTCTTGTTCTGCTATGTGCGAGATTTCGGAAAGTGACAGGGGACGTTGGTGTTCCACGGTCGCGCGCAGCGCCTGCACCTGTCGGTGTCGACCCCGATACGCAAGTATCATCGCCAGGCAGGCCGGTCCGCAATCGTAGCTTTGCTGTTGCAGAATAACGGGCAGTTTTTTCATTCAAGTATCATTTCTTTCTAGACCTGTCCTATCTGAATCTGAGCATGCGGGGCTTAGCGCAAGACTGCTGTCAGCCTGAGTAGCGGCTCGATCAGCCACGCAGCGACAGTTTTCTTCTCCGCATACAGATGTGTTGTCAGCGTCATCCCAGGAAGGAGCCTGACGCGGCCGTCTGGTTTCTGAAGTGACACGCGTATCGGGTAGTAAGTACTCTGGTCCGCAGCCTGAACTGTGTGAGCGGGTACTTGCTCTATCCTGGCAGCGATCCGACCGTAAGACTCGGCAGGAAAGGCGTCGATTTCCAGAGCAAGTTCTCGACCCACCTGAAGGTGTCCTGCTGCATAAGGGGGAACGAGGAGGGTCGCTGTGGACGCCAAATTCTCATCCGTTAAGTACAGTAGTACCTGTCCAGGGCGCACGGTGCTGCCGGCGGATGTTTCTACTCTTGAAACAACACCGGCCTGCAGTGCAATCAGATCAAAAAATGGCGGTCCTGCCAGCTGGGTTAGCTGCTCCTTGAGTTGAGAAACGCGAAGTTGCAATTCTGTGAGCTTACTTGTGGCGTTGGCCTCAATGGCCTGCCGTTTGTCTTCCAACTGATCGGCCTGTCGCTGGTGTGACAACCACTGTTTACGCGTCTGATTCTGCTGTTGGCGTGCGGTAATCAACTGTGTTTTTAACGCCAGCCAGTCCGTCGTTGACAGATAACCCTTTGATTTCAGGGATTCTGTTCTTTGCACCTGTCGGTCCAGTTGCTCTACTTTACTCAGATGAAGTCGCGCATCCTGTCGGGTAAGTGCTTTTTCCTGAGCTAACTGCGTAAGCGCTCGTGCGAGACTGGCACGCTGTTCATCTCTCGTCAGGGCGGTGCTTCTGATCGCGTTTTGGACCAGAGCAAGTTGTGCGTGGATTTCTTCGACTCGCGCATCGGTTCGGCCATCGTGGTTGTAGATTAATTGGCCAATGCGATCGCCCTGGTTGACGATATCGCCTTCCTTGACCACGAGTTCAGAGACTCGTCCAAACTGCGCCGCTTGTATTACGCTGGTATTGGATTCATCAAGTTGCCCCTGAACGCGATGCTTTTTTGCGTACTCCGCGTTACCGACGAAGATAGCAAGCACAATAATTGCGGCCAGTAATGCGGCCACGCTGACCTGAAAGCCCTGGCCGGTATGCTGGCAAACCTCGCCCAGATGACGGTTGCCAAGCTGGTTGATAGCCTCTTCTCTGAAAAGTGATTCGTGCATCAATGACCCCTTGATGCCGATCAGTATCCCTGGCCTTTAGATCATTCATAAGCCGAGGATGCTTCAGTTGCCGTAAGCTCGAGGCGTACCTGTTTGCCGGCGCCCGATTCAGACTTTGTAGGTTTTCCTGTTCCAGGTGTAGGCGATCACACCCATCAAGAGGTTAGACAAGGCCGCCGCCAAAAAGATGCCGGTCAGACCAAACAGCGCTTTACCGATAAATGCAGCAGGGATGTAGATAACAAACATTCGGACGATCGACATGACCGTTGAGGATATCGGTTTGCCTAGAGAGTTAAACGTTGCGCTGGCCATCATCAGTATTCCCCAGGCGCCATAGCTGACGGGTACCAGCAGCAGATACAGGGCCGCGACATTGATGACTTCTGGGTCATCGTCAAATAGCCCCGCGATCTGGGTACGGAATGTGATCAATACGGCTGCGGTCAACGCGCCCCATGCCAGAGAATACTGAAACGCCAGGATCATGGCGCGATTAGCGCGATCACGCCGTTCGGCCCCCCAGTTCTGACCGACAAAAGGTCCAATACTTGCGCTGAGCGCAAACAGCGGGATAACAAATAGCCCCTCGATACGGGATGCGATACCAAAGCCGGCCACAGTCTCCTGGCTGAAATCCGCGAGCAGACTGACAACAACGGCTGTTGAGATCGGTCCGATCAAATTGGTTGCGGTCGCTGGAATACTGACGACCAGGATACGGCGCCAGGATGCCAGCACCATCTGCAGCGTCAGCTTTGAATAATTCAACAGCCTTTCCCTGTAATGCAGAACAGCCATCGTGATTGCGAACAACACCAGGCGCGCGATCAGATTCGCCCACGCTGCGCCTTCCAGGCCCAGTGCAGGCATGCCAAGCAGCCCGAAAATCAGAAACGGTCCGATGGCGATTTGCAGAATCGCACCGGAAACCATAATGGTGCCGGAAATGCTGGCATCACCTGTTGCCCTGAGTGCGTTTGCCCCCACTGAGGGTATTGCCATAAAGACAAAGGAGACGTAGTAGATCGCCATATAGGTCTTGATGAGCGGCAGGGTCGTTTCGTTAGCACCCAGGGCGCGAAACAAAGGTTCTATCGTAAAAAAGCCGATAGTTGAGACAACAATCATGATGAGCGCAACCAGCGCTATGCCGTCGCTGGCAATGCGCCTTACCTGGTCATGATCGCCACCGCCAACGGTCCGGGCGAGAACACTGGAAACACCGATTGAGGTGCCGAGTGACAGGGACATCAGTGCACCCGTGACGGGGAAGGTAAAACTATAGGCGGCCAGGGCTTCAGTGCTGACCTTGGCAAGGTAGAAGGCTTCCAGCAAGCCTGCACCGATGTTTGCGGTGATACCCAGAATTACAGGTGCGGTCAGCCTCAGCAGGCCATGGCTGACCCGACCCTGGACAAGTCTGGGTGGTGTGCTCGACTGATCTGTCATCCAGCGATGCTGAGGTTGCCGGTGTTTCTGATTTCTCCGATCCGGTCTATCTCAAAGGGCGTTAGCTGGTAGACGTAGTAGTTAAGCCAGTTGCTGAACAAAAGGTTGCCATGGCTCTTCCAGGTGATGATCGGTGCTTGATCAGGATTGTCATTCGGAAAGTAATTCTCAGGAATCGCCGGCTTTAGGCCAGCTTCCAGGTCACGCACGTATTCGTCGCTCAGGCAGTTGGGCTCATATTCGGAATGTCCCGTTACAAACAGATGTCGGCCATCCACGTGACTCCAGACATAGGGCCCGGCTATGTCAGAATCTGCAATGATGTCGATTTGATCGAGCTCGGCAAGGGCTGCGGCCGGCACTTCAGCATAGCGGGAGTGCGGTGCGTCGAAGACGTCGTCGAATCCACGAACAATCGGTGAGAGTGGATTGACCAGCCGATGAGGGTAGACACCGCTGATCTTTTTCGGCAGCAGCACTTTATCAACGCCGTAAAGGTGATACATCGCTGCCTGTACTGCCCAGCAAAGGAACATCACGGAGGTCACGTTGGTGACAGACCAGTCCAATATTTCCTGCATATCTGGCCAGAAGCTCACCTCGGAAAACGGAATCTGTCCAAGGGGTGCACCCGTAATGATCATGCCATCGTACTTTTTGTCTCTGACCTGGGAAAAGTCTTTGTAAAAGTTTTCCATATGATCGATGGGCGTGTGTCGGGAAGGCCTGTCGGAAATCCGCAATAGCTCAACGTCTACCTGCAGTGGTGAGTTAGACAGCATTCTCAGGATATGTATTTCAGTCTCAATCTTCTTGGGCATCAGATTAAGCAGCAGTACGCGCATCGCTCGAATATCCTGATTCGCGGCACGGCTGTCAGCGATGCAGAAGATGTTCTCCTGTTGCAACACATTAAACGCGGGTAGACCGTCTGGGATATTTAGCGGCATCTCTTTTCCTCAGGGCAAAAAAAACCTACTCAGCTTGCAATAAACTTTTTGCAGCTAAAGTAGGTTCTCTCTTTAGCTGTACTTTTAAAGCGCCCGCAAGCTGAATTCAAATCGGCGCTGACGGCATTGTAATGAAAAGCGCGGCAGAGGGTCAATCGGCAGGTGCCAGCGGTGCGTGCTAGGGCCAGTCACTATCGCCATAGTTGGCTTGCAGTTTGCGCATGCCGCCCAACCAGCGGTCATAGTCGCCGGCCTTGCGCTGCATATAAGTCAGTACTTCGGCATGCGGCAGTACCAGAAACTTCTCTTCCTTCAGGGTTTCAACCACCGAGTCGCAGAGCACGGCAGGTTCCATCATGCCATCAATACTGGCGACGCCATCAGGGTTGTCAGCGGTCATCGCCGTCTTTACGGCCTGCGGGCAGAGCACAGACACTTTCAGACCCCTGTCGCCATAGGTGATGGCGAGCCATTCCGCAAAACTCACTGCGGCGTGTTTGGTGACCGCATAGGGCGCGGAGCCTATCTGGGTCAGCAGCCCGGCCGCGGAGGCTGTGTTTAGCAGGTAGCCTTCGCCACGGGCCAGCATGTCGGGGATCGCCGCTCTGGCTGCATAGACATGGCCCATGACATTAATCTCCCAAATTCTCTGCCAGTCCTCATTAGCTGTCTCTGGTCCGCCGCCAACGCCAATACCCGCGTTGTTGCAAAGCAGGTCAATGTGGCCAAAGGTGGCCTGGGTCTCTGTAATCAGATGATTAACCTCTGACTCAACGGCAACATTCGTCGGTATTGCCAGGGCCCCTGTCTCTTTTGCGACCAACGCGAGCCCATCCGCATCCATGTCCGCGATAACCAGTTGTTTCGCCCCCTCAACCTTGAACCTTCGCGCCATCTCTCTGCCGATGCCGCTGGCTGCACCCGTGATAACGATGATCTTGTCTTTGATTTCCATCTCGCCTTACCGTGTTCTTAAAAACCAAAAGCGTGACACATGTGATCGGGCTTGCCCAGCCTGACGCAATTCTATGTAATGCCGTCTTGTCCAGATTGAGCGACCTAACATGATGAATGAACTGGCGTTTTATACGCTGCCCGGCGCCCCTGAATCACCACGTGATCTCATAGAGGAAGTCCAAACTGCAGAAGCCATGGGCATCGGTAACTGTTTTATTTCCGAGCGATTTAACATCAAGGAAGCTGCAACGCTCAGTGGTGCGGTTGGTGCGGTATCCGAAAACCTCGGCATTGCGACGGCAGCCACCAATCACAACACGCGACATCCAGTGGTCACGGGTGCTTATGCGGCAACCATGCACTTCTTGACCGGTGGCAGGTTTTCACTGGGCCTCGGGCGTGGTATCGACAAATTGTTCGATGCTTTTGGTTTGCCGCGCATCAAAACAGCCGAGATTGAAGACTTTGTCGGTATCATGCGGCGGTTACATCGGGGTGAAACGATTGTCGGTCATAACGGGCCGGCTGGCGCCTGGCCTGTGCTGGCGCTTGATTCGGGATTTGATGAGTACATTCCCCTGACATTTACCGCCTTCGGACCCAATTCTCTGGCCCTTGGCGGCAGAGCATTTGATGCCGTGGTGTTACATACGTTTTTCACCGATGAAACCACGGCTCGATGCGTGGCAACGGTCAAGCAGGCTGCTGAACAAGCCGGAAGAAACCCTGACGATGTTCGCGTCTGGTCCTGTTTCGCCACCATTGGTGATCATCTGCCTGAAGATGTGCGGCTTAAAAAGACTGTTGGACGTATGGCGGTCTATCTGAAGGCCTACGGTGAATTGATGGTGCGAACCAATGACTGGGATCCCGAGGTGTTGGCGCGATTCAAAACCAACGAGCTTGTCGCCAATTTTCAGGGTCCGTTTGATCAGAATGCGACAACAGCAGAACTTGAACAGATTGCTGAATTGATTCCCGAGTCCTGGCTTGCGCCTTCAGCATCAGGTTCTCCGGAAGCCTGCGTGGCGGCAATCAATCATCAGTTAGATCTCGGTTGTGACGGCGTCATCTTGCACGGTGCTTCGCCTACCGATCTGGCGCCGATAATCAGCTGCTATCAGGGCCAGCGCGATGCTGCCCGATTTGCACACCTGCCTAACAATCCTGCAATGCCGCCGAGTATGGTGTTACAGCGGAAAGGCAGTTAGCGGATCAGTGGAATCAGCTCGCTCGGAGCAGCAACCAGATGTTTTGCGCCAGCGGCTGTTAATTCCTCGGCATCACGGAAGCCCCAGAGCACGCCGATGCCAGTCATGCCGCAAGCGCAAGCAGTGGCCATATCTGTTGCCGTGTCTCCAATCATGACGGTTTCTTCTGGTGACAGTTGCATGCCTGCCATGATGGCTCTGGCACCGGTTGGATCTGGTTTGTGCGCAATAGTCCTGGAGTGACCGACGACACTGCTGAAGTCGCCGGGGAAAAAGTGTTCGATGCAGCGGTGCGTGAACGCTTCATCCTTGTTAGACAGAACCGCCAGATGAACCCGGCTTCTCAGACCTTCCAACATTGGCCTAATGCCGTCATAGGGCATGGCGGACTGCCAGGTGGCCTCGTAACGACTCGAAAAGCCTGCCCGGCAGGACTCGATATTCTCTGCGGTACGCATCTCGGCTGGCAGGCAGCGCTCTGCCGCGACCAGTGCGCCATCGCCGATGATAGTCCGGTAATCCGACACCGGGCGGGGTGGCGCGTTCATTGACACAAGCGTCTCGTTAAAGGCCCCGGCGAGACTGTCCAGCGTATCCAGCAAAGTGCCGTCGAGATCAAAAATGGCCAGTTTTATTTCAGACATCATCTAGTGCCTCAAACAACAGATCCCGCTGTGCCATTTCTCCATTGGAAACCTGTGCTCGCAACTGACCCAGATGCTGTCGTTCCCTGGCAAAAGGCAGTGGCTCGTTGCCATGTTTTTGTGGCTCAGGAGCCAGTAGTGCGTAGTAACCTAACGATTGAAACAAGGCATTAAACACAGGGTGCCTGGCCTCGTTAATCTTAAGTGCCAGCTGCAGGTCGTAACGCGGCGAGTTCCGCAGGAAAAAGTCGATACCCGCCTGCGCGTCAATTTCCATATCGGTCACCGCTCGGGGCAATGTCATACCTGCCTGCTGGCAGCTAGCCCTAATTTGCGACAGACCTGTCAGCCATTCCTGGAGCAGCAGCGCCGGTGAGAAGCAGGTAGCCAGGTGATAACTTGCCCGCGGCAGGTGAATCGTCGTTTCATCGAAGCTGAATCTGAAGCTATCTGAATCCTCAAGCCAATCACATCTGTTTTCCGCTGGTCGCCGGAATCCCCAGGTCAAAGGTGCCTTGCGAATCATTGCTAGCATCTGACGTGCGATCGAAGCGTCTGCCAGAGACATGACAAGCGGTGCGATGATGCGCAGACTGTCTGGTAGCAGCGGGCAGCGATTATCGGCGAGCGCTAGTACAAGTTCCAGTTGTTGGCGGCGAGACCAGCCAGTTTTGCCAAATGCCGCTGGCCAGTCGAAACCGATGTAGCCCGCTTGCGCGAACCGCTGTGCAAAGGTTTCCGGGTCCAGTTCACAATGCTGGCGACAGAAGCTGGCAGGACTGTCAGTCACGAGGCAGTGGTGTTGAGGTGACTTCATCCTCGCGGACATGAGGCTTGCCTTTGATGACAACGGTACGTGCCAGCTTGTCATGCCAGCCTTGTTTGCGGCGATCCCATCCAATCCAGAGGAAGCCGAGACCAAGTGGTAGCAAGCTGACGAAATAGCCGAGGTATCTGATGATGTTTTGTGCCGCACTGGGGGCCGCGAGTGTTTGCGCATCTACAATCACCGAGCGAAATAGCATTTTCCCGGGCGTGGCGTTCTTGAATATCCAGAAAAGAATAAAGATGGTGCCCATTAGCAGGATGTCGACTGACAGCTGCGTAGTTAATCGCAGGAGTAGCTCATTCACGGCAGCTGGCTCGGCAAGGTCATAGTCACTGAGATTAATTTCACCCAGTAGGCTAACCACAAAGGGCGCCATGATTACCGATGCGGCAGTGCTGTCTGCGAGAAAGGCCAGAAACCTGGGCCAGAAGCCAAGATACTGGACGGGTTGGGGTGGGTGATGATCGCTCATGCGCTGTAAATCGACTCCAGGAAGTCTTTGGCCGCGTTGATTTTAGTCGCGAGATAGGTAGATCCGCCACGGTCAGGGTGCACCTTTTGCATCATGCGCCGGTGGGCTTCCTTGACAGCCTTGCGGTCGGCACCGGGCTGCAGGCCTAAAATATCAAGCGCCTCGGACTCTGTCATCTCACCACTCGGTGCGTTTGCCGGTTCCGCCTTTTCTTCGTCGCGCCATTCACCATGTTCGCGCTCCAGGTACGCCAGCAGAAGATGATGGGAATCAGGGTCGACAGATACTTCCTGCACCAGGGTATGCAGTTGTTGCTGGCTTAGCTGCGATAACAGGGCATCTTTGAATTGGCCTTCGAGTACCTTGCCATCCATCTTGCCGGTATCGTGGTAGAGCACCATATGCACGAAGCGCGACTGGATTTCACTGGTTGCCGGTGCCGCGGAAGGTCCACCGCCAAGCGCACCTTTCAAGGACTTATACATGGCTGCAAATTGTGCGCCCTGTAACAGCAGGCCAACACTGCGAAAAAGAAACGGCAGTACGGCACCCAATAACCCAAAAACGGGGTGCATGCGCCCGGTGATGGCCAAAAAGGCGAGGGCGATGCCCACCATGGTCGCGAAATAGATGACAAAAAACTGTCGGACCGTCAGGTTCCGTTTGGCCAGCAGTGTTCTTAAGCCGACGAAGACGGCAAAACCGATAATGGCAATGATCAGCAAGCGAATCAGTGTGGATACCTCTTATGGCGTTCTATGGTGTTGTGGCTGCATTTATTTAATCTGGTGAGTGAGCCTGGCGACAGATTTCACTCTGCTTTCAAACTGCACAAGGGCTTTACGTCCGCCCGTGGCAAAGACGGCAACGGCCGCCAGCAGGTCCTTTAGCTCATTGGCGCTGTTCAGGTTAAACGGGGCATAGGCACCGCCGGAGAGCGACGCCATCTGCCGGAAGGTGGATTGCACCGAGGCGTTGCTGCCCTCCTGGAACATGAACAGCGGTACGCCTAGGACACCAAGTTCACCGGCCAGATGGCAGAGTGTGTCGGGAGCTTCTTCAACGGCATCACCAACAAAGACAACGGCGCGTACCCGCTTTTTCTGATTCTCCTGGCGCGCATGCTCCAGCACGCGCTTAATCTGCGTATGTCCGCCCAGGCAGCGAACACCAGTCATTTCCACCAACAATTCGGCGGCATGATGACACCACGGAGAATGTCGGAACTCGTTGAAGCCGCGATAGTAGCAGAGCTGCACTGACAGTGTGTTGCTTGAACTGACGGCGTCAAACATCTGCCCCTGGAGATGGCAGGCACGATCCCAGGCAGGTTCCCGCGAGGCGGTTGCGTCCATCGCAAAGATTAACCTGCCGGTCTCCGTGCTGTCTGTGTTGACGGGCGTCCGCGCGACCTTCTCGAGAAAGGCACTGACATCACCTGATCGAGTTACTGTCGGTTTATTTCTGTCACTCAAAGGGCGTTTCTCGTCACTTCGTCGCTATAATGGTTCCAAGTTTACCGCGTCATCCATGCGGAGAGTAATGAACAAGCTCACCTTGGCCATATCCAGTAGTGCCCTGTTTGACCTGCGCGAGAGCGATCGCGTTTATCGTCACGATGGTGTCAGGGCTTATGCTGACTATCAGATCGCGCGTGAGGATGAACCGCTTGGTCCTGGCGATGCCTTTCATCTCGTGCGCAAGCTCCTGGCGATTAATGATCTGCTGGGGCAACCCAATCGCGTTGAGGTGATTTTGTTATCCCGGAACACAGCGGATACTGGTCTGCGAGTCTTTAATTCAATAGAGCACCATGGCCTGCCTATCCGTCGCGCTGCGTTCACCGGCGGTGATCGGCCCTACAAGTATATGCAACCGTTCGGCTGTCAGCTGTTTTTGTCAACCAACGGTCAGGATGTGCTCGAGGCGCTGGCATCAGGCATGGCCGCCGCGAGCATCCTTGCAGGCCCTTCCATTGATGGTGATGACACAACGCTGAAGTTTGCTTTTGACGGTGATGCGGTGTTGTTTACTGACGCAGCAGAGCGCGTGTTTCAAGAGCAGGGGCTTGATCGGTTTATGGCATCAGAAAAGGCCGCTGCAAATGAGCCGTTGTTGGGTGGTCCATTCAGGCCGTTTTTGGGGGCACTTCACGATTTACAGCGGGAGTTCGACCCGCAGGAGGGTCCGATCAGGACCGCGCTTGTGACCGCGAGATCAGCACCGGCCCATGAACGGGTGATCAAGACATTGCGTTCCTGGGGTATCACCCTGAACGAAAGCCTGTTTCTCGGTGGTATGGAGAAAGCAGAGTTTTTGCGGGCATACAAAGCCGATGTCTTTTTTGATGATCAAGCAGAGCATTGCCGCCTCGCCAGTCAGGTTGTTGCCACCGGTCATGTGCCCCATGGCGTGACGAATGAATAGCTCGATTATTCGATGAAGGAATAGCTCTGGAAAAGCTTATTCGCTAAGTGTATAAGTGGGCTTCTTTTTCGGTCGATGGCATCCATGAAACTGCAGCAACTCAGATACATTTGGGAAGTCGCACACCATGATCTGAACGTTTCAGCAACAGCGCAAAGCCTCTACACCTCACAACCGGGGATCAGCAAGCAGATTCGGCTGCTGGAAGATGAACTGGGTGTTGAAATATTTGCACGCAGCGGCAAACACCTGACGCATGTCACCCCGGTTGGTGAAACCATCATTGCGCAAGCTGGCGAGATCCTAAGAAAAGTAGAGAGCATCAAGCAGGCCGCCCATGAGTTTCGGGATGAAAAGTCCGGCAGCCTGTCAATCGCCACCACGCACACCCAGGCGCGCTATGCTTTGCCAGGTGTCATTGCGGATTTCATCGCCAGTTACCCCGATGTTTCCTTGCATATGCACCAGGGTAGTCCTATGCAGATCGCTGAGATGGCAGCGAACGGGGATGTCGATTTTGCGATTGCCACCGAGGGGCTGGAACTGTTTGGCGATCTGGTGATGTTGCCTTGTTATAACTGGAACCGCTCTATCGTTGTGCCGCGAACACACCCGCTGGCCAGCATGCGCGAAGTATCACTCAAGGACGTCGCTGAGCACCCGATTGTGACCTACGTCTTCGGATTTACCGGTCGCTCCAAACTCGATGAAGCTTTCGGTCGGGAGGGTCTGGTACCCAGAGTCGTGTTTACGGCAACGGACGCGGACGTCATTAAGACCTACGTCAGGCTGGGATTGGGGATCGGTATCATCGCTGATATGGCCCATGATCTGAAGGAAGACCCTGATCTGGTTGCATTGCCGGCCAATCACCTGTTCGCGCCCAGCACGACGATGATTGGCTGCCGACGAGGGACATTCCTGCGCGGCTTTATGTATGACTTCATTGAACTGTTTGCACCGCATCTCAGTCGCCAGTTGGTCGATGAGGCTTTTCTAGCCCAGGGGCGTCCGGAAATTGATGCCTTGTTCGCCGATATCACATTACCCGAAAGATAAGTCGCGAACGATAGGGCGTCCAAAATCTTGCGTCTGGCCCTGAGTGCTGGAACAATGCCCGCGTCTTTAGCTAGGGAGAACCCATGCAAGTTGTTTGTCTCGATCTGGAAGGGGTGCTTGTCCCGGAAATCTGGATCAAATTCGCTGAAAAAACGGGTATCGATGCCCTGAGGGCAACTACCCGGGATATTCCTGATTACGATCAACTGATGCAGCAACGCCTTGCCTTGCTGGATGAGAACAATCTTGATCTGGCCAGTATCCAGGAGGTTATTGGTACGCTGGAGCCCATGCCCGGGGCCAGAGCCTTTCTGGATCAGCTTCGTGAAAAATTTCAGGTGATTATTCTTTCAGACACTTTTTATGAGTTTGCCAAGCCATTGATGGCCCAGTTGGCCTGGCCGACAATCTTTTGCCATCGCCTTGAAGTGTCAGCTGATGGCCGGGTGACAGATTATGTTCTGCGGCAGAAGGATCCGAAACGGCAGTCTGTTAAAGCCCTGAAGCAGCTCAACTACACTGTTTTTGCCGCGGGAGATTCCTACAACGACACGACGATGCTGGAAGAGGCCGACGCCGGCTTTCTGTTTCGAGCGCCCGCCAATGTTATTGAAGAATTTCCTCAATATGAGGTCACCGAGGATTACGCGGTCCTGGCGAGCTTCTTCGATAAGGCTGCGCTTAACTCCCAATAAGCGCGCGTAACCCCACGATTTGAATGAATTTTGTATACTTACCGCCCGCTTAAAGGTGGTAATAAGGAGCAGGTAATGTCAGCAGGACGTAAATTTCGCGATGCAATCGCGACAGAAACACCCCTTCAGGTGGTGGGTACCATTAATGCCTATACAGCGATGATGGCTGAACAGGTCGGCTACCGGGCAATCTATCTTTCTGGTGGTGGGGTTGCCAATGCCTCCTATGGCCTGCCGGATCTGGGTATGACATCGCTGAACGATGTGCTGGAAGATGTCCGAAGAATCACTGCTGCCAGCAGCCTGCCGCTGTTGGTCGATATCGATACAGGGTGGGGCGGGGCATTCAATATCGCCCGTACCGTGCGTGAAATGACCAAAGCTGGCGCCGCAGGTGTGCATATCGAAGACCAGGTAGCGCAGAAACGTTGTGGTCATAGACCCAATAAGGAAATTGTCAGTCGTGAAGAAATGGAAGATCGCATTAAAGCGGCGGCTGATGCCAAGACAGACCCGGATTTTGTCCTGATGGCCAGAACCGACGCATTGGCGGTGGTTGGTCTTGATGAAGTGGTTGAGCGCGCGGCTCGCTTTGAGGCAGCTGGCGCCGATGCCATTTTCGCTGAAGCGATGACAGATCTGGATATGTATAAAGAAGTTGTGCAGGCGGTTAATGTTCCCGTCCTGGCAAATATTACGGAATTTGGTGCCACGCCGCTTTACACCTCGGAGCAACTGGCCAGTGTAGGTATTTCCATGGCGCTCTACCCGCTGTCCGCCTTCAGGGCAATGAACAAGGCGGCGTTAAACGTTTACCGGACGCTTCGGGAGGAAGGCACTCAGGAGAGCGTTGTTGATACGATGCAAACGCGTGCTGAACTTTACGAGTTTCTGGGTTACCACGATTACGAAACCAAGCTGGACGAACTCTTTACGAAAGACGGCAGCAATAACTGATAACGATTAAAGGAAAGTAAACATGGTTGAGAAAAAACTCGGTGGTGCAGGTCTGCGAGGACAGTCTGCAGGTGAAACCGCATTGTGTACTGTTGGCAAGGAAGGCTCTGGCCTGACCTATCGCGGCTATACCATTGAAGAACTGGCACAGAAGGCGACCTTCGAAGAAGTTGCCTACATGCTGCTTTACGGCGAATTGCCCACGCAGAGCCAACTCGATACCTACAAAGCCAGACTGATGGGGATGAGAGCGCTACCTGAAGATTTGAAGGCAGTGTTGAAATTGATCCCCAAAGACACACACCCGATGGACGTGATGCGTACCGGCTGCTCGATGCTGGGTAACCTCGAACCAGAATCCTCTTTCGATGACCAACTGGTTGCGTCAGATCGACTGGTTGCTGCGCTTCCCGCGATCATCTGTTACTGGTATCGCTATTCCCACGATGGCGTTGAAATTGACACCGATACAGGCGAAGACGCGATTGGCGGCCACTTTTTGAAGATGCTCACTGGTGAGGCACCATCGCAAACCCATCGCGATGTCATGGATTGCTCACTGATTCTCTACGCGGAACATGAATTTAACGCCAGCACCTTTACCGCCCGTGTGTGTGCGGCGACGCTATCGGATATGTATTCCTGTATTACGGGTGCTATCGGTTCTCTGCGTGGACCGCTTCATGGTGGTGCCAACGAAGCCGCCATGGAACTGATAGAAAAGTTCAGTTCGGTCGCAGAAGTAGAGCCAGCGATCAAGGGTATGTTTGAACGTAAAGAACTGATCATGGGTTTCGGACATGCGATTTATAGCACCTCCGACCCTCGAAATGCGATTATCAAGGACTGGTCAGAAAAGCTTGCCGCCGAAAACGGTGATACTCAGTTGTTCGATATTTCCGTTGAAATCGCCCGGGTCATGTGGGACGAAAAAGCGTTGTTCCCGAACGCAGATTTCTTCCATGCCTCTGCCTATAACTACATGGGGATACCAACAAAAATCTTTACACCGATCTTTGTCATGTCCCGGGTAACAGGTTGGGCCGCTCACGTGATTGAGCAGCGAAGCAACAACCGCCTGATTCGACCCAGCGCAGACTATGTTGGTCCTGACACCAGAAGCTTTGTGCCCATAACGGAACGATAAACCCGCACCCTGATCCGCCCACAGATGTGGGCGGTTTTGATTAGAAAAGAGCGAATACCCACACGATGAATACTGACTACCGTAAATCTCTACCCGGGACTGACCTTGAGTATTTCGATACCAGACAGGCGATTGAGGACATCAAGCCAGGTGCCTACGACAAATTGCCCTACACCTCTAAAGTGTTGGCAGAGAACCTGGTGCGGCGATGTGACCCCGCCCAGCTGAGGGATGCACTATCCCAGATTATCGAGCGCAAACGTGATCTGGACTTTCCCTGGTACCCGGCGAGAGTTGTTTGTCATGACATTCTTGGACAGACCGCACTGGTTGATCTGGCGGGGTTACGAGACGCCATTGCCGCCAAGGGCGGTGATCCCGCGGCCGTAAACCCGGTTGTACCGACCCAGTTGATCGTTGATCATTCCCTGGCGGTAGAGCATGCCGGTTTCGAGGAAGATGCGTTTGAGAAAAACCGTTCAATTGAGGATCGACGCAACGAGGACCGCTTCCATTTCATCAACTGGACCAAGACGGCCTTCGAAAATGTTGATGTCATCCCGCCGGGTAACGGCATCATGCATCAGATCAACCTCGAAAAAATGTCACCGGTTGTGCACGCGACCGATGGCGTGGCCTTTCCGGACACGCTGGTAGGGACCGATTCTCATACACCACACGTGGATGCGCTGGGTGTCATTGCAATTGGTGTCGGCGGCCTTGAAGCTGAGAGTGTGATGCTGGGCCGGGCCTCCTATATGCGGCTCCCTGATATCGTTGGGGTAGAGTTAACAGGTCGGCGGCAACCAGGTATCACCGCAACTGATATTGTGCTGGCGCTGACGGAGTTCCTTAGAAACGAACGCGTTGTTTCAACCTATCTCGAATTTTATGGCGAGGGTGCCGCGGCGCTTACCCTGGGCGACCGGGCGACTATTTCAAATATGACCCCCGAATTTGGCGCAACCGCAGCCATGTTTTACATCGATCAACATACCGTGGACTACCTCAAGCTGACAGGCCGGGAAGACGAGCAGGTGCGTCTGGTAGAAACCTACGCCAAAGAAACAGGCCTGTGGGCATCGGGTATGCAGGGCGCGGAATATGAACGAGTTCTGACCTTCGATTTGTCCTCCGTGGTGCGTAACGTCGCTGGCCCTTCGAACCCCCATCGGCGAGTCGCTACATCTGACCTGAAAGCCAAGGGTATTTCAGGCGCTTACGAGCAGACTGATGGCCTCATGCCGGACGGCGCTGTGATCATTGCCGCCATCACCAGTTGTACCAATACCAGCAATCCCAGAAATGTTATCGCGGCAGGATTGATTGCACGGAATGCCAACGCGCTTGGATTAACTCGCAAGCCCTGGGTTAAGTCTTCGCTCGCGCCTGGATCAAAAGCCGTCCAACTTTATCTGGAAGAAGCCAATCTGTTGCCGGAACTCGAAAAACTTGGCTTTGGTATCGTCGCCTTTGCCTGTACAACCTGTAACGGTATGAGCGGCGCCCTGGATCCGGCTATTCAAAAAGAAGTGATTGATCGCGATCTCTACGCCACCGCCGTGCTCTCGGGTAACCGTAATTTTGATGGCCGCATTCATCCCTATGCCAAACAGGCTTTCCTGGCATCACCACCCCTGGTGATTGCTTACGCGATTGCCGGTACCGTGAGGCTGGACATCGAGGCCGATCCCCTCGGCGTTGATCAACAGGGTAATCCTGTGACCCTGAAAGATATCTGGCCAAGTGATGAAGAGATTGATGAGATCGTCGCCAGCAGCGTCAAGCCTGAACAGTTTCGTGCGGTTTACGACCCGATGTTTATTACCGTCAAGGATGTGACGAACAACACGCCGCCGCTGTATGACTGGCGACCGCAGAGTACCTATATCAGGCGGCCGCCATACTGGGAGGGTGCACTCGCAGGGGAGCGCTCAATGACCGGCATGCGACCACTGGCGGTGCTCGGAGACAACATTACAACCGACCACCTCTCGCCATCCAACGCGATTATGCTGGACAGTGCAGCCGGTGAGTATCTCGACAAGATGGGCGTCCCCGAGGAAGACTTTAACTCTTACGCAACACACCGGGGTGATCACCTGACCGCGCAGCGAGCGACTTTCGCAAACCCGAAGTTACTCAATGAAATGGTTCAGGAGAATGGTGAGATCGTCCAGGGTTCGCTGGCGAGGCTTGAACCGGAAGGCAAGGTTACCCGGATGTGGGAAGCCATCGAAACCTATATGGAACGTAGTCAGCCATTGATTATTGTTGCGGGTGCAGATTATGGGCAGGGTTCGTCACGCGACTGGGCGGCCAAGGGTGTCAGGCTCGCTGGTGTCGAAGCGATCGTCGCCGAGGGCTTTGAACGTATTCACCGGACCAATCTGATTGGTATGGGTGTACTGCCGCTGGAATTCAAGCCAGGCGAAACCCGGCACACCTATGACATTGATGGCACGGAAACCTTTGATGTTGTGGGTGATCCCACACCCAAAGCGGATCTGACGCTGATCATCCATCGGGTAAACGGGGAGTCCATTAACGTGCCCGTCACCTGTCGACTCGACACCGCGGAAGAGGTGTCGATTTACAGCGCGGGTGGCGTACTACAACGCTTTGCCCAGGACTTTCTGGAAGCGACGGCGGGATAAACGATGGCATCAGTTCCACAAATTCGAATCCCTGCGACTTACATACGCGGCGGTACCAGCAAAGGCGTTTTCTTCAGGCTGGAAGATTTACCCGAGGCTGCCCGGTCGGCCGGCCCGGTGCGCGACGCGATCCTGCTCCGGGTGATTGGTTCGCCGGACCCCTACGGCAAACAGACCGATGGGATGGGCGGTGCGACTTCAAGCACCAGTAAGACGGTGATTGTCTCGCCCAGTGAGCGGGAAGACCATGATCTGGACTATCTGTTCGGTCAGGTGTCCATAGATCAACCCTTTGTCGACTGGAGTGGCAACTGCGGCAATTTGTCCGCCGCCGTTGGCGGCTTCGGCATCAGCAACGGTATGCTGGATCCCGCCAGAGTTCCGGAAAATGGCGTTTGTGAGGTCCGCATCTGGCAGGTCAATATCCAGAAAACCATTGTTGCCTACGTGCCGATGGTGGCTGGCGAGGTTCAGGAAACCGGTGACTTTGAACTCGATGGGGTCACCTTTCCTGCAGCGGAAGTACAACTCGATTTCATGGATCCTGCAGATGACGATGGCGGTTCCATGTTTCCAACGGGGAACCTCGTTGATGATCTTGAGGTCCCTGGTGTCGGAACACTGAAGGCAACCATGATCAATGCCGGTATCCCTACCATATTCGTCGACGCAGAAGCGCTCGGATATACCGGCACTGAATTACAGGATGACATCAACAGCGACCCGGCCGCGTTACAGACATTCGAAACCATCAGAGCCTACGGCGCATTGCGTATGGGCTTGATAGATGACCTGGCGGAAGCCGAATCCCGGCAGCATACGCCAAAAGTCGCCTATGTCTCAGGGGCAACTGATTACACCGCTTCCAGTGGCAAGGCGATCACCACTGATGATGTCGATCTGCTGGTGAGAGCTTTGTCCATGGGAAAATTACATCATGCGATGATGGGCACGGCAGCCGTTGCCATCGGTACTGCTGCAGCGGTGCCCGGCACCCTGGTCAACCTGGCGGCAGGCGGCGGCGAGCGAGCCAGTGTTCGGTTCGGACATCCCTCTGGAACCTTGCGTGTCGGTGCGCAAGCAACTCAGGTCAACGGTGACTGGCAGGTGATCAAAGCAAGCATGAGTCGCAGCGCGCGGGTGCTTATGGAAGGGTTTGTCAGAATTCCCGGTGACGTTATCTAGCGCTTAACTTATCTCGGTGACAGTTTAAACAGATAAGTTTCGTCAACATTTTCGTTTCTGGGGCGATTGCCGTACTTCGCTTCCCAGGCCCGGGCGAAACGCTCAAAATATTCAGCGTCGGTGATGCGACTCGCTTTGAGTTCATAAATGGTGCCGTCGGCCGCGAGACGAACCAGGGCTGAACGGTTCAGGATGTGGTCAACCCAGGTCGCCACGTTGTCTCCTGCAAAGACATGGAGATGGTCGTCGATCTCAACCACCCAAAGGTTCACGGAATAGGGCGTGTCGCCCTCGGTTTCGAATTGGATAATGTCTTTGTCGGCGATACCCTGCCAATCAGCAGGAATAGCGGCCACGGTGCCCTGTAGTTCTCCCTGACTGAATGGCAGGTATTCGCAACCGATCAGCAGCAGGCTGAGTGCCAGTATCAATGTGGCTCTGATCAATGAACGTTGTTTCATCACCTTACTCCGCGCCATATCGAGCCATCCTGAACTGGTGGTACGCCTTCATGACTTTTTGTACGTACCTGGTGGTCTCGGGTTTGTTTGGCGGAATTCCATTGTGCCTGGCCACCGCATTGGGTCCTGCATTGTAGGCAGCAACGACCATGTGCAGATCGTTATCAAAACGTTCCATCAGTTCACTCAGATAACGGACGCCGCCATGAATATTCTCTCTCGGATTGTACCTGTCAGTGACATTCAGGTCGCTCGCAGTACCTGGCATTAGCTGCATCAGTCCGGTTGCACCGGAAGAGGATACGGCGTCCGGTCGAAAGCTTGATTCAACCTGAATAATCGCCTCGACCAATGCCGGATCAATCATGTATTTGTCGCTGGCAGCCCGGATGTGGCTTTGAAAGACTTTGGGTCCACCGGTCTCGATAGGCCGGTCCGCGAGAATGTGACCGGCATCATCAAAGGTATCTCGGCGTGTCAACAAGGTATAGCCAGCAACCGGTCGGTCACTGATCATTCGCTCACCTGCAGGCCCCTGGTAGATATAAAGCTCAGCAAAGGCATGTGGAATAGCGCCTAACAACAGATAAAGTGCCAGTTTAGATCTTGTCGGTAACCTTATGATTTTTCTCGCCATTACAGTCACCGTTACGGTCTCGTGGCCAGCTTTGTTATGATGGGGCACCGATTTTAACAGCTCCAAGAGCAAAACCAATAAATAAGGAATGCTGATGCAATACGTCCTTCCCGATCTGTGTGATGAATATCCAGAACTGGTCAGAGTCATGGCGCCCATGTTTCGAAATTTTGGCGCCCGATCTTCTTTCGGTGGTCCGATAACAACGATCAAGTGTCATGAAGACAACTCACTGGTTGCTGATGCCGTGGCAGAAGCCGGTGCTGGCAGGGTCCTCGTGGTTGACGGCGGCGGCTCTACCCGTTGCGGTCTGCTCGGCGATAATCTGGCACTCAAAGGGGCCAACAACGGTTGGGCGGGAATTGTCGTCTATGGCTGTGTCCGGGACGTTGATGCGTTGGCTCAGATTGAACTCGGCATTCAGGCACTGGCATCAAACCCGTTGAAGAGTATCAAACGCAACGTGGGGCGTCGCGATGACACGGTTACTTTCGGCGGCGTCGACTTTGTCCCTGGTGAGTTTCTGTACGCGGACAATAACGGCGTTATTGTTGCTGCAGAGCCCTTATCGATGCCCGAGGACTAGATCCTTAACTGGCGCAAATTAGGATCAAGTAAGCCAGACTCCCAACTCGCCGTGAACTGACGGCCCAGTCGATTACATTCAGTGATGTCGTTGAAGCAGGCAAGCCCCTCGAAGCTATCGCAATCCTGCCGATAGACCAGACCTGCACCGTCAACCAGCAGATACTCATGATTTTGCTGCCGCATTTCTGGGTCGACAACCTTAATGCCAATTGAAGACGGCAGCTTTCGGGCGATTGTCAGTAGCGAGTGACCGTTCTTGATGATTCGATGGGGTTCAAACACCAATATCTCAATGCGGGTATAACGGTTTCTTCGCGCCAGCCTGGAGCAGACATCCATCAGTGCCTGGTTGTCAAAGAGGTCGTGGCTCAGGAACGGCGAATAAATGCGTAGTGACTGTCGTGCCTGCTTTGCCATCTCAAGAATAATATTCTGAAAGTCAGACTCCCGCCGCAACAGGATCAGTTGTTTGTCCTGTCCAAGGCGGTAAGCAGTGTCTTCCTCAAAGGACTCACCAGGATTGGCGCGCGTCTCGACGCTCCGATCTTCATCCTCCAGTTGCTTGACCCAGCGGCTGCTGTCCGCATCTGGCTGAAACCCTGTGCGGGTGAACAGTGCGTTGGCCGTGCCAGTTCCAATGATGCTGACTTCGTCTAGCCCAAAACGCCTGGCTCGTTGAATAGCCAGTTCAAGCAGCGTAATACCAATACCCTGACCACGAAAATCATCCACAACAGCAAATTGAGATATCTGCCCGGCAGGGCTCATGCGAATCACGCCGACGATGTGATTATCATCATTGGAAGCCACCCAATGTATCGCCGCCGGATCATCCTGATCTTCATCAACATAATCTGTCTGCTGTAGCTCTGTGCCAAACACCTGCCGCCTGATTCGCTTTATCGTCGTTCGAAGTTCGTCCCATCTCACTTCCGCCGTATCAAAAGCCTTCACTGACATGGCAACCTCGCCATCAACGGCAGTGCGGCGCTGAATGTTGTCCACAGGGGGGGACAATGATTGCACCATCCGCCGATGCGCAATGCCTGCCTCCATGAACTCATCACCCTCAGCTGTAAATCCACCACGCTCATAGAATCCGAGCGCATGGGTTTGCGCATTCAGGTAGACCGATTTGAATCCAAGATGTCTGGCCTTTTCGACAGCCTGCTCAAGCAGCGCCGCTCCCACGCCGAGTTTTCTGTGTGCTGCCAGCACAGCCATTCGTCCAATCTGCCCATCAGGAAGCAGCCGAGCGGTACCTATGGGCACGTCGCTGACGTCGGTCGCCAGCCAGTGCCAGGATTCATCATCCCGGCCGTCCCATTCTTCTTCCTTCGGTACCTGTTGCTCAACGATAAACACCAGTTTACGGATATTTGACAGCTGGCTGCCGTCAGTTTCCCAGTCCGCTTCGCGAATATTGAATTTACGAATCTCCACGGGCGCTATGGTAGTGAGGATTGCTTGAGGACGCCAGCGGTCACCAGCGCTTCGAGGCATTCGGTGACCTCGCCGGTGATGGGCGTTACGATATCAACAACCCGATCTTCACAGATCGCCCGCACCACCGGGCCTGCTACGGATGGTAGGGCGTAGCGCTCACCATTGGCAAACAGGCTAATGCCATCAACACCAGCGGCATAAGTGACGCGGCTCTGCAGCGTTACGGACAGTCGGCAACCGGTCAGTGGCACACTGGGTACCGCCGTGTAATCAACAATTTCAGGCTCTCTCAATCGCGTCGCGAAACTGCCATACCAGGCCTGCAGTAAATCGCCATCCAGCAGGTTTTTCAGGTTGACTTCAAGCGTGGCAATCGCGTCAGGTGACAAGCCGCCATCGCGTGGATAGAGCTGGTCCAGTATTGGGCTATTGTCTGACAGGCTATCAAGCGCAAATTCTGTCAAATCGGCCAGCAATTCAGCCGCCGTAGGATTGCGGATACCCACCGACAGCGTCATGGCGTCCCCATCACAAACGCCGTGGTGTCCTACACCGGGCGGAACATAAAGTACGTCGCCGGGTTCTACTGACAGGCAACGGGTGTGTTCGAAATCGCGAAGCACTCGGATATCCGCTGACTCATCGAGGTCGCCATCATCGTGCCCGCCGTCATCCAGGTACCAGGTTTTGCGACCGGTAAACTGCACCAGAAACACATCGTAGTGATCAAAATGTGCCCCGCAGTTAGCGCCAGTCGTCCCTATGCTGGCCATGACATCGTCGATTTGCCAGTCCGGCAAAAACGCAAAATCGCTATCAAGCAGTTGCCGTACCTGTATCAGATGCTGTTCCAGGCACTGCACCAGAAGCAGATTGTCTGCCAGTATTGTTTTCAGCGGTGCGCTTGAAGCCTTATCTATGCCGGCCAGTTCAAACGGACCCAGCGTTAGTTGGTGGGCGGGAGAGATCAGGCGCGATTCAACGAGGTCTGTCGTTGTCAGCGATATGATCTCGCTGAAGCTCACGGGGAAAGCGTTTGGATCAATCGCGGCCCTGAACAGGTGAGTGGACTGCCGCCAGATATCTGACTTAAACCGCGTCAGCGCAATGCCGTCTAACATAGTAGCTCACTGATTCCCGGGTTATTCCTGTAGTAGTTTATGCGTCAGGGTGCTCGCTTCACCGACATAGCTTTCTGGTGTCAGTGCGCGTATCTGATCCTTCACTTCTTCAGGTAAATCAAGCGTTGCCAGTAAACCATTGATCTTTTCTGCATCCAGACTTTCCCCACGTGTCATCGCTTTCAATTTCTCGTAAGGCTCAGGTACGCCGTATTTGCGCATGATGGTCTGGATCGGTTCTGCCAGGACTTCCCAACTTGCCGCCAGATCAGCCTGGAGTGCAGGCTGGTTCAATTCCAGCTTGCCGATACCTTTCAGTGCTGAGCGATAAGCGATAATGCTATACGCGAGACCAACGCCGATGTTTCTAAGTACCGTTGAGTCTGTCAGGTCTCTTTGCCAGCGCGAGATCGGCAATTTCTCTGCCAGATGTCCGAGGACAGCGTTGGCCAGGCCAAGATTACCTTCACTGTTCTCGAAATCGATGGGATTGACCTTATGCGGCATCGTTGATGACCCGGTTTCACCTTCTACCTTTTTTTGTCGGAAGTAGCCGATCGATATATAGGCCCAGGTGTCCCGGTTGAAATCGATCAGCACCGTATTAAACCGGGTAATGGCCTGAAAGGCCTCAGCGATGTAGTCATGCGGTTCAATTTGTGTCGTGTATGGATTCCAGGTGAGCCCCAGATCCGTGACAAACCGCTCGCTGAAGGCGAGCCAGTTGACGTTAGGGTAGGCACTGACGTGGGCGTTGTAGTTGCCTACAGCACCGTTAATTTTGCCAAGGATTGACGTCTGTTGAAGCTGATGGAGTTGCCGCCGGAGCCGGGCAACGACGTTCGCAAACTCTTTACCCATCGTCGTCGGCGATGCAACCTGGCCGTGGGTCCTTGATAACATGGGTACCGCGGCATGCTTGTGGGCATTGTCAGCGATTGCATCAATCAATGCCTGCATGTGTTCGAACAAAACCTGAGTGAGTGCTGATTTAAGCATCAGGCCATATGCCAGATTATTGATATCTTCAGAGGTGCAGGCGAAGTGTACAAATTCGATGTGTTCGGCAAGCCCATCGATCTCTGCGAGCCTGGCTTTGACGTGATACTCGACCGCTTTGACATCATGATTCGTCGTTGCCTCGTACCCCTTGATCGCCTGCGCATCCGCAACTGAAAACCCGCTAATGAGCGCCTCTATTGCGGCCTTTTGAGCACTGGACAGTGGCGGCAATTCGCTGATGCCTTGCTCGTCGGCAAGATGCATGAACCAGGTCAGCTCGACGATAAACCGGTGTTTTATCAGGCCGTACTCACTGAGCGTTTCCCGTAACGCCCGCGTATGCCTCGCGTATCGGCCGTCGATCGGGGACACGGCACTTAATTCATCAAGTTCTAAAGTCATTTCAAGGTTAGCCATCTAATACATTGATATTGTTAACTAAAAGCTCTGCTTTGTTGGCCGCAGCAAGCAGCTTTCGGCGACCCAGCAGGCATTCCGACAAGCGCCCGTCGACCTGGCGCCAGAGCACCGCTGAGCGCAATGCTGCCAGTAACAGCGCACGTATCTTCAGGGTATTTGAGCGCTCTGCCAGATGTTTTTGCTGGCCCAGTACACGGATTCTGGGTTCACTGGTCCCTGCAGTTTTTTCATACAGGTCAGAAAGCTCGGTAATGATCGATTCCTGGGATGTCTGGACACCCTCGACCGCCTTGATTTCGGCCACGCGACTCAGTCCGGCACCGAGTTCACGCATGACTTCCGGCGTTTTTTGAAGTCGTTTTTCCAGGGCCAATACCGCCATCGCGTAACGCACAACATCGCCATGCTCGCTGATTCTGAATTCGCCGAGTATTTCATAAAGCAGGCGCAGACCTGTTCTGACACCGTTGCCGCCGCGGTAGACATCGAGCGCAGTCTCTGGATTAGTGACAAAAACCGCATCCAGACTGCCGGTCAAGCTGTCCTGGCCAACCAGACCTGTTCTCGCGATATTGGCAACGAGATAACAGCTTTGCAGCAAACCAGCCAGGGCAAGGGCTCGTTCTGCTTTCCGTGACAGGTTCACGCTGTGCGCTCCGTCGTTGCAATAATGCCGCCGCCATAACAGATATCGTCTGCATAGAAGCACGCCCATTGACCGGGCGTCACCGCGCGCTGTGGGGCATGAAAATCAACCTGATAGCCCGTCTCTGTCGTGGTCAGATAGCAGGGTTGGTCTGCCTGGCGGTAACGCACTTTGACGTTAATGTCGCCGGTGGCCGGGGGAGAGCCGATCCAGTGAATGTCATTGAGTGTCATGCGTTCACAGAACAAAGCAGGGTGCTCGTTTCCCTGCGCAACAACAAGCTGGTTTCGGTGCAGATCTTTTTCAACAACATACCAGGGTTGTTCTCCGGCACCTTTAAGACCGCCTATTCCGAGGCCCTGACGCTGACCGATGGTGTGATACATCAAGCCGTCGTGCTGTCCGATAACGTCGCCTTTGAGGGTGACGATTTCGCCGGGGTTTGCCGGCAAGTAATGCTGCAGAAAATCCTTGAACCGGCGCTCGCCGATAAAGCAGATGCCGGTTGAATCCTTTTTGCTGTGTGTGGCCAGTTGATGCTGTCTGGCCAGGTCGCGGACAGCATCTTTTTCCAGCGCACCAACTGGAAAGATCACATTGCGTAACTGCGCCTGTGCGACCGATTGCAGGAAATAGCTCTGGTCTTTATTTGGGTCCAGTCCTTTGAGTAGCCGTAGCTCTCCGTCAACGTTGCCCAGGCGAGCGTAGTGACCGGTAGCGATCAGGTCCGCGCCGAGTATCTGCGCGTATTGCGCAAATACGTTGAACTTGATTTCTCGATTGCAGAGCACGTCAGGGTTGGGCGTTCTGCCGGCGTGATATTCAGCAAGAAAGTGCTCGAACACATTATCCCAGTATTCCGCGGCGAAATTGGCTTCATGAAGCGCGATGCCCAGTTGTTCGCAAACGGCTCTGGCATCGGCGAGATCTGACAGGGCAGTGCAATAGTCAGTGCCGTCATCCTCGTCCCAGTTCTTCATAAACAAGCCTTCCACCTCATATCCCGCCTGCTGGCAGAGTAAGGCGGTCACAGAAGAGTCTACGCCGCCCGACATGCCTACAATGACCTTCGTTCGATCAGTCACGGGAATCGATCTATCGCTCATGGGTAGGTGTGTATGTCAGGACTAAGGAAGGCGACATTTTACCCTGTCGTGGCTGGAAAAGCGCCCGCTTAACAGTGACGCACGGTTGCCAGTGGTAGCAGTGAGCCGTTCTGCGCGTCATCCAGACTGCGAACAACCATCGGACTTCTGTGTTCAAACTGTGCGAGCTGTGGGCGGGTTAGCCAATGGACGGCTTGTATGTCCGGGTCAATCGCAATTTCGGTTTGCTCGACCGGTCCGGCTGTAAATGTCAGCCGATGGTAAAGCGTATCATTGTGGGGCGAGTAGTACTGATAGACGCCGACAAAATGCTGCAATTCAACAATCCAGCCAGTTTCTTCGCGGGTTTCCCGCAACGCCGCCTGAAAGAGGTCCTCGCCAGGCTCAAGGTGACCGGCGGGCTGGTTGATCACGCGCCGGCCATTGTCGATCTCTTCTACCATCAGAAAGGCATCGTTACGTTGTACAATAGTTGCTACGGTGATGTGGGGAGGCCAGCTCATATCGTGTTCACAGAATTAAGGTGATGACAGGTCAGACGGAATTATGCCAGACAATAGCGCAGACAAGCAGTTAACCCATCTCGATGCCGAGGGTCGTGCCCATATGGTCGATGTCGGTAACAAGGAAATAACCCAACGGATAGCGACGGCATCTGCAGTTGTCTCCATGGAACCAGAAACCCTGCGCCTGATTACCTCGGGAGAGACCAGGAAGGGGGACGTCTTTGCGGTTGCCAGAATTGCAGGTATTCAGGCCGCAAAAAAATGTTCGGACCTGATTCCTCTGTGCCATCCACTGGCGTTGAACTCGGTCGAAGTTACGTTGACCGCGGATGTCGAACAGAGCAGGGTGCTGGTGTCAGCAACCTGCAAAGTATCAGGGAAAACAGGGGTAGAAATGGAGGCGCTGACCGCCGCCTCGATCGCAGCACTAACGATCTATGATATGTGTAAGGCCGTTGATCGTGGCATGGTGATCTCGGAAGTCGCACTGGAGAATAAATCCGGTGGCAAGTCCGGGGACTGGCAGAGAGCAGGGCAGTGATCGAGATAGTCTTTTTTGCCAGCATTCGGGAAGCGCTGGATCGGGACAGGGCGCAGCATCCCGTTGACCAGCCGCTGCATTTGTCTGAGTTGATTACGCAATTGACGGCCATACACGGCGCTGCCTGGCATGAAGTGCTAACGGCGGAAAACGTCAAGATTGCCGTCAACCAGGAGCTTGTTTCTGACGATATGCTGGTCAGCGACGGCGATGAAGTCGCCTTTTTTCCTCCGGTGACAGGCGGGTAAACCTATGCACCGAATTGTGGTCCAGTCAGAGGCGTTCAGTCAGCAGGCAGAATACGACGCGCTGCGAGCGGCAAGCCTTGCCGTTGGCGCGGTTGTCACGTTTGTTGGCACGGTCAGGGACATCAACGATGACGCTTCAGTATCCAGACTTCGGCTTGAGCACTATCCGGGTATGACCGAAAAAGCGTTACAGGAGATTCTTAATGAAGCCTCCGATCGTTGGCAGGTGACAGCGGCAACGGTGATTCATCGGGTTGGGGATCTTGCGCCGGGTGATGAAATTGTCTTCGTCGGCATCGCCAGTCAACATCGCGGTGATGCATTTAAGGCCTGCGAGTTTGTGATGGACTATCTGAAGACCCGGGCAACCTTCTGGAAGAAAGAACTCACCGCCGAGGGCGAACGTTGGCTGACAACCCGGCAGAGTGACGTTGATGCGGCCAGTCACTGGCAGCCTAAAAGTTAACTCTGATCAATTCGAATGCTCCTGGTGCCAGTCCTGCCGCCGTCCAGGGGCCAATTTTGTGCCTGAATAATCGTAATGTCGGAAATCCTGCAGCAGCGGTCATCCTTCGGACCTGGCGGTTTTTTCCTTCTTTGATCGCCAGTTCCAGCCAACTGGTGCGGACATCCTTGCGTTGCCTGATATCAGGCACGCGATTGGGTAGAGGGCAATCGATAACTTTGACCCGGGCTGGTTTTGTTCGACCGTCCTTAAGATTGATACCTTTTCTTAGCGGGGCCAGTGCCTGATCATCCGGCTCACCTTCAATCTGGACCCAGTAGGATTTCTCCATCTTGAAAGCAGGACTCGCGATTCTTGCCTGTAGCTTGCCATCATTGGTCAGCAGGAGCAGTCCCTCAGAGTCCTTGTCCAGTCGACCCGCCGGATAAAAACCCTTGATCGCGATAAAGTCCCGGAGTGTGGCGCCTTCGCCGCTGAACTGGCTGATCACCCCGTAGGGTTTGTTGAACAATATGAGGTTGCCCTCTGCCACTGAGCACACCTCCAGGGCCTGTCACAGGTTATCCGGAACTACCGTATTCCTGCTCGATCGGGTTTACATCAACGGCATGCTTTCCCTTGGCGCCATCGATTGTTTCAAAAGAGACCGGCTGACCTGCTTTAAGTGTCTTATATCCGTCCATGATGATTGACGAGTAATGTACGAAGTAATCCTCGCTCTCGTCCTCGGGAAGAATAAAGCCGTAGCCTTTCGCGTTATTAAACCACTTGACTCGTCCTGTAGGCATAGTGGTGACCTCACTGCTGTTAACTGCTCAGCCATGACATATGCCCAGCGACGCACGACAGTATTCTGCGAAAAGAGCACCGGACGCATGAAAACGACGGCTAGATTTTTACTGTCAGACGGATACTTTAGGTGCATGTAAAAGGGGCAGTCAAGGAGACTTATACCCGGGTGGTTTGTAGGGTTTATCCCTTTAACTGTCCCGGTATCCGTCAAGTATTACTCCCTGCTGGAATGTGTTTAGAATAGTGTCAGGATATTTAACGTCACTGCGGCTCTTGACCGCAGTTTCAAGACCAACAAAGAGAGTACGGTGGAAGTAAAAGATACAAGGCGAAGGTTACCCGTCCGCTTATCAGACGAAGAAGACCCGGCTGATCCCGGCAGAGATCTAGGCGTCCTGGAGGCGCCGGCGAAACCCAAACTTAAAAAACCGCCGCTGTATCGTGTGGTACTGCTAAACGATGACTACACACCCATGGAGTTTGTCGTGGAAGTACTGCAGATGTTTTTTGCCATGGACCGTGAGAAGGCAACCCAGATCATGCTGGCGGTCCATACCGTTGGAAAAGCGACTTGCGGTGTCTTTCCAAGAGATATCGCCGAAACCAAATCCGCGCAGGTTAATCAGTACGCGCAGGACAACCAACACCCGCTGATTTCCGAGATCGAGGCGGTGGATGATGATGAATAGAGGAATTCGCATACCATTATGCTAAGTAGAGAACTTGAAGTTACCCTGAATCTGGCGTTTAAAGATGCGCGCAAGAAACGCCACGAATTAATGTCGGTTGAACATCTGCTGCTCTCGTTGCTGGACAACACCTCGGCAGTATCAGTATTAAACGCATGCGGTGCAGACATCGAAAAGCTCCGCGCGGAGCTGGAAGAATTCCTCGAAGCCACAACACCGCTCATTCCACAAAATGAGAATGACCGGGAGACCCAACCCACTCTGGGTTTTCAACGAGTACTGCAAAGAGCCGTGTTTCACGTGCAGTCCAGCGGTAAAAAAGAGGTCGACGGTGCCAATGTCCTGGTGGCGATATTCAGCGAACAGGAAAGTCATGCCGTCTTTCTCCTGAAACAGGAAGACGTTAATAGAATCGACGTCGTTAATTTCATCGCTCATGGCGTGTCCAGGAACGGTGAAGAGCCTGAGGGTACCGGTGAGCCGATGGGTGAGGTCGACGAGGAGGGCGAGAAGCAGAAAAGCGCGCTCGAATCCTATGCAACCAATCTTAACGAGCAGGCAAAAAAAGGACTGATTGATCCGCTGGTTGGACGTGATTCAGAGGTAGAACGGGTTATTCAAACACTTTCCCGCCGCCGCAAGAACAACCCGCTGCTGGTTGGAGAATCAGGTGTAGGCAAGACCGCGATTGCCGAAGGTCTGGCGAAACTTATTGTCGACGGTCGCGTGCCTGAGGTCATCAAGGACAGCGTCGTCCATGCGCTGGATCTGGGAGCGCTGCTCGCGGGCACCAAATACCGAGGCGATTTTGAAAAACGTCTCAAGGCGCTGTTGAACGAACTCAAAGAATCACCAAATCAGGTACTGTTCATCGATGAGATTCATACCATTATCGGCGCTGGCGCAGCATCCGGCGGTGTAATGGATGCTTCTAACCTGCTGAAGCCACTCCTGGCATCTGGAGAGATTCGTTGTATTGGCTCAACCACCTACCAGGAATATCGCGGCATTTTCGACAAGGACAGGGCATTGTCACGACGTTTCCAGAAGGTTGATGTTGCTGAACCCAGTGTCGAGGATACCTATCAGATACTGAAGGGGCTCAAGACCCGGTTCGAGGAACACCACCAGCTTAAGTACACGGATCGCTCGCTGCGGGTTGCCGCAGAGTTGGCTGACAAATACATCAATGACAGGTTTATGCCGGACAAGGCAATTGACGTCATTGACGAGGTCGGCGCCTATCAGCAGTTGCAACCGCCGAGTCGTCGCAGGAAACAGATATCTGTCGGGGATGTTGAGCAGATGGTGGCAAAGATTGCGCGAATTCCGCCGAAAAACGTGTCTTCGTCAGACAAGAGTGCGCTTCGAGATCTCGAAACCAATCTGAAGATGGTCATCTTTGGTCAGGACGAGGCGATTGATACCTTATCCAGTGCGATCAAACTTTCCCGTGCGGGTCTGAAAGAGGATGGCAAGCCTATAGGTTCTTTCCTGTTCAGTGGCCCAACCGGTGTTGGTAAAACAGAAGTATGCCGGCAACTAGCGAGCATCATGGGGGTCGAGCTTGTTCGTTTCGACATGTCCGAATACATGGAGCGACATACGGTGTCTCGATTGATTGGCGCACCTCCGGGTTATGTGGGTTATGACCAGGGCGGCCTTTTGACCGAAGCTATCACCAAGCAGCCGCACTGTGTGCTGTTACTGGACGAAATCGAGAAGGCACACCCGGAGGTCTTTAACCTTTTACTGCAGGTGTTTGATCACGGCACGCTGACGGATAATAACGGCCGTAAAGCAGACTTCAGGAACGTCATCATTATTATGACGACGAATGCTGGTGCGCAGGAAATGAGTCGCAGCTCCATTGGTTTCCAGACACAGGACCACACAACGGACGGCATGGAAGTCATCAAGAAAATTTTCACCCCGGAATTTCGAAATCGGCTGGATTCCATTATCCAGTTTGGCGCCTTGTCCAAAGAGGTGATCCGCACCGTGGTCGACAAGTTCCTGGTGGAAATCCAGGTCCAGCTGGATAGTAAAAAGGTACAGCTGGATGTATCACAAGAAGCCAGAGAGTGGCTCGCCGAAAATGGCTACGATGAAAAAATGGGTGCAAGGCCCATGCAGCGATTAATTCAAAATCGCATCAAGAAAGAGCTGGCAGAGGATATTCTCTTCGGCCGACTTTCAGACGGTGGTGGTCTCGTTCACGTGCTGGTTGAGGACGGGGATTTGATATTAGAGATTGAAGAACCCGAGACTGTTTAGTTCGGGTTCTTTGGGCTTGCCCATCTACTTTTGCTGGAAGGGACTGTTTATTCCCGAAAGGTGATTCTGCCTTTGGACAGATCGTAGGGCGTCAGTTCAACCTTGACGGTATCGCCGGTCAGAATTTTGATGTAGTTCTTGCGCATTTTCCCGCTGATATGTGCGGTAACAACATGTCCGTTCTCAAGCTCTACGCGGAACATCGTGTTTGGCAGCGTGTCGATCACGGTGCCAGACATCTGGATTTGGTCTTCTTTTGCCATGGTTATCCGGCTGGTGTTAGAAACGGCGTGCATTGTGCCTTAATTGCCCGGTGATGGCAAAGGAGTAGGGCTCAGTTATCGAGGCGTATCCAGCTGTTGTTTACGTACAATTCGATCGGCTTATAGTCCAGCTTATAGTTCATCTTCTGACATTGTTTAATCCAGTAGCCGAGATAAAGATAATCCAGCTGTTTTTGCCTGGCCCGCTCGATCAGCCACAGTATGGCGTAGACGCCCGGCGCATTGTTTTGGGCGCGAGGATCAAAAAAAGTATATATGGCAGACAGGCCATCATTAAGCTCATCCGCGACCGCTAACGCCAACAATTTTCCAGAGTCGCGAAACTCGTAGAAAGATGCCTCAGGTCGGCCATCAACAAGAAAGCTATGAAACTGATCGCGTGAAGCAGGGTACATGTCACCATCGCTGTGACGTTGCTCGATATAGTCTTCATACAACAGAAAGTATTCTTCAGTCTGGGCCGGCTCGGTCTGAGTCACCTGAACCCCTTCGTTTGCTCGTTTGACCCGTTTGTGACGGCGCTTCATTGTGAATTCGGCCACCGGTATCCGCACAGGGATGCAAGCAGTGCATGCCTGGCAGTAAGGTCTGTAGATATGCGTGCCGCTGCGCCTGAAACCCACAGCGGATAGAGACGAGTAAAGGTCCTTGTCGATTTTTGCCAGTGGATCTGCAAACAGTGTAATCGCCTGCTTGTCATCCAAATAACTGCAATCGTGGGGCGGTGTTGTAAAAAACCTGAGTTCTGAAAGCGACGTCATTTCGCTAACTTACCTTTCGAGGTCGATTGGAACAAGTTCGACGGTTACAGATCCAACCTTCCGTGGAGCGCAGCCCAGTTGATCTCCGGTGCCGCGAGACCTGCCTGCAGGGTTTGCTTAAAGACCTTTCTGGGTACTTCGAACGCGCCGAGCGACATCAGATGAGGATTCGGAATCTGGCAGTCCACCATGGCAGAATGATGTTGGTTCATCAGTCTCATCAGGCCGCTAAAGGCGAGCTTCGAGGCATCGGTTACCTGATGAAACATTGATTCACCGAAAAAAAGATTACCGATGGACACACCATAGAGCCCACCAACCAGCGCGTCATCCATAAAGCACTCGATGGAGTGCGCAAAACCCTGTTCATTTAGGGCGATATAGGCGCGTTTCATTTCCGGTGTGATCCATGTGTCTTCGCGGTCATGACGATGACTGCAGGCATCGATGACGGCCGGAAAAGCCGTGTCTACCCGGATCTCATAATCATTTCGACGGATTCTTTTCGCGAGACTTCGGCTTGGCACAAAAGCGGCAGGGTTGATAACGCAGCGGGGGTCCGGGGACCACCAGAGTATGGGCTGGTCTTTTTCATACCAGGGGAAGATGCCCCGTCGATAGGCGGCCAGTAACCAGGGGACGGTTAACGCACCGCCGGCAGCCAAAAGCCCGTTAGGATCTTCAAGGGCTTCTTCTATCCCTGGAAACTCGGGAGCGTCCTCGGGCAACCAAGGTAACTGCTTCATTTGAGACGGACGTCAGGCTTCCAGTTCATCCAGATATTTTTCAGCATCGAGTGCCGCCATACAACCAAAGCCTGCAGACGTCACAGCCTGGCGATAAATCTGGTCAGCAACATCGCCAGCGGCGAAGACACCAGGGACGCTGGTCGCGGTGACGTTACCTTCCAGTCCTGAATGAATTGAGATGTAGCCGTTCTTCATGGCCAGCTGATCCGCAAAGATCTCTGTATTAGGCGTGTGGCCAATCGCAATGAAGACACCTTGCAGGTCGAATTCGCTGGTATCGCCAGTGTCAACGTGCCGGATTCTCATTCCAGTTACACCCATGTCATCGCCGAGCACTTCATCCAGCGTGTGATCCCAGTGAATCTTGATGTTTTCTTTCTCGATCACCCGTTGCTGGAGAATCTTTTCGCCGCGGAATTTATCCCGGCGGTGCACCATAATGACCTCTGATGCAATATTGGCGAGATAAAGCGCCTCTTCGAGCGCCGTGTTGCCGCCGCCAATGACCGCAACTCGCTGATTACGGTAAAAGAAACCGTCGCAGGTTGCGCAGGCACTGACGCCTTTACCTTTGAACGCTTCTTCAGAAGGCAGTCCCAAATAGCGTGCTGAGGCGCCGGTTGTCACGATGACGGCATCAGCAGTGTAGATGGCCTGATCGCCATGCAGGCGGAACGGCCGCTTATCCAGTTCTGCGGTATGAATGTGGTCATAAATGATATTGGTATCGAACCGCTCGGCATGGGCCTGCATTCGTACCATCAGATCAGGACCCTGCAGTCCTTCAACGTCACCAGGCCAGTTGTCCACATCGGTGGTCGTTGTAAGCTGACCACCCGTTTCTATACCGGTAATAACGACGGGTTCGAGGTTTGCACGGGCGGCGTAAATGGCCGCAGAAAAGCCGGCAGGACCAGAGCCCAGAATGACAAGCTTGTGATGAACTTCTTCCATAATCAGCTGTACCGTTTTCGGATTGCAATAAAATCCGCACCCTGTCGATGGTGCTCGATAATGGACCAGAGTGTCCGGCCACGTTCATCAACGGCATCGAGATTGCGGCCCGCCTCGGCGAAGAATCCGAGAAAACGCTCAAAATCGTTGGCGCGCATGCCCCGATAGGCTTTCAAAAGGCAATGAAAATCTGCGTTGCCACCATAGGGCTGGAGGCTCAGAAACGATTTTACGCGCTCATCATCCCAGACTTCGTCAGTCACCTGGGGTTGGGTAGGTCCTGCCATGGCGTTAACTCTGGTTATTAAAAGCGGCGAATTCTACAACAGAAAGAAATAAGGGCATAGCAACCTTATGGCATGAGTATCATTCTAAAATGCATAAAAACGTTTGTGCCCGGAGCGATTAGTTATAAGATGTAACACGCTGATTTTAAACATATTCCATGAGTGAGTTTCCCCTTGGCGTCCTCCAGAACCAGCACAAATGACAAGCCGGATAGTTGGGAGCAGCTAGCGCCACGCCTGAAAGAGGGTGCCTTCATTGCCCTGGTGGCTGTGGCGGTTTATCTGACCCTGGCACTCGCTACCTTCGACAAGAAAGACCCTGGCTGGACCTATACCGGCGCAGATGAAACCGTTCAAAATCTGGTAGGCCGCAGCGGTGCTTGGATATCGGATGTTTTTCTTTTCTTTTTTGGGTTCCTGGCTTTCGTGTTCCCGCTACTCCTGGCCTTTCAGGCATGGAAGATTTTCCGGGATCGAAAGATGGTCTCGGATTTCAACTGGCCCATGTTCATTTTCCGGAGCTTTGGTTTCTTCCTGACGATCTGCGCGGGTACTGCGCTGGCAGCGATGCATTTTTATGCCTACGGCCTGGACTATCAGTACGGCAGCGGTGGGGTCGTGGGTAGCGAGCTTGCGGATCTGCTGGTGCCGGTATTCTCTTATGTCGGTGCTACGCTGTTCCTGCTGGCCATGTTTCTGTTTGGTCTGACCGCGTTTCTGGGCATTTCCTGGCTCAATGTCATGGATTCTACCGGGCGTGGCTCTCTCGCACTGGCCGCCTGGTTGCAGCAGCACGCCAGCCGAATAGCGACCACGATGAAAGAACGTGCTGAGATCAAGAAGACCGCAGAACATCGACGTGAAGTGTTGGAAAAACACGTTGAACAAAAACAACAGCGACCAGCGCCAATCATTGAAGCGCCGGCTGCAGCCAAGAAACAGGAGAGCAAACGGGTCGCTCGAGAACGTCAGGGTAATCTGTTTCGTGTGGGCGCTGTAGATGGATTGCCGGCACTGCACCTGCTAGATGAACAGGTAAAGGATCACACCAAGGGCTATTCGGCGGACGACCTGGAAGGTATGTCCCGACTACTTGAGCTGAAGTTAAAAGACTACGGGGTAGATGCTGAGGTCGTCGCCGTATTCCCGGGACCAGTAATCACGCGCTTTGAGATTCAGCCTGCTGCGGGCGTTAAAGTTTCGCGTATTTCTGGCCTGGCGAAAGACCTGGCCCGATCCCTGGCAGTGATCAGCGTCCGGGTGGTCGAGGTGATTCCTGGAAAGCCGGTGGTTGGCATTGAGATTCCGAATGTTGACCGTGAGATTGTCAAAATGAGCGAAGTGCTGCGGTCCAGTGCTTATGATGACTCACAATCTCCCCTTTCGATGGCTCTGGGGCATGATATTTCTGGTGAGCCTGTGGTGGAAGATCTGGCGAAAATGCCGCACCTGCTGGTCGCGGGTACCACAGGTTCGGGTAAGTCTGTGGGCCTTAACGCCATGATCATATCGATCCTCTTCAAGGCTTCGCCGGAGGATGTCCGCATGATCATGGTCGATCCAAAGATGCTGGAACTGGCGGTGTATGAAGGTATTCCACATCTGTTGACACCGGTCGTGACTGACATGAAGGATGCTGCAAACGCGCTTCGCTGGTGTGTTGCAGAAATGGAACGTCGTTACCGACTGATGGCGGCAATGGGTGTTCGAAATGTGGGCGGCTTCAATCGCAAGGTTAAAGACGGGCAGAAAGCCGGCGAACCTATCAAGGACCCCCTTTGGTTGCCGGACCCGCTACTGGACGAGGAGGGGCAGGAAGCGCCCGACCTTGAGACCCTGCCTTATATCGTCGTTGTCATCGATGAATTCGCTGACATGATGATGATTGTTGGCAAAAAGGTTGAGGAACTGATTGCCAGGATTGCGCAGAAGGCCAGAGCTGCCGGCATTCACCTTATTCTGGCAACCCAAAGACCATCGGTTGACGTGATAACAGGATTGATAAAAGCCAATGTCCCGACCCGGATCGCATTTCAGGTTTCCTCTAAAGTCGATTCGCGGACCATCCTCGATCAGGGTGGTGCCGAGCAACTTCTCGGACACGGCGATATGTTGTATCTGCCGGCAGGTTCACCGTTGCCTGTACGTGTTCACGGCGCTTTTGTTGATGATGATGAAGTCCATCGGGTGGTTGAAAGCTGGAAGGAACTGGGTGAACCCAACTACCTTGAAACCATTCTGGAGGGCGCTTCCGAAAATCAGATGCTGCCTGGTTCTGCGGGTGGTTCAGGTGATGATGATACCGACGAGTCAGATCCTCTTTATGATGAGGCCGTACAGTTTGTTACAGAAACCCGCAGAGCCTCCATTTCTGCGGTCCAGCGCAAACTGCGTATTGGCTACAACAGGGCCGCCAGAATGATCGAAACAATGGAGGCAGCTGGGGTTGTCAGCCCCATGAATACCAACGGGTCCAGGGAAGTTATCGCTAATGCACCGCCTGAGTAGCCTGCTCTTTGCCCTGATTCTTCTGTCTGCAACCGCCATACCTGCGAGCTCATCTGAATTGAGCCCCGCGGCACATCTGGTGCAGTTGCTCGAAAGGTTGGATCGGCTGCATGCGGCGTTTGAGCAATCATCAGGTCAGGTCACGCAACAGACCGGAACCATCTGGGTAAAGAAACCTGACCTGTTCCGGGTTGAGACAGCGGCACCATTGAGTCAGACAATTGTTTCAGATGGCGTCAGTTTGTGGACCTTTGATCGCGATCTTGAACAAGTGGTGATTTCAGCTTTGAGCCCTCGGGTTGAAGATGTGCCGGTACTGCTGTTGGCGGGTCATGCGGCTGAATTCGTCGATAGCTATGACGTCGACCGTTTTGAAGATGAGCAGTCCGTCCATTTTGTCCTCGAACCCAGGGACGATCAGGCGTTGCTCGGTGGTATGGCGGTCAGCTTCAGCGAACAGTTACCGGTCCGGCTGATGATCGACAATGCCATGTCCGAACGTACGGTCATCAAACTGATGGTGCAAACCGAGGCCGATATCGATGACGAGACGTTCGGGTTCGAGATCCCGGACGGGATTGATGTCATCGACGACCGGGGGCTCTGATGTCACTGTTTCAGGAGCAGGTGGCTTATCAGCCCCTGGCCTCGCGACTGAGACCTCGTTCGCTCGAACACTATATCGGCCAGGAGCATCTGCTGGCACCGGGTAAACCACTACGCGAAGCCATTGATACGTCACAGCTGCACAGTATGATTCTCTGGGGGCCACCCGGCGTAGGAAAGACCACTATCGCAAGGTTGATTGCCGGCGTCTGTGACATTGAATTCCAGTCACTATCCGCCGTGCTCGCTGGCGTTAAAGACATACGTGATGCCATATCTGTCGCTAAACAGACCCGGCAAACCCTCGGCAGGCAAACGCTACTGTTTATCGATGAAGTACACCGGTTCAACAAGTCGCAGCAGGATGCCTTTTTACCGCACGTCGAAGATGGCACTGTAATTTTTGTCGGGGCAACAACGGAAAATCCGTCTTTCGAACTCAATAACGCGCTGCTTTCAAGAGCGAGAGTCTATCGACTTGAATCGTTAACCACGGAACATCTGATATTGGTGTTACAACAGGCGTTAACGAACGATGCTGAGTTGCTTGCCAAAAACCTGAATATAGCGCCCGAAGGGTTGCAGGCGATTGCGATGGCAGCGGATGGCGACGCGCGGCGAGCACTAAATATGCTCGAAGTTATTTCCGATACGGCCCAGGATAGAACCATTGATCTCTTGTTGCTGCGCGAGGTGTTTGGCGATGAACAGCGTCGCTTCGACAAAGGCGGCGATCTTTTCTACGAGCAGATTTCTGCCCTGCACAAATCGGTGCGCGGGTCTGACCCCGATGCTGCCTTGTACTGGTTTGTCAGGATGATCGATGGTGGTTGTGATCCTATCTATGTTGCTCGCCGCGTCGTCAGGATGGCCAGCGAAGACATCGGCAATGCTGACCCACGCGCGTTGGAAATTGCGCTGAACGCCTGGTCTGTCCAGGAACGATTGGGCAGCCCGGAAGGCGAATTGGCCATTGCTCAGGCGATCGCCTATCTGGCTGTCGCTGCAAAAAGCAATGCTGTCTATGATGCCCTGGGCGTATTGAAGTCGGTTGTCGCCGAAACAGGGTCGCTGGATGTGCCCATGCATATCAGAAACGCACCGACGCGTCTTATGGGTGAGATGGGTTACGGTAAAGATTATCAGTACGCCCATAGCTATGAGGAAGCGTTTGTCCCCGGCGAATCCTATTTGCCCGCATCACTTGCCGGACAGACTTACTATCACCCTGTGAATCGTGGTTTGGAATCGAAAATCTCCGAGAAACTTGATTACCTTAGGAAGCAAAACGCGGCCAGTGAATTCCAGCGATACCCCCAACAGGATAGAAGCTCAACATCGGATGAAGGCAACTGATGGGCACGCTACTGGCGATCGCTTTGGGGGGCGCAGCAGGGTCACTGGCACGTTACGGCCTGACCATGGTGTTTGAGCGCTTGCTCGGGGCAGATTTTCCGTTCGGCATTTTTATAGTGAATATTCTGGGTTCCCTGCTGATTGGCGTCTGCTTTGTGTTGTTGTTCGAACGTTCATTGTTGGGCGATGTCTGGCGTTCGCTGCTGCTGGTTGGTTTTCTGGGTGCTTTCACAACATTTTCGACCTTTTCGCTGCAGGCTCTCGGACTGATTCAGGATGGCCGGCTAGTGGCTGCATCAGTTTATGTTGGCGGTTCAGTTGTTTTGAGCATCCTCGCTACCTACCTAGGTATTCTGGCGGCCCGGGCACTACCGGGTTAACGCTATTTTCAGCCATCTGTTAAGATGGCGCCGCTTTTTAGACCGCTACCAATACAATTTCAGCTACTAGATGGGTAGGTTCCTATGCTCGACCCCAGACGTGTCAGACAAGAACTTGATGATATCGCCGAGAAACTCAAGAATCGGGGGTTCGATCTTGATGTCGAATCGATCCGCTCTCTTGAATCGCGTCGCAAGGCATTGCAGGTTGAAACTGAAGAACTGCAGTCCACACGAAACACACGTTCTAAAGCGATCGGAAAAGCCAAGGCGCAGGGTGACGACATAGAACCGTTGCTCGCTGATGTTGCCGACCTTGGAGATCGCCTGGATGAAAAGAAGGCCGCTTTGGATGAGGTGCAGGCGGAACTCAGCGAACTGCTCATGGCCGTCCCCAATGTGCCTGATGACTCAGTGCCTCTGGGAAATTCAGAGGATGACAACGTTGAAGTCAGGCGCTGGGGTGATACCCCCGAGTTCAGCTTTGAGCCAAAAGACCACGTTGATCTCACTGCACCCACCGGCAAAATGGGCTTTGAAGAAGCGAGCAAAATCGCAGGCTCCAGGTTTGTCACCTTGCGTGGCGAGTTGGCCCGATTGCATCGTGCGCTGGTCCAGTTCATGTTGGACGTACACACCGGTGAGCATCACTACGAGGAAGTCTATGTCCCTTATATTGTTAATCGGGATTCCTTAACCGGTACCGGTCAGTTACCCAAATTTGAAGAGGATCTCTTTAAGCTGCAGGACGATCGAGAGTTTTACTTGATACCTACGGCAGAAGTGCCTGTGACCAATCTGGCCAGGGACCAAATACTGGAAACCACGCCGCAACGGTTTGTCTGCCATAGTCCATGCTTTCGCAGTGAAGCAGGCAGCTACGGCAAAGACACCCGGGGTATGATTCGCCAACATCAGTTCGACAAGGTAGAGCTGGTGATGATGGTGAAACCCGATGATTCCTGGGAAGCACTTGAAGGGCTTACCAGAGACGCTGAGGCAATCCTGCAGAAGCTTGGGTTACCCTACCGGCTGGTTACCCTATGTGGCGGCGATCTTGGTTTTGCTGCGGCCAAGACCTATGACCTGGAGGTCTGGTTGCCCGGTCAGGGCAAGTATCGAGAGATATCTTCCTGCAGCAACTTCCAGGACTTTCAGGCGCGTCGCATACAGGCGCGCTGGCGTAATCCTGAGACCGGCAAACCCGAGCTTGTGCACACGCTCAATGGTTCGGCGCTGGCGGTTGGCAGAACACTCGTCGCGGTGCTTGAGAATTATCAACAGGCTGACGGTTCTGTCAGAGTGCCGCAGGCGCTGCAGTCCTATATGGGAGGCACGTCGGTCATTCTGGCCGAGTAGCCCTCGATCACGGTGCGCTATTTTCCTTTACATGTTGATCTGGCGCAGCGCGAAGTGCTGGTTATTGGGGGCGGTGAAATAGCCCGTCGCAAGATTACCCTGCTACTGAAAGCATCACCCCGGATTACCGTTGTTGCACCCAGAATCATCGACGAGATAGCGGCACAGCTAGTCGGTGATGAACATGAACTGCGCCTGTCGAAATATAGCCCCGATGACCTGCACGGCAAAGTGCTGATCGTCTGTGCGACCAATGATCCCGAGGTTAACAAAGCTGTTTCCCGTGACGCCCAGGCTGCGGGTATTTGGGTCAACGTTGTTGATTCGCCGGATCTGTGTACGGTAACTTTTCCGGCCATTATTGATCGCAATCCCCTGATAGTCTCTGTTGGGAGCGCGGGTACAGCGCCTGTCCTGGTCAGGAAGGTGCGCGAGTTGATTGAAGGCGTTCTGCCGGAACGACTGGCAAGGCTGGCCGAATACTTTGCGATTCGCCGTGACAGATTGAAAGCTTTCATGCCCGACGTCGATAAGCGGCGGCGGCGAACGGAAGAATTTATTGATTCTAGCGGTGCAGAAGCAGCGATGGCGGGCGATGATCGTGCTGCTGACGAGCGTCTGTTTGCGGAAGTTGATGCCACCATCGATAGCGGCGAAGTCTATCTTGTGGGCGCAGGCCCTGGCGACCCTGACCTCCTGACACTACGCGCACTACAGTTGATGCAGCAGGCTGACGTTGTGTTGTATGACAACCTGGTTTCTCCAAGAATCCTGGAAAGAGTGCGAAGAGATGCAACCATGGAGTTTGTCGGCAAACGCAGCGGTTATAAGTCAACCAGCCAGGAAGATATTAACCAGCTACTGGTACGACTCGCGGAGGAGGGTAGTCGCGTATTGCGACTCAAGGGTGGAGACCCCTTTATCTTTGGTCGTGGTGGTGAGGAGATTACCTCACTGATAGAACGAAACATTCCCTTTCAGGTTGTGCCAGGGATCACGGCAGCATCAGGCTGCGCCGCCTACGCGGGTATACCACTGACCCATCGCGATCTTTCCCAAAGTGTGAGATTCGTGACCGGGCACCCGAAAGATGGCAAGGTTGATTTGCCATGGCATGAATTCAACCACCCCATGGAAACGTTAGTCTTTTATATGGGACTAGGCGGACTTGGCACCATCTGCCAACAGCTCATGGCGGTAGGCAGGGTGCCTGAGACACCCGTTGCGATTGTTTCCAAGGGTACGACGCCAGAGCAACAGGTGCTAAAAGGCAACCTAGAGACAATGCCGGGGTTGGTTGCAAGAACGCAGATTCAGACTCCGACCCTGATCATCGTTGGCGATGTGGTTAACTTCTCGGCAACTAGTCACAGTTAGGCGGTTTCGGCAGACCTGCGATTCTAGCCAGTACCCTCGCGGGTTTGCCGCTGAACAGGGTCATGAGGTAAATGCTGTTACCTTTCTCGGCGCCAAGCTCAAGGCCTATCTGTTTGACCAGCACCCGGTTCGGTGGGAATAGACGGTAGGTCTCGTAGTAGCGTCGTATAAGATGCACGACTTCCCAATGACTATCGTTAAGCGCGATGCCTTCGTGGCCGGCCAGCGTTGTCGCGACTTCAGCATTCCAGTCTGCTCTATCTCGCAGGAACCCTTCTTTATCAGTCGCTGGCTCCATCAGAACCACGCACAGACCTTGTCTGCCTGCAGGCTTAGCGCCACGAATCGCTGATAATCGATGACTTGAATCGAGTCTTTCAACTTATTGCCGATTCCACGTGCCTGGACGTCAGCAGTCAGCGCATAAACGATTCCTGGCAATTCTGTCTGCAGACCGAGATAGACCCCGTCTTCCATCAGCAGCACACAGTCGTCCATGCCGATAGAAAACTGGCAGTCTGCCAGGGCCGATGGTTTGTTGATGGTATGAAGAATCATGAGAAGTTGAGTATACGGTCTGCGGCGGCTAACCATTGCCTGACAGAGGCAGTCTCAAGTAACTCCGCATCAACCAGCAGATCTTCTGCAACCAGGTGATGGTGCGCCATGGCGCTGGCGCAGACCCCAATTTGGGTAACGCCGTAGTCAGGCAGTGCCTTAAAACCCATGGCAAAATTTCTCGTACCAATGCCGTCTGTTTCCTGTTCTTTAAGCAGCTGTAGGACACCCTCACCAAGAAACAGAGCACGACATTCGGTAAAAGCCGAACCCATCAGGAGCGCGTCTAATCCTTCCTGGGCATTGATGCTGCCATGAGGCGCGCCTGAAAACAGATAGAGCAGAGATGTCGTCATGCCCCGAAGGTCACCACCCGGTCCGCGTTAATCGTCGCGTCAATCAATTGACCCAGCCCAGAGATCGTGAATCCCTCGGCGATATTATCTGCGGTTTTTTCGTAGCGAGCGGCCTCTGCTTCATCCAACACGCCACGACGAAGGCACGAAGCGATGCAGGCAGTAAGTTCTACCTGATTAGCGCTTGCCAGCTCGCTCCAGGCAGCAACAATGTCAATCTCGTCCTGAGGGGGGGCAGAAAGACGGTTCGCGCAATACACACCGTCGTGATAGAAAAATACCCGATTGATGTGATGACCGGATGCCAATACCGCCCGTGCAAATTGCAGGGCGGTATGACAGGCTTGCGATGAGTAAGGTGCGCCTTGGACAACCAGTGCGAACTTCATGTCCGCAATGGCTTATTCGTCGCCGAAAGCACCCAGAAGATGCAGCAGGCTGGTGAAAAGATTGTAGATGCTGAGATACAACGAAACCGTTGCCATGATGTAATTTGTTTCGCCGCCATGAATGATTCTGCTGGTATCAAACAGAATAAAACCTGACATCAACAGCACGATCGCAGCAGAGATCGCCAGGTGCAGGCCAGATATCTGCCAGCCCAGCCAGCTGCCAACAAGCAGCAAGACAATACTGCCGATGACAACCCACATCCCCGTCATCAAAAAGCCGGACATGAATGAAAAATCTTTTTTGCTGACGAGCACATAACCCGAGAGCGACAGAAAGATCATGCCAGTCAGGGACATTGCCGTCACGACAACCTGGGTACCTGCGGCGGTCTGCATGTAGTAGTTGAGAATAGGTCCGAGTGAAAACCCCAGAATCCCGGTGAAAGCAAAAACCAGCGCGATACCCCAGATGCTATTGCGGAACTTGCTGATCGCAAAAAGCAGTCCGAAAGCGACGATCAGAGGAATCCAGCCCATGTAGGGCGCATCCATCGCCATGCTGACACCAGCCATTGCCGCGCTAAAAATCAGCGTCATAGAGAGCAGCATGTAAGTGTTGCGCAGCACTTTGCTGGACGCTGCGACCGCTGTTTCCCGATGAGTTGCTACCTGTACTTCTGCCATTTCACTTTTCTCCTGATGTGGCAAGTTGAGTGCCAAAATTCTACGTTACTGACCCGCAAAAGCAAGTCAGTTGGACCTTTGAGGCGTTTGTCTAACCCTTATAAAACAAAGGGTTATGCGGCCGCTTTTCAGAGTCTTAGACACGCGCCAGGGCAAAAAATTCCGCGACTATAGCGAAGATATTATCGCCGACGCCCGGGCATCTGAATAGGTGCCCGGGGCAAGGCTAACGAGCAGATGAGGCATTCACGGATTGCCGGATGCCGTGGGTGAGAAGCAGCACACCGACAATCTGGATGAGATGATAGTTGGCGTTGTGGTCAAACGGCACAAAAAAAGTGTAGGAGATAGCTTGGGTTGCCTGCACAACAGCGGCAATTATGATGATGAACACCGCGATCGCCAGTGAGAGACCGCCCGGTTTCCGCAGAACTGCAAGGTACGCATAGCCGAGAAGCGCGGCCAACAGCGCCAGTGCTTCATAAGCGAGGAACAGACTGAAATCCTGCCCCTGGGACCAGCTAAAACCGAAAAAACCCAGTGCGAAGATAATCATCACGGGCAGCATTTTTTTAGCGACGGTCAGTCCGAACAAGTCATACGCGAGAGCGACGACAAAAAGCCCGACCATGATTCCAAGAGAAAAGAATATCATCTGCCAGGAGAGATCGTAGGCCCTTGCAGATAACGCGAGTCCGTGATGAACCGTGCCAATCAACGCTGCGGCAATGAACAGCAGATACACGGCGGTCCAGAGATTTATTTTCCAGGAGGCCGCGTTACCATCACGCCGAAACTGAACGACTCCTATGATGGCAACAACCGCCATCATGAAGTCCGTTGCTGCGGTTACACGTTCTGCAACGTCGGGGATAAGCTCCATGAATTGACTGCCGCCTGGGTTCTTTGCGTTCGGTTTGTCGCTCCAAAGGAGCTTGTTGAGCAGGAATGGCTCACCAATACCCTGGCGAGGTGCATTGTAGTACCCGACACATAGCTTACAGATTTTACCGGGCACATGGTTTACATATTTAGGTATTTGGGAGCTCCCAGATGCCTTGGAAAGAGTGTAAACCTATGGATGAACGTCTCAGATTTATCGCTCGTCTGCTCGATGGCGAGAAAATGACCACTGTATGTAAAGATTTTGGTATCTCAAGAGTAACCGGATACAAGATCTTTAACCGTTACAAAGAATGTGGGCTCGATGGTCTCAAGGATCGGAGCCGTCGACCCTATCGTCATGCTAATCAATTGCCCTTCCAGATTGAGCGAACAATCCTGAAAGTTAAACGTGATCATCCTAGTTGGGGTGCACGTAAGATCCGCGATAAGTTGATCAAGGAATATCCTATGATCACACCCCCTGCCAAAAGCACAGTTCATGCAGTTCTGGATCGACACAACCTGGTTAACCGTCGCAAACGACGCAGGCACGGAAAGGCCCAGGGGACGCCGCTCAGCAACGTCCAAACACCCAATGGACTTTGGTGCGCTGACTACAAGGGAGAGTTCCTGCTAGGCAACAAACAGTATTGCTATCCACTGACGATCACTGACTATAGCTCGCGTTATCTTCTGACATGCGAAGGACTCTCTTCCACCAGGTCAGACTTTGCATTCTCGGTGTTTGAACGAGCATTCAAGGAGTACGGTGTTCCTGCGGCCATACGCACCGATAATGGTATCCCTTTTGCTTCGCCTAACGCGTTTTATGGCATGAGCCGGTTGTCTGTTTGGTGGTTAAGGCTAGGTATCAGGATTGAACGTATCAAACCGGGCCACCCAGAACAAAATGGACGTCATGAACGGATGCACCTGACGCTGAAGAAGGAAGCGACTAAGCCTGCTTCACCGAACTTTTTGCAACAGCAAGAACGGTTCGATCGATTTGTCGGGGTTTACAACAACGAACGTCCCCACCAGGCACTCGGAGGCAAGTACCCGGCCGAAGTATATACACCATCGAGCCGTGCCTATCGCCCGCCAGATGAACCAGAATACCCATTCCATGATCGGACTGTTCGTGTGACCAAATGTGGACGAATCTGCATCGGAAAGCGAAAAATCAACCTGAGCAAGTCCTTTGCATGCCAATTAGTGGGTATTAGAGAGGTTGCGGACAAAATCTGGCTTGTCAGCTTTATGGACTATGATTTAGGATTTTTTGATCAGGATGAATGTCGTGTAGAACCGACAACGAATCCATTTATATCGGAGAAACTGTAAACCATGTCTCCGGTACAAACTGTAAAGTAAGTGCCAGGGCAGCACCCATGCTTGATGGCGGAGGGGCAGGGATTCGAACCCTGGATAGGCTACAAACCTATGCCGGTTTTCAAGACCGGTGCATTCAACCGCTCTGCCACCCCTCCGAGAGAGTTCGCCGGGTATCACCGCGACGAAGGAGCGAAATATACGCGATTCATCTCTTGTTGTTAAGCCGCTGATTGATTTAACGTTAATTCGTGGATTCGTTACTCTTTTTTGCGCTGGTCACCGTCTTTGTTTGCTATTGGTACAATGCCAACCAGGCTAAAAGTCATGCGGTGAACTTTGCCAGGCGTGAATGTGACAAGCATGGCGTCCAGCTGTTGGATCAGACGGTGCAACGCATTCATCTGTCGCTCAGTAGAGATCAGCATGATCGCTGGCACATCTGGCGGGAGTATCGCTTTGAATACTCCATGGACGGCATTAGTCGCTATGAAGGCAGGCTGGTGCTGTTGGGTTATCGCCTGATCAGGTCTGCGCTGGAGACCTCGGACCCGGTCGTTCACTGAAGATTTTTCCGCGCGAGGAGATTATCGACTGGCGCTATCCCACAGGTGCTATTCAACAGATTCTATTCAACCGGCGCGGCGAACAAGGCGTCAAAGCCTTCGAGCCAGCGTGCGAGATCCGTTTCTTCTGCCGGAACCAGCAATACACCCATATAGCTCACCTCGTCCTTCACTCTGACCCACCTTATCTCGGCACGGAGTATATACATCGCAAAGGGCTCGCCGATGCCGATGGTAATGTTGATGAGCGTGCCGGGTGACAGCGCAGCGTTCGTGGCCAGTTGCATGCCCTGAGATGACAGGTCGATGGCGTCACACTCAAGAGACATGCCCACCATGTCAGGCTCTTTTTCCGATTCGTGAACGTGCACGAAAAACCGGATGTTGTAGTCAATTCGGGGTTCTTTTCTTTGCTCCATGAATCCGTAATCCTCTTCCTTGAGAAAATGATATTAAATAGCTATTACTTGTTGCGCAATTAACCATCAGCCGGTTAAGCGGGCTCAATCAAATTGCGATAAGTTTTCAGATGTTTAAGCGCCTCGGCGTGTTCGCCAACGAGCTCGTAAAGTCTCGACAGGTTATAGTGAGCGTCTGCCAGATTAGTGGCGCGTTTGTAAGCCGCAATCGCATCCTGAATGCGGCCCATATCCTCAAACAAGGTGCCCAGATTAAACGCCGCAAGCACATTGTCAGGTTCGGCATCCAACGCTTTATGGTAGTGCGCCTCAGAGGTTTCGTACTCGCCCGCCTCCTGCAGCAAGCGGCCGATATTGACATGGGCATCAGAGTGGTAGGGGTCAAGCTCCAGTGCCCGCAGATAGGCCGCAGGTGCGTCCTCCGGGGAAACGGCTTCCAGGTCGACACCCAGGTCAAACCAGTCGTCGGAAGTCAGTTGATCGCTTGATTGCGCGTCTTCAGCTGCTTGCCTCGCCAAAGGTGCCACCGTGCCGGCAAGGTCCGCGACCGCAAAATTGAAGTGTATCTGACCGGAATCCGCGTCATAAACCTGATCATCCTCCCTGATCACAACCGCGCCACCGTCCCCGGCAATACGCAGCGATGTCAGTGGTCGGTTCGAGGGTAATCTTGATTTTAACTTGAACAGTGCCGCGTTAATCTGCGCGCGTCGGACACCGGCCTGCATTAACTCTTTGGCCGTTCTGAGAACAATGATGTCCTGAAAATCGAATCGGTATTGGTTGCCTGGTGTTCTGGTGGGTTCAAGCACACCGGCACGGGCGATTTCCCTGATGGTATTCGGGGAGATTTCCAGTAATTCTGCCACGTCGTTTGTGGAGTAGCCTTTCATGGGTCCAGCGTTTACCTCTTACATTTCCTGGACGTTGTTTTTCTGGACGTTGTTTTTCTGGACGTTGTTTTTCTGGACGTTGTTTTTCCTTACTTCGTTTTTCTCGACTATCTTATTCTCGACTTTCTCTTGCTCGAGTTTGTTTCGGTCGAGCGTTGTGCCTGGCAGGGCGCGGTATAGACGATGCCTGTGCCCTTGGCGCTCAAGCAAGTCCGCGTCGCTCAATGACCTGAGGATAGGGTGTCTGCGTTCGTCTGTATAGTTCGTTGGTTTAAATATTTCAACGTATAATGCGCGCCTTTTGATATCTCTTGAGACCACTATGGCGAGCTTTAACTGGCAAGACCCATTTTTCATTGGCGATCAGCTCTCAGAAGACGAGCGACTGATCCGCGATTCCGCCCGCGCTTACGCAGACGAAAAACTCATGACGCGCGTTCAGCAGGCTTACCGTGATGAGCATTTTCATCGTGAAATCATGACCGAAATGGGAGCGCTCGGTTTGCTGGGGCCAACGTTGCCTGAAAAGTACGGATGCGCGGGGGTCAATTATGTCTCTTATGGTCTGGTCGCACGCGAAGTTGAGCGCGTAGATTCTGGTTATCGCTCGGCCATGAGCGTGCAGTCTTCTTTAGTCATGCACCCGATTTATACCTACGGCAACGAAGCACAACGAGAAAAGTATCTGCCGAAACTCGCGACGGGCGAGTGGGTCGGCTGTTTCGGTTTGACGGAACCGGATCATGGTTCAGATCCGGGCAGCATGATTACCCGCGCTGAAAAGACCAGCAATGGGTATCTGCTCAATGGGGCAAAGATGTGGATCACGAATTCGCCCATCGCTGATCTGGCTGTGGTCTGGGCAAAGCTGGACGGCGTGATTCGAGGTTTTGTGGTGGAACGCGGTACGCCGGGATTCGAAACGCCGAAGATTGAAGGCAAGTTCAGTTTGCGCGCCTCCGTTACCGGGGAAATTGTGCTCAGTGACTGCGAAATCCCGGAAGAGAACCTGCTGCCGAACGTAAAAGGCCTGGGCGGACCATTTGGTTGCCTGAACAAGGCCCGATACGGCATCAGTTGGGGGGCGATGGGCGCCGCAGAATATTGCTGGCAGGCTGCCAGGCAGTACACTCTTGATCGGCAACAGTTTGGCCGGCCACTGGCTGCCAATCAGCTGATACAGAAGAAGCTCGCAGATATGCAGACTGAAATCACCCTCGGCCTGCAGGGTGCCCTGCGGATAGGGCGATTGATGGATGAAGATAATTGTCCGGTAGAAAACATCTCGATGATGAAGCGAAACAACTGCGGGAAGGCGCTGGATGTTGCGCGAATGGCGAGGGACATGCATGGCGGCAATGGCATCTCCGATGAGTATCACGTTATCCGGCACGTCATGAACCTGGAAACTGTTAATACCTACGAAGGCACGCACGATATCCACGCGCTGATTCTCGGTCGGGCTCAAACCGGGTTGCAGGCTTTTGGCGGTTGACTACGTCAGCCTGAGCTTACAGGTTATCGGTCCAAAGGCTGGCAAAGGAAGTCTGCTGTCGCTGGCTTCCAATCCCGGGGCCACGGGTTTATCTTGTCTGAAACGACAGGTTAAAGGAGTGACCCGTGATCAGAATCATTGTTGTCGATGATCATCAGCTGGTGCGTATCGGTACGCGTCGTCTGCTTGAAGATATCCCTGGCATCGAGATTGTTGGTGAGGCCGGAAGTGGTGAAGAGGCCGTAGAACTCGTTAAGCAGCACAAGCCGGATGTCGTTCTGATGGACATCCAGATGCCTGGCATTGGCGGCCTTGAAGCCACGCGCCGATGTCTACGCGCGCATCCTGAGGTTAAAGTCCTGGCAGTCACGATTTACGAGGATGAACCTTATCCATCGAAGCTGCTCAAAGTCGGCGCCGTGGGTTATCTGACCAAACGCGCAGACATTGACGAGATGTTGCTGGCGATTCGTAAAGTACATTCAGGGCAGCGTTATATCAGTGCCGAGATCGCCCAACAGCTGGCACTACGCCCGTTTTCTGAAAACGAAGTATCCCCCTTTGATCAGTTAAGTGCCCGTGAAATGCAGATTACTTTGATGGTAATTATGGGGCACAAGGTCCAGGACATCTCGGAGAAGCTCTCGCTCTCACCGAAGACAGTCAACAGCTATCGGTACCGGGTGTTTGAAAAGCTGGATGTTAATAATGACGTCGGCCTGACCAGGCTCGCGATCAAACACGGCATTATCGACGCCGAGGTCGCCGCTTAGCTGTCGTCGCAGTAAACTAGGTGCGTGAAAAAACCACCGACGACAGATTTTGATTCGCGCCTGCTGCAATGCCGTCGCTGCCGCCGATTGACCAACCAGTTCAAGCGATTGCGCAAGACACATCCCGATTACTGGAATCAGCCGGTGCCTGCCAGTGGCCCCCGGGATGCAAAGCTTCTGATTGTCGGACTGGCGCCTGGCATGCACGGTGCAAACCGATCCGGGGTTCCTTTTGTCGGCGATGCCAGCGGGGATCTTCTGAATGATGTGTTGAACGAGCTGAATCTGGTCGGGCGGGTGCGTATCACCAATGCCGTTAAGTGTCTGCCGATAAAGAATCTGCCAAGCAGTCGGGAAGTCAGCAACTGTGGCCGTTTTCTCACGGAGGAACTCAGTGGGCAGCACGACAGCGATCCACCCGTGCTGCTGGTGCTTGGTGGTGTCGCACACCGGGCGGTTATAGCGACGCTCGCCCAGCGGCAAGCAGATTATCCTTTTGCCCATGGTGCCGTTCACCAGGTTGGCCATGTCACCCTGATAGATTCTTACCACTGTTCTCGTTACAACACCCAAACCGGCAGGCTGACTCGAGCGATGTTTCTGGACGTGGTAGCAACCGCCGGTAAGATGGCCTATCCATGACTGAGTTCGACGCCAAGGCCTATCTGAAGTCGCTGCCGACCCGGCCTGGCGTGTACCGCATGTACGGGCAGGATGATGCTGTGCTCTATGTTGGGAAAGCCAAGAACCTGAAAAACCGGGTTTCCAGCTATTTTCGAACCAGTGCGCTCGATTCCAAGACCATGGCCCTGGTGGGGCACATCCAGCGGATGGAAACCACCGTCACCACCAGCGAAATAGAAGCATTGCTGCTTGAGCAGTCACTGATCAAGGAGTATCGACCGCCCTACAACATCGTTTTTCGGGATGACAAATCCTACCCCTATATCTATTTGTCGACCGAGGACGAATATCCGCGCCTGGCCTTTCACCGGGGTGCCCAAAAAAGAAAAGGCCGGTACTTTGGGCCTTTTCCCAGCGCCTATAGCGTTCGGGACTCGCTGAACATTCTGCAGAAGGTCTTTCAGGTCCGGCAGTGTGAAGACACTTTCTTCAAGAATCGAACGAGACCTTGCCTGCAGTATCAGATCAAACGATGTTCCGGTCCGTGTTGTGACCTGGTGTCCGCAGAGGACTATGCAGATGACGTTGCTCATGCTGTCATGTTTCTAGAGGGCAAAAGCACTGCGGTTATGCACGACTACGCTAATAAGATGGAAGAGGCCTCGGCAAAACTGGATTTTGAACGGGCCGCGCATTTCCGAGATCAGCTCAGCCATCTGCGTAAAATTCAGGAGCAGCAATATGTCGTTGGCAATCAGGGGGATATCGACGTGCTTGCTGTGGTCATCAGTGCTGCAGGTGTCTGCGTGCTGGTGATGTTTATCCGGGGAGGGCGTTTGCTTGGCAACAAGACCTATTTCCCCAGGACGCGACTTGATGAAAAGGAAGGGGCTGTGCTGGCAGCTTTTTTACCGCAGTTCTATCTGGGCGGCGCCAGTGGCAGGGAAACGCCCCCTGAAATCGTGGTCAACAGTCGGCTCGAAGACAAGCTGGTGCTTGAGGATGCGCTGAGTGAGCAGGCCAGCCGCAAAGTGCTCATTTCAGATAACGTCCGCAGCACCAGGAAGCGCTGGGTAAAACTTGCTGAGACCAATGCCGAACAGGCCCTGGGTTCTTATGTGTCCAGCAAGAACAATCAGAACCAGAGATTTCAGGCGCTTCAGGAAGCGCTTGGTCTGGAAGAGGCGCCGAGGCGGTTGGAGTGTTTCGATATCAGTCACAGCGCGGGCGAGGCCACCGTTGCTTCCTGCGTGGTGTTTGACAAGCACGGCCCGCTCAAGTCTGACTATCGACGTTTTAACATTGATGGCATTACACCTGGTGATGACTATGCGGCGATGGCCCAGGCACTGAAGCGGCGTTACACACGCATAAAGAAGGGCGAAGGCGTATTGCCGGATATTCTTTTCATCGATGGTGGTAAAGGTCAGTTAAGTGCAGCCGAAAGTATTCTGGAGGAACTGCAGATCGAAGGGGTGCTGATGATTGGGGTTGCCAAGGGCCCAACCCGGAAAGCCGGTCTGGAATCTCTGATTCTTTCAAGTGGCGGTGAACTTTCTTTGTCGAGTGACAACCCCGCACTGCACCTGATTCAACACATCAGGGATGAAAGCCATCGATTTGCGATCACCGCGCACAGGAACCGACGAGGCAAGAAACGAACAGTATCTGTGCTGGAGCAGATTGACGGCGTGGGTCCGAAACGTCGGCGGGCGTTGCTCAGGCACTTTGGCGGTTCGGCCCAGGTCCAAAGTGCCAGTGTCGAAGAATTGGGTAAAGTAGAAGGAATCAGTAAAGTTCTGGCGGAACACATTTATGGAACCCTGCACAATCAGTAAACTAGGCACCCATGTTTAGTCGAATCGGCACACCCAACCTGATTACGGGATTTCGGATCCTTATGATTCCAGTCCTGGTGATTGTGTTTTACCTGGCGCCTGTGGAATGGCGATACCTTGCAGCGGCAGGGGTGTTCACCATTGCCAGTCTCACTGATTGGCTGGATGGCTACCTCGCGCGAAAGTGGGGGCAGCTCACGCCGTTCGGGGCTTTTCTGGACCCGGTTGCCGATAAACTGATTGTTGCGGTTGCATTAGTCCTGCTCGTTGAGGTTCACGCCAGCGCAATCCTTGCTGTGCCTGCGCTGGTTATCGTTGGCCGTGAGATTGTTGTCTCAGCCCTGCGTGAATGGATGGCCAGCTACAGCGAGATGCGCAGTGTTGCCGTCTCCGTGCTCGGTAAGGTTAAAACGGTTTTTCAGATGATCGCGATTATTCTGTTGCTAGCTGCCGGGCCTGGAAAGAGTGACGCCATGATTGTCGGCTACACACTGCTATACATCTCAGCAGTGCTGACGCTATGGTCCATGTATGAATATCTGAAGATCGCCTGGCCGGATCTGTCGTCAGGCATGAAAAACGATTAGCCCTGACGAAAAGCTTTCGGGGTCATACCTTCCCACCGTTTGAATGCCCGGGAGAAGTTTGAGGCGTCATTAAAACCAAGGCTGTACGCGACCTCTTTGATTGACAGGTGTTTCTGTGCCAGATACTGCAAGGCTAACTGATGTCTTGTGTCATCAATCAGTGCTTTTACGGAAGTGCCTTCCTCCTCCAGTCTGCGCTGCAGGGTGCGAGGGCTCATCAACATAGCCTCGGCAACCCGTTGTTTATCCGGCTCACCATGAACAAGATGCTCGGCGATCAGTTTCCTTGCCCTGTTGACGATATCGTTAGCGTCAAACCGCGCCAGATATTCGCTGGTCACTGAATCCATGGCTGCAGCAATTGCCGGATTGGCGCCGCTCAGGCGACGATTCAGGTCGGCGGCATTAAAGACGATGACGTTCTCAGGACTGCCATAACGGACGTTACACCGGAAGAAATCTTCAATCGGCTTGGCGTCCATAGGCTCAAGTCTGATCAGTTCAACCTCAAGCGGTGCCAGATCCTGACCAAAGGATCGGCGGCACATCTCAAGCACAAAAGCGATCACGCTGTCGGTGGCAGGATGCTGATAGGGTTCAAGCACATCCGCATGAAGTTGCCAGGCGCCCTGCAGGGGGTGTAGTTCAACCACAACATTCGTCGATAACATTCGATGATAACGCTGCAGTCTTTGCAGCGCTGACAACAGCGTCTGACTGCTGATCCAGGCGTGGCCGACAGCATGTAACATCCAGGGTTCTATGTATTCCATCACGTCATAGACCAGGCAGGCGTGACCTGTTTCCTGGAGCGCAATCCGCCACAGTCGTCTTATCTCATTGATGCCATAGCGAAAATCAGGGTCGGTACGCTTGTCTGGATCAAGACCTGCCCGCCGGAACATATCGTCGGCGTTATAACCGTTGCTACTGAGGTAGTTATAGGTGGCCTGTGAGAGGGTCGCGAGATTGGAACGGTGATAGGACATCGTCGGCTAGCTTAGCATAGGACCCGTTGATGGCGCCTGATGACCATGAATCGGAAGCCACTGATTCGACAATGCGATTTTCGGGTATTGGAGAATTCCATGGCAGAACGTCAAAAGGGAAACCGGCTTAACACGGCAGACAAGGCGCTATTCGTCTTGATGGCGGTTGCTGCAGGCGCAGTGCCTATCATGTTGCTGTTCCTCGTCTTTGTCAGGGTCAGCGGGACATAGTCCGAGGACTTTCATGAACGAGATATTGGCGGCTAGGGTCGGAATAACGGGCCCGTCTAGGGCGGCGTAAACGACGCTTGTGGTTTGAGGTTGGAGGCTGGGGTCGGAATAACGGGCCCGCCTAGGGCGGCGTAAACGACGCTTGTGGTTTGAGGTTGGAGGCTGGGGTCGGAATAACGGGCCCGCCTAGGGCGGCGTAAACGACGCTTGTGGTTTGAGGTTGGAGGCTGGGGTCGGAATAACGGGCCCGCCTAGGGCGGCGTAAACGACGCTTGTGGTTTGAGGTTGGAGGCTGGGGTCGGAATCGAACCGGCGTAAACGGTGTTGCAGACCGCTGCATGACCACTCTGCCACCCAGCCTTTACTCTCCTGACACTTTTCCAGTCTTCTTGCGACCGCTGGAAAGCGCGCAAGTCTAGCCTAAATCCATAGCCATTTCACGGTTTTGGTTCAATCAACAGGCTGCCCACTATCCGCCGGACAACGGCGCCGGCCTCATCACCGCTTAAGCGTTGATCATTGCGGAGTTGATTCCACATGTCGAAGGAGAGGGCAGCTTCAAGCCCCTCGATCAACGGCCGATCATCAAGCAGCTCTGCTGGCAGAATATTCAGTAAGCGGTGTCGCTCATCGCGCACGATGTCCATATGACGGTTTAACAGCACGGTGGATTGAAACTTCAGTGCCTCGGCGGCGACCCGGTAGGGCATGATGACTTCATAGACACGTAACCGACGGTCCACCATCACCGTCAGGTTTTCGCGCCAGTCCTGACTGTCTGCTGGTGAATCAATAATTGACTCGACCTTGTCGTTAATAGCGACAGACATCTCAGCGTAGAGGCTCTCCATGTCCTTAAATCTTCGAAACACCGTTCGAAGCCCAACCTGCGCTCGTTTGGCCACTTCCTCTGCCGTCGGAGCCATGCGGCCCTCACGCACAAGCTCGAGCATGGCCGAAACAATACGGCGTTTGCTGTCTTCACTTCGGAGCTTTCGGCCGTCGGTGGTGGTATTGATGGGCTCGTTGGCTTCCATGAGGCTCAATATAGTGGCACGATTAATGTCATATTCATTATGGCCATCAGTTTTCTGGATGTCTAACACGGAACAAACACAAACGCCGATTAACGAGCTTCTCAAGCTGCTTGATCTGGAGCCGATAGAGCGTGACCTTTTTCGAGGCTCTCATCCCTCGTCGCGTCGTAAGCGGCTCTTTGGCGGCCAGATTATCTCCCAGGCCCTGATGGCGGCGGCTCGAACGGTTGACGCCCCACATCTGCCGCACTCATTACACGCCTATTTTTTGAAACCCGGCGACTGGCGTGTACCAGCCCTGTTTGAGGTCGAGCGCATCAGGGACGGCAGATCGTTTTCGACCCGGCGAGTTGTGGTTATCCAGCATGGCGAGGCGATCTTCAATATGGACGCTTCCTTTCATTGTGAAGAGACGGGTCTGGCACATCAGTATCGGGAAATGCCGGTATCTTCACCGCCGGATGAAAGTCGCATGGTTGAAGGCCTTAAGCAGCGGCCTTTTCTCAGTTTTACCGAGAACTACAAACAGCTAAGAGAACGCGTTCCACAGGCGCCTGAACAGCACGTCTGGATAAAGGCTAACGGGGAAGTACCCGAAGACCCCTTACTCAACATGGCACTGTTGGCCTATCAGTCAGATGAAGCACTCCTGGGCACTGCCCGATTGCCGCACCGTGGCTCCTACGACAGTGAGCAGGTCCAGGGCGCATCTCTGGACCATAGCATCTGGTTTCATCATCCCGTGGCCGTTTCTGATTGGCTGCTTTACACCCTTGATAGCCCCTCCACCAGCCATTCCAGGGCCTTCACTCGGGGGGAGATTTACACGTCTGACGGCCTGCTAGTCGCAAGTTGTATTCAGGAAGGCTTGATGCGCATTCTTTAGCCGGTAAACTGTCCCGCTGCCACTGCTTGCCCGGGTGGTGAAATTGGTAGACACGCGAGACTTAAAATCTCGTTCCTGCAAAGGAGTGCCGGTTCGACCCCGGCCCCGGGCACCATAAGACGCGATCCGCAGATTGGATAAACACGAACTCAAGGCGGTATTTTTCGGGCTGGCGGCGGTTGGCTGCTGGTCGACCGTGGCCACCGCCTTCAAAGTGGCCCTGGCCTATCTGGATACTGTGCAGTTGTTGTTTTATGCAACCCTGACCGCCAGTCTTGTCCTCTTTGTTGTTACGCTCGCCCGTTCGGGCCTTGGAAAACTAGTTGATGCAGCCAGAAGACACTGGCGAATGGCATTGGTTGCGGGACTGCTAAACCCAGTCATCTATTACCAGGTATTGTTTAGCGCTTACGATCTGCTGCCCGCCCAGGTTGCCATGTCTATCAACTACAGCTGGGCGATCGTCTTGACGCTGATGGCCGCTGTCTTCCTGAAGCAGCGCATTCGGCGCGCAGATTACGTCGCGGCCGTTGTCTGTTACCTGGGTGTGCTGGTCATTGCCACCCGGGGAGACTTCTCGCGGGTTCCTGCAGCTGATTTCGCTGGTGTTGCACTTGCGGTCGGTTCTACCATCGTCTGGGCAGGTTACTGGATTCTTAACGTCAGGGATCAGCGTGAACCTGCGCTCGCACTCTGCCTTAACTTTCTGGTCGCTCTGCCGATTACGGCGATCATCTGCGGCGTGTTTTCCAGTTTTCAGGTGCCTATCGCAGGACTGGCGGCGGCCGGGTATGTCGGCGCGGTTGAAATGGCCCTCGGTTTTCTTCTCTGGTCTAACGCGCTCAGACTGAGCAGCAATGCTGCCCGGATCAGCAACCTGATCTTTCTTTCACCATTTATCTCACTCCTGTTGATTTATCTGGTCCTCGGAGAACCGGTTTATCCCGCCACACTGGTTGGACTTTTCCTGATAATTGGCGGGTTGCTGGGTCAACAATGGGCGCACAGCCGACTCGAGGTTGAAAAGCGCTAAATCATCCCTACATAAGGGAAAGGCCCACACAGCAGTAACAGACCATGCCCAACCAAGACGAGCGAACCGAGTTTATTCCCCGGGACCAGGCGGCGACCCCTGCCAGACCGGAAGAAGTTTTGCCCGAAACACTCCAGCTTGTTCCGATCACCTCGAGACCTTACTTCCCTGTTCTGGTCCAGCCCATTGTGGTTGACGAGGACCCCTGGGCTGAAGGTATTCGTGTGGTGGCTGATAGCGCGCATAAACTTGTCGCCCTCAGTTACGCAGCCGTAGACGCCGATGGGCTGCCAGATGCTGAGACTATTGAACAGGTCGGGGTTGTATCCCGCGTCCTCAGGGTTCAGCAGACCCAGGACAAGGTTCAGTTTATCGCCCAGGGACTTCGCCGGTTCCGGATTCGTGAATGGGTTCGTAAGACGCCGCCCTATGTCGTCAGGGTCGATTATCCGGAGGAGACCAGAGATGGTGACGAAGGACAGCTAAAAGCGTATGCCATGTCGCTCATAAACGGCATCAAGGAATTGATGTCGATAAACCCGCTCTACAATGAAGAACTCAAACAGTACCTGAATCATTTTAATCCTAACGATCCGTCCCCGCTGACAGACTTTGCCGCAGCTATTACTTCTGCAGAACCAGCAGACCTGCAGGACGTGCTTGAGACGTTTCCCTTGCTGGCGCGGATGGAGAAGGTCCTGCTGCTGGTGAACAAAGAACTCGAGGTAGGGCGGCTGCAAGCCAAAATTACCGAGCAGACCCAGGAGGAGTTGTCCGAACAACAGCGTGAATTTTTCTTGAGGCAACAGCTCAAGGTCATACAAAAGGAACTGGGGATTTCAAAGGACGATCGCGAATCCGACGCGGATACCTTTGCAGAACGGCTTGAGGGAAGGCAAATTCCCGAACACGTACAAGACCGAGTTGATGATGAGCTGCAAAAGCTGCAAATTCTTGAACCTGCCTCTGCTGAATACGGCGTTACCCGCAATTACCTGGACTGGGTAACATCCGTTCCCTGGGGCAACGTTTCTTCTGACCAACTAGATCTTGGGCACGCCAGAGGCGTGCTGGATCGGGATCATGATGGGCTCGATGACGTCAAACAGCGCATTATCGAGTTTCTTGCAGTCGGGGCCTATCGGGGCGAAATTGCCGGTTCGATACTGTTGCTGGTTGGACCGCCGGGCGTGGGTAAAACATCGATCGGTAAATCTGTCGCTGACGCGCTCGGTAGAGAGTTTTATCGTTTCAGTCTGGGAGGTATGCGCGACGAGGCAGAAATAAAGGGGCATCGTCGAACCTATGTGGGTGCCATGCCAGGAAAGATTGTTCAGGCGCTGAAACAGGTCGCTGTCGAAAACCCGGTCATCATGCTCGATGAAATCGACAAAATCGGTGCGAGCTATCAGGGTGATCCGGCTTCCGCCTTGCTGGAAGTGCTGGATCCTGAGCAGAATAGCGAATTCCTGGATCACTACCTGGATCTTCGGGTTGACCTGTCGAAAGTGTTGTTCATTTGCACAGCAAACCAGCTGGACACCATACCCGGGCCGCTGCTGGATCGCATGGAAACGATCAGGCTTGCCGGATACCTGACTTCCGAGAAGATGCAGATTGCAGAAAACCATCTCTGGAAACGACAGCTGGAGCGGGCCGGCGTGCCGCTATCAAAACTGAAGATCACCAAACCCGCGTTAAAAAAAGTTATCGATGGTTATGCCAGAGAGGCCGGTGTGAGAAACCTTGATAAGCAACTGGGCCGTATCGTTCGAGCCTCTGTCGTCAAGTTGCTGGACGCGCCGGAAGCAAAGATCACAATTGGTCTCTCTCAGGTCGAAGCGGTGCTGGGCGCGCCCGTGTTCAGGAAGCAAAAGGCGCGTAAAGGTGTCGGCGTTGTTAATGGTCTGGCCTGGACGTCTCTGGGTGGAACAACACTGGCTATAGAAGCCTCAGTAGTGCATGACGGCAATCGCGGATTCAGGCAGACCGGTCAATTGGGTAACGTTATGCAGGAGTCTGCACAGATCGCATACAGCTACGTGGCTTCGCACCTTTCAACGCTGGGCATCGCGGAGGATTTCTTTGACAACGCGATGATTCACCTGCATGTCCCCGAGGGTGCGACCCCCAAAGATGGGCCCAGCGCTGGCATCACCATGGCCTCCGCGCTGACATCCCTGGCAATCGGTAAGCCGCTGCGCAGGAACATCGCGATGACTGGTGAGCTAACGCTGACGGGCAAGGTGTTACCGATTGGCGGCGTGAAAGAAAAAGTCATCGCCGCCAGGCGAGCAGGCATTGCCGAGGTGATTCTGCCTGCAGACAACGAGCGTGACTATGATGAGTTGCCGGACTATCTAAAAGAGGAAGTGACAATCCACTTTGCGGCAGAGTTCAGCGATGTGGCAGAACTGCTTTTTGAGTGATGGCCTTTTCAGGCAAACTTTTTCGGGCACACTTTGTCAGGAACACCAGATATCAGGGTAGTTGTCTGATCTGAATGGCTTCAATACCGGAGCCAGCGAGCACGTCAGAGATGACAACGACCTTATCGCCGCTATGACAATCTGCCCGGTTTTTCAGGACATCGAACGCAGTCTGCAAGGTTTTTTCGGGATCGGAGCTGAACGCTGTTCGGAAGGGTGTCAGGTTTCGATTGAGAATCAGTCTGCGTCGAGTCTGAGAATCATTGGTAAAAGCATAGATACGCGTCTTATGTGGATGGCAGTTGGTGACGTAGTCTGCCATGAAGCCCCGTCGGGTAATCACCACGATGCCCGCAGCATCGAGAGACTCTGCGAGTTGGACGGCGGTAATCGCAAGACTCTGCTTGTCGTTATCGGCCCGCAACTGCTCGGTGAAACCCAGGCCGTCAAATGACTCGGTGGCTTCCGCGATTTCACCGAGTTGCTCAACACATCTAACGGGGTATTTGCCGACGGTAGTTTCACCAGAGAGCATGACGGCATCAACTTCTTCGTAGATGGCATTAGCCACATCAGTGACTTCGGCACGGGTGGGGATCGGGTTCTCGATCATGGATTCAAGTAGATGGGTCGCAACGATAACGCGCTTGCCTTCTTCAGCGCATCGTTTGACGATACGCCGCTGGACGTTTGGTAATTCGGCCACGTTGATTTCGACGCCAAGGTCACCGCGAGCCACCATAATGCCGTCAACTTCTTCCAGAATTTCATCCAGGTTTTCGACGCCGGATTGATCTTCAATCTTGGCGATGATCTTGATCTTGCCAACCTTGTCGCCCATGAGGGCTTTCAATTCGCGAATGTCTTCTGCCTCACGCACAAAGGACAGAGCGATAAAATCGACCTGCTGTTCAATACCGAACAGAATATCGGCCCGGTCCTTTTTGGTGATCGCCGGCAGGTTAACGCGAATCCCCGGTAGATTGACGTGCCGTTTGCTTTTCAGAATGCCGCCATCAATAACGCGGCAATCCATTGTGCCGTCATCATTCTTTTTCAGAACCTCGAGATTAATAATCCCGTTATCAACCGTGATCCGATCACCCACATCTACCGTTTCCATCAGGTCGTCGTAGTGGATGCGCATCGACGATTGCTCGACATCGACATCACCGCGCACGCTGATGGTAATCTTGGCGCCGTTCTTCAGCTCAAGATCCTGAACCAGATCGCCCGTTCTGATTTCAGGTCCTTGCGTATCCAGGAGTACAGCGACGGGTGAGTTCGCCTTCCTGTTCAGGGTCTTGATTGACTTGATAACCTGGCCAGCGGAGGCATGGGTTGCGTGCGACATATTTAGCCGAACGACATCCATGCCCGCGTCAGCCAGTTTTTCCAACATCGGAAAATTGTCAGTTTTTGGGCCGATGGTACAAATGATTTTGGTTTTTCTCATGGCGAACGGGGACTGGTGGCTGAAAAAGGCGCTAATCATACCGGTTAGCACCATGAAGTATAGCGCTGTAATGGATGACTCATTATCAAAAAAGCGCCAGCTGGGACGCCTCGGCAATCTGGTTATCGTCCTTGAAAGAGACGCCCATACCCAGGAGCCGAATGCCTTTGCCTGCACCGCGTTGCCAGGCGAGTGGCAACAGGTCTTCAAATAGACTTGCATCCAGGGTGCTGGAACCCCGTTCGATAGTTGTTTGCGTAAAGTCAGAGAACTTCAACTTGACCTGCTGATTGCGAATACGTCGTTCCGCATGTTTCTCCAAACGCCGTTCCAATTCGGGAAATAATCCCTGCAGCGCATGCATCGCACCCTCTACATTAACGATATCATCAGGAAAAGTGCGCTCGACACTAACGCTCTTACGAACCCAGGACGTTGTAAGGTCACGGTTGTCGATCCCGTGGGCGCGCTTGAAGAGCAGCGCACCCAAAGCACCTAACTGTCTCACGGATTCCTGCTCGCCCATGTCGCGGATGTCGTTGCAGGTGTGCAGACCAAGTTCTGCTAGCCGTTTCACCGTCACTTTGCCCACCCCGGGTATTTTGCCTAGCGGCAGCTTCTGACAAAACGCATCGACTTCATCAGGTGTGACGACAAACTGTCCGTCGGGCTTGTTCTCGTCACTGCAGATTTTAGCGATGAATTTGTTCGGTGCCACGCCAGCTGATGCTGTCAGGTCCAGCTCGGTTTTGATGTCATTGCGAATGGCCTGGGCAATCAGGGTGGCTGAGCCCTGGTGCAGTTCTGTGATGGAGACATCCAGAAACGCTTCATCCAGAGACAGGGGTTCAATGATATCTGTGTAACGTCTGAAAATTGCTCGAATCTGCTGGGAAATCTCCTGGTAATAACTCATCCGCCCGGGTATCACCGTCAGGTCAGGGCAAAGGCGTTTCGCGTACGCGGTCGCCATCGCTGAGTGGACACCAAACTCCCTGGCGAGGTAGTTACATGTGGAGATCACCCCGCGTCGATCTTGGGCGCCACCAACGGCCAGCGGAATATCTCGAAGCGCAGGGTTGTCTCGCATCTCAACAGCCGCATAGAAACAGTCCATATCGACATGGATTATTTTGCGTTGTTGGGGAGACTCACTTACGGTTGTCATGGTGAGTAGTTTAGAATCCGACGACCGAAATCGAAACGCCTAATGCTATGAGCCCAGACGAAATCAGAGAGAACTTTGCCCCGGCAATGGTTGAGATTATCAAGCAGTGCAGCATCGCTGATGATTACGTCGACAAAGAAAAGTTTCAGGTGCTGATAGCGACTATCTGGGGGAATGCGGTGCTGGACCCGGCGAGATCAGGTCTCGATGAAGCGGACTTACCCCAGCTTCACGATTTTCTGAATATCTATATAGAGGAGATCGTGGGGGAGGGTGAAAGCATCACCAGCTGCTATGAGTTTATCGTCAGTAAAAAAGGCGAGGACTCGTTGATACGGCAGCAGGTGTCGGCCAACCACAAGGAGTTTCTACATCATTTTGCCCGATTGATTCTGCAGGATGTTACGCGGCTTTCCGACTGAGCCAGCGGTCAGCAACCAGAGAACCCACCAGGTCACCCTCGACGTTAACGGAAGTCCGCACGGTATCCAGCGGTCTTTCTATCACCAGCAGAATCGCGATGGCTTCCAGGGGTATCCCGATGGCAAGCATCACCATCTGCATGCCAGACATTGACGCCGAGGGCATGCCTGGCGCCCCGATTGAAGCCACCATAGCCATCAGAAATACTGTCATGATCATGATGGTCGACAGTTCGATGCCATAAAGATAGGCCAGAAAAACAGCCGCCACCGCTTCAAACAGGGCCGTGCCATCCATGTTCATCGTTGCGCCAAGTGGCAACACAAAGCTGGAAACACTGCGGTCGACACCAAGCTCATCTTCAGCGGTTCGCATCGATACCGGCAGCGTCGCCGCAGAAGATGATGTGCTGAAGGCGACGATCAGTGGCCGGGCAGTCTTTTTAATCAGCGCAATGGGTGTGATGCCGGTCGTCAGCCACGCAATGGTTGGTAAAACCACCAGACCGTGAACCAGTGTGAGTCCGACAACCAGCAACGAAAATTCCAGCAACATCGTCAAAAAAGTCCCACCCATGCCAGTGTCACCGGAGAGCCGGATAGTAAAATCAAACAAAATGGCAAAGATGCCCACGGGCAGCAGGGCAATGACCCATTTCAGGACCTGCATGATCACCTTGTTGGCATCATGCACAAACCTGATGATGGGACTGGATTCGTCCAAAACCAGAACCATGGCGATGCCGATCAGGGCCGCGTTGGTCACAATCCCAAGAATATTGAGTTCGGCCAGTGCGCTGAACGGGTTTGTGAAGGCGAGGGAAGCCATCGCGCCAAGTACATTAAGGATCGATTCGCTGCCAGGCTCAAGTAGTCTCGGGGTACTGTTAGCGCTGAACTCGCTCATGATTGACGGGTAGTCCGTCCACGGGTGTATGAAGAACACGGCAATCAGTGCAAGCAGGATCGCGATACCTGTTGTGGTCAGATAGTAGGCAACGGTCACGCTGCCAAGAGTGCGAAGGCGAACGACATTGCCAATTGAAATGATGCCGCCAATCAGTGAGAAGAAAATCATCGGTGCGATCAGCATTCGGAGCAATGAAAGGAATGCCTGTTTCAGCAGCGCGGTTGCATCATCGATTTGCCCAATACCAGCCGGTGATATGGTCTGGTAAATCAGGGCCAGCACAACCCCGAGAACGGCGGCAAGAAAAACCTGAAATGTGAGATTGCGGAGCATGGCGGCGGATTCTATCACGAGAGTCAGAAATCATTGATTCGTTGGTATGATGCGCCACATGTTGAGTTGCTCACTAGTCATCACCACCGACGGGTTCAGTCCACTGCATGCGGCACCTGAGTTAGTGGCTTCTATGGGTTATCCGTCTCACGATGAGTTCACAGCCGGCTTTGCAACCCATCTGCACTTCAAAAACACCAGTGCCCTGCGGTTGTTCACCAATGCTGATCCAGAGGCAGTTCTGGATATCACGTTGCTGAATCTTGATGGCAAGCCGGTTGGCACCGTGCATTCGGTAACGCTCAATCATGACCGCCGCAGCATGTCTCTGAAAATCAGCTTGCAACAACAGGCAGCACCGAAAACAGCCCAAAGACGCACGACGCTGGACCTTGATGCATCCTGGCAGGTTATGGACATTCAGGATGCGCACGGGATATTCGCTGACATCAGGGGACAGCGATTTCCGGATGCGATCGCACCACCAGGCTGGGCAAAACGAATTGGCTCGGCGCTTCAATGGCTGACAGGTCGTGGCAGCACGCGGTCGATAGTAGCCCCGGCCTGCGATCAGGCTGGGTTGCTTGTACCTGCCAGCTGGGTTATCGCCGGGCGTCCCGGCGGTTCCTTTCGGGTTGATCTGTATACGCCTGCGGACATGCCAGACTCGACCGGTGCATTAACACTGGAATTGCTGATGCGAAGTCAGACAACCCGGCTCGTTTATTCACGCAACCTGCTAGATCGGATACCGCTGCAAGCGGCTCAAACTCCACCCGGCATTGACGCGCTGCTGCAAATTATTCTGCCCGAGGATAGGCAGTGGGTCCGCAAGGTCCTGTGCCATCCGGCACTGCCTGACACACATGCTTTGACCTATCGAATCGCTGGTCCTGACGGCATTGTCCTGCCGGTAAAACACGCGTTGCAGACGATTTACCAAAAACCTGCTGCCCGGCGAATTCACTCAACTCTGAAACCGGTTCACGAAGCGGATCTTGACTGGGTGGAGGTCAGTACGATCGGGCTCTGTTTTGATCTTGCGACAGTAGACAGTGATCAAGTTTTGCTACGCAATTTCCTGTCACTCCAACCCTTTTTTGAACGGATCAGACAACTCCATGCTGACGCTGTTGCCAATCCTGATCTAACCGCGAGTATTTCGAGGGTTGGGCGATGCACGTTTTGTAAGAGCACCCCCGCAGCGGATCAGGCGCTGCAGCTGAAGCTGGGGGGCATGTTGATGAGCCGACAACAGCTCCACCGCCTGGTGAGTTCCGAGCATAGCCCGCTGACCGTAGGTGATTCATCTGGATGGCGAGCGTTATTCCTTGAGCTTCATCATCGTGGCTATCACATGAATATTGGACTTGATGGTAATGATCAGGTCACCATTAACCTTTTCAGTTAATCCGGGTAGATATTCTTGAGAGAACTACCGAACACACTTCAGGAAGCACCAACCGCATTGCTCATCCTCGATCAGGACGAGAATATTGTCGCCTGTAACAACGCTGCTGCAATGTTGGGGTTCTCCCGGGACCATTCACTCGGTGCTTATCTGGAGTTGAGCGAACCGCTACTTGATCTGCTTCGGTTTGAGCCGGAAAAACAACTCCATAAATTCCGATTCAGTGACGGTGAAAAGACGTTCCAGGTCTTTACAACAATCGTAGAGCAGCAAACTTGTCTATGGCTGGTTGATCGTTCCGAACAACTTGCATTAGGTGAACAGCTGCGACAACTCAAGCGACCTGAGAATTCTATCAAACGACAGATGCAACAGCAGATTGTCACCGCCATGGGATATTCCGAGCTCCTGGAAGTTGTCATGGGCGATTGTGCCGTTTTGAGTCCCGAGCAGGTCAGCTCTGTCCAGCATTACCAGGGAGAGATAGCACGCAATCTGCACAACCTTTCCAGCCTGCTAGAGGGCAAGCGTGCCGCACCTGCAGGCAAGGGGACTGTCCTGGTTGCTGAGCGACATCGGGCATTGGCAGAGCTGATCTCTGAATTGCTTCGTACTGAAGGGTACCGTGTCGTGGTGTTTTCGGAGGGTAGCGCTGCGCTTGAGTACTATGCCGTTGATGGTGACTCCGTCGATATCTTGCTCGTCGACGACCAGCTTCTGGCACCAGACGGTCAACGACTTATCGATACCATGATGCAGAGTGCCCCGGCGCTACGCTGCTTTCTGCTGAGCGACCGGCCCGGTGAAACCGTTCAACGGCAGGACGGCACGCAAGTGATAGGCAAACCTGTGGATTTCAATCGATTGCTGGCCGCACTAAGCAGTTAGTCCACCACCTGGGACAAGACCGGGCCGATCTGTTCATGCAGAACAAGATCGCAAAAACTATCAAGGTCAGTGGCCTGCTCATTGATGATCACCAGATGCGCACCGTTCTCTTTGGCCATCCGTGGGAACCCCGCCGCCGGGTAGACCACCAGCGACGAGCCAATCGCAATAAACAGATCGCAGGCCAGTGTTGCAGCCTCTGCAAGCTGCATCTGCTCGACCGGCATCGCCTGACCAAACGAGATGGTCGCTGTCTTGATAATGCCGCCGCAGTCATCGCAATAGGGGATCTTGTCTTCTATCAGAAAGGGACCCCTTAGAAGCTCCAGCTCAAATCTCTGGCCACAGTTGAGACAGGTGGCATAGCTGGCGTTGCCATGTAACTCGATAACCACGCTATCAGGTGTGCCGGATTTTTGGTGCAGGCCATCAACATTCTGGGTGATCACATGGCTAATCTTGCCCGCTTCAACCAACGTGGTGATAGCGCGGTGCCCGGCATTAGGTTCAGCGCGGTCAAAACCGCCTTCCCCGGAAAACTTTCGGCGCCATGACTCGCGCCGAACCTCTTCGGAGCCTATAAAGTCATTGAAGTCTATCGGTGTCTGCGTATTCCAGACGCCTTTGGGGCCTCTGAAATCAGGAATGCCTGACTCCGTGGAAATGCCTGCGCCGGTAAACACAACAATCCTGTTGCTGGTTCGCACCAGTTCGCGCAGTGCAATAATCGGTTCCGGTAAGGTTTGATCAGTCATCGCCATCTCCTGCTACGGCACAATGTCGCTCCCAAAACAGGAGCCGGGCACGTATTATTGGCCATACCCTGATGAGAGGAAATGGCCTTGGGCATTTACGAGAAATACTTTTTACCGAAACTGTTGAATCTGGCGATGAAAGCACCGGCTATCAACCGGGTTCGTCGACAGCTTGTGCCGTTGGCAGAAGGCAACGTACTGGAAATCGGTATCGGTTCCGGACTCAATCTGCCTTACTACGACAGTTCAGTGACCGTCACGGGGCTTGACCCCTCGCTTGAACTACAGGCGATGGCAAGAGAAGTTGCCGCTGAGGCAGGCGTACCTGTGGATTTTCTCAGCGTTGGGGGTGAACAGATTCCCGCTGACGACAACACCTTTGATACGGTTGTCATGACCTGGACCCTGTGCACGATTCCAGAACCCACAGCAGCGCTTGCGGAGATTCGTCGGGTATTGAAACCCGCAGGCAAGGTGGTATTCGCCGAACATGGCGAAGCACCAGATCCGGGTGTCGCCCGATGGCAGCAAAGAATTAACCCCTTATGGCGAGTGATAGGTGGTGGCTGCAATCTAAATCGCCGCATCGAAACACTGTACGAGGGTACTGGCTTCCGTTTTGATGATATCGAGCGGGGGTATCTTGATGGTCCCAAATTTGCGACCTACAACTATCGCGGCGTGGCGAGCGTTGCCTGATCCCGTCAGCCTTCTCTGAGCCGTGAAAAAGCGAACGGCGGCCCCTCTCGGACACGCCGAATAATAAGCTCGGCGCAGGCTTGCGGTGACATTTTGGACGTATCTACTTCGATGTCGTAAACCTCGTGCGAGTGACAGGTGTGGTAGTGGCTTTCTGCGGTCCCAGGGAATCGGCCCAAACGATTAGCCTCTCGTTGCGCGATCACCTCAAGAGGGCATCGAACGCCAATAAGATAGATCACCTGCTCACGCATCACCTCAAGGTAATCCTGCAAAAACCCCGACATCAGAAGAATGTCGTCGATGATGATGTTAATGCCTTCGTCCGCCATGGTCGCAATCGCTCGACGCATGCCGCGCAGCAGGCGTTCACCGTCCTCTCCGAAACGCACCTCGGTCACAGTGCCCAACGCTGACTCGGCAGGCACGACGTTCAGGCCCCGCGCGCCGGTCGTGCCCGTTGGCGAATTCAGCCCACGGTACCTGGCGGGCATCCCGTCTCGAAACTGATCAAGCGCAACATGTTGATAGGGTTCATTCAGTAACTCCTGCAGGGCATGGGCGAGCGTAGTTTTGCCGGCGCTAGAGGTCCCGTTTAAAAAAATAATTGTGCCTTTGCTCATGCGCGCATGCTGTCACAGCCAACTTCGTTAAGCCATAGTTGTGCCGGGCTTGTGAGATACTGACGGTCAGGAGGGTAGTGACCATGCGCAGAGATCATCGACCTCTCTGGGTCAAACAGATCTACGATCAGATAAACGCACGCTACGTGGATTGGCGAATCAAACCGCAACTGGATAGTGTCGGTAGCGATTTTCGCGTGCTCTATCCTTCACACCTGCAGATTTCCGGGGCAGGCATTCATATTGGTGACCACGTTCATGTTATGGCGCTGTATGACAGTCCTGTTCGTCTTTCGGTGTTTGGAGGTACCGGAGAGATCCGGATTGGAGACTGCAGTATCGTCAATCCCGGGGTCCGCATTTCATCGGCCAGTCGCATTGTTATTGGTCACAGTTGCATGCTGGCAATGAACGCCTATCTGGCGGATGCGGACTGGCACGACCTTCAGCATCGGATTTTCGCCCCGGGTAAGACAGCACCGATCAGCATCGGCAATAACTGCTGGATTGGCGAGAGTGCCTTTGTGGGCAAAGGCGTCAGTATCGGTGACAACAGTGTGATTGGCGCCTATTCGGTGGTTACCCGGGACGTACCGGACAACAGCATCGTTGCCGGCGTACCAGCGAAGGTTGTCGGCTCAATAGACCCGCAAGACCTCTCGGCGCGGCAGGATATGTTTGTTGACGATCTGTATGCGCGCCATGAGCGCAACCAGCAGACTAGCGCGCTCGCAGGGAATACGTTTTTTAACTGGTTGCGTACCTGTTTGCGCCCGGGCCGCAACGACTAGCCGTAGATTTCTTCTCTTGCCTGTATCAGCGCGTCAGCGGTTGTTCGGTAGCGCTGGGTCTCAGGCACAGCAAGGTTAATTGATGCCATAATGCATCCGAACTGTGCCCGGGTCTCCAGGCTGTAACCGTTAACCAGACCAAAGGCGTAACCCGCCCGAAACGCATCACCGCACCCGGTGACTTCCACGATTTCGACGTCGGGAACAGCAGCGACATGGCTGACCTGACTGCCTCGGTACACAGTAACGCCTGTAGCGCCGTGGGTTACCACCAACTCGTCAACGGCATCGATCAACGCCGATGTTGTCAGCTCGGCATTGGCCTTAATGACATCCAGTTCATGATCGTTTAGCACCAGAAAACTCACATAGCCCAGGAGTTCTTCAACGTCCTGCCTGGAGAATCGTGCGGTGACCTGTCCGGGGTCCATCATCATGGTGACTTCCAGGTTGTGCAGGTCTCTTGCCTGGCGCAAGGTGAGCGCGGGTTCTTCAGGTCCCAGAATCGCCAGATCCACGTCTTTGATGCCTGGAATTTCACGGGGCAGGTGACGCTTCGGGTTTTTTGGCCCAGGATAGAAACCGATGATCTGATTGCCGCTGGCATCGTTGATCATCAGGCAGCTTGCGCAGTTCGCGACCTCGTCATCGACCGTGATGAAGCGAGTATCAATCCCGGCACGATTCAGATGACCCTCGTACTGGTCGCGAAAATTTCTACCGGCAGAAGACAGCGGTATGGCCTCTATCCCCAGAAGATTCAGCCCGTAGGCAATGTTCGGTGCACAGCCGCCAAAACTGGTTCGCATATCAGCGAGTTGGAAAGATGCATTAAATGCCTTGACGGCATATTGTGCTTCATAGGCTTCGAATTCATCCTCGTAAAACCCGGTTTGATCAATGGCGGTACTGCCTGTGACGAGGACCAGGGGTCGTTTTGTCTCAATATTGGGCATCAAATTTCCGGCATAAATCGATGACTTGTGAGAGGGCCGCGTCATCAATATCACGATGGAAGACCAGTCGCGCACCTGAAATGGTAACCGATGCGGCTGCAAGATAATCCCGAAGACGCGCCAGGCGTTCGGCGGGCATATTCAGCATCACCATGTTGGTCTGCGGCGCTGCTTTTAGCGCAAATGTATTGAGCTCTTTGATGGCGCCTGCAAATTCAGCCGCTCTGCGGTGATCGTCGGCGAGGCGTTCGACATGGTGTTCCAGCGCGTAGATGCCTGCAGCGGCAAGAATCCCTGCCTGCCGCATGCCGCCACCCAGCATCTTCCGCCAGCGACGGGCCTTTTCAATCAGCGCTTCAGGCCCTACAAGCAATGAGCCAACGGGTGCAGCGAGACCCTTCGATAAGCAGAAACTGATGCTGTCGAAGTGTGCGGTGATCTGCGCGACGGGTAAGCGGAGTTTTACGGCAGCATTAAAGACCCTTGCACCATCGAGATGGCTGGCAAGTCCGAGATCGTTGATTAAAGCTGCAAACTCGCTGAGATAACCTGGCGACAGGACCTTTCCGGCGATCGTGTTCTCAAGGCAGACCAGTCGCGTGCGGGCGAAATGGAAGTCATCCGGTTTTACGGCGTTCGAAATAGCGGCGAGTGGTAACTCACCCGCATCATTAAAGTTCAATGGTTGGGGTTGGATACCGCCGAGAACAGCACCGCCACCTGCCTCATAACGATAGGTATGAGCGTCGCCACCGGCAATGTATTCGTCGCCACGATCGCAATGTGAAAGCAGTGCCAGCAGGTTAGCTTGAGTGCCGCTTGTAACAAAAAGCCCGGCTGCTTTGCCGGTCAGCCTGGCCGCCAGTTGCTCCAATTGAATGACGGTAGGATCTTCGCCATAGACATCGTCTCCGGTAATCGCAGCCGCCATGGCCGCGCGCATTTCAGGTGAAGGCTGTGTGACGGTATCGCTTCTGAGATCAATCAAGCTGATTGTTCGCTATTGGAAATCTGTAACGATAATAACCACTACTTAATCAATTAGATAGCAGCGTTACCTCAGGTGCTTTGTTCAGCGTGCAAAAATTGACAGTCCCTGATTAGGTGACTAATGTTTCGCACATGCACAATTCGAGCTCACCAGACATCGTTAACATCAAGCGCCAGGCCAAACGTCGCGCGAAAACCGATCGTCGGCACAGCTATATGCAACACCTCGACCTGGTAGCTCGCGAGCTCTATGGCGTCCGCCACTTTCACGAGGCCCGGGCGCTTAATGATCGAGCGGTTGACAGCACTACAGGTGTCAATCAGCCGCCAGATTTACGGCAAAACCCCACGCAACACTACCTGCAGACACTGCAGGAGTATTACCTGGATTTTTAGGAGTCACCATGTACACAGGCATTGTTCAGGCATGTTTGCCGATCGCAGAACTCGACAAAAAGCCGGGGCTGACAAGTTTCGGGCTCGATTTCCCTGATGATCTGCTGGTCGAGTTAACGCTTGGCGCAAGCGTCGCGATCAATGGTGTCTGCTTTACCGTCACGAAAATACGTGAGGGGCGGGTTTTTTTTGATGCCATTGAAGAAACGCTGGCACTGTCCAACATCAAACAGGTCGCACCCGGCACCCGCGTTAATGTGGAACGCAGTGCCCGCGGTGATGCGGAGATCGGAGGTCATATTCTCTCCGGGCATGTGGTTGGCACGGCGGAAGTGATTGATGTCAATGAAACCGAAAACAACCGGCGGTTGACGCTATCTGCACCGCAACACTGGCTGCGATACATCTTCGAAAAGGGCTTTCTGGCCGTCAACGGCTGCAGCTTGACGGTCGCCGCCCTTGACCGTGAGCGTGAGACAATTGCCATCAACCTGATACCTGAAACCCTCGCCCGAACAAATTTTGAACTGCTGCAGCCTGGCGCCCTGGTCAACATTGAAGTCGAATCCCAAACCCAGGTGATCGTTGAGACGGTTGAACGGGTCCTGGCGGAGCGGTTCGCCTCTGCTTGAGATCAGAGCAGATTCCATTATCATGCCCGCGTCTGCGCACCCTCTGACGCGCACTGAACTACCTGGAACCTCATGGCACCACTAGAATTAAAGCTCTTTGATACCTACGAACGGAAAGTTCGGCTGTTTAAACCCCTGGCGGACAATCGCGTGGGCATCTATGCCTGTGGACCAACGGTTTACAACTTTGCTCACATCGGCAACCTGAGAACGTATCTGTTTGAAGATCTGTTGAAGCGTGTGCTGCTGGCAAATGGCTACGAGGTCAATCATGTTGTGAACATCACCGACGTCGGGCATCTGACTTCTGATGCTGACACCGGTGAAGACAAGATGGAACTGGGTACAAAACGCACCGGCATGACGGCTTGGGATTTGGCCGCACGCTATACCGAAGCCTTTCAAAAGGACCTTAAACGACTCAACGTGCTATCGCCGGATATCTGGTGTAAAGCCACCGATCACATCGCGGAACAGATTGCTTTCGTTAGAGACCTCGAAGAGAAGGGTTATACCTATCGTACATCTGACGGCATCTACTTTGATTCGCGCAAACTCAACAGTTACGGCCATCTCGCACGGCTGGATATTGAAGGTTTACAGGCAGGTGCCAGGGTAGAGCAGGGTGAGCGCAAGTTTGTCACTGACTTTGCGTTGTGGAAATTCTCGGCCCCGGGTGAGCAGAGACAGATGGAGTGGGATAGCCCATGGGGTACAGGTTTTCCTGGTTGGCATATCGAATGTTCGGCCATGTCCGCCAAATACCTCGGCGACTTTTTTGATATCCACTGCGGCGGAGAGGACCATATTCCGATTCACCACACCAATGAAATTGCGCAGACCGAAGCCTCTCGAGGAACGCGACTCGCCAACTACTGGATGCATGGCTATTTCCTGCAGATAGAAGACGCCAAGATGTCCAAATCGACGGGCGAGTTTCTGACGCTTGATGTCGTTGAGGAGCGCGGCTTTGACCCAATGGTGTATCGATACTTTTGCTTTACGGGTCACTATCGGAGTCAGATGACCTTTAAATGGTCCAGCCTGGAAGCCGCCCAGACCGCTTTGAACCGTCTCTACGAGGCCGCCTACAGCTGGGGTGATCCAGGTGAATCTGATCCTCGGACCTTGAGCGAGTTTTACGGATTCCTGAACGATGATCTCAGTATGCCCCGAGCACTGGCTGTTGTCTGGGAGTTGGTAAAGTCGGATCTGGAACCCGCCATCAAAAAGGCGACGCTGCTGGCTTGCGACGAGATTCTTGGTCTGGATATCGCGACCTGGACACCAGAAGACGTCGCGGTACCGGACGAGGTCACCGTGCTGGTCGCAGAGCGGGAAACCGCGCGAAAAGAGAAAGACTGGGGGCGCGCTGATGAACTGCGTGACGCCATCGCCGCGCTGGGTTTCGCCGTTGAGGATACCCGCGAAGGTGCGAAGGTATCCTCTCTATAGGCGGTTGAAACCAGACGAAAAGAGGTGAATGTCAGGCAGGGTGTGTGTCCTTCCAACCATCGATATCTGTGGCAAGGCCGTCCTGAAGTCTGACCCCGACAATCGTTGAAATCTTGCCGGCTTTTTGGGTCCAGCGAACATCCCCGGACAGGAAAAACTTGCCGGGCCTCGCTGCATCATCAACCCAGAGATCAAGCAGGCATCCAACAGGGATAAAGTCTTCGGCCAGAAACTTAATGCCATGAGCTGAGGCGTCTATAGACTTACAGGCCATGGTTTTACCGACCAACGTTTTATCGTTGGCTTGAGTAATCTGAACAAAAAGACGCTCGCCGGTGACAACGCGTGGCTCCGCTCGTTGTTCTGAACCGTCTTTTGGTTGGCCATCGGCTCCCATCATTTCTGTATCCCGGGCTTTTTGCAGGCTGACAACATTTGAAGTCGTTTGCATGGTTGTTACTCCGAGTTTGCTGTTATGGTTTCGCTTATATATCAGCGATTTCCGTGCCAACTTTTCATCTCAGGAATATAACCTATTAAAAACAAGGCTTTAGCGTCAATTTGATGCTCGTCTGGAACGCCTCGCTAGGCTATAATCACTGTCAGTCTGCGTCACTTAACTGACAAAGTGCGACACCGGTCACACTTTGTCAGTTAATCAACTACACACTAGTATGTATTCGGAGCCAACAATTAACACACCCGTCAGCGCCTTTTTCAAGGCAATTCAGGTTCGCCAGAAGCAGCTCGCCACACGACTCTGCATCGGTCTGGACCCTGATCTCGCCAGGATTCCCGAAGTTTGTCGACATCAGGAAAGGCCGATTTTTCAGTTCAACAAGGCGATCGTTGATGCGACGCACGATCTGGCCAGTTGTTTTAAACCCCAGATCGCCCACTATGCCAGTGAGGCAGCGGAAGCAGAGTTAATGGAAACCATTGACTACATTCACGCCAAAGGGGTGCCTGTGTTGCTGGATGCAAAACGCGGGGATGTTGGCAGCACTGCCGAAATGTACGCCAGGGAACTGTTTGAGCGCTACCAGGCAGATGCCGTGACGGTTAACCCATATCTGGGTAAGGATTCGATGACGCCTTACTTCGACTATGCGGATAAAGGCGTTTTCGTTCTGTGTCGAACCTCAAACCCAGGGGGCTCAGATCTGCAAAACCTCAAACTCGAGAGTGGCGAAACGCTCTATGAACACGTCGCCAGAACAGCAAGAGACGACTGGAATAGCAATGGCAACGTCGGATTGGTTGTCGGCGCGACAAGACCAGAAGAATTACATGCTATCCGGAACCTTTGCGGTGAAATGACGTTCTTACTACCAGGTGTCGGCGCACAGGGCGCCGATATTGGTGAAATGATGGGCGCAGGGCAGGGGGGCGGCATGCTGATATCTTCGTCTCGTGCCATCTTGTATGCAGCGGACGGCGACGATTTTGCTGCCGCCGCCCGAAATGTTGCTCTGGCTACCAGAGATGAAATTAATCGCTTCAGTAACTGACGCGCTAACTGACATGAGAAACCGGATATGAAACAGATACAAAGCAACCTGCAACGGGTGTTCAAGATTTTTGCGCTGCAAATGGTGCTCACATCATCGGCAATGGCAGCCTGGGTCGTGGACGCTGATAACTCTTATATCGGCTTTGCCTCGGTCAAGAATGACCTGATTGCAGAGAATCACAGCTTTACCGAGGTCAATGGACAGATAGACGCGTCAGGCCAGGTGGAAATCATCATTGCACTCGACAGCGTGGAAACACTCATACCAATCAGAAACGACCGTATGCGAGGGCTGCTGTTCGAGACGGAAAAGTATCCGGTAGCGTCAATAAAAAGCCAGGTAGATCTGGCTGAATTTACAGACCTTGAACCCGGCGAGAGCAAATCAACGTACCTGCGCCTGGAGATCAATCTGCATGGCACTGATCTCGCGAAACGTGTGCTCGTCAGGGCAACGAGAACGGCAAAAGATCGCTTCAATGTGTCTACCCTTGGGCCGGTTGTTGTGCATGCTTCCCAGTTTGCGCTATCCGATGGCGTTGAAGCATTGCGAAAGATTGCCGGATTGCAGTCAATCGAATTGATGGTGCCGATTACCGTAGACCTTACTTTTGTTAAGTAAGGGATGCGCAAGCATTAAAAGAAACCGCAGCAGCTAGATTTCTAGATCCAGGTCTGACCAGATTGGACAGTGATCTGATGGCTTTTCCATTGATCGGATGTCGTAGTCAATACCAGCGTCACGGGACAGCTTCTTTAGCAGTTCGCTGGCCATAATCAGATCGATTCGTAAGCCACGCTTGGGTTCCCGCTCAAAACCCCGGCTACGATAGTCAAACCAGCTGAACAGATCGTCAACCTCAGGATAGTGATGACGGTAGAGGTCGCTGACTCCCCAGGTGGTGAGCCGTTCAAGCCATGCTCTTTCTTCCGGCAGAAAACTTGTCTTGCCATCTCGAAGCCAGCGTTTCATGTTGGCTTCACCGATACCGATATCCAGATCAATGGGTGCGATGTTCATGTCACCGATCACAAGGATTTTTTCATCCGGCGAGTGCAAATCGTTAAGGTGTTGCTGCAGGTTCTCGTAAAATTGCGCTTTGTTCGGGAACTTGGTGGGATGCTCTCGGCTTTCACCCTGAGGGAAATAGCCGTTGATAACCGTCAGCGGGCCAGACGCGGTTTTGAAAGTGCCCATAACCACGCGCTTTTGGGTTTCATCAGTATCTTCGCGAAAGCCTTTGCTCACGACTTCTGGCGCCGCGCGATAAAGCAGGGCGACACCATAGTGGGTCTTCTGGCCGTGGAACACCACGTCATAGCCCATCGCCTTAATGTCAGCCTCCGGAAAATCCTCATCCGTCACCTTGGTTTCCTGAAGACCAATAAACTCAGGCTGGTGCTTGTTAATGACCGCCTCGAGTTGATGCATTCGAGCCCGGATGCTGTTCACATTAAAGGAAACGATCTTAATGGTTGGTACCTGCTATAACGGTTGGTTTGCTAGGGAGTCGTATGAAGGTCAATTGTGCTGACCCCGGGGTCAACGCGCGCTTCAAGCGCAAAAGTCAGTCCTTCTGCTGCAATGTAGGAACCGATTGTGCTGTTTCGTGACTTAAAGAATTTGGCCGATTCGATAGCAATTTCATCCAGTTCGCTATCGCTTCGCTCAGGATCATGGTGATACATCACCAGATTCTTTACCTGGGCATCGACGGCCAATTGCCGGACCTGTGAGATCAGCGAGTGTCCCCAGCCATGTTTGGCTGGCATATCCTTTTCGATGTACTGCGCATCGTGAATCATCAGGTCTACACCCTGACAAAAGTCTACCCATTCATCATAGGTGGTTTGCGGCGCACCTGGCGGGTCCAGCTCATTGTCTGTGATGTACGCAATGGAAACCCCGTCTTCCTCGATCCGGTAAGCATTGCCTCCGCCGGGATGATTCAGATCCTTGCGGACGGTGCGAAAGCTTTGTTTGTTCAGGTATTCATCGACCTGCTGTACGGTCGTGATTCGTGACGGAAGATCTTCTGAGTGAACAGGGAAGTTGGAACCATCCATCTGCTCGAGAATCGCTTTCAGGGCAATTGCATTGCTGTCGACGCCCTGACAAACGCGTATTTCACGGCCAGGCTGATAGATTGGTCCAAAAAAAGGATAACCCTGAATATGATCCCAGTGGCCGTGACTGAGCAGCAGCAACAGGGGTTCATCATGCTTGACCATCTCTATCCCGAGTTTACGAATGCCCGTTCCGGCATCAAAGATGATGTTGTTACCGGTATTCAGGCGAACGTGAACACAAGAGGTATTGCCACCATATTTAATCGTCGAAGGGCCAGGCGCCGCTATCGAGCCCCGAACACCATAAAAGGTGACAAGCATCTGCCGGGCTAGCTTCGTTTTCCGGTCAGCAGGTCGCGAAACTTGTCCAGCAGGGTTTCGTATTTGTAATCTGTGAATTCGCCGGCGTCAAAAAACATACCGTGCTCTTCGCAGGCCTCATACCAGATATGCGGTTGTTTCGGGTCAGAGACTTTTTCCATCCGCTTACTGCAACGAGGGCAGTCAACGTCTTCGACCTTATTGTATTCCTTGCCAACCTCGGGGTCGCCACTATCGACGAATTCAGACATCCATTTACCTTTAAGCGTTTCCGCTTCACCCACGTCAAACCAGATACCCTTGCAGTTGGTGCAACGGTCTACCGTCATATTCCGACCGTAGGTAACTTCTTCCATATCTGCATGGCACTTGGGACATTCCATAACGGCTCTACCTTAATCTGCTGTTATTCTTCTAATGTTGGTGTGGCGAATATCGCCGGTCCGCAAAAGTATACTGAAGCTCAATCGAAGTTGCATTCAGATTGTCATGATTGCATGAAGTGAAAACCGGCCAATCGAAGCGGGCATCAACTTGCGAGATGTAACATCAAGCTTACAATCACGTTCGGGCGCACAATATCCGGACACTGCTAAGGTGCCCGGACACTAGCAGGCCATCCACGCAACAGCAAAGAAGGAGAGACAACATGTTTATTGCAATGAACCGTTTCAAGATAGCCCCTGGATTTGAGGATGCCTTCGAGACCATCTGGCGAGAAAGAGACACCTATCTGTCAGAAGTGCCAGGCTTCAAGACCTTCAGCCTTTTGAAGGGGCCAGAAGCCGATGATCACGTTCTGTACGCCTCGCACTCGGTCTGGGAATCAAAAGCCGCCTTTCAGGCCTGGACCGAGTCAGAGGCTTTTCGGAAAGCCCATGCGCAAGCAAGCGCACCCAAAGGCACTTATTTAGGCCATCCTGAGTTGGAAACGTTCGAATCCGTACTGTAGAACCGATAGCAAGGCACCTTTAATGACACCACTGAAAACGATCGAAGAACTCCGCAAGATCATTGGAGAAAAACAGCCGGGACTCGAAGACAAGAACATCGATCACCTCGATCAGTTTGCGCGAGACTTCATCGCCATGAGTCCTTTTCTGATTTTGTCGACCGCAGACGGGCAGGGCAGATGCGATGCGTCGCCCAAGGGAGATGCACCCGGGTTTTGCCTTGTCACCGACGATAACACGCTGGTAATACCCGACAGACCCGGCAATAAACTGGCCTACGGCCACGAGAATATCCTGGCTAACCCACGGGTGGGGCTACTGTTTTGCATCCCTGGCACCTCGGAGACATTGAGAGTCAATGGCCACGCCGAACTCGACGCGTCACCCGACGTTTTGGAGGCGCTGGCTGCACGAGGCAAACCCGCGATACTCGCGATCAGGGTCCGTGTCGAAGAGTGCTTTTTCCACTGCGGCAAGGCCTTTATTCGCTCGGGCCTATGGCAGCACGAAGCCTGGCCAGCAGCGCATCGCGTGTCGTTCGGAGAAATGTATGCCAGCCGATCGAACGCCTCCGCTGAAGTCGAACGCGCTATCGACGACATGATTGCGACCGATTACCGGGATAACCTTTAGGCCCCCGTTAGGCCCCCGTTAGGCACCCGTGTCCGGTTGCCACCAGACAATAAATAATAGGTTTACGTTGTTAACTAAACCGGTAAAGTTAACGCTGTAAAATTAATAGCTGCCTGGTGGAATCAGATCACCAATCGCCAGCAACCAATAGTTAACCACCAATAGACAACCCGATGCCAAGACCGAGACATAGCCTGGAAGAGATTGAACGATTTAAAACGGAAGTCTGTATTGCGGCCCTGAAGCTCATTGGCTCAGGCGGCATCACATCTTTAACCTTCAGGGCACTGGCGAACGAACTTGGCAGCAGTCACACCAGGGTACATCGCTATTTCCAGGATAGAGAAGCCATTGTCGATGCAGTACGTGAATATGCCTTTGGCCAATTCGCTGGTCATATCGGCCTGGATATCAGGGAATTTGCGTCGCCGGTAGACGCGCTGGATTCGATTGTCGACGGCTATCTGTCATTTGCACAAAAGGAACCAGACTGCTTCGGCGTGCTTTTCAACAAAGTTTCAGATCCATGGCTCCTGAGGTCACCTAACAGGCACGCCGTCTGGGAAGCGATCAGGCAGCCGATCAGTCATTGTGTCAACGAAGGATATCTGGAAGGCGATGTTGATTTACTGACCAATGTCGTCTGGTCAGCAATCCATGGCATGACCACCTTAATTCTGACCGGCAACGTCAATGCCCAGAGCCAGCAGGTGAAACAGTTGCTGTTCAACGGTCTGATGAAAGGACACGCAGGCCGTTCGGATTATCTGGCGTCGACGTAGCCAGGTCGGGCAATCGTATTAAAGTGGCGGCCTCAGTAGCATTCAGCACCGGCATGGCATATTCGGGTGCGTATAATATATATTATGTTAAATTAAGAATCCGTGCAGGCGCCAGGCATTGCGAGGCATGTTTGGGTTTGGGTTGGATTCGGGTTCGAAGACATGTGTTCATTCAGAGGTCGTTTCTCTGCTTCGCTCAACCTGAGACGTGACTATAATGTCCCGGTGGACGAACTCGCTGACATCTTCATCAACGAAACACCTCTGATCGATGTGCGTGCACCCGTGGAATTCGCCCAGGGGGCTTTCCCAAACGCTGTTAATCTACCGATCCTGGATGACGAGCAACGTCGACTGATCGGTATTTGCTACAAAGAACAGGGTCAACAGGCAGCGATTGCACTGGGTAATCAACTGGTTGCCGGAGATCTGCGTCACCAGAGAACACTGGCCTGGCAGCAGTTCATCCAGGCGCATCCAGACGCCCTGCTCTACTGTTTTCGCGGTGGCCTTCGCTCACAAACGGCGACAGACTGGCTGACGGCAGCGGGCACAGACATCCAACGCATTGAGGGCGGTTATAAGAAACTGCGGCAATATCTCCGATCCCAGCTGGAAAACCTCCCGGATTTCCTGGTTATTGGTGGTAAGACGGGCACCGGCAAAACCGAGTTTCTGAGACGTTTCGATGAAGTTATTGATCTTGAAGGCCTCGCTAATCATCGAGGCAGCGCTTTTGGTGGTTTTTTAAGCCCGCAGCCCGCGCAAATCGATTTTGAGAACCTGATCGCGATCGAGTTGCTTAAGAAAAAAGCGGCGCGGCGCATCATGATTGAGGACGAGGGACGCCTGATAGGTCGGATACATGTGCCGCCATCGATCCAGCAGGCGATGAAACAGGCGCCACTACTGTTAATAGAAGAAAGTCTGGCGCAACGCACTGAGCATATTTACCAGGAATATATTGTGCGTCAGTGGCAGGCCTTTGAAGCGTATTATGGAGAGCAGGCGCACGATCACTTTTCGAACTATCTTCTGGGGGCTATCGACGCGATCAGAAAGCGACTCGGCAACGTCGCGCATCGTGATTTGCGGCACCTGATGCTGGATGCGCTGAGTCGGGATGCGATGAGATCCGGTCAGTTTGAGGGGCATCGGGCGTGGATCACCTGCCTGCTCAACGACTATTATGACCCCATGTATAACTATCAACTCAGTAAAAAGCAGACACGCGTTCATTTCAGCGGTACTGCTGACGAGGTTGAGCAATGGTATTTGACCAACAAGGAGCGACTGGCATGACCGATGAGCGCGCTGTTCTGGAAACTGAAGCAGCAAAACCAGGGCGCTGGCGGCTATTACGTGATGTGCTCGCCTTTCAGTTCAAGCTTTTGCTGGATGGCTTGCGAGACCTGCTTCTGAGCCCGATTTCTATTTTGGCCGCTATTGCTGGCGTGCTGACAAGCCAGCGTGATCCCGGACGTTTCTTTTACCGTCTGCTTGCGCTGGGTCATCAAACTGACCGGTGGATAAACCTCTTCAACACCTATGACAATGAACCCAGAGCGAACAGTGCGGATGATTTCCTTAAACACGCTGAAAACATCGTGCTGACGGAGTACGAAAAAGGTGGGCTGGTGTCAGAGCTCAAAGACAGGACCGACAACGTAATCGACAAGATGCAGGACCAACGAACAGGCAAGCCAGGTGGTCACTCAGCCGAGCCATAGCTGGTGTAAATGGCGGATCCCCTGCTCATTGCGACCGATACCCCGTCATCGTGTTTTCGGAAAGGCGCTGCTCATCCGTTGATTTTACGGCCGCATTTATCGCCGGATAGTCGAGGAATAACCGATCCAGATCTTCTCGTTTCAGCTCGTATAGTGAGCAGGGTGTTGCTGCGACGGCGGTCGCATTGCGACGTGCGCCATGGATCAGCGCAGACTCACCAAAAAAGTCACCGGCGTACAGCGTCGCAACCTGGCTCGATTTACCACCCTCTTTAATCTGCACATTCGCGATACCCCTGGCTATCAGGAACATCGAATCACCCGCCTCGCCCTGCCGGATAATCTCTTTACCGCGAGGAACCGTTCGCCGTCGAAAGTATTGACCGATATCGGTGTGATGTGCGTGATCAATGTCCTGGAACATCGGGACCTTTTTCAGGATTTCGCTCACCTCGATTTCAAACAGGGCATTAATATCCGCCTGTTTTAACTGTCTGATTCTTTCTGACTGATCTTTGAGAATTTCACTGGCGATACCTGCTTTTATCATCCCCAATTCAGCCGCATGTTCGATCGAATCATGTTCAGCGATCAATAGCAGGCGTTGCCCAAGCTGCTCCTGAATAGTCTCAATAAACTCAGGGTACTGATCGGCAACCTCGTCAATCTGGGCCTTGGTTGTCTGCAGAATACCGGTATAGACCTCGCGCAATTCTGTTGCTGTGGACGCATCGATACGGCTTTCTCCGGCGATAGTAGTCAGCGTCTGCAAAACTGAGTTTGCGGCGCGATAGCGACCCCAGGCGACATCGTAATCTCTAATAATGCGTGTTGTGGACAGTTGTTCAACGAGGGTTGAGGCCCCTACCCGCTGCAACAGACTGATAACCCCGTCACTGATTAGCTGACCAATCGACGGTTCGATATCTGCCGTTGGCATCAAGCCGCGATGTCGGACCTCATCAATTTGCACGTCGACAGTGTGATCGAGTTCTCTGAAAGCCCATTCGTTAATCAGGCCCCTTGCAAAGAGCTCGTAAATCCTGGCTTTCTCCCTGGCCAGGCAGCGCATGGCGAGAATACCCGCCATCTCGACCTGCGACATGCTGCTGTTCAACGCCTCGATCTCAGCGTTGAGTTCACGCAGGCGGCGCTCACATTGCTCTCGTATGTTGTCGGCAACCCGCTGCGAAAAGAGACCATCATCGACCAGAGTATTCAAGCGCTCAAGCCCCTGTTGGCGCGCATACCGATCACCTTCAAGCCGGGCAAACTGCTCAGGCATACTGAGCGCATCAAGCCCCAGGTATTTAACCAACCGCTCGATCGTCAAGCCCTGCACAACCAGCGTGAAGAGCACTGCCCCCATGACCAGTGAAACCAGCGTGTCCTTGTAATCAAATGCGGGAAGCGACAGCACGATGGCCAGCGCGATGGCGCCACGCAGCCCCCCCCAGTACATGACGGCCTGAAAGGGAAACCGAATGGGTTCTGAGCCCGGCAATTTGCCCACCAGAGGCACAACGCCAAAGATGACGACAACCCTTGAAATGAGCATGGCAACGGCAACCAAACCAATCAACCCAATTGACTGCCAGAGCACGACGAGGTCAATTTGCAGCCCTACCATCAGGAAAATCAGCGCGTTTGCGACGAAAGCCAGGTATTCCCAGAAATGCGCCATAAATGCCGAGGATGACGGCGATACCTTTGATTTGCCCCAGGAACCAATCGTCATGCCCGCCGCAACCACCGCCATGATGCCGCTGACGTGAAACACATGCTCAGCAATGATGAAGGAAAAATAGGCGAGAATCGTGGTTAAAGTAATTTCTATAGCGGGATCGGATTCGATAGCGCCGAGGGCGTGCCCCGTTAGAATCGCAAGCGACCAGCCCACGGCAATTCCCCCGACAAACACCATCAGGAATTCCAGCGTACCGCTGGCAAAGACAGACGAGGAAAAGCCGCCGGCACTCAAAAGCCCGATCAGAATGGTTGCCAGGACCAGGGATGTCGCGTCATTAAACAGACTTTCTCCCTCCACCAGAATGGTGAGCCTTTCGGGTACGCCGAGTTGCCGGAAGATAGCGATCACCGCAACCGGGTCAGTTGCGCTCAGAATAGCGCCAAGCAAGAGCGCAACCATCAGGTCAAAGTCCGTAAAGATGGCAAAAATCGCGCCAATAATGCCGGTGGAAATCAGGAGTCCCGGGATGGCCAGCGTCAGGATCGGCCAGATATTCGCCGACACCTGCCGGGCATCGAGGTTGTAAGCAGACTCAAAAATCAAAGTTGGGATAAAGACGAACAACACCAGTTCTGGCGTCAGATGGAAGTCTGCCAGGATAGTCAGGCCGGGGACATTATGGCCGAAGGTCGCAATAGCGATGCCCACAAAGACCAGCAGAATAGTGAGAGGTAACCGCTCAAGGCGTTTGCTGACCATCGCGGTTACCGCCGCAACCAGCAGCAGCAACACGATGCCGGTGACAAGGTCGGCTATCTCATTTGCGGGATGATCCATACGACTGATCCATGATCATCAGAAAAAAAGGCGTCCAGACCCATGTGTTTCGGTAACGCCGCCTAGCCCTTAGATAGTAGGTAAATCCGCGGGAAAACGCACTTTTTTGTGAACCCCGTCATATTTCAGGTGTTTCACCACTGTTTTCCATTATTTATGCAGTTATTATCAACCACTTGCTGTTATTTTTGAATGGAACCTATAAACACTGTGAAACACATGGAAGTTGTTAACTCCGATCGAAGACAGGCGACCAAACGGGCGTTGCTGGATGCTGCCCACGACCTGGTATTCGAGAAAGGCCACGATCGCATTTCCGTGCAGGAAATCACAACCAAAGCCCGCGTTGCGACCGGCACCTACTACAATTATTTTGAATCCAAACAGGATATTTTTGTTGCGGTTGCCAATGATATTCGGTCACAGCTGGCGGCCGACCTTGATATTGCACGGGAGAAGGTCAAAGATCCGGCAATGCTGGTTGCCATGACGCTGCGATACTATTTTCAACAAACCGCGGATAACCAGGAGTGGCGCGAGTTTACCAACTATACCGGGATTGCGAACAAGAGCCTGCAACAGCCCGCAGAACAGGCCGTCGCAGATATCGAGCGCGGCGTTAAGGCAGGCCGGTTCCGTGTCGATGACGTGCATTTTACGCAAACACTCATCAGCGGTATGTCTTGCCACGTTAACGTCGCCATTGAACAAGGTCAGGCAGGCAGAAATGCCATTGATTACGCGATCAGGTCGATTCTTCAGATGCTGGGTTTGCCAGAACTGGTTTCCCGGGCGTTGACTCAAACGCCTTTGCCGCCGATCCGTGCCAACAAACGTAACCAGCCATTACCTTTGCCCGAGAAGGTGACAGCGCTGTCGGATTTCTCCACGCCCGTGAAAGCTGACGCGATTCACTAGCTGCGTCAAAGGTGTGATAAACCAAGCGCCCCTTTTTTAGCTGTTATCTGATTTTAGCTGTTTTCTAACAGGTTGTGTGGTCGCTAGAGCCCGAGCACCAGCTTCGCCATTATGTTCCGCTGAATCTCGTTGGACCCCGCGTAAATAGAGACCTTGCGCGTATTAAAATACTCTGGCGCGGTCACATTGGCGTAATCGGGACCAATGGGTTCAGCATTTGAACCCTTCTCGGGGGCAGGATGATTGAACGGCACGCTGTAGTTGCCGACAGCATCCATCGCCAATTCGGTCAGTTCCTGCTGCAACTCGGTGCCGCGGCATTTAAGCAGAGATGACTCGGGACCAACATTCTTGCCTGCCGACAGGCTTGAAAGAATTCTCAGCTCGGTGAATTCCATTGCAGAAATCGCAATCTCGGTTTGGGCCAATTTCTGACGAAATTCGTCGTCTTCAGTCAGCGTTTGTCCCTGGCCGTTCTGTTTGCCAGCCGCCATCGTCTTGATGTGGTCAAGCGTTGCTTTAAGGCCATGGCTGTAGGCGTTACCCCGCTCAAATTCGAGTAGATACTTGGCATAGGTCCAGCCTTTACCTTCTTCGCCGATGAGATTCTCAACCGGCACCCGAACGTCCTCAAAATGGACCATATTGATTTCCTGATAACCCTCAGGCGGGTTGTCGATAGTGACGATAGGTTGCACATCGATGCCCGGAGAGTGCATGTCTATCAGCAAAAAGGAGATGCCCTTTTGCGGAATGTCCTCGTCGCTGGTTCGAACCAGACAGAAGATCATATCTGCATATTGGCCAAGCGTGTTCCAGGTTTTGGTACCACTGACGACATAATGATCGCCATCCCTGACGGCCTTGGTCCGCAATGAAGCCAGGTCAGACCCCGAACCCGGTTCGGAATAACCCTGACACCACCAGACGCGACTCGCCAGAATGTCGGGAAGGTACTTGTCCTTCTGTTCCTGAGTGCCAAATTTCATAATAACGGGAGCGACCATGTTCTGGCCAAAAGGCATGACGCCCGGGGTGCCTGCTGCAGCCATTTCCAGGTCGAAAAGGTACCGTTGCGTTGCGGTGAATCCTGGGCCTCCATATTCAGTTGGCCAGTTAACGCCCGCCCAGCCTCGCTCATAGAGCGCCTGCTGCCAATAAACATAGTCTTCCTTGGTCAGCGAGCCGCCCGGACTCCTGGCGCGACGGTCACGCATTTCCTGGGGGTATTTTTCGTCGATCCAGCTGCGGACCTCCTGCTGAAACGCAAAATCCTCAGGGCTAAAATCCAAATCCATAGTCGTTCCTTTCTTTCCGGGTGACATCATCGTCAGATGATATTAGTAAATCATGTTCAGGCGGCGTTTTCGATCAGGTTTCTACCGACAACCTTCAACGCGAGTGTCTCTTCGGTGCCTTCGAAGATAGAGAGCACCCGGGCGTCCAGCCAGAACCGGGATGCGGCAGTTTCTTCCGCATAGCCCATACCGCCGTGAATCTGCATGGCTTCCCGACTGATCCACTCAGAGAGCTTGCACGCCAATAACTTGACCAGGCTGGCCTCCATCTGGCCGCCGCCCTCATCCATCATGCGACCAACCTTGTAGGTAAACTGTCGTGATGCCCCAAGATACATAGCCATCTTGGCGAACTTGACGAGCGTCAGCTGATACTCCGCAATCGGTTTGCTAAACACCTTGCGATCAAGCGCGTAGTTCAGGCCGCATTCGAACGCGGCCTGCATCACGCCGCAGGCTCGAGCGGCGGTCTGGATTCTACCACCCATGAAACCGCGCATAGTGAAGTAGAAGCCTTTGCCGAGGCCCTGCCCTTCACCAATCATGTGGCTGGAGGGTACAAAGAAGTCATCAAAAAACAGGTTAAACGAATGCATACCACGATATCCCAGCGTGGCAATCGCTTTCCCAGAGAGTTTGCCGCCGCCCGGTTGCTCGACCTCAAATTCCTCGCCATCAAAGGCGGGTTTCTCAACCATGAACAGGCTCAGTCCCCTGTGCCCGAGCGATGGATCCGGGTCGGTTCTGGCGAGTGTCAGCAACACCCCTGATTTTCCTGCAAAAGTACTCCAGGCCTTGGCACCATTGAGCACCCAGCCGTCTTCAGTCTGCGTCGCCTTGAGTTTCATCGAGGCGACATCTGAGCCAAAGTCAGGTTCTGTGATTGCAATGGCGCAAAGTGGATCGCCGACGGCGATTTTGGGCAACCACTCACTTTTCTGTTGTTCCGTACCACCTTCGATCAAGGCTCTGGCCATAATCTCGGGACGGGTGATCAAGCTGCCGGCACCGCCAAGAGAGCCACGGGACAGCTCTTCTGTCACGACAATCATGCCGAGATTGTCTTCCTGATCGTCCGGCAGCAGGCCACCGTACTTCTGGGGAACGCTGAGCCCAAAACAACCCAGTTCCCTGACCCCTTCAAGAATCTCGTCCGGAATAATCTGATCCTGCCGGTGAATATCTTCAGCGAGCGGTTTGACGACCTGTTCGGTGAACTGTCTGAAGGTGTCAGCCATAAGGAGCTTTTCTTCGTCCAGACCGCGATCACCGAGATCGCCACCGCTGGCGACAATCTTTCGACCCAGCGACTCAAGATTGCTGATACTGAGATGTTGTCGGCCGTGTTCAAACGCCAGTTTTGCGACATCCGCGGCCTCCAGCCCGTAGTCCTGCGGGCTACGGCCCAGCCTGCCCTGGATGTTTGCCATGACTTCGGCGGTAAAAGCATTGGCCAGCTGTTGCTCAAGCTCACCGCGAGAATCGGCATAGTGCAAATAGTTCTCTGCACACTGCAATTCTGCCGTGCAGACTGCCAGTTCCGAGGTTGCCTGCTGGAATTCGTCCAGCCTGGCGCCATTCAGACGTCCGTCAGATTCACAATGTGCGCGTACGTGCGATAGCGCCTTTGCTACGACACTGCTGACCGCGGCCAGTTCGGAATTCAGATCGCTCATGGGTAGTGCCAGTCCTGTTGCCGTGAATTTAAGACCGGCAATACTAAACGAAATCGAGCCACTTGTGGCGCTGTCGGACGCTCCTGATGTACATCAATGTAAATCGCTCAGGAATTGTATAGAGTTGCGAGTTTTCCACAGTGCCATTTGCAGCGGAGTCGCGTTGAACAAGCCATTAACAGAAAAAGTCAATATTGAAGCCGTCCGAGATTACTTCCTCGCCCTGCAGACCCGCATCTGCGATAGCCTGGCGGCAGTTGATGGTGAGAGCACCTTCAGCCTTGAGCAAATCGAGACGCCTGAAGGCGGGCTTTCCCAACCACGGGTCATCGACGATGGCCCGGTACTTGAACGTGGTGCTGTGCAATTCACTCACTCCAGAGGGGACGCCCTGCCCGCAGCTGCCAGCGAACGGAACCCGGATCTTGCGGGTAAAGGCTTTCAAGCGACCGCGATCTCAATGATCATGCATCCGAGAAACCCTTACGCACCGACATTTCACGCCAACCTGAGGTTCTTCCTGGTTGATGACAGCTACTGGCATTTTGGCGGTGGTTTCGACCTGACACCCTTTTACCCCTTCCCCGAGGACGTCGTGCATTGGCATGAGACCGCCAGAAACAGTGTGCAGGGCTTCGGTGACGGCCTCTATGACCATTTCAAGACCTGGTGCGATGACTATTTTTTCCTCAGCCACCGAAAAGAGCCCCGAGGGGTGGGTGGTCTGTTTTTCGATGATTGGAATCAGGATGGGTTCGAGCAGAGCTTTGCGCTGACCAGAAGTATCGGTGATGCTATTCTGCCGGCCTATCTGCCTATTCTGGAGCGTCGTAAAAATATGCCTTTCACCGAGCGAGAACGTGAATTTCAGCTATATCGTCGGGGCCGCTATGCAGAGTTTAATCTTGCTATCGACCGGGGCACGAAGTACGGCATTCAGTCCGGCAGACGCATTGAGTCCGTCCTCGCCAGCATGCCCCCGGTCGCAATCTGGAAGTACAACTGGCAACCGGAGCCAGGATCTCCGGAGGCCGTGCTATACGACGACTACCTGAGGCCAAGGGACTGGCTCAAAGAATTGGCATCCTGACTGCGATGCAAATCACTTCGAAATTACCCGATGTCGGCACCACCATCTTTACCGTCATGTCAGCCATGGCGGCGGAATGCGACGCAATCAATCTATCACAGGGGTTCCCGGACTTTTCTGTCCCGGAAGCGTTAACCGAGCGTCTGGCGCACTACGCTGGCGCGGGTTACAACCAGTATCCGCCCATGCATGGCATACCTTATCTTCGTGAGCAGATCTCGGGCAAGTCTGATCGCTGCTACGCCATTGACGTCGATCCGGAAACTGAAGTCACCGTGACATCGGGGGCAACCGAGGCACTGTTCGTGGCCATCCACGCGACGGTTCAACCAGGCGATGAAGTGATCGTCTTTGATCCCGCCTATGATTGCTACGCACCTGCCGTGAAGCTGGCTGGCGGCACCACGCGGCATATCCCGCTGGTCGGCGAGGATTTTCACGTTGACTGGGATGAGGTACGCCGGCGGATGTCGCCAAAGACCCGCCTGATCATTGTTAATTCACCCAACAACCCCACCGGTGCTTTGCTCTCGGCCGCAGACCTTGACCAGTTAGCCGCCATCGTTGATGGCACTCAAACGCTGATCCTGTCAGATGAGGTCTACGAACACATGGTTTTTGATGGCAAGCAGCATCTGACGGTGGCCGCTCACCCGATGCTGCGCGACCGGGCATTCGTGGTTTCCTCATTTGGCAAGACCTGTCATGCAACCGGGTGGAAAGTCGGATATTGCATCGCCCCGCCAGCACTGACCCATGAGTTTAGAAAGGTTCATCAGTTCGTCACTTTTACCACCCATACCCCGACCCAGTGGGCCATCGCGGATTTTCTCGAACACCATCCCGAACACGATGCCGGCTTACCCGCTTTTTACCAGCAAAAGCGCGATGCCTTTCTGGAACAAATGCAAGGTATCGGGTTCCGTCTGCGACCCAGTGCGGGTACGTATTTCCAGCTCGCTGACTACAACACGCTGTCGTCGGACGACGACCGCACCTTCGTTGCGGCGCTGACCAGAAATGCCGGGGTCGCAGCCATTCCCGTGTCTGCGTTTTACGACAAGCCGCCCGCAAATCAGCTGATCAGATTCTGTTTCGCCAAGGATGAGAACACGCTGGCGAGCGCTGCGAGCCGACTACGAGAGTACTTCGCATGATCGATGCCGCTGATCTGCTGTTTTGCCCCACGGTTTTGCCCCTATGACCGCATTAGCATCAACGACATTCAACCTGATACAAACCAGTCTTCACTGGGAATCACCACAGGCCAATAGAGATCATTTGCTCGCGCTGAGTCAGGACGCCGATGATGGGGTGCTCTTACTGCCGGAAATGTTTTCAACCGGCTTTTCCATGGCCTCTGAGCAGCTTGCCGAATCCATGGACGGCCCCACCATCGCCTGGATGGCTGAACTGGCGAGAACCCGGCAGGCCCCAGTTGCCGGCAGCGTGATCATTAGGGATGCTGGAGCCTGCTTCAATCGATTCGTCTGGATGCCCCCCGATGGCCGGTTCGCCAGTTATGATAAAAGACACCTGTTTCGCATGGCAGACGAGCACAATCATTATGCCGCAGGCCGCCAGAACCTGCTCATTGCTCACCAACAATGTCGAATCCGGCCTCAGATTTGTTATGACCTGAGATTTCCTGCCTGGAGTCGAAACCCCGGCATTGAAGCCGAACGCTATGATGTGCTGATTTACGTTGCGAACTGGCCTGCAGCCAGGCGATCGCAATGGCTGGCCCTGCTTCAGGCACGTGCCATTGAAAACCTCTGTTACGTGATAGGCCTGAACAGAATCGGATCAGATGGTAACGGCGTTGCGTATTGCGGCGATTCAACGGTTTTTGGACCCGACGGCGAGGTTCAGCTGGCCCTGGGCGAACGTGACGGCGTGTTCGCGGTGACCCTGGATATGGAAAAGCTCAGGGCATTTCGTCAGGCGTTCCCGGCTTACCTGGATGCAGATCAGCTGACAATTAACTGACACGTGCGTCAATCGTCAGATAATCTCCAACAAGCATTCATTATTCTGGCACTGTATCTGCCTATAATCTGACTTTCCCAGCGAGTCGACCAAACCGTGCTTTATTACATCGGACAACTCATGGCGGATATCGCCGGCCCCTTTCGTCTGCTCGCCTCCTATGCCTTCCTAGCCGGACTTGGCACGGCCCTGGCCGCGCTGATTACCTGGTGGATGCTGCCGAGATATTGGCATCTGTTACCGCGCGACAAAGGTCGCGAATATGCGATCGACGCTGAAAAAAGTATCGGTAAACCGATTTCCGCCGGACTCTTCTTCATTCCAATATTTGTGGTCCTGTGTCTGCTGGTTGTGCCGTTTGACTGGAAATTTGTCGGTATCCTCGGCTGCGTCATGGTCGCGATGATTGTTGGCTACCTGGACGACCGCTCTGAAACGGGCTGGAGTGAATACCGCCTTGGTGCCATAGACCTGGTGATAGCAATTGTTGCCTCCATGATTATCTGCGAGCTAAAGCCGTTTACGCTTTGGCTACCCCTGTTCAAAGATCCCATTATTCTGTCACCTGCCCTGTTCATTCTCGGTGCGACGTTGCTGATCTGGGTCTCGATCAATGCCACTAACTGCACCGATGGGGTCGATGGCCTGTCTGCCAGCCTGTCGAGCATGGCCATCCTTTTCCTCGGCGCGATTCTTTATGGCATCGTTGGCCACGCTGACATCTCGGAGTATCTGCTGGTCCCGCACTATGCGCTTGGCGCAGACTGGGCAATCATGGCATTTGTGCTGGTTGGCTGCCTGGCGGGTTACCTCTGGCATAACAGCTACCCAAGCGCCGTGCTGATGGGTGACGCGGGCTCACGACCGGTCGGGCTGATGCTGGGCGTCCTGGTTCTGGCGTGCGGCAATCCGTTCCTGATTCTTGTGGTGGCTTTTGTCGTTCTGGTTAATGGCGCAACCGGCATGATCAAGGTGGCGCTGCTAAGGTTCTTTAAGATCGGAATTTTTGGTCAGGTTCGTTATCCATTGCACGACCATGTCCGACACAATATGGGTTGGTCGAATACCCAGGTGCTGGTTCGCTTCATGCTGCTGCAGGCGATTGGGACACCCATACTGCTCGTTCTGCTGCTGAAAATACGGTAATAAACCTAATTTAAACAATAGGTTGTAAATATAACCTGAAGTTAAACCTTACACGGGTTCGCTTCCTGCCGCAGAAACAGATACCCTGACCCAATGAATCCTGAAGCGCCCTACCTATCCTTTCGAACCTTCAGAAAAAGTGGTGTTGCCGTTGATACGCCGGTTTGGTTTGCGAGTAAAGATAGCTCAACTTATTACCTGTTCAGTGAACAGAGCGCGGGCAAGGTTAAGCGCATCCGAAACAACCGGCATGCGGAAATTGCGGTCTGTGATTTCAAAGGTGGATCAGTCGGGACCTGGATACCATGCGAGGCATTCCTGGTTGAATCCACTGAAGAGATAACGCTCGCCTATGAACTGTTGCATAGAAAATATGGCTGGCAGATGAAGTTAACAGACTTTTTCTCCCGTCTTTCAGGTCGAATCAACAAACGCGCCGTCATTAGAATGGAAACAACGGCATGAAATGCGGCTGGCAAACGCCGCTGTTGATGATGGTATTACTCACGAGTACAGCCTGGACCCGTGCCCAGGATATTGAGCCCGTCAAGCGTGAAGCCATCAGGGAACTGCTTGAGATCACGCGGGCTCAGGCAGATCAGTCCCAATTGACTCAGACCTTTACACGCCAGCTGATTTCCGTGCTCCAGGCTAATGCCATCGACCTGAATGAAGCTGAGATCCGGGTGATAGCCGTCGAAGTTGACGCCGTGGTGACAGAACAGCTCCAGCGAGAAGCACTCCAGGAACGGATTTATCGCATCTATGCCCGTTATTTCACGCTGGAGGAGCTCGAGGGACTGATCGCGTTCAACCGGTCCCCGGTTGGCCAGAAAGCGAACCGCGTAATGCCAGCGCTGCTGAGAGAATCTTCCCTGGCGGCGCAGGCGTGGTCTGAAGAGATCGGGCCAGAGCTGTCAGCCCGCGTCAAAGCCAGGCCGCCTTCGTCACCATGACCGCTCCCATGAGGTGCACATCCAGTACAGCACGAAAGTTTTCAAGCGTCACATTGGCAAAGGTCTTGTCCCTGAGAATACCGGCATTGTTCACCACGATATCCACCTGGCCAAATTCGCTGACCGCATCATCAATGATGGATTGCGCACCCGCTTGCGTCGCGACCGAGGCTGTATTCGCGATAGCGTTACCGCCGAAGGCATGAATCTCATCGACCACCGACTGCGCGGTAGGACCGCTGCCAGTGCCATCCACAGCGCCACCCAGGTCGTTAACAACAACCCGGGCGCCTCTTCTTGCGAACGCCAGCGCATGAGAACGCCCCAGACCGCGACCAGCGCCAGTAACGACAACCACTTTCTGATCAAATTCAGACATCTTTCTGATTATTCTAGTTTTTTTGGGAAAGACAGTTCGCAGGTTAGCGGTTTCCTTAACCTGAAACAAACGAGCCTTGAGAACCCTTGAGTTCTACGGTGTTACCGTCAGGGTCCTTGATGTAAACCGAGGGACCGAACCCATGAGCACCATATCGTTGCGCAACCTCGGAACACGCGATGCCTTGCGCCGACAGATAGTCGAGCAATTGAGTCTCATCAAAGGGGTCGATGGTCAGGCAGAAATGGTCCTGGTTAGCCTGGGACTGATTAACCGGTTCGGTTCCGCCCAGGGTTGAGCCGATGGGCACAAGATCAATCAGTTGCTCGCCGGCACGCAACTGATAAAGGCCCAGCTCCGGCAGGCTGCGTTCCTGCTGACAGCCGAGAACATCCTCATAGAAAGCCCGGGCAGCTTCCAGGTCGGCAACTCTGAGTACCAGATGATCGATTCCAACAACGTTCAACGGTGACATGGCACCTCATTCTTTATAGCCGGGAATTAACGTAAGATTAGCGCATGAAAACTGCGCTTGCGATATTACTGGTAACCCTTTCAACGTTTGCCTATGGCGAAGAAACCTGGGAGTGGGCGCCGCATCTGCCGGAAGGCAAGGCGTTGCCAGATTTTACGTCCTATGATCATCAGGGCGAACGGACAAGTCTTACGGATATTCAGGGTCAAAAAGGCACCCTGCTATACTTTAATCGCAGCACCGACTGGTGACCTTATTGCGTGACGCAGCTGGTCGAGCTGCAAGCCAACACAGCAGACATCGAATCAGCTGGCATCGGCGTTGCCGCAATTCTGTATGACGATCAGAAGACACTGGATCGATTTGTCAGAAAATACCGGATCAGTTACACGGTTATCAGCGATGAAGGTTCACCGGTCATCACGGCACTCGGGCTTCTGAATACCGAGATTGATCCGACATCACCCTACCATGGCGTGCCTTATCCGGGCGTGTTTCTATTGGATGCCGACGGCAAAGTCTTTGCCAGGTTCGCAGAGCAAAACTACCGGGAACGCCCCCTGCTCGATGATATTCTCGCCGCTATCGATCGCCTTACACGGGACTAGAAGACCCCGGCTTCCAGGCCGGCAGCCATGGCCATGCCAAGTTCCTCGCAGGCCTTGATCTGGTCATCAGACAATTCGCCGATCACCACAATCGGGTCCTGAACCTCTCTGAAGTTGTAGCCGTTGCAGATACGCCTAATCGACGTCAGTGCCCCCGTGCCATCGTTGCCGGCACCGATCATCATGCAATAGGGTTTTCCGTCGACCTTGCCTTCAACCTCGTAAAAAGTGCGATCAAAAAAGTCCTTCATCGCGCCAGACATATAGCCGAAGTTTTCCGGTGTGGAAAAAACGATACCGTCTGCCCAGAGTAAATCCTCGGGTCCGGCATCAAAGGTCTTAAGGAAACGTAGCGCCACCGCAATGTCCGGATGTTCGATACCGCGCTTCAGTGCCTCAGCCATTTCGCCGTTTTTACCGGTCTTGCTGTGGTAAACAACCAGTAAATTTTTTATGGCAGATCCGGGTTATGACGCCAGGTGTCAACATCACCAGAATCGCTCAATTGCGTCAAACAGATGGGTCCAACGCTGCAAGGCATGTTTCGATGTGAACGAGGTAGCGTCAAATTTCTCCGCTTAGCTGGCGTCATATCAAACCTTTCGAAGGCGAATAACTTCGCGTCCGACATATTCATAGTAAGGAACTTCCAGATTCTTTTTGGCGGCAGAACCTTTCTCGACCCGACCAGCAATGTCAAAGCGGCTGCGATGACAGGGACAACTGAATCCCTTGAATCCATCTGCCGTCAGCGGTTCAACCTCGCATCCGAGGTGGGTGCAGTTTGAGAACACGACAAGGTGATCCGCTTTCCTTGCTCGCCCCGGGTTCACAGCAAACTCAGGCTGGGATGAACGACTGGAATCAGCGTCCTCAAAGCCTTCACTGGACAGATCCAGCGCTGCCACTGGTCCCGGCCGCCGTTTGATCAGCAACACATTCCGGCCCAGCCAACGAACAGAGCGGACATCACCCGGTGTCATTGCAGACAGATCTACATCCAGAATCATCTCGTTATCAAAGCTTGGCATGAGGGAGCGCAAAAAAGGGACCGAGATACCCATGGCAGTGACGGCCGCGAATCCGGCTACAATTCTGGACAGCAGTGTTCTTCTATTCATGGTTTTCTCTGTTACTGACCACGGTGTTGATCAAAGCTTGTAAACCTGTGTCGCTGTGTCGTGAAACAGTGCATGTTTTTCCCGTTCGCTCTTCGACTGCGCCATCTTCTTGAAGGCATTCCATAAAACGGGATAGGACACAGATTCCTTATCAACGGGAAAGTTACTTTCGAACATACAACGATCAACACCGAATTCATTGATACATAGTTCATAGTAGGGGCCTGTCAGTTCCACCAACTCATCGGATGAGGCCGGTAAGGCGCGCTTGTGCCAGTCGTACCCGTTTACTTTCATGTTGATGCCACCCAGTTTAAAAAACACGTTTGGCAGGTCTTTCAAGGCAAGGACATGTTCTCGCCAGGTTGCAAACACCTCGTCGCGTTTGCCCTCATAAGGCCCTATCCCCAGGGGTCCGCCAAAATGATCAAGAATAATGGTGACATCAGGATTGGCTTTCGCCAACTGGACGAATTCAGGAATTTGTTCGTGATAACACCAGGCATCAAAGGTCAGCCCCATCTCCCCCAGCACCTGAAAACCCTCAAGGAAATCATCCTTAAGCATCTGGTGTTCAACCGGGTTCGAATGTGAATTCTTGATGTCTGGGCTCTGGTGCCACCCCGCTGCATGGCGAATCCCCCGAAAACGATTCACCGAAGCATCGATGTGGGCCTTAAGCACCGCTCGAACGCCGCTACCCAGCGTCAAATCGGCAAAGCTGACAATTCCCGCGGCAACCCGAATGTCTCCGTAGCCTCCAGAAGCGCTCATAGCGGCTACACCCTGGACAAACTCTGTTTCACCAACGGGCGCGAACTGAGGTGACAGATCAGCATTGAACATGGAATCACATTCAACGAACACGGTGCTGACAACCTGGTGGCCTGTCTGAAGATCATCAAGTAACTCGTGCAGAAGATACCGACTACCATGACGATCCCAAAGATGGTGATGCGGATCGCAAATCTTCAGGTCCGGTTCCAGGACCTCCTCAGTAACTTTATCCAGCCATACCTGATCAACCATTGTTGTTTCCTCGTCATCTTCCTGGCGCGCGGCATCGTGATAAAGGTGCGCGCGCATGCTAACGTCCCATCTTTCCGATTGGCGCACCGGGAGTCAATTAACAATGAACAACATTAAGGCATTGGCGATAGATCTGGATGGCACCCTGCTGGTCGGTGAATCGCTGTCCGAACGTAACAGAAGCGCCGTTAAAAGCGCGAGCGATGCAGGGCTCAAGGTCGTCATCGCCACCGCCCGATGGCGTCAACTTGCAGAGCGTATTGCCGCAGAGATTGGCCTGAAAGAAACACCCATTATCGCCTGCAGTGGTGCTCAGGTTTACTGTACGGAACTGCAAAGTGATATCTATGATTCAAGGCTGCCTGCCACATTCGTCGAAGAACTTTATGCGATTTGTAACAGCAACCGGTGTATCGCCACGGCAACCGTAGATAATCATACCTGGCTGAAAATAGACAAAAAGCCAGGACCTGAACACCTTTCCAACGAACTGAAATGGGTCCAGTCATTGCCGGATCATGAACAGCCGCCACGCATTGCCACCGTTCAGGGTTCAGAGACCATTGCCGCCGTTCGCGCACTTCACGAGACCTCTTATCTGGCGGACGTGAATATTTTTGACTCGATTGGTCCCAGTGGCAGAACGGTCATTACCATTACGGCAAAGCTGGCCGACAAGGGTATCGCCCTCGATAAAGCATGCGACCACCTGGGAATTGCGACAACCAGTGTCCTGGCATTTGGTGATGCGCACAATGACATCGCGATGTTCTCTAAAGCGGGTCACGCCGTGGCCATGGGTCAGGCGGCCGACGATGTTAAGGCATCTGCGAACGATGTGACCCTTGCCAACACTGAAGACGGCGTGGCAGCGTACATCGAAACCAATCTGTTGTGACATGTCTTATCACCGCGTTCGGTTGCGGTGCAATGCCTGATCCTAAGGTGTCTCGCCCGCTTCCGGGCCGAGCGCCAAGACGCGCTCATGCGGCCTTAGCAGCGACTCATAGATGCGGCGAGTGGCGTCAGGTACGGACAGGTTACTCTCGAGTGTTACGGGCGGTTGAATATGGGCCCAGACAGGTCCAGGGTTGATATCGCGACTCCCCTTGGGACGTATCTTTGACAGACCACTCAAATAAACGGGAACCACCGGCACCTGTTTTTCCAGCGCCAGAATTGAAACACCATGTTTAAAACGTGCCATATTGCGCGAAGTAGACCGGGTGCCCTCGGGAAAGATGCCCAGGTTCGCGCCATTGTCCAGAAGCCACTTGGAATAATCGAGGGTTGCAGAACCTGCGCCGCGCCTGATGGGGAAGCTACCGCCGACCAGGGAGTTGTACCAGGGTTGAAGCTCAAGCTCTTTCCTACCGCCGCCATTCTTCAGAAACCACCTGTCCGCAGCAGCGCCCATATAAATGTTTGATCTGATCCGGTTAGGCAGACAGCCCAACAACGCCAGTGTATCGAAGTGGCTGGTGTGATTGGCAACCACGATGCAGGGACCCTTGACGTCCTTGAGGTTCGACAGGCCAGTAACATGAAAGGGTTTGAAGTATTTCCAGATCCACCGGTCATACTGATACCAGCGCATTGCCAACCGGGCGAGCCGCGCCCAGAGACTTATCTGCCAGGTGTGAGGACCTTCGGTTCGAATTTCTTTCTTGAGCAGCCTGGTGAATAGTTCAAAGTCAATGGCAGGCAACAGCAGAGTCTGATCAGTCGCGGTAAACTCTTCATGCAGCACGGCTTTCTGGGCGCGAAAATTGTCAGAGACCTCAAACACCGTGCAATGATCCCATTCACCCAGCAAACGGTAGTCAGCGAGAACATTGGCCTCCCAGCGCTCGAGTGTTTGGCGGATATGTTTAAGCTGTTCCGGGTCCGATGCTATCGCCCGCTGGCCAGCGGAAGACAAGCGACTGAGCAGGATATAGGCTGGCATGGACTCAGCGCTCTTCGGTCGCTGGTCCTCCGAGCATATCCACAAACTCATCCACCCCCATTGCGGGCAAGGTTGTAATTTTGATGGTACCCCTGCTGCCGAGTTCTACTGCAAGACGGGCCATCACCTCATTGGTCGGCGCTTCAATAATGTTGACGAAATCATAACCACCCATGGTGGCATACTGCGCGGTAACGCGTGCCCCCATGGATTCTATTTCCTTGTTTACAGCATGCAGACGCTCGGGCCGTTCTTTCAGCGTTTTCCTGCCTTCGTCAGTAAGATTGCTCAACATGATGTAGGTCGCCATAACTACTCCCTCTTCTTCTTATTTGATACGGCTTGTCATTCGTCTGCGCTGGGCAGCTTCTCTTAACGCCATTGAGGCTGGCATTAACAACCACCTTCAGCCTTAACTCATCAAATGTAAAGCGTACTGAACTGACGACAGCCTACCAATCACCCGTATTTTCCATTGACGTCCAGGGCTCTTCAGGTGCCAGCGGGTTGCCTTTCTGAAGCAGCTCGATAGAAATATTGTCCGGGGACCGGACAAATGCCATGCGGCCGTCACGAGGTGGTCGATTAATGACCACACCGCCATCCATCAGACGCTGACAGGTGGCATAGATGTCATCAACTGCGTAAGCCAGATGTCCGAAGTTGCGATTACCTTCACCAAGATCGTCACCATCCCAGTTGTAGGTCAGTTCAACTTGTGCGGCTTCATCGCCCGGGGCCGATAGAAAAACCAGCGTGAATCGTCCCTGATCGTTGTCGTACCGGGAGTTTTCTGAGAGACCGAGTTTATTGCAGTAAAAGTCGATAGATTCGTCGATGTTGTTAACGCGGACCATCGTGTGCAGATACTTCATGTTGCCGTTTCCAAAATGTTAAGTCGCTCTATCTTAACATCCCGATTGCGGCGGTCAGTCATCTCTTCCGGTGCCCCGCGTCAGTAAAGATTCGTTCGCCAACATCATTAAGCAGGCCGCCGCCGCCTCCCGCCCTTTCGCCGCGAAGTGACTTAAGAAAAACGCTTCTCTACCTTCGCTCTGAAAATCCTGCGGGGTCAAAATCCCATAAATGATCGGGACGCCCGTTTGCATCTGCAAATTCATAACAGCGTCCATGACGCTGCTTGCGACGAAGTCGTGGCGATAGACGCCGTGGTCTGCGATCAGGCCGGCTACGATGATGATGTCTGGGTTTTTAGCTTCGATGAGTTTTTGGCAAAACAGTGGTATTTCAACCACACCAGGTACGCCAAATTCTTCGACGCTCACGGTGGCGCCGTCGCTGGCGAGCTGCTCTCGACAGGCTGTTACCAGCGCGTCCACAATCTCAGCGTGCCAAAGGGCTTTAACAATCAAGACTGTTTTGGGTGAAGCGGCATTAGACGACATAGAAACTCTCTCCAGGTATATCACCCGTGACCGACTCAAGCTGTGAGCTAACTGTTTGGAATCAAATGGCGTCAAGCCGGCTTCGGGGGGAAACCGCTTGATACTTAGTAAGTGACTTCCGTGAGACACGCAAGTGGCGCACTGTGTTGTTACTTTGCCGTGCCGCGATGTGCGGTGTCGGTGGCGGGCCTGTGCTGACCAGCCGAGAGTCTAAGGGTTTCCCGGGCCACTGTCACTGATAACGCGATGGGGATTCGCCATGGCCAACGATCATTGGAGTCGAATATCCGATTGCACCATCTACCAGACGCACCACCAGATAGTAGTAATCGCCAATTCTGGGTGGCTCAGAATCTTCGAACCGGTACTGAAACTGTCCCGGCATCGGCGCCGTTTTTTGAGTCAACGTGACCACATCCTGATAACCCGCAGTAGTTACCAGGCGTACGGCATCATTTTCAATTTCAGCGAGCGTGACCAGGAACCGCGCTTTCGGCGTCTCCTGCGGAAGACGATCAACCGGCAGCCAGGCGGCATCTTCAAAGCCCTGCGCAATACCGACTTCAATCAGGGTATCGAGATCCCATTGTGTCAGTGAGAACGACAAGTCGGCCCTGTCACCGTGTGTGCGCGTTAGAAAGTCGATACGTTGGCCATCGGGTTGGCGCCTTGTTGCCCACTGGCTATCGACGGCTTCGACATTGAGCGATGCGTCTCTCGTAGCCACGTAGCCCAGCCATTCACGACCATTTCGGGGACGACTGAGCAGGTTGCTAAACGGTTGGCTGGGACTGTGTAAAGCAAGATTGAACAGGCCTTCCACGGGTGCACCATTGGCTTCATCAATGATCTCGCCATTCTTGACCAGTTGAATACTGTCGATCGATTCACCCGCGATGATGTCCACGACAATCTCTCGCGCTGCAGTCATCTCCAATCTTGTATGATTCGGCAACATCACGATTCTACGACCGACAGAAACGAAGCTTCTGCCATCTGCCACCGCCTCACGCCATGTTTCACCGCCGTTAAGCAGTAAGCCCGTATATACCGGCGGCTGTTTCCTCGGATACTGCTCGGAGTAATTAGTACCAAATATGCCTACCGGGTAACCCTGATCCAACGCGCGGTGCAGCAGCCAGAGGTAATGCCCGCCCCCTGCAACCACCTGGACCTGCTTTAAATGGCGGGACACACTGTTCCGCAGATCAGTGGGCAATTCAGCAAGGCCGAACTCAGTTAGCGTATCGCCATCGGTGGTGAGGGTTACACGACTACTATTTTTTTCCTGCTGTTTCCTGACGGACACGCCTTCAGGGCTCAACTCAGGTGGTCCAGGCAGGTAGCGCTCGCCATCGGCCGGCAAAAACACATCAGCTATGCCCTCATGGGCCGCTTCAAGCGTGGCTGGATCCAGATAACCGGTGGAAAGATTGCTGGTTTCGAGCAGTGCAGCCCACAGCACCTGTCGAGTCGAGGTTTCTACGAGAATCGGGTTAGACAGTGTTCTCAGCCCGCCGCCACCGCTCCGAACCTCTAGCTGATAAACGCCGGGACGTTGAAAGCTGACCCCCTCAATCTGGGAAACTGATTCGGTCACGTTAACGCGTTGACTGAACGTGCCATTAACTAATAGATCCAGGGTCAGAGATTGAGCCCCGGCAAGATTGCCGAAGGTGTCCTCAAGACGCAGCCAGACGTCGACCGGCTGATCGGGCCTGACAATAGAGCTGGCTCGCAGGGCCAGCTTCGATAACGCACCGCTGGTGAGTGTGACGGAATTGCCAGGTACAAGTAGAGCCGGCATGTCGGGCCGTCGCACATAAATGGGCAGTGTAAACGCATAGTCCGCAATCGCCGGTAACGCCAGATCCTTGACCGTTATACGCAGTTCAGTGCCTGCAGGCATTGATTGTTCGAGGACTTCAAAGCTCGGTACCGCCACTAACGAGTTCAAACCGCCGTGAACGCCATCCACTTTCTCGTACCCGGACCGGAGCCCGGGTATTGTGACATGCGCCGGAGCCGCGGGGGTTTCAATCTGCAAACGCTGCGGGTCCTGCCAATGCTGATGCACGCTGATGACGCTGCCAACGGGCAAGGCCTGCTGCAAGGTCAGCAACACCGTGACGTTGCTGTTTGCCCCAGCGATACTGCGTGACAACGTCAGCTGGGTTTCACCAATGTCGCGACCGGCGCTAACACCGGAAACTGGCAGAACTGCGAGCAGTACGCATAGAAGAACAGTGCAGGGATTCTGAATAAGACGGTTCATTGAACAGCCCGTTAACCTTAGATCTGGCTGCGCAGAAATGCCATCAGCGCCCCAGTAGCAATGTTACCGGAGGTGCCGATCAGCTCATCAATCCGCTCCGGCTCGCTATTGGAACCCGGTATCATTACAACTTCGACGCCAGCTTCTGCCAGGGCTTTGGCATAGCCGCGTGCCTGCAACATAGAGCCGTCACGTTCCGCATTGTAGAGCAGTGCATGGGGCGGCAGCGTCTTGCTCTCAGATACGTGTGTAATCGGCGATGCAGCTCGCCACACATTCTCGTCCCCGGTAAATATCAGCTCATGTTGTCGCCGTTCCACAAAACTACCGAGTTCCCGCATCAGCCTGGCGATGTCATAACTCGATGAATCGATTGAGACCACAGCAACGATCTGCGAACCATCCATCTCTTCGGCGAGGAAGTAACTGGAATCTGCGGTCACCAGCGAGGCCAGATGGCCCCCTGAACCGTGCCCCATCAGGATGATACGGCGACCATCCAGGCCATACTGCTTGGCATTGTCCCCCAGCCAGCGAATGGCTGCCACCACATCAACCACCTGGTCGTAGACCTTGTAATCCCAACGAAGGCGATAGTTGATGCTGACGAACCCGAAACCATGGCGGGTAAAAAAGTGCGGCTTTACGTTGACATCAGCCTTGTCGCCAAATGCCCAGCCACCACCGTGAATATATAAAACGATGGGTGCGAGCCCTTCAAACGATGCTCTCGGGTCTTTTTTTGCTTTTTGATCGGGGGTGTCCGGATGATAAATGTCCATGATCCGCAGGTCAGCAGAGCGATCGAGCTTGCGATCAACATAGGCGACATCCCGAATCACAGAAAAGCCGAAATCGGCGTCATGCTCCAGGCGTTTTTCTGCGACGACGCAGGGCGCAAGGACGCACACGATGACAAGCATCGAGCATCTCAGCAAAACCGTAGGGTTCTTAAAAGGCATGCGACATTTAAGCCACTACAAACGCCTATATCAAGGGGGAAGATGTAAAAAAAAAGCCGCAGAATCTGCGGCTTTTTCTCTGGAGGGACAATAACTTACTGGTATTTCTTAAGCTCTTCTCTCGCAATGACACGACGATGGACTTCATCGGGTCCATCCGCCAGCCTGAGGGTTCTTTGTGACGTCCACATGGCAGCCAATGGTGTATCTTGAGAAACGCCCAGCGCCCCGTACATCTGGATTGCGCTATCGATCACCTTCAGCGCCATATTGGGAACAGCAACCTTGATTGCCGAGATGTATTTTCTCGCTTCTTTATTGCCAATAGTATCCATCATATAGGCGGCCTTGAGCACGGCAAGTCGACACATATCCAATTCGATTCTCGAATCCGCAATGATGTCGTAATTACCACCCAGTTCAGCCAGCGGCTTACCGAACGCGGTTCTGGACAGCGCGCGTTTGCACAAAAGCTCCAACGCCCTTTCAGCAACGCCGATAGATCTCATACAGTGGTGAATTCTGCCCGGGCCTAATCGACCCTGCGAGATTTCAAAACCTCTGCCTTCGCCAAGAATGATGTTCTCCTTGGGCACCCGAACATTATCGAATTTAATGTGCATATGGCCGTGAGGTGCATCGTCTTTGCCAAAGACATACATTGGCCGAATCACTTCAACGCCCGGGTACGGCAGCGGTACGAGAATCTGGGATTGACGAAGGTGTTTCGGGGCATCCGGATTGGTAACAACCATGGTGATCATAATTTTGCAGCGGGGATCGCCAGCACCGGAGATGTAATGTTTTTCGCCGTTAATGACCCACTCATCGCCTTCAAGCACAGCTGAAGTTGCAATATTGGTTGCATCCGATGATGCAACACCGGGTTCTGTCATCGCGAAAGCCGATCGAATCTTGCCCTCAAGCAAAGGCTCGAGCCATTGTTTCTTGTGCTGGTCAGACCCGTAACGCTCCAGAACTTCCATGTTGCCGGTATCGGGTGCCGCGCAGTTGAATATTTCAGAGGCGATTGGGTTTCGAGCCATGACTTCAGCAAGGTGTGCGTATTCGAGGTTGGTAACCCCTGCCCCTCCCTGACTTTCCGGAAGAAAGAAGTTCCAGAGTCCGGCTTCCCTCGCCTCATCCTTCAGGCCGTCCAGAATTTCCAATTGGCGAGCGGTCAGTTCCCATCGATCCCCGACATCAATCTCGTCGTAGTACTCCTCCGTCAGCGGGTCGATCTTGCTGCGTACAAAGTTGTCGATCTTATCCCTGACAGGTATCAAGCGCTCTGGAATATCGAGGTCCATCATTGTCTGCTTCCTCTTGAAATGTTTCGGATTACACGGACCTTTTGTCCGCGACTTGACGAAATAGTAACTTCTGCAGGGGGGCGAAAAACTTACATGTCGCTAGCTTATGCTCAACAATCGGGGGCATTGATTGATCCCCTGAAAATCTAGCCGCCGATGAACTTCATGACCGTGACTTCGCCCTGAAATGCCAGTTTCTTGTCACCCAGCGCGTCTACAAGCAACCCCTGAAGTCGCGGCAGTGCTTTGTGGGTCGGCAGTTCCAACAGCTCGCCGACATTGTGACGATTTGAGCTTGAAAGACAGCCGTAGAGGAAGCCGTCTGAAGAGATACGCAGGCGCGTACAGGTTCGACAGAATGGCTCGCTTTCGTTGGCGATAATGCCAAAGTTACCCTCGCCAGGTATGGCGAATCTTGCTGCAGTCGAGTCGTAGGGTGCCTCAGTTCGGGTGAACGCATACTTTTTACCGATTTCATCCAGCAGCGCTTCCATTGAAACGAAATCCGCCTGAAATGCGTTGTTACCCAGTAGATGGCCCATTCGCATGAGTTCTATAAATCTGAGCTCAATGCCGCGCTCGAGGCAGTAATCCAGCATCGGTAGGACTTCACTGAAGTTCTGGGAACGCATGGGCACCATATTGATTTTTATCTTGAGACCGAGCTCAAGCATTTGATCGATGCCCCTAAGGACCGTTTCCAGGTCGCCGCTTCGCGCTATCTGACGGAACTTAAGGGGGTTAAGGGTATCCAGGGAGATGTTGATTCGTTTGAGCCCGGATTCGGCGATGACGTCACGTTTTTTGGGGATGAGCTGGCCGTTGCTGGTCAGGCTCACATCCTTGAGGCCAAGATCCATTACCCCCAGCAAAAACTCATCAAACTTCGGCGTCACCAGAGGTTCGCCGCCGGTAATTCTTACTTTTTCGATGCCGGCCGCCTGTTGCAGCAATTTAACGGCTTCCAGTAGTTGATCCGCACCGAGTTCGTTTTGTGCTTTCATCAACCGCTTGCCGTCAGGGACACAATAGGTGCACGCATAGTTGCAGGCCGCGGTCAGACTGACGCGCAGGTTACTGAATTTACGGCCTAATCTGTCAACAATCATGGTGCGGCTCCGGCTGCTGAAGAGGATTATACATGCCCGACTAACAGGTACTAGCCCGTCTTCTGCAGGGCAGTCATCAGTTGCTTAACAAAGTTATGTTTCCAGAAAACAGCGTTGGAACCTTTGACAAGTATACAGTCGCCAGGTTCAAGCCCGGCAACGAATGCTGACAGGTCGAACTGATCAACACTGTCGTAATGGCGATGACTGCCAGTGAAATTGTGACCGGCAAAGTCAGCGCCAAAGGTATAGACCTGATCAAGAAAGTCGGACTGTCTGGCGGCGTCCGCATGACTGGTCTCACTTTCACTACCCAGTTCCAGCATTTCGCCAAGAAATGCGATCTTTCGCAGACCCTGCAGACTGTCGAATTGCGCCAGCGACATGGCCATGCTCGCCGGATTGGCGTTGTAGCTGTCATCGACAACCGTAATGTCGTTAAGCTGATGGCGATTACCCCGGCCTTCAGGCAGCGGCAGCGCTGCCAGGTGTTCACTGACCGCCTGCAGGTTTACACCCAGCGCATAAAAGGTCGCAAACAGTGCCAGTACAGATTCCACGCGTTCAGGTCCCTGCATTGGCAAAAATGTCTCAATCGACTCACCGCACACGTTGAGTCTGAGTTGCGTTCCACCTGCAATCGGACCTGCTTCCGCCGTTACGTCGCCGTTTTCACCAAAGGTCAGGCAACGATTGTGCCCTGCCCTGTGCCGAAGCGATGTGGGTAAAACCAGCACACCATCGGCAGACAAGCCGGCAGCAATCGTGAGTTTTTCCTGTCGCAGCGCGTCCATATCGGCGAAGTTACCGATATGAGCAGGCAGAACGTTTAACAGCAGCGAAACGTCTGGCCGCACCAGGCCTGATAGCGGAGCAATTTCTCCGGGATGATTGGTGCCAATCTCAAAAACGCCGAAATCGCGGTCAGCAGGCGCCCGGGCAAGCGACAACGGGACACCAAACTTATTGTTGAGGCTCCCCGTCGACGCGTGACACGTTGCTACCTTGTTCAGGAGAAATTCAAACCACAGTCTTAGTGTCGTTTTCCCGCTACTACCCGTGATGGCCAGCGTCTTACCCGTAAAGCGCGACCTGGCAGCACCGGCCAGGGTCCACAGCGCCTCAAAGGTATCCTCGACCATGATGGTAGGTAATGTGGTGGACACCGGTTGATGCACCAGAGCGGCCGCGGCCCCCGCGCCAGCCGCCGTTTCAAGGTAATCATGGCCATCATGAGGCGTGGCAGGGTCACCCGCCAGGGCAATAAACAGATCACCGGGTTTCAGGGTGCGGGTATCGATGCTGATACCGGAGACATCTGCACCGGCGCCCTCCCGCGAGAAGACCGACGCGAGCGCCTGCTTCGACCAAAGTATCTCGTTATTCATCCGGGTTCCGATATTCAAAGTTTTCAGGTACCAGTTGCAACGTCATCAGTTTTGCATCTTCCTGACCATCGTAATAGCCCCGGTGATACCCCAGAGACTTAAAGCCCGCGTGCTGGTAGAAGGACACCGCACCGCGATTAGTGCGCCTGACTTCAAGATTGATGCGACTGACGCCGGCGACCCGGCAAGACGCGATCAACCAGTTGAGCAGTCGGGAGCCTATTCGGTGCCTTCGATGTTGGTCGGAAACCGCCAGCAGGCTCAAATGTGCGGTATTCAGGGTGAAAGACATCAGCGCAAACCCCGCTGGTGCGCCATCGACTTCTGCGATGATGACAGCCGCCTCGGGATTGTTGATCTGCCGGAGCACACGACCGGGTCGCCAACGCCATGGCAAATCATATTCCACCAGACGACGTGACATCCGCGCAACGGTGCTGGCATCTCCGCGACGGGCCAGCCTGATAACAACGGCTTCAGTTTTAGACATGCGCTTCTGCCTGCGCTCTCAACCGATATTTCTGTACCTTACCGGTAGACGTTTTCTCGAGCGGGCCAAAGATCACAGTTCTTGGGATCTTGAAGCCGGCAAGGTGATCACGGCAAAAGGCGATGACCGCTTCTTGATCGAGATCTGCGCCGGGTCTTGGGGTGATAAACGCGCAGGGATGTTCTCCCCATTTTTCGTCGGACCTGGCAACCACAGCAGCTTCCAGAATCTCTGGATGTTTATACAACACGTCCTCGATCTCGATGCTGGAAATGTTTTCTCCACCAGAAATAATGATGTCTTTCGACCTGTCCTTGATCTGGATGTAGCCATCAGGATGACACACGGCAATGTCGCCTGAATGAAACCAGCCGCCAGCAAACGCTTTGGCCGTGGTGCCCGGGTTTTTGAGATAACCCTTCATGACGATGTTGCCTCGCATGAATACTTCACCCTGAGTTTGTCCGTCCCATGGCACGGGTTCTAGCGTTTCGGGGTCGGCTACCTGCATGGCGCCTGCGAGAACCGATGACACACCCTGCCGGGCTTTTAGTTCAGCTCTCTCGTCGTCTGAGAGATTGTCCCATTCTCGCCGCCAGGCGCTGACGACCATCGGTCCGTAGGTCTCTGTCAGTCCATAAACCTGAATCACTTCAAAGCCAAGCGCTTCCATACCCTGAATCACAGCAGCAGGTGGCGCTGCACCAGCCGTCATCACCTTGATACCTGCTGGAAGATTCTTTTTTAGGCTGGCATCAGCATTGATCAGCGTGTTCAGAACGATCGGCGCACCACAGAAATGGGTGACGGCGGCGTGGTGAAACGCGTTAAAAACCGCTTCTTCTCTAACCTGGCGCAGACAAACAGCAGTGCCTGCGACGGCGGCAAGCGTCCAGGGAAAACACCAACCATTGCAATGGAACATCGGAAGCGTCCAGAGATACCGGGGGTGCATCCCCATTTCCCAGGTCAGTGCATTGTTGACCGCATTCAAATAGGCGCCCCGGTGGTGGTAAACAACCCCCTTGGGATCACCCGTCGTCCCCGACGTATAGTTGAGCGTAATCGCCTGCCATTCGTCATCGGGCGTCGCAAAGGCGGTATTGGGATCCCCGGCCTGACATAGCGATTCGTAGTCCAGCTCCCCGATCAACTCACCGTCGGTGTAATCAGGGTCATCGACGTCAATAACCAGAATCTCTCGCGTGGTCTTTTCGAGCGCCTCGGTCACCACGCTAGAAAACTCCTTGTCGGTAAACAGGACGTTTGCTTCCCCGTGTTCGAGAATGAATGCTATTGAGTCCGCATCAAGCCGCGTATTGATCGCATTAAACACAGCGCCCGCCATTGGCACGGCAAAATGCAGCTCAAGCATTTCAGGCAGATTGGGTAACACAGCTGCAACCGTATCGCCCACGCCAACGTCCCTTTGCCTTAGCGCGTCAGCAACGCGCACACAGCGCTCGAACACTTCTCCCCAGGTCCGCACCCGATCACCGTGCCTGGTCGCTTCGTATTCTGCATAGAGTCGGCCCGTGCGCTCAAGGAAACTGATCGGTGTCAGTGCCTCGAAATTGGCGGCGTTCTTGCCAAGATCCTGTTCATAGATGTTTGCCATAATGCTTGTCTTGTATCCTGATCCGGGTCGTCTTTGCGAGGCAAAATATTAACACTGTTCCCTCTGATTCGTGCGGGTGAACACTTTAAGCGCGTGTGATGTTCAACTCGGCGCAATAATCCCACAGGTCATGGTTTGATCAGGTAAACCAGCGCAGGTCTATGGTACGATTTCGCTTTAACTGACTGTGTGGGCGTGCCCCTTGAAGAAAATCTGGAACTTCATCACCGGCTTAAAGAACGCGATAGGTAACTTGCTGTTTCTGGGCTTGATTGCGCTTGTGCTATTCGTTTTATTCAGTCAAGAAACCAATACTGTCCCCGATCAGGCTGTCATGATCATTCATCCGGAAGGCATGATCGTCGAGCAGAAAAGAACGGTTGATCCGGTCGAAGAATTGCTGGCCGGCGAAGACGCCGTTGATTCAGAAACACTCGGCCGTGATATCGTCGATTCGATTCATCTCGCTCGAGACGACGAGCGCATCAGAGCGATTGCTCTGGACCTCAGCAAGCTCAATGGTAGTTCGCTGCCGCAGTTCGACGCTATCGGGCGGGCCCTGACTGAATTTAAAACGAGCGGCAAGGAAGTCTACGCCTTTGCCGACGGTTACACACAAGCCCAGTATTATCTCGCCAGCTTCGCCAACAAGGTCTATCTGGACCAGGATTCAATGGGTTTGCTCGGCGGCGTTTTTATGCAGGGATTCGGCGCCTACCCGCTCTATATGAAGTCGGCCCTGGACAAGCTGAAGATCGACATGCATGTTATTCGCGCTGGCGTTTATAAGGATGCTGGTGAGATTTTCCTGCGCGATGACATGTCAGAGTTCTCTCGTGAGTCCAATCAGGCGTTGATCGACTTCCTTTGGGACAGTTACCTGGCGACGGTCTCTTCAGAGCGCAATGTTTCAAAAGAGTCCATCGTTAACTACGTTAACGGCTACGATAGCCTGCTGCTGGAATACGATGCAGATCCAGCAACCCTTGCCGTAGACAAAGGACTGGTCGACGCGCAGCTGACGCGCGTTGAGTGGCGCGAAAAAATGCAGGATATCGCGGGGGTTAAAGGTGACTCCTATAACCACATCAGTTACCGCGGCTACCTTCAAGCGGTGCGGCCACCTATTCCTGTGCAGAACCCCGCTACCGACAAAATTGCGGTCATCGTTGCCAAAGGGAACATTCTCGATGGTGAGCAACCCGCAGGTGATGTGGGTGGCGACACGGTCGCCAGATTAATACGGCAAGCGCGCAACAACGATCGCATTAAGGCGATCGTCTTACGAATAGACAGTCCTGGTGGCAGTGCCAGCGCGTCCGAGCTGATCCGCTCTGAACTGGCTGTTACCCAGGCTGGGGGCATACCTGTGGTCGCATCAATGGGTGGCTATGCCGCGTCAGGGGGCTACTGGATCGCGAGTACGTCGAACAAAATATTTTCTGAAGAAACGACGATTACAGGCTCGATCGGGGTATTTGCAACCTTCCCTACTTTTGAGGACAGCCTCGCTTACCTCGGACTCAACGCCGACGGTGTTGGCACAACCAACCTGTCGGGCGCTTTCAGTCCACTCACCGATATCAACCCGGTTTTTGAACGGACTCTGAGGGCTTCTGTCAGCAGAACCTATCAGAAGTTTCTAAGCATCGTCTCTGAAGGCCGAGGGCTCTCTATTCAGGAAGCCGATGCCGTTGCCCAGGGCCGCGTATGGACCGGCGCAATGGCGCTGGAACATGGACTGGTTGATGCGATTGGGGATCTCGATGCTGCAATTGAGTCCGCAGCCATGCTGGCGGATGTTGATAACTACGATCTCGTCTACCTTGAAAAAGAATTGTCGCCACGCGAACAGCTCTTACGGCAACTGCTGCAATCAAGCGCCGGTTTACTGCCGCCTCTGGCACCAGGGGTTTTGTCGTTCCTGCCAGCCGAGTGGCGAGCCCTGACGGAGATGGCAAGCTCTCCCGGCATTTACCTGCAATGCCTGTCCTGCCGCATCACTTTCTAGCTTCCCAGAATGCGGCAATGTTTGACCCAACCTGAGCCAGGTTATGACAAGACTTCGGTTGCCAGTCACCTGGCAACTGACCCAGATATTCTGGCTCTCGGTAGCGCGCGTCCACCAGGCACAAGACACCCTGATCTGATGCTGAACGAATCAGCCTGCCAGCCGTCTGCAGCACTTTGATAAGCCCAGGATATCGATAAGCAATCGCAAAACCCTCAGCCCCGTATCTGGCGCGAATGACCTCTCTTTCTGCGCCAATTTGCGGCAGACCAGGCCCTACGACGATCACCCCAATAAGCACGTCACCCTTAAGGTCGATCCCCTCTGCGAAAGCCCCGCCCATTACCGCGAAACCGCAGACATCTGTATCCCGTGAAAATGCATTGAGAAAGTCAGCCCTCGCCGCGTCTGTCATGTCTCGTGCCTGAGACAAAACAGGCTCACCCGGAAACATCGCTTCATAGACAGACGCCACGTCTTCCAAATAGGCATAGGACGGGAAAAACACCAGATAATTACCGGACCGAGCAAGCCGGATCTGCTGTATCAGCCTGACCAGATCATCCGTTGACTGACCCCGGCCTTTGAAGCTGGTATCGATGTAATCGGCAAGGGTGACAAGCTTGTTATTCGCAGGAAACGGTGACGGCAGGCGATACCAGTGTGCGTCATCAGGCAGCCCCAACGTCTGTCTGAAATAGCCGGCCGGGGTCAGCGTCGCGGAAAAGACCACGCTGGCCTGCAATCGGGCAAAGGTTTCGCTCAATCCTGCAGACGGATCAACGCAATATAGCTTAAGAGAATCACGGCTTCGGCCCCGGGCTTGCGTCCTCGACTGCAGCAAGAGCACATAGTCCTTATCGAAGCGCTCTGCAGTCCGGCTGAAGCGTATCGCATCGAAATAGGTGTCTAGCAACTGTTCGCGCGCGGGGTCTTTGAGCAGCGCTGCCTGTGGCAGGTCCCGCAGTGAAATTTCTGCGGCCTCAATAAACCTGCGTAAAGCCGCACTCAATGAGGCAGGTATTTCGTGAATAGCCATGTATCCCTGGGCATCCAGTTGTTCAGTATGGGCACGCCGCAGCGTAAGGATCGCTCGATTCACCGCCTTTGCCGTTCGCTGCAACGAAGGAATGCTGCTGTATTTCGTTACAGTTAGAAAATCCTGCCTGGACACCGACGCCGAATACATTTCTCTGCCCCTGTCTAACAGGTTGTGCGCCTCATCAACCAAGGCAACTGAGTCCTGACGACCGCTGTCAAAGAACCGCCGCAGGTAGACCGTTGGGTCAAACACATAGTTGTAGTCTGAAATGATGACATCACACTCTGATGCGATATCCAGACCCAACTCAAAGGGGCAGAGATGATCTTCTTTGGCTGCCTGCTCAATAGCAGTTCGGTCCAGCAATCGGTCTGATGCAATGATTTTGTCTATCGCCTCAGGCAGCTTGTCATAATAACTCTGGGCAAATGTACAGTGATCAGGATGACAGGGTTCACCGGGACTGAAGCAGATTTTATCCTTGGCCGTTAATACCACCGCGCGTAACTTGCCGCCAATACGGCCAATATCTTTGATCGCGTTGCTGGCCAACACCTGAGTTGCGGTTCGCGCAGACAAATAAAAAACGCGTTCACTGGCACCTTCGCGCAACGATGTCATCGCGGGATACAAGGTCGCCATCGTTTTGCCAGTCCCGGTTGGCGCCTCAACCGCAAGGTGTTCCCCACGGCTTATCGCTCTATAAACGGCAACCGAAAAATCTCGCTGGCCAGCCCTGAACTCGCCATAGGGAAACGCCAGATCCTTAAGGCTTGTGTCTCTCGTTAATCGCCAGTCTTCACGCTGCTCCAACCGCGCGAGATACCGCCCAAGAGAATCAATCAGCAACTGTGTGACTTCTTGTCGACCGACTACCCGCTCTACAATCTCCTCTGCATCCTCATCGAGGTGATAGAAGCACAACCGAACCACCAGCGTGTTTATTGGTTGCACTGACATCAACAGACTTGCGTACAGCAATGCCTGATGCCAATAACTGTCAAGCACGGACTGCGGTATATCACTCAGGCTAACTCGCAGCGTCTTGATTTCGTCGAGATAGAATAACGCCCTGACCGGGTCGTAACCGACACCATCTATTCGGCCGCCCACCGACAACTTGATTGAGCCCGAATAAAACTCACCCTCAACCGGGTATTCGGCCAGATATTCCTTTCCCCTTAAACCCTGTACCCGCTGGTGGCCGCGCAAACCTTCGAGGGCGCTGCTCCTTGCGGAAAACCTGAAGTTGATATCTCCGCCCCTGCAGAAGTCTGTCAGCTCACCGATTGATACATGTCTGGGCTTCATTTTGCGTAGGTCAGATTGATGACCTCAGCGGGTATCGATTCGCGCTGGAAAAACTGAAACCAGCGGGTCTGGTTTTTTTGCAACTTATCGCCAGGCCCCTTGATCTCAATCATCCGATATCCCTCGCGAGAAAATGAAATAAGGTCAGGCAGTCCTGTTGTGTTGCGTTTCAGATCAAGCAGCATTCGTTTAAAGACACTAATCAAATCTGAGGTCGGTATATGGTCTAACGCCAACTCAAGCAGTGTCGAATCCAGATAGCCCCAGCTGACAAAAGGATTATTAATGCCCGCTTTTTCCACAAACCGCGCCTGCACTATTGCTGGCAGCGACGTTTCGAGTTGTACCAGTCTCGTTGCGATTTCCAGTTCCCGGCTTGCGACAAAATCGGCAGTATAGAGATCTGCTGGACCTCTTTGAAACGGATGAAAAAAGGCCCCTCGAACCGGCAGGAAGATGATATCCCAGAAGCAAAGGCCGAACAGACTGCGCAACAACGTATTTTCTACGTAAAAGCAGATCTCGCCCTGATCGGAGAAATATAGTCGCGCGTTTTCCTCAGCACGTGCCGACAGCCTTGGCACGCATAACTCAGACTGAGCAATCAGCTTGTCCTGGGGGCGACAGGATTTCGGGTGCGGGTGCAGAGCCTGCGGCGATGCCTCAATGCAGAGGTTTGATACGGTAGTGCCTGGTTCGGCCAAACGATGCTTTCTGGCCAGACGAGCACCAAAACTTTCTGCAAACATGAGTTCTTCTTCATTGGCTGGCGCTAGCAGGATGTTCTGACACATAGCATAGGCTTCTTGTGGGTTGCCCTGCCTGGCGAAAACGCGTGCCTGACGTTCTCTTGCGGGTGACCTGCGAGCAAGGCCATAAGCAACGAGCGCCGCATCATCACAACCCAGACGCTCCAATTGGCGGCCAACCCGGTTAACCAGTCGATCATGCCGCCTGATCAACAAGGGTTCATCGCCCGGATCAGGCAACAGGACCAAACAGGGTTGCAATTGCTGCTCTTGATCATCGCTATCGTCGGCCTCGATCAACTCGCTGATGATATCTCCAAGCGACTTTTGCGTGAGCAGTTTCTCAACCACTTCTCTGTCTTGAAACAGGTTGTTATCTTTATCCAGCGCATAACGCTCATAGGGTGAAACCAATTCGTTCAGGACAAATTCGGTCATATCCTGATGAAAGTTACCGAAGAACAACAGGCGATAAACGTCGAAGACTTCCTGGCGCAGGAGGGTCACGGTTTTGATGCCGAGCTGGGTCAGCGGTATGACATTTTTCGACAGAAAATTTGCAACAAGTGCTTCTTTGCGGGTCGATGCCGGGCAGGCCCGTCCAAGTTCATGGTCACGCAGTTCGGTTCGGGTACAAAGTGCCAAAGCGTGCTCAAGGGGCGGCGCCTGTCTGTTAAGAAACCCGGCCGAAACCAGCCTTTCAACAGACGTCTCCAGACTCGCAAGCTCTGGGTAGTTAAGACGGTCGATACGAAAATAGAGCCCCTTGCGATTAGTCAATCTAACGAGGAGCTTCTGACTGTCTTCGTCAAGCGTGTCAAAGTCCTGTTTGAACGCTCTTTCGGCGTCGTTCAACAGATGCGAATAACGTTCAGTAACGAAATTAAGGAGATAGTGAAAGTTTTCAAGATAGTAGCCAGGCGGCAAATCTTCCGGCATGACAAATGACCAGTCGCAATAACTGTCGCTACCTTACACTGTATTTATGTACAGTTAAATGCTCGCCCGGCCGATGCCGACCAGAATCCAGGGTCAGGTCTCGATCCGGCGAAATGACTGCTGGGTATCGGTTAATTCATCAAGCTGAACCATTTCACCAGACGCCGGAAAACTGACAATTCTGGCAGTGAGGTCATCGCCGTCGACCACAAGCCGGTTACCTTCTAGCTTATAGGCTCTGGGTTCGTAACCATCAATCGTCACTGAGTCATCAGAAAACGTCGTGATTACACTAAAACCGCCAACGCTTGATTCCCAGGAGCCCAGTATCGCCTCCGCAGGATCAGTGGGTGTCGAGATGCAACCGGAAAGCGTGAGCAGTGATAACAAGGCGATGGTAACTTTAATACGAATTGTCATGAACTCTTCCTCGTGGGTGGGTTGATGGTAACCGAGATAACAGAAGCAGAAAACACCCACCTGCGTGTGTAAAATGCCGACATGACGCTGGAAAACGAAGACGAACTGAGAAAATTGCAGGTGATTGGCAGAATCGTCTACGAGACGCTCATGCTCATGAAAAAGCACCTGCGACCGGGCATCAGCACCCAGGCACTCGACGACATCGGTGCCGAAAACCTGGCCAGATATGGCGCAAGATCGGCCCCCATACTGATGTACGATTTTCCCGGACATACATGCATCAGCATTAATAGCGAGGCAGCGCACGGTATCCCGTCAGCCAGGCTGGTGGCAGCTGGTGATGTCGTAAACATCGATGTCTCCGCGGAACTGGACGGCTTCTTTGGCGACACCGGCGCAACATTTACGGTGCCTCCTGTTGAACCCAGGATCGACTATCTTTGCCAGATCACAAAGAAGTCACTTCGTAATGCGATGCTGGCCGCCAGAGCCGGCGCCCCTGTCAATCAGATAGGACAAGCCATCGAGCGCACGGCGAAGAACGCAGGATTTACGACGATAAAGGACCTCGGCAGCCACGGGATCGGCAGAAGCCTGCACGAGGCGCCACACTTCATCCAGAACTTTTACGACAAGAAAGATCGTCGGACGCTTAAAGCTGGCCAGGTCATTACTATTGAACCTTTTGTTTCCCTGAAGTCGGAAAGCACCACGACCGCTGCTGACGGCTGGACCCTGCTGACTGACGAAGGCAATTACTCGGCTCAGTATGAGTACACGATGGTCATCACTGAAGACAAACCGATTATCCTCACCAGCTTACGACCAGCCGCCTGATTCGCGCCCGATTGTCGGCATCGCCGGCGGCTAGGCTGCCGCCTGCGCTTTCTCAAGATCCTGCCTGATTGTTCGCGCCGCCAACAGGAAGTGCATACCAGCAAAGAAGTACGCCACCGTCGCGATTAGAATCGCATAACGGAGCGAGTTAATCCCGTAAGTGTCGCTTAGCAGATCGCTCAAAACACCGACCAGGAAAGGTCCGAAGCCGAGACCTATAATGTTCAATACAAACAGCAGAATCGCGGACGCCAACGCTCGCATTCTTCCCGGGGCGAGATTCTGAATCGTGCCGAAGGCCGGGCCTAGCCAAAGCGAGTTAAGCAGACTGGGCACCACGAGTATCGCAATCGCAAGATAGGGGTTTTCGGTCAGCATCGCAAACACGTAAAACGGAAAAGCCAGCAGGACGCCAGCGGCGGGCAGCCATGCATACATCCTTGCATCGCCTCTTCGTGCGAGTCGGTCTGCCAGGTTACCGCCCAGCACCGTGCCGATGGCGCTGGCCACACCCACCACAAGACCGAAATAGGTTGCGGTCTCGGCAATACCCAATTCATGCACCCGGATAAAGTAGGCCGGTAACCACTGACCAAGGCCGTACCCCACAAACGACGTCAGGGCACCACCCATGGCGATATGCACCATGGTTTTATTGCTCAGAAGAATTTTCAGCGTTGGCATCAGCGGTGGCTGTTCACCGGTGTGAACTGCCGCATCATTCATCCCTCGAATCGGTTCAACAATGGTTTTCTTGACAAAATACGCCAGCACAATGCCCGGCAACCCGACCATAAAAAAGGCCGCGCGCCAACCCCAGAACTCTGCGATCCAGCCACCGGCCAACAAGCCCAGGATGCTGCCGATTGGAATCCCCAACGCGTAAATGGAAAGCGCTGACGCACGTTCTTCAGCAGGATAGTAGTCAGCAATAAGCGAGTGCGCGGGAGGTGAACAACCCGCTTCGCCGACACCGACGCCGATTCGCGCCGCCAGCATCTGGGTAAAGTTCTGCGCCATACCACACATGGCTGTCATGCCGCTCCAGACAACCAGCGCGACCGAAATAATGCTCACTCGATTTGCACGGTCTGCCAGTCGTGCAATTGGAATACCAAGTACGGTATAGAATAGGGCAAACGCAAGCCCAGTCATCAGCCCGATCTGCGTATCATTAAGCCCCAGATCATTTTTAATCGGTTCCGCGAGAATTGTAACAATCTGTCTGTCCAGAAAATTGAAGATGTAGACAATCACCAGCATCGACAACACGTATCGACGATACTTTGGTGATTTCATTTTCTCCAGGGCAGCATCAGATGCCGACGATTGGGTTGGGGGGGCTGAACTCATAGCTTTGTGTCCGACACGATGGTCGGCAGACGATAACCGTGCCTCTCTACGCGTCCATTCGGGAATATCGAATTAATCATCTGTTTTATTCGCACTAAACGCTCATCTTACCCAAAGATTCGAGATTTCCGACTCTTCGTTCAGATAATTGCGTTGCAAATAGTTAGGCCATCCAAGAACCGTCCACGTAAAATTCCCGAGACTTTATGCGGAGAGACGCACACATGAAATACCCGACGATAGCAGTAATTCTGACCACCCTGGTTTCTTTCTCATTCGGCGTGAATGCTGACGGACACGGTAACAAGGGCATCTGCCTTGACGCCGGACCGCAAACCCCTCGTGACATCTCCAATGGCTATGGCCTGAACGACGTCACCTTCCCCATGGCACCACCCAGCACAGAAATGAATCTTTGTAACATTCACTCGCACACCCAGGCCGAGCACAAGGGTCCGGGGTTCAATATCGCGGTCAATGATGGCAAGGATGGGTTTGCGTGTAACGACACCCGTACGTTAACCGCCGCAGAACTTGCGCCGGCACCAGGTGCATACGAAGGCGTTAAGCCCGGCGACACCATTGAGGTGCATTGGGTACACACCACTTGCGACGCAACACCGGGCCCAGGCCTCGGCGCTTGTGTCCCAGAAGGTTGTACTGATCCGCTGCTACGCGTTGAAACCCAGGTGTTTCTTGTCGTCAACGATGACAATGCACTCGACTTCCTGGACCTGGCCTATCAGGGCAATCAGGTAGATGGTTTGCATCAGCCGCGCAGCCTGCCCTTCTCTACTGGCACGCCCGTAGAGTTCCTTGGCTCAACAACAGGTCCGAGCTACACAGAGAAGGTTTGTTCTCCTGCGCAGGTCACATGGAGCGTTCGCCCTCAGTGCGAAAAGCTGAGCATCGACTCCCTGCATACGTGGGCTGAAGAAGGAAACGTTTTCGAGGAAACCAAGTCGCACGGTATTCGTGAACTGGTCACCTCGCCGGAGTTGCTTTCACCCATCAAGTAACGGGTGGTCCCCCCGGGGACGTTATCGGAAATGGCGCTGCCCTCGGGTGGCGCCATTTTTTTTTCACGTTTACACTGACCCGTTGACGGTTATCAGCTGTCAAACTTTGCAAAGCGTTGCTCTGATTCCAGAAAGACCTGCTGCCATTTGCCACTGCGGAAACGATACAACAGCATGCCCGCCTTAACGATGTAGTCACCAATCAATGCCGCGTAGATCCATTCAACGGAAAGGTTAAGCACAACAAACAGGGCCGCCAAACCAACGCGCACACCACACAGACCAATCATGGTTGTGATTAAGGGGAAGCGAGTGTCGCCGGCTCCTCTCAAGCATCCGCCTAAAGTGAATTCAACCGCCATAAGCGGTTGTACCAGCGCCATGATGTAGATGAATACGACCGTCAGCCGAACAACTTCATCATCATCAATCAGGTAGCGGGCGATCTCTTCGGCAAATAAAGCAATGACGATACTTAGGGCTACCATGCTCGCAATGGCCAGACCCAGGGCCTTCCATCCACTTTTGACAGCACCGCTGTTATCCCCCGCGCCCATGTGCTGACCAACCAGGGTCGCCCCTGCAATCGAAAAGCCAAACCCCACAACAAAGGAAATTGAGAGGATCTGCACGCCAACACCATAGGCCGCGTAAGGTGCGGTGCCAAAAAATGCAACCAACCATAGAAACGCGATAAAACCGATCTGAAAAACAAACTGCTCAACCCCTGCCGGGTAACCGATATGCACCAGCTGGCGAACCCGACCTTGCGATAGAGAACCCCGGCCACCGACTCCCACAGACATCTTGCCGCCGTAATAAAGTAACAGGAAGATCAGGCCACCCACTGCAAAAGAAATCCCATTAGCAACGGCCGCACCCACAACGCCCATCGCCGGGAAACCATACATCCCATGAACCAGCAGATAGACAAGTACGACGTTGACGATATTCGTTGCGACCCCAATCCAGAGCGGCGTTTTGGTATCACCTGCTGCACGCAGTGCAGCACCGAGGATCATATTGATTGAAAAGGCAATGTTAAAAGCACTGAGGTAGAGGATGAAGTCCGCCGCGAGTGAAGTTGGGTTCTCTTCCAGCCCGAATATACTCGCGATTTCATAGGCAAAAATAATGCAGGGAATCATCAACACAATCGCCACAATATTGCTGATCCACAGCGATACGCTGGTAACGCGGGCGGCTTCCTTGTAGTCCCCAGCGCCCCATGCACGGGCCACCAGAGCGGTTGTGCCGGCAGATATCGCCATCAGAATGGCCTGCAATCCAAAAAATATGCGATGACCTGTTGTGACGGCAGCAACAGCATCGGCACCCAGGGTCCCGACGATCTTGATGCTGACTATCCCGATCACAGAAAACAATAGATTGCTTAAAATGGCCGGCCAGGCAAGTTCCCAGATACCCAGATTCAGCTTGGGTGGATCCTCGGAGCCGCGCGTCGCCTGATCTGTTTCTTCTGATTGAGACATCTGGGTCCGCCCATTGGGAAAAACCCGGCTACTGGCGGTAGCCCGGTCATTGAAAAGCGCAAGACAGACTGAGGTTTGCCGTCACTTAGAGGGGCGCTACGATACACCCCACCCGAAACCGAGACAAGCCGGCGCCCCTTAGCAGGGTAACGTCAGGAGACTTCAGAGATAAGGGGCGCTTCTTCGGTTTCGGCCAACGGAATCTGAACGCAGAACGTAGAGCCCAGCCCAATCTGGCTATCAACGCTAACGCTTCCTTTATGCGCCTGCGCAATATGCTTCACAATGGCCAGGCCCAGACCGGTGCCACCCAGGTCGCGCGATCTGGCGCGATCAACGCGATAAAAACGCTCGAATATTCGCTGGGTCTCGTCCGGAGAGATGCCCATGCCGTTGTCCTGAACCTCAACATTGGCCATTGCACCCCGTCTCAGCAGACGAAGTGTCACCTCACCGCCTTCACTGGTGTATTTGATCGCATTGTCGACCAGGTTGGTGACGAGTTGATTAAGGGCCTCAGCCTCGCCAGTGATTTCGAGGGATTCCGCCTGCAGATCCAGGGCCAGTTCAACCCCGGCATCAGCCGCGTCATAAGACTTCGCCTGATAAACCTGCCTGAGCAAACCTGGCAGATCGACGCGGGTCACGCTTTTCGCCCGTTCCGACGAATCGAACCTGGAGAGGTGCAGCAGGTCCTGCACGATGCGATCAAGACGAATAGTCTGCTGTCTGATGCGTTCGACGAACCGGTCAAAGACATCATCAGGCATCTCTGGGTCATCAATGATAGTTTCAACGAGGCCCCTGATAGCGGAGATTGGGGTCTTCAATTCATGCGAAGCATTGGCAACAAAATCACTACGGACCTTTTCAAGGCGCAGGCGCTCGGTAATATCTTCCAGTACCAGAATGCCACCGGCACCATCGTCAGAAACAGCATCCATTTGCACGCAGGTGCATTCAAACGACTGATCACCAAAGCTCACGGTTGAAACCACATTGGTCTGCTCGCTGACGCAAGTCTGAACGGCCTGTTTGATTTCTTTGATAGTAGGCACCTGATCAAATTGCTTGTCGAGCACCTGATCCATTCTGAGCCCAAGCATCGTCAAGGCTGCCTCATTGACATGCAGGACTCTCTGACTGAGGTCAAAAGCGATAACACCCTCCGCAAGGCCGGCAAGTACTGCCGCCAGACGATTCCGATTGCCTGTCAGCTCATCGATCCGCTCCTGGGCACCGAGGGCCAGTTCATTGATCACCACGGACAGTTGACCGATTTCATCAGCACGATCGGTTGGCAATCTGAGGTGATACTCCCCTTTAGCAACGTTCCGGGCTATCTCGGTAATCCTGACGATAGGGGTTGCAACCCGGTAAGCGAGGAAGTAACCAATCAACAGAAACAACAGACCTACGGTGCCTGCACTGGCGTAGATTCGATTCTGTAGCGCACCCATTTGTTCATCGATCGAAGTCAGTGGCAGGGCCAATCGAAGATATCCCCGCATCCCGTTGACGCTCCGCACCTGAACGGCAAGGTAGAGCATGTGCAGGTTCAAAGTATTGCTGTAGCGCCGGGAAACACCGAAAGAGCCCACTCTGGATGAAGTGATCTCAGGACGATCGAGGTGATTGTCCATCTCTTCTGGCGACCGGCGACTGTCGGCGAGCACCTGCCCTTCGGCATCTACCAGCGTAATTCTGGCGGTGACACCCGGCGTCAGTCGGGTCAGCGCTTCGGTACTAACAATGCCTTGATCGTCCAGATAAGGCGTCAGCGTGGGAGACAAGGCGAGCGCCTGGTTCAGCATGGTCTGCTCGATGCGGTTTAGCGCGTCGCGCTCCACCTGATCGGCGACAAAAAACCCGAATACCAGGGTGCTGATGATCAGCGTGAAACCAAGAACACCCCAGACCTGCCATAGAAAGCGGGATTTCAGCATTCAAATGACCGCTGACAGCGCATCTAGCGGTCTACCAGGCGATAACCAACGCCGCGGATTGTCTGAATAAGATGGCTACATTCGCCCAGTTTCTTTCTTACCGCTCTGATGTGAACATCGATATTTCTATCCACGACAACGACACCCAGGCCAACAACCCGATTGAGCAGTTGCTCGCGCGTAAAGGCGCGCCCCGGTTGCGAGGCTAGCTGATACAGGATCTTAAACTCGGTGGCCGTCAGATTGACCAGTTCTCCAGCGACACGCACCTCGTGACGGGCAACGTCAATCACCAGTTCCTGAATAACGATACGTTCCTTGCTCTGATCTTCCTTGGTCGGCCCCCGGCGAAGCACGGCTTTAACCCTGGCTAGCAGTTCTCTTGGACTGAATGGCTTGGAAAGATAGTCATCTGCGCCGAGTTCCAGGCCTATGACGACATCACTTTCTTCACCTTTCGCAGATATGATAATGATCGGGATGTCTCGGACGATCGGGTCAGATTTCATCTGCTGGCAGATGGACAGACCGTCCATGCCCGGCAGCATCAGATCAAGAATAACCAGATTTGGAGATTGGTTTCGGATGACATTCAGGCCTTCGTCGCCGCGATCAACCGCAACCACGTTGTAACCTTCACGTTTGAGGTTGTAGCTGACAACCTCAACGATATCTGGCTCGTCTTCGATAACAACAATCTTATTTCGATTCATTGTGCCTTTCCGCAGGATCGATTCGGGCGATATTCAAGCACAAGCAGCCACCACCGCCGTTAATCTGTTGTTAAGAATCTATAAAGAGCCTACCCTCACACGCTTCAGGATTCCACAATGTTTAAGCCTGGGTAAAGATCAGGGCTTCTGAAATGCCAATACGGCATTCGTGCCACCGAACCCGAAGCTGTTTGACATCACCGTCTTAATACCTGCGTTATCAACACGCTTGGTGACAATCGGCGCGGCCTCAATGTCGGGATCAATTTCCTCTATATTGGCGCTGGCACAGATGAAATCGTGCTCAAGCATCAGCAGTGAGTAGATCGCTTCATGGGCACCCGCTGCGCCGAGCGAATGTCCAGACAGTGATTTGGTTGAACTGATCTGTGGCAGTTGATCTCCGAAGACTCGCCGAATCGCTGCAATCTCGGGAGGGTCGCCCGCGGGGGTACTGGTTCCGTGCGCGTTGATATAGTCAATCGGCGCATCTATCGTCGACATGGCCAGACGCATGGCCCGCTCACCGCCTTCTCCCGAGGGTGCTACCATATCGTAGCCATCAGATGTTGCTGCATAGCCAACAACCTCAGCGTAGATTTTCGCACCTCGCGCTTTGGCATGTTCGAGTTCTTCAACTACAACGAATCCAGCGCCACCGGCAATGACAAAACCATCACGGTTCTTGTCATAAGCCCGGGAAGCCGTTTCAGGTGAATCGTTGCGGGTGGAAAGCGCACCCATCGCATCGAACAGGCATGACATCGACCAGTGTTCTTCTTCGCCACCGCCGGCAAAGACGACGTCCTGCTTACCCAGTTGTATGAGTTCTACCGCATGCCCGATGCAGTGTGCGCTAGTAGAACATGCCGACGTTATCGAATAGTTAACGCCCTTGATCTTGAACGGTGTTGCCAGACACGCGGAAACGGTGGAACCCATGGTCCGGGTCACCCTGTAAGGCCCGATACGTTTCAAGCCCTTTTCTCGAAGTATATCGGCCGCTTCAGTCAGGTTAGATGAAGATGCCCCGCCGGAACCCGCAACGATGCCAGCGCGCTCGTTAGAGACCTGCGAGGCTTCAAGACCGGAATCCTTAATCGCTTCGTCCATCGCGATATACGAAAAAGCGGCAGCATCACCCATGAAACGCCGAAGCTTTCGATCAATCATACCTTCGATATCAATATCGATACTGCCGGCGAGGTGTGAACGCATGCCCATTTCTTCGTAGGCGTCCTGAAACTTGATGCCTGATCGGGTTTCTTTAAGGGACGTCAACGTTTCCGCGACGTTGTTACCCAGGGGTGAGACAACACCCATCCCGGTTATCACTGCTCTCTTCATTGTGTCACCCAAAATCATCCAGAGATGTGAACAGACCGACTTTGACATCGTCTGCCGTATAGATTTGTTTTCCGTCTGCGAGAACCCGACAGTCCGCAATGCCCAGCACGGTCTTGCCTTCACGAACTCTCTTCAGATCAATTTCGTACTGAACCAGTTTGGCATTAGGCAGCACCTGCCCGCGAAAATTGACCTTGCCGCAACCCAGAGCGCGGCCCAATCCCCAGTTACCTTTCCACGCAAGATAAAAACCAACCAGTTGCCACAGCGCATCAAGCCCGAGGCAACCTGGCATAACCGGATCGCTGACGAAGTGACACTTGAAGAACCAGAGGTCCGGATTGATATCCAGCTCCGCCCTGATTTTGCCCTTGTTGCTTGCGCCACCGTCTTCACTGATGTCAGTGATTCGATCGATCATCAACATTTCATCAATCGGCAGATGAGCCCTACCAGGCCCGAAGAGATCACCCATGCCACAGGCAATGAGTTCCTCTTTTGAAAAGCTGTGCTGATTAACAAGTGAGCGATCGAGTGGTGGTGTTGACCTTGTTTGTTTCTCTGTCATATAAAGCTCGCGATTGTCCTTCAGAAGTCAGCAATCGCACCAGATTCGGGAGGCAAAATTATATCACCCAACCCTCAAAAGGCTAGGAAACCCGCTGGCCACATCGGATGTTGACTTTGATTTCGATTGAGGTGTAATGCCGAAAACTCCGACTATTGCGAACTGTTCAGCAGCCTGCGGGTCCAACGTTGTGACAGTCAGTGCGCCAGAAAACAGGAACATAAATGATTCATGTAGATAAACACGCCGTCGTTCATCCGGGCGCGGAAATCGGAGACAACTGTTCCATAGGACCTTTCTGTACGGTCGCCGCTAATACTCGAATTGGCGCCAACACCAAACTCCGGTCTCACGTTGTTGTCGAACCTCACACGATCATCGGTCAGGATTGCGATGTCTTTCCTTATGTCACACTGGGCATGCAATCTCAGGATTTGAAGTATGTCCCCGACACCGTGACTCATACCCAAATTGGCGATCGCAATATTATTCGTGAATTTGTGAGCGTACATAGCGGCACAGAGGAAGGTTCGGAAACAGAAATCGGTGATGACTGTGCGCTCCTGGCGCATTCCCATGTCGCTCATAACTGCCGCGTTGGTAACCACGTCGTCATGAGTCACGGAGCAGTGCTTGCCGGGCACGTCATCATCGGAGATCACGCCAACATTGGCGGGTTATCCGCAATACACCAGTTCTGTCATGTGGGCAAAGCCGCCATGATCGCCGGTATGGCCAGGGCAACCCAGGACGTTTTGCCGTTCACAATCGCCGAAGGATTCCCCGCCCGTATGCGAGTCATCAACAAGGTCGGCATGGAAAGAGCTGGCTATGGCAGTGAGGAAATCGCGGAGGTAAGAAAAGCATTTCGGATACTTTTTATGCGTGAACAACGACTGGAAGATGCTGTTAAAGAGGTTCAGAAAACCTTCCCCGACTCTGACAGCATCGCCCTGATGATCGAAGCCATCACCTCGTCGCAGCGAGGTTTGGCAAGACCTGAGTCAGCCACCTACGAAATCAATGTCGCCGACGATTAACGCCGACCGTTAACACCGACCGTTAACACCGGCCGTTAACACCGGCCGTTAACACCGACCGTTAACACCCACCGTCAACACCGACAACGGCGCCCGCAACACCCTACCCGACCGCTAGTTGGGGTATAGTACGGCCTTTTTGTCGAGTGAATAAATCATGACTACAGCGTTCAAGGCCGTACTCTGGGATTTTGGCGGTGTGTTGACCTCCAGCCCTTTCGAAGCATTCAACCGGTTCGAACAGGAAAACGGCCTGCCCGTGGATTTTATCCGCGGCATCAACGCCACTAACCCTGAAACAAATGCCTGGGCACAACTGGAAAGCAGTCAGATCGAGGTCGATGAATTTGATAAAAAGTTTGCCGATGAAGCGCGATTACAAGGCCACGAGATCAGCGGCAAACAAGTCCTTGGTCTCCTGTCCGGGGATATCCGGCCGGAAATGGTAAACGCCCTCAGGCTCATCAAAGAAAGCCATGCGGTCGGCTGCATCACTAACAATGTGAATACGGGTGCAGGACCGGGCATGGCCAGGTCCGCAGCAAAAGCGGCCGCTGTTGCAGAAGTCATGGCAGAATTCGCCGTGATTATCGAGTCCAGTAAGGTCGGCATGCGTAAACCAGACCCCAGAATTTATACGCTTGCCTGCGAAAAAATGGGGATCGTCGCGTCAGAAGCCATCTATCTCGATGACCTCGGCATTAACCTGAAACCAGCCAAACAACTGGGCATGGCGACCATCAAAGTATTGAATGCCAATCAGGCACTGGACGAACTTGAAGCATTGTTAGGTATGGCACTCAGGTGAAGATTCTACTGACAGGCGGTGCTGGTTATATCGGCTCTCACACGGCAATAGAACTTCTCGCCGCAAACCACGACGTTGTTATCGTTGATGACCTACGCAACAGCAAATCCTCGGTAGTCCAGCGAATCGAGGAGGTTTCTGGAAAACGGGTTGCTTTCTATGAGAGCAGCGTCGAGGATACGCCAGCCCTGCGATCGGTTTGTGAGTCTGAAAAACCCGATGCGGCTATTCACTTCGCGGGGGTCAAAGCCGTCGGAGAATCCATTACAGACCCCTTGCTCTACTATCGCATCAACCTAACGACATCTTTGAGTCTCTGCGATGTCCTGATAGAGCAAGGTATCAACAACCTCGTCTTCAGCTCATCTGCAACGGTCTATGGTGAACCGGAAAGAGTCCCTTTGGATGAGTCGTGCTATGCCTTGAAAGCATCTAACCCCTATGGTCAAACCAAGATCATGATCGAACAGATACTCCGGGATGTGCACCAGGCCCACCCGAAACTCAGCATTGCACTGCTGCGTTATTTTAATCCGGCCGGCGCACACCCCTCAGGCGAACTTGGAGAAGATCCCAGAGGCGTGCCCAACAATCTGGTCCCCTTCTTAACCCAGGTTGCGATAGGTTTGCGCGAGGCCCTCACCATTAATGGTGATGATTATCCGACGCCTGATGGCACTTGCATCCGAGATTTCATTCACGTGCAGGACTTGGCTAAGGGGCACGTGAAAGCACTGGAAAAACTGACCAGAGACGGTGGCATAGGGACTTATAATCTCGGCACGGGTAAAGGGTATTCCGTGGCAGAAGTGGTTGCTGCGTTCGAACAAGCGACGGGTGTTGCGCTGAATAAACGAAAGGGCCCTCGCCGCGAAGGTGACGTTCCTGCGAGTTTTACGGATGCCACCTTGGCAGCCAACGAGCTTGATTGGCGCGCTGAACTTGATATTGAAACTATTTGCCGCGATGCCTGGCGATGGCAACAAAAAAATCCCCAGGGTTATCCTTGAAGTAACGCGTAGCTAACCCCGTTTACAGGATTCACAGTATACAAAGACGGTGCCAATCCGGTCTTCGCCTGATATTCAATTGCCACCGGGTTCATCCACTCCCGGGCGCTGCCTTTTTTTGCAACAGCGATGGCGCAACCGCCGAAGCCGCCGCCTGTCATTCGCGCGCCAAAAACACCCGGTTGTAATCTGGCAAGTTCCACCATCAGATCAAGTTGCTCACAAGAGACTTCATAGTCCGCCGCAAGAGACCGATGACTATCATTGAACAGTCGCCCCAACAGCGGCCAATCCTCATCGAGGATTGCTTGATAGGCATCAAGGGTTCGCTGATTTTCACTCTTCACGTGCCGATAACGACGCTGCAGCAGCGCGGGTAGATCATCCGAGGACTCAAAACAGGTTGCCAGTTGCGTGATGTCAGAAGCGCCCAGGGCGGTGGCGATATCACCGAGCTCAGCCACACGTTTGTTGTACGCAGATTCCGCCAGCGTTCGCTCTACACCTGTGTCCATCACCACAATTTCAATGTCGGCTAACGCACCGTCAAACCTTGAAACTGTCATCTCCTGGCAATTCAGCAGAATTACGCCACCATACGCAATTGCCATTTGATCCATGAGGCCGCACTTTACACCCGCATATTCATGCTCGACCTGCTGTGCAACCCTGGCCAGTGAAGTATTCGACGTGTCTGGCGAAAGCGCCTTGCCAAGCGCAAGGCAGAAAGACGCCGAACTCGACAAGCCGGCCGAACCAATCTCCTGGGCGACGTAGAGATCGCAACCCGACGCCTTGTCACCCAGCAAACTGACCATGCCGATGACATAGTCACGCCAGTCACCATAGCGAGTTCCCGAACAATCTATATCAGAGGACACACTGAAGTGTTCGCTGACCCTTTCTGTATAAACCCTGATATCAGGCTGATTGCTCCGCTTCAGCCAGATACAGGTACCGGGACCAATAGCCATGGGTAAAACGTTACCGCCACAATAATCGATATGCTCGCCGATCAAATTGACTCTTGCCGGCGCTCGAACCATGGCCTCGGGCTGATATCCGAAGGTCGATTCAAATCGGGAGTCCACTAGAACCGAACCTCGAATACGTCCATGGCTGCACGACCACCATCGCGTTCTCCGGCGAGCAGAAACCGATCGGCACCGGGAAACATTGCAACGGCCTCCAGCCCATGTATTTCGGGCAGAGCAATACGTACCGGTGTCTGAGCGAATGCCTCGGGCCAGGATTGTCGGAACTGCCTTTTGTAAAGATAGGCTTCTTTATAAGTGACAAGGATTGCTCGCCGGGCATGCATATCAAGCGCTGTTGGCGAAGACGATGCCCTGCCATGCCAGGGTGACTGATGAATGTCTGTCTCCGTTGGTGCGGGAACACCAGGCATACGCGTCACGTAGGTGGCGGTGACCTGCTGTGTTGACTGCAAGGGTACGACAAACACCTCAGCAGGCACGTGCCGCTTACTGACCAGGTAAACTTTGCGCTGCTCGGGGTCGACGGCCACCGCCTCTAAGTCGCGGGCGCCCGAAGGCAGCGTAAAATCGACTCGCCAAACCGGTGACACCGTAGCTCCCGAGTTGATTGGTGACGCTTCAGGCTGCTCAATGACGAGCAGACTCAGCGTTTCTCGCCAGTAAAAGTTGTCACCCGTATCCGCTATCAGGAGGTACGCTTTGCCATCGAGTTCAAAAGACGCGAGATCTTCGAAATCTCCGACCCCATCATAAGCCAATGGCCAGTTTGATAGATGCCGGCCGTCTGCGGTCATGGCATAGACACTGAATTCATTGCCGCTGTCATTGATGGCGTAAAAGACATTTTTCTGTATATGAGATGCAGCAAGACCACTCAATTCGCCAAGCGCCTGACTCTCGAGCTTACCTCGCCAGGTGACGACCGCATCGCCACGGTCAAGCACATCTGCGGCGACGCGACGCTGGTCACTGTAAATGATATCTCGTTGCAAAATGAGGCGCGCTGCGCCCTGCAATCCATCAAGAACTCGATGGCCGTTCGTAAATCCATAAGCAGCGATGGCCAGCACCAACAGCAAAGGCATCCCGAGCAGCACAAAAAAAAGTAGTCTTCCCATCGTGTTACCCGCCAGAAATGCGGTGCAGGAAGTGTAGTTCGTTCTCTGGACCAACGACCTCTAGAAAGGGGGTATGGATAATCTCACCGTCAATGGCGACGGCCATCTCCATGAGCTTTTCTTCAGTCAACTTTTCGTAACGCGTAGCGAGTTCTGTGACGATTTCTTTAAAGCGCGAAGCACTGGCGCGCGTTCGCGCTTCTCCAGTGAGCAATTCAAGCTCACTGGAGAAGACAACGATAGCCATCGTTAGCCGTTCTGGATGAGCGACAGTACGCGTGGTGGGGAACAGGGTAATTCTTCAACCTTGCGGTCAATCGCATTACCTACTGCCCAGCCGACCGCACCCAACGGCGGAATAATGCCTGACTCGCCAACACCACGAACACCATAGGGGTGGAAGGAGTTCGGCACTTCAACAATGATCGCTTCAATCATGGGCAGATCGGAAGCAAGCGGGATGCGATAGTCCAGGAAGCCCGGATTCTCCATCACACCCTCTTCATTAAAGACATACTCTTCGTTTAGTGCCCAGCCAATACCCTGAACAGCGCCACCCTGGAACTGGCCTTCCACGTAACTGGGATGAATCGCCTTGCCGGCATCCTGGATCGCTGTGTAGCGGGTGACGTCAACCTTGCCAGTTTCCTGATCAACATAGACATCACAGAGGTGAACAGCAAAACTGGGGCCAGCACCACGGGCATTGATATTGCCAACGCCAGATATCTGGCCACCTGTCTTTTCTGCGGCTTCACAAACTTCCGCCAGGGTCATCCTGTCTTCACCCGCTGTGTTAACAGCAACCCCATCAGCATAGTCAACCTGGTCAGCAGTAACATTCCAGATCGCAGCTGCGCGCTCCTTGATTTGGCTGACAACATTTTCTGCCGCTTCAATCACTGCCATGCCCGTCGCAAAGGTGACCCGGCTGCCGCCCGTACCCTGACTGTAAGGCAGACTATCCGTATCAGCGACAATCGGCTTAAGACGTGAAGGCTCAATCTGCAGAACCTCCGCGGCCATCATCTGCATGGACGCCCTGGAGCCACCAATATCCGGCGAACCCTCAAGAATCGTTCCAGTACCATCGGTATTCATGTTGATCGATACGCTGGACTGGCCACCAATGTTAAACCAGAAACCGGCAGCAATACCCCTGCCGTTACCCTCAGCAATCGCTGACTGGTAATGGGGCGAATTTTTTGCGGCCTCAAGACATTCAACCAGGCCGACAGTTTTCAGTTTGGGCCCGTAAATTGTCTGGGTGCCCTCTTTCGCAGCGTTCTGCAATCTCAGATCAATCGGATCGATACCCAATTTTTCAGCGACCTCGTTAACCACCATCTCCGCGGCAAATTCAGCCTGGGGTGCGCCAGGCGCCCGGTAGGCAGCAACCTTGGACTTGTTAACGACAACATCAAACCCCTCAACATGCACATTAGGACATGCGTAAGGCGTAAACATGGTCATCACGCCAGGCATCATTGGCGACCCTTTGAATGCGCCTGCCTCATAAGCCATCCAGCCCTGCATGGCGGTGATTGTGCCGTCTTTCTTGGCGCCTACCTTTGCTTTTAGCTTGGCGGCTGATGTCGGCCCTGTCGCGATAAAAACCTCATCGCGCTCCATCACCATCTTCACGGGTCGGCCGGATTTTCTGGACAGCGCCAACGCAACGGGCTCCTGATAGACGACAGTTTTGCCACCGAAGCCGCCGCCGATTTCGCTGGCTATCACTTTGAGCTTGCCCAGATCCAGGCCCAGCAGTTTTGCTGTGCTGGTTCGGACATCAAAATGTCCCTGGGTACAACACCAGACCATAGACTGGCCATCTTCATCGTAGCGCGCGGTACAGGCATGGGGCTCAATGTAGCCCTGATGCGCGGTTGGCGTACGGAATTCCCGTTCAACAATGACATCAGCTTCAGCAAAACCAGCCTCAACATCACCCATTTTCATTTCCAGGCGCGTTGCAATATTTGAGGCTGTGCTGGGTGTGTCTTCATACCCCGCGGTAAACATGTCGTCGTGCAGAACCGGCGCATCAGGCTGCATCGCGTCTTCCACGTCCATGACTGGCTTTAGCACTTCATACTGCACATCAATAAGACTCAGCGCGTCTTGTGCCGCTCGTTCGGTCCGCGCAGCAATCGCAGCAATCGCATGTCCGTGGTAAAGCACCTTATCGTCGGCAAGACAATTACGCGCCAGATCAAGCACGTCAGCCGAACCTTCGCCGGCATTGATTGATTCACCCTCAACAGTGCCGAAGTCTTTGTGGGTAACCACGGCAAGCACGTCAGGATGCGCCTCAGCTTTGCTCGTATCCACGGAGAGAATTTTTGCATGTGCATGGGGAGACCGAAGGGTCCGCGCCCACAACATGCCAGGTAGTGAAAAATCGGCGCCATAAGCCGCCCTACCCGTCACCTTATCGTAGCCATCCGGCCGGATAGTACGCTGTCCAATATATTTAAATTCCTGTGCTTCGCTCATTCTTATGCACCTCCTCTCATCGTCTCGGCAGAATCCATCACTGCCCTGATAATCTTGTCATATCCCGTGCACCGACAAAGGTTACCGGCCAGGTAGTATCTGGCTTCCTCCTCAGTGGGGTTGGGGTTTTCTTCCAGCAGCGCTTTGGTGCTGACAATCAGACCCGGGGTGCAAATGCCACACTGCAGAGCGGCATGTTCAAGAAACTTTTCCTGGATAACATGCAGCTTGTCATTTTCGCCGATGCCTTCAATTGTGCCCACCTCAGCGCCTTCAGCCTCGACACCCAACACCAGACAGGAACAGACAAGACGACCATCAAGCGTCACCGAGCAAGCGCCGCAGTCACCGGAACCGCAGCCTTCCTTGGTGCCAGTCAGGCCGATGTCGTTTCTCAGTACATCCAACAGCGTATCACCGGGATCGCATAGAAATTCAACCGGTTCGCCGTTGATCGTTGTTGATACGTGTGTTTTCGCCATCAGTTATTCCCCTTAACTCTATTCGCGGCGATGGTTGCCGCGCGTTTAACCAGGACACCGACAATCTGGCGTCGATAATCAGCTGTGCCACGACGGTCGCTGATCGGACTTGATGCGGCACTCGCGGCATCGGCCGCAGCTTGCAATGCAGCGTCATCAAGGCTGGAGCCAACCAGGGCAGCCGCGGCTGCGTCAACCAATAAGGCGGTAGGTGCCACCGCGCCGATTGCAACGCGAGCGGCGATACATTGACCACTGTCATCCAGCGTGACGCTAACCCCTGCACCAGCAACCGCAATATCCATTTCTGTTCGAGGAATGAATCGCAGGTAGGCATCAGATGTGTTCGGCGCAGGTCTGGGCAGGTGTATGACCTTCAACAGCTCACCCTTCTCCATGCAATTGCGACCGACACCGGTTACAAATTCTTCGACGGGAATCGTTCGTTCTCCGGCCGGACCCGCAATAACGCACTGCGCCCCACTCGCAATAAGCGCCGGGATCGTGTCGGCTGCTGGAGACGAATTGCAAAGATTACCGCCCACGCTCGCACGTCCCTGAACCTGAGTTGAGCCAATCAGATAGGCCGCTTCAACCAGACCGGGAAACACCGCCTTGATATCACCTCGCTCTGTGAAAGCAGCGCAAGACATGGATGGCCCAAGATCAAGCCCCCCGTCGCTCAATATGGCGTCGGTCATGCCAGAGATTTTTTTGACGTCGATAATTAATCGGGCATCATCATGACTGGCGTTGGTCTGAATAATCAGATCCGTTCCTCCAGCAAGCACCTTTGCTGGAATATCTGCATTTGCCAGCAAGCTGACGGCACCTTCTATTGAATCGGGTGCTTCGTATACAACAGCTACCATTTCTCCTCCTGTAAATCGTAAGATACCGCGACTACCGTCATAACAAACTTAACGCATAACAAGCCTTACGAGGACGATATGCAGCGGCACTGTTTGAAGGAGCTATATATAACACGCTGGCAAGCTGCCCACCAAGCCAATCATGGATGCAAATGAGACAGGTATGACCCGCCTTGAGAGCAGCGTGTCCGAGATGATCGAATGGTTGAAATCACGGCTTAGACCATCTGCTGATCAGGAATTTGTCACCCTGATTCAAGTTGCCCTGGAAGATGAACAGGTCGGACGGCACCTGCGTCAGATTCTTTCGCTGCCAGATGCGCAACGCGAACAAACGCTGATCCGATGGCAACAGGCTTTGGAAGTCCAAGGTGCACCTGACGCCATGCTCAGAATGCTCACCCTTCTCAGAGATCATAAGCTCGCAGCACGCGCCCACCAGATACTCCAACAAAACAGTTAAAATCGACGCGTTATGCGCTCTGTTTAAGGTCTGGCGTGATATTTTTTGTGTTGACTCGGGTATCATAACGCCATGCCGATAACCGTCACCGAGGCAACAACTGAGGACGCCGAAACAATCGCTCGCTTCAACCAGTTGATGGCCCTGGAAACTGAACACAAAACACTTCCCTGGGAATCGATTTATCCGGGCGTCTGCCGTCTCATCAGTCAATCGCCCGACGCGGCGGCGCCCGACGCAGCGGCGCCCGACGCACCTCCACAAGGCGACTCTGAAGGCACAGATGCTCAGGGCTTTTATCTTATCGCCCGGATCAGCGAGACTGGCCCGATTGTTGGTTGTCTTGGGATCACCTTTGAATGGAGCGACTGGCGCAATGGCCTTTTTTGGTGGATTCAGAGTGTCTATGTCGATGCTGGTTACCGTCAGCGAGGTGTTTTCAGCGCCTTATATGGTGCTGTGAGAAATCGCGCCCTGCAGTCGAAGCATGTTATTGGCCTGCGTCTGTATGTCGAAAGAGACAATTACGGCGCACAAAGCACCTACACACGTCTTGGCATGATCGAGACAGATTATCGCCTGATGGAAGAAGAGTTTTAGATGGATCTCAAAAGCTATAGAGCACCCGCAAACACCTACGACGAGTTGTTCCTTCCAGGTGCGCGATCAAGACCCGGGCTTGCTGATATTGGTAACTTTTTCAAAAGAAGCACCCTTCGGGAACTTAACCGCCGTCGAAATGACGCCGAACTCGCCATTCGTTCCATGGGGATCACATTCACGGTTTACAGTGACGGTCAGAATATCGACCGGGAGTGGCCTTTTGACATTATTCCAAGGACTATCCTTTACAAAGAGTGGCAGCACATCGAAATGGGTCTGCAGCAGCGCTTGCGCGCGCTCAATCTATTTATCACCGACGTTTACAACGACAAGAAGATCATCAAGGACAAGGTTATTCCCCGGGACATCCTGGCATCCTCCAAGGATTATCGGAAGTTTTGCGAGGGCGTAACGCCTGTGCTTGGCGTTTGGGCACATATCTGTGGTACGGACCTGATTCGAGACGGGGACGGCACAGTCTATGTGCTGGAAGATAATTTGAGGGTGCCTTCCGGCGTTTCGTACATGCTGGAAAACAGAAACATCAGCAAGCGCGTGCTACCCGAAATGTTCGAGAACTATAACGTCCTGCCCATGGATAACTACCCAAGCCAACTTTTGGATACGCTCAGTTCGATTTCACCAAGACCTATGGACTTTCCCGAGGTTGTTGTCCTGACACCCGGGATCTACAACTCGGCCTATTTTGAACATGCCTTTCTCGCACAGCGAATGGGCGCTGAACTCGTGGAAGGCTCGGACCTGGTGGTCGGCGACGATGACTGCGTTTATATGAAGACCGTCGCCGGGCTAAGCAGGGTCGATGTCATCTATCGACGTATCGACGACCTGTTCCTCGACCCTGAAGTCTTTAACCCGGACTCGGCGCTTGGTGTTAAGGGGCTCATGCGAGCCTGGAAGAAAGGCAACGTGGCTTTGGCCAATGCACCCGGGGCAGGTGTTGCAGACGACAAGGTTGTCTATACCTATGTGCCGGACATGATCCGCTACTACCTCGGAGAAGAACCGATACTGCCTAACGTACCGAGTTATATGTGTTCGGATAAAGTTCAGCGCCAACACGTTCTGGCGAACATCGAAAACCTGGTGGTTAAACCCGCTAACGAAAGCGGTGGTTACGGCATGTACATTGGCCCCACTGAAAGCAAACGTCGCACCGCTGAAATCAAAAGGCTTATTAAGGCCAATCCGAGAAACTACATCGCACAGCCGATCATCAATCTTTCAACCGTACCGACAATGTCTGAAAACACCATTGAACCCCGGCATGTCGACCTTCGGCCGTTTATTCTTCAGGGTGACAAGTCCTACGTTACCGCAGGTGGACTGACCCGGGTTGCGCTCGTTAAAGGATCTCTGGTGGTCAATTCCTCCCAGGGCGGTGGCAGTAAAGACACCTGGATCATTGAACCTATCAAGAAAGGAAAAACAAACTGATGTTGTCACGCGTCGCCGAGAGAATGTACTGGTTCGGTCGATACGTGGAGCGTATCGAAAACACTGCCCGCTTAATCAGTGTCAATACCAACCTGGTACTTGATCTGCCGAATATCAAATACATCTGGGGCAGCCTGATTTCCATTACCGGCTACGAGCAACAGTTCTCTGATCGCTTCAGTGTTATGGATGAGAAGAACGTCATCAAGTTTCTGCTCAATGATGAAAGCTGCTCTATTCTGATGGCTGTAAAAATGGCCAGGGAAAATGCCAGAACAACCAGGGAGATTATGCCTAATGAAGCCTGGGAAAAAATAAATCGGCTATATCTGCATCTCAACAAAAACATCGAAAAAGGCATTAAGCGTGACGGCCGGCACAAATTACTGGGTGAAATTATCGCGCAGTGCCAGGAACTCACTGGCTATCTGGCAGGTTGCATGAGTCTTGATGAATCCTACAACTTTATGAAAATTGGTTCTGACCTCGAACGTGCGGACATGACCACCAGAATTCTGGATGTAGGCTGTCTGAATCTGCTGAACCCGGAACACTCGGAGATCAGAGAGTACGAAATGATTCTCTGGATGAACGTCCTTCAATCACTCACGGCCTACCAGATGTATCGACAACATGTTGATGATCGGATAAATGGCGAGGATGTGGCCGAGTTTCTGATCAAGGATGAGAGTTTCCCAAGGGCCGTTTCCCACTGCCTAAGCGATGTAAACGCGTCTTTTACGTTACTACCGAATCACGAAGACCCGTTACGCCGGGTTACTCAAACGCAACGTAACGTGAGTAATGCCGACATTCCCGTGATGCTTGAGTCTGAAGATATGCACCTGTTTATCGATGAGATACAGGCAGACCTCGCTGCCATTCACAGCCAGTTGAGTGTCACCTGGTTTGGTCAGGAACAGCCCTGAGCGGTAAACAGCCCTGAGCGGTAAACAGCCCTGAGCGGTAAACAGCCCTGAGCGGTAAACAGCCCTGAGCGGTAAACAGCCCTGAGCGGTAAACAGCCTTGAGCCGTAAACAGCCCTGAGCGTTAAACAGCCTTGAGCGGTAAACAGCCTTGAGCGGTAAACAGCCTTGAGCGGTAAACAGCCTTGAGCGGTAAACAGCCTTGAGCGGTAAACAGCCTTGAGCGGTAAACAGCCTTGAGCGGTAAACAGCCTTGAGCGGTAAACAGCCTTGAGCCGTAAACAGCCTTGAGCCGTAAACAGCCTTGAGCCGTAAACAGCCTTGAGCCGTAAACAGCCTTGAGCCGTAAACAGCCCTGAGCCGGAACAAAAGTGCCAGGTCTAGCGCTTAACTTCCTGATTGTGAGACTGATCCCAGACTTTCGACCAGGTAATAGGTGGCATGTTAGAGAAGCCTTCTTTAAGCCGCTGATCCCAACTGCTATTAAGCTGACGCAGATACTCACTGTCCTCTTCAAAGCGATAGCGCTTTTCATCGCTGATTGAACCAACGTCATACATCAGGACTTCGATCGGCGGGCCTACAGTGAGGTTACTGCGCATGGTTGAGTCCATTGAGACCAGCCCGCAAAGCGCTGCTGTTTCCATGGTAATCTCGGGGCTAATAATTCGATCAAGTATCGGTTTACCGTATTTGCTTTCACCAATCTGCAGAAAGGGTGTGTCTTTGGACGTCGTGATGTGATTACCCTGTGGATAGACCAGGTAGGCCTCATGTTTAGCTTCCTGAATCTGGCCACCGATAATAAATGACGCCTCGTAGTTGATTTCCCCTCGGGTATGCTTCTCCTGCTGGGTGATATTCACTTCACCGACGTAATCTGCAGCCTCTTCAAGGCTGCTGACGGTCATGAGATTAACTGCCGCAGACTGCTTGATGTCTTTCTTGAGTTGCCCGATAACACCCTGAGTGGTCGCAAGATTGCCTGCGGAAACGATTGCGATCAGACGCTCGCCGGGTTCGCTGAAGGTAAACATTTTTGAATAGGTGCTGACGTTGTCAACACCCGCGTTCGTCCGCGAATCACTGACGAAGCAGAGACCGGCATCAATTCTAATAGCAATGCAATAAGTCATTAAGTTCCAGGTTACCTTCTAAATTGCGCTTTCTAAATCTCGTATTCAAGATCACGCACTTAAGATCACGTATCTAAATCACGCATCTAAAATCACGCATCTGAAATCACGCATCTGAAATCACGCATCTAAAATCACATAGTCGCAGTTGCGTTGGCAGAACCGAGCGAACCTGCAAGATAAGTTTCGATTTTGTCTTTTGCGATATTGTCCGGGTCACTGAATTGAATACCAACGCCGGGGGTATGCGGGCTCTTAACACCCTTCTTTGCAATCCAGACGACCTTGCCAGCGACCGGGATCTTTTCAGACTCATCCATCAGATTAAGCAAGATAAAAACATCGTCCCCCAGGTCGTACTCCGTCCTGTTGGCAATGAATAACCCACCATTTCTAATGAAAGGCATGTAGTAATTATGCAGGACGACCTTATCTTTGATCGTCAGGGCAATCATGGTCTTCTTACCACCGCCCCGGGCTAATTTAGCCATACCTTTTAGTCCTTCTTCTGGTGACCAAGATGATGCCTCATGGTCTGAATCTTAACAAGCTTCAACTGGCAAACAACCATTCCAGCTGCATTTGAGGATTGACGTTGGACGTCCCGGCCAAATGACCTTTGGCTTCCAGGACCCGGCCGAGTAATTGGTACCTCGCGTCCAGCGCCGCCACTTCAGCATAGCGCGACAGCTGAGGTGCAAGATCGCGATTATTCAACGCGCCGGATTGCGTGAACCGGATGGTGTCAGCAATCAGTTGATATAGCAGATCCAGCACATGCGAAACGTCTGATTTTGAGAGTTCTGCCGCCAGCTGCAGTGGCGATACCGCGCGATCAGCAAGGGATACCAAAGCATCGGCCAATTGGCTGCGTAGCATCATGGTTTGCTCGTCGATAGACCGGACCACCCGCAGAGGATTGCCACCGGCAATCTCCAGCAGAAGTTCAGGCTCGGCATCGATCGTCGTCTGGGTGCTTAACCATTGCAGCGCTGCGGGCTCGCCAGGTAAGTGACACTCAATACGCTGGCAACGACTGCGCAGCGTTGGCAGCAAACGGGTTGGCTGGTCTGTTACCAGACAAAAAACAGTATGGGGTGGCGGCTCTTCGAGGCACTTAAGCAAGGCGTTAGCCGCCTGAATATTGAGTTTATCTGCCGGGTTGATCACGCACAGTTTGTAGCCTCCCTGCAGTGACGTCTGGACCGCCCAATCAATCACTGCCCTGACCTGATCAACCTTGATCTGCCGCGAGTCCTCAGTTGTTACCGAGAGTAAATCAGGATGAGTGCCCGCAGCAATCAACAGACATTGGCTGCACTGACCGCAGGGTCCGGACTCACCCTGACAGAGCAGATAGGCGGCAAAATAGTCCGTCAGCAAGGACTTGCCGGCATCAGCGGGTCCTGCAATCAACAGCCCATGAGGCACCCTGTCCTGTTTAACCTGTTGCGCCAACCGCTGCCAGATATCTGCGTGCCAGGGGAGCAGTGCTATCATTTCAGTAAATCTGTCAGCGTCGCCCTGATCTCAGCCTGCACATCGCCAATAGCTTGCGACGTATCAACGATCAGGTAACGTTCATCCGCAGCGGCCCGCGCCAGGAAAGCACGTCTGACTCGCTCAAAAAAGGCCATCTCTTCCGATTCAAACCGGTCAGCTTCTCCAACCTCGGCCGCCCTTAAAAGTCCGGTTGCGACATCGACATCCAGCAACATCACAAGGTCGGGCCGAAAATCCCCGAGGACAACGCGCTCTACTTCCGCGACAGTGGTTGCCCCAAGTTCTCGACCACCACCCTGGTAGGCAAAAGAAGAGTCAGTAAACCGATCCGTGATGACCCAGGTGCCAGCCGCCAGTGCCGGTTTGATAACCGTCTCAACGTGTTGTGCGCGGGCAGCAAACAACAACAGCAACTCGGTCATCCCTGTCATTTCGCTGGCCTCTTTATCCAACAGAATGTCTCGGACTCGCTCACCAAGCGGCGTGCCACCGGGTTCACGGGTTAGCAGGACATCATGGCCCGCAGCGCGAATCAGGTCAGCGATCAGGGCGATGTTAGTCGACTTCCCGACCCCTTCTACACCCTCCACTGCGATAAACCGGGCACTTTTCATGGTTGTCTGTTTCTCTGATAACGATTCACGGCGGCATTGTGTTCTGCGAGGGAGATGGAAAAGTGAGAAAGACCGTCACCTTTTGCGACAAAATAAAAATAAGGATGCTCAGATCCTGTGACCGCTGCACGAATCGAATCAACGCCGGGCGAGCAGATCGGCGTTGGCGGCAAACCATGGCGGGTATACGTGTTATAGGGTGTATCTGTTCTCAGATGCACGCGTTTTAAATCTCCGTCAAACGAATCTCCCAGACCATAGATGGTCGTTGGATCTGATTGCAGTCGCATACCCGTTGCCAGGCGGTTATGGAAAACAGAACCGACTTTCACCCGATCAGGGCCGTAGCCTGTTTCCTTTTCTATTACAGAGGCCAGGATCAACGCCTGGTACTGGGTATCGATACCGGTTAAAACGCCACGCGTCGCCCAGGTTTCATTAAGCGCCTGTTGCATTTCCTGGTGTGCCAGCGAGAGTATTTCAAGGTCAGAATCCCCCTTAATATACTGGTAGGTATCGGGAAAGAACCAGCCCTCCGGGTCACCCTCGATGCCCAACAGATCTGCGACTTCAGCTCTCGACAGGTTCGCTGTTTCCTGTTTCAAATAAGGTCGTTCTGCCAGATGTTGCCGCCACGCTTTAAAAGTCCAGCCCTCCGGAAAGGTGACACGATGCTGAATAACCCGTCCCGAGCGAAACAATGCGATGACCCCGCGGACATCCAGGCCTGCGTCAATTTGATACTGGCCCGCCTGAATAGCCCCCTGACTTCTGGTCAACAGCGTATAGGCTTTTATCACGCCGCCATTAACCGCGAGAACGTCACGGTTAATCAAGTTGCCCACAACCTCAGAAAGGTTGCTGCCGCGTTCAATATCGAACACAACCGGGTCGGCAGTGCGCTTGGTGAGCTGCTGATAAACGTAGAATCCAGCGCCCGCAGCCAGTAACGAGAGCAACAGCAGAATGCCCAGAACACTTGCAAGGATGCGTTTCGCCATCGAGCGGCTTCAGTCCAAACGCTTGAAGATCAGCGTGCCGTTAGTACCGCCAAACCCAAAGGAGTTCGACAGGGCCACATTGATATCTCGTTGTTTAGCCGTGTGAGGAACGTAGTCGAGATCGCAACCTTCATCGGGATTATCGAGATTGATGGTCGGTGGCGCTACCTGATCACGTAATGCTAATACCGAGATGACAGCCTCGACGGATCCAGCGGCACCCAACGCATGCCCGATCATGGATTTCGTTGAGCTGACCGAAACCTTGTCTACACTGCCACCCATCAGCGTCTTTATCGCCTGGGTTTCAGCAATATCACCAAGTGGTGTAGAGGTACCATGGGCGTTGATGTAGTCGATGTCCTCTGCGTTCAATTCAGCATTCTGCAACGCATTTCGCATGGATCGAACCGCGCCCTCCCCGTTTTCTGAAGGTGAAGTCATATGGGAGGCGTCCGCACTCATCCCAAAACCGACAAGCTCACAATAGATGTCAGCGCCCCGGGCTTTCGCATGTTCATACTCTTCAAGGACCAGGACGGCGGAGGCGTCGCTCAGTACAAACCCATCCCGATCTTTATCCCATGGTCTGCTGGCAAGTTCCGGCTCATCGTTACGCGTGGACAGGGCTCTCATGGCAGCGAACCCAGCCATGGTTGTTCTCGAGGTGGATTTTTCAGCGCCGCCGACGACCATGGCATCGACGTCTCCGGCGGCGATCATACGAGCGCCAAAGCCGATATTGTGGGTCCCTGTGGTGCAAGCCGTTGTGATCGCAATATTCGGTCCCTGCAGGCCGAACATAATCGACAGGTGACCGGCAATCATGTTGATAATGCAGGATGGCACAAAAAACGGGGAAACCTTGTTTGGGCCCCGCGTGTTGACCATATCGTGACATGTCTCGATGGTGACGATACCACCAATGCCGGAACCGACAGCAACGCCAACGCGATGACGGTTTTCATCAGTGACTTCCAGGCCACTGTCACGCATCGCTTGAATACCGGTTACCAGGCCAAACTGAATAAAACCGTCCATACGACGGGCTTCTTTTGGGTTCAAATATTCAGCGATATCAAAATCGGGAACGTGACCACCGAATCTGACCGGAAAATCCGAGGCATCAAAGGAAGTGATTGGCCTGATACCACTCTTGCCAGCCACCAAACCCTGCCAGGACGACTCGAGATCCGTACCAAGCGGCGTCAGCATACCCATGCCCGTCACGACGACTCTTCGTTTTGACACCTGTATCCCCTTCTTTCTATATCAAACTTTCTAAATCAAACTTTGCGCGCAGCTCATCGGGCTGCCATGGTGACAGCATCCCGGCGTGCAGGTTGCCGAAGCCCAAAAATAAAAAGCCGCGACCACCAGGGATGGTCACGGCTTATCATCCTTGCGTTGCAAGCTTTATGTGTGGGCTTCGATGTAGTCAATAGCCTCTTTCACCGTTGTGATTTTTTCGGCTTCTTCGTCGGGAATTTCTGTCTCAAACTCTTCCTCAAGGGCCATAACCAGCTCGACCGTGTCGAGTGAATCTGCGCCAAGATCCTCAACGAAAGAGGCTTCCGACGTTACCTCTTCTTCTTTAACGCCGAGTTGCTCACATACCAGTTTAGTCACTCGTTCAACAATGGTGCTCATGTCTAGATTTACTCCTACATAATTGCAGTCAAGCTGCGCTAGTTTAATGAAATGCCAGATAAAGCTTCAAGCTATTTTACCCGACCCCCCTTCGCAAAGGGGGCTGTTTTACCTTGAAAATAGCCGTTTATAAGTCTTGTACCAGCGCCTTTAGCGGCTGCTTTATCAGCGGCTGAAGGCGAATCAGGGCGACATTGACCCAAAAGGGCTAACTCATGTACATGCCGCCGTTAATCTGAATGGTTTCGCCTGTAATATAGCCAGCATTTTCGCCGGCCAGAAAAACAGCCAGCTCAGCGACTTCCCTGGTTTCTCCGAGTCTACCCATGGGAATACGCGCGAGCATCACCTCGCGCTGTTCCTGCGTGAGTTCATCGGTCATATCTGTGCCAATTAAGCCAGGGGCAATACAATTGACGGTAATACCGCGTGAACCCAGTTCTGCTGCAAGCGACTTACTGTAGCCAACGATACCTGCCTTCGCGGCGGCATAGTTGCTCTGACCCGCGTTACCCATAGCACCTACAACAGAGGTCAAGTTGATAATTCTGCCCCAGCGCGCCTTCGTCATGCCGCGCAGACACTGCTTAGTTACCCGATAGATACCGGTGAGATTGGTGTTCAGGACATCTTGCCATTCGTCTTCTTTCATTCGAAGTGCAAGATTGTCTCTGGTGATTCCGGCGTTATTGACCAGCACCAGAGGCGCGTCATGCTGATCCTTGATCTCGGCAAAAAACGCATCGACCGATTCCGCATCTGAGATATTGAGCACAAACCCTCTGCCCATCGCACCAAGGTTTTCAGAAATAGTCCTGGCACCGGATTCTGATGTCGCAGTGCCAAGTACTGTATATCCCTGCTCCGCCAGCGCGTCGGCGATCGCCTTGCCGATACCTCGGCTGGCCCCGGTTACAAGGGCAACCTTACGGCTATTTTCTGACTCACTCATCGCTAATCACCATTTTCAACGAGTTCATCCAGGCTGGCCTGAGAATCGATGTTTAAACCACTGATGCTTTTGTCAATTCGCTTGGCAAGCCCCGTCAATACTTTGCCGGGACCACACTCAATCTGTGTCTCTACACCCAGCGCCTTCATATTCAGGATCGTATCGGTCCATCGCACCGCGCCACACATCTGAGCAACCAGGTTAGCGCTGATTGTCTCGGGCTCAGCGTGAACCTGCGCATCGACATTCTGGATGACCGTCACCTCAGGTGCTTTAAAGGAAACAGCCGCCAACGCTTCGCGCATGGCATCAGCCGCGGGTGCCATCGCGGCACTGTGAAACGGTGCACTGACCGCCAAAGGCATGGCGCGCCGCGCACCGGCTGCTTTGCAAGCATCAATGGCACGTTCCAGTGCTGCATTGGTGCCCGCGATGACGACCTGTCCTGGTGCGTTAAAGTTTGCCGCCTGGACAACCTCACCCGCTGACGACTGATCACAGATATCAACAACTTCTTGATCAGATAGTCCAAGCACAGCTGCCATACCGCCTTCACCGACAGGCACCGCGGTTTGCATGAATTGACCGCGTTTCTGAACGAGACCAACCGCATCCGTGAAGCTCAGGACGCCAGCGGCGACCAGCGCCGAATACTCGCCAAGACTATGTCCCGCGACAATATCCGGCCTGGGGGCACCTGCCGCTTGCGACAACCTGAACAAGGCAACGCTCGCCGTCAATAGTGCAGGCTGGGTGAACTCAGTCTGGTTAAGCTTCTCAGCCGGCCCCGCTGTGACCAGTTCCCATAAATCGTAGCCGAGCACATCAGAGGCCTCAGCGAAAAGCGGGGCAACCGCTTCTGCCGCATCCTGCAACATGCCGACTTCCTGGGAACCTTGCCCAGGGAAGACGTACGCTGTTTTACTCATAGTTTTAAGCCGCTCTGATCAGAACGGTAAATGTTGACGGATATTGGTCTTATTAATCTGCGTCTTTATGAACAACTTTTTTGCCGCGATAAAAGCCGTCTGCAGTGACGTGATGACGTCGATGCGTTTCACCGGTGGTTGGATCCTCTGAGAGAGCAGGCCCACTCAGTGAATCGTGGGAACGACGCTGACCGCGTCTGGATCGTGTTACTTTACTCTTTTGAACAGCCATTTCAGCTCTCCGTATCTTTCTGTTTTTTTAGTACAGCCGCCAGATCTGCAAAGGGTTTGTATGTTTCCTCTGCCTGGAGACTGTCATTTTCCGCTTTGACGGGTGACGGTGACAGCTTGTATTCACTGTCAGGACAATCGTCCTTGTCATGCCTTGGGATCATGGGTACCGCAAGCATCAATTCATCTTCTATCAATGCCGCAACCGGGATTAACTTTTCCGGATGCAAGATACCGTCCTGATCACCCTCCAGAGATTCGAGATCTTCCTCTCTGGCAACGATGACTACCGTTAGTTCACATGACAAAGCCTGTTTCATGGGTTGCAGGCACGTCTGGCAAATTAGTGATACCGACGCTTGCAACCGACCCGTAACACATGTCCGGTCTCGCTCTCCCTTACTGAACACCAGATCCAGACTAACGTCTCCATCCGGGTCAGCCAGCACTTCGCAAAAACGATCGAGCTGCTGAACGGGGAAAGCCCCCGACACAATACCCTGTTGATTGGCCAATTTTCGGTGGTCCAACAACGCTGGTATAGGGCCTGCTAACATAAGGGGCGCATCTTAGGGAGTCACCCTTGTACTGTCAATTACACCGACAAAAGAAAATCACATGAATTCAGTAAGATATGTCTGATCCAACATTGATCCTGGGCTCCTCATCACCCTACCGTAAATCCCTGCTTGAAAAGCTGAATTTTCGCTTTCAATGCGTTTCGCCGGATATCGATGAACAACGGTTACAGGGGGAGTCTGCCTCGGCGCTCGCCAGTCGACTCGGCCAAGCAAAGGCCGAGGCCGTCGCGGCCGCTTGTGACCCGGAAGCAACCTGGGTCGTCATTGGCTCCGATCAGGTCTGCCACTTCGACAATGAAATCTGCGGTAAGCCCGGGAGTATGGAAGCGGCGCTCACGCAGCTTATGGCGCAACGGGGTCGCTGGGTTACTTTTACAACCTCAGTCGCCCTCATGGACAGCGCGAATCGCAGCTTTCTTGCTACCGAAGACTACCGCTGCCTGTACCGGGACTTTTCCGAAAATGAGGCGCGCCAGTACCTGCTTGTCGACGAGCCCTGGGACTGCGCTGGCGCTATAAAGGTTGAAGCTGCGGGGATCCTGCTCCTGGAGAATACCGAGGGGCGCGATATTAACAGCCTTTATGGCTTGCCTTTGATGTTGCTCTGCGAGGGACTGGAGTCAATCGGATACTCTAGATATGACTTTATGTTATAACCCCAAGATGTTGTATTAATTAGATTATCGACCCAAATCTGGCCTCAACCTCACTCGCGTAGCTCTGGTCCAGTGGGGCTTCAACCCAGATCTCGGGGAAATCCTCCAGCGCTGGAATACGCAACGACCGCGCATGTAACAACAAACGGCCGCTGAACCCGGCTGCAGCGTCCAGGGTCGCGTCGCCGTAGCGGTCATCACCAAAAATAGGATGTCGCGCCCATCTGGCATGCACTCTGATCTGGTGGGTACGGCCGGTCACAGGAAATGCTTGAATCAGAGAAGCTTCTGTCGCGGTTGCTATGACTCGAAACTCTGTCCTCGCTGACTTGCCGCCGGTGGCCACGCGGGTGACGCGCTCCCTGCCCTGCCTGCTCGCTGTTAACAGTGGTTGTTCGAGCACTTTAATGGCCTCGGGCCACTGGCCATGGACCATAGCCAGGTACTGTTTCCTGATTTTCCCTGTCTGACGCAGCGCATCCTGCAGGCACTTCAAATAACGTCGACGCTTGGCCACCATCAGGCAACCCGAGGTCCCCCGGTCAAGTCGGTGCACAAGTTCCAGCTTATCGCCATGCTGATGGTGGTGGCGTAACGATTCAATAACGCCGACACTCACCCCACTGCCCCCATGCACCGCCATCCCGGCAGGTTTGTTGATAATCAGCAGATTGTCGTCTTCGTGCAGAATCAACGCGTCCAGGTCAGAGAAGTTACCGACAGCGGTAGAGCGTTCTGCCAAACGAGCGATCGGTGGCACGCGGAGCAGATCACCGGCAGCGACTCGAGTATCTGGCTTGCATCGCTTTTTGTTAAGACGAACCTCACCTTTGCGAATGATTCGATAGATTCTCGACTTCGGCAGCCCTTTCAGGCGTCGCATCAGGTAATTGTCGACTCTTTGCCCTGCGGCTTCCTCATCAATAACGATATTCTGTACCTGGGACGAATTACTCATGGGGCACAAGATTTCCTGGGGGTCGCGACTTACGCTAGCCGATTCATAAACGGGCGCGTTTGCTTCATCACTATTTATTGCTATGATTAGCGCCCGACGGCTTTATACACTTTTTGAATAATACCGTCACTTTTTATATCGGAAGCTTGAATCTGCGTCGTAACAAAGCGCGGCAGCACCCAAAAAGTGGAATAGCAACCGTAAAAAAGAACAAGTTTAACGAAAACTTGATGAATGAATATTTGGGGTCCAGCTTCAGTTAGAGCTGGACAAGCTATAACCGCGAACTGAGCGGATAGCGACGCGTCAAATCGGTAGTAAGATCAACGTCAGGTTCTGCTAAGACAGCAGCCCCGTGCACCGGGCGGTAGAACAAGCGTAGATTCAGAACCAACACTCTATTGAGAGGCTTTTCAACACGCACGCCAATGGCACTGCGATAAAAAGAACAAGCGGGATTTGACGATTCGCTAACGTGTTTTCAGTTCGCCTGAAACAGTGTGAATCGTAATGAAACGAATGCTAATTAATGCAACTCACTCCGAGGAGTTGCGTGTTGCCCTGGTAGACGGGCAAAGACTCTACGACCTGGACATCGAAAGCAAAGTCCGGGAACAGAAAAAGGCCAATATTTACAAGGCCAAAATTACGCGGGTTGAGCCAAGTCTGGAAGCCGCGTTTGTTGACTATGGTGGCAACCGCCACGGTTTTCTCCCCCTGAAGGAAATCTCACGAGAGTACTTCAACATCCCCGCCAGCAAAATCAAAGGCCGTATTAACATCGCGGAAGTGGTGAAAGAAGGCCAGGAAATCATTGTCCAGGTCGACAAGGAAGAACGCGGCAATAAAGGGGCAGCGCTGACAACACAACTGTCGCTCGCAGGGCGTTACATGGTCCTGATGCCAAACAATCCTCGCGCAGGCGGTATCTCCCGGAGAATTGAAGGTGAAGACCGGGACGAGTTGAAACAGTCCATGGCCGAACTTGATATCCCCAAAAACATGGGCGTTATTGTTCGGACCGCAGGCGTTGGCAGAACCGTAGAGGAGTTGCAGTGGGACCTGAATTACCTGGTGCACCTGTTTGAAGCGATCAAAACAGCGTCTGAAGAGCGCCATGCGCCTTTCCTGATCTATCAGGAAAGCGACGTCATTACCCGGGCCATACGCGACTACCTCCGCGATGATATCGGCGAAATCCAATTGGACACTCAGGAAGCTTTTGATCAGGCCTGCCAGTTCGTTGACCAGGTCATGCCAAATTTCCGCAATCGCCTGAAGCTCTATGAAAGCGACGTTCCCCTGTTCAACCGGTACCAGATTGAAGGGCAGATCGAATCGGCCTTCAATCGTGAAGTCCGATTACCCTCAGGTGGATCCGTGGTTATCGATCCAACAGAGGCTCTGGTTTCCATCGATATTAACTCGGCGCGCGCTACCCGGGGTGCAGATATTGAAGAGACCGCGCTGAACACGAACCTCGAGGCGGCAGAAGAGATTTGTCGCCAGCTTAGATTGAGAGATATCGGTGGCCTGATCGTTATCGACTTTATTGATATGACTTCACAGAAGAATCAGCGTGCGGTGGAAAACCGGATGCGGGATTCACTCCAGGTAGATCGCGCCCGCGTACAGGTCGGCAAGATCTCCAGATTCGGACTGTTAGAGATGTCACGGCAACGTCTGCGACCTTCTCTTCGGGAAACTAGCGGTGTGGTCTGCCCGAGGTGTGAAGGGCTAGGCAGCATCAGAGATACGGAATCTTCCGCACTGGCCGTTATTCGCATGGTTGAAGAGGAAGCACTAAAGGAAACAAGCTCTGAAATTCGAGCATTCCTGCCGATCAGTGTGTCGTCATTCCTGCTTAACGAAAAACGCAACGTCCTCTCCGAAATGGAAGAACGTAATAAAGTTCGAGTCGTTGTCGTACCTGACCCTCAGCTTGAAACCCCACACTACCGGGTTGAACGCATTCGCTCCCAGGACACTGAGGAAAGCGAGGTTTCTTACGAAATCACCAGTTCTGAAGAACAAGAAGAACTGGTGGTGACCGCTGCGAAAGCTGTGCTTCCGGAACCTGCTGCTGTCAAAACAGTGACCCCTCCTGCACCACCACCCGCGGAAGATAAGCCAGCCACACCAGCGAAGCCTGCGGTGGCCAAAAGCAAACCTGCGGCCACAGAAGGACCTGGTCTTTTTACCCGGTTTCTGTCAAAGCTCTTTGGTGATGAAGCCGAAGAAGTTAAACCGGAACCAACGAAACCACCCAGGAAAAGACGCAGTAGAAATCGCGGCGGGCGCAAGCGTACGGATCAAACGAATCGTCAGGACACCGGTAATCAGAAAGTTGACGATAATCGCAAGCCACGCAGCAACAGAGCACCCCGAAAGTCTGATAAAGCAAAAGAGGACAGGGATTCGACCGAAACCTCGAAGAACGTTGATTCGCAGCAACGCGAGAGCAGGGATAAAGGCCGGAACCCACGGCGAAAACCCGCAGAGTCGCAAAATCAGCCAAAACGGGACACCAGGAAACGAAGCGACAATGGTGAGGCCGCGGCGCAGCAGCCTGAAAATGGCGACAAACGAAATCGGGGTAATCGGGAACGATCATCACAACGCCGTCGGGCTCGACCTGAGGCTGCAGAAGAAACTGCAGTAACAGCCGAGAACGCCGTGGCACAAACTTCAACAGCAACTGGCGCTACGGAATCTCAGCCTGACGTCGCCAATAAACCCATTCAAATGTCGGAAAGTGCCGCACCAGCACCTAAAGCCGAAATGGCAGAAGTGGCAGAAGTGGCAAAAAGCGAAGACGCTAAAGCGCCCGCGGCCGAAAAAGCGCCCGCAGCGAGTGAAGAACCCGCGGCGAGTAAAGAACCCGCAGCGAGTGAAGAACCCGCAGCGAGTAAAGAACCTGCGGCTGACGATGAAGCTGCCGTTAGCAAAGAAGCTGTCGCCGAAACAGCCGTTGCGGCGACAGAAGAAGTTACTGGAGCCGCCTCAGCTGTCAATATTGAACAGCCGGCCAAGCAACCAGCAACGTCACAACGAACAGCTGCTGTAAAAAGTAGCAGTGACATGCAGGCGCAACCGCATCCTGCAACTTTGGGCCGAATGAACAACGACCCAAGGGTTAATCCTGCAACACCGCTCGATGGTCCGGTCCTGGTCGAGGGTAAAGCTGTCTCAGCGGCACCCTACCCGTCCACGGTGCCCAGACAAATCGAAGAAGGCCATCCAAGCCAACTTGGCCGATTGACGAACGATCCACGAGGCGCCAGTAGTGAACCACCGGCGAGTCAACAGGCTTAGAGGTTATCGGGGTAGACGATGGGCTCAATGTCCAGCGTCACCCCGAACTTCTTCTGAACCGCAGCGGTGATTTGCTGAACGAGGGCGCGCAGTTGTGAGACACTGCCCTGGCCGCGATTGACCAAAACCAGCGCATGGGTATCTGAGACACTCACGCCACCTTCACTGGCACCTTTTAACCCGGCTTGTTCAATGAGCCAGGCTGCCGAAAGTTTAATCATGCCGTCCGCCTTATGTTGCGGGATATCGCGAAAGCGCTGTCTGAGTCCAAGTGCTGCATCCGCATCAACGATTGGGTTCTTAAAGAAGCTGCCGACGTTTGGCTGTTGATGCACATCAGGCAGTTTTGCGCGACGTAAATGACAAACGGCCTTAAAAACACCTTCGTGAGATGGCGCCAGGTTACGCTGCTCCAGGTAACTGTTAACGCCAGGATACGTCATCACGATGGCCTCAGATGGCCGCAGCCCGAGCCGCGTAATACACCAGTTCCCGTCTTTCTTAAAATAGCTGTCACGATAGGTGAACCGGCAATCTTTGCCCTCAAAACGAACGGATTCCAGCGTCTTCATATGACAGGCATCCAGCCAGGCAAACCGATCTGAAAGCTCAACGCCATAGGCGCCAATGTTCTGAACAGGCGCTGCCCCCGCTGAACCCGGAATCAACGCGAGGTTCTCGAGCCCCCCAATACCTGCGGAAACAGTCCGAGCGACAAACTCATGCCAGTCTGCACCAGCACCGACAACCAGGGCATCGGCGCCAATATCCATACCCTCGATACGATTGTGAATGACCAAGCCGTCAATATCGCCGGTTAGGACGATATTGGTCCCGCCACCGATGACAAACGGATCCAGATTTCGCTGGTTGGCAAAACTCGCTGCTTCACGCAGTTGCTCGGTATCCGAAACCTCACAGTACCATCTCGCCAGCGCAGGCAATCGAAAACTGTTAAAGCTCAACAGCGACTTGTTTTCGGTGAAGATCAACCGTCAGTCGTCCAAAGAAATTCACCGGGAGTATAGCGACTAATCATCTACTCGCGTTAGACATCGGTGTATACTGCCGCCCTTTATTGCACACACGGAATTAACTCATGGATTTACAGGATAAAGTCGCTTTTATCACCGGTGGAGCCTCTGGCCTGGGCCGGGCAACAGCCGAAAACTTCATTGCCGCTGGCGCCAAGGTCATGGTGTATGACCTGAACGCAGAAAATGCTGAAAAAGCCGCACAGGAACTGGGTGAGAATGCGAGCTGGTCAGCGGGCGACGTTGCTGACGAGGAAAACGTCAAGGCAGCCATCAAGAAGACCATTGACACCTTCGGCGCGCTACACATTAACGTCAACAGCGCCGGTATCGGTGCCGCGGCAAGAACCATTGGCAAGAACGGCCCAATGCCACTGGAACAGTTCGAGTTTATCGTGCGCGTTAATCTGATCGGCACGTTTAACTGTCTCCGGCTTTGCGCCGATGCCATGCAGCATAACGATCCCGTGACCGAAGATGGTGAACGAGGCGTTATTGTCAATGTCGCTTCAGTCGCCGCATTCGATGGCCAGATTGGTCAGGCCGCCTACAGCGCATCAAAAGGCGGTGTTGCAGGCATGACACTGCCGATCGCTCGTGATCTGAGTCGCCAGGGTATTCGCATTGCGACTATTGCACCTGGGATCTTCGAAACACCCATGATGCAGTTTGCGCCCCCTCAGGTTCGTGAGCCTCTGATCGAAATGACACAGTTTCCAAAGCGTCTGGGTAATCCGTCAGAATTCGCGGAAACCGCTGCTTACATCGTCAACTGTGGCTACATTAACGGTGAAGTTATTCGTCTGGATAGCGGCATCAGAATGTCTCCAAAGTAAGTCTCTGACAGCAGCTAAACTGCATAAAAAAAGGGCGGATAATCCCGCCCTTTTTTTATCTCGATTTTTAGCCACCTCAGGTGAACTAGGTGTCTTCGCCGTCCGAGCGGAGCACCATCGCAAGCACATCTTCAAAAGCCGCCTCCGCCAGGGCCTGCATTTCCTCATCTGTCCGATCCTGAATAGGATGCTCAACAAACACCTTGTGCGGGTCAAAGCCTAGCGACTCAGCCTGCGCATTAGCGGCCTCAACAAACTCTGTCGACGCGACAAAGCCACCGGGGACACCTCGTTGTTCCAAATCCATAATGTCATGCAAACTGCACGACGTGCACGAGCCTCAGTCGGCCAGTGACTCAATCACCACGTCACATTCTTCAGCGATCTGCTGCTTCAGTTCTGTTGGCGCAACCCGTGTGAAGGTCGGCTTCTTATATCGTTTTGTCTGAAGACCACGCTGCACCAGGAGGTCTTCCAGCCGATCGATAAAAACATCGCCTCTTGGCTTGGAAATATCCAGTAGCCCAACGGTCTTACCCGCCAGATCACCAGGTCTGGGCAGTGGTTGCCGTGACCCCGGGTCTCGCTCGGAGGTTGGATCCATAAAGGTAGTCATAGGTTCTCCTGTTACTTAATTTCACGGGTGACTGGCGTACTGCCAATCGTGCCACTCGCACCCCAGCCAGCGATAATGGCAGAAAACATACCTGCACTGCCACCCGCACGGACCACATTTAGGCCACCCTCGCGAAACTTTGGCACCTGCCGGTCAGCAAACTTCTCTGGCAAACCCTCGGCGATACCACCAGCGCCTGCGACCAATTCCTCGCCTGAAATGGTCAATAATTCGGTGATACGCGCCTTGAGGTCCTGCTTGGACCAACCAGCCAGTCGATAAACCCGCTCATGCTCAGGACACACAACGAGAATTGCATCAGAGGCCAGTACCATCTTCGGGTGACCGACAACCCGAAGCGCCGCGGCGAAACTTCTTGTCAGAGACTCTGGATCACGGGATTTCTGGTCAACAATGCCCTGCATACCGTCGGCAGCAAATAGCGTCACTGTTGACGCATCTTCTGAGAAGCCTTTTTCAATCGCCAGAGACTCCCAGCAGCTGTTGGTTTCATCCTCAGCGAAACAATAGGTATATTTTCCTGGATTGCCAAACACTGACCGGTCGACCCCCCCGGGTTTACCCCCGCCCACATTACGGATAACCAGCTGCAAGGCTCTACCAATAGTCGCATTAGCGCGGTTACCCTGACCCAGCGCGTTGCCGCGGGCATTCATTCCAATCGCGCGGCTCATCGGGCCATTAACAATCACCATTGGGCCAGAATAATAGGTCGTCGCCAGCAGCCCATGCATGCAGAATTCGTCCTGCAAGGCCGCTTCAACTGCGGCAATAACCACCGGCAAATATTCGGGCTTGCAACCTGCCAGCACCGCATTGATCGCCACCTTTTCGACCGTGCATTCAACAAGATCTGGTGGCACGAGACCCAATACTTCGTCCGGCGCTCGCGTTGTCCCAGTCAACATCCGCATAACCCGCTCCGGCGTGGGCGGTACAACCGGCAATCCATCCGACCAGCCTCGGTCAAAACAGGCCTCAAGTTCATCTTCAGCATCGGCGACGGTCAGCGTTCGTGAACGCAGCTTGTCCATATCGTATCTGGCGGCCAGTTTTTCAGGCATGCCCGGATCCTGGGTCATTGAGCCGCAACCTGGGCGAAATGCCGGGATATCAAAGTTTAAGGATTCACCCAGCATCGCCTCCCAATCTGCCTGGACCCAGCCGAAGGTTCTCGCAGTCTCCTGACCATCTTCATCAAAGACAATAAGCGTGGGTACGGTCTCGATGCTCTGCCGCCATGAATAGGCAAGTTCAGTATCGTCCTGTACCTCGAGTCCCTCGGGAAAAACGGGGTTGTCCTGGGAGTAGATATCAAGCCCCTGTTGCTGCTGTAAATGTCGCAGCACGGGGGTAACCAACCGACAGGTTTCACATTCTTCTTTGACAATGGCGACCAGCTTCATGGGGTTTCCTTTCTGATAGCGGCGATAGTTCTGGGCAGGTCATCTGGCGTATCCACACCAGGGGGCATGATCGAGTGGCACACATCGATGCTGATGCGCTCCCCGTTTGACAGCACCCGCAATTGCTCCAGCGACTCCCTGGCCTCCAGTAAAGATACTGGCCAGGTAACGAATCTGTTCAGTAAATCAACAGTATAGGCATAGATGCCGAGGTGACGATACCAGCCTGAGGGTGCCGGTTGGATAGCATCAAGTGGGAAGCTGTCTCGATCCCAGGGCACCGGCGCGCGCGAAAAATACAGCGCCCTGCCCTGTTCGTCAGATACCACCTTAACCACATTGGGGTTGGTAATATCTGCGGCATCAGTGATCGCCTCCGACAGTGTGGCCATCGCGGTCTCCGGAGATATCATCTCAGCAACCTGATTGATCACTGAGGGTGGTATTAAAGGCTCGTCGCCCTGCACGTTCACGACAACATCTGACGCACCCAATCCCAGTGCCGTGGCGGCTTCATGAATTCTATCCGTGCCTGAAGTGTGCTGACCTGATGTCATTACCACCTTACCGCCAAAGCCAAGCACTTCATCGTGAATGCGCTGATCATCGGTTGCGACGACAACATCGCTGGCGGCGCTCTCGGTAGCCTGCTGATAAACTCGCTGAATCATTGTCTGGCCGTCGAGATCAATGAGCGGCTTGCCTGGAAATCGACTGGAGGCGTAGCGGGCGGGGATAATGACCGTAAAAGGAGTTATGGTGCTTCACCCGTGTCTGTTGGCCGCGCCTCATCCTCCAGCATGACTGGTATGTCATCTTTTATCGGGAAAGCCAGCTTATCGAGCTTGCAAAGCAACTCATCGGCATCTCGATCATAGACAAGATCACCTTTGCATAGTGGACACACCAGTATGGCTAACAATTTTTTATCTACGGGCATCGTTCACTCCTAAATTGCCAAAGCCTGCCTCATCAAAGAGGGTCTCAAAAATAGTTTCATCAAGTACTGCATTAACTTCCAGATACCAGTAACGACTACCGCTCAGTTGTTGGTTATCAAACTTAACCGCATCTTTTTCGGTCATGATGACCAGTTGGTCATCAGCGAAATCAACATCTGCTGCTGTAAAGTCATGATGGTCAGGAAACTGATGGGGCTCGATTGTACAACCAATCGACCGTAATGAAGCAAAGAAGCGGTCAGGATTACTGATGCCCGCAACCGCGTGTACCGTGGCACCCGCAAGCGTTGTTACCGCCCGTTCTTCCCGGGTTGACAGGTTAACCAGGCGGGTCGGCGCGATGGTCATCTCTGTGGTCAGGCGGGCGGTACATCCCGCAGGTAAACTGCTGGCGCCATTAACAACCACAAGATCAACATCCGCCAGTCTGGATGGGGGCTCACGCAACGGACCGGCAGGCAGGCAAAGGCCATTACCCAGACCGCGCTCCCCATCAATGACAGCAATTTCCAAATGCCGGGGCATCGCGTAATGCTGCAGGCCATCATCGCTCAACACCACATCACAATCGTGATTGGCCAGCAAATTCTGCACGGCTGCGACCCGGTCAGGATCAACCACAACAGGGACACCCGTACGGCGATAAATCATCAATGGTTCATCACCAACCTCATCGCTGCTGGAAACTGCGTTGACCTCAACCGGGTAATAGGGTGAGCGACCACCGTATCCCCGGCTGACCACGCCTGGCTTTAAGCCACGTTGCTGCAGGTATTCGACCAGGCTGATGACCAGAGGAGATTTGCCCGTACCACCGACGGAAATATTACCGATAACCACGATAGGTACCGGCGACTGCCAGTCCCTGTGTTTGTTCAACCAGGACCTGCGCAAGCTCGACAACTGACGATACAGGTACGCAATTGGCGTTAACAGTTTGATCCAGGCGACGTCACCGTACCAGGCATCAACCAACCTGCCCGCATCGATGGCCGGCCCCGTGTGCCTTTGGAGAGGCCTGCTCGCCCCCGCCCCTGTTTCCGTTGTCCGATCTGGGTTCTGGGAGATCTCGTCGTGCGCATGAAGTTGTGCATAAAAGCCGTGACTGGCCAGCAGTTCGGCATGCGTGCCCTGCTCCACAATTTGCCCTTCATCAATCACAAAAATACGATCCGCGTTCTCTATGGTTGAGAGCCGGTGGGCAATCACAAAGGTAGTTCGCCCTTTTACCACGGCTTCCAGGGCTGACTGGATGTAGCGCTCTGACTCCGTATCAAGTGCCGATGTTGCCTCATCAAGAATCAGGATCGGCGCGTCCTTAAGAAACGCCCGGGCAATCGCCAGACGCTGTCGTTGACCGCCACTCAACAACACGCCGTCATCTCCCACAATTGTGTCGAGGCCAGCGTCCAGAGATTCAATGAACTGCCAGGCATAAGCTTTTTCAGCCGCTGCCTTAATCGCTTCCGCTGATGCCGACTGCAGCGTGCCATAGCCGATATTTCTGGCAACGGTATCGTTGAACAAAGTGACTTGCTGGCTGACTATCGCGATGTGCTGACGCAAATTGCTCAGCTTGAAGTCCGAAATCGCGTGGCCGTCGATAAGAATTTCGCCTGCGTCTTGCGTGTAGAACCGGGGTATCAGGCTCACCAGCGTGCTCTTACCGCTGCCGGAACGGCCAACAAGGGCTACCGTCTCGCCGGGGTTAACCGAAAAACTGATGCCCTTCAGAACCCTGCGATTATCATCGGAGTAACCGAATGAGACGTTACGAAATTCCACCTTACCCTCAACCCGCTCAATCTCGAGGGTACCGGTATCCTTTTCGATATCCTGATCAAAAAGATCAAAAATATCTTCAGCGGCGGCCAGACCTTTCTGCACCGTTGCGACCACCTCGGACAACTGCCGAATCGGCTTGGCAAGCAAGCCACCGGTGGTAATAAAGATGATGACCTGTCCAGCGGTCATATTGCCTAAGAACCTCGGGTCCAGCACCAGCCAGACAAGCCCGGCCAGGGCGATAGCAACCATAATCTGAATGGCCGGCGTTGCGAGAGATGAGGTGACGACCATTTTCATGGACTGTTGGCGGTTGTCCTGGCTGACGCGACTGAAACGATCAGCTTCGTAGTCACCGCCACCGAAGGTTCTGACCTCCCGATAACCCTGCACTGCTTCAGAGGCAACATGCGTTACATCACCCATCGAATCCTGAATCCGTGTGCTGATCCGTCGAAAACGCTTACCGACATAATTTACGAGCAACGCAATCAGTGGTGCTACCGCTAGAAATACCAGCGTGAGCTTCCAGTTGAGATACAGCAGAAAACCCAGGTATCCGATCACCGTAAACCCTTCACGAATGATGACGCGCACGGCATCCGTTGCGGCACCGGTTACCTGCGTGACGTGATAAGTAACCTTGGCAACCAGATGACCCATTGCGTGACGGTCGTAAAAAGCGCTGGGTAACGTGAGCAATCTATCGAACAATTCGCAGCGCAGATTGTGTACCAGATAATTCGACACATAGGCGATGAAGTAATTGCCAACGAAGGTGCCAAGGCCCCGGGTGGTGGCGATCAGCACAACCGCAATAGGTACCAGCGTTCTGTTCAGATCGCCAGGCGAACCCAGCAGTTCGCTGAAGAAGGATGCCATCTCGGGATCCATTGGCACGCGGGTGCCCCCGGGCTCAATGGAATCGACGATGTAGCCGATCAGGTTCAGAAACGCGACGTTCGACAGGGAGTACAAAAAGAAACCGAGAATGCTGAGCAGAAATGCGCCCCAATAAGGGACCACATAGGTCAACAGTCGGCTGTAAATTCGGAGATCCGACGCGCGGGTGGCTTCGCTCATGATCAGTCTGCCGGGTTTGCCAGCGTTGTCGTAATGCTGAGTTGTGTGAAGCCCATCTGACCGGCCACATCTAACGCGGTTACCACGGCCTGATGCGGCGTTGCTGAATCAGCGGTGATAACCATCGGAATGGCATTATCACCCTGACTGACCTTTTCAATCGCCCGGGCCAGGGTTTGCCGCTCGTTATTCAGTAACGCCACTTCATTGATCGCGTAGTCACCATTTTTTGTAATCGATACTTCGATCTGTAAATCGGCAGCCCGGGTTGACTTGGTGCTGGCTTCCGGGAGGTCAATGGAAAGATGGGTTTCTTTGGTAAAGGTGGTTGAAACCATAAAAAAGATGAGCAGCAGGAACACAACATCAATCAGAGGTGTCAGATTAATATCGACTTCCTGACGAACCCGCCTGGCAAATCTCACCGGTTTGCTACCTGCGCCATATCCGGGCGTTTACTATCGGATTTATCAACGCGGTCGTTGTTCAGCACTTCCACAAGCTTCAAGGCTTCCTGCTCCATATAGATCACCAGTTCATCGACCTTGCGCTGGAAGAACCGATAAAAGAACAGGCTGGGGATAGCAACGGTCAGGCCTGCGGCGGTTGTGATGAGGGCTTCCGAAATACCCCCGGCCAACACCGCGGCGTTGCCTGTACCCTCTAGCCTGATGGCGGTAAAGACCTTGATCATTCCGATAACGGTGCCGAGGAGTCCCAATAGCGGCGTAATTGCGGCAACCGTACCTAGCGTGTTGAGGTAACGTTCCATCTCATGCACAACATGATTAGCAACCTCTTCAATGGACTCCTTCATGACATCGCGGCCACGCCGGTGCGACGTAATGCCCGCAGCCAGGATTTGCCCCAGTGGCGAACCGTTTTTCAGCTCGCGCAGCCGCTTGTTGTCCATGTCGTTATTCTTAATCCAGGTCCAGACCTGGGCGAGAAGGTTCTTCGGGGCGACCTGCTCGGCACGCAGCGTCCAGAAGCGTTCAACCGTTATCGCCGCAGCAATGACACTGCATAACAGGATAGGTAGCATGAGCCACCCTCCCGCCTGAACGAGCTCAAACAAAGGGTCTCTCCAGCGCCGTTAGAATCCGCCTACTCTAACAAATAAACTGAAAAATCGTTAATAAAATCAAGGCATTCCAGTGTCAGGCATTCAAGAACTGGCACCTGAAAGGCCCCCGGTTACCAGGCTACGATCCCCTCTGATTTCAGCCGGCCAACCTGGGCATCACCCAGTGCCAGCTCTTCTTTGAGAATCTCTTCAGTATGCTGACCAAGCACCGGGGCAGGCATGGCAGCAAGATCCAGCATTTCGCCGAACCTGATCGGTGAACCCGATGCCAGTAAATTGCCGATACCCGGCTGATCAATTTGGCTCATCATCGGATTATCAGTAGAGCAGTCGTCATCGGTCTCCACCATCTCCCTGAAGGTACGATAAGGTCCATAGCAAACAGCATGCTCATCAAACACTCGACAGATATCTGCATAGTTATGCGCCGCGAACCATGGCTCAACCAGGCCGGCGAGTTGTTCGCGCGCCCTGTATCGTTCACCCTCGCCTTTAAGGCTATAACCCAGCGAGGCTTCGAGTTTCTCGATCGCCTCATCGAGTTTCATCGCCTTGACGATCCCCTTCCATTGACGGGGTGTCAGACCAACAATCATCACTCTCGTGCCGTCTTTGCTGACAAAGTCGCGGCCGAAGGCACCATAGAGATAATTCCCGGCTTTCTGCCGATCTTCATCATTGATCATGACTTCACCAATGTTGCCAAGGTTACTGGTGGTCGCTACGGCTACATCCTTAAGTGCAACTTTCACCAGCCGTCCTTCCCCGGTAACACGTCGGTGCCGATCTGCAGCGAGTAACGCAACCGCCGCCATCTGCCCAGTGATATTGTCCCAGGCTGGCAGCAGGTAGTTTGTGGGATCCCCATTGCCGGGGTCACCGGTCGCGCTGGCGAACCCTACGGCGCAATTCACCGTATAGTCCAACGCAGATCCGCCATGGCGATCGCCGAGAATATTCACATAGATAAGGTCTTCTCGAACCTGTTTCAGCGCATCGAACGCCAACCAACCACGTTCCGGAAAGTTCGTCAGAAAGATGCCGTCATCCTGAGAACCCGATTCACCTCGAAGTAATGCTGTAATCAACTCACGACCTTCAGGATGGCCTATATCTACCTGGAATGAGCGTTTACCTTTGTTCATCCCTGTCCAGAAGAGCGAAGCACCATCGTTTGTTATCGGCCAGCGCCGGTAATCGAGCCCGCCGCCAATCGGGTCAAAACGAATCACATCCGCACCCAGTTGCGCCAGGGTCATGCCACCGAGTGGTGCCGCAACAAACGCTGACCCTTCCACCACGCGCATTCCGTTTAAAATACCGTTCAAGCTTCACCTCCTGTCAGCACCGCCAATTGCCAATCCAGCACTTTAATGTCTTTACCTGGCTCAGGCGCCTGGTGACCTCTTTCCGCAAACACTTCAATCGACAGATCCATAATCTGCCCCCCGGAGACGGGCAAACATCGATTCACTCGTATGCGGGTCGACAACATATCTTCTTCGAAGACGGGTGCCACATGATCGCACTTGAACCAGCAGAGAATGGTTGCCAGCGATGGCAGCACCCGGGAAAGCTGGGCCGCGGCCAGCGAGATGGTGTGCCCTCCGTATACCAGACGCTTGCCATAAACACTTCGTCCTGCATCCGTATGTGTCATTGCCAGGTTCAGGGTCATACGGACAACTTCTGGCGCTGCAGTGACGGTGTCTCTTGCTTCAACATCGATAATCGCGCCAGGCTCAAACTCAGCGGGCACCGCAGGTAACCGCGAAAGTTGCCAGTCTGGTGCAGCAGCGAGAAGGTCCTCGTCGGAGATAATTTCAGGCATAAAACCAAGGTCGTCCGCATGACCCGTGTCGGCATCCTTCGCCTTACAAGGGACCATAGGGCAACGCCAGAACAGCAAGACTGTTTCGTCATGCTGATTGGTGACATGCATCTCAAGACCAACCATGCCGGATGCTGCCCGACCCGGTTTAATCGTGTTTTGTCGAAGCGCAACTACCCTGGTGGTGGTGGTCAGGGTATCCCCGATGAAAACCGGACGATGAAATCGCAGACCCCGATAGAAGAGATTTCCCAGCACGCGCTGCGAAGGGATCGTGCTTTGACCGATCGCCATATTGCAAACCAGCGCAGAATTCGCGAGCAGTCTCCCCTCGCCCGTGACCTTCTCAGCCAGACTCACATCCAGGGACAATCGGGAACGGTCACCGAAGACCATCTGATGCGCAGCCGCATAACCATCCGTCATAGTGACCGAAGGTACCTCGCTGAGCAGGTCGCCTACCTTAAAATCTTCAAACCAGGGTGCACTGACAAGTGGAGAAGTGCTCACATCGAAAAACCTCTTGCTGTTATCGGCCAGATCTCGTGAACCAGGCCATCTCGAAACGGAAAATAAAAGTCGTGCAGATTGACGGTAGGATCGCAGTGCGGGGTCAGCATCGGTAGCTTCTGTCCGAGTGAAATATCCATCGAAGGGTTATCCAGCTGAACAATACCGTGCTCGTCACCGCCCCAGTGGAACACCACGCCTTCTACATCACGAAAGCGCGGCGCCATCTTATCGGAAGCGAACGATTTGAATCCGGCATCAACAGTAATCAAACGCGTCTGCGGTTGACTGATGGCCGTCACTAGCACAAACAGTGAAACATCAAAGTCGTCGTACACAGGCGAGCCATCGCGGCCAATCTCCTGATATTCGATATCCATGAATGCATAAGAACCGGCCTGCAGCTCGTTAATGAAGCCAATACCTGGCTCCATGTTATAGGTGCCGGTGCCGCCACCAGACACTATCGGCACGTCAATGCCATGATCTTTCAGACATCCAACAGTTTCGATACCACGTTCGAGAATGCGCGCGTACTTTTCGTATCGCGCCTGATAGCCCTCAATGTGCATGCAGTTACCGGCGTACATCTGAACACCCGCCAGCATTAGGTTGTCGGCATCAACAATCGCTTCGGCCAGGCGCAAGGTGCTTTCGCCAGGCGCGACGCCGGTACGCCCCATACCAGGGTCAATGTCGATGAAGACGTCAACCACAAGCCCCTCGGCACCCGCCATTTCATCCAGCAAGGCCGCTGAGGTGAAATGATCAACGACCACCTTGAGCCCCGGCGCCTGGGCTCTGGCTGCGAGAAATCGACCAATCTTGTCCTGTGTTGCCAATGGAGACGTAATCAGGACATCTACGATGCCCGCATCACACATCACCTCAGCCTCTGAAACCTTGGCGGCACAAACGCCACGGGCGCCTGCTTTTACCTGTTGGAGGGCAATGTGAGGACACTTGTGCATTTTAGTGTGGGCACGCAGCGCCAGGCCATGGTCGTTCAGAAAACCCTGCATCTTGCTGAGATTGGCCTCAAAGGCATCCAGATCAATGATTAGAGCTGGTGTTTGGAGCTGATCGACAGGAACCGGTTGCTCAAGCACTATCGGCGCTATAGGCCTTTGCTGTCTGGTCTGATCGTAGAATTGCGCCAGGCCTGTCATCTAACAACAATCCTGAGTGGCGCAGTCTGCATCTTTTTCTACCTGAAGGGTCACATGATTGATATTGAACCGTTCTTTCAGCGCGGCACTGATATCTGTGTAACCGGTCTCCGACTCCCAGAGTGTGTTCTCTGGCATGACGAGATGTGCGGTCAGACAGTTTTCATTGGTACTTAGTGCCCAGATATGCAGGTCGTGCACACCGCTGACGCCCGGCACACCGGCAAGGTACTCAGAGACCTCGTCGCGATCTATGTGTTGCGGTACGGCATCCATCATTAAATTGAGGCTCTCTGTAAGCAGACCCCAGGTGCCCCAGACAATAACCACAACAATGGCCAGACCAACAAGGCCATCAAGCCAGCTCCAGCCGGTGAAATACATGGCGATTGCCGCGATGACAACACCCACTGAAATGAGTGCGTCGTAAGCAAGGTGCAAATAAGCGCCTTTCAGATTCAGGTCAGACTTACTGCCTCGATGGAACAACCAGGCGCTTCCGGCATTGACGAAGATACCCACCCCGGCGACGATCATAATGGCAACTTCTGAAACCGGCGTTGGGTTGATCAGCTTGCTAAAGGATTCGTAAGCGATATATAGCGCCGCCAGAACCAGCGTCACGCTATTGCCAAGGGCCGCGAGTATAGTCGAGCGCCGGTAGCCATAGCTGAAGTGATGATTGCTGTGTTTTGTGGCCAGATAAGCCGCACCCCAGGCAAGCAATAACCCCAGTACATCCGATAGGTTGTGACCGGCATCTGCGAGCAAGCTGGCTGAATCGACAATGATGGCATAGGTACCTTCAAAAATCGTAAACAGAAGGTTCGCCGCAACAGCGATGACGAAACTCAGGTTAACGTTCTTGAAATCAGGTGTATGGCTATGACCATGATCATGATCGTGATGACCATGAGCGTGACTGTGCATTGTGTGTCCCGTCTGGTGGCAGCGCCGGAGAAATCAGGCCTCCAGCAATCTCGATACAGTTTCTGCTATGGCCATGGATGAAGTCAAACCAGGGGATTCAATACCGAAGAGATTAACCAGCCCGGGAATGCCATGATCAGGGGCGCCCTGAATGACAAAATCCTCAGGCGGCCCGCCGGGTGGCTGAAGTTTGGGGCGAATACCGGCATAACCTGGTGACAGTCTGGAGACCTCTAATGCCGGAAAATATCGTTTGATTGCTGCAGCATGCGTGGCGATCTGCGCCGCCGTGACCGCGTAGTCCTCGCTCGCAACATACTCCACATCGGGTCCAAACTTGACCTGACCACCGAGATCAAGGGTGGCGTGCACGCCAAGACCTGCCGTGCCTGGTTCTGGCACTGGATATATCAGCCGGCGAAATGGCGCGCTCCCCTGATAAACAAAATAACTGCCTTTACAGTAGTGCAGCGTCGGCACAAGTTCAGCAGGGAAACCATCGATGTGGGTCGCAACCTGCTGCGCGCCAAGGCCCGCAGCGTTAACGATCGAGGTTGCTGCCAGCGCGAAGCGTTCATCAGCAATGCTGCAAACCACATTAAAAGACCGGTCAACGATGATTTCTTCCACCCGGCAGTTCAGCGCGACAGCGCCAGCCGCAGATTCCAGATCGGCCAGCAGCGCATTCATCAGTTCATGGGCACTGACAATGCCGGTCGATGGCGAAAGTAACGCATGCGTTGCGTTAACCTGCGGCTCCAGTTCAATCTGTGCCTTCCGGGACAGCCATCGCAAGTCATGGACCCCGTTGTTGGCTGCGTTTTCGATCATCCCTGCGAGCACTTCAGCCTCATTGTCATTGGCCGCGACAATCATCTTGCCGATCCGGGCGTGGCCTACCTGATGCTGTTCGCAGTAGTCGTACAACAACTGCTTACCCCTGACACAGAGTTGTGCCTTAAGAGAATTCAGAGGGTAATAGATACCTGCGTGGATAACTTCACTGTTGCGGCTACTGACGCCCTCGCCGATCCGCGGGCCGCGTTCCAGCACCATCACTTCTTTACCCGCGAGCGACAGTTGTCGCGCAATCGCCAGACCGATAACGCCTGCGCCCACAACACAGACGTCCACGTGACCCAATTGATTCATTTAGAAGCGGAAACCCGACAAGTGAACATGCTCGAACAGCAGATAACAGGAAGCCGGTATTCTCTCATGCGTGGAACAGGCACAAAAGGCGGTCGATCCAGATATGGACACTCTGTCAGCTACGGTTACTCAGTCAGATACGGTTACGCAGCCAAAAGTGTTTGCGCCGCTGGATATAGCGACGCGAGGTCTGTGGCGCGGAACCGCTAAAGATTCAACGCGAGAGAAGATCTCAGAAACCCAGCGCGAACTGGGTTTCTGGCAGATCAGCGGTCATAGGCGACGCAACCTGCAATGGGACATCAAGCGGCCTCGAACCCGGCTTCGGCTCACTGGTAAGCATCATCTTCAGGTGATGGCAGACTTCCTGGCCAGTCTTCTGCTTTTGCCGGGTTCTGCGCATCTTTCTGGCAGCCTCCATGGCGAGGACTGAGTGATACTGCGCCACGCTTTTTTTGTTGTCCGTTCTGTTACTGGTTCTGTTACTGGTTCTATCGTCAGTTCTGCTGTCAGTTCTGCTGTCAGTTCTGCTGTCAGTTCTGCTGTCAGTTCTGCTGTCAGTTCTGCTGCTAAAAGCCTGACTGGTCGAACCGAACTTTTCTGTCACTACGAGATTCATTGCTCATGCCTCCGTACTGGATAAATAAACAGTATCAATATACTGGTTGCATGTACAGTGCTTTTTACGATTTGCGGAAAGCCAGCGCTTCGCCGTCTCTGATAGCCTTGATCGCATCGCCGGCCACAAATTCGCCAGACAGCATGGCTTCAGCCAGCGGGTTCTCCACATACTGCTGAATCGCGCGCTTGAGCGGCCGCGCCCCGTAAACCGGGTCGTAACCCACATCTACCAGCAACGATAACGCTTCTTCGTCAAACACCAGACAGATCTGTGACTCCTGTACGCGCTTTTTAAGGATCTCCAGCTGTATTCTGGCGATACCCATCACTTCCGTTTTCTCAAGTGGATGGAACACAACCGCATCATCGATCCTGTTGATGAACTCTGGTCGGAAGGACGTGGCCACGACACCCATCACGGCACGTTTCATGTCATCGTAGCTGGCATCGCTCATGGACTGGATAAGATCTGATCCAAGATTAGAAGTCATCACCAACACCGTGTTGCGAAAATCAACAGTACGTCCGTGACCATCTGTCAGCCTGCCATCATCAAGCACCTGTAATAAAATATTGAACACATCCGGGTGAGCCTTTTCGATCTCGTCGAGCAAGATCACCGAGTACGGTTTGCGGCGTACGGTCTCTGTCAGGTAACCGCCCTCCTCGTATCCGACATAGCCGGGAGGCGCACCAATCAGGCGGGCGACGGAGTGTTTCTCCATAAATTCGGACATATCAATTCGCACCAGCGCATCTTCTGTATCAAACAGAAAGCGTGCCAGCGTTTTGCACAACTCGGTCTTACCGACACCTGTTGGTCCAAGAAACAGGAACGAACCGTTCGGTCTGCCCGGATCAGAGAGCCCAGCCCGGGATCGCCTGATGGCGTTGGAAACCGCGTTAACAGCCTCGTCCTGGCCAATCACCTGTTTATGCAGTTCTTCTTCAAGCGCCAACAGCTTGGCCCGCTCGCCTTCCATCATTTTAGAAACCGGGATACCCGTCCACTTGGAGACCACTTCGGCGATTTCTTCATCCGTCACCCGGTTACGCAGCAGGGTCATGTCGGAAGTATCGGTACTCTGCGCCTGCTCCAGGCGCCGTTCGAGTTCCGGGATCTGGCCGTATTGGATCTCAGACATTTTGGTCAGGTCGCCGGCCCGCTGGGCAGACTCGAGAGCCAACTTTGCTTCCTCAAGCTCTTCCTTAACCTGCTGCGCACCATGCAGCGCAAGCTTCTCTGCGTTCCACACGCCCTCAAGGTCCGCATACTCTCTTTCCAGCGACTCAATTTCACCATCAAGGTTCTCAAGACGTTGCCTTGAGCCTTCATCTTCTTCGTTTTTCAGCGCTTCCTTTTCGATCTTGAGCTGAATCAGGCGACGCTCAAGCCGATCCATCTCTTCCGGTTTGGAATCCATCTCCATACGAATCAGGCTGGCCGCCTCGTCGATCAGATCAATCGCCTTATCGGGCAATTGCCGATCGGTGATATAGCGGAAAGAAAGCTGCGCTGCAGCGATGATTGCAGGGTCCGTAATGTCAACGCCGTGATGCACCTCGTAACGTTCCTTCAGACCACGCAAAATTGCGATGGCGTCATCCACATTCGGCTCATCAACCTGCACCTTCTGGAAGCGGCGTTCCAGAGCGGCGTCTTTTTCGATGTACTCGCGATATTCGTCCAGCGTTGTAGCACCGACACAATGAAGTTCACCTCTCGCCAGTGCAGGCTTCAGCATGTTGCCTGCGTCCATGGCACCTTCCGCCTTGCCGGCGCCGACCATGGTATGAAGTTCGTCAACAAACAGGATGACGCGTCCTTCTTCTTTGGATAGTTCGTTCAGTACCGCTTTTAATCGTTCTTCAAATTCGCCGCGAAATTTGGCACCCGCAATCAGAGCGCCCATGTCCAGGGCCAGGATGATCTTGTTACGCAAACCCTCCGGCACTTCACCATTAACGATCCGTTGGGCAAGCCCTTCGACAATCGCGGTCTTACCAACACCAGGTTCACCAATCAACACGGGGTTGTTTTTGGTTCGACGTTGCAGCACCTGGATGGTTCTGCGAATCTCATCGTCTCGACCAATCACTGGATCAAGCTTGCCCTGCTCGGCTCGTTCCGTCAGGTTCACAGTGTATTTGTCGAGCGCCTGACGCGTTTCTTCGGCATTGGGGTCACTCACAGATTCCCCGCCACGCATTTGGTCTATGACCCGCTTCAGGCTGTCTTTTTGAATCTGCATCCGGGCAAACAGTTCGCCTACGCCGGTCTTGTCATCGACAGCCGCCAGCAACACCATTTCACTGGTAATGAACTGATCGCCATTGCCCTGGGCATGCTTGTCCGCCAGATTCAGTAACCTGCCAAGATCCGGTGACATCTGAACGTCCCCGACGTTTTCCTTGATTTCAGGGAGCTGTTCAATCAGTCGATCGAGCGCCGCTTCCAATGCATCGGTATCTGTACCCATTTGTCGCAAGATGAGGCCCACGGAGCCGCCCTGCTGTCTGAGCATCGCCTGAATCAGGTGAGCCGGGGCAAGCAGGTGATGATCCTTGCCAACCGCGATGGATTGAGCATCGGACAGTGCTTCCTGAAGTTTCGCGGTAAATTTGTCGATTCGCACGGTAATATTCCTGATAGTTTCTAGATTAATCAGTTAGTGGGGCCATTTGAGGTCGATTCAACCCGCAATTTCCCTAAAATAGGGTCCTTTTTCAGACAGGCTTTTCCGCAATGATGCGGCACTGATGGGATATGAATACGCCACACTTCGACAAGCGTGAAAATACCGGTCTGCGACATCTCGTTAACGCGACCCGTTTTTCCTTCGACGGGCTCAAAAGCGCATGCGAACGCGAATCTGCTTTTCGCCAGGAACTCCTGCTTTTTGTGTTGTTGATACCTGCTGGCGCCTGGTTGGCTACAAGCTTCGCGGTGTTCATCGCGCTGCTCTGCGCGTGTTTTCTGGTACTGACGGTCGAACTGCTTAATTCCGGTATTGAAGCCGCAATCGATCGCGTTGGACTTGAGCATCACGACATGGCCAAGCTGGCAAAAGACTATGGTTCTGCGGCCGTGTTCATGTCGCTGCTGATCGTTGGTGCCATTTGGGTCTATATTCTGGCCAAAGCCTTCCTGCTCACCTCACCATGAACGCCAAGGTTTATATCACGCCTGCAGGCGCGAGCCGCCTGCGTCAGGAACTCAACCAACTCTGGCGGGTAACCCGACCGGAAGTGACCCGACATGTCAGCGAAGCCGCCGCTCTGGGTGATCGAAGTGAAAATGCCGATTACATCTACGGAAAAAAGCGACTGCGAGAAATAGACAAGCGCATCCGCTATCTCACCAAACGGCTGGACAACCTCGAAATTGTTGAACGTTTGCCTGATGATCAGAACCGCGTGTTTTTTGGTGCCTGGGTAAAGCTCGAGAACGAGCAAGGCGAAGTCTCCGAACACAGAATAGTCGGCTCCGATGAATTCGATCCTAAACTGGGTTGGATCAGTCTGGAATCACCGATGGCCAAGTCGCTGCTCGGCAAGGCCAAAGGCACCAGCATCACACTGAATCTGCCGGCCGGGAGCAGCGAACTCTACATCCTCGACGTCAGCTACAAACCGTTCGAGCAGCACGGAACTCAACCATGAATTTTGAACGCGACAATATTCGAGCAATGTCTGGCTATGCATCAGGTGAGCAGCCAGAGGATCCCCGCACTATCAAACTCAATACCAATGAAAACCCATACCCGGCCACACCGGCAGTAAAAGCGTTACTCGCTGATTTCGATCCGGTCAGCCTGAGACGCTACCCACCAGCAACCAGTGCCGCCTTTCGGCAGGTCGCGGCAGATCTGCATAGCGTGGCACCTGAAAACATTATCGCAACCCGGGGTGGCGATGAGTTACTACGACTGGTGATTACCACCTTCGTTAATCCAGGTGAACGGATTGGCATGACCTACCCCACTTATTCGCTCTACCCTGTACTCGCCCAGATTCAGGACTGCCCGATTGTCGAAGTCCCGCTGACAGACACATGGCAGATCCCGGCCACCTTTGCCGCAGACATGAACGCAGCCGGCGTCAAGCTCACCTTTGTGGTCAACCCGCACGCACCCACTGGTGCGCTGGTGCCGCTTGCCCGCATCGAAGCTATCGCCAGAGAACTTGACGGAATCCTGCTACTTGACGAGGCCTACATCGATTTTGCGGAAACACCGGCTGACTCACCGGCCTTTGCCGTACGTGAGGACAACGTCATCCTGCTGCGAACTCTCAGCAAAGGTTATTCGCTGGCGGGCCTGCGATTTGGCTACGGGATCGCCGCACCATCGCTGATCTCACCAATGATGGTGAAGACCAGAGACAGCTATAATCTGGATGCGATCAGCCAACAGCTCGCAGCGGCTGCCCTGGGCGATCAGGCCTATGCCAGCAGCACCTGGGACAAGGTAAAAACCGAACGTCAACGGGTTGCAGACGCGCTGGCTGAACTTGGCTTTGAAGTGCTGCCGAGCGAGGCTAACTTTTTGCTGGTGAAGGCACCAATGTCCAGCTCACATACAGCCGCTGATATCTACCAAAGGCTCAAAGAAAAGCATATTCTGGTCAGGTATTTCGATGCAGACAGACTGCGCGACAAGTTGCGCATCACCATAGGCACTGCTGATGAGAACACCGTGCTCATCAGCAACTTAAAGGAAGTTTTGAACCAGACCTGAACCATGATCCTGGCCGATATCGACGATCAAAACCGCACGGGTGTCATCATCCTGCGACCCAATCATTCCTGGAGCTGGCGCGCCAACGTCCTGTTTCTTTCAGTCCTGATGGGAGTCTCACTGTCTATCGCATTCGGGTTTCTGATGGCTGGCGCCTGGGTAATTCTGCCTTTCTCGGTACTCGAGATGGCCGTCGTCGCGCTCTGTATTCACTACTGCGTTAAGCAATGCTCCCGTCAGGAAGTCATTACCATTTCGGATCACGAAGTCAGAATCGAAAGTGGTATCCGCGTGGCGACAAACGCGGAAACCTACCAGCGGATGTGGGCAAAATTCTTTGTCCAGAAGCCGAAACACCCCTGGGATCCAGCGTCGCTGGTTATCCGCTCCCACGGCCGGGAATTGGAGATCGGGAGCTTTCTGAACCGGCGGGACAAACACGATCTGGTGAAGATGCTAAAGCGCGTCGTGCCTGCCTGACCGCTACCTACTGTCTGGCGACCCGCATCAGTCCTTCCTGGGCAACCGAGCCAATCAGCGTCCCATCCTCGGTGAACATCGTACCGCGATTAAACCCACGCGAGCCGCCTGAGGCCGGGCTGTCCATAGCAATCAGTATCCATTCATCGAACCGGAAGGCGCGATGAAACCAGAGCGCATGATCCAGGCTTGCCGTCTGCAGGCCAGTCATCCAGGACATCCCGTGCGGCAAGGTTGTCGTGCTCAGCAAACCCATATCAGAGGCGTAAGCCAAAAGGCACTGATGCTGATGAACCTCATCACCCAGTTTCTTCTTTGATTTGAACCAGATGTGCTGCAGGGGCGCTCGTTTGGCGGGATTCAGATAGTTCACATCTTCAACCCGCTTCATTTCTATCGGTCGATCACGGGTGATCATTTTCAGTTGTTCCGGCGTCAGCAGATGCTTGCGAGATTCAAATCGTTCTTCTTCACTGGGCAGGTCATCCGGGCGAGGCACATCTGGCATGTCTACCTGATGTGACAGGCCGTCCTCATAGGCCTGAAAAGACGCCGACATATTGAAAATGGCTTCGCCCTTCTGAATGGCGACCACGCGACGGGTCGTAAAACTTCGGCCGTCCCTGATCCGATCCACTTCATAGATGATTGGCAGACTGGGATCGCCTGGTCGCAGAAAGTAGCCATGAAGGGAATGGCAGGGTCGGTCTGCAACGGTCCGCAGCGCGGCAATCAGTGCCTGGCCGATAACCTGGCCGCCAAACACCCGAGGGGGCCCGAGGGACTCAGAAATACCGCGAAACAGATTGGTTTCTATCTGCTCAAGATCAAGATGCTCAAGCACAGAATCTATGGATGTCATTGGACCGCTGCTTACCCTGAAAGGCCCGGGAGATTACCGCGTCACTCAAAAAACCTCAAAGCGTTTTTGAGAACCAGATTCGTCGATCCAGCGTCAGATGATCGCCAGGAGATGCTGGCTCCACGGCAAGCACTTCATAGCGCTCGCTCAACAGAAACATCAACATGTGTCGGAACCGGTTTCGAGACTTCACCCTGATTTCGTTGAACCCCTGATCCCTGACCCAGGCCTCCTGTGCCTGTATCAGCAGCCTCGCAACACCGCGCTTTCTGGCTGCTGGCAGCACCCCACCGAGCCAACTGTAAAAATAACCGGCGTCATCTGCATAGCCCACCTTAAAGCCGAGACATTGTTCACCTTCGATTGCGACCTGTCCCAACCAGTTGCGATCATTCAACCGGGCTTGAAAGTCCGCGACGGTATAAGGCAAACCAAATTCAGGGATCTGGGCGTTCGCAAGGGCCAGCTCTTCAATAGTGGCCGTTCGAATGTTGATCGACATCGTTCCTTCTCCAGACACCCGCGAACGCGTCACGGGCAAAGCTGATTTCAACGCCCTGTCCGCTGATAAGAAACTCAATGGCGCCGGTATCTGCAGTATTCAATACGTTGGAACCTCGAGCTTCATAGCGCGCCAAAACAGCGGCAGCAGGATGACCAAACCGGTTTTGATAGCCAGTCGTAACAACGGCAATCTTCGGGCGCAATGTGTTTAACAGCGCCGGTGTCGACGACGTCAGACTACCGTGATGGGGCACAAGCATCAGATCTACCGGTTCGCGCAATCGTTGCAGCAATCGATATTCGCCTGCTGCCTCAATGTCTCCTGTCAGCAGTATACGATAGCCGCCAACCTCTACCAGCAGCAGGCAGGACGCGTCATTACCCGCACCTCGCACCCGTCCGGGGTTCAATGCCTGGAAATACACGTCACCGGATTGCCAGTTGGCGTCACAATTCGTACCCGCCTGCACCCGGTCAACTCGAACGCTTGTCAGAATATCCTCCAGCCCACCGGCATGATCGTTGTCACGGTGACTGATCATGAACGTATCAAGCGCACGCCAGCCTCGACGATAGATAAAGGGCAACACAATTTGCCGTGCGGCACTGAAGCTCTCACCGAAACGCGGACCGGTATCGTACAAAACGACCTGTTCCCGGGTCTCCAGCACAACACTCAGCCCCTGGCCAACATCCAGAAAGGTGATCCGTAACTCGTCTGACGCCAATAACGACGGTCTCGCCAGCAAAGGCAGGGTAAGCAACAGCGCTGACCACCCTGGCATCAGCCTTACCGGCAGGACCAGCAGCAACACGCCAACCGCCGCGATACCCGCTGCCAGCAATGGCACTTCAGACAACTGCAGATGCAGGTCTGCCTCGGCCATCCAGTGCAGCCCTTGCCAGAGAAGCGCCGCCAGGAAACCTGCGAGGCTGAATGCCAGTTCACCCAAAGGCGTCACGATCACCAGAAGGCCAAACAACACCAGCGGCACAAGCAGCAGGGCAACGACGGGTATCGCGATCAGGTTGACCAGCAGTGCACCCGTGGGTAGCTGGCCTGTCATCAGGGCCAGCAATGGCAACAGTCCTGCGAACACAATCCATTGAGACCGGAGCAATTGCCAACCCTTCGTTAACAACCCCTGCTGTTCGCGAAGACCGGACAGGCCAACCAATAGTGCTGCGACCGCCCCAAAACTCAGCCAGAAACCACGGGTGAGCGTGGCCAGTGGGTCCAGGAACACCACAAAAGCCGCAGCCAGACACAAACGGTCAAACAGCGATGTATAGCGCGCTATTGAAGAACCGACGACCATGACAACGGTCATCACCAGGGCTCTCTGAACCGGCAGCCCCCATCCCGACAGCAAACTGTAAAGCGCGGCAGCCGCTACCGTCACAGCAGCAGTCAACCCGTTGGACAGCCCGCAACGACGCCCCGCAAAGAAGATCAGAGAGGCAACCAGCCCGACATGCAAGCCGGAAACAATGAGCAGATGAGTTGCGCCGGTGGCATTGAGAATCGCCCAGTGCGCGTGCGTCAGCTGTGAGGTGTCACCGAGAGACAACGCCAGAAAGGTGGGCAGATCCGCCGCCGTCGTCACGCCGATCAGCCGCTGTCGTAAGAGATCCCGAAATCGGTCTATGGAGGCCCAGCGGCTTCCTATTACCCTGACCGAGCCGGGAATGACATAGGCAGAACCATGGATACGCTGGGTAAACAGCCACCGCTCGTAGTCAAAACCGCCCGGGTTTACGGATCCGGTGGGCGCCCGCAAACGTGCCTGCAGCCGCCATCTTTGCCCTGCAATGACAGGCTGGGTTGCGCTATACCAACTGAATTTCAAATGCCGACCTGTGTGCACACCCTGGTCAGCCAAAACTCGACCGCTGAATCGTGTGATCAGTTCGTCGGTCGTCGGCAGGCCAATCACCTCGATCTTAAGATCAACCGGTTCCAGGGTCTCATTGGCTGTTACTCTGAGTGCCAATTCACTGTGCAGGGTCAGCCAACACCAGAGCATCCCCGCAAGCAGGGCACACAGGAAGCGCAAACGGGTGGTCAGACCAAACATCAGCACAGGCAACAGTGACACTGCGATAGCGGCTGGAACCTGCATCGGCAGACGAGACATCAGCCCTGCGCCAAGGACAAATGCAAGTATCAGGACGTTCACTGCACCATGCTGAAGGCAATGGAAGGTCCCGGTCAGCAGTCATTAACCCTGATATCCGCAGGAAAGTCTTACTCACTGCGTGATCGTTTACCTTCATGGTGTAGGCAAAGCGAGGCATAATGCACCCCGCGCTCATTTATCCAAAAGCGATGACTTACAGGAAGTACCTGCCAACGCGGGAGCAACTCCGGAACACCCGGGGACTAAAATTTCTCGGGGACGTGATCCACGAGCCAAATCTGTGGCACTTTAACCGCTACTCGCTATCCCTTGCGTTTCTGATAGGCGGCATCTGTTGTTTTCTGCCGATGCCCTTTCAGACGATCCCGTGCGTCATTTTGTGTGTCTGGTTACGCTGCAATATCCCGGTCTCCGTCGCAGTGGTGTGGCTGAGCAACCCCATCACTATGGGGCCGATGATGGTATTCGCCTACAAGGTCGGCGCTGGCATCATGGATGTTGAACGAAACCCTTCACCACTTGACCCCACACTTGAGTGGTTTATGGGACAGCTGGGTGAAATATGGCAGCCCTTGATACTGGGCGCTCTGGTCTGTGGTATCACCTTCGGCACCACAGGATTCCTGGCTATTCGGCTCTACTACCGCTGGCGCATCACACGGTACAAGCGACGCAAGCGCGAGAAACGTCGGCAGGGTGAAATCACTAAAATCTGATTTATTCGTAGCGCAGCACAGCCGCTGGATTAAGCCTCGCCGCACGGAAAGACGGGTAAAGCGTAGCGCCGAAACTGATGGCAAACGTCACGATGGCAATCATCACAATGTCTGGCCAACGGATATCGATCGGTATCTGATCAAAGTAAGTGCCGGCAACGATACTGAAGCCAGTCAGCTCTTCAACCAGAGCCATGGCCGCCGGGGCGTAGTTCGCAAGCAGAATGCCAACAACAACGCCGATCAGGACACCTATTGCGGCGATACCAAGGCCCTGCACCAGGAAAACCTGAAGCACACCCCTCTCCGTCATCCCCATGGTCCTGAGTACCGCAATGTCCCGCTTCTTGGATGCCACCATCATGGTCAGACCGGACACGATGCTGAAAGAAGCAATCGCAATGACAAAGGTTAACAACACAAACATCATAACTTTTTCCATTCGGACGGTACGAAAGAAGTCACCGAATTCATCGTCCCAACTGGTCGCTGACAGACCTGCCTGGCGCAGCGATGCGGCCATCGGCGGGGCCGCAAAGAGATCATTCAGGGTCAGGCGCAGATCCGCTGGCTGGCCGCTGATCTGAACGGCCTGATCGATATGAGTGACGGCAACCCGGTAATCGAGTTCTGAACCCACGGAAAAATCTCCTGCGATTGTGGCAGCCAACAGTACCGGCGAAATGTTCTCACCGCCGGGGGTGATTCTGGGCAACACCAGATTCACTCTGTCCCCAACCTGCAACCCGAAACGATTGGCTATGGCCTGACCAACCAGAATATTCAGAGAACTGTTAGAAAGCTTTTCAATGGTCGCACGCCCGGCAGTTGCAACAAGTCGGTTAGTCTGCGGCTCCAGTTCCGGGTCAATACCTTGCAGCGACATCAGATGCGTGCCGTTGCGCGTCAATAGCAGCACTTCTACCCGCTTAAACGGGGTCGCCGACTCACTCCGGGCAGACAAGGCGGGTACCCTGTCCTGAAAAGCCTGCGGTGCTATACCCTGAACAACCACATGGGGAACCACACCAAGAATTCGCTGCTTCAGCTCCTTATCAAATCCATTCATCACCGAAACGACAACGATCAAGGTCGCTACCCCAAGGACCAGACCAAAAAACGACACCAGCGTGACCAGAGACACGAACCGGTTGGTAGATCGAGATCGGTAGTAACGTCCACCTATTAACGTGGTGACAGTCACACCGCTTCTCGCAAGGCACCGCCTGATAGCTCCAACACGCGCGACATCTTGGCGGCAAACTGGGTGTTATGAGTGACCACAACAAAGGCAACGCCAAGCTCTGAAGACAACGACAAAACAAGATCATGAATCTGATCGGCGCTGGCTTCATCGAGATTTCCCGTCGGCTCATCAGCGAGTACAACCGCAGGCCGCGTAACCAGTGCCCGTGCAATGGCCACGCGTTGACGCTCGCCGCCAGATAGTGCTGAAGGCAGATGCGCCAACCGATGATTCAGACCGACCTGCTCTAACATCGCCGTAGCCGCACGCTCGGCGTCCGCCCGACGACTACCGCCAATCAACAAGGGCATGGCAACGTTTTCGAGCGCCGTGAATTCCGGTAGCAAATGATGGAACTGATAAACGAACCCCAACTGACGATTACGCAGTGCACCCAGCGCTTTCTCGTTCAGCGTTGCAAGGTCCTGACCAGCGATACTGACGGTGCCCGTATCAGCCTGATCCAGGCCAGCCAACAGGTGCAGCAAGGTACTCTTGCCGCTGCCGGAAAAACCAACGATCGCCAGGGTCTCACCAACAGCAACCCTCAGATCAAGATCAGTCAGCACCGTGACTTCTTTGTCACCCTGCCAATAACTTTTGGACAAATGTCGAGCCGTCAGCACTTCAGACGTCATATTGCAGGGCCTCTACAGGGTTTGCATTAGCAGCACGGCTTGCCGGATACAGCGTAGCCAGAACGCTGACCGACAGGCTGGCCGCGGAAATCATCAATACGTCATCCAGCAGGATTTCAGTCGGCAGGTAGCGGATAAAATACTCCTGCATCAGGTTCACCTGAAAACTGGTGGCAATCAGTTCATAGCCAGCTGACAATCCAAAGGTCATCAAGAATCCAAGCAACAATCCCAGCAGTAACCCAAAAAAGCCCACAACCAGACCGTGCAACAGAAAAATAACCTTCAGATCGCCCGCTGTCGCCCCCATGGTTCGTAAGATCGCAATCTCAGACCGGTTTTCATCGACCGTCATCACGAGGTTGGAAACAACATTAAACATGGCAACTGCAACCAGCAGCATAAGCAACAAAAACAAAGTTGCCTTCTGGGTGCCGATCGCATCGTAAAGATTGCCATTCTGGCGCATCCAGCTCACGCCATAGAGAGAAAAATCGTGCCTGATCGCTTCCTGGACGATACGTGGCACCTCAAACAAATCGTTAACCCGGATCACCACACCATCAACTTCAGTCTGCCGTTTCAGGCGACGGGCATCTTCAAAGTTCATAAACAGGTGGGACTTATCAATATCGGCGTCAACCTGAAAAGTACCGACAACCAGCATTCGTTTTGTTGTCACTACCGGACCCGCAAAGGACAGGCGTACGTCGGGCAACACCAGCGTCAGCGAATCTCCTGCAGTGACGCCCAGTTCCGCTGCCAGTTCGGCGCCCAGGAGCACGCCGAATTTTGTTGCCGCCAACGTTTCGAACGTCGCCGTTGGGACAAACGCCGGCAGAATGGAAACTGTTCCTTCAAGCTCTGTATCAATGCCCCTGAAAGCGACACCGGTGAGCTGACCGTTACTTACGGCCAGCGCAGAGCCTTCGACAATCGGTGCCGCACCCGTCACATCCGGATGGGTCATCAATTGTGCTCGCAATGCCGGCCAGTCGGTAATGCCCTGTCTTGAATAAATCGTGGCATGCGGCAACACCGCCAGAACGCGCTCACGCAACTCCTTCTCAAAACCGTTAACCACAGACAGCACGGTCAGCAGTACTGCAACCGCAACAGCCAGGCCGCCGATGGAAAGCACACCGATAAAGGACATCAGTCGACTCGCTGATGCAGAACGGAACAAACGCAGCGCGACGAGCCAGCGCCAGTCGGAAAGCATAGATATCTACAAAGCCAAAAACGCTATTGAAGCACGTTTCCACACCAACTCAACAGATACCCCGGGCCAATGTAGCGGCCAGACGCCATCGCGGACTACAATCGTGGCATGCGAGCAATCGAACGAAGGTCATATCTGCGCGTCGCCGACCCGGCAAGGGTAGATTATGTCGCTGTTTCAGAGGAACAGGCACGGGCGTCCAGGGTCGAGCAGATCCTTGGCCTGGAGACATCATTCAGCGCACGGAAGCAGCTGTTCAAACTGGAACTGGACGCTAGAGAGTTGCAGCGTGAATTGGCCGAAAAAGACAGGACCCTCGGCAGCTATATTTACAACCTCAATGAACGACTCGAACATTTGAGCCATATCGTTGTGGGCCAGAATGATTCAGGCCAGCCAAACATGGTTGATGTCAGCCCTGGCGGTATCGCTTACCGAACAAATCAGGCGTTTCCAGCCGATGATCTGGTGGCGATGAAGATCGCATTCAGTGACGTGAGTCTCGCCGTCGCGTGCTACGGCATCGTGCGTTACAGCCTGTTAGATGATGATGAAACGTATCGTGTAGGGGTCCAATTCATGAATCCGGACGCGGCGACCGAGGCCCTGATCACCAGGCATCTGTCTGCTTTGCAAGCGGCATCAAGACGCAAACGCTTGCTGGGCCTGAGCTAGTCTTTTTGGTGCCTGACGATACCTAGGAGGCGTCGTAGAATTTGCTTTTCGCGGGTCCTGCGGATTCCTGCGTCTCGCATTTTGCAGGGTTACCACCGCAAATCTCACAGTCACCTTCGATCCCGATGTTATTCAGGCCGCCACAGGTGCCGGAGATCGGTGCCCGCCCCCGTATAACACCAATCGCCATACCGGCAACAAGCAGTAACAAGATCACGAACGACAAAATAAACTCAGCCATGGTTTCTCCGGGCGTATTTACTGACATAAGCCTGCATGGCATTGGAGCTTCGTGTTTCAAAACCATCAGGCGTTCGTATTATAGCGAGAATCAGGTAGTTATTCGCGTTCGCAATTGCCAGAGTTTTGTCTAACCCAAGCACCGTAAACGCGGTAGCCAGCGCATCCGCATAGCCCGCTTCCTGATGCAGCACCGTAACTGAAGCCAGATCGTGCGTCACCGGCCAGCCTGTTGCCGGATCCAACGTGTGTGAATAGTAACGGCCCTCATAAGCGAAGAAATTGCGGTAGTCGCCAGAAGTTGCCATACCCATGTCCAACAGCGGCAAGGTACTGTAAACCCGCCGAATTTCCATATCGGGTGCTTCGATGCCGATAATCCAGGGGATACCAGAGGGCTTGGTGCCACTGGCACGAACTTCGCCGCCAATTTCCACCATGTATTGCCGATAGCCGCGTGCCTCAAGCACCGCTGCCAGTTGATCAACCGCATAACCCTTGGCAATCGCTGATAAATCAATGCTGAGATTGGCCGGCTTGGTGAGTTCGCCTTCACCTAAAACCACCCCGTCAAATCCGGTTTTTTTGAGTGCACGGGCGATATCTTCAGCCGTCGGCACACCTTCGCGGGGGCCGTCTGCCCCAAACCCCCAGAGATTGATTAACGGGCCGATGGTCGGGTCAAAAGCGCCACTTGAGAGTTCATAGATCTCATGGCTCAACTTCAGTACCCGTGCCAGCTCAGCAGATATCGGGATAATCCCACTACGCTGGTTCAACCGGGAAAGCTCCGAATCGGGCAGATAGGTTGAAAATACGTCGTTTAGCGAGATCAGCGTCGCGTCAATTTCCGCCTGCAAAGTCGCTGGCACGGCGGTGTCTGTGACAATTTTAACCGAGTAGCTTGTGCCCATGGTCCGGCCGCTGAGCTCATTAACCTGAAGTTCCTGCCCGCCGCAACCCACCAGAAGCAAACAGATAATCAGCAACGCCTGGCATTGTATTGAGATCAATGGGAATTTCATGCTTTACTCCGCGCCGTACTCGTTCACCGTGACATCTTGTGAAGCCCAGAATTTACGTCGACTCCATGGAGTCACTACAAAACACCTTCCACGAGCTCATACCAATCAGCCAGGCAATGGGTGTGTCCGTCTTCGACTACGATGGCGAGACGCTGACCATAACCGCGCCGCTGGCAGCCAACATCAACCACCAGCACTCAGCTTTTGGTGGCAGCCTGTTCGCCGTCGCAGCCCTTGCGGGCTGGGGCCTCATGCAGCTGAAGCTTAGCGAGTTGCTGCTTGATTGCAACACGGTGGTGATGGGGGGTGAAGTTGCCTACCATCGACCCGTTTACGATGACCTGCAATGCAGCGTCAAACTGCCTGCGGGTTCCGCCGCCATGTTCGAAACGCTCGCCAACGAAGGCACCGTTCAGATGGAACTGAGCTCAAGCATCCTGGCCAATGACAAGCCTGCCATGCAACTGAGCGGACGTTACCATCTAAAAATGCGCAAGCAATCTGACTGATGCAAACCCCCGCCCGAATATCACTGGCCAGACTGCCAACGCCACTCGAACCGCTGGATCGTTTATCCGCACACTTTGATACCCGTATCTGGATCAAACGGGATGACCTGACCGACAACGTCGCCAGTGGTAACAAGATTCGAAAGCTTGAATACAGCATTGGTCAGGCGCTCGCAGAATCCGCCGATGTGCTGGTGACATGGGGCGGTGTACAGTCAAATCATTGCCGGGCCACCGCTGCCCTCGCCGCCAGACTTGGCCTTAAATCGCATCTGATATTACGAGGCAGTGAACCTGAGGAAACCGATGGCAATCTGCTGATCGATCGCCTGGTCGGTGCCGAGATCACCTTTGCACCACTGGCAACCTATCAGCAGATGGATGCCACCTACGAGACCCTCCAGCAGCAGTATGCCGACCAGGGCCTTAAGACCTATCGGATACCCGTAGGGGCCTCCGATGAAGTCGGCCTATGGGGATACATCAGCTGCGCTGAAGAGCTGAAACAGGACTTCGCCGCACATGGCATACATCCGGGTGCCATCGTTTCAGCGACCGGCTCTGGTGGCACCCTGGCGGGACTCATTTTAGGCAATCACCTCTCGAACCTGGGCACGGACGTGGTCGCTTTTAACGTTTGTGATGACGAAGCTTACTTTTTGAAAAAAATCAGCGAAGATTTCTCGCGCTGGCAAGCGCGTTACGGGGCAAACCTTGATCTAGCGGATCTGGCGATCAATGTCGTTGATGGTTATGTGGGGCCCGGATATGGCCGCGCAACCGCTGAAGTCTTTGAAACCATCAATGAGGTGGCCCAGCTTGAAGGAATTGTGCTCGATCCGGTTTATACTGGTAAAGCTTTCAATGCCATGCTGACAGAAATCAGATCAGGCAGGCTGCGTGGGCTGGACGATGTTGTGTTCATTCATACCGGGGGCATGCTTGGGCTCTTTCCCCAGAAACAAGAACTTTTTTCGGCAGAATAAATTAATGCGGTATCTAACAATCCTGCTGGTGGCGACGCTACTCACCTCCTGCTCCTGGTCGCTGCCATTCCTGGGCGGAACAAATTCAGGCAACTGCCTCGACGACGATAGTTGTGAAGGCGCCAACCCATTTGAGGAACAACTGGTGGGCGGCAAATGGTATTGCTATGGGGTCGCACGTGACGAACCCTGGGATTGCAGCCAGGAGGAAGATCCTGACAAGATCGCGGCATTAACGGACCCTGTTGAACCATCGCAGGCAGGACGCGGTGATTTTGACATCTCTGCCTTACTGGCTGGAACAGCGCCAGCAACCAATAGCCCCTCCGATGATCAACAGGATACCCCGCAACGCGCGGAATTAAACTTTAGTGAAGGTGACAGCGACACCAGTATTTCCAGCGCTGACAAGTCCGCTGGCACAGAACTCACCTACCTCGACGCCTATACCAACGACAGCTATGCGGTACAGCTAATCGCACTGCAGACCGAAGAAGAGGTCAACGCCTTCGCCCGGGACCATGACATCGAAACACCTAACTACGTCATGATCGAAAGCCAGGGTTCGCTGTGGTTTGTCCTGATACTGGACGTGTTCGCTGAGAAATCCATGGCGGACCAGGCGGCGGCACAATGGATAGAGACACACGAGCCGAATTCCCGTCCCTGGGTTAGACCCGTCGGCACATTGAAAGAGGCGGCGCGCAGGGCCGAAGGCTGAATCATGGCAGACCCTTCGCTGTTCAAGGCGATTCCGTCAGTTGACAGGTTGCTCAGCCATCCGGCTTTCGCACAGATGATCGCGGCACATGGGCATATCCGCACCAGTGACACGATCCGCAGCACCCTTGACCAGTTACGTCAGGCCATCAGTTCCGAGCGAGTCACTGAAATTCCCGCTATCGACTGGTTTGCCGGGACGGTAAGCGAACAACTCTATCAAGATGACACCGGCTCGCTCAGACCCGTGATCAATCTGACCGGCACAGTGCTCCACACCAACCTGGGTCGGGCCAGCCTGCCTGAAAACGCACTGGCGGCCGTGGCCACAGTTGCCGGCGGCAACAGCAATCTTGAATACGATATTGAAGTCGGCCAACGCGGCGATCGGGATACACATCTGGAAGCACTTGTTCAGGCCCTTACAGGTGCGGAGTCCGTCACAGTGGTGAATAACAACGCCGCCGCGGTGCTGCTCTGCCTCAACGCTTTTGCTGCGGGTCGCGAAGTCTGTATATCTCGCGGTGAGCTTGTCGAAATTGGCGGGTCATTCCGCATTCCCGAAGTCATGGAGAAATCGGGTTGCCGACTGCGAGAAATTGGCGCGACCAATCGTACCCATCTCAAGGACTATGAGGCGGCAATCTCTGAAGAAACCGGCCTGCTGCTCAAGGTCCACACCAGCAACTATGAAATCCGTGGTTTCACCCAGGAAGTCTCCTACGCAGATGTGGCTGATCTCGCCCACAAACATGACTTACCCCTGATGGCGGATCTTGGCAGTGGCACGCTGATTAACCTGGAAGACTACGGCCTGGCTCATGAACCGACCGTACAGGACGTTCTGAACGCGGGTGCCGATATCGTGACCTTCAGCGGTGACAAGCTCCTGGGCGGACCGCAGGCTGGCATTATCGCCGGTAAAAAAGTCTATGTGGACAAAATAAAAAACAACCCTCTGAAACGTGCGCTTCGGGTCGACAAGATGACAATCGCTGCACTGACGGAAGTCCTGAAGCTTTATCGGGAACCGGAAAGCCTGGCAAGTAAACTGCCGACGCTTCGCCATCTCTCCAGGTCTGCAGAAGACATCCGAGCGATGGCTGAACATGTATTGCCGGCGCTGCAAGAAACGCTTAAAGAACGAGCCTCTGTTGAGGTGCTAGCTTGTCACAGCCAGATTGGCAGCGGTGCCCTGCCCCTGGATCAACTGCCAAGCTTTGCGCTGTCTTTAAAACCCGCAGCAGACGGTGACGCCGCGCTGCAAAAGCTCAACCACGCATTTCGTAACCTGCCGAAACCCGTTATTGGAAGACTGGCGGACGGCCATCTGCTGTTTGACCTCCGGACCCTGGACACAGCCGACGAACTTACCGGTCAACTTTCCGATCTTGAGCTGACATGATTGTCGCCACCGCTGGCCACGTCGATCATGGAAAAACATCACTGGTCAATGCGCTGACCGGCATCGATACCGACCGACTGGCAGAAGAAAAAAAACGTGGTCTGACGATTGATTTGGGGTTCGCCTATACGGATACAGAAACTGGCAGCAGACTGGGGTTTGTCGACGTCCCCGGTCATATTCGATTTATCAACAACATGCTGGCCGGCGTTTCCGCGATTGACTGCGCACTCCTGGTCATCGCTGCGGACGACGGCGTAATGCCGCAAACGGCAGAACACCTTGAAATTCTAAACCTGCTCGGCATTGATCAGGGGCTCATTGCCCTGACCAAAATCGACCGTTGCGATGACACCCAGATCAAAGACACCATTAAAACGATCGAGCAAGCCGTAAACGGTACCTTCCTTGAAAACGCCGAGATCTTCCCCGTGTCTTCGGAAACCGGCGAAGGCATCGACATGATGCGAGTGGCGCTCGAGGTAACCGCAGAAGAAATCACCGCGCGGTCTGACGGTGGTTTGTTTCGACTGGCAATAGACCGCCGATTCACGGTCAAGGGTGCGGGCATTGTCGTAACTGGCAGCGTCTTCGCAGGGCAGATCAACGTTGGCGATGAAGCCTACCTGATGCCCCAGGGTATACCCGTTAGAATCCGATCGCTGCATACCCAGAATCAGGAGGCAACCAGCGCACAGGCCGGTGATCGATGTGCAGTCAACCTGACCAGCAATGATCTGGAACTGGAAGATATTCACCGCGGCAACTGGCTCACCACAAACCGGGGGGCAGCAACCTCTCGGGCCGATGTTCGGCTGACCCTGTCATCAAGCGAAACCCGACCACTATCCCATTGGACGCCGGTCCACGTGCATGCCGCAGCCAATCATGCAGTTGGCAGGGTTGCCCTGCTGGAGGCCCGCAAGATTGCACCGGGCGAAGATGGCCTGATACAGGTGGTTTTTAGTCCGGCCATCAACCTCTGCGTTGGTGATCGCATTATCATCCGTGATCAGGCAGCGGCTCGCACACTGGGCGGCGGCATTGTCCTGAACCCGCACTCACCCGCCCGGGGCCGGGCCAGACAGGAACGCGTCGCCAACTTAAAACAGCTCTCCAGCGCCGCCCCTGAAAACGCCTGCATGACGATGATCAGCGCGGCAAACATGGGTCTGTCAAAGACGCAGCTTCAACAGGATTTCAATCTTTCTGAACAAGAGCTCACCAACACACTCAAAACAAACATCCGATTACTGGACGATAACTGGCTGATCACACCGTCACATTTTGATCGATGCTGCGTCACACTGACCGAACGCGTGACACACTGGCATGAACAAAACCCGGGGAAAGGCGGCATGCCAAAAAGCCAAATGCGCGCGTTGGTCCGAAGCTGGCCTGGCCCCCTGTTTGACGCTGTTATTCCCGCGCTGATTGAGTCGGGCAACCTGGAACAACAGGGTAACCAACTGAAAAGACCGGGCTACGGCGTACAGCTGAGTTCGCAGGAACAAAAGATATGGGTACAGGTGGAACCGCTGCTGGCCGCCGACCCCACTAAACCTCCTGTTCTGCATGATCTGGCGAAATCAGTCTCCACCGAACCCAGGATACTGGAGAAGATACTCATCCAGGTCGTTAAAACCGGGCAACTCGTGAGGCCCGTTAAGAATCGATTTTTCCTGAAGGCCGGCATTGCCCAGTTGCGTCGCGCCCTTGCCGAGGTAGACGGCCCCGGGGGTTTCAGCGTGCAGGCTTACCGTGACGAAACCGGCATCGGCAGAAATCTGTGCATCGAAATTCTTGAATACTTTGACCGTCAAGGTGTCACACGGAGAATCGGCGATGCCCGTCAACTTATTAAAAAGGACACCTGACCATGTCTGTTACCAGTTTTACCAATAAAGTCGCCGCAATTACCGGTGCAGGGTCCGGCATGGGACGCGCGCTAGCCCTGCAACTGGCTGCGGCTGGCTGCAACGTAGCGATCTGCGACGTCGATGCGGCAGGCCTCGAAGAAACCCGATCACAGCTGCCTGCAAATGTGATGGTGACCCATAGCCTTGTTGATGTCTCTGACCGGACGGCGGTCGAAAACTTCGCCCGTGAAACCCGGGAACAACATGGCAAGATAAATATGATCTTCAACAACGCCGGCGTTTCGGTGACCGGTCTGGCTGAACAGATGCCTTATGAAGATATTGAATGGGTGATGAACGTTAATTTCTGGGGTGTGGTCTACGGCTGTAAGGCATTTCTGCCCTATCTGCATGAAGTCGACGAAGCCGCCATTGTTAATACCTCCAGCATCTTTGGCACCATTGCCCTACCCAGCCAGTCCGTCTATAACGCTTCCAAATTTGCTGTTCGAGGTTACAGCTACTCGTTGCGCAGGGAACTGGCCAGCACCCATATTGGTGTGAGTTGTGTTCAACCCGGCGGCGTAAACACCAATATTGTTAAGTCTTCCCGTTTTATCCCGGTAGACAACGCGTCCAAGACCAAGGATGAACTGGTTGAACGGTTTCATAAATTGGCACGCAAACCCCCGGAAGACGCTGCCGCTATCATTCTCAAAGGTGTACTGAAAAACAAAGCACAAATCCTGGTGGGTGGAGATGCCAGGGTGATTTCCTGGCTGGAGCGGCTTGTTCCAACGGCGTATCTGAAACTGATGCCAAAAATCGTTCAGTAACCGTTAAGTTTTTGTTCTATCTTTGCCGCGTGGTTTGTCAGTAAACTCCACCCATGAAAAAGTTTCTTACGCTCTTGCTTGTCCTCTTTCCTGCCACCGCACTACTGCCGTTGACGGCAGGCGCTGCCGAGGTTGGTGAACCCGTGCCGGCATTTACGATGCAGGCCTCTGACGGACTGACCTACACGCAGGCCACCCTGAAGGGCGCACCGTTTGTGATCGCGTTCTTCCCAAAAGTTTTTACCGGCGGCTGAACCGTCGAATGCAAGTCACTGCGTGACAGTGGCGAGACCCTCACTGACTTTAACGTGACCTACTTCATGGCGAGCACAGACTCTCTCGATCAGGTCACGGCTTTTGCGAATAAAAACGAAGCCAATTTCCCGATTCTGTCGGTCCCCAAAGAAACCGCAAAGGCCTTTGGCGTTTTAAGCGGCATGGGCTTCGCCAAGCGGTGGACCTACTATATCGATGCGGACGGTATCATTCAGGAAATCGACAAGACCGTTAACCCCAGGTCAGCAGGCCCGGACCTTGCCGCCAACCTCAAGCGACTGGGCTACGGTGGCGATTAACAGCGAGGCGCAGCGCGTCCTGGATTTCTGGTTCAGGAAGCTCGATGAAGCCGACTGGTTCAAGCAAAGTGAACGTGTTGATCAGTCCATTGCAGCGCAATTCCTGGATACCTGGCAAGCGGCCAGTGTCGGTGAACTCAGCCATTGGCGCACCGATATCCGTGGCCGTGTTGCAGAAATTATTGTGCTCGATCAATTCCCAAGGAATCTGTTTCGCGGACAGGCACAGGCTTTTTCAACAGATACGCTGGCCCTCGTGTTAGGTCAGGAAGCCGTCGCCAACGATGCTTACACAACACTGAGCGCCAATGAGCAGGCATTTGTACTGATGCCCTACATGCATAGCGAATCCCGCAGCATCCATGAACAGGCGATCGCGCTGTTTTCGGCGCCTGGACTTGAGCAAAAACTCGCGTTTGAAATGCGTCACAAGGTCATCATTGATCGTTTTGGCCGATACCCCCACCGCAACGCCATGCTCGGCCGGCCATCAACCCCGGAAGAAACCCGCTACCTGGAAGAAGGTGGAGAAACCTTCTAACCGCTCACAAACCACCTGAGCAGGTCAGCACCTCTCCCGTAACAAAGTCTGATTCGGGAATACAAAACAGATAGATCGCACCCGCGGCGTCTTCTGGTTGACCCGTTCGCCCCAGAGGCGAGCTACCGGTAATCCCCGCGATCTGCGCGTCACTGAGACCCACTCGATGCGAGCGACCGGCAACCTCAATGGTCGGCGGCACCTCGTCATAGGATTGCGTCAGTCTGGTCTCAATGGGACCAAATGCCACCGCGTTGACGGTTACGTTATAGCGCCCCCACTCTTGTGCCAGCGTTTTAGTGACGCCGATGATGCCCGCCTTGCCAGCACTGTAGGCAATCTGTGTCGCACTACCCTCGGTACCGGATACCGATGAGATATTCACAATCTTGCGGCACCTGGCGACGCCTGATTCATCCTGCTCGCGACGCGCCGTGGCGCGAAGCCAGGGTGCCAGTGCCCGCAGAATTCTGAAGGGTGCCGTAACGTGAATATCCAGCATTGCCTGAAACTGCTCGTCGGAATGATTGTGCATGGCGCCATTCCAGATGTAGCCCGCATTGTTAACCACAATATCAATGCCGCCATAGGCATCGAGTGCCGTCTGAATCAACGCCGCCGGAAATTCAGTCGCCGTCACATCCCCCGCCAGCGCCGTCGCGTCACCGCCTGCCGCCGTGATGGCTGAGGCAGTCGCCTGCGCAACGTCACGATCGAGGTCATTGACCAAGACCCGGGCGCCTTCCGAGGCCAGTTTCAGCGCCGTGGCAGCGCCAACACCCCGCCCGGCACCTGTGACAATGGCAGTTCGTCCCTGCAATCTAGTCATGTTCTTGCCCTGTCATTGATCATTAGAACTCACGACCAACGATGTAATCTGCCAGCCAATGCAGGCCTTCTGCAGGACCATTGAGTCCATCCAGGCGCTGCTTCGCAAGTTGCAGTTCATCGTGCATGCTGGCCCTGGCAGCATCAGCACCCAACAGGCTGACAAAGGTTGATTTATTGCTGTCGCGGTCAGAACCCTGGGGTTTACCCAGCGCCTGCGTAGAGCCTTCCACATCCAGCAGATCATCACGAATCTGAAAGGCCAGCCCGATATGGTGACCAAAACCAGCCAGTGCCTCGCTGGCCTCATCCCCGGCGGCGGCCGCCACCATGCTGATACTGGCCTCAATCAGGGCACCGGTTTTCTGTCGGTGCATCGCAGTTAATTCCTGCAGCGTCAGTTCGCGCTGTTCACCTTCAAGATCGATTGCCTGACCACTGATCATCCCCGTTGCGCCGCCCGCCATCGCCAATTGCGTCACCCAGCGCAGCCGGGTATCCGCAGCGACATTGGCACTGGCAAGCAGTTCAAACGCATAAGTCAGCAATGCATCACCCACCAGGATTGCGGTTGCTTCGTCGTACTGACAGTGCACGGTTGGCAGGCCACGCCGGAGGTCATCATCATCCATGGCTGGCAGATCGTCGTGAACCAGTGAGTAGTTATGCAGCAGTTCAATCGCCGCTGCCGGATAATCGGCCATCGCCACAGGCACGTGGAGCGCTTCGGCAGTCGCATAGGCCAGCAGCGCCCGAATGCGTTTGCCTTCGGTTTTCACCGCATAGTGGATAGCCTCCCCCAGCGTATGGGGCGGCAAACGGGTCTCAAGAAATTCATCAATGAACGACTCAACACGCCCTCGATACGCCGGCGCCTGTTCACTGAACGGTTTGTCTACCACTGCCCACCTCTTGGGACCTTCAAAAGCCCACATGCTAACCGCATCGGCGCGCACTTAGTAGGACCGGGTATTTCGTGTATCCTTCGCCCGCTTATGAGCTATTCAACCGCCACCGCCAGTGCTGCTGCCAATATCGCCCTCATTAAATACTGGGGTAAGTCTGATGCCGGAGAAAACCAGCCTGCGACGGCATCGCTATCAATCGGACTTGAAAACCTGCGGACTGAAACGACGGTTTCACTGGCCGAAACCGACCAGATCGAGGCAGATTTCAACGATGATGCAAAAGCCAGGCTGATGGGTTTTGTCGATGCCTTCAGGGTCGCACACAACCTGACCGCGCCGCTTCACCTTCACACGACCAACAACTTTCCGACGGCAACCGGGCTGGCCTCCAGCGCCTCCGGTTTTGCTGCAATCACGCTGGCACTGAACGCGTTGTTTGAGCTGGGGTTGAGCAACGCACAACTGTCCAGATTCGCCAGACGCGGCTCAGGCAGCGCAGCGCGTTCGATTTACGGTGGCTACGTCGAGGTTGTTCTCGAAGACGATGCCTACGCCGCACAGATCATGCCCGCTAATGACTGGCCACTGGACGTGCTGGTTGCTGTGACCGATGCAGGACCCAAAGCCCTGTCTTCGGGTGATGCCATGCGCCTCACCGCCGCAAGTTCGCCCTTTTACCCGCAGTGGGTAGCGAGCCACGAGGCGGACATGCGGGTCGCAAGGCAAGCTGTTGTGAGCCGGGATTTTCAAAAGCTTGCTGAAATCAGCGAACAGAACTGTCTCAAGATGCACGCCACCATGCTGACCAGTCAGCCGGCAATCATCTTTTGGCAACCAGCCACCATTGCCATCATGCATCTGGTACGGACCCTTCGCAGCCAGGGTGAGCCGGTGTTCTTCACTATCGATGCCGGTGCCCAGGTCAAACTGATTTGCGAACCGGGTCATACGGCCCGGATACATCAGTCGTTGACCGAACTCCCGGGTGTCACTGAGATCATCAGCACCACGGTAAACGGCACACCCAGGGTCACAGCAACTTGAAGGTGACGACCGCAACCGCACCCGGAAAACTCTTTTTACTGGGAGAGTACGCGGTACTCGAGGGTGGCCCTGCTATCCTGACACCCGTGCCGCAGCGCGCCAGCGTGACCCTTAAGCCGACCGGTGGCAATGTCACAATAATAGCGGATCAGAGCCACACGCTGCCTCTGACCAGGGCGATTGACGCCTTTCCGCTGCTTAACTCACTGGTATCACTGAACCCCGATATCGACTTCCATCAGGTTACCCTCACACTCGATACCGAGGCGTTCTTCCATCATGGCCAGAAACTCGGTCTTGGTTCTTCCGCGGCACTCACCGTTGCCTGTGTCAGCGCACTACAACCCGCGTTAGCGCCGATCGCGCTCGCAGCAGAAGCCGACAAGTGCCACCGCCACTTTCAGGGTGGCGTCGGCAGCGGTGCTGATATTGCACTGTCCGCAATGGCGCAACCGATTATGTTTACGATGGGCGCAGCGCCAACCCCCGTCAGCCTGCCTTCAACACTGCATATGCTCGCAATCTGGACAGGAACACCGGCTTCGACCACTGACCTGGTGAACCGGGTCTATCGATGGCGTGACAGCATGCCTGACACCTACGCACAGCACATCCACGCTTTGAAGGAGACGGCCAAACAAGCCATCCAGCGCCTCACAGACGGCGACACCGTGCAATTGCTGACCGAGATCAGCCGTTACGACCAACGGCTCGAACAAATGTCGACGGACTCAGGGGTCAATTTTTACACGTCGACCCACCTTGAGATGAGAAAAAAGGTAGAATCCGCCCGCTGCGTCTACAAACCCTCTGGTGCTGGCGGGGGCGATTTTGGCATCGCCTACAGCACTGACGCGACGGACCTGATGACGCTGGCAGAAAACCTTCGTGGAGAGCGAATTCACAACTTTGTTCTCCCGACCTGATTGTGTGATGGAGCAGTAATGGATAAGGCAAGATTCCCCGGTTTTTACAAGTTGTCCATCGGGGAAAGACTTAAAAAAATGCATCAGAACGGCTGGATCAGCGATGACGATCTGATCGCCCTGCGCGACGGGCATCATGTACTACCCCCGGGCCGTGCAGACAAGATGATTGAGAACGTGGTCGGCGTCATGGGCCTGCCTTTTGGTCTCGGCCTCAACTTTCAGGTTAACCAGAAGGATTACCTGGTACCGCTGGTGGTCGAAGAACCCTCAATCGTTGCGGCGCTCAGCTCCGCGGCCAAGATTTTTCGAGAATCAGGCGGCATCGAATCCCATGCTGAAGAGTCTCTGCTTATTGGACAGATCCAGGTGGTCAGCCCGCCCGATGCCGAAGAAGCCCGCAGCCGCGTGCTGTTCCACAAAGCTGAACTGATCGACAAGCTCAATGAGCTGCATCCCAGCATGGTTGCCCGTGGCGGTGGCGTCAGAGACATTGAGGTCCGCGTATTCGAACAAACCGATACCATTCCGCTGATGCTGATTGTGCACATCCTGGTCGATACATGTGACGCCATGGGTGCCAATATTATCAACACCATGTGTGAAGAGATCGCAGCCGACATCGAGGCAATCACTGAAGGCCGGGTATTCCTGCGAATCCTCTCGAACCTGACAGACCGGTCAGTTGTCCGCGCCAGCGTCACCATTCCACTGGAAAAACTTGAGGGTAAGGGTTATCCGGGCGAAGAAGTCCGAGATGGGATTATCCTGGCATCGCAGTTCGCTGAAGTTGACCCCTACCGGGCGGCAACGCACAACAAAGGAATTATGAACGGGATTGATCCGGTGGCGATCGCCACCGGCAATGACTGGCGCGCGATCGAAGCGGCCGCCCACGCTTACGCCGCACGCAACGGCCGCTACACCTCACTGACGCGCTGGTTCGCCGACGCCGATGGCAACCTGGTTGGCACAATCGAAATACCGATCAAGGTCGGCATCATTGGTGGTTCGCTGCAAGCCAACGATACGACGATGATCAGCTATCGCGTGCTGAACCTCAGCAGCGCCAAAGAACTGGCTGAACTCATGGCCGCCGTGGGTCTGGCGCAAAACTTTTCCGCTATCAAGGCACTGTCCACGGAAGGTATTCAGAAGGGCCACATGTCGCTGCACGCGCGCAGCGTCGCCGTCACTGCTGGCGCACCAAAAGCGCTGTTTGAAACGGTTGTCAGCCGCCTGATCGAGGATGGCGAGATCACGGTGACCCGCGCCAAGAACATCATCAATGACCTGACCGGACAAAACCGCAAAGGCGATGTGAAACGCAAGCAGGTCACCACCGCCATGGCCAATGGCAAGGTCATACTGTTGGGCGAACATGCCGTGGTTTATGGTAAGCCTGCGCTCGCGGTGCCGATCAAGAACGCGGTCGTGGCAGAAGTTTCTGACACCGACCATTCCCCTGAAATCAAAGTGCCTGCCTGGGACATTGATGACAAGCTGGAGGAATCCAATTCGATCTGGTGGGGAGCGATCCAGAAAGTATTTCAGACACTGGATATCGCGGATGCCAGGTTTGCCGTACACGTTAAACCTAATATCCCGGCGGCCATGGGTCTCGGCGGCTCTGCGGCCATCGCAGTAGCCATCATTCGCGCGGTGTCACGCCACTTTAAACTGGATCTCGACGATGACCAGGTCAACCATTTTGCCTTCCTCTGCGAAAAAGCTGCCCATGGGACACCCTCGGGTATCGATAATACCCTGGCAACCTATGGGCGTTCGCTGATCTATCAACGCCTCGGAGAGAAAACCCGGATGGAGCCGCTGGATTTTCCTAAACCCCTGAATCTGGTGGTCGGGATTAGTGATCATCCTTCGCTCACCGTTGATATGGTCGCCGGTGTCCGCGAACGTTGGCGCAAAGACACGGCACTCTATGATTCTCTGTTTGAAAACTTCAGTCAGGTCGCGGAAACGGGTATTCAGGCCGCAGCCGAGGGCGACTACAGCGCACTGGGTCATATGATGACGATCAACCACGGGCTGCTGAACGCTATTCAGGTGTCATCACCGGAACTGGATCGCATGGTTCAGATTGCGCGCGATCATGGTGCACTCGGTGCCAAGCTAACCGGTGCTGGTGGCGGCGGCTCAATTGTCGCCTTGTGTGATAACAACGCTGATGCCATTGTCGCGGGCCTCAGCCGAGGTGGGTTCAAAGCCCTGCAGGTGACGGTATGAACAAACCCCATGAAGTTGTGTCATCAGATCTTGAAGATCTGATCCTTGTTAACGCCAGCGACGAAGCCATTGGCACCCTGCCGAAACGCGAATGTCATGAACAGGACGGCCAGTTACATCGCGCCTTTTCCGTGTTCATTTTCAATCGAGCCGGTGAAGTGCTGTTGCAAAAACGCAGCCCCCAAAAAATGCTCTGGCCCATGTTCTGGTCAAACGCCTGCTGCAGCCACCCGAGAGCGGGTGAGGATGCTGAAGAAGCGGCACATAGACGCCTGCAACAGGAACTCGGAATCAGCACAACCCTGACGTACCTGTACAAGTTCCAATATCAGGCGAGGTTCGGAGATGTCGGCAGCGAAAACGAACTCTGCTGGGTCTGGGTTGGCCAGGCAGAAGCCGACGACGTGGCGCCCAATGAAAACGAAATTGCGGAATGGCAATTTGTCTCCAAAGCCACACTCGATCAGGCACTCGAAAACAACCCCGGCGCCTACACGCCCTGGATGAAAATGGAGTGGCAGCGCATTTTTGATGATCACCAGGACACGCTGGCGTCATTTGTTGTCTCCTGAGGATGGTTGTGCTTCCATGACCTGACTGGCTTAAGCGATATCAAAAAAGCACAGCCAAAAAAATAAAAATAATAAAAAATAATAAAGGGAGAAGTAGCGATGAAAATCGATGGTGGCTGTTATTGCGGCCAGGTGCGATACACCTTCGACGGCGAACCTGCTGGCGCCATGCAATGCCATTGCCGTGAGTGCCAGTACATCACCGGCGGCAATCCAAACGTGATCGTTATTGTGCCTGAGGCAGGTTTCAGTTTTACCCAGGGTAAAACTGCCAGCTTCACCCGCGACGACATCGACAATGCCGTGACGCGACTATTCTGTCCGAATTGCGGCACCGCCATTGGCACCCAGTCACCCAATGCACCGGGCGCCATGGTAATCAAAGTGGGCACCATGGACGATCCTTCGTTCTTTAAACCGCAAGCGGCAATCTTTACCAAAGATGCCCAGTCCTTCCATCACATTCCGGAAGACCTCCCAAGCTTCGAAGCGCTCCCTGGCCGTTAAGGAACACACTTGAAAAAGCCCCTGTACAGCAACACATACACGCAGTATGTGCTGGGTATGCTCGTGATCGTTTATGTTTTTAACTTTATCGATCGTCAGATCCTGGCCATTCTTGCTCCAGCCATCAAAGCCGACCTTGACCTGTCAGATACCCAGATCGGTGCCCTTTCCGGCGTCGCCTTTGGCATCTTTTATGCCACGCTTGGTATTCCGATCGCACGACTCGCAGACAGGTATTCACGGGTTAACATCATTTCGATTTGCCTGTTTATCTGGTCATTGATGACTGCACTTTCAGGCCTTGCCAACAACTTCGTGCAGTTGTTGATTGCCCGAATCGGGGTTGGCATTGGCGAGGCTGGCGGCAGTCCGCCGTCACACTCACTTCTGGCGGATTACTTTGCGCCTTCAAAGCGGGCTACTGCACTGGGCATCTACGCACTTGGCATTCCAATCGGGATCCTGTTCGGTAATCTTGCTGGCGGCTGGATCAGTGAGTTCTTTGGCTGGCGCAATGCTTTCTTTCTGGTCGGTGTTCCCGGTGTGATTCTGGCGATTGTATTGAAGATGACCGTCAAGGAACCGCCACGGGGTTACTCCGAGGATAAACCGCCTGAACTCAATCAGGTGCCGTTCAAACAGGTTGTAAAGACCATGTGGGGCTACAAGTCCTTTCAGTTTATCGCGCTGGGGGCCGGGACCCAGGCGTTTGTCGGTTATGGCTCAATCGCCTGGATGCCTTCGTTTCTGATTCGAACCTACGATATGTCTGCCGGTGAAGTTGGCACTGCGCTGGGCCTGATCATTGGTTTGTTTGGCGGGGCTGGCACACTGCTGTCAGGACTGATCGGTGACAAACTTGGCGCCAGGGATGTCCGCTATTACATGCTGGTACCTGCCTTTGCGTTTCTGATTGCGGTCCCAACCGGTGCTGCGGTATTCCTCGCAGACAGTTTATGGACATCACTGATCATCTACATGTTGCCGGTGTTTATGGTTAACCTCTATACCGGACCAACTTTCGCCATGACGCAGTCGTTAGCGCCACTGGCCATGCGGGCAGCCGCTTCTGCCCTGCTGCTGTTCATCATCAACATCATTGGCCTGGTATTTGGACCGACAGCTGTTGGCATGATCAGTGATCTGTTGCAGTCAACGATGCAGATGACGGATGTAGAATCGCTGCGCTACGCGCTGGTAGGCTGTAACTTTGTATACCTGCTCAGCTTCTACTATTACTTCAAGGCCGCCAAAACACTCAAAGCTGATCTTGAACACAGCAGCGTACCGCAGGCGCAACAGGCATGAGCGAAACCCGACTGGAAACATTGAACGTCAACACAACCGACTTCATTCAGGTTGTCACCATGGATCGCCCGGATGCGCTGAACGCCTTCAGTCCACTGATGTGTCACGAACTCTGCGAGGTGTTCCTGGCCGCTGCCGCTGATGATGCTGTACGCGTACTGGTGTTGACTGGCAAGGGACGCGCGTTTACTGCCGGGGCTGACCTGAAAGCTATGGGCGGTCCGCCAAACCCGGATCACCATGACTTCCGCGCCCTGATGAAGGCCATCATCAGTTTCCCCAAACCGTTTATTACAGCCGCCAATGGTCTTGGTGTCGGTATTGGTATGACAATTCACGGCATGGCGGATATGACATTTATGGCCGAGAACGCTCGCTTCAAAACGCCTTTTTCCGCTCTCGGGCTCACTGCCGAGGCCGCGAGCACCTATATGTTCAGCCGTCTCATGGGACCGCAAAAAGCCGCCTGGGTATTGATGTCGGGCGAATGGTTTACCGCCTCACAATGTGTCGACATGGGCCTGGCAATGGAAGTTGTCGCAGACGATGGCCTGATGGCGCATGTCATGAACAGAGCCGCGACCCTGGCCGCCTTGTCGCCTGCCTCGCTGCGTAAAACCAAGGAATTGATGATGGCGCCACATATCGAGGCGCTTAACACGGCAGTCTACAACGAGGCAGTTGGCATGAACGCCCTGGCGGGCGGTCCGGCTAACAAGGAAGCCATCAACGCTTTCGTGGAAAAGCGAGCACCAGACTTCAGCAATATTTCCTAACAGTCACCGGGAGTACCTCATGTATCCAGGCAAGTGGGCCAAAGAATTTCCTGACAAACCCGCCGTTATCAACAGCGCTACCGGCGACACCCTGACCTATCGACAACTGGATGAGCGATCCAATCAGGTTGCGCAACTCATGTACGACCAGGGCCTGCGTCGCGGCGATCACTGCGCCATCTTCATGGAAAACGACATTCGTTATTTTGAGGTGGTCTGGGCAGCTTTCAGGTCCGGGCTATATCTGACGACGGTCAATCGTTATCTCACTCACGAAGAAGCCGCCTATATCGTCGATAATTCCGAATCGGAAGTGGTGTTTACCTCGGCGAAGTTGAGCGAGATTGCCAACGAACTGCCCGGGCAATGCCCGCGCGTTAAACGCTGGTTAATGAATGATGCCAGTAATCCTCCTTTTGAAGACTACGATACGGCGATTGCCGGGCATCCCACGACACCACTGGCCGAGGAACCTGCGGGTTCTCTGATGCTTTACTCATCCGGCACAACCGGTCGTCCCAAAGGCATCTTAAGGCCCCTGCCGGAAACCAGTATTCACGAAGACGGCAGCCCGATTGGTCAGCTCCAGAATGCGGTGTGGAACTTCAATACCGACACCGTTTATCTGTCGCCGGCACCGCTCTACCATTCTGCGCCCATGGGTTTCACGACAGGAACACATGCCAACGGTGGTACCGTGGTGATGATGCCTCGCTTTGACGAAATCGGCGCGCTTCGGGCTATCGAAGACTTTCGGGTTACCCATTCGCAGTGGGTTCCCACCATGTTCTCGCGCATGCTGAAACTCGACGAAAAAGATCGCACCGGCTTTGACCTGAGTTCGCATCAGGTTGCTATTCATGCCGCAGCGCCCTGCCCCAAAGGCGTCAAGGCGCAGATGTTCGAGTGGTGGGGTCCGATTATCTATGAATACTATGGTGGCACCGAGTTGAACGGCCTGACCCATGTGACCCCGGAAGCCTGGCAAGCAAAACCAGGTACGGTCGGTCAGGCGATTCTGGGTGTGCTTCACATCTGCGATGATGATGGCAATGAACTGCCGCCAGGTGAATCCGGCCTTGTCTATTTCGAGCTACCCATGATGCCGTTCAAGTACCTCAAAGATGACGAGAAAACCCGCAGCGCACAACATCCAAAGCACGCGAACTGGTCTGCGCTCGGCGATGTTGGCTACATGGATGAGGATGGCTTTTTGTTTCTGACGGACCGGGCAACCTTCATGATTATCTCCGGGGGGGTGAATATTTACCCGCAGGAAATAGAAGATGCCATGATCATGCATCCCAAGGTCCAGGACGTCGCTGTAGTCGGTGTGCCGAACGATGAAATGGGAGAGGAAGTGAAAGCGGTGGTACAGCTCGTTCCCGGGATTGCGCCGGATAGCGCGGTCACCGAGGAGCTCATGGCGTATGCCCGCGAACATATCGCCCACTACAAGTGCCCGAGGAGCATCGACTATGAAGCCGAGCTCCCGCGGCTACCGACCGGCAAACTTTACAAGCGACTGCTCAAGGACCGCTACTGGGGCAAGACAGATTCCAGGATCGTCTGATCAGTCGCGCTTGAACAGGTCGCCCAGTTTTTCTTTGATCGCAGATTCCGCCTTCTTACGGACGTACTGCGAGAGTGCTGCCGAAACAGCATCCTGAACCTGCTTCATCAGTTGCGCGCCGACTTCAGCACCCAGTTGCTCTGGCGTTAAACCGTTATCCGCAGAGCCAAGGTTATTGAGCCGCAGTTGTTTCAAGGCGACGTTCTGGGTTTCAAACTGATCGCTGCGCAGCTCCATGGTGCCGTCATCAAAATTGATCTGGCCAATGGCGAGCAACACGTCACTGGATGCAGCGTTAGCGTCAGCGGGCGCCGCCGCCTGCTCCGTGGTTTCCATGCCGTCCATCAATACCTGAACATTGGTGGTCACGCCTTTTTGTTCCGCCAACAGATCAACACCCGATACGTTAATCTCGTTAATCACATAAACGGGACCCGTCAGTGAACCCGTATCAATCACAACATTGATACTACCCAGGCTGAATAGCGGCTCTGCAGAAAAACCGGGTGGATTCGCGATTGTCAGCCCGGAAATGGTCGCGGAGCCTTCGGTCAGTTTGATGCTGACACCACTGACCTTCACCTGGGTTTTGGTAACGTCTGTGCCAACCTCTTCAATGAGATCTTTAACAATACCGTCCAGATTCTGAAGCAGGTAAACACCCGCACCGGCAATGGCAACGAGCAAGACTACAACAATCCCTATGATGACTTTGTTCACCTGCTACTCCTGTTTTTCTATCAATTGGGTTAAAGGCGCTAGCATACCGTTTCCACAGCAGCAGCAAAAGAAAGTCGCTATACTGAGCGCGACTCAACGTGTGGAGAGAGATGATGATCGAATACCACAACCCGGAAGGTGAAGTCGGCACTGAGATTACGCCGTACAACCTGTCTACGGTGATACGCGGTAGTAACACCATCAATATCGGTTTTCTGGCCAACGGTTTCCCGGATTCCGAAAATTTTCTGAACGCCCTGCACGAAGCCATGCAGGCACTCGAACCCGGCATTGAAGTACACGCCTACAACAAGGGTAACGCCTCTATCCCGGCAGGCGATGAAATCCTCGGAGATATTGAATCCAACTGCCAGGCGGTGGTTGCCGCCTATGGGCATTGAGGCTCCTGCACTACCGGCACCGTGCGTGACGGCGTGAACATCGCAAAATTGGGTATCCCGGCCGTGGCGCTGGTGACCGAGGAGTTCTGGCCCCAGGGTGACTTTGTTGCCAACTCATTGGGTATGCCGGATGTGCCTCGCGTTAAACTGCCGCACCCGGTTGCGGGCACCGGCAAAGAAAGCATGAAACAGATTGCAGCGGCGATTGCGCCAGAGGTGATCGCTGCTCTGGAAGCCATCGATGACTGAGTTGTTGACCGCAGCCAATGAAGAGGCTGCCCTGGAAGATCTTCATCGCCGTGGCATGACCGACGGCCTGCCTGTGATCATCCCTACCAAAGCACGCGTCAGCCGAATGGTGCTCGCCTCCGGACAGGAAGGCGATATGGTGCTTGGCACCATGGGACCAGGCAACGGTATTGCAACGATGGAAAAAATTGCCGTGGCCGCCGTGATGGCCGGCTGCCTGCCGGATTATATGCCGCTGGTTGTTGCGGCGGTAAAGGCTGTGATCGATCCCGTGTTTGATCTGACAGAGATGCAGGCCACAACGCACTGTACGGCGCCACTCATCATTGTGAATGGCCCTGCCCGACAAAATTGTGGGCCGGTCGCCAGCAGTTATGGCGCCCTTGGTCCGGGACATCGGGCCAATGCCTCTATCGGCCGGGCACTGCGGCTTGCCATGATCAATATCGGTGGTGGTCGGCCCGGCTCCTCGGACATGGCACTGCTCGGACATCCCGGCAAATTTACCTACTGCCTGGCGGAAGATGAAGAGCAAAGCCCCTTCCCGCCCCTGCATGTTGACCTTGGTTTCTCTCAGGAAGACAGCGTGGTCACCGTTATTGGTGCAGAAGCGCCACATTCGGTCCTGTTCAGTGGCGATGGTGACGACCCTGATCAGTACAAACCACTGCTGGATATGCTCGCCATTGGCCTCGCGAACCCTGCGACCAACAATGCGATTCTTGCCATGGGTACAGCGACGCTGATTCTGAATCCGGATCATGCCGAAATACTCCATAAGGCGGGACTATCTCGTCAGGATATCGCCAGTGAAATCTATGACCGTTGCCGGTTTTCACCAGACGAACTGAACGCGCTGTCTCCCGGATTTGCCCGGAACATTGACGGCACCAGGGACGCATTCAAAAGCCCGGATCAGGTCATGATACTGATGGCTGGCGGCTCCGGGCTTTACTCCATGGCGATCCCCTCATGGTGTGCCGGTGCCCACAAAAACTCACCTTCCAGCATATTGGTGGAATCTGAATTCTTCTGCGAAGTGCCAGGGCTAGCCGCCCAGGCGGATGGCTAACAACTAAAACCGAACTTTGAACTGAACGCTAAGGACTCCCATGAGTGATTTTCCAACACCGTATGTCTCAAATGACCTGACCGGGCGCGTCGCCCTCGTTACCGGCACCACCTCGGGGCTTGGCAAACGCTTTGCCAAGGTACTGGCCGCCTGTGGTGCCAAGGTTGCCATCACCGGCCGTCGTGCGGACCGGCTGGATGAACTGGCGGCAGAAATTCGCGCTGACGGCGGAATCTGTGAGCCGATACCATTCGACATCACCGATCCGGATCAGATACCGGCGGTGGTCGACAAGGCTGAAGCTGCGCTGGGTCTGGTAGACATCCTGATTAACAATGCAGGTATTCCCGATGCCCAGCGGGCGCACAAGATGGAGAATGATTTTGTCGACAAGGTATTCTCAACCAACCTGATTGGTCCCTGGAAGCTGAGTTGTGAAGTCGCCAGGCGTCTGATTGCAGCGGAAAAGCCGGGCCGTATGATTAACATTTCCTCCGTCGGAGGCTTCCGCTACGACGGCAACGGCGCGGCGCTTTACTCCGTCACCAAATCAGCCATTGTTCGTATGACCGAGGTGCTGGCGGTGGAATGGGCCCGATATCACATTAACGTTAATGCGATTGCACCAGGCGCATTCTCGTCAGAAATGATGGACGGCATGCTGGATCGCATGGGTGATATTTCCAAGTTTTTCCCACGTGGTCGTATCGGTGACCCAGCCCAGATGGATTCCAGCCTGCTTTACTTTCTGTCGCCGGCGTCCGAGTTTGTCACCGGCACCTACGTGAAGATTGATGATGGTCAGGGTTCAAGGTAACTCGCAAAGCGATTGACCTTCAACCTTGCCGCGACAGCGAATGCTGAAGTGTGCTACCTCGCACACCTCAGCTTTTGCGAAAGCGAACCTTGCCTGGAGTAACAACTTGGTCGCACTAACCGCCTAAATTCACTCATGACTCACCCACATACGGAATCACCAATTCCGCCACATCCTGCAACACTTTAAACCGCGGATCGTAACTCGGCAGATTCATCACCTGATTCAGACCTGCTTCATTGAGCGCCTGCAGCTTCTCAATCAATTCATCCTGTGTACCAACCAGGCAGGTTGCCCGGATAAGCTCAGCAGTCAGAAACTGTTCCTCTTCAGGCAGCACCCAACAGTTATGGCCGAGGTGGATTCGCTGGTGGCGGCGCTCCTCCGGATAGGTATCGAGTAACTTTGTATAGTCTTCCCAGACACTGGCAACCGCGTTTGGCGGCTGCCGCCCGAAGTTTCGCCACTGATCATAGGCGTAATGCAGTGATGCCATCGCCATCGCACCACATTCGTGTTTGATTCGGGGTGAATCAATAGCCTCACCGGATTCGGCAACGATCATGGCCGTCAGCGCCGTGGTGTAAAAATCATCCCGATTAAAATCATCGCCCGCACCAGCCTCAATCATCTGCCAGATATTTTCCATCATCGGTGCGCTGGCTGGCATCGCCAGCACCGCACCGTCACCATGTTTACCTGCGAGGGCCAATGATTTCGGACCGAAGCCAGACACATAGAGCGCAATGGGGTCATCGAAGTTAACAAAGCCTTTGTCGGGCATCACATGACGGATCGGTATCTGCTGATCACCATGCTGCATCATCGCTTCATCACCACGAAGCAGCGGCCGCAACTCAGTTAGATACTGATCAAACTCGGCGATTCGCTGCGGCGCGAGGCCCATGATTCGCATCGCCGTGTTGCCAGCGCCAACACCAAAAAACGTACGGCCCGGTGCAATGGCATTGATGGTTGCGATACCCGCCGCATTAACCGACGGGGGCCTGGTACCGGTAATCGCAACACCGGTGCCTAATTTTATTCGGCTGGTTCGATCAGCCGCCAGCGCCAGGGCCGCATAACAATCCGACCAGATCATCTGACTGTCGGCGAGCCAGGCATGGCTGTAACCGGCGGCCTCCGCTCTAACGATATAGTCGATGTCGCCGACATGACTGGGCACACAAATACCGATATCCATGAGTCACTCACCCATATTTTTTTGAAGGTTGGCCAACGGCTGAGCGCCGGCCATTTAGAAAGTCCAGAGCAGTCCGACTTTGATCAGCCAGTCCTGGTAGTCAGTACCGTTTTCACCGCGTGCATCAAAGTAGCGTGCGGTCAGATCCATTCGTGCAGACAGCCAGGGAAACGACACCCCAAGTTCGGCAAGTTGGGTGTCACCGCGCGTACGATAGGCATAGCCGGGCTCGCAGCCCGCGGGCATCGTGCAGGGCTCATCAAACACCGTATCCATCGTGATGGCGTCATAGCCGTCGCCAGGCGAGGCCTGTGCACCACCGCTAACGGTTGAGCGGATATCGCCATGGCGGTAAGCGTACTCCGCAAACAGATATACCGATGACTTCAGAACCAGATCCAATCCAAGGTACAGCTCATGAGAGTCCACATCGAAAGCCGCATCGTTTTCTTCTTCCGCCGAGGACTTGTTGATAAAAACCAGGTCTTTATATCGATAGCCGAAATGGCCGATCAGCGAGGTGTTCAGCCGCTTGTTGATTGATACATCGGCATCAACAAACACACCCTCCCGGGGATCACTATCGCGATAGCTCAGATTCGTCGCGGTCACGGCGATGTTGTACCAGGGCGCATCAAACCGGGCGACAGGTTGATAGGTGAATTCAGCGCCTAAAGACACCCCAAAGGTATCCAGCGCTTCAAACTCCTGATGATCCGCGTAGATGACGTATCCGGATAGCACAAGCTCAGCATTTTCACCCAGTTTGTTCAGGTAGCCTCCACCCAGGCTTAACGTGGCGATTTCGTCACTGGCGCCGTCGGTCTTGTAGGTTCGGCTTATGTTATCCTCATAACCGTAGGCTGCCTGCAGCTCTCCGTACCAACCTGAGCCATAGATTTCAGCCGATGCCAACGGTATTTGCACCAATGACATCAGCAGTAACGCACGCTGAAAAAGTCGGGTTAAACTCCGCATACCACACCCAATAACGACGAGAACAGTTGATGAGTAGCATATCCGAAATTGACGAATCTCGCAGGCGGTTCGCACTGTTCTTGCTGGCCACAGGCGCGCTTGTTCCACTCGCCGGGTGCGGCACGCGCTCCGGCGCTGCACCCGGAAAACTCCCCACCGGCCGCTCCATCCATGACATGGCTGGAGACGTGCGCGTTAACGGCATCACAGCAACACTTAACACGCTGATCAAGCCCGGCGACATCGTTGAAACCTTCGAGCAGAGCTATGTCATCTTTGTAGTTCAGCAAGATGCCTTTATCCTGCGGGCCAACAGCCGTATGGTATTGCCCGGTCGTGCCACCGCGCCTGGCGTCGTGCCTACCGCCTATAGTCTGGAGCGCGGTAAAGCACTGTCAGTTATGGCTTCGCGGCGCACCGACATCACCACGCCGAACGCTGTCATCGGCGTGCGAGGCACCGGGGTGTATGTAGAGACCGACCCCGAGCAATCCTACGTATGTATCTGCTACGGCACCTCCGACCTTGCCACCGCCGACAACCCGGGTATCAATGAAACCATTGTCTCGGAACACCACAACGAACCACGCTATATCCTTGCCGACCCAGGCGCCGCACAACGCATCGTGCCTGCGCCTTTTATCAACCATGACGATCAGGAACTGTTGTTGATCGAGACCCTGGTTGGCCGCACGCCGCCCTATGTCGTACCGAAAGGTATTCCACGCACACGCTCAACGTACTTCTAGGTCGGCAGAGGCTCAGACTTGTATCAGGCACTCGCACAGGCTGCGTCGGCATTCTTCGCCGGGCCACAGCCCGACACCAGACGGGTGTTTCATGGTCGCGGCCATCTATATCCAGGCCTGGAACATCTGTCAGTGGACTGGTTTGCACCCGTCGTACTCATTACCAGCTATCAGGACATCGAAGATACGGGCGCGCTGCGGGATGCCATTCTCGGCAACGATCCCCATGGCCAGATAGAGTCTGTGATGCTGCAATATCGAAAGCAGAAAGGCACCCCGATTCACTGCCTGTCTGGTGAGACGATCAACCACTGCATCGTGACCGAACACGGCCTGAAATACGAAGTTCAGCCAGGTGTAAACCAGAACGCCGGGCTGTTTCTGGATATGCGTCCCCTGCGCGAATACCTGATGCAATACAGCGAAGGCAAGAACGTGCTGAATCTGTTCGCCTACACCTGCTCCCTGTCTGTGGCAGCCATGGCGGGTGGCGCCAGACAAGTCGCCAATGTCGACATGAGTAAACCCAGCATCAACTGGGGGCTGAGGAATCATCTACTGAACAACCAGGACCCGAACAAGGTTCGCGCCGTACCGCACAACCTGTTTCGCTCCTGGGGCAGGATCAAACAGTTTGGCCGTTATGACACTGTGATTATTGACCCACCAACCCGGCAGCGTGGCAGTTTTGATGCTGAAAAAAACTACGGCGCTGTTCTGAAAAAACTGAAACAGTTGACCGCACCCGGGGCCACGATCATCGCCACCGTGAACAGCCCTTACCTGACCGATGACTTTCTGCTGCATCAGTTCGAACGCTACGCCCCGCAATGCCGGTTCGTAACCATGATGCCGAGATCCCCTGAGTTTGAAGATCAGTTCCCGGAAAAAGCCCTGAAGATTTACCAGTATCGCACCAGCTAGCGGGAGCAGTTAAACTGCCCTCCCCCTAACTCTGATACACATCCCGGCTGAACACCCATGAAAGCAACCACCTGCATCGAAGATCTCCGGCAGTTGCACGAATCGCGCACACCGCGAATGTTCTACGACTATGTGGATGGCGGCTCCTGGACGGAGCAAACCTACCACGACAACGAGGATGCTTTCACTCGACACAAATTGAAACAACGGGTCATGGTGGACATGTCTGACCGAAACCTGGCAACCACGATGCTGGGCCAGCCAGTCACCATACCCACGGCACTTGCACCCGTTGGATTGACCGGCATGCAATGGGTTAATGGCGAGATACAGTCGGCCCTGGCTGCGGAAAAGTTTGGCGTACCCTTTTGCTTGTCGACCATGAGCATCTGCTCGATCGAGGATGTCGCGGCGGCGGTCAGTAAACCCTTCTGGTTTCAGCTTTACGTCATGCGTAACCGCGAATTCATTAAAGACCTGATTCTGCGCGCCAAAGCGGCACAGTGTTCCGCACTGGTGTTAACCGTGGACCTTCAGATCATGGGCCAGCGTCACAAGGACATCAAAAACGGTCTGTCGGTACCACCCCGATTTTCCCTTACCAGTGCTGCGGAAATCGCCATGCATCCCGGCTGGTGCCTGAGAATGCTGAGCGCCAAGCGCTATCACTTCGGCAATATCGTCGGCCATGCCGAAGGTGTTGAGAAACTGGCAACCCTGGCACAGTGGTCAGCAGAACAGCTGGACCCGACGCTCACCTGGGATGATGTGAAATGGGTCAAAGACATCTGGCAGGGACCGCTGATCATCAAGGGCGTGATGTGCGCAGAAGATGCCCTGTTGGCGTCACAGTCCGGTGCTGATGCGATCGTTGTTTCCAATCATGGCGGTCGGCAGCTTGACGGCGCACCCGCAACCATCGATGTGCTGCCCGAAGTTGTTGATACCGTTGGCGGCAAAACGGAGATCTGGGTAGATGGTGGGATTCGCTCCGGTCAGGACATGCTGAAAGCCCTGGCGCTTGGCGCCGATGCAACCATGATCGGACGCGCCTATCAGTTTGGCCTCGGCGCGATGGGTGAAGCTGGCGTGACCCGGTCGTTGGAGATTATTCGGAACGAACTGGATCTGACCCTGGCCTTTTGTGGCCTGAAGCAGATCGATGACGTGGACCGACGCATACTTATCTAAATATTTCATCGACTTACGAAGGTAATTTGATTTGACCTTGTCTCAGGAATCGAAGGACATCGCCTTTCTCACCACTGGCGGGACCATCGACAAAGTCTACTTTGATGCCAAGAGTGACTATCAGGTTGGCCGCACCATCATCGGCCAACTTTTGGAAGTTGCCGAGGTGACCCACCCCTGTCGCGTGCAGGAACTCCTGCATAAAGACAGCCTGGAACTGACCGACGATGACCGTGACTTCATTCGCCAGGCGGTCATCGACGCACCGGAAAAGCTAATCGTCATGACGCATGGTACAGATACCATGACGGACACCGCACGCCATCTAAATGATATTGATGGCAAAACGATTGTATTAACCGGCGCCCTGGCACCCGCCAGATTCATGACCACCGACGCCATGTTTAACGTTGGCATGGCGATGGCCGCCGTTCAAATACTAGACCCCGGCGTCTACATCGCGATGAATGGGACCGTTTTCCCCGCTAAATCAGTGGTTAAGAACGTAGAGATGAACCGATTTGAAAGGAAATAATGACCCGTTTGGCAATAAGCATTATAGTTAGCTCCTCGTTGTAACTGTCAGATTGCATGCCCGATTCGGAGGACCTATACAGAGTCGTCTTTGCTGGAAATATCACCGGCGACTTTAGTCTGGCTCGAACAAAAACCCGCTTCGGTAAAGTGTTCAAACTCGACGCCGCGCGTGTTGATCGCATATTCAAAGGTGGTGAGATCACACTCAAACGCAATCTCACTGAAGACGGCGCGATGGACTTTGCCGTTAAGCTCGCAGAAGTTGGCTGCGAAACCTATATCGAGATGATGCCGACGGAGGGTGAATCCTTCGAAGAGCGCCGCAAAACCATTCGCCGCATCAGATTCCGCCGTGGTCCCAGACCTGGTGCCATTGTTCCAGACCGCCGCTTAAAGGCCAGCAGACGCGCCAGCGACCTGGAACTACTCGAGAAAACGGGTGATTTCCCTGGCAATACCGTCAGCCCTGAAAACAACCAGTTCGAAAAAAGCTCATGATAATCCTGGGCCTCGCACATGTCTGAACACGACCTCGCCGGGGCCTCCGTCACCGAAGTAAAAATGCGGGAAGCGGGTGTCGACCTGCAACACCAGATACTCGTGGAATCTCTGACCTTCCTGTATCGCTCAATGCCGAGCGCGGCAATCGGCCACAGTTTTGCCGGTGCGTTCCTTGTATTTGCATTGTACGACGTCATCGAGTCGAAGCTGCTGTTTGGCTGGCTCTCCGCTATTGTCAGCATGGCCATCTTCAGGCTGGGGCTCACCTCCTGGGTTGAGCGACGGATGCACGAAAGCTCGGTCAAGCAGATTCAACAGTGGAGCTACGCACTGACCTTGATGGCCCTGTTGCAAACAAGTTTGTGGGGGGCATCAACAATCCTGCTTTGGCCTGACGATATTGAACACCGCGCCGTCCTGGTTGCCATGCTGGCCGGCATCATCGCTGCGGGCGGTATCATGCTGGCACTGCACCGGCGCTCGTTCATTGTCTATTGCCTGCCGATTGCCATACCTGCCGTCATTCAGCTTGTCCTTAGCGGCGAGAAGCTCGAATGGATTCTGGCATCACTGGTCGTTCTTTACTCAGTTATTCTGTTGGTGAGCGTCAATCGTCTCACTAATGTCTTTCTGGATGGCCTGCGTATGCGTTTATTGATGCAGACCGAATCAAGAACCGACGCCCTGACCGGTCTGGCCAACCGCCGCGGCTTCGATGAAAGCCTGCACGACCTGTGGCAACAGGCCATTCGAACCAACCAATCTGTTGGCCTGCTGATCATCGACGTCGACTTCTTCAAGAACTACAACGACTACTACGGCCACCCCCAGGGTGACGTGGCCCTCAAAAAAGTGGGTGAGCTCCTTTCGAAAGTGGCGTCTCGATCAACAGACCTCTGCGCCAGAATCGGCGGCGAAGAATTCGCCGTGATGATGCCTGCCACCGAGTTGGAAGGTAGCCGCCAGGTCGGCGAAGCCATCCAAAAAGAACTGGCCAATGCCCGCATCCCTCACCGGAATTGCGACTCTGGCTTCCTGACGGTCAGCATGGGACTCAACGTCGCCACCCCCAGCAGATCAACCTCCGCTGACCTGTTCGTCATGGAAACCGACCAGGCGCTATACGAAGCCAAGGAATCCGGCAGAAACAACATCAGCATGGCACGCTCGCTAACCAGCAGCGCTGCACTCAAAACAACAACTGACGATTAATCCAGCTCTGCCAGGCGGGTTTTCACCGTCGCGCGCACCGCATCAACATCCACCACCAGCGCATCCACCACATCACGATCAGACGGCACCACCGGCCAGTCGCCAGCCCAGCTTTCCTTCAATGCTGCCGCAGACTCACTCGCATCCGCTGATATCAGCATCGACAGATCATTGATCAGCCCCATCTTCACCCAGCCAAGCCGAGGGCTGCCCTCCACCGGGTTACCGTCGTAATGACTGGCGTATAACACCTGCTCAAACTCAGCCAGTTCCGTAAGCACCTGAAACGCTGCGTCGCGAACGATATTGTTCTCCTCCGATTGCTCCAGCCGCCAGGCGTTATAAGAAAAACCACTAACAGCAAAAATCAGCGAAATGATCGCAGTAAACGACGGCGCGCGCGTAGCCATAGACATAACAAATACTCCTCAGTCCTAGACTAGAGACCTTAACCCAGAATTTGTTACACCCTTAACTCCCCCACCCCCTCATCCCCCTAACCCCCCTCATCCCGAGCGAAGCCGAGGGATCTCGCCCTCCCAACCAAGCACCCCCTCCCCACCTTTGCTATCATCCCCCTCGGTGGAGCGTCGGGCCCGGTGGCTCGCGCGGTCTTCAAAGCCGTTGAAGTGCTGTTAAAGTGCTTGGTGAGTTCGACTCTTACCTCCACCGCCACTAGAAGCCTATGGGAGACGGTAAGAACGTTTGCCGAATCGTCTTAGGACGGAGAAGATTCCATCCAGTAAGGCGAGCCGCAGGAGTAAAAGCGAATACCGGCGGTTATCGGATGGCTGATAGCGCAGGTGAACAGGAGACATATTCACTTGATATGTTCGGCTCCTACCGCTTCCGCCAACCTACCGAATCGCGACGTAACTATTCGGCCTCAAATCGAAGTTGGCTCTAATATCGCCACTAGCCACATAGAACTGTGGATTAATGTTGAAATTGAACACCCGATAGAGGTGATAACGGTCTTCGTATTTCTTGGATACAGCCAACTCATTTGGTGTGACATAGAATCTGGTGTGCTGTGAGTAGGACGTGGTTTTAACTTCGATCAGACGGTCTCGGCCGTTGGCTTCATAACTCTTTATGTCAAACCCTGCGGTATCGTCATTGTCGCTAATCTTCTCAACACGATCAGCAAGTATGTCTTTACCAAGAGACCTGAGTTTTTCTTGCTCACAACTCAAGATGAAACGCTCGCCTGCATCGCCTAATGTCTGATTTCTTTGGTTACGCTCTACGTAGTCATACTTTCGAGGTACGAATGCATTTGCAGGTGATTCTTTGACAGCCTCGGCATCTTCGCTTCGGTCCGGTGGCTTAACTTCCCTTCCAAGTAAATCGACCAGGTCGGGCAACTCATTCACATGTTCTAAAGAACCTCGAAGAATACCTTCAAGCTGCTTGTCAGCGAGTAACAGACTGTTAACCACGTCAGGCAGGATGGTTTGCTGATAGTTCGAACGCGGCTTGTACCCGTCAATGGTCGGCAATCCCATATCTTTGAGCAACGCAGAGATATTGCAATGTTTGAACTCTATTGACCCTTCAGATCTTTCGATCTGCGTTTTCAATAACCTTCGATACGCTGCTTTCGAGTATCGGCTTCCTTCTAGTTCAGACCTAAGCATTTGAAAGTAGTCAGCGACAATGAGTTCGCACTCCCTCCAACCCCAGCCGTTCTTCGGGTTCAGCAATGCATCTCTGACTTCGTAACCGAGGTTCTCTCCCAACGCCGTACGTAAGACCTGACGCGCTATTGGGGATTGCAAATGGCCAAATAGTTCATCGTCGAGCGTCGCATAGCGAATCACACGTTCAACGACCCTTGGACCACGGGCGTTGTGATTGCTAACCATTTCCTGATATTCAGTTTCGAATGGTTCACGAACCTTATGCTGCCAAAAACCCTGACTATGCAGATGAAAGAAAGGTTGGTACGGATTGTCCTTATCATTGCCCTGCTTCAGCACCTCAAAATGATGACTGAATACATTTTTCAACTGGGCATCAAAACCAATTCGGTTAGTAAGGATGTGCCCGGATTCAACCAGATCCATAACCGCCAAGAGCAAGCACACTTTATGCGGGCTCGGGCGGCCCGCATTAGTGTTGGGATTGAGATCCCGGAACCGCTGTTCGTAGTCAAGCAGACTCATCTCGCTACCTGGGCGCTACTCCCTTCTGCCGATCAAGCAAGCAGCATCAAACAACCCTACCCGACCTTTTGTCCGTATACCCGGCCTCGTTGTAAACGACTTCACCATTCACAAACACACTGTTGTATCCGGAAGATCGTCGAACATATCGACGCGCTTCACCGGGGAAGTCGTCCACAAACTCTTCGTCACTAACGGAAACAGTCTCAGGGTTAAAAACAACAATATCGGCAGCTTTACCCACGGCAAGTACACCCCGGTCATTTAAGCCCCAATCGGCAGCCACTTCGCCGGTCATTCTGTGGATGGCGCGTTCCAGGGTCATCTGGCCAGTTTCACGCACATAGTGTTCCAGCAGATGGGTGGTGTCTCCGGTGCCACAGAATTGTGTGACGTGGGCGCCAGCGTCAGAGGCGCCAAAATGGCACAGCGGGTGGTTGATCAGGGCGGCAACCGCAGACTTGTCCGCGTTGATAACATCTTTGAGCTGGAATTCAGTTTCAAGTTTGTCGGCAACGGCAATATCCAGAATGACTTCGCCGAGCTCTTTGCCTTCGTCCTGCGCAATCTCAACCAGGGTTCGGCCTTCGTAACCTTTGTTGGCCTCTGAATAGGTATCACCAACTTTTAGAAATGGCATGGCACCGCTCATACCGGCGGCATTCTTCATTTCGCTGACCAGTGTCTCGCGCATCTCAGGGTCAGAAAATTTTGCCAGGCGCTCTTCAGCTGGCATGTCCATGATCGCTTTCCAGGATGGTAGCGAAAACAGCAGCATGCTGGTTTCAGAAAGACGCATGTTCAGATCAAAACAACGCGGCATCACCTGACCGTAAACTTTGGCGCCGCGCGCCTGCTCTGCTTCCAGGGCACTAATGATTTCCTCGGCATGGGGCGATGTGGGTGAACTCAGCACCGGTTGCAAACTGCAGGGAATGCCTGCTGCCAGACTGATCTCGCCAAGCTCGCGAATGTTCTCAAGCTCTCTGTTCAGGTCCGGGAAGAACGGCACGATCTGCCAGATGCCTCGGCCGCTCTTTGCCATGGCTTTGGCGAGCGCAATTTTTTCGTTCAGGTCTGCATACTGGCTGGGCACGGGCTTGGCGTTTTCGTCCATATCCACGTAGGAACTGGAAATACCCAGCGCCCCGGCCGCCATGGCTTCTTCCACCAGGGCACACATTTCAGCGATTTCTTCTTCCGTGGCGACGCGTTCCTGACTGGCGGCACCCATCACATACAGGCGCAGCGCTGAGTGACCGATCAGGGCGCCAACATTGATGCCCAGTCCGGGGGCAATGTGATCCAGGTAGTCCGGGAAGCTCTCCCAGGTAAAGGGCACAGCCTCGTCAAAGGTCTTCTTTTTGATGTCTTCGATCACACCGAACATGCTGACGATTTTGTCGGCGGCCTTCTGGTCTCTGATCGGCGCCAGGCTCAAGGAACAGTTGCCAGTAACCACCGTGGTAATGCCGTGTTCTATCGATGGTGTTGCAAAGCCATCCCAACAAAGCTGGGGATCAAAGTGCGTGTGGATATCGATAAAGCCTGGGGCAACGGCCAGACCAGAGGCATCAACTTCCAGGTCTGCGGAACCATCGACCTGACCGATGGCAACAATCTGTCCCTGGCTGATGGCAATATCACCGGTCGTCGCTTCGCTGCCTGTGCCGTCATAAATCGCGCCGTTTCTGATGATTGCATCGTAGGTGGACATGGTTTTTCTCCCTTGGTTTTCCTCAACCATAGTGCAACCGGGCGGCATTTGCTCGAAAAGTATCGACCCCTGTATCGCGCACCATAAATCGGGGGAATAAACCTGCTAACGAACTGCAGTCCTGCCACTCATCCATTCACTGGCAGGCCGCGTAAACACAGGCATGACAGAAAAACTCTACTACGATGGCACCTGCCCGCTTTGCACTGCCGAAATGAAGCATCTGCGCAAGCAGGCTGACAGCAATCTGCAGTTAATCGACGTTCACGCCAGCGGCTTGTCCGATGCAGAAAGCGAACAACGGCTGAAGCTGCTGCATCTGGAAACCGCCGATGGCAACACGCTCACCGGACTCGATGCCAATGTGGCAGCCTGGCGGCATACCCGCATCGGCTTTTTGTGGGCCTGGCTGCGCTGGCCCGTGATTCGCGAAATTGCTGATGCCGTTTACAACGCCTGGGCCACACGACGATTTAATCGCCTGTATCCCAATGGCTACAAACGCTAAACTGCGGCCATGAAAATTGCAGCCAGTTCTTCCTGGGATTTATCCCGCATCACTGAATACCTGAATCAGACAGCCATTCCCATGCGAATAGCCGCGCACAAGGATGAATTTCCGTTTATCTGTTCGCTCTGGTTCACCTTCGATGAGGCGCGCGGCGAACTTGTCTGTGCCTCCCATGAATCCAGCTATCTGGTAAAACTGCTGAAGGCCAACAACCGCTGCGCATTTGAGATCGCCCCTAACGAGCCGCCCTATCACGGCGTTCGCGGCCAGGCCTACGCTGAACTGGTACGTGAAGGTGCCGACGAGGTTTTGCCGGCGCTACTGGCCAAGTATCTGGACGACAGTAACGATTCGCTTGCCGCCTGGCTGCTCAGCCGGACGGCAGAAGAATATGTGATAAGGCTAAAACCAACCTGGGTATCCAGTTGGGATTACAGCAATCGAATGACGAGCACCGGCGGTTAATGCACCTGAAATACGCGCTCATTGGTTTTTTTGTTCCAGTGTTGTTGGCACTGCCGACTGCCACCTACGCGCTGTCAGGCTCAAACACCTTCATCTGCGAGTTGATTGAATACAGTGAAGATGCCGATGAGGTAAAAGCCGCCGTTCAGGAAGCGCAGAAACGCGGTATCTGCGGCTTTGTCGCCGTGGAATCCGAGCAGGAAGTCGCTGAAAAAGCCGAAGCGCAGAACCAACGTGATGCCAAAGCCCGGCAGGAACGCGTTTCAAAAGGTGTATTTATCACCGCCCTGATCGTTGCGGCCTCAAAGGGCAAGGTCAAAGGCCCGGTGACCAGCCAGCCGGCTAAATAGGGTTCGAACTTTTCGGCTAATCGCCGTTCAGTATTTTCTCCAGCTGCACCAGCGCGGCTTTCATACTATCAACGATAAAGGGTTCAACCGCGAGCGGGTCAACCGTTGTTCGCCAGGTCAATCGACAACCGGTGCTGGTTTCCTCGATGGTGATACTGGCGAGATGCGATGCCAACGGCACGGCGGACTCAATCACGCTGTATTCAATAAACTGCTTGTCTTCATCCACCGTCAAAATCCGTTCCCTGACCAGCCCCGCTCCCTGCATCTGCATGCTGCGCACGCCATCAACAAACTCGCAGCTTTCAACACCCGGCACCCAGTCGGTTCGATCAGGTGTGCCGACAATAGCCCAGACCTGTGCAGCTGGATGGGCAAAATCATGATTCAATTCTATGGGCATAGCGCCTGCTCTGATCAGTTCTGATTGATGTCGGTATTTTAAGCTGTACTCGCGTTGTTGTCCCGAGTGCTGTACGGGGGCAATTCCATAGTGACAGTGGTAGGCTCGAACCAGAGGGAATCACTATGAAAACACTAGTTCTGGTTGTTTCGCATTTCCTGGTTGCTGGTATTGCAGCGACCGCTGCTTACCTTTATCTGCCTGAGCGTGACTATCAGCCCTACTCGGGCCCCACGATAACCGTTAATGAGCGGGGTCAGGTGATGGTTGCACCACCGGGTCAAGCACCCGCGCCTCTACCGCCACCGATTTACAGCGATACAGCCGTTAGCATCAACGCCGAGGACAGCATCTTCAGCCAGCAGTATGCTGCCCATCAGCTCGCCGCCCAGAGTGACGAGCAAGCGCTGATTGCGTTGATGGATCAGTATCTCGCGGCACGTGACCCGTTCATGCATGGCAATCTCGCCCTGATCTTCCTTGAGCGATTGGTGGAACTGGACGTGCTTGCGGCACTGGACTACGTTGAGAGCGCTCGCGTACCAGCCAACAAACAACAGATACTGCATTCAAGCCTGTTAACCACCTGGGCAAGGTATGACCCGGCCGCAATGGCGGAATACTTTGCAGGCATGACCAATCTGCAGATGAAGTATCAGACCGGCTTACGCTTGCTACAGGACCCGGTATTCCGCGCCAGTGGTCACGAACAGCAGGTCATTGCGGCACTTGGTCAGTATGGCGAGCAAATCCTGCAACAGGTCGAACAACAGCAAAAACCACCGGAGCAATTGTTCAGCGAAGCCCTTGCGAACCAGGGTTTACGGCGACAGAACGACCTGCGGCAAGCGCTGGCAAGCTGGTACCAGATTGACCCGGAAGCAGCACTCGCGGCCATGAACCAACTTGATGAAACAGACCTGCGCGTCGCGGTGCCCTCCATCGCTCATCTCGCCAGCCGGCAGGATCCGTTCGTCGCCTACGATCTGGCGCAACGCTATCGGCCGGATGATCAGCAACTCCTGGGAACCACCATCGCGATGATGATGGCCAATGATCCTGACCAGGGGTTGGTATACCTCGAGCAGCATTTTGATGAGTCCGGCAACATCGGCTTCCTGAATCAGGTGATAATGTCCTGGGCGAACAGTGATGTTGATGCCGCTCTCGCGTATCTGGCAACGCAACCAGAGCACATTCGTAGCAGCATTGAACCATCTCTCGCTATGAGCATGAGCATGCAAAACCCACGTGCAGCCATCGCCTGGGCCGTGGAATCCGGTAATCGTCAGATACAGATTTCCGTCGCCTCGAACCTGTCGCATCGGGACCCTGCCGCTGCCGAAAACTGGCTGCGGACAGCAGAAGACCCTCAGGTGATCAGTGTCTTGCTGCGCGGCGTTGCCGAACAGAAAACCCAGCTGGGGTTAAATCAGGCAATCAGCTGGCTGGGTGAGTTTGAAGAAAGCCCGGGTTACGCCCAGGCGATGAATACGGTGATCAGTACCTATGCTCAGGCTGACCCCGAAGCAAGTAGCCGCTATCTGAGACAGCATGCGGATAACAACGACTATGGCAGCGCCTTCGTTCAGGTGGCCACCATCTGGGGCTATTCCGACGTCGATGCGGCCCAACAGTGGGTAGCCTCGCTACCGGCCGGTGCAAATAAAGACACTGCCGCGCGATCGGTATTGCAAGGTGTGATTGCGACTAAACCTGATGAGGCACTGGCGATGATCGATGATCTCGGGAGCCCGGCAGATACCCAGGACCTTCGCTGGAGTCTGGCGAGTCAGATGTACATGCGCACCGGCGACCTTGAGGAGAGCATCAACAAGGCGCAGTTAAATGGGGAGATGGCAGCACGCCTAAGACAGGACCTGCAAGGCCGTGGCCGGTCGTTTCTGAACGCGCCGTCAACTAGGGTTATGGGTACGATCACCAACTAGCTGGCGGTTTAAGGGTGATTCGAACATCAGACCGACCTTCAGCAAAGGACCTTTTTTCAAAAACACGCTTACTAAGAACATTCCCCCTGAGCATGTCCGTTGTTACAATCGTTAGATATGTAAATAAAAATAACGTCGATATCGTACGATAAACGACGCGACCCCTTCCGCATCGCATCCAAATGACTGTTTTGCCTGGGTTTTACACGCAGGGCTCATATTAGAGTTCTAATTATTTATCCGTGGAAATAAAAATGATGCACTCGCATGTCTGAGCAACAGAGTCCTGCCGCCAACGGCAGTATTGATCCGCCTGTCTTCTTCGGTGCAAGCGCTATTCTCGCCTGTATGGTCTTCGCGGCCGCCCTGTGGCCTTCAGCAACCGGTGACTTCTTCAAGTCGCTGCAAGGTGGCATCGTCTCGAATGGCAGTTGGTACTACGTCCTGGTGGTGGCCGTCATTCTGATTGCTGTTGGCATGGTTTGTGTCACCCGATACGGCGCCATCAAGCTTGGACCTGATCACGTTGAACCGGATTACAGCTTCGTTTCCTGGTTCGCCATGATGTTTTCCGCCGGTATGGGTATCGGCCTGATGTTCTTCGGCGTTTCCGAGCCGGTAATGCATTTTATGGCACCGCCAATCGGGGAAGCCGGCACCGTAACCGCTGCCCGCGAGGCTATGAAACTGACCTTTTTCCACTGGGGCATTCATGCCTGGGCAATGTATGCCATTGTGGCGCTGATTCTGGCTTACTTTGGCTATCGCCATGGCCTGCCGCTGACGATTCGTTCCGCCCTCTACCCGATATTTGGCGAACGCATCTATGGTCCTCTGGGTGTGGTTGTTGATGTCTTCGCGATTCTATCGACCGTCTTTGGCGTTGCCACTTCACTGGGTTTTGGCGTCCTCCAGATCAATTCCGGACTGTCCTATCTGTTTGATCTGCCCAGCAATACCACGATTCAGATGGTCCTGATTTTTGCCACTACAGCATTGGCGACACTGTCTGTGGTGTTGGGCCTGGATGCGGGTATCAAACGACTATCAGAGATTAATATTGTGCTTGCCGTGCTGTTGCTGGTCGGCGTGCTGGCGCTTGGACCTACGGTGTTGCTGCTACAGGTATTTGTGCAGAACACCGGAGATTATCTGGCGGATATCGTCGGCAAGACATTTAACCTGTACGCCTATACCCCGACGGACTGGCTCGGCGGCTGGACCATCTTTTACTGGGGTTGGTGGCTGTCCTGGTCGCCTTTTGTTGGTCTTTTTATTGCCAGAATTTCTCGCGGCAGAACCATCAGGGAATTTGTCCTGGGTGCCCTGCTCGGCCCTGCCGTGTTCACGCTGCTGTGGATGACCGTGTTTGGTAACAGTGCCATTGAGCTGATCCTGCGTCAGGGGGCCACCGAACTCGGTGATATGGTGCAACAGGATGCCTCCGTCGCGCTGTTTCAGTTCTTCGAATATCTGCCCGGCACAACCTTTTTGTCTTCCATCGCCATCCTGATGGTTGTCGTGTTTTTTGTCACCTCAGCGGACTCAGGCGCACTGGTCGTCAACATGCTGTCATCGCGCGGGGAAGATAATACCCCGGTCTGGCAACGTGTTTTCTGGACCAGCACCATCGGGCTGACGGCGGCAATTTTGCTGGTCGCCGGTGGCCTGCCCTCGCTGCAGACCGCAGCAATCGCCAGTGCCATGCCATTTTCTGTGGCGCTGCTGTTCGCCATGTGGGGTTTCATGAAAGCGCTGCAGGCGGATATCACGCGGCAAAGCACTCTCACGGTTCAGACAGTCGCAGATGGTTCGATTCCCTGGCAAGAACGCTTGGACACCCTGTTTGATCACCCCGGAGAAAAAGAAGTCCGCGAATTCCAGCGGAGCTCCGTGCGGCCAAGTCTGGAGGCGTTTTCCCAGGAGCTTGCCAAAAAAGGTGTCCGCACTGAAGTCTGGACGGATGAAGACACTCGCGCCATCGGTCTGGATGTGTTCAAGAACGAGGAAATCGATTTCCGCTATGTCGTGACGGCTGATGAAGTACAAACGACGGATCACACCAGTGAAAGCGATGACAGTCACTGGCGCGCCGAAGTGCATCTAACCCAGGGCGGCCAGGACTACGACATTATGGGCTGGAACAAGGATCAGATTGCTAACGACCTGCTGGATCAATACGAGCGGCATCTCAACTATCTGAACCAGATCAACTAGCGGTCTAGAGCCCGTCGGCATCCCTGGACAGTCGCCCGACATGGTCCGCGATGCCATTGGGTATCAACAAAGATAAGCTGTAGTGGGCAATCCGCCACTCGCCTCGCTGTTTGAGGATTACGCCGGTACCACGGCACTTACCCAACGCATCGTTGATGAGCACCTCATCAAACCAGAAAACCTCGTCGCCAGGATGCTCCTCAAGGTTGCGGCTGACAACCGTATACTTCCAACCCCGGCCCTCACTGAACGCTGGTCTCGCGTAATCTTTGAACGCTGCCACGCTCCAGCGTTCCGCCGCGTCTGTACCCAGAAAATAGGCATCATCTGCAAAACGATCAAAGTAATCATCGAATGCTGAACTGGCAGCGGCTGCATGGAAGCCATCGAGTAATTCATTCACCGCAACCTGGTCATCCGCAAAAACTGCCGGCCCTGAAACCGCCCCCCAACATAAAAACAATGCCACTATGTATCGCATGAATCCTCCGTATCTACGTGCCTGATTATAGACAACCGACTTGATGCAGATCAGTTTTTCCTGATGCCTGGCCGGTAGACTCGTAAAAAACAAATTTTGAGGAATACTTGTGGAACACTTTGATGTCCTGATCGTTGGCGCCGGTATATCGGGCGTTGGCGGCGCCTATCACCTGAAAGACCAATGCCCTGATAAAACCTTTGTCGTGCTTGAGGGGTTGTCATCATTTGGCGGCACATGGCTGACTCACACATACCCGGGTATTCGCTCAGACAGCGATCTCTACACGTTTGGCTATCGGTTCAAACCGTGGACCGGCGCGCCAATTGCTTCTGCCGGTGAGATCCTGAAATACATGGGTGAAGTCATTGAAGAAAACCAGCTGGATGAGCACATTCGCTACCAGCACTGGATCAACACCGCGAGCTGGTCCAGCGAGGACAAACGCTGGACGATCAAAGGCGAAAACAAGGCCACCGGTGAAGCCGTCGGCTTTACCTGCAATTTTCTCTGGATGTGTCAGGGCTACTACAAGCATGCCAAGGGTTACACCCCTGACTGGGAAGGGGTCGACAATTATGAAGGCACATTGATTCACCCGCAGACCTGGCCCGAAGACCTGGATTACACGGATAAGGAAGTGCTCGTCATTGGCTCAGGCGCAACCACGGCAACCGTGGTACCGGCCATGGCACCCAAGGTGAAGCACATTACCGTGCTGCAGCGTTCACCCACTTACTTTATGCCGGCACGCAATGCTAACGATACGGCGGATTATCTGCGCACGCTCGAGGTTGACGACGCCTGGATTCATGAGATCGTCCGCAAGGAAATTCTTTACAACCAGGAAGCCATGACCCGCCGCTCACTCGAAGAGCCAGACGTTGTCAAAGAAGAGCTACTGAACAATGTCGCCCAGCTACTGCCCGAAGGCTACGACATGAAACACTTCACACCGAAGTACCGGCCCTGGCAGCAGCGTCTGGCGTTTGTACCGGACGGCGATATTTTTAAGGGTATTTCCGCAGGCAAGGCCAGCATGGTCACCGACGAGATCGATCACTTTGATAAGGACGGGGTCGTCACCAAAGGCGGCGAAAAATTGAATGCTGATATCATCGTTACGGCCACCGGTTTTAACCTCTGTGTGCTCGGCGATATCGCCTTTGACGTCGATGGCAAACCCGTAGACTTCTCCAAAACGGTCACCTATCGGGGCATGATGTTTACCGATGTACCCAACATGCTCTGGGTATTCGGGTACTTCCGTGCCAGCTGGACGTTGCGCGCTGATCTGATCAGCGATTTTGTCTGTCGATTATTGCAATACATGGACGAAAACGGCGTCAGCAGCGTGACCCCACAACTACGAGAGGAAGACAAAAACATGGCCCTGCACGGCTGGATTGACCCTGAGAACTTCAATCCCAACTATCTGCAGCGGTCCATGCACCTGATGCCCCGGCGTGGCGATAAACCGGAATGGATGCACACCCAGGACTACTGGCGGGAAAAAGAAGAAATTCCGGCTATCAGTCTGGATGCCCCGGAATTCCATTACGCCTGATCTCGGCAGCTGACAGATTCATCGCGCCCGGCTGGGTCGGAAATGTGACGTGATTCACACTTTCCGGTCTGGTTGGGTCACACTTCGCGCTTACCAACGTGAATCAAGTTGTCCCTCTAACCCATTGTTATTAATGCAGTTTCAAGGTCATTTTTCACCTTGGCATGGAATTTGTTTTGTTCTAACTGATTCCAAGATCGTGGCACAAGACAATGACCGGCGACCCAACCATTCTGCTCGTAGACGACGAACAGCCCATTCTGGATTTTTACAACACGGTACTGACCAACAGTGGTTATGCCTGCACCTGTTTCACTGACCCGCTGGCGGCACTTGAAACACTTAAGCGGCGAAGTTTCGATCTGATCATTACTGACAATAAGATGCCGGGTATGACCGGCATCGAACTGCTTGAAGAAATCATGGAACTAGAACTGCAAGCGCAAGCACGCCGAATGATGATCAGCGGTTCATATGGTACACAGGATCAGATGAACAGTATTCTCGACAATGAACTTGCCCACCGCATGCTCGGTAAACCGATTGGCATGACTACTTTTCTGGATGCGGTTAAAGAACAACTGGCATTCAAATAGGGATCACAATCACTGCTCACCGACAGCAACACTCGGTTCGTCGACGGCAACTTTCACTCGTCACGCTTTCCTTTCTGCTCACCGCATTACGCTAAACATTTCTCGGTTTATTGGTCTTAATAGGCACAAGTCAGATGAATGGTCACCAAGCAAACATTCTCATCTGTTCAATTAAGACCAACGGGAGAGCCTTATGAATATTAGAAAAACTATTTTGACTGCAGGATTTGTCGCCGCTGCCTTGTCGCTGTCAGTGGGTGCGAGTGCAACAACCGTAACCGGTAATGCCGGTGCCGTCGCTATCGAGATCACTGACCTGGATATCAACACAAAGCAAGGCAGACAGGTGCTGCATGCCAGGATTAAACGCGCCGCCAAACAAGTTTGCGGCTCACAGAATCCTCGGACGGCCGGATCATTGGAGAATGCGCGCAAGAATAAGGCGTGCTTCAACGACGCGCTTGCCACAACGGTATCCGCAGTTGATCGTCAGTACCTGACGGCGCAAATCAATCACTAGCACTTTTCTGACGCGTGGTTACCCCAATGACCACGCACCACATGCGGACGGCTTCGGCCGTCCGCGCCTTTTTACAATACGTCGCCTGAGTCGCTAGCGAATCACACCATAAACGCGGCCAGGCTTCAGGCGCAGAATGACGCGCTGCTGGGCCTCCAGCCAGTGCTCAAAATCCTCGGGCTCCTCAAAGCCTGTGCCCTGAATGTTATCGAACACCAGACGGGTCGTACGCACAAGATCGTCCGTCTGAATGGTGACTTCACCTTCCACTGACACAAAGTTAAAAGGTTCCTGATTGTTAATGATGCAGAGGTTAGCCTGGCCATTTTTCTCCAGCGACTTTCGCTTAAACGTCATCCCGGGTGTACTGACCACCAGATCATCGCCATCCCTGGCGTAAGCCACCACGGAGGACACAGGGCCGCCATTCTGACGAACGCTGGTTAACACGGCCCAGCGATAGTCATCAATAAACTGCTCGAATTGGGGATTGTCTGAAATCATGGAACACCTCGTCGCTGCTTTGCCTGGTTATAATGCTGACAACTTACATCAAGTCGTTGCAGGAGTCTTTATGCCAAAGCTTAGTCCTACCGAAGTAAACGAATTCCTGGAAACCCCTGGCATTCTGATGCGTATCGCCTGCGTCCGACCTGACGGTAGTCCACTGGTCACCCCCATCTGGTTTATCCACCACGATGCCAGCATCTGCTTTACGCCAAGAGCACAATCCGAATGGTTCGCCTGCCTGAAACATGATGCCAGGGTCAGCCTGTGCATTGATGAGCAGAACCTGCCGTACAGGAAAGTCATTGTTGAAGGCAGCGCTGAACTGGTTCACGACCTGGGCGAAGACGATCAATGGCGGGATCTGTATCGGGCGATTGCCAGGCGTTATGTCCCGGAAAATGCTGCTGAGGCATACGTCCACAATACCATTGATCAGGCCCGGGCCCTGTTCAGGTTAAAACTTTCGACTGCTACCGTTAAGACCTGGCGAATGCCGGTGGAAGGTGAATCGCAGACCGGCATCTGGCACCAGCGTTATTATGCACCGGGCACAAAATTCTCTGACGATTGAGCCTTTTTGAAGACCAGCAATTGATTATTGGCTGGTAGCGCGACGTCTTCGATGAGCTGCATGCCGTGGCGTTCAGCTGCTGCTACCAGCGCTTCAATATCCCGGATGCCATAGTCTGGGTTCTGCTCGCGCAACCATGCATCAAATCTGGCATTGGACGGCGTCGTAAAATCACCCCGATACTTGAACGGCCCATACGCCAGGAAGGTGCCGCCCGCCAAAAGTGCATTGGAGACACCCTTGAACAGGGGCTCAATCAGATCCGCCGACATGATATGCAGGACATTGGCGCAATAGACATATTCAAAACTGCGCGTGACCTGGAAATCAGCGATATCAAGCGGCATCGCTGGGAGCAGGCCCGGGCGTGACAATTGCGAGAGATTTCTTTGCAGCGGGCCAAATACAATCGCCATGTCGGTCGGTTGCCATGAGATCGCCGGTAACGCAGCGGTGAAGAACGCCGCATGCTGACCGGAACCACTGCCGATCTCAAGCACGCAGCCGCCGGCTATGAGTCGAGGACGCAGTGCGTCCAGGATAACCTGTTTATTATTATCGGCGGCCTGATTAAAGCGCTCGAACTGCACGCTGACTTCATTGGACATTTGTGACACACTCGCTGCCTGTTAAGTCAACAAGCCTACAAAAGGAGAACTCAATGGCCGCTTACTTTATCGCACAGTACGTTGTAAACAATCCGGGACTCTACGCAGAATATTCTGCCGGTGCTGGCCCGACCCTCGCCGCTCACGGCGCTGAACTGGTGGCCTTTGATGTTGCTGCAGAACCTGTCGAAGGTGAAGCGCCAGGCCCTCAAACCGTTATCATCAAGTTCGAAGACACTGAGAAGGCCAAAGCCTGGTACAACAGTGAAGAATACCAGGCCGTGGTTGGAAAACGGCTCGAAGCCACTGAAGGCTTCGCGATCATTTCTCAGTCAATGAATCCTGGCGGCTAACCGCCAGGTCTTGTCAGGCTCGCCAGATACGCTGGTTAACCGAGCCGAACATTTCTGACAATTCTACTCTGGTGGGCGTGACCTTGATTGCCACGTAATTGGGATCAGTCGGTCCGCCAGGGAAGAAGTCATTCAAATCATAATCCAGCGCTTCCCAGGCATGGGCGCGCGTTTCATCATCCATCAGCAACTCTGCCGTACCCCGACACATGATGTGAATAAAGTTGGGCGGTGCTACCTGCCACTGAATGTCCACAAGCGGGTTATTGCGCATTTGCTTTGCTTTGGGCGTTTCTGGTCCTGTTGCCAGCCATAACACATCACCTTCCCAGGTGGGGTGAACCATGCGAACGCGAGGGCCTGTCTTGCTTTGCGTTGCCCAGGCACACCAGACGGCCGCTGCACTGGCTTTACCCACTTCTTCAAAAAACGCGTCTTTTTCTGCTGCGGTAACGTCAGCCATGATCAGTTCCTTTCTCTAAATGTTACATTCAGTTCATGCAGGCCCCGAAGAATAAAGCTGGGGTCTGCAACCGGTCTGCCCCTGGCATCATCCAGAGCAAAGTTTTCAAAGTGATTCATCAGTTCGAAGAAGCCTATATTCAGTTCCTGCCTCGCCAGAGGGGCACCGATACAGTGATGCACACCTGAGCCAAACGCCATCTGCATGCCTGCTTTTTCCCGGTTCACATTAATCTGATCGGGGTTATCGAACTGACGCTCATCTCGGTTGGCCGCGCCATAACGCAGCATCATCATGTCACCTTTCTTGAGCGGATAGCCGCCAAGTTCAGTATCGCGCGCTACCAGACGCGGTAACCCCTGAACCGGCGCCTCGATCCGGAGCACTTCTTCGACAAAGGTTTTTACGCGTTTTTCATCACCACGAATCTCCTCCTGCAATGCCGGATTGTCGCAAAGCGCCAGCATACCCCAGCCAAACGTGCTGGTTGTGGTCTCGTGCCCAGCCACCAGGAACTGATTCAGAATGGAAAGAATTTCGCCGTGCGTCAGCTGTCGGTCGGCTTCCTCCAGTTTGGTGTTGGCGAGGATGGTAATCATGTCTTCCTTGGGATCTTCTCGACGCGCCTCAACCAGCCGGATCAACAATTTCTGCAGATCACGGGCCAGACTCATTCGGTGCAGGATATCCTCCGGTGGCACCGGCGCCATCTTGAGGCCGGCGGCGGCAGCCGTGGCTGCTTCGTAGAAGAACTCACGATCCTCCAAGGGGATGCCCAAACGATCCGAGATAATTTCCAGCGGTACGGGGAAGGCAAAGATCTCCATGAAGTCGGCGGCCGTTTTGCCTTTCATTGCGGCGATATTTTTGGTGATCACATTGCGAACGTCACCTTCACTTTTTCCGACTTGTGACACTGTAAACAGTTTCGACACCAGCGAGCGATATTGCGTGTGTTCGGGTTCATCCAGCGTCAGCATGGTGGGCGGCACCTGCACCATCTCGGCGTTAATCGCCATGGCGGCTGCCTTTTGTTCTTCCGACAGGGTCGAGAACATAACCTGCTGAGCACCACCCAGAAATTCGTCGTAACGGGAGGAAAAGTCATCGGTGCGCTTGATGGCTTCGCGGAGTAAATCGTAACGTGTCACGACATGCAGGTTCATTTCGGGCATGAAGTAAACCGGTGCTTCGTCTCTTAGTTGTTTATAGGCAGGATAAGGATCTATCAGGTTCTCGGGACTAAACAGCTGTACAGCAACGTCGCTCATCGTCGGCGGCTCCGGTTATGGGTGCGAGGGAGGCCAGCGTACGAAGCTGGCCAGAAACAGTCAAGCGTGACGGTATCGAGCTAGGTGGTACCCGGCAGCGGCATGACATTACCGCTCATATCACCCTTGCCTTCGTCAGAATAAAGCACATGGTAGCTGCGACGGGAAAAGCGCCATTCGCCCCGCTCTCTTACGTATTCATCCGCATAGGTCCCAATGTTAAACATGCCATTGTCTGAACCCTGGGGGCGAAGATGCTCAGCGAGGTACCACCGGCCTGTGGCCTGATCACCGCTGATTTCCAGTGTGCCCTGGTAGACCAGTTGAACAACAAACGCAAAAGAGCCCATAGCACCCTGCCACATGGCGTAGATAGCGTCGCGTCCTTCAGTTTCGTTACCCATCAGATCCCAGACACCCGCGTCAGCCCAGGTACTCGCCCAGAGCTCGCCATCCCGGCGGTTTACAGCGTCAGCATAAGCGGCAACCAGATGGCGGATGGCCAGTTCGTCTTGCACGATATCAGTCATAAGTTGTTCCTGAATAATTGTTCAATCTACGTCGGCCGGTGGTTCAGCCCGACGGCTCACCTCGCGCACATCGGCAAACATCGCTGCCAACTGGCCCTTGAGCAAGCTAATCATCTGCTCGGAAACCCGGCTGTCAACATTTCTCACGGCCATCCCTTCCAGCAGATACATGCTTAAAAGCGTGGCGTTCTGGAATTCGCGTGATAACACGAGGTCCGGATAGACGGATCGAGCCACCTTTCGCCAGGATTTATCGAGCTCATCGTTGGCCGATACCAACACCTCTGCAAGGTCGTTATCTGTGCGCGCGGCAACCTGAAGCTCATGGTAAATCGTAAACAAGGGAGAATGGAGCTGCTCCCAATAGGCATCTATCCCCTCATTGACCCGAGAGTGTTCTGCGCCCTCATTGATTTTAAGCTCCTGAGTTTCAAATAATGCCAGGCGCTTTTCATTAAGATAAAGGACTGCTGCGCGAATCAGCTCTAGTCGACTGGGAAAATGATGCAACATCGCGCCTCGGGAAACGCCGGCGCTCCTGGAAACCTTCTCAGTGGTGGTACTGCTATAACCCAGATCATAAAAACAATTGAGCGCCGCCTCGAGTATCAGGGTTCGGGTTTTCTCGCTTTTAGTTTGCTGCCAGGTTTTGTCGGCAGTCTGTTGTGAGTTCGTTAGCGTCATGCGGCTGTTTGCGATATCACCAGTCTGAAATCATACTAACGCCTTTAAACAATCCCGTCATCCACTCATGGCAACCCAGACATGACCACACCTAACATTCTTCTTGTCACCAAAGGCCACCCGTTTGAACGGGACGCCTTGTTCAGCATGTTTGATGCGCTGGATGTAAACTGGACCCACGTTGAGCAGCCGGCCGCACGGCTATTTTTTAATCCGGAAAACGCGGCCGATTACGACGTGCTGGTCATGTATGACATGCCCGGCATCAAGTTCGGACCAGGTGGTCCGGCATTTGAAACACCGAGCGACGCTTACAAAGCCGGCCTGCTGGCGCTGCTGGAATCAGGCAAGGGCATGGTTTTTATGCACCACGCCATTGCCGGTTGGCCGGCCTGGGAAACCTATGCAGAGATTGTTGGTGGCCGGTTCCTGTATATGCCAGGCACACTCCGCGGTCAGTCGCTGCCTGACAGTGGTTACCGCCATAAAGTTGAGCACCAGCTCAAGGTTGTTAGCGATCATCCGATTACGGCGGGATTACCTGACGGGTTCAACATGACCGATGAGTTGTACCTGTCCGAGGTTTTCGAGGACAGTATCGAACCGCTGCTCGCCAGCAACTACCAGTTCACTCGCGACAACTTCTACTCCGCAACCAAAGCCGTTGCCGAAGGCAAGATGTTCGACAACGAAGACTGGCAACACGAAGACGGCTCAAATCTTGTGGGCTGGATAAAACACTACGGCAACAGTCCAATCGCCTACTTGCAGGGTGGTGATGATCCCGACGCCTACGACAACGAACACTACCGACAGTTGTTACAGAACGCGATCGACTGGGCAGCCAGCGACGCGGCGCTGGACTGGGCCAGACAGCGATAATTTAACTGGCAAAACACTGTCTAGTAACGCTGTCTGGCGCATCGTGCAAAGATTTCTCGACCCCGCTCAAACGGGTCAGGGTAGGTTTCACGTAACGCTTTGGAACGTATCTCCAGGCTGACATCCACCGGCGCATCACAGATGGTTGTCAGATATTCATGAGAGGCCTCCGCCTCGCCCAGACAATAACGTTCGTCCACCGCCGCGATAATGTAGTCCATCCCTTCAAGTGATCCTGAGGCAGCCATGAAGTCACAAGCCTGCACATAGGGATAAAGCGATGCGTTAATGTCAGGCAGGTCATCCCCGGCACGATTCAGGTGCATCATATCCACCAGAATGCCTGCTGCCCGGTGATCGACATCTGACACGAAGGACTGGGCATCTTTAAGATTTTTAATACTCGTAAATTCACCAAATTCGAGACAAACCCGGATATCGTCGCCGGCGATGTCGCAAAGTTCAGCGAATTGCTGCTTGGAAGCGGCAAGATCGTCATGACGGGAGACCACCAGCACGTTACGAGCACCCAGTTCGAGACCAACTTCAACCACGAGTTTCTGGTCGTCCGTTGCTCTGGCATCGCCTTCCAGCCAAACCACCTCACAATCAATGAGCTGAATATCTGTCTCTGCAAGGGCAACTTTGGTTTTAGCCAGCGCCTGATCGTCCCACGTGGTGGCACGCTCAACCCACATGCCCGAAGACTTAAAGCCTGCTGCTTTCGCTATCCGTGGGATATCCCACGGCATTGCATCTGGCACGCAACCGGCCGCTAATGCCCAAAGGGGATTTTTTGTTTCCATCGCTACACCTCAAATTCAACAGTTTATTGTTTCAGCCCAGATACGCTCTATCTTGACGGCAGGATAAGCCTTCCCTAGGCTTGTGCGTCCAAAGAAGACAGACCGGCATGTGCGCGCTGCGTGCCACATTATCAAATCCAGGAGGAGAGAAACCATGGATCTACAACTTTCAGGTAAAACAGCACTGGTTACCGGTGGCACGAAGGGTATTGGCCGAGCAATTGTTGAAGCACTATCAGACGACGGCTGTAACATCGCGCTTTGTGCACGTAACGCGGATGAAGTGACAGCAGCAGTCGAAGCGGTCACCGCCAAAGGCGTTAAGTGTTTTGGTAAGGCTGTTGACGTAACGGACGGCGACGCATTCAAAGGCTTTATTGATGAAGCTGCTGGCGATCTCGGCGGTCTCGATATTTTTGTATCCAACGTTGCAGGCGGAAACGCTCCCGGCGTTGAGGGCTGGAGAAACCAGTTCGAAGGTAACGTTGTCGCAGCGGTCAACGGTGTTGAAGCGGCTACTCCGCACCTTGAGAAATCAGGCGGCGGCAGCATCATCTTCATCTCTACCACCGCAGCTCTAGAGAAGTTCATGAACGCTGGTCCTTACAATGCCACTAAAGCTGCCCTGCTCCAGTACTCAGGTGCTCTCGCACACGAACTGGCGCCTAAAGGCATCCGGGTAAATTCTGTCAGCCCCGGCCCGATCTTCATCGAAGGCGGCTCCTGGGACATGATCAAGCAGAATATGGCTGCGCTGTACGATTCCACAGTGGCGCAAATTCCGCTCGGACGCATGGGTACTGCTGATGAAGTTGCTGTGCAGGTCGCCGTACTGGCGTCACCGCGTGGTGGTTTTACCAGTGGCACGAATGTCGTTATTGACGGATCAATGACACAGCGTATTCAGTTCTAAGGGAGGCTAGAAACAATGGCTGATACTGATAAGAAGATTACCGCCTACCTGGTTGCTGCGGGCATGTATCACGATATTGATTTTGCCCGTCAGGAAATCCTGAAGTTGCTTTTGGAGCATCCGAACATCCGTACCAAGGTGGCGGCGGATTACCATGACATCGAGGGTATAAAGGCGAGTGATTTTCTTATCACCTACACCTGCAACCTCATGCCGACGGAAGACGAACAGGTCGCACTGCGGGAATACATCGCAGACGGCGGCAAGTGGTTTGCGCTGCATGGCACTAACTCCATTCTCGAATTTACAGAGAATGGCGTTGATGCACCTGAGGATGCCCCGGTCATTATGGAACTGCTGGGGTCCCAGTTTATGGCGCACCCACCTATCCAGATGTTTACTGTGAAGACAGAAGACAACACCCATGCGTTGGTAAAGGATGTCGGTGAGTTCGAAACTGACGACGAACAATACCTTTGCAAGATGCATGGTGACCACGAACTGCTGATGTACTCAGAGTACAGCGGCACGTGTGATGGCTGGATCAACTCAGACTTCAACAACGACGATAAGCGCGCGGTGTACTACATCAAGCGCACCGGAGAAGGCGAAGTCCTGTATCTCAACCTCGGTCATTGCCGCGGCCACTGGGATATGGAACCGGTTGCACCCTATTACCCGGAGATTGAGAAAGGTTCCTGGGAAAGGCCACAGTATTACGAATTGCTGCGACGCGGCATCAAGTATTGCGCAGGCCTGTAACAAACAAAACGTGCAACGCAGTATTACAAGGGGGCAATAAGCCCCCTTTTTTTTGCGCCTCGCAAAAACTCTCTTAGCACTTCTGAGTGCTGCTCACGCACACAAAAATACAAACTGTTCAGGCTAATAGGACGAAAACTACTCTGTAGACGGACCCAAAGAAAAAGTGTTAAAACAAACACGTCTGCTTGTTTTAATTGCGCTTCGTAAAGGCAAATTCAACAGATAATAATTATAAAAATGGAGGGAGTTATGAAATTCACCCGCAATATGCTGGGTGTTGCTGTTGGACTTGCGTCTATTGGCAGCCCAATCACTATCTACGCTGAAGAAACATCCCGTTCTATGGAAGAAGTTGTTGTGACTTCCCGTCGTAAAGACGAATCACAGCAGGACGTCCCACTTTCAGTAACGGCTTGGGGGAGTGAAGCCATCGATCAGGTCAAACCGACCACACTGCGCGATTTCGATTCGCTGGCACCCAACGTCTATATCGGTATGAACACGGCCGGTCCTGGCGCATCAGCTCTCTACATCCGGGGTATCGGTTACGCCGATATCGAAAAAACCCAGAGTCCACAGGTTGGCGTCATTGTCGACGGTATCCAGATGGGTTCTTCGACCGGTCAATTGATCGACACATTCGATGTGGAAAGCATCGAAATTAACCGGGGCCCGCAGGGTGTGCTGTTCGGTAAGAACACCATCGGCGGCAACATTGTCGTTAACCGGGTTAAACCAGAATTCAATGAATTTGGTGTCAATGCCAGCGCCGAACTCGGTAACTTTGACTCTCAAAGCTATAAAGTGCGCGTCAACATCCCCTTGGTGGACGATACTCTGGCACTTAAGCTCGGCGCCATCAACCGGGAGCGCGAGGGTTATTATGACAACGTAACACTTGGCGGCACCGCGGGAGATATAGACTTTCAGTCTTTTACGGCGGCGCTCCGTTGGGCACCGAGTGATACCTTCGAGGTTATCGCGACCTACGACAACATTGATGACCAGAGTGACACGCTACCTCAGGATCCAAGATTCGATGGCAGTAACCCATTTGTAAACCGGGCTGACAAAAAGGAACCTACAACGTATGACGTTGATCAGTTCGGCATCCGCGCAACCTGGGACATTAACGACAATTTGACGCTTTATTCCGTGACCGGATGGCACGATGGGGAAGATGGCGTTAATCAGGATTTCGACGGTGGCAGCCTGGCCGGTCTGGCGACACCTTTCGCGCAGCTGCACACGCTGCGTGAACAGGAACTTGAGATGTTCACCCAGGAACTGCGTTTGAACGGCAGCATTGGTGACGACATCGACTACATGGTGGGCTATTACTACTACGAGTCAGAACTGGCATTCCAGCAACGTACCAACAATGTTTTGCAGGTGCCATTGGGATTGCCGCCAGGTGTTCCTTGTGAAGCCATCGGTTTCCGCAGCAACCCAACGGTTGGTGGTGCACTCTGTCAGTTTCCAAACGCCAGAAGTACGCAGATAGCTTCTGAAGATGCAGAATCATCCGCATTCTTCGGCTCTATTACCTGGCGCCCATCGGAAGACATCGAACTTCTGGTTGGTGTTCGTCAGATTGATGAAGAGAAAGAAGCGTTTAACTCGTATTTTGACCACGGCGACGGCACTTACGACGCTGCCACGGTCACCGATGAGTTTGACTTCTCCCCTTACGCGACTGCTGTCGGCACAACCTATACCGCGGACGATGACTGGGACGATACCATCTGGACAGCATCAGCAACCTGGTCCTATACGGATACCAACCGCGTCTACGTCAACTACTCTGAGGGCTTCCGTTCTGGCGGCTTCAGTATTCGTTCCGCGCGCGACCCCAGCGAAGCCTCGTTTGATCCGGAGAACGCAGACCAGATCGAAATTGGCTTCAAGAACGAGTTTCTCGACGGTGCTTTGCAGTTGAACCTTGCCTACTACGAGATCACCCTTGAAGGCGGCCAGTTCAGTTCGATTATCACGCTACCACCGGGTGCAATTCCCGGCACCACGACCATCATTAACAACGGTGACGAGGCCGTGCTTGATGGTTGGGAACTGGAGGGCCGCTGGTTAATCAATGATAACTTCAGTATGACGTTTAACTACGGCACCACTGATGCTGATAACGCGGCGTTTACCAAGCCCTGTGACATTATCGACGGTTGTGTTTCCAGTATTCCTGGTCAACCTAACGACCCATCCGGCACGCTACGAAACCTGGGAGGCGACAGCGATACTCGACAGCCTGATCAGACGTTCGCAGTCGGTCTGGCCTACGTACGTGACATTGGCAACGGCACCTTCTACGCAAACGTGGGATACAAGCACACCGGGGAATTTCTGCTGGTTAACACCGGTGCTGGTGACGACGCGCGCACCTATGACGGCGACTATGATCTCGTGGATGCCCGTATCGCCTATGACATTCGCCTGAAGAACGACGCTGTGCTGTCACTTTCTGCCTACGGCAAGAACCTGACGGACGAAGAGTATCGTGAACAGGCACTGTTCTTGGGTGGCGGCACCTTCCTGCTGCCTAGCGGTGGACCTAACACAGGCTTCCAGGGCTGGGGTGCACCAAGAACTTATGCGTTCGAAGTGCGATACAGCATGTAATCAACTTCCCGCCTCGCGGGAAAACCACCATACTCAGGGCTGCTTCGGCAGCCCTTTTTTTTGATCAAATTATTCTGGAGTAACTTATGTCTAATACCGATATCGTGCTTGAGTTCATCAACGCCTGGAACACCATGAACTGGGATGCTGCGGCAGACCTGCTGACAGAAGATGTGGTCTGGCACAACATCCCCATGGAAAAAATGGAAGGCAAAGCCGTGGTCGATGCCGCAATTCGAGGCATGGCGCCTGAAGCGGTTGACTGGGAAGTGTTGTCCATTGCCGAGAATGGCAACAAGGTCCTGACCGAACGGGTCGACCGCTTTGATATGCCTGGCGGCAAGAAGATCGACCTGCCAGTCATGGGTACTTTTGAGATTACTGACGGGAAGATCAGCGCCTGGCGCGACTACTTTGATTTGGGGACTTTTAGTACCCAAATGGCTTAAGGGCGGTTTGTTTTGAATCTGCGGGTATTCGGCACGTGCTCGAGCCGTGGCGGAGATTTCTGTTGCCCGCTGGCGGGTGCCCGCGCCGCTGGCGCTGGTGCTGGCGAGCCAGTGCCGTTTTTTAAGGCCGATCACGGCTGTGTTTATCACGGCCATTTTTTTGGTGTTTTTGTTTTGGGTAGCTGAGAGACATCGTTGAACGAAATTCGCGGTTAAACAATCACTCTTGACGGTTTTGCGGCAGGTGCTACTCTGTCGGCACTAAAAAATAAAACTAAGACTCAGGAAGGGAAACATGTCGGTTACTACTCACAAAACGTTCTGCCGCTTTTGTCATGCCTACTGCGCTATCGAAGTTGATGTTGAAGATGGCAAGCCCATCGCCGTTCGCGGTGATACCGAAGATCCGGTTTACGGAGGTTACACCTGCATTAAAGGCCGTCAGTTGCCGGAGCAGTACACCACACCGGCGCGGATCACCAAATCACTGAAACGAAAAGCTGACGGTGAATTTGACGAGATCGATACAGACGATGCGATGGACGAAATCGCTGCCAAGATCAAACAACTGATCGAAGACTATGGACCCAGATCGGTTGCGACCTATGTTGGATCTTACGGCTACCAAAATTCGGCGGCACTGGTCATTCCAAAAGCCTGGCACAAGAGTATTGATTCACCGTCTTACTATACATCCGTCACTATCGACCAGCCGGCCAAAGCCATTTCCGCTTCAAGATTTGGTGCCTGGGGTGGCGGTACACACAAGTTTACGGGTGCTGATGTCTGCATGATGATTGGTAACAATCCCGTGGTATCGCAGTTTACCCCCTTCGGCGGACCACCACCCTTTTCACCTTATGCACGCCTTCGCGATGAAATGAACAAAGGCATGAAGGTCATTGTGGTTGACCCGCGAAAGACAGAAGTCGCCAACCGGGCGACCATGCACCTACAGGTAAATCCGGGCGAAGATCCCAGCCTGCTGTGCGGCATGATCCGCATTGTTCTCAAAGAAAACCTGCACGACCAGGAATTCTGCGCGCATCATGTCCAGGATCTGGAAGAACTCACCAACCGTGTTGAACCCTATACACCGGAATACGTCGCTGAACGTTGCGGCATCACCGTTGAAGCACTGATTGAAGCAACCCACACGTTCGCCAATGCCAAACGAGGCGTTGCGGTGGGTGGTACAGGTCCGGATATGGCACCACATGGTGTGCTCACCGAACATCTCATCCTGGCGCTCAACACCATTTGCGGTCGGGTTAACAAAGAAGGCGAACAGGTACCCAATCCCGGTATGCTGCAGCCGCCCGTATCTCGCCACGCTGACGTGCACCAGGCCAGACCGGCGTTTGGTCACGGTCCACGCTCACGCGTCAGAGGACTTGGCGAGATTATCGGCGAGATGCCAACCGCTGCCTTAAACGACGAAATACTGATGGAAGGTGAAGGTCAGGTGAAGGCATTGATCTGTCTCGGGGGTAACCCGATGGTCGCCTTCCCTGATCAGGACAAAACGCTGGAAGCCATGAACAAGCTGGAGCTGCTGGTTTGTGTGGATCTGTACAAATCGGCTACTGCCAAGGTTGCCGACTACATTATTGCACCCACCATCTCGCTGGAACGCGACGATGTCACGATGCTGACCGACACCTGGTACGACCAGCCCTACTCTCACTACACCAAGGCTGTGCTGCCGAGGAACCCGCAGTCCCGGGAAGAATGGGAAATCTACTGGGAACTGTCACATCGCAGCGGGATTCCCATTGACCTCCCTGGTGGTCAGCTTGATCCCACCAAACGGCCCAGTAAATACGATGTACTGAAGCTCATCACCAAAGGATCGCGCATCGATATTGACGAGATGCGAGCCAAAGGCAAAGGCCACCTGTATGAAGAGGTTGATGTGCGCGTTGGTCCGCCAAGAGAAGGCCGCGATGCGCAATTGCAGATGCTGCCGGACGGTGTCGCTGACGAAATCTCCAGCATCTACAATGAAAACATCTGGCAGGATGGCAAAATCATCGATGAGGACAAGGCCTACACCCATCTGCTCATCAGCCGCCGACTCAAACATGTATTCAATTCTTCCGGGCAGCAACTTTCAAACCTGCAGAAGAAAGGCACAACCAATCCCGCCTATATGCATCCCGATGATCTAGAGAAGCTGGGCGTCAGCTCCGGCGATCTGATCGAGATTCAGGGCGCCTATGGCATGCTGATCGGCGTGGTTGAAGCGGCCAAGGATATCAAGCCCGGGGTCATTTCCATGGCGCACGCCTGGGGTGATATTCCTGGCAACTGGGGTGACGTGCGACAAAAAGGCTCCAGTACCAACCGCCTCATCGACGACCACAAGACCTACGACCCGATCACCGGTCAGCCACGGATGACGGCGATTCCCGTCAACGTGCGTCACGTAAAAGAGGACGCTGCATAATCCATGTCACCCATTCAGCACTTGCTGCTGGTTCGACATGGTGAGACCGTGGGTAATCTTGAACAGATTGCCCACGGCCAGACCGAATCGCCACTGAACGATCGTGGTGTCGAACAGGCACGTCACACCGCCGCCCTCTTAAAAGGCTGGGAACGCGATTACCAACGTGTTTACACCAGTCCGTTATCGCGGGCACATCATACTGGTCAACACATCGCGAGCAGCCTGGACCTGCCTATACACATCCATGAGCATCTCATCGAAGGTTTTCTTGGTGACTGGGAATCGGTGACCTATCAGGAGCTGGAGGATTTTGGCTTCGCCAAACACTCCATTCGAGATGATGACTTCAGGGGCCATAACGGCGAATCGCCGAATCAGTTGGGTGAACGACTCGCCCGCGCTGTGACCGATATCCGGACACAACATGCGGGTGAGAACCTGATTCTCGTCAGCCACGGCGCCGCAATCGCCCACCTGCTGGCCCGACTACTGGGGTCACGGCCCGCTTTCGGTCATCAGTATCTCATGCACAATGCTGCCGTCACTGAACTCGGGTTTTACCCGGATGAGCGCGCGGAGATCGTGACGCTTAACTACTATGACCATCTGCCTGATCATTTGAAGGCCGACAAAAAACGGCGGGATCAACATGTCAAAGAATGAGATGCCACTCACGGTGGATGAGCTTTCGCTGGACTGGTTACAGCGTGTCCTGGCGGACTCACTTGGCGGCGCTCGTCTGTCGGCATTCACGCCCACTGTGATCGGTGTGGGTGAGGGTTTTATGGGTCAGTTGGCGCGTGTGGCCCTGAACTATGAGGGCGAATCTGGCGATGCACCTGCGAGCATCATTACCAAATTCGCGGCGGCTCGTCAGGACACCAGAGACATGGCCGGTGAGCGCAATCTCTACAAGCGAGAAATTGGCTTCTATCGGGATATCGGCAATAAGGTTGGCGTACCTATCGCCGACTGCCTGTATATGGAGTTTCACGAGGATACCAACCATTTTGTTTTGATCCTTGAAGATCTTGCGCCCGGCGAACCGAGCGACCAGGTCATCGGCACTGACAGGGAAACTTCCCGGGAAGTTATCGAGCAATTCGCCAAACTGCACGCAAAATGGTGGAACAGTGAGGAACTGGAGAAGCTGGACTGGGCCAAATGGACGATCACAGAGACGCCGATGGAGCAGGCCTACGAAATGTACGAGCTGAGCTGGCAGGAAGTCGAGGAGACCGGCAAGTTTGATGCCTATCCCGAACTCAAGCGCCTGATGCCACTGTTACCGGCCCTGTTCAAGTTTGACCCTGCACCGCCCTATCCTTTTTCACTGACTCACGGTGATCTGCGCTCTGACAACATCATCAAGCCATCCGAGCAAGGCGGCCGGTTTGCGGTCATCGACTGGCAACTGTGCGGTATGGGCGATCCGATCAACGATATTGTTTACTGGATGGTCATGAGCCTGTCCGTCGAAGAACGCCGGGCAACACAGGATGAGTTGCTAAAGCTTTACCATAGTCGACTGGTGGAGTACGGCGTCAAAGGCTACAGCTACCGAAAGTTCATTAACGCTTTCAGAACTAACCTCGTGGTGGTCCAGTTAATGTTTTCCATGTCTATGGAATCCATTGACCGATCCTCAGACCGGGCCCAGGCACTTTTCCATCAGTTCTATACCCGATTGGATGCGGCACTGGTTGACTGGGAGGTTGAGAAAACGCTGAAGGCGCTCCCCTATATCTATCCCTTCATCAAGGTCATGCTGATTCTGCAAAAGACGTTTGGCCGCAAATCAAGGTAACACTATGAAAACTGTAGACAGCAGAAACAACTGGAAGCACATCGACGTGCTGCTCGAATCCGAAACCGATGAGTGGCGCCGGCATATGCTCAGCACCCTCAAGGAACACGTGCGCGCGGAATGCGGTAGCGATCTCGATGCCCTGCTAAAAACCATGTCGGACAATCCCCGGTTTCACATCTGGTCAGCCACCGAAGATACCGGCCCCAAAGGCTATGAAGCGCTGAAAGAATTCTATGCCGGACTGATTGCCAGCGGCTCCAACCGATTTGAATACGCCGTTGAACGGATCGTGATTGGTGATGACACACTGGTAACAGAGGGCGAGCTGTATACACCATTCGCCGGCGAAATGCTCAAGCAGATGGGGCTGCCTGACGTCGATGAAACCAAAATGTACGCCACCAAAGGGCGGACCGTGACTTTCTGGCCGTTCGAAAAAGATACCGGCAAGATCATTGGCGAAGACATCTATTCAATAACAACCGATATCAGCGAGGCCGAAGAAGTCGGCTTCAATCCTTATACCTATGGAGAGGACGCATGAGAGCAGCAGTTTTTTCTGGACCGGGGCAGCCACTAACCATTCAGGACATCGACGTTCCACAAATCGCCGACGACGAGATTCTTGTAAAGGTTGCCAATTGCGGTATCTGCGGCACGGATATACACGCGTCGAGAGAAGGTCCGTTCATGGCCCCACCCGATACGGTTTTTGGCCATGAGTTCTCCGGTGAGATTGTTGAACTGGGTGGCAGTCTTGGTGATAGTGATTTTAAGGTCGGCGACCGCGTCACCTCACTCCCGTTTATCAAGGACCAAACTATCGGCCTCGGTGCCGTGACCGGTGCCTATGCAGAATATGTCAAAGTTGATCCTGCGTCAGTGGTTCAGATCCCGGATGAGCTGGATGACCTCAATGGCGCCCTGGTGGAACCGTTGGCGATTGGTTTGCACTCCGTAAAGATGACTGACGGGGTGAACGAAAAAAGCGTACTGATTATTGGCGCCGGTCCTATTGGCCTGGCATGCGCCATCTGGTGCCGGTTTTTTGGAGCGCGCAACATCGTGATCAGTGAAATGTCCCCTGCCCGGATTGATATGGCCAGAAAACTGGGTTTCAACGATATTGTTGATCCCGCAGAAGATGTGAACAACCAGTTTGCGGCGCTGACAGGCAGCGAACCCGAGATTCAGATTGAGTGTGTCGGCGCACCGGGCCTGATGCAGCAATGCATCGAACGGGCACCCCGGCGCGGTCTCATCATGGGTATCGGGCTTTGTGATGCACCTGACACCATCATGCCGCTGATGGCTTTCTCAAAGGAGCTCCGAATCCAATGGGCCGTCGCTTATGACAAGGAAGATTGGGATTTCACCATCGACATGATGGTAAACGGCCGAATTGACGGCTCTCCCATGATCACAAACGTGGTGAGCCTTGACGAGTTACCTGACGTATTTGAAGCCCTGCGATCGCCTACTGATCAGTGCAAGGTGATCATCGACCTGAAAAGGTAGTCTGCCCCCGCTGGCTTTATACAAACCAGCCGCTGGCTTTATACAAACCAGCCGCTGGCGCTTGCCCAGCGGGGTGGTAAGATACGCGGCTTTGAAAACCTCAGAGTCAGGAACTATGTCCGTAACTACTGATGACTTACGTATTCAGGAAACCCAGGAGCTCATATCCCCCGAATCCCTGATCGCTAACCTGCCAGTCTCAGACACGGTCACTGACACCGTCAGTGTCGCCCGTCGCACCATCCACAAGATCCTGACCGGCGAGGATGATCGCCTTGTGGTAGTGGTTGGGCCCTGCTCAATTCACGATCCGGCCGCCGCGATTGACTATGCCGGCAAGTTGAAGGCCATCAAGGACGAATTGGCGGAAGACCTTTTCATTGTCATGCGGGTTTATTTTGAAAAACCGCGAACCACCGTCGGTTGGAAGGGACTGATCAACGACCCTGACCTCAACAACAGTTTTCAGATCAACAAAGGGCTGAACCTTGCCCGGCAGTTGCTGCTCGACCTGGGCGACATGGGTCTACCCTGCGGCACTGAGTATCTTGACCTGATCAGCCCGCAGTACGTCGCGGATCTCATTTCATGGGGTGCCATTGGTGCACGGACAACGGAAAGCCAGACTCACCGGGAGCTTTCATCCGGTCTGTCCTGCCCGGTGGGTTTTAAGAATGCTACCGATGGCGATATTCAAATCGCTATAGACGCCATCAATTCCGCATCACAGCCGCATCACTTTCTATCTGTCACTAAAGGCGGACACTCCGCAATCTTCAAGACAGCGGGGAATGAGGATTGCCATATTATTCTGCGTGGCGGCAAGCAGCCGAACTACGACATGTTTTCAGTCGAGGACGCCGCCGCTATGCTCGAGAAGTCCGGTTTACCGGTTCGCATCATGATTGACGCGAGCCATGCTAACTCGAGGAAAAAACCCGCCCGTCAGATAGACGTCGCCCATGATATTGGCACGCAAATCTCCCGTGGCAATCACGGCATCTTCGGGATCATGCTGGAAAGCCACCTGATAGAAGGTCGCCAGGACGTTAAGCCCGACGAGACGCTAACCTATGGCCAAAGTATTACGGATGCCTGTATCGGCTGGGATGATACGCAGACGGTGCTGCGCTCGCTCGCCGACGCTACCGCCAAAAGGCGGCAACGCTGACAAGCATTCGCTGGGAAACCGGTCGCGATTACTTCTTTGCGGCCGGTTGGTCGTCTTCAGCAGAGACTTTCGACAGCAGGGTGCTTTCTGTGTCGACGTTAGAGAAAACCAGGGGTAGCACCAGGCATGCGGCAATCAGTGTGTATATAACAGTCATATGATACTCGTCGTTGTTTATAATTGACCGTTATTACGCACTGCACAATAAATTGGATCATCGACCGCTTTTGACCCTGTTCCTGTCCAGGATCGGTCTAGCTACTACCATAAAAAAACGGCCTAACTGCCTGTTTTAAAAGAAACAGAGAGTCAGGCCGTTTGGATTGCCTCGATTTACCGGGTTTTAAGGTGCGACCAACAACTTGCCCATGTGACCACCAGTCATCAGCGTGATAATCGCTTGTGGGAAGTTCTCAATACCTTCAATCACATGCTCTGGCAGATTCATTCTGCCGTCTTTTATCCAGCCGGCAATGTCGGATTCCATCTTCGGGAACTGCTCCGCATAGTAGTCAACGGTGAACCCCAGCATTGATGCATTGCGCTCGGGAATACGCAGATACAACCGGGGGCCGGTCACGTTCTCCATATCGTTGTACTGGGAGATTGCGCCACAGATCACGACTCTTGCACCTTTAGCAATGTTATCCAGCGCAGCGTCGAGCACTTCACCACCGACGTTATCAAAAAACACATTGATACCATCGGGACACAATGCTTTCAGCGTCGCATTCAGATCACCCGCCTTATAGTCAGCCGCATCATCACAACCTATCTCGTCCTTGAGCCACTGACACTTTTCCGCACCACCGGCGATACCAATAACCCGTGCACCGGCAATCTTGGCAAGCTGACAGGCGACACTGCCGACAGCGCCGGCCGCAGCGGATACCACCACTGTGTCTCCTTCCTGAACTTTGCCGCAGCTGAGCATCCCCGCATAGGCAGTCAGCCCGGTTGTCATGCCCATTGCACCAAGATACGTGCGGGCCGGCACTTCACTCTCATCAACCTTGCGCAGCATATTCGCAGGCCAGATTACGTGAGACTGGGCGCCCATTGGACCGAATACTGCATCACCCTGATTGAGGTCATCGGAACGGGAATCCAGCACCCGACCGATACCCAGCGCCATCACCGGCGTTTCCAGATCCTGGGTACCATGCAAACCCTGAGGTCCATCCAGCGTGGTGCGAATGAAAGCGTCAATCGACAGATGTTCAACCTGAAGCAGTACCTCCCCTTCTTTCAGCTCAGGCAACTCTGCCTCAAGCACTTTAAAATCGCTTTCAACGGGTTCCCCGTCCGGTCGTTTCTGAAGAATGACTTTCTTTACTGTGGCCACCTACATACCTCCTGATACTCTGATAACTTGACCTGTCACCCACTCGGAAGCCGGTGACAATAAATAAAGCGCGGCTGCGCCAAGATCTCTCGGTGTGCCGAGTCTGCCTGATGGCAGGTTTAAAGATTTCTCGATGACCGGCAGCTGCTCTTCCGTAATATCCAGCGCCGTCATCATAATTTCGGTGGGTACAAAGCCGGGCATGATGGTATTCACCCGGATCCGTGGTCCCAGCTCCTTGGCAAAGGTTCGGGTCATCATATTGACGCCGGCCTTGGCGGCAGAGTAATGGCCACTGCCTTCGATGACATCTTCAGCAGCAATAGAGGATATATTGAGCACCCGGCCGTTCTCCATGTGCCTCGCAGCAACGTTCGTTGCCTCCCACACAGCAGTCAGATTCAGGGCCAGGGTGTTATCCCATTCCTCCCGCGATAATTCTGTTAATGGTGACTGGACAGCAGAGCCACCCGCATTGTTCACCCACATATCCAGACGACCAAATTCATTTTTTGCAGTGCTAGCCAGTTCCTCAAGGCTTGCCGTGTTGGTGACATCGGTTGTGCATGCGATCGCTTTACCATTGGCCGTTACAATCTCACCGGCCACGCGCTCAATTTCTTCGGTACGTCTGGCGGCACAAATTACGGTGGCGCCGTAATCTGCAAGAACTTTTGCGATTCCCTCACCAATACCCCTACCGGCACCAGTAACAACCGCAACCTCACCTGTCAGGTCAAAAAGGTCGGATGACATATACTTTCCCTCTGTGTACTCTTATTAAAAAACCGTCACAACTGACGGTTATTAAACGGTTCGCGCAGCCGATAAGTCAATCGAAATTCAGGAGGGAAAATGTCTCGGGAACAATTGATCGAGATGGCCAAGAACAATATCGCTCACGGCGACGCCGGCACGCTACCCAAGCCGGACGACGTCTTCAAAGTGCCCGTCGGTAACTATTTCGAAACCGAGCGATGGCAACAGGAAATGAAGCAGGTATTCAGACGCATGCCGCTGATGATGGCCATGAGCGCTGAGCTCAAGAATCCAGGCGACTACAAAGCCATGGATGCGGGCGACGTACCCATACTGATTTCACGAACCGAGTCTGGCGAAATCAAAGCGTTTGTGAACATGTGCAGCCACCGTGGCGCGCAGGTCATGGACAATGGCTGCGGCAACACCCACCGCTTCACCTGTCCGTATCACGCCTGGTCCTACAACGGTGAAGGCGAACTGACCGGTATTTATGCCCCCAGGGATTTCGGTGAAATCGACAAATCAGAGTACGGGCTGACCGAATTACCCTGCCTCGAGCGCGCGGGTCTGATCTGGGTGACCACGGACCCCAATAGCACACTGGATATCTCACTGTTCCTGTCTGGCTATGACGAACTGCTCGCCAACTTTGGCTTCGATGATTGGCACCTGTTTGCCAGCCAACGCGTCGAGGGGCCTAACTGGAAGATTGCCTACGACGGCTATATGGATCTCTACCATCTGCCTATCCTGCACAAGAACACCTTCGGGCCGGATTTTCCAAATCAGGCGATCTACTACAGCTGGGGCCCCCATCAGCGTGTTGCAGGGCCAATGAAAGGCGCTGCCAAGATGTTGGGCGACGATGAAGACAAGTGGCCCAACGAACTCCTGGTGGCAGGCGTTTGGACAATCTTCCCGCATGTCTCCATCGCGGGTTTTGATGGCGGTGGCCGCGCCGTCATGATTTCGCAACTCTTTCCTGGCGATACCCCGGGCACGTCTTATACGATTCAGAACTACCTGATGGAAAAAGCACCGGCTGACGAAGCTGCTGAACGCGAAGCCAGGAAACAGCTGGATTTTCTGCGTTACGTGGTTCAGGAAGAGGATTACGCTACTGGCCTGAAGCAACAGAAGGCCATGGAAACCGGCGCCAAAGATCACGTGCTGTTTGGCAGGAATGAGGAAGGAGGCCATAACTTCCACCGCTGGGTTGATACGATTCTCGAAACCAGTGATGAAGACCTGCCTAAGTTGTTTACAACGGGGTAGAAAGGCCTAGCCCCGCTATCCGTTTTTACTAAAATGATAGCGGGCCAAGCAACGCCGCAGGCGCTTTACAACGGGGTAGATAGGCCTAGCCCCGCTATCCATTTAAACTAAAAACGATAGCGGGCCAAGCAACGCCGCAGGCGCTTTACAACAGGGTAGATAGGTCTAGCCCCTTTCTATCAGCACAAAAGACGAGGAATATCATGGACCATCAATTTATCATCGTGGATTCGCCCCTTGAGGGCGTTTCTCGGATCACGCTGAACCGCCCCGATTCCAGAAATGCCTTGAACAACACACTCCGCGGTGAAATCTTCAGCCAACTCGAAGCTAACGACCTGGACGATGACATCAGGGTCACCATCATCCGCGGCGCCGGCAAGGCTTTTTGCGCGGGTTATGATCTGAAAGGTAACAACAATGAAGAACGCCCTTTCCATACTGCCGGCGGTGATGGCAGTTGGGCGAGACACGTGGTGGAGGGTGCGTTTCGCATGTGGGACCTGGCTAAGCCGGTTATCGCGCAAGTCCACGGTTACTGTCTGGCAGGCGGTACCGAACTGGCCACCGCCTGCGACCTTATCTATGTCGCGGAAGATGCAAAAATTGGCTACCCCGTTGTGCGCAGCATGAGCCCACCGGACAATCAATTCTTTCCCTGGATGGTCGGTATGCGAAATGCCATGGAGATGATGCTGACCGGGGACGCAATCAGCGGCACCGACGCGGCAAACTATGGCTTTGCCAATCGTGCCTACCCCATTGATTCTCTGGAGAACGAAGTGCTCCAGATCGCCGAGAAGATCGCCAAGATCCCCTCCGATATTGAACAGATGAACAAACGCGCCGTGCACCGGCAAATGGATTTGATGGGTATGCGAGCGGCCATTCGCCAGGGAACAGAAATTCAGGCGTTGGCCTTTCATACAAAGTCGACCCGCGCACACTTCAAGGAACTGGCAGGCGGCCTCACCGACGCCCTCTCGAAGCGAGATGGCAAGTTCGGCGACTATCGAACGTCGAAAAAAGACGACTGAGCCCGGGTCATGCGCGCCGTTACCATGGAGAAAGGGTCGCTCCGGGAAACAGAGCTACCCGATCCTGTTCCGGGACCCGGCGAAGTATTGGTCAAATCAATCGCCTGCGGAATCTGCGGCAGTGACCTGCATGCTGCACGACACACCGAAGACTTCGTTGCCACAAGCCGCGAAGCTGGCGGTGCCTTCAAGCTGACCACCTTCAACCCCGTTGTATTAGGCCACGAGTTCTGTGCCGAAATCGTCGAGTACGGACCAAAAACAGAACGCAGCATGGCGCCAGGCTCGCTCGTGTGTGCCGCGCCGGTACTGTTACGCACACCGATGGAACCTGTTGGTTATTCTGATCAGATACCCGGCGGCTTCGCCGAATACATGCTGTTGTCTGAAAGCCTGATGGTACCCGTGCCCGAGGGTACTGACGCCGACCTGGCCGCCCTGACAGAGCCCATGGCAGTTGGTTTACACGCGGTGAACAAAGCCGAACTTCAGGGCGACGAGGCTATTCTGATTATCGGCTGCGGCCCCGTGGGTCTGGCGATACTGACCGCCCTGAAACATACCTTTCATGGCCCGATTATCGCGGCCGATTTCGCGGCCGGTCGACGCAAGCTGGCAGAACAGATTGGCGCGCATGAACTGATAGACCCGGCAACGGACTCGCCCTACAAAGCCCGCGCAGCAAAAGGTCGCAAACTGGTGATCTTTGAGTGTGTGGGGGTGCCAGGAATGATCGATGATATCTTTATGGGCGCGCCGCAGAATACCAAGATCATGATTGTCGGTGTGTGTATGCAGCAGGACCAGATTCGACCACTGATCGCGATTAACAAGGAACTGTCACTGCACTTTCTGCTGGGTTGGTCGATGGAAGAATTCACCATCAGCCTGCGTAATATCGCCGAAGGCATCTTTGACGTCAGCCCACTGGTTACCAGCAAGACGCCGCTTTCCGGCGTCGCAGATGCTTTTCAGGCGCTGGCGTCACCCAACGAAGAAGCGAAGGTGCTGGTAAAGCCCTGGACCTGAGAACGCTTATCCTGAAACCACTTGCCCTGAAAACACTTACCCTGCAAACCCTGTCGATGCCCGCAGTGCCACCCGTCAATCATCGAACAGGTCATCCAGCTTCTCTTTCAGCCCCCCTGTGGCCTGACTCGAATCATCAGACAAACCTGAATCCTCGGTTTCACCGGCAGGTGAACCATCGCCAAACAGCGCATCAAGTTCACTCCTGGCGTTGCCACCTTTTTGAGCGGCATCCGGATTAAACCGGTTCATCGGTTTGAAGTAATCGCAGAAATTGGCGGTCGCTTTTTCTACCGGTGGCTCCGCCCGGTCATGGTCACAGTAGGGTCGCTTTTCGGGCAGGTAGTGCCGGCACATGCGACAACAATGCAATACCTCAAAACAAGCATCACAGGTCGCATGTCGACTGATCGGCCGCGGCACCTCCGCAAGGGAGTGGCCGCAATTCCAGCAAAACAGTTTGCTCATCAGGCTATTGTAATCCCAGGTGAAGCAATCGTCTTGCCGATCTTCGCTGCATCAGGATAACCTGCTTCCCGCAGGCGTCTGAGCAGTTCGTCAGTAAGGTCCGCTTCAACCGCGATGAGCAAACCACCGGCTGTTTGTGGATCAAAGAGTATCTCGTTCCGGTAGCCGGAGCCGGTCAAACCACTGGCACGTCTATTGGCCTCATGCAGACTGCTGCGGATGCCCAGTTCTTCAAAGCACTCACGGACACCTGCCAGCAGGGGAATATCGGTGATGTCTAACGCAATACCGATACCCGGCCCGGTCATTTCAAGCGCATGTCCCGCCAGACCGAAACCCGTGATATCAGTGCAGGCATTAATACCAACTTCGCGACAGATCCGGGCGGATTCGCGATTAGAGATCGACATCATTGCCACTGCAGCATTGATCCACTCACCCCGGGCACGGTGCTGCATGTCTGCAGCAAACAGTACACCCGTGCCGAGCGGTTTCGTGAGCACCAGTTCAAGACCCGCAAGACCTGGCTGTTTACGCCAGAGTGCCTGTTCATCCACGAGACCATTGGCGGTAAAACCAATACTGAGTTCAGGCCCCTCGCTGGTATGACCGCCGACCAGTTGCGCACCCTCCTCCGCCAGTTGATCGCGGGTGCCACTAAGAATCGCCGTTAGCAGCGACCGGCTGACCGACGGTTTGCCAAAAGGCAGCGTAATACTCGCTTGAACAGAGAGCGCCTCACCCCCGCAGGCATAAACATCGGAGAGCGCGTGGCTAACGGCGATGCGCGCCTGTTGATAAGGATCATTAAGAAAACTGCGGAAGTGATCAACTGACTGCAGCAGCACCTTCCCCGGCGGCACGTTTATCAGCGCGGCATCACCTTCGGGTACTGCACCCGGCATTAAAGCTTGTAGCACCTCGCTCAAAAGATCTGAGGCGACCTTTGAGCCACAACCACCACAGTGCATCTGGTCATCAAATTCTGCCTGCAGCGTGTTGAGCGGTTTGCGGTGCATCACCGGCAGATCGCTGAAGCGCGCCATAAATCGTTGATCTATCCAGTCCTTCCAGCGCCAGACCCAGTGGCCGGCCGTACTGAAACCGTTGCGAGAAGCAATGGCATGCTGATCGCCGGTAGATATCAGGGAAAGAAACGTGGACTGAGGTTTGTAGGCACTCACGGCATCACCCAGCGCATAAGCTGCCAAATTACGGAACAATGGTGGCCCCTGACGCACGGCATAAACACCGGCCTTGGGTCGCGGGTGATGCACCATTGCCGCACAATCACCCACGGCAAAGACATTGCTGTGCGAGGTTGATTGCAACGTATCCTCAACCTGAACAAATCCACCCTCATCCACTGCCAGACCCGATTCGGCTAACCACGGCTGCGCGCCGGCCTGGGTGACCCAGAAAGCCTCATCAAGCGCTACTTGTCGACCATCATCGCTGCAAAGGTTTCCATCGGCGTCATAGGACTGTGCTTTGAACTCTCGATGCACATGAATGTTTCTTGCGGCCAGCAGCGCCTCGAAGCGGATCCGGACCCCGGCGGCATAATCCGTCAGCACGGTTTTGCCTGACGTAAACAGATGAACCTCGGGTAACGGAGCTTCAGCCTGGGAAGATAGACGGTGATGCACAGCCAGACACAGTTCAACGCCGCCTGCGCCGGCCCCGACAAAGCCAACACGTCGGATCTCGCCCGCCTGGTAACGTGTCAGAAAGGCCTGCCAGCGGGTAAGAAATCGGCTGATGGGTTTAACGGGCAAAACCGCCTGGGTCTGCGCTAACTGTTGTTGCGACGGTGTGCTACCTATATCCAGGGAGAGCACATCATAGGATTGACTGGGCCGCCCTGCGATTTGCACCTGCTGACGATCAAGATCAAGCCCCACGACGCTTCCCTGAATAAAATCTGCACCTGCAAATCGGCACAGCGGCACCAGGTCGATGTGCACGTCCGCTGTGGAATAATGTCCAGCGACCAGACCCGGCAACATACCGGAATAAGGGGTTCGAATATCAGGGCTGATCAGTGTGACTTTCAAACCAGGCACTGGCTTCATCGCCAACATTCGCAGGCAGATGACGTGACTATGGCCGCCACCAACCAGCACCAGTTCTCTGGCCAGGGGGTAGTTTTCCATTAAATTCAGCTTAAAGATGTGGTTCCGAGTTCCCCACGGACAAATTCGCCGATGTCTTCAATCGCCTTGCCAGCTTCAGGGATAGTGCCAGCCAGAATAGGAAAGACATGCGGCATTTTCGGCCAGATTTTGATGTCCGCCTGTCCGCCTGCCGATTTTATTTTTTCGACCAGCGTCTCTGAGTCGCTCAGCAATACTTCGGTACTACCAACAACCACATAGGTTGGCGGCAGCCCGGCAAGATCAGCATAAATAGGGGAAGCCAGCGGCGCCTTCGGGTCACTTTCACCGAGATAGGCTGTGGCGAATTTGGTAATGGCTGCGGGCGAAATCATGGCATCTGCTTCTGCATTGCGCTCGGCGCTCTCACCGGTCATGGCGAGATCAACCCAGGGCGACAACAACGCCGCAACCTTCGGCAGTGGTAATCCCAGATTCTTGAGATTAACCATAAGAGACACCGCGAGGCCACCACCCGCTGAATCGCCGGCAACAGCAATACGCTCAGCCTCGATACCCTGATCAAGCAGCCACCGATAGCTCGCGGTTGCGTCCTCTACGGCTGCTGGAAACACATTTTCAGGGGCCAGACGATAATCAACGACCAGTACTCTTACGCCCACCTCTCTGGACAATCGCCAGGCGATGTTTCGATGGCTGTCAGGCCCGCCGAAAACATAACCACCGCCGTGAAAATAGAGCAGCACCTTGTCGCGTTCGCAACCGGGCCAGCTGACCCATTCGGCGGTCACACCGTTCGCATCGACCACATCGCGTACAACTTCAGCGGGCACTTTACCGCTGGGACGATTGGCCTGATCACGCACCTCTGCGGGATCATCAAAGGTCGCCATCTGCTTTTTTATGGTCCTGCGAAGGACAAACGAAACGAAACTGGCCCGAAGACTCATGTGATTTTCCCGTGAAATTGCTGCAATCGGCTATGATAACCCCTGCCTTTGACCCTTGCACTCGCCCTCGCCAATGCCGGACCACAAGCTTTCCCCCGAACGCCTGAACGCGGACCTGCAGTGGAGTCTGAATAGTCCGCCGCTGATCGCAGAAAGTGATGATTTCTGGCCAGGTCAAAATTGGTTCGATCAACTCACGGTGCCTCCGGACCATGACACGGCTGACCCTGATATCTTCCGCCTTGGCATCCGCTTCGAGCGGTTTATTCAAGCCTGGCTGACGAGCGACCCTGATCGAACACTACTGGCAGCAAACCTGCCTGTCAGGGGGCCTGCTCACACCGTCGGAGAGTTCGACCTCATTGTCCAGCACAAGCAAATCGAACACTGGGAACTTGCCGTGAAGTTTTATCTGGGCACCGGCAGTCAAAAATCCCTGTACGAATGGTACGGACCGGACCCCAGCGATTCATTCGGCGACAAGTATGACCGGCTGATGACACACCAGATGCAGTTGTCGGGTTATCCTGAAGCGCAGGCAATGCTGGCTGAACGCGGCTGGCAGGTTGAACGTATTCGCGGCTTTGTTAAGGGGCGTCTGTTCTACCCCTATGAGGCCTTCATTAGGGATAGTTTTGTTTATCCGGACACCGTCAATGATCAACACGAGAAAGGCTGGTGGCTGACAGATGATGCCTTTAACGCGTTAACCGCTTTCAGGGATGCTGCCTTTGTCATTCTGGACAAGCGTTACTGGCTGGCACCTATTTCCTCAGATGACCTGGTCAGCATCGTGTCAGCAAACGCAGTCATCGAGGCGCTGCACGACTCAACGCGTGGCCCCACCCTGCAAGTCGCCAGGGTCGATGAGTACGGTGCTGAGATTTCACGGGGGTTCGTTGTCACCGAACAGTGGTTAGCGCGGCTCAGTCATCCCTGAGGTCCTGAAACTGTAGCTCGTGCAGCGTGTGGTAAATGCCTTTTAGTGCCAGTAATTGCGCATGTGTACCGTACTCCTTGACCTCACCGTCGCTCAAGACAAGCACCTGGTCAGCCTGTTGAATCGTCTGTAATCGATGCGCAATCAAAATCGCCGTGCGGTCTGCCATCAGCTTTTCCAGACCGTCCTGAATCAGCAGCTCTGTTTCAGTATCAATGCTGGCCGTGGCCTCATCGAGCACCAGGACTTCCGGGTCGGCCGCAAGGACACGCGCGAACGCAAGCAGTTGCCGTTGTCCCTGAGAGAGGTTGGCGCCGCGTTCAAGCAGCGGTGTGTCATAGCCCGCCGGGAGCGCCATGATAAAGCCGTGGGCATTAACTGTTTTCGCCGCTTCAATCGCCACTTCCCGTGTGATGCTGGGGTCACCGAGTTGAATGTTGTCAATAATACTGCCGGAGAAAATATGAAAGTCCTGCAGCACCACGCCAATCCGCGTTCTGATATCCCTCGAATGCAGATGATTGATATCCACATCGTCAAGAAAAATCATGTCATCCGGGAAATCATAGAAGCGGCCCAGCAGCCTGATCATAGTGCTCTTGCCAGAACCTGTCTGACCAACCACAGCAAGCTTCTCGCCGGGCGAAACCAGGAATGAAACATCCTTCAAAACCAGCGTGTCCGGTTCGTAGCCAAAGCGAACGCGACGGAACTCAATTTTTCCCTGAATCCGCTCCGGTAGTGACACCGGCGTTGCCGGTTCATGTATCTGTTCATCCCAGTCCAGCGCCTGGAATATCCGTTCCCCACTGGCCATCGCCCGGAACAAAACGTTGAGCTGCTCCCCCAGCGTCACCACCGGTGTAAACAACATACTCATAAACCGGGTAAACAGGATGACACCGCCCAGGGTCATCGCATCGCTCATCACTTCACTGGCGCCAAACCAGATGATGATACCCAGCCCGATAGCCGTGAGACTGTCATTAAAGGCGCCATAGAGCGTCGACAGATTGATGGATCTGAATTCCTGACGACGGTTATCTTTGTTCAAGCGGGTGTAATCGAGAATGTTCTTTTCTTCCCGCCCACTTAATTGCACCACTTGGATACCTGACAGGTTTTCCTGGAGGTTCTGATTCAGCGAAGACACACTGTTACGCACCAGCCGAAAGACCTCACGAGACGCACGTCGGAAAAAATAGGTGGCGACACCAACGACCGGCACCAGGGCCAGTAAAATCAATGTTAACTTAACGCTGGTGGAAAACATGATGATGAGCGCTACAAAAAACGGCACAAACTCACCTATCAGTGATCCCATACCCCGCAGCATTTCATAAAGGGCTTCAATGTCATTGGTGACCCGCGTCATGATCCTGCCTGTCGGCACCTTGTCATAAAACGAACTGGGACGAGTCTCAAGGTGTCGGAACAGATCCTGGCGCAGATCGCGGAGCGCCCTGACGATTGCGGCAGAGAGCGTCATTCGATGCCAGTGGCCTGCAAGTCCAATCACAACCATCAAGCCAAAAAACAGCAAACCCGCGGCGTATAGTGGCGGTAAACCCGTCTGCAGTTCGAGCCAGCGGGTGACATCGATCATGCCCAGATCGGGCATCACCGAATCCGCCTCGCCGACAATAATGTAATCCACGAGGACCCTCGAGATCACCACTTCCATCACGACGGCGGCAAAACTGGCAACCAACACCAGTATCGTGCTGATCAGCAGGTTCAGTCGGTAGGGCTTTAGCCAATGCATGAGGCGACCGAGTAATTGCATATTGAGGACGGCGCCCGATAACTCCGCATCAAACATACGGTGATCGTGCCTGGGTTTCTCTGCGGTTTCAGACATGATCAACCCGTCGCCACGTGTGGCGATTCGCCCAACGTCTGAGCACGTTCAAGTTGCGCGTACACGCCATCGGCTGCCAGCAGCTCATCGTGGCTGCCCACTTCCACGATCTGCCCCGCTTCCAGGACAATGATGCGGTCCGAGTGGCGTAACGTAGATATACGATGGGAAACCAAAATAGTGGTCTTGCCTTTCCTCAGGTTTTTTAGACGGCTGAGAATATGCTCCTCGGTTTCGGTATCAACACTGGAAAAGCAGTCATCCAGAATCAGCACCGGCGCACCGCGTATCAGCCCCCTGGCCAACGCGGTCCTTTGGCGCTGCCCACCGGAAAGTGTCACTCCCCGCTCACCAACAATTGTGCTGAGCCGCAATGGAAACTCTTCAATAGAATGCTTCAGTGATGCGGAATCGGCGGCATCCCAAACCAGTTCCTGGTTACGCTCCGGGTCGTCATAGCTGATATTTGAATACAGCGGTTCGCCAAACAGAAAACTGTCCTGCAACACCTGGGATATCTGTTCCCGCAATTGTGCGAGCGGATAGTCGTTAACATCATAACCATCGACAAAAAGCTGCCCGCCCGGTGTGTTAACCATTCGCGTGAACTGCTTAAGCAGGGTGCTTTTGCCGGCGCCAATCCGACCGACGATGGCAATTGATTCACCCCTGGCAATCTCCAGATTGATCGACTTGAGTGTTGGATCGCTATCGCCAGGATAGGTAAACGTCAGATCTCGCAAGGAGAATTGCCCACCGATCTCATCCGGTGTCTGACCGGATGGTGAGTCTGAAATCTCAGGTGAGGCGTCGAGAATCTCATACAACCGATCAGTCGCCACGGCAGCACGCTGCACCAGCATAACCAGCATGCCGGCCATACGAATGGGTTGTAGCAACATACTCAGGCAAGCGAAAAAGAACACAAGATCGCCAATAGATATTTGACCGGACATGACCTGATGCCCGCCGTAGATCACGATAATCAGCTGGGCTACTGAGGCAAAGAACGGCATCCACGCTGACATCAAGGAGTTGATCCGTGCCTGCTCGTAGAAGGCGGTGGCGTAGTCGTCGTTGGTCGACCAGAAACGGTCAATTTCGTTCTCTTCCTGTACCTGTGCCTGAATGGTCCGAATACCCGAGAGGTTTTCCTGCGTATGAGAGGACAGCTGACTCAGCTTCTCCTGCACTTCCCGGCTACTCAGGCCCATGGCCTTGGCCATTCGCAGTGCGTAGATAAAGATAACCGGCAGCAAAGGGATGATCATCAGGGTCAGGGTTGGTGACTTGAACAGCATCGCAGAAACCCCAAAAAGCGGCGCATACACCATGATCACCAGTGAAATGAGGCCAAAGGCAATCAGCCGCTGAATCAGCGTAATGTCCTGAATGGCTCGGGTCATGACATCGCCAACGCTGATCCTGGCGAAGAAACCTGGCCCCTGTTTCAGGACCGCCTTATAAAGCGCTTGTCGCAAATCAAAGGAGACCGCAATGCCGACACGGCGAATGGCGCGCCTGGCGTAAGAAACGACGACGAAGCGCAACAGCACACAAATCACGATACCAGCGGTTATCTGACCGACCGTAAAAGCGGCGGTTTCACCGCCGAAAAGTGTGCCGATCAGATCAATACCGTCTGCCACCAGATAATACGTTGCGACCTCAAAAAATCGCGCGACAAAAAACGCGAAAAAACCCAGGTAAATCTGGACCTGGTATGTCCCCATGATGGGTAAAAGTCGTTTTAAAGAACGCAAAGTCAGTGTGGCGGTGACAAAGAGACTTATTTTGCCACATAAAGGTGCGGCCTGAGCGTGTATACTTTTGGTCGATCACAACCGATAGACCTCGATAGACCGACAGCGCTTTCACCCATGCCATCACACGATACGCTAACCAACCTGACTGTTTTTTCGCTCGCCTTCACCAGCGGCTTTATCATCATGTCCATAGAGTTACTGGGCGGCAGAATCATGGCGCCCTACTTTGGCAGCAGCATTTATGTCTGGGGCAGCATCATCACCATTTTCATGGTGGCTTTATCGATCGGTTACCTTGTCGGTGGACAACTGTCGCTTAGTCAACCCCGACTAAAAAAATATGGGCGCTTCTTTCTTTTGGCTGCGGTCACCGCGGTTCCTACGATCTTGTTCGGTGAAGCCATGATGGAATGGGTATTTGTCAGAATAGAAGATCCACGGTATGGCTCTCTGGTTGCGGCCAGTCTGCTGTTTTTTGTGCCGACGGCGATTCTCGGGATGATCGCGCCCTACTCTGTTCGCCTGCTGGTTCAGGAATCGCACTATTCAGGCAAGGTCGCGGGCGGCCTTTACTTTGTATCAACACTCGGCAGCGCGTTGGGCACCCTGTTAACCTCCTTTTATTTTGTATTGCTGTTCGAGATAAACCAGATCCTGACGACGATGGTCTGTGTGTTGATTCTGTGTTTTGTGATCGCCCAGATCGCCGATCGACGGCTACACCTGGATTGATCATGCGTTACCTACTTCTAATTTGCCTGCTGGCAGCCCTGCCTGCCTACCCTGATCAGATTCTACATCGCGAGAAATCCCTGTATCGCAATATCATCGTCAATCAAAAAGGTGATCGACGCTGCCTGGTATTCTCGGTTAAACGCCAGGCCCACAACCAGACCTGTATCGACCTTAAGAAACCTGATCGCATTATCTTTCCCTACGTACGGATGACCTTTTCCGGTCTGTTAGTTCAGCCCGAGCCAGCAAGGGTGCTGATGATCGGCCTGGGTGGCGGCACAATCTCCAATGTCCTGCTGGATATATTCCCGGACCTTGAGATTGACCTGGTCGAGGTAGACGAAGCCGTCATCAAAGTTGCACGCGAGTACTTTAACTTCGTAGAGAACGAACGAACCCACGTTTACGCTGCCGACGGGCGCGTATTCACCCGTCGGGCGCAGCTTCAGGGCAAACAGTATGACCTGATTATCCTCGATGCGTTTACCGGCGAATACATACCGGAACACTTGATGACCGTCGAATTCCTGCAAGAAGTTAAATCCCTGCTGACACCCAACGGCGCTGTGATCGCTAATACTTTCTCCAGCAGCGCGCTCTACGCCCATGAATCGCAGACTTACACAAGGGTGTTTGGTCCATTGCTTAACCTCAAAATGCCACGTACCGGGAACCGTGTTATCGTTTCCAGCCTCGCACCTCTGCCGGACAACCAGACCCTGATCAACCACGCCAACAAGCTACAACCGCGTTTCGATAAATACGCCATCGATCTGCTTGATTACGTCGCCAGATTTGATCGAACACCGGATTGGGATACTGAAAAACGTCCGCTCACAGATCAATTTTCACCTGCTAATCTTTTGCGAGGTCAATCACAGTGAGAACGACGATAAATCACGCGCTCGACCTGCTCGAAGAAGACGAAAGCCTTCGCACCTCAGACAAGACCTCAGACAAGACGTCAGAGAAGACGATAAACAACGGCAAGGAAATCATCAGAGTCGTCAAAAGAGTTCAAGAGGACTACCTCGAGATTATCGAAACTGCCCTGTCATTACTGATCCAGCAAAAAGAAGACGAATCAAAGGCCTATCTGCGCGAGGAACGCCAGAAACTAATCGCCACCAAAGAACGTATCGCCGCGTTAATCAGCAGCGAGGAGCGATGGCCAGACAGCTTCCACCGGGCTGCCATCGAATACCTGTATACCCGCGCCCGACTGGTCGATGAAATCCGCATGTTTCCGAATATCGCCCTCGAACTGCTCGACCGCCCGACTCTGGATCAGAGTCTGGCAGAAACCATTAACTATCTGGAGAACGCCATGACCGGCAAACGTGATCTCCTTGAAAAAGTCATCAACGCCGAACCCGGCCAATAGCAATACGGAGTAATAACCATGTCCCGACGAGATCAGATTCAAATGACCGACAGCGAAATTTCAGATTTCCTGCGAGAGTCTCGAACCATCATTCTCGTTTCCAATGGCAAGGACGGTTTCCCGCATCCCGTACCCATGTGGTATGCCGTTGACGACGACAACACTGTTTACATGACGACGTTCAGGAAAAGTCAGAAAATCCTTAATCTGAAACGCGACCCACGCGTGGCCCTGCTGGTGGAATCAGGCGACGCTTACCCGGAATTGAAGAGCGTGCTCATTTACACCGAGGTTGAGCTACTCGACGATGTTGAAGCAACCCGAGACATTCTCTTTAATATCTCGGTTCAACGCGGCGACCTGCAGGAAGATGCCAGCGAAGCGATTCGCGAGGGTATGATGAACACGGCGGCCAAGCGCATGGGCATGAAGTTCACACCGGACAAGATTATTACGTGGGACCATAGCAAACTGGGCGGCACCTACTAGCCGCCCCTGCTATCACAGAAGTTTAGTCTTGTGCCCTTCCCAGTAACGGTCACGCAGCAAGCGCTTATAGAGTTTACCTGTCGGATGTCTGGGCAGTTCCTTTTCAAAATCAACGGACCGCGGGCACTTGATATGTGAGATGTGCTCGCGGCAGAACTCGATGAGTTCAGCTTCAAGTTCCGGCCCCACTTCTGACCAGTCCTTGGGTTGGACAACCGCTTTGACCTCTTCACCAAACTCTTCATTGGGTACCCCGAAGACAGCCACATCCATGACTCTTGGATGTGTGACCAGCAGGTTTTCTGTTTCCTGCGGATAGATGTTCACCCCGCCGGAAATTATCATGAAGCTCTTTCTGTCGGTGAGATAAAGATAACCCTCTTCATCGACGTAGCCCACGTCTCCGAGTGTCGACCAGCCCTGGGCATGTCGGGATTCACGGGTCTTCTCTTCGTCGTTGTAGTATTCGAATTCGCCGCCGCCTTCGAAGTAAATGGTGCCGGACTCACCTGGCGGCAGTTCCTTGCCATCTTCACCAACGATATGCAGCGCTGCAGTGAGAGGCAGCCCCACCGAACCTTTATGGGCCAGCCACTGTTCCGAATTGATCGCCACAAAGCCATTACCCTCACTACCCGCATAGTACTCGTGAATAATCGGGCCCCACCAGTCAATCATCTGCTCCTTAACCGGTATCGGACAAGGCGCAGCCGCATGGATCGCACACTGCAATGAAGACACGTCGTACTTAAGGCGATCGGCATCATCAAGTTTCAACATTCGAATAAACATGGTCGGCACCCACTGACTGTGCGTGACCTGGTACTTCTCAATCGCGGCAAGCGCGGCCTGGGCTTCAAAGTGCTGCATGACCACACAGGTCACACCCATGTTCAAAATACTCATCGTAAAAGTTAAGGGTGCCGCATGATACAGCGGTGCCGGACTCAGGTAGATACTCTCCTCCGTTGCGCCATAAAGCAGCGCAAGCAGATTGGGCCCATCTTCGACGCCGAACTCCCCTTCCGGCAGCGGTTTCAAAACCCCTTTTGGCCTGCCCGTTGTACCGCTGGAGTAAAGCATGGAGGTGCCCGTCGACTCATCAGCAATCTGCGTCTCTGGCATCGTTGCCAGCGCGTCTTCCCAGGCATCAAATCCTGCGATAACACCATCTACCATGAACGATTTGTCGCAATGTGTGAGGTCAAGCTTTTCAACGACACTCGCCCGGCCCTTAGAGGTAATAAAAACCCGCGCCTGGCAGTCATTGACGATGTACTCGACTTCTTCTTCCTGCAGGCGATACGAGATCGCCGTAAAGTAAAGGCCAGAACGCATCGCAGCCAGACACAGCGGGATCATGGCAGGATGGTTTTCCAGGAGAATAGCGATGTGGTCACCGCGATTAAGCCCCAGACTTCGAAAGAGGTGTGCAGCCTGATTTGAAAGGGCATTTAGCTCGCTGAACGTGGTCGTATGACCAGTCTCTGCAATGATAACAGCGGGCTTGTCGGGGAATTTTTCAGCTAACTGCGCTGGGTGCATTACTTGACCTCTTTAGTCGGGATTAACATTGGGACGAAACAATGCCTAGAATCCTCTGAAAACACAAGATTTGGTCGTCCCGGGACGAGTTGAATCGCCCCCGGTAACATGCTCGAATGCGGGATACATAGGTCAGATCGAAAGGCTAGGATGACAGGCGAAAAACGCCGCTACAAACGCTTCCATCACCATGCGCTGCGGGTCACGGTGACAAGACCGGGTATTCGTGGCTTTATCCTTGCGGACCCGACTGGCGACTGCCTGAATTTTTCAAGGACCGGCCTGCAGTTTGACAGCCATACCGAGCTATCGCCGGGGGAAATGCTCCTCGTTGATATCGAGATCGACGAAATTCATCTCCAGGAACTGAAAGCGGAAGTGATCACCAAGGTGGCTGGTCCGAACGAAAGTGGAACCGAACTCTGGTGCCATGGATTGCGCTTCTGCCTGGAAGAAGCAAAACAGAACGAGGTTTTCCATCGCTTGCTGCTCATTGAGGATCGATTAAAAAATCTGGACCAGTACGGCTGATCCGAACCGGCGGCTTAGACCGCCGTATAACCACCATCAATCACAAGCTCACTACCCGTCATAAAGCTTGATTCCTCCGACGCGAGAAACAGCACCCCCTTTGCGATATCCTCCGGCACCCCCAAACGTCCAATAGGATGTTTCGCCAATAGAAAAGCCTGCAGTTCAGCTTCGGTCGGGAACTCGTCAACAACGTTAATGATATTCTGGACCATCGGGGTCCAGATGTAGCCGGGATGCACAGAATTACAGCGAATGTTGTAACCCTGACTGCCGCAGTATGCTGCCACCGACTTGGATAGCAGTCTTACGCCCCCCTTTGAGGCGTTATAGGCGGCACCAGCGCCGCCAACAATCCCCATGATCGATGAGATGTTAACGATGGAACCGCCACCACGCGCCTTCATCGCTCCAATCGCCGACTGACAGCCCAGAAAAACCCCGTCAAGATTAATATTCATGACCTGACGCCAGTCTTCGAGGCTCACTTCTTCCATAGCACCGCTGCCAGCACCTGAAATACCGGCATTGTTCACCAGCACATCCAGCCCACCGTAGGTTGAAACAGCAGCATCTACCACCTCACCCCAACGAGACTGATCCGTGACATCGTGCGCCATCGCAACCGCGTTACCACCACGCTGCGTGATGACACCTGCGGTCAGGGATGCCGCCTCAGCGTTGATGTCAGTCACCACAATTGACGCCCCTTCGGCTGCCAACAACTCACTTGAGGCGGCACCGAGTCCACCACCACCGCCTGTAACGATCGCTGTTTTATTTTTTACTCGAGACATTTTCCCTCCGTTAGTGGCCCGAAATTCTACCTTGATAGGGCAACGAAACATCAAAATTTAGACCACACTTTTCTGACACAGCAGTTGAAAGCGAATGCAAGAATTCAAGACCCGACCCCACATTTTCATTATTTTTCCATTCTCACAGAAAGGAAAAACAACAATATGTTGTGTTCCCCGGGGTCGTGCGGCACAATATCTAGCCGCTGTCCTACAGGGACCAGAGATCGAGCAGGCGGCAAAACCAGAAATAAAACAGACATAAAACAGTCATAAACAGTGATAAACGGACACAATAACTGGCACAGCTGGCCGGGCACAGATTAGCGGCCGGCCGCAGCAGATCAATAGCCAGATCTGTTGATATCCGGTGGATGCCTGAGTGCATGCCAGAGAGCATGCCAAAGTGTACGCCCGGGAATAAATCTGCGTATGAACCCGGGTATAACCCGGGTAACTATTGTGGATAACTTTCCTGGCCTCGCTGTTTGGACCGGGACTGTCTGTTAAGACGACCTGCTCAGGAACAGCAAGATATTGGGGGCGCCATCGGCGCGACTTTGATTGCGGCTTTAATCGAAGAAATAGCAATTAGAGAATAAACACATTCATGCGCCGTCGTTTCACCGAGCGATGCACATGATTAACGGCACTGCCGGTGCCGAGACTGCATAGGAGATACATGGACTCAACGGCTCAGAAACCAGAACTATCCGCCATTCCCTCAACAGTGAGTGACATCCCGTTTCAGGAAACCTCCCTGGATATCTGGGAAAACAAATACTGCCTGAAAAGCAAACGTGGCGAGATGGTTGACCAGAACATGGACGACACCTACAAACGCGTTGCCCTGGCGCTTTCTGCCGTTGAGAGCGAGGACAAACGCGAGCAGTGGTACGAAAAGTTTCTCTGGGCCCTGAGACAGGGCGTCATCCCCGCTGGCCGCATCATCTCCAATGCCGGTGCACAAGAACACAAACCGGCAACGTCAACCATCAACTGCACGGTTTCCGGCATTATCGACGATTCCATGGAAGACATTCTGCAAAAGAATGTTGAGGCCGGACTGACGCTGAAAGCCGGATGCGGTATTGGCTACGAGTTTTCTACCCTGAGGCCCAAAGGCGCGTATGTCTCGGGTGCGGGCGCCTACACATCAGGCCCGCTGTCCTTCATGGATATCTATGACAAGACCTGCTTCACCGTATCCTCTGCCGGTGGCCGGCGCGGTGCACAGATGGCGACCTTCGAGGTCGGCCATCCCGATGTCATGGAGTTTATCAAGGCCAAGCGTGAGGACGGCCGACTCAGGCAGTTCAATCTGTCTCTATTGATCACCAAAGAATTTATGGAAGCGGTCATCGAAGACACCGACTGGCCGCTCAGCTTCCCGATTACTGAAGCCGAGCAGGAAATCGATGAGTTGGACTTGAGTGACGAGCACCTCATATTGTGGCGGGACTTCCCGGTTAAAGGCCGCTACGTCACCAATGAAGAGGGCCTGGTAGCCTGCCGTATTGCCAAGGTCATCAGAGCAAGACGTCTCTGGGACCTGATCATGGCATCGACCTACGATTTCGCTGAACCCGGCTTCATCCTGATCGACAAGGTCAATGAGATGAATAACAACTGGTTCTGTGAGGATATCAGGGCAACCAATCCCTGCGGCGAGCAACCATTACCACCTTATGGCAGTTGCCTGCTGGGTTCTGTGAACCTGTGCCGATTCGTGGAAAAACCATTCACGTCTGACGCCACGTTTAACTGGGACCTGTTCAGCGAGGCTGTGGCCATCTTCACACGTATGCTCGATAACGTGGTCGAAATTAACGGGCTACCCCTACCGGAACAGCAGCTTGAGATTGAGCGCAAGCGCAGACACGGCATGGGTTACCTCGGTCTCGGTTCCACCATCACGATGATGGGCATGAGCTACGGCGATGCAAAATCCGTGGCGTTCACCGAAGAGGTCACCAAAAAACTGGCCCTGGTTGGCTGGCAAACCGGCCTTGAACTGGCGAAAGAGAAAGGCCCTGCCCGTATTATGGATGAGGATTTTGACGTCACGCCAGCCATGCTGCGCCGACGACCAGAAATGAAGGCAGACGGCTACAAGGCCGGCGATACCATCAAGGGAAGAGTCCTGCACGCCAGGTATTCCCGCTACATGCAACGGGTGGCGAGTGAAGATCAGGCGCTGGTTGATGCGTTGGCGGAAGTAGGATGTCGCTTTACTCACCACAGCTCTATTGCACCCACCGGCACTATCAGTCTTTCTCTGGCCAACAACGCCAGTAACGGTATCGAACCGAGTTTCGCCCATCACTATTCTCGTAACGTCATTCGAGAAGGTAAGAAATCGAAAGAAAAAGTCGATGTCTACTCGTTTGAGCTGCTGGCCTACCGATCCATGGTTAACCCCGCTGCACAGCCCTATAGCGAAGACACCGAAAAGGCACTGCCTGATTACTTTATTACCGCGGATGACATTACGCCGATTCAGCATGTTGATATTCAGGCAGCGGCCCAGAAGTGGATCGATTCATCGATTTCAAAAACAGCCAACGTCCCGACAGACCATCCCTTCGATGAATTCAAGGATATCTACCTGTACGCTTACGAGCAGGGACTCAAAGGCTGTACAACCTTCCGGTTCAATCCGGAAGCGTTTCAGGGCGTCCTCGTTAAAGAAGAGGACCTGGAAAACACCACTTACCAGTTCGAACTGGAAGACGGGCAAATCCTCGAAGTCAGAGGCAACGAAGAAATCGAATACGACGGCGAGATGCATTCCGCCGCCAACCTGTTCGACGCAATGAAAGAAGGCTACTACGGCAAGTTCTAGCAAATCACAGTCAAAGAATCACCGTAGAGGAATACAGGAAGGCCCATGGCAATCAAAATTGAAAACAAGATCGTTGGCTACTCCATCAAGAAAGCTGATGTTGAGGAACCACCAAAAGCACCCACAAAAGACGTCATGCACGAAGATGTTTCACGCCCTGACGAACTTAGAGGTTACACCTACAAGATCAAGACGCCACTGTCAGATCACGCGATGTACATCACGATCAACGACATCCTGCTGAATGAGGGAACAGAGTACGAACAGGAATATCCGTTCGAGATTTTCATCAACTCAAAGAACATGGAGCAGTTCCAGTGGATCCTGGCACTGACCCGGGTGATCTCTGCGGTATTCCGCAAGGGCGGTGATTCGGTGTTTCTGGCGGAAGAACTAAAACAGGTGTTTGACCCGCAGGGTGGCTACTTTAAGAAAGGTGGACGTTTTATGCCTTCGCTGGTCGCTGAGATCGGCGAAGTGCTGGAAACGCACATGAAGAATATCGGGCTAATCAAGGAAGAAGAACTCAGTGATGCCCACAAGGCACTGATCGCCGAAAAACGTGCGGCCCTGGAAAGCGCCAATTCAGAACATGCTGAGCCAAACACCGCCGAATATCCGCCGGGCGCGCAGCTTTGCGGTAAATGTCATGTCACGGCCATGGTCATGCTGGACGGTTGCATGACCTGTCTTGCCTGTGGCGACAGCAAGTGCGGATAAACGCGCGCTAAATGCAGACTTATCACGATCAATTGCAGTACATCCTGGATCACGGTTCGGTCCGCGGAGATCGGACCGGCGTTGGCACAACGTCGGTGTTTGGCCTACAGGCTCGCTATAACATGTCTGACGGTTTTCCGGCGGTGACCACAAAAAAGCTTGCCTGGAAGGTCATGTCGTCAGAACTGCTCTGGTTTATCTCCGGCTCTACCAATCTGGGTGATCTAAAGGCCATTTACGAACACAACAAGATCTGGGACGCCAACTACGAGGACTACCTGCAAAGACTGGGGCTGGAAGTCAGTGACGGGGACATGGGGCGCGTTTACGGTTCCCAGTGGCGCGCATGGCAGGCCCCGGATGGCCGAACGATAGACCAGTTGCAGGAAGCCATTAATACCCTTCGCGACAATCCCGAGAGTCGCCGCATCATCGTTAACGCGTGGAATCCCGGAGAAGCATCACCCGAACAGGTGGCGCTACCGCCCTGCCACAGTTTTTTTCAGTTCTACGTCGCTGAAGACAAGTTGTCACTGCAGATGTATCAGCGATCGGCTGATATGTTTTTGGGTGTGCCCTTCAACATCGCATCCTACGCGCTTTTGCTACACATGGTCGCTCGCATTACGGGCCTGACAGCACACGAATTTATCCATACCATCGGGGATGCACATATCTATCTTGATGCGGTTGACCAGGTTAAAGAACAGCTGTCACGCACACCCCTGCCTCTGCCTACGCTGCACATCGAGGACCGGGGCCAGCAAACCATTGACGACTTTGTGATGACAGACCTGCAACTCGTCGATTACCAGTGCCACGGTGCCATCAAGGCCAAAATGGCCGTCTGAGCGACGGGTCCGTCGCTTTAACCTTTCCCGAAAGATCACTTCCGGCTATGCTCCAATAAAGTAAGTAGCGTCTCCTACGCGTCTGACACTTTTCGGGACGCGTTTTTGACACTTTTATGGAACTGGGGTTTTATGTAGACCATACAGTTTACGCCAGACGATCAACGGGCCAGCCCCTTAAAAAAATCGTGTGGACAGGAAGCAATACTGAAGTAATATCAACCAATCAGGGTGCAAGGAGCGACTGTGGTTCCATTGGAGGAACAAACTGAAGAGTTGATTCTGCAAGAGCAGCTTGCGGAGCGGGAACTAAAATCCCTGACCCAGAGAGCCGCGGTTCTCAGAGTCTACAACTACTACAGAATTGTCTTGTCGTTTTCCCTGATGATTCTCTTCTACGAGGTTCCCGACCAGACGTTTGTCGGCACCTTTGAGCCCGGCTGGTTTCAATCCCTGATTCTGACCTATGTGATTCTTAACGTCGGTAGTGGTTTCTACTGCCTGCTGATCACAGACCCCGCCAAAATAAAAACACCGGTCATCATCGGCATTACTTTGACAGACCTGCTGTTTCTCACGGCTCTCATGATGACCAGCGGCGGCGTCGAAAGCGGGCTTGATAGTCTGCTTATTTTTGCTGCCGCCTTTGGTGGCGTGATGATCCACGGTCAGATCTCTTACCTGTTCCCCTCAACCGCGCTGATACTCGCGTTCGGTTCGGCGACCTACACACATCTGACTGACATTCACGAGAGCCTGCAACACTTCTTTGAAGTTGCCCTGCTCGGCATCGCAGCTTTCGCGGTCAACGCACTTTTACAATACGTGGCAGACCTGTTGAAGAAACAGGAGATGGAAGTTGTCAGCCTGTCGACGCTGGAACGCATGCGCGACCTGGCAGAAAAGTCCCGCCGCGAACTTGAAGAGCAATATGACCGGTTTAACGTGCTGCTCATCTCCACCAGCGAGGGTGTTCTCGGTCTGGACCTGAGCGGCAATATTATTTTCGCCAACCCAAGAGCCAGCGAGTTGCTCGCCGCCCGTCAGGAAAACCTGACCGACCGAAACATTACAGATTTTATGGTCAGCTCAGAGAAGGCAGACGGCATACCCGGCATCTTCAAATTTCTCGATTTAGAACCTGACAGCCACTATGAACCTGAACGATGGCGAACCGAACTGGGCGAACCCTTCCTGATCGATCTTAAGTGCGAACAGACGTTCAACAAGGCCGGTGAACCGACCGGTGCAGTAATTCTGTTCAAAAACATTACCGAAGAACGCGCCAAGGAAGAAAAACTGCAGTACCTGGCCAATCATGATGCGCTCACCGACCTGCCGAACCGCGCCCATTTCAACGATATTCTTGGCAATGCAATCTCGCGGGCGGGAAGAACAGACCGGGTCATCGCAATACTGCTGGTGGACCTGGATCACTTTACCGTGATTAATGAGCAGGTAGGCCAACAGACCGGTGATGAAATCCTCAAAGTAATGGCAAAGAGACTCTCTGCAGCCGTGCGGCCAGGCGATCTTGTCGCCAGACTTGGCGGTGACCAGTTTGCCGTGATGTTGATTGACCTCGATATCGCCGAAAATGCGGCGGTTGTGGCAGAAAAGATCATCCATGGGATTGCCAAACCGTTGGACAACCCTAAAGGTCCGTTGATTGTCTCAACCAGTATTGGCATCGCGGTGACCACCGACGAGACCAACCAGTCCGATGACTTGCTGGCAAGAGCAGTCTCCGCTGTTGAAAGTGCCAAAAACGAGGGGCGTAATCAGTACCGGTTTTTCGAAGCCGGGATGCAACAGAAAGCTGAAGAGAAAAAGCGTATCCAGATGCTGCTGCAGACAGCGGTCGATAACAGCGAATTTAAACTGATGTATCAGCCGATCGTCGATATCAAAAAGGGCCGCATCGCATCATCTGAAGCCCTGATCCGCTGGTTCCCCAGCGAAGGCGAGCCCATCAGACCAGACATTTTCATCCCCATCGCCGAAGAATCCGGGCAGATTAACAGCATTGGTTCCTGGGTCCTTGAGACCGTGTCGCAACAAGCAAAAAACTGGTCCGACAGCGTTGGTGAGAGCCCTGCTATTGCGATCAACGTGTCCTCGAAACAGTTGAAGAACGACGAGTTTCGAATTCAGTTCAGCCAAATGTTGGAAACCTACCAGATTCCCGTGGACAAGGTTGAGTTGGAACTGACAGAAACCGGTGTCATGGATGACCCGGAAACTTGCCTGGAGGAGCTGAGCAAGCTCAAAGCTCTCGGGGTGAGTATTTCCATTGATGATTTCGGCACAGGTTACTCATCACTGGATTATCTGCGCCGTCTGCCACTGGATATTCTGAAGATCGATATGTCGTTCACCCGCGGTATTGGTAAATCGGAGAATGATGAAGAGATCGTCCGGGTCATGATCCGAATGGCCCATGCCATGGGTTTGAAGGTCATCTGCGAAGGCGTAGAAACTGCAGAGCACCTCCGCTTTCTTCAGGCGCATGATTGCGACTATGTACAGGGTTACCTGTTCAGCAAACCACAGGATCCGGAAGATATAACCCGCATGATTCTTGGGGAAAATGATGGTTCCTACAGCATCATGGATCTGCACTAGGCACACCCTTTCCCGCCAGGCAAAACCCTGGAACGAACTATGATCATCGCTGACGCTCTATCCAGAAGTCGGCTATTCGCTTGCGGCGGCCTCAGCCTGCTGCTGATCCTGAATTGGCTGCCGGAGCTGGATGCTGCCGCCGAAACCTATCTGAACGACGCCATCGCCGACAACCTGATCATCTTTGCAACAGCACGCTCCCTGAACGGCATCATCTCGGTCATTCAGTCCATTGAACTGAGCTTCAGTCTGGGTGCCGGTGTCGGGATCAACCTCGGTGAAATACTTGACCCGCTGAACGACCTGATCGAACGGTTTTCAGGCTTTGTGCTCTATGGTCTTGCGGGTCTCGGGTTACAAAAGCTTGCCCTGCTGGCGACGGGCAGCTTACTCATGAAGTCCCTGACCACAATCGTGTTACTGGGTGCAATGGTCTTCTACCTGAGAGCCAAAAACGCTCAACAGGCGCACGACCTCGCCTGGTTACCCCGCCTGATTCTGCTCCTGTTGTTGATCCGTTTTGCGTTTGTTATTGAAGTTGGGGTAATCGCCCTGCTCGACCGGGCCTACTTTGATGAGCAGACCCGCCAGGCACATTCGGCCCTGCAACTGGCCCAGGACAGCTTGAGTAATCTTCGAGACAGATATCAGGCGGCTGTTTCAAGTAAAGGTTTTGTCAGCGGCACCTGGGACGCAGCTGGCGCAATACTGGCGGCGGAAGAGCAGTCGGGCGTCACCGAGATGGCAGCGCGCGCGGTGGTTGAGTTGATTGTGATCACCCTGGTGAGAGGTTTACTGCTACCAATTGCTTTTGTGTGGTTGTTGCTTGTCGCTTTCGGTCGCCTGGTACCCGGAATAATCAGGCGTGCCCCTAACTCGCTGACAATTCCTTAAATCCCTGCCTGCGAAACAGGGTAAGCGTCGCCTTATCAAGGGCCTCGCCGGACCGCAAGGTCACGGTCTCGGCACCCGCCGCCAGTGACTTTTCTACCATCCGGGTCAACAGCGCCGCGCCTAGCCCTTCATCCGAATATTCGGGAAAAAGACCTATCGCCTTGATCCGAACTGTCGAGCTGGCGCGCATTAGCCTCGGCTGCTGAAGCAGTTCAGCGCAACCCGCTGGTTCGTCGTCACAGAAAACCCCATAAAACTCACAACGCGGATCCGCCAGGTAATTCTGCCATTGCAGCGCCTGCCAACCGCGACGGTCTTCCTCGCTGTTAGCACCGATTTCCTGCCAGAGGAATGCCGCAAAACGGTGGGCTGCCGCACTGAGACGACGGAAAGTCAGTGTTTCGTTCACAACCAGACGAGGAAAAAAGTCCTGCTTACGCAGTTCCAGCTTTGTAGTCATGGTGTTTTCCCTTTACCTGTTACCGGCGATGCTCAATCCATATGCTTTTGACTGAACGCCGCCTGTTGGTCCGCTGTCGCTTCAGTCTGGTGTTTCTCTTTCCACTCAGCATACGGCATACCGTAGATGGTTTCGCGCGCCTCTTCATAATCGATATCGATTCCTTTATCCTCTGCCGCCGCTCGATACCATTTACTCAGGCAGTTGCGGCAGAAGCCCGCAAGATTCATCAGGTCAATATTCTGCACTTCCGTGTTTTCGCGTAGATGTTGAACGAGGCGTCTGAATGCGGCCGCCTCCAGTTCTGTCGTCGTTTGCTGATCCATAACAGGGTCCGTTGTGGGAAAAATGACCACCATACTCAATCGCCAAAAGGAAGCAAGACCAGGTGCCCAGCTCAACCAGTTCAGATAGTGCCACGTTTAAAATAGGCCAGCGATGGATCAGCAGCGCGGAACCCGAACTGGGAATCGGCCAGGTCCTCACCGTTGAACACCGCCTGATATCCATCGGCTTTGATCTCACCGATGAAATTAGGACCTATGCGCGTGATCAGGCACCTGTATCGCGGGTACGGTTCTCGCCCGGAGACCGAATCAGAACAACGTCCGGTATCGACATGGAAGTCACCCATGTCGGCGAAACCAGTGGTCTGCTCGTGTACCACGGTAACTATCAGGGAACCGAAGCTGCCATTATCGAAACGGATCTGGATCCTAACGTCACATTCAGCCGGCCGGAAGAACGACTGTTCACGCAGCAGATTGACGACAACCAATGGTTCAATCTGCGCTATGAAACGTTAAGGCATCAGGCGAGACTCGCCGGGCTGCCTGTTCGAGGTTTAGTTGGGCCAAGGGTATCACTCATACCTCATCAGTTTTACATCGCCGCGGAAGTTGCTGGCCGCTACGCACCGAGAGTCTTACTCGCTGATGAGGTGGGCCTGGGTAAAACCATCGAAGCCGGACTGATCATGCACCAGCAACTGCTCACCGGCAGAGCCGAACGCATTCTGGTTATCGTACCGCCGGCGCTCACGTTTCAGTGGTTTGTTGAAATGATCCGGCGGTTCAACCTGCAGTTTACGCTGCTCGATGAGGATCGGTGTCAACAGATTGAAGCCGATAACCGACCGGAAGACGAAGACGAACTCGCGGCACTGGACAACCCGTTCGAGGCACAGCAACTGGTACTCTGTGACATGTCACTGTTCCTGGAAAACCCCAGGCGGATAGAGCAGGCGTTCGACGCAGACTGGGATCTTATCGTCGTCGACGAAGCCCATCATCTGGAATGGCGGGATGGAGAACCGGGGGCTGATTATCAGGTCGTCGAATTACTGAGCAAAAAAAGCAAGGGTTTGCTGCTGCTCACAGCGACGCCTGAACAACTGGGGCGGCTCGGCCACTTTTCGAGACTGAGATTGCTGGACCCGGCCCGCTACCACGACTATGAAGATTTTTTGACAGAAGAGCAGACTTACGAGCAGGTCGCAGGACTTGCCCATGACCTTGACGGCACCCCCAACGATGCCAACCGAAAAATTCGCGAACTTCTTGGTCCACACGCGCCGGAAAGCGATGACCGTCTGATCGACACCTTGCTTGACCGACACGGCACCGGTCGCGTGCTGTTCCGGAATGTCCGTGATTCTGTGAAAGGTTTTAAACAGCGCCTGCTGAACATTCATGAGTTACCCGGCAAACGTAATCCTGTTGATGACGGCAGTGCATTTGATCGAAGCGATGAACGCGTCAAATGGCTCACCGGGTTACTCGATGCCAGCGACGAAAAATTCCTCGTTATTTGCTCAGAAGCTGACACCGCAATAGGACTGGATAAATATCTGCGCGATCGCACTACCCTGCGCTCGGTTGCTTTCCACGAACGCCTTGACCTGATCGCCAGAGATAGAGCGGCAAACTATTTCGCGGATACAGAGCGCGGCGCTCAGGTGCTGGTGGCATCGGAGATTGGCAGCGAAGGTCGCAATTTTCAGTTTGCCCATCACCTCGTGATGTATGACCTGCCCCGCAACCCGGACCTGCTGGAACAACGCATTGGTCGCCTGGATCGCATCGGGCAGTTACATGATATTCAGATTCATGTGCCCTTCGCACCCGGGAGCGAACAACATCGCCGCCTGCGCCTGTTCAATGAAGGGCTGGGCATTTTTGATCGACCCAATGCTGCCGCACAGATGGTTTTTGACGCGCTACCCGATCATCAGGAAACAGAGGCGCTCGTTAATCACGCGAAGACAGAGAGCGAACGTCGGCGCGAGGAATTACAATCAGGTCGCGACAAACTGCTGGAGCTCAATTCCCATCGCCCGGAGGTGTCCGCCGCATTGATCGACGCCCTGATCGATATCGAGTCAGAACAGGACCTTGAGAACTACATGGAGCTGTCCTTTGAACTATTCGGCCTGGAATCAGAAGTCCTTACGGAAACCACCTTTACCGTAAAACCCACGGAAGGCATGGTCAGGCATAGTTCAGTGAGTGCCGAAACACAGGACCGCTTTCGCTACCCGGAATTACCAGAAGAAGGACTCACCTATACCTACGACCGTGAGACAGCGCTGGCGCGTGAAGACGTACATTTTGTGACCTGGGAAAACCCGATTGTTGAGCAGGCGCTGGACCTGATCGCCAGCGACGTCACAGGCAACACGGCCGTTGTTGTGGCAAAGATCAAGGGATTACCCACCGGCACGATGTTGCTTGAAACCCTGCATACCATCGATTGCATTGCTCCGAAAGAACTCGGTGCACCCCAATACCTGCCGCCGGAGGTCAAACGAATCATGCTGACGCCCGAGCTTAACAATATTGCCTCGCAGCTTCCTTTCAGCAGTTGGCCTGATCAAATCAAAGTTCCCGCAGATACCATCTCGAAAATCGTCACCAGTCAGGAAGCCGGCATCAAGAAAATGCTGACGGCGGCTAACCAGGAGGCAACCGCCGCCTACGCGCCCGTCAGGGAAACGGCACTCGCGAGAGTGCAGGCACAATTGACCGAGGAACTTGGGAGACTGCGTTCACTGGCCGAGGTGAACCCCAATATTCGTGAGGAGGAAATCAACTTTGTCGAGCTAAGGCGCGACCAGTTGATGGTCGCCATCGAAAACGCGCAGATTCGAATGGCAGGCATCCGCCTGATCATCGCAGCCTAGGGGACTAATTCGGCGGTCACCGCCAACCATGCGGGACCAACGATATCCCAATGATAGGGTCTGAGCGCTGCTGCCGGACTCGTCGCTGTCTGACCTCGCAAAATCAGCCCAATGGCCTCGTCTGTACTCCCATAGCGTAAGCTGCTGTCAACGTATTCAGGATAGCTGAGCGCGTCCGGTACGACAGGGCGGCACCCCATGGCCATCGCTTCCTGAACGGCCAGTCCCTGAAACTCCTGGTCCGCCGTTGACAGCACAACATGATGGTCTCGCAGCACGTTCAGATAATCCGTTCGCTTGTTAACGAACCCGAGGTGTCCGGCAACACCCTGTTCCGTAAGAGACCCGGCCAACTCGGCAAACGCCGCTGGCGCACGGCGAAAGGATTCGCCCAACAAACTGAGGCGAAAGTTACTGCCCGCCGCTAACAATCCCTCGGTAATCGCCTGTAATCGTGCCGGTCCTTTGTCGAATTCGTGCCGGTGATTCCAGACAATACGGAGAGGCGCTGTTGCCTCCGGCGCCGAATATTGTGTCGCCGGCTCCACATCCAGTCCAACTGGCACGACCCGGGACTTCTGCTCAAGCGACGCGACGATACCCGCAGGCACCTCATCAGGCATTTTTGCCAATAAATCGGCTGCACCAGCGAGATAGGTAAGCTGATTGAAGCGACTGTTGAACACAATGCTATCGGCAGCGATGCCCGTATAGATACTGGTCAGCTGTCGCTCCAGCCGGCCCTGCTCGCTGTTTTCAGGATACGCGAACTGGTTTTCATGGAAGTAAACAATCGTGGGGACAGAGGCCAGACGCCGATTCAGGCCAAACAGCCCGGATACATCGGTCATTGAGGTGGCGATCAGCAGGTCAAAATCACCCTGCACTTCCGGTCGTTGCGAGAAGGACAGGGAACTACCTCGCTGGCGCCAACTGAAGAATCTTGGCGGTAGCACGGCACTTGTGACCTGCCAGCCCCCCTGTTCAGTCAGATACCGGGCTAACCCCTCCCGCCAAAAACGGTGACTCAGGCCATCATAAGCGGAAAGAATGAGTACTTTTTTCATGTGATTCGCATGGTACCCGCTAAGGTTAAGCTTCGGTAGAATACCCCCTCGGAAATTTGGGAAGTCAACATGTCAGGAATCGTGGTTATTGGTGCCGGTCAGGCAGCGGGTCAGGCGGCTGCCAGCCTGAGGCAGGAAGGTTATGAAGGAGTCATCACTATCTTAGGTGATGAAGCACAGGCGCCGTATCAGCGCCCGCCACTGTCAAAAGCTTATCTGTCAGGCGAAATCGGCATGGACCGGGTACTGGTCAGGCCAGAAAAGTTTTACACCGACAAGGAAGTCACGCTGAAAACAAACACAGCTGTGACCGCAATCGACCGTGCTAGCAAATCTGTCACGACCGAAGCTGGTGACACCTTCGCTTACGACAAACTGCTGATCGCAACCGGCTCCAGGCCACGCATACTGAACATTGCCGGCAGCGATCTGCAAGGCATTCATTACCTGCGCACCATTGCTGATGTTGATGGCATCCGCGCGGCCATGCAAAGCGCTACCCGACTGTGCATTGTTGGTGGCGGCTACATCGGCCTTGAGGTTGCTGCCGTTGCCAAAAAAGCGGGAATGAATGTCACCGTCGTCGAAGCGATGGATAGAATTCTTCAGCGTGTCACAACACCGGAGATGAGTGAGTACTACCACAATCTGCACTCAGACCGTGGCGTCAACATCATGGTTAACACCGGTGTTGATGGCTTCGAAGGCGACAATGGCAAAGTCAGCGCAGTCCGCTGTGGTGACACCCTAATCGACGCAGACCTTGTCATCGTCGGTATCGGTATTCTGCCAAACGTGGAACTGGCGCAGGCCGCTGGCATCGAGTGCGACAACGGCATTGTTGTCGATGATCACTGCCGCACCTCTGACCCGGATATTTATGCGGCAGGTGATTGCACCAATCATCCTAATCCGATTCTCGACCGTCGCCTCAGACTGGAATCCGTACCGAATGCCATGGAGCAGGCCCGCGTGGCATCGGCAAACATGCTGGGCGGCGATAAAACCTATGCCGCTGTACCGTGGTTCTGGAGTGATCAGTACGAACTCAAGCTACAAATGGTTGGTTTCTCCGCGGACGGTGACAGTAGCGTCACTCGCGGCGACAAAGCTGCAAATCAGTTCGCGGTTTTCTACCTGAAAGACAATAAGGTGGTCGCAGTCGACGCGGTCAACAGCCCGAAGGAATTCATGGTCTGCAAGCAGCTGTATGGCAAATCGGTTGACCCGGCGGCCTTATCTGATCCCGAAGTTGAACTGAAAACCCTGCTAAACTAGCTCGCCACGTTAACCATAATTTACATTCACGAACGCCCCAAGGAGACAAACATGCCACAGGTTAAATTCATCGAATTCAATGGTACCGAGCACGTCGTTGACGCCACTAACGGTGACTCAATTATGGCTGCCGCAACAACAAATCTGGTACCGGGTATCGACGCTGACTGCGGCGGCGAGTGCTCCTGTGCAACCTGCCACGTGCTGATTGACGCTGATTGGCGAGCAAAACTAACGCCCTCCTCCGATGCGGAAGAGTCGATGCTTGATCTGAATCCTGACCGAAGTGAAGAATCACGCCTGAGCTGCCAGATTGTGATGTCTGATGATCTCGATGGCATTGTTGTCAAACTGCCTGAGTTCCAATACTAGACCACCACCCTCCTTAAGACGTTTCTCCTTAAGAGCAAACAGAACCGGAGCACCAGATGAGCGAAGCGAAACAGCTAGGCAGTGATCCCTACGCAATGCCGATAGCAGATTTTGATCCGAGTGATCCCCAGCTATTTTTGAACGATACACATTGGGGGTACTTTGAGCGACTTCGCAACGAAGAACCCGTGCACTACTGTGAAAACAGTCTGTTCGGTCCTTACTGGTCCGTCACCAAGTTCAACGACATCATGGAAGTCGAAAAGAATCACGAGGTCTTTTCCTCTGAAGGCGGTATCACGCTGACCGAACGTGCAGCAGACTTTCAGACTGTGAACTTTATATCTATGGATCCGCCGAAACACGACGTGCAACGGCGGGCAGTGACGGGCGTTGTTGCGCCGATGAATCTCGCCAAACTCGAACCGATTATTCGGTCACGTGCCGCCAGGATTCTTGATGAGTTACCCATTGGCGAGGCCTTTGACTGGGTCGATCGTGTCTCCATCGAGTTAACGACACAAATGCTGGCGACCCTGTTCGACTTTCCCTTTGAGGATAGACGCAAGCTCACCTACTGGTCTGATATGGCCACAAGTGGTGCCTTAAATGGCGGTCCAACACCGGAAGCAGACCGACGCGCTGCACTGATGGAATGTCTTGAAGTGTTCACTGGTCTCTGGAACGAGCGCATTAACCGCGACCCTGGTGAGTCATCCGATCTGATTACCATGATGGCCCACAATCCTGACACACAGAATATGGATCCCATGGAGTATCTGGGTAATCTGATTCTGTTGATTGTTGGCGGTAACGACACCACCCGTAACTCAATCTCCGGTGGCGTGTACTTCATGAACCAGTTCCCGGAAGAATTCGCCAAGGTACAAGCGGACCATTCTCTGATTCCAACCATGGTGCCGGAAATCATTCGCTATCAGACACCACTGGCCTATATGCGTCGCCGCGCGACCCAGGATTACGAACTGCGGGGCAAGACTATCCGCAAAGGTGACAAGGTTGCGATGTGGTACGTCTCTGGCAACCGAGATGAAGAAGTCATCGATCAACCCAACCGCTTTATCATCGATCGGGACCGCCCCAGACATCACCTGTCGTTCGGCTTTGGTATCCATCGCTGCATGGGTAATCGTCTGGCCGAAATGCAACTGCGAATTGTCTGGGAAGAAATCCTCGCTCGCTTCAAGCGCATTGAGGTCGTTGGCGAACCAACTAGAATTCAGTCCAGCTTCGTCAAAGGTTACGCTGAACTCACCACTATCATTCACGCGAAGTAATTGAACATGCCTGGTAAAAATCGGGTCTTTTATCGTAAAGACCCGGATGCAGTCGTCGTGCAAAAAGACGGCAAGATAGTCGCGCAATATGATTCAGGTGCCGCTCTGATTGAGACACACATAAAGGGCTTGCTCGCCCGCGATCAGCGCGACACCCAAAGCGTCAGGGAACTCATGCGCCGCTATAGACCAACCGACAGTATAAAAAGCTGATGCCAACCCGACTTCGTATATTCCATGAAACCCGGTATCACTATAGCGAACCGGTGGTACTTGGCAGCCATAAACTCCTGGTTCGGCCGAGAGATGGCCATGACCTGCGGATTGAATCTTCCCGCCTGGATATCAGTCCAAGCAGTCTGATCAGCTGGCACCGGGATGAACTGGACAACTCCGTCGCGCTGGTGACTTTTGAACAAACGCCAACAACCTTTCTCAACATCACCAGTGAAGTCGAGGTTTCACACTATCTGTCGCAACGATCCCAGCTACCGCTGCTTGATCACGTAAACTTCTTTCCCTTTAGCTACAGTGAACACGAGCAGGCACTGCTAAGCGCCTACTTTGGTGCTGCCAGCGATCCTGTGGTCGACAACTGGCTGGCGGCGCACACCGCTGGTAACAATGGCACCATCGCGCTACTCACCCAACTTTCGGATTCAATCTTCAACGATTGTCTTTACCAGGCAAGAGACGAAGAAGGCGTGCAGGCACCTGCGGAAACCCTCACTAAAAGAATCGGTAGCTGCCGAGACTATGCATGGTTGTTTGTGATTGCCACGCGCAAACTCGGTTTCGCCTCCCGATTTGTCAGCGGCTATTTCCATACCGCCGGCACCGCGCTAGCTGATGGCACTACGCACGCCTGGGCGGAGGTTTATCTACCGGGGGCTGGCTGGACAGGTTTTGATCCGACGGCGAATCGCATTGTGGCTGAAAACCATATTCCAGTAGCAATGGCAATTAATCCCATCGACATACCACCGGTCAGCGGACACTTTACCGCCTCCCCTAACGTTGCGACCACGCTTGAAGTAAAAGTGAACGTCAACCAGATTGAGACGGGCTGATCTTCACCTGCATATCCGTATATCTGGCTGGCGGACCAAACTGGTGATAGATAGAGACGTCGGTCGCATCTCTACCATAAGCCAATGCCACCCGCGCCCCTCGTAGATCGGGTTGGGTCGGATCAAACGCATACCAACGACCACCGATGTATGCTTCAAACCAGGCATGCAGATCCATCGGTTCAAGACCCATCAGATAACCGTCAACAAATCTTGCAGGAATGCTGATCGAACGGCACATGGCGATACCCAGATGTGCCAGGTCTTTACACACGCCACTGCCATGGCTTGAAATCTCAACAGCCGATAAGGGTTCGGCGCTGGAGCCAGGTTCATAGACGATATTTTCACGAATCCACGCGGTAATCTTTGCAACCTGCTCGTAGCCGGCATTTGAATCACCGGCAATCGAAATAGCCTGCCCCGCGAACCGGTCCGATTCACAGTATCGTGATGGCAGTAAGAACTGCAGCACGTCATCTGGCAGTTCTGGGATCGGGACAAAGGGCGCACCAAAGCCTGCATCCATCTCAGGTGCCGTTCGCACCCGAGAAGTCGTTTCGATGACAAAACCTTCAGGTGGCACCGAAAGCCGCTGACACAGGTTGCCAAAAACATCAGTGAACTGTGTAACGTTAACGGTCTGGCTGAAATCATAACTGTCGCTGGCAACCCACTGACTAGCGCCACTGCGGGGCCTTAAGATCAGCACCACCGGTGTCTCCACAACATAATCGAGTTCCAGACGACAACTGGTCTCCACCCACATAACGGTTTTCTCAAAGAGGAATCAGGCCGGAGAAGGTTATACTGTTTATTATGGAAATACACACATCACTCAGCGATCCGGTCAATGCGTTCAGTTTCTCCCGGGCCGACCTTGACGATCTGACTGACGCTTTCCCTGGGGCCAACCTGGTGGTCCACCAGGACGACGAGGCCTTACTAACGCACGGAAGCCGCGCAGACGTATTGCTTTCCTGGCGGTTCGAACCTGACTGGCACGCGCGTCTGCCGAACCTTGCTCTCGTGATGACACCGGCGGCGGGCAAAGACTGGATAAAAGTTGCGCCAGAAACCGACATTGAAGTGATCCACGGCACCTTTCACGGTAGCGTCATGTCCGAATCCGTATTGAGTGCACTGCTGTTCATGAACCACAACATGCCTGGTATGTGGCGTAATTTTCAAGCCCGTGCCTGGGACAGAAACCTGCAATCCAACGCGCGACTGCTTCGCAACCAGACCGTCATCTTTATCGGCTACGGCAGTATCGGTCAGCGCTGCGCTGAACTGGTCAGGTTAGCAACGGGCGCCAGCGTTATCGGGGTAAAACGTCAAGTCGACGGCAGGCGACACAGGCAGGATGACGATATCCCGGTGTTTAGTGTCGAAGCATTGCCTGCGTTGCTCGGCACCGCTGATCATGTCGTCCTGATTCTGCCGGGTGACAGCAGCACCGATGATTTTTTTGACACTGCGTTAATACAACAGTGCAAGCCTGGCGTAACCCTTTACAACTTCGGTCGGGGCAACGCACTTACCAGCGAAACACTGATCAACAACCAGCACCACATTGGTGGTGCATTCCTGGATGTCACGGACATCGAACCGTTACCCGCAGATTCGGCCCTGTGGGCAATGCCAAATCTTATGATCACGCCGCACTCGAGCTGCGTCTATCAGGATTACCGCGCACATTTTGTGACCGAAGTGACAGCGCAGCTCAAGCGACGTTTTAGCAATGATCGTGTGCCAGAATGAACAGCATCGAACTCGAACGGGTCAACAAGTACTTCGGAGATCAGCGCGCGGTTGCCGATATGAGTTTTGCGGTACCGAGCGGAGCCGTTTATGGTTTCCTGGGTCCGAACGGCGCCGGAAAAACCTCAACCATCCGCATGATCATGAGCATTCTGTACCCTGATTCGGGCATGCTCCGCGTGCTTGGAGAAGACCGCCCCGAGAAAGTCAAAGACCGCCTGGGTTACCTGCCGGAAGAAAAAGGCCTTTACAAAAAAATGAAGGTCCGTGAAATCATCACCTACTTCGGCACCCTTAAAGGTATGAAGCGTCGCATCGCAGCCGCACGCGCCGATGAATTACTAGCGCGCTTCGATCTGGCAGATGCCAGCGCCAAACGGTGCGAGGAACTGTCCAAAGGTATGGGTCAGAAGGTACAAATCATCTCGACCCTGATTCACGACCCTGACCTGGTCATTCTTGACGAACCCTTCTCCGGCCTGGATCCGATCAACGTCGAACTCGTCCGCAACATCATCCTGGATCTGAAATCCCAGGGTAAGACCGTTATTTTTTCCACCCATATCATGGAGCAAGCCGAGCAGATCTGTGATGCCATTCTGCTTGTTAATCAGGGCAGAAAAATATTGGATGGCACTGTCTCGGACATCAAAAAACAATTCAGTGCAACCGTACTCATAGACTATGAAGGTGACCCTAAACACCTGCTGCAGCAAGGTATCACGCGCGTCAACAACATGGGTAACACGGCGGAGTTATCACTTGAGACCAACGCCGATAGTCAGCAGGTGATTCGGGATTTGATGACCCACCTGCGGATAAACACCTTCACGCTGAAGGAACCGTCGCTGCATGAAATTTTTGTCCGTACCGTCGGTGAGTCAACGTCATGAATCGGATGTTGCTCATTGCCCTGCGCGAGTTTCTGGAAAATGTCAGGACCAAGGGATTCTGGATTGGTTTGCTGATGATGCCTGTGGTGCTGCTGCTGGTCGGCATAGTGCCGCTACTTGTTGAGTCCACTCGAGAAGCGAAAACCTATGCGGTTATTGACGAAAGCGGCAGCCTTCTCGATGAGGTTATTGGGGAGATTGCTCGCCGCGACTTTCACTACCTGCTGTCTGATTTCAAGAAGGGCCGCGAAGATGAACTACCCGCGTTCTTCGCGACTATCTTCCCTGAATTGCGGGCGCTTGATGACAGTGCTCGTGATGGTGTGGTTACTTTCCTGCTGGATCAGGGCGCACTCGATAACGACCTATCCCGACGCCTACAAACACAGTTACAACAACATCGGCAAAACATTCGTGTCTGGTGGCAAACACTACCGGCAGCAGACCGCGCCAGACTCTCTGACCGCATCTCAGGCAATTACTTCCGCATGATAGATACCGCCAGCGAAGTGACGCTGGATGAAAAGATTAAAACAGAGACCCTGTTTGCCTACTTCGTCATTGGAGCCGACACGGTAAAGGATGGCAGTGACGCCAGATATGTTTCAAACAACCTGACTGACCGGGATCTACAAACCTGGTTCAGTGAGATTGTCAGCCAGCTGGTCAGGGAAAAAAGACTGTTGCAGAGTGATATTGATGCCGAGACCGCAGATTGGATCAGCACGCCCATAGAATTCAGCGGTGTAAGCATCAGCGAAGATGGCGCAGCAGAGGCCGTTGATAACACCGATATTGCGCGGCAGTGGGCACCGGTTGCCTTTGTCTATTTCCTGTGGATTTCGGTGCTGATAAATACCCAGATGTTGATCACCAACACCATCGAAGAGAAATCCAACAAACTCGTTGAAGTGCTGCTGTCATCAGTTTCGCCAATCACGCTCATGGGCGGCAAGATTGTTGGTATCGCGGTCACGGGACTGACCATCGTTACGGCCTGGATGTTGATGGCGCTGGCCTTTTTTGTTGGTCTGCCTGCGCTTTTAGGGGTCGAACTACCCATTGATCTGTCATCGGTGCTGGCCGACCCCTGGTTCCTGTTGTCTTTTATCATGTACTTTCTGCTTGGCTATCTGCTTTACGCGGCGTTGCTGGTGGGTCTGGGTTCGCTCTGCAACAATCTGAAAGAAGCCCAGAATCTGATCATGCCCGTGCAACTGATTCAGATGGTGCCAATATTGCTGATGATACCCATTGGCCGGGATCCAAACGGCACACTTGCCCAGATACTCTCTTACGTGCCGCCCTTGACACCCTTTGTCATGATGAATCGTGCGGCAGGTCCACCGACGAGCACAGAATACGCACTGACAACGATACTGTTGATTGTCTCTATCGTGGTTGCTTTCTGGCTGGCAGCCAAGGTTTTCAGAGTGGGTATTCTGATGACGGGGAAACCGCCTGGGGTGAAAGAGATTTTCAGGCTACTAAGGGCACCGGTGACTCGAGCCGACTAGGACTTACCTGCCCCAAACGAAACCTGGCTCTGGTCCGGTTCCCGTGACCACTGCAGTCACTGATGCCGTAGGCAATTTACGGAAAGACCGCAGCCTCAGCCCGGGGCTGAAACGATGAATCGAATCTTGTCGAACTGGAGCACATCACCGTCTTTCAGCTGAACTTCTTCAATTTTCTCGGCGTTCACCCAGGTGCCATTAACTGACCCAAGATCACGAATAACAAGTTTGTTGCCGTCCGGTTCCAGCTCTGCATGCTTGCGTGACAGTCCGGGTTCCAGAATCGAGATATCACATTCCAGCGCGCGCCCAATCTCCGTGCGTTCCACAACTGGGATGACCTGGCCTTTTTCTGGTCCCGAATCAGCAACCAGCGACCAACTTGAGGTACCCAATTCGATCAGCGCTGTCCCTGAAAGCACCAGGGTTTTACCCGCCCCGGCTTCATCTTCGAGAACTTCCAGTTCCACCCCTTGAATAAGGATTGAGTCGCCAGCCCTGAGATTGGTCGGGCCTGATATCTTTTCGCCGTTGACGAAAGTCCCGGTCGGCGTATTCACATCCGTAATTGTGACATTATCGCCATCAACCTGAATATCCGCATGGAAGCCATTGACGCCAGGTTTGTCGATAACGATGTCATTAACGGCACCCTGCCCTATTGTCTTGCCGGGGGCGATCAAATCCACCGAATCACCACTGCCATCTTTGTGTTGTATTCTCAGCATGGTCGGCGACCTTTTCTAATGTAATTTCAAGAGCTTAGTGAAGCTTGTTCACTTAGATTACAGACCCTGCCGGAGATTGTACAGAAATCCGGTCGGCGTATTACCGGTTTCTGATAGACTCGAAGAAAAACAACCCGTACGCAACATGCGCAAACGGCTGACACAATCGCTGAAAACCTTCTGGACTGAGTTCCGAGTCCTCACCTATTTCCTGCTTGTCATGATGCTGTTTCGCTCCGCCATCGCGGACTGGAATCAGGTGCCCACACCCTCGATGAAGCCCACGATTCTCGAAGGAGACCGGGTTGTGGTCAACAAGCTCGCTTATGACCTTAAAGTGCCTTTCACCAGCTGGGAGGTAGGCAGGTGGTCAGATCCGACCCACGGTGAAATCGTGACTTTCTTTTCACCGGAAGACGACCGGCTGTTGATTAAACGCGTCATCGGTCTGCCCGGGGATATCATTGCGATGCGCAATAACCAGTTATTTGTTAACGACACACCCGCGCGCTATGCCGATCTCGATCCGGACATCGTGCGTCAACTGGACCTGTATCAGCAACATCACCACAGTTTCTTTTTGGAACAGATCGGCAAGGCCAGCTATCCCGTGATGATGAAAGCTGCTGAACCGAACAACCAGAACAGCTTCGGCCCCATCGAGATTCCTGACGACTTCTATTTGATGTTGGGGGACAACCGGGACAGCAGTCTGGATTCACGCGCAATTGGCCTCATCAGCCGCGACAGGATCACAGGCAGAGCACACACGGTGGCGTTTTCGGTGGACTACGAGTCTTACTATATGCCGCGACCAGACAGGTTCCTGCACCCACTGAATTATGAAGCGCCCTGATCGCGAGGCGCGGTATCCGTTTTGTCAGCGGCGTCCGGCGCATCTTCTGAAAGATCAATATTCGCGAGAAACGGCGGGTCTCGCCGGATCAGACGAACCAGAGGCGCCAGAAACAGACCAACAACAATCAGACCACCGACGAAGGCAAACGACAGCAGAAAAAGCACCCAGACAACATCCGCTTCGACGTTGAAGTATCGGACGGCCACCCAGACAAACGCACCGGCAAAAAAGGATGCGGAGATAAATCGTCTGACCAGCGGGTCTTTGAGCATGGCACGCACCAAATTGGCAAGAAGTCGCTCGTAGCTTACACTCGATGCAGTCTCAGATTAAGTGAACATAAGATTTAGTGAAAAAGGATAAAAAATGCCATTAGATCCAGTCTACCAGGAAATGTTGAAACAGATGGCCGCCGCTGGCGGTCCTGCCATGACCGATGTATCGCCTCCAGAAGCGCGAGAGATGTATCGAGGGCTGCAAGCGGCTGCCTATGTTGCTGATATCAAACATATCGAAGATCGAGATGCCAACGGCATCAAAATCCGCATCTACCGCGACACGATGGAGAAAACACCCTGCATCGTTTATTTCCACGGCGGCGGCTGGGTTATTGGTGACCTGGACACCCACGACACCATCTGCACACAGCTGGCCGCTGAGACCGGCTATGCCGTTATTTCCGTGGACTACCGCCTGGCACCGGAAAACCCTTTCCCCGCCCCCATCGACGATTGTTACGATGGCCTGTGCTGGATCGCGGCAAACGCTGTTGAATTGAATATCGACCCTGAAAAAATTGCCGTCGCCGGCGATAGCGCCGGCGGCAACCTGGCCGCTGCCGCTTGTATCAAGGCACGTGATCAGGGCCAGCCGGCCATCGCCTTTCAGGCGTTGTTCTATCCCGTTACTGACGTGAACTTCGATACCGGTTCTTATCATGAAAACGCAGAAGGCTATTTCCTGACCAGAGAAGGTATGCAGTGGTTCTGGGATCACTACATCGGTCAGGGCGAAGCGAATCGCAAGAATCCACTCGCTGCGCCATTACAGGCAAGCGACTTTTCTGGCCTGCCCGCAGCTCAAATCATGACGGCGGAGTTCGACCCGTTAAGAGACGAGGGCGAAAGCTACGCCAGAGCGTTATCGGACGCAGGGGTTGCTGTTGAGGTCAAACGTTATGACGGCATGATCCACGGATTCTTTGGTGCAACGGATGTTACCCAGGGCGCCAGAGATGCCATGGCTGATGCAGTACGGGCGCTGAAAGCGGCGCTCGGTTGACCCGCGCGTCGGCGCCAACGCTCACTGCGCTGACGGCAGACAGCGAATCCTGTCAGGTCTCTTTTTCTGACGAGGCCTGCCCCGCTGTCCTTGCGCCTCAGCGCTTTGTGGATTGCGACTTTTCGGATATTGACTTCACAGGATGTGAACTCGCGTCGCAGTCTTTTAAACACTGCCGGTTTCAGCGCTGTAACTTCAGCAGCAGCCAACTGGTTGAAGTCAGCTTTTTAGACTGTGACTTCTACGACGCGCAAACCGAGGCCGGCACATCCTTTCGTTTCGCGAAAGTCCGCCGCTGTACATTCCAGAATTGTGTGTTGACCCTGGCAGATTTCTCAAGGGCAAGCCTTTACCAAAGCGCTTTCCATCAGAGCCAGATGTCCGGTGTGTTATTCGCCGGGGCCACCAATGGCAACTCGCTGGCGGATACAGTCTCGATGAACGAAGCGAGCTTCACTGATTGCAATCTTGCTTATGCTGATCTGTCAGGGGTCGACCTTTCCTGTGCCGACTTTTCAGGCAGCCGATTGAGCCATGCAACTCTGGACAGTGCTGTGTTGACCGGCGCTGTGCTCGCTGATTGCGAACTTCATCATGTCGAGGCCCGAAATCTGGTGCTGAAAGATGCAGACCTTCGCGGTGCCACGCTCGCGGGCCTCGACGTTCGCCTCATCGACCTGACCGGCGTCAGGATTAATCTGGAACAGGCCCCTGACCTGCTCCAGACTATCGGCTTAATCGTTGAGTAGTGCCTGCTCAGTGACGACCTGCTCGACCACTACTTGAGATCAATCAATTCGATATCAAAGATAAGCAACGAGTTCGGGGGTATCTGGCCAACGGCACCCGCCCCATAAGCCAGATCAGGGTGTATGTAGAGACGATACTTATCGCCCGGACTCATCAACTGCAGACCTTCGGTCCAACCTGGAATGACACGCTGCAGTTCAAACTCAACGGGGCTCTCGCCTGATTGATCAAACACGGTGCCATCGATCAGCGTCCCCTTGTAATGCGCAACCACAACACTGTTTGCCGAGGCCGTGTCACCCGGGGTATCTTCAATCACTTCATATTGCAGACCTGAGGGTGTCGACCGTATTTCAGCGCGCGTTGCATTCTGCGCCAGAAACTCATTGGCTGCCGTCAGATTCGCGATACCACCAGCGACCTCAGCCTGCTGTCTGGCCTGCGCCTCTGCTTGACGTTGGGCTGCGATCGCTTCCTGCCGGGAACGCACTTCTTCAATCACGGCACGTTGCTGCGCCTCTGATAGTTGCGGCATTCTGCGCGCAAGTGCGTCCTGTAGACCTGCCATGAGACGCTCTACATCAACAACTTCACTACCGCCATCACGGAGCATGTTGCCGAAGGAATAGCCATAAAAGTAGCCGAGATCACTTTCCAGGTTCGTTTCTGCGACGGGCGCGGCCGCTTCCTCTGCCTGGGCGAACGCTGCAAAGGTGAACAGCAGGCAGGCTAAGCCTTTGATAATTGTAGTTTTAAACATAGATTCAACTTCATGAGGGCGGAACAAGCGGCGAATTATGCCACAAATTCCTGATTATTCTGACGCTCAGACGGCCCAGTCTACTCAAGGGTTGAACAAAACGGGCGAATGGCTTGAAGACCGGCGTAATTCAACACTAAACTGACACATCGTCGATGAAACGAAGCGTTGTCCGGATAGTCCGCCTGAACTTTTACCGTGCAGGCGCTGACTAAGTCTTGTTGGATACATTAACCGCTGGCGCAGCGCATGCTTGTCTCGACCAGAGGTCGCCAATGGCTGAGGCGTTAAGTCGTTGTAAAGGCAGCCGAATGCCACCATGGATCGATTGTCACCGTAAATTGTTGGTCACTATAAGTCGTCATTAAAAAGAGTCGCTAATTAATGAAAAAAACAACTGTCTTCCTGCTTTCGCTCTCACTGTTCGCACACTCTGCGATAGCACTGGTTGACCAATCAGCCAACTCGCCACTGACGCCATTACCCGTTCACACGACAACCACTCAGAATATTGTTGATGCCCTCGCATCACGTCACTATGTATCGACCCGACTGAACGACGAGTTGTCCGCCAAAATTCTCGATACCTACATCGATGACCTGGATCCGAGCAAAAGCTACTTCCTGAAGAAAGACATCGCCGAGTTTGAGAAGTACCGCTTCGAGATGGATAACGCCCTGAAGAGCGGCAATCTCGACCCGGCCTTCTACATTTTTAACCGCTACCACGCCCATGTCATCGCGCGATTTGAGAAGGTGATCGCCATGCTCGAGGCCGGCATTGATCAGTTTGATTTCACCGTAGAAGAAGAACTACTGGTTGACCGCGACGAAGCGCCTTGGGCTGAGACCCAGGAAGAGCTTGACGAACTCTGGCGCAAGCGCGTCAAGGATGCGGTGCTTAACCTGAAGCTGACCGACAAAGAACCTGAGAAAGTACAGGAACTCCTCATCAAACGGTTCAGCAATCGTCTGTCACGCACCCAACAGACGAATAGCGAAGACGTTTATCAGCTGTATATGAACTCCTTCACCAAAACCTACGACCCACACACCCAGTACTTTTCACCGCGAACTTCCGAGAATTTCAATATCAACATGAGCCTCTCGCTCGAGGGTATTGGTGCCGTTCTGCAGTTGGAAGACGAATACACCAAAGTGGTTTCTCTTGTACCTGCGGGTCCCGCGGACAAATCAGGTCTGCTTAAGCCGAACGACAAGATTATCGCTGTCGGACAGGGTATCGATGGTGAAATGGTGGATGTCGTCGGCTGGCGTCTGGACGAGGTTGTTCAACTGATCCGGGGCCGCAAGGATTCAGTCGTCAAACTCGACGTCATCCATGCCGCCGATGCCGATCAGATCGCGGAGACCATTGAGATCACACGAAAAAAAGTTGAGCTGGAGGAACAATCTGCCAAGTCTGAAGTGATAGAGATTGAGCAGTTCGGCTCCGCCCACAAAATTGGTGTCATCGACATCCCAACATTTTATGTTGATTTCAGGGCACTACAAAAAGGCGACCGCAACTTTCGCAGCACCACCCGAGATGTGAAACGTCTGATTAGAGAACTTGAACAGCAGGAAGTTGACGGGATCGTCATTGACCTTCGTGACAATGGCGGTGGCTCCCTGCAGGAAGCGAAAATGCTGACAGGTCTATTTATTGACCGTGGTCCCACTGTCCAGATCCGAAGCAAAAGTGATCGCGTCGACATTCTCGATGACAGAGATATTAATGTGGTTTACGACGGTCCACTGGCCGTTCTGGTCAATCGCCTCAGTGCATCTGCCTCCGAAATTTTCGCCGGTGCTATCCAGGACTATGAGCGAGGCATCATTATTGGCAGCCAGACCTTCGGCAAAGGCACCGTACAGTCTCTGCTGCCGCTCAATCGAGGCCAGCTGAAGCTGACCCAGGCCAAGTTCTACCGGATCTCTGGCGAGAGTACCCAGGAGCGCGGCATTATTCCCGACATACTCTACCCTTCAAGTTATGACCCTGACTCTATCGGTGAAAGCACCCTCGATGAGCCACTGCCGTGGGACAAGATCACAGCGACCAACTATCGCCGCAAGCACCAGATTAATCACCTGGTCCCTGAATTGCGCACACTGCACGAACAACGGGTGTCAGACAATCCAGACTTCAACTACCTGAGGGAAGCGTTTGTCTACCGCAAAGCGCGCAACGAAACCGATACTGTCAGTCTGAATCATGCTGCCAGGCTTCAGGAAAAAGCGGACCGGGAGGCTTTCTGGCTGGACCTGGAAAACCGTAAACGCCTCGGCCTGGGAGAAGCACCAATAGCGTCCCTGGACGAACTGGACGCGGACGCTGATATCGTCGCCAGCAATGACACGCCAACACCCACAGCGAGCGGTGAAACCGGCGGCGCGGCAATCATCCCGACCCAGCAAGACCCTGAGAATCCGGACACCGTCGCCGGTAGCGAAATGGCCGGTGGCAGCGCACCCGCCAAGGAACCAGAGGAAAAGAAAGACGCCCCTGACCCCTACCTGGTAGAGAGCGGCCACATTCTCATCGACCTGATCTCACTGGAAGAACGCACCGCCGCCAAACTTAAAAGCCCTTAGCGATACTCGGCCAAAACGCGAGGGACCTAAAAACCCCATCGGGTAAAGCCGCCAAGTAGACGACCATAAACAGCCCTGAGCGATACTCGGCCCAAAACGTGAGGGACCTAAAAACCGTAACGGGTAAAGCCGCCAATTAGACGACCATAAACAGCCCTGAGCGATACTCGGCCAAAACGCGAGGGACCTAAAAACCCCAACGGGCAAAGCCGCCGATTAGACGACCATAAACAGCCCCCTAACCCAAGCCCTCAACAAACCCCGTCACCACATCCAACATCTCCGGCACCAGTGCTGCAGGTAAATCATGCCCCATACCGTCAATAACCTTTAGCGAAGCACCGGGAATCAATGCAGCGGTATCCTCACCCGCAGCCAGCGGAATCAGTGGATCATCCGCACCGTGTATCACCAGCGTTGGCACCACAATTGTCTCGAGTAGCGCCGAACGATCGCCGCTGGCAACCACAGCCGCCATCTGCCGGGACACACCGGCCGGATAGTAACAACGCGCAAAGCGTGCCCGGGCAATAGCCAGCCGTTCCGACTCGGCCAAAGGATATCCGGGAGAACCGCAAACACGAAGACCGTCTGCGGTGGCTCGAACAATCTCGTCTGCCGTTGCATCGGGCGAGGTTTCTGCGGCAAGGGTTGCGGCTGCTTCAGGTGTTGGTCCGGGTAAACCGGGTCGCGAAGAACTCGACATGACGGAAAAAAAACTCAACAAACGATCGCCATAATTCGCGGCGACAACCTGCCCGATCATACCGCCCATCGATATGCCAAACAGATGAGCACGCGCCAAACCCAGCGTGTCCATCATGCCCACCACATCCGCTGCCATATCCTGCAGTGTATAGGGAGCAGCAGCCCCCAGGGCTAACGCCGAGATATCAGGGTCGCCGGAAAACTTCTGGCTGAGGCCAACGTCCCGATTATCAAAAGTCACCACCCTAAACCCGGCAGCAACCAGCCCTGATACAAACGCCGCCGGCCAGTCGATCAATTGAGTACCCAGGCCTCGCATTAGAATCATCGCGGCGGCATCGGGATCACCATGTTGTTCAACCGCCAGCGAGACGCCATTGGCCATCAGCTGACTCATGCAGGTTCGCCACCCATGCGAGCAAGCAGTTCATCGGTTTTCTCCCGCATCAAGGCATCATCACCTCGGGATTCTACGTTCAAACGCACCACGGGCTCTGTATTCGACGCCCGCACATTAAATCGCCAATCCGCGAATGCGACGCTTAAGCCATCAACCCGGTCTACCTGATCGGCTTTCTCGGCGTACTCTTTTTCCAACATCGCCAACAGCGCTGCAGGATCTTCTATACGGCGATTGATCTCACCGGAACAGGGAAACGCCGCCATGCGCTCATCCACCAGTTCGCTGAGTTTTTTGTTCTGCCGAGCCATCAGATCAGCAATGAGCAGCCAGGGAATCATGCCGCTATCGCAGTAAGAGAAATCCCGAAAATAGTGATGCGCGCTCATTTCACCGCCATAGACGGCGTCTTCGGCACGCATCCGTTCCTTGATAAAGGCATGACCGGTTTTACTCTGCACCGCCCTGCCCCGGTCACCAATAATATCCACTGTATTCCAGGTGAGTCTCGGGTCATGAACAATCGCCTCGCCAGGCTGGCGATCCAGAAACGCTGCGGCCAACAGACCAACAATGTAGTACCCCTCGATAAACCGGCCGTTCTCGTCGAACAGAAAACAACGGTCGAAGTCACCGTCCCAGGCAACACCGATATCGGCACCCGAGGCGTTGATCGCATCGATGGTCGGTGGGCGATTCTCCGGCAACAAAGGATTGGGGACACCATGAGGAAAGTTGCCATCGGGCACCATATGAACGGGTACCAGCTCTACTGGTAGTTTTTCCATCAATGCCTCGACCACAGGACCGGCTGCACCGTTGCCAGGGTTCGCGACAATCTTCATACCTGCGACCGCATCCTGATCCACGTAACCCAGTAACTTTTCGATATAGGCATCACGATGATCAAGCGTCGTTAGACTGCCGCCGCCAGGTAAGTCGGTAAAGCGATTGGCCGCAACCAGATCACGAATGTCATTGAGCCCGGTATCACCACTGATAGGTCTGGCGCCACGCTGCACCATCTTCATCCCGTTGTAGTCTTTGGGATTGTGACTGGCGGTGACAACGATACCGCCATCGAAGTCATAATGATCAGTGGCGAAGTAAATCTCTTCAGTCCCGCAGGTACCGATGTGTACAACATCCACGCCGCTGGCCAGCAAACCCTGGATCAGCGCATCGGTAATTGCTGGACTGGAAAGCCTTATATCGTGACCAACCACGACCCGTTTCGGTCGCAGAAAAGCCGCATAGGCTTTACCGATTGCGGTTGCGATTTCTTCGTTGAGTTCATCAGGCACTCGGCCTCTAATATCGTATGCCTTAAAGGCGGCAGTTGTCAGTGACACTTGTGTTCCTTATTTATCAATTGAATCTAATTCTGTGGGTGGTACCGGAAAGTCTTGAGGTTCAAGCCGAGTTCCACGTCGGTTTTCAGCGTAACAAGCTGACGACAGCGCAACGCTTCATCGCGATGGTCCTGCACCTTGGCCACCAGGCGATCCTCGCTGTCTGAAGCCAGCAGCTGATCAAGCGTGCCGTATTCCCTCAGCAGCGTCACCGCCGACTTTGGACCGATCCCGGGCACACCTTTAACATTATTACTCTTGTCGCCGACGAGCGCGAGATAATCAATCAGCGAATCAACCTTTAGCCCCAGGTCAGCCGCAACAAATTCAACGTCCCGCCGCTGCTCGTTAAAATGATCAAACACGATCACCCTGGGATTAAGGAGCTGCAGAAAAATCCGGTCGGTGGACAGAATAACAACCTGGCCACCGCGATGTTCAACGACCCGGGTCATCGTCGCGATGACGTCGTCTGCCTCATAACTCGGCAGATTGCAGGACATCACTCCGACCTGTTCAAACGCGGCCACAAATTTATCCAGATAATCTATCAACAGCGATGGTGTCTCGCCGCGATTACCCTTGTAATCCGGATAGAGCAGGTGCCGCCAGGTACGATCATGGTCTTCCAGAATAACTGCAGCATGGGTCGGCGCGTGGGCATTGAGGGCTCGCTCGAGTGAGCGTCTGGCCGCATCGATGACAGACGCCATGTCCTCCGGTCGACTTGCCTGCCTGGCTTCATAGACCCGTCGAATCAGATTAAAGCCATCTACCGCCAGCAACTTCAAATCAGTACCCTACCGCGACACCCTCAGCCCGGGGGTCTTTGACGCCATGCAGGAGGCCATCCCGGGCCATGACGGAGTTAGCGTCACCTATGCCACGGAAGAAGGTGAAGTTGAAATAACTGTTGTGGCCTTTTTCTTCCAGCAGGCGCCGGGTATCAGGGGAAAAAGAAAAACGCTCGTGAATGATTCGGTCGGGCTTCCACTGGTGGTGAAACCGGGGTGCACTCACCGCATCTTCCAATGTCATCTCGTGATCAATCACGTTCATGATGACCTGCAGCGTGGTCGTAATAATTGTTGAACCGCCTGGCGAGCCGGTCACCAGAAAAGGCTTCCCATCTCGTGACACGATGGTCGGCGACATGGAACTCAGCATCCGCTTTCGCGGCGCAATGGCATTAGCTTCTCGACCAATCAGATCAAATTGATTCATCGTATCCGGCTTGACTGAGAAATCATTCATTTCATTGTTCAACAGCACGCCAGTCCCAGGCACCGCAATACCACTGCCATAGGGACTATTCAGCGTTGTGGTAAAGGATACCGCCATACCCTCAGCATCAATCACCGAAAAATGGGTGGTTTCCGTACTCTCATTTTCCTGCGGTTGCCCCGCGCCAATTTCCTCGCTATCGGAAGCTTTATCAGGATCGACATCGGCAAAACGCTGCTTTGCGTAGGCTTTACTCGCCAGTCCAGCGAGCGGCACATCATAGAAATCAGGATCACCGAGATGCTGGGCCCGGTCAGCATAGGCTCTTCGTTCGGCCTCGATCATAAGGTGAATCAGTGCCGCACTGCCCCAGCCCATGGACCTCACATCGTAGGGTTCAAGCATGTTCAATATCTGCAGAATCAGCACTGCAGACGATGGCGGTCCCATGGTCCAGATATCGTATCCCCGATAGTTACTATGGACTGGCGGCCGCCAGACAGAGCGATAATCTTTCAGGTCTTCGTGACTGATAATGCCGTTACCGCGCTGCATCTCTGCGACAATCAGATCAGCCACCTCCCCTTCGTAAAAGCCGGCCCGTCCTTTTTCGGAAATCAGTTTCAGGGTCCTGGCGAGGTCAGGCTGCCTGAACACAGTACCGTGCTCAAGCGGCTCACCGTCGTTAGTAAAAATCGCTCGTGCAGCGGGATTCTTGCTGAGCTTGCTACCAATTGTTGCGATGTGTTTAGCCAGATAACGATCCAGAACAAAACCGGATTCTGCTAAACGTATGGCCGGCGCGAGCACTTCCTGGCGCGTCTTGCTGCCGTATTTGTTGAGCATATCCAGCAAACCATCAACGCTCCCGGGTACACCCGATGCGAGCAGCGTGGTACGAGACAGTTCCTTAATCTCATTACCCGCCTCATCGAGATACATATCTCTGTGTGAAGCGGCCGGTGCAATCTCACGATGATCCTGGGAAAGCACGCGGCCATCAGGGAAATGAATCACCGCAAAACCGCCGCCCCCGAGGTTGCCTGCGGATGGATAAGTTACGGCCAGAGCAAACGCGGTTGCGACCGCGCCATCTACGGCATTACCACCAGCTTTCATGATTTCGATGCCAGCTTCTGAGGCCAGCGTTGATCTCGACGCTATCATCGCCTGCTCACCGTAGACCGCCTCGGTGGCAGCCGCGTTAACCCCGGCAGGGACAGACAAAATCAAGAAGGTTAGCAGCAGCCTGCGCCAGTTATTCATGGACTTATCACTTAACTATTGGTTGCCGAAAGCTTACCACGTTCATTTCGCTGATAACCGAACCAGGCAGGATAGACATGGGCTACTATTGGCCCATGCAACTGACCAGACGGGACGCCAGAAAGCTGTTTCTAAAACAGCAGGGACTGCTGCGGGACAATGAATTTGGCCGCGGCAAGGCAGGTCTTGAAAAGACGATTCAGCGCCTGTCCTATTTGCAGATTGACACTATTTCCGTGGTCAATCGGGCACACGAACATATCGCCGCTACCCGCAACCAGAGCTTCGAGCCTGAACATCTCAACGAACTGATGCAGACGCGCACCCTGTTCGAATACTGGAATCACGCGGCGGCTTTCATGCCTTTTGAGCACTACCGCTTTGCACTACCGGTGATGGCAGGCTGGCGCGCCTCAAGGGATTTCGATCAAAAGCTGGCCAGAGAAATCATGGCACGCATCAAGGCAGAGGGGCCATTGCAGTCCCGCGACTTTGAGGACACCGAAGATAAACGTCGTGGTGGCTGGTGGGAATGGAAGCCGGCCAAGCAGGCGCTGGAACACCTGTTCTTTAGCGGCGAATTGATGGTCACGCGGCGCGACAGGTTTCAGAAAGTATTCGACCTCCGCGAGAACGTCGTGCCGTCTAACCTTGACGTGAGTATGCCGACAGTCGATGAATGGTGCCGACACATTGCCCGAACCATGGTTGATGCCCTCGGTGTCGCCACAGAAAGTGATATTGGTTATGCCCGACCCACGATTCGTCGACTGGCCAAAATCGGCCTTAGAGAACCGATGCACCAGGCTATCATTGATCTGGTTGAAGCCGGTGAGCTGATCGAGGTCGTCGTCGACGGAGCAACCTACTATTCTCGCCCGGACGTTCTGAACAGGTTGCCACTGCGTGCCAATCGCGGGGCCGTTAAAATCCTCTCGCCGTTCGACAACAGCGTCATCAACAGAAAAAGAACCCAGGCGCTGTTCGATTTTGATTATCAGCTTGAATGTTATGTGCCGGCAGCGAAACGCCGCTACGGCTATTTTTCGCTGCCGCTGCTATGGGGTGATGAACTGGTGGGTCGGATGGACGCCAAAGCAGATCGAAAATCCCGGCAACTTCTGATTAAACACCTCGCAATGGAGCCAGATGCAACGACCAAGACATCACTACCTGCAGCGCTGGCGCGGGGCATCGTGCGTTTCATGCAGGACCATGATTGCGACGAGGTGATCCTGGCGCGCTGCACACCTGCAAAGATCAAATCAACCATGCGCGCCGCTCTGAAAGCGCAGCGCAGATAGCATCAGCACCACTCACGTTAGATAGATCACACAGAGATAAGAACGCATGGACCTCGGTACCTCAGACAACATCAAACCGATCATGAAGCGACTCAGGCTCTTCATTCAGGAGGTCATTATCCCCGCGGAAGCGGAATATCACGCGGCCGTGCAGGCAACGCCCTGGCAGATCCCCGATGTCATGATTAACCTGCAGCAACGCGCCCGTGATGCCGGCCTGTTTAATCTATTTATCGAGAAGGACGGAAAAGCCTACGATCAGGTGGAATACGCGCATCTTGCAGAACAGATGGGGCGCTCAGAGATCGCCGCCGAGGTTTGCAACTGTGCCATGCCAGACGCTGGCAATATGGAAATACTGGCCCGATACGGTAGCGAGACGCAGCGGGCTAACTATCTCCTGCCGCTACTGGCGGCAGAGATGAAGTCCGGTTTTGCCATGTCAGAGCCCACCGTCGCGTCATCGGATGCGACCAACTTTATTTCACAGGCAAAACAAACCGGGCGTGGCTGGATACTCAGCGGCGAGAAGACCTGGGTCTCAGGCGCTGGCGATCCCAGATTCGGGTTCATGTTAGTGATGTGTGTCACTGACCCTGCTGCGACAGCCGATAAGCGCCAGTCGTTACTGCTGGTACCGAGCGATGCACCGGGCGTCACGATAAAACGAATGCTCCCGGTATTTGGTTATGACAACGCACCCCGTGGTTACGCCCAGATCCGGTTTGACGATGTTGCGCTGCCAGCAGATGCCCTGATCGGCGAACCGGGACAGGGATTCGAGATTGCCCAGGATCGTATGGGTACTGGCCGTATCCATCAATGCATGCGTTCTATTGGTGCAGCAGAACGGGCCCTCCAATTGATGACGCATCGAGCGAAGACGCGCTACGCCTTTGGCAAACCCCTGTCTGAACTTGGCGGCAATGTGGATATCATCGCCAATTCGCGTACCGACATCGAAATGGCCCGACTGCTTGCGCTGCGAGCTGCCTGGTCGCTGCAAGATCAGGGACTTGAGCGCGCGCTGACCGACATTGCACAGATGAAAGTTGTTGTCCCGAGTATGGCGTTAAGCGTGATTGACCGCGCCATCCAGATGCATGGTGGCACCGGGGTTTCCGAGGACACGCCGCTGGCCAGAATGTGGGCGGCACACCGTGCGCTCAGACTCTCAGATGGGCCTGACGAAGTGCACCGTGAGTTGATCGCCAGAACCGAGTTTGGTCAGGTATCTGCGACCTATGTCTGATTTTAGGACACGGTTTGATTTTAGGACACGGTTTGAGAGTTGATACAAATCAATGCACCTGAACAGCGGTCAGGGATAATGCCGGTCACGCGATAAATACTCCGGATGAATATCAGCATGAATACGTTTGAAGTGACCAAAGAACACCTGATTGAAGGACTAAAAGCTGCAGAAGACGCAGGGGTTTCCGGCAGTGCTTACGGTCAGGCCCTGCTTTGGAACCTGCTGCAGTATTATCGGAGTCTTGGTCGCACCGAAGCAGATATTCGCGGCGAGGTGGAGTATGCACTCGATAACATCGAGGACGACGGCACCTTTCATGTATCCCGGAACTAGCGGCGCTGCGCGTAAAGCCGATCAGTGAACAATAATCGGATCTCCCACAGGTTCGAGACAGCGGTCATCCTTGTTTCTCGCATTATTTACGTAGGTCGAGACTGGCGTCACTTTAATTGACGTGCGCAGTTCCGCTGCCAGCAGCCGGTTTAGCTGATCAGGGCTGGTGGCTTGATTCACCCAGGCTGCTGACTGTTCCGCCGTCAAGTGCACGGGTATTCGATGATGTAACCACTTGATTGACGCCGGGGCCGCTGCCGTGATGATGGTGCAGCTTTCAACTATTTCATCGCCCTTCTGCCATCGATCCCAGAGACCGGCAAACGCAAAACCAGCATCGCTTTCAGGTTCGATGTAATAAGGGGCTTTGACTTCACCCTGCTTCTTCCATTCGTAGTAGCCGGTCACCGGAACAATGCACCGGCGCCGTTCGAACGGACCCGCGAAAGCTCTGTAGTACCCGACACATAGCTTACAGATTTTACCGGGCACATGGTTTACATATTTAGGTATTTGGGAGCTCCCAGATGCCTTGGAAAGAGTGTAAACCTATGGATGAACGTCTCAGATTTATCGCTCGTCTGCTCGATGGCGAGAAAATGACCACTGTATGTAAAGATTTTGGTATCTCAAGAGTAACCGGATACAAGATCTTTAACCGTTACAAAGAATGTGGGCTCGATGGTCTCAAGGATCGGAGCCGTCGACCCTATCGTCATGCTAATCAATTGCCCTTCCAGATTGAGCGAACAATCCTGAAAGTTAAACGTGATCATCCTAGTTGGGGTGCACGTAAGATCCGCGATAAGTTGATCAAGGAATATCCTATGATCACACCCCCTGCCAAAAGCACAGTTCATGCAGTTCTGGATCGACACAACCTGGTTAACCGTCGCAAACGACGCAGGCACGGAAAGGCCCAGGGGACGCCGCTCAGCAACGTCCAAACACCCAATGGACTTTGGTGCGCTGACTACAAGGGAGAGTTCCTGCTAGGCAACAAACAGTATTGCTATCCACTGACGATCACTGACTATAGCTCGCGTTATCTTCTGACATGCGAAGGACTCTCTTCCACCAGGTCAGACTTTGCATTCTCGGTGTTTGAACGAGCATTCAAGGAGTACGGTGTTCCTGCGGCCATACGCACCGATAATGGTATCCCTTTTGCTTCGCCTAACGCGTTTTATGGCATGAGCCGGTTGTCTGTTTGGTGGTTAAGGCTAGGTATCAGGATTGAACGTATCAAACCGGGCCACCCAGAACAAAATGGACGTCATGAACGGATGCACCTGACGCTGAAGAAGGAAGCGACTAAGCCTGCTTCACCGAACTTTTTGCAACAGCAAGAACGGTTCGATCGATTTGTCGGGGTTTACAACAACGAACGTCCCCACCAGGCACTCGGAGGCAAGTACCCGGCCGAAGTATATACACCATCGAGCCGTGCCTATCGCCCGCCAGATGAACCAGAATACCCATTCCATGATCGGACTGTTCGTGTGACCAAATGTGGACGAATCTGCATCGGAAAGCGAAAAATCAACCTGAGCAAGTCCTTTGCATGCCAATTAGTGGGTATTAGAGAGGTTGCGGACAAAATCTGGCTTGTCAGCTTTATGGACTATGATTTAGGATTTTTTGATCAGGATGAATGTCGTGTAGAACCGACAACGAATCCATTTATATCGGAGAAACTGTAAACCATGTCTCCGGTACAAACTGTAAAGTAAGTGCCAGGGCAGCACCCTCTGCTGGTGGCAAGCGTCTCGGATTTTGCATTGAACATGCTGTACTTCGTTGACGGTGCCGGCGACCAATAAGGCACCAACCACCATCGCATCGGTGTTATCGACCAATGATCATCGTAGCGCAACACCGGCACCGTTTGCGTCGGCGCAATGTTCAGCGACGTGTCGATATGCCAGTCACTGGTCATCCCGGTAATTTCCATCAGCAACTGTGTCATGGGATCATCGATAATATTAAAGCGGCCGCACATATGGTTCCGTTTACCCTACATTTAGCTTCATCTTATTCGACTGTACAAAACTCGTCGATTCCGTTAATTTTCGCGTTCTGCGTCTGGGACATTCACCGGGCCAGCCAATTAAAAACCAGCACTGCTGGCTTTTTTTTTTGGAGTTTGGAAATGCGACACCTGCCTAATCTGAAAGATCTGAGCGCTGACGAGATTCAGGATATCCTGAATCGCGCCGCCCAGATCAAAGCCAACCCTGATAACTACCGAACGCTTCTGGCGAATCAGAGCATGGCGATGTTGTTTCAGAAAACCAGCACCCGCACCCGCGTGTCATTTGAGGCGGGTATGACCGAACTGGGTGGGCATGCAATCTATGTCGACTGGATGACCTCCAATTTTGTATTGTCAGGGATTGAGCACGAGACAGCTTATTTGTCGCGCAACGTCAGCTGCATCATGGCAAGACTGTTGCACAACAGTGACCTCGACAAGATCATCAGCGCCAGCCAGGTGCCGGTGATCAATGGCTGTTGTGAAAAGTTTCATCCCTGCCAGGCCCTCACAGATCTGATGACCGTATCCGAACACTGGGACGGCGCACTGCAGGACGCCAACATCCTGTATGTCGGCGTACAGAACAACGTGTCGAACTCGCTCAGTATCATCTGCGACAAACTGGGCGTTAACCTGACACTCGCCACACCTCCGCAGGCAGACAATGGCGAGAGCCTTGATGCAGACGTGCAAACGATCATCGAGTCTTCCACCCATGTGCGTCACGTTAAAGACCCGCAAGCAGCCATTGATGCTGCCGACTTTATCTACACGGATACCTGGGTCGACATGCAGTATTTCAACAATCCTGATTTCCAGGATGAGAAAGAAGCCAGGGTCGCTGAAATGATGCCTTACCAGATCAATCAGCAGCTGGTCGGTGATCGGTCACTGAAGATCATGCACGACATGCCGATCCACGATGGCTACGAGATCACCAGCGAGCTGGTTTACGACCCACGCTCAATCATCTTCGATCAGGCAGAAAACCGGATGCACGCACAGAAAGGACTACTCTGGTGGCTCTACGAGCAAGCCGGCCTGATCTGAGGGGTCAGGATCTGAGGGGTCAGGACCAAGTGCCAGATCCAACTGACACGAACAGGGTGGCATTTCCCAAAAACGGCTAATTGGCTTTCCTACATATTACTGCGTCGCACCCGTCCACAATTCAGAAATGCCACGCCCTCCTAGATTCTGCCCTGCCAATCATCCAACTCACGTCATCCAGCGTGGCAACAACCGGCGAGTCTGTTTCACATGCGACGATGACATGGCTGCCTATGCGAACAGCTTATACGAAGGTGCAACGAAGTATGGCGTTGCGATACATGCATGGGTCTTTATGACAAACCACGTGCATCTGGTCATGACGCCTTCTACGGATCAAAGTGTGTCACACCTGATGCGCCATATAGGGCGCCACTACGTGCAACCCTTCAATTTCAAATACGCTCGAACTGGTACGTTGTTTGACGGCAGATTCAAATCCTCACTCGTGCAGGAAGATAGCTACCTTCTCAATTGCATAAGATATATTGAACTCAATCCAGTACGTGCCGGGATGACACGCGATCCTGGCGACTATCGCTGGTCAAGCTACCGCTGTCATGCGTTTTCCCAGCATGCAAAAATGTGGAGACCACACGCCACTTATCTGGGACTCGGTCATAGTGAAAGTGAGCGTCAGAAGAAATATCGTAAGATGATTGCTGAATCGCTATCCGCCGAAGTTATGCAGAAGATCAGGCACTGTATCAACACAGGCCTGGTACTTGGCAGTGAATCTTTTCGTGAGCAGATTGATGCGCTGCGTAAATAGCACTTCTGAAATCAAGGTGCTTGATTGCCCGCAGCTTACTTTGGACCTGGCACTTGGTCCTGACCCCTGGCTTCTGTGGGGGGTAACTGCGCGGCGACTGCTTCCAGCCAATGATGCACCGGTTGCGTGGACTGAGCGCCCAGATGCATCTGACAACCGATGTTGGCAGTCACTATCTGAGCGGCACCAGCACCCTCCAGGTGCCCAAGCTTTCGAGTACGCAGACGGGCAGACAATTCGGGCTGCAGAATGGAATAACTCCCTGCAGAACCGCAACATAGATGCGCTTCTGCATGGGAATGCACCGTAAACCCCCAACGCGTCAGCAGTGCTTCCAACTGACCCTGAAGTTTGAGACCGTGTTGCATACTGCAGGGTGTATGCACGGCGACGCTGCCACCCGGAAGGGACAATTTCAGATCTGCCAGCAGTTCAACCGGGTCACGCAGCTTCTCAACGATGGCCTGCGCTCTGGCAGCATAGTCCGGCAGATGCTTCAGCATCTCCGGGTATTCTTTGATAGTGACACCGCATCCGGTCGCACTGGAAACGATCGCCTCCGCCTGCGGCAGCATCGGATAAAGTTGATCCACGACCCGTTTCATTCGGTCGATGCCGGCATTGTGGGCCGACAGATGATAGTCCAGCGCGCCACAACAACCTTCATTGATCAGCGCTGACGGCCGACCCTCGCAGGCAAGTATTTTCTGTAAAGACGCCACAACATTGGGTGTTGCCGCGGATTGCACGCAACCCGTTAACAGCAATACCGCTTTGTCATTTTCACGAACCCCATCATGTTCAGATGTCTCCTGCTTTTGTTCAGGGGGCAGCCATTGTACCGGCGCGCTGGCCGGTACCTGCGCCTGCAACGGTGACGGCAGTATCGGTCGAAACAGCTGCCCGAGTTTCAGTAAAGGATGGAATAGCCAGCGCCTGGGTACAATCAAACGTAGCGCCCGGGCCAACAAACGATGTCTTAATGGGGCCTTGCTGCGTGTCTCAGCGAATTCCCGACCGATATCCAGCAGCCGACCATACTCAACACCCGATGGACAGGTTGTCTCACAGGCACGACAGGTTAAGCAGCGATCCAGGTGCAACCGGCTCTTGTTATCAATCGTGTTCTCTTCGAGCAGGTTCTTGATCAGATAAATGCGACCGCGGGGGCCATCGAGCTCGTCACCCAGTAACTGATAGGTTGGACAGGTCGCCGTGCAAAAGCCGCAATGCACGCACTTGCGAAGAATGCTGTCCGCTTCCTGAACGTTAGCCAGGTTAATCAGGTCTGGATGAATACTGGTTTTCACACTAGAGCTCCGGGTACATACGCGCGGGGTTAAAAATCCCGTTAGGATCAAACACACGCTTCAACTGCTGATGCAGATGAAGCAGCGGCGCTGATAAGGGCTGGAAGGGCTCAGGTACCTGCCCCCCCTGCCGCATGCACTGCCAGTGGCCGGGGCCCTCGTACCGGGTGATTGGTGAGACCTCCGGATCAATGACCCAACGCTGAGCGAACCCCCAGTCAGCAGCCACTATATTGGCATCGAGAGGCGCCAGCCGATCCGTGGACAGGCGCCAGATTTCTTGCGCCCCGCCGAACAGGTCGTGGCGTTGCGCATCGAAAGCCGGCCAGAACGCCTCATCAACCTTGGCACCATCTAGCTGCCCGGTAACCTCATCCACGTCCACCTCAATACCGGACAAACGCAGCATCAGGCAATCGTTGTGGAAGCAGGCCGCACTGAGTGGGCTGACGCTGGTCATTAGTCTAGACACCGTCTGTTGGGCTTCTGTTATCGACAAATCCAGTTTCAGCGTGCGCTCACATTCCGGTTGTGGCAGCACTTTGAGACTGACGTCGGCGATAACGCCGAGCATGCCATAAGCACCGCAGACCAGTCGGGAAACGTCATAGCCGGCGACATTCTTCATCACCTGGCCACCAAACTCGCGATAGGCGCCATCAAACAAAACCAGGCCAACGCCCAGGGTATGATCGCGTAACGCGCCCGCAAATGGTCTTCTCGAACCGGACAACCCCGCAGCAACAACGCCGCCGATCGTACTGGCCTCATCATGGATTGGTGGCTCGAAGGCCAGCATCTGCCCTTCTGCAGCAAGGACCTGGTTGATTTCAACAAGGGGTGTGCCAGCCTTCGCCCTGATGACCAGTTCTGCCGGGTGATAGTCAATGATGCCGCTGTATTCTGAAATCGCCAGGACCTGGTGTTCTGGATTGATCACGCCCAGATGTCGCTTGCTGTCGCCGCCTACGATTCTTAAAGGTTGCTGCACCCCATTGGCGGCAGCAATTTGTTCGCTGATTGTTGTGATATCCGTCACTGCTCAGAACCGCTCAAGCTCGGGGAATTTTTCTTCACCGCGATGCACATGCATGGCACCAAATTCAGCACAACGGGACAGTGTTGGAATGCCCTTACCCGGGTTGAGAATGCCGACTGGGTCAAACGCTGCTTTGATGCCGTGAAAAACCGTCAATTCATGCTGATCAAACTGCAGACACATCTCGTTGATCTTCTCCACGCCAACGCCATGCTCACCGGTAATGGTGCCGCCCTTCTCGATGCAAAGTTTCAGGATTTCACTGCCAAAAGCTTCAGCGCGCTGCAGCTGATCGTCTTCGTTGGCATCATAAAGGATCAGGGGATGCAGGTTACCGTCCCCGGCGTGAAACACGTTCGCCACCGCCAGTTCGAATTTTTCGGATAGATCGCTGATAGCCTGCAGCACATTCGCCAGCTCTCTGCGCGGAATCGTGCCGTCCATACAATAGTAATCCGGTGCAATTCTACCGACTGCCGGGAACGCGGCCTTGCGGCCCTGCCAGAGACGCTGCCGTTCCGCTTCGTCGGTAGCAACCGAGACGTCTATCGCGCCATGATCACGGAGAATTCGGGAGACCCGTTCCACCTGAAGTTCGAGCCCTGCCTCGGTGCCATCCAACTCGCACAGGAGCAGTGCCTGGGCATCCGTGGGATAACCTGCTCCGATAAAGGCTTCGGCAGCTTCAATGGCCAGCTTGTCCATCATTTCCAGACCCGCAGGCAGCAAGCCGTCGCCAATAATCCCGGCGACACTTTCTGCGGCGGCCTCAACGTCAGCGAATGCCGCCATCAATACCGCCACCGAGGGCGGCGCTGGCAACAATTGCACCACAACTTCAACGATGATCCCGAGCATGCCCTCTGAGCCGTGCATCAGGGCAAGCAGATCCAGACCAGGCTGATCATACGCCGCGCCACCTATCGTCAGCAGTTCCCCCGCCGCTGTCACCACCTTCACCTGACGGACATTGTGTACGGTGAGGCCGTATTTCAGACAGTGCACGCCACCGGAGTTTTCCGCAACATTACCGCCAATGGTGCAAGCGATCTGGGAGGAAGGGTCCGGCGCATAATAAAGTCCAAGATGAGCAACCGCCTGGGAGATAGCGAGGTTGGTGACACCAGGATGAACAGTTGCTGTCAGTCTTTCGGGGTCAATGTGTAAAACCTCATTAAAGCGTGCCATTACCAGGAGCACGCCCCCGGCATGTGGGGTCGCGCCACCGGAAAGTCCGGTGCCTGCACCTCTGGCAACCAGCGGCACATCAAACTGGTGACAGAGAGTGACAACGGCCTGAACCTGTTCCAGCGTATCAGGAATAACAACTACACCCGGGACTGACCGTTTTGCCGTCAAACCGTCGGCCTCGTAAACGGCCCGTCGGGATTCGTCCAGGATCACTTCCGGCACAAGGTCCCGGAGCGTCCTAATAAAGTCAGGGTCACTGATCGGTGCGTTCATCGGTGTAAAGTCACTAAAACAAATAGGTCATTATACGGCGGTCTCTGCGCATTAGTACGGAACTCCTTCGTCCGGGGCCTTTCCGGTATAATTTGTCCGTCAATTTCCCAATCAACGTTGGATCAAACGTGCCGCTTAATACTATCGAAGAAATTCTCGACGACTTTCGCCAGGGCAAAATGGTGCTCATCATGGACGATGAAGATCGTGAAAATGAGGGTGACCTCATTATTGCCGCTGAGGTCGTTACACCAGAACACATTACTTTCTTTGCTCGCTACGCCTGTGGGCTCATTTGTCTGACGCTCACCGACAAACGCGCGAGACAGTTGAACCTGCCGCTGATGGTGGATAACAATAACTCGATGCACGAGACCAACTTCACCGTCTCTATCGAAGCCGCCGACGGCATTACCACGGGTATTTCTGCGGCTGATCGAGCGAAAACAGTGCGTACCGCGGTGGCCAAAAACGCCCGGGCCGACGACCTGGTGCAACCGGGGCATATCTTCCCGCTGATCGCAAAACGTGGCGGCGTTCTTACCAGAGCTGGCCATACTGAAGCAGGTTGTGACCTGGCCCGCATGGCCGGCTATGAGGCGGCGTCAGTGATTGTTGAGGTGATGAACGAAGATGGCACCATGGCCAAACGTCCTGAACTGGAAAAGTTTGCCCAGCAGCATGGCATCAAAATTGGCACCATCGCCGATCTGATTCAGTATCGTACGCTCTACGACACCACTATCGAGCGAGTAGATGAACGTCCTGTCACGACAAAACAGGGTGACTTTCAACTCATCACCTACAAAGACAATATTTCGGAATCCGTTCACTACGCCCTGATCAAAGGCGACGTTGATGAAGACGAACCCTGTCTTGTCAGGGTACACGTTCTGAACACTCTGCGAGACGTACTTCAGACAACCCGGCCGGGATTCAATGAAACCTGGTCATTGTCTGATGCCATGGCGCATATCTCAGATGCCGGCAAAGGGGTTGTGGTCCTGATTGGCCAGCCATTTAATCAAGCTGATGAACTCAACCATGTCTCACATTTCCCGGAAGTACCACCGGAGCAACGCCATACCAACGAAGCGGGTGTATACCGCGTCGTGGGTACCGGTTCACAAATCCTGAGAGACATCGGGGTTGGCAAAATGCGCCTGCTGAGTTCGCCCACAAGATATAATGCTATTTCTGGGTTTAACTTAGAAGTTATTGAATTTGTTGAGAAAGATTAGAGATCTACGCAAGCTAATCTACCTTATCCCCGCCCTCTGGCTAGCGGGCACATGCACCAGCCTGCAGGCTGACGAAAATAGCGAGGCTGAAAACAGCGCCACGGTGGTTGTTGAAGCATTTAACACAGCGCTACTGCAGACCATGAAAGCTGGCGGCTATCAGGCCCGCCTGGCGACAATAAAACCCGCCGTCGCCAGCTACTTCCAGCTGCAAACCATTGCCCGAATATCCCTCGGCAAGCATTGGCAGACCCTCGATTTCGCTACGCAAACCGCGTTTCAGACACTCATGGCTGAACTGATAGCCACCACTTATGCGGCCAGATTCAGCCAATTCAATGGCCAGGTGTTCCAGACCCTGACGAGTGAGCCCTTGAGCCGGGATCGTGTCCGGGTCAAGACACGTCTGGTCACCGCGTCAGAAACCGTATCGCTGGACTATCAGCTACAAGCCACGTCGTCGGGTCCACGCATCTACGATATTGTTGCCAACGGGGTGAGCGACCTGTCCCTGAAGCGCGCAAACTATTCCGCTATTTTTAATGAGCACGGCCTCGAAGGCGTCATCGCAGGCATACGTCAGCAGATCCAAACCAACGCCACCGCAATGGATAATTAACCGATGCACAAGCTGAGCGATTGAGCCTGATGCTGGAAGCGCTGCTTGGCAGATGGACCGCGTTCATTGTCAGAAATGCCTGGCCCGTACTGATCGGCATCACCCTGATGACAGGCGCGGCCGCCTGGTTTGCCATCGATCAGTTTCACATGAATTCCGATACCAGCCGTCTGATTAAGCAGGATACGGAATGGAAACGGACCAACGACGAATTTCTGCGCAGTTTCCCTCAATATGACCAGAACACCTTTGTCGTCATCAGCGGGCCAGGGCCGGCAAAGGTCACCGCAATTAGCCGCGCCCTGTCTAAGGCCTTGGCCGGGAACGACCTCTTTCAGCACGTTTACAGTCCGGCAACCAGCGACTTTGCCGAGCAGAACGCCCTGCTCTACCTGGACCCGGAGACACTCAACAACACAATATCAAGACTTGCTGACGCTCAGCCTTTTTTAACGGCTGTCGCTGGCGATAATTCATTGCGGTCCACGCTGGACCTGCTCATTGATGCGCTGGAAAGCGACCAGGCGCTACCCGCAGGCTTCACCCGGCTGACCGATACGCTGGCACTGGCCGCTGAATACGCGTTGGCGGGCGGCCAAAGGCCTGTGGCCTGGCGAGATGAATTGTTTCAGGTTGGACCGGGCCAGACCTTCTATCAGGTGATCTTCGTTCAGGGGCAGCAGAATTTCGGCCAGGACCTGCCAAATGCGAGGATTATTGGCTCCCTTCGCTCAACGATTGACGGCCTGGCGCACCCCTACCTCGATGAGGTCAGCATCAGACTCACTGGCCAGGTACCACTGGAACATGGCGAAATTGTCAGCGCGATGGACAGCGCGCAACTCGCTGGCACACTGGCGCTGGCTATCCTGGTTGCGGTGCTGATCTGGGGGGTCCGGTCTTTGCGGATCATTGCTGCAACCTATCTTTCGATGCTGGTCGGTTTGATCTGGACTGCAGCATTCGCCATGTTGACCGTCGGCAGTTACAACACGATATCGATCATCTTTCTGGTGATGTTTATCGGTCTGGGGGTCGATTTCGCCGTGCATCTCTGTCTGAAGTATCAGGAAACAAGCGTCAGATTGGATAAAACGTCAGCATTGGTAGCAACCGGACAGGAACTGGGTCCGGCCATTGCACTCTGCGGCGTTACCTCAGCAATGGGTTTCCTGGCTTTTGTACCCACCGCCTATGTGGGGCTTGCAGAGATGGGGATTATCTCAGGCGGCGGCATGATTATCGCCGTTGTCGTTAGCCTCACACTCATTCCCGCCTTCTTCACCGTGGTTAAGCGTACGAGACCACCCACCGGGTTACCTTTCGCCGCTGCCATCAGCGGTCTGGCTGTCGATCGTGCCCGCAGCACCGCCTGGGCAACCCTGGCGCTGGCAGTAGTCCTGACCGCGATCGCATCACAGGCAACGTTTGACTACAGTACGCTGTCACTGAAAGACCCGGACGCCGAGGCAATGACGACCCTCAGAGCCCTGCAGGATGAAGGCGTTGTAACGGACTATGCGCTTTCCTACGTAGCAGGCGATATGTCTCGCGCTGTTGCAGTTAAAGCAAGCCTCGAGGCCCTGGATGTCGTCTCTGAGGTCAGGATTCCCCAGGACTATCTGCCCGATGACCAGGACGAAAAGCAGTACCTGCTCGAGGACGCGAGCTTCCTGTTAGCTTCAGTATTCGAAGCGACGCCGATATCTGAAACATTCTCTGCCGAGGCGCGCCTGGCAAAACTTGAGACGCTGACAGCGGCATTGACCCAACGCGCAACAAAAACTGTACTGACGGCTGAACTTGCGGGCGCCATGACGAGACTCAATATTGCAGTGACGGAGATTATTGCGGCAGAACCTGCGGCGGGCGACCTGCTGACCGAACTTGTTATACCGCCTCTGCAATCAGAAATTAAATGGCTCGAGAGAGCCATCGAGGCAACACCAGTAACGCTCGATGATTTACCCCAGGACCTGCGCAGCCGACTCATCACCCAGGATGAACGTGTCCTGGTATCGATCACGCCGGCTGAGGATCTGGCCCCCATTGATGCCATGCGAAGGTTCACCGGGTCGGTAATGTCGATTGTCCCCGCGGTCACCGGCCGGCCTGTCCTTGATGTTGGCATCGGCGATATTGTGGTTGGCGCCTTTCTGACCGCCATCGCGCTGGCTGTCATCAGCATCTTTGCGATCCTGCTATTAACCCTGAAAAGTATCGTGGATGCGGTCCTGGTATTCATTCCGCTACTCATGACTGCCATGCTGACCCTGGCAGTATCGGTGCTGATTGACCTGCCACTCAACATGGCGAATGTGGTGGTGATTCCGCTGATATTCGGGCTGGGGGTCGACAATGGCATTCACATTGTTAAACGCTTCCACCAGTCTACTGACGTCGGCGAACTCGTGAGTTCCAGCACCCCAAAGGCCGTATTCCTGAGTAACCTCACCACGCTCGGCACCTTTTGTGCACTGAGTTTTTCAACCCACCAGGGCATCTACTCTATCGGCGTGTTATTGACCGTGGCGCTGACCGCACTCATGGTGCTGACGTTAATATCATTACCAGCACTACTGGCAACCTTCTCCCGGCCTCAACACGCATCCCGCTAAATAAGGAAAGGCAGAAACGCTTTGCGGTTGCGTGGGTAATCAGGAAACGTCTGCCGGTACCAGCGATGATGGCTGATGGCCCTCGGCACCAGATTGGCCAGCGTCCAGAACAGAAACAACCAGCCTGCCGGTGATAACGTCAGGAGTGCCCAACCCAGCCATTGAACGGATTCGCCGAGATAGTTGGGACAGCTGACCCAGCGATAAAGAAAACCCTGTGGAACCTGATAGCCGGTTTCAGACTCATCTCGCAGTCTCGCTAACATCTGATCACTGCGTTTGGTCATCACAAAGCCGGTGATAAATAGCAGGAGTCCGACAAGACTGTTCGGCTGTATCAGCCAGGTGATGTCATACCGTTCAGCATGTTCAACCAGGAAAAAGCCGTTTAGAAAAGCATTGGCCGTATTGAAGACCACCGCCATCAGAACCACCAACACAGCCATGCGCCGTTTGCTGCGCAGGGTAAAAGGATAGACAAACGCGCGATGCAAATAGTGGCACTGCCACAACAACAGAAAAAGCAGCACCACCGTGTTATCTGAAACAAACAGCAGAGGCACCAGCATGAGCAGGCTGGCTGGCGCCTCCATCAAGAACCAGCCAAGCTTGCCGGGCAAGCTTGGCCCCCAGCCTGACCGCTCATGTCGACCATAGGGTGCGGTAATCGTGAACAACAAAATGCACACAACCGGCGCGAGGATCAGCATCGCCACAAAAACCCAATGATAAATGACGGCGATATCAGGCATGGATAGCGACAGAGGCGACTCGTTGTACCCGAAAAGCCTCCAGCTTATGATGGACCCTCGCAATCAGACAAGTACCCAAATGAGCCACCTGGAGGTCACTATTGAACCGGAAGCCACACCCCTGGTGCGTGTGTTGGCAAAAACCCTGACCCTGGGACTGCAGCGCAGCGAAACACAGGCGCTCCTGGCGTCGCTGCGAGGCGTTTACACCGTTAAATCCATCAAGGGACCGCAAGCCGCGACCTATACCATTACCCATGAGGAAATCACGCTGACCGCCGGCCGCGCGCGGAACGCGAAGGTCACCATTGAGACGGATTTCGATGACCCCAGTGTCAAACCAAAAATCAGCGGCCTGTTTCGACATCCCCTGGCAGCGCTTCGGTTCGGCAAGTTACTTTCTCTGCCATTACCCAACTGGGCGGATACCGCGAAACGTTTTTACGCCGCGGTCCAACACCTGCCTGATCTGCCAGAAACACTGACGGTGACCAATATCGATGAAAGCCGCAGCCTCAGCTTTGGTGAAGGGGGCAGCAGCGCAGAAATCATCGGCACCTCAGCGGCGCTGGAAAGCCTGCTGGCTGGCCAGGATATCCTCGTATCGATGGTCATGCGCGGCAAGCTGCAGTTTCGTGGCAGCCTTGCGCACCTGTCTGGCTTAAGCAATGCCGGCCAGAAACTGCTGATGGGTGAACTCGATGGATGAGCCAACCATAGAAGACTGGCTCGACCGGCACCATGTCGAAATTATTCGCACCCACGCCACAGGGCTTGATGGTCTGGCTTTGGGCAAATATCTCAGCCAGAAAAAGTTTTTGAAATCGCTGCCAGCAGGTCACGGTATCTCCGATATGGCGATTGCCGGCGACGTGGCGGGCATGCCACATTTAACGCTCTGGCACGAGTTCCGGAACGGTGCCTTTGGTGACGTCCTGTTAAAACCCGACCTGGACACCATTATCTGGGACGGCATTGACCCCGACCTCGGTCACGTCATCTGCGATTTTACGACGCTTGAGGGCGAACCCGTCCCGATCTGCCCACGCTCTATACTCAAGCGAGTTGTTGCTGAGGTTGCCGAACTGGGCTACACCGTAAAAGCCGCGTTCGAGCTGGAGTTCTTCATCTACAAGAACTCCTTTGAAAACGCTCGCCATCGCGGTTACCGGGACCTGGACCCGGCCACCGCTTCCACCAACGAAAACATTTACCTCCTCCGAAATGCCCATAAAGTAAAACCGTTTATGAACGAGGTGATCAAACGGTTGAACTGGCAAAAACTGTCGTGGGAATCCTGGAGCGACGAAGGTGGTGTCAGCCAGGTTGAGCTTAATTTCTTTCCGGCGGATGCCGTGACTGCAGCGGACACCATCAGCCGGGTAAAACAGATCATTTATGAAACGGCGGTGGATCTCGAAATGTCGGTCTGCTTTATGGCCGCGCTGCAGCCGGGCTACGGCAATGGTCTGCACGTACACCACAGCCTGTGTGACAGGCAGGGCGAACCCGTCTTTCTCGAAAACGGCGCACGCAGCCCGTTGATGAACAATTGGATTGCGGGTATGACCGAAACCATGGCAGGTGCAACCGCCCTGCTCTGCCCCAACATCAACAGCTTCAGACGTCTTCGCGAATTCGCTGCGCCGCCGGTGACCGCAACCTGGGGAGATGAAAACAAGACTGCGGGCCTGCGAGTTATCACTAACGGCGAGCATGTGGCCCGAATCGAACACCGATTACCCGGGGGCGACGCTAACCCCTACCTGGCCCTGGCGGTAATGCTGGCAGGCGGGCTCGCAGGGGCGCGACATCAGTTGCCTCTACCGCCTGAGCTAAAAGATGTCGGCTGGGGTTTACCGGACGATATTCCCCGCTTGCCCACCACCGCGCTCAGTGCCTGCGAGGCATTGGCGGCTGATGACTACCTGAACGAGATCCTCGGCAAAGACTTTGTCGACTACTGGGTAGATACCCGCAAACTCGAATGGCTGAACTACCATAGCGAATGCGGCGAGACCGGGAGTAACGCGACCACCGACTGGGAGCTCAAACGGTACTTCGAATTACTCTGATAGACAGGTAAACTGCCTGCTTACCAGCCCCGCATGCAATCAGGGAGTCAACCATGCGCTATCTTCTCGCGATCTTATTACCACCCGTCGCTGTTTTTATCTGCGGCAAACCCATTCAGGGGATCATCAGCATTTTCCTGACCCTTGCTCTCTGGATACCCGGTGTTATTCACGCGCTGTTTGTCGTTCACAGCTATCTGGCTGACAAGCGCACGGACAAAATTGTTGATGCCATCAAGGACAACGAATCATGAAATACCTTCTCATCTTAGCCGCATTGATATTTGTCAGCGGCTGCGAGAGCACCTATTACGATGCCATGGAGCAACTCGGCGTACACAAACGCGAGATTCTGGTTGATCGAATCGAGGATGCCCAGGAAGCACAGGAAGATGGTCAGGAACAGTTCAAAGATGCCCTTGAGCAGTTCCAGGCCGTGGTGAACTTTGATGGTGGTGAACTCGAAACCGTCTACAACCAGCTGAACGACGAGTACGAAAACAGTGTTGATGCCGCTGACACTATCCGTGACCGGATTGATGCGGTCGAATCCGTCGCTGATGCGCTGTTCGATGAATGGCAAACTGAGCTCGAGCAGTACACCAACGCCAACCTGAAGCGCGACAGTCAGCGTCAGCTGAGTGACACACGCAGACGCTATGACCGGTTAATGACTGCGATGCGGGGTGCAGAGAAGACCATCGACCCTGTGCTCGCCAGCCTGAAAGACAATGTGCTCTACCTGAAGCACAACTTGAACGCCCGGGCGATTGCCTCGCTCAAGGGTGAACTTTCCACCGTCAATCGTGATGTCGATAATCTGATCGGTGCCATGCAGGAAGCCATCAACGAATCGAGCGCTTTCATTGAAGAAATGCAGGCCAACGGCTAGGGCACTACCCTGGCGCGGGTAAAATCAGGGTCCTGGCCAAGGACCCTTCGCTCGACCCCTCTTAACTTTGGATGTTGTAGATAAGCGCTACCGGTTTCCGCCATCGGCAACAGCGGTGCGTCATCAATGATAATCCGCTGCATTTCGGCAACCGCCTGCAGTCGCGTGGGCTTGTCTGTTGATGTCATCAGCACTTGCAACCACTGATCGTAGCTGTCGTTCAGATAGCGACCACGATTATTGGGGTTGTGCGAACCCAGCAAATCCGCATAGGTCACAAAATCGTCATAGTCCGGATACCAGCTGCTCAGCACCAGGTCGAACTCGCCCTGCCTTGCCTTCGACAAATACTGCTTAAACGTCTGCTGATCCACCAGCACATCAATGCCCAGGGTCTGCTTCAGTTTTCCCTGCACGTATTCCGCGGCTTTCGCACCCGTCGTTGAGGTCACCGTTAACAGCCTTAAACGTGGAGTCTCGCCCATCTCATCGATGGCTTTGGCTAAGTATGCGCGCGCCCGAACGGGATCATGATCAACAATCGGCGGTGGAAATTCGTCGACAAAAGGTTTTGAGATGCCCTGAAAATAGCTCGGGAACAGCGTGCGCGTTGGCCTGTAGCCGGGAATCGCGATCACCTGATTCACGTATTCATCTGTGTTGAATGCGGACTGGATTGCCTTGCGAAGCGCACGATACCTGGTGGGGCTATCTTCGCGATGATTGAACCATAGGAACGCGACGCCCCCGGAAAGAAAGGTCTTAACACGCTGCCCTTTGTCGACCGCCTCTTTCACTGTTTCCGCCCCGAGCCGGGCAAACGCAATCTGATTGTCCAGAAACAGATTTAGGCGAGTGCGGTTATCCCCTGTGATATAGCCTACCTCCATCTCATTGAGGAAAACCGCATCACGATTCCAATAATGGCTGTTTTTCTCAAATTTCAAACTGGCCTCGTGGACCCAGCTTGTCAATTTGAACGGACCATTGCTGAGAATCTGGTCTGCTTCAGCGGCATAAGCCTCTCCTGCCCGCTCATGAAAACTTTGCTTTACGGGGAAGAACGCCGAATGCGGCATCATGCCAATGCAGTAGCCGCAGGGCCTTTCCAGTTCAACGGCGAGCGTCCGGTCATCCACCGCACGAATGCCAAGTGCTGACACCGGTTGCTTACCCTGGGCTATCGCCACGGCATTTTTGAAAGGGTGCATGATGGCTGCGAAGGGCGACGCTGTTTGTGGATCGACCACCTGACGCCAGGCGTAAACAAAATCAGCGGCGACCACGGGTGAACCATCCTCCCAACGCGCATCCTCACGCAGGGTAAAGACAATCTGCTGATCACTGACGACCCAGGATTCCGCGACACCTGGCACCAATTTGCCGCGCCGGCCATATCGAACCAGCCCTTCATTGATGTGGCCGAGCACAAAGAAACTCACGAGGTCAGTGGTTCGCATGGAATCGAGACTCGGCGGCTCCTGCAGCATGGCAATCCGAATGGCCTGACGATCTGCATCTACCGGACTGGCGAGTGCAGCGTGACTGGAGAGCGTCAGGAGAAGGCTCAAGAACAAAATCTGCAAGGCACCAGCAACCGGTGACTTTGTTACACTCTGGGTCATAGACAGCGGGCGCCTCATGCTTCAGTTTCATCCTATTATCCAGCAATGGTTTACCGAGCGATACGGTGATCCCACCGATATCCAGGCGCAGGCCTGGCCACGCATTGCCGAGCGCGATCATCTGCTGATTACGGCGCCAACTGGCAGTGGTAAAACGCTCACCGCATTCCTGTGGACGCTTAACAGATTCATCACAGGTGATCTGGCAACCGGGGCGACACGCGTGCTTTACATCAGCCCACTAAAAGCCCTGAACAACGATATTCGCAAGAACCTCATCGAGCCGCTAAATGAACTCAGAGCAAGCTTCGACAGCGCAGCCGTGACCTTCCCAGATATTAACGTTGCGGTCAGAAGCGGTGACACAGATGCCCAGGAACGTCGAAGAATGCTGCGGCAACCACCCGAGATACTGATCACAACCCCTGAGAGCCTGAATATCCTGCTGACCTCACGGGGTGGCCAGAACATCCTGCATGATATTGATACTGTGATCCTCGATGAAATCCATGGCGTGGTGGATGCCAAGCGCGGGGTGTATCTGATGTCAGCAATCGAACGCCTCGTGGCCATGTCTGGCGAATTTCAACGGATCGCCCTGTCTGCCACGGTGAACCCGCTACAATCGGTTGCCGACTTCATTGCCGGGTACGAACGACAAGGCAGTCAATACTCACAGCGACAGGTGGGTATTCTGACGTCGACCGCCAAAAAAGAGTACGACATCAGCATCCGTTACCCGGAAGCCGCCATTCAGGAAAGTGAAGATGACAGCGTCTGGGATCATCTGGCCGATGACATGCTGCCGCGCATACAGGCAAACCAGTCCACCCTGGTCTTCGTCAACAGCCGTATGTTGTGTGAAAAGCTGACTTTCAAAATCAACAATGCAGCGGGGCGCACGGTTGCCTGGGCACATCATGGCTCGCTGTCACGGGAGATTCGCACAGAGGTTGAAAGCCGTCTCAAAGACGGCAAACTTGAGGCGATTGTCGCGACCAGCTCTTTGGAAATGGGTATCGACATTGGCGCGCTCGATGAAGTCATTCTGGTCCAATCGCCGGGCTCTATCGCCAGCACCATCCAGCGTATCGGCCGCGCCGGACATCAGGTCGGTGCTGCCAGCCGCTGCACGATATACCCAACCCATCAACAGGATTTTGTTGAGGCCGCAGTCCTGGCCGAAGCCGTGCGTGAAAAAGCGCTGGAGCCCGTGAAAACGATTGAATGCCCGTTGGACGTCCTTGGACAGGTCATCGTTTCCATGACCGGCAGCGAATCCTGGGACCTGGATGATCTCTACGGCGAGATCCTGCGCTCGACGCCATACCGGCATCTCAGGCGGAACGAGTTTGATCTGGTGATCAACATGCTGCTCGGTCGTTACGCTGATCACCACATTCGTGAACTTAAACCCCGAATCCGGGTAGATCGTGCAACCAACCAGGTCGAAGCACGCAAAGGTGCCGTGCTGTCGCTTTACCTGTCTGGCGGCGTCATTCCTGACCGGGGTTATTTCCAGCTCAGACATGAAAATGACAATGCGAGGATCGGCGAACTCGACGAGGAATTTGTCTGGGAGGCGCGCGTGGGGCAAGTCTTCTCGCTGGGCACGCAGAGCTGGCAGGTTAAAAAAATCACCCACAACGATGTCATCGTCGGCCCGGCGAAAGCCAGCAGCACGGCCCCACCCTTCTGGAAATCCGAATCCATCAGCCGCAGCTTTCACTATGCAGAGCGGATCGGCAATTTCCTTGAAGCTGCCAATGATCAATTGGCCATGCCAGCATTCAAAGACAGGCTCACGGAAAACTATTGCGCAGAACCCCGCGTGGCTGACGAAATCATTAACTTCCTGAAAGATCAGCAGACGCATATTTCAGTACCACTGCCACACCGTCACCACCTGGTTTTCGAGAAGATCCGGAGCGGTCCGGGTCGGGCGGCCGGACAGCAGATGGTCATTCATACGGGCTGGGGTGCAGAAGTTAATCGCCCCCTGGCTATGGCGCTGGAAGCAGCGTGGCAGGAAAAATTCGGCGAACAACCTGAGGTCTTTGCTGCCAACGAATCGGTTGTGCTGCAACTGCCGCACGACATCAGCGCGGCTGAACTACTCGCCATGGTACCGCCTCACAGACTTGAAGAACTGCTACGGCTGCGCCTTGAAGGCTCAGGTTTTTTTGGCGCGCGCTTCCGGGAAAATGCCGGCCGTTCTCTGCTGCTTTCGAAGGGGCGATTCAATGAGCGAAAACCACTGTGGATGAGTCGACTGCAATCCCAGAAGCTGATGGATGCCGTCATGAAGTATGAGGACTTCCCGGTGCTGCTCGAAACCTGGCGAACCTGTCTGCAGGACGAGTTCGATATCGATCACCTCCGACAAATGCTGGATGAAATCGACACCCGACAGATCACCATCAGTGAGGTCGAATCGGCAACACCCAGTCCATTCGCCCGATCCGTCGCCTGGGATCAGATCAATACCTACATGTACATGTCGGACACACCAAAGGCCAACAAAACATCGAACCTTTCTGGAGAGCTACTCAAAGAAGTGGTCTTCACTCCCGGCATGCGCCCCCCGATTACTCCCGAAACAATCAATGCGTTCACGCAGATACGACAAAGGCTGGCACCTGGCTACCTGCCGGCCGACAGCACGGACCTGCTGGACTGGTTGTCTGAGCGCGCAGCCATCCCGCAAAGTGAATGGCAACGATTGACCGCTGGACTTGAGTTTGAGATCCCACCGGTGCCACGGCAACGCGGGCTCTACCTCTCACCTAATGACGCACCGGATTTTGAGCAGAAGCTTAAAACACCCTCGGGTCTGGCCGTCACACTAAGCAACTTTCTTCAGTACTACGGGCCCGTCTCCATTGCCTGGCTGGCAAAGGCCTTTGCACTTGAAGCCAACGAAATCAGCGCAGCCATCGACAGCCTGATCGCAGACAACACGCTGATAGCAGGCGAGTTGGTTCAGGGTGATAACAGCCTGTTCTACTGCGATGCAGACAACTATGAATACCTGTTAAGACTGCAGCGTGCCCGGGGTCGCCCCAGTATTGACGCCAAACCCGGGGATGCCCTACCCGCCTTCATGTTTGGCTGGCAGACCCGGTTCGCAGCTAAAGATCCGCTTGATCAACTCTATGAAACACTGGAACGCCTGCGAGGCTTGCCGCTCGCCGCTGGCCTGTGGGAGTCTGACATTCTCCCCGCACGACTGCCCGGCTATCAGACCAGCCAACTCGATCTGCTGTTTCAGGAAGGTGATCTTCTCTGGTTAGGCGCCGGAGAGAAAAACATCCTGTTCAGCTTTATTGACGAGCTCGATCTGGTTATGGCAACGGGTGAGCCACCACCTGAATCCGACGTGTTACCCGAGGGACAGGCCAGATTCGATTTCGGCAGTCTGCTGGATACCACCGGCGCGACCGCTGCTGCACTGGCTGACCAACTATGGACGGAGACCTGGCAGACTATCGTCACCAATGACAGCATCGCTGCATTGCGCAAGGGTGTCGAAAATGATTTTCAAATCGAAGCCATGACGCAGACTGAAAGCCGCCGATCACGCCGCGGCGCATTTAGCCGATGGCGAGGTGCCGTTCCTTTCGCGGGCAACTGGCACCGGGTAAACCATCAACCGGAACCGCTCGAACTGTTGGAGCAACAGGAACAGAACCGTGAACGGGTGCGTCTGCTACTGGACCGCTATGGCATCGTTTTCCGCGAACTTTGCGAACGCGAATCTTCAACCTTTGATTGGCGAACAATCTTCAGAACCCTGCGTTTGATGGAGTTATCCGGAGAAGTTGTCTCGGGACATTTTTTTAAAGGTATTCCCGGTCCACAGTACATGACGCCAACCGCGCTCAGGTGCTTCCAGGAACCGGAGCGAAAGCGAGTCTTTTTTATCTGTGCGACTGACCCGGTGAGCCCGTCAGGTCTGGGTCTTGGCATCCATGGCGATCACCTACCCAGGCGCATCGCATCCAACTATCTGGTCTACGATGACGAGCAGTTGGTGATGACCGTTGGCAAACGCGGCAAACAACTGGATTTCCTTGTTCCACCAGAGACAGACCGCTTTGATGAGTATCTCGGGGTTCTGCATCATCTGCTGTATCGATCTTTTGCGCCGATAAGAAAGCTCGCCATCGAAACGATTAATGGCGAACCTGCCATCAGCAGCCCTTACCTGCCGGCACTAGAAACCACCTTTAACCTCATTCGTGACCACAAATCAGTCATGATTCAACGCGAGCTGTAATGCCATGAAACTCTACACTCACCCCGATTGTGAGCACCACGAAATGCCTCGTCATCCAGAGCGTCCTGACCGACTGCGCAGCGTGATGAAAAGACTCGATGACAACGGCATGCTGGCAGATCTGGCCCCTACCCTTGCTGAGGAAATTACGGATGAACAACTGGCAATGGTGCATCCAGAAGCCTACATCGAAGCCATTAACGCCGCAGCGCCTGATGCAGGCGTTATCAAGGTTGATCCTGACACCTATATGAGTCCTGGCAGCAAACGCGCGGCCAAACTCGCCGCAGGTGCGTGCCTGCAAGCCACGCAGGATGTTCTTGGCGGCATCACATCGCGCGCCTTCTGCGCCATACGCCCGCCCGGGCACCACGCCGAACTGGCATCAGCGATGGGTTTCTGTCTCTTCAACAACATTGCGATGGCAGCTGAATATGCATTAACTGACGAGCGAATCCAACGGGTCGCTATCGTCGACTTTGACGTTCATCACTGCAATGGCACCGTGGATATTTTCAAAGACCGACCCGAAGTGATGGTCTGCTCCAGCTTTCAGGATCACTACTATCCGCATCGCTATCTGGACTACCAGAACAACCACATCATCAACCTGCCCATGGCCTCTGGCACCCGGGGTGGCGCCTGGCGTAGCCGCGTCGAAGACCGCTGGTTGCCTGCGCTTGAGGCACACCAGCCTGACCTGCTGCTGATCAGCGCCGGTTTCGATGCACACACCGACGACCCGCTGGCAGACATTCATTTTGTTGAAGACGACTACGCCTGGATTACCCGACAGTTAACAGCTCTCGCAGAACACACCTGCAGCGGCAGATTGGTCTCGACTCTGGAAGGTGGTTACGATCTGGAGGCATTGGCAAGTTGCGTCGAGACCCACGTCGGCGCACTGTTATCAGCACCGGGGTGATCCCCAACAAGCCCCCGACAGACCAAATGTTATTCAATGCGCGCGAGTGCGCCATGATAAGCTCGGCTAACAACGAATCAGTGACGGCATTCAAATGACTGGCGCAACAAAACTCTCTCTCACACGTTTAATCGCTGGGCTGACCTTCCTGACGATTGGTCTCGCTGTATTCGCTATTCGACTACAACATCCGGGGGCCTACGCAGTGCCCACCACCGGTGTCCTGCTCGGCAGCATCGCCACATTGCTGATCGGAACCCTGCTGCTGTGGCCGAACATACCACGACTGTTGCTATGGCTTGCGGTACTCACTAGCCCGCCTGCGGTCTTCGTGTCCATCTACTCTATAGTCGGTGAACTCGAAGAGGTGATCTCACTGTATGCAACAGATGCTGAAGGTACCGCCGTTGAACTCAGGCTCTGGATTGTTGATCGCGAGGATGGCGCCTGGGTAGGCATGCCGAGAGACAAAGCGATCGAACATGACCTGCATGGCAACCCTATCAACATGCTCCGACGGGGTGACATCTATTGTGTCATCCCCATGCTGAGCGATGATCGCGCTACCACCGCGACGATTCACGCCATGAAAGTAGATAAGTATGCGGCCGCTCAAGCTGCGGCGGCGATAGGCCTTTACCCACGGGAAGCCAGTGAAACAACTGCTGCGCTGAGGCTCGATGACTGCAATAAAGCACAGTCCCAGCGTCCCTGAACGCGAACCCCTTAATGACGTTTACGGCATAAGCGAGTAAATTTGGTTCTTGCGCTATACTCGAAAGTGCCAGACCTGATAGTTGAAAGGCGTCTAAGAAGATGATCTATATCGACGTCGAATGGAGAAAGCTTTATGGAATTTCTTGAGTTTGCGGCTTTTGGCCGAGTTATGCGGCAATTTTGCCGTCTACTATGTTGTTAGGCGTCAGATGTCGCGCACAGCATCAGCATGGTTTGGATTCGCTACGTCACCACTTGTGTTGACGATAGCTGGCATGTTCTGGCTCCAGATCCCTGAAGAATATCCCGTCGCCTTGTCATTCGTTGTTCTGTACTCGATATTTTTTGGAACAGTTCTGATTCTTGGCGGCCCCGCATACCTGCTACTCCGGAATAGAATGAAGTACTCATTACTCAACGTAGTTGTGAGTGGTTCTATCGTTTCTATACTTCCGTACATTCTAATCAGGTTTGCATTTATGCCGGAGAACTCAACCATAGGCGGGGTTCCGCGTGTTACAGATGGCAGCCTAACCAATGAAGGATTGATTGATCTTCTGCAGACCTCACTAAGAATAGCTATATTAGGCGCATTAACCGCGTTGACGTTTTGGCTAGCTACTCACAAGTCCCATGAGTTCAGTGGAGATGACGCCTAACATGACAGTTGAAGTCGTTCACCTTTGGCTCACTCGGACGAAGCACCTGCGGTCAAAATGTGAATCACATTTTGATCCTCGGCGTCTTCGCCGCTTAACTGGGTGTTATGCGCCTTTTGCCATTAACTGAAAAAATATTTTTGTTTCGTGCCTCTTAGATCAGTCGAGGTACATCATCTTGGTAACGACAGATGTCCTCAGTATTGTGACCAGGGTTGCCGAAGAAGGCATCGCAACGTAGTGTTATTCTGAAGTTGTAATAGGTGTATTCAACAACTCCGAATATACCGACACCATCGAACATTCAATGGTGTGCCAGGAGAAAACAGAGAACAGACAGGATGCGCATAACATGCAGTTGAAGTCGTTCCTCCGCCCTACGGGCTCCGTCACTCGGACGAAGCACCTGCGGTCAAAATGTGGATCACATTTTGATCCTCGGCGTCTTCGCCGCTTAACTGGGTGTTATGCGTCTTGCTCAGAACTAAATTCAAGAATGTCCCCGGGCTGACATTCTAAAAAATCGCAAATTGCTTCTAGTGTGGCAAAGCGTATTCCCTTTACTTTTCCTGACCGAATAAGAGATACGTTTGCTTCAGTAATTCCGATATGAGCAGCAAGCTCCTTCGACTTCTTTTTTCGCTTAGCCAGCATTACATCAAGATTCACGATTATTGCCATAAGTAGTCCTTAGATGAAGCTATTGTTTTCTTCTGACAATTTGTGGGCTTCATCTAGCACGTATCCGATAAGAAACATGGTTACACCCATCAACAGTGTTGCGATATCTGTATCCGCAATTGATATGGAGATAAAAGTCTTGCCTGGGGGATTACTCATGCTAGTTAGGTAGCTGATGACAGCTCCTGCAAATGGCTGAACAAGGGCAAATATCAAAATATATCCTGCGAATTTTTTCATTCTAAAAGCAGCCTCTCTTATGAATAATTCAAGACGAGCATAAAGAATGAAAAGACAGCGGATCTGCCAGAGAGCAAGTAGAAGAGGTATATTCGCGGCAAGGCACACGAATGCTGCACTGATTCGAATAGGATTACTTAAATAACCTGGCTCGAAGAGAATCCCAGGGGGTATGAACCAAGATTGTGGAACTTTTGAAAGCAAGAAGGCTTCAGACCCAAACCACCACATGCCGGCGATACTCAGGGGTATTATCACAATAAAGCCAGATGCAGTTAAGCTAAGGGTTCGGCTTAGAACGGAGATGCGTGATGACATGGTCACTCCCAATATTAATTAGAACAATAATATATTATCGTAATACGATAAGATCAAGGGTTGTGACGCATAACATACAGTTGAAGTCGTTCCTCCGCCCTCCGGGCTCCGTCACTCGGACGAAGCACCTGCGGTCAAAATGTGAATCACATTTTGATCCTCGGCGTCTTCGCCGCTTAACTGGGTGTTAGATGCCCGATGAAGATTCCAGAGCCACTATTCAAGTTAATCAATTTGATCGTCCATTTGCTTTTGCGTTCACCGATTCATGTTTTTTTTAGCGAGAGTCTCCTTGTTATTGGGTTTGAAGGTAGAAAGACGGGGAAGAAGTACAAAACGCCTGTACGGTATATTAGGTCAGGTGAAATTGTTCAGTGTTTCACTTCAAAATCAGGCAAATGGTGGAAAAACGTCGCGGCAGCTGGGCAGGCTACACTCTTGATCAAGGGAGATGAGGTGAAGTATTCAGCAACGGTCGCAACCGATGAGCCAGCGAAAATCAGTTTGGCCTTGAAGAACTGTCTTACCTTGTATCCGCAGGACGCGTCCTATCACGATATTGCGCTTGAAGACGATGGTAGGCTCAATGAGCGGGACTTTGAAAATGCACTATCTGAGGTAGTATTGATTGAACTAACGCCAATGGAAGTAGGCATCTAACATGCAGTTGAAGCCGTTTCTCCGCCCTACGGGCTCCGTCACTCCGACGAAGCACCTGCGGTCAAATTGTGAATCACAATTTGATCCTCGGCGTCTTCGCGGCTTAACTGGGTGTTAGGCGTCAGATGTCGCGCACAGCATCAGCATGGTTTGGATTCGCTACGTCACCACTTGTATTGACGATAGCTGGCATGTTCTGGCTCCAGATCCCTGAAGAATATCCCGTCGCCTTGTCATTCGTTGTTCTGTACTCGATATTTTTTGGAACAGTTCTGATTCTTGGCGGCCCCGCATACCTGCTACTCCGGAATAGAATGAAGTACTCATTACTCAACGTAGTTGTGAGTGGTTCTATCGTTTCTATACTTCCGTACATTCTAATCAGGTTTGCATTTATGCCGGAGAACTCAACCATAGGCGGGGTTCCACGTGTTACAGATGGCAGCCTAACCAATGAGGGATTGATTGATCTTCTGCAGACCTCACTAAGAATAGCTATATTAGGCGCATTAACCGCGTTGACGTTTTGGCTAGCTACTCACAAGTCCCATGAGTTCAGTGGAGATGACGCCTAACATGACAGTTGAAGTCGTTCACCTTTGGCTCACTCGGACGAAGCACCTGCGGTCAAAATGTGAATCACATTTTGATCCTCGGCGTCTTCGCCGCTTAACTGGGTGTTAGAGGTCTAGGATGTATCAACCGAAATCGAGCAGCTTATTTCACTTCACAAAAAACATGGATGCCCTAACTAGCATTCTAGAAAATGGATTCTACCCTCGATACTGCTTAGAGGATCTTGCGTGGTTTGGTTACGATGAACATGTCGGCTTTCCTATGGTTTGTTTCTGTGACATTCCGCTATCAAGAATCTCTGAACATACTTCATTCTACGGTGAGTTTGGTATCGGACTTACAAAGGAGTGGGGACTAAGAAATAAGCTTAATCCAGTAGGCTATTTTGGCGACAACAGTGCGGTACGTACAGTCGCTGAGTATCTATTTGACCTGGATAAAAAATATGAAGATGAGAAGGGAACGTCCTTCAACCAGCTTCTAAACCTACTTAGGTATTCGAAGCCAATCTCCGGAAGGATGTATGTCTCCGGAGAACTTGTTGAGAAAGATTTCTATCAAGAAAGCGAATGGAGGTATTCGCTCCTTGCTAACGAAGATTCTATGCTCGCTTTGCAGGGCAGCTTGTTCGAAGAAGAAAAGGATGATGAGAACAAAAAGTTAGAGACTGAACAACTCGAGTTTCTCCCCACGGACATAAACTACATTTTCGTGAAGTCTGATGCTGACATTCCGCAAGTTGTAGATTTTATCAACGGTAGCTTGGGTAAATATCCACTAAATGATCTAAAAATACTAATGTCGAGAATCACATCGTTGTCGATGATCAGAGGCGACCTCTAACATGAAGTTGAAGCCAGTCGTCGCTACGCTCCTTCTTCGGACGAAGCACCTGCGGTCAAAATGTGAATCACATTTTGGTCCTCGGCGTCTTCGCCGCTTAACTTGGTGTTATGTGCACTCTGCTGAGACTTCACATGTCTGACGAAGAATTCCAGCCTGTTGTCACTGGTCCCGCAACGAAATATGTTGGCCGCTATCGACTAAAGAGCGCGCCAGGTCCGTTGGCTCATCACAATCAGGTCTCATGGAACATCATCGAAGCGATTCTCAACGCTTACGGTAGTGCCGACTTTTGGGACTTGGCTGTAGCCGTTCGTGATCATAAACACGGCACAAAGAAAGCGAAGGGACCTCAGAGTTTTGTAAGGTACTGCATACGCAGCGGCTGGATCGAAAGGTGTCCGTAGTGTCGGCACTTGGCTTCAAGTTTAAGTCGTTCCCTTCGGTCACTCGGACCAAGCACCTGCGGTTGAATTGTGGACCCACAATTCAATCCTCGCCGCTTTGCCGCTTAACTGGGTGTTATACGCCAGTGAGATATCGTGGATAGCCAAGAAATTCTTGATCGCTTCTCTCGACTCAAAACCTATAGTCGAGGCGATCGTCGAGCCCCACACAAACCACTTCTTACCCTCCTAGCACTGCAAAGGTTCAATCTAGGGCAAATCAAGATCCCTTACTCGGATCTAGAATCAGATCTTTCGAGCTTGCTAAAAACCTATGCGCCTCCCGTAAAGAATCGCCACCAGCCGGAGTTACCCTACTGGCATCTGCAAACCGATGGAATATGGGAAGTAGTGGGCGCAGAATCTTTAGCACGACAAAGCAGCGGTTTTCCTCGAAAAGATGCGTTGAATAGGTCTGAGGGTGGTTTCACTAAGGATGTTTTATCTGCCCTAAAATCTGACAAAGAGCTTGCGCGAAAACTTGTGGGCTCAATTTTGGAAGAGCATTTTCCCCACTCTATCCACGAAGATTTACTTGCGCAAATTGGTCTGCTTGATGAGATAGTCGTACGGGAAAACCATCCAGACTACGAAATCAAGAATCGCCGCGATCCGGCTTTTCGAGCGAATGTCCTTAGAGCCTATGAGCATCAGTGTGCCGTGACTGGGTTTAGAGCAGCATTGGGTGGCAGCTACTTTGGGTGTGAAGCAGCTCATGTACAGTGGCATGCCTACGACGGTCCCGATACCGTAGCGAATGGCATTTGCCTGGAACCTACTGTACATAAACTCCTTGATGCCGGAGCGTGGACGCTCAGTGATGATCGTCGCATACTGGTATCTAAGGACTTCACGGGATCGAATACAGCTATTGGCCGTTTAAGAGAACAGCATGGGAAGCCGTTGGGGCTCCCGCTTGAAGGAGAACCGATGGTGAGTGTCGAATTTATTAAGTGGCACCGGGAATCAAAATTAGGTGGTGTATTTCGTCAGCCAGCGATGGAAGTGTAGGCGTATAACATGCAGTTGAAGTCGCACATTTCATGCGCTCGAACGAAGCACCTCGACACAAAATGTGAATCACATTTTGTGCTCCGGCGTCTTCTTCGCTTAACTGGGTGTTATGTGTATTTGATCGGCGAGGCGAGCTTCAAGTGCTGAATGAATGGCACAAAGTCACGGTCGCTGAATAGTAACGGGACCTTTTTCTCAATGCAGTAAGTGGCAATCCAAACGTCGACGGTCTTTCTTATCGTCAATCCTTTCTTCCGAAGCTTTCGATAGTTGTCAGCACTCTTAATCGCGAGTTCCGGACTGAGTATTTGGTATATGGGCAATACTTCGAGCAGGGTCTTTGCTTGTCGATAATCTGAATCACTGCGAAAACCTTGCAGGACTTCCGACAGAATGACGTCGCCGAGACAAACTGAATCACGTGTGAGCAGGTCGTCCAACAAATCCGTTTCTTCAGAAATTCGACCGTTGAAATAGTCGATCCATACGCTGGAATCAACTAGAATCATCGCGTCGATCGTGACGCGGCCAAATCTCCCTCCCAGGATAATTTACCTTTGAATCGCCTGATTTTCTCTTGGTTCTTCAAACGAACTAAGGTCCTCAAGCCTAGCTCAACCGCATCCTTCTTCGTCTCTAAGCCTGTTACTTTCAGAACTTCTTCCATTAGATCATCATCTATTACAATATTAGTTCTCATGATCGTTTCTCGTACACATAAACACTGACAAGTATACACATAACATGCAGTTGAAGTCACTCCCTGAGGTCGTTCGGACTGGGCACCACAAGTCAAAATGTGAATCACATTTTGCCCTGCGGCGTCCCAGCCGCCTAACTAGGTGTTATGCGCCAATCAGAAGGATCGCCGCAGCTTTTGTATTGCTATATGCAGGATCGACTTTCGCCAAAGAATCGCCAGCCGAGCGGGTCACAGCCTACTTAGCCGCGTTTAACTCTGATTCAGACATGGCGCAGGTGAGTTCCGAGTATTGGTTTTCAGAGATGGTGCTAAATCCGGGAGAACAATCGCCCGTTCACTTACCTGGATCGACTTTGGCGAAGCAGTTTGAAAATCTGCGTTCCGGTCTTAAAGAAGCAGGATGGATTCGTAGCGAGGTGGGTGAGATCGGTCAATGTCAGCTCAGGGAGGACTTCGCTCTGGTTACAGTTGGCTATACTCGAATCTTTCGCGACGGCACTAGACGTCCCGGCGCAGTGCTTTACTCATTAGGTAAGGACTCGTCGGTTTGGAAAATTTCATCTATCAACGTGATCGACGATATCAATGTACTCAGGTGCAGTGCACATGACGCGTGACATGAAGTTGAAGTCGTTTCCACGCCCTCCGGGCTCCGGCACTCGGACGAAGCATCTGCGGTCTGAGGCGACCCCGTCTGAGGCGACCCCGTCTGAGTGTGAATCACATTTTGATCCTCGACTATTACGCTTGCGAGTATACGATTGGCTTCGCCGCTGAAATGGGTATTGGGTGAATTATGAACTGGGATGCAATAGGTGCCGCCGCAGAGCTACTAGGAGCGCTAGCAGTATTTTTGTCTTTGATTTATCTGGCCCTCCAGACTAGAAACAATACTCGCGCGCTTCGATCTGCTGCTTTTCATCAGGTGCGAGATTCGTTCGCTGACGTCTCGCTGACTCTGGCTCAGGACCCATCGCTTGCATCGCTCGTAAGTAGAGCGATGAGTGGTGAGATCGATTTGAATGAAGAGGAGATTTATCAGTTCAACTTTTTCCTGACATCTTTTTTGCGTCGCGGAGAAAGTGCTTACTTCCAGTCTATGGATGGTGCACTTCAAATGGAATCCTGGTTAGGCATAAAGGAAACGGTTGCTTTGGCTCTCTGCACTCACTACGGACGTCAATGGTGGAACAACAACGTTGAAAATTCATCAGCCCGATTTACGAGAGAATACACAGCAGTTCTTGAGAAGGCACTTGCTGAAAGGCCATCCACTTAACTTCAAGTTTGGACTGCAACGCTGATTAGGTTCTTGCACACATCATCTGCACTGGTTTGAACGGACGTGGAAACCACGATTGGGCCAAGACGACTTCAGCGATATGTTTGGCTCATGATCCGTTCGTGTCAGGGAATCAATTGCCGCTGTCTGGATCGTTGCAACCCTAACCGATTCCGGTGTCATGTATACTTCCTGTGCTTCGGTTGCTTCGGTCGTTCGAGCCATTTGATGCTCCCTATCGAATAGTCGAAAGCGCATACCGATTAATAGAGAAACCACTTTCCTACAACACCGTAGAGGTGCAGATGATACCCAGGTGTTCGAGGCAAGAATGAAAGGTTTTAGGCATACACTGAACACCATGAACGGATTACGATCATGCCGGGATTCCTATCGACGCTTTGATTTAACGGACGACTTTGTGGCGTTTGTTGACAAAAAGCTGGCTGAAGACGACTAGCATGCTGACACTCCGGGAGATCACACCAGAAAATCATCTGGATGTACGTGCCCTCAAGGTGCATTCACATCAATCTCATTTCGTGGCTGATGTCGATAAATCTCTCGCTGATGCCTATGTTTGGAATGGCGCATTGGCTCGCGCAGCATATGAAGACGATATCGCCATCGGGTTTGTCCTGATCTTTCCATTTCAGAAGAACGGCTTGGAAATTGTGAATATTGTTCGTTTTCTGGTCGATGCGAAGTTTCAAGGTCAGGGACTGGGTAAGCGTTTTTTTCAGGCGGTTCTGGATTGGGTGGATACCTTCTCGCCGAATCTCGTGCGTATCTCAACGGTGCCAGAAAATGAGGCGGCGCTCGCACTTTACAAGCAGATGGGGTTTGTCGAAACTGGTCTTGAAGACGGTGAGATAGTTTTGGCCATGGACAAGTCGGCGGACCCCGCATGAACAGACAACCCAGATTCTCGCTACTCTTTCTCGGCATCTCCTTTCCCATCGATGCTCATGCATCCGATATGGGTAACGGCGCCATGATGCTTGGCACCTGGCTCTTTGGCCTTGCGGCGGTTGTACTGTTTTCAGTATTGAAATCCAGCGAACGAGATGCAAATGGCGCACTTGGTAAAGTCGACAAGGCTAAATTTACAAAGACAGTTCTGTTGCTGCTGCCCCTGGTCTTTATCCTCGGCTTGATTGCACTGGCCAACGGATAAAACCCAGGAGCATCGGGGACCCGGGCGCTGCTCTCCCGCTAACCATGCGCACGAATAAACTGATGCCGGCGCAAGCGTAGCGAGCCAGTTGATGGCGAATTAGACTTCCGCTGACGATGACTTCGTCGCCGTAAAGTGGATGGAGTCACCCTTCTTGGTTATCCGGGTAAGCATCGAGAGCGGACCCTTCATCAGATTCAAATACCAGGGTGTCACATAGGTCGAATCAGGCGCGTTGGCCTGTACCCTGGCGCCGGTCGTCCAGGTCTTCAGATGTTGCAGCCCACTTTTTTCACACAACATATCGACATTTGCAGGCGTGAACAGGTGAATATGGTGCGTTGGCGCAATCAACAACCAGTGTTCATTCAGCAGTTCACGCGTATAGCTATCCCAGTTAACCGTATTACAGTAGAAGAGCCCACCGGGTCTCAGCACACGAGCGATCTCCTTAAGGGTCGATAAGGGATGTTCAACATGCTCCAGGGTCGCGTTGCTGTAGATCACATCGAAGGTGTCGTCCGGATACCCCGCCGACTCGAGTGTGCCGGTGTGCAAATCAAGATCCCAGGTTTGTCGGCCGTATGCGGTTGCGGCGGCAGAAATATCTACGCCGCGAACTTCCCAGCCCAGGTTTCTGGCTGTAACCAGCACAGAACCTGCATTACAGCCAACCTCTAAAAACTGATTGGTTCGCCGATAGTTCTCGTACGGTGCAAGCTGACGTTTGAGCTTGCCCACACGCCGTGGATCGCTGGCCTTTTTGGCGTAGCTTTGCAGTTCTTCTGAAAATGCCGATTCATTGGCTTCCACATAGTCTTTGAGCACCCACCTGGCGTAGATGAGGCCACACTCAAGGCATTCGTGATAGGCGCTACCATGCAACGTCAGGAGTTCCCGTGAAGGCGCCTGACCACAAACATCACAATTTACTTCAACCAATGCTGACAACGACCTGACTCCTGGGTAATGCCTTCAGAAAACCGGAATTACCCTAAAGGTAACTGGCGATATCAACGTCATCCACCTGACTCGGCAACAGATACTTGTCTGCATAGTCCTGATACACACCAGACTTGAGGAACAGTTCAAACAGCTCGCCGTCCAGATGCTGGTCTTTGACCATAAATGACATGATTTTGATAGAGTCGGACAACTTCTTCGGTGGCTTATAGGGCCGGTCTGCAGCCGTCAGGGCCTCAAACACATCGGCAATCGCCATCACCTTGGCGGGAACCGACATTTCATCGCCCTTGAGACGTTTCGGATAGCCGGTACCGTCCATCTTTTCGTGGTGGCCGCCAGCAATCTCCGGCACCCGCTCAAGATGCTTGGGAAACGGCAGGCTGTTAAGCATCACAATCGTCTGAACAATATGATCGTTGATCTTGAAGCGCTCTTCGTTGGTTAGGGTACCGCGCGAAATACACAGGTTATAGATTTCACCCAGGTTGTATTTGTGTTCGGGCACCTCAATTTTGAACCCATAAGGATTGTCAGGGTCTGCGGAATGCACGACCGCGTCGTGTTCCACGATATGATCCGGACGGTCTGCCAGCATCAGTTCTTCAACCGGCAACAGCGGTTCAGGATCGCGTTCCTTACGCTTGAGTTCTTCATGTGCGATCCCGAGCCTGTCGCTTAAGGTCCGTGTCCAGGTTTGGCCCGCGATCTGTTTCACCCGATCAACCAACTCCTCCGCCATAAACTCGCCGCCCAGATTACACTCAGCGATAAATTCGAAATCGTCATCCACCTGACATAGCGCCGCGTCCAGTTCTTGCCGCAGGCTTTGCGCATCGCCACCAGCGATAATCGCCTCAAGGCAGGCGATGATCTTTTCCCGCTTCAATACTTCAAAACGCATGCGAACTTCGTGAATACGGTCTGTAATGGTTTCCAGCTTGGTCGCTTTATCAACCACATATTCAGGGGTCGTGACCTTACCGCAGTCATGCAACCAGGCACCGATGTGCAGCTCGTACCATTCCTCTTCCGTCAGATCGAATTCGGCAAAAGGACCCTCGCGAACTTCACAGGCTGCCCGCGTCAACATCTCTGTCAGCTCAGGCACACGCTCACAGTGACCGCCGGTATAGGGTGATTTGGCGTCAACGGCGCGTGCCATCAACGTGATAAAGGAGTCGAGCAGATTCTCCTGGGCTTCGATCAGTATGGCGTTATCAAGCGCCACTGCAGCCTGGGACGCCAGCGCCTCGATCATTGGCTGGGTATCACCCGAAAAGGCAATCACATTGCCATCAGCATCCTGGGCATTGAGCAACTGCAGTACGCCGATCACGTCGTCCTGAGAGTTTTTTAGGGGCACGGTCAAAACCGAAGTCGTGCGGTAGCCGGTGCCCTCGTCAAATTTTTTGGTCCCGGAGAAGTCGAATTCGGTGGAGTCGTAGGCATCCCTGATATTCAGTGTCTCGCCGGATAGCGCCGCGTTGCATACGATCTGCTGGGTATTGGGCGAACCATCCTCAAGGAACATCTGCTGAGGAGGAATCGGAATATCTTCCCCGGTAGTGCCACCCTGGGCGATGCCGAGGGAATCGTTGCGCAGTATCTCGAATTTGAGGGTGTCTTCTTTGGTACGGATGTAAAGCGTACCGCCATCTGCATTACCAATTCCTTTGGCTTCCAGCAGAATCGTTTCCATCAGCTTGTCCGTATCTTTCTCTGCAGACAGGGCAATACCGATGTCGATCAGTCTTTTAAATGACGCCTGTTCGGACGACATGCATTTCCTCCTTGAGACCGCAACCATCCCCGCCGGTTCGAAGATGATCCAGAGCCTGATCATCATAAAAGCTTTTACCGGCGCTGTCATGACTGACCGGTGCAGAGTTTTGGGCTAAGCTTGCGGCTCCCTACTACGTTCAAGTGTCACAAAAAACCATGCCTACGAAGATTCCCTTTGTTTACGAATACGACTTTGAGTACGCCGTTCTGGAGGAATTAACGCCGCTGGTTCGACGGGTCACTGCCAGAAACCCGAGTGGGTTTTCGTTCCATGGCACGGGCACCTATGTGATTGGTCGCGGCAATGTTGCGGTCATTGACCCTGGCCCCATGGTGGATGAACACATCGAAGCGCTAAAGCGGACCCTCGCTGGCGAGACGGTCACGCACATCCTGATCACGCATACGCATATCGATCACTCCCCTGCTGCGGCGCCACTCAAGACTTTCTGGAACGTGCCGACCTACGGCTTTGGCCCGCACGGCTCAGGATTGCCTGACGACGACGAGCCAATCGAAGAAGGCGGCGACATGGATTTTGTCCCTGACGTGGTCTGTAAGGATGGCGATCTTATTGAAGGCGACGGCTGGACCGTGGAATGTGTTTATACGCCCGGTCATACCTCAAACCATTTATGTTTTGCTTTAAAGGAAGAAAACGCCCTGTTCACCGGCGATCACGTAATGGGTTGGTCAACCAGTGTGATTGGTCCCCCTGACGGTGATATGACCGCCTACATGAAGAGCCTGGAAAAATTACTGGACCGACCTGAAGACGTTTACTGGCCAACACACGGGACGTGTATCAGAGACGTAAAAACCTTCGTACAGGCGTTTATTGATCACCGCCTGGACCGGGAACGACAGATTCTTGAGTGTCTGGGTCAGGGGTATCAGAAGATCACCGATATGGTGCCCGTCATGTATACCGAGACAGACAAAAGGCTCTACGGCGCCGCGGCACGCTCAGTACTTGCTGCAATGATCCGAATGGTCGACACCGGGCAGGTGGCATGTTCTGCCGCCAAACCCGCCCTGGACGCAAACTTCAGCGTCGCGCCGTAATATTAGACCAGAGGTTGTCGGCGCCGCCCTGCAGGAAAGCCGCACCGATCTTGCGTTCCCAGTAGCGTTCGTTGCCAAACTCTTCCCGCCAGTTCCACAACCGGCGGGTTCGATGGTTCAGGGTATGCTCCAGTGTGTAACCCATGGCCCCATGCACCTGATGAGCGATATCCGTGCTGACCGAGACCGCTTCACCGATCCGCGATTTACCAATAGCGATATCCACTTCATCCAACCCAGCGAACGCGGCACTCACGGCATGACCGGCCATGGTGCTGGCGGCGACTTCACCCGCCAGTGTGGCCAATTGGTGCTGTATCGCCTGAAACTTGGAAATAGGCTTACCAAACTGATTACGCTCCATCGCGTATTGCACTGACATCTCCAGAATCGATTCCAGAGAACCTGCCATTTGCAGTGATCGCACCGCAGCCATCATCAGGTTAAGGCGGTCAGCCGTTTCCGGTGACGTCGTGATCACAGCATTGGCATCCAGGTCTCCGTCGGCACTGATGCGATCCCGAGGCTCACCGGCAACACTGTTTACTTCTTCCAGCGATAATGCGGCGGTTGGCGTCACACAGAGTTTAGGTGTGCCATCACAGTCTGCGATCAACACGACCCGGTGACTCCATCGACCAAATGGCGCAATGCCACTACCCGAAAGATGCCCCTCCGCCGTCACTGTAAACTCACCCGTTGCTATGGTCAGGATTTCATCGCCGACGCGGCCATCATGGGCGAGCAACAGTTGGCCAGCGACAAAGTGTTCTGCCAGTGGCAGTGGCGCGGCAAAACGCGCGGCTTCCCGAATGACCAGAAGCGAATCCTCTATCTCACCACCAGCGCCACCCGCAGATTCAGGTAGCCCCGCGACAGTTAGCCCGGTTTCCGCGAGTGCCTGCCAGAGTTCGGCAGCAAAGGTCCCTGCTTCAGAAGCATCCACTTTTTCCGGTGTACAGAGATCAGTGAGCATCCTGTCCAGCGTATCTTTTATCAATTGCTGTTGTTCATTCATAGTGATTACCTCAACCCCAGACCACGGGCGATCACACCCTTCAATATTTCTCGCGTACCACCACGCAGCGTAAAGGATGGTGCATGAAGAATGCATTGGTTCAACGTATCAACAAATCGTGGCGATGGATTTGAGGACATACCGACCCGAACAAGTTCCGGCACCTGACGCTCATAAAAGTTGCCCAGATCTTTAATCAGCGCTGCCTCAGTGATTGGCATCTCGCCAGCTTCCAGCATCCCGGCGACCGAAATAGACATCCGGCGCAGCGTTACCAGGTGCGCCATCAGCCTGCCAAGCAAGGCCTGTTGTTCATCGGTTGGGTTGTCCTGAATATCCCGCGCGAATTCGACGATAACCCGAAATGCGCTCAGGAATCGTTCCGGGCCACTGCGCTCATAACCAAGTTCACTGATCACCTGCTCCCAGCCGTTGCCGGGTGTGCCAACAACCATATCGTCCGGAATAAACACGTCGTCAAAGAAGACCTGATTAAAGTCCTCTTCATTGGACAGGTTCCTGATGCCGGTTACCTTGACGTTTTCATCGTTAAGGTCAACGACAAACTGGCTCATGCCCGCATGACGATTCTCTGAAGGGGCTTCGGTACGAACCAGCGTTACCATGTAGTGGTTGGTGTGGGCATAGCTTGTCCATATCTTGCTACCGTTCAGAATCCAGCCGCCGTCGGTTTTAACCGCACTGGTTCGAATCGAGGCAAGATCGGAACCCGTATCAGGTTCACTCATACCGATAGAAAAATAAGTCTCGCCTTTGATAATGCCAGGCAGGAATCGCTCTCGCTGTTCCTCAGAGCCAAACTTGAGCATTAATGCCCCGCTCTGGCGGTCAGCAATCCAGTGACACCCGACCGGCGCGCCAGCGGCGAGCACTTCTTCGGTCACCACGTACCGCTCAAGAAAAGATTTACCCCCGCCCCCATATTGCGTCGGCCAGGTCATGCCAATCCAGCCTTTGGCGCCCAAAGCACGGCTGAATGCGGCGGAATCACCGGCATTAAAATCTGAGTTTGGGAGTTCGTTGGGGTCAAGTGCTTCTGCCAGAAAAGCCCTGACTTCCCCACGAAGCGCTTCAGCCTCATCGGGGAGGCTGAATGGTTCGAACGTCAGTCCCTGAAACATGTGTCCACTCTTTAAAGAAACGCGTAAAGTAGCTGGATACATGCTGTATTGCAACGCACCAGAGTTGGACATGGTTCTGACGCCCGTACAGTGGCGAGCCGCCTGATGAGCATCCTTCATCTGGCAGAGGTAAACGCCGAATCCATCGACCTTGCCGGTGGCAAAGGGGCTAATCTGGGTGAGTTGCTGGCACTTGATTTTCCAGTGCCGCCGGGATTTGTTGTCTGTGCCGATGAATACGCTGCGTTTATCGAACAATTCGATATTCCCGCGAATGCAGACATCCCTGACGACCCGCTCGCCTTTCTGGAAACAACACGAAATCGCATTCTCAACACGGCGCTTTCTGACGAACTACTGGCCGCCATCACTCAACATCACAACGCTATCAGCCCGGAATTTCCTGATACGGTGTATGCCGTTCGTTCTTCAGCAACCGCCGAAGATCTGGCCGATGCCAGTTTCGCCGGGCAACACGACACCTATTACTATGTGACCGAAGCCACCATCGCAGAGATGGTACGCAAGTGTTGGGCTTCACTCTGGTCAGAGTCCGCTTTTTCCTACAGACAAACTCAGGGCATCGAGCACCGCAGCGTCTATATGGCCGTGGTGGTGCAGGTCATGGTGAAATCCGACGTTTCCGGCGTCACTTTCACCGCTGATCCCGTCAGCGGCAGCGACACCGTGATTATTACCGAAGCCAGCTGGGGCATGGGTGCCGCCATCGTCGATGGTCGCGTTTCACCGGATCAATTTCTGGTCGACAAACCCAGTGGTCGGCTGACGTCAATCAAGATATCCGACAAGAAGTTCATGGTGCCACCGGCGATTGAGTCCGGCAGCGCCAGATTGATGGAGGTCCCTGCGCATCAACGCCGCGCGGAATCCCTAAACGACGCGCAGGTAGAAGAAATCGCAGCGCTAGGGGTAAAGGCGGAAGCGCATTTCGGCCGCCCACAGGATCTTGAATGGGCAATCCAGGACAACTACCTGTATCTATTGCAGTCACGCCCCATCACAGTGCTCGGTGAGCAGGAAGAAGCAGTACCGCAGGGTCGCTACATACTCTTTAAACCGATCGTGGAGAATTTCACCGACCCGCTCAAGCCACTGACCGAAAACATTCTGGCTAACCTGGTGCCCATGATGACCATCATCTACGGCCGGGTGTACATGAACTTTGACCATGTTCGGGCGTTGATCCCATTGAAAATGAGCGATGCAGACATCGCCCGACTGGCCTACCTGTCAGCACCCGAGGACGGTCGCAGGCGAATCTCCCTACCTCGCGTTCTGATGCTGGGCATGTTGCTGTTTGGCAATTATCTGACCATGGGTGTCTTCAATCGAAGGACCTCAAATATGCCCGACGATTTTATGGCCAGCTACCGGAACCACGTGCAAGATATCGTCGATGATGATCGCATCCCGGCATCTGAAGCCATGGTCCATCTGTTCCTGAAGTACCGGTTCTTTGAACCTGCTGGCAACATGGTGATGCTCATTAATCTGGTCGCGCCTCGCTATATCGCGCTCCTGAGCATGCTTCGCGTCGCATTGAACAGATGGGCGCCAGATCTGCCAGAGGATACTGCTTCCCTGCTCTGCGCAGGCAGCGACGGCGTACTTTCGACGGAAATGGGGCGCAACATTCTCGCACTGGCACAGACCGCGCGCGTTGACGACGCCGTTCGGACGCTGCTGACCAATACGCCGCCGCACAAGGTGATGCCTTTGCTGCGAGCCAATCCTGAGGCGGCCAGGTTCGTTGAGGGTATTGACGCCTTTCTTGCCATGCATGGTCATCGTGCGCTGAAAGAGTTTGAACTCAGTTCCGTTCGTTGGGACGAAGATCCGGCACCTGTACTGGGCATGATTCGCAACTATCTACTGGTAGACACAGACCTCAGCGATGCTGACGCCAGCGTTCGGCAACAGCGCGATTCAGCGCGAAAAATGGTTGAAGAAAAACTGAGCCGCCTGCCATTTGAAACTTACGGCAATCCCAGGCGTCGGCTAGTGAACACGCTAATCCATCAGACTCGTTACTACATGAAGCTGCGCGAAAATTCGCGTTTCTATCACATCATGGGTTTCTACGCGGTCCGTAAAAAGGTCCTCAAGGTTGAACGACAACTACTGGATCAGGGCATCCTGAAGTGCAAGGACGACATTTTTTATCTTCACTGGCCAGAGATCGAGCAATTGGTCAGCGGTCATGCAGGCTGGCACGATGTTGAAGAGATTATCCGGGCACGTCGTATGGAACATATCCGTCGTGCCAAGATGGTGCCGCCCAGGACTATTGGTTTCGATGTCGACGACATGGCTTCGCAAAGCGATGGTGAACAACTCAAAGGCCAGGGTGCATCTCCCGGGCAGTTCGAGGGGGTCGCGCGCGTCATCATGGACCCGGCAACCGACAATGAGATCGAACCCGGCGAGATTCTGGTGGCACCCTATACGGACCCGGCCTGGACCCCCCTGTTTCTGACCGCAAACGCCGCGGTCGTTGAAGTCGGCAGCTATCTCTCTCACGCGGGTACCATTGCGCGGGAATACGGCATGCCATGTGTGGTTGATGTCAACGGCTGTACCAGTCGCATCACCACAGGCACTCGAATTCTGGTCAACGGCACAGACGGTAGCGTCACGATTCTGACGGAGGAAACGGAATGATCGTTGAGATTCTTCTATTCTTTGCCGGCGTGCACTACATGATCATGCTGCTCGCAGCCAGCTATGGTTTTATCGACCTGTGGTATCGAATCGAAGAATACTGGCTGTCAGTTTCCGGCAAAGTTGTCGGCCTGCTGGCCGGCGGCTGGTTAGTCAACAGTCTGTTACCGGCGGCAGGCGCAAATGCATTCAACTACGGTGCAATCGCCTATCTGGTTTACCACATTGTCATATTCTGGTTAGGCAGGTTTTTGCTTTATCTTGCGATCAGCTCGCGACGAGAGAGCAAGTAACTAGTCCGCTTCTTTTGGGAGGTCCGGTAGCGTCATACGGGTCGTTCTGGGAATGGCGGTCATATAAATCATACCACCATGGGGTTCATCCATTTTTGCCTCCGCAAAAATGTAAGCAAAGAGTTCCTCGGCCACATCGTTATCGACGATGACGTCGAATACTTCCCGCTCCTGCTGCTCTCCGATACCCCGATCACGTATATGAGACTCCCGCCCGACGCCGCGACCATAATGAAAAGTGCCTGTCTGGATACCCCGCTCGTCCACCAGTACCTGCTGCAGTGCGCGGGCACGTCCTTTGGGCAGGATGCAGGTAATCAGCCTGGCGTTGGTATCATAAGCGGGCTCAGCCATGTTGCTCTCCCCGGGCATTGATACGTTCGATGATTTCCTTGGGCACAAAAGTCGCCGCTTTTTCGACTTTGGTCACATAGATAATACCGCCACCAGGCAGATCCAGCTCCGCCGCGAAATACATCTTTTCAAAGATACGGTCCAGCTGATCATCGCCGCACAGAATCGTGATCACTTCTTTCTCGACATCCACAGCGAGCCCCAGTAAACCAAGCCGCTCCCTGACGCCGCTGCCGTGACCATAGTGGATGGTGGCACCCTGGGCGCCAGCATCCTGCGCGGCAAGCACAACCCCCTCAGCTTTACCGCGCTGAACAACGCAGGTAATCATGGATACATCCGTCAAAACGGTAAATTCTCGGGTACTCATGGGTAGATGCTCATACGATTGCTGTGCCCTCTTGCTTGTCAGGTGTCAAAGAACGATTCGCCCTTCGTCTGTTGATTTTCCAGCGGATATAAAGCCCCGTCGTTAATACCGCGATAATCGGCCCGATAGACGCCATCGACAGAATGCCAAACCCTTCGATAGCACCCAGGGCATTGCCAAAGCCCAGCCCCATGGCAAGCACCAGCGGCACGGTTACCGGTCCTGTGGTGACGCCGGCGCTGTCCCAGGCGATGTTCACGTACTCTTCATTGGACAGTACCGTGAGCACAATCGCGATCAGGTAACCCGGCACCAGCAGCCAGGCGATAGGGATACTAAAAATGATCTTGGCCACACCCAGGCTGATTCCGAAAGCGACCCCTAGCGAGACCGCATACATCAGCGTCTGCTTCTTGAATGAACCATTGGTCAGGTTTTCTACAGTCAGCCCCAGTGCATTCAAAGCTGGCTCTGCCAGGGTGGCCCCAAAGCCCAGTAACCAGGCAAATCCCAGCGCAACGAACAAGCCGAGTCCCAGCATGTAAAGCGGCGAATCCGCCACGGCTTCAATTGAGGTGAACGCGGCAGGTACCAGGCCGCCACTCTGCCCACCCAGTTTAGACAGTCCGTAAGACAACCCGAGATTGAACACAATCATGCCCAGGACGCAGAGGAAAATACCGAAAAAGATCATCTTCGGATTTGGAATACGTTCGCGTAACAGACCGATCATCACCAGCAACAGGAAAATCACGAGCGGTACAATGGCACGGATCCCGCCAATGATTTCCAGGCCAGGTGTCTCCTGGTGCCACGCAAGTTCTGGTGTCACTGACTGCGCTGCGGCGGCGGCGTCAATGATCATCGCTGGCGTATATTGGGTTGAGACGTAAAGGCTCAGCAGCATGACCGCGACAATGGGAAAAAGCGATGCCAGCGTAACAATGCCAAACCCGGAAAGAGAATCGTCGCCTTTGCCCGCAGCGCTCGCAATGCCAATACCCAGTGACAGTACAAGCGGGACAGTCACTGGCCCTGTCGTGACCGCACCACAATCAAACGCCAAACCTAACACTTTCGCCATTTCCGGGTCGCCCGACATGTACAGAGTAATACCCAACACCGGTACCAGCGTTGCATAGATCAGCGGTTTCAAGCTCCAGCCGTAGATAAACCTGATCGTACCAAGGGCCGCTGCGAGTCCCACACCTGCGCCAACGGATAACACCAGCGTACCGGCCCAGGTCGTCAATAGGGTATAAAGATAGGGTGCCTTGGTGACATCAACCAGAGAACCCGCTGTCTGCAAGGCACCTATCGCAGGCTCAGCAAAAGTGACGCCGATGCCCAGTAAAAACGCAACGGTTAAAACAACCGCCAAGCCCGCTTTCGCAGGCAATGAAGTACCGAGCGCTTCACCAAAAGGCATCAAGCCAACCTTGAGCCCTTCCATGAATATCATCAAACCGATAATGACTGCGATCAGACCACCCGTAATGATGGTCGCGTCAGTGATAGATTCCTGCAGAATAAAAAGCTGAAAGAGTGCCAGATAGATCGCGAGCGGCATCACCGCTCTGACCTGCTCTATCAACCTGACGGACAGATAAGGCTGCAACAGACGATAAACGTCTCCCGTGCCTACTTTGATCGCTTCCCGACGCGTAAGAAGCTCGTTACCCTCGTCATCATATTCTACGGCCGGAATCAGCTCGTTATAACTGATGGTATCCAGGTGAACATTGAGCTCGCGGGTGAAACTGCTAAAAGAAACCTCTCTGGGAGAATTCATCGCCGCACCATCCCCTGTATTGATGCCAGCAAATGCCCGATCTCACGGAAAACTTGCTAACGCGTGTTGTTGTGCTAACAATTTTAGGGGGCGGGCAGGGAAATGAGAACTCCCCTACCCTGATCCAGATCAACCTTAATGCAAAGTTTCCTTGGAATTGATGGCTTCAGGCTGCGGCGCTGGCTCTCGCCCCAACACGGTCATACCACGCCTTGATATTTTTGTTAGCCTCATTAAGCGGCTGACCGACCTGGCCACCAAACTCCAGGAAACAAAAAAGTAGAATGTCTGCCAGCGTAAAGCGATCGCCGCAAACAAAATCATGCCCTGCCATCTGGCCATCGAGCCAACTGAGCTTCTCCTGAGCAAGCCCCTTCAGGCCATCGGCCGCTTCAGGGATCGTTGTCATCCGCTCTTTGAATATCGGCAAACCCTCCGAGTAACGAAACCCATTGGCCAGAGGTTCCAGAATGCCCAGATCAATACGACGGCACCACATGCGAGTCTCTGCGCGAGCTTGCGCCGATTCGCCAATCAACGCCTGACCACCCTGGGTTTCCGCGAGGTACTCACAGATCGGGATGATCTCCGAAATGACACTGCCATCATCCAGCGCCAGCGCCGGCGTGGTACCTGTGGGGTTAACCTTGCCGTAGTCCGCCTGGCGATTTTCGCCGCCCATCAGATCCACATCCTGGGTATCCAACTGGATACCCGCCTCTGCCATGAACATGCGAACCACCTTCGGATTGGGACCAACGGAATTATAAAGTTTCAATGTTTTCTCCTGTCTGAAGTTAACTAACTGATCGTGAGTGGCGATTTTATATAGCATCCTGCTATGCCTCGCCAGTGATTGTGTTTCATCCCGTGATCTCCTAGTATTAATGCACTTTCCTAATCCCAACAGGGAGCAATCGATGATAGATTTCTGCCGAACCAAGCGAGTCCGCTGAACAGCCACCTCCTGTTTTATCGACCTGATTGATCTATCTGATTTGCCTGTCTTACTGACTAATAGACGGCACTATCAAGAGATAACATTCTCAAGAGACATCTTTCTCACAAGGAAAAGGGTGTGGCCCCAGCCTACTGGCACGCCGGGATTGTTATCAGACTTCCAAGCAGCAACGCTACTGACAACAAGCTGTCAGCATCCCCCAAGTAACCTCTCGGTTTCGCGTGTCAATCTGGCGTCTGGTCGTGTTTTTACGCCAGCGCTGACAATAGACTTCAGGGATAACAATGAATAACAACGCCGTAAACGACCGACGAAAAGCAACCATCCTCTGGGCCCAGACTGAAGGTTTTCGTGGTCCGTTCAGTATTGCGATTGGCGCCATGGCGCTCGGCTACATCTTTATGTTTGGTGCGCCATTAATGGCCGCGTTCGCCATCGATGCCATAAAAGCCGGTGACGACTTCACACCCGCACCGTGGATACACACACTCGCGACATCCGTTTACCCCGGCGATCAACCAGGCTTGCCGATCTATCTGCTTCTGGCAGCAACCGGTACCATATTAGTGACCGCGATAGCTGGCGGGTTTCTCTACATTCGTGGCAGGAACGTGGCGTTCGCATCAGAAGGTATCGTCAGACGACTTCGAGACCGATTGTTTGATCACCTCGAACATCTGCCAAGCAGTTTCCACGACAAAGCAGATACCGGCGACCTTGTGCAGCGCTGCACGTCTGATATCGAAACGATTCGGGTATTCCTGTCCGGCCAGGTTATCGAGATCAGCCGGGCGATTCTCATGCTGATCGTCGTCATGCCGATTCTGTTCTGGCTCGATGCCCGCATGGCCTGGTTATCACTGGTCACCATGCCATTTCTATTTATGGCCGCGGTCGTTTTCTTCGGACGAGTCAAAGCGCTGTTCGAAATCGTGGATGAATCAGAGGCAGAACTGACCACTGTGCTGCAGGAAAACCTGACCGGCATCAGAGTTGTTCGCGCTTTCGCTCGACAGGAATTTGAAACTGAGAAGTTCGCGGTCAAGAACCGCGCCTTCAGAGACCACAACAATCGCCTGATCGGCTTAATGGGTGTCTACTATGGCTTCAGCGATATCGTCTGCATGGGACAGATCGGACTGCTGCTGATTGTTGGTGCTACCTGGGCCATTGATGGCAGCTTGTCGATCGGTACCCTGTTCGCGTTCATCACCTATGTCGGCATGATTATCTTTCCGATTCGTCACATGGGCCGAGTGCTCACCGACTCCGGCAAAGCGATTGTTTCCATGGGACGCCTCGCGGAAATCCTGACGGAACCCATTGAGACCCAGAACGAGCAGACCCCGGATACGGCACTGACCGGTCATATTCAATTTGACAACGTCACCTTCGGCTATGACCAAGCAACAGTCCTGAAAAATATGACATTTGAGGTGGAATCCGGCGAAACCATCGCCCTACTGGGGCCACCTGGTTCTGGCAAGTCTACGATCGCACAACTACTGCTTCGCCTGTACGACTATAAAACTGGATCTATCGCGCTCGATGGCCATGAACTTGCCGGCCTGAATCGAAAGTACGTGCGGGCCCAGATCAGCATCGTATTGCAGGAGCCCTTTCTTTACTCCAACAGTATTGCAGGCAATCTTCTGGTCGGCAGAATTCAGGCCACGGAGGACGAGGTCTTGCAGGCAACCCGAGACGCCTGTATTCACGATTCGATCATGAGTTTTCCGCGCGGTTATGAATCCATGGTGGGTGAACGCGGCGTTACCCTGTCCGGCGGTCAGCGACAAAGAATCGCGCTGGCACGGGCCCTGTTAAAAGCCCCACCTATCCTGATTCTTGATGACGCGCTGTCAGCCGTCGATACCGACACCGAATCCAGGATTCTCGCGGCGCTGAAAGCCCGTCGTCAGAATCAGACGACCATTATCATTGCCCATCGTCTGTCTACCGTCATGCATGCCGACAAGATTTTCATGCTGCACGACGGCGAAATTGTGCAACAGGGTAACCACGAAACGCTGTCTGCAGTCACGGGGGTCTACCAGCGATTGTGCGCTATTCAGGGCGCGATTCAGCAACAGATAGAACAGGATGTCAGGGAGGTCACAGAATCATGAGTGATGTCTACTATGACGACGAGAACTTCAACGATGGTTTCGAGGACGATGCCTACCACCGTGGCATGAACCTGGATCTGTGGCGCGCGCTATTGGCTTATGCACTACATTATCGAAAAGAAGTCACCATTCTGGCGATCTGTGCGTTTTTGACCGCGATCTGTGAGATTGCCTTTCCGCTGATCACCAAATACGTCATTGATGCGATTGCCGTCGATGGATTGCAGGCGAACCTGCCGCTGTTTGGCGCGCTGTACGCGTTTTTTACGGTGCTACTGGGTGCGTCGGTGACCGGTTTCATCTGGTATGGCGGTCTGCTGCGGACCCATATTGCACACGACATCCGTATGGACGGGTTTTGTAATCTGCAACGATTGTCATTCAGTTACTATGACTTTCGGCCCGTGGGCTGGCTCATGGCACGCATGACATCAGACTGTGAACGTCTGTCCAACATATTGGCCTGGGGGTTGCTGGACCTTGTCTGGGGGCTGACCATGATGTTCGGCATAGCCATCGCCATGCTGGTGATGGATGTTTCGCTGGGACTGATTGTACTGTCGGTCTTACCGGTCCTGGCATGGATCAGCATCAGCTTTCAGCACAGGATTCTGAAAAGTGCCCGGGTTGTTCGAAAAACCAACTCCCGCATCACGGGTTCTTACAACGAAAGTATTATGGGCGTACAAACCAGCAAGGCGTTTGTGAAAGAAGCCGAGAACCTGAAGAATTTTGGTGGCCTCACCGACCAGATGCATGAATCTTCCGTGGTGAACCTGATCCAGGCAGCACTGTATCTGCCCATTGTCCTGACCCTTGGTTCACTGGCGATCGGGCTCGCCCTGGTGTTTGGTGGCATGGAGGTCATCTGGGGCAGCATCACTGCGGGTACGCTGGTCGCTTTTCTCACCTATGCGCGACATTTTTTCGAACCCGTGGAGCAGTTAGCTCACTGGTTTGCAGAAATGCAGATGGCACAAGCTTCCGCGGAGCGGATCATGAGCCTTGTATCAGCGGAACCCGAGATTGTTGATGACGAATCCATCACTGCGGCGATGCAGCAGGACAAGCCTGCAAACGCGGCGATTGATGGACTGCCCGATGAGATCAACGAAATTCATTTCGAGGACGTCTCCTTCTCCTATGAAGTCGGTGATCCCGTGCTGAAGGACGTCAACCTCACGATCACGCAGGGTGAAACGCTGGCAATTGTGGGTTCAACCGGCGGTGGTAAGTCAACGCTGATCAGCCTGCTCTGCCGGTTTTACGAGCCCAGCACCGGTCGTATTCTTATCGATGGCAGAGACTACCGACAACGCAGCCTGCATTGGCTGCAGTCAAACCTCGGCATTGTGCTGCAGTCCTCGCACATCTTCGGCGGCAGCATTCTGGAGAACATTCGATACGGCAATCTGGATGCCACCGATACACAAGTCCATGAAGCGGCGCGCCAATCCGGCGCTCACGATTTTATCAGCGCCCTACCCGATGGTTATGCCACCGGCGTAGGTGAAGGTGGATCGAAACTCAGTGCCGGGCAAAAACAACTTGTTTCCTTTGCCCGCGCCATTCTTGCCGATCCCAAGGTTCTGATCATGGACGAGGCAACCTCCTCGGTTGACACCGAGACCGAACAACAGATTCAGCAGGGCCTGGATCATCTGCTCGCGGGAAGAATTGCGCTGGTGATCGCGCACCGACTCTCGACCATCCGTAACGCGGATCGGATTCTGGTCATCGAAAATGGCCGCATTATCGAAATGGGTCCACACGAAACCCTGATGTCCGAGCGGGGTCGCTATTACAAGCTGTATACCCAGCAGAGTCTTGCCGAGTTCGCTGACGAAGAAAATCATTGGCAGCCCTAGCCCGGCTACTTTAAGGTTTAGCGTCAAAACATCGTCTTGTTGAGGAGGCCCACATGAAGGTTGGCGTCAAAGCCCTTATCGCAGAAGCAGAAAAGCACATCGAAACAGTCAGCGTCGAAGAAGCGGCTGGTCTGATCAACGATGACAGTGTTGTCTTCGTTGATATTCGGGATGTTCGGGAACTCTGGCGTGAAGGCAAGCTGCCTGGTGCCACCCATGCACCCCGCGGGATGCTGGAGTTTTGGGTAGATCCAGACAGCCCCTACCATCGAGACGTATTCGCCCAGGACAAAAAGTATGTCTTTTATTGTGCCAGCGCCTGGCGATCTGCACTGGCGACCCATGCCGTGCAGCAAATGGGTATGGAAAACGTCTGCCACCTCGGCGGCGGTTTCACCGCCTGGAAAGAGGCTGATAAGCCAATCGAAAACGTCCAACAGAAATAGCACGCCACTCGCCGCAGGCTCGCACTGATCCGGGCCTGATAAGACCATTAACATGAGAACCACGCCGTGACCGACAGTTTTTCCTGGGACATGCCTTATCCTGCTAATCGATCGCCTGTGTTTGCCAGAAATATGGTTGCCAGCTCACAGCCGCTTGCCGTAGAGGCTGGCATCGCTGCGCTGCGGGCAGGTGGCAACGCGGTAGATGCTGCAATCGCTACCGCCATTACCCTGACGGTCGTTGAACCGAACAACAACGGTATTGGCAGCGATGCCTTTGCGATCGTTCATGATGGCAGCCAACTGCATGGCCTGAACGCTTCAGGTAGATCACCTGCCGCACTGACCCCGGATCGATTCAATGGCCAGGCGGGCATGCCTAATTGGGGTTGGGAGGCAGTAACGGTGCCAGGCGCCGTCAGTGGCTGGCTCAGTCTTTCACAGAAGTTTGGCAAACTGCCGTTCGCTGACTTATTCAGTGATGCCATCAGACACGCCCGGGACGGCTTTCTGGTGGGGCCTAAATCTGGTTACTTCTGGGAATTTGCCGTACAACGGAACAAGCGCTTTCAACCCTTTATGGACACCTTTTCTGTTAACGGCAAAGCCCCGGGCATTGGCGAGCGTTTCTGTATGCCCGATCATGCCCGGACCCTGGAAAAGATTGCCCTGACGCATGGCGAGGCCTTCTACCGGGGCGAATTAGCCGAAGCTATCGCCAAAGATGCTGCCGCACATGGCGCCGCGATGACCTATGAAGACCTGGCCAGCCATACCTGCGACTGGGTAGACCCCATCCACATGGATGGTTTGGGCGGCCGACTACATGAAATCCCGCCGAACGGTCAGGGGTTGATGGCATTGATTAGCCTCGGCATCCTGAAACATTGCCACGGCGACGATCTGGCACTGGACAGCGCCGATAGTGTCCACCTGCAAATCGAAGCCCAGCGCATTGCCTATGCTGAGACAGCGAAGCATCTGGCGGACATTGCGCATATGCGGGTTTCCGTTGAAACGCTGCTGGATGAAAGCTACCTGGCGAAGCGGGCAGCAGAGATCAGACTGGATCGTCCCAATGTCACGCCAACGGCGCTCGGCGCAGCTGCAGACACGGTTTATCTGACCACCGCCGACCAGGACGGCATGATGGTGTCGATGATTCAGTCAAACTTCCGTGGCTTTGGTTCTGGTATTGTCGTACCGGGCACGGGTATCAGCCTGCAGAACCGGGGTGCCGGATTTGTGCTTGAGGACGGACATCCCAACCAGGTCGGCCCTTCAAAACGGCCCTTCCACACTATTATTCCTGGTTTCGTGACCAGGGACGACCGTCCTTTTCTCAGTTTTGGTGTTATGGGTGGCCATATGCAAGCGCAGGGTCATCTGCAGATGATGCTACGTCTGTCACGGTTTCAACAAAACCCGCAGGCAGCATCGGATGCGCCCCGCTGGTATGTCTTCGAAGATGGTCGGGTCGCCCTGGAACCGGGCTTTGATCAGGCGATCATCAAAGATCTGGAAAACCGCGGGCATGACATTGTTCTGGGCGAACCTGAGTATCTGTTTGGCGGCGCCCAGCTAATCGCAAAACTGCCAGACGGCTACTGCGCAGGTTCCGATCATCGTAAAGAAGGATTGGCGAGTGGCTTCTAGGCGCAATTAGCCCTGGTACTGGCAGACCTGATTACGCCCGGAGGATTTAGCCTCGTAGAGCGCGTTATCGGCCCAGCCAATAATATCTCTGGGCGCCAGGTCCTCGCCCGGTGTAATGGTTGCTACCCCGATACTCACGGTAACGCCGATTGAATGGCCGTCCGCAGTGAAGTTGGAATCCGCAATCAGTGCACGCAACTGTTCTGCCAGGCTTTTTGCATTTTCAGCAGCGACGTAAGGCAGGACAACAACAAACTCCTCTCCGCCGTAACGGGCAACAACATCTGACGGTCGATTAAACATCTGATCCACTTCCCTGGCGACCGCCGCGAGGCACTCATCCCCGGCGAGATGGCCATAGGTATCATTTACCTTTTTGAAGTGATCAATATCCAGCAGCAACATGGAAATGTCGTATCCCTGACGCCGGGCCCGCCGCCATTCCTGGTCCAGCACATCGTCGAAATAGTGACGATTCCGAATACCGGTCACCGCATCAATGGTATTCAGTTCCTTCAGTGTGATGTGCGCTTCGGACAATTTGGTCAGCGCTTCTTTGAGTTCTTCTGTACGGGTGTCTACCTCACGCTCCAATTGTTTCTTGAGTGCGTCCTGCTCATCAAGCAACGCCCGATTTTCCATCGCTACCGAGGCCTGGGAAGCCAATGCCTCGATCAACATGACCCTGTCAGGGGAGAAAGGAATCACCTCGCCATCAGTATCTCTGGCGTTGAGCAGCTGCAGGACGCCAAGTACCTTGTCAGACATGGTTTTCAAGGGGATGGTAAGAAATGACGTAGAGCGGTAACCCAACATTTCATCAAACTTTCGGGTACCGGAAAAATCAAACGCGTCGCTGGTATGCGCATCATCAATGACAATCGTTGATCCACGATGCACGGCGCTGCTGGCGATATTAGCGAGATTAGGTGAGCCATCTTCCTGCAGTAGCGGAATATCAGGCAAGTCAATGGGCTCGCCCGTGTTGCCGCCCTGGGCAATACTCAGCGTGTCATTCAGCACGATAGAAAACTTGAGGGCGTCTTTGCCGGTGTGCAGATACATGGTACCGGCATCCGCATTGGCCATTGATTTTGCTTCCAGAAGAATGTGCTGCAGTAAACTGTCCAGGTCTTTTTCAGCAGACAGGGCAATACCGATCTTAATCAGCCGCAGATAATCATTCGCCTGGGTCATACTATTCACCCCAGCATCCCTCAATTTGTTCCTGACACTTGTCTTGCTAAATTAATGCCAACTTAACAGGCAGTCCCAATAACCCGCCTAAGCTATTGTTTTACAAGACATTACGGTTTAGCTCACAAAAAACAACATCCCCTACGCATCCTTCGAGGTGACGCTGACCGTTAGTTTTACACAAAAATGCGAACAGAGCGCGTCTAACGATCAAGAAAAAACAGACTCAATTCAGGTACATAGGTAATGATCAGCAGTGCAAACAGCAGCACGAACATGAACGGGATGGTCGCCTGATAGAGTTCAGTAATAGGTTTCTTGAACCGGTAACTGGCAATAAACAGGTTCATGCCAATTGGCGGCGTAAAATAGCCGATCTGCATATTAGCGAGGAAAATAATACCCAGGTGAACAGGGTCGACACCAAACCGCAGCGCCAGCGGCACAATCAGCGGAATCATAATCACCAGGGCACTGAATATATCCAGGATCGCTCCAAGGGCCAGCAGAATAATGTTCAGCAAAATCAGGAAGGTCAGCTTGTTATCGATAAAAGTGCTGATCCATTCAAACAACGCCTGCGGTACCTCTGCATCAACCAGAAAGTTGGTAAACGCCAAAGACACACCGAGAATCAAAAGAATACCGCCGACCATGACCATCGCCTCACGGATAATCCGGGGCAATTCCCGGACCAGGACTTCCCGGTGAATAGCAACCTCCACAACGAGCACGTAAAAAGCCGTCACCGCTGCTGCTTCTGAAACCGCGAAGAAACCCGAGTAGATACCGCCAAGCACGATAATCGGTAGTGGCACTTCCCACTTCATCGCAGCAAGCGCCTGCCAGGCTTCACTGGCATCAAAGGGTTGTGACTGGATGGGGTCATGTCGCGTCGTCCAGACGCTGTAAATGGTTAGCAACACGATCATCAGCGCCGCCGGCATGATCCCGGCGATAAACAGTTCCTGAATCGTGAACGGGTTAGGCAGGTCCATCTGCTGCACAATGACGCCATACAAGATGAGCGGCAAAGATGGCGCCAGCAGCAGCCCCAGGCTGCCAGAGGTTGTCACCAATCCGAGAGAAAACCGTTCGCGATATCCGCCTTCTACCAGGGCTGGCAGCAACAGCGCGCCGACCGCCACAATGGTGACACCGGAAGCACCCGTAAACGCCGTAAAAAACGCGCACGTAATGTAGGCGACCACAGCCAGTCCGCCTGGCATCCAGCCCAAGAATGCGGAAGTCACACGTACCAGTCGCGTTGAAAGCTTGCTCTCGGCCAGGATGTAACCTGCAAAGGTAAACAGTGGTAACGCGAGCAACAGCGGCGTATCCACAAGCCGGTAAATTTCTATGGGGATCACAGTGAGCGGAATCTCCGACACCCAGAAGCCGAGCATCGCCGCCGCCAGAATCACCACAAAAAGCGGTGACCCTAAAAGCGCCAAAACGGCAACAAGCAAGGAACCCAGACTACCCATCAGCATGATCCCTGATGAATATACTGATCAGGAACCGCAGCGCCATCACGGCGAATCCAACGGGCAAAATCGCCTGACAAACCCAAACAGGGACCTCGGCGAAAGCTATCGTCTCATCTTCATACTCGTAACCGACATACTCCAGGCAGTACCAGGCAGCGACACCGCAGACAACAACAGCAAACAGCTGTGCCAGGATTCGCAGGGGCAAAAAGAGCTTCGGAGGCAACAGACGTGACAACAAATCGATACTGATGTGATTGCGTTCCCGGGTAGCCACCATCGCGCCCAGCATGGCAACCCAAAGGACCATGATGCGCAGGAACGACTCCGCCCAGAGAAACCCGCTATCAAAAAAATTTCGCAGAAAGATTTGTGCAAGGGCCATCAGCAGCATACTGACGAGCGCGAGAATCAGTAAACCATCTTCTGCGCGATGCAGCAGGTTCAGCGCTGACTTAAAAACAGACATCGGAGCATTCTAGTCGATTGACTATCAATCACCTATCAATCAGCTGTCAATCAGCTGTCAATCAGCTGTCAATCAGCTGTCAATCACTGGGGGCATCCGCCCGGTAGGCTTGCAACTTATCCAGATAAAGTTGCACCGATTCAGGCGATATTTCACCGGACTGTATCAGGTTTGCCACAGATTCATCCGCCACGCGCTGCCACTCGTCGATGTTTTCGGGCGTGACCTTCTCAATACCAATCACACCGAGCGCTTCAAGCGCCTTCGCATTATCGATTCGGGTGTCTCGCTCAACTTCCCGGAAAACGCGGTTCATGACCTGGCGCACCACTGCCTGGTCACCAGCATCAATGCGACTGAACGCCTTTTTGTCCATCGCCAGCATGGAGTAGATATAAACAAGGGGTAAGTCAGTCATATAACTGACGTGATTGTGCCATTGCAGTGCGAGAGCAACTGACGGCGGCACGACAACGGCGTTAATCAACCCGGTCTGCAAACCCGCCAGGACATCGGTAATATTCAGCGGGATCGGGCTGACATCAAATGACTTGATCAATTCTGCGGCAATCGGGTCGTTGTCTGGTATCCATGCCTTCAGGTTCTTAAGCTGATCAATTGTTGTCACCGGTGTCTGGGTCAACAGATACGCAAAGCCGGTTTCGGTAAACGCGAAGGTCACCATGCCGGCATCTTCGAGTCCTGTTGCAATCATCTGGTCCATGTCCTTGCGGATCGCGTCGACCTCCGCGTAGGACTGAAACTGCAGCGGCAAATTGTAAATCTGCAGGTCCGGATAGAAGCGGGTTAACGAGCCTGCGGCCACGGCACCCCCGTGCAACTGTCCAATTCGCATTTTTCGAAGCACGGTCACATCGTCACCCTGAACGCCACCGGGGTATATTTTGAATTTCACCCGGCCATCTGTGACAACCGAAATATCTTTCACCCCCGCACGAAGTTTCTGCATCCACGAAAGACCGTCAGGTGAAATAGTGGCAATTTTATAAGTCGCAGCAACGGCTGAGAGGGGTATAGAAAGCGCCGTAAGCAGTGCAATCAGTATAAGTCGGTTCATTCGGAATCCTGAAGCTTGATATCGTGAATTTGAAAAACTGGGCGTACTAAATTTTCCAGGACCGCACTATATAACAAGGCGGAGAATTAGTTAGCCGATCTAATCTTTGCAGCGGGCGAATCACTGGCATCCTAAAAATATTCGGCTGATGTTGCCAGCAGATCTTCTGCTCGCGCCTGCGCAATTCTGTTGGTCAGCGTCATGCCGTCGCTGACGGGATTTGCATCGATCACCTCGCCCAACAGCCTGTCATGAAGTTCCTGATCGAAAACAAGTCTGGCGTATTGTTCTGCGTAAATGACCTTTGTCATCAGATAGGCGTCATTGATGGCAATGGCCTTTTCAAAGTGTTCCCTACCCTTCTCCGGCTTACCGCCGAGCGATGCCGGCAGCAGCGTTTCCATCCCACCCATGTAAAGATGAGGACCGCCGTTTTCATAGGATTCATTCAATTCAAGGACTCTTTGCATCAACAGCTTCGCACGCGATAGTTCTGCGATCACGGCCCAATCATCACTATTGGCCTGGAGACGTCCCACCCAGGCAACGCCAAGCGCGTAAGTAACCGGCACATCCTTTTCATCGAGCGAAGCCACAACCTGCTCAAATGCCTTGAAGTCCAGTTCACGGGCGCCACAAAGTGCTGAACCCGCTGCACAGGTTGCCTGCTCCGCGTAGCGCATAGACTTGGCGCTCAGCAGTTTGACCCTTTCATCATCTTCAACCAGCACGGCAAAGGACCCGTTCAGACTGGAAGCCGCCAGCAGCAGATCTTCGGAGTCCGGACTACTTCGCAGAAAACTGTCAATCAACAACAGATACGCTGGCACGCCTTCACGAACGGTATCCACGTCCTCGCTGTTCAGAATGCTCATCGCGAGGTCATCGGCCATCTGGGAGGTAATACCGGAAACGAGGCCCGCACAGCCCGAAAGCATCAGACATAGCCAGACCAGGCACAGGTGTTTTGAGAATTGAGACATCAGCACAGCTTTCAATGACAGGTGATCGCGGATTCTAGCGGCTTTCCGCGACCGGGTTAATGCCTTCTGTCATTGTTCACCCTGTTATTGTTCACCCTGTTATCGTGAAATGGTTATTGTCCACCAAAGAATGGATTCGCCTGTCGTTCAAAAGCCAGCGATGTCGAGGGGCCGTGCCCAGTCACCACAAGCGCATCATCAGCAAGTTTGAACAGTCGATCGTTAATTGAGGTTTCAATCTGCTCGAAGCTGCCGCCAGGCGTGTCTGTACGGCCGATACCCAGTTGAAACAGGGTATCGCCGGCCACCAGGAGTTGATGTGGTTCGAACCAGAAGCTGACGGAGCCCGGCGTGTGTCCAGGTGTGTGAATAGCAACGCCACCGCAGCAATCAAGCAGTAACTCATCTTTGATCCAGGCATCAGGCTCTGGGGTTGGCGTGTAGTCCAGTCCGAATTGCTCACACTGGCTCTCCAGTGAATCCCATAGAAACTTGTCGCCCTGATGCAGCAAAAGCGGTGCACCGGTTCTACTTTTTATCTCTGCTGATGCCAGAATATGGTCGAGATGCGCATGGGTATGGATGATAGCTGTCACCATGAGCTGGTTTTCATCAACAACGGCCATGATTCGATCAGGGTCTCCACCGGGATCAATAATCACACATTTCTTGGAGATGGGATCACCAACAATCGCACAATTGCATTGCAGTGGGCCGACCGGGAAAGATTCAAAAACAACCTCCCCGCTTACTTCAGGTACTTGAAACGCCATTGAATACTCCGGCTGATCCCCAGGATGACAGGTGATATAATTTACCATTCTCGCCAACAAGTTACACAGCGACCGTCCGCTTATGTTACAGCGACTGATTTATCGCTCCATCGCGGTTCTATACATCGCTTTCGTCTTTGTGACGTCAGCCCTGTTTTTTCTGATTGCACTGGCGATCTTCATCACGACCTGCCTGTTCGATCGCCGCCTGACCCTGCTACATCAATTCACCTGCTTCTGGGCAAGCCTTTACATCTGGGTCATGCCGCCCTGGTCTGTCAGTGTACAGGGTCGCGAAAACATTGATCCCGAAACAACCTACGTCATTGTCTCCAATCACCAGTCGCTGGTAGACATCCTGGTCGCATTCACCCTGTTCAACCACTTCAAATGGGTATCAAAGGCCGAACTGTTCCGTATTCCGCTGATTGGCTGGAACATGTCGCTTAATCGCTACGTGAAACTACGCCGAGGTCAGAAAAGCAGTATCAAACAAATGTATTCAGCCTGCGAAAAGCATCTGAAGGAAGGCAGCTCTGTCTATCTGTTTCCGGAGGGCACCCGCTCTGAGTCTGGTGAGATGCGCCCCTTCAAGGAAGGCGCGTTTGTGCTGGCCAAGCGATTGCAGAAGCCAGTGCTACCGCTGGTCATCAACGGCTCCAAGACCGCTGTACCCAAGGACAGCTTTAACTTTCATGGCAAGACCCATGTTGAAGTCACGATCCTGCCCGCCATCCCGCCAGCCGCTTTCGAGGATATCAGCGCCCGGGAACTCGGCGACACGGTCCACGCCATGATTAAGGACCGCGTGGTTCTCGACTAGACTTTAACGACACCCCGGCAGGACGGAAAGTCAGTGCACACCCAAAAGATGCGACCGGCGCGCTTGCCTTTCACCGCTTTGCGAATGGACATGGTCTGACCGCAGACCGGGCATGCCTGCTGTTCATCACTGCCGACGAGCACGTGTTCAAGCTTGTCCCGGACCTCAAACTCAGAGATGTCGTTACTGACGGGAAACTCTATCAGCGGGATACCGAGATCACCGAAAATACGTTTGACCTTGTCAATTGACTGCCGCCCGGTAACCCCCGCATCTCGATGCTGCGCACCGCAGACAATCGACATATCCCGCTGCTCACAAAGCAGGTAGGTGATTCGCGTGGCATCCAGATTAGTCACCGAAGCCTGTGAGGTCTGCACGAACTCCGCGAGTGGCACGTCCAGCAGAACGGTTACGCCCTCGGGAGCAACGCGGTTGAGCAGGATCATCATGTTGCGGCGGACCTCATCGAAGCTGTCCTCCCGGAGTTCAAACAATACCGGGTCCGGCGGATCAACCAGTAATAGTGGATCGGGCTCTGCTTTCTGTGGTTTGCGTAAGGCCACCACACCGGGGTTCATCGCAGCATAAGCCTCTGCTCTGGCCATCAGTGGATCCGGTTCTTCTGCATCTGCCTGCTGAGTGTCTTTGAAGTGATGGAAATCTACCATGTCAGCATCCATGAACTTTTCCACTTCCCGCTTACGTAAATAGATCAGCAGATAACCAATCCCCGCCAGCAACACCAAGACAATGAATAACCCTTCCATCGAAAAAGTATAACAAAGCGCTGGCTGGAAACTTCCTGCTACAATCTCGCCGCAAGCAATCAACGGAATCCAGCAACGGGAAGCAAGGTTATGAGCGAAATCGTACTTACCAGCACAGAGGAAGGCGTCACAACCGTGACGTTGAACAGGCCAGATGCGCTGAATGCACTGTCGAACGAGTTACGAGAAACGCTCGCGGCAACCTTTGTCAGGCTCAAGGACGATTCGGCGACGCAGGTCATTATTCTCACTGGCTCTGGCAGAGCGTTTACCGCAGGACTCGATCTAAAAGAATTGGGTCAAAATGGTATGGGTACGTCTGGTTCTGGCTCTGGTTCTGGCTCTGGCAGCGGCGGGGTCGATCTACAGGCAGCGATACGCGAGGTGGGCAAACCTGTGATTGGCGCCATCAACGGCTTTGCTATTACCGGGGGTTTTGAGCTCGCACTGGCCTGCGACATCCTGATCGCCTCCAGCGAGGCAAAGTTCGCCGATACCCACGTGCGTATGGGTGTTGTGCCGGGCTGGGGGTTATCACAACGCCTGTCGCAACTTATCGGTGTGAGTCGCGCAAAACAGCTCAGCTTCACCGGCAACTACCTGGACGCAGAAACCGCCGAACGCTGGGGCCTGGTCAATATCGTCCTGGCACCCGACGAATTGATGCCCTACTGCCAGCAACTGGCGAGGGACATCACGTCAGTAAACCAGGAAACGTTAAGAGCCGTTCACCAACTGATCGACTACGGCTGGGAAAACACTCTCGGTGAAGGTATTGCAGAAGAGCGGAGAATCAGCCGTGCAGACAACCAGAACCTGGCGGCTGAGACCCTTGAGCAAAATCGGCTGAACGTTCAGGCCAGAGGCAGAAATCAGAATTAGTCGCGGTTCGAACCAAGACCATTCAGATGGCTGTGCTCATTGAGCGTGATGATTGAACGCTCGCCGCTGCTGGCACCCATATACCGGGATATGCTGGTGTAATTCGGGTTAAAGAACATTCGAGGCTCGATCCCAATCACGTAGGCCGTCCAGACGTTAACCACACCACCGTGGCAGGTCACTGCAACTGTCTTGCCCCGATTGGCGGAGACAATATCGTTCAGCGATGAGATAACGGCATCGCAGAATTGGGGAAAGTTAATGTCTTCAATCTCTCCTCGCATTAATCGAAGCCAGCGGTCGTAGTCATATTTTTTGAGTTCTTCTACGGGAATATAGTGGTCCGCATGCCGGTCATATTCCGCCACACCTTCACGAGGTTCAGGCTCCAGCGATTTTAAGGCGGCCAGAGGCGCTGCAGTTTGCACGGCTCGCTGCATCGGGCTGGTATACAGATGATCGATATGCGTATCTTTCAGAAAGTCAGCCATCCGTCGCGCCTGCTCGTGTCCGACCTCAGAAAGCGGCGGGTCGGCCGGGGTACCATCTTCAGTTTCTACACGTTCTGGCAGGCCGTGGCGGATTAAAATAAGTTCCATGATCAGTTCTCCGAAAGTAAATCGTTGAGCAGGTCAAAGGTCGGCGCCCAATCCTGCGGGGTTTCATATTTCTGGCCAATGACGACCCGGGTAACCCCAGCGGCCTCATAGGCTGCAAGGTGATCAGCGGCCTGATCCCGACTCATACCGCCTAAACTTGTAAACGTCACGACTTCGCCGGGTTTCCCATGACGCTCGGCAGACAGGTTGCGATATCGCGATACATCCTCTCTGATACTGTTAAGTGATCCCATCGGCAGCCAGCCATCGCCAAACTTAAGCGCACGCTGGACACCGTGCTCAGCACCACCACCAACGTAGATGGGTGGCCTGACGGGCTGTGGTTTAAACAAAAACGGTTGGCCGTTAAGTTCGACGACGTCATTCGCAAAACACGTGTGCAGGAAGCTGAGCATGTCATCAGAGAGCGCGCCGCGCTGTCGTCGGTCTACGCCCAGAGCGCGAAACTCAGGCTTCATCCAGCCAATGCCAACGCCCAGAAGTAAACGATTGTCTGAGAGCTCCTGAATGGTCGCCAGGGATTTAGCCGTGGGTAATTTCGGCCGGTAAGGAAGAATCAGTACGCTGGTGCCAATTTTGATCTGACTGGTTTGACCCGCCATCCATGCAAGCGTCGCGAGTGGATCCAAGTATCTGCCGCCGGAGCCTTCGGCATCGTCAGGAGGGATAGCGATATGGTCGACGATCCAGGCAGATTCAACGCCGGCCATTTCAGCTTGTTTGAGGATCGTTGCAATGGTGTCACGCGAGGATTGCGGCCCCATGACACGGATATTGATGCCAACCTTCATGGCATCGCCCATGACATCGAACTAGTCAGTTCGCCGCAATAGAGACGTTATAAACACCAGCCTGTCGGGCTGAGTCCATAACACCAATCATGATCTCGGTAGAGCTATCCGGGTGAGGTTGAACGACCACCGGTGCTTCAGGGTTCTCTGCGTGCAAACGCTCGATGTTGGCGCGGACTGAACGAAAGTCGATATCACGACCGCGAATCTGGATACGATCACGGCTGGTGATCTGCACGACGATACTCTGCTTGTCGGCATCTTTTACGTTCTGGTTTTTGTCCGGTGTATTAACGTCCAAGCCAATCTCTTTGACGAACGTTGCGGTGACAATAAAAAAGATCAGCATGATGAACACAACGTCCAGCATCGGGGTCAGATCAATTTCGTTTTCTTCTTGTTGTGGTGGGGCTAAGACTCTGCGCACCGTTTACTCCGTCAATCTATTCTGTCTATTCTGGGTTTTATTCCTGAGATGACTCAGGCATCTTTCGACCGGCAAAGCATACTCGCCCTGCTAGGCGTTAACAACCTTGCTGACCGTGGTGTAGTGCAAGCCCAGATGGGAGCCGATTTCCATCAGCGTATAACCGTAGTCCAGATGCGCACGCTTGATCAGCTCATTCCGTTCAAGCCGACTCTTTTCGTCCACTTTTTTGAACAAGGCGTTCAAACTGCGTCGGCGCCGAACGGCCTTGGGGCCACGTTTGGACAAACGCTCACCCTGCAGTATCGGTTGCATTTCATTCAGAAATCTCGGGCTTCCAAGCAGCACCTGATTCTGGCGGTCATCCAGTGGCGATTTTTCGTTAACCCCCTGCTTGATGTACTCACGATACTTGCGCTGGGCTTCTTTTTCACGTTTGCCAAAGTGTGACAGCACGGCCTCGGCGTGCAGGAAACCAGGTACTCTCACCTGCCCTGCCAACGCACGATAGCTGCTCCACTTATAGGCAGCAAAACTTTCTGTGGCATCCTTTCGCTGCGGATTGGTAACCACATGCCGACACACCGGTAACAAGTAATTTTTCTTTTCCAGCACAACACTTTTAAAGCGGCCGTGGAATACCGGTCCTTCAGTATCGTGACGGCGATTAACATGTTGGGTATAGACGCCATTGAGTTGACGCATGCCCTTGGAAAGGTTGGCATCGGGCACTTCAACGACCAGATGGTAGTGCTCATCCATCAACACGTAGCTGTGAACAAGCCAGCCGAATCGATCCACGACGTTGTCGAGAACGTTAAGAAAAACACCACGGTCCTCTTTACTTTTAAATACATCGTTTGCATCCCGACCCTTACTGGTAACGTGGTAAACCGCCCCAGGGAATTCAATGCGTACAGGTCTGGACATAGATGGCGTTTTCTTAGGCGTGTTTTTTTGTTTTGTGGATCGTGCTTGCTTGAGATTGTTTCGAGTTGATCACGATTATCTGCATCCAACGAGCAACGGTTCAAGCGGGAGAAAAATATTACCGGGGCACAAAAAAATCACAAGGCATTTTTTGTTTTTTCACTGTAATTCTCGGGTTGACCTTGGCAGGCAACCATGAGTAAGTTCCCCAGGTCGAATAAACAATTAACCAACGGAGGGACAACACATGGCTGTAGATAAATTTCCGATCGAGGCCGGACACGTGATGATGTTCGCGCGATCAATTGGCGATGACAATCCAATTTACTACGACGCTGATTATGCGCAAGGTACTGATCAAGGTGCCATCATTGCGCCACCAACTTTCGCGCAATCCAGCGCACAGTTTGACCCGGACTATTTTCTGCGACCCAAAGTCGGCGAACAATGGTTCGGTTCGGCTAAAGGACCAACCGGCATCACCAAGAAGAAAGAAGGCGGTGGCGGTGGCGGTGGCGGTGGCCTGCATGCTGAGCAGCACTACGTTTACCACAGACAACTTAAAGTTGGCGATGTCCTGACCGCCGAAGTCAAACCGGGGAAATCCTGGGAGAAAGAAGGACGGCGTGGCGGCAAACTGATGTTCAGTGAAACCGTCACAGAATACCGTGACCAGAGCGGTGAACTCGTGGTTACCGCAACCGGCGTTGGGGTCAGAACTGAGCGTCCTGCAACATCCGGCGATAAGTGAGGAGAATAAGATGCCATTGAAAGCAAGCGAAACCAAGGTTGGTGACACCTACCAGGAAGAGGTATGCAACAACCTCTCAAGAACCCAGATCGTCCAGTATGCTGGCGCTTCAGGTGACTATAACCCACTGCATAGTGATGAAATTTTCACCACAGAAATCGCGGGATATCCATCCGTGTTCGCCCACGGCATGCTGTCTATGGGCATGACCGGCAGAATGCTGACCAACTACGTTGGCGATGGTCGTCTGACCTACTACGGCGTTCGATTTACCTCACAGGTGTTCCCGGGTGCAACGCTCACTGCTAAAGCAACCATCACAGAGATTCGTGAGGAAGACGGCGACAAGATCGCCGATATCGAGGTCTCTACCGTTGATGAAGAAGGCGTTGAAGTGATCAAAGGTAAGGCGTCTGCCCGACTCGACCCCTAACCTGCTGTACCCACGGTCTAATCTGACCTGATTGGCCTACAACTGCTCCAGCGCTGACAACACAATCGACGGTGTCAGCAGCTGGGGCAACACAATCGCCGGCTGCTCTTCTCCAGGATACAAAAGATAAAGCGGTACACCTGTCCGACCATAATTGGCCAGTGCAGCCGTGATCAAAGGATCTTCGTTCGTCCAGTCAGCCTTAAGATAGGTAACCCCTAAATCATCGAATGCGGTGCGCACCGAATCAACTTCAAGCGCGTTAAGCTCGTTGACTTTGCAGGTAATGCACCAGGCTGCTGTGAAGTTCACGAACACAGGACCTGATGCCAACCCCGATGCCAGGGCTTCCGCTGAATAGACACCTGCGGGGCTGTAGCCTTCTGGCGCATTGATCGCATCGACCCCGGCCGTGTTTGAGTGGGTAATGGCAGTTTGCTGACTGAACCCTATCGCCAGGGCACCGAACACACAGGCGATGGCAATCAACCTGACGATCAGGGAGCGGCTTTGTCCGAACATCCAGATCGCCAGGGCGATCAACAGCGCACCACCCAGAAGCTGCATCATGGCCGTTGGCCCTGCTTGTATCCCGAGCACCCAGACCAACCAGATGGCCGAGGCAAACATCGGGAAAGCCAGAAACTGTTTCAGCACCAACATCCAGTTCCCAGGCCTGGGCAAGCGACTTAACAGACCGGGTGAATAGCACAACAACAAGTAAGGGAGCGCCATACCCAGGCCGAGCGCTGCGAACACCAGCAAGCCGGTCACCGGCGACTGTAGCAGGGCAAACCCCAGTGCCGCCCCCATAAATGGTGCCGTGCAGGGTGCTGCAACGACCGTCGCAAGGACACCGGTCATCACGGAGCCGGCGTAACCCTGTTGCGCGGCATCATCAACCGCCAATCGGAATTCAAACGCGCCAATAAGGTTTAAGCCAATCACGATGAACAGATAGGCCAGCAGTGAGACAACAATGGGCGATTGCAACTGAAAACCCCATCCAATCGCTTCTCCCCCGGCACGCAGCAGGATAAGCAGCAGTGCGATACCCACAAAACTGAGCACCACCCCGACAGTATAGGCCCAGCCATGCAGGCGGATTGAGTCAGCCGCCCCTTGCGCGGATTCAACCAGCGACAGAATTTTGATCGACAGGACGGGAAACACGCAGGGCATGAGATTGAGTATCAGGCCACCCAAAAACGCAAACAAAAGCGCAGAAAGCAGATCGATACCCGGGTCGCTCGCTGGCCCCGTCTGTGTCACTGCGGGACCATCACTGGTTTGGACCTCAAAGCTGGAGACCACGCCCTCCCCCACATTCTCGGTGATCACCAACAGCCCGCTGAAATCGGCGGTTGCCGGGTCAAAATCAAAACCCCGGGTCAGGGATAAGCGCAATCCTTCAGCTGTCATCGAAAAGCTTTGTTCTGCGGGGTTTTCTATGATGTCAGGCATCAGCGGGAAGAACTCAACCTGCTCAATGCGGTCACCTTGCACAGCAGGTAATCCAAAGGTCACTTCAATTGTGCTGTCTGAATAGGTGAAGTCTGCCGAAACCGACAGCGGCGCCGGAATCAGCGCCGCCGCGCGAGTGAACAACGACGCGGTACTGACATCCTGCGTCGTCGCCCCAACAGGCACGGTCAGCGTCAGAGTGATTTTTTCAGGAATACAGATATCAGCGCAGACCAGCACTCGACCCGCTCCCTGCAGGGTCAGTGTCTCACGGTCATAGTCCTGCGGCACCGACACGTCAAAAGGCAATAACACCTCATCGTAATATCCGTAGTTCATCAACGGACCGTAGGCAATGCGCTTCGGATAGGGATAGCGAAACTCGCTAACGACAACACCATCGGGGGTCTGCCAGGTAATGTCTGGCGGCGCGCCGGAATCACCGGGATTAATCCAATAGGTATGCCAGCCTGGATCTATCTCCTGCCGAAAGATCACCTCAAAGCTGTCACCAGGCGCCACCGACAATAGCGAAGAAATCAGCTCACCTCGCACGTGGGGTCCTGGTTGCGCAGGCGTCTGCGCAAACGCCCCGCCTGCTAACAACACCAGTAACATTAAGTATTTCATCATAAGCGTTGCTTCAGGGGCGCATGCCCCAGGTTACCGGTCCCTTGAGTTCATCGAGCAGCGGTTCTATCCAGTCCACCCAGCGGCAAAGTTTGGCGCGGGTTTGTCTTGGATCAATCAGTTCGTGCACGGCAAAACTTTCCATCATAGGAAAGGGAGACCGGTCTTTGGCCAATTTTGCTTCAAGTTCTCGACGTTTTTCATCCGGGTTTTCAGCGGCAGCAATCTCCCGATGGAATGCGACGGCAACACCGCCTTCAACCGGCAGTGCCCCCATTTCATAGGATGGCCAGGCCAGCTTGTAGGTATTCGGCGCAAAATGTGCGGCGGACGCAACGCCAAATGACTTATGTACCGCAACCGTCGCCCAGGGGACGGTGGACTGGACTGCTGCCGCCACGGCACTCATGCCATAACGAATACAGGCAGCTTTTTCAGAATCGGGGCCAATCATGAACCCCGGTTCATCGAGAATGTTAACAATAGGAAGGTGAAAAGTGTCACAAAGCTCCATCATGCGCTTGGCCTTCTGGGAGCCTTCGGCGGTCATTGCACCCGCGAAATGTTTACAATCATTGGCGATCACGCCAACAGACATGCCGTTCAAACGCGCAAATCCAATGATCTGACCGAGCCCGTAAAACGGTTGAATCTCAAAAAATGAATCCTGATCAACGACGTGTTCGATCAGATCCCTCATTTCGAAGGGGATTCGGCCATCGCGGGGCACAATATCGATCAGTGCTTCATCAGCGCGGTTGGGGCTATCACTACAATCCTGTCGCTCGGCAAGCTGCCAGACATTTTGCGGCAGGTAGCTCAGAAAACGGCGCATCTCCTTGAGAGCGGCTTCCTCCGACTCCGCCACGTTATCGACGATGCCGCTTCTGGTATGAACCTTCCAGCCACCCAGCTCTTCCTTGGTGACGGTCCTGCCAAGTGCACGCTCAACCAGCGCCGGGCCACCGACCATCACCTGAGAAGTATCTTTCACCATCACTGAAAAATGCGAGGCAACCAGCCTGCCTGCCGGAAACCCTGCCACCGGTCCCATCGCGCCAGATACCACCGGGACCTCATTCATGACCTGTGCGATGATCTTGAACCTCGGCTCCGCGTAGACCGGTGAGCCGACGGTCGTGGGTTTATTCCCTGAGCCGGCGACACTGCCGCCGCCACCCTCGAGCATGCGCACCAGAGGGACTTTGAATTGGGAGGCGAGTTCCTCGGCGTAGATGCTTTTGCGAAGCCCCGCGCCATTGGGTGAACCACCTTTAAGGGTAAAGTCTTCGCCGCCAACCACAACCCGTCGACCGCCGATAGCGCCGAAGCCAACAACATAGTTAGCGGGCGTGAACGCGGTGATGTCGCCTGTATCATCTTTCTCGGCGAAACCGGCCCCCTCACCGTGTTCTTCAAAGCTCCCGGGGGCCACCAGTTGATCAATTCGCTCGCGGATTGTAAGACGCCCTTTGGCATGCTGCAGGTCAACGCCTTCCGCACCCCCCTGTGCTTTAGAGAGCGCTTTTCGCGCCTCGATTTCTACCGTGTCCTTGTGCCAGCTCATGATCCAGCCCGATTCCAAAACAGCATCTTTATATCAATTAGTACACAACACGCCAATGCAGGGTTCTCTGCAAAATTCAGCCTACCTGATCACTGCAAATAATGTGTATTGATCGCGCAGATAAACGTTAGAAATCAAAGGTCGATCATGCTACCTTTCTGCTCCTTATCTGGTGGGGCAAAACCTGGACACCCCGCCACAATTGCCACCCTATTCAAGTGAGGTAGATATGCAAATCGTGGTCCCTGCGGAAACGTGGGCTAATGAACGCCGCGTCGCGCTCATTCCTGACTCTGTTAAGAAATTGACACGTGCAGGCTTTGAAGTGTTGATCGAAACTGGTGCTGGCACCGGTGCCGGTTTTAGCGACGCAGACTATGAAGAAGCTGGCGCCAAAATCTCCAGCGATCGCAGCACTTTGATCTCGGGTGGCGATATCGTCCTCCGGGTTCGAAAACCGGATACTGCGGAAGTCAGTCAGCTCAAGAAAGGCGCAATTCAGATCAGCTACCTCGACCCGTATAACGAACATGAGCTGGTTGATGCCCTGGCGGCACAAGGTGTTACAGCCATCAGTATGGAAATGATCCCGCGAACGACGCGCGCCCAGAAAATGGATGCGCTCAGCTCCCAGGCGAACCTTGCCGGTTATGTGATGGTAATGCTGGCAGCACAGAAGCTTGATCGGATTTTGCCAATGATGATGACGCCTGCCGGGACGCTGTCCCCCGCGAAGGTATTTGTGATTGGTGCGGGTGTTGCGGGGCTGCAGGCCATCGCGACCGCCAAACGTCTTGGCGCACGGGTTGAAGCCTTTGACACCAGACCCGTCGTCGCCGAGCAGGTACAGTCTCTGGGTGCCAAGTTTGTTGATATTGATCTGGGTGAAACCGGTCAAACCAAAGATGGTTACGCAAAAGAATTAACCGCGGAACAGCTGGAAATGCAGCGTCAGGGCATGAAGGACGTCATCGCCGAGTCTGACATCGTGATCACAACCGCACAGTTGTTTGGCCGTCCTGCTCCCCGCATTGTCACCGGCGATATGGTTGAAGCCATGGCCCCTGGTGGCGTCATCGTCGATATGGCGGTTGATTCCGGCGGTAATGTTGAGGGCTCAAAACCTGACGAGACCGTGGTAGTCGGTGGGGTCTCAATTATCGGCGTCTCCAACCTCCCGGCGCAGGTATCAACAGACGCCAGTCAGATGTACTCCAGTAATCTGCTGAATCTGGTGACCGAGTACTGGGATGAAGAAACCAAGACTTTCAATCTCGATATGGAAGACGACATTCTTCAGGGCTGCGTCATCACCCACGACGGCGCAATCGTCAACGAAACAATCAAGAACATAAGGGAGAGCTAAGGTGGAAGTCGTATTTCTAACTTTTATTCTCGTATTGTCGATATTTCTCGGCTTCGAACTGATCTCCAAGGTCCCTGCGACCTTGCACACGCCACTGATGTCCGGTGCCAATGCTATCTCCGGTATCACACTGGCCGGTGCGTTCCTGGCAGCCGGTATGGTTGGCGATGAAATGGGCGTCTGGCTGGGCACCGCTGCGGTCGCCTTCGCAACCATTAACGTTGTCGGCGGCTACATGGTCACTGACCGCATGCTGGGTATGTTTAAGAGCAAAAATGAGGGCGGCAAATGAACATTGAATTACTAGCCAACCTGTCCTACATCGTTTCGGCGATGCTGTTTATTTTCGGTCTGAAGATGCTGGGCTCTCCAGCGACCGCACGGCGCGGTAACCTTTTGTCCTCACTGGGAATGTTAATCGCTGTTGTCGCCGGTCTGACCGCTGAAGGTATTGTGAGCTACCAGTACATCATGATCGGTATCGTCATCGGCGGCGTAATCGGTGCACTGGCCGCACGCCTGATCGCGATGACCTCCATGCCGGAAATGGTTGCACTGTTTAACGGTTCTGGCGGTGCTGCCAGCCTGTTAGTCGGCTGGTCAACGCTTTACGGTGGAGAAGTCGGTACTTTCACGGCAATTACAATCCTGCTTGCCATCCTCATTGGTGGCCTGACCTTTACCGGCAGCTTGATCGCCTACGGTAAGCTGAGCGAGACCATCGGCAGTGCGGCGGTTGTCTTCAAAGGCCAGCGTATCGTCAATAGCCTGATCCTGATCGGTATTGTCGGCGCGGGCTATATGTTTGCGATGGACCCCGGTCCTGAAAGCCAGTGGCTTTATGTCATGCTGGGGCTTGCACTGGTGCTGGGTGTGATGGCAGTTATCCCCATTGGCGGTGCTGATATGCCGGTTGTGATCTCGCTGCTGAACAGCTATTCCGGAATCGCTGCCTGTGCCGCGGGTTTCGCTATTAACAACAACATCCTGATTGTTGCCGGTTCGCTGGTTGGTGCCTCCGGTATCATTCTGACCAACATCATGTGTAAGGCCATGAACCGCTCATTGGCTAACGTACTGTTCAGCGGGTTTGGTGCTGTAAAACAGGGTAAAGCCATTGAAGGTGAGGTTAAACCTATTTCCGTCGAAGATGCCTACTATCTCTTTGAAGCAGCCAGCAATGTCTGCTTTGTCCCTGGTTACGGCATGGCCGTCGCCCAGGCACAGCATGTGGTCAAAGAACTGGGTGAAATCCTGGAAGCTAACGGTGCTGAAGTCAGCTACGCCATTCACCCGGTTGCCGGTCGAATGCCGGGACACATGAACGTCCTGTTGGCTGAAGCGGACGTACCTTATGAGCAGTTGGTCGAAATGGACGAGATCAACCCGCGTATCGAAAATGTCGATATCGCCGTTGTGATTGGTGCCAACGACGTTGTTAACCCCAGCGCCCGGGAAGATGAAGACAGCCCCATTTATGGCATGCCTATCATCAATGTCGACAAGGCCCGCACGGTATTTGTTCTGAAGCGTTCCATGGCTTCAGGTTTCTCAGGTGTGGACAACCCGCTGTTCTTTGGCGAGAACACCCGGATGTTGTTTGGCGATGCGAAGGAGTCAATCTCCGGTGTCATCTCTGAGTTCGGCTAGCACTCAATGCCCCTGGCGCTCGCCGGGGGCAGTTTTTTTCCCCTTTCAGCAGCAATCCTTCAGGCCGACACCTGGCCTATCAATCAAACCACCTGAACTCTAGGCCGATACAACTGCCCTACGCCATCGTTGGGCGCACGTTCCAGTGATTTTGAGGAATGGAAACCAGACACAGCGGCTGATTTCTAATGCAGATCAGGCAGGTGCAGCCATTTGTTTTCGGTATTGATAGGGTGACAAGTCGACCCAGCGCATGAACGCGCGCCTGAAGTTGGTGACTTCACTGTAGCCCAGCAACTCGGCGATCTCCTGAACTGTCAGGTTGGTTGTTTGCAGGTATTCGATTGCCAGCTCTCGCCGGACATCATCAAGGATCCTCTGATAGCTGGTACCCAGTTCATTCAGCCGGCGCCGGAGCGTTCGTGCACCCAGGGAGAGCCGCTGCGCGACATAATCCAGCTTTGGGAACTCACCCGGTGTGCTCAGCAACAGATGACAAATGCGAGAGATAATGTCGTCCTCGATTTCCATCTGACTGAGCAGTTTGCGGCAGGATTCTTCACAGATTTTCGCAGTATTTTCATCAGCGGCCGCCAGCGGCTCCAGCAACTCGTTCCTGGAAAAACGGTACTCACAATAAGGCTGCCCAAACTCAACCGGACAACCGAACCTGTCAGTGTGTTTGTCCGCGTAGATTGGCGCATCATAGTTGAGTCTGATTCGGGTTGGTTGATGTACCCTGCCAAGCAACAGGCCAATCAGACCTGTGATCCCCACAAAAAGATCTTCTACGGTGTACTGTCCAACCTTGCCTGCGGGCAGGAGATGCTCGATTCTGAGCACCGCTTCGTTGTCTTCAACCAAAAACACCAGGTCAAACATGGCCCCGGCCATCCGGTGGTACTTCACGGCAATTTGAACAGCCTGTTCCAGCGTTGCACTGCTCATCATGGCGTATCCGAGCAGGCCATAATCCGAAATAGACACCCGTTTCGAAGACTCCAGCCAGGAACCGTCCATGCCAAGTAACTCCAGCATGTTTTCTATCTGGGTAATTCGCTGCCTGAAAGTCACCCGGTCACTCGTCAGGTCAATTCCCGTAGCGCGCAGGCTGACTTCCGGCGGATAACCTCTATCCGCCAGGTATTGGACAAGCGATTGCACCATAGCAATCGGAATCGCTTTCTTGTCGAGACTGTAGTTGTGAAACCGAGAATGGAGTGGTGCTAGCCTGTCAGTCGCCATAACCCTGATCTAGTAACATCGCTTGAGTAATTGTTAGATTTTAAAGGAGTGCTGTCAAACTTCAGTACTGATATTCGGTAATCTTCTGACGCCGTAGTCGTTCTGCTGTCGGGCCTGTGAGATTGAAAATTCGACAAACTCAAGCCCGACACCCAATGCACTGCCGATCTGATTGATTCTGAGCCGGTCCTCGAACTGAATATCGCAACAGGCATGCGTGATGACAAATGCCGCCTCAATCACCTGCTGCTTACCAATAGTATTCATTGCGTTAGCCCTGCCAGCCAGCGCCTCGACCACATCCCGGCGACCAGCATCAATATCACGCACCAGTGCCCGGAATTCGTCCTGCGCGAACCCGAAGCCTGTTAACTTAAGGCACACTTCTTCAGCCAGCGCCGCCTGCTCGTACTGGTCGTATCCCAACAGGAGATACGTGATGATTTCTTTCACCCCTGCAACAGAGGACGGTGCTGTCAGGTCCCTGGCGCTATAAGCGCTGAGGCAGGTCTCACAGCGCCAGTATCTGGCAGTTTCGTTTATGGGCAGGACAGGGAATACAAACAGACAGAACCAGAGACTTTCGGTTTGTTCCGTGAAGGGTTGCGCACCATCACAAACAGGGCAATCCTTCTGCCCTATCGCAGCAGATCGCGACTTCACCTTTTCACCCACCATCAAAAACATACCGCTAACTGCCATCTGCCATTACGCGCCAACTATGTCACGCTTCAAAACGGTATACCACTCACCGGTCTTGCCCTCGACAGGACCCGGGACATGCAGCAACGCGAGAGACGGGTTGGAACTACTGACAGGCTGGGTTCATTGCTTTAGCATTCACGCTCTAATCATCTGATGGACCACCCATGAAACACGCCATTGCTTTGTGCCTGCTAGTCCCGACGCTGCTTTTCGCCGGTATGTCATTCGCCGATACGGCGGGGCTTGACAGCGCCACGGAAGAAAAGCTGAAGGCCGCACTTGCCCACGACCGTCGAGACGAAGCCGATCGCGCCAGAGACGCCAACCGCAAACCACTGGAAACCCTGGCTTTCTTTCGACTACGGGACGATATGCAGGTGCTCGAACTACTGCCCGGGAGAACCGGTTGGTACACCAAAATACTGGGACCTGTGTTGGAAGAGAAAGGCAAACTCTACCTTTCTATTGGCACCAGCAGTGTTGGCAAGCTGATCGAAGATCAGCCAGGTTTCAGTACAACCGAAATTATTCCTTTTGATGGCGCTGGCCCCTCAACAAAAGAAGAGCGTCGCTACACGGTCCCCGAATTCAGCTTCGGCGTAAGAAAACTGGATCTGGTACTAACCTTTCGAAACGTGCATAACTTTGACGTCGAGGGTCGCTCGAATCTCAACACGGCAGCATTCGAGGCGCTAAAAAAAGGCGGGCTCTATGGCGTTGTTGACCACACACGACGACACATGCAGCAAGATAATTCTGAAGTCTGGCGCCGCATAGACCCCGTTCAGGTGATTAAAGAAGTTGAAGCCGCCGGGTTCCGCTTCGTGGACTACAGCGATCTGCACTACAAACCTGACGATGAATTGCGCTTTGAAGTCGGCCGAAAATCTGTCACCGGCAACACCGACCGCTTCACCCTACTGTTTGAAAAGCCATAGAGCCCTCAGCGATACTCGGCAAGCTCCACCAAGACCCACAACCCTAGATGGGTCGCGGTCTAGCCCAAACCTTGTAAAGAGCCCTCAGCGATACTCGGCAAGCTCCAACAAGACCCACAACCCTAGATGGGTCGCGATCTAGATTAGCGCTTGTAAAGAGCCCTCAGCGATACTCGGTAAGCTCCAACAAGACCCACAACCCTAGATGGGTCGCGATCTAGATTAGCGCTTGTAAAGAGCCTTCAGCGATACTCGGCAAGCTCCCGCAAGACCCAAAATCCGCGATGGGTCGCGGTCCAGACCAGACCTTGTAAAGAGCCCTCAGCGATACTCGGTAAGCTCCAACAAGACCCACAACCCTAGATGGGTCGCGATCTAGATTAGCGCTTGTAAAGAGCCTTCAGCGATACTCGGCAAGCTCCCGCAAGACCCAAAATCCGCGATGGGTCGCGGTCCAGACCAGACCTTGTAAACAGCCCTCAGCGATACTCGCTTAACTCCAGCAGGAAGCACAGCCCTAGATGGGTCGCGGTCTAGCCAACACCTTGTAAAGAGCCCTCAGCGATACTCGGTTAACTCCATCAGGAAGCACAACCCTAGATGGGTCGCGGTCCAGACCAGACCTTGTAAACAGCCCTCAGCGATACCAGGCAAGCTACAGCAGGAAGCAAAAACCAAAATGGCTCGCGGTCCCTACTAGCGCAAACCCTCATCAGCATCCGGCAGCAACCCTGCCAGTTCTTCGACGAGTTGCTCCGGGCAACATCGGGCGCGGAAATCCACATCCACATACTCGAAGCCGATCGTTCGATCTTTACGGACAACAAATGTCGCCGGGATAGGCAACTCCCAGCTATCGGCGTCGTTAACCTCGTCAAGGTGAAGCCCCCAACTCTGAAACAGCGCCCGCTCGTTATCGTCGAGTTCAAATACAATACCGAAATGACGGGCAATCTCATTTCCCCGGTCGAAGATCACCTGATAGTTATGGGGTAATGAGGTTGCCGTTACCGGCCGTTGCGGTGAAACCGCAAGATAAGTGCAACCGAGTTGCGCCAACTCTCCCTGAATATGTTCGTAGGCCTCGATTTCAGTTTTGCAATACTGACACCAGAAACCACGAAAGAAATTGAGTACCACAGGCCCCTGCGCCAACACGTCGTAGAAACGTTTGGTACCGGCACCCGCCAACTGACAGTCAAAATCCGGTACCGTCTCACCCACCTGCAGGCAACGATCCTGCAAACCTGCGCTGCGCAATCGCGTGATGGTCTTCGTCAGGACCGCAAGTTCTGGCGTCGGCAAATCCTCGCAATAACTCGCGCGAATCTTCGCCAGTTTGTCCATAAATTCAGATAGGGGCATAGGACCTGTCAGGTTCAAGAAAGATGAGGGTTAATCATTATTATCGCGCGACTGTGCTCGAGCGGGAAGCCATCAAGATAATCTATTCACGAAGAATTGATAATAGCCGGCAGTCAGATACACTTTATTCTTTTTCGGAATAATCAGACATGGACCGACTGTCTGGGATGAACATGTTTGTCCGGGTCGTTGAAACCGGCAGTTTCTCCGCTGTTGCAAAAGAACTGAACAGCACCCAACCGACCGTCAGCAAAAACATCGCCGAACTGGAATCATGGCTTGGTGCCAAACTGCTGAACCGAAGTACACGGAGTCTGCGCCTGACCGAAACCGGTGCCGATTACTACGAACGATGTGTCGCCATCCTGCAGGACGTTGAAGATGCCGAACAAAATGTTGGACTGCTTCAGACCCAGCCCAAGGGCCTGGTCCGGGTCAGCGCCGCCGTGGCCTTCGGGCGACTGCACATCGTACCGAGACTCGACGGCTTCTATACCCAATATCCGGATATCAAAGTTGATATCACGCTGAACGACAGAGTTGTTGACCTGGTTGAAGATGGCATTGATGTCGCGTTCCGAATGGGCAAACTGAGCGACTCCAATCTTATTGCGCGGAAGTTGTGCGCCAGCCCGATGCTCACGGTAGCAACCCCTGGTTACCTGGATAAACACGGCATACCCGGTCATCCACGCGACCTGAAGTCACATAACTATATTGTCTACACGGGTCTCGGTCAGCGCGGCCAGGTGACCTACGACGAGGATGATCAGCCGCTGCATATCAAGGTCGATGGTAACCTGCAAAGCAACAATTCGGACGTTATTCGCAGCGCGATTCTCTCCGGACTCGGCATTTCACGTGTGCCCAGGTGGCTCGTCGGCGACAAACTCAGCACCGGTGAAGTCGTTGAAGTACTCGGTGACTTCAAGGTCAGTCCAACCAGCGTGCATGTCGTTTACTCACCAGGCCGCCACCTGCCCTCAAAACTGCGGTGCTTTATCGACTATTTCGCTGACACCTTTAAGGATTGCAGCGTCATCAATGGGGTCACTTAGCAGCGCTTGATCAGTGTGCCCTCAACTGACAAGAAGGACCTTATTCCACCTCTTTTTCTACAACCAATCCTTCCGGCAGGAGATTGCGCACAATTCTCTCTGTCGCCAGTATCTCTGCGTCAATAGGATCCTTCACAACGGTATCCGTGAGTTCATCTACAATAATGCTCTTGGCCCGGGCCAGCTGAAACACTCTGGCGCGATCCAGCGCAACCAGCGCAAGATTAACCTGAGATTTTCTGCCCTCCAGCTGGGCGCTGATTTCTTCGGCTTCCTCGAACAGGCGCTCGGACTCTTCCGTGCGGCCCAGTCGAGCAAAGAAGCGACCGTACTGACTGGTTAGCAGGCCACGCTCAGACAGCTCGTAGATACGTCGCATGCGCGGTGCTGACTGTTCCATACGGTTAATCGCCTCACGGGTCCGACCACTATAGAAGAGTGCGCTGGATAGCCTGAGTTCAAGCCGCGAGTACTCTACCTCATCCTGGAGAGATTCCATCCAGGACAGCGCCTCATAGTATCGCTGTTCACCAATCAGCATCTCGGCGACCTTAGAGGTCAGTTGCTGCTTGGCCTTGCCTTGTGAGGCATTATCAATCGACATTCGAGCACCCGCAAAATCACCCATGTAAGCCTGGGCAAGCGCGATCTCTCCGAACGCCATTGAACGTGCTGCAAACTCGAGTTTGGTCGCGGCAAGCACAGAGGCTTCGCTCAGCATTTCTGCGGCCAGCGTGGTATTTCGAGCATCGTGATAGCGCTGGGCGATCCTGGAAAAAGCGGAGATCCGGCGTTCGAGCTCTGGAATGCGACCAGCGAGCTGCACCGCTTTTTTGAGATCTCTTTTTGCACCTGGCTGATCGTCAGCACGCAGTTTGGCAACCGCCAGCCGTGAGGTCAGGAAGGCTTCTTCAAGCAAGTCTTCGCTATCAGCGGCAAGGCCTGCCACCCTGTCCATAGCATCGTAAGGCTCTGTCTCACTGCCGACATCCGCCATACGAAAGCCCAGATCGAGAATAACTTTAGCCCTGGCGTCGGGATTGGCTATCTTCTGAAGGTCCAGTCGCACCCGGGCGTTTAAGACCTTCAGTGCGGAGATTTCTTCATTAATCACCTGCTCTTCCATAATCCGGCCAAATGACTCAATCCGCACCACAGGGTTCTTGATTCGGTCGGCGACCTTTTCAGCCGCATCGACGTCACCGTTCAGCAGATACTGAGACACCTGGGACATCAGATACTGGTCCCACTCCTGATCTCTTGAGATCGTCGACATCAGGTTAACAATCGCCGAGCCATCCATTTCATCAATCGCTTCGACAATAATATCCGGCCCCTCAGGGTTCAGCCGGTCCTTGATGATCTGTTTATCTGTCAGGACAGAAAGAATCTGCTCATGGCCATGCTCCAGAAGCGGCGGTGACATTTCCTGAAGCTGGGCCGGGGTGAAGTCCGTCACACCCGTCAGGCCTGAAATACCGCCAACGGTATCGAGATTCACTCGCGCAGGCTCGATTTCGCCCGGCGATAACTGCGCCATGTTACTGGGCAGCGTCATATTCTGAGCAGCCTGCAGGAACATTTCCGGCTGCACCCCCTTCATCATCTGTTGTGTTGCTGCGAGCATCTGTTCACGATGATTCGTCAGACCATGCAGGGCCTGGGTAGCATCCGCCATTTCGGTAACGACAGCCTGATTACCACTTTGCTGCATCCCCACCGCCGCGGCGACCACGGGTGCAACGCCCTGCACTTCTGAACTTGGCGCTTCTGCGACTTTTTCTTCCAGTGCTTCCTGATCGAGAAAGTCGTCGACATAGTGAAAGGCAACGCCGGTCGCCATAATAATGCAGGCCGTAAACACAAAACTGATGGAAATCGTGTATCGCTCAAAGATCACCCACAACTGGCTGGGTGGTTTAATACCCAGTTCAAGCATGATCTCCCGTTCCAGCGCTTTCAGTCGTTCCAGCTCGGCTTTTTTCGCATCTATGTCTGCCTGCTGATCACCTTTGTGGCGCTGATCGCGCATGAGTCGACGACGGATCTTCTCCTTCTCCGCCTCCTCGCGCATTTTTTCTTCCCACTTGGCGATGACCAGGCCGCACTCCGGACACTGGTCAGGCTTTTCGCCCTGGGGAACTTCCTCGTCGTACTCGCATGACGGACAAACAAAGAACTCGGTAAATTCCGCCTTGGTCATCTGCTCCAGCGACCAGGCCGACTTGTCGCCGCCAGACGGCTGCAGGTTAGCCTGTGCGCCAACCTGAAGAATGGCGTCTACATACTTGGACGCCACAGTCTCTTCAACGTCTTTCAGGATAGCCGTTGGGCTTTCGGTCGAGTACCAGGAGTCAACTGTCGCTGCATCTACGCTGAGCGTCTTGCACAGTCGTGCTTTGACATCCTCAATTGAGTGACCTTCCTGAACCTCCGGGTAGAGGACAAGATTGACTGTTTCCGCCATGTGTACGCCTTAGTTATTGTTGTGCCGCAGGAGAACGGGAATTGAAAACAATTCGCCGGTAAGTTTCAAGCAAAGCCTGCTCCCAGAACACCGGGGTTACAAAAATAACCACAATGTCGTGCAAGAATCATCCGGGAATGGCAGGACAACCGTTTATAGCCGGTATTATACCCTCTGGCGCACCCCATGCTGAATCGCTGCCATTTCAGAGATTGAGCGACTAACATGCCCTCAAGCACGGCGTGGTGATATGCAAGACAGCACTCAAGAACGTAAAACCCGGAAAGTAAGCCCATCAGGCATCTTCTATCAGTATCCTGATGCCTACTACCAGTACGCGCTGGAATGGTGTTCGTATCCCCACTGGACGGTGGAAGAGTCTGCGAACCTGCTGACCGGATGTGTACCTCACCGCCAGATGTTCCTGAAAGGGAAACATCACGCGAGCCTCGACGAAGCAGTCCTGGCCACCGAAAACCTCATCCGGGCGGCACTTCATCGCGAGCTGACCGTCGTGAAAAGTCAGAAGTACTTCGGCAAGACCTACCTGCTAAGTGAAGAAATCTTCGCCTGGGCGATCGGCGCGGGCATTCTCATACCCAAAGATCTGGCGCGCGCCGAACAGGTGATCAGGCACCGTTATCAAAGCGATCACTACAGTACGCCTTGTATGGAAGCGGCAAAATGGGTCATCGATAACTTCTGGGAAAACGCCAACTTGAGGGAACCACCAACCGCTGGCGCGATCATTTCGGCGCTCCTTCAGCAGTTCCCGGAACTTTCAGGTGCCGAATGTGACCTGGTTGAAAAAGTCACCAGGCATCCACTGACAAGGTCCGATTAGGCACACAAGCTGGCATGGAACGCCTTGAGCGCGTGAGCAAAATCCAGCGAGGGTGTTCACCCCGACTCAGCGAGAGTCAGGGATCGCCTGCCAGAACGCCTGAATGATTGGGGAAACCTCCAGGCTTTTTCGCCGCGTACAGAAACCCACGTAAAAGTCTTCCAGATCAGGCCCGTTCTCGAGCACCACCACCTGACTCGCCAGCGGGCTATCGTTTACGACGAGTTCCGGCACAAAGCCGACCCCGCAGCCAAGCGCGACCAGGGACAGAATTGCTTCATTGCCGGGCACCTCGGCGTAGACATTAGGCGAGATGTCGTTGGCTTTCAGCCAGGCATCAATGTTCTGCCGCACCTGACCAGTGGATGGCAAAACCAACGGTATTTTCGACCAGTCACGCTCGTCAATCTTCAGACGAGCAGCAAGTTCACCGTCGGCAGGGGCCACCGTTCGCAGAGGGATCGAAGTAATGATCTTCTTCTTCAAATGCGCTTCTGATGACTGGCCGGGCTCGTTGTCCAGCGGCAACGCTGCAACAACGACATCGATACCTTCGTTGAGCCTGGACAGGGCGTTTACGGCATAACCTGTCTCAAGCTGGATATGGATTTCCGGATATCGACTGCGAAAATCACTCAACACGGTTGGCAGAATGCTTTGACTGGCGGTGACCGATGCGAACAGGGTGAGCTGCCCTCGCAACACATCAGACTTGCCCTGCAGGTCCCGTTGCAGGGACTCGTAACGTTTCACCACCTCCAGTGCATACTCTAAAAAAATCTGACCGGCTTCAGTGAGCTGCGCGGAACGGTTGTCCCGGATGAGTAACGTCTGCCCCAGCTGTTCTTCCATACGCTGAATAGACCGGCTCACTGCCGATGCCGACATATGCATTTGCTCGCTGGTACGACTGAAATGCAGATTTCTCGCTAACGTGATGAAGAGCCTTAGATTGCCAATGTCCATGGTCGGATTATGCGGGCTTCCCTTCATGTTGCAATAGTTGCAAAATCGAGGATCAAACGTTTCATTTTTCAGGATAAAGGCATGAAGATCGAAGCGACCCGAATCGCCATCCTGACATCACGTCATGTCGTCACAACCTCGCTCAAGGTTGCGGTTGTCGTGGGCACCATCCTGGCCCTGATTAATCATGGTCCGTCAATCGTCAGCCTCAGCCTCACCACCCAGCAGCTGTATCAGATTGTCCTGACTTACGCCGTACCCTATGCCGTCTCCAGTTACTCCGCGCTCAGCATATACCGGCAGAACCTCACCCGGCAGACGGCCGATACCCGGACACGCCCCTTCCTGCAACAGCCCCCTCAAAGGCCGCCACCGGCACAAAAAGCAAGCGATCAATAGCTTATATATCAACCGCTTACAGAAGCCTTGCAGAAACTTTGGCGATTTTGCTCCGGAGCGAGCACAATAGGCACCCCTGAATGAACTAACGACGCCAGGTACCATGTCTTCGGCGAGAAAATTCCATCAGGTAGAGGGAACCTTCAAGCTGCGCAATGGCCATCTTGAAAGCCCTACTATCGCTTACGAAACCTGGGGTGAACTCAACTTCCAGCGTGACAACGGCATTCTGCTGTTTACGGGGCTCTCCCCTTCAGCTCATGCTGCCTCATCCGAGGCCGACCCCTCCAGCGGCTGGTGGGAACAGATGGTCGGCGACAGCAAACCTATCGATACCACAAAATACTTCGTGATCTGTGTGAATTCACTGGGCAGCTGCTTCGGCTCTACGGGGCCCGCGAGTATCAATCCTGAAACTGGTGAACAATACCGCCTCGGTTTCCCGGTCATCACCATTGAAGATATTGCCCATGCCGGCCATGAGGTTGTTAAGCACCTCCAGTTGCCAAGACTGCACGCGGTTGTTGGCGCCTCAATGGGTGGCATGACGAGCGTCGCCTACTCTATTCTCTATCCGGACGTCGCTGAGAACCTGGTGTCCATCTCAGGCTCCGCCAGAGCTGCACCATTTGCTATCGCTCTGAGGTCACTGCAACGTGAGATTATCCGTAGCGACCCGGTTTGGAACAACGGTCACTATGCGGCAGAGGATGAACCCCAGCTGGGTATGCGTCTGGCACGAAAACTCGGCATGCTGACCTATCGGAGTGCAGCTGAACTGGAACACAGGTTTGGTCGGGAAATGATTCCTGAGGAGCGCCAGACTGGCGAATCCTTCGGCCTGGATTTTGAGGTTGAATCCTACCTCGAAGCGCATGCCAATAAATTTATTGGGACTTTCGACGCCAACTGCTATCTCTACCTGTCGCGGGCCATGGACCTGTTTGATGTCGCCGATCATGGCGGCTCGGTTGAGCATGGCCTGGCTAGAGTCGGTGCTAAACGGGCCCTGATTATCGGGGTCGAAACCGACCTGCTGTTTCCCATAGATCATCAGAAACGCATCGCCGATGGCTTACGCCAGGGCGAACGCGATGTGAGTTTCCACGCGCTGAGTTCTATTCAGGGTCACGATGCGTTTCTCGTGGACATGGACCACTTCCGCCCCATCCTGTGTGATTTCTTTAATTGCAGCATGAATCAGCCTGGCAGGCTGAGAGAAGCCTGAGCGCTCGGTAACGACGGGCTAACCCGGCCAGGTTAGACAACAACAGACCCAAACAAAAAAAGCCCCGCGCTTGCGGGGCTTTTTTCTGGTTTGTGCTGCTCTTTGGGATGGTCTTTGGGATGGTCTGGAAGGTTATCAGTATCCCTGCAAAACACCGTATCGGTCCCGGTGAAAAGCACTCCCACCCAGGGCATGTTCACAAACTCGTGATCGTTTCATAAAGAATCCGATCTCGTACTCGTCTGTCATCCCAATACCACCGTGCATCTGGACACCCTCACTGCTGACCAGGTTATAAGTGTCGTTCAAGCGGGCCTTCGTCAAACTGGCCAGCTCAGGCACCTGTTCGGAGTCTTCATCCAACGCCGACAGTGCTTCAAGCACAACAGATTTGGAAAGCTCTACCTCACAAAACATCTGTGACGCACGATGCTTTAAGGCCTGAAACGAACCGATAGGCACACCAAATTGCTCACGTGTCTTGAGGTATTCGACGGTTCGCTCAAAACACTCTTGCACGCTGCCCAGCATCTCCGCTGACAACAGGATTCGTCCGGCATCCAGCACCTTGTCCAGTACCTCGGCGCCCTGACCTTCCTGACCGAGCAAAACGCCCTCGGCACCGGCAAATTCAATATTCGCGGCGTTTCGACTATCCGCCATGATGGTTCTTGTCACCGTGACACCGGCAGCCTCCCGATCAACCAGGACCAGCGTCAGACCGTCACGATCACCCGCGTTGCCCGAGGTCCTGGCAACCACGACAATCTTGTCCGCCACGTGGCCATCCATCACAAAAGTTTTGGTCCCTGTTACCTTGTAGCCGTCACCGGCTTTCTCAGCCGTGCTTGCTGAACCATAGGGGTTATGGTGCGGGCCTTCTTCTACTGCCAGGGCAAGCAGCAATTCACCGCTGACAACCTGACCCAGCAACTCAGTCTTCTGTTCCTGGGTGCCACCGTGGAGAATTGCGCTGGTACCAAGTACCGCAGTCGAGAAAAGCGGCGAGGCCGTTAACGTACGGCCGCACTCTTCCATCACCACGCCCAGCCCCATGTAACCAAAACCAAGTCCACCGAATTCCTCAGGCACGGTAATACCGGCCCAGCCCAGCTCCACCATCTGCTGCCAGGTGTTACGGTCAAATCCAGCGTCATCCTGCTCATCACGCAGTCGTCGCAATTGGGTTATCGGGGTGTTATCGCTGCAAAAATTCTTGGCGGAATCTTTCAGCATGTTCTGGTCTTCGTTCAATACCAACGGCATCGTTTGGCTCCTGATTTTCTGGTGTTACCTGATAAAAACAGCGGACAATACTACCACTGTCATCGCCCGGATGCTCCGGGCAATTCTGTAAAAAATGTCTGGGTATTATTTACCCTTGAATTCCGCGGGACGTTTCTCAAGAAACGCCTGCACGCCCTCACGGTTGTCTTCGGAAGCCCCCGCGATATTCTGCAAATTGGCCTCCAGTTGAAACTGCTCGGCATAGCTGTTTTTGTGGGTTTCCCAATAAGCCTTTCGAATCAGACCAAGGGACATCGGACCATTCGCCAGCTTTTCGGCGATCTTCATGGCTTCGCTCATCAGCGCTTCATCGTCCACCACCCGATTCACCAGACCCCACTCATGGGCGGTCTCAGCCGGCAGTCTCTCAGCCAGCAAGGAAAGCTCAACCGCTCGACCCCAGCCAATCATTCGAGGTAGCAAATAGGTCGCGCCACCATCTGGCACCAGGCCGATATTGGCAAACGCCTGCAGAAAATACGCACTGCGGGCCGCCACAACAATGTCCGCCATGACGGCAAAACTCATACCGACACCAACCGCAGGACCGTTAACAGCGCTCACCATGGGAATATCCATGTGCCGGAGCTTGTTCATCACGGGATGATAGTGCGTTTCCAGGACACTACCAGCGGGCGCAGAGCCATCGGCCCCGCTGCCGCGGGCCTGCAGGTTGGCTCCCGCTGAAAATGCACGCCCCTCTCCCGTCATCAACAGGCAGCGAGCGTCGCTGGCGGTAATCTCCGAAATAGCGGCAGAGACTTCCTGGACCATCTCCGCAGAGAGCGCGTTAAGTACTTCGGGTGCGTTGAGCTTCAGCACTGCCACCTTGCCAATATGTTCAACAATCACATTCTTGTAGGCCATGGTATTTCCTTCTTTTTTTTCGAAATCTGTTGTTTGGTTGACGTCTGCAGCCACGTTCCGGCATTCGGCGGGCCTGGATTCAGCTGCGAATACCCCGCATGTAGTCATTCAGAAACGTGCCCGCCGGATCGTACTTGTCGCGCGCGCGCCACCAATCTTCCCATCGAGGATAACAGCTGGCAAACGCTGTGTTATCCAGATAATTAACTTTACCCCAGTGAGGTCGGCCGCCATATTTCATAAATATCTCTTCACAAGCCCGGTAATAGGGTTCTTCGTCTTCGCGAATATCCTGATGCACTGATATGGTTACTGTCGGACGACCTGAAGCCATCGACAACCAGATGTCGTCTTCAGCAACGGTTCGGTATTCAACCGGCCACCTGACGTCCGGAAAGCGGCTTACAATCAGTGACCGGATCTCCTCAAAGCACGCGGGGCCATCAACAAGCGGCACGCTGTATTCCATCTCAGTATGCTTTACCGGCCTGTGATTGGGCAGAACTTCGAAACTATAGGCCTGTCTTTGGCCCTCCTCGGCCAAGGGATAGACAGGTGCCTCGGTAACCGGGTTGATGCGTTTGACAATGGCCTCGTCACTACCGGGGTACCAGAAGAATTCAAATCGCTCATTGTCAGCCACTAGTTGCTCGATTTGCGAAAAGATCTCATCAAACATCATGCGAGCGCCCGTTTCCTGCAGCACCACGGAGGGTGTCAGCTGCATCTTGAATCCGGAAACAAGCCCGACACTGCCAACACTCAGCCGGGCCACTTCAAAGAGATCCGGCGCCTGCGTCTTTGAGCAATTGACCACAGAACCATCGGCCAGAATGACCGTGAGTGCCTGCACAGCAGCGGAAATGTTTTGTAAATCTCGCCCCGTACCGTGGGTACCGGTCGCGACAACGCCCCCCAATAACTGTCTGTCTATGTCGCCCTGGTTGCGCAGACACAATCCGTGCCGATGCAGTTCGGCGCCAAGGCTGTAAATAGACGATCCAGCCCGGATCCACGCCTGCTGTGCGTCGGTATCAACGGATAAAACGCCAGCCAGGCCAGACATATCAATAATGGTTTCGTTGTGCAGCACAACCGGTGAGTGGGAGTGTCCGGCGCCGGCTACGCGCACTGTTGTGCCTTGCTCGTGGCAACGCGCAACCAGCGCCGCAGCATCCGCTTCACTGCGAACAAACCGGAGGTCGGCAACCTCCGACCCATGCCGGCCGGACCAATTCTGCCAGTTCACCAAATGACCTCCATCGAACTTAATGTCACTTCGCTATACCCTACGTAAGAGATTGATTTAACATAGATATCGCTGTTTCCAAGGCTTCGACCAGGCCCTGTGCATTCGCCTCACCACGGCCCGCAATGTCAAACGCCGTGCCATGGTCTACCGATGTTCTGACAAAGGGGATGCCCATCGTAGCGGTGACGCTCTGCTCAAAATTGTGAACCTTAATCGCTATATGCCCCTGGTCGTGATAGAGCGCCAGAACCGCGTCAAACTCGCCAGCAATCGCCCGATAAAACACGGAATCAGCAGGCAGTGGGCCACGAACGTCCATACCCTGATCTCGACAACTGGCGACCGCAGGGGCAATCTCATCGATCTCTTCACGCCCCAGCATACCGCCTTCTCCCCCATGCGGATTAAGCGCCGCAACAGCGATGCGGGGCTTCTCGATGCCCCATTGCTGCAGGCTTTCAGCCGTCAATGTTAGCTTATCTACCAGAACAGGTGTCCGGACATAGGCCACCGCCTCGGCAAGCGACTTATGGGTCGACAGGTGTGCGACTTTTAAACCACGGGTCATCAACATGGTCGCCGTCAGTTCCACGCCAGTCATGCGCGCCAGAATCTCCTGATGACCGATATCATTCAGATAACCCGCTGCATGCACTGCTTCCTTGTTGATCGGACAGGTCACCACGCCCTGCAGTTTACCCGCAAGGCAGAGGTTCACCGCGGACTCGAAGTACTGAACAGCGGCCTCCCCACAGCTCGCGGCCACTTCACCCATGACAAGTTGTTCAAAAGCAAAATGCACGGGCTCATATACCTGGATGACACCGGGACAATCCACCACCTGCAGGACATCATCAATACGCTCAATGGGATGGGCGACACCAGTTTGCGCCATGGCGGCCTCAAGGCACGCGGGGGAACCAATAACCAGCGGCAGGGCACGGTCATACAAATCAGCCAGCCCGTAAGCCTTAACGATAATCTCGGCGCCGACACCTGCAGGATCCCCCATGGTGATGGCCAGGGTAGGTTTACTCAATGACTCTCTCCTTTGCGTTCAAAATAACGGGTAGATGCCGCGCAATCAGCAACTACTCGAGCAAACGATCTACGCGCGTCAAATCCGTGGTCAGCCAAACCACCAGTACAATCAGGCAGACGCCGGTGACAGAAACAAGATAACTATTCAGGACGCCCAATTGTACGGTCGCAAAACCCATGAGCAACGAGCCAATGGGCATCGCGCCAAGGTTACCGAGCGAGTATATCGACAGCGCTCTCGCCCTGAAATTATCCGGCGCAGTTTCCTGAATAATCGCCCGACCGAGGCTCATGGAAAGTCCTGCTGTCATGCCCCAAACGCCGATACAAAAAAGGTAGCCCCAAAACGGGAGCGCCAGGGTTGCCACTGTAAGAAAGAGTCCACCAACAACCAGCGCCACCATTAACCCCCGGCCCTGCCTGCGCACGCCACCGATGGTGACCAGAACAATGGTTGTAAAAACGGTGCCGATCATGAAGCACACATACGACAGGGCAATATCCGCTGCAGAACCGCCGTATATATCTCGGACAACCAACGGGTTAACGACGAAAAATGCGCCGCTGTAGAACAGACCAACGGCGAGCATCAGGATCATAACCGGGGCCATTCGACGCGAACGGAACACAAGCATTAAACCCTCGCCGATATCTCCAAGCGCACCCTTTCTGGCTGACGCCTGAGCGTCTGCGAGCGAGGTACGAACCGGTGTGAAAGACGGCAACTTGAAAGCAAATAGTGCGCCCAACGCCAGCAGCGCACCCTGCACAACCAATAGCGGCACGGGGCCGACGCGATCGGCCTGGCTGGACAGGACGTAGCCGATGATCTGACTACCGAAAGACAGGCCCATCGCCAGTGTCACTGCTCGCTGCAGGTTGCTGGCCACGACCTGATTCAGAAGACTGTCACGTGCCGGCTGAATAAAGGCATTGAAAGTGCCTACAGCCACAGCAAAGAGCAATAGGGACGTATAACTTAAGTGTCCGGCATAGATCACACTCGCCATAATCAAGGCCGGCAAAGCAGCAAGGCAATGAAACATCATCAGGATACGACGCCGATCAACCCGATCTGCTAACAGCCCGCCAAACAAGATAAACACCAGACCAGGCAGTTGCGCGCACATCTGCGCGAAACCCAGCCGGACGCCGTCCTCTCCCAGATAGACTGTGATCAGCCACGCATAGAGAACATTATGAATACCGAATGGCACAAATTGGCTAGCCGCTCCGGCCAGATACCACGAAAAACTAGACCGGGATGCAGACATCCCCCGATGCTATCAAAAATTGCTAACATAGGGGCATGCCAAGGAAGTCTAATCGAAGGGAACTCATCATCAATATCGCGACGACGCGATTCCTGATCAGTGGCTACGATATTGTGACCGTTGATGAGCTTTGCGAGCTTTCCTCCTCCACCAAAGGCAGCTTCTATCATTTCTTTCCAAACAAGGAATCACTGGCCGTCGATGTGGTGAACAATGTCTGGCACCAGTCACAGTCTGCAATGGAAGAAATCTTCGGCAGTGAGCTGACAACGGCAGAAAAACTGACCCGGGAGATAGAAAGGATCGCTGGCAGTTATCTTCGGTTTGACGGCAAGCGTTACTTCATCGGTTGCCCCATCGGCACCCTGGCGGTCAGCTTGCGCGGTAAAAGCCTGAAACTGACCCGCAGACTAAACTTTGCCCTGAATCACATGCGTCAATTTTACATCGATGCCATAGAGGCAGGCATCGATGAGGGAGACTTCAAGGGACCTGCAGCAGCAAGCGCCCAGGCGGACAGTTTTCAGCTGAAGCTCCAGGGACTGAGCACCCTGGGGAAAGCAAACTCAAACAATGCAAGAATCAGGGACCTCGCTGATCTGTTAATCACTGAGATAAACGATCAACCTTGAATCGTCTTTAGAAGATCTGACACAACCCTTCTACGTTCTTCTGCCAAATACCTGATCGCCTTACCTGTCGGCTTCTGGAGAAAGGCCTCTCGATCCGACGTCAACTGCATCAGGCTAGCCACGCCGTGTAACCCCGACCATATCTGAGCGGCCAGATTTTCCACCTTGCCCGGTCGATAAAGGCCCGCTTCCTGCCCCTGATGAATGACGCGCAGCATCAAATCAAAACATCGTCCGCTTGCTTCCTGCAGATCCGAGTACTCCTCAAAATCAACCATGCTGGAATCAAAGAACAACTGGTACTTTTCGGGATGTGTGACTGAAAAATCGAGATAAGCCATACCCATTTCGATCATCGCCGTCTGGGGATCATCGGGTGACTGTTTGACATGGTCCGCGAGGTAGGCTTCCAACAATTCAAAACCCCAGGTCGCAATGCCAGCGAACAAGGCGTTTTTGGAATCAAAATGCCGATAAGGTGCTGTTTGGGATACGCCGATGTTTCTGGCCAGCGCGCGCAGGCTCAAGGTATCGGCGTTTTCGGTTCGCAGGTGTTCGCAGGCAGCCGTCAAAATCGCCTGGCGCAGATCACCATGATGGTATTTTTCGCGTTCTTCACCGTCTTTGACGGCCTTTTTCGTCGCTTTCGCGGATGTCATAAGCGCGCCTTGAGGATGACCTATCCTAACCTAGTTCAACACCAGAGACATCACCCTGTGAGACTTCGGTAAACCCGCGAGAGTTCCTCCGGCAACTGTTCGATATTCTGAATAATCATGTACTGGCTATCTGGACACATTGCCCGAAGATAATCATGGCCAGACGGGTCAACGGTCAAACAATAAGTCAGCACACCCTGCTGTTTGGCTTCGGAAAGCGCCTTCATGGTATCCATCAGACCGTATTCGCGGGAGTTGCGATCAGTGCCGTAATCGTGATCCTGCGGATAGCCGTCCGAGATGATAATCATTGCCTTGATCCGGGAGCCCGTCTGCAATAAACGCCGCGTCCCGTGCCTGATGGGCGGACCCATTCTGGTGCTACGGCAGGGTTTGATACCACCGATGCGGCCACGAGCCCTCGCGTCAAAAGCCTCATCAAAGTCTTTACACAGGTAGTAGTCCACCTGATCGCGCCCGTAGCCAGAAAACCCGCAGACCGAATACGCATCACCCAATGAAGCCAGTGCATCTGCCATCAGAATAACCGATTCTTTTTCCAGATCGATAATCCGCCTGGCGTCCGCCTCAAACGCTCGCTGCTGCTCGAAGTATTCAACCAGATACTGGTCGTCATCAATGTCGGGTGCGACCGGTGCCGCCCGGGATGGATCCGGGACGATATCATCCGTTGACGCACTCATATCCAGCAGAAACAGTGTCGATACGTCTCGAGCCTTACGCTGACGCTGAACATAGATGCGTTCTTCTGGCGTGAACCCCGCTTTACGATCAACGACGTAAGCAATAGATCGTTCAAGATCAAGTTCTTCACCCTCGGTGACACCCTTGACCTTCTCCAGCATCTCGGGCCGAACCTTATTGAGCTGCTGCCTGATTCTTCGAGAAAGATCCTGATTGTCGAGCAGGGTTCGTTTGACGTAACCGGGATCCTCGTCGATATCCCGATGCTCAAACAGCGTGCACCACCTCGACCGATAATCTCCGATCTGATAATCCCATTCATCATAACGATGCAAAGCCGCCTCGCGAGTCTGCTGCGACAAACCACCAAGAAACTCCAAGAGACCTTCAGTATCGCTCTGACCCGGCGTCTCCACTGCTTCACCCAACTCGTTAGACAACTCTGTCAGCAGCATAGCCACGCCTTCGTTAACCTCACCCGGTTTAACGTCGCCAAGTTGTAAATCGTCAGGCGCAGGTGCGGCAGTTTCCATCTGAGGGCCGGTTTCATCGGGCTGGGACAGCGCTTCCTGCAGCGCTTCAACAAGCGCTTCCAGCTTTCGGGTGCTGGCAATCTCTTCGACATCAAGCTCACCACGATAAGAGACAGGCGGCGGCATTTCGTCGAGCGCGGCCTGCTGATCTGCCGCCGACATTGTCTGTTTGTGAGGGCTCTCGACCAACAAAAGGTCATGGCACGCGGACATCGCTCGGATGGCATCATGCACGCCGGCTTCCGGATGCCGGAGGGACTCGAGCTGCGCAAACAATGCAACCGCAAGCGCATGCCAGCGCTCGTCCACTAACGCCAATACCTCATCCTGATGCTGATCAAGACTCTTATGGACCAGCGCTTCAATCAACTGTGCTCGCCGTGTCACGAGCGGTTTTTCGATCTGCATTTGTACGCGCAGTGCCAGGGCCTTGTTCTTCTGCCGGGACAATTGAGGCGCAAGACCTGGGTATCGCCCGGGTAGCTGCCAGTCAATGCGCGCGTCCTCCAAAATCTGAAACAACTGTTGCGCGAGCGACACGTCCTGGCATCCGTTAATCGCGGCTAAGACCTGTTCGCTTGCTCCGAAACAGCCAAATTCAACATAGCTGACCTGGTGGAACAGCGAAACTTTATAAAAACCGAAGTTATCACGCTGATTGTCAAACAGCGCAACTGACGCCGGCAGGAAGATAGAACGACCATCTGTGGCAACCAATTGCTCGCTGGAATCGGCAGCGCGGAAAGATGTCTCCGCCGATGCGCGCTCAATCAGCAAGCTTCGAGCAGTCAGCGTTTCAGCTAATAAATCCAGGGTCCGCTCGTGATCCTCCAGATAGACCTCGCCGCGCAACCGGGCCAGTCTTTCATTGGCGGTTGTCGATACCAGACCAAAGTAGGCAGACAACGCAGCCTCATTGTTACCGCACTCATCAAGGCCGGCATCTGCCCATTGCTGCAAGACGCGGGGTCGTGCGAGGGGCAATTGATCGGCGTTAGCCAGCAGCGCATTGACGCCAGCCAGGTGGGGAATGGAATCACACAGCGCTAGTATCTGACGCTGTTCCGACTCGGGAAAGCGGACGAGCGCTAGCAGGCGCTCGACCAGCGTCTCGCTGGCATGATCGGCATCTCGCAACAGCAACGCAAGCGCCTGCCCGAGGGTCGCCGGTAACGCCATTGCAAGGTCGTTCGCCGCACGCAGGTAGACCAGGCAACTGCTGGCTGAATGATTCAGAAACTGCGCCGCCAACGACCAGGATACCTTCTCACCTGGGGTCCGATTGATCACAACACTGAATTGATCACGTGGTGCCAACAACATGCCGTCCACCACTGCCAGCCAGGCCTGACACTCTTTGGGGTCTGTCACCAGGTCTTGCGCCAGACGAAAGAACCCACCGACCAGCGCCGAGGCATGCTGATACTTCTGATGTAGTCTGGCGCCGGTTTCTTCAACGCCTTGCATAGGCTGATCCGGACAAGCGAGGACTAAACGAAAATAGCTCAGCACAGGCTCGTAGCTGTAGCCGCTGAGATGCTCACCATATCTGCCGATTGCCAGTAATCGATCGCTAAAAACCGGATCGGCCGCTATTTCAAGCAGCGTATCCACCGGTTCGAATGAGCGCCAACCGGCATCCGCGATGGTGACGCAACTACCCGCGAACCTCTCTCTTGAAGCCAGATCAAGCCGGGGTTCAAGTTCGCTCATCAGCCTGTCAAAACTGACGGCAGTCGCTGCATTTACTTTCTGCAGCCGACCAAGGGCTGTCTGAACCTCAAGCGCTTCGGACATAATTACCCGGCTGGCGGTAACACCGCATCAATCAGTTCCGTTACAGCCCGCTGCACTTCAACGTCGTCGGACACCGCTTTAGCGATCGCCGCATCGCAGGCACGCCTGGCATCAACACCCTGAGTAATCATCTGGCCGGCATAAACCAGCAATCGAGTACTGACGCCTTCATCAAAGCCATGTCCATGGAGATGTCTGATCTTTTGACCAATGACGGCAAGACGCTCTGCGTGGTCCGCGTCAACGCCGCTCTCATGGCGAACAATAGCGGCTTCTTCCACCAGGGGCGGATAGTCAAATTCGATTGAGATAAAACGCTGACGGGTGCTTGTCTTCAGGTCCTTAAGGACATTCTGGTAACCGGGGTTGTAGGAAATCACCAGCAGGAAGTCCGGATGCGCTTCCAGAATCTCGCCCAGTTTTTCTACCGGCAGTATCCGGCGATGATCTGTAAGCGAGTGAATCAGCACGGTTGAGTCTTTACGGGCCTCCACGATCTCGTCAAGGTAGCAGATCGATCCCTCACGCACTGCCCGTGTCAGGGGGCCATCCTGCCAAACCGTCTCATCACCCTGGAGCAGGAATCTGCCAACCAGGTCTGTTGCTGACAGGTCTTCGTGGCAGGCCACCGTTTGCAGGGGTTGTGCAAGGTCTTTGCCTCCAGCCCTGTAAACTTTGTGTGCCATGTACTCAACAAAGCGCGTCTTACCGCAACCTGTCGGCCCTTTAAGCAGGACCGGCAACCGCTGGGCGTACGCCGCCTCGAACAGCGCGACCTCGTCTGCCAGAGGCAGGTAATAGGGTTCATCGCTCAGTTGATAGCCCGTTGCTGCTTCAGAATTCAAACTACTCTCCTGTCCATTGCGGTTTCCTCTTTTCCATAAAGGCAGTGACACCCTCCTGGAAGTCTTTCTGGGTACTCATCGAATCGATCAAAGATTCACTGTTCCTTACCGAACTCGCCACATCCCTGTGCAAATCCTGGTATATCTGCCGACGGGTTTCACGCAGCGAGCCCGGTGACACGCTCTCTATCATTTGCCTGACATACCCGTAGGTTTCTGTCATCAAGTGTTCCGCATCAACCAACCGGTTTACCACACCCAACTCAAACGCCTCGTCTGATGTAAAGATTCGGCTGGTCAACAGCAAATCGTTTGCCCTGGGCAAGCCAACCATCCTGGGTAGCAACCAGGACAAGCCGTATTCGGCAGGGAAGTTAAGCTTCCCGTGTGCGGTTGTGAACTTTACGCCGGGCACGGCAAATCGGATGTCTGCAAAGCACGCAAGCACCAGGCCGACGCCGGCGGCTGGTCCATTTATGGCCGCGATCACAGGTTTGCTCAGACCAAAGTGATAGGCGAAGGATGCATCGAAGTCCGCACTGACCCCATAGCCAGGTTCAGCCAGCGTATCGGGGGTGCCCGCATCATACCCACCCTTACTGACATGCCCTTCCAATGCCTGTGTATCTGCCCCGACACAAAACCCCTTACCCGCACCAGTGATAACAATCGCGCGAACCGCTGGCGCGCCATCGGCGAGCGCCAGAACATGTCGATATTCTGTATGCATGCGACCGGTCCAGGCGTTCATTCTATGTGGACGATTTAGGGTAATCGTCGCTATCTCATCCGAGACTTCGTAGCTGATGGTCTTAAGTTCCAACTGATATCTTCCCGACTATGGCGCAACTTCTTCGCGCCAGGTTTTCATTTTACTGTGGCTGCCGCCCTGTGAACGCTGATTTTTAAAGAACGTTGAGTGATGGCTAATGTGCGAGCACTCAGCCGCTCAAGTGCTCGACCAGCAGTGCTGTAAGCGCCTCGTGCCCACCGCCAAAAAAGTGGTCACTCTCGAGTGCCACAACTGTTGCCGGCGAATCTTCGAACCAGGCTCGGGACGAGTCAAACGGGACAAACTGATCTTCCGTTCCCAACACGACAAGTGTCGGCACAAGCGGCGGCTCAAGCCCTGCCAGCATGGTGACCGGTGGCGCCACCAATATCAGTTGTTCAGGCTGAATTGTCGGCGCTGCTGCCAGTGCCATCGCTGCACCAAAGGAATATCCTGCCAACATTGGTGCGCCCTGTTTGTTCGAAGCCAACCAGCGATAGGCTGCGATGACATCTTCAACCTCGCCCCGACCATCATCGTAGCTGCCTTCAGATTGACCAACGCCACGAAAGTTAAAGCGCAGCACGCTCGCACGACATTGTGTAAACGCCTGCTCGACTGCCGCGAGCACCATGTCCTCCATCGAGCCACCCATTTGCGGGTGCGGGTGACAGAGGATAACGCCACTATCATCACTCAGCTCACTGAACTTCGCTTCAAGCTTACCGGCAGGCCCTTCTATGAATAAATCTGACAAAACCTAAAAACCTGGAAAAAACCTAATCTAACATAACGCTTTTTTCGGCATGACAGGTAGACCCGCTTGCATTAGAGTGGCTGCGTGCGACTGGCAACATTCCTATTTTTCCTCATTCCGCTTATCGAGATGGTTATCCTGATCGAGGTTGGCGGCATGATTGGCCCCCTGGCCACTGTCGGCCTGGTTATTCTGACCGCGATTTGCGGTGTTTGGCTATTGCGCCTGGAAGGCGTTGCTACCCTGACTCGCGTCCAGGAAAAGCTCAATCGCGGCGAACTACCGGAAACTGAACTGCTGGAAGGCATCATGTTGCTTGTGGGCGGCGCACTGTTATTGACACCGGGATTCGCGACAGACTTCATCGGCTTCGTGTGCCTGCTCCCGGGACTTCGGCGCCCCCTGGCAAGACGTATCATCAAGTCATCAACCTTTGGCAACTTTCAGATGCATACCCGCTTCACCAGCAGTCGCGGACCGACCGGCGCGCAGCGAGGCAAGGGCTACACCATAGATGGTGAATTTGAATCTGATACGAACCCGAACAGCACGATAAAAATCGACAAACATGAACCCTGAGCAAAATTTTCGATTTGCAGAAGAATTTTGGGATCAGTCAGTAATGCCATCACTGACTGAATATGTGCGCATCCCCAACAAATCTCCCTTGTTTGACCCAAACTGGCAGAGCAACGGCTACATGGAAGATGCTGTTCAACACATGGTCACCTGGGTGGAAGCGCAGGCTATTCCCGGCCTGAAAACCAGTGTCCATCGACTACCAGACAGAACACCGACTATCATGCTGACGCTCGAAGGTGACCGGCAAGAGACCGTACTGATTTACGGGCACCTCGATAAGCAGCCTGAATTTGACGGCTGGGAGGCCGGACTTGCACCCTGGGAACCCGTCATTCGCGACGAGAAACTCTACGGTCGCGGCGGTGCTGATGACGGCTATGCCATCTACTCGGCGATTACCGCCATACATTCATTGATCGACCAGGGCGCCAGCAGACCGCGAATCGTTGTCCTGATCGAAGCATCGGAGGAAAGTGGCAGCCCTGACCTACCCGCTTACATGGCTTTGCTGTCACAAGAGATTGGCGACCCCCAGCTTGTGATCGCTCTGGACTCGACCTGCGGCAATTATGATCAGCTCTGGGTCACCACCGCGTTGCGCGGCATGCTGGTGGCAGACCTCACGGTCAGAATACTTGAGGAAGGGGTTCATTCGGGGGCTGCCGGCGGTATCGTGCCTTCAAGCTTTCGCATACTCAGGCAGCTGGTCTCTCGCATTGAAGACGAACAAACCGGCAACATCACGCCCTCCTTTCTCAACGAACAAATCCCGGATCACAGGCGCCAGGAAGCCATTGAAGCTGCCCGAATCCTGGCTAATTCGTTTGAGGAAATGTATCCCTTTGCCGGCAATGCCGGCCCTGTTTCCAACGATCCAACAGAGCTGGTACTGAACAACACCTGGTTACCGAGCCTCGCCGTCACCGGCCTGGGTGGCGCGCCGTTGCCTTCAGCCGCAGGCAACGTCCTGAGACCCGAAACCAGTGCCAGACTAGCGTTACGCATTCCACCGACCACGGATGCTGTCCGCGCTGCGGACCTCCTGAAGCAACTACTTAGCGATACGCCGCCGTACGGCGCAGAAATCAACATTGACATGCATACGCCCAACCCAGGCTGGCATGCACCCGCTACCCAACCTCATCTACAAGCCTGCATCAACCAGGCATCTAACGACTATTTCGGCGCACCGGCCGCCGCTATGGGGTGTGGTGGAAGCATTCCTTTTATGGAGTTTTTGGCGAGTCGGACACCTGACGCCCAGTTTATTGTGACAGGCTTACTGGGACCACGGTCGAATGCACATGGACCCAACGAATTCATGCATATCCCCACCGCCAAGAAAATTACCGCGTCAGTTGCACAAATCCTTAGCGAGTGGACGTTTAACGCATCCAGAAGTTAGTGCAAGCGGTTAAGGCAGGGGATTAAAAGAAGGTGTCAGCAAAACGGCTTCAGTCTGATGCATCCGCCAACTGGACGGCCATGATGGATTTGAACTGCTCCATCGTAAAAGGCTTCTGAAGAAAGCTGATATTGGCTGACTTGGCTTCCTGCTGACGAACTTCATGGCGCGAATATCCGCTCACCAGAATCACAGGCACCCTGGCATCGATATCCCGGATGTGACCCAGTAATTCCATACCTGCCATGCCCGGCATTGTCAGGTCCAACACACAAGCTATGATCGCGCCGTCGGCTGCCTTGAAGGCCGCGAGCCCCGCATCGCCATCAGCCGCCTCAACCACGCTGTAACCCATATCTTCGAGCATGCTGGCAAGCATTGTGCGTACATACTCCTCGTCATCAACAACCAGCACCTTTGCCGATGGAGAGCCTGATGCAGCTGGACTATCGCCTTTTTTATCCTGCATCTGATTGGCATTCCCTGTCACTTCACGCTCCTTTAACTTCCTATCGCTTTCTATCGCTTTCTATCGCTTTCTATCGCTTTTCTGCATGCAGCCAGCTAACGGCTTGCTCTGCACACAGCGGGCTAACGGCTTCTCTACACAAAGAGGGCTAACGGCTTCTCTACACAAAGAGGGCTAACGGCTTCTCTACACAAAGAGGGCTAACGGCTTCTCTGTCAACCTAGCCCGGTGAGGTTTCGGTTGGCATTGAATCTGAAAGACCAACAACCAAAGTATAGCGCAGTCACCCCTGGAAGTTTGTCTGTTATCGACGCTTTTTCCAGGCTGCTGTTAGCAGATCAAGTTAACCCGGCGATTGCCCGGGCCTCAGTTTCGGCTGCGCCTCGACTAACGTTGCCTTAAGCGATAGCATCTCCCCCTTTTGGATTGCGAGTAGAGTCATGCAAAGCTGGATTCGGCGTGGCAGCGCCATGTTGCTCACCCTGTTACTCATCGGCTGCGGGTCTGATCCGGGTTTTGACGAGGCTGATTTTGTGGCGGGTGAAGGTACTGTGCAGTTCATCAACATGTTGCCGGATAGCCCTGAGGTCAGAATCTTTCACGGCCTCTCGCAAACCGATATCCGGTTCCCCTTTTCATCGCCGATAGAAATTCGCTTCGAAGACCGATACGACTGGCGCATCGCCTATCTGGATACCGTTGGCAACGAGGTCATCCTGGCAGAGGGTTTGGATCAACAGATTCTGGAAAACACCCTGACCACGTTTCTGATTTTCGGAAACACCCAGACGACAACCGTCCAGTTCGTTGATACCGCCACTATCGCTGCATCGGCACGACCTGAAGGTCTGGCGGATCTCTGGTTTGCTTCAAATTCATCACAATACCCAATGATCGATGTCTATTTCACCCAGTTTGGTGCCGACCTGGCTAACGCTGCGCCTATCGCGACCATCGGTTCCGGTTTATCGTCCCCCCTGTTCGAGGTTGGCGCAGGCGAGGGTCAGCAGATTCGGCTCACCATTGCCGGAACGGACTCGCTTTTATTCGACAGCGGCGCCATTGAGATCGTCGACCGGGCACAGGAACTGTTTGCCATCGTGGATGATTTTGGTCCCGATGCGACCAACCACGTCGATGTCATCAGAACCCTCGCACAAAGCGGATCCACAATACCCGACGTCTCTCAGCGACCCAGAATCCGGTCTGGCAATTACACGACTCTGCCTGATATCGAAGTCATGCTGGGCGATGTGAACTATGGCATGGTCGAACGGGACACGCTGACGACATTTATCGAGCAACGCGCGGGTGCGGCAGACCTTGTTGTCAGTAGTGATGGCAACAGCCTGGAACAAAGCGAGCAACAACTCTTCAATGGGTTTTTCCAGTCGGTACTGACTTTTGACAATCCTGATGATAGCGATAGTGTCAGGAGTCTATCTGTGTTCGATTCGCTCCGTCCCGTTGCGGACCGGGTTGAGCTGAAGTTCGTCAATGGTAGCGACCAGACGGTTGATTTCTATATTCTGCAACCGGAACAAACCACCGAAAGTGTTCCACCAGCCTTTAACGATGTTGGCTTCGCTGGGACCACAACGCTTGAACTACGTGCGAACACGCTTGAATTGGTGGCAACAACAGCGGACGGTCAAACCCGAGTGGCAGCGATCAGTACAACCCTGGCTGAAGGTGGCAACTACACCCTGATCCTGGACAACAGCGGCGGCCTGACGTTAAACAATAAATAGCCTTAAGCCATGTCTTGAACTTAATAAACAGCCTTAAGCGATGTCTTGAACTTAATAAACAGCCCTGAGCGATGTCTTGAACTTAATGAACAGCCCTGAGCGATGTCTTGAACTTAATAAACAGCCCTGAGCGATGTCTTGAACTTAATGAACAGCCCTGAGCGATGTCTTGAACTTAATGAACAGCCCTGAGCGATGTCTTGAAGTTAAAGAAAACAGCCTTATGCGGTGACCGCTAGATAACCTTCTTCTTCTCGAGTCGCGCAATCAGGGAATCCAGCCTCGACTCTACCGTGGCGCCGGCAAAAGCGTCGTTGAGAATATTGGTGATTTCCTTATTCATGGACGTATTGTTCGCCTTGGCACTGCGCTTTATTTTTTTGTGCAATGAGGGAGGGAGTCGCAGGACAAATTTTACCTGTTCTGTTTGCTGAGCCATGAGAATGTTCCGTTGCGGCGAATGCAAAATTATAAATTCAGACCATGTAATTAACTGCTTACAAAAGTGATGCAGTTGTTCGCCCTATAGCGATCACGCCATGACAACACCAAAAGTCACAAGATCGTCCGTTCTGCTGATTGCCTGGCCAATCATCCTTTCGAATCTATCCACGCCTCTGTTGGGTATCGTCGATACGGCCGTGATCGGGAACCTTGGCGACCCCGCGTTGTTGGGTGCGATTGCTGTAGGCGGCATGATTTTCAGCTTTCTGTTCTGGGGTTTTGGCTTTTTGCGCATGGGCACCACAGGGCTGGTCGCGCAAGCCAGCGGTGCTGGCAACGACGTTGAAGTCAGAGCGGCATTCCTCCGAGCAGCCGCGATCGCAGTGATTATCGGTAGTCTGTTACTCCTGCTGCAATCCATTCTGGCTAAGACTGCTTTCGCGATGATCGACGGCAGCCTGGAAGTGGAAGCCGCAGGCATCACCTACTTTCAGATTCGGATCTGGGCGGCTCCTTTCAGCCTGATGCATTTAGTCGTGCTGGGATATTTGTTGGGGCATCAGCGTTCGACAACTATCCTCTGGCTGCAACTGTTGCTCAACGGCAGCAATATCATTCTGGATATCGTATTTGTGGTGTTCCTGGACATGGGTGTGCCGGGGGTTGCCCTTGCAACACTGATCGCTGAAATTGTTGCCGCTGTTGTAGGACTGGGCGTCGTCGCGAGGCACGTCCGAACTCACTATGGTGGCTTCACCATTGACCCATCGACGCTGTTTGATATGAATGCGCTGGCACTAACCTTCAGTGTCAACCGCGACATCATGATTCGTACGTTATGCCTGATTTTTGCGTTTGCATGGTTTACCAACGAGGGCGCAAAAGCGGGCGACGTCACCCTGGCAGCCAATGCGATTCTGATGCAGTTCGTGAGCTTCTCCGCCTTCTTTCTTGATGGCTATGCGCTCGCGGCCGAAAGCCTGGTTGGGAGGGCTGTTGGGGCACGCAACCAACAGCAGTTTGATCGGACCTTTCGATACATCAATCAGCTGGGCCTCGTTAACGCTATGCTGCTCAGCGCAGTTTTTTATTTTTTTGGCCCCTGGTGCATTGATGCCCTGACCAATGCTGACAGTGTCAGGGCTGAAGCCAGAATTTATCTTGCCTGGGCGATTGCAGCGCCGATTATCTCGTTCTGGTGTTATCACCTGGATGGCGTTTTTATCGGTGCAACCTGCACCAGAGAAATGCGCAACGCCATGATTTTCTCATTGCTCGCCTATCTCATCAGCTGGTATGCGCTTGCGCCTATGTTCGGTAATCACGGCCTTTGGCTGGCCCTGCAGCTGTACTTTATCGCCAGAGCTGCCTCACTCTGGATTTATCTACCCAGCGTCAGGCGCCTGACTCAGTCGACGCCATGAATTGCAATTACGTCTGCAGGCGACTTACACTTGCCCGCTCAAATTTATAAGCGGATGCGGAAATGAAGATCTCGACATTAATGAGTTACGCGCAGGGTTACGTGGGTGCCACCAAAGAAATCGTGGAAATGGAAAAAGCCGGGCTTGATGTCGTCTGGGTGCCAGAAGCCTATTCCTTCGATGGTGTCTCGGCAATGGGCTATATTGCGGCAAAAACCGAAAGGGTCACCATTGCATCCGGTATCCTGAACATCTACTCACGGACTCCATCGCTGATGGCCATGACCGCAGCCGGCATCGACGCACTGTCAGAAGGCCGCTGCATGCTGGGTCTTGGCGCGTCCGGACCACAGGTGATCGAAGGCTTCCATGGCGTACCCTATGACGCGCCGATGACAAGAATCCGCGAAGTGGTCGAAATCTGTCGAGATGTATGGAAGCGTGAAGAAAAGCTCAACTATCAAGGCAAAAAATACCAGATTCCCCTGCCGGAAGGAGAAGGCACTGGCCTGGGTAAACCGCTCAAAATTATCAATCACCCCTATCGGGAAGAGATTCCCATTGCACTCGCAACACTCGGTGAAAAGAGCGTCGAAATGACCGCCGAAATCGCTGACGCCTGGTTGCCCGCTTTCTTTATGGCTGAAGGTGCCGATGCCGTCTGGGGCGACGCACTCAGAAAAGGCAATGCGAAACGAGACCCAGGCAGACCGCCGCTGGATGTTTACGCTGGCGGTGCTGTCGCCATTGGCGACGGGCTCGAGTCCTATCGTGATATGTCACGCCCAGGCATTGCTCTGTATGTTGGCGGTATGGGCGCGAAGGAGAAGAACTTCTATAACCAGGTGTTCCGCAAGTATGGTTACGAAGAAGAGGCCGAAACCATTCAGAACCTTTACCTGTCTGGCCGAAAATCAGAGGCTGAAGCAGCCATTCCGGATTCGTACCTGGAAGCAACCTCCCTCGTAGGTCCAGAAGGTTTCGTGAAGGAGCGGCTCCAGGCCTTTAAGGAAAATGGCGTCACATCTCTGAACGTCGGCTTCCTCGGCACCACCACTGAAGAGCGCGTGCAAAACTGTGACAAGCTCAGCAATTTGATCGCAAAAGCGCTGTAACCGCCGATTTATCGCTCAGGCAAGAGTGACCTGAAGTCCTCGATAAAATCGGGGCTCAGGTACTCTCTGAGCTCACCGGAATCCAGAAAGGTTGCGTTACAAGTTGGACAGAATTCAAACCTGATTCTGTTGGGTTCTTCCACCAGTCTCTGATCCATGATTTTGTCGCATTTGGGACATTCCACATAGACCATGTCGTCGTAGCTACCATCGACGTCATCGACAACAACATCTATGCGTTCAGCATCAGTTGCCAATCCTGGCAGCAGCGCCTGGGTAAGCTGATCGAAATAAAGCCCCCGGCAATTATTGCAGCGATCAACGATGGTCTCGTTTTCGAGCACCGTTTCCATATCGCCATAGCACTTTGGACATTCCATCTCGCACTCTCCGGAGTCAACAACAAACGCGCATAGCCTACCCTCGTCAGATAGCACCTTCAATCATGATTTCAATCAGTGCTGCGATGACCCAGGTCAGAGGCGGCAAAATGCCGAACAACACCAGCGCTCGAATGCGGTCCGTAAATGGCCATTCGCGGATTGCCTGAATATGGTCACGATAAAACAGCAGGTCAATTTTTGACGGGTGCGACTCACCTGAGAGCAGCGAATGTTCCAGCGCTTCCAGGTTCCCCTTTAGTGCGGCAGCCACAGAGCTGAGTTCCTGCTGTTTTTTAGAGCGCATGCGCTTGCGGAACAGATTAAACGGGATGATATAGAGACTGATAATAATCAAGCCAGGCAGGTACCAGGGCATCATCACCAGCAGCATTTCACCGGGACTGAGGGCCCCGTCGGTATAGACGATGTGACTGAGCGAAATAATACAAACACCGAAGATATATAGTCCCATGTGCCGCACCAGCACGTTGGCAAGGGTCGAATAAAACTCAGCCGACAGCAGGTCAATACGGATCGATTGCACCACTCGCATCAGCACGATCAGCTGACGCAAAACAATATCGATGCAGAACACAATCAGCAGCCACTGAATCGCATAGAACATGGCGATGCTCGCGAACATCAGGTTCGAGTAATCGAGGTCAATGGCGTCGTTGACTTGCAGATTAACGAAGACACAGAACGCAGCAAAAATCGCTTCCAGCAAAATCATCCGCCTCGAAGGGACAATCGTTGACATCTGTGGTTCCAGCGATTGATCGAAGTCGAGCCAGATCAGCATGTCTCGATACCAGCCCCGGCCCATACCAAAGTAAAAAACTACGAGAAACCCCGAAATCGCAGCAAAGGCAACAACATTGGCGTATATCCCGGGGTCGGGATAACCAACAACGATAAGCAGTACAAATGCGGCCAGGGTTAACACCAGGAAAGCGCCTAGCCCCAATAGCCAGTGCGACAAGCCGCTGCTATCGAGAGCACTCAACATCCGGAGGTGACTGAGACCGGGTGTGCCCGTTGCTTGCGCCTCATGTGCTTCGACAGTTAACTCAGTAATAACCTTTCGCCTCGGCTGCTGACTCAAACATTATGTCACAGGACCCGAATATGGTTGAATGCTGCATCAATCACTGTCCAACAAAGTTATCCGCCAATGAAAAAGATCACCACCCTATTTCTGCTGCTGGTCACTGCCACTTCCCAGGCAGTCGCATCTGATATCTACCTCTACTGCGAACGGATGCTTGACGGCGCCACGTTAAAGATACATCAACAAAAGACGATAGAGGTTCGCGACAAATTGATCGTTGCAATCCACGAGGGTCGCGTCGGAGATACGGTGATTGATCTGGGCGACGCTACCTGTATGCCAGGTCTGATTGACGGTCACGTCCATATTACCTCACAACAAAGCCCAAACCGGTTTGTCGATCAGTTCAGGAAAGACCCTGCTGACGTTGCACTTGCTGCGGTTCCCTTCGCAGAGCGAACCCTGATGGCCGGATTTACTACCGTTCGCGATCTCGGCAGCGCTAACAACGTATCCATTAATCTGCGGGACGCGATCAACCAAGGGCATATCGTCGGCCCAAGAATCTATACCGCCGGAAAAAGCCTGGCGACGACAGGCGGCCATGCCGACCCAACCAATGGTCGAAACGACGAGCACATCGGCAATCCCGGTGCTAAAGAAGGCGTCGTCAATAGCACTACGGATGCCAAAAAGGCCGTTCGACAACGCTACAAGGATCGGGCCGACCTCATAAAAATTACCGCAACCGGCGGCGTACTGAGTGAAGCAACCAGCGGCCAAAATTCCCAGTTCACGCCGATGGAACTGGAAACGATTATCAGTATCGCCAAAGACTATGGGTTTAAGGTCGCGGCACACGCCCATGGCACTGCCGGAATGAAACGCGCCGTCGAAGCGGGCGTAGATTCCATCGAACACGGCACGTACATGGACCTGGATGTGATGCGGCTGATGAAACGCAAGGGGACTGCCTACGTACCCACGATCATGGCCGGCAAATTTGTCGCCGAGAAGGCGCAGACCGAGGGTTTTTTCTCAGAGACTGTCAGGCCCAAGGCCCTGGCAATCGGGCCCGTGATTCAAGACACTTTCGCGAAGGCCTATGAAGAAGGTGTCCTGATCGTTTTCGGTACAGACACCGGGGTCTCTGCCCATGGCGATAACTGGCAGGAATTCCTGTTTATGGTTGAAGCCGGCATGCCCGCGATCGAAGCACTGACCTCTGCGATGATGCCCGGCGCCACACTCCTGGGTAAAGAAAACCTCATCGGCTCCCTTCAACCCGGCAAGCTGGCAGACATCATTGCCGTCGCCGGCGACCCGACAGCGGACATCGCCCTGATAGGTCAGGTTGACTTTGTCATGAAAGAAGGACGGATCTATAAACAGCAATAGCCAGCAACTCGCAGAATTCCTGCAAGACAAGCGCGCTATTGTCGTGCTATCCGGTGCCGGCCTAAGCGCCGGGGCTGGTATTCCAACTTACCGGGATGCTGATGGTAAATGGCAGCGCAGCAACCCGATACAGCATCAGGACTTTGTCAACAAACCTCAAGCACGGCAGCGCTACTGGCTAAGGAGTTATGCCGGTTGGCCCGCGGTTGCTGCCGCAACACCCTCCCCCGCTCACTACGCCATCAAAAACCTTGAGCAACAAGCACTTGTAAAGCTGACGGTGACCCAGAATGTCGATCGACTGCACCAGCGTGCGGGTAGCCGCGAGGTTATTGATTTACACGGGCGCCTCGATCAAGTCGTTTGCCTGAACTGCGCTGACATCACGGGTCGCGATGACATGCAACGACGGCTCGCAGATTTAAATCCAACGCTTGGCAAGATGGCTGAAAAAGGTGATTTTGGCCTTGCACCTGATGGTGATGCAGACGTTACTGATGACATGGTTCACCGCCTCAAGATTCCCGCTTGCGAACAATGCGAAGGCACGCTGAAGCCAAACGTGGTCTTCTTCGGTGACAACGTGCCGCGTGCAACCGTACAGTCAATCTACAGCGAGCTTGATGGCGCTGATGGCCTGATGATTGTTGGCAGCTCTCTCCAGGTATTCTCAGGTTTCCGGTTTTGCAGATACGCCGCCGATCGCGGTCTTCATATTGCCTCGGTCAATCCTGGTCGCACCCGGGGTGACGAGCTTGTCACCCATCGAATTGCTGCTGATGCCGACGAGGCTCTTGCAACCTACTCAGGCACCTGAGGTTTCAAGACTCGCGCAAGCATCTCATCGAGCGGCGTCAATGTGAGGCCCAATTGTTCCAGCGCCGGTTGAGCATCAATTTCGTCGTCATGGTCCAAAACGCCCAGCATGGCGCGGGTGACAGGCGGGTTTTTACTGACCCGCTCAAACAAGCTCGCCAGCATCATGCCAATCCCTAAAGGCAGGGAAATGACCCGGGGCTGACAACCAAAGACCTGACCCGCTCGCTTAATCAGCGCTTCACGAGAAAGAGACTCGGGACCTGCCATTTCCAACGTTCTGTGCGCGGGTTCCAGCTGCAATCCGGCAACGATGGCGCTGACCACATCCTCACTATAAATCGGTTGCTCCAGGCTTGCGGTCCGAAACCCAAACGCAACAGATTTCCGGCCGTTCTTCGCCAGAGACATCGATGCGTAATCATCAGGACCCAACACCATCGGAACGCGAATAACCGTCGCCGGAACCGTGGCACGCGCAAGAATCTCTTCCGCATTTGCCCGGGACTTCAGACAAGCGTTTGTTGACGCTGAATTTGTACCAACAATTCCCAGTGCCACAATGTGCTTGACCGACGGTGCGACCGCACCGAGCGCCTCACAGGGTGCCTCATGCGCCTGAACAAAACCGTTCTGAGCAGATTCCTTGATAATACCCACCAGATGAACCAGTTGGTCACAGTCTGCCGTGGCCGCTGCGATCTGGTCACCCCTGGTGTAATCGACGATGGATACGTCAACCTCGGCAGTTGCCAAGACGGTTGCTGCCGCTCGCTCTGATCGAACGATCGCGCGAACCTCGCAGCCCTGCTCGTCCAATAATCGGCGCATCAGTTTGCGACCGAGATGTCCGTTGGCACCTGTGATGGCTATCCGCATCCTATTACCTCGCTCTGATACACGTCTTGATCCTCTTTGTATGGCATTATGCGTACATGCCCGCGTTGCTGTCTTTACCTAATCTTCTGAGTGTTTCCCGAGTTCTACTCGCCGCCCTCATGTACTGGGCCATCGCAGGCAGCCAGTGGACCCTGGCCGTCACTATCCTGTGGATTGCGATCGGCACCGATATCCTTGATGGGCGCCTGGCACGAGCGACTCAAACCGCATCACCGATTGGCGGCCTGCTGGACCACGGCAGCGATGCCCTGTTTGTCACTATTACCATTGCGGCCTGGACCCTTCATGATTTCGCACCCTGGGTACTGGTGGGCATGATCCCGGCTGCATTCATACAATACATGCTCGATTCAAAAGCCCTCGCAGGTCAGCCGCTCCGGGCAAGCGCCCTCGGCAGATACAACGGCATTGCCTACTACGTCTTTGCGGGCTTCCCCGTCATGCAATATACGCTAGGTCTTACGGTGATACCCTTCGAGTGGTTCAACTGGATCGCCTGGGGGCTGGTGCTGACAACGGCCATGAGCATGACTGACCGACTGGTGACCCTGGTCAGGCAGCCAGCACAACCCAAATGACTCGTTTGCAAAGCAAGTGACCGCCGGATATGTTTAAGCTCTTCACAAGACAGATCCCTTGAATATGTCGCGCGGACTCGCCTGGTTTACAGGCATCATTGTTACCATTGTTTTGATCGTCGGGTTAACACTGACAGTTGTCCGAACGCACGATGGCCCAATAGAAATACTTTCGGGTGGGCCTTTCACCAGCGGCACAGTGGTTGAAGCCGTTGACGACTGGTCCCATCTCGAGGCAGAGATGACGGTCGAAATGCAGACCATGTTACCCCCGAGATCACGCACCATGTGGCTCATTGTGCAGAACAACCGCCCCTATATCATCAGTAGCTACATGAATACCGTCATCGGAAAACTCTGGAAACAGTGGCCACGAAAAACGAGCGAAGATAAACGCGCACTGATCAGACACGACGATGAAATCTATCAGGTCAGTCTCGTGAGAATTTTTGATTCGGGTGAAGCAGAACCCGTCCTGGAAGCCTTTAATGAGAAGTATGGCACGGCCTACGATGCGCAATCGCTGTCTTCAGGTAACGCCTGGTTATTTGAGCTGACCCCGGGTTTCGATCCCTAGACCATCACCTGACTTTAGAGCGGCTCAACCCCTTCAGGTAACGGGTCGTGACAGACTCGGTTACGACCGTTTTCCTTGGCCTCGTAAAGTCGTCGATCTGCCGCGTCAATCAGATCCTTATCTTTAAGTGGAGAAGTTCCGTCCCAGTGGGCAACGCCCAGAGATATCGTAATTTTCAGATCAAGCTCATCGTACGTAAAGACGTGCGCTTCAACCTCCTGCCGGACCCGCTCTGCCAGTTGAACGGCCGCTTTCAGTGGCGACCCGCGCAGCAAAAATGCGAACTCCTCACCACCATATCGAGCAAAAACATCATAACCTCGCGCTTCGCAATCAATTAGCTGAGCCAGATTCTTGAGAATAAAATCGCCGGCGGGATGTCCCCAGGTATCGTTGATCTGCTTGAAGTGATCGATGTCGAAAAGAATCAGGCAGAGTCCAACCTGATTACGCCGATTATATTCACACTCCTTTTCCAGCACCTCATTGAAGTAACGCTTATTGTAGACACGGGTCAGACCATCCTTGATCGCCATGTTACGCAACATCATGTGATATTCCGTATCGTCATCGTCCTGATAAGTAAACTTGAAAACAACATGACCGATAGCGACTTTGTCACCTTCTGTTAACAGCGCGTCGTCGTCAACGGCGTTCTTGTTAACAAAACTGCCGTTCGTACTGCCAAGGTCTGCGAGGAAAAATCCGTCGGGTCGGCTGGTGATCACCGCGTGCTTTCGACTGATGCTGGTGTCTGAAATGACAAGGTCAACACCGTCACTGCGACCAATGGTTGTCACATCTTCCTTGAGTTCGTAGACCTCACCGATAAAATCACCACGGATCATGACGAGACACGGACGTTTCTCGCCTGAATGCTTTAATTCCACCTGCTCAGCGTGGAGCGTGTATTCGGTTCTGTCTGACATCCGCATCGCCGGATTTATAGTACGGAATAACTGACCAATATAGCACTATTGCGATGGCTCTGCGCCTCTAAGTGCCGATTAGTTTTAGCAGTGATTACTTGCCGTATCGGCGTTCCCGCTGCTGATAAACCCTAATCGCCCGCCAGAAATCGATCATCCTGAAAGCCGGCCAATAGACTTCAGTAAAGTAAAGTTCCGAGTAGGCACTCTGCCAGATCAGGAAGCCCGAGAGCCGTTCCTCACCGGAAGTGCGAATGATCAGGTCAGGATCAGGAATACCCTCGGTGTATAGCTGTCGGGAAAACAGGTCTTCATCGATATCATCCGGCGACAATTCGCCGGACTGGACTGACTCGGCTACTTTCTTAACCGCGTCTACAATCTCCGCTCGACCACCGTAGCTAACAGCGATGTTAAGCTGGAAACGATCATGATCCTTGGTCAGGGCTTCCGTTTTTTCGATTTCCTCGTTCATCTCAGCGGACAGGTTTTCGCGCTGACCAATAACCTTGATCTTGACCTTTTCCTTGAAGATAACGGGATCAACCTGATACTGGCGAAGTTTCCGCAGAATCAGGTCCATCAGGTAATCCACCTCATCATGCGCACGTTTATGGTTTTCGGTTGAGAACCCGTACAAGGTGACGATCCTGATTTCTAGCCGCCAGCACCAACGCAGAAAATCTTCCAGCTTCTGAGACCCTGCGCTATGGCCCTCGTTAGAGGCCAAACCCTTGACCCGCGCAAAACGGCGGTTCCCATCAACAATCAAACCAATGTGGTGGGGCTTGGGACCATGCCTGATCTGAGACCAGAGTATCGGTTCGTAAAGCTTATAAAGTACAGCAGGGATATTCACGCGTCGGCTGGATCATCTGACACAACTTAAGAAGGGCGCAAGGATAGCAGCAGTGCTAACAAATACAATGATCAGAGCAGGGATTTAGGATCAAGACCAAGTTCGACGCGACCAGCGACCTCAAAAATAGGTTCTGCCACCATGATGTGCTGGGTTGTGACATGGATATCCCGAAAGCAGCGCTGCAGGTCACTGCCTTCATAGATCGAGGAACCGCCGCCTGCCTGATACAACCGGTCCACCGCTGCCACAGACCGGTGCGTCGCGTTCGCGGCCGCCAGACGCAGCTTGGCCTTGACCTCAGTTGGCAGCCTGACGCCCTGCTTAGCCTGGGCATAAGCGTCATCTATCACCTGATGAATGTAAGCCTCCGCACTTTCTATATCCGCGACCGATTGCGCGACGTAGGCCTGTATCTGGGATCGTTCGGCCAGACCACGGGTGCCGCCGGTAGGCACTTTGGCAACAGCAAGTTCCTTAAACGCTGCGAGCGCTTTGTGCGCGATGCCAAGACTGACGCTGGAGACGCCAAGTGCCAGCAGACCCAACATGGGAAACTGGTACAAAGGCCGTTCCATCCGTGCCCGCATACCCATACGAACGAATCGGCCCTCAGGCACAAACACGTCTTCGACATGAAAGTGATGACTGCCAGTACCGCGAAGACCTGAAACGTGCCAGGTATCCTCAATCTCAACCTGATCTCTTGAAAACATCATCAGATGAATATCTGGCGCCCCGTGTTTACCAGGGCGTCTTTCGCCCTCATCAAAAACAAAGCTGCCGCCACAGATCCAATCGGCATTCTGTGAGCCACTGCCGAAAGGCCATCTGCCCGTCACCCGGTAACCACCTTGAACTGCCTCAGCCCTGCCTAGCGGCGCAGTGACACCAACACTCAGCACACCCGGCCCATCACCGAATATCTCTCTGGCAAAGGCCTCCGGCAATGACGCGGACAACAGCCCCGTGGTTGTGCCGATCATCACGTTCCAACCGGCAGCGCCATCACCGGCAGCCACCGTTTTTATCAGTTCAACCAGCGTTGACGGATGCACCTCAGCACCACCATATTCCCTGGGAACGAGGGCGTGGAAGATACCGGCATCAGCGAGACTTCGCGCGATATCTGCAGGCAGTCGGCGCGCCGCCTCGATTTCATCACTTCTGGCCGGCAGGGATTCCGCAATCTCGCGCGCGGCGTTGATTAACGCAGCATCATTCGATGACATCTGACAACTCCTTTCAGTGACCCCATCATAAACCAACCTTCAGATGGCTTGGAGTCTGTCTTTCGGCGCGTAGGGGAAGACGTCAGTCACCGTTCTTGCTTTGACCTGCGCCTGAATCCGTTGCCAGCCTTCTGCCGCGAGGAGATCGGCATGCTGCTCACGGAAGATCGACTGAATATGTTCGTCTGGAAACAGGAAGGTCGCAAACTCCTCAGGGAACACATCGTACTCACCAACATCAAACCAGGCACCTGCTGCCTGCACACCCTGCCCCGCCGAAGACGAGTCGGTCTCGCGTGATGGCATGGTCCGAAAGTTAACATCCGTGAGATAACAGATTTCGTCGTAGTCGTAAAAAACCACGCGACCATGTCGCGTGACACCAAAATTCTTGAGTAACATATCACCGGGGAAGATATTGGCCGCGGCCAGATCTTTGATGGCCGCGCCATAGTCGGTCAGCACCTGGCTAAGCTGGAACTCACTACAACGCTGCACGTAAAGATTCATCGGCACCATCAACCGTTCCGTGTAGACATGCCTGACAAGTATCTGGTCGTCTTCAATTTCTATGGCACCGGCAGCCACCCGTTGCAGCTCTTCGAGCAACGCGCCATCAAATCGGGCAAGCGGTAACAGTAGATCGTGGAATTCATGGGTATCCGCCATGCGCCCCACACGATCATGGGTCTTCACCAGTTTGTAAGCCGCCAGCACATCCTCTCTGGTCACCGATTTGGTGGGTGGGAACCTGTCTTTAATGACCTTAAACACCATCTGATAGGAATCCAGGCTGAATGCACACATGACCTGCCCCTTGATGCCTTCTGCTATCTGAAACTTGTCCGATGACCGTTCAAGCTCGCGCCTGAAGTCCTGAACGAAAGACGTTTTACCGTGCTTGAAATAACCGATCGCGTTGTAGAGTTCCCAACGGCGTTTAACTGGCAGGAGTTGCTGCAAATAGTCAATCAGGGGCTCGGGTTGATCGGTTTCGACCATGAAGTAGGCGCGGGTAAAGCTGAAAACGACAGAAAGTTTGTTTTCACCCCAGAGGACGGCATCGGCGATCACGCCGTTTGCGTCAGGCCTCGTAAATGCGATGGTCAGCGGGAATACATGCTCAGCAATCAGCAAGCGGCCGATAAGATAAGCACCCTTGTTTCGATAAAAGATGGGTTTCAGCATCTCAAGCTCAAGCGCCGCCTGTTCCAAAGGGCTACGCAAGAGCGGGATTTCTGCGGTGAGTCGATCCGTGAGCTTGACCACCTCACGCTCCAGGTCAGCCACGTCTGCTGCCAGGGGTGATTGCCCGATAGCCTGGGTGAGCAAGGGGCCGATTTGCTGCCCCTTAAAGCACTGCAACGGCGCCTGAAGTGCCATTGCTTGTGCATCCGTTTGCTCAAACTTCGCGGTTTCGCCGCTGAAAGGCGGCGAGCGATCATGGTCTGCCAGCTTTCTGAATACCGTGTTAAAAAAAGTCCCGGCAAGCACTGAATAAGGGTTTTCCGCGGTCAGCCTGCAATAAGCCAAAAAAACAGCGGACCATGACCAGTCGTGCTGCAGTCCCCGGAGGTCTGTCAGCACTGCCTCTCGACAACGTTTGTAAAGCGATATCCTGCGTTGCGCGGCATCCTGCACCTCATGCCAGGCACCCCTGACGAAACGTTGATGCGCCTCCCCTGTCAATTCAGTGAATCTTTCCCGATAGTCCTCGAACCCGTCGTAGATTCGGGCTGCAATCTGTTCCTCGTTCACCCAAAAACCCCGTCAACCCGACAAATGGTCGATTATGCCTGTTGCATTGCAACACGACATCCCTATAATGGCCCGACCAATCTGGTCAGACCAATTTGGTCCGTCCAAACTGGTATAACCAGATAACCGTTTTTCGCGCATCTATCTGTTCAACAGCGAAATTTACAGGAAAGAGGACATCGGCACATGGCGTCAGTACCTTCCCGGGTAGAAGAGATTTTCAGCGTTCTCAGAGGCGAGATACTCCGTGGGCAGTATCGCTCGGGTGAGAGATTGCCGTCTGAGCGGGATCTTGCCGCCAGATTCGAGGCGAATCGTGGCGCAATCCGCGAAACCATAAAAAAACTCGAACAGCTCGGCATCGTTTCCGTCGCACCTGGCGGCGTCCGGGTGTTGCCCGTTGAAGAAGCCACACTGGAGGTTCTGGGACATTTGCTCGAGTTAGGCGAGATACAACAGCCTGAGCTGGTTGCCCAGATGCTGGATGTTATGGGGGCAATGACATCGGTTTCCCTTCGATCAGCGGTAAAAAGTGCATCCGCAGAACAGATCCAAATGATGGTTGAACTCGTAAACCAATTAGCAAGCACGGTCGAAGACCCGGACTCCCACCAGCAAACCTGGATGGCTTTTTCCGAGACCATGCTCTCCATCCACCAGAATCTTGTATTGAGACTGGTGGGCAACGGACTCCGAACGCAGTTCCTCGGCAGTCTGACGGACCTCGGGTTGGAACCCGAGATTGATCTGACTGAAGTACAACGGCAGCTCACGGATGTGCGCGACGCCATTAAAGTTCAGGACGCCGGTGCCGCAGCAGACGCTGTGACACGACATTTCTACTACGTCAAAACCAGCTTGCTGGTGGCGATAGCAAACGAAACACGCCCTAGGGCATCAAGGAGAGCGGGCCATGCGTAACTTAATCAAGGGAGGCATCACGGTCGGCGTGCTGTTTTTCGCCGTCATCGTCGCCTACGGGCTGGTTGCCACGGCACCAGAACCTGAGCAGGTTGCACCAGAAGAAGTCGCGACCAGCATCCGGGTGATGCAGATCGATAAGGCCAGCGTCCGACTTGAGGTCACGTCCCAGGGCACCGTTGTACCGCACAAAGAAAGCGAACTTATTCCGGAAGTTAACGGTCGCGTCAGCTGGATGTCACCCAATCTGGTGTCCGGCGGCTATTTTGAACAAGACGAAGTCTTGCTGCGAATTGATGATCGCGATTACCAGTCAGCGGTTGCCCGCAGTAAAGCCATGCTGACGCGTGCCAAGGCTGAAGAAGAGTTGGCCCGATTTGAACTGGGCAGAATGGAAGAACTTGTTAAGAACAAACTGACCAGTCAATCGAGCCTGGAAAGCATGTTGCGGAACCACCGAATCGCCACCGCTTCTCTGGAGGAAGCCAGGATATCACTGGAAGAAGCTATTCGGGACCTGCGACGAACAGACATCCGCGCACCTTACAGTGGTCTGGTGCGAACTGAACGTGTAGATCTCGGTCAGTATGTCAGCAGAGGACAGGCGATCGCTTCCGTTTACAGTAGTGAATCCGCTGAAATCAGGCTGCCGGTCGCAGATAAACAGCTGGCATACCTCGATCTGCCGCTTGGCTATCGCGGCGAACTCTCTGATGAGCTTTCGCCCGAGGTGCTGATTTCTACTGATTATGGTGGCAGACATTACGAATGGACTGGACGACTGGTGCGAACCGAGGCTGAGATCGACTCAAAGAGTCGCATGGTGACTGCCGTCGTACGCGTGAACAACGCCGAGAACCCCGATCAACCAAATCTGCCGGTAGGCCTGTTCGTTAATGCCTCAATAAAAGGTCGATGGGCGGAAAGCGTGGTTACCCTGCCCCGTGCGGCCCTGCGTCAACAAAACCAGGTTCTGGTGGTTGATGAAGACAACCGCATCCGCTACCGAAGTGTGCAGATTCTCAGATTCGAGAATGACGACGTCATTATCTCGGATGGGCTCAAGGCCGGTGACGTCGTTAACATCTCACCACTGCAAACCGTGGTTGAAGGCATGCGTGTCAATCCCATTATGCAGACTGCCGGCCTGTAACCCTCCATGGAAAATCACAAGATCATAGCCTGGTTCACCGATAATCCGGTGGCAGCCAATCTGATGATGTTAATCTTCATCGCTGGCGGTGCCATCTCCCTGTTCTCGATGCACAAGGAAGAATTCCCAAACATCGAACCGGGCATCGTTCAGGTACAGATCCCCTATCTGGGTGCTGCCCCCGAAGAAGTCGAAGAAGCCGTTTGCATCCGTGTCGAAGAGGCCATTGAAGGCGTTGATGGTATGGACCGCGTCCATACAACGGCACGCGAAGGCATGTGCAGCGTGATGATCGAACTCCTGCAGGACGCCGATATCACCACCGCACTAAACGATATCAAGGGTAAGGTTGACGCAATTTCCACCTTCCCCGCCGAGACCGAAAAACCCATCGTCAGTTCAATGCAGTTCAGAGGCCAGACAATTTCACTGGCCGTGCATGGCAACACCGATGAAGCAACACTGAAGCTTCTGGCAGAGGAAATTCGTGATGACATCTCGGCGCTTGAAGGAATTTCTCAGGTTTCGGTTACCTATGCTCGACCGTGGGAAATCTCCATTGAAGTCAGCGAACAGACCCTGCGACAGTACAATCTGACGATGACCCAAATCGCGAACGCAATTCGTCAGGCGTCGCTGGATTTGCCCGGTGGTTCAATCAAGACCCAGGGCGGCGAGATTCTATTGCGTTCCAAGGGACAGGCCTATCGGGGTTATGAGTACGAGGACATCGTCGTTGTTACCCGCCCTGACGGGACCAATATTTCCCTGGGTGACATCGCTGTGGTCAGGGATGCTTTTCAGGAAGGTTTTCTAAGGGCCAAGTTTGACGGTGAGCGTGCAGTATCCGTCATGGTTTATCGGGTTGGTGAAGAGGACACCATTACTTCTGCACGGTCGGTTAAACAATACATTGAAAGAAAGAAGGCAGAACTTCCTGACGGCGTCGACCTGACGGTCTGGATCGATGAATCTGTACCCCTTGAACGCCGCATCAACGCACTTACAAGGAACGCGTACGCGGGCCTCGCCCTCGTGTTGCTGGTACTGACGCTATTTCTCCGGTTCAAGGTTGCAATCTGGGTCGCCGCAGGCATACCCATTGCGATACTGGGCGCAATCTGGGCCTTCCCGTTTGCCGGCATCAACATCAGCTCGCTCACGGTCCTCGCGTTTATTCTGGTACTGGGCATCGTTGTTGACGATGCGATTGTTGTTGGCGAACGCATCTTCAGCCATGAGACAACCGACCGTAATCATCGCGAAGCTGCGATAGCCGGTACTGCAGAAGTTATCACGCCGGTAGTCTTCGGCGTATTGACCACCATCGCGGCGTTCCTGCCGATCCTGCTGATTGACGGCCGGATGGGAGACTTCTTCTCAATTATTGGCTGGGTGGTGCTCGTCTGTCTGATTTTCAGCATCCTGGAATGCATGTTCATACTGCCCGCCCACCTCGCACACAGAAAGACCGAAGGCTACTTTATGGAGGGCACACCACCGGTCCGGGCCTGGATTGCCTTCCAAACCAAGTTCGCGGATTCCCTGGAGTGGTTTGCTACCAGCGCCTACCGGCCTTTTCTTGAAAGGACGCTGGAGTGGCGCTGGGTTACCTGGGCTGTTGCGACGGCTGTGCTGATCACCTCAATTGCCTTAATCGCCAGCGGCCGGGTCATCTTCCAGTTTTTCCCTGCCGTTGAAGGTGACCGTATCTACGCAACCCTGACCATGCCCGAAGGCATCAACGTCGAGTTTACGGAAGCGGCTGCCTTCAAGATCGAACAGGCCGCATTTGAAACCGCCCGGGAGATCAATGCCGAACTAGGCTATGGGGAGGACGAATCCGTGATTACCCATACTTTCCAGTCGATAGGCGTTAACGCGGCCAGAAGCAACGGGCCGCCCATCATGACGGCTGGCGGCAGCCATCTCGCAGAAGTTGTGCTTGACCTGGTGCCGATTGAAGATCGTATCGGCTGGAATACCAACCGCATTGCTGAGCGCTGGCGAGAAAAAACCGGAGCGGTGACGGATGCGGTGGAGTTGCAGTTTACTACCAGCACCTTCCAGGCCGGCGACGCACTCGCGCTGCAGATCAAAGGCCGGGACATCGAACAACTTCGGGATGCGGCGATCTATTTGAAAGAAGAACTGGCCCGCTATCCTGGCGTCATGGACTTAACTGACTCTTTTCGTGCCGGGAAGCAGGAAATCAAACTGGATATTTTGCCGGAAGCGAAACCCCTGGGACTGACGCTGAATGATCTTGCCAGACAGGTCAGACAGGCTTTCTATGGCGAAGAAGCGCAACGCATACAGCGCGGTACTGACGATGTTCGTGTCATGGTTCGCTACCCAGAAGATGAACGGCGATCTCTGGGGAATCTCGAGAACATGCGTATTCGTACCCATGACAATATCGAAGTGCCCTTCTCAACCGTTGCCCGCGTTGAATACGGCAGTGGCTTCAGCGCGATCAATCGCGAAGACCAGCAACGTGTTATTGATGTAAAAGGCGACGTCAACCGCTCAATCGTGACGCCGGAAGAAGTCATGGCTGCTGTTGAAAAAGCCGTTTGTGCGAAAGGCTCATCTTTCGGGAACCGAGAGAACCGTTGCTACAATGAAAACTTCCCCGGTGTTGATTTCAAGATATCAGGCGAGCAGGAAGAACGTAATAAAGCCCTCGGCAGTATGGTCGCCACCGTACCGCTGGCAATGATGGTTATTTTTGCGCTCCTGGCGATACCGCTACGAAGTTATATGCAGCCACTGGTTATCATGAGCGTCATCCCGTTTGGCGCCGTTGGCGCTATCGTCGGCCACTATATTATGGGATGGGATCTAATCTTCTTCTCTCTATTAGGCATCATTGCGCTGTCTGGGGTGGTCGTGAATGCCTCACTGGTTCTCGTGGATTACATCAACCGGCAACGTCGGGAAGGTGTGGAGCTATTCGAAGCTGTCGCCAATGCCGGCACCGTCCGGTTCAGGCCGATTATCCTCACCTCAGTGACGACCTTCGTGGGTTTGATTCCGCTGATGACCGACAGCGATCCCGAAACTTTCATGTTTATTCCGATGGCCATTTCGCTGGCTTTCGGCGTGCTGTTCGCAACCGCCATTACCCTGTTCCTCGTACCCAGCCTGTATCTCATGCTGGAGGACTGGCTGAGATTCTGGGGTCTTGATGAAGCGCAGGACCCAGCTTTGGTTGTGCACAATGAAGCGGAAGCCAATGCCGATGGCGCTGAGCCGACACCAACAGCAGGTTCCTGACGAGAGCGGGATATCAAACAGATAGAACCTGGAATGATCCAGGTTCCCTATCGCCCCATGCCATAAAATTCTTCGTTAGGACGCATACTGCTCAGATTAGCCAGGCGGTTACTCAGCGCAAAGAAACCTGCTATCGCCCCGATATCCCAGACGTCATCCATACTGAACCCGTGAGCCCGGACCGCACCGATGTCGACCTCTGTAATCTCGCCGGATGATGTCGCTACTTTCAGCGCAAAGGTCAGCATCGCCTGCTGCCGCTCGGTGATGTCTGCCTTGCGGTAGTTAACGGCCACCTGGTCGGCAAGCAACGGGTTCTTCGATCGTATTCGCAGAATCGCACCGTGAGCCACCACACAATATTGGCAATCGTTAGCCGCAGAAGTTGCTACGACAATCATTTCACGTTCCGCTTTGGTCAAGCCACTATCACGCTCCATCAGGGCATCGTGATAATCAAAAAACGCGCGGAGTTCATCTGGCCGCCAAGCGAGGGTCAAAAAGACGTTGGGGACAAAACCGGTCTTCGCCTGTATCGCCTCGATTCGATCACGCAGATCATCAGGCAAGTGCTTCAGCTCTGGTATCGGAAACCGGCTGATAGGTGCGCTACTCATGAGGTTTGTTGCTCCGTAAACACGTAACCGTGGTAACTGGCGATGGCCAGTCCAGCCGCTACGCTGGTAAATGGGTCGTGCTCTGTTACCTTGCCGGGAAACTGATTTTCAAGCAGCTTCTTAACGCCTGCAATCTGGGAGGAGCCCCCGGTTCTGATGACCACGTCAATATCATCAGGTGATTTGTTAGCCCGCTTCAATACCTCCGCCACAATATGACTAACATCATTAAGCATGTCGGACATAATTGCTTCGAATCGGTCCCGGGTGAACGGGATCGCCAGATCCAGTTCGGGGATATCAATCACTGTTTCTTCCACCGATGAAAGCGCCGCTTTCGCGTCCTTAATCGCCTGGAAAACAAGATAACTGTAGTTGTGGGTAATCAGTTCCAAGAGTCGCTCGAACTTCTCTTTGCCTGCACCACCCTGTTTGATTCGGTCAATAATTCTTGATCGAAACTCGTTCTGGTTCAACATATAGGTCACCGCCCAGTTAAGCAGCTTGTCTTCCATATCTTCGAAGGGAAACTCGTTCTCAATCAACCGGCCGTCCTTGACCCGTGACCAGATTTCACCTTTGCCAAACTCGGGAAACAACAGCTCCCTGAAGATCAGCTGGTCTATATGGTCACCGCCCAGTCCCATCCCCACCGTCGCCAGCACCTCAAACCGGGTTCCTTCATAATCCACAACACTCAGATCCAGGGTGCCGCCACCAAAATCCAATGTCAGGACACACCCTTGTTCAGGTGACTGCTCATCATGTCGATAACTTAACGTGGCCGCTACAGGCTCGGGATAGAAAGTAAGATGATCGATCCCGGCGTAGCGACAGGCTTCAGAGAGTCGTTCGAATGCCAATGAGTTGGTAACCGATTCATCCCCTTCAAACAGCACGGGATGGCCAAAATGCATGCCCCCAAGCGGCTCCGCCAATTGCGCTTCTATAGATTTCCGAATGCGCAGTAACACCGGCGTAATCAACGCTACCAGCCGAAAAGGATGATCAAACACCATCAGGCGTTTGATCGCGCTGTTACCCAACAATCGCTTTACACCGCGAAACAGTCGCCCCGGCATACCCCGGTCAACAATCGGCTTGCCATAGACATTCGCGGTGGCGGTTTCAGCCTGGGAATTAGGGTCCTCTGGATTACCCTCCCCGGTCAGCAGCGTCGCCTTAGCGACCACTTCAGGTGTCAGCTCAACAATCCGATCTCGATTTTCATCGATGTATTGTGCGACCGCAGCTTCACCAGTCAGCGTCACCAGATCCCGATCGAGATGCGTCGCCGTCGGCATGATCGCGTCGCTTTCTTCAAGTTGCACGAGGTGAACCGTGCTGCCGTCGTACCAGGCAGCAGCGCTATTGGACGTTCCGAAATCTAAACCAACACCTTTCATGGAATACAGCAGTTCAAAAAGATCGCTATTAACGCATATTCATGACGGTGCGTCAGGAGGGTTCGGGCTCAATTTCTAGCGTACTGAGGAGTTGGCCAGTAGCCGCCAGCACGCGATATCGCGCCAGCAAAGCGACATACTCACCGGAGGTTTTCGCAATCTGCGCCCGCAACAATTCATTCTGCACATCGAGCAGGTCCAACAGCGTTCGTTTACCCAGCGTCAACTGTTCACGATAGACAGAGAGCACTTCTTCCGTGGCCTTCACGTGGGCTTCCAGATACTCCAGCCTGATCAGGATGTCCTGCAATTCGTTCCAGATAAGCGTCACATCTTCTTCAACCGCCAACTGCGAACCCCGAAGCGTTTCCCGCGCGGCAAACTCACGCGCCTCTGCTTCATTCAAGCGGGCGCGATCACTGCCACCGCGGTATATATTATAGGTCATGCGCACCAGCGCTGACTCGTCGTCATTGGCACCTTCGAGACCATCCATGTCATCGTTACGCGTTGCACCCAGCTCAAGGTCAAAACGCGGATAGAATGCCCCTCTAGCCTGTTTGCGGCCGGCTTCTGCCGCTGCCAGTTCAGACTGAACGGCGATAAGTTGTGGGTTACTGTTCAGCGCCAGCGTCTTCGCTTCTTCAAGGGTCTCAGGTAGTCCGCCGATAGCCGTCGGGACGGAAAGGTCACTGGGATACTCGCCCACCACACGATAGAACTCGGCGACACCATTCTTGGCTTCCCGTTGCGACAACAACACATTGGACTTTGCCTGGGCTCGCCTGCCTCGTGTCTGAATCACATCAACCTTGGTGCCAACCCCACTTTCGAAGCGCTCGGTGATCTTGTCGAGCGTATCTTCGTGATGGCGAAGATTTTCTTCAGCCAGCTTGACCACTTCGTCACGACGGAGCGCTTCGAGGTACACCTGGGTGGCCCGCAGGCTGACATTTTCCTGCGTGCTGGTCAGGCGTGCCATCGCAGCATCCACCAACGCGGCCTGTTGTCGAACGAAATTACGGGTTGATGCACCATCAAACAGCAACTGGGTCACCCTGAGGCTTCGCTCGGCCCGGGTCAGGTCTATCTCATCAGAACCCAGCGCCCGGGTAGTGGTGTTGTTTGAATTTTCGTAACCACCAGCAAGTACCAGGTCAACAGACGGCAGATAACCACCTCTGGCTTGTCTTCGAAGTTCCTCAGCGGCGTCAACGCTATACTGGCTCGCAAGTACATCAGGGTTGGTGCGCAGGGTGGCACGGATTGCTTCTTCAAGGGTTTGTCCGTAAACCTGCCCCATCGGCAATATCATTAACGCGATCAAAAATTGGAACCAACATTGAAACCAACGTTGCACTGTACTGCTCCCCAAGACGCCATTGATGCGCCGTTATTTTAGTTGTCAGGCGACTGATGTCTATTGATGCGCCATCTCTTGTTTCATCTTATGTGCTATCAGAGAATCACTGTATGGAAATCCCTGCAGATTCGTAGCTGCCAACAATCATAAACGCTGACCAGATGTATGGGTAACCCCATTCGGGGGAATCCAGCATCGCCAGTTGCGTGTCCCGTAACGCTTCTCTGGCGGGAACACCGTCAATGATGCGACCATAAAAGTCGGTCATGAGCGCCTGTGTACCCGCGTCACTGACCTCCCAGAGTGAACTCACCACCTCCGCAACTCCCGCTTCCTGAAACGAACGTCGCAGGCCATACACACCTTCACCCTCGTGAATCTCACCCAGACCGGTTTCACAAGCCGACAGGACAACCAGACGGGTGCCGGAAAGATTAAGTCCAAGTACCTCAAGCGCCGTCAGCACACCATCGTTAACGGTATCGATGTCGCCGAGGAATTGCGCATTTGTGTTGATCCCGGCAAACGCGAGACCCGATCTCAGCAGTGGATTGTCCCCGGGCGGTGGCACCTGGACTTCAGCCGATCGCTGCATTTTGAGTAAACGTTTCCGCAACGTGTCGTCGGCTTCCAGAAAGAAACCGTGAGTCGCCATGTGGAGGATCTCCGGCGCCTCGTTAATCGCTGCCAAAACCTGCTCTTGCGCCTGTTCGCCAAAGAACACGGCACTTTGGGCATCGCTAGCCGCGACCTTGTCCGTAATGATCCGGCCTTCCTGTTCGGCACCGGGCAGCGGCGCAAAATTAAGGCCACGCAGACCACTGCCCGCGCCTCTTATGCCTAGCTGTAATGCGGTTGAGCGTCGGCCCTCTGCAGCCGCCAAAACGGCTTCGCCGGCAACACTATCCGAGTTGTAGTCAGGACCAGCCAGAATCACATACTCACCATCACGCAACTCGTAATCATTCGGCAGAAGATCGCGGCCGGACGTCAGAATATGAACGTCGGTTGTCTGAATCAAATACGCTTCATCTTCATTCATCAGGGCATTGAAAGGCAGTATGTTCAGCACGCCATCAGGAATCAGGTACACATAATCAAGCCCACCAAGCGCCTCTTCGATGGGCAACCAGACAAGCTCGTGAGCGAGTTGGCCGATCTCAAGCACCTCATCCTCATCCGCCAGATCGTCCTGAATGATTTCCCGATATTCAATGACGATGTCTTCGATCTGAGCACGGTCAGGGAACGCCACCAGATCGTATTCCAATTCGCCCTCGTCATTGGTGATGATCCCTGCCAGCGCTCTGGCTGAACCGTTATCGTCATACATCAGAAAATCCACAAACGCGGTATTATCGGGTACAACCTGTTCCAACAGATCAGCGCTGGTACCAGCAATGGACGATCGATAGCGAACGCTGGCTCGACCCAACTCTCCCTGCAGCTCATTCACGCGCTGCTCCAGCTCATACAACGCCTCCGCATGCCGACCCTGAGTCTCTGGTGTGGGACCGGAAAGTGTCAGAGATGCCAGATCCTTACGCGCAGATTCAAGTGACGCGGCAAGAGAGGCTAGTTTAGGGTCCTCAGATAATTGAGAAATCTGCTCAATCTCAGATGTGATCTTTAGCAACAATCCCTTGCGCTGGAGGCTGGCCTCAATCGCCTTTTTGCCCCGCAGCGGATCGTCCGAACTCACCAACAGTCGTAGATATTCGTCCAACTCCGGTCGGTGTACCCGAATGTATCCTTCTCGGGCATTTTCGCCAGTCACCCAAAGCATCCGATCAAGGAACACACTACGCCGGGCCAACCCCTCGGACCTCAGCTCAATCGCACCCGTCACATCGCCTTTCGCTTCCTTCGCTTTTGCCAGATGGTTGAGTGCTTCAAAGGTGTAAGGGTGTTGCTCACCGATCACCTGCTCCGCCGAATCAAGCGCTGCCTGCAGCTGCAGTATGGCTTCATCTATTCTTCCCTGATCAAGGTAAATAGAACCTTTATCGATTCTGGAGCGGATCGTATCAATATGATCTTCTCCCAGACTCGCCCGCCGCAGCGACAGAGCTTCATCAACAATAGACTCGGCTTCTTCAAGCCTATCCAGCTTCTGGTAAACACGACCGAGATTGTTCCGGCTCTTTAAGGCATCCTGATGATCGGCTCCCAGGGTTGCGGTCCATTGCGCGACAAGTTCCTCAAACATGACGGCTGCTTCATCGTATCGTTCCATCAGCATGTAGAGGTATGCAAGATTGTTCTTCATGCCGATCGCATCAGGATGGTCTGCCCCGAGAACATCTGACAAATGCTCGTAGCTGGTGTTATACAGAGGCTCCGCTTCACGAAAGTTACCCTGACTCTCGTGCAACAGCGCCAGATTGTTTCGGGTGCGCGCGGTTTGCGTATGGGCGATACCAAAGGTTCGGCTCATGCCTTCCAGTGTTTGTTTCAATACCGGCTCGGCGTCATCGTAGAGTCCGAGTTGTTCATAGAGGTTACCGAGGTTATTCATAGCAACGAGCGTTGTTGGGTGGAACTCACCGCCCAACTCGAGCATCGCCAGCATGGCTTCCTCAAACAGGGCTTCCGCCTCTTCAAACCGACTTTGACGCTGATACAAGCCACCCAGTTCAAGCAGGGCGTTAAAGTACTGGACAGGATTTTCCATCCACGCATCTCGCCCATAGGCGGTAACGTCCTCAGCCAGGCGCACGGCACTATCAAGATCGCCTTCACTACCCAGAACTCGGGCGAGATAATTTTTGGCAGTAAAACTGAGTTCCAGCGCACCTGTCTGCTGGGCCGTCAGTGCCAGTGTCGACAAACGCGTTTTTGCGACCGCAAAATCACCACGAGCCCAGGCGATTTCAGCCAGGTCCAGCAGGTTTTGGATAGCCATTTCCGACAAACCATTCGTCGACGCCTGCAAGCTATCGTTGATCACAGTCAGCAAGGTAGCGGCATCATCGAGATCACCGACTTCGCGGTGCAGCCGGGCCAATTGCCGCAGACAGTTCAAGGTCTCTGGATGATACCGTGTACGACTTGCAGAATAGGCATCACAGGCCACTGCGAGCACCTCAATCGCGAGCGCATTATTCGAGGCAGCCTGGTAAGTTTCCGCCTGTGATATCAGGGATGCCAACGTCAATGAATGCGAGCCACCCAGTGCCGTGTCATACCCTGCCGTAATCATTTCCAGAATAGATAGCGCTTCATCGTACGCGCCGACTCTGGTGTAAAGCTCAGCCAGCAACGTAGCGATGTATTGCGTCTCCGGGTGCCCTTCATCCAACAGCGCCATCGCAATACCCAGGGCTTCGCTGTAATAAGTATCAGCCGTCTCCGCGTCACCGAACTGGCGCGCTGCAAAGCCAAGATCACGCATCGATATCGCCGTGATCCAGTGATCTTCACCAAAAGACTCGAGTGCGATAAGCATCGCACCCTCGGCCACCGTCATGGCTGTTTCAAAATCACCGTTCTCCATGAGCAGCTGAGATTCAGCATTCAGCTCCTGCCATACCTCAAAAGCATCATATTGCGACTCGGTGAGTTCACCTGCACGGGCGACCTGCTCATCAACCCATTCCGGTAAAACCGCGCCTGCTGCTGACAACTGCGCCAGCCCCGAAGCAATCCTGGTATATTCATCCCGAGCAACCGCCCGCTCGACATCGGCAACCAAAAGATCAAGCGCCAGCTCGGCAATACCCATCTCTTCTGCCAGGAGTACCGACATTTCCAGCGCTTCTGCATCATCGGGGTCAGAGGTCAGAATTTCGACATAAGCCTGCAAGGCCATTTCAACGTCTCCGGCAATCAACGCCTGCTCAGCAACCGAGCGAAGATCATCGGCAAACACATGTACTGTGAACAACAGACAGGATATCGCCGTCAGTTTTTTGATCATCATAAGACCCTCAATGGTGGCCAGCGGTCTGTGGCTGACTGATCCGCTGGTAACTTTTGTTTAATTTGGTCGTTATACCCGATCTGGCGGGTAACGCCATTTTTTAATGGTGTACCTACCGGACCAGGCATCTGTCAGAACCAAGATACCCGGTTTACGCACAAACAACTTAACGAATGGGTTCAGAGAGTGTTAGCGGCAGCATGTAAGGATTTTGTAAGTAGCCTGAAGCGAGCGGGAGTGCTACATTCGCTGATCCTACCAGGATGTTATCTCATGAACGACGTTACACCGCGCCAGTGCAGCGCCTTCGCAAGGCTGTCAGGTAACCTGGTATTAAAGCTCTTTGGCTGGCACCGTGCCGGCGAAGTGCCTGCGTCACGGAACATGGTGATTATTGCCGCTCCCCATACCAGCAACTGGGACTTTATCTTTCTTCTGGCCGCTGCCTACTCATTTGGCATCAGCATTAACTGGTTGGGCAAAGATAGCTTGTTCAGTTCACCACTCGGTCCCCTTCTACGATTCACAGGCGGCATTGCAGTGGATCGTTCAAAGTCCAACAATCTGGTCCAGACGTTGACCGCTGAGATTGAACAAGGCAACGGCGTCAACCTGGTGGTACCGCCCTCTGGTACCAGGGGCTATACCGACTACTGGAAGTCGGGTTTCTACCGGATTGCACAAGCGGCGCAAATCCCGCTGGTATGCGGCTATCTGGACTACGAAAAAAAAGAAGCCGGGCTTGGCCCGGCATTCCTGCCAACTGAAGTATCAACGGACATGGAACGACTCAGGGGTTTCTACGGGCCCATCGCTGCAAAATTTCCTGACCGTAAAAGCCGCATATTGCTCAAAGAGGAAGAAAGCTGAATCTATTGAATAGTCTGCCTCGCAGCTTCCAGATCCGGCGGTTCCATACACTGACTGGCCTGATGATGCACCAGTCTTGCAACACCTGATTCGATCACAAAATTGTTTGTTGCGACCAGCCAGCCAGCAGGCAACTTCTCAAAGCAGATCACAGAGTACACATCACCCTGAACCAGAACTCTTGCGCCATGACAGCTGATGTTCATGTCATCCGGCCGGCCGTCGAAAATTTGCTCCCAGCTTTGCAGCACTTCGTCCCGGCCAAGGATCGGCGCCCAACCGGGGTGAACGCAAACACAGGGGTGCTGCTCAGCCCACACCGCTGCCATCTGACTGATATCACCGCTGTTAAACGCCAGATAAAAGTTGTCGTTAGAAAATTCGATAATGGCGGGGTCAATTTTGTTCATCAGGTGATTTCAACCGATGCTAACGCTGCTTGCAAGTCGACAACGATCGACAGCCAGCCAGATAGCGAAAGCAGGGGAAACGTGCATAATGTGCCCAAACAATGGAGCGCCCGATGGAAACCATGCAATGCCCGAAGTGCCACAACGAGATGGAGGAACACAACCTCAGCACACTCCAGGGTGGCGTGGCCGTTGACCGCTGCAGTGCCTGTCGTGGTATCTGGTTCGACCTCGGTGAAGCAGAGCTGTTAAAAGACAAATGGATGTCTGACTATATCGACGATGGCGACCCACAGGTTGGCCGCGAGCACAACAAGATTCGGGACATTAACTGTCCAAGGTGCGACCGACCGATGGAAGCCCTGTCAGACCCCGTGCAAAAACACATTCAATACGAAGCTTGCCCGGACCACGGCATGTACTTTGATGCGGGTGAATTCAGAGACTACAAATACGAAACCCTGATGGATATTTTCAGAGATTTCGTATTCGCAATCCGCAAGAAGTAATCTGACCCCGGTCTTTAGTGCGCGCCGCCATCAACGGCAAGGATTGCACCCGTTGTGAAACTGGCGGTTGAACTCGCCAGATATAGCGCTGCACCGACAATCTCGTCAGGCTGCCCACCTCGCTGCAGCGGGATCGTTTCGTCGGCTCGCTTTTGAAACGCCTCCATATCCCAGGCTTTACTGATATCTGTCAGGAAAGGCCCTGCCATAATGCAGTTAACCCGCACTTTTGGCCCATAGGCATAGGCAAACGATCTGGTGATGGCGTTTAATCCTGCTTTAGCCGCGCCATAGGGCTCGGAATTCGGGCTCGCTGTCACAGATGCCGTGCTTGAAATATTAATGATACAGCCGCCATCACCTTCCGCCATCCGCGCCCCAATGTTAGCACTGAGCCGGAACGGTCCTTTCAGGTTAACGCCGATGACCTTATCAAAAAGCTCCTCTGACACCTGGTCGAGGGCCGGATATAAGGGCGACATCCCGGCGTTATTAACAAGCACGTCAACCTTGCCAAACGCGCCATATACAGCGTCAACCATGGCATCCAGTGATGCCCAGTCAGCCGCATGGGCAGCGTAGGGAAACGCTTTCACGCCCAGGGCTTCAATCTCTGCCGCGGTAGCCTCACAACTCTCGAGTTTACGGCTGACGATCGCGACATCAGCCCCATGCCTGGCAAACCCCAGAGCCATTTCTCGACCGAGACCACGGCTGCCGCCAGTGATTAGTACTTTCTTGCCCTTCATATCAAACTCGTCCACATCTGTCTCCCTGCGCGTAAAAAGCACACATTGTAAGCACAAAGTCTGCCTGTGCGCACGATGGTTCTCATGCCTGCCCCAGGCTTTTGCGGCCATTGGCAAAAGCAGAAACTGGCCATTGGTCGCCGTAGACGGACGCGTGTAGAATTTGGTGACGTGTTGTCAGGCAAGACCATGAACGAACTTATACCAAGAAGGCTCCGTCACCGGGTAAGAACTCTCAGCACCATCCTTGGCGAGACCATGACTCGCCAGCATGGCAAGGCGTTCCTCGACAAGGTTGAGGAGGTCCGACTACTGGCAAAAGCCGGCCGTCAGTCTATGGATGACGAACGAAATGCCGGAGATCATCAACGCCTGCAACAAGTTCTGCGGACCATTGATGACGACAACCTGATCTCACTTGCCAGAGCCTTTAACCAGTTCCTGAACCTGACCAATATCGCAGAACAAACAGAGTCGACCGAACAGACCAGCGAATCACAATTGGCAGAACTGTTTGAGCGACTGGATACCAATGGCATCAGCAATGAACAACTGATCAGCAGCGTCAGTCAAATGCGTTGCGACCTGGTGCTCACCGCGCATCCAACCGAAATTACCCGCCGTACCCTGATCCAGAAATACAACCGCATCGCTGATGCGCTGGAAGGCGTCCGGGAAGATGTAGCCCTGTCCCAGAGCGACCGACTTGAACTGGAACGACTGATTGCCGAAGTCTGGTACACCGATGAGATTCGGACTGAGCGGCCCAGTCCACAGGACGAAGCCAAATGGGGTTATGCGGTGATCGAGCATTCCCTGTGGACAGCGATACCCAGCCTGTGGATCCGTCTCAACGACCTGATAAAAGAACACACCGGCGAATCATTGCCACTGGATGTCTCACCGATCCGAATTTCGTCCTGGATGGGTGGCGACCGTGACGGAAACCCGAACGTCACCGCCCAGGTCACCAAGGAGGTACTGCGACTGGCGCGTTGGATGGCGGCGGATCTGTACCTGCGGGATGTCGAGGAACTACTGTCACAACTGTCGATGGCTGATTGCAACGACCATCTGGTTTATCTGTGCGGCGGCCAGGTTGAGGAACCTTACCGACATGTTCTCAGGGGCTTGAGAGAAAAACTTGAAGCAACACGTATCTGGGCAGAAACCACCGAACCGGCGCGACCAGGCATCGTTCACTCAGACGAAGACCTTATCGCCCCACTACAGGCCTGTTACGACTCGCTGGTCGAGGAAGGCATGGAAATCATTGCCGACGGGTTGCTGAAAGAAACGCTTATTCGAGCCTACACTTTTGGCGTAACCCTGGTGGAACTGGACATTCGCCAAAGCTCAGACAAGCACATTCTCCTGTTGGACGAGATTACCCGCTATCTGGATATGGGCAGTTATGCGGAATGGTCTGAAAAGGCGCGCTCTGACTTTCTCATTCAGGAACTGGAGAGCCGCAGGCCACTTATCCCAGACAGCTGGGAACCAGAAGGAGAAGCTGGAGAGGTCTTGAAGACCTTCCGACTTATCGCTGAGAACAACGGTCACGGTATCTCGAGTTATATCATCTCAATGGCCAAGCGCCCCTCCGATGTTCTCAGCGTCGTGCTCATGCTTCGCAAAAGTGGTGTTGAACGCGTGCTGCCGGTCGTACCGCTGTTCGAAACCCTCGATGATCTGGAAAACGCAGCCTGGACGCTGGAGCGGCTGCTACGGACAAACTGGTACACCGAATACATCAGTGGCACCCAACAGGTGATGATCGGATATTCCGATAGTGCCAAGGACGCCGGGCAGATGGCCGCTGCCTGGGCCCAGTACCGGGCACAGGAGGATCTGGTCAAGGTCGCAGAAAAGTACGATATTGACCTGACGCTGTTCCATGGTCGCGGCGGTGCACCTGGTCGCGGCGGCGCACCGGCGAGACAGGCAATCCTTTCGCAACCGCCCGGATCTGTGAAAAACAGCATGCGCGTAACCGAGCAGGGCGAAATGATCCGCTTTAAATACGGCAGCCCGCCCCTGGCGTTAATCAATCTCGACCTGGTCCTGAGTTCAGCGGTAGAAGCCAGTCTGTTACCTCCGCCGGAACCGCGGGAAAACTGGCGGCTTCTGATGCAAAGACTGGCTGACGTTGCCTGTAACAGCTACCGGGAGACGGTCCAGGGAAATCCGGACTTTGTTGAATACTTCGCTGAAGGGACCCCGGAACGCGAATTGGCACTCCTGGCACTGGGTTCCAGACCTGCAAGACGTGGTGGCAGTGATAGCGATCGCTCAATCAGCGAACTGCGCGCCATACCCTGGGTATTTGCCTGGACGCAGAAACGACTGATGTTACCCGCCTGGCTTGGCACGGATGCGGCCTTTGCTGAAGATCTGACCGGTAAGGAATGGCATGTACTCAAGGAGATGATTGACGAGTGGCCTTTCTTTCAGACGCAGATCAATATGCTGGAAATGGTTCTCAGCAAAGCCGATGCAGAAATCTCCGAACGCTACGATGAAACGCTGGTGTCACCCGAACTCAAGTTGCTCGGAGATTCCTTCCGAACAAGGCTAAAAGCGCTGATCGACAGTGTTAACAAAGTAAAAAACCAGGAAACCCTGTTGCAGCACGACCCTGACATCAAACAGACATTAGGGTTAAGACACCCTTACACCGACCCGCTGCACCTGCTGCAAATAGAGCTGATAAAGCGCGTTAGAGAGGGTGGCGAAAATCCTGAACAAGCCCACAAGGCTTTGCTGGTGACTATTGCCGGCATTGCTGCGAGCATGCGTAATACGGGCTGAATGTGAGCCAATGAGCTACGTCATCATTGGTGCGAGCACCGGCCCGGGTAGATTGTTATTCGAACAACTGCGTGACGAAGGCGCTGAGGTTGTTGGCATTGCCCGTGATCGCCGTGACCTGGTTGTCTCGGGAAGAGCGCGGTTTGTGGAACTCGATGTCAACGACGTTCAGGCCCTGGCAGACGAAATCACCGAGCACGCTACCCTGATTCACTGTAGCCGTCCGGAATTGCTGACGGCTTACCTGCTGACTGACCCTGCCCTTGGCAGACTGATTGCCCTGGGATCAACGCGGGTTTACACGCGCTTCCCGGATGACAAATGTGATCGACTCGCGGCCATGTCGCACGCCATCTGGATGCGTGATTATCCATCTACCCTGTTGCATCCCACCATGACCTACGGTGCACCCGGACTCAACAACATTGAGCGGGTCATGCGGATCGCTCGTTTGTCACCGATGATTCCGCTACCAGAACATGGCAAATCGCTGATACAACCGGTTTTTGCCGGGGATGTGGTCAAAGCCATTAAGGCTTGTTTAAGCAATGACAATACCATCGGTAAAACACTGGTTGTTCCAGGATGCACAGCGATCACTTACCGCGCCTTTATTGAACGATGTATCGCTTTGAGCGGCGCCCGCTGCAAGGTCGTTTCGCTCCCCTACTGGTTGCTGTATCTGTTGGCACCTGTGACGCGCTTCCTGCCTGGCGTACCTGATATCGGTCAGGACGAAATACGCAGATTATTAGAAGACAAAAACTTTTCGCCGGAGGATTTAACTGACCTGCTTGGCGTGCACCCGGTGGATTTGGATAAGGGCTTAACGCTCGCAGGCTGGCGGCGCCAGACAGCCGACTAGTCGCCTGACACCGACCTCACCCTGCCGAATATAGTATCCAGGGATGCAAGCAGTTCATCCGGCAAAGGCGGCGCACCTATCGCGTTCACATTTGCCTCCAGGTGGGCTTTCGAACCAGTGCCCGTTAACACCACGCTGATACCCGGTTCATGTCGACAAAATCGATAGGCAGCCTCCACGACCGAACCCACCTCAGGATGCTGAGCCAAGAATCCTGCAGGGTCTTTTGAGTTCACCAGAGAAGCTTCGATTTCACCGGAATCAATCAGGTCTGCCACCGTCGCAACGAGCAGGTCCTGATTAGCCAGGGCGCGACGAACCGCATGCATAACCTGGGTTGCCACCCCCTGCTTCTGACACAGTGGGAACACCGTATCCCGCGCGCCTGGATTCAGGAAATTAAACCCAACCATCACCACGTCAAAGAGGTCAGAGGGAATCGCACGCTTGAGCATTTCATGCGCCGGGTCATGCATAAAGCTTTCAGTTACACCAATGAAGCGAATCTTTCCCTTCTCAACTTCACGCTGCAATGCCGGTACCAGGACATCGATACAGTGATCGAGATACTCAGGCACGACGCCATGAAGGCTGAAAACATCAACATAATCTGTGTTCATTCGACGCAGACTTTTTTCCAGAGATTCGATCAGCTTTTCCGGGGGGAGATAATTCAGGTCTCGATCGACATACATGGCCTTGGTACTGATGACCACATCGTCACGGCGCCCGGCAACACAGCGACCAACGACTTCTTCAGTGCCATAAGCGCGTGCGGTGTCAAAAAAGTTCACCCCGAGATCAAGGGCGTGATTCACCACCCCCTCGGCTATCGAGGCATCACCCTCCTGCATCCCAAGGCGACTGTAACCACCACATCCCAAACCAGCCGGGCTGACCATTAAGCCCGTGCGACCCAGTGCTACTCTATCCATGTTGTGACCGTCCGGCAAAAAAGGACTAGAGTAACAGCAAAGAAACTTCGGTGACGAACAGGAAAAGACGAGGGAAAGAACCATGACAACGGTTTACGAAGTGGTACAAAAAATCTGCCTGACGCTTCCTGAAACAGAAGAAGTTGTTTCTCATGGTTTCCCGAACTTCAAAGCCGCTGGAAAAACCTTTGCGACCTATTCCGTAAACCATCACGGTGATGGCAAAGTTGCCTTACTGGTTAACCTGTCACTGGATATGCAGACCGTGTTGGTTGAAAGTGCCCCCACCCATTTTTTTGTGCCGCCCTACAGTGGCAGTAAAGGTTGGGTTGGCGTTGAACTGAATAAGGGCATCCAATGGGATCGGGTGTCCCAATTGGCTTGCGACGCCTACTGCAGGGTCGTACCCATGGCACTAGCCAGGCTCGCAGTGCCTGTCACTGTAGCGCCTCCTACCGAACCGATGAAACCCGAAGATATCGACCCTTACCTCTCAAGGAGCAATCAAACGCTTCTTACACGCCTCAAGAAGATCTGTATGGCATTACCCGAAGTGTCCGAAGCCAGACAATTTGGTGCGCCCTGCTTCAAGGCGGGTAAAAAACCTTCTGCAACCTGCACCAACATGAAGGTCGGACAGAAGTTCAGGTATGGGCAGGTGCAGATCGGCAGGCCGCGCTGGTGTCTTTTGACAAACGCTATCGGATCCCGGCCTACATCGGCCACAACGGCTGGATCAGTTTCGATCTCTCACACAATCCACCCTGGCAGGAGGTAGCAGCACTCGTCCGGGGGAGCTACCGACACTTCGCGCTTAAGCGCATGTTAGAGGTATTAGACGGCGTTTGATCAAACCACTGGATTCCGCTAATATCCGCCCCCTTCAGCTGTGGGGCTATAGCTCAGCTGGGAGAGCGCTACACTGGCAGTGTAGAGGTCGGCGGTTCGATCCCGCCTAGCTCCACCAATTTTACAAGCATCTGACAATCACTTCGCAGACAGCGCAATCGAACCGCCGTCGGCGTCTGGTGCGCCAGTCCGATCGATCCCGCCTGGCTCCACCAATTTTACAAGCATCTGACAATCACTTCGCAGACAGCGCAATCGAACCGCCGTCGACGTCTGGTGCGCCAGTCCGATCGATCCCGCCTGGCTCCACCAATTTTACAAGCATCTGACAATCACTTCGCAGACAGCGCAATCGAACCGCCGTCGGCGTCTGGTGCGCCAGTCCGATTGATCCCGCCTAGCTCCACCAATTTTACAAGCATCTGACAATCACTTCGCAGACAGCGCAATCGAACCGCCGTCGGCGTCTGGTGCGCCAGTCCGATCGATCCCGCCTGGCTCCACCAATTTTACAAGCATCTGACAATCACTTCGCAGACAGCGCAATCGAACCGCCGTCGACGTCTGGTGCGCCAGTCCGATCGATCCCGCCTGGCTCCACCAATTTTACAAGCATCTGACAATCACTTCGCAGACAGCGCAATCGAACCGCCGTCGGCGTCTGGTGCGTCAGTCCGATCGATCCCGCCTAGCTCCACCAAATTTCGAAAAACATCTCATTGAATGCTTTCCGCTTTCCTCGAGTAACACAACGGTTTAACCATTCAGCACGGATCAAGTTACACTGCGTACTCAAGCTCACGTCAGGATATTCCCGTGTTCACCAATCCAACGCTGGTGAAGGGTTTCGCTTACTATTCCATCGTCTCCGCTACCCTGCACTTTCTGGGTGAAACCTGGATTCATCTACAGTACGGACAGTTTCTGCCCATGCTAATTGTTGACTATATTGCGATCAGCCTGCTGATACTCGGTTCACTGGGATGTTTGCGGTGGCAATGGGGTGCAGGATTGCTTTGTGGTGGCTGGGGTTTTACTTTCTGCCTGAATTACCGGACCTTCTTCTGGCGACTGGAGGTCATCCTGAACGATACCGCTGATGTGGTCATTACCAACACGGCTTATGTGCTTGGCGTGCTGCTGGTGTTTTCCTCCGTTGCATTCGCCATTTCTGCCTGTATTGCCATCGCAGAATTCCGTAAAGCGAGTGTCCAGCCACCAAAGACAGTATCCTGAGAGAACAAAATCGAAGGACCCGCAACTGGCGCCCTAACCGTTATTTGCTATCAAGGTTGCAACGGTCTCTTCATGATGAAAAAAGCGTAACTGTAAAACTCTGAATAGGCTTCGAACATCGCTATTTCCTCTCGGGCCACGCTGAGGACTGCTTTACCTTCAGGGTCATCGGCCCAGTCGGCAGATTTTTTCCAACGAGACGGCCCATCGGGCCATAGTATTCTTCAGTCTAGGCTGATGCGGGCAGCTCAAAATGAGCGACTGGATTGTCTGCTTCCCTGGCCCGCAGCCAACATCCAATATGCGCGGCTGTTCAGGCAGATCTCCAAGCATCTCGAAAGCACGCCGTGTGTAATGGTCCCCACCAGGGCCAGCACGTGGCAGCGAGCCATAGATCTCTAGAAACTTGTTGATGGGGTAATCCAATGGCTCATGAGCGATGCATCGAACCTAATCCAAAACCTAGTCCAAAACCTAGTCCAAAACCTAGTCCAAAACCACGGCTTCGCCGGTGGCATCCATCGGCGGGGCCAACCCCAGCAACGCCATCACCGTCGCTGCCACCTGGTCCTGTTGAATTGGCGCAATTTGCTTGCCCTGTTCAACCCCTGCACCAACCGCCAGAAAGGTCGCCGCCATGTCCGGGTGATTGGCATCATAGCCGTGGCCACCTTCTCCCCAATCGAAGATAGGCATTAGAAATCGCCAAACGGTTTCCAATAAGCTGTCGCCACGACCTAGCGCATTCGGCATTTCGGTGGTGACCACAATGTCGCCGGTACGATCCGGAAACCTGAACGGTTCGGGAACATCTGCCGCAGCAAATACCTCAATATCGTCGATGCGCTCAAGAACCTCTACAGCTGATTCAAGCTCAGTAACATCGTTCATAAACACGCGTTTCACCGTACTACCACCGACCACTCTGGCCTCGATACCTGCAGCGTCTAATGGGTCGGAAATGGAAATTCGCTTTTTAATCTGCGTCATACCATGATCAGAGGTCACGATCATCGTGGTGCTGTCCCAGAGGCCCCTTGATTCAATAGCATCCATGAGGCGTTGTAGCTCCTTATCCTGCACCGCAATGATACTGGCGACATCGGCATGATCTGGGCCGTTCATATGCGCGGTATGATCGGCACCACGCCAGTAAGCCATGATGAGGGAGGGTCGCTGTTCGGCTGGCAGATCAATCCATTCAATCATCCTGTCGACCTTTACGGATTCATCCCGATCACTATCAAATGGCGCCATGCGGTAGGTTTGCCCCTGGCCCCGCCAGTCAGACTCAGAGCCTACCCAGAAATAGGTAGCGGCTTTTGCGCCCTGCCGTTCGGCGGCAATCCACAGGGGCTCGGCGTTAATCCAACTGGGGTCGTCGCTATAGGCGTAAGCACCCTTGTTACGGTCGTACATGGTGTTATCGAGCACACCATGAACCGTGGGCGCAGCACCAGTTGCGAGCGTTACATGTCCGGGAAAGGTATTGGATGGCGTGGTTGGTATGAGACTGGTGCGAACACCCTCCATCTCCATTTTCTTAAGGGCTGGATAGTTACCCCGATCTGGGAAGTCATGCCGGAATCCGTCCCAGGACATGAGAATGACAAGATCAGAAGCGTGCACACTGACTGCCATTGACATCAGCAGGGCAAACAAAGGGAATCGCATGGAGACAGCACCGTGACAAGAAGGAAAGTTACAACGAGAAGTGTTGCTGATGCTGTCCAGCGCGTCAACGCTAGAAACAGATACAGGGTGACCTATGCCACCGGCTCGGTGAAATCCCAGGGGGCAAGAATCAGTGCTGTCGCGCCGAGGACCATCTGCGCGGTGTCGCCATCCGGGTCAATTCGCTGATAGCTGTTGTCGATGGTGAGCATTGCAGCACCATGGACCAATGCCCAAAGCGGTCTGGCAACATCGATCAGCGCTCGTCGATCAGTTAGCCCAGTGCGGATCGCAACCTGGGACAACAGAAAGTCAAAACCCTCTGTCCGAATCGACCGGGAGCTTTCCTCTGTCGCTCTATCGGGCGCCCCGCCGAACATCAATCGAAACACCTCTGGTTCATCCACGGCAAACTGCACATAAGCCAGGCCCAGCGCCGAGATACCGGCGTCTGAACCCGCTGCATATTGCTCAGTGGCTGCTTTTGTCACGAGAGCTAATCGCGCGAAGCCACGGTCCAGCACAGCCGCCAGCAAAGCCTCCTTATTCGCGAAATGTCTGTAGGGGGCACCTTTGCTAACCCCTGCCAACCGTGAAGCATCGGCAAGGTTAAAGTTCTCTGGACCGTGTTCCGCCACCAACTGCGTCGCAGCAATGACCAGTGCCTCCGCGAGATTGCCATGGTGATATTCCTGACGGGCTGTTCTTGAAGGCATTTTGATCTGTTCGGTTATCAATCGCGTAGAAATTCTAACAGATGTAAATGCCGTTTACTTTTATGTGAATTGTATTTACATTGCATGTAGTCAACGTAAACATTGCCCATCCGAACCAGAATACGGAGTGACCCGATGGAAACGAGCCAAAGAAAATCACCGGTTGTTGTGCTGATCATAGGCATTAGCGTGACAGTTGCTGTCCTCTCAGGGCTCTACGCTCGTGCAAATCTTGCGGCCGCAACGGAAGACAGGATTCCTCTGACTGTCGAAACACAGACGATTGTGCGCAGCAGCCAGTTGATGGTGGATCATCGATTTTCCGGGCGCGTCGAACCTACCCAACAGGTGCTGCTGGCCAGTGAACTCGCTGGCAAAATCAAGACAGTCAGTGTCAATGAAGGAGACACAGTCAAGGCCGGCGATACCCTTCTGACCCTGGATACCGCCCTGCTCGATGCCGAGCGAAAGCGCCTTCTCTCAAGCCTGTCAGGGTTAGATGCACAGAAATCCCTGGCGGCTCGCCGACTGGTGCGCCAGCAAGACCTACAGACCCAAGGGTTCAGCGCAGAAGATACCATCGACGAAATTCAAACCAACCTGAAGCTGATTGCGGCCGAGCAGCAAACATTGATGGCAGACATCGAGCGCATTGATATCCAGTTGGAAAAGTCAGTCGTTAAAGCGCCTTTTAACGCCAGTATTCAGCAGCGATTCGCTGACGTTGGCGCGGTGATCAGCCCTGGCGCAGCGCTGCTGGACCTGATGGAGGCGGGTATTGGCGAAATCAAGGTCGGCGTACCCGTTGATATCGCCCGTGACATCCAGGTGGGTGACCAGCACGCCATCGAGGTCAGGGGTGATGGTGGACTGGCCGAAGTCGTATCGGTGGCCCCCGCAGTCAACCGTATCACGCAGACAGTTGCGGTACGCCTGATCATCAGGGACATGGATTTCCGAATCGGCGAATTCGTCAACCTGCGCTTCGGCTCCCTCGAACCTGCTTCAGGTTTCTGGATACCTAACACGGCCCTGGTTGAAGATGAGCGAGGTTTATGGAGCGTCTTCGTCGTTGGCGCAGACAAGATCGTCAAAAAGTACAGCGCCAGTGTTCTGCATGCGGACAGCCAGCGAGTGTTTATCGATATTGACGAAAAAGAAAGTCTCAACGTTATCGTTACCGGGCTAAACAGAATCGCACCAGGCATGCGGGTTGAGATCTGATATGGAAAGCCTACTCTATCGAAGCCCAAGGCTGTTTGCGCTGCTGGTCACGATGATTGTGGTGATCGGCGCCACCAGCTACCTGACCATAGGCCGTCAGGAAGACCCGACGATCACCAATCTGTTCGCCAATATTGTCACCCCCTACCCCGGGGCCGACCCGGCCCGCGTTGAATCGCTGGTGACCCGCAAACTTGAAGACGAGTTAAAAACCATTTCGGAGATTTCGGAAATCAATTCGACCTCCAGGAACGGGATCTCTTTCCTGAGCATTGAGCTCTCGAGCCGCCTTCCTGATAACCAGCTTGAACAGGTCTGGTCAGAAGTCAGGGATGCCATTTCTGATGCACGCGCCAGCATGCCAGCCGGCATAGGACCTACGGATTTTGATAACGACAGTACCGGTGCCTACACCTCGATCAGCAGCATCAAGCTTGCCGGCGGCGACAAGACGAATCTGACCCAGCCCCTGCGTTACGCAAAATTGCTACAAGACAGGCTACGCAGAGTGCCTGGCACAGACCGGGTAGAGATCTTTGGTGCGCCGGAAGAACGTTTGTACATCGAACTCGATAGCCTGCGACTTGAAGCGCTTGGCATCGATATCAATCAGGTCGCCGATACGGTCAGACGTGCAGATGCCAAGGTTGTCGCTGGCCGGGCACAATCCCCATCGGGCGACTTGCTGGTTGAAGTAGCGGGTGAAATCAAATCGCTCCAGCGTGTGGCGCGTATCCCGATTGTTTCGCAGGGTGGTCAGCAGATCATGCTGGGGGATATTGCCAGTATTCATAAGGGTGTCGAGCAACCCATGAGTCGAACCGCCTACAGTGGCGGTGAGCAATCCATTCTGATTGCCGCCAGAATGCAACCAGATCTTCAAGTTGACACCTGGAACCACCAGATCGACGAAGTTCTGCGCGGCTTTGAATCCAACCTGCCGGAAAACATCAGCCACGAAAAGATTTTTTCCCAGGCCGACTATACATCGGCACGTCTGCGAGAAGTGTTCGGTAATATGATGCTTGGCGTCGGCCTGGTTATCGGCGTGCTGTTCATCACGCTGGGATTTCGCAGCGCCGTGGTTGTCGCGATTGTGTTGCCGCTGACAAGCCTGGCGTCACTCAGCATTCTGCAATTTATCGGTGTGCCCATTCACCAGATGTCCGTTACAGGGTTGATCGTCGCCCTTGGCTTACTGGTTGATGCCGCCATTGTTATGACCGATCAGATCGGCCGGCGCATACGCCAGGGGCGGACCGCCCTGCAGGCAGTTGAAGAATCAGTACTGCGACTACGCGGCCCGCTTTTGGCGTCTACCCTGACGACCGCACTTGCCTTTACACCGATGGCTATTCTACCTGGACCAGCTGGGGACTTTGTTGGCTCTATCGCCTTGGCAGTCATCGTTATGCTGCTCACTTCGTTGTTCCTGGCGCTGTTTGTCACGCCCGCGATTGCAGGCTGGTTGCTGACGGGCGAGACGGAAGATCGCGCAATTTCCTCGGTGTTTACACCGCTGACTAACTGGTTCAGACACAGCATAGACTGGTCCCTGAAGTTTCCGGTGTACGCGGTGTTATTGGCAAGTCTGGCGCCCCTTGCAGGGTTCCTGTCCTTTCCTGTCCTCACGGCACAGTTTTTCCCCGGCGTGGATCGAAATCAGTTCTACGTGCAGGTCGATCTGAACAATGGCAGCGCTATCGAACAGACCGATGCCACCGTCAAAAAAGTTGATGCCATCCTCGCAAAGACCAACGGAATTACTACCAGGCACTGGGTCGTTGGTGAGAATGCGCCACCTTTTTACTACAACATGACACGTTCCCGGGATAGCGATGTCCGTTTCGCTGAAGCGCTGGTAACGACAACCTCAGCAGCGACAACCGAACAGATCATCCCGATGCTGCAGACTCAGCTGGATCGTGAAATCCCGAATGCCCAGGTACTTGTACGTGGGCTCTTCCAGGGACCACCTGTGCCGGCACCCATTGAACTCAAAGTCATCGGTCCCAACCTCGACACGCTCCGGATCATTGGTGACGAGATTCGTCAACGCATGGCCAGCGTCGATGTAGTGACCCATACCCGGGTCAGCCTCGACAACGGCGCGCCGAAGGTCGTCTTCAATCTGGACGAGCAGAAAGTTGAGCAGGCAGGCTACGGCCTTACGGATGTCGCGGGTCTCCTGAATGCAAGTCTGTCAGGCGTGCCTGGCGGCAGCATGCTGGAAGGCACCGAAGAAATTCCGATTGTTGTCAGGCTCACGGAGGCAGACCGCAGCACCCAGGCCAGGTTCGGAAATCTGAGACTGCCTTTGCGCTCACCGCAAACAGGCGAACTAGAAACCGTACCACTGTCAAGCCTGGGCACCATGTCACTGGAGCCCGGTAAAAGTCCGATCCTTCGTGAAAATGGCGAGCGACTAAACACGATTCAGGGCTTCATACGGCGCGGTGTCCTGCCAGAAGAGGCGCTGAAATCTGTTGAAGCCACGATGGCTGCGAATCCTGTTGCGTTGCCACCCGGTTATCGAATTCAACTGGGTGGTGATTCAGACGCGCGATCTGAAACTACCGGCAACCTGATGTCTTCGTTAGGGCTCATTGTTACCCTGTCAATTGCAACCATCGTCATCACTTTCAACTCGTTTCGGCTGACCGCTATCACGCTTGTGGTCTGTGTGTTGTCTGCAGGACTGAGCATCCTTTCACTGGCGATCTTTAACTTCCCGTTTGGTATTCAGGCACTGATCGGCGTTATTGGCTCCATTGGTGTCTCGATCAACGCCGCCATCATCGTATTGACAGCACTTAAAAATGACGAGCAGGCACTGGCGGGTGATCGCGACGCTGGTGTACGAGTCGTCAACGCGTCATCCCGGCATATTATCTCGACAACCGTCACAACTTTCGGTGGCTTTTTACCCCTGCTACTGGCTGGCGGCGGATTCTGGCCACCTTTCGCCATGGCGATCGCCGGCGGCGTGCTGCTATCTACGATTGTGTCGTTCTACTTCACGCCACCGATGTTTTACCTGCTCTATGCTGGTAAGCACCTTCGATTACCGAAGCTCGCGGGCATGACAACAGACGGTCAGGCCACCGCCTAACCCCACAGCAACCTCGCGGGTCAGATATGTCCTGCTGAGCCACCGTCAACTTCTATCGCCGCTCCGTTCACATAGGAAGCGGCATTGCTACACAAAAATGCGATGACATCGGCAACTTCTTTCGACGTACCGTAGCGACCAACCGGCACAGATCGGCCGTTGTTCTGGAGGACTTTTTCCATGGTCGTGTCATTAGCCTGCGCAATTTCAGTGGCTGCACGCTCCCACATCGCCGTATGAATCAAGCCTGGAAGAATGGCGTTAACGAGCACGCCATCAGCACCGTACTTGCGAGATAGCGATTTACTGAGCGATATCATCGCTGCCTTGGTGGCGCCATAGTCAATCAGTGCGGCATTAGGATATTTGGCCGCCCCACTGGCAATCATCACCACCCTGCCCCATTTCTGTTTGCGCATATGCGGTAAAAACTGGCGAGTACAGCGCACTGCCGAGAGCACATTCAGCTCGTGCAGTTCCTGCCAGTCTTCATCGCTCATATACAGGAAGTTTCGAGAGGGTGAAGCCCCCACATTGTTAATCAGAATATCCACATCACCACCTGCCTGGACCGCTGCCAGGAAAGCCTCCGTGGACGCCTGATCACCCATATCCGCCGTGAGCCCTGTGACGTTGTCGGCATAAGCCGCCAACGCATCCACAGCTGCCTGATTGCGAGCGCAGAAAACAACGTCCGCGCCCATATCGGCGAGTTCCTTAACCACGGCTTCGCCAATACCAAGGCTGGCCCCAGTCACAACAGCTCGCTTTCCCTTAAGGTTCAGATCAATCATGGGTTTCCCTCTTATTTGTGAGATTTTTATACTTGTTTCTTTTTGTGGACCGTCGCTGGTGGCCTGTCGCCGACGCACTGGCGTCAATTACTCTGCCACTGTTGGCTCTCCCCTGGTGGGCTCACCCAGTCAGACGCTAGGGGTTTTCCGGCTTTCTCAACAGCTGGCGTACGATAGGCATCTGGAAATAATACCGGGTTGAGCTGTGCACACTCACCAAGCTGCTGGTCACAGCAAAATCCTGGTCCGCCAACGCCAGGATCGCGGAAACAACGAATCCCGCTGCTAAGCACACCACCGCTACGTTCAATTGCGCCACGCACGCGCTGCCTGGAAACGCAGACGAAATCATCGCTGCCCGGACGCCCCATGTTTTCGCCGGTCGGCAAAAGTCGGTTCTTAACATCCAACCAGCCGCGCTGTAGATCAGAAACCAGGGTAAAGCAACCGGCGCCGCCTTGCGCCTGAACGACAGGGGATATCAGCATCAAACAGACAAAACAGTATCGCAAAGGTCTGGTAACAGTCCGTTCAAAACTTCGCCCTGCTGCGCCGCTGCCGGACAAGTCATGCATGGAGTTTCTCCCTTTAATCAGTCGGCGCCAATCAAATCAACACCGTTGCCAAGCTGGCCTGCACATGGTTTATTGTGCCTTGCTTATTCACCCTGATAATCAAACAATTAATCAACAACTACCACTAACAATTTAAGGCAATACTATGATCATCATCGCAGGCACCATCGACCTTCAAGACCCTTCTCGCGTTGACGAGGCCATCGAAAAAGCCAAACCACTGCAGAAGGCCACCCGAGACGACGAAGCTGGCTGTCAGGCTTATGTCTTTTCGAAAGATCCGTGCGTCGAAGGCAGAATTGCCGTCTACGAACTCTGGGATGACGAAGCATCACTTGCCGCCCATTTCCAACATGAAAACTATTTCAACATGGGAGCGATGCTGCAGGAGTTTGGTCTCGCCGGTGCAGACAACAACAAGTATCGCTGCGACTACAAAGAGCCTGTTTACGACGAGACCATGACACCTCGCGCAGAATTCTTCACATTGAAGTAGTCCGCTAAGCTCGCTTCATGCCACGAACAACCAGTTCGTGGCGCGAGATTTTCCATTCCCCATCTACCCGGCGCATGTCCGTGTGATAGGTCGCCCACAACGTCACTGTAATTTCGGTTTCGCCATTGGGATAATGTACGGCCTGAACGTCCGTACGGGTTTTCGCAGTATCACCATCGATCACAGCATAGGTTGGACTCAGCATATGCTGGGTCGCGTCGTACTTGTCCAGGGCTTCCTTCCACCATGGATAGAACACCTCAATACCGTTCATCTCGCTAGGCCCCATACCAACGACCTTAACGTCCTCGGTAAACAGCGCCTTGTAGCCTGCATAGTCTTTCTCATCAACGGTTGCGACATACCGCAACATGACATCCTGAACTGCAATACGGTCAGCTACGTCACTCATCGGGCTCTCCTATCTTGGATCAAGTCCACGTTTTTCCCTTTCTTTACCCATACGGTCAGTATCGGAGCTAAGGCGGGGGGTTTTTTCGTCTTCGGACAGTAAGCCCTGGCGATCACGCTGGGATTTATCTGCATCAAATGAAATCCACTTTTCAGGTACCACGGAGATCAGTGTTCGCAGCGGCGAATCAAGCAGACTGTAAAAGGAATCTTCTCCTTCTTTACTATCGGGAGAAACTTTTTTAGCCAGGAGCCGGTAGAACCATTTCTTGGTGTCTTCGTCATCGTGGAAGGTCGCGTGTCCCTTGACGGTTACCGCGCCTCGAGGACACTCAGGGTCTTTTGATGATGCCCCACTGACAGTGACAGAAACACGATTGTCGCGTTTGATCGCTGCAGCTCTGTGACGATGCGCAGCGAAGGTAATCCAAACCTTGCCATCAGCCCAGACGAATGAGTGCACGACGCCCACCGGCCAGCCATCTTTGGTTCCCCACATCAGCACACACTCAGGTGCCCGGGTCATTAATTGTTCTTTTTGCTCTTCGCTGTGTCCGTAAATGGAAACAATTTCGTGGTCATGTGCTGCCATAGTTTTCCCTCATAGTTTATTTTTTGGAGTGGAGTACACAAAAGGTACCACACTCTGGCATTTGTTATCATGCGCGACTTGTTGCTGCCTTAAAAAAAAGGATTTGAACCCCATGCCTCATATTGGACCACTCGTGACGCTGGACAACCCCGCTTTCATCCATGACACCGCCCAGTTACATGGCAAGGTCTATGTTGGACCAGGCGCCAGCATATGGACTTACGCGGTAACGCGCAGCGAAGTCCACGAAATAAGAATCGGCGCGAGAACAAACATCCAGGACTTTGTCATGATCCACGAGGGGTATGAATCCCCTACCATCATTGGCGAGGACTGTTCAATTACCCACCACGTTACGCTGCACGGCTGCAAAATCGGCGATAAATGCCTGATTGGCATTAATGCGACCATCATGGATGGCGCTGTGATCGGTGAGAATTCTATTGTCGCCGGACATGCGATTGTCTCTGAGCGGGCAGAGTTTCCAGCGAACTCGATCATCGGTGGTGTACCTGCAAAGCGCCTGGGGACGCGTGACAATGGCGAGGCTAATCTTGGTAACGCAGCGTTTTACCAGGCCATCGCCGCGCGCTACGCCAGGGGCGAAGAGAGACTGGAGGACGAAAGAGAATGAAGACACTTGATCCTGAATTGATGCCGTTTACCAAACTGATGGGGCTTACCGTGACCACGGCCGAGAAAGACCGGATAGTCGGCGAAATCGAGGTTCGTCACGATCTCTGCACGACTGGCAAGATCATGCACGGCGGCGCGGTGATGGCCATGGCGGATGCCCTGGGTGCCATTGGTGCATTCATGAACCTGCCTGAAGGCCACAAGGCCACCACAACGATTGAGAGTAAAACAAACTTTATGCGGGCGGCGCCCCTGGACAGCGTGGTTATAGGCGAGTGTTTGCCGCTGCACGTCGGCAGGCGTACCTCGGTGTGGCAGACCACACTGCGCAATGATGCGAACAAGACCATTGCTGTGGTCACCCAGACCCAGATGGTGCTTTAACGGCTAGTTTACGCCCGAGGCACTCATGGTATGCGCCAGGTCGATCGCGTCTTCCAGGATTTTGTCGATCCGCTGCTGGGCGTCAACGCTGTAGCTGAACCCCAGGAACGCACACCGGGAGAGTTCAATCGTCGCGGCTAGCACCATTGCCTCATCAGCCGGATCAGACAGCATATTGACGAGGCCAGAAAAATAGATGTGCTCATCGTGCGCCTTTTCATCAAGGAACAGGCCGCACAAATCCTCGATCGGTCTGGTGAGCTGTGCTTCAACAATGTCGGAAAAATCTGCCATAGGACTTGAGAATACCGTCTGATATCGGTTCTTATTACGGTCAACGAGGGAATTCGGTTCAATTATGCAGACTTTCACAGAATTTATGTCGCTGGGCGACATGCTGATCAAAGCGACCGCCAAAGCACCAGACAACGATTTACTGATCTTTCCCGATAGTCGGTTGACCTATCAGCAAATGCAGGACGCAGCCTACCGACGCGCCAAGGCGCTTGTAGCTGCGGGACTAGGTCCCGGCAGCCATATTGGTATCCTCATGGCCAATTGTCCGGAGTACATGGAGTACCTGATGGCCGCCCAGATGATCGGTGCTATGGCCGTCCCCATTAACGCACGTTACAAGGCTCCTGAACTGGCCTACGTCCTGAACAATGCAGATATTGACCTGGTTGTTACCCATGACGCCATCTCCGAGTATGCGAACTTTGGCGACCTGCTGAATGCCGCACTGGCAGTAGAGCGCGGCCCTCGCATGAAGCATTTGGTCATGCTCGGTGCGCCCGAAACGGGCTTTATCGCCGATGATGATTTCACCGCCGCAGGTGCCAGGGTCAGCGACGCTCAGATCGATAGGTACCGGCAAATGGTCAGTGTCCGCTCTGCGGCGATCATGATGTATACCTCGGGCACAACTGCAAATCCCAAAGGCTGCCCACTGAACCATGAGGTCCTGGTGCGAAATGGCATCAACATGAACCAGTCCCGCTATTTCATGGGACCTGAAGACCGATTTTGGGCGCCCCTGCCGATGTTCCACATGGCAGCGATATTGCCGTTCATGTGCTGTATGGACGCAGGTGCCGCCATGCTGTCAATGCTACACGTAGAACCCGGGTTATCCTTGGAGATGATGGAACAGGAGCGCGTAACCGTGGCTTTCCCTTCCTTTCCGACCGTGACCCAGGACCTGATCAATCATCCGACGTTCAAATCACGCGATCTTTCCGCGTTGAAGCGAGTGAACAATGTTGCTCCACCGGAAGTCCTGCGGCAGTTCCAGGATGCTTTTCCCCAGGCGGTACAAACTGGTGCTTACGGACTGACTGAAGCCGGCGGTGTTATCGCCTACAACCATCCCGATGAGCCCCTGGAAAAACGCCTGACGACCTGCGGCAAACCAATGCCGGGCTTACGTGCCAAGATCGTTGACCCGGACACACTGGAAGAAAAGCCGGCAGGAGAAAAAGGCGAGATTCTGCTGAAAGGCTATTCCGTCTTTGATGGTTACTACAAGGCGGAAGAAAAGAACGCAGAAGCATTCGTTGATGGCTGGTTTAGAACGGGCGATCTCTGCGCGATTGACGATGACGGCTCCATTGAGTTTCACGGCCGTATCAAAGATATGCTGAAGGTGGGTGGGGAAAACGTCGCGGCTATTGAGATTGAATCATTGGTCTCTGCGCACCCGGCTGTCAATATGGTTCAGGTGATCGGCGTACCCGATGCCAGGCTAACGGAAGTGGCCTGCGCTTATGTCGAACTGCACGCGGGCGAAACGCTCACCGAAGAGGAACTGATCGGCTTTTGCAAAGGCAAGATAGCGAGCTTTAAAGTCCCTCGCCATGCCAGATTCGTGACCGAATGGCCGATGTCATCGACAAAAATTCAGAAATACGTGCTGCGGCAATGGTTTGACGCTGAAACTTGACGGGTCCTAAGACATCACGTCGGCGACCAGGCGCGCAAGGTCATCTGCCAGAAATGGTTTCTCGAGCCTGGCACAAAACCCGAAATCCCGGAACCTCGCCATCTCTGCCCCAGATGAATAGCCGCTGGACACCACCAGCCTGGCATCAGGATCAATCGCGAGAATCCGTTCCGCTGCAACCTTGCCGCCCATCCCGCCGGCGACGGTCAAATCCATAACAACAAAATCAAACGGGGAGCCTGCGTGCAGTTGTTCTGAATAAGCGGCAATGGCTTCCGCGCCGTCTTTCGTCGCGACGACGCGGTGACCGAGATGCTCAAGCAATCGACTTATCGTCTGTAACACAACGTCTTCGTCATCCATGACCAGCACGTTAAGCCCGGATTCAGTCAATTGACGTGTCGGTGTCACCGACGCAATTTGACTTAACGACTCGCCGCTACTGGGGAATCGAAAATAGAAAGTGGTGCCCTTGCCCGGGCTTGAATCAACCCTGACTGTACCCCCATGTTTCACAACAATGGAATGTGTGGTTGTAAGCCCTAGCCCCGTACCTGAGTCTTTGGTCGTGAAATAGGGATCAAAAATATTGGGTAGCGCTTCAGCTGGAATACCGGGTCCTTCATCACTGATGCTCACCTCGACGAACCGTTGACCCTGAACATCGACATTCGCAATACCGATATGGATTCCACCCGCATCGTTCATCGCCTGCTTTGCGTTGAGAACCGTATTGCCAATGGCCTGCTGCACCTGCCCCGCATCGACCTCGACCGCATCAACATCAGGGGCAATATCAAAGGTGACCACAATGCTGCTGCCACTCAACGAAAACCTGGTCGCCTCCCGAATAAGGCGCTCGATATCAACCACATCTCTGACCGGATCACTACCGGTTGCAAAAGTTAACAATTGCTTGGTCAGGTTGGTTGCCATCTCGATTGACTCTGAACTGCGTTTAAGAAAACCGGCGGCCCTCTCCGGGTTATTGATCGATGCTTCTGCAAGCGCGACATTGCCATAAATTGCCGTGAGTAGATTATTGAAGTCGTGCGCGATCCCTCCGGCTAGCACCCCCACGGAACTCATCTTATCCATGGTTGAGCGCTCCTGTTCCAGGCGCTGCTGTTCAGAGACATCTCTGAAGGTATAGACCTTGCCTGCACTACCGTCCTCACCCCGAACCTCAGAGATCAACAACTCTGCAGCGACCAGTTCACCTGATTTTTTCCACAGGCGCCCGAGCCTGATGGTATCTCCAGGCAGGTCAAGGTAGCCCTCCTCCGGCTCGAATCGGAAGACCTCCGACAAGGATTGTCCAAGCGCAAATTCAGACTGGTATCCGGTCATCTGCTCGGCACCAGGATTAAACAAGGTGATGACATCGCGACTATCGACCGAAATAACGCCTTCAATCACAGAGTTAAGGATTGTCCGGGCACGATTTTCACTTTGATCAAGCTGCATTTCTGCCTTGACCTGCTCGGTGATATTCGTGAACGCCAGCACCACCATTGAATCGCCAGTGCCATCAACCTGAAGCGGAAAAGCATTGAGCAACGCCCAGGTAATATCACCATCTGCCTGCAATGCACCAACAATCTCGTTGTCGACGGGCTCACCCGTCTCGATAACCCTGCGGGTTGGTAGCTCTCGCTCTGTTAGACGCCTGCCGGTCTGATCGCAGAGCCTCAGCGCATCTTCGCCAATCTGCTTGCCAAGTAAACCCTCACCTTCAGTCCGCAGCAAGGCAGTCGCCTCGGCATTCATAAACTGAATACGGGTTTGCAGATCACGAACGATAATCCCGGCGGGAATATTATCCATCAGCGTTTGTAACAAAGACTCTCCGGCAACCAGTTGCGCCTGGGTCTGATTGAGTCGATCTATCGTCTGCTCCAGGTCCGACATCTGTTCCAGTTGTCGGCGCCGGACGGTATGCAGGAACACCGCGAACATAAGGCCCAGCATGACCTCAAAACCAAAATGAATGGATTCATCCATGGTCGCGTTACTTGTCGCGATAAAAAGACTCCAGGTCGCAGTCAGCGTAAAAACCGTAGGATAAAAGGTGCGATACGCAGGAAGAACATAGCCTGAGATCGCCAGAATAAAGATCAGATTTGTGGTTTGCTTGAGGTCTGCCGAGAGGTAAAGGTGCACCATGGTGTTCAGCCCCATCAGACCAAGCAGTAACACCATGAATAATTCGGCACGGGCGAGAACGAATTCCCGTTCGATGTTCAGATTAATCAGAAAGCCAACAAAGACGCTGCCAAAGGCCAGCCCTGAAAGCGGCAGAAGCAGTCCCTCCGGCAACACGACCAGGTGAGCGCCGCCAATAATGACGTAGATAAAAACAAAGACTCGAACAAGCGTGGGCAGCAGTTCCCGGGAATGGCGATCAAGCGCCTTGTTCAACTCTTCCATGTCCGTCACAAGCGTGTCCGATCCAAAAACTGGTTTTCACTGGCAGGCTTCGATCCAAACGGGTCCAGGGGGCCAGCGGTCTACCTAAAAGTTTGCGGTTCTTGAACCCGGTGGTGGCGGATCTTCAGGGGGGCCCGCAAAACACTGCGCGATACGCATCCATTCGTTCGCAGGTTGACCAACGACTTCGAGATCAACGTCTGCAATATTACGCCCCTGGGTGACGACATGGCAAAAGTCTACGGCGTCGCCGGACACATAATTTTCGCTACTGGGCTCGTTAAACTCCCAGACATCACCTTCCGGGCTGATTAGCCTGACGTATGGCGCAGGACCCGGGACATCCAGTTTGCGATTGGCGAATGTCCAGCCGTAGGTTTTTACGCCGATCACAACGATGTTTTGCAATCGGTTAGAGTTTGTACGAATGCGGCCGAACATATCAAAGATATCCTGACCATGTGCCCAGGTTTCCATCTGCCGCGCCGTGGTAAACATCATCACGCCCATGTCAGGGCCAAACCACGGGACTCGCCGTTTGGGATCACTATCACCAAGAAGCGTCGCCATTTCGGAAAAGTAAGCCCACCAGGTGTCCAGCAATTCAGCACCTGTGAGGGTTGGGTTCATCAGCTCACCGACAATCTTGCGATCAGACACTGCGGCCTTGAATCCATCGGCATCTTTCAGTGATAACACTGCCATTCTGTCGGAACCATGAAGGTGCTGAACAACCTGATTGACGGTCCACTGCTTGAAGGGAGTGGGCTGTTGCCAATCATCGGGACTGAGATCATCAAGCAGTGCTTTCAAAGAATGGCCTTCCTCGAGGAGATCAGCGGCTTGTTGAAACATGATGTGTTACTCCTGCAGGAATGATTAGTCAGGCCTGCGCTATCAATACGCAGGCCGCGGCGCTCACAGTCGGCGGGTTATCAGGAGAGTGCCTGATATTCTTTCTCCAGACGTTTCGCCTGCTTTTTGGAAACGCCGCCGAGTACACTGAGCGCGTGCCGAACGCGGGCCCGACAGATATCTGACCCCAAAACTGACATGGAATCAAACAGTGGCGGTGATACGGGTTTGCCTGAGATTGCAATGAAGACCGGGGTCAGGAGATCTCTGATCTTGAGCCCCATAGCCTCGGCCAAAGCCACAAACAAATCGTTCAGTGCATCTCTGTCCCATTGCCGCTGAGCCTCTAGTCGCCACAACACAAACTGCAGGCGTTTCTTGGTATCCTCGATTTCCGTTTTACCTTCGAAGCTTGCTTCTGATAGATCAGGCATACCTTCGGCAAAGAATCCAATCATCGGCGCAAGTTCGGTAAACACATCGACCCGCTCTTTCACCAGGGGAATAATTCTTAGCAGGTTTTCCCGGTTATAGGCCCAGTCAGCAAGCCGGTCTGCGAACTGATCATCCGACAGCGTTTCCCGAAGCCAGCGACCGTTAAGCCATTTGAGTTTCTCAACGTCGAAAACCGGCGCCCCAAGAGAAATTCTATTGAGGTCAAATTGCTCAATCATTGCTTCAAGCGTGAACTTCTCTTCGCCGTCCGGCATGCTCCAGCCAAGCATACCCAGGTAATTGAGCACGGCTTCCGGTAAGAAACCCATATCGCGGTAGTAGCCGATGCTTGTGGGATTTTTTCGTTTACTCAGCTTGCTCTTGTCAGGGTTACGCAGCAACGGCATATGAATGAGTCGTGGCATTTCCCAATCAAAATACTGATAGAGCAACATATGTTTTGGGGCTGAATTGATCCATTCCTCACCCCGGATGATATCGGTAATCTCCATCAAGTGATCATCGACAACCACCGCAAGATGGTAAGTCGGGTTGCCATCTGCTTTGACCAGCACCTGCATATCTATCTGGTTCCAGGCGATTTCAATATCACCCCGCAAGCCATCTTTGACCGTACAAACCCCCGTATCGGGCACCTTCATTCGCACCACAAAGGATTCGTTGTCATCGAGCTTTTGAGCAACTTCGGCCTCGGAAAGTTCAAGACAATGCCCGTCATATCGAGTCGTTTCCCCGGCCTTCATCTGTGCCGCGCGAACCTCATCAAGCCGTTCTTTGCTGCAGAAACAGCGAAACGCATGCCGCTTGTCAATTAACTGCTGTGCGTACTGGCCGTAAATGCCGGCCCGTTCGCTTTGTCGGTAGGGACCATGGGGACCTTCAACATCAGGCCCTTCGTCCCATGTCAGACCCAGCCAGCGCAGCGATTCCAGGATACTGGCTTCGGCTTCAGGTGTACTGCGTTCGGCATCGGTATCTTCAATTCGAAGAATAAACTCACCACCAGTCTGTTTCGCATAACAATAACTGAATAGCGCCATATAGGCGGTGCCAACGTGGGGATCTCCCGTTGGAGAAGGTGCAACTCGGGTTCTGGCTTTCATGGGCTGGACTGCGTGAAAAACGCCCCAGATGTTACACTATCGGACCTCAAAGATTAATCTCACTTCGCTATGAACCGCACCCTGTGTGTTGCACCCATGATGGGCTGCACTGATCGGCACTGTCGCTACCTGTTTCGACAACTCTCGCCTGGTGCCGGCCTGTACAGTGAAATGATAACCGCCAGCGCACTCAGGCATGGTGACCACGAGCGCCTGCTCGCCCACGTTGGCGATGAGCCTGTTGCCATGCAGCTTGGCGGCGGAGATCCAGAAGATCTGACGGCAGCAGCAAAAATGGCCGAAGCGGCTGGCTATCAGGAGGTTAACCTGAACTGCGGCTGCCCCAGCGACAGAGTAAAACAAGGGGGAATCGGCGCCTGCCTGATGGCTAAGCCTGCACTGGTGGCTGACTGTTTCAGCGCCATGGCAGAGGCCGTTTCGGTCCCGGTTACCATCAAGTCACGCATCGGCATCGATGATCACGATGACTACAATTTTTTCCGAACATTTATTGCCCGGCAGTACGATGCGGGCTGCCGCCATTTTCAGATTCATGCACGCAAAGCGATTCTCACGGGCCTTTCACCGAAAGAGAATCGGGAAATTCCACCACTGAACTACGACCATGTCAGGCGGATACGCGACGACTTCGCAGAAGCAGAATTCGTCATCAACGGCGGCATTACATCCGTTGAAGAATCACGCCTGCTACTTAAAGAATTCGATGGTGTTATGCTCGGTCGCGCGCCTTACAGCAACCCCTACCTGCTCGCGGAGCTTGATAGTGCGATATTCAATCGACCTGCCGTCAGCAGAGCCGACACTGTTGCGCTATACCGCGCATACATGGTCCAACAGATCAGCGCCGGCGTACACATCAAACACATGGCAAAACATTTACTGGGATTGTTCGCCGGGATACCGGGCGCCAGAGCCTTTCGCCGGCACCTCAGCACCCACATGTACGCGGACGATGCGGGCATCTCGGTTATGGACGATGCCTGCGCACTGATCAAGTACCCGGAGATAGATGCTGCATGATTGATTCCCTGTTCAACTGGTTTGAAGACCTGGTCAAGCAGCCCGACGAGGCTAACCCTTCTGCAGGTGACGATCGTATCGCCTTTACCGCAACCGCACTGATGCTTGAAGTCGCGCGTTCCGATACCGAAAAATCAGATATCGAGCTGGCGACCATCGAGAAAATCCTGACAGCGGAATTTGCGCTGCCCGAGCATGAAGTTCATGAGGTCATCGAGGCTGGAAGCGCTAGCGTGGACGAGGCCCACGACCTCTATCAGTTCACCCAGCTGATCAACGAACACTTCAGCTATTCAGAGAAAGAAGCTTTGCTTTTCGCGCTATGGCGCGTTGCCTATGCGGATGGACATGTTGCTTCTTTCGAGGATCACATCATCAGGCGGGTCGCCGGATTGATTCATCTGGCACACGAGGATTTTATTCGTTTGAAACTGAAAGCGAGGGACGCCTAACCTAACGTAGCTTTTTGCGGGGTTTCTGGTGGCTCATCATTTTCCAGGGCGTCAACGAGTTCGTGAAACTTGCCGACGTTTTCTTCTGCCAGATTCATCAGCGTTTTGTGCGCATCAAGGACCTGCTGCTTCATGGTTTCTTCACTGCATATCTCTCGAGGTAATTCACGCATGACAGAGTCTTCGTCGAGCACCTCAGGCGTGATAATACAAACCTGTTCCATTGCCATTGAGGTCAGCACACGCGTAACGTCGTCCCGAGGTGAGACAATGCTGGTTGCACTATCGAACCTTTCACGGGTGCAGATCGCAATTTTTGCAATCAACCCGAGTGCGGTACTGTCGATGGTGTCGGTTTCAGAAAGGTCAATAATCATTGATCGGAAGTGATCGCAGGTTTCAAGGCGTTCAAGAAAAGAAGTGATGGTCGGGCCAAGACTGAGTCTCACATCCCCAACGAACTTCAGGACATGGACACCGTCCTGATCTGCAAACAGTATGCTACTCATACATGGCTCTACATTTGACCCCAATCCGCATCTACCTGATCACACCTGCTTGACGACAAGCACCTGACCCAAAAGCTACCCGGAAGGTCCGGCTCTTGCCACGGTGAAAACCGCGATATCATCGGGTATAGAGCTGGCGCTGAGAACCCCTAAATCGTCGACCAGTTCATCGACGAGTGACGCGGGATTGCCCTCGAACTTCTGGCATTCTACCACTGATAACAGGTGTTTTTCCTTATCTTCGAGGCTCTCCTGAGGCAATATTTCAAACACCCCGTCGGAAAACATCACAATAGAGAAAATCGTCGATAACGTAGTCTGATGCGATAGATAAGTAGGTTCAGCATACAACCCGAGTGGTTGCCCCCCAATCTCCAGGAAATGCGCACCGGTCTCATGACACAAGATCGTACCGGGGAAATGCGCCGCGTTACTGTATTCCAGCATCCCCTTTTCCGGATCGATAATCCCCATGAACATCGTGACATGCTGTTCAAGTTGCCATTGCAACAACTCGGTATTGATCCAGCTCAGTATTTCTGCAGTGGACATGAATCGATGAAAATCGTCCAACAGCCGGCGAGAAAGGCTTTTAAGCAGAACCGTGATGAACGCACTCGATGCACCGTGCCCGGAAACATCAGCAATATAGAACGCGACCCGACCATCGAAGAGTTCAAAATAGTCGATGAAGTCACCGCTCATAATCATTGAGGGATACAGCTGATGATTAAAATTCAAGCCACGAATCGACTTGGGTGACGATGGCAGCATAGCTTGCTGAACGCGAAACCCGGACTTCTGATCTTTTTCAAGCTGGCGGAACAGCGACTGTGTCTCTTCGGAAGCCTCGGCGGCGATCAGGTTTGAACGATTCACCAGATTCTGGTTAACAACAAAACCGAGCAGTTCCTTCTCAGCACCAACGTAATAGATATAGTCACTGGCACCCGCCTCCAGATGCTCGCGCATCGCTTCTTCTTCCACATTGGTCGCCACCATCACAATAGGCACCATAGGGAATTGTCGGGTTATTTTGTTGATCAGCGACAGCGAGGAAAGCCCGCGTTGTTTTGTGAGCAGAATGAGATCAGGAATGCCTGCTCGGATAACAGCTAGTGCGTTCGGATAGTCTGCGATTGTGATGTCAGCAATTTCTACGTCGGCAAGGCCGCATTCCGCCAGGCGAAGTTTCATTTCTTCAGCCTCGGCAGAGCCGGATATAATCAGCAACTGACGGTTATCGTCGCTCACTGCAAGCCATTACCTGTTGCAACCCCTTCCCCCAAAACGAGTGCCACCGACACGCGCGTCAATCGAGTTTACTCCGCTAGAAATCATCGTCAAACGGGTCATCTACCACGCCATCCTTTTCCAGGAACTCACGACGTTGCAGATAGGCATCCCGATAAAAGATATATCGGTCGCCAAAGACGACAGAATCCGCCGCCAGTAACTGAGCCCGTGTACCAAGAACGCCAAACGCATAAATCGAATTTCGATGGCTAACAGGGTAGTAATACCGCAGTGGGTCGAGCCGGGTATCGGCAGCACGACTGAACACATCACGCACAGACGAAGGACCAAGGAACGGTATGACGATGTAGGGCCCTCTGGGTACGCCCCATACAGCCAGAGTCTGACCAAAGTCCTCAGAGTGGTCCACCAGTCCCATACGGCTGGCAGGATTAAACAAACCCCCAATACCGATCGTTGTGTTTACCAGGACCCGTGCGGCGTCATTCGCTGCCGCCTTGGGTTTACCCTGCAACAGATTGTTAAGCCCGTCGCCGAAATCAATCAGATTGCCGTAGAAATTGGAGATAATGAACTTCAAGCGGTCTGGCAAAACCCGATCATAACCAACGGCAATCGGGCGAATGATTTTTCGGTCAGCGAAGTCGTTAAAATTATGAATCTTACGATTAGCGGGCTCATACGGGTCTTCGTTGGCATGCGCGCCCAGGCTGACAATCAGCAAAAACACCGCTAAAACCAGTTTCATTGCCGCTTACCCATCACCGCTTCCCACTCTTTCGCCAGTCGCTTTTCTGATACAGGAATATTAGTCCCTACGGACTGCGCAAACAAAGATATTCGATATTCTTCGAGCATCCACCGGAACTTCGTCAGCGAAACACGAGCCTCGGGTGGAACATCATCAAGCCGAGTCCACCAGGCGCGAACCAGCATCACGCCCTCACGATCCTTCCCGACATTGCCACCGAGCCTTTCCAGACGATGCTGGATACCCCGGAAGTAACGCGGATAGTGTCGCAGCGCTTCAAAAGAAATACCCGCAGGAAATGTGGCCGGCAGCAAACGGTCCAATTGAAAGCTGATGTCCTCAGCGGTTTCTGTGACGCTGAGGGACTTGATTTGATCCTGAATCGCCATGCTCTGCTTCAAGGTCTGGCCGACAATACGAGACAGATCCGACAATCGCTCGAACAGTTCAGACTTTTTTTGGAGACGCTGATCAAACGATATCCTGTCCCGCACTGGCGGCAGACCTTCTACAAAGGTTATCGCAAACGCTGCCTCGACCAGGTTTTCAGTCAACGCTGCTTTGCTGCCGCGCGTTGCGTAGTAAAGGGAGAAGGTTGCAAAATCTGGAATGTTTTTTGACAGGTATCTCCATTGATCCTGAAGCTTGAGAATGATTAGTCTCAATAGTCCCCGCTGACTTAGCGCTCTCGCTTTGGCGGCGTTTTCAACGAGTTTGATCGCCACAGAATCCTCCTGATCAATCAACGCGGGAAACAGCGTTACCGTGACACCACCCTCCTTCAGGACCACAGATTCAGGCAAGTCTGATTCAGGCCAATCCACAAGGTTAGATCGTTCCAGTGGGTGCGTATTTCTGGTTTCAAGTCTGTCAACAACCTTATTGCCTAGATCCGTCATCAGCTGATCAAGATCGCGGCCCGCAGCCATCAACTTGCCGCGGTCATCGACGACCCGAATATTTAGCGTCAGATGTTTATCGAGGGCATCCGGCTGAAAGTCAGAGGCCTTGATCCGAACCCCCGACAACCTGAAGAGACGCTCTGCCAACGACTCAGTAATGGGTTTGCCATCAAACTCGAAGTTCTCAAGCACCCGCTGCGCATATTCAGGTGCTGGCACAAAATTTTTGCGAAGCGATTTTGGCAAGGATTTAATCAGGCTGAGACATTTTTCTTCGAGCAGACCTGGCACAATCCAGTCGAGCTGCGCCCGCGGTACCTGATTGAGTAGCACCAACGGCACATCAACACTCACACCGTCATCTCTATTGCCCGGTTCAAACTTGTACTTTAGTGGCAGTGATGAATTACCAACGGTTAACCGATTCGGATACAGCTGATCCGACAAGGTTGCCTCTCGCCGCATAAGCTCTTCACGAGTCAGCGTCATTTTTTTGGCATGGATTTCTGACGTATTCACGAAGCGGCGCAGATCCAGCTCACTACACACTTGCGCAGGTAATATCTGATCATAGAAATCAAACAGGGCTCTTGATTCCACCAGAATATCCCGGCGCCTGGTTTTTGATTCCATGCGCTCAATATCACGAATAAGCCGTCTGTTATGCTGAAAAAACTGCAGTTTAGAATTGAGTTCTCCCTGCACCAGCGCCTTCTCAATAAACATCTCTCTGGCGTTCGCCTGATCTATGGCGCCAAAGTCCACCATACGATTGGCGACTATCGTGATGCCGTACAGCGTAACCTCCTCCCGCGCCATCACCTGCCCATGTTTTGCGTCAAAAACAGGGTCATGGTGAGATCTAGCCACCAGGTGACCGGCAAGCGGCTCTATCCAGTGGCTTTCTATCTCTGCGACCGTTCGGGCAAACAGGCGGCTGGTCTCTACCAGCTCGCCACTCATCACCCAGCGGGGTTTTCGAGAAAACTGGGACGAACCCGGGAAGATAAACTGCTTGCGATTGCGCGCGCCCTGATAATCGTTCTCTCCGGATCGAGTCGCCACGTGCCCTAGTAACCCGGTCAACAGCGCTCGATGTACTGCGGCGTATTCAGCCGGCTTACGGTTCTGCTTCAGACCCTCCTGCTTACAGATCAACAGAAGCTGACGATGCAGTTCACGCCATTCACGCATCCGCATGAAGGACAGGAAATTTGTCCGACAATATCTTCTTAACTGACTGGCACTAAGAGACTGACGCTGTTCTTCGTAACCCTGCCAGAGAGACACCAGCGACAGGAAATCCGACTTCTCGTGCCAGTAACGTTTGTGTGCGTTATCGGCCGCCTGCTGATGATCAAACGGGCGCTCCCTAGGGTCCTGGATCGTCAGCGCACTGGCAATGATCAGCACTTCTTCAAGACAGCCGGTTCTGCCGGCTGCAATCAACATCCGGGCAAAACGCAGATCAACCGGGAACCTGGCTAATTGCTTGCCTAGCCTGGTGATACGACGCTGCTTGTCCACGGCACCCAGTTCAAACAGCAGCGCAAACCCGTCGTTGATCTGTTTTTGGTTGGGTCGTTCGACAAAAGGAAAGCGGTCAATCTCACCAAGACGAAGCTGCAGCATCTGCAGGATAACCGCGGCCAGGTTAGTTCTGAGGATCTCTGGTTCCGTAAACGCCGGGCGGGCAGAAAAGTCGTCCTCAGAATACAGCCTGAAACACACACCCTCACTAACGCGTCCGCAGCGACCGGCACGCTGATTGGCACTTGCCTGACTCACAGGTTCTATCGGCAGTTGCTGAACCTTGGAGCGGAAACTGTAACGCGACACACGAGCCATACCAGGATCTATGACGTAGCGTATACCAGGGACTGTCAGCGAGGTTTCAGCAACGTTGGTTGCCAGGATAATCCTGCGCTCCTTGCCCTGCGCAAAAACCTTATTCTGCTCTGCGATGCTCAGTCTTGAATACAACGGCAGAATATCGAAGCCCTTCGGCCCCTTACGCTTTAGTGCGTGTGCCGTCTCTCGAATTTCACGTTCCCCGGGTAAAAAGATGAGAACATTGCCCCGTGGCATTTCACTGATCTCGTTGACGGTTTCAAGCATCGCTTTTGCCAGAGGCTCCTCTTCATCCTCTGACGTCTCAAACGGACGGTACTGGATATCAACGGGATAGGTTCGTCCGCTGACCTCAATGACGGGTGCGCCGAAGAAATGCTTGGAAAAACGGGCGACGTCTATGGTCGCGGACGTGATAATGACCTTGAGATCCGGACGCTTGGGCAGGATGCGTTTGATATAACCCAGCAAAAAGTCAATATTCAGACTGCGCTCGTGCGCCTCGTCAATAATGATGGTGTCGTAACGCTCCAGAAATCGGTCATGCTGCGATTCAGCCAGCAAGACGCCATCCGTCATTACCTTAATCAGGGTATTGCGGGTTGTTTCATCGTTGAAACGGACCTGGTAACCCACGGCGTCACCAACATTGACCGCCAGCTCTTCCGCCAACCGATGAGCGATAGTCCTCGCAGCAACGCGTCGAGGTTGCGTGTGACCAATGGTGCCAAAGACTCCGCGGCCAGCCTCAAGGCAGATTTTGGGGAGCTGGGTGGTTTTCCCGGAGCCGGTTTCGCCAGCGACCACGACAACCTGATGCTCAGTGATAGCCGCTTTAAGTTCTTCAACGGCCTGAGATACCGGTAACGCCTCTGGATAACTAACGATAGGCACGCTGCTTTTCCGGTCCGCTGCCAACGCACGGGAGCGGTTGATGGCAGCCGCCAGTTGCTGTCGTTCTTTCTTCTTTTTCAGTTCCCGACGCATGCGAAAGCGATCGGCGAGCATACACTCATCGATCTGGGCTTCGAGGTCATGGTACGAAGGCTTCATACTGGCGGGGTACAGCTTATTTCCGTAGCACCGAATTCTACTCTGCGCCCGCCACGGGCAACAGGCCTGCCAACAAATGGAATGAACCCAGCGGGGTTATTTTGACAGGTAATTCATGCCCTGTTCTATGCCGGCGATGGTCATTGGGTACATGTGTTCTTCGACCAGTTTCTGGGTCAACGCTACCGACGTGGAGTACTCCCAGGTGTCCTGAGGTGTCGGGTTGATCCAGATAAGCTTGTCGAAGGTATCAATCATGCGCTGGAGCCAAATGGCACCCGCCTCTTCGTTCCAGTGTTCAACGGAACCGCCGGCGTGCGTGATCTCGTAGGGCGCCATCGTGGCATCACCTACCAGAATCACTTTGTAGTCATGTGTGTACTTATGCAGGATATCGAAGGTATCGATACGTTCGTTCATCCGACGGTTATGTTCTTTCCATAGCCCGTCGTAAATAAAGTTGTGGAAGTAATAAACCTCCAGGTGCTTGAACTCGGACCGCGCTGCAGAAAAGAGCTCTTCGCAGACCTTGACGTGGGCATCCATGGAACCGCCATTGTCGAGGAGCAGCAACACCTTGACCGTATTCCTGCGCTCCGGACGCATGATGATATCCAGCATGCCGCCGTTCTTGGCAGTCTTGTCAATCGTTGTGTTGATATCGAACTCGTCTTCCGCACCCTGCCGAGCCAGTTTGCGGAGTCGACGCAGTGAAATCTTCATACCACGTGTGCCAAGCTCAACATTGTCGTCGTAAGCCTTGTAGTCGCGCTTGTCCCACTGTCGCTTGCCGCGGCGCTTCTTGCCTTTGCGCTGGTCACCGTCTTTACCGCGCCCGTTCTCGCCCTTGCCTTCCTTGTCCTTTTCTTTTCCTTCGCCTTTGGCCGCCTCTTCAACTTCTCGCTTGAAAGCTTCGATCAGTTTTTCCAAACCACCGAGAGACTTGATCTCCTCAAGCTCTTCAGGCGTCAGGCTTTTTTCAAATTCCCGACGTAGATACTCGTCGGGAATCAGGGAAGCCAACAGGCTGGAAAGGTCATCCAGTCCTTTGAAGTAGGCACTGAACGCGCGGTCGAACTTGTCGTAGTGACGCTCGTCTTTCACCATCGCCATTCTTGAGAGATAGTAAAACTCGTCAACGTCTGCGTAGACCAGCCTGGCCTTTAGAATATCCAGCAGGTGAAGCAGCTCGGTGATGGATACCGGGATTCGCGCTTTCTTAAGTTCAAAAAAGAAATTGATCAGCATCTGGGTTCTCGTTTACTGGTTGCCTGAGTTGCCCTGTCGACGGTTCATAAACGCCAGTCGTTCCAGTAGCTGCACATCCTGCTCGTTCTTAACCAGCGCACCATACAAGGGTGGGATTGCTTTGGAAGTATCGCGATTGGTCAGAATTTCATCAGGGATATCGTCCGCCATGAGCAACTTCAACCAATCGATCAGTTCAGAAGTCGAAGGCTTTTTCTTCAAACCAGGCACTTTTCGCACATCGAAGAAAATCTCCATAGCTTCCTTGACCAGGTCGCCTTTGATGCCAGGATGATGGACTTCAACGATATCTGCCATCGTGTCTCTGTCGGGGAACTGAATGTAGTGGAAGAAACAGCGACGCAGAAAGGCATCTGGCAGTTCTTTCTCGTTGTTACTGGTGATCACAACAATCGGTCGATGCTTTGCCTTGACGGTTTCACCTGTCTCGTAAACGTGGAACTCCATTCGGTCCAGTTCGAGCAAAAGATCGTTCGGGAATTCAATGTCTGCTTTATCGATTTCGTCAATCAGCAGCACTACCCGCTTATCGGCATCGAAAGCTTCCCAGAGCTTACCTTTATTAATGTAGTTCTTGATGTCATGGACACGGTCATCGCCTAACTGGGAGTCACGCAGCCGCGATACTGCATCGTATTCGTAGAGCCCCTGTTGCGCCTTGGTGGTCGACTTGATGTGCCACGCAATCAGCTCCATACCAAGAGAGCTGGCGATTTCTTCGGCCAACATGGTTTTACCCGTGCCAGGCTCGCCCTTGATCAGCAGCGGACGCTCGAGCTCTGCAGCGGCATTCACGGCCATCTTCAATTCGTCAGTGGCGATGTAGGTAGATGTACTAGAGAATTTCATTCAGTCGACTTCCCAACGTAAAAGTCCGGCAATATAACGTCTGACTGCTAATTATGCCAGCAGGCTGGACCAGCCAAATACGGGGTTCTCACCGTACATTATGGTGCCCTGCGAGCCAGAATGAATCGCCGCGCCACCAGCACAACCAACATCAACGCCAGTGACGTCAACAAGGTCAGCGCAGCCGCGAGGCCGTTGTCATTGCTACCGAGCAGCACATCCATCATCAGGACAAAAATTGCCGGCGCCATATGTTCATGACTGGTGTCGGTAAACCATGGTGTGAACATCATGACCAGCGAGACACCGCGCAGCAGGTCACGCCAGCCAGGATGCCTGAGCTTGCTCGTGATATGCCACCAGAACAGCGAAAAGCCAAGCCCGGAGAGAATATAAACCGTCCAGGCAATGACATACTGATACTGGCTGATAAAATCGTTCAAGACTGCTCAACCCAGCTGATAATGTGTTCTTCAAGGCTGTCCGGGTGAACGTGGGTCTCTGACAGACACTTGCCTCGAATTGAGATTCCGGCCTCATGCACGGTTTCTCGAGACCCTGAGATCAGCGGATGCCACCACTCAAGATCCTTGCCCTCGGCGACCCGCCGATAGCCACAGGTTGTCGGTAGCCAGGCATAGTCGAGGGCGCCAACCGGCGTCAGTTTGACGCAGTCCGGCACCAGCACTGACCGCTGCTCGTATTCGGTACAGGCACACTTCGCCTCATCCAGATAGCGGCAGACCACGGAGGTATAGTGAACTTCACTGGTGTCTTCGTCTTCTAGCTTGTGCAGGCAACATCGTGCGCAGCCGTCGCACAGAGACTCCCACTCAGACTGGGTCATCTCAGTCATCGGTTTGTCTTTCCAGAATTCAGCCACGGAAATGGTCTTTAGGCGGGGGCAGTTGCAAATGAAAACCCTTAGCTTGCAGGTTGGCAATCACCAGGGTTGGATCTTCTCTGGCAAGACGGCGATCTGCCGTGAGTGTAAAGGTGAGTGCGAGTTCGATCTCACCGAACTGTGTGAGCAATTCCCCGGGCACGCGATCCAGGCCTTCATCAGCAGGGACATACAAATAGTAGTTCTCTTTCTTTACGCTTTTGTAGACATCACATTCCATCACGGTCATGCCTTTTCGCCCAGCGCTTCCAGCAGATCCTGACCAATGGCCTGCTCGCGCCAGCCGGCAAGATCCCGGGGTAATGAATAACGCCCCTCGTGGTCCGCAGAGCGAATCAGTTGTTCCAGATGTCGGCGTTTGATGAGCAGTTCCGGCGCAATCTCAAGGGTCCTGGCGCGTTGCGCGACAACCTCCTTGAGCCGCTTGAACTTTTTATTGTTAACCGGTGCATCGGTTCTTGGCATCAGATCCGGACAATCTGCCTCCGGTACCTTGGCCGCCTCTGATTGCAAGAAAAGCAGATCATCAGCGTACTTGCGCACCTGACTGGAATGCATACCCGCTTCCTGAAAACCGTGGCGACTGTTACGCCCCTCACGGACAATCGAAAGCAGCACTTTCTGGTCAACAATCCGATTCCTGGGCTTGTTCTCCTCCCGGGCAACGGTCTCTCGCCAGGCCATCATCACCTTTAGCTGCTGCAATTGGCGACGGTCCAGCTGCCAAAGACCCTTGAGTTTCAAGTAGCTGGTATCTGGCGCAATGGTTGTGGGGATATCCTGACCCAGGAAACTGGACTCTACGTCGGCCCAGCTTTGCTTTGGGGTGCCCTCGAGTTCCGCCGCCTGCATCTCATACACTTGTAGCAAATGAATCACATCCAGCGCCGCATAACTGAGTTGTTCCTCAGACAGGGGCCTGGCCAACCAGTCGGACCGGGTCTGTTCCTTGGAGATCGTTATCTCCAGATAGTGCTCGACCAGTGCCTGGTAACCCATGGAAAAACCGACGCCAAGGACGGCGGCACCTATCTGAGTGTCAAAAACCGGTGACGGGACAACACCAATGGCGTGCTGAAACACTTCCATGTCCTCCGAGCCCGCGTGAAACACCTTCAGCGTGTCAGGGTCCGACAGCAAGGGTTCAAGAGGCGCAATATCAACCAGCAACGGATCAACCAAAAAGCAATCGTCGCCATTGTAGATCTGAACCAGGCCAACAATGGGATAGTAGGTGTTGAACCTCGCAAACTCGGTGTCAATGGCAATGACAGGAACGTGCCTGCAGGCCTCAACCACTTCTGTAAGCCCGGAAGCATCAACTATCATGCGCTGGGGAATGTTTTGTGCGTTATCTTGCATCTTAATCGTCAACTAGAGCCTCTTTCTGCCTTCAATGGCGTGCGACAGCGTACCGCCGTCAACATACTCAAGCTCACCACCAACGGGGATGCCTTGCGCAATTCTTGAAACGGACACCGAGGTCGACTTCAGCGCCTCAGCAATATAATGAGCGGTCGCATCACCTTCTACGGTTGAAGAGACTGCCAGAATGATTTCTGCAACCTCGTCCTGACAGCGCGTCATCAACGAATCTATCCCAAGTTCCTCAGGTCCCCTGCCATCAATGGGCGATAAGGTGCCCATCAAAACGAAGTAATAACCTCGATAGCTGGCAGACTGCTCAATAGCAAGCACGTCGGCAGGTGTCTCGACGATACACAGGGTCGATGCATCCCGCGCGCGGTCGCTACAGATATCGCAGACCTCTGCCTCGGTCAGGTTACGACAGCGGCTGCAGTTCTTAACGGTTTCCATTGCCTGGGTCAGGGCTGCTGCAAGTCGAAGCCCGCCTTGTCTGTCCCGCTCCAGCAGGTACAGCAGCATCCGTTGCGCACTCTTCGGCCCAACGCCAGGCAAACAGCGAAAGGCATCAACGACCTGGTCTATCAATGTCTGTTGTTTCATGTCTTTAGTGATCAGAAAGTCGGGAACTTGAAACCCGGTGGCATCGGCATGCCTGAGGTCAGTTCGGACATTTTTTCCTGCTGGTGTTTTTCTGCTCGCCGTACCGCATCATTCATGGCCGCAGCAATCAGATCTTCCAGCACGTCCTTGTCCTCAGATAACAGGCCGGCGTCGATATCTACGTTTTTTACATCATGACGGCCGGTCATTGTGATTTTGACCATGCCTGCGCCTGCTTCACCAACAACTTCCGCCTGCGCAATCTCGGCTTGCAGCTGCTGCATTTTTTCCTGCATCTGTTGCGCCTGTTTCATCAGGTCGCCCAGGCCTTCTCCTAGCGCCATTATTGTCTCCTGTTATGCGGTTAGCGACTTAAGGGGGTAATACTGTTCGGGTCAAGCTTACCGTTAAAACTTTCTATTAACTGTTGGACATGATGATCACTATTGATGTCTTCAACCGCCTGTGCCTGGTTTTCATCTCGCTCACGGGCCTGTTGCTGAGCGGGTGTTTCGTTTTTTGTGGCCCCAACTTCAATGGCAACTCGAATCTCCCGATCATATAGCCTGGAAAGCGCCTGGCCAATTCTGCCCTCATGGCTGGCATTCCAGAGACTCGCATGATGTTCGGCCAGCCGCAGACGAACGCGCGAATCACCCAATTCGACCAACTCACAGTTAGCTGCCAGCGTTCCTGTGACCCCGGTCAAGGACATTGCTGCCAACATGCCATGCCAATTAGACAGCGACAGCTCAGGGGGTGCCGGGGTGTTCGTCAATAAGCCGGACGCTGGTGTTTTTTTTTGAGTCGGGTTGGTTGAGGGCTCCGTAATCGCTGGGGGCTCTTTATTCGCTGAAGGCTCTTTATTCGCTAAAGGCTCTTTATTGGCTGAGGGCTCTTTACTCGCTGAAGGCTCTTTATTCGCTGAGGGCTCTTTATTGGCTGAGGGCTCTTTATTGGCTGAGGGCTCTTTGTTGGCTGAGGGCTCTTTATTCGCTGAGGGCGCTTTACCCGCTGAAGGCTCTCGATTCGCTGAAGGCTCTTTATTCGCTGAAGGCTCTTTACCCGCTGAGGGCTCTCCACCATTAATAGCCGACATAAGTTCAGCAATGGGTGAGGCTGATTTTGACGGACCCTGGGGCTTCTCCTGGGTTTGCACGGCACTGGCAAGCGGCTCGGAGGTCGGTGCCGAGCTGATTGAGGGACCAGAGGGCCCGGCACTTTCAGCGCCGGAAGAACCGGCAACAGCGCCACCGGTTGCATCGGGCGTAAACGCCATCATCCGCAGCAGAACCATTTCGAACCCTGTCCTCGGCTGCGGAGCCAGTGGCAGGTCTCGCTGGCCGATCAAACCAATCTGGTAAAGCAATTGACACTGTTCCGGAGAGACTCGCGCAGCCGCTGCAATAACCTGATCGCGATCCCCGTGGGCATTATCCAGCGCTCCGGGAGCAACATGCGCAATAGCAATGCGATGCAGCACCGACAACAGATCATCCAGCAAACCCGCATAATCCGGGGCGAATTCGGATAAACCGGCAACCTTCGCCAACAAATCACTGCCGTTTTCATCAATGATTGCATTCAACAGATCAAAAACTTCCTGCTGATCAATAGAACCCAGCATGGCGTGCACTGACGCTTCCCGAACTTCATTGTCGCCAAAGGAAATCGCCTGATCCGTGAGACTGAGCGCATCTCGCATACTGCCAGAGGCTGCATGCCCCAGTTGCCAGAGAGCGCTCTCGTCATAACCAATCGATTCCTTGCCCAGCACAACCCCGAGGTGGTGAACGATCTGCTCGGGTGTCAGATTCTTAAGGTTGAACTGCAGACAACGGGACAACACCGTTATCGGCAGCTTTTTGGGGTCTGTAGTCGCAAACAGAAACTTTACATGTTCCGGTGGCTCTTCCAGCGTCTTCAGCATCGCGTTAAAACTGCTGCGCGATAACATGTGTACCTCATCAATCAGGTATATCTTGAATCGGCTGACCGTGGGCATGTACTGCACGTTGTCGAGCAGTTCTCGCATGTCATCAACGCCTGTTCGCGAAGCGGCATCGACCTCGATCAGATCTACACTTCGACCTTCCGTAATCTCAAGACAGGTATTACATTGTCCACAAGGCTTGGATGTAATGCCGGTTTCACAGTTCAGGCATCGCGCCAGTATGCGGGCGATGGTTGTTTTGCCGACACCGCGGGTACCTGTGAACAGGTAGGCGTGATGCAAGCGCTCATTATCGAGCGCATTGACCAGTGCCTGGAGCACATGCGTCTGTCCTTCCAGATCGTGAAACGATGTGGGGCGATATTTTCTGGCAAGGACCTGATAACTCATCGACGAATTGTACAATGGCCACCTGCAACTCTAAAGGAAGACAATGCCAAAGGTTCTGACAATCGGCCATCGCGGCGCTAAAGGTTACTATCCCGAGAACACGCTTGCTTCCTTCGCCCATGCGTTAGCCCTGGGCTGTGACTGGATCGAACTCGACGTTTATCTTGCTCACGGCGAACTGCTGGTTATCCATGACAAGGCCGTAGATCGAACAACAAACGGGCATGGCTTGATCAGTGATTATTCGCTGGCGGCGCTGCGGGCGCTTGACGCCGGCAACGGCCAGCAGATACCCCTGCTTGGCGAAGTCCTGGATATGATCGACGGTCGCTGCGGCGTCAACGTTGAGCTCAAGGGTCCAGGCACTGCCGCACCCGTCAGTGAATGTCTGAACAACTACGTGCAACGAGGATGGCCACAGTCTGCGTTCCTGATTTCATCGTTCGACCATCTTGAACTGGCCCGAGCGGACCCGGGCTTCAGGAGAGGCGTGCTTTTCGGTGCCCTGCCAGCCGATTGGCTGGCTTCATGCCAGGCGCTGTCTGGCTGGTCAGCGAACTTCTATCAGAAAGATGTTACGCCGGACCTGGTAAACACCGCCCACGATAATGGCTTGAAGGTACTGACCTATACCGCTAACGATCATGAGGATATCCAGCGTGTGCTAAACGCCGGTGTTGATGGTGTGTTCAGCGATTATCCGGACCGGGTGCTTGCGGCACTAGCGTGATGCCAGATCGTCGATCTCACGTCCCAGGTCATACCGCTGGTCTGTCACAATTTTTTCCAGCACTTCAATGCGGCTGCGGGCATCAACAAGATCAGCACTCAGGTCATCGACAGTTTGTTCAAGCTGATCAACTCGCTGAGAAGCCGCACCACTGCCCTTATTCGCCGTCACAATCTTGATCACCATGTTGCTGAGTATGGCGACAATGGCAATGACGGCAATCGCCGTCCAAAATGAGCTAAGCATGTTCTTCTCCTCGCTCGTTGCTAACCTTGGCCCGTCGACGCCTGACCAGCGAACCTGACCCGGAAATAGCTTTGCTGATATCCGGGAAACCGCCGTAGGCGACCTGACCACTACCGTTGATGATCACGTTTAACTCATCTGATACCGATAATGAGACATGGCCAGCGCCATTGAGTGTGACCTGCGCAAAATCACTGACCAGATGCTCGGATTCATATCTGCCTGAACCATTGACCTGGACACTCTGGTTTTCTACGTCACCGGTCGCTCGCACGCTGCCAGACCCGTGGATAGAAGCGCGAAAAGCATCCGCCGTCAAATGCTCCAGCTTCACCTTGCCGGAACCATTGACCTCAATGCCGACCGTGTCGTTGTCGAGATCCGGCACAAGCACAGAGCCTGAACCCGTGACGGTAATCTTGCGAATATCCTTCATGCAGAGATCATAAGAAATGACTTCCCGGAGGACTCGTAATCGCATGATTTTTGGGCTCTTGTAGCCGAGATGCAAGACACCATCCCGAACGTCAGAGACCACATGTTCCATGACGTACTTTGGCGCGTGAATGGACAATGACTCGGTCTCTGTTTGCGATATCTTAAGGGTACCGGGCCCCCGAAATCGGACCTGGTCAAAACGTGCAACGTCCCGAACTTCAATCGACATCAGTCAGTCCTCACCGCTGATCTTTTTCAGTTCGCGCTGCAGCTCAAATCTGGAAGATGTGACATGTGTTTCCATCTGACGAAGGCGCTGCTCTATGTCTGAGAACTTACCTTTAGCGATTTTCATCGCCTGCTCATTGTTCATACTCATTGACCCGGTGTCCTTCCGAGACCGCGTTCCTTTGGCGTTCATGCTCCGCTCCGTCTGAGTTCTGTCACCAGTGTCAAAAGACCGGGCTTCATTGTCCACCAGTTCTTCTACGCTGTCGGTAAAACGCCGGTAGTACGGCTTGTCTTCCATCAGGAAATAGAGGATGAAGTAAGTCGGGAACACCAGGGACGGAACGAAGATCAATCCCAACACTGTCAGCAACCTCACCTGCCAGGTAGGTCGACCAAAATAATCTGCCAGCCCCGCACAGACTCCTAAAAATCGCTTGTTTTGCTTGTCTCGATACAAGTGGGCGCTGCGAGTCCGAGACCGGTGGTGAGAACTGGTTCGTCCGTATCCGTAGCGTCGGGCGTGCGCCGCCTGCGCGCGCTCGGCATCATCGACGAAACTCTGTTCAACATCGCTAAGATCCTCCGCCGCGCGCTCTGCGCGCTCAGCGCTGGCCCGAGCGCGCTCTGCGGCCTTTCGAGCGCGTTCAGCACTTTCTGTGGCGCGCTTGATTTCCTGATCCGGGTCATCGGTATCCAGCAATCGGTTGGTCTGTTCATTGAGCCAGGCCTCTGCCTTGACGGTAACTTCGTCAACGATGTCTTCAATGGATCGTTCAAGATTTTTTTCTCTTCCGGAGCGCCTGTTGACACGCTGAGCGAGACGCTCTGCCCGTTCGGCAGCTTCTTGCGCCTGTTGCTCCTTACGAGAAGCACGCTCTTGCGCCCGCTCAGCAAGGCGTTTTGCTCGTCTTGCGGCTCTTTCAGCGTCTCGTTTATCTCTACTCACGTTACTCACCCCTTTACACTCTGGTGGCTGGAATCAATTCAGGCCGTTAGGCTTCTGATTGTTTCTCACGCCAGCCAGGACTTTCCACGTCCAGAATGGATTCCAGCGTTTCGATCCTTGCCGCCATCTTGTTCGCAACTTCGATCATTTCATTCAGTTCCGCGCGTTCGCTGGCCGAAAGCCCGTTAACAACATTCGCCTTGGACTTGTAATGAAAAATAATCCAGATGGGTGCCACAATCACCAGGAAAACCACCACGGGCACAAAAAACGCCACCACTATTCCTTCCATGACTCACCTCTTATCCCGGTTACTCTGACGCCTGATCTTGTTTTTTGGTTTCAGGTCCTGTCATTCTAGCTTTTAATCGCTGCAGTTCCTCAGTCACCTTTTCGTCATCTTCGAGTTCCGATATCTCATCGGCGAGGCTTCGCTGACCGAGATCATAGGCTTCAATCTCACCTTCAAGATCATCGATTCGACGCTCATATCGATCAAAACGACCCATCGCCTCATCGATGTCGACGTCGTGAATCTGTCGTTTCACGCCCATTCGGCTCTGTGCAGTGCGGCCACGAACAATCAGCGCCTTCTGCCGGGTCTTGGCGTCAGTCAATTTCTGCTGAAGCAGCGCGATATCGCCAGAGAGCTTCTCGAGATTATGGTCGATAACGTCGAGATCAGTCTCAATGAGCACCGCCGCTTCCTCTGCGCCACCTTTTTCCTTCAGCGCTGCCCGGGCCAGATCTTCGCGTTCTTTACTCAGCGCGATCTCTGCTTTGCTTTCCCAGTCATCGGCTTCCTGCCTGAGCCGCACAATTCGGCGATTGAGTTCTTTCTTGTCGGCAATCAATTTGGCCGACTGCGTTCGAACCTCAACCAGTGTTTCTTCCATTTCCTGAATAATCAGACGTACCATTTTCTCCGGATCTTCTGCCTTATCCAGAATCGCGTTGATGTTCGAGTTGATGATGTCTGTAAATCTCGAAAAAATACCCATGTCAGTTACCTCGTTGCTGAAATCAAAGCTTTATTCGCTTGCCCATGCATAATCCACGATCCGTGCCAACTTTCGCCAGCCTCCCAAGCCATTGTTTTTAATGACTTTACTGGCCAGCGGGCAGCCGCCCTGAAGGAATTAGCCAAATCTCTTGGTGAATATCACCAACAATTGGCGAATAATTCACGGCCATGAACGCAAGACCACACACTGATCGCCTGCTCGGAGAATCTCCTACCTTCCTCGAGATCCTGGACCGGGTATCGCAGATCGCCCCATTGGATAAACCCGTGCTAATCGTCGGTGAACGTGGCACCGGTAAGGAACTTATCGCCGCCCGTCTACACTACCTCTCCGCCCGCTGGGACCAGGAATACGTGAAGATGAATTGTGCCGCCATCAGTGAAACGCTGCTCGAAACAGAACTCTTCGGCCACGATGCAGGTGCTTTTACCGGTGCCACGAAGATGCACCGGGGTAGATTCGAACGGGCTGACAAGGGTTCACTGTTTCTGGATGAACTGGCAACAACCTCTGCATTGGTGCAGGAAAAGCTCCTGCGAATCATTGAATACGGTGAATTTGAACGCGTCGGTGGCTCCAGAACCCTCACCGCTGATGTAAGACTGATTGCGGCAACCAACGAGGATTTGCCGGGTCTGGCCGCAGAGGGCAGGTTTCGTGAGGACCTGCTTGACCGCCTGGCATTTGACGTCATCACACTGCCGCCACTGAGAGCCAGGCCTGAGGACATTCTGCTATTGGCCGAACAGTTTGCGGTTACCATGGCAAGTGATCTGGGCATGGACTATTTCCCGGGTTTTTCAGCATCTGCCACGGAAACCCTGCTCAATCACGACTGGCCAGGGAACATACGGGAACTGAAAAATGTGGTCGAACGCAGTGTCTATCGTGCTACCGACGACGGCAATCCGGTTGATGTGATTACGTTGGATCCATTTGATTCTGATTACAGGCCAGGTCTTCGTCCCCGGGCAAAGATGCCGATGGAAACCGAGGCACAAGCCAGACAAAACGCGCGCAAGACCAGTGTCGAGCCTGGGCTCGCATTCCAGTTCCCAATGGACTTCAAGCAGGCTGTGCACGACTTTGAAATTGACCTGATCAGACAGGCGCTTGCAAGCGCTCAGTTCAACCAGAAAAGAACTGCCGAAGCACTGGGTGTGACCTATCACCAGCTCCGCGGTTACATGAAAAAGTACGACCTTTTTGAGAACGACTGAGCCATGATTCGAGTCACCCGTCCCACCCCACTGTGGCTAGCATCGCTGTTGATGACCCTGCTGTTGAGCACGACACCCGCAGTGGCCAGCGATGCCTTGTATCAGATGATCAATCAACGTCTCGCTCTGATGCAGGATGTCGCAGCCTACAAATGGCTTGAACAACAGCCTATTGAGGTACCGGATAGGGAAAAGGTTGTACTCGAAAACGCGGTAGCAGCAGGACTCAACTACGGCATTACCCGAGCAAGCAGCGAGCGCTTCTTTAGCGCCCAGATAGAGGCGGCCAAAGAGATTCAGCAATGCTGGTTTAACAACTGGATGCGTTCAACCGGGCCGAAATCTGCACCGGATCTGGATCAAATCACACGCCCCAGGCTGCTGGCGCTCGGCGAGACCATCACTGCCTCGTTGGCGGGCAATGTTAACGACCCCTATCAGTTCAGCCAGGCAGTGATTGTGCCGTGTCTCTCGGACGATACCCGCAACGCAATCTTTGAAGCGCTGCAAGCGATCGCAGTCTACCCGGATCGATACACACAGATTAAAGATAGCGGCATTCTGCGTGTTGGCACCACAGGTGACTACGCACCCTTCTCGTTTTCGCCCGAACGCTGGTCCTCACCCAATGACCGAGCCCCTGAGGGGATCGACATTGAACTGGCGAGCAGCCTTGCCGAACACCTGCAAGTTAATCTGATGCTCGTGCCGACCAGTTGGCCGAATCTCATGAATGATTTGAAGGCTGGCAGATATGACATCGCGATGAGTGGCGTTTCGATCATTCCAGAACGGCAAACCAGCGCTTATTTTTCAAAGCCTTACCATATCGGCGGTAAATCGCCGATTGCCCGGTGTGATCGCCGCCAGCAATTTAGTTCTCTGGCAGCAATCGACCAGCCCGGGGTAACCATTATGGTTAACCCCGGCGGCACCAATGAACGATTTCTCAGGTCCAATATTCTAAAGGCGGAGATACTGATTCACGGTGACAATCGCGAAATTTTTGAGAAGCTCGCTGCCGGTGAAGCCGACCTGATGATTACCGACCTCATCGAAGCCCAACTGCAAAGTGCCCGCAACCCCGCTCTGTGTATGACCATGCCTGATGAGACCATGACCTACCAGGAGAAGGGTTACATGCTGCCGAAAGACCCGTCACTGCTTGCCGCTGTTAACAGCTGGTTAACAGCGGCCCAGGCAGCCGGGACACTAAGCGCGCTCTTCGACCAACACCTACGGTAGCGCTTTACACACACTGATGTCGGCTGCGCCTCGGGTTAAATCGTTAGAACAATTTTCCCGAAATGTTTATGCGCGGCCTGATGCCCGAAAGCGCCAGCGATATCTGCTAACGCAAAGCTGTCACTGATTACAGGCTTTATATCGTTCGCCTCGATCGCTCGAATCATGTCTTCCTGCTCATCTTTGGAACCTACTGTAATGCCATTGAGTGTGATGTTCTGCGAGAACAATTGAGCAGTGGGCACTTCGCCGGCAAAGCCTGCCAGCACACCGATGAGTGAGATATGCCCGCCAATACGACACGCAGTAATAGATTGACCCAGAGTACCAGCGCCACCGATCTCCACAACCTCGTCAACGCCGCGCCCGCCAGTAAACTCGCGCGCCTTTACACCCCAGTCAGGTGTTTCTTTGTAATTGATCAGATAGTCGGCACCGAGGGATTTCAGTTTCTCGAGCTTCTCATCTGAAGACGATGTCGCAATCACCCTCGCACCCGCAGCCTTGGCAAACTGCAAAGCAAAAATAGAGACCCCGCCCGTGCCCTGGGTCAACACCCAGTCACCCGGCTTGATGGCAGCTTTACTCATCAAACCGCGCCAGGCAGTCAATGCTGCGCAGGGTAAGGTTGCAGCTTCGGCCATCGAATAGCCCTCAGGCGCTCGAGTAAAAGCCGTTGCCGGCATGGCTACCAGTTCGGCGGCAAAGCCGTCAGCATGATCGCCAGGAACACCAGAGAGTTTGGCCAAATCCGGTTCCCCCCGCTCCCAGTTGGGAAAGAACAGAGAAACGACGGTATCCCCGACACTAAATCCGGTGACGCCATCACCCAACGCCACAACTTCGCCGGCCCCATCGGACATCGGCACCCTGCCTTCCTCAACCGGAATCATGCCGGCGACAACTGCAAAATCATGGAAATTCAGCGAACTCGCTTTGACGCGCACCAGAAGTTCTCCAGGACCCGCAATCGGATCCGGGCGTTCCTCAATGACGATGTGTTCCAGTCCACCCGGTTTCTTAACCGACGCTACTTTCATGTATTACTCCCTTCTTACCGTTAAAAAATTGGGCTGCGCCTAAAACCAGGCGCCCTAAGTTTGTTGTTATCCCGGATTTTCAGAGCACCTGACTAGATACTCGGGTCTTCGTCAACAAGCTTTGCTTCCCACAACATATAGGGCACAGGCTCGTCTCTCAGGAAAGCTGACAGCATGGCGTTAACTTCCTCTGGCGCATCCTGCTGCACCCAATGCGAGATCCTGGGCAGATAACGAATCGTCAGATCGCGCACCCACTTATCTGTGCCATAGGTTGTTTCCTTGGTCAGCGCCATATCGTCTTCGCCCCAACACATCAGTGTCGGCGTCTCGATCATAGGCATACCCATATCCTGTTGACGCTTGCCGCCACCACCTGGACGGAACATGTCCCGGTAATAATTGATCATCGCGGTCATACCACCGTGCCGGCGCGCATTCTCGGCATAGATATCAATCACTGCCTGGGGATAGTTCTCGGGACGTGCACTGGTCTGCCGAATCATCTGCCCCATGTCTCCGCCCCGCCGACCGAACATCCATTCGGGTAAACCGGGAAGTTGAAAGAAAAAGATGTACCAGCTCTTGCGAAGCTGCGCGAGTGTTATCGCTTTCCGGGCTGGACCCGGATGGGGCACATTGCAGATCACCAGTTTGTTCAGGGGACGAATCTGACGCATTGCAAAGTACCAGGCGATAACAGCCCCCCAGTCGTGGGCCAGCAACACGGTTTCCTCACAATCCGCGGCATCTATCAAGGCGCCAACATCCGCCATGAGGTTTTCTATGGCATAGTCCTCCCGGTCAGGTGGAATAGACGAATTGCCGTAACCACGCAGATTAGGCGCCCAGGCCTTGTACCCAAGCTCCGCCAGAAGCGGTAACTGGTTACGCCAGGAGACAGCATGTTCGGGAAAGCCATGCAGACAGATCGCCAGCTTCTTGCTCTGCTGATCACCGCACATGTCCACCTCAAACCGAAGACCGTTGGCATTCACGAAATCAGTAGTAATACGGTCATCAATCGAACTGGTCGTTGTCATCGACATTGACATTGTTTTCTCCTCCATCACGATGTGTGCACGGTTGTCGTGACACGGGCTACACGGGGGCGAAGTATCGCACGAGATCATCGGGACTTGAATTCAGGTTCCGGGCATGGATCACTTGTGCTTCTGTGCATCAAACAACACACCTGATCCAGTCGTCATGAGCCGATGATCACTATGCGGCCACCCGACCAAAGTGATAACTTACGCCCATGACTGAACATCCAAAACTTATCCAGGACCTGCCTCGGCATTTCATCCCCATTGAGGGCAGCGTCAACCTCAGAGATTTCGGCGGTTATCACAATCAGGACGGCAAACTGGTCAAAAAAGGTCTGCTCTATCGGTGCGGCAGTATGGCCGATATTCCCGAGCATGCTTTCGACGATTTCGCCGCATTAGAGGTTGGCGTCATCTGCGACCTTCGCAGCCAGGAAGAGGCAGAACACTCACCGACCCCGTTGGTGGCACCCTTCGACTGCCGCGTTCACATCCCCATTTGGCCCGGCAGTTCTAACCAGTTTCAGCAGACGGTCCAGGAACAGCGACGGCGTCCAACCGAGGCGGACTTTATCGCCTTTATGCGCGAGGTGACTCGAGAAATCGCCAGAGATCATGTCGAAGCCTATAAACAGTTAATGCAAGAACTTATCCAGACAGAACGGGGTTTCTTGCTGCATTGTTCAGCCGGCAAGGATCGCACCGGGTTTGGTGCGGCGCTTATTCTTACAATTCTCGGTGTCGATCACGACACCGTGCTGCATGACTATCTGGTCAGCAATGAAGCTACCGACCTGATTGAGCGGATGAAGAGCAGAATGCAGGAGAACATGCGTGAACAAGGGCACACGGGTGACATTGATGAGGGCATACTGCGGGTGATGTCCGGTGTACGGGCCGAGTATCTGCTCGATGCCTTTGCCGAAATCGACAACCATTATGGCGGCGTGCACGGCTATCTCGAGGAGATCGGGATCACCGCAGCCGAAGAAAAACACCTGATGGACCGTCTTCTCAGCTAAAGCTGCTTTTTTCGAAATTCTCCGTGATCAGGATAGCTGGATGGCCTGCCAGCACTACCGCGTAGGTGCGACTGATCTGTTCCGCTTTCTGCTGCCGGATATCCAGTAGTTCCCGATAACTTCCCCTGGCTGAATTGCGCAGCACCTCGCCCATGCCAACGTGTTCATCAATCAGTTCGCGAAACAGCGCAGCATCAAGATAAGCCGGGTTAAGCACACTCACGGCCGTCGCGTAACACACGCCGGATTCGCTGCCACGAAGTTCAACGGTCCGCACAAAGGCATCATCTCCCTGATTCAACGCCAGTTGCGGCAAACTTGATGGCATCACCTGAGGGGCCTGATTTTGAGTGCGCACGTGAATAGGCTCTGCAAAAAAGGCGGTGAGCATGCGTGTGACAGTGCCATCTGCAACCAGCAGCGCCCGCAAAAACGGTGGCAGGTTCGAGAACGGTGCAAGCATCGACACACCGTCCCGCTCCGGCTGAACGGCTATCGATTGCAACATTTTCAGATGCTCGTCAAACAACGGGTTCCCTTAATTTCTCAGCTCAAGATGGCGCCGACGTCAGTGCTGGCTGATACATTCGACCGCGCGCATTGGAGCAGGAATGGCCGACAAAATCAAAAAAACGGGGTTGGCGTTTTCTGTGATTTCAACGTAGCCTCCAGCTATGACTACACCCGCTAAAGCAGCACCCCTAAAGCAATCCACACTGATGTTGTTTGCATTACCCGAGTACGCCGTCTACCTGGCATCCATTCCCGTGCTGTTGTATCTGCCGCTGGTCTATTCCAAGGACTTTGGCCTGTCTCTCACCGAGGTGGGCTTGATCCTGATGCTGGCCAGAGTCACCGATGTCATTACAGATCCGTTGATCGGCGCGCTCAGTGATCGAACGACGGGCCCTTTCGGCCGCCGAAAACCCTGGATCGCCGTGGGCGCGTTCCTGATGATGATTTCAGCGTTTCAATTGTTCAACCCGACTGTTCTCAATGACTTGCCCATTACCCGTTGGCATCTATTGACCTGGTCGGTACTGCTCTGGCTCGGCTGGACCATGATCAATATCCCCTACTACGCCTGGGGAGCAGAACTTTCGGATGATTATGATGAACGAACGCGAATCACTGGTTGGCGCCAGGCTTTTGGCTTCCTCGGGAATGTCAGCGTGCTGGCAATCCCCGTACTATCCGGCAAGTTTTTGGGATATGGCAGCCTGCCGAAAGAAGGCTTAACGATCATTGGCACCATGGCCCTGATTGCACTTCCCGTGCTGATTGCCGTTACGCTGCTAAAAATACCGGAACGGGAAGCCTACCCCAGACCCAAAGCGAACGTCTTCAAACATGCCCATGCGATGTTTAAGAACGGATCCTTTATGTTGCTGTTTTTCGGTTTCATGATGATGTCCCTGGGCACCGGCTGGGGCTCGGCAACCTTCATGCTGTTCGCAACGTATGTGGTCGAGGCAGAAGGTCACACCCAGGCAATACTGCTTGGATATTACGGCGCCAACATCCTGGCGTTACCCGTATGGGTCTGGCTCGCTGAGCGGATTGGAAAAAAGACCACCTGGATGATCGGCGCTATTTTGTTCGTCGTCATCACCCCTTCCTTTCTGCTGCTGGGTCCCGGTGATTTATGGGGGTTGTTTATTTGCCTGGCAATCTACGGCGTGGCCGGTGGCAATTTCGGTGCCTTATCCATGTCGATGAAAGCGGATGTGATTGAAATTGCGGCCAGGAAATCGACCGAGAACATCTCTGGCGCCTACATTGCGGTGTGGTCACTCGGCCAGAAAATGGTCACGGCGCTGGCCCTGGGGCTGGCGCTGCCTTTCCTTGAGTATCTTGGCTTTGATCCCAGCGGCGACAACGGACCCGAGGCGATCCAAGCACTATCCTATGTCTATGTACTGCCGCCATGGCTATTTTACGCCATTGCCGTTGTCGTGATTCTCAAGTACCCGATTTCATCAACTCGCCTGATTCGGATTCGGCAGGCATTTGACCGGCGGGACGCCAGACGTGCACCCGCCAACTAGTTCTATTACGATAGCCGCACGCGCAGCAGGGAGACCAACATGACTAAAACCAACGTACTGATCGTCAGCAAAGGCCATGCCTACAACCACGACGCCTTTCTGGCAATGTTTGCTGAAGACCCCGAGATTGAAACCACGCTCGTAGAACAACCCGCGGCTCAGGTCATCCTGCAGCCTGAGAACGTTGCTCGATATGACGCCGTACTTTTCTACGATATGTCAGGTATTCCTGAAATTGGTCTATTGCACGACGACGCCAACGATACAGGTGCCCCACCCGCCACCTATGTGCACGCCATCGAACAGCTTATTGAGGCAGGTAAAGGCATTGTGCTGCTGAACCACGGCACCGTTGGTTGGCCTGATTGGCCACTCTGGCGTGAAATTCATGGTTCGTCCTTTTTGCTGAAAGGTGGCGAAGTGTATGGCGAAAAACTGCCCGGGTCCGGTTATCGCGGCGGACATGGGCCGCACCCCAATCCGGAGTTTACACTGACCCCGGTTGATCCCAATCATCCTGTCACCGCCGGACTTGAGCAGGGGTTCACTGTTTCAGATGAGATCTATATCAAGTCGCCGAACTTTGAATCGCATGTCGTACCCCTCATGCGCAGTGACTACGACTATGTTTCTGAGAACTTCACCGCGCCGCCGCTGGCACCACCCGAGGAGCAGGAAAACTGGTCTCACCCAGCGGGCAGTAATCTGGTCGTCTGGGCCAACGCCGCAAGAAACTCGCCGGTTGTCGCTTCCGATATCGGCGACAGCCCCGCAGCTTTTGGTAACGAGTATTTCAGACGGTTGCTGAAGAATGCGCTGCAGTGGGTTTCATCACAGGACGCTCGAGACTGGGCCAAAAACGCCTGATCTCGAACTTTATCCGAGTTGATGTCTTAGATCTGAGGGCCCGGAACCTGAAGGGCCCGGCTGTGATGGCGGTCACACTTCTTGTTGACCGCTGACCACTGATCCCTGAAACACTCCGTTGGTCGCGTCTGATCTGTTGCAGGCACCCTGCGACATCTATGTTGCGCACTATGAATAAATGGCTGCTCAACCTCACAACCTGTATCGCGCTTGTCGCATTCTCCCCAAGCTCCTGGGCACTGGATATCTATCACTGCACGGGAAGCCAGGGAGAACCCATCTATTCGGAAAAACCCTGCGCCAATACACCTGAACCAGCGGCCACCCCGGTTGTTGAAAACACGGCGTTGGAACAGGTAAAACGCGACATCATCACCAAGAAACGTACCCTGATGAATCTGGAGCGTGAGTACCAGTACAACCGCGGCAAAATAGATATCGAGCACGCACCAGAGCTTACCCGCCAATACGCGCTACGCTCGTTGGAGGTACAGGCTGAACTGGAACACCTGCAGGGTATTCGCATGAAACTCATTGAAGCGGCAATTGACACTTACCTGGGCCAGGTATCCGAATAAAACGCCGTCCGCCACGCAGGATGCACAGACCTGCCTGACGTCCTGACATAGGGTGTCACTTTCTGTAGTACACAACAGTTTTATGTCATCATGCCTGACCAACTAACTCGGTCAAAAGGGAGATACGCTGTGAGTGAATTTACTGCTGAAGAAATGGTTGAGCTGCGAGAACTGCTCGAAAAAGAGAAAATCAGAAAGCTCAAGCAGCTTTATTCTCACCTTATGGACTCCGGCCAGATCGATGCGCTCGCCGATATCTTTACCGAAGATGCCGTTTGCGAGTTCGGCCCGGAGTATGGCAACTGGGAAGGTCGTGAAACCATCCGTACCAATTACCATGGTGTGTTCGACGCACAGGATCCGTTCAGCGCGATGCATCATATTACTAATCACTACATCGACCTTACCGGGCCCGACACCGCCAAGGGGCGTTCCTACCTCATTGACGTGGTCACAACCACTGAAGCCGATCAACAGCCCATTGTCTGGTTCGGTCTCTACGATGAAGAATATGTCAAAGTCGCAGGTGAATGGAAAATTTCCAAGTGCAGCCTGCAATTCTTGTGGCCGCAAAAAATGGTCATGCCATCGTTTGATACGCCCTATCCGCAGGTCAGCTGATGAACCTCGCGGACGCCCTAAAAAAGTGGGCAGGCCTGACACCGAACAAGACCGTCATCGTCGATACCACAACAGACCGGCGGATCTCGTTTGAGGAATTGTTGGCCCGTGTCACCAGACTCGCCAATGGATTAACCACAAGGGGGCTCTCGAGGGGTGATCGCGTTGCCGTACTCAGTACTAATAGCATTGAGTACTTTGAGATTTACTATGCCTGCGCTATGGCTGGATTCATTGCCCAGCCCATGAACTGGCGGCTCTCAGGAGAGGAAATCGCGAGAATTGTCGAGGACGGCGAACCCGCGGTGTTTATCTGTCACAGCGATTTTATGTCACTCAGAGATGAGGTTGTCGGCCATCTGGACGGGCACCTGGATTGCCTGTCCTACGGGCCAGATAGTGATAGCAGCTACGAGCAACTGGTGGCCAGTGGCAGCGCTAGCGACCCTGACATTGATGTGGGCGGCAACGATCCCGTGCTGATTCTCTACACCGGCGGGACCACAGGGTTATCCAAAGGGGCCCTGCACTCACACCACTCGCTGTACATGGGCATGCTCAATCAGACCGTCGCAGAGCGTGTCGTGCCAACAGATGTCTACATGCTGACCGGCCAGATGTTTCACATCCCCGTTGCCCTCGCCATGAACTACATCGCACACGGTTGCCCTTGTGTACTGATGAATTTCGAAGCAAAGGCCGCCCTTGAGATTATTCAGCGAGAGAAGGTCTCCGCGTTTCTCGGCATTACCACGATGCTCAACTGGATGATGGCCGTTGAGGATTTTGAGCAATACGACCTCAGCAGTTTGCGAAACATTCAGTATGGCGGCGGGCCAATGCCTGAAACTGTCGTCAAAGCGGCATTGTCCTCCTTTCCGTGCACGCTGATTCAAGGCTATGGGCAGACAGAAGGCATGACCATGACATTCCTGTCGCAAGAGGATCATGCACTTGCGGTTGCGGGGACCAACGCTGAGCGCTTAAACGCCTGTGGCCGGGAGGGATTTGTAACGAGAATCCGTGTGGTCGATGAACAGGGCAAAGATGTACCGAGGGACGGTCAAAGTTCCGGTGAAATCATCGTCAGCTCGGAGGCCAACATGCTGGGCTACTGGCGCAAACCCGAGTTAACCGCGGAAACCATTCGGGACGGCTGGATGTGGACCGGCGATATTGCCACCTGGGATACCGACGGTTATGTCTTCATTGTCGATCGCTCAAAAGACATGATTATCTCTGGTGGCGAAAATATCTACTCCACCCAGGTAGAGGCAGCCATCCATCAACACCCGGGTGTTCTGGAGTGCGCTGTTATTGGCGTGCCTGATGACGAATGGGGTGAGTCCGTTAAAGCCGTTGTTGTGATGAAACCTGGTGAGTCAGCGACCGAAGCCGAAATCATCGACACCGCAAGGGCCCATCTGGCATCGTACCAGAAACCAAAATCGGTGGATTTTGTACCCTCACTGCCCAAAGCCCCAACCGGCAAAATTCTCAAACGTGAACTGCGAACACCCTATTGGGAAAAGCGCAACCGCGCGGTCTGACCGGCCGCGCTAGCGCTTGTCAGCGGCAGGTCCCTGGAACGACCGGACCTCTTCATACCAGCCAGAACCGTTGATATTCATCGGAATACTTCCGAATTTTTCCATCGTTTCAGTGTGACGACGCCGACCCTCCCAGGCATCGGGATCTGCCTGCCACGCGTTGAGCACACGCTCGGCTTCTTCGTAGCTATCTGCCTCGACTTCATAAAGTGACAGATAACCGGCACGGGTTTCCAGATCGAGATGCGGTCCAGCCAGCTTAAAGACGGTGCCACGAACAAAGCTCGGGCACCGGGTGGTATCTTCTATATGCTGATTGATAAACCATTCATCGAAGGCAGCCTGATCTTCATCTGACTTGGGCTCACAGAGACCAATCAACACGTATCTAGGCATGTCAGCCCAGGTGGGACTTGACGGACTTGCCGCCATCATCCCGACCAGCAATACGAGAGGTTGTCAGTTGTGTATCGGGATTAGGCACATTCGTAATCCAGTTACACATCTGCGGGTCGGCCTCTCGTATCTCACCTGAGATATGCACGCCTGAACCATTAAAAAGACCGGTCTTGCCGTCTTTGGTTATTCGGATGTTGCCATCCTCGGTCAGCTCGTAGAGGCATTCGGTGTCAAAAGGATGCGTCATGCTCATGTTATTCACCCACCCATTCTGTCAGTTTGTGATGGAGCCAACGGACTTTTGCTTCCTGATAACCAGAGAGCGTTACGCCGGGCTTGTAGGTCGACTCCAATCCCATCTGAACCTTGGGCATATTGAAGACATCCTGATCAAATACGCGCCCCAGGAAACCCAGTGCAGCAGACCATGGCTCGTCGTTACCCAGCCAGTGAATCGGTGCCGCAGGTGGTCTTTCTCCCTGGAAAGGCATCAGTTGGTAGCACTCCATGATGCAGGTTCGGTGATCATCCCCATTCGGTCGGAAGCGATACACGATCTTGTTAAACGCGCCCCAGGGATGCAGATTCGGCCAGAGCGTATAATCAATACTGTCAACAATCTCTGCATCACAGTACTCATCAACCTTGTCGCCAGCGTCAGCTCGAAGACCTTCACGACTCATTGCGGCAAGAAAGGCCCGCGCGTTCATTCCTTCGGGGATAGGCGGCACGGGCTGACCGATGGGAATATCCATCATGGCTCGCAACACATCTTCATCGCTCATCTCGTAATCGAGCAGCGGACTGCTGGTGCCACCGGGTGTGATCACCCGTGAACAGTTTTCCCAGACGTCCACCTGGCTGTTGACATCACCAAGCGATCGCATGATCTGTGGATGTGTACCGTTGACGTGGTAAGCCTCACAAAACGCCTCCTGGGCGATCTTCCAGTTGCAAGGCAACTCTCGGGCGACGTGGGCCTGAATATACAGTGAGCCCAGATCCCAACGCTCAAACTGTTCCGCCAGCTCTGCCACAAAAGGCTCAAACGGCTCACAATCCTGATCAGGGTTGATGAAAATAAAGCCCGCCCAGGTAGCAACAGGTATCTCAGGCAGTGAGAACTCTTCATCCTCGATCTGCGGAAAATCCCAGCGAGCAGGTACATCTTTTAGGCAACCATCCAGCGTCCAGGCGAACCCATGAAAAGCACAGCGAATCTCGGAAGCGTGCCCATCAAACTCTTTTAGCATTCGACCGCGATGCAGACAGGCGTTCGGGTAGGCTTTGATTTCGTGATTTTCCTGACGCACGATCAAAAAAGAACGGCCGGCAATGTCATAACGCATATGATCGCCTGGCTCGGGGATTTCCTCTTCGCGACAGGCCATTTGCCAGACTTTCATCCAAAGGTTCTCAACTTCCTTTTCGTGGTATTCGCGTTTTGTATAGCGATCCTTGGAAAAATCAGCCAGACCAACATCTTTGGGTGACTGCAATCGCAGCACTTCAGGTACGTCGTGCGTGTCCTGGTCGAGTAAGTCCTGATAGGTCAGTCCCGGTGAACGGGGCATCGTATCCGGATCAATATCCTTAAACATTTCAGCCATTGGTATTTCCCTCTCTCTCGTGTTTGTTCAGCTGTTCGCTGGATTGTCTATTGCTGTCGCGTTGGAATCAATATCAAGCGCCGCTGGATCAACGCGATCCGCCTTGGGTTTTGCATCAAACTCAATATACAACGCTTTCATGGCCCGCAGCGAGAAGCTCGGCGCCACTTCAAAATCATTTCTCCCCGGCGTAAATCGCATCTCGTCAACTCTATCGATGAGCGCCCGGAACGCCCAGAAGAGTTCACGTCGGGCCAGCGGTGCACCCAGACAGTGGTGTATACCCGAGCCATAACCGACATGCCTGCCCGCCTTTTCCCGCTCGAGGTTCAGATCTGCTGGGCATTCAAACTCGCGCTCGTCCCGATTGGCCGCCGCATACCGCACATTAACCATCGATCCCTTGGGAATCGTTACCCCGTGCATTTCAACATCGTTGGCGGCCATTCTGAATAAGCCCTGGACAGGTCCCTCAAGGCGAACGACTTCCTCGCAAAATGTCCGCAAGTACTTCTCTGGATCTGACTTCAGCTGCTGCCAGACCTGAGGATTTTCGATCAACAACTTAATGCCATATCCGATCGCGTTGGTTGTCGTTTCTGAGCCACCGACAAACGTATCGGCCATCATTTCCGCGTGCAACTCGTTGTCGTTTAACGTTCGACCCCATTCCGGGATCACACGATTAACCATATCAGAAAGCAGCGTGTCATCAGGTTGCTGTCTGAGTTTGTCAAAGATTGGTTGGAAGTAGTGTTGGGCTTCAATTTCCATCTCAACCGACCACTGCTCTTCCTCTTCCGTCTGCATCATACCGAGTCGCTGTACCCAGGCGTCGGTCCATGCCTTGATCTTCCAGATGTCTTCTTCAGGGACACCCATCTGCTGCCCGATAACGATCAACGGCAGCGGTACCGCATACTGATGTATCCATTCACAGTGACCATCGTCTACAAATGCATCAATGAGTTTGTAAGCAGTGTCACGAACAAACGGGTCCATGCCGTCGATCTTCTTGGGCTTAAACGCTTCATTGAACATCGCGCGCATCTGCTTGTGATTGGGATCATCCCTGCCCGCCAGCGTTGCGCCGGGGACCCAGCCCTTATCCTCGTAGAGTTTCAACATGCGTTGCGCCCGCCCGGCATCCAGCTGTTCGCGGCTGTTGCCCTGGCCGCCTCGCATGTCATTGGAGAAATTCTTCGTGTCCAGCAGGATCGCCCGCATATCTTCGAAACGCGATACAACATAAAACCCGGTAACGGGGTCTTTCCACACCGGCGCTTCATCGCGCAGCAACTGATAGGCGGGGTAAGGACAATTCTGTAGTTTCGCATCGAGGAAGTTGACCTCCTCGAGCGATTCTGGAATCAGGGTTTCATAGGGTTCTTTCATGGTGCTTCCTCTGCAGGTTCTTCTCTAATGGCAGCAAGCCGCACTTCCATGGCTTCCCTCGCCTCGCCCCGTGATGCTGCGATCAGCAATGAGAGCAGATTAATTTTGACACTACGTACGATGCCGGCATTTTTTTCTACCCCCTTGTTCAGCAGGGTGTAAGTTGACCAATAGTTACCCAGCATCAGCACTGACAAGTGGTGGATGTCGACGCCAGGCAATAACTCGCCTCTGCCTGCCATCTTCTCAAGACTATGCTGGTAGTCTTCCCGGACCGCATCAAACAGCAATTGCGTCAGCGCGTCACCAGGAACGGCGCGCAGTAAAGCATTGGTTATTGCCTCACCGTAAGCGGGTTCCTCCTGTCTGAGGCGTGCGCCATTTTCAACTCTGGCCAGCAACATCTCCCAACCAGGCTCAACCACTAACGCGCTGCGTCGCTGATAATTCTCAATCAGCAGTTCGCGAAGCGCCTCAAGCAACAGCTCATCTTTGGTGTTGTAAAGGTTGTACAGCGTTGTCGGCGAAACACCGGCAGCCTCGGCCACCTGACTCATCACCATACCGTCGTACCCCTGATCCGCCACCATCTTGCGTGCAGCAGCCAGTATGCGTTGTCGGCGATCTTCCTGCTTTGGTGTCAGCGGCCTGATATTGCTCAAGTGATCCTCAGTATCTAGGTGACGGCAGTATTGCCGTCCATAAATGCATCTATTTTTTTGCGCGCTGCGTCCTTGTCTTTAAACCAGAGCGCATTGATTTCTGTAAATTCCACCGATTCCCTGGGCACATCGGGTTCATCGAAGATCGCGCCCACGGGACAGGCAGACTCACAGACCCCGCAATCAATACACTCAACGGGCTCGATGTAGCACATACGATCTCCATCTTCGATGTAGATACAGTCCACAGGGCATACCTCAATACAGGACTGATCCATCACGTCCACGCAGGCATTAGCGATTACAAATGTCATCCTGAGGGGTTCCTCTAAATGCGAATCGAGCCGGTAGTCTAATTGAGATTTTTGTACTTGACTACAAGTTGCAAAACACTGTCTCCTATCGCCTTGCAAGGGGTAATCAGAGGGAGTACGCTAAAGTCAATTTTTGTACTTGACTACAGTTTTAATTATGGCAATGAATCTGGAAGAGTTTCTCGAAATAGAGAACATTAAACAGCTACGCATCAAATACAGCCACTACTTCGACGGCAAACGAATTGATGAACTGGTTGATCTGTTCACCGAAGATGCCGTCTGCGAATTTGGACCAGACTATGGCGGAGACTGGGAAGGCAAGGCGGTTATTCATGAGAATTTTTCCGCTTATGCAAAACAGGAAGGGCCTTCCTTTGGTGTCCTGCATGCAGTGACCAACCCGTTGATTGAGATGATCGACGAAACAACGGCCCATGGTCGCTGGTATCTTCACGACCTGCGCACAACCGAGGGTATCGACAACCCCCTGATCCTCTACGGTGTGTATGATGACGTTTATAAAAAGGTATTCGGCCAATGGCTGATTTACCGCACAAGAATCGATTTCCTCTGGCCAAAGCGCCAGGTAAGCGAACCGCGCAAATTTTGACGGGAGAATCCTATGAGTACATTTGAATTTCTGGAGGAATTGGCTGACAACGCTGAACAGGACATCAGTAAGCCAAAAGACTTTCCACTGATGCCGGAAGGTGAAGCCTTTGACATGGGGCACGCGGAAGATGGCACGCCACTGATAGACCCCCGCATCTTCGATGCCCCTGAATTTTTTAGAAATCCCTACCCCTATTACAAAATACTCAGGGACCACTATCCCGTCTATCACGACAAACTGCACAATACCTACTGGGTCACCCGGTACGATGACATCACAGAATGCTACTTCGATGACGAGGGCTTTAACACTATCCCGAAAGGCTCATCCAGCGGCGTACTGGGCAACACCCAATTGGAGCTGTCCGGTGTAGAGCACCGCAGACGCCGCAACCTCTATGGTCAGCATCTTGTGGGTCAGGCACTTAATAGCCGGATTCCAGCGATCGAAAGTCTAGCCAATGAAATGATCGATGACTGGGACAAGATGGCGGCGAATGGCGCAGAGCATGTCCAGGATAGAGACGGCAAGCGCACTATCGAACTGGGTATGGCATTCGCGAATGAATTTCCAATTCGTGTGGTCTGTGAAGTTCTGGGTTTCCCGAAAGAAGCACAGTCCCAGTTTTTCTACTGGTACAACTCCATGATGACCGGGCTGGGCGGCTCAGCCACGCATAAGCAAGGCGTTGAGGCCCGGCAGGACCTTGAAGACTACGTTGCCGGTATTGTCGAGGAACGCCGCATAGAGCCAACTTACCTGCACGATGAACAAGGTAATCCAACGAGCAAAGACATCATCAGTAAACTGTGCGAGACGAAAGTTGATGGTGATTATCTGTCCACCGAAGAGATCACTTCAAATATTGCGCTTGTCGTTGGTGGTGGTGGTGAAACCACTCGGGGTGCGATCCTCAACATGTGGACCCTGCTGATGCGGCACCCGGAACAATTCCAGGCCGTCGTGGATGACGAGGAAAACTGGGACAAGGCCTTCCACGAAACCCTTCGAATCGCGTCCCCCATCGGCGGACAGCCCAGACACAACACGTTCGACGTTGAAATGCATGGCGTCAAGGTACCCGCAGGGTCCCTGATGCAAATGGTCGACTTCTCTGCGAATCATGATGATCGAATTTTCAAAGACCCAGAGTCCTTCAACATCTTCCGAGAGGATCTCTATTCAGGCAAGCTGCTGCGCTCGGGTTACCGCAAAGAAGGGAAATGTTCCCATATGGCCTTCGGCGTTGGCCCTCACCTTTGTCCCGGGGCCTGGATATCTCATCAGGAAGCAGTCGTTGGTTCGAAAATCCTGTTAAAGCGAATGGGTAAACCAAGTATCCGAGAGGACCTGATGCCTAAAGATATTGATGGTAAGAGCCCTGCGCCGATGGGTATTACGTCGGTGCGCGCGGCGTGGCTGGAATTCGACAAGCAGTAGGAGGCCAGCAAGTGGCATCAGTAATGAAAGAACCATCGAATGTTGCCGGTAGAAACGGCATTGTCATTACCCGGAAAAAATACGATCAGGAAACACCGGGATTTCGGACCTACGAGGTCTATCAGCGAGAGCGCGTCGGAGAAAGTACTGAAAAGCTCAATGCCGGACAGTTAATTTCGGAGGACTATAGAAAGAACCCCTACCCGCTGCTGGAGATACTGCGCGAAAATTACCCCTGTTATCGTGACTGGCTCAGCAACAGTTTCTGGATTACGCAATACAACGACGTGACGTCAGTTTTCGCAGATGACGCCAATTTCGAAACGCGACCAAAAACCTGGTTCTACGGACTCAACAACTTCGGCAGAGACCTGAACAACGAGCTTTCGGTGATGACCGTTGAAGAAGCCCGTTACGATGAAGATGGACCGGTAGTAGCAGAAAAACTCGCTCAGGAGCTCGCCAGCGCTGGATCAGGCGACCTGGCGACCGGCTTCGCAGCAAGATTCTCCCTGGAGTTGCTGCTGCGGCGCTTTGATATCCCCGAAGCTGATGCAGCGGAGTTCGCACGACGTTACTGGCGCATGCAGCGCGGCACTTCCTGGAAACCTGAACTGCAGGAAGACGGCCGTCAGGCAATGAACGAACTCGTTAACTACTTCGAGCCGATAGTCGCCAAACGAAAGGCGTCACCCGGTGACGACATGGTTTCTGCCATGGTGCAGTTACCCATCCCCGCGAGTGCTGAGGACGTGGTCGTAACACTACTTGAAGGTGATCACGAAACATTGCATGGCGCGCTTGCCAACTTGTGGTACCTGTTGCTCAAGCATCCCGATGAATTCGCCAAAGCTCGAACCGAGCGTCGGCTGATGAAGCTGGCCTACCTGGAAACCCTGCGACATTCAGCACCGGTGACATCGGCTTATCGTTTCGCCAGGCATGAAGTGGAACGATTCGGGCGCTTGCTGCCCGAAGGTGCAAGGCTGGTCTGTTCCGCTGGCGCGGCGAATCGTGATCCACGAATATTCAAAGACCCGGATACCTTCATTGCGGACCGACGCGATATGTGTCACCGGGAGCCACGCGGCCAGTATCGTGCTGACGGTCTGGCAACGGGCATTACTTTTGGCCTGGGCAAACCTTCAGTGCATCCGGCTGTACCCGAGGACAGACCACGGTCCAGGTATGCTATTACCCGGGATACTGCGGTAACCGCTTCCCAGATATTGAGCGATACACTGTCGAACATTCAAATCACTGAGGGCGCAAACCCGACACTAACCAGCATGACCATCGGCGAAATGCACACCTGCTGGAAACTACCCGTCACATACAAAAAACAATAGCCAAGGACCCTAATCATGTCAGAAGCTGTGAAAGATCTTGGACCCGTTATCGACCCACGTATTTTCGATTCGGAGGAGTTTCAGAAAGATCCCTTCCCCATCTACCAACAGTTGAGAGAACATCATCCTATTTTTCATGATCGCTTTCATAATCGCTGGATCATCTCCCGATACTGGGACGTAGACGGCGCGTTTCAGGATAACGAAAGCTACGACCGTGCCATGTACAAACCAGACGGCCCCTACGACTTCGGTTCACGACACGTATTCGGGCCAAACATTCTGGAGTACGGTAACAGCGATGAACATCGGCGCCTGCGAAACATTGTTGCCGGTCAATTTGTCGGCCAGAAACTTCAGGACTTTATCCCGATGATCCATCAGATATCTGATGAAGTCATCGACCGCTTTATCGATGCCGGGGAAGTTGAACTGGTAAGCCAGTTCGCCAGCCAGGTCCCTATTCGTGTGATCTCAAACATGTTGGGCCTGCCACGCGAGGATGAAGACACCTTCGTTGAATGGTACCAGTCGCTGATCGCGGGTCTTGGGTTTGGTGGCGAGCACCTGATGCGTGGACTTGAGGCACGCAACGACATGTGGGATTACATTGACCCGCTGATCAAGGAACGCACAAAAAATCCGGGCGAGGACTTACTGTCCCGTATCTGTGTTGCCGAAATGGGTGGCAGTCGCATGTCTGTCGAAGAAGTTAAAGGTTTTGTCGCGTTGCTCCTGGCAGCCGGTGGTGACACCACGGAAAAAGCCATTGCCAACATGTGGTATCACCTTATGTACACGCGCCCCGACCAGGCTCAGGATGTCGTTGATAATCCTGATCTCTGGGAGAACGTCTTTACGGAAATGATGCGTTACGACCCCGTTGTTCACGCCCAGTTCCGATATACGACCCGCGAGATTCCCTTACACAATGACGTGATTCCGGAGCGTGCTGGCGTCATCTTGTACCTGGGCGCTGGTAATCGCGACGAACGTGCTTTCAAAGACCCAGACACTTTTGACATCCATCGCGACGATCTGCACATGGGCCGGGAAAACCGTTCCGGCAGATACAAGGATGGTAAAAATGGCCACCTGGGGTTCGGTATTGGCCAGCACTTTTGTATGGGCTATGCCATGGCAAGACAAGAATCCGCCATTGCCTGCAGCACGCTGGCTGCTCGCGTCAAAAACGCTCGTCCGAAGTTTGCCGAGCACGAAGGCATCAGTTCTCCTTCGATCGACAGCGGCGGTTTCCGATCTCCCAAAGAACTCTGGATGGCGTTTGACCAATGAAAGTAAAGGTAGACAAAGAAAAGTGCTACATGTCCGGTGAGTGCTACTACAATCACCCAGAGCTTTTCAAAATGGATGACGAGGGGTACCCAATTGTGCTGATCGATGAGATCAGCGACGAAGGCACGCAAAAACATGCAAGGGAGGCCGCCGAGGTCTGCCCCGCCGTCGCTATCTCAATCGAGGAATGATCCCACTGCAAGTTCAGGGAACATTCCTTAGCGGTTAGCGTTGCTTACCTTCGCGGCTAGCGTTGCTCAAAAATTTCGGGTGTTGAACGGCTCATAATCATCCCTCAGGAAATCACGGCTGATCAGGAGTTTCATAATCTCGGATGAACCCGCGTAGATCGGTGAGATGGCGGCGTCTGTATACTGTCTCGATATCGGATACTCATCCATGTAACCAGCCCCACCATGCAACTGAACACCCGTTGCGGCTGCTCGCACCTGCACCTCACTGCAATGGTACTTCGCCTTGGCAGCATCCACCGGTGTTAACTTACCGGCGTTTTGCGCCGCAACACACTGATCCACAAAGGTCTGTGCGATGTCCAGTTCCGTGCGCAGCTCCGCCAGCTTGAACTGGGTATTCTGGAAATCTGCAACTTTTTTGCCAAAGATATTCCGTTCTCTGACAAAAGTCAGGGTCAAATCGAACGAGAGCTGGGCCTGGGCAAGATACTGGCAGGCACCGATCAATCTTTCCTCAGCGAGGCCCTCCATCAGATAGTAAAAGCCTTTGCCCGCTTCTCCGAGGACATTCGCCGAGGGAATACGGACATCGTTAAAAAACAGTTCCGCCGTATCCTGGGCTTTCAGGCCCATCTTCTTGAGGTTCCTGCCCCGCTCAAAGCCCGGCATACCGCGCTCAACCAAAAACAGTGTCATTTCGTGAGGTTTATCATCGGCGCCGGTTTTCGCTGCAACCACGACGAGGTCTGCATTAATGCCGTTTGAGATATAGGTTTTCTGTCCGTTTAGTACCCAGTCATCACCATCCTGAACGGCCCGCGAGCGCATACCGGCGAGATCACTACCCGCATCCGGTTCTGTCATTGCTACCGCCAGGATCGTTTCTCCGCTGGTACAACCTGGCAGGAACCGATCCTGCTGTTCAGCAGAACCAAAGCGCGTGAGATAGGGGCCGACCAGTCGACTATGCAGCGTGTTGAACCAGTCTGTGCAACGTGCATACGCGGACTCTTCCATGATGACCTGTTCAAATCGGAAGTCATCATCCCCCATACCACCATGTTTTTCCGCAGGCCAGACCATGAGAAAGCCATGTTTACCCGCAGCAACAAACGCTTCCCGGTCAACAATGCCCTGGTCTCTCCAGCGTTCCATATGCGGCACAATTTCCTGTGCCAGAAACTTACGATAAGCGTCCCGAAAAATCGTCTGCTCTTCGGTAAAAACTCGCTCCAACATGCCTTGATACCTGCTCTATAAAGTCAAAGGCGGAGTTTACCTGTGATCTATCTGTGTTGGTCAATCAATATCTGATTACCGTCAGGATCAGTCAGCATCAGGCTTGCTGGACCCGTGGTGCCTTCATCGGCAGTCGCAAGCAGTTCAACCCCCTCTGCCTGAAGCTGACGCTGGATGTCACGAACATCAGTATAGGGATCGACGGCTTCGGCCTTCTGGTTCCAGCCAGGGTTAAAGGTAAGCAGATTACCCTCAAACATTCCCTGAAAGAGCCCAATAACGTGTTCACCGTTTCTGAGCATAGCCCAGTTTTCAGCACCGCTATCGCCCACCTCCTCAAAACCCAGTTTGCGGTAGAACGCCTTTGATGCCGCCAGGTCCTGTACGGCAAGACTGATAGAAAACGCCCCCAGTTTCATTGTCACGATACGATTCCTCAAAGTAATGTCACCGGATAAGGTACTACCGAAAGCGCCTGGAAGCGACGTCAGGCAGCACACACCGCTTCACCTCGGCGCTTGTGATCTGCTAAGTTTCTGAAATCATTTGGAATTACCGCGATGCTGCTGAACCATTTAATCGTCTTTTTGCCAGGCAACTTATGATCAGAAAACGCCTGACTGTCTCTCTTCTAACAACGTTGATTACGGCGACGCTGGGTAGCAATCCCGGTCTGGCAGCGGAGGTTTATGTCTGGACAGATGGGGATGGCAAGAAACATTTCACAGATAAGCCACCGCCCGGGACCATCAAGACCGAGCAGAAGAAGTTCGAAATCGACAATATCGATGAGGGTTATCCCTATACAGACCCGAATCAATATCAGTACCTGAGTGAGACAACTGCCGAAAAAAGGCAACGAGAGAAAACGGAAGCGGCGGTTGCCGACCGCCGCCTTCAGGAAACCATGGTGCCTACCTGCAAGAAAGCCAAAGCAAGGCTGACTGCACTCGAAGGCAGGGTTGCCTTCTTTGATGATGACGGCAACGAGATACGAATCAGTGAGACGGAAAAGCAGCGCCAGGCCGCTGAGCTGCGCGAGGATATCTCAAGCTTCTGCAGCTAGCACAATACCGCTAGAAATCGACGCTCCGGGTAAAGGCACCATCAACGCGCACGGTTGTACCACTCACCCAGCTTGCCGCTGGACTGGCCAGAAACGCGACCACTCTCGCTACCTCTTCAGCTGTACCCATCCGTTTGCTCGGGTGCCAATCCCGGTCTCGTTCATACAGCGGGGTAGCATTGTCCTTGATGTTGTTCCAGGCACCGCCGTCAATGTAGATAGGACCCGGCGCCACCGTATTCGCACGAATCCCATTGGCACCCCAATTCTGCGCACGCTGAGACATGTGCCGGATTGACGCGGCTTTCATGGCGCCGTAACTCGGACTGATTGGCACATCGTGATGTTCAATACCGGTAATGGAAGCAATCTGAACAAGCGCTGCGCGTTCCGATGCTTCCAGAAAAGGCAGTGCACCCTCGCTCATGCCAACCATACCCAGCACATCAATCTCAAAGTTCTTGCGCCAGGAATCGGGTCCACCGTCGGGAAGCCCGCTGGCGGTCGCATTATGAACAACAATATCAATGCCGCCCATTGACGCTGCCGCAGCCTGCATCCAGGCGACAGTAGCATCGTAATCCGACACATCACACACCTGACCGCCAACATTACCGAAGGCAGAAAGCTCGGCCACCGCCGCATCAACCTTGTCTGCTGTTCTGGCAGCGATGCTGACGTTCGCGCCTTCCTGCAACAGTTCACGGGCAACCGCAAAACCAATACCCTGAGTGCCACCAGAAATAACCGCACGGGCACCTTCTAATCCTAAATCCATGTTCTACTCCTCTCCAGAAAAACCACTGCAGACGATCAACGTCAGGTCGGTTGACCACCCGCCACATCAATAAACTGGCCCGTAATCCACTCGCCTGCAGGTGATGCAAATAGCAACGCTGCCGCAGCGCAGTCCTGAGGGTAACCCGTTCTGCCGAGCGGTATGGCCTCCTCGAACATTTGGTTTGCCTGATCTTCAGTCACGTTCATGGTCTCTTTCAACATGTCCGTCACGATGATGCCTGGTGCAATACAGTTGACCGTAATCTTCTTGGGCGCAAGTTCCACCGACAAGGTCCGGGTCATACTGATCATGCCCATATTGGCTGCTGAATAGACGCCAAACCCCGGAGATGGTTTGTGAGCCGCAATTGAAATGATATTGATAATGGCACCGCCATCCGTCATGCGCTTGGCAGCCTGCTGCGAACCCCAGAATTTGGTTTTCATATTCAGATGTAACTGTTCATCAAACTTTTCGATGGGGATATCAGGTAGTGACCACATCTTTCGATCAAGGTTACCACCGGCATTGTTCACCATGATGTCGAGCCGACCAAATTCTTCGATCACCCGATCCAGTGCCGCCGGTATCGAATCCCAATCCATGACATCCGCTGATATGCCCAGACCCCGCTGACCTCTTTCTTCTATCTCTTTGGCGACAGCATCGACATCCGCCTGTCGCCTTGCGATCACCACGACATCCGCACCACTTTCGGCGAACCCCAGTGCAATACCCCGTCCAATGCCTCTACCACCACCTGTGACAACGGCTACTTTACCGTCCAGGCGAAACTGATCATGTAATCCCATCTTTCATCTCCTGATTTGTGTCCATCTCTTGTTAGGCGCAGATTATGCGGTAAAAGTATCACCCGACCATTGCTCTGCCAGATGCCATAGCTTTTCGGCTGAAGTCATATCGAGTGCATGCGGCATGACCCCGCGGCCATCTGCATCCGGATCGGTAATCACATCGGACACTGCACAGTCCTCACAGAACTTTGCAGCAATGCTGTCAAAATCCGCATGACAGGCAGCCCAGATAGTTGATGCCGTACCCTGGGACACATCTTTCATGGCAACACCCTCAGGAATACCACCCTTCAGGAAAACCATTTCTTCCTCGGTAAAGTAACGCCCCAGTTCCGTATCGATCAAACCCGGGTGCACGGCCGTTGACCGAACCCCACTTGCCTTGTAACGACGATCCAGTTCAATAGAAAACAGCACCATTGCCGTTTTGGACTGCCCGTAGGCAGCAAGCTTGTTGTACTCCTCCTGCTGGAAAAACGGGTCATCAAAACGAATGTCTGACAATCTGTGAGCAGAACTGGTGAGGTTAATCACGCGACTGTTACCCGCTGCCTTCAACTGCGGCATCAGATGTGCGGTCAGCACAAAATGGCCCAGAAAGTTCGTGCCCAGATGCATATCCAGGCCTTCATGGGTGCGACTCAGTGGCGCCGCCATAACACCGGCGTTGTTAATTAACATATCGATTTGATCGAAAGCTGCGGCAATCGCACTGGCACCCTTTCTGACACTGGCCAGATCAAACAAATCGAGAACCGCCAGTGATACATCGACGTCAGGGTGTTGCTGCCGGATTTCGTCCAGCGCTCGCTGTCCTTTCGCCTCATCTCTGACAATACTGACGACGCGAGCGCCCTGCTTTGCAAGCACCCGTACGGTTTCTGTTCCCAGACCCGCAGAACCGCCCGTTACAACAATCGTTTTTCCGGAGAGGTCGGCATTGCCCGCCGCCTCTTCCGATCCCATTTCAGGTTTGTAATCAGCCACAAAAAACCTCGCTTTATCGTTGCAGGAAAATCCAGGGTAAATCCAGAAATGTTTGTATGCCAGGATCAGCATCCACCACATAGGGGATGGCGTTCACCGCATGCATACCGGTTGCCAGCATACCGTCGTCCATAAAAGCAAAGTCTCTGGCGACTTCAAAATTCATGTTGGGTTTACCTTTGAAACGAATCCAGTTACTGCCGTCCTCCCAATCCGGGGCAACATCAGGATGAATTCGCCAGATAGTTTCGTGGGCAACAACCTCTTCGCCATCGCGCATGCCAGACCATCGCCAGTGTTGCCCGGCGACTGTTCCTTTGCGCACTGTCCCTGCTGCGACCTGCAGGTCTTCTTTCGCCAACTCGGTTTCCAGCGAACTGACGACTTCTGTCACACCCAGCTGCATCCCATCTGCGACCATCTGGACACTTTCCGAAAACAGTCCATCAAGCCATTTTTTTTGCCTGCCTGCTTTGACTTCATATTCATCAGGCGTGGCATTAAATCCCATAGAATCAAACATAATCTCCGGCGACGCATAGTTATCAAAGCAGGAAATCTCGATCACATGTGCGTGATCAATACGTTCCGAAAGCGAGCTCATGGTCAGCGGAAGCAGATCCCCCATCCATCCAGGATTCAAACCGGTCGAATGAAATGAACTGTTACCAGCGCGACACGCGTCTTCCAGGCGGTTGACAACCGCATCGCCATAAACCTTGGGATACATGTAACCCACCACGGTAATGACGTTCTTCCCGGCCGCGAGCAACTCGCAAAAATCATCGAGATCCTGATCCTCTTTTTCACCGACGATCAGCGAAGGCAACGGCGTGTGGATAACCACATCTGCATCAGAGTTTTTAATCGTCTCGATATCAGTGGTCGCAGCCACCCCAACCGAATCTATACCGATAAGCTCACCAACGTCTTTGCCGGCTTTTTCGGGATTGAAGACATGCATGCCAACCAGTTCAAGCGATTCACGCTCTGTGGCCACCCGTGCGGTATGTTTGCCGACGTTACCGCTCGCCCACTGAAAAACTTTATATGTCATGACTAATACTCCATCGAAAAAAAACCCGCGCCGGCTACCCGACGCGGGTTCTTTACTGCACTTTGGACTAGTTGAAGCTTACTGCAAACTCCAGACCATAAGATCGAGGACGACCAAACATGGTGAAGTTCCAGAGACCAGCAACTGAGTTAGCTGCGATTCTGTAACGTTCGTCAGTCAGGTTCTTACCCCAGACCGTGACACGATAACGTCCCTCACCGTCATGGTAAGTCAGGTTCGCATCCCACAGATCACGTTCCGTGAACTGCGTCAGGGGAGAGTTGAATACGGAAAACTCATTCTCGTCCTGATGATTGAAGTTAGCATTCCAGACCATGGAACCATTCCAGACAGCATGCTCGTAAGTCAGAGAAACACCGTACTTGAGTTCAGGAGAAAACGGCACATTGAAACCGGAAAGGTCTTCAATGATGCCATCGTTATTGGTATCCAGATCAAACTCGTCGTACTCGTGGTCCATCCAGCCAGCAAAGATATCTACCCGAAGGTTGTCGCTCACAAGCCAGGTGATTTCAGCTTCCAGACCCGTAACCTCCGAAACACCAGCATTCACGTTGATAGTTTCCTGCGTGGTTACACCAAACTCATTGGTGAAAGGTACCACTTGAGATCGAATCAGATCTTCATACTTGGTGTAGTAAGCAGCAACGTTGGCCTGAAGCGTGTTATCCAGGAACTGTCCCTTATAGCCGACCTCAAAGTTTTCATTGGTCTCAGGCTGGTAGGGTTGACAGGTCGTCAGACTTGAACAGGTTTCAGTAAACCCTCCGGAAATAAACCCTGTCGCGTAAGACGCGTACATCATGCCGTCATCGGAAACACTGTAGTTTGCAACCAGACGATACGTTGTTTCATCCCAGTCATCGCTGGAACCGCCGGCAATACCGTAGGCACTGTCAGGCAATGGCAGGTTGAAGGGTTCCAGAGTACGGGGATCAAAGTCCGGGCCTGCGCGCGAAGCAGCAGTAGACCGGGAATCGAGACACTCGCCATTAATAATCACTTGATCTCTGGCAGGCGTCAGCGCCGTACACGGGCCACCGGGGTTAGCACGTCGGAAGAATTCTTTTTTATCCTTCGTGTAACGGATACCACCAGAAATAGACAAGAGATCTGTCAGGTCCCAGGTAAAATCGGCGTAGAACGCGGTCGTTTCACGATCCTGGTCCGCACCACCTGACGTTGGATCTGACACGATTACCGGGTCGAAAGTCAGCAAACCCGTGAGGCCGACGGTCGCATAAGACAACATGCTGACCTCTTCTTCCTCATAGGATGCACCCGCCACAAAATTGATGGGACCATCAAATTCTGAACTCACCCGCAATTCCCACTGGGTATGATCCCTGGTGGTGTTACGGCTGGCGTCAAACAGGGAAAGATAGGCTTCACCCGTGTAGGTGCTGGCCAGAATTTCTTCCTGTTTGCGATCACCAAACAGTAGCTTAACGGTGTAGTTGTCCAGCTTAAGCGTCTGATGCAACTGATACATATCGACATCAACACGGTGCCCTTCAGGGATACAGAAGGCTTCACCCCAACACTGATTGGTAACACCGGTGCTGAGCGGGTCGTCCTGACCAGCCTGTTGAATGGACGGGAAACCAATAGCTGGCAACAACATGCCTGGCTCAGATTCGTTGACACCGGGTGGTGAACCGGAATCATCATCCAGATGTGACCAGATGAAATAGGCTTCGTACATGTCATTGGGCTGCCAGAGCAGCTTGATCTTGGAAGCAAACACATCAGTGTTGTTCAGATTCTCACCGCTACCTACGGCAGGATTATCGAGACCTGGTGGCAACGGGATGCCACCCAATGGGTTGGCAGTTGCCTTGTCGTTGGTGTAGTAGCCTTCATCTTCATCCCAGATGGCGACAGCACGCATCGCCAGAGTGTTCTCGAGCAAAGGCACGTTAATCGCACCGCGATATTTGGTGATATCAGCTTCAGCACCATCGTCACCATCAAACTTGCCGTACTGGAATTCCAGATCAGCGAAGTATTCGTCCATCACGGGCTTTTTACTGGTGATGGAAATTGCGCCACCGGTGGCACTCTTTCCGAACAGCGTGCCCTGAGGGCCGCGATAAATTTCAACACGCTCGATGTCGAACATCTCAACGAACTGTGATTGAACGTTAGCCATACCGAATTCATCGACGAGCAACACTACCGAGGAATCCTGCGTGACCAGAATCGAGTTCTGACCGGTACCTCGAATACCACCGGCGATAGCACGGAAACCAGCTGCCTGACCTAAAGCAACACCCGGTGACATCTCACCCAGTGCCAAAATGTCGGTCCGGAACTGATTCTTAAGCTGTTCTTCGGATATAGCTGTCAACGCGATTGGTACATCCTGCGAGGATTCATCCCGCTTCGTACCCGTGACAATGATTTCTTCAAGCGTTCCTCGTTCATCCTCTGCAACAAGCATTGGACTGACGAACGCAAAGCCAAGTAAAAACAGACAACGCAGAGTGTTACCACTCCACCTGAGTACTTTAGACATTTCCCCTCCCTCACTTTGGGCGTAATTTATTTTTTTGCGCCTTATTCTCACGCACAACCACATACGTAGAGGCGCCGACCTTTTACAAGGTACTTGGAAATCCTAATACAAAAATTTTTGTATTGCGATCCAAAAATTTACAAAGATGATATTGCAGCGCACAAAGAAAGGTTTTGAAATCAGGCAGTTAGCTGCCAAACACCGAGGAGGATCAGCACGACCGACCAGCTTTGCCAGGTTCGTTTGAGAATCATTTGCTTGCTGGTGCCAGCGGCAGCGGTTGCTTCGATATCAGCGCCGCCGGTTACCCGCCAGATGACGGGTTGGTCCACCAAGAGCGCTTGCGCAGTGAATAGCAAACCACCCAATGCAAACGCGGACAAAACCAGACCACCCAGGTGAAACCAGGCAGCCATTGCGATCACAGACACCAGCACATGACCCAGGTCACCGCCCCAACTTAACCAGAGATACTGCCGCCTCGTATAGTCCTGAAGATGGAAAACGCCAAGCACGACACTCTTATAAGGCGCAAGTGGCATAGTGATACCACTCATCCGTGCTCCAACATAGTGACCCCATTCATGCACGATATAACAGAGCGCATAACAACCAACGAACCCCAGGATGCTGACAGGCGCAGCAACCCACCAATGGGGAAACGCGGAATACAAGCCATGCCCGGCTATCAGCAAACCCAGGATAACAGCAGTAATCGACAGGTCTCTCAAAAACCAGCCGCCGAGCGTTGGTGATTGACTCATGTGCTGCGCAGGACCGGCAATTTTCTTCGCCCCCACAAAAAGAAGGGTCCGATGCGCTCGCCTTCATTGACCAATTGCAGTTGGGGTAATCGTTGCCGCATAACCTGCAGCGCCACTTCAGCTTCAAGCCGGGCCGTCGGTGCACCGATGCAAAAGTGTACACCCAGGCCAAACGCCATGTGCCGTTTCACCGGTCGATGAAGGTCAAAAACGTCCGGGTCATCGAACATTTCAACATCGCGGTTAGCCGCTGCATAGTTAATGTAGACCTTGCTGTTTTCCGGAATCGTCACGTCATGTAGTTGCACATCGCGAGTCGTGTTTCGATACAAACCTAGAACCGGCGGATCAAACCTGAGACTTTCTTCCACCGCCGCTTCGATCAATGATTCATCGTCGACAATGGCTTGCCATCGCGCAGGCACCTCTAGCAGCCGCCACATCATGTTGGTAATTAGCGACGTTGTTGTCTCGTTGCCGCCAACAAGCAGTTGATTGAGCATCGACAACGCATCCGAATCGGGAATGTAATCGCCGTTATCTGTTTTTGCGCGGGCCACCAGCGTCAACAGATCTTCTGGCGCACTGACACCCGTTTCCAGTTCAGCGCGCCGGGTCATCATATGGTTATGCATATAGGCCTGGAACTTACCCTGCTCTTCCATATATTTTGTAGGATCTTCTGACCCCATGATGTCGACCTGCATGTCAGACCAGACCTTGAATTTTTCAAGGTCAGCAGACGGTACACCCAGCATGCCAGCGATAATGATCACAGGCAGCGGGAAGGCCAATTGGTCATGCAGATCAAAACTCTCCGGACCGGCAATGATGTCATCAACTAACTGGTTGGTCAGCGACAGTACGCGTGGCCTTAAGGCTTCAACGGCCTTGGGCGTGAACGCTTGCTGGATCAGTTTCCGGTAGCCAGTGTGCTGTGGTGGATCACACAACATACCAGCGGGCTCCGTGAATCTGGGCCCCTGCCCGAAATGACTTGAATAGGTGTCGATGTCACGTAGGGCATCCTGCACGTCCTGGTAACGGGACAAGGTGTAAAAAGGTGGATCAAAATCCTCGCAATGATGCACGGGACACTTGTCCAGTAAATACCTGTGCCCGTCACCGGGGTCTTTCATCACATCTGGTCTAAAGGGACTCCAGCTCATGTCGCATTCTCAATCAGCATTGCCAGCCCCTGTCCTGCACCAAGGCACATGGAAAGAATGGCGTAGCGTCCGTTAGTTTCCCGCAGATGCTGCACCGCCGTCATCGCCATCCGCAGTCCGGTCACCCCGGGCGGATGTCCGACAGAAATGCCACCACCATAAAGATTGTGCTTGTCGCGGGGGATACCCAGCTGAGCTTCCACATGCAGATTAACGACGGCAAATGCCTCGTTGACCTCGAAGTAGTCGATGTCAGCAACAGACAATCCTGTTCGCGCCAGCAGTTTTTCTATCGCCGGCACCGGGCCATGCCCCATCAGACTTGGCAGTACGCCAACCACCGTCCAGTCGACGACCCTGGCTTCGGGTACAACATGGTTGTTCACCATGGAATCACGCGTGCCTACCAGCATCGCCGCTGCACCATCAGTAACCCCTGAAGAATTTCCCGCTGTCACCTTGCCATCCTGTTGAAATGCCGGTCTCAGTTTGGCCAATCGCTCAAGCGTTATCCCTTCTCGGGGTGATTCATCCGTATCAAAAACGCGCGTAGTACGTCCGTCGGGTACAGTTATCGGTGCTATCTGTCTGCCAAGGAAACCGGAATCGATGGCTGCCAGCGCACGTGATTGGCTGGTTACCGCATAGTCGTCCATCGCCTCACGTTCATACTGATATTTTTCAGCCAGATTCTCTGCGGTGTCTCCCATGTACTCCAGACTGAAGGGACAGCGGTAACACCACTCCAGCACATCTTCCAGCTGCTGATTACCTCGCGGATTGCCCCAGCGTGAAGTTGTTACCGCAAAAGGGGCTCGACTGAACATTTCGGCACCGGCGGCGAGTGCCAGTTCGCTCTGACCAGTTTGTATTTGTTGCCCGGCGGAAATAATCGCCTGTAGTCCCGAGGCGCAGGCCCTGGAAACGTCGAGCGCCGCCGCAGCTTCTGGCAGTCCGCTCTTCATGCCAACAACGCGGGCTGAAAAAAGCGAGTCTTTGTCCGTGGGACAGGTTGTCGTAAAGACGATGTGATCAATGGCATCTGCGGTGGCACCGGACTTGTCAATACAAGCCCGGGCCACTTCTGAAGCAAGTTCAGTGAACGCAACGTCTTTCAGAGAACCGCCGAAATCGCCCAGCGCTGAGCGTGTACCGGCAGCTATGAAGACATCGGTCATATCACAGGCCGCCGTTAATTTTGATGTCCTGGCCGGTCATCCAGCTGGAAGCATCGGAAGCAAGGTACACACAGGCCGGCGCAATATCTTCGGGCTTACCGATACGTCCCAGCGGTACACCAAACTGTTTGCCCATGTTTGGAATGTCGTCTTCGGACATGCCGGTGAACTCAAGAAAAACCTCGGTAGGAATCGGCCCCGGCGAAACAGAGTTCACCCTGATCCCAAGCGGTGCCATTTCCACGGCCATGGTTTGCGTCAGGTTGTTAACACCGCTTTTGGCAACAGCATACGGACCGTTATGTGGCGAGGCGCGATTCGCGGCCTGTGACGAGATATTAATAATCGTGCCACCGCCGTTCTCTTTCATAATGTTGCCCGCCGCCTGCGCACCCGTCCAAACTGCCTTCAGATTCAGGTTCATCTGAAAATCCCACTGACGTTCCGGCATATCCAGCAGCGTCCTCGGGACTCGATCATCAGCACCGCCGGCGTTGCTTATCCAGCAGGTCAAACCGCCCATTTCCTTGAAAGTTCTATCCGCCAGCGCCTGGACCTGTTCGATTTCCATCATGTCAGTCGTGATCGCCAGCGCCTTGCGACCAACGGCCCGCACTTTCTCGGCAACGGCCTCAATCTCATTGGTTCGTCTGGCTGCAACGACAATGTCAGCACCGGCTTCCGCCATGCCCACAGCAATGGCTTCACCAATACCACGACCACCCCCTGTGATCACAACAACCTGACCGTCCAATCTAAACTGCTCCAATAAACTCATCCCTCTACTCCCTTCTAGTCATTAATATCTAATAGTTGATCACTGATTAACCTGTGATTCGTTTGTGCAGCGGTGGCACTTCGCCCAGCGTAATAGGCTCGCCCACCCAGGCACCAAAGTTCTCTCCGGTTCGACCACTGCCGATAATCTGCATCATCTGCTCGGCAATGTCTTCCGACCTCATAACAACAGCAGCCATATCTGGCGGTAACTGATTGTCCGGAAACAGCCCGCGCAACATGGGTGTATCCGTCGCACCCATACACATGCCGTTTACCTTGACGTTGTCCTTTTCCAGATACTTGGCCCAGGCATCAGTGAACCCGTTAAGCGCCCACTTCGACGCGTTGTAAAGGTCAGTATTCGGTTGATTGGTGCCATCACTTTTTGCTGGCAACACATAGTAAGTGGAAATATTGATGATGTGGCCACCGTTTTTTTGCAGATGTGGCACTGTCGCCCGGGACAACATCAGAACGCCCTTGAGGTTGGTGTCCATAATATAATCCCAATCCGCCAAGGCCTGCGCCCAATCGCTATCAACCGGCGTTGGCCTCCAGGTACCGGCATTGTTTACCAGCACCCCGATATCACCCATTTCTACGGCCTGATTGACAACCCGTTCAACGTCTTCTCGTTTCGACACATCAGCAACAAGACTCGTCACCCCGTCCAGCGATGTGACGGCGGCATCACGATCAAATGCCAGGACCTTGCACCCTTCTGCGGCGAGTCGCAGCGCAAACGCTCTGCCAAGGCCATCAGCGGCGCCACTGACTATCGCAACTTTTCCCGCAATGCTCATCGGTCTTCTCCCATGGTGAGCGCCTCGGCCTTAATGTAGACATGTTCATGGGCAGGCTCCGTACGTACCGGTCTGCCCATACAGAAATTAACGTTCTGTGCATTTCTGCCATCCCGTCCTTCCTTCAGAATATCAATCATCACCTGCGCGTTGTCTTCCGCCTTCATCCACTGCGAGACTTCTTCGTCGGAGGGCTCAAAGTTATGGAACGAACGCAGCATGTAGGAATCGGTTGCGCCCATACAGAGCGCGTTCACACGAATACCGTGGGGCGCCAGCGCCTTTGCCCAGCCGTACAGAAAGCCATTTAGGCCCCACTTCGCGGCATCATAGAGATCCATGGCATCACCACCTCCAGTCGGTCGCGGCGCATCACCCCAGGGACAGCTATCCAGTTTCGGGCAGCAGTAATAAGGCGTACCACAGGTCACCATGTGGTCCGTTGCAATGTTAATGATATCGCCGCCCCGCCCCTGCTTGATCATAATGGGCATGACAGCGCGACCAAAAAGATACTCTCCCTTCAGATTAGTACCAACAATCGATTCGTAGTCAGCGATTGACTTGTCGAGATCATCATCAGCGACGCTCGCCCCCCAGACACCGGCATTGTTCACAAGAATATCGATACCCCCGAAGGCCGCATCGGCACCGTCAACGACCTGTCGAACATGGTCAGGGTCACTAACATCACCCTGCCAGGCCTCAGCCTTCACGCCCAGAGACATCATCGATTCTTTCAGCTCAAAAACCTCATCACGCAAATCGCAGACGGCCACATTAACCCCGGCCTGCGCCAGCGCGAGGGCATAAGCGTTACCCAGGCCTACTGCCGCACCCGTAACAATGGCATTTTTTCCTTTTAACTCAGACATATCAGCTTCCCTCCGGGGAGATAAACTTCCAGACGTCAGTGCCATCGAGCACCGCTTTCAATCTTTGCTGGTCCGCAGCAGTGAGCGCCACAACCTGTTCACGAATGACCTGCAAACACTTCGCGTGGTATTTCATGGGGTTTTGTTCGTGCCGATGCCCCAGGCCTTCAAAGGACAATCGGTCCCGGCCATCTATCAATGCACGATCGGTCGCATCCAGATAAGGCAAATAAACTTCTCCGGCCAGCCACAACAAGCGCTTTACGCCCTGCCCCAGGGGTTCATTGGGGTCACGCCACTCGCCCTGCACACCCCCGGCGTCATCCATGATAGAAAGCCAACCGGGCAAACGCTTGCAGCGTTCGTTCATGATGTCTCGCGAGGCATAGTTCATCCAACACTGGTAAAGCTGTCCGTAAAAACCGAAGTCGCCCAGAGATGGTCTGCTGCCGAATAGAAACTCCTGCTCAGAAAGCACCAGATCAAACGCATCGAGAATCTGCCGATACATCTCTTCGATCAACGGCACGTTCTGAGGTTCGATGCCCGCCACGGGCCAAAGCGGAATCTGCCATTCGTAAAACTCACGGGTCCGCTGCGTCAGCGTCTCGTCATCAACCGGCGCCATTCCCGGGTAGGACATCCACCAGCCGACACGATCCCGATCGCCACCAGCATCTTTATCCTGCCATCGATAGTGAAACATCATTTTGGTGCCCCACTCATCGCCGAAATCCTCGAGCAGATGCGCCAAAAGAGACTGCACAGGATCATCAGGCAGGATAGAACGCTCGCGGTGCCTGGCTTCCAACTCGTAAGCCATGGGTGAGGAATCGACATGCCAGATTTCTTCGGGGTCGTCCGGGAAATGTACCTTGGGAATAATAGGCGGGCGAACATGAGCGGTCTGCTCAGCAATCGCACCGCGATTCAAAAACCAGATATGCGGAAGGCGACGATATCGGAAAATTGCGCGCATCTTGATCGAAAAAGGTGATGCAAGTGAACCGACAACCTTGTAGGGCTGACTCATGAAACTGCTCATTTTTTTAAACTGCACTACAAAAATAACCCTGAATGCCTGCGGCGGCAACCGGGGACAGTGAGAAACTGACCGGAGCTGAGTCAGAACCCGGGCTTTTTGATCAACCCGAGCAGCGCAAACAGAAGGTCGCTAGCGAAAAATCAGCCAGAGGGCATGCAGTACACCCGGGAAGAAGCCAAACAGCGTCAATATGATATTGATGAAGAAGTGTTTATCCGTATTCACCTTAAGAAAAGCAGCCACCGGCGGCAGAATGATGGCAAGGATGATGAGAACAATTTTGTTATCCATTATAAGATCTCGCAGGTGAAGGATTGGGGAAGCAGGAACTATTTTAGGCGTGATCCCGTCCAAGTCCATGATCAATTACATACGCATTACGTTTGAAAAGAGGAGTAACCGTTACAATTCGGTGCTTTAATCCCTATCCACCAACCATTAATACGAGGAAACACAATGAAAAACCTGCTGATACTTCTAGGACTTTCCCTTTTTCTGACCGCCTGTGGCGGCGGAGATTCAGGTGCTTCCGACGAAAGCTCTGCGATGGACAAAGCCAAGGAGATGACCGAAGAAGCAGCCGCTTCCACTTCGGACATGGCCAGCGACATGGCCAGCGAAGCTGCCGATATGGCGAGCGACGCCGCTGATATGGCCAAGGAAGCCGCTGAAGACCTGGCTGAAGAAGTTGAACAGGGCGGAAAAGAGCTGATGGATAAAGCTTCTGAAGAGTCCGAAGAAATGATGAACAAGGCCGAAGGCAAGGCATCAGACATGGAAGCCGCCGCCAAAGAAAAGATGGGCATGTAAAACAAAAAACCGTCAGCCTTGATGGTTTCATAATGCCGAAGGTATGATTGCGTGCTAAAGCCCGATAATAAAAGAGGAAAGGCGATAAGCACATGGTTGAAACTAAAACTGGTCACGATCGTTCCAACGGCATTTCTTACAACGACATACTGAAGGCGGACAAGGTTCCGCCCCCCGAAGTGTACCTGGAGGATTCTCCTTATCCTCCAGGTGTCACCAAGGTGCCAACCTACAAATACTATTCAAAAGAAGAACACGATCTGGAGGTCGAAAGACTTTGGAAGCGTGTCTGGCAGATGGCCTGTCACGAATCTGACGTCGCCAATGTCGGGGATGTCCATGTCTACGACATTGCCAGTCTCTCTTTCATGATCGTTCGCGTTTCTGAGGACGAGGTAAAAGCATTCCCCAATGTCTGCCTGCATAGAGGCCGGGCACTTTGCGATGATCATCGCAAAGAGCTACGCGTCTTTCGCTGCCCTTTCCACGGCTGGAGCTGGAATCTCGATGGCTCGCTAAAAGAAGTGCCCGGTCACTGGGACTTTCCAAGTGTTACAGAAGAGGAATATTCACTGCCGGAAATCTCTATTGGTAAGTGGGGTGGCTTTTACTTCATCAATCCTGACCCCGACTGTGAACCACTCGAAGACTTCATCGGCGACTTCGATCGCCATTTCGGTATTCCGTTTGAACGCAGGTTTAAGGCTGCTCACCTGGTTAAACGTTTGCCTTGTAACTGGAAGGTGGCACAGGAAGCTTTTATGGAGTCCTACCACGTGATCGCCACGCATCCGGAACTGCTGGGCTCTTTCTCTGACGTCAACTCAAAGTACGATGTCTGGGGAAATACGTCCCGCGCCATGTCTGCTTCAGGCCACCCAAGCCCGCATACGCATCTCACTGAGAACGCGCAGGAATGTTATCCGGATGGCAAGGCTTACCAGAGCATGAAGCACATGATCAGCGGCCACGTTTACCGCAGAATCGAAGAAAACCTGGTTGAAGTTGAGACACCAGATGGCAGGACCGGGCGATTCACCGAACATGCCGAGTACATCAGCGGCGAACTGAAATCTGCCGATATCCAGATGTGCAGTTGGGTTGGTGGCAAGATCGTGCCCGGCCAGGAAGAGGACCCCATGGTCTACCCTTCCGACCCCAAGGAATATCGGTCTGCAAGTGCCCAGGCACGACGCGAGGCCATGCGCCCACAATTCGGTGATGACGTCGACAAGATCAGCGATGCTGACCTGAATGATGCCATCTACTATTCCGTGTTCCCAAACATCAGCCCCTGGGCTGATTTCAATCCAATCTTCTACCGCTTCAGACCGGACGGCGACAACCCCGAGCAGTCTCTGCACGAGGTGATGTACATGATCGCTTTACCCGAGGGTGTACCGATGCCGGAGCCGGCAAAGTGTACCTTCCTGGATATTGACGATGACTATACGCTGGCAGCAGAAATCGGCAGCAACCTGGCTAAGATTTTCAATCAGGACGGCGTCAATCACCGCATGGTCCAAAAAGGTCTGCACTCACATCCCAAGGGTGAAACGATCTACGCGAGCTACCAGGAGACCAAGATCCGCCACTTCCATGACACCCTTCAGAAATGGCTGGATAGCGAGCAGGCGCCGAAGAGCAAATAGCGCCAATGGAACTGGACTACGGCAGGCTGGACCCGGAACTCCTGCCAGCGCTGGAAACTTTTCCAGCGCTGGACCTGGACCGGGATAACATCGCGAAGATACGGGCGCTCCTCGCAGAACGCCCACAACCGCCCTTCTCTGTCGACGTCCTGGCCGATGAACTCAAGGCCCCGTCTGCGGATGGTGACGTCACGGTTTATCGATTCCGCAAATCAGATGCTGCCAATCAAGCCGCACTGATCTGGATACATGGTGGCGGGTACATCATGGGTAACGCTGATGAAGACCGCGCGCGAATCATTGCGCACGAATGTGAATGCACGGTGTTTTCCGTTGACTACCGGCTGGCGCCGGAGCATCCCTTCCCCGCAGGACCCGATGACTGTTTCGCCACCCTACGCTGGGTCATGAACAACGCCGATGATCTTGGCATCGACCCGGCGCGCGTCGCCATAGGTGGCGCAAGCGCTGGGGGCGGTATGGCTGCCGGTGTTGCCCTGATGAACCGAGACAGGGACAACTTCCCTCTGCGATTGCAGTTGCTGCTTTACCCGATGATCGACAATCTGCACGAGACCATTTCCGGTAAATACACAAATCATCCGGTATGGAAGCAGCGGACCTCGTTTAACGCGTGGGACATGTATCTAAACGGAAAACCGGCGCTCGATGCTTCACCTTATGCCGCCGCCACACGGGCAGCCGACCTGGGCGGATTACCCCCTGCCTACATCTGCGTTGGTGCAGAGGATTTATTCAGGGATGAAGACATCGCCTATGCACAAAGACTCATCACGGCGGGCATCGCTTGCGAACTTGCCGTCTATCCAGGTCTTTATCATGGTGCAGACAGTTTTGTTCCAAAGGCACGCGTCAGCCGCAGACTGAACGAAGCCTTCATGCGCGCCCTGACAGATTCGCTGGCCTGATCCGGGTCAGGCATCTTCCCGAAGCTTCGCAGCACCGAGCTCAGCAGCCATTGTCATAATGTGACGGTTACCGCGATTCCAGAAGATTTTAAGCGTCACCGCGTTAATCAGCCATTTGCCGTCGCGTTTCTCCAATTGGTCCAGATAATAGCCACCCAGCGCAAAGTCGGCGTTACCCTGGTCGTTCTGAAAGAAATGCTCGGCTTTCATATACATCCGACAGGTTGCACGATGACCATCAACGTCAACAATTGGATTGGTCATCACGTGCTGGGTCGCATCCAGACCGGTAAACAGGACCTTACAGCCCGCCACCCAGTCATCAGCACGCATTTTTGCACCGGGCATACCGCTGTAATCTTCAAAATCCATGGTGACTTCGTCGGTGAAAATTGACCGCAACAAATCAAAGTCGCAGGTATCAATGCCCAGGGCATACTCATACCGTCGACGGGTTATCTGATTAAAGTCCTCGAATGAGATGCTCATGTCAGGGACGCCTTGATCGCTGCCAGCGAATCTGCCCGCAATTTTCGCTTCTGGCCGGTATAAGCCGCCGTTGGGTAAACCGCCAACTGCGTTGCGGTTTCAAGGCATGCTGATTCCAGGGCTTCCGCAGTGACGACCCTGTCCAGGAAGCCCACATCCACAGCATCTTCAGGGCTATAAAGGGCTGCCTGAATAATGACTGCCGTCTGGTGACGTTTTGACAATCTGTTACTTGCCAATTCAAAACCAAAAACCGGTAGCACCATCCCGATGGCTGTTTCATTCAGTCCCAGCCTGAAGTCACCAAGGCAACCTATCCGGGTATCCGCCGCCAGCAGCATAAACGCACCTGCAGCAATGGCATGCCCCGTACATCCAGCAACCAAAGGTCCGGGATAGTTGAATAAGCGGTGCAGCATATGTGCACCCCGGTTCACCAGTTCAGCAGCTTCGTCAGCGCCTTTGGCGATCTCTTTTAAATCGAACCCCCCGGAGAACATGCCATCACGTCCCAGCAGGACAACGGCCCTGGCTTCCTGTTCGGCTTGGTCAAGTGAGGTCGTCATGGCGTCGATGAAGTCATGGCTGACAGCATTCGCCTTGCCATCGTCAAACCGAAGTATGGCGATGTCATTATCGAGGGTGTATTCCATATTTAGATCCTGATCATTACAACGTGAGTCAACAGACCGCATTATTGACCAGACCAGAGAGAATCTAAACTCAGCGAGGTTTCAGCGTCAGGCGTTCCGGGAGCAGTGCCTTGATACGATCTTTGGCATCACTCAGTTGGTAAGGAATCGCCAGCATCGCCGGGGTAGCAACCAGCGTTAAAATCGCGGCGAAGGCCATACCGGAGACAATCGCCTGGGACAGCGGTACCCAAAGGGCCGACAATTGACTGCCATAGACAATGGTTCGATTAACCAGATCAACGCTGAAGTTCATTGCCAGGGGCAGCAATCCGAATACGGTTGTCAGCGTCGTCAACACCACCGGTCTAAGACGCTGGGCGCCGGTGCGAACGATGATGGTGACGTAGTCCAGATCGGGATGCTTGCGACGCACGTGATTGAAGGTGTCGATCAAAACAATATTGTTGTTCACCACGATACCCGCCAGCGCGACAATACCGATGCCGGTCAGCAGAGAGCTGAAAGGACTGTCGGTGATCAGCAAACCAATCAGGACGCCGGCAGTCGACATGACCACGGCAAACAGAATCAATACTGCCTGGTAGAGGCTATTAAACTGCGTTACCAGCAGCACAAACATCAACAGAAGTGACAGGCCAAAAGCGACAGACGTAAAGGCCTGTGACTCTTCCTGGTCTTCATTGGCACCGCGAAAATCTATCGACAGTCTGGGGTCAAACTCCTGCGTCGCCAGCCATGCCTGCATCTCCTGAACCTTATCGTCTGCGAGCACATCGGGTTCCACACCCGCCCGGATATACTCAACCGGCCGGCCATCCACTCGCTGGATCGTATCGATATTGTGAGATGCATCCCGTGTGACAAAGTTCGCGATAGGTATCAAACCCTGGGAAGTCAGAATCTTTAGCTGGTCGAGCGCGTTGATTCCCCGATCCTCTTCAGGATAACGAACCCGAATATCTACGGCATCGTCGGCGCGATCAGGACGATACTCACCAATTTTCACGCCATTAGTAATCAGTTGTACGGCCAGGCCCACCGCTGTTACATCTGCGCCATATAGCGCCGCCTGGGCACGATCCACGGTCAGGGTCCATTCCAGGCCCGGCAGCGAACGCGTATCCTCGATATCGCGCAGCCCCTCAACGGTTTCCAGGTAGGCAAGCACTCTGGTTACGGCCGGTTCCAGCAGGTCACTGTCAAAGGACGAGAACTGCACTTCAATGGGTTTACCCTGATGCGGTCCCTGTTCGAACTCTTCAACCTCGATTGAAAAACCGGATAGTGATCCCGCTCGTTCCCGTATCGTCTCAAAAACTTCCGTGCCCGTGATATCGCGTTGTCCTTCCGGCAGCAATTCCAGGAACATAATCCCAATGCGATCTGAAGCACCACGAGAAGGTCCGCCAGGCACCATCGTTCGAGTGTTAACGTCTTTGACGCCATCAACATTAATGACAATTTCTTCAACTTCAGAAACCAGTTGATTAATTTCCAGCGCAGACATGTTGCCGCGTGCTTTGACGCGAATCATGCCGAACTGGGGTTCCGAGTCAGAAAAGAAGATCACGCCTTTACCGAAATTACTGTAGGCCATGAAACTGCCGGCAAGAATCCCGATCGTTATCCCGAAGGTAAGAAACGCATTGATACTGCACCAGCGCAGCACCCGCGCATAGAAACCGGTGACGCCGCCCAGGGTTGTTGGGTCGCCATTTTCCATCACATCAAGTTTATGTTTGTAGTCGGTCTGATCTTTTTCAGCTTTACCGAAAACGGCGCCAATGGCGGGACCAAAGACCAGCGCATAAAGCAGGCTACCCGCCAGGACGGTGAACACGGTGACCGGCAGATACCGCATAAATTTACCGACCATGCCAGGCCAGAACATGAGCGGAAGAAACGCTGCGAGCGTGGTCGCGACGGAGGCGACAACCGGCCAGAACATGCGTTTGGCCGCATCCGCATAGGCATCACGGCGATGTATACCTTCCAGCATTCTCCGGTCTGCATACTCGGTCACCACGATCGCGCCATCAATCAGCATGCCCAGCGCCAGCAACATGCCGAACATCACCATGAAGTTATAGGTAAAGCCGATCTGATGAAGAATCGTGACTGAGAACACCAGAGATACCGGGATACCGAGGCCAACAATAAGCCCGGACCTGAGCCCCATGGCCGCCACAACGATAACCATCACCAGCGCGAGCGCAGTCAATATATTGCCCTGCAACTCGCGCACCTGGGTTTGCGCAAAAGGCGCCTGATCCTGGGTGTAAAAAACTTCAACCTTGCCCGGCAGGTTCTGTCTGGCCTGCTCAACAATGGCCTTGGTCTCGGCCACGGTGTCAATGATGTTGGCATTGCCACGCTTGATCACGTTAATCGAGATCGTTCGCTGGCCATTAACCCGCGCATAGCTTGACCGGTCTTTAAAGGCGCGCTTGACCGTCGCAACATCTTTCACGGTTACAACCGTATCGCCATCCACCTTGACCGGCAGGTCAAAGAGGTCGGTCGCTGTTTCTATGACGCTGGGGACTTTGACAGAGAAACGCCCCTCGCCCGTATCGATGCTGCCTGCGGGCACCAGCCGGTTATTTCGCGCCAGCGTACCAATCAGCTCTTCTCCGGAAATCTGATAGGACTCAAGCGCAAGCGGGTCTATCACGATCTCAAGGACTTCTTCCCGATGCCCCTGCAGTTCAGCATCAAGCACGTTGGGCAGGCTTTCGATATCATTTCGAACGTCGAGCGCGATGTTATAAAGCGTCCGCTCAGGGACATCGTCACCCACAAAGTTAACCTGCAGGATGGGGAAGTCGGCAGTCGACTCCTCAAAAATCATGGGTTCCTCTGCCGTTGAAGGCAGTTCCGCCTTCGCCCGATCAACCGCCTCACGAACATCAATCAGCGCCTGATCAATATTGTGGTCCGCATCGAACTCGACGAACATCAAGCCAAAATTTTCTGTGGCGTACGAGGTGATTTCTTCCACGCCCTCGATACTTCTCAGCTCGATTTCCATCGGCATGACCAATAGACGTTCCGCATCTTCCGGCGAGATGCCTTCGTGGAACACCTGTACCTGGAAGAAAGGCACCTGGATATAAGGGTCGCCTTCAATGGAGATCGCCTGCAAAGACACCACACCCGCAATCATCACCATCAACATGAGCAGCAGGGTTGTTCGTGTGCGCGTTACCGCAGCATCAATCAGCGAATTCATCAGCTTGCACCGTCAGGCTCGCCGGTGGAGACGATACTCAGCGGAGAATGCGTGGGATCCACCTGTTCACCGGCGACCACAAGTTGCTGCCCAACAACAATCAGACGGGCAACCTCGGGCAAACCTCTGACCCAGATACCGTCTATTTCGTCGCGAACGATCGTCACCGGGTTAAACACCACGGTATCGTCCGCATCAATCGTACGCACACCCAACTGGCCGTCGTCAGAGAGCACCAGAAGAGCCGGTGAGATCTTCTGTGCCCGGATCGTTTCAACGGGGATACTGATCAGTGCAGTGATGCCGCCAGGTATCTGATAACCGGAGTTATCGACATGAATCTCAATAGGGTAAGTCCGGGTCGGGCCATCTGCCGTTTTAGCAACAAAACTCAGCTTGCCTTCGATGACATCACCGGTTGGCAGTGTCGCCGTCGCAGAGATACCTGACTGAAGATAGGGTAGTTCGTTTTCCGTCACGCTGCCGATCAACAGCATTGGATCCAGGTCAACCAGGGTGACACAGCCAGCACCAGGGGTTACGTATTGGCCGACTTCCAGATGCACGTCTTCTACGACACCATCAAACGGCGCTCTGATCTTTAAGCGATCCTTTTCGAGCCGACGGCGTTCCAGATTCGCTTTGGCGGTTGCCAGGCGCGCTTTGGTCTGGGCAATTGCTGTTTCGGACTGTAAACCTTTCTTGGAGAGCTTGAGGCTCCCCTCGTATTCTATCTCGGCCTGCTCTGCCGCCGCCCTCGCCTCTTCAAGCGCAACCAGACGGTCTTCGACTGACACTTCGCACAACAGTTGGCCCGTCTCAACAATATCGCCACGCTCTACCGGCCGATTAACCAGCAGCCCATCACCTTGCGACTGCACCAGGACAGAACGTTTGTTTTCGGTTCGACCTCGGACAGAAAGTACCCTCGCCTGTTCGCTGGCATGAATCGTTGCCACCCGGACACGGGTCAGCGGTTTTTCTTCCTGCAGTAGCGCGACTCGCCGATTCTGCTCAGCGACGTTTTTAGCCGGGGGTTCAGGCCGCTCGCCCAGTTGTCCGGAGGCCAACCACAGGATGACAATTGCGGCAATGATGCACGCGGTGATATATGTAGCTCGCATGGGTGCGTACTCTAAGCATTGTGCTCAAAAATGCCACCAAAAAAGGGGTGGATGGAGTGTTATACGCGAGCAATGCTGAATACTTACAAAACCGGGCCAAATTCGCAGGGCGGAACGTCAAACGCCGCCCTTAAGAGCCCGCTAGGACTGAATCACAGCACCCGCGGCAATCAAACCGTCGATTTCCTCCGCGGAAAACCCCGCCGCTTTGAGAATACTTAACGAGTTATTGCCCGGCGCAGCCGCACTGGCGGGTAATTCAGGACCGGTGCGGCTGAAACGGGGTGCTGGAGCGGCCTGATGGATACCATCCTGTTCCACAAAGGTGTTTCTTTGCGCGTTATGCGGGTTTTCCCGGGCCTCGTCAAAATTCAGTACCGGCGCGTAGCAGATATCGGTACCCAGCATAATCTCGTCCCACTCGTCGCGGGTCCGCGACCTGAAAATATCCACCAGCTTGTCTTTAAGACCCGGCCAATCACTTTTCGACATCTGTTTTGGCAACTCACCATCGTTACCCAGGCCTGATTTTTCCAGCAACAATGCATAAAACTGGGGTTCGATAGAGCCCACAGAAATCCATTTGCCATCGCTGGTTTCATAGGTGTTGTAGAAGTGTGCGCCACCATCAAGCAGATTCGTGCCTCGATCAACGGACCAGGCACCCCGATTCATCAAACCAAAGATTGCGTTCATTAGCAGTGCTGAGCCGTCAGTCATCGCGGCATCAATCACCTGCCCCTTGCCGCTCTGATGTCGCTCATGCAGGGCTGCAGTAATACCAAAAGCGAGCAACATGCCGCCCCCACCAAAATCACCAACCAGGTTAAGCGGTGGTACCGGCTTTTCACCGGCATTACCGATTCCGTGCAGCGCGCCAGATAGCGCAATGTAGTTAATATCATGACCGGCGACACTGGCCATGCTGCCGGTTTGCCCCCAGCCTGTCATACGTCCATAGATCAGTCGTTCGTTACGCTGTAGGCAGACATCTGGTCCCAATCCAAGTCGTTCTGTCACGCCGGGGCGAAAGCCTTCGATCAGCACGTCAGCATCTTCGATTAACCGGAGCACGGTTTCGACACCCTCCGGCGACTTGAGATCCACCGCAATACTTTTCCGACCTCTGGCGAGCACATCGGCGGGATTCGCCGGTTGCCCGGCTGAACTGGACCGATCAATGCGGATGATCTCGGCGCCCATATCCGCGAGCATCATGCCGCAAAATGGTCCCGGACCAATACCCTGAAGCTCAACAACCTTAATACCATTTAAGGGTCCCATCGGCTTATCCTCCTGTTACTCTCATGTTGATTGATTCGAAAGTCCTACCCGGCGCGCCTGTGGACACCGCTGTCAGGCATCTGAAATCGCTGATTGAATACGAACGTGCTTGGCCCGGGAAAGATCATAAAAACTGGCAGCTAACACCGTAATACCGATCAAAATCAGCACGCCAGGTCCCATGGCAAGCGCAAGTGTGCGCAGTGACTCAGGATCGATGGTTTCAACCGTGGCACTCCGCTGAATGCCCGCGATATCCACAACAACCCCGGAGATCACAATACCGAACCCACCAATCGCCTTGGCTGCGAAAGAAGACGCTGCGAAATAGATGCCTTCATTGCGGCTGCCGTGTTTCTCTTCATGCTGGTCTGTAATATCCGAAATCATCGAACCAATCATCACGGTCAAGACGCCAATGCCCATGGCCGAGATCGCGTTAAAGGTCATCACCAGATAAAACAACATGGGATTGCCTGGTTTAGGAAACAGCCCGAGCAGGCTCAGAATAATAGGCGCAGTATTCCACAAGCCATACCAGACCAGTCCCCCCATCAGCAGATGTTTCTTCTCCTGAAAGAATCGCCCCAGAGGTGTTGCCAGTCCCGCACCGAGAAAGCTGCCAAGCACGGACGCCGGGAAACTCAGTCCAATCAGTTCCAGGCTGAATTGAAAATAGAGCGTTCCCAGATAAATAGACAAAGCAGAAACCATACCCATGGTCATTCCAAACAGCACCGCTGTCAGCACAACGGCCTTAAAAGAACGAAAGCCGAAAGCCATACCCGCTTCCCTTAAAACGCGCGGCAGACTGAATCGTTGACCACCCACATTACCTTTCGGCAGATGCGGGATGTAACTATGGGTACCCCAGGCCGTAACAATCACGCCAATAAATATGACCACTGAAAACACCGCGGCAAATCTGGGATAAGCCTCAGGGTTCAACTGGCCGTTGGGATAATCTGGTGTTGCCTCAAAAAAAATCTGCAGACCGATCAGAAACACCATCAACGTACCCACCGACTGCAGAATCGAGCGCAAAGACGACAGCAGCGTGCGCTCATGGTAGTCCGAAGAAAGTTCTGCGGTTAGCGAGGTATGCGGAATGGAATAAACGGATTGCGTGGTGCGCGTGAGCACCGAGAATGCGACCAGCCAGAGGAAGGTTTGAAATTCGCTCAGGCCATCCGGTGGTGCAAACAACAGATAAAAACACACCGCGAATGGAAGCGCGCCCGCATACATGAACGGGTGCCGTCTTCCCCAGCGGCCTCGATAACCATCTGACCAGGAGCCAATCACAGGATCACTGATGGCATCAACCAACAGCGCAATAACAATGGCCATGCTGGCTAGAAAGCCGGAAAGGCCCAACACCTGATTGTAGAAGAACAACAAAAAGAAGCCGAAGGAGGTGGACTGAATACCCTCGGGGATTTGCCCTGCGGCAAACATCAAGCGCACTCGCCAGGTCAGATTACCAGCGGTCGAAGTGGTCAAAGATCGTTCCCCCTCCTCGGCGATGACAAGTCAGGAGAAGCATCAGTGCCCTCCTGAGTCGTCCAACCTAAGGCCAATTTATCATCGATCAGGGAAGATAACCCAGCCGCACCACTTCAGCAACGCGGCGGATAAGCGGATATTGTGAAGATGCCGGGTCCGGTCAATGTCGCCGACCGGCCCGGGCATCATCGATAGCGATATTAAGGCAAGAAAGCTACCGATAGAAAAACTACAGACGTTCGATAATAATCGCCGGCGCCATACCGCCTGCCGCACACATGGTGACCAGACCATAGCGCCCGCCGGAACGTTCCAGTTCATCGAGTGCAGTACCTATCAGCACCGAGCCGGTCGCACCAATGGGATGACCCAGCGCCATGGCACCGCCGTTGATATTGACCTTATCGCGATCAAGATTGAGGTCACGGATGAATTTTTCGGCGACCACAGAGAAAGCCTCGTTAATCTCGAAAACATCAATGTCATCCGTCGTCAGGCCCGCTTTCTCGAGTACTTTTTTGGCCGCAGGCACCGGCGCATTCAACATCAGAGTCGGACAATCACCCATATTGGCGGTTGCCACAATTCGAGCGCGCGGGGTCAGGTTGTTCCGTTCCGCGTAGCCAGGTGATGCCAGCAACAGGGCTGCCGCGCCATCAACCACGCCGGACGAATTGCCGGCGTGATGAACATGATTGATCTTGCCTTCCAGTTGCGGGTATTTGCGAGTAACCAGATTGCCGTAGTTGTTGCCTTCCCCGTCCACCACAATATCCATATAAAGGTTGAAGACGGTTTTCAGGTCACCGAGGGTTTCCATGGTCGTGCCAGGACGGGGGAACTCCTCGCGGTCCAGCGCCAGCGAACCATCGAGGTTGTAGACAGGTATCAGTGACTTTGCAAAACGATCTTCTTCAATTGCCCGGGCAGCGCGCTGTTGACTGACAAAAGCCAACTGATCCACGGCTTCACGATCAATCCCTTCGAGAGTTGCGATAGCATCGGCACAGACACCCTGCTGGGATTGGGGATGCAGCGCACGCAGGTGTAAATTGCCGGAATCCAGCACGGTTGGCTCGCTGGGATCAGCCGAAGCAGAGGTGTAGCTCATCATCTCGGTGCCACCTGCAATAACAAGATCCTCCATACCGGACATCACCTGAGCTGCTGCCAGACTGACTGAGGTAATACCTGAACCACAGAATCGATCAAGCGTGACCCCAGACGCCCGAATATCATAACCAGCATCTAGTGCCCCCATACGACCGAGGTCTCCTCCCTGGGCACCACGCTGGGAGCTTGTGCCCCAGATAATGTCATCGACCTCTTCGGTTTTGAGGCTGTTACGCTCAGCGATGGCTTTCAGCACAGTGGCTGCCAGATGTTGCGGATGCAGGTGGGCCAGTGCGCCTTTACCCTGCTTACCGATTCCCCGTGGTGTACGACATGCGTCGACGATGTAGGCTTCTGCCATGGTGAGTCTCCTGAATATTGATCATGTTTTAAGCAGCGCACAGGTTATAGAAGTCAGGATAAAAACTCACCTTTCCATACATAAATTTGGCCGGCAGGCTGATCTGGCGCTGCCAAGCCACTACAATGCAGGCGCAGGGGTTCGCGCAAGGATACAACCATGACTATTCGCTATGGGATCATCGGCACAGGCATGATGGGATGCGAACATATTCGCAATCTCGTCAAGATTGACGGCGTGGCAGTGACCGCAGTGTCGGATCCCAACGAAAAGCCCAGAAACTGGGCACAAAAGGCGTGCGGCGAGCGATTTACGCCCGAGGTTTTCACAGATCACAGGGCGCTGCTCAACAGCGGTCTGGTCGACGCCGTTGTGATTGCTTCACCTAATTACACACATTTCGACATCATGCAGGATGTCTTTGAAACCGATAAGCACGTCATGTTGGAAAAGCCAATGTGTACCAGAATGGCAGATGCGCAAGCCTTGTTCACCCGTGCCAGACAGCATGCCGGGCTTGTCTGGATCGCGCTGGAATACCGTTATCTGGCGCCCGTGACCGCCGCCCTCTCCTACCTGGCCGACGTCGGTAACATCCAGATGTGCGCTATCAGGGAACATCGGTTTCCCTTTCTCAAGAAGGTTGACGACTGGAATCGTTTTAACCGAAACACCGGGGGTACACTCGTCGAAAAGTGCTGCCACTTCTTCGACCTGATGAACCTGGTGATACCGGCAGCGCCAAAACGCGTCATCGCGTCTGGCGGTCAGAACGTTAACCACCTCGACGAACGCTACAATGGTGAAACCCCGGACATCATCGACAATGCCTATGTCATCGTCGAATACCAGGGTGGTGCTAGAGCAATGCTGGATCTCTGCATGTTTGCAGAAGGCTGCCCCCACGAGCAGCAGATCGTGATTACCGGGGATGCGGGCAGAATTGAGACCACCGTACCCGGACACGACCTGCATATCAGTCAACGCAGGGCCAACAGCTTCCAGACCATAGCGATTGCCCAGGATCCCCGCGTCAAAGAACAAGGTCTGCACCACGGGGCCAGCTTTATTGAACACCTGGCGTTCCGAGATGCCATCATCGAAAACCAACCCGCAATGGTGACACCCCGCGAAGGCCTGCTCTCGGTCGCGATGGGCATCGCCGCTCAACAATCCATTGAAACCGGGCAGGCTGTCCTGCTCGATGATCTCATCAAGGTGACCCTATGACCTACCAGACTATCCATGACATGCCGCGCCTTGGTTTCGGGCTTTGGAAAATTAACCCTGACGAGTGTGCTGATGTGGTCTTTGAAGCTGTCAAAGTCGGCTACCGTCACTTTGATTCCGCCTGCGACTACGGCAACGAACAGGCTGTCGGCGAAGGATTGCAGCGAGCCATGACTGAAGGGCTTTGCCGCAGGGAAGATCTCTGGATCACGTCGAAACTCTGGAACACCTATCATCATCCCGATCACGTTAAGCCGGCGCTGGACCGGACGCTGAACGACCTGCAACTGGATTACCTCGACCTGTATCTGGTGCACTTCCCGATTGCACTCGACTTTGTCCCCTTCGAGGCGCGTTACCCACCGGAATGGGTACACAATCCCGACGGGGAAAACCCTGTGATGCAGCCAGCCAAGGTACCCCTTCAGGATACCTGGCATGCCATGGAACGGCTCAAAACCACTGAAAGGGTCAAACATATAGGTGTGTGCAACTACAGCAGCGGGTTGCTGCACGATCTGATGAACTATGCTGAGGTGCCACCTGAGATGCTGCAGATCGAATCACACCCCTACCTCACCCAGGAGAGACTCATTCGATTGGCCAAGCAGCTGGGCCTGGCAGTCACCGCATTTTCGCCGCTGGGTGCGCATTCCTATTTTGAACTGGACATGGCAGACAGCAGCGAATCGATATTGGATAACCCGGTGGTCACTCGTATCGCAGACCGCCTGGCAAAAACGCCTGCCCAGGTTGTGCTTCGTTGGGGACTCCAACGGGATACGGCACTGGTGGTAAAGAGCAGTAGCACCGAACGAATGCGGGAAAACCTGACTGCCCGGGAATTTGAGCTCAGCGAACAGGATATGGCCGCCATCTCTGGTCTGAACCAGAACCGCAGGTTCAATGATCCCGGCGACTTCTGCGAAGGCGCGTTCAATAGCTTCCACCCTATCTATGACTGATATGTCCTTCCCGCAACCGATAGAGAACACCGAGGGCCTGAACGATATCGCGGCACTTACCGGTTGGCTTACAGCCGATTCGGCAGAGCTGAAGACACGCCTGTCCAGAGACGGCGCGCTACTGTTTCGCGGCTTTCCTGTCACAAGCGCCGAAGACTTCGACGCCTTTTCTGCGGCCTTCGGCTATGGTGATTTCACCTATGCTGAGTCGCTTTCCAATGCCGTTCGCATCAATCACACGCCACGCGTCTTTACCGCCAATGAAGCACCACCCGACGTAGAAATATTTTTGCATCACGAAATGGCACAAACACCGATTTACCCGCAAAAAATCTTTTTCTGTTGTTTATCCCCCGCCGAGGTCGGCGGCGCCACCCCCATCTGCAGATCTGATCTGCTTTACGCTGCTTTTCAGGCAGACATGCCCGAATGGGCAAATCAATTCGAGGGCCTCGGCCTGAAGTACACAACGCAGATGCCGGATGATGATGACCCCGGCTCTGGCCAAGGCCGAAGTTGGCGGAGCACACTTAGTGTCGACTCCCGCAAAGCTGCAGAAGCGCGCCTTAAATCGCTCGGCTATAGCTGGTCGTGGCTGCCTGATGACATGCTGCTTGCAACCACCCCTGCCCTGCCTGCCGTCAGGACGCTCAGCGACGGCAGCGAATCGTTCTTCAACCAGGTCATCGCGGCTTACAAGGGATGGCATCAAAGAGATACGCAGGGAGACCCTCTGCTGACGTTTGGCAATGGCGAAGAGATTCCCGGCGATGTTCTGGCGTCACTGACACAACTCGCAGGCACATTGACCGTGCCCCTGCAATGGCAGGCTGGTGACGTCGCGCTGATAGACAATTACCGGGTGATGCATGGCCGCTATCCTTATTCAGGCAGCAGAAAACGCCAGGTTCTGGTAAGTCTGGCGACGGAATAGCTGGCTAGGCATCGCTGCCCTGTTCGTCCAGCACCTCCTTGGCCACACGCATACCTTCAACTGCCTTTGGAAATCCGGCATAAATTGCCACGTGTAACACGGCTTCGCTGATCTCTTCAGGCGTCAGCCCATTAGCCAGACCGCGCTGCATATGCAATTTCAGTTCATGCGGCAGATTCAGAGCGGTCAGTGTGGCAATTGTCACCAGACTTTTATCGCGTTGCGCAAGACCGGGCCGGTCCCAGACACGCTCCAGTACCGTATCAATAATCAGGCTGTGCCACGCCTCACGAATATTCTCGGGGGCAGGCAAAACATCCTGAATCTGTTGGGCGATCTCTTTCTTTGCTGCTTCATCCATAGCTGGTTACCTATTCTCGTGATTCTTCAAGACTACTGGATCTCGGTTCGACAGTTTTATCCGATTGCTGCCTCGAGCGCTCCGCCTGTATGCGTGTATGTTCGGTGATCGCACGAACACCTTCTTCAATAAACCCGACGTCAATACACATCAAACCATAATGATAAAGCCGAACTTCAGGTGGGTACGCATAAATGCCTGACCCTTCTTCGGGGTTACCCAGCTGCGCCAGGAAGCTGGCGACCTGTTCTGCGTTAACGGGGTTCGTTCGAGCAGCGGGTAACACAGGCGCTGGATAGCCGGGTAATGTCGGTGAGAATACTGCCCCGCTGGCGGGTGAAACTGGCGTTACGCTGGACCTTGTCAGACCAGACGGTGACTGCATTTCCTGCTGGATCTGATTCATGCGCTGCTCAACCTGCAGCTGTCGTATCTTGATCTGGTTCTGATTCGTTTGATTCTGGTAAATCTGAGTCTGATGATAATCCGCCGCGAAACCCGGTGCTGCCAGGACCATCAGCGCGAGGCATCTAAAGGCCACCGAAAAACCACGACCAGGTTGCCGCAGCAGTCTTGCAAGGTCGGTCTGTGAACCGCGATCCATCAATCTGGCCTTCGTTTTTCAGGTTGTTTCTAACCTACCACCGAACTTGCTGATGGTACCAGTGGGCAATCGGCAAGCTGCAAGAAACAACGGTTTAACCAACCTTCGCAAGTGCCAGTATTCGCCGCGCGCCATGTAACACGAGCAGACCGATGACAGTTCCGATAATCAGATCCGGTAGATTAGAGCCGGTAGCGATAACCAGCCCCCCCGCAAGAATGACACCTGCATTGGCGATCACATCGTTTGCCGAGAATATCCAGCTGGCCTTCATGTGAACGCCACCGTCGCGGTGCTTGTGAATCACCAGCAAACACACAACATTGGCAATCATGGCAATACCGCCCATGAAGATCATCAACATCGATTCTGGTTCACTACCAAAACTAAAGCGCCGGGCAACTTCCAGCAACACGCCTAGCGCCAAAAGCACCTGAAGCCAACCCGATACGCTCGCAATGCGCTTTTGATCCTGACTGGCCCGATAGACAACCAAAAAAGAAAGCCCGTAAACGCTGGCATCTGCGAGCATATCCAATGAGTCGGCAATCAACCCTGCAGATTCTGCGTAGACCCCCGTGGTGAACTCGATCACGAACATCGCGGCGTTAATGATGAGCAGCAGCTTTAAATCACCCGACTCCTGAGCCTGATTTGCTGTCGCGCTGATGTCTTCAGCCAAAGCCTCTTCAGCTGAAAGCAACGAAACGCCAAGGCTGAGTGGCGCAAGCTTTTTGAGCACCTCGCTCTCTGGATTATCGTGGATAACCAGAAGCTCCCTGTTGCCAAGATCAAACTCAAGCTGCTTAATCCCGGTGAGTTCTGCCAGCGCCATTCTGACCATTCCCTCTTCAGAAGCGCAGTCCATATTAGCGATACGAAATCTAGTTCGCTGAAGTGGCATGGGATTCTCGCAGCGAGTCAGGCTTGGCCGAACATGAATACTTTACACACGATTCACTAAATCAGCGTGCTTCCAGACGGTACAACCAGACCTCTTCGAATTGATTCGGGTCTCGCTGAAACACAGAAAGGTTGGACCATACGGCCGCGAACTCGGCAAGCTCTTCATCGCTCACCACGCGAACTGCTCGCGCAGGATAAACCCTGTCTTGCACGCGAACTCTAACAAGCGGGCTCTGCTCTATATGCTTTACCCAGTTCGTTCTGGTGTCACCGGCATAAACGTAGAAGCGGCCATCTAACTGAACATAGGTGAAGTTGATCGAGTAAGGATCTTCGGGCCGGGTTTCCAGCTGTGCGACCGCCGAGTCTTCATCCAACTGCCACCTGTCCGGTGCTGCTGTCTCCGCACCGCTCAGTGCGCCACCTGCGGCAAAGATAAACGGGCCATCGCATGCCGATAACAAGATCAGGCCTGCTGCTAAAGAAAGGACTTTGATAGTTAGACGCATTTTCAACCTCAATTTGTGGGAACCAATCTTAACAATGACCCGGTTTGATTGTGCTCGATCAGCACATAAATGAGACCATCGTATCCCATCTCGACATCACGAATTCGCCCCAGTCTGGTAAGCAGCCTTTCTTTCTCAACCACTTCCCCTGCCTCAATACGAACCCGGAACAACGTTTGCGCTCGCAGACTACCGACAAGCAAGTCATTCTGCCAACCTGGGAACTGATCACCGCTGTGAAAGACGAGATTGGAAAGTGAGGGTGCCGGTGTGAAATCAACCACCGGCGGGATCGTTTCTGAATACTCAAAGTCCAACCCCAGATCCTTTCCAATGCTGATGTCCTCGCCGTCGTAGTCCAGCCCTTCGGTGTAGAGCGGCCAGCCATAGTTACCACCACGTTGAATCAGATTGATTTCGTCTCCCCCACGCGGGCCCATTTCCGTCGCCCAGATGTCTCCTGTTCGGCGATCAGTGGTTAAACCCTGGGCAGTGCGGTGTCCATAGCTCCAAACCGTATTTCGACTGGATGTTGGATCGCGTGATTGTTCTCCCTGCCAGAAGGGATTGTCTTCGGGGACAGCACCATCGTCTTTGAAGCGGTGAATCTTGCCGTAAGGGGTGTCCATCACATGAAGATTGTCATAAGAACTCTTGCCGCCAACCGTCACATACCCAAAGCCTTCATGATCAAAGGCAAGCCTGCCAGATGCCACAGCATCAGGCACAACCGTGTATCTACTTTTATCAACGGACCAGATTTCTTCAGAGTCTACCCAGCGATTACCTGCCAATCTGCCTCTGATGACCCGCACCATCGTCACGGGCCAGGGCGACCCACAGTCAAGCTGGCATCGATCACTGTGTGACAGGTAGATCCAGCCATTGCTGGTAAAATCGGGATGTAACTCCACATCCAGCATGGACCCCAGCACCGCGAAGCTACCACGCACCTGGGCGATCTCCGACCACACACGGGGGGTACCCTCGACCAGCGCTCCCTGCTTGCCTGAAGTGTCGATCACCGATAACCCGCGCACCTTCTCCACCAGCAGAATCCGCCCATCAGGCAATGGCGCCATGGCGTAGGGTCCCTTGCCAACTTCAGTGACAAGTTCGACGCGAAAGTTGTGATGTTGCGATTCAACGATGCCAACCGGCATTGAGTGGGTATGAGAGTCGATGATGCTGGGCAAACCCTGCCGCTGTTCCAGAATGTAGAGTGCCAGGGCTTTCACCATAGGTCCGGGCAATTGCGCTTCCGTAACCAGATCAGCATGCTGCGCCAGTATCTGGTTGACCAGCTCATCCGCAGAATCATCAGTGTGATATTGCGTCAGAAGATTGGTTTTGCTGTCGTCAGCGCCATGGCAGGAAGCACAATGCTCGAGGAAAGCCAATCTGGAAGGCTCGCGCTGATCGCGCGTCTCCAGGTACCAGAGGATGCTGAACATCAACAGGCCGCCAAGCCCCAACAATCCCAGCGCGATTTTAATTGCCTTGCTCATACTTTTTTTATTCGCATGCTTTCAGGCAATTGTGCGTTATCAAGGTGCGGCAAGTCACGGGGCCTTTGTTTGGGGATATGGGTGAGCGGAGGGCAGAGACTTCGAACCCGAGTCCAGTGTAGTACCTGACACATAACTTGCAGATTTTTACCGGGCATAAAGAGTTGCCCACCCTTCAGGGTAAGTTGCATTATTGTCAAAAGTTACGTTAACGTTAACGTAACTTTCGTTTGGTAATCGTTTTTTAAACTTGGAAACTCAACACTCCATCCGAGACCTGTCGCTGGAATTCGGTGTGACAACTAGAACCCTGCGTTTTTATGAAGAGAAGGGTCTTCTCACGCCGGAGAGACACGGCCAGAACAGACTGTATTCATCTGCGGATCGCACCCGGCTGATTCTGATTCTACGGGGCAAGACCCTTGGACTATCGTTGGAGCAAAGTGCAGAGATTATCGCTATGTATGATCCTGCCTCTAACAACAAGCAGCAACTGGAAGCATTGATTGAGAAAATTCAGCACCGTCGACAACAACTGCAAGACCAAAAAAAGGAGCTAGAGCAAATGATCGAAGACCTCGCTGCCTGGGAGACACGCACCCGCAAAGCCATGAAGAACAAAACACGTAAAAAATCAGAGAAGACACAATGAATACCTCCTATGCAATGCTGGATCACGGCCTGGGCGAAGAAATCAATATGCTTCGCGATGTCGTCTACAAGTTCGCCCAGGCAGAAATTGCGCCAAGGGCTGCAGAAATAGATGCCAGCAATAACTTTCCTGCAGATTTGTGGCAGAAGATGGGCGGCCTCGGCATTCTCGGCGTCACGGTTGCGGAAGAATATGGCGGCAGCAACATGGGTTACCTTGCTCACGTGGTTGCCATGGAAGAAATCAGCCGTGCTTCAGCATCTGTCGGTCTGTCTTATGGCGCGCACTCCAATCTGTGCGTCAACCAAATTCACAAGAATGGTTCCCCCGAGCAGAAAGCCAGATACCTGCCAAAACTCTGCTCCGGCGAACACATTGGCGCCCTTGCCATGTCTGAACCCGGCGCAGGCTCTGACGTCGTCAGTATGCAACTCAAGGCAGAGAAACAGGGTGACAACTACCTGCTAAACGGTAACAAGATGTGGATCACCAATGGTCCGGATGCTGACACCTATGTGATCTATGCCAAAACAGATACAAGCGCTGGCTCCAGAGGCATCACTGCATTTCTTGTCGAGCGGGGAATCCCCGGTTTCACGCAGGCGCAGAAGCTCGACAAACTGGGCATGCGTGGCTCGAACACCTGCGAACTCGTATTTGAGGACTGCAAGGTTCCTGCAACTAATATCCTCGGCCGGGAAGGTGAAGGGGTTCGGGTACTGATGTCCGGTCTGGATTTTGAGAGAACCGTACTGTCCGGTGGCCCGGTCGGCATCATGCAGGCCTGCATGGATATTGTTGTGCCTTATGTCCAGGAACGGAAACAGTTCGGTCAGGCTATTGGTGAGTTTCAACTGATGCAGGGCAAGCTGGCAGACATGTATGCCGTCCTGAATGCCAGCCGCGCTTATCTTTATGCAGTCGCACGCGCTTGTGATCGCAACCAGGAATCTCGCAAGGACGCCGCCGCAGTCATTCTTTATACCGCCGAACAGGCAACACAGTGTGCGTTACAGGCAATTCAGGCGCTCGGCGGCAACGGCTACATCAATGAATACGACACCGGCAGATTGCTGCGCGACGCCAAGCTCTACGAGATCGGTGCCGGCACCTCGGAAATCCGCCGCATGCTGATCGGCCGTGAACTTTTTTCTGAAGCAGGTTAGGTCATGAGTGTACTTAAAACTGAAATCAACCCGCGTTCTCAAGACTTTCTGGAAAACACCGAACACATGCAGTCGCTGGTGACAGATCTGCATAGCCAGGTAGAACGAATCAAGTTGGGCGGCGGCGAGCGCTACCAGGAACGACATATATCCAGGGGCAAGCTTCTGCCGAGGGACAGAATCGACGCACTTTGCGACCCCGGAACACCCTTTCTCGAATTCTCACAACTGGCCGCCCACAACATGTATGGCAAGGATGACGTCCCGGCTGCTGGTGTTATCACAGGCATTGGTCGGGTCAGCGGCCAGGAATGCGTAATTGTAGCCAACGACGCTACCGTTAAGGGCGGTACCTACTATCCGGTCAGCGTCAAGAAGCATCTTCGGGCGCAAGACATCGCTCAGGAGAACAACCTGCCCTGTGTTTACCTTGTTGATTCAGGCGGCGCGAACCTGCCGAACCAGGATGAGGTCTTTCCCGACAGGCACCACTTTGGTCGTATCTTTTATAACCAGGCCAACATGTCTGCCCAGAATATTCCACAGATTGCAGTGGTCATGGGTTCATGTACCGCAGGTGGTGCTTATGTACCTGCCATGGCCGACGAGTCAATTATCGTAAAAAACCAGGGAACCATTTTTCTGGGTGGACCGCCGCTCGTAAAGATGGCGACCGGAGAGGAAGTTTCCGCGGAAGAACTCGGTGGTGCCGACGTTCACTCAAGGGAATCCGGTGTGACCGACCATTACGCAAGAAACGACCATCACGCCCTGCAACTCGCGAGAAATGCCGTCGCAAGGTTGAACCGGGTAAAACCAGTGACCATGGATGTCAAAGAAAGCGTGGAACCGCTCTACCCTGCCTCTGAACTTCTGGGTGTTGTACCCAAAAATGTCCGAAAGCCCTACGATGTACGCGAGATTATCGCAAGGGTTGTCGATGGCTCAGAGTTTGACGAATTCAAGGCGCTGTTTGGAACAACACTCGTCTGCGGATTCGCCAGACTTTACGGTTATCCGGTTGGTATTGTTGCCAACAACGGCGTCCTTTTCAGTGAATCCGCGCAGAAAGGTGCGCATTTCATCGAACTCTGCGGCCAGCGAAAAATCCCGCTGCTGTTTCTGCAGAATATTACGGGCTTTATGGTCGGCAAACAGTATGAAGGCGGCGGTATCGCAAAACACGGTGCCAAATTGGTTACCGCCGTTGCCTGTACAAAAGTACCCAAATTGACACTCATCATCGGCAACTCTTACGGCGCCGGCAACTACGGCATGTGTGGTCGAGCTTATGACCCCAATTTCCTGTTCATGTGGCCCAATGCCCGCATATCGGTGATGGGCGGCGAACAGGCTGCAGGTGTACTGGCCCAGGTCAGACGCACCCAGATGGAAAACGCCCGGGAAGACTGGCCAGAAGCTGACGAGGTAGCTTTCAAACAACCCATCATTGATGATTTTGAAGCCCAGGGTCATCCCTACTATGCCAGTGCCCGGCTCTGGGATGATGGTGTGATAGACCCTGTTGATACCAGGCGGGTTCTGGGGCTCGCGCTCTCTGCCGCGTTGAACAAATCGATAGAGGAAACACGCTTTGGCGTGTTCCGGATGTAAGGAGCCCATCATGTTTGCAAAAATATTGATTGCCAACAGGGGCGAGATAGCCTGCCGGGTCATTCGAACCGCGAAACACCTCGGTATTCGCACGGTGGCTGTCTATTCAGACGCTGATGCCGACGCGCTCCACGTGCTGAAGGCAGATGAGGCTGTACACATCGGAGGCTCCGCCCCTGCCGACTCCTATCTGGACATGGATCGTGTTATCGAAGCGGCAAAACATACCGGCGCCGAAGCCATACACCCGGGTTACGGATTTTTATCAGAGAATGCCGAGTTCTGTAACCGATGTGCCACCGAGAATATCGTCTTCATCGGGCCACCAGTGGACGCGATCAAGGCCATGGGTTCAAAGTCTGCGGCGAAACAGATTATGGCAGGCGCAAATGTACCGCTTCTTCCCGGGTATCACGGTGACGACCAGGATACTGAACTGCTGAAAAAGGCTGCAGATGACATCGGTTATCCGGTGTTGCTGAAGGCCGTTTCCGGCGGCGGCGGTAAAGGTATGCGCCAGGTTCACGATGCCAACGAATTCGATGAGGCGCTGGCCGCGGCCAAACGCGAGGCTCTATCATCTTTCGGTGACGATGCCATGCTGGTGGAGAAGTACCTCGAGCAACCGCGCCATGTTGAGGTTCAGGTGTTCTGTGATTTACAGGGCAACGGCGTCTACTTGTTCGAACGGGACTGTTCCGTGCAGCGCCGACACCAGAAGATAATAGAAGAAGCGCCTGCGCCCAATTTACCGCAAATCATTCGGGAGAAAATGGGTGAAGCGGCCTTAAGGGCAGCCAGTGCCGTTAATTATGTCGGCGCCGGTACGGTGGAGTTTCTCTACAACAACAGCGGCGACTTCTACTTTATGGAAATGAACACCCGACTGCAGGTCGAGCATCCGGTCACTGAACTGATCACCGGGCAGGACCTCGTCGAATGGCAGCTGAAAGTCGCCAATGGCGACGCCCTACCCCTTGCACAGGATGACCTCTCGATCCATGGCCATGCTTTTGAGGCACGCATCTACGCGGAAGATCCTGACAATGATTTCCTTCCAGCAGCAGGCAAATTGTCCTGGCTGCAGCAGCCTGCAGAATCTGTCCATGTTCGCATCGATACAGGTGTGGTACAGGAAGACGAGGTTGGTGTTTTTTATGATCCGATGATCGCCAAGCTGATTGTCTGGGATGAAAATCGCGCCCGTGCACTTCAGCGTCTGGCACAGTCACTTGCGGCGTATCGTATTGTTGGCGTCACAACCAACATTAGTTTTCTGCATCGACTGGCTACTCATGACGCATTTATCGATGAGGACCTGAGTACGGACTTCATCAGCAGGTACAATGAAACCTTGTTTAATCCGTCTCATCTGCCAATAGAAAAGCTAGCGCCACTGGCTGGTCTTTATCTAACCCTGCGCAGACTTAACCAGACAGCCAGTGGGACAGATACAACCTCTCCCTGGCATGCTTCGGACAACTGGCGACTCAACGCACCGCAGATTCACCATGAGCGTATTCTTGTCGGCGAAACTGAATATGTCATTGCCGTCGAGGAAACTGGTGCAGATCAATTTGTCATGACCTGCGACAACCACGATGCTGCTACCAGCGGTGTGCTCACAGACAATGAACTGATCGCCACCATTGATGGTCACAGGCAGACAGCCTTTGTGGTGGAACTGGGTGATGCCATTTCCCTCTTTACAGACTCTGCATCATTTGAATTCTCGCTGGCGCTACCCGATCTAGGCGAAGAGGCAGACCATGACGATGGCACCGGTTTCAAGGCTCCAATGAACGGCACCGTTGTTGACATCCTGGCCAAGGCTGGAGATCAGGTTCAAGCCGGGGACACCCTGATCATTCTTGAAGCCATGAAAATGGAGTATGCGATCAAGGCACCCGCTCCAGGCACCGTTACTGAAATATTTTACGCCAAAGGTGATCTTGTAGACGGCGGCTCAGATCTCATTTCGTTCGAAACCGCTGCGGTAGAATAACGCTGTGACAAAGGTCCTGAGTACGTATCCGGCCATCGCTTGGAGCGGGCGCAGAGGCGAGGCATCGTGTTGCAGTACATCCAACCGGGCAAACCACAACAGAATGCCTGTGTTGAACGATACAACCGAACCGACATGAATGGCTCGACCAGCACCTGTTTGAATCAATCAGACACGCTCAGGAGACGGCAACTGAATGGCTTTGGAGATACAACAACGAACGGCCTTACATGGCCCTGGGTGGCATCACGCCGATCCAGAAACTAGAGCGGGCTGCATAAAGCACTTACTTTTGACGTCAGCTATAAATGGGGGGGTATTACCTACCACAGCCTTCGTCGAGTATTTCGCAAAGCAGCGAGGGTTAGCTCGATGTAGTACCCGACACATAGCTTACAGATTTTACCGGGCACATGGTTTACATATTTAGGTATTTGGGAGCTCCCAGATGCCTTGGAAAGAGTGTAAACCTATGGATGAACGTCTCAGATTTATCGCTCGTCTGCTCGATGGCGAGAAAATGACCACTGTATGTAAAGATTTTGGTATCTCAAGAGTAACCGGATACAAGATCTTTAACCGTTACAAAGAATGTGGGCTCGATGGTCTCAAGGATCGGAGCCGTCGACCCTATCGTCATGCTAATCAATTGCCCTTCCAGATTGAGCGAACAATCCTGAAAGTTAAACGTGATCATCCTAGTTGGGGTGCACGTAAGATCCGCGATAAGTTGATCAAGGAATATCCTATGATCACACCCCCTGCCAAAAGCACAGTTCATGCAGTTCTGGATCGACACAACCTGGTTAACCGTCGCAAACGACGCAGGCACGGAAAGGCCCAGGGGACGCCGCTCAGCAACGTCCAAACACCCAATGGACTTTGGTGCGCTGACTACAAGGGAGAGTTCCTGCTAGGCAACAAACAGTATTGCTATCCACTGACGATCACTGACTATAGCTCGCGTTATCTTCTGACATGCGAAGGACTCTCTTCCACCAGGTCAGACTTTGCATTCTCGGTGTTTGAACGAGCATTCAAGGAGTACGGTGTTCCTGCGGCCATACGCACCGATAATGGTATCCCTTTTGCTTCGCCTAACGCGTTTTATGGCATGAGCCGGTTGTCTGTTTGGTGGTTAAGGCTAGGTATCAGGATTGAACGTATCAAACCGGGCCACCCAGAACAAAATGGACGTCATGAACGGATGCACCTGACGCTGAAGAAGGAAGCGACTAAGCCTGCTTCACCGAACTTTTTGCAACAGCAAGAACGGTTCGATCGATTTGTCGGGGTTTACAACAACGAACGTCCCCACCAGGCACTCGGAGGCAAGTACCCGGCCGAAGTATATACACCATCGAGCCGTGCCTATCGCCCGCCAGATGAACCAGAATACCCATTCCATGATCGGACTGTTCGTGTGACCAAATGTGGACGAATCTGCATCGGAAAGCGAAAAATCAACCTGAGCAAGTCCTTTGCATGCCAATTAGTGGGTATTAGAGAGGTTGCGGACAAAATCTGGCTTGTCAGCTTTATGGACTATGATTTAGGATTTTTTGATCAGGATGAATGTCGTGTAGAACCGACAACGAATCCATTTATATCGGAGAAACTGTAAACCATGTCTCCGGTACAAACTGTAAAGTAAGTGCCAGGGCAGCACCCGAGACTGATTGGCGGAGAGGGAGGGATTCGAACCCTCGATACCGTTAGGTATACACACTTTCCAGGCGTGCTCCTTCGACCACTCGGACACCTCTCCTAAAAACAACTTTTAACTATAACGAGCAGTGTTGCCCTGCTCTGTTGAATCAGTACCTGCTTACACTTTGCTGACGCAAAGTGTCTGGCTCGGACACCTCTCCTAAAAACAACTTTTAACAATAACGAGCAGTGTTGCCCTGCTCTGTTGAATCAGTACCTGCTTACACTTTGCTGACGCAAAGTGTCTGGCTCGGACACCTCTCCTAAAAACAACTTTTAACAATAACGAGCAGTGTTGCCCTGCTCTGTTGAATCAGTACCTGCTTACACTTTGCTGACGCAAAGTGCCTGGCTCGGACACCTCTCCCCAGAAGCCGCGCACGATAGCTCAACCGGCGAATTAATTCAATGAATCAGTCACTTAGAAGCAATTGTGGTGCTGAAGGCGGCTCGCGCCTGGTTTCATCTGTTCAACGCAATTCGACGCTTTTTTGATGATCCCAGACAGGCATTCAAGCGTAATACGTGCATGAAAACACTTAACATACGCCCAGCCGAGATTCACGATCTACGACCGATCAACCGCATCATTGAATCAGCCATTATGAGCTGGCCCATGGAAACACGCGCCAAGCGCCTGGCAGTTGCACCGCTGGCCTACGACGAGATTGATCTTAAGTATTACGAAATGCTGGTGATCGAATTCAACAGCGAGGTCGCAGGTGTGGCCGCATGGGACGCGGGTACTCGGTACACTCTACCAAACGGCAGCGGCGCCTTGTTCCATGGTCTCTACGTTCTACCTATCCTGCAGCGTCAGGGACTTGGCAGAAAGCTGATGGATGCCGTGTTTGAAAGCGCAGGACAGCAGCAGGTGTCGGGGATGCTATTTAAGGCGCAACGCGTATCACGCGGCTACTTCGAGCATCAGGGCCTCGAATTGATTCCAGCGAACGAAGATGACTATCCCTGGCAGTACTGGAAGCGCTTCAACTGATATGGCCACCACGACAGTCGCCATCATTGGCTGTGGTATGGCTGGCACCTCGCTTGCCCGGCTGATCAGCGATAATCTCGAAAACGTGAGCACGACTCTGTTTGACAAGGGCAGAGGCATCGGTGGGCGAATGGCAACCCGGTATGATCCTCACCACCAATTTGATCACGGCGCCCAATTCTTCACCGTCCGATCCAACGAGTTCGCAGACTTCCTGACGCCTTATAAAAGCAGTTACGCGTCATGGGATGCGCGTGCCACCACACTATCGCCTGGCGGCAAATCCTATGGTCGAATGTGGTTCGAACCGCATTACGTCAGTTCGCCGCGAATGAACTCACTGAACAAGGACATTGCAGCGGGCATTGAAACTCACCTGGGACATCAGATCACCAAAATCAGTGGCAACCCCGGGCAGTGGTTTCTGGAAAGCGAGCAGGCACTGTCCGGCCCGTTCGACTGGGTAATCAGCACTGCACCAGCACCCCAGACAGCCGCCCTACTGAGGACAGAGCTTAACGGCGCGCAATACGACCCTACCTTTGCCCTCATGGCAGCGCTGACCAGTCCGCCAAAATTTGATGCGGCCGTTGTTAAAGATTCACCGATTGCCTGGCTGGCGCTTTCCACGAGCAAGCCCGGGCGCTCAGCTATGTTGCATCCCTGCCTTGTCGCCCATGCATCTGCCGACTGGTCGACCTGCTATTTGGAACAACCTGTTGATGTCGTTAAGTTTGAACTGCTGTCTGCGCTTAAGCTGCTGCCAGACGTTTGTATTGATCCCGCGTCCGCCCAGTTGCATCGATGGCGCTATGCACGCGTGACTGGGACGACAGAAGACCCTTTCTACCTGGATCAGCGCAAGCAACTCGCCGCCTGCGGTGATTGGGGTGTTGGCCCAGGGGTTGAAGAGGCTTTTCTCAGCGCACATCATTTATTTCGGTCGATCAGGCACCTGCTCTGACCAGCCAACCCGGCCGGTTGCCTCGGCAAGGGCTAAGGCCGACGTTCACTTCTCCTTAATAACCTCACACGTCATCAATTGCGTTGCCGTTGTTACCTGGCATTTCAACTGGGCAATACATTCAGTAAGGTGGGGAAAACGAGGGAGCGACATGACAGAAAAACAAAAAAGTCTGCTCGTACTAAATGGTATCGGCTTGCTGATCAGCGCCGCACTGAGTGGTTGGCTGCATTTCTTTCAATTGCTCGGAGAGATCGATCTCTGGCCTGTACTGAACCATATTGAAGGCAAAGTGCCCGGCGAACCGCGCGCCTGGATCATGGCGCATCTCGAAGGCATCACCAACGGCCTGCTGCTGATCGCCATCGCCTGTTGTGCCAGCTACCTGCGGCTTTCGGCGCGACAATCAACCATTCTGGTGTACGCGTCCCTTACCTTCGGCTGGCTGTTTACGCTACCGGCAATCGCCAACGCCTGGTTTGGCACCCGGGGGCTGGCATTCGGTGGTGGTCCTTTCGGCGATAGCCTCACCAACAATGTGATCTACCTTTTCGGATGGCCTGCCATGATCGGTGTACATGTCGCTTTTGCCCTGCTGCTCTGGGGCGGCTGGCAGCATTACAGACAGGTGGAGGTTTAGCTCAGTGTCACACGATATAGAAATCAGAAAAATACCTTTCGAATTCTTAGATGGCGCGAATCCGGTCTGGCATCCAGAGGCACCAGAATGGAGTCATATGGTTAATGGTGCCTCGCTAACCATGCCATACCTGGAGCCGTTTCTGATCAAAAACCTCCGCGAGGCACAGGACCAAATCGACGACCCTGAATTGCGCGAAGACATTCGTGGCTTTATCGGTCAGGAAGCACAGCACTTCACCAATCATCGTCGCTACAATGAATTTTTAAAGCAACACGGCTACCCGACATTATCCAGCATTGAAGCGGGTTACGAGCGGAGCTATGAAGCCTTGTCGCAACGTTCGCTGGCATGGCGCCTGGCCTACACCGCTGGCTTCGAAACCATGACCATGGGCGTTACCGAATGGCTGGTTAACGACAGGGACAAACTGTTTAAAGGTGCCGACCCGGTAGTGACGTCCCTGGTGTTGTGGCACATGGTTGAGGAAACCGAACACAAGTCAGTCGCCTACGATGTCTATCAGGCGGTATCGGGGCGCTACTGGCTTCGGCTCGTCGGTCTTGTTTACGGTTCGATGCACGTGGGTTTTCTGTCGCGGCGTGCTTACATTTCGATGCTGAAGACTGACGGAAATTGGTGGCATCTGCCTAGCCGACTCCGACTCTGGAAAATGGTGGGCGCCTTCTTTTTCAAGGTGGGCGCCGCCATGGTTCGGTCAATCAACCCGAAGTACCACCCTGATCGCATATCAGACCCCATCTGGATCGCTCAATGGCGAGACGCTTTCGGCCGTGGTAAACCGACATCCGTACCTGTACTACGAACGGATACGGCAACAATTGAACCCCATTTTGTTTCATAGCCATCCACCCTGCTCGTCAGGATAAAAAGGAAACCAGCAATGACAATTAAACGTGTGAACCATACCGGCATCAGTGTTGCCGATATGGAGCGATCCCTCAGTTTTTATCGTGACCTTCTGGAGATGGAAGTGATCTTCGACTCTGATGTCCCCGAAAACGATCCGCTCAGTCAGGTTGTTGGCATGAACAATGCCACGGGTCGTGTTGTCTGGCTCCGTGCTGCGGACACCATGATCGAACTCTGGCAATGGGACCAGCCCTCGGGTCGGCCGCTACCTGATGACTATGTCCCCGCTGACAAAGGTGTCACGCACTATGCGTTCGAAGTTGATGATGTTGATGCCCTGTACGAGAAGGTCGTCGCTGCCGGTTTCCACGCGAACTGTCAGCCCAAAGACCTTGGATTGCACAAAACAACTTACATCAAAGGACCCGATGGCGAGATCATTGAAATTCTGGAAGATCGCGCCACCGACGAGTGGCTTAAGGAATTGACCGAAGCATCAAGACAACGCCGGCTGGCAAACTGAGCAGAAACTAGTCGGGTTCCGCTTCGCCAAGTTCACTACGCCCGGACCAGCCTTCGGTCACAGAAACAGCCGTTGGGGCAGACCTCGTCAATAGCGAATAAAGCACAGGCACACAGAGCAGTGTCAGGAAGGTAGACGTTGTCAGCCCGCCAATCACCACGACTGCGAGCCCCTTGAACATCGAGTTCCCGAGTGCCAGGGGCAGGAGCCCGAAGATGCTGGTAATCGAGGTCAAGACAATCGGCATAAAGCGGTTCACACCCGCATGAATCGCAACCTCAACGAGGTCTTCCTGCGCCTGCATCCGTCGTAGCTGGTTGCCTTCGTCTACCAGCAGAATACTGTTGTTGATCACGATACCCATCAAACTGGTCAAGCCGATAAACGCCAGGAAGGACAACGGCTGCCCGGTCAGCCACAGCATGATAAAGGCCCCGATAAAACTCAATGGAATCGCCACCAGAATAATGACCGGCTGCAGCAACGATTTAAACTGCAACACAAACACCGCCAGCACCACGAGTGCAACCAGGCCAAGATTACGACCGGCACCAGAAAAGGCTTTTTCAGTATTGGCCACTTCACCCTTTATCTCCATGCTGTATCCGTCTGGCAGGTCGTACTGGGCGACGACAGCTTTGACCTCATCGGTCAGTTTGGGTACGGGGTAGTAGGGTTCGGCCGTAATACCGATCTTCAGGTCCGGCTGGAACATGTCGTGGCGGATGTCATATTCATCTTCAACGAAACCATATTCAACCACTTGACTAAGGGGTATCTGCTCACCCGTTGTTGACGTGACAAATACCCGGTTAAACACAGAAAACGGGTCTTCAACGTTGGTATTGGCGCGCAACATGATGGGGAAATCGTTACCGTCGTTATCGCGGAAAGTATCGACCTCTGCCCCGAAGGTTAATAACACCAGCATCTGATCGACCTGCGCTCGCGTGACCCCTACCGCGTTTGCTGTACGCTCCTTAAAACGAATATCGATGGCATACCAGCGGGATGCGGCCGGGTTATCGATATGTTGGATACCTTCAAGCTCAGCCGCCTGAAAAAACTCACCAAACTTACGGGCTTCTTCCCGGGCCAGTTCAATACGTGGTCCCTTCAGGTGGATCTCGACGTCAGAGAAACCGGGTTCGCCGCCGAGTACCATTGGCGTGGCCAGAATGTTCGCATCCGCTATACGATCGCGCATGGCCGCGTTGATGCGTGCGGTCAGCGCATTGATCTCATCGCTATCACGGAAATCAACCGTGCAAAACAGCGTGGCATTATTACGACCGACGCCAGAATTCTGAATACCGGTATGCACAAACGGAAAGCCGCCACCAACAACCGTGCCGCAATGTTTAACGGAAGGTTCACCGGCAACCACGCCTCTTACGTCCATCGCCAGATTATCGACAAAGTCACGACTACGATCACTCGGTGCATCAATGGTCACGGTAAAAAACGGGTCTTCGCTGTCAGGAAAGACAATAACTTCCAAACGGGAAGCTAGAAAGCCAGTAAAGACCAGCAACGCTAAAACGCCCAGCGCCAGTTGCCAGGGGTATCGAATCAAATGCCTGAGCAGCCGCACATAAAGGCCATCGCGAATCGGTGTGAGATACGCCAGAAAGCTGGGCGGGTTCGGCAGCTTGCCGATGGTTTTACGCGTACCGATACGCGACATCATCATGGTAGAGAAAACGATGGCAGAAATCAGCGATGCCGCCAGACACAGCCAGATCGTCGCCACCATGCTGTGCAGAAACAGACCGGTAGGTGACGTGAGTAAAAACAGTGGGGCGAAGGCCAGCGCTGTCGTGGCTGTTGCCGAGAGCAGCGGCGACATCACCGAAGAGGCACCTTCAATCGCCGCTTCAAGAGAGTTCATACCGCGATAGGTTTCGTTCTTGTAAACGTTCTCACCCACCACGATACCGTTATCAACAATCAACCCCAGCGAAATCACGAAACCGGCCAGAGATATCTCCTGCAGTCCATAGTCCGTCAGGGATAAGCCAACCACGCTGAGCAGCAGCGATATTGGCAACATCATTGCGATCACCAGGCCGGAACGCCAACCCACAGAAAACAGGAGCACCAGTGTGAGAATAAAGATGCCCTGTAAAATGTTCGTAATCAGCTGGCGTAACTTGAATTCCACGCCATCAGCCACGTCGAACAACCATTCAATGCGCGTGTTGACTGGCAGATCAGCTTCAGCCGATGCAATCACCTCGTTAATTCGCTCACGGACCGTGAACACGTTCGCATCCGCTGACATTTTCATAGTGACAAAAGTGGCAGAGGCGCCATCTACCCGGGTGCGCAGCGCATCTTTTTCTAGCGTTCGGGTAACCACTGCCACGTCTCTGAGAGCCAGGGCGCTACCGGATTCACTGATCAGCATGGTGTCACGCAGCGCATCCAGGGTTTTGTAACCACCGCTGAACGCCAGCACAGAAATCGCCTTATCGCCGAGTTCAAATGTGCCTGTCGGCAGAAACCGGTTGTTTCCCTGAATCGCGCTGTGAACCTGGGAGACATCAATGCCGTAGCGATGCAGTCTGGCCAGATCAAGCTCCACCCGGATCTCCTGCTCGGGTTTCATCACTTCTACTTCGGCAAGATTAGGGACCACTCTCAGCTGACGTTTCAGATCTTCTGCCACCTTCACTCGCTCGGCATCGGTCGCCGTGCTGGACACGACCGCGACGACAAAGGAAACGATGACATCAATAGGACTCTGCTTGGCGACGTTGATCTCCGTATCATCCGGCAGATCAGGTTTCAGGTTGTTGATCTTGGAGTTAATGTCGACGTACTCATCATCGATATCTACGCCATACCCGAACTCCATCAGAATCATGGCGTGACTATTAGAAATCGTTGACTCAAAACGATTCAGATTCCGCGTTGATTCCAGCCGCTCCTCAATCGGGTTTATCACCCGCTGCTCAATCTCTCTGGATGAAGCGCCCGCCAGCGATACATCGATCAAAAGGGTCGGCAGTTCGATGGTTGGCAGCTGCGAAATACGCAGGTTTGGCAGATTAGACAGCGCTGCCAGCACCACCACAAAGACGAACAGCACCGTGAACAGGCGATTGGTAACGACAAACCGGATGAACGCTCGCATCAGATCAGATCACGCGAACGCGCGTGTTATCTCTGAGGCTCTGCTGACCCCGGATCACCACGCTGGCGCCGGGTGGGATCGGCTCAACTAGCGCCACCCAGCCGCCACTGATGGCAACAATGTGCACCGCAACTTCTTTAACGGTTTTCATGCTTTCGTCGAGGACATAGACAACACCCCGGTTACTGCGCAGGTCAACAAGGGCATCAAGTGGCACCATGGTGAAGTTTTCCTGGGTTTCGTGAATCAAATCCACTTCAACCACCATCCCTGGCCTCAATTCACGGCCTTCCGTCACAATGGTTATCTCGACGGTGTATAGACCGTCGTTTCTATCGGCAACCCCTGCTTGCTTGGTCAGTTCACCCTGAAAAACCTCACCCGGATAGGGTGCAAATCTGGCAAGGGCGCGGGTACCAACACCAAAGGTAAAAGCATTCTGATCAGTCAGCTCTACTTCCGTAATCCATGATTCGGAAAAATCCCGAAACGAATAGATCGGCGTGCCTGCACTGACGGTTGTCCTGGAGTCCAGGTACTCTTTGAGAATGACACCCTTGGCGGGCGCCCTGAGCGAACAACGCTGAAGATCCAACGCTGCGGTTTCAAAATTGATCGTCGCTGTTTCCAGCCGATCAACCGCTTCTTCAAGCTGGGATGCCTGAATCATGCGATCTTCAGCCAGTTTCTGAAAACGCTCGAGCTGACGCGCGGCCTGATCACGCTGCACCCTTGCCTGATCAAGTCGGTCCTCGGCATCACGCGTCTCGAGCGCTGCCAGAACCTCGTCAGCCTCAACCACCTGCCCTTCAAACGCGCTGAAACTGGCGATGCGACCGTCAATGCGAAAAGAAAGGTCTTCTACCTTGGGCGCGAGTACGCCATAGGTACTGACAGTTCTGACGAGGGGGCGCTTTTCAACCGTGGCGATGCGCACCGGTTGGCCATCGGCATCAGCAACCAGTTGCATGGGAAGCGTCAGGGAAAGGAGGAGTAAAGCGATACCGGGGAAACGCATAAGGTGACATCCGCCATGAATAACCAATGCAATCAAAAATCATAGCAGATGGTGTCCGGCATTACCCCCGTCTGTCGCCCGCAATCCAAATAGGCCAAACTAGCGTAACTTGTGCCGAAGGCACAACTAATTCGCCCGACGGCGGTCAAACTACACAACACGTTTTATGCACAAACCCATCGATCCTTCAGGAAGACGCACATGATTAGAACGCTACTTTACGCGGTAACAGCGCTTACTCTGTTAACCACCTTGTCAACAGCCTACGGCGACCACGACCCCAGGTTGATGGCGTTGCTTGATGCACGCAGCGACGAGGCCAAGGCAAGAGATGCATACCGACACCCCAAAGAAACATTGCACCTTTTCGGCATAAAGGAAGGCATGACCGTCATCGATGCGCTGCCTGGCAGCTGGTACGGCGATGTCATTGCGCCACTGATCGGTGAACAAGGCACCTACGTAGGCGTTCGCTACGGAGAGTGGTTCTTTGAAAACCGATTCCCTGATGAAGCCGAGGCCAGATGGGCGGAATCCCAGGCCTGGCTGACAGACTGGCAGGAAGAAGCGAAGAACTACGGCGGCGGCAAGAACCTGCCAGCAACCGAGGCTTACTTCTTTCCAGGTTTACCGGAAACGATGAATGAAACCGCAGACGTCTGGCTGTTTATTCGCGCGCTCCACCATACCAACCGCTACGATCCGAAATATCTGGATATGACCGCGGCAGATGCTTTTCGGGTGCTGAAGTCCGGCGGTATCGCCGGCGTGGTTCAACATCGTGCGCCTGAAGATGCTGACGATGAATGGGCGAACGGCGCGAGCGGTTACCTCAAACAGAGCCGGGTGATTGACGCGTTTAAGAGCGCAGGTTTCCAATTGGATAACGCGTCTGAGATCAATGCCAACCGCAAAGATCAACCGGTTACCGGCGATATCGTCTGGCGGCTACTGCCTTCAAACAAGGACGATGCAACCGCACAGGCCATCGGTGAATCCGACCGGATGACTTTAGTGTTCCGCAAGCCCTAGTCGGCGGCCGCTCAAGGATAGTGTGCGCAGCCGGTGATTCCGGTTTCGCGCACTAGTCTTTGAAGGCAGTTTCCCGCCAGAAGTCGCGGTAGTCGTAGTCGGTTTGCAGCGCGAGGTTCAGGGTATTGTAAGAACCAAAGTCACTGACGATGTGCGTCACCTGAACGATGCCCTTGTCAGTCAGACCCGCACTGCGAAGCCGCTCAACATCCGCGTCTTCAATCGAGGCAGCATCAGCATTGACCTTAAGGGCGTAATCCAGCAACGCACTGAGTCGCCCGGCATCGATCGCCGCCACGCCATTTGTGAGCAGCCCCTCAATATAGTCATCCGCCGTGCCGAGACCATGATTTAAGATCGTACAAAACGCAGCCGTGCAGTACTCACAACCATTGGCCTGAGACACCAGAATGCCAATGTGCTGGATTTCTTCCATGGTCAGCTCGCCGGCTTCCCAAAGCACTTTGGTCGCACCCAGTTTCGCTTTAAAGAACTCGGGAAAGTTCATTTCCACATAGAAGTGATTAGGCACATCCCCTTCCATCTCCGTGACCCAGGCGAAAATACCGCCTATCTCAGGATCAGTAACCTGCTCCGGCTTAACAATTTTTACTCTGGCCATTGGTTTTCTCCCCGGCTCAATCAAAACGCTTTCGAAGTTCAAGCTGCCACTGGCGGCCACGATCATAAACGCCTTCAAACGCCTGAAAGGCGGTGCCGTAAACGCCTGTCACCAGGAATTCTTCGTCGGTGAGATTTCTACCTGCAAGGGTTACCGTCCAGTCGCCATCCTGATTCGACCAGCGGATGCTGGCATCCACAAGATCAACTGCGTCTGTTTCAAGCAGCGGCGAGTTGAAAGCATCGTTGTAGGTTTCCGACCGATAGCTCCAGTCCGCTCGCAGCGTCAGGATCCCAAGGTCATCCAACTGAAACTCCTTGGAAACACCCACGCTGGCGGTTGTGTCAGGCACCCGCTCGAAATCAAAATTTTCACCGATCAGCGTGATCCTGGTGTTGATGTCATCGTAACTGGCATCGAGTAAAGACAGACTGCCTTCGATAAACCAGCCATTACCCGGCGCCGCCATAAGCTCCAGCTCAATCCCTTCGATGGTCGCCGCACCAATGTTTTCCGTCACAGGAGCAACACTGTTGAACACCTGGACCTGCAGATCCTGGTAGTCCGTATAGAACACGGCACCGTTCAAACGCAGCTGATCGTCCAGAAAGCTGGATTTGAAACCAAACTCAATGACTTCAGCGAACTCAGGATCATAGGTTGGGATGAGATCGATATCGGGTGTGCCGGGTGGTGCGGTAAAACCAGCAACGACCGGCGGGAATACACGCTGGGTGAACCCCCCTGACTTGAACCCCTCAGAATAACTGAGATACAGCATCGTCTGATCGTTCAGGTCATAGGACAGGTTGACCATGGGCGTGAACTCATCGATTTCAATCTCTTTCTCAATGAAAGGCAGAATGCGCTCACCCGCCTGCAGGAAAGGCGCGTCCAGCGCCGCCAAAGGATTACCCGGCGGCACCACCTGACTGATGCCAGCGTAGTAGTTGGTAAAGATAATCTGGTCAGGTGTGAAAGACTTCTCCTCCTCCGTGTAGCGACCTCCCAGGGTCAGGTGCCACTTATCTGTAATATCGTAGGTAGCCTGAGCAAAGACTGCCCATGCCTCGTTGTCGAAGGCACCACCGGAGCGAAAGTTAGATACGGTGAAATCCAGAATATTGACGTTGTCGCCGTCTTCAGAGAAATAGTACAACCCGGCAATCCACTGCAATCGCTCGGTGCTGCCGAGCAACTGGAATTCCTGACTGAACTGCTCCTGCTCCAGATCATCGTAAAACTGGGAAATTCGATGGGGCGAATGATCCCCGTCCCGGGCGAATTCAGCATCCAGTTCACGCCAGGCTGTAATTGATTTCAGTTCGATATCATTGGCAAATTTGTAATTCAAAGTGACGGACGCGCCAAATACATCGGACTCCGAGTACGCAGGTGCGGTCCCTTCATTCTCACCATCTGCACCGATGTAACGTGCGTCATAGCAATTACTAACGGCAGGGTTGGAAGTGATGCCATTACCCGCAGGGTCGGTAACCGCACAGGGCACACCCGGACCTGCTGCAGCAGTTGTGACGTTGTGAATAAACGCCATCGGTGGCGGTGGTGCCAGAACCACACCGTTCAACTGGCTGAGATCCGTAAAATCAATGCCGATCAGTTCCATGGCTGGCCCGTTTTCACGATCACGGGTCATATCAAACGCAACATCAGCAGAAAAATTATCCGAGGGTGCCCAGGCAAAGGCAACACGCCCGGTGATGGTGTCATCGTTACCAAGATCAATGCCGTCAGTTCGCTCTACGTAGCCATCCTGTTCAAATGAGGCAATCGACAGACGGGTAGCAAACGTGTCACTCACCGGAATGTGTACCGCGCCTTTCAGTCTGAGAAGATCATCAGTACCGCCGGTCACAGACAGTTCCGCATCAAATTCACCGCCGGGTTCCGGCTTGATGGTGCTGATCGAGATAGCACCGCCAATGGTGTTTCTGCCGAACAACGTGCCCTGGGGACCACGCAGAACTTCCAGTCGGTCGACGTCGACAATATCCAGAATCGCGCCGACGGACCGCGCGACGTAAACGCCATCAACGTAAAGACCAACGCCGGGCTCCGTGGTCGGCAGGAACTCTTTCTGACCAACGCCCCGCAGATAAATCGCCGCTGAATTACCGGCACCACCAAAACTGGGGTTATTTTCAAGGGTCAAGCTCGGCACGAACCTGGCGATCTCGTCGAGTCGGGTCACACCACGATAATCCAGTGTTTCCTGGGTGTACGCAGAGACAGCCAGCGGCGCATCCTGGAGCCCTTCCTCGCGACGCCGGGCGGTGACGGTAACTTCCTCCATCAATCGCGCAGCCTGATCGACAGGCTGTTCAGCCACGACAGCCGGGGTAAAGGTCAGCAAGCCCGCACTGGAAAATATCGCAACACTGAGGCCGCGTAGGTTAGTTAATTTCATCTCTGTATCCTGTCTATTGCTATTTTTTTCTCGGAGTAAGCCTAGATAGTAGGCACATTGGCCAATGCCGCCTGCAGCACATCGTCAGAAAGATCGAGATCAACCATCTCCCCAGACATGTACTTATCGTATGACGCGAGGTCCAGATGACCGTGACCACAAAGCGCTGTCAGAATCGTCTTTTCTTCACCGGTTTCTTTGCAGATCAGCGCCTCACGAATCGCCGCGGCAATCGCATGGGTCGGTTCCGGTGCGGGCACAATGCCTTCACTGCGGGCGAACTGCAGCGCGCCGGCAAAACATTCGGTTTGCGGAATCGAAATCGCCTCAACCAGACCCAATTCATAGACGTGGGAAACCAGCGGTGCCATACCGTGGTAACGGAGGCCACCGGCATGAATAGGCTCAGGGATAAAGGAAGCGCCAAGCGTATGCATTTTCATGAGCGGCGTAAGCCCGGCAGTGTCGCCAAAATCGTAGCGATATTCACCTTGGGTCAGGGTTGGACAGGCCGTTGGTTCAACGCAGCGAATAACCGGGTTCATTTTACCCGCAAGCTTTTCCCGCAGGAACGGGAAGGCAAGCCCACCGAAATTGGAACCACCGCCGGTACATCCAACCAGAACGTCAGGCACTGCATCAACCTTGGCAAGTTGCAACAAGGCTTCTTCACCAATGATGGTCTGATGCATCAGAACGTGATTAAGCACGCTGCCCAGCGCATATCGGGTCTGCGGATCCTGCACCGCCTCGCTGACGGCTTCGGAAATCGCGATACCCAGTGAACCGGGGTGATCGGGGTCTTCCGCCAGGAGCGATCGACCAAATTCGGTCTTATCTGAAGGGCTGGGATGCACCTTGCCACCCCACACCTCCATCATGGTCCGCCGGTGAGGCTTGGCTCGATAAGATGCGGCCACCTGCCAGATTTCACATTCAAGGCCAAACTGGGCACAGGCAAATGCCAGTGAACTGCCCCACTGCCCAGCGCCAGTTTCCGTTGTCAGTTTACGGATGCCTTCCTGCGCGTTGTACCAGACCTGAGGTACTGCGGTATTCGGTTTATGGGAACCCGCCGGTGACACTCCCTCGTACTTGTAGTAGATCTTTGCCGGGGTATCCAGGAGTTTTTCCAGCCGGTGGGCACGGAACAGTGGACTCGGTCGCCAGAGCCGGTAAACATCGAGGACTTCGGCTGGAATGTCGATGTATCGCTCCGTAGACATTTCCTGGGCGATCAGTGCCTGAGGAAACAACGCCTCAAAATCTTCGCCGGTCGCCGGTTCGTGCGTCCCGGGATGCAACGGCGGCGGCGGTGGTTCTGGCAGATCCGGAATCACGTTATACCATTGCGTCGGCATTTCGCTCTCGTCGAGAAGAATTTTGGTTTGTTCGCTCATAGTCTTGTCCATTAATGCTTGCAGAACCCGGGGGCCGTCGAAAAACACGCCATCATAGGAACTGGGCAGCTAAAAATCCATCGACTGCGCTAGATTGATGACCCATGATTTCGATACAGCGGTCCCGGCAGGATGCCAGAACCTGGCTAAAGCCAATCAGCCACGATATTGCTATCATGGCCACATCGTGAAATCCCTTATTCGACAGTTACTAAGCCCACTTTTCCGGCGACTTGAGTCTGGCGAAGGCGGCTATCACTACAAGCGCTCACATCGGGTAATACTCCTGATTATGTCCGGTCTGTTTTTGTTTCTCGCATCCCTGTCGCTGGTGATAGCACCCTCTATTGACTATCTGTTCCCGGTCCTTATTTTCGGCATGACCGGCCTGCTCGGGATCGTCGTTGGCTGGGCTGGCACCGATGAGGCTGTCGCCCGCATCTGGGGTTCAAAATAGGATGCTTCACTGTGTTTAATATGGTCCCTGAGGACGCCAGGTTTATTTCAAGGCTGGACCCGCAAGAACTCATTGGCACCGTTTCAAGGCACTCTTTTCAACTGGAAGATCGTATCTGGCCCACTGCCGAACACTACATCCTGGCCATGCAGTTTGAAGAAGAACAGAAACAGGAAAAGATCCGGCTGACAGATAACACTGAATCCGCCAGAAAGCTTGGCAAGACAGGCTGGTTGCGCCGACCTAGACGTGACTGGCCAACGCTCAGGACCGTCTTTATGACGCGAGCAATCTATACCAAGTGCCGAACCTACCCGGAGGTCAAAGCCGCGCTCTTGGCGACCGGCGATGACCTGATCGTTGAAAACGACCAGTACGACTATTTTTGGGGCTGCGGGCGAGACCGACGCGGCGAAAACGCCTATGGCAAGGTACTCATGCAGGTTCGGGATAAGCTGAGAAGCGAAGCTCAAGATCCTGACCATGCTTAAGCCACGCATTGCTGCAGTCAGCAGCTTGCTGACGTCGCTGCTGGTCGTGATTGCCCTCGGCTTATCCTCTTCAATCCTCGCAGCATCGCCAGACATCAGCGCTATCCGGGGTATCGCAGATCTCCGCACCTGGGACAAGAATCAGCCGGTTCGGTTGTCAGGGGAATATGAATTTTATTGGCGGCAACATCTGTCACCCCAGGCTCTCCTGCTGAACACCGCACTTGAGCCGGACTATCAGACGGTGCCGGGCACCTGGGATGAATCCGGCACCTATCCCGGAGAGGGTCACGCGACGTTCCGCCTCAACGTACTGCTACCAAATATTGATGAATATGCACTGAAGCTGCCTGACATCGGCACAGCCTATCGACTCTATATCGACGGCAACCTCGCGGCTTCCGCGGGTAACGCTGGTGAGAACGCAGCAACAACCATACCCGGGTACGCCCCCACAACCGTTCGATTTATTCCCCAGACAGAACGCGTGGAACTCATCTTTCATATCTCCAATTACGATTATCGTATTGGCGGTATCTGGTTGCCGGTGATATTCGGCACGGCCAAACAGATCGAAAACCTGGCAGAACGCCAGGGCGCGTTGGACATGTTGCTGTTCGGCGCCATCGTTATCATCGGTTTGTACAATCTCGGTCTTTTTGCGCTGCGGCGGGAGGACCCATCATCGCTGTATCTGGGGTTATTCTGTCTGCTCCTGGCTCTGCGCCTTACCACTGTAGGTGAGCGATATATGACCCGAGTTGTCGATCTGCCCTTCGATACGTTTGTCAAACTGGAATACCTGTCATGGATGCTGGCGATTGCCGCTTTCGCAGGCTTCCTGCACGCGGTCGTACCGAAAGAGTTCAACAAGACGGCGGGCATTGTGATGTCTGCATGTATGGCGATCGGCAGCACGATCGTTCTGTTCACAGACGTCAGCGTCTACTCACATATCGTTCCGGTCTTTCAGGTTGTGACCATCGTCTGCATGATAGCCGGTTCGGTTGCGTTCGCACTGGCGATTATCAGACGACGCGAAGGTGCAATCATTCTGACCCTGGCCTACGCCGTTCTGTTTTACGCGGTAGCCAATGACATCCTCGTCAATGCTGGCATCATCGATACGGTGTTGTTGCTCAACATCGGCTTGCTGGTGTTTATTTTCTTCCAGTCGATGCTCATCTCATATCGGTTCACCAATTCTTTCAAACTGATAGAGAGCCAGCGGGCCTCACTTGCCGCGACCAATTTAAAATTGCAGACCCAGGAAAAACTCCGCCGAATGGCCGAGGTGGAAACGCAAGATCTGCATAGACAAATCCCGATGTCGATCAAGATGGCGATGATAGAACAGCTGACCGATGGCTTACCCGCGCAATTGCGTCAGGCAACATCCGAAAGCCGGCAAGCCAGCGAACAGCTGATTCTAAAGGACCTGATGTTGCTCACAGGCAAGAGCGACCAGGCGAAGACAACAACCCATGTTGCCGCCGTCCTGCAGGATATCGCCAAAACCGATAAGACAATCACCCTGGAACCTGTATCCGGAATAGAAAAAGATCAGAGACTGACGGCAGACCCCGTTTATCTGGAAAGAATGATCGGCGCCGTTTGTGAGTATTTGCTGCACACCGGTGCCAGCCATATCAATCTCGATCTGCTGCGGGATACCACTGAGGCCAAGTCACTTTTTTACGGCGATCTCAACGCCAATACCTATCTGGTCATCGGCATCTCTGCCGACGGGCTTAAGGATATTGGTCCTGAATCCCTTGAGTACATGTTCTCTGTAGAGAACACGCTCGCTCAATCGAGTCGCACAAACTCGGGGCTTGGCCTTTCTGTGGCCTGGAACACGGTGCACGAAATGGGCGGCTCAATTGACGCTGCGCTTGAAGGTACTGAAACCCTTCGTATCGAATTCTATCTGCCGATCACCGCCTAGCAGGCAGACACTTCGAAGCGTTCAATGTCATGGATAACCTACCCAGGCTGGCTGCACGATTGACAACTGGTCGTGTCTCTGGCGAGATGGAAAACCCGCGTTGTCGAGTACTTTCAGTTGCCCAGGATCACCGGCATAAAGGAATTATCCGTCCCACTTGAAGGTGGCATCAGCAACGCTGTTATCAATTTCAGCGGTCACACCGTTTCGTTAGTCGCTGTGTTTAGCGACGTCATACGTCACGGCGCCCCGGTTGTTGGCCTGGCATTTAACTCCATCGGTCGTTTCGCACAATCCGGCATAATCAACGAACGCCTGATCCCCAGAATCCTTAATGCCGATCCCGACCGATTAATGTCTGCAGATGGCCAACAGCTGGACCCACGCGCTGTATGGCAGATAGTCATGTCGAATGAAAAGCCAGGTGGTCATGGTGATCGCGCTGGCGCGGTCGCAGCGATTGAACTGGCGATCTGGGATCTGAACGCAAAACTGGCAGATCTACCCGCCTGGGCATCGATTGCCGAACACAACCGCAGGCCCGTCGAAAACCGGGGCGTGCCAACCTATGCCGCAGGTGGCTACTATTACGCCGAGGACTCAATCAACCGCCTGGTCGATGAACTCAAGACCTACCGGGACATCGGCTTTAACGTCTACAAAATCAAGATCGGTGGTACCTCGCTGGCGACAGATCTCGCCAGATTGGATGCCGCCATCAGTTTTGCCGGTGATGGATCCAGGGTCGCTGTCGATGCGAATGGCCGGTTTGACCTGGAGACGGCTGATGTCTATCTAGACGCTCTCAGTCAGCGCCAGATCCGCTGGTATGAAGAACCGGGCGACCCACTTGATTACAACCTGATGCAACATCTTGCGTTTGGTTCCGACCTGCCGCTGGCAACCGGCGAGAATCTTTTCAGCCGCGCGGACACTGTGAACCTCCTGCGCTATGGCGGACTCCGGCAAAGCATTGATATTTTTCAGATGGATCCAGGACTAAGCTATGGTCTGTTGGCGTATATCGAAATGCTAGAAGCGCTCGAAGCGGCCGGGCACACCCGTCAGCAGTGTTATCCACACGGTGGACACCTGATCAATCTGCATATCGCAGCAGGCCTGGGGCTGGGAGGATGCGAAGCCTATCCCGGGGTCTTTCAGCCATTTGGTGGCTTTTCACCGGCATGCGTTATTAACGATGGCATGGTGATACCGTCCGATGCACCCGGATTCGGGCTGGAGCATAAACGGGAGTTACAGCCCTACATTACAAGACTACTGAACGATGTCTGAACTGTTTAACAGCACCAATTACCTGGTTGAAGGAACCTAAGCCAGATGAAGATCGCGATCTACGGCACCGGCGCCATGGGCTCTATCTATGCGGCACTCCTGGCGGACTGCGGCAATGAGGTGATCTGTATTGATCGCAACGCCGCGCATGTTAACGCTATAAATAGCCACGGAATCAGGGTATCCGGCGCCAGTGGAGACAGAACGGTTAAGGTCAGTGCATTCACCGCACCACCAGACACCAGAGTCGATCTGCTGATTGTTGCGCTAAAAGCAGCCGATGTCCCCGCTATCGAGGACGCCAAAGATCTGATCACCGGAGAAGGCACCGTACTGACCATCCAGAACGGGCTGGGCAGCGCGGCAGCCGTTGCAAAGTTATTGGGTGAGGACCGGCTGATTGTCGGCATTGCCGAGGGCTTTGGTGCATCACTGCACGCACCCGGTCACAGTCATCACAATGATATGAAAGCGATTCGTATGGGTAACTATGTCACAGGCAGTCAGGCGAACACGCAGGATGTGGTAGCCGCCTTCGCCCGCGCGGGCTTCGATTGTGAACGGACCGATGACATTGCGGTCATCCAGTGGGAAAAATTGATCTGCAATGTCGCCTACAGTGGACCCTGCGCATTGACGGGCATGACACTCGGCGAAGTGCTGGACGATCCTTTGATCAGTTCGGTCAGCCAGGCAGCCGCAAAAGAAGCCTGGGAAATTGCAGGCGCACACGGTATCAACATCAGCATTCGGGATCCCATCGCCTATGTCACTGAGTTCGCCGAAAGAATGCGCGCGGCCAAACCATCGGTCCTGCTGGATATTGAGGCCGGGAGAGCCAGCGAAATCGAATACATTAATGGCGCGGTTGCAACAGCAGCCGAACAGGTGGGGCTTCGAGCGCCCGTTAATGCCACCATCACAGCGCTGGTTCGCTCGCTGGAAGTACGCGCCTTAAAAGACAAGACATAAACCATGAACACCAAACGTACCTTTGTTTCCCTGGACTCACCAACCGCGACCAGAAATGGCGCCGGCTTTCATCCTTGCCAGGGTCTGTACTATCAGCCCGCGGAGTTAGCACCCAAGGTTGCGTTGATCGCCACACACTATAACGTCGACTTCAGCGAGCATTATCTGGGCGAGTACATGGCCAGCCGTGGCTATGGTTTTCTTGGCTGGAACACGCGCTTCAGGGGGCTGGAACATTTTTTCCTGTTGGAGCATGCGTTGCTTGATATCGGCCAGGGTGTCGCCTGGTTGCGCGAGGTCGCCGGCGTCGAAACCGTGGTTCTGCTTGGTAACTCAGGCGGTGGCTCACTGATGGCCGCCTATCAGTCGCAGGCCAGGGGAATCACGATGCAGGCGACACCGGGGTTAGAGCTACCTCGCGCACTGGAGCGCATCGAACCGGCAGATCTCTATGTTTCCCTGTGTGCCCACGGTGGTCGCCCGGAAGTGCTGACCGAATGGTTCGACCCGTCAGTCACCGATGAAACTGACCCCACCAGCATCAACCCCGAACTCAACATGTACGACGCTGCAAACGGACCGCCCTACCCGGCCGAATTTGTTAGGACTTACAGAGCAGCACAAGAAGCCAGAAACCATCGTATTACAGACTGGTGTCACGAAGAGCTCACGCGCCTGACCAGACTCGGAATGAGCGACCGGGCATTCAATATGTACAGAACCTGGGCGGATCTCAGGATGATGGACCCAACCATCGACCCGAATAAAAGAAAACCGCGCTGGTGTTACGCCGGCGAACCGAAATCAGCAAATTTTTCACCTCGCGGTATTGGTCTGACAAATACGTTGAGAACCTGGCTGTCGATGTGGAGTCTGCGGGATTCGTATTGTCGTGGTGTGCCACATCTTGCTCGAATCAAAGAACCGGCCCTGGTCATACAGAGTGATGCTGATACCGGCGTTTTCCCGAGGGATGCCGCGCTGATTCACGGTGCCCTGGCATCTGAAGACAAACAGCTCAAGATGATTGTTGGGGATCACTATCTGTCATCACCCGCCAACGCACGTGATGAGGTCGCAGACCTCATCGCGGCATGGCTTGCCGAAAGAAGCTGAGAATCAGGTCAGCTCATCCAGCGCCCAGACCGCCGGAAAATCGACCAGCGTATTGAGATCACTGATATCTGCAACCGCCTGCGACTCGGCGCCATTCTGCAACGCCTTCATAGCAGCCCGCATACCCTCAACTGCCGCACCAAGCAGATAAATCGGGTGAATTACGATCTGATACCCCATCGCAAACAGATCTGCATCAGACAGGATCGGTGTTTTCCCCCCGCCCACCATATTCGCGAGTTTCGGGACCTCGGGGAAAGTATCAATAACTTTCTGCATTTCTGATTCTGACTCCGGCGATTCCAGAAACAGGACATCTGCGCCAGCGTTAATATAGGCTTCTGAACGGCGGAGCGCCTCGTCGAGGCCGTGTTCTGTCCGGGCGTCTGTTCGAGCGACGATTAGAAAATCGCTGGAGACCCTGGTATCAACGGCAACCTGCACTTTCCTGACCATATCTTCTGCCGGAATCACCTTTCGGTTCTTCGTGTGTCCACAGCGTTTGGGATATTCCTGATCCTCCAGTTGAATGGCGGCCGCACCGGCGGCTTCATAACCCTGAACCGCCTGCTTCACGTTGGCGAGCCCGCCAAAGCCGGTATCACCATCCGCTATCAGCGGTACCGCGACGACCTCACTGATGCTACGCACCCGATCAACCATTTCGCGGTAGGAGACCAGCCCTGCATCAGGTTTACCCAGCAGGCTGGCACTCACCCCAAAACCTGTCATATAAAGCGTCGTTGCACCTTCAGAGGCGGCAACTCTTGCAGACAATGGATCAAAAACACCTGGCGCCGATAGGTGTTCTCCTTGATCGAGCATTTTTTTAAGCAGCAAGATGATCTCCGTTCCATTGACGGTCAGTGAACGCCAATATTATTGACCCGCATGCCGAGTGGCAATCAATCCAGAGACACAGGGCCTTGGACCCTCGTAGACAGCATGGCGGGACAGCGCTCCGAAGCTGCGTAAAGCGTCTGTTATCAGGGAGGCGGCCGCGTCGAGAACAATAGGTCGAGAACAATAGTAAGGTTTAGCCGATCATTAATCCCGTTTTTACCGAGTTGTTTACCCGGCGGGGATTCCTACAATGCCGGGCATTAGAGATTTTAAACCTTCAGGAGCTTGTTTCAGTGACCGGTAATCAATCAGAACAGACTAAAGAATCCATCCAGGCGGCCGTTTCGCCTGTCAACAGAATCGCACGAATCATCGAAGATCCATTTGAATCTGCACTGCTTGCCACGGTATCTGTGTCACTGGCTGTGACCGTTGTGCTTTCAGGCATGGGGATTGTTCAGGTTTTCCTCGGGTAAATCCTTGGCATCTTCTGGCAGAGGCTCCGACGTATCGTGAGCCTCTTCCACGAGCCCTCTCGCCTTGGCTCTTCTCTGCCATTCTTTTCTGGCGATCACCCTTAAATCTTCTTCGCTATCTTTCTCGTCCAGAATTTCCTGACCGAGCAACGTTTCAATGGCGTCTTCCATTGTCACGACACCAGCCATGCCACCGAACTGATCAACAACCAGCGCAATATGCTGCCGTCGTGCAACCAAACGATTAAACAGCTCAGGCAATGGGAAAGACTCCTGCACAATCATAATGTCTCGTCGAACTGAACTGATCGGCTGGTCACCCCTGCCTTCAATAATCGCGGTAAGCAGGTCATCTTTGAGGACAAACCCGGTGATATTGTCCTTGGAATCATCCTGATACACGGGAATCCTGGAAACCCGCAATGACTCTCCCTGAGCGACAAAGTCCGCGATCAGCATTGTTTCAGAGGCCGCAATAACAACAGTCCTGGGCGTCATAATGTCCTCGACGCAGACGGATTCAAACTTGATCAAATTGGCGATCATTTCTGACTCCGATTCTTCAAAAACGCCATCACGCACGCCGATCTCCGTCATGGTCAAGAAGTCAGAGCGCGAGAAGATACTGCCTTCCGTATTTCTTTTTAACATGCCTGTCATGCCCTGACAGAGCCAGACCAACGGTGCCAGCGCAACGATGATGACCCGCAGCGAGTTAACTGTAAAACCGGTCAGTTCTTTCCAGTAGGTCGCACCCAGCGTTTTCGGCACAATCTCGGAAAACAGGAGAATCGCCAGGGTCATCGCGACCGGTACAGCGAGCACGGTAATCAGAGGATTCGCGTCAGCCCAGATAAGGGATGCCTGAGCCCCCACGCCAATGGCACCCGCAGTATGTGCAATGGTGTTCAAGGTCAGGATCGCCGCTAGCGGCCGATCAATGTTCGCCTTGAAGTCTGATAGATGCTGTCCGATCTTTGAACCGTCCTGACTTTTTACTTCTGCAAACGTCGGGGTGATCGAGAGCAACGCCGCCTCCCATAAAGAACAAAGAAATGAGAACACGATGGAAACGAGGAAAAAAGTTACGAGTAAGGTCATGATTAATTCAGCTTAGCGCGACAAACCGCAGGGAACAAACATCTACAACGCGGTCACTCTAGTTTATTTGTTCGGGAATATCGAAGGTTTCTCGCCTGAAACTCAGATAGACCTGACGATGTGGGGGCGGGAAACTCTACTCAATCAAGCAAGGAGACCACGATGCCAATTGACAAGCTACTCAACTCTGTCAGCTCAAACCCTGCCCTTAAAGGCGCCCTGGGCGGTGCCGCTGGCGGCGCCCTCGTTACCGCCATGCTGGGTAATAAGACAGCCCGTAAGGCAGTGAAAACAGGCGGTCTGGTCGCGCTGGGTGGTCTTGCATACAAAGCCTACCAGAGCTATCAGGACGGCCAGTCGGGCAGCGAAGAAACGGCGCAAGCGCAACAGGTGCCGCAAGACCCAGCCCCGGCGATAGCGGCCCAACCGCTACAGAGAGAAGACTTCAACATTGACGCACTCGCGAGCGACGGCAAAGTGGAGACCGTGGTCAAAGCGCTGGTTGCCGCTGCACATGCTGACGGTGCCCTCGAAGATCATGAACGCGACCGCATCTGGAACTATGCGCTACAGGAAAAGCTCGAACCCTCACAACTTGATGCACTGGCGAGGGAAATCGAGAACCCTGCGAGTGTTGAAGAACTCGCATCTCTCGCGAGCGGGATGGAAATGAAAATTGAAATCTACACCGCATCAAGACTGGTTATCGGCCAGAACTGCGCTGCCGGCGATACCTATCTCGCCGCACTGGGCCAGGCGATGGGATTGCCACCAGGCCTGATCCGGGCACTGGATCAACAGACAGCCAATGAGGCTGCTGCGGCCTGATCCAAGGCATCACATCACTCAGGCCAGAAACCCTCTCTGGCGTCAGTCGGCGGCTGTTAACTCCAGCCAAGCACACAGCTTCCACTGACGCCAGTCGGGACCAACCCTGTATTGGCAGAGCTGGCTGGATATCACTGGGCGTTAGGCGTACAGTCGCATTTTAAGACCTGAGCGCGTCCCATGAGTCTGAGCGAAAAGCTTGATACTATCCGAGCTGGCGAGGCAAATATTCCCCCGCCCGCACTGGCCATGATGCATCAGGCCACCGACGAGCTACAGAACAGTGGTCAGTTAAACGATGTTATCAAGCCTGGTTGCCCGCTACCCGCATTTCAACTGCCGAACCATAGAAACGACATTGTCAGCAGCGACACGCTGCTCTCTACCGGGCCGCTCATTATCACCGTGTATCGCGGTCTTTGGTGACCCTATTGCATCGCAGAGCTGTACGCTTTGCAGGAAATTCTGCCTGAAGTAAAAGCGGTACACGGCAATATTGTCGCCCTGACGCCACAGAAGGTCGTCCGTACCAAAGCTCAACTCAAAAAAGACCCCGTGGATTTTGACGTGTTGACGGATTTCGAAAACAGCTACGTCGCAGAGCTTGGCCTCAGGTACGCACTACCGGACTATTTGAGTGCTCTCTACCAGAAATTCAAACTCGACTTCCCGACGTTTCATGGTGAGTCCAGTTGGACGCTACCGATACCTGCGCGCATTATTGTTGATGCCTCAGGAACGGTCGCTGATGTCGACGCCAACGCTGACTACACCCGGCGACCGGAGCCAACACAGACGCTCGCCGCGCTAAAACGAATCGCAGGCTGACAATAAACGCGCCAGAGCCTGTTTAGGGGTCAACGAGCGCGCGCACTTGTGTTCTTAAAACCGGCAAGACGTCTCTGGCGAACCAGTTATTCTTCTTGAGCCAGGGATTGTTTCGTGGACTGGGATGGGGCAGCGACAACACATCAGGCCAGTGACGACGCCAGTCACGTACCCGAGCGGTGAGATTTTCCTTAGATTCCGGCAGATGCCAGTTCTGGGCATATTGGCCAACGAGCAAGGTCAGTTGCACGTTGGAGAGTTGAGCCAACAGACGTTGACGCCAGTTAGCCGCACACCGCGTTAAAGGCGGCAAGTCGCCTGAAGTACCCGCCCCGGGATAACAAAAGGCCATCGGCAGGATGGCAAAACGCTCTGCATCGTAAAAAGTTGATGCATCCACACCCAGCCAGTCCCGAAGCCGATCACCGCTGGCATCGTCAAAGGGCACACCAGAGGCATGCACCTTGCTGCCGGGTGCCTGCCCGGCAATCAGAATGACCGATGACGGTGACGCCTGCACTATCGGACGAGGCCCTAATGGCAGTTCATCCGAACACTGCGTACAGGCACGCACCTGCGTTATCAATTCATTGAAACGACCGGTATCAACGGTCATGCAAACCCCGTGGCAGCAGTAACCTGCAGCAGTGCGTCGAGTTCACCGCGCTGCTCGAGTTGCAACAGATCATCATGCCCCCCAACCGCACGACCCGCGATAAATACCTGGGGAACCGTATGGCCACCGGATCGCAATCGCATTTCAGATGCCATCATCCTGTCATCAGTGACATCGTACTCGGTATAGGCCAGCATTTTCCTATCCAGAAACGCCTTGGCACTATGACAGTAGGGGCACCAGTTTTTAGTATAGATCTCAATCATTGGCGGCCTCCTGCTTTTCAGCATCACGATCAACATCGACATCTACATCTACATCTAGATCGACATCTACATCGACAGCGCGATCAACCACCTGCTTGAGTACCGACCTGGACTGCGCACCAACAAGCGTCTCCACGTGATGACCACTTCTGTAAATCATCAGGGTTGGAATACTCCTGATCTGGAACTGGCTGGCCAGCTCAGGTTCTTCGTCAACATCAATCTTACGAACCGCAAGCGCATCGCCGTACTCGCGTTCGAGTTCGTTGATAAGCGGGGTAAGTTGCTTGCAGGGGCCACACCAGGTCGCGTAAAAGTCGATCAAGACCGGGCGGTCGGATTCAAGGAGTTCTTCCCGAAAGTTTTCATCATTGATTGCAGCTAAGTTCATAACACTCTCCAAAGGTTATCGGCCAACCTATTTGACCGAACAGCTAGAGAACAGATGCGCCATTGACTCAGCTGTTACGCCTGTGGCGCTGGATCTGATGCCAGCCGGGGAATAAAACTTATTCCGCGGCTGGCCCCCATGATCAGACACACTGCCATTTTCATTCTGGCACGCGGGGCAGATCAAAATAGAGCCCATGAATTTCAGCATCCGCACTCACTGTTCTCGGCTGATCGTCCATCCAACCGACACCGTCGCCTGCTGAGTAATGTTCACCATTGACGCGGAGCGTTCCATCGATGATATGGATATAGTGCGCTCGGCCCGGTGTAGAGATTGTCTGCACCTCACCACGGTCCATCATCAACCTGAACAAACTCGCATCCTGACGCATTGTCAGTGAGCCTTCCCGGCCATCGGCAGTCACCAGGGGCGTCAGCCAGTCGGTCTGCTCGATCAGCTGCTGTTGGTAACGGGGTGAGGCGCCCTGTTCATCCGGTTCAATCCAGATTTGTAGAAAATGCACGGGGTCCTGAGCAGAGGGATTAAACTCAGAATGCATCACCCCCGATCCCGCGCTCATCAACTGAACCTCGCCAGCAGGAACAATATACTCGTTGCCCATACTGTCTTTATGACTGACGGCACCCTTAAGCACATAGGAGATAATCTCCATGTCACGATGACCGTGCGTATCAAACCCGGCCGCCGGTGCGACGGTGTCATCATTAATCACACGTAGCGCTGATAGCCCCATATGTTCGGGGTCGTGATAGCGACCAAAAGAAAACGTGTGATGACTGTCCAGCCAACCGAAATTGGCGTTGCCTCGCTCATTGGCGCGTCTTACGTAGTTCATATCGACCTCCCGTATCTATTGATGCCTAATGTACGCGCTGTTTGCCCGTGGCAGAATTGAAGAAATTAGAAGGTGATATTCGATAGCGTCGAACGTTGCTAATCGGGTAGACGCAGTCTCAGCTCACCCAAAAAACTGCGGGTCGCAGGACCGAGGGCATCGGCATCCAGGAAGTTAAGGTAAAAGGTGACATGGCGCTGCGCATGTTCACCCAGCATCAGCGGCTTCAAAGTCTGATTCGCCAGCCCCTCATCAACCATGGACTCAGGCAGCCACGCAAACCCCAAACCTTTTCTTACAAGGTCCACAGACGTGCGCAGATGATCGACGGTCCAACGCGCCTCAGCGCCCAGCCAACCGTCGTCTCGCGGTTGTTCACGACCGGAATCTCGCACAACTATCTGCCGGTAAGGTTTTAGATCGGCTAGCACCAGCCCTGATTGCTGCTGCAGCGGATGATCGGGATGGGATACCGCGAGAAACGTCACCGTACACAGCGCTTCGTTCAAACAGTCAGATAACTGGAATGGTCCAATGGCAATGTCAACAACGCCGGCCAGCAATAGCTCGTTGGCACCCGACATCACCGTTTCGCGCAGATGAAAACAAAGTTGCTGATGCTCGGCAGCCACCGCATCCATTGCTTCATACAGCGTCGATTGCGGGAAAGCGTGATCCACCGCAATTGCCAGGTCCGTTTCAACGCCGTCCGTGAGCACGTCGGCCAGCGCCTCTATTTTCGACGCCTCTGTCAGTAGATAGAGTGCACGCCTGTGCATCAGGGTGCCTGATGGGGTTAGTTGCATACGTCGCCCGTGAGTTTCAAGCAACGTTACGCCAAGTATTTCTTCGAGTTTTTGCACCGCATGGTGCACCGTGGACTGACTTTTGTGGACCTGATCTGCGGCCTGACTGAAACCACCAGCCTCAACAACTGCAGCAAACATACGCCACTGTTCCAGGGTCGCTTTCACCATCAACCGACAGTGATCAGAATCTGTCCGTCGGCTTCCTCAACAGCGAAGGTTTTTACCGAAACCCGGGTCAGGTTGCCCTTCGGCGCGCCCGTTTCAAGGTCAAACTTGACGCCATGTAGCGGACAGGAAATGAAACCATTGCGCACGCGGCCGCCAGCCAGTGGTGTTTCCTGGTGGGTGCAACGGTCTTCTATCGCGTAGTGGGTGCCACCTGAATTACACAACAAAATACGGTGCCCTTGCCATTCGATTGCAGCACTGGTGTTGGGCGCCAGTGGCGCATGATGAATTTCCGACATTCAATCACCCACGTATTCATTAACACGCTTGTGCAGGTGGCGGATGCGGACTTCCTGATAATTACCCAGCGACTGAGCACCCCGCGCACAACTCTTAAAGCCGCGAGTTTGCGCCGCCATGTTGTCGGTATCCTGATCGTAGACCGCACCCAGAAAGCCCAGTCCTTCAGACTGGGTATAGCTGTCTTCAACATCAAGCATCTCAGGCTCCGGTGGTGGTGGCGGTTCTTTTTCAGGATGCCTGGGTCGCAGGAAATATAGATCGAAATAGGAGAAGTCCGGGTCTTCCGGGTCTGGCCGAAACCGGTAAGCCATGGGCAGGGACAAACCGGGGAAAATAAAAAAGTTGGGAAACACAAAGTATTCAATGGAATCCAGCGTCTGCGCGGTGGAATAGTGCGAGAAGTCCTGATCGTACTGCTCACCCAACTGCTGCTTGACCACTTCTGCATAAACATCCCTGGCGGTCTTACCTTCGGGCACTTCCGGGCAGTCGCCGTCGGTCGGGCCACGACGTCCCCACAACATCTGCATCAGTTCCTGCTCTGTCGGGGGCGTTGGCATTCTTGGGTTGGCTGAACCAACGGTATGTATGAAGCGGTTTACGTTGGGTGGAAAAACATCATAAGTGGTAATGGGTTCGGAGTAATCACGGCCCCCGGCGTGGGTTTCTTTGACGTGATACGCCTCCATGAAAGCTTCTTCCGCTGCTTTCCAGTTTACGGGCAGCCGCTTACAAACGTGTGTTTCCACGTAGCGATTCTCAATTTTGAAATCTTCAAAGTGTGCCGGCAGCACACCAAGAAATGCCGCCAGCGAATCCGCCTCCGGGTCAAAGTTCACGAACACAAAACCGCCCCAGGTATCGACCTGAATTTCTCGCAGACTGTGGCTGTCTTTGTCGACATGCGGAAAGTCCCAGGACTCAGGCACCTCGATTAACTCCCCATCAAGGGAATAAACCCAACCATGAAACGGGCATCGAAAACTGCCGCAATAACCGTTATCCCCAGGGGATTTAAGCGCGGTTCCTCGGTGCATACAGGCATTAACATATGCCTTGATCTGCATACTCTCAGTCCGGGTTACGATGGCTGACAGGTGTCCGATGTCATACACCTGGTAGTCTCCAGGCTCGGCAATATGTTCTTCCCGGCAGGCCATCTGCCAGACCCTGGGCCACAGGCGCGCCATTTCGGCCTCGGCAAATTCTCGCGAGGTATAGTTCTCGTAAGGAATATCCTCATCGCCGAGGAACTCATAGCTGTATTCCAGAAACGCCGCTGGCGGCTGCGAGGCATCATTAAGAATGGCCTCCTGATAGGTTGGTCCAGGCGCTCTTGCCGCGCCAGGTGCGAGTTTCTCGGACATCATTCCCTCCTGATCAAGCCTTTGGTTTTTTTAGCTTTCCTGCTGGAATCATAATACGACTCCTGACCGCTTGCCTAGCTCGGCAAACCGGCACGGTATTCGAGATAGGCCCCGCTTCGAGGTAACATAACGTCATTCAAAACCTAACAGGAACCAATCATGCAGGAATCACAGGTCAGTATTACGACCCCCGATGGCGAGATGGACTGCTTTGTCTGCCAACCCGATGACAGCCCGGCTCCCGCGATCATTTTCTATATGGACGTGCCTGGCATTCGAGAGGAACTGAGAGAGATGTCACGCTACATCGCAGCCAGGGGCTACACTGTCATTCTGCCCGATCTTTACTACCGTGAGGGCAAAGTCAGGTTTGATCTATCCAAGGGCGAAGAAGAACTCCAGAGAATGTTCGCCATGGGCACAAAGCTGACCAATGAAATGATCATGCGGGATACCCGGGGCATCCTCGATTTCTGTCGAAACAACGAATCGATCACCGACAAAGTAGGCTGTGTGGGCTACTGCATGAGTGGTCAATTCGTTGTTTGCGCGGCAGGCACCTTCCCGGACGATATGAAAGCGGCTGCAAGCCTCTATGGCGTACGAATTGTGACCGACAAACCTGATTCACCACATCTGCTTGCGCCACAGATAACCGCAGAATTGTATCTGGGCTTCGCTGAACACGATCCTTTTGTTGAAGACTTTGTTATTCCTGATCTGACGGCTGCGCTCGATGCCAACAATGTGACTTACACGCTGGAAACCCATCCCGGCACCGAACACGGCTTCTGCTTCAAAGAAAGACCGGCCTATCATGAGGCCGCTGCAACCAAAGTGTGGGCGCAACTGTTTGACCTGTATGAGCGAACACTTAAATCCTGACACCACAAAAACTGACCAAACAAGGAAAACGCCATGGCCAACACCGACATGCAAAGTTTCAACGAGAAAATCATCGAAGAATTTCGGGCTAATGAAGGCAAGGTAGCCATGTTCGCCGACTACCCGGTGGTGATTCTGCACACCATCGGCGCCAGGTCCGGCAAACAATTGCTCATCCCCCTGGTTCTGACCATCACTGACGAAGACGAATGGGTACTGTACGGCTCATTTGCCGGTGCAAAGAAACACCCTGGCTGGGTTTATAATCTGCGCGCCAACCCCCAGATCGATATTGAGTTTGGCACCGAACAGTTCCCCGTTAATATCGTTGAGTTCTCTGCAGATGAAGCCCGGGCACGGGTTGCACATCAGGCGACTGTGTCAGAGCAGTTTGCCGCTTATGTGACTTCAGCCGCGCCACGAGAAATTCCCGTATTCCGAATCGACCGACGATAACCAGCGTTACATCGCCCATGTAGCCAGGAGAATAATGAGTAGACTTGATGCAAACGACCCGGATTGTCACGCGCAGTCAGAGGTCATCCAACTGTTGATCAAACCCAGAAGCAAAGACCTGGGCGGCTTCAGTGTTAAACGCGTACTCCCCGCCAGTAAAAAGCGCAGCATTGGTCCCTTTGTGTTTTTTGACGAGATGGGACCGGCAAACTTCCCCCCGGGGGATGGCATCAATGTAAGACCGCATCCACACATCGGGCTGTCTACCGTTACATTTTTATTTGAAGGCGAGATCCTGCATCGGGATTCTCTGGGGTTTGTTCAGCCCATCCAGCCCGGTGCCGTAAACCTGATGACCGCGGGTCGAGGGATCGTACATTCCGAACGAACGTCGGATGCTTTACTGGCTTCAGGTCAGAAGCTTCATGGTATTCAGGTATGGATGGCCCTGCCGGAAGCACAGCAGGAAATTGACCCCGCATTTAAGCACTATCCTGCCGATACGCTGCCGAGCGTCCATGAAGAAAAAGTCTCCACAACGGTCATTATCGGCAGTTACCAGGACGCGATATCGCCCGTCAGTGTCCTGCCAGAGACCTTATATCTTGAGCAGAGGCTCGCGCCAGATGCCAGCGTCGGACTTCCGGATGCAGAAGAACTTGGCATCTACGTTGTCAGTGGCAGCATCCACATCGACGGCTGCCAGATTGATGCCGGGACGCTGGCCCTCATATCAAAAGTATTAAAAGCACCAAAAGCATCAAAGGGCGCAAACGCGCCAGATCAGGCCATCGAAACTACGTCCGAGACTACGATCGAGACTAACCAATCAGCCCACATCATGATCATCGGCGGAGAAGCCTTTTCACCGCGTCGCTTGTGGTGGAACTTTGTACATACGTCTGAAGACCGAATCGAACAGGCCAAGCGCGACTGGCAAAATAACAGCTTCAACCTGGTTCCGGGAGACGATGAGTTTATTCCTCTCCCCGAAAAATAGTCATCGAACGGCTGTGCCTGGTAACTCGCCCCCGCTATAAAAGGACTGACCTTTGGGTTTTCTAACAGAACTGTTTGTTTTTCTGGTTGCAGCCCTGGCGGTAGTGCCCCTGCTCAACCGTCTTGGTCTGTCGTCAGTGATCGGTTATCTCATCGCAGGTATCGCCATCGGCCCCTTCGGTCTTGCCCTGATTGAAGATACCAACGAGGTCCTGCATTTCGCTGAGATTGGCGTTGTCCTGCTGCTATTTATCATCGGTCTGGAACTTCAGCCAAGGCGACTCTGGGTGATGCGTCATGCCGTGTTTGGCCTCGGTACCGCGCAAGTGTTATTGACCACCGGTGTATTAGGCGTGCTGCTCTGGCAACTTGTGGGCATTGCATTAAACGCTGCCCTGTTAATTGGTTTTTCCATGGCCTTGTCCAGCACCGCTTTTGTGCTGCAGTTGCTTGCCGAAAAGAAGGAGCTCAACCACAGCCACGGCCGCGCCGCATTCGGTGTCCTGTTGTTTCAGGATATTGCTGTGATCCCGGCCATTGTTGTCCTGAGTGCCCTGAGCACCAATGCAGACAGCGGCAGCAGTTTCAGCCTGGTTGCACTGTTGTTAGTTGTCGTCCTGATCGTCGTCGCCCGATTCCTGCTGCGACCGATTCTGCGTATCATCGCCTCAACCGGTATTCATGAACTGTTTATCGCTGCCAGTCTATCGATCGTCTGTGGTGCTGCTTTGGCCATGTATCACGCCGGTCTTTCCATGGGCCTGGGTGCTTTTGTCGCCGGTATGCTGGTTGCTGACTCTGAGTATCGGCACCAGCTTGAAACTGATGTCATGCCTTTCAAGGGATTATTGCTGGGGTTGTTTTTTATCGCCGTTGGCATGTCGGCAGACCTGACAATTCTGACCTCCTCGCCTGTGATGGTCATCGGCCTGACCTTGTCTCTGGTCGCTATCAAAACGCTGGTTCTGTTCCCGCTTGCCAAATTTTACGGGCTGGATACCGAGCACGCGCTAAGAACCTCGCTGGTACTGAGCCAGGGTGGGGAATTTGCGTTTGTCCTACTCACCGTGGCGGTCAGTGCCGCAATCATTCCCGTCAGCTACATGGAAACCGCTGTACTTGTGGTGACTATCTCCATGGCAACTACCCCGTTCCTGATGATGGCTGTGGATGCGGCGTTTCGTGACAAGGCGGATAGTCGTGAGTTTGATGATATGAGCGAGGCGCACCAGCCAGTTATCATTGCCGGGTTCGGTCGCTTTGGCCAGATCGTCGGGCGGGTCTTAACAATGCAACGTCAACCGTTCACTGCCCTCGATGCCAGTCCCGGCCAGGTTGATTTTGTCCGGGCCTACGGCAACACGGTTTACTATGGTGATGCCACCCGACTGGATATCCTGCAAAACGCTGGCGTCGCCGATGCCCGCGCTATTGTGATCGCCGTCAGCGATATCGACAGTTCCCTGCATATCGCGGAAATCCTGCGTGAACGCTATCCAGAGCTGCGCATCTACGCCAGAGCCAGAAACCGTCAGCATGAAATTAAACTGCGAGATATGGGCGTACAGTTTGTTATCCGCGAAATGCTGCATTCAAGCTTGTCGTTGACCCGGGATCTGCTGGACGACCTGGACCTGGATACCCGGGCGGTCGATGTCTTTCAGGCCCATGATGAAGAAACGCTGATCAAACAGATGACCGTTGCCCACGATGAAGCGGCTTACCGCAAAGCGACGATTGCCATGCGCGAAGAACTGGAGACCCTGTTCAACGACGATAACGCAGGGCGATAGTCTAACCCGCACCCGGAATCGAGCCCGGTATGGCGTAGCATATTGACCCAACCGGCAAAGTAATTGATTGTAGTTACCACGATAACTTGAACGCTGGACGCCCGATGCTAGAACTCTACACCGCCTCTACCCCCAACGGCTGGAAAGCTTCCGTCACGCTGGAAGAATTGGGCCTGCCTTACGAGGTCCATCCCATCAGTTTTGCCGACAAAGAGCAGAAGCAGGACTGGTTTTTAAAGATCAATCCGAACGGCCGAATTCCGGCATTGGTTGACGATGGCTTTTCGATTTTCGAATCCGGCGCCATCATGATTCACCTGGCGGAAAAAACCGGGCAGCTCATGCCAACGGACCCCAGGGGCCGATCAAAAGTTCTGCAATGGCTGATGTTTCAGATGGGTGGTATCGGACCGATGATGGGCCAGGCTAATGTCTTCTATCGTGCCATGGAAGAAAAAATCCCAGCAGCAATCTCGCGTTATCAGAACGAAAGTCGTCGCTTGTTCGAGGTGCTTGATCAGCAGTTGAATGAATCCGAATGGTTAGCCGGAGAATATTCGATCGCCGATATCGCCAACTGGTGTTGGATCAGAATTCATTTCTGGTCAGGGGTGCCACTGGATGATCTCGCAGGACTGAGTCGCTGGAAACGTGCAATGGACGAACGACCAGCCTGTCAGCGCGGCATCGAAGTGCCAGAACCACTGGTGTTACCCACAGATGAGGCCGGTGTCGAAAAAATATCCAATGAGGTCTCCAGGCCGATGCTGCAGAAGTAACCGGACCCGCAGGCCGCTAATCGTGAACTACCAGTCTGAAGACTTTGAACCCCTGAGGCGTATTCCGGATAAACCAGGTCTGTCTGTTTTCCTCTCGCTCATAGATATCATCGACGAAATACATATCAGTAATGGTCGCTGTCACACCATAACCCTCACCATTTTCCAGCCGATAAACTTCGTGGTCCGCAATCTTGTATTCGTAGCAGGTTAGTTGATACAACCACTCATTGATCGCTTCAGCAAAGGTGGCGTAATCCATGATGAGCGCTTCTTCGTCACTTTCTGTGACATGCTCAAAATCTTCTGCCGCAAAACTCTCCAACTGCGCCATATCCTGAACCTTGGTTGCCTCAAGCATGGTTTCCATCACACCGAGCAGCAGCTTTTCCTCAACACCTGTCACAAGCCTTAACAGCAAAGGCCGCCAGGAACAGCATCAGCGCCCCACTTTGAATGACATGTTTCATCAAGGGGCTCAGCGAATAACCCGGCCAGGACGAGCACCGGTATCCGTATCGTTCTGGCGCGTTTTAACGCCGGCAACAAAAGTATTCAGATAGCCCTCTGCGGATTGCAGGATACGGCTACCCCCGGCAGGCAGATCGTGATGGACCTCCAGTCGACCCAGGCCGAGCCGGGCCAGGTCAAACACGTTGATATCAGCTTTTTTGCCAACTTCGAGACTGCCGCGATCATGCAGGCCAAAAAGCGCTGCGTTGGTTTGCGTCTGCTTCTGCACAATCAGTTCGATGGGGAAACGATCACCCCGGGTTCTATCCCTTACCCAGTGCGTCAACTGGTAGGTCGGTCCGACCGCATCAAAAATGAGATTAACGTGGGCACCGGCGTCGGAAAGTCCAATCGTGGTATTGGGATGCGGGATCATTTCTTCCATGACACTGAAGCTGCCATCAACGAAGTTCGCTCCCAGCAGGATGGCAAATTGATCACCGTCGCCAGCCGTCAGGTAGTCATACATGAACTCAGCGATGTCCTTGCCTGCGCCAGCTGCCAGCGCGCCCATATTGCCTGAGGCTTCTGGTTCGTAGTTAATCGGCAATTCAATCGGGAACATGGCAGGCGCCGCCATCGCCATAAGACCGAAGATGTTTGCCATCACACCGGGCTGATCGGGTGGCACGTCATCGTCAGAAAGTATCGCCGCCTTTACTTCGGGCTTTTTCATCTCTGCCAGCATCTTGTCAAATGGCAGTTCCGCCAACTTCAGATAAGTCCGCTTGCGCATGAACATATGATACGAACGCAGGCTGGTCACAAAACCAATGGGCCGCGTCGCGATCTGAGGAATAATCTCAACACCCTCTTTGTTGGCCTGTTCAACGATCTGCAGGCAATTGCGCCACTGATCAGGACGACTGGCATTCTGCGCCAGAGTAAAAGTACATTTCAGCCCGCACTGACGAGCAATATCAGCAAATAGTTCGACTTCCTGTTCGGTCGTCCACTTCTCCGGTCCGGCAATATCTCCAACAACACCCGCTGGTACTGCCTGAAACACGCCCCTGCCCGCAGCCTTCATGGCCCGACCGATGGCAAGTAATTCCTCTTTCTCAGCGAAGGTACCGGGTATGGGTTCGCCCAGAACCGACCGGTGGCCAATCGTTCTTGACGTAGAAAAGCCCAGCGCCCCTGCCTCCAGGCCTTCCTGGACAATCCTGGCCATGGCCTGCAAGTCCTCGGCGGTGGCATCCTCGTGCTTGAGCGCCCGATCACCCATCACATAATTGCGAACAGCACTATGTGGAACCTGCGTGCCAATATCGAGGGTGTACTTTTTGGTCCCCAGATACCCGATATACTCGGGGAAAGACTCCCAGTTACCCCACTCGATTCCCTCGTAAAGCGCCGTGCCGGGAATATCCTCAACACCTTCCATTAACTCGATCATGCGCTTTTCGCCACCCGGCGGACAGGGTGCAAAACCAACACCGCAGTTACCCATGACCACGCTGGTAACCCCATGACTAAACGAAGGGTCGATGGTGTCATCCCAACTGACCTGGCCATCAAAGTGGGTATGAACATCAACCCATCCAGGCGTCACGTAAGCGCCTTCAGCGTCTATGGTTTCTTTGGCGGCGCCGTCCGCACTACCGACCGCCGCGATCTTGCCGTCTTCGATGGCCACATCACCGTTGTAGGGTTTGCCGCCGAGACCGTCAACAATCGTTGCGCCCTTAATCAGATAGTCGTACATGCTCCGCTCCTGAATCCGTTTTTTTGTTCTGTGAAAGTTAGGTACCGAAAAGGTTAGATGCGTTAAAGGTCATCAAAACCAGAGAAATCATATGTCGACTTGCCCGGGAGTACCAGCATAGCCGCCAACGCCCGATTAACCCGGTGTTAGCCTGATAGCGGCCATTTTGACTGCAACCATTTAACAAATCGGTTCTCTCCGATAATCGGAATCTCTATCGGCGGCAAGTCTGAACGAAACAAAACCCAGAGGGCCAGGGGAAGCTCCAACACCAGTGTGACCGCCGCAAGGAACGCGGCAATGGCCCAGGCAATCTGCCCCCAGAGCGTATCCGGGAGAAGTAGCCAGTAAGTCACGATGTAGACACCGGTTGCAGCAAAACCTGACCAACTCATACAGACGAACTGTGCCGTCGAATTGTCCTGGGAGTTAAAACTGAACAGGAATGGGGAAAACAGGGATTTCGCGGTATTGACCCTGGCATTGGCGTACCTCGCACCCAGATAATGTCCCCACTCATGGGATAAATAGGCAACCAGCCCCATACCTGCACCCAACAAACACTGCAAAGCGGGATGTACCGGCTGCAGCAAGAGTAAGATCAGGGTTAACAGCACCACGGATAAATCCCGTACTAGAAATCTAAGCATGAACCAGCCTGTCCGTTAACATACGTCAGATATTCAGTCTCCCTGCAGCCGGCCGCAATCATCGCAAACGGCTCGTGATTCGCAGGCGCGGCAATCTGACTGTCACGGTGACACCAGACGCATCCTGCCGCTCTGCAATGTTCAGCGAACCGCCGTGGAACCTGGCTATGACACTGGCAATGTAAAGACCGAGCCCAAGATGGTCATCTGTACCGGCACTGCGAACGCTGACCATGGATTCAACTAAATGCAGGCTGTTGTCAGGCAAACCAGGCCCCCGGTTCAACACTCTGAGGACCGCCTCTGCGCCATCGTCATGCAGCCTGATCAGCACCTCGCCATCCTCCGAAAACTCAACCGCATTATCCACGAGTTTATCGAGCATCTGAGCAACCAGCTCTGGAATGCCGGTTACCGGCAGATCCTCAGCGTCAATGGTCAGGATGAACGAGTGCTGAGGATAGGCGAGCTGATATCCGGCAACACAACCTTTAACCACCGAGACCAGGCTGAAACGCGAGACTTCCTCTTCATCCAGCGCCTCTTCGAGACGTCTGGCTTCAGCCATCTTATTCAAGATACCCGTCAGGCGTTCAACACCCTGTTTGGCTCGGTCGACATAGAGTGAGACTTCTGCGGGCGTCGGCGTATCCGGTTCCAGATTCTCCAATGAGGATTTGACAATAGAAACTGGTGTTCGCAACTCATGATTGAGGCGCGACGCCATACGCTCGAGATAATCATTTTGTTCCTTCAGGCGCGCTGCGGTCTGGGATTCAGTCTCCGCGAGGTGCACAGCCTGTCGGATAAACCAGGCCGCCACCCCCCCCGCCATCACAAGGAGCAACAGAACAACCAATAACAATGCGAACAGATCCCGACGCAGCACGCTGACCAGTGCCAGACCCTGGTCAGGCATTTGCTCAAGTGTCAGGTGTCCATCTCGCCCGCCCAGCGCTGCGGTAGCGGAAATTGTTGTCTCGGACGCCGGGAACAAAGTGCGGGTTATGGTACGGCCATCCAGCGTTAGACTGACGGCGTACGGCAGTGACGAGAGCATTTCCTCAAGTGCCGTCGGCGAATAGACGAGACGCCCCAGATCGCTCACATCCCTGACATGGGCCAAACCCACCAGAAAGCGAACCTCACGGTCCGAATCATCATCAACGTCCGCCACCACCGTCGAAAACTGTTGCGACAGCAGGTTCCTGGGGATGCGAACTTCTAGGTTGTAACCCGACTCTGTCGCCATCCAGCGGCCGGTAATTTCCGGGCGCTCTCGCAGAGCCCGTCCTCTCGCAGAAATTTCATGAGCGATCAGCTCACCGGGTTGAAAGACAGAGATCGTAATCCTTTCCAGTAGCCCCGATGCATTGAGGAACCCAAGACGTATATGGTCGTTACGATGCACACTTAGAGCGCCGAGTTCGCGGTAAACCACGAAATCGTCGGTTACCGCATAGTGCAGGTAAACAAACTCCCTGTCGTTCCCCACGCTGAGCTGATAATTCAGCGTGTCCAACTGATAAGGTGCGCGTATCTCGAGGAGATGATCCATCCCGAGCACCAGTCTCTGGTGTGCAGGCCAGTCATCGAGTCTGCCATCAAGAACAATCTCCTTAACTATCTCAACACTCGTATAAACCGGTTGCGCAGCATTGTTACCGGCTAACGCGCCGAGCCGTTCATCGTCGGTCAGCGCTTGCGCCAAACCTGTGGCGGCCATCTGCAACGCTTCGGTCTGATAGCGTGTGATCTGGTCCTGCCACTTCCCGACCAGAAAAAGGCCAAACAACAGCAGCGATAGCGCCAGCGCGATGGATAGTAATAGCAACCAGACGGTTCCGCGCTTCATTGGACTGTGCGCCACCGATAACCCATACCGTAGACCGTTTCGATCGCGTCAAAACTTTCCTCAACCGCCTGAAACTTACGGCGAATCCTCTTGATGTGCGAAGTAATGGTGGCCTCGTCAACGAACAGCTGCGATTCCTGCATCAACTGATCCCTATTCTTGACATGCCCCTCACGTCGAGCGAGCGCGTGCACCATCCAAAATTCGGTCAACGTAAGCTCAACCAGCTCCCCCTGCCAGCGACAGACCAGTCTGTGGCTATCAAGTTCCAGCTCGCCATTGACGATGACTGCATCATCCGCATCTGCCTGTCGCGCCATGATCTCGAGGCGCCGGAACAGTGCTGAGACACGCGCCAGCAGGTGCGGCAAACTGATGTCCTTGGTGAGGTAGTCGTCCGCACCCATGCGCAATCCACTGACCACATCAATATCATCATCCCGGGCTGTCAGAAAAATCAGCGGCAGGGTTTCCGACTTCTGCCTTAACCACTGACACAGGGCAAAGCCGCCATCGACCTCGTCCCCCAGGCCAATATCGATAATGGCGAGATCAGGTAATCTGGATTGAAAGACGGCCTGCGCTTCCTGTCTATTCTGATAGGCGTCCACTTGATAACTCTGCCGACTGAACGCTTCGGCGTAGTTCTGCCGAAGCAGCGGATCGTCTTCAATAATCGCAATTCGATAACTCATAGGTCTTTTGGTCCTCTTGGCCGTGTCACAGGTCTGCCAGAATTCATCCGTATTGATTCACAAGCCGTTCGTTAAGATGCCGTATTTCTTCGTCTTAATAAACCTCGGTGGATGGTCGTTGCGACCCCCCACGACTCTTTATTAACTCGAGGAAAAACGATGAAAGTAAAAACTATTGCCAGCGCCCTTGTATTGGCCGGGGCACTTTCCAGCAACCAGGTACTTGCAGACTCATCCAAGGAACAGGACAAAGGCGCAGTGACCGGTCTCGTTGTCGGCGCCATTGCGGCCGGCCCTGTGGGCGCTTTTGCGGGCACGGTGTTGGGCGCAGAGGTTTTCGGCCGTCTGTTCCAGCAGAAACGGGCACTCAAAGTGCTGTCAACAGAGGTTGACCAGCTAACCGCTGCCTTGACCTCAGAACGCAGCCAGCACGCCAACACCATCAGTGCGCTGAACCAGGATCTGGACACACTGATAGGCCTGCAATCGGGCACGGCCAAATCCCGAACCCTGCCAATCCAGTTTCGCACGGCATCGTCAGACATAGAGCCGCACTATCTGACGGAACTGAACAATCTCGTTAGCGTACTGAGCAGGAACAAGGACGCCAACATCACCATCACGGGCTATGCTGATCGACGCGGCGACGATCAGTACAATCATCAGCTTTCTGAAAACAGAGTAACCCGTGTCAAACAGTATCTTGTTCGACGCGGTGTGCATCCTTCGCAGATCCATGGTATCGCTCATGGTGAAAGTCAACCGGTCGCGACCGAAGAATCGCTTGAGAATAACTTCTTTGATCGACGGGTTGTGCTGGAACTTGATCTCAATCTCGACCCTCAACTGGCTACTCGTTAGTTCATGTCAACCGGCCCTGACGGGCCGGTTATTCTTACACCATCAGTTTTTCAAATACCCCTACCAGACGCAGCGGGCCCCCGGGGCTGATCGCCCTGAATGGATAACAGGTGACCAGCACCAGCAAAGGTACGTCACTTTCCATCGATATCCCCGGTGATCGTCGGACATCAATCACCGAGGAAGACCGCAACACATAGGTGTGCCATCGTCCATCTCTACCCTGAAGGTCGACGGTATCGCCTAAGGACAAGTTTTCCATAAACTGAAAGTGCGTATCCCTGTGACCCGCGATCAGGGTTACGCCGCTTTCTCCTGGACGCACAGACCCATCAACCAGACCAGGACCAAACGCCAGAGCACTACCATGACCACCAGCCAGGACATAAAGACTGCTATGACCTGAAACCAGTTTCGCAACCGGCCAGGTGTCCGCCCACGGCCAGGGTTTGTTGATCCTTTTTGCTTCAACCTGTGCCCAGCTAAGGGTAATCAGATACTGGGCCAGGGATGCCTTGAAATGAATCCAGGAACCCGCGGTCCACAGGAACAAGGTGAGCAGCAGCAATAAGGACGACAGCCAGGCAAAGGTAGATTTCACAATAAGCGTCCGATCAGTTCGGGCACTGATACCTGCGAGCCAAACCTATCGTTAGCAATGCCAACAACGCTGTTACCAATCCGAGCACGAACCAGAGGTTCGCCCGGGTCGCCGTATTGGGGTACGCGGCATACCTGCCAGCATGACTGAGCTGGCCACTGGCAACAACATTAGCTACCGGCACCGTGTTCAGGGTGTCTTCGTTGAAACGGCTGACCCGGTCTTCCACGGCGACGAAGCTGGTGTAACGCGTCACCAAATCATGCGTCAGGGCGACATCTACGATGTCCTGCCGGATTGTTGCTTCGTCTTCTCCGTAGAGCTTAAGGTCGGAGAGGTGATCAATTTTTCGTCGCGCCCAAATGTGACCGATGCCAGGGCTTGCCGGCGATAGTGCAAGATCCAGGGTCTGAGAAAAGGGCTGGTCGGCAGTACGACCGGTAATCAGCAGTTCACCCTGCAGTTCACCGACTTTGGCCGCTATCACTAATGGTTCACCTCGATAAACAGCAGGGATTTTTTGCGGGAATACTTCAGCAGATGCCGGCCAGACCAGCGACAGGTCTGTCGCCACAGGTTGCTCAATCTTCTCGAACAACGCGGCAATCTCTGCACCGACTTCCTGCTGGCTGCCGATAAACGTAAAGGTGCCGCGACCATGTTTGGCGGCCTGGCGCATGAAATGACTGTTAGGTGCACTGCCAATGCCTACCGGGAACAATCGCGTTTGACCCAATTGCGCCACAATAAGCTGCAGCAATGCGGTTTCATTACCGACCGCACCATCGGTAATGAATACGATTTGCTTTATCCGTTGCTCATCACCCTGACTGGCTAGCGCTTGCTGCAACGCTGGCAACATTTCAGTGCCGCCACCAGCGGTCAGTTGCGCAACCCAGTTTTTGGCGTAATGAAGATTGAACGGATCGGGTGATTGCAGCGCGTTAAACAAGCGCGACCAGCCGGTGTTGAACGCAAAAATATTGAACCGGTCCTGCGGTCCAAGCCGCTCAAGCGCAGCCAACAGCCCGGATTTAGCCTGCACAATCGAAGTGCCCTGCATTGAGCCCGAAGTGTCGATCACAAACACCATGTCCTTGGGAAGGCTTGAGGTTGCCTCAGATGCAGGCGGCAAAAGCATCAATAGTAGGTAGTCTTCACCTTCGATCTGCTCAGCGAACGCAGCGGCTCGAGGTTGACTGCCCGGAACCGGTTGCCAGCGCAACACAAAGTCCCGATCCATCGACACCGCACCCTGAACCAACCCAACCTGATACGACGTATCCTGCCTGCTGACAGATACATGATGGTAGGGACTGTCGATCTCTTGCAGTGCCATACCGGGATTCAGAGTGACATTGATTTCGATAGGGTTTAGCGGTTTCTCATCTCGGGATTGTTGCTGCATCGGTGGTGAGACCCGGTGCGCATCGCGGACCTGATTAGTGGGCAGGGACCAGCCGGTGGCGTCGTCACTCAGAACCTTTTCTGTCAACTGCCCGGGCATGTATCGGGGGGTCAAAGTCATCGGAAACCGATAGCTGAATTCGCCATTGTCAAAAGACACGTGATCGACATAGCGCAATCGAACAACCATGGTCTCACCGGGCCCCACATTGGCAAGGGACTGCGTAAACAAGTTAGGGCGATTCTGCTCAATGAGCGCCGCTTTCTTGCCGTCAGATTTCGCCTGCTGATAAATCTCTCTGGCCTTCGCCCGCGCCTTGATCTCAGCCCGGATGACCCGCTCGCCAACCACCATCTCCATCGCATTAACCCCGGCTGTCTCTGACAGGGGCAACACATACACTGCCTCTTGCCACTGATCAGTGCGATTCACAAAGTATTGCGTCAGCTCAACCTGAACCACCAGGCCACTTACCTTGAGTTCAGCCCGACTTTCCAGATGAACAGCTCGTGATCGTTGTCCATCGAGCGCGGTAAACAGTACCTGACCGGCGCCAATATTTTCAGGCATCACACCGAAGGACGGCACAGGCTGCCAAAGAAAGATTAATACGGCGAATAGGGTATATAAGGGCATGGCGCAGCATCTGTGTTTGGAGTCAGATGCTATTTAGCAACGTACTGGCGACGCGCGGATGGCGGAATCAGGTCAATCCCATGATGGATAGTGAAGAAAGATTGCAGCCCCGCAGGGCCGCACTTGGGTCAGATGACGGCTGCGATAACAATAATAGTCAGGCCCAGCACGAGGGCCAGCCAAAGCTCCCAGGGCGGGGTATCCTCATTAGCTCCGTAGAAGTCGTCAATCGGTTCCTCTTGAACGATTTCCGCAACGATGTCGTGCTCATGGGCAGCGCGATCTCGATCAATTGCGTCCTTAAGGCCAAAAATCCGTACTTGCGTATTGGTCATCTGTGTCTCCCTACCGATGACAGGTCTGAGATAACAGCATGGCTGGATTCAGGCAGAATTATTAGTGACCGATATCGAAAGTGTGACTGCGATCACACTTTCCGGGCAACGCCCGGACGAGTGGCAGGTACAGACCCCGTCAAAGGTCGCCTTTAAACGGCACAGTGTTGGCAGGTCAGTGCATGGGGAATTGCTGCCAGCCGCTCATCACTAATGGTTTCTCCACATTGGCTGCAACGATCGAAATACGCTGTATCAATTCGTGCCAGCGCGGTTCTAATGGCCTGGAGCTCTTCTTTAGCTTCCAGATCAAGGCCGGCGAGCACCTGATCATTCTCCCGTTCAACGGACTGCTCATCAAACTGGCGACTGATGTGCCGACCGGACAGGTCACGGTCGATCTTGTCGACCCTGGTTTGCAATTCCGTTTGCTCTTGAAGCAATTTCGCCTTCAGCATCTCGCGATCCATCTTGCTCACCTCTCTTTCGTGACGTTGGTGGTTAAGTGTAAATACACCGGACACAATCACATTGATATGCGTCAAAAGCCGTTTCGAACACTGGCAATCCCGCTAAACAAATGGTTTAGTTCGGCTTCGTTCGATTTATTGGGAGAAGCACATGATCAGTTCAGGACCACTGGAAGATCGATTGGCAATCAGAGAACTCGTTGATTCTTACAATGACGCCGTCATGCGTTTTGATGGCGACGCCTGGGCAGAAAACTGGCGCGATGATGCCACCTGGGAACTGCCCGGTGCAGGCCCGATCACCGGCAAAGACAACTTTTTCCCGATCTGGCAGCAGGCTATGAGCGGCTTTGAGTTTGTAGGTTTCTTTGCGTCCGCAGGGCCGATGGTTATCGATGGCGACAAAGCCCATGCCACCTGGTACCAGCAGGAGTTCCTGCACCAGAAAGATGGCGTTAAAAGAAGCGTAACCGGCAAGTATGAAGATGACTACGTCAAAGTAGATGGCCGCTGGTACTTCCAGAAACGTATCTATGACGTATTGAACAGCGAAGAGATCAGCAGCTAGCCGCTTGACCTCGCCTAAAGCGCCCTCGGCGTTTCTCGGAGAGTCACGACAACTCTTTCACCTGGCGTTGCCGCTAATGGGCGCCCAGCTCGCACAAATGGGCATGGGCGTTACCGACACCATTATGGCCGGCCGCTATGGCTCGGCCGATCTGGCCGGGGTTGCGCTCGGCACCAGTATTTTATGGCCCAGCATGTTGCTGGTTTTTGGTGTGATCCAGGCGATTACGCCAACCGTTTCTCAGCTCAATGGTGCCAAAGCGTACGCGGAGATCGGAGCTGTTATACGACAAGGATTATGGCTTGCGATTGCGGCAGGGTTATTCGTCGTTGTCATCCTGTACAACATCGAGCCTGTCTATCACCTGATGAAAGTCGACCCTGTCGCGGTCGCAATCTCGGTACCCTATCTGAAGATGTGCGCCTTTGGGATGCCGGCACTGATGTGCTTTTTCTGTCTGCGTTTTCTGGCCGATGGCACAGGCTACACCAGACCCGCGCTGTTGATCGCTGTCAGCGCGTTGATCCTCAAGATACCGCTTAACTATGTCCTGATTTATGGCAAATTCGGCTTGCCTGAAATGGGCGGCGTCGGTTGCGGACTGGCCCAGGCTATCATCATGTGGTTTCAGCTGATCCTGGTGTTGATTGTGGTCACCCGCAAGCGCTTCGACTATACCGGCTGGCGCGACCAGTTTTCCTGGCCTGACTGGAAGATCATCAGGTCCCTGCTGGTGATCGGTATTCCTATCGGGATGACGATATTTGCAGAAATGGGTCTGTTCTCATTTACCACCCTGTTGCTGGGCCAGTTTGGTGCCAGTGTGGTGGCCTCCCACAACATCGCCATGAATCTGAATGCCATCTTTTTTATGCCGCCCATGGCACTGGGTATGGCGGCAACCATCAGAATCGGGTTTCGCATCGGTGCCGGAGAATTCGAAGGCGGGAGGCTAACCGCGCTGATCGCTTTTCTGACTACCGCGCTGGTTGCCATTGTCGGTGCGGTGCTTATTTTCTTCTTCCGCGAACCCATGGTCAGCGTTTACACCACAGAAGCTGCTGTGTTCGACTTATCGGTCACCCTATTATTGTTTGTCGTGTTCTTTCTGTTCTTCGATGCTACCCAGGCCACGGTTGTCGGTGCACTACGCGGCTATAAAGACACCAAGACACCGATGTGGCTGGCTATTTTCAGCTACTGGGGTATTGGCCTGCCTACGCAACTGGTTCTGGGATTCGGCTATATCGGCGAGCCAATGGGCGTCTATGGGTTCTGGATCGGCCTGGCTTCGGGGGTTGGCATGGCGGCGTTGTTGCTCAGTGCTCGACTGATCTACGTCAGTGGCAATGTGCCACTCATCAAAAAATTATCCCAGGCGGCTGATCGTCAGACGGTACCCGTGATAAAGCTGGACGAGAATTAGCCAAAAACCCCGTCTGCGATCATACGATCTATTTCGGCTGGTTCATAACCCAAAGAACCTGCAATCTCGGCATTGTGCTCACCCAACCCGGGCGCAGCAAAGTTCACCCTGCCAGGTTCGTTCAGAAACTTCACAGGCATACCAATGTGCTCGTGCCCGGATTCGTCTTCGATGATCATTTCCCGAAAACGAACCTGCGGATCATCCATACCCTCTCGCAGATTCCGCACGGGGGCAAACGCGGCGTCCACGTCTTCGAACCAGTCAATCCAGTAAGCCTGAGGCTTTGCTGCAAACTGCTCGCGGAAAAAGGCTCGCACCGGTTCCTGATGTTGACCCGGTGGTGGTTCACAATGCGGCACAAGATCTTCACGGCCGAATTTTTTAAGTACAGATTCCGCAAAATGCATTTCAGAGGCACCCAGCACCACGTAACGGTCATCACTGGTCTCGTAAATGTTATACATGGCATAGCCACCCCAGATGCGTTCATCCCTGACCGTTGGCGGTTGCTTGTCTGCAAACACAGCACCCATAGAGTTAGGTAAACAGGCGATCAGGGAATCCATCATGGCAAGATCAATGTAATCGCCTTCGCCGGTATCTTTGCGTCGCAGCAGCGCCATCAAAACCGCAGACAAGCCGATGGTGGCCGCCAGCATATCCGCCGCGGGCAGCGCTGGAATAGCCGGCTTACCATCAAACCCCAGGTTGGCACTCAGCACACCCGCATAAGCCTCGGTGGCCAGATCATGCGCCGGCTTTTTTACATAGGGGCCGGTCTGTCCAAATGCGGACAAAGACGCATAGACCACGCTGGGATTAACGGCCTTGATATCGTCATAACTCATGCCCAATCGCTGGATAACCCCAGGTCGGAAGGCTTCAATAACAACATCTGCGGTCGCCGCCAGCTTCAGTGCCAGCGCCCTGCCCTCATCATGCTTGAGATTGAGCTGAACACTGCGTTTGCCGCGATGCGTGTTCGCGAAGTAAACGGAAACACCGTCCCGTTTCTGACCAATACTCCGATTGGGTTCGCCGCCACCCCGCGGTTCCAGCTTGATCACATCAGCGCCATGATCCGCCATCATCTGCGTCAGCAACGGCCCCGGCAAAAAAAGTGACAGATCAAGGACCCGTATACCTTCCAGTTTCATCTTGTCACTCCCTGAAAAATTAAATACTTGAACGGATTAGGCGACCTGGTCTGGCACCGGTGTCCTGATCAGACTGGCGGGTCATAACGCCGTTAATCAGGGTCGCCAGATAACCCTCGGCGCCCTGCATCATCCGGGCGCCGCCTGCTGGCAGATCACGCACGACTTTAAGGTCACCCAAAGACAGGTTGTCATAGTCAATCACGTTGACATCTGCCTTCATGCCGGGCGCCAACAGGCCCCTGTCGTTAAAGCCAAAAAGCTCAGCATTACGTCGGGTCGCACGATGGACAACATGGCTAAGGGGTAGATGCTCCCCTCGAGTACGATCTCTGGTCCAATAGCTGAGCTGATAGGTTGGATTCACCGCATCGAAAATGAGTGACACGTGCGCCCCCGCATCCGACAAACCAGTGACGGTGCAAGGGTCCAGCTGCATTTCTCGAACCGCATCCAGATTAAACTCAGAATAATTCGTGAAGAATAAAATCGCCATGTGGTCGGGGTCCGCCACAAGATAATCATACAGGGCTGATTCAGGTGAGAGGTTTGACTCAGCGGACCTGGCAGCAAAACTTTCCCGGGGGTGCGGCTCGTAGCTGCTGTCGCGCCTTAACGGAAAGAGATACTCAAACTTGGGTTCGATGTGGGCCATACCAAATTCCATCGATCCCATGGGTACACCGTCGATCTCATTGGCTTCACTGAGAATAGCGCGCTTCACTTCAGGTTTACGTAATGCCTCCAGTCGCGCCGAAAGCGGCAGATCACGAAGCTTTCGATACGTGGGTTTCAGCATCCACAAATGATAGGTTTCCAGACTGAAGACCAGGCCTGTAGGTCGACTGCCAACCTGAGGGTATATCTGCGCACCTGCTGCATTGGCCGCTTTAACGCGACCCAGGGCTTCCTGCCACTTGTCTGACCAGTCGTCGATTTGAAACAGTGTAAAGGTTGCCGGACGCTGCGAACTTTTGCTGACCGCTGCGATCAGGTCTATCTCCTGCTCCAGCGACGCATGCTCCCTGAACTCGGGTCGGCCAGGACCCAGCGTACTGGATGGAATAATCTGAAAAAGTCCTCGCCCCGCTCGTTTCAGCGCCTGGGCAACGACCATCACTTCGGTATCATTGGCAAAGGTACCGGGCACAGGCTCTCCCTGTATTGAGCGGTGCCCAAGGATTCTCGACGTGGAAAAACCCACCGCACCCGCACACAGGGCTTGTTCAACAATCTGACCCATGGCGGCAAGATCGCCTTCGGTTCCGGCCTCGTTCGTCCGGCCCCGGTCACCCATAACGAAATTCCGGACGGCCCCATGGGCAACCAGAGAACTGATATTGATCGCATACTCGCGATCTGCCAGAAAATCCAGATACTCAGGGTAACTCTGCCAGGCGCCCCAGGGCATGCCTTCATGCAATGCCGTACCGGGAATATCCTCAACGCCCTCCATCAGGTCAATAAGATCCTGCTCTCCGCCCGGGGCAACGGGCGCAAAGCCAACCCCACAATTCCCCATCACAATCGTGCCAACACCATGGCTGGCGGAAGGGTCCATCTGATCATCCCAGGTTACCTGGCCATCGTAGTGAGTATGAATATCAACCCATGCCGGGGTGACGATGGCGCCATCAGCGTCAATTGTGGACTTGCCGACAAGACTGGTGCCGATTTCCGAGATAACGCCACCCTTGATTGCCACGTCAGCGACCTGCGGTTGGCCACCGCTGCCGTCATAAACCCGACCGCCCTTAATGACCGTATCGTGCATGATTTCCCCTCCTCTGGAAGCAGCGACAGATTACCAGAAGCCGACTAGGAAAGCCGCAGACGCCCTGCGTTAAGCACCACAGACAATGATGAGAGCGCCATGGCAAAACCTGCCAGAGAGGGGTCCAGGAGCAGACCGAACGAAGGGTACAAAACACCTGCAGCAACGGGAATAAGACACAGGTTGTAACCAAATGCCGCGGCAAGATTCTGATGAATGTTATCCATAACGCGTCGGGATAAGGCAATAGCCCTGGGGATACCGTCAAGCGAGTCGTCCCGCAAAACAACATCGGCACTTTCCAGGGCAACTTCAGCACCAAATCCCATACCAATACTGACGTTGGCTGCCGAAAGCGCTGCGGCATCGTTGATACCATCACCGACCATGGCCACCACATGCCCCTCGGATTGATAGGTTTGCACCAAACCCAACTTGGCCTCCGGCGAAAGCTGCGCATGATAATTTTCGATACCAACGCGTTTGGCTGCCCGGCGCGCGACCCGCTGCCGGTCACCCGTCGCCAACACCACTTCAATACCCGCTGCGCGAAGTGCAGAAACAACATCAACAGCTTCCGCACGCAACTTGTCTCTGAGCAGAAAATGACCGCTGTACTCTCCGTCCAGGGCAACAGCCACGATGGTGCCGCGATCGTCCATCTGCGGCAGATTGACGACGCCTTCCCCTGCCAGGAACCTTGGACTGCCAACCTGTAAAACATGCTCGCCGGTCATGGCCAGAATGCCTGAACCCGGGTGATTGCTGATCGATTCAACGACCGCCGGGTTAACAGAGAGGTTGGCGCAGGCTTCCACGATCGCGCCGGCCAGCGGATGGGAGGATTGCTGCTCGGCGGCCATCACCATCCCCAGCGTTTTCTGATCGAGTTCATGTATGGCAACGACCTGGGGTTTGCCCCGGGTCAAAGTGCCGGTCTTATCCATGACGACGAGTGAGACCTGACTTGCGGACTGCAGTACCTCACTGTTTCTGATCAACAAACCCGCATCTGCAGCTCGCCCGACACCCAACATGACCGACATCGGAATTGCTAAACCAAGGGCGCAGGGACAAGCAATGATGAGCACACTGACACCTGCGGTCAGTGCATGGGATAACTGCGGAGCTGGGCCGACACTGAGCCAGACCGCAACCGTAAGCAGTGCGGTGACCAGCACCACGGGCACAAAAATGCCTGCAATCCGATCAACGATGCGAGCGATTTCGGGTTTTGAATTCTGCGCCTCGGTCACCAGCCGCCCAATCGCTGCGAGTCGCGTATCTGAACCCACGGCCGTCACTGACATGACACAACTTCGATCCAGGTTAAGTGTGCCAGCACTCAGTCTTGCGCCAGGCGTCTTGGTAACAGGGACAGATTCACCGGTCAGCATGGACTCATCAACCTCGCATTCACCAATCGAAACAAGGCCATCTGCGGGTATGCGATCACCCGGTCTTAACCGCACCTGATGCCCTTCAATCAGCGTGTCCATTGCGACAATGCGATCCACGCCGTGATCGACAAGCGTCACCAGCGTCGGCGTGAGATCGTAGAGTTTGCGAACAGCCATTGATGCATCGGACCTGGCATAAAGCTCAATCGCCCGGCCGAGGCTGACAAAGCCAATAACAAACAACGCCGCTTCAAAGAACTGATGTCGGCTCTCGAGGGGTATATAGCCAGGTAACATAATCACGACCATGGAGAACAGCCAGGCACTGCCGGTACCCAGCGCGACCAACGTATCCATGGTCGCACTGCCAAACCTCGCTGCATGCCAGGCATTGCGAAAAAACTGACCGCCTGCAAACAACATCAGCGCCAACGCAACCGCGCCTGTCACTAACCAGAAGGGCCGGGCGGCAAGATCGGGCAGAATGCCGAACCACATATCAGCCATCAGGAAAAACGCCGCGACCAGCACAACACCCGACTTAAACAACGACTCAAACAGGTCTGCTCTAAGCTGCTGTGTCTGCTCAGCGATACCGACATCCACATGCAATTCAGCCCTGAACCCCGCGGATTGCACCGTATCTATCAGCAAGGACGCATCAGCGGTGCCAGACACCATGGCAGACTGCGAGGCGAAGTTCACATTGGCAGCGGTAACACCAGGCACGCGCACCAGCGCAGATTCCAGCTTGCGTACGCAACCGGCGCAGGACATACCATAAACATCCAGTAGAAGGCTTCTTTTTGTCATAAGGGCTTACTATAAAGCCTGATGCCACTAGAGGGTCCAGTCCCGCGTATACTCCGGCGATGAACTTAACTCGCTGGTCCCTGCTCTTCGGTGTCTGGTTGCTGTACGGCTCGTTCGGGCTGGTGGCAACCAGTCTTGCGCCGCTGGCGTCACTGATGATTGCTGATCTTCAAATGAGCCATGCAGAAATGGGACTCGCCATGGGTGCCTGGCAGCTGGTCTATATCTTTTCTGCCGTGCCTGCCGGCATGTTGCTGGATCGTATCGGACCGCGCTATGCGCTGGCGATTGGCGGTCTTCTGATCGCCCTGTCGGCGCTGGCCAGGGTGTTCGCTGACGACGTGACAACGCTCATTCTGGCGGTCATGCTGTTTGGGTTCGGCGGTCCCATTATTTCTGCAGGTGCACCGAAAGTTGTGGTCACCAGCTTCGAAGGTTCTACCCGGGGCCTGGCGATGGGTATCTATATGACCGGTCCGGCCATTGGCAGCGTCATTTCGCTGACCTCAACGCACAGCTTTCTTCTACCATGGTTTGATCACGACTGGCGAAGCGTGATGGCACTCTGGACCGGTGCTACCTTCGCCAGTACCGCGATCTGGTTCCTGATAGCAGGCTTTGGCCGTTCCGAGGCAACCGCGCCAACAACTGCGGGTGGTCCCTCGCAGTTCAGCGTCATCAGTGAACTACTCAGCAAACCCCTCGTGATTGTGGTGCTGCTGATGAGCATAACGGTGTTTATGTTCAATCATGGTTTGAACAATTGGCTACCTGAACTGCTGCAATCCCACGGCATGACGGCCGTTAATGCAGGCTACTGGGCCGCACTGCCAACGTTAATCGGCATTATGGGCTCACTGATCATCCCGCGCCTGGCGACGCCGGAGCGACGCTTTAACATTCTGATCGCGTTGAGCTGCGCGGCGCTGCTTGCCAGCCTGCTGCTTCGTTTCAGTGAGTCCGAGACACTGCTTGCAGGATTATTACTGCAAGGGATTGCAAGATCATCCCTTATGACCGTGCTGATTCTGACGTTGGTTGAGTTGCCGGAAATTGGCCAGCGATATGCGGGTGTGGCCAGCGGCATGTTCTTTTCTGCGGCAGAGTTGGGGGGTGTACTCGGGCCGCTCACTCTCGGTTTGCTCTACAGCCCAACCGAAGGCTTCTCTGCGGGATTGACCCTGCTCACGGTCATGACGTTGACCATGATTGCAGGGTCTTTGGTCCTGAAACGCCGGGCTAGACCGGGTCTGCAATCTTAAGCAGCTGTTTGCCCAGGTTTTTGCCGGTAAACAAGCGGTTAAGCGTATCAGGAATGTTCTCAAAACCATCCTGTACGTCTACCTGATACTTGAGTTCGCCGGACTGCACCCAACCCATGATCTCGGTCACGGCTTCTGCGGCGCGATGCATGTAGTCGATCACGATAAAGCCCTCCATGCGGGCTCGCATGATCACCAGATTCATCAGGTTAACGGGGCCGGGCACTGGCTCGGTGGCATTGTAATTGGCGATACCGCCACACAGCACCACCCGGGCATGCATATTGATATGATCCAGCGCCGCCTCAAGAATGTCTCCGCCGACATTGTCGAAAAAGACATCAACCTTGTTCGGACAGGTCTCTGCGATACGGGCACTGACGTCTTCGTTTTTATAATCGATAACGTCATCAAAACCGGCCTCGTCCACCAACCACTTGCACTTCTCCGGACCACCGGCGATACCCACAACTCGACAACCTTTGATTTTTGCGATCTGCCCGGCCACAGAGCCGGTAGCACCAGCAGCGCCGGACACCAGCACCGTCTCGCCAGCTTTCGGCTGACCAAGATCCAACAAGCCAAAATAGGCTGTCAGACCGGTAACGCCGAGCACGGACATCATCATTTCAGGCGGCACACCATCGGGTACTTTAGACAATCCCATGACCCCTTGTCCGGGCGCCGAGACCAGGAAATCCTGCCAACCACCGGTCGTCTGAACAATGTCACCTTTTTCGAAGTCTGCATGGTTTGATTCGACCACCTGTCCGATTGAACCGGCGCGCATGGGTTCACCAATCTGCACGGGTGGCAGATAACTTTCCCGATCTTCCATCCAGCCGCGCTGGGTTGGATCGAACGACAGAAACAGGTTTCGAATCAACACCTCACCGTCACCAGCCTCAGGGATGGGTGCTTCGGCGTATTCAAAGTTTTCTTTCGTCACAATGCCGTGCGGACGCTTGGCCAGGAGCCATTGGCGGTTTGTATTCATGGTTGCGGGCCTCCACCCATAGATTGATTTTTTCTTGGTACCTTTAATTAATATCCAGCTTTTACGCTGTCGCGGCTGATTCGGATTTCGTTACGTGAGCACTTGCTGAATAACTAAGGCGCGATCGTCAGCCGTGGTTTTCAGGTTCCTGGATCATCAGGTATTTGTTCAATTGCAGAGATGACGTAGCATGCTTGATCGGAGGCAGACTGACCAGCGATACCGTTTGCTCTCAACCGAAACACTCAATTCATCACGACAACCGTAAAAAGGTACCCGGCAACCCGATGGCAAAGCTCTACTTTTATTTTTCATCTATGAACGCCGGCAAATCGACCGCGCTGCTCCAGGCCAGCTACAACTATCGTGAACGGGGTATGCACACGCTGATACTGGCGCCCGCTATCGATGACCGATATGGCAAAGGACAGGTGACTTCCCGTATCGGACTCAAATCAGAAGCACACACCGTGCGAAGTAGCGAAAACCTGCTGGACTATGTTCGCAACGCGCACCACCAGACAACCCTGAACTGTGTGCTCATCGATGAAGCGCAGTTTCTGACCCGAAGACAGGTTCTGGAACTCGCACGTGTCTGCGACGAACTCGATATCCCGGTCCTTGCCTACGGATTACGGACTGATTTTCTGGGCGAACCATTTGAAGGCAGCCAGTATCTGCTGGCCATGGCGGACAATCTGAAGGAGATCAAAGCCATCTGCCACTGCGGCAGCAAAGCCACCATGGTGGCGAGACTGGATGAAACCGGTGAAGTGGTTACCAGCGGCGAACGTATCGAAATTGGTGGCAATGATCGCTACGTTTCAATGTGTCGTCGGCACTTTTTTGAGGCGGTGGGTACTGACGCATTGGGTTGTTGAGGCGCGCATCTGATCAAGCATTTACCCAGAAGCAGGTTTTCGAGCGCGGTCGATAAAAAGCTCCCGGACAGTCGCCATCTGCAGCGCGTCAAACAGGAAGTGGAGTAACACGGGAATCCAGATGGTATCGGTCAACACGTAGATCAGCGCAAAAACACCGCCAATCACACCGGTCTTAACCACGCCCATCAGCCCCTGATAGGCATGGGCAAGGCCAAAGGCGATGGATGACACAATCGCCGCCGCCCAGAGCGGCATGTAGAACTGCAACCACCAGATGACAAAGCCGCGATACACAATCTCCTCGACCACACCCGCCGTCAGAGAAACCCAATTCGCCCAGATATAGTCACGGCGAGTTTGCGGCAGCGCATAGGTCAACTCACCAAGATGCTTCAGCTGAGCCGCTTTAGCCGGGGTGTCAAGACGCCTGACCTGAATCAGCTGAAAACCCAGACCACCGACAAGCAGGACCGTGATACCCAAACCAATCAGCAGGCCATTGGTGTCAGTGCTTCGCATACCGAGATCACTGAAAGGACGCGCAAGCAGAAACCAGGTCGCCAGCAACACGCAAAGGGCAGACCATTGCATCAGCATGGTCTGCCGATAAAGGGGAACCCTGTCAGGTACAACACCGCCCGCTATCTTCGCCTGCATGGTTCGATAGGACCAGGTGCTGTAAACCGGTAGAACCAGAAACAGCAGAAACAAAAACATCAGGTCGACAATGTGCATTAAGTCAGTCTAACCGCAGATCAGTCCAGCAGGGCCTTAACTTCGGCGAGGCGATGGATCGCATCGATACACTGCTGCTGGTCTTTGCTCAGATTGCGGACAATAACGTCCGTATAACCCTGCGCGGCCAGGGCCCGAATCTGTTCGGCAACTTCTTCGACCGAGCCCACCAGCAGGGCATCCGGTGAAATACCTCGATACCCCTGCTCAATGTAAGGGGCCGCAATCTGCCTTGCCGCTTCGGCACTTTCGCCCACATAAAAATCACGGCGAATGGCTGTCGCTGTTGGCTCTCTGTTGAACTCTGCACAGAACTGTCGATATCGCAGCACCGCTTCTCCGGCCTGCGGCGGCGTTAACGATGGCGCGGCCAGCCAACCTTCAGCAATCCGCGCGGTCCGGGCCATGGCCGGCTCAGCTATCGAACCGACCCAGACATCAACCGAGGCGGTTGGGACCGGCGAAATTCTGGCCTGTTTTATCTGCCAGTAACGATCTTCATCAACGGCTTCGCCGCGCCACAGACCCCGCATGGTCCTGATACTTGAGACAAACATGCCGACTCGTTTGGACATGTCGATGCCCATCGCCTGCCCCTGGCGTTCATCGCCAAGGCCGCATTGCATAATGAATGGCCCGGCAGCGAGACTGGCCAGGGTACCGATCTGCTCGGCCAGCGTTACCGGATGCCAGAGTGGCAGCAGGTAGAGCGCCCCGAAGGGTTTGTCGCCCCACTCCGCCAGCATCCGGGCCAATATGACGTTGTTCTGATAGTAGGGAGAAGGCGTGACATGGTGGTCCCCGACAAACAGAGAATCCAGATCAGCCTCTCTTGCCGCCCGTGCGCGCGCAATCATGTTGCGCGCCCCTTCGCGGGGATCGGTCACTGCATGTGAGGACGTGACGGAAATACCAATCTTCATCGAAAGCACCTCTGTTAGAGCGTTAACCAACCACCATCACAGGGTAGATAGATACCCGTGACAAAAGCACTCATGTCAGAGGCCAGAAACACGGCGGCCTTACCCTGCTCCATGGGATCACCCCAGTGCCCGACCGGTAATCTTGATATCCGGTCGGCAACCGTGTCTGACAGCGGCTCACCGGTCCTCGCTGGCACCTGCGCATCAACGGGCGGCGCTTCTCCTTCGTTCACCCAGGTAGGTCCAGGTGCAAGTGCATTCACATTAATACCATGCGGCGCCAGCTCAAGCGCTAGCGACTTTGTGATCATTTCAACGGCGGCCTTTGATCCATCATAAGTCACACCCACCCCGGGTGTGCGCGCCTGGGTTGAAGCAACATTGATGATCCGGCCTCCGCCCTGCGCTTTCATCAGGGTCGCGGCGGCCCGACAGGCATAGAAAACCCCGTCAACATTGACCGACCAGAGCGCATCCCACATCTCGTCCGTAATGGTTTCCACGGGACCACCGAACCCCAGATACAGCCCGGCATTGTTGACCAGAATATCCAGAGAACCCAGTTCGGTAACCGTGTGTGCCATAGCCGCATCAACGGCATCTCTGTCAGAAACATCCAGCGCCATCGCGGCACCACCAATTTCTTCTGCCGTCTTCGTTGCGGTTTCCAGATTAATGTCACTGACCATGACGCGGGCCCCCGCCATGGATAACGCGGTCGCGATACCTTTGCCGATACCTTTGCCGCCCCCGGTGACATGTGCCACCTTGCCGCTCAAGTTAATCCAGTCTGCTGCACTGCCTGTGCCTGATTCGACCATGCTGTCCCCCTTTTCTGATGAATACTTCCCCGCAGTATTCGTCAGCGACCTCATCCCGTCAACGCGTGGCATAATACCGACCCATGGAAACAACAGATTTGAAAAAAACCGATATCCATTGCCACCTCGAAGCCTGCTTCCGACATCAGACGCTGATCGAGATCGGCGAACGGGTTGGCTTACCTGTTCCGCGCGACGTACAGACGTTCCGTGATCAGTATCTGGTGGCAGAACAACAGGAAAACCTGGCAGCAATGATTGCCGGTTTCGCACGCGTTCAGGCCTTGTGGTTTGACACCCCCGCCATCACGAGATTAACCAGAGAAGCCGTGGAAGATGCCGCAACCCAGGGTGTCCGATTACTGGAGTTACGCTATGCCCCGGATTTTATCCAGAACGGGCGGGCAATCAGCTTTGATGAGATTCACCGCGCCATTCTGGACGGTATTGCCGAGGCAAATGCGGATATCGCCGTGGGGTTAATCGGTATCGTTCGGCGCACCCTGCCGCTGGCTGACGCTGCCAGCGTGGTCGATTTCATCGTTGCCAACAACGACACCTTTGTTGGCATGGATCTCGCCGATCAGGAAGTTAACTACCCCGGCGGTGAATTCGCCGCACTGTTTCGACATGCCAGCGCAAAAGGCCTTGGCATTACCATCCACGCTGGTGAAGTCAGCGTCGAAGAAAGCCGAGTTAATGTCAGAGATGCTATCGTCAAGATGGGCGCGACGAGAATCGGGCATGGCCTGCATATTATCAGCGATCCAGCGCTGATCGATCTGGTCATCGACCATGACGTGACGCTGGAACTCTGCCCGACCAGTAACGTCCTGACCGGTTCGGTACCGGACCTTGCCAGTCACCCGTTTCGCCGGCTGATGGAAGCAGGCGTCAGAACGACCATCAACACGGATGATCCCTCGCTGTTTGGTATCAACTGGCAAAGTGAATATCAGACAGCCGTGAACGCGTTTGGTCTCTCAGAAGCTGAACTCGACAGATGTATCAGCAATGCCAGAGCGGCCAGCTTTGTGCCCGAGTCAGACGTTAACGCCGCATTTCAACTATGAGCCCTGACCAGTGTGTTTTCGTCTGTGTGCGTAAACACCTTCCCATAGATGTCGACCTCGGTCGTTTCTGAATAACGTAGCTGATCGCCATCAACTTCGATGGTATGGGTGAACGACTGCGTGCTTGCATTATCGCGCATGAACGGCGCCTGAGTGATGCCATAGTCATCACTGTCCAATGCCGCTGCTACATCCAGTTTTGAGCCATTCTTTGTTGTTGCGCCGGTACCGCCCGCAACCACGGCTACGCCTCGAGGAATGACAAATGACTGCGTGATGACACCGGTTGCGGCACACCAGGTGAGATAGCCGGTTTCATTGTGAAACACCTTGTCGTTAGACTTGCGCGAAACCACCTGATGGTAACGAACGATCGCCAGACATTCAGACTCGGCGTTGTCGACATCACCGCAGGCCTCATAAACGATGGTTTCATAATAGGGACTGTGTTCATCACCATCGGGTTCTGGTGACACGTCCATGCCATCCGAGCCCCGCCAGTGACCGATAAGCGAATGTAAAGGTCCATAGTCAACCTCATTGATTATTGTCGTCATCGATCAACTCCATTGCATTTCAGACTTAACCGATTAAACACGTCCTGATACGATCTGTGAAGCAAACCAACTGGAAGAGCGGTATGACGTCTATCCCCGAGAACCTGCAGGCAATAAACAAAAACTGGATCAGCGAGTGTTTTGGCGGTAGCCCACTCCTTGATTTTACCCTGGAACCGATGGGCGAAGGTGTTGGCATGATGAGCGCCATGGCAATCCTGCACCTGAACTGGGATGACAGCGTCACGGATAAACCGGCAACTGCGGTGATCAAACTGGCCGCAGAAAACAAAACCAATAGAGAAGTCTCGCAACAGTTCAACCTCTACCTGAAAGAGGTCAGCTATTATCGCGACCTGTCACCTCGGACCGATGCCCGAAGTCCCCGGGTGTTTGCTTCAGAGATCAATGAGGACCATGACTTTTTTCTATTAATGGAAGACGTCTCTGACTATCGCATGGGTAGCCAGGTTGACGGGGCAACGCTGGAAGAATGTGAACTGTGCATCGATTTTCTGGCGCGTCTGCACGCCAGCTTCTGGAACGCCCTGGATGACGTTGACTGGCTACCGCACATGTCCAACAGTGACAATGCGCGCAACATGGCAATGGGTTGTGAGGTCGGCTGGGATCAGCTGATGGATCTGTTTGGTGACTTTGTTCCCGAGAATATTAACCAGGCACGAGCAAAATACGTCAGTGGGATCAGCGAGCTGCAGTCCAAACTGGATCAGCCACCACGGACACTGATTCATGGTGACTTCAGGATGGACAACATGTTGTTTGGCTGCCAGCCAGACCATGAACCGCTCATGGTGGTCGACTTTCAAGGACCGCTGAAAGGTAACGGAATACAGGATATCGCCTACCTACTGAGTCATTCAGCCCAGACAGAAGTAAGGCGTGCCAACGAAAAGGCGCTATTGCAGCGTTATTGCGCCGGGCTTGCGGCAGCGGGTGTTCAGGACTACAGCTTTGATAAGGCCTGGGAAGACTATCGAATCGGTGTGCTTTATTCGTGGACCGTCGCCGTTGTCATCGCCGGCACCATGGATCCCGCCAACGATCGTGGCTACGCCTGGATGTCAAAAATGGTGCAGCGCAACGGCATCGCGATCAACGATCTGGATTGCCTGCAGCTGCTTGACTGAAGATGCCTGATACGCCGTTAGTCATTCGGGCTGGCCCGGTCGCTCGAGCACGCCTGGCTGAAAACGGCTGGTCACCCGAACTGTTTTCCGCCATGGTCGGTGCGTCTGGCGGCGCCAAGTTACTTGGCCTGACACACCTCGACAGATATCTGTTCGGTGACTTCCTGCAACGTTCAGATCATCCCATGGAACTTTTCGGTTCCTCTATCGGCAGCTGGCGCCACGCCGCGCTCGCCTGTCGCCGGCCACACCAGGCGATCACCGATCTGCAGGAACGATATTTCAATCAGCGCTGGGACCCAACCGATTCGAGATCGGCGGGAGAGATCGTCGATGCGCTCTGTGAATGGGTGCTGGAACCGATCTGTGCAAAGGAAAATGCTGATGAAGTTTGTCAGCACCCCAGGTTTACCACCCATATTGTCACCGCCCGGGGTCTCGGCATGAATCGTCATCCACGCGGTGCGCGGCTCGGATTAGGCATGGCTTCTGCCGCACTCGGTAATCTGCTGCATCGTCGCTTGCTGGCAACCGGGTTTCAGCGGATTGTGTTCAGCTCCGGCGCGTCCACGGCATTCAACTTCAGCGACTTCAATACCCGGCACGTCCCCCTGACGGTAAATAATCTTAAACAGGCTCTGCTGGCGAGCGGATCTATTCCATTCCTGATGTCAGGGCAACGTGATCCCGTCGGCGCGCCCGCCGGGCAATACTGGGACGGCGGTGTCATCGACTATCACTTCGATTTCAACAATCAGGCAGGAGAAGGCCTGGTGTTGTACCCGCACTTTTCAGACAAGGTCATCATCGGCTGGTTTGACAAAAAGCTACCCTGGAGACAGAACAGCGCCCCGCTGCTGGACCGCACGGTCCTGCTGGCACCTTCGGGCAGCTATCTGGCCTCACTGCCCTATGGCAAAATCCCGGATCGACAGGATTTCCGGCGCCTGTCGCCCGCAGCGAGGGTTGAGTATTGGCAAACAGCGATGGACGCCAGCGAGGCGCTGGCAGAGATGTTCGACCGCGTCATCCAGGATCCCGATCCGTTGCGGTTTGTCAGTGGATTCACCTGAACCCGCGATTGATAGGCCGCAATCACAGCACCTTCTTTTCCGCTCACAAGATTGATCCAACCGAAAAAAAAAGCGAAAGTACCCGCAATAGAGAGGAGCACAGACATGAGTGACTACGACCTGATCATCCGTAACGGCGAAGTATTTGACGGTTCCGGCGGCCCATCCGCCACCCTGGACGTGGCTGTTAAAGATGGCGTGATTGCGAAGGTCGCTGCCAACATCGAAGGCAGCGCAACAAGGACTATTGATGCAACCGGCAAGGTTGTAACCCCGGGTTTTGTTGATGTTCACACTCACTATGATGGTCAGGCTACCTGGGATGACCACATGAACCCTTCCTCGAACCTCGGCACCACGACGGTTGTCATGGGGAACTGTGGCGTGGGTTTTGCGCCCTGCAAACCGCAGGACCATGAAGTCCTCGTGCAGTTAATGGAAGGCGTGGAAGAAATTCCGGGCTCCGCGATGGACGAAGGCTTACCCTGGAACTGGGAAACCTTCCCGGAGTACCTGAACGCGCTGGAACAAAGAGCCCGCGACATCGACATCGCTGCACTATTACCCCACGGTCCACTGCGGGTTTACGTCATGGGAGAAAGAGCGGTTAACCGGGAACCGGCGACTGACGATGACATTGAAAAGATGCAGGTTCTCATCAAGGAAGGTATCGAGGCCGGCGCCATGGGGTTCTCGACATCCCGAACCCTCGTCCACCGCAGCAGTTCCGGCGAGTTTATTCCAACCTACCGGGCTGCAACAGATGAGTTGAAGGCCCTGGGCGCCTCATTATCTGGTGAACGAGGCAGCGTATTCCAAATGATTTCTGACTGGGAGGATGCCGACGATGAATTCAGTATTCTCAGAGAAACCGCCAAACAATCCGGCGTCAAAGGTACGTTCACGCTACTGGACCTGGCACCCACACCCAACCTCTGGCGCGAACAACTCGACCGTATCGAACAGGCTCAGGCTGAAGGCCTGGACATTCGGGCTCAGGTTATCTCAAGGCCCGTGGGTATATTGATGGGCCACCCCGCGTCGATGCATTCGTTTTATGCACGACCAACCTATCAGGCGCTCATCGACCTGCCCTGGGATGAAAAAATCGAAAAGCTCCGGGATCCGGAGATTAAAGCCAAAATTCTGCGAGAAGAAAGCGACCAACCGCATGTCTTTGTAGAAATTTTCGAAAAACGGTTCCGCAACATGTATCCGCTGGAAGATCCTATTGAGTATCTGCCAAGTCGTGACACTTCGGTGGTCGCCATGGCAGAAAAAGAAGGCCGTGAACCCTCGGAATGGCTATACGACTATTTTCTGGGTAACAACGGCAATAACCTGGTTTACATCCCAGCAGCGAACTTCTCCAAGCACATAGAAGAACTACTGACCCACCCGCACACCGTCAGCGCCCTTGGTGATGGCGGTGCTCACGTGGGCTCCATTTGCGATACCAGCGCCAACATCTACGTGCTGACGAAATGGGTCAAGGACAATCAGAAGATCGAGTTGGCACAAGCGATCAACATGTTGTGTAAACAGCCCGCTGAACTCTACTCACTGCATGACCGTGGCATGATTTCGGAAGGGTTGAAAGCGGACCTGAACGTCATCGACTTCGATGCATTAAGGCTACAGACTCCCCACATCGTGCATGACCTGCCCGCAGGCGGAAAACGATTTCTACAAAACGCCGAGGGCATTGACATGACGATCAAGGCGGGTGAGGTGATCTACGAAAACGGCGAGGCGACCGGCGCACTGCCCGGACGGCTCGTCAGAGGATCCCAGTCGGATCCGAGAATGGCATCCTGATATCTGGCTGTTCAAGACACCGCTCAGACCGAAAACAACAACGCGCTGCACATCAGGGCGGCGTGGACGCATTCGCTCTTTTGAGCCTGTTCAGCCCGCCAGCCGGGATTACTGACTTATACTAGTGTTTCTACCCGTGCCGATCGCCGGGTCGCTACCGGTCTGATAAATTGAAGTACTGCTGGATAACCCTATCGCTTTTTCTGGCTCTTTCAGCGCAGGCTGAAGTCAGGATCAGCGGTGTCTCCAATCAACTCGAAAAAAACATCCGTCAGGTCATGCCCCTTGCGAAACTTTCCTGTGCAACACGGCCCGCGGATGTTCGTCGCGCCTTTTCGCAATCGGTCCAGGATATTAGCCGTGCTATTGAACCCTTTGGCTACTACCAGGCGACCATAGACCGAGAACTGAGTTTTGAGGCCGCCACCTGCTGGCAGGCAACATTCATGATTGATCCGGGTCCTGGTGTTCTGGTGAATACCGTACGCGTCAACATTGAAGGCGGTAACCATCCGCAGTTCGCAAAAACAACCGAAGCGTTGCCGCTTAAGCAGGGCAGAATTTTCGAGCACCAACAATACGAATCGCTCCGGGATCAGTTGCGCAGCACTGCCATGGATCAGGGATATCTTGACGCCACTTATGCCGTTAACCGTGTCACGATTGATCCTGATGCCTTGACCGCAGATATTGAACTGAGATTGGTCACCGGTGAGCGCTACCGCATCGGCAAAATCGAGCAGGGCTTCTCCTTCCTTCACCCGGAACTGGCAAGACGCCTGATCACGATAAGCAAAGGTGATCCAGCTGATCGCGATCAAATTCGAAGAACGCAGCAATCCTTGAGTCAGACCGGTTACTTCAAGCAGGTTGAATTAGTCACCATTGCCAATGCCGACGATGCCACCCTAGACCTGACGGTTATGGGCGAACAGAACGTGCAGCGCGATCGAAGTATTGGTGCTGGCATCTCTACCGACAAGGGTGTGTTCGCAACAGCCGGTTACGCTCGACCGCTATTGAATGCCTATGGGCATCAACTGAAAGCAGAAATGGAAGCCGGTGCGCAGGCAGAATTGTTTGACCTGCAGGCAGAGTATCGAATACCAGGCGAGAGACCGCTTGAAGACTGGCGCAGCTTTTACGTCGGGGCGAACGCCCAGAATGGCAATGACGCCATTGATGCAAGAACCTATGCCGCCGGGCTCAGGGATAGTCTTTCGCGCGATCGATGGCGCATCGAACCATTTCTGGAACTGACCTATGAACGCACCGATCTCGATGATGCTGATCAGATAAACCGGGCGCTGGTACCAGGTATCGGACTGGTTTATCGAAACGCCAGCGAAGGCAATCGTCCTGTAGGCATGCGGACTCGCGTGGAACTCGCAGGATCTACCGACAAGGTGTATTCCGACGCATCGTTTATCCGTATCTCCGGAGACATCAAGGTCATTACAGGGCTGGATACGCGCACCAGGCTGATACTGCGCAGTTCAGCAGGCTATCTACATACCAGCAAATTTGATGAGGTGCCCACAAACTGGCGTTTCTTTGCCGGCGGTGACAGATCAGTCAGGGGGTTTGATTACCGTTCTCTTGGTCCACGTAACGCAAACAACGACACCACCGGAGGTGAGTGGTTGTTTACCGCCTCAGCAGAGATTGATTATCTCGTTGCTGAAAACTGGCTGGCTAGCGCATTCATTGATGCCGGCGATGTCGGGTTCGACGGAGAAAAGACCGAGGAATGGCCGGTAGCAGCCGGTGTCGGCATAGGCTGGCTTTCTCCGGTTGGCGCAGTGCGCGTGGCCATCGGCTTTCCTGTTCAAGGTTCAGATGAAGACTTTCGGGTACACATTAGCCTCGGACCCGACTTGTGATCGTCTGGTCCATAACCAGATACGCTATTCGCTTGTTGATTGTCGGGAGTTGCGGTGCAATTGCCTGGCTGGGTTTATCCGAACACGGCAATCGTTTCCTGATCGAGAAGCTCGCACCCTACTTCGAGATCGAGGTACAAGGCGTTTCCGGGGTTGTTAGCGACAGACTTTGCGTGGAGCGACTGAACTACGCACTGGCAGCAGAGCGTCGCGTCAAGATCGAAGGGCTCTGCTTCAAGCTGAACGTCTATATGTCTGCCGCGTTTGGGTACCCAAGACTGGGTTTTCTTGAAGCGCAAAGTATCCTGCTGGTATTCACTGGTCAGCCAAAAAGTGATGCAACCCTGCTGCCGCCCGTTGTGTTGCCGAGCATCCCTCTGCAGGTTTACATCGCACAAACCAATATCCATGCACTACAAATCAATGACACCAGCGTCCGCAACCTCAGGCTTCGTCAGTTGCAGCTGAGCCCTGCCAGGGTCAACGTAAAATCACTCGTGTTTGCCACAGAGGATTTCAGTTACCGGGGCCAGATCAATACCAATCTGACCACCAGTAACATCGCCAGTCAGGGCACCATTATGGCCACTGAGATGTCGGCGACTTATCAGCTTAACGGCACGCTTGCGGATCTGTATGCCGAGCTGGACCTGCCATTCGGTCAGCTTCGAGGTCAGGTAAACACGACCTTGCCAAACTGGCCATTTAACGCTCAGGTGGAAATCCCGGAAATGCACTTGATGGATGTCGGCCTGGACCAGCGTGCCAGCGCAAACGCAGTTTTCATCGGCGACGCGCAGCAGTTCAGTTACAGCGCAAAAACTCTCACAGAAAATCGAACTGTGCTGACCTCAGGCAGGAAATCAGAAAACCTGCTGACGAGCGTAACAACGTTTGATCAACTCCCCCTAAAAACAGATGCCGGGATTTTCATGCTGTCTGGCATTGCAGAAATCACCAGTGATTTGCGGTTCGAATCTATCCGAGCTGCCATCCGGGGCTTACAAAACCCATTTACATCTGCCGCTGTTGACGGCGATATGGCATTAACTATCGGGGAAAACCGCATCGCGATCAGTCAACTGTCCATCACTGACGGCACGGGGACGCTTGAGGCGACGGGCCATTTTGACCCTGCGGATCAACGCTGGGAGATTGCGCTAAACACCCGGGAATTCTTGTTGCAGTATCAGCGCTCTAGATCACGCCTCAACGGACAGCTACAAGCAACCAACAGCTCGGTGATTTCAACGCTTAACTTAACAGACACTGCGTTCGACGAATTCTCTATCGCTGAAATCAGCCTGGATATGAATACGGAGCGAGCAAATTGGGCGGCGATTTCATTGCACAAACTGGCACGAGACCAGCAGGTCCTCGGTGATATAGCACTTTCTTTAACTGGCGATCTAACGGCTGGCGAATTCGAACTTTCTACCGCGTCTGAACGCTTCGATGCATCTGCGACCGGCCAGTTTAAGCAACAGGCGGATGGCATCGACATCGATCTAATGTCGCTAAACGCGAAGACGCATCCCGAATGGGGCCATCCGGATATTGCTGTCTCCCTGCACCAGCCTGCGTCTATACGCATTGCTGAAAAGCGCCTCGCCGGCGAGATTGTTGTCGACAACGAAACCGGTGGTCAGGCAACAATCGCCCTGGATACAGCTTCAGGTAGCGGCCGCCTCAATCTGCAGGATTGGGCTGTACCACCAACCTTAGCGCCAGGCTTTGACTACAAACTTGAAACAACGCTGAATGGCGATTTACGTACCTCTAACATCACCCGTTTCGCCCTCGACGGTAACCTGAGCGCCTCAGCTATCCGAATGTCGGGGCTGCCTGATGACCTGCTTGATGAGGAGATCGCGGCCGGCGTTCTGCGTTTAGCGGCCGGCACGGATCATTCAGGTACCGTGGTCAGCGTTGACGGTAATCTGCCGGAATTATTAGCCATCAAAGGCCAACTCAAACTGGTGCCTGAAGAAAGCCAGTATGGCGGCCACATCAACCTGACATTAACGAACCCGGAACTGTTCGCGAACCGCCTGCAACCCTGGGCGACAGACGCCAGAGGCATGGTACGTGCCGATCTGTCATTTGAATCTGATGGCCAGTCACACAAGTTGAACGGCGACGCACAATGGCTCGATGGCACCATCGATCTGGCGCTCTTAGGCGTTTCACTGACGGATATTAACGTCACAGCGAACGCCACTGATACGGACAGTATTCAGATAGATGCGCGCGCGAAAGACACCAGCAGTAACCCTATCTCTATTACAGGTTCTTTGACGGGACTGGACGGCATCAATACCGTTGCCGAACTCGATATTCGGTCAGATGAGTTGTTGGCGATGGATCGTCTCGATGGTAAGGCACGCGTCTCCAGCAACATCAGATACACCTTCCGCGGCGGCAGTCACTTTCTCAGTGGAAATATGAAAGTTACAGAGGCGAGATACCTGCTCAAGTCACTGCCAGAGTCAGCCATCCTCCCCTCGGAAGATGTGGTGGTACTTGGTCGAGAGCAACGAGAGACCCGCCAACGACTGAACACTGATATCGTACTTGAGATCGCCGAAGACACCCTGTTTGAAGCTTTTGGGCTTGCTACCAGCTTGTCAGGAAAACTGAACTACCTGGCAACACCTGGCAAACCGGATAATCTTCGAGGCACGCTCATGACCAGCGGTGGCACCTTTGGGTTTTACGGACAAAAGTTATCGATTACCCAGGGAACACTCGTTTTCAACGGTCCCGTCGACGATCCTCTGGTAGACGTCAGGGCCAACCGAAAAATCAGGACCAACAGGCGGGAGTACATTGTCACCGTCAGCGTCAGGGGATATGCCTCAGACCTGACGACACAAATTAGCAGCGCACCGGCGTTGCCTGAGGCTGATGCACTTTCTGTGTTACTCACGGGGCGACTGTTATCGGATACTGAAAGCCAGGAACAGATCGATATCGCGGCCGCGGCGCTGAATCTGGGACTCAGCGGCTCCGGGTTAATCACCGACCGGATCGCTGCTGCGACCGGACTGGATGAACTGATTGTCTCAAGCTCCATCGATGGCATCGAAGTCGGTGCCGGCAGGAGAATCAGCCATAATCTCTACCTGCGATATACCTACGGTACCTTCTCCCGTATTGGCGGCATCCTGCTGGATTATCAGCTCACTGAAAGTTTCAGGTTGCGGGCGAACACCGGCGACAAAGAATCGCTTGAGTTCCAGTACATCTTCCCGGAAGTTCGGGTGACTTCAGAAGCGCCGCCCGACAACTAGCAGCGAGCGGTATTGATATAGACCAACCAGTCTGTTACTGGCCCGTATTTTTCATGTTCCAGCAAAAAGGTTTCACTCTGATCGAACTTATGATTGTCGTTGCCATCATCGGTATTCTCGCTGCAGTCGCACTACCCGCCTATCAGGACTATATCAAGACGGCCAACATGACCCGGGTCTCAACACAATTCGAGACAGCCATTCGAGCAATCGAATCTTCCATGGTGAAGGGCGCCACCCAGCGTGCGCTCGGCCTTGACGACACGACGCCGCAGGGTTTTGATGAATGGGTTTCCCTTTTTAATCCAGGTGGTGCAAACGCACCGGGTGGTGGACCGGCTTACGCAACGACAGCAAACAATACCACTGGCGCCATTGGCCTCGATGGTTCCGGTGCTGGTGTCACGCAAATCGTAACGCTAGTTTTACCGGGCTACGAAGATTTAAACGGTATCACTGAGTTTGTTGACGCAGCTGAAGTAAATTAGCGCCAGACAAGCCTCCTCCTGGATACAAAAAGGGCCCGATTCAATGATGAATCAGGCCCTTTTTTTTCGCTCCGTTTCCACGATCAGGTCGAGGCAGCAACAGGTGTTTGGAGGCTACCAGACGCCATGCTGCTGAAGCTCATTTCGGCCAACCACCATGTGGTGAACCTCATCCGGACCATCGGCAAATCGCAGATAGCGCTGGGTGGCATACATATCCGCCAGGGGCGTCCACTTGGACAGACCGGTGGCACCGTGCATCTGAATGGCGGCATCAATAATCTCGCAGACTTTTTCTGGCACCATCGCTTTCACCGCACTGATGTAAACCCGGGCTTCCTTGTTACCAAGGACATCCATGGCTTTCGCTGCCTGAAGTACCGCCAGCCGCATTGCATTGGATTCGATCCGGGCTCGCGATATCACTTCAACATTCTTGCCAAGTTTGGCGATAGGCTTGCCAAAGGCGACGCGCGTACCGGCACGTTTAACCATTAACTCAATCGCCTTTTCAGCGGCACCTAGGGACCGCATGCAGTGATGGATTCGACCAGGACCGAGCCGCAACTGTGAGATTTCAAAACCACGTCCCTCACCCAGCAGGATATTTTCTTTAGGCACCCGCACATTATTAAACCGCATATGCATGTGACCGTGTGGGGCATGCACATCGCCAAAGACATCCATGGGCCCGATGATTTCAACACCCGGGGTGTCCCTGGGCACAAGAATCTGGGACTGCTGCCGGTTAGGCGCCGCGTCAGGACTGGTTTTCACCATCACAATCATGATCTTGCAGCGTGGATCCGCGACATTGGATATCCAGTACTTTTCACCATTGATAACCCAATCATCACCATCGAGTACCGCAGAAGTACTGATGTTCTTGGCATCGGATGAGGGCTGGCCAGGCTCAGTCATCACATAAGCAGAACGGATTTCGCCGTTAAGCAGCGGCTCAAGCCACTTTTCTTTCTGGGCCTCGGTGCCGACCTGTTCAAGCACCTCCATGTTTCCCGTATCCGGTGCTGAACAGTTCAATGTCTCTGAAGCCAGGGAATACTTGCCTAGTTCAGCGGCAATATACGCATAGTCCAGGTTGGTCAGGCCCTGTCCGATATCTGAGTCCGGCAGAAAAAAATTCCAGAGGCCATTGGCTTTCGCCTGGTCCTTGGCGCCCTCCAACAGTTCCAGCTGTCTGGGGTGCCAGCTCCAGATATCCTCTTTATCTTGCTGCAACGCAGCAAACTCTTCGGTGATGGGGGCCACATTCTCCGTGATGTGTCGCTGCACGGCTTCCATGAGGGGCTGCGCTTCCGCGGACATGGCAAGGTTAAAAAGGTCGGCTTCTAAATCCGGCATGGTCATTCCTTCGTTACTGATTTCGCTGAGATAGTATCAAGTCTCTGGCCCATGACCATGACCATCATTTAGCTGCATCTGCGGGCTGACTGTTGCCTGATAATTAGTCCAGGTCACAGTCGCGCTGAGATAAACATGGCATAAACATAACATGGGATAAACATAGTAGAGTTGCTGGCGATCGCCAGTGAATAAAATCAAAGGCCGTTTCCGCGGGCCCGTCAGAAGGACCGGACTAAACCAACCTCTGCCCAACAGCGTATTAACAAAGCAGGTACAATAGCCCACAAGACCGGCAAACAAACAGCGCAAAGCAACTTCCAGACAAGACGTCAAACTCATGATGACTCAGATCACCGATACACTGCGGTCCTACCGCTTCATCGCAGCCGGCGTTTCGCTGTTATTACTCTTTGGCTGCGGTGCACCAGCGGAGACTGCCAAGCGCGAAAGGCCCCCGGTCACGGTCGTTGTAGACACGGTCAAACTGAGTAATCAGGAACTTCTTGTTGAAGCTGTCGGAACATCCAGAGCCCTGCGCTCGGTGACCCTTTTTCCCGCCGCTGCGGGGGAAGTTGTCAGCGTGAACTTTGAACCTGGCGATTTTGTCGCCGCGGGCCATGTGCTGGTCCAACTGGATGAACGCAAAGAGAAACTTGCCGTTGAGTTGGCTGAGTTTCGGTTGAAAGAAGCAGACAGCCTCTACGAACGCTATGTCAGGAGCGCCGAAACCGGCGCAACCTTGCCAACAACACTGGAAGCCGCCGGCACTGAACTTGAGGCCGCCCGAATCACGCTCAATCAGGCCCGAATCGAATTACAGGACAGGCGCATCATTGCCCCGTTCGAAGGCCACGTTGGCCTCACTGATGTTGATGCCGGCGATCGTATTCAAATCGACACACCGGTGACAACACTGGACCATCGTCAGTCACTCCTTGTGTCTTTTGAACTCCCTGAGGTGCTACTGGATCGCATTGCACCAGGACAGTCACTCAATCTGCAAACCTGGGAACAAAACGCAAAGACGGTAGCGGCTGAGATCGTTGATATCGATTCCCGTGTCGATCCGGAGCTAAGAACTTTCCTGGTTAGGGCGAAAGCGGATAACAGTCGAGACAACTTGCGGCCGGGTATGAGCTTCCGTGTTCGCCTTGCCCTGCAGGGAGACCGCCATCCAGAACTACCCGAAATCGCCGTCCAGTGGGGCAGCGACGGTGCCTTTGTCTGGACCGTGACCGAAGGAATGGCGAACCGCATTCCTGTGAATATCGTGCAGCGTAAACAAGGCAAGGTTTTGGTAGAGGGCGCGATCGATGCTGAAAGTATCGTGATCGTCGAAGGCATACAGCGGCTAAGACCGGGTCTGGCCGTAAAACCAAACACAGCTATCGCCCAGGATTCGGATACTGTCAGCGTTAAACCCGCGGTTAACGGCTGATGAGTGCCGAAGACAGCCGAGAACCGGCGTCCACACCCGCCCATGGTATTGGAGATTTACCCAGCCTGAGTATTCGTCGGCCCGTCATGGTGCTCGTCGTCAACCTGCTGATCGCACTCGCTGGGCTGGCGGCCTTGATGGCCATTGAGGTCCGGGAACTGCCGGACGTGGATCGACCCATCGTTTCAGTTCGAGCAGAGTATCCCGGGGCATCACCGGAAACCATGGATGCCGAGGTCATCAGCCGGATTGAAGGCGCTGTGGCGCGCGTATCCGGGATTAAAACCATTCAATCATCATCCGAGGAGACCAACGGTAGAATCCGAATCGAATTTCTGCCAGGGACCGACCTGAACAGTGCCGCGGCCGATGTCCGCGAAGCCGTCAGTCGGATACTGCGACGTCTCCCTGATCGTGTTGAGCAGGTAACGGTCGTTAAGGCAGACGATGATTCAAGAGCCGTGGTTAACCTCGCTGTCATTACAGACACGCTCATGGACGACGATCTCGCCCATATTGTTGAAACAGATATTATTCCGCAGTTGATCTCCATTGATGGTGTTGCCGATGTCGAGACCTCAGGATCAAGACAGCGATTATTAAGGGTTGTGGTCGATCCTCTCAGACTCACCAGTTACGGACTGTCGGTGACTGACGTCGCAGAGGTCTTGCAACAAGCGTCATTTGACGTACCCGCTGGCAGCTTCCGTTCCGAGGAACAGGAGTTGTTGGTCCGTGCAGATGCGTCTGTGGTCACAGCGGAACAGGTTAAGGCACTCATCATCAGGGATACACGTCGCATTGGCGATGTGGCCAATGTCTATTTCGGCCCCGAAGACGCCATGTCGTTCACGCGACTTGATGGCAGAAACGTCATCGGACTGGGCATTATTCGTCAGGCGCAGTCCAATACCATCAAGATCTCGGATGGCGTACAGAAAGCGGTCAAGGCACTTAACGCACGCTTCGATAATCTCGAGGTTGTCATTACTGACGATAACGCAACCTTCATCAGAAGCAGTGTCAAAGAAGTGCTGACCACCCTGATGATCACCATCGGTATCGTGATCGCAACTATATGGGTGTTCATTGGCTCCGTCCGGGCAACGCTGCTCCCAAGTATCGCCATACCGGTTGCTCTGATTGGGACGGTCGCGGGCATCTGGATGCTCGGCTTTTCCATCAATATCCTGACGCTCCTGGCACTCGTCCTGGCAACCGGGCTGGTGGTGGATGACGCGATTGTGGTGCTGGAGAACATCCAGCGGCAGCGTAATATGGGCCTGGGTGCCCGCGCTGCTGCCGTTGTCGGCACGCGCCAGGTATTCTTTGCCGTGGTTACCACCAGTGTTGTACTGGTTTCCGTATTTGTTCCGATCGCCTTTCTGCCGAGTACGTCCGGCCGCCTTTTCCGGGAATTCGGGTTCGTTCTGGCATTGGCCGTTGCGATTTCCAGCTTCGTCGCCTTATCACTGGTCCCCGCCATGGCAGCCAGGCTACCCGATGACAAGCAGGGCAACTTTGTGAATCGGCGACTACGGGGATTCGGACAATCGGTCCGGTCAGCTTACGAGCGCGCGCTCGTTTTCGTGTTGAGATTCCCCGCCTATGTGCTGATCGCCGCCTTTTTACTCGGTAGTGGTGCCGTCTATACCTACCAGCAACTGGACAAACAGCTACTGCCTTCAGAGGATCGCGGCATGATTCGCGTGTTTGTTGCAGGCCCTGACGGGGTTGGGCTCGCCTATATGGAAAGACAGGTTCATCTGATTGAGGAAAAGCTGCAGCGACTGGTTGATGCAGGCGAAGTACTCTCCGTTTACAGCCTCATCGGCAATTGGGATCCCAACAAGGCATTTATCAGCGCACCCCTGGTTGACTGGTCCCAGCGCGAACGGAGTCAGGAAGACATCATCGCTGGCCTGAACAAAGAAATGGCAGATCTGCCGGGTGCCCGTATCGCCGTATTCAGCGACAACAGCTTGAATCTGCGACGCTTCGGCAGCGGCGGTGTTGAAGCGGCGCTGGTCGGCAACGACTACAACGAAATCTTCGAGGCTGCCCGTGAACTCACTGACGTCATAGAACAACGGGGTATGGCCTTGTCTGAGCCTCAGATTTCTTACGAGCCGACACAGCCACAGCTATCGATCGAAGTTGATCGAAGGCGAGCGGCTGACCTGGGCATTGATCTCGACAATCTCGCAGCAACCTTGCGGGCGATGATCGATGGCGATGAGATCATTGACCTGAACGTCGGTGACGAAGCCATACCGATTGTTTTGGAATCCACCTCTGGCGAAATCAACGACCCCACTGATTTAATTAATCTGTATGTCACGGCGAAAAACGGTCGATTGCTACCGCTTTCCAGCATTGTGACGCTGCGGGAAGAAGGTGTCGCGACAGAATTGGATCGTCAGGCACAACGTCGGGCAATTGAAGTCGACATCAAGGTGGAAACCGGATATCCGCTGCAGTCCGCCGTAGACGATCTTAATGCGGTGGCGAACGAGGTCCTGCCAGACAATATCGATATGATTCTGCTGGGAGAAGCGGCAACGCTGGATGAGAGTTCAAGGGAAATTGCGTTTACCTACCTGATTGCAGTACTGGTTGTCTTCCTGGTGTTATGCGCTCAGTTTGAAGGCGTGACCAGCGCTGCGGTCGTCACCCTCATCATACCCTTTGGCGTCGCGGCGGCTGTCTACGCCCTCTTTGTGTCAGGGACCTCCGTGAACATCTATTCACAAATCGGGTTGGTAATGCTGATCGGGTTAATGGCCAAGAATGGCATTCTCCTGGTGGAGTTCGCGGATCAGCTCCGTGATCGAGGTTATGCAACCAATGAAGCCATCAAACAAGGCGCCAGCATCCGGTTCAGGCCGGTTGTGATGACCCTGATGTCAACAGTGCTGGGTGGACTACCGCTGATCCTGAGTACTGGCGCGGGTGCAGAAGCACGGGAATCGATTGGCTGGGTGATCTTCGGTGGGCTGGGTATCGCTGCCTTGTTTACCCTGTTCCTCACGCCGGCCCTGTACAGTCTGATTTCGCGCTTTTCCACGGCCAGGGCGCACGAGTCTGAACTGCTGCAACAGGAACTGGCGAGCGCCAGGCTCGTGCAGGAATAAACAGCAATGGACATCAACCATTCAATCGCGTGCGAACCCAGAATTGGCTACTTACCGCTGAATCGCCGAAGGCTCGCTTCCACAATGTTTGCCTGTGTACTTATTGTCACTGCGCTTTGTATTTCGCCACAACTCATTCCAAAAACCTGGGCAGGAGACGCCACCATGATCGAACAACTTCACTGGATGACAGGCCCCTGGACCGGCAACCTTGGGCCCCAGACTGTCGAAGAACAATGGAGTACGCCATTACACGGCAGCATGGAAACCATGATCAAACTGACAACCGACGATGGCGTACAAATGCTGGAGCTTGCCGTCATCCGGGACCTGGGTGACACACTGGTCCTGCATTTACGGCAGTTCAGCCCTGAACTTGAACTCAGAACCGATCAGGATATGACGTTGGACGAGATCGGGGACGGCTTTGTTACGTTTGTCGCTAAAGAGGGCGCTAACATTCCCAAGCTTGCCTACAAGATGACCAGCGACGCAGGACTGCGCGTTGAGGTCACCCTGATAACAGGTGATGTTGTCGCGGCAGAATTACACCGACCCTGACTCGCATAAACACGCCTCAAGCAAGCCCACACGCAGCCAATTTTGCTAGTATGGCTACTTCGAAGATTCGTCAGGATGAACCATGTCTGAAATTCGCCCATTTAAAATCGACGTCCCCAAAACGGAGATCGAGCATCTACAGAACCGACTCAGAACAGCGCGCTGGCCAGAGGCAGAAACGGTAGAGGACTGGACCCAGGGCGTACCGCTCAACTATCACAAAGTTTTTTGTCAGTACTGGGCGGATGAGTACAACTGGTATGACACACAGGACCGCCTGAATCGATTCCCGCAATACAAGACAAGCATTGACGATCTGGACATTCATTTTATCCACGTCAAAAGTAGTCACGAAGACGCGACCCCGCTGCTAATGACGCACGGTTGGCCAGGCTCCATCGTCGAGTTCCATAAGGTGATTGAGCCACTTGCCGAGCCTACCCGGCACGGCGGTGATGCTGCAGACGCGTTCCATGTGATTTGCCCTGCCCTGCCCGGTTACGGTTTTTCCGGCAAACCCGCTAACACCGGCTGGAGTGTTGTCAAAATCGCCGAGGCCTGGGACGAGTTAATGCAGAGACTCGGATATGACAGCTACGTCGCACAGGGGGGCGATTGGGGCTCTGCAGTCACCACGGCAATTGGCATTCAGAACAAAGGGCGCTGCGCAGCTATTCACGTCAATATGCCTAATGCTGGCGCGCCCAAAGCAGCAAGAGAAAACCCGGATGAGGCCGACAAGTTCGCTTTGAAGGGGGCCATGTTCTACCAACAGTGGGATTCCGGTTACTCCAAACAACAAAGCACGCGCCCCCAAACACTGGGTTATGGACTTGCGGATTCACCGGTGGGTCAATCCGCCTGGATCCTGGAAAAGTTCTTTCAATGGATGGATTGCAACGGCCACCCGGAAAATGTGCTTACCCGTGACGAACTGATCGACAACATCATGTTCTACTGGTTAACAAACTCCGGCGCCTCTTCTGCAAGGCTCTATTGGGAAAGCTTCAACAAGGCATTCGGTGACGAACGTGATGGCACAGTCACCTTGCCTACTGGCGTTAGCAGCTACCCGAAAGAAATTGTCAGAACACCGCGCTCCTGGGCTGAGCAGCGCTACACAAATATCGCCTATTGGAACGATTTGAACAAAGGTGGGCACTTCGCTGCTTTTGAACAACCCGAGTTGTTCGTTAACGAAATTCGCGCCTTCAAGTCCTCGTTGTAAAGCCATGTCGCAATTTTGACTAACGACTGATCAGACCTTGCTGTTGGACCATGCCGACCGGTTTGGCCGTGAACAACTGCTGCCCATCGCCGAAAAGATGGACAATGAACAATGATGGCCTGAAGACATCATACCAAAACCTGGTGATCTCGGTTTTCTTGGGATCACTGTGCCAGAGAAATACGATGATGTCGGCCTGGGTTACGCGGAAAGCGGCGTCTTTTTGCAGGCCTTCTCACGCGACAACCATGCCTTTTGTTTGTCCTGGATTGCCCATGACAACCGCTGCGCCAATAACCTTTACAACAACGGCATCACCGCCTTTGTCGTCGAAACCGACTCTCCCGGCTTCAAGGTAGCCTAAAAACTGAACAAGATGGGTTTCCGGGGTAGCCAGACGGCCGAACTAGTCCTGGAAGATCTTGTCGTACCGAGAGGTAACATCGTTGGCGAAGAAAACCAGGGACACAAGGTCGTCATGAGCGGGCTTGATTTTGAACGAGCTTGGAGCAACCAAGCTTCTTGAAACTGGCGCCGGGACCACAGAAGTCAGAAAGATGATTATCGCCGGGGAGTTGCTGAAGTAAATCCCGCTAGCTTACAACGACCCCGGCCGCTATCAATTTCGCAATTTCTGCGGCACTCAAACCCGATTGCGCCAGAATCTCCTGGGTGTGTTCACCGAGGCCAGGCGCTATCGCCTCGGTCTTCAGCTCGCCTTTAGAAAACCGTGCCGCAGCTCTGGGCTGCCTGACGTCCCCAAGCCCGGGGTGATGGTATTCCCTGATCAGGTTGTTCGCTTTAACCTGCTCATTCTCAAGAATTTCAGGGCGACTTAGTATCGGCGCGCAAGGGACATCGTTCGCTTCAAGCGTCTCCAGCCATTGTGCACTGGTGCGGGACTTCAATACGTCGCTCATACCCTCGAGCCTGGCCTTTGCATTTTGAACACGTCCGAGCGGCGTACTGAACCTGTCGTCTTCGAGCCATTCCGGCTGATCAAGCGCGGCACACATACCCTGCCATTCCGAATCTGACACAGCACCACAGGTAATAAAGCCGTCACTGGTTTCAAAGACCAGATCCTGCGCCAGCTGGCCTCGACGTATGTTTTTCTCGTTGCCCACCATCGTCAGTCCCGCAAGACCTTCTGCCCACAAGAAAGAAATCGTCGCATCAACCATGGCAACGCGGATGTGCTGGCCATTCCCATCCCCCCGTTCGCGTTCCAGCAACCCTGCTGTAATCGCCTGCGCGGTGGTCAGCGCCGAAACCTTGTCCGGAATAATGGTTCGAACCATCTTAGGGCGAGCCTGATCACTATCCGCCTGAATATCAGGCAATCCTGTCAACGCCTGAATCACAGGATCATAAACCCGCTTATGGGCGTAGGGTCCATGCTCGCCAAAGCCGCTGACCGAAACGAACAACAAAGACGGGTTCAGTGTCTTAAGTAACTCATACCCCAGTCCCATTCGCTCAATAACGCCAGGTCGAAAATTCTGCACAAACACATCGGCATCGCTGATCAAAGACTTAACCAGATCGACCCCTTGCTCCGTCTTCAGATCGATACAGATCGAACGCTTACCGCGGTTAGCTGTGACAAACGCAGGGCTCAGGCTGGAAGAACCGGTCCCCATTCGCCTGACGATATCGCCCTGTGGCGGTTCAACCTTAATAACATCTGCCCCCTGGTCAGCCAATAAAACCGTGGCAACCGGGCCAGATATGACGCTGCTGAGGTCAACGATCCTGATACCTTCAAGTGGTCCGCCCATCTCTTCTCCTTGATTACAGCCGCCTGACGATCTGTCAGTCCAGGTGCATACGCTTCGCCAGAAACGGCGAAATCATCATTAAAAACAATCCCAGCCCGACAGCCAGCATGGCCAGTTTTTCAAATACGTCGGTATAAATACCCAGAGATGCCACGCCTATCGCGACATCGGCACCATCACTACCGATGGCCATAGCACCGGCAATTATGCCTGCCACATAGGCAGCGAAAGACGATGAAAGGAACCAGACGCCCATCATCATGCCGCCGACCTGCGCGACGCTCAGTCGAGTCACCATCGACAAACCAACTGGCGACAGACAAAGTTCGCCCGTTGTATGTAAAAGGTACATCAACGCCAGAAACACCACCGCAACCTTGCCATCCGGGCCCGCTAATGCCGCGCCAACAAGCAATACCGCAAACCCCAGGCCAACCTGCAGAATACCTAAACCGAATTTCATCGGTGTACTGGGTTCAAGATCCGCCTGCGCCAGCTTTACCCAGGCAAATGCAAACACTGGCGCGAACAGAATAATGAACAAGGGATTCAATGACTGAAACATACCCGCGGTAAACAGCGACCCCATGTCGACGTTACGATCTGTAAAGAGCGTCAGCGACGAACCGGCTTGCTCGAACAATGCCCAAAAGACGACGGACAGTGAGATTAACGCCAGCATCACCAGCATCCTGTCCCGTTCAATCGGTGTGCAGCGAGACAGGGAATACCAGACCATCCAGGCGACAACGATCGCGCCAAACATCGTTAAGACAATGCCGAGGTCACCGGTGCGTTGAATCAGCTGCCAGACACCAAGTACTGCCAGCAATGCTGCCACGTAAATCAGCCATTCCTTTGATAGTCCAAGCAGGTTTCTTCTGCTTAGTTCAGCCTCGTCAGGCGGCGCACCGACACCCAACAGATACCGATCACCTCGAATAAACGTAACCAGTCCAAACAGCATGCCGATACCGGCCAGCCCGAAGCCATACCGCCAGCCGTAGGTTTCTCCGAGATAGGCACAGGCCAGCGTCGCGACAAAGGCGCCGAGATTGATGCCCATGTAAAAGATGGTAAAACCTGAATCGCGACGTGGATCGTGTTCTTCATAGAGCTGACCAACGATGCTGGAGATACTCGCCTTTAAAAACCCCACGCCGACGATGATAAAAGCAAGAGACAGATAAAATACTTGTTCGTAGAAGCTGTCACGGATCACCTCGCCGCCAACAGCTTTTGCCGGGGTGCCCTCAAAAGCCATACCGAAATGTCCACAAACCAGCAGCATGGCACCAAACATTATTGCCTTCTTAAAACCCAGATACCTATCGGCAATCAGGCCGCCTAACACGGGCATGGCATAAACCAGGGAAGCATAACTGCCGTAAATCAGACCTGCTTCCCTGTCACCGAACAGAAAGTGTTTGGTCAGGTAAAGAATCAGGAGCGCCCGCATACCGTAGTAGCTGAATCGCTCCCACATCTCCGTCATAAAGAGGACAAAGAGTCCTCTGGGGTGACCCAGCAGTTCCGCAGACTGCGGGGTGGTCAATTTCAGACGCCCATACGCAAGGAACCAATGAAATCAATTTTGCCAAGGGGTACACCCTTCATCCGCAACAGGCTGTAAGTCGTGGTTGCGTGGAAATAGAAGTTCGGCATGGAAAACGTCTGCGCAAAATTAGGTACGGTAAATGGCAGCTCGTTGCCGCCCAGCTTGAAGATGACCTGGCCATCCTCCCACGGGTTGACGGTATCGGGGGCCAGTGCCTCAATTTGACCGATCGCATCCTGAACCAATGTCTGTAATTCCGCATAATCAGGTTCTCCGTAGCCGGACGGTGGCGCAAAACTACCGGTCTCATAGGCTTTCACTGCACCCAAGGAGTGGTGCACAACTGAAATCACCTGAAAACGGAACGGATTCATGTCTTCAATAAGCCGGGTGTCCACCATGTCAGAGAGGTCAGTGCTCTGCGCATCAAAGTGGCTTTTACCTTTTTCGAGAATACCGGCAACCGCGTTCAGAATTTGCAGATAGTTAGGAACAGTCAGATCATAAAATGTAGTGGACATCAGCGCACTTACCTTAGAAAGAAGAGTAGCCGTATTGTTCATCATGCTCGCCATGATGACTATTCAAAATTAAGCCAGTTTGGGAATAGGTGTTATATCTCTCGAATCCGATCTGCCAGCCAGGCTGGGAAAGCCCTTGTTTCCCGATCCGACATCCCAATCAGGTTTGATAAAGCATCACCGCAGATACTCTGTCCCATGGCCGCCATAGCCACCAGAAAGACAATTTGTTTCGCATGGGCACGATCACCATGCTCCTCAGCGATAGCGTCAATAATATCGGTGAACAGATTGCTGGCAGCGTTGGCACCATCCAACGCCTGCTGATCAAGGGCCAGCCAGGCCAGAAGCCGGCCATGGCCATCCCGAGACAACATGGAAAACAACCGATCTAGAATCTGATCGGGCGATTCGTTGTGATCCAGCGCTGCGATGACATCGGCGAGCAGCTCTCGCGTCATCTGCGCCAACAAGGCCTCGCGCATCGCACCCGTTGAACCAAAGTGATGAATCACCGTGGCATGTGACATCCCGGCGGCTTTGGCGACGCCCGAGATATTGAGCCCATCAAGCCCAAATTCTGACAAACGCTCGGCAGCAACGCCGAGGATCAGAGACCGGGCCTCTTCCGGCGTACGACGGACACGCTTTTTGCTAGGCCGGCTTTGTTTGGACCCACTATTGACATTCATGTTGATAAAGCTACTATTGACATCATTGTTAATAACGATCACCGTATCACTCATGATGACTGAAACCAAATACCAACCCCAACGCATGCAACCACTGACCGCGTTCCGCGCGCTTGGCCGGCTGATCGCCGATCCCGAGAAAACAGAACAGGTCTTTGTGATCATCAAAGCCATGTCAGGTAATTCGCTCTTTAAGGCCTATCAAAGATTCAGACAAACTGACGTTGGCAAACAGGTCATCGCCGAAAAAAGAGATCTGCTCCAGACATTGCAGGATAGAGAAACCTTGCGCAGTTACGAACCTGGCAGTCTGGGTCGCGCCTACCTGAACTTCGTTGAGTCCGAGCAGATTACCGCTGACGGTCTGGTTGAGGCGAGTGAACAGGAAGACTTGATTCAGGACCCGGACCTGCGCCGATTCGGTAATCGCATGCGGGACCAGCACGACCTCTGGCATGTCACAACGGGTTATGGTCGCGACACCTTCGGCGAAGCCTGCCTGCTGGCCTTCACCTATGCGCAAACCAGGAATCGCGGAATCGGTCTTATCGCCTTTGTTGGCGCCATGAAGATCGCCAAAGAAATGGCTTCCGGCGATGTCAGAAAAGCTGCCTGGCGAGCTTATAGCGCAGGCAAAAACGCCGCGTGGCTACCCCAGCAGGATTGGGAATCACTGCTCGCCAAACCTTTGGAGGAGGTGCGACAGGAACTGGGCATAACCCCGCCCGAAACCTATCGCGAAGTTCTGGATCATTATCAACTCGCAAACGCCTGATTAGACAGTCGGGTTTGCACTGATCGCAGCTTAAGTGCATACCAGCTACGCCGGTGCGCTTAATCTGCGAGGGTCGATATCAGCTGCTCCAGTTTTACCTGATCTGCGGCAAAGTTTCTCATCCCCTCCGCCAGCTTCTCGGTCGCCATGGCGTCCTCGTTCATTGCCCATCGAAAAGCGGCTTCTTCCAGAACGACCCTTGGCTCACCGTCGCTAACATCTGGCACCAGCTGGCGCGGCAAATCACCCTCGTCTTCCGATAATGTCTGTAACAGCTGCGGGCTGATGGTAAGTCGATCACATCCGGCGAGGGCTTCAATTTCATCGGTATTTCTAAAACTGGCCCCCATGACAACCGTCCGATAATCATGAGTCTTGTAGTAGTTGTAAATCCGTTTGACGGACAGCACACCGGGATCATCTGCGGCTGAATAAGTCTTACCCGTCGCCTGTTTGTACCAATCCAGAATTCGACCGACAAAGGGCGATATCAGGTAAACCCCGGCGTCAGCGCAGGCAACCGCCTGACCGAAGCCGAATAACAAGGTCAGATTGCAGTTGATCCCGGTTTTCTCAAGTGCCCGTGCAGCGCTGATACCTTCCCAGGTGCTGGCGATCTTGATCAAGACGCGTTCCCGGGCGATGCCATTGTCCTCATAGAGTCCGATCAACCGACGCGCTTTTTCCTCGGTAGCCGCGCGATCGAAGGACAGTCTGGCATCAACTTCCGAGGATACCCGGCCAGGGACGATACCCAGAATCTCTGTACCAATATCGACTGCCAGCTTGTCGCAACTGTTTTGCAGCATCTCTGCATCGCTGCCCCCAAGCCGCGCCGCCCAGCGCTTCGCTCCCACCACATGCCCGGCATAGTCCGGCATCGCAGCAGCTTTCAGAAGTAACGACGGATTGGTTGTCGCATCCATCGGTTGATAGGCTCGAATAGCTGCGAGATCTCCGGTATCTGCGACCACGTCCGTCATCTGCTTTAATTGTTCAAGTTTGTTCATCGATGGTCTCTCCCTATCAACGCCTGCCCCCGTCCCAATCCAGAAAACACTGGGCAAGCCTGATGTCAGCGTGAAAACAAACGATGTTGGTCACAGACAATCACAGAGTCAACCGCTCACCTTTGCTTTATACTTCAACAAAAAAATAACAACCCCATGCAACAATCGCATCAATTCACTTCGACCTTCGGATTTCTGATGGCCGCCACCGGCTTCGCCGTGGGCCTCGGCAACATCTGGCGTTTTCCGTATGTGACTGGCGAAAATGGCGGTGGTGCTTTTGTGATTGTGTATCTCGCCTGCGCGCTGCTTATCGGTATCCCAATCCTGATCGCGGAGATTCTGCTTGGCCGCCGCGGGCAAGGCAATCCGCCGCTGGCTATTCGAAACATTGCCATCGCCGAAGGACGTCCAGCCGGCTGGCAACACGTCGGGCATCTCAACCTGACCACCGCATTCATCATTCAGGGAACCTACTGCGTTGTTGCTGGCTGGGTACTCTGGTACCTGTTCAAGGCCATTACCGAGGGTTTCATCGGCATCGACCCAGGCATCTCCAGCGAAAACTTCGCCGCTGTCCTGGGCAACGTTAACGGCATGTTGATCTGGACCTTTGTGAGCCTTGCGCTGACCAGCACCATCATCTACTTCGGCGTGAATGACGGCATCGAACGTTCCGTGCGAATACTGATGCCGACGCTGTTTGCCCTGATCATTTCGCTCGTGATCTACAACATGACACAGTCCGGGTTTACCGAAGCAGCCAGTTACCTGTTCACACCGGATTTTTCAAAGATCTCTGGCCAGACATTCCTGGCGGCGATCGGCCAGGCCTTCTTCAGCATCGGTGTTGGTATGGCGGGTATGATGATTTTCGGCGCGTATCTGCCAGCCCGCGTTTCAATCACACGCTGCGTGCTAATTATTATCGTCATCGATACCGCTGTCGCGCTGCTGGCTGGTCTGATGATTTTTCCCATGGTTTTCAGGTTTGGTCTTGACCCCGCCGGTGGGCCGGGATTGATCTTCCAGACACTGCCCGTGGCTTTTGCTCAGATGCCTGCGGGTCATTTCATCGGTGTCGTCTTCTTCTCCCTGCTAAGTGTCGCCGCTGTCACCTCCATGGTCGGTCTTATGGAACCATTGGTAGCCTGGTTGGAAGAAACCTTTGATCTTTCCCGCCATAAAGCAACGCTCGCCATGGTGGCTGCTATCGGACTACTGGGTCTTCTGAGCGTTTTGTCCTACAACGTAATTGCGGACTGGCGCTTCGGCAGTCTGGATTTAAACGGTATTCTTGATTACCTGGCTAACCAGATCATGCTGCCGGTTGGCGGGCTGCTGATCGCGCTGTTTGCCGCCTGGCAAGTGTCCCGCGAAACACTAAGACAAGAACTACCCTTTATGTGGGGGCCCGCATTTAGTATCTGGCACTGGTTGCTCAGATATATCTTGCCGGTCGCCATCTCCCTGATTCTGATCACCGGACTAACCTGAGGAACGAATAATGCGAACCCTGATATTGCCCATGCTCCTGATTGCAACCACTGCTTTGGCGGCCCCACCGACCAACCTCTACTGGGGCGATCTGCACGTTCACAGCAATCGTTCACCGGACTCCTTTGCCTTCGGCAATCCAGGGTTAACACCGGATGCAGCCTATCGATTTGCCAAAGGCGAGACCGTGCAGGCCAACAGCGGTACTGATGTCACACTGAAACGACCCCTGGATTTCCTGCTGGTGTCCGATCACGCAGAGTTTGTGGGCGTTTTTCCCAAACTGATTGCCAGGGATCCTGATTTCGCAGCGACAGTGCTCGGCAAGCGATGGTTGAAGGCGATGGATGAAAATGCTGCCCTCGGCAGTATCGTTGGCGAATGGGCAACCATGATTGCTGATCCCGACTATGAGCAGGAATTGTCTGAGGAATTCAGAATCAATATGTGGAAGGAACTGATCAGCTTCGCGGACAGACACAATGATCCGGGCACGTTTACGGCAATGATCGGTTATGAGTGGACGGCGATGATTAACGGCAACAATCTGCATCGGGTGGTTGTGTACCGGGATAACCTCGAAAAGGCGGCACAAATTCCGCCCTTCTCAGCATTGGACAGCCAGAATCCAGAGGACCTCTGGGACTTCCTGGCTCGATATGAAAAAGAGACCGGCGGCGACATCATGGCCATTCCTCACAATGGTAATGTCAGCAACGGCATGATGTTCTCCCTCAACAAGGTCACCGGCGAACCCATCACCAAAGCCTACGCGCAGAAAAGAATCACCTGGGAGCCACTATACGAGGTCACTCAGGTTAAGGGCGATGGAGAATCTCACCCCTTTCTGTCTCCGGATGATGAGTTCGCAGATTTCGAGAACTGGGACGAAGACAACATCGGTCGAACGGTGGAAAAACAAAACGAAATGTTGCAATACGAATATGGCCGCTCTGCGCTGAAACTGGGGCTAAAGGTTGAGGAAGAACTGGGTGTCAATCCCTACGAATTCGGTCTGATCGGCAGCACTGATTCACACACGACGCTGTCGACCGCTGATGACAATAACTTTTACGGCAAGTTTAAAGATTCAGAAATGACGTCAGACCGGCTCGAAAACCAGATGGGTGGACAGCTCTGGTACAACTGGAAGCTTGCCGCATCAGGGTACATCGCTGTCTGGGCGGAAGAAAACAGCCGGGCTTCCCTGTTTGATGCCATGTCCCGCAAAGAAGTATATGCAACCACCGGCCCTCGTATCGCTTTGCGTTTCTTTGGTGGCTGGGCGTTTACCGGTGACGATGCACCCGACGATGCTGCCCTCGGTTATCAGAAAGGCGTTCCCATGGGTGGCAGAATCGCGAATGCACCAGAAGACGGCGCACCGTCTTTTCTCATCCATGCCGTAAAGGACCCGGATGGCGCAAATCTGGATCGTGTTCAGGTGGTCAAAGGTTATCTGGACAGTGATGGCGAGCTTCAGGAAAAGATTTTTGAAGTCGCCTTCGCCGGCGAGCGAACACTCGATGCCAGTGGCAAATTGCCTGCCATTGGCAACACCGTCGATGTTGCCGCCGCGAGCTACACCAATTCCATCGGTGCAACTGAACTGAAGACGACCTGGCAGGACCCGGAATTTGATGCAGCGGAAAGGGCTTTTTACTACGTTCGCGTATTGGAGATTCCAACGCCCCGCTGGTCAGCTTACGACGTCAAGAAGTTTGGCCTGAAAGATGTTAATCCCGACATCCCCATGATTACCCAGGAACGGATATACAGTTCACCCATCTGGTATTCACCGGCAAGCTGATTTCTTGTGAAGGCAGGCACTTACAAGCTTCTGGGGTTTCTGACGCTGGGGCTTGCCTGCCTTGGCGTTCTGTTGCCGGTTCTGCCGACCACCCCGTTTTTACTGCTTTCAGCCTGGTTCTTCGCCCGCTCCTCAGAAAAGTGGCACGCGTGGTTACTGGCAAACAGCACTTTCGGCCCGCTACTGCAAAACTGGGAGCGCGACCGCTGCATTACCCTGACTACCAAGCTGGTTGCCCTGGGCTCAATGTCCTTGATGGGCGGTGCTTCTGTCTACTTCGCGTTGGAGAACACGACAGCTCGTCTGGTCGTTGTCGCCTTGATCAGCCTCGGCGCTTTGACAGTTCTGAGCCTGCGGACCTGTGAGGCGTGCCAAAACACGCCCCACAACAATCCTGAAAGGAACACTATCGATGGGTGACGTGAAAAGTGAAGCCCGCTACACTTAAGCGCTTTCCCATAATGAGAAAAACCCTTGGAACTGGAATTTACTGAAGAGGAACTGGCGTTCCGTGATCAAGTGAGAACCCTGCTTACGGAAGAACTCACTGAAGAATTGAAAGCGGCGACCGCAAAGACCACCACGGTGTTCGCCGACAAAGACGTTGCTGTCACCTGGCAGAAGATACTGCACAAGCGAGGCTGGGCCGGCGTCTCCTGGCCCACGGAATTCGGCGGCCCAGGCTGGACCTCCAATCAGCGCTACATTTTCAATCAGGAATGTGCGAAAGCCGGTGCACCTGGCTTGATCCCACTGGGGCTGCGCATGCTCGCACCCGTCATTTTCAAGTACGGCACCAAAGAGCAGCAGGCATACTATCTCCCAAAAATTCTCTCCGGTGAACACTACTGGTGTCAGGGCTATTCAGAACCTGGATCCGGCTCTGACCTGGCCAGCCTGAAGACCAAGGCCGAACGTGACGGAGACAACTATGTGGTCAACGGTACCAAGATCTGGACGACGCACGCCCAGTTCGCAGATCACATTTTCTGTCTGGTCAGAACAGATCAGGATTCCAGGCCACAGGCGGGTATCAGTTTTCTGCTGATTGATATGGCAACACCAGGCGTGACGGTTGAACCGATCATTACTATTGCGGGCGATCATGAGGTTAACCAGGTGTTTTTCGACAACGTCCGCGTGCCAATCACTAATCGCGTCGGCCCCGAGAACGAGGGTTGGACTGTCGCCAAGTATTTGCTTGAGTTTGAACGCGGCGGCGGTACCGCTGCTACCGGCATCGGGCTTGCTATGCAGGAGCTCAACATCCTGCTTGAGACTCTGCCAAACGAGCATGAACTTCGAAAACGAGCCGTCGCGTTGGAGATCGAGATATCCGCCATGACCCAGATGGAAACTGACCTGCAGGCTCGTGTTGGCGCGGGCAAAAACCCAGGTGCTGGCGCTTCGCTGATGAAAAACATGGCCAGCAATCTAGGCCAGCAACTTTCTACCCTGCGACTGGAAGCCATCGCCTATTATGGTCTGCCGCACAATAACCTGTTGTGGCTCCGGGGTGAAGAAGGCATCGGCCCAGAAAAACAACAGACCGCTATAGGCACTTATCTGAACAATCGGGCCTCGTCAGTATTTGGCGGTTCAAAAGAAGTTCAGAAAAACATCATCGCAAAAACCGTATTGGGACTCTGACATGGCAGATTTAACAGGCAAGGTAGCACTGATCTCTGGTGCGGCAAGACATCGCGGTCTCGGCCGGGCAATGGCATTGCGGCTCGCCGAGGACGGCGCAGATATCGTCATCACCGGTCGCAAGCGGGCACCGGAAGACCGGCCCGACAATGAAAAAGACATCGACTGGCAAGGCGTGAGTTCACTTGCCGAAGAAATAGAGCAAATGGGGCGTGCTGCGCTGGGTATTGAGGGTGATGTCACCAAAACTGCCGATGTCGAAAACATTGTGACCATGGCCAGAGAGCGTTTTGGCACCATCGATATTCTTGTAAACAACGCCGGCGTACCCAGCGGTGCTGGCGCCGCACCGGTACTGGATATGGATGATGACCTCTGGTACGACACTGTGAACGTCAATCTGAATGGGGTGTATCTGATGACCAAGTTCGCCGGTCGCGTTATGCGAGAAACCGGCAATGGTGGCTCCATTATCAATATCTCATCGACAGCTGGTCGGCGCGGCATTCCGGACTATGGTGCCTACTGTGCAACCAAATTTGCAGTTGTCGGGCTGACCCAGCAACTGGCGCTGGAACTTGCTGGCAACAACATCCGGGTTAACTGTATTGCGCCCGGATCACACGCCACTGACATGATGGATGGCACCATCGGTCGGACCTCCGAACGTTATGGTATATCAACCGAGGATTTTACCGCCAGGATTCGCGCGGCAGCCCCTATGGGCAGACAAGGTTTACCCAGCGAACTCGCAGCCAGTGTTTCCTTTCTCGCGGGAGACGATTCAAGCTTCATGACCGGCCAGACACTGAATGTGGATGGCGGCGCACACATGAGCTGATCTGATGAAAGCCGGCTCGTACTTTCCAGGAAAACACTATTCCTCGCTGTATGCGATGGCCGGTGACGATTGCTCGCTGTTCTACGATTTAGCAGAGCTCACAGAAAAACAGCAGGCAGATCATCTGTCGAATGTCGAACTCACCGCGATGTTGCAGGTGGCACTCATCGCGATTGGTCATGGCCAGGATCATGTTGCCCTGTACGAGGACTATCGGGCGCCTGGCTGGCAAGATGCCCTGGCGCGTTACCACGACTTCTTTACCCGAATGTTGCCAGCGCCGGTTGTGCCCCTGACGCAGGTTAGCTATCACCCAAAGTACACTTACTACGACTCCGTCGCAGGGATGGCCCGCGACAACCCCTCGCTGACGGATGTGGTTAACCTCTATATGACCAGTGGTTCAAATGCTGTGATTCATCAGGACGATGACAGCCTCACGGTCAGCCGGAATGTTAACTCCAAGGTACATTTCGCCAACCATGCGCCGGATTATGGCATTCCGGTACCGGCAACAATGGTGACGTCGAAAGGCGAGCTTGACACGCCCCTCGTCTCCGAATTTTTCGAGACGCACGATAACCGCGTAATGATCAAACTGCTGGGCCTGGCAGGCGCCAGGAACGTTGCTCCCGTGACCAGCGTCGCCGAATGTCTTGCTTACGTCGCTGAGTATCAGGACGACATGGTCGTGCTGCTACAGGCGCAGTTGGATCTCAAGCAATACACTGAAATGACCGTTGACCTGGTCGTCTCCCATGAGGAGGTCCGTATCGCGAACATACGGAAAATCCTTTTTGCAGACGGCCTGTGGGTCGGCAACCTGATTGGCCAGTCCGTATCACTGAACGATGAACAGACCGCCGCACTCATCAAGGTGGGGGAATACGCCAGGCATCATGGTTATGTGAGCGATGAAGGCAGCAATTGTGGTGTTGATTTTTTTATCGGTGGCGACGGCAGTCTTATTGTCACCGAAATCAATGCCCGCTGGACCGGTGGGCTGTTCCCGGCCGAAATTCTTTCAAGAATCGGGGACGCCAGAGATGCAGTTCCGTTCTTCGACATGGTTCTCATCGAAAAGCGCGAGGCCTATCTCGATTTTGTAGACAGGCATCTTGTCGGTGAATACGAAGGTGCATTTGCCATAGTGCCAATCGGATTTGGCTGTTTTCCTGTGCCTATGGATGGCCAGGACTACTTTTACACCTGGCAGGCAGTGCTCGGCGATCTGGAGGCTTTCAAGGCAGTGAAGCAACGCGAACTGGGTGAAGGTGCGCTGATCACTGCCGATATCATCAAGCTATAGAATCAGGACCCCGTATAGTCGGGCGTTCGTTTCTCGATGAAGGCACGCATACCCTCCTTGGCATCGTTAGTGCGTGAGCACATCAGTTGATTTCTGTTTTCTATCGCCATCGCAGCTTCAAGACCCGCGGCATCAATCGCCATATTGAGACCCTCTTTCGTGAGACGCAGACCCATCGGTGACGTGGTCAACATTTCATCGATGTAAGGCTGCGCGGCCGCTTCCAATTGCTCATCAGGAACCACTTCAGAAACCAGGTTCGTCGCCAGCGCTCGATCCGCATGAATAAATCGACCAGTCAGCATCAGTTCAGAGGCCACCGAAGTCCCAACCAGTCTTGGCAGAAAGTAACTCGAACCCATATCACAGGCCGATAAGCCGATGCGGATAAACGCCGCATTCATCTTTGCACTTTCCCCTGCGATTCTGATGTCTGAAGCCAGTACAAAAGAGAAACCACCACCGCACGCTGGCCCTTGGACCAGCGAAATGATTGGCTGCGGACAGCGACGCATTCGGATATAGACTTCGGCGAGGTATCCCTGAAACCCCATCCCACCGCCGAAGGGTTGTTCGTGTGTACCTGCCTGGGAGGCCTTGATGTCAAGACCAGCGCAAAACGCCCTGCCCGCCCCGCGCATAACAACAATCCGGGTTTCATTGTCTTCGATCAAACCACCAAAATAGTCACGTAATTCAGTGACCATCGGTGTGTTAATCGAATTTAGGGCTTCCGGTCGGTTGAGTGTCAGCCAGTCAACCTGGCCACGTTTTTCGATCGAAATTGTTTCGTACATTCCTGCTCCCTTTGCACCTAATAGATGGTTGTCTGTTTTTGTATTTTGTTGACTGTCGATGGCTATGGCGTCTCGCTAGATGAGTGATCTCACCTTCTCGGCGTCAGGCGCGCCCGGTGTAAACATCACCACGGCATCGTCAAAACCGGCCTGCTCGAAGACCTGAAATTTATCCCGCAACTCGCCAAGATCAGTATCCGGTCCAATTAACAGGGTCGATACAATGGCCCTGCCACCATCAGCTTCGCGATATCGAGGCAACGTTTTAGTCAGTTGCTCAGCGCTACGATGCATACCTGAAGCGATCCAACCATCGAACTCTGTCGCGGCTCGCTCAACGCCTTTCCCCCAGGTGCCATAAAGCAGTTTCGCTGAACCCTTAGCTGCTGGCCAGGGGTCGATACTGCGCCCATCATATTCACCCTGTTCCAGCCAATGCCTCAGCACCATTAAACTCTCGTTGAAGCGACCGAACCTGGCGGAAAACTCGCTGTCATGGATCTGATGATCGACTTCCGTTGAACCCGGCCCTACGCCCAGCAAAACGCGATCACCGGCAATCTGAAGTAGCGAGAAAGTCTTAAGCGCGATGTCTACGGGGGCATATAGCGGCAACTGCAAAATCGCCGTGCCAAGTTCTACGCGCTCGGTGACAACGGCCGCAGCGGTCAGGGCAATAAACGGATCGGTCATCATAAAGCCGCGTCCCATGGCCTGAGCACTCCAAAGACTGTCGTAGCCAGCGCCCTCCAGTCGGGCCGCCTGGTCGGTGAGGCTCTTGCGGTCGTCAAACACAACAGGGCCCAGTAAAGCGCCTAATCTCATACCTGCGATTCCATAAAATGATTAAGTAAACGGTAACTGCGGGTGCCAAACCAGGAGTAGAACTCTCCATCAACAAGAACGCCATTAAATCCAGCGGCGGTCAATGCATCCACGTGCCTGCCAAAAGGAAAGGGTTCTGATGAGAACAGATAGAACACATCGGGGTCTGGTTGTATCTCATCGCCAAGCGTTGGATATGGCGTCTCGTGGGCAGTCAGAAACCTGCCCAGCCCCACCTTGGTGAGGACCGACCCAATAAATGTATCCGGGCTGACAGCCATCCAGGGGTCTTGCCAGATCATGTATTCCACTCGGGAAAAGCCAGTCGATTTCTGACCGATCTTATCGATCACGCCGGGAACAACATCCCAGCCCCGGAAATCCAGCGCATCTCGATCAGCCAGAACTCGCCAGTTTTCACTATGGCCAGTCAGTGCTTCACAACCCAGAACCCCGGCCAACGCCGCGAGTTCATCACCCACGCAATCAACCGAGGTGACATGGGTCGCATGCAGCGGATAAGGACAGGCCTCAGCCATCTCCAGAGTGTTTTCTTCCTTATCCATGATCACGAGGTCAGGTGAAAGGGCTTCTATACTCTGCCAGTTGACCTGCTTGGTACCACCAACGGCGACGATCTCCCCCACCGTTGTCTTCGGATGAATACAAAACCGGGTGCGGCCAATAACGTCAACACCACAATCAAGCAGCGTTTCCGTCAGAGACGGCACTAGAGAGACGACGCGCAACTACTTCACGTTAACGTGATCGAAAGGGCAATGGCGACAACCACTGCCGCAGCATCGACCACGGGCCAGGTGATAGCGTTCGGTCAGCACCATCAACCCGTCTTCCAGGTAATAGTGCTCACCTTCGATCAGTTCCCTGATTGGCCAGCTTTCAGTAGCGGCTTCAGAGTTCGCCATCTAGGTATTGCGGCGGTATTGCCCGCCCACTTCGAAGAACGCGTCGGTGAGTTGCCCCAGCGAACAATGACGAACAGCCTCCATCAGCGCCTCGAAACCGTTGCCACCCTCTGCCACGACCTGCTTAAGGTTGGCAAGCGCCGCATCAGAGGTGTCAGCGTTTCGAGCCTGGAAGTCTGCCAGTCGCGCGATCTGGCTTTGCTTTTCTTCTTCCGTAGAGCGCGCCAACTCAATCGTTGTTTCTTCCGGTTCGGTCTCAGGCTGGAATGTGTTCACCCCAATCAGCGGCAATGTGCCATCATGCTTGAGCGTTTCGTACTTCATTGATTCTTCCTGAATCTTGCCACGCTGATAGCCGGTTTCCATCGCCCCCAGTACACCGCCGCGATCAGAAATACTCTCAAACTCACGCAACACGGCTTCCTCAACCAGATCTGTCAGTTCGTCAAAAATAAATGAACCCTGATTCGGGTTTTCAGTTTTAGTGACACCGAACTCCCGATTGATAATCAGCTGAATTGCCAGGGCACGTCGAACAGATTCTTCAGTCGGTGTTGTAATCGCCTCATCGTAGGCATTGGTGTGCAGACTGTTGCAGTTATCGTTAATCGCCAGGAGTGCCTGCAGCGTGGTGCGGATATCATTAAATTGCATCTCCTGTGCGTGCAGCGAGCGCCCGGACGTCTGAATATGGTACTTAAGCTTCTGACTACGTTCATTGGCACCATACTTCTCACGCATGGCAACCGCCCAGATACGACGGGCGACGCGGCCAATAACCGTATACTCAGGGTCCATACCGTTGGAGAAGAAGAAAGACAGATTCGGTGCAAAATCATCAATGTGCATACCACGCGCAAGATAGGTTTCCACAAAGGTGAAGCCGTTGGCGAGGGTAAATGCGAGCTGTGAGATGGGGTTCGCACCCGCTTCGGCAATGTGGTATCCGGAAATAGACACGGAGTAGAAATTGCGCACTTGATTGTCAATAAAGTACTGTTGAATATCCCCCATCATGCGCAGGCTGAATTCCGTTGAGAAGATACAGGTGTTCTGGCCTTGATCCTCTTTCAGAATATCTGCCTGCACCGTGCCACGCACATTCGCAAGTGCAAACTGTTTCAGCTCGGCGTGTTCAGCATCGCTGGGGTCTCTGCCCTCTTTCGCCTTAAACCCTTCAACCTGCTGATCGATGGCGGTATTGAGGAACATGGCAAGAATGGCGGGTGCCGGACCGTTAATGGTCATAGAGACAGACGTCGACGGGTTACACAGATCAAACCCGCCATACAGGACTTTCATATCATCAAGGGTTGCGATGGACACCCCAGAGTTCCCGATCTTGCCGTAAATATCAGGGCGAGTGGCGGGATCAAAGCCGTAGAGCGTGACACTGTCGAACGCCGTGGAAAGCCGCTTCGCGTCAGAATGTTCTGACAGTTTCTTGAATCTTCGGTTAGTTCGGGCGGGATCACCTTCACCCGCGAACATTCGTGCAGGATCTTCTCCTTCACGTTTGAACGGAAAAACGCCCGCGGTAAAAGGGAAAAAGCCCGGCAGGTTTTCTCGCTTCAGAAAGCTTAAAATCTCGCCTTCATCTTCGAACTGTGGCACCGCCACTCTTGATATCCAGCTACCAGACAGAGATTCAGAGCCCAGACGAGTACGAATCTCTTTACCTGATGACGTGGTTTCAACCCGTTCCTCACCCGTATAACCGGCCTTTACCTCTGACCAGCTTGCCAGCAATTTCTTGTTTTCATGGGTCAGTGCGTCTTCCTTCTGTTCAATCAACACACCAATTTTTTCGTTTTCCTCGCCCAGCATCTCCAGCGTGCCGCGAAGCTGCTGCCTTTCACGTGCGATACGTGCCTGCAACCGCGTATTTGAGTGATAGCCCCTCACTGCCTCAGCAATCTCGGCCAGATACCTGACTCGCCCTGCAGGCACAATCACAGAACGCTCGCTGGGTACGCGGTTGTTAATGTACGGCAGTTGCGATTGCCACTCACGGAGACCTTTTTCTCTCAGCATTGCCAGAAGGCCGTGGTAGGCCGAGGAAACACCATCATCGCCAAATCGCGAGGCAATGGTGCCGTAGACCGGCAATTCCTTGGGAGACTGATCCCAGGCTTCACGGTTGCGCTGAAATTGCTTGGCAACATCTCGCTGTGCATCTTCCGCACCCTTTCGATCAAACTTATTGATCACAACAAGATCGGCAAAGTCGAGCATGTCGATTTTTTCAAGCTGACTCTGCGCGCCAAATTCCGGGGTCATCACATACATGGAGGCATCAACGTAAGGTACGATACCCGCATCACCCTGACCAATTCCCGGGGTTTCTACCACGATAAGATCGAAGTCAAACTTGCGTGCAGCGGCAATAACTTCAGTCAGATAATCAGGCACTTCACCCGTCGCCTGCCGGGTAGCGATAGAACGCATGAAGATGTTTTCCGCGTAAATCGAATTCATTCGAATACGGTCACCTAACAAGGCGCCGCCAGTTTTACGCCGGGTCGGGTCGATTGCGAGAATTGCGATCTTGGCAGAATCACCGCTATCCATGCGGAAGCGGCGAATGATCTCATCGGTCAGGGACGATTTACCGGCACCACCGGTACCCGTGATACCCAGTACCGGTGTTGATTTGTCTGTGCCCAGTTTGAGGGCAGCCAGATCAGCAGCACCCACCTCACCGCGTTCAATCGCCGTAATCAGCGTCGACAGCGCCAGGTAATTATCTGCAGCAAGATCTTTGTGTACGCCTTCCCGCAGACCTGCGGCCCGGCACTGATCAACCATGTCCTGAATCATCCCGACCAGACCCAGTGCCATGCCATCCTGAGGTGAATAAATTCTGGTTACCCCGTAGTCATGCAGTTCCTGAATCTCCTCAGGCACGATGACCCCGCCACCACCGCCAAACACCTTGATGTGGGATGCGTCATTTTCCTTGAGCATATCAACGATGTACTTGAAGTATTCAACGTGACCACCCTGATATGAGCTGATCGCAATACCCTGCACATCTTCCTGCAACGCAGCCTGCACCACCTCCGCGACGGAGCGGTTGTGTGCGAGGTGGATAACTTCCACGCCGAGGGACTGCAGAATTCTACGCATGATGTTAATTGATGCATCATGGCCATCGAACAAGGCCGCTGCGGTAACAAATCTCAGGGGCGGCTGTGCCTGCTCCGTTTGCGTGCTTCCTTCAATCGATCTCATCTTTGCTTCTGACATTTAATGGTCCTCTTTGTCTGCTGTAAGCAGCAGGGTCATGGTTGTCTTTAGGTTATCGTGCAGCTTGCGGGTTTCTTCAAGATCCTGAGGATGCGCAAGCCAGTAGTAAACGATGCCGATGACGGCCGCGCAAAACTGCGCGCCGATTGCATCCGCCTGTTTTTTGGTTTCTGTACTGATTCCGGCACCGCTGGTAATCCAGTTCACCATATCCTGGTGCCGACGGTTATGAATGTTGCCAATAATCGCTGACAACTCCGAACCTGCGTTCACTGACTCAAACCAGAGCGTGTAAAAAGCCCGGACCTGATCAGGTGCTTCAACGCAGAACCGGTAGTGTTGATCCAGGGCGTCGTGAATAGCGGCCAGCCCGTTTTTTTCCTCTGTGGCGTCCTTCAGCTGATCCAGCCAGACCTCACCAACATGTCGCAGGACAAAGGCAAACAACTTGTCTTTAGAGCCGAACCGCTGACCCGCCAGGCCGCGAGAGTAGCCGGCCATCAAACCGACCTCTTTCAGACTGGTGGCCGCTGGGCCGTGATCGACAATTAACCGCACAGCGGCATCCAGCATTTTGTTGTCTGAAATCCCGGTCCGTTCCGCCTGCGTTAATCTGCCTGATTCTTTCATGTCAGGGACCTAAAACGCCTCTTCTGAAAGACTGATACCAATGTCAGCACCACCGATCACCGCATCCATATAGCCTCGATGTCTTGGCAGCAGCTGCGAGAAATAGAATTTCGCGGAAACGAGCTTCTTCTGATAAAAATCGCCATCAACACCCCCCAGTTCAGCTGATGCTTTCTGTGCGGTTCGCGCCATATACCAGGCACCGGCGACATAGCCCATCATCATCAGGAAATTGTAGGCCACCGCGCCAACAAACTTTTGACTGCCTGCGGCATTTTCGATGATATAGCGGGACGCATTTTGCAGGTTTTCGGCGGCGTCACGGAGTTGTAACCCGATATCACCCATTTCACCGTCTGCGGCAAGTTGGTCGGCGGTTGCCAAGATCTCTTCCAGGTAGGCACCAAGGGCGGCACCCTGATCACGCAGCACCTTGCGACCCACCAGATCGTTGGCCTGGATACCGTTCGTACCTTCATAAATCGAAGTGATCCGGGCATCACGATAATGCTGGGCAGCGCCGGTTTCTTCAATGAACCCCATCCCGCCATGCACCTGAATGCCCAGCGACGTCACTTCGTTAACAATCTCAGTGCACCAGGCTTTCACCACCGGCGTGAGCAGTGCAAACCGCTCATTAAAATGCTGCTTTTCTTCTTCGGAACTGCCATGGGTTCGGAAATCGTGGGCATAAGCGCCATCATAAGTCAGACCCCGCATAGCCTCTGTCAGTGACTTCATCTGCATCAGCATCCGCTGGACATCCGCATGCTGAATAATCTTCGCAGACTCGCCGGTTTCAACGTCTCTGCCCTGAACCCGCTCTTTGGCATAGCCCAGCGCGTCCTGATAGGCACGTTCAGCCAGGGCAACACCCTGCAGCCCAACTTCTAATCTCGCGTGATTCATCAACGTGAACATGCAGGCGAGTCCGTCGCCGGGTTCACCGATGAGATAACCAATCGCGCCTTCCTGCTCACCAAAGCTCATTACGCAGGTTGGACTGGCGTGAATACCAAGCTTGTGTTCTGTCGATACTACCCGGAGGTCATTTCTTTCACCGGGTGTGCCATCTTCGTTAACGAGAAACTTGGGTACCAGAAACAACGACAATCCCTTGTTACCGGGCGGTGCATCAGTCATCGGCGCCAGAACAATATGAATAATGTTTTCGGTCATATCGTGTTCGCCCCAGGTGATATAGATCTTCTGCCCGCGAATCAGATAATGATCGCCTGCAGGCTCTGCCCGGGTTTTTAGCTGCGAAAGGTCAGAACCCGCATGGGGTTCCGTCAGGTTCATGGTGGCCGTCCATTTACCAGTAATCAGATTTGGTAAATACCGGTCTTTCAGCGCGTCGCTGGCGTGCGCACTCAGTGCATCAATACCACCAGCGGTCAGCATCGGACACAACGCCATCGATGTGCAGGCACTGTTCCACATTTCCGCAGCAGCAAGATGAATAAGAAAAGGTAAACCCTGCCCGCCATACGCGGGATCCTGAGCGAGGCTCAGCCATTCGCTTTCAACGAACATCTGGTAAGCATCCGCGAACCCGTCAGGCGTTCGGACCTCATCACCCTCTACCTTCACACCCTGCACATCGCCCACACGATTAAGGGGCGCAAGTACCTGCCCGGCGAACTTGCCAGCCTCATCCAGAATGGCGCCGGTCAGCTCAGGCGTCGCATCACCAAAGCTGTTGAGTGACGTCAGCTTTTGATAGTCCAGAAGTTCATTAACAACAAAACCAATTTCTCGGGAAGGAGCTACGTAATCTGCCATGTCTTTACTAATCACCAATGAACGTTGCAGCAAGATACTTGCTTGAAGCAAGCAAGTCAAACATTAACTCACTTTAAGGCGATGACATAAATGACTGATTTTTAATGCTTTTCCGAAACAATGATGATTTGTACCGCCTGTCTTGCCTGTCTATACTGACAAACACAGTGGTTAGTTACCATCACGGATAAGCAGCCCGCCCTTGAATGCACCAGCCCCCAGCCTCTGGCAAAACAAACAGTTCCAGGTCTACCTTGGCTCCACGGCGTTTACCGGCACGGCTATCGCCATGCAGCAATTGCTGCTCAGTTGGCTACTGGTTGGCATCCTGTTACTGCCGGCAGATCAGGTGGGTGTCATCCCACTTTGATCGGCATGCCTGGTATCCTTCTCATGTTGTGGGGTGGTGTCAGCGCTGACCGGGCAGATGCGCGCTCTCTGCTCATTCGCGTCTACGCCGTAGCCTGGCTTTTTCCACTGGCACTTTTCGGTGCAACGGAAATTAACCAGCTCAACATCGTCTCTGTCACCCTGTTCGGTCTGGCAATGAGCACCGCCATCTCCTTCACAAACCCGGCACAGCAGGCCATTTTAAATCGCGTCGCTGGCACAGAAGTCCAGCGTGCTGTCACTGCCGCCACCGCCATGGGCTTCATTGTGCAAATGTTCGGCCTGATTCTCGCTGGCCAGATGGAATTGGTTGGCGTGGGAAACGTGCTTCTGATTCAAGCAGTCAGCCTGATTCTGGGGGCCATTGCTGTAACCAGGATCGCGCCGCTCGCTGTCACACCCACCAGGGTTAAAGCATCAACCTTGTCGGTGATGCTGGACGGCTTCAGGTCCGCCTACAACAACAAGACGATCTTCAATACGCTTATTATCACTTTCACCTCTGGTGTTTTTAACGCCGGCGCCTTTATGACCGCCCTGCCTTTCATTGTTAAGCGAGCTTATGACGGTGACGCGCTGGGTCTGGCCACTATCATGATCGTGTTTTACATGGGCGCCACCATCTCGAACGTGATTCAGTTCTGGATAATGCCGCTGGCAAGACCGGGCCTTTGGTTTCTGGTGATGCAATTCACCCGAATCTTTATTCTGATATTGGTCTGGATTCAACCGGGCTGGTGGATACTGATGGCCGTATTGTTCGTCTGGGGTCTGAATATGGGTGTCACCACGAACCTGTCTCGCGCAATCATTCAGGAAGCTTCCCAGAAAACCTATCTCGCAAGGATTCTCAGTGTCTACAGCATCTGCATGATGGGCAGCATGCCAATCGGCGCGCTGATTGTTGGCTTTATCATCGAAGCATTCGGCACCATGAATGCTGTCGTGCCGGCCATATTTGTCTCTGCGGTACTGTGTGTCTACGGCTTTGCCTTTACAGACGTCTGGCGATACCGATCCCCGACATTTGAACAGGTTAACCGTCCCGCGCCGACTTGAAGTCAGGCTCACGCTTCTCTAAAAATGCAGCGATCGCTTCCTTGTGCTCAGCAGACTCAAAACACCGGTTCAGAGCATCCAGCTCTCGCTGTTGGACAAGGGTCGAATCAGACTCGACCATGTTCTGAGAAATCAGCCCCTTCACCATGGCAAGAGCCGCCTGCGGGTTCTCACCCATTGATCTGGCAATAGATCGAGCCTCGTTCATCAGTTCATCCGGACTGACGACTTTATCGATGAGACGAATCTCTTTCGCTGCTTCGGCGCTGATGGTCTTGCCAGACAGCATGAGCTCCGTTGCAGCACCGAAACCGCAACGGGCAACAAGATAGTGTGAGCTGGCCAGCTCAGGGACCAGACCCATCTTGATAAACCGACAACTCAATTTTGCCGTATCAGCCGCAATGAGATAATCCATCGGGAGTATCTGGGTGAGACCGACGCCAATCGCTGCGCCATTAATGGCGGCAACGAGCGGTTTGGATGCCCGTACCAAATCGACCCAGGTACCTGGATTCGCGCCACGCCCCTCGGATTCATCTGAATCCGCCCGTGTCTGGAAGATGTCTTTCACATCCGCACCAGCACAAAAGCCCCTGCCTTCACCGGTAACGATGATGGCTTCCACGCCGTTATCCTGATTGGCAGCGCGAATAGCGTTCTCCATTTCGGCCCCCATCTGATAGGTCCAGGCGTTAAGACGCTCAGGACGATTCATGGTAATCGTCATCAGACCATCGTCGATATCAACAAGAATAGTTTCGTAAGTCATCGAAGCTCCACTGGGTAGTTAGGTGTCAGTGGCAGTCATGATAGGGAGGACTGATACCGGGGACAACCGCCGGCACGGCTCGCAACCGGGTATCTAGGTGATGGACTGAAGCGACTCTGAACCCTTGTGACGTATAATCTCACCTTCTTCCATAAAGATGATCTCCTCGGCAATATTGGTCGCCAGATCGCCAATACGCTCCAGGTTGGAAGAAATGGTTAACAGCGATAGCCCGGGTGTAATTGACGCCACACGATTGTGCATGACCTCTTGCAGCTGCTGGTAGGTACTGGCATGCAGTGAATCCAGCGCATCGTCCATCTCTACAATCTCTTTCGCGCGGACCACGTCCCGCTGGGTCAGCGCCATGATTGAGTCATTAACCATTCTGGCACAAAGATCCGCCATCACAGTCAGCTTGAGGTCGGCAACCACGCGCTCTTTATCAGCAATAAACTCGATTCGCTCGGCAACATTCACGACCTGGTCACCCATCCTCTCCAGATCGTTATTCACCTTCAAAACGACAATCAGAAAACGTAACTCTTCAGCGACGGGCCGATGCAGCGCCAGAATTTTGAGACACTCTTCCTCAATATCAACTTCCATGTCATTGATACGGGTTTCGGCTTCATAGATTTCAGCGACCAGCACCCGGTCATAGTTTTGAATCATGGGGATGGCCTTGTCGATCATTTCAGCGACTGACCGTCCAAGTTCCAGCACCTTGTCTCGCAGCCGGACGATATCCCTGTCTAGGTGTTTACTCATTGAACCAGCATAGCACCCGAACTAAAAAAGCGCATGAATAAGCGTAAATCAAAGGTAAAGTTTGCGTATACGTGCTAACTTTTAAAGCGTCTCTCCACGTATCTTTTAACGCCATGCTGCTTGCTCAAAGCCTTGTCGGTCTAGGGCTCCTGATCGGGTTGTGTTACCTGTTCAGCGAAAACCGTAACGCCGTAAAATTATCCATCGTTGCAAAAAGCCTACTGCTACAGATCGTCTTTGCGCTGCTCCTTCTGAAACTACCGGGTTCACAAAAGTTGTTTGTCGTTCTCAACGATGCGATTTCTGTCTTGCAGGCGGCTACCAGAGAAGGCACGACCTTTATCTTTGGTTATCTGGGTGGTGGTCCCCTGCCTTTCGAAGAGACCAGCCCCGGTGGCGGTTTCGTGCTGGCATTTCAAGCCATGCCGCTTGTGATTGTACTCAGCGTACTTTCGGCCATTCTGATGTACCTGAAAGTACTGCCTCTGATCATGCGAGGTTTTTCACTGGTGTTTGAGAAAACACTCGAGATTGGTGGCGCGCTGGGCCTGGGCGTTTCTGCCAACGCTTTTCTCGGTATGATCGAATCCCCCTTGTTAATAAAACCTTACCTTTCAAAGATCAATCATGGCGAAATGTTTGCCATCATGACCGCAGGCATGGCGACGATCGCCGGCACAATGCTGGCGCTGGAAGCCGCCGTCATCAGTAGTGTCGTGCCTAATGCCATTGGCCATCTGATCAGTGCCTCGCTGATCACCCTGCCGGGGGTTATCTATATCGCACACCTGCTTGTGCCTGATAACTCACCGGTCACATCAGGCGAAGGCGAGATCGACCGGGGCGCCGAGGATCTCATGGATGCGATCACCACCGGCACCGCCAATGGACTGCAACTGTTCCTGAATATCATCGCCATGATTATTGTGATCGTCGCCCTCGTTTACCTTGTTAACGCAGTGCTTGGTACGCTGCCTGCTGTGGCTGGCGAAGACATCAGTCTGGAAAGAATTCTGGGCGTCCTGATGGCACCGCTCACCATGATGATGGGTATCCCCTTCTCGGAAGCATTTGTCACCGGCCAGTTAATGGGTACCAAGGTGGTTCTGACCGAATTCGTTGCCTACGTCAGGTTCGGTCAAATACCCGTTGAGGAATTGAGCGAGCGAACCCGAATCATCATGACCTACGCCCTTTGTGGCTTCGCAAATTTTGTCAGTCTGGGCATTATGGTCACCGGACTTGTGACGCTGGTACCGGAAAGAAAGAACGAAATCATGAGCATGGGGCTGAAATCTATTGTCGCCGGCATGATTGCAACCTGCACCTCTGCCACCATTGTCGGCATCATCTACGTCCTGTGATTACCCGGAGCCTGACCCATTGGGGGCTCTACGAGTTTGAATCCCAGGATGGCAAACTGCTGCAGGTAACCCCTGTCGCCGAAGATCTGGACCCGAGCCCCATTGGTCAAAACCTGATTGAAGGCAACCGTCAGCGGCGCGTTGCACGACCTGCGATCCGAAAGGGCTATCTTCAAGGTGACCAGGGTAAAAACCGCGGCGAAGACAGCTACATCGAAGTCAGTTGGCAGGAAGCTATTGAACAGGTTGCCTCGGCGCTCGAGCAGGTCCGTCGCCGCTTCGGCAATGATGCTATCTACGGCGGTAGCTATGGCTGGGCCAGCGCCGGCCGATTTCATCACGCCCAGAGTCAGTTACACCGGTTTCTCAACTGCATTGGCGGCTATACTGCTTCCGCCAACGCCTACAGCTTTGCTGCTGCCGAGGTCATTCTGCCAAAGGTCATTGGTCAGCACGAAGACCTGCTGAAGGCACCAAGCAGTTGGTCTACCATTCAAGCCAATAGCCAACTGATGGTCTGCTTCGGCGGGCTACCTCTCAGAAATGCGCAGATTACCAATGGTGGCATGTCGCAGCACATCCAGCGCGACGCCATGGCTGCTGCAAAGAACGCCGGCATTGAGTTCATTAACATTGGTCCCTCTGCTGACGATGTTGCTCCCATGCTGCGCGCGCTGTGGTTGCCTATTCGCCCCGGTACCGATACCGCGATGATGCTGGGAATCGCCTACCATCTCTACGTTAACGAACTCCACGACCAGCAGTTTCTGCAGCGATATTGCACGGGTTTTCCAGAATTCACCCGCTATCTAACGGGAGCATCAGATGGTGTGAAGAAAACACCGGACTGGGCTGCAGACATCACAGGAATACAACCCAGTGATATCGTTAGTCTCGCAGAAAAAATGGCGGCGAAACGAACCATGATGTCACTAAGCTGGTCATTGTCGCGGCACGAACATGGTGAGCAACCTTACTGGATGGGCATCACGCTGGCAGCAATGTTAGGCCAGATAGGCTTACCCGGTGGCGGGATAGGCCTCGGTTACAGTGTGGAAAACAAGGTGGGGAAAAATGTACGGTCCAGATACCTCGGGCACCTGCCGCAATTCAGCAATCCTTCCGGCAGCTATATTCCGGTGGCCAGGATTGCGGATATGTTACTGAATCCAGGCAAAAGCTATCAATACAACGGCGAGACGCGCCAGTATCCCGATATCAAGCTCATCTACTGGGCAGGGGGCAACCCTTTCCACCACCATCAGGACCTGCACAGACTGAGAGCAGCCTTTAAACAACCCGAAACTGTGATTTGTCATGAACTGGTGTGGAATGCGACTGCCCAACATGCGGATATCGTACTGCCGGTTGCCTCTTTTCTCGAACGAAACGACATCGGCGGTGCACCTAATGAAGATATCCTGGTCGCGATGAAACAGGTACTGCCACCGTTTGAAGCATCCCGAACAGACTTTGAGATATTCACCGCCATCGCAGGCCAGTTAGGTTGCAAAGAGACGTTTACGGAAAGCAGAGACGAGCGTGCCTGGTTGCAGGTAATTTATGCCGCGACCAGAAATGCTAACAAAGGCATGCCAGATTTCGAGTCATTCTGGCAGCAAGGTGAATTTAAATTTCCAGCACCATCACCACATACGCTGTTTGAAGGTTTTAGAACCGGACCAGAAAAGTCGCCGCTGGCCACACCAAGCGGAAAGATCATGATCACCCGGGACGATATCGGTCATGCAAGATGGTTAGAACCGAGCGAATGGCTGGCTAACGCGGCACCGGATCAGTTTCAATTGATCAGCCACCAGCCCGAAAGCCGACTACACAGTCAACTTTACCTGGGCGACTATAGCCAGAAAACGAAGATCAATGGTGCCGAGCCCATTCAAATCAACCCGGATGACGCCCGCAGAATGCAACTTAAAGATGGTAACAGGGTCAAGGTTTACAATGACCGCGGGGCCTTGCTGGCAGCCGCGGTGTTTAACCCTAATCAGATGCCAGGTGTACTGCATATCGCTACCGGTGCCTGGTGGGCACCAGATGACCAGGGGACTTGCATTAACGGCAATCCGAATGCTGTCACACAGGATATTGGCACTTCGGAAATCGCCCAGGGCCCGGCAGCATTAACCTGCCTCGTCCGGATCGAAAAGGCTGACTAAGCGGACGCGCAATTCGCAGGGCTAACCAAAGCGGCCTTCGGTGATATCGTCACCAAACAGCGCCCGTGAAAAAGGCTCTACATCAGGACCACGTCTAAGGTGGTGGCCACCATCAACACTCAAGACCACACCCGTAATCCATGAGGATTCGGGACCACACAGAAACCTGACCGCCTGACTCACATCTTCGACGACGCCGTGCCGGGAAAGCGGCATACATGCCAGATAGTCGTTTAACACCGCTTCCGTACCCATCAAACCTGTCACCGCGTCAGTTTCGACCAGTCCAGGGCAGACACTGTTGACCCTGATATTGGCGATGCCCAGTTCATCGGCGCTGTTACGGACCAGCATATCGATACCCGCCTTGCTGACACAGTAAGGTCCCATAAAACGATGCGTCCTGATCCCGGCAATTGATGAAATCGCACAGATCGCACCACCCCCGGACTTCGCCATGGCGCGGCCGGCATGTTTGATCGTGTAGAAAGTACCGGAAAGATTCGTTTGCATGATCTCATCCCAGTTATCAGCCTCGGTAGCCAGAATAGGCGACAAACCACCGATACCAGCATTGGCCACAGTAATATCGAGCTGGCCATCGACACATGCCTGATTAACGGCCGTCTCGATATCGCTTTCCGTCGCAACATCACCCACCTGGTACTGAACCTTCCCCGCGTTGCCCAGTCTGGTGAGTGATTCAACCGCACCACGAAGCCGGTCCTCATTTCGCCCCATAATCGTAACGTTAGCGCCATCCAAAACAAAAGCGCTTGCGCAAGCCAACCCAATGCCGCTGCCACCGCCGGTTACCAGTACATTTTTACCCGATAAGGTGCTCATTATTTTTCTCCAGGTTTAAAATATCGGCAACCATAAGAATGTTGGCTGCATTTTTATCTCGCCAATGTTGCTGGCGTATTCAGTGCAAGGCACTAAGATCCAGCACATGTTTGATGGCAGGCACAGCATCTTCTTGGTGATGCGTCACATAGATCACCGTGGTGTTGCCCTCAGCACAAATTCGCTCGATTAGCGCCAGGACCAGTTGACGGTTGCCTTCATCAAGCCCGAGACAGGGTTCATCGAGGAGTAACAGGGTCGGGTGTTTGACCATCGCCCGGGCGATCAGAACCAAACGTTGTTCACCATAAGACAGTGACGAAAACGGCTCACCCGCGCGCTTGGCTAGCCCAAGCAATAGCAGCCAGGCGTCAGCGATCTCTAATTCTCTGTCACTCGCCGCCTGATAGAGTCCAACAGAGTCATGAAAACCCGAAATGATAACGTTTCGAACACCGACAGAGAGACGATAGTCCCAATGCAGCGAGGTGGAAACGAAGCCAAGATACTGCTTTATCTGCCAAATACTCTCGCCCTGCCCTCGCTGAAAACCAAATAGTGCAATGTCGTTCACATAACACTGCGGGTGATCGCCGGTGATGAGGCTTAACAAGCAGGTTTTACCGCTACCGTTGCGTCCCTTGACCTGCCAGTGTTCGCTGGTACGGATGCTCCAGTTAAGTCGTTCAAAAACGATATTGTCAGTATAGGCGATGCTGGCATTGTGCAGCCGCACCAGGGAGCCATCGTTGTTAAGCGGCGCATTATTCACCGTCAGAGGCGGTGGCAAAGTCACTGCATCAGATCGAATATGGTTTATCGTTTCGAGCAGCGTACGGGCTTCATTCCCCGACGCACAGTCAAAAGATTGCGCAATAACCCCATGCTCAAGGCGCAAGACCTGCGTTGTTGCGTCAGGCACCTGGTCGAGCCGATTGACGGCAACCAGTAGCGTGGTTTCAGTGGCAATTTCGGTGATTAGGTCTCGGACTTCGGGTGCGGTGACCGCATCGAGGCCTTCGAAAGGCTCATCAAGGATGAGTAAGTCAGGCCTGCTGGCAAGGGCCCTGATTAACAGGACCTTACGCGTTTCTCCGGTAGATAATCGCCGGAATCCTCTTGTCAGGAGTGGTTCCAGCCCCAACAACGTCACCAGTTGTTGTTGCAATAATGGGTCAAGACAGCCTTCATCCAGAATCGACTGGACCGGCGTACCTTCACTCACCTCGTCGGTGATATCGCTATCGTCCCGCTGCCGCTCCCGGGCAATCAGCCTGCCCTGCTCTTCGAGAGACACCACCGCAATCCGTTCGGCGCTGACATGTCGTTCACCGGACGAGAGTAATCCTTCGCCGGCGGCAACAGCCAGCAGCGCAGACTTGCCGCAGCCATTGGGTCCGGTCACAACACAGCACTGACCTGGCGCAAGCTGCCAGGTCAGGCTTTTGAGAGAATAGCTTTCGCTTAGGACAATAGTCGCAGCGCGAAAATCCAGCATCGTGGCGTCGACAAACAGTCAGCGCTTGACTAGACGATTCGCTTCATTGCACCCATGTAACCCCTGAGGGTCTGGCCAATCGCCTCGACGCTATGGCTTCGAATCGCTGCGTTCACTTCGATCAGCCGCTGGTTATCGACACTGGTGTCATTCAAACCAAGCCCGCGGCCGATGACATCCGTATCCTGTTGCGTCATAAAATCCTGCAACAGCGGGAAGCAGGCATGATTAAACAGATAGCAGCCATACTCGGCGGTGTCAGAAATCGTGCGATTCATTTCGAAAAGCTTTTTGCGCGCAATCGTATTCGCTATCAATGGTGTCTCATGCAAGGATTCATAATAGGCTGACTCTGCCTTGATTCCCGCTGAAGTCATCACCTCATAAGCCAGCTCAACGCCGGCTTTAACCATCGCTACCATGAGAATACCGTGGTCAAAATATTCCTGTTCGGGAATCTCTGCCTCGGTATTGGCGGCTGTTTCGAAGGCTGTTTTACTCGTTTCTTCGCGCCAGCCAAGCAGCTTGTCGTCGTCATTGGCCCAGTCTTCCATCATGCCGGAGGAAAAAGCACCCGTCATGATGTCATCCATATGCTTCTCGTAAAGCGGGCGCATTAGATCTTTTAGTTCTTCGGCCAATTCAAACGCTTTAAGCTTCGCAGGGTTGGACAGTCGGTCCATCATATTGGTGACGCCGCCATGCTTCAGGGCTTCGGTGACGGTCTCCCAGCCATACTGCACGAGTTTTGAGGCGTAAGCCGGCTCCAGTCCCTTTTCAACCATCTTGTTAAAGCAGAGCAACGAACCCGTCTGGAGCATCCCGCAAAGAATGGTCTGTTCACCCATAAGGTCAGACTTCACCTCGGCGACAAACGAAGACAGCAAGACACCCGCGCGATGACCACCCGTACCTGCCGCGTAAGCCTTGGCCATGGCCAATCCCTCGCCCCTGGGATCGTTGTCCTCGTGAACCGCAATCAAGGTCGGCACGCCGAACCCACGCTTATATTCCTCGCGAACCTCGGTGCCCGGACATTTCGGTGCAACCATAATCACGGTGATGTCTTCTCTTACCTGCATGCCTTCTTCAACAATGTTGAAACCGTGTGAGTATGCGAGGCAGGAGTTCTCTTTCATCAGCGGCATGATTTCTGTCACCACGGCCGTATGTTGCTTGTCGGGCGTGAGATTCAACACCAAATCCGCCGTGGGAATCAGTTCCTGATAATTGCCCACAGTAAATCCATTTTCTGTCGCGTTCTTCCAGGAATCACGTTTTTCGTCGATCGCCGATTGGCGCAGGGTGTATGACACATCAAGGCCGCTATCCCGGAGGTTCAGACCCTGGTTAAGTCCCTGTGAACCACAGCCCACAATGACCAGTTTCTTACCCTTCAGATAATTCGCTTCGTCTGCGAATTCTGCCGGGTCCATAAATTCACATTTGCCAAGCTGCGCCAGCTGTTCACGCAGAGAGAGACTATTAAAGTAGTTCGCCATGGTCAGTTCTGATTCCGGTTAGTTTTTGACCGCGATACTCTAGTTGATTAAATCCAGTGCGTAAAATGACATATACGAAACAAGGTATTGCTATTTAGGCAACACCAAACTATCCCATGGGGTAGCGGATTCTGGTCGATACCTCATCAATACGTCGATTGGCTTCATCACTGAGCGTTACCTCGGCAGCAGCCAGAATATCGTCCATCTGCTCCGAGGTTGTCGCACCGACGATGGTTGAGGCGACAAAATCATGCTGCTTGCTCCAGGCGGTTGCGAGCGTCACCACGGACATACCCTCATCCGCGGCAATCTCCATAAACGCCTTGGTCGACTCAATAGATCTATCATTAACGAAGCGCTGCGCCATCACCTGCTGCCGTTCACCAGCACTCAAATACTCGGTGAAGCGTGCTCCAGGCGGCCGCTCTCCATCGTTGTACTTACCAGAAAGGACACCGCCGGCAAGCGGAGAATAAGGAATCAGACTGACCTGTTCTTCTCGACAGGCCTGCGCCAGTTCATCTTCGAAACGACGATTGTTCAAACTGAAGTTGTTCTGGATTGTTTCGTATCGCGCCAGGCCATGCATTTCAGAAACCATCAGGCTTTTGGTCAAGCCCCAGCAGGTTTCGTTACTGCAGCCAATAATGCGCACCTTGCCTGACTGAACGAGTTCGTCCATCGCCGCAAGGGTTTCCTCATACGGCATCCCATGGTCAGGCCAATGGGTCTGGTAGAGATCGATGTAATCGGTCTGAAGCTTCTTAAGGCTACCCTCGATGGCACGAATAATATGGTGGCGATCGAGTCCGGTCATCCCCTCCCGCACGGCAGCCCTGATCCAGCCATGGCTGGGTCCGGCGACCTTGGTTGCGATGATCAGCGCATCCCGTGGCTTGGTCTTTAGCCACCGACCAACAATCTCTTCCGTGAGCCCCACATAAGAGACATCTGGTGGTACCGGATACATCTCAGCGGTGTCATAGAAATCTATGCCGGCATCAAAAGCCTTATCCATGATCGCAAAGGAAGTCTTTTCGTCAGCACCCGTACCAAAGGTCATCGTGCCCATACAGATATCCGATACGACAATGCCGCTACGCCCGAGCCGGTTTCTTTTCATGTTGCCACTCCGATTAATTTCGACGGATTATGACACAGGCTTTTCTAGAATCCCGTTTCTCGAATAAAGATGGCAACCAGGCGTCGCCGGATGCGGCTGAACAGACTCTCAGCATGGCCATCGATAATAACAAGGCCACGAATAACCTGGTCAACAACCAGATCCGCCTCTGTCGGTAAAAGCTTGAGTTTGTAATGGCTTTTTACCGTTAACAGCGCGCCATCTTTAGATTCCCGAACCGCGAGATCACCGCCAAAGGTTGAAGCAACATAAAGATTATCGAGTTCAGGAGTACCAAGGAATTCGACGGTATCCAGCGTTACCGCAATCACACCGAATTCGGGACTGTCCGGGTAGAAGTGGGCTGTCATACCATCATCAATCCGGCGCAGCTGATCTTCAGGCAAGTATGCGATTACCCTGACGTCAGCCGGGTCAACCAGAGAGCCAAGACGCTGGCCACTGGGCAACCAGTCTCGAAGCATGAGCTCCGGGTCGATATCGACCAGTTGACCACTGAAGGGGGCTGATACCGTCAATCGTTCACGCTCAGCAACAAGCGAACGGAGTCGCTGGTTCTGAGTCTGCAGTTCAGATTCAACGATCAGCGCCTCGTTCCTTAGTTCGACATCGAAGCCCAGGGACGAGCGTGTCCAGCTCAGCTCTTCGTAACGATTCTGCACCTCTTCAATTTTGAGGTCCAACTCCGGCGACTCGAACTCAAATAACCGCTCACCTGCGGACACCTGATGACGTTCGGATCGATAGGTTAAGCGGCCCGGTACTGGCAGAAACATATCATTGGAACGAGCCTCGAGCGTGGCTGGCGCGGAAACATCCGAGTACCAGGGCACAAACAACAGGAGACCGGCAAAAACCAGGATGCCAAGGGTTCGTTTAACCTGGTAGTTAACAATCATCTGCTCGCGAAGCTCCCACCATGCCTTGATCTCGTTATAAATTGGTCGAAGTATGAAATAGATAATCTCCACAACAAAGAGCGCAATGCCTGCTGCTTTGAAGAAGAAGTTGTAAACCAGTAAAGCAATACCCAGGAACAGGAAGAAACGATAAGTCCAGACAGCAAACGCGAACAGCACCATCCAGCGTTTAGGTTCTTCCGCCGGTTCGATACCCAGGCCAAAAAGCCTCTCCCGCAGCCACCATTTTGCCATCCGAAAACAGCGCGGCTCCATGTTCGGCTTATCCAGTAAGTCAGAAAGCAGGTAGTAGCCATCAAATCTCATCAACGGATTAAAGTTCACAAACACCGACAACAGCCAGGTCGTGGTCGCCAGTAAAAAAAACGCACTGCGTAAACTCCCGTCAGGGGTAATTGCCCAAAGGAAAAGAGAAATGACAGCAACCGCAAGCTCAACACTGACGCCAGCGATGCCAATACCCAGGCGCTTTGATTTCGCCGAGACTTTCCAGGCATCGCTGGTGTCCGTGTATAAAATAGGCCAGCCCACCATAAAGGCGACGCCAATCACCGGGACACGACAGCCCATGGCTTTTGCCGTATACGCATGCCCTAACTCATGCACCACCTTGACGGCCAGGAGTGCCAGAAAATAGACCGATAATCCGGACCAGCTGAAAAAATGTAAGAACGTCGCAAAGAACTGATCTATCTGCTGAATCACCAGATAAAAACCCAGAAACCCTAGCACCGTAAACGCATAGACAGCCAGCCGCGAAGACAACCAGGCGACATAGGGCAGCGTTGCGTCCAGAAAACGATCAGGGTTTACCAGGGGAATTCTAAAAAATAGCGGATTGCGCGCAGCCAGTGCCCACCATTTTCGTTGTCGGGAAGCGTTCAACGCATCCTCGTAGATAGATGCCTGGACGACATCAGCAACCACCAGATTGTTCATCCGCAAGAAATTAAAGAGTTCATCAACTTCTTCAGGGGTGGCGTCTGAGAGCCTCAATTGGCTAGCTTTGGCGGAAACCTCTTGTGCATTCTTTTCGCCGATCAGCGCTAATAACTGAACATCACGTTCCTGCATCTGGTAGAACTTGTTGGCCAGAGGGTCATGCAGGTGCCAGACGTTGTCGCCCGATTCATCTTCACCGATCGGGTATAGGTTCAGGTCCTGCCGAACGACCGGTCGAGCGCCCGGCGGTTCCTGGTCTACTAGATGCCCGTCCATTGCCTCAGCACCGAAAGCGGACGTCGGAAGATATAGTAAAACAGGGTCACCGGCTCACCAATGACTCTGGCAGTGCCCCGCCAACCGACGCGAAGCCCCTCTGATGCTTCAAAATCAGCTCGACCGCGGAACCCGAGAATACCTTCGGGTGAAACTTCTGCCTGATAACTGACATAACGAACAGTGGCCTGATAAGCATCGTCAGGATAGACATTCAGAAAGAGCTCTACTTCCGCATCTACCGGCAGCGGAATACTGTCCCCAACTGCGAGCCAGAACTCGAGCTCCACGAGACCAGGGGTTGCCAGCGTAAGAATTTTTTCACCTATCTGCACCGGTCGACCTTCCAGTTCCTGTGCATCCGGAATAATGGCAATGGACTGACCTTCGGCATAAATACGTGATCGCGCCAGCAGTGTCTGGTTGTATCTGAACTGAGCATCCTTCTGCTCCACCCGCGCCTTCAACATGGGGAGTTGTGAAGCAACCCGTCGATCAGTGACCGAAGCCTGGTTCGCACGCTGCAGCTCAGCATTGGCGATCGCCAGTTCCTGTTCCACCACATCGAGTTGTGCGCGTATAGGCGTGTCGTCAAAGGACAATATCAAATCACTGGCGGCTACCATCTGATTAGGCGCAACGTGGACTTCACCAATGATCCCGGCAATTGGCGCTCGGACAATATCCGGATTCTTTGGCACAACTTCAGCTGGGGCATTAACGCTTAAATCAACCGGCATCCACATCAACAGGAACACAATCACCGCAAACGCAACAAGAAACCTTCTCTCGGCGAATCGTTTCCACGCGGGCGGTTTACGATCTGTACGATGCCAAAGGGCATCTACCGCGTGCCCTCCTGCCAACCCCCAATAGCCAAGAATACCCAGCTCTTCTTCTTTCCAGGCCGCGCTTCTGGAAAGCAGCAGCCCGCCAACAGACCCAGCTGTACTCCGCAGAGGAACCCATACAAGTCCACCAGCCAGGAATTCTTTCCAACGGCTCTGGTCTTCTCTGGTGACATCGTCAGCCCGAACAGTTATCGGGTTTTTCGATTCACGCTCATAAAGGCGAGCGCAAAAAACGTTCATCCAATCGGTAAACGGTGTGTTCCAGGCTGGTTCAGGTAATCCTGAAACCGCTTCGAGGCGACCGGAATCGGCATGCCAGAATACAGCCGTTTCCGTGGCCACTATCTTGCCAGTGTCATTGACCAGGAGATTACCCAGCCGGCTCTTGGTATCAGCCAGTCGCAGCTTTTGTTGAAGGATAAGTAGATCTGCAACTTCAGCCATCGGTCAGTTCAAGTCCGCTGAAATTGATGACTCCGCTCATGCCCGGCATCAGATTATGAGAAGTATCGGGTATGGTACCAATGATGCGAATTGTCTGACTGACAGGATCAACAACATTCACAATCCTGTCAATCCTGGCAGTTACCCGCTCACCGGTTTCATCAATATCAATGGTAAATGGCAGTCCCCTCTTGTACCGGCTAACGTTAACTGACGGCAGGACCATTTCTATTTCAAGGTTCTTCGTGTCAACGATTTCAATCAGCGGCTCGCCTTTGTTCACGTACTGATGTGCCTGAATCATTTTCTCGGTAACAGTGGCATCAAAGGGAGAGCGAATCACACATTTGGTTATCACCGCTTCCATGCGGACAACTTCGGCTTTCGCAATCTGCAGCTCCGCCTCACTCTTACTCAAATCCAGTTCGCTGACATTCTGGTAAGCATCAAGCTTTCGATTAACCTCGACGTTCTTTTCGGCGACCGCGGCTCTGGCTACTGCGATCTTGTGTTCCGCCTCTTCCTGGGAGCAGGAGAATCTGGCAAGCACATCGCCACGCGCGACCGAGGAACCTGTCTTAACGGGAAAACTTTTTAATCGGCCATCAATACCGGCAGACAACACCGTATAGTTCACCGGTCTCAGTTGTCCTCGGAGAGTAGACGCCGAGGAATCGCCACCGGTGGGCTGTGCATAATCGACGGACAGCACCTCAAGCGCATCCTGCGCCTGCAGAGAGGTCGAAACGACAAACAAAAACAGGAGATAGAATTTCATGATCGGATACTTTCCTGAATCCGGCGAGTTTAGCACAGCAACGGAATTTAACGGTCTACCGGGCAGTGCACAAAGCCCGGGTAATCAGCCGCGTCAGCGACTGGCGCCGCTGGTCTCCTGGAAAAGACGCAGATAGGATTCTCGTTTGGGACCTTCTGGCAAACCGTCGATAAAGTCTTTCAGATAGACCTTAAGATCCGGTGTTGGGAAATACTTCTGCCAGAAATCAGCAAGGAACTCGTTCATATCAGGCGCCTCTGCCTGGGTTATGGCACCCTCTGTCAGGTCTGCTGTTGGCGCGCTCACTGCATTCAGGGCGGCCATTGCACCGGCGGTTTTTGCCAGCCCGGGGTTACCTGAATCGCCTGCGCTGGCGTCGGTGTTGTTTTGACGGGACGATTCAACAGCAACGCGATCTGGCTGAGTTTGCTTGTCCGCCCTGTCCGCTTCTGCCAGTGCCAGCTCGGCATCTTTGGAAATTGCTTCGGCATCGCTTATCACGGCCTCGGCGATCTCCGCGACCTCCTCATCGGCAACCTCCGGTACGGGATCATTGACGATCCGCCAGCGCTCCTCTGCCAACATCTGTTCTCCCTCTTTCGTATAGGGCAACATCAGTTGATCTATATTCCAGGCAACCTCAGACGCCAGCTCTCGGACGGATCGCTGTTGATAATCAATCGGAATCGGGTTCACCCCCAACGAAACCATCAGGGCACCGAAAGCCTCCTGGGCATCTGCATATGACTGCAACTGACTTATCTTGGATCGGAACGCACGAAGTTCTGACTGGATGGCTGCCGCCCCGGTTTCTGCCTGATTCACGTTGGCATTGCGGGTCAGGTTAGAGATTTCCTGGTCGATCTCCTGAACGTACACCGCGCGATCAAATTGGACAACGGAGTTTCGGTAATCCTGCCAAGAGATATGCACACCTGTGATGACGGCCATATTAATCGCGAGCTTTCGGCTGACCGTCAGTTCTTCGCTGGTCTCCCGAAACTTTCGAATCTGCTTGGTAAAAAACAACTGGGTGATATCACCGGTCAGGTTAACGCCGAACTGGCCCCAATGATTGTTGAACAGAAAACTGTTGTCGTCATAGTTGGCGCCGTAAGTAAACTCGAGTCCGGGCAACAACTGAACCATCGCTTTTCTTGATTCGAGCTGATCGATTCGAACTTTATAAACCTCACTGGCATAGTCTGCAGAATTCATCAGCGCCACCAGCTCCATACCATCGATGTCATCAGACACATCGGACAACGCCGGCAACTCAATATCCCTTGGGAGCTGAATGTCATTGAGGTTCTGAGCGTTAATAAGGTTGGCCAACCTGGCCTGCGCTGTATCCATGGAGCGACGTAACTCATCGAGCTGCTGCCGTGTTTCCAGCAACGAACGGATATCCATCAGCACGGCGATAGGCGAACGAAGCTGCTGCTCGCGGATAGACTCCCAATACTGGAGTAGCTCATCCACCTGAGCGCTGATTCTATCGAGATCACCCCGCATTTGCTCCATGGCAACCGCCGTCCAATAAGCGCCTCTGACCTCTTTGAGCAACGTCAGCATGACCTTCTCGCGGGCCTTCTGTGCGATCAGAAAACGATCCGCATCCTGCTTGGCCTGCAAATAGCTGACACCAAAATCGAGCAGATTCCAGGTAAACAAACCAGCGCTATTAAACTGTTCCTGATCCTGGGACGTCGACGGTTCCAGCGATACGTTCCCCGTTAGCACCGAAACACTTGTAGAAGCATTGATATTGTCTCTACTGAGATAACCCGCATTGGCCGCGAGATTCGGCAGGAGATCGAGCTTTGTCATATCGAGCTGCTGGTTAGCAACCGCTTCCTCAAGCAATCGCACTCGATTTTCGAGGTTGTACTTTAGGGCCAGAGCCATCGCAATCTCCAGCGTCAACTCGCCTTCTACTCGCTCCTGGGCGTCGAAGATACGCTCTCGATCGTTGACCGCGATGTGCTTGAATTCCTCGGGTGTCAGCGGTTCGGGTGACATGCTGCAACCCGCCGCCAGAAGCAGCAGGCACAACAATAAAAAAGCACTTCGAATCGCTTGCATGCGAAGTTAACCGAACAGTTTTTCGAGAATAGCTGAGAGTTTCAGTTTCTCTTGCTGGTAGCCGAGTTCACCCGCACGAAGCACTTGTGACTTGAGACTTTCTTTACCGAGGTTTGCATGCATATTGTCTTGTTCATCAGCGGCGTCATTTCCGTCAACAAATTCAAGGAATTCCGCCTGAAACTCCGAACGAGATGGTACGGATTCCAATCCCTTTAGCAATAAAGCTTTTGTAAGTTCTTCCTCATCTTCTGCGCTATCTGACTCACTTTCCTCGACCTGCGCTTCGGCTTCGTCAAAACGTATTTCGAAAGTGGCAGAGGCGACATTGCCCTGACTGTCCTCGGCCAGCACACGCACAGTCAGCTGCTCAACACCAAGTTCAATCGCCAGATCTGCGTTGATAGAGAACTCGCCGGTATCTTCATCAAACTCAATAAACTCTGGTAGCGCACTCTCATCTTCCAGCTGAGCGGAGAACGTCAACGTCTCACTGGGATCCGTGTGAGCGAAGGCGGTATCGATCTCGTAGATTAAGATGCCTTCTCTGGCGGTCTGGTCTACCAACTCACCTGTCAGCTTGATCGGATTATCGAGGCCACCGTTATCTGAGCTATCCAGTCCGGAAACTTCACCTACACCCTGCGAACCTCGACCACCAGCTGATTGGGACTCATCTTCCCCACCCGCAGAACCTTGGCCGTCATCATTGATAACTTCCTCACCGGTAGCGTCATCGATAATGTCGTTACTTGTGGTGGTATCTTCATCCGCAAAGAGCTCATCACCTGCTAAGGCGTCTTCCCCGGTATCTTGAGATTCAGATTCCTGGGTGACGTCATCAGTGCTGGCGTCAGCGTTCTGTTCCTCCTGCAATGCATTGGTGTTCGGGAAGGACACATCAAAAACACTGGAGGTACGGTTACCCTCGGCATCGCTGGCATCCACTCTAATCTGCAACGAAGACACACCCGATTGAGCAGCTTCTTCGGCGTTGAAAGTAAAGGTGCCGGTCGCAGGATCGAACGTGACGAAGCTCGGTAATTCCTGACCACTTGACTGCATTGCCTCAAACTCAAGCAAAACAGCACTATCGGTATGGATAAATTCCCCGGTGATGTTGTATTTGACTTCACCGCCCGTGACCTCCTGATTATCCAGGGCACCGTTCAAGGTGACCGGGTTAACTGCTGGCGCTGGCCGGTCGAAAATATCACCAGGGTTCGGCGCGTTAGGTATTGCAGGTGTCAAACCGCCACCTTCTTCTGAACCACCGTCAACGCCGGACCCACCGCCACCGCTTACGGGAGGTGCGGGAGGCGCCGTTTCCGGGGGCAGAACCTCTGGTGCAGGTTCCGGCAGCGTCGGTGGAACTTCAGGCTCAGGTTCTGGCTCCGGTGCGGGTTCCGGCTCGGGCTCAGGCTCCGGCTCGGGTTCTGGCTCGGGCTCCGGCTCGGGTTCTGGCTCCGGCTCGGGTTCTGGCTCCGGCTCCGGCTCAGGTTCTGGCTCCGGCTCGGGTTCAGGCTCTGGCTCTGGCTCCGGCTCGGGTTCAGGCTCTGGCTCTGGCTCAGGTTCCGGAACAGCAACACCAAGCACACTGACAGCAACCTGGGCCGCATCTGTGCCGCCTTCACCATCACTGATCGTGTAAGTAATAGAATCGGTGCCGGTATAATTCGCGGGCGGTGTATAGGTAACAGAGCCATCGGCATTGATCACCACGCTACCCTTGGAAGCGGAGGCACCGGTGACAGAAATCGCATCACCATCAGGATCACTATCATTCCCCATGACCTGAACCTGACCACTGGTATTCTCATCAACGGTCAGCGCATCGTTGTTGGCTACCGGTGCATTGTTAGGTGCAGGAGGAACAACCACCGGTGTCACCGTCACGTTCACTGTCCTTGTTAACGTCTCGCCAGCCGCTAAATCCGTGACCGTATAGGTAAAGCTGTCTGAGCCGGCAAACCCAGCATCTGGTGTATACAGATAGGAGCCATCGGGGTTAAGCGTGACAGAACCGCTGGTGGGGACACCAGCAAGCGCAAAGCCAAGTGCACCGCCTGATGTCGTCGCATCATTCAGATCTACCCTGCCATTGTTATTGACGGAGTTCTGATCGACGGTGAGCGTGTCGTTTTGGGCAGTGACATCAACGACAGGATTCACCAGGACGTTAACCACAGACGTCTCGGTAACACCACCGGCCGTGGCAATAACCGTGAAGTTATCGGTGCCATTGAAGTTCGCGTCGGGCGTGAAAACAAAAGTGCCGTCGCCATTATCAATGACCGAACCGTTAGCACTGTCGTTGTTGATGACGTAGGTTACCGCGCCTTCAAAATTGTCGTTCACTACGCTGCCGTTTACCGCAACGTCTTCATCGGTAGTAACAGCATCATTAACCGCATCCGGGACGGCTGTCACCGTGACGGACACATCGACTTCAGTCGTAAAGCCGTCTGCATCAAGGACTGTAACCGTGAAGTTATCGACGCCGTTGAAGTCTGAATTCGGCGTATAGGTCCAGGTACCGGTAACAGCATCGATTGATGCGCTGCCATTCGCCGCAGGGCCGGTTATCGAGAATGGCAGGGCCGGGAGTGCATCCGGATCATTGACGGTTAGCGTTGCAGTGATCTGGGTATCTTCAATGCCTGTAGCGCTGTCTCCAGCAACGACAACTGCTGGTCCAGCATCAACCACAGGCACCGCATTAACTGTCACCGTTACTGTAGAAGATTCAGTCACGCCATCCGGGCTGGTTGCGATCACCGTAAAGGTGTCTGTGCCCGTAAACAGCGCATCCGGCGTGTAGGTGTAATCACCATTGCCGTTATCAGTAACCGTGCCATTCGGCGCATCATCGTTGATCGTGTAAGTCACAGGACCTTCGAAGGCATCGTTGCCAGCAACACTGCCGCTCACCGCCGTACCTGCCAGCGTTGTCGCACTGTCATCGACGATATCGTCAGCCGCCGTCACCGTGACATTCACCGTGATATCAGTCTCAAAACCTTCCGCATCGGTAACCGTCACAACAAAACTGTCGGCCCCGTTGTAATCCGCATTCGGCGTATAGGTCCACACACCGGTCGTTGCATCTACCACCGCTGTGCCGTTACCTGCATTGCTCTTCAGACCAAACGGTGACGCAGGTAGACCATCAGGATCAGCTGCAATCAGCGTATTGGTGATGACGCTGTCTTCAACGCCATTACCACTGTCACCCGTCACGGTGGACGGACCATCGTCAGTAATCGGATCAACTGTCACCGTCACTGTGGAAGATTCAGTCACACCATCCGGGCTGGTTGCGATCACCGTAAAGGTGTCTGTGCCCGTAAACAGCGCATCCGGCGTGTAGGTGTAATCACCATTGCCGTTATCAGTAACCGTGCCATTCGGCGCATCATCGTTGATCGTGTAAGTCACAGGACCTTCGAAGGCATCGTTGCCAGCAACACTGCCGCTCACCGCCGTACCTGCCAGCGTTGTCGCACTGTCATCGACGATATCGTCAGCCGCCGTCACCGTGACATTCACTGTGATGTCGGTCTCAAAACCTTCCGCATCGGTAACCGTCACAACAAAACTGTCGGCCCCGTTGTAATCCGCATTCGGCGTATAGGTCCACACACCGGTCGTTGCATCTACCACCGCTGTGCCGTTACCTGCATCGCTCTTCAGACCAAACGGTGACGCAGGTAGACCATCAGGATCAGCTGCAATCAGCGTATTGGTGATGACGCTGTCTTCAACGCCATTACCACTGTCGCCCGTCACGGTGGACGGACCATCGTCAGTAATCGGATCAACTGTCACCGTTACTGTGGAAGATTCAGTCACACCATCCGGGCTGGTTGCGATCACCGTAAAGGTGTCTGTGCCCGTAAACAGCGCATCCGGCGTGTAGGTGTAATCACCATTGCCGTTATCAGTAACCGTGCCATTCGGCGCATCATCGTTGATCGTGTAAGTCACAGGACCTTCGAAGGCATCGTTGCCAGCAACACTGCCGCTCACCGCCGTACCTGCCAGCGTTGTCGCACTGTCATCGACGATATCGTCAGCCGCCGTCACCGTGACATTCACTGTGATGTCGGTCTCAAAACCTTCCGCATCGGTAACCGTCACAACAAAACTGTCGGCCCCGTTGTAATCCGCATTCGGCGTATAGGTCCACACACCGGTCGTTGCATCTACCACCGCTGTGCCGTTACCTGCATCGCTCTTCAGACCAAACGGTGACGCAGGTAGACCATCAGGATCAGCTGCAATCAGCGTATTGGTGATAACGCTGTCTTCAACACCATTACCACTGTCGCCCGTCACGGTGGACGGACCATCGTCAGTAATCGGATCAACTGTCACCGTCACTGTGGAAGATTCAGTCACACCATCCGGGCTGGTTGCGATCACCGTAAAGGTGTCTGTGCCCGTAAACAGCGCATCCGGCGTGTAGGTGTAATCACCATTGCCGTTATCAGTAACCGTGCCATTCGGCGCATCATCGTTGATCGTGTAAGTCACAGGACCTTCGAAGGCATCGTTGCCAGCAACACTGCCGCTCACCGCTGTACCTGCCAGGGTTGTCGCACCGTCATCGACGATATCGTCCGCCGCCGTCACCGTGACATTCACCGTGATATCAGTCTCAAAACCTTCCGCATCGGTAACCGTCACAACAAAACTGTCGGCCCCGTTGTAATCCGCATTCGGCGTATAGGTCCACACACCGGTCGTTGCATCTACCACCGCTGTGCCGTTACCTGCATTGCTCTTCAGACCAAACGGTGACGCAGGTAGACCATCAGGATCAGCTGCAATCAGCGTATTGGTGATGACGCTGTCTTCAACACCATTACCACTGTCGCCCGTCACGGTGGACGGACCATCGTCAGTAATCGGATCAACTGTCACCGTCACTGTGGAAGATTCAGTCACACCATCCGGGCTGGTTGCGATCACCGTAAAGGTGTCTGTGCCCGTAAACAGCGCATCCGGCGTGTAGGTGTAATCACCATTGCCGTTATCAGTAACCGTGCCATTCGGCGCATCATCGTTGATCGTGTAAGTCACCGGACCTTCGAAGGCATCGTTGCCAGCAACACTGCCGCTCACCGCTGTACCTGCCAGGGTTGTTGCACTGTCATCGACGATATCGTCGATAGCATTGACGGTAACGTTCAACGTGATATCGGTGGTAAAACCTTGTGCATCAGTGACTGTCACAACGAAGTTGTCGGTGCCGTTGTAATCCGGATTTGGTGTGTAGGTCCATTCACCTGCTGCGTTGATGGTGGCCGTACCATTTGTCGCATCCGTCTCGAGCGCAAAAGTTGCGCCACCCTCAGGATCATTTACCACCAGTGTATTGGACAGAACGCCGTCTTCAGGACCGCCGTCGCTGTCTCCACTGACAACCGCTGCAGCACCATCGTCAATCGGCAACACGGTCACATTCACGGTAGAGGTTTCTATAACCCCTCCCGAACTGATGGTGACAGTGAAGCTGTCAGTACCCGTGTAGTCCGAATTCGGCGGTGTATAGCGGTAGCTGCCACTGCCATTATCAATGATCGTGCCACCGTTGGTCGCAGTAGCCGGGAAGGAATAAACAGGTGCACCTTCAAAATCGTCATTCGCGACTACGCTGGCATCTATGAAGGCACCCTCATTAACCACAATACTGTCGGCAGCAGCGTCAACAACCGGGTTTACGGTGACGCTGACAGTGATCGGCGTCTCAAAGCCATCGGCATCGGTGACAGTCACAACAAAACTGTCCGTGCCGTTGTAATCGGCATTGGGTGTGTAGGTCCAGGCCCCGGTGGTTGCATCTATCGTTGCGGTGCCCAGAGTGGCATCAGTGGTGACCGTGAATGGCGTCGCGGACAAGCCGTCAACATCGCTGACACTCAGTGTTTCAGAAAGCAGGTTGTCCTCGTCAACTGTGCCGCTGCCGCCAGCATCCACTGTCGTCGGGCCGTCATCAGTGATGGGTGGCGCACCGATGCCCACGCTGACGAGCGAGGTTTCCGTAACGCCATCCGGAGAAGTTGCCGTTACAGTAAAACTGTCAGTACCGGTGTAACCCGCTGGTGGCGTATAAGTGTAGTCGCCGCCACCATCATCGCTGATCACCCCGCCATTTACGCCAACGGCATCAAAGGTGTAGTTGACCGCACCTTCAAACGTATCGTTGCCGGTAACGGTCCCTGTTACAGGATTATCTACCGTCGTGGACGCCGTATCGCTGGCGATATCGACTACCGGTGTCACAGTGACATTAACCGTGAGATCTGTGGTGAAACCATCGGCATCCGTTACGGTGACAACAAAACTATCGGCCCCGTTGTAGTCCGCATTCGGTGTATAACTCCAGACGCCCGCAGCACTAATCACCGCTGTGCCGACAGACGCATCCGTTTTCAGCACAAAGCTTGCACCACCATCGGGTTCACTGACCTGCAACGTATCCCCGATAACGGTATCTTCGAGCCCAGTCGCACTGCCACCGTCCAGAATAACCGCCGGACCGTCATCGATATTCGGATTAATCGTCACGGTGACCGTTGATGTCTCGGTAACACCACCTGAGGTTATCGTGACGCTGAAGGTATCCGTGCCTGTGTATCCTGCAGGTGGTGTGTAGGTGTAGCCGCCAATACCATCGTCAACGACTGAACCACCTTGCGTGGTTATAGTATCCAGCACATAAACCGGCGCACCTTCAAAACTGTCATTGCCGACGACACTGCCAGGCACAGTGGTATCAATCAGCGTGACAACAGTGTCATTGTTGGCATCAGCAATCGGATTCACGGTAACGCTGACGGTCAGATCGGTTGTAAAGCCTTCGCTGTCCGTCACCGTGACAACAAAACTGTCAGTACCGTTGAAGTCTGCGTTCGGCGTGTAGGTCCACTCGCCTGCAGGATTAATTGAGGCAGTACCGTTTGTCGCACCTGTCTGCAATCCGAATACTTCGCCGCCATCGGGATCGCTAACGATCAGCGTATTGGAGAGCACACTGTCCTCTGGGCCGCTGTCATTGTCACCGGAAACAACAACGGCTGGACCATCATCAACAGCCGCGTTCACCGTGACCGTCACTGTTGACGTCTCGGTCACACCATCCGGCGAGGTCGCCGTGACGGTAAACGTATCTGTTCCCGTGTACAGCGCCGCCGGCGCGTAGGTGTAACTGCCACCACCGTTATCTGTAATGCTGCCGCCATTCGCGCCAACAGCATCGAACGTATAAGTCACTGGGCCTTCGAACGTATCGTTAGCATCAACGGTCGCCGTAACATCCGTATCAACAAACGTGCTGACCGTATCGTCGGCAATATCAACAACCGGGTTCACGGTCACATCAACCGAAACATCCGTCGTGAACCCTTCAGCATCAGTCACCGTCACAACAAAGCTGTCGGTACCGTTAAAGTCTGCGTTCGGCGTATAAGTCCATACACCCGACGCATCAATCGCTGCGGAACCGTTGCTGGCGCCCGTCTTCAGGGCATAACTTTCGGTCGCGCCAGGCGCATCCGGATCATCCGTCACCAGTGTGTTGGTGATCGGGCCCGCCGCATCTTCTGCGCCTGAACCAACGTCACCACCCGTGACAACGGCTGGACCATCATCAACAGCCGCGTTCACCGTGACCGTCACTGTTGACGTCTCGGTCACACCATCCGGCGAGGTCGCCGTGACGGTAAACGTATCTGTTCCCGTGTACAGCGCCGCCGGCGCGTAGGTGTAACTGCCACCACCGTTATCTGTAATGCTGCCGCCATTCGCGCCAACAGCATCGAACGTATAAGTCACTGGGCCTTCGAACGTATCGTTAGCATCAACGGTCGCCGTAACATCCGTATCAACAAACGTGCTGACCGTATCGTCGGCAATATCAACAACCGGGTTCACGGTCACATCAACCGAAACATCCGTCGTGAACCCTTCAGCATCAGTCACCGTCACAACAAAGCTGTCGGTACCGTTAAAGTCTGCGTTCGGCGTATAAGTCCATACACCCGACGCATCAATCGCTGCGGAACCGTTGCTGGCGCCCGTCTTCAGGGCATAACTTTCGGTCGCGCCAGGCGCATCCGGATCATCCGTCACCAGTGTGTTGGTGATCGGGCCCGCCGCATCTTCTGCGCCTGAACCAACGTCACCACCCGTGACAACGGCTGGACCATCATCAACAGCCGCGTTCACCGTGACCGTCACTGTTGACGTCTCGGTCACACCATCCGGCGAGGTCGCCGTGACAGTAAACGTATCTGTTCCCGTGTACAGCGCCGCCGGCGCGTAGGTATAACTGCCACCACCGTTATCTGTAATGCTGCCGCCATTCGCGCCAACAGCATCAAACGTATAGGTCACTGGGCCTTCGAACGTATCGTTAGCATCAACGGTCGCCGTAACATCCGTATCAACAAACGTGCTGACCGTATCGTCGGCAATATCAACAACCGGGTTCACGGTCACATCAACCGAAACATCCGTCGTGAACCCTTCAGCATCAGTCACCGTCACAACAAAGCTGTCGGTACCGTTAAAGTCTGCGTTCGGCGTATAAGTCCATACACCCGACGCATCAATCGCTGCGGAACCGTTGCTGGCGCCAGTCTTCAGGGCATAACTTTCGGTCGCGCCAGGCGCATCCGGATCATCCGTCACCAGTGTGTTGGTGATCGGGCCTGCCGCATCTTCTGCGCCTGAACCAACGTCACCACCCGTGACAACCGCTGGACCATCATCAACAGCCGCGTTCACCGTGACCGTCACTGTTGACGTCTCGGTCACACCATCCGGCGAGGTCGCCGTGACGGTAAACGTATCTGTTCCCGTGTACAGCGCCGCCGGCGCGTAGGTGTAACTGCCACCACCGTTATCTGTAATGCTGCCGCCATTCGCGCCAACAGCATCGAACGTATAAGTCACTGGGCCTTCGAACGTATCGTTAGCATCAACGGTCGCCGTAACATCCGTATCAACAAACGTGCTGACCGTATCGTCGGCAATATCAACAACCGGGTTCACGGTCACATCAACCGAAACATCCGTCGTGAACCCTTCAGCATCAGTCACCGTCACAACAAAGCTGTCGGTACCGTTAAAGTCTGCGTTCGGCGTATAAGTCCATACACCCGACGCATCAATCGCTGCGGAACCGTTGCTGGCGCCCGTCTTCAGGGCATAACTTTCGGTCGCGCCAGGCGCATCCGGATCATCCGTCACCAGTGTGTTGGTGATCGGGCCCGCCGCATCTTCTGCGCCTGAACCAACGTCACCACCCGTGACAACGGCTGGACCATCATCAACGCCGGTGTTCACCGAATAGTTTTCAGTCTGGCCCGGGCCACCGGTATTACCGCGCTGATCCTGATAAGTGGTACTTACCGCTATAACGTTGGTGGTGTCCTCAACGTTGGCATCCGGGGTGAACGTTGCCGTCCAGATAATGTTATCGGTTGTTGTGAGACCACTGATCTCACCGTTGTCCACGGCGACGTCTGTTTCGTCAAAGTTGATCACAGGCTCACTGAAAGTAAACGTCACGAGCGTCGTTTCACCGACTTGCAGCGAGTTGTCTGCCAGGCTGACGTCAACCGTTGGCGCCAGTGTATCAATCAGATAGTTTGTTGAATTCGCGCTTGAGCCGGAATTACCGGAAAGATCTTCGTAACTGTTACTCACTGTAATCTGGTTCGTCAGATCTTCAAAATCTGCTGTTGGCTCAAACGTTGCCCGCCAGGTCACGCTATCCGTTGTTGTCAGTCCGCTAATCACGCCGTTGTCGACGCTGACATCCGTCAGATCGAAATTTTGTACCGGTTCGCTGAAGGTGAACGTCACAGTAGTAGTTTCGCCCACCGTTAATGTGCTATCCGCGATCGCAATCGAAACAGTCGGCGGTGTCGTAGACACGTTCAGATTAAGCGAGTCGCCCGTGCCCTCATTCGCCGTCAGATCTGTGTAGGTATCATCAGAGACTGATATGTTGGCCAGACCTGCGAAGGGATCCGCTGGGGTGAATGTTGCTGTAAAGGTTACACCGCCATCAGAGGTAGAAATTGCATCAAGCGAGCCACCTGATACTGAAATATCACTATCAATAAATCCCGTAACTGGTTCGCTGAATGTAAAGGTTATCTGCGCTGTTTCCCCGTCTGTGAGATCAACGTCATCAGACGTAATTGTCAGGTTGGGTGAATTGTCATCTGCATCAGTAACTTCAAGTGTTACCGTCGCTGTTGTTACGTTACCCGCGGCATCTTCTGCGATAATATCGTAGTCAAACGAATTCGGGGTTGTCTCGAAGTCGTTCTGAGCCACACCGGCGGCAACACCAGCCGCGGTTATACTGATATTCCCGGCATTATCGATTTGATAGTAGCCATCGACGCTGGACTGCGTACCTGTCCCGTCAAAGCTGAATGAAACAATCGCGATGTTATCCGTTGCTGTCAGCGTTGCCACCGTTGCGCCGACACCACGATTTTCCGAATAGCTATGTGTCTGATCGGCAAATACTGGCTCACCCAACTCAAGAGAATAGGACTCAGTATCCGTTGCAGTACCGGTGTTTCCTGAAAGGTCCGCTGTCGAAACACTCGCATCTATGGTGAGATCATTATCTGCAGAGAGATCGCCACCTCCGACATCGATGCTGAATCTCAGGTCGTTCTGAACAACACCTGTGAACAATACTGAGTTGACCGTAAGCGTAACCATATCGCCCGCTTTTGCATCACCGCCCACACTACCTTCAATCGTAATTGTTTCTGATGATTCCGAGGCATTGATAATGTCATCGGGCGTAACACTGGGATCAACCGTAATGGTTGGTATGGGCAAGGATGTATCTATCGCAATATCAAGAGTGTCACCCGTTCCAGCATTGGCATCCAGATCAACGTAAGTGGCATCAACAACCGCTATGTTCGCCAGCCCCTCAAAGCCATCGGCAGGCACAAACGTCGCCATAAATGTCACGCCGCCATCCAGGGAATTAATCGCACCGAGCGTGCCACCTAAAACACTGATATCACCATCAAAAAAGTCCGTAACGGGCTCACTGAACGTGAAAATAACCGTGGTCGTTTCACCCGCCGATAAGTCAGTACTAAGAGCAGAAATGGAGAGCGTAGGTGCAACAGTCGCGATAGTCAGGTCATGGGAATCACCTGTTCCATCGTTTTGCAGGAGGTCAGTATAGGTGTCATCGGTAACCGCTATCGTGCCAGTACCATCAAAGCCACTATCTGGAGTGAAGTTTGCTGTATAAGTTTGGCCACCGTCGGAAGTTGAAATAGGTCCAAGGCTACCACCAGTTACACTGATGTCTGCGTCAGTGAATCCCGCCACCTGCTCGTTGAACGTAAAGGTGACGGTTGTCGTTTCCCCATCAGTCAGAAAGTTATCCGAAGAACTTATTGTCAGTGTCGGCGGAGTAACGTCCAGGATATAGGGCTCGGTGGTGGTACCCTGCCCGCTGTTACCAGCAGCATCATAGGCGTATACCTGCGCATCAATAACCAGATCAGTATCACTGATGAGCTCAGAGGCGGGCACTTCCACTGTGAAAGTCCCATCGGGACGCATTGGGATCTTGTAGTCACTACCGTTGATCGTCAGCGTAATCAATCCATAGGTGCCATCCGTTGTAACCGATCCGGTTACTGCAATGATGCTGTCGACATCTTCCAGATTAATCACCCCGTCAACATTGATGATATCGAGGTCGATATTCGCAAACACACTTGCAGGCGTATCGTTATCGAATATCCTGATAGTACCCATCGGATCACCGAGCACAGCATTCGTCGGGTCAGACAGTGACAACAACAACATTTCAGGTGACGGAGAAAACTCTGGCACTAAATCATCCACAATTGGTACATCAATCGTGAGACTGGTTTGACCCGGTGCAAAAGTCAGGGTGTCCGCTATATGCAGATAGTCAGTACCTGCAAGCGCTGCTCCCAGACTAACTGTTTGATAGTCGACACTAACAGATACTGCAGAAGGTTCACTGAGCGTAACCGTTAGAACAGCATTACCCTCATTTTCAATAACATAGACGAAGTTAACGGATAGCGTTGGCAACGCATTAACGGTTGGATCGTTATCGATAATGCCGATACGCAGGTTTTCGTCATAAACCTGATCACCCCTGATAGTCAGATCTATATACTCAATGCTCTCCTCGACCTTGAGGTCATCGAATATTGGAATGCGAATCTCAACGGAATCAGCGTTGGCCGGCAGCGTAAAGCCAAAGACCGGCAACGGCGTACCTAGCTCATTTATGTAGCTATCAACCTGGTCCATGGTCTGCCATGTAAGACCACCGTCTGTCGAGAACTCGACTGGAATGAGGAAATCGTCGCCATATTCGGCGACAGCAATGCCCAGAAGGTCCGACACACTCTCACTTGAAAACTCGATGGTCAGCGGCTGATCAGATGCAAAGGTTAGAGCGCTGTTTAGTGTGAAGGTTGCGTATTCATCACTTTCGGGAACATCTGTGGTTGCGGCTGACAGATGTGACTTGAACAGGTCGAGGGATTGACTCGTAACCTCGCGGAACACCGTCCAGTCTTCTACCCTGTAATCTACAGAAAGATTCTCCAGGTCATATTGATCGAAACCAGGGTTGAGGACGATAGCATAGTTACCACCACCCCTGTCTTCCAGCGTGCCCAGATCTATGAACTCAGCGCTAAGCTGGATATTGCTTACCAGAAGGTTCTGAGTAATAACCTGCTTACCAGTTGCACCCACCAGAAGGTCGAGCGCACTAAAAGTAATCTCGTTTGTAATCGCGTCATAGCGATATTCAATTGTACCGCCTGGCACATCAAGGACATCTATCGTACGAGCGTCGGTAACAACCGGCCCGCGGCCGTCTGCAAGCACATCAATTGTATCTGCAACATGGTCCATGGCCAGTGTTTCGAAGGCATTGATACCATTACCAGTATTATCGAGTTCGGACTCGCGCGTGAACTCGATATCAACATGCGCCAAAGCATCTGAAATCATCTGCTTACCAGAGTTCTCAATCTTCAGCGGTTGTCCAGTTGTGGGATCGATGTAGCCGGTGAATGCATCACGCGTTGCCTGCGTAATGTTAATGTTGGTCGCGTAGCTGGCTTCATTACCGACCAGGGCGTTAGTCTGCAATGTACCGTCACCTGGTGTGGTGTCCTGGAGGTCGTCATCAAGCGCCTGCAGGAAGATCGCCATGTTCTCAACGTAGTTACTGTTCGAATTTGACAGAGGTACACCTGCCAGGTCCTGAAGGAACAGAACGTTGCCCTGAATATCAGCCGCTTCAAACTCAGCGATGATTACATCGCCCACCGAGAATGTGATCGAGTCTCCAGGACGATAGAAAAAGGTGCCAGGGTCACCGTATTGACCGGTTAACAAGGAGATTCCCGAGGACGTTACGTAGCTCACACCATTGACGAAGTTATCCGTGAACTGAACAGGGATAACGGCTGCGATTGTGTAAGCGACATCATCGTCGTCTGTGCCAACACTGCCATCATCTGCGGTTGATTCAACGACGCCTTCGATGATGCTATCAGAATCACTGATGAAATCTGATGCTTGCACGGTGATAGAGAACCCACCATCACTGACCGTGCCGGTATAGTCACTACCATTGATGGTAATCGTTATAAGATCACCATCTTCAGCATCACCCCCGACAGTACCAGTCACTTCCGTTGTCTGACCCAATGCAGCCTGAATGGCTATCAGCGTTGTGTCTGGTATTTCTGTGAGCAGAATAGTTGGGACTGGCGTGTCGTCTACGGGGGTTACATCAACCGTCACCGTCGCTGTCTCGGTCACGCCGCCTGACGTCACCGTATACGTAAAGCTATCCGTGCCCGTCGCGTCTGCCGCCGGCGTGTACGTCACAACTCCACCAACAACACTCACACTGCCCGTGCTGCCACTATCGTCAACCGACGTCACAACCGCACCGACATTCTCAAACGTATCGTTACCCAGGACATTGATCACCGTCGGCGTGTCTTCGACAACCGACACCGGCGTCGGATCTCCATCGTCGGCAATGTCGACAATCGGATTCACCGTCAAGCTAATCAACTGCGTCGTCGTGCCGCCATCATCATCCGTCACCGTCACAACAAAGCTGTCTGCGCCGTTGTAGTCCGCCGTCGGCGTGTAACTCCAAGCCCCGGTTTCTGCATCGATGCTCGCCGTGCCATTGCCCGCCGCGCTCACCGTAAAGTAGGTGCCGTCCGTCAGACCGTCAACATCCGTCGCGTTCAAATCGCCCGTGATATTGCCGTTGTCTTCGTCGACCGAACCACTCGTGTCTCCCGTGATCGTCGACTCATCTTCGACCGCCGTGACATCAACCGTCACCGTCGCTGTCTCGGTCACGCCGCCTGACGTCACCGTATACGTAAAGCTATCCGTGCCCGTCGCGTCTGCCGCCGGCGTGTACGTCACAACTCCACCAACAACACTCACACTGCCCGTGCTGCCACTATCGTCAACCGACGTCACAACCGCACCGACATTCTCAAACGTATCGTTACCCAGGACATTGATCACCGTCGGCGTGTCTTCGACAACCGACACCGGCGTCGGATCTCCATCGTCGGCAATGTCGACAATCGGATTCACCGTCAAGCTAATCAACTGCGTCGTCGTGCCGCCATCATCATCCGTCACCGTCACAACAAAGCTGTCTGCGCCGTTGTAGTCCGCCGTCGGCGTGTAACTCCAAGCCCCGGTTTCTGCATCGATGCTCGCCGTGCCATTGCCCGCCGCGCTCACCGTAAAGTAGGTGCCGTCCGTCAGACCGTCAACATCCGTCGCGTTCAAATCGCCCGTGATATTGCCGTTGTCTTCGTCGACCGAACCACTCGTGTCTCCCGTGATCGTCGACTCATCTTCGACCGCCGTGACATCAACCGTCACCGTCGCTGTCTCGGTCACGCCGCCTGACGTCACCGTATACGTAAAGCTATCCGTGCCCGTCGCGTCTGCCGCCGGCGTGTACGTCACAACTCCACCAACAACACTCACACTGCCCGTGCTGCCACTATCGTCAACCGACGTCACAACCGCACCGACATTCTCAAACGTATCGTTACCCAGGACATTGATCACCGTCGGCGTGTCTTCGACAACCGACACCGGCGTCGGATCTCCATCGTCGGCAATGTCGACAATCGGATTCACCGTCAAGCTAATCAACTGCGTCGTCGTGCCGCCATCATCATCCGTCACCGTCACAACAAAGCTGTCTGCGCCGTTGTAGTCCGCCGTCGGCGTGTAACTCCAAGCCCCGGTTTCTGCATCGATGCTCGCCGTGCCATTGCCCGCCGCGCTCACCGTAAAGTAGGTGCCGTCCGTCAGACCGTCAACATCCGTCGCGTTCAAATCGCCCGTGATATTGCCGTTGTCTTCGTCGACCGAACCACTCGTGTCTCCCGTGATCGTCGACTCATCTTCGACCGCCGTGACATCAACCGTCACCGTCGCTGTCTCGGTCACGCCGCCTGACGTCACCGTATACGTAAAGCTATCCGTGCCCGTCGCGTCTGCCGCCGGCGTGTACGTCACAACTCCACCAACAACACTCACACTGCCCGTGCTGCCACTATCGTCAACCGACGTCACAACCGCACCGACATTCTCAAACGTATCGTTACCCAGGACATTGATCACCGTCGGCGTGTCTTCGACAACCGACACCGGCGTCGGATCTCCATCGTCGGCAATGTCGACAATCGGATTCACCGTCAAGCTAATCAACTGCGTCGTCGTGCCGCCATCATCATCCGTCACCGTCACAACAAAGCTGTCTGCGCCGTTGTAGTCCGCCGTCGGCGTGTAACTCCAAGCCCCGGTTTCTGCATCGATGCTCGCCGTGCCATTGCCCGCCGCGCTCACCGTAAAGTAGGTGCCGTCCGTCAGACCGTCAACATCCGTCGCGTTCAAATCGCCCGTGATATTGCCGTTGTCTTCGTCGACCGAACCACTCGTGTCTCCCGTGATCGTCGACTCATCTTCGACCGCCGTGACATCAACCGTCACCGTCGCTGTCTCGGTCACGCCGCCTGACGTCACCGTATACGTAAAGCTATCCGTGCCCGTCGCGTCTGCCGCCGGCGTGTACGTCACAACTCCACCAACAACACTCACACTGCCCGTGCTGCCACTATCGTCAACCGACGTCACAACCGCACCGACATTCTCAAACGTATCGTTACCCAGGACATTGATCACCGTCGGCGTGTCTTCGACAACCGACACCGGCGTCGGATCTCCATCGTCGGCAATGTCGACAATCGGATTCACCGTCAAGCTAATCAACTGCGTCGTCGTGCCGCCATCATCATCCGTCACCGTCACAACAAAGCTGTCTGCGCCGTTGTAGTCCGCCGTCGGCGTGTAACTCCAAGCCCCGGTTTCTGCATCGATGCTCGCCGTGCCATTGCCCGCCGCGCTCACCGTAAAGTAGGTGCCGTCCGTCAGACCGTCAACATCCGTCGCGTTCAAATCGCCCGTGATATTGCCGTTGTCTTCGTCGACCGAACCACTCGTGTCTCCCGTGATCGTCGACTCATCTTCGACCGCCGTGACATCAACCGTCACCGTCGCTGTCTCGGTCACGCCGCCTGACGTCACCGTATACGTAAAGCTATCCGTGCCCGTCGCGTCTGCCGCCGGCGTGTACGTCACAACTCCACCAACAACACTCACACTGCCCGTGCTGCCACTATCGTCAACCGACGTCACAACCGCACCGACATTCTCAAACGTATCGTTACCCAGGACATTGATCACCGTCGGCGTGTCTTCGACAACCGACACCGGCGTCGGATCTCCATCGTCGGCAATGTCGACAATCGGATTCACCGTCAAGCTAATCAACTGCGTCGTCGTGCCGCCATCATCATCCGTCACCGTCACAACAAAGCTGTCTGCGCCGTTGTAGTCCGCCGTCGGCGTGTAACTCCAAGCCCCGGTTTCTGCATCGATGCTCGCCGTGCCATTGCCCGCCGCGCTCACCGTAAAGTAGGTGCCGTCCGTCAGACCGTCAACATCCGTCGCGTTCAAATCGCCCGTGATATTGCCGTTGTCTTCGTCGACCGAACCACTCGTGTCTCCCGTGATCGTCGACTCATCTTCGACCGCCGTGACATCAACCGTCACCGTCGCTGTCTCGGTCACGCCGCCTGACGTCACCGTATACGTAAAGCTATCCGTGCCCGTCGCGTCTGCCGCCGGCGTGTACGTCACAACTCCACCAACAACACTCACACTGCCCGTGCTGCCACTATCGTCAACCGACGTCACAACCGCACCGACATTCTCAAACGTATCGTTACCCAGGACATTGATCACCGTCGGCGTGTCTTCGACAACCGACACCGGCGTCGGATCTCCATCGTCGGCAATGTCGACAATCGGATTCACCGTCAAGCTAATCAACTGCGTCGTCGTGCCGCCATCATCATCCGTCACCGTCACAACAAAGCTGTCTGCGCCGTTGTAGTCCGCCGTCGGCGTGTAACTCCAAGCCCCGGTTTCTGCATCGATGCTCGCCGTGCCATTGCCCGCCGCGCTCACCGTAAAGTAGGTGCCGTCCGTCAGACCGTCAACATCCGTCGCGTTCAAATCGCCCGTGATATTGCCGTTGTCTTCGTCGACCGAACCACTCGTGTCTCCCGTGATCGTCGACTCATCTTCGACCGCCGTGACATCAACCGTCACCGTCGCTGTCTCGGTCACGCCGCCTGACGTCACCGTATACGTAAAGCTATCCGTGCCCGTCGCGTCTGCCGCCGGCGTGTACGTCACAACTCCACCAACAACACTCACACTGCCCGTGCTGCCACTATCGTCAACCGACGTCACAACCGCACCGACATTCTCAAACGTATCGTTACCCAGGACATTGATCACCGTCGGCGTGTCTTCGACAACCGACACCGGCGTCGGATCTCCATCGTCGGCAATGTCGACAATCGGATTCACCGTCAAGCTAATCAACTGCGTCGTCGTGCCGCCATCATCATCCGTCACCGTCACAACAAAGCTGTCTGCGCCGTTGTAGTCCGCCGTCGGCGTGTAACTCCAAGCCCCGGTTTCTGCATCGATGCTCGCCGTGCCATTGCCCGCCGCGCTCACCGTAAAGTAGGTGCCGTCCGTCAGACCGTCAACATCCGTCGCGTTCAAATCGCCCGTGATATTGCCGTTGTCTTCGTCGACCGAACCACTCGTGTCTCCCGTGATCGTCGACTCATCTTCGACCGCCGTGACATCAACCGTCACCGTCGCTGTCTCGGTCACGCCGCCTGACGTCACCGTATACGTAAAGCTATCCGTGCCCGTCGCGTCTGCCGCCGGCGTGTACGTCACAACTCCACCAACAACACTCACACTGCCCGTGCTGCCACTATCGTCAACCGACGTCACAACCGCACCGACATTCTCAAACGTATCGTTACCCAGGACATTGATCACCGTCGGCGTGTCTTCGACAACCGACACCGGCGTCGGATCTCCATCGTCGGCAATGTCGACAATCGGATTCACCGTCAAGCTAATCAACTGCGTCGTCGTGCCGCCATCATCATCCGTCACCGTCACAACAAAGCTGTCTGCGCCGTTGTAGTCCGCCGTCGGCGTGTAACTCCAAGCCCCGGTTTCTGCATCGATGCTCGCCGTGCCATTGCCCGCCGCGCTCACCGTAAAGTAGGTGCCGTCCGTCAGACCGTCAACATCCGTCGCGTTCAAATCGCCCGTGATATTGCCGTTGTCTTCGTCGACCGAACCACTCGTGTCTCCCGTGATCGTCGACTCATCTTCGACCGCCGTGACATCAACCGTCACCGTCGCTGTCTCGGTCACGCCGCCTGACGTCACCGTATACGTAAAGCTATCCGTGCCCGTCGCGTCTGCCGCCGGCGTGTACGTCACAACTCCACCAACAACACTCACACTGCCCGTGCTGCCACTATCGTCAACCGACGTCACAACCGCACCGACATTCTCAAACGTATCGTTACCCAGGACATTGATCACCGTCGGCGTGTCTTCGACAACCGACACCGGCGTCGGATCTCCATCGTCGGCAATGTCGACAATCGGATTCACCGTAAACAACACGACATCGTCCACCGTCAAACCACCGGCATCCTCGGCCGTAAACGTCAGCGTCTCACTGCCATTCCAATCCGCCGTCGCCGCACTGATCGTCGCAATACCGCCGACAATCGACACGCCAATATTCGTCTCGCCAGACACACTGTAAATCAACGAACCATCAGCCGTTTCTTCATCTCCAAACACCGCGTTCAGATCGATCGTGTAATTACTAAAGTCTTCCAACAACACCTGATCCGCGATCGGCGCATCGACAACCGGGAGATCATTCGCATCCGTCACAACCGGCGTATCGTCATCCGTACCCGTTAACGTGCCGACGCCGTCATCCGTCACCGTCAGATCGATCGCATCCAGGATGCCACCGGCATTGATCACATCGATGCCAGCTTGCGTCAGCAACACGTTACCGTTGTCCAGCGTGTAGTGAGTCGTCGGAGTCGTGAACGTCACCGTTAAGGTGTCACCGTCCTCATCATCCGTCGTATACGTGCCCGCAACACTCGTGCCGGCAGTCAAACCACCAGCATCTTCCGTAAAGTCATTCGCCGTCACCGTGATCGTCGGCGCATCGTTAGACCCCGTAACCTGAATAACAACATCCTGCTGGTCAGTGGCCCCTTCGCCATCCGTGACCGTGATCGTGTAGGTCAGCGTCAGCGTTTCAGTGCCTTTCAGATAATCAAAGGCCTCACCGCCGGAATCAAACGACCAATTCAGGTTATTTAGCGCACCGGGATCTGAATCGATCGGATCGGGGGTTACCGTGAACATTGCCTCAAGCGCAGCATTGTCTGGCACAAGACCATCAGTTTCGCCGCTGGCAACGACCGCGAAAGTGGGCGCGACGTTGTCCGCCACGTCGACATCAACAACGGTCAACGTGCCTGTGTCCGTTAAGGTGCCATCAGTTTCGAGCAGGGTAGAAGCAGCGCTGTCTCCTGCTTCGACAGTAATTACGGGCGCGTCATTTGTGCCCGTGACAACGATAGTGACCGTTTGGGTGGTTGTATCATTACCGGTGTCGCCGCTATCGTCAGTCGCCGTCAGGGTATAGGTCAGCGTGACGGTTTCACTTTCTGCGAGGTAATCAAACGCATCTGCGGCACCACTATTAAAGTCCCAGGTAAACACTTCACTGGTTTCGCTACCGGTCAGGTCATCATCTGTCAGCGAGAGCATCGACAGGAACGTGGCATTGTCCGGACCACCAGTGGTGACGCCACTTGTCAGGACCGCAGAAACCGCAACGTTAACGACATCCGATTGATCCGCGTCGGTAAGCGTTAATGTACCCGTCGTTGAGAGGGTGGCATCGGTTTCAGTAATGGCATCCGAGTCGCTATCCCCGATATCAACAGAGATACCCGGGCTTTCATTCGTGCCAGTAATGGTGATGGTCACCGTCTGGGTACCCGTGCCGGGGACACCATTATCATCTGACGCAGTCAGGGTATAGGTTAGTGTTACCGTCTCGCCTAACGCCAAATAATCAAAGGCATCCGCTGCACCACTGTCGAAATTCCAGGAGAATTCCTCGCTGGTCTCGCTACCCGTCAGGTCATCATCTGTCAGCGTTAACATTGCCAACAAGGTTGCATTGTCTGGGCCACCGGCCGTCGTACCACTTGCCAGAACTGAGCTGACGTCGACATTGACGACATCTGTTTCATCGACGTCTGCCAGCGTCAAGGTGCCAGTTGTGGTCAGCGTGGCATCGGTTTCCGTCAGCGATCCAACGTTACTGTTGCCTGCTTCAACGGTTACCGTCGGGTCATCGTTGCTGCCATTAATGGTGATGGTCAGCGTGGCGGAATCTGTATTGCCCAGGTTGTCCTGAATCGTATAGGAGAATGTTTCGGTCGCGGTTTCGCCCTCGGCTAGCGCCTGAATCGCTGTATCCGCAATGGTTGTGTCATATGCGTAGCTGCCATCAGCGTTAAGGGTCAGGACAGCCCCCAAATCCGTGGTAAAGGGCGAGCCAACCGGGACACTGTCACCATCATCATCAGCAACGGAAATCACAGTGAGGCCAAGATCGCTTGCCGCTATTGCGTCATAGTTTTCCAGAACTTCGGTGCCTGAAAGTGCAGATTCGTACATACGGAAGATCGCAATCTGGCCATCAAAGGGCGAGGTCCCGCCTACCACATCGCTGCCACTACTTCTGCCGAGCCCAGCGGTGTTATTCGTTGACCAATCGTTCCCTGTGAACACGGTGCTACCCACGGACGTACCGTCAACATAGAGCTCCAGCGTATCGGCTTCAAAATCTACAACGACAATCGCCTGGATAAAATCCCCGGTATCTGAAATGGTTTCGGTCAGAGTCGATGTGGTCCCGCCATCTTTGACCGTCGCGATCAAGTCCGCGCCATTTAAATGAAGCGCGATTCCGTCAGTGCCATCTCCTGATTCGAATAACATCTGGGTACCTGTCAAAACGTCAGGATCAAACCAGATTTCGAAGCTTGCGGAACCGCGATCAGGTGTCGAAATAATCGATTCCCATCCGGTCATCTCTGCACCAGACCCGGTGCCAGAAAAATCATAAGCGCTGGTTATCCCCGGAAGAGACGAGCCCGCATCTGCCAGGTAAGTAAACTCAGCACCGCTGCTACCTTCGAGCGCCCAGTCGAAACCGCTCAAGGATGCATCATTTCCCCAGGTGCCATCGGTTCCATTCGCATCGTTTGTGGCGTTGAAAGACAAGGTTGCACCGGGTGCCGGCGCATTAAAGTCGTTCGAAAGCACGCCATCGTTGATGCCGTTGCTGAGACCGTTGACTGTCAGCGTATCGTCTTCGTCGACACTATTTGAATCGTTATTGGCGCCCAGCTCGTTTTGGATAACGATGGATTCAACGTTACTGGTACCGCCGTCGCCATCATTTACCGAGAAATCAAGGCGGGATGAAAAGCTGACCCCAGTGCTGTTTTCGTACTGAATGCTCTGCAGCAGTTCGCTGACAATCGGCTGGGTTGCAAGGTTATTCAGGTTGATCTGAAAATCGTTGCCGCCAACCCCATTATCTGACGCATCAACTGTACCAATAGTAGTTGTACCCAGGTAAATGACATCAGATCCACTCAGCGTAAAGTCACCACTTGTGTCGATAGAAATCGTTTCGGTCGCGACACCTGTCGTTGCATAACTGACATTGACGAAGCCACCACCAAAGGTGGCACTATCGTTATCCGATACTGAAACCAGCGTACCGCCATCCAATATCTGGGGCCCGCTATTCAGCGAGTATCCAAAGGTTGCGTCCAGATTCGAAAGCACCGGTGGGTCGTTCACTGGTGTCACAGTGATGTTAACGTCAGTTACCGCTGAGACGTTGCCCAGGTTGTCTGCAATGGTGTACTGAAGAAAATCTGTGAGAGGGGTTTCACTGCCATCATGGGTATAGGTCAGCGTGCCATCCCCGTTCAACACAAACGTGCCGTTGGACGGCGCTGTTACGATATTGATGCTATTGAACTGGAGACCTGACCCCACATCAGAATCATTGGCAACAAGATCGATCACCACAGACTCGCCTTCGTTAACGGTCGCTGCATCGGGTGCCGTTACCGGTGGATCGGATTCTGCTTCCGTGACGAGAATCGTAGATCGCGCAACGGGAGAATTGGATTCACCATCAGTCACAACGATGTCGAAGGTTCTAAACCCGCCAGTCGCCGTGCCATTACTGGAGTTCTCGTAGCGCAGGCTATCCAAAAATATCAGCACTTCAGCTTCGGTAAGCTCACCACCACCGCTTCGACTCACCGTCAGCACACTACCGGCGTAGCTGACATCATAGGTCTCAGCGCCGACCGTTACCGACGTTGATGAGAGCGAGCCACTCAGGTCGATATCCAGCCCAGCTATCTGCAACCGTTCGTTGTTGCCGTCAAGGAGCCCACCCACGGTGATACTAAATCCAGGGAAGGTCGTGTCATCACCATCGGTTAGCGAGGTGTCGGCGGGGTCATCATTGAGCGTGTCGACAATGGGTACCGGCGCAGGTGCGATTTGATCAATAAAATTCCCAAAGTAATCCAGGTCTGCCGCTGTGTTGTTGCTGACATCAAGATCCAGGATCGGCGCATCAAACTGACCATCGATGATAATGCTGATAGTGGCTGTGTCGGTCACACCGTTGGCACCGACCGCTGTGTAGGTAAACTCTTCCGTTAGTGTCGAGCCAACCTGCAGGCGAGAAACCTCTGTGTTACCTGGATCTAACGTATAAACAAAGCTGCCGTCGTCGTTCCAGTTCAATGTCCCGTAATCACCAACAATGTCTGTCAGTTCACTGGACTGGCTATCGATCTCAGAGACCGCAAGCGCAATACCATCGTAGTTCGCCTGAACCTGGGCTGCCGTCAGCGGGAACTCGTAGTAACTCAGCCGAGCGATATCACCAACGTATTCTGTGAAGGTAAGCCCAGTCGCGGGTATTCCGTTCGCACCTCCTAAGCCAGCGGCACTACCGCCCGCCCAATCCGCTCCCGTAAAGCCCACGACAGTTTCATTACCACCGTTGACATAAAGCTTTATCTGATCGTTGGTCAGATCAACAACAACGGCCGTATGGATAAAGTCATTGATATCAACACCGACACTATTGAGATCTATCGTAGCCGTTGAAGAAATCGCGCTATCCTTAACGATAACGCTTAAATTGGACCCATTGAGATAAATCGCAAAACCGTCGGTACCACCACCTGTTTCAAAAAGAACGTGGTTTCCGGTCAGATCTGTGGGTTTGAACCAAAGATCGAAAGCGACATCACCATTTGTGCCGCTATAGTTTGAAAAAGAGCTGGTGGTTCCATTTTCTGAACCATCGAAGAAGTAGGAACTCGTGATACCAGCGAACTTACTACCCGCATCTGCCACGAAGGTAGCGCCCGCCCCAAGATCCCAGTCGAACGTCGTATTGCCCGGGTCGTCGTCATTCCAATTTGTGTCGGCGCCGCCACCATTCGCCGCGTCGTAGGTGACTCGTGCACCTTGCGTCACCACACTGGTATCGTTAGCAAGAATCCCCGGCGTCGTGATAGTGATTGCGACGCCATCATTATTAATGTTGTACGTATTGTCGGAGGCGATGACCCCGGCACCAATATTCACATTGACCGAGGCTGTGTTACTGGACGCGGGACCGTCGTCCGTCAGTACAAAGTCAAGGGTGCGGTCGCCAAAGGTTGTGCCCGCGTAATCAAAGGTGATCGCACCTAACAGCTCACTTATGTTGGCATCAGTCGCGTTAGCGTTAAAAGTGATAACCAGCGGGTTAACACCGTCACCACCAGTGACCGTGCCAATGTCCGTGCCATCGAACGAAAGCGTGCCCGTATTGATTGCGAACAGTGTATTGGCGGTATCTATGCCAATGTCATCCTGCGCGTCTGCATTGGGACCGGTGTTGGTGACTGTAAGGTTGCCGGTATTGTAATTCTGTTCTGCATCGGTACCGGTAGACAAGCCAGTCGGGTCAACCAGAATCGCCCCCGAGCCAACGATGTAACCCAAGTCATTGCCATCCAGGTTACCGATAACCGGCGCGTCGTTCTGAGCAGTGACAGCAATCGTCGCCGGAATGTTAACGTTGGTTGTATTGTTGTCGTTACCGCTGTCTATGACCTGACGAATTTCAACGGTTCTGCCACTGCCGGTGGAGGGATCATCGCTTTGGTTTTCATAAGCCAGCGTATTGAGAGCAGATTGAAGCGCGGCTGCACTGACATCACCATTGGTGAGCGTAACCACCAAGGTGCCGCCAGAATCAACAACGTCGTAATCGAAATTAACCGTGCTGCCAGATGCGCCATTGTCGAGCGCGATCACACCGCCGTTAAACAGCAGTTTTTCTGCACCGGCGTCCAGCACTCCGGCAACCCGAATCTCCAGACCAACAAAGGTTTGTCCGGCATCCTCGGTTGATAGCAGGGTCGAGCTATACAAGGAGACTGGAGCGCCGTCTTCAGTGAAAGGGGCTGCTACCGCGCCGGTTGCAGTAATCGTTGGGACGTTATTGACGGGGTTGACATTAATGGTGGTCGCGACATTCGGGAACCCCGTATCGCTGCCGTTACCACCGGTATCATCACCGCCATCATCAACAATCTCTGTGACGGTGAGGATACGATTACCGTCCGTCACGTCAGCGGCATTGTTCTGGTAGGTTGCCCCGTTAAAAGCCGTAACTAGGGTTGAAGTCGCAGCTGTACCGCTATCGAGAGATACCGTCGCGGTGCTTCCCGAGAGCGTCACCGCGTAGTTAAAGCCAAGCACGGTACCGCTTTCACCGGTATTCAATACAATCGACTCACCACCAAAATTGATGACTTCATCGCCCAGATCCTGAACGTTGGTGACAGTAAAGGTCAGGTCAGTAATCAACTGGCCTGACTCAATGGTCGATACCGCTGTGTTAGTAAAGATGCCAACTGCACCGCCGCCTTCAGAGAAGGTCGGGTTGGAAGCCGTCGCCGTCAAAACCGGCGGGTCATTACTGGGGAGGATGCCGATGGTGCTGACTGCAGGCCCGCTGGTGGCCGCATTATCGTCCGTCGCCGTTATCGTGAACTGACGCGGACCCGTAATATTGGGGTTGTCTGCCTCGTTGACGTAGTTGATATTCGCCAGAACAGTTTGCGCATCGGCAGGACTCAGACCGGAAACACCATCATCCGCGACAATGGTGAACGTCTTCGTAGCACCAATGTAAAAGACGTCAACCGTCACGCCACCGAGCGTAATATCACCAATCGCCTGGTTGATTGCATTCAGGGTGAATGTCTGGCCGCCGAAAACCAACTTTTCGTCGTCAGGATTCAGGATGTCAGTGGCAACAATTTCAAGTGTAACCAGGTCGCTGGCGTTTGCATCTGACACCACGGCGGTCGCATCAGTCAGCGGTGTCCCGGCTGTGTTTTCGATAAAGTCCGTTGTGTAGTTGAGTGTTGCGCCAGGACCGTTCAGGTCAACCACGGGGGCCACATTCGCATCCAGCACCACGGTAGCGACCGCGGCAGGGCTGGTTGCGCCGCTGGCATCTTCAACGGTAAATGAGAAGGTCCTATCGGGAGTTACTGTCGCACCTGCGTTCAACGAATTGTTGTAACCCAAGGCGTCAATCAAGTCATTAGCCTGAGCCAATGTCAGGTCTCCGCCGCCGTTGGCAACAATCGCGATGGTGGCAGCCTGGGCACCCGCAGTCACCGTGACATCAACAACCAAGCCACCGCCCAGATCAATGCCGGAGGTTGTCTGGCTCGTGTTCAGAGAAACCGTTGAACCACCCAGCGTCAACACTTCACTTGCTTGATCGACAAGACCTGTTACGGAGATATCAATGGATGCTATATCACTATCTTCCGGATCAGTCAGGGTGAAGTCAGCATCCGCGATATCAATGGGGCTACCGGATACCCAAGTGGTGACATAGTCATTGCCCGTGGCACCGGAATCATTGTTGGCATCCAGGTCCAGCGCAGGTGGATCTGGGTTGCCAATGATGCTGATGGTTGCAGTAGATACAGCACTGACCGCACCATCCCCATCATCAACCTGGAAGTCGACGGTGATATCTCTGGGCACATCACCAGGACCAAGCGTTGGGTTGGCACCAGCTGTGTTTTCATAAGTGATCGACTGAATCAGCGCTGAAACGGCCTCTGGCGAAGCATTTTCATTCAGCACGATCTCTCCGCCAGTGGCCGAGAAAGTGCCAAATGTATTACCGATGATTGTCACCGTGGCGCCGTCGTCATACTCAACCAGACCGCTTGCGGTCACATTAATACTGCCACTGGTATCAATGCCGAAAGTATCTTCAGCCAGCGCACCAACGGGCGTGATGATTAGCCGGCCACCATCGAAGTCTCCCGCGACGTAATCCTCATCCGCATCGGTAACAATTGCACCGAGGGGCGAATCCTGATCAATAACTTGCGCCCCATCGCTTAACTGGTCGCCGTAAGCCAGCGTATCACCATCCAAATCGCTAATAAGCGGCGCTGCATTCGGGGCCTTGGCAATGGTCACGACATCTGAGCCGACTTCCTCGGGGCCACCGGTGTTGCCATCATCAGCAACAGAAACTGTCAGTGTGTCATTAGCACTGCCTGTGGAGTTGTAAACTATTGTTCCCGTGCTATCGCCACGCAACAACGCGTCAATTTCAGAAATCGTACCTTCGATGGTGACAGTTGACTGGTTGTTGGCAGACGTCAGTGTTGTGCCGGAGGTGCCCTCCACAATGGTCAAGGTGCCGTCGGTAACTGTGAGCGTGGCGACTGCCGTACCAGTTGGACCGAAATCCACGTCATCGACGCTAAAGCCTGCACCATGAATATCCAGTGTCGTGCCATTACCACCGCTACTGAGTGTCAACGGTGGCGGTGTGACAACCGGCGCATCGTTTACGTTATCGACCAGAATAGTCGCCGTCGCTAACGTGCCTGTTGTTGTGTCATTGCTTGTGCCGCTGTCGGTCACGCCGGTGATCGTGACCACGCGACTGCCTGGTGTGGGGTCGTCAGGGTTGTTATTTTGATAGCTGAGAGATGTGAACAAGGTTTCTATCGCAGCTTCGCTAGCACCCGGTGTTGTGAGCGTGACCGTTGCCGTGGACCCGGCGACCGTGACCTCGTAATCGTAATTGTTGGTAGAACCTGTGCTATCTACCAACTGAATCGCGACGCCATCAACGTTAATCACCTCGTCAGAACCATCGGCCAGATTGCCCACCGTAAATACGACTTCTTCAACGGTCTGCGCAGACTCGCCAACGTTGATGTCTATGGTGTCGAAGAACTCAACGGGCGTTGCGTCTCCTTCAGTAAACTCAAGGGCCGGTGATATCGGTGTACCGGTGACCGTCGGTACATCATTGACGTTGGTGATCTGGGTAATGACATCGTCGGCAGCACTATCCACCGCACTGTCTGTTGGGCTACTCAGCGCCAACTGGAAATCTTCATCAATATCAGGGGCGTCGACATTAACCAGGGTGCCGAGGGCGATACTCAGCGTCGCCGGTCCAACCGGATTAGCACTCGACGCGGTATAGGTCAGTGTATTGCTTGCAGCATTCCACGTGAAATCCGTGCCCCCAATAGCCGCATTCATGGCCGTGTCAAAATTGTCGTAGTCAGACAGGAAACTGGTGTCGATATCATTTACGTTGAGAACGACAGACACAGACTCGCCATTGTCCAACGCTTCGGTGCCAATCAGGCTCACTGTAAAGTCGGCGTCATCTCCTTCCTGCACGCTGGCATCGCCGGTCACTGACCATTCGGGCGCATCAATGACACGGACCTCATTAGTTGACTGATCGGTAACCTGGTTGGTGCCATCGGTTTGCACCACGGTGACATCGTAAATACCCGTGGGAAGCGTCTGCGCGTTGGTGAGCGACAGTGTCCACGTGTTGCCTGAAACGGTTAACTCCGGGTCACTTTCTGAATAAGTAATACCATTAACAGTAACCGTGAGATCACCACCTGAACCCGCACTGGCGGTGAAGGTATCGCCATCCAGCGTACCTGTGATCTGCGGCTGCGAATCCGTGGTGGTAATGGTATTAACGGTGGGCGTGCCAAACACGTCAATCGTTGTCGTCGCAATGGGACTTAGCACATCGCCATTAAACACCTGAATTTCAATCACCCTGTCTGCACCACTAACCTGCAGAGCGTCATTGGCAAATGTTACTGCCTCTACAGCGGCCTGGTAATCGGCAATACTTGCAACACCGGAGAGCTGAATGATTGACGATCCGTTACCGGTTGAGACGATGCCTGCCGGCAAACCGCTGACGTTGAGTTTGTCTCCCGCCGCGGGATTAGTCAGCGTGATGGTTACCGAATTCATTGTCACAGCGTTCGGGTCTGTGTCAGTTATCTCTACATCGCTATCAGCAATTGGCACATTTCCGGAACCTGGGATATACGGCCCCACACTAAAATCGTTATCTGCAACGTTACTTGAATCAAGATCAATGATTGGCAGGCTAATCGTGTTGGGTGTAGTGAAAGTTGCCTCATCAAAAAGTATAGACGAGACACGATCTGTGTTGTCGGTCCAGTTGCCTCCGGGCTCTACCTTTACACCAACTTCAATCAGAAACGACTCTGCGTTTACAACCTGAAACTGCGCCAGCCAAGATTCGTTATCATTGATACCTGGGTTTGCGACGCTAGGATCAGTGGTTAACAAAACAGTTGTATCACTACCGTCGTAGGAAATATCGTAATCAAGCACCGTGCCAGTTGAGGTCCCCTCTGGCCCACCAGCCAGAACAACGGAAACGACCGGCGCCGTCACTGCAACAAATTCAGAATAATCGTCCGATGGAACAGAAGCCCCATCAATATCGTAGGGTGACAAATAAGTGTCAAGAAACAAGGGAGTGCTCGGGTCCGACTCGAGAACGAAACTAACTTCAAATACAAAACTTACGGAGTAACCGCCACCAGAAGCGTTACCGTTGGGCGGCTCGCCTAATCGTGGGTTCCATGATGGGCCAAGAATGGAACCCTCATCAATATCGTCCAGCGTTGCAAAATCGCCCGCAGATGCGCCACCATTCAAATCGCTTTTGACTTCAACAAGCTCAATAACTGCTCGAACATCTTGTCCGCCAAAAGTGCCGACGTCATTGTAGGTCCAAGTAGAGCCTACTGATGAGCCGTCGCCTGTCGTTGAGTCAGGCGTGCCACTAAAATCAAGTGGTGAAGGTGCAAAAAGCAAACCTTTGTAACTGCTCAGCTCAAGCTCTGAGCCGTCAATCTGGCCAATCGTGTATTCCAGATCCCAGTCACCGCCCTGCGCACCAGCACCCGTCAAGTCACTGGATGCGGCCACATCCGCCTCCGTGTACTCGGCTACCTTGGTAACAAACTCGACGCCCGTGCCATCTTCGGCGACATTACAACCGTAAAGCAGCAGATCCCCATCATCAGTCAAGGACTCGCCGATCTCGGCAAACAGCGCCGCGTACTGGTCGACATTGTCTGTATTGATCGTCGTGTTACCCAGGCGAATTTCGCCCTGATCACCGTGGGAAAGGATGTGAATGGAGGAGATGTTTTCGCGGCCGTCGACATAGTCTGCAAGAACCTGCAGGCCGTCGTCGTCGCCACTGATCAGAAGAATCTCTGTACCCGGGTCCAAATCAGACAGCAGATCCTCGTAGCCCTCGATGCTGGTATCTACAACCACCAGTGCTGATGGTTCTATTTCACCAATGAGAGCGGTTGCCAGTTCCTGGCCTTCAAGTTGATAAGGGGCATCAGCGGTATCGCTGGCCGGTGCCCTGGAGCGGACATCGGTATCACGCGCTTTATCGAAAGCTGGTTGAAGCTGCTTTTGCAGATCGTCTTGCGGGTCCTGAGTAGTTTCCGCGGCCGTGACCACACCAGCGGCATCCAACAGAATGCGCGGTTCCAACAACTGGAAGCGTATTTTCTTAACCACAGTACCTCTCCAACTGCCAATCCGTGGCAACTTCTGAAATTACGATATGATGAAACCGGCTTAGCTTGCGGGTAACACTTTCACTATCGGCAGGCGCAACTTCCCCTGACCCCGCAATTCTAGGCGACCTGCGCCTCTGATATTAGTTATATAAGTAACGAGAATGTAAGGATTTTTTACAACTATGGCGGACAAAATTAGCCCGGCAGCGACCAACAAGTCCCGACGGCCGACAAACGGCATGACTCATTGCGTCAGCATGTGACGATGGGTCTATGCCCCACATTTTAGTTATACAGCCCAATGTAGGCATGCGTATTCCATACTCCCAATATTTTCTCCCTACGCTTACTATTTTGGACACCTTTCCCTTTTTGTTGACCAATATTCTTACTATTTCCATCGTGTTCCCGGCTACAAAAACGTGAACTGGATCACAAAAACGTTTCAAGGTTTACTGAAGCAAGACTCGTACCATCTATCGTTCATGAACAGGAAAACGAAGAAAGTGACAATTTGTCATTTTTCCGGTACAAAGCCACTCATACCAATTGTGCGACCGCACAATTCGCTTTACTTCCACACTTTTAGACTCATAGGAGCAACTCATGTCCGATGCACAACGAAAGGACACCCCAGAACAAGCTGAGTTCCGGCAACACTGTCAGGCATGGCTGGCCGCCAATCATCCCGGTCGCCCGCCCGTAAAACTGCCACAGGGCGCGCTTGAGCTTAGCGACCCTGACGCGCTTGACTGGCTACAGAAATGGCAAAAAGCAGCCTACGATGCTGGTCTTGTCGGCTGTGACTACCCCAAAGAAGTTGGCGGCGGCGGCATGGAAAACTGCCAGGCTATCGCCAATCAGGAAATGCAGCGCGCCAAAACACCCTACTTACCCAACATCATTGGTATGGGCATGGCCGCGCCCACGGTATTTTTCCACGGTCGCGATGACGTCAAGGCAGAACTGCTACCCAAACTGCTCTCTGGCGAGGAGATCTGGTGTCAGGGCTTCTCGGAACCCGGCGCAGGCTCTGACCTTGCTAACCAACAGACTTTCGCAGAACGTGATGGCGACAACTGGGTCATTAATGGCCACAAGGTCTGGACGTCACTGGCGCACTTTGCGTCATGGATGATTCTGCTGTGTCGTACCAGCAAAGATGACAAGTACAACGGTCTGTCTTACTTCGTGGTACCCATCAAAGAAGCTATAGGCAACGGCGTAACAGTAAGACCGTTAATCAAGATGACCGGCGAGACCGGCTTCAACGAGGTCATTTTTGACAACCTGGTTGTTGACGATCGATACCGCCTGGATGAAGTTGGCGCTGGCTGGAAGGTGGCGATGACCACACTGGCACACGAACGTGGCGCTGGCCCGCTGGTTACGCCAGCCTCTGGTGGCATGGCTGTTGAAGAAGAAGCCGGGGCACAAACCAACAGCCCACTGGCCCTGGCAGAACTGGCCAAGTCCCAGGCCCGCAACGGCAAGACAGCCGCAGACGACCCGCTCATTCGCGACGAAATCATGAAGATGATGATTCGCCAGGAAGCATTCAAGCAGAACCAGCGTCGCGCCAGCGTGCCGCCGTTAGTTGATCATCCCATGCGTATTCCGCTGCAGTTCAAACTGGTCGCCACCGAAATGGCGCAGGATCTTCAGCAAGTTGCCTACGAAGTTGAAGGCGCAGCCAGCACGCTTTATGCCAATGATGAGAACGCACCGGCAGGCGGCCAATGGCCACTGGCTTACATGAACTCATTCGGTGTGACCATTGCGGCAGGCGCCAACGAGGTTCAACGCAACATCCTGGGCGAGCGCGTGCTCGGCCTGCCCAAGTCCAAGTAGGAGAACACAGATGACAGAGCAACCAAAAAACTTTGGCTTCGGTGAAGATGAAACAATGCTGCGTGATTCAGCGCAGAAGTTTTTCGCTGACCACTGCTCACCTGACAAGATTCACGGCCAGGTAGCCCACGACCCGAGCATCCATCGACCGGTAGAGTGCATCTGGGACAAGAGCCTGTGGCAACAAGTTGTTGAACTCGGCTGGACCGCAGTATGCGTACCCGAGGAAGCGGGCGGCGTTGGCATGCCGCTGGTAGCAGCTGTTGCCATCGCTGAAGAAGCCGGCAAAGCGGCCTTTCCTTCTCCGCTGATCAGCACGTACTGCGCAACGTTTGCTTTAAAAGCCTGTAATACCGACGCAGCTACCAAGGCACTCGGCGATGTCGCTGCAGGCACTGCAACCACGCTGGCGATCACTAACGAAAAAGGGTCCTGGGAGGCTTCGGATACTGACGTCACCGTGACCAATGGCAAACTGAATGGCACAGCCTGGTTTGTTCAGGATGCAAAAAAAGCAGACCGATTCATTGTCAGCGCCCGCGGTGCCGGCGGTGTTGGCTTGTACCAGGTAGAAGCGACAGCCGAAAACCTGAACATCATCGCAGACGGTATTATTGACCTGACGCGCGATCAGGCTCACATCGAGTTCACCGGCGCCCACTGCATCGAAGTGGCCGCAGAAGGTGCAGGCGACAAAGCGCTCGCCGCCGCGACGCCATCAATACTGACGATACTCAGCGCAGATATGGTGGGTGCCGGTGAATGGTTGCTGCAAACAACCACTGAGTACGCGAAAACCCGCGTGCAGTTTGATAGGCCCCTTGGCTTTTTCCAGGCGGTTAAACACCCCCTGGTAAATGTCATGCTCGACATCGACAGAGCCAAGTCGTTGACCTACAACGCGGCCTGCTCCATCGACTGCGGTGAAGACAACGCTGAACTGAATGCCCGCATGGCGAAAGCACAGGCAAGCGACATGGCGGTGTTCTCATCAAGCCGGGCGGTACAGTTCCATGGCGGTATCGGTTTTACCTGGGAGTGTTACGTGCATCTCTTCTTCAAGAGACAGATGCATAACCAGGTACTATTTGGCGATGCCAAATACCACCGCGCTAAACTGGCGGATATGGTGATGGGTAAAGCGGCATAGCAGCCAGCGAATAAAAAAGACCGGCACTATCACTGTGATTCTGCCGGTCTTTTTTTGTCTGGCAACCGGGTAAACCCGGCTCAATTAACGCCCCTTAAATTCAGGCGTTTCTTTGTTCACGAAGGCTACCGCTGCACGTTTGTGGTCTTCTGTCATGAAGGTACGCATCATGTGCATGGCTTCAAGGTCGAACACATCACTAAGCGTTGCGTTCTGCGCGGCATTAAGATTCTTCTTCATATAGCCAATAGCAACCGTAGGCAGACCCGCAAGATAGCGCGAGTACTCACGCGACGCATCCTCAAACGTTTCAGCACTGGCGATCTTTGTCATCATGCCCATGTCATAGGCCTGCTGCCCGGTGATGATGTCCGCCGTAAAATACAGTTCACGCGCCTTGGCGGCGCCAACCAGCTGTGGCAGAAAGTAGGATCCCCCGTAATCGCCGGAGGCACCAATCTTTGAGAAAGCCGTGGTGATCTTCGCCGTATCGAGACAAAACCGCATATCACACGCCAGCGCGAGTGACAGCCCGGCACCTGCCGCGGCTCCTGGAATAATCGCCAGTGTCGGCTTTGGCATCACATGTAACAGTTTCGACAATTCCATGCCCTGGCGCAGTCCCTGCACACGCGTTTCAAGGGTTGATGCAGCGCCGCCCTCGTTACTGCCCGCATCAGAAGCGAACCCTTTAACGTCACCGCCCGCACAGAAGGCACCGCCGGCCCCCGTCAGCACAAGACAGCGTACGGCAGGATCATTCGCCGCCGAAGCAACGCTGGCGTGCATGGCTTCCATCATGGCGCCGCTCATAGCGTTACGCGCTTCCGGTCTGTTCATGGTTAGCGTCAAGACGCCGTCTTCTAAAGTTTCTTCAAGTTCAGCCATTGTTTTTCACCCGAATTATCAAGACCAGCACCATACCGTAAACCGGCGAACTCGCCTACAGCCCACGAATGCGGTATGTTCGGGGTATCTCTGTGATGAATTGGGGGGACAGTGATGAACAATGTTTTACGCGGATTGTCGATCGGCCTGGTGGCACTTTTGACAAGCGCCTATGCCGCCGCGGCGCCCACTGCCTTTACCGGTGCGACCATCATCCCGATATCCGGGGAACCCATCCAGAACGGCACCTTGCTGATTGACGGCAAGACCATCAAAGCCGTTGGCGACAAGGTCCGAATACCACGCGACGCCGATGTGATTGATATGCGCGGCAAAGTCATCATGCCTGGATTGGTAGACACGCACAGCCACATCGCGCAGCCCGCAGGGGCTGATAGTTCAGGGCCGATTCAACCGGAAACCCGGGTACTCGACTCAATCAATGTACGACACTCCGGCATCAAGCGGGCCCTGGCAGGTGGCATCACCACCGTTAACCTGATGTCAGGGTCCGGACACCTGATGAGCGGCCAGACGATCTACGTCAAGCTCAGGGACGGCAATCAGGTGGAAGCCCTTGCTTATCGACGCGGCGACGGCAGCGTTGATGGCGGCATGAAAATGGCCAACGGTACTAACTCAAGAAAAGACGCGCCCTTCCCCGGTACGCGCGCCAAATCTGCATCGCTCATCCGGCAGGCCTATATAGAAGCGCAGGCATACCAGGAACAGATTGCCCGCGCTGATGGTGATCCTGAGAAAATGCCACAGCGCGATCTAGGTAAAGAAGCACTGATAGAAGTCCTTGAGGGCAAACGCATCGTGCACCACCACACCCACCGGCACGACGACATCCTTACCGTACTGAGACTACAAAAAGAGTTCGGCTATCGTGTGGTACTACACCATGTGAGCGAAGCACACCGTGTGGCCGATGAAATCGCCGCTGCCGATGTACCGGTATCGCTGATCCTGTTGGACAGCCCCGGCGGCAAACTGGAAGCCCAATACGTCGACTTTAAAAGCGCCCCCATACTCGAACAGGCCGGCGTCAGCATCGGCTTTCATACTGACGACCCGATCACCGAATCACGCTTGTTCCTGCGCATGGCTGCTTTTGGCGTCCGAGCCGGCATGTCGCGCACAGGTGCTCTCAGGGCAATGACGCTGACCGGAGCAGAAATGCTCGATCTTGACGATCAGGTCGGCTCGCTGGAAAAAGACAAAGACGCCGATTTTGTTGTGCTTTCCGGTGATCCGCTCAGCGTTTATACCCGGGTGTTACAAACCTGGGTTGAAGGTGAAAAGCGGTTCGACCTTGAAAACCCGGAAGATCGCGCGATTGCCGAGGGAGGCTTTGGCGTGCTGCATCCAAGCGGCCGCGCCCATGTACATGGTCTGGAGGAGGGTCACTAATGTACGCACGAATCATGATTGTACTGGTCAGCCTGCTGGCCTCTTATGTTTACGCGGCGGACATCGCGGTTAAAGGTGACATCATCTACACCGTTAGCGGCGAACCTATTGAAAACGGTGTTGTGTTAATTGAACAAGGCAAGATCACCGCCGTTGGCCCTGCCAATAACGTCAGCATTCCTGAAGGGATACAAACCGTTGAAGCCGCCGTGGTAACCCCAGGGCTTATTGATGCGCATACCGTTGTTGGCCTTGCCGGTTACCTGAACCAGCCCGACGATCAGGACCAACTGGAAAGCTCAGCCGCGATTCAACCGGAACTGCGCGCCATTGATGCCTACAACACCCGCGCGCCACTGATTGAATGGCTGCGTACCTTTGGCATCACGACCATTCACACCGGGCACGGACCGGGCGAGATTATCAGCGGCCAAACCATGATTGCCAAAACCACAGGGGACACCGTTAGCGAGGCCACCCTAAACCCTGCCGCCATGATTGCTGCAACCATCAGTGACAGCGCCCTTGTTCACGCGTCTGGGGCAAGGAAAACACCCGGTACACGTGGCAAAGTTGCCGCCATGCTGCGCAGTGAATTGGTAGAGACGCAAAACTATTTAAACAAGCGAGCTGCCGCCGAGAGCGACGACGACAAAACACCACCAGCGCGCAACCTCAGATACGAAGCCCTGACCCAGGTGCTTAACAAAGACATGCCACTGCTGATCACCGCGCACCGCCACCAAGACATTATGACGGCGCTGCGCATCGCCGACGAATTCAATATCGATATCGTGCTGGATGGTGCCGCCGAGGCTTATCTACTTATGGATGAAATCAAAGCTGCTGGGGTGCCCGTCATCCTGCATCCGCAGATGGCCAGACCCAACGGCGAGCGCGAAAACATCAGTTTCACCACCGCCGCAACACTGATTGAAGCGGGTATTCCCACCGCATTCCAAAGCGGCTATGAAAGCTATGTACCGAAAACCAGGGTGGTGTTGTTCGAAGCGGCCGCGACCCTGCCCTACGGGTTATCTTTCGAGGATGCGCTGACCGCCATCACACTGACGCCCGCCACGATCCTTGGTATTGATGCGCAGCTTGGCAGCATTGAGGTTGGCAAGGACGGCGACCTGGCGCTATACAGCGGTGACCCGTTTGAATACACGAATCAGGCTGTGGGGACCGTGATTGGGGGTGAGTTGGTTAGTGATGTGAAGAAATAGTTAAGAGACAGGAAACCGGACCTCAAACGCGGTACCCGTGCCCCGGATGAACGAAAAAGATCCTCCGAGTTGCTCTACAAGCACCGATACTATTTCAAAACCGATTGATGAGGCCTTACCGGGGTGGAAATCGACAGGTAGTCCCAAACCGTCGTCCTCAACTTGTAAGACACATTCACCGGCCGCGGCATAAAGCAGTACTTTAACCCGACCGCTGCCGTGTGTTTTCTCCGCGAACGCGTGAATAAATGCGTTGCTCGTCAGCTCATTGACAATTAGCCCCAGAGGAACAGCCTGTTCAATCGATAGATACGCCTCCCCAATATCCTCTATCAACTCAATATTGAGGTGTTTTGGGGACAGTGTTCGAGATAACGAAGCCACCAGAATCTCAACATAGTCGTGCATTGGTACAAGTGCCGGTTGTTCGGAGCGAAGTAAACGCTCATGCACCAGCGCAACTGACTTAATGCGGCGCTGATGTTCATATAACAACTCTGCCGTTTCATCAGTCGGCAATTTGTCCGCCTGAAGGTTGAGCAAACTGGACAGCATCTGCAGGTTGTCGTGAACACGATCGTGGACGGCCTGCAGCGCCTGATCCCTTTTCGCAACTCTGTCTGTCATCTCCTTGATGTAAGCGTCGCTGCTCTCGATCTGACCGAGTAACTTCTTCGATGTTTCAGCAAGTTCACGGCGAAGAAACTCCGTTTCCTCCATCAGTTCTCTGTTGTGTACACTTCGCTCAGTCACATCTCTGGCGACAGCAACAAATGCGACACCGTGCTGATCTTCCTCCGGCACCGCCCGAATAGATATCTCTACGGTCTTCGTTGCCCCAGCGTCCTCGATTACCTCAACTTCATCCAAAGCACCGCCCTCATCCAATAGCGTCTGCCTTATCGTTTCTTTTTGTCCTTCTTCTTCGAACAATACGTCAAGAAGCTGATGGCCAATGGCTGAGTTCACGGGTTTTTCGAGGACAGAATTAATCGCATGATTGACGTACAAAACACGTCCGCCTGCGTTTGCGTTCAAGACACACTCCGCCGCCTCATCCAAAGAAGAAACATACAACTGGATACGCTGATTAAATTTCTGCTCGGCCTCAGCATTCACCCGGCGGGAAGCAAGCAGCAGGAGTTGATAAAACAACATAAGCGCAAGGGCTGAGTAAACTAGATACGCCCACCATGTGCGCCACCAGGGCGGGTTCACGATTATCGGAATGGATAGCTCATGAGGGCTCCAAACACCTTCACCATTAGTGCCACGTACCCTCAATGTATAGGAGCCTGGGTCGAGGTTTGTGTAGGTTATTGTGCGTTTGGTGCCATTGTTGATCCAGTCTTTGTCGAAGCCAATCAACTTGCGCTCAAATTGAACCCTCGACGGAAATCGATAATCTGTAGAAGAAAGAGCAAAACTCAGGTTCCTTTCTCCATAACTAAGATTGAGTCCTTCATCGGATACGCGAGGTATATCAATCTCATTCACAGACACTTTGGAAAGATAGTGGCTAGCCTCGACTTTATGGGCAAGTATCGCTTTGGGGTCTACAAGATTTAGGCCAGTTGATCCACCGAAAACCAAATGCCCCGAAGTGAGCTTAGTATCAGCTCCCCAATGAAGGTTGCTCAAAACGCCCTGTCTCTGGTCAAAATAATCTACAGCTCCACTCTTTCGATTATATCTAACAATGACACCAGCTGCTGGCATCCAAATACTTTCGCCCTCTATTTGGAGGCCGTAAGCCTGTTTAGTCAGTTGTGAGTCGATACCATCAACTCTTTTTGGAAACCTTTCTTTTGTTGGAAGCTCAAAGAGCTCGCCATCATAGGATGCGAACCAAACCGTCGATTCTTCATAGAGCACGCTTGAAGCATATCTACCTAGATTCGAACTACTAAAGTCTCTAGTTCTCCCGGAATAAAGGTCTAGCGTAAATGCTGCGGCATCATTAGTCGCCACCCACAAAGTTCCGGCATCCCCCCTCTCTATCTCAAGACACTTTAGATCAGGAAACTGACCTTCGACGTTAGCGGGATCTGGGAAGCGCGTAAATAGCCCCGTATTGGGATCAAATCGGAAGATCCCGGCCCCAAAAGTCGCAAGATAGACAACCTGATAGTCGGCCAAATATAGAACATCTGTAACACCCCACTCTGCGAGCATGCTTTTTGGAGTATCAAAGAATTCAAGCTCTCCTTTCACCGTTATCAACCCAAGACCAGAACCATAAGTACCTATCCAGAGATTCCCTTCATAATCGGTTTCGAGAGAAGTTATGTAAGAGGTGAGCGAACCACTCAAGGTATGTTCGGAAATGAACATTTCTTTGTTCTCTGGCGACCAGATAGCAAGCCCGGACTCCGTGCCCATCGCCACATCCCCAGATGCCGTTTCCGCTAAAGCTGTGACAGAGCCCCCCAGCCCTAACGGCAATATATCAATCGTTTGAAAAGCTAATGCGTCCGGGTGAAAAAGGGTAACGCCAGAAAACCCTGCGATCCAAATTGTTCCTGACTCGTCTTCATACAAGTCATATGTGAAGCCACTTCGAATTCCAGTCTGGTTGCCAGAAGGATACAGATCAAACTCTCGCGTCTGGAAATTCCAGCGATGGATTCCTTCGTCGGAGCCAACCCATATAGTATTTGAAGAGTCCTCTAAAAGTGCTCGTACTCGATTGGAGTCTGAATCATCCCCTAAATCAAAACGTGTGACTTTTTGGGTCTCTGGCGACCACCTGAGCAGCCCGCTATTCAACGTTCCCACCCAAAGGTAACCTTCACTATCCAAAAGGAGCTCTCGAATTGAGATATTTCCAAGCGAATAATCGGAACCGATTCGTACAAAACCATTGTCTAACTTGCGGAAGAGTCCTTCTCGCTCGGTCCCTACCAAGAGAGTTGAATTCGCATCCTCAACAAGGGATCTAGGGATCGCATTACTAACAGGGCCATCTACCTTTTGAGCAATGTAATCTTCTAAGAAAAAGAGACCCTCTGAGGAAGCTAACCAAACCTCGCTATCCTCCCGCTGTAAAATGTCGAATACTCGAGGTGGAAAGAGCGTTTCTTCCGGAAAAACTATATTTCTGAAGAAGCCATCATCTGGAATATAAACTGCGGCACCGCGATCTGTACCAATCCACAACCGACCTTTTCTATCCTTGGTGATCGAGTAAATTGACTCACTGGGTAACACAGAGTTTGTGTGTGAGAATCGAAACAGTTCATATCCATCGTACCTGTAAAGCCCAACCTGCGTGCCTATCCAGACAAACCCTGTGTTATCCTGAGCCACAGACGTAACTAGTTGATCTAACTCCGCTCCCACCTCTAGCGGGAAAAACCCATAAGTTTTGTCTTCGAGATTAGGAGCCTCAACAGACGCGCCGTTCGACACAGGAACAAAGGACGTAAGCAACAACACGAGTAGTATTCGAATCAAAACATCAAACCGCCAATCGAAAGGTGCTACTTAGAAACACCTGATAAATTTTTTCAACGACCGCGCAAATACTCCGTCATATCCGCCGAGCAAAGCGGCTTCGAGTAAAAGTAGCCCTGTATGTAATCACAACCATAGCTCCGCAGTATCTCAAGCTGCGCTTCAGTTTCAACACCCTCTGCCAAAGTAGCCAGATTAAGGCTTTGCCCCATCGCAATGATCGCTCGCGTTATCTCCTGGTCATCCTCGTTATCCTGGATATCTTTAATAAATGCACGATCAATCTTCAGCGTCGTGAGCGGGAATCGTTTCAGGTAAGACAGTGAACTGTAGCCAGTGCCGAAGTCGTCCATACTGATACTGACCCCTAGCCTCTTGATGTCTTCAAGCATCTCTGTATTGCGATGAAGGTTTTTCATCGCGACACCTTCGGTTACTTCAAGCGCAAGTGTGTTTGGCTCGATACCCGCAGTGGACAATGCATCTCGAACCAAGGCGGCAACATCCACATCAAACTGCCTGGCACTGAAGTTAACGGCGACTCTGAACCCATTCAGGCCTGAGTCATTCCATTTCCTGATCTGTGAACAAACGCTCCTTAATACATACTCGCCCAGCGGCAAGATAAGACCAGTCGTTTCCGCAATAGGAATAAATTCAGCAGGGGAAATCATGCCTTCTTCCGGATGGGGCCATCGCACCAACGCTTCCATCGACGAAAGTTTCCCGGTCTTTAGGCAAACGATTGGCTGGTAGTGAACATCAAATACGCCTTCAACAATCGCCTTCTGCATACCGCTTTTGCGGTCGATAAACCTGACTGCATCTTCGAACATCGCATTGTCGAACAGCACATAAGATCCTGGTGCGTCCTGTTTGGCTCGGTGAAGCGCCGTATCTGCATCCCGCAGCATTTCTTCAGCTGTTAGATACTCGCCGTTGTTAACGGCGATGCCAACTGATGCTGTTATGTTGAGAATACTGTCATTAACGCTAATTGGCTCCTGTACCGAATTGAGAATCCGCTGGCACGCCTGAATTGATCCGGTCACCCCTTCGACAGGGTCTAACAGCACCGCGAATATATCGCCACTGAATCGTGAAACCGTATCGTCCGGGCGGATCGTGCGTCCAATTCGCTCTCCGATTTCATTGATGACCCGATCCCCTACATCATGGCCGAAGCCTTCATTAATAACCGCGAATCCGTCAAGGCCAATGAACAGCACCGAAAACAGTCCAGCGCGATCACCGCGCTTACGTCGATTAATCGAACCGTCGAGGCGATCAACGAACAATGCGCGATTGGGCAACTCAGTTAGGCCATCGAAGAACGCATTCTTCTGGATAGTTTCCTCATAACCGAGTTGCTGAGATATATCCCGGAAGGTGATGACTGTGAGGTTTGAACCTTCCTGCAGGAAGTTGGCGCTGAGTTCTATCGGAATCTTCCTTCCGTCTTTCCTCTGGAGTTGTTGCCTTATGCCACTGAACTGCTTCCAGTAGGCAAAGGTTTCAGGGTCCATCAAATTTATTGAGGCCTGTCCTGCATCGAATGCCTCAAGTTCAAGCACATCATCCAGCTTGCGCCCCATGCCTGAACCTGGCTCACAACCAACAATCTTTTCGGCAACAGGGTTAATCAGGAATATTTGGCCGTTTTCATCTGCAGCGATGACACCATCACTTACATTGGTGAGTGTGGCGTCAAGGTTCTTTTTCGTTTCCGCCAGGTCTCGCTCAACGTGGTGCTTGAATAGAGCGATCTCAATATTGATCTCAAGCTCACGGTTGTCGAATGGCTTCAATACATAGCCAAACGGCGAAGTAATCTTGGCTCGCTCCAAAATCTCATCGTTAGAATAGGCCGTACAGAAAATAATCGGGATCGACTTGGATTCGTTGATCTGAATAGCAGCCTCTATCCCATCCATTTCACCACGCAAATTGATATCCATAAGTACCAAGTCAGGATCCTGGCTCAGCGCCATGCTTACAGCGTCCTCGCCCTTTGCCGCGCTACCGAGTATTTCATAACCCATTCGCTGAAGGCGTGCCTGTATGTCACGGGCAACAAGAACTTCATCTTCAACAACCAAAATACTAGCCATGGACTACCCTTGGAAAAGAAATTTCAAAAACAGCGCCTTGATCACTATGCGCACTTAACTCGCCTTCTAGTTGGGTGGTAAGGATCGAGACAATCTCCATGCCCATAGAAGTATTTTTATGCAGGTCGAAATTCGCTGGCAAACCGATGCCATTGTCAGCTATTCGTAAATCGTATCTGCAGTCGTTTGCAACAAAGTCTATGTCGATAATTGCCGTGCCTTCCTTACCGTGGAAAGCGTGCTTCAGCGAGTTTGACACCAGTTCATTGATAACCAGACCGCAGGGAACAGCGGTTTCTAAATCCAATTCAACATGATCAACGTTAACATCCACGTAGACAGAAACGCCGGGCACGGAATACGAACGGCTTAAACTAGTCGTTAGAGACTCGATGTATTCTTGAAAATCTATCTTCAGAAGGTCTTTCGATTGATAAAGCGTTTCATGTATCAGCGCCATCGACTTGATACGTTGCTGACTCTCGTTCAGCATGTTGGAATAAACCTCATCACCGGCACCATGTGCCTGAATACTAAGTAAGCTCGAAATCACCTGCATGTTGTTCTTTACGCGGTGATGAACTTCCTTGATGAGCAACTCTTTTTCCTGCAGGGAATCTGCAAGATGCAACTGGATTGCTTTGTTTTCAGCGATTTCTTTTTGCAGAGCTTCGGTACGGACTTCAACAAGTCTTTCCAGATTCTTGCGATAGTCTTCAAGCTCAGCTTCGGTAATCTTCCGCTGCGTCACATCGCGAGAGATACCCACGTAGGCACGCTCTTCGTGCGAGGTCTGCTGAACTGCCGCTATCGTCACATCATGGGTGACTGTTGACCCATCGCTGCCTGCCAGCAATACCTCTCCATGATACCGGCCATTAGCCTCAAGCTGACTTCTGGCACGGGACACATCATCTTCATTTTCAAAAAGCACTCCCCAAAGAGACTCACCAATAACTTCACTAGGCGTTTTGTTTAGCCCTTCGGTAATCGTGTTGTTGGCAAACAGCAACGTACCGCTTGAGTCGGCAATGAGAATGCAGTCACTGGCCTCCTCCAAGGATTCGATATAAAGCTGTAATCGCGCACTGTATCGCCGCTCAGCATCTCGTTGTAGGCGGTCAGAGTTGTATCGCAGTACAAGGTAGAAGAGAAAAACTACGAGCGCCGAATAAGCGGTGTAGGCCCACCAGGTCTGCCATGGTGCTGGATTAACAATAAGCGCGATTGAAGCGCCTTCTTCGTTCCAAACACCGTCGTTGTTGGAACCTTGTACGCGGAAGGTATAGGTGCCTGGGTCTAGGTTTGTGTATGTAACCTCTCTTCGACCGATGTGCTCGACCCAACCCTTGTCAAAACCTTGAAGTATATAACGATAAGAATTCTTAGAAGGTGCTGTAAAGTCCATAGACGCAAAGGTAAAACCGAAAACACTGTCATTATATTTGAGCGCTACTTCTTCGATTTCCGACAAGGGCTTTCCGAGATCATAGACTTCGTTGAATAATTTGAATCCCGTTAACGTCACCTGCGGCACATGCATGTTGCCAACTATCTGATCCGGAAAGAAGACGTTAAAGCCGTTAATTCCGCCAAAAGCAAGACTTCCATCTCGAAGTCTGTGAAAAGCACCGCTGTTGAAGTCACTACCTTGTAGTCCGTGGATTGTGCCAAAACTTGTAAACGTTTGATCCCTCGGCGAAAACATCGCCAACCCTTTGGCGCTACTAATCCAAATATTCCCATTCTCATCTTTCAACAAACCATATATTGCATCACTAACTAAACCATCCTGTTTTGTGTAGTTTGTAATTTCCCCGGTCTCTAAATTGTAATAACTCAAACCCCGACTCTCTGTGCCGATATAGACGCCTCTCTCCGTAGCAAGCAGGGTTAAAAGTGTGTCACTCAGGATTTCTGAATTCGCTGTTGATAGGATTTCAGTCGACCCATCTTCTGGATTCAGAATTACTACGCCACCACCATAAGTAGCTATCCAAAATCGATTCTGATTAACTTCCACGATATCCATGCAGCGCATTTCTGGGAAGCTATCCTGATTGTGATTAGGTCCCGGGAAACGCCTGAATCTGCGTTCACCTTCATATTGCGCCACACCGCCACCAAAAGTAGTGACCCATAAACGTTGTTCGCTGTCCGTTAAAAAGCTAGTTATGCCGTTAGCGGGAACAGAGAAGGAATTCGTTGGTTTATGTTCGTGAGTACTAATGATCTTGCCGTCTCGCAGAACATTGATCCCTGCTGACATTGTCCCGATCCAAATATCATTCCCTCTGGCTTCAAGGCTCATAACACGCTTATCATTCAGACCAATGTCACTGGGGGAATAGGTCTTAAAGCCTCCGGATTGAGAGTCCCACTTCAATAATCCAAAGAACGTCCCAACCCATACGTTGTCCATTGAGTCTTCCACAAAGCTGGTAATATTGTTACTGGGAGCGATATCGTCAGCATTCGCTGGCCTACTAAAGTAAGGAAACATACCTACATTGGCGTTCCATTTGTTGATACCGTTAAAAGTTCCAACCCAAATAACACCACCGTTGTCTTGGTAAAGGCTGTGAATGGTATTTTCACTTAGCGACCGAGGATTGGTTAGATCATGCTCAAACCTAACGAAGCCCTCATGCTCGTCCCAAAGATGTAAACCAACCTCTGTACCTACCCAAATGTCACCCAATCGGTCCTCTAATAGAGACCTTGCTCTCCGTGAAGAGAGCCTTGTTTTGTCCTCCAACGATATTGGGAAAGTAAAACTTATGTCTTCTTTATAGTTGTAACGAGAGACACCTCCATCAAAGGTCGCAATCCAGACGAAACCGTAGCTGTCCTCGAGAATTGCGCGAACATGATCATCTGCTAGGATCTTCTCGCCTTGGGAATCTCTATCAAACCGAACAACTCGATCATCAACGAATGACAGAAAACTCAATCCAGCAGTGACACCTCCTATCCATATCCCATGCCCATCCTTGCTTAGCGAGAGCGCTCTAACACTACCGAGATAACTCTCCTGCTTTTCAAGAAATGGTTCCCCGTCTGTCTCACTAATAGAATATAGCCCACCTACGCCACCGACCCATATGCGTCCAGTGTTGTCTTCCTCGATCGTGTAAATTGCATAGTCATGAATCCCCACGCGGTCCTCAAGTACAGTGAAAGTTTCGCTAACAGGGTTAAATAGATTTAGACCGCTATCGGTACCAACCCAAAGTCGTCCCTTTTTGTCCAGATGGAGCGCCCGAATCTGATCATGGGACAACGAACCACTTGAATCGAAAGAATGATAAAAGTGATCAAAATTGAAACCATCATATCGATTAAGACCTTCTTGAGTTCCAATCCAAATATAGCCTTCAGAATCTTGGACGAAGCTAGTAACAAAAGCTTGCGATAGCCCTTCCTCAGTACCTATTCGGTCGAAAACGATGCTACGTTGCTCAGCCAGCCTTTGAATCGCATGCAGAGGATTACTTACTAGCAGTGCGACGAACACAAAGAGCAAATTTTGTCCCAATTTAGAAGTTCTTACTCTTGTTCGACCCACTGATTTACTCTGACCCCACTGACGACTATGTTGCCACCAGCATACATTTTTTCAGAAAGCGCAAAGCTAGCACCGTTCAAATAACTGGGACTCCAATGAAGATCGTTATGTGCGTAGCTTTGCATTGGACTTGCGGCTGGATGGCCGCTCGGCCTAACACCCGATATCTCTTTCTCTAAACTATTATCAAGTTCAGCATTTTCAAGCGACATTTCATTCCAGGAGGACGTCTCGCTCCATACTGAGGATTCACTCCAAACTGAAGACTCGTTCCACACAGAGGCTTCGCTCCAGACCGAAGACTCATTCCATACGGAGGCTTCGCTCCAGACCGAGGACTCATTCCATACGGAGGCTTCACCCCATAAAGAAGATTCGCTCCATATGGAGGACTCATTCCAAACAGAAGATTCGTTCCATACAGAGGACTCATTCCAAACAGACGCGTCGGAAAACAGTGAACTTTTTGTACCTAAGTATTCAATGTAAAAAGCTCCGTCCGACCTTTGGCGAACAGGCCCTTTAAAATGTCTTCCCTCGAACAGATCGGCCCCAACGTCGAAAGCTGAGTTTGCACAATCATCCCTTTGACTCAAAACCGCATCCAAAGCATTAACCAACCCCGCACCCTGCTGTAGCAGGCCATAAACAGGCGCGCCATTCTCATCGACTGCGGCTTGCGCGGATGCCATCAAACGGCATTTCACGTCGTCCGGGGTGAGTGATGGGTCTGCCTCGATCATGAGCGCTGCAACGCCGGCAGCGACAGCGGACGCTTGCGAAGTACCGGACATCTCGAAGAATTTACCGCCGTCGTGGAACCCGGGATGCTCACGAGCAATAGAAGCGTTCAAACTCATGATGCCCTGCAGATGGCCGCCAGGAGCGACCAGATCTGGTTTGATGTGGCCTTCGAGTGTTGGGCCTACCGCACTGAAACTTGTGATCACATCATCAGATCGATCGCCGGGCGTGTAGCTGTCAGTGACCGCACCAACGGTCACAATGTAAGGCACATTACCCGGCACGCCGATACTCAGCGGATCAGGTCCGCTATTACCTGCCGATGCGACGACAACGATACCGGCCTGCCAGGCTTCCATGACTGCGATGTTGATTGGGTCTTCCCAGTAGTGGGATACCGGTTCGCCACTGAAAGACAGGTTCAGCACGCGGATATTTAGCCTTTCTCTATTTTCAATCACATAAGAGATGCCGCGAATCACATCCATGTAGGTGCCATGGCCGGTATCATCAAACGACTTGACGATGATCAGCTCGGCATCTGGTGCAACCCCGTGATAGCTGCCGGTAAACTGTTTATCTTCATCAACTGCCGGGAATGAGCTCGCCAGCACGCTGGTGATATGGGTGCCGTGACCGGATGCATCGCCAAGATCACTGACCTCTTCATCGTTGATCGCATCGTAGTAAGCAGCGACCCGTTTGCGGTTATCGGTGCCTTTGGTCAGGGCTGGTTTACCCCATAGTCCCGTGTCAATCACGGCAACGCCAACGCCATCACCGGTGATCCCTTCACGGTGAAGCACATCCGCTTCAATCAACTTGGTGAATTGAGTTTCGCGCGCGGCATGTCGACCGCCACCCCTGGCACTGCCTCGAATCGCAGCTGTTTGGACATTGGCATTCGGGATAACACCCATGACCTTATCCCGGGAGAGTTTGGCCAGTTGGTCTGCTGAGAGCTCAACTTCGGCGGCTCTGATACCTGGCAGGGTTGATGTAGGTGTCGCCCCCAGTACCGCAAGGTGAATCATCAGTTCTTCGTGGTTACGGCCCATGACCACATAGTTTTCGGTCTCAAGGCTGGCAACGTCCAGCGTGACTTTGGTGGACTCCTCTTCCCAGAGGTAGCGCGTCAGCGATGGCGATTCGTCTTCCCAGAGATGCCGACCCGGTCGAGGTACAGCTTCTGTTTTCTCTTCCGTTTCATCCCACAGGTATCGCGCCAGCATCAGCGAATCCGTGCCCATCCAGGCATCCCCAATATAGGGGTCGACGTCCATGTCGTTTGCTTCCCTGATTCTGTCTCCCTGGGTTTCGTCCCAAAGATAGCGACTGAGCTGGAGAGGTTGCTCGGTTTGCTTATCCTGTTCATCCCACAAGTATCGCGCCAGCATCAGCGAGTCCGTACCCATCCAGGCATCCCCAATATAGGGGTCGACGTCCATGTCGCTCGCTTCCCTGATTCTGTCTCCCTGGGTTTCGTCCCAAAGATAGCGACTGAGCTGGAGAGGTTGCTCGGTCTGCTTATCCTGTTCATCCCACAAGTATCGCGCCAGCATCAGCGAGTCCGTACCCATCCAGGCATCCCCAATATAGGGGTCGACGTCCATGTCGTTTGCTTCCCTGATTCTGTCTCCCTGGGTTTCGTCCCACAGGTAGCGCGCTAGATGCGCAGGTGTTTGACGAGGTTTATCGATTTCCTGAGCGGCCGTTTCTTCGTCGCCAGTGGAAGTCGAGTGGACGTGCAGCAGGGCAAACACCAACGCCCCAAAAATCACTAATGCTCGTTGAAACATGCTTTTTACTCTCTCCAGTTAATCCGGTTTTAAGCGGGGGTACCCCGGGGCTGCAACTTTCTGCTCGCCTAAAAAAATCAGGCTGAACAGCTTAGCGCGCCTCTCCAAATACGCTACCGCTGCCCACTTGGTGTGCAGAACGCATGCCAGATTGCTAAGTTATTGTTTTTTATGGATACGCAGAGAGGTCGCAATATTTTTCAGAAAAATATTGCGGAAAAAGGGTGCGAAATTCGCAATTTTTTAACGCAGAAATTTACACTATTGGAAACAACTGGCGAGTCTAGTCAACCAGCCGACGATAGGTGGGAAGCGACACACCCATCAACTGGGCGCTGATCGTACGGCTCAGATGACGACTATCAATCTCTTCTACCAGTATTTGAGAAAGCAGTTCCAGGGGCTGAACCGCTTCATGCGCGGCGACCTCCATGACCTCACCATAAAACTCTGGCGTCACCGGCCATTCTGGTGGTCGGTCAGGGTCACCCGTACCGTAGTCTTCTTCAAGCTTCTGGATTTTGCGCCGCAATGTGGACTCCGGCATGCCAATGGCTATCGCCGCCCGGTTGGTCACACCGGCATGATGCCTCAGGCAAAGCAGCACAAAGTCTTCTTCCAGATAACGCCCAACAGGCAAAGCGGCAGCGCCCGCTGAACCAAGCTCAACAACGGTTCGAACAAAACTCCGAAGGCTGCTCACATGTTCAGCGGTCGGCAGGCTATCGGGGGGGCCAGCGCCAAACACGCCTAATTGAATAGAGCTGACCAGTTGATCTTTACTGAGTATCACCGCGCGGTTAATCACATTGGAAAGTTCGCGCACATTACCAGGCCAGTCATGCCCTATCAGGGCTTGCTCAGCATCCGCTGTAAAACCAGTAATTTCCTTGTTGTAGCGCCCAGCAAACACGCGCAGATAATGGCTTGCAACCTTCAGGACATCACCCCGGCGATCACGCAGTGGCGGCACCAGAATGGAAAATACGTTCAGGCGATAAAACAGATCTTCCCGGAAGGTGCCAGCATCTACCATTTCTTTAAGGTCTTTGTTGGTTGCTGCTATCACACGGGCATCAACGGTTTCATACTGGTTGGAACCGACCGGCGCCAACTGTCTGTCCTGCACAAACCTCAGCAGCTTTACCTGCGTGTCCAGCGGGAGCTCACCGATCTCATCAAGCAGCACGGTGCCGCCGTTGGCCTCTTTTAGACGGCCTTTGAAATTAGCGGTGGCGCCAGTAAAGGCCCCTTTAACATGGCCAAAGAGTTCACTCTCAATCAGACTCGGTGCCACAGCACCACAATCAACGACAATCAACTGCCGCTCCGCTCGGGTACCCTTTTCATGGATATAGCGGGCCACCAACTCTTTCCCCGTACCAGATTCACCCATCAGCAGTACGGTGGCGTCCGTTGGCGCGGCCAGATCGGCTGTTTCCAGCACCTGTCGCATCTCCGGGGAGGTGTAAACCAACGATCTTTCTGGCGCGCCACTGATCGGCTCCGGTACGGGTTCAACCTCCACACGACTTAAGCTACTGGCAAAATAGGTACACAGGGTTTCCAGAAAGGCGTGATCCTCATCAGTAAACTCGGCTCCGGAAAGCAGCAGGACCCAGCGATCCGCGATATTTAACACCACGGTCTGCGTGAGTATCTGATCAGTCAGATCGTCGGTAGCCACCTGGTTTATCACCGCAAACTCACGTTGGTTCAGCTGCAAATCCGAAATGTGCAAGGTCTTGTCGTGCGCTTCGGTGTAGGCAGCTACCAGATGCTGACGGCCCCCTTCGACACTGAGCAGCGCAGAGCGACTGGCGCGGTATACATGAAACAGGTGGCGGCAGAATTCATCACACATGGATGCCAGATCATCTGCTGCAGCGAGTGCGTTCATCACATTCCATAACAGAACGACGTGGCGATAATCTTTGCCCGCCCCCAGGTCGCGTGAAACGACTTCCGTCTGCCCGCCATCCACCCAGATGCGTGCGCCGCCTGAGCGGCGTGCAGTTTCCAGCGCATTGGTTGCCCGCCGGAACAAGTCAAGTGGCGCCTGGTCGCCGCCCGTACTGTGCGCAAGACCGGCACTGAATAACACGGGGCGGTCAACGTGCCGAAAGTCATTGAGCTGCTCCAGTAAAGCAGCCGCTATCTGTTGGCCGTCCGCAAGTTCGGTGTAAGGCATGCTGATCGACACGACCGAGTTACCCAGCACACTGAGCAGATCTGTGGTCCGGAGTGCGGCATCAAGTTTCTCTCGTACCTTTTCAGCAATCACTGATAGATCTGCATCCCGCACATTGTCTGGTGAAATCAGCAATTGGCAAAAGGCAGATTCACTCGGGGTAAGTCGCTCGGCGCCTAATTGGTTGTAGTGCTCGTTCGCAGATAGCGCCACCGGATCTTCAATCTCGCCGAGATCACGCAGGATCAGAACAGCACCCTCATCCATAGGGCCAAGGATGCCGTCTACAAGGCGGGTAGCAGACTGCTTGCGCTGCATAAGGAACGGCGGCAGTTTGGCAAGGGTGCGATCGCGCAGGGATGCTGCAACGGTGCGGGAAACAGACTGACTGTCATGGAGCAATGATCGCCAACTGCTGCCCAGCATGACTTCGCTATCAATCAGGGCGCGCGCATCCCCGTTCAGGTTGGTGATATTGCCATCGGAATCAAGAAAGATCAGCGCGTTACCAATACAGGCTAGTGCGGTCTGCAAGAGCTGCTGACTTTCGCGAAGCTCCTTTTCAACCCGAAACTTATACAGGGCCATCTCGATAGTGATCTGAAGATCGCGGTTCTCTACCGGCTTTATGATGTACCCGAACGGGGTGACGGTTTTTGCCTTGGCAACGGTATCTTCATCGGAGTAGGCCGTGAGGAATACGACCGGCACATCGATCACTGCCTGAATGCGTTCTGCCAGGTCAATTCCGTTCAGTCCGTGTCGCAGGTGGATGTCAGAAAGCAGGAGATCTGGCTGGGTTTCGATGGCAAGCTCAATGGCTTCTTCGCCAAATGCCGTGCCGACAACCTCCCAGCCCATGGTAGTCAACCTGTGTTGAATCTCGCGAGCAATCAGTGCCTCATCTTCAACAATGAGAATCTTAGCCGGCGTCAATCCAGTCACGGTTTCCCTCTTGTATTCGTTGCCGCGTCCTTGCGGCATGCTGTCACTGTTGAGCGTTAACCCGTTTAGCGTTAAGTCGTCGCGCTAGGCATCGCCATATTTCGCCTTGGCTTCCTTGCGTCTGGCATGCAAGACGGGTTCAGTATAGCCGTTTGGTTGCTCTGTACCTTTAAAGACAAGGTCGCAGGCTGCCTGAAATGCCACACTATCATCAAAATCCTGCGCCATCGGTCGATATTCCGCATCGTCGGCGTTCTGGCGGTCAACCACGGCGGCCATTTTCTTCATGGTTTCCATCACCTGGGCTTCTGAACAAATCCCATGATGAATCCAGTTCGCAATATGCTGTGAGGAAATTCGCAGCGTCGCGCGGTCCTCCATCAGCCCGACATCATTGATATCGGGCACCTTGGAGCAACCCACGCCATGATCTATCCAGCGCACGACGTACCCCAGAATACCCTGGGCATTGTTCTCCAGTTCTTTTTGAACGTCGTCTTCGCTGAGGTTTTCACCTCGAAGTACCGGAATCGTCAGTAACTCACTGATACTGGCGCGCGCGCGGGCTTTGATCTCATCCTGCCGCGACATCACGTTAATCTGGTGATAATGCATTGCATGCAGCGTTGCACCTGTAGGTGAAGGTACCCAGGCGGTATTGGCGCCGGCTTGCGGATGGCCAATCTTCTGATCCATCATCTGCGCCATTTCATCCGGCATGGCCCACATACCCTTGCCGATTTGCGCCTTGCCTTTAAAGCCCGTTTCCAGACCCACATCGACATTCCAATTCTCGTAGGCATTGATCCAGGGCTGCTGTTTCATCAGCGTCTTTTTGACCATGGCGCCGGCTTCCATACTGGTGTGAATCTCATCACCGGTACGATCCAGGAAGCCCGTGTTAATAAAGATCACGCGTTCTTTTGCGACACGGATACAGGCTTTCAGGTTAATCGTGGTGCGACGCTCTTCATCCATAATGCCGACTTTCAGCGTGTTCACAGGCAGGCCGAGTGCCTGCTCGATGCGCGCGAACAGATCAACCGTCAGCTGAACCTCTTCCGGGCCGTGCATCTTGGGTTTCACAATGTACACGCTGCCTGTTCTGGAGTTGGTAACATCACCGGTCCGCTTCAGATCATGCATGGCGATCAGGGACGTAAACATGCCATCCATGATGCCCTCGGGAATCTCGCTGCCATCGGCCATCAGAATCGCGTCGTTAGTCATCAGGTGACCCACATTACGGACCAATAGCAGACTTCGGCCATGCAAGGTCACTTCACCACCATCCGGCGCCGTATAAACACGGTCTGGATTCAGGGTTCGGCGCACTACCCGGTCACCCTTCTTAAATTCTTCCGCCAGCTTGCCGTTCATCAGGCCCAGCCAGTTACCGTAAACCACCGCCTTATCTTCCGCATCGACCGCGGCCACGGAATCTTCACAATCCTGAATCGTCGTAACGGCAGACTCCACCAGCACGTCTTTGACGCCTGCCTTTTCGTTTTTGCCAATCGAATCGGTCCGGTCTATCTGAATCTCCATGTGCAGACCGTTGTGCTTAAGCAGCACACCAGAGGGATCGGCGGCATCACCAAGGTAACCCACAAACTGCGCCGGATTTTCCAAACCAGCGGTGTGGCCACCGCTCAGCTCCACCTGCAGAGCGCCTGCAACCACGCGGTATTGTGTAACGTCTTCGTGGCGGGCATCCGCAATCGGGAAGGTTTCGTTCAGTACGTTCGCCGCATAGGCGATCACTCTGGCACCGCGCACCGGGTTATAGCTGCCCGCTTTTTCTGCACCGTCGGATTCAGAAATGACGTCCGTGCCATACAGCGCATCGTAGAGGCTACCCCAACGTGCGTTAGCCGCATTCAGCGCATACCGTGCGTTCATGACGGGCACAACCAATTGCGGACCAGCCGTCAGCGCGATTTCCTGATCAACATTCTCGGTCTCGATGTCAAAATCAGGGCCTTCGTCAAGCAGGTAACCAATTTCTTTGAGAAATGCGGTGTATTCCGCTTCATCAATCTGTTGGCCTGCCCTGTCCCGGTGCCAGGCATCAAGCTGGGCCTGAAGTTCATCCCGGCGAGCCAGGAGCGCGCGGTTTCTGGGAACAAATTCTCCCAGGATCGCTTCCAATTCTGCCCAGAAGTGCGCCGGTTCCACACCCGTTCCAGGCGCAATGTCATTGACCAACAGGTCGTTTAAAACGCTGGCAACCTGGAGGCCACCAATGGATACTCGATCAGTCATTACACTCTTTCCAAATTTGATTTGAGCCGGTCCCGCCGGGCTCGACGAAGAAGCCGCATGCTACGCGAAATTGGTGCAACTTGCATGTGTATGAAGCCATTTTACGGGACATCAAAAGCATTTATGCTGGTGATGATCTGAGCCAGGAGTTACCGCGTGGAATTTGACCGACTACACGAATACGTTCGATTTGTGACCACCGTCTTGCTGGACGGGTTCGTCCTGGGCTTTACGGCGCTCATTATCGCCCTGGTGGTCATGTATGTCGTCGATATCACCCAGACCGCGCACGCCGTGCGCCGTAACTACCCTATTTTTGGTCGATTCAGATACCTGTTTGAGACCCTTGGCGAATTTTTCCGCCAGTACTTCTTTGCCATGGATCGGGAAGAACTCCCCTTTAACCGGGCCGAACGTTCCTGGGTTTACCGCGCCGCCAAGGACGTCGACAGCACGGTCCCTTTCGGGTCCACTCGCTCCCTGAATCCGCCGGGCACTGTGATCTTTGCCAATACCGCTTTTCCCACGCTGGCAGAGCATTCCGTGGACAGCGAAGAACTGGAGATCGGCCCCTACTGCCGCCAGCCCTACCGCACCGCGTCAATTTTCAATATTTCTGCGATGAGTTACGGCGCCATATCCAAACCGGCGATTCTGGCGTTGTCCCGGGGCGCCAAAATGGCCGGATGCTGGATGAATACCGGCGAAGGCGGCGTGAGCCCGTTCCACCTCGAAGGTGGCGCAGATATCGTTGTCCAGATCGGTACCGCCAAATACGGTGTCAGAGATGAGCAAGGCAACCTGAGTGATGCAAAGCTCAAGGAACTCGCCGCACACGAACAAGTACGTATGTTTGAACTCAAGCTCAGTCAGGGGGCAAAACCCGGCAAAGGCGGTATGCTGCCTGGCGAAAAAGTCACTGAAGAAATCTCCAAAATCAGGGGCATTCCCGTCGGTCACGATTCCATCAGCCCGAACCGGCATCCTGAAATCGATGACGTCGACGACCTGCTTGATGTGATCGCGCATATCCGCGAAATCACGGGAAAACCGGCAGGTTTCAAGATTGTGATGGGCGACAAAGGGTTTATGGAAGACCTTTGTCTTGCGATTGCGAAGCGGGGTATCGAAAGCGCCCCCGACTTCATTACCGTTGACGGTGCCGAAGGCGGCACCGGCGCCGCGCCGCAAAGCCTGATTGATTACATGGGCCTGCCTCTGCGGGAAGCGCTGCCGATGGTGTCCAATGCGCTGATTCGACACGACCTGAAACGAAGAATCAGAATCATCGCTTCCGGCAAGATTGTTGAACCGGCACGGGTCGCCTGGGCGATCTGTCTTGGCGCTGACTTTGTGGTGTCCGCCCGCGGCTTTATGTTTGCCCTTGGGTGTATTCAGGCGTTGCAGTGCAATAAGAACACCTGCCCCACGGGTATCACCACCCACGACAAAAAACTTCAGAAAGGGCTGGTTGTGACGGACAAGGCCGAGCGGGTAAAGCACTACTGCAAGAACATGAATTTTGAAGTCGGTGTGATCGCTCATTCCTGCGGCGTAGAAGAACCCCGCCGCCTGTGCCGGCACCACGCCCGCATTGTCACAGATTCAGGCCTGTCGGTTTCTCTTGATGAACTTCACTCGCTGCCGGTTAACGCGGATTGACTCGCTTGATGTGCTCCAATATCCAATGCAGACTCAACTGATTCCCATGCTCACGATTAAGGATTCACATGACGCAACCTAAACGCCTGCGCCGGTGCACACTGTCAGTACCCGGCAGCAACGAAAAGATGATGGCGAAGGCAGCTAATCTGGATTGTGATGGGGTCTTCCTCGATCTTGAGGATGCCGTTGCCCCCAGCGCCAAGTCCGAGGCCCGAGGCCTGATTGTGAACGCTTTGAACAGTCACGAGTGGCGGCCACGGAACGTCAGCGTGCGCATCAATGATGTCGCTACCGAGTACTGCCACGATGACATCATCGAGGTAGTCTCCGGTGCTGGTGAGAAGATCGACACCATCATTCTGACTAAAGCGAACAGTGCTCACGATGTGATGTTTCTGGCCACACTGCTGGATCAGTTGGAGCAAAAGCTCAAGTTAAAGAACCGCATTGGCATCGAATGCCTGATTGAGGAAGTTGGCGGCATGATGCGACTCGAAGAAATCGCAGACAGCAGCGACCGGGTTGAATCACTGGTCTTCGGAATGGGTGATTATGCGGCATCTCAGGCCATGGACCTCCGCAATATTGGCGAAGGCGGCAACTACCCACCTGATATCTGGCACTACCCGCGATACAAACTGACCATCGCCTGTCGTGCATTCGGGATAGACCCTGTCGATGGTCCCTATGCAAACTTTCGTGACGCCGAGGGATACCAGACTGAATGCGAGCGCGCGAGCGTACTCGGCATGGCTGGCAAGTGGGTGATTCATCCTGGTCAGATACCGGCAACCAATACTGCCTTCTCACCGGGTCAGGAAGACGTCGATATCGCGAGAAAGCAGAAACAGGCGTATGAAGAAGCGCTGGCCGACGGTCTGGGTGCCATTCAGGTTGATGGCGTTATGGTGGACGCCGCCAGCATAAGAATCTCTCAAAACATGCTGGATAAAGCAGACCTCATAGGGATGTAGTCAGTGAAAAAACAGCGCCTTGCACTCACTGTTGTCTTTCTTACGGCGCTTATTGATTCGATTGGATTCGGCATCATCCTGCCAGTTACGCCCGCCTTGCTGATGGAAGTCACCGGCGAGGACCTGTCGGCTTCTGCGATCTACGGCGGCTGGCTCATGTTCTCGTTTGCGATCATGCAGTTCATTTTTATGCCCGTCCTCGGCAACCTGTCCGATGCCTACGGTAGAAAACCCATATTACTGGGCTCGCTGTTCGTGCTCAGCATCAACTACCTCATCATGGGGCTGGCGCAATCATTGATCTTGCTCGTCATCGGACGACTAATTTCTGGCATCGGCTCGGCAACCTTCAGCACCTGTAACGCCTATATCGCCGACAGCACCAGCGTTGAGGAGCGTGCCCAGTACTTTGGCCTGATGGGTGCCGCTTTTGGTCTGGGTTTCGTGATTGGTCCGGTTATTGGCGGTTTTCTAGGAGAGTTTGGTCCGAGGACACCTTTCTTTGTGACCAGTGCTCTTGTTTTTTGCAACCTGTTACTTGGACTGCTGGTGCTGCCAGAATCACTGGCACCAGATAACCGACGTCCGTTTGAACCTGGCCGGGCCAACCCGTTTTCTGCGCTAAAACAGATCAGCCAGTTCCGTATCGCATTTGGCATCATCGGCGTCATGTTCCTGTATAACATGGGGCACCATGTCCTGCCGGCTATCTGGAGCTTCTGGGGTATCGAGCGATTCGATTGGAGCCCAAAAGAGATCGGTTACTCGCTGGCTTTTGTGGGGATCCTGATGGTGTTCAGCCAGGGCTATCTGATTCGCGTAGCGGTGCCAGCGCTGGGTTTGAAATGGGCGGCGATCCTCGGCCTGACATTTAACATGATTGCCTTTGTCGGCTATGCCTGGGCGCCCACGGTTTTGGCGGCCTACCTGTTTCTCGCGGTGGGCGCCCTGGGTGGCCTCGCCGGCCCTGCCCTTAATGGCATTGCTTCTTCGCAGGTTGGCCCGGATCAACAGGGAGAGTTACAAGGTGCTATGGGTAGCATGATGTCTCTGACCTCTATTCTGAGCCCGCCAATGATGACCCTAACCTTCGGTGCATTCACCGCAAGCGCCTCAGCGATCTACTTTCCAGGTGCACCATTCGCACTCGCCGCCGTGCTGACACTGATGAGTCTAGTGCTTCTGTTCCGTGTCACCGCGGGCTTTGTACAAGCAACTGCCCAATGAATGAACTCGTTGCAAAAACCGCGGTTCAGCAGCGCGGGTTAATCATGGCTGGTGAAGTGTCAGCGCGTGAACTGCTGGCTGCTTACCTGCAACACATCGAGGCAACAAACCCCAGACTTAACGCTATCGTTACGCTTGCACCGGAACACGCCGAACAACTGGCGATGGAAGTAGACCGCAAACTTGCCCGCGGAGAACACCCAGGCAGCCTCGCCGGATTACCCACCGTGCACAAAGACCTGCTGGAAACCAAAAATATCAGAACCACCTATGGGTCTCGCCGGTATGCCAACCATGTGCCCGATCACAATGCACTGATCGTGCAGCGACAAATCGATGCCGGCGCCATAACCCTTGGTAAATCCAATACACCCGAGTGGGGCGCTGGCTCTCAGACATTTAATGACGTGTTTGGCGCAACCAGAAACCCGTACGACACATCACGAACCTGCGGCGGCAGCTCCGGTGGCGCGGCAGTTGCCCTCGCAGCCAGGATGACGGCGATCGCAGACGGCAGTGACCTCGGTGGTTCGCTGCGAAACCCGGCAGCCTTCTGCAATGTCGTTGGACTTAGACCTTCGGTGGGTCGGGTGCCTGCTTATCCTGCATCTATGGGCTGGAATACAACCGGCGTTGTTGGCCCCATGGCAAGAACCGTTGAAGACTGCGCCCTGATGCTCGCGGCCATCGCCGGTCCGGATGCCAGGAGTCCACTGTCCCTGACAGAACCCGGCAACATCTTCGCCGATCAGCTTAAATGCGAAACAACCGGGCAACGGATTGCGTTCAGCCCTGACTTTGGTGGCCAGCTACCTATTGAACCCGACATCAAAGCGGTAATCGCAAAGCGCGCCACGCTGCTTGAATCGATGGGGTGTCTGATCGAGCAGGCGTGTCCCGATTTTGGCGGCGCTGATCAGGTGTTCAAGACGATCCGAGCGTTTGGCTTTGCTGCCGCACACGGCGATGCCATCCGACAGTCCCCTGAGATGTACAAACACACCATTATCTGGAATACCGAAAGCGGCTTAAAACTCTCCGCCCGGGATTTGTTCGATGCCGAAAAATCGCGAACACAACTTTATCAACGCATGATGGTTTTCTTCGAGCGCTTTGATTTTCTGATTCTGCCCGTCACGCAGGTCTCGCCATTTCCTGTCAGTGAAGAGTACGTCACCAATATCGACGGTACAGAAATGGAAACCTATATCGACTGGATGAAGTCCTGCTACTACATTTCAGTGACGGGACTACCTGCCCTGTCACTGCCTGCCGGTTTCACCAGCGGCGGCCTACCCGTGGGCCTGCAGATCGTTGCACCACCCTGGCAGGAATTGTCACTTCTGAAATTCGCCTACATGTTGCAGCAGGCGGAGCCGCTCTGGCGGCGCGTTCCGGCACCTCCGCACCCGGCTGTCTAACTTCCTGACTCGCCATCTCACCGGACCACAAACCTGAACAAAGGATGTCGAGGCGAATCTACGCTATACTCGCATCGTTCCTTGGGGGTGGCCTTATGCCTGAGATCAAACCCCAGAACCTGATCCGGTTAATGCCGGCGTAGGAAAAGGATGCCGTTAACATCTCCCAATACGTCAATGCCGGGTCTCTTATTTATTTCTTTGGAGAGACTCATGAACAATCAAATTAACTTCACAGGCTATCGAAAGCTTTTGCTTGCCTGCTCACTTTTATCCGCCTCAAGTTTGCTTCAGGCAGATCCTATTCCTGAAATTGTTGTGACCGCAGACCTGCGCAACGATACCACCATGGAAACGGCCAGCTCTGTCACTGTGGTCACCGAAGCGGTCATCAAGGCACGGGGCGCACAACATTTTGAAGACATTATCAATGCAATTCCGAATGTGAATTTTGCCTCCGGCAGTAACCGGGCGAGGTATTTCCAGATCAGGGGCATAGGCGAACGCAGCCAGTTCATTAACCCCCTGAATCCATCAGTCGGCGTGCTGGTGGACGATGTCGATTTCAGTGGCGCCGGCAGCATCGCGACACTGATGGACGTTAAACAGGTTGAGGTACTGCGAGGGCCGCAGGGAACACGTTACGGCGCCAATGCCCTCGCCGGCCTCATCAATGTCACCACAAACCCGCCAGAGGCAGACTTTTTTACTTCATTGAAACTGAGCGCGGCAGAATACGACACACAAACGCTTGGCCTGGTGGTGAACGCACCTTTAACAGAGGCCCTGTTCAGCCGGTTTGTTGTGGAATCCCATGAGAGTGATGGCTACATCAACAACGACTTCCTGGATCGAGACGATACCAACGGCAGGGACGAGCAAACCATCAGGGGGCGGTTCCTCTGGCAAGCCAGCGACGCGCTGACCCTGAATCTGACCATCGCGGACATTGATATCGATAACGGCTATGACGCCTTTTCTCTGGATAACACGCGAAGCACCCTGTCTGATGCGCCCGGGTTTGATCGTCAGGATTCGACTTACCTATCCTTAAAGAGCGAATGGCGGGCAGAAAACCTGACAGTCGAAGCGCTCTTGAACACGGCCGACTCTGATATTGACTACGGTTACGATGAAGACTGGTCTTTTACCGGCATCCATCCGTTCGGCTATACCTCAACTGACCACTACTTCCGTGAACGGGAGACAACGAGTGCAGAACTACGGCTACTGTCAAACGACAGTTCAAGATTGTTTAACGACTCAACCGACTGGATCGTTGGCCTTTACTACCTGACATCCGATGAGCATCTGCAGCGACAGTACACGTTCTTACCGGCGGACTTTTTCAGCGATTACGATTTCGAAACGCTGGCGGTATTTACCCAGTTGGACATGGCGATCACACCAGAGACAACGTTGAGCGTTGGTGTTCGCCTGGAAGAACGCGATACAGACTATCGCGACTCAGACGGGGCGGACTTTTCACCCGAAGACTCGCTCTGGGGCGGCAAGATCGCGCTTGAGCATTTCACCACCGACAATACGCTGATTTATGGCTCGGTATCTCGTGGCTACAAAGCAGGCGGATTTAACATTGATGGTTCGCTTGATGCTGACCTGCGCGAGTTCGATGAAGAGTATCTGATCGAGTACGAGATTGGCCTGAAAACGATGCTGGCTGAAGACCGGGTTGCACTGCAACTGGCTGTGTTTTACGACGATCGCCATGATCAACAGGTCAAGAGCTCGCTGGTCAGGCCTCGCCCTGATGGCAGCACGGAGTTTATCGATTTCTTCGGGAACGCTGCTGAAGGCACCAATCAGGGCGTGGAAATCGACGTTCGATGGTCGGTCAGCGACAACCTGGCATTAAGCGCCAATGCTGGCTGGCTGGATGCCACTTTCGATGAGTTCATCAACGAATTTGGTGAGGATCTCTCCGGGCGTGATCAGGCGCACGCGCCGAGTTATATGTATAACCTTACGGCGGACTATCAACGCGGACCCTGGTTCATTAACGTTTCTCTGGATGGCAAGGACGAGTTCTATTTCTCTGACCGACACGGCGTGAAGAGTGACGATTACAATCTGGTTAACGCATCGCTTGGTTACCAGGCAGATAACTGGCGCTTGACACTGTGGGGCAGAAACCTGACCGATGAAGATACATTCGTTCGCGCCTTCGGCAGTTTTGGTAATGACCCACGCAAGCTGTACGTCACCGAGCCCTACTTTCAGTTTGGCGAACCACGAATCACCGGACTGACACTGGAACTGTCCCTCGGCGATTCGTGAGCGAGTTTTTTACCACCGCGTTTTCGCAGTTCCAGCAAAACTCAATGCTGGAACTGGCCGCTGTGATACTGGCGGTCGCTTATCTGCTATTGGCAGTGCGCCAGCATATCGCTTGCTGGTACGCTGCCCTGGTGTCGACGGCAATCTTTCTACACGTATTCTGGCAGGTAGATCTCTATATGGAATCTGCGCTGCAGGTCTTCTATCTGGGGATGGCTGTGTACGGCTGGTACCAGTGGAAATATTCTGTCGCGGCAAGTGGCGCGCCAAGCTCCGTGACCACCTGGCCGCTACGCTACCATGTCGCAGCGATCATGGTCGTACTGGTGGCCACGGCGGTCAGCGGAACGCTGCTTAAGGATACCGGGCAGGCCATGGGCTACATCGATTCATTTACGACCTGGGGCGCGGTTGTCACCACATTTATGGTCGCCAAAAAGATTCTGGAAAACTGGATCTATTGGCTGGTCATCGATGCCGTATCCATCTATCTCTATCTCGACCGGGAACTTTACTTCACGGCCCTGCTGTTCTGCGCCTATATCATCATTATCTTTTTCGGATACACGGCATGGTTACGGGATTACCGTGCGGGACAAACTCGGGTAATCTGACAACAACAATTCACTGAACGTCCAGATATGCCGAAAGGCTACCTCATACTGTTAAAACACCCCCGCCTGCTGCTGGCCCTCACCCTGGCGATGGCACTCGCCTTCATGGTCGGCATCAAAGACTTTTCGTTCGACGCGTCAGCCGACACCCTGGTTATTGAAGGTGACCCGGCCCTGATCAGGTACAACGAGATGGCTGACCTGTTTGGCGGTGATGACTTTGTTGTACTGACCTACACAGCTGACAATGTCTTTACGGCTGCTGCGTTAAGTGAGATTGCGGAACTACAGTCGAGATTGGCAGCACTCCCCTCGGTTGCGAGCACCTATTCGATATTGGATGCGCCGCTCATTGAAAGTCCGCCAATTCCACTCGAACACATTGCCGAGGATTATCAGACACTCAGGAAAGCTGGTGTCGATCTTGACCTTGCCAAAGCGGAACTAACCCGCAGCCCTTTGATTAGCGACTACCTGCTCTCAACAGATGGCACGACCACCGCCATCAGCGCCATATTACGCAGAGACACCGAACTTGATGCCCTGAGAGCCGCACGTACGACAGCAAGGCAAACCGGCACAGGTATCACTGAGGCCGAAGCGGCTTACGATCAACACCGGACCGGCTATGTTGAAAAGCGGGATGAACTGATCAGTGCCTTGCGCGCTGTAAAAGAAAATTATAACGGTGATGCCGTTGTGTTCATGTCCGGCGTACCCATGATCGCCGCTGACATGCTCAGCTACGTGAAAGCGGACCTGGGTAACTTTGGCCTGCTTGTGCTGTTACTCATTGTCTGCCTGTTGTCATTTTTCTTCAGAAAACCGCGCTGGGTATTGATCCCTATCGCCATCTGTATGGTCACGGTCGGCATCACTATGGGGATACTCGGGTTTATGAAAACACCCGTAACAGTGGTGTCTTCAAACTTCATAGCGCTGCTCGCCATCATCAGTATTTCTTTTTCGATACACCTGATCGTTCGATATCGGGAACTGCTTGCTGAAAACCTCGACATGGGTCATCGCGCGATGATCGTCCGGACCATGCGAAGCAAGTTCGCCCCGTGCGCCTATACAGCACTCACCACCATGCTGGCGTTTGGCTCAATGCTGGGCAGCGATATCGTGCCGATCATCGACTTCGGCTGGATGATGTGCCTTGGCGTCGTCGTTGCCTTTATCGTGACCTATCTGCTGTTTCCTGCCCTGCTTCTCATACTCGGGCCTGCTGCGGCCAGCAAAACCATGGGTGCGCGAATCGCGCTAACCGAGTGGTTCGATCACCTCGCCGTGGACCGCACCTACGGGGTGGTCGGTTTTTCAGCCATTGCCGGTGTCGTCGTCATCTACGGCGTATCACTCATCAACTTTGATAATCGCTTTATCGACTACTTTAAGCCAGACACCGATATCTACCAGGGTATGAGACAGATTGACCAGCACCTGGGTGGCACCCTACCACTCGACGTTTATGTCAAGTTCGAAGCCGACACCCCGGAGGGCGACGACTTCTTCTTCGATGACTTTGATGATGACTTTCCAGAGCGGTACTGGTTCACCCCAGACAAAATCGACACGCTGCGACAGATTCAGGAACAACTGGAATCCAGGCCGGAAATCGGCAAGGTCATTTCACTTGTTTCGATGGAACAGATGGCGCGCCAATTTAACGATGGCGAACCCTTATCGGGACTCGAGATTGTTTACGTCCTGGGGGAACTGCCGAGGGAAGTGCGTGATTTCCTGATAGAACCTTACGCAAAACCCGCCGAGGGATGGATGCGGATTAACGCCAGAATCAGGGAAAGCAATCCGGATTTTTCAAAGGACGAATTGATCAGCGACATTACAGAGTTCGCCGAGAATGACGCTGGACTCAGCCAGGACAGGTTTCTCGTGACGGGCATGGTGGTCTTGTTCAACGACATGCTGCAACAACTCGCTGACTCTCAGGCAAGGACCCTGGCCTACGTCATCGGCGCCACCTTCATCATGTTTTCGCTGCTATTGCAGTCGGTCAAACTTGCCGTCATCGCTATCGTCCCGAACGCGCTCGCCGCGCTTTCGATCATCGCCTTTATGGGGTACGCCGGCATTCAGATGGATATGATGACAGTGACAACCGCCGCCATCTGTATTGGCATTGGTGTGGATGACGCGATTCATTACCTCCACCGATACCAGGAAGAATTGCGGGACGGGCTGGATCCTGTCGCTGCCGTTAAAGAAGCGCACCACACCATCGGACGGGCCATGTACTTCACCACAGTGACCATCATGGTGGGGTTTTCCGTGTTGGCATTGTCGAACTTTGTGCCAACCGTCAACTTTGGTTTGTTAACCGCGCTGGCGATGGTACTTGCATTGGTCGCCAATATGACACTCATGCCGGCCCTGATCGTGCTGACATCCAGAGACAAAACCAAAGCCGTGGTATAAACGCCAATCCTCTGATGCCAAGAATGGAAAGACCCGCTATGATGTCCATCAAACAGGGGAGCTAAGCTATGGATTTCGTTGCATTAGGTATAGGTGCGATTGTCGGTCTTGTCGTCGGATACGGTTTAGCTGCAGCACTTAAGAAAGGTGGTAACGAAGCACCTCTCCCCGTCAGCACACCGGCCACACCCAACTGGTGGGAAATTCGTCAGCAACTGACGGGTACCCAACTCCAGATCCTGCAACACATGGAAGCCAACAAACAGGTATCGATTACCGGTCTGCAGGAAAAGTTTTCATTTATTCCTGACCGTGAGCTCTACTATCGGCTCGAACAGATTGTGCTGATGCAATTTCTGAATCGGGAACGAAAGGAAGGCGAAGTCTACTACGTCCTGAATCCGGAATACTCCGGTACTGTCGAGGATGACAAGACCGTAATGCTTGGCGCGGACTGACCGTTAGCCCACGCGCCAGGGTCCGCCGCCTTTAAAGTGCACCTGCACGCTGACCGATTCCAGCGACCAATTCCAACGACTCATACAAATTGTGGGCGCTGGCAGGATTAGTCCGCTGCGTTTCTATTCATGCATAATAGACGCATGAGCAATGGTGAAAGCATGAACCCCGAACCCACAGCGTATATGCAGCAAACCCGGGAGAACTACGAAAAACTCGGATTCGAACCTTATCAGTGGTACCAGGCAGAAACGCCACCCGCGCTGTCGGCACTCAGGAAGCCGCTGGCGGAGTCACGGCTCGGCATGATTTCAACCGCCGGCACCTATGTTCACGGCCAGGTTGCCTACTACTACAAAGACGACACCAGCATTCGTTCGATTCCCAGCGACACGCCTGCGACGCAACTGAGGTTCTCACATATCATGGAGAACTATCTGGTTGAAGCGCGTCAGGATCCCTGCAGCGTGTTTCCGGTTGAAGCGCTGAGGACACTCAACGAGCAGGGCATCATTGGCGAGCTCGCTGACAATTACTTCTCCTGCATGGGAGGTATCTATTCCAAAAAGCGCGTCGCAGATGAACTCATTCCAAGCCTTGAGTCCGCAGTGGCGCGAGAAAAGCTGGATCTGCTGTTACTGGTGCCATTGTGACCCGTCTGTCATCAGACCGTGTGTCTGATCGCCAGACATTTTGAAGCAATGGGTCTACCGACCCTGATACTCGGCAGCGCACTTGATATTCTGACCGCCGGCAGGCCACCGCGGGCACAGTTTCTCAACTATCCACTAGGGTTCGAAAGCGGCCGATTCAAGGACAAAGGCAATCAACTGGCGGTTGTTGCCAGTGCCTTGCAGGGGTTCACTTCTGCTGGCATTGAAACCCTGGACTACAGTTGGCCTGAAGGTTGGACGATGATCAACGAACGAGAGAAAGGCAAGTTGGATCAACGCAGCCCAAGGACTACCGAGCCGCAGTACCAGAACGAGGAAGATCGAATTGCCGCCGAGCAATAACCTGAGATGAACGAAACCGTTACACCTGAGGACGCCAGGCTTTACCAGGCTTTACTGGACCACAGCGTTGATAACATCACCTTGATCGATCAGCAGGGCACCGTGTTGTACCAGAATCGCGCGTCCGAACAATTCGGCTACGCAGCAGATGAACTGCTCGGCCATTCAATCTTTGACCTGTTGCATCCAGATGATCTGGAACTCGCCATCACCTCATTCGCCAAGCTGGTCGACAACATCGATATTGACCGGATCGTGATCCGTCTCAAAGACAAGTCAGGGATATGGCGCGAGGTTGAAGTGGTTGGCAGTGTCTATCCCTATCAGGGTGAGACCGCCATGATTCTTAACACCCGGGATGTCACCGCCCACCGGGAGATGTTGCAGGAGTTGGAAACCTCCGAAGCCCTGCTGGAAACCGCTTTCAATTCTACCAGCACCATCTGCACGATGACTGATCTGGAGTCGGGAGAGTTTATTGCCGTGAACGATGCATGGGTCACCAGCACCGGATGGACGCGGGATGAGGCCATCGGTCGTACTGCTCATGAACTCGGCATCTGGGGGGACACAGGCAACCGCGAGCGAGTCGTTGCTGCACTGAAAAAACAGCAGAAACTCAAACAATACCCGTCAACCTATCAGAATCGTCACGGTGAGCAGCGAAGTATCCTGCTGGACGTCGATATTGTTGAAGTTAATAACCGGCAGGTCATGTTCCTTGCAGGTATCGATATCACTGAACGTGAATTGATCGAAGCACAGCTAAGACAATCCCAGCGTCTCGAAGCCGTTGGGCAGTTAACCGGCGGCATCGCCCACGATCTGAATAACATGCTGACCGTTATTCTCGGTCAGGTTGACCTTCATCAAAGTCGTCAACCAACAACTGAAAAAAGTGCCGAGACAATGAGCGTCGTCCGTCAGGCCGCTGAACGGGGTGCGGACCTGATTAAGCAACTGATGATTTTCTCTCGCCGGCAAATGCTCAATCCGGCAACCCTGGATGTGGCTGAAACCCTGCGCAAGATGGAGACCTTCCTGACGAGCACACTCGGTGAAGAGATTGCGGTACGGGTTCGTATCGACGGCGATCTCTGGCTTGGACATCTCGACGAATCGCTGCTGGAGAGCGCCATACTGAACCTGGCACTGAATGCGCGAGACGCCATGCCTGATGGCGGTACTCTGACCCTCAGCGCCAACAATGTCACGCTTGGCAACACAGCCGCCACTGACTATGACATCAATGCGGGAGACTACATCTACCTGTCCATCAACGACACCGGGCTTGGGATGGACGAAACCACGATTGCCAATGCTTTTGAACCATTTTTTACGACCAAACCTATCGATCAGGGCACGGGGCTGGGGCTGAGTATGGTCTTTGGTTTCGTCAAACAATCCGGTGGACACATCTATATAGATTCTGCCCGGGGATCTGGTACCACGGTATCTGTCTACCTGCCGCGATCGAAAGACGTTGCACCCACGGCATCCACTAGTGCGAGCGACCAGCAAAGCCTGACGGGTCAGTCGGTGCTACTGATCGAAGACAACGCAGAGCTGCGCGAGGTCATCAGACTATTACTCGAATCGATGGGCTGTGAGGTCTATGAATCTGATGGCCTGGAGATACCCGAACTCTCCCGGAAGATTGACCTGATCCTGTCAGACGTTGTGCTCGCTGGGATTAAACAGGGACCAGAGCTGGCCAATGAGGCTCTGAAAGATCATCCCGGGGCAAAGGTAGTGTTCATGTCCGGCTACCCAAAAGACAGACTCAAAAATGTGGAAGTCGCTGCCGCAAATCCACTTTTGAAAAAGCCCTTTTCCCGCGATGAATTGCAGACCAGCCTCTGCGAAGCACTCTCAAGGCGGTGACACCCGCTATTCAGTATCCAATTGATACTCGGGCCTCATCAGTCTCGGCGTTTTCCCAAGATCATCGCGATATCCGGTATCCAGGCTGATCGATGAATCAGCAACAATGTATTCACACAGTCGCTTGCCATGCTCGGTCAACGAATCGAATATCTCTCTCGGCATACATTTGCGCGTGGGTTCGCGATACCAGGGGGCCCAGAATTCGACATTGGGAATCGCCCGCACCTGATCTGAGAGATTTGGTGTACCACCATGCCAGGCGCGGATGTCACGAAGCAGGACACTACCCGCCGGCGCCGGACATACCGTTGCCAGTTTCATCCATGCGGGCTCATCGATCAGTCTGGGAAAGGGGTCACGGCTATGCTGGGTACCGGGAATCTGGCGAGTGGGACCATTAATGCGCGTAAAGTCGGATGTCAGAAAGTTACAGACAACACTGGGAACCGGCAGATCACGATAGGTCAGCATACCCCGATGATCAAAAAAGGAACCCGCAATCTTGTCACCATACTGGCGACGATCCGCCATATCCGAATGCAGACGCTGATAGTCGACAGCCCCAGGTAAACAGAAGTCACCGGCACCGCCACGACACATGTAAGTCGGTGCACCAAAGATCTCCGTCACAATCGGTGTCACGGTGGGCAGGTCGATCAGCATCGCCCATTCCGGGTGATGCAGAAGTTGGGAGGTGATGCTCGCACTGCCTAATGAATAACGGTGTGAACCACGGTTACCCTGACGATTCCGGTCCAGGGCCATCACTTGACGAATCTCGCGCTCACAACCAGCGCGAATGGTGGCCAGTTGATCCTCGGTCAGGGCATCGGTGACCACCACAAAACCATCCCGCCAGAATAGTTCTGCCGCCCGACGCACTTCATTCGGGGTTACCGTTTCGAGCCCTTTAATACCATTATTTTCGGCAAGATAGTCGCGTAGCGCGGAGACCTCGGGCGAATCCCGGTCCACACCTACCCAGCCGAGTTCATCCAGCGCAATATGTGCGGCTTCGTTGTCCGGGACAAGCTTTGGTTCCGGCATCAGTGTTTCCTCTATCGCGTCTGACGATATTGAAACAACCAGAAATTCTCCAGGTCAATATAATTTTGAAACTCGCCAAAAGGCGCGGTAATCGCTTTAAGCTCATCAAAGCTGGGAAAATTCTTCAGAACTTCATGACTGACACCAGAATCCAGACTGCGCATTTGATAGGTATTACCGTGCTGGTCATGGCGACTAATGGGATATTGCTGTAACTGCGCGGGTGAGTTATCGATCAGCAGCACCGTGGAGCCTGGCCGCAGGCACTGATGGAGCGAACAGAAAAATTCTTTAAGGCGCTGGCGTGGCACATGTGACAGCCAGAGACCCGCAAAAGCACCGGTGAAGCTTTTGCCTTCGTCCACTAACCTATCCAGATGATAGACATCCTGAATACGGGTCTCTACAGGGCAATCAAAGCGCCGCTTCTGTAGCTCATCTAACTGTGCGGATTCACGATCAACCGCCAGTACCGATTTTGCTGACCTTGCCAGGAATTGTGTCCAGTAGCCGGTACCTGCTGCAACCTCCAGTACCCGACAGTGGTTAAACAACTGTGCTACGTGAGATTCAAGAAATCGCAGATCGGATTGCCGCTCGGGGTATGTGTAAACGCGCTCATAAACCGGGGCGCGTTCACGGTAGTAGTTCGCCATGTCATCCATGGACCCTCAGTCTAACTGATTTTTCAGAAATCTCTGATTACTTTGCCTTATCAGCGGTGAAGGTTTTCGCTATGCTGACGAATCGTCAATCTCCTGGAATCCACATGCATCCCGGTCACTTTTCCCCGGCACGTATCGCTTATGTCATGGCCGAGTCCGGCGCGGCAGTGACGTTTGGTGAACTCGAAGCGCAGTCCAACCAGATTGCCCACCTTTTCAGACGCCAGGGCCTGAAGCGAGGCGATTCGATCGCCCTTTGCCTTGAGAACCATATTGCCTTTTTTAAGATCTGTATCGCGGCACAGCGAGCAGGCCTGTACTTCACCGCAATCAGCTATCGCCTGCAGGCAGATGAGGTGGAATACATTGTCAACGACTGTGAGGCGAAGGTGTTGATTACCTCCGCACATCTGCAAGATACCTTTGCGGGATTCCGGGACCAGCTAAAGCACAAACCCATCTGCTACATGCTGGACGGTGAAGTACCCGGTGCCATCCCTTTCGAAGCCGCCTATCAGCAGGAGCTGACAACCCCGATCGCCGATGAATCGTATGGCCAGAGCCTTTTGTATTCTTCAGGCACGACCGGGCGGCCCAAGGGTGTGAAGAAGCCAATGATCGATACGCCTTATCCCGAGGATGAACCGGTTGTCCTATCGCGACGCGACCGGTACGGGTTTGATGAGCAAACCATCTACCTGTCTCCAGCGCCGCTGTATCACGCAGCACCACTCGCCTTCAATCTCGCCGTGCTGCAATACGGTGGCCAAAGCGTGGTGATGGAACAGTACGATTCAGAACAGGCTTTAGCACTCATTGAAAAGCACCGTATTACCCATAGCCAGTGGGTGCCGACCATGTTTGTTCGCATGTTGAAGCTACCCGAGGACTTAAGGATCGGATATGACCTAAGCAGTCATCAGGTCGCGATTCATGCGGCAGCGCCCTGCCCGGTTACCGTTAAAGCGCAAATGATTGACTGGTGGGGCCCGATTATTCACGAATACTACGCCGGCACTGAAGGCAACGGTTCAACCACGATCACCTCAGAAGAATGGTTAACACACAAGGGTTCTGTCGGCCGGGCAGCAGGTGACTGCAAAGTTCATATCCTTGACGATGAAGGCAACGAGGTAGTGCCTGGCGAATCCGGTGGTGTGTATTTCGAAGGTGGCGGCAAGTTCGAGTATTTGCACGATGACGAGAAAACCACGGCCAGCCGGTCCAATCAGGGATACACCACGTTGGGTGATATCGGTTACCTCGATGATGAGGGTTATCTCTATCTGACCGACCGCAAATCCTTCATGATCATTTCCGGGGGGGTCAATATCTATCCTCAGGAAACCGAAAACGCACTTATTACGCACCCGGATGTCATGGATGTTGCCGTGTTTGGCGTGCCGAACCAGGAATTCGGGGAAGAAGTGAAAGCTGTTGTGCAACCCATTGACATGAACAAGGCCGGACCCGCGCTCGAAGCCGCTCTAATCGCCTATGCACGAGAGCAGATTTCGCACATCAAATGCCCCCGTAGCGTCGACTTTATGGAAGCGCTGCCAAGACACCCAACCGGCAAACTCTACAAGAGACTACTCAAGGATAAATACTGGCAATGATTAAGAACCTGTTTGATTTAAGTGGCCGAGTAGCCCTCATTACCGGTGGCAACGGCGGTATAGGGTTAGGCATGGCTGAAGGTCTGGCCTCCCAGGGATGTGAAGTTGCCATCTGGGGCACCAACGATGACAAAAACGAAGCCGCCCTCGCCCAATTGGCCCAGTATGGCCCAAAGGTCTCGGCACTGAACTGCAACGTCGCTGATCAGGCAATGGTCGAGAACTGTTTTGCGCAAACCCTGAAAACCCACGGCCGGGTCGATGGCTGCTTCGCTAACGCTGGTGTCGGAGGGCGATCAAGCGCGTTTGACGAAATGGAAAAAGCAGAGTGGACCCGCATCATGCAGGTTAATCTGGATGGCGTGTTTCATACGTTCCGCTGTGCCGCCGGACACATGAAAGACCGCTCAAACAACGGCGATGCCTTTGGGCGCCTGATCGCCACGGCAAGTCTCGCGGCAGTCTCGGGCCAGGCGCGCGGCGAACACTATGCGGCGACAAAAGGCGGTCTCATTTCCATGATCAAGGCCCTGGCTGTTGAATACGCCCGCCACAACGTCACCGCACACACCATACTGCCTGGCTGGATCGAAACCGGGATGACAGAACAAACCTTTAACTGGGATAGATTTGTTGACAACGTGATGCCCCGGATTCCCATGAGACGCTGGGGGCAACCGGAGGATTTCGCAGGTATCGCCGTTTACATCATGAGCAACGCCAGCGCCTATCACACCTCGGAAACTTTTCTAGTCGATGGCGGTTACGCTAACTTCTGACACGCATCCACATAAGGAAAAAGGCACAATCTGATGCCAGACAAACCCGTAAACTACCACCAGAGCACGCCGCTGATCGCGACTTCAGGCCAACCCGATCGCGCCCAGATTCACCAAATCGCAGACGATGATTATGAAGTGGTGATCAACCTGGCGATGCACGATTCCGAAAACGCACTGCCTGACGAAGGCAGCCTCGTTGCCTCATTAGGGATGGCCTACATCAATATCCCGGTGCCGTTCGACGAACCAACGGCAGAACACCTGCGGGAATTTATCGGCATCATGGACGTACTCGCCAATAAAAAAGTCTGGGTGCACTGTGCTGTCAATGCGAGAGTCTCAGCATTTATGTTCCAGTACCTCACGCAACAGCGCGGTATCGACGCAGAAACCGCCAGCTCACCACTACTAAAAAAGTGGCGCCCCAAAATGGATCCCATCTGGGAAGAATTTCTGGAGATCACCAATGAAGAACTTAGCCTCTAGCTGCCTGACGCTACTGTTGCTGGCAGGCCCTGCATTCGCCGAGGTCACCGCCAAGGGGGCAACCGGCTTTAACCTGCGCATAACCGGGGAAGTGAATGTATCACCGGCCACTGCCTATGAGCAGTTCCTGAAAGTTGAGCAATGGTGGCTATCCAGTCATACCTGGTACGGAAAATCTGAAAACCTCAGAATCAACGCCGAAGCGGGTGGCTGTTTCTGCGAAATCTCAGGCGACAATCAGGTGCAACACATGATGGTGACCTATGTTCAACCGGGCGTTGAACTCAAAATGGTCGGTGGTCTTGGTCCGTTACAGATGATGGGACTACACGGCGGCATGAGCTGGCGCTTCGAACCCCACGAAGGCGGTACCCGTATCGTGCAATCCTATAACGTGACAGGCTGGGCGCCGGGAGGTCTGGAAGACATCGCCGATATTGTCGATTCAGTGCAGACAGATCAGCTGAACGCCCTGATCCAACAACTCGAGAACCCGCAATAGTCATGGAAGATGAATGGCTCAGTCGCGCCAAGCGACTGCAGGCGATCGCCTCAACGGGTATGCACTTTGGTGAGTCCGAATTTGACAAGGAACGGTATGCCGAGATTGCAGAGATCGCAACCAACATGCTGGCTGATCTCAGCAACAAACCAGTTCAGGTTTTAACAGATCTGTTCCCAGATTTCGCCGCTGGCTATGAAACACCCAAAGTCGATGTCCGGGGCGCTATCATCCGGGATGACACAATCCTTCTGGTGAAAGAAAAATTTGACGGCCTGTGGACGCTGCCCGGCGGCTATGCAGATGTCGGACTCTCCGCTGCCGAAAATACGGTCAAAGAAGTGTCAGAGGAAGCAGGACTCACGGTAACCGCAGACAAGCTGATCGGCGTGTTCCATAAGGCGAAACACGCGTATCGACAGGACCCCAGGGACTTCTACAAATTCTATTTTCTCTGTGGCGAAGTGGGTTCGCAGGAGCCCGGAATCGGCCCGGAAACTCTGGATGTGGGCTTTTTTACCCTGGCGCAGTTACCGCCACTGTCCATCGGGCGCAGTATTCGCTCGCATATTGAGCTGGCGTTTGCCTGCCATCAGGACCCAGACCTTCCTGTTCAATTTGATTAATCCGCCAGGCAACATTCAGTCCTGTTTTTGCCGTCCTTTTTTCAGCCCTCTTTAAGTTCGGTCAGATGCCTGAAGAAGTCGAGCACCTCCGGATTGGCAATGGCCTCTATGTTAGCAATCGGCTGACCGTGGATAATATCCCGTACCGCCAGCTCCACCAGTTTGCCTGAGCGGGTTCTGGGAATATCCGGGGCCTGAATGATTTTCGCCGGCACGTGCCGCGGTGTTGCATGACGACGAATCTTCTCGCTGATGGCGGACCTCAAGGCGTTATTCAGGTGCTTATCCGGCTGTAGTTTGACAAACAGCACGACCCTGACGTCGTGCTTGAAACGCTGACCAACGACAATCGATTCAAGCACCTCCGGCACCTGATCAACCTGACGATAGATCTCTGCCGTGCCAATGCGAACGCCACCAGGATTCAGGACCGCATCACTGCGACCCAGGATGATGTAACCATTATTCGCCGTCGTAACCGCATAGTCGCCATGGTGCCATACACCCGGGAAACGGCGAAAATAGGCGTCCTGATAACGTTCGCCAGCGGGGTCGTTCCAAAATCCAATGGGCATTGCAGGAAACGACTTTTCACAAACCAGCTCGGCAGGCACGTCCACGACGGCTTTACCGGATTCGTCATAGGTGGCCACCGCCATACCCAGACCAGCACATTGAATTTCGCCGCGATGCACCGGCAGCGTCGGAGAACCCAGCATGAAGCAGGACACGATATCAGTGCCACCGGAAATACTGGCAAGCTGGACATCGTGTTTCACCGCATCATAAACATAGTCATAAGCTTCCGGCGCCAGGGGCGATCCGGTAGAAAGGATGGTGCGCAATCCGGTCAGTGTCTGGGTTTGTCGGGGTTGAAGTCCCAGCTTGCGTACTTCTTCCAGATACCTGGCCGAGGTACCGAATACATTAATATTTTCTTCGCTGACATAGTCAAACAATGCCGACGCTGTCGGATGGAACGGACTGCCATCGTAAAGCATGAGCGTTGCACCGGAAGCCAGTCCGGACACCAGCCAGTTCCACATCATCCAACCACAAGTCGTGAAGTAAAACAGACGATCACCGGGCCGAATGTCTGTATGTAGCCGGTGTTCTTTTAAATGTTGCAGCAGGGTTCCACCGGCACCGTGGACGATGCATTTGGGTGCGCCTGTGGTCCCGGACGAGTAAAGAATGTAGAGCGGATGGTCGAAGGGAAACTCATCAAACAGGATTTCCCGGGCGGTGAACGGAGCAACAAACTCAGTCAGGGGCACGCTGGTTTCAGGTCCATCCCCCAATTCTGCATAAGGTACCAAGACCAGTTTTTTGACCGATGGCAGCTGAGCTGCGATTTCGCCTACCTTGGTGCGACAGTCAATAGTTTTACCCTTAAAAAAGTAGCCGTCTACTGCGAACAATAGCTGCGGCTCAACCTGACCAAATCGGTCCACCGCACCCGCCACGCCGAAGTCAGGCGAACAGGAGGTAAACACTGCCCCCAGGCTGGTTGCTGCCAGCATGACGATGACGGTCTCAGGAACATTCGGCAGAAATGCGGCGACTCGATCGCCCGCCGTCAGACCTTGCGCCTGCATTGCCTGCGCCAGGCGGGATACCGCCGCATGAAGCTCCGCGCGCGTCAATCGGTTCGAAACGCCATGCTCTCCGCGAAAGACAATCGCCAGGTCTTGCGAGGGCTCGCCCAGAAGATTTTCCGCAAAGTTCAGGCTTGAACCCGGAAACCAGTGTGTACCAGGCATCGCATCGGGCGATTGCAGCACGGGTGTGCGCAGTGTTCCCCTGATCTCGGCGAACATCCAGAGAAGCTCCCAGAACGCTGCTCTGTGATCGACGCTTGCCCGATGCAGGGCCGCATAATCTGGCATTTTTTTCGCCAGTTTGCTGGAAAATGACGCGGCGAAAGCGGTCATCTGGCTGCCAGCTATCTGAGCATCAGTGGGTTCATAGCAGATTGTCATTCAAATTAGCGCCTGGCGTCTTGAAACATTTGCAGGCATTCCGGGTCACCGGAATGGCACTCATTCATAACACCATTGCACCCAGTTGCTCGCGTGGGGTCAATGATATTTTCAATCCTCTATATTTTCGCCATAAGATGGAGACGCTATGCTGAAACAGCACGTTTTAGTCACAATGGAAAGGTAGAGAACATGGAAGATCTTGAACAAGCTGGACTAAAGGCCGTAGACCGATTTATTGACACGTGGAATTCCCGGGATGCAGAAGCCTGGGGCAGATCGCTGCACTACCCGCACGTACGTCCAGCACCGGTGGGGCCCATCACCGTCGCTGACGACCTGAACGCTTATGTCGACAACGTTGATTTTGATAAAGTCGTCGCCACCGGCTGGGATCATAGTGAGTGGGATTACAAACATGTCCTCCATGTTTCTCCAAGCCGAATTCATGTTGCCGGTCAATGGAGCCGATATACGGCAAACCAGGAAAAGATCCTGACAACCCCCATCATCTATGTCTGCACCCGGATCGACCAGCAATGGGGTATTCAATCCAGATTCAGTGCTGACTACGTTGATGAAGACACGGATACCACTGAACTCATGAGCAGAGGACTGAACCTCATTCAGGATTACGCCAACCACCACCGCGCGGGCAACAGGGATGCAGCGGCAGAACTACTTAACTACCCACACATCAATGTGGGTGTCGGCAGACTTGATGTCACAGAAACCAGTCGCGACTTCGACCTTGCCAGTATGGATTTCCGAATAGAATCCATGATCGCCGTTCAGACCGGCAAGCTGTCCATGAATGCTGCCGTCGAACTTTCTGTCGAGGGTGAGCGGCGCTTGCAGGCCGTGGTTAACCTGACCAACAGGAACAACCACCTGGGCATTCAGGCCTGGTCATTTCTTGATCCTGAGGAAATCGCAGACTAGCGGCTTAAGCTGTCTGCCAGCGCATTCACCAGATTATCGATCTCACCCTGTTCTACGCTGAATGCCGGTGCCAGTTGGATCGTGTCCGCACCGTAACGAACATAAAAGCCCTTCTCCCACATTTTCATGGCGATCTCGAAAGGCCGCCTTGCGGGCTCGCCAGGATAATGGGCCAGCGTGATGCCGGCGGCGAGTCCGTAGTTTCGAATATCGGTCACGTGCGGACAATTCTGCAAACCATGCACCAGCGACTCAAAATAGGGGGCGATATCGTTGACCTGCTGAAAGACGTTTTCTGACTCCAGCAGATCAAGTGTCGCGAGCCCGGCCGCGCAGGCCACTGGATGCGCTGAATAGGTATACCCATGAGGCAGTTCCAACATGTACTCCGGGGCATCAGTGTCCATAAAGGCGTCGTAAATCTCTTCGCGTACGACCGCAGCACCCATAGGAATAATCCCGTTAGTGACCTGCTTGGCGATCGTCATCATGTCAGGTTTTACGCCAAAGGCCTCCGCCCCGGTTTTGGCACCAAGACGACCAAAACCGCAGATTACCTCATCAAAAATCAGCAGGATGTTGTGGGCATCACAGATTTCTCGAAGCCGGTCCAGATAACCTTTAGGTGGTGGAATTACTCCAGCAGACCCAGGCATGGGTTCAACAATCACTGCGGCAATGTTAGATGCATCATGCAGCCCAATCACCTCAAGTAACTCTTCAGCCAGGTAGTCACCGGTCTCTGGTTGCCCCCGGGTGAAGTTGTTTTCTTCAAGCATTGTATGGCGCAGGTGATCAACCGTCAGCGTCTCACCAAACACCGCCCGGTTTGCGCCGATACCGCCCACGGAGATACCGCCAAAGTTAACGCCGTGGTAACCCTTCACACGACCAATCAGTTTCGACTTGGACGGCTGACCGAGTTTACGCCAGTAGGCGCGCGCTATCTTAAGCGCTGTTTCCACGGCTTCGGAACCTGAACAGGTATAGAACACCCGGTTCAGCCCTTCCGGCATGAAATCGGTAATCCGCTCTGCCAACTGAAACGCTTTGGGGTGACCGAACTGAAAAGACGGACTCATATCGAGCGTTGCCAGTTGCTCCGTTATTGCCTCATTGACTGGCTTGACGTTATGACCGAGGCCACAGGTCCACAATCCGGAAAGACCGTCAAAAATCTCGCGGCCATCCTGATCCCGATAGTAACGGCCGTCCGCGCCGGTGATGATCCGGGGATCCTTCTTAAACTGGCGGTTGCCCGTAAATGGCATCCAGTGGCTGTCGAGTTGTGCTTGTGTAATTTCCATGGACGCATTGTAATGACGAACACACGACTTATCGACCACGGGAGAACAAGATGACAGTCATTGTCGCCGGTTATTTCGAATTTGAGCACCCTGAACAGGTACCTGACATTCTGCAGGGAGCCCGCCCCCATATTGAAGGGGCGCTGAGTGAAGAAGGCTGTATCGCTTATTCATGGACCCAGGATTATATGACCCCGGGTCGGGTGTGGGTCTATGAGGAGTGGACCTCAGAGGCGACCCTGGAGGCGCATTTGAATACGCACTGGTACCGCGATATGGGCGGATATCTTAGAAACTTTGACCGCAAACCCTCAACCAACGTGATCAAGAAATATCGGGTCGACCTCGAAGAGCCCGTGTACGACGACGGCGGCGTCGCACGAGGCCACTTCTTTACCGACAAATAGTGCCCGGGACGCGGTAGTACCGGACATCAGTAACTGACCCCCATGCCGGCACGAACGTCATTGTTGATCCCGTAAGGTGGAATAGGAAAGCGCAAGCCGTTGCGCGACAGGGCGTGCAGCCCGGCTATGGTTTTCGGCAGGAACGCTGGCGGTATTGCCATTAAGAGCTCGTCGTCCTGCACTCCGCCGTAACGTCGTTCGGCGAAACACGGGATCGAGAGACTTGGCTCACCCGTTTTCAGCGCCCTCCCCCAGGAATCTGCGCAGGCAGATTCGCCCACGCAACTGAATTCCAGCTTCTTGTAGCCGGTCCACTGCAAACCGTTAATCAGCAGAATCATCTGCGCCGGTGTTGCGTAGATCAGGCAAATGTCGGGCGGATCTAGCCGGCCCGAGGCCAGCGGGCTCACGGCCATGGCCTCATATTGTCCATAAGCAAGCACATCCATGGCAGCTTGATGGCGCGCTGCCTCCTCCTGGTCCGCATACCAGACGCCGGCCATACGATCTCCGGACAACCAGTTATCGTCCCGCGGATGTAAACCAATCACCGTGCCACACTGAGCACCAACCAGATCATCCATCGTAATCCCTACAGTCCAGCCATTGCGTGCTGCCTGACCCACAATTTGATCTGTGGTGTGGATTGCGCTGGGCCGCCGAATCCGAGGGACCGCTTCCATTTCAGCTTTGGATGGAAACATTTTCATTCCGATCGGCGTGGTGCGGAGCCGAAGTAGCTGGTTGAGTTCGGCCACGACAGTGACGCCGTCAAACTGTTGATCTGATGCGATAACGGGGTCAGACATGGGTAAATCCTCGTCTTGTTTGAGAAACACACTGACGACATTACCAAAAAAAACCGGGACCATGGGTCCCGGTAAACGTGCCAGACAAACAGACGTTTGTCTTATGGGGTTAATTGTAGGTTAAGCGGCTTCCAGCAACGGCTGCATCGTTTTAAGTGCCTTTGCCTCAATCTGGCGAATGCGCTCCAGTGAAACACCGTATTTTTCTGCCAGGCTTTTCAAACTGGTCTTTTCCTCTGACAACCAGCGAGCCGCGATAATATCGCGGGCGCGATCATCCAGCGATTGCAATGCTGTAATCAGACCTTCATGTCGGCGCTCGCTAAGCTCCTGCTCAGCCACCATGACTGCCGGATCTTCCTCCGCGCCAACCGTCAGATAACCCGCGGGGCTGGCCGTAAATTCATCGTCATCACGGACAGTTACCGGCTCGTAACTCTCATCGATGTTTGCCAACCGAGACTCCATTTCAAGCACTTCTTCCGGTTTGACGCCAAGATCATCTGCAACCTGGTTAACCTCATCTGAGGTGAACCAGCCGAGGCGTTTTTTTGCCTTGCGAAGGTTGAAAAAGAGTTTCCGTTGGGCTTTGGTGGTGGCGACTTTCACGATTTTCCAGTTCTTAAGCACATACTCGTGAATTTCTGCCTTGATCCAATGTACCGCAAACGAAACAAGCCGTACGCCGTGAGATAAATCAAATTTCTTCACAGACTTCATCAGACCAACATTGCCCTGCTGAATCAGATCTTCCAGCGGCAAGCCATAGCCCGAGTAACCTCTGGCGACATAGACGACGTAACGAAGATGAGACAGCACCAATTTACGAGCTGCTTCCAGATCCTCTTCCTGTTGGAAGCGTTCAAATAGCGCCTTCTCTTCCTCGATATCAAGCACGGGAATCTGCTGAATTGAATCCAGATAGCTCTGCAGCGTGCCGGTACTGAGTATCGGAAGCGAATTGCTTTGAGCCAATGCAGTCATGCAGTATTTCTCCTGTTTTCCTGTGCGTAACAGTCAGTTAGAGGCATTTTCACCCCCTTAGTTCCTTTACATATGGGCGAAAAACCGGTTTTCAAGTCCCGAATTGATCTGGGTCAAACCTGCCCGCGTTGAACACAGGACCCGATAGCGCCGGGACCCAGCAAGCGCTTAAGCACGCGCCTGTAACTATGACCACAAAACCACTGACTGGTTGCGCAATCGGCTCGAATAGCTGTTATGCGTTTGTCCGCAGGCTAGAATGCCAGCATGAACACACATGAATTCGCCCAACAACCCAACGCCACATCATTTAATCCGAATAACCTGCCTATGCGAGAGGTTGCCGTTTATACGCGGTTGATTCGAGCACCCCTGGTGCGAGTCTGGGAAAACGTCCTCGACTGGGAACATTTGCCTTATCTGCATGACACCTCGTTCAATTTTGTCGAACTCGATGTTGCAGGCAGTTGGGGCTGGCGCACCTGGTCCGATCCGGACCACCTGGATCACGTCGAACTGACGCTCGCCAATGAATCTCAATATGTTGCCCGATCCTACCAGCGCGGCCGACAGATCTCGGAGATATGGACAACCCTGACCGCAGAAGAGGAAAACACCCGGATTCACGTGGCGTTCCATCTGCCGGATGTCACAGAAGCTGATGCCGACAAGCTGGGGCAATTGATGTTGAATCTGTATACCAGACTCTGGGACGAGGACGAAGCCATGATGCAGCAGCGTCACTTTCGGCTGCACGAGCGTCGCAGCGAGGCAACGACCCGCCATCTGGGTCACCTGTCGGACCTGAAAAGCAGACTGGCTGATGGAGAAATGATCACGTTTCAATTAGCGAAAAGAGAATTTCAACTGCGCGAACAAAACGGACAACTGATCTGTCACACGACCATCTGTCCGCATCTACTTGGGCCACTGAACGATATTGATCTCACCAGCGACAGGCTTCGCTGTCCCTGGCACGGCTATGAGTTCGACCTGGCCACCGGGGAATGCGTTTCTCCGACTGCTGCGACGTGCCGGCTGCCCACCCCACCCAGCCTGTCAATTGAAGCAGGCGAGGTCATCGCGAGAAGCAATGCAACGTAACGGACACCTGCCATGCCCGAGCTGCCGGATCTAAACAACTACACACAAGCACTACGCCCCAGAATTATCGGTGAAACACTTCGCGGCATCAGACTTTCAAGCCCTTTTATCCTGCGCTCGGTATCACCCACTATTGAAGCAATCACCGGTTCTTCCGTCATCGGACTTTCGCTTCTGGGAAAGCAGGTTGTTATTGCGCTCAATGACAGCTATTTCATCATTATCCATCTAATGATCGCCGGTCGATTCCGCTGGCACAGAGCGGGTGCCAAACTGCCGGGAAAGCTTGGCCTGATAGCCTTCGATTTCGATAGCGGCACGCTGGTAGTGACAGAGGCAGGCCAAAAACATCGCGCCTCAGTCAATCTGGTCAGAGGAGAATCAGGGCTGAAAGATTTTGATCGCGGCGGCGCGAACGTCTTTGCTATAGAACTTAGTGAATTTATTGATTGCCTGACGCGCAAAAGTCACACCATCAAACGGTCTATCACGGATCAGAAATTCCTGTCCGGCATCGGCAACGCGTACTCAGACGAAATCTTGCATCACGCCAAAATCAGCCCCATGCGTCAGACACGCTTTTTTACAGACGAGCAGTGGCAGCAACTGTTCGAATCAACCAGGACGGTGCTGCAGCAATGGATCGACCGACTTCGTACCGAGACGGGCGACGCATTTCCTGCCAAAGTGACCGCATTTCACCCGGACATGGCGGTCCACGGTAAATATAAACAGCCCTGCCCCGACTGCGGCAATCCGGTTCAACGGATACGTTATGCCTCTAATGAGTGCAACTACTGCGCGGTTTGTCAAAACCAGGGTAACCTGCTGGCCGATCGAAGCCTCTCCAGATTGTTGAAACAAGACTGGCCAAAAAAGCTCGAAGACCTGGAAACCAGCAACTGAGCATCACCTGAGGTAAAGTTAACGGATGACAACGGACCTGCATGATCTCGAACTGCTGATCGATTCCAAGATACCAATTGTGGTTATCGAATCCTTTGAAGAACCCCGCGTCCTTGAAATGCTGACAGCGCTGGCTGTCACCCGAACCCTGCCACTGTTTGTATGGTCTGTCACAGAAGGCCTGAACCGGCTGGGTTTTGGTGCTGAACCCGAGGAATCGGAGAATCCGGATGCCACAAGTGTTCTCGAGACCATTAAAGCCGCCGACCAGCCAGGGCTGTTCGTGCTGTGTGACTTCCATCCCTACCTGAAGAACGAGCCTCTTAACATCCGTTTGCTGCGAGAAATCGCCATGCGGCACAATCGCCTTGGTCATACTATTGTTCTTTTGAGTCACACCCTTGATTTACCGAGCGAAATCAAACGGTACAGTGCCCGCTTTGAGCTCTCCATGCCAACAGAAGAGGAACTCATGCATCTCGTTCGTGAGGAAGCCTCCAACTGGTCCGTCGCCAAGGGTGGCCGTCCGGTTAAAAGCTCAAGCGAAACCTTCAAAAAACTGGTGCAGAACCTGAAAGGACTTTCAGTTCAGGACGCCCGTCAGCTTGTCCGGGCAGCGATCTTTGATGATGGCGTCATCGACGATTCCGACATTCCCGATCTCAACAAAGCCAAGTTTTCACTGATGGATATGGAAGGCGTGCTTAGCTTTCAATACGACACGGCGAAATTTGGTGAAGTCGGCGGTCTGCACAAACTTAAGGCCTGGTTGGCAAAACGCGAGGCCAGTTTCCTGGCCAGCAACGCCGACGGTCTGGATGCGCCAAAAGGCATCATGCTGCTGGGCGTTCAGGGCGGAGGTAAAAGCCTTGCCGCGAAAGCCGTCGCCGGTATGTGGTCGCTGCCACTGCTGAGACTGGATTTTGGCGCTCTCTACAACAAGTTCTACGGCGAAACCGAGCGCAACCTCAGAGAAGCACTGAAACTCGCGGACATGATGTCCCCCTGCGTGCTCTGGCTGGACGAAATTGAAAAAGGTGTCTCCACCGCCCAGAACGATTCTGGTATCTCATCACGCGTGCTTGGCACCCTGCTGACCTGGATGGCTGAACGCCGCAGCAAAGCATTTATTGTTGCTACCTCCAATGATATCTCGCAGCTACCCCCGGAACTGATACGCAAGGGTCGACTGGATGAAATTTTCTTTGTTGATCTACCCAAACACGCGATCAGGCAGGATATCTTTCGAATTCATCTGGAAAAACGCAGCCAGGATCCCGGCCATTTTGACCTGACCCGTCTGGCTGACGTTTCCGACGGATTCTCAGGTGCAGAGATCGAACAGGTGATCGTCAGCGCACTGTATTCCGTTGCTGCCAGTGATGCTGAGCTGACGATGGCCGCGTTGGAAAACGCAATACTGGGCACCAATCCATTGTCCGTTGTCATGGAAGAAAAAATAAACCAGCTCAGACAATGGGCGACAGAAAGGTGTGTGTTCGCCGATGACTGAGATTACCCTGCCGCCTGTTGCGGAGATCGATTGGCAAACCTGGCAGCCGCAAGAGATCGCAACCTTGTTGTTTGTTCTCCAGAACGACCAGGTCCTGCTGATACGCAAGAAACGCGGCCTGGGTGCCGGCAAGATTAACGGTCCCGGAGGCCGGCTTGAAGGTGAGGAGACACCCCGTGAGTGTGCGATCCGTGAAACCAACGAAGAGTTGGTGATTAATCCGCTCAACGTCCGCGACGCTGGCGAACTGTTTTTTCATGCCGAGGATATGCCCAGAATTCATGTCTACGTGTTCGTGGCATCGGCATTTGAAGGTACACCGACGGAAACCGATGAGGCCATACCCATCTGGTTTCCAGTGGATCAACTGCCAGTTGATGAGATGTGGGACGATGACCGCATCTGGCTACCTCAGGTCCTGTCGGGCAGTTCCGTCAGGGGTTACTTCACGTTTATCAAGGAATCCCTGATCGACCACGCCCTGGATTTCTACTAAACGCACTGTCTATCATCGTTTTGTCGATTGAAACCCGGAGGACTTTCAGGTTTCATGAGGCCTCTATTAGCCCTCAACCAGCGGGTCACTTGCCATGTACGAAATACCCAAGATCGCTGTCACGGTGGAAATCCTGCTGGCGAACAGTGAAACGGTGAACGGCAAAATGTTCGTCACAGAGGATCTGGTGTCGGCGGCTGGAGACCCTCAGCTGGACGAATTTCTGAACGAGGATGACGACCGCTTCTTCCCGTTTGAATCGACCGCGGGTGCGTACCGATTAATAAACAAAACCCAGGTTGTGTACATCAGAACGGATCAATCGGATAACGAAGCGAAACAACAAACGCCGATCAAGCCCAGAAACCTGGTTGCTCACTTTACCAACGATCGAACGATTTATGGTCAGGTCTACCCAACCCTGGCAGAAGAATCCCGCGTGTCAGATATTATTAACCAGCACGAGGACTTCATCGCCATCTATCAGAACGGCCAGAAGATCATCGTTAATCGACATCACATCATTTACGTTAACGCCAACTAACGCCATTTAGTGGACCGGAATAATCTATGCCTACGCTTGAAGTACACCAGTTTCCATGCCTCGACGATAACTACGGGTATCTGATTCATGATCCCGATACCGGCGCGACGGCGACCATCGACACGCCGGAAGTCGGCCCGATCAACGCCGCGCTGGCTGAAAAAGGCTGGCAGCTGACCCACATATTGAACACCCATCACCACTTTGACCACGCTGGTGGCAATTTGGCGTTGAAAGAACAATGGGGCTGCACAATCGTCGGATCCCGGAACGACGCCGAACGTATCCCTGGCATCGATATCAAAGTGGGTGATGGTGAAATTTATCAGTTCGGTGGGCACGCGGCGCAGGTGTTTGACGTTTCCGGTCATACCATTGGTCATATCGCTTTTTACTTCCCGGAGGCGGACAAATTGTTCTGCGGTGATGCGTTGTTTGCGCTCGGTTGTGGCCGACTGTTTGAAGGTTCGCCAGCCCAGATGTGGGAAAGCCTGCAGAAGCTCGCCGCGTTGCCGGATAGCACCGGGGTCTATTGCGCCCATGAATACACTCAGGCTAACGCTGCATTTGCGCTCTCGGTAGAACCTCAGAATGATGCGTTGGTAGAAAGGTCGGCTGAAATCGGCGCGCTTCGCGCGGCAGGAAAACCGACGGTGCCGTCGACGATCGGTCTGGAAAAGGCAACCAACCCATTTCTTCGGCCAATGAGCGATGACTTGCAGGCAACCCTGAACATGTCCGGTGCGCCGCTGGTCGAGGTTTTCGCTGAAACCAGGCGACGCAAAGACAACTTTTAACTTAAGCGTTAATGACTGATGGATACACCGGGGCTAACTGAACCCGGTGTCACCGTCTACCGAGCAAAACTTAGGTTCCAGATCGAGCACCATCAGTAGTCTGCCGAAGCCGATGAACTGACCAATCATCATGCCGAGTTCCACGATCTGCTCATCGCTGAAGTGTTCGTGCAGCCTCGCAAAGAAAGCGTCATCCATGTTCTTGTGATCAAGCGCCATTCGATCAGCATACTCCAGTGCCATCGACTCCCGGGCGGTAAAACCATCGTTGCCGTGATCGAGTTGCGCGATTTTCTCTTCTGTTAATCCGTGTTCTGCACCCTGCAGAAGCCTGGCATTAAGTCATGTAAAACAATCATTGTGGCGGGCGATTTTAAGCCGCACGAGTTCAATCAATTCTGCCTCAACGGTTTTACCTTCCCGAGCTGGACCATAGAACTGAAAATAGCTGTCAAACATGTCTTGCCGGTGGGCAAAGCCGCGGAGGTTGGAAGTATCGGCGCCCTGCGCTTCAAGCTTTTCAACCACCGGTTGAATATGCGGTGCCAGTTCGTGATCCTCTTTTAGTCTGATCCGTGCCATGGGAGCTCCTCAGGCAAAAACTTCATCGAAGAAGTTCTTAATGGATTGGGTCGCGCGCTTGTCTGCAACCGGATTGTAGACCGTACCAAAGGCAGGATCGTTCGCTGCCGGATTGGTAAAAGCATGTGTGGTGCCGCCATAGGCATGCACTTGCCAGTCAACACCAGCCTCACTCATTTCCTGTTGAAACGCCAGTACCTGCTCCGGTGGCACCATGGGATCATCCTGTCCGTGTAGACAGAGCACGCTGGCTGTCATCGTTTCATTGGCAACATCACCGGGTGCGAAGATACCGTGGATGCTGATAACACCAGCGACATCCGCACCAGCCCGGGCCAGTTCCAACACACACATACCGCCAAAACAGTAACCCATGGCACCGACCTTGCCTGAATCAACCACTTCCAGAGCATGAAGTGCACCCAGCGCCGCCTCGACGCGGGCTCGCAGTGCCGCGCGATCACCAGCCAGCGGATTCATCAGCGCCGAATTACCCTCAACGTCACCGTCAGCACCGAAAACACCTTTACCATACATATCCAGTGCGAAACCAACATAACCGAGCCTGGCCATTTCTTCAGCTTTACCGGTCGCAAAATCCCGGCGACCCGTCCAATCGTGCGCAACCAATACGCCGGGTCTTGGACCCTGAATACTGTCATCCCAGACCACATAACCTTCCAGGGTTGTGTCGCCATCCTGATACTCAATCGTTTCCTTGTGCATTAACTGTCTCCAACTGCGTCTATCATTTTCCAATAAGTGCCGTCTAAATCCCGGCCAGTTCCTTCATCGCGATATCGGTGGTAAAGAATACCTGACCTGTCATTCCCCTATAAAAACCTGTTTCTTTTAACTTGTCCATGACCGGCCCTTTCACTTCAGCAAGATGCAGGGTAACCCCAATTTCACGAAGGTTTTCTGACATTTCTTCCAGCATTTCCAGACCGCTGATGTCGATAAAGTTGGTCGCCGTACAAATCAGCAACACATGTTCAATTTCCCGGGCGTCAGCTAGCTGGTTCAACACATAGTTTTCGATGTAGCGGGTATTCACAAAATACAGACTTTCATCAACCCGCACCGCCAGGACGCTGGCAGACGTCCGCACGTCATGGCGCTCAACGTTACGGAAGTGCTCGGAATCGCCAACACGACCGACGACCGCAATATGGGGTTTGCTGCTACTGCGAATCAACAGCACAAACGAAACGAGAACACCGGAGACAACGCCGGCCTCAACACCCAGACTCAGCACCGCCAGAAACGTGCAGAAAAACGTCACCGCATCGGTCACGTTGAACTTCAGTATCTTTCTGATGGCAGCGACATCAATGAGTTGCCACGCCGAAATCACAATAATGGCCGACAGCACCCCCTTGGGCAGGTCCTGAAAGGCTGCGGCAAACAACATGACCGTCACCAGCACCAGCGCTGCGGTAATCAACGATGCTACCGGGGTAACGGCCCCGGAAGAAAAGTTCACAATGGACCGGGCAAAACTCCCGGCAACCGGAAAACCACCCACCAGCGAAGACCCCAGATTCGCCGCCCCCAGACCCACTAATTCCTGATTAGGATCGATCTTGTCTCTGGATTTACTGGCGATCGCGGTACCAATGCTGGTGCTCTCCATAAAAACAACCATGGCGATCAGCAGTGCCGAAGGCAATAACGCCTGAAAACGGGACCAATCCATCAAAACAACACCGAAGGCTGGCAGCTCGGTTGGTATATCACCAACAACAGGAACACCGGCGTCCTGCAGACTGAACAGTTGAACCGCAAGCACGCCCAGGACCACCGCATACATGGGCGCACTTTTTACCAGACTATCAGCCACCGACCCGCGCAAACCCAGTCTGCCAAGCAGGCCGCCCAGCCAAACCTTACAGAACACCAGCAGCAAAACTGCGACGACCGATACAGACACCACCGCCATATTTGCATCCGCACTCTGGGTCAGTAAATAGCGATAAACGCCCACAATGCTGGTATCAGACGAGGACGCCAACCCGATCATAAGAGGTAGCTGGTTGCTGATAATGAGCAAAGCTGCCGCAGTAATAAAACCGGTTACCACGGCATGACTGAGAAACGAAATCACTGAACCGAAATTGACGATGCGTAAGGCAATCAGCACGAGCCCGGTGACAACGCTGAGCTGAACCACAACTTCTCCATAACCCACCTGGCCTGGCTGCACAAAATCCGAGGCAGCTTCAAGCGTCATCATGGCCACGATCGCTGTGGGGCCGACTGCCAGCGCCTTCGAGGATCCAAAGGCGGCATACGCCAGTAACGACATCATGCAGGCATACAGGCCGGCTTCTGCCGGCATACCGGCGAGAAATGCATAGGCAATGACCTGCGGCACTGTGATAAACAGCACCACCATGCCGGCAACACTGTCTGAACGGAATCTGGCAATGCTGTAGCCACGCCCCCACTCGAGCGCCGGAAAGAATTGTTGCAAACGCTTATTCATTGACCAGGAGCTCCGCTATCTGCGCACCCATCTCTTCGCAGGCAATGGCATTGGGATGATAGCCATCCGCCGCCAGGTGTTCGGCATCAAACAACAGCTGAAGATCCAGCCAGGTCAGCGAATCTATCAGCGCCGCTGCCTGCCGCAAAGAACGGTCCAGCATTGCAGCTCGCAGGCCCAACACCATCGCAAGTGGCTGCGGTAAAGCCGTAAACAACTGCATGGGCGGCACGCCTAGGAAAACCACCCGTTCAGCCCGCTGGGTAAGGAGCGGAATCAGTGTGGTTAACTGCAGCTGCCACTTCAGCAGACCGGTCAGGCCTGTGACATCATTGACGCCAACAGAAACCAGCGCGATATTGACCTTCCCTCGCGGCATTGTCTGTATCCGTGCAATAACATCCGCCAGCCTGTCACCATTGGCGCCCTCGGCTTGCCAGCTAACAGGTAAGCCTGTCCGTTGATGCCAGTGTCGTGCCAATGACGCGGTCACTGACTCCGACATCTGATCGAGTCCCGTACCTGCAATAACAGAATCGCCAACCCCCAGGATCTTAATGACACCCGGGGTTGACGCATCGTCGTCTGCGCCGATTAAACCGTGATTAGGCGGTGCGCCCTCAGGCAATCGAAGCGCGGTTCTTTTGACCCGCATCCCCTGCACCAGTAATAGCGGCAGCAGCAACATGGCCAGGGTCCAGCGCAGCGATAAAGACAACATGGAAGGTTTTGTATTACTCACAGTGTGATTGTACGCAATCCTGCACATTACTTTTAGGTTGTTCGACCGAAGTCACTTAAGCCGCCACTGACGACCTGCTAAGCTGCCCTACCTCCTGCTGCCAATGAGCGCACCTGACGATGACGACACAAACAACACTAACCACCGATTATCTCGTGATAGGCACTGGCGCGGTCGGTATGGCTTTCGTGGACACGCTGCTGGATGAAACGGACGCCAACATCATCATGGTGGACAATCATCATCAGCCCGGCGGGCACTGGAATGATGCTTACCCGTTTGTCCGACTACATCAGCCTTCTCATTTCTATGGGGTACCCTCGACGCCGCTTGGCAACAAAACCATTGACCAGTCCGGGTCGAACAAGGGTTATTTTGAACTGGCGTCCGGTGCTGAGGTCCTCACCTACTTCGATCAAGTCATGCGGCAGCGCTTTTTGCCATCTGGCCGGGTGCAATACTTCCCAATGTCTGAATACGAAGGTGACGGCTGTTTTAGAAACATGATGTCTGATGCCCGGACCAGGGTCACAGTCAGGCAAAGAATTGTTGATACATCGTTCTTCAAAACCTCAGTACCTTCAAGACACACAAAGCGTTATGAGCTGGACGCCGCGGTGAAATGCATTGCGCCCAACCAGCTACCTTTGGACGCCAGTGGCTATAAAAATTATTGTGTGATCGGCGCAGGCAAAACGGCGATGGACAGCTGCGTATGGCTGATAGAGAACGGCGCTGATCCAGATCACATCAACTGGGTCAAGCCCAGAGAGTCCTGGATTATCAATCGAGACGTCACCCAGGCAGACGCCTCTTTTTTTAGCGAGTCGATCGGCAGTTTCGCCAACCAGATGGAGGCTATCGCCGAAGGAACCTCGGCGGAAGACATCTTTGATCGGCTTGAGGCCTGCGGCTTCATGTTGCGGATCGATAAAACGCTACGCCCAACGATGTTTCATTTCGCCACCATATCCCAGGGTGAAATCAACCAGCTGAGCCGAATTACTAACGTAATAAGGCAGGGGCGTGTCGTCGCTGTCAATCGAACCGGGTTAACCATGCAGAGCGGTGATCAGGTGCCTCTGCCAGAACAAACACTTTATGTCGACTGCACGGCGTCCGCGGTAGACTTTGTCTCTCATGAGGCGCGTCCCGTCTTTGAGCCTGGCGCAATCACTATCCAGGCATTGCGCGCGCCTAACCCGTGTCTGAGCGCCGCCATGATTGCCTACATCGAAGCTAACTACGAAGACGATGAGCAACGAAACCAGCTGAGTCAGCCAGTGCCTCTGCCCGACAACGCCGAGGCGTGGCTAAAGTGCATGCTCGGCAACATGACCAACCAGGCAATCTGGTCCGGTGAACCCGCGCTCAGCCAGTGGATCACCGCCTGCCGGGTTGACGGTTTCGCCACTGTTATTCAGAACGCAGACACCGCTAACCCTGAGCATCTGAAGATTCTGGAAAAGCTTGGGCAGAACGTCGGGCCGGCCATGGCCAAACTGCAACAGCTGGTGAACCAGAGCGCTGATTAACCGCAGGTTCGGCCCTACCGCAGCCACTCGCTGCGATCACAGTTAGCGTCAGCCAAATTCTGACTGCGGGTCAATAACCTGGAAATTTCATTGACGCCTTAACGGCACTCTCCTAACATGCCGGGGCCTTTTGAGAAGGTGCCCCGCTGTATTTATCCATGCATCGGGGTGAAACGGGAAGCCAGTGCGAGCGCTTAAGACACCATCTAAGCCTTCAATTCTGGCGCTGCCCCCGCAACGGTAAGCGAGAAAACTGATTCACGTAACGTCACCCAGACGTTGCAGCCACTGTGCCAAGGCATGGGAAGGCGAACCAGCCTGAAACCTCGTAAGCCCGGAGACCGGCCCTCTTAATCGCATCCAAATTAACCAATCACTCGGGTGAGAGTGAGGAGGAAGTATGACTATCCACAGTCGACGTGCGCGTGTCGCATGTCTATCTTTTGCTATTTTATCAACCGCTTATCCAACCACTTCGATGGCCGAAGCACCAGCCGGTGATCCCATCGAATCTATTACCGTCTCCGCAACACCGATCTCTATTGATGATGCTGGCAGTTCAGTCAACGTCATTACGCGAGAAGATATTCTGCGGCGCAACGCACCCACAATTTCCTCATTGCTGAGAGAGATCCCCGGTTTCGCCGTAAGCCAACAAGGCTCCGAAGGCGCCGTCAGTCAGGTCAGGGTAAGAGGCGCTGAAGCTAACCAGCTGCTGGTGTTGATCAATGGGATCGAGGTTAACGACCCCGCTCAAAGCAGCGAGTTTGATTTCAGCCAGTTATCGACCAACGATATCGAACGCATCGAAATTGTCAGGGGACCGCAGAGCGCACTGTGGGGCAGCGATGCCATGGCCGGTGTTGTTCACATCATCACGGTGCCATCCTCGCAAGCCAGCGGCATCGACTTTGCCGTTGAAGCCGGATCGTTTTCTACCCAACGCGCAACGGCCACCGCACAACACGCGGCAACTCGCCACCAGGTTAAGTTCAGCGCTGACTATCTGACCAGCGATGGTACCAATATCTCAAGAGCGGGTTCTGAGGATGACGGCCTTGAAAACCTGACCCTGGGTCTGACTGGCAGAGTCAGCGCATCGGATGTCATCCGCATCAGCTACACGGCTCGATACACAGACAAGACAGCGGAGTTCGACGGCGTTGATTTCTTTACGACGGGTCTGCCCGTCGATGCTGACAATGAGACCGAATCAACGTATCTGTATACGGGCGTCACCATCAGCCATGACATCAGCGATGTGCTGGATCATGCCTTGAGCCTGGCGCGCACAGACACCGACAACGAAACATTTGACGGCAGTCCCGTGAATGCAGTGACGCGAGCCAGCAAAGATGCGATTCGCTATCAGATCAACGCTGTCGGCAACAATCATCGTGTATCTCTGTTACTTGAACACGAAACGGAGGACTACGAGCAGCGCGGTGCTGCCTCATTCTTCGGCGACCCCAACAAAAACCTTGATACCGAGACCGACAGCGCTGCGGTTGAGTACCGCTACGATGCGGAGCGCATCAATCTTTCGGCGAGTGTCCGTCACGACAACAACAGTGAATTTGACGACGCGGATTCCTGGCGAATCACCGGCAACTATAAACTTACTGACCGCACGGCAGTATTCGGATCTGCGGGTGAAAGCGTCAAAAACCCCACGTTTACCGAACGCTTCGGCTTCTTTGATAATTTTGTGGGCAACCCTGATCTGGCACCAGAACAATCACTGCACTGGGAGGTGGGCGTGCGCAGCCGTTCCTCTGACGATCGCTGGCAAATGGCGCTCACTTACTTTGATGCCAATCTGGAAGATGAAATTAATGGCTTTGTGTTTGACGCCGCATCCGGTGGGTTTACCGCTGCCAACATCAACGGTGAATCCGAACGTCACGGCGTTGAGTTTGAAGCCGGTTTCAAACCGATTGAACCGTTGGATATTGCGTTCACCTACACCTACATTGATGCCACCCAGGAAGATGCCTTGCAAGGCGACATCGATGAGGTACGTCGACCCGCCCACATCGCGTCCCTGTCTATGCATTACAGCTGGCAACAAGCGGGCGTAAACTTTGTTGCGAGCTATACAGGCGAGCAGGACGATGATTTCTTTCCCCCGGTGCCGCCCTTCCAGGAGCGCGTTCAGTTGGATGCCTACACGCTGATCAGCCTGAGTGGTTACTACGAGGTCAGTGATAACATCAGGCTGACGGGGCGACTTGAAAACTTGACTGACGAGAGTTATGAGCAGGTCTTCGGCTATGCTTCACCCGGCTTTGGCGGTTATCTGGGTATCAGGGTATCGCTATGAACATCAGCGGCCCTGACCTAAAAAGGTCGTTTCATGAACATGCACACCTCGTGCTTGTCGTCATTGTCGGCGTGGCTGTGGCGCGTCTGCTGCCACATCCATTTAACGTCACACCGATTGGGGCGCTGGCACTCTTTGCCGGAGCCTACATCTCCGATAAGCGATTCATGTTGCTGCCCCTGGCGGCGCTACTGATTGGTGATCTGCTTACCGGTCTGTACGCACTGACCGTGATGGCTGCCGTTTATGCGGGATTCGCATGCTCTGCGATGGTTGGTAGAGCCGTACTGAGACAAAAGCGAACACCCCTGCGGTTCATTGCCGGTGTGCTGTTGGGTGCGATCAGCTTTTATCTGATCTCCAATATTGGCATGTGGTGGGTTGCCTATCCCATCTCACTCCAGGGACTTCTGGCCTGCTGGATAGATGGCCTGCCGTTCCTACTTCGCACAATCGCGGGGGATTTCATGTACGGTGTACTGATCTTTGGTATCGTTGAGTGGTATCAGTCTACCCATCAACAATCTGCCAGGTCCTATGCCCGCTGAACGTATTGTTACCCTGCTCCCGAGCGCAACAGAGATCGTCTGTGAACTCGGGCTGCGGGATAAAATTGTTGGTGTCACTCACGAATGTGACTACCCACCCGGCATCGAACAGCTTCCCCATGTGACCAGCAGCATTATCGACCATCATGCTACGAGCCAGGAGATTGACACGGCAGTGCGTGATCATCTGGAAAGCAGCACGGGTCTATACCACCTCAACGAACAACTGCTTAACAAGTTAACCCCGGACCTGATTGTGACCCAGGCGCTCTGCGAGGTGTGCGCAGTCTCTGAAGACGAAGTGCAAGCTGTTATGAGTCGACTCGCCAGTAAACCCGCGCTGGTAAACCTGGAACCGATGACACTGTTCGAGGTCTTCGACACCATCAGTCTTGTTGGGCAGGTTGCAGGCTGCGAAGTAACGGCACAAACCTATCGTGCTTCACTGGAAGCCCGCGTCAACAAAGTGATCGAACGAACAGCGTCTTTAAGCGAAGCAGACCGCCCCACGGTAGGATTTCTTGAGTGGATAGATCCCCTGTTCAACGCTGGCCACTGGACCCCAGAGATTATCGAATATGCCGGCGGTATTGATGCCTTCGGCAACAAACATCAACCGTCCGAGACAATCGCTGACAGTATGCTCGTCGATTCGGACCCTGACGTGCTGATCGTGGCGCTCTGCGGCTTCGATGAAGCCCGTGCGAAGAGTGATCTGGAACACCTGAAACAGCGGATAGATTTTGACTCGCTGACTGCGGCAAAGAATAATCGGGTGTTCATTCTGGACGGCAACGCCTACTTCAGCCGGCCAGGGCCACGCCTCGTCGACAGCCTGGAAATACTCACCGACCTGCTACATCCGGCCTGATCAGCCATTCATCACGCATCTTCGCTTCTCTCCGGGGGCTCCGCAGATTGTGTTTCTGACAACCTTTCTTTAAATTGCAGCAAACAAGAGGGGAAGCTCGTGCCGCACAACTGCTTCAGCGTTAGCATCAACAACGATATCGCCCATATCGTCCTGAACCGGCCAGAAAAACGAAACAGCATCACGGCTGATTTCTGGAGAGAACTGCCGGAGATCATCAAAGACATCGATCACGGTGCCAAGGCCCGCGTCATCGTTCTCTCATCGACAGGCCCTCACTTTTGCGCCGGACTCGATCTGACGTCTTTTGGTGGTAACGCTGACGGCGCAGATGATCGCAGCAGCGCAGAGGCCAGACATCGTAAACTGCAACAGAACGCCGCTTTCTACGACACGGTTCTGCATTATCAAGGCTCGTTTAACTGTCTGGAGGACGCTCGAATCCCCATACTGTGCTGCATTCAGGGCGGCGCCATTGGCGGCGGCGTTGATCTCGCAGTCGCCTGTGACATACGCTACGCCACGGAGGATGCCTTCCTGACTATTCATGAAACCAATATCGGCATGACCGCCGACGTCGGCACCTTTCCCCGTCTGGTGAAGTTGATACCGGAAGGTCATGTTCGCGAGATGGCTTATACCGGAAGGCGGGTTGCCGCCAATGAAGCAAAGTCCATGGGCCTGATTAATCAGGTTTTTCCAGATCACACGACCATGCTGGCGGCGGTCATGGATATCGCCGCAGAGATTGCGAGCAAAGCGCCACTTGCTGTCTACGGCTGCAAGCGGATGATCAACTATGCCCGGGACCATACGACCGCAGACGGACTAGATTACATCGCGATCTGGAACGCCAGCATGTTTAAACTCGAGGAAATCCAGGAAGCCATGTCCGCTAATCAGGACAAGCGGCCAGGCGATTTTGCGCCATTACCAACCAGCAGGCAGCACCGCCCAAAATGAAACCTCTGTTACTGTTCATCACTCTCGCGCTGATATCAGCCTGCGCACCGCTTGAACCGCGTACCGACGTTCATGTGGTTGTTATCGAGCGACCTGTTACGCTGAACTGGGGTATGCAGGAGGGTGAAACCGTCCGCTACCAGAGCGAAGGTATCCCAGGCAACATCGCGACCTTCCCTAACACCCGAACGCCCCGCAACGATGCCCTAAAGGCGCTGGTACTGGGCGCTGCGCTACCGGCCAGTAATCGGGTTGCCGTGCACATCCTTGGTGTACACGAGCAGGTCAACGAGCAGGGCATGCTCAGCACCGTGATCGCCAGTACCGACTCAAGTACTGATCTGATCTCCCTGGTTCAGGAAAACCCAGGCGCGCTGGCAGTTATTGAAGCAGGCCTACTGCAACTGTATGGTGAGCGCGGCAGGTCACTGGGTTTTCGGCCAGCGCCCGTGGCCGTGGATACCATCGCCAGCCACCGGAACGCTTTCTAATCTGAACCCGGGGCCTCCGATGGGGCTCGATCGAACCGTTCGGTCAGCCAATACAGTACAAAACCAGAAGCAATAATCAGCAGTCCTGCCAGGCCTTCCATCGGCCGATTAAACAGAATGTAAGTTGAAGTCCAGGTCATCAGCCCGAGGAAGACGAGCGGGGTCAGCGGGTAACCGAATGTTTTGTACTGTCCAAAAACAGGTTGCCGACGGCGCAAGATAAAGACACCCGCCACGGCAAATATTGTATTCAAACCCATCACAAAACCGGCGAAGATAAGGACTGATTCGAAAGTCGACGTCAGAATAAAAAACAGGGTAACGCCCGCCTGGACAAATATCGCGATCACAGGGATGCCGTGAGCGTTCTGACGTGACAGGACACGAAACAATCTAAAGTCTTCCCCGATGACCTGAAGCACACGCGGTCCGGCAATAATCATGGCGCTGACGGTTGATATCAGCAGTACCGCCAACATGACGCCCATGGCTTTGCTGCCCAGGGGACCAAAGGCAGACTGTGCGGCAATCACGCCAATCTCAAGCCGGCCTTCCATCGCACTCATCGGTGCTGCAACAAGGAAGGTATAGTTCAACAATAAATAGAGCACGAGAACCAGTACAGTGCCAGAAAACAGCACGAGCGGTATGTTACGTTCAGGGGATTCAAGCTCACTGCTGATATAGGTTGCAACATTCCAACCGGTGTAGGCGTAATTCACGTAAATCAGCGAGATCGCAAAAGCACTGCTCGTCAGCAACGTCAGATCACCTGCTGCCGGCATCAGACTGATCGACTCCGGCGACTTGTGCAGCCCAAAAACCAGAGTCACAAACACCAGAATCAGCAGCACCTTGATGACAGTGAACACGGATTGCACGCCACCACTGGTCACCCTCGAAAAAGCATGCAGCAACGTAAGTACAACCACCAGGGACGCCGCCATGGTTGTCGCTGAGAATATGTCCAGGCTGGCTTCCAGGTAAGCACCAAAGGTCATCGCCGCCAGCGCTGTGGGGGCTGCAAAACCAACCGTTGCGGAAATCCAGCCAGATACAAAGCCGGCTGCAGGGTGATAGATTTCTTTCAGAAAATTATATTCGCCGCCGCTGCGCGGCAAACGGGCGCCCAGTTCGGCGTAGGTCAGCGCGCCACAAAGCGCCGTCACACCGCCAACAAGCCACAACATCATCAGCACAAACGTTGACTGAATATCAACCAGTTGAAATCCGAGGCTGGTAAACACACCCGTGCCGATCATGTTAGCGACAACGATAGCGACCGCGGTGTTGGCGCTGAACTTTTTTGACGACATAGTGCCTCGACTGTACACGACTTGCAGGGGTGGTCAACGCTTCCTATAGTGAGCGCTGCTTTTGAAGGGGTAACACATGATCGAAACAGCGCTGATCACCGATCCGGAAAACATGACCGCTGCCTGGCTGACGAACGTACTGAAGGACAACGGCTTTAGCGCCGAGGTCACCGGCTTCACCGCAGCGTCAATTGGTACCGGGCAGGTCGGGGAAAACGTACGTTTTACGTTATCAGGTTCAGGTGACCTGCCTGCAACAGTAGTTGGCAAGTTCGCCTCACCAGATCCGGTCAGCCGACAGACCGGCATTGACCTTTTAAACTACAAAAAGGAGGTGCACTTCTACCAGCATCTTCAAAAACGCGTGAATATCCAGACCCCCAATATCTTGTTCACGGATATTGACCCTGAGACACACGAATTCATTATTCTGATGGAAGATCTGGCCCCCGGTGTCCAGGGCGACCAACTGGCAGGTTGTGGCGTTACCGAAGCAGAACTGGCGATGGTACAACTGGCGCATCTGCACGGCCCACTCTGGGCGGACACGTCAATTATCGACGGTGAAATCATCACCGATCGGAGCGATGCACCCGCCACTATGGGCGAGTTTTACAATGGCCTGATGCCTGGTTTCCTGGCGCGCTATGACGACCGACTGACAGCAGAAGAAAAGGACGTCGTCCAGCAGGTCGGTGCCGCGATGGAAAGGTATGTTGGCGGCTATGAAGGTGAAAGAACGTTGATTCACATCGACTACCGACTGGACAACATGATGTTTGGTGGACCCTATCCATTAGCAGTTGTCGACTGGCAATCGTTCGCCTTTGATTGTGCGCTGAACGACGTCAGTTACTTTATGGGGACATCCGTGCGCGGAGAAGAGCGAGCGGGGGCAGAAGAACAACTGTTGAAAGGTTACTTCGCCACGCTGGGCCAGTACAACACGTCACTCACCTGGGACGAATGCTGGCACTACTACCGCCACTACGCACCAGCAGGACTGATCATGGCGGTTATTGCGTCCATGATTGTTGGTGAAACTGACCGAGGGAACGATATGTTCATGGCGATGGCGAAGCGCAGTGCCCGCATGTCAATCGAGTTGGACGCCATCGGGGCTATCAATCGCTGAGAACGATTTCCTAGTAAATAAGCGCGAGGTAGGTGAAGTAACCACCGAGGAAGGCTGCACCCCAGGCTCGGCCTATCGTGCCTTTGGTCAGCACAAAAATCCAAAGCAGGACCGAGCTGGCAAACATGACCCAGAGATCAAATCGCAGGAACTGGGGGTCAACCGGAATATCCGTCAGCAGCGCTGTGATGCCAAGAATCGCGAGAATGTTAAACAGGTTACTGCCTACCACGTTGCCAATCGCCACGTCGGAACTCTTGTGAAGCGCAGCAATAACCGTCGTGCTGAGTTCAGGCAATGAGGTACCCAATGCAATCAGGCTGAGACCAATAACCGCTTCCGAAACACCCCAGGCACCAGCAAGCCCAACGCCACCCTCCACAACCAGGTCAGCGCCGAGCGGCAGCGAAATCACACCCAAGACAATGAACAACGTGATCGTACTCGGATAAGTCGGCAGTCCGAGACCCCGATCCATCTCCTCTTCAGCATCATCCATGGGAATGAACTCTGCACCCCGGGTTGCCATGATCAGGAAACAGAACAGGACAACCACTAACAGCACGCCTTCCCAAAAGGTAATCGGTTCAAAGACACACATGACAATGAACATCAAAGAAACGGCAATCATCAGGCTGGTTTGTTTTGACAGCCCCTCCTGCTTACAAACAATCGGATAGATCATCACCGGTACACCGATAACCAGTAGCACATTGGCAATGTTGGAACCCACCACATTGCCGATGGCAATACCGGGGTAGCCGGACAGGGAAGAAAAGGTAGATACCATTAACTCAGGTGCTGAGGTACCCATGGCGACGACCGTCATGCCGACGATAACGGGGGGAATGTTACTTTCCTTGGAAAGCCCGAGCGCGCCTCTGACCAGCAGTTCTCCGCCCATTAGCAGATACACGAAGCCGCCGAACAGCTTCAGAAAATCAATATAATCAGGCATCTTTTTTGCGCTGCTGTTCCTCAATATCATCAAGGAATTCGTTCAAAGACTCAGCCAGGTAAGCTATCTCATCATCGCCTTTGACTTCAGCACGAATACCATCTTCTCCGTGGCGCATCTTCTCGACGACAACGGCAAGTTCCTGAATCGGACGCGCCAGATAAAAGCCCAGGAGTGCACCGCCGATGATCGCAAATGCTGACAGCGCAACCGCAATATCAAACAAAGATTCCTGCAGGACCTGCGCGCGCTGCTCTTCTTCTTCGACGTCAACCTTGACCACGAGTCCCCAACCCAGTTCCTCGATATAACGGGTTGCCAGCCATACCCATTGGCCACGATAGTCCTTGCGCGCTTCTGCAGGGATGCCCTCATCTGGCGTAAACACCTGGCGCATGTCACCAGAGGCTTCTGTTTCTCGCTGTTCACCTTCAAAGCCTTCGACGTCGTGTCTCAACGGATTCAGCGCAACAAACTTGTCATCGAAGCGTTTCACAACAAACGCTTCGCCGGTTTCACCAAGTCCGGTGTAGTCTCCAGTGACATCAATGATGTCACTGGCATCGAAAATAAGTTCGATGCCGCCGATAATGGCGCCATCGAGTCTAACGCCGGTGTTCATCGCGACCCGGGTGCCATCTTCCACCAGAAAGGTGCCCACATAGTTAACGTCGTCACCGATGGGGGCTGGCGAATGGGTCACCGCTGAGCGGCCAAAGCTCGTGATCTCGTTACCTTCCACATCGAACACGATCAGCTTGTCGATTTCTGATACGGCGACTGTAATACCCTGAATGATTCGCTCGATATCCCGCAGTGCCTCGGGGCTCTGGGTCTGACCATATTCACGTATGGAGAATCGCAGTTGGGTACGATCACGCACCAGTCTGAGGTTATCTTCCCAACCATCGTAGACTTTAATCAGGTCGCGACGCTTACTTTCGGCCAGCGCATCAAGTTGGCGTAGAGAAATTTCCTGGAGCAGATTGGCAGACGTGTAGTAGGCAAAGGTACCCAGCAACATCATGCTAAGCAGTGAAACAAAAACGAGTGCCAGAGAAAGGCGAGTACGGATATCCACTAATAGCTACAACGTTTGCAGTGTCGGACGCGCAAGTCTAACCCAGCGCCCTGCTTAAAAACAGGCTACCTGGGGGCATCAGGATACCTGCACGACCTCAATGGTACCGGGTTGAATCGATCTCCTGCCGATGGTTCGGAGTAACCGCACTGCAACAATGGCAACAATCAGGCAGCCTGCTATCCACAAACTGGAACGCACCGGGTCCTCCAGAAAGGTACCCACCTGATAAACCACGCAAGCGGTGACATAGGCAAGCCCCGTGGTCCAGGTAAACGCGAGCAGCATCCAGCGCACCCCCGACTCTTTCGCCATGGCACCAAGAACCGCGACACACGGCGCATAAAGCAGCACAAAGATCAGATAGCAGAAGGCAGCAAACTGGCTGCCAAAAGCAGATGCCATCGCAGTTAGCGTGGTACTTTCTACGCCCTGTGATTCTGCCGCTGCATTCAGGTCCGCAGTTGATTCAATCCGAATACCCAATGGGTCCGTCAGCGCACCGGTCAGGTCAAGCGCGTTGTCCCGGATGCTCAACAATGCTGCCATCGTCGCGCCGGCAAGATTTGGCCCTTGCCCCGCGTCATCATCCTCACCGGTTTGTTCAGGTTGACTGTAGAGCGCATCCAGTGTGCCAACGACTGCCTCTTTTGCGAACAAGCCGGTAAACAGGCCAACCGTCGCCGGCCAGTTATCTTCTTTAAGCCCTATGGGTGCAAACACGGGTGTTATTGATTTGCCAATGGTTGCCAGCACTGACTGTTCCGTGTCTTCGTTACCAAACGAGCCATCGGTACCCACGGAGTTCAGAAAACTCAGACCCACAACGACGATAACAATTGTTTTCCCCGCTCTCACGACAAAACCACGCAGTCTGAACCAGGTTGTCAGCAGAATGTTACGCAACACCGGCAAATGATAGGCAGGCATTTCCTGAAAAGACGGCGTGATCTCTGCTTCAAAAATCTGCCGTCTAAACAGCCACCCCGTCAGCACGGCCATGGCGATACCAAGCAGATACAAAAAGAACACAACGTTTTGGCCATTCGTGGGAAACAGCGCCGCAGCAAACAGCGCATAGACGGTCAACCGCGCGCCACAGGACATGAAGGGTGCCATGGCGATTGTCAGTAGCCGGTCACTTTCGCGACCCAACGATCGTGCCGCCATCACTGCGGGCACGTTGCAACCGAAACCGACAATCAGCGGCACAAAGGCCGTCCCGGGTAAACCGATGCGCGCCATCAGGCGATCCACGACAAATGCCGCTCGGGACATATAGCCGGATGCCTCCATAATCGATAGACACAGGAACAACGCACCGATAACCGGAATAAAAGTTGCCACCAGCTGAATGCCTCCGCCCAGACCATCCGCGATCAGCACTACCAGCCAGGCCGGCGCGCCTAAGCCCTCCAGAAGATAGCGCGGCAAATCAACCACATAGGCACCGAACAGCACATCAAAGAAATCAATAAAGATTGCGCCGGCATTAATCGCTACCGTGAACATGAGATACATCATTGCCAGGAAGATGGGCACGCCGAGCCATTTGTTGAGCACCCATTGGTCAATACGTTCCGTCAGCGTATGTTCAACAGGCACCATCTGAACCACGCCACCGGCGATTTCCTCAGCACGGTGATAGCGGCGAACCAGTTTTTCACCAACAAAGTCCGTTTCCGTCAGACCATGGGTATCCTCAGACGCCTTGACGGACAACAATGTCGTGAGCAGTTCATCGATGCCGCGTCTGCGGGCGGCGTTGATGCCTGTCACTGGCACCTTAAGCTCCTCGGCCAGAGCCAGGGCATCAAACTGGCCACCCTGCTGCGCCGCTACGTCGATCATGTTAGCCGCTATGACCGTCGGGTAGCCGAGCTCCAACACCTGTTGGGTCAGAACCAGATTACGCTGCACGTTGCTAACATCGATGATGTTAATGACGACATCGAAGTCACCGCTGGCAAGGAAATCGCGGGCAATCTTCTCATCCAGTCCGAGATACTCCTGCTCCAGGGAGTAGATACCGGGCAGATCAAAGACTTCACAGACACGGTCGTTATACTTAAACGTACCGGTCTTTTTCTCAACGGTCACACCCGGCCAGTTACCCACCTTCTGGTGCGAACCGGTCAGGGCATTAAACAACGTGGTTTTACCGCAGTTAGGATTCCCGATCAGAGCAATTCGAAATTTGTTCAAGAGGTCGCCTCAACCTTGACCATTGCCGCTTCGCGCTTGCGAATGCTGATCAGCGTTTGCCCGACCTTCACCTGAAGCGGGTCGCCAAGCGGCGCAACGTGCAGCACATCCACCAGCGCACCCGGATACAAACCCAGCGAATAGAGTCGACTCTGAAATTCCAGATTGCCATCTGCGGCATCAATAATGCGGCATCGACCGGTCGGAGCGATATCTGCGAGCGTCATCATGGGGGCGCGCCAAAAAAAGATGAGAATTATTATCATTTAGAGGCGCAAAGTAAAGAAACCCTTGTTAATCAAGGGTTTTGCGGCAATCCTCTCGAGCTAACGACCACCGGACTCGCATTTATCAGGCGCATTAAGACCATCGCGAGACCCGTCACCTATGTCGATCTAGGCGCACCTAAAGCTCAGCGCAGATGTGTCCCCCATCCACTACCATCGTTGTGCCCGTCATGTAGGCCGACGCGTCAGAGGCCAGCATCAGCAGCGGCCCGTTGAGATCTTCGAACTCGCCATAGCGTCGCATGGGGATACCCTTGACGAAGGTCTCGGAGCGTTCACTTTCAAGCAGTACACGGCTGACATCAGTCAGGATATAACCCGGCGCCAACGCATTAGCCCGAATACCATAGCGGGCACCTTCCAGCGCAATGATTTCGGTTGCCTTGACCAGCGCCGCCTTGGACACGGCGTAGGGAAACTGGCCTTTAATTGTTCGGAAAGCGGTGATGGAAGCAACGTTAACGATATTGCCGCCTGACTGTTTGGTTCGAACCACGGCCTCGGTATACAACTTTGATAGTCGCCAAACTGCTTTCAGATTCGTGTCGAACACAAAATCCCAATCATCCTCATCGATCATGGCATAGGTTTTCGCGCCCGCTTCAACACCGGCATTGTTGATCAGCACATCCACAGGACCAAAGGCGGCTTCTGCTTCCTTCAAAAATTCAGCGCAGGAATCCGGTTCGCGTACATCGAGCGCAACACCCAGCGCCTTGCCGCCAGCAGCGTTAATATCACTGACGCGATCAGCAATTTTATCTATGCGTCGCGCTCCCAGCACCACGCTGGCACCGGCCTCTGCCAGCACCCCGGCAAAATGATGCCCAAAACCACTTGACGCACCGGTCACTGCTACGTTTTTGCCTGCCAATGAAAAAAGATCCACCATATCGCCCTATTTAATTTGCCAAACGTCTATGGGAGCAAATGCCTGCCAGCATTTCAAGACTCACTAAAAAGTGGTCAAATTCTCTGCCTGAACGACTGAAGCCTGCCGCCAGCCACTGATTTGTCGGTGGCACCCAAATTGCTTCCTATGACAGAGACCCCATTCCAACAGAAGATAGAAACGGTATGACAACCCCCACTTTTCTGGATCACGACCCAATCAGGATCGCTGAGCTGCAAAAGATGAAGCGACTGGCAGCGGGTTTACTGCTGTTGGTGGCCAGCATCTACGTCGTCAGCGCAGCACTGGAAGATCAGTTCTATTGGATGTCCTATGTCAACGCGTTCTCTGAAGCTGCGATGGTTGGGGCGATCGCTGACTGGTTCGCAGTAACCGCGCTGTTTCAGTATCCACTGGGCCTGAAAATTCCGCACACGGCCATCATTCCAAATCGTAAAAATGAGATCGCCGATCAGTTCGGCGAGTTTGTTCAGGCCAACTTTCTTTCAGAACCGGTAATCATCGATAAGGTTCGCTCCATGCACCTGAGTCGGCGAGTCGCAGCCTGGATTGTGCAGGAAGACAACGCCCGTGCGGTCGCAGATCAGGTCACTGCAGGACTTGCTGGCGTCGTTAAGGTCATCAATGACGATGATATTCAGGCCATGATTGAGCATCGCGTGGAGGAAAAGATCAGGAGCACATCCTTCGCGCCACTCATTGGCGATCTATTGTCCTTCGTTACCTCAGGTCGTCGGCAACAGGACATGCTGGATGCTGCCGTTAACGTCGGCCTCTACCTGCTGGAGGATAGTGACCGGGACATCCGGGATAAGGTTCAGGAAGAAACCCCCTGGTGGTTTCCCACGACCGTCGACAAAGCCATTTATCGGCGCATTGTTCGATCCGTCTCCAAAATGCTGTACGAGATGCAGGTCGATATCTACCACCCGCTGCGCGTTCGCCTGATTAACATGATTAACGAATTCATGGAGGACCTCAGGCACTCAGAAGAGATTCGGGATAAAGAAAGTGCCATCAAGGAAGAGTTGCTGGAAGCACCTGCCGTCATCGAATTCACCAGCTCTCTCTGGCAAGACATCAAGACCCTGCTTATCAAGCAGAGCGAACATCCGGACGCCGAACTGAAACAGGCAATTGAGCAGTCTGTCATTCGCTTCGGGCAGTCGATTCTTGAAGACGAAAAACTGGCCCAGAAAATCGATGGCTGGGCAGAAGACGCGGCCCGCCATCTGATCAGCAACTATGGTCACGAAGTGGCCGGACTGATCTCCGATACCATAGAAGGCTGGGACCCGAAGGCAACCTCGGCACGCATTGAAGAACAGATTGGCAAGGACCTGCAATTCATCAGAATCAATGGCACCCTGGTTGGCGGACTGGTCGGTCTGACGATCCATACGGTGCGTGAAGCCATCGAAAAATTGCCACCCATGCATCTACCATGAACCGTTCAGCTCATGCATGATGGCATCTCTTCAGCAAGAGACCGACATGTCAGCCAACAACGTTATTAACGTGATTCGGCGCAGCAGCCAACTGGATCAACGCCGATTGCAGTACACCATCTACGTGTCCTGGCTGCTGATTCCGGTGCTGATTATCTTCCCGTTGCTGAACAGCTATTCCGGCATCATCGCGACACTGATACTGGGCATTCTGGGCGTCATACTGCTCGCAAACCTCCTCGTCGATTCGAATCGCTGGTATCTGGGTTTCGCCGCTGCCGGTTATTCCGCCCTGGCGTTACTGTATTTCGTTTATCTCGGTTACGGTGACGGTGGTAGTGCACTGTGGATTTTCACTTTACCTCTGGTCCTGATCTTTATGCTCGGGCTGATCGGCGGCATCCTGGGGACCGGTGCCCTGCTTGGTTCTGCGATCATTGTTATGAGCTACGGAGATCAGATTGGTGGCTACGCGTACAGCAGCGAATTCACAATCCGCTTCGCCATCAGTTTTGGTCTGGTGACCGGGATTGCCGGCGGATTCGAGTATTGGCGAGTCGCCGTTGAACTTGAAAAAGAACAAACCGACAGAGCCCTTCTCAGGGCGCGCGAAATGCTATCAGAGTTCACCAGCGTCTGTGCCTGGTGCAACAGCATCTGCGCAGCAGATGGCGACTGGCAAACACTGGAGTCCTACGTGGCCAACAAGGAAGCCAGTATTGTGAGCCACGCCATCTGTCCGGATTGCGAAGCCAACGAAACCCACAATCACGCATTGCGGAGCGCGGCTAATGACAGCGACACCTGACAGCCAAAAGCCCCGCATCGGTGGCGGCATAAAAAAAGTCATGTACACGCTGAATAAGGTCCGTGAAATTGGCGTTGGCAAAGCCACCAAGGCGCTCGTCGCCAAGAACACCTGCAAAGCCTGCGGACTCGGTATGGGCGGCCAGCTCGGTGGCATGACCAACGAGGCTGGCGAGTTTCCATCGGTCTGTAACAAAAGCGTGCAGGCCCAATCAACGGATACCCAACCGGCAATCCCGAACGAAATTTTTTCCCATCCTTTGGCGGATCTTGCCGAACTCAGCGAAAAGGAAATGGCATCCCTGGGTCGGCTGAACACGCCGCTTTACAAAGCCGCCGGTGATAGTCGCTATCGCCCGGTCAGCTGGGAAGCCGCATTAGAAAACGCAAGCAAAGCCTTCGATAAAACCTCAGCCGACCGGAGCTTCTTCTATAGTTCTGGTCGTGCTTCTAATGAGGCTGGATTTATTCTCCAGTTGTTCGCCCGGTTGTATGGCACCAACAACGTCAACAACTGTTCCTACTATTGCCACCAGGCAACCGGTGTCGCCCTGGCGGAGACCATTGGTACAGGGACCGCCACGGTTGAGCTTGAAGACCTGCCTGACTGCGACCTGTTCTTTTTGATCGGCGCGAACCCCGCCTCAAATCATCCCCGTCTGCTACACCAACTTAAAACGATTCGAGACAGGGGCGGCCAGGTTATTGTAATCAACCCGGCGAAAGAGCCCGGCCTGATAAAATTCGCCGTGCCGAAAAGCCCCGGCTCACTCATTGCTGGCGGTACTGAAATCGCCAGTGAATATCTGCAACCCCACATCGGCACTGATTATCTTTTGCTGCAGGGTATCGCCAAGGCCGTGCTGGAATCAGAGACAGCGGATTTATCCTTCATCAAAGCTCACACCCTGGGTTTCCAACCGTATCGGGATGCACTCAACGCACTGACCTGGTCAACCATCGAATCCTGCGGCGTTTCGGCAACAGATATCCAAAAGATTGCTCGTTGCTACGCACAGGCAGAACGCGCGATCTTCGCCTGGGGGATGGGTGTGACGCATCAACTACATGGTGTCGAGAATATCGAGCAGATTGCCAATCTTGCCCTGTTGCGAGGCATGGTAGGTAAACCCGGCGCTGGACTACTGCCACTACGAGGTCACTCCAATGTTCAGGGTATCGGCACCATTGGCGTAAAACCGGTGCTGGCTGATGACGTCATGCAGCGCATGTCAGACGAACTGGGTGTCAGTCTGCCAACAAAAGCAGGCATGGATACCATGGCGTCCATGCAGGCTGCCAGCGCCGGCGCCATCGATGTGGCACTGATCATGGGCGGCAATCTCTATGCCAGCAACCCTGACGCCCGTTGGGCCTCCGCCGCGCTTGACAAAATAGGCACCAAGATTTTTCTGACAACAACACTAAACCGCGGGCACATCCACGGATGCGAGACTGGGGAAGTCATTATCCTGCCGGTCACTGCCAGAGATGAAGAATGGCAACCAACCACGCAGGAATCGATGTTCAACTACGTGAGGCTCTCTGATGGCGGGATCAACCGTCTGGATAATGTCAAACCGGAATCCTGGATTCTGTGCCAACTCGCTCAATCGGTGCTCCCGGACAGTCCGGTCGATTTTTCGGCATTCGAGTCTCACGGCACTATTAGAGCAGCTATCGCCAGCATCCTGCCTGAGCTCTCTGACCTTGCCAGCATTGATGTTGCCAGGCAGGAGTTTCATATCCAACGCCGAATACTGCATACGCCGTCCTTTAATACGGATAGCGGCAAAGCCAGATTCGCCCCGACCTGTCATCGTTTGAAACCCAAAGTTCCTTTTACGTTGAGCACAGTTCGCAGCGAAGGGCAGTTCAACTCGATTGTTTACGAAGAAGAAGACGTCTATCGCGGCACAGACAACCGCTGGGTTGTCATGATGTCGCCAGTCGATATGCAGAGGCTTGATCTCGGCGAGGGTGACCGTGTCACCCTGAAGTCTGCAATCGGAGAGATGCCGCTAGTTCAGGTCGTGCCATTTGACATCATGGAAGGTAACCTCATGTGTTATTACCCTGAAGCCAATATCATCACCTCCACCGAAACCGACCCTCGCAGCAAGACACCAGCATTTAAGTCCACAGAGGTTGAGATTCTTGTTCAAGACCGCGGTCGCGAAAAGCAGAGCGCGTTACCATGATTCTTGAAGTTGCCATACTCGATGTAAAACCAGGTCAGGAAGCGGCTTTTGAGACTGACTTCTCAACCGCGCAACAGATCATCTCAGGGATGGAGGGCTATATCTCTCATGAGCTACAGCGCTGTATCGAATCCACTTCTCGCTACCTCTTACTGGTGCGTTGGCAAACACTTGAAGATCATACTGAGGGTTTTCGAGGCTCAGCCAGTTACCAGCAATGGCGGCAACTGCTGCACCACTACTACGACCCCTTCCCTACCGTTGAGCATTACACCAGCGTCTTTAAGGGTCCTTAAGGACGCTTGCTTCAAACCCTCGTCAGTCCGGACGTCCTTCAGATTTCAGCGTTCTTCAGCGCGGTACGAAATCCAGAGTACTTCGGCTGATCAATCGCGATCTGATTGACCACTGTTTGCCGCAAATGATTTTTAAGGGCCTCGTTGTCCAGCGATATCTGCTTATCACGAATCTCATTCGCCAAGCGCCAGCGCAACGCCATCAGATCATCCTCTGACTGAAACAACAGCTGCAGCCGATCCAGTTCACGCACGTAGTGCTCGGGTCCCAGGGTCAGCTCCCGCTGGATAATATCCAGAGAGTTGGCAGCCACCCTTGAAAGAAAATTTGTCCGCCCTTCGGTGGCAGACATCACGTCTTCGCGTAGAAAATCACGAACGCTAAGCAGAAGTTCTTCAACCGTCGGAATATCAACGCTGGTGCGCGCTACGTCCGGCTTTATCACTTCTACGGGACCGGGTATCAGCAGGTTTACGCAGTCGATCTGACACTCTGAGGTCCGACGACCAATCGCGGGTCGTTCCACGGTTTTATCAGGCCCCGTACGATAGTGCTCAGCCATGCCCAGACATCCAACCGACCACCAGAAAGAGCCAAACACTTCCCAGAACTTAACGTGCTCTGGGTCAACCGGGACACCACTGACCTCTTCGTAACCTCGGAACAGCTCTTCGTAGCTGCCAAACCCACCGACCGGTGCATCTGCTGCACCGAAACGCCAGGAATTCGTACAGATCCAGCCGAGATCTCGCATCGGGTCACCGATATGAGCCACTTCCCAGTCAAGCACAGCGACAATACCGTCAGGAGACAGCATAAAGTTACCGTTCCGAAAATCGTTGTGAACCAGGGCAGAATCGGCCTGTGTCGGCACATGTTCCATCAGCCAACGCGCGGCATAATCGATCATCGGGTGCGGCGTTTCCAGCAGACGATAACGCTCCCAGGTCTGCTCAACAAACTCCGCCGGAGGGATTTCCCAGAGCTTTTCTCGCAATCCGGTTTTATCCAGATCTATTGAGTGAATGCGAGCAAGCACCTTGCCGCACTCATAGGCAAGCTGGGGCCTGATGGCCTCAAACTCGGGAGAGCGCACTATCCTGGCACCAAGCGCTTCGCCGTCAAGCCATTCCATGATGAAACCATCACCAAGATCATCCGCGCGGGTCAGCACGTAGAATACTTCCGGTTCCGGTACGCCAACATCACGAGCGCTCCGCATCAGCAAGGCTTCAACATCAAGCCCGGGGTGTTGCGGTGTAATCTCAGCGTACTCACCACCCGGTGTACGACGCATCGCCAGCAGCTTTTCGCCGGAAGCGGTGTTCACCAGAAGACGATAGGTCTCCTGGCTGGCACCACCACTTAAGCGATCTACCTTGACGAGCCCCGAGCAGCCAGGGATGTGGGCACGAACGACCGCATCAAGCTTTTCCTGAAAACTATCTGCCTGTGACACTCTTCACGCCTTTCGGTGCTTGCTGGTTCATGTAACCAAACATGTAACCGCCGATACGACGCATCTGAATTTCTTCTGCGCCCTCAGTAATGCGGTAGCGACGATGATGACGGTAGATGTGTTCAAACGGTTTATGCCTGGAGTAACCCAGCCCACCGTGCACCTGCATAGCCCGGTCAGCAGCTTCACAACAGAACCGGTTCGACCAGTAATTACACATACTGACTTTATCGGACACAGCGAAAGCGCCGTATTTATCCATCTGCCAGGCAGTTTTCTGAATCAGGGCGCGCAGCATCTCAGCCTGGGTCTGGAGTTCTACCAGAGGAAACTGAATACCCTGATTTACAGATAGTGGCTTACCGAAAGGTTTCCGTTCACCGGCATACTTGACTGATTCGGTGATACAGAACTGGCCGGCCCCAAGTGAAGATGCTGCCTGTCGTATCCGGTTCTCGTTAAAGAAGTGCTGAACAATCTGCAGACCGCGGCCTTCTTCGCCAAAGATCGCCGAGTCATCCACATAGACATCTTTGAAGGATACGGTGCCATGGTCCGTGGGCATGTTGAACGTCCACAGAAACTCTTCAATTTTCAAGCCATCAGAATTCATCGGCGTCAGGAACGCCGTAATGCCATCGCCGTCTCCGGCTTTCCCGGATGTCCTGGCCATGACCATGTCGTATTGCGCTTTATGGATACCGGTATTCCAGGTTTTCGCTCCATTTATTCGCCAGCCATCGCCATCACGGACCGCTTCGGTTTCCATATGGGTTGCATCGCTGCCGTGTTCAGGTTCTGTAATACCAAAGGCAAAGCCTCGCTTACCTTCCAGCATGAGGGGCAACCACTCCTCTTTTTGCGCCTCTGTTCCGTACTCTGCCATCAGCAGCACACCGACATTGTTGCCAACGATGGAGTGCTCGTTCTGGAGGTCGTTGTGCAAACCTAACCCTTTCGCAGCAAGATGCTCCCGAATCACCGCCATCGCCAGGTTGCCACCATTTTTGCCACCGAGCGCTTCCGGCATGGCAAATCGATAGTGTCCAGCTTTGTCAGCACGCATCCTTGCCTCAAAAAGCAACGCTTCCCACTCATCGTTTGGCAGACCGCCCCTCTCCCAATCCGTTCTCGCGTCCTCCCGGCGATGATCAAAGAAGCGAATGTTGTCGTTTTCGTTTTCCAGCGGCTTGATCTCTTTCTCGATAAATGTATCAAGCTCGCCCAGATAGTCGGCTAGTTCTTTTGGAATATCAAAATCCATGTCTTACCTCATTCTTATGGTTATCTATGCTTATGGTTTTCTATATGAAGTTGCAAAATATCGTCTCACTCACGGCGCTTGTCAGCTTAATGCGCCGCCTGATTCAGATAATGGGTAAAGGGGCGCACAAAACCAACGCTGTAACGCTCGCCGCGGTGATACGGCGCTTCAGGAGGCTGAGCCTTGCCCGCCCAGCGATCATCACAACCTGCAGCTTTCCCGCCATGCACCTACGCCCTCAAATTCGAGATCGTCAAAATAGCATCATTCCCGCCGGGATTCAGCCTTAACCCGTCAACGCTAGATCCTCAAGACTAAACCCTGAATGCTAGACCCCTTAAGCTAAGAAGGGGGCGTGCCATGCCGGCCCGACAGCATCCAGTCGATCAGCGGCAGATGTTCCCGGCCGTTAAACACCTCGCCGTCGATCACAAAGGCCGGCGCATTGAGAATACTCTGTTGCAGCAGCGCTTCCCGACCTGCCTCCAGCGATAACTTCTCTTTGCTCGCAAATTCGGAAAAACCCGCCGTTGCTATGTCAGATTCTTTTAGCACCATCGCTACACCGGCCTCTGAGGTGACATCTGCCTCATCACGAAACGTTCTTTCGAATGCCAATTCTATGAACATCAGTTGCTGCGCGGGTGTCGCACTTTCCCGCGCCCACAAAAGGCCAAGGGACAGCCAGCCTGGATCAATTTGTTGTTGGCCTTGTTCCAAGGACAACCCGAGCGTCTCACACATGCGTTCTAGCTCACGGGTCTTCGCCCGCTTGCGCGCCGCAGCACGTCGGGCTTTGTAGTCCGCCAGCGGATCTTCCTCACCCGGATTGCGGTTAGTGCCAGCGACATTACCCAGATTGCCAAGCAGCGGCCTCCATGAAATCGGTGTTCCGGTGTCCGCCATCAGGCGTTTTAGTGGTGCTATAGCCAGCCAGGAAGGCAGGTCACCAAAGGTAACGTAGACGTCCATCAAGCAGACAACCGGGTGTCATAGGCGATATCCGGCAGGGGCCCAACACAGCCGCCCAGATGCCAGCGAATCCGGGGCAAATGTTCCCGCCCAAAATATACTTCATCGTCAATCACGTAGGTCGGCACTCCGAAATAGCCGGCGTCCAGAATCTGGTCCTGCAATTGATCGTGATAGCGCCCGCCCTCGCCCGCAACATAGTCATCAAAGCCTGTCGTGTCTGCGCCGCTCTCACGCAACTGCCCGCGCACAACCTCAAGGGCCTCAATATCCAGTTCACGCCGCCAGAATTTCTCATAGGTACTGTCGGTATATCGCTTTAACACGTCATGCCCCTGCAGCTTGGCCCAGAGCATGCCAATTGCTGACAATCGGGTATCCCAGATTTTCTGTGTGCCCAACAGGGTGAGATCGCGAAGCGCCGCATATCGCCGCGCATCCTTGTAGGCGTACTTAACCGCAAGCCATTGCCTGGGGGAACGATTGGATTCGGTCACGCCACTTTTGTCCTTTTTCGCGGTCCCCAGATAACTCCCAATATTCAGCGTCAGCGGATACCAGTCGATTTCGATACCAAACGCCTGCTCCAACTGGTAGGTCGGGTCTTTGGCGATATAGGCGTAAGGACTTTTGTAGTCGATAAATACTTTTAGTTCACTCATCCTGACTCTGGATTGGTCTGTCGAACATTCGACATCCAAACTATCGGCTCTATCTGGACTCGTCAATTGTGAGTGTGGCCAACATTTAGATTATGCTCCGCGTGAACTAAGTTACGGTGAGAGTGTGTTCTCTCCAGGCAAGCGGGAAATTTATGGATCCACTCAGTCAGGGCTCAATCGGCGCAACACTCGCACAGAGCGGCAGTAGCAGAGAAAAAATAAAGGCGGCCACACTGCTGGGGTGTCTCGCGGGACTTGCACCAGACCTCGATGTGCTGATTTTCTCGTTGACAGATCCCTTGCTGTTTCTGGAATTTCATCGCCAGTTCACTCACGCGCTGATCTTCATCCCAATCGGCGCATTGATCGTCGCCGCCGCTCTGCACCGCTGGCTCGGCAAGGGGCTACGTTTTCGGGAAACTTACCTGTTCTGTCTGCTTGGTTACGCCACCCACGGTTTGCTTGATGCCTGCACAACCTACGGTACACAGTTGCTCTGGCCGTTTTCCGACATGCGAGTTGCCTGGAACAGTGTCTCTATCATTGACCCGATTCTGACGCTGCCCGTTTTTGCGCTCGTATTGCTGAGTTACTTCCGCCGCCAACCCTGGTTTGCCAGAGCTGCGGCCTTATGGGCCGTTTCTTACCTGCTGCTGGGTGTCGCCCTGCGCGATCAGGCGGAGACTGCGGGGTACGAACTCGCTGCCAGTCGCGGTCACGAACCCGTCAAGCTTGAAGCAAAGCCTGGGTTCGCCAATTTGATTCTTTGGAAAATCGTCTATCAGACCGATACACACTTTCACGTGGATGCCATCAGGTTGGGTACAACACACAAAGTCTTTCCTGGTGATCGCGCAGAGAAGCTGGACTTACCCAGGCACTTTCCATGGCTGGAAGCTGACAGTCAGCAAGCACTGGATGTCGAGCGATTCCGTTGGTTCTCCAACGACTATCTTGCCATGGATCCGGTCACACCCAATCGCGTGATCGATGTCCGCTATTCAGTCGTGCCCAACGAGATCGACGCGCTGTGGGCAATCGATCTGGATCCGGAAAAATCGAGCGATTCGCATATCGAATGGATTTCCCTGCGACGCAGTGATGCTGAACAAACGGACCGTTGGTGGCGAATGTTGACGGAGTAACGCGGCTCGGCGATGTCGAGGGCAGTACAGAAAAGCTAAGGCATTGGAAACAGCGTCACGCCATCGTTATCAGTCAGCGTCAACTTGAACAGGGAATCGCCTGCGAGCCTGACGTTGCACTGATCAGCGATACGCACTGAATCACCAAACAGGTTCTGGTTGTCGACGGAAGTACCATTCGCGCTGAGATCCTTCAGGCAGAGCGCCTGCGCTTTGTCCAGATAAAGCTCACAGTGAAGCCGCGAAACCGTTGGCTCGCTGATCCGAATGTCGCATTCCTTTGCCCTGCCGATGGTCATCGGCAACTGATCATCCCTGATCGATAGACACACGCCGTTGTCCAGTTCGATGCGGGCTATCTTCATAATGACCCGATTCTTGCTGAACTTCGGTGGGCAATCAACAGCCGTTGGTCAGGTCTGTTAAACCAGGCAGTCTATTTTACGAGCTGACCTGCTTACAGTTCAGACTCACACTCATCAACCAGATAGGAACGCATATAGCGCATATCAAACAACTTTTCCTCGTCGGCCCGAATCTCAGCTGCAACTTCAGGGGCACTCAGCGCCTTACCGCAGGCCTCAAACGTTGCCTGATCCGGATACCAAATCTCCAGGAAAACATCGTACTCGGGGTCCCGCATCTGGCCGTCTCGATCCATGTTGGCATTGGTAAACCGGCGCAGGTATTTCACCGCGTAACCCTTCAGGTATTTTTCACCAATCACCTTGTGTTTGGTTTCGTAGTAATCGCGAAACTCCGGGATTGTCATACCGGGCCGGCGTTTCATGGGCATTACCAGCTTGATCATCCTGCATTCCTTCTCGACGTGAACTCAATTCAGAGAGTACCTGATCCTGAATAGATTTTGGACGTGTCCTAACGAGCCCCTTCCCCGCTATACTCTCCAGCATCAATAAATACCCGCATCAACAAATAAAGGAAGTTTCAGATGTCCCATACCGGTCAGTGCCTCTGCGGCAATATCAAATACGCGTTCCCCAATCCACCCGCGATGTCAGGTGTCTGTCACTGCAAAAACTGCCAGCGCCAGGCAGGTTCCGCATTTTCAACCCTCGCGGGAGTACCCCGGGCGGAATTTAGTATGACCGGCGAACCCAAGCTCTATCAGGATAAGGAGACGGACAGCGGCAATGCCGTTGAACGCTATTTCTGCGATAACTGTGGCTCACCCATTTACTCAGCTTTGCCGGGCCAGCCAGACTTGTTGTTTCTGAAAACAGGCACCCTTGATGACACATCCGGTTTCGCTCCCATGTTCCATGTCTGGTGCAGCACCAAACAGGATTGGGTTGATCTCGCGGAGGGCGTACCTCAAATGGAAAAGCAGAGCTGAGGACTTTTTGTTTTCCTGGTTAACGGCGCATAGCCGCGAGCAGTGTTTCAGATACCAGAGGAGATAATGCCTGCCCGCGCCGCAGGCGCAGATTGCGAGGAGCGGCAGCGGTCCATCGGCGAGCTGTGATCTCGATCTTTGAGTAAGGAAAATAATATGACCAGACTTTTGCATATCAGTGCTTCGCCCAGGGGAGCGGACGCTGTTTCCCTGATGGCCGCGGCACAATTTATTGCTGCGCTGCCAGCAGGTGTCAGCACCAAACACATCGATCTGTTTGAACGCGATCTGCCGGATGTCACTGCAGAAATGACGTCAGCGAAGATGAAATTTGTGATGGGCGTTGAGCTGACCGCGGAGGAAAGTCAGCAGTGGGCAGGCATCATCGAGATGGTTGAGGAGTTTCAAGCGGCTGATCACTATCTGTTGACGATCCCCATGTGGAACTTCACGATTCCCTACAAACTCAAACACTATATCGACCTGATCACCCATCCTGGCCTGACCTTTACGAGCGATGCAAATGGACCACGGGGTCTGGTTTCTGGTGGCGCGACGCTGCTCTATGCCAGAGGCGGAGACTACTCCCCAAAAGATGGAAAACCTGATCCTTTTGATTTTCAGTCACCTTATATGAAGGCCTGGCTGACCATGATTGGGCTGGGTCCTGTATCGGAGATTCTGGTCCAGCAAACCATGATGGGACCCGACGCTGCCATCGCTGCTGCCGAGGACCAGATAAACGCGGCTGCCGCCAGGGTCATCAAATAGACCGTCAGAGTTTCGCCAACATGTGGTTGACGTATTTTTCGGAACCGGGCCTCGTTTGCTCAGGTTCTCCAGATATCCGAAATCCCGCAGATTCGTAGAGGCCGGCAGCGGCCTTGTTGCCGACAGTCACACTCAACCAAATTTCAGTGGCGGCGTTGTCTCGCGCCCAACCCATCACCGCATCCAGCAAACCTCTGCCGACCCCCTTGCCCCTGATCAGCGGGTCTGTCCACATTTGAAACAGGTCCGCCCGCCGCAATCGCGACGGCTCAATACGTCCCCAGGCAAGTCCAACCGCGTTCTCATCGACAGTCGCCAGCGCCGGAAAGTCAAAGCGTTGATCCAGCGAGGTCAGGCGTTCAAGCCATGTTTCTTCCGGATAATCAGCCGATGCCTCATAGGTGCTGCCAAAAGCGTCCGGCGCAACTTTGAGGGCCTGCAGACGGATATCGCGGTAAACCCGCCAGTCTTCTCGAGTCATCGTTCGAATAGTCACCATACTGACATTCTATTGCGTCCTATCGCGACCTCAACTATGGGGTGACAGGGTTTTTCCTGCTTGGTAGGTTCCATAGAAAATCTAACAAGAAAAAAAGACTGGGGAATCTTATGAAGGAATTTGCCGGAAAGACCGTTGTTATCACGGGTGGTGCCAGCGGTATCGGGTTTGCGTTGGCCAATCAGGCGGCCGACCGACAGATGAATGTCGTCCTCGCGGACATCGAACAGCAGGCACTGGATCGCGCGGTTAAACACTTTGAGGATCGTCAGATACAGGTATTGGGTGTCGCTACTGACACCAGTCGACAGACCGCTGTTGAGAACCTGCTGGCCGAGGCCTCAACACGATTCGGCAATATACACCTGCTTTTCAATAATGCCGGGGTCGTTAACGGCGGAACACCAAAGCCTGTATGGGAACTACCTCAGGCGGACTGGGATTGGGTGATGGGTGTGAACTTTCACGGCGTCCTGCACGGTGTACGAACATTCGCCCCACACATGGTGGGTCACGGCGAACCTGGCCACATCGTTAACACCGCCTCTATCGCCGCATTTATTCCGGGCAGCCTGCCTTACGGCATCAGCAAGTACAGCGTGATCATCATGAGTGAGGCGTTGGCATTTGATCTGGAAAACGCCGGCGGCACGATTGGCGCGTCCGTCGTGTGCCCGGGTTGGGTTAACACCAGAATCGGAGATGCCGAAAGAAATAGACCGGGCAGCCTGCACAGTGATTCAAACCCTGAAGGCAGTGGCCTTGGCATCAATGATTTACTGGCAGGCAGTAAATCGCCCGATGAACTGGCAGCCCACGTCTTTAACGCCGTTGAAAACGAACAGTTCTATATTTTTCCGCACAGCGGATGGGACTACCTGGTGAGAGACCATGCAGCCGCCATGCTCGAGCGCGAGGGTCCTTTCCGCTTTGATCTTGCTGCGCACATCGCCACCCGCGAGGGTGGCGAAGACATTTAGGGCGTGATCAATCCCGCGTTCTGCCAAAAAGAAATTCTTTGGCCTCTTCACGGGCCAAACCAATATCCTGCGCCTTGATGATGTCGGTATTGCCCACCTCCTCCGGCACATAGAAATGGATCTGGTCACTATTCTCGTAGGCTGACCAGACAGCCTCTGCAATTGCGGTTGCCGGCATCAACCGATAAGGCCCCGTTTTAGGCAAGCCTTCCAGCATGGATTCCTCAAACGGTCGGCCCGCACCTGCGGCCGTTTCCCGGCGCAACATGGGGGTATCAATACACCCCGGCAAGACGTCTGCAGTACGAATATCAAATCGCTCAAACTCCAGAGACAGCGCTTCCGTCAGTCCTTTCACGGCAAACTTTGAGGCCGAGTAAACAGCGCGTCGGGCATGACCGTAGGTGGCAACCGATGAGGATGTGCTGACACAAAGTGCATTGGTGGTTGCCTGCAACAAAGGCAGAGCAGCGCGAATACCATAGATAACCCCCATGACATTGACGTCAATGGTTTGCCGGATGATGTCGCTGCCCATCTCGTCAAACCAGCCCCCTGGCGCAATACCGGCATTATTGAACAGCACGTCCATGCGGCCTCCGGAAAATTCTGCGAAGGCTTCTACCGCTGGCAGAAAGTCTGCTTCTCGGGTCACATCCACCGTCCCTGTCATCACACTGCCTGGCTCGAAGCCGCTCGCTGCCTCAGCAAGCTGGGCCTCATTCAGGTCAAACAGCCCTACTCGCCAGCCGCGTTCAGCGAAATAACGCCCCGTTTCCAGTCCCATACCACCAGCGCCGCCGGTGATAAAAATTGCTTTGGTGTCAGACATGTCCCGTGCTCCTTCTCAACAAGTTATTGCGCGGAAGATACATGGACTTGTATCAACAAGCGAGGTGTAAACGGGTTACACTCGGACAGCAACATTAAGGGGAGCAACCGATGTCCGCTGATGGACTATCCAACCAGATTATTCGCCAGTTACTCGAAGAATCTTCTACCATTGCCATGGTGGGGTTATCGGGCAACTGGTTTCGACCCAGTTACTTCGCCGCAAAGTACCTGATTGACCATGGCTACCGCGTCATTCCTGTGAACCCCAACTATGATGAAATTCTGGGGCAACCCTGTGTTGCTTCACTGTCTGATATTGAGGAACCCGTGGATGTCGTCAATTTATTCCAACGCCCCGAAGCCTGCCCGCAGTTTGTTGCACCGGCCGGAGACCTTGGCGCGAAGGTTTTCTGGATGCAGCTCGGCATCGTTAACCTGGAAGCAGCAGGCCAGGCTGAGGAACAGGGTATGACCGTCGTCATGGATCGCTGCATGAAAATTGAATACGCGCGTCTGTTCGGCGGACTCAACTGGTCCGGGGTTAATACGGGTGTTATCAGCGCCCGACGCCCGAAAAGAATAATCTAGCCAACTTCGACAAAACGAACCCAACAGTTATGACAGATCACATCTACGATTTTGAAACCCTCTGCCTGCATGCCGGGCAGATACCAGACCCCGCAACCGGTTCCCGGGCAGCGCCGATCTATCAGACGGCCGCCTATGTTTTTGATGACACCGATCATGCAGCCAGTCTGTTTAACGCGCAAACCTTTGGCAATATTTACACACGACTTTCGAATCCAACGACGGCCATGTTTGAGGAACGCATGGCGGCCCTGGAAGGTGGCCGCGCGGCCCTGGCGGTTGCTTCCGGACTCGCCGCTCAGATGACAGCCATACTGACCCTGCTGAAAGCCGGTGACGAAATTGTTTCAGCAAGCACGCTATACGGCGGCACCTATTCACAGTTTGACGTTAACTTCCGGCGCATGGGCATTAACACAACCTTTGTTGACCCAGAGGACCCCGAAAACTTTCGCCGGGCGATCACAGACAACACCCGCTGTCTGTATGTAGAGACCATCGGCAACCCCATGGGTAATCTGGTCGACATTGAAGCCATCGCCAATATCGCACACGCCAACGACATACCATTGATGGTGGACAATACTTTTGCGTCACCTTACCTGTGCAAACCATTTGAGTATGGCGCTGACATCGTTGTCCATTCCGCGACAAAATTCATTTGTGGTCATGGCACGTCTATCGGGGGTGTCATTGTCGAATCTGGCAAATTTCCCTGGGACAACGGCAAATTCCCCGAGATGGTCGAACCTTCCAAGGGCTACCACGGTATCCGCTTTTTTGAAACTTTTGGAGACTTCGGTTTTATCACCAAATGCAGACTGGAAACACTGCGCACACTCGGCCCCAGCCTTTCACCATTTAACGCCTGGACCTTTCTGCAGGGGCTGGAAACACTGCACCTGCGAATGGAACGCCACGTTGAGAACGCGCAGGAAGTTGCTGCGTTTCTGAGCAACCATGAGGCTGTTTCCTGGGTGAATTATGCGGGCCTGCCAGACCATCCCCACCAGGCGCTGGCAAAAAAATATCTGCCAAAAGGGGCTGGCTCAATTCTTACCTTCGGTATCAAAGGCGGTCAGGCGGCAGGCGTTAAATTTATCGAAAACGCACAGTTCATGAGTCACCTGGCTAACGTTGGTGATGCCAAAACCCTGATCATCCATCCGGCGTCAACCACCCACCGACAACTCAGTGAGGAAGAGCAGCAGGCAGCCGGTGTTGCTCCGGACATGATCAGAATTTCCGTGGGTCTGGAGTCGATCAAAGATATTCTCTGGGACATCGAACAGGCATTGTCTGCAGCCCAGCAAACAGGTTAGCAATCACAGGGAGACGCTATGAGCAATCAACCCTTCCGGCCCCTCAATCACGACAAAGATATCAAGGCCGTTCAGAGAATCTGGATTGAATGCGGCTGGATTGACGATGATGAGGACGAGCGTCAGGTTGTTTCAGACTTCTTCGCCGCCGGCGAAACAGAGGTGGGCACCGTTGATGGAGAGGCCGAATGTGCCGTCCACTGGAGCGAGGGCGTACTCCAGTACCTGGACGAGACCCTGCCCCTTGGTGCCGTAACAGCAGTAACAACGTCACACGTTGCTCGCAAACTGGGCTTCGCGAAACAGTTGACGGCCCGCTCACTCGCCAGGCAGGCAGCTGCCGGCAACCTGGTCAGCGCGCTGGGGATGTTTGATCAGGGCTTTTATGACAAGGTCGGGTATGGCACCGGTCCCTACGAGACCATCGTGCAATTTGACCCGTCTACCCTCGATATTGACGCACACTTCCGGCCGCCAAAACGACTGACAACAAAAGATTACGCCGCCATGCATGCTGCCATGTGCAGCCGACAAAAGTTTCACGGCGCGGTCGACCTGACAGACCCAACCCGGGTCGACTGTGAGCTCCGCTGGACGGAGAAGCCTTTTGGACTCGGGTACTACGATGGCCCGGGCGGCACACTGAGTCACTTTATCTGGGGTTCGAGAAAAGGCGAGCATGGCCCCTACGAAATCAGCTGTCGGGCTTACCAGCACAAAGATCAATTGATGGAACTGCTGGCACTGATTAAATCGCTTGGCGACCAGGTCAGCAGCATCACAACGCTCGAGTTTGGCGAATTTCAGCTGCAGGATTTAATCAAACAGCCCTTTCGGCACAGGCGCGCGACCAAAGGCGGGCAACATCCTCAGTTGCTTGAAGCCTTCGCCTACTGGCAACTCCGCATACTTGATCTCGAGGGCTGCCTGGCACATACCCACATACCAGGACCCGGCATTCGATTTAATCTGTCGGTCACTGACCCGGTCACCGAACTGCTGGCTGGTGATGCCAACTGGCAAGGTGTGACCGGGGACTACGTTGTCTCACTGGGCGAAGAAAGCAGCGCCACGCCAGGCCAGGACCAGGGTCTGCCTGAACTCCGGGCATCTATTAACGCCTTCAGCCGACTCTGGCTTGGTGTGAGACCTGCCAGCAATCTCGCGATCAGCGATAACCTGTCCGGCGATGCCGCACTAATCCGCAAGCTGGACAGGGTTTTATCGCTTCCCAGGCCGCATTTCGGCTGGGATTTCTAACGGTTGGTATTTCTGCGTCATGAGTTATACTGCACTGCAACATAATCTCAGGAACGATGGATGGCTACCAAATCCTCTGCTAAAGAACTTTCCCGGCTTGAGAAAGCGATGTCTGAAGCCACGTCACATAAAGAGTGGCGGAAGTATGCTGAAGAATACGACTACGCGTCGGGCGCAGAGGAATGGAAGCGAACTGAAAAATCCACCAAGTATGACTACGCGAACATTAGATCCAGACTGAGCGCGCTTCGCGATCTGCGAGCCCGACAGGATTACATCGGTTTACTGTTTGCGTTGAATGAAGGTATCCACGGCAATCAGGGCGGCATGGGTAAAACCGGCCTCTACGAACAGGCCAAGGTGGGTACCAAACACCTGATAGAAGAGTATGTCGACGAACTGGTCAGCGCACTTCAGCTGATTAACGATCTCCCCGAAGACGTGATCTCACGCAGCGACAAGAGTGACTTTTTTCACCGTGCCAGTCTCTGCTTTGGGCGAACGGCATTAATGTTAAGCGGTGCTGGCTCCCTCGGTCATTTCCATGGTGGTGTGATAAAGACACTGCTCGCCAATGATCTGCTACCGGACGTCATTTCAGGTACCAGCGCCGGCTCCATCTATGCCGCGATCCTGGGCACCCATACCGACAAAGAGCTGAAACTGCTGTTCCGAAAGCGCTCCATCATGCCGGACACACTGGTCTCCGGAGACAACGATGTCGTTCAGATCGACTCCGCTCACATGCGGATCATGCTCGAAGCAACCATCCCGGACCTGACCTTCCAGGAAGCTTACGAAAAAACCGGCAGAAAGATCAGCATCACTATCGCGCCGATGGAAGAACATCAGACTTCCCGTTTGATGAACGCGGTCACGTCGCCTAACGTTTACATTCGGTCTGCTGTGCAGGCTTCCTGCGCTGTCCCCGGGGTATTCCCGCCGGTCATGCTGATGGCAAAAAATGTCTATGGCGAAACCCAGCCCTACCTGCCAAACCGGCGCTGGGTAGACGGCGCGGTAACCGACGATCTGCCAGCAAAACGACTGGCTCGTCTATATGCCGTTAACCACTATATCGTCAGCCAGGCCAATCCCGTGGTGCTCGCGATGAGTGCAGCTGACAACAATCCACTGATGCCTCAGCCCATGAAGAACATCATGCGCTACTCTACTCACGAATGGCTGAAAAGCAGCGAGGAATTCTCTCGGCGATATTTACGCGCCATACCTGATGTTGGTCGCGCCATGAGCATGTTCTATTCGGTTGTCGCCCAGGACTACAAAGGCGACATTAACATTGCCCCAACATTCACTTACTTCGATCCACGAAAGCTGTTGGCGCAGTTAAGTCAGGATGAAATCGAAAACCTGATTCTTGAAGGTGAACGAGCGACCTGGGCAAGGCTGGAGCAGATTCGTATCAGCTCAAAAATTGGCAAGACGCTAGATGACATCCTCGATGATCATGCCACCCATGACGTAAGAACGGTTTACAAAAAGCGAGCGAGCGCGCAAACCGGGTCCTGATCAAGGCCCCACTCGCGTTTTCGTTCAAACCCTCTCAAACACGGCGGCCCAGTCTTCGAGTGCCGCCTCATGTCCCGGCACCAACTGCACTGCGAACTCATCGTAGCCTGCCTCTGCCAATTGTCTGATTCGATCAGCCAGCGCATCAGGACTGCCACTTAAAGAAGTTGCCTGGACCAGTTCCGGCGTAATCAAGGACTTTTCCTCTTCCCTTAAGAACATCAGGTGACCGCGGTGATTAGTCAGATATCGGGCGTCAGCAGGTTCATAGGTTGCATGAAGCTCACGATACTTATCAAGAATTGCAGCTATCGGAGGGGAGAGATTCAGGGGCACCGGCGCTCCTTCATCCAGCATGTTGTGGAAAATCACTGCGGTCCATGGCGCTGCCTGCGCCATGAGTTTGGCGCGGTTTTCAGCCTCAGTACCGTCCAGCACGGCACCCAGGAAAAACAGGGTGTTATGCAAATCCTCGCGCGCGTGCCCCGCCCCCTGCCAGGCTTTTTCCATGTCCTGAAGATCCTGGGTCAACGCATGGTAATCGGCGCCAAAGTTGAGCCAGCCTGCCTTCATCTCAGCCACCAGACGCCGCGCTTTTGGGCCCATGGCGGAGACATGCAGCGGCACCTCATCTTCCAGATTGATCAAGCCAAGCTCAGGATTCAGGAACCGAATTTTTCGATGCTGATCTTCGAAGTCCCATTCAACGGTTTCTCCCAGAAGCAGTGACTGCACCCGACGCACATAGGTTTTCATTCGCGCCAGTGAAATGGCCGACAACCCCATGGTGCGACGGCCCGTGAACCCGGTGCCCACACCAAAATCAATGCGCCCCGGCGCAATCTTATTAAGCGTTGCAAATGCATTCGCCGTCACCGGCTCTATGCGATTACTGGGTATCAACACACCGGTACCCAGCCGAATACGCGATGTATTCGCGGCCGCCAGGGCCATGCAGATAAAGACATCAGGATTCAGAAGCTGGGTGTCGTAGAACCAGGCGCTGTGAAAACCAAGTTCTTCGGCGCGTTGGGCGTGTTGCCAGGCGTTGGTATCGGAGGCTAGAGCGATAGAGTATTTCATTTTTTTTGGGCTTTTATCTTTTTTCGTAGTTGGGTTGAGGGTATCTCGGGCAGTATTTCAGATGTTTGTTTTACGCGATAGTGTGCCCGCGCCGCTGGCGCTGAGGTGCCTGGCAGGGCCTGGGGGCTTCACGGGCAGTGTTTCAGATATTTGGCTCAAGAGATAGTGTGCCCGCGCCGCTGTCGCTGTGGTGCCTGGCAGGGCCTGGGGGCTTCACGGGCAGTATTTCAGATGTTGGATTTGAGGAATCGGACAGCCGTGGATGCCGGCTGTCCGTTTCAGGGCATGGTTAGCGCTGTCGGTCAGCGTAGCGCTCGGTGGGACGGTTGCCGTTCTCGTCGTAGAGATCGAATTCTTCGATGAGATCCTCTACCCATTGAATGGTGCCAGTTCTGGACATCATATCGTCCAGTGACAGCAGTTCGGCAGCTGAGCGGCCTACCAAAAGGGGCGTCTGGGACTGGGTCAGATCCATACCCTGATCCTCAGCTGCATCCTGTATGAATTCGGTCGCTACAGCGCCAGGGTAAAGCACGCAAGCCGGAATACCCTTGGGTTCAAGCTCTACCGCCATATCTGCTGTGAGGCGATCCAGTCCGGCCTTGCCAGCGCCGTAAGAAGAAGAGAAGTGGTAACTCTGACCGCCGGGTGATGACACGTTCAGCATCCGCGCATTGTCACTCTTGAACATCCACTTGGCCGCATGCCAGCTGGCCACATAGTGCGCGCGCAGTCCAATGCCAACCTGATCATCCCAGATGTGAATGGGATGGTCCCAGTAGCCACCACCCCAGGCGGGCGGACTCGGGATCTTGTAAACATTATTGACCAGAATATCGATCCGACCGGCTTCGTTCCCGATCTTCTCAAACAAGGCTGCGATATCATCATCGTTGCCGTGGTCGCACTGGATCGCCCGACCCTCGCCACCGGCTTCGGTGACCAGCCTCGCCGTGGTATCAATGGTTCTATCACCATCGCCGGTTGTGCGACCGGTGACATAAACTGTGCAGCCTTTTTCTGCCAGCGCCAGGGCAATGCCTTTACCAATACCGCGACTGGCACCAGTGACGACAGCTATTTGTCCTTTTAAACTATCCACGTTTTGCTTTCCTCTGATCAAAATACGAGTTCAGCAAGCATACGCAAGCACACCCGGGAGCGCTACTTTGAGAGAGCAACGTAGATCACGGGAACTGTCAGAAATAAGCCCGGTCTATTAACCATGGATATGATTGAACAGGAAATACAGCGGCTCAAAATTCGCGAGCAGGAACTATCGAACCGGATCATTCCCGATTTCGAACGCAGAACACAAATGCTTTACGGGCAAATACTGCCTCTGCAAAAAGACAGTGAAGCCCGCCTTAAGCTGGAAGCGGAATACACGCAACTCAGCCGCGAGTTAACGATCAGAAGTGATGAGCTGATCAATATCAGACATCAGATTCAAAACCTGGACATGGAAAAAAATTTCCGGCGCTAGTCATCATTGACGCGCCAGAAGCGGGTCATTTCAACGTAGATAAACGACGCGGTCCAGCCAATCATGACCAGACCGACAAGCCCTTCGAGTCCTGCCAGAAATCTCACCAGCCCGATGGGCTCGATATCACCGTATCCCAGGGACGTATAGTTCGTGAAAGAAAAGTACACGCAGTCCAGCAGGGAGCCATCGAAGTTCCCCAGTAACTGGCCCAAGGTGCCCGCCGAGACATACCAGTAAAAAGCGAACGCAAAAATCCAGACTTCTATCGCATGGGCGACCAGACTGCCAAACACCGCAAAGACCACACGAATCCGACCATGAACCGGCACCCTCGGTAGCCAGATTGAAAGCTGTCGCAGGGCTTCATAGTGCACCATCACGACCACAGCAATGACGAGACAGTTAATGAGAAAGGCAGTGAGCATGAACGAATCCCTACAGCGATAATCAGAAGTGTACCCGCAGTCGTTTCTCTTCTGAACCTGATAGAATCAAACAATGATAATTTTTGCCCTGCTCGTAGTTGGTTTGCTGTTGCTGTTAACGGGTGGCGCAGCGCTGGTTCGAGGTGCGTCAGGTATCGCAGAATCCTACGGCGTTTCTCCGCTTGTCGTTGGCCTGACCGTCGTGGCGTTTGGCACCAGTGCACCTGAGCTGGTCGTCAACATTATTGGCGCGCTGGAGGGTGAAACAGATATTGCCTTTGGCAATATTGCCGGTAGCAATCTTGCCAATCTGGGGCTGGTGCTCGGTAGTGCCGCCATCATCTCGCCAATCGCCATTCAGGGTCAGATTATTCGGCGCGAGTTACCCCTGCTATTACTCGGCACGACTGCTTTAATGGTGATGACACTGGATTCGTACCTTCGGGGATTCAATCCGGTGCTGGATCGCTCAGACGGCATTATCCTGCTGCTGCTGTTCGCGATATTCATCTACATCATGGTGATTGATCTGGTCAGTCAGAAGAGTGACCCCCTGCTTGCGAGTGTCGATCAGCTGTCGCCGAAGCTCGAGACTTCGACGTCGAAAGACTGGGGTTTCATTGCGGGCGGCGCCGTCGGGCTGGCACTGGGTGGAGACATGGTGATTACCAATGGCGTGCAGCTTGCGGCGATGATCGGCGTCACCACTACCGTGATCGGCATGGCGGTGATTGCCATTGGCACCAGTCTGCCAGAACTGGTTACCTCGATTATCGCCGCGATGCGCAAAGAAGCGGATCTCTGTGTTGGCAACGTAATTGGCTCGAACCTGTTTAACATCCTGATGGTGCTGCCCATCAGCGCGCTGGTTTATCCATTGGATATTCCGCCAAATGGCACCATCGACATCGTCGTCACCTTCCTGTTCGCTGCAGTCCTTATTCCGGTGTTTATCTTCCGTAACAAGATCATGAGTCGGCTGTCTGGCTGCATGTTCCTGGCCAGTTACATCGGTTACATGGCCTTCAGGATTATCACCTCGTCTCCCTGATCATTTTTGCTACACTGACGCCTGAATCCATTTTCAGAAGATGCCAACATGAGCGAAGCCAAAGGCCTGGATGTCAACAGCATCCCCCTTGAAGACATCGACGTCAGTGATCCCACCATCTACGAAAACGACTGCTGGCAACCCTACTTCAAAAGATTACGAGAAGAAGCCCCGGTCCATTATCAGGCTAACAGCGCCACAGGCGGCGCTTTCTGGTCAGTCAGCTCGCATAATCTGATCAAGCAGGTTGATACCAACCATCAGGTGTTCTCCTCTGAGATAGGCGGTATTTCAATCGCTGATGCACCCGAGGATGAGTCAGAAGTTGAGCAGGCGGTAGCCATCGAGAACTTCATCGCGATGGACCCGCCCGGCCATGACGTTCAGCGGGCGACCGTTTCCCCGTCCGTTGCGCCGAGCAATCTTGCCAATTTCGAACCGCTGATTCGTGAACGGGTCGTTGATATTCTCGATCACCTACCCGTGGGCGAAACCTTTAACTGGGTTGACGAAGTCTCCGTTGAACTCACTGCCAGGATGCTGGCCACGCTGTTTGACTTTCCCTATGAAGATCGCCGCAAACTGATTCACTGGTCTGACATTACCACCGCCGTGCCTCAGCTAACCGGTGATGATGGTATGGATATGGACCAGCGCAAGAACGACCTCATGGAATGCGCCACAACGTTTATGGGGCTCTGGCAGGAACGCGCCGCACAGGCACCCAAGTTCGACCTGATCTCCATGCTGGCGCATGGTAAAGACACCAAAGACATGATCGAAAACCCGTTGTTGTTCCTGGGTAACGTGCTACTACTGATTGTTGGTGGCAACGATACCACCAGAAACAGTATTTCAGGTGGCGTGATTGGCTTGAACCAGTTCCCAGACGAGTACCAGAAGCTACGAGACAACCCGGCTCTTATTCCCAACATGGTCGCGGAAATGGTCAGGTGGCAAACACCGGTGATTCATATGCGCCGGACTGCCAATCAGGATTTCATTCTGGGGGGTCAAAAAATCAAGGAAGGTGACAAGGTTATTATGTGGTACCTGTCCGGCAACCGTGATGAATCCGTGTTCCCCAATGCCGACAAAATGATCATTGATCGTGCCAATGCCCGAGCCCATGTCGCTTTCGGTTTCGGCATTCATCGATGTATGGGCAACCGTCTGGCAGAAATGCAGCTGCGGGTACTCTGGGAGGAGATCACCCAAAGATTCGACCGAATCGAACTCGCTGGAGACGTGCAACGCTTGCCCAACAACTTTATTCGCGGCATCGCCGACGTGCCGGTAATTCTTCATCCGAGATAGACAAAAAAAAGGGGAGCAACGCTCCCCTTTTTGTCGAGATCTGATCCTGTGGCAACCTACATCTTTTGAATAAGCGTGCCCGTACCGAGGCCACCGCCACAGCACATCGCAATCAGCCCATACTCTCCGCCACTACGATGCAGCTCATGCACCGCCTTGGTGGTCAGAAAACAACCGGTGGCACCCAGCGGATGCCCCAACGCAATAGCCCCGCCGTTTGGATTAACCTTCGCCATGTCTGCACCAACCGTCTTCGCCCAGGACAACACAACTGAGGCAAACGCCTCGTTCACTTCAAAAACGTCGATGTCATCGATGTTAAGGCCGGTTTTTGCCAACATTTTTTCTGTGGCAGGAATTGGACCTTCGAGCATCAGCACAGGATCGCAACCAACCAGTTCTGCATCGACAACGCGAGCCAGTGGTTTTACACCGAGGGCTTCAGCCTTGGAGGCCGTCATCATCAGCACCGCTGACGCGCCGTCAGCGATCTGAGAAGAAGTCCCGGCTGTATGCACGCCATCTTCCCGTGCCACCGGCTTCAGTCCAGCTAGCGCCTCAAGGCTGGTATCCCGGGGAATTTCGTCTTTCTCAAAGACAAAAGACTCGTCAGTACGTTTGCCTTCCTCATCAAACACGGGGATTTCAAGCGGGATAATCTGCGATTCAAAATAGCCACCATCAACGGCAACCTTGGCCCGTTCCTGCGACTGCAAACCAAACGCATCACTATCAGCACGGGTTACCTGATATTTCTCGGCCATCCTTTCAGCGCCTTCGAACTGACTCGTGAACTCAAAATGTTCGAAGTAGGTTCTGGAGATGGGTTTGCCCAACTCTGGTTTTAGACCCACCGCATCTGAGCCCACCGGCAGACGCGTCATGTTTTCAACACCACAGGCGATAACGCAATCGGCCATACCGCCGCGCAGCATGCTTGTCGCGAGATGAATGGCTTCCTGTGATGAACCACACTGCGAATCAACCGTAATGCAGGGTGTGGTTTCAGCGCCACCGTGTGACAACCAGGCCGTACGAGCAACATTCATACCCTGAGCGCCCAGTTTGTTGATGCAACCGCCAACCACCTGATCCACTTCTTCAGAGGGCACATTACTGCGCTCCAGCATGCTCATCATAACGGGACCCAGTGTGTCCGTTGGATGAACCAGCCCCAGAGAGCCTTTCTTTCTGCCTACCGCGGACCGCGCCGCATCTACAATGACAACATCTTCCATAATCTTTTCCGGATGTGAGTTAAAAAACGGGCCCTATTGTGCCACAGCCCCAAAATCCTGCGAACTGCTATCATTCCAGTTGGTTTTTACTTGTCTGGGCACCTGAAACACAGAAATGAAAACAATCGTTGTTTGCACTAACTTCCGTCCTTTCACCACACAGCCCAGTTGCTCTCAGCGCGGCAGTGAACAGTTGGCGGATTGGCTGGAGTCCGAAATCAACGCCCGGGGTCTTGCGGCAAAAATTGACCGGTCCGTTTGCCTGGGTCACTGCCAGGTTGGACCCAATGTCAGGTTGCTGGGAGAGAACTTCGTTCACGGTGCAACAAAAGAAGACCTGATACCGCTGCTCGAATCGATACCTTCAGCGGAGTAGCCAGCGAATCGCGTCGGCAAAGCGCGCGCCGCCGTGGGCCAGCGTGTGGCCGCCATGGCCGAAATCGAAGCGATGATCATAGCCGGCAAACGCCAGCGATTGGGCCATCATCCTGTTTGCCAGAGGCCAGTTACCAAATAAACCATCAATGTCGCGTTCACCGCTCTGCAGGTAAACACGGATCGGTTTTCTGGGTGTCGTTCGAATCATGTAAGGGTAGTGGTGACCACCCCGAATATTGGTAAAGGAACCGCAGTGGCTCATCACCCGCCCGAACTGCGTAGGGAAATGCCAGGCCGCTGTAAATGCGGCTATACCGCCACTACTGATGCCAGCGACCAGACGCCTGCCGGGCGAGTTGGTGGTTGAACAGGCCATGGTTTTCTCTGCAAGCGGGATGACCTCCTCCAGGAGAAACCGACCGTACAGCGGCCTCAGATCGTCGTATTCATGACTGCGGGCTTCATCTGCCCGGTTTTTATCCACCTGAAGAACAGGCTCCGCCGGCAGTTCAACCGGCCGGCCGGGATTAACAAATACCGCCAGGGTGGGACCGATCTCACCGGCCGCGAACAAGTTGTCCAACACCGCAGCAGCGCGAACCGGACCCTTTCTACCGAGATACCCGATGCCGTCATTAAAAATCATCAGACCAACATCCCTGATATTCACGTCGGCTCCTGGGGAGAGATAAAACCGGATATCTCGCCTGGTCCCTGGATAACACTGACTTTCCCACTGTTTGATCGAGGTCACGCGGCCCGCAGGGACACCTTCGATCACTTGCGCCTCGCTGCAAGGGGCATAATCAACATCGTATTCGCCGGACATTGACGGCTGGCTAGCATAACGATCGTGGCCATTGACGGCCCAGGGTGCCGGTTGATCGAGCCCCAGTTGCCTGTAGGTCTGCACATCCATCGGCATGGTATAGGTTGGGCTGAGGTCGTCGGGTTTACTCATGCAGAATCTACTCGGGCTCGGATACCCGCATCACAAGGGCAGCCATTGTTCGCCATCAAATCGCCAGATTGACGTGAGCAGCAACTCATCTGAACTGTTGCCAACCGATAGCACATAGCTGCACGTTTCAAGCGTCCAGCCATCATCTGGGTCAAAATAGCAAATATCCTGCTCGTCGAGTTGCATCACCACGTCCACCTTCTCGCCTGGCTCTAGCGATGCTCTGCCGAAGCCTTTCAATTCTCTGGGCACTCTGAGCACGGAAGAATCCTGATAAGCCACGTAGAGTTGAGGCACAACCGCACCAGCGACCAGCCCCACGTTAACAACCGTGACAGTGATAAAAAATATCGAGCCCTGCTTTTCTACCTGCAACGAATCAAAGACAAACTCGGTATAACTGAGCCCAAAGCCGAACGGAAACTCCGGAATTTCCTGGCGTTGGTGCAGGTAGCGATAGCCATGGAAAAGGTCATGGGTCACGTCAAGTGCCTGAATATCCCAGTCCATCAACTGGTCAATAGCGCGCGGGAAGACGACCGGCAGTCGGCCACAAGGATTGGTTTCGCCAAAAAGTACACTGGCGATCGCATGGCCACCCTCACAGCCTGGGTACCAGATCATCAATAGCCCATCTATATCCTCGAGCCATGGTCTCACCTCAATCGCACTACCTGCTTCCAGCAGGACCAGGGTCTTTTTACTACGCGCTGCAACCTGGCGGATCAGCGTTTCCTGTTCCAGCGGCAGCCGCAGGTTGGCGCGATCGCCGCCCCTGGCAAGATCACCACCTTCCGATGTTTGCTGTTGTGTCGGAATAAACTCACCTTCTTCAAGATATGTCAGACCCGCGACAACGATGCTGACATCCGCATCTACCTGGCCAGCAGCATCGTCCAGCGACGGTACAAAAACTATCTGAGTTTCGTTTCCAAACGCCTGCAAACCGGCTAGCGGTGTCACGACCAGCGATGAGGTCACCATGCTGCTACCGCGGTCGCCGAGATTAACGGTATTGGCAAGTTCTCCGAAGACAGCGATCTTCTGGGTCGTTTTCAACGGCAGCACAGATTCATTTTTGAGCAGCACAAAGGACCTGGCGGCCACTTCACGGGCCAGGGCGCGGTGCTCTTCGCTCTCAACCACGCTGCTATCCGGTAGAGGGAGTTCGGCAAGATTAAATGCAATCTTCTGATAGACAGCGTGACTCGCGGCCCGGGTGATCGTATCGTCAGCAAGGTTGCCATCAGCCATGTCCTGGTCAATTTTTTCCCGATCGAAGCGGAAAGCTGCTGGCATTTCTATATCCATACCCGCATTGAGTGAAGCGGCCGTTGAACGAGCCCCAAGAAACCAGTCGGATTCAACGAAACCCGTAAAACCCCAGTCGCCCCTCAATATATCCGTGAGCAGAATCGGGTGTTCACCACAATAGACACCATTCACCTTGTTGTAGGCGCTCATCACGGAAGCAGCCCTCGATTCAACAATGCAGCGTTTGAAATGCGGTAGATAAACCTCGTGAAGTGATCGAATATCGATGTTGGCGCTCATATCAAATCGCGTCATTTCAATATTGTTCAAAGCAAAGTGTTTGGGACTCGCCAGAACATGTTGTTGTGCACCCGCTATAAACGCCACACCCATCGCACCCATATGCCATGGGTCTTCAGAGTAGGTTTCCTGGGCACGTCCCCAGCCGGGGTGTCTGAGAAGATTGATGGTTGGTGCCAGCAGTACGTTGCCACCCTTTGCGGCTACCTCAAGGCCAATCGCCTCACCAACGCGTTTTTCAAGCTCGGGATCGAACGTGGCGCCCCGGGCAATCGCCACCGGGAAGGCGGTGGCCTCCCCTGCTCGCGCACCTCGCGGTCCATCCACCATCTTGTAAGGTGGCAGCCCAAGACCATCATCACCCCCGGCGTGGTAGAGACCATCAACCGGTTGTGCCTGCATGCCATGTATCTCGTGGATTTTCTGATCCAGGGTCATACTGGCGACAAGCTGGTCTACGGCAATGCTGACTGCGGCATGGTCTATGCCATGACCGCGATTGCCTGCCTGAATAGCATCGGTGTCAAAAGCCAGGACGACCCGGTTTGCTTCAACATCGTCGAGCATTAAGCATTCCGGATAGTCAGACCGCCATCAACGGGCAGCGCGACACCCGTAATATATTGGGCTGCTGGCAACACCAGCGATAACGTGCCGTGCGCAACCTCCTCAGGTTCCGCATAACGACGCAGCGCTGTGCGGCGCTTTGCGTAAACGATCTTGTCTTCATCAGCAATTGCAGAGGTCATGCCTGTGTTGATGGGTCCAGGACAGATGCAGTTAACCGTGATGCTTTCAGGGCCGAGCTCAACGGCCAGTGAACGCGTCAGGCCGATGACACCGGTTTTCGCGGCCGTGTAAGGGCTGCCATAGCGAGTTGCACCCAATCCTTCTGTTGATGCGATGTTAACGATTCTTGCGTGCGGCGCTTTTCGCAAAAAGGGTAACGCCGCCCTGATGGTCAAGGTATGTGCCGTCAGCAGCACCGCTATACTCTTTTGCCAGGCATCAATGAAATCATCAGAATCAATCGGTGCGAACATGGATATCCCGGCATTGTTGACGAGAATATCAATACCCCCAAAATGCGCTGCAATCTCCTCAAAAACAGTGCCAATGGCCGCTTCATCAGAAAGATCCAGGATCCAGCCTCTGGCATCATAACCGGCGTCAGTCATCTCTTTAACAACTGCCTGTAGCGGCGCTTCATTAATATCGATCAAGGCGACCCGCGCGCCTTCATCACCAAACAAGTGAGCAGTTGCCCGCCCCATACCTGAAGCAGCGCCCGTCACAACAGCAACCTCACCCTTTATTGAACGACTCAGTTTCGACAACGGCATTATTTTTCTCCCTTTTTTGGACTTGGTAGTCATTTGTCCAGCAGTGTGCCTGATCCGCATTCACTGAGGCAAATGGCAGCAGGCGGGGCTTCTGTTAATATGCCGCTTTGCCTTACCCGCCATTTAGACCCCTGAGAGGAAAGTTTGCGTAACGAAAAGCTTGGCCGAATCGAAATTTCAAAACAGGCGCTCAACTTCAGCGCCGCGCATTTCACGATCTTCTCTGCGACGGAACGCGAAGACCTGCACGGCCACAATTTTCAAGTGGAATGCGAACTCACCTCACCCATTGATGAAAACGGTCTGATCTTTGACTACTCCGTTATCAAGCGGGTCGTCAAAACAATTTGCGACGAACTCGATGAAAAGACCATCCTCCCCGAAAAGTCCCCGTTCCTGACCATCGCCCAGGACGGCGATTACATCGTTGGCGTCTACAATGACGAGCGTATCCCATTTCTGCCACGAGATGTCATCACGCTGCCGATCGCCAATGCCAGCGTGGAGGAGCTTTCACACTACCTGCTGGATCGCATGCTCGCTGAACAGGAAATCAAGCAAGAGGACATTCGAGAAATGACAATTAAAGTCTCAAGCAGCCCGGGCCAGAACGGCGCCGCTACCTGGGTGAAATCATGAGCACCGTCATTATTACGGGCGCCAGCAAGGGTATCGGCAAAGCCGCGGCGGCAGAATTCGCTGCTAAAGGACATCAGGTGTTCAACCTCTCCCGGACGCCGTCCGATACTAAAGGCGTTGAAAACGCCTTGATGGATTTGGCCTCTGAATCCGCCGAAGCCGCAGTCAGCAGCTTCGCTGACAGTCTTAAGGATGGTGTTATTCACCTCGTTCACAATGCCGCCAGGTTAACCAGCGAGTCTGTGAGCACCGTTGAGACAGAACAATTCCGGGACGCCATCAATATCAACGTGATTGCACCGCAGATACTGAATCGCGCCATCCTGCCGAAAATGCAGCAGGGCTCGTCAATCATCTATATTGGATCAACGCTTTCTGAAAAAGCCGTCGCCAATTCCTACAGCTATGTCGTCACAAAACACGCGATGATCGGCATGATGAGGGCCACCTGTCAGGATCTTGCCGGACGCGGCATTCACACCGCCTGCATCTGCCCGGGATTTACGGATACCGAGATGTTACGTGAGCATGTTGGTCATGCCGCCGACGTGCTCGACAGTATCGCCAGCGGCTCAACCTTTGGCCGACTGATTACGCCACAGGAGATCGCCGACACCATCGTATTCGCCGCCGGGAACCCCGTGATTAATGGCGCAGTTATCCACGCCAACCTGGGACAACTGGAAAGCTAGGAGAAGCCTTATGGCCACGATAAATAACGAGATCAGCGAAGAAATCCGCGAACGCCGTGAGCGCGTCTTCCTGGTACTCGCCGGCCTGTTCCTTTGCGCCATGACCATGCTCAATATCATCGGCATAACACGGTTCATCCAGTTCGGACCAATGGCTCTCGCCGTTGGCGTGTTGCCCTACCCACTGACGTTTTTGTGTACCGACCTGATCAGTGAACTCTATGGCCGAGCAAGGGCCAACTTTATGGTTACCGTCGGACTCGTGCTGAACTTCTTTATCCTGGGCACAATGTGGCTGGCACAGGCGGTGCCCTCGGTCGGCCCTGAGAGCCAGCCTCCATGGCAACTGATTCAACTGGCAGAAGATGTGGCGCTGCCGAACGGCACTGCCGTTACCGGTTCGGTAGAACTCTTCACGCTACTCTATGCAACAACTTCCGGGGCCGTCATGGCGTCGATGATGGCTTACATCGCCGCCCAGTATTGTGACGTTTATATGTTTCATTTCTGGAAGCGACTGACCAATGGCAAACACCTCTGGCTGCGCAACAATGGCAGCACCCTGGTCAGTCAGGGCGTTGACTCATTTATGGTTATCGCTGTGACCTTTGGCGCACAGTTTCTCGCTGGCGCCATGAGTGCCGGTGCCATGCTTGTCCTGATGGGTTCGAATTACCTGTTTAAACTCTGCGTTGCCCTGGCGGACACCCTGCCTTTCTATCTCGGTGTACATTACCTATCCCGATACCTGGCGTTATCGGAAGAAGAACTCCGGGCTCATGCAGACTGAGATCGATGCCATTGTCGATTATTGGCTCGGCCCCAACGAGCATGATGTCGACGTGATGCGCCAGCAGTGGCGCCTCTGGTACACCGCCAGCAAAGCGACCGATAACACCATTCGGCAACGATTTGGGGCAAACCTTGCAGCAGCAGAAGCCGACCAACTCAGTCAATGGCAAGAGACCCCAAAAGGTTGTGTTGCTCTGACGATTCTGCTCGACCAGTTCACTAGAAACCTGCATCGGGGCACGGCTGACGCCTTCAGGAACGACGCCCGGGCACTCAATGTTGCCTCGGCACTGATCGCGAAGAATGAACATCCCGGTTTGAGCATTGCCGGGCAAGTCATGCTGTTTCACCCCTTTCATCATGCAGAGTCCGAAGAAGCACAGGCACAGGCGATACATCTGTTTACCGGGTTATTGGCGCGGAGCCCTGAACCCTGGCAATCCGAACTCGAAAAACACCTACGTTTTGTCAGGAATCACGCTGAGATCATCCGCAGATTCGGCCGTTTCCCACATCGAAATGCCATCCTGGCAAGATCATCGACGGCCGAAGAGCTGGCGTTTCTTAAGAACGACGCCCGGACTTACGGACAGACAGCTCATGCTGGATGAATTTTCGCTTGAACAGTCAACCACCAGCACGGCCGCAGTCGAGCACTACTACATGGCGCTCGAAAACTACCTGGCATCTTCGACGGCAACCATGCCAAGGCTCGAACAGGCACTGGCCGCTGATCCCTGTATGCCGATGGCCATATTGTTTCGCGCTTATCTGCTGAAACTTTCTGCTGATCCGAGATTCCGCCAGGCAGTCGACGATTGCTTCCATGCCCTGGAAGCGCGAACCGATCTTAGTGAACGCGAGCAACGGCATTTGAAGGCGCTGGATTACTGGCGCAAAAATGATATGACGACGGCCACAGAAACTTTCGATGCTATCGTCATGGACTATCCAAGGGACATCCTGGCGCTCCGCGTTGCCCACTACCTGCATTTTTACGGTGCCGGCGCTGGGCCCATGATCAAATCGTTACAACCTGCTTTAGCCAACTGGCAGACCAACGATAAGTTCTACGGCTATTTACAGGGTATGCTGAGTTTTGCTCTCGAGGAATCGGGGCAATACGCGGACGCAGAGAAAGCAGGTCGCGCTGCTCTGGAAATCAATCCTGGCGACATCTGGGCGGGTCACGCGGTAACCCATATCATGCAGATGCAATCTCGATTCAGCGACGGTTTGAGACTGATAGCGTCTCTCAGCCAAAACTGGCAGGATGCCAACAATTTTGTGAATCACCTGCATTGGCACACCGCCCTTCTACACCTCGGGCAGGACGATACCGATGCAGCACTGGCCATATATGACCAGCGACTTATCGAGCCACTCGGTGATGACTTTTATCTTGATATCTGTAACGCTGCCTCACTACTGTGGCGCCTGGAAATACGAGGGGTTGACGCTGGGAGTCGCTGGGAAGCACTCATGTCAGTGGCCAGTCCAAGAGTTGCTGATGACGAACTGGTGTTTTCGACGCTGCACTATCTGATGGTCCCAACACGCCTTAAAAACGAAGCCGTCGTCAACCAGTGCCTGACACATTTTGAGCGTTGGGTATGCGCCGAAGGCAGTCAGGCCGAAGTGGCTCGCAAAGTCGGCAAGCCGCTGGCCGAAGCCATCCAGCGTATTTCGGATGGCCATGAAGCATCCGGGGCTGAGCAAATAAAAGCGATACAAAAGGATATCCACCTGATTGGTGGGTCTCATGCACAGAGAGCACTGTTTACCGAAATCATGAAACACTACAGCTAAGGAGAAGTTAATGGACTACGAAGCGATTATTTATGACGTTGAAGACAACATTCTGACGATCACGCTGAACCGACCTGAAAAACTGAACGCATTTAATGGCCAGATGGCTCAGGAGGTCATGCACGCACTGGACCAGGCCGATGCTGACGATAACGTAAAGGCGATAATATTTACCGGCGCGGGTCGGGGTTTCTGTGCCGGGGCAGACCTGTCCAGTGGCGGCAGCACCTTTAACTACGACTCTGACGGCCGCGGTATTCACCCTGACGGTGGTGGCGTACTGACGCTCCGGATTTTTGAATGTATGAAGCCGGTAATCTCCGCCTGTAACGGCCCTGCCGTTGGTGTTGGTGCAACCATGCAGTGCGCCATGGATATTCGAATGGCTTCAGAAAAAGCGAAATACGGGTTTGTATTCACCAAGCGCGGCATTGTGCCAGAGGCTTGTTCGAGCTGGTTCCTGCCGAGATGCGTCGGCATCAATACGGCGCTCGAGTGGACCTACTCCGGACGTATTTTTGACGCGCAGGAAGCGCTGGAGCGTCGCTTTGTGAGAAGCGTCCACAAAGAAGCCGACCTGCTGCCGGCAGCCAGAGACCTCGCCCACGAGTTCGCTGAACAGACCTCATCCATATCTGTCGCCATGGTGCGCCATATGATGTGGAAAATGCTGGGTGCCGATCATCCCATGGAAGCGCACAAGATCGACAGCCGCGGTGTTTACTTCACGGGCCGATCAGCAGATTCCAAAGAAGGCGTTCAGTCATTTCTGGAAAAGAGACCGGCAGAATTTCCAGGCAAGGTCAGCACGGACATGCCGGAGTTCTTTCCCTGGTGGGAAAAGCGAACTTTTGAGTAACCTCGGTCTGAAATAAGTGACACCTGGCATGATGCACTACCTTGACCTGATCTTCGTCAAAGCCTGGGCGGAGATAAAATCAGAGGCAAGCCGAGCCTATATCGGCTTTCTCTGGTGGTTCATTGAACCCATTTTATACATGGGCGCTTTCTACCTTCTTTTCGGGCTGGGCTTGCGGTACGGCGGCGATAACTTTCTGTACTTTCTGCTGTGCGGACTGCTGCCGTGGAAGTGGTTTGCAAGCACCGTCGCTAACGGCAGTCAGGCGTTAGCGGCCAATGCCGGCATGATCAATCAGGTCTATCTGCCCAAGTATGTGCTGCCGTTGACGACCGTCGTGGTGAATACGTCCAAGTTCGTCATCGTTATGCCTCTTTTACTGCTGGCTCTGGCCCTCAGCGGTTTTGAACCCTCTGCTGCATGGTGGGGTTTAATTGTTTTGATAGCGTGTCAGTTTCTGCTGGTTGCCTCGGTGACCTGCCTGCTCTCGGCGATTGTGCCGTTTATCCCCGACCTCCGCTATGTGATCGAAAACGGCATGTTGCTACTGATGTTTTTGTCCGGTGTGTTTTTTAACGTCGCCGATTTTGAGGGTCTATTAGGCACGCTGCTGATGTTGAATCCGATGGCGGTCTTGTTGCAGGGCTATCGCACTGTACTCATAGAGGGTCAATGGCCAGCGGCCGGGGATATGATGTTCGTGATGGCCTGGGTTTTGATGACCGGACTGATCGGGTTTTATCTGCTCAAACTGGTCGACCGGCGTGTGATCAAGGTCGTGTAATCAAGATTGTAAGTTCAGCCTTCCTGATCTGGTGCACTGACCTTGGCAGCCAGTCTGGCGAATTCAGGTGCACGCTTTTCAATCAGCGCAAGCGCACCTTCACGCGCATCCGGTCTGGCGACAAATGTATTTTGGGCGACCTCCGCTTCCTGCAACGCTTCCCTTACGCCCATACCTAGATGTCGATAAACCAGCCGCTTGGTTTCCGCCATCGCTGCCGGTGCAGAAGTGACCGCCAGCTTCTCGATATAGGCTAACGCTTCCGGCACCAGATCATCAGCAGGCAAGAGCCGATCAACCAGGCCCAGCCGGTGCGCTTCTGTGGCATCAATCTTGTCGCTCGCCCAAAGCAGATCCAGCGCCTGGCCGGTGCCCGCCAGTCTTGGCAGGATCCAGCTGGCACCATGTTCGGCAATCAAACCGCGTTTCAAAAACACGGTGGTGAGCGCCGCTTCACTTGAGCACAGCCGTATATCGCTCATCAACGCCAGGATCAGACCGCCACCGGCGGCAATCCCGTTTATCGCCGCGATCACAGGTTTGGGGACCTCAAGCAGATAAGAGAAAATCCCAGGCAGCGCATCATCGTTCAATCCGGGAGCGCTGGATGACGACGAACCGGCAGATTCGCCGCTGGTGACGCTGGCCAGGACACTAGCATCCAGACCTGCTGAAAAACCGCGCCCCGAGCCCGTCAGGACAATACCAATCACATCCGGGTCAGCCGCTGCAGCAGTCACCGCTGACCTGATTTCACGCAGCGTATGATAGGTAAACGCATTAAGCTTTTCGGGGCGGTTCAACGTAATCAACGCTGCATTGCCGCGCACCTCATAAGTAATGTCGGTAAAAGTTTGACTGTTCTCGCTCATCGCAGATTCATCCTCATACCGCACAACAGCACCTGATCCCGGTCCGAGATCACCCCGCGACGTTCTGCTTCCGCCAGAATCGCATCCCTATCGTTGGTCAGCAGGTCTATGGCACCCAGACCTTCAGGTCGGCCATCGATGCAGGGAACAAATCTGATTGTTGCGTTATCCAGCAACAAGATCGCCGTGCCGTCGGATACATCGGGCACCAGCTCTGCGATCTCCGCCCAGCGTTTTGCAACATCCAGCGGCTTATCACATTGAATCTCGGCGGCCACGATCCCGGCAACCCTCGCGGTTTGTTTTGCGCGCTGCCAGTTGGGCCCAGCGGGATGCCAGGGACCATCAGCATCAAGCGCACCCTCACCCAGTTGCTGATCAATTTCAAAAAAGGTGCCGCCGGTATCCCGGGGATGCAGTTGCATATTAATGAATTCATCACCGGCATGGTCGTGAACAATCCGGACACCCAGGGCATCGACTCGCGCGCGTCTGGGTTCGTGCTCGTCACACTGGGTAATCACCATATAGCCGCCATCGCCCCCACGACGTTCGAGATAGCGTTCACCGGCAGTCCCGGGTTTGATCGGAGCAACAACTTCCAGTAACTGGTCACCGATTGGGATCAGAGCGTTCTCAAGTCCAAAGTAACCGACGCCAGGGTCCCGATAGCAGACCTCAACACCAAGCACCGCTGTGATATCCGTTTCAACCGGGGCCAGCGCTGCCGCTACGCCAGCGATCTGTCTCAATCTCAGCCACATATCAGGGTCTCCAGAATGTCGTCTCCAGACGGGATCAGTCACCATAGGTGATGGATAATATCTGTACAAGTGATAACCGGTGACACTCCGGGCGAACTCGGCTATTTTGGGCGCAGAATATTAGAGGAGTCCTGTCATGACTGAGCTGGCAACCACCAGAAGATCTATTTTTCCGCTCGCAGAAGACACCTGGTCATCCATCGCCGCAAGAGAACTACCCGATACTGCCGTCGATGAGGCCGAAGGCTTACTACAAAGCTGGAACCTGCATGTGTTCATGCGTCCTGCAGCGGCTGAGGGTTCTGCCCGCCAGGGCAATCCAATACTGCCATCGGATATTATTTTCGTCGAAGCGCCGCTCGCCTAGATGGCAGCCGTGATCAAGAGCGCGCGGGTTGCCGCCGCTCACGAAGGTGTCGCGGAACTGGTTGTGCTGATCGAATACGACAACGGCGGCACAACCGAGGTGGCGCTGGACCAGATGGCAACCGCCGCGCTGATGCAGTCATGCCAGGCAGAGAAGATTGAGGACATCAGCGGACATACCTGGGACAAGGTGCGGGATGCACTGCAGGTCTCCTACAACCGTTACCAATAGCAACAACAATAATCACTTAACTTATCGTTATACCCGGAGGACTCAACCATGTTGGATCTCATTATCAGAAACGGCAACATCGTCGACGGCACCGGCATGCCAGGCTACGTCGGCGACCTCGGCATCAAAGATGGCAAGATTGTTGCCACGGGCAATATCAGTGATCCCGCCCGTCAGGAAGTCGACGCCACCGGCAGAGTGGTCTCGCCGGGTTTCATCGACCCACACACGCACTTTGACGCCCAGCTGCTCTGGGACGGTCGCGCCAAACCTGCGATTGAACACGGCATCACAACCATTGTTCCCGGGAACTGTTCACTGTCACTGGCACCGCTTAAGGCGGAGCACCGTATGAAGCTGGTGGGTATGTTCAACCAGATCGAAGAAATGCCGATCAAGGCCTTTGAAGAAGGCGTGGAGTGGAACTGGGAAACCTTCGATGAATTCCTGACCCGTATCAAAAAGGATCTGACCATCAACGTTGCACCGTTGGTCGGGCATAGCGTCCTCAGACTCTGGGTCATGGGCGAGGCATCCATGGCGCGCACCGCCAATGACGATGAAATCGCGGGTATGCAGACGCTACTTCGGGAATGTCTGAAAAACGGGGCCATCGGTCTCAGCACCAGCTTTGTTGATATGGATGAAACACTACAGCCGGTACCCAGTCGCTACGCAGATCAGCGTGAGCTGGAAGCGCTATGCGAGGTGCTCAGCGAATTTAATCGTATCTTGCAGGTGGTACACGAATTCTACGATGCCGACCTGACCGTTGCCCGAATCGACCAGCTCGCGGAAATCTCACTACGACACAAAATAACAACGACCTTCTCGCCCCTGTTCGTCAACGCGACTGAAGATGACAGCGTCAGCCGGGTGATGAACCGGGTTGACGAGCAGTTTGCGCGCGGCGCCCGGGTCTGGCCGCAGGTACAGACAAGACCGATTGATATCAGTTTCTGCTTTGAAGTGCCGAGTCTGCTCTTTATTCGATTGCCCAGCTGGTATCAGATTATGCGCTTTGGCACACATGACGACATCGTTGCGGCATTTCAGGATGAGCAGCAGCGGGCGCAGATGGTGGCTGAGGCAGAAACCATGTCTCCGCTTTGGGACATGCTGGTGTTACGCCAGGTCAGCACCGAGGCCAACCAGCAATATGTCGGCCAAACGCTGGCTGAGATTGCAGCGGCAAGAAACACCGGGACCATCGATACGATGATTGATCTGTCACTGGAAGAAGACCTTCAGGCGCACTTCCTGGCAGCTAATATGGGACATACCGATAACGATGTCGTTGGCAACCTGCTCGCTAACCCGCGCGTGCATCTCGGTGCCAGCGACGGTGGCGCTCATATCCTGTCTTTCTCAACTTATGGGGATACCGGGTATCTGTTCAGCCAGTTCGTCCGTAACTGCCAATCACTCAGCCTGGAAGAAGCCGTCAAGAAAATCACACTGGATACGGCGAATATCTGGGGCATGGGCGACCGGGGTATCCTGAAAGCCGGTTACATCGCCGATGTCACCATCTTTGATGCCGATAAGATCGATCGGGGCGCCGAGTACTATGTGGGCGACGTACCTGGCGACGGCCATCGCTACATTCGTGATGCGGTCGGCGTTGATACCGTCATCATCGGCGGCAGCGTTGCCTACCAGGATGGCAGCTATACCGATGCTGCTGTTGGCGCCATCATTCCAGGTGCACTGTAATCATGGCTGACATCAAGCAACGACGTGTTGCCACCAATGGTATTGAACTGAACATCGCAGAAGCCGGCGAAGGTCCACTGGTCCTGATGGTTCATGGGTTTCCGGAGTCCTGGTACTCCTGGCGTCACCAGCTACCGGCGCTCGCCGCCGCCGGCTATCACGCTGTGGCCCCGGATATGCGAGGCTATGGCAAAAGTGACAAACCCCACGATATCTCGGCCTACAATCAGGTTGAGGTGATCAATGACATTATCGGGCTGATCCCGGCACTGGGGTATGAAACCGCCATCGTCTTTGGTCATGACTGGGGTGGTCCTACCGCCTGGGGCTGCGCCCTGCACCATCCAGACAAAGTGACCGCCGTCGGTGTGCTTTCCGTACCCTTTACGGCAAGACCGGATGCACCACCGCTGGACACCATGAAAGCCGTGTTTAAGGGCCAGTTTTTCTACCAACTGTACTTTCAGACGCCCGGTGTTGCGGAAGCAGAATGGGAATCAGACGTCCGGGTCAATCTGCGCAAGTTCTATCATCTGGGGTCCGGCGATTTTGATGCCTCGATCTTCATCGCACCGCGACCGGAAAGCGCTGACCTGTTATCGGACATCGACGACCCCGGCACCCTTGGCGCCTGGTGTACAGAAACCGATCTCGACTTCTACACCGGAGAATTTGAAAGAAGTGGCTTCCGGGGTCCTCTGAATTATTACCGAAACCACAACCTGACGTGGGAACTCACCGAGGGCGCACCGGACAAAATCAATCAACCCGCCATGTTTGCCGCTGGTAGCAAAGACGGGGTGATCATGATGGCGGCCGAGGCGCTGAAAAAGATGCCGGAGCTGGTCACTGATCTCAGAACCAATGAACTCATCGATGGTATCGGCCACTGGACCCAGCAGGAGGCGCCAGAGCAGGTCAACGATCTGATGTTGTCATTTTTGGCATCACTGAAAACAAACTGAGGAACAGTAAAACGTGAGTACACCAGATAACATCGCCGTTGTCGGCGCCGGCATCTGCGGCCTGAGCACAGCACTGGCGTTGAGCACTAAAGGCTACAATATCACCGTCTATGAACGGGATATTGCGCCACCCGAGGGCAACGCTGACAAGGCATTTTTTGAATGGCAGCGGCGCGGCGCGGCGCAGTTCCGTCATCCTCACGCCTTTCTGGCGGTCATGTGCAATCTGCTGCAATCGAACTACCCGGACCTGATCGACCGATTCTGGGCTGCAGGCGCGCGCAAGGTCACCTTCGAAGAAATGCTATCGCCGGAGTTAATGGCCCAGTACACACCCGAACCCGGTGACGATCAGATGTGGTTACTTATGTGTCGGCGCGCCACCATGGAAACTGTCTTGAGACGCTACGTCGAAGAACGACCTAACGTCACCATCAACAACCGTCACAACATTATCGGTATGGAAACGACCGCAGACGCCGACCAACTGAAACTCACCGGATTGAAAGTTCAGATCGACAGGGGTGAAAGCAGCATCGCAAGTCACGATGTGATCATTGATGCCAGTGGCCGGAGTTCCAAGTTTCCCGTCTGGCTGACAGAACTTGGCGCAGAGATCGAAACCGAAGATGACGATGCAGAAATCGTCTATTACACCCGCCATTATCAGCTGAAGTCCGGTGAAGCGGAGCCATCAAGGCACGGCAAAGACCGCTCAGCCGGCGATATGGGCTACATTAAGTATGGGGTATTCCCCGGCGACAACGGACATTTCGCCGTGATTCTTTGTCTGCCCAACCATGAAACCGAACTGCGGGAGGCGGTCAAGGACCCCGATCAGTTTGACGCTATCTGCTGCGCAATCCCCGGACTATACCCATGGGTCAATGCCGAGAAATCCAACCCGACCACCGCCAGCTTCGGTTTCGGCAATATCCACGCGGTCTGGAAGCATTTTGTGAAAGACGGTCAACCCACCGCCCTGAACTACTTTGCCGTGGGTGACGCTGCCGTCAGAACCAATCCTCTATACGGCCGGGGCTGCTCGACCGGCATCATTCACGCCCATCTGATCGCCGATCTGCTGGCAGAAGTCAGTGACCCGGTTGAGCGCGCGCTTGAATTTGATGCGCGCACTGAAGAAGCACTTCGACCTATTTTCAAGACCAGCCTTCAGGAAGACAGGAACGGTATTAAGCGTGCCCAGGCCATGCTCGAGGGTAAAACCATCGAACAACACAAAGGCTTTAAGCAGTGGTTGCGTGCGGCCTTTGGTGATGCCATCGCCAGCGCCTCAAGGGAACAGCTACATGTCTTGAGAGGCGCCATGCGCACGTTTAACCTGATGGAAAAGCCCGGTGAGTTTCTGAAAGATAACCGCACCCGCCTGACGATCCTGCGCTACATGCTGCGAGGCCGCGCTAAAAACAGCCGTGCCCGATATCAGCGAGGTCCAAAGCGAGAGGAAATGTTGGCGATTATCAGCCAACAGGAAAAACAGGCAGCCGCGTGACTGACCCTGGCGCTATCGAATGTAAGGCTTTGTAAGCACGGCATCCTGGCTTCCCGCACTGTGATACCATGCTCGCCGTTTCCGAATGATGAGCGCATGATATGGCCGCGGCAAAATCAGTAAAGAAAAATTCGGCAAAAGCAGCAAGCAGCCGCGCCAGCAAGAAGCCAAAACCTGCTGCCAAGAGTAAGAAAAAACCGCCAACGCAACGTAAGAAAGCGAGCAAAGTGATGCCCAACGATAACCTGCCAGAAGATCAGCTACCTGCGGACGAAAAAAGCCTGGAAACTGTCCGGGATATTTTATTCGGCGCGCAGGCGCGCGAACACGACAAGCGCACCAAGCATCTCGAACAACTGATCCACAAGACTTCCGAAAAACTGGAACGCGACTTTGATCGAAAACTAAGTGCGATCGAAAAATCTATCGACAAATTGAAAGATCAGCTCAAGAAAGAGGCCGAGGCGACCGCCCAGAAAGTCGATACACGCTTCCGTAACACCGACGAATCTATCAATGCATTGCAGGCAAAAACCCAGAATGAACTGGCGGACCTGCAGGATCAAACAACCGCCGAGTTAAACAATCTCGAGAAGAAGGCGAAAAACTGGAACGAAGACCTCGCCAATCAGCTTGAACTCGTGCACCAACAGCTCACCCATTCAAAAGCAGACAGAGCAACGCTATCAGAGTTGCTTGCCAGCATGGCGGTGGCCATCGCGGAAGACAAGGCCGACTGAATCAGTCCGCCGCCCCTATGAAAAGTGACCTAGAGCGCGTTAAAAGTATTCTGCTGGGCTCAGAGTACGCTGAGCTTTTGGCCCTTAAAGATGAGTTTGAAAACTCCGAGGCGTTTACCCGGGCCATTGCCAATGTCATTGCCGAGGCGCTCGAGGAACGCGCTGCACGAGATGATCGTGTCTCAGATGTGCTGGCACCGACCATCGACCAGGCCATCGCCGGCTCTATCGATCAGGATCCCAAGAAACTGGCTGAATCGCTCTACCCGATCATGGGCCCTGCGATCCGCAAATCCATCTCTGAAACACTCCAGCAGATGCTGGAAAACTTTAATCAGTTGCTGGAGCAAAGCTTTTCACCCAAGTCATTGATGTGGCGTTTTGATGCCTGGCGAACCGGCAGAAGTTACTCCGAACTGGTTCTCTTAAATACGCTGGAATACGAAGTCGAGCAGGTGTTTCTTATTCACAAGGAAACCAGTCTGCTACTGCAACACGTTTACTCAGACCTCTCGGAAATGAAAGACCCGGATATGGTGTCGAGCATGTTTTCCGCTATTCAGGACTTTATCCAGGACTCTTTCACCATCGGCGAGATGGATACCCTGGACACCCTTCGACTGGGTGAACTGAACGTTGTGCTTCAGGATGGCCCACAAGCAATTCTGGCGGTGGTCGTCAGAGGCAACCCGCCGGAGCACCTTCGCTCATCCATGCAACAACTCAGTGAAACGCTGCATCGAACCAAGAAAGCGAAGTTGCAGGATTTCTCGAGGGACCCCATGGACTTTGCTGACATCAGTGAAGACATGCGTTCAATCCTGGAGATTAAACAGAAGCAGGAAGTCACCGAGCGAAAAATACCCTGGCTGGCACTGCTGGCCATCACCGTCGCTGCCATTGCCTCTGGCTACTACTACCACCTGGAGAATATCAAACAAGCGGGGCGGGCTGATCTGCTGGCGCGCTTCGATCAGCAGCCCGGTATTGTCCTGCTGGAGAGTGGTTACCGCGATGAGCTGCTGCAAATCACGGCATTGGTGGACCCACTGATAGATGCGCAATCGTGGCTTCAGGCAAACAGCAGCACGGCGTTTTCCCTGCAGCCCTATCCTTTTCTATCCGCAGAAGACGAGGTGCTCCTGATACGCGCCACCGGACTGTTAAAGCCTGGACCGGATACAGCACTGACCGTGACAGATGGAGAACTCATCCTTAGCGGCGAGGCGACGGCAGCCTGGTTGAATCAGGTGGCGCCGCTGCTGATTGCGATCCCCGGCATTCAGCGCACCAACACAGAAGCACTCAATGTCCGCAACCTGAAGCTGGAACGCCTTGAGGCAATTACGCAAAGGGTCTCAGCGTACACCTACAATTTCGAGAAAGAATCCTACGATATTAACCCTGAGGCACCGCAGATTCAGAGACTGGCGAGCGCCCTGCGCGAAGCGCTGACACTGCGCCAGGCAGAGAAACTGCCACCGGCAATGATTCACGTGGTCGGCTATACTGACGACTCAGGTTCAGCTGGGCTCAACCGCCGGGTTGGTACTTCCAGAGCAGAGCGGCTGCGAGCCATTCTGATCGAACAAGGACTACCGCCGGGGCAACTTGTCGCCATCTATGGCGAGGACTACGAACGGATGCCAGTACTGAATAACAGGGAAGTACGCGTGTACATTGTCGAGCCGGACGAACTATGACTCAGAAAAATATATGATCCAGAAAAAAATATGTCTGCTGGGCGGTTTTTCCGTGGGTAAAACCTCGCTTATCCGCCAGTTCGTCAATGCGATGTTCGACGAAAAATATCTCACGACGGTGGGGGTCAAGGTCGACAAAAAGGAACTGAGTGTTGCCGACCAGGACGTTAAGCTGATGATCTGGGACCTTGCCGGCGAGGATGACTACAGCACCCTGCAGAAATCCTATCTCAGAGGCGCTGCAGGCTATATTCTCGTCGTTGACGGCACCCGGCCAGCCTCGCTGGAAAAAGCCCTTGATATGAAAACCCGCGTTGATGGCGTGCTCGGAGATATTCCTTTCGTTCTGGCACTCAACAAAGCAGATCTGGTTGATCAATGGCAGCTGACAGACGCCAGCCTCGCAGAAATTGAAGCATTCAAACCCCGACGTACCAGTGCCAAGACCGGTGACAACGTTGAGGCACTGTTTCAGGATTTATCGGCACAGATGCTATGACTGAGTTATCCACACAAATCCTGGAGTTTATGGATACCGTGGCCCTGCGCCATCGCGAGGACGACCTGTTTGATGTGGTCAGCCCACCCGGACAATGGTTCGCAGAGTTATGGCCGGCTGCCTATAAAGCTGAACCAATCTCTTTACGAGGTCCCTCACCATTTTTGGACAATTTCCTGATCGATGCGGCCCATCACTGGACGTCAAAAGACGACACCGGTTCCCTTAAATCCGGCCCTTTCCTTGAGCAAAGTCCGTTGACCGAGTCCAGCTATCCACTTGAAGCAACCGCATTCGTCACGCGCACAGACAGGATTTTGCTGATTACCAATCTGGGTGAAAGCTACGATCAAACGCTGAAACTCCTGCAAGCTGCCCGGGAAAACCTGCTGACCCAGGAACAACTGGAAGTTGAAGTCAGCAAACGCACCCAGGATATTCGTGATCGCGAGGCTGAAGTGGCTAACCGGCTGATCTACGCTGCCGGCTTCCGGGATGAAGAAACCGGCGCCCACATCAAGCGGATAGGACTTTACGCTGCGGCACTGGGCCGGGCACTCGGTTGGGCACAGTCCGCGATCGACGATATCCGGACAGCAGCGCCGATGCATGACCTCGGCAAGATTGGTATCGAGGACAGCATTCTTAAAAAGCCAGGCAGGTTAACCGAGCAAGAATTCACGCGCATGAAGCAACATGCCAGTATCGGTCGCCAGATGCTTGAAGGCAGTGATATTCCGATGATCAACATGGCCGCCGAAATCGCCGGTTGTCACCATGAATGCTGGGATGGTTCCGGATACCCTGATGGACTTAAAGGTGAAGCTATTCCCATGAGCGCGCGCATCGTCGCCATTGTTGATGTCTACGATGCCCTGGTGCATGAACGTGTCTATAAGGATGCCATCGCTGAGGATGAAGCGCTCGCAATGATGGTGGAACTTGTCGGCAGCAAATTCGATCCCGCGCTGTATGCGCTGTTCATTGAACACCTCGATACGATGCGCGATATCCGTATGCGGATTAAAGACTGACTGAGACGCAAACCCGCTGCCACCAGACAGACTTTAAACAAACCCTGAACGAAAAAAATAAATCTGCCCGGTGATGAAACCTTTCCGTCAGGTCTGTGTCCTATAAACATATGAGCTGAATCCCTGTTGTTCTCCCCCTTCACAGGATTCACACTCCGAGGGGCCAGACTATCTGGCTCGCTATTGGGCCAGACATTGTCTGGCCTTTTTTTTTGCCTATTCGTCCGCGGCCGGCGATCCCAGTTGAACCGGACGCCCTGACGTTGACCAGGCGTTGTAACCGCCTGAAAGCCCTTTCACGTTGGTAAAGCCAAGCTCCGACATAATCGCCATCGCCTGCGCTGCGCGACCATTCTCCGAGTTGATACCACAGTGCACCACATAGGGTTGATCGCGATCGAGTTCCGCAACATTCGCCCGGAAATCGGGATCGTGGATATTAAGGTTAACCGCATCCTTGATATGGCCACGACTGAATTCACCTTCGGTCCGCACGTCCAGAATCAATCGTTCCTGTGGCAGTGCTGCCAGTTCAGCGCTATCAATGACCGCCGCATCTGCCAGCGCGTCACCTGCAACTGTCATCAATACCGCCATCAATAACGCCATCAATACAGAGGCACTACGACAAGTGCCTGAAAAACCTGTCATCTCATTCTCTCCTGGTAAATTTCTGGTTAAGCAACGCCTGCAGGATACCCGCGAATCGATGCTGAGCAGTAGTTTCTATCTCACTTTTTGACATTCTATCTTGCAAACTTGTCGATAGCATCGCATCCGCCATTGGTGTAACTTTCTGCCACACTGAGAATTAAGAACGGATACGTCATGGCAAACGACAAGAGCAAGCGACCTTATTCATCCCTGGTAGTCGATGGCAACGAAAAAGCCGCAGCCCGGGCAATGTTATATGCCGTCGGTTTTACTGAAGCCGATTTTGGAAAATCACAGGTGGGTATCGCCTCTACCTGGAGCAATCTGACACCCTGCAATATGCACATCAACGAACTTGCAGACGCAGCCGGTATGGGTGCAGATGAGTCCGGTGGCAAGGCGGTAACATTTAACACGATCACCGTTTCAGATGGCATCAGCATGGGGTCGCCAGGTATGCGCTACTCGCTGGTTTCCAGAGAAGTGATTGCTGATTCAATTGAGACAGTGGTTTGTGCCGAAGGTTTTGACGGGTTTGTCGCCATCGGCGGCTGCGACAAGAATATGCCGGGTTGCGCCATGGCCATGGCAAGGATCAATCGCCCAAGCGTTTTCGTCTATGGAGGCACAATCCAGCCAGGAAAAGAGCGTCGCGACGTTGTCTCTGTATTTGAAGCGGTGGGGCAGCACGCCGCGGGCAAAATCTCTGATATTCAGCTAAAAGAGGTGGAATCCACCGCGATTCCCGGCCCCGGCTCCTGCGGTGGTATGTATACCGCCAACACCATGGCCTCTGCGATCGAGGCAATGGGTCTGTCCCTGCCCAACTCCAGTGCTCAGGAAGCTATTTCTCAGATCAAACGGCAGGATAGCTACGCGGCCGGTGCCGCTGTTGTCAATCTTATCGAGCGCGGCATCAAACCTTCCGACATTCTGAGCATGGAAGCTTTTGAGAACGCCATTACCACGGTGATCGCCCTGGAAGGATCTACCAATGCCGTCCTGCATCTACTCGCTATCGCTGACGCGGCCGGCATCCCCCTGACGATTGATGATTTCAGCCGAATCGGCGCGCGCGTACCCGTGCTCGCAGACATGCGACCCGCTGGCACCTATTCCATGAGCGAACTTATTGAAGTCGGTGGCATTCAGCCACTGATGAAGACGCTCCTGGCAGAGGGACTCCTGCATGGTGATTGCATGACCGTCACGGGCAAAACGCTGGCAGAAAATCTGGCTACCGTCGACCCCTACCCTGAATCCCAGCAGGTGATTCGTCCAATGTCGAACCCCGTAAAGAAAGACTCGCACCTTGTCATTTTGCGCGGCAATCTCGCACCGGAGGGTGGCGTCGCGAAAATCACCGGGCACGAGGGTTTGGCTTTCACCGGCACGGCGCGCTGTTTCCATGGTGAAGAAGCCGCGTTGAAGGCGGTGCTTGATGGCACCGTTGTTGAAGGTGATGTTGTTGTGGTTCGTTACGAAGGGCCTAAAGGTGGTCCGGGCATGCGTGAGATGTTGTCGCCGACCAGCGCTATCAATGGCCGGGGCCTGTCCGAAACTGTTGCGCTGATCACCGACGGCCGGTTCTCCGGTGGCTCGCACGGCTTTGTTATCGGTCACATCACACCGGAAGCCTTTGATGGTGGACCAATCGCTCTGATTGAAGACGGCGATACCATCGTTATCGACGCAGAAGCTAAAACCATCGATGTACAGGTCGATGCAGCGGAACTGGCGCAGCGACGGGCTAAGTGGACGCAACCAGAACCCTATGCCAAGCGCGGTCTCCTGGCGAAGTACGCGAGACTGGTCAGCTCAGCTTCTGAAGGCGCGGTGACTGACAAGCAAACCTGAAGCGACTTCTGAACCGGCTGATCTGAGCTCCACCATCCTTGCAGACGCGCCGCCCGGGTACCTTGGCGCACATTTGTTATGATCGAGTGCAACCGTGAGAAGCGATCCAGACCAATGAGCGAATCATCGACCGCTATTAAGGCACTGACACAGGGTGACGGCTACACCATCCTGCCAGGCCTGATTAGCGCCGAACTTGCCGAATCTGTCCGCGCCTTCATCCTCGATCACACCGATGAGTGCGAAGTGAATACACCCGGAGATATTAACCTGCGGAACCTGCTGCATCGTGACAGGCAGTTCCATGAATTGGTTACCCATCCAGGTCTTCTATCGGTGGCGCAGGGGCTTCTCGGGGATGACTGCAAGCTGGCCGCTTACAGCGCCAAGATTCTAATGCCCGACTGCAATCCTGGTCGCGCCCACGTGGACTATCCCTATTGGGCAATGGACCCAGGAATGCCAGCCTCACCAGCCCTGATGATGCAGGTGATCTGGATGCTTCAGCCTTTTAGCGAAGAAAACGGCGGCACCTGGGTCGTGCCAGGCAGCCAGCTTTACCAGGAAAAACTCGACCTTCAAAGATTCGACAATGAAGCGATTCAGGTAACGGGCAACGCCGGTGATGCCATCTTGAGCCACGGCTTGTTGTGGCATAAGACGGCGATTAACCACGCTCAATCACCACGCGTCGCCCTACTGATTAATTATTCACAAATTTCGATTCGCCAGATGCGCGAAATGGGCCCATTTTCGGACGAATTTTTGGAAGCAGCTTCACCGGCCTTGTTGAAGCTACTACCCGTGCACTACGACCGATCCCTGCGTGCCAGATTTGAAAAAAACTTTTAAAGATATTTTTTAGAGATAACGATGGCGCCAGGGTCGCTGACCTCTACGCCATAATGCGCTAACAACAAAAAAAGGAACCCGCATGAAAATTGGTTATGTCATCCCCCACCACGAGATTGGTTCTGACCCGGGGGCGATCAAAGCACTTGCGCAGGGTGCAGAGGAACTCGGCGCTGATAATCTTTTGTTGTACGACCATGTGATGGGCGCAGACAGAGACCGTCCAGGTGGATTTGAGGGTCCCTACGATAAGGACGTTCGCTTCCACGAACCGTTGACCACCTTCTGCTTCATTGCCGGTGTTACCAGCACGATAAACTTGATGACCGCCGTCATCATTCTTCCCCAGCGGCAAACAGCACTCGTTGCGAAACAGGCAGCTGAAGTGGCGATTCTTTCTGAAGGTCGCTTTAAGCTCGGCATCGGTACTGGATGGAACAAGATCGAATACGATGTGCTCGGCGAGAACTTCCACAACCGAGGCGCGCGACAAGCCGAGCAGATCACGTTGCTCCGCAAACTCTGGGAAGCCGACTCATTGGATTTCTCCGGTAAGTATCACTCCGTGGAGAAAGCCAGCATCAACCCAAGACCTGAAAAGACGATTCCCATCTGGCTTGGTGGCGGTGCACCAGCACTCATCAAACGATGCGGTTTACACGGTGATGGCTGGATACCCATTACGGGTCCAAACGACACGGCGAAGGCAGCCATTGAGCAATTAAAGCAATATCGAAGTGACGCCGGGAAGTCCTGGGACGATTTCGGTATTCAGGCTCAGGCTCAGTTTGCTGGCGGCAATCAGGAAAAGTGGGCCAGTCATGCTCAAAAATGGCGGAACCTTGGCGCCACGCATATGGCACTGGCGTCCCACAATGCCGGATTGACGAGTGTCGACGAGCACCTGGATGCTTTGCGCCAATACCTGGCGGTGGTGAGAGACTAATACCGCCAGGGCAAAATTAGTAGAACACCAGTGTTCTGACCTCAACAGACTCTCGCGGTGGTTGATCATCTGAGTCAGGTAACTCAATGGCGGAGTGGGCGGTAAATCTGGCGACCCCTTCGCCTTCAGAGTCATAACACTTGAGTAACATTGTTTCTGTCGGCAGCATATCCGAAACGTACAGCCAGCGATGCGACGGACTGTGAGCGACAGAATAAATTTCGCCGGTACGGTCCGGATACAGCAGATCCGTTTCCAAAAATTCCGACGCCTGCATACTCGAGGCATCACACACCGCCAGGGGTGACCGCTTGACCGGACCTACAATAGGTTTCCAGACGTTGATCACCGCAAAGCGGCCTGCAATCAGCGTTTCGGCCTCATCGCCGCCAACCAGATCGCGAACGCGCTGAGGTCCGGAAGCGACGGTGTAGTCATTGTGAACAAAGGTCACCGGCTTCTGTACCCGTTTTACCGATTCTGCCAGCGCCCGATTGCGTAGATTAAAGTCAAAGGCCATGACCCTTGCGGCACCAGTGTGTCGTTTAACCAGCGCTTCGACCTCGGGGTAATAAATTTCCCGAACCTGCGTTTCGTCATACAAGTCAGTGGCTGCCGTTGCCAGTTGTTCAATCGCGAGTCCCTCCTTATCAAGAGACAGGGTGTCGATATGATCACGCGCGTCTTCAACAACCGTTGCCACACGCTGCGTCTGAGGTGTGGGGTCCGGTGCGCCTTCAGGCGGCTTATAGTTATAAAACCCAGGCCGCTGGTCCGATGCGAGCACGTAGGTTAGCTCAGTAACAACCGCGCTCATGCTTCAAGACCACCGGATTCTGGTGCTGGTCTGGCACGCTGATTATAAAGCAGTGCGCGCAAGGCTTTGCCTTCCTCTTTGCTCAGCTTTGAAAAGTCATTCTGCATATCCGCGCCTGCCGCCATACCACGCTGCACGCCGGGCCGCTCCCCAAGTTCCTCGAACCAGCGTTTAAAATATTTGAAGTCATCGATGTCCTGTCCCTGCATCTTCCACCCGACCGTCCATGGATAACAAATCATGTCGGCAATCGTGTATTCGTCACCACAGAGGTAACGCTGGTTGTACAGCTGGTTATTAAGGACGCCGTAGAAACGGTTAACCTCATCGGTGAACCGCGTGACGGCATAATGCTGGTCACCCTCGTTGTCACCGAGTCGTCTGAAATGACCACACTCACCGGTCTTGGGTCCCTGATTAGCCATCTGCCACATGACCCACTGAATCACGTTGTATCGTCCTCTGACATCCGCAGGCATGAACTGCCCGGATTTCTCAGCGATATAGAGCATGATCGCGCCGGATTCAAATACCGACAGAGGACCTTGACCATCAGCAGGATCGTGATCTACCAGTGTCGGCATGCGATTGTTCGGATTGATCGCCAGAAAGGCATCCGTGAACTGATCACCCTTGCCGATGTTGCACTCAACCAGGTTGTAATCAAGCCCGGACTCTTCCAGTTGTATGGTGACCTTTTTGCCGTTTGGTGTCGGCCAGTAGTGTAAGTCGAGCATTTTGTGTCTCCATCTGCGGAACCGACAGTTTGCCATTGTCGAACCCTGAGTGGCAGTCACCCGCTGGAATAAGGGCTATCCTTTAATCCATCCAACCAATAAGTAGTGAGAAAAACCAACCCCGGCACAGCAAGGTTTATACTTATCAATGACTTACGCGTTGGCACGTAATTTGGATAGACAACCTGGAAGACATCGTTGTTAAAGGACACCCATGATTGAATTGATGATACACATACTCCTCCTCGGTGGTGCCATCCTGATGATTGGCCGATTGTTACCGGGTATGCATGTCGATTCTTACGGCACCGGGATTATCGTTGCCATCGTTTACAGCCTGATCAACGTCACCCTGGGCTTCGTGTTAAAACTGTTGGGCCTGCCTTTCATTATCATTACGCTGGGCATCTTTCTGATTATCATTAATACTTTTCTGCTCTGGCTAACCGATCTGCTGATTGAGGATTTTGAAGTTGAGGATACCGGCACGCTGTTCATTGCAGCACTGCTGATCACCATTTCTGACACCCTACTGTCCTGGGCCCTGTAGTTACTGGCAACAAGTTCAAGGCAGCCATCCAGTCATCGGAGTCACACGTAAAAGCTTTACAACCTGAACACACTGCCCCAATGCACCACAAAAAAAGTCTGCCCACCAAAATCTGCGTCACCTGTGAGAAGCCCTTCGCCTGGCGAAAGAAGTGGCGAACGACATGGCCGGATGTCAAATATTGCTCGGAACGATGTCGCCGGCAGGCCCGGGCATGAGCGCACTCGCCCTGGTGCTCGGTGATCAACTGAATCCTGACCATCGCTGGTTCACAGAACTTGCCCGGTCAGACACCACCTTCGTACTGGCAGAAGTCATGTCAGAGGCAACTTACGCCAGGCACCACCGACAAAAAATCGCCGGCATCTTTGCGGCCATGTCCAGTTTCGCCAGGCAGCTTCGCGCCGACGGTTATCGCGTACTCCATCTGACACTGGATGACACCGCTGCCACCCGGGACTTCCCCGATCTGATAAGGCGACTCTGCGACGAGCAGCAAATAGACACCCTGCACTACCAACGTCCCGATGAGTACCGACTCCTTGAGGCGTTGCGCGCCATGGAACTGCCTGGCGTCACGACACTGGAACACGATACAGAGCATTTTATGGTGCCATTTCCGCAGTTATCGGAGCAGTTTCAGCGGGGCAAGCCAATGCGGATGGAAGCGTTTTATCGCGCCATGCGCAGGCAACACGATCTGTTAATGCAGGCAGGCAAACCGCTTGGCGGCCAATGGAACTACGACGCCGCAAATCGCAAGAAACTGAAAGCTGACGACCTCGCCAGGATTCCCGCCCCCCTCACCTTCGGCAACGACGTCACCGACATACTCGATCGGATAGAACGCCACAAGATCAGCACGATCGGCCACTGTGATTCGCAGCTACTCTGGCCGATAAATCGCGCCCAGGCACTCACGCTTCTGGCACACTTCTGTGATCACTGCCTGCCGGATTTCGGCAGGTATCAGGATGCCATGACCGACCAACACGAAGCCGCCTGGTCGCTGTTTCACTCAAGGCTATCCTTCGCGCTGAACCTGAAAATGCTGACACCACTTGAAGTGGTTGAGGCCGCCATCCGCGCCTTTGAAACGTCTGATGCCATCAGCATCGAACAGATAGAGGGCTTTGTTCGACAGATTGTCGGCTGGCGGGAATTTATCCGGGGTATTTACTGGGCGAACATGCCCGACTACGCCGGACTGAACCACCTGAAAGCTACCCGGCCACTGCCCGATTTTTTCTGGACCGGGGACACTGACATGAACTGTCTTCGACAGACCATCACCCAGTCCCTGGCGTTCGGTTACGCTCATCACATCCAGCGACTGATGATTACCGGTAATTTTTGTTTGATCGCAGGTATCGACCCTGCAGAGGTTGATGCCTGGTATCTGGGTATCTATGTCGACGCGTTCGATTGGGTAGAGCTGCCCAACACCCGCGGTATGAGCCAGTTTGCGGATGGCGGAATCGTCGGTAGCAAGCCCTACTCGGCTAGCGGCAACTATGTCCAGAAGATGAGTGACTACTGTGGTTCATGCCGCTACAAGGTAAAAGAGAAGACCGGACCCAATGCCTGCCCACTGAACTCGCTCTACTGGTCATTTATGGAACGGCATCGCTCCCTGCTGGAGAAGAACCCAAGGATTGGCATGGTCTACAGAAACTGGGACCGGCAGGATGAAGCCGCTAAGATGCTGGTACTGCAGCAGGCTGACCGCTTCCTGGATACGCTCGAGACATGATTGATTTACAACCCGGTTTCGGCTGGGACAAAACACTGATACTCGCTAACGATTGGCTTGAGGTTGTAGTCACGCTGGAGGTTGGGCCCAGAATCATCAGTTTTCGACAGCCGGGCGGCGATAACATCCTGTTTACACGGGCGGCAGAACTTGGCGGTCAGGCAGAAACGCAATTCAGATTGCGCGGTGGCCATCGTCTATGGGTCGCACCTGAATCCAATGCAACCTATTATCCGGACAATCACCCGGTTGCGATGCAAACGCTTGCCGACCAGGTTGTCAGGCTGTCTGCACCGCCAGAGCAGGGCCGCGGGTTGCAGAAGTCTTTGACCCTGGAACTTGAAGGCGACACCCTGTCGATTGCGCATGAAATCCACGCTCTCTCGAACCAGGCTGAGCCGCTGGCCGTCTGGGCACTGACCATGCTGCAACCCGGCGGTATCGCTGAGGTCAAACAACCCGACTGGCGGCCTCATCCGGGACAAACGAATGCACCTGACGAGGCGGACTATCTGCCTAACCGGACAATTGCACTCTGGCCCTACACAAGGCTCAATGACCCCCGGCTCGATTGGTCTGATCCCATCCGGATCAGTCAGACACAGGCGCCGCCGCTTAAAATCGGTTTTCTATTCCGAGAACAGCGGGTGCACTACCAATGGATGGGCATGAAGTTTTCGAAGAGCGTGAGTTTTGATGCTACCGGCCAGTACCCGGATGGACAGAGCAACCTGGAAATCTATACGGACGAGGCATTTCTGGAACTGGAAACCTTGAGCCCTCTGCAATTACTGCAGGCAGGCGACACCATTGTTCACACGGAACACTGGCAGTTAGCCCGGTCCTGAGCCTTATTCAATCGTCCGCCACAGATGGCGCCATATCAACCATTCACCGTTGATTCGTTTCAGCACATCAAAATAACGGTTGTGAGACCGGGCTACCGTAATCGCACCTGGCTCAGAAATTTCAGCACCCGCCTTCATATCCAGATGAATGACGTACTCGTACTCTGCGACGGCAATGTCCTCCATAACGATAACTTCCGGGTGCACGGGCACTTCGATGGTATAGGTTGCGGCCGCAAACACTGGTTCAAGAAAAGCCCCGTAGCCCTGCTTACCGATGATTGCGTCTGCGTCAGGCGGCATCAGTTTGACATCCTCACTAAGCACAGAAACATAGGCTGGAATATCTGCGGTCTCCACCGCGAGTCGCCATTTTGCGTAGAGTGCGACGATCGCATCTGTATCCTCTAGCGCACTCTCTTCCGCACTCTCTGCAGCAAGAACGGGCAGCGAAAAGCCGATCAGCACTAACAGCATCCAGATTCTTTTCATCAAAAACTCCTCAATTTAACTTGCAAAGGGCGCCAGCCAACGCGTTTGCATACACACCGCCGATGGGATGCAGTAGCATCACATAGCGCCTGCAACCGCGCAAACACCACACGTCAATCGATTTTTTGCCGATCTAACGCAGACCGACTCGCTCCTGGAGCCACTATGACTTATGCCCCGATGATCTCTTTGTTTTTCGCAGCTCTCCTCCTCACGGCGCCATTCGCTCGGAGCGATGCCCCCCGGGAACGCATGGCTATCGATGATGCCTACAAATGGGATCTTGGCGCCATGTATGAGAACACCGAAGCCTGGGAAGCGGACATCAACGAATTCGAGCGCTCGCTCATCCGAATCGAGGCTTTGCAGGGCACACTGGGGACGAGCCCTGAAGCGCTGCTCGCCGCAATCGAAACGATGCTGGAATCGAGCAAGCTGCTTGGCAATATCTACGTCTACGCGGGGCTAAAGTCCTTTGAGGATATGCGCAACAGCGACAACAGTGCCAACTTCTCACGCGCCCAAACGCTGCTGACACAATACGAGCAGGCAACGGCTTTCATGCGCCCGGCACTGCTCGCTATCGATGAGCAGACGCTGGGGCAAATGATATCCGAAGACAAGGATCTCGGTCGCTACCAGCACTACATTGATCAGGAACTACGCATGCGCGCCTACACCTTGAGTGAGGTGGAGGAGAAACTTCTGGCTGCTGCCGGGGAGCCGTTGCGAAGATTCAACAGTATTTTTGCGGCGTTCAACAACGCTGATATCAAATTCGGCGATGTGACCGATGAGGATGGCAACATTGTTGAGCTTACCAAAGCGCGATACAGCGCCATGAGGCGTTCGACCAACCGGGCCGTCAGAGAAACTGCCTACAAGACGCTTTTAAAAACCTACGAAAGCCAGGGTAACTTTCTCGCTGCCACCTATGATGGGCATATCAGAGCCCGGGTATTCGAAGCAAAAATCCGCGGCTTCGATTCGTCACTGCACGCCGCGACCTACGATGACGCGATCCCCATTGAGGTTTACCACAATTTGATTGAGGTCACGCGAGAAAACTCGGCACCCCTGCAACGCTACATGAGGTTACGGGCAAATGCCCTTGCGCTCGAAACCCTCCAGCCCTGGGACAGCTTCGCGCCAATTGCCGAGGAAACCATGAAAGACATTCCCTGGGAAACCGCCAAGCAAACCGTTGCTGCCGCCCTGGCACCACTGGGGACCGACTATGTTGATGTCTACTGGCGGGGTTTCGAAGAGGGTTGGGTCGATGTCTATGAATCAGTGGGTAAACGCGGTGGCGCATATTCCTGGGGCACCTACCAATCCAAACCCTATCTGTCGATGAACTATAACGGCACGCTTTCCAGTGTATCGACGCTGGCCCACGAGTACGGCCACTCCGTACATTCGTATCTTGCGAACCAGAACCAGCCCTATGTGTACTCTGGATACCGGACCTTTATCGCCGAGGTTGCCTCGATGACTAACGAGGCCCTTTTGTTTCAAAAACTCCTGACTGAAGCAGACAGCAAAGCGGAAAAAATCTTTCTGCTGCAAACTTATCTCGATGAGTTCCGCGGTGGTTTTTACGTGCAAGCCATGTTTGCAGACTTTGAACAGCGTGCTCATGCCACGGTTGAAGCGGGCGAAGCGCTGACAAAAGACACCCTGAACAACCTGTATGTCGACGCCTATAGGGCTTATCACGGCGATGCGATTATCGCTGATCCGCTTCTGGGTAGCAGCTGGAGCCGCATACCACACTTCTTCGGCAACAATGTGTTCTATGTTTACCAATACTCAACGTCTTTTGCCGCGGCGACTGCACTGGCCAAACGGATCCTTGACGAAGGTGAGCCCGCAAGAGAAAGATTTCTTACTCTCCTACGCAGCGGCGGCAATGACTACCCGATTGAGCTACTGAAAGCGGCAGGTGTAGACATGACCACAAGCCAGCCTATCCACGACACTATCACGGTGTTTGAAGGTTACCTGGATGAATTGGAAGCCGTACTTGAGTAAACCTTTCCCGGGCGCGACATGCTTGGACCCAGTATATTCCTGCGATCCGTCAGAATTTATCGACTTGACCCAAACAACCGACAACAGTTGAATAGCGGGACAAATCTCAATCCAAGTTAAAGAAAGGAACCCGATTAATGACTGTAGTAACACGAATTCTGATGATTGCGGTGTGCGCAATTTCTCTTGCCAGCTTCTCTGCAACCGCTGCCACGGCAGGCGATGCCCACGCCAACGATCATGATCATCATCACGGCAAGGACGGGCATGCCAACGAGCATGAACACCATCATGGTGACGACGGACATGAAAGCGAGCATGAGCACCACCACGGTGACGACGGCCATGCTGATGAACATGAACACCACCATGGTGACGACGGCCACAAAGACGAACACGAGCATCACCATTCAGGTGACGAAGACGGCGGTGATCGACACCACCATGACACCTAAAGGGCTACTCCCGGTTAGCCAGATGTATCTGGCTAACCTTTCCAGCTAGCTTATCTAGCTAATCTGGATAAGAACTACTCTTCTTAACTACTCTCGCTCAACTATTCTCGCTCAACTACCAGATCCTGACACGCGCTTCCGGTGACAGGTAGAGCGCATCACCTTCCTTGACGTCAAACGCCTCGTACCAGGCATCCATATTGCGGACCACACCATTCACCCGAAATACCGGTGGCGAATGTGGCTGCGCCTTCAACTGTCGGATCAGCGCTTCGTCACGGCGCTCACTTCGCCAGGCCTGCCCAAAAGCCAGGAAAAATCGCTGGTCGCCCGTAAGACCATCAATAACCGGTGCCGGCACGTCACCCAGCGACATGCGGTAAGCATGATAGGCAACCTCCAGGCCGCCGAGGTCACCGATGTTTTCTCCCATCGTATTGCTACCGTCAACAAAGTGCCCGGGAACGGCTTCGTAACCTGAATACTGCTCACCCAGCTTCACGGTCCGTGCCGTGAAATTGGCCCGATCCTCATCCGTCCACCAGTTTCTTTTGACGCCGTCGGCATCGTACTTGGAACCCTGGTCGTCAAACCCATGCCCCATCTCATGACCGATGACAGCACCAATTGCGCCGTAGTTAACCGCAGGATCAGCAGCCGGATCAAAAAACGGTGCCTCAAGTATCGCGGCAGGAAAAACGATCTGGTTGAAGTTCGGCAAATAGTAGGCGTTGACCGTCTGCGGCATCATGAACCACTCTGACTTGTCTGTGCCGGTTTTCAGTTTCGAGACATCACGGTCTTCGAAAAACTTCACGATACGCCGCGCGTTACCCAGCAGGTCATCGGGATCGATGACGATCGAGGAAAGATCGATCCATTTATCCGGGTAACCGATTTTTGGATAAAACGCCGCCAGCTTCGCGTGCGCTTCTTTTCGGGTCTCTTCCCCCATCCAGTCCAGTGCATCCAGGCGTTCAGCATAGGCCGCGCGCACATTCTCAACCAACTCGAGCATCTGTGCCTTGGATTCGGCAGGAAAGTGTCGATCGACGTAGATTTGGCCCAGCGCTTCACCCATACCCCATCTTGCACCCACGCGCGCCACGCCGCGCTTCCAGCGATCAAGTTGTTGCTCCTGACCACGCATCACCTTGCCCCAAAAAGCAAAGTTGGCGTCGTCAATCTCTGTGGACAGCAAACTGGCGTTGCCACTTATCAGATGGTAAAGCAGGTAGTCCTTCCAGGTGTCGATGGGCGTTCCGTTTACCAGGGCAACGAGCGGTGCGATGGTATCGGGATGATTCAGTATGACGTCATCAACAAAAGTCATGTTGTGAGATGCGAAGAACGCCGCCCAGTCATAGTCGGGATGTTCAGCTTTCAACGAAGCAACGGTTGCGGGATTATAAGTCTTGTCACGATCGCGACGATCAGCACGCACCCACTGCAGTTTCGCCATATCCGTTTCAAGCGCCAGGACTTTTGCAGCGCGCTCATCGACCTCTGTCTGGCCCGCAAAACTCAGCATCTCCGCGACGTGCTTAACAAACGCAGCACGAGTGCCGGCAAACTGCTCTGAATCTTCGAGATAGTAATCTCGATCGGGTAACGATAACCCTGACAGACCAACGTTAACCCTGTAGGCGCTCGGGTCTTCGGGATCAATACCAAGCCCTGCACTGAAAGGACTGGCCCCGGAGATATAGTACTGACGACCGAACTCTGCGGCGAGCTCAGCAACAGAATCGATCGCCGCAATCCGGTTCAGGTCCGATGCAAGCGGAGCTATCCCCAGGTCATCGAGCTTGTCGGTATTCATCCAACTGGCGTAGTAGTCACCCACCATCTGCTCAGACGACCCAGGTTCGCTGTCGACTGCCGCCAAGGCTTCGATAATATCCCGGACTCGCTGTTCCGCTCGTTCGTGCACATCGAGCCAAACACCATGGGTCACCCGATCCGGTGGAATTTCGGTCTCGTCCGCCCAGGTACCGTTGACGTATCGCCAGAAGTCGTCGCCCGGTTTAGTTGCCGGATTTTTGGCTGAGAGGTCAACGCCCCATGGCGGAATTCTCGGGGTCAAAGCTGGGTTGTCGGCAGCCTCAATAGGCGCCGTGGCTGCCTCAGCGGCAGGCTGGTCAACCTCGGCGTCACACCCGGCGAGCAGCAGAGTCACCAGTAGTGCAGATAGGGTCAGTCGTGTCATAAAAACTCCAGATAACGCGCTTTTGATTCGATTAAACGATGCCTGTTTAGATGCTAAAGGCAGCACAAGGTTCAAGATGCCGCCAGAAATGGTCCGTCAACACACAAGCGCCGTCCGTCCGGTGCGTGGCAGGCACCACAAATCCCCACGCCGCACTTGGTGAGGTAGTCGATGGCATTAAAGATACGGTGCTCATCCACATATTTTTGTTGCACAGCGGTCGCCGCGTGCACCATCGGTGCCGGCCCACAGTTGTAAAACACAAGGGATTGCCGGGTCTGCTCATCCTGCGCTTGCAGCCAGTCATCCAGCAATGCGGTGACCGTGCCGGCAAACCCTTCACTGCCATCGTCCGTGGCGATATGCGTTGCCGCAATTTCCCGACATTCGTCCTTAAAGTAGAGACGGTCCGCGGATCTGGCACCCAGAAACACCTCCGCATCACCGAAGTCCCGGGCAATCTGATAGACCGCTGCCAGACCGGTGCCCCCGGCAACGGCCACAATTCTGGCATCTTCCGGTGGCGACACAGCCACGCCATGGGGCCCGCGAACATAAACCGTCGCGCCGGGTTCAAGTTTGATTAATTCTTCAGTGAACAGACCCACATTGATAACCACAATAGAAAACGGGTCGTCCGTTAGCGCAGAAAAAGGCTTTTCTCCCAAACCGGGTATCCAGGTATAAATAAACTCACCTGCCTCAACGCCGACCTTGCCATCGAAAGTCAGGATCGAAATATCTTCACAGACCCGCTCGTTGCTCACGAGCTTGAAGGGTGTGAATGACATATCCACTTCAAGCGGCACCTGAGTGCCGGTTTCATTGGCTTCAAGCTCATGTTGAAGCGATTCAAAATAGTCGGCGATCTCAGCAGAGTTAAGTCCCGTCAGGGCTGATCCAACGCCATACACACTGGCGCCTTCGTGCTGCACGGCCCGCACATCCTCAATTGTCGTGAGCCCGCCGCAACCGATAATGGGTACATCGACGGCATCGCGGATTTCCTTAATACTTTTCAGTGCGATGGGCAAAACGCCTCGACCGGACATGCCGCCGACCTTATTGGTCAGGACGGGTTCGCCGTGCGCGGTATAGTAAGCCGGGCCAACCGTGTTAATGGCACACAGGGCATCCGCCCCGCCCGCCACTGCTGCGGCAGCGATCTCACCGATATTCGTGACGTTCGGTGTCAGCTTGGGTATCACGGGAATGTTCACTTCAGCTTTGACAGCCGCGGTAATCTCTTGCACCAGCGTCGCATCCTGCCCCATATCCATGCCATACCCCGTCGCATGGGGACAGGACAGATTCAACTCCAGGCCGTCAGAGACAGGCGCGAGCAGCTTCGCAACCGCGACAATCTCTTCTACACTGCCACCAAAAATTGAGGTCAGCAGAAAGCGGTCATCCGGTTTTCGGAGTGCCGCCAGCTGGACCAGCGCCTCTTCTGCGCCCGGGTTGGTCAGTCCTACCGCATTCATGAAACAACCGGGCGCATACTGCGTCATGATTGGTTCACGATTACCAGGCCGGGGGGCCGGTCCAATACTCTTGGTTGTCATCACGCCAACCTGGGGCACATGATCAAACAGATACTGAATAATGGGCGTAGCGGTGGCGACGATGCCGGAAGGAATGGTAAATGGCCCAGAGAGGGTGTGGCCAAGAAATTCGTAAGATTGACTCAATGCGGACTCCAGACTGCGAACGGCGCGTATCTTAACAGTATCCATAAGCAGGCCCAATGGCCCAGACATGACCAGGACTAATCCCTTGATAAGCATGCCGGTAACACTGAAACTCTGGCCATGATCGAAAAGACCCCATCTGCCCGAATCGCCGTTGATATTGGCGGCACATTTACTGACGTCGTTCTGGCAGCCGCTGATGGTAGCCGCGTTACCCACAAGCTTCTGACAACCTATGAGCACCCGGGTATCGCCGTGCTTGAAGGTATCGACATCGTACTGGCGAAGGCTGCCCTGACGCCCGCAGACATCGGCCTGATTATTCACGGCACGACACTCGCCACCAATGCCTTGATCGAAAGACGCGGTGCTCGAACCGCGCTGTTGACCACCGCCGGGCACCGTGACGCCCTTGCCATGGCACATGAAGATCGATTCGAGCAATACGATATCAATATCGACAGACCTGCACCGCTGGTGCCCAGATACCTGCGCCTGCCCGTCGAAGAGCGTATGGACCGAAACGGCAAGGTACTTTTGCCGCTCAATCCTGCGAGTGTCAACGAAGCGCTCAACACCCTCCATGAATACAACATCGAGAGCATTGCGGTCGGCTACCTGCACGGGTTTGTTAACCCCGTCCACGAGCAGGAAACTGCGTCCATTATCGCGGCAGCACGCCCTGATCTTTCGATCTCACTGGCATCAGAGGTTGCCCCGGAAATCCGGGAGTTTGAGCGGCTTTCGACGACCTGTGCCAACGCGTATGTGCGACCGCTGATGGCCCGTTACCTGCAACGACTTGCCGGTGAACTTAAACAGCGACAACTTAACTGCCCATTCCTGCTGATGACGTCCGGTGGCGGTCTGACGACGCTGGAAACTGCAGCGCGCTTCCCTATAAGGCTGGTTGAATCAGGGCCTGCAGGCGGTGCCATTCTGGCGCAGCGATTGGCCAGCCAGCTTGGGATCGACCGGGTGTTGTCATTTGATATGGGTGGGACCACTGCAAAACTGTGCCTGATCGATCAGGGTAAACCCATGATGTCACGGAGTTTTGAGGTGGACCGCGTCTATCGTTTCAAGAAAGGCAGCGGACTTCCGGTTCGAATTCCCGTGATCGAAATGGTGGAGATTGGCGCCGGCGGCGGCTCTATCGCCAGCATCGACAAGCTTGGAAGAATTCAGGTTGGACCTGAGTCAGCAGGCTCAGAACCTGGACCTGCCGCCTATGGACTTGGCGGTGATCGGCCAACGGTCACTGATGCGGACGTCTGTCTGGGTAAACTAGACCCTGAAAGGTTCGCCTTTGATCTTGATGTTGCCGCCGCAGAAACCGCAATCGGTGGCGCTATCGGTGAGCCCACAGAACAGTCGCGTCATATTGCCGCTTTCAGCGTCAGTGAGATTGTCGATGAAAACATGGCGGCCGCCGCCAGAGCCCATGCTGCGGAGTTCGGCGTCGACCTTGGTGCCCGAGACGTGATCGCCTTTGGTGGTGCAGCCCCACTGCACGCCGCCAGGCTCGGACAAAAACTGGGGGCTCGGCGCGTCATTATCCCGGGAGATGCCGGTGTTGGCTCAGCCGTTGGCTTTCTGCTGGCACCGGTATCCTATGAAGTTGTGCGCAGCCGACAACAAAATCTGAACAGCCTCGATATCAGCACGATTAATTCCCTGTTCGACGAGATGCATCGCGAGGCCATGGCAGTGGTTAGTCTGGCCGCGGGCGAGCATCCTTTGATTGAATCCCGGCAGGCTTATATGCGCTACGTTGGCCAGGGGCATGAACTTTGTATTGCGCTGCCCGCAAAAACCTACTCGGAAGAAAACGCGACAGACTTTCGCGCAGCGTTTGAGCGTATGTACCACAATCTATACGGACATGTGATCGACGGCATTGATATCGAAGTCCTTTCATGGACCCTGTCTCTGTCGGAAGATGTCGCCCATGAATTAGCAAGGTCCGTGGCTCAAACAGATGCTACCGGGATAGCAAAGCAGCAGGATCTGTTTGATTCAGCGTCACTCGAGATGGAAGCTGCCGATGTCTATTACCGGCAACATCTGCCCCTGGGTGAAAGCATCTGCGGCCCCGCACTCATTACAGAAGCACAGACGACAACCGTTGTACCCCGTGGTTACATCGCCAGCGTTAACCAACTGGGCTGTCTTGTGCTGACCATGGAGTCAGACAATGGCTGATAAACTGGACAAACTTCGAGGACAACTGCTCTGGGACAGACTCCTGGCCATTGTGGAGGAGCAGGCACAGACACTCATCAGAACGGCCTTTTCCACGACGGTGCGGGAAGCAGGCGATCTATCCGCCGGGGTATTTGATATTCAGGGCCGCATGCTTGCCCAGGCCATTACCGGTACACCAGGTCACGTTAATGCGATGGCCGCCAGTGTTAACACCTTCCTGAAAAAATATCCGCTCGCTGGACTGCAGCCGGGTGATGTACTGGTGACCAACGATCCCTGGGACGGCACCGGTCACTTGAACGATTTTACGGTGCTGACACCTGTGTTCAGGGAGAGCAAAGCTGTTGCTCTGTTCGCTGCCACTTCACATATCGCTGACGTGGGTGGTCTGGGGTTTGGTCCTGATGGCCGTCAGGTGTTCGAGGAAGGGATTAATCTGCCCATCAGCTTTCTGTTCAAAGCGGGCAAGGTCAATGATGTTCTCATGGAGATACTCAAAGCCAACGTTCGCGATCCGAGAGCCGCAGAAGGCGACCTGTACTCACTGACCGCTTGCAACAAGGCTGGTAGTGACAGTCTGCTGGCGGCAATGACGGAGTTCGGGCTCGACGACCTGACCGGGGTCGCCGACCTGATCATCGAGAATTCTCGCACCGCCATGCTTGCTGAAATCACCCAGTTACCGCCGGGGACCTGGGAAAACGAGATGACCGTTGACGGCTACGATGCGCCTGTCACGCTGAAATGTCAGATTACCATTGACGCTGATGGCATTCTGGTCGACTGGCAGGGTTCCTCGGACGTCAACGCCCATGGTATCAATGTGCCGCTAACCTATGCGCAGGCCTATACCTCGTTTGGCGTGAGATGTGTCATCGGCAACGACATTCCGAACAATGCCGGTTCACTGGGCGTCGTCACCGTGACCGCACCCGAAGGTTGTATCTTAAATGCACCCCGCCCCGCAGCGGTCTCGGCGCGACACGCGATCGGTCAGATGTTGCCCGATGTGGTACTCGGCGCCCTGAACCAGCCGCTCAAAGGCCAGGTACCCACCGAGGGTGCCGCCTGCCTGTTTGGACCTGTTTTTCTTGGCGGGCGAGGTCTGGTGGCCAGAAGCGGCGGGGATGCCTTTGTTATGAACGCTTTTTACACCGGCGGGACCGGCGCCAGACCAAACAAGGACGGACTGTCGTGCACGGCATTTCCTTCAGGCGTTCGCAGTACGCCGGTTGAGATTTCAGAGCATGCGGCCCCGCTGATTATCTGGCGCAAAGAATATCGTCCTGATTCGGCCGGCCTGGGCGAGTTTCGGGGTGGATTCGGGCAAATCATGGAATTTGCGCACGCTGAGGGCGAAGCGTTTGCTGTTTCCAAAATGTTTGATCGAATCGAACATCCGCCACGTGGTCTGAACGGTGGCGGTGATGGCGCCGCGGCGAGGGTCTACACCAGACAGGGAACCGTTCTAAGAGGCATGGGGCGCGAGACTGTCACTGCGGGAGACCGCATGATTCTGGAGACTGCCGGCGGCGGTGGTCGGGGAAACCCCAGGGACCGGGACGCCGAAGCTATCGCTCTGGATAAGTTAAACGGCTTAATCACCGACTGACGTCAGTGATGTCTACGGTTTCTGTCGCTGCGTTTGCCAGATGCTGGCAAATAGTCCACGGCAACATAGGCGCGGCGATACCGCTGCTCGGGACCAACCCGCAGAATCAGGCGCTTCACGTAGCGCGACCGCTCGAAATGACGGACATGACTGTTGCCTGAATAAAGCCGGCCTTCTAATGCGCGCAACGGCACCAGCTTGCCATCACCCAGTTCCGCATAAGCTTCATAGATCGCAGCATCACGTTTACGCCCTGTCAGCCCTATTGCCGTGATCCTGGCATTGATTTCGATGACTGGATCACTGCGGTGACGGGTTCGCGTCTGGAACTGCTGCGCCCGAATCCAGTCACCACCCGGGAAATAGCCCCGGGAATAACCCTGGCCGCGATAGGCACTATCAATTCTGCGACTCGAGTATCCAGGCCGTCGCGCATCTGCGTGCGTGCAGCTTCGAGTGTGTTTGTGGCGAGACTGATGCGTATGACCGCGATTTTGTTTGCGGTAGCTATGCTCACTGATCAGGTTATTAAACTTCCTGTCACCACCGCTGAAGATAATCGTTGCTCGCCAATCATCTCCCGCAAAAGCCCGGTCGGCGAGGGTTAAACCGCTGATGACTATCAAAAAAAGGGGAATCAGTTTTCTCATGTGTTGCTCCAGTTTCAGGCATCAAGCCAACATGAGCAGCAGCATGAACTTCAGGCGATGAACACAATCTTAATCAACTGAACAGCAACTGAATTACCGGTCACGATACTCATCGAGATAGGCACGAATCTTTGCCAACTGGCGGGTTTGACGACTGACCGAACTTGCCGAAAACGCCTCACTAAATTCCAGCAGTAACGGGCCCACCGCCGCCACAGACGCTTCACGTGCCTGCCGTCCTTTCGGTGTCAGTGTTACAACCTTGCGCCGGAGACTATTGGGATCAGTAACCACCTTGATGAACCCCTTTGCTTCCAGTTTCTTCAGTGTATTGGTCATTGCCCCACCCGTGACCTGGAACGCCTTTGCTAATCGGCCCGGGGTCGCTTGTTCATCAACGCGAACGAACCAGTTGAGAACCCCAAACTGGGAGGTTGTCAGCCCATGGGGCAGTACCTGCTCAAACATACTGGTTGAGAGTTGGGAAATGATGCCGACCTCGTTAAAAAACGAGAACAGCGCCCCGATATCTGCTTTCTCTGTCACAGGCGGCTCTACTGTTGTTACATCGGAACAAGTCTAACGGCGATTGTTTTAACAATAAACTATTTAATAATAAACATTACTGTTGACCCCGAATCGCTTTATTGTTTAACTATAAACAGTTTATGTTTAAATAGTTTAAGAAATCAATTTTGAAATAGCGGCGCGTCACAGCGAGCATCCAGCAACTGAGGCGAAGCCTGACAACCATCGGGAAAGACACGAGAACAGGAGAAGAACATGAAATATCTACTTTGGGGGTTGGCAGCATTAATCGGAATTATCATCAGTTTTGTTATCGTTGAAAGACTGGCGGCGGAACGTGTCGAGGTTGTGGAGTTACACACCCAAGATGAAACCGGAGAGACCGTGACAACAAGGCTCTGGATTGTTGATGATGAGGGACTGCAGTATCTGCGGGTAGGCAGCGGCGGTTCCGGCTGGTTTTCAAGACTGCAGGAAAACAAGCAGATAACGTTGACACGGGCAGGAGAAACCGCAACTTATCGAACCTTGCTCCGACCCGACAAAAGCGATCAGATCAACAGACTGATGCAACAGAAGTACACCTGGGGTGACACCTTCATAGCTTACGTGGTTGGCGGTAGAACCAACTCAATAGCGATTGAACTGCAGCCGATTTGATCAGGCTGGGTCATTGCCAAGCCAGGTAAGCACAGCCACCACCGCACGATGGTCCGAGACATCATCTTCAAGCACTTGATGGCTGGCAAAACCTATTTGTGATGAGACGAGAACCCAGTCAAAACGCCGTTTCAGTCTGGGGAAGGTGACAAGATCAGCCTCCGGTTGCCAGGCGCTCAGACCGAGCTCTGCCAGGATCAGCGGAATCACTTCGCTGTTCTCGCGGTAATCCGTATTAAGGTCACCCATGACAACAACCGGGTTTTCGCGTGTACGCAGCAACTCAACCATCTGTTTCGCCTCTGCCAATCGCTTGCCTTTCATCAGAAAGTCAAAATGTACGGAGACCACATCCACCGAGATATCCGGATGACCCGGCCATTGGACCGTCGCGAGCACAAAACCTTTGCGCGGTCGCAACATGGGTTGCAGAAATCGATCGCTCACCGGGGCCTGGAGTGGCGTGTGACTGAGCAGCGCCGTCCCGTAATCCAGAACAAATCCTTTAAAATGTGATCCCGTAAAATGCGCCGGGAAACCCGCCTGATCAGCCAGGTAGGCGGTGTGGTTGAACCCTCCATTCCAGAACGAGTTTGTATCACTCTCCTGCAGAGCAACCACATCAGGCTGCTCACGTTGCAGTAACTCAGCTATGCTGAGCAGATTGCGCTTTTCTGCGCCAGTACTCTGCAGCAGCTGGCTCGGCCCCTGCCCCCGTGCATGGGCGATATTAAGGGTCAACACCGTCATGGTCGGCATCACCGCCGTCTGGCCTGCTGGTCGCTTCGCGGGTAGCTGCGCGGCAGGTAAATCGACAATGGACTGTGCTTGCGCGGCTTGCTGCAGAACAGGCAAGCTGCCGGCAAACAATAATAGCCAGAGGCTTAAAGATCGCAGCATCAGTCTGTCGACTGGCTCGGCGACGGCGGTTGCAGCCTTTCTTCCATCATTATTGTCATCTTTGTTTCTATCCAGGCCGCAGAATCCGTCGTTTCGGCACCACATCGAACCTGATAGGCCCTGCCTGTGATCATGCTGCGGGTCGCCGTTAAAGCGATAAATCGATCAATAGAATCTATCTCGTCCTCAAAATGTGCATACTTGCGACGGATATGATCGACACTCTCCGCCGCTGTGTGCTCGCGGCCATTACGAATAAAGACGCAGTCAGACGCCGAAATATTCTCGAGTAACCCCTCAATACTTTTGGAGAGAGATTCCGTTGCCAATGCGGGCAGACTCAACAAGATCAGAAACAAAACCGTGTATTTCACTGACATTCACCTTCGTTCGAGTTATCGACGTTCACAAAAAAACCGACGGCACTCTAACCATTCAGGAAAGCGTGCGGGCCGGTTTTTCCGACGAACGGTGTTAACTAGCGAATGATCACGGGTAGATGTGAGTATCCCTTGACGAAATTGGAATTGACCATGACCGGATCACCCACCACTTCTATGTTATCGAAACGGTTCATGATTTCTTCCCACAGTATACGCAACTGCATCTCAGCCAGGCGATTACCCATACAACGATGGATACCAAAGCCAAACGACAGGTGGCGTCGCGCAGATTTTCGGTCAATCAGAAAGCGGTCGGCATCTTCAATCACCGAGCCGTCACGATTGCCCGAGACATACCACATCAGCAGCTTATCGCCGGCACTGATTTTTTTACCGCCGAGAACAGCGTCTTTGGCCGCTGTTCTGCGCATATAAGCAAGAGGCGTCTGGTACCGAATAATTTCAGGGACCATGTTTGGAATCAAACCCGGGTTATCGCGAAGCTTCTGATATTCGTCCGGATTATCGTTCAGGAACTTAACCCCGCCGGTAATGGAATTTCGGGTCGTGTCATTGCCACCGACAATCAACAGCACCAGGTTGCCAAGATACTCTACCGGATCCATGTTCTTGGTAGACTCACCGTGAGCGAGCATCGAAACAAGATCGCTTCGCGGCGGCGCGTTAACGCGCTCGTTCCACAACCGGGTGAAATACTCCAGACATTCAACCAGTTCATCGCGACGTTGCTCTTCACTTTCCACGATGCCGGACTGTTCATCTGCCGTGGCCACGTCGGACCATCGTGTCAGCTTACGGCGATCCTCAAACGGAAAATCAAACAGCGTCGCCAGCATCTGGGTTGTCAGCTCAATGGAGACAAGATCAACCCAGTTAAACTCTTCACCCCGAGGCAGTGAATCAAGGATGTTACAGACCCGTTCCCGAATCGTACCTTCGAGCGTTGCCAGATTGGACGGCGCAACAACACCGCTAACTTCTTTGCGCTGACGATCGTGCTTAGGGGGGTCCATAGCAATGAACATTGGCAACGGGAACTCTTCATCCTGATCCGTTGCCACAATAGAGCCGTCGGAAGAATAGGTTTCGTGGTCTGTATCCACCGCCATGATGTCCTCATAACGGGTGACACTCCAGAAAGCGCCCACTTCCTCGTGCTCTTTCTGCAAATGTACGGGGTCTTCTGCCCGCAGTCGTTCGAATACACGTACATGATAATCATTGTGAAACAGCTGCGGATTCATCAGATCTAACTCGTCAAGCGACAGGCTGTCGGGGTCCTTGGACATCCAGGATGTATCAATGGCTTCACTCACACGCGTTCTCCCTTAACTGTTATAAAAAATTGTTGTAGACAGTTGTTGTAGAAAGTTCTTCTGGAAAGTTCTTCTGGAAAGTTCTTCTAGATAGTTCTTCTAGATAGTTCTTCCAGATAGTTCTTCTAGATAGTCCTTCTAGAAAGTTGTTATCAACCGTTCCTCTGGCGGTAAAACCACCCGGTCTGGCCCCAGTTTATCGGCAATCCCAGGCGAAAAGCGTTGATTTCAGTCAATTGGTAGTGCCTGCCTGAAGTCGGTGCGCTTCACTGATGACATATTGGTGAATCGCCCTGCTATCTTCTTTGTTCAGTGAACTGGCGAAACTCACCATGCCACGCTCCTGCAGGATCCCACCAAGCACGATATCTTCAAACACGATGTGTTTACCCGGCGCGAGATATCGCAGATCGGGTAACACCCCACCTGATCGGACGCCAGGGCCATGACAGACACCACAGTACTTGTGATACATAAACTTGCCGTGGGCGATCTCGTCATCGGCGGCATCTATCGGCGGCGGCTCCGGTAACACAGCCGCCACATCCAGAACGGGCGGTAACGCATCTGTACCACCCAGTTTGTAGGTAAGAATTCTGCCTCTGGGCTTCAGCTTGTATCCCTCTGCTGCCGCTGCGGTCAATGCAAAAGCGCCCCCCCAGCCCGCAACCACCGTGACATATTGCTCGCCTTCAATTTCATAGGCCACCGGTGGTGCAATAACCCCGGTCTGCGCCGGTGTGGACCAGAGTTCTTCTCCGGTATCGGCTCGATAGGCCACAAATTTTCCGCTCGAATTACCCTGAAAAATCAGATTACCGGCGGTAGATAACATACCACCGTTCCAGGTACCGGCATGCTGGATTCGCCAGACTTCTTTCTGCGCGACTGGATCCCAGGCCGAGACGTGACCACGGAGCAGCCCATCTATCTTGGCATCTACCCGATCATCGCCGAAGGGCATACCAAGCCGCCAGTCATTGGCCAGATTCCAGCGCCCCGCTTCGTAATTGAACTCAGGCTCATTACCGTAAGCAAATGGCATATCCAGCGCCGGGATGTAGACATAGCCTGTTTCAGGGCTGTAGGACATCGGGTGCCAGTTATGACCGCCGAGGGGACCTGGCTTGTGGAAAGCGGCCTCCACTTCTTCTGCACTCATCGCATCCAGCGCAGCGATCTGCTCTTCAACCGGCAGGTCCACCAACGGATTCATCATCTGATAGCGGGCATTATCGGTTTCCACGGGTCGCCCTGTCTCGGGATCGACATGGGTTGCCCAGGTCATAGGGACATATTGCTTGGCGGAGATAAATTCGCCGGTTATCCGATCCAGGACATAGAAAAAACCGTTTTTTGGCGCCTGCATAATGATCTTCCGGGTTTCACCTTCAATTTCGAGGTCCGCAAGGATCATATGCTGGGTGGCCGTATAGTCCCAGGTATCGCCCGGTGTCGTCTGGTAGTGCCAGATGTACTCACCGGTATCAGGATTTAGCGCAACCACTGATGACAGAAACAGGTTATCCCCGCCTCCGGGACTGCGAACAGCCTGATTCCAGGGAGAGCCATTGCCCACACCAATGTAGAGGTAGTTCAATTCAGGGTCGTAGGCCATGGAATCCCAGACTGTTCCACCCCCACCCATGGTCCACCAGCGACCGGTCCAGGTCTTGGCAGCCTGCGCCATCGCATCTGATTCAAATGGCTCAGAAGGATCGCCAGGCACCGTATAGAACCGCCAGACCTGTTCGCCAGTGTCCGTATCGTAAGCCGTCACATAGCCGCGGACGCCAAACTCGGCGCCACCATTGCCAATAATGACCTTGTCTTTGACGATGCGAGGTGCACCAGTGATGGTATAGGGTTTACTGCGATCAATGGTGTTGATGTCCCAGATTTCCTCACCGGTCCCCGCATCCAGCGCAATCAGACGACCATCAATCGTGCCAACATAAACCCTGCCTTTCCATACGGCGACGCCGCGGTTAACCACGTCACAACAAGCGTTGGCGCCCCAGGCTTTCGGTACCTCCGGATCATACTGCCAGATGAGTTCGCCAGTCCTGGCGTCATTGGCAAACACCACACTCCATGAACCTGAAGTAAACATCACACCATCGACAACGATTGGGGAAGCTTCCAGACCTCTGTCTGTCCCGGTATCGAAGTGCCAGGCTAACCCCAGGTCACCGACGTTTTCGCTATTGATCTGGTCAAGTGGACTAAATCGCTGCTCATCGTAGGTTCGGCCATGAGCCAGCCAATTACCCGGTTCCTGATCTGCTGCAACAACTCGATCCCCGTCCAGACTACGGGTGACCGCTCGTATCTGATCCTGCTGACTGACAGCCCCGGCAGATTCGGCCTCTGGTGCCTGCGACGGGGTTGGTTCCTGTTGGGTAAAGAACAAAACGGCGAGCACGCCCAGCCCACCTGCGATCAGGCCTAGAATTACTCTCATGGCATGCTACTCCAGCGAAGTTTACTATTATTGTTATGTTGCGAAGCTATCTACTGATGCTATCTATGAATGCTACGAAATCTCACGCGCCGGCACAATCGAACAACTCTGCGACTCATCGTCGAAGGTGAGTACCGCCTCACCACTGGCTAATTGTTGCCGTACCTGACGGCATTTGTCGTCGAACGAGAAATCACCGCTGCCGTAGTCAGTGCCCTCGCGCGACACAAACTCTTCAACCACGCCGGCCAGGGCCTCTTCGGACAGGGATTGCCAGGGAATGGCTATGTGAGGCAATTCGGCCACCACTTCATCATACATCTTGCCCTATGGTATAAATTGATTGTACGGGAGGAAAGCGGAACAGCCCTGCGCGATAGAACAGACCCATATCACTGCACCAGCTTTGGAGAACCATGAGCGAACAACTCGCGAATCTGCTTATCATCGAAGATGAACCGATTACTCGGAGCCAATTGTGCGCCCACTTTGAGAAAGAGGGTTACACCGTCGCAACCAGCGAAAGTGCCGATGGCATTATTGATCGTGTCACCGAGGAAGATGTTGATATCTGCCTGATCGATATCAATCTTCCTGGCAAAGACGGTTTGACGCTGACCAGAGAGCTACGCGCAGTTTCAGATGTCGGCATCATTCTGGTAACGGGGAAAGATGATCCCGTTGACCGAATTGTTGGGCTCGAAAGCGGCGCGGATGACTATGTCACGAAACCTTTCGATCCAAGAGAATTGCTGTCGCGGGTCAAGAATCTCCTCTGGCGCGTTCAGGCACAGGAAAAGCAGAAAGAGAAAGGCTTTAAGCGAAAGTTCGAAGGCTGGACGCTGGATCTGAACAAACGTGAGCTGACAACTCCGGACGGCAAAAAACAGTCACTCTCAGCCGGCGAGTTCCATTTACTACTGGCACTGATCGAAAATTCCGGTGAAGTCATGACGAGAGACCAGTTGATGAACCGCATCAGAAATCGCGAATGGTACCCGGACGATCGATACATTGATGTCCTGGTTGGCCAGGTCAGAAGAAAATTCAGGCAGTACGACCCGGACACAACCTTTATCAGCACCATTCATGGCACCGGCTATCTGTTCGCACCTACTGTTACCTGAACAGTTCCCATGTGCCTTATTGCTGAGCATCGTATCGCGTCAATTCAGGCTAAACGAATGGTTCCATCATCACCTAAAGTCGGCGCCAAGTGATATCCGTACCCGGCTACAAACAGCTAGAACTGATCCACCAGGGGGTTTATAACCTCGTTTACGCGGGTGTCCGGATCAAGGATGGCCACCCAGCAGTTCTAAGACAGTTGCGGCCTGAACTGGTTTCGCCACAACTGATCAGCCGACATCAAGGTGAGTTTGAACTGCTCTCACAGATAAATTCACCACACGTCATCAGACCGCTGGAACTGATTGAGCGCAATGATGCGCCGGTACTTGTTACCGAAGCGCCCGTCGGTGTCACCCTTTCCGACTATATTGAAGAGCAGGTATTGGATGTTGTTGAGTGCGCACGAATTGGCTGCCTGATCGCCAAAGGCATCTACGATTTACACCAGGCCAACATTGTTCATCGTGATATCAAGCCCGGCAATATTGTGTACGACCCGGAAAGCGGCAGCATCAAGCTCATCGACTTTGGCATCTCAACCCGAATAAATCCGACGCAGATAAAACCTGAGGTCAATCGGATTCTGGAAGGAACGCTTGCCTATCTGTCACCTGAGCAAACCGGTCGCATGAACCGGTCCGTTGATTTCCGCTCCGATTTTTACTCTCTCGGCGTCACCCTGTATCAATTGTTAACTGGTCAGTTGCCGTTCGAAGCGCAGGAAGGCCTGGAACTGATCTACCAACACATCACACAAACACCGGTGAAACCGGAGGTCATAAGGCCCGGGATTCCACTGGCGCTATCGCGAATCACGATGAAGTTACTGGCAAAAATGCCAGAAGACCGATATCAGAGCGCCTACGCCATAATCGGTGATCTCGAACACTACCTGTCATTAAGCCAGACTCAGGGTTCACACGAAGTCGATTTTGAAGTCGCGCTGGATGATATTAGCGAACAGTTGAATATCCCCGAGCGACTGCACGAAAGAGACGCCCCGCTGATTGAACTACTGTCCGTCTTTGAACAGGTCGCAAAAGGAGAAACCGCCACGGTCATCGTGCTGGGCGAAAATGGCATTGGTAAAAGTTCGCTGATCAGGGAACTTGAACGCGAAGTAGTGTCGAGAGGGGCCTATCTGGCCAAGGGCACGCACAACCCGATCACAACGGAAGTACCCTACACGGCAGTTTCCGGCGCACTAAACGACCTGGTTAAACAACTGATCTCGCAGCCGGATTTTGATCGAACATCGGAAAAGATCAGGAAAAGGATGACGGGTCTGGAAGAGCCCATGTTTTCACTCGCACCTGAGCTGAAAAATATTCTCTTCTATCAACCGACAAGCGCAGCATCCGTACCCGCCTCGGAGGCCAAACCCAAGCTGGTACGCGGTATTGCCGCCCTGCTGAATGCCATCAGCGACGAGACCCACCCTATCCTTCTCAGTCTCGACAACCTGCAGTGGATCGACAGCGCCTCGCTTGATCTGTTTGAAGCATTGTTCAGCGGCAATCAACTTCCCTACGTGATGCTTATCGGCGCTTATCGCTCCTACGCTCTCAACAAGTCAGACCCGAACCGGATCATGATTCAGCAACTGCTGGAACGAAACGGCAACATTGCGCTGCTACATCTGGAGCATCTGAGCCTGGAAGCAATAAACCGGATCGTTTCCGAATCACTTTTTCGCGCAGAACCAGAAACGCTGGAGTTCTCGAAGCTGGTGCTTGAGAAGACAGGCGGCAATCCACTCGCTGTGAAGGAACTACTGCATCGGATTTACGCAAAAGAACTGCTGTACTTCAATCACACCCACCGCGAATGGGAATGGGACATACAGGGAATCAGCGGCGAAACCCCTTCAGACAATGTCAGTCTGTCACTGATTACACAGTTGCAGAACCTGGACACACAAACAATCAAACTATTGCAGATTGCTGCCTGCATCGGACTGGAATTCGATCTGGATCTATTGCAGATGGTTGCCGGGCTGTCGTTTGCTGAAACCTCGAGCAAGCTATCGCTGGCGATCCAGCAGGGGTACCTGTTACAACTGGCCAGCCCCCTGGACACGCGTGACAAGCGAGTGATGTTCCGCTTCGCTCACGAACGAATTCAGCAAACCGCCTACGGCATGATCGAAGCCATGGCGCGGCGCCAGTTTCATGCCAGCATTGGCCAGTCAATTTTGCAGATGACCCAGGGCGATCCTGCCGCCAGGATTTTTGACATTGTCAATCAGCTCAACAACAGTTTTGAGGTGCCAGACAACAGCGAGGTAGACCCGGTTCAGCTCGCCGAGCTTAATATTTTGGCAGGTCAAAAGGCCAGAGGAGCCGCGGCGCACCAGCAGGCTTTCAAATACTTCAGGACTGCCATTGTACTACTCGGGCAGAACGCCTGGGCACAGTATGATCGAAGCCTGGAGATGCACCTTGAAGCCGCGAACGCGGCTTATCTCTGTGGCGATGACAATCAACTGGACGTTTTGATTAGCAGAGTACTGGAACACGCCCGCTCTCCTCTGGATATCGCCCGTGCGCACGAAATCAAGATTCGATCACTGATCGCGGCTTATCGACTCACCGAAGCAACCGATGTCGCAATCGCCGCACTCGCGTCACTCGATATCAACCTGACCGGGCCAAGATCACCTAAAACCTGGCTAACGACACTGCAGGTGCTCGGTTACTCCTGGAGATTGTCACAAAGAGAAAATCTCGACCTGCCCGCCATGACCGACGAAAAACAACTGGCGGCCATGAAGCTACTGCTTATCCTCAGCCACGCTGCCTATATTGGCGGCGACCCCAATATCAGTCGCTACGTGCTGGAGATGGCGCGCATCTCTCTGCGCTACGGTGTGGCACCGGAATCGTCTTTTGCATTCCCCGCGCTGGGTGCGGTATTGATCACTTTTTTTGGCACCGTCGACTTCGGTTATCGACTGGGCCAACTGGCCCTGGCCAATCTGCGCGACGATGACCCAACGCTGCACTGCCGTACCCTCACCCTGGCGCACAACTGGAATCTCAGTTGGAAGGATCATCTGAACACAACGCTGGAGCCCCTGGCGAGAGCGTACCAGACAGGCATGAGAAATCAGGATGTTGAGTATGCCCTGATCGCCGCAGTCTCAGGATCTGCGAACGCATTTGTGCTTGGCAATGACCTGCACAGCATCGAGAACAACCTGGTTGACCAGACCACTGAAGCAAAGCATCACCAGCAGATTCCAACCTACTACATGGGGATGATTTACCTGCAGGCAACTCGCAATCTGATTGAACCGGTAAAAACACCGTGGCTGCTTGAAGGGGATATTTTCAGCGAGAATGAGCTACTGCAGTATCAGGAGCTGAAAGTTGATGACTCCGCCCTGGCCAATCTCTTTTTGACCAAACTCTATCTGGCCATTGTTTTCTATCGTAACGATCACGCCCTAACATTTGCGAACGAAGTAAACCGGCATATCAACGCAATTCTTGCTTCTCCTGCGATACCCTTCTTTCGAACGCTTGAGACCCTGGCCTGTATCAGAGGCATGGATACCGCCAGTCCTGGCGAATCGATCAGGTTGCGACTGAAAATCGCAAGGAACCGACGCAGGCTCCGGAAATGGGCTCACCATTCAAAAGAAAACATGCTGCATCGGTATCACCTTGTTGAAGCGGAATTCGCCGCCTGGCAGGGTCGACAGCTTGCCGCCATGCAACACTTCGAAGATGCCATCAGCAATGCCGAGAAACACCACTACCTTAACGATCTTGCGTTAGCCAATGAGAGCACTGGACGTTTCTACCTCACTACCAAGAAACGCGATCTCGCACTGTATTACCTGCGCAACGCCGCAAAAAACTACCAGCGTTGGGGCGCCAGCAACAAGGTCGGGCAACTGGAAAACCAGTTCAACGAAGTCTCGCAACAACCGGTAAACCCCGTGCAGTCCACAGCAGCTAATTTTGTCTACAACGATCGGAATTTTCTGGACCTGGAAACCGTGATGAAAGCATCACAACTACTCGCCGGAGAAATTGTGCTCGAAAATCTGCTGGAGCGTTTGATGCAGGTCGCTCTGATCAGTGCAGGTGCGCACAAAGCGAGTTTGATTTTGAGTAATGACCATCACCTCAGTATCGAAATCACCATGTGGGTCACCGACGGCGAAACCGAGTATCGATTCGAAAGTCTGCCGCTCGCTGACGCCGAGGATATTCCGGTATCGATCGTCCAGTATGTGGCTCGCACCCAGGAAGACCTGGTGCTCAATGACGCTACCAACGAGGACATTTTTACCCAGGATGATTACATTCTGAGAGAGCAGCCTAAATCGATTCTGTGTATTCCTATCCTGAGCCAATTACATTTAACCGGCATTCTTTATCTAGAAAATCGACACAGCACCCATGCTTTTACCCAGGACCGGGTTGCCCTGCTGAAACTGCTCGCGTCGCAATCTGCCATCGCCATCGAAAACTCCAAGCTGTATCAGCAGCTAAACGATTCAAGGAACAAGTACCTTTCGCTCTATCAGAATGCGGTGGAAGGCATTTTTGAGATAGACGAGCAAGGAGAGATCACCAACATCAACCCTGCTGCTGCCAACCTTCTTGGATACGACACCATAGAGGATCTGAAGAAAACCGTTGGCAACAAGCCCAGTGTGACCTTTGAAAGGCCGGAAGACTTCAAACTCTTTCAGGAAAAACTCATCAGCAGTGGCCGGGTGATAGATTTTGAAACACGCATTCTGACAAAGTCCGGGGAAGCCGTCTGGGTTGCGCTATCCGGCCAGGTGATCCATGACATCGCGGCGAACCAATACAAGGTTGAAGGGGCGATTGTTGATATCAGTGAACGAAAACTTCGCGAGGAAGCTGACCAGGCGCGTATCAGTGCCGAAACTGCCACAGCAACAAAAAGCCAGTTTCTGGCAAACATGAGCCATGAGATCCGAACGCCGATGAACGCGATCATTGGCTACACGGATCTTGCGCTTGGCACACAACTGAGCAGCGAACAGGCCGAGTACCTGAATACCATCCACAACGCCTCCAATCACCTGCTTAGAGTCGTTAACGATATTCTAGATCTATCGAGAGTTGAGTCCGGGAAACTGGAACTGGAACAGGACACCTTCCAACTGTCTGTGGTGTTTTCAGATATCTACAAGCTTTTCAATCTGGCCGCTTCAAAGAAAGCGCTTGACCTTAATTTGCCCGATATTGATCAACACAACGAGCCAAGTTATCTCGGTGATCCGATTCGACTCAGCCAGGTACTGATTAACCTGGTGGGAAATGCCGTCAAGTTTACCGAGCGTGGCGCCATTGATCTGACCTGGTCAGAAGAAGCGATCAGTCAGGATATGGTCCGGTTAAGTTTCCGGGTGAAGGACTCAGGTCAAGGCATCGACCCCGAAGACATTGACTCTATCTTCGAGACTTTTTCTCAGGGCAGCGTCACGCACTCAGATACAGGGACAGGACTGGGACTGTCCATCAGCCGACGACTGGCGGAGATGATGGGCGGCGAGTTAACCGCCAACAGCAAACCCGGGATCGGCAGCACTTTCTATTTTTCCGCGATTGTGCAACGCGTGGCAGAACAGGTACAACCGCAACAAATTCACACCCCGCCAGCTCTGCCTGAACCTGCCACCGGGCGAGAAATACTGCTGGTAGAAGACAACGAAATTAACCAGAAACTCGCGGGCAGCATGCTACAGCGAGCCGGCTATTCCGTAACCATTGCCGAACACGGCAAGCAGGCACTGGAGATTCTGGCTGAAAAGTATTTTCCCGTCGTTCTGATGGACATCCGAATGCCGGTTATGGATGGTATTGAGACGATCAAACACCTGCGGGATGACAACAAGCTGACTGATATTATTGCGATCGCGCTATCCGCGGGCGTACTCGACAAAGAAGTGGATAATGCCATCGCTGCCGGATTTGACTACTACCTGACCAAACCTATCGACTTTGATGCCCTGAATAAAATTCTATCGGAGATTTGGCAGGCAACCGCAACCAGCCCATCACAGGGCGATGACTACACCATCCGCGGCGTTAACTTTGGCAACGCACTGGCCAGCCACGGTGGCGATGTTGAATTCCTGGTTACGCTTACCGGTGACTTTATCAATTTCTATGGTGAGGCAGACAAAGACCTTGAGATGCACCTGGCAAGAAATGAACTCGAAGCCGCTGAACGACTGGTTCACAATATCGCCGGAATTTCGGGTACATTTGGCGCCGATGCGCTAATGCAGTCAGCGAGAAAGGTAGAGCAAGAGCTGGTGTCAGAAGGCTGCGTTCAGACAGCGACTTCGCAGTCGCTGAGCGCAGACCTGGAGAATTTTGTCGCCGCCATCCGCGAGTTTCAAGCTGCCAACGCAGCCTGACTCAGGAAAGATTGACCACTTCCAGAGCATTCACCCTATTCTCCTCAAGCCCATCAAAATCAAACAAGTTGTGATCCGCAAGGTGTGACGGCACCACATCCGTCATCGCGCGAAAAATAGTTTCCAGCCTGCCTGGATTCGTGCGATCCCAGGTCTGCAACATTTCCTTGATCACCTGACGCTGCAGGTTATCCTGCGAACCGCAAAGATTGCAGGGAATAATCGGCAGCGCATACAAGTCTGCATATCGGGTGATATCCTTCTCACGGCAGTAAGCCAGAGGGCGAATGACAATATTCTGGCCATCATCACTCAACAGCTTAGCCGGCATGGATTTAAGCTTGCCACCGTGGAACATGTTGAGGAAAAGTGTTTCGATCATATCGTCTCGATGATGACCGAGCGCAATCTTGTTATACCCCTGCTGCTTGGCAAACTTATACAGGATGCCGCGCCTGAATCTCGAGCACCAGCCGCAATAGGTTTTACCTTCCGGCACCATCTCAGTGACCAGAGAAAAGGTGTCCTCTTCCAGTATGCGATAAGGCACGTTCAGCGATTCGAAGTAGGCAGGCAGTACCTCCTCGGGGAAATCCGGCTGCTTCTGATCAAGATTAACCGCCAGGAGCTCAAAATGAATCGGTGCGCGATCTCTCAGGGCCAGTAGAATATTCAACATGGCCAGAGAATCTTTACCTCCAGAAACGCAAACCATGATTCGGTCACCTTCCTGGATCATGTTGAAGTCAGCGATCGCTTTACCGGTTTCCCTCTGTAATTTCTTGCGGATCTTGTTTTTTTCAAGCTTCAGGTCTGCCATAGCGTTTCGGATTCACGGTATCAACAAGCTGAGCATTCTACCCGCTGCCAGGGACGTTATGAAACCTGCCCAGCGCACCAGACGACTGCTTAGCACACCCCTGATGATTGCCATGCTGCTTGCGGCACATCCGGTAAAATCCGGTGTCGTGCTGCTTTATCACCACGTTGATCATGACACGCCTCCGATCACCAGCATTGCACCCGATCAGTTCGAACGGCATCTGGAAATTCTGGAGCAAGACGGTTTCACGATTTTGCCCCTGGCTGAACTGGAACAACGTTCACGTCAGCAGATGTCGACAGAAAAACTTGCCGCTATTACCTTCGATGACGCGTATATCAGCATTTACGAAACCGCTTACCCCAAACTGAAAGCCCGGGGCTGGCCTTTTACGATCTTCGTCGCAACAGGCTACGTTGAAAATGGAAATCCGCTGTATCTGACCTGGGCTCAGCTCAGGGAGATGTATGAAAACGGTGCGTCGATTGAGAACCATACTCACAGTCATGCCCATCTGATCCGGCGACAACCAACGGAAACACCGGATAACTGGCGCGACCGCGTCAGCTCGGAAATCGTTCGGGCGCAGCGGGAACTGACCGGCAGAGGCTTTAACCCAACCGCCTTCGCCTATCCTTACGGCGAGTACAACGCGGCCATTCTGGAAATCGTGGCAGAACTGGGTTTGCGTGGCTACGGCCAACAAAGCGGTGCCATCGGCCCCTACTCACACCCGCTACTGCTGCCACGCTTCCCGCTGGCAGGGATTTATGCGGGTGAAACTGCGCTAATCGATAAAATCAGAAGCCTGCCAATGCCAGTCACCTTCCCTGATATCGAGCCGCTGGTCGAGGACGATTTACGACCGGCACTGACGCTGAACTTTGTTAGTCGGCGCATGGATGCCAGCGGGAACAATGACGTTGAAGACGCTATCGATGACGACCTCGACCCTGCAAGACTGACCTGCTACGGCCCGGGAGGACTGCTAGTCCGAACGCGCCAAACTGCCAGTCGCATCGTTGTAACCCCAACTGAGGACATCGGAATCGGCCGTTCCAGATATAACTGCACGCTGCCTGCTGACGGCCGCTACTACTGGTTTTCGCAGTTGTGGATCAGAAAGCGACCGGATGGCAGCTGGTATCCGGAGCCCTGAGCGAGCCACCCTTTCACTAGGCCAGTTCCCGTAATACGTTGGCAGGCGGGGTATCCACCACCCGACGCGTCGCCAGCATTCCCACAGCACCAATCAGTACAACCCCGACGATGGGTCCAAGAATCCATAGCTGGGGATTAAACTGATACTGCAACTCAAAAATCTGTGTTTCCAGCAGGAATACCGTAACTTCTGACCCCACAGTCGCCAGCACACCTGCAAACAGGCCAAGAGCACAGAATTCGATCAACAGGCTGCCCATCACCAGCCGCCGACCCGCACCCAGGGTGCGAAGAATCGCATGTTGCTTCATCCGTTCATCCATTGATGCCTGCACACTGGCCAACAGCACCAGACCGCCGGATGCGAGAATCAATACCAGGACCAACTCAATCGCGAGTGTCACCTGATCGATAATGCGTTGTACCTGCTCAATCAGCGCATCAATCTCGATCACTGTCATTGTGGGGTACTCCCGCAACAGCTCATTCAGGAAAAGTTTCTTCTCGTTGGACAAGTAGAAACTCGTCATAAACGTCGACGGAAACGCTTCAAGGACCTCGGGAGAGAAAATGACGTAAAAGTTCGGCTGCATATTGTCCCAGGCAACGGAGCGAATGTTTGCGACCTCGGTTACCACATCCACACCCTGAACACTGAACACGAGTTCATCACCCACTTTCAGATCATTGCGTTGCGCGAGTTCCTGCTCCAGCGATACCAGCGGTGGGCCGCTATAGTTCTCATCCCACCAGTCCCCGGCAACAACCACGTTGTCATCAGGCAGGACCGCAGACCAGGTTAGATTTCGCCCTGAGCCTGATCGCGGGGCGTCGTCCCCCCGGCCCTGCAATCGGCGATCACGCTCCGAGGCTGCCTCGCCGTTGATAGTTGTGACCCTGCCTCGAATCATCGGATACAGTGGCTGCGATTCAACGCCATTGTCACCAAACAGCGCCCGAATGGGTGCGACATCCTCTGGCGAAATATTGATCGCAAAATGGTTAGGCGCATCCTCTGGAATCTTCGCCTGCCATTCTGTAATCAATGCTGTCCGGACCAGGAAAAGAATCAGCAGCAGCATAATGGCCAGGCCAAAAACAATAATCTGCAGCGTGTTTTCTTTGCCACGGCGCTGCATACCTGCGAGCGCCAGACGCCAGGCGCTACCTGCTTGCATGCCGACAACCCGGCTGCCACGCAGCATCAGATATGCAATCGCAAAAAGCAGCGCCAGGGACACCACAGCGCCACTGAAGATAAGTACCGTCAACCATAGATCCTGGCTGTACCACCACATCAGCCCCAGGGTACCCACGATCGCAAAACTGTAGGTGAGCCTGTCCGCCATACGCGGTTCGCCAAAGTCACGACGAATCACCCGAACCGGTTCGATAGCTCGCAGTTTCAACAGGGGCGGCAGTGCAAAACTCAGGAGACAAATAAAACCGGTCACCAGACCGAGCAGCACGGGCCGCATCGTCGGCGCAGGCAGTTCAATGGGTATATAAGGCGAAAGAATTTGGGCAACACCCATCTGCATACCATAGCCAATGGCAGCACCCAGCAGCGTTGCCAGCGTCCCAAGTACGACGAAAATGCAAATAAAAATGGCATCAACCCGACGTGGCGCAGCGCCAAGCGTTTTCATAATGGCAACATGATCATAGTGGCGCAGGCTGTAGCGCTGCGCTGCCAGCGCAATAGCAACACCGGCGAGAACCACGCCAAGCAGACTGCCCAGCAGCAGAAATCGTTCACCTCGATCCAGTGCCTCACCAATCCCTTCTGCACCCTCTTTGACACCAAACAGTCGGGCTTCCGGGCCAAGCTGAGGACCCGCCCAGGCCGAGAACGTCTCCAGCGTGTCCCAGTCACCTGCAAACAGATACCGGTAGGTGAGTCGGCTGCCGGGTTGAACAACTTCCGTGCTCGGAACATCATCCATATGCATCAAAACGCGGGGGCCCGCATTGCTAAAGCCGCCACCCCTGTCAGGTTCCTTAATCAGCACCCTGGTGACCGGAATGCTGGCAACACCGACATCAATGAGATCGCCCGGCATAACGCCCAGCGAGGGAAACAGCCGGCTTTCGATCCAGAGTTCCCCGGGTTTCGGACCGGCATCCACAGGGCTGCCCCGGACGAAGGGTTCATCACCCGCAATCAACCGGCCCCGTAATGGATAATCATCATCAACGGCTTTCACCGACGAAAACTGCGCCCGATCCTCAGAAAACACCATCGACATAAAACCGAGGGTTTCTGATGTTTCCAGACCAAGAGATTCAGCATAGGTAATGATCTCGGGATTAATCGGATCACCTGATGAAATCACCCGGTCAGCTGCCAGAAAGGTTGAAGACTCCGCCAGGAGTGCCTGTTGGAGTCGATCAACAAACAGCGTCACCGTGGTGACAGAACCCACGGCGATGACCAGAGATGCCAGCAACAGCGTCAGTTCACCAGCGCGCCAATCGCGCCACAAGAGTTTGAGGGACAGACCAAGAATATTCATCCGCGTGAGTTCGCGATGTCAGTCACCGATGCTGTCGCCGGTGGTGTCGCCAGTTCGCCGGAATCAATATGAATAGCACGATCGCAACGATCTGCAAGCCGCATGTCATGGGTCACGAGCACGAGGGTTGTGCCAAATTCTTTGTTCAGCTCAAAGATCAGCTCAATGATGTGTTGGCCGGTGACCGTATCCAGGTTCCCGGTGGGTTCGTCAGCAAACAGGATGTCGACAGAGGAGGCAAAAGCCCTGGCGATCGCAACCCGCTGCTGTTCCCCGCCAGAGAGTTGTCTCGGATAGTGATTGACGCGATGCCCCAAACCCACCCGATTTAGCAGTTCACTGGCTTTCGCCTGGGCATCCTGGTCGCCCTTGAGTTCAGATGGCAGCATAACGTTCTCTATCGCGGTCAAACTGCCGAGCAGCTGGAAAGACTGGAACACAAATCCGACCAATTCCGCCCGGACAGCGGCTCGCTCTTCTTCGTTCAAGGCTGTAATCTCGTAGTCGCCAAGATAAATCTGACCGCGACTCGGTGTATCGAGCCCGGCAAGCAGACTGAGTAGCGTTGTCTTACCCGACCCTGAGGCACCTACAATGGCAACAGATTCTGCCGCCTTGATCTCTATATCAATCCCTTTCAGAATTGTCAGCTCACCCTCTGTCGTAGAGACAGTCTTACCAAGGTCTAATGTTTTGATCATTTCTTATACTTCTTGTCTGCGAAAATTGTGTATTCCACTGTCTGTAGTACTTTCATTCCTGTTGGTTGCCGCCCCTGTTCTGAGTCAGGACGCCACCCAAAAACCGACCATCGTCGTGTATGGCGACAGTATCAGCGCCGCATACGGTATGGACCAGGAACAGGGTTGGGTAAGCCTGCTCGAAAACCGCCTGGCCAGCGACTTCCCCGACTACCGGGTTGTTAATGCCAGTGTCTCCGGAGAAACAACGGGCGGCGGGCTCACAAGATTACCGAAAACCCTCTCTCTCCACCAACCAGATATCCTGGTACTGGAACTGGGTGGCAATGATGGCCTGCGCGGCTACCCCATCGACAAGATCAAAGGCAATCTTGATTCGATGATAATCCAAACTCTTGCTACCAAAGCGGATGTACTGCTTGTTGGCATGGTGCTACCGCCTAACTATGGGCGTCGTTACACGTCAGCTTTTGAAGGCGTATTCACTGAGCTCGCTACCAAACACAACATTCCGTTTGTGCCTTTTTTACTCGACGGCATCGCCACACGGCGCGACCTGGTACAACGGGATGGCATCCATCCAACGGTTGAGGCGCAGCCAAAAATTCTTAACGATATCTACCCTTTGCTGACTCCCCTGCTTTGAACAAATAACCTCGATAAAGTTCTTCGGATGCGCCGCACTGAGTTAGGGCCCTCGAAAACACGCAAACGGGCTTCTAGTTCAAATGTCCCAGGCTCTTATCCACCGATCGCCAGTCCGGCATAATCTCGTCCAGCAACGCGTAGAACCGATCATTGTGCGAGAAATGCCGTAGGTGGCACAGCTCGTGCGCGATGACAAAGTCGATCTGCAGGCGTTCCGCCTTGATCAACCAGAGATTCAGACAGATATCGCCTCTTGAAGAACAACTGCCCCACCTTGCTTTCATTTTACGCACAGACAGCCCACCTGGATTGACTGAATCCCTAAAGCTCTGATTTATATGGTTTATTCTTTCCGAAAACAGGACTTCTGCCTCACGGCGATACCAGTTCAATATCTGCTTTTCCACCAGATCCGGCCTATCTGGCGAACGACAGGCGACCAATACCTCATTACCCTGCCTGACAGTGACGGCATAACGACTTTTGGTTAACCGCAGCGATAACTGGCGACCAAGGAACGTGATCTGACCATCAGGGACATAGCGATTGAGTGGCACGGAAGGACGGGCATCAACCTCCGCCTGGGCATTGAGCAACCAATCCAGCTTTGTCACCAGGAAACCATGCACATCCGACCAGGCGCAGTAGCCAGGCACACGCAGTTCAGCAGGCTTACCCTTCTCCACATAGAGCGCCATGGTTTTTCGGCGTTGTCGCCTGACAACCACCGCAACAGAATCGTCCTGACGGGAGACACGATACAGATAGCTGGCATAACGCCCGGCAGAGAGGGTCTGTTCGCAAGTGAGGGTCGTTGTATCCACAGTCGCTGTCACGAGGACAGGCTATTCACTGGCACTGCCACCCAGGCACGGCGGCGATAGCGGCGCTGTGCCGTTTTTTTGCTGCCACTCGTCAAGCGTATAAGTATGGATAGCCAGCGCATGAATCTCATGTGCAAGTTCTTCTTTCAATAATTGATTCACGCGGCGATGCCGGGCGATCAAACGCTGACCCGAAAAATCATCGGAAACCAGCACAACCTTGAAATGCGATTCAGACCCGGCGGGAACATTGTGATTACCGCTCTCGTTAACCACTTCGAGGTGAAGTAGTGGCATCGCCTCGGCAAGCTTCTCTTCAATTGTTGTCTGCACACGCATGTAGCCGGTGTTACCCCTTTTCTGTCAGTGTAAAGATGCCATCCCAATCCGCCGACGGTGGCGTGTCAATAAAGGATCGGCAACGGGCAATATAGGTTGCCGACGGGCCATCGTCGGCATCAATCTGAAGGCAGGCTTCGAACGCCGCCATTGCCGCCTGAAACTCGCGGGCCTTATACCGTGAAAGCGCTGCACCGAACTGATCTGTCAAATCTGCGATCTGCCCAGATGTCTGATTTTTGCGTCCCAGCAGTTCATAGACAGTAACCGGTTCACTTTTACCAACAACCCGAATTGTATCGAGTTCTCTGGCGTCAATATCCGCTTCACAACCGCGAAAAGTCGTTTCTGAAATCATCATTCGGGAACCATAGGCTTTGTTGGCACCTTCAAGGCGGGCAGCAAGATTCACTGCGTCTCCCATGATGGTGTAGTTCATCCGCTGGATTGAACCCATATTGCCAACCACCATCGGGCCTGAATTCAACCCCATACGCACCCGCAACTGAGGAACGCCCTCAGCGACCCATTTGTCCCGCAAAGCCACAAGGCGGTCATTCATATCGATGCTGGCAAAGCAGGCTAACTTGGCGTGATCAGACTGTACCGTCGGCGCTCCCCAGAAAGCGATAATGGCATCTCCCTCAAACTTATCTACGGTGCCTTCAAAGCCGATAATGATGTTACACATCTCGGTGAGGTATTCGTTGAGCACCTGGACCAGTTCGGTTGGTGTCAGGTCTTCTGAAATTGAAGAAAATCCAGCGATATCGGAGAAGTAGGCCGTCATTTCCCGCTCTTCTCCTCCCAACTGAATCTTGCTGGGATCTTCGACCAGGTCTTCCACCACTTTAGGAGAGAGATATTGCCCGAACATATCCCGAATCATGGCCTTCTGGCCCATCTCGGCTATGTAAAAGCGCGCGTTAATCACAATGATGGAAAGCACAGACGCAATAATCAGATAGTTCATTGACAGGATCAGACCGGTGCCAACATAGAGATACGTGCACAGCAGCACGTAGACGAACAGCACACCCAACGACAGGGTGTTTCGCGGCAATGGATTTTGAATCAGTCGTGACGCGACAAACAATGCCAGCAGAACAGCAGCAACCAGTATCTCAGCCAATAGCGACGCCGGGCGCAGTGGTCCTCCCCGCAAAATGGTAGCGATAGAGTTGGCGATAACCTCTACCCCGTAAACATTACCCACTGGCGTTTCAAATTCATCATGAGCAACTTCAGCGACCTCACCAATCAGGGCGATTTTCCCATCAATCAGATAGGCCAGGTCTTCCAGAACTTCTTCATCAACCGCAAACAAGATGTCAGAGGCCGACAGACCAATCACATCATGTAACCGAGCGATCGAATCGCCCCGCGTCGGCAAAAAAGGGAAATCAATGTACATTTCATTGAACTGATCGAGTTGCACGGTGATATCCGGGCCCACGGTCAACTGACCTCGGGTCAACGCCGGTGTTTCACCCAGATACATGGCCACTGCCTCGACCGCAAATGGCCAGGCGTCATAGCCGACAACCATTTCCTCATGAATCCGGAGTCGGGTAATGCTTTCCGAGATCGTGCTCGCCGGGCTGATGTTCGAGTACCCGTTGCGGGTGATATCAGCAAACCTGGGAATGGCCGTATTCAGCCCGAGATGCGCTTCGTTTTCGATTTGCGCCTGTGACACCATCAAGACGTTACCCGCTTCAAGCAACGCATCCTCGAGGGTTGGGTCCTCTCCGTAGGCACTCTTGAAATCAAGCAGCATGTCGACACCAACCACCGCAGCGCCCATCTCCTTAAGTCGAATAACCAGGGTTGAAAGGTCAACACGCCGCAGCGGATACTTGTCGTACTCTGTATAGAAATCTTCGTCGGTATAGATAATGACCACGTCTTCGGAAGGACTGGTCAACGTTTCGTCAGCGAAATGTGTTCGCAGAATCTGACGATACGACAAGGTTTCGTCTTCCAGCAGAGAGAACGCTTCCCGATATTCCAGAATCATGGCCATCAGGAAGAAAAACACGACAGCAATCAGATCGTAACGCTGTTGGTTCGCCATATGCCACAGAAAAGAAAAAGCCCATCAGCATCTTATAAAATACTGGTGGGCTTTGACAGCGAGATTTGAAACCCCGCGCTAGTTAAAACTGCCGCGTTAGTAGTCTTCTTCCAGCGAGGCATTGTAGAGTCTCGCTTCGTTTTCTCTGAGGTTACTCAACTTCAGGTCCTGATAAGACTGAATCAGCAGCGGCCGCATGTCATTGTCATCCGGGTTCTCTGAGAAGTAATCCCGATAGGCATCCATCGCCGCGACGTAGAGACCGTTCTCTTCCAGAATATTGGTCTCAAGAAAGATGTCGTCCCCTATCTGGGCCAACACATCAAGGATTTCCTGTTCTTCTTCAGCCGTAAGCATGACCAGCGTGCTTTCTTTCCTTGGGATATATACGGTGCCGTCGTTGTCCATCACTTCAACCCGGTAGCTGTGCTCACCCGGTGGTAAATCAGCAACGCTGAGTCGAATCATTTCAGACGTCGACTGGGCAGGCACATCAATTTTCTCCTGATCATTGATTACCAGCTTGTAAGAGAACTCGG